>NZ_JAFIBQ010000001.1:0-4598659 GCF_017833075.1 Arthrobacter sp. PvP103 | reverse complement strand
ATGAACGCGGTCAGCAAGGCCGTGGAGGAGGCGAAGGCCGAGCCGACGCCAATGACGTAGCAGAGGACCAGCGCCACCAGCAGCGGCGCGCCCAGCGCCAGGGCCTGCTCGGCGAGGGTATCAATGACGCCCACGTGCTGCAGCAGTGAGACGTAGGTGATCATGCCTGCCACCAGCAGGACTGTGGACCAGGAGACGCCGCCGATGAACGTTTGATGTTCTTTGATGTTGACCAGCGCCAGCAGGAGTCCGGCGGAGAGCGCCACAAAGCCGATCGGCATGTGGAAGCCCAGGGTGCACACGAGCATCACCGCGATGAGGAGCAGCGTGAGGATCTGCTGTCCGCGAGGGCGGCTGGTCCGGGCGGTGTCGACGTCGGCATGCTGGCCGCCTTCGCCGTCGCGCAACCGGCCGATGAGGGCGAACAGGACGATGGTGAGGACCGAGAGAATGAGATTCAGGGCGAAACTGGCAGTAAAGAGTGCGCCCTGGGAGATGGGAAACCCGTTCTTGAGGGCGATGTCGTGCACCAGGACGCCGGCCACGGACAACGGGGAAAAGCCGCCGGCATGGGCTCCGTTGATGATGAACGCGCCCATCAGCACGGGATGGATGCGGGACTCGTAGGCGAAGCCGATGGCCGCCGGTGCCAGCAGCGCGACGGCGGCCGGCGAGAAGGTGCCCAGCGACGTCAGCGCGGCCGCGATCAGGAAGAACACCCAAGGGAGCAGCATCGTCTTGCCCCTGACGAGGCGCACGCAGTTCTGGACGATGATGTCGATGGTCCCGTTCCGCTGGGCCATGCTGAAGAAGTAGGTGACGCCGATGATCGTCAGGACGATGCTGGCGGGGAATTCCTCGAGGATCTGCTTGTCCGTCATCCCGAGCATGAAATAGCCCACGCCGAAGGAAGCGACCAGCCCCATCACTCCGATGTTCAGCGGCCACTTGGTGGCGACGATGAACATTATGACGAGGATGACGAGCGGGATGATCTGGACAGCGGTCATGGAGTGCTCCGGTTCCGGGGTGGCCGAAGAGTTGAAGATATCACCACCCAGCACGAGTGCAATCAAAGCCAGTATCGCGAACCCGACGGCCGCCGCCACCAGTACGATTCGGCGGCGATGGGTTGGGCGGGGGGCACCGTTGCCCCGGGTCTCGCCCGCAGCGACAGCGGTGCGGTGCTCAGTCTTGGTCATAATGGTCTCCTTTAGCGGGTGGCTCCGGCGAGGGCGGCAGCGACTTCGCTGCCGGGAACCTCAGGGAGATGGATGGTGGTGGTGGCAATGGTGCGGGCCGTGCGGTCGACGCCTACGAGGAGGCGCCCGTCGTGCTCCTCGCTCCACGTTTCGATTACCCCGGCAGGGGTGCGCAGCCGGAGCGTGGGTGCCACCGTGCCGCCGGTGAGGGTGTGCAGCACGGTGCCGGTGGTGCGGGCGGCCAGGGTCAAGGCAATGCTGCCGGTGATGGCCAGGGCCGGATGAGGCTTGCCCATGGAAAGCATCATGACGTTGGCGTCGCAGCTGGGGTCGGCCTGCGCAGGAGCGCCCACGATGGCCAGCTTGGGGATTGCGCGGGCCGCCTCGGCTGCAGTGGGGACCAGGCCCATCCGCACCGCCGCCTGCCTCCGGATTTGCTCCAGGGTAACCAACTGGAGCTCCACCGCGGCGCGCCAGTTGTCGTACCTGGCCGGGTCCAGGCCCAGCTCCTCCGCGCGGACCATCACCACAGGCGCTCCGGCGTCAACCATGGACACGGTCCAGCGGGTTCCGCCAACGTTGATGGTGTCAGAGGCCGCACCGGTCGGCAGCAGTGCACCGGTGGTCTTGCCGGCGGGGTCCTGGAAGCCAAGCCCCACCTCGTGGCCGGGGAAGGGCACGCCGGGCATCCGTGCCTCCGGAACGGAAGCCAGGGCGCCGGCAGGCGTGGCCACCCGCTGGACGATGATTTGGTTGGTGTTGGTGTTGCGGGTGACGATCCGGGTGACGTCTCCGTTGGGGAGCACCCACCCTTTCTCGATGGCGTACAGACCCACGACCGCCGAGCCGTTCCCGCAGTTGCTGCCCCAGTCCACAGCGGCCTCTTCGATACCCACCTGGGCGAAGGTGTACTCAACATCGACGTCGTCGCTGACCGGCCGGTGCAGAATCACCGCTTTGCTGGTGGTCGACGTCGCCCCGCCGACCCCGTCAATTTGGCGCGGGTCGGGGCTGCCGAACAGCCTGGGCAACAGCACATCGAGGCTGGTGCCGCACTCCTGAAGATGCTCCGCTTCGAAAACCCAGCACTTGCTGGTCCCTCCGCGCATCCATTGGGCTTCGATCTTCATGCTGTTACCACTCCTCCTCGTGCCTCAAATATTGGTTGAGGGCCTGAAAAGAGATTGAGCCAGATCACACTTTTAGACAATGTTGGATTTTTGAAGAGGGCTGTAGCATTACTTAAATCATTCAGGTTTATAGGGCTAGAGCCCCGCGTTTCCGCCTCCTAATGCGAGGAAAGGTACCCGGTTATCGGGGTGAAGGGCGCCTTCCGGCAGGGAATGAACCAAAATCTAAGAAGGGTGAAGCGTTGCTTAACGACGACGGTAAGGAATTGTTCGACATCAGGCGGCTGGCGCTACTGCTGGAGGTGGTGGAGCAGGGCTCCATCACCGCCGCGGCCGAGCTCATGATGTACACGCCCTCAGCCGTCTCCCAGCAGTTGCGCAAGCTCGAACAAGAGGTGGGGCAGCCGCTGCTCAACCGCCGGTCCCGCGGGGTCGTGCCCACCGAAGCCGGACAGGTGCTGGCCGGCCATGCCCGCAAGATCATCTGGCAGATGCAGGCGGCCCGGTCCGACCTCGGCCAGATAGCCGGCCTCAAGCGCGGGTCCCTGACCGTTGGCACTTTTCCAACCCTTGCCGGATCATTCCTGCCCGTCGTCATCCGGACTTTCAAGAAGCGCTACCCTGCCATCAGCCTCTCTGTGCGCAGCGCCCGCTTCGATGAACTCGTGGCAGATCTGCAGTCCGGGGTGACGGGGCTCTGTCTGCTCTGGGACTACCCCTGGAATCCGTTCCGGGACGATTCCATCCGGGTAACAGAAGTCTTCCGGGAAAGCACCGTGATCCTGGTGGCCCGCGGCCACCGACTCGCCGACCGGGAGCAGGTAAGCATGGAGGACCTGCGCAACGAGTCCTGGATTGTGCGCGCCGAGGCCCACCCCGTAGTGGAGGTGCTGCAGCGTTCCGCCCACGACGCCGGGTTCGAACCGGAAATTGCTTTTTTGGCCAACGACTACCAGGAGGCCCAGGCGATGGTCAGCGTGGGAATGGGCGTGGCCATGGTGCCTAAGACTGCTGTGGCCCTCCAGCATCCCGACGTAAAAGTGCTGAGCCTGGGTGAGGCCGCCCCGCTGCGCCGGGTACTGCTGGCACAGCGCGAGGACAAGGTCTACGCCCCGGCAGAGGTCGCTTTTCACTCCACCCTGCTGGAGATCGCCCGCGAAAGGGCCGGCGATTATCTCTAGCCGGTGCGGGTCACCCTGAAACGACACTTACCTAATGGTGCCTATTGCACTTCAAAGTGCGTCATCCGGCAACGGAATTGTTTCCTTTCGAGGGCGGTTGGCCATTGCAGAAGGCGCACCGATCGGGTGCCCGGCAACCAAGGAGAAACGCATGTCCATTGTTATTGCAGGAGCCACCGGCCAGCTGGGCCGGCTCGTCGTCGAGGAACTTTTGCGCCGCGGTGTCCCGGCCGGGCAGATCATGGCTGCAGGCCGGTCGGCCGTCCAGCTCACGGAGTTGGCAGGGCACGGCGTCAAAACCGCGGCCGTGGACTACAACGATCCGGCCAGTGTTGACTCGGCGCTGACCGAAGGCGACACCCTGCTGTTGATTTCCGGCAACGACATCCAGAGCCGGGCGGCGCAGCACGAGAACGTCATCGATGCGGCAGCGCGGGCCAAGGTTGCCCGCATCCTGTACACCAGCGTCCTGGCGGCTGACACCACGCCCGTGATCCTGGCGCCGGACCACGTCAAAACCGAGGAGTACATCCGCGCCAGCGGACTCCCCTTCACCTTCTTGCGTAACGGGTGGTACACGGAGAACTACGCCGACGCCCTGCTCGCCGCACGCGAGACCGGAACACTGCTCGGAAGCGCCGGGGACGGCCGCGTGGCAAGCGCCACCCGCGCGGACTACGCTGCTGCCATCGCCGCCGTCCTGACCACCACCGGACATGACAACAGCACCTACGAACTGTCCGGCGACCATGCCTGGACCTATGAGGAACTCGCGTTAGCCTTCTCCACGGTCCTCGGGCGCCCCGTCACTTATCGCTCGGTAAGTGCAGCCGAGCACGTCAGCACGCTTGAGGCTGCCGGCCTTGACCCGGCAACAGCCGGGTTCCTTGCCGCCCTGGACGGCAACATCCGCGAAGACGCACTGGCACTCGCTACCGGCGACCTCGCACGGCTGGCCGGGCGGCCTACCACTCCCCTCGTGGACGGCCTCCGCCCGCTCGCCGGCTGAGGGGCTTCAGCTGCAAGCAGGCCCGCCCCGGCGGATAATGGCAACCACAGCAATTAGCCACCCTGGTGGGGAGGATCCGGAATGAACTCGGTTCCGCGCATCACAGTAGAGGCGCCGGTGCTCAGCGTCGGGTCCGGCCCCTCGGACTACGAGGGGCTCGCCCGTTATGTCCGCGCCCTTCGCAGGCAGAAGGGGCTGCATCTGACGCTGTTGCACCTCGGGGTTCTGGAAGACTTCGCCCGGGACATCTGCGAGTGGACCAAAGGCATGACAAGCGTTGCTGCAGCCACCGGCGCCACCGTTGCCTGGCTGGATGGCTTGCCCGTCCTGGACGCTTTTTCCGGCACTGCCGACCGGCTGATCCCTCTCGGCGGCGGCCGCGTCTCGGGCCTGGAAGTGGGTGTGCCGGAGCAGGTCCACGAGTACCAGGTACGTCTCGTCCAGGCCCTACACGAACTGCTGGACGGGCTGCTGGTGGACAACGTCGATGACTTCATCCTCAGCTCCCGTGCCCTCGGCTACAGGTCCCCGCACTGGACGCCGCACGTTGCCGTCGGCAGCCCGACGGCGTATGGCAGCGGATCCTGGGACATTGAAAGGCTGCCGATTCAATTTGGCCCGTCACGGATCAGGAACCGCCAGTCGCTGCTGCCCGGAATGCCTCCTGGAACGCCGGAATCCTGAACCCGGGGCCCGGCAGGCCGCGGCCCGCCTGCTCAAGTATGCGCGGTGTGGTCCCGCTTCGCGGCCAGGTAGCTGGGGTTGGCGGGTGAAAGGAGGACGCCGGTGGGCCGGCCCCGTGGCGCCGGCGGCGGACCACGGGCGATTCAGGAGTTCTTCAGAAGGGCCACATCGGAGACGAGGTCGATGTGCTCCAGCATTGCCTCGGCAGCCGCGGCTGAGTCCCGGGCCCTGATAGCGTCGGCGATTTTTCGGTGTGAGGCGAGGGACTGCTCCGGGCGCCCCGGCTGCCCGAGTGACTCGAGCCGCGTCTCCAGGACCATTCCGGCGATGAAGGTCATCAGCTGGGCCAGCACTCCGGAGTGTGCGGCGGCGGTCACGGCCTGGTGGAACAGTTCGTCGCCATGCGCGCCCCGGCCGCCCGAGGCGACCTCTTCGGCCATGACATCAAGCGCCTTGTCGATGGCCTTCATGTCCTCTTTACTGCGCCGCGCGGCTGCCAGTTCAGCAAGCTTGACCTCAAGGGTGCTGCGTGCCTCCACGATCTCCGGCAGCCGGTTGCGGTGCTCGCGCAGCCCCTTGATCACGGATGGGACATTGGGACGGTAAACCAGCACTGCACCGGTACCGTGCTGGACATCGATCACGCCGAGGACTTCCAGTGCCACCAAGGCCTGGGCCAGGGTGGCACGCGAAACCCCCAACCGCTCGGCCAGCTCGCGCTCTGCAGGCAAGGTATCCCCGGGACCCAGCTGGGCAGCCTCGATGAAGTCCATGAGCTGCTCCACGAGCTGCTCATAGAGCCGGGGCCGCGAAACGCGGGTAATCTGCCGGGTTGCCGCCTGCTTAGCCATCTGCGTCCTTTCGAGAAGGTCCTAAATCACAAGACTACCGGAGAACTATTGACAGAGACACCTAGTGTCTAGGAGGCTAGGCCACTAAGCCAATCATATTTCCCAACGCTCGATCCGGAGGAACAAAGATGTCCGCTCCCGTCCTGTCCATCATCATCCTGGCGGTGATGTTCCTGCTAGCCACAGTGCTCCCGCTCAACATGGGCGCACTGGCCTTCGTCGGCGCCTTCCTGCTCGGTTCGGTTGTGCTGGGGATGTCCACCAATGACATCCTGGCCAACTTCCCCGGCGGTCTGTTTCTGACGATTGTCGGCGTCACCTACCTGTTTGCCATAGCGCAGAACAACGGCACCATCGACCTGATGGTCCGGGGCGCTGTTCGGATGGTCGGCAGCAAGGTGGCCCTGATCCCGTGGATCATGTTCGCGATCACCGCGGTCATCACGGCCGTCGGCGCACTTTCGCCCGCGGCAGTCGCCATCATCGCGCCGATTGCGCTCAGCTTCGCGGCCAAGCACAAAATCAACCCGCTCATGATGGGCATGATGGTGATTCACGGCGCGCAGGCCGGCGGCTTCTCCCCCATCGCTGTATACGGCGTCACCGTCAACGGCATCATTGCCAAGACGGAACTGGAAGCCAGCCCCATGGCGATCTTCCTGGCGAGCTTCTTCTTCAACCTGGCTATTGCACTGGTGCTGTTCTTTGTTCTCGGCGGCACCAAGTCCGGATCCTCAGCAGGCAGCAGGCTGGTGGAGCAGGTCGCCGAAAAGCGCATGGCCATGAGCGTGGGAGCCCGCACCGCCGGCGTGACCCTGCAGGGTTCCGGTACCGACATTTCCTCGGCCCGCGTCTCCTCCAAAGGCACGTCAGGCTCCGGTGAGCACTCCGCCAACGGTTCTTCCAGCGCCGGCCAGCCAGCCGGAACAGCCCGCGCCTCCGTTCCCCAGCTCGTGACGATCCTCGGCCTGATCGCCCTGGCCGTTATTTCGCTGGGCTTCAAGGTGGACGTCGGATTCGTCTCCATCACCATCGCCATGGTCCTTGCCCTGGTTTCCCCCGACGCCCAGAAGGGCGCCGTCAACAAGATCAGCTGGTCCACCGTCCTGCTCCTCTGCGGCATGCTCACCTTCGTGGGCGTCCTCGAAGAGGCCGGCACCATCAAATTCGTATCTGACGGCGTAGCCCAGCTGGGCATGCCGCTGCTCGCGGCCCTGCTGATCTGCTACATCGGCGCCATTGTTTCCGCTTTCGCCTCCTCCACTGCCATCCTGGCGGCCCTCATTCCCCTGGCGGTGCCGTTCCTGGCCTCCGGGGAAATCGGCGCCGTAGGGGTCATCGCCGCCCTTGCGGTGGCCTCCACGATCGTGGATGTCTCACCGTTCTCCACCAACGGCGCCCTGGTGCTGGCCAACGCACCCGAGGACGTGGATAAGGACCGGTTCTACAAGCAGATCCTGGCCTATAGCGGCATCGTCGTCGCCGTCGGACCGGCCATCGCCTGGGTGGTCATGGTGGTCCCGGGCTGGCTATGAGCGGCCGGCGACCAAGAGCAGCACCCCAGGTACCTACAAGCTAAAGAAGGAACATCATGCAGAGCACTGAATCCACTCCCCAGGCAGAGGGTCCGCTGTCCGGCTACCTCGTGGTGGACCTGAGCCGCGCCCTGGCCGGCCCGCACGCAGGCATGATGCTTGCTGACCTCGGCGCCCGGGTCATCAAGGTGGAGAACCCCGGCACCGGGGACGACACCCGCGGCTGGGGCCCGCCTTTCGTCGGGCCGGAGGACGATCCGCAGGCGACCTATTTCCTGTCCTGCAACCGGAACAAGGAATCCATCGCCCTGGACCTGAAGAACGACGACGGGCGGACAGTCCTGCGCGAACTGCTGGAACGCGCCGACGTCGTCATCGAGAACTTCCGCCCCGGCGTCCTGGACCGGCTGGGCTTCTCCGCCGCGGAAATGCACGCGCTGAACCCGGCACTGGTGATCCTGTCCATCACCGGCTTCGGACACGACGGGCCGGAATCCCGGCGCAGCGGCTACGACCAGATCCTGCAGGGTGAAGCCGGCCTGATGTCCCTGACCGGATCCGGGCCGGACGACCCCCAAAGGGTGGGTGTTCCCATCGCCGATCTGCTCTCGGGCATGTATGGCGCGTTCGGAACCCTGGCGGCCCTGTTGCAGCGGGAACGGACCGGGCAGGGCCAGATCGTCCGCACCTCACTGCTTGCCGCGCTTATCGGGGTGCACGCGTTCCAGGGCACCAGGGCCACGGTGGCTGGCGAGGTCCCCAAGGCGCAGGGCAACCACCACCCCTCCATCGCTCCCTACGGACTGTTCCACTGCCGGCAAGGACGGGTCCAGATCAGCGTGGGCAGCGAAAAGCTGTGGAAGACGTTCGCCTCCACGTTCGGAATCGACTCAGCACGCCCCGAATTCGCCAGCAACGCGGACCGGGTGCGCAACCGCGAGAAAGTCATCGAAGAGGTGGAACAGGCATTCTCGGATTACGAAGCCGGGGAGCTGCTCGCCAAACTCAACGACGCCGGTATCCCGGCCGGCAAGGTCCGCACCCTGGACGAGGTGTACGCCTGGGAGCAGGTACATTCGCAGGGCCTGGTGATCGACGTCGACCACAAGATCCTGGGCACCGTCAGCCTGCCCGGTCCGCCGCTGCGGTTCTTCAGCGCCGCCGGCACCGCAGAAACGACCCTCACCACGCACACCGCACCCCCGCTGCTGGACCAGGACGGAGAGCAGATCCGGCAGTGGCTTGGGCTGCAGCCCGCCGGCACAAAAGGTACCCCGGCCGGCCCGGAACAGGAAGGGCGCTGAACATGCTCGCAGAACAGAAAGTCCGGCACCTGGATGCCGCCGGGCTCATCACCGCCGTGCTGGATCCCGGCTCCTACCGGAGCTGGGACGCTCCGGTGGCCGACCCGGATCCCGGTTCGGAATACCGGCAGGAGTTGGCGGCGGCGCGTGCCAAAACCGGCGTGGACGAATCCGTCCTCACCGGCGAAGGCCTCATCCGCGGCCGGCGTGTGGCCGCTATCGTCAGCGAATTCCGGTTCCTCGCCGGTTCCATCGGCCAGGCCGCTGCGGAACGCATCGTCACGGCCGTCGAACGGGCAACCCGCGAAGGGCTGCCGCTCCTGGCGGGCCCGGCGTCGGGCGGAACCCGGATGCAGGAAGGAACCATCGCCTTCCTGTCCATGGTGAAAATCAGTGCCGCCGTCCGCGCCCACCGCCAGGCGGGCCTGCCCTACCTCGTGTACCTGAGGCACCCCACCACCGGAGGGGTCATGGCGTCCTGGGGATCCCTCGGACACATCACTGTGGCCGAGCCCGGGGCCCTCCTCGGCTTCCTGGGACCACGGGTCTACGAGGCCCTCTACGGCACGCCGTTTCCGGAGAACGTGCAGGTGGCGGAAAACCTTTTCGACAAGGGCCTCATCGACGCGGTGGTCCCTCCCTCGCAACTGTCCGACGTCGTGGACCGTGCCCTCAGCATTTTGGTCACCGGCCCGCACACCCGGATTGAGCCGCCGAAGACACTTTCGGTCAGACCGTCCGACGCCCGCGCCTGGGAATCGATCGAAATCTCCCGAAACCCGCGGCGGCCGGACCTGCGGCAGCTGCTCGCCTACGGCGCCCGCGACGTGCTCCCCCTCAACGGCACCGGGCAGGGGGAAAAGGACCCCGGACTGCAGCTTGCCCTGGCCCGCTTCGGCCAGGAGTCCTGCGTGGTCATTGGCCACACCCGGCCCAGGCCGTCGCAGCAGACCGCGATGGGACCGGCGTCGCTCCGTGAGGCCCGGCGAGGCATGCGGCTGGCCGAGGAACTGGGCTTGCCGCTGCTGACAGTCATTGACACCGGCGGCGCGGCGCTCTCCAAGGAAGCCGAGGAAGGCGGCCTGGCCGGCGAGATTGCCCGGTCCCTGCATGACATGATCGGGCTGAACTCCCCCACCGTCTCGGTCCTGCTGGGCCAGGGTGCCGGCGGCGGGGCGCTGGCCCTCCTGCCCGCGGACCGCACCGTCGCCGCCCAGCATGCCTGGCTGTCCCCGCTGCCGCCTGAAGGCGCCAGCGCCATCGTCCACCGCAGCACCGATTTCGCGCCGGCCATGGCCGAAGCACAGGGCGTCCACGTTGCCGCGCTGTACGCCAACGGACTGGTCGAGCACATCGTGGACGAACGCGGGGACGCGGGGCACAGCGATGCTGCCCTGGAGGCGAGGGCGTTCTGCCGGCGGCTGGGACAGGCCATCGAATACGAACTCGCTACCTTGTCCTCCGTCGCGATCAACGAACTGCTCCCGCGGCGGCTGGAAAAGTACCGGAACCTGGGCGGGCTTAGCGCCGCCTGATCCCCGGCGGATTATTCCGACGCCCGGTGTGCCTCACCGTTTTGGCGCCACCAGCGAAGACCGGTGGAAATCCGTGTGCCACACATCCACGTCCCGTCCGGTGCCGTCGGTGACGACGTATTCGGGCCAGCGGTCGAACGCGGAGCAGGGGTGGGATATCCCGAAGTCCACCACATCCGTGACCTCCAGTCCGTTCACCCCGGTGAGGACGGTGTGATGGTCGAAGAGGTTGCGCACAACGGCGGCCGCCCCGGCCCTCGGGGTGCCGTCAGCGGTGTGGACCGACAGGACCACCGGCAATCCGGCGTCGTAGGGCAGGTCCCGCTTGCCGGCACCGACGACGGCGATCCCGTCTTCGGGGGTGGAGAGCACAACGGCGCGGACTGTCAGCGCCGGCGCCAGTCCGGGCACCGGGCTGACGCCGGCGTACGTGCCGTGGTCGTGGGTGACGTAGCAACCCGAACGGAGGACCCGCCTTGTTCCGGGCACCTGGCCGCCGTCCGGGAGGTATTCCGCCACGCGGTCCGGGAAAGCGGACCCGCCCATCGAGTAGACCGGGGCTGACGTCTCAAACCACGGCGCGACTTCCAGGTAGACATCCCGCACCAGCCGGCAGTGCCGGTCAACGGCCGCGACCGTCCCTTCTGCCCTGCTGTTGGGCACGACGCCTTCGTACCCGGCGACTCCAACGAGCCTGAGGCCGGGCGCGGCATGGACCAGCCCGGCAAGCTTAACCGCCTCCTGGAGGCTGCGGACTCCCGTGCGTCCGCCCGGCGTCCCGACGTCGATCAGCACCTCAAGGGCCACCCCCTCGGCGCCGAATACCTCGGCGGCGGCGTTGACACCGGCATCGGAGTCCACGAAGCAGCGGATTTCCCGTCCGGAGTCCTCCCCCAGCCAGCCGCGGATCCGTGCCAGGCCGTACCGGTCGACGACCTCGTTGGCGATGAGGACGTGCCGGTGTCCCCAGCCCAGCGCAGAAGCGACCTGGTCCACTGTGGCGACCGTTACCCCCACGGCCCCGGCTGCCATCTGGCGGCTGATGATCGGTGCAGACATGGTGGTCTTGACATGCGGGGCAAGGTCCACCTGACGTTCCCGGCACCAGGACGCCATGACGCGGATATTGTTTTCGAGAGCATCGGCATTAAGCCTGAGCTGCGGATACGGCATGGTCGATTGTCACGGGCGTAGGCTGTCAGGACCAAATTCGCGAAAGGGCCGGAGTGGACACACGAAAGCTGAAGTATTTCCTGGCCGTTGTTGACCCCGACGGGTTCAACCGCGCAGCAGAGCATCTGTAGATCGCCCAGCCGTCGCTGTCCCAGACCATCGCCGGCCTGGAGAAGGACCTCGGAGTGCCGCTCTTCCACCGCATCGGCCGCCGGGCGGTCAGGAACCCTGCCGATCATTGCCGTCGCCGGCCGTTCCCTCCTCCCCCGGGAGCGGTGGCCGGAAATGGCCCTGGCCGGGGTCTACACCCTGGCCGAGTACACCGCCCAGGACTCCTCCAAGGACCCGGCACTCTCCGCAGCGCTGCTCCGCCGGATCGGCCAGGACATCGGCGCGGCCCTCCTGTAGCTGCCGGGCGCGGATCAGCCGTCAGCGGGAGCAGCCGTCAGCAGCCGGATCGGAGCTCCGCGGAGCCAGGCCTGAACATCTTCGAAGGCGCCGCCGTAGAACTCCCGGTAGCTTTGCTCCGTGACGTAGCCCAGGTGCGGCGTCAGGACGGTCCGTGGTGCGGACAATAGGCGGTGGCCTGCGGGCAGGGGTTCCACGTTGAAGACGTCCAAGGCGGCTCCGCCGATCCAGCCTTCGTTCAGTGCGCGGATGAGGGAATCTTCATCGACCAGAGGTCCGCGGGAGGTGTTGACCAGCACACCCCGCGGCCCCAGGAGGCGGAGCTCCTCTTCGCCCACCACGCCCCGGGAGCGTTCCGAGAGCCGCACATGCACCGAGACCACGTCCGAGTCACGGAAGAGTTCCTCCTTGCTGACTTTGCGAACGCCGGCCTGTGCGGCGGCCTCGCCGGTGAGGTTGGGACTCCACGCGATGACGTCCATGCCGAACGCCTGGCCGTACGCGGCAACTCGGCGGCCGATTTTGCCCAGGCCCAGCACTCCCAGGGTCTTGCCGGCAAGCTCAAAGCCGACGGTGGATTGCCAACGGCCTTCCCGCAGGTTCCGGTCTTCAAACGAAATGCTGCGGGCAAGCGCCAGAAGCAGTCCCCACGTCAGTTCCGGTGCCGCAGTCGGGGAGCCGCCGGTCCCGCACACCACGATGCCTAGCTCCTCCGCCGCCCTCAGGTCGATGGACTGGTTCGCCATTCCGGTGGTCACCAGCAGTTTCAGGTCAGGCAGTTTGGCCAGGCGCTCCCGGCCGAAGGCAGTCCGTTCGCGCATGGCAATGATGATGTCCACGCCGCGCAGGCTGGCCGCGGTGCTCGCGTCGTCCGGAAACGGCTCTGTGAAGAAGGTGACGTCGACGCCGTCGGCCGCAAGCTGCTCCCAGGGCGCGTAATCCCGTGCGACAGACTGGTAATCGTCCAAAATGGCGAGGCGCATGTACGGATCCTTCGGCGTAGGCAGCGTGCGGTCACTGTTGTCAGGCTATCGTCACAGGCTGTACGAGGGTGAACACACGGGTGGCCCCGCATTGGCATGTCGGGGGCCACCGCTTCGGTTATGCGCGTTGGAAAATGTTGAGGATATTGCCCTCCGTATCCAGGAACCACGCGGCTTTGCCTACGGCGTTGGTTGCGATGCCGTTTTCA
Source organism: Arthrobacter sp. PvP103 (assembly GCF_017833075.1). Classification (NCBI taxonomy): domain Bacteria; kingdom Bacillati; phylum Actinomycetota; class Actinomycetes; order Micrococcales; family Micrococcaceae; genus Arthrobacter; species Arthrobacter sp. PvP103. Next base: position 4,585,455 of record NZ_JAFIBQ010000001.1, on the reverse strand, counting down.
GTCTTCAGGCCGGGGAAGTCGTACTCCTCGAAAGTGGCGCCGCGTCCCCGCAGTTCTTCGACCTCGGCTTCAATGTTGTCCGTCATCCAACCCATCTGGGTGTTCTTTGCGGTGCCCGCGTTGTCCGTCTGGTACAGCAGGAAAGTTGTTCCATTGCCGCAGCGGTACATCACATTTTCGTCGTCCATGACCTCCGGGTCGTCCAGCCCCACAACGTCACGATAGAAGCCACGTGCCCGGGCGATGTCCTTGGCAGGGAGGACCGCGGCGATTTCACGTTCCTTGAGCATGTCGAAATCTCCTGATTTTGAAGCGATCGAGATGCCCGCCCCGGAGGCGGCGCCTGCGAGGCGGCTATGCCGGCTCCCGCCGGCTCCCGGCTGTTTTCGATGGGCCGGGACGGCGCCGGGGAGGCCTTCTCGCGGCTTTTTCAACGGCCGCCCCTGGGGCCTGCCCAGCGTGCATACCGCCATTATGGCCGCTGTTGCCCCTCCGGGATATAGCAAGGCAGTGGAGGACGACGACGGAAGTCACTTACGCCGTCGTCCTCCGGAATAACCGCAGTCAGCGCCGCGGTTTCACCACCATCGCGGAGCCGCCGCCGCGCCGCACGGGCTCAGCCGCGGCGATCATACGACCGTCGGGCCTGAATTCAATGGCGGTGGCCGCGCCAATCTCCGCTGCCGAGGTGAACGCATCACCCGCCGGGACCAGCTTGTGACCGAGAGCGGTCAGGCCAGCACCGTATTCGTCGATAAACGCCGGCTCAGCGGTGACGTTGGCAGTGTTGCGCTGTGCTGCACGCGGCGCAGCGATCGCATCAGAGATACTCATGCGCAGGTCCACCCGGTTCAGGATGGTCTGCAGGACCGTGGTGATGATGGTTGATCCACCAGGCGAACCGAGGGCCAGGAACGGATCACCGTCTTTCAGGATGATCGTGGGCGACATCGAGGAGCGCGGGCGCTTCCCCGGCTGGATCCGGTTCGGATCCTCCTCGTTGTACACCGTGGAGAAATCGGTCAGCTCGTTGTTGAGCAGGAACCCGCGGCCGGGCACCACGATTCCGGAGCCGCCGGTCTGCTCGATGGTGAGCGTGTACTCCACCACGTTGCCCCACTTGTCGGCGACCGTCATGTTCGTGGTCGAGATATTCTCAGTGTCCTTCTCGTCGGCGGGCGCCGCAGCGGCGGCCGGGCACGCGCCGTCGTACGACGAGATATCCCCCGCTGCGACGGGCTTCACGGCCGCCTTGTCCAGGTTTACCTGGCAGGCGCGTTCCTTGCCGAACACCGGGTCCGTGAGCTCTTCGGTAGGAACATCCACGAGTGCAGGGTCACCCACGTACTTTCCCCGGTCCGCAAACGCGAGCGCACTCGCCTCAAGGTAAGGGTGCAAGGCACCAGGGTTCTGGCGGTTGGGCTTGCGCATTTCGGAAGGGCCGAACGTCTCCAGGATATTCAATGCCTCGCCCACGGTGGTGCCGCCGCTGCTCGACGGCGCCATACCGTACACGTCCAGTCCCCGGTACTCCACGTGCGTGGGGTCCTGGTCCAGGGCCTCATAGGCTGCCAGGTCCTCCGTCTCCATGAAACCGACCGGAACAGGCAGCGTCGTTGTGGCCGTCTTCGGCGGGGCCTTCACGGTGGTGACGATCTCCTCCGCGAGCGGTCCGCGGTAGAAACCGTCCGTGCCTTCCTCAGCAAGGAGGCCGTAGGTTTCGGCAAGATCGGGGTTCTTGAAGACACTGCCGACGGCGGGTGCGTCGCCGCCCGGGAGGAACAGGTCGCTGGTCGATGTGAAAGCTGCAAATCGGTTCTTGTTGTCCAGGGTCTGCTGGCGGAACGTCTCGTCCACCACAAAGCCGCGGGTTGCGACCTTGATGGCAGGATTCAGGGCGTCACCCAAGTCCAGCGTGCCCCAGCGCTCGAGCGCGCGCTCCCAGGTGGCCGGGGTCCCGGGCACGCCCACCGAAACGCCGCTCGTGACGAGCTCGGGCGTGAACTTGTAGGGCTCGCCTGTCGCGGGGTCGATGAACGCATTGCCAGGCATCGCTGCCGGCGCGGTTTCGCGGCCGTCGATGGTGGACACTTCGCCGGTCTTGGCGTCGTAGAAGACGAAGTAGCCGCCCCCGCCGATCCCGGCGCTGTACGGCTCTGTCACGCCCAGGGTTGCGGCCGCGGCGACGGCGGCGTCCGCCGCGTTGCCGCCGTTGCGGAGAACCTCGATCGCTGCCGCGGAGGCCTCGGGGTCGACTGTGCTGACCGCGCCGCCGTAGCCCGTGGCGGTGGGCTCCTTCTTTATCTCCGTCGGATCGGCAATCGCGGGACTCGTGACGGCGCCGCCCGTCACGCTCATGGCCAGGGCCGCCGTGATGGCGGCAATTCGACGTCTCACCTTAGGCATGGTTACTCCCGAGTCAGGATGGTGCGGAGTGGGGTGATGGTCACGTTACTCCCGCACGGAGTGACACTCAACACTAAGTGTCTGCGTGGAAGGCGGGCGGGAACCCCTCCGCGTTCACAACTCGTCCGCGTTTACTGGGGCGTTGGCCAGATCGGCCGGGGGCCCCTGCCGGCGGCTCGCCAACAGGAAGGGCACCGAAATCAGCTGGATCACACCGCCGATCGCCAGAGAGGCAGCGTAGCCGTAGGCATCGGCTGCGCGGCCGAGCAGCGGCTGCACCACCACTCCACCGCTTGAGCCGATGAGTGAGTCGAAACTCAGCACGGTTGCCCGCTGTTTCGAGGCGATCATGTCGTTGAGGTAGGCCTGCCTCACGGGGACGCCCGCGGCATCGACCACTGCCCAGAGTGTCAGCAGCGCGAGCGCCGCCCAAAACGCCCGGGTGAACCCGAGCACCACCAAAATCAGTGCGGCGACTCCCACGCTGATGACCAATATGGTGGTGCGCTTGCGAACAAGACGCCGGATCCGGGGGGCCAACCAACCGCCGAGAACCTCGGCTCCGGCCACGACTGCCGCCGCCAGCCCCGCCACGGAGTATGCCGTCCGGTCGCCGAAGAGCTCGAGGAGGTAAGGCTGCAGGGCGTAGAACACATAGATCCCGACTCCGGCGCTGAATGGTGCGGCCAGCATCACGTATCGCACCGGCGGGTTCTTCAAACCGTTCTCCACGGAGGAGGCCAATACGGTACGGACCGCCTGCAACGGGCGGGCCGAACGCTCAGGCGTGAACCCGACGTCGTGCATGAGCCGGAACGCGACGACGAACATCGCCAGCAGCACGCCTGTGCGGATCAGGAACGGAACGCCGAGATTGGTGACCTGCGCAATGACGCCACCGGCCACCGAACCGACAAGCATCGCGATGCCGGACACCATCACCCCGCGCCCGAGCACCGCCTCCAACCCGCCTTCATAGCCCGAGAAACGCAATGCGTCGACCAGCCAGGCCTCCACCGCCCCCGAGAAGAAGGTGAAGCCCAGCCCGAGCAGGACCGATACCAGCGCCCACCACCAGAAGGGGGCGGAAAGCTGCCAGAGAACGTAGTAGAAGTAGGTCGATACGGCCAGGGTCACGGTGCCGAGCAGGAATGAAACACGGCGCCCCCAGCCGTCGGCGACCACTCCTGTGGGCACCTCGAAGAGCACCATGCCCGCCGTGAAGAAAGCATTTGCGGCAAAGGCCTCGAGGTTGCTGAGCCCGGCATCCAACAGGAAAAGCGTGTTGATGCCCCAGATGAAGGAGGCCGCAACGGTATTGCCCAGCGTCAGTGTGAGATAGATGCGCTGAATCTTTCGGGCGGCGGGGCTCATCGCGTTGACGTCCCCGCCGGGGCGAGGCAGGAGCACGTGCCCATTCTCGTCCGGTTAGTCTGTGCGCACCAGAGCAAACACGTTGGGACCAGGGACAGACTGCCCGGCGGCGCTAGGCCAGACGGCTCCGAACGATTTCGCTGACAGTCTTGCCGTCAAACCGTCCCGCGACCTTGGCAGTGACCGGCTTCATCACGGCGCCCATCTGCCTGATGGACGGCTCCTGGCCGTCGGCCTTGAGCCCGGCGATTGTCTCGTCGACAATGGCTTCCACCTCGTCCCGTGTCAGGGCCTTGGGCAGGTAGGCCTCGATGACCTCGGCTTCGGCGATTTCCGCCGCGGCGCGGTCGGTTTCACCGGCTTCCGTGTAGATCTTCGCCGTGTCCCGGCGTTTGGCTGCTTCCTTCTGGAGCAGGCCGGTTACCTGGGCGTCGTCGAGTTCGATCGGAGTCTTGCCGGACTTCTCGCGTGTTTCGATCTCGCCGAGGACATTGCGCACCGTGGTGAGCGCCACCTTGTTCCGGTCTTTCATGTGGGTTACAACGTCGCCGTGGAGGCGTTCTTTGAGCGTGGTCATCGTGTTCTCGTTTCGTTGGCTTTGCTTCCATTGTCCCCGGTCGCCGAGTTCTTTAGTCGCGGCGGTCGAGCGCTTCGAGGAGCCGCTTGACCGAACCTCCGAGGTTCCATTCGGAGGCAAGACGCTCCAGTTCGGCGCGCGAGTCACCGGCCACCGGGTCCAGTTGGGCGCCCGCCTCTTCAAGCGTCGGCAGGGAAAGGTCCCGCACGACATTCACGACGGCGGGTGCGACTTCGAGGTAGTCCGTTGCCGCAGCGAGCTTCGACCGCACCGATGCGGACAACCCGCTGCCCGGGTCCGTGGCCGCTTCGAGCAGCATCGCGAGAGTGCCGTACTCCCCGAGCAGTGACGCGGCGGTCTTCTCACCGATGCCGGCGACGCCCGGCAGGCCGTCGGAGGTGTCGCCCCGGAGGATGGCGTAATCGGCGTACTGCTCGGGCAGCACACGGTACTTGCCGACGATTACCGCGTCAGTGACCACTTCAAGGTTCTTCATGCCGCGCGCGGTGTAGATCACGCGCACGCCGCGGTCGTCGCTGACGACCTGGAACAGATCGCGGTCGCCCGTGACCACGTCCACCGGCAAGCCGGCCTGGCTGGCATAGGTGCCAACGACGTCGTCGGCCTCATGTTCAGTAGCCCCCACGACGGCGATACCGGCGAGCTCCAGCACGCGTCGGATCATCGGGATCTGCGTCTCCAGCGCGTCCGGCACGACTTCGATGTCGGGCGCACCGGCCACAACCTCCGCGACCCGGTGCGACTTGTAGCTGGGAATGAGGTCCACCCGCCACTGCGGACGCCAGTCGTCGTCCCAACAGGCAATGAGATGCGTCGCTTCGTAATCCGTGGTGAGCCGCGCGATCATGTCCAGCAGGCCGCGTACGGCGTTCACCGGCGTGCCGTCGGCGCGGCGGATCGTGTCGGGCACCCCGTAGAAGGCGCGGAAGTACAGCGACGCGGTGTCGAGCAGCATCAGGCGATGGGACATACCTGATCCTCACACGGAAACGCTCCGTTGAGAATCGGAGGGGCGCCCGGGGGCTGCTATTCAGAGCTCCCGGTAGTAATACAGCATTGGCTCCGTGCCGTTTGGTTCGGTGTTTGTGAACCCGCGGGCCTCATAGAACCGGCGGGCGTCCGTGTCCTCGCCGTCGACATTGATTTCGAGCAATGCACCGCCCCGGCTCCGGACCAGCCCGCATGAGGCGGCGAGCAGGGCGCTGCCCAGGCGATGCCCCCGCCGGCCCGGACGGACGTAGAGTTCGTCCAGGATTGCGACCGGCCCCGGGTACCAGACATTTGGCCGGAAACTCAGCACCGCAAGCCCGGTTGGCGGCTCGCCGGCGAGCAGCACCACCACGTCCTCCCCCGCCAACAAGTGGGAAAGCCGCGACGCCAGTTCGTCAGTGCCCGGGGTGGGCGCCCCGAACTCGGTGTTGAAATCGTGGAGCATTTGGGCCACAGTCGCTGCATCGGCCGGAGTTGCCCGGCGTGGCACCTCGACGCTGGCTGAGTCATCAGAAGTCACGGCTTCATCATGCTCGGCACCCCGGCCGGCGTCCACTCTGGCTTATCCGCCCGGCGTCCACTCTGGCTTATCCGCCCGGCGTCCACTCTGGCTTATCCGCCCGGCGTCCACTCTGGCTTATCCGCCCGGCGTTCGCGGCTAGCCGGCCGGCGTTACGACGTCCTCCAGCATTGACCGGTCAAAAAAGCGGACCTCGCCCGTCGCCTCAAAGAACACCGGAACCACCGATGTGCTTGCGTCCTTGGACGTTTCGTAAATTTCGGGCGCACCGCCGTGCTTCCGGGCAATTGTTCCTATCAGTTCGGTACCGCGAACCCGGACGGTTCGGTACTTGTAGCTCATGTTGACTCCTTCGTCGACTATGGCAAACCCTACTCCCTGCACCTGTTTCCAAGGACGGGGCTGGCCGGTACAAGACGGGCCAGAGTGCCGCGTCGGCCAGGCCTGCCGGCCACTCCCCGCTGCACCACTGCGCCCCGGCGACGTACTCGATGTGACCTCATCGGGACCCCGCGCCGGCCCTGGCCGCGCAGTACCTGTCGAAGCGGTCGCGCCCCGCGCGCCCCAGCTTTTCGACCGTGCACCAGCTGATGACCGCCACAAGCAGTGTCAGCAGGATTGCCGACACTGCTACCAGCGGCGGCAAGTCGGCTGTGGATCCGCCGTTGAGCCAGAGAATGACCACATAGTTCCAGAGGTACGCCGCGTAGGAAACAGTGCCAAGCATCTGCAGCGGGCGCGTCCACCGGGGCATCACTTGCGAACGGGAGGCGGCCAGCACCACCAGCACGGCCGCGACAGCCATGGCCAGCGGACCTCCGACAAAGAAGAAGGCCGGCGACTCGTTGGCCCTGGGAAAGAACACCAGGGCTGCGAGGACAAGGACAGCACCCAGCAAGGCCAGCCGCCTGGGCCGCCGGCCCGAGAACCAGCTGAACATCCGGACCCTGTAGAGGCGCAGTGCCGAGCCGATGATCAGCCCGAGGCCCCACGTCGTGGGAAGGGCGTACACGAGGGAGTGAAGGTGCGGAGCCAGGATCAGCATGGCCAGGACGCTCGCCGTCATCAGGGAGAAGACCACGGCTGCAGACCAGCCGACCAGCTGTCCTTGGCGGTTCCTCCGCAGCGCAAGCACCAGCAGTGCCGGCCAGATCAGGTAAAACTGTTCCTCCACCGCCAGCGTCCAGAGCGGTCCGATTGCCATGCTCACGTCAAAAGGCAGCGGCAGGTCTTTCAGGTAGCCGAAACCGGCGAGGAGGGTATAGCCGATGATGCCCTTCGATCGATCCCCCAGGACATCAGCTGTCAATTCAACGATGGCGTAGACGCCAAGGAAGGCGATGAGCGCGGGTAACAGCCGGAACGCCCGGTGCGCATAGAAACGGCCGTAACGGACTTTGCGGTACCGTTCGATGTCCCTCAGCAGCACTCCTGTTATCAAGTAGCCGCTCAGGACGAAGAAGACGATCACGCCGACAATGCCGGCACCTTGAAATACACCCGGCCACGAATGTCCCAACAGCACCGCACCGACGGCCGCACCGCGGAGCGCGTCCAATCCGTCCAGCCTTTGCCGCCCGGCACTTTGCCGGGCGGTCTGCCCGGCACTTTGCCCGGCAGCCGTCCCGACTGTTCCATCAACTAGCAACGCCAAATGACCTCCGCAGTTCCCTCTGGATGATTTCGTTTCCGCGCGCCAGCGGTGAGCCCGGGCGCCGCGCCTCGACTAATTATCCCCGGCCCGGCTGAATGAAACCTGACCCCCCTGCCCTCCTACACCTTCCGGTGAATGGATTTGTAGCTCAGGTAGGCGTTGAGGCCCTCGACGCCGTACTCGGTGCCGAGGCCGGAATCGTGACGTCCGCCGAAGGGCGCGGCGTGGTTGGAGGCGAAAAAGTTGATGCCTACCGAGCCGGTGTCCATCCGGTCCGCCACGGCCAGCGCCGCTTCCGGGTCTGCGCCGAACACCAGTCCGCCCAGACCGAACTCGGTGTTGTTCGCCAACTCCACGGCCTCATCAGCGCTGCCGCCGGCGTCGTTGTACTTCAGGATGCAGATGACCGGGCCGAAAATCTCCTCCCGGGAGATCCGCATGTCCGGGGTGACGTCGGCGAACACGGTCGGTTCCACGAAGTACCCGCCTTCGAGTCCGCCTCCCAGTGACGCCGCACGTCCGCCGGTGGTGGCGCGGGCGCCTTCGGCCAGACCCGATTCCACGTACTCCAGCACGGTCCTATACTGCGACTCGGTGGCGCACGGGCCGAAGACCGTATCCGGATCCAGCGGATCTCCCTGCTTGCCGGCGGCGATGGTGCTGGTGACCATGTCCACCACTTCCTCGTAACGGCTGGCGGGGGCCAGGATCCGGGTGGAGATGTAGCAGGTCTGCCCGGTGTTGCGCATCGAGGACCGGATCAGCACCTTGGACATCGCGTCCAGGTCCGCGTCCGGCAGCACGATCGCGCTTGACTTTCCGCCCAACTCCAGCGTGACAGGGCGCAGCAGTTCACCGCAGGCCGCCGCGATCTTCCGGCCGACCGGGGTGGAACCGGTGAAGGCGACCTTGTCCACGCCCGGGTGCTTCACCAGGGAGTCCCCCAGCCGGCCGGAGCCGGTCACCAGGTTGACGACGCCGGCCGGGACGCCGGCCGCGGCCACGGCGTCGATGATCACCCGGAGCGAGAGCGGCGTTGGCGACGCCGGCTTGATCACCACGGTACAGCCGGCCAGCAGCGCCGGAGCCAGCTTGATCACGACGAGGTTGATCGGGAAGTTCCAGGGCGCGATCAGCGCGCACACACCGATTGGTTCGCGTCGGACCACGGACTCGCCGCCGCCCTGGGGGAAAGCCCGCACGTCCTCGCGTTCAAGGTAACCGGCGAGGGTGGCGAAGTACCGGAAGATGCCCGCGGCGTTGGCCGCGGCCCCCGCGGATTCCGAGACCGGCGAGCCGTTCTCCCGGGTGTTCGTCAGCGAGAGCTCCTCGGCGCGCTTCTCCACTTCCTCGGCGATGCGCAGCAGGTACGCCGCCCGCTCAGACGGCGTCAGCCGCGGCCACATGCCGTCGTCGAAAGCCCCGCGGGCGGAGCCGACGGCGGCGTCGACGTCTTCAGGGGATCCGTCCGGAACGGAGCCCCAGACCTCGCCCGTGGCGGGATCGGTGACCGGGTTGCGGCCGGTGCCGCGTGCCGGGGTCCAGGCACCGTCGACGAAGATGTCCTCCACGTGCGTATACGGCAACTTGAGCCCGGCACGGGCGGCCACAGCGGGAGCGTCGTGCGTGGCCGCGGTCATCGGATCACTGCCGTCTTGAGCAGAGCGGTGGAGCGGTTCAGATCGGCCGCCGCCATGTCGTGGGCGGCCTGGGTGATGAGCTCGGGCACGATTTCCGCGGTTAGGCGGTCCGTGTAGGTGGCCGGGTCCATCTTGAACCAGGAGGAGGCCAGGGCAATCCCCGCCTGGTCGAAGCGCCACAGCCGGTCGGCGTCGCGCATCAGTGCGTCCTCCAGCGACTGTGCCACCGGGCGGGTGTCGTGGCCGTCGATAATCTCGCAGACGCGCTCAATGAATGCCTCGGAATAGCCCAGGCCCGGCAGCACCCGGCGGGCGACGTCGCAGCCCTGCTTCTCGTGTTCGAAGCGGATGGCGGCCTTGCGCCAGTCCCCCGCAAAGCCCTCGGAGATAATGCGGGATTCATCTACATGGGCCCAGCCGGTGTCGTGCAGCAACGTGGCCACCCGGACCAGCTCGGCGTCGGCCTCGGGGTAGGCGCGGCAGAGCCGCTCGGCGAAAGCGAGGGAGATCGGCAGGTGGATGTCGTTGCCGCGGGTGCGGGTCTCGTGCACCACGGCTTTCCAGAGCCCGTCAAGTTCCTGGAGCGCTGCCGGTGTCGTGGCGATCGGGGCGGTGTCCACCGGTCCCGGTGCCGGCACGGGGCGGACCGGGTACGCGGCGGCAAAGCGGGCAGCAGCGGGACTGCCTGCCGCCGGATTGTCTGCTGCCGGGTCGCCGGACACGATGTCGAGGGAATCCTGGCTCGCGGTGCCGGGGTCGGCAACCGGGGTCTTGGGGGTGGTCATAATGCTCCTTCGGGTGGGCCGGCCGGCTGGCTAGCTGTCCGTGGTGATCGTTTTGAGGGGGGTGGCCGGGTCCGCGGCGGCGTCGGCGGGGATGTTCTGCCCCTTGGCCAGGGCGTTTTTCACGGCCATGAAGTCCAGCGGCGCATTGACGCAGTCCGCGGCGATGACCTGGCCCTGGCGGTAGTAAAGGACGCTGAATTTCCCGCGTTCCTCGTCCCGCCGCAGCACGGTCCGGTCATAGCCGTTGCAGAGTCCGGCGATCTGGAGTTTGAGGTCGGCCTGGTTGGACCAGAACCACGGGATGCCGGCGTATTCTTCCCGCCGGCCGGTGAGTGAGTAGGCGGCCACCTTGGCGTGTTCGATGGCGTTGTTGACGCTCTCCAGCCGGATCCGCTCGCCGGGTTCCGAGCCGGGCACGGGGTTGGGCATATTGGCGCAGTCTCCGATCGCCACCGTGGTGCCGTCCGAGGCCAGCGCGAAGCGGTCCACGACGATCCCGTTGTCCACGGTCAGGCCGAGCTGTTCGGCGAGTTGGGTGTTGGGGATGACGCCGATGCCCACCAGCACTATCTGCGCGGGCAGCACAGTGCCGTCCTGGAGTTCGACGGCGGCAACTGAAGTTCCGCCGTCGGCCCCGGTGAAGCGCCTGGCGCTGGTATTCAGCCGGATGTCCAGGCCCCGGGACCGGTGTGCCTGCAGGAAATACTCGGCGGTTTCCTCACCCACGGCCCGGCCAACGAGCCGGGGGCCGAACTCCAGCACTGTGACGTTCTTGCCCATCTTCTGCAGGCTGGACGCAGCTTCGAGGCCGATGAACCCGCCGCCGATCACCACAACGTCCTGCGCGTCCCCCACCCTGGCCTTGAGCGCCAGGGCGTCGTCAGCGTTTCGCAAGTAGAGCACGCCGTCAAGATCCCCGCCCTCGATCTCCAGTTTCCGGGCGCGGGCGCCCACGGTGAGGGCCAGCCGTTTGAAGGGGAACTGCTTGCCGGAGGATGAGTGCGCCACGCCGGAGCCGTCGGCCTCCTTGTCGATCCTGACGATGTATTCGCCCTTGACCAGGTCCACGTTGTGTTCGGCCCAGTACTCGTTGGAGCGGAAGATCAGGGATTCGCTCTCCACCGTGCCCTGCAGGAACTCCTTGGACAGGGCCGGGCGCTGGTAGGGGCGGTGGTCCTCGTCGCCGAGCAGGGTGATGTGCTCGTCGAAGCCGAGCGCACGGAGGGAAACCGCGAGCTGGACACCGGACTGGCTGGCGCCGATGATCAGCAGGCCCGTGCGGGTGGGGACGCTGTGGTCCGTAACGGGAGCCGGCTGCTCGGCAGTGTGGGCGCCCATCGCTACACCTGGGTTTCCGGCGTGGTGACGAACAGTTCGAGCTCGTCGGTCAGCCGGAGCTGGCAGGACAGCCGCGAGTTGTCCTCGCGGTCCACTGCGGTGCCGTAGAGCATCTCGTCCTCCATGTCCTCCATCGGCGGAAGCTGGGCGAGGCAGTCCTCGCGGACGAACACATGGCAGGTGGCACAGGACAGCGATCCGCCGCATTCGGCCACGATGCCGGGGACGCCGTTGCGCACCGCGGTCTCCATGACGGAATCGCCGGGATTGCCCTGGACGTCGCGGACAGCGCCTGCGGCGTCGGTGAAATGGACCGTTGGCATTGGTCCTCCTTAGGGTTGGACTCGGGGTTGAAAGCGGGACGTTGAGTGAAAAGGGGCGGTCAGATGAACTGGCGGCCGCCGTCGACCACCATGGTCTGGCCGGTGTAGTAGGAACTGTCCGGCCCGGCCAGGAAGAGCGCCGCGCCCACAATGTCCTCCGGCTGGCTGGCGCGCTTGATGGCGCCCCGGTCCACACCGTAGTTCTCGGCGTTCTCCATCAGCCCGTAACTGGCCTCGGTGAGGGTGAAACCGGGGGCAATCGCGTTGACGGTGATCCCCCGCCGGCCCAGTTCCTTGGCCATCACCCGGGTCAGGGCCACCACGCCGCCCTTGGAGGCGACGTAGTGCAGCCACTGCTCCGAGCCGCTGAAGATCGTGGCGCTGGAGAGGTTGATGACGCGCCCGCCCTCGGGCAGGTACGGGCTGGCGGCCCGGGTGACGAGCCAGGGGCCCTTGAGGTTGACGTTCATCACCAGGTCCCATTCGGCCGGGTCGATGTCCTCGAACGGGCTGCGGGTCACCCCCGCGTACACCGCGGCGTTGTTAAGCACGACGTCGATGCTCCCGTTGCCGAATTCCGCGCAGCTTTTCGCGAGGGCCTCGGTGGAGGCAACGCTGGTGACGTCGGCGTGGAAGGATGCCGCGTCGGCCCCGGTGTCCAGGACCAGCTTGGCCGTTTCCTCCGCGCCGTCGAGGTTCACGTCCGCCACCGCAACGCGGTAGCCGCGGCGGCCGAAGCCGAGCGCGAACGCCCGGCCCAGGCCGCCGGCGGCACCGGTGATCAGGACGGTGCGGTCAGGGTTGCCGCTTTGGCCCGAACTTGCATCGTCTGCAGGGGGCATCGATGCATCAGACATGGCTGTGACTGTGCGCGCCCGGTCCTGCGACGACCAGTTCGTCTTCGGCGTCGAGGATCTGGACCGTGCCCTTGGTGCCGTCCACCCGCAGCCGCTGGCCGGTCTTGATGGTGGTGGACGCCGAGCCGGTGCCGGTCACGGCCGGGAGGCCGTACTCGCGGCACACGATGGCCGCGTGGCTCATCATGCCGCCAATGTCCGTGACCGTGGCCTTGATCTTGCCGAAGATCGGGCCCCAGGACGGCGCGGTGACCGTGGCGACCAGGATCTCGCCCTGTTGCACCTCGGAGAGCTGGTCCGCATCGGTGACCACGCGGGCCAGGCCTTCCACGACGCCGGGCGAGGCGGCCATGCCGCGCAGGCCGCCGCCTTCGACGGCCTCGCCTGCGCCCAGCCACTGCTGGACCTGTTCCGTGGTGATGCCCCAGAGCATCCGGGTGAAGGGTTCGGTGATGATTTCCGGCGGGGTGTTCAGGGCCGGGGCGGGCCGGGCGGTCTTGAGCGCGTCCACGATCCCGCGGCGGCGTTCGATCTCCTCCGGCCAGTAGTCCGGGCCGATCGGCTTGGCGCCGACACCCCAGCCGGTGACCAGGTCGAAGAGCGCGTCGCGGACCTCGTTGCGGCCCAGGTAGAGCAGGTCGTCCGGTTCGGTCCAGAAGCCCTCGGCCTGCATCATGCGGCTGAGTTCGCGAATCTTGCGCCAGAAGACGCCCATGGTCCAGTGCTCGATGTAGAAGTTGTGGTTCTCCACGTACGGGTAGGCGGTGGCGGCAAGCCCGCGCTTGGCGTCGAAGAGCGCCTGGTTTTCGCCTTCCAGCAGATCCCGGTATTCCTCGATGATGCGGTCACGCTCGATGATCAGGGCCTCGATCGGGCGCATGATCTCCTGGCCCTCGTCCACGCGGCGGATGTAGTCCGCGATGTAGCCGAGCGGGATTTCCTGGTGTTCGTTCCAATACTTGTCGTGGCCGTAGAAGCCGTTGCCCACGGTGAAGTTGAACCACGGGTCCTTGGCAGCCTCGTACTGGGCCGTCCAGCGGTCCCCGCCGGGGGCCGCCGCGATGGCACGCAAGGTGGCGTCGACGTCGTCCGTGTTGCTGAAATGCGGCTGCAGCCCCAGTTCGACGGCGAGTTTGGCGAGCTGCTTGAGCTCGTCGTCCGGGCGGAAGAGTTCCATGTCCACACCCTGCACCATGGTGGCGATGGACTGGTCCGGGATGTTGGGAAAGACCTGCTTGCAGAAGTTGAAGAAGTCCAGGTAAGCGATGTAGCCGAGGTTGAGGAACTCGAAGTGGTACTGCCAGTTCTGATAGGCCAGCTGGATCAGCCGGTCGTAGCTCTCCAGCAGCTTCTCCGAGCCGTCCTTGCCCTTTCCGGAGAGGATGTCCTCCATCGGGACCATGTCCGGGAGTCCGGGGAAGGAGATGGTTTCCATCTCGTCGATGGTGCCCTTGACCTTGACGTGCCACTGCTTGAGGAGCTTGTCCCAGTTCTGGAAGTAGTGCCCCACGCGCTGTTCGAACAGGGGCACGCGGGCGGCGATCTGGTCCTCCGGCACCGGAATGGGCGACATGTAGAGGTATCCCAGGTGCACCCGGAATTCGATGCCGTTGGCGTTGGGGATCATCAGGTGCCGGGCGTTGTACTGGCCCAGGCACTTGACAGCGAATTCTCCGCCGATGGTCTCGAAGGGCTTGAAGACGGTGGGCCAGTGCTGGCTGTCGCAGAACCAGAACTTGGCGTCTTCCTGTTCCTTGAGCTTGTCCTGGAAGACCAGGTAGTAGGGGTAGATCTTTTCCCAGCCCTCGGCGCCGGCGGGGACCGCAAGCTCGGAGGGTTTGGGGAAGGACTTCAGGGACATGGCGGTCCTTTCAATACGGGCTCGGCGTTGAGCCTGGGTGATGGAGCGGACGAACGGCAAAAACGGGTGTTAGGCGGACGGCTTGAGCGTGCCGGCACTGAATCCGCTGAAGTAGCCGCCGGAGACCACCGGCTGCGGGGCAGTGTGAGTGGATGCCTTGGAGGAGTGCACGGTTTCGGGGCGGGACTGCAGCAGCAGGAGGTTTTCGCCGTCGGGCAGGTCCGCGTCGAGGGCCCACTCGATGTCCTGCGGGCACTTGTAGTGCTTCTCCGCACGCTTGGCCATCTGCGCGACGGCGGTGAGCTCGGCGTCGCTGAGGCTGCGGCGCCCGCGGCGTACGGCGTCGACCTCCTGCTCCACCAGCCGTCCCGCAACGGCATCCGGGACGAGTTCGGCATGCTTGTCGCCAAGGTGCTCGGAGATGACAGTCAAGGTGACCTTGTCCAGCATGATGTTGTCCGGGGTGACCTGGCCGGAGACCACCATCTCGCCGACCCCGTAGGAGGAGTCGATGGTGATCTTGGACCGGTCGCCGTTGGTGGGGTCCATGGTGATGGCGACGCCGGAGACGCGGGCGTTGACCATCTTCTGCACCACGACGGCCATGGAGAGGCCTTCGTTGGGGATGTTGTTCTTGAGCCGGTAGATGATGGCGCGGGAAGTGAAGAGCGAGGCCCAGCACTGCCGGATGTGCTCGGTGACGGCCTTGACGCCGGCGAGCCAGAGGTAGGTGTCCTGCTGGCCTGCGAACGAGGCATCCGGGAGGTCTTCCGCGGTGGCGCTGGAACGCACGGCCACCGGGACGGGTGCGTCGAAGCGGGACATCAGGGCCTCGTAGGCACCGACGGTGAGTTCACGCATCGCCTGCGGCACCGGGCGGGAGCAGATGTCCTCGCGGATGGCGGCAGAGACCTTGTCCACCTGGCCCATATTCTCTGGGTCCAGGTCGGCGAGGAGCTGGTGGATGTGCCGGGTGATGCCGGCTTCCTCCATAAAAGTGTCGAACTGCGCCGTCGTGACCACAAAGCCGGGCGGGACGGGCATGCCGGCGGAGGTCATGGTGACCAGGGAGGCACCCTTGCCGCCGAGGTTTTCGAGCTTCGGTTCCAGGCCGCCGTCGAAGAACTGGATGAATTCGTTGCTTTGCA
Organism: Arthrobacter sp. PvP103; assembly: GCF_017833075.1. Lineage (NCBI taxonomy): Bacteria > Bacillati > Actinomycetota > Actinomycetes > Micrococcales > Micrococcaceae > Arthrobacter > Arthrobacter sp. PvP103. The sequence goes on along the minus strand of NZ_JAFIBQ010000001.1, from coordinate 4,569,961 downwards.
TATTTCTCAGGCCTTCCAGCTGACGGGGACGGACTCGGGGACTCGGAAGGAGAGGTTTTCCCGGAAGGTGATGGCTTCCGGGTTCTCCAGCTGCAGCGCCGGGGCGAGCCGTGCCACTTCCTCGAGTGCGATCTTGGCCTGGAGTTTGGCGAGCATGTTGCCCAGGCAGTAGTGGATGCCGAACCCGAAGGAGAGGTGCTCGCGGGCGTTGGGGCGGGTGATGTCGAAGTCTTCGCCGGCGTTGAATTTGGTCTCGTCCCGGTTGGCGGAGCCCATCAGGAGCAGCAGCTGCGCGCCCTCCTCAATGGGCACGCCACCAACCTCGGTGTCCTTGAGCGCCTTGCGGCGCCAGCCGACGATCGAGCCGGCGTAGCGCAGGACCTCGTCAATGGCGGCGGGGATCTTCTTGGGGTCCTCGACGAGCTGCTGCCACTGCTCGGGCCGGGACAGCAGCTCGCGCAGGGCGTTGGAGATCAGCGTGGTGGTGGTCTCGTGCCCGGCGAAGAGCAGGCTGTAGAGGACGGAGGCGATCTCGTGGTCGGAAATCTCCGCACCCTCCTGCTGCGACTTCACCAGGTCCGCGGTGAGGTTGTCGCCGCCTTGCTCGTGGGCCACCTTGACCAGCCGGAGACATTCCTGCCAGTACTCCACGAGGTTGTGGGCGTGCGGAATTTGTTCCTCGTCGCTGAGGTCGCCCCAGGTCATGGCCGCGCGGGAGTCGCTCCAGCGCTTGAAGGTGTCCACCTGGGAGACATCCGCTCCGATGAGGGTGAGGATGGTGATGGTGGGGACGTCGTAGGCGAGGTCCTTGACCATGTCCCCGCGGTGTTCCGGGCGCGCCAGCATCTTTTCGATCAGTTCGATGACGTTCTGCCGGATGAAGGGCTCCAGCGCCTTGTAGCGGCGCGGCGTGAAGGCCTTTTGGACCACGGCGCGGATGCGGGTGTGCTCCGGAGGGCGGCGGGCGGACAGACCCGAGTAGGCGGTGAAGCCGCCGTCTTCCATGATTTTCTTCGCGGCGGGGCCGCGTTCGCGGACGGGGGCCTGGGCGTTTTCGCTGGAGAAGGTCTCCCAGTCCTCGAAGACAGCCTTGATGTCGTCATAGCGGGAGACGACGTAGAGGCCGACCCGCTCGTCGAACATCACGGGCTGCTCGGCCCGGAGTTCGGCGTAGGCCGGGAAGGGGTCCTTCATCTGGAACGGCTCGTAGCCGTGGTGCCCTGCGGGTGCTTCGGCGCCGTGTCCAAAGGGACAGCGGCCGGCCGTTTCCGTCGAGGGTGACATCTAAGCTCCTTGGTTTTCGGTCCCGCCGGCAGCGCCAGTGCATGCCGGGGTTCTTATTCACCAGTGTGGCCCGCATCACCCGCCCGGGGCCGAACTTCTTCCACTGAGCGGAAGCGACTTAGTCTGCGGGCCCTGCGAGACGGGAAACGCGGCTTAGTCGGTAAGCGCGGCGTGGCTGCCCAACAGTGTTTCCAGCGGAATCCGCGCCGTGGCGCGCTCAATCTGGGCGGCGATCCCCCGCAGGACAGGAAGGTGCCGGGTCATCGTGGCAGCCTGGTCGGTGGGCAGCACAAGGCCGATGGACGCTCCAATCCTGCCGGTATGGAACACCGGGACGGCAATCGAGCAGGATCCCAGCCGGACTTCCTCCAAGGTTGTGGCGTAGCCCTGCTCACGGATCCGGGTCAGCTCTGCGGCCAGCTGCTTGGGGTCCACGTGGGTGTGCGCGGTGTGCCGCTCCAGCTGCCGGTTCAGGTAGGCGTCACGGACCCAGTCCTCATCGAAGGCGAGGATGACCTTTCCGACGGCGGTCGCGTGCATGGGAAGCCGGCCGCCGACCCGACCGGCGCGGGGCACACGCCTGGAGCCGTAGACCCTGTCGATGTAGAGCACCTCGTGGCCGGCCCTGACCGCCAGGTGCGCGGTTTCGCCGGTGAGCGAAAACAGGTCCTGGACAAAGGGCCGCGCCGCGTCGCGGAGCTGCCGCCCGGTGTTCTGGGCGAGCTCCCAGAGCCGGATGCCCAGCTGGTAGCGGCCGTTGGGTTCGCGGGACAGGAGTCCCCAGTCGGTGAGCTCGGTGACCAGCCGGTGGGCGGTGCTCAGCGGCAGCCCCGATTTTTCGGCAATATCGGTCAGGCTAAGGGCACCACGGGACTTTTCGAAGGCTTCCAGGATGGAGAGAACCTTCGACGTCACGGTCCTGCCGGGTTCGCGGCTGCCGCCGGCCATCGTGGCTCCTTCCAAGGTGCGCGCCCACTGCTTTGCATACTGCGGGCCGCCTCCCGGCGGTCCGATCAGAGTCTAGTCTGCGGTGCCGGGGCAGCGGGTCCGGGACGCAAAAGGCGGGAGGACGACGGCGGTACGTGCCGCCGTCGTCCTCCCGCCTTTGCTGTTCTACTGTCCCTGGACCGGCACCCCGAGCAGGTCATCGATGCTGCCCAGAACCCTGTCCGTGACCTCCTCGATTCCGCCGATCCCGTCCACCTGCGCGAGGATCCCGCGGCCGGCATACCTGGCCACCACGGCCTCCGTCTGCTCGTGGTACAGGTCCAGCCGGTGGCGGATGACGCTTTCGTTGTCGTCGCTTCGGCCGGTTTCCCTGGCCCGGCCCAGCAGGCGGGAGACCAGTTCCTCGTCGTCGGCCGTCAGCTGGAGGACCACTCCGAGCTTCCGGTCGCCGGATGCGAGGATTCCGTCGAGGTAGTCCACCTGCGCAACGGTGCGCGGGTAGCCGTCAAGCAGGAAGCCCTCTTTGGCGTCGTCCTGGCTGAGGCGGCTCCGCACCATTTCATTCGTGACGCTGTCCGGCACGAAGTCTCCGTTATCCATATACTTCTTGGCCTCGACGCCCAGCGGGGTCCCGCCCTTGACGTTGGCCCGGAAGATATCGCCGGTGGAGATCGCCACTACGCCGAGGCGTTCCGAAATCCGTTCCGCCTGGGTTCCCTTGCCGGAACCGGGCGGACCAATAATCAGCATTCTCGTCATTCACTATTCCTTTGCTGGTTATATGGACGTCTTCGTCCTGGCCCGATGCTACTGATCCGGAGGTTGCGGCCGGGCTGCATCGGCGCCTCACAGCAGGGTACGACGGCGGAGGATCCCCGCGGCTGCGCGCCCGCCTTTTGTGCTGTTACCGGTAGTGCTGGTGCAGTGAGCGGCGTCGCCGACGTGGCGTATGACGAGGGGCGACCGGTAAATTTGGGGCGATGATACACATTGATCAGGACAGCCCCGCGCGCGCGGATGTCCACCGGCTCCTGAGCGAGCACCTGGCGGACATGTTCGCCACGTCACCGGCCGAAAGTGTGCACGCGCTGGACCACTCAGCGCTCTCCGGACCCTCAATTACATTCTGGACGGCCCGCGAGGAAGGCGAACTCCTCGGGTGCGGCGCACTTAAACTCCTCGATTCCCGGACCGGTTCAGCGAAGCACGGCGAAATCAAGTCGATGCGCACCGCAGCAAGCGCACGGGGGCGCGGCGTCGCCACCATGATGCTCAGGCACATCGTGGACGAAGCCCGAAGCCGGGACTACAGGCGCATCTACCTTGAGACGGGAACAGAGGAGTATTTCGCTCCCGCAAGGCGACTATACGTCCGCACCGGATTCACCGAATGCCCGCCCTTTGCCGGCTATGCCCTGGATCCGAACAGCGTTTTCATGGAACTCCGCCTCTAAGCAGTCAGACAGCGCCGGGCTGCCACCCCTCCCCCGCACCTCCCACCCCTCCCTGCTAGCATGTGGGCGAGGTGGCTCATGGAAAGCAGGACGGCAGGGCGTGCAGCGGCCGACGCGATGGCCGCTGTTGCCGCGTACGGGGTGGCAGGAATATGGCTCTCCACGTTGCACTCCCCCGGTATCGGACTACAGTCTGTGGGCCTGGGCGCCGGCGCTGTGGTCATTGGAGCCGCCGCCAACTCCGTCATGCGACGCACTCCCCGCTTCTCCACAGCCGCCGACCGGGTAACCCTGTTGCGGGCAGTCCTCGTGGCCCTTTGCGGGGTACTGGCCGTGCCTGTGCTGGTCGGCGGGCAGCGCCCGGACCAGCTCCTCGTCATCGTGGGTGCCGTTGCCTTCCTTCTCGACGCCGTTGACGGTTTCGTCGCCCGTCGCACACGGACAGCCTCGACGGCCGGGGCACGCCTTGATAGCGCTACCGACGCCGCTCTGGTGCTCGTTCTTTCTGTTGCGACGTGCGCGGTCATCGGGCTCTGGACCCTCTGCATCGGTGCGCTTTACTACGTTTTTGTGGCCGCGGGACGCCTCCGGCCCCACCTTCGCGGCCCGCTTCCGCCCAACGCTGCGCGCAAGGCAATCGGGGCCTTCCAGCCGTTCGCGCTGCTTCTTGCGCTGACCCCGGGTATCCCGCCCGCTGTTGCTGCCGCAGCGCCCGCGCTGGCCCTTCCGCTGCTTGTTTTCTCCTTCGGCCGCGACGTCGTCGCGCTGGAACGCCGCCGCCGTCAACCCCGCACGCACCCGCATTAGGTGGGTGTCGCCGGAATTGTCCCTTGGATGAAACGCCTTTGTTAGCGTGGCAATGTCTGGGCCGATGCAGCTGTTAGTCGTCCAGGCGCACGCCGCGGACCAGCAGAAGCGTTCCGCCCACAACGACCGCTGACGCCAGGAACACTCCGGCCGCCCCGAGCCCAGCCGCCACAACCCCGATGGCGCTGGGCAGGACCACCTGGCCCACCCTGTTCCCGGCAAGCCGCAGGGCCAGGGCCTTTCCGCGCTGGCCGTCCGGGGCCTGCGCCGAAAGCCAGGACATGGTCAGCGGCTGGCCGATGCCCAGCCCGAGGCCCAGCCCGGCCATCACCATGAAGAGGAGCCACTGCGGCATCGGAATCGCGGCGACGGCCAGTGCGACGGTGGAAAGCGCGAGGCTTGAAGCCATGAGCCGCCCCCGGCCGAACCTCCGGGACAGGCGCCCGAGCCCCAGCCTCGAAACCATCGAGAACCCGGCCCGCACCGCGAGCATGAGGCCCACTGCGGCCGCACTGAACCCGCGCTCCGTGCCGAGTGCCGGCAGGTAGACCACGGTCAGGTCCACCACGGCCAGCACCGTGGCGCTGGTAGCCAGTGCCCGGACCAGCCCCGGCGTCCTGAGCAGCGATGCGACACTTCCTTGAGGGCCGTCTGTTGCTGCGGCACCGGACTTCCTTCCGGTGGCCTTCGTCGAGATGAGGAAGGTGGTGAGGAAGAGAACCAGGCTCATGCCGGCCGAGAGGAAGAAGATTGCCTGCGTGTCCGGACGGACGGAGGCTCCACCAACCACGGAGATTGCCAGCGGGCCCAGCGCCTGGCCCAACGACGCCGCGAAGGTCAGGTATCCGAACGCGGAGTCAAGCCCTGACGCCACGGCATTGTTTGCGACGACAGCCTGCTGCCCCACGACACACGCCAGCTGTCCTGCGCCAAGCAGCGCCGTACCGCCAACCAACGCAGGGACTGAGGTCCCCCAAAACAGCAGGAAAAGGGAACAACCAAGTACGACGGCGGCCCCGGTCACCATGAGCCGCCTCTCACCTAACCGGTCCACGAGGGCGCCGGTTGGGACTGCCAGGAGCAGGGGAAAAACAGCGTAGCTGGCCGCGAGGACGCCCAGGGCATATCCCGGCACGTCCAGTTCCAGCGCCCGGTAAGTGGTTGCCGGCCGGACCAGGAAGGTCACGGCCTGGATCAGAGTCGAGTGAAGGAGAAGTGCCAGCGCTGAACGGCGGCCCAGTTCACCGATCACGGGGTGACGGGTGCGGTGCCGGAGACGGCCCGCACCGCTGCATCCCGGGCGCCGACGACATGGTCGAAAGCGATTTTGGCGGCTGCTTCCGGCTTGCCCGAGGCAATGGCCTCCACCAGGATGCGGTGGTCGGCGAGAGCATGGTCACGGCGTTCCTGCGTGTTGTTGGTGAAGTGCCGGTAGCGCTCCATCTGGCTGGAGACCTGGTCATGAAACTTCCGGGCCCACGAATTTCCGGCAATGTCCGAGATAGCGGTATGCAGCGACATCCCGTACTTCATGGCTTCGTCGGCGAACTCCACCATGGCCGCATTGCGTTCCACGATGCCCTCCAGGGCCGCGATATCGGCCGGCGTCGCTTTGGCGCACGCTTCCCGGGCCATCAGGGACTCCAAAGCCGCGCGTACGCCGTAAAGCTCGGCGATCACCCCTTCGTTCAGGTTCGGGACCAGCACGCCTCCCGTGGGTTGCTGTTCCAGCAGACCCTCCGAGATCAGCCGCCGGATCGCCTCCCGCAGCGGCGTCCGGCTGACCTGAAGCGCCGTCGCCATTGCCGGTTCGAAGATGCGTTCGCCCGGCTTCAGTTCCAGAGTGAGGATCCGGCGTTTCAGCTCTCCGTAGACCAGATGTGCTCCGGTATTCCGGGACTGCGATTAGACCATCGACGACCTCCACCATCTCGAACTTGTATACAACTATACAAGTACAGTCTTTTGCGACGGTAAAGGTGCGGATGTGTCCTATGAAGCCCAGTCGGCGTCGTCGAAGGGGCGTCCGCGGAAATGAGCGCGGAGATATTCCCCCACGACGGCAGCCCCCAGGTCCCCGGCCTCGGGCGCAACGACCCGGCCGTCGATTCGGCGGGCCATGCGCTGGACGAACCGCTCGAGCCCCGGGTCACTCCCCAGCCGGAAGAACGTGGCCTGCGTTCCTGCGCGGCCGAGACGGTCGAGCTCGGCGATCGTGACGCGGATGGTCTCCGGGTCCGGCGGGTAATCGAACCAAGAGTCCCCCTCCGGCAACAGGTGCGCGGTAGGCTCGCCGTCGGTCACCACGAGGAGGACGTGTTGCATCGACGGATGCTGGCGGAAGAAGCGGTTGGCCAGCAACAACCCGTGATGGAGATTGGTTCCCTGTTCCCGCCGCGATGCCAAGGCCGTAAGTTCGCCGATGTCCATGGTCTGCGCGTAGCGGCCGAAGGTGATCAGCTGCAGCCGGTCCCCGCGAAACCGGGTGGATACGAGATGGTGCAAGGCCAGTGCGGTGCGTTTCATCGGCACCCACCGGCCCTCGGCGGCCATCGAGAACGACACGTCGACGAGCAGGACGACGGCAGCCTGGGTGCGCGCCTCTGTCTCCGTCACCTCGATATCTTCTACCTCGAGGCGCACCCCTCGGCCCGGGTCACCGCCGCCGGCCATGGTGCGGCGGATCGCGTTTGTCATGGTGCGGGTAACGTCCCACGGCCCGGCGTCCCCGAACTCCCATTGACGGCTGGAGCCGGTCTGCTCTCCGGCTGCCCCGGCGACGCGCGTGTCCCGGCGCCCCTGCCGGCCGGACAGCTGCCTGGCGGTCTCCCGCAACAGTGACTTACCGAGCCGTCTCATGGCCTGGGGGGACAACCGGAGGTCGCCGTCGGCGCCGCGCCGCAGGTAGCCGCCGTCCTGCATGGCCCGCTCGATCTCGGCGAGCGTGCGGGCTGACACGGCGGCTTTTGGCCCGAGTTGGCGGGCCAGTGCATCAAGGTCCAGATCGTCGAGACGTGACCCGTTGTAGGACTGCGAGAGCTGCTCGGCCAGCTCGTCGAGCTCGGCGATGTCCTGGAGCACACCGGTGCCGTCGCCCAGCCCGAGTCCTTCCTGGCCCTCGAAGCGTTCGGATCCATTCCAGTCCTCCCCCGGGCGCAGGGCACGCAGGCTGGAGTCCAGCTGATCGAGCTGGGCCATGAGTTCGGGCGAGCCGAACGCCTGGGCGGACAGACGCATCAGCTCATCGCGCTGCTCCGCGGACATGGACTGCAGGAGCCGCTGGGCAGCAGCTGCGCGCTTGGCCAGTGCGTCGATCAGTTCCTCGACGGATTGTGGATTCTCCGGAAAGAAGTGGCCGTGCCGGGCCATCAACTCCTGAAAGTCCGTGTCGGTGTCTTGCCCGTGCCGGTGCTTGTCCAGTAGCCCGTTGAGGTCACGCAGCATCTCGTTCACCGCCTCGCGGTCCTCGTCTGTGGCGTTCTGGAGCGCTTCCTTCATGCCGGCGAACCGCTGGTCGAGGACCTCACGGCCCAGCAGATCCTTGATCCGCTCGTAGGCTTCCCGGGCGGTGCCCGACTGCCAGTCATAGGAGGCGAGTTCGTTGACCGCTGCCGCTGTGGACGAGGGCAGGTTCTGCAGCTGCATCTCCCTGAATGCGCGGTCTGTGTTGTCCATCATGGCGTCGCGGGCGAGCTGCTTGCGCTCCTCAAGCACCGCAGTGTCGAGGAGTTTCTTGACCTCGCTGAGGGTGCCGTCCAGCCGGTGGCGGCCCAGGAGTTCACTCCGGCGTTGCTGTACGCGGCTGGCGAGGTCGTCGAGCCCTTCACGGTTCCGGCCGCCGCGCCGCAGGAACTCCTGCAGGGCGCGCCGGGGCGAGTAGCCTGCCATGACGTCCTCGGCGATGGCGTCGAGCGCCTCGGCGAGGTCCACCGGCGGGGCGAGCGGATCGGGTCCTCCCCTGTACCGGCCGTATCTGGACCGGTTGTGCACACCCATGATGCCGCCTATCCGTAGCCCTGGTTCCTAGCCATAGACCGTCTCCTCGTCGTCGGACTCCTTGGAGATCCGCCGGGCGAGGTAAAGGCCTTCCAATGCAAGTTCGATTGCGGCGGCACGCTGTCCGTCGTTCATGGCGCCCAGGCGCCCGCTGATCTCGTCATAGAGGCCGGATGAGTTAAGGGACGGGAGGTTTTCCAGGAACTCCCGTGCAGTGACCTGCTCTCCGGTGGTCACTGTCCTGTGGCCGTCGAGGGCCGCCACCAGCGGACCGAGGTCGATTCCGTGGTAGTGCGCCCGCACAGCTTCGGCCGTGGCCGTGCGCAGGAGGTGGTCGAGGACCGCCTGTTCATGCCCTTCCTCACCGGATTCAAACTCGATCTTGCCTGTGAGGACTTCCACTGCAGTCTCCAGGTCAATGATGCGGGCGACGGCCTCGTCCTCGCCGCGCACGCTGGCACGGCGCAGCGCCGCAGCGGCAACGGTTTCCGCGCCCGCGATGGCGAACCGCGCCGAGACTCCGGAAGTCTGGCTGATAGCCGGGGACTGCCGCAGCGCCCGGGTGTAACGCGCCAGGATCTCAAGGATGACGGGCGGGACGTCAGCCACAAGCCGCCCCTCCTGCCGGATGACAGACACCTCGTCCTCCAGCTCTATCGGGTAGTGGGTCCGGATCTCGGCGCCGAAGCGATCCTTCAAGGGCGTGATGATCCGGCCGCGGTTGGTATAGTCCTCCGGGTTGGCGGACGCGACGACGAGCACGTCGAGGGGCAACCGCAGCACATAGCCGCGGATCTGGATGTCGCGCTCCTCCATCACGTTGAGCATCGCGACCTGTATCCGCTCGGCGAGGTCGGGCAGTTCGTTGATGGCGATGATGCCGCGGTTGGAGCGCGGGACGAGTCCGTAGTGGATGGTTTCCGGGTCCCCGAGCCGCCGGCCTTCAGCCACCCGCATCGGGTCGACGTCGCCGATGAGGTCGGCCACGGAGGTGTCAGGCGTAGCGAGCTTCTCGACGTACCGTTCCGAGCGGTGCCGCCACGACACGCGCAACCGGTCCCCCTCGGTCAGCACACGGGCACGGGAGTGCTCCGTGATCGGCTCGAAGGGGTGTTCGTTCAGTTCGGAACCTTCGATCACCGGGGACCACTCGTCGAGCAGACCCACCAGGGTGCGGAGCAGCCGTGTCTTGCCCTGACCACGCTCACCGAGCAGGACGACGTCGTGGCCGGCGATCAGCGCACGCTCGAGCTGGGGAAGAACAGTCCGGCTGAAACCGTACATCCCGGGCCACGGATCACGGCCGGCGGCAAGCGCGGTGAGCAGGTTGCCGCGGATCTCCTGACGCAGATCCTTGAGCACATGGCCTGCTGCACGCAGTTCACCAACGGTGAAGATATCGGGACGATCGCTCACTCCTCTACCGTAGACCTCCACTGTGCCCGGAATCGAGGGAATCTCCCCGGTTTTTCACCCGCAGGTGCTGGCCGTGGCCGCTGGTGGAGACGACCCTGAGCACTGTCTTCCTCACGAAGATGCGGTACCTGTGGCATGATGGCGGCAACTGTCCAGCAGAGGGGGGTCTCGTGATCAGTCGTACGCCGGTGCTTATTGCATGCAAATGCCGGACCCGGTAACCGGGAAGGCCCGGAACCAAGCGGCGGTCACGAGGGAAAGGGTGCAGCGCCTGCGGCGCATCCGGAAAGTTCTTCCGGCCGACATCCGCAGGATCCCGGCCGGATGCTGGCTGGCTCTGGTCGTCCTCGCGGAGGTGCTGCTTGCTCTTGCAGTGCGAGTCCCCTCGTTGTTCGCACCGGAAATCCGCGGCGGGGCGTCTGAGCGGCTCTGGGTGCTGGATATTGTGGCGCTGTCATTAGTGCCGATCGTCGTCTTCGCGGCCATCCAGCTGAACCGCCAACGGCAGCGGGAGCGCGCCCAGGCGTCAGAATCTTCCGGGTACATCGAGAAACTGATGCGAACGAGCCGCGAGTGGCTCTGGGCAGTCGACCATAACGGGACGATCACCTTCTCCAGTCCGATGTGCGGGCCACTGATCGGCTACACACCATCAGAGCTGGTAGGAAGTCCAATCGGCCTGGTCCTGGATCCCGCCGACCTGGCCGCTGCCCTCAAGTCACAACCCGTGGTCGAGGACGAATCCAGCTTCAACGGGCTGGTCCTCGTCTGCCGGCACCGGGACGGCAGCCGGGTGCTGATGGAGGTCACCGGGCACACGGTATACGGAGCCGAGGGAACCGGGAAAGGCTTTGAAGGCACTGCCCGCGCCCTTGATAGCCCCTCCCCGTCGGACCGTGCCGCAGAGCGGATCCGGGAGCGAGTCACGGCCTTGGTGTCCGGCCAAGGCATCGTCACTGCCTTCCAGCCGATCCGATGCCTCAGAAGCGGGACTGTCATCGGCGCCGAAGCCCTGAGCCGGTTTCCCACATCCGACGGCACCACCACCGAGGCCTGGTTCATGCAGGCTGCTTCCATCGGCATGGAGGCAGAGATGGAACTGCTCGCGTTGCGCACCGCTCTGCACACAGCGGCTGCTCTGCCCCGGGGAATCTTCGTTGCCATCAACCTCTCTCCGGGCGTATGTCTGGACCCTCGCGTGCTGGAGTCGATCTCGCAGGGCACAATCCACCCCTCGGGCTTGGTGCTCGAAGTGACAGAACGCCAGAAAGTGGACGACTACGGGCAGTTGCTAAGCGCGCTTGCACCGCTGAGGAGTTCCGGGGTGCGGGTGGCCATCGATGACGCCGGGGCAGGATTCGCCTCCATGCAGCACATCGTCCAGCTCAAGCCCGATCTGATCAAACTCGACCGGACGATCATCAGAGACATCGACTCGGATCGGAGCCACCGCGCCCTAGGGGCCGCAATAGTCGGTTTCGCGGCAGAGACAGCCGCCCTCCTGGTGGCAGAAGGAATCGAGACCGCGGCGGAACTGGATGCCGTCACGACGCTCGGCATGACCGCCGGTCAGGGATATTTCCTCGGCAGGCCGTCCCTCGAACCCGCCGACTGGGCGCTCTGGCAGGACACCACGCAACCCGGTAGCGTCTTCTAGCCGTGAACCTCTGCGGTGCGGGGTGACCCGACGGATCCGCGATGGATCAGTCTGGCAGTAAGTTCTGTGACTGGTACCGATGGTTTGCGTCCTTCGATCTGTCGGATGAGGGCGTTGGCGGCCGCTATCCCCATCTCGTAGACAGGCTGGGCAATGACGGTGAGGGGCGGCGTGGTGAGGCGGGTCCATGCGAAGTCGTCGTACATCAGGAACGAGACATCTGTTGGAATAGACAGTCCCAGTTCCTGGATGGCCTCCACGATGCTCAACGCGATAAGACCGTCCGAGGCAACGATCGCTGTCGCCGCATCCGGGCCCTCCAACAGTTCCCTGGTGATCTTCTTGATGGATTCGGCGTCTCCGGCGTTGAGCCGCACCAGATCCTCAGGCTGGCTGAGGCCCTTCTCTTCGAAGGCCTGAAACATGCCCCGGCAACGCTCCGAAATCTGCGAGGAATCCAATTTCATGCCCGCAACGTAGGGCCGGTCCGTCTTGAGCGTCGAAACGAAGGCGATCCGTCGGTGCCCGGCATCAAGCAAGTACCGGGTCGACTCGTAGGAGATCGCTGTCATGTCCACGGCAATCGTTGCGATGTCGAGCCCTTCTGCTGCCCGGTCAAGAAGGACCAAAGGACGTCCCGAATCATAAACGTGCCGTAAATGTTCTGTCTCCACAGAGGACGCTGGCGCCACGATGAGGCCGTCTACACGCTTGTCCAAGAGCACTTGGACGGCCTCAACTTCGGCCGCCTTTTCCTCGTCGGTGTTGACCAGAATGACGTTGTAGCCGCTCTTCTTTGCCGTGTCAGTGATGCCCCGGGTGGCCAGACCGAAGTGGGGATTTTCAATGTCCCCCACCACAACACCGATAGTGTGTGATTTCCCGGTATTCATGCTGCGCGCGAGCTCATTCGGGCGGTAGGAAAGCTCCTCGGCCGCGGCCAGGACCCGCTCCCGCACATCCTCGCTCACTGCGCCGTAATTCCCCAGGGCGCGTGCGGCCTGGGCCTTGGAAACGTTGGCGGCCTTTGCGACGTCGGCGACCGTGATGTCGCGGCGCCTGGATCCATTACTGATCATTTCAGCCTTCCGAAAGGGGCCTTGACGGCCAATGTGGCTTAGGTTACATTCATAGCAACCCCTTATGAGTCCGGTCTCAATCTTAGCGATTGAGACCGGACTCAACAAGAGATTCCCACCATGAAAGGCCACAGGCCGCCTTCTGCTTCCTACGATTGGAAAAACCTTGAGTAAACGATTGAACTTCGGTCCCGGTGCGGTCGTCGCTGCTGCCGTCGCGGCACTCCTCGCCCTGTCAGGCTGCGGAGGATCGACTGCCGCATCAACCTCGACTGCGGCGGATAACCCCTACGGCCTGATACAGCCGGGCACCATCCGGGTAGCCAGCCTGGGAGACTCCAAGCCTTACACCTTCGCTGATGCGCAGGGGAACTTCACCGGCTTTGACGTCGAACTCTTCAAGGACGTGGCCCACCGTGCCGGCGTGGACAATGTGGTCTTCACCGGACAAGACTTCTCGGGGCTGCTGTCCGCCGTGGCCAACGGCCAGTTCGACGTCGGCGTGGCCGCCATAGGCATCACGGACAAGCGCAAGGAGACTGTTGAGTTCTCCGACGGCTACCTAGCCGGCTACCTGACCGTCATCACCACCAAGACCTCGGGCATCAAGGACGCCGAGGGCCTGTCCGGTAAGCGGCTCGGCGTAGTCCAAGGAACTCTCCAGGAAGCCTACGCGGTCAAGAACTTCACGTCGGCCAGCCTGGTGCGTTTCCCGGACAACAACACAGCCATCGCAGCCGTGAACAGCGGCACCGTGGACGCCCATTTCCTGGACTACGAGGCCGCCAAGGCCTATGAGGAACAGCACGGCCTGGTTAGCGCGGCAGACATTCCCTCCTTCGACGCACCGGCCGGGTTCGCCATCGCCAAAGGCAAGACAGCATTCAGGGACGCATTGAACAAGGGTCTGGCTGCGGCGATGGAGGACGGCACCTGGAAGAAGCTCTACCAGAAATGGTTCCCGGGCTCCCCGATGCCTGAGCAGTACTTGCCCAAGGCGGAGCAGAAAGCCACGCCGGCACCCAGCAAATAAGGCACCACAGCCGGCAAGCGATCCGGCACACGACCGGGCGGGCCGCCTACCGCGGCCCGCCCCGGGATTCACAAGCTACCTACGTCTGAGAGCACCCCATGGACTGGTTCAACACCATCATCCGCACCTTCTTCGACTTCGGCGCAATGGCCGAAGTCCTACCCCAACTGCTGGGGGTCGGTCTTCTTAATACCCTCATCATCTCCGTCGCCGCCACCATCATTGGCGTAGCGCTGGGCATGGTCGTCGCAGTCATGGGTATATCCCCTTCGAAATGGCTCCGCGTCCCGGCCCGGATCTACACCGACCTCTTCCGCGGCCTGCCCGCAATCCTGACCATCCTGTTGATTGGCCAGGGATTCGCGCGTCTCAGCCAGTCCATTTTTGGGCCTTCCCCCTACCCGCTGGGAATCATTGCGCTGAGTCTCATCGCCAGCGCCTATATCGGTGAAATTTTCCGCGCGGGCATCCAAAGCGTCGACAGAGGCCAAGGCGAGGCCTGCCGCGCACTGGGCATGAGCTATGCCAAGTCCATGGCCCTTGTCGTGGTTCCACAAGGGATTCGCCGGGTCCTACCTGCATTGGTCAACCAGTTCATCGCCATCGTCAAAGACTCCTCCCTCGTCTACTTCCTGGGACTGCTGGTTACTGAACGTGAACTCTTCCGAGTAGGCCAGGACGCCGCAGTACTTTCCGGAAACCTCTCCCCCTTGGTCATGGCGGGCATCTTCTACCTCATCATCACGGTCCCCCTGACCCATCTGGTCAACTACTTCGACAGCCGCTTCAGGACCGGCCGCCGCCGTCCTTCCGCCCCCACCAGCGGACTAAACGAAGTCAAGGAACTCGACGCGGCCTCGCCGCTGATCACCGGGAGCAACACGTGAACCTCACAAGCAGCACCAGCACGAACAATACCGCGCCGGACATCGAGACCTTCCACGGTTCCAGCCTGGAACTGAGAAACCTGACCATGGCCTACGGCGAGGTCGAGGTCCTCCGCAACGTAAGTCTCACTGTGGCCCCCGGCACCACAACGTGCATCATCGGGCCTTCAGGTTCCGGGAAGTCAACCCTGCTTCGCGGCATAAACCGCCTGCATGAACCCAAGAGCGGGGACGTCCTCCTGGCCGGCCAAAGCGCACTCGAAGTCAAGCCGGACACCCTGCGGGCCCGCATCGGCATGGTCTTCCAGCACTTCAACCTTTTCCCGGACCATACCGCCCTCGAAAACGTTGCCTTGGCCCTCTGGAGCGTCAAGGGCATGCCCAAGGCCGAGGCGAGGGAGCGCGCCCGGCGCCGCCTCGCCGAGGTGGGCCTCGCCGAACGTGCCGACCACCGCCCGCGCGACCTCTCCGGCGGCCAGCAACAGCGTGTCGCCATAGCCCGGGCCCTGGCCATGGAGCCCGAGGTGATGCTTTTCGACGAGGCCACCAGCGCGCTGGACCCGGAACTGGTCAAGGGCGTGCTGAACCTCATGGCCGGGCTCGGCAAACGCGGCATGACCATGCTTGTGGTCACCCATGAAATGGGTTTCGCCCGCAAAGTGGCCGATCAGGTCGTCTTCATGGATGAAGGCGAGGTGGTGGAGGCAGGCACACCGGCGGAAATCTTCGACAATCCCCGCAGCGAACGTCTACGGCGCTTCCTGTCGGAGGTGCTGTAATGCCTGAGATTCAAACGTCACCCATCAGGACCGCAGTCGTCGGTTTCGGGATCTCCGGAAGGGTCTTCCACGCACCTCTGATCGAGGCTGATCCCGGCTACTCCCTCGACGCCATCGTGACGGCGGATCCGGCGCGGGCCGCTGAAGCGGCTTTGCGCTACCCGGATACCCGGATCGTTCCCACACCGCAGGCCCTCTTTGCCCTGGCCTCGGACCTTGACCTCGTCATCCTCGGCACTCCGCCGCTCACGCACTTCGATCTTGCAGCAACGGCTATAGCCAGCGGACTCCACGTTGTGGTGGACAAGCCATTCGTCACCACAACGGCTCAAGGCGGTGAGCTCATTTCCCGAGCAGCCGACGCCGGAGTCCACCTGACGGTATTCCAGAACCGCCGGTGGGACGCCGACTTCCTGACTATCCAGAAGCTTGTCCGGGAAAGTTCATTGGGAACGATCCGCAGTTTTGAATCGCGCTTTGAGTGGTGGCGTCCGGGGGGATTCCGGAACTGGCGTGACACCGCCACGCTGACAGAAGGGGGCGGCATACTCCACGACCTCGGCGCCCACCTTATCGATCAGGCAATCCAGCTCTTCGGTCCTGTTGAGCACAGCTACGGGGAGACAGCCAACCACAGTCCGCACCCTGGGAGCGCCGATACCGAAGCCTTTGTGTCCCTGTTCCATGCATCCGGGGTCCGGTCCAGATTGTGGATGAACGGCATGGCCGCCCAGGTAGGCCCGCGCTTCCACGTCCTGGGTTCCAGCGCCGGCTACACAAAATGGGGCCTGGACAGCCAGGAACCGGCCCTCGCTGCAGGAGTGAAACCGTCGGATCCCGCCTACGGCGTTGAGCCCCAGGACTCGTGGGGGGCCCTGGGCATTGACGGCAGCACCACGCCCGTTCCTGCCGAACGGGGCAGTTATCCCCAGTTCTACCGCGGACTTGCCGAGGCCATCCACGGCCGGGGGAAGCTGCCCGTTCAGCCCGCCGAATCCCTTGAAGTCCTCAGCATCATCGAAAAAATCCACGCGTTCGCCTAGGCGCCGGGCCAACGCGCTCGCACCTGGCCAACCAACAAAAAAGAAAGGGAAGACGTATGTCCTCCACTGCCTCACCCAAGCGCGTCGCCGTCATCGGCGGCGGCATCCTTGGAGTCTCCACCGCCGTTCACCTGCTACGCCAAGGCGCATCCGTCGTCCTTCTGACCGAACGCGGCCTTGCAAGTGAGGCCACCGGCCGGTCCCTCTCCTGGCTCAATTCCGCCGGGGAACGCTCCACCCCGTATCACCAGTTGCGCCTCGCCGGGGTGGACCGGTACCGCACGCTCTTCGCTGCAGATCCCGGCAGGGAATGGCTCCAGTTCGACGGTGGCCTCATGTGGAACGCCGCCGGACAGTCGGATGCAACTGAGTCCCGCCACGCCTACGAAAAATCCGTCGGCTATGACTCAAAGCTGCTCGCACCCGAAGAAATCGCTGCCGTCACCCCCGGCATCGATTCACGTGCCATCGCGGACAACGCCATCTTTAATCCGGGCGAAGGCTGGGTCAGCCTCCCCGATCTGGTGGATTTCCTCATGGAGGAATTTCATACCCGCGGCGGCGAGCTGGTTCTCAACGCAGGTAAAGCGTCAGTAACCGTCAACGGGGGCCGGGCCACCGGCGTCGCAACAACGGGAGGCAAAACCTACGAGGCTGGCACGGTGCTGGTAGCGTGCGGTGCGGCAACTCCCGCCGTCGTCGCGCCCCTGGGCGTCCACATTCCCAATGGCTCGCCCGTCTCCATGCTTGTCCTGACGAAGCCGGTGGACCACTCGGTCCGGGCCGTGATGAACACCCCGCGGGCCGCCGTTCGCCCCAACCCCGGAAACACTCTCGCTCTGGACCACGACTGGTACGAGGACCGCATCACCGAGCACGGGGACGGGCAGTTCAGCATCCCGGATGACGTGGTTCAGGAACTGGCCGACGAGGCATCCAAACTCATCGCCGGCAACCCGGAACTCAAGCCAGCTTCCTGGAAGATCGGTTACAAGCCGATTCCCGGTGACGGGGAACCGGTCCTCGGTGAACTGGGCTCGGTTCCCGGCTGCTTCGTGGCCTTTACGCACTCCGGCGCCACGCTCGGACTCATCGCCGGCGAACTACTCGCCGGGGAGATCATGACCGGGAATAAGCACCCGATGCTGGCCACCTTCCGGGCCGAGCGCTTCTCGTAGCAACGGCGGGCCGGCAGGAGCCTTCAGGACGGCTCCTGCCTGCCTTTCGGCGCTCCGTGTTGCGGCCGCACTTTCCTGCTGACGCCGGAGCGGGCGTCGGATAAAATCAGGGTCCCACGGTCCATCAATCCGACGCCCCGGCGCTTCGGCGAGACCGATAGACCCGATAGATCGCCGGGCTGAGCAGAGAGGCCAGCCATGGATTTCGCCGCCGCCAATGAGAACCCGCTGGATCCCTTCCCCTATTACGAGCGAATGAGGGAAGCCGCACCCGTCTTCCACGACGAGCAATCGGGAAGTTGGCATGTCTTCAGGTATGACGACGTGCAGCGGGTCCTGTCCGAATACGCCACCTTTTCTTCCCGGATGGGCGGCGACGATCCTTCCGAGACAGGCCAGCTGTTCGCCTCGAGCCTGATCACCACAGATCCGCCGCGGCACCGTCAATTACGCTCGCTGGTGACCCAGGCGTTCACACCGAAAGCCGTGGACGCGCTTGCTCCCCGCATTTCGGAACTCACGGAAGAGCTTCTGGACGGGATCGTTTCCCGCGGTGGCGCCGACCTGATCGAGGAGTTGGCGTACCCGCTGCCGGTTATCGTGATTTCGGAACTCATGGGTATCCCCGCGGATGACCGGGACCGCTTCAAGCAGTGGTCCGATGTCATCGTCAGCCAAACGCGGACCAATGCGGCAACGGAAGACCACCAGGCCACTAACCGGGAAATGACGGGATACTTCCTGGACCTCATCGAACAGCGACGGCGGCGGCCCGGCGATGACTTGATCAGCAACCTGCTCAGCGCCGAGATTGACGGGCAGAAACTGAACGTGGCCGAACTGCTGGGTTTCTGCGCCCTGCTGCTCGTCGCCGGCAACGAAACAACCACGAACCTGATCGGCAACGCGGTCCTTTGCTTTACCGAGGTGCCCGGCACCATCGATCGGTTAGTGATGGAGCCGGCACTGCTCCCTCAGGCCATCGAAGAAGTGCTTCGCTTTCGGTCCCCGGTCCAGTCCATGTACCGGGTGACGGTCACCGACACCATCCTCGGCGACGTTCAGATGCCGGCCGGCGCACCCGTGGTGGCGTGGATCGGCTCCGCAAACCGCGACGAACGGCAATTTCAACGCCCTGCCGAGTTCGACGTCGACCGGGGCCAGATCCGTCACTTGGCATTCGGCCACGGCGTCCACTTCTGCCTCGGTGCGCCGCTTGCGAGGCTTGAAGCAAGGATCGCACTGGAAGCCATCCTGTCCCGGCTGCCTGGACTGGCACTCGCCCCGGGCGCGCACCTGGAACGGATGGACAGCACCATTGTCTACGGGCTGAAGGCGCTGCCTGCGGGCTGGCAGGCAGCCTGACGGCCGGCTGCCTGCCCCCTCACCCGGCAGGACGCCCCTCCTTCAGTGTCCGGGCTTTGGCGCGCGAGCGGCTGGGCTCTTCGATTGCGCCCATGTTGTGCAACGCTGGTTGCATGGATCTGGAGGTGTCACCCGCGCTCACTATTCCCGCCCCGGAACTCCGCTGGCGCTTCTCGCGTTCGTCGGGGCCTGGCGGTCAGCACGTCAACACCTCGGACAGCCGCGTCGAGCTCTCCTGGAACATCCGCGACTCGCGGGCACTCTTGGACGAGCAACGGCTGATGCTGCTCACGCGCCTCCAACGACGCCTCATTTCCGGGGTCATCACCGTGGCGGCCTCCGAGCAGCGCTCACAGCTGCGCAATCGCGAGATCGCCCTCGCCAAGCTCTCCGGCCTTGTGGCAGAGGCCCTTGCTCCCGAAGCTGCCCCTCGGCGTCCAACCAAACCCACCCGGGGATCGAACCGCCGGCGCCTCGCCGCAAAGGAACAAAGATCGGCGACGAAACAACAACGACGGCGGCCGTCCGCCGAATAACACGCCGGCTGTCTCCGTAGCGGATACCGGAACTACCGCCGCCCGCCCGCTCCGGGGTTGAGCCTCGCGACCGCCGTCGACAAAGCGGTGGCGAACCCGCACCAGAGTGCGTACGGGGCCAGTGCGACGCCGGCGCTGCTGTTCAGCTTGTACGTCCGCCGCACCAGGTCTGCACTGCTTGCAGCCAGCACGGCGGCCTCTGCCGCGGCCAGCCACGGCCGGCGGGCACGCCAGAAGACCCAACTCCACGTCGCGTTGAGAACCAGGTTCGCGGCCAGGGCGCCCCGGTAGGCGCGGATCTCCCGCCGCCCGTCCTGACCGCCCTCGGGGTCGGGGGCATCCTTACTGTCCAGGGCGACGGCGGAACTCACGGCAAGGTCCGCGTAAAGAGCGGTCCACACGACCGGAAAGGCAATGGCGGGCGGCTGCCAGTCCGGCTTGCGCAGCCGCTGGTACCAGCGGCTGTCAGGATCCGTCGCCACCGCACCGGCCGCTGCCGTAGCTGCGCTCGCGGCCGCCGTCCACGCTACAGTCAACAGTTTCATCGTTGATCCTCTTTCCCTTCGTCGTCGCCGTACCCGGGCTGCTTGTACGCCCATACGCTCGATAGTACGGTCCAGGGCCGCCTCGTCCGGTGTCGGGCGTCTCCCTTGGATCCAGGCCCGGGCCCCGGGTGGCAGCAGGGGCATCTGAGAGCCCGCAGGACCGTAGCCGTGGTCACGATGAGCCGATACCGGCCCCGTCGGGCTCCGGCCGGCTCTGGTCCGAGAGGCTGTCCGGAGCGTCCAGGAGCCGGAACGTCGCCCGGACGGGTCGGGAACCGGCGTGGAGCCCGAATGATCGGCACATGGCAAGGGCTTTCTTGTGGCGGCCGGCCGATGGTGGAAGGCCCCGTTTTGTCCAACCGTAGGCGGCGGCCCGGTCAGAGCATCGAAGTAGGCTGCTTCCTTTGAGGTCAACCGCTTACGTCCGGGCCTTCCGATTGGGCGATATCTTCCCGCACGTGTGCCCGGATGGCCCCGATCACGGGAGCCGACCCCTGTGTGCGGTACACATCTATAGGCCGGGACCCCAGCTGCACATTGGGGCTGCACATCCAGATCATGGCCTGGGCCGGCGTGAAAGCACTATGGAGGTGTCCGACGAGAGCGTCCAGGTCCGCAAGCTGAAGCCGGCCGTCGGCATTCGGCGCATCCTGGCCAGATGCCCACCGATCCAATAGTCCTGCACTGACGCCGAGAAGAGGAGCCGCAGCATCAGAGCCAAGCGAATTTATGAGCCTTTCGGCTATTGCCTTCGGGCTGTAGCCGGGAGCGTCCCGCAATTCCGCGAGACTGGCGAAAACTGTGGTGGCAGACAACGCCGGTTCTTCGGCGTTGGCTTCCTGCAACTGTTCCATGACGCAATGCTATGGATTGGCCGCCCCCTCGGAGTAGGGCCACAGGGCCTCCTGCGCGCTGGTTACCGGGAGCCCGCGACACAGCGGCGAAGGCGTCCGTCGGCTGGCGCGCTTTGACGGTGTTGGAAAGCCGCGACCCGCTCTACACTGTCCGGATGAAATGTACGGTCAGTGGAGTGCCTGTGCATTACGCCGAGTATGGCAGCGGCACGCCGGTTCTCGCTCTGCACGGGGCCGGCGTGGATCACCGCGAAATCGCTGGCGCTCTTGAACCAATACTGTGCAACCTGTCCGGATTTCGCCGCCTGTACCCGGACCTGCCGGGGATGGGCCGAACCCCCGCGCCCGAGGTGGTCACGAGCAACGATGACGTGCTGGACATTCTGCACGGACTGATCGACAGCGCTATTGGTGATGAACCGTTTCTTGTCATTGGTCATTCGTATGGCGGGTACTTAGCCCGTGCCGTTGCCAACGGGAGATCTGACCAGGCCGTCGGGCTGGCGCTCATCTGTCCGGTCGGCGCGCATACGCGTGACGTGCCCAAGCACGACGTCCTTGCGTCGATGGTCGACATGCCCGGCGACGTGGGACCGGACCTCGAGGCTTCTTACCGTAGCTACTTCGTTGTGCAGACTGCTGAAACCCTGCGCCGGTTCAGGGATTCCGTGGCTCCCGCAATGCCACTTGTTGACGAGTCCGCCCTGGCGCGAATCTTTTCGCACTGGGAGCTCCGGGATCGGCCGGAAGACGCGAAAGCCTACTCCCATCCCGTGTTGATCCTCGCCGGAAGGCAGGATGCCACGGCCGGGTACGCGGGCCCGTGGGGCTTAGTGGCGCAGTACCCTCGTGCCACGTTTGCGGTGCTAGATCGGGCCGGCCACGCGTTGATGCATGAGCAACCCGAACTCCTGCAAGCCTTCGTCGCCGAATGGTTGATGCGCGTGCGTGAGCACCCCGCCCGACAGTAAAACGACCCGTAGGGCAGTGCCCGCCCGGGGCTATCCCGGGCGGGCACTCGTATCAGCTCCGAAAAGTCAGCGCGCTTCTGCGCCGACGGCCGCTCCGGCCCCGGCCAGGCCTGCCGCGCCGGCGAGCCGGAGCCAGGTGTCCACCACGGTGTCCGGGTTCAACGAAACCGAGTCGATGCCTTCCGCCACCAGCCATTCGGCGAAGTCCGCATGGTCGCTCGGCCCCTGGCCGCAGATGCCCACATATTTGCCGCGCGCCTTGCACGCCTTGATCGCCATGCTCAGGAGCTTCTTGACGGCGGGGTCGCGTTCATCGAAGCCGCCCGAGACAATCGCGGAGTCCCGGTCCAGGCCAAGGGCCAGCTGGGTCATGTCGTTGGAACCGATGGAGAATCCGTCGAAATAGTCCAGGAAATCGTCGGCGAGCAGCGCGTTGGATGGAATCTCGCACATCATGATGACCTCGAGGCCATTTTCGCCGCGGCGCAGGCCGTTCTCGGCGAGCAGGTCGATGACGCCACTGGCCTCGTCCACGGTACGCACGAAGGGGATCATCAGTTTGACGTTGGTCAGCCCCATCTCGTTGCGCACGAAGGACAGGGCCTCGCACTCCAGGTCGAAGCAGTCCCGGAAGGACGGTTCCAGGTAGCGTGACGCGCCGCGGAAGCCGAGCATCGGGTTCTCTTCATGCGGTTCGTACGCGGGGCCGCCGATCAGGTTGGCGTACTCGTTGGACTTGAAGTCGGACATCCTGACAATCACCGGCTCCGGCGCGAAGGCCGCGGCGATGGTGGCCACGCCTTCGGCAAGGCGCTTGATGTAATAGTCGCGCGGGCTGTCGTAGGCGGCGATCCGCTCCCGGATCTCCGCAATGACCTCCGCCGGCTGGTCCTCCAGGTTCAACAGTGCTTTGGGGTGGATCCCGATCTGGCGGTTGATGATGAATTCGAGCCGGGCGAGGCCTACTCCGTCGTTCGGCAGCTGGGCGAACGTGAAGGCCTGTTCGGGCGTGCCGACGTTCATCATGACCTTGACCGGAGCCTCCGGCAGCTGGGTGATCTCGGTTTCCTCGACGCTGAAGTCCAGGAGCCCTTCGTAGATGACGCCGGTTTCACCGTCGGCGCAGGAGACGGTGACTTCGAGGCCGTCCGAGAGTGCTTCAGTGGCGTTCCCGGTGCCGACGACCGCGGGAATCCCCAGTTCGCGGGCAATGATGGCCGCGTGGCACGTGCGTCCCCCGCGGTTGGTGACGATCGCGGAGGCACGTTTCATGATCGGTTCCCAGTCCGGGTCGGTCATGTCGGCGACGAGGACGTCGCCGGTCTTGAAAGCGGCCATCTGGTCGATCGCGGTAAGGATGCGGACGCTGCCGGCACCGATGCGCTGGCCGATGGCGCGGCCCTCCACGAGCACGCGGCCGGTCCCGTTGAGGCGGAAACGGCTCAGGCTGCCGGACGCACGGCGGGACTGCACGGTCTCGGGGCGCGCTTGCAGGATGTACAGGCCGCCGTCAATCCCGTCCTTGCCCCATTCGATGTCCATCGGACGGCCATAGTGGTTTTCGATGGCGACCGCGTGGCGGGCGAGCTGCTCGACGTCGTCGTCAGTGAGGCTGAAGCGGTTCCGCAGCGAAGCCTCAACCGGTACGAAGTCGATGGTGCGGCCGATCTCCCGGCTGCTCGTGTAGGTCATCTGCAGGGCTTTTTCGCCCAGTCCGCGCTTGAGGATGGCGGGTCGGCCGGCCTGCAGGGCGGGCTTGTAGACGTAGAACTCGTCGGGGTTGACGGCGCCCTGGACCACGGCTTCGCCGAGGCCGTACGAGGAGGTGACGAAGACAGCGTCCTTGAACCCGGACTCGGTGTCCATGGTGAACATGACACCGGAAGCGCCCACGTCGGAACGAACCATCCGCTGGATGCCGGCCGACAGCGCGACCTCGGCGTGTTCGAACTTATGGTGCACCCGGTAGGCGATGGCGCGGTCGTTGTAGAGGGACGCGAAGACGTCCTTGATGGCGAGCAGGATGTTCTCGATCCCGCGGACGTTCAGGAAGGTCTCCTGCTGCCCGGCGAAGGAGGCATCGGGAAGGTCTTCCGCCGTTGCGCTGGAACGGACGGCCCAGGACAGGTCATCGGAGCCCCCGTGCTTGTCCACCAGTTCCTGGTACGAGGCGCGGATCTGCGCTTCAAAGTCCGGCAGGAAGGGCGTCTCGCGCATCAGGGTCCGGATTTCCTGGCCGGCCGCGGCGAGTGCCGTCACGTCGTCGGTGTCCAGCCCGACCAGCCGGTCGGCGATCTTCTGGTCCAGGCCGGAGTCAGCCAGGAAGGTGCGGTAGGCGTCGGCCGTCGTGGCGAAGCCGTCAGGGACCTGGACGCCGGCAGAGGTCAGGTTCTGCACCATCTCACCAAGGGAGGCGTTTTTTCCGCCCACCCGGTCCAGGTCCTTGAGTCCGAGTTCTGAGAACCACAGGATGTCTGTCGTCATAGTTGCTGCTCCTTTGCAGATGATGGCATGCAGATGTGCCGCCCCGCTCCCGGCGATGGCCGGTTGGTGGGCGCGAATCCTGTCCACAGTGACAGGTCTCGGACGCGCTTTCCACATGATGTGCGCCACACTGAGTTTGTGAAAATTTTCCCTAATGCTTGAGGTTCATGCGCTGCAGGATGGTCGCAGCCATTTCCTCCACGGACACCGTCGCTGAATTGAGGTATGGAATCCGGTGGGAGACATACAGCTGTTCGGCGCTGCGCAGCTCGAAGCCGCACTGCCGCAGTGATGCGTACGGCGAACCGCGGCGCCTTTCGGTACGGATTTGGCTCAGGCGCAGCGGGTTGGAGGAGAGTCCGAAACATTTCTCAACGAAAGGCCTCAGCGGCTTGGGAAGCCCTTCCCGCTCAAAGTCCTCGTCCACCAGCGGGAAATTAGCGGCGAAAATCCCATGTTGCAGCGCCAGATACATGGTTGTGGGCGTCTTCCCGCAGCGTGAGGGTGCCACGAGGATGACCTGCGCCTTTTCCAGCGCACGCAGGCTCTGGCCGTCGTCGTGTTCCATGGCGTACTCGACGGCGGCCATCCGGGACTGGTACCGCTCTGCATTGCCCAGCCCATGGGCCCTGCCGGGTTCGCCGCTGGCCGGGGCGCCAAGGGCCTGCTCCAGCTGTCCGACATGCGTCCCGATAAGATCCACGACGATCCCCTTGCACTTAGCGAGGGCCCGGCGGATGTCGCTACTGACAGCGGTGGAAAAGACGATCGGCCGCGGGCCGGTGGCGGCCAGGTCGTCGATGGTATGGACCACGGTCCTGGCCTGCTCGACGGTAGTAATGAAGGGGACGGTGATCCTGTCAAAGTTATTGGCGGGGAACTGCGTCAACAACGTGTTGCCGAGCGTTTCCGCCGTGATGCCGGTGCTGTCCGAAAGAAAGTAGACAGGCCGAAGATCGTCATTGGTCATGAACGCATTGTCCACCAGGAGCGGTCCGGTATCCCAACGCGGGGGCCGACGATGTCCCTGGTGGTTCGCAACAGCACCGCGCCAGCCGCGCCGCAACGTCAGCCGCTCAGTACTCGCCCTTGATCACGAAGTAGGAGCCTCGGATAACGCCTGCGAGCTTGGACTTCTGGCGGGCGAATTTGAGACGGGATGCCAGTTCTTCCGGAATATCCATGCCTTCAGCCAGTTTGAATCCAACCGCTCGTTTCCCGCCGTCCTCGATGCTGTACATGACGTTGATCGACAGACCCGACTCGTAGAACACGTAATCCATCCGCAGGCCTTCGACTTCGAAGGCTGTCGCTTCGAGCGGGCGGGAACCGATGACGATGTCGCGTTCCTCCTTGAGGATGCGGCTGACCCGGTCGACCACCTCCGGCATGTCGCTTGCGGGGCTCACGGTGAAAACGTGATCGTACTTGTTCCGGTAGTAGCGGCCCTCGTTGGCGCGCAACCCGGCGAGCGTCTCAGCCACCGGAGACGACTCAAGCCCGACAGTGGAAACGTTCTCGAAGTCAACAACGTACGGCATGCGTCCTCCTGGTGGGATGTGTTGGACCAACGATAACGCGACGATACGCCCCGCCAGCGTCCGAACGCTCCCGTGCGTGCTTGGTGTCCGATCGTGCGGACATGGCAGCACTGGTCGAGGAGGTTGCGCAAACCAGTCTTGAGGAGATCGACTACCTGAGGCGGCGAACTCAGAGCGTTTTGCGGCTGATCTTGCCCACGACGACCGGGTGGATGTGCCCGAGGTCGCGGGCATCGACCCGGCCTTGGTTGCCCCGGTTTTCGATCGGGAGCGGGCCTTCCAAAGCCTGCTTTGAATCGTTACATTGCTTGACTCCCGGCTCATCCGTAGTCCAGACTGGGTCGCAGAAAGCGCTTTCTTGGTTCAGCGGCCATTCTTTGCGTTCACGCGGAGTAGCCCGTAACCGTGGGCCCAGAGTCGTTCGGCGGGCAGCCGTCCCGCGGCCCCGGGCCGCCAAAACTGGGAGTCGGGCCGCAAGCTTGTGCCTTCGGGCAGAAACGGAGATCCATTGAGAACACCATTAGGCGCCGCCGCCAAGTCCCCTTCCCCAAGTGCGGGTCCTGTCCGGCGCCCAGGTGCGTTCGCGTCCCGGCCCGCCGCAGCCGGGCCGATTCGCGCTTCGTACGGAACTCCTTCCTGATGGGCGTCTCCCCCACCCAGGAAACAGTGCCAACCGATACGCGACAGGGCGGACTCCATGCTGCCGGCCTGCTGACAGACGGCCTCGCCCCCTGCCTGACGGCGTCTCTGCGCCCGGTGTTCAGGTGGAGGCTGAGCCAGTCGGAGGACGCCGATCCTGCCGCGGCCTGGCAGACCGGCTATGAGATCACCGTCGAGGATTCGGCTGGAACCGGGATCTGGCACTCCGGACCCGTCCCCTCATCCAGGCAGTCCGGGGTCCCCTACGGTGGACCGGAACTGGCTGAGGACGCCGACTACAGCTGGCGTGTCCGCGTGAATGACGCCGCCGGGAACCCCGGCCCCTGGTCCGAAGCGGCGGTCTTCAGTACCGGACTCTCGGACAGCGGGTGGGGCGCCCACTGGATCCACCGGGCGGCAGGCGGCCGGCCTCCGCTGGACGTCCTGGACGGCGCCCTTCGTGTGGCGGGCTCGCCGTTCCTTCCCGTCCCCTGCGGGCCCGTCCGGCAGTTCATCCTGGACGCCCGCCTCCGTCCGGTGATGGGATGGGCCGGTCTGCTTCTCCGCAGCAGCGGGCCCGGCACGGGGCTGCTGCTGGAACTGAACACCGCGGGCAACGTTGTGCTCCGCCGCGCCCCGGCCTGGGAAATCCCCGCCCCTGTTGCTCCCGACACCGAAGTCTTGGCCAGCGCACAGCTGGAACGCGACGCCGTGGCCAGCCAGGAGCGACTGCCCGGCAAGGACATGGTCCCGGGCACGTGGCAGCACCTGACCGTCACCGACGACGGCGACACCATCAGCGTGACCCTCGACGGCGTTGAGCTGCTCTCCGTGGCTGAACCCTCCCCTGCCGGAGCGAAGGGATTGCTTGCACTCCACCAGGGACCCCGCAGCCAAGCCGAGTACGCCTCCATACGCGTCACCGCCGCCGGGCCCACACCTGACAATGCTCCCATCAGCGCCATGCTAATCCTGGACCACAGATTCGACGCCGGACCTGAGGAAGCCCGTGCCTCCCTCAGCCATTGGGCGCGCACCACGGTTCACCGGCAGCCCGATGAATGGTCACTCTTCCGCACCACCATCCGGCTCACCGGCGGCGTTGCCCGTGCCCGTCTTTTCGCCGCAGCCAGCCATCATGCCCAGCTTGCCGTGAACGGCAGGCCCTGCCTCAGCACCACTTCATTCAGCTATCCTGGCGAAGGATATTACGACGCCGCCGACGTCACTGCGCTCCTGGCTGCCCACACACCGCAAGACACGGCAGCGCCGCCCGCCCAGGCGACAGACCCCGTCCGGCAGCAATCCACAGATGTTTCGCTGACGGCCCTGCTGCACTGGTACGGCCCCGGCCAGGGCAGGGCGGCCAGCGTCCCGGGCCTGCTGGTCCGGCTCAGCGTTGACTACACGGACGGACGCCGCGAGGTCTTCGGCTCCGGCCCGGACTGGCGCGCGGCCGAGGCCCCCTACCGGCAGGCCGGCTACCGCAACGACGAGGGCGATCCCGTTGAGCACCTCGACGGGCAGGCCGCGGTAGCCTTCGACACCCGCCAGGACATGGCCCTGGCCCTAAGCTACGGCCCCCATCCTGTCCCGGCATTCCCCGCACTGCACCCCCGGCGCACTTTCCTGTCCGAGACTTTTGTTGCCCCGGAGGCGTTCCTGACCGCCACCGACGGAACGCTGGTGGCGGACTTCGGCCGGATCATCCCGGCGCGCCCGGAAGTGGACTTCCGCGCCGGCGCGGCCGGGCGGACCGTGATGATCCGGGCCGGGTACTCCCTTGACTCCTGCGGCAGGGTGGACAGCGGCAAAACGGCCAGCCAGAACACGGACATGTCCTTCCCGTATACGCAGGCGGAAGGCCCCCAGCCGTTCCGCAGCAGCGTGCACCTGGGCTTCCGCTACCTGGAAATCCCCGGCGTGGAGGCGTCGGACCTGTCCCGGGTGGGCGCCGTCGTCGTCCATGGCCGGCACCCGCACGAGGGGAGCTTCAACAGCTCAGACCCCGCACTGAATGCCGTGTTCCGGCTGCTGCGCGATTCAGCACTGTACGGCGTCCAGGAACAGTTCGTGGATACGCCCACGCGGGAGAAAGGCCAGTTCCTGGCCGACGCCGTCAACATCTCCTACGCCACCATGGCACTCTTCGGCGAGCACGCCTACACGGCGCAGGCGCTGCGGGAGTTCGGCTGGTCAGCGGCGCGCTACTGGAACGCCTGCGAGGACCGGGGGCGCTACAACGCGGTCTATCCCAATGGCGACGGGAAGCGCGACATCCCCGACTTCTCGCTCATGATGCCGGAGTGGGCCGAGGAATACCACCTCCGGACCGGAGACCTCGCACTCGTGAAGGAACTGCTCCCGCACCTCCGGAACACAGCCGACTACGCGCTGCGGTACCTCGCCACGGACGGCCCGACGGCGGGACTGGTCACCGAACTGGGCGGCGGCTCCGGCCCCTACCTTCACGGCATCGTGGACTGGCCGGCCCCCGGCCGCTTCGGCTACGACATGGAGTGCGCTGCAAAGACCACCGTCAACGCCCAGGCCTACTCGGCCCTCATGTCCACTGCGCGGCTGTGCAGCATCGCCGGCCAGGAGGACGATGCCGTGCGCTACGCCGGACATGCCAGGGCCCTCGCGGAAACCATCCGCACGCGCCTGCGCGTGGACGGCGTGATGGTGGACGGGCTGCACGCCGACGGAACACCCAGCACCCACGCCTCCCAACATGCAACGTCCTTCCCGCTGTCCCTCGGAATCACCGATCCTGCGCACGCAGCGGCTGACGCAGACAGGATCGCGGCCCAGGGCATGCGCCAGGGACCCATGACCGTACACCGGTTGGTGCGCGCCCTGGTGGCCGAGGGACTGACCGACGCCGTCATCGATCTGCTCACATCGTCGGACCAGCCCGGCTGGGCACGGCTCCTCGAGCAGGGCGCCAGCTTCACCTGGGAAGCCTGGGAACTGGAAGACGGCACCGACTACAGCCAGTCCCACGCCTGGTCCGCCTCCGTGTTGAAGGAAATCCTGGAGTCCCTGCTCGGCGTGCGTG
This sequence comes from Arthrobacter sp. PvP103, assembly GCF_017833075.1. Classification (NCBI taxonomy): domain Bacteria; kingdom Bacillati; phylum Actinomycetota; class Actinomycetes; order Micrococcales; family Micrococcaceae; genus Arthrobacter; species Arthrobacter sp. PvP103. The sequence goes on along the minus strand of NZ_JAFIBQ010000001.1, from coordinate 4,540,404 downwards.
TGACGGTTCCCGGAGGCAGCGAACTGCTGATCGAACCGCCGGCCTGCCGGCTCGAGCACGCCCGGGGAAGTCTCCCGCTGCCCAATGGTGACGTTGCTGTTGCGTGGCGGCGGACCACGGCTGGAACGTACTTGGAGTGCACGGTTCCCGCCGGCGTCACCGCCATCGTCCGGTTGCCCGACAGCACCGCCCCGGCCAACGGACCTGCAACGCGTGACTTCCGGGTCCACGCGGGAACCTGGAACTTCACGCCGTCCTGCGAATCCTGACAGCAACCGGGTTAGCACCTTTCTAACCATGACCCGCGTGCCATAGTGTGGGCACGCCAGCCTACTGCCGAAGGTGAGGAAACCCGAGAGCAGGACACAGGACGTTTTGGGAGGGGTCAACCATGCTGATTTGCGCGACCTGCGCCGTCGAACGCGATGAACCCGCCCCGGAGCTCTGCCCGATCTGTACCGATGAGCGGCAGTATGTGCCCGAGGAGGGACAGAAGTGGCTCACACTGGACGGGCTGGCGCAGCAGGGTCAGCAGACGGTGTTGAGGGAGAACGAGCCGGGCCTTATCGGGATTAGGACAGAGCCTAAAGTCGGGATCGGCCAGACCGCTCAGCTTGTGGTGACACATGAGGGGTCGCTGCTGTGGGATCCGGTCGGCTATGTCGATGACAGTGCCGTTAACGCAGCGCTCGAGCGGGGGCCGGTCCTGGCGATCGCGGCCAGCCATCCCCACATGTTTGGTGTGCAGGTCGAATGGTCACATCGGCTCGGGGGCGTTCCTGTGCTGGTGGCGGACGCAGACCGGCGATGGCTGGGGCGCAACGATCCGGTCATCGAATACTGGTCCGGCAGTCACACTATCGCCGAGGGGTTGACACTGCACCAGACCGGGGGGCATTTCCCCGGCAGTGCGGTGGTGCACTGGGCTGCAGGAGCGGCCGGCAGAGGAGTCCTGCTGACCGGTGACAGCGTGTATCCGAATCCAGACCGTCGGTCCATCTCCTTCATGCGCAGCTACCCGAATCATTTGCCGCTATCCGGCGCGGTAGCGTTGCGAATCGCCGCGCAGCTCGGAGAACTCGAGTTCGACCGCATCTACGGCAACTTCAACAATGTCATCGCGTCCGGAGCCAAGGCCGCACTGCACGATTCCGCCCAACGGCACGCGGCTTGGGCGCGAGGAGACTTCGACCACCTGACCTGACCCGCCCTCTGGCTCCTAAGGGTTCGCCAGCTGGCTCAAGGCTGCTCCTGGGCCTCGACGAGCGTGGCCACCCAGACGGTCCGGGTGGCGCGGGGTTCGAGCTCGATGTCGTCGGAGAACTGCTCCAGCATGTCTTCTACGGTGCCGCGGTCATCCGCGGTGAGGGCCGCCAGGTGTGAGAAGCGTGCGAACCACTGCCGGGCATACTCCCGCGCGGCCGGTGTCACTGGTGCGGTGGCCATCACTTCGGACCGGCTGACGGCGAACCCGGCGGCCTCGATGACCGGCGTCCAGTTCGGGTGATGGTTCCACCCCTCGGCCGCCGCAGCGGAGTGGCAGCGCAGCTCCAGCAGCGCTCCGCGCGGATGGCTCAGGAAACGAGGCAGGGCGGCGAGCTCGACGACGACCAGCACCCCGCCCGGGGCCAGCGCCCGGCGGACCCCCGACAAGAGCCGGGCGGGGTGGGTCACGTGGTGGAGCGAGGACGATGCCCACACCAGGTCAACCGGCGCCTCGGCCGTTGCACCCGCCGCTATCAAGGAGCCGCCCAGGGCAGGGAAGCCGTGGTTGAGGTCGGCCTCGACCACGGCGAAGTCCTGCCCGCGCAGCAGCTCGAGCATCTGCGGGTCGTTGTCGACGCACGTCACCGCGGCGTCGGGGAATCGCTGGCGAAGGAGCCGGCTACCTGCGCCGGTGCCCGCGCCGAGGTCAACGATGCTGCGCGCAGCCTGCGCCCCGGCCAGGTCCAGGACGGCTGCGAGATGGTTGCCGAACACCTTGGCATCGAGGTCGAGGAAGCGGTTCTGGTCGTGGCTGTCAGATGCCATCATCAAGGCTATGGCGTCGGTGTGTCAGCACGATCTGAGAGACGGCTGCTTCCGAGGCGGCCGAGAAGGGGCCGAAGTGACCCTCGACAGCCCACCGGGTTTCCTCTTCGATGAGGTCGGCGTTGATCCGTGCGCCGCTCATGACACCCTCGGCCGCCGCGGTGATTACCTGGGCCATGAGGTTGGAGACATTGCCGGCCGCGTACACGCCGCGGACGGCCGTCGCACCCATGGCATCGGTCTCGATAAACCGTCCGGCCCCCGAGGGGTGCACCTGGGAACCTAGTCCGAGTGATTCCAGAAGAGCGGATCTGGCCTCCATCCGGGTTCCGACAGCGAGCGCCTGCAAGTCGAACGAGGGGCCCTGGCGGAGCGTGAGCCCTGTGAGGACGCCATTGACAGTGTCAACAGAAGCCACGGCGCCGTCAACGACCGTGACGGACCGGGCGGCGAGCTTCTCCCACTCTTCGTCGGTGGGTTCCACGGTGTCGTTGAGGAAGAGAGTGATATCCCGGGACCACTGCCTGAACAAGAGCGCCTGATGGACGGACAGCGGGCCTGTGCCCAGCACTCCAATCCGTTGACCGCGGATTTCCCAGCCATGGCAGTAGGGGCAGTGCACAACGCCCTTTCCCCATTGCTCCCGCAGCCCGTCGACGGGAGGCAGTTCGTCTGTCAGGCCGGTGGTGACGAGGAGGCGTCTGCCGCTGAACCGGCGGCCATCTCCGAGAATCACCTCGAATCCATCGAGGGTCCGACGTGCCGAGACGGCTTCACCGTCGATGACCGTTCCTCCGTAGGAGAGCACTTCGCTGCGCCCTGTGGACAGGAGTTCCCAAGGATCCATGCCGTCCCTCGAAAGATAGCCGTGTACGCCCGCGGCGGGTCCGTTGCGTGGAGTTCCGGAATCGATGACCAGCACCGGGCGAAGCGCCCGGCCCAGAGTCGTGGCAGCGCTAAGTCCCGCCGCGCCGCCACCGACAATTACAACGTCATAGCGTGTGGTGCCCATACAGATCTTTCCTACTTCGCGTCCTGGAGGTTCGCCGCCGGAGTCCTGCGGCGGTCACACCAGCTTCCACCGCACAATCGAGAATTGACAAACATGATTGCCGTTATGGCAAAGTGGGGTCATGGAAATTGAGCTTGACGACGTTCTCGGGGCTGTCGGCCCCCGGCTTCGGGCACTCCGCACGGAACGGAACCTCACCCTCGGGGATGTCTCCTCCGCATCCGGCCTGTCGGTGAGCACCCTGTCCCGCCTGGAATCCGGCCAACGCAGGCCCAACCTTGAACTCCTGCTGCCACTCGCGAGGATGTACGGTGTTCCCCTCGATGATCTTGTCGGCGCGCCACCCACCGGGGATCCGAGAATCCACCTGCAGCCCATCACCCACGGCGGCATGACGGCTGTTCCGCTCACACGCCGTCCGGGCGGATTGCAGGCCTTCAAGATGGTGCTCACAGGTGATGCCCGCGGGTCGGAGCCCGACCCGCGCGTTCACGAAGGCTACGAATGGCTCTACATCCTCAACGGACGGCTGCGTCTGGTGCTGGGCGACAAGGACTTCGAACTGCGCCCCGGCGAAGCCGCGGAATTCGACACCCACACACCGCACTGGTTCGCCAGCGCTGACGGCAGACCGGTCGAGTTCATCAGCCTGTTTGGACAGCAGGGCGAACGGATGCACGTACGCGCGCGGCCCAAGCCTTCATAGCCGAAGGGGGCCGAGCCGGTGAATGCCACGACGCGGAGGCCCAGGTGACTCCGGGTTCCGGCAGCCGCGACCTTTGCGACGGCGGCGTCCGCGCCGTCGGCCTCGTCAACAACGCGCATGCCGAACTTCTTCACGTAAAACTCAGCGGATGCCGCGACGTCAGGGGTGAAGACGAGTGCACTTATTGGATGAGTAAGGCTCCGGATGCTGGCCTTCTCTAATGAAATCCTGGTCTGACGGGCGACCCGTTAGGGAGTGTCTTGCGGCACGGATTCTAAACCGGGACAGCAAGACGTGCCGCAGCGGGGCAGCCGGAGTCTTGACAGCCGACTGCTATCAGGAATCATCGGTGGTGTCGCGAACGGGATGGGGCCACGCTGATGACAGACACAGGAGCTAAACAATGGGGACGATGATCGGCGCTGTGCACTCTATGGGGGGCGAGCCGCCTCGGCTCGAACGCGTGCTACTTCCCGAGCGGCATGAGTTCGAGGTGGTAGTTCCGGACGGCTCGGGGGTCCGGGGTTATGTGACCAGCTATGAGGTTTGGGACTCGTTTGTGCGGGTGAACGTGACTTTTATCGATCAACCGCTGCGGAGCGGGCGCGAAGACGCGCTCGTTCTACGGCTCTCAGACGGCACGTTCGCGAAGATGGTTCACGGGAATGGCGGCGGGAGTGACCGGTTCAGCGTTATGGGAACGGCGTTCGCCCGCCCGCTCGTCGCCCAGACTGCGACGCTCGGGCTCGGACGGGACCCGCGCAGACCCCCAGCGCCTCGCATTGTCCAGGATCCGCGAGGCGTGGTGCTGCCTGCTCGCGATCCTACCGAGGAGATGGTTTTCACACCGATCATGGACCTCGCGCTCCCGTAGAGGATCCGGCGGCGGGACTCACCATCCGTTCCCGTTATCCAAAATGGCGGAGCGTTGGCTTCTGGCGTCTCTTGCGGTCAGTGTTGGCTGGGCGTAACGTCCGCAGCATAAGGGCTGCCTTTGGAGGCCTCCATGCGTGTGCTGCTACGCCATTTCATCTCCATGACATCAGTCTTGGCCGTCTGCCTCGGCCTTTCGGCGTGCACCGTCGCCGAGGCGCCATCCCCCACACCGACTACGGAGGCCCGCACGGTCCCACCGTTACCCACGGTCCCACCGCTGCCGAAGAGCGGCGACATCGACGCTGGTACATACCTCGTCACCAGCTTCGCAGAGAATTTCGAGATCACCGTCCCAGACGGCTGGGTGAGTGAAGGCGGCGCCGGCGTGGGCAAGGACGACCCGGATCACCCGGATGAAATGGCGGTCTTCGTGGGTTGGTGGCCCTCCAACCATGTGCCGAGGGACGCATGCGCGTGGCAGGGCGCGCTCGTCGAGGTCAATCCGTCGGTTCAGGCTTTCGTCGACGCGATGACGGCGCAGACGTCAACGGCCAGCACCCCTCCCGTCGAGGTCATGGTGGGCGATTACGCCGGCGTCGAGTTCGACCACTCCGTCGAGGGCGACGTGGACATCAAAGCCTGCGACAACGGTCAGTTTTGCGTTCACTCAGAATATTCGAACCTATGCACCCGCTGGTACTCGAGCGCCGCTGAACGCGAAACCTACCGGGTGGTCAACCTGAACGGCCAGCGCGCTATGTTCTGGGTGGTCCAATTCCACGAATCGATCAATCCGGAGCTGACACGAGAGGCACGCGCCGTCTTCGACTCGATCGTGTTCAAGCTCCGACAAGTGACCAGCTGATGCGATAGGCGATCTCCTTACGGGACGGACGAACCAGGTACTGCCAACTTTGCCGCTGCGTCGTGATAAGTCGCGAACTTGGCGGATGCGCAGGACCAATTCAGCACAGCTCTGGGGCGTCTAGGCCATTTTTCGCGATCGGCGCGTCGAACTGCGCATGTTCCAACACCTCCTTCAGATTGGTGTTGCGACGTTCGTGAGAAGCCGCCCCGGATTTATACCGTGCCTGCCTCCCGCCGATCAAAGCCCTAGCGCCGGAGGGCCGGCGAGCGTAGCGTCGAACACAGAGTTGGCTTCGACGGCAGCGGCCTGGAACCGGGACCGCAGGGGCCTTGATTCCGAGGGAGGCCAAAATGGCTGGGTGGAACTCTGACACGGCGGCCGGTCCCATGGGGGCCGGGACGGTCACCCTGGTCGAGGGATCGTCCTTCTGTATCTCCTTGCCGAACGGCGACATCCACCCGGAACATCCCCATGGCCTTTTTGTCCAGGACACCCGGATCCTTTCCAAGTGGAGCCTGACCATCAACGGACAACCGCTCGAGCCGCTGGCCGCGGAGACGAAGGAGCCGTACCGTGCACTGTTTGCAGGCCGTGTTCCACGCACCGACGGATACGCCGACAGCCCCCTGATTGTTGAACGGCTCCGTGAGGTTGGAGCTGGAATCCGAGAGCAGATTACTGTCCGCAATTTCTCTTTGGACCCTGTCGAATGCTCTGTCTCCCTTACCGTTGAGGCTGATTTCGCCGATCTCTTTGAAGTCAAGGAGGCGCGGATCCAGCGGCAATGGAACGAAAACCGTCAAGCGGAAGGCCATGTGCTGACCATCCGGGCTGCCTGGCAAGACGTCCGGAAAGGCGTTGTAGTCCGCGCCCCGGGAGCGGACGTGACTCCGAACGCCATTACGTACCGGGCCTCTATCGCAGCCCACGGCCAGTGGAGCGCCACCCTCATCGCGGTGCCCGGCATGGACGGAGCCACCTCTGATTCGTTCGTGCATGCTGAGGGTGACGGGCTGTCCCCTAGTGACCGGCGCCGCCAGGAGTGGGTGGCCAGGATCCCGGTGCTCCACATGGGGAGCCCGTCGATCGAACGCACCCTAAGGCGCAGCTACGATGACCTCGGCGCCCTTCGCATCGAGGATCCGAACCACCCGGACCGGGTCGTGGTGGCCGCCGGTGCGCCCTGGTTCATGACTCTGTTCGGACGGGATTCGCTGTGGGCCTCGGAAATGGCGTTACCGGTGGACCCATCGTTGGCTTTGGGCACGCTCCAGACTCTGGCGGACCGCCAAGGGACCGTGGTCGATCCAATGAGCGAGGAGGAACCGGGAAAAATCCTCCACGAGGTCAGGCTCGATGTCTCCAGCGGACTATCCCTGGGAGGTAAGTCCGTCTACTACGGGAGTGTTGACGCCACGCCGTTGTTTGTTGACGTCCTCGGGGCGGTCAGCCGCTGGGGATTCGCCAAGGACACCATCGCCGCACTACTGCCCCACGCGGACCGGGCGCTGGACTGGATCCGTGACTATGGAGACAAAGACGGCGACGGGTTCGTCGAGTATGAGCGCCTCAACGACCAGGGGCTGATCAACCAGGGATGGAAAGACTCCTGGGACGGCATCAACTTCGCCGACGGCCGACTGGCCGAACCACCCATCGCGCTCTGCGAGGTTCAGGCCTATGTTTTCGCGGCGTACCTGGCGCGGGCATGGATGGCATACGACGACGGCGACACGGTTCTGGGCGACAAACTCGCCGGCTGGGCTTCGGCGTTGAAGAAGCAGTTCAATGAACAGTTCTGGATGCCTGAGCGCGGCTACTATGCAGTGGCCCTGGACGGCAAAAAGCAGCAGGTTGATGCCTGCGCATCCAATATGGGCCACTGTCTATGGCTGGGCCTCATCGATGAGGACAAAGCATCCAAAGTGGCCGAACGCCTCATGTCACCGGAGATGTTCAGCGGGTGGGGCGTGCGCACCCTCGCCAGCGACATGGGTGCCTACAACCCCGCCAGCTACCACAACGGCTCAGTCTGGCCGCACGACAATGCAATCATCGCGGCCGGTCTGCTCCGCTATGGCTTCGTGGCGGAAGCACAACGGATCTCCACGGCACTGCTGGAGGCTGCAGAATACTCGGACGGCCGGCTGCCGGAACTGTTCTGCGGCTTCAGCCGTGAGCAGTTTACTGAGCCAGTGCCCTACCCCACGGCCTGTTCACCGCAGGCCTGGGCAGCGACCACACCGATACTTCTGGTGACCAGCCTGATGCGGTATGACGCCCACGTCTCCCGCGGAGGCTTCTGGCTGGATCCGGTGCTTCCGGAATCGTACGGTGACCTCCACATCACCAACGCACCCATGGCCGGCGGCAGGATCACCATAGATATCACCGGGTCCGTCCCATCCGTCCAGGGCCTGCCCGAAGGAATGGCTTTCCACCGCGGGCACCGCCCATGGATAACAGAACTGGTCGAGCAAGCCAGTAAACGACTTCCGCAAGGCCGCCGCCGTCCTTGAGGCTCACGGGAGCCAACCACTACACGACGCATTCCCGCCGCGTCGCGATAAAATGGACCGATCATGATCGGTGCACCGCTCCGTCTTCTTGTGGCCTGGTTCGTCGCCCTGGCGACCCTCCTCTCGGCCTGTGTGCCTGCGATCAGACTCGATGAAGTCACCACCGATCAACCGATCCAGACCCCATCGTCCCGACCGGCCGCACGCGATGACGTCCGCCCTCCTCAAGGGACGCTATCCCCCACCCCGACATCCGTGCCCGCGCCGCCTCCGGTACCCCAAGCGTTCGCCCTCAACCTCTACCAGGAGGGGGACTTCGTGCCGCAGTACACCTTTGAATGGTGTGTGGCGGCAAGCATCCAGATCATGCACAACCTCATCGACAAGACGGGGACCGGGACGTGGGCGGATAGCGTTCAGCAAGGCGAACTCTGGGAGATGGCCCGGGCACGGTCGACCAATTCGTTCAACGGTGCCAACCCCCTAGGCTGGGCGCAAGTGCTCAACGAGGTCGGGATGGGCCCGTACGCCGTCGTCAGCATCGCTGACTACGGGGAAGCGCTGCAGACGGCTGCGCGTGCCATCGTCGACACCGGCCGGCCGGTCGGGCTGGTCCTGTGGCGCGGTCGCCACGTATCGGTGATGAGCGGCTTCGAATCACTAGGCGATCCCGGCCAGTTCCCGGAGTTCGCGGTCACCGCCGTCCGCGTGCAGGATCCGCTCTACCCGTACGGCGGCGAACAGTGGGGTCCATCCCCTGCGCCTAACAGCCTGCTCACTCCCGAGGAGTTGGCGACGCAGTTCGTCGTCCGCGAGCCGCGACGCTGGAGCACTGATCTGCCGACCGGCTACCTGCTGGTGCTGCCGGTTGCCGCGGCCTGATCCGATCTGGCGGACTCTCCCGCCAACGGCCGGCTCGCCTACCGCAATGAAGTGCTGAGCTAGGCTGATTGCCAGGGCTCTCACGGGTCCGCGTTGGGGAGGGTAATGAGCAGCTTCGACGGTGGGGCTTCGGGCAGTGATCTGGCCGGGAACAGCGGCGGCACTGAAGCTGTGGGTTCCGTCAAACTGGGGCGTTCAAGAATCAGACGGGCCTTGCTCTGCGTCGCCGGGCTGATTTGTGCCGTGCTCGGGTTGGGCATTCGTGCGTTGAGCGATGCTGCGTGGACCGGGCCTGCCGGTGACGGCATGTACGCGGCTCTGGTCTACATTCTCGTGGCCATCCTGCTTCCGTCAAAGCCCAAGATGCTGATTGCAGCCGCAGCCGTTACGGTCTGCGTGATGATCGAACTGTTCCAGCTCACCGGTCTTCCTGCCGAATTGGGAGAGTCCTGGCCACCCCTTCGGCTGGCCCTCGGAACCACATTCGGCACCGCGGACTTGTTGGCCTACGCCGTCGGTACTGCAGCCGCCTATGCGGTGGATCGGACGACCAGCGCGGTGGTGAACCGACTCCGCTTCTAGTAATTCACCGCAAACGGGCAGCCCAGCCGGACGCCGCATGGACCAGGGCCCCGGGAGCGGTCCTAATCCGGTGAGGATGCCGTACCGTGCGCGGCGGCCACCACAGGGTCAGCAGTCGAGCGGGTGGGGGTCTCGCTGTCTGTAGCGGGCATCGCGATCACGGCGACGACGGTGAGTACGGCGGCGGCCAGTACGGCTATGAAAACAGCCCCGGAGGCCACGACGACTGTGTGCGGGTCCGTATTGCCGCCCGGAGTGCCTGCGTAGATCGCGTTCGCAACCGCCCCGAAAACCGCGACACCGAGGGAACTACCGATCGACCGCGCGAAAAGATTGGTACCGGTGACAACTCCGCGCTCGTTCCAGTCGACGCTGGACTGGGCGGCGATAAGGCTCGGGGTGGCAACCAGTCCGAGCCCGAGCCCTACGATGAAGCAACTCGCCGCCGCCAGGAGAACGCTGGGTGCGGAGGCGGTGAGCGCAAGTACCGCTGTGCCGATGACGGTGATAGTAATGCCGATCATCGCGGTCTTCCGGAACCCCAACCGAAGATAGAACCGGCCCGATTGTGACGCACTGATCGGCCAGCCGATCGTCAATGCTGCCAGCGCGAGCCCGGCCAGGATCGGGGAGGTCGAGAGGGCTCCTTCGAGGAACGTGGGAACGTAAGAGGTGAGGCCAAGCATGACCGCTCCAACGCCAAAGGAGATCAGTGCCGTCGTCGCCAGCAGCCGCCGGGAGACGACCCATGGCGGCAGGACCGGCTCGGCGGCCCTGCGCTCGACGAGGATGAACACGGCGAACAAGAGCGCTCCGCCGGCGAACACCGCAACGCTGATGGCGGAGGTCCATCCCCACGCCTGGCCGCCTTCGAGGGCCCCAAGAATGATCAGCGTCAGCGAGCCAGTCAGCAGGCCCGCCCCCAGATAGTCGATTCGGTGCCTGGCGCGTTCGACCTTCTCGTGGAACGTCCGGCTCAGCATCCACCCTGCGATGAGGCACAGTGGAATGTTCACGAGGAAGATCCCGCGCCACATGCCCATTGCTGAAAACACGCCCCCGAGCGTCGGGCCAACGACCGAGGACACTGCCCATACGCTCGCAAGGTAGCCTTGCACCTTCGCCCGCTCAGTCAGCGAATAGATATCGCCCGCGATCGTGATCGCCATCGGCTGGACTGCTCCCGCGCCCAGGCCCTGCAGCACACGGAACGCGATGAGGGCAGGCATGCTCCATGCCACTCCGCAAAGGATCGAACCGAATAGGAATAGCCCGATGCCGATCAGGATGATCGGTTTGCGGCCGACGACGTCGGAGAGCTTCGCGTAGACGGGGACGGACACGGCCTGCGCCAACAGGTAGGCAGAAAAGAGCCATGGAAAGGACGCAAAGCCGCCAATGTCATGTACGATCGACGGCACCGCGGTCGCGACGATCGTCGAATCGATCGCCACCAAGCCCGTAGAGAGCATCAGGGAAATTAGTATAGGACCGCGCTTCGAGCGGAAGCCGACTCCCTCTGCAGGCATTGTCGTCACGTGATCTCATTCCCGTCGTCATCGATTAGCGCTGCGCGGAGACCCACTCCGGCTAATGGCACAACTGCCTGATTCAACGAAATAGTCCCGATCCGACAGGCATTCCACAACACGCTCGACAGCCTGGCGTTGGAGGGCCGGCAGGGGCCGTTAGTGGAGAACGACGCGGACCATGCCCGGATGGCCTGGGAAAATGAATTTCCACGCCAGTGTTGCGGCGCACGCCGTCAATGCCAACTCCGCCGCATGGTGGCTGGGTGTCAGGCGGCTCCTGCCCGGCACTTAAGCGGACCAGGCGAAGGGGGCAGAGAAGGAGTTCTTCCCGGCGTTATCCCAGGTCATCCCGAACACGTCGACGCGGGCGGTGCTTGATGTGCCGGCTGCCAGGGTGTCGGCCGGGAATCCGACCCCGCTGACTTTGACTCCTTGTCCTGTGGGATCAAGGGGAGACACGAAGTCCTCGACCACCATGTCGACCGCACTGCCAATCCGGACCTGGTGGACATGCCCGTCGTCTGCGTAGGCCATTTCCAAGGAGGCCATGCCCGCCATTTCACCGATCAAGGGGGCGAGGCCCTCCATCGGACCACCGAGCTGTCCGCCGAAGACTGCACCGAGAGCTTCGGCCTGCTCAGCTGAGGCGGCTGCATCCACCAGCACTCCGACCTTCCAGCCCCCGTCACTCATGAGGGCCGGAGTGTCGGCTACGACGCAGACTGTCAGACCGCCGACGTCGACTCCGTTTACTTCGCCCGTTTCGACGTGGAAAGCCAACGCCACGTCACAGCGTTCGTTATCCGCCGGCGCGGTCAGCCCTGAAGTGGAACACGGGCAGACCATGTCGCAGTTGCAATTCTCAAAATACGTGCCCTCGACATGCCACGGCATTTAGGGCTCCTTTCGAAGAGGCTCCCCCAAAAAAGTCTCCTCGCCGTCCTGAGCGGTGTCAACGGAACGCGGCAGCAAACCCCTGAGCCAGTTCCTCATCGGCCGAAACGGGCCTGTCTGTTCCAGTTCAGACTTTGTTTGCTTCGAGGACGAAGAAGATGAAGGACAGGAACGCTGTCCTCTCGCCGTTGAGGATGCGCGGCGGAAGGAGTTCGTGCGGTGTGTCTGGAGACGGCTCCGGTTCGCTCACGGTGGTGACGTGAAATCCCGTCGACGTGAAGGCGCTGATCATCGCGTGAAGTGGTCGGTGCCAGAAGGTCAGGACCGCAGGCTCGCCGTCGAACTCATAATCCTCCGAGTACTCCCGGATGGCGAAGTAGTCCTCCGTTGGTTGGTTGATCACGCTGACTGTGGGGTGGTTGACCGACAGGATCAGGCGACCACCCGGCTTCAGCACGCGCCGCAGTTCGGCAAGCGGTGCTGACCAGTCCTGCAGATAGTGCAGCACCAAGGAAGAGACAATGTCGTCGAAAGAGCCATCGGCGAAAGGGAGCGGCTTGCTGAGATCGGCCACGTACAGGTCTGCGGTCGCGCCCAATCGCTGTCTTGCCAATTCGAGCATCGCAGGACTGGAATCGAAGCCGGTCATGATCGCGCCTTTCGCGCTCAGTGCAGCGGACAGGGGCCCGGAGCCACACCCTGCGTCCAGGACCCGGTGACCGTCCACGTCACCGGCGAGGCCAATCATCGCCGGTCGCTCGTAGTAGGCGTTGAGGAGGCTGGCTTCGTTCTCGGCGGCGTAGTACTCGGCAAAATCGTCGTAGTGGTTGGCCTTCACTGCTTTTCCCCTTCAGGCGGAGTCTCACGAGCGGGACAATAGGGCTGATCCTAGCAAGCACGGACCGTCCTCCCCCTCCGCTTACGGCGCAGGCCCCGGGCCGGCCAACGGCACCGGCCGCCGCCGACAAATAGCCCGCCACGGGGCGGGACGCCCTCAACGGCCTAACGCCGATCAAGGTTGAGACGGGGAAACAGCGCCTCGGAGTTGCTGCGGTCTATCGCCGCGCGCACTGCGTGATCCAGCGGGTAATTCTCATACTGCATGTTCAGGAAATCGATCGCTGCAGAGGGGGCGAAGGGGAAATCAGTGCCGTATGTGATGCGGCCCGGGTCAGCTACCTCAAGCAGGCTGGGCAACGCTGCCGGGCTGGCAGACAGGGCAACATCGTAGTAAAAGCGTCGCAGGACGGACTGCTTCTTATCTCCCAACGCCGCCAGCGCGCTGAGAGCCAGCTCCCTGTCGAGGAGCATGGTCAGGAGGATTCTGTAGGCAATGAAGGGCACGAAGCCGCCCGCATGGGCCAGGATAAACCTGATCCCGGAGAACTTCTCCATCGCACCGGACAGAACCAGGCTAATCGCCGTGCGGGTGGTGTCGAGCATGAAATCCGCGGCAAAGGCCGGTATGCCCGGCACGGCCGGAGCAGGAAGGTCACCAGGGTGGATGAAGACCACGGCCCGCCGGTGGTGCAGGAACTCCAGCAAAGGCTCAAAACCCGGATCGCCGAGGTAGCGGCCGTCATTATTGGCCAGCAACACGATCCCGTCCGCGTGGAGGGTGTCCAGGGTGTACCGGGCCTCCGCAAGGGCACCTTCCACGTCGGGCAGTGTGAGCGTCGCAAAGAACCCGAACCGATCCGGCCGGGCGGCCACCACCTCCGCACAGAACTCGTTGACCTCCCGCGCCCTCAACCGCGTTTCCATCGCATCCCCGAAATAGACGCCGGGCGTGGACAGGGAAAGGATGCCAGTCTGCACGTCGTGCCTGTCCATGAACTTCAACGCGGAGCGCTCGGACCACGACGGCAGACCAATCCCACCGGGGTGTATCCCCTTTTCACGTATCCACCGCGCATACGCCGGCGGAACGATGTGCTGGTGAGTATCGATACGATACGGAGGGCCCATCCGAATCCCCTGCCAACATGCTCATTTCACTGATCTGCGGGCTATCAGCGGATTCTAGCAATCTACTCGCAGAACGGGCTCTAGTGCAGACCACGGGACGCTGCCTAACCGCGGTGGACTCGCCGCCGCGCAATCGGTTTCGGACCCGGGAACTCTACGGTTCACACCGCCGTCGAGCGGGTGGTTAGGCTGGGGGGATGGCGACAGTTATTCTCGTGCGGCACGGCCGCACCACAGCCAATGCCACTGGACTGCTGGCCGGTCGGGCCGTAGGCGTCAGCCTGGACCAGGTCGGGCGCGAACAGGCGGCTCTGACCGGAGACCGGCTCGCGGCCGTGCGCGTAGTCGGGGTGGTGTCGAGCCCCCTTGAGCGATGTCAGCAGACCGCCCAGCTCATCCTCGATCGCCAGGCCGGCAATCCTTCCGCGCCGGCCGATCCCGATCTCACCGAGTGCGATTACGGCCGGTGGCAGGGCCGGATGCTCAGTGAGCTCGCTACCGAAGACCTGTGGGCTGCTGTGCAGTCGCGGCCGTCCACTGTTGTTTTCCCCGGCGGTGAATCCATGGCGGCGATGCAGGCTCGGTCGGTAGCGGCGATCCGGCGCCACGATGCAGCCTTTGAAGCCGAGTACGGGCCGGGAGCCGTGTGGGTGGCGGTAAGTCACGGCGACGTCATCAAGTCAATCCTGGCCGACGCGCTCGGCATGCACCTCGACCTGTTCCAGCGTATTAACGTGGGCCCTGCCTCCGTTTCGATCGTCCACTATGGTGCTGTTCGGCCGACCGTCTATGCGACGAACACCGACGCGGGGGATCTGTCGTGGCTGTCGAACGGCATCACCTCCGGCGATGCGCCAGTCGGCGGCGGCGCAGGGCAAAAGGCGCAGTAGGCCTCATGTGCCTAAAATACTGACATGCCCACACTTGTTCACGAGTTTGCCTGGCCTGACCGGGTCGTCATCGGCACCATCGGCTTTCCGGGCGCGCGCACGTTCTACCTGCAGGTACGTGCAGGTAAGCAGATTGTGAGCATCGCGCTGGAGAAGCAGCAGTCAGCCCAGCTCGCCGAGAAGATTGACGAAATCCTCGATCAGCTCATTGCCCTCGAAGGCAACCCCTTCAGCGTGCCCACGGGTACTCCCATCGAACTTGTCGACAATGACCAGCTCGAGCCGGTCACGGAGCAGTTTCGAACCGGGGCCATGACGTTAGGTTGGGACCCGACGACGGCGCAGGTAGTCATAGAGGCATACCCACTCACCGAAGTCGATGCTGATGACCTCGAATCGCCGGCTGAGAACGGCCCTGACGTGCCCGAAATGTTGCTGGTGCGGATGCCTGTTGGTACCGCTCGGGCATTCGCCAAGCGGACCCGGGAGGTGGTGGGCGCCGGGCGTCCGGCATGCCCGCTCTGCGGTTATCCCGTAGACGCCGACGGCCACGTCTGCACCTTGCCTGAGGCCTGATGCCGGCACCCGACCTCCTGACTGACGAGCTGATCCTCACCGGCCGCATCACGACGGCATCGAACGCCACCTTCCTGGGCAGCATCGGCGACACAGCGGTCGTTTACAAACCGATTGCCGGGGAGAAACCGCTGTGGGATTTTCCCGACGGCTTCCTTGCCCACCGGGAGGTGGCCGCCTACCTGGTTTCCGAGGTCCTCGGGTGGAACATTGTGCCACGCACATGGCTGCGGGACGGTCCGTTAGGTAAAGGAATGGTGCAGCTGTGGAAGGAGCCAGACCCCGACCAGAACGCTGTGAACCTCGTTGCGGCGGGCGACGTACCGGAGTCCGGGTGGAAGCAAGTCCTTGAGGGTCAGGATGAGTACGGACGGACGGTCGCCCTCGTCCACGAGGACTCTCCGGCGCTCCGGCGCATGGCGGTGTTCGACGCCGTCGTGAACAACGCCGACCGCAAGGGCAACCACGTCCTGGCCATGACAGACGGACACCGGCACGGCGTGGACCATGGGCTCACTTTTCACCGCGACTACAAGCTGCGGACAGTGCTGTGGGGGTGGCTGGGCGACAAACTGACCGCCGAGGAACGCGACGGCATCGATCGAGTCATCGAAGGACTGCACGGCGGGCTGAGCCGAAGCCTGGCGGACTTGCTCAGCGCCGAAGAAATCGCATCGCTCGCCACGCGCTGCGCCCGGTTGCGCTTGGCAGGGCGGTTTCCGGCTCCGAGCGGTGAGATGTCGGCGGTGCCCTGGCCGCTGTTCTAAGAGAAATACGGCTACGGGCTTCGCCGAACGCTCAGGCGTGCCCGTTCCGTTCCGGCGACCCGGGGCCTATTGCTGAGCCGTTTCGGTGAGGGGTGACCTACACCTGCTAAAGTGGTGTTGAAATTCCAACACTCCATGTTCGCATAGCTACTCATGCGCATGGCCGCGACTTCCCGGGAGCAATATGGACCTGTCACCGTCCTTCAAGGCCTACGACGTGAGGGGCGTCGTCGGCGTTTCCATCAGCGAGGAAAGCGCCGAAGCCGTGGGCGCCGCGTTTGTGGACGTGCTGCGCCTGTCCGGCCAGACCATCGCTTGCGGGGGGGACATGCGGCCCTCTTCACCCGGTTTTAGCGGCGCCTTTGCGGCGGGCGCTGCCCGGCGCGGTGCGGACGTGAAGTCCCTGGGCCTTATCTCCACCGATGAGCTTTACTACGTGTGCGGCGCACTGGACATAGCCGGGGCCATTTTCACCGCGAGCCATAACCCCGCGCAATACAACGGGATCAAGATGGCCAAGGCCGGCGCCGTGCCGGTTTCCGCCGAAACCGGGCTCACGGCCATACGGGACCTGGCCCAGCAGTACGTCGACCGCGGGATCCCCGCTGCCGCGGTCCAGGGCACCGTGTCCACGCTTGACGTGCTCGCGGGTTACGCAGAAAAGCTCCGCTCGCTCGTGCCCTTGAATGCCGTCCGGCCGCTGAAAGTGGTGGTGGACGCCGGCAACGGCATGGCGGGGCTGACCGTTCCCGCGGTCCTTGGGAACCAGTTCCACCCCGCATTGCCGCTGACTGTTGTGCCGCTGTACTTCGAGCTCGACGGGACGTTTCCCAACCATCCTGCCAACCCGCTTGAGCCTGAGAACCTCCGCGACCTGCAGGCCGCCGTCATCGCCCACGGCGCCGACATTGGCCTGGCCTTCGACGGCGACGCCGACCGCTGCTTCGTGATCGACGAGAACGGAAGGCCGGTGACGCCGTCGGCCGTTACGGCATTGATTGCCGTGCGGGAGATCCGCCGCGCCCAGGCCGCCGGGGAAGCCGAGCCGGTGATCATCCACAACCTGATCACGTCACGCGCGGTGCCGGAAATTGTTGCCGCGACCGGCGGACGGCCGGTCCGGACCCGGGTGGGACATTCCTTTATCAAGGCTCGGATGGCCGAGGAGGGCGCCGCGTTCGGCGGCGAACACTCGGCCCACTACTACTTCCGCGACTTCTACAACGCGGACACGGGCATGCTTGCCGCCATGCACGTCCTGGCCGCCCTAGGCGAGCAGGAGCGGCCCTTGTCCGAACTGGCCCGCGAGTTCGACCCGTACGCGGCCAGCGGCGAAATCAACTCATCCGTTGACGGCGTCGACGGCAAGCTGGCGGACGTGCGGGCCAGCTACGCGAACGGTGCCGTAATCGATGAACTCGACGGGCTCAGTGTCAGCAGCGAGGCCGGGGACTGGTGGTTCAACCTGAGGGCCTCCAACACGGAGGAACTACTGCGGCTCAACGTCGAAGCCGCCGACGCCGCAACCATGGCCCAGGTGCGCGACGCCGTCCTGCAGCAGATCCGGGCCTAGCCGCCCAGCACCACGTTCACCGGCTCGTCCCCCGCCGGCAGCAGCGAGATCTGCATCGCGTCCGCCACCGGGGCCCGGGCCACGTGCCGGGCCACCCGCAGCGGCGCGCTCACACGGCAACCACGACCTTGACGTTGGCGGCACCCAGTGCGTCCTCGATTTCCCGGGGCGGCGGCGCGTCCGTCACCAGCACGTCCACGGCGTCGAAGGCGGCGAGCCTCGCCAGCGCGTACCGCAGCATTTTCTGGTGTGTTGCCACCACCACCACCTGTTCAGCTGAGTCCATAAGGGCGATCTTGGTGGCGCGCTCCACGTCCCGCTCAATGTAGAACGCCTCGTCGTGGAGCCCGCTGACCCCGATAAAAGCAGTTTTGGCCCGGAGGCCGGCGGCGGCGCTCACCGTCATGGGACCGTTGAACGCCTGGCTGTCCAGGAGCAGCTCACCGCCGAGGCAGATTGTCCGCGCCGCCGTCAGCTGCAGGCAGCGCTGGATGGCGGGGGCCGAGTGCGTGATGATGGTGCCCGCAAACGTCGGCGGCAGCTCCAGGGCAATCTGGTACGTGGTGGTCCCGGCGTCCAAGATGATGGCGTCCCGCGCGCCGATCATGGACACGCAGGCCCGGGCCACCCGCTGCTTGGCGTCAGCATCCTCCCGGACCCGGGCCGCGAAGTCCGCGTTCTGCCCGCTGGCATTGACGGCGCTGACGCCGCCGTGGACCACCCGCACCAGTCCCTTTTGGGACAGCACGCGGGTGTCCCGGCGCACCGTCATGTCCGAGACCGCGAACGTCTCGGCGAGGTCCATCGTGGAGATGAAGCCCCGCTGCTCGAGCTGGTCCAGAATGGTGCGCTGGCGGGGCGTCAATGGCGCCTCTTTCGGTGAGCTGCTCATATCCCCTTCTCCTGCTTCCCTTAACCGGGCGAATTTGACCTGCCAGGGCGTTGCAATTCCAACACAAATCTACTCAGTGACTGAGCCCGGCACCGGCATTCGTCAGCTCTACGGGGCGTCCTTCGATGATGGAGCGCTCGGCGGCCAAGCCCATGCGCACGGACTGCAGGCCGTCGGCAACCGTAACTTCCACCGGCCCGTCACCCAGGATGGCTTTGCGGTAGCCAAGGTGTTCATAGTACGTGGAGCCGTGGTGGGCGCCGGCAGCGAGGACGGCCTCATCTACAGGAACCTCGTGCATTTCCGGCCCCAGCGGCGAGCGCGGGCTGAATTCCACCGTCGCCTCGGCCTCGTCGCCCTCGATCCAGTGGTTGGCCGCCACCGGGATGAGGGTCTCGATCTTGGCGGCGTCGCCCACAATGGAGATCCGCTCCTGGAACTTGGAGCCCTCCGCGAACATGGACAGCTCCAGCATGGCCCGGCGCCCGCCCTTGAAGTCCACAATCACGTAGGCGTTGTCGATCATGTCTGACACCCTGCCGTCATACACCTCGTCCATGTGGTTGACGTCGTGGCCGCCGCTGGCGTAGACGCGCACGGGTTCGTCCTGCAGGATCAGCCGCATCAGGTCGAAGAAGTGGCAGCACTTCTCCACCAGCGTGCCTCCGGTCCGCTCCGTGAAGCGATTCCAGGCGTCCACCTTGTGCAGGAACGGGAAGCGGTGCTCCACGATGGAGAGCATGTACACGTTGCCGAGCCTGCCGCCGTGGGCCGCCTGGATGATTTCCTGCACCGGCGGCATGTAGCGGTACTCCATGGCAACCCACACCGGCGCGGTGTAGTCAGCTGCCAGCGCTTCAAGCTCGTCGGCCTGTTCCGCAGTGGTGCACACGGGCTTCTCCACCAGCACGGGCAGGTTGGTGCCACTCGCGAAGATGTCCTTGAGGATGGCCAGGTGCGTGTCGTTGGGGCTGGCGATCACCAATGCATCCACCAGTCCGGACGCGAGCAGGTCCTGGTGACGGGAGAAGGTCTGTACCTCGTAGCCGATTTCCGCAACGGTCTCCGCCAGCGATGACGGCTGGGGATCGGATACGGCGGTGATGTGGCTTCCCGGGATCAGGGCAAGGTTCCGGACGTGTTCGCGGGCCATGTGGCCGGCACCGATAAGGCCGTAACGAATGGTCCGGACCGATTCCGCAGAAGGCAATGACATGAGCTGCTCCGTTTCTCTACGTTGAGTGTGGGACCGCGGCGTTGCATCCCAAACAGAACTATACAGAAAGTGTTGTTATTCCAACATAGCGTGTGTATATTTCTTCAGTACAAGCCGACTACAACGAGGTGGAACGTGTCCCAACCGTCAACCGGAACCCTGCTCTTCATAGGCTCCGCCACCCTGGACTCCATAGCCCTGGTTCAGGATTATCCCGCTGCAGACAGCCGCACCGTCGCCGCAGACTTTACGACGGCGGGAGGCGGCCCGGCTGCCACCGCCGCCGTTGCTGCCGCGAGGGCAGGCGCGCGGGCCGCCTTCGCCGGAGTCATCGGCACCGACGAGGAAGGCGACCGCGTCATCAGCGGTCTGCAGGCTGAAGGCGTGGACACCTCAGCCGTGGTCCGCGATCCCGGCGTCAAAACCGGAGCCAGTGTCATCGTGGTCAGCAGGGTCACCGAAAGCCGCGCCATCGTCACCCGCCCGGTGCCGCCGGTCAGCTTCCCGGCCGAGGGGCGCTTCCGCGAACTCCTGGAAGCCGCGGCGTGGGTACACGTGGACCACCTGGGCTGGAACGCCGTCGCCAACCTGCCCGGGCTCAACCACGGCGACCTGAACCTCAGCGTGGACGCCGGCAACCCCATCCCGGCTTTCAGTCCGCGCGGCGTCGCACTGTATGTCCCCACCATCGAACGGCTCCGCGCCGACTACGGCGACCACCACAGTGTTGGGGCGCTGCTCCAGAAAGCCATCGACGACGGCGCCTCCGCCGTCGTCGCGACCGCCGGGTCCGAAGGGGCCTGGGTCAAAACCGGCCACACCGACGCCGTGCACGTGCCCGCGACGCCCGCCACCATCGTGTCCACCCTGGGCGCCGGCGACGTCTACCACGGCGCCCTGCTCGCCGCCGTGGCCGCAGGCCTCCCGCTCGTGGACGCGGCAGCTTTCGCCGGCCGCACCGCAGCTGCCTCCTGCGGGCGACTGGACGGCCGCTCCGGCATCCCGCACCAGAACATCACCCCCGCCCTTGCCTCCAATCACACCCCTAGCTGAAAGAAGCAGCCCATGACTTCCACCGATCTTTCACCCCTGCAGCGCCCGTCAGGCGCCTTCGCGATGCTCGCCGTCGACCAGCGCGAAGCGATGCGCAACATGATCGCCGAACACCAGGATGTCCCCGTCACGGACCAGGACCTCCAGGACTTCAAACTCCAGGCCGCCAGAATCCTTACCCCGTACGCCTCCGGCGTGCTGATCGACCGGCAGTTCGCGCTGGACCAGGCCATCGAGGACGGCGTGGTGGACCCCGGCTGCGGACTCATCGCCTCCGCCGACCACTTTGAATCCGCGCACGGCGAGCTGGTGGGCGAGGTCACCATCGACCGGCTGGTGGACCCGCACAAATACGCCGCGCTGGGCGTCAAGGCCCTCAAGTTACTGGTGCTGTACCGCCCGGACGAGCCCGCCGACGGCCGCGTGGCCATGGTGCGCGAATTCATCGAGATCTGCCGGTCCGCCGGGCTGATCAGCATCATCGAGCCCGTTTCCCGCAAACCGCTCTCCGGCGGTGACTTCGACTGGAACGCAGGCATCCTCGCTGCCGCGCAGGAACTGGGCAGCCTTGGGGCGGACCTATACAAGGCCGAAGTGCCATTCCACGGCCAGGCCCCCGAAGCTGACGTGCGCGCAGCCTGCGCCGACCTGACCCGGGCCATCGACGGCCCCTGGGTTGTCCTCTCCTCCGGCGTCCCCGAGGACGTGTTCCCCGATGCCGTCCGGTGGGCCTGCCTCGAAGGCGCCAGCGGCTTCCTCTCCGGACGCGCCGTCTGGGCGTCCTGCATCGGTGCCCCCGACGTCGTCGAATCCCTCTCGACGGACGCCGTCCGGCGGCTGCAGCGCCTCTGCGCCGTGGTGGACGACGTGGTCTCGTCGCAAAAGACCAGTGCATGAGCAGTCCCGACGCGCCACGCGCGTCCTGGTGACAGCCATTCCGTAGGCAACAAGCAAGGCACAGCAAAACACTCAACGAGGAGAATATTGTGAGTCAGATTTCACGCAGGCAGGCCATCGCGATTCTCGGAGCCCTGGGCTTCGGAGCAACTGCGGCAGCATGCGCCGGACCCGGCGGCACCACGGCGCCAGGCGGCGCCACCGGACCCGCCGCACCCGCCACCGGTGCCGTCACCGGCAAGGTGTCCTTCGCACATTGGCGCGGCGAGGACAAGGTGGTGTTCGACGAACTCATCAAGCGCTTCGCGGCCTTGCACGACGGCGTGGACGTGGTCCAGGACATCTCCACCTCCAACGACTACAACGCCCAGGGGCTGCAGAAGGTCCGCGGTGCAGCCATCGGCGACGCGTTTGCCACCTTCCGCGGCGCCCAGTTCAAGAACTTCACCGAGGCCGGGATCTATGCCGAACTCAAGGGCAGTAAGGCCGCCGCCAACTACCAGCCGGGCCTGCTGACCGCCGGGCAGTCCGGCGACAGCCAGCTGGGCCTGCCGTACCAGGTTGTCTTCCCCATGCCCATGGCCAACGCCGACCTGTTCGATAAGGCCGGCGCGGAGATCGCCCCGAAGGACTGGGACGGCTTCTTGGCCATGTGCGAGAAACTCGCAGCCTCCGGGGTCATTCCCATCTCCTGGCCGGGCGGCGACGTCGGAAACGGCGGCCAGCTGTTCAACTGCATGATCGCCAACAACGCCCCCGTGGACGACATGTGCGCCCAGATCGAGCAGGGCAAGCTCAAGTGCACCGACGACTGGTTCCTCAAGATGCTCGGCCAATACAAGGAACTGGTCCCCTACCTGCAGCCGAACGCCACCGGCACCGCCGTGGAGCCCGCGCAGAACCTGTTCTCCCAGGGGAAGGCTGCCATGCTGGCCACCGGCTCGTACCACATCGCTGCCGTCCGCGGCCTGGGCGCGACGTTCCCCATCGAGCTGGTGTTCCCCAACACCTCAGACGGTAGCGGCAAGTTCGAAGGCGCCTACAACGCCACGTTCATCCTGGGCGTCAACTCAGCGAGCAAGAACCAGGCCGCCTCCGCGGCGTGGATCGACTTCCTCTCCGAGCCCGAGAACGCCGGCTACTACGCCAACAAGACCGCCCAGCACGTGGCCGTGAGCAACGTGGAGTACACCAACCAGGACCTAAAGCGACTCAGCCCCTGGCTGGACAAAAAGACGGCGCTGGCCGCCCGCTTCCAGTTCCAGAACCTCGATGTCCGCAACGCGGTGGAGGCCAGCGCCACGGCTGTCATCTCGGGCACCAGCCCCGAGCAGGCCGCCGAAGCCGCCCAGAAGATTGTTGACGAACGGCTATGAGCACCCATACCAAAATGGCTGCCGAACGGAAGGGCGCGGACGGCAGGACTGAAACCGACGCCGCGAAGGGGCGCCGCCGCTCCCCCACGCGGGTGAATCCAGCACTGTACCTCTTCCCGCTTCCGGCCGTCGCCATTATTGCGTTCTTCCTGGTGATGCCCACCCTGCAGGCGTTCCAGTACGCCATCACGGATTGGAACGGTTTCTCGGCGGCGTTCAACTACGTGGGGCTGGACAACTTCGTCCGAGCCTTCACCAAGGACTCGCTTTTCACCAACGCGCTGACCAACAACTTGAAGTTTGTGCTGATGGTGGTGATCGCGCAGACCGCGTTTTCGCTGGTGCTGGCCCTGCTCCTGACGAAGAACTCGCGCGGCAGCATCCTGCTCCGGGCGCTGTTCTTCTTCCCCACCATCCTGTCCTCCGTCTCCGTGGCCTTCATCTGGAAGTTCATCTACGACCCCAACTTCGGCCTCGCCAACGCGGTCCTGGGCGGCGTGGGCCTCGAAGCCCTGCAGGGTTCCTACCTCGGCAACAATGCCCAGGCCCTGTACTGGGTGGCCGTGACGCAGGTCTGGTTCCACGCAGGGCAGATGATGGTGGTTTACATCGCCGGCCTCCAGGCCATCCCCCGGGAACTCTACGAGGCCGCGGAAATGGACGGCGCCGGCAAATGGCAGCAGTTCAAGTCCATCACCTGGCCATTTGTGGCCCCTGCAACGTCCATCGTGGTGGCCTACACCACCGTCCAGTCGTTCAAAGCCTTCGACCTGATCCTGGGCATCGCGGGGAACCCGCCCAAGCAGTCCCTGGACATCCTCTCCACCCGCATCTACAGCACCTTTGCCAACTCGGAGTTCGGCTACGCCGCCGCCCAGTCGATCATCTTCATGGCGATGATCGCCCTGGTCACCTGGCTCCAGCGCCGTTTGCTCCGGCTGACCCCGAAGGGGGAATGACAGCATGCTCGCTTCACTAAGCCGCCGCGCAATTCTTGGCATTTACGCGGTCATCATCATCGTTCCGCTGACCGTGGTGGGGTTCGGCAGCTTCAAGTCAACGCAGGAACTCTTCGCCGGACCGTTCAGCCTGCCGCAGTCCCTCTCCCCGGCCAACTATGCCGAAGTAATCGGAGGCCAGGACCTGGGCTCGTCCTTCACGAACAGCGTGATTGTCACCGCAATCTCCGTGCCGCTCACCCTGTTCCTGGCCAGCCTCGCCGGGTACGCCATCTCCCGGCTCAAGGGTTTCATGGCCTGGGCCATCTTCGGCTTCCTGGTCTTGGGCATGGCCATCCCGGCGCAGGCCAACATGGTGCCGCTGTACGTCCTGTTCGGCCGGCTGGGTTTGCTGGACAGCCTGGCAGGCCTGGTGCTGGCCAACGTCGTGTCCACCCTGCCCATCGCCGTCTTCATCCTCGGCGGGTTCATGCGGACCCTGCCCAAGGAACTGTACGAGGCATCCTCCATAGACGGCACCGGCCCGTGGCGGACGTACGTGTCCATCGCGCTCCCCCTGTCCGCCCCGTCCGTTGCTGCCGCGGCCATCTTCCTGTTCGTTATCCACTGGAACGAACTGCTCTACCCGCTGCTGTTCATCCAGTCCCCCGGCAACCGGACCCTGCCGCTGGCACTGCTCAGCTTCCAGGGGGAGTTCCAGACCAACTACCCGCTACTGTTCGCCGGCGTCATCCTGGCCTCCCTGCCCGTGGTGGTGGCCTACGTCTTCCTGCAGCGCTACTTCGTTGCCGGCATCACCGCCGGCGCCAGCAAGGGATGAGCATCACGACGGCGGCGGCGGGCTTCCGCGCCCGCCCCGCCGTCCCGGACCCCTCCCCGCCCCACGAAAGGCATCATCCGTGAACCTCAAATCAGCCCAACACCTCGTCAACGGCACCTGGCACGCTACCGGGACCTCCAAGCACTTGACGGACCCCGGAAACGGCAGCACCGTAGGTGAGGTCGCCTGGGGCACCGCCGGGGATGCCACCCAGGCAGCCGACGCGGCCGCGGAGGCCCTTGGGTCCTGGTCACGCACCACGGTGCGCAACCGCGCCGACCTGCTCCGCAGCGCAGCCGACCTCCTTGCCGAACGCCGCGACGAACTCGCCCACACCCTGGCGCTCGAGGCGGGCAAGCGGCTCCCTGAAGCCCAGGGCGAGGTGGACTTCTCGGTGGAATACTTCCGCTGGTTCGCCGAGGAAGTCCGCCGCTCCACCGGCACCGTCAGCCCGCCCGAACTCCAGGGCCGGCGCCACCTCAGCCTCCGTAAACCTATCGGCGTGGCACTCAGCCTCACCCCATGGAACTTTCCCGTATCCATCCAGGCCCGCAAACTCGCCGCAATGCTGGCAGCAGGCTGCACCGTGGTGGGCCGGGTCTCCGAAAAGGCGCCGCTCGCCGCCACCGGCCTGTTTGAGGTCCTGCACGACGCCGGGTTCCCCGCCGGCGTCGTCAACCTGGTCCACGGGCCCTCGCGCGAAATTACCGCCGCCCTGATGTCCCACCCGGCGGTCCGGGCCGTCAGTTTCACCGGTTCCACAGGCGTGGGCCGGCAGATCATGGCGTCTGCATCGGAACGCGTGGTCCGGCCCCTGCTCGAACTGGGCGGCAACGCACCCTTCATCGTGTTCGAGGATGCCGACCTGGATGCCGCCGTCGAAGGTGCCGTCCTGGGCCGTCTCCGCAACACAGGCCAGTCCTGCGTGGCCGCCAACCGGTTCCTGGTCCAGGACAGCATCGCCGAGGAATTTTCGCAGAAACTGGCGGCGCGGTTCGACGCCATGAGCATCGGCCACGGCGTTCCCGACGACGGTTCTGACGTGCCGGACCTCGGCCCCATGATCGACGCCGATCGGGTGGCCGCCGTCCAGGCGCTGGTGGACGACGCCCTCGCGCGCGGCGCACGCCGCGTCACGCAGCGGACCGATGTTCCGGCGCGCGGCGCGTTCATGGCTCCCACACTGCTCACGGACGTCCCCGACGACGCACCCCTGGTGAGCGAAGAAGTGTTCGGCCCGGCGGCCGGCGTCGTGACCTTCACGTCGGAAGAGGACGCTATCCGCAAGGCGAACGCAACCGAGATGGGCCTCGCCGCTTACCTCTGGAGCCGCGATCCCAAGCGCGCCTGGGACATCCCCGAACGCCTGGAAGCCGGCATCGTGGGGGTCAACGATCCCCTCCCCTCCGTAGCGTTCGCCCCCATGGGCGGCGCCAAGCAGTCCGGTCTGGGCCGCGAAGGAGCAAGCCTTGGCCTCGAGGAGTTCGAGGAGGTCCAGTACGTGGCCTGGAGGCCGTAAATGCTGACCACCGGGTTGGTGCTGGGCGCCGTCGTCATGGGAGCCGGGATGCAGCGCATCACCGGCATGGGCTTCGCGCTGGTGGCTGCTCCCTTCCTGGTCCTGCTCCTGGGTCCGGTGGAGGGGGTCGTGCTGGTGAACGTCTGCGGCGCCGTGACGGCGGGGGCAATCATCTTCCGGGTAGTGCGGGACATCGACTGGAAGCGGTACGCGGCATTGGCGGCGTCGGCGCTGCTGGGGATCATCCCGGCAGCCTTCCTGGTCCGGCTCATCCCGCCGGCGGTGCTGGAGATCTCCATCGGAGTGCTCCTCGCCGTCGGGCTCACCGTTTTGCTTGGCCTCAAGTCCGCCACCCTTCCTCCGAGCCGCCGCTACCTTGTCACGGCCGGCGGCCTGAGCGGGTTTATGAATACGGCGGCCGGGGTGGGTGGGCCTGCCGTGAGTATGTACTCCATCGCAACCCGGTGGCAGCACAAATCCTTCGCTGCAACCATGCAACCGTACTTTTTCACCATCGGCGCGTTCTCCCTGATCTCCAAGGCCCTCACTGCCCCGGCCACCTTTCCCGCACTGCCCTGGGGAATGTGGGTGGCCGTCGCCGTGGCCTGCCTCGCAGGGCTGGTGCTGGGCGACGTCGCTGCCCGCTTCGTCCCGGCCCGGGCCGCCCAAGTCCTGCTGATCGTCCTTGCATACCTGGGAGCGGCTGCCACCATCATCCGCGGTGTGCTCGATGCCGTCGGCTAGCAGCCGCTGCTGCACCAACCCATTCCCTCAACCATCAACGAAAGGGCTGCCATGGCTCCCGTCTCCCCCCAAGAAAACCTAGTGCGCGTGTCCACCAACAAGGGCGAGACCGTCACCTTGACGATTGATGCGGGCGCTCCAGTGACCCTCCAGCTTGATGTTGGAGGGCAGTGCAGCTGTCGGGGCACTGCCGGTGTTGCTGGCGCATACACAGATACCGACTTCGGCACCCACTAATCAGGCACCATTCTCAATCTGCACCCGCACCATGGAAAGGAAATAACATGACGTGGCTGAACAGCGCCGCTCACGCGCGATGGCTCGAGGCCGAAACCGATCGGCTGATCAATTTCGCCGCGGGGTCAAAGGTGCCCACCGGATTCGGCTGGCTCGACAACAACGGTGCTGTGTTCACCGACAAGCCGACCCACCTCTGGATTACCGCGCGGATGGTTCATAGTTTCGCGGTCGCTGCCCTGATGGGGCGGCCAGGCGCTGCGACACTCGTCGACCACGGCATCGCCGCCCTCAACGGAGTCTTCCACGATGATGAGTTCGGCGGCTGGTATGCCGAGGTAGACGGGAACGGACCGGTAAACGACACCAAGTCCGGTTACCAGCACTCATTCGTGCTCCTCGCCGCTGCCAGCGCCGTTGCGGCCAACCGCCCGGGCGCCAGGGAATTGCTCGACGAGGCACTGCGAATCGCTGACACGAGGTTCTGGGACCACAACGCCGGCATGTGCTTTGACTCGTGGAACCGGGAATTTACGGAAACGGAAGCATACCGTGGCGGGAACGCGAGCATGCACTCCGTCGAGGCGTACCTCATCGTCGCCGATGTGACCGGGGACAACCGCTGGCTCGAACGGGCGCTCCACATCGCCGAGGTGCTCATCCACGACTTTGCTCGCAACAACGACTACCGGGTCTTCGAGCACTTCGACCCGGAGTGGAACCCCATGCCGGAGTACAACACCGATGACCGGGCCAGCCAGTTCCGCGCGTACGGCGGAACGCCCGGCCACTGGGTTGAGTGGGCACGCCTGCTCCTGCACGTCCGCGCCGGGCTCGAAGCCCGCGGCATGGAGGTCCCGGCCTGGCTGCTGGACGACGCACGGGGCCTGTTCGACGCCGCCATCCGCGACGCCTGGGAACCGGACGGTCATCCGGGCTTTGTTTACACCGTCGACTGGGAAGGCAAGCCGGTGGTCACCACCCGCATTCGCTGGGTTCCCGCCGAGGCAATCGGGGGCGCGGCAGCACTCTACATCGCCACCGGCGACCAGAAGTACGCGGACTGGTACGAGCGAATCTGGGACCACGCCCGCGACTGGTTTATCGACTACGAGCACGGGTCCTGGAAGCAGGAACTCGACGAGAACGGCAATGTCACCTCGACCGTGTGGTCCGGCAAGGCGGACATCTATCACCTCTGGCACTGCCTGGTGGTCCCGCGACTTCCACTGGCACCAGGGCTTGCTCCAGCAGTCGCGGCCGGCCTGCTGGATGCACGGCTTGCTGCTTCCAGGTAAGACAAGGAACCTGCGGCCCCTGACTTCGTGGGTCCTGCGGAAAGCCGCTATTTAGACACCCGGCAACCCGGACCAGGTGACCATATTGGTCACCTGGTCCGGCTTGTACGAACGCCTCCTTCAGGGCACTCTCCGAATCACGCGCCGGGACCTGCTCGATTAGCTGTTCCGCGAGGACGGACTGCCTGGCGGGGGGAAACCCGCGCTAGCCGCCGGTTTTGGGTGCGAGGAGGATCTGCACGGCCTCCATCCGTTTGCCCATACCCGACGTGCCCGCCGTTCCGCCGTCGGCGACCCATGACTGCCAGCCCAAATCTTGCACGTGGGCGCGGTAGTGGATCCTGTAGTGATTGGCCAGCTCACCGGTCAGCCTGATTTCAAACGCTTCCAACCGTAGCCCCTGCCCGGCCGTGCCGATGGGATTGGCCGAGGATGTCCACAGCTGCCAGCCGATCGACTGCACATGCCCCCGCCACTCGATGTCCCCGGAATAAGCCGTGCTGGACACGTTGAGGCGCAGCGCCTCGACCCGAAGGGCCCGACCCGTGGTCCCGGTGACGGTCCCATCGGAAACGTTCGCCATCCAGCCGAGGTTCTGAACGTGGGCGGCGTACACGGCAGTGAATGCTGGTGCGACCTTCGGAACCAACTCGATCGTAACGGCCTCCACCCGCAGACCTTGCCCGACGGTGCCGGCCGTGGCTCCGTCGATCCCGTACGGCTGCCAGCCGACGTTCTGCACGTGGGCGCGATACCTGATGCTGTACTGAGAGGCCAGATCCCCCGTCAACCGCAGCTCGAACGCCTCCAGGCGCAGACCGCGCCCGGTCGTTCCGATCGGGGACGCCGACGTCGTCCAGGACTGCCAGCCGATGTTCTGCACATGCCCCCTCCACAGAATGTCGCCCGACAGGCGGTCTCCTGCCACCGACAGGCGCAAGCCCTCCATCGGCAGTGACCGGCCGGTCGTTCCTGCGGTGGCGCCGTCCGAGACGCTCGACTGCCAGCCGATGGTCGCGACGTGGGCCTGGTAGACCCCGATGCACGTCATGTCGTAGTCGTAGGTGCCGTCGGTCCATTGCGAGATGTGTACGGCTCCGCCGGAGAAGCTGCGATTCACACAGAGGTCGGATGCTTCACTGGCGAAGTCGAGACGCCCTGCCGGTGACCAGACGGGGACGTCGGGAAGCTGCCACGATCCGGTAATGGCCTCCCAACCGCTCGAATAGGAATAGATCCCGTGCGGGTACCCGGCGTCCGCCAGTGCGGCCAGGAGCCCGGAGATGACGTACCGGTTCTCCTGCCGCTGGGCTGCTGTCGAGGTGGGCCAGGGCTGTTGCGGGCGGGGCTCGACGTCGACCCAGATTCTCTCCGGTCGCCATCCCACCTCATCGAGAGACGCGAGAGCTGCGCGGCCCTCGGCGTACCCGACATTGCGCAGCCGGTCCGGCGTGGTGCTTACGGGCCATGGACCGTCGTCGCCGTAGGTTTCGTATTGCGCGGTGGTGGGGAACGTAGCCATGGCGTAGGCCTGAGCCCGGACGCCCCGGTCGAGCACCCACTGGAACTGCCCGCCCAGGCAGGGGTTCTCGGTGAATGCGAGTCCGTTGGTCAGCCCCACGACCACGAACTCCGTGTCTTCCGGCGGCATCGGAAGACCGCCCGGACACTGTGGCCACGAAACGTCATGTCCGTAGTCGACTGCTCGGGCGGGTGCAGCGAACAGCACGCCGAGTGCGAGCACAAGTAAAACCGCCAGGAGCCGGGGCGCGGATGCCCGGGAGCGGCGGCCAGGTCGAAGAGCACCAAGGCCGGCCATGATGGGCCCCCTATTCGAAGGATGACCAAATCATCCCACTCGGCCGCCTCCGCCGCTAGGGAAAATGCCCCCGGCATGCCCTTGCCGACGTAATTAAGCGGCTGGCAGGCCTCCCCAACGTTCATTGGCCCGGTCGCTCCGGGCCTTTCGCCCTCAGCAAGCGCCGACGGTGACACGTCCCGGAAGACTCCGCAAGGACACCGCGATCGCGGCCCACTGACGTTTCTCTCTCCGTAGTCCTCGATTGGGGGTTCGCGGCATCTGTGGAGCCGTTGTGATCGCCCGGAGGCATCATGGGTTCTGGCCGGCGCCTGGGGCTGCGCGGACGAGCGGGTCCTCCGAGGCGGCTCCGAACCATGTGGGCAGGTGGCGGAGCAGGTCGGTCTGGTCTTCGCCGATCCATGCGACGTGGCCGTCCGGTCGGAGCAGGACCGCAGGTGCGTCCAGTTCTCCGCTGACGTCCGCGACATGGTCGATCCGATCCGTCCATCCCGTCACGGAGAGTTCGCCGGTCTGGTCCAGCAGGAGCCCGCGGCCTTCACGAGTGAGCTCGTAGAGACGACCGCGTGAGAGAGGAATATCGCGTAGCCGTTTGCCGAGCAGCTCGGGCCCTTCGCCGAAGTTGTAGCGGATCCCGATCGCGGTGATCTTCTCGGCCAGGAACTGGCGGACGTCCTCGAAGTCCATCAGCTCGGTCATCAGCCGGCGCACAGCCTGCGGGCCGGGCTCGGTGGAGAGCAACTCGCTCTGGGCCCGGGTGATGGTCAGCACGTCCTCGGCGACAGGGTGACGCTCGGCGTAATAACTGTCCAGCAGCCCCTCCGGTGCCCACCCGTTGACCTCGGCCGCGAGCTTCCATCCGAGGTTGAAAGCGTCCTGGATTCCCAGGTTCAAACCCTGACCTCCCAACGGCGGGTGGACGTGGGCCGCGTCTCCAGCGAGCAGAACCCGGCCCACTCGATATCGCTCGGCAAGCCGTGTCGCGTCGCTAAACCTGGACAGCGACCGTGGTGAGTGGGCGCCGAAGTCAGTTCCCGCATAAGCCCGCAGCTGCGTCCGGAACTCTTCCAGAGTAGGCGGGACCGAACGGTCCTCGGCCACCGTCGCCGCCGGAACGACGGCCCGGTACAGGCCGTTACCGGTGGGACCGATGCCGAACCCCTTGTGGGTCTTTCGCACCTCGCCCGCCACCTCCGCGAGCTCGCCCGGCGGCGTGGTCACCTCCACCTCGCCGAGGAGCCACTCGGTAGTGGCGGGCTCGCCGGGGAAGCCGATGCCGAGCAGTCTGCGCACCAGGCTGCGTCCGCCGTCGCACCCGACCAGCCAGCGTGAGCGCAACCGTGTGCCGTCGCCGAGCCCGACGTCCACCCCGTCCCTGCCCTGCTCAACCATCGTCACCTCGCAGCCGCGGCGGATCTGCGCGCCGAGCTCGCCGGCGCGCTCGGCCAGCAGGCCGTCGGTGACCGGCTGGGGGATGCCGAGGACGTAACCGTGTGCGGTGTCCAGGTTCGCGGTTCGGGGTTTGTCGATCGCGGCGAAGCCGCCGACACCGGAATACTGCTGCCCGAGTGCGAGGAACCTGTCCAGCAGCCCGCGCTGGTCCATGATCTCGATGCTGCGCGGGTGCAGGCCGAGCGAGCGGACTGCCTTTCCTGGCTCCGCGTCCTTCTCCAGCACGAGCACGTCCACCTCGTGCAGTCGCAGCTCGCTGGCCAGCATCATCCCGGTCGGGCCGCCGCCGCTAATAATCACGTCGAACATATATAACCCCATTTCATGGTCCGGCGCTGAACGGCCCAAAACCGTCCCGTTTCCGCACGCTTTACTTGCCGCAGCCAACCATTCTCGTCGATGATAGGGGCCTTGCGGCAAGCCCTCTGGCGGGCTGTATTCTGAAAGTGAGGGGCCCCCTGCGCCGGACGGCTGTGGGTCCATTGGGGCGTCAGCCAGTCCAACACTCATGTCACTCCGCGTCGACTACTTCCAGGCGGTTCCACGGCGGCGTCCGCCGGGGACGGACACTCGGAGCGGTGAAAGTTGGACCGGGGAAATCGCTTCTGCGCGCTTCCCGGGCCTCGGTGAATCAGGGCCGGTTGCCTCTTGTTGGCGCTCATGAGCCCGTTACATAGTGCGTGAATACAGGTGGGGTCTTGACGGAAGACAATTAGATGCCCGGATGGAACGTCCATGACAGTGCGGTCCGGGGTGGGACCGGAGAAGTGACCCTGGTTCAGGGGACTTCGTTCTGCGTTTCGAGCGCTAACGGGGACATGTCAGCGAGTAAACCCCAGGGCGTCTTCTTTGAGGACACCCGGTATCTCAGCGAGTGGAAACTTACCGTAAACGGTTTACCCCTTGAAGCGCTTTCGGCCGCGACACCGGAACCTTTCCATGCTGTCTTCATGGGACGGACTCTGCGGCACGATCATGCTGACAGCTCCGTACTGGTCGAGCGGGACCGCCAGCTCGGGGCAAATCTGACGGAGACCATTACCGTGCACAACTACGCCCGTGAACCTTTTCACTGCCGTCTCGAAGTGCTAGCGGACGCGGATTTTGCGGACCTTTTCGAAGTCAAGGAATGCCGGCAGGCGCACCGCATCAGCCGCGTCCGACATGCGACACGGGAGCGGCTCACCGTTGAGTCCGAACGGCCCGGCGATAAGCGGAGCATCACGGTCGTCCTGACCGGCGCCAGAATTGAAGGACGACGTCTCCTGGTGGCGATGATAATACCGTCCCACACCGCGTGGTCCGTGACCGTCTCGGCTGCCCCGGACCTGCAAGGGGAAGTCGGCCGAGGCGGCGGGCTGCGGGGACATCAGCCTGTTTTCTGGTTCGCAAGCACAGACTCGGCCCCGTTGGTCGTTCTTTTGTCCATCTGGTCTCCCGCCATGGCGCGTGGTCTTGCGGTCTCAATATTGCTTGTCGGCTTGGTAGTCCCTATTCGTTACGCCATCCGAGTGGCAGCCCACCCCCGGTATCGCAAAGGGCCGCGGAGGGTTCGTTGAATCCAGCGACTCGTGCACATCTCCTTTTTTGCCCACTTCGGCGACCCCAACCGGGCAGCCTCCTGGCCTGGGCCGGGAGCTGCTGCGCTAGCTCTTGCTGATCCGCATCAGTCGCCATGGGATCCATGGCGTCGCTCATGATCGGTCTCCCCCCGCCAGGCTCCTACCGGCGTGTCGGGCCAAGTGTGAATCGACCGTTATCCAGACAGTCCCGATGTGCGCCACTCTCAGCAATCGATCCCGGCCCGGGATCGAGGAGGTCAGTGCTCCAGGAGGCACCGGGGGTCCTCGCCGCTCAGTGCTGCCTGGAGGAGGCGGGTGAGGTTCTCGGTCGTGACGGGGCGGGGGTTCGATGCCGGTACGGTCGGCTGGACGACGGCGGCGGCTTCGGCGGCCCCGTCCGCGGTAAAACCGTAGTCAGACAGAGCTTTGGGTGCGTCAAGACGATTGCGCAGTTCCTGTAGTCCGGTCAGTGCGTCGGCTGTGCCGAACGCTGCGGCGATGCGAGCTTCGGAGTCGGAAGCATAGGGGGCGTTGAACGCGAGAACGTAAGGAAGTACGGTGGCGTGGACCTGGGCATGGGGGAGGTTGAAAGCGCCGCCCAGGACATGGCAGATTTTGTGGTGCAACCCGGAGCCGGCGGACGCGAACGCGACGGCGGAGAGGTAGGCGCCGTACAGGGCCAGCTCGCGCCCCTCGGTACCTGCGGGGTCTTCGGCGATGAGGGGCAGGCCGTGGCTGAGGGCGCGGATGCCTTCGGCGCCGAGCGCTGCGTTGATGGGGTCTGCGCCGGGGGCCCACATGGAGTCGATGCAGTGTGCAATGCCGTTCAGTCCGGAGGCAACGGACATGGCCACCGGCAGGGCTAGCGTCAGTGCCGCGTCGTAGATGACGGTGACGGGCAGGACGGCATCGTCCACTCCGGTGGTTTTTCGAGATGCTTCGGTTAGGCCCCACACGTTGGTGGCTTCCGAGCCCGCATAGGTGGTGGGCACGGCAATGAGCGGCAGGCGCAAGGTCATCGCGATCGCCTTAGCGAGTCCCGTCGTCGAACCCCCGCCCACACAGACAAGCAGGTCGATGCCGTGCTCACCCGCGGCGGCGCGGGCCTTCCTTGCGGTTTCTATGGGCACGTGCATCACCACGTCGTGGTGCCACAGCGCCACCTCGACGTCGGCAGCTATTCTGTATGCCGTTTCCCTCGCGCGGTTCGAGGTGATCACCATCAGGCGCCGCGCACCTAGGCGGGCCACTTCGGAGGCGAGGCTCGGAGCGGCCGTGCCGGTGCCGAAGAGGACACGCTGGCCCAGAGTCACATGCTCAAAAGCCAGACCCATAGTCAGTCCTTCCGGTTCACGATTGCGGCTTCGGGCGCCGTGCAGTCGGCGGCTCAGGTGCTGGCGGCCGCTTCGTTGAAAGACAATTCCTAATACCATCCGGCCACGCCGAGCGGATGAGCACGAACTCTTCATGCGGCCAACGATGTCTCTTGCCGCGTGAGCGGCGCTCCCAACGTGGACTCGGAGCGCCGCTCATTCGGAATTGATTTAGCTGCGCTTGAGGAAGAGGCTGACGTCGTCGTTGCTGATCAGGTCGGGCACGGTCCAGCCGTCCAGGTCGTATTCGGCGAGGCACTGGTCAGCGAAGCCCTTCATGTAGTCCGTGGTGCCCTGGGCCTGCGCGGCGAAGAGGATCTCGGCCTTCACATTCTCGTGGTTGCCGGAGTAGTTCCGCTCGTAGAGTTCATGCCGGCCGCCAAACTCGGTGCCGATGGAGTCCCAGAGCAGCTTCATCAACTTGACCCGATCCACGGCCTCTACGCCGTCAGAGCCGCGGATGTACTTGTCCAGGTAGGGCCGGATTTCCGGGGTCTTGAAGTCCAGGGCTGAGGAGTTCAGGTAGATCAGGCCGGATGCGACGTCTTGTTCGATGATTTCCTTGATCCGGGGGTAGCCGATGGCCATGAACATCCGGTAGGACAGTCCGTAGTCGAGCTTGGGCAGCACGGTGCCGTTGGGGCCCTGGTCGGGGTTCAGGGTCATGCCGTCGATCAACGCGTGGAACATGTTGCGCCAGCCCAGGACCTCGCCCACCCGGGTCTGGACGCCGCGGAAGTCCTGCGTTCCGGCGACTTCCAGGGCCTTCATCAGCAGCCCGGCGATGAAGTCGAGCTTGGTGGCGAGACGGATCACGCCCTGGAAGGTGAAGCGGTTGATGAAGCCGGTCTGCGGGAAG
Source organism: Arthrobacter sp. PvP103 (assembly GCF_017833075.1). Taxonomy (NCBI): domain Bacteria; kingdom Bacillati; phylum Actinomycetota; class Actinomycetes; order Micrococcales; family Micrococcaceae; genus Arthrobacter; species Arthrobacter sp. PvP103. Next base: position 4,504,652 of record NZ_JAFIBQ010000001.1, on the reverse strand, counting down.
AAGTTGTTGATCTTCTCCACGTCCCCGTAGGCGAAGACGTTCTCCCACGGGATTAGGACCTTGTCGAAGATGAAGACAGAGTCGTTCTCGTCCATCCGGCTCGACAGCGGGTAGTCGAACGGGGTGCCCATCACAGCGGCCTGGTGGGCGTAGGAGGCCCGGCTGATCAGCTTCACACCCGGTGCGTCCATCGGCACGGTGCAGATCAGTGCGAATTCCTTGCGCTTGATCGGCAGGCCGTAGTGCGCGATGAAATTGTAGTTGGTGATCGCGGACCCGGTGGCAACGACCTTTGCACCGGAGACGATCAGGCCCGAGCCGGTTTCCTTCTCGACCTTCATGAACACATCGCCGACCTGGTCCGCCGGGAGGTGCCGGTCCACCGGCGGGTTGATGATCGCATGGTTCCAGTACAGGACCTTCTCCTGAGATTCCTTGTACCAGCGCTTGGCGTTCTCCTGGAACGGATCGTAGAAGTCCGTGTTGCCGCCCAAGGTGCCCAGGAACGCGGCCTTGTAATCCGGTGAGCGGCCCAGCCATCCGTAGCTCATGCGGGACCAGGTCTCGATCGCTAAGCGGTCCTTCTTCAGATCCTCGACGCTGTGCGGGGTGCGGAAGAAGGACATCGTCTTGCCACCGGAGCCGGTGTCCGTGGGCACCATAAGCTTGTCCTGCATCTCGGGCTTGTGCATTGCGTCGTACAGCCGGGCGGCCATCCTGATCGAGTTCCGGAACGCCGGGTGGGTAGTCACGTCCTTGACACGCTCACCGTAAATCCAGACCTCGCGGTCATCCTGTAAAGACTTAATGTACTCATCCCCGGTCATCGGCATCTTCGGATTCGCCGGCGTTGTTCTCTCACTCATCGACGGCGTGGAGGACGCCGAGGAATCGGTGGCGGGAACTGACTGGTCAACAATTTCGGTCATGATCGTCCCTTTCAGGGGGAGGGGTCTCTGAGCGGTGAGGAAATTTCAGGCGTTCTTGGTGTGGTGCGGGTTAGCGTGTGGAGCCGTGGAGCGGCTTGAAGGAGCTGGAGCCGGCGAACCAGCCCGATTCCGGGGCGTCGCCGGAGTGGTCCCAAGGGGCCCCCTCAACGAGCCGGCCAATCTGGCGGAATTTGCCGCCGAAGAACAGGAGCGGTTCCCGCTTGGTGATTTCCATGCCGATGACCTCGCCCACGACGATGATGTGGTCGCCGCCGTCGTAGACGTTCCACGGCCGGCATTCGAGCGTGGCGGCATTCCGGGTTAGCACCGGGACGTTTCCGTCCAGGGTCCATTCCGGCTCCTCGTCGAGGACCTTGCCGGCGAAATGCAGGGCAACATCCATCTGTTCGAGGGACAGGATGTTGATGGCGAAGGCGGCACCTTCGAGGTAGCGGGCGGCCCGCGAGGTCCGGGTCAGGGTGACCTGGGCGAGCGGCGGATCCAGGGAGACGGCGGTGAAGGCATTGACCGTGGCGCCGTGCGGGACGCCGCCGTCGGACCGACATGTCACCACCGTGACGCCGGTGGCAAACGTGCCAAAGACGTGCCGCAGTTCGCGTGTGTCAATGGCCCCCATGACTTCCTGAGTCATCGACTCCTCCTTTCTGCTGTTGGCCGCTACCGTGGCGGCGGCCTGATTTTGGGCGAGCGGCATTATGGCGGGTGAGGGTGATGTACGGGTTGGGCCCGGGGTCGGAAGTGTTCCGCCCCCGGGCCCGGGACTGGAGCTTTAGTCCTGGGGGTCGAGAACGAAGTTGTAGGTGACTTCGCGACCCTTGCCGTCGGCGCGCTCTGTCGGGGCGAGGACGAGTTCGGGCTTCACGGCCGAGGCGATGTCGTCGGCGACGTGCTCGTCGCCTTCGAAGTAAAGCTGGGTGGTGATGAGCTGGTGCTCCGGCGCTGAAACCTTCAAGTGAAGGTGCGCCGGCCGCCACGCGTGCCAGCCGGCCGCGGCGATAAGGGCACCGCAGGCGCCGTCGGTGGGGATCTGGTACGGCGCCGGCTGCATGGTGTTGATCTGGAAGTTGCCCTGGGAATCGGCAACGATGGAGCCGCGGAGGTTCCATTCCGGCAGCCCGGGGGCGAACTGGGAGTAGAAGCCAAGGTCATCGGCGTGCCACAGTTCGATCAGCGCCCCGGCGAGCGGCTCACCAGCGACATTCGTGACCTGGCCCTGGAACAGCAGCGGGGTGCCGGGTTCGTCGTCGCGCATCGGCAGGGTGGCCGGGGTCTTCTGCGAGGGGGCGTTAGGGATGTAGTACGGTCCCTCGATGGTGCCCTTGGAACCGTGCCGGTTGGCGTTGGCGACCTCCTCGACTGAGTGTTCCACCCAGACGTCCAAAAACAGCGGCCATTCGCCGTCCTCGCCGACCTGGATAAGCCAGGCCTTGAAAGCGTTGTACTCGTCATAGGTGACTTTCTCATCCAGGACGGTGTCGTTGATCGCCTTGATGACGCGGCCGGCCAGCGAGCTGACACGTTCCTGGCTCGTGCCGGCGCCGATGTGCTTGTTTTCCCGGAAGCGGGCGGTGGCCCCCGCGCCGGAGGATGCGGCGGTGGCTTGGATTTCCGTTGTCATGGTGACTCCCTTGTCAAAGAATGGTGGCTCCGGAACCTTGGTCATAAACGGTTCGAGGGGTTCCGGTATGTCGCGTCTACTGCTTAGTGCTGCACATCACATCCGGTGTTGTTTCCACGATATTGCCCTTATTGAGCGAGGGGAAATACCTATTTCCGGATCATTGAAAGCTCTTCGATATGAATGCGATGCGTGCTAATTGATATAAATGCGGGGCGTGCTATTCGATGGCGGACGGGTGCTTGGCCAGCGGCGTAACTTTGATGTCCATGTACGGGAAGAGAGGCAGTCCGGACAGCAGCGTGTGCAACTCATCGTTGTCCGCGACGTCGAACACCGAGTAGTTGGAGTACTCGCCCACGACCCGCCACAAGTGCGGCCAGCGGCCGTTGTGCTGGAGCTCCTGGGAGTACTCCCGTTCCTCCGCCTTGATGGCGTCGACGTTTTTTTTGGGCATGTCCGGCGGAATATTGACGTCCATGCGGACCAGGTAGAGCATGAGGTGTTCCTTTCGGTGTGGGGTTTCTGGGGGCGGATACGGCCGGGCATGCCTAGTCCTGACGGTACTTCTGCAGCTTGTCGGCGTCGATGGCTGCCCCGACGCCGGGGGCCTCGCGGACCCGGATGGCCCCGTCGGTAATTTCGAGCGGCTCCGCAAGCAGGTCATCCGTCATGTCCAGGTAGTTGGAGAGCTCCCCGGCCCGCCGGGAGCTGGCCTCGAAGGCCGCGCCGAAGGTGACCGTGGCGAGACTGCCGACCTGTGTGTCGATCTGGTTGCCCATCGTGACGTCCACGCCAAGGCCCTCGCAGAGGCCGAGGATCTGCTGGGCCTCGGTGAAACCGCTGCGCGCTGTCTTAATGCAGATCGCGTTGCTTCCGCCGGAGAGCAGTTCCCGGGAAACGTCGCCGAGGTTGGGGACGCTTTCGTCGCCCACGATCGGGATGCTCGAGTGCTGGACCAGCCGGCGCCGTCCCATCGCCTCGGCGGCATCGCACGGCTCCTCCAGCATTGACAATCCCAGGCCTTCGGTCCGGCGGAGCACCTCCATGGCCTCGTTCGCCGTCCACCCGCGGTTGGCATCGAGGTAGATCTCGGTGTCCGCACCGAGGCCTTCCCGCAGCACGTGGCAGGCCTCGACGTCCAGGGAGAGCGGCCGCCGGCCAACCTTGAGCTTGAAGGTGTCGATGCCGTACGTTTCACGGAACCGCAGCGCTTCCTCGAGGAGCTCTGCGGCGGCCTTGAAGCCCAGCATGTGCGAGACCCGCATGCTGTCGCTGAAGCCGCCCAGGAGCTTGTGCACCGGGGTGCCCAGCGAAATCCCGATGACATCCCAGAGTGCGATGTCCAGGGCCCCCTTGGCCGTGGGGTTATTGACCGTGCGCCCGAGCAACTGCTGGACTTTGGAGCGGTCCATCGGGTCCATCCCGATGAGCTGCGGGGCAAAGACCTTGGTCACCACCGACACGATCGAATCCTGGGTTTCGCCGTATGTATAGGGCCGCGGAGGAGTGTCTGCCACTCCGCAGATACCCGCATCCGTGTGGATCCGGACCAGCACATGTTCCGCGGTGCTCACCTCTCCGCTGGCGAACTTCAGCGGCCGCGAGTACGGGATGGCATAGGGGATGGCCTCGATGCGTGTGATCTTCACGGGGTCTGTCCTTTGGAGGTTGCCGACTTACCTGGGGGCTGCTTGGCGGGGAGGGAATCGAAGAGATCGAGGAAGGCGCGCAACAGCGGCGTTTCCTTGTCGCTGTTCCAGGCCACCGCCAGGTCCATCGGCGGGGGGTTCCGGAGCGGCCGGAAAGCAACGCCCTGATAGGAAAACATCCGAGATGTCATGGGAACGAGTGCTATGCCCATACCGGAGGCCACGAGCGAGAGCAGCGTGGAGGTCTCCTTTGCCTCCTGAACGACCCGGGGCTGGAATCCGGCCTTGCGGCAGGCATCAACAAAGATGCTGCTGACCGCGGAATAGCCGGGATATCCGATGAAGCCCTCCTCGGACAGGGCGGCCAGCTCCAGCGTTCCCTTCTCTGCCAGCGGCGAGTCTGCGGGCAAGGCCGCCACCAGCTGGTCCTGTTCCAGCAGCTTCAGGGCGATGGCCCCCGAATGAACAGGTGGGCGGAGGACGGCAGCATCGAGCCTGCCCTCCTCCAACGCAGCTTCCATCTGCGGCGTCAGCATTTCGCCCTGGACCGTGATGCGGAGCCCAGGCAGGGTGCGGCGCGCGGCCTGGACGATGATGGGCATTAGCCGGTACGTGGCCGTGCCGGTGAACCCTACCCGGAGCACGCCCGTGGCACCTTCGCCAACCTGCTGCACATCGGATTCCAGGACTTGCAGTTCCTGAAGCAGCACCCGCCCCCGATCCAGCAGTACCTGACCTGCCGGCGTCAGCTCCACCTTCCTGGTAGTCCGGACCATCAGCGGGGTGCCCAACTGTTCCTCCAGCTGCCGGATCTGTTGGGACAAAGGCGGTTGCGCCATATGGAGTCTGGCGGCGGCCCTGCCGAAATGCCGTTCTTCTGCGACGGCTATGAAGTACTTGAGATGTCGCGTCTCCATTGAGGCCTCTCAGTAGGTCTGCCGGCTCAATGCCATGCAGAAATAAGCGTAAAAGCGCGTATTCGTAAATAGAAATACCTATTTATACGTGGCTAAGAGCTTTTAGATCCGAATAATGCCGATATTCACCGGAGTGAAATGTTGCTGCGCGCTCAGCGACCAAGACCGGCGGGTGCGAGAACGGCTTCGGCTTCCTCGGCGAGATCGCAGTCTTCAAGGCCAACGCTCAAGATCTCGGCGAGCACTGCGGTAAGGGCAGCTACGGGATCCTGAACCATAGTGTGGGCGCGCCAGCCGATGTGCTTGTCCGGGCGAACGAGAATGACACCGTCCTCCTGGACTTCCCGCTGGCGGAGCCAGTCCCCGTAGAGGTCCTGGACCTCCCGGCCTTCGCCAATGACCACGGCTTTGAGCTCAATCCCCAGCCGAGCGGCCACATTGACCGCGGCGTCTGCCCAAGCCTGACCCGTGATTCCGGTGAAGATGGTGAAACCGGTGCCTTTGGCGATGTCGTGAGTCGAGTACTTGGACGTTGCGTTTCCAAGCCAGGCATGCGGCAACCGGAGGCCCGGGAACGTGGACTTCTGGTGATGCAGCAGCTCGTCCTCGGTCCGGGCAGGCCGCTCACCGCCGTCGGTCACTACAGCCGTTGACTCGTAGTACTGACCGATCTCGGTACCCTGTGCATTGAACTCATAGTCCTTCGCGTCGAGTGCGGCGCGCAGTGCCGTCCGGCGCGCGGCGCCCTCGGGCGAGTTTTCCTTGCGAAGCTGGAGCTTCTCGGTGAATTCCGCGTCCGTGGTGGCATCCGTGACCCCCAGAGCGTCAAAGATCGGCTTGTAGTCGCGGCTGGACTGGTTGGCGCGGGTGACAATCTGCTTGGCCACGGGGGCGCGCTCGGTGGAGTAGGTTTCCAGCAGTTCGGGACCGGCCTGGCCCCTGATTACGGCGGCCAGCTTCCAGGCCAGGTTGTAGGAATCCTGAATGGAGGTGTTGGAGCCAAGTCCGTGGCTCGGCGGGTGCTTGTGGATGGCATCTCCGGCGCAGAAAACGCGGCCCTTCTGCAGATGGGTGGCCCACTGTTCGTTGTTGCCCCACAGCGAATAGCCCAGGATTTCGACGTCGAGGTCCGCGACGCCCACCAGGTTACGGATGATCCGGATTGCTTCGGCATTGTCCAGGACCGGGGGCTCACCGTTGATGTCGAAGCCCCAGCAGATCAACCACTCATTCCAAGGGCGGACCATGCGGATCAGGCCGGCGCCGAGACCGCCGATGTTTGAGCCCGGGTTGAACACCCAGTACAGGATTGACGGGCGGTGCTTCACGAGGTGGGTCAGGTCCGCCTTGAACGTGATGTTCATAGAGCCATCAATGTCCATCAGGCCCTCCATGGGGAGCTCGATGTCGGCGGCCACCTTGGAGCGCGCACCATCTGCGCCAATGAGGTACTTCGCCCGGATGGTGTATTCGTGTCCGGTGAGGCGGTTCAGCACCTGGACACTTACGCCGTCGCCATCCTGCGTATGGGATAGGTATTCAGTGGAAAACTGGACCTGCGTGCCACGCATCGCCGCGTTCTTGACCATGATCGGTTCCAGCAGAGTCTGCGGAATATCGCACGGCATGGAAGGCGACGCGAGTTCATAGTCGGCCCGCCGATCAGGACGCGTGCCCCAGGTAGGGCGGCGGCCGATCTCCTCGCCGGCGAGGGATTCACAATAGACCGTGTCACCCATGAGTTCGTGCGGCGTGGCCTCGGCCAGGACCTGCTCCTCGATGCCGGCGTCGCGCAGGACTTCCATGGTGCGCTGGTTGGTGATGTGGGCACGGGGCGTGTTCGCGGTCCAGCGATACTTGGTGATCATGATGTTCGGGATGCCCTGGTTGGAGAGGAACAGGGACGCCGAGCTGCCTGCTGGGCCGGAGCCCACAATCAGCACGTCCGTAATGACGATGCCGGTACCTTCCGGGCGGGCAGTGGCGGTGATTCCGTCATTGAAAACTGGCATGACAACCTCCGTTGGTTGTGGTTGGACACTGTGGCCGGCGCTGGCTTTGCGGTGGTGATGCTGCTGGACCGGGCCTTCCCAAGAAGTGTCACAGGTCACTATCGGCCGCGGACCTGGTCGGCGCTGATGCGTCCGGCCGGTGCTAAAACGCGTCGCCGCAGTACTAAAACGACCCGTTCCTGCTGCGGCTACTCCAGCGGTATGCCTGCCCTGGCTGCCTTGCGCGTCTGCAATGGCGTGGCGCTGAACCGCTCTTTGAAGGTACGTGCGAAATAGTTCTGCGACAAAAAGCCGACCCTCGCAGCGATCTCGCCGATGCTCAAGCCATCCGCGGCGGGCGAAGCGAGAAGCTCCTGGCCGCGGTCCAGCCGCAGCCCCAGGACATACCGTCCGGGCGTGAGGCCCGCGGCTGCGAAGGCCCGCCCTAGCTGCCGCTCACTGATGCCGACGGCGGCAGCCACCTCCGCCGTCGAAAGTTCAGGATCGCCGTGGTGCCGTTCGATGTATCCCTTGGCAGCTGCCAGATAGCCGGCATCGCTGCCGGCGTTGCCCCCTGAAGCGATTGAGCGGAATAGTTCAAGGACGGTATTCTCGGCGTCATCCGTCGGCTGCTGGGCCGCCAGCGCTGTCCGGATCCGCCGCGCGAGCTCTTGTGCCTGAGGGACCCCGCCGGGGCCGAAATCGAACCGCACTGGTCGGTTGAGGCCAGTCCCCCCGGACAGCTCCAGGAAAAGCGGCCGGGGAACGGTAAGGACAAGCTCTTGGAGCCCTTCCGCGAAGCCGCGCATGAACGGCAGGTCTGCGTCGTACATGATGGCTTGGCCCGGTTTCAACAACTCGTGGCCGCTGCGGTGGTAAAAGAATGCATCGCCGGCTAGGGCGAAGAAGATCGCCACCATTTCGGTGGGGTTCTGCCGGATGAACGATTCCGAACGCTCCACGATCTGGGCCGTACCGCGCACGTGGGCAAGACGCAGGTACGGAAACTGGAGATTCACTTCAGCCGCGTGCAGCGGGGACTCGTCGAGGGTCCGGATATCGAGCGAAATCAGGGCCTTGGCGTTGTGGCCCTCCCACAGCTGGACGCGGTTGACGGGCGCGATGCCATGCGTGGTGAAGCGAAAGGCGCGAGGCAGGGCGGGCAGATCATTCTGCTGACTGGCCATAATCCGTCAATTCTAGTCCGACCCAGCCGATCGCTTTCTCTCACCGTCCGCTCGCCCGGGAAGGACCTCACGTCGTTCCAAACACCATTGGCACAGACCCGGCAAGACCTCCAATTTTGATGGGCTGTCGACAAAGAAGAGCCTTTCGATGCCAAGCTGGTAAACCGCCATTTCGAACCAACAGCCACAGCCGTACCAGATGAGACCTTCGACAACCGCACTCCGGTAACTCCGGAAGCGTTTGTCACCGGAGAGGCTGCAATCCGCGGTACACAGGTAACCCGTCCGATGCGGGTTCTCTCTCCTAGCCTCATAGAGAAACGGGGCAGCCGCCAACATGACAAACCCACACGCCCGCAAGGAAGCAGTTCCCGCGGTCCGGAACGGGGCGTGCACCCTCTCGGGGGCGGGAGGTTGTTACTGTAGTCGACGGCGGTTTGCCTTTGCCTCGCCCAAGAGGGCGGATGGGGTGGCTGGAGAAGGGGGGCTAGCGTGTTCGTTGGCCGCCCCGGGGCCGTTACTGTTCACTTGGGAGAGGGCGACGCGGGCGCGGCGGACAAACCGGACAGCCCGCCATGCCCCGTAGAGAGCGGCAGCCAAGAGGACTAAGCCAGTGGCAAGCAGGGCCCATGGTGCGTAGAGGACGCGCGTGCCTGCTTGGCTGGTGCCGGCCTCAGAGGTCAGCGTTGCCTCCGCGGTGCCGTTCTGGACGATGGGTGCCTGCGCGAGACGGGCGTGCAGGTCAATGCTCGCTCCTGGAAGCAGTCCATCGGGGGCGTCGAATTTCAGGCTGGTCGCCGGGTCAGGCCAGCCGGAGAGGTTCATCTCAGCGGACGGATGCAGGATGGTGGTACCGGTGTTGCGCACGGGCAGAATGAAATCGAGGGTGTCCCTGTTCTGCTTCCAGCTCAGATTGCCGTGGGCGAGTGATTTAACCGCGGTGCCGGCGACGGTGAGGTAGATGCGCACGCCCTGGCGTTGGATCGTGTCCAGTCGGAGGGCGGTATCGCCGTTGACTGCGGTGGTCTTGCCCTGGACGGTGGGGCTTTGGATTATGAGCCCGCCTGCATAGTCTCCTGGAGCGGTGCCCTGGGGAACGGTGAGACGGAAAGGAACTTTCAGGTCCGTGTTGGCGGGGACGCTAACCTGTTCGGCATCAAGCTGAACCCACGCGCCGACACTGTTGCGTGGATCGGATTGTGCAGCCATGGCGAACGTTCCCTGCACGGTGTTCTCCCCGTCTACGGGGTAGGTGAACAAGGTCACGGGCGAGGAGGTGTGGTTGGAGACGACGGCGGTGGCCTCCGTCGCTGCCCCGGGATAGAGGGACAAGTGGAAGAAGTCCGATTCTGTCTCCGGCCGGATACCCAATGTCCCGTTGTCGACCGCCGACACGGGTTCGGCCGCGATGAAGATGCCCAGGGTCAGCAAGACCATGGCGAAGATCACTCGCAGGGGCCGGTGTGAGTGCTGGTGCGGAGACGGGGGTTTCACGTTTTTCAGTCCTAAAAGGCTTCCGGATGACCGGGGGTTGTGGTGCTGTGGTGTGGAAAGGGAACGGCCGGCGGGCTGGCCAGCGGAGGTTGCCTGCTCCCGGCCCGCCCGCCTTCCCCTGTCGGGGGGGCAGCGGGCGGGCCAGTGCGCTTAGCCGATGGTGTAGGTAATGGTGGAGGTGTAGGGGTTCAGGGCGCCGCTGGTGCCAACAGCGTAGTTAGAGCGGAAGGCGTTGGCCGGAATGGCGAGGCTGAACGCCGGCGTCAGTGTGTACGTGCCCATGTTCTGGCCCAAAGTGGAGACTAGAGCTTGAGAGGACGTTGAAAGGGCTAATTCCGGAGCGGTGATGGTTGCAGCAGCGTCCGATCCGGCGCCTGCCGTGATGGTGCCGGGCGCTATCGTCAAGCCGCTGACTGGGAGAGTGCGGGCGGTCAATTCAACGGTTCCGGCGGCGCTGGTCGGCGTGGTTGCGCTGACCGAGAGAGCCCATGCCGCACCGGTGCCGCGGGCATCGGTGATGGTCCATTCCGAGGAGGCATTGCCGGTGGAGGTCTGGGTATTCGATCCGTTTAGCGTGACCCCTGTCAGGGTGGCTCCGGACGTGGTGGCCGTAAGCGTTCCGCCAGAGATCGTGGAGTCGACGACGTCCGCGGAAGCGGGGGTCAGCCCGACGGTAAGAGCGATACCGGCCGTGGCGAGGACGGCCGAGACTTTGGTAATTCTGCGCATGGTTGTTTCCTGTGTTTTGGGTTGATAAAGGTGAAAACGCACACGGCCGGATGAAAGGCCGGGCACTAAACGAGCGCTGTGGAGCGTCGTCGTTTGCGGGGCAGCATCCCGTAGCAGTGAGACCGGTATCGCCACGGTTGCCAAAAGTCCGTGCGGTCAGCGGTGATCGCGGGCGCCCGTCACTTACGATATTCCTGCCGGCTTTCGATCCCGCCGGGACGGGGAGCCGATGGTCAGCGTGAATTAGTCTATGGTTTTTGATGACGCGAAAAAGTGGCGATGAATTCGATTCATGCAGACTCTTGCCACAAAGGCATCACTGCGTGCAGAGAAGCCGACGAGCGCCGGCTCATTCAAGTCCCGTCCGGCCGGTCTCCCACAACGTCCGGTCCTCAGGCCAGCCCAGCGGGTTCGGCGGGGATTCAGGGACTTCACATTAAGTCGGTCAGACTCTGGGATTCTTCACACCCGCATGGAAGGGGCACACGCGCGTCCAGAAGCGGACGGTGGTGGGAAACCGCCGTCGTCCGCTGTTTCGTAGCTACTTCGTGAGGGCCCCCTCCAACCAGGCTCTCAGCACCGGCGCGGGAGCTGCGCCGGCCTGCCTCGCGACGATCTTGCCGTCGACGATGACCATCAACGTTGGAACTGCCTGAATGGCAAATCTGGCGGAGAGCTGCGGCGAGTGGTCCACATCGACTTTCACGAGTTTGATCTGCCCCGGCCGTTCGTGTGCCAGCTGGTCCAGCACGGGGCTAACCATCCGGCAGGGTCCGCACCACACCGCCCAAAAGTCCACCAGTGCCGGAACACCGGATTGTTCGGCGATCTCGCCGAAGTCATCGTCGCCCGCCTCAACCACCCAGGGAAGCTCCCGGTGGCAACTTCCGCAGCGCGGCCGGCCGTCGGCGGCAGCCGGAACGCGGTTGGACTTCCCGCAATGGGGACATTTGATGATGGCCTTGTTCATGCGGTTCCGACCTCTTCCAGCTCCATCGTGCTGTAGTCAACCACCAGTTCCCCTCCGGAGGCGGTCACTTTGACCAATCCGCCCTCCGCGATGCTGCCACGCAGCAGCGCCCGGCCCACCTGCGTTTCCACCACATGGGAAATATAACGGCGCAGGGGCCGGGCTCCGTATACCGGATCGAAGCCGCGTTCGGCTATCAGAAGGCGCGCCTCCTCGGTTAGTTCCAGCTCTATTTGCTGCTCGGCCAGCCGCTGCCGCAGCTGCTGGAACTGCAGATCAACGATGCGTTCGATTTGCGGCAGTCCCAGGGGTGCGAACAGGACCGTATCGTCCACGCGGTTAAGGAACTCGGGGCGGAAATGCGCCCGGAGCTCGCCCATCACCATGCTGCGCGCTTCCTCGGTGATCGCCCCGCCTTCGGCCGAACCCTCCAAAAGATACTGGGAGCCGATATTGGAGGTCATGATGATGACGGTGTTGCGGAAATCGATGGTCCGGCCTTGCGAGTCCGTAATCCGTCCGTCGTCGAGCACCTGCAGCAAGGTGTTGAAAATGTCCGGATGGGCCTTTTCCACCTCATCGAACAGCACCACCGAGTAAGTCTTGCGGCGTACTGCCTCCGTGAGCTGTCCTCCTTCGTCGTATCCGACATAGCCAGGAGGTGCCCCCAGCAGGCGGCTCACGGTGTGGCGCTCCTGGTACTCGCTCATGTCCAGCCGGATCATTGCGTTCTCGCTGTCGAACAGCGCCGAAGCCAGAGCCTTGGCAAGCTCGGTCTTCCCGACGCCGGTCGGGCCGAGGAAGATGAACGAGCCGATGGGTCGGCGTGGATCCCGGATGCCGGAGCGGGCGCGGATGATGGCGTCCGAAACCGCACTAATCGCTTCTTCCTGCCCCACGACGCGGGCGCGCAGGATTTCGTCCAGATGCAGGACTTTCTCACGTTCGCCCTGCTTCAGCCGTGTCACCGGTATGCCTGTCCAGGCCGCGACGATGTCGGCGATCTCGTCGTCCGTCACGACCTCGCGGAGCAGGCGTTTTTCCCCCTGCTTCGCGGACAGCCGTTCCTCCTCGGCGGCCAGCCGCCGTTCGAGGTCGGCAAGTCTGCCGTAGCGTAGCTCCGCCGCCCGGTTGAGGTCGTAGGCCCGCTCGGCTTCTTCAGCCTCCTGCCGCAGTCGTTCAAGTTCACTGCGGATTTCCTGCAGTTTGTGGATCGCTTGGCGCTCGGCTTCCCATTGGGCCCTCTTCGCGTCGGCCTCGGCCCGCAGGTCTGCCAATTCACGCCTCAGCTCCTCAAGCCGGGTCTTGCTGGCCGGATCGGTCTCCTTGGAAAGTGCCGCCTCTTCGATTTCGAGCCGCGTGACCTTCCGCGTGAGCTCATCCAGTTCCGCTGGCATCGAATCAATTTCCGTCCGCAGCCGGGCGCAGGCCTCATCCACGAGGTCAATGGCCTTGTCCGGAAGGAACCGGTCTGTGATGTACCGGTGGGATAGGGTGGCCGCAGCCACCAGAGCACTATCCTGGATCCGTACGCCGTGGAAGACCTCAAGCCGCTCCCGCAGCCCGCGAAGGATGGAAATGGCGTCCTCGACGTCGGGTTCCTCAACGAGGACCGGCTGGAAGCGGCGTTCCAAAGCCGCATCCGACTCAATGTGTTTGCGGTATTCGTCGAGGGTGGTGGCGCCGATCATGTGCAGCTCCCCGCGGGCCAGCATTGGCTTTAGCATATTGCCGGCGTCCATCGACCCCTCGGACGCGCCCGCCCCGACGACGGTGTGCAACTCGTCCACGAAGAGCAGGATCCTGCCTTCTGCCGCCAGCACTTCTGCCAGCACCGCCTTCAGCCGCTCTTCGAATTCGCCGCGGTACTTGGCACCGGCCACAAGGGCGCTCAGGTCGAGCGAGAAAATGGTCTTGTTCTTCAGGCCTTCCGGCACATCCTGCCGGACGATCCGCTGGGCCAGCCCCTCCACAATGGCGGTTTTGCCGACTCCAGGCTCGCCTATCAGCACCGGATTGTTTTTGGTCTTGCGTGAAAGTATCTGGACGACCCGCCGGATTTCCGCGTCGCGGCCGATGACCGGATCCAGCTTTCCGGTGCGCGCGTCCGCCACCAGATCGCGGCCGTACTTCTCCAGTGCCTCGTAGGTCTGCTCCGGCGTTGCCGAGGTGACTCGCTGGTTTCCCCTGACCTGGGTCAGGACCGAAAGGAACGCCTCGCGAGTGATGCCGTGCTCGGCCAGCACCCTGCCGGCCGCAGTGGACCGGCCTTCCTCCGCCAGCGCGACCAGCAGGTGTTCCACCGAGACGTACTCGTCTTTGAGCCGTTTGGCTTCACGTTCAGCGGCATCGAGGAGTGTGCCGAGCCTACGGCTCACGTACACCTGCCCTGGCGCTGCCCCCGGACCAGTGACCTTCGGCTTTCGCTGCAGCTCGGTCTCGACCGCCCCGTTCAGCTCATCCACGTCAACCTGCATGCCCACGAGTAGCCGCGGGACGAGGCCCCCCTCCTGCGTCAGCAGGGCCGCCAGCAGATGCTCGCCGTCGGTCTCCGTATGGCCGTGTTGCTGGGCGATCCGCTGGGCCCCTGCCAAGGCCTCCTGCGACTTCTGGGTCAAACTCTCCATATTCATCGCGAAGTAGTCCTTTCCACTTGCGTGATTTCAACCAAACGTCGTTCCAGCGTGTCCACCCGCGCCAGCAAGTCCAGTACCAGCGGGATTGCCGCATAGTTCAGCGCCAGCTCCGAATGCAGCCGCATGACGCGCGCGATCAGTTCCGGGGCCCGCGGACTGAACCAGGGGCCGCCCGGAGCGTCGCCTGCTAGCGGCCGAATCAGATCCAGCTCTACGAACCGCCTGACGACGTCGGGGTGGACACCGCTGCTCCGCGCCACCGCCTCGAGATTCAGGCGCCACGGGTAGGCGAGCGCATACACTTCGCTCATTGCTCCTCCCTCGGATTAAAGGCGGAGACGCTGGCGAGTTTCTCGTACAGCTTGCGCTCCTCCTTGCTGAGGCTCGGGGGCACCATGATCCTGATCTCCGCATACAAGTGCCCTGGTAATCCCCGCGGGTTGGGCATACCCTGTCCTCGCAGCCGCAGCCTGCGGCCGCTGGAGGAGCCCTCGGGCACGGTGATTGTGACTGTCCCCGTTGGCGCCTGGATCTTGATCTTGGCCCCCACGGCGGCCTCCGAGGGCGACACCGGAAGGTCGATGTAGATGTCCCGGCCCTTTACCCGGTACCTGCTGTCGGGCTGGAACCGCACGGTCAGTAGGAGGTCGCCCGGTGGGCCCGCTTCGCGGCCCGCCGCGCCTTCCCCGGCCAGACGGATGCGCTGCCCATCGAGCACACCGGGAGGCACGTCGACGTCATAATCGCGGGTCTCCCCGTCGGGCTTAGCCAACCTGACGGTGTGCTTTCCGCCTCGGACAGCTTCCTCGACGGTCAGCCATAGCTCGGCTTCGTGGTCCGCCCCCCGGGACGGGCCCCCTGCCTGTTGCCGGAACCAGCCACCGAGCAGATCCTCCCAATCGACGTCGCCTCCCATGTCGACATGGGCGTCGCCGTACGTGCCACGCGCCGGGCGCGGGCCCGGCCTTGGGCCGGGGCGCGGCCCGCCGGAACCCCGCCGCGCGCCCCCGCCCCCCGGGCCAGCCCCGCTGCCGGCGTACTGCCTGTAGTCGGCGCCGAACCGGTCATAGCGCGCCCTGGTTTCGGGATCTGACAAAGTGTCGTAGGCCTCGCCGATCTCTTTGAACTTGTCGGCGGCATCCGGCTCCCGGTTGACGTCGGGGTGGTACTTTCTTGCCAGTTTGCGGTAGGCGCGCTGGATTTCGTCAGGCTTCGCCGTCCGCGGGACGCCGAGAGCTGAGTAGTGATCCTTAGCCACGGTCCGGGGTCACCGCCCGGCTAACAACGGCGGCGGCTGGCCTGAGGATGGCGTCCGTGCCACCGTAGCCCGGACGCAGTACGGTCAGCACAGTCCCGGGGGGAACCTCGTCCGTTTCCGACACACTGACCACCTCGTGAATCCGTGGGTCGAAGGGGACGTTCTCGGCGTCAATCCGCGGATAGCCCAGGCGGGCCAGGGTATCGATGGCCTGGGATCGTATAGCCGCTATGCCCTCCACGAGCGGATCCTGCGCACCCGCTGGTGCGTGGGCCAGGGCAAGTTCCAGGTTGTCCAGGACGGGCAGCCACGCCAAAGAAACCGCTGCGCGCTCCTGTGCCCTTAGCTGTGCGCCGTCCCGGGTGGCGCGCTTTCTAACGTTTTCCGCGTCAGCCAGCGCACGGCGCCACTGGTCCTCCATCTTGGCCAGCGCGTCCGCCTGCGCAGCCGCTTCGGTTTCCCTTACCTCGGGTGCGGCGGCCTCTGCCCCGTCACTTCCTCGATGGGCCTGTCCAGCCGGCCCCGCCTGGTCACTCATGGCCGTTCCTAGCCACGATCGAATTCTGCATCGACGATGTCATCGTCATCGGCATCGCTGGATGCTCCGGCGTGCTGGCCCGCTCCTGCCTCCGGACCGGCCCCGGCGGTTGCCGCGGAGGCAGCCGAGGCACGGAGCGCTGCCTGCAGTTGCTCAAGTTCCGAAATGAGCTCCCTCGCGGCGGCCACCTCCGCCTGGTTGCTGACCGCGTCGCGTGCCTGGCCAACCAGCAGTTCCGCCCGCGCCTTGTCGTGCGCCGGGACAGCGTCGCCCAGTTCATTGACGGCCCGCTCAACGCGGTAAGCGACCGCATCGAGCTCGTTGAGGGTGTCGATCCGCTCCCGGTTCTGCACGTCCTCGTTTCGGTGGGACTCAGCCTCGGCAATCATCCGCTCGACTTCCTTGGCATCGAGGTTTGAGCCCTCGCTGATCGTGATGCCCTGTTCCTTGCCCGTGTCCTTGTCCTTGGCGGTGACGTTCAGAATGCCGTTAGCGTCGACGTCGAACGTGACCTCGACCTGCGGTTCTCCGCGAGGCGCCGGCCGGATATCGCTCAGCTGGAACCGACCCAGCACCCGATTGTCCGCCCCCAGTTCCCGCTCCCCCTGCAAGACCACCACGTCCACGGCGGGCTGGTTATCGTCGGCCGTGGAGAACACTTCACTGCGACGGGCGGGGATCGTCGTGTTGCGCTCGACGATCTTGGTCATGACGCCGCCGCGGGTCTCAACACCCAAGGAAAGCGGCACAACGTCCAGCAGCAGGACATCCGAAACCTCTCCCTTGAGCACGCCGGCCTGAATGGCCGCACCGATGGCCACGACTTCGTCTGGATTGACGCTCATGTTGGGATCTTTCCCGCCTGTCAGCCGCCGCACGACGTTCTGTACCGCGGGAATGCGGGTGGAGCCACCCACCAAGATCACCTCGTCGATGTCATTAGCGGTGACTTTCGCGTCCGTCATCGCCTGCTGCACCGGCGCCATGGTGCGCTCGACGAGGTCATGGGTGAGGTCTTCAAAGACGGACCGCCGGATGGTGGTCGTCAAGTGCTTGGGGCCGGTGGCGTCGGCAGTGATAAAGGGAAGGTTGACCTGAGTCTGGGTCACAGAACTCAGCTCGACCTTCGCTTTCTCGGCCGCCTCAAACAATCGTTGCAACGCCTGAGCGTCCGACCGGAGATCAATGCCCGCCTCCTTCTGGAAGTCGTCGGCCAAGTAATCGACAAGGCGGCGGTCAAAATCGTCCCCGCCCAGGTGTGAGTCGCCTGCTGTCGAGCGGACCTCCACGACCCCGTCGCCGACGTCCAGCAGGCTCACGTCGAAGGTTCCGCCGCCCAGGTCGAACACCAGCACCGTCTCATGATGACGTTTGTCGATGCCGTAGGCCAAGGCTGCCGCGGTCGGCTCGTTGATGATGCGCAGGACTTCAAGACCGGCAATCTTGCCGGCGTCCTTGGTCGCGGTGCGCTGTGCGTCATTGAAGTAGGCGGGGACCGTGATGACAGCCTCGGTCACCTTTTCGCCCAACTGCTTCGCGGCGTCGTCCACCAGCTTGCGCAGAACTAGCGCACTGACCTCTTCCGGGGCAACTTTCTTGCCGTGGACCTCGAAACGCGCCAGCCCGTTGTCGTCCGGCACGACGTCGAAACTGACGGCCTTGGCCTCATCCGTGATCTCGTCATAGTGTCGGCCGATAAACCGCTTGGCCGATGTGATGGTTCCCTTGGGATTGAGGATCGCCTGCCGTCGGGCCAGTTGCCCCACGAGCCGTTCGCCGGTGTCCGTGTACGCCACAACAGACGGAGTGGTCCGGGCGCCTTCCGCATTGGGTATGACGCGGGCGTCCCCGCCTTCCCAGACGGCAATCACCGAGTTGGTTGTTCCGAGATCAATTCCTACTGCTTTGGCCATGACCCACTCCGGTCCTAGAGGGCGCGACCGGTCCTGTGGTGACGTCCGCCCGAGGTTGCACCGCACGACTTACGCCCTGTCTTGCTGGGCCACGAGGCTCAACGGGCTTTGTCATGGGTCTTACAGGGTTGAGTCTGCCCTTGGAAGGGAGCGACGGCATGACCCCCCACGGTCCAAATATGCTTCAGGGAATGACCTATCAGGGCTAGGGTTCACGGGCGAATCCTCTGAGACGCCGAGATAACCGGAGGGTCGGCCGTCTCGCATCTCGCCGCCCACGAACGACTGAACGACTCCCGTCAGTTGCAGACAGAGACTGCAGGTCAAATCGGTCGCGAACGGTTCAGCTCTGGCCCGCCGGTACAAGAACGACGGCCTCACCATTCACCGGAGCACGCTCCGATACCGACTAATGGCGGTCCGCCAGAGGTTGATCTGGTGGATTAAAGTGCGGGCGGTTTTTAGGCGTCCCGGGGCCATGCGGACGCGATGCTGGCGGAGGAGACTCAGCCTGTCACCTGTTTCTATTAGCAGCCAGAGAAAGCAACGGGAATCCAATGAGTATGAGCAGAACAGCGGCCGCAGAGGGAACGGCCCCGGTCCCGGCCCCAGGACGCAGGAGGGCCTGGACCGGCGCCTTGGGGGCGGGGTTACTCATGTTCGGGTCGGCGTGCACAGGGTCCTCTCCTGCTCCGCCATCACAATCCGCCAGTTCTGGGGGTTCGAGCTCCACAGGGGATCTTTCAGCCGTTCCTAGGATCGTAAGAGAAGTCGAGCCCTCTGTGGTCACGATCGAGACGTCAGGGGGCATCGGCAGCGGAGTGGTCTACCGCAGCGACGGCACCATTGTCACGGACGCCCACGTGGTGGAGGACCAACAAAAGAAGCCGTTCACGAGCGTCCGGATCCGCTTCGCGGACGGATCCCAGGCGTCGGCCACCGTCGTCGGTGTTGACAACGCAACCGATGTGGCTGTGGTGAAAGCTGACCGGGGCAACCTTCCGGCCGCCAAGTTCTCGACCGCGCTTCCCGAAGTTGGGCAGCTGGCCGTCGTCATTGGCAGTCCGCTCGGGCTGGAGCAAACCGTCACTGCGGGCATTGTTTCCGCACTTCACCGTAATATGCCACCGTCCGATGGAGCGCCCCAGGGCCTTATCGACCTCATCCAGACAGACGCGCCCATCTCCCCGGGCAATTCCGGTGGAGCCGTGGTCAACAGCAGCTCGGAGGTCATCGGACTCTCGGAAGCCTATCTGCCGCCCAGTTCGGGCGCTGTGTCGATCGGGTTCGTGACGCCCGCGGCCACCGTGACCGACGTAGCGGACCAGATACTCAAGAGCGGAGTGGCCGCACACCCGGTGCTTGGAATCATTCCGACCGACATCTCTCCCGAGGTCGCAAACCGCTTTGGCCTCCCCTCCACCTCGGGCGCGCTGGTCATCGAAGTTGCCCAGGGGGGGCCGGCAGCCAAGGCGGGTTTGCAGCCCGGAGACATCATCACCCAGTTCGACGGGCAGAAGATTGCCAGTGTGACTGACCTCCTAGCCGCTATCCGCAAGAAAGAGCCCGGCCAGCAGGCCGATGTCGAGTTCCAACGCGGACAGGAAACAAAATCAGTGAAAGTCACATTGGGCACCACGGCAACGGGATAAACCCGTTCGTGTGGTCCGGCCTGCAATATTACGATTAAACCAATTCCAGAAACAGAGGTGCGTCCATGTCCGACCCAATGGCACAACAATTGTTTAAGGGATCAGGAACTGCGTTGATTATCCGGGGCGTTGCGGCCGTTCTATTCGGCATTCTGGTTGTCCTCTGGCCCGGTGCCTCCGTACTGGCACTGGTGATGCTCTTCGGAATCTACGCTGTCGTTGACGGCGTCACCAGCATCGTGCAGTACGTCACGCGAAAGACGCGCCGGTCCGTCTGGCAACTAGTGGGCGGGATCATCTCCGTGCTGGCGGGTCTCGTCGCGTTCGTCTGGCCGGACATTACCGCCCTGTCGCTGGCGCTCGTCATCGGCGTGTGGGCGATCATGCTCGGTGTCTCCCAAATAGCGCTGGCCTTTGAAGTCAAGAAGAGTGTCGGCTCGTGGTGGCTCTGGCTGACCACAGGCATCATCACTACCCTCTTCGGACTCTTCCTGGTCATTCTTCCCGGGCCAGGCATACTTAGTCTCCTGGGGCTGCTTTCGTCCTTCGCAATCCTCCTCGGGATACTCCTGATCGCCTCCGGCGTTGGACTGCGCAGGTTGGGCGAAAGCCCTGAACCGAGGCTCTCGATGGGCTGAAAGGCTGCCTACGGGCCACGGCTTCTCGGAATTCGGCCCGCTGACCTCACCTGGTCCACCACACTCCTTAGGAAAGAACGCCGCACTCGGTACACAGCCGGGATCCGAGAGGCGGCAAGATCCGGCGTGAAATCGGCGGGCGAACCCCAAGCCGGTATGCGGATCTACCGGACGCCGCTTGACAGGCCGACAGGCCGGGTCTAGTACTTGCCTTAACCGGTACACCCACCTGATCCATCCGATAATGGTGCCCATGCCGCCGGTCAGGGCCAACGCGACGCTTATTGGCCAGTTGTCGCGGCGATGCTGGCTCCATGGCCGGACCGACATAGGAGCCAACATGATTGCCGGAATTCTTGATCCACATCTCGCGCTGATTCGTCCGGTTCGGGTACGCACACCGCAGGGCTGCGAGGAGTGCCTGTCTTTGGGCACTCCCTGGGTTCATTTGCGTTTGTGTCTCTCCTGCGGCCACGTCGGGTGTTGTGATTCCTCACCCATGCGGCACGCCCGGGCCCACGCCACCGAGTCGCATCCAATCGTTCGTTCCTTGGAGCCCGGCGAGGACTGGCGCTGGTGCTATCCCCATGAGGCGTTCGTCTAGGGTATCGGCGGGCGCAACCAGCTGATGGAACCTATCGCAGACTCAACGCTGATCGAAACGCCGGATGTCTCTGGCGCCTATCCACGGCTCAGCCAAGCCCAGATCGAGTTGTTGGGCCGTGCCGGCACCGGCCGGGCTACCTCAGCCGGAGAAGTCCTCATACAGGAGGGAAACTTCGACAGTGACTTCTTCGTCACACTGCATGGCAAGGTACTGGTCGTGGAGGGGCTGCACGACGCCGGCAGCAGACAGCCTGCTGAGCTGGGCCCCGGCACGCGGATCCTAGAGGTTCACGGTCCGGGACGGTTCCTCGGGGAATTGGGCCTGGTCGAGGGGCAACCGGCCTTCGTCAGCACTGTGTCCGCCGAGGCGGGTGAAGTGCTCCAGATAAGCGGGGACGATCTCCGCCGCGTGGTTCTGACGGACCCCGCGGTGGGCGAGACCATCCTGCGGGCATATCTTCAGCGCCGAATCCTGCTGATCAGCGCGGGCGCGGGCATCCGCATCGTTGGATCCCGCTTCAGCCGTGACACCCTTCGCCTCCTGGAATTTGCAGCCGCCAACCGCGTGCCTCACCGGCTGGTCGATCTGGAGGATGATGAGCAGGCGCAGGCCATACTGGACCGGGCCGGGATCCTCGAAAGTGACCTGCCCGCAGTGGTGCTCAACGCTTCGCAGGTCCTCAAGAACCCATCCAACGCAGACCTGGCTCTCGCCATGGGCCTGCGGGCAGTGAATGAGCACGTAGCCACCTACGATCTCATGGTGATTGGGGCCGGTCCGGCCGGCCTGGCGGCCGCCGTCTACGCGGCGTCCGACGGGTTGTCGGTCGTCCTGAAAGAAGGCTTCGGGTTAGGTGGGCAGGCCGGCACATCGCCGCGGATCGAGAACTTTCTCGGCTTCCCCGCCGGGCTCTCCGGCGGGGAACTCACCGAAAGAGCGATCCTTCAGGCCCGCAAGTTCAGAGTCCAGATCAACGTCGCCTGCCGGGCGCGCACCATCGAGTTGAGGGACGGCGAATTCCGCGCCGACTTCAACGGGAGCGGGCCTGCCTCCTCACGGGCCGCGCTACTGGCAACTGGGGTCCGCTACCGCCGGCTGCCGGTCCCCGGACTGGAGGAATTCGAGGGGATAAGTGTCTTCTACGCCGCCACTGTCCATGAAGCCAGGCTCTGCGGATTGCAGCCAGTGACCGTCGTCGGCGGTGGAAACTCCGCGGGACAGGCCTCGCTTTTCCTGGCTGGCACGGGAGCACCAGTGCGGCTGGTCGTGCGCGGGACGGATCTCCGCGCGGACATGTCGAGGTACCTCGCGGAACGGATCGAACAGCATTCGGGCATCGAGGTACTGCTGGGGGCCAGCATCGTGGGAGTGGATGGTTCAGGCGCCCTCGAACGGATCGTCGTCGATCTGCGAGCCACAGGCGAACGGCGCATCTTCGACTCCCGATACCTCTTCATTTTCATCGGGGCGATGCCGCACACAGAATGGCTGCAGGGTACCCTCGCCCTGGATGACCACGGCTTTGTGCTCACCGGGGCTGATCTTGAGGATATTCCTGCTGAGTTCAGCCATCTGGGGCGCAGACGGCTGCCTCTGGAAACCAGCGTTCCCGGGATGTTCGCGGCGGGCGATGTTCGGCATGGCTCGGTGAAGCGCGTAACGGCTGCCGCCGGTGAGGGCTCAACAGCGGTGGCAATGATCCACGAGCACCTGCGCCTCCTCCGGGAAGGACCGGCCGGTGCACAATCAGGTGAACCACAGTGAAAGTCCAGCAGGACCATGCCTCCAATGTCCGGCATTGCTGTAGGCCTCGCGAGCATCCGTCCAGAGAGGCGGCAGCCGCTGAACCGGGCCTTCGACCGCGCAGGGGGCTCAGTCGTCCCTACTGGGCGGCCGGCGGCCGAGGAACCTCCCCTTGCCTTGGATGGAAACGAGGATCAATATGTTCGATCGGCGTGTGGCAGAGGAAACCCTCAACAGGGCCGCGCAGGCGGTGTCGGAGATGTCGTTCTGTGAGGTCAAGGACCGCTATCTCGCGGTAGATGGCCAGCTGAATCCCCACCCCGAACGCGCGGCGTTGCCTCAGGATCAGGCCGTCCGTCGCCTCAATGGCGGGGACTCCGTTCTCCCGTCCGCCAGGTCGGGCTGGCGATATGCGCTGTTCACTGTCGGCGACAGTGGCCAACTGAACGGGTGTCTGGTGCTGTCCGCCGCCGACCCTCCGGATCTCCCGCAGCTGGTGCAGCTCCGGGCAGTTGCGGGGACAACGGGAACTGCCCACACCAAGGGATCCACGAGGGAACTCCCGAGCGACGCAATCGATCAGCTGCTCCGTCGCGAGGACATGGACACGCGTCTGCTGTCCCTCTCGGCGACGGTACTTGAGCTCGAAGAACATGCCAGGATCCGGGATGCCTTGGACCAGAGCGTGACTCTCGATCTCGGGGACAGTGACTGCAGGGAGGGATTTCTGGCGGAAGCCCTTTCACGGCTGACTGGGCGGCCCATCTGTATTGAGAACGCGTTCGGGCATATAAGCGCGGTGGCTGGGATCGGATCCAGACGCCCATACCCCAGGCTTGACGCGGCGGCCAGGTCGCGGACTGCGCAGCTCTGGCTTGCCTCCGGCTCACCAGTCCACGAACTGCGGAGGCTGGTTGCCCTTGCCCTGTCGCACGGCGAGGTGTTGGGGGCTATTTGCATGCTGGAAACCGACCGGCCGGTCACAGCCGGCAACTTGTTCGCTTTAAAGTACGCAACGCGGGTCTTGGAGGTCGAGTTGTCGCACCGCCGCAGCCTGGCCCAACTGGAACTACGGCTGGGGCGCGACCTCGTGGACGAACTCGTGTCCGGTATGGAGGGCGCGACCGCGCGCGTTCGTGCAGAGGCATTGGGGTATGACATCAGTGGTCCGCAGCACGTTATTGTGGCGCAGTGGCAGCCGGGGAGAACTGACGATACTGTCGTCGTCGCACTGCGCAGGACATTCCTGGAACTCCGTTCGTCCGCGCTCGTTTCACGTCGCTCGGACATGGCTGTTGCGGTCGTCTGTGGAGATCCACTGGGTGCCGAGGTCTTTTCCGCTGTCGCCAAGACCCTGCGAAGTGCCACCGGCGCCGTGGGCATCGGGGGTCCAAGCCCGGATGTCGCCCAAATTCCGCGCTCCTTTTCGGAGGCCCTGCACGCGCTGCACATTCGGGCCGGTTCAATCGATCCCTACGGTGTCACCCGATTTGATCAACTGGGGATCTACCGCATCTTGGACACAGCTGGGGGCCGACCAGATCTCGCCGGCTATGTTGACGAGTGGCTCGGCACTCTTCAACGCGCCGATGACAGCCGGGGGTCTGACCTGGTGCAAACCCTGGCGCAGTACCTGGACCACGGCGGCAACTATGACAGTACGGCCGAAAGCCTGACAATCCATCGAAGCACTCTGCGTTACCGCTTAAAATCCATCCGGCAGATCACCGGCTTCGACCTTGCCGATCCCGAGACCCGACTTAACCTCCACGTGGCAACGCGCGCATGGCGCCTTCGTCCGCACGTCGCCCCTCCGTAACCATGTCTCAACAGCTCAATAGCCGCAGCCGGTGGGTTGCGTCGTGACCTGCCGGATCCGAATACGGGCAAGTTCTGGACGAGCGGGGCAAATGTGGCATCCGGGGCGGCAGGGAACTCTTGCCGGTCATCGACACTGAACCTTAGGAGGCCGGCATGCAGGAACTTTCGGGTGACGCGTCTCCTGCCGGGGTCCGTACGCTGGGCGTGCTTGCAGAGCCGGAGGTCACCGCCGAGTTTGCCGAGCGTAACGGACGCGAAGTCGGCCATCTACTCAACCTTGCTGATGAGCGCCACGACTGGTCCGTGGTGATCGACTACCAGGATTTTACGGCCGGCGATGGCCTGGCGCCCATGCTGGACTCCCTGGCCAAGCACCGGATCCGCCGTGCATGGGATGTGATGGTCTGCCTGACCGATCTTCCGATTCGTCTCGAGGGCCGGACTGTAGTCGCGGAAGTTGCCCTTGGGGAGCCGATCTCCTTGGTTTCCCTGCCCGCGCTCGGCGCCGTCAACATCGACCGCCGGGTCCGCACTACCGTCGCGGACCTCGGCTGGGCGATGCACCGCCACTTCGATCCTGATGATGACGCTGGGGAATTCGGTCCGCCCTCGCTGTACCGATCACGGCGTATTAAGACCACCGTTCTTGACGAGGGGCCCATTGGGTTCCGTTTCGTCTCAGCAACCCGCCTCGGCCGGGGACAGTTGCTGGCGGGCATGCTGCGGGCGAACCGTCCCTGGCGGCTGGTCTTCGGATTGAGAAGTGCAATGGCCGCCGCGATCGCCACAGGCGCCTTCGCACTTGTCACGGATACCATCTGGCAACTCGCAGACCTGCTGGGGGCACCGAGACTGGTGTTGCTGACGCTGCTTTCGATCAGTTCGATGGTGTTCTGGATCATCACCCAGCACGATCTGTGGGAGAGCCCCCGGCGGGACGGTCTCCTCGAGAGATACAAGGCTTCCTTGTATAACACCTCTACCGTGTGGTCCTTGACGATCGGCGTCGTGATCAGCTACGTCCTGCTGTTCGTGGCCGTGCTGCTGGCCGCGGCGTTCACTATCGACGATGTCTTATTGGCCCAGACCCTGCGACATCCTGTAAATGTTTGGGACTTGGCCGAAGTCGCCTGGATGACGACGTCGGCGGCTCTCATCGGGGGCGCGTTGGGCTCAGGATTCGAGTCGAAGGACGACATCCTGCGGGCGGCGTACGGTCAACGGGAACGTCATCGTCGCCAGTCGGTCGACGAAGGCGAATAATCCGGCCATGCCGGAGGCCTTTGCGGGGCAAAATCGTCGCCCGGATACCGGAGGCAGCTATGCTCGATTCGTCCCGAAGAGTCACTATCCGGCAGGACAAAACCTACACGGGCCTCGCCTGTGCGCCGCGACCATTGCCCCATAAAGACACTGTCATCGAAAACCGTACGGCTCCTACCGCTGCGCTCACACTATTGCACAGGCCATTCCAGGCTCGGATACTCCCCCGGCGGTCCATCCGCCTGCCTGGTCGACGCCGCTATCCCGCAGTGTCATTGACCAGTGGACTCCACAACCACGGGACCGGCCTAATATGGGGCCCGGGCAATCCCGAAGGGATAGGTCTTTTCTACTACCCGGCGCCCGGGCAGGGATCCCCCCGTTCCACGTCCGGTTCCAAGGCCCAGGCTGCCCGATGTAACACATTCGAGAGTCGGCCACGGAGGCGGCTGACTCGTCTACGCTTTCTCATGGCGCCTCCGGGTTCGATTACGGGGGCCCCGGGCAACGCACTGAGGGCTTCGGTATTGATAGCGCCGAGGAGCGGGTAGGCCAGCTGGGAATAATCCATTGTCTTCTTCTTGTCTCGCCAGGCGGCCGCGACCGACAACGACCACAGCCGACCCGTAACTAAGTCTGCTTTTCATGTTGTGAATCGTTCAGCTCAGAAACAGCCGAGGCACAAGAGTTGGCCGGGGTGCGCGAAACGCGCTCCCCGGCCAACTTCCCTACTTATGCCCTGTAGCCCGAGGGCGGTGTGAGCACGCCGCGCTCGATGAGTTTCTCGATATTGGCGGCCCGGGTTGAGTCTTCCCGGGCGAGCCAGCCCTCGCTCGGGGGTGCGTCGAGGTACTGGTTCTTCGGGTAAATCGGGTTGTCGTAGATGACCCGGTACTGCTCGGTGCGCAGGTCCTTGAACTGGTTGTACAGGCCGTTGGCGACCCTGGCCCGGCGGAGCGCTTCGATGTCGATTGTGGTGCAGACGAACGAGTCGCCCGAGGTCCAGCCCTGCTGTTTGGTGAGGATCTGCCCGCGTGGACCGACGATCATGGACTGGCCGCCGAACAGGTCCTGCATGCTCCCGTCGTCGCGGACTTCGGGCCCCAGGTTCGGAGCGACGATGTACGCCGAGTTGAACATGGCGTGTGCCCGGTTCTGCAGTTCCCACATGCCGTTTTGGACGGCCGGCTCGATCAGGGTGCCCCGGATAATGATCTCGGCGCCGTTCATCGCGAGCCCACGCGGCACCTCGGGGTAGACACCCTCGTGGCAGATGGCGTACCCGATGTTGCCGATCTCGGTCTTAGCCACAGGGAAGATGGCGTCCATTGCGTTGCCGTTTCCCTTCTTTTCAATCCACTCGTCCCACACGTCGTGCGGGTTCATGTTGCCGAGCATGCCGCCTTCGTAGGCATCACTGGTGGCCTTGTAGCGCTTGTAGATGATCTCGCCCTGCGGATCGATGATGAAGGCGACATTGAAGTGGCGGTCCGGGAAGTCCTCGTCCTTGACCATGTACAGCTCGGCAGCGATGTAGGTATTGAGCTCCACGGCCTTCTTCGCCAGCTCGTCCGTCTCCGGACCAGGGATCGTCACGGCAAAGTGGGCCTCCTTCTTACGGTTCCCAGGCGTGTTGGCCATCATGCCCTGGATCGCCATCTCGGGCAGGACTACCAGCTTGACCGGAGAGCCTTCCCAGGCGCCGACCATGACCGCCGTGTCGATGAATTCGTTGATGCGCTTGACGTTGGCGACGCCGTCGCCGGGATTCTTCACATTGATTGTCCGCGGCGAAACCGCAACGACGACAAATGGATCGACCATTGTTTTCTCTCTTTTCTCTTCTTTGAGTACCTGAGTTAGCGCTAACTCACGATATTCCGGTTAGGTGGGAAATTGCAAGACCTTTGGGTTCACAGCTTTTCAAGAAGCGGCTAGGGCCCTCTTCAGTTCCCAGTCAAGGAGTTCAGCCCCGAGCAGGACTGTAGGTAGCCAGCGGAGTGGTTTAGCGCTGACTTGGGGGTGGCGCTGTGGTGTCGCGGAGTACCAAACGCGGTTCCAACAGAGGGATATCTCCCTCAGCCTCGTCTTTTATCATGGCCAAAATGCGACCCACAGCAATGTGGCCGATGGCTTCGAAATCGAGCCTTACGGTCGTTAGTGCCGGACGAAAGAAGGGCGCTTCTTTGACGTCGTCAAATCCCACGACGCTGACATCTCCCGGGACGTCGCGCCCGGCCTCGTCCAGTGCCTTGATCACTCCCAGCGCGAAGGGATCATTGGCGGCGAAGACTGCTGTGACGTCCTCCCTTGCGGCGAGCTCACGGCCGACGCGATATCCCTCGGCGGCTGACCAGTCGGTCGTTGCGATCGGCGTCGGAACGAAACGTCCAGACGCCCCCAGTTCCGCTGCCCATCCCTGGACCCGGGCGGATGTTGCCATCCAACCAGGCGGGCCTTGAACGTGCCACACGGTTTTGTGTCCGAGGTCCAGCAGGTGGCGCACCACCATCCGGGCACCTCGCACTTCGTCAACGGAAACGCTAGTCGGGCTCGGATGCGATCCTTGCTGGAACGTCACTACGGGGACACCGATGTCGATACCCTCGAGCACCGCGATCGCTTCCAGCAGGGGTGCGAGCACGATCACGCCGTCAACCGTGTCCGAATTGATGGATTCGAAGGCAGCCCGGATATCGCGGCGTTCGAGACTGGCCAGAGTGACTAAACGCGTCGCGTAGCCATGTTTCCGGGCTTCCTCAGAGATACCGTACAGGGCTACCGTAGGTCCCAGGACAGACAGTTCGAAGCTGACAACACCGATCGTCATGGTCCGGTTGCTGGCGAGAGCCGCGGCCGCGGGATTTCGACGGTACCGCAGTTGGGCGATTGCGTGTTCGACGCGTTCACGGATGTCCGGATCGACATTGGTCGCTCCCCTGACAACCCGCGACACCGTCTGCTGGGACACCCCGGCGAGCCGGGCAACGTCGGACATCCGGGGAGCCTTTGACCTGGAGGCCAGCCGCTCCCCGCGCCCATTGGAGTTTCGGGCGTTTGAGGGAGCGGGGGTCGTGGACACATCTACATTATCCCCGGATACCCCCGGGCAGCCACGGAACGTGGCTCCGGTCGGCGCGCCAACTGTCACGGGCGCCGGTACCGCAGGACCTCAGGATGCTGGTCGTATGGCCACTCGGCTCCCTCCACCATGTACTTGCGGGTGGTGTAGGTGCCGTCCATGGTTGAGGCCAGCGACGGAGGTCCATCGAAGCCGATGACACCCCAACCGACGCGGTTCTCGTTCCCTCCGTACACCGGGTCGCCGTAAAACCCCTGACGGGTGTTAAGCACCAGAAGCGGGAAGAACTCCAGAAAGTCCTCGTTGACCGGTTGGTTTCCTGCCGGCGCGCCCCCAAGGCCAACCTCGGAGTGCTCCAGTGAAAAGGCGTTGGGCTTGGCCAAGCCCGACAGCGTCTCGAGCACCGCGTCTTGGTCCGCTTCCGTCAGTTCGATGAACTCGCGGTCTGCATGCTCTTTCGCCAGCCGGTCCAACTCCACAACGCCCTCGCGGTAAAACTCCCGGCGCTGCTTGATTCGCTCCTGCCATGCGGCCTCCTCGAGGCCCTCCATCCGGAGGAACCCGTTGCCGTCCGCTGCCGGAAAGATGAACTGCGTTCCGGCGAGCATCCGGTCAATGAAGCGGACCACCCTGGCCTCGCGCGCACCCGGGTGGTGGTCGGCGGGGATAATCCGGGCCGATGCCGCTTCGATCGTGTTCCACTCGTGCTCGGTAAAGAAGACCGGCCCGTCCACGTCCCGTGTTGAGATGGGTACCGTAGCCCATTCCGCCTGTCCCATATGGCATCTGTCCTTTCGTGTCCTGTATGAAGTGCGAATCAGTTGTCGGACCAGCCGTGGCGGTCCACCTGGAGGATATGGTCAGAGCACCTCCAGGCGTTGGCCATGATCGTCAGGGCCGGGTTGATGCCGGTCGCCGTCGGGAAGAAGCTCGCGTCGAAAACGTAGAGGTTCGGTACTTCATGCGAGCGGCACCAGCGGTCCACGACGGACGTCGCCGGATCATTGCCCATCCGGGCGGTGCCCAGTTCATGCGAGGTGTTGCCCGTGATCCGTTCCATATTGACCGGAATGACCTTCTTCGCCCCGGCAGCCTCGAGGATTTCCCCGTTCTTGGCAACCTGCCAGCGTTCCTGGGCAAAGTCGTTGGAGTGGGGCGTGTGGGTAATACGGGCCACCGGAAGACCCCATGCGTCTTTGACGTTCGGGTCAAGGTCGACACGGTTGTCCTCCACCGGCAGGTCGTGCAGGAGGACACCGATTTTCATGCTGTGGTTGAAAAAATCGCGGTCGGCGTCCTTGGCCGCCTGGCCCCACGTAGGCCGGCCGGGGAAGCTCCAGTTCACCGGGTGGCCGATCATTGACGGGAAAATCAGTGATCCCAGGATGTGGCCCCGGCTCTCGTCCGTCTCGTAGAAGTCGAACGAACACAGGCTCATGTAGTGGCCCGCCCACCCGTAAAGCGGGTCGCTGACCTCGCGGTCGAACAAGCCGACCGAGAATGAGTACTGATGGAAGGTGGCGTTCTTACCCACCATGCCGCTGCCGTTGCCGAGTCCGTCCGGGAAGAGCCCTGACTTCGACATGAGCAGCAGGCGTGGGGTTTCGATG
Source organism: Arthrobacter sp. PvP103 (assembly GCF_017833075.1). Taxonomy (NCBI): domain Bacteria; kingdom Bacillati; phylum Actinomycetota; class Actinomycetes; order Micrococcales; family Micrococcaceae; genus Arthrobacter; species Arthrobacter sp. PvP103. The sequence continues at coordinate 4,474,383 of NZ_JAFIBQ010000001.1, read as the reverse complement.
CCGCCGCCACAGACGATCACGGCTTTCGCGTGCTGGACGAACTCGTCGCCGTCCTCGTCCTGGTAACGGACACCGGTGGCGCGGCCGTCCTTGCCTACGAGTATCTCGCTCACGTAGGAATCGGAGCGGAGGTCGTAGCGCCCGGTCGCAACCGCGTCCGGAATGAAGCTGATCAGCGTGGATGACTTGCCTGTTCCCGGGTCCGGGTACTGCTGCCAGAAGCCGTTCTCACTGAATGGCTGACGTCCCCGATAGGGTTCGGTGACCATGCCCTGCGGCATGGGGAACGTGCCATGCCCGAGCTTTGACATCGCGGTGGCGAAGGTCCGTCCAATCTGGCTCAGCGGTGATGGCTTGGTGGGGTAGCCGCGGCTGCGCCACGCTTCCCACTTGTTCGCTCCGGCAAGGCCCGACGTGCCGAACTCCCACTCAACGCGTGTGTAGTACGGCTCCAGTTCGTCATAGGAGATGGGCCAGTCAACCAGGCTTGCGCCCGGAACATCGCCGTGCAGGCTGCGCAGCTTGAAATCGCTCTCCGCCATACGCGGAACCATGCCACCCCAGTGGGTGGTGCCGCCGCCGACGACCTGCGGCGTGGCGGAAAAGTTGGTGATTTCCGCCTCTACCTTGTCGTTTGGGCGGTAGGTCCGCGGTTTGATCTTCGGGTCCTGCCAGATGAAATTCCGGTTGAGGAACTTGAGTTCGTCCCCCGAGGCGTGCTCGGGCTTTAGCCAGGGCCCACGCTCGAGGCCTACCACCTTCAGGCCGGCCTCCGACAGCACCTTTGCCGCGGTTGCCCCGCCGGCGCCCGCACCGACGATGACGACATCTACCGGCTCTGGCTGCTTCTTCCTGGTCATTGCTTCGTTTCCTTTCGTAAATTCCTGCTACCCGCCCCGGTAGTTAGACCGTCACGGCTTCGATGCCGTTGCGTCCCTCGCGTGCAAGGGGCAGGAGCTGGTCCCAGAGTTCCTGGGGGATGTCGTGGTTGAGCAGGCCGAGGGTCTCCTCGACCCGGCCCGGCTGGGACATTCCGACGATGGTCGACGCCACGCGCTCATCACGGACCGAGAATTGCAGGGCAGCTGCTGCCAGCGGGACGCCGTGCTGCCCGCACAGTTCTTCCATGCGCAGGACCCTGTCGATCGTCGTCTGGTCCACGGGCGCGTAGCAGTACCGCGGGACGGCCCTCGGTCCCTTGACGAGCATCCCGCCGCCGAACGGGGCGGCGTTGACGAAGGCGACTCCGCGGCGGGCCGCGTCTTCCAGGAGCGGCTCGGCGGTCTGTTCAACGAGGGTGTAGCGGTTGTGACTGATGACGGCGTCGAATGCGTCCGTGGCCAGGTACTGCAGCTCCAGGTCGATCGGGCCCCCGGCTACGCCCAGGTGCTGGATAACACCCTGGTCCCGGAGATCGATGAGGGCTTCCAGCGGTCCGCCCTTGGCCACCCCCTCCTCGAAGGAGATCTTCTCGGGGTCGTGCAGGTAGACGAGCTGGAGTTTATCGAGGCCGAGGCGTTCGAGGCTCTCCTCGATTGAACGGCGGACACGGTCCCCGGAGAAGTCGGCGCTGCCGGGAAGCGGGTCGACCTTCGTGGCGACGACGTAACCCTCGGGGATGCCGCCGCGCTCGGCGATCGCCCGGCCAATCCGCTCTTCACTTGCACCCCCGCCGTACTCATTCGACGTATCAATGAAGGTAAAGGGCCCGTCGAAGACACGCTGAATAGTAGCGACGGCGGTGTCTTCATCGACCTCGTAACCGTATTGGGCGGGAAAGCTGCCGAGCGCACTGGTACCGACACAGATATCGGAGACGGTCAGGCTGGTGCGGCCAAAGGGGCGAATGGACATGGTTCCTGCTTTCTGGAGCTGAATGGGAAGACGGGGGTAGGCGGTCAGACGGCGCGGGTGCGCGGGAAATGTTTCGAGAAGAATCCGGAGATCCTCTGGACGCCGCCTGCGCTGGAGAGGAAGACGGCGAGGATGATGACCGCGCCCTTGATGACCAGCTGCGGCTCGGAGGAGATCCCGACGAGGTTCATAATGTTGATGATGGTGGTCAGGATGAACACGCCGATCACTGCGTTCAGGGGATCACCCTTTCCGCCCATGAGGGAGGCGCCGCCCACGACGACGGCCGCGATGGCGTCGAGCTCGTAACCTACACCGATGAGCGAGCTTCCCTGCCTCAGCTGGGAGGCGGCGATGAGGCCTGCCAGGCCGGCGAGCACCCCGGAGATGGTGTAGGTGATGATCAGGTTCCGTGCGACCGGCAGGCCCGAAAGCCGCGAGGCTTCAGGGTTGCCGCCAATAGCGTAGAGCGAGCGGCCGAACGTAGTGTATTTGGCCACGAGCGCCGCGGCCACGGCCACGATAATGAAGATCAGGACGGGGTGGCGGATCCCGAGGAAGCTGCCGCGGGAGAAGGTCTCAATGATCCACTGGTCGCGGATCTCGATCAGGCTTGTTGACTGGATGATGTAGCTGAAGCCCTTGACGGCGCTCATCATGGCGAGCGTGGCGATGAACGGGGGGATGTTCAACCAAACGACGAGGATGCCGTTGATCAGTCCGGCTGCAGCGCAGCAGGCAAGCACGAACACAACGGACGCGCCAGCGGGCATCCCGGCCTGCAAGGTCAGTGCCGTGATTACCGTGGACATGGCGAGGATCGAGCCTACGGAGAGGTCAATTCCGCCCGTCAGGATGACAAAATATTGGCCGATCGCCAGCACGACGACGATCGAGGCGGCCGTGATCACGTTCTCGGCATTGCGGAACGTCAAGAAGTCGTCGGAGACGTAGTAGCCCACCGCGATGATCGCGAGAAGCACGAGGATAAGGTAGCTCTTTGGCAGGGCGCGGAGGGCGCTGCCCCGCAGTCGGGAGCTGATACTTGCTGAGGGCGATGGGGAGGGCGCGCCGCTCTTTGGCGGCAGGGACGACAAGGTCCGGGACATGGTTGTACTCCTGAATAGAAACTGATTGAGGGGGGCCGTCAGGCGAAGCGCTCGAGAATGGCGTTGCCGGAGGGGTCGATGTCGTCGTGATCGAGTTCGGCGACGACTTTGCCGCGCGCCATCACGAGGACGCGATCGCACATCATCGCCTCCGTAATCTCCGAGCTCGCCACCACGACGGTTCCTCCCGCCTGGGCGAACTCGCGGATGAGCTCGTACATGTCCTCCTTCGCCCCGACGTCCACGCCGCGGGTTGGTTCGTCGCACACGAGGATGCGCGACTGGCGGACAAGCCAGCGGGCCAGGATGGCCTTCTGCTGGGTTCCCCCGCTCAGCGTTTTGAGCGGTTGGTGCACCCCGGATACCTTCATGCCGAGCCGGGCCACCATCTCCCCGGCCACACTGCGCTCCCGCCGGGACTGGATCACGCTCAGCCTGCTGAATTGCGGCAGGCTGGCGAGCGTGATGTTGCCTGCAACACCCATGTCCGGGATGAAGCCCGCTGCCTTGCGGTCCTGCGGCAGCAGTCCGATCCCCCGGCGGATCGCGTCGCGGGGGGCACGGAAGTCCACCGCTTTCCCATCGACGCGGATCTCGCCGGAAGTCCGCCTTCTCGCACCGGCGATGAGGCCGGCCAGTTCTGACTGGCCGCTGCCGATGAGCCCGGAGATGCCGAGCACTTCGCCTTCACGCAGCTCGAACGACACCCTGTCCACATGCCCCTGCTCGGAGAGGTCGCGGGCAGAGAGAATGACATTCTCCCGGGGACCGGCCCCCAGGCTGGGCGAGCGTTCCCCGCGGAGGGCCGCATCGGCAATGGAGCCTTCAAGGCTCTTTCCGACCATTGCCGTGACGACGTCGGCGGGCTTGGAACTTGCCGTTTTCAGGTCGGCGGCGTTCACGCCATCGCGCAGCACGGTGACGGCGTCACAGAGCGAAAACAGCTCATCCATGCGGTGCGAAATGTATAGCAGCGTCACGCCTTGTTCCGAAAGGGAGCGGAGGACGGTGAACAGCCGCTCGACATCGGGCAAGGGCAAGGTGGAGGTGGGTTCATCCAGGAGCAGGACCCGGGCGTCCTTGTGCAGGGCCTTGGCCAACTCCACGGCCTGTTGTTCCGCTGTGGAGTAACTTCCCACGGGGCGGCGGACATCGAGATGGAAACCTACGCGGTCCAGCGCGGTCCGGGCTTCGGCCTGCATGCGCTGCCAGTCGACGGAGGCCCCCGCCCGTCGAGGCAGCTGGCCAAGGAAGATATTCTCCGCCACCGAAAGGGACGGCACGAGCGATAGTTCCTGGTAAATGGTGTGGATCCCGGCGCGCTGGGCGTCCATCGGATCACGGAAGCGCTGAAACTCGCCGCCAAGGCGTATGCTTCCGCTGTCCGGGGACTCCGCTCCGGAGAGAATCTTGACGAGTGTCGACTTGCCTGCGCCGTTCTGCCCGGCAAGTGCATGAATGGATCCACGGGCGACGCTGAAGCTGACTCCCTTCAGCGCCTGGACGCCAGGATAGGACTTGGTGACGCCATCGAGCCGCAGCTCCGAAGCGCCGTCGTGGGTGTCTCGTGCCGTCTCCGCCGCTGCGGTGGAAGGCGAGACCGGGTTATGGGCGAGCATCATGCTCCTTATATAGGGCTCTGGATGGATCGGCCGGCCGCGGGGCGGCGCCGGTCAGGGAGCTCAGTTTTTTGCGCGGACGTAGGTGTCCGAGGGGACGTAGTACTCTGGCGCCTCGACGGGCGTGATCACCGTCGTGTCGATGTAGTTCGTCTTGTCCGGGCACTGGGACTGGTCGCCATTGAAGGCGGCAAGTGCCATCCGCACGGCGGCAACTCCCTGGTCCCACGGCTGGTTGGACGCGTCGGCCTGCAACGGACCCTTGGGGTCGTCCACCATTTCCTTAATGGCTCCCATGCCGCCGTCGTAGCTGGCCATGATGATCCCGTCGCCCCAGAGCCCGGCCTGCTGAAGCCCCTGGACAATGCCGCCGTGCATGACGTCGCTCATGCTGTAAATGACCTTGAGGTCCGGGTTGGCGGTGGCAACGTCCCGGATCGGGGCGAGCGCCTTGTCCGGCTTCCACTCCCCGTACTTCGTTTCGAGCTTCACCGTGGTGACGCCCGGGTGCTTTTCCATCACGCGGTTCCAGCCAGCCATAAAGCCGTCAAACCGCAGGTCGCTCAGCACGTCACCCGGGAAGCCTCCGATACCGACAAGCTTGATCTGGCCGCTGTCGCCGTACTTCTCGAGCGCCTTCTGGGCAGCGACTTCCCCGGCGAGTGAACCGGTATGTTCCTGGTCCTCCGCAACGTAGCAGAACATGTCTGGGACCAGCGACTTATCCAGACTTGAGTTGACGGTGACGACAGGTATGCCTGCATCCTTAAGCGCTTGAACTGAGGGGCCGACGCCGATCGGGTCGTTCGGGTTCATGACGACGACGTCCACGCCCTTGGTGATGAGGGTCTGCACGTCAGCGTTCTGCCGCACGGTGTCACCATTAGCATCAAGCAACTCGAGTCGCGCCCCGACCTTGCTTGCCTCGGCCTGACCGCCCTCGACAAGGGTCTTCCACCAGTCACTGCCGCTGATGCCTCGCTGGCTCCAGCCGATGACCAGTCCCTTGCCTGTTGCCTTCGCCTCCTCATCGGCGGCGGCGGCCGCCCCACTCTTGCAGCCAGCGAGTCCGAGCGTTGCGACAGTCAGGATTGAAGCGCAAAGGGCCGCCGCGGCCAGCCTACTGCTCCGACGGGTTCCAGTTTTGGTTCTTTGCATGAACAACACTTCCTTGTGTTCGTGAGTGCCCCAGTTTGGGGCTTCGTGAGCTAAGTTACACCGTGAGTTAGCGCACTATCAAGAGCTTTCAAGAAATATGTTAAGGACTTCGAATCTCGCTGGCTAGGGATCGAGATAAGCGCTAGCAAAGGGATTTTACTCATTGTCTGGTATTCAATTTAGCCGTAGCATTGTTAAGTTACCGCTAATTCAAGCCCTCTAGGGGAGCTGCCGGAAGGAGGGGTTGCGCCCGGATACGGGAGGCGAGGCTCGCTCCGGCAGCAACCCGAGCGACATGGGGAACGTGGCCGCCTCAGGCCGTGTGGGCGTATCTTTCGCGGATCCAGGCAAGCCGTTAGGCGTCGATCCCTGAGGGGTCCTTCAGGGTGAATTCATTGTGCCACCAGTAGGCCGATGCAGGCTCGGCTCTGTGAATCCGTGCCTATTCGACTTCCCTAGTCAGGACAGTGCTGACCAGAATCGCACCACGACGGGGATGGATACCAAGAAACGCACGCCCGTGGACTGCGTGGAACGACGACACGTTCTCCTACAGCTCACACCCCCGCCAGCGCAGATATCTTGTCCAGAAGCGAACCGTATACGGTGGAAGAATTCCGGCCGCCATCAATGCGTTCTCTTGCTGTGCGAGGCATTTCATCAACCATACGACCGAAGGACGCAGCACATACTCCGACAACGCGAACGGTCGTCAGACGGGACTAACCGGATGCATGCTGCCGCTCACGTTTTGTTTGGAGGCGTTTCAGGTGTGTTTTGGTGAGGTGCTTTGCGGGTGGCACGAGTGGCACTGTTGCGCACTACAAGCGTCGGCGTGATTGGCGTACGGTCGACGTCCCGGCCCTCCATGGCGCCGAGGAGCACCTCCGTGCTCATAAGTGCCAGCGCGGTAAAGTCCTGGCGCACGGTGGTCAGGGGCGGCAGGAAGAAGTCTGACCCTTCGATGTCGTCGAATCCGACGACACTGACGTCGTCCGGGACGCGGATGCGGTTTTCGGCGAGAGCGCGAATAAGCCCAAGGGCGGTATGGTCGCTGGCTGCGAAGATCGCCTGAGGGATCCTTCCCTCCCGGACGAGCTGGAGGCCGGTCTCGTAGGCCCATTTGGGGCTCCAGTCGCCCTCGATGCACAGTCCTGGTGCAAGTCCGGCATCACGGAGCGCGGCCTCCCAGCCGCGCTTGCGTACGCGTCCGTCGAACCAGTCCATGGAGCCGGCGAAGTGGGCGATGTCGGTGTGGCCCAGGTCTATGAGGTGCTGGGTGGCCAGCCTCGCTCCGAGCTCCTGGTTTTCTGAGTATGTGAAGACGTTTGGAGTTGATGATGCTCCGGCCGCAATCATCTCCACCGGTACACGGCATGAGGCGTTCCAGACAGCTGCTGCCATGTCGACGAGAGGTGCGATGACTATGATCCCCCCGACGCCGGTATCGTCCAGGGTGTCGAGGGCGGCTTGCACAGACTCTTCATAGGGTTTTTCGACACTGATGACGGTTGTGGCGTAGCCCTTCTTACGCGCAATGTTCTCAAGGGCCATGAGCGTCCCGACAGGGCCGAATCGTGGCGAGCCGTCCGAGAGTATGCCGATGGACGTTGACCGGCTGGTGACCAGCGCGGTCGCGGCCCGATTCCGCCGGTACCCGATGTCTTTAACGATCTGCAGAACTCGCTCGCGAGTTGAAGCACTGACGTCCGGCGCGTTGTTCAGGACTCGCGAAACAGTCCCGAATGAGACACCGGCGATTTGCGCCACATCGTTGATAGTCGGCTTCCGCCGCAAGGAAGTGTCCGGAAGCCGCTCATTCGCCTCGCGGGGGATCGCTGTTCCTCTCACGTGCCCTCCTGTCCTGCACCGGCCGGGCCGAGTCCGCGGTCGTTCCGTGCGTCTTAATCTTACGTCGCCGCAGGCTTCCCGAAACTCAAACCGGCTAAAGGCGTGATGGTTGACACACACCTCCGTAAACGTTTACGATTTGGAGCGTAAACGTTCACGGTAGCGTCGTAAACGTTCACGGAGACAGACTTCAACGAAGAGGGAACGGTATGAGCAACACCATCGACGATGCACTTCTACTCGATCCCAGCGTTGGCATTCGAAATATTGACCCCGCCCAGTGGGCCAATTTGGAAATGCTCCTGACGGACGCAGCACGTGATGATCTCGCAGCCGCTGTCCGCACCTTCGTCTCCGCAGGCTCCTCGGGCGTCGTCGGCATCTTCGATGACAACCTCCTTTGGGCGAGCCTGGTGGTCTCCGTCGACCAATCAGGCGCGCCGACGTCACTGTCAACCATTGACGGCTCGGTCACCGAGACAGCCGGCGCTGAAATGACCAAAGCGGCAGGCGAAGCGGTCCGGTGGGTTCAATCCCATCACGGACCGTGTTCCCTGGGCCTCTTCGTCGACAAAGCGCAGGCAGAGGCGGTCCTGACGTCGTCAGACAAGGCCGCTGCCATCCGCACGGCCGCCGCCGCCGGCGGGCTCGTCCTCTCGCCGGTTCCCCCTGCCCTCGCCATAGCCCTGGCCTGACCCAACACCACCATCCCACCTATCCATACACTCACAAGCACTGGAGAACAATGATGATCCGCAGGCTTCCCATTGTGGCCTTGGCCGCAGCCCTGTCCCTTTCCGTCGCTTCCTGCAGCAGTTCGACAACGGGCACCTCAAACGCTCCCGATGCAGGGGTGTCCGAGAAAGCCCAGCAGGCCCTTGACAAGATCAAGGGACAGGTCCTGAGCAAGGGCCCCAACGGCGAGACGCCCTCCCCGTCATCCGTTGCGGATCTGACTCCCGCCGAGATCGAGAAGGTCAAGGCACTCAACGCCAAGGCCGCAATCGTGATGCACTACGGCGGCAACGACTGGGCAACCGCCCAAACCAACGGGCTTAAGAGCGAATTCGAAAAGCTCGGTATCAAGGTCATCGCCACAACCGATGCGAACTTCAAGCCGGACAAGCAGGTTTCGGACATCGAGACTGTCATGACGCAGAACCCGGACGTCATCGTCTCCATCCCCACGGACCCCGTGGCAACGGCCTCCGCCTACAAGAAAGTCGCGGCCGCCGGAACCAAGCTCGTCTTCATGGACAACATTCCCCAAGGGCTGACTGCCGGCAAGGACTACGTCTCTGTCGTCTCCGCCGACAATTACGGCAACGGCGTCGTTTCCGCCCACCAAATGGCCAAGGCCATCGGTGGCAAGGGAAAGATCGGACTCGTCTTCCACCAAGCCGACTTCTTCGTGACCAAGCAGCGCTATCAGGGATTCAAGGAAACGATCACCAAGGAGTACCCCGACATCAAGATCGTCGAGGAAAAGGGCATCGCCGGGCCGGACTTCGCAGGAGACGCCCAGGCCGCTGCGAACGCCATGCTGAGCAAATACGCCGACCTGTCGGGCATCTGGGCGGTCTGGGACGTCCCCGCAGAAGGTGTCATGGCAGCAGCCCGTGCTGCAGGCCGACAGGATTTGAAGATCGCCACTGAGGACCTTGGCAAGAACGTCGCCATCGCCTTGGCCAAAGACCAACTCATCGTCGGCCTCGGGGCCCAGGTTCCGTTCGACCAGGGCGTTACGGAGGCCCGGCTGGCCGCAGGAGCGCTCATCGGGAAAAAAGCGCCGGCATATGTGGCGCTGAGTGCACTCCCCGTTGACCATTCCAACGTCCTCGAAGCCTGGAAGCAGGTTTACCACGAGGACGCTCCCAAGGACATTCAAGAGTCCTACAAAAAGTAGCCAGACCCGAGGGCGGGGCACCCACCCTCCCCCACTGTCCCGAAAGGGCAACAATGAACACCGCAGACAATGTCGTCGAGATGCGCTCGATTTCCAAGGGCTTCAACGGGGTTTCAGTCCTGAAGGATGTCAGCTTCGACGTCCGGAAGGGCGAGGTCCACGCCCTCGCAGGAGGCAACGGGGCCGGGAAGTCCACCCTTATGAAAATCCTCCAAGGCGTCTATCAGGCAGACGCCGGCGAGATCCTCATTGGAGGCAAACCGGTCGCCATCAACTCGATCCAGGACGCGAAGTCCGCCGGCATCGGGATGGTTTTCCAGGAATTCAGCCTCGTCCCGAGCCTGACTGTCGCTCAGAACATCTTCCTTGCTGCTGAGCCGCTCGGGGCAGGCGGACTCATCGACGACCGCGCCTCGGAGCGGCGGGCCAAGGAAATCTTCGCCGAGATGGAGGTAAAGGTCGACCCCCGTGCCGAAGTCTCCCGGCTCGGCACGGCCTACTGGCAGTTGACCGAGATCGCCAAGGCACTCTCGCAAAACGCCCAGGTGCTCATCATGGACGAACCCACCGCCAGCCTTGCCCGGCACGAGTCCGAAGCGCTCTTCGAACTGATCGACCGTCTCAAACAGCGCGGCATCTCAATCATCTACATCTCCCACCGCATGGACGAGGTATACCGTCTGGCCGACCGGATCACCATCCTGCGCGACGGTCGTCGACTCCTCACCGAGCCGCTGACCGGCGTGACACCCGAACAGATCGTGGAAGGCATCGTCGGCAAGAAGATCGAGGGCCAACTTGCCTACCGCGAGCGGGACCAGGTGGCTCATGACAGCGCCCCGCTGCTGGAGGTCCGGGGGCTGAACGCCGGGCCGCGGGTAAGGGACATCTCCTTCTCGCTTCGACCCGGTGAGATTCTGGGCCTGGCCGGTCTTATGGGTAGCGGTCGCACAGAACTGGCCCGCGCACTCTTCGGCATCGACCGGCGGGACAGCGGTGAGATCTTCATCCGGGGGGAGCGAATCAATCTGACCTCGCCGCAGCAGGCCATCACTGCGGGTGTCGCCCTCATCCCGGAGGACCGCAGGGCCCAAGGTCTCGTCTTGGAGCACTCAGTCCAAGACAACCTGCTGCTGCCGCTGCTTGGCCAGATCCAGCGAGGACCCTTTCTTGACGGTGCCAGGGGCAAGGAGTTGTCCTCTTCGCTGATCAAGAGGTTCGCAGTAAAAGTCGCTCACCCCCACCGACCGGTGCGGCTGCTCTCGGGCGGCAACCAGCAGAAAGTGGTCATCGCCAAGTGGCTGGGCACTGATCCGGACATCCTGATTCTGGACGAGCCAACGGCCGGCGTTGACATCGGCACCAAAAGCGAAATTTTGGACATGATCCGCGAGTTGGCAAGCGCCGGCAAAGCCGTCATCGTCATCTCTTCCGAGTACCCCGAACTACTCGCGGTCAGCGACCGCGTCCTCGTCCTAAAGGACGGCTCCATTATCCGCGACATCCCCCGCAGCGAGATCGCTGACGAGGAATATCTCCAACTTGCAGTCCAGGGAGTCTGAACAGTGAGCAAGGCAAACACCATCGCGCCCCGGGACACCGCGGCACCACGCAATTTCGGCACCATCCTGAAAGAACTCGACTGGCGACGTTACGTCATCTACATCGGCTTTGTCGTCGTCTTCCTCTTCTTCGCCATTCTGCTCCGCGATCAGGGCTTCCTGTCGCCAAACAACCTGCTGAACATTTTCCGGCAAACTGCCACAATCACCGTCATCGCCGTAGGTATGACATACGTCATCTCTTGTGCAGAAATCGACCTAAGCGTCGGATCGGTGGCCGGGTTGTCCAGCGTCTGCACGGCCATGGCGTTGTCCCAGTGGGGCCTGATCCCCGGAATCCTCGCCGGCCTTGCCGTCGGCCTCGTGGTCGGGTCAATAAATGGCGCACTGGTCAGTCTCCTTGGCATCCCCTCCTTCCTCGTGACGCTCGGCATGCTGGGTATCGCCGTCGGAGTCGCCCAGTGGATCACGGCCTCAGCCCCCCAGCCGATCCTGAATGACACCTTCAACATGCTGTTCGGATCCGGTGACTTCGGCCCCGTACCGGGCCTGGTTGTCTGGAGCGCCATCTTCGTTGCCATCGGCGCCGTCGTACTGAACCGCACCAAGTTCGGCCGACAGGTCCTAGCTACCGGCGGTAACCGCAACGCCGCGGAATTCACGGGCATCAACACCAAACGAATCAAATTCCAGGTGCTCCTCATCTCCGGCATGGTCGCGAGCGTTGCCGGCATGCTGTACGCCGGCCGCCTCCAGTCCGGCCGCTTCCAGTGGGGATCGGGCGATGAACTCTCCGCCATCGCCGCCGTCATCCTCGGCGGGACAAGCCTGTTCGGCGGATTTGGCTCCATCATGGGAACGCTCTTCGGCGCCCTCCTGATTGGCTTGATCAACAACGGACTGATCCTGGCCGGCCTCGACAGCAGCCAGCAACAGGTGGTCCGCGGCGCCATCATCATCCTGGCCGTCGCCCTCGCCCGGAAGAAATAGCACCCGTGACCTTAAAACTACGAGCCGGAATTATCGGTACAGGATTCATGGGCTCCGTCCACGCGCACGCAGTGCGCGCAGCGGGGGGCGAAGTCAGTGCAGTCGCCGGGCGCAGTCCGGCTGCCGCTGAGGCAGCCGCAGCCGGACTCGGCGCCCGAACCGCGGCAGAGTCCCCCGAGGCGCTGATCGCAAGAGACGACGTGGATGTCGTACACATCTGCACCCCCAACACCACTCACGCCGACCTCGCACGCAAGGCCATCGCAGCCGGGAAAGCCGTGGTTTGTGAGAAGCCCCTCGCGACCAGTGTTGAGGACGCCCTCGAACTGACCGACCTCGCGGACAGGGCAAGCGTCGTCACGGCTGTGCCCTTCGTCTACCGGTTCTATCCGGCCGTTCGCGAAGCACGCGATCGTATCCTCCGCGGTGACGCCGGCCAGCTTTGGCTGCTCCACGGCTCGTACCTTCAGGATTGGCTGGCCGGCGCAGACGCCACAAACTGGCGGGTCGATTCGACGCTCGGAGGAGCCTCCAGGGCATTCGGTGACATCGGCGTGCACTGGTGCGACCTGATGGAATTCACCACAGGGCACAGAATCACCAGACTAGTGGCCAAGACCAGCCGGGCTTACGACCAACGCGAAACCGGAGGACAGTGGTCCTCCGTGGCTACCGAGGACGGGGCCGCGCTCCTATTCGAGACCGACCACGGAGCCACAGGCTCCCTGGTAGTCAGCCAGGTGAGCCCGGGCCGAAAAAACCGCCTGTGGTTCTCGTTCGACGGGACCGAAGCGTCATTCAGCTTCAACCAGGAGCGGCCGGACACACTTCACATCGGCCGCACGGACTCCAGTTCCCAAATCGCCGTCGGACCGCAAACCCTCACCACCTCTGGCGGACGCCGCTACAACAGGCTCCCTCCGGGTCATCCGCAGGGATACCAGGACAGCTTCAATGCCTTTGTCGCGGACGCATATGCGGCCGTCCAGGGTCAAGAACCCGAAGGGCTGCCCACTTTTCGGGACGGACTCCGGGCAGCCCGCCTCACTGAGGCACTGGTTACCTCCGCCGCCCGGCAGGTGTGGGTCAACGTCCCCGGGCCAACATCCCCCTCTAATATTTCCAACCTTCCTTCGGAAGTTGAAAGGCAAAAGCAATGAAACTTGGTTACTGTTCCATCACTTGGGGCGGCGTTGTCGGCCATCCCGGAGGCGTGACAAGCGTCAAAGACCTCTTCTACCTAACCCACGGATCCATGAAGGACGCCATCCACGACATCGCATCTGTCGGATACGAAGGCGTCGAGATGTTCGACGGCAACCTTGCGGAATACGCAGACAAGCCCGAGGTGCTTAAAGAGCTCCTGAACAGCTCCGGGGTCTCCCTGACTAGCGTGTATACCGGCGCCAATTTCATCTATGCCGACATCCTTCCCGATGAACTGCACAGAATCCACCGCTCTGCCGAACTAGCCGCGAACTTCGGAGCTGACCGACTGGTAGTCGGAGGTGGAGCACGGCGCGCAGCAGGTACCACAGAGGAGGACTACCACCGCCTCGGCCGGGCGCTGGACAGCGTGACGGACATCGCGGAAAGTTTCGGGCTGTCAGCAAGCTACCACCCGCACCTGACCACGATCGTCGAAAGCCCGGACGAGCTGGACAAGCTGATGCCGCTGACCCGAATCGGCTTCTGCCCGGACACCGCCCATCTCGCGGCCGGCGGAGCGGACCCGGCCGCGGTCATCCGGAAGTACCCCGACAGAATCCGACATGTCCACCTCAAGGACTTCCGGCAAGACCCGTTTACTTTCCTCCCCCTGGGCCAGGGCGAACTCGACTTCCCGGACATCCTCGCCGCAATCCGAGAGAGCGGATACGACAGCTGGCTCATGGTCGAACTCGACAACTACGACGGGGACCCCCGGGAAGCTGCCGAACTGAGTATGAAGTACCTCGAGAAGCTCCTCTAACCATCCACCACTTTGACCGCAAGGGAAAGCCACAATCGGCACCTCCCGCTTTCTTCCGGAAGGAACAAGATCCAGATGCAAAACCTCAACGTCGGCCTCATCGGAGGCGGCTTCATGGGCAAGGCCCACTCCCTCGCTTACGCCGCCATGCCCATGTTCTTTTGGCCAGCACCGGCGCTCCCGGTCCGCAAAGTCATCGCTGAAGCCAACACGGAACTGGCTGCCGAAGCGGCCCGCCGCTTCGGCTTCGAGAACTCCACTTCGGACTGGCGCAGCATCATCGACGATCCGGACATCGACGTCGTAGACATCGCCACGCCCAACCACCTCCACGCCGAAATCGCCATAGCCGCCGCCGAAGCAGGCAAGCACATCATCTGCGAAAAGCCGCTTGCACGCACAGGCGAAGAAGCCAAGGCTATGTACGATGCGGTCAAAGACGCCAATATCGTCCACATGGTCGCATTCAACTACCGGCGGACCCCCGCAGTCGCGCTGGCGAAGAAGTACATTGAGGAAGGATCCATAGGCCGCATCCTCAGCTTCCGCGGAACCTACCTGCAGGACTGGAGCGCCGACCCCAACTCCCCCTTGTCCTGGCGTTTCCAGAAGTCGGTCGCCGGTTCCGGCGCCCTTGGCGACATCGCAACACACGTCATTGACATGGCCAGGTATCTTGTCGGAGAGTTCAGCGCCGTCAATGCCGTCCTGTCGACCTGGATCCCGGAGCGCCCCCTCCAAACAGGCGGTGCCGATGCACTTGGCACCGTTCGCGGCGGTGAAGGCCCGCGTGGCCAGGTTGACGTCGACGACGAAGTCATGACGATGATCCGCTTCGCAAATGGAGCCGTGGGATCCGTCGAGGCGACACGTAACGCGCATGGGAGGAACAACTACATCACCTTCGAAATCCATGGAACGGAAGGCAGCATCGTCTTCAACTACGAACGACGCGACGAGCTGCAAGTGTGCTTCGCTTCGGACCAGGCCGACCGCCGGGGATTCCGGACCGTGTACACGGGGCCGGCTCACCCATACGGAGAAGGCCTCTGGCCCATTCCAGCTCTAGGCATCGGTTATGGGGAAACGAAGATCATCGAAGCGTACGACTTCTTCAAGGCCATCGCAGAAGGCGGATCAGTAAGCCCCAATTTCGCCGACGGCTACCAGACCGCGCTCATCGACGACGCCATCGTCGAATCCGCTCAAAAAGAGTCATGGGTCCAGGTTCCACTGATCACCGATTGATCCTCTTGGGAGGGACGGCCAAGAACCGTCCCTCCCAAACTCACCGACCATCACTAAGGAAGACTGATGCTCAATCCCCTCCCGGACCGCCAAGAGACGGCAGGAGTCTGGCTAATGCCGGTCTTCGTCGCCAAAGCAGGGCACGAAGCCGAACTTCGAAACGCCCTTCACTCTCTCCAGACGCTAAGCCGAAACGACCCAGGATGCCTGGAGTACACCGTATTCTCGGACGGGCAGCGGCCCGGCACCTTCATCCTCTTCGAAGGCTGGGCTGATAGCGAGGATCTCGAAGCTCACAACAAAGAAGTCCATGTAAAGGAATTCTTGACAGGAGCGGAACCGCTGTTGGCTGTTCCTCTCGCCGTAACTCCGCTAACGCCTCTCACCTAACATTCCAACTCACCTGAAGGACTGACATGGCCCGCCCGTACACCCTCTTCACCGGCCAGTGGGCCGACCTCCCCTTCGAGGAAGTCGCCCGCCTTGCCTCCGGCTGGGGCTACGACGGCCTCGAAATCGCCGTGTCCGGAGACCACCTCGACGCCTGGCGCTGGGACGAACCCGGCTACGTCCAGTCCAAGCTCGCCGTCCTGGAAAAGTACAAGCTGAAGGTCTGGGCCATCTCCAACCACCTCAAGGGCCAGGCCGTCTGCGATGACCCCATCGACTTCCGCCACGAAGCGATCGTCGGATCCAAGGTCTGGGGCGACGGCGACCCCGAAGGCGTCCGCACCCGCGCCGCCGAAGAAATGAAACACACCGCCCGGCTCGCCAAAGCCCTCGGCGTGGACACCGTCGTCGGCTTCACCGGCTCCTCCATCTGGCAGTACGTGGCGATGTTCCCGCCGGTTCCGGAGAAGGTCATCCAGGCCGGGTACCAGGACTTCGCGGACCGCTGGAACCCCATCCTGGACGTCTTCGACGAATGCGGCGTCCGCTTCGCCCACGAAGTCCACCCCTCCGAAATCGCCTACGACTACTGGACCACCGTGCGCACCCTCGAAGCGATCGGCCACCGCGAAGCGTTCGGCCTGAACTGGGACCCCTCCCACTTCATGTGGCAGGGCATCGACCCCGTCTCCTTCATCTGGGACTTCAAGGACCGGATCTACCACGTGGACTGCAAGGACACCAAGCTCCGCCCCACCGGCCGGAACACCGTCCTCGGCTCCCACCTGTCCTGGGGCGACCCCCGCCGCGGCTGGGACTTCGTCTCCGCCGGACGCGGAGACGTCCCCTGGGAATCGTCCTTCCGCGCCCTCACCGCGATCGGCTATGACGGTCCCATCTCCATCGAATGGGAAGACGCCGGCATGGACCGCCTCCACGGCGCCCCCGAAGCCCTCGCCGCCCTGAAGAAGTTCGACTTCCCCGCCTCCCAGACCTCCTTCGACGCCGCCTTCAGCAGCAAGGACTGAAGTTATGACCGTTTCGGCGGGAGAGGTCTTCCAGCATTTTCGTGGCACGTCACCGTTGACCCGGGCCCGGCTTTCAGCACTGACAGGCCTTTCGCGGGCCGCAACGACAGACAGGATGAGAACCTTGGCGTCGCGGGGACTCATTGGTCCCGCCAACGAGGCGCCCTCGACGGGTGGCCGGCCATCCGCTCAGTTTCGCCTCATGCCAAACAGCGGAGCGGTTATGAGCGTCCTGCTGGGTGCCAGAGAGGCAAAGGTGCAGGCATTCGACCTTTCCGGACAGCCGTTATCTGCTGCGAAGCCGGTGGAAACCGTCCGTGGCGGGTCTGCCGCTATCTTGGATTCCTGCCTGGCTTCAGCGTATTCGCTCCTGAATTCCATGGACGACATTTCCGGCCAGCTTGTAGCAACGGGGGTTGTTCTCGATGAAGGTGCGCCGGATCTGGACTGGCCTGAATATTTTGCTGGCCGCCCGGTCGTCGTCGACTCCGCGCTGGGGGCCATGGCAACCGCGGAGGCCCTGTCGCGAACCCCCCGGCCGCAAAACATGCTCTTCCTGGACGTGGGAAAGACCATTGGCTGTGCCGTGCTCGTCCACGGAAGGACGATGGGGGGTTTCAGGACCTCCAAAGAGGCGTTCGGGCACACGCCGGGGAAGGGCACGTCGACGTTGCCCTGTGCTTGCGGCATCATGAATTGCCTGCAGGCCATCGCAGGGGAAGAGGCAATAATTGCCGGTCTGTCGTCGGACCTTGCAGACGAACCAGACGCGATCAGCGATGCTGTCCGGCGGAGCGATGCGGCAGCAGTCAGTGCTCTGCGACAGGCAGGTCGGGACATAGGTGACACCCTGTTAGGGAGCATTCACCTCCTTCAACCCGAGTTCATCACAGTCAGAACCCGGTGGCCCGGTGCCGCCGACTTTTTGCTGGCCGGCCTTAGGGAGGCAATATACGCAAGCGGCGTCCCTGCTGTGACGGAGAATCTGGTGTTGGCGAGTTCAACGACCGGGTCTCCCGCTACCGGGATTGCACTTCGAGCCCTGGACGCCGGACTGGCGGTGGAATCAGTGGACCGCTTGCTGTCAGCGCCACCCAACCTCAGCGGACAGCGGAACTATTGGCCGGCACCGTTGAAGTCGATCGACCGTCAACGGCTCGCCAGCTGACCGGCCGCGGGTAGGATCTACAGGCGATCGACAACCCATACAACACGATCGCTCTTGCCGCTGCATACTGGGCGCATTGAATCTCGGTTCAGCTGGAAGGTCCCAAGCCCATGGAAGAAACATCTCGCGACAACCACGTCGCCGGCGATCCGGACAGGCCACAGCACGATCAGATCAGACGCTATAGTGTTCCGGCCGGGCTGAACCCGGAAGAAAAATTCGAACATTGGCGGAGCTGGTACGCCAGCGCGATTGACGCTCCCGTTCGGTTGGAAAAAACCGAAAAGTCAGTGCGATCTGGCTTCAATCCAACCGCCCTGAGCCTTGAGAGTCCGGGCTTCAGTCTTGTTGATGTCACGAATGAGCCCGCCAGTTGCTACTGGAACGGGGACACGAATCCCAGCGACTGGCTCGTGTATTTCAGGACTTCATGTGACAAGTTCAGCTTCTCAGGACGTTCCGAGGCTGTCGCTCCCGGAACAGTCAGGTTCTTTGATCTTTCTTTGCCGGGAAACTTCCATGCGCCCGCCGGCTTAAGCGCTGTGCGGTTCCATTTCGACCGGGGCCTGCTCGGCTTGGACGGCAGATCCGTCAAACGGCTGCAGGGATTGGCCGACATCAGAGAAAACCCCATTATGCGTGGGATGATTCTTCCAGCCTTGTCCGGCTGGCAGCGGTCGGTCATAGCCCAGGAGATGCCACGTCTCCAACCGGTCGTCCGGTCGATGATGACGGCCCTGGTCAGCTCCTTGCTCGAAACCACGGCCGATCCCGGCGATATAAAACTGGCCCGCATCGCAGCGATCAAGAAATTCGTGCACCGGAACTTCAGAAACCCTGCCCTCACAGTTGACGAGGTCGTGGCTTACTCATTTCTTTCACGCCGTGCCCTTTACTACCTCTTCGAAGACGAAGGGCTCCAGGTCAGCGGGCACATCCGCGCCCTGCGGACCTTGGAAGCCCTTGAGCTCCTCGCCGAAGCAACCTCCTGGAAACGCTCTCTGACGGACATAGCGGGTGCCAGCGGGTTCAAGAGCCTGCAAGCCATGCGGCGTGCCGTCAGGGAACTAACAGGGCTCTCGCTTGGGGACGCGCAGCAGAACCCGGAACTCTTGCAGACTCGAGCCGCCGAACTAAGAAAATTGACCGTGCTGTGAATCGGATATCTGATGGGTCCCACACGACTCGTCCGCTTCGAAGCTGCCGCCGCTGTCATGAACTTCGGGGCCCGGCCCAAATGTGCCCCACAGAGAAGGGTACGACGCGGGTCTGCTCCTTCGTTTCTTTGACCCGGAGGGTCTCCCGGGTGATTCTCCTACCCAGCGAAAGTGCTTCCATGGATCCGTGCGGAGCCGCGAGGGCTATTTGTGGTCCGAGGCCGGACGCTACGACGACGAGGCGGGGCCGCGTCGAAGGACGATGTATCCGCTGCCATTGATGGGAGCCCGGCCGGCTCCGGCGGATTGGCTCTTAGGTGTCAAGACCATCCGTATCACCATTCACTGAAGACCGGTTCCGCTGACTCCAACGGGACCAATCCGATGAAAGCAGGGATGGTCTACCCAGTAAGTAGCCTTGCCCGGTGTTCACGCCCATCTCGGTAACGGCGGTTAATTCTGCATTGGTTTGGATTCCCTCGGCGACAAGGCTTGCCCCGATCTGTGACGCGAAGCTGACCATAGCCGTGCACAGGGCTCTCTGGTTGGGGTCACAGTCGACGCCCGCAACGATGGTCCGGTCAAGTTTGATGAGTTCCGGGCTGAGCCTAAGGATGTGGCGCATGGATGAGAACCCGGCTCCGACGTCGTCGATAGCTATGCGTACGCCAGCGCTTCTGAGTGGGGCCAGTGCTGCCGCGAGACGTGCATAGTCAGCCACGGCTGAGCGCTCGGTCAGCTCTACGACGATGCGCGTGGGGTCCAGACCGGAATTCGTCACGATATCACTCAGCCTCGGGTAGAGGCATGCCGACGGGGAGAGATTGACGGCTACATAGATGTGGTCGGGAAGATCCGTTGCGGCCTGCATCGCCGTTTCCAGGGCAAGGAATTCGAGTTCGGGGCCTCGTCCGATTGAATCCGCTTCGATGAACCACTGATCGGGCGACCTGAAGGGAGCGCTGACGAAGCGAGTGAGCGCTTCTGCACCGACAACCTCGCCGGTTCCCAAATGGCAGATGGGCTGAAACGCCGTGATCAGTGTCCGAGTGGCGAACAGGCGATCGAGGCGAGTCGTGATTTCCAGCTCTGCAGGGCTCTCTGCCCTGAAGGCTTCCAGCGGTCGCGCGACTCCCTCGAATCCTGATCGTCGACCCTCGCCGTCGAATCGGCGCCGGCAGAAGACCTCTACGCTGAGGCTCCGACCGCCGCGGTGGCGGGCCGAAAGCAAAAGTCCTTCCCGGCCCGCGCGTGCGTCTGGTTTCCGCGCGGTCTTGAGGTCAGCGAGGTCGATGACGAGACTGCACGGGCGTCCCACCAACTCGGAGGGCTCAAAACCAAGTAATTCCCGACTCGCCGGGCTTGAGAAGGTGAACCTCCCGTCTGCTCCTACGGCCCACAGCCATTCACGGGGCGTGCTCCGTAGTGTATCCATGAGGCTGGCTGTAATTGACGCCTCCAACCGGTCGCGACGCTGTTGCCGAATAAGGCGCCAAGCGGCATGAAGGACGGCCGGAAGGAGCAGGGTCGAGGCGAGGGCCGACACTCTGGTGGGGACCTCGAGGCCGCTCCACGGCTCAAGACCAGATAGCAGAGAAAGGAGTAATGACAACACCGATACCAACTCGAGGGACAGAACGGCCAGCAACCGTCGACCGTCAGGGGTTGTCAAAGGTTGGCCGTTGTCAGTCCACGCCGGAGATGTGAACTCCGGGCGCCGAGAAAGTGATGATTCCAAGAGCGCGTTATGCTGCCGCAACAGCCGTGGGGCACCGCGTTGATGTATCGAGTCTGGTGGCATGCGAGTCTTCTTCCGTGCTCGATTCGGCATTAGGTAAGCATCGCTAGATGTCTGCCTACCGCACGCCGTATCGCGGCAGGGAATGCCCGGGATCGGTCTGGCCGCACATCGTTTTTGCCGGCACAGGATCGGTCCTGGGAGAGAGATCGCGTTCCAGAGTGATGCCGTAGGGAACGTCTGTGCTCAGAGTTACTGCGAACGAGGTCGGCCCATAACGCGTCACAAGAATTCCGTGACGTCCCTCCCTCCGAGCTCGCTCCTGAGCCGATTTCTCCGCAGCGTCAAGGCGTTCGGCGACCAACTGGGGCTGGTCGGCCGTGACGTGATGGGTAGTGGTGGAGTTGCCGGTGATCATGGGGTCGTTCCTGTTCTGGTAGTGCTCATAGGCAGTTTGATGTCACGGCCTATATCCCTTGGAAGGCAAGCTGCCCGGTCGCTTTCAAAATCCTACGGTTGAAGGTCGTGCAAGGAAGCGGGCAAGTGTTCCAGAGTGTGCACTCTTTGGTCCTGGACCGCTCATTTTGTGCAGGAGTGTCCACACCCGAGCGTTAGCCGGTGTGCATCCCTATGCTCTGGGCACTCAAGGAAGTCTTCCGATCCAAAGACACTCTGAGACGCGCTGCGCGTATTGTTGCCGTCGATCACAGGGGCCGCACCGTTCAGGGGCTGGTTCCGGCAGTTCTGCGGCAAGGCGCCAGCCGCTGACGTGGTCAGCGACAGTGTCGTCAACCGCGCAGGACAACTAATTATCAGCAGGCCGTGGGTTCACCGAAGGGTAATGACGTGCCGGCTATGAGCCAGGCGCTGCCGTCCCAATGCATTGCATAGCGGAGCTTCCAGTTCGAACAGGTTTGGCCGTTTCTGCCGTGCGCTGCATCTTGGCGTGTTTGTAGGTTCACATCAGCGGAGAGGGCATCGCCGCTGCCTGTAACGTCTACGATTTCGACCTTTTGCCAGTACGAGGATCCAAGCTCAGCGCTCCATGCAACTGAGTCACCGAAAGTTGCCTGGAGTTCGGGAGTGAATTGCTTGAAGGCGGCGGCGTAGGCCCCTTGGTTGATGCCTTGGCCATGCAGCAGGAGGCTCTGCCCGATGTTGCGTGCTTGATCGTGGCTGGACAAGACGGTTAGCGGGAAAGATCCTGAACCCGGTGCCGGGGCGTTGCCACAGTCTTTGAGCGTTACCGGCACCGATCGTTTCTGCCATTCCTGAACGGCGGCAGCAGCCCGTGGCGCAGTCACCGCGTAGGCGATGCCTTCGGCCCGGACATTTTCGTCGAATTCAATGGTCACGATAACGCCAGAAACCTGACCATCCTGGGTAATAAGGGGTCCACCGCTGTTTCCATGGTTGATAGCCGTATCGGTTTGAATCAGATTGCTAAGAACTCGGCTACCAATTCTCTGTTCCGCGTTCAGAGCGCTTACTGTCCCCCGGGTGAAAGTGAAAGGCCGACCTAAGGGAAATCCGAGGGCAGCGACATCCGTTCCAATTGGCGGTTCAGTTGTTCTGAACTGAAACTGATGACCTTGAACTGGGGTTTCGGTTCTTACGAGCGCCAAATCAGCGAGTTCGTTTGTGCCCAGTGTTGTGGCATTTACCGTTGTTCGACCAAACGAAATGCTTATCGCGGACGCGTCCCGCACCATGTGCGCAGCGGTGACAACCAGATCAGGACCAACAAGGAACCCCGTGCCCGTGAAGCTGTTCTCACACCTCGTCACGCTGAACTGCCCGACACCCGACTGCGTCTGGGCAACAACGTCCGGCCAGCTGCTGGGAACGGCCTCCGTGCTTGGACTCGGGCTCGGGGATGGACTCAGGCTGGGGGCAGCGGTTTTCTCGCTTGGGACAGGCGTTTGCGTGGTGGGCGGCCCGGACAAACTAGTCGAGGACTCAGGGGCAGGTCCAGACCCATTTGTGCATCCTGTTGTCCAAAGACATAAGCTCACAACCGCCGCAACCGCACAGAAAATGGTGGGACTTCGCTTCATGCTCATCAATTGCCTCCCGGTGCTGAAGGAACGGGACAACAGTCTCAGCACATGGGCGTGCGCCACTCCTGTCCAGTGTCCCGCAAGGTCATGCTCAAGTAGTGCAAGCGGCGCGATGAAGATAGAGCTTCAAACCATGGAGGCAAAATGGAGACCCCTCCGTAATTCAATCAGCGCCGCTTTTCGTTACTCAGATACCCCAGCGATGACATAGTAGCACCGGAAAAATCAGATTTACCGGATTTGTCCTGCCAAATCCGAATGGTGTCACGCCGCTCTACGCATCGGCCATTAGCATGAACGACCCTGGCCAGATCGCCGACGACAATTGCAGCGAGCCGTCCGGTTCCGATTATGCAGCGCCGGTTGGAACTGGCCGGCTGCGGGCAACGGGTTCTGGAGCCCGCGTGCCGTCATGCATGCCCGGCTCCAGGACCCAGGCGGCACGATGGAGCAAATTCGCGAGTCGGCCACGAAGGTGATCGACTTCTCTGCGTTTCCATTTGGCGCCTTTTGCCTCGATCACAGGGGCACAAGGCAACGCGCTACGGGCTTCGATGTTAACAGCACCGAGGAATGGGTAAGCCAGGTGAAAATAGTCCATCAATCTCTTCTTGTCCTTAGTGTGGGCGGCCGCGGACCGACAACGTCCGCAATCGCGGATTTGTACCGTGGGGGTCACCAGCGGGCCGGGCGCGTACTTAGCACCTTTAGTTCCGGAATCCGATTTTCATGCCCGCCGATTTGCCGGGCGCCGCGGATACCGGGCTCCCGGTGATCGATGGCGCGCCACCGGTTCCTGTCTGGGCGAGGTATCTGAACAAGGCAGTGATTCCGAACGTCCAAGGCTCCGTTTCCTCGGTGCTCTGGGTTTGGTTGATGAGCGTTCCGAGCTGGGGGCTGCTGATGGTGACGATGTCGCCGTTCTTGTGCGTGAAGCCGAGGCCTTCCGTGTCGCGGTCCTGGGTGGGGGCGAACAGCGTTCCTGTGAAGAGGGCGAACCCGTCGGGGTATTGGTGGTGGCTGCCGTGCGCTGCCTTGATGAGCTCTTCGAAGGAGCGGCTGATGCGGGCGACGCTGTTGCGACCCTCCATCCGGTAGCCGTCCGTACCTTCGACCGTGAGGGTGATTTCTTCGGTCCGGAGGGACTCCAGTGTGAAGTCCTTGTGGAAGAGCCGGATCAGCGGACCAATCGCACAGGATGCATTGTTGTCCTTGGCCATCCCGAGCAACAGCGCGCTGCGTCCCTCCACGTCCCGGAGATTCACGTCGTTCCCCAGCGTGGCACCCAGGGGATCCCCGGCGGAGTTGAGAATGAGCACAAGCTCGGGCTCGGGGTTATTCCATGAGGAAAAGCTGGGAATACCAACGCCGGAACCATATCCCACCGAGGATAGGACCGGGGCTTTGGTGAATACCTCCGGGTCGGGACCAAGACCGACCTCAAGGTACTGTGACCACATGCCCTGGGCGGACAGTATTCTCTTGGCCTCCCGCGCCTGCTCCGACCCGGGGCGGACGGAGTCCAAGCTGCCGCCGAGGACGTCGGCGACAGCCTTGCGGACTTCTGCGGCACGGGTGAAATCACCGCCGCACCGCTCTTCGATGACCCGCTCGATCATGCTCTCAACGAACGTCACCCCGCAGGCCTTGACCACCTGAAGGTCGATGGGCGCCAGCAGGTGGGGCCGGTTACGGTCCGTCCCCTGCGAAGCTTCCACGATCTCCGCGAGGTCCCAACGCGGAGCGTCAGTTCTTTGAAGAACCACTTCCAGGGGGTTCTCGTATTCCATGAGTTCTGCAACAGTGCGGACCCCGGGGCTCAGATCGAAAACGTCCTCACCCCGGACAGAGACCACTCTGGGGCCCTGGGAGACCGGATCCCATATGCGGCCGATGAGGATCGCCTTCGCCGGGTCGGCCGGAAGAATTTGCTGTATTTTCATGCTGATCATGCGTTGTCCCTATCTTTAGTGGCTGCTTCCCAGGCCCCGTCGACCCGACGTCGAATCCCCCAGGGGTTGTCGTCCCGGAGCGGTTCGGGCAATTGCGAGGGCGGAAAGGAGTCATAGGCAGCGGGGACCTCTCCCAGACGTGTCTCCTGATGCCCGAGTGCGACCAACTCGTCAGCGTGGGTTTCCAAAGCAGAGGCAATACCTTCCAGCCAGCGAGCTCGCATTTGTGGCTGGTCTTCGCTGGTCAGCTCATAAGCGTTGTGAGCGGCAATGATCTGGTTTTCTGTCTCTTCGCGTGATGTAACCATCGCTTGTTCCTTCCGGGCCCCTGACTCACTGTTGTTTGTGAGGCTGACGGGTCCCTTGTCTTGGGGTGCTTCCGTGCATCCGTCCTGAATATGGCTGCGGTGCTCCGACGCTGCTCCAGAGCTTTGGCTCCGTCGGCGCGGGCTGGGCCAGCTACCGGCGAACTGATCCACTGATTGGCGACGTCTTCGGCGTAGATTCTGCTGGCACGAGCCACCCGGGGCAGGGGCGGGCGCTGCACCGGCCGACCCCTGCACTCCCCCTTTGCTTCAAATGGCCGGGGTGCGCTCGAGGTTGAAGTAGGAGCGGGCGTCCGGGGGGCGGATGTCTGCGACGGCATCATGGAAGATCCGCATCGGGTGTGGCGTGTAGGGGTGTTCGGCGATCGCTTCGAAGTCGAGTTCGATGCCCAGACCGATGCCTTCAGGAATGAGGATGTCACCCTCCTCCGTCAGCTGGAGGCGCTCGTTGGAGATCTCGGTTCGCCAGGGTACGTCCGAGGCCATGATTTCCAGATAGCGGAAATTGGGCAGCATCGCGCCGAGCTGCAACGTCGCCGCGGTACTGAGCGGTCCGCTTGGGTTATGCGGTGCAAACGGAATGTAATGGGCCGCGGCGAGCGTGGAGATGAAGGACAGTTCCAGCAGGCCGCCGGCGTGCGTGACGTCCGGCTGTATGTAGTCCACGGCATTCCGCGCGAGGGCAGGGACAAAGGTGTTCCGTCCGAACCAACGTTCCCCGGCAGCGATCGGTACAGGAGATTTGGAGCGTATCTCAAGGAGCGCGTCGATCCCGTCCGGCGGGCATGGTTCTTCGAAGAACACCGGCTGGAACTGCTCGATTTCGCGTGCGACCCGGATCGCTGTCGGTACATCGAACCGGCCGTGTCCTTCGATGAACAGCTCGACGTCGTCGCCCACTGCCTCGCGGACAGCGGCGACGGGCTCGAGCATGCGCCGCAGGTCCCGCGGCTCGAGGGTGAGGTCCGCGGCTTCGAATGGATCCCACTTGAGTCCGCGGAAGCCTTGGGCGACCGTCTGGACGGCTGCCTCGGCGAAGTCCTCAGCCGTTTTGGCTCCGGAGAACCAGCCGTTGGCGTAAGCGCGGACTCTGTCGCGGACCTGTCCACCCAGCATGCGGTGGACAGGGACGCCAAGTGCGCGGGCGGAGACGTCCCACATTGCCATTTCGAGGGCGCTGAGCGCTGTCATTGAGACCGGCCCGCCGCGCCAGTAGGCATCGCGGTTCAGTTCATAGATGGTTTGCGAAATCCGGGTTGGGTCCTTGCCGCGGACCGCGTCGGCGAGCACGGCGACGGCGCCGCGGACCGCATGTTCCTGGCCTTCGAGGGTTGCCTCGGCGATGCCAGTGAGTCCCTCGTCGGTGCTGAGCCGAACGAAGATCAGGTTCGTCCGGTAGAAGTCGACAACGACGGTGTCGAGGTTGGTGATTTTCATTTGTGGATCATCCTTTGACGGCGCCCGCGGTCATACCGCTGACGACATATCGTTGTGCGAACAGATAAAAGGCGACGGCCGGCAGTGAGAACAAGAGGCCGACGGCCATGATGGTCTGGATAGTGGCCGCGAAGACGTACTCGTTCCAGGCGCTGAAGAAGGCGATCACTGCGGCGGCGGCTATCGCCGGCGCTATCAGTGGCAGGATTATGCGGGCGAGGACGGTGGGTGGGCGGCTGCCGTCGACCCGTGCTGCCTCATCCAACTCGCGGGGAACGCCGTCTATGGCACCTTTGAGGATCAAAGCGACTACCGGCAGGGCGAATGCAGTGTCGGCCAGGATCAGGCCGTGCAGCGAGTTCAGCAGGTCGAATCGCCGGAAGATGGCGAACAGCGGAACCACCAGCAGGGCCTCGGGCAGCATCTGAGTGAACAATAACGCCAAGCCACCGGCGGCCTTGCCGCGGAAAGCGAATCGAGACAGGGCGTAGCCCAGCGGGACACCCAGCGCGATGGATAGAACCGTAGTCCCGGTGGCCACGATGAGGCTGTCTAACAGCCAACCGACGACCTGACCATCAGCCAAGGCGTCGGTAAAGACGCCCAATCGGGTGAAGTCCGGGAGCAGGTTTATGGATGATGACCCGACGAGCCGCCGGTGGACGGAGACGAACACCCAGCGAGCACGGTAGCGCCCGCTGCCAGGACGGCCAAGATCGAAATAGTTCTTGGGCGGCGGGATAGGCGTGATGACATAGCTACTCCTTCGTAAGCGGTAGTGTGGCGATCTCGGCACATCAATATATATATTACTAATAATAGGTATAAAGGCAATAGTTAGTTGGAGGCGGGGTAGAGTTACCCCTATGACCAATCTGCACTCTGGACTCGTTGATATGCTCGGGCTCCGGATCGTACGGGGCGACTACCCCCCGGGTAGTCGGATCGACGTCGACGCCCTGGAGCCCGAGTTCGGAGTCAGCAAAACCGCTATCCGGGAGGCCTTGCGCGTCATCCGCGAGAAAGGGCTCATCGACTCCTGGCCAAAGCGCGGAACAATTGTGAACGACCGCAAGGCATGGAAGCTGCTGGACAGCGACGTCATCATGTGGCGGCGGTCCGCGCGACGGGACGATGACCGTCTCCTCGCGGAACTTTCCCAGTTGCGGGACGTTATTGAACCAGCCGCGGCGAAGCTGGCTGCACAGTATCGGACGCAGGAAGACCTTGAGGCGCTGCGCCGGTCGTTCGCCGAGTTCGAGAGGGCGGGGCAGGACGTCGAACGGCTCGCCGCGGCCGACCAGGACTTCCACCTCCACCTGCTGCGGGCGACGCAAAACGAACTGATGATGCGTCTTGACGTGGTCATTGTGCACGCCCTCCACGCGCGCAACCGAATCCAGCATCATCCCGGCGCGGCGTGGCTCGATCCGGTCCCGGACCATCGGCGGGTGCTCGACGCGATCGAAGCCGGTGACCCAGAGGCGGCAGAAGCGGCCATGAAATATGCGATTCGGGAGTCCGACGTCGACCTCACCAGCGGAGAGCCCGCGTTCATGGAACCGGTCGCTAAGGCCAGCAGCAAGCCCTAGAAGTCGCCCGCCAGGTAGCGCACCTACTGCCGCTTCTCGGTTAACAACAGAATCAGTAAAGAACTACCTCCCCCAGCTGGAGCCAGGTGGACTCGCGGGCCTCAAAAGTCCCTGCGTGCGGAGCCTGGACAGCACTGCATCAGTTCGTCTCCCCTTGAGGTTACGGAAGGCAGGCTACCGGCGTTTAGGGTACGTGAACGGAAGTGGCTGCCAGAACTCCCGTCCCAACGGCGTCGCCGGGTTATTCCGCCTCAATGTCGCTGGAAGGCGCCCTTGCTCGCCCCTGACTGCAGACTGGCGGGATCAACAACATTCATCCGTTCACGGTCCCTGCACACCGCTAGTCAAGGTACGCATGCGCCAACGTGGATTGCCGCATGATCGGGACTGGTCGACCTTGTGCGTCGCGATCGGCGCGATCATGCCCACCGCGAAAAACGCCGGCACGATCTTCGGGCCCCTCTTGGCGCTGACCTTCGTGCCGTTCTACGCCATCGCCCTGATCATCTCCGGCCCCCGGGCCGTGATTGCGCAGGCCTCCACCTACTTCCAGCTCTTAGCGCCCGTCGCCACCCTGCTCCGCAACGCCTTCGGCACCTCACCACCGCTCGAATCGGGCATCATCAGCAGCGGAAGAGGCGGACGGCGAGTCGGATAATGAGGGCTCCGACGATGAAGAGTTCGGCGATGGCGAATGAGGCCATTGCATCTGTGTGGGGCTATTCACAGGAATTGCGCACATATATAACTCTGCCCTTAGCCTCAACCTTCTTCAGCAAACCGTGGATCCCTTCGGAGGCAAGAAAGTGGTCGCCGTCTATGGTCACTGCGGCCATCAATGTAAGAATCAAGACGGAGTCGCCAAACGGCAGTCGCGATGGTGACCCGAAGTAGGAATGTGCAACGAGTACACGCCGCACGGTTTCAGTTCAGGGAGTCTGCGACCGTTTCATGAAACCAGCGCAACGCGCGGGACCGTGGGGCCGTGCCGTTCCAGTAAAGCGATACATCGAATGACGGAACATTAAATGGCAGTTCCCGGATGGTAAGGGGCGCCTGTTCCGTGAACATGCGGGCCACCCTCGACGGAACGATGGCGGCCAGATTCTGCCCTGCCAACACCAGGGGCAACACCGAGAAGTGGTGGAGACGCAGAGCGATGTTTCGTTCGATGCCCAGGGCTGCTATTTCGGCCTCCGCAAGGTGGTGTCCCGCCGACGGGTCGATGACGACGTGCCGCATCCCGGTGAACTGCGACAGGGTCATTTTTTCGGCGAGCCCACCCGCCCCGTCGGGGAGTACGCACACGTAGTGTTCTTGGTCGATCACTCGGCTGCGGATGGCTCCGCCGATGGGCACGCTGGCAATGGCCGCGTCCACGGCCCCGTGCGCGAGCCACTCTGACACCTTGTCGATCTGCATGGGAACGACCTCAAGCACAATCTGCGGGGCGCTGTCGAGGAGACGTTTCATGAGTGCAGGCAGAAATGCCATTTCGCCCAGATCCGAAAGGCAGAGGCGGAAGGTGCGACTCGAGGTGGTCGGATCGAAGTCTCTGGTCCCGTCAATGGCGAGATCGATTGCGTTCAGCGACGCCTTGAAAGTTGAGAAGAGTTCGACGGCCACCCGAGTTGGGGTCATCCCGCCTGCGCCGCGGGTAAACAGGGGGTCGCCGAGCTGTCGTCGGAGCCTGGACAGGGCATGGCTAACAGAAGGCTGAGTGATGCACATCTCAGCAGCGGTCTGGGTCAGGCTCCGCGTCTCGTAGATGCTGACAAACGTCTTCACAAGATTTAAATCCAGATCGGCCATGTAAATGATTATAGATGAAATGCATTTTGGCTAGAGACAGAATTCATTGGACTCATACCAGTGGCATACCTACGCTTGAATAAATCGATCAGTGAAATGAGACACAGCAATGACCACCGTTCACGCCGCAGCGTACGAGCTTCTTCGAAGCAACAGGCTGACCACAATTTTCGGCAACCCGGGATCCAACGAACTCCCCTTCCTTGACGCAATGCCCGCCGATTTCCGGTACATCCTGGGCCTGCATGAAGGGGTCGTGGTGGGCATGGCGGACGGCTTCGCCCAGGCATCCGGTCAGGCCGCCTTTGTTAACCTGCACGCCGCTTCAGGGACGGGCAATGCGATGGGCGCCCTAACGAACGCGTGGTATTCGCATACTCCGCTGGTGATCACGGCTGGTCAGCAGGTCCGTCCGATGATCGGGCTCGAGGCGATGCTGTCCAATGTCGACGCCGCCTCACTGCCACGGCCGCTGGTGAAATGGAGTGCCGAACCGGCACAGGCCCCGGATGTCCCCCGGGCACTGAGCCAAGCAATCCACACTGCCACGAGCGATCCCAAGGGACCCGTATACCTCTCGATCCCTTATGACGACTGGAATCAGGACACTGGGAACCTGAGTGAACATCTGAGCTCACGATCTGTAAGCAGGGCAGGCAACCCCTCCGCAGAACAGCTGGACGACATCTTGTCTGCCCTGAGGGAAGCAGCGAACCCTGCCCTGGTTTTCGGACCTGATGTCGATGCGGCCCGGGCAAATCACCATGCCGTTCGCTTGGCGGAAAAGCTGGCCGCGCCCGTGTGGATTGCGCCGTCAGCGCCACGCTGCCCCTTTCCGACGCGCCATCCGAACTTCCGCGGCGTTCTGCCGGCCTCCATCGCCGAAATCTCTGCGCTACTGAACGGCCACGATCTGATCGTGGTCATCGGCGCCCCCGTGTTCCGCTACCACCAGTACCAGCCCGGCAGCTACCTGCCGGAAAATAGCCGGCTAATCCACATCACCTGTGACGCCGGCGAGGCAGCACGGGCACCGATGGGAGATGCCCTGGTTGCAGACATCGGTCAGACGCTGCGGGCGCTGGCCGACATAATTCCCCAATCGAAACGGCCACCCCTTAGGCCGCGTGTCATTCCGCCGGTCCCGGACTCACAGGATGATCTCCTGGCACCGGACGCTGTCTTTGAGGTGATGAACGAGGTGGCGCCCGAGGACGTTGTCTACGTCAACGAGTCGACTTCCACCGTCGCGGCCCTGTGGGAACGGGTGGAACTAAAGCATCCCGGAAGCTACTATTTCCCTGCATCGGGCGGCCTTGGCTTTGGAATGCCCGCAGCGGTCGGCGTACAACTCGCGAACGATCGGCGGCGGGTCATCGCCGTCATCGGCGACGGCTCGGCAAACTACGGCATCACCGCTTTGTGGACGGCCGCCCAAGAAAAAATCCCTGTTGTTTTCATCATCCTGAACAACGGCACCTACGGGGCGCTGCGCGCCTTCGCCAAACTCCTCAACGCGGAAAACGCCGCAGGCCTTGACGTCCCGGGTATCTGCTTCTGCTCCATCGCCGAAGGCTATGGCGTCGAGGCCCACAGGATTACGAGCCTCGAAAACTTCAAAGACAAGCTTTCCGCAGCCCTGCAGTCAGACACCCCCACTCTCCTGGAAGTACCCACTTCCACCACCAGCCCCTTCTAACCGCGGCATTTTCCTAGAGACAGAAGAATCGCAATGACGCAATTCACGCCAATCAAAGCCATGGCGGACGCCCGCCTTAATCGTTTTCATATCATTTTGCTGCTCTGCTGCTCATTCATCATGTTCTTCGACGGATACGACCTGATTGTCTACGGCTCGGTCCTGCCAACCCTGATGACGGAATGGTCCCTCACCCCTGATCAGGCAGGCTGGCTCGGTAGCGCAGCCCTTATCGGCATGATGATCGGTGCCCTGACCCTCGGTTCCCTGGCCGACAGGATCGGACGGCGGCCAGTGGTCGTTCACGGCACACTGCTCTTCTCACTGGCGGCAATAGCAACCGGGCTCGCTACGACACCAGAAGCCTTCGGCGCGCTTCGGTTCCTGACCGGCATCTTCCTGGGCGGCGTCATACCCAACATCGTGTCGCTGATGAACGAACTCGCACCGAGGGCCAACCGCCACGCCCTGACGACGATCATGCTCAGTATCTACTCCGTCGGTTCAATCGTCGCTACGCTCGTCGCCCTCTGGGTTCTGCCTCTTCTGGGCTGGAAACCGGTCTTCTTCCTTAGCGGTGCAGCGCTGCTGTTCCTCCCCTTCCTGTACCGGTGGATGCCTGAGTCCATGACTTTTCTGATGAGCCGCGGGAAGGAAACAGAGGCCCGCGCCCTGCTTCGCCGCGCAGTGCCGACCCAGAACCACGAGCACGTGCACTGGACAGTTCCTGCCCCTCAGCACCGTCCGTCGGTTTCCGCGTCTCGGCTCTTTCGAGAGGGCCGGCTCCTGGGCACCCCGATGGTGTGGCTGAGCTTCGGAATGTGCATGCTCATGGTCTACGGCCTGAACACCTGGCTACCGAAAATCATGATCGCCGGCGGCTACGACCTGGGATCCAGCCTGCAGTTCCTTATCGTCCTGAACATCGGAGCCACCGTCGGTGCCTTGGCCGGAGGCTGGCTGGGTGATCGCTTCGGAAACAAACTGGTCCTGGTTATTTTCTTCGCCCTGGCCGTCGTGTCGCTGATCCTGCTGGGAACCCACCCCGGCCCGGAGCTCCTCAACATCCTCCTCTTCATCGCAGGCGCCACCACGATCGGGACTCTCGCCGTCGTCCACGCCTTTGGCGCCGACTACTACCCGGCCGAAATACGCTCCACCGGTGTCAGCTGGTGCTCAGCGATGGGACGGTTCGGCGCCATCGCAGGGCCGATCCTGGGCGGAGCACTGATCGGGCTCAAACTGCCCCTGGGCCAGAACTTTTTGATCTTCGCAATCCCTGGCGTCATTGCCATCGCCGCGGTGCTGCTGGTTGCGCGTACCAAGACCGTCGAGGAATCGCACGCCGAACCGCAGCCTGCCGAATCCCAAACGTCCAGCATCAGCTAGACCTGTGACGTCACCTCCATCAGCCCTCACCAAGGAGAACCATTATGACAATCCAACACGCACCCGAGGCATCACCTGCCACGACCTGGATCCCCGGAAAGCAGTTCATCAACGGTAACTGGCGCGATGGCGGATCAGAGAACATCCTGACCGTCACCAACCCGTACAACGGTGAAACGCTGACCACAATCCGCCAAGCCAATCTGGGCGATCTTGACGAAGCTTACGAAGCCGCCGCACTGGCGCAAATTGACTGGGCGGCCCAGAGTCCGGCTGCACGTCAGCAGGTGCTGCTACGGGCGGCCCAAATCCTTGAGGAACGCCGTGAAGAAATCACCTCCTGGCTGATCGCCGAATCCGGCAGCACCGTGCTGAAAGCCAACATTGAACTTGGCGCCGCGCAAGGAATCACCGTCGAGTCAGCATCCTTCCCCCACCGCGTCCAAGGCCGGATTCTCGAATCAAATACCAAAGGCAAGGAAAATCGCGTGTACCGCCGGCCGCTCGGCGTCGTCGGAGTAATCAGCCCGTGGAACTTCCCCCTCCATCTCACTCAGCGCTCCATCGCACCCGCACTGGCACTCGGCAACGCCGTGGTGATCAAACCAGCCAGCGACACCCCCGTGAGTGGCGGCCTCATCCTAGCCAGAGTCTTCGAAGAGGCCGGCCTGCCGCCGGGCGTGCTGAACGTCGTCGTCGGCGCAGGTTCGGAAATCGGTGACGCCTTCGTTGAGCACCACGTACCATCCTTCATTTCCTTTACCGGATCAACACCTGTGGGACAAAACGTTGCCAGACTTGCCGCCACCGGATCGCATCTCAAGCACGTGGCACTGGAACTCGGCGGTAACAGCCCATTCGTCGTTCTCGCCGACGCCGACCTGGACCAGGCGGTTCGGGCCGCCGCCATGGGCAAGTTCCTCCATCAGGGCCAGATCTGCATGGCCATCAACAGAATCATCGTCGAAGACGGCATCTACGACGAATTTCTCACCCGTTTCACCGACCACGTCCGGACGTTGCCGATAGGCGACCCGGCCGACCCGGCCACGGTCATCGGGCCGGTGATCAACAGCAAGCAACGCGAAGGCTTGGAGAAGAAAATAGCCAGGGCGGCCGAAGAAGGAGCCAGGACCCTGCTGGGCGGTCCGGCGGCTGGCCAGGTCCTGCCGCCACACATCTTTGCCGATGTCACAGCGGAAATGGAGATAGCCCGTGAGGAAATCTTCGGACCACTCGTCGGGATCCTCAAAGCCCGAGACGAACAACACGCCCTGGAATTGGCCAACGACAGTGACTTCGGCCTCTCCAGCGCCGTTTTCACTGAAAGCACGGAACGCGGCGTCAGGTTCGCCCGCGGGCTAAAGGCAGGAATGACCCACGTCAATGACATTCCCGTCAACGACGAACCGCATGTGGCATTCGGGGGCGAAAAGAGCTCTGGGCTCGGACGCTTCAACGGCGAGTGGGCCATCGACGAATTCACCACCGACCACTGGGTCAGCGTGCAGCACGAAGCACGCCAGTACCCCTTCTAACCAGGACGGCAAAACCAAAGTGAAAATCGGTATTCTCGGCGCTGGAGCCATGGGCCAGCTTTTCGGGGCCAGACTGCAAATCGCCGGCCAAGCCGTTGTATTCATCGACGCCGCGCCAAACACGATCAACGTGCTCAACAGTGAGGGAATCGCGCTCACAACCGAAGACGGCGCAGAACATACGCACGCGAGTGCAGGATTGGCCTCCGACTTCCGCGACATTCTTGACCTGGTCATGGTCTTCACGAAGGGCTTCCACACCGCCCCGGCCCTAGAATCCATCGGCCACCTTATCGGTCCGGAAACTCACGGAATCACTCTCCAGAACGGCCTGGGCAACGGAGTGGAACTAGCCCGCCATTTTGGTCCGGACCGGACATGGATCGGCACTACCGACTTTCCCGTCGATCTCGAACGACCCGGTGTTCTCACGACCAGCAACAGCGGAAAAGTGCGCTTCGGCTCCTACTCCGCCCGTCAAGCCTCCGTACTCCCTTGGCCGTTCAGAGTCCTTCAGGAAGCACGGCTGAACCCGGTCCTCGAAGTAGATATCCTCCCGGTGATCTGGGAAAAGGTCGCGTTCAACGCAGCACTGAATACGCTCAGTGCCGTCAGCGGCCAAACGGTGGGACAGATCGGTAAGAGCAAGGAAAGCAAAGAACTGGTCGACCATGTGCTGGCCGAGACGGCCGCTGTTGCTGCAAGCGCGGGGGTAGTCATATCCCTTGCTCGTGTAAAAGCGGCGATCACCAACGCTTACGAAAACCATGGCAGCCACAAGACATCAATGCTTCAGGATAGGGAAGCCGGCCGCCGCACCGAGATCGACTATATCGGCGGCGCGGTCGTGCGACTGGGCGCCGAGGCGGGCGTCGCGACTCCGGTGTTGTGGACGCTCACCCTCCTCGCCCGTCAACCTCTCCCAGAAAGGCGGACGGTCACTCCACGATAGTCCGGATCACGACCCTGCATCGCCCTGGTTTGGCGTTGCCTGAAGAAGCACAGCCAGAATCCGCGCACACTCGTCGCGTTCCCACCGGGTTGGGCACGAAAACATGTATCCCTGGCGCAAACCGCCGTTTTGAATGAAGGGACACACTTTGGGACTTACAAGGACCGCCTTTGGCCGCTACCCGACCACGCCAAGCGTCCTCCCAAGATGCATCTCGGACGGCGTGGACGGGCACATGCCCGTCCACGCCGTCGCAATAATCGGCTTCACCACCTTTTCACTCGCCACCGGGCTCGCCAGCGGACCAACCGCCCTCTTGCTCGAAGAAGCCGTTACAGGAGCCACCGAAGGCAGCCGACCCGGACGTACCTGGCGCGCCGTCGTGCCGGATGGCTCTGCCGCTGATGCAGCGCCGCTCGAACTGAGGCAGCTGCAACCAGCGGCGATCCGCCCAAATCAGCATCCTGCTCCCGCAACGACGCCCTCGAAAGAACCCTTGCACGGTTTCGGGATTGCATGTTACGTTGATCGTGGACATGTGACTGGTAGTGCAGGCAGGATCCGACGAAACGCTTTTCAAGCGGGACGTTGGGTCCTTTTTTTGTGCCCGAACGACATCAGGAACGCATCGAAGCGTGTGCGCGTGCCATTGGAATCCAAAGGAGGACCCATGACAACCCAAGAGAGTGCAAAGGCGATTCTCGAGCACGTCGGCGGCGCCGGCAACATCTCGAATCTGCACCACTGCTCGACCCGTTTGCGCTTCACGCTCGCGGACGAGAACAAGACAAATGAGACCGCCCTTAAAGCCATTCCTGGCGTCATCGGCGTCGTCAAGGGCTCATCCCAAACTCAGGTGATCATCGGAAACGGCGTGGGCGAGATATACGCAGCGGTCGAGAAGCTGCGCGGCGGCAACCAGCCCGCGGCGCCTGCCGGGAAGCGCCCATTCAGCTGGAAGCGCCTTGGCGCGACGATCATGGACTTCGTCGTCAGTGTTTTCACGCCGATCATCCCCGCCATCGCGGGCTCTGGAATCTTCAAATCGCTCCTCGTTCTCGCCTCCGCACTCGGGTGGCTTGACGCGCGCAGTGAAAACTACAAGCTGTTGGCGGTCATCCCCGACGCCGTCTTCGGTTTCATACCACTCCTCGTGGCCTACACCAGCGCCAAGAAACTCAACGTCAACATACCTCTAGCTATCGGCTTAGTCGGCGTGCTGGTCTATCCGGCGTTCACCGCCCTGGCAACCAAAGACGGCGGAATCGCACTCTTCGGCATGACCATCCCGGTCGTCACGTACACCGCCCAGGTCTTCCCCGCAATTCTCGCGGTGCTGCTGCTCTCTGTGGTCGAGCGGTTCTTCACCAAAATCACCTGGGCCCCCATCCGCGTTTTCTTCGTACCCATGATGTGCATTGTTATCGTCGCCCCGGCGACGATCTTCCTGCTCGGACCGCTCGGCTTCTGGCTCGGAACCCTTCTGACAGGAGCAATGACCGGCCTGCACGGCTCGTTCGGTTGGGTCGCTGTCATGCTGCTCGCTGGAGTGCTGCCGTTGATTATCTCCGTAGGAATGCACAAGGCCTTCATTCCTCCGACCATCGCCACGATTGCCGCCACCGGCCAGGAATCGCTGTACCAGCCGGCGTCGCTAGCGCACAACCTCAGTGAGGCGGGCGCGACATTCGGTGTCGCCGTCCGGACCAAGAGCACTGCCTTGCGCGCAACAGCCATTTCCGGTGGAATCTCGGCACTCTTTGGTATCACGGAGCCTGCACTCTACGGCGTCACCCTTCAGAACCGCCGGGCCTTCATCGCCGTCGTCGCGGGCAGCATGTCCGCAGGCGCATACATGGGCATCATGCAGGTCGCCGGATTTGTAGCAGTTGGTCCCGGACTTGCAAGCATCACATCATTCATCGACGCCGAGAACCCCCAAAATCTCCTGAACGCCGTCATCGGCCTGCTGATCGCCGTGGCTGTTTCATTCACGACCTCTCTCATCCTCTGGCGAGACGACGCATCCGCTACGGTACGAGCACTCGGCGATGTGAAGCTCCCGGCACTCAACAGCGCCAACGTGGTCAGCCCCATCTCCGGAGACATCATCGCACTGTCAGAAGTAAACGACCCGGTGTTCTCCGCCGGCATCCTCGGGGAGGGTATCGCCATACGCCCCACCGACGGCGCCGTGCGCGCTCCGATAGCAGGAGTGGTGACAGCCCTGCTCGACTCGAAGCACGCCATCGGCATCCGAGGCGACGACGGCGTCGAAGTCCTCGTGCACGTGGGCCTCGACACCGTGCAGCTCGGCGGCAGCGCCTTCACCGCCCACGTGGCCATTAACGACAATGTCGAGGCCGGGCAGCTCTTGCTCGAGGCCGATCTGACCGCGATCACCGAAGCCGGCTACGACACCACCACCCCTGTGGTCATCGTGAACTCGGCCAGCTTCACTGTCGCCCTCACCGCCTCCGGCTCGGTCACGGCGGGCGAACCGCTGCTGCGCGTCAACGAAAAAACCAAGGAGAACGTCAATGTCACTGCCTAAAGGATTCCGATGGGGCGGTGCCATCGCCGCAAATCAGGTCGAGGGCGCCTGGCGCGAGGGAGGCCGCGGTGCCGCCGTCTCCGACGTCGCAACCTACAAGCCCGACGCCGACCCCAAGGACTACGCGATCCACCACCAGATCACCGTGGAGAGCATCAACGCAGCCTTAGCGGATGACGATGAACGGCTGTTTCCGAAGCGACGCGGCATCGACTTTTATCACCGGTACCCGGGGGACCTCGCATTATTCGCCGAGATGGGCTTTACAACCTTGCGAGTCTCGATCTCCTGGACCCGGCTCTATCCCACCGGAGAGGAGCTCGAACCCCAGGCCGACGGGGTCGCCTTCTACAAGGCGTTGTTCACTGAGATGCGGCGCCTGAACATCGAACCCTTGGTGACCCTCTCGCACTACGACCCACCGATAGCCCTCGCGCTCAAGCACAACGGCTGGGTCGCGCGCCGCACAATCGCGTTATTCGAGCGCTTCGCCCGCACCTGCTTCAGTGAGTTCGGCGACCTGGTGAACATGTGGCTTACCTTCAACGAGATCGACGGCATCATCCGTCACCCATTCACCTCCGGTGGCATCATCGACGAAACCGTTGAGGGCAGCCTCGAGCAAGCCTGCTACAGCGCACTGCACCACCAGTTCGTGGCTGCAGCATCGGTCACCAAAATGCTT
The DNA here is from genome assembly GCF_017833075.1 of Arthrobacter sp. PvP103. Taxonomy (NCBI): domain Bacteria; kingdom Bacillati; phylum Actinomycetota; class Actinomycetes; order Micrococcales; family Micrococcaceae; genus Arthrobacter; species Arthrobacter sp. PvP103. The sequence continues at coordinate 4,435,637 of NZ_JAFIBQ010000001.1, read as the reverse complement.
CGCGAGATCTCACCAGGGGCGCAGATGGGTTGCATGCTCACCATGCTCATGACATACCCGAATACCTGTCGTCCCGAAGACGTCGCCGCCACGCAAGCGAAAGAGAGGCTGCTCTATCTATGCACTGACGTGCAGGCCGGAGGCGGCTACCCGCGGCTAGCCCTGCGGGCGCTCGAGCTTCGCGGCGTAACCATCCCCTTCCTTGACGGCGACACCAAACTGCTCGCCGAAAATCCAGTCGACTTCATCTCGTTCAGCTACTACAACTCGATGACCGAATCGGTGCGCCCGGATGCCGAGCGCACACCAGGGAACACCGTGCTCGGGGTGAAGAACCCGTTCCTCGATTCGAGCGAATGGGGATGGCAGATCGACCCGGTCGGCCTCCGGATCGCGCTGATCGACCTCTACGACCGTTACGGCAAACCGTTGTTCATCGTGGAGAACGGCCTGGGTATGCGCGACGAGCTGACCGCCGAAGGCAAAATCCACGACCCCTACCGTATCGGCTACTTCCGCGCGCATTTCCAGCAGATGATCCAGGCCGTCGATGAGGGCGTGGAACTCATGGGCTACGTCAGCTGGGCGCCCATCGACCTCATCAGTTCGTCAAGCTCACAAATCTCGAAGAGATACGGCTTCATCTACGTCGATCAAGACGACCTCGGCCAAGGAAGCGGAGACCGTTACCGGAAGGACTCCTTCTTCTGGTACCAGAAGGTCATCGCGTCGAACGGCGCCGACCTGGGATGACCCACAACCCTCGACCCTTTGCCGCCGTCAATGGAGACATACATGCAGGTCATCAAGAAGGTGCTCAATTCGAGCGTCGTGCTCGTCGAAGACGAACAAGGAGTCGAACGCGTACTCCTCGGCAAGGGGATCGGGTTCGGGCAGAAGGCGGGCACGCGGATCGACGGAACTGGAGTCGACCGCGTGTTCGTATCGCTCGACGACATCAACCACGAGAACCTCGTGGAACTGCTTTCACAGGTTCCCGTGGAGTTCGTCGAACTGACGAGACAGATTGTGTCCGATGCGGAGAGCGAAGGACTCGAACTGGATCCGCACATCTACCTCGCCCTCACCGACCACCTTCACTTCGCGGTAGAACGGAAGAAGCGCGGACTCGTCGTCGTCAACCGCCTCGCTTGGGAGATGCGCACCGTCTACCCAAAGCAATACGCCGTAGGTTCCCGCGCTGTCGAATTGATGAACACGCATAAGGGCTTCGCTCTTCCCGATGACGAGGCAGCGAACATCGCATTCCACTTGGCCAATGCCGAGCGGGGCAAGGCAGGCCTGGACTCGATGCGGGTCGTGGAGCTGATCCGAGCCGTGACAACCATCGTGTCCAACACTGCGGGTGTACGCGTCGATCGACAGGATCTCAACTCATCGCGCTTCGTGACCCATCTGCAGTACCTTGCGGAGAGATTCTTCACCTCACGCCTGCTCGAAAGCGATGACGACTTCCTCTTCCACAGCCTCAGCGAACGCTACCCGCAGGCGATCGCCACGGCCGAACGTGTGCGCGCCTTCGTGCAGAAGGAGCACCAAACCAGGCTGCCGAACGAGGAAGTTGCATTCCTGGCCCTGCACATCGCCCGGGCCGCGCCCAAATAACTCCGATCCGATCCACCATCACCCGAATGAAAGGCACAATCATGGCACAGCGCACTACAACCATCGCGTCGGCGGTCGGCCTCCATGCACGTCCCGCAGCACTATTTTCGAAGGCCGTCGCGGATTCCGAGCACACGGTGTCCCTCACCACCAAGGGCAAGACGATTGACGCGCAGAGCATCCTCTCGATTATCACCCTTTCCATTGCGCACGGCGACGAGGTTACCATTGACGTGGAAGGCTCAGACGCGGACCGCGTCGCGGATAAACTGCAGGCGATACTGGCATCCGACCTCGATGCCATCTGAGGTGAAGGCCTCTCCCATCGACCTCATTCGGCACACCGAGCCCTGAGTACAGTACCGACGTTCAGATTGTCAGGCCGCCGCGCGTCCCAGCGCGGCGGCCACCTACCTTGGAATCCGCAGAATGCGGGAAGACCCTGCTTAGCTGAGTGCTCCCCGGCAAACGCCTCATGGCGGCCGCCGGAACTTGCTCCGCCTCGTCACCGCCGCTGTCGACGCTGGAGCGGTGATCGTCACCGCCGGCGCGCCAGTGGCCGGGTCCGTGTACTTCTACCAGCCCACTGTCCTCGCGAACGTGCCCAATAATGCGGTGATCCAGAGTCAGGCGATCTTTGGCCCCATCGCACCTGTCGCTACCTTCACCACCAAGCAAGAGGCGATCAGGCTCGCCAATGCCTCCGAGTACGGCCTCGCGTCCAGCCTGTGACAAATGCTCCACATTTAGGCCGGTTGCGGGGAGAACACGCACTACATCGTTTAGGGTCGGGAAATGACTTTGAGTTTGGACGGCGCACCGGATATTCGTGAGCAGGAATGCTGCTGCTGCGGGGCAACGTACGTCGTTGTGAGTCACTTCATTCTGAAGAATGGCCACACGCATGCCATCGCCAGGTCGGCACTTCATCACCACAGCGGCGAACATGAAGCCTGGATCGACGTCATTTTCGGGCGCTTCGGGGACGACCCCGTCGAAGAGCGAGTGAGCTTCGGTTGCCGAGTAGGTCCTATAGAGGGCAGCGCAGAACCTGCGGCGACTGTGGTTGACGCGGCCCAGCCATATCCTGACTCACCTGCCTGGGGCCACAAACTCTCACGTGAAGAAGGGCTGAAGCACGATTCTCTTCCTCACTTCTGGGACGTCGTGGACTGGCTGCTGAGTACGGATCCAACCATTCACGGTCATGTATACCGGAGGGACACAACTGACCTCCCGGTGAGCCCATTCAGCGCCGATTAGTTCGAGTGTCTGAAACGGCCAACTGTTTCCCCGCTCAAGGTTCCTCATCGCACGCAGACCGCCGCAAGATAGCTTGCCGGATCAGGCACCGTATCGGCGACCGGCTCCATGTAGTACCAAATTGTGGCTCCTGCGTTGACACTGAGTAGTGCGATGAGTCATTGCCTGTCGCAAAACCCCGTTGGCCAGAGATTTTACTGTTGCATCTGATCAGGTCCAACGGACGATATGGCTCACTGTCCGGCCACAGTATGAAACTCGGAGACTGACGGAAGTTGCCTGCGGCGTGGCCAACTACGCAGCCAAGGTCGGGCCGCCCCCGGATGGGTTGCCCGCCGCCGCCGAGGTGGCCTGTGTAAACCTGCGGGCGGCCCGTGAGCCCGCGGCGGTGCTCGCCCCGACGGTGATGAGCGCCCCGAGGATCATGGCCGCGGCCTCTCCCGGTTCCAACAAATGCAATTGGGAGCCGATGGCGGCAGCGGCAACCGGCACTCCCAACTGTGACGCTGCAAGAATCGCGAGCGGCAGAGGCTGGCCGAGTAGCCGCAGGCTTCCATGAACCAGCAGGGTTCCCAGGCCAAGGCAAGCCCCGAGAAGAAGCATTTTGGGGCTTACCGCAAGGGTGCGCAGATCAAGCGATGCGCCCAGCCAGACAAAGAAGACGGGCCCTACGAAGCCGTCGCTGACGGCGAAGAGTTGATGAGCCAGTCGCCGGGGTTCGCCCACCGCTGCAACCACCAGGCCGAAGGAGAACCCGGCTAGCATGATGGACACGTGGCCCGCCACGGCAAGCCCGGAGAGCGCGAAGAGCAAGACAAGTTGGATCCTCAGCTCCAGGGCGAACTTCCGGTCCTCGGACAGGTCATGTACCCGTCCGCGCGTGCCGCTGCGCTCCAGCCAGCGAAGTACAAAGAACAAGACTGCTGCGCACGCCGCGACGGCGGTTGCCCCAACGGCCGCCCTCGGCGCGTTGGCTGGGTCAACGGCAAGCGGAAGCGCCACTATGCAGGCGATGTCCGCTACCGCCACTTGCGCCGTCGTCGTCAAGACCTTTGGACCCCTCAGCCGCAGCGAATCGATGATCGGCAGGACCAAGGCGGCAGAAGAGGAAGCGAGCAGAACGATATAAAGGGAGCGTGTCCGGTGCCGAACGCAAAGGCAATGACGGTTCCGACGACGGCCGCCAGTACTGCGGCAACGCCGGCACGCAGGGCGCCCGCGCCCAGTGCCGGGCGAATGGCTTCGTCCCGCACTGGGACATGCGTCCCGGCGACAAACATGATGAGGGCGAACCCGACGTCGGCCACAAAGGTGAACGTGGGGTCCGCAGAGTCCACCAGACCCAAACCCGTGCGCCCGATGGCGATCCCAGCCAGTAGCTGCCCTAGCACCACGGGAAGATGCCATTTCCGGGGAAGTGCCAGCAGTGGTCCCAATAACGCGACCGCGGCGATCAGCGAAAGCTGAAAGAAAGACACCTTCCTCCTTCCACCGGGATTGCGGTTGGCTTACGGTAGACACCGTGGCACGTCAGCCAGTTTGAGTGGAATGTCGCTGTTTTGGTCCCTGAAGTAGCTTGCGCATACCCGATGGTAGCCAGCTGCCACCATTGCGGGAATCCCCCGGGCCAGATCGCCCCTGACCGTCAGCGATTCAACATATCTTAGGCAACCGCGAATCTTGCGGGTTCTGCCACCAGCCGCAAAAAAGGCGCAGGAATCGACGCCGACTGGGCCGGATCCGGGACCTGATGCGAAAGCTAGTGGCTGCCGGAAGCGCACCGGGTCACCCTCAGCGTTAATTCCACTATCAACCGGGACTGCGTGGTCCAGACTCGTCTCTTCCACCACCGGCTGATGAGTATGGACACCGTCACCCTCGTTGCCGGGGCGATGATGGGCCCCGAGTGTGATCCTGCCCCCGGCCCGGCTCGGAGCCTGTGGAACTGTCGGACCCGGCATCCCCGTCATGTGCCGCCAAAACGTGCCCGCCCGCCGGAGCCTATTGGATCGGCAACCCTGTCAGGCCCTGCACCGGCAGCGAACCGACCCGCTAAACCCGGGCCAAAGGCACTGGCCCGGGCCACGGTCCGGCCCTAGAATCGGTCCACGGTCGGGACAAGAAGGGCGCCCTGCCCCGGCCATTTCCACGGCGCCCGGCAAGGATATGCACGATGACAAACTCCCCTGCGGCCACGACCGCCTTCGCAGCCACGCCGGCGGCTTGAGCATCATGGCGTCCCGGGACACCACGGAAACAGAGCGTAAGTACGATACCGGGCCCACCGCACGCCTCCCGGTCTTCGCCGCCATTGCCGGCGTCGACCAGGCCGGAGAACCCGCGGAAACGTTCCTGGAGGCCGTCTACTATGACACCGCCGGGCTGGAACTCGCGGCCCGGGGCATTACTTTGCGTCGCCGCACGGGCGGCTTTGACCAAGGCTGGCATCTTAAACTGCCGGCGGGCCCGGACAGTCGCCGGGAGGTGCAGGCCCCCCTCGGCCAGCCCGACCACGTCCCGGCCGAACTGCTCGACCACCTCGCCGTCTTCACCCGCGGGCAGGAGCTCTCGGCCGTGGCCCGCCTTTCAACCCGACGAGCCACCTACCGTTTGTACGGGTCCGCCGGGGAACACCTTGCAGACTTCACCGATGACCGCGTCCATGCCGTCCCCTTGCGTAACCTGGGACCGGAGACACACTGGCGTGAATGGGAGATCGAACTCGTCCAGGCCGCACCGGAGCTCTTCACGGCCGCGCAACCGGCCTTGGAGGCTGCCGGGGCAGTGCCGTCAGCCCACGCCGCCAAACTCGCCCGCGCCCTCGGCCAGGCCTGGCCCGCGGCCCGGGGCGTGGCTCCCAGGCCGGCACGGAAAAAGGGACCCGTACGTGACGTCGTGGCCTCCTATGTCGGCGCCCAGATCAACGAGCTCCTCAACCATGACGCCGGAGTACGGCACGGTGTCCCGGACTCCGTGCACCAGATGCGATCCGCCGCCCGCCGCACCCGGTCCGTGCTGCGGACCTACCGGACCCTGTTCACGAAGGACGCCGTCGTCGGGCTGGAGCGGGACCTGCAGTGGCTCGGCCGGATCCTGGGCCGCCCCCGCGACGCCGAAGTGATGCGGGAACGGATCCTCGCGAACCTGCACGCCCTGCCCGAAGCGCAGGCCTCCGGACCTGCCCTGGGACAGCTTGAGCACGAACTCGGTACGGCCTACAACACCGGCTACAAGCGCGCCCTTGCAACGCTTGACTCTGCGCGGTATTACCGCATCCTGACCGCTCTGGAACACTTCCGCGACAACCCGCCCGTGAAATCCAAGTCCAAAGCCTCCAAACCCGCCCGCAAGACCAGCGCACGACTGGTGAACAACGCTGCGCGCCGCCTGGACCGAGCCCACCGGGCCGCCCGTAAAGCTGCCGGAACCGCCGGATACGATGCCGCGCTCCACCAGGTCCGCAAAGACGCCAAACGGCTCCGTCACGCCGCAGAATCCGTCATTATCATCCACGGGAAGCGGGCCCGTGTCCTGGAAAAAACCGGCCGCCGGATTCAAAGTGTTCTCGGCGACCACCAGGACACCGTCGTCGCCCGCGAGCTCCTGCACCGGCTCGCCGCAGCCCCGGACCTGGCCGCTGGGACCGCGGCCGTCTACACGGCCCTGACCGAACTCGAAGCCAAAACGGCCGCCAAAACCGAGGCAGCCTATCGCAAGCTACGCAAGAAGGCCCGTGGCCGCCGCCTCTAGACCCGGCGTCAAACCTTGGAGCACCCCGACCTGCCACCCCCGTAAGTCCCGGAATGTGTCACCCCGGACATGTGATGTTCACCCGTGGCGCGCTGCCCCTGGGTCTGTTCAGAAGCGTCCGGACCTTCACCCTTTCCAACCAGGATACGATGACCCATTTGCGCGTGCAGGAAGAATTCACGGCGTCCCTCGCACGGCTCACGAAACCACGGGGCAAAACACCTGGAAGACTCCTGCACCCACTACGTCAGAGCCGTGAAGGAACTCGCGGAACTGATCGGCTGACCCGGCAGTCAGGACTACCCTGCCGGGAGGATTAGCACCGGACGGTCCTGGATCCGGAGCAGCTCATCCGGAACGGTTCCCTCCACCACCCGCTGCAGCTTGGCAAGGACGCCGGGCCGTGGACCGCCAACGAGCAGCAGGGACGCACCCGTGCTCGCCGCGAGACGGGCCAACGCCGGTGCGACAGCACCGCCCAGCACCCGGAAAGACCACCCAGCCCCTGGAGTTCCCAGGCAGAGCACGAGGCCCTTTCTCACGTCGGCGGCAGGAAACAGCGCCTCGTCACTGCCTGGCGGGTCCAGCGACTCCGCGTCCCGGAACCGGGGAGGAGCCCATTCCGCCAGATAACCGGCCGGATCCACATACGCGCACACCAAATGGGAGTTTACGGAACGGGCGAAGCGGGCCGCAGCCCCGACCAGCGGTGCCGGGCAATCCCAGGGGACACCGAACAGCACCGGCCCGTCACCGCACGCGGGCTCTGCCGGGTCCAACGAGAATTCCATTCGGCGCCCTCACAGTTGTTGGGCGAGGCGTTCGGGAAACGAAACGCGCTCCGCCCTTCATCCAGTTAACTCTTCCCCGCCCCACTGCCCCGGGCTCCCCCAATGGAAGCCCGGGGCCCGGCCTTTCCTCGGCCCGTCGGGCCGGAGTTAAGCGGAGGCCGCCCCGGCTGCTTCCTGCTCCGTCTCCAGAAGGACGATGTCCAGTTCGACCATGTCTGTCCCTCAACTCATGGCAGGAATTAACGGCCCCCTTCTCAGCTGGTTCATGTTCGGGTCCTTTCCGAAGTACTCCCTGTCTACACTGTGCACGCCCTAGGTTGCCCGAAAGTTTCCACAACGTGATTTCTAAATGCCAGGCTTACTCATTCACCGCGGCAGCCAACATTCCCCCGGGGGGGCGACAGAAGCCGGCCGCGAATGCGCTAAGCAGACTGCTGGACGCCGTCGTTCCCTGGCCTCAAACTGATTTGATGGACGATACGGAAAAGTACGAAACCATCGCCAAAGTCACGGACCGCCTCTCCGCGCGATACCCCGAAACATCCCGGCACTACATCGCCGGCCTTGTCGCCGAAGAATATGCCCGACTGGAGGCCGGCCGGATCCGCACCTACATACCTACGCTGGTGGAGCACGGTGCCAAGAACCGACTCCGCCACCTCGCTACCTCACCACCAGCAGAGAACTGACACCACCAATCCGAGTCCGATTTCCGCGATTATGTCGCGCCTTGGCCCCAAGGTTGCCCAACAGCGCTCGTCGATGGGACACGTGCCGGCGATTCGTCGTCGTTCAATTGGCGAAGCTCCGGTCAAACATCGGTTTCGGGGCTTAGGTTCAATATGCCTACACAAGGGAAACACGCGATTCGTCCAAGGCCAGGAGCGCCTTTTGTCGGGTCGTCGGCCATTCCTCAGTGAGCAACGACAGAACCACGATGTCCCGCCAGGAGCCGTCGATCCGTTGTGAGGAACGCCTTCGGGTACCCTCGACGGTGAAACCGAACCGCTTGAGCGACGAAATGGACCTGTGGTTTCGCGGATCCACATCGCACTCGACGCGTCCTGCGCCGCGGGAGAACACCCAATCGAGCAGGGCGAGCTTCACCTCGTGGTTGACGTTCTTGCCCCAGAATGCCGGGCTGATGATGGTCCGGCCGATTTTCACCCGCTGTGTTGGCCTGTGCAACTCCGTGATGCCGGTGGTCCCGACGAACAGCGGGCCGCCAGGCAGACCGGTGTAGTACACGGCAAAAATCCGCAGCCCCTCATGGCGGCCGTTGATGAAGCAGACCATCTCATCGTGTGTGCCCGGACGGTGGTGCCCGTCGCCGAACCCCGTAGCCCAGATTTCATCGTTGCCAAGAATATGTGCCAGCGCTTGGACGTCACCGGTACTGAACGGTGTAAGAACAAAACGCCCTGTGGCCGTCCGGAGCGTGGGAAGAGCGCGGGGCAGGCGAAGCGCCATTATGACCTTTCGACATGAGGATCGTCCGGACAGCATTCGGGACCACGACTAACACAGGGTGAACGGAGGGCGATCTCTCGATTTATGCCAAGCCAGAACTTGTAGCAGGTCCATCCGCCGAGCCCGCAGCCGACAAACCCGCAGGGGAAGCAAGCGCGTTCCTGCGGCGGGCGTGGGCGTAGCGTCCGGCCAACCCGGGGCCGTGTACCGCGGCGCCTTCACTTACGAGCTACCCGGACAATGGCCTGATGCTGAATTCATCCGAGTCCACCAGCCGCGTGTCCCCCGTGCGCAAATCGGTAATCCAAAACAGGTTCCCGGATTGAAGAATGCGGGCCACGCGGCCCCGGTGGGCAAGCTGGCCCCGATACCATGCTTCAATCTCCTGGCCCACAGCAATAGGCAACCAAGAAGCAGTCAGAGTCACTGGAGCTTCCTCAGCCAATGCGGGCTTCAGTTCAAGGCTATCCATCACAACTTAACGATGCCCGAGACACATTTCTCTGGTCTTTCGAGAGGATGACCATCCGATGTCTGCGGGCATACCAGCCGGGGTGGTGCACATCAAGGCGTATCAGCGTGCCTCCTTGACTTCGCCGTCTTTGCCCTCTGCACTTGCCCCTTGCCGCGTGATGAACCAGGGCGTCGGCGGCTCTAGTCCAAGGCAATGACGCCGAGGCCGGCCCACCACCAGGCTTTGTCTTCCCGTACTGCTTGCCACAAGCCAAGCGCCCCCGATTTCAGCGACGGAAGCGACGGCAGCGAGCATGAACAACAGAACGGATTTGGCAATGGACATAATCCGAATTCTGCCAACTGGCCTAATTAGTCGTGGTTCCATCATCGGTGGGCCGCTCATAAGCGTCGTTCCAAGCTTTGCTCTGCCCCTCTTCACAGCCCTGTTTCTCCTTACTTTGGCGAGGAAAAGGCTCCTTCTGGCCGGGTCCGGCGAAGCTGGTGCCGTTTGCGGGGTCAGGGTTGGAATCGGTAGCCGACGCCGGGTTCGGTGAGGAAGTGGCGCGGGGTGCCTGGTTTCGGTTCTAGTTTGCGGCGGAGCTGGGCCATGTAGACGCGCAGGTAGTTGGAATCGGTTGTGTACGCGGGCCCCCACACTTCGCTCAGCAGCTGGCGCTGCGTGATGAGTTTGTCAGGGTTACGGACCATGAGCTCCAGGATGTTCCACTCGGTGGGTGTCAGACGTACGTCATTGCCTTCGCGAGTGACACGATGTTTGCCGAGGTCCACGGTAAACGCGCCGGTTGTGACGACGGAGTCCTGGCTATGGTCCGATGCCCGGCGCAGTAGAGCGCGGAGCCTTGCCAGGAGTTCGTCCGGCCCGAACGGTTTGGTGATGTAGTCATCTGCGCCGGCGTCCAGTGCCTCCACCTTGTCTTCGGAGCCGTGTCGCGCGGAGAGCACGAGGATGGGGACCGGGTTCCACCTCCTGAGTTCCGTGATTACCGTTGTCCCGTCGATGTCAGGCAGGCCCAGGTCCAGGACGATGAGCCGCAGCGGATGCTGCGTGGCGGCCAGGAGGGCGGACTTACCGTCCGTGGCGGTAGTGACGGAGTAACCGTTGGCCTGGAGGGTAATTTTCAGGACTTTCAGCAGGAGCGGATCGTCGTCGACGACCAGGACAGCGGTCATGGGTTCTCCGTAGCGGATGGCTGGAAGGGCCGCGAGTCGGTGCGCCTGGCCAGCAAGGACTGCGGCTGCAGGGGCGCTTGCCGGTCACCGTCATCGATGGCCAAACCCGTAGAGAGCGGAAGCCGGATGACCATGGTCAATCCCCCGCCCGGGGTTTCCTCGGCCCTGAGTGTCCCACCCATGGCTTCGGTGAACCCCTTCGCGACAGCCAGTCCGAGCCCCACCCCGGTGGTTTGCGGGATATCGTCCAGGCGCTGGAACGGACGGAACATTTCAACAACGCGTTCCGCCGGTACGCCCTGGCCGTGGTCGATGATCCGCAGCTCGCTGGCCGGCCGCCCGGCGATGGTGGCGGACCTGAAGCCGCCGACTGCTCCCACGAGGACAATCTCGGAATCGGGGGCGTATTTGACCGCGTTCTCGACGATGTTTGCGATTACGCGCTCGAGCATCCCGGGATCGGCATCGATTTCGGGCATGTTTGCGGGCAATTCCACCCGGACACGCCCCTGGGGCGTGCCGTGCAGGGCGGCGGGGACGACTTCTGACCAGCGCACGGGACGGAGCAGGGGGTTGACGGAGTCGGCGCTGATCCGGGACATGTCGAGGAGGTTCCCGACCAGCAGGTCCAGCCTGTCGGCGCAGGCGTCGATGGTCTGCAGCAGGTCCCGTTCTTCTTCAGGAGTGTATGTGACGCCGTGCTGGAGGAGGCCTCCGACGGCGAGTTTGATTCCGGCGAGAGGCGTCCGCAGGTCGTGGGACACGGCACGGAGGATGGAGGTGCGCATCGTGTTGCTTTCGGCGAGTCGGAGGACCTCACGGCGGCTGGCCGCCAGTTGCTGGCGTTCCAGTTGAGCGGCCAGATGCACACCGAAAGCGCCGAGCAGCCGTCTATCGCTGGCCGGAAGGGTCCGGCCGGTGAGGACCAGCCGGGTCGTGGGGTCGATCTGTTCGATGTTGTCCGCAGTATCCGGCCCCGCGGGAGGGACTGCGCCGGCTTCTGCAACGGACCGCCAGCCGGTTCCGCCGGGAGCTTCTGTCCCCGTGTCCCCGGCGGATGTGTAGAGGGCTGCACCGCTGACCTGGAATACGTCCAGGGCCTGTTCAAGGAGTCCTTTCACAGTGTCTTCGGCGCGAGCTGCGCTTCGGGTAAGGTCTCCCAGCGTCGTGGCTTCGGCGCGGGCACGGGAGGCTTCCTTGGAACGGCGTGCCGAGATGTCGACGACGACGGCGACGGCTGCCGAGACTCCGACAAAGACCAGCAGGGCCAGGAGATTCTGTGGGTCGCTGATGGTCAGCGTACCGACCGGTGGTGTGGAGTAGTAGTTGACCAGCAGGCTACTCCAGAGGGCGGCAACGATGGCCGGCCAGAGGCCGCCGATGAGTGCGACGAGCACGGAGCCGCTGAGTTGGATGAGCACCGCTGTGGCGATGTTCGGTTCAGAATTCGCGGACAGCATGAGCTGCAGGAGAGCCGGCAGCACGGCGGCCAGTACGAAGCCGGCGGTGACCCTGACCCTGCCGAGGTCGCGTTGCCGGACCGGTCCGGTCCCACGCCCGCCGAGGGGGTGGGAGACCATGTGCACGTCGATGTCACCGGAGTCGCGGACCACCCTCGTGCCGATGCCTCCGCCGAGCAGTGCGCCGAGCAGGCCGGCCAGTTTCTTGTGGCGGGAGATGCCAACAACGATCTGGGTGGCGTTCACGCTGCGGGCGAAGTCCAGGAGGGCGCTGGCCGGGTCTTCGCCGGCCACGACATGGTAGCTGCCGCCAAGATCCTGGATCAGGCGGCGCTGTGCCTCCAGGGCCCGCGGGGACTCCTCGGCGACGCCGTCGGCCGCGCGGACGTGGACGGCCAACAGGTCCCCGCCGTTGACGCGGTTGAGGATCCGGGCGCCGCGACGGATGAGGACTTCACCTTCGGGGCTGCCGGTCAGTCCGACGACGATGCGTTCGCGGGCTGGCCAGGTGGCCTGGATGTCGTTTTCTTCCCGGTACCGTGCGAGTCCCTCATCGACCCGATCGGCGAGCCACAGAAGTGCGAGTTCGCGCAGGGCGGTGAGGTTGCCGAGGCGGAAGTAGTTCGAGAGGGCGGCGTCGATCTTATCGGCGGAGTAGATCTTCCCGTCGCCCAGGCGCTGGCGGAGGAGTTCCGGCGAGATGTCGACCAGGTGGATCTGGTCGGCCCTGCGCACGATCTCGTCCGGCACGGTTTCGGCCTGGCGGACGTCGGTGATGGCGTTGACGACGTCGCCGAGGGAGGCCAGGTGCTGGATGTTGACGGTGGAGAGGACGTTGATGCCGGCGTTGAGGAGTTCGTCGATGTCCTCCCAGCGTTTGGTGTGACGGCTGCCGGGGATGTTGGTGTGCGCGTATTCGTCCACGATCGCGGTCTCGGGTGCCCGGGCGAGAACGGCGTCAAGGTCCATCTCCTCGAATTCGGTGCCCCGGTAGGGCAGGCGCCGGGGCGGGATGACTTCCAGCCCGTCCAGCAGGGCGCGGGTGTCGCTGCGCCCGTGGTCCATCGCGAACGCGACGACGACGTCCTCGCCGCGTTTGCTCAGGCGGTGGGCTTCCTCGAGCATTTCGTAGGTCTTGCCGACCCCTGGTGCAGCCCCCAGGAAGATCCGCAGCGTTCCGCGTGCCATGTGGTTAGTCTCTCACCTAGGAGTGACCGGTAGTCACGGTTTCGAGCCGGTCTGCGCGGCGGCGGCCACGTCCAGGTTTAGGAGGGTGACGTTGACGGAGGGCTGGCCCAGGAACGCCTCAGGCCCGCTGCTGGTATGGCTCGCCACGAGGGCCGTGACTGCATCGGGGCTCAGCCCGTGGGCCGCGGCGACACGCGGTATCTGAAGCCTGGCGTACACCGGGGAGATGTCCGGATCCAGTCCGGAGCCACTGGATGTAACCGCATCCGCGGGCACGTCCCTTTCGTTGATGCCTTCGGATTCGGCGACGGCGGAGCGGTTGGCGGTGACGGCGTCGAGGAGTTTCGGATCGTTGGGTCCAAGGTTGCTGGCGGAGGACGATGCCGGGTCCCATTTTACGGCGGAAGGCCGGGCATGGAACCAGCGCGGGTCCTGGGCGCCGGAGTCGTCCGCTGCTGACTGGGCGATCAGGGCGGACGCGGCGGGTGCGCCGCCGCTGTCCTTGAGGATAGAGCCGTTGGCCTGGTACGGGGCGATCAGCTGCCCGGCGCCGAAGACGGCCAGGGGGTAGGCCACGCCGATGACCAGCGTGGCCAGGAGCAGGAACCGGACGGCGGTCAGCCCCTGGCGGAGGTAGCCGGTGAGAGTGTTCATGGGAAGGCTCCTAGCCGATTCCGGGGATTAAGGAAATCATCAGGTCGATGATTTTGATGCCGATAAACGGTGCGATCAGCCCGCCCAGTCCGTAGACCAGCAGGTTCCGCCCCAGTGCCTGGTTTGCTGAGACGGCACGGTATTTGACCCCACGGAGCGCGAGCGGCACCAGGACGATGATGATCAGGGCGTTGAAGATCACGGCGGAGAGGATGGCCGAGGACGGGGTTGAGAGTCCCATGATGTTCAGCAGGCCCAGCCCGGGGAAGGCTGCACTGAACAGGGCCGGGACGATCGCGAAGTACTTGGCAACGTCGTTCGCGACCGAGAACGTTGTCAGCGCCCCGCGGGTGATGAGCAGCTGCTTGCCGATGCCCACAATATTGATGAGTTTCGTCGGATCGGAATCGAGGTCCACCATGTTCGCGGCGTCCTTCGCCGCCGGGGTGCCGGAGTTCATCGCAACGCCGACATCCGCCGCAGCCAGGGCCGGTGCGTCGTTGGTGCCATCCCCCGTCATGGCCACGAGCCGGCCGGCGGCCTGCTCTTTCTTGATCACCGCGAGCTTGTCCTCCGGGGTTGCCTCGGCGAGGAAATCATCGACGCCGGCCTCCGCGGCGATCGCCTTGGCGGTCATGGGGTTGTCGCCGGTGATCATCACGGTCCGGATGCCCATCTTCCGCAGTTCGGCGAAGCGGGCGTGCATGCCGGGCTTGACGACGTCGGCGAGGTGGATGGTGCCCAGGATGTCCGCGGCGCCGTCCCTTCCCACCCGGGCGACCAGCAGCGGCGTTCCCCCCTGGGCTGAGATTTCTTTGACCCGGTTTTCTACCTCGGCCGGAGTGTGTCCGCCCAGCTCGGCGACGAAGGCCCCCACCGTGGAGCCGGCACCTTTGCGGATCTGCAGCCCGTCAAGGTCCAGCCCGCTCATGCGCGTGCTGGCGCTGAACGGGACCACCGCAAACTCGCTGGAACTGTGTTCCAAGGTGGCCAGATCCGGACCTGTCATGCCTTTATCGGCGGCGAGGTCCACGATGGACCGTCCCTCGGGTGTGTCGTCGGCCAGGCTGCAGACCCGGGCAGCCTCGATCAGGTCGGTGCGCTCCACCTGGTTGGCGGGGTAGAAGTTGACGGCGCGGCGGTTGCCGTAGGTGATAGTGCCGGTCTTATCCAGCAGCAGGGTGGTGATGTCCCCGGCGGTTTCCACGGCACGGCCCGAGGTGGCCAGCACGTTGTGCTGGACCAGCCGGTCCATCCCGGCGATGCCGATGGCCGGGACCAGGGCTCCGATGGTGGTGGGGATCAGGCAGACCAGCAGCGCCACCAGCACGATCGGCGACGGTGTCGCTCCGGCGAGGGACGCGAACGGGGCCAGGGATATGGTCACAGCGAGAAACACGATGGTCAGGGACACCAGGAGCACGTGCAGTGCGATCTCGTTGGGAGTTTTCTGCCTTACTGCGCCTTCGACGAGTTTGATCATCCGGTCAATGAAGGTCTGGCCCGGTTCGGCGGTGATGCGGATGATGATCCGGTCCGAGAGGACCTTTGTGCCGCCGGTGACCGAGGAGCGGTCTCCGCCGGATTCACGGATGACGGGCGCTGATTCCCCGGTGATGGTGGATTCGTCGACGCTGGCCAGGCCGTCGATGATTTCGCCGTCCGAGGGAATGACGTCTCCGGCCTCGCAGATGACGGTGTCGTTGAGCCGCAGCTCCGTGCCCGGAACTTCTTTGGTGGTGCCGTCGGGCTGACGAAGTCTGGCCACTACGCCCTTTCGGCTCGCGCGGAGGCTATCGGCTTGGGCTTTGCCCCGGCCCTCGGCGATGGATTCCGAGAGGGTGCCGAACAGCACGGTGAGCCACAGCCAGGCGGTAACGGCAATGCCGAAGACCGAGGGCCGGTACAGCGAGATCGCGGTGCATAGGGCAGCCCCGACGAGCACGGTGAACATCACCGGGGATTGGATCATCTGTCCCGGAGACAGCTTGCGGACAGCGAGGGGCAGGGCCGCTGCGACGGATGCGAGCGTCAGTCTCGCAGGTGCCTTTGTGTGGTGTTTGTGTTCGCCGGGGGTGCCGAGGGGATTGCCGTCGGCGTAGGTCTGGGCGGCGGTGTCCGTCTTGGACAGTGTCATTTCAGGAGTCCTTCTGCTAGGGGGCCCAGGGCAATGGCCGGGAAGTAGCTGAGGGCGGTCAGGATGACTGTCACGCCGATCAGCAGCGAACCAAACAGCGGACCGTGGGTGGGGACGGTCCCGGTGGAGGCGGGAACCTTTGCCTGCCGCGCGAGGGATCCGGCCAATGCGAGGACCAGGGCGATGGGCAGGAAGCGTCCCAGCAGCATGGCAATGCCCATCATGACCGAGAGGTAGGGTCCGGAGGTGGTGATGCCGCCGAACGCGGAGCCGTTGTTGTTTGCCCCGGACGTGAAGGCGTAGAGCACTTCGCTGAACTGGTGCGGGCCGGTCGCGGGTGCGTTGGCCGTCAAGTCCGGTAGCAGCACTGTGATGCCGGCTAGGGCCAGCACCAGGACCGGGGTGACAAGGATGTACAGGGCCGCGAGCTTCATCTCGGTGGGGCCGATCTTCTTGCCCAGGTACTCGGGCGTGCGGCCTACCATGAGTCCGGCGATGAAGACGGAGATGATGGACAGGATCAGCATGCCGTAGAGCCCGGACCCGGTTCCGCCAGGGGCGACCTCGCCAAGCATCATGTTCACCATCGCTACGCCGCCGGCCAGCGGCGGCAGTGAGTCGTGGGCGACATTGACGGCGCCTGTTGAGGTGAGCGTGGTGGACGCGGCGAAGATCGCACTCGGAGCGGCGCCGAAGCGTTGCTCGAGTCCTTCGCCCAGTCCGCCCGCGGCCGCGGTGGCTGTGCCCTGGGCTGTTTCAACGGCCCGTCCCATCAACGAAACCGAAGCCAGCCACAGGGCGCCCATCACGGCCGCAACCGTGTAACCCTGCTTACGGTCCCCCACCATCCGGCCGTACGCGTAGGGCAGCGCCGAGGGGATCAGCAGGAGCAGGAAGACCTGGAACAGGCTGATGAAGACATTGGGGTTCTCAAACGGGTGCGCGGAGTTGGCGTTGAAGTACCCGCCGCCGTTGGTGCCCAGGACCTTGATCGCCTCCTGCGAGGCCACCGGGCCGCCGGGGATGCTCTGGCTGATGCCCGTTGCCTGATTGGTGACGTCGGTGGACCAGAAGTTCTGGACTACCCCGCCGATCACCATCACGACCGCGGCGACTGCTGCCAGCGGCAGCAGGACACGGAAGCTTGTCCGGGCCAGGTCCACCCAGAAGTTGCCGAGCCGGTCAGTTCGGGTGCGGGCGATGCCCCGGATCAGGGCGACGGCCACGACGATGCCCACGGCTGCGGACAGGAAGTTCTGCACCGCCAGCAGACACATCTGCACGAACATTCCCACCGTGGTTTCCGGGACGTAGGTCTGCCAGTTGGTGTTGGTGACGAAGGATATGGCGGTGTTCATCGCCACCCACGGATCAACCCCGGGAAGCGCGCCGGCACCCGGGAGCACCCGCTGGAGCCGCTGAAGGCCGAACACGGCCAGAATGGAGACGGCCGAGAACGCCAGGACACTGCGGAGGTAGACCGGCCAGGTCTGTTCGGTGCCGGCGTCGAGTCCGGCGAGCCGGTAGAACAGCCGCTCGGTGCGGGTCGACGTCGTGCCCTCGAAAACGCGGGCGAGATAGACGCCCAGCGGTTTATGGGCGGCCGTCAGGGCAAGGATCAGGGCGGCGACCTGGGTGAGGAAGGATGCGGTATTGAACGTCACTGGGTGCTCACCACTTGTCCGGATGGATCAGCACTGCGAGCAGGTAACCGAACAGGGCGATTCCGGCGATGAGCAGGACCAGCCACATGATGGCGTCGGCGCTCATTGCCCGGCGTCCGGCCGGTCCTCGGCTCCGCCGACCATTCCGGCCAGGAGGTGGCCGATCCACATTACGAAGCCCATGGAAACCATGAGGATTCCGATCACAGCCATGTCGGCCATTGCAGGTTCCTTTCATCCGCGCCCCGTTTGCGGGGCTACTGACAGTCAAGTCCCCTCCGGACGGCAAATAGCGGTTCCTGATGATTTCTTAACGCCGGACCGGCGGATCTTGACGCCGCCCTAACACCCTTACGGAACGGCGCGACGGTACCGCGCTGCGCCGCGCGTTTCGCCCCCGTCCCGGCGGGCAGCGACCGGCCCAGGCCGGCGGGCGTTGTCGCCGGCCCCAGGCTCACCGGCGGCACGCGCACTCCCGTTGCCGGGTCTCGGGACCTCTGGCCGGCGATGCCTTAGCCGACGTGGACCCAGGGTCGTTTGGTGACGTCCGGTTCGGCTTCGCGGAGTACTTCTCGGGTCACCGGAGCGATTTCACCTTCGCCCAGGAAGAGGAACTTGAGCAGGTTGATGATCGGGTTGCCCTCCGTCCAGCGGAAGTAAATGTGCGGCATCAGGCCCGTCACGTCGCGGATGTGCAGCAGGACCGAGGCGATCGTGTTCGGCACGACCGGTCCGTGGACCTCCAGGATCTGGTATCCGTGCCGGGTCACGCCGCGGACCTCGAGTTCTGTCTCAAAGTCGGAGGAATCGTCCACGATCACTTCCAGGAACAGCGCCTGGTGCTCAAGCGGAAGGTGGCTGACCTCGATTGCGGAGGTCAACTTGTCCCGGTATGCCTCCGGGCTCAGCCGGATGGGTTCGTGAGCGATGAGCGCGATCGGGCCGGACACGTTGGAGGACATGAATTCCAGCGCCTGCCGGTCCAGGTGGACGTGGGTGGCGTGGAGTTCAAAGGACCGCCGGATCCGGGAGAGCAACGAGATCACGATGATGCCTGCGATGAAGAGCGAGGCGATCCGGATGCCCTCGGGCCGTTCAAAAATGTTGGCCACCGTCGTGTAAATGAACACCACGGCAATGACACCGAACCCTAGGGTGCGCTTGCTTTGCTGCCGCCGACGGGCCGACAGTGTGACCGCCACCGCAGCCGAGGTCATCAGCACGAGGACGCCGGTGGCGTAGGCGCCGCCCTGGGCGTCGACGTCGGCGTCGAAGAGCCAGGTGATCAGGAATCCGACCGCAGTGAACACGAGCACCAGCGGCCGCACCGCCCGCGCCCACCCCGGGGCCATACCGTAGCGGGGCAGGTACCGCGGGACCAGGTTCAGCAGGCCCGCCATCGCGGAGGCGCCGGCGAACCAGAGAATGGCGATGGTGCTCATGTCATACACGGTCCCGAAACCCGCGCCGAGGTACTCGTGGGCCAAAAACGCCAGGGCGCGGCCGTTGGCCTGGCCGCCGGGCTGGAATTCCTGCTCCGGGATCAGGATCACTGTGGTGAAGCTGGTGGTGATCAGGAAGGAACTCATGATGACTGCCGCGGTTGTCAGGAGCCGGCGGGCCCCCTCGATCCGGCCGACCGGTTTGTCCTCGGTATCCCCTGGCCGGCCCCTAATCTGTGGCATCACGGCGACCCCGGTCTCGAAACCGGACAGGCCCAGCGCCAGCTTCGGGAAGACCAGCAGCGCGATCCCGACCACCATGAACGGATTCCCGTGCGAGGTGGTCAGGGCGTGCCACCAGTCCCCCACAGCAACCGGATGGGTAACAGCCTCGAATACGGTCGCGGCCACCACCACCACATTCAGGCCCAGGTAAACACCGACCAGAACTACCGCCACACCGATGGCCTCCTTGAAGCCCCGCAGGAACACAGCCCCCAGCAGGGCCAGCAGGAACAGCGTGAGCAGCACGTTTTGTCCCTGCATCCAGGCCGGCGTGAAGGGATTCTGGAGCGCGTGCGCCGTGGCATCGGCTGCGGAGAGCGTCATGGTGATCATGAAGTCCGTCGCCGCGAACCCCAGAAGCACCAGCACCAAGAGCTTCCCGCCCCAGCGCGGCATCAACCTCTCCAGCATGGCGATGGACCCCTCACCCCGGTGGCTCTCCCCGGCTACCCGGCGGTACACGGGCAGGGCGCCGAGCAAGGTGACAGCGACCAGCACCACGGTCGCGAGCGGAGAGATCACGCCCGCCGCCAGCGCCGCGATTGCAGGCTGGTAACCCAAGGTGGAGAAGTAATCGACACCCGTCAGGCACATCACCTGCCACCACGGATGCTTCTTCAGGTGCGAATCGCTCACCGCTCCGGGCCCCTGGTGGATCCCCTTGGCGTCCACCAGGCCGAACAGCAGCCAGTTCCGGAAGTTGTCCCCGGCGCCCGGCCGAGCCGCCTGGGGATCCGCTGGCGGCCTGCTCATCGTGGTCATAGCGGCCTTCCCTGCGATGCGCGGCCATCGCGTTCACTGCCGACGATAACACCGGCTCAGCTCAGTGATCCCGGCCCCGGGACAATCTTGACGGATCCTTAACGCCGCGACGGCATGGGTGCCGGGTGCGGGGCTAGCCAGGACAGGAGGGGCCCGCAAAGTCGGCTCCTGCCTGCTGTGGCGGAGCCCCCGGCCGAATATCAGGGAGGCGGTGCCCGGGCCTCAACGTACAGGTTGAATCCGGCCCAAAATCGCTGACCGCTGGTTCGAGCAGGGCCGCGAAACGATCACCCTGGGAGAGGCCGCCGTCAGCGTCACATCCCTGGACGTCACCGCGGGCACGCGCATGGCAGCCATCAGCGGTCTCCTGCTGCGCAGCGAAGCGATGTCCTCTTCCAAGATCGAACACATCGACGCCAACCGTACCGACTACGCCAAAGCGATGATCGGGCTGAGGCCAGCAGTGACGGACAGTCGATGGTGGCCGCCGCTGCCGCGGTAGAAGCCATGATTGCGGACGCCGGCCACTGCGGGGAAATCCGCCTCGAAGCGATGCTGTCCGCCCACCACACCCTGATGAAGGATGACCCGGTGGATACGGCCTACGCGGGGACGCTCCGCGACATGCAGAACTGGATCGGCGGCAGCGACGACTCGCGCCGCTTCAGCCATGGCCGCCAAGGTGCAGCGGTACTTCGATCTGATCAACAACTGCCGGACTGGCGAGGTCGATCCGTTTGTTCTTTACCTGACCCGGTCCGCGCTGCACGCCTCCACGGCCGCAGTGGAATCGGTGGCGACACTGGATGCGCTGCCGGCCCTGTGGATGGAACTCCCCCGGCCCCGACAGAGCTCTTCTGACGATGCCAACAGGTTCATGGCCCGGCACGCCGGCGCGGCCCTTCCGGATGACCGCTCATATAATCGGAGCATGCCAATCACACGTCTCAACCAAGGCCTCCTCGCCAAGCAGTCCTCTCACGACCAGTATGCGAGCGACCTGTGAGCGGCGGTCTTGTTGCCCTGCTGGACGACATCGCAGCCATTGCCCGCATAGCGGCCGCGTCGGTAGATGACGTCGCCGCCGGCGCCGCCAAGGCAGGGGCAAAGGCCGCTGGTGTGGTGATCGACGATGCTGCCGTCACCCCGCAGTACGTGTCCGGTGCGGACCCTTCCCGCGAACTGCCGATGATCAAGAAGATCTTCTGGGGATCGCTTCGGAACAAGCTGCTGATCATTCTGCCGGCGTTGCTTGCCGTCAGCGCTTTCCTTCCGGGAGCAATCCCGTTCATCCTCATGCTGGGTGGCACCTACCTCTGTTACGAGGGTGCCGAGAAGGTGTGGCACAAACTCCGTGGCCACCACTCCGCTGAAGAAGAAACTCCGGCGGTCGAGCGGGGACCTGCGGCGGAGGCCACGGTCATCAAGGGCGCCATCACCACCGACTTCATTCTGTCCTGCGAGATCATGGTCATCTCGATGAACGAGGTGGCCACCGAATCTCTGTGGGTCCGGGCGCTCATCCTGGTCGTCGTGGCCCTCGTGATCACGGTTGCCGTTTACGGTGCCGTCGCCCTCATCGTCAAGATGGATGACGTCGGCCTGCATCTGGCCGCCAAGGACTCCGCCGGTTCCCGGCGCACCGGCGAGCTCCTCGTCAAGGGTATGCCCTCGGTACTGGCCGCGATCACCCTGGTCGGGACGATTGCGATGCTCTGGGTCGGCGGGCACATCATGCTGCAGGGCGCTTACGACCTCGGTTGGCACGCGCCATACGACCTTGTCCATGTCCTCGAGCACCCCTTCGGCGGGATCCCGGTGGTGGGCAGTTTGCTGGCCTGGCTCGTGAACACGCTGTGCTCCGCCGTCCTCGGAATCGCCTGGGGCCTCGTCATCATGGCCATCGTGGGACCGCTGCTGAAAGTGCTGCCGTTCGGCCAAAAGAAAAACGGGCATGACGGGAGCAGCGCTGCAGGGGACCGTCCCGTGAAACGCGGGGCCGATTCGGCCTCGTAGCCGTGCTCGAGGGGGTAGCCCGAAATCCTGCTCTGGCTCATGGAGGGGCTTTGAGCCCCCACGATGAGCTCCGCTTCGAGCTCGCCGCCTGAGAGGCCGACGGCGTAATCATCACCCCGGTTAGCGGGTACCGGTATTTCACCTCCCAGGCAACGGTCCACGAAGGGTACGTCGCCGTCTTCGGGCGACCGGCGGCCGAGGCTGTCAGCCGAGCAGATCCCCGGCTACGCCTACGAACTCCACTACATCGGAGTGGACGCCGCCACCGACATCGCCGCCCGCGGCATCACGCTTGAGGAGTACGCAGGAGCGCAGCCCTCCCGCTAGCGGCATGGCCTCAGGTGGTCGCGTTGACCGCGCCCCCGCCGCCGATGAACACCTCGACCGCAATCACGTGTGCCTCCGTCAGACCCCGGTCAGCGCTTGGCTTCTCCAAAAGCGCTGGCCGGCCACAGGTGCGGGCCCACTCGCGCGCGTCGGGTCCGAGCACGTCATCGATCCACACGACCGAGTCCCAGTCGTCGGACGCCTCCATCCTGGCCAGCCACCTGGCCACCGACCGCAGCTTCGGTGTCGGGTCGTCGGCGTCGGCCGGGCGCAGCAGGAGGGTCACCCGCAACGGTTCGGTCTCGAGCTGCAGCTGCTCCTCAAGCTGGGCGGTCATCTCCGCCGGCCACGTCGACACCCACGCAATCCGACCGCACCGCGCCAGCCGCCGGACCAACGCGGTCCTCACGTCTGTGAGCTGCGGGTCGGGCCGGATAGCACCCGGCCGGGCACGGAGGGCCGGGTTCAGTACACCGTCGATGTCGAGCAGGATGATCGGCTTCAACGTCATGGCCGGAGCCTAACACCGCTCAGCCGCTACCGGCGTTTCCACTTGTGGGTTCCCGGCCCCTAGGGAGGAATGCCCAGGGACAAGACCGGCAAGGGCACGCCAGGGCAGTCCCGCGGTCTGGCCGGACTCCGGGACGGCGGCGTAACTCCTTCAGCTTCCATGGCTCGTAGACGAAGCCCGGCTCGGGCTCGCGAACAGGTGGCTGGCGTGTCGGATACCGCAACCGATGATGCGGCCTCTCCCTGACCCGGCGCTGCCGGTTTCATCCACGCAAACGCATCCATGGCATCCCCCTGTTGTTGTTGCCAGGGAGCATGCGTGGGCCGGGACGCCCTTCTTCGAGTACCGGGACTTCCCCGGCCCGACATCAAGGTGGGCCTGGCCCTTGGCCGGGGTCTCGTAGCCGTACATCTTCAGGCACCGGTACAGGCTTACCTGTGACCAGCCGACCGTCTTAGCGACCCGATCGGCTCTCTTGCCTTCGGATAATAGCCGCCCGGACAGTTCATTGGGCACTCCCTCGGGCGACACGGGCTCATCCGCCAACAGGCAAGAGTTTGAAGCGCTCAAATTGCACCGATTCAACTATCTTCGCAAATTTCCCGTGAGTCACGGCTCCTGAGACACGAAGGGCCAGTTTGCATGGAGAACCGAGGGGCAAGTGATGATTGACACAGTGAACATCCTCCCTTTAGTCTAATTGAAACGCTTCAAAAGAAGCACGCTTCAAGGAGGAACTGTGGTTTCTGTAGTGTCGCGGCCCAAGGCCCGCGTTCTCGCCCCCGTAGTAGCGTCAGTCGGCGCACTCGCACTTCTACTGACCGGCTGCGGGGCCAGCGGCGACTCGTCCGCCCAGGGGTCGAAGGACTTTACATATCTGACGAACGTCGAAAACACCACCATCCGTGGCGAACTTGAGGCCCTGAGCAAGGACCAGTGCAAGGCCGAGAACGAGGCAGCTCCACTCAAGGTTGAGACTGTGCCCCAGACCAGCCTGGACCAGAAGCTGCAGCTGCTCGCCGGGCAGAACGCCCTCCCGGTCCAGTTCGCAGCCGGCAACGCACCCGCCTTGACCCAGGACCTGGACAAGTCCGGCAACATCCTGGACTTTGAGAAGGCCCTCAAGGACCTGAACATCCCGGACGCCATCCTCCCGGGTGCTGCGTCCACCATCAAGTCCCTCTATGGCGGCAAGCTCAACGTCCTGCCCTACCAGTACAACGTCGAAGGCATCTGGTATAACAAGAAACTCTTCGCTCAGAACGGCATTGAAGCTCCGAAGACCTGGGACGATTTCGTCACTGCCGGCGAAAAGCTGAAGTCCGCCGGCGTGACACCTCTCTCGGCGTCGGGCAAGCAGGGCTGGCCCCTGACTCGCCTCGTCAGCGGTTACCTTTTCAGTGACCTGGGTCCTGACGCGCTGAAGAAGGTCTCCGACGGCGAGGCCAAACTGACAGACCCGGAATACGTCAAAGCAGCTGAGGCGGTTGCCGATCTCGGCGCCAAAGGCTACTTCGGCCAGGGCATCGGATCCATAGACTACGACACCGCCGCCTCGCAGTTCCTCAGCGGCAAGGCCGGCATGTTTTACATGGGCAGCTGGATCCTCTCGAACTTCAACGACAAGGCGCAGAACAAGATCGGGGAGGAAAACATCGGTTTCATGCCGTTCCCGAAGGTCGCCGGCGGGCAAGGCATTGACAACCAGTACGCCGCCAACGTCGGTCTGCCGATGACCTTCAACGCCAAGAAGTACGACGACAAGGCCTCCGCCTGGCTCAAGTGCATTGCCACCAACTACGGCAGCACCGCGCTGAAGGACAAGAACTCGATCTCCGGATTCAAGCTGACGACTCCGGTGGACAGCGTCCCGCCGCTGGTGAAGTCCACGCAGGAAACGGTGAACAACACCAAGGAAAGCGTCCTGTGGTTCGAGGCGCTCTTCAGCACCAAGGCCACCACCACCAGCCAGACCAACGCCGCGGGGCTCGTCTCCGGAAGCATCACACCGCAGAAGTTCATGGAACTCGTCCAGAACGATCTCAACACCAAGTAGGCGGCCCTGCCGGGGCCGGCGCGAGCCGGTCCCGGCGACCGGCACCCGAATCCCGATGAAAGAAGCACCATGAATAACGTCCTCGGAGACAAGAAGGCCGTAGTCGTCCTGCTTGGTCCCGCCCTGCTGGTCTACACCCTGGCCATGCTGGTCCCAGTCTTTTGGTCCCTCGGCTACACCTTCCTCTCCGGCAACGCCATCACGGGCTTCACCTTCGCCGGGCTCTCCAACTTCGAAAAGCTCTTCTCCGACCCCGCGGTCGGCGAAGCCCTCTGGTTCACTGTCCGCTACGCCATCGTCATCACGGCAGGTCAGGTGCTCCTGGGCTACTTCCTCTCTCTGCTTTACGTGTTCGCCCTCAAGCGGGGTTCAAGCGTCATCCGGACGCTGGTGTTCTTCCCCGTCGTGCTGCCGACTGTGGCCGTTGCACTCCTGTTCCAGAAGATGTTCGAAATCGCGCCGCAGAACGGCCTCGTCAACTCAGCCCTCAACGTCTTCGGGATGGGTTCCATCGACTGGCTTGGCGACGGTTCCAGAGCATTCTGGGTCATCGTCATCATGGACCTCTGGAGGTCCATGGGCTTCTACGCCGTCCTGCTCTACACAGGCCTGGTGGACATCCCCGAAGACATCCTCGAATCAGCCCGTCTTGACGGCGCACAGGGTCTCCGCCTCATCCGGCACATCGTCCTGCCGCTCTCGCTGCCCGTGTTGCTGTCCTCAATCATCTTCAGCATCAACGGAACACTCAAGGTCTTCGACTCGATCGTGGCCCTCACCAACGGCGGCCCCGGCAGCGCCACCACACCCCTGACTCTGCACATGTTCAGGACCTCATTCACCTACGGCGACTACGGCTACGGCAGCACAGTTGCCCTACTGCTGACGATCCTGTGCCTCATCGTCACCCTGTTTATCTTCCGCTCGTCGCGCCGCGACCTGACCAAGGACTGACCGACGATGACCGCACCCGCCACACTCCGGGACCGCACAGCTACCGGCCCCTCCGCCCCGGCCGCCCGCCGAACACCAAAGATCAAAGTACTCAAACGCCTGCCCGTCCAGCTGCTGGTGGCACTCCTGCTGATCGTGGAGATCTACCCTCTGGTCTGGCTCTTCATGGGCTCCTTCAAGACCCAGGACGAGTTCCTCAACAGCCCCGTCTGGACCCTCCCGCAGAACTTCAGCTTCGACAACTACACCGAGGCCTGGACCACCGGCAACCTGGCCACCTACGTTGGCAACAGCCTCATCGCCACCATCCCCTCGCTCTTCCTCATCGTCTTGTTCGGCGTCGCCGCGGGCTTCGCCCTTGAAGTGCTGGTGTGGAAAGGCCGCAACGCCGTCCTGCTGACATTCCTCGCCGGAATCATGGTCCCCGGCCAGATGATCCTGCTCCCGCTCTTCTCCGCCTACTTCCAGGTCGGCCTGACCGGAACGCTCTGGCCCCTCATCATTACCTACACCGCCACCGGCCTGCCGCTGACCGTGTTCATGATGGCCACCTACTTCCGCGCAGTACCCCGGGAAGTCTTCGAGGCGGCGACGCTCGACGGCGCCAGCATGGTCCGCGCATTCTTCTCCATCGGGTTCCCCATGGTCCGGAACGCCGTCTTCACGGTGGCGCTGGTCCAGTTCTTCTTTATCTGGAACGACCTCCTCATCGCTTTGACGTTCACCAACAACGCCCAACTGAACACCATCCAGGTCGGCCTGCTGAACTTCACCGGCGAATTCGGCGCAGTCCAGTACGGCCCCCTCTTCGCGGCGATCTGCATCAACGTATTCGGCACTCTCGTCCTCTACCTCTTCCTGAACCAGCGCGTCATGAAGGGCCTCGCCGGCGGCGCGGTCAAAGGCTAGGACAGACGTTGTCACACCGCGTACCCACCGACCGTGCCAAATCCAACCACCACCAGGAGCACCACACCATGCCACTGACCGTAAAGCCGGCTACCTTCGATCACCTGCGCGAAGCCCTTGGCGTTGGCAACAGCACTCCTCGCATCTCCTGGAAGACCGTAGGGGCACCGGGCTGGTCGCAGGCGGCGTATCAGGTTGAAACCACCAGCAACGGGGAAACCCACCTCAGTGAGCGGATCGCCTCCCCAGATTCCGTCTTGGTACCCTGGCCCGCGGCCCCCTTGAACTCAGGGGATGAAGTTGCCGTCCGCGTTCGCGTCTGGGGTGCCGACGATGCCGAACCGAGTGACTGGAGCACCCCCTCATGTGTTGAGGCTGGCCTCCTGAATCCTGAAGACTGGACCGCGGCCGCCATCACGCCCGCATGGGATGAAGACCCGGAATCGGACCGCTGTCCTCCACTGCTGCGGCGCGAATTCCCCGTGCACTCTCCCGTCCTCAAAGCCCGGCTCTATGTCACTGCCCACGGTCTCTACGAAGTCGAAATCAATGGGACGCGGGTTGGCAACGACACCTTGTCGCCTGGCTGGACCGTCTACGGCGAACGGCTGCGCTACTACACCTACGACGTCACGGCACTGATCCGCGAAGGTGATAACGCCGTCGGAAGCTGGCTGGCTGATGGGTGGTACCGCGGACGGATCGGCTTCCACGACGGCTACCGGAATCTTTACGGCGACAAAGTCGCCCTGCTTGCGCAGATCCGGATCACGCACGACGACGGGTCCGTCACCGTGGTGGGTACGGACCGGACCTGGAAGGCAGCCTTCGGTCCCATCGGATTCACCGGTCTCTATGAGGGCGAAAACTTCGATGCCCGGCAGCTGCCTGCCGGCTGGAGCCAGCCCGGGTTCGACGACGGCGGCTGGAGCCCCGTCACGACCGTGCCCCGTGATCCCGCCACGCTCGTTGCCCCGGAGGGACCGCCGGTCCGCTGTACCGAGGAAGTCCGCCCAGTGCGCGTCTTCACCAGCCCGGCAGGCAAAACGCTTGTGGATTTTGGCCAGAATCTGGTCGGTCGCCTGAAGATCACGGTGCGGGGCAATCCGGGCCACCAGGTCACGCTTCGCCACGCCGAAGTGCTGCAGGAGGGGGAACTCTTCACCAGACCGCTCCGCCGCGCCATCTCGACCGACACCTACACGGTTGCCGGGACTGGAGCCGAAACCTGGGAGCCGCGCTTCACCATCCATGGCTTCCGCTACGCCGAAATCAACGGCTGGACCGGCGGCGACATCAGCGAGAATGTGGTGGCCCGCGTTTATCACACTGACATGGAACGCACCGGCTGGTTCGACAGCTCCAACCCGGACCTGAACCGCCTGCACGAAAACGTGCGCTGGAGCATGCGCGGCAACTTCGTGGACATCCCCACGGACTGCCCACAGCGCGACGAACGGCTCGGCTGGACCGGTGACATCCAGGTCTTCGCCCCCACGGCAAGTTTCCTCTATGACTGCTCCGGCATGCTGACGTCCTGGCTCAAAGACGTCGCCGTAGAACAGCTCCCGGATGGAACCATTCCCTGGTACGTCCCGGTCATCCCGGGCGGTGATGAGTGGACACCCATCCGGCCCGGCGCCGTCTGGGGAGACGTGGCAGTCCTGACCCCGTGGACCATCTACCAGCGGTTCGGCGACACCCAAGTGCTCCGCGACCAGTACGCCAGCGCCAAAGCCTGGGTGGACCTGATGGACACCCGTGCCGGCGGAACGCACCTGTGGAACACCGGCTTCCAGCTCGGCGACTGGCTTGATCCGACGGCACCGCCGCATGACCCCACCGCGGCCAAGACAGACCCCTACCTCGTGGCAACGGCGTACTTCGCGTGGTCCGCCATGCACTTGGGCAAGATCGCCAGCGTCCTGGGAAATACCGCTGACGAACTGCACTACACCGAGCTCGGCCGGACCGTGGCCAGGGCGTTCGCGGACGAATACGTCTTCCCCACCGGAGCCGTGGCCGGCGACGCACAGACTGCCTACGCACTGGCCATCGTGTTTGACCTCTTCCCCAGCGAAGAGCAGAAGCAGCTGGCCGGGCGCCGCCTGTCCGAGCTGGTTGTCGACGGCGGCAACAGGATCGCTACCGGCTTCGCGGGCACGCCCGTCATCTCCGATGCACTGACCGAAGTGGGCGCGCTGGACAGCGCCTATGATCTGCTGCTCGAAAAGGAATGCCCGTCCTGGCTCTACGCGGTGGACCAGGGCGGGACCACCATCTGGGAACGCTGGGACGCCATGCAGCCCGACGGCACCGTCAACCCGGGAAACATGACGTCCTTCAACCACTACGCCCTGGGAGCCGTGGCTGATTGGATGCACCGCGTGGTGGCCGGAATTTCGCCGCTGGAACCCGGCTACCGCAGGATCTTGTTCAAGCCGCGCCCCGGCGGGCAGCTCACCCACGCCTCCGCGCGGCACGAAACACCCTATGGGACCGCAAGCATTTCCTGGACTTTTGGTGCCGCGGGCCTGAACGTGAACGTGGAGGTCCCCACCGGTTGCACCGCCCGCGTGGAACTCCCCGGTCAGACGCCTTTGGAGGTGGGGTCGGGGGCGTTCAGCTACGCCGTGGAGCCTGTCGCCTAAAACTTACGGCGGCGCCGGGGGCGGAAGCCGCCCCCGGCCGCGGTAAAGCCGCTTGCCAGGCGTTAGCGGCCCAGAGTGCTGGCGCGGGCGAACAAGGTAGGTTCGAGCATCAGATTGCGATGCACGTGCTGGCCGGGCTGGCTGATTTCCTCCAGGAGGAGTTTGGTCGCAACCCGGCCCATTTCGTGCCCCGGCTGGCCGATGGTGGACATAGGGATGGCGGCTTCGGTAGCGAACTGGTTATTGTCGTAGCCGATCACGGCAATATCCTGCGGTACGCGGAGCCCATATGTGCCCGTCAGCTCATGGATGATTCCGGCGGCCAACTGGTCCGACGGGGCAATGATTCCATCGGGCATCCTGCTCCGGCCCCGGCTGGCCAGGTCCCCCGCGATACGGCGCCCCTCCGGGCTGTTGAGGCTGCGCCCGAGGATCACCTCAAGGGAGACGGCTCCCCGGGTCTCCGACGTCGCGCGCATGGCGCCCTTGCGCCGGTCGTTCACGGCGTGCAGGTCATCGGGACCGCCGGCAAACACCAGCCGGCGGCGGCCCAGGTCAATGAGGTGCCGGGCCGCGAGATAGCCTCCATGTTCCTCGTCGACCAGCACACAGCAGCAGTCCGTGCGGCCGCCGGCGTAGTTGACGAGGACGATGTTCCGCCCGTGGCGGCGAACCCGGTCCACGCCGTCCAACGCAGCGTCCAACGGCGCGAGAATGATGCCGGCAACCCGGGCCTCATCAAAAATATCGAGGTAGCCTTCCTGCTTCTGCAGGTCGACGTCACTGTTTGCCAACAGCAGGGAGTGGCCGTTTTCGTGCGCGGCACTCTCGGCGCCGCGGGCAATATCCACAAAGAGGGAGTTACCAACATCGGTCAGTACGAGGCCAATCGTCCTGCTGCTGCCGGCCGCCAGGGAGCGCGCGGCGGAGTTGCGGACGAAGCCCAGCTCATCAATCGCGGCCTGGACCCGCAACCGGGTCCGTTCCGCCACGATTTCGGGTTTGTTTAGCACATTGGACACAGTGCCCAGCGAAACGCGTGCGACGCGGGCCACATCGTTCATGCTCGGTGCAGAATCGACCCCTGCCTCCGCGGCGATTTCTTTAGGCACGTTTCCCGCTGCTTCCTCTGTAGAACTTGTCCCTCATTTTTTCATACCTTCGGGCCGATACCGCACCGCTCAGAGCATGGTGTTGAGGGTTTTTGTGCGACATCTCGTCCACTGCCACTGGTTCACGCCTGAACTCTGAGCGACCTCAGAGGCACGCACAAGAGACGTAGGCAACCGATGCCGGGCATGCGTCCCTCCTGCGACAGTCGTCTGGCGCCTCTGCGCCTCAGCCATCCAGCCGCCCTTTCGCTTGAGCAACTGGGCCGAGCAAGCACTCGAGACTGTGCGGAGACGACCACCGTCCTCCTGTTTTGAACCGTTGTACAAGTCTTCTTCAGCATGCGGACCTGAGGCCCGGCGTTCACTGCCTTCGCCTGACCCAAATGAGGTTGATGTACCAGCAGCATCGCTTGGTCGACGTCCCGACGGAGATCCCTGTTCATAGTCTCCACTGGGACAATAGAGGCCGCTTTCAGAGCACCGGGCAGTCCGCTGCCCCTCCTGCGTGGACTTGTGAGGGGACGCCCGCCGTCCGGCCGACGCCGTTACGGCACGGCTGATAGAAGGCATCCATGGCAGGGGCCAGCGGCTCCAGCCGAGGAAGGCTGCAAGGTCAAACTCACTGAGGAGTCATACGGCAACACCCCACGATGACGCCGGCCTCACCAGCCGCATCATCGGACTGCTCCCCGACGCGCCACTGTTGGCCGGGACCGTTTTCGCCTCCTGGATGCGTCAGCACCCCGGCCTACTCTAGTTCACCTCAGTCGAAGGAACAGGTCGTCGCGGGTGATCGACCAACGCAGTGGCAAGGCGACCCGAGCCCAGGTCGCGGGACTATGGATTGCGGCCTCCGGCCTAGCCCTGGCGCTAGTTCGCACTGTGTTGGACGTTTTCGGTGGAATTGTCAGGCGGGCGCTCAGATCCGGGAGCCGTTGGTGGCCAGCCGGCAATTAGGGCCTATTCCGTCGGTGGCTGCCCCGTACCGGTATGGGCGGCGGCGTTCTTTGCGTCTTCTGTTTTCGTGCGGCGTTTGCGGCGCCTGCTCATGCCCGCTATCCCGGCCGCCGCTACAGCGGTCCCGGCCAGCATGGCCGCTACACCCTGGACTGGATGCTTGGGAAGGTTGCGCACGGCAACCCCGGCCAGTCCCCAGCTCACGGCGGCAGCGTAAGCGAGGGAAACCGGCCGAAGCCACGCCACGCCAGCAGCGGCTCCCCCGGCTGCGATCAGTGCCGCGGCGTTCCAGGCCTCGGCTCCGGGCCAGGGGGCGCGAATACCGCTGGCGATGAGGGCTTCCCCGCCCCCTGCAACCATCGCTACCGTAATCCAGCCACCGAACAGGCCCAGAGGAACTCGCACTAGCCACCGGTCGCGCCGCGGATGGGCGTCGGCCTCTTGCCCAGGACTCGCCCGGACGTACGCCGTCAGGGCGGCCGCCGTCGTCATGACGATGAGCGACAGTTCGACGCCCGGAATGTCTTGGGTCCACACCCAGAATCCGGACAGGCCAACTGCGCAGGCCGTAGCCCACCCGGTTCGGCGCAGAAGCGGATCGAAGCGCTGTCCCGGCAGCGCCTGGTAGATTGCATGGCTAAACAGGCCGACGTATATCGGCGTCCAGATACCGAACGCGTATCCTGCCGGCAGAACCAGGCTGGGACTGGAGACACCGTCCCCGTAGTCTCCTGACACCCCGACCAGAAAACCGCCGCCTATCGCTGCGGCGGTAGCTATCTGTCGCACAAGGTCACGATCGGGCATTGCTGGCCTGCTCTCCTCTGAACCCCTCCATGATCCCTCTCTTACCGAACCAAAGGTAGACCCCTGTCCAGATTCCCGGGCAGGCGTTCAGCAGGTCCTTAACTTCGAGTAGGACCCGGTCCAAGGTGTTGACAGTCACGTCGTAGGAGCCGGTAATCTCGTTGGCATACGTGAGGTACCGGTATACCAAGCCTTGGGATGTCCACTGATTCTTAGCGGTGAAATCTCCGGAGTACAGGGTGCTTCCGAACAGCGTCGGCGAACCACCGACCAGGAGCGTGAGCAGCTCTTCCGGCCGCCCGCGTTCCTCCAGGCTCCGCTGCACGGCGGGCATGCTGGTCCTGGTTGACGGTTCTGGTCAATCAATGACCATAGTGACACGCGCCCGAAACGGCTGAATCCATCTTGATTCCATCCGACTTCCCGCGGACCCGCTCGTTCGGGACCGGCGCGACAGTCCGGCGGCCGGCGTCGGCTCGGTGAAAGGAACCGCACGGCCCACCCTGCGGCGGTGCCCTGCCCCCAGAGCAAGAGGACCGGGCCGTGGAACAGGCCTGATCCCAGAACATGGACCCGCCGCAAGACCATGGCCAGCCAACGCCGGCCCGCCGGTGGTGACCGCTGCACGCTCTTCGCGCCGAAGGCTGGATGGAAGGCTTCTGCACCACTGCCTGCGGCGGGCTCAATGACCGAAAGGTCCGTCCTGTGAACCCGATATGCAGACACAGGGACCCTGAACGGCTGGAACCGGGAAAGCACCGGAAGTTGGTGCCCTGACGCGCCGCACCCAAAGGAAAGCAGCCATACACGGCCACCCAGTCCGTCACCACGAAAAACATGGCGAAGGCCGGCAATAGCAATAGAGCCGGCAATAAACACGAGGACGAGGGTGGTTTGTAAGTCAAAATTGCTCCCTCCCCCATCGGGGCTCAAACAAAAAGCATGTCGAAGCGACTAAACAAATCCGGGGCCAGAGCGAATTCGCCCTAGTCCCTGCTTGTGATTCTTGTAGCTGCATCCTGCCAGATGAAAACTATTGCGCCAATGTCAGCCAGAAATGCATGAAAGTCTGATCACGGCGTCCGATCAAACCTGACGCACGCCCGGTAAGCGATGGCTGGGAGCAAAATTCTTCACATGTACTCCTGCCTCTTGTGGCGTGCGGCTAGTTATCGTATGAGCCCCTCAGGGAAGCGTTCGGGATGCTAAGGGGTCCCTGCCAGGTTCGCGCCAGTACTCATCGCGTTGCCACAATGAATAATCATTGCCAAGGCCAAGGCTGACCCCTAGTAGGTGAGGCGGCGGCGGAGCCTGCGCCTCACCTCAGGGCTTGCGCTGACCGGAGGCTTGCCCGTCGTCGGCTTTCGTGGGGATCGCTCTGGCATCCCCCAGCGAAACGGTCATCGAAGAGTCCGTTCCCCAAGTAGGTCCAAGCCCCGAGTCACGGATACGACTGGAAACAGCGCCGAGTCACGTGACCGAGGCGCCCAGTACTTCTCACCTGAACGGCATCGGTCGCGCGAATAGCACCCTGAGAGGTATCTGGTACTCGCGGAGGGAGAACTCCTGGCGCCGCAGCGAGGCAACCGACTGACGCTAGGGTTGACGTTTAGCAGAGCTACCGGTTGAAGGATCATTTGGGGGAGCATGAAGCAGCCATCAGCGAGCGGAATCGGCTTTCGGGAAGTAGACCAGGACGAGAATCCTGCGGTCCACGCGCGGGACATTGCGCAGGGTTCATCCCGTCAACATAGGCACTGGTCCGTCAATCCATTTATCGCCGTGTTGTGGCTGTTGGCCGCCGTGCTGGTCGTCGGCGGCATCTCAGTCCTGTCGACCGTGACCTTCAATCCGGGCCCTGTGGGTGGGCCGCCGGCCATTTCATTCCTGATGATGACATTCGCGCCCCACGCGCTGCTCGTTGGACTTGTTGTCGTTCTTTGCCTTCTGTTCTGGCACGCATGGCAATGGCAGCGGCGCCACGCGGAACGGCCAATGCGCTAGCCTCGAACCGACCCTCCGATCGGCTGTGTCCTTCTTATCGGCCCCGAGCGCGGGGAAGTGGAGATCGCCTAGTTAGCCCCTGGGTAGGCGGAATACCCGGACGGAGTGAAAAAGGATCAACCCCACTCCAACGCTCACGAATTTGGCGTCTGGCAAGCGGGGCGGTTCTGTGGCAAGCCTGTATATGGAATTCCAGCGAGTCAAATTTTGCAAATGATTATTAAGAATAGATAGGGGTGCGCTCAGTTTTCACTCAAGGCTTTGTCCAAACCTCCATTATCGGGCACTAGCTGCCAGCCATCGGCACCTTTCTCCCGCACGAAGGGCGACAGACGACATGTCAGCCTCCGTGCAAGTGGATGATGGCTGTGACGGGCATTACCGTGTGGGTATGGAACCTGATCACAAGCCCTCAGTCATAAGCCGGCTACTGGACGAGGTGTCGTGGGAGGGCAGCAACGTGAAGCGTTACCGGGAAGGCGGTCGCGGCATGGAAAACCCGCTGACTGCAGAGGTTTTTCAGGGCCTGTCTAACCTCCCGCGAGACCTGTTTCTCGGGGAAGTCCTGCGTTGTGCCCATGGCGCCGACCAAACCCGACTTGCGGCCGCCAATGAGGCTGAAGCTGCTGACCTCGACGTGCTGCCGGGCAGTCTCCAGCTGCCGGCCCTCAAAATTGACGTTCAGCCGGACGTCTGGGTGACCGGTCCTTCAGTCCAACTGTTAGTGGAGGCCAAAGGCTTCAGGAGAGGCGCGACGTTCAATGTCGAGCAGCTTCCTCGAGAGCTGCTCTGCCTGCAGACGCACAGCGGTAACCTCACGCCCTTGCTCCTGCTGGTCCTGACCACTGCCCCACCCATCAGGCTCGCCGGCAGCGGTCGCCACGAGGTCGACGCCGGTGTTGCCGTGGGTCTTGAGTCCCTGTGCGCCCGTGCGGGAGTGACTGCTGAAGACTATGAGGCTTTGCTCGCCTCAATTCCATTCTGTCTCGCCTGGATAACCTGGTCTGAGATCTACACCATTGTCATGCGACAGAAAGGTGCTTTATCGGGTCTCCCCTCCAGCATCGCTGCGTCCCTTCACCGGACCGCTGACGGCGTGGCCCAAGCCATCAAATGGCACTCGGGTGGCCTTGGATGCGAATCTGTGGCGGTCGTTGATTAGCCCTTGGTTACCGATGAAGCACAAGGCTCGGAAGTGTGAGTTGCTGCGTGCAGGCCAATAGCGGAGAATATGTCCTGTAGTTGGGCAACTAATCAATTTTTGCCCGATCCGGCAGCCGACTGAGCGCTACTCTTCCCCAGCAGAGGACGTTAGCCGACACGGGCAGCCCGGGATCTTTGAGTGGTCAACAGTCGCCGGAATACCATCACATTGGGTCCTTCGCCCGTGTGTTCTCGGTCAACAGGTACAGTCGCCCGGTTCGACGACACGCACAAATCTTCACAAAACTCATCGAGCGCGGTGGGAGCATGGAAGAAGTCGGATGCTGCGGCGGAAGCGACGGGGGACGGGCCATCTACGCAGTGGGTCGCCTCTTTACTGTTACCCCATGACCTGCTCCCGTCGGTTCTGCTCGGCAGCGCGCTAGGGGTTGAAGATATTTGCAGAGCGCAACTCAAATCCGAGACCTTGGACCTATTCCAACGCACTTGTTTGGGAGCTATCGATGAAGCCTTTGGCGCATGACATTATCGCCGGAATTATCAGTGGGCTAGTGAGCGGTACACTTCTTTCGGTCGTGGCGCTCACGTGGGACAACAACATAGCAGTTCGTCAAGAACGAGCTGAGGATTTGAGATTTGTAAGAGACGTCTACCTTCAAGGTGACGTACCCGCGATGCCTTTCCAAGGCGTGGACCTCGAAGGGATGAGCCTGAAAGGTCTTCACTTCGGGTGCAAAGACAAAGAACTGGTGGAAAGATGCTTCGTTTACGCCGACTTCACCGGTGCCAAGCTTAAGAACGCCAACATGTCCACGATGGACTTGTCCTGGGCGGATTTCTCCGGCGCGGACTTGGAAGGAACAAATTTCAGCAACTCAGACCTGGGCGGTGCGAATTTCCGAGGCGCGCGCAATCTGGATAAGGCCAACCTTACGAACACTTGCAATGGAGCAACACAATGGCCAGAAGGATTCCATGCTCCTCCGGTCCAATATGAGAATTGCATCCCGCAAGGCTTCTAATGTGCAAGCTTCGAAGGGGTCCCGGAGTTTTTCGGGACCAACGCCAGAGTGCTGGTCCCGCTCTCGCCGACCGAGCAAACCCACCGCTAATTAGCCGGGAACACCCGGAGCGCCTCATTCATACCGGGCAACGTGTCAACGGCACTAAACGTCTGGGTTCCGCAACAGATCGAAGGCGTGGGCGGCTCGGAGGCTGCTGCTGCCACCGTCGGTATCACCGACACTGCGATGGATCACGCTGACAAACGAGCCGACGGTGATGCGTGCGCAACGATGCCGCCGAGCGTGCGGTCCAGGCTCGAGACGGAAGCGCTTAACCCGCCTGCGCCTCCGCCTGACTAGCCTCCTACGGGTGGGCAGGGATGCCCCGGGATCACGGCCGCAAGGGCTCCAGCACTCGCCATTGCCCCAGCCAGGCTTTTGCTGCGTAGTGCGGCGCCCCTTGAAATCGGCTATCCCCAGTGCCACACTGCCCTTATTCCAAGGGGGCTGGGGTCCTGCAGGAAGAAAGGACCTCGGATGCGCAGACAACCAGGCGCCAAGCTCGTTGTGAACCGTCCCGGGTTTGATGCCGCTATCTTCTGTGAGAAAGATAGTGATTATGCCCAAGCAGTTCCCGCCCGAAGTCCGTGACCGTGCAGTGCGCATGACCTTGGATCGGTTGTCCGAATACCCGTCTGTCTATGCTGCCTGCAAGGCACTGGCGCCAAAGCTCGGCGTCGGCCCTGAATCGCTGCGCCGCTGGGTTGTCCAGGCCCAGGTCGATGCCGGTGAGAAGACCGGTCCGAGCAGTGACGAGCTGGAGGAGATCAAGCGGCTGCGGGCTGAGGTGCGGGACTTGAAGGAGTCCAACGAGATCCTGAAGCAGGCCTCGATTTTCTTCGCGAGGGAGCTCGACCCTCGCCGCCGCTGATCTGCCGGTTCATCGATGAAATGCGCGCTGTTGGTTATGCGGTCGAGTCGATCTGTGCCGTCCTGCGGGAGCAGGGCGTGCAGGTCGCCGCACGAACCTACCGGGCGTGGAAGAAGCGTCTGCCGGCCCTGCGCACCTTCGAAGACGCGCGCATCATCGACACGCTCCGCAGTCTGAAAGTCCTGGATGTGAAGCGACGGCCCCGGCCGGAGATCATGTACGGGCGGCGGAAAATGACGCAGTGGCTGCGGCGGAACGGCTTCCCGGAAGCTTCCAAACACACCGTGGACCGACTCATGCGCCAAGAGCGCATGAACGGGCTCATCAGGGGCCGCCGGACCCGCACCACCATCCCGGGCAAGGACGGCCGCCGTGCCGGCGACCTGCTGAATCGGGACTTCACGGCCGAGGCCCCGAACCGGATCTGGGTCACTGATTTCACCTATGTCCCGGTCTACTCCGGATTCGTCTACGTCGCCCTGGTTATCGACCTGTACTCCCGGGCGATCGTCGGTTGGGAAACCTCCACGATCAAGGACACCGCGTTCGTCGAACATTGCCTGCGGATGGCCCTGTGGCGGCGCGAACACACCGGCCGGCCGGCGCCGGCGGGACTGATTCACCACTCCGATGCGGGAAGCCAATACACCTCGATCCGTTACACCGACACCTTGGCCCTGGAGGGCCTGCAGCCCTCGATTGGCAGCGTGGGTGATGCCTATGACAACGCCGGCGCCGAGACCGTGATGGGGCTGTTCAAGAACGAGGCCGTCGCGAAGAATTCACCGTTCCGCGCAGGGGCGTTGAAGACCGAAACCGACGTGATGGAGATCGTCTTCGAGTGGGTCCACTGGTACAACAACGAACGCCTGCACTCCGCCCTGGGCCACCAGACGCCAGAGGAATATGAGCAGACATACTACGATCTACTAACCGGCTCGTTGCCCGACGACGCCGCCAACAAACAGGCGGCATGATTCCCGGGACGGTTCATTGTACTCACGGCCGTGACAATCGCTCTTACGGGATTGGCGCGCTACAACACCGGAGAACGAGAGGCTGCCGTCCAGTTGGCAAAGGGCGCTGTATCCAAAGTATCCAGCTCACTAGGCAGAGAGACCGCCGAAATCAAGGTCGCCTCATCGGATGTTTCCAGCCTTGCCTCCTGGTACGGCGCGTCTGCCGAGGAGGTGACGGCCGTCGCCGGCCAAGCCGACACGTACCAAGGCTGGTCGATGCCGCGGGCACGCGTGGACCGGATGGCAGAAGCTGCCAAAGCCGAAAAAAACGATAAGGCAGTTTCCGCAGGCGTCGGCGTAGCGTGTGACTCGATGGCAGGGAAAATCACGAGTCCGGCACAATTCCAGAATTCTGTGACCAGCGCGATCGGAATGACTTACACGGATGCAGTTGCATTCCAGGAGGCCACCACCGACCTCGCCGAAAAACTGGCAACCATCAAGGCCCAAGGGTCACCCGAAGACAAGGCTGCGGCAGCCTTACTGTGCTACGCCTACCCGGTTGTCCCAGTAAAGTAGCACCCGAATGCGTCCCCTCCCGCCGGCCAGAGCCATCCTGCATTCACTCACCCTCATCCTCGGACTGTCCCTGGTATCTGTCCCGAACCCGGCATCGGCGCAGGTCTACGCCCAGAGTGCCGTCGTCCCCGTGTGTTCTACCGCAGAAAATCTAGTGCGCAGGGGACTTCCAGTCCACGCGTTGGCCCTCATTATTGAAGCCGCCGAAGCCTCGGCGGCCAATACCCCCAGGCCCTGCGCCGATGAAACACGCCTTGCCACACAACGGATCGACGAATCCGCCACAAAAACTCGAGAAGCACAAGAACTCCTCAAGGATCACAAATGGGCGGATGCCCAAGCGGCCGCAGACGCTGCACAAGTTGCCAATAGGGACAATGAAGCTGCACGGACAGCAGGTCAAGCGGCCAAGGACGGCGCCAAGCAAGCGGAGAAGTCCGCATTCCAAGAACTCCAAGAGAGCTGGAAAGACTTCATCGACGATGAGCTCACGCCTTTAGCCGCTCTCCTGGCCCCCTTTCTGGCTACCTTACTAGTTTTGCTTCTGGCTGCCCGGCTGCTCGTTCTCCTGATCGTGAAGTGGCCCGCACTGGAAGGCACCCCGACCGGCACCAGGCGCCGTATGGTCCTAATTGTCGGTCTACTACAACTCGTCTCCAGCTCGGCAATGCTTACGTTTGGCCTTGCCGGGCTGTTCAAACAGGGGATTTGGGTCCTCGGCTTGATCGCCCTGGTCACGACCGCTAGCGCCGCGTTCGCATTACGGGCCGACGACGACGCGCACTTCCCACTCCGACGCCGGAAGCCGCCGGAGTCACTTCGTGCCGGACTTCTGCTCGCCGCACTCATCCCCACAGGACTGGCAACCGTGCTGTACCTTCAAGGCTCGTCAGCAACGCGAAGCACCGCATTTATCCTCGCCGTTGTATCTGGGCTTCTCGGTCTTTTCTTGACAGCCTGGTGGCTCGCCACCAGGCTTCGCCTCGAAGTCAAAGTCACTCATGAGGACGACCAGGACAAACGAGCAGAGGCTGCCCTCGTCACGGCCCTGCTTTACGAACTGGGCACCAAAAAACCTGAAGGGCTGGAAGTTCCCCGTGGTGCCGACGTAACAGCACTCACGGACGCTCTAGCCGCCCTTCCTGAGAGCACGCTGGGCAAAAGCATCAGGAGTTTTCTCACGGCCTTGGCAGGTACGACTCCGTGGGTAGCTGCTATCGAAGGCGAACAAAATGGACGCACGGTGTCAATCAGCCGAAACGGCCGCGCCGTTGGGTCTGCCGTAATCGATTCTCATTCGTTTGCCTGCATCGCTGCCAATGCTGACACGAAGGACTCGGCTGACGATCGGTTGAGGGACGCTCCCCTGCACCTGGCGTCCGCATTCATACTCATGACCCTGGCCAAGGCTCACCCGTCAATAACGAATGGTCTGGCGGGCGCAACCAACTGGCAGAGCCTCGGACTCCAGTTCATCGCCGGCACGCGGCTGCAGGAAGACTCACACAAGGAACAGCGCCGGCAGGTTCTGGGTCAAGCGCTGGACCTGGACCTGAACAACGTGGCCGCACAGCTGGCGTTCCGCCATGCAATGGACCGGGATTCGACAGACCCGAGAGTACTCATCGAGTACCGGGAGTGGCTTAAAGGACGAGAGGACGAACTTACCAACATCGGGCTGTCCAACACCGCCATTCAGTTACGTACGTGCTACACCCGAACGGTCATCGCCACCAACGCGGTATTCGCAGAGGAGCCCCCAGACCCCGAGAAGACATCGGTCCGGGTAGCTAAGGCACGCACAGCCCTCGCGGACCTCGATGCACTCGTGGCCAGAACAGGACATATTGATGAACTCCAGCCGATCGTTGCCTCGATCAAAGAAAGTTCCGGCGGTCTGAGACGACTGTTTGCCCATTTGGAGACGATGAGCGGCACAGAAAAGCCGGAAGAGAAACCAGCTGAAAGCCCGACAGGAGCCTACAACGACGCCTGTTACTTCGCTTCCAAACACAGCTGGAAATTGCTGGACAGTGACATTATTCCGGGGCCCAAACCGATAGAGACGACGAACGACGATAAAGCCGCCGTCACCCTACTCCAACGCGCAGCCGTAGACCCGCGCCTGGCGAACTGGATGCTGACTGATCCGCAGCTCAGGGAATTTCGACAGCGCCATGCCTACAGGGAATCCTTCCTGCAGGATCCTGCTGCTGACCTATTTTCCTGCGGCCCAGTCAAGCCTCACACCGACCGGCTGCGCTGCGCGGGCTACGGCAACGCCTCGATCCTCGCAAAACTCCACAGCAATCCCGACCCCCTCGCTGATGTCATCCCAGCCGATGCGATGATCAGACGAGCCATCATCGATATTGCTTGCCTTCAGACCTCGTTCACAGCGGACCTCAAAAGACGCAAATGGGCTTCACAGACACTGGATGAATTGGCATCCCTGGGCCTCGCCAGTTTCGCCGCTCTTCGAGCACTGAACGACATCGAAAGGGACAGGGTCGCGAAAACCGTAGCCGAAAATATCGTAAAACGATACAAAACCGGTGAGGACCTCGCCCACCTGTCTTACAAGAGCGTCATCGAAGTGCTCAAAGTATCCATTCTGGAATGGCTCAAGTCGCTCACAAAAGGCAGAAGGACTTCGCAGCCAGCATCCGAGGACTAGAACAAAGGGTGCTTCTGGCAGCAACGCGGGCACCCGCTGGTCAGCGCTGGCGCAGCCCCGCCGCTGCGGTTTCAGTCTGGTGTAGACAGATCGGAAAAACTTGACCGATTGGTCCAAGGGGCACCGTCACCGCCCTCGGCTTAAAGCGCACATCCAAAGGCGCGGAAGAAGAATTCCCCAGCGTCCTGCCGGTGTGCAGACGGGGGAATATTCGGGCATAACTTTGGGGTGTTGCTAGCCGCGCCGCGAGGCTAGCGCGTATTGATCGGCAGCTCTCCGAGTACTACGGGCCACTTCTCACGCTGGCCAGCGCACCTGGAATCGCACCTGGAAAGAGTTCAGCGCCAAGTACCGCCCCTCGGGTCAGTTCTGGGATCAAAGATGACCGCCTACTCTTGCCGACGCCGCCGCATGGCGGTTGTGGATGAAAACGGGTGTTCATGCCAACTAACCGACGGATTCGCGACGTCATCACGGACAAGGCTGATCTGATGCTCGATGAGGAAATTCCACCGGAACTCCTAACCGTATGCGCCCAAGTGGCGTCGTACGAAGCCATCTTGAAATCTTGGTCTCACAACGACTTCAGGGAACACAAGACAGCAATTCAATAAACAGCTACGACTTCTGGAGAAGCGCTGGCTCCGAATTCCCGGCTAGTTTGACGCGAACAAGGATCAAAGAAATCGATCCAATTTCGACGCTGATAGTTGCGATTCTGTACGGTAGGACCGTTAATTAGGCGCAACGTAAATCAGGACCGGCAGTAGTTTAGCCTCCGGTCCTGATTCTCTTGACTTATGCCAAGACTCAGGGCCGCCTTCCCCCTTCCGGAGGAACGATTCCTGACAACGACGCGCTAGTGCGCTGCTGTGTAGAGTTCCATCACGTCCGCCTGAATGCGGCCCCGGCCATTCACGGGGATACCGTTCTCTATCGCCCATGCGCGGACCGCTTTGGGATCGTTGCCCCCGCCCGCACTTGCGCTGGCACGCCGTGCCGGCTTTGGGCGTCCGGCGCTCTTTCGTGCCACGGCGGTGTATCTGCTAATGACCTCACGCAGTTCGACGGCGTGGGCATTATTGAGATCAATCTCCTATTCAGCACTGTCAATGGAGAAAATGATTGTTTCATTCGCTTCGGAACCGTCAAGATCGCCTTCAAGCGTTGTTATTACTCGTTTCGCCATGCCAAATAGGTTCTCACTCAGAGTCAATTTCAAATCCGGCACTTTTCTTGCCAAATTTGTGAAACAACTCGATAAATAGGCGGAGTCGGACCGACGGAACTCATCACACCCGGCGCTAAACGGACGGGAACGGGCGAGCCGGGGTCGCCGCACATTGCAGCCGTCCACCGAGAGCTGTCGATATCTTCCTGTGGCGTCGCCACAAACCCTGGAGACCCGGTACGGAGGCGTTATCTGGATAGTAAGTCCTCCTATGTGGTTGCGTTATCCGGCCGTTAGGACGCATGAGCCATGACGCCGGGGCTCACGAGCCCCGATGCCGCCCGTCTGGCTCCACGGACTATGCAGGGTCAGGAGTTTCCTTAGGACGGACTCATCCGGACGGGCACTCAGCCGCCGGCCGGGACTTCGGTGGTCACTTTGTTGCTGTAACCGAGTCCCGGGCCGCCCCCGATGACGAATTTTTTCTCCTTGCCCGATGAGCCCGCAACACGAATGCTAAGACTACTTGCTTAATTCGCCGGGCCGACCGGCTGGCGGGTTGCGGGTCGTTCGAATGCCCCGGTTTCCGCAGTCAGGTGTTAACTGAGTCATGTTCTGCGACAGGCGTTGACGAAGATCAGTGCAGTGAGCGGTTCGAGTAGTTGGTACCCGCAAGCAAGTAGAGCGGCCTGTGTCATGAGGAAAGACGAGTACTGACACGTGTTGTTCGCCAGCTCATATCCCACCAGCATTAGGGCCATCGATCCACCGACCGGCGCCCGAAGGACTGGGGCCATCCTGGGGGAACGCATTGCCAGTCTCATCAAACGAGGAGTCTTTCCCATGCGCAAAATGACCAAGAAGAACAAGATCGCGGCCGTAGCGGCTTCCGTGGCCCTGGTGGCTGTCGGCGGCGGCGCCGCATACGCCTACTGGAGCACCACCGGTTCCGGTTCGGGATCTGCCGCGGCAGCCTCCGGCACCAACCCCGTCACCATCAATGTGACGGTCGACCCCGGGGTTGTTCCCGGCGGTCCGGCGAAGACCATCACCTACACGGCGGACAATTCGGCGAACACCAGCAGCACTCCCGTGACACTGACCAACCCTGTGGTCAGCACCACGGCGGCCGGGTGTGACGCCGCATGGTTCACTGCCACCGTTCCTGCGGGAACCACCACCGTACTCGGCGGCGCCACCAGCACAGCCCTGGGCACCGGAACCCTCACGTTCAACGATGATTCCGCCGTCAACCAGGACGGCTGCAAGAACGCCACGATCACTGTGAGCGTCAGCAGCAAGTAGCCAACCAGCGGCCGGGGGCGGGGAGTACACCAGCCCCCGGCCCGCGATCATCGAACCAGAGAGAAGGGGCACGGGGTGCGCGAACACGACGGACACCCGCGGCATCGCTTGCGTCCGGCCATCAAGGCGGCACTGATTGGCCTCGTCGTCATGCTGGCCAGCGCAGGAGGGGTATTCGCCGCCGCAGCCCAGAACCCCAAACCCGGCATCACCGTCCAGGCATCCCCGGCAAGCCAGTCCGTCCAGCAGGGCCAGGGCGCCAGCTACGTTCTTACCCTGACATCCACCGGTGGCTTCACCGGGCCGGTCGGACTTGCGGTGGCCGGGCTGCCCTCCAGCTCAACCGCCACCTTCTCACCGGCCTCGCTCACGCTGGCCGCCGGCGGCACATCGTCGGCCACCATGAAACTCACCACCGCACCAACAACGCCCGCAGGCACAAACGAACTCACAATCACAGGTACCAGCGGCAAAATCAGCGGCAGCGTCCCAGCCGGTCTCACCGTGAACTATAGGATGACCACAGCCTTTTCCCTCGGCACCGCCCCGGCCTCGGTCACCGTC
Source organism: Arthrobacter sp. PvP103 (assembly GCF_017833075.1). NCBI lineage: Bacteria > Bacillati > Actinomycetota > Actinomycetes > Micrococcales > Micrococcaceae > Arthrobacter > Arthrobacter sp. PvP103. Next base: position 4,390,840 of record NZ_JAFIBQ010000001.1, on the reverse strand, counting down.
CCACCGGGGGCGACAGCCGTTTACACGGTGCAAGTGACCCGGAACAACTTCACCGGCCCCCTCACCTTCAGCGTTATGGGTGGATTGCCGGCCGGCGCGACCGCATCGTTCTCCCCCAATCCGGTCACGGGCGGCGCCACGTCACTGCAGATTTCCACGGCTGCTGCTTCCCCGGACGGAAGCTACAACCTGTACCTGGTCAGTTCCGGACAGGACGCCGCCGGTAAGACCCAATACGCCTACGCGAACACCGAACTGGTCCTGGACTCCACAAAGAAGCAGTTCACGCTCTCAGCAAACACGCCAGGATCCCTGTCCCCCGGAACGTCGGCGGGCCTGGATCTTCGGATAAGCAACCCCAACACCAAACCGCTGTCGCTGACCAACATCTCCGTGGCCCTGGCAGGAGTAACCCGGAGCGCGGACGCCCTCAACCGGAACCTCCCGTGCACCGCTGCTGATTACACCCTCACCCAATACAACGGCCCCTACCCCCTGACCGTGCAGCCCGGCAGCACCACCCTTTCCGGACTCGGCATTGCACCGTCCAACATTCCCCGCGTCAGCATGCTCGACACCCGCACCAATCAGGACGGCTGCAAAGGCGCAACCCTCCAGCTCACGTACTCAGGATCAGGACAGGGGAACTGAGATGACCACCGCCGGACACACGATCCGCGCCGGCCGCCGCGGTCTCACAGCCGCATCCCTGGCCGGCACCCTCACCCTGGCCCTCGGGGCAGGGACCGCCTACGCCTACTGGACCAGCACCGGTACAGGCACCGGGTCCGAGTCCGCCGGCACGATGCAAACCGTGACCGTGGACGCCTTCATCTCCGGCGACAACCCGCGCTCAGCACTCATCCCCGGCGGAACCGCGGACGTTATCCTGCGGGTCACCAACCCGAACTTGTACACGGTCCAGGTCTACAGCGTCTCCCCCAACGGCCCCGCCACCGCCGATGACGCCCACCCAGGATGCACCACCACGGGCGTGACTTTCGCCGGGACCGGGACCCCTCTCACACCGGCGACCTTCGTCCCCCCGAACTCAACGGTGCTGATCAGTCTCCCGGCAACGGCCGCGATGGACTCCACATCACAATCCGCGTGCCAAGACGCCACCTTCCACCTCCCAGTCACCATGGCGGTCCGCAAATGAGCCCTGAACCCGAGCCCTCAATCCCCGGCCGCGGGCCGCGGCGTCGCATGCACCTGCCCTGGATCATGGGGATGGTCCTGTTACTGCTGGGCACCGGCTCGGCCGCCTATGCCTTCTGGGGATCGGTGAGCAGCAGCAATTACGCCGCCGCCAACGCGGACGCCGTCACACCGGGAACAAAACCGACCGTGACCGCCAACGGCACGGCACTAGCCGTGTCGTGGCCGGCAGGCACAACCGCCGCCGGACAGCCCGCCACAGGGTACACGGTGACCCGATACGCGACCGCCACCGGCGGAACAGGAATCCCGGCCACCGGCGCCTGCGCGGGGACTGTCACGGCCCTCAACTGCACCGAACAGAACGTTCAGGGCGGCATCTGGTATTACACCGTGACCCCGGCCATCGCCCTCTGGAAGGGCGCGGAAGGCCCCCGCAGCAATGGCGTCAGCAATGACCCCACCGCCCCCGTCGCGTCCGTGGCCTCGATCTCGCCCACGCCCAACCTCGGCGGGTGGAATAACACCAGCCCGGTCACCGTAACCGTCACGGCCGATGACGGCGCCGCTGGATCCGGTGTCTCCTCCGTCACCTACACCGTCGACGGCGGCGCGCAGCAGACGGTGGGCGGCGCCGTGGCCACGATCCCCGTCAGCGGTGACGGAACGCACACGGTGTCCTTTTCTGCCACGGACAAGGCAGGCAACGCCGCGTCCGCTAAGACGCAGACGGTCTGGATCGACCGCGCGGCTCCGGGCGCGCCGGGGTTCAGTAGCGTTCCTACCTATGTGAACTCCGCCAACGTGGCAGCGGTGCCCATCACGGGCACGTCAGAAGCCGGCGCCAAAATCACCCTTACTGCCAGCGATGCGGGCGCTGCCCACTCCGTAACCGCGACGCCAGCGCCCACCGCCTCCGGCACGGGAAACTGGTCCGCCAGCCTCGACCTGAGCAGCCTCAACCCCGGAACAATTACCTACAAGGCGACCGCGACCGACGCCGCCGACAACACCAGCCCGGGGACCACAGTCACAAACACCAAGGACACCGCAGCCCCGCTCCCGGCGCAGGGCCTGGTTGTCCCGGCCTACATCAACGTATCCAACGCCTCCACTGTCCCGGTGTCCGGATCCGCGGAGACCGGCGCGACCGTAACTGTCACGGCCTCTGATTCCGGCGCCCCCCACACGGTTACAGGCACTGCCGCATCAGGGACCGGTACATGGTCCCTCACCCTCGACCTCAGAACCCTGAACCAAGGAACGGTCACCTACACCGTCACGGTCAAGGACGCGGCAGGGAACACCAGCACCCCAGTTATCCCCATTCCGACGAGCTCGAAGGACACGCTCGCCCCCGCTCTGACGATCAGCGCACCGGCCTATGTCAACAACAACACCAAGTTCATTGCCCCCGTTAGCGGCAACACTGAGGCTGGCACCATCGTCAACGTCACCGTAAGGGATGCCGCTCTCAATAGTGTGACCAAACAGGCCACGACTTCGGGCACGTCGTGGTCGACAACGATGGATCTGTCCACGCTCGGCGAAGGCGCCCTCACCTACACCGCCGCCACTGCCGATGCGGCCGGCAACAGCACCACAACCACGGCCACGGGACCCAACACTAAAGACATCCTGGCACCGGCACTAGCAGCCAACGCAGCCATAAAACTTCAAGACAACAACGGGGTTGGTGTAGCGGCTTTGGGCGACACCATATCTATCGAGTACTCCGAGCAAATGGACGCCAGCAAGTTCTGTGCCAGCTGGAGCAACAACGGATCCGCTCAGACGCTCGGCGGCAACAACGACATCACCGTCACCATCAGCACAGCCAACGTATTGACGGTCACTAGCGCGACCTGCACGCTAAACATCGGCTCCATCCCCCTGGGGGGCAACGCCAAGTACGCCTCGACAACCGCGCTCACCTTCAGCGGCAACGGAAACAACGCAAGCTCCGTTAGCTGGAACGGGTCAAAAATCCTCACCATGAGGTTAGGGAAAGCCGCCAGCGGAACTTCAGGCACCACCACCGTCAAGGACGCACCTTCCTACACTCCGGCCCCAGGCCTTACCGATCTAGCCGGCAACCCTCTTGGGACAACCACCGTGGGCACCAACTTCGCATCGATGTTCTGACTACCGTTGTAGAACAGGCTGGCGTCAGGCCAACTCCCGATAGGCATGCCGGAAGAATCGGGTGATTTATCTGGTTCTGCCGGGGATCTACCGGAAGGTGTCACGCCGAACTCCAGCAACGGGGACAAACAAGCGCCCGATCGCGTCTGTTGGATCGCCTGATTGGGTGCTTGACGTGGACGTGGACGAGGCGCCGGTTGTGGAGGTGCCTGCGTAGTGGGTTATGAAGAACCACCCCGAAAGATATTGCTTCGTCATGTCGTCACCGCAACTCCTGACCATGAACGAGTGAAGGCCAACATCTTGTCACCGGAACAGCAAGAAGGGACGGCACATGACCCCACATCCCAGCAAGCAGAGCGCCCTGCAGCCACGGCTCTGACCCCGCCACCCACATAACTTCACAGGCGACCGCGGCGCCAGGCACAGACCGCGGACAGCGTCAGAGGGACCCAACGAGGGACAATATCCACACATTAAAGCAAAAACCCCTCTGACGAGAGGTCATGCGTGCCCAAGGTGGGACTCGAACCGGGTTCCAGCCCTTGCATTTCCGCCACTCCCCCGCAAAATCCGCAATCCGGCCCAGTCCGCCACCAGTACGACCCGATCCGAAGCTGTTATGAACCGTCCCGGGTTTGATGCCGCTATCTTCTGTGAGAAAGATAGTGATTATGCCCAAGCAGTTCCCGCCCGAAGTCCGTGACCGTGCAGTGCGCATGACCTTGGATCGGTTGTCCGAATACCCGTCTGTCTATGCTGCCTGCAAGGCACTGGCGCCAAAGCTCGGCGTCGGCCCTGAATCGCTGCGCCGCTGGGTTGTCCAGGCCCAGGTCGATGCCGGTGAGAAGACCGGTCCGAGCAGTGACGAGCTGGAGGAGATCAAGCGGCTGCGGGCTGAGGTGCGGGACTTGAAGGAGTCCAACGAGATCCTGAAGCAGGCCTCGATTTTCTTCGCGAGGGAGCTCGACCCTCGCCGCCGCTGATCTGCCGGTTCATCGATGAAATGCGCGCTGTTGGTTATGCGGTCGAGTCGATCTGTGCCGTCCTGCGGGAGCAGGGCGTGCAGGTCGCCGCACGAACCTACCGGGCGTGGAAGAAGCGTCTGCCGGCCCTGCGCACCTTCGAAGACGCGCGCATCATCGACACGCTCCGCAGTCTGAAAGTCCTGGATGTGAAGCGACGGCCCCGGCCGGAGATCATGTACGGGCGGCGGAAAATGACGCAGTGGCTGCGGCGGAACGGCTTCCCGGAAGCTTCCAAACACACCGTGGACCGACTCATGCGCCAAGAGCGCATGAACGGGCTCATCAGGGGCCGCCGGACCCGCACCACCATCCCGGGCAAGGACGGCCGCCGTGCCGGCGACCTGCTGAATCGGGACTTCACGGCCGAGGCCCCGAACCGGATCTGGGTCACTGATTTCACCTATGTCCCGGTCTACTCCGGATTCGTCTACGTCGCCCTGGTTATCGACCTGTACTCCCGGGCGATCGTCGGTTGGGAAACCTCCACGATCAAGGACACCGCGTTCGTCGAACATTGCCTGCGGATGGCCCTGTGGCGGCGCGAACACACCGGCCGGCCGGCGCCGGCGGGACTGATTCACCACTCCGATGCGGGAAGCCAATACACCTCGATCCGTTACACCGACACCTTGGCCCTGGAGGGCCTGCAGCCCTCGATTGGCAGCGTGGGTGATGCCTATGACAACGCCGGCGCCGAGACCGTGATGGGGCTGTTCAAGAACGAGGCCGTCGCGAAGAATTCACCGTTCCGCGCAGGGGCGTTGAAGACCGAAACCGACGTGATGGAGATCGTCTTCGAGTGGGTCCACTGGTACAACAACGAACGCCTGCACTCCGCCCTGGGCCACCAGACGCCAGAGGAATATGAGCAGACATACTACGATCTACTAACCGGCTCGTTGCCCGACGACGCCGCCAACAAACAGGCGGCATGATTCCCGGGACGGTTCAGTTATGTCTCGCGACATGGGTGACAGTTGTGCATCAGGACATCGGTGACAGTTCAGGGATTCTTGGTGGTGACACTTCTGCCATTTTGATGGGTGGATGAGTGGATTTGAGCCTGTTGATCCTCGTGTCCGTTTAGCGATCTCGCAGTGGCCGGATGATCCGCCGCGGGGTGCCGTCACGTCGTTCTGTAGCGAGCATGGCATCTCCCGTAAGACGTTTTACGTGTTGCTGGGCCGGGCCCGGGCCGAGGGCCCGGCCGCGGCGTTGGAACCGCGGTCCCGCCGGCCGCGCACGAGCCCGTCCAGGATCAGTGATGAGGCCAGGGAGCAGGCACTGCGGGTGCGGGCGGCATTGGAGCGCTCGGGCCTGGACCACGGACCGATCAGCGTGTTCGAGAAGATGAAGTCCATGGGCCTGGAACCGGTGCCCTCGGTCGCGTCGCTGGCCAGAATCTTCCGTCAAAGCGGTGTCGCGAGGCTGCAGCCGCGGAAGAAGCCCCGGGCCGCGTATCGCCGGTTCGTTTACCCGGCCCCGAACTGTCTGTGGCAGCTGGATGCGACCGAGTACGTCCTCACCGGTGGCCGTAAATGCGTGATTTTCCAGCTCATCGATGACCACTCCCGTTTTGCGGTCGCCTCCCATGTCGCCGCTGGGGAGACGTCCGAGGCCGCGATCGCGGTGGTGAAGAAGGGCATCACCGCGCACGGGGTACCGCAGAAACTGCTCACGGACAACGGGGCCGCGTTGAACCCTTCACGGCGGGGCCATCAAGGCCAGCTCCTCACGTACGTCACCTCCCTGGGGATCGAGGCGATCACCGGGAAACCGTACAAACCAACCACGCAGGGCAAGAACGAACGCTTCCATCAGACCCTGTTCCGGTTCCTGGACAAACAACCCCTCGCCGGGACCCTTGAACAGCTCCAGGAGCAGGTCGACGCGTTCGATGAGCTCTATAACACCGAACGCCCGCACCAGGGCCTGCCCGGGCGGATCACCCCGCGACAAGCATGGGAGGCCACACCGGCCGCCGAGGCACCACACCCGAAACCTGTCCCGGCCCTCACGCAGGACGGGACCCGCGGCATCGGACAGGCCACCCGCATCGCCTACCCCAACGGTAGAGTCACGATCAACAGCGTGGTCTACATGATCGGCAGACCCTACGCCCGGCAGGCCATCCACGCGCTCTGGGACCCCGCGACGATCCAGTTCTTCGATGACCAGGGCACCCACATCACGTCCTACCCCTACCCGCCGGCCGGGACCAAAGCAGTCGGAAACGGCAAGCCCCCAGGACGCACCGTGAAACAACCCGCAACTGTCACCGAAGTCCTGATACACGAAATGTCACCGATCTCCTGATACAGAACTGTCACCCATGTCCCGAGACATCACATTTCCGGCCCTTTTTTGCTGGTCCAGAAGTCTGCCGTGACTCTGATCACCGGAACATCGGTTACCAGCAGCATGCTTCCCACGGCGAACGAACCGAACATAGTCCGAATCAGCGGTAGGTGCCGGTTTCAATGACCAGCAAAGCGGCGAGGCCTTCTCTAGCTCGGACTGGGCGGGTCTGCTTACCAGGACGGCAGTGCCGGCGCCGGACCGTCAATATCCACATGTTCAGCGTCCCCGCGCGCCAGCCACTGGAGCAGGCCCTCACGGTCGGACACAACGCGCAATTCGCCGTCGCCGATGACCCACTCATCACGCTCTTCGGTCACCAGCGTCATGCCGGGAGCACCCTTGGCGCGCAGGGACCGCACTACGGCTTCGAGGGCGTTCAGCAGCGAATCCGGATCGGCCTCTTCGACGGTCCAGGCGGTGTTGAGGTCGTGGTGATGCACCACCACCTCGGCAATCCGGAGCGCCACGATGGACGTGGCGGGGACCGGCTTGCCGCTTACCTGCACTTCTGTGGCCGCGAGTTCGCCGCTGAGCCGTTGTGCCTGCTCAGCAAAGTTCCGGGCGGACTCCCGCAGTTCCCCGATGAGTTCCTCCCGCGGCAGGGCGGCCAAAGCAGCGATCTCCAAGGAGCGGGCCTCTCGTGAGGCGTACAGGGGACGTTCCTCGCCGGAGGTTGCCCAGTCGATGAGATTTACCAGGGCGCGTCCACTGGATGCGACGTGGGCAATAACGTCGGCACGGCTCCATCCCTCGCACAGCGAGGGAACCCTCAGCTCGTCGTCGGCAAGGGACTCAACGGTAGCCAGAAACATGTCCGTTTCCCTGCCTAGGCGGGACAGGTCCGAGTAAAGGCGTGAAGGGTTGATCATTGTGCCAGCCTACCCACGGGCCAGTTTTCAAACCACCGTTCCTGCCCCGTCTTTCCATATCCAGATCGTCTCGACTCAGAGGGGCAGCACTGCCGAGGGCTTAACTCCGCAAAGAGAGCGTTTCAGATCCACAGCATATGAATCGCCCCCGGGCGGAAAGCCGGGTATTCCCCTCATATGTCACGGGTCACACCTCTGTCAGGCTGAGAGCACCCGGAGGACGGCCCCTCGGATCCTCCCGGCGCCGCAGGCCTCCACTTGAGTCAGAGAGGACTTAGGGACCATGCCACAACCGCACGCCGTTCTAGCCGACAATCCACAGAAGGAGGCACGCACCGCCAACTGGGTGGCCTTCATTATCTGCACAGCCCTGCTGTTTGACGGCTACGACCTTGTCATTTACGGCACCGTCCTGCCAGGGCTGCTCGCGGACCCGGGCCAGATCGGAGCGTTCGATGCAGTCACCGCCGGGCTCCTCGGCTCCTGGGCTCTCATCGGGGTACTCGTCGGCTCACTCGTTTGCGGCGCTGTCGGCGACTTTTTCGGCCGACGCCGGCTGATGCTCCTGGGAATAGCCTGGTTCTCCATCGGCATGTTCGCCACAGCCTTTGCCACCAGCGTCCCTGCCTTTGGTGCCCTGCGGTTTGCGACCGGACTTGGCCTGGGAATCGTTATCGCCAGCGCCGGCGCCACCATGGCTGAATTCGCACCAGCAGGAAGGCGGCAGTTCTACAACGCAATTGTGTACTCCGGCATCCCGGCAGGCGGCGTCCTGGCCTCCATTCTGGGCATCCTTTTCCTCGACAGCATCGGCTGGCGCGGGCTTTTCATCATAGGCTCACTGCCGCTGGTCATCCTCCTGCCCATTGCCTGGCGCAAGCTCCCGGAATCACCGCGATGGCTGCTGTCCCGGGGGCGCGAACAGGAGGCCCTCGCTGCCGCACAACGCACCGGCGTCCCGCTCATCGAGGAGCGGATCATCCGGCAGGTAGGCGCCGCGCCGCAGAAATCAGGCTTTGCGGCCGTGTTTTCCCGCCAGTTTGCCGTGGCAGCGATTCTGCTGGGCCTGATGTCCTTCTGCGGTCTTCTGCTGACATATGGACTCAACACCTGGTTGCCCAAAATCATGGAGGGCTACGGTTACGGGCGGACGTACTCGCTGTTCTTCCCGCTGGCACTGAACCTCGGCGCAGTGGCGGGCGGCCTGCTTGCGTCCCGCCTCGCGGACAGAAGCGGTCCCCAGCGGGTCGTCGCGGCCACCTTTGCGCTGGCGACCATTTCCCTGATGCTCATGACCTTCAGCTTTCCGCTGCCGCTGCTTTTTGCCTTTGTCGCCCTCGCAGGCGTGGGAACGCTGGGAACCCAGGTGCTGATCTACGGGTTCCAGTCCAACTACTTCACCACCAACGCACGGGCCGCGGGCGTCGCATGGTGCGCAAGCGTGGGACGGCTGGGCGGCGTGCTCGGTCCGATTATCGGCGGGTGGTTGGCCGCCGCCGGCATTGGCGGATCCACAGCCTTCTACATCTACGGGGCCGTGGCCCTGGTCGGCGCCGCGGTCACCGTGCTGGTGCCGCGTCAGCCGAAGCTGGAGGAGGCCGAGCACAAGGTCGAAGAAATCGCAGAGGGTCGGGCAGAAGACAGCATTCCTGCTGAGCAGTTCACAACGTCTACGCGCCGCGCATGATCCACCGGCATCGCAGCAACATTACGTGGCTTGGATATCCTAGTGAGGCTTATTATGGTTATTATTTGAATAAATAAGCCACGGCCGCATCGCCGGGCCGGTTAGCTGAAGGACGGCACCACCGTGGACATCCGCCAACTGAACTACTTCATTGCGGTTGCTGAAGAGCGGCACTTCGGCCGCGCGGCCAAGCGCCTTCACATGGCCCAGCCACCACTCTCGCAGCAGATCCGCCAGCTGGAAGACCAGATCGGAGTCCAGTTACTCAACCGCACCACCCGCAGGGTGGACCTCACGGCGGCGGGGCAGCTCCTCTTGGATCGGGGACGGCAGATAGTCAATGACGTGGCGACTCTTCAGGCTGATGTTTATCAGGTGGGAAGGGGCGCAACCGGCGTCCTGCGGGTCGGCTTCTCGGGCTCGGCAACGTATGGTGTCATGCCCCAGGTAGCCCGACTTGCCAAACAGCTGCTGCCGGGCCTGTCCCTGGCCCTGCACGGCGAAATGCTCACGCCGTCCATGGAAGCGGGCCTGCGGAACGGTACTCTGGACGCCGCGTTGCTGCGGCCCCCGGTCGCAGCACAAGACATCGACTATCGGACTGTGGCCCGTGAGCCGCTCGTCGTCGCGCTCCCCTCCTTCAGTGCCCTGGCCGTGGATCGGCCCGTGGCGATGCACGAGCTGCAGGACCAGGACTTCATCGCCTACCCGCCCGAGTCCGTGCTTCACCGCACCACCGCGGACCTGTGCCGCCAGGCGGGCTTCCAGCCACGCATTACCCAGGTGGTTGGTGAGACCTCGACGATGCTGGCGTTTGTAGCTGCAGGCGGCGGGGTGGCGGTGATGCCGTCCAGCGTGCAGGCCTTCCAGCTTGAAGGCGTGGCCTACCGCGAAATTGAAGACGTCCCCGATGTGGAGCTCGCGGTCGCCTGGATGCGCGGGCATCACTCTGCGCTGCTCCGTAACTTTCTGGACATCGTGGCCACCGCAACTGCGGGACCGACGGTGCCTGCCCCGGCCCCCGACCCTGTGCCGCTTCCCACTGATGAAAGGCTTTCTCGCTCATGAAGATCGCAGCCATTGAGGCGATTCCCTACTCGATCCCATATCTTCATCCACTGCATTTCGCTTCCGGTTCCGTGCACGAGGCAGATCACGTGCTCGTCAGGCTTCGCACCGACGACGGCGTGGTGGGAACCGCTGATACCCCGCCGCGCCCCTACACCTATGGTGAGACGCAGAAGTCGATCGTGGCGGTGGTGGAGGACATTTTCGCTCCGCAACTGATCGGTGTCGATATTCTTGATCGGGAGAAGGTTCAGTCAATCCTGCACAGGACCGTTCACAACCAGACGGCTAAGGGCGCCGTAGACATCGCCCTGTGGGACGTCATCGGCAAGACTCTCGGGCAACCGGTGACAAGGCTGCTGGGCGGGTACACCGACTCGCTCCGGGTCTCCCACATGCTCGGTTTCAAGCCTGCCCGGGAGTTGCTGGCATTGGCGTTGGAGTTCCGCGAGACCTATGGCATCAACACGTTCAAGCTCAAGACCGGCCGCCGCCCGCTTAACCTGGATATTGAGGCCGCCAGGGTGTTACGCGAGGGTCTTGGCGAGGACGCTGAGCTGTACATGGACGCCAACCGCGGCTGGTCAGCCAACGAGGCCGCGGAAGTGCTACGCCGCACGGCAGACCTGGGTCTGCAGTTCCTGGAGGAGCCCGACGACGCCCGCGAAGTCCTCGGCCGCCGTCGCCTCGTGACCAACTCCGCCATCCCGATCGCCGCGGACGAATCTGCTGCCAACCTTGGCGAGGCCGCTCGGGAGATCCTCACCGGCGGTGCGAACCTCCTGGCGGTAAAGACTGCCCGGTCCGGATTTACCGAGGCGGCCAAAATCGTTGGCATGGCCGAGGGTATGGGCATCGATGTCTATATAGGCAACCAGATCGACACTCAGGTCGGCACGGTAGCCTCGGTGGTCTTCGGCGCCGCCTTTGCGCATTCAGCCAAGCGGGCAGCGGAGCTGTCCAACTACCTGGACATGGCCGACGACCTCTTGGCCGAGCCCTTGGCCATCACCGGCGGACGCATCCGTGTTCCCGAGGGCCCAGGCGTGGGCACCGCTGTTGATGAAGAAAAGCTCTCGCGCTACCGCACCGACCGCTAACAACCGCTTTACCGAAAGGACATTCATGAAGTATCTGGTCCACATGGACGTAAACCTGCCCGCAGACCTTCCCGCCGGCGAAGCCGCGGAGATCAAGGCCAGGGAGAAGGCCTACTCGCAGCAGTTGCAGCGCTCGGGCAAGTGGCCGGAAATCTGGCGGGTGGTGGGTGAATACGCCAACTATTCGATCTTCGACGTCGATTCGAACGACGAACTCCACGAGATCCTGCAGAACCTGCCGCTGTTCCCGTACATGGACATCTCGGTGGTCCCGCTCGCGAAGCACCCATCCGACGTCAAGTAGTCACCGCCGCGAGGCCTCCAAAACCGGCCGTGTTCCGGGATCAGTCCCTGGCCCGGAACACGGCCGCGAGCTCGCTACGGGAGCGGATTCCCATTTTCCGGTAGAGCCGGGTCAGGTGGTACTGCACGGTCTTCTCTGCCAGGAACAGGGTCCGGGCCGCTTCCTTGTTGGTGGCGCCGCCTGCTACCAGTTCGGCCACGGCGCGTTCCTGGGCTGTGAGCTGGCGGTGCTGGTCGCTGACGGCGGTCAGCACGGGGTCGGCAGGGTCAGGCAGGCTCCCGACGTCGAGCCCCGTTGCCTTCAGCTCCCGGTCGCACCGTTCCACATACGTGGCCGCCCCCAGGGAGTCGTAGAGGTCGCGGGCGGCCCGCAGGACCGAGGAGGCCAGGCGCCGTTTGCCCGCCCGGCGCATGCTCTGGCCGAAGGCAAAACTAATCCGTGCCCGCAGATACGGCCGGTTGAGCCCCCTAAGGTGTCCCAAAGACGCCTCAAAATGTTCCCTCGCAGTGTCCGGGTCTCCCTGTGCGGCCACGAGCCGGCCTCTTGCCCACGCCATCCGCGCCATATCCGAGGGCACTTCCCGCTCGCGCGGCACGCGTTCGAACGCCGTAAGGAATGAGTCGGCGGCGTCGAGCTGGTCGGTCATGACCAGGGCGTTGACATAGGTGTCCTGCCAGGGCCAGAAGGACACCCTGTTCTCGGTCCATGGGTCCAGCTCCGTCAGCGGCTGCAGGACAGCCAAGGCCCCTTCATAATCCGCCCTGGCCTCGTGGAAGCGGGCGCGGGCGAGGCTCGCGGGCACCTGCATGGCACGGTACGTCCCTGGCTGCACAGCCGCCTGGGAAACGTAGTACCGGGCCCGCTCCCAGTCTCCCCGCATGGACCATAGCTCCGCCGCAGTCCAGTAAAGCAACGGGCGGATCAGCGGCATCCGCGAAGTCTCAAGGCGCACGGATGCGCGCGCCACGGTGGCGGCCGCCGCATCCCAGTTTCCGAGTACCAGGTGAGTGCGGGCCAGCCAGGCCTCGGCCCACAGCGAAATCCGCATCGAGCCGCCCCGGTACTCAGTGGGAGCCGCCGACTCGAAGTTCACCAACGCTGTCTCAACGTTGTCAAGGCGCAGCGCCAGCCAGCCAGCGCCCATCTGGACCCGTTGTTTCTGGGCGTTCTCGGCAGCATGTTCGAAAGCCCGGTGATACGAGGCCTCCGCCTCGGAAAGCCGGCCCTGTGCGTACAGGCCGAGGCCGTAGATGGCCTCTGATTCTATATGGGCGGGGGTGCCCGGCTGGGTAAGTTCCATGGCCCGTTCTGCCCAGGTGGTAATGACCGGCCCGTCCCACGACGCCACGCCGTGCAGTACGAAGCGCTGCGCCACCTGCGCGGCAGCCGTTGGATCACGCTGCGGGTTGGAGGTGCGCCAGGCCATCTCCAACTGCTTCTGCGCGCTGTCGTTCTGTCCCGATGCGGTGGAGAGGTAGCCCAATACGGAGGAGCGAAGAGGCGACGGCGGCAAGGCGTCCACTGCCGCCGTCCACATCTGGGCCTGGGCGATATTGCCGGAACCCACCAGGGCATCCACGGCCCCCAGGAGCCTGTCGTTCCGGGAACGGATGTCCTGGGAAAGCCGGGAGGCGGAGAACAATGCTGTTGACGCGTCCTGCCAGGCTCCAACGAGGGCTTGGCGGCGGGCAAATTCCTCCAGCTCTATGGCGAGCGCCTCGTCCGCGCCGGGTGTGGCGGAGACACGGTGGCCCAACCTCTCGCCCTCGGGTTGCACGGCCTCGACGGCCAGCCGATGAAGCCCAATGCGCCGGCTGGGAGCGATCTGTTCATAGACGGCTGCGTCGGTGCCTGGTTCAAAGAACACGACGGCGGAACGTGCCTGGTCGACTGACAGCCCTAGCAGCCCGGCACGGTGGCCCTCGTCGAGTGCCTCCATCAGGGGTTCCACTCCGCTGACCTGGGAAACCTCTGCCATGCTTGCGGCCCGCCCGAGCACGGACGCTGCCTCCGCGACGGCAACCAGCGCCGGGGACGCTGCTTCCAGGACACTGCGCACCCGGGCGCGGACGCGGGACGTCGGAGGCAGGGAGGGAAACCACGTCTGCCAGGTTTCCGCCGGCAGCTCACGGAGCAGCTCCACGATCGGTTGCGCGAGTCCCCGGGTGTGCTGGACCAGGCCGTGTGCGGCGGTCGCGCTGAGGTCGAGGCCGAGCATCCTGCGGGCGAGATCTTGAACCTGCTGCGGGGTTAGCGGATCCAGTGGGATACTGGCTATTTGGTGGCCAGTGAGGAAGTCGAGCACACTGCTGGGGACGCGTAAAGCGTCATCGGGGTTGAGGGTGAGCACGAACAAAATCCGCTTCCCGTACAACCGGCGCATGACGAAGGTGAGGATGCGCAGGCTCTCCACATCGAGTTTGTGGACGTCATCCACGGCTACAACTACGCTGCCATGGGCCTGCAGCCCTTCGAGGTGGGTGCTGAGGGTGGACGCGTAATTAACCACCTGGGCGGCGGTAAGAGCCGGAACGGGACCCGCGGGCAGAGCAGGGCCGCCGTCGTAATCCTTTGCCGAGCGCAGCGGCGGGGTGAGCATAAGCTGGGAGTAACCCGCGAGCGGAAACTGAGCCTCCCATTCATCGCCCATGGCGGATAACACCCGGACACCGCGGGCCACAGTGCGGCAGTGCTCAAGAAAGGACTCCAGCACGGCGGTCTTCCCGGAACCGGACGGGCCGGTGATCACCACTGCGCCCACTTTGCCCTTGCGGACCGTGCGGAGAATTCCCAGCAGTTGCTCAAAGACCCTTGACCGGCCGGCCAGGGGAAAGCCCTCCGCAGTATCGCCTTGCATGGAGCCCGCCGTCATGGCCGCAACTCTACCCGAGCCGGCCGGCCGGACCTGATGTCGGACATCCATCGCAGTGGGCTCAGCCCAGGTCCCCGCCAGCAACCGGAAGGATGGTGCCGGTCAGGTATGACGCCTCATCTGATCCGAGGAAGACTATCGGCGCGGCCTGCTCGTCCAACGTCGCGTAGCGCTTCATGAAGGACGACTCCACGGTTTGGTCAACGATAACCTGGTACCAGGCCTTCTCGGTGGAGGATTCGGCCTCCGGCCCGCGCTTGACCTTGCGGGGTGGCGCCTCGGTGCCGCCGGGGGCTGTCGCCACCACGCGGATGCCGCGCCCTCCCACCTCCATCGCCAATGACTGGGTCAGGGCATTGACACCCCCTTTGGCCGCCGCATATGGCACTCGGTGCAGCCCGCGGGTGGCCACCGAGGAGACGTTGACGATGGTGCCCGAGCCCTGCAGGAGCATGGCCGGCAGAACGGCCCGGCAGGTCCACAGGGTGGGAAAGAGGGAGCGCCGGATCTCTTTTTCGATCTTGTCTTCGTCATATTCTTCGTAGGGGCGGGCCCAGATGGTGCCGCCGACGTTGTTAACCAGCACATCCACGCGGCCGTGGGCGGCCAGTGCCGCGTCCACGGCCTGCTGTGCTCCTGCGAACGTCTCCAGATCCGCAGTCACCGAGGTGGCCGAGCCACCTGAACCGGAACCCTTTGCCGCCTCCTGTATCCCGCTCGCCACCTCATGGACCAACTCGGCCCGGTCTACGAGGACGACGGCGCCGCCCTCGGCACCGATGCGCTCGGCCACCTTCTGGCCGATGCCCTGGGCGGAACCCGTCACAACAACTACCTTGCCGGCGTACCGGCCGGGAGTAACGAACTGTCCTGCATACGGCTGTGTCATCAGCGGCCGGCCTTGGCCTCGATGGCGCCGGCCATGGTTTCCTTGGCATCGTGGGCGTGGGCCATGATGACCTCCCGGACCCGCGCTTTGTCCTGGCGCTCAAAAGCCTCAACGACATCGAGATGGTCCTGTATGACCCGCTCGAAAATCCTGGTTCCCGTTTCGAAGGCCGCCGCCATCTGCGCGTGGACGTCCAGCCGGCGGTAGGACTCGAGCAGCATGGGGTTGTCGCAGACCATGAAGAGGTATTCGTGGAACTCCTCATTAGTCCGCGCGAACTCTTCCGGTTCCTGGATGGTGCCGGCAATTACAGAGCGCTTGGTTGCCTCGGCGAGGCGGCGGAACTGGTGCAGCTGCTCCTCGCTCAGGCGGCCCACCATCAGTTCGCTCACTGCGAGTTCCAGGCCCATGCGCGCGTCAAGCTGTGCGAAGCTGTCCTCTTTACGGAAATCCAGCCGGCCGGTCTCCAGGGACGAAACGGCCTCACTGCGGCTCATCGTGTCGCCGTCGGCCGCAATCTTCTCGGCGGCTGCCGGCGCACCTGTCTCCGCGTCGCCGCCAGTGGTCTCCTTCGGGGCAAAGCGCTCGAAGTAAAAGTTGGCGGGCTTGATTCCCTCGGAGTCCAGCCATTTCGACACCGCGTTGACCATGGGAGGGGGGCCGCACAGGTAGATGTCAACATCGCCGTCGTTCAGATGCTTTGGCTCGATAATCTGGGTGACATAGCCCGTGTGCGGAGCCGACGTGCCAGGTTCGGAAGCAATGTAGTCCCACGTAAATCCCGGCAGCTTCGCCTCATAGTCCCGCAGCCACTCAAGGCCAACGATGTCCGCCTCACGGGTCAGGCCATAAATCAGATGGACCGGTACCGACGCCGGGTTCTCGGAAAGCTTCTCGAGGATGGACAGGAGTGGCGCCAGGCCGGTACCTCCAGCCAGGAGCAACAGGGGCCGCTTGGGTTCACGCAGGAAGAACGATCCGTAGGGGCCCGTGAATTCGATGGCGTCTCCCACTGCCGCGCGATCGCGCAGGTACTCGGACATCGCGCCCTGTGGCGTCACCCTCACCATGAATGAGGAATCCTGAACCTCGGGGCCGCTGCTGAACGAATAGGAACGCTCCGCGTCGGTTCCGGGGACCTTGATGTTGACGTACTGGCCCGGCAGGAAGGCAAGGGCGTCCCGGTTTTCCACCTCCAAGGTAAACGACACCGTGGTTTCCGAGTGTTTGTTGAGTTCCTTCACAGTTGCAGTGAAGGAACTGGCTCCGGTTTTCGCCGATTCGGACGTGGCGGGGATTTGAATGGCCAGATCAGACTCGGGAACCGCTTGGCAGGTAAGCATGTAGCCCTTGTCGAGCTCTTCCTCCGTCATGGCGTCGTCGATGTAGTCGCCCGGATCGAAGGAGCCGGAATCGCAGAAGGCCTTGCAGGTACCGCATGCGCCGTCACGACAGTCCGACGGAATATTGATGCGGGCCTTGTACGCGGCGTCCATCACGGTCTCGTAGTCGCCGACCTTAATGACTTTGGTGACACCGTCTTCGAAGCTGAGGGCAACTTTGTGGCCCATGGTTTCCTCCTGGCTGGGGGCCGCCTCAACGCGACCCGGGAATAGTTCTGGCGTGCCCGGCGGGCACGGGTGTGGGAACCGCCGTGCGGCGCCCGGGAACTCCCGGGCGCCGCACGGCAGGTCAGATCATGTAGACGTCCACCACGTGGTGGATGTAATCGTTCTTCAGGACCACTTTCTTCTTCAGGATCACCGGCTCCGGTCCGCAAAGGTCGATCGTGTAGAAGCTGGTGCCGAAGTACGTGTCCGTCGTGTTGTATCGGAAGTAGAGGGTTAACCAGTTGAAGCGCACCTGGACCTGGCCGCCGTCGTTCGCCAAAACCTCGATGTCCGTGATGTTGTGGCCCGTGCGCGGCTCGGGAAGGGAGGTGGCAGAAGACCGGTCGGTCTTGATCCGGAACACCCGGTCCTCGATGCCGCCGCGGTTGTCGTAGTAGATAAGGGAGATTTCGTTCTGGGGATCCTGCGTCAGCCGGTCGTCGACGTCCCATGCCGGCATCCAGAACTCGGAGTCCGGGTGGTAGCACTCAAGCCATTCATCGAACTGGCGGTCGTCCAGCAGGCGGGCTTCCCGGTAAAGGAACGCCCGGACGGTCTCGAGGGTTGCGATCTCCTCCGCGGTCTTCAGGACCGGGGCGGTTTGGGTCAGGTTGGTCATGGGTTCTGCGCTCTTTCTGGTCGGCGGGCTCTGAGTCAGGCTTGGACTGGAACAGCGTCCAGTGCGGAGGTCTCCTCCTCCGCCAAGGCCCGGTCCATGACTTCCTTCCAGTACCCGTGCTGAATGGGGTAAAGCCCCTCGTCCTCGGTTCGTACCCCGGAAGCGATGACCCTGGTCATTCCCAGCGCCTGGGCCTGCTCGTCAGGGCCCGCAATCTCGTGGGTGGACCCGCGGGTCATATCGTTCCAAGGCGCAGAAGTAGCCCAGTAGGTTTTGTTGCAGGACCGGAACTCCTCGAGATCGTCGGGAGTGGCCATGCCGGTGGCGTTGAAGAAGTCTTCATACTGGCGGATGCGCTTGGACCGGTTCTCCTGTGACTCGCCCTTCGGGGCGATGCAGTAGATCGTCACCTCGGTCTGGTCCGCCGAGATGGGACGGAAGTGGCGGATCTGCGAGGAGAACTGATCCATGATGTAGACGTTCGGGTAAAGGCAGAGGTTCCGCGAAATATTGATCATGAAGTTAGCCATCTCCTCGCCGTACTTGGCGACGAGCTCCTCGCGGCGGTCCCACAGCGGGCGGTCCTCCGGGTTTGTCCATTCCTGCCACAGCAGCAGGTGTCCATGGTCATAGGAATAGAAACCGCCCTTGACCTTGCCCCACTTGCCGGCGTCCATGGCCTTGGTCTTGTTCGCGGAGTCTCCGGCGGTGCGGCGGGCCGTAGTGGCAGCGTAGTTCCAGTGGACCGCGGTCACGTGGTAGCCGTCGGCGCCGTTCTCCGCCTGCACCTTCCAGTTGCCGTCGTATGTGTAGGTGGAGGACCCACGCAGCACCTCCAGTCCCTCCGGGGACTGATCCACGATCGAATCGATCACCTTGGTGGCGTCACCCAGGTGCTCTTCGAGAGGAAGAACGTCAGCTTTCAGCGAGCCAAACAGGAAGCCCCGGTAAGACTCGAAACGGGCAACCTTGGTGAGGTCGTGGGAGCCCTCTTTGTTGAACGTCTCCGGGTAGCCCGCATTGCGGGAGTCTTTAACCTTGAGCAGTTCACCGGAATTCTTGAACGTCCAGCCGTGAAACGGACAGGTTAACGTGGTGCGGTTGTCCGTCTTACGGCGGCACAGCATCGCACCGCGATGTGAGCATGCGTTGACGATGCAATTGAGCTTTTCGTCCTTGTCACGGGTGATCACCACAGGAGTACGGCCGATGTTGGTGGTGAAGTAGTCCCCCACGTTGGGGATCTGGGATTCGTGGGCCAGGTAAACCCAGTTGCCCTCGAAGATGTGCTTCATCTCCAGTTCGAAAATCTCTTCATCCGTGAAAATCTCGCGCTTGGCCCGGATGACGCCGTTGTCACGGTCGTCGATCACGGCGTCGGCAAGGACCTCGCGGAGATGGGTCATGTTCTCGGTCATGGCTGCTCCTTCATTGGAGAGTGCTGGACGGATGGGCGGGTGGTCCGGCTAGCGTCGCGGAACGCCCAGGACGTTGTCAGGTAAGTCTTGTCCACCGTGACAGCTCTCACATCAGGCAAATACCTAGGTTCGACCTAGGGTGCCTTTATGTCGCCTTTTTGACTAAAAACAGGCTAAATCGATATTTGTAGCGTCCTTATTTGAAGCCTACGATGAGACGGACATCACCCGAGGTCGCGTGGTGGCAGGTGCAAGTCCAGCCGCCCGCCTTCGCAATGGCACAGGAGCACTTCCTGTCCTTTATTCAAAGAGGAGTATGGACATCACCATGACCGAGACCCGAGCAGACACCCGCAAAGAGGACGAAGGCACTGCCGTCGAAGCAGGCTCCAAGGCCACCGAACGCTTCACCGCCTCAGGCAAGCTCTCCCGTCTGGATGTGCCGAAGGAAAGAGTGAGCCTGCTGGCGGGGGCACTCATCAAGGCCGCCAACGACATCGTCGTCGAACACCAGGTCACCTACGAGGAATACAACGCACTCAAAGCCTGGCTCATCAAAGTGGGAACTGACGGGGAATGGCCGCTGTTCCTCGACGTGTGGCTGGAGCACACCGTGGAGGACGTCAACTCCCAGGACCGCCCCGGCACTGTGGGCACCATCGAAGGGCCTTACTACGTGCCGGGCTCCCCGGTGCTCCAGACCCCGGGCACCGTCGAAATGCGTGAGGACGAGGAGGGCACCCCGCTGCGCTTCAGCGGCCGCTTCACCGATACGGACGGTAATCCCATCCGGAACGCCCAGGTGGAAATTTGGCACGCCGACAGCGCCGGGTTCTACTCCCAGTACGCGCCGGGCCTCCCGGAATGGCTGTTCCGAGCAACGGTCAAGGCGGACGACGACGGCCGCTTCGAAATCAACACGATGCGCCCGGCGCCGTACCAGATTCCCACCGACGGGGCATGCGGGCAGCTGATCAGCGCGGCAGGCTGGCATGCCTGGCGCCCGGCACACATCCACATCAAGGTTTCCGCGCCGGGATTCCAGCCGGTAACCCAGCAGCTGTACTTCCCGGGCGACCCGCACAACGCGGACGACATCGCCTCGGCCGTCAAGCCTGAACTGATGCTCGACCCCAAGCCGCGCACGGATGGCGGCGCAGGCGAAGAAGTGGTCTATGACTACGTCCTCGCCAAAGAAGGCCAGCACAAGTAAGGACCACCGCCAATTGGTGCCGGTTCCCTCCGGCGCCACAGGGGCGCTCCGGAGGGTCACCTCCGGGGCGCCTGTATCTTGTGCACCCGTTCCCAGGAGCCAGAATGCAGCCATCCCGTCAGGACCCGCCCACCGTCCCCGCAACGGAAACTGCTGCGGCCCATGTACGCCAGCCCCTGCTGGAACGCCCGGGTGTCCGTCCCGCAGGCGTGGGACAGGTCTTCCGTGACCTCGGCATGCCTTATGTCTCCAACGGGGTGATCGGCCTCATCTTCTCCGCTTCCGGCCCGATAGCTGTAACCCTGGCAGTGGGAGCTGCGGGAGGACTTACCGAAGCCCAACTCGCGTCCTGGGTGTTTGGCATCCTATTCTCCGGCGGAGCAGCAACGCTGGTCATGTCTCTCCTCTACCGGCAGCCTCTGGGCTTCGCCTGGTCCATTCCCGGGACGGTGCTCCTGGGGCCGTCCCTCCAGCACCTGTCCTTTGCGGAAGTGGTGGGGGCCTTCTTCACGTCCGGCGTGCTCGTCCTCGCGCTGGGCGCCACCGGCGTAGTCCGCCTCATCATGGCCCGCGTGCCAATGCAAATCGTCATGGCCATGGTGGCCGCCGTGTTCCTTAAGTTCGGCACAGACATTGTTGCCTCAACGCAATCCAATCCGGCCATTGCCGGCCCGATGGTGGCAGCATTCCTGCTGCTCACTGCCGTGCCGGTCCTTGGGCGCTTCGTTCCGCCGGTACTCGGCACCCTAATGGCCGGCTGCGTGGCCGTGGCGGTAAGTGGCCAGTTCGTCCTCAGCGAGGCAGGACCCTTGCTGGCCGCACCCGTGTTCACAGGTCCCAACTTCACCTGGGCAGCCCAGCTTGAGCTGGTTATTCCCCTTGCCCTCACCGTGTTGTTTGTCCAGAACGGCCAGGGCATCGCCGTCCTCCGCGCTGCCGGCCACCGGCCGCCCGTTAACGTTTTTGCAGTCACCTCCGGAGCCTTTTCCGTGCTCAACGCTTCATTCGGCGCGGTTTCAGCGTGTGTCACGGGCCCTACCAATGCTTTGTTGACATCCTCCGGAACCAAACAGCGCCAGTACTCGGCCGCCGTCGTCTACGGCATACTGGCCGTTGCCTGCGCCGTACTGGCGCCCTTGCTCACGAGGCTGATGCTCGCCAGCCCCAAGGAGTTCGTCCTCACCCTGGGCGGAATCGCGATGCTACGGGCCCTTCAGCAGGCCTTTGTGACGGCCTTCGCCACTGCCTTCACGCTGGGATCACTGGTGACATTCGTGGTCACGATTTCCGGTCTGAACCTTTTCAACATCCACTCCGCCTTCTGGGGACTGGTAATCGGCTACGCGGTGTCCAGGCTGCTGGAGCACGCGGACCATCTCGATCTCTAGGGCGGGTCAACCCGCGGCGCCCTCCTCGTACCAGCCCACCCAGGCGGACTACGTCAATGTCGTTATGGGTCCGATATCTCAGCCTCCCACGACGCCAGGTCCCACGTACGGGACAACTGGAACAGCAGTCCTAGGTAGCGAAGCCGCACCCTCTCACGAGCGTCGCGGCGGTGGCCCGCCCCCGCGATGAACCCAGACCGCGTCTGATTCTTCGGGGTGTTCCGGGTGAGACTCTTTGGGGCGTTCACGTTGACGTTGCTTTCGGGGCCCCTGCTAGGTACACGCCAACCTGACGTCAGCTGGTCCCCCGCCACCTGTCAGATTAGGGTCGAAATCAGCATTTCAGCACACACCCGTGAGAGGGACCTAGACTTCAACCGGACCATCTTGGCTACCAGGACCGCAACAGGACCCATTCGTCGACAACCCATTTCACGGTCGCCTCAGGTGTCCGAACCGCTCCCGGGCAGTTCGAGCGGACGTGCCAAGGGCGGTGCCGATAACCTCCCAGGAGTCTCCGTTTGCACGGGCGGCGCTGACGGCGGCGTCCAGCTCGGCCTCGGCCTTCGCGGCAGCCGTACGGGCAGCAGTGATGCGGCGATAGTCCGCGGCGCCCCTGTCAACGTGAGGAGCCGGGCTCAGGCGAAGGAGCGTGCCATCCACCCGCAGCGGCACGGCTAGGTGCTCGACGTGCAGGACGTAACCTTCTTCGGGAACGCGCTGAATGTAGAGGGTGAGGACGGTCTTTCCCTCGCCGTCATCGAAGTCCACTTTCCCGTAGCTTTCAGCCGGGCCAACAGGCCAGGGGCGGGGCCTTAACCGCCCTATAGCTTCGTACTGTGTCGGCTCGTAGACGTTCTCGCCGACCCGGAAGTTGGGGGCTTGTGTTTCGCGAGGGCTCATGCCGGCCGTTCTCCTTCAGTTGTCTCGCCGCTGCGCCCCGATACGTAGGGGCCACAGCAAGGGCTCCCACCAGACGCGTGATGCTGCCTCATATTCGATTCCCCAATCCACTTCATCCTTGGTGTTCGCAGCGGCATACGGACAGTGCTCTAGTACAGATACCAGTACAAGCTGTTGCGAGTTGAAGCACACGAGTATCGGGTACTCGATCTTCCCCGGCCAAGGGGTAGACGACCATGCACGGAAGAAAGTCCGGATCCCGCACACCTTCACTCTGTCGACGGATCGTGCGCCGGCGCCTCAAACACGCCATAAGACGTGCCCGCTAACAGGAACGTCCTACGAAACCGACGATCCAGGCCGCAAAGTCATGTCGCCTACAACAGAGAACTGCATGAAGTGATGCCCGCAGAACCGGAGGAAGGGATCAAAATGCAGGTCGAAAAGCCGGATTTGGACAAGGTGGGGACATTGTCCACACCTTCTTTGGCCGGACAAACTCACGATGAGCGGACTCTCCCCGGTTCGCAGAGCAGCTATCCGAGGAAGATCATCGAAGAGAATTCGCCTTCGTCATGTCGTCACCACAACCCTTGGCGATGAATAAGTGACGGCCAACAACTGGCCACCGGAACACCCAGATAGGACAACCCATAACCCTAGCTTCCAGCAGGCGGAGGGCCCACCGCCAGGACCCTGACCCCGCCACCCACACAACCGAACAGGCCACCGCGGCGACAAGCACAGACCGCGGCCAACGTCAGAGGGACCCGCAGAGAGTAAATGTCCACACATTAAAGCAAAAACCCCTCTGACGAGGGGTTATGCGTGCCCGAGTTGGGACTCGAACTGCATTCCAGCCCTTGCAAACACTGGCAACCCGCGGAAACATGCGGAATCCGAAGCAGTCCCAAGCCAATAGGAGCCGATCCGAAGCCAAGAGTGTGGACAATGTCCACACTCTCTTCTGAGCAAATTTCAATCCGTTCGGGGTAGGAATAAGCCTCCGCCCGTGGACCGCTTAGGCGCCGCTTGGGACGTATACACTGGCAGCGCGTGCAGGGGGCCGCCGATGACGCGTGTTCCGACGCCGTTCAGCTATCCTTCCCATAAAGGACCAGCAGGTCACGGCTGAACTGGTGTGGCGAAGTTTCGCAGGGACTGTGCCCGCCGCGGTAGACGGCGATCCGGGCTCCGATCGCCTGCGCGAAACACCGGTGCAGGTGCAAGGGCCATAAGTCATGCTCACCGACCGCAACGAACTTCGGGAGTGCGGCGTCGGCCAGGAATTTCCTCAGGTCCGGTGCATTCTTCATTAGTCCATAGATGTCCCGGACAGAGGCCCGGCGGGTAAAACGGAAGCGGTAGTTGACGAACCGCCGGCGCCCCTTGGGAACCGGGACAAAACCCCTGCGAATGCCCCAAATCAGCAGGGCTGCACCGATCCGGTCATTGGCCCAGCTGCTGAAACGGCCGATCCGGCTGACGCCACGGAAGCCTTGCCCGGGCTCCGGCGGGCAGCTCAAAAGGGTTAGGGTCTTGAACAGGTCCGGTCTCTTCGAAAAGGCGATTTGGGCAACAATGGCGGCGAAGGAGTAAGCCACTATGTGCACGGGTTTGCCGGCGGCCTCGATGACTGCAAGGAAATCCTCGGCAAAGAGTTTGTAGTCGTAACGCCGCTTTGGTGGGACCAGCTTCTCCGGCCCCGCTGCTGCTGACTCATACTGACCGGCCAGGTCATAGCTCAGTACAAAAAAGCCCCCGCCGGCCAGGTCCGGCATCATGAGCGAGAAGTCCTCTTTCGAGCCAGTAGCGCCCGGAACCAGTACGATCCATGGATCGTCGGGGTCACCCATTGCCAAGGCCGCAAGTTGACCGCTGGGTACGGGGATGCGCATGGTCACGGAACCAGCAGGCGGGATGGTCCAGTCTACGTCCCCCAGTTGGGCATCCCGCAGGGCAGCCGCATCAACCCTCGCGGAGCCATTCCCCTCTGGATCGACCCCGGACGGTTCCTGACCCTGCCTCTGCGCTGCCATGGTCCAAACATAGCCCGGACGGCTGCCTATGGTGCGGGGTCATGGTCAACAGGCTGCTGTGAGACATTCCGGACGAAAGCGCGCAGGCGCCGGTATACCTCCTGGGATTCCGGATAGCGGTAGTCCTGCTGCCATGTGTGTTCAGTGTTGGCATTCGCCCAGGAGTAGATCAACATGTCCACTGGCACGGCGTTCTGTTGAAGCCGTTTTATGAAGTTCACGTTCGCCTCGTAAAAGAAGTCGCGCTCGGACGTAGTGACGAACACCGGTGGGAAGCGGCCGTCGAGCCACTCAATGGGAGACACGAAGCCGGTCGCGGCCCTTAGCCGTTCCATGCCCGGGCCAGTGGAGAAGGCCCTCTGCATCCAGCCCCTAGCCTTGCCGGCCGATGGCAGCAACATTCGGACGAAGTTCAGGCTGAGGACAAAGCCGCTCTTGAAAAACACAGAGAAATCAACCACGCTGCAGTGCTGAACCAGTCCCTTCAGGTGCTTCCCGGGGACAGCTGGCTTCAAGGAGTAGTGCGCGGCGAGCTCAGGCCTGAAGATGGTAGCGGTGAGCAAAGCCGCGATCTGACCGCCGGCGGAGTCACCCCCTAAGATCACGCATTCCGGATCCCCGCCGTATTGGCCTATGTTGGCACTTACCCACGCCAAGGCTGCATTTGCATCCCTCAGAACATGGCCCATGTGGAAACGGGGAGGCTGGCGGTAGTTGACGTTGACCACAACCATCCCGCCGAGCGCCTGGTTCGCGCAGTACTTGGTCAGCGCTGACTTGTCCCCGGACGTCCAGCCTCCGCCGTGGAAATAGACGTAGACAGGCAAGGACTTTTGGTTCCCGGCTCTCCCCTCAGGGCTGTCCACAGCCGGAGCAGCAGGGGTGAGCACGTCCAGGTGGTGCGCCCGCACATTATCGCCCAGGTAATTTATGTCGTGGACGTAGTCCACTTCCGTGATGGGTTCGCTGTTAAACCTCGTCCGCTCACGTGAGCTCACCGAGCGCATGAGGAGCCGCCATGTCCAGACCGGGACGCGGCGCACCACTCCTCGCGCCCGGCGTGCCAGCGAGAAGGCATTTTCGGAATGATGGACCGCAGTGGTCATCCAATAATGCTAGCCGGAAGACCAGAAATGCCGAACGTCGGCGGGCCCGGGGGCCTTTCGTCCTTGTTGCCTGTTTCGCCCGCCGTATCTATTGGAGGGACACCGGTCCGCTGAAGGCCCTTCCTTGCCCAGGGTCTGGGGAAGCTGTCATGTCTGATCTGCTGAAATGGTGTCCTTTCGCGACGACCCGTTGGACCTTGCTATCCAACACGCCTATGCACCCCGTCTGGGCTGGTGCACTCCCTGGACAGACTGTTTGATTCCCAGCGCTTCCGGACCGAATTCCGGTACGGACCCTTCAGCCGCAGCGTCCCGCTTCCCGACGATGTTAAGGAAGGAGTTATCAAAGCCACCTACTCCGACGGGGTATTGGAAGTCCCTCCCCACCTTTCGTACCAAGCAGCACAGCCGGCGGCCCGGAAGACACCGGCAGTGGTTCATGGACCATACCGGCGCAGCCGACCCGCCCACACCATCACCGCCGTGCTGTTCCAGGCAGCTGGCCAACTCCTGTCCCCGGGATTCACGGCCAAGTCCGGCTCGCCGCGGACGACATGCTGTTCACGCGGAACCGGGCCCAAGGCGCCTTCGCCGTCCATGACACCGAACGGCTCTTTGAAAGCTGCATTAGAACGGCCTCAGCAGCGGTCGCCACGCAAATATGCTGCCGGAGACCTGGTAAGCACACAACAGTGGACGCCCAATGGCAATGTCGAGCACAGCAGGTATGGCACCCGATTGCGATGACAGCGGCCGAGGGCCACCACCTTGGTCGGCCAAGTTACCTTGAGCCGTGGCTGGCCAGGTAGTTGACCCTGCCGTCAACCGTTGCCACGGCCGGATAGTCACGTTCCGGAATGTCCACGCCCATGGTCTTTGCGATGATTTCCACGAGGTGGAGAAATGTCGAGTGAGTCGAGCTCTAGGTCCTGTCGCAGCCGGACGCGGCCGGCGAGGTTTTCAAGCTCGACGTCGGGGGGCACCTGGCAGATAGCTGCCTGCACGGCCTGACGGGCGTCCTGTCCTTCATAACCTCCGGTGACTGCATCCTCCGGTGACTGCAGCAATTCAGTCCCTAAGGGTCGTGTCCGGCCGGTCCCGCGGGAACGATGCGAGGGGGTGGCGAGGGCCCCTCGACGCGGACGGGCAGCTCGTCGTCCCCCCGAAGAATGGCGCGGAGCAGCCGCCGCTCCTCTCCCCTGAGCGACATGAGCGCGTCGCCGCGCCGCAGTACCAGACCCCCGTCCGGGGTGGCGTAGCGCTTCTGCAGATCTCCCAGCTCCTCGGCTCGCAGCAGCGCGACCGTGCTAGCCCCAGCCAAGTCGACCACGCGGACGAGCGAGGAGGGTCCCGTCAGATCCGTCGCAACGACGCGCCGCTCGCTCTCGGCGAGTATCGTCTTCTGCGCTGCGCGTGTCACGACCAGGGGACGGGACGGCCCGTCCAGCAGTCCGGTCAGCACGTCCGCTGCAGCGTTAGGGCGGCCCGTTCTCTGCGCCGCCGCCTGCATCCGCTGCAGGCGACCCGGCTCCCGCAGCAGCTCGTCGATCTTCCAGCCGATCGTCGCGGGAGTGTTGCAGCGGACCGCCGCCCCCTGTTCCATCAGGTAGTCGCCGTTGCGAACCTCCTGCCCCGGGATGGTGTTCACAAGCACCATGGGCAGTCCTGCAGCCATGCACTCCGACGCCGACAGGCCGCCCGGCTTGCCCACAAACAGGTCGGCGCGGCGCAGCAGCTGCGGCAACTCCGCCGTGAAGCCGAGCACGCGGTAGCGGTCGCCAGCGGGCGCCACCAGCTGCTCGATACGCTGCCGCAGCGCATTGTTGCGTCCGCACATGACCGTGGCCGTGAAGGACGAGCGCATGTGCAGCGTCTGCCGCACGACCGAGACGGCATAGTCGCCGCCAGTCGCACCCGCCGAGATCAGCAGCATCGGGGGCTCGTTTGCATCGCGCGCAGGCGCTACGTTCAGCTGGGTAGCGATAGGGATCCCCGTGGCCGCGACGCGGTCGGGGGGCAAACCCAGCGCCATCAGTTCCACCCTCCCCTCCTCCCTGGCCAGGAAGAGCGCGTGGAACGCGCCCGTAAGCCATAGGCCCTGGAAGTCGTAGTCCGTTGTAACGACGGCGGTCCTCGCGTCAATCACGCCGCGAAGGAGCAGTGACGCCAGCAGTTGGGCTGGCAGGAAGTGCGTGCAGATGATCGCGGTCGGCCGGAATCGCTTGATCGCACCGATCACCGGAAGAGCGTTCACCCGTGTCCAAGGGTCTACTGGGCCCCGCCGCCGGAACGGACGGTCGTTGATGTCGTAGCCCCACTCGACCAGCCAGGGCAAGTCCTCGACCAGGACGAAGTAACCCCTGCCCAGCAGTGTGCGGTAGAGCACGCTGCTCACCTGCAGCACGTCCAGCACCTGCACCTCGTCGATGTCGGCGCGCGCGGCACACGCCTGCCGCACCGCCGCCGCGGCGCTGTTGTGCCCCGCTCCTACACCTGCTGACAGGATAAGTACGCGCTCCCTCCCAGCGGCGTCGGGGCCTCGTGCCAACGTTCTGCGCATGAAGAGAGTCTAGATGAGTAATTCCTATTGCGTAGGGCGGTGGGGACCTGGATGGGGGCACTGACGGCAGACTGTTTGGAAGGCGGCCGCGCTGGAAACCCGGCCCTGGCCTCGCGCTTCACCCCGGCCAGAAGTGAACCCGCGAGGCCCATGTTCGTTTGGCACAGGGCTGAGACTTGGAGGGATGGTCCTGGTTCAAGCCGTCACACCTTGAGTGAATTATCGGCAGTTTCCAGATGGCGGCGAAGCAAAGTCCGAAATCATGCCGCCCCGCTCCCCCGCCTCCATGAAACACCAGAAGCAACTTCGCTGTTTGTCATTCTGATCCCCATCATCGCTGGGCGGGTCCTCCACGCAACCAGGGCGCCATGCGCCGGGCTCGATCCAAAGTTTCGTTCGGCGCTCCTCCGTCGCTTATTCCCTTACGAAACGTTGAACCGCTCCCGGTTCCCCAAGTTGCACTCCGGACCCTCAAACCCAGCGCTGACTCCATGTATCAGAACGACGCACACATCTGACAGACACATCCGGTGCCCGCCAGCCGCTGAAGGAGAAGGACCATGGAACCGCTCACCATCAAAACCCCAGCCGACGTCCTCCGTTTCGTCGGGCACACCCTCGGGTTCTGACCACACGAGAGCCTCGTCTGCATCACCCTGGACAACAACCGCGTCGGCGCAACCCTCAGAGTCGACCTCCCCACACCCGGGGGCGGACTCAGATACGCCCGCACAGTCGCCGACTACCTCGCCCACGACACCAGCGCCGCCAGCGTCCTCTTCCCCGTGTACACCTCCGAAACCCCAAAACCCGGGCAACCCAAACCGCACGCAGCCACCATCGCAGCACTGACCTGCGCGCTGGCCGAACGCGCAATGACCATCTGCGACGGACTGCTCGTCGGAGACAACACCGTCTCCCGTACGACGGCGACCCCCACGACGGACTGACACTACCCCTGAAGGCAACCCAGTCCAGCCAGATCAACGCCGAATTCGTCTACCGCGGCAGCACCGTCGCACCAACAAGCCACATCACCCTGCCAGCCTCGACAAAAGAAAACCGCACAGCCGACGCCGTCGATGACCGCGTGAACACCATCCACAGGATGAACCCGGGCGAGGCCCTCGAACAAGCCAGAACACTCTGGGACGGCATGCTGGACGCTATCAGTTATCCCAACGACGACCAGACCATCGACCTGATTGCCAACTTCCAGGCCCCCGCGATCAGAGACCCATCCATCCGGATCGGAATTCCACTCCTGCGTGTGCTCCGCGGAAGGAAAAGCGAGCAGCGTTGCCAGCTCGGGTCGCCAAAGTCAGGCGGATCAACCAAACCAGGGCTGCCCGGAAGAAGAGTCCGGATCCCACACACCTTCACCCTGCCGCCGGGTCGGACGCCACAGCCTCCGATACCCCCAGACGCTCCCGTTGAACCCGGGAGCGTCCAACGACACCGGCGATCTGGCCGCGAAGTCATGTCGTCGTAGACAGAGAACTTCATGAAGTAGTGAAGGCAGAGCCAGGAGGAGGGGCATCACAATGCAAGCTAAAGAGCGGCCTGTGGACAGCGTGTGGACAATGTCCACACCCCTTTGGCCGGACAACCGGCCACATCCCCACTCCCCTACGCCACAGAAACCGCCATGCCAACAAAAATTCCTGAGGAAATGTCTCGCAAAGTCATGTCGACAGCACAACCCAGGCCCATGAACAGTTGAAGGACCAACCCCAGCCAACACAGGAGCAAGAACGGAGACCCGGATGACCGCACATCCCAGCAGGCGGAGGGCCCACAAGCCAGGACCCTGATCCCGCCACCCACATAACCGAATAGGCCACCGCGGCGCCAGGAACATACCGCGGACAACGTCAGAGGGACCCGCGTAGGGTCAATGTCCACACATCAAAGCAAAAACCCCTCTGACGAGGGGTTATGCGTGCCCGAGTTGGGACTCGAACTGCATTCCAGCCCTTGCAAAGACCGAGAAGCCTCGAAAACATGCGGAAACCGAAGTAGATCGAACCCAGTACGCCGCACGTAGAGTCGAAAAGTGTGGATAATGTCCACACTTTTAGCCGTAGCCTCCAAAGCCTCATGCATTCAAACCCGGCCCTGTCCTGTGCGGCGACCGGTCCCCCAACTTGCACTCCAGCCCTCAGCCAAGCAGCAGGCCGCCACCGTAGAACGACGCTCCATTAATGGCCGCGAGGTGGACCGCCCCCTTGGGCTCGATGCTTTTTCGAAGTAGTGGGCTCCCTCCGTGACCACCAGCGAGTCCACTGTCGTACCCCGAATAACCGTGAAGACGGGCTGTAGTGCTTAGTTAGGGAGTTGCTTGCATAACCGGGGTGGGGCCTTCCACGGGATTGGTGCCGATCCGCACCCGGGGGTCGAAGGCGATGGCTCCGGGCTCGACCGCGATCAGTCCCCCGTCCACCGGGATCGTGGCTGCGTTGACGTACGAGGCCTGATCGGAAAGCAGCCAGGCGATGACATCGGCGACCTCGGAGGATGCGGCCGGGCGCCGGCTTGGGACGAACGCCGTGGCAAGGCTATAGGCTTCCTCGCGATCGATGCCCCTGTGTTCAGCGAATTCGCCCATTTCCATGTCGGCCATTTCCGTCCGGGTCCAGCCAGGACATACTGCGTTAGCGCGGACTCCGAGCGGTCCGTAGTCGACCGCCACGGACTGCATCAACATGGCAAGGCCGGCCTTCGTGGCATCGTAACCGGCGATTCCGGCGGTAGCCCGAAGTGCTGCCGCCGATGCCACGCCTACGATCGAGCCATTGGACCTGATCAGGTGGGGCAGGGCGGCCCTGACCAGAAAGAACGGCCCGGTGAGGTTTGTGTTGACCATCGCATTCCAGTCCCCATCGGACAGCTCGCCGGCACTGCCGGCGCGGACAATTCCGGCATTCAGTACCAGGCCGTTGATGGTGCCGAATTGTTTCACGGTATCCACAACCAGCCGTTCCATATCCGAAACCGAGGCGACGTCCGCAACAACAGCGTGGGCGCCGGTCGTTTCAGCGACCTTGGCGATAGCTTCCCGCCGGCGTCCACAGACGACCACATCCCACCCTTGGCCCCGGAGTGCTGCGGCGGTGGCGGCTCCGATTCCGGTTCCTCCGCCGGTAATAACTGCGACTGGTGTGGGGGTCATTTGGATCTCCCGGTTCTGTTTCGGAGTGTGTGGTGTTGCCGTCTCACAAAGGACTATCCGTTCGAGTTGAACAACCGTGCGGCGCACCTCTATTACGCCACCCTGGTGGATTTCAATGCCAAGACATCGACACCCGGCCGATGGCGGATACCTTGCTGCCGCCAGAGGGGCGGCAGCATGGTATTCCGCGTCAGATAACTTCTTTGGCGTAGTCGATGTCGCGCTTACTCCTGCCGAACACCAGGCCGCCAAGCATCGCGGCAGGAATGAGAACGAGCAGCCACTTCGCGGCGGCGTTGTCAGGCCCAATGAGGGAGTCGTAGTTCTCGATCGTCACGTAGCCGATGTAGGAGAGGATCAGGGTGGAGAGCGTAGGTGCGATCTTGGTCGCCCAGATACTGGTGTTGTCTTTGGTCCGGACGAAGAACACGACGATGGATACGGACGCCAGGATGAGGATGGTGATGAAGGCTGCCGTTGCCAGGGCGCTGAACCAGGCGAACACGACGGTCAGTGGGTCTGCGCCGAGGATCAGGAAGGTAACCACGACGATGCCGACGGCCACGCCGTTGGACAGAGCTGCGGTGGCGGGACTCCCATTTTTGGAAACGGTGGCCAGCCTGGCCGGCAGGACTCCGGCACGGCTGAGGGCGAAAAGGTAGCGGGCGAACATGTTCATCAAGCCCAGCAGCATGGCGAGGTAACTGGTCACCACGAGGACCTGCATGGCCATGCTCAAGACGCTCCCTCCACTTTCGGAGGCGAGGTTGAAGATAAATCCTGCAGGGTCATCCGTTGCCGCCTGTTGGATGTTGTCCACCCCGATGGCCCCTCCGATAACCCAGATGGAGAGCGTGTAAAAAATTCCGACAAAGGCGATCACGGCGTAGAGGGCCCGCGGGATCGTCTTGCGGGGGTTGATTGCTTCTTCAGAAAACACCACGGTTGCTTCGAAGCTGGTGAAGCACAGGAAGGCGAACAGCAATGCAATGCCCAGGCCCGGGCTGAAGAGGTTTTCTGCCGTGAAGCCAGAGAATGTGAAGACTCCTGGCCCCTTGCTGGCAACGAGCACAATGACCAGGGCAGCCACTACGAGCGTTTCACCGATGATGAGCACGGCCAAGAGTCGGATGCTCGTGTCGACGCCCCGCATGGTGAGTGCCGTGGTGATCAGAAGCAACGCGACAATCCAGACGAGCGGGGGCACGGAGAGTCCCGTGATGCTCTCCAGCAACTGCCCGGCGAAGACGCCGAACTGTGACCAGAGCCCGACCTGAAGGCTTAGGTACATCAGCAGCGCCAGACCAGCTCCTGCCGTGGCCCATGGTGTACCTAGGCCTTTGGCGATGTAGGCGACAAAGCCGCCGGCGTTGGTGACATACCTGCTCATGCGCAGGTATCCGACGGCGAAGAGTGCGATGAGCAGGGCAGCGATCGCGTAGATCAAGGGGGCAGCCGGTCCTACGGCCGCAAAAACGACGGGACCGGTGCCGACGACGGCCGCCATGGGGGCCGCCGCTGCGATGACGAAGAAGGCGATGGCGAAGACGCCGAGTTTATTTGCGCGGAGATGGCCGGCTTGCGGCTGGACAGGTGTGTTGGACGGCGTCGTTGCCGGCAACTCGCTGACGTTATCAATCATGGGTTTTCTCTTTCGGGCAGATATTGGCCGTGGCCGTGCTTAAGCTTGCTCAGACGAGGAGCCGTGCCTTGAGTTTGTTTGTGAGCGCCGGCGTGATGCCGAGTCCGTCTTCCAAGTAGGAGTGACGTGATCCCCAGGCGTGCTCCACGCCGTGCCATGCGGCTTCAAGGTACGCTTGCCGCGCTTCCAGCAAGGGCGTGATGACTGTCCGCAGGTGCTTGTCGATGCGGGTGATACAGCCTGTGGAGTCTCTGATGAGGTATTGGTTTTCCGGTAACGAACTCTGAACGTAGTCTTCGAGAATCGCGGCTTCAGGTACTCCGAGGATGGTCAGAAGGATGGCTATTGCCCATCCGGTTCTGTCCTTCCCTGCCGAGCAGTGGACGACGACAGGCAGCTCGACTCGAACCAATGACTGAAGGAAGTTGGCAAATACCGATGGGTTGCCTGCTATGTCACGGGCATAGAGCCGTTGCATTGCCTCTTCAGCCTGCGCAGCCGTCAGCATCTTGCAAAGCTCGCCCACGCGGCCTTCGCGAACCGCAGACCACAGGTCCGCGTCCCTGCCGTCTTTAGCCTGAAGCGGCGTCTGTACAGCCTTCAGCGCAGGCACGCACCGGTCTTCGGCTTCGGATTCCCACGGACTTCGCAGATCCATGAAGTGGAGGCCAGCGGCCTCCAGCCTCTGACGATCGAGGGCTGTGGAGTATCCGAAGTGTCCACTCCTGTACACCAGGCCTTCAGCCACACGGGATCCTCCGTGCGCTGGCAGTCCTCCGAGGCTCCGGAAGTTCCGGACGCCCTCAAGGGAGTTAGGGCCAGTCAAGCCTGGTGTGACCTGTTTCATACACAAAAGGTAAACACTGAATGCTCAGTACGGCAATAGAACACACCAAATGTTTCTTAGAGGACTAGTTCAAACACTAGACATGATGTTCAATGTTTCCGACCCGATCATGCGAGCAGGCCCGCACTCCCCAAACTTTGTACAGACTGTTCACTTTTAGGAATCGATGTGCAATGATGTGAAGCAGATCACCGGCATACACACGCGAAGGACCAAAAATGAGTGCCTCCAACAAGCCCCTCTCCCTTCGGGAACGCAACCGTATGAGAACCCGCGGCGACATCCTGGACACCGCAGCTGAGCTGCTGAGTTCGGAGGGGTACGCCTCGACCGCCATCGAGGTCCTCAGCCAGATGGCGGGTATTTCGAGGGGCACCATTTATGCCCATTTCCCCGGCGGAAGGGACGAAATTGTCCGTGAAGTGTATGTGCGGGTCGCCGACGCAGTGTACGTACGAGGGATCAGCCTGCGGGATCCCCTGACGGACCCCGGCGCAAGAATCACGGCGCTGGCTACCGCGCTGGTAGAGGCGACAAAGGAGCCCAAGGGCCGGTTCTACGGGGTGATGGGACCGGACCTGGTGTCAGCACTATCGGACGTCATGGGATCGACTTCCCGGTCTTTTGAAGAGCTCATCGCGCGCGATCTGAAGGATGCCAAAGACAGCGGCAGTTTGCCTGAGGACGCGCCGACAGAGGCGTTGGCCGCAACGATAACCGGGGCAATCCGCGCTGCCGGGGCTGCTGCTGCACGTAAGCCGGAGGACGCCGAGCCGGCCGTCACGGCTATCCGGCTACTCATGGACGGACTTCTCGTACGAGCCACGGTCTGACTCACCGGGCAGAAAAAACCATCAACGGAGGAATTTGTGTCAAAACAACACTACGACGTCATCGTCATTGGATTGGGCCCCTGGGGTTCCTCAGCGGCATGGCACTTGGCGGCCCGCGGCAAGTCCGTGCTCGGCCTGGACAAGTTTGCACCACCACACATGCACGGTTCGCACGGAGGAGCCACCCGGCTGGCCCGGCAGTCCAGCAGCGCAGGAGCCCAGTACACCACCTTCACAAAGCGGACCTTTGAGTTATGGGACGAGTTGGCCGCGAAAACCGGGACCCGGCTGTTGGAACGTTCGGGAACTGTGTTCGTCGGTGAACCCGGATCGATGTGGTTCGACAAAACGGTGGCCTCCCTAAGCGCGTCCGATTTTGAGTACGATGCCCTTGACGCGTCGACGGCACGGAAGCGGTTCCCTTGGGCCACCATTGAAGACGACGAAGTCGCCGTATGGGAGCCAAACGGCACCGTTGCCCTCGTTCACCCCGCCATCAAGGCCCTGCAGTCGGAGGCTCGCCGGCTCGGCGCAACCCTGCGCACGGGAGAAGCGGTTCAAGGCTGGGATGAGAGCACTTCGGGCATCGTCGTGAGCACCGATCAGGGTAACTACTCGGCCGACAAGGTCGTCGTCACCGTGGGTGCCCGCGCCAACCATTTGATGCAACTGGATCTGCCCTACAAGGTCGACCGTCAGGTGCTGGCCAATTTCCGCCAGGACGGGCCACCGAAGCCGGCCATCTACTTCGCCAAGCCCCCAGGATCGGACGAGGCACCGGCTTACGGTTGCTCCGAGCCTAACGGTGAATGGAAGTTCTCTGTCCCCGGGAAGGGAAACTGGATCGACCCCGAGGACCTCAGTCAGGACCCCAGGCCCGGAGACCTCGAACGGATTCAGGAAGTCCTCAGCGCCAGGCTCCCGGACATCGACACCAACCCGGTATCGACCACCGTATGCATGTGGTCTGAGGTGAAGGACGGCCATTGGGTCATCGGTGGACACCCGGAGTCGTCCAATGTCGTCATCGGCGCCGGAGACATGGGCCGAGGGTTCCGCTATGCAGCGGTTGTTGGTGAAATGCTGTCTGATCATGTCGACGGCATTTCCCGCCCCGAAACAAACCTGTTCCTGCCTTCACGCTTCGCCACAGCAAAGGCGTAAACAGTGACACCGGCAGACGTCCTGACCGCACCGTTACAGAGCTTGTGGGAGCTCGTGAAACAGTGCGAACAGTGCAGCCAGGACAACCTCCGACCCCAACACAGTGCACCTGCATTCGAACATCGAAGGACATCCAATCCTAATGACCATCGTCCCTGATACCGAAATCACCAGCATTGAGGCGGTGCTTTCGACGAACCCCGACTGGGGTGGCTGTCACGTCACCGCACATTCCCTCTCCGGCGGCCAGGCCCATAAGAACTACCTCGTCGAGGACGGTTCCCGTCGTTGCGTCGTCAAGCTCTGGAACAACTACTGGGAAACAGTAGGAGTGCTGCCCGCCGCCCACGTGGTTCTGGAAAACACGAGAATTGCCGCCGAGATCGGCGTAGGCGCGCCCGTCATAACAGTCTCAAACGAACCCTTGGCGTTGGCCCTCGACTTTGTTCCGGGAGGCCACCCGAGGCTAAGGGACGACGATGACTCCGTCACCCGACTCGTCCCTGCCCTTCACCGGCTTCATCACTCCAGCCGCCGGTTCCTCAACGACATCAACCCCTTCAACCTGGCCCGGCAAAGGATGGAGGCCGCCAGAAGACAAGGTATCGAGCTGCCGCCCGGAACGTCAGCCATCCAGGCCCTGATGGACCGCCTGGAGACCGTCCTGGCCCTGGATCCTTCCCAGTTTGTTCCCTGCCATCTGGACATTTGGGATGCAAACATCATCGAGGACACCTCCTCGATGACCTACAAAATTATCGACTGGGACCTCGCCGGCAACTCGGACCCGTGCTACGAGATTGGATTTATTGCAGCGCAAAACGGATTCGGGAAAGACAAGGCACAGGCACTCTTCGAGGCCTACTTCGGCAACACTGACCCAGTAAAAATGGCCCGCGCCAGGCTCTTCATGGCGGTGGCTCATTGGTCCAACAGTGGACTGTGGATCACCGCAATGGGCAACGCTGCGCCCAACGACGACGCCGACTACGCAGGGGAACTGCGTACATGTTGGGAAGGGTTGATCTCTGAAATAACAGCCCCTGACTTCCCCGACTTAATAAAGG
Source organism: Arthrobacter sp. PvP103 (assembly GCF_017833075.1). Taxonomy (NCBI): domain Bacteria; kingdom Bacillati; phylum Actinomycetota; class Actinomycetes; order Micrococcales; family Micrococcaceae; genus Arthrobacter; species Arthrobacter sp. PvP103. The sequence continues at coordinate 4,353,775 of NZ_JAFIBQ010000001.1, read as the reverse complement.
CAGCCGCAAAACCGGCAGCTCTCGTCTAACAAAACCCCGGCGCGCGCGTTAGCGCCTAACCAGGGCTGGCTCTACGCCAGTCAATACAACTACGCCCTTAAACAGGAAGAGATTTCGGAGCAAGAGATGAACGACATCACGCAGCAAGAAGCACACAAGATAGTTGAAACGGCACGAGAGGCAGCCCTGTCCTCGGAAACCCTGATGAACATTGCCGTTGTGGACGCCGGCGGAAACCTCAAGGCCTTCACCCGCATGGACGGTGCGTGGCTCGGCAGTATCGACATCGCCATCAAAAAGGCACGCACGGCGCGCTACTTCGACATGCCCACCGGAGAAATCGGCTCCATCTCGCAGCCCGGCGGACCGCTGTTCAACATCGAAGTATCCAATGGCGGCCTGATCACCTTTCCCGGAGGCATCCCACTGACCAAAGACGGGGTCACCATCGGCGCCATCGGTGTAAGCGGCAGCACCGTTGAAAACGACCACCTGGTCGCTACTGCCGGCGCCAACGCCCTCTAACCGGTTGCCGGGGCCGGCCATCGACCGTCCGACCCCGGCAACATCCACCGATTCATGTTCCGGACTTAGATCCGCACCAACGGCCAAGGACAGCAATGACACTCGAAACAGCCACAGAACCGGCGCCCGACGCGCTCCTTCAGGAAAGCCTCATTGACCGCCGCGAACGCACCATCGGGCGCCACTCCCCGCTGTTCTATGCCACTCCCCTGGAAATCGTGGCCGGCGAAGGCGTGTGGGTCCACGACAAAGCCGGCAATACCTACCTGGATGTCTACAACAACGTTCCCCACGTCGGACACTCCAGCCCTGTCGTCCGCGAAGCAATCACAGCCCAGCTGCAGACCGTCAACCTCCACACGAGGTACCTCAACTCCCGCGTCGTTGAGTACGCGGAAAAGCTGCTGGCGCTCTTTGATTCCCCGCTGGAGCGGGTGTTTTTCACCAACAGCGGATCAGAAGCAAACGAGCTCGCCCTGCGAATCGCACGGCAACACACCGGCAACACCGGCATCCTTATTTCGGACCACAGCTACCACGGCAACACAACCACGCTTGCCGAACTGACCACCGGTCTCCAGGTCAAAGAACCCCTCGGCGCCCACGTACGCGCCATTAGCATTCCTGACGCAGCAGGGCTGACACCGGCTAAACGAAAGCGCCTCCTCCAGGAAGCGCTGCGCGACGTCGACGCAGCCATCTCCTCGCTCCAGGCCGAAGGCTACGGAGTCTCAGCCATCCTGTATGATCCGTTGTTCTCAACCGAAGGACTCCTGCAGACACCCGACGGCTACATCGAGGCAGTCACCGAACGGGTCCATACCGCCGGCGGGCTGATCATCGCGGACGAGGTCCAGTCAGGTTTCGGACGGACCGGCAACCATATGTGGGGCCACCAGGCTTTCGGCACCACCCCTGATCTGGTGACACTTGGCAAGCCGATGGGCAACGGCCACCCGGTAGGTGGCGTCATCACCACGCAAGCACTGATGGAGGAATTCGGGGAAAACAACACCTACTTCAACACATTTGCTGGCAACCCTGTCTCGTCAGCAGCAGGCCTTGCTGTGCTGCAGGTCATGGAAGAGAACGGGCTTGTCGACAATGCACACCAGCTCGGCAGGTACATCGCTGACGAACTCGCAGCCCTCGCCAAGGGCAACCCCAGGATCAAGAGCGTACGCGGCCGGGGTCTGTTCTTTGGCCTGGAGATCGTCAATCCTGACGATTCGACGCCGGATCCTGCCGCCACCAGGGCACTCACCGAAGAGATGCGTTCCCGCGGCGTCCTCATTGGAAAGATCGGTCGCCACGAAAATGTCCTCAAAATGAGGCCACCGCTCATCTTCGAACTCAAACATGCCCAACACATGATCGAGCAGCTCCGCCTGGCACTGGAAACACTCGACGGCCCAACTGACCAACCCCAACGGTGACCATCCCGGATCCACCGGGGACCGCAACTAACCGCTCAATGAGGAGAAAGCCATGAACACCACGCCAGTCCTTACCCAGGACTCCGTTGCCACCCGAACCATCTTCAATCCCGCCACCGGGGAACCCGTTGGAGAAGCCCCGGTGCATACGGTCGCGGACCTGCAGCACGCCATCGACGTGGCAGTCGCCGCCCAGCCCGGCTGGGCCGCGCTCGGCCACGAGGCACGGTCCGCTGGACTGTTGAAGGCCGCCGACGCCATCGAAGCCCGCGCCGAAGAACTCGCCCAGCTGCTCTCCCGCGAGCAGGGCAAGCCGCTGAACGGCCCGAATGCCCGCTTCGAAGTCGGCGCCTGCGCGGCCTGGCTTCGCGCCGCCGCCGGGACACCGCTCGAAGCGGAAACCCTGGTCGATGACGGTGAAACACGCGCCGAACTGCACTACCGGCCCATCGGCGTCGTCGGGGCCATCGGGCCGTGGAACTGGCCCATGATGATCACCGTCTGGCAGGTCGCCCCCGCCCTGAGAATGGGCAACGCCGTAGTGGTCAAACCCTCCGAATACACCCCGCTCAGCGTGCTTGCCCTCGTCGAAACCATCAACGAAGCCCTGCCCGAAGGGCTCCTCACCGTGGTCTCCGGCGGACGCGATGTAGGCGAAGCTCTCGCCTCCCACCCCGCCATCGGCAAGATCATGTTCACCGGCTCCACCGCCACCGGCAAAGCGATCATCAAATCCTCCGCGGACACCGTCAAGCGGCTCACTCTGGAGCTCGGCGGTAACGACGCCGGCATCGTCCTGCCCGACGCCGACCCGAAGGCCATCGCCGAAGGCCTGTTCTGGGGCGCCTTCATCAACACCGGCCAAACCTGCGCTGCCCTGAAACGCCTTTACGTCCACGATGACATCTACGACGCCGTCTGCGACGAACTCACCAACGTGGCCAAGGGCATGCCCATGGGTAACGGCCTGGACGAAAACAACGTCCTCGGACCGCTGCAGAACAAGGCACAGTACGAGATCGTCGCGAACTTGGTCGAGGCCGCCAAGGCCTCCGGCGCCCGCGTCCTCCTCGGCGGAAACCCGGACACTGACCAGCCCGGCTACTTTTACCCCACCACGTTGGTCGCCGACGTCGACAACGACAACCCGCTCGTCGCCGAAGAACAATTCGGCCCCGCCCTGCCCATCATCCGCTACAGCACCATTGCCGAAGCAATCGAGAAAGCAAACGCCCTCGACGTCGGACTCGGCGCCTCCGTCTGGTCCTCAGACCTGGCAGCGGCCCGGGAAGTCGCGGCCCGCATCCAGGCAGGCACCGTATGGATCAACAAGCACGGCGCCGTCGACCCGCGCATCCCCTTCGGCGGAGCAAAGCAATCCGGCTACGGCCTCGAATTCGGCGTCGAAGGACTCAAACACCTCGGCGTGCCCCAAATCATCAACGGCTAAAACACGACTCGAGGGTGGGGCAGCGCCGAACAATGGCTGCCCCACCCTCAAAGGCCAAGGCTGGGGCCCGCTTCGTAGTTACAGCGACCGGTAGTGCCAAGCGATATTGCGGAGGATTCCATGAACCGCCACGCCCATGCAGTTGAAGTAGAGGACTGGTCCATGCTCCAGGCCGGCGACAGGGTAGCCGTCTCAGAAGACCTCTTCTACCAGGACGGGCTCCAAGTAGAAGAAACAGCAGCAGACATCGGCGTCATCTGGGTACGCAGAATCTCCAGTGGTGACCGCCAGCTTCTCAGCGTCGGGACCCACAGAATTTGGCATCTCGGCACCAGAGACATCTGATCCGCCCCGGTTCAACAGCAAGAACGCAAACGAAGGTACGCATTCATGGTTCATAAAGTCCAAGCAGTAGTGGTTAAGGAAAAGAACGCGCCGGTTTCGCTGGAGACCATACTGGTGCCGGATCCGGGTCCGGGTGAGGCGCTGGTGGACATCCTGACCTGCGGTGTCTGCCACACGGACCTGCATTACAAGCAGGGCGGCGTCGGCGATGACTTCCCGTACCTTCTGGGCCACGAGGCCACTGGTGTGGTCAGTGCTGTCGGCTCGGATGTAACGTCCGTGGCTCCCGGGGACCGGGTCATCCTGAACTGGCGTGCCGTGTGCGGCGAGTGCCGCGCGTGTGCCAAGGGCCAGCCGCAGTACTGCTTCAACACCCACAACGCCAAGCAGAAGACGACCCTCGAGGACGGCACGGAACTGTCTCCGGCTTTGGGCATCGGTGCCTTTGCCGAGAAGACCCTGGTGGCTGCCGGGCAGTGCACCAAAGTGGACCCCGAGGCGGACGCTGCCGCCGTCGGCCTGCTGGGTTGTGGCGTGATGGCCGGCATTGGCGCCGCGATCAACACCGGTGAAGTCAAGCGCGGCGAATCCGTGGCAGTGATCGGCTGCGGCGGCGTGGGCATCGCGGCGATCGCGGGTGCCAAGCTGGCGGGTGCGACGACGATCATCGCCGTGGACATCGACGCCAACAAGATCGAAATGGCCAAGTCCCTCGGCGCCACCCACGGAGTGGACTCCAGCAAGGAAGATCCCGTCGAAGCCATCCGGGCCCTCACCGGCGGCAACGGCGCCGACGTCGTGATTGAAGCGGTGGGCCGCCCCGAGACATACAAGCAGGCCTTCTACGCCCGCGACCTCGCCGGCCGCGTGGTGCTGGTGGGCGTTCCGACACCGGACATGAAGCTGGAGCTGCCGCTGCTGGATGTTTTTGGCCGCGGCGGTTCCCTGAAGTCCTCCTGGTACGGCGATTGCCTGCCCTCCCGCGATTTCCCCATGCTGGTGCAGCATTACAAGCTGGGCAACCTGGACCTGGACGCGTTCGTGACCGAACGCATCACCATCGACCAGGTGGAAGAGGCGTTCGCCAAGATGCACGAGGGCAAGGTGCTGCGTTCCGTGGTCGAAATCCACCCGTCCGCCGAAACCGTCACTGCCGCTGAGACTGCCCCGGAAGCGGCCGCCGTATGAGCGTGACCATCGAGAACCTTGTCACCTCGGGCACATTTTCGCTCGACGGCGGCACCTGGGACGTGGACAACAACGTCTGGATCGTTGGCAACGACGAGGAATGCGTCATCATCGATGCCCCACACGACGCCGCCGCGATCATCAACCAGGTCCGCAGCCGCAAGGTCAAAGCCATCCTGCTCACCCACGCGCACAACGACCACATCGGCGCCGCACGCGAGGTGGCAGAGGCACTGGGCGCACCGATCTACCTGAACTCCGAGGACCTGGTGTTGTGGGAGCAGGTCTACCCAGACGCCACACCGGACCAGTACCACTCAGACGGCGACGTCTTCCAGGTGGGCGGGTCAACCCTGCGTGCGATCAACACCCCGGGCCACTCGCCGGGATCCACCTGGTTCTACCTGGAAAGCGAGGGGACGGTCTTCACCGGGGACACGCTGTTCAACGGGGGCCCGGGCGCCACCGGGCGGTCCTACAGCGACTACCCCACCATCTTCGCCTCCATCAGGGGGAAGCTGCTGACCCTGCCGGCCGACACCGTGGTCCGCACCGGCCACGGCGAAGACACCACCATCGCGGCAGAGCAGGAAACGCTCAAGACATTGATGTAGAACCTGGACGTCGCTGCTGCTGCGGCAACGGTGGCCAATTTGTCAGGAGCTGTACCCGCCGAGGTCTTCGCCGAACGACAACGCCATCGTTCCGCTGCGCTTCAACGCGTCTACCACCACGGCCGGCTCGATGGCCTGCGCCCGCGTGGCCCACTCAGCCCCTTTCAGGTATGTAGAAAGTGCCGCGCGGCTGGGAAAGACGGCATCGACAACAAGCTGGAAGTCACCGGCGAGGACCGCGGCATACCGCACTGACGAAGAAGGAAGCATTTCCGCTTCCACACGGTCCAGTTCCGGAAACGGCACCTTGACCCACAGCAGAACCTCTACCGGCAAACCGAGCAGCGCAGGCTCGAAGACCGCACGGATGAACAATGTGCCCTCGCGCCGCATCCGCTCCACCCTGCGCTGGGCGGTCTGCACCGAGAGCCCAGTGATACGCGCCAGTTCCTCATAACTGGCGCGGCCATCGCGTTCCAGTACCCGGAGAATCTGCCGGTCCTCTTTGTCCAACTGCTCCACGTGCTCCAGGGCGGTGGGAGCCTCCGAGTACCGGGTTCCGCCCATCGCCTCAATCTCCGCCGGTGTCAGGACGCCGGGATTCCACTGATGCATGGTCCTGGGATAGCTGAGGACCGGATACGTGGCGGCCGACCTCACCCCCGGGATGCTCCCTATGTCCCGGATGAGCAGCTCTGCAAACTTGGAAGCAGGGCTGGAAAACTCCGCCGCACAGTCCGCCGAACCGGTGAGGATGTAGGTGTACAAGGTCTCCGGCCGTCGCGCGAGGGCCGCAGCGGCTATTCCTGCTGAGCCCGGATTGCAGGCAACCTTCAACACAAACTGTTCCAGATGCCTGAAGCGGCTCGGATTGGGCAACGCGCGTATCCGCACCCGCCCGTCCCGGAGGAGCTCGGAGCCCCTCCGCGCCACCGTCCGTTCGGCCTCCCCCAATGCTGCGGCCACTTTCGCCCACGAGGCGCGCCCGTCTACCTGGAGGGCGCCGACAATCCGTTGGTCCAGCTCATCCAGCACATCCATGTCCAGCCCCCTGTTACGACTTCTTTGTCACCTCCAACTCTAGACTTCCCGCCAGACTTTTGGCTGATTCTTCCACTTTTCCAGAAATCATTGTCGGAAACACGTGACGCAGCACACGATTGTTGACGAAGTCGATACCTAGTGAAGGAAAAGCAATGACAGGCACAGTCGCAATGACGCGTCAGGGAGCAGTTCGCGGGGTCACGAACGATGGCACCATCAGCTGGCGCGGGATCCGGTACGCCGCTCCCCCGACCGGACTCCTGCGGTGGCAGGCTCCCCAGCCACCAGAGCCCTGGGAGGGCATCCTTGACGCGGGCACGTTTCCAACGCGTGCCCCGCAGGTGCTCGCCGCCGAGCTCGTGCCGCCTGGCGGGGCAACGCCGTCGGACGATGACTCGCCCATGGGTGAGGACTGCCTCTTCCTCAACATCACCGCGCCGACGCAGCCGACAAACTCGCCCTGTCCGGTTCTGGTCTGGTTCCACGGCGGCGGATACACCTGGGGATCAGGAGCCAACTTCATCGGCGACGGGAGGGCCCTCGCCCTCGAAGGCACCATCGTTGTCACCATTAACTACCGGCTGGGAGCCCTCGGCTTCCTCAAGCTGGACCACCTCCTCGGAGAGCAGTACGCCTCGTCGGCAAACGCAGGGCTGCTGGACCAGATCGCTGCACTGAAATGGGTCCGGGACAACGTGGCCGCATTCGGAGGTGACCCCGCCCGCATCACCATCGCCGGTGTTTCCGCCGGCGCCAAAAGCGTCGCCAATCTGATGGCCGCGCCAATGGCCGACGGCCTGTTCCACCGCGGAATCATCCAAAGTGGCGGCGAGCACCTCAACACCCCCGCCACCGCAGAGCTAGTCACCGCCGCGCTGCTTCGCACCCTGGGCGTCGACCCGGAGGATGCGTCGGCGTTGCTGACAATGCCCGTTGAGGCAATCCTCGCCGCACAGCAGGAGATTGCCGCCGGCGTCAGGGCAACCTGGGTCTGGCGCCCAACCGTAGACGGACTCATTCTTCCCGAGGCCCCGGTCCACGCCTTCGCCAAGGGCCGCGCCAATGGGATCAACATCATGGCCGGCGTGACAGCCAGCGAGGCCGGAAGCTACGACCTCGCCGACCCGAGTGCATCGCAACAGTCACCACGCGTCCTACAGGAGATCTTCGGGGACAAAGCAGAACAAGTGCTGGACATTTACCGGAGCACCTTCCCAGAGGCGGACGAGCGCCGCCTCCACTGCGCCGTGCTTGCGGACGAACGGTACGGCATCCCCACCATTCGGCTGCTCGACAGCCAGTCCGAACACGCGTCCTGCTGGCGTTACCGCTTCGATGCTCCAAGCCCCGGCGCCCCCAAGGAGAAGTGGGGGTTCCATGGCGCCGACGTTCCCTTCGTCTGGGACATCGGACTCGAAGCGGCAGAACCGGCGTTACAGACTCTGGCATCAGGAATCCGGCAGGCATGGACAACCTTCATCCACCACGGAAAACCCGAAAGCCAGGATCTGTCCTTCTGGCCGGAATACCGGCAAACAGAACGCTGGACAATGTTGCTGGACACCACCTCTACAGTGGTAGCGGACCCCCGGCAGCAACAACGGCAGGCATGGGAAACGGCAAAATGGCAGCCCGACACCTGGTGGAAATTCCCCGCCCTGCACCCAACACACAACACCACCACTGACGAGTGAAAGAGTCCGTACAATGACGTACACCCACAACACAGCTTCCGAAGGCACTGGGGACCTGCCAACGACCCTTTACAAGAAGCTCGCCTGGCGGATTCTGCCCCTGGCCTCCATCTGTTACGCCGTGGCCATCATCGACCGGGTCAATATCGGCTTCGCAAAACTCGAAATGAGTGCCGACATTGGTCTCTCGGCCGCGGCCTACGGCCTTGGCGCCGGCATCTTCTTCCTCGCCTATATCTTCTTCGAAGTGCCCAGCAACATGATCCTCGAACGTGTTGGCGCAAAAGTGTGGATCGCCCGCATCATGGTCACCTGGGGCGTTGTCACCATCGCCACCGGGTTCGTTCAAAACACTGAACAGTTCTACATTGCCCGGATCTTCCTAGGCATTGCAGAGGCCGGCTTCTACCCAGGCATGGTCTACTTCCTGTCCCAGTGGTTCCCACGCAAACGCCTCGCCCAGGCCCTGGCACTGCTGGTCATCGCAGGACCCATAGGCAGCATGTTCGTCGGCCCCCTGTCCGGCTGGGTCATGTCCAGCCTGGGGGGACTCGCCGGTATCGCAGGCTGGCAATGGCTCTTCGTGATCCAGGGCATTCCGGCAGCCCTCCTTGGCATTATCTTCTTCTTTTCCGTCGCCAGCACACCGAAGGACGCCGCGTGGCTCACCAATGAGGAAAAGACCGCCATTGCGGCAAGCCTCGGCCCGGCCGGCGCGCGTGAGAAAGCAACAACGCAGTTCAAGAAGGCCATCACCAACAAGCGGGTCTGGCTCCTCGGCGTCATCCTGGCAGCCAACTACATAGGCATCTACGCCGTCGTCTTCTGGATACCAACCATCATCAAAAACACCGGCGTAACGGATGTAATGACGATCGGCTATCTGTCCTCCGTCCCGTTCGCAGTCGCTGTCGTGGCGACCATCGCCCTTGGCATCTACTGCGACCGCAGCCAGGCCCACCGGCGGGTACTGGTCACGGGCATGGTACTGGCCGCACTGGGACTGGTCGCCAGTGTGGCCACCGGCGATCAACTGGTCCCCACCCTCATCGGCATATCCCTCGCAAGTGCACTCTTCACCGCCACCGGCCCCATTATTTGGGCGGTCACCAACCTCCAGCTCAAGGGCATGACGGCGGCCGCCGCAGGCATCGCGTTGATCAACACCGTGGGCTCCATAGGGTCCTTCCTTGGCCCTTACGTCATGGGGCTCGGCCAGGACTGGACCGGCAATGTCATCGTTCCCCTCTTGTTCATCGCAGGCGTCGCGGTAGCCGGGGCACTGGCTGCCCTTGCAATCCCCCGCACCCCAACTAATCAGGAAAACATCGAAGAAGGGCATGACAGCGGCCTGAAACCGGCACCCCAAGGGAAAGCAGGAGCGGCGTCGTGAGCACCCTCTCCGAAACAGTCCGAACCGTGATGGCGGCCTACAACAACGGGGACCCGGAACCCCTGATCGCCACTTTCCACGACGACGTTCAATACAACATCGTCGATCTCGACAAGACATACCGAGGTCTGGAGGAAGTTAGCGCCTTGGCCCGCGAGGGGGCCGGACAAACCCGGTTTCACCTGCACGATGTCGCTTCGAGTGGGCCACTAATCGCCTTCACCTACGACCACCACAACCCTCTAGCCGGCATGAGCTACCAAGGCCCAGGACTGGCCGTCCAAAAGTACGATGACGACGGGCGACTACTCGCACAGTGGGCCTATCGGGCTTGAAAACCAACGCAAGGGACGACGGCGGGATTCCCGCCGTCGTCCCTTGTCGCACTGGCCGTTGTCATCGCAGCAGCCCGGAAGCTCGTAGGCCCGAGGATCTAGTGCTGTCAAGCTTTGTCAACACTACTCGCGCCTACAGGCCCTTGACCTGCGGAAACGTTGTGCCCGAGGTGGACTCGAACCGGGTTCCGGCCCTTGTGAACACTGGGAAGTCCCGGAAACATGCGGAATCCGGCCCGATGCGACCCCGGTACGGCCCAGTCCGAAGCCCAGAGTGTGCACATTGTGCACACGCCATATTCACCGCACCAAGGCTCCGGATCCCATTTGAAGGGATGCGGCGTTTGCTTGTTCTGACAAGTTCTCGGTGAAACATGTCCAGCAGACCCCACGACCGTAAAAGCGTTGGGGCGGTAGAGGCCGCGGTCACGGGTCGCAGTATCTGAACGGCCTGCACGACACCGCCTGATGGGGTGGGAAGGCCTTCGTCTCCGGTGGCCACCCCACAACCAGAGTCGAACACGCCGTCCGCACCGTAGTTTTTTGCGCTAGCCGTTGATCCAGCGCACCAGAGAACCATACGTGCCTGGACCCATCTTGCGGTCTGTTCCAGGTTTGAAAGGAAACGGCACCGAGATCAACGAGGCATTCTTGGAGTCCCGGCGAAGTAGCCGCCATCAGAGGGAGTGTTCCGAACCGCGGATGTTCCCCGAGTCATGACCCTGCTTGCAATCCTGTGCCGGTAACGGCAGGCAGCGCCCGCACCGGGACGCGCGTGCACCACTGGGTAGCGCGCTCGTAGGCATAAGCGATTGCAAGCACGGTGACGTCCGAGTGTTCGCGTCCCGTGATGTGCAGGCCCACAGGCTGCCCGTTGTCAAAGCCGCAAGGCACACTGACGCCGGGCATCCCGGTGAGGTTCGCAGCGGAAAGCATGCGCAGTGCAGCTGCCAAGGAGTCTTCGCCGGTGGAGCCGGTGAGTTCCGAGGACATCGCGGACGCAATCGGCGCAATCGCCGGCAGCGTGGGCGACACCAAGCACTCCACCCCCGCCCGGCCCATGGCTTCAGGTATAAACGACCGGAGATAGTTCCGGACCTGCCACGCCAGGTGAACATCGTCCCTGGATACCAGGGCGCCGGTTTCGAGCATGATGCGCGTGCCCGGTAGATACCGCCCGGCCGCACGCCCCAGACGCTCACGGTGGTGGCCAGCCGCCTCCGAGAGCGAAATCGCGACGCTCGCGTGCAGGGCCAGGTCCAGTTCGGGGAGCCGTAGCTCCACGATCTCCATCCCCAGCCCCGCGAGCAGGGACAGTGCGTCCTCGACGGCGGCCGTGACCCCGGGGCTCACGCCCCATTCAGACCACATCCGACGGTCAACACCGAGCCTTGCCGGAGCGGGCACGTCCCCAAGCCGGGCAGACACCGGCCCGCCAAGCCGGGCAAGCGCCTGCGGCTCCGCCATTCCATCCAGGAGTGCGGCGCAGTCTTCCACGCTCCGGGAGATCGGGCCCACATGGTCCATCGTGTGGCTGACATGCAGGACCCCGGTGGAAGGCACGACGCCGAAACTGGGCTTGAGGCCCACCAAGCCGTTGACGGACGCGGGGTTCCGGACCGAGCCCCCGGTGTCCGTGCCCAGAGCGCCGGGGATGCTTCCGACGGCGACGGCGACTCCCGATCCGACGCTGGAGCCGCCGGCATACCGACCGGGATCCCAGGGGTTGCGCGACGGCGGCCTCCCCTGCCCGAAGGCGAACTCATGGGTTTGAAGCTTGCCGAGGATGACGGCGCCGCTGGCCCGTAGTCGATGGACGACGCCGGCGTCGTCCATCGCGATGTTCCCGTGCAGGCTCTCGGAGCCGCCTTCGCTCGGCATCCTGCGGACGTCGATGACGTCCTTCACCCCCAGGGGAATGCCGTGAAGGGCACCGCTGAACTGACCTCTGGCGGCCTGCCGGTCGGCCAGCCGGGCCGCTTCGCGGGCCCCGTCCTCGTCCACGAAAGCCCAAGCGTGGGCATAGTCCTCGGTATCGCGCAGCCGCTCCAGGACCGAGCCGAGCAGTTCGACCGCAGACAGCTCCTGCCGGCGGAGGCTGCCGGCGGCCTCGGCGATGCCGAGCTCCCATGGTTCGCTCACGGTTTCACCTCTGCGCGCGTCAGCCGCTCGAATGACACCTTCAGTTCAGCCATCCCGGCGCGGAAGTCCGCATACGCTGCCTCCAGCGCCGGCAGATCCTCCCGGGAGATCTCATCGCCCACCAGCTCACGGATGACCACCAGCTGTTCACTGCTCAAGGCCGCCCCAGGGCCCACCACTTGGTTCATCGGTGGGCCTCCGGAGTGAGCTGCTTATCCCGGACCACGCAGATGCCATCCACCAGGACGGTCCGCACATCGCGGAAGTCATCCATGCGGGCCACCACCACGTCCGCCACGCGGCCGGCTTCAAGCCTTCCGCTGCCCGGGGCGATGCCCGGGATGAGGTCGGCAACCGCGGAGCTTGCCATAGCGACGGCGCCGGCCAGGGAGCGGTGCCCAGCTGCGGCGATGTCCTGGACGGCGGTGATCAGCTCGTCGTGGTCGCCGTTGTGCCCGTAGTCCGTACCGATGACCGAAATGAGGTCCGGTTCCCGCAGCAGTAGGTCCCAGTGTTCGCGCGTGGTGACGGTGTGTTTGCGGTGCAATAGGTCGAACACGGAGGCCTCCGCGGGCCAGCCCATTTTCCGGCCCAGGACGGCCAGCTGCTGGGCTTCGTCGGGGGTGTGGGATGGGTGGTTGGCATGGGCGGCAATGACCGTGGCCCCGCTGCCGTCGAGCTCCAGCATGAGCTCCCGCAGGACGCCGGCGGTGGCCGACGCGCTGTGCACGATGGCCGGCACGCCAAACTTCGCCCCCGTACGAACGCCTTCCCGGATCCCCTCGATAGCCGGGACGAAGGAGGGCATCACGGAGTCCGTAACGAGCTTTGCCAGCTGCGTGGCGGTGAAGGCCTCCGCGAGTCCGGCCTCCGCGGCCGCCTCCGCAAGAGCAACAACGTTGAGCGCGCCGGCATCGATGAACCGACCCAGCACGGCCTCCTTGATGCGTCGCGCCTGGCCGATGGTGATGCGGACGCCGGAAGCCCTGTGGATGGCCGCGGGAATGTATACAAGGTCCTGGCCCCCGCCACCAAGCGTTTGGCCTCCGCCCAGCTCTCCGATGGCGACAGCACCGTCGTCGAGCATCCGCTCAACGGTGAGTTCACGGGCCTCAACCGTCAGCCCTTGGCCGTCGGCCAGGGCCGCTGCCTGCAGGCAGCGCGGCAGGTGTGTGGTGGCGCCGCGTACATGCACGGCATGCCTGCGGTCGGCTTGGCGCACATCGTCCATGGAGGCAAAACCGCAGAGACTCAGGACGGTGGTGGTTCCGGCCAGGAGGTGCCTGTCCAGGTTGCCCATCCACCGCTCCGCGGACAGTGCCGGGGCGGCACTGGGGAACAGGGCACCGGGGGTCACGCCGTGGGTGTGGCTGTTGATGAGGCCCGGCATCACCACGCAGCCCCGGGCATCAATGACCTCGCCGTCGAACGGCCGGTCCGCGTCCCAGCGGCCTAGGACGTCCGCAATGCGGCCGTCGCGGATGACCACTGCACCGCCCTCAATGACGGTGTCCCCGGAGCCCGTTACAACGGTGCCTCCGTGAATGAGCGTAGACATTCGCTCCCCTCTCGGCTATTTTCATCATATCGAAGTTTGCTTCACTATAACCGCAACGCTGCGGTGTCGGAACCCCGGAGGGAAATACAGATGGCACTTCCGCAGACGCAAAGGGACTTTCTGGGATATGGCGAAACTCCGCCCGATTTCCGCTGGCCGGGAGATGCCCGTGTGGCCGTTTCACTGGTCATCAATGTTGAGGAAGGTGCCGAGCGGAGCATCCCCCGCGGCGATGCCGCCAATGATCTGGGGGCGCACTGGATTCCGGCCCGCGCCTCGGCCACGCGGAACCTGACCCTGGAATCGGCCTTCGAATACGGCTCCCGTGCAGGCATGTGGCGGGTGCTGCGGATGCTGCGGAAACACGAGGTCAGGGCTACCGCCTTCTGCTGCGCCGTGGCCCTGCAGCTCAACCCGGAGATCGCCGCGGCGCTGGTCCGCGACGGCCACGAGATTGCCGATCACGGCCACCAGTGGGACACGCATACAGAGCTCGACGCCGACGTCGAGGAACGACTCATCCTCGCCTCCCTCGACGCGATCGAGGCCAGCACCGGCCAGTCCCCCACCAGCTGGTACTCGAGGGACGGGCTCAAGCCGGGCACCCGCAAGGTGCTCGCCGGGAGCGGATTCGCCTACGAGTCCAACAGCTTCAATGACGACCTGCCGCATTGGGGCTCCGGTCTGGACAATCCCAGGCTCCCGGTGCTGCCCTATGCGGGAGACACCAACGATTCCGGGCTGTTCAGGCAGTTCCCCACCGCAGCATCGTTCGGCAACCACCTCATCGCAGCGCTGGAACTGCAGCTCGACGACCCCCGCGGCGGCCCCTCCGTGATGAGCGTGGGGCTGCACCCCCGCCTCATCGGACGTCCGGCGTACGCCGCCGCCCTCGACCGTTTCCTCGCGCATGCCCACGGCAAGCCCGTCTGGTTCGCCACACGCGAAGAGATTGTGAACGCCTGGAAGCGCACGACGGCGGAGCGAACGACGGCGGACGGGTCACCGGCGTGGTAGTGGCGCTGCAGCCGTCGGGCTAGTGCGCTGCGAGCAGCGCACCCCACCCGGGGATCGGGCGTGAATCGCCCGCCAGGTGAAGCAGGTGCCACAATGTGGCGATGGCGCTGTCCACGACGGGGATGCCGAACTCCTGCTCGAAAGCCTCCACCAGGTAGCCCGAGCGCAGGTTGGTGCCGACGCACACCACCGCGTCGAGGCCGTCCACAAAGGCCGGGCGCATGATGGCACCGATGGCGGCAGCGTCCAAACGGGCGATCTCCGGGTTGCTCATGACAGCCTCCGGAACCGAAACTGCGCGCACGTCGAAGCCGTGGCCGGAGTACTCGCGCTGGATCCCGGCAGCGATGGATTCGGGGCCCGGAAAGACGAGACCGATCCGGCTCGCAGACAGCGCATGGAGGGCCTCGACGACGGCCACGGAGGCGGTGGTCGCGGGCGCGCTGCTCACCGCCTTGAGCTCGGCACAGAGAGCCCGGTCGCCGGCAATCCCCGTCCATGAACCCGAGGTTCCGTGGAACGCGATGGCCTGCAAATCGGCGTCGTTCAGCAAGGCAGGAGCGTCGCCCAGAACGCCCAGGTCCACCGTGTCATCAAGGCTCGGAGGCAGGCGGAAGCGGCTGTAGTGGACCCCTAGGTCCGGCTGTCCGGCAAGGATCGACGCCGTGAGTGTCTCCGCGTTCGAGTTGCTCGAGGGGACAAGGATTCCCAGCCGCGTCCCCGGCCCGGGAACGCCCACGCTAGTGTGCCTTGCCGAGGGAGGGCGGCGTGGAGATGGCGAGCATCACCGCGGCCGAATTCGTGTGGTTGCTCCACCAGTGCGGCAGGGAGGCGTCGTAGGTCAGGCTGTCGCCGGCTTCCAGCACAAAGTCTTGTCCGCCAATGGTTGCCACCAGCGTGCCGGCCTGGAGGATGACGCATTCCTCGCCCTCGTGGGAGTGCGGAACATGGGCGCCGTCGAAATTGGCCGGAATGGTCATGCTGATGACCCCCAGCTTGCGCTCCGAGTCGGGAACGATCAGCTCCATGATGATGCCCTGCGAGGGGATTTCGATGCGGCGCCGGTCAGCTTTGCGGACCAGCATGTGGTCCTGGCCCTCGTTGGGATCCGTGAACATGCTGGACAACGGCAGTTCCAGGGAGTTTGCCAGGCGCAGGAGGGTGGCAAAGGACGGGTTGCCGATCCCGCGCTCGATCTGGCTGATAAGACCGGCGCTGACACCGGCACGTTCGGCGAGCTCCTCCACCGTGAACCGGCCGAGGCGCTGATGCTTGATCATCGTGCCGAGATGGGCGATCCAGAAGTCGCGTTCCAGGGAACCGGTTGCTTCGCTATTGGCTGTTTCCGCGGCTTCCACAACGACTCCTTCATTAGTCCTTGGTTTTGCGTCAGTATATCGAAGATGATTTCGCGTGGAGGGTTTCTTGTCGACCCTGGATTCGACGGGCGCTACACACCTGCCGGTGGCGCTCATGCGGCCCTCAGATCGGCGTAGCCGGTGAGCATGGAGGCGAGCTCCTTTTCCCAGTACACCGCGCAGCGGTCTGCTCCGCGGTCGAAGACACTGGGCGCGGCGGCCATCCCGGGCGCGGGAAGTCCGATGCTGCAGCCAGCGCCTGCGAGCACGTCTACAACCCGCTGGATGGCCTCCTGCAAGGCTTCCGGCCGCCCCTCCCCGTGGCGGAGCAGGTCGGCAGCAAGATCCGTGGGACCCACCCAGCCCCCGCCAAACGCATCGCTGCCGACGAATTCCTTGACACGTTCCACGGCTTCCACCGTCTCGAACAACACCGAGATCACGGGAGCCAAGGAGTAGTCCCTGCCGTAGGCCGAGGCCGGTGTCACCTGCCTCGGCCTCGATCCCTCCGGAGCGTAGTGCGTGGCCTCGTAGGCGCGTTCCAGCTCGTCCACTGTCCGGAGCTGCGGGAGGACGATCTCCGCCACCCCGGTGTTGGCGAAGGCCACCAGCGTGTTCGTGGCCAGGTCCGGCACCCGCACCGCCACCTTCACTCCGGAGCCGGCCAGCCGCTGCACCACATCGGCGCACTGCTGGACAGTGATCCCGGTCTGCTCGGCGTCGAGGACCAGGAAGTCCACGGTGGCGTGGGCGAGGAGGGCCAGCAGGGTCGGTGTGGGATCGGCAGTGATGATGCCGACGCTGCGCTCAAGCGGTGCGGCTGGTTCCTGGGGCATGGGAGGTTCCTCCTGGAGGTGTTGGCGCGAGGTGGCGGCGCGGAAGGGACAGCGGCTGGTGCTGGTGAGGCGGTTACTCGTCCGGGACGAACTGCCAGTCCGCGGGCTTGCTGACGCCCACAATGAGTTCCACATCATCTTCGCCGTCGTTGGTGAGTCCATGGCTGGTTCCGCGGGGGATGTAGATGCCATCGCCGGGTTTAGCCCGGTAGTCCGTGCCGCCGAGGTGGACCATGGGTGTTCCGCTTAGGACCACGTAGAACTCCGAGGCGTCCGGGTGGTGGTGGCACAGGTGGTGCTGGCCGGGCAGGATCTTTCCCCAGCTGACGCACAGGTCATCCGAACCGCTGAGGTCCCGGGAGATGAGCGTGCTCACCAGGCCCTGGTCCCGCTGCCCGTTGAGCCCGATCTTGTCCAATGCCGTGAAGCCCTGCTCGTGGACGTTGTGGACCAGGCGGGCGATGTCCACCGCGGCCGTCCCTGCCTCTCCTGCGGGCGTCATGCCGCACCTTCCAAGGCGGCTTCGGTCTTGGCCGGCACGGGCGGGTGTGCCATCCACCAGCGTGCGATCTCCTCGCGGGTGGCAAACCACACCCCCTGCTGGGACAGAGCGTATTCGAGGAAGCGGCGCACGCCGTGGGCCACGCTGGGCCGGCCGCCGATCCTCAGGTGCAGCCCCACGGACATCATCTTGGGCACGGTCTTGCCTTCGATAAGAAGGCAGTCGAGCGAGTCTTTCAGGACGTTGAAGAAGTCCTCGCCCGTGCCCAGGCTGCCGTTGCCCCAGAAGCGGGCGTCGTTTGTGTCGCCCGAATACGGAATCACGAGGTGACGGTGCGGGCCGGCGTCTACATAGTACGGAAGGTCGTCGGCGTAGGAATTCGAGTCGTACAGCACGCCTTCCTCGGCCAGGATGGTGCGGGTGTTCTCCGTAATCCCCTCGCGGACGTACCAGCCCACGGGCCGCACTCCGGAGACGGCCTCGACGGCGGCCAGGGACTTGCGGATCTCCTGCCGTTCCTCGTCCGGTTCCATCCCGACGGTTCCGCGCCATTTGTAGCCGTGGGCGCAGATCTCGTGGCCGTCCCGCACCATGGCCAGGGCGGCGTCCGGGTTCCGTTCAAGGGCGGCGCCGCAGGCCATGACGGTTGCCTGGACGTTGTACTCGCGTAGCATCCCGAGGTAGCGCCAGATGCCCACGCGGCTGCCGTACTCGAAGAAGGACTCCTTCATGAGGCTGCGCCGTGTGGGGTCGGCGGACCAGCCGCCGAAGATCGAGACGTCCTCGTCCCGCTCGTCGCCGGCTTCGATGGAGCTCTCGGCTCCTTCCTCGTAGTTCAGCACCATGGAGACAGCAACCCTTGCGCCGTGCGGCCAGGTGACAACCGGAGGGTTCTCCCCGTATCCAATCAGATCGCGCATTGGCTTCTCCTTGCTTGTTCATTAACTTGATAAGACTTCACTTCAGAGCGCCTGCCCTTCGTAGACCTTCCGGTGGGCGGCCAGTGACGTCCTGAGCATGCTGTCGACGTCGTCGATCACGTTTCCGTGGGCGGGCCCGATCATCAGGGCCGGATAGGACTCCAGGGTGTCCTCGATGGCCTGGAACGCCGTGCCGACGTCGACAAATTTGGTCCAGTAGAGCGCGCGTCCGGTGCCGTAGGCGGCCTGTTCCACCGAGGGCGGTTCAGGCATTTCGCTGGAGAGCAGGCGGCACTGTCCCGGCAGGTGCACCGGTTCGTCGTCGTCCTCCGGCCCCGGAATGTCGTGGATGTAGGAGAAGCCGTCGGAGACGAACATGATCCGTGCACCTGCGTCGTAGCCCCAGAGCGTGTTCTCCAGGTCCCGGATGTACGCCGGGAAGAAGCGGAACTCCCTGTCCCCGAGGTCCAGCGACTCGCCCGCGGCCCTGGCTTGCAGCCGCTCCCGATGCTCCGGGAAGTGGAGGGCGTAGTCGCGGACATCGCCCACCACCACAGCGGAGGGGTACGTGGCCAGCAGTGCCGGGAGATTGCCCGCGTGCGGGATCTCCGGGTGCGTCGGGAAAATGTAGTCAAGCGTCCGCCCGCCCAGTGCACGGTCCAGCTGCGCCAGCACCGTCTCCCGGTGTGCCGGATCGCCTGTATCCACCAGGATCGACGCTTCGGAGCCGATCACCAGGTAAGAGGAGACGTGATAGTGGACTTCCTGGCCTTCGGCGCTGGCCGAAAGGCAGCCACCCAGCCAGTGGACGCCGTCGGCGAGGACTCGGCCGGTACTGAGGTCGGGACTCATTGGATGCCCACCTTCCTGATGGCCTCGGCCAACGCCGTGGCCTCTGCCGCACATTCGCCTTCGCCGGCAAAGGGTTCCCCGTAGCCGGGTCCGATGGCCTTCACCCGGCGTTCGCGGATGATCTCTTCGACGTCTTGCGCAATGCCGCGCGTATCGGCCTCGGCAAACCACTGGAACTTCTGCAGGCCGGCCGTCGCGTTTGGGCTGCCGTAGGAACCGTGCGTGAAGGCATCCGAGGTCAGGAGCGCCCCGGACACGGTATCGAAGATCCACAGCGTCGGCAGGAGCCGCATCAGCGGCGACACGAACTCCAGCGTCATCCCGTCCATGACCTCCACCTCAAGCGAGGTCCCCGGGTTGACCATGATGCGCCGAGGAGTCGCCGAACTCCTCGGAACCGTGATTCCGCCCGTGTACCAGACGGATTCGACGTCGAACCGCGCCTCGATGGCGGGAAGGTTCAGGCAGCATTCCATCTCCGTCCGTGTAAGGACGACGGCGAGCCGTTCCCCCGGCTCGAGCAGGTATTCCAGCTGGCGGATGATCTCCCCCTCGTGGAGCCGGATGCCGGTGTCCACGAGCACCGAGCCGGCGCTTCCCTTGATGAGGTAGCAATTGACGGGCTGGGTGGTGCGGATGCCGGGCGGGCACCAGCTGACCTGCCCGTCCAGGGCGATGTCCGCCCCAAGGCGATGGATGCGGTCTCCGATGAGGCTGTGGACGCCGTTGACGGCGGGCGCTGCCTGGGCTGTATGCGGATTCAACGACTTCTCCTCTCTCGTTTCCGAATGGGCTTGTTCTGAACCGGCCGGCCTAGGAGGCGCTGGCCGAGTCCCAGACGGCGATGGCCTCGTCCAAGGTGGAGACATCGTGGCGTGCCCTCATGACGGTCAGCGCGGCCTCGTGGACCACGGTGTCATAGGCGCCCACGGCGTCCTCGAGCAGCACGGCGTAGAAGTCGTTGTGGACGGCGTCCCGCAGCGTGGCCTCGACGCATCCGCCGGTGGAGACGCCCACCAGGGCCACGGATTCGATGCCCTGGCTGCGCAGCAGGAGCGCCAGCTCTGTGCCCACGAATGCGCTGGGGCGGCGCTTGGTGATGATGACCTCGCCGTCCTCGGGCAGGCACTCTGCACAGAACTCCGTGGCCGGATCCCCCTTGAGGCTGAGCTTGCCCAGGTCGATGGGCCGGCCGTTGGCGGCCGTGTACAGAGCCCGCAGCCAAGCGGCAGGTGAGCTGCCGCCGTCGGGCAGGTTTTCGACCCGGATGTGGAAGACGGGAACGCCGTTCTTCCGGGCCGCTTCGATGGCCCGGCCGCAGCGCTTGGCGACGTCGGGCATCATGCTGAGGTCGTGGCCGGAGTCGCCGATCGCGCCGCCGGCGTTCACGGCACCTTCCTGCATGTCGATCACCACAAGGGCGGTGGTGGCAGGGTCAAGCAGTTCCTGCAGCGTGTCGCGGACCTGCTTTCCGCAGATTTCAATCATGGGAGGTTCCTTCTGTGGGGTGGTGCCTGTGGGGTGGTGCCGGCCGGGTTCGACATCTGCCGGCCGGCACCACGCGGGACTGCCGGCGGCCTAGCGGCCGAGGGCGTTGAAGTGGATCTGGCCGTTGGTGAGGGGCACGGCCCCGGACAGTCCGGTCTTGGTGACCAGCACTCCTCTGGTTTCGACGAGCGACAGGATGGCTGCGCCGTCGTCCACAAGTGTGGTCATCTTCTTTAGGAGGGTGCTGCGCTTGTCCGCTTCCGTGTCCGGCGTGGCGGCAAGTTCGCTGCGTGCCTTGTCGAACTCAGGGTTGGACCAGCCCGTGGTGTTGCTCGGGGCGCCGGTTCCGTAGAACGCGTAGCTGTAGAACGCGGGGTCGGCTATCACGATGGGCTCGGAGTAGAGCACGGCCTGGTAGCGGCCTTCCAGCAGCGCCGTGGAGAAGTCCGTGGAGCTGGCCACGTTCTGCAGTTCAACGCTGATACCGACGTCCTTGAGCATGGACTGGATCAGTACTGCCGACTTGGCTGCCACCGGGCCGGGGCGGGTGGCACTGTAGCTCAGTGTCATCGGGAACCCGTTCGCATACCCTGCCCCGGCCAGGAGCTTCTTGGCCTCGTCCTTGTTGAACTTGTAGATCGCCGAGTCCTCCACCATGGGGAAGATGGATCCGGCCGGTTCGCCGAAGCCGGCGTAGGCGCCCTTGATCAAGGCTTCACGGTCGATCGCCATGGAGACGGCGTGGCGGACCTTGGGGTCGGCCAGCGGACCGGTCTTGGTGTTGATCATCATCGTGTCGCGGGTCTGGCTTGGGCAGTTGAGGACGGTGACACCCGGCGCCTTCTCCAGGGATTTGTACTGGTCGTATTCGAAGCCGTTGGCCACCTGGACCTCGCCGGATTCCACCAGCTGGCTGCGGGTGGCGGTGCTCTGGACCGCCTTGACGGCCACGCGTTTCACCGTCCCCCGGGTGCCTTCCCACTTCGGATCCGCCGTGACGGTCAGCGAGGCGCCCGGCGTGAATTCTTCAAGCTTCCAGCCGCTGTAGTCGGCCAGGTTCTTCGACAGCCAAGCATTCGCCGTCGGGTCTTCCGTGGTGACGTGCTTCTTGGCCTCAGTGCTGTCATGGACGTAGAACAGGTTGTTTTGCAGGGATTCCTCGGTGTAGGACGTCAGCGCCGTGGTGTTGAGCTGGAGGGTGTGCTCGTCGATCACCTTGACGAGGTTGTCCACGTTGAAACCGCTGCTCTTGAGCGTTCCCTTCATGACCGGCTGACGCTTCATGCCGATATCGAAGCTCCAGCGGACGTCTTCGGCCGTGAGAGTGTTCCCGAACTGGCTGGTGAGCTTGCGGAGCGTGACCACGACGCCGGTGCCATCCGGGCTGGGCTTGACGCTTTCTGCCAGACGGCCGTTCAATTCCGTGGACGGCGCGGGGCAGGTCTTGCCGTCGCTGTCGGCCGCTTTGTACTCGAGAAGCTGCGAGCCGAGGCCGCTGAGCACTACGTGCGAGGCGCTGCCGCCCCAGGGCGATGGCGTGAGGCTGTCCGGCAGGGATCCGACGGCAACAACAACGCTTTCGATGGAGGGGTTGACGGCGGCCTGCGGTGAACCGCCGCAGGCGACAAGGGATGTGGCGAGGGCGACAGCGGCGCCCCCGGTGAGCAAACGCAGACGTTTCATAACAGTGACTCCGTTTATTGGGGAAAGCTACGGCTGAACAGTCTCGTAGCGGTAAGCCTGCTTGTGGCCGGCCCGGATGATGGGCTCCACATCGAGGATGTTGCTGATGAAGTTGCCGTGGGTGGGGGCCACGGATTTGACGCCAATCTCATCAATAAGATGAAGAACGCGGTCATAGACTGCGTCCGCGTCATTGGCGAAACGGGCCCAGTACAGGGCGCTTCCGGTAAAGAACGCAGCATTCTCGACGGCGATGGGCACCTGCAGTTCGCCGGTGGTCAGTCCGCATTCGCCCGGGAGGTGTACCGGGTCTTCGTCGTCGAGTTCGGGGCGGTGCATGTAGCAGAAGCCGTCGGCCGTGAAGAGCACTCCGGCTTCAGGCGCGAAACCCCATTGGGTGTTGGGCAGGTCCCGGATGAGGGCCTCCAACACCAGGAACTCCTGCCCGCCCAGATCGATCCGGTCTCCAGGCACCTTTGCGTGGAGGTTGGAAACGATCTGAGGGTAGAAGAGGTGGTAGTCGCGGATGTCGCCCACCACCTGGATGTCCGGGTACTTCTCCACGAGCCGCGGCAGGTTGCCTGTGTGGGGAAGCTCGGGGTGGGTGGGAAACACGTACGTCAGCTGGCGGCCGTCCAGCAGCTCGTCGAGCGTGCTCGAAATGATGGGCCAGCTGGACGGGTTGCCCGTGTCCACCAGGATGGACGAGTGGTCGCCCTGGACCAGGTAGGTGGAGTTGTGGCCGTGGATCACACGGTCCGCCAGGTGGAATGGGAGGCAGGAGCTCATCCATGTGACACCCTTCGCGACGCTGCGCGGGAGGTCGCTGCTCATCGTTTCTACAAGTTGTTCTTCCATGACGGTCTCCTAAACCAGCTGCGGGGTGAGCGC
This sequence comes from Arthrobacter sp. PvP103, assembly GCF_017833075.1. Taxonomy (NCBI): domain Bacteria; kingdom Bacillati; phylum Actinomycetota; class Actinomycetes; order Micrococcales; family Micrococcaceae; genus Arthrobacter; species Arthrobacter sp. PvP103. Next base: position 4,330,504 of record NZ_JAFIBQ010000001.1, on the reverse strand, counting down.
GTCGAGCATGAAGTCGAGGTGGCGCCGGACCACGTCGCGTCCCTTCAGGACGCATCCGCGGGACGGAGCGATGACCTCGGGGTCCAGGGTGTCGAACCTGTCCTGGAGCCATTCCCTCAGGGGCTCGCACGTAGAGCGCGGGATCCATTCGTATTTCGCATAAAGGTGACCGGCCACTTGTTCCACGGTGGTGGTGTCCTCCACCGTGGAGTCGATGATGCGCTGGCCGTCGGGCCGGTCCATCACGCCGTGGGTGAAGGTGTCAGAGGTGAACAACGTGCCCGTTTCCTTGTCCCAGCCCCAGAAGGTGGGCAGGAGGCGCAGTAGGGGCGATTCAACTTCCAGCACGCGGCCGGGAGCTATCTCGATCTCCGCGGCCCGGGCCATGGAGTCGCCCTCCGCGGTCCGCTGGGCGTCGATCTGGTGGCGGCGTCCGCGCAGTGCCAGCCGGCTCAGGTCATCGAAAGCGTCGAAGGGGTTGATGACACCGCCGGTAAAGAGCCGTTCGATGTCGAACCTGCCGGCGATCGGTTCGAGGTTGGATACACAGTCCATCTCGGGCCTGGTGAAGAAGATGGAAACTCCCCCGCCTTCGCCAATGAGCCCTGCCAGGCCGTCAAGGATCTCTTCCGTGTGGACAGCCAATCCGGAATCGACCAGGAGCCGGGAGGAGCCCTCGGTCAGGAGGTAGGCGTTGGACGGCTGGAATCCTGTCGCACCCTGCGGAACCCAACTCACGCGGCCGTCGAGCGGAATGTTTCCGCCGAGGACCGCCAATTTGTCTGCATGCAATGAAGTGAACATATCTTCAATCTATTGAATATTGGGGGAAAGTCAAGGATTTTCTTGCGGAGCTGGCTATTTAGACCCGCTTCACGGCCGGTTCCGCCGCAGGGCGGATCTTGGACGGGCTCTTTACGCCACGGATGACGTTGTTGCGCGTGCGGGGGTCCAGAAGCGTGATGAGGGCGTCCAGCAGCACATAGCCCAGGAGGCTCGTGGCACCCATGATGAGGACGAACCCCTGAATGACGGGCACGTCGCCCTTGAGGACACCGTCCAGGGACCAGCCGCCGACGCCGGGCCAGGAGAAGACGCTCTCGATGATGGCCGCGCCGCTGAGTGCCGCAGCGAACAAGAGGACCATGTAGGTCATCAGGGCCCCGCGCACATCGCTCAGCGCGTAGCGGAACACCTGCAGCGGTTTCAGTCCGCAGGCCCGGGCGAATTCGATCTGGGGTGAATTCAGGACCTGGAGGAGACCTGTCCGCACGGTCTTCCCGAACGGGGCCGCGAAGAACAGTCCCATAGTGATAATGGGCAGGACGGCCCTGCTGAAGATGGATTGCACCGTTCCCCATTGACCAGCGATCACCGCGTCCAGGGCAAGGGATCCAGTGATCTTGGGAGGAGGAATGTCCGCGCTGGACAGCATGCCCAGCGGCGCAGGCGCCAGATGGAGCTGCTGGTAGAAGATAAACAGCAGCAGCAGGGCCAGGACAAACTCCGGCATGGCCATGAGGAACGAGACTCCGGCGGTGAAAGCTCTGTCCGCTCCCCGCCCGTATCGGTAGGCCGCCAGTGTGCCCATGCCCATGCCGATGAGCAGGGCCAGGAACAGTCCGGGAACCAGGTAGACCAACGTGTTGGGCAGCCGGGTCCAGATCTCTCCCGCCACCGGGCTTCCTGTGAAGAACGAATTTCCCAGGTCACCGCTCAAGGTGCGGCCCATGTACTCCAGATAGCGTTCCCAAAATGGTTTGTCCAGGCCTAGCTGAGAATTGATTCGGGCGATGTCCGCCGGGGTGGCATACTCGCCCAGCAGCGCGATGGCCGGGTTGCCGGGAAGCAACGAGACCAGGCCAAAGCTCAGGGTGATGAGCCCCAGGAGAAGCAGGAATGCAATGACAAGGCGGGACAGGACGTAGCGGATCATGCCATGGCCTCCCTTTCTCCGGGAACGTACGGGATGGGAGGCATGGCCGCGGCCATGAGTGCCTGCGTGTAGGGCTGCTGCGGACGGGAGAGAACGTCGTCCGTGGTGCCCGTTTCAACGAACCGCCCCCGGTGCATAACCGCCACATGGGAACAGAAGTGCCGGACAGTCTCGATGTCATGCGAGACGAAGACGTACGTCAGCCCCCTGGCGAGCTGCAGCTTCGCGAGCATCCGTAGGATGGACGCCCTGATGGTGAGGTCGAGGGACGACGTGGGCTCGTCCAGCACCACCAGGGTGGGGTTCGTGACGAGGCAGCGGGCGATGCCCACCCGTTGCTGCTGCCCGCCGCTGAGGTTGGCCGGGCGACGGTCCAGGAAATCCTGCGAGAGCCCCACCTCTTCCAGGGTGTCCGTGACCCGGCGTAGGCGCTCGGCGCGGGACCCGTACGTCTTAGCGACGATCAGGGGTTCTTCGACGATCTGGCGGATGGTGAGCCGCGGATTCAGGGAGGCGAACGGTTCCTGGAAGACAATCTGCCAGCGCCGGCGCCGGTTCCGCAGCTCCGCCTTGGACAACGCACGAATGTCCTCGCCTTCGAGGAGTATCGTGCCGGAATCGGCCTCGCTGAGCCTGAGGATGAGGCGGCCGAGGGTTGACTTGCCGGAGCCGCTTTCACCGATGATCCCCAAGGTCTCGCCCTTTTCCACAGACAGTGAAATACCCTCCACTGCTGCCACGGGCAGTCCCTGCGGACTTCGGAACGTCTTCCGGACGTCCTTCAATTCAATGATGGGCATGGTCATATGCTCCTGGATTCGGAGAGTTCGGTGGGGAGTGTTGGGCCAGCCGTGTGGTGCACCGCGCCGGCAGAACCAGCCTTCGGCTGGACAGCGTCCGGGGAACCAGCCTTCGGCTGGACCACGGAATTGAGCAGCGAGACGGTGTAGGGATCCTGGGGCCGGACGAACACTTCGGACACCGCCCCCTGCTCAACGATGCGGCCGCGGTACATGACCAGGACGCGGTCGCAGTAATTGGCCACCACCCCAAGGTCATGGGTGACGATCAGCATCGAGCGGCCGCTCCCCTTCGTCAGCCGCGTAAGGGTGTCCAGTACCTGCCGCTGCACGGTCAGGTCCAGCGCCGTCGTCGGTTCATCCGCGATGACCAAGCGGGGGTTCAGGTACAAGGCCATGGCGATAACCACGCGCTGGGCCATGCCGCCGCTGAGCTCGTGCGCGTAGCCGCGCATGACGCGTTCCGGATCGTTGACGCCGGAGGAGGCCAGCAATTCGAGGGCCCGGCCGCGCGATTCGGCGTCAGCCTTGAGCCCGTGCGCTTTAGCGATGTTCGCGAACTGCTTTTCGATGCGCACCACCGGGTTCAAGGCGCTGAACGGGTTCTGCGCCACGAAGCCTATTTCCCTGCCCCTGAGGTGGCGGATCTCCCGTTCCGGCAGGCGGATCAGATCCTGGCCGTGGAATTCGGCGGTGCCATCCATGACGCGCCCGGGCGGCATGAGCAGCTTTACCACCGAGCGGACCACGGTGGACTTGCCCGATCCGGATTCGCCCACCACGCCGACGATTTCGTTTGCGCCGACCTCGAAGGAGATGCCGTGGAGGACACGGGTGACGCCCTCCCGGGAGTGGAACTCAGTCACCAGGTCCCGCACCTGAAGTCCTGTGGTCATCGTGCCCGCTCCACTCGCTCGATCTTGGTTTCTATTGCTCCGGCAATGACATTGAGTGAGCCAATGGCCAGCAGCATGGCGGCGGTGGGAAATGCGGCCGCCCACCATTCGCCGCGGATCAGCATGCTGACGCCGTCGTTGATCATGGCCCCCCACGTCGGCGTGGGCGGCTTGACCCCAACGCCAAGGAAGTTCAGTGCGGCAATGGTCCCCAGGGCGTTGGCCGCCGTCAGTGTTGCCTGCACCAGGACCACTCCATAGGCGTTGCGGAAGATGTGGTTGAACGCGATACGGACGGGCGAGCACCCGATCGCCGCAGCAGCCTCCACATAGCGCGCGGAGCGAAGGGCCATGGCCGCCGCCCGGGATAGGCGCACGAATCGTGGCGCCGCCACAATGGCGATCGCCAGGACCACATCCGTTGCGCCGCCGCCCATGAGCTTGATGGAGACGACGGCGATGACGATGATCGGCAGTGCAGCGAAGGCATCAATAACGCGCATGATGGCCTCGCCCAGCCTGCCGCTGGTGGCGAACAGGCCGAGCGGGACGCCCACCAGCAGTGACAGCGCCGTGGCTGCCAGGGCGACGGGAAGGTCCAGTTTCGCGGCCTCGATGGTCCGGGAGAAGATGTCCATCCCGTTTCCATCCGTGCCGAACCAGTGCGTCCCGTTCGGCGCGATGCCGATCGCATCGGTGTCCGGGCGGAGGGGGTCGTGCGGAAGCGGCGCCACCACGGCCATGAGGGGCAGGCCCACAATGATGGCCACCGCGATGGCGGCCATCATCGTGTTTGACCGGCCGACCAGGAGGGTCTGGCCGCGGCGGGCCCACGCCGTGGCACGGAGGCCGGGTGAGGTGCGCGGAAGTCCTTGGATACTCATGGGGCCCCCTCGGGGAATCGGCCGGAAACGACGTGGGAGACGAGATAGACGCCAGGACTCCTCGCAATGAGTCCACTCGCAATGTAATGAAGATCGTCCTGCTTCAGGACCGGTGGCTGTTGCATATTCAGCTCCTGTATTCAGCTCCTGTTCGGACCTTGATCGGCAATCGCCTCATATCAAAGTCTCATCACTTTATTGAATGTGACTGTAGCGCCAAGTGTGACGAATTGCACTCTTTTTCTCGGAAAACAGGGAACCGCCCGAAAGTGACTGCCGCCTCTCCGGGTTCTTAATGGCACACGGGGAGCCGAAACTGAACTCGGCAGGACACGGGCGATTCGTAGGCAGGCCATTGACACCACAGTGGAGTGGCTTCAATATAGTGAGCAAATGCCGACTGCGATGAAGCTCACGTGCTGCCGACGGCCCACGGAAACAGATGAGGAACGGAACCCAATGCCCAACTTTCAAGAATCAGCCGCTGCAGTAGCCCCCCAGCCGACCGCACCGGGACAGCCGGTGAAGTACCTGCTCCACGACGGCGAGCTGGTGGACTATGCCGACGCCCGCCTCCATGTGCTGAGCACCTCTCTGAAGTACGGCGTCGGAGTCTTCGAAGGGTTCCGCGCGTACTGGAGCGAGGACGAGCAGCAGCTGTACGCGTTCAGGGTGGGCGACCACATGAAGCGGCTCATCGACTCCATGCGGGTCGTGGAGATTGACGGCCCGCAGGACATCGACGAACTCCGCGAGCAGCTACTGGGGCTGATCCGGGCCAACGAGCTGCGAAGCAATCTGCACATGCGCGCCCAGGTCTTTGTTGATTCCGGTGACGGCAAGCCCGAGGACACCGGTCCCTCCACCGTATTCATGGCCGCCATTCCAATGGGTAACTATTTCGGGAGCACGGGACTCGATGTCCAGATCAGCAGCTGGGCCCGTCTCTCGGACCGGTCCATGCCGCCACGGGTGAAGTCCATCGCCAACTACCAGAACGGCAGGCTTGCCCTGTTGGAAGCCAAACGCAACGGCTATGGCGCTGCGCTGCTGCTCACAGAGAGCGGACACGTCGCCGAAGGCGCCGGCTATAACGTCTTCATGGTCCGCCAGGGACGACTCTGCACTCCCCCGGTGACGGACAGCATCCTCGAGGGCATCACCCGGGACAGCGTCCTGCACCTGGCCCGCACGGAGCTGGGCATCGACGTCGACATCCGTCCCATCGACCGCACCGAGCTGTACTCGGCCGACGAAATCTTCGTCTGCGGCAGCGCGGCCGAGGTCAACCACGTAGCATCCGTGGACCGCACCGCGATCGGCAAGAGAACGGCAGGCGAGATCACGCGCAGCCTCCAGGATCTGTACCGGCAGGCTGTCGTCGGACGCGTGGCCGCGGACCAGAAGTGGGCCACGCCCGTTTACCCGTCATGAAAGGAGACACCATGCTGGAAACACAGACGCTGCAGGAGGTGCCCTCCGAGGAATTGGCACGCGCCGGCTTCGAAGACGCCTCCCTGTCCTTTGAGGCGAGCGCCGAGCCGGTCCTCACCGTCTGCCAGGGCGAGCACTTCTGGCTGGACGCCCGGAGCCTGCTTACCGGCGGCCTCTTCGAGGAGACCGGCGAGTACGAGAAGCTGTCCATTCCCGTCACCGGGCCCGTCGCCATCCGCGGGGTGCTTCCCGGCGATGCGCTGCGCGTGGACATCCACGAGATCAGGATCGCCAGCCGCGGTGCCATGGTCACCCTGCCCGGACGCGGGGGCTTCACCGGCGGTCTGGGACGGGCCGGCCACGTGGTGGAGATCGTGGACGGCCAGGTGGTGTTCGACGGCCACATCACCATCCCCGTCCGGCCCATGGTGGGCAAGCTGGGGGTGGCGCCTGTTGGCACCGGCCCGAACTCCAGCACCGTGGGGATCCACGGAGGCAATATGGACTGCAAGGACGTGACGGCGGGCTCCGCCGTCGTCCTCCCCGTCCAGGTGCCCGAAGCGATGCTGTACGCCGGGGATCTGCACGCGGCCCAGGGCGACGGAGAGTGCTCGCTGACTGCCGTTGAGGTCGAGGGCAGCGTGCGGCTCTCCTGCACGGTGGTTCCCGGGGCTGCGGTTCCGGAGGCCGACGCCGGCCTCCGGCGGCCGGTGGTCCTGAGCGGTGGTTCCGTCATCACGATCGGCGACGGCGACACCTTGGACGAGGCGGCCCGGCTCGCCTTGGATGACATGCTGGAACTGCTCCAGACGGACCGGCATTGGTCGCGGGAGAAGACCGCGATGCTGCTCAGTGCGGCCGCGGATGTATCCGTCTCGCAGCTGGTCAACGCCCGCGTCTCGGCCAAGGTCACCCTGGCTTCGCGCTATTTCAGCGCCGAACCTTTCACCCTTGACTCTTCCGACGCAATTTCTTCCGACACTATGAATGCGCAGGTCTCCGATGTTTGATCTCCTCCTGACCAATGGACTGGTCGTCACGCCCTCCGGTGCAGCGCGTCTGGAGATCGGGATCGTTGGCGGCAAGATTGTGTCGCTCCGCGCCTCAGGTGCGTCCGGCCCGGACTCGCCCGACGAGGGCCGCCGGGTGGTGGACCTGAAAGGCCAACTTGTGGTCCCGGGCGGGGTGGACCCTCACGTGCACACCAACTCGGTGCTTCCCACCGCGGCGGAGAGCGGCATCATGTGCTTCGGTCCGGACCGCGTCAGCGAGGGCGCCATCTATGGCGGCACCACCACCCTGGTGGACTTTGCCCACTGGAAGCCGGGCGACGAACTGTCCGAGTCGTTCGCACGGAAGTCGGCCGAGTGGGCCGGCTCCACCTACACGGACTACGCGCTGCACGGCACCTTCAAGGAGCCGGAAATCCCCTTTGACGTCCTGGAGCAGGTCCCGGACGCGGTGGCCAACGGGCATGGCAGCTACAAGGTGTGGATGACCAACACGACGCCCACGCGGCCCAAGCAGAAGACGGACCTCGGCAACATGTGGGGGCTCATGGAACAGACGGCGGCCGCTGGCGCGATGCTTGCCGTGCACGCCGAGGACGACGACATTGTCATGTACTCGTATAAGAAGCTGCAGCACCAGGGCAAGACCGACCTCGCGTACATGCACCATGCCCACAACAATCTGTCCGAGAAGCTCTCCTTCCAGCGGGCCATCACCCTGGCCCACCATGTGGGGGCTCCCATCTACCTGATGCACGTCAGCGCCCGCGAGGGCGTGGACGCCATCCGCGAGGCACGCGGCCGCGGCCAGGCGGTGTACGGGGAGATCCTTCCGCACTATGCGTATTTCACCGCCGAGGACTACAAGCAGGAGAACGGCGCAATCTACCACACTTACCCCTCGCTGAAGTCCGAGACGGACCGGGATTCAATGTGGGAATCGTTGCTGGACGGCTCGCTGAGCACCCTGGCCACCGACGGCGTCTGCACGGATTTGGAGGTGAAGACGCGCGGCAAGACCATCCTCGACGCGACCGGTGGCCACGCCGGCGTCGAGATGCGCATGGCCGTGGCGTACACCGAGGGCGTCAAGAAGCGGGGCCTGGACCTGACGCGCTTCGTGGACATCACCTCAGCGAATGCCGCCAAGATCTTGGGCCTGTACCCGCAGAAGGGCGTCATCGCCGTCGGCAGCGACGCGGACCTGGCCGTACTGGACACCAACGTGGACCGCCGGATCACGGCTTCGGACCTTCACGAGGCGGACTACACGCCATGGGAGGGCTACCGGGTGGCTGCCTGGCCGAGTATGACCGTGCTGCGCGGGACCGTCATGGTGGAGGACCGGAAGCTGCTGGCCGGCCCGAGCGGATCGCTGCTCAAGCAGCGCGTATCCAGCGACGTCCTCAACCGGCCGGCATGCTGACCGCCTCCGCCATGGCTCACTAGACCGGGGCTTAGGGCACTGCTGCCAAGAACGGTTCCCTACGCCCCGGGATCTCTACATTTCCGCTGGCGAGGCCATCCACCCTCGAGCATCCACGGAAGGACCCAGACAGCCAACAGCCAGGACTTGGCACCGATCCTGACGAGATTAGGGACTAATGACCATTTCAACAGCGCTCAACAGCCTTCTCACAGCCGTTGAGAGGCGAGACGACTTGGACGCCGCATTGGACCAGGCAATTGACGCCTGTATCAATGACCGAACGAGTGGGCATCCTGATAACACGGCCCGGCCCGGGCCGCTAAGAGGTTCGGCGCAACGCTAATGTGTCGCCCGGAACGACAAGGGAACGCTGGGGCGCATTCTCCGATGGACCGAGTTGGCTTTGGCACCTCCTGGACGTCGAGCGACATCTTGATGCCGGGAGCATGCCAGACAAACAGGGGAAGCCACCTGGCATGTGCGTGCCTGTTTGCCAGCGTCCCTGATTTTGTGCGGCTACAGAAAGGACTATGACTGTCAAAGGCTATGTGCAAGATTATGAACCACGCGGCTGTCGGGTCAGAGATATAGGGGCAGTGCATTCCGCTCATGTACAAGATCTAGCCGAAGGCAGCGCCGCGGTGCCAGAGTTCGGTTTGCTCAGCCAGACTCAGAGGCCTCCGTCGTATTCGATACGAGACTGGCTGCTCTGGTCCCGACAGGGCGCGTTCAGCGATGCTGTGGCCGCTGACCCGGCCAAGACGTTACGGCCTTCACAGCCGGGCTATTCAGGTCCTTTGCCAGGCCCCTAATATATGGCCTCGGTTGTCCACCCAATGCGCCAGTTGCAGACCGTCAGACACGGACAGAACACAGTGCCGTCGGGTAGATCCTGCTGGCGGTGAGCAGCGAGCGATTCAACCGGGTAGTCACAAAATGAATCCAGGGCGATCGGTATACCAAATGGCATTTTTTGCTTGACTTGCGTAGCCAGGCCAGACACTATAAGGGCTGTGGAATTAAGATTCCGCAAAATGAAATAGGGACTCATTGCGGGCCATCCCCCGGCACGTCCCGCTCATCGTGGAAACACCGCCGGGCAAAGACGCCAGACCGGTAATTTCACCCCCAAAACTTTCCTTTCGGCCCGCAGTGGGCGCGCCCCGCCTCGGGGAAACGAAGCGCGCCCAAGGCCGCCGACGGCTATGAAAGGCGATATTCGTGTCACTAGAACAAAACAGGGAGCGGGACGCATCGTTCCCCGCACAACACTTCAGCCCGCGCCTCAGCAACGAAGATCTCTTACCTGTAAAGACAAAAACGTGGGGAACCTACAGCCTCTTCGCCATGTGGATGTCAAATGTCCACAGTGTGGCGGGGTATGTCTTTGCCGCGAGTCTCTTTGCTCTGGGCATTCCGGGCTGGCAGGTCCTCATCGCCCTGCTGCTGGGCATCGGAATCACCAACTTCTTCGTCAATAAAGTGGGCAAGATTGGACAGACTTACGGCATCCCCTTCGCCGTTTCCTGCCGCCCTAGCTTTGGTGTTCTTGGCGCCAACATTCCCGGCATCATTAAGGCAATCATCGCCACGTGCTGGTATGGCATTCAGACCTGGGTCGCTTCTACAGCGATCGTCGTCGCAGTTCTCCGCTTCTTCCCGGACTTGGAGCCACTGACCAAGGATTCCTTCCTGGGTCTGTCCACTCTCGGTTGGGCGGCGTTTTTGATCCTTTGGGCCATTCAGTTCGTAGTCTTCTATCGGGGAATCGAGACTGTAAGGCGCTTCTGCGACTGGGCTGGCCCGGGCGTCTATGTGGTCATGTTCCTCCTGGCCGGCTGGATCGTGATGAAGGCCGGCCCTGGAAACATCAGCTTTACACTCAGTTCCGAGCAGCTCGGCGGAGGCCAAATGTGGGCCATGTTCTTCACTGCAGTGGCGCTGGTTGTATCCTATTTTGCCGGGACGACATTGAACTTCGCCGACTTCTCCAGGTTGCTCAAGTCACCGAAGAGCATGACGCGCGGAAACTTCCTCGGACTGCCCGTTAACTTGATGATCTTCGCTCTCGTAACCGTCATCACTACTTCGGGCGGCTACCAGGTCTTCGGTGAGATGATCATGGACCCCGTTCACCTAGTCGCACGCATCGACCACACGACAGCCGTCCTGCTCGGAGTCCTGACTTTTGCCATCTCGACGGTGGCAACGAACATCGTCGCAAACTTCATTTCGGCAGCATTCGACCTGGCCAACCTTATCCCCAGCAAGATCAACTTCCGCCGCGGAGGCATCATCGCATCCATTTTGGCGATCGTGGTCATGCCCTGGAATTTGTACAGCAACCCGACCATGATCCAGTACACCTTGGGAACGCTCGGCGCTCTGATCGGTCCACTTTTTGGCATCCTCATGGCCGACTACTACCGCGTCCGTAAGCAGTTCATCGAGACGGAGGCTCTGTACACGGATAATCCGCGTGGCGCCTATTGGTATACCAAAGGGTTTAATCTGACAGCTGTTCGGGCACTCGCAATTGCTGCAGCTTTGTCGGTAAGCGCCGCCCTCGTTCCGGCCTTCAGTGTGGTTGCGCCCTTCTCCTGGTTTGTAGGCGCTGGTACGGCGTTCCTCGTCTACCCCTATCTGGCGAAGCATCCCAAGTACGGCCTTGCAGCCCAATCAGCCGTGGAAGATGAGCCCGCCGCCGTGGTCAGTTGAAGCGTCTACGAGAACTCTAACCACGACGAATCGTCAGAAAAAGGTCCGCCTCCTAGATGGAGGCGGACCAAGAAAGGAACTTAGATGGCCTACAGCAAAGCCTTGGAGAGAGCACTTTGGGAAGCCGAGGCCGGCGCTGCCGAAGGAGGCATGCCTTTCGGGGCAGCGCTCATTGTAAATGGCGAAGTGGTGGCGAGCGGCCGGAACCGCCAGATCCAGGACGGCAGATACTTCTCCCACGCCGAAATCAACTGTTTAGGGGAAGCCGTCCGGCGGCCCTTTGGTCGTAACGAAGACGTCGTCATGGTCGCAACTGAAGCGCCCTGCCCCATGTGCGCCGGCGCGATCGTGGTAAGCGGAATCCGACACGTAGTCGTCGGGGAGGATGTTCACTACCCAGGTGCCCTGGACTGGCTAAGGGGACGGGACGTCAACGTCCGGGTCGCCGGGCACCAGGGCTGTATTGATCTAGTGGGCCAATTCAAGAATGCCCATCCTGAACGGTGGGACGCGTTCAGCGCAGGCTAGACGCCCCTGGCTTGCTGAGCCAGATAGGACCGGATTGGACCCCCGTCTATCTCGGGCGGGGGTCCAATCCGCAGCCACTAGTTGTCCTAGTAACAAGCTGCCAGTGGCATCGCCCAGTGGCAGCTCTTAGCCACCAAGAAAGGATCAGAAACACCATGCTGCTCGAGCACGACCACATAATGGTATCGGTGCGGACCCGAAGGGAGCTGGACACCGCGCTTGACAATGCCGTGGACTTCCTGAGGCCCACAGCAACGGCTGAAAAAGTGGGCATCTCGGTGACACGCCTGGGATTCGGCCGCTATGTGGCCTCCCTGGACCGGAATGTTCCACCCGGCACAATCATGGAGAGTTGGGGCACGTCCGCGGGGTCGCGGTAGTGAACAGTCCATCGTGGCTTAGAAGCCCCGCCGTTGTTCCGGGCCAATGCCCGGCCCTCGGACGAGAAGCATGCTCACTGCACAAATCAGCCATACGGGCAGCCTCTGGCAGGAAAGGCAACAAACATTCGCTCACCGGATGCGAAATAGAAGTCTTTCTCTCGATAGCTCCTGGCGAACGCATTGCCGCAAGCAATCACGACACAGGAGAACTTTGGAACGGGCATGTCGACCTGATTTCCCAGGATCAGGGAATCGCTTGGATAGTTACCGATCTCGGCGAACGAAAGCTGGTAGACATCACTGTCCACACAATGTGGCGTCCTGGCGCGGCTTTGAAATGCTAAAGACGACATTTCTTGCCTTTCCGGCGCGGCTGGCCCGGCCCTCATTCTCCACCTGCCAAGAAACAACGGACACCTCAGGGACGCTGCCCGAACACATGCCGGGCAGCGTCCCACGAGAGATAGGCGGAGTCGGACCGACCGAACGCACCACACCGGTCACTGAGAGGAGCCGGAACGGGCGAGTTCGAGTCTCTGGACATCGCAGCCGTCCACCGAGAGCTGTCGACATCTTCCTGTGGCGTCACCGAAAATCCTGCGGTCAATCCGACCGCCGAACCAGGTTGTGTCCGCTACGGTGCAGGCATATCCGGGGAGGAGGATGCCCGGGGTCTGGAAGGTTCTGTCCTGGCAAGATCGCACGTCAAGCAAGGCGACATCCTTCGCACGGAAGTGCCGGCAACCGCGCGCCCCGGAGTTGAGCAACGAAACCGATATACGATGTCGGCCCTTGCACGGTTCCGCGACGTGCCTATTTGCCGGCGCGGACACGGCCTGCCTGGGCTGTTAGCTCAGTAAATGTTGCCTGTGGATTGTCCGGCGGAACCTTTTGCGGTACTGGCTGCCTGCGGCAGTCTAGATACGCATCCGCGACGCCGGGCTATGCGGCTTGAGCATCCGATCGCCTTCGGCGGGATCCGCTACAGGGTCGTCTTGCCGCCGCTGGTCATGGCTCTCCCTTGGACTAAGAACGTTCCAAGGTTTTGACAGCAGATTATTTGGAGTGTTCCTGGGAGAGCTTCCGGGCTTCCGGAGGCGGAAGCCTAGGGATTATCAAGGCGGATCAGGCCATATACTCAGGGGAATCGGCCCTCCTTAGGCGCCGTTAGAACTTTGGGGGAACATTGAACAGGTCACTCGTACTGCCCGCTGTCGTCGCAGCTGCACTGCTACTCTCTGGATGCGGATCAGGAGCGGCCGCGGCGGGATCGGGTTCTAAGACCACCATTCCGACGCCAACGCTGACCCCCACGCCGACAGCGACTGTTTCCCAGTACGCCAGCATTATTGCGGAGCATGAGATGGGCTGGAAGGACTACGAGGACAAGATCACGGACTGTGCCTTCGCCAGCGTGGGCACTAAGCCAATCGACCAGGTGACCAGGCTGACCTGCAGTATGACGGTTCAGACGGCAACGATTACAGCCAAGACTGCGGCCAAAAACTTGCGTGCACTCGCGAAAGCGCCAGCAGAAATCACTTCGCTCCTCGACCGGACCTTGAGAGTGCTGGATCCCCTGGCCGACAACGACGCGGCGAAGGTCTGCAGCGACGCAGAGAGTAAGGCATGCGACGCAGCCATCACTAAGGCCAACGGCGATGTGCGGTTTGTGACGAGCGTGCTTGACGCTTAGAAGCCATATCTCTAGGCGATCGCGACCTGTCTGCTAGCCCACTGTTCTCAGGTCGGCACGTGCGTAGGCGCCATCATCATGGGCCAGGAGCCAAAGTGACGGATTACAAATGGCGTGATCCGCCGCTTACCCACCGGAAAGTGAACGAACTGCGATGAGACCGACAGACATTGTACTCAGCACCATTTCGGGCGGGACGTCGGAATCAACTGAGGCTTTGTGGCTCGGTGTGTTCCTTACTGAGATCAAGCGACAAGCGGAACTCGGCAGTCGCTACGTCAAGAGGGCGTGGACGAGGGCCATGTCCGACGGGGTCGCGAGTAACGACAACATGGTCTGGGGTGACCTGCAAGCAGCGTTGTTCTCGGCGATAGTCATACAGCGGATACTCAAACCTGGGCACGTGCGTCCCTATCCGAAGGAATCGCGAGTTGCTAGGCAAACACAGGCAGACCACCGGGGCGCTCGACTTCGCGAACTTCTCGAGATCGACGACAGTTGGCCGCTATTCCTTGCCAAAGACGTAAGGGATGCCTGCGAACACTTCGATGAGAAGCTCGACGCTGTAGTCCTTGACGGCATGGTGTCGCTGATCGACTGGCACATCAGCCACGACGGAAAGTTGTTGCAAACTCCGCCGGCGCCGACGAACGGCCAGAAACTTGCCGCCGATTTACGGGCCTTCTATCCGAGAGGCGGAATCTTGCGCTTCTCGGCCCAATACGAGCTCGACATTTTCAATCTGGACGTCGCCTTCCTCAATCTTCTGGAACCGGAAGGGGTGGACCGCGCCGAGGCGAAACTGGCCGCGAGCGTGGAAGGGCCCATGATGTACGGATCGACTCAGTACATCTACCTAATGTCCGAGGAACACGAAGACTTGCGTGTCAACCAATGGCTTGCCGTTCGAGAACAGGCTGGCGTTCCCGTTGCTACATCCTTGGCGGCCAAGCGCTTCCCCAGGGAATGAACATTGTTTCACTTGTGGGTTCAGCGCCAGCGGATCTATTACAAGTAGATTCGCCGCTCGCCTGTGCTGACGCGGGTTCCGGGTCCGCGGTGGCGACAAGCTAAGCCCCCAGAACCGTGCCTGAGCAAAAAGAAACCCCACAGAGTCGGGGGCGACTCAAGCGTGGGGTTCCCTAGGGCTGCACCGGAAATGGGGGAATGCGGAGACACCGCCCCCAAACGTACCCTCGATGGCGCCGGCAGCAACTAACCTGCAAGTCCCAGACGGTTCACAGTTTCAGCGCGTATGTTCCTGCGTAGCCACAGCCGCATGGGGTGCCCACTCGCGGCCGTGGCAGGCGGCCCGCCCGGTTCTGTTGGGGGCCGGCCCGGGCCGCCAACCATCAACGACGAAATAGCCCCGCACTCCGGAGAGGCCAGGGGCCGCCGGCACGACAGCCCGGCACGCCCTGAGTGGCACGCTTGGGCAGCGAGCCCGCGACGAGATACGCGGCAACCTGGGTGACATCGGCACGGGCCGATGCCGCGGTTTCCGCGTAGAGGAACACTCTCAGGTACGACGCCGAGCTGGAGACCTGCATCGAGACGCACTTCCACATGAAGCCATCTTGTAACTGGGGCACCGGCCCGGTCACCATCGCCCTGTCGGTCGCGATCGCCGCTGCCGTCACCCTCCTCAGCCCTTCCCGGAAAACGCCCGTCGAACGGCACGTTTAGCGGTGAATTCGCGGGCTGGGGCGGATTCAAAAGATGCCCGGCTGGCCACGGTGCGACTGACCTGAATTGTCCAAAGCGCGCTGGACAATTCGTTGACCAGACGTCTCCACCCAGCGTCAAGGACGAAGTCAGCCGGCCACAGACGGAATGTGTCGACCGGTTAGGCCCTATCGGTCGCACCTTCGACTGCTTCGGTGTCCGGTTCGGCCCATTCGAGGGCGGCGACGATGTGTCCTTCATCGGGGAGGGCCTGTTGTTCGGACTGCGGAAGTTTGTCGTAGGTGTAGGCGGCGACGGCAATGGGCGAGGTTGAGCGTCCCAGGCTGTATCGGACGCTGCGGTCGTTCTTGGTGCCGCAGATGAGGATGCCGATGGTTTCGTTATGGTGCTCGCGGCGGAGTACGTCGTCGACGAGGGCGACGTAGAATTTGAGTTTGCCGGCGTATTCGGGCTGGAACTTGCCCGCTCGATGACGACGTAGCCCGTAAACCGCACTAACGACTCAGGTCTCAGTTCCTTCCTGCACCGCTCCCCGCGAGGAGTCTGCCAATCTGTGCACTATCTCTGAGGGGACCTGAAATTACGGTTTGCCCGTGAGGGATGACGCGGTCACCAGGCCCGGCATTCTGTCACTACCGCAGTCTGTAAGTCCGTTCCTGCAACTGATAATGGAAACTATGTCTTGTCGCCGGACAATGTATCGGAGCTATTGGGTGCGGAGGAGGTTCCGGGCGGCATCGGTGATATGGCGGGCGGAGATGCCGGCTGCGTCGAGCAGTTCCTGCGGTGTGCCGGAAGTGGGCAGTGTTTTGACGGCGAGCAGGGTTGCGTGGAGTTCGGGAGTGTCAGGGCCGGCCAGGGTTTCGAGCACAGCGGCTCCGATGCCGCCTTCCGGGTAGTGGTCTTCGGCGATGACGATCCTGCCCCCGGTCTCCTGACAGGACCTGAGCAGGGTTCTCGTGTCGATGGGTTTGATGGAATAGAGGTCGATGACCCGGGCATTGATCCCTTCGGCGGCGAGTTGGTCGGCGGCAGTCAGGCATTCGTGCAGAGTCACCCCGGCGCCAACAAGTGTTACCGCGTCCTCGGGTCCGGAGTGGTGGACTTTACAGCCGCCGAGCGGGAATTGTTCGTCGGGACCGTAGATGACCGGGTAAGCGCCGCGGGTGGCGCGCAGGTAGGAAATGCCCGGGGTGTCGGCCATGGTCTTCACGAGGTATGCCGTGGAGGGAGCATCGGCCGGGTAGAGCACGCTGGAGGTGTGCACGGCCCGCATGGCGGCGATATCCTCCAGAGCCATTTGCGATGGACCGTCCTGGCCGATCTCCACCCCGGCGTGTGTACCGACGAGCCGGATGCTGACTTGGGAGACTCCAGCCATCCGGATGAAGTCGAAGGGCCGGGATATCAGGAAAGCGGCGAAACTCGAGGCGAACGCGATGTAGCCGCGGACTGAGAGCCCGACCGCGGAAGCGATGAGTTGCTGTTCAGCGATGAACATCTCGAAATACCGTTCCGGAGCTGCCTTCTCAAACTCTCCGGCATGGGTCGAGTTTCCCACCTCGCCGTCCAGAACAACGACTTCGGGCCGGGCGGCCAGCGCGGACACGGCAGCGCCGAAAGCGGCCCGGGTTGCCACCTCCTC
This sequence comes from Arthrobacter sp. PvP103, assembly GCF_017833075.1. Lineage (NCBI taxonomy): Bacteria > Bacillati > Actinomycetota > Actinomycetes > Micrococcales > Micrococcaceae > Arthrobacter > Arthrobacter sp. PvP103. The sequence continues at coordinate 4,313,459 of NZ_JAFIBQ010000001.1, read as the reverse complement.
ACCGACCTCCCACCGGGGCAGGCTGATGGCCGCCTGTGGATTCGGCGTGAGCGCAGGTACCCCCGGGGCGGGTAAGGCTGTGGTGATCCGCAGGTTACTGGGACCGCCGAGCGCTCCCACGGCACGGTCGGCCATTTCCTTCGGGAGCGCCTTGCCGTGCCAACCGTTTCGGTCTTCGATCTCAGGAACGCCCTTCCCTTTGATCGTCCTGGCGAGAATGACTGTTGGCTGGTCGGGCCGGGATAGTGCCCGGGTGAACGCGTCGTCGATCGCGGCAACGTCATGGCCGTCGACGATGAGGGGAAGGGCGCCAAACGCCTCAACCCGCCGGGCGTAGCGTTCCATGTCCCATTGCAGTTCGGTGGGACCGTCCTGCCCCAGGCGATTGACGTCCACGATGGCTGTCAGGTTACCCAACTTGTAGTACGCGGCCTTGTCCAGAGCCTCCCAGATGGACCCCTCGGCCAGTTCACTGTCCCCGCACAGGACCCAGGTCCGGTAGGGCAGCCGGTCCAGGTACCGTCCGGCCAGTGCGACTCCGACCGCGTCCGGCAACCCTTGGCCCAACGACCCTGTGGCCACGTCAACCCACGGCAGGGCAGGAGTGGGATGACCCTGGAGCCGGCCGCCGAACTGCCGGTAGGTGCGGATCAGTTCGTCCTCGCCGACCACCCCGACCGCCCGGTACATGGCGTACAGCAGCGGGGACGCATGGCCCTTGGAGAAGATGAGGTGGTCGTTGGTCGGCAGTGACGGCCGGTCCCAGTCATAGTGGAGGTGCCGGTCGAGCAGGACCGCCATGAGATCCGCAGCCGACAATGACGAGGTCGCGTGGCCGGAACCGGCCTGTGTGCTGCACCGGATGGAGTCCACCCGCAGCTGCGCCGCCAGCCGTCGAATGTGCCTGTCCGGCTCAGCGGTCATCGGAACTTCCGGTTCCTGAGATCCGGTCATTGCGATCACCCTTCCCGTTCAGAAGACTCCCCGGCTCTCTTGAGGCCGGACGGGCGGTCGACGATGGGCCCCATACCCGCACATGAAGTACCGCGGCGATGGCTGCCAAGGCGGAAGATTTGTCGCCAAGCCTTTGGAAATTGCCATCAGGTTTCCCTGGCGCTGTAAGCCGGAATTTGATGCACGACTGGGCGTCAGCGAGCAGCTTAAATCGGCCACAAGTGTCCTCCCGTTCTGCGGGCTCCCTGCTTCGCGGGGGGGGGTCGACGGCGGCCTCCGGTGAGCCCGGGAATGATTCACCAAGTAAAGCAACAGATTGCCTCCGGCAACCGGCCTTGCGCAAGTGCCCGGGGAAAGTCCTCGAGTATCGTCCCTGGAATCATGGGATGTGCTGACGGCCACCCGGCAGGGACGGGCGCCGGCGCACAACGTGCCCACGACGAAGCTTTCATCCGTTACCAGCGGTATGCAGGCATGGAACCTGATTGCGCTTCGACGCCCGTCAGCATAGGGATTCATTAAGGTGGCGGACATCAAGAGCCGCGTTGTCGAGAACCGATGGTTTTCCGATGAGGAATCCGACCGCACACATCGAATCTTCCCCGGAGCAGATGTGCGGTTTCCCCCTGGCGGTTGCGACCTGGTTTTGCAGGTGCTCAGTGATGATGTTGATAATGGGCGGGGAAGAAGTGCAGCTCCCGAACGATTCAGACACCCGGGACTGCGCTTCTTTTCTATTTCACAGGTTGGCGTGACTGCACTGGCAGTCCGGTCCGCGGCGGCCGCCGCTGTGATTCCCCGAGGCGACGCCTGAATCGATGCACGAGACCCACCCCGGCCAACAGCCCGGGGTGCCGCCTCTGTGTTTCCGCATCCCACGCCGGCGGCCCACCGTCCGGAATCGCGGACGGGTATGCGCTCGTGCGGGACATGCTCCCCCGCCAGGCCTGGCAAGAACCGGCCAGGTACGGTTCATGGTTCCCGTTCATAATCGACGACCGTTTCCGAGCACTGCAATTAGTCAGGCCCCTAGCCAAACCAGGCCGTGTTGAGGCGGGATTTATTAATCATTCTGCCTGATAGCCTTTTCGCATGGCAAAACGCGTAATAACAATGCTAGAAGATGATCTCGACGGTTCCGAAGCAAATGAAACAATCACATTCTCCATTGACGGCACCGAGTATGAGATTGATCTCAACGACGCCCACTCAGCAGAACTGCGCGCGACACTGAACGAATATACTGCCGTTGCCCGCAAAACAGCGGGACGCACCAAGCCGGCACGCCACCCTGGAAATGCAGGCGCTCCCGGTACCAAGACCATCCGCGCATGGGCACTTGAGAACGGAATCCCGGTCAGCACACGCGGCCGCATTCAGGCCGATGTGATGCAGCGCTACACCGCGGCACATTAAGATTAGCCCTCCGAAATACCTGCTGGCATTCCATCGCCATCGTACTGATTCGTTGAAAGAACAAAACGAAATCAGGGTCGTCGCCAATTCATCACGACCCTGATTTTCGTTTATCCCGATCGACACTTCAGATGTCTATAAGCCGTTTGACACCGAGAGACGAGTGCCCGGATGGCCGCGCCTGGACCATGCATTGCAGCAGCTCTGAGGGACGGTGACGGGCGGCGACTGACCGAACTCACTCTGGACCCGCCTCATAGCCCCATTGCTCAGCGCCCTGGTACTGGAACTCGTCTGCGTACTAACCTTCGTAAACTTTGACGTACTCATCGGCTCCTCAGGCTCCTCACCTCGTTCCTGGATCCTCCCTGCGATTGCCCTCCTGCCAGGAGCCGCTGGGCTGTGGTGGGGGCACCACGTCAAGACAAAGCCGCCCGACAGCATCGGACACGACAGTGAAGGAGTCCCTGGCCGAGAACACCCTTCCCGCCAGCCAGGATCGGATAGCGAGGTCCTGCGGGTCAACCAGACGGCGCTGACAAATGTCGGTGACGGTCGAAAACTGAGCCATTATGACGGCGGGCGGAATTCAGCGGTCGTTGCAACGGTTCATGGTTCTATCGCCGGTGAAGTCAGTCTAGCCAGGTGCTCCATGGGGCTCTTCCAACCCAGGACTTCGCGTGGCCTGCGGTTGAGTTCAGCGGCGACCATTGTGAGGTGTTCGGGGCTGTGGACGCCCAGGTCTGTTCCTTTCGGGAAGTACTGGCGGAGTATGCCATTGGTGTTCTCGTTTGATCCGCGCTGCCAGGGGCTAGCCGGGTCACAGAAGTACACCGGGATTAGCGTCTGCCGCGTGAAATCCTGGTGGCAAGCCATCTCAGTGCCCTGATCCCAAGTCAGGGAACGGCGCAGATGGGCCGGGAGGATGTTCATCGTTTCTGCCAGCCGGTCGCGCAGATTCTCAGCACCTCGGTTTCCCGCCAGATGCACGAGGATGATGAAGCGAGTGGTCCGTTCGTCCAGTGTGGCGATGGCAGAGCGGCTGCCCTTTCCAATGATTAAGTCACCTTCCCAATGCCCTGGTACCAATCTGCCAATCGCTTCTGCAGGTCTGTCCCGAATCATGACCATGTCCGGGAAGCGCCTGGTCCGGTGTTCCTTCCGGCGGCGTGGCCGGCGACCGGTACGTCCGCTGCGGAGGGAGACGGCCGGGTCCACGGCCAGGTCCAGGCTTCCGCGCCCGTAGAGGGCCTGATAAGACGGTCTCAGGCACGATATGCATTTCTGGTTGTCCCGGGAAGTCGGTGCGTAGGCGGTTGCTGATCTGGCGGGGGCTCCAGCGTTGTTTCAGGTGTTCGCGCACGAACTCCCGCAGCTCCGGGTTGCTCGAGATCTTCCCGTTTCGGTGACGGCTCCGTCTGCGCTCGGCACTGCGCTGGGCCGTCCGTGGACGGTAGTTGCCAGAGGGTTCGTGGATGTTCCGGCGGATCTCCCTGCTCACGGTAGACGGACTACGCCCCAGCTCCAGGGCAATGGCGCGGATGCTGCGCCGGGCATGCAACAGGTCCGCGATTGTGATCCGTTCCGACTCGGAGAGAAATCGGGCGGAGATCACGGCCGGTTTCTGATGGGAGATGGGAGCGTACTTCTTGATGTCTCCGGACTTCAGAACGACCGTGTGGCCGTGCCGCCAGCGAGTGCCCGAACTACGGCTGATTCCTACGATCCGGCACGCTTCGGAATTGCCCATTCCCTGTTTCATCAGCTGATCATAGTGAGCCCGGGCAGCGTTCTTTGGAGGGGCGCCCCGGGACTTTCTTGGTCTTTTCATGTCTGCCAATTGCAGCTCCTAAAAGCTCAGGTGTTGCAACGACCACTAGACGCCAAGGCGACGAAACGGCTCACTTTTCGACCGGCGCTGACAACAACTCTTAGATCGCAACCTGATGCGCCCCAGACGGAGGCGCGACGTATGGCTCAATATAGACGTTCCAAAATTCCCCGGAACCCGTGGGAGAAGTGTCCATGCCAGCCGTTTCGGCGGCCTATCCTTTGGGAGCCCGCTTTAGCCTTTGGCTCTGGGTTTGGAAGATGCGGTCGCTGAGGTCTTTGCGGGCATCAGAACCGCCTGCGGAGCGGTCAAGCGCATCGATCAGTTGCCGCCCCAGGTGCCCCTTCGGCCCAGTTGCGACGTCTCCTCGAGTTCTTCCGCCGTCAGTCGGGCCAGCACCGCATTGATTTCAGCCATGACGCACCTTCCCCAGTTGTGCAGGCGCATGTGCTCGCGCCTTGTCAGCTCGACCCCGGTTGTTGGCACCTGAGCGAGCCGGAGGCGAACAGTCCTATATGGCGTCACGCCACCACGGCAATCGCGAAGCCACCACACGCGTGCTTCCTCCTAGTCTCGCGACCGAGCTCATGCTGTTCGACGAGCGGACGCGGGATCGGAGGAGTTCGGGTTCAGCTCCCGCTCGGGGCACCTACGTTCATGTCAACAGAGCTCACTGAGTATCGGCTTCCAAGACGTCATGCCGCCCCGCTCCCCCATGTCCATGAACCACCAGAAGCAACTTCGCTGTTTGTCATTCTGATCCCCATCATCGCTGGGCGGGTCCTCCACGCAACCAGGGCGCTACGCGCCGGGCTCGATCGAAAGTTTCGTTCGGCGCTCCTCCGTCGCTTATTTCCTCGCGAAACTTTCGATCGCTCCCGGTTCCCCAAGTTGCACTCCGGACCCTCAACCCCAGCGGTGACTCCATGTATCAGAACGACGCACTGAATCTGACAGACACATCCGGTGCCCGCCAGTCGCTAAAGGAGAAGGAACATGGAACCGCTCACCATCAAAACCCCAGCCGACGTCCTCAGTTTCATCGGGCACACCCTCGGATTCTGGCCGCAGGAAAGCCTCGTGTGCATCACCCTGGACGCCAACCGCGTCGGCGCAACACTCAGAGTCGACCTCCCCACACACGAGGGCGGACTCGGATACGCCCGCACAGTGGCCGACTACCTCGCCCACGACCCCAGCGCCGCCAGCGTCCTCTTCGCCGTCTACACCTCCGAGCCCCCAAAACCCGGCCAGCCCAAACCGCACGCAGCAACCATCGCAGCCCTGACGTGCGCGCTGGCCGAACGCGGAATGACCATCCGCGACGGACTCCTTGTCGGAGACAACACCGTCTCCCCGTACGACGGCGACCCCCAGGACGGACTGACACTCCCCGTGACGGCGACCCAGTCCAGCCAGATCAACGCCGAATTCGTCTACCGCGGCAGCACCATCGCACCCACAAACCACATCACCCTTCCCGCCTCGACAAAAGAACGCCGCACAGCCGACGCCGTCGATGACCGCGTGAACGCAATACACGCGATGAACCCGGGCGAGGCGCTCGAACAAGCCAGAACCCTTTGGGACGCCATGCTGGACGCGATCAGTTATCCCAACGACGATCAGACCGTCGATCTGATTGCCAACTTCCAGGCCCCCGCCATCCGCGACCAGCTCATGGCCGACATCCCGGGAATCGACGAACCGATGGACCGGGTTCTCCTGGCCCAAACACACGGCGGACCTCAGTGGTCCCGGGTCGAATGGGCACAGCAGCTGCTGCTCCACGCCTACACGCACAGCAGCACCAAACACTCCGCCCCGATCCTCACCGCCATCGCCTTCGTCAACTGGTGGGAAGGCCGAGGCAGCAAAGCCCACCAATTCCTGCAACTCGCCCTCGAAGCAGACCCCGCCTACCGTCTGGCCAGGCTCAGTGATCTCATGATCGGCTCCGGAATGGTCGCCGGGTGGAACATGGACAAAGACCGGGCCTTCCGGCCCTGGGGCCTCGAAGCGTCCTGACCCGCAGTTATAGGGATATGGACGACGACGGCGGGACGTTCCGGAGCCAGTTCTCCACCGCCGCGTCCCATCCGTCCGGGTCGGAATTCCACTCCTGCGTGTGCTCCGCGGAAGGGAAAGTGAGCAGTGTTGCCAGCTCGGGGCGCCGGCTGACGAAGTCGCGGGAAATGGCAAAGGGTGTAGAGCGGTCCCCTTCGTTGTGGATGACAAGGATGGGAGCACGCAGTTCATCCGCCCGGGCCAAAAAGTCCAGGGCATGAAAGTTCAACGGCGCGTCCAGGCCCGTGACCCAGCGCGTTCCGGATGACCCCAGCATCTGCAGTCCCAGCCGGGCAACCCAACCCGGAAGCATGCTGGACCGGGCGTTTGCCACCAGAGTGCTTCTCCAGTCAATTACAGGTGCATTGAGCAGCAGCCCGGAAATGCGCTCCCGAAACTCCGATGATGCCGCCATCTGCAGGGCAATAGAGGCGCCGAGGGACCAGCCGAAAAGCACTATCTGGCGCGCACCCTGGCCCACGGCATACGACACCGCTGCTTCAACGTCGTGCCATTCGGTCTGCCCCAGGTGATACCGGCCGTCCGCGGAAGCAGGCGCATCCCGGTCGTTCCGGAGCGAAATAACTAAGGACGTGTATCCCAGCCGGTCCGCAACAGGCACGCCGCGGAGTGCGCCTGCTTTCGAACCGCCCAAGCCATGGATATGGATAGCCCAAGTGGAAGAGTCCCCGGACGGCTGCGCCGGTGTGAACTGCCAGGCGGGCGCCATGCCGTTCTCGACTGGCACCTGAACGTCAGAGTATGGCAGCCCTAACGGTTCCGGCGTCGCATAGACGTATCCGCTCCAGATGCCGGCCCTAGCAGTCCTGAGATCGCCGGAGTCAACCCGTTCAACGAGGCGGGTCACCGTCCCCGCAGCATCGTCAGCGGACATGACCTCTCCAATGCAGGCATGCCCTGTGCCGTTGGCAAACCAGATGCTGTAGCGGCCTGGAGCCGTCGTCCGGGCTGACGCAGGCAACTCCACCATGAGCGTTTCATCAGCGCCGTGAAACACACGACGGATTTGCAGGTCTTCCCTCCGCAGAGACTTGGGCACGACAACTTCCCGAGCGAAATAGGCCGCGGCGAGGAAGGCGGCAGCGCCGGCAGTGCCACAACCCACGGCGACAGCTGTAGCGGCCCTACGCATCGGCGTCGTCCTCAGGAGCTTTCAAGCGATCGTCTATGGCTTTGCGCAGGCGCAGTAGGGTCTCCGGAGAAATCCCCTGCAGTTGCCTTGCAGCAAAGTTTCTCACGCGGTTTTCGCGCAGGGTACGCAGCAGTTCGAGCTGCGCGTCCACCAAGTCAGGAACCTCGCCGTCGTCGTCCAAAAGGTATCCGGGGTCAACGCCGAAGAATTCGGAGAGGTTCCTTAAAAGCTGCGGGTCCGTCGCCATGGAACTGTCGCCGGCACGCATGTAGGCCCAGCGGGAGCGAGACAACGGCGTTCCGCGGTCTGACATGTGCTTGCTTATCTGCGGATACGTCAGGGGCGATGATCCCTGAGCCTCGAAAAGGTCCAGGAGCAGATTCAACTTCCGCGCGAGTTTCGCCTGCGGCTGTTCGGGGATCCCGGCGTCGCTAACGGTCACGAAGTCGTGTCCCCTTTCTGTAACAACCTCGGTCGTCGATGTCCGGATGCTGCCAACCTGGCTCCGAGATGCTGCTCCGCTTCCCGGAGTACATCCAGATCATTTTGAGTCAGCAATTGGGCAAGGTGTGGGTCCACGAACAGTGCGTCTTGGATCTCCACCAACATCCGATGCAGCCGGCGCTTGGGGGCGTCGTGGCGATCGATCGCAGTTTGAGCCAAGTCAAGTCGGAGCCCGGATCGCTCAGACGTGATTCGGTTCCAGGGCCCAGCCAGTCGCTCGACGAGGACAGCGGCGGCCCGGGCATCAGACCGGCGCTGCAGCCGACGTGCGACGGGTGGCAAGGCCAGGCCCACGCAGAGGAATACCATGGCGCCCACCTCGGCTGCGTCATAGACGTAGGAGAGACGCGTCATTGCCTCGAGCTCACCCATGAGATGAAGAACGTCCATCCCCAGCACCGCAAGGACCAACACCACAGCCAGAGCGCAGCCGAGACCGATGAACATGAAGGCGACCCGGAAGTACGGCCTTGCCATCTCGCCGCGGAACCTGAAACAAGTAAAGCCGGTGATGGCTACCACCGCGCCGATGTAAAGGAACTGAACACCCGAGTACACGGCCGCCGACCACTGGCTTCCAAAATCCCTCATAAAGGAGGTGGAAGTCCGCGGAGCATCAACCAAGCTGAAGCTGATAATCAAGGCCACAACCACAATCCCAAGGATCGAAAGCCCTGCTCTGTTGTGGATGTCCACCGTCTCGCTGACGTCGGCCGCCCGCAGGATCGCACGGGACAGGAAGTAGATACCGACAACCATAAAGATATTGGCTATGAGGTCCAGCAGATTGCGGTTTCCGAGTAGCTGGTCCCCTGCGATGTAGATTCTGTCAACGTTGAGCGTGAGTGCAGTGGCAATTGTTATGGCCGCCACCAGGATGCTCTGGTCCTTGCGCCGCTTCAGGTCCGGCAGGAGGCACAGTGCCAGACACCAGATCGCGACGGCGGAAATGTCCTGAATCATCCGAAAATCCGTTCAAAGGACCGCGGCTCGAGGCTGCTGTCCCGGATTGCAGCAGCAAAGAGATCCGCCAGGGTTTCTGCTGAAGCCTCGATATGGTCCAGGAAGTCACTTCGTCCAAGGATCCGCGACACCTTCTCGCCGGAAAGGTTCGGAAACAACGTCTCCGAATAGTTTGAGGACACCACCAGCTCATCATGACGGAGCACCATGTGGCCCAGTTCGTGGAGGATGAACTGCTGGCGATGGAGTGCCGACGGCGTCGGCGCGTGCAAGATTATCTCCGTGCTGTCCGTGGACAGCCACAGGCCACAGACCGATCCTCCGTTTAGGGATTCGGAAACGTCGACCTCGATCCGCCGATGACGGAGGTTCTCAACAATCGATATGAGCCGTTCCAACGAAAGACGGCTCGGCAGATTGAGTGCGAGGAAACCTTCTGCAGCGCATCGCGCCGGCGAATATTTGGCGGAAGCTGCACCGTCCATCGGAACCCCATCCTGGCGTCCCCCGAGCGCTGCCGCTTTGGCCGCCATCTGAAACTATCGGTCCGCTCTTCCTGGACCCTTCGAGAATCGCCTCAATTCCATTGAACGCCTCGGCTCTGGACATGTCCAGAGCCGATCAGACCCATCGACTACCCGTCATGCTGATTCCCGGCGACTCAACCCTCGGACGGGACGTAACCCCCCAAGAACCTCACACCTCTGGCATCCAAGGCACTCACCGTGAGCGCGGACTCACGGCAAGTCATGTCGTAACCAGAGCTCTCAAAGATGAACCAACGTGAGCGGGAACATTTGCGGGGAATGTGGTGAGAGCTTCGCGCCGTCGCGCTCCTCTCAGCGCTTCTGTTCCACGCGCTGCGCAAACAGACAACGCGATCGACGACGGCGGCACGCAGGTGCCGTATCGAGCCAGGCTCCCGCTGCCTCGGTTAGAGGCAGATACCTCGACAAAGAGTCCGGCCCTATGGAGACCCACCACAAGGCGTCTGCAAGGCTGGCCGCCGATCTAGCCAGAAGCCGGCAAGGCCAAGATTCCCTCCGCAGCCAACTCCGATCCCAAGCCGAGGACATCGACCGTCTCGAAGCCGAAAACACCGAGCAGCGTGACGTCATCAGGAACCTCCGTGCAGACCTGGTACGACTCCAAAATATCCAGCAAACCGATGCGCACGACCTGGTCCACCTGGCCGGCAGGCTCCTGGCTGTCTCCCAGACCACCGGCGTCGAGCTCCACAGCAGCACCAAGGCACTGTTCCGACGCCGAGGGTGGACGGCCACCAAACGGAACCCAGAAACCCAAAGCCAATGACCATGTCCATTGCCCGGCTCTCCGCTCAGTCGGGCCTGAAGTATCTCTTCAAGACCACCATGATGGACGATCTGACAATCACCCCCGCCGACGCGACCACGTACTACATGAAAGCCGGAACACCGCAGGGCCGTTGGCTCGGCTCCGGCGTGCGAGGCATCAACCGGACCGCCGGAGACGTCGTCACGGAATCGGACGCCAAGGCAATCTTCGACCACGCCACCCACCCGGACACCGGCGCTTTCCTGGGACGACCCCACGGACAACCCACGGTTGTCCAGAACAGCCACGGCCGCGCCGAAACGCGCCACGCCGTCGTCGGATTCGACCTGACCTTCAGCGTCCCCAAATCGGTCTCCATCCTCTGGGCCCTGAGCCCCCGCACACTTCAAGATCAAATCCTCGAGACCCACCACCAGGCGGTCGACGCCACCCTTGAGTGGCTCGAGACTTACGTCATCCACACGAGGGCTGGCCGCAACGGTGTCGCCCACCTCGGCACGCGCGGTGCTATCGCTGCTGCCTTCGACCACTGGGAGTCGCGGGCCGGGGATCCGCAGCTCCATACGCACATGGTCATCGCCAACCGCATCCAGCGCATCACGGACGGCGCATGGGTCACGCTCGATTCGCGGACTCTATACAAGGCGGCGGTGGCCGCCAGCGAGCACTACAACGGTCTCCTCTTCGACGCCCTCCACCGGAACCTCGGCACCGATACGGATGTCCGGGTGCCAGCCGCGAACACACACAATCCCAGCCAGCAACTGACCGGCGTCGACGAAGCGCTGATCCACGAATTCTCCAACCGCTCGCGTCTTATCGATCTCGAAACAGACCGGCTCGTGGCCGAATGGACCGCCAGTCACGGCACTCCCCCAACGGCGACGACCACCATCAAGCTCCGACAGCAAGCCACACTTTCCACCCGGACCGCCAAATCGGAAACAGCCGTCCCGCTCCACCAGCTCTCCGCCCAGTGGCGCGCAAGGGCGGCCGCCAGGGGCTTCGAATCCCGAGAGGTGCTCGCCAACACCATTCGGCGCTCCCGGATAGCGCCCTTCCGCACTTGCGACTTCACCCCGGACTGGGTGGACGCGGTGGGTTCTCTGACCCGCGAGCGCGTCGCCACCAAGCGCGCCACCTGGAACCGGTGGAACCTGCTGGCAGAAGCCGAACGTGTCTGCGCCGAAATCCGCTGCCACACACCGGCGGACCGACATACCCTGATCGATGCGATCGCCAGTGCTGCCGAAGCACAGTCCGTCCCTCTCAATGAGTATCGGTACACCCTCCCTGCGAACGCCCAGGCCGATCTCCGCTTCGCAGACCACAGCATCTTCGACTTCCACGGCTCCCGCCTCTACACGGACGCTGCCACACTCGCCAATGAGGACGTCGTTTTGGGAGCAAGGAACGACGACGGCGGCCCAGCCGTGAGCGCCTCCGTCGCCATGGAATCGCTGGCCAGCTACAAACACGGAGGTCGCCTCGACCTGCACAGCGACCAACGGGCGGCAGCAGCCAACGTCCTACTCAGCGGCCACCGGCTCGACGCCGTCGTCGGTCCTGCCGGAACCGGCAAGACAACCACCCTCGGCGCGGTCAAGGCAGCCTGGGAATCGGAGTTCGGGGCCGGTACCGTGGTCGGTTTGGCGCCGGCGGCTGCGAGCGCCGAAGTTCTTGGACGGGAGCTTGCACTGACCACGGAGAACGTCGCCAAGTGGCTCTACGAATCTGTCGGTCAGGGCGCCGGCAACCGGGCCGCACAGTTCTTCGACACCGAGCAACGGCTTACCAAGCTTGTGGCTAACGAAGGCCCGCACGCCACTCGCCTCGTTCAGAGAGCCACCCGGCTTACTGCCGAACAGGACAGGTGGCGTTTTCATCCAAATCAATTGGTCGTCATCGACGAAGCCTCCATGGTGTCCACCCTGCAACTGTCTGCACTGGTACAGCAGGCCCGGGATGCCGGAGCCAAGGTGCTCTTGGTGGGAGACCCGGCGCAGTTGGACGCCATCGACGCCGGCGGTGTCCTCGGCTGGCTGGACCGGCAAGGCAAGACAGTGCGGCTCAGCACGATTTGGCGGTTCGAACAGGCTTGGGAGCAAGACTCCTCGCTGAGGCTTCGTGCCGGGGACTTCGCGGCCATTGCTGACTACGACAGCCACGGGCGCATTCAACACGGCGCGTACCTCGACATGGTCGACCAGGCGTACCTCAGATGGCAGACCGACATCCACGCTGGCAAGTCGTCCATTCTCATCGCAGCGGACAATGACACGGTGGGCATGCTCAACCAGCGCGCCCAGGCCGATCGCCTGGTCCAAGGCGCCGTGGATGCGGAAAGCTCGGTACGGCTCAGCGACGGACTTCGTGCCGGCACTGGCGACACCGTCATCGCCCGTCACAATGACCGCGCCATAACCGACAGCAGCGGTGACTTTATCCGAAACGGAACCATGCTCGACGTCGTCCGTACAGGCAGGCACGACGGCTCACTGACCGCGGTTCGCAGGGACACCGGCGCAACGATCAGCTTGAGCCGTGACTACGTTGGGGCTTCAGTTGAGCTGGGATATGCGACGACGGCCCACCGCTCGCAAGGCATCACAGTGGACACCGGCCACACCGTGGTGACACAGGGCCGGCTGACTCGTGAGCTGTTGTACGTGAGCATGACGCGGGGACGCACAGGGAACCACGCGTACGTTAGCGAGAATGATCCCTTGGATGACGAGCCTACGGATCCCGCTATGCAAGCCTCGTGGCGGCAGATCCTGGGCGAGGTCCTTGCCGCCGAAGGCGCCGAACGGACGGCTCACGAAGTCCGCGACGCTGAGCAGTCCAAGGCGGACAGCTTGGAGCGCCTCAGTGCTGAGTACGACTACCTCGCACAACTGGCAGCGGCTGAGGATTTGAGGGAGTTCCTTGAAGCGCACTCGCCGGGAGGGGCCTCCGAGCTTCAGCAATCCCCCTCGTGGGGTGCGGCTTTAGCTGCGTGGCGCAGATCTGTTGGAGTCAGCCGGCCGAGCGCGCAACGGGTTGTTGCCGCCGCCCTAGATACAAGCTCATCCACTCGAGACACTGCGGCAGTCCTCCACTCCCGGCTCCGGCAGTTCCTGTCCGTGATGCCCGCGGGCGGAATCGAACCCTTGGCCGAGCAACTATGCAAAGCTCGTCCCGACCTTGACAACATGATCAACCAAGTACAGGCGCGGGTACACCACAGGATGGACCAAGTCACCACGGCCGCCATGATGAGTGACGCCGAATGGAAACGGAACCTCCTTGAGGCCTTGGGACCCTTCGTCACCCCCGAAGAGGCAACTGGGGTGCTTCGCCGAACTGCCATCTACAGGGACCGGTGGGGCATAGACGAATCGCCGCTTCCTCTCGGGCCAGTTCCTGCGGCATACGAGTGGGAGCAACAGGAGCAACGCGCATATATCGATCGCCTCGTTGAGAGAGCAGGCGTTTCCTCCCCCAACCCCGTAGACGCGCCTACGTGGGCTGAAGACCCGGTGACTTGGGAAGACCGCCTTATCAATGTCGGCTGGCAACTCTAAACTGGTCGGGAAGGTAATCCATGGATACGAACCCAGTCCTGAAGCCGAAGCTGGCGACACCTGCGCTGATTCTGAGCAGCGTGGCAATCACTGCGTGCGTCGTGTATCTCATCGGAGCCGCGGCCGCCAGTGGGCCGGATAACTTGTTCCTACTACTCACCGCGGCCATTACACTCCTCGCGGCTGTCGTCGCCGGGACGGTCTGGTTGGTCCGAGCACGCCGGCTGCGTTCATGGATGGCTGGCGCTGACGAACTGTGGGATCACTTCAACGAAATGAGAAGAAGCAGTGGCACGACGGCAGAGATCACAGTTGTGAGCATTGACGCTCTCGAACCCACGGGCTCTTGGATCACCATCAAGTGGAACCGCTTCGACCACGTTCAGCGCGCCTGGATCGAGGCCCTACCGGAGCCGATCTGGCCTGGATCGGTTTTGCTCATCTCACCGGATCCGGCGCAAGTCAGGCCCGGCGAACCATGGCCGGCAACTTATTACGTACGGGCTTCAGACTCCCTGGCCTGGGCACCGGGCAGCGAGGCTTGATCAAGGCCGGAGCCCAACCCTGGGGGCGGGCGAACGGCTTAAGCTGTCAGAATCCTCTGTCAGTGGCCATTACGTTCTGTCCATTGGCGGCCTGTTGATGTGCCCGCTGGTGGCCAGTAAAACTGCCCCGTGATGGCCAACAGATCTGCCCACTGATTGGTTCGGCGGGGTCGGTCATCGTTGGGGTGGATAGTTCAGGCGGGTGATTCCTTTTTCCGGCTAGGGCCTGGGTGAGGCGGACGGAATCGCCGCTAGTTTGGCAGACGTGGGCGTGGTTGACGACCCGGTCAACGGTGGCGGTGGCGAGTGTTTTGGGCATGATTTCGTCGAAGCCGGCAACGTGGTAGGGAAAACCGCTCGGCCAGCGATCTGCCGGGGCAGGAGCTTTGGGATGCCTGGTGTTGGGGCACCTCGCATTTGTCGTAGTCACGCTGCCTATGCATGCGGAACCGCGTGGCGCCGTTACCACTTACATTGCGGCTATATCTCTCTCGATGGTAAGTCTGAGCCTGCCCACTCCACCAGGACGGTCCCGCTTCGGCCCTTGTAGCCCTGACCTGTTAGGGCAAGCCGCCCCGCTTTGGTCTGGCTCTCGATAGTGGCGACGCTGGCAAGTCGCTGCCCAAAGTTGGCCACGCCACCCTATGTCTTTAATACTCCGCCGACGTCGGACGAGTCGATGTTGCGACGTTGATCAATTGGATCGGCGATCCGATAGCCCGAACGCAGGTCTGTATTCGGTCAACGTACCAGTGGCAGCGCGAAGAACCAGGCAAGGGTGGCTAGCCTCCGTGGGCAGTGGACTCAGTCGCCGGGAAAGGACACGCGCGGATACGTCGTCTTGAAATACTCGACCACGCTTTGACTCGTGTTGTGAAGCACTATCTCTGTAGTGGGTGGAAGGTCGACAATGCTCGGCTCTAAATCGGGGCCATCGCTGAAACTCAACCGGCGGTGGGGGAACACATGCACAGTAGAGCATCCTTTGAGGCTTCCTAGGACGCTTGCGAAGCCTGCTGGCGAGGTCTCAACCGCGCAGGGGTGACCCGGTCCAGCGATTCCCGCGTCTATCAGTTGGGCGGTTGCAACCGCCCCGTTATGACGGAATTTGAAGGACAAGCTGTTCCCGAATACCTTCGTCAGGTGATGCATTGCTGCCGTGCCGCCTCTACCTTGCCGCAACAGCAGTCCGCCAGGGTGGAAGTCTGTTCCATTGTGGACCAAATCGATGCGGTATCCGCGTGATCTCAAATAGACCCTGTCGGCGCCTCCGTGCTGTGTTGCGTTCAAGATCAATTCGTAGAGTGCTAGCGCGACCGCCTCGTGGTGGGTCTCGTCCCAAAATGCTGGGGCACCTGAGTCAGAAAGAAAGTTTGAAACGAAGCAAGAAATCTCGTCTCGACTAGTCGGGAGCTTGAGCCACCGCGTGAGACGGATGAGCTCCTCTCGCCGACTTGGGCGCCATGCTTCAGGTCTTCCGCGAGCGGCAAGGGCGCGTGCGCGTGCTCGCCGCTTCCACTTGTGCAGCAGATGAATGGGAAAGCGATTTTCGTCGACGTCAATCTCTCTGGCATGTGTATCACATAGCCAGAGACCGTTGGCTGCAGATTTGCGAACGGCCGGATCCATCTTCGGAAGCCACCGCGCGGCGCCCGGGGCAGCGGCGGAGATATGAGCTGCTTCGCCGACCTTTCCGACGCCGAGTTTCGTGCTGCCTGCGGCAAATGTCGGAGCACAGCAAGATGGGTTTGCGCACAGGTATCCCGTTTCGGCGGCAAGTTCTAGCTTCACTGGATCGGTGAAGTCAGCGGCCTTACGCCCTCGGACTTTGGATGCGGTATTCATGTCGAGAGTCTATGGCGGGCACTGTTGATCTCATATTCGGCGAACAACCGCAAAGCTAAGGAGGTCTTGGACGGTATCCTCACCGTAGAATTACAGGCCGTACGGAACGTCCAGAGCAACTGCCGGCCCTACTTCGCACCGGCTCGCTCTACGACTCTGCCGCCACAAAGACACTGTATATGCCGCTCGGTGTAACGCCAGCCGGGACGACCCATCTGACTGACATCGTTGGGGCCTGTCCGCTCGGCGAAAGCGGACAAGGACCTCGGAAAGATTCTGCGCCACCGGCTCTCACTGGCCCGTGCTAGGCAGGGAAATCCCTCCGATGCGCTTTGTCAGAAATCGGGCTATGGCAAGGCTCCTCGGCACTCGCTCCTCCAACGATGGTGACCACAAAGGTCAGGGCGTCTTCTTCCCTGGCCTCGCAAACCCCGGCAACCACGACACAAGGGAAAACCACCATGGAAGAACCTTAAAAGCCAGGCGACGTACTGGCCGGTCAGCCGGGGCAGTCCCAAGAGCACCCCGCGTGGCGATCTCGGGCAAGAGAATTCCGCCCTATCGCGAGTAGCAGGTGTCTGGCCGGGGCGGCGCCCCGCGCCACATATAGCACTTGGACGGGGTGGGGTCCCAAGCGCTTGACCGCATTGGTGGTGCGTAGCGTCAGCCCGTAGGGCCCAGACCCGTGTCGAAGATTGAATGGCCGGAACTTACCCCCACCATCGCCGAAACGCGCACTCGGCGCAACGCATCGGCCAGGAGATCCACATCCACCTCGGGGAACAGACTCTCCGGGCCGGCGGGAGCCGCGTCGCTGTAGGGAGACTCGTACAGCGCGCCGACGTCCACGACGCCGTTCTCGGTGAGTTGCTGGACGATCATGTCAACGAAGTGCAGCTGGTTGGCGTTGAGGGTCTTGTCCCCCACGAATTCAGACAAGGAATCCAACGCTGCCTGTCGATCCATACCCACCAGAGACCGGACGAACAGCCCCAGACCCTCAGCTTGTATGGTGGCCGCTTCAAGTTCCTCGGGTGAACCCGCCCCGCTTTCAATCAGCATACGCTGAAGTTCAGCAAGGTCCGTTTCGGTCAGGGGTAGGCCGCGGCGGAGGCGGTGGATGGCCACGTGGTCCAGGAATCCCTGCAGATACATCCGAGCCTTCTCGCGGTACCTGGCCAGATCCACTGATCCGGTCACGGTCCCCTTCAGCTCACCTTCCACGATGTCTCCGAGCGTGTCCTCGAAGTTCGTGTAGACCACCTTGCGGCGCTTCTTCTCGATCAGGTGCACCAGCCCCCGGAGCCGCACCCGGATCAGTTCAAGCCATTGCGGCGAGACCCGGCCCCATTCCTCGCCCTCCAGGATCGACTGGATCAGGAGCATCTGGGCCGCGATGGCGGGAATGTTCGGCTGATCCTGCAGGGCGGACGCAATCTCAACGATTTTTTTGCGGTACGGCTCGACGGCGGCCGCAGAGCTCAGCGAAGCCAGCTGCGCCTGGTACATCAGCAGGTCGAAGCGTTTGGCTTCCTCCATATCGGCGGCGGAAGCCAGCGTCGCCAACGGGGCTAGCTTCGTCTGCAGGTCCGTCAGATCCTGCGTGCCAAGTGTGCCCCACGATTTTGGCTGCGAGTACTTTTCCACCCACTCCATCTGCGGGCGGACCAGGAAGTTCTCCCGGGGCAGCCCCGCTATCTGGCCCACCAGGCCGGACTGGAGCGCCGGCACGTAGTCGCCGTCGAGCCCGGCCGTGCGGGCTTCGGCCAGCAGCTGTGCCCGGACGGCGAAGCTGCGGTGCGCCAGGGACTGTCCTAGGGAACCTTCGGAACCGGGCAGCTCGGCGTTGAAGTATTCAACGTTTTGGCAGACGTCGAAGATGAAGAAGTCCTGCTTGTCCTCACTAGGTCCGTACAGTTCCGGCCTGAGCCGGGTGCCCCGGCCGATCATCTGCCAGAACTTAGTCTTGGAACGCACCACCTTGAAAAAGAGCAGGTTGACCACTTCGGGCACGTCGATCCCGGTGTCCAGCATATCCACGGATACGGCGATGTGCGGGCTGTCCTCCGCGCGGGCGAAGGCGTCGATCAGGGTGGAGGCGTAGTTGACGCTGTGCGTGATGATCTTCGCGAAAGTGCCCCCGTACTGGGGGTAGTTGATGTTGAACCGCTCGGCGATGAATTCGGCATGCTTCTGGTTCTTGGCGAAAACGATCGTCTTCCCGAGCCGGTCTCCGCCGGCGACCTTGTGCCCACGGGTCATTAGCACCTCGAGTGCCTTATCCACGGTGTTGGCGTTGAACAGCCAGGTATTCAGGATGGCCGGATCCACGGCGTCGGGGACCTCCCCGTCCTCGTCCCATTCGGCGGAGTCCCACTCCTCCTTTTCCTCCTCCGAGAGTTCCTCGTAGCGGATTCCTTCGACCGGGAACTTCAGCGGAATGGACACGGTCCGGGGCGGTACGAGGTAGCCGTCGGAGATGGCCTGTGTCAGCTCATAGGCGAACGTGGGGACGTGGTCCTCGATGCCGAACAGGGAGTAGGTGTTGCGGTCCACTTCGGACTGCGGCGTGGCTGTCAGGCCCACCAGATACGCATCAAAATAATCGAATATGGCCCGGTACTTCTGGTACACGGAGCGGTGTGCCTCGTCGATGATGATCAGGTCGTAGTGGCCGATCCCGAACCGTTGCTTTAGGACCGTGCCGTCGTCGGTCCGTTCGTTGATCAGGTTCATCATCGTCGGATAGGTGGCGACGTGGATGCGGCTGTCCGCCTCCACATCGCGGCCCAGTACCACCGGGGAAGATCCGGGGAGGTTGGTCTTGAAAGCGCGGGCGGCCTGGTCGACCAAGGCGACGCGGTCGGCCAGGAACAGTACACGTTTTGCCCAGTTCGCCTGCATCAGCAGGCTGGAGAGCGCGACGACGGTGCGCGTCTTGCCGGAGCCGGTCGCCATGACGAGGAGCGCTTTACGCTCCTTATCGGTTTCTAAGGCGCGGGTGACGGCCCGGATGGCGGCCTGCTGGTAGCTGCGGCCTGCGATGTCGGTATTGATGGCTGCCGCGGCCAGGTGTTTCCGGGTGGTGCGGCGGTCCACCATGAGCTGGAGCTGGTCCAGTGTGTGGAAACCCTGGACGGGGCGGGGAGGATAGCCGGAGGCGTCGTCCCAGATCCAGTGCTCGTAGCCGTTGCTGTAGTAAATAACCGGGCGCTGGCCCTTCTCTGTCTCCAGCGCATCCGCGTAGAGTTTGGCCTGCTGCTGCCCCTCGTAAGGCGACTTGGATGACCGCTTGGCTTCGACGACGGCGAGGGGCTTGCCGTCCGATCCCCAGAGGACGTAGTCCACGAACCCGGTCCCGGTGGCGGCCCCAGCGTGGGTGGGCATGTGGTGGACCTCGAACTCACGGTCCTCGGCCTTGTCCAGGGCCCAGCCTCCTTCACCCAGGTACAGGTCGATGTAGACCCGGGTTTCCGCTTCAGAGTAGTTATGACTGTCCGGGAGCTTCCTGTTCTCCTCCTTCGCCCGGGCGATCTCTGCACGCAGGGCCGCAAGCTGGGCCTGAAGCTGCTCGTTGTCCTGCTTCTGCGCGGCCAGCGCAGCGTCCTTAGTGGCCAGTTCTTCGGCGAGTTTGGCCGTCTGGTCCGCGGTACGGGGCTTCTCGGCTGGCGCCGGAACGCCCGGCTTCGGCGTCGGGCTGAGGAACTCACCCTTGAAAGCGATGGTGGAGGCCGGACGGTTGGCCGGATCCCGGGTGTAGCGGAGCGCCAGCCAGATGCAGACGTGGAAAAGTTCCCGAATGGTCTGCTCAGAGTGCTGGACGGTGATGGCAGCATTGGTGTGGATGGCGCTGTTCGCGACCTTGCGGATGAGGTGGAACTTGCTGACGATCGTCTCGCCCGCGAGCCGCTTGAACGTCGGTTCCGACATCAGAGCGTTGAGGTCACCCTTGTAGGGCATTGTGAGAGAGCCATCAGCTTGGTAGAGCCAATCCAATAGCCCTTCAATTGACCTGCGGGCGTAGAGCAGAGATGACCGTGGGTCCTTGCGCGCGTACAGCTCGGCCAGCCGCGCTTCTTTGGCAAGTACCGGCCACTCCGCCTGCAATACGGCGAAGTTGCTGTTCACATCCCCCAATGCCACTCCTCTGTTGATCTTCTCCATGGAGCCTAGATGATGTTGCCCTCCACGCGGCCGGGCGACACCGGATTCAACTCAACCCAGGGCAATGCGAAATTGGGTTCCATGGGCCGCGGCTACTCAAAGAAGTCCTCGTCGAGCTCGACAATGTCGTAGCTTTGCTTCACCTGGACGCCCACCCGGTACTTGATCATCAGCCCCACAAGCCGGGCACCGTCGATCAGAATGACCCGCGACGGAACCGCCTGCACATAATCCCGTGCACCCGAGGTGAAAGCACTGGTAGTGATGAAAACACCACGCGAGGCACCGACACCGTGCAGGGCCCCGACGAACGCCTGGATAGCTTCACGGCCCACAGTATTGCCATCGGCATAGCGCTTGGCCTGCACATAGATGCGGTCAAGCCCCAGGGCGTCCTGGTCGATAACCCCGTCCACACCCCCGTCGTTACTGCCGCCGATACGCTTCCCCCGCTGCTCGGCACCGCCGTAACCCATCCTGAGGAGCAGATCGACAACGGCCTGCTCGAAGAAATCGGGGTGGCTCTCCCGGAGGCGGGTGAGGAGCGCGTCGCCAACGTCGGAGTGGATGCGGTTGATCCCGGATTCGATCTGCTCGATCGGGTCGACGTCCGTCACGAGCGTCTCCTCGGTGACTGACACCACCGGTTTCCGGGCATCGGACTGCGGCCAGAAAGGCGCGAAAAGTGTCCGTGCCGTGGAGAAATCACTAATCCCCTCGGGGTGTGCCGCCAACCATTCCCGCCCGGCCTCCGTAATGCGGTAGTTGGCGCGCACCGGCCGCTCGATCCATCCGGCTTTAAGTAGATTACTGATGGCCCAACCGAGGCGCTGCTCGGAACGGAGTCCACCAGTATTCAGGGTCTCCGCTCGCGCTGCCTCCGACAGACCCGCAGAGTCAATAGCACGGCTAACGATGTCGCGGCGGTGCAGCGTTTCACCGGCGGAAAGTGCGCCAAGCACATGGGTAACAAAGAGTGGCCAAATGGGCACCTCAGAGTCTGCGACTACAGAGGTTGCCTCGCTCATCAAAGTTCTCCCTCAAACGCGCGGTGCTGCAGGGAAGTGAAAAGTACGTCAAGCTCAGCGAGCTGGATACGGTGGCTTGCCCTGAGTTGATCGACTGCCACGACCCGTTCCGCGAAGATGTTCTGTCTAGACATGGGCGGTTCCGGCAGCAGTATTTCGCCAATCATAGACTGATTGACTTTGAACGTTCCATTAGTCGTCCGCGCCCGGTTCTCGAGTTGCGAGCGTGTTTCAGACGAGTTCCAAACATGCGCCAGAAAAGCACGTGTTACACGAGAAAAATCCGGCTTCGCTGCAATGACCGTGTCAGGAAATACAACATCAAGATGATCCATGGGCGGAAAATGACCCCGCCCGACGAGATTAAGGTTGCCGTTGCCTCGACAGATCAACAACGACGACGATGCGACTCGTTGCTCAATTGGAGTAGGTCTGTCAAACATGCCGATTTTGTTTGAGCCGACGTCAAAGGCCTCACCTGTAACCGCAGACAGTGTGAGAACCCGCTGCTGGACTAACCCGCGTGTAGAAGGTGAAACACCATTCCGAAAGTCTCCCCGGCACAGCTCATCGAATGCAACCTTCGGCCATTCCCGCAAGTCACCGAACACGGTGTCAAAGATGGATTGGGTAAGAACGTCGAGGTGGGCGAGGGCTTGACGGCGTTTACTGCGGAGCTCGACCGCCTTGTCCAGGATGGCCGCAATCCGCCGCTGCTCATCAAGGGGCGGGAGAGGAAGCGTGAGAGACGCTGATCTCTTCAGATCCAAGTTTGAAATGTTGGTTGTTTGATTCCCAAAACTACGGATTGTCCTCTGCACCCGGGCTGAGGAAAACCAGTGAAACAGATAGCGGGAATCGACCGAGTCGTCCCGACGCCGTAGAACTGTGACAAAGCCACCGAAAGCGGTAGGACGTGCGAGCCGCGGAACCCAACTGCATTTCCCTACGAGGTTCCAACTGTTGGCGCTTGAAATGAGTATGTCACCCTCGGTGACGTACTGATTTGGTCGCTTTACAAACGACGGGTCGATTGCCCAGACGTCTCGGGTATCAAGAGTAGCCTGGACGTTCTTCGTGCGAAGGCAGTCGACATTTGTATCAGTAGGCCCATCCTCGATGTCATCCGGCTTGAACGTGATTCCCCGGATGAACTCGGCTACATCTCCAAGGGTAGCCACGCGTGTTTGGACGATCTCAACCACTGATGAGGTCCTTCAGTTCGGCCATTCCCTGAGTAATTTCCTGCTCAAGCTTTTCAAGGTCGGCAATGATGTCGGCCGGATCCTTGTGGTCGATCGCGTCGTGCTCAACTTCCTTGTACCTGTTTAGGGAAAGGTCGTAACCGTTCGCGGCAATCTCGGCCTTGGGGACGAGGAAGGACTGGTCCGTCCGCGCGCGTTCTGCCTCCGTCGTCGTCCGCTGCTGCCAGCGGGCCAAGACGTCTTGGAGGTCAGAATTTTCCAAGGGGGTGCGCTTGTCGTCGAGGCTGAAGCCGTCCGCGGTCACGTCGTAAAACCAGACATTGTCGGTGCCGCCGGAATTCGTCTTGGTGAAGAACAGGATTGCCGTGGAGACCCCGGCGTAGGGTTTGAAGACGCCGGAAGGGAGTTTGACCACTCCGTCGAGCTTGTGGTCCTCGACCAGCATTCTCCGCAGCGTCTTATGCGCCGTAGACGAGCCGAACATCACGCCGTCGGGCACGATGACCGCGGCACGGCCGCCGGGCTTAAGCAGCCGAAGGAACAGTGCAAGGAAGAGCAACTCTGTCTTCTTCGTCTTGACCAGGGAGAGCAGGTCCTTGGCCACGTTCTCGTAGTCCAAGCTGCCGGCGAAGGGCGGGTTCGCGAGGATGACGTCGTATTTTTCCTCCTCGGTTCCGTGCAGGTCAGCCAGGGAATCCCGGTAGGTGATGTCCGGGTTTTCAACCCCGTGGAGGAGCATGTTCATGGACCCGATGCGCAGCATGGTGCTGTCGAAGTCGTACCCGTGGAACTGGCTGTGGTGGAAGAACCGACTCAGCTCCGGGGTGGTCAGCAGGTTCGGGTTCTGCTTCCGAAGGTATTCCCCTGCCTGGACCAGGAATCCTGCGGTGCCGGCGGCCGGGTCGCAGATAGCCTCCATCGGCTGGGGTGCCGTCATCTTCACCATCAGGTCGATGATGTGGCGGGGTGTGCGGAACTGGCCGTTGGTGCCGGCCGAGGCGATCTTGCCGAGCATGTATTCATAGAGGTCGCCCTTGGTGTCGCGCTCGTCCATGGGGATTTCGTCAATAATGTCGACGACTTTTTCCAGCAACCCGGCGTTGGGGATGGTGAAGCGGGCGTCCTTCATGTGCTGGGCGTAGGAGGATTCCTCGCCGCTGGCTAGCTGGACCAGTCCGGCGCGCAGGAACGGGAAGATGTGCTCGGCGAAGACGGTATACATCTCGTCGCGGGAGAAGTTCTTGAACTTGCTCCAGCGGAAGTCCTGGTATGAACGGCCCTTCTCATCCAGGCCCGCGGGGAAGACAGCGTTTTCGACAGGCTTGCCCGTGCGGTTCGCTTTGTTTTCTGCTCGGGTCTGGTTCTCGTCGAGGCGCTTTAGGAAGAGCAGATAGGTGATCTGTTCGATCACTTCCAGAGGATTGGAGATGCCGCCAGTCCAGAACGCGTTCCAGACCTTGTCTACCTGAGATTTGATTTCGCCAGTTATCACCGCCTAATCCTAATAGAGCTACAGCGACCTTCCGCACCCCAGTTCTTCGAACGATCGCGCCGCACCGTCGTATTGGAAAAAGAAATCGCCCTGAGCTGCAACGCGCCTTGGTTGCCAACCTTTTGCCGGAAACATGCGTTTTGCCAGCATCAGCTTCTGAGGAGATATGAGTGCCCAGAAGCCTGTGGCTGACTCTGCACTCCAGCCTCGCCGCATGGGAAAGCCGGTTGGTGTGCTCACCAACCGGCTTTCCCCGCCGCGCGGACTGCCCCAGCAGCTGTCAGTAGCTCATCTCACTCCCCGCCGCCGCCCCGAAAGGGGGCACCACCACCGGACTCTTCGAACTGACGTTGTACGCCGGCGCACCAACCTCAGCCGCGACGGGCGCCTCGACACCTGCACGCACTTCAGCATCCGGCGCTGCCACTGTCCCATGCGACATGCGCTGATACACCGCGGTGCCGAAGCGGAGGTCCGGTCCGATGGTGTCGGCGACAATGCGTCGGGCTTCGCGACGTTCGCCATCCTTCTCGTATGAGCGGAATTCCAGCTCGCCCGCCACAGTGACCGGGTCCCCCTTCCGCAGTGAACTCGCCGAGTTCTCCGCCAGCGTACGGAATGCAGAGACATTGTGGAAGACGGGCTCTCCGTCCTGCCAAGTGCCGTCCGCGCCCTGGATTCGCTGGTTGACGGCGACCCGGAGCTTGGCGTGAGCCACTCCGCTTTCGCCGACGCTAAGTTCGGGATCAGCAACCAGGTTGCCGGCGATGCTGATCGGGATTTTAGTGCCCATGGTTCTTGTCCTTTCCAAAGCCGGAGGGACTCTCCCGCCGGACAAATTGTTGCCAGTCGGGCTCATGGCCCGGCCATTACAGGTCCGTCAACGGACCGCAAAGGTTGGTCAACGCCCACAAAGGACGCTGAAAGGTTCAGCCGTGGGTCCGCGTCCACAGCGGTGATCTTGCCGCCGAAACTTGGCGGGCGCGTGATTTCGAGAATTCCCTTGCTGGCAGCAGTGACCCGTCCCAGTACTGACTTCGCAATATCCGCACGGGACGCCGGGGGACGACGGCCGCCGTCGTGGGCCTTCACGTCCTGCTCCGCTTCAATGACGGCGTCAGCCCATCCGGCGAGATAGGTCGCGGACTGAGGTCCGCGGTCGATCCCGTGGGCCTTCAGCACTGTGTAGGCCACGGATTCGGCTTCCACCTCAGCCAGTCCCCGGTGGTCTGCGCTGCTGCCATACAGCCGGCCGACCGCATCGTTGGGACCATGAAGCAGCACGTGTCCAAGTTCGTGTGCAAGGACGGCCGCACGCTCTTCTGGGCTGAGCCAGGCGCCCACCTGGACCCGGCGGTGAGTGAAATCCGTAAAACCGCTCGTCAGCCCATACTGGGCGTCTGCCACGTCGACGTTGAAGCCATGCCTGCCCGCCACCGCGGTAAGAGATCCGCACAGCTCAGCTACGTCCAGCACAGACTCGGCGCCGCCGCGGGGAACGAGCAGCGGTGTGCCCTGCGTTTGTGAGACGTCGAAGACTGCCTGGCCTCTCCAGCCAGTGATGACCGTCTTCTTTCCGTCGTCGACGGCGCCATGGGGCACGTTCTCACCCGCGGGGATGCGCTGCCGGGTACCGTCAGGAAGCGTGACCTGCTGGAGTCGGGCTGTGCGGGGAGCTATCACCCAGAGTGCATGCTCACCTCTCAGCACCGTACGGCCGTGGCGGGCCCATTCCTTGTACCCGGCCACCAGGGTGGGTTCGTCGGTACCGCGCTGGGCCATCTGCATCACGAGTAGGGCAACGTTGCCGCCCGAGTAACGCCACAACGTTGCCGAAGCGTCCAGCAGCACCTGCCACTGCGACGGAGATTCAACTGCCCTTTCCAGGATCCGGTGGAGGCCATCCGTCAAGGCAGAGATGCGCTCCTCGGCCGTCATGTGGGACTTGCCCGATTCATTCCGGCCAAGCGCAGCATCTGCTGCCACCGCACTCGATACGTCTTCAGATTCAGGGGCCACGACAGCCGCCCTTCATACTTCTTGGAATCCGGCCGGGACCACCCCGCGGATACTTGTTCATGTCCTGAGGCGGGACAACTGCATGACTTCAGAATTCGATGCCAACGTGGTGGGAAGCCGACTGCCACTCAACGAAGTCCGGTGCGTCGATCCGCAGGGTCCTCGACGCGGACTCCTTGTGCGCCTGCAGGCCGACACAACCGGCCGTCCGGGTATGGATCCGCAGACGCTCGACAGCGTGCGGCAGCCGTTCGTGAAACGCCAGCGGCCCGAACCCGGAATCGTCGCTGGCGTAGGAGGCCAGTTCCGCCCGCTGAAGAGCGTAGAGCTCGGCCACGATCTCGGAATGACGCCACCAGCAGTCCGGAACCACCGACGTCGTCAGCTGATAGGTGGTAACAAGCCAACGGACCCAGACCGCCAAAGAACGCCACACGCTTCCGGCCTGCTCAGCTGTCATTTCCCGCCAACGGTATGTCACGCCGGATGCCCGCCCCGGTGGCCGGGAGGCAGAGCGAAAGAGCTCCGCCGTCAGCTCATCGTCGTCCGCTCCGGCTGACGGGATCTCAAAGCGTTCGACGTCGTCATGGCTGGCCATCGGCCGGCTCCTCCGTTGCTGCCTGTCGCAGACGGTGCCCATCAGCTAGAGTCCGTTCAAGCTCCAGCTTTGACCGACCGAGCTCGGCAGCGTCTTTTCGTTTGTGCCATTCGCGCAAGTCCAAGAGGATCGGCCGGGTTCGACGTCCTAGCATGAGGGCCGTGCCGACGGGCAAACGCCTGATCTCATTAAGCGGCAGGACCGGGCTCTCCCTGATCTGTTCGCCGTCCTGCCGGCCCTGGGCAGACCAGGAACGGGTATTCAGGGTCAGGCTCCGCTCCCCCAGCAGCCCGGCCAGCGAGCGCAGGTCACGCTCGTCCGAGCCTCCGCCGAAGATCACTTTGATGATGGCCGAGTCCCAAATAGTGGCCGCCTCATCAATTGACCAGCCAGTCCGGGCCTGGGACAAGGATTGGAGAACCACCAAAGTTGAGATGCCGATGCCGCCGCCGTCCGAAAGGGCGATGGGCAGGCCCGGCCATGGGGCCAGATTGGCAATCTCGTCCAAAACTAAGGACAGCGGCGGATCCAGCCTTCCTCCCGGAGCGACGAACGCCATTTCACGCGCGGCATTGTCAATGTCATCGATCAGAGCCGAAAGATACGGACCCGCCGCAGCCGCTCCCGCGCGGGTGCCAATCAAGTACAGGGTCCCGCAGTCCCGGATGAACGTCTTTGGGTCAAATTCCTCAGACTCGTCCCGGGGATCCAGCGCGGCCAGCACTTTCGGTGACGACAGCGGTGCGACAGCAGCCGACACACCAATCCAGGAGTTGGACGTATTCCGGGGATCATCCTCAAGGATGCCCATGAGATCGGCCTGCCACCCTAGCGCCGCCGCCGGTTGGCTTAGGACCTCCAACGCCTCACGTGCCAAGACCGGGCTCGAAGACCAGCGCCGAAACGCACGGACACCCTCGCCGGACAGGGCCGCTGCATGTAGGAGGCATTGCAGGATGATCAGCGAGCGCTTTTGCCATGCAGCGTTCTCTCCCTTCATCTCCGTGTCCGCTGTGATTACGAGAGCACGGCGCGTCGCGATATCCGGGTCCTCGCAGCCACGAACGGGAGACCAGCGAAGTGTCGAAGGGAGTCCGGACATGCCTTGCGGATCGAACACTGTGACCGGCCTGCCGCGTGTAGCGCGGGCTTTCATGGTGACCACCAAGTTGTCGGCGCGGGTGGATGTCGTGACAACAGCGCCCGGCGCATCGAGGATGGCATTGATGACCACATAGAGACCCTTACCGGATCGCGGAGCACCCTGGATGACCATCGATTCCTCCGTGGAGACATGAATCGTGACACCGCGGGAACGGCCCAGCGTCCAGGCCACGTCCTGGATCCGCGGTTTGGCAAGGCCCGGCCGCGTGAACTTGCCGCGCTTCAGAACGGCCCTCGCTCCGAAATCTTGGAGGATCTCGGTACGACGCGCGATGCCCTCGCGGCTCAGGATGTCCTGGCGCAGCCACGCGCCGGATTGCTTCCACCGCCTCCAGGCAGAAACAGACCCGACGGCGAGCGCAGCCGCCAGAACGAGGACCGGGCCAACGATCCACCAGATACTGCCGGTCCCGACGTCGCATCCCTCCGGTACGGGTACCACCCAGTTGATCCGGTCGATGAAAAGTCCGACGGCGGCGGCCGGGTTGAACGGCGACGGCAGACTGCCGCCGCAGCGCCAGGCCACGACGACGTTAGCTGCCCCCTGGACCAGGAAACACAGACAGACATAACCGGCCACGGCGATAAGCCCGGCCGTGACCAACGGACTGTCGGTGCCTCGCCGCGAACTCATCTGTGGCATTCAGATCATCCGGTCGTCGGTGCCGAAAACTTCAAGCTCATCGGTCGTGACCCGGTTCGCCACAATGAAGGAACGGTTCCCGACCTTCCAGAGGCCAACACCTTTAGGTAGGTTCTCTACGTGCTCGCACTCGGCCTCAGACAACCCCAGGGCTTCTTTCGTCAGTCGCATGGCGTCGTGCTTCTGCCGATAGATAATTCTCGTATCTGCCTCGGTCAGCAGGCCGAGCGCCTTCTGTCGGTGCCCGCTGGAGCTGTCTCCGATTTCATTGAGATCCGCCACTTTGTGCATGATGAGCAGATTCGCAATGCCATAGGTGCGGGCTAACCGCCACTGCTCGCTCATTTTGGCGAGCATGTACGGGTCGGCCAGCATGCGCCAACCTTCGTCGTACACCACCAGCCGTTTGCCGCCGTCGGGATTGGTGACAGCTGCCTCCAGCCAAGTGGCACCGCACGCGGCGGCCAGCGACAATGCTTGCTCCGAGGCTCCGATGAGCGCAGAAGTGTCCATCACCATCATGGGCGCATCGGCGTCGAAAGCGACCGTAGACGGGGCGTCAAACATGCCTTCCAGGTCACCGGAGACCGTCCGCCTCAGGGAGTGGCTGACCGCCAGTCCCCCATCCTTGCCCACCAGCCCGATCGTTTCCTTCGACGGGTTCAACAGATGGTCCAGAACCATCGGCAGCGTCGGATTCGAGTTCTCGGCTACCGTCTCCATCAGAGCCATGTCCAGGGCAGTGTGCTCCACCGGACGGAGGGGCATGCCCTGCCGCATGAGAGACACCAATGCCACCAACAGGTAACGACGGCGCTGGCGCACCACCGCCTGCCACTGCGCCTCACTCAAGGCGCTCGAACGCGGCCCCGCGTCGAGTGGATTGACGCGGGCAGAGCGGCCGGGGCCCACGGAAATGACCTTGCCGCCAACCGCATTGGCGACGGCGACCCATTCACCTTTGGGATCGGAGGCAACGGCGGCCTTCCGCCCCAGCGTAATGGACCTGGCCACCAGGGACTTTCCGCACATGGATTTCCCGGTCCCCACGGTGCCGATGACAACGATCGAGGGTCCGCCAATAACGCCCTTGTCATAAAGAATCCACGGATCGTAGGAAAACGCACCCGAGCCGAAGACGTCTGTGCCGATATAGGTGCCTTCGTGGCCGAGCCCCGATTCTGTGATGAACGGATACGCCGCGGCGAAGGTCAGGGTCGACGCGCGATGCGGTGCCGGACGCAGGCGGTGCGGGCCACGCAGCGAGACAGGTTCCCTGCTCCCCCAGTCTCCGCCGTGTTCGGCGGTCTCCAGCCGGGTGCCGACCATCTCGCCAGCCCGATTTAGGGCGGCCGCCCATGGTCCGCTGTCGGCGGCACCCGACCGCCGCCGTCGTTCCTTCCGCTCCTCACGACTCCCGCCCGACGGCATGTATTCAACGGATTGGCTTGTACGCGTCATCGCAGTCCCCGCCCGAACGGGAGCGCACCGGCGACGAATGCAGCCCATTGCTGCCCGGCCAGCAGGCGCAATTCGACGAAGGCTCCCGCGGCCGCCGACTCCAGTTCCTGCCTGTGCCGGGCCAGGTCCTCCAGCGTCCCTGCAGTAACCGTCACGTAGGCAGCGGGCCTTACATCTCCGTGTCCTGCAACGATCTCCTCCTCGCGCTGGGCGACCTCTTCTTCCTCAGCCCGTTGCTCGCGGGTCAGCGGCCTGTCGAAGCGGGTATTGATACGGCGCCTGGTTTCATGGGCCTCCTGGGCGGAGCGGATATCCCGCAGCGCCTCAGTTGTGGGCACGGCCCGAATCACCTCCGTCACCGTATGCCGGAAGTCGCCCACATAAATCAGCGGATGGAGGAAACCCGGAAACACCTTCTGCCGTGGCCACTCAGCGATCCAGAACGTTTGATGAAAGCCGGAATCGGTTCGTACGTATGTCCAGTGCTCTTCCACGGCCATGGGCCCCGCAGGCATGTTGGGCGGCACGGAGTCTTGCGGTTGTGGTCGCTGCTTGGTCAGCTTCCCTGCCCCGCTTGCGACGGCGGCAGGGTCGAAGGCACCCCGAATGACGTCGAGGATTCCGCCCTCCGGCAGCCATTCCTCCACCTTGACGCTGTGCGTCCCCAGCGCGGTCGTCATGGCCTCGACCTCCAGACGAAGCACCCGTTCGACGCCGAGCAGTCCCCCGCCTGACTCTCTGATCCGGCGTCGGGCCTTGGCCGTATCCACGACCAGTGCGATCAGGAGATCGTGGCTCATCGTGGATCCCGCCGCCGAAATCAGATCCTCGTACGCACGTTGACCCCAAGTGAGTTCGCTGGCGTCGCCCGCCGGCCGCGGTGACGCGGTTTCGTAGAAGTCCCGCAGTGCGGTGGACGGATACGGAACGGTGAAGTCCTGCACTGCTATTCTCGCGAGGCTTGTTCGCTGGGCCATACCGGCCTGTACGCGGGACCAGGCCTGCACGGCCCATGCTTTGTCGTCGCTGTCTAACAGCGCAAATGACCGGGTGCTGCAGCGAAGGACGGCTATCGCCTCCCGGCCACGGGCGTCCACGATGAAACACTCCCCTCGCGAAGTCCGGCGCAATTCCAGGTTCCCCAGTCCTCCCGGAAGTGCCAGCCGTCCGGCCAGGAGTGCTCGTTCGGGCCTGGTGAGGAACCTTGTTTGTCCGGCCATGGATCGGTAGAAGAACAGGACTGCATGGCTAGCCCAGACCGGGTAGGGAATCCGTGAATACTGCAGCAGGCCGAGGAGCATCAGCCCCAGCCACAACGGTCCCGACGCGAACAAGCCGATCGGTCCTTGAGACGCCGATGCCAGACTTGCCACGACGAAGCCGGCCGCGAGCAGCAGCAATTGATACCACTTCAGTCCCATGAACAGGCCGCGGCGCTCGTAGCGGGGAAATTTGACTGCCTCGAGGGTGCGTGAAGTTTCAGACATGGAAATCACCGTCGGTTGGGGGCCGGATTACTGGTGGCCGATGGATGGGAGGCTTTGCCGTCGGGACGATCGGCGGCTCGCCGTTCGGTCGCTTCGACGACGACGGCTTTGGTGGCTCGCTAGGGGCTACGTCCCCACTTCCGCTTCCCGACGCCGGTGCGCCCGGGGCCTGGAGTGGCGGTGCGCTGCTTCCCGATAGCGAGGCTGGGCTGGCGGCCGAGGCGCCGGCGTCGAGCATCAACGCACTGGCATTGGCAGCTTGCGCCGATGACGGCGTTACACCCGTTGGCCTTCCCGGAAGAGGGGCTCCCGCCGGCAAGGTGCGTGTGGGGAATTGATGACGGCTCGACTGGATCGGACGGGTCATCGCCGAACGGTCAGCCATTGCCGCCAGGGTCAAACGGCCACCGGTCTGGCGGCTGATCTGCCGGGCAGTGAAACTAGAAGTCCGAGAGAGGACGTGACCGCCACCGGCAGTTTGTGCGGCCGCGGCCAGCTCACCTCCGGCGAAGCTCACCAGCCGCAGTGACATCAGAGGCGTACCGCAGGCCAGAGCCATGCCCACAACGCCAGCGGCCAGCCCGGCGAACGACTTCGACTCGGCAAAGAGCTTGATGGCCACGGCCAACACCGTTGCGGCAAGTGGTTTGGCGAGCAGCAAGGCAACGACGATCTCGCACCACCGACGGGCCCAGGTTTTCGTCTTCTCCCATGGCATCAGCATGAGAGCGACCGGAGCGACGGCGGCGAGCACGATGAGCGCGAAGGACCGGAAGATCATCGAACACATCAGGATGAACGCCAGGATCCACACGACGATCACGGCCATCACGGTGACCACCACCGCCCCGGCCGCGCCGCCAGTGGTTCCCGGGGCCAACGACACGACGTTCCATTCCCTGCCGGAGTCCGCAGGGGCCCGTTCGAAGCCAAAGAGCCGCATGAACACCAGGTAGGGATCTGTCCCCATGGAGTTGAGCAATGCCGTAGCTGCGGAATCGCCTAGCTTGGTGAGCTGGCGGACAAGGTAAACGGCACCGGCCACCAGGGGAATGGCTGCGGCACCTCCAACCAGGGCTCGCACCAGGCGCCGGGGCTGCTGGCTGATCAGACCGGACAGCAGCTGGAGGATCATGGCAATGACGAGTGGCGTCATCATGACGATAACCCACCAACTCGTCAGGCCTTGGACGGCCGTCCATTGCGAATCATCAACATCAGAAACACTGAACGCGCCCGTGATAAAGGACCAGATCCAGGACGCGGCGCTCTGGAGAATGTTCGCGAAGAATGACGTGATGGAACCTTGAACGCCGTCGTTCGCTTGTGAGACGAGACCGCAACCTGGCGGCCACCATCCGTCCAGGTCGCATTGAACCGGCATGACTGGCAGGATCTAGAATCCGAGATTGAACGCCGACTGGGACCAGAGGATGTAGCCATTGATGCCGCCGAGTATCGCGGCCACCGGTCCTGTCCAAAGCAGGATCATGCCGCCACCCGAAGCGAGCCTCGACGACTGGCTGAGCTTGCCTGCGAGGAGCATCGCGGCCCCAACGATCGCCACGATCGCGATCACAATGAAGGCCCCAACCAGGATGCCTCCGCCGATCTGTTTGAGTGATTCGAGAAAGGGGAAGTTCGTGTTTGGGGTGATGCCAGGATCCACTGCTGCCAGAAACATCGCGCGCTCCATCTGTCGTTTTCCAGGGGAAATGAGGGGTTTGGGCTCACGACTTCATGGAGGTGGTGGGGCGGGGCTACATGACCTCGTGCATAGGCTGATAGATGCACTCGCGCAATGTTTGCCCGGATCCGCTTCCTAAACCGGCTGGGGCCTCGCCGAACAGGAGGCAGTTTCTGCCGCACGGGGACCAGGCCGCCGCTTTTGGGGTTGCAGCGGCGCTAGGGTCATGACTTTCGTAGTCCTCGGCTTCGTCAAAACTAGTGAGGATAAAGGCAAAAGGAAATCGAAGTGGATCAGCAACTCGAAGTTGAACAGTCACGAGCGCCTTGTGGGGACGGACGCCGGCAGCGGCATGCAGCGGCTAATGTCTGGGGCCTCGATAAAAGTCGAGAAGCGTGAAGTCCCGTGGGGAAGCCATCTACGAGGAGTACAGCATGGACGTGCGGACGGATTCGAACATATGTTCTATAATTAAGACCGTGATCAAGAGTGGTTCCCCTGAGGACGTCGAGCGCATGATGGCGCGTATGGAGGCCGACAAGAGCCGCCCGATTGACGACCCAGCTCCCATCAGAGACTTCCCAAAGTATGGCCGGCCCCTTGTGTACGTAAGCGGCATCTACGGTAAGGCTGTGGCGTGGACACACACCTACGGTCTTATCGAGTGGCTTGACTCATCCGGCAAGTACCACATGGGCTGGGCACACTCATCAAGAATCAAACGGGCGACGCCGGAAGAGTGGAAGGGCAGCAGCGCGTTGTAGGGCAACAAAAGGACGGCTCTCGCATGGCCTTCCTTCATGTTTAGTTGCCCTCCCTCAGGTTGCTTGCCCCGTCCCGGAACATGCCAGCTGTCACGTTCGCGTTGGCTTCTGCATCAAAGACACTTGCTCCTGCGTAGCCGTACTTAGTTTGCTCGTGCTGGCCAGTAGCCGCTTAGATGTTGGAACAAGCCGCTAGGGTTGCCGTTCTCGCTATTGCCGTAGTTGACGGCGTTGGGATTCATCGTGCTTTTACACATGGCGCTGCCGACAGAGTAGTTCTCATCCAGGCCGAACTTACGAGCTGCTGCACGAACTATCTGTTCTACACTGCCTGAGGCTTCTGGAGAGGCCGGTTGCGGCTGTTCTGCCACGATCAGCGGCTCAGCAACCGTCTTTGGTTCTTCTGCTTCTACTGGAAGCTCTGGTGGCGTTGCAACCGTCTTGATCTGAACAGCGCTGGTAGCTGCTACTGGTCGACGGTCTTTTGAAACTATTGTCACGTCTTGGACGACTGCCTTGGCGCGCCTCTGCCTGAATGTTGGTGCTGGCGAAGTACCCAAACGGTCATCAAAATCCGCGAATTGTGGAAGCAGACGATCGCGGGAGCAAGAGTCAGCCAAAGTACCGACGCTAGTGTTCCAAGCGGCAACGAAGTCCTTGCCCCACGGCGCTTCAGCGACCTAGTAGACCTCATCGCAGAGACGAAGCGGAGTCGCGTCGAGATCAAAGCCTCAAAGAGCCCGTCATCATGACCGGAGCTGGCGAGATCGTAAAACCCGCGGACATCAAAGCCGGGCCCTCCTGCACCGAGTGGAGCGAATGCCATGGCGGCAACATGGTGAGTCCTAGATGGGAATGCAGAGCTTTGATGGGTGTCTCTAATGTGACCGATCGAAAGACTCTCACTCTTGTCCGAAGCGCCTTATATGGTCGTTGAGTGCCACAGAGTTAGCCACTTCTTGAGCTGACATGGGCTGGAACGAGACTTCAATATCGCGCCATAGCACTGATGTGGCGGCATGCTGCAGCGCTTGGCCCGCGTCCGCAGATACCGGCTTCTCGACGTTGACCAAGACACGGCGATCATCAGGGTAGGTGGTGACAACCTCCCCCAACTCGTGCAACTTTGCAGCATCACCGATAGCTTTAGCGACCACCCGCTTTTCCTCGCTATCTAGCCGCTGTTCGGCCACCCCCGTGGACCAGTTGCGCACGCTGCCCGCTCTAGAAAGCCCACGGACAACATCAAGTACCTCGTCGATCTTTTCTGAATCAGTCCGCTCCACAACCTGAGTTGATGACTGACTCTCCTTGACCTTGCGGACTTCCTTTTCAATGTCCACCCAGACGAGCTCAACACGAGTACGAAGAATCTTCTCGTTGATGTGCGGACCAAGCTCACAGGAGTTGAGATCCTTCATGATGGAGAAGAAACCATCTAGTGTCGCCATCTGCATCTGGAAGCCCGTTACGGGGCCTTCAACCTCGTTCATGGCGTCGAAGTCGATCAGCAGCACGGGCATGAGCTCACGCTTGGCGTCCACGCGGCGGGACAGAGCGCCGGCCTCGAAGTTCAACCAGGGCGCATGCTGGTTTGCCTTGGTGACGCAAATGATTCCAAAGTCGGTGTCTGTGAGCTGCTCGTCTATGGCAGGCAACCAGATGGACCCTGATCGGTTCTCCGTACTGATCCAAGGGCTAGCCTTGTCGAAAAGCGAAGGGAGTGCCTTGTTGATGGCCAGCGCCACACCCTTGCTGTTGCCTGACCAGCTAATAAAGACCTTCAAGATTTACCCCATGCTCGCTCTGACAAGACACGTAAGGCTACCAACTGGAAACGCTAATTCAGCTCATCCTTGCGGAAGACCTCGCGCCCCGAAACGTGTCGCCAGATCACGTGGTCGAGCTTCCTCGGCTGAGTCGGATAAAGCTCAGCAACTTCACGAATAAGAGTTGCCCCCTGCTTAGGGGTTATCCGTTTTCCATCAAGACCCGCATGTTCCTTAATAAAGCGGATGACCATCCGGTCGGGCTTTACTGACTGAAAGCCGGCCAGGATCAGTACGTAATCGTATGTCACGCCAGAGGACTGGCTGGGAAGATCAAGCCAGACGTCTTTGACCCGTGTCAGCTCATTGTCCTTTACGTACTCCGCGTGCATATCAGCTGTCGTCAGGATTGGTCCGCCTTCGAGATCTTTCAAGGCCAAGGCGGCTTGGTGTACAACCTCAGCCTTTAAGACAGCTCCCGGCTTGGTGTGTGCTGGCTTGTGGTTGTCAACAGCTATCGCCCATTCTGCGCTGCCTCCTGCGTTCTCAAACGACGCTAGGAGCTCTGTAACACCATCACGATTGGGATCTGCCCCCTCCGCTCTCCTACGTGCCCTGTAGGCGTTCACGACGTTGACGACGCTCTGGTAGCTCGACCCGGTCGAGAAGATGGAATCTATAATGCCCAATGCCAGGCTGTCGGGATAACCATTGGCTACAATCCACCGGGATTCGTCGCCAAAGATTGTTCGGCAGACTTCGGTCAGTCGGATTGCTTCCGCGGAATACTCACTCTTCATTTTTGGACTGTAGCAACGTTTCGTCGCAGTCATCTACAGAATTTAGGTACGAGTACCAACGGAACGTGTCTAGGCTGCGTTTGTTGATGGCGAAGCCATTGTCAGGGTCGAACGTACAGGCTGGCTCGTCGTCCCAGGATTCAACCGAGCTCGCACCGCCATCAAGAGGGTTAGAAGCCTCAGCCATCGGAACGCAGACCTGGATGCTTGACGCGCCAGTTACCCGGTGTCCAGCTCCTAAGGAAGATGTCGTCTCCTTGTGTGCCGGCAAGGCCCCACATGTTGCTCTCACCAACTCTATTCAACAAGGCTTTGATGTTGATGGGCTTCATTGAATGCAGCACGTCAAATGCTATGTCGACTTCAAGCTCATCTATGGCAATCAGCAGCGGCACGTGGTCAGGGGTTATCCCCCGCACCGTGAGCTGGAATGGAACAGCACGGGGACCTGTAAGAGTGACACCATCGCTCTGTCGCTGGAACCCATAACTTTGCGACCCCGCGGAGACATTCGCTTGCTCCATCGGAGGCACCACATCGAGCTCAAACTTCTCCCCATTTAGGGCAACTTGGCCCCGCATACCGTGGGCAGGCAAAGTGACGATGCCGCTGCCGTTATGTTCTACGTATAAGCGCATTTGTCCTGTGCACGTCAGCTCCTCTGTGTTTGAGCTGCCTGAGGACGGCGGGAAATACTCGGAGCGGAGATCTACCTCCAGTAAGACGACCTGCGGCAATCGTACCGTCGGGATCAGCATGCGAAGGAGCTCATCGCGTCGGGCACTTCTAGTCCCAGTGCCTTCACGCATTGGCACCTCAAGGCTTGGATTCGCGCTACCAGTTTTGACAACATACGGGGCACGGTCGGAAGCAACGGCAACAGCCACCACGTGTTGACCAGCTTCGCCCACCTGGACATTCAGATGTCGTACGAGTTCTGGCGGTGTGTGGTCGAACTGGGGAATGATCTGAGACCACCAGTCGAGGATGTCGGTGCCAGAGACGTCGTGGATCTCACCTGTTTTCTCGTCGATGCCAATGATGTACACCACGGGATCACCTCCCGCCCGATTCAGGCTACCGGCCAGCTGCCGCGCTTTCTTTTCTTGGGGCCAGCTTCGCTTACATTCGATCAGGTCGTGCTCCACGGGTTGACGCGCACGGATCTGATCTACAGCAGTAATTACTCTGGCTTCAAGGTCGATGGCACGCATGTATCAAACGCTACCTAACAGAGGGGAAGTTATCCGTCCCCTAGCCGCATGAAACGGAGTGTCCAAAAATGACCACTCCTAAAGCATCGACGCCCTGCCCCTTGGAAGCACGGCACAAGATACAGTGGCGCACCAGTCTAGGGGTGACTAATGGAGTCACGCTTTCTCTTGTTCGACAGCCGCTTGGTTCGATCTCGCTGCTTGTGAGAAACCTTCAAGCTTAGCAGTCTTTTCTTCAGCCACTTTTTTCGCTCGGAGCGTGAACCACGAAGGGGAGCAACAAAGTCGCCATGAACTACGGGCCACATCCCCGACCCGTCCACTAGAGATTCATTACTCAGTCCACATGCGTAGAACGTATTGATGGTGTTTCCTTGACGAGGCTCTTCGAGCTGCGTGAGGTCCCCGACAGGAGCACCGGACACAAATGGAGGAGAAGCCACGACGGACTGTCCGCTTGGCGCACATGTACCGACGCCCTCCCTGTTATAGGTGAACACGAAGGTCTGATACGCGGACGGTCCGCCAAAGTACCTACATTCTGCATAGGTGTACGCATGCGCTCCTTGTTCCTCATACTGCCCGTCGTAACGCTCTATGGATTCGGCAAAAGTCGTGTGACCAAGTTTTCCTCGGACAAGTCCAAAGGTTAAGTCCTGCAGATCAATCTTAAATTTGGCGTCTGTAACCGTAATCGACCACTCAAGGACCACCCCATCCATTTCCCTCGTCACTATCCAGGCGTGATTAGTCATGTAAAAGTAATCAACAGCACCAGTGACGCCCGGCGACTTGTTCTGCATGACGGGGACGCCGAAGAGGGACCGAACATGATCTCCCGTAACACCTACGACCATCTTGGCTACCCGTCGTTTTAGTTCCCAGCGGCTACCTACGGTCCGACGAAACCCTGCTCGGATCGTAGCGACAAAGGGAACGGCAGCCGCAATAGCTGCGAAAACTGAGGCGAATTGGCCAAGGAGATTTAGAGTCGCTGCATCCACAGCACTAAGTCTCCCGTATCGGGAGACTCCCTTGAAATTACTGTCCCGCGTCGTTATTGGTAACGCCAAAGCCCTCGGCCGGTTCCTTGAACCTACGCTGTGCCTCCTCTTGTGCCGCTCGCTCCGCCTGACGTTCCCTCCTGTACTCGGCGTCCCTTGCGTCCTTCGCATCTCCGTCCCGTGTGGTCACGCGAAGACTCCTGAACTCCGTCCACGTCTTCTGATTGTCACGGATCTCTTGCAGGGCACGAGCCGCGTGATGGACGCCGAGAACCTCTGTGAAGATGCGTGCCTTGTAAGGATGAAGATCAAGGACGACATCGCTTGTTTGCGCTTCACCGTCAATACCGTCGTAAGTAACGACGCCCTTGTAGGTCATGGGTAAGTCTTCGCGTTTGGCTCGCTCCCTGGCGAAGTCAAACACGGTCCGCCATTCCTGCCCCGGCGCCATGAAGGAGATTACCTCCGGCAGTTCCACAGCTTCGTCACCGCCATAGTCATCAGTCCGGTTGAGAGTGGGCTCGAAAGAGAGACGAACATTTCGGCCAGCGGTTTGCCCAAAGTTCTTCACGACAAGGTCCATGACATGCGAGCCCACAGCGTTCTCTTCCAAGAAGGCGACTACATAGGGCTGCGACTTTTCGCGCTCCAGTGACTTCGATTGCCGACGAGCTGCGGCCGCTTCCCGCAGCTGGCCGCAGGCAACCACGAGGGCAATTGCAGCGATGATAAACGTCAGAAGGGATGCTCCTGCCCCAATCCAGTCTGTAAGGCTGGGTTCGTTGTCCTGGATTGCTTGCAGCAGCTCGGCAAATTGCTCATCGGTCATGGGAGTAAGTCTGCCAAAGACCACTGACAGTCAACGGCAGCGCGGACTTGCTGACAGGTGTGGTGTGCCCTAGATTTGACGCCTCGTCAAGGAATAGCATTCCCCGATGCTTCCGCTAGGCGGCGCCGGCAGGGGATGGGACCGATCCGCGCCGACGAATACCCCAATCCTGGACAGCGTCCGCCGCTTCGCACAATTGACGACTCGTGTCCGGCGTAATTCATCGGCATTAACTATGCTCATATCGAACTCCCCCGAGGCAACCGCTCAGGCCGACAAGTCGATTGGAATCAAAGCGACCCGAAGCCACCGCTTCACTCCTTTGAGTTATTCCTTTTAAGGTTAGCCGCCACCGTGAAAGACACCCTAGCGGACGTGCTGATGGGGGCCGAAGGACAAGTCCGTCAAGGCGGATGCCTAGTCGGAGGAGAATGCAGGGTCTCACAATGACCATCCGCCGCCACAGGACCTCTGTTCTCTCGCAAGCTTGAGCATGCTGGGATCAGGCGGACGAAAACATCGATGCCTGGAGACGGCCATACGCCCCGGTGCCGGGACGGGACGGTACGGCGTCGATAAGGTTGTCAAGCCAGTAGATCAAAATAGGCCGTATCTGAATTCCAGGCGATCGGATGCAGCCGCGTCCCCACAGAAGGGTTTAGCGCGCTGTACATCATCCCGTCGCCGGCGTAGATGCCAACGTGTCCCCAGTTGTCCGGACCCTGAGCGTTCTGAACGACCAAGTCCCCTGGCTGCGGATTGTCCGTCCGCTTCCCAACCCTCCATTGCTCCACCCTCGGGAGGTTGATTCCAGCTTGCCGGAAGATCCATTGGACAAAGCCGGAGCAGTCCCACGCTTTGAAGGCCGTCCCGCCCCACACGTACGACCCGCCGACACCGGCTTGGGTGAACCGCAGGATATCCTTTCGGATCTGACTCAGATCTGCCGGCGCTGTTGTAGGCGCCGAGACGGGAGCCGGATCGACGCAAGGAGCGGGTGCCATACCGCCGTCGAGAACGTCAACGATGGCCAACGCTTCCGGCTCCCACCGCGCATACAGCTCAGGAAACGCCGACACCTGAACCGCCTGGGCAGCCTGGCCTTTGCTCATGGTTTGCCATCCGGGAATGTCCAACAACCCGCGAGGGCTCCCCTGGTTGGGACCGGCCGGTCCGCCATAGAAGGCCCGTACGTTATAAATGGGATTCATCAGCTCCTCAACACTCCCCCAGCCGGCAGTCGGACGTTGCTGCGCGGTGCCAAGGGAGTCGTGGTCGTTTCCAACACCGTCGTGCGGGAAGCTGAGCGATCCGGGGACGTTCACGTTGGCGAGCATTCTGAGGCTGGATTCTTGCAGAGCCATCATGATTGCGATGATCTGGCCACTACGTGGCACGCCCAGCTGCTTGCCGACGGAAACGTATCCCTTTGCAAGATCCAATTGCCGGGCCGTCAGATTGGCCGGCGCCTGGTTGCTATTGCCAAAGCTCAAAACACCACCCGCGTCGGCGCCTCGCTGACCACTCAATCCGGCTGAAGAGCAGATCGAGCCGGTGCTCATCGCATTGGCGCCGAGCACCGCAACAGCCGCGCAGAGCGCGAAGGCGCCCGCCAGGATCGCCGCCGTAACCGCGGCAACCAAAGCCCGCACGATCGTGCGCCGCCTTGCCAGAAAGGCCAGCGTCGCTGGTGCTGGCATCAGTAAAGCACCCTGTTCGGCGCGGCATAAAAGCCGACCATGATGCAATGATCCGCGGGAGCACTGGCGGCTGGCGGACAGTTGACCATGACGCTGACTGGGGCCGTATACATGTTGCGGGCAGAAATTGACTGGTCCAAGATGCGAAGAGAGATAGTGCAAACGTGGAGTCCTGTCCAGGGCGCCGGGCGCTCTCGTACCTTGGCCAGCTCACTGTCACACATCACGGATTCCGCCGTTGCCGAACGGTACGCCCGCTGCCCGGCCAGAAACTGATAGGTTCCGGCGTTGATCCCAGTCGCCTCGAACTCTTGGACAAACACGGCCAGCGGATTGGATCCGTCAGGGAGCACATGCCACCAGTTGCGGAGGCCGGAGTAAACCTCCGAGTACGACGCCCTACGCGTGTCCCATGTGTATATCGCTGTAGCCGCCGCCGCGGCCAGCTTGCGGAAGTCCATAGTGCGAGGCGCGCCATAGCTGTCGGGTGCTTCGACGGCGGCAGCCGTCTTCAGAGTTTCTGGCTGCGCCCCACCAGAGGGGGCCGCCGACATCTGGGGAGTGGGCGCCCTCGACAGCGCTGGACCCGGCTCAGATGCGGGAGTCAGGGTAGGCCGCGTCAAAGCGAACAACACCGTCGCAACACTCAAGACTACGAACACTACGAACAACCATCGCCGTCGGCTGCTTGAGCCAGGCGTTGCAATTCTCCGGGTCAACGTCATTCCACCCTCCTCGCCAGTTCATTGCAATTTGAGCGGCTGAGGACATGACTTAGCGTGGAGGTCGCCTTGCACTCTGGAGAATCCGCCAGGCGGTTTGATACAGACGCCGGGCGAATCCAATCTGGACGGCAACATAGCGCTCCGTAACGCCGAGTTCAGCGGCCAACGCCGCCAACGCCCTGGCGCGGTCCGGCCCGCTAACACCCGTACGAACGATGGTTGCCGCAGTTCGACGGAGTACCGGCGTGGGCAGGCATTCTGCCGCACGCTGGCACACGTCCCCGATGTTGCGGATCTCCTGCGGCTCAACTTCCAGCGCGCTTTGAACAGTCCTTGCCGTCTGGCGCACCACCGTCGCCGCATGCCAGCGGCGCCTGTCCTGCGGCGAAGGCGGACCGTACTGGCGTGGCCCGGTCAGGCTGTCAACGGCAAGTTCCCAAACGCCGTCCGGCACACTTGCCCCGGTCAGTTGGATAATTTTTCGCGCCCATTCCTTGTCGATGATTTTCTCAGCACTGCGATCCACACCGCCGACAACTAGCATCGCCAGAGCATCGAGCGACGCCGATCCGTCCGGATCTCCGGCTTCAATCAGCAACGGCAGCGTCGGATGGCTCAGCTCCCGGCGGATGTGCGCGGCGCACACGTTGATGCACACTCCTTGGACCCAGGCACCGAAAGGGACTCCCGGAAGCTGGCGATATTGTCCTCGGTTCACTCCATCCCACACCGCAACCCGGATGTCCTGCATAACGTCGTCCACGTCGCAGGCCCTGCCGAGCCGGGACAGATGCGAAATGACATATCGGCGCACACCGTCAACGGCGACCATGATCTGATCCACCGGGACTGCCAGCACTGCCGGCGCTGGTGGTGTGCGCAGGGAAACATCGACGGTAACTGCATTTGGTTCGTCATGTTGGGCCTGATTTGCTCTGGCTTCGACTCGCATTGGTCTTCACCGCTTCGACTAAACGCTTCCGATAAGTCCGGTGACGGCATGCCCGACACCTCAAGAATGGCCGCTAAACCAGGGCCGACCACGAATGCAATAAGGCTATGCAAACTATTCTCAAGGATAATTAAAGTATCGTCAAGACGACGAGTCTTACTTTTCTTCGAACTGTAGATAAGAATGGTTCCATGCCAAGGATTACGCAGCCTCATGACGACGCCTGGTCGGCCGACGTCGAGGCCGCCGTCGCGACCTTTGGCAACCGATCACGGAACGAGATCCTCCGCTACCTGTCGGCGCACGGCCCCGCTTCCCGTGGGGACATTGCGGCATCTGTCAGCGCCGGCGAACCGAGCGTAGCCAAGCACCTGCTCGCGCTGGAGGAATCGGGCGCAATCCTAGTCGACGTGGAACCAGGCCGTCGTCACGGCCGCTCGCCGCGCTATTCAGCCAACCCGGAACGGATCAAGGAGCTACTGGCGGCTCATCTTGAATATCTTCTGGAGGGCTAGCCGCCGCCCGCTCCCCACCAGGGTGCCGGCCAATATCCTTGTTGAGATACTCAGAGATGGCCTGCAACGTCTCCGGTGATACGTCCCCAAGAGTTCGTGCGGCGAAGGTCTTCACGCGAGCCGCACGCAGGGACTTAACGAACTCAAGCTGCGAATCGATTCGCTCCGGCAAGGTAGAGTCATCGCCAACCAGATAGGACGGGTCAACCTTGAAGATGTCGCAGAGGCCAGCCAGCAACACAGGATCGCTGACCAGACGGCCGGTCCCCTCTTTCATGTAGAACCATCGTGCCCGCGACAGCTTGATGCCCCTGCCGGCAAGGTCCGCTTGAACTTCCCTGAACGTGACCGGCTTCCCTCGTTCGGCAACAACTACATCGAGCAGCAGATTCAGACGACGAGCAAGCTGGCCCTGAGGCGACAGGCCTTCACCATGCCCTGTCTCGTCAATCCGCATAACCGCCCCTTGATCAGCCTCTTCAACACCGGCGGCCCCGCAAGCTACTTGCGGCCACCCTACCGCCCAGTATTCCGCGAGTCTCATAGCTCGGCAATCGGGCTCCACTTACTTTAGAAGATTCATGAGCAGAAATAGGCCCTTCCATCATGACCTCGGCAGGGGTAACCTGCTCCTGTAGACCCGTCTACAGCAACGCACTCCCTTCATTCCTTAGGTTCCGGTCTCCATGTCGAACATCCTGATGAACCGAACGCGAAGCCAAATTGTCCGCTTCTT
Source organism: Arthrobacter sp. PvP103 (assembly GCF_017833075.1). Classification (NCBI taxonomy): domain Bacteria; kingdom Bacillati; phylum Actinomycetota; class Actinomycetes; order Micrococcales; family Micrococcaceae; genus Arthrobacter; species Arthrobacter sp. PvP103. The sequence continues at coordinate 4,269,342 of NZ_JAFIBQ010000001.1, read as the reverse complement.
ACTCAAGAACGGCCCGTCAACGTGCAGCGAAATCGGAGCCGGGCTGCAGGCATCGCCGTCGACCATCCGACGGCAGCTCAGCTGCCTTGGAAACGCCGGTCTCGTCCAACGAGCCTCGAGCCAGTTCACGGCTTCTCCGGAACAAGTGCGGCGCCAGACCGATGACTTTGCAGCGACTTTCCACTGCCCGGTCATGCAGCCGGATGGCCTTGCTCCAATGAACTAGGCAGGACTCAGCATCACCCCTGCCGCAGCAAAATCACGAAAGGACCGAAGAAGGCATGAAACTCGAATTCTTCGAACCGGCCGAGGCCGCCTCGGTCCTCAAGTGCTCAGAAGCCTGGCTCCGTGACGGGGCCGCCAAGGGAGAGTTCCCGCATTCCGTCTGGGGCAAGGGAAAGATCGTCTTTACGTCTGTCCACCTGAAGGAGATTGCCCAGCTGCGCGAAGTCCGGTTAACGAGTACATCCCCCGCCTCCGTCCGAATGATCGGCACCCGGGCCCAGTCGCGCCAGAAATACTCCTAGTTTGGCGAGTGCCGCCGGCTAGCCACGCCAGACAACGGCGGACCGCTCGACGGCGTCTGCGGCATCTTGAAGAGCTTGAGGCATCAAGTGGCCGTACACCTCCTCCGTCGTACGCGTGGAGGCGTGCCCCAGTCGCCTGGACACGGTGAACAAGGAAACTCCGTCCTGGATCAGCCAGGACGCGTGGGTATGGCGCAAATCGTGAATCCGGGGCGACTTGGTCAGCCCACGGGCTTGGGCGGCCTTGACTGCGGGAACCCAATAGTGATGCCAATACAGCTTGTGAATGATCCGCTCACCCTTAGGGGTGGTGAACAAGAGATCCGAACCGGGCCTGCTGGCCACCAGGGGAATGAGCACCTCCACCAAATGAGGGTTCAGGGAAACCGTCCTCTTGCCGGCACCCGTCTTGGTGGCACCGATGTAGTACTCGGAATCAGTACCGCGCTTCCATGCCTTATTGATCCGAATTGTGGCGGGCTTGGACATGAGGTCCACGTCTGCCACAGTCACGGCAGTGGCCTCGCCAAAGCGCGTGCCGGTCATAACCAGGAACTCCGTGAACGCCCTGTACCGGTCCCCCATCGTCTCAAGGATCATCCCAAATTCGGCGTGTGTCAGGAACCGGGCTTCATCCTCTGCCTTCTCACCTGACGGGAGCTTTACGCCGCGGCAAGGATTGTCTTTCCGGTAGCGGAGCATAACCGCTGTCTCCATGGCCGCATAGATGAGGCCGTGGTTGTTCTTGATCGTTTTCGGAGACCTGCCCTTCTTCTGCATCGTCTTGATCCAGTAGGTCAGGTGACGGTAGTCGAGCTTGTCGACAGGTATGTGACCGATGACGTCAGCGATGTGCAGCTTCAACATCGTCTGGTAAGTGTGGACAGTCCCGACGGACGGGCGAACCAGAAGGTCGATGTGTTCCTGGATCACCGCAGCAACCGTGGGCTTCTTGGTCTGGTTCTTGACCATCGCATGCTGTGCGATTTCGAAGGACTGATTGTTCGCGTCAAGAAGGCGTTTCAGCGTCTGGGCTTCGGCTGACGTGGCGAGGGTGATCCCCTCTTGCTTCTTCGTTTCGGGGTTACGCCAGCGGACCGTGAACGACGTGGATCCGTCCGATTTTTTCCGTTCCCAAATGCTGGCCATGCCTCAAATTCTAGGCTTCGTGTGCACAAAAAACGAGATTTTGTGCACACTCCGGGGGTCGAAACCCCGCTGACCTGCGGAAACACTGTGCCCGAGGTGGGACTCGAACCCACACACCTTTCGATACCGCATTTTGAGTGCGGCGCGTCTGCCAATTCCGCCACTCGGGCGCGGATTACACGGAGTAACAATCTTAGGCTCACAGCTACGTTGTGAGCAACGCGATCGCTTCCAGTGCGCGAAATTACTCTACATGCAGATAGGCTGAATTCCAGAATCGCGCCAGTGAAGCCGCAACGAACCCAAGCAGTTCCAAGTACAGCGGCGGGCACAACTAAGATGGACTAGTTCCCGCCGTACCTTTCAAGGAGTTCCCGTGTCAGAACAGACGGAGTCAAACCCCAACACCCAGCCGGCGCGCCGCGTTATTGTCGCCGAGGACGAGACCCTTATCCGCCTGGACATCATCGAAATCCTCCGGGGCGAGGGCTATGACGTTATCGGCGAAGCGGACAACGGCGAGAAGGCCGTCCAGCTCGCCGAGGAACTCAAGCCTGACCTCGTCCTGATGGACGTCAAGATGCCGGTCATGGACGGCATCTCCGCCGCCGAGAAGATCGTCAAGGCCCGCATCGCCCCCGTAGTCCTCCTTACGGCCTTCAGCCAGAAGGAACTCGTGGAGCGGGCCCGGGACGCCGGTGCCATGGCCTACGTGGTCAAGCCGTTCACCCCCGCGGACCTGATCCCCGCCCTGGAAATCGCACTCTCCCGCCATGAGGAGATCAAGGCCCTGGAAAACGAGGTCTCGGACCTCCAGGAGCAGTTCGCCACCCGCAAGCTCGTGGAGCGCGCCAAGAGCCTGCTCACCACCAAGATGGGCCTTACCGAACCCGAGGCCTTCCGCTGGATCCAGAAGACCTCCATGGACCGCCGCCTCAGCATGCGCGAGGTCGCCGAAACCATCATCAACCAGGTCAACTAACTTCAGGACCCGGCAGGGCAAGTACGACGACGGCCTGCCGGGTGCCTGCCGGCCGTCACCACCCGGCGCTGGGCAGTTAGATGCAGAGACAAAAAGGGAGGATCCCCGCCATACGGCGGGGATCCTCCCTTTTTGGTCCTTAGACCTAGGCCTTCTTCTTCTTTTCCGGCCAGGGTCCGAGCTTTTCCTTGTTGCTAACACCTTCGCCGGAGCGGCCGGTGTCGGACAGGTCGCCCACCTTGTGCACCTTCAGCGAATTGGTTGAACCGGCCTTTCCGGGAGGGGAACCGGCAGCGATAACCACCAGGTCGCCGTCTTCCACCAGGTTCAGTTCCAGCAGGCTGCGGTCCACCTGCGCGGTCATCTCGTCGGTGTGGTCCACCATGGGGACCAGGACCGGCTGGATGCCCCAGGTCAGTGCGAGCTGGTTCCACACGTGCTCCACCGGAGTGAACGCGAAGACCGGACGGACCGGACGCAGGCGGGAGAGGCGGCGGGCCGAGTCACCGGACTGGGTGAACGCACAGATGTACTTGGCGTCCAGCTGGTCGGCAATTTCGACGGCGGCACGGGTGATGGCGCCGCCACGCGTCTTGGGCTTGGTGCCCAGCGGGGGTACGCGCTCCAGGCCGTGGACCTCGGTGGATTCGATGATCCGTGCCATGACCTTGACGGTCTCGATCGGGTACTTGCCCACGCTCGTCTCGCCGGAAAGCATAACTGCGTCGGCGCCGTCGAGCACTGCGTTGGCGCAGTCCGAAGCCTCTGCACGGGTGGGGCGCGGGTTGTCGATCATCGACTCGAGCACCTGGGTGGCAACGATGACCGGCTTGGCCCAGCGGCGGGCCAGTTCGATGGCGCGCTTCTGGACGATCGGCACCTCTTCGAGCGGCAGCTCCACGCCGAGGTCGCCACGGGCCACCATGATGGCGTCGAACGCGTCGATGATCTCGTGCAGCTGCTCAACGGCCTGCGGCTTCTCGATCTTGGCGATCACCGGCACGCGGCGTCCCTCTTCGTCCATGATTTCGTGGACGCGCTTGATGTCCGAAGCGTCACGCACGAAGGAGAGGGCAACCATGTCCACGCCGCGGCGCATGGCCCAGCGCAGATCGTCCTCATCCTTTTCGCTCAGCGCGGGGACGTTGACGGCAACACCGGGCAGGTTGATGCCCTTGTTGTTGGAGACCATGCCGCCGACAGTCACCTGGGCGACCACCTTGACGTCGTCGACCTCGAGGGCGCGCAAGGCGACCTTGCCGTCGTCGATCAGCAGCGCATCGCCGACGTTGACGTCGTCGGTCAGGCTCTTGAGCGTGGTGGAGCAGATGTCCTTCGTGCCCGGGACGTCTTCGGTGGTGATGGTGAAGATGTCGCCGACAGCCAGCTCGTGCGGGCCGTCAACGAAGCGGCCCAGGCGGATCTTGGGGCCCTGGAGGTCAGCCATGATGGCCACGGGCTTTCCGAGCTGCTTGGATGCCCTGCGGACGTTCTCGTACGTCACGTCGTGCACCGAGTAGTCGCCGTGGCTCATGTTCATGCGGGCAACATCCACGCCGGCTTCAACAACTGCGAGGGTGTTCTCGAAGCTGGAAATAGCCGGTCCGAACGTTGCCACGATTTTTGCGCGTCTCATATACCTACCCTATTGGTCTGTTTCTGGATTGAAGTTGTACCGCTGGTGAACTTCCGTGGTCCCCCGATTGTGACTGCAGAGTCGCGACTAGAGAACGGCGATCGCCCGGTCGGTTGGGGCAACCGGGGCAGGCAGGATCGTAGTTCCCATCAGGAATTTATCTACCGCTGCAGCACAGGCGCGGCCTTCGGCGATGGCCCACACGATGAGCGACTGTCCGCGGCCGGCGTCACCGGCAACGAACACACCCTCGGTGTTCGTCATGTAGTAGCCGTCACGCGCCACGTTGCCGCGGCCGTCGAATTCGGCGTGGACCTGATCAGTGATGCCAGCCGGCTCCGCACCGGTGAAGCCCAGGGACAGGAACACCAGGTCCGCGGGAATGATCCGCTCGGTGCCCGCCTTGGGGAGTCGCTTGCCATCCACGAATTCGGTCTCGGCAACCTTCACGCCGGTGAGCTTGCCGTTTTCGCCGACGAACTCCACCGTGGAGGCCAGATACGTCCGCTCGCCACCCTCTTCATGCGCACTCGCCACCTCGAAAAGCGTGGGGAACGTGGGCCAGGGCTGGTTCGGGGTGCGTTCCACGGACGGCTGCTTGCCGATCGCCAGCGTGGTCACGGACGCGGCGCCGTGGCGGTGTGCAGTGCCGAGGCAGTCCGCGCCGGTGTCACCGCCGCCCAGGATCACCACATGCTTGCCCTTGGCGTGGATCTGGTTCTCCACCTGCTCCCCCGCCACCACACGGTTGGCGGGAACGAGGTAATCCATCGCGAAGTGGACGCCCTCAAGCTCGCGACCCGGAATCGGCAGGTCGCGCGGCACGGTAGCGCCGGTGGCAACCACCACGGCGTCGTAACGCCGGCGGAGCTGCTCCCAGGTCACGTCGCTGCCCACGGCCACTCCGGTGCGGAAACGGGTGCCTTCGGCCTTCATCTGCTCAAGGCGGCGGTCAACCTGCTCCTTCTCCATCTTGAAGTCGGGGATGCCGTAACGCAGGAGGCCGCCGATCTTGTCGTCACGTTCGTACACAGCAACGGTGTGACCCACGCGCGTCAACTGCTGGGCAACTGCCAGGCCGGCTGGGCCGGAGCCAACCACTGCCACGGTCTTGCCCGTCAGGCGGGTCGGCGGCAGCGGGTTGACCCAGCCGTTGTCGAAGGCTTGATCGATGATGGAAACTTCAACCTGCTTGATGGTCACCGCGGGCTGGTTGATCCCCAGCACGCAGGACGCCTCGCAGGGTGCCGGACACAGGCGGCCGGTGAATTCCGGGAAGTTGTTGGTGGCATGAAGCCGCTCAATAGCTTCCTCGCCCTTGTCCCGCCACACGAGGTCGTTCCACTCGGGAATCAGGTTGCCCAGCGGGCAGCCCTGGTGGCAGAACGGTACGCCGCAGTCCATGCAGCGGCCGGCCTGGCTCTTCAGGACACCCTTTTCCTGGGCCTCATAGACTTCCTTCCAGTCCATGATGCGGACGGGAACGGGACGGCGCGGCTGGGTTTCACGCTGACGTACTTTCAGAAATCCGCGTGGATCAGCCACCGGTCACCTCCAGGATTCGAGACCACACTTCTTCGCCATCGGGGTCCAGGCCCTCTTCGATCGCGTCAAGACGGGTCTGCAATACGGCCGCGTAGTCGCGCGGCAGGACTTTGGTAATGCGGGCTGCGGTGTCGTCGAAGTTTTCGAGCAGACGCTGCGCGTGCAGCGATTCCGTCTCTTCGACATGCTTGACCAGGAGACCGTGCACGATGTCGCGGTCCTCGGCATCCAGTTCGCGCAGCTGCAGTTCGCCGGACTCCAGCGCCTGCTTGTTGACGCGGGTGGTCCGCAGGTCCAGCACGTAGGCCGTTCCGCCGGACATGCCCGCACCGAAGTTGCGGCCCGTGCGGCCGATGATGAGCGTCTGGCCGCCGGTCATGTACTCGCAGCCGTGGTCGCCGATGCCTTCGACAACTGCCGTGGCGCCGGAGTTGCGGACCAGGAATCGTTCGCCCACCTGGCCGCGCAGGAACATCTCGCCGCTGGTGGCACCGTAACCGATCACGTTGCCGGCGATCACGTTGCTCTCGGCCTGGAACACGTTGGTGCGATCCGGCCGGACGATGATGCGGCCGCCGGAGAGGCCCTTGCCCACGTAGTCGTTCGAGTCGCCGAACATGCGCAGGGTGATGCCGGCAGGCAGGAAGGCGCCCAGCGACTGGCCCGCGGTGCCGGTCAGCGTGATGTCGATCGTGTCCGTGGCCAGCACGTCCGTGCTGAACGTCTTGGTGACGACGTGGCCCAGCATGGTGCCCACGGAGCGGTCCGTGTTGATGACGTCCACGGCGATCTTCACCGGGGTGCGGTCGGTCAGCGCCTCGGCGGCCATGGTGATGAGCCGCTGGTCGAAGTGCTTGTCCAGCTCGTGGTTCTGGCCGGTCAGGTTCCGCAGCGGGGCGTCGTCGTCGAACTCGAGTCCGTGCAGGATCGGGTCCAGGTCCAGCCCTTCGGCCTTCCAGTGATTGATCGCCTCACGGGTGTCCAGCACTTCGGCGTGTCCGATTGCCTCTTCGATGCTCCGGAAGCCAAGCTCCGACAGGATCTCGCGGACCTCTTCGGCCAGGAACTCGAAGAAGTTGACCACGAACTCGGGCTTGCCGCTGAAGCGGGCGCGCAGTTCGGGGTTCTGCGTGGCCACACCCACCGGGCAGGTGTCCAGGTGGCAGACGCGCATCATGATGCAGCCTTCAACCACCAGCGGTGCCGTGGCGAAACCGAATTCCTCGCCGCCGAGCAGCGCGGCGATCACGACGTCGCGGCCGGTCTTGAGCTGGCCGTCCACCTGCACCACCACGCGGTCGCGCAGGCCGTTGAGCATCAGGGTCTGCTGGGTCTCTGCGAGCCCCAGCTCCCACGGGACACCGGCGTGCTTGAGCGAGTTCAGCGGCGAGGCGCCGGTACCGCCGTCGTGACCGGAAACCAGTACGACGTCGGCCTTGGCCTTGGTGACACCGGCGGCAACTGTGCCGATTCCCACCTCGGAGACGAGCTTGACGTGGACCCGGGCCGAAGGATTGGCACGCTTCGCGTCATAGATCAGCTGGGCGAGGTCCTCGATCGAGTAGATGTCGTGGTGCGGGGGCGGGGAAATGAGTCCGACGCCGGGGGTCGAATGGCGCGTCCGGGCAACCCAGGGGTACACCTTCTGCGCCATCAGCTGGCCGCCTTCGCCGGGCTTGGCGCCCTGCGCCATCTTGATCTGGATGTCGTCGGCGTTGCTCAGGTACAGGCTCGTGACACCGAAACGGCCGGAGGCAATCTGCTTGACGGCCGAACGGCGCTCGGGATCCAGCAGGCGGTCCACGTCCTCGCCGCCCTCACCGGTGTTGGACTTGCCGCCCAGCCGGTTCATGGCGATCGCCAGGGTCTCGTGGGCTTCCTTGGAGATGGAGCCGTAGCTCATGGCGCCGGTGGAGAAACGCTTGACGATGCTGGAGACGGGCTCCACTTCCTCAAGCGGCACCACGGGCCGCACACCAGTCTTGAACCGCAGCAACCCGCGCAGGGTCATGAGGTTTTCGGACTGGTCGTCCACGCCCCGGGTGTAGGACTTGAAGATGTCGTAGCGGCGTTCACGCGTCGCGTGCTGCAGCCGGAAGACCGTCTCCGGGTTGAACAAGTGCGGCTCACCGTCGCGGCGCCACTGGTACTCGCCGCCGCCGAGCAGCGGTCGGTGCGGCTGCTCAATGCCGCCCTCCGGGTAGGCCATCTGGTGCCGTGCGGACACTTCAGCGGCGATGACGTCGAGTCCGACGCCGCCGAGCTGGGAGTGGGTGCCGGCGAAGAATTCATCCACCAGTTCCTGGCCGAGGCCAAGGGCTTCGAACGTCTGCGCACCGGTGTAGGAGGCAACCGTGGAGATGCCCATCTTGGACATGATCTTCAGGACGCCCTTGCCGAGGCCCTTGATCAGGTTGTAGACGCCGTCCTGCGGGGTCACGCCAACAACGTCGCCGCTGCTGATGAGCTGCTCCACGGACTCCATGGCCAGGTACGGGTTCACGGCGGAGGCACCGTAACCAATCAGGACTGCCACGTGGTGCGTCTCGCGGACGTCGCCGGCCTCGACCACCAGGGCGGTCTTGGTGCGGTTGGCGCTGCGCAGCAGGTGGTGGTGCACGGCGCTGACCAGCAGCAGCGACGGGATGGGTGCCCACTGGGCGTTCGAGTCGCGGTCCGAGAGCACCACGTACTGCACGCCGCGGTTGATGGCGCCGGACACCTGCTCGCAGATTTCCGTGAGACGGGCACGCAGCGCGTTTTCGCCGCCTTCGGGGCGGTACAGGCCGCGGACCTTCATGGCGATCCTGTCGCCGTCAGGGGTTTCGATGTTGGCGATCTTGGCGAGCTGGTCGTTGTTGATCACCGGGAACGGCAGCGAAACCTGCGGCTGCCGGACCTGCTTGGTGTCCAGCAGGTTGCCGTTCGGGCCGATGGCGCACATCAGGGACGTGACCAGCTCCTCGCGGATGGCGTCCAGCGGCGGATTGGTGACCTGTGCGAAGGACTGCACGAAGTAGTCGAAGAGGAGCCGCGGGCGCTTGGACAGCACGGCCACGGGAGTGTCCGAGCCCATGGCGCCGAGGGGCTCGGCACCTGTGCGGGCCATCGGGCCCAGCAGGATCTTCAGTTCTTCGGTGGTGTAGCCGAAGGTCCGCTGGCGGATATTCACGGACGCAGCGGTGTGCACCACGTGTTCGCGCTCCGGCAGGTCGTTAAGGTCAATCAGGTTGTCCTTGACCCACTCCGCCCACGGGTTGGCGGCGGCGACCTCAGCCTTGACCTCTTCATCGTCGATGATCCGGCCGGCCTCGGTGTCCACCAGGAACATCTTGCCCGGGGAAACCCGGCCCTTTTTGACCACCTTGGAAGGTTCGACGTCGATGACGCCCACCTCGGAGGCGAACACCACCAATCCGTCTTCGGTGATCCAGTACCGGCCGGGGCGCAGGCCGTTGCGGTCAAGTGTTGCGCCCACCAGGCTGCCGTCGGTGAAGGAGACGGCGGCAGGGCCGTCCCACGGTTCCATCAGCAGGGAGTGGTATTCGTAGAACGCCTTGCGGGCAGGATCCATTGTGGCGTGGTTTTCCCAGGCCTCGGGGATCATCATCATGATCGAGTGCGTGATGGGCCGGCCGGAGAGCCAGAGCAGCTCAGCCACTTCATCGAACGACGCCGAGTCGGAGGCGCCCGGGGTGCAGATGGGGTACAGCTCCTCCGGGGAATCACCCAGGAGCGGGTTTGCGAGCTGGGACTGGCGGGCGCGCATCCAGTTCCGGTTGCCCTTGACGGTGTTGATTTCACCGTTGTGGGCGATGGTGCGGAACGGCTGGGCCAGGGGCCAGGACGGGAACGTGTTGGTGGAGAAACGCGAGTGGACGATCGCGAGCTTGGTCTTGAAGCGCTTGTCCGAAAGATCCGGGTAGAACGGCTCCAGCTGGGCGGTGGTCAGCATGCCTTTGTAGACGATGGTCCGGGAGGACAGCGACGGGAAGTACACGCCGAACTTGTTCTGCGCGCGCTTGCGGATCCGCCAGGCCCGGGAGTCGAGTTCGTTGCGCTCCAGCACTTCCCCGGTGCTGGAGGCAAAGAACGGCTGGGAGAAATACGGCATGCAGGCCCGCGCCATGGCACCGACAAGATCGGCCACGATCGGGACCTCGCGCCAGCCGAGGACCGTAAGGCCTTCGTCGGCTGCAAGGCCTTCGATGCCGGCCTTGGCGGCATCTGCTTCACGCTGCTCGGCCGGCAGGAAAGCCGTACCCGCTACGTACTGTCCGGGCGCCGGAAGCTCAAACTCGGTGACGGCGCGGAAAAACTCGTCCGGGATCTGCATCAGCAGTCCGGCGCCGTCGCCCGTTCCTTCGTCGGCACCCACGGCACCGCGGTGCTCAAGGTTGCGCAGGGCGGTTAGGGCGGCGTCGACGATGTCATAGCCGGGCTCCCCGCGGAGCGTGGCAATGATGGCCAGGCCGCAGGCGTCCTTCTCCTGCTCCGGGTTGTAGAGCCCACCGGCCTCCGGCAGCGCCGCGAACCGCTTAAACGGCGACATGGCTGCTGCAGGCTGGTTCGGTTCGGACCAACTGGGGCTGTGAAGAGTTTGGGTCATGGGAGACGTCCTTCCTCCTGATCGAGCGTATGGAAGGGACAACGTTGGCCCCACTCGCGGTGCCTGTGTGATGGGCACAACAAAGTGTTACTTACTGGAAATTGTAGGTCAGCCCGGCCTGCTGAACTAACAGTTACGCAGGCCCTGACCTGGGCTTGACCCGTCGGCAGCTCTGTGCTGACGGGAATGGGGCCCTGGTGCCACGACGCTGTGGGAACGGGCGCTGCGGGCGGTAGCCCTGCTGCCCGGTTTGCCGGCCCTGACTACTTGGTGCGGTCAGTGTCCGGCGCGGATCCGGAGTCCTGGTGAGCGGAGTTGCCGGCTGCCGGCTGGCTCTTGGCGGGCCTGGTGCCGACGGCTGGTTCCGTCACCGCTTCAGTTGGGGCGGAAGTGTGCCCCGGACCGCTTTGGTTATCAGGGAGATTATCACGTGACCCACTATCTGAGACACTCTTGTCCGAATGCCGGATGCTTTTGCCGTCGACCGGAACAGCCGCCAGTTCGCCGTCTTCGCGGTCCCCGGCCTTGGTGGCGCCGTCACTGACGGCCGCTGTAGCGCCGTCGCTGTCGGCGTCGCCGTCCGTGGCGGCCGGGACATGGCCGGCCAGGTACGGGGTGTCCGGTTCATCGCGCTTGCGGAGCCCCAGTGCAATAAACACGATCAGCGCCGCAACGAAGACGAAGATGCTGGTCCACACGTTGAGCCGGGTGGTGATGCCGAACAGGCTGATCTGTTCGGCATCGTCGATCCGCATGGCTTCGATCCAGACCCGGCCCAGGGTGTAGTACATGGCGTAGAGCCAGAACAGCCGCCCGCGGCGGAAGTGGAACTTCCGGTCCAGGGCCAGCAGGATCAGCACGCCTGCGATATTCCAGAGCGACTCGTAGAGGAACGTCGGGTGGAAGAGCGTATCGGCCGGCATGCCGGCCGGGAAGTTCGCGTTGTCGGCGTCGATCTGCAGGCCCCAGGGAAGGGTGGTGGGACCGCCGAAGAGCTCCTGGTTGAAGTAGTTGCCCCAGCGCCCCAGCGCCTGGGCGAGCAGCAGCCCGGGAGCGGCGGCATCGAGGAATGCGGTCAGCTTGACGCCTGCGCGGCGGCAGCCGATCCATGCGCCCACGGCGCCGAGCAGGACGGCCCCCCAGATCCCCAGACCGCCGCGCTGGATCTGCGGGATCAGGGACAGATCACCGGTGCCGTCAAAGCCGGGGCCGAAGTAGGCGTCCGGGGATGAGAACACGTGGTAGAGGCGGCCGCCGATAATGCCGAACGGGATCGCCCAGATGGCGATGTCCCACAGGCTGCCCTCCGGTGTACCGCGCTTGGTCCAGCGGACCGACGTCAGCCACAGGCCAACGACGATTCCGGCAAGGATGCACAGCGCGTAGGCGTGGATGCGCAGGGACCCCCACGGCAGCGGGATGTCGAATCCGGACCAGTCCGGGCTCGGAATGCTGGCGGGGAGCATGGCCGCCGCGTGGAGGACAGTCTGCATTGTTTAGGCTTCTTCCCTGGTCAGGCCGGTGCTGAGGTCTTTGGTCAGGGCGGCGACAGCGTCCACGCCGCCGTCACGGATGGCGGCGACCAATGCCGTGCCCACGATTACGCCGTCTGCATAGGCCGCGATCTCGCGGACCTGGCCGGCATTGGAGACTCCGAGGCCCACGCATACGCGTTCGGCTCCTGCAGCACGCGCGGCGGCAACGACGCCTTCCGCAGCGCTGCTGACGGAAGTCCGGGCACCGGTGACGCCCATGATGGACACTGCGTAGACGAAGCCGCGGCTGGCATCCACCGTGCGCTTCATACGCTCCGGGGAAGAGGACGGGGCGACAAGGAACACACGGTCCAGTCCGTACTTGTCCGAGGCACCCATCCATTCGGAGGCTTCGTCCGGAATCAGGTCGGGGGTGATGAGCCCGGCTCCCCCGGCTTCGGCCAGCTGGCGGGAGAACTCGTCCACGCCCATCCGGACTACGGGGTTCCAGTAGGTCATCACCAGGACGGCGGCGTCGGTCTTGCTGGTGATGCCGCGGACCACGTCGAAGACCTGGCGGACGTGGAAGCCCTTGGCGAGGGCCTCCGTGGTGGCAGCCTGGATGACCTGCCCGTCCATGACGGGATCGGAGTACGGGATCCCGATCTCGATCAGGTCGGCACCGTTCTCGGCCAGCGCGATGCCGGCGGCGATGGTGTCCTCCACGCTGGGGAAGCCGGCGGGCAGGTACCCGATGAGGGCGGCCCGCCCTTCAGCGCGTGCCTTGTCGATGGCGGCTGCCGATTTGCTGGTGCTGGTGATGTCCTGAACGCCGGTCACAGCTGTTCCCCTTCTTTGCCGATCTCGGCCTCAACGGAATCCTTGTCCAGCAGGTCGAACCATTCGGCGGCCGTGGCCACGTCCTTGTCCCCGCGGCCGGAGAGGTTAACGATCACGATCTTGCTGTCCGCGGGCTGGCCTTCGGCTGCAGCTTCGGCGGCGAGGCGCTGCCCCACCTTGATGGCTCCCGCCAGGGCATGTGCCGATTCGATGGCCGGAATGATGCCCTCGGTCCGGCACAGGACCCGGAAGGCATCCATGGCTTCGGCATCCGTGATGGGTTCGTAGCTGACGCGGCCGATGTCCGAAAGGTAGGCATGCTCCGGGCCGACGCCGGGATAGTCCAGGCCCGCGGAGATGGAGTGCGACTCGATGGTCTGCCCGTCGTCGTCCTGCATCAGGTACGAGCGCGCACCGTGGAGCACACCCGGCTTGCCCAGGCTGATGGTGGCGGCGTGCCGGCCGGTTTCCACGCCGTCGCCGCCGGCCTCGAAGCCGTAAATCCGCACGGAAGGATCGTCCAGGAAGCCGTGGAAGATGCCGATCGCGTTGGAGCCGCCGCCGATGCAGGCACAGACGGCGTCCGGCAGCCGGCCGGCCTGTTCCAGGATCTGGGCGCGGGCTTCTTCACCGATGACCTCGTGGAAGTACCGCACCATCGCCGGGAACGGGTGGGCACCGGCGGCCGTGCCGAGCAGGTAGTGGGTGTGGTCCACGTTCGCCACCCAGTCGCGGAGCGCCTCGTTGATGGCGTCCTTGAGCGTCTGCGATCCGCTGGTCACCGGAATGACCGTGGCGCCCAGGAGCTCCATGCGGGCCACGTTCAGGGCCTGGCGCCGGCAGTCCTCGGCGCCCATGTACACCACACACTCGAGGCCCAGCAGGGCGGCGGCCGTTGCGCTGGCTACGCCGTGCTGGCCCGCACCGGTCTCGGCGATCACGCGGGTCTTGCCCATGCGCTTGGCCAGCAGGGCCTGGCCCAGGACGTTGTTGATCTTGTGCGAACCGGTGTGGTTCAGGTCCTCGCGTTTGAGGAAGATGCGGACTCCCCCGGCGTGCTCCGCGAAGCGCTTGGCCTCGGTCAGCAGGGACGGACGGCCGGAGTAGTTCTTGTTCAGGTCCTTGATCTGGGCGACGAATTCCGGGTCGGCCTTGGCCTTTTCGAAAGTGTCTTCCAGCTCATCCAGGGCCGCGATAAGGGATTCGGGCATCCAGCGCCCGCCGTAGGAGCCGAAGTACGGACCCGGCGCGTGGCGCAGGGACCGGTCTCCTTGCAGAAATGCGTCCGCGGTGCCCTCATCAGAGCCGGTTGTTGGCGCGTCGACCATCGGTCTCACCATCCTGTTCCACTGTTCATAAGAAAAATCGGGTGGCACCCGGCGTCAGCAGACTGATGCCGGGCGCCCCGGTCGTCAGACCCGTGCTGCGATGGCTTCCGCCCCGGCTGCGGTAAATTCGGCAATCCGCTCACGCGGGGTTGCGTCGCTCACAAGGGCTTCACCCACGAGGACGGCGTTGGCGCCGCTCGCGGCGTAATGCCGGACGTCGTCCACGCCGCGGACACCGGACTCGGCAACGATGACCGCCTCCGGAGGGATGCCGCCGGAAAGGGAGGCAAAAACGGAACGGTCGACGTCGAGCGTCTTGAGGTTGCGGACGTTGACGCCGATAATCCGGGCGTCCGCCGCTACGGCGCGCTCGATTTCTTCTGCCGTGTGCGTCTCCACCAGGGCGTTCATGCCCAGTTCACGGGTGAGCTGGCTGAAGTCGCGCAGTTCCGCATCGGTCAGCGAAGCGACGATCAGCAGGATCAGGTCCGCACCGTGCGCGCGCGCTTCCCAGATCTGGTATTCGTCGACGGTGAAGTCCTTGCGAAGCAGCGGAACGTCGACGGCTTTCCGGACGGCGTCGAAATCGGCGAGGGACCCACTGAACCGGCGCTGCTCGGTGAGCACGCTAATAACGGACGCACCGCCGTCGGCGTATTTGACGGCCAGCTCGGCGGGATCGGCGATGCTCGCCAAATCGCCCTTGGAGGGGCTGCGCCGCTTGATCTCCGCTATGACCTTCAGCTGCTTCCGCGTCGAGTCATCCCCGCCGAGGGCTGCCCAGGCGTCACGTGCGGGCGCGGCCGCTGCGGCGCGGTCCTTCAGTTCGGCGAGGGACACCAGGCGCCGGCGGGCCTCCATGTCCTCCCGTGCACCGGCATTGATGTCATCGAGAACAGTCACTGCTAGTGGCCGGAGTTCTTCAGCTTGCTGCCGTCCACGCCGTAGCCGGCCTTCCGCATAATCCAGCCGAGCAGCAGGCCGATCACCATAACTGCCGCGCCGGCAATGAAGATCGGGGTGCTGGCGATGACAAAGGCGATGGACGCAATGAGGGCGCCCACCAGCATAACGATCACGCACGTCCAGGCGGCCGGGCTGTTGCCGTGGCCGAGGTCTGCGCTGTGGTCGACGCCGGTGTTGACGTTCTGGGCAGCAGCGGATTTGGATGCGGAAACAGTGGCTTTGCTCATGGAAATCTCCTCAGGATGAATACTGCTTACATTCTGCCATTTTTTGGCGGCACCTTGGACATCGGCCGGGTACACCGGCGGTCCCGGCTTACGTGGGATCGTCGCCCCGGGACAGCCTGTCCCAGCTGTCGATCTCGTCCGCGGGGCCATCGGAAGCACCGGCCGCTGCGGCGTCATATTTGGTCCGCGCTTTCCAGTGCCGGCCCGCCGGAATGATCAGCAGGGCACTTAGCCCCAGCAGGACGCCGGCGACGACGGCGAGTGCCGGGAAGGCTGAGACGCTCACCTGGACGCTGCTGCCGGTGATGCCGGTGGCGGCGGCGATGGACCCCTGGGCTGCTGCGAGGGGGTCCGCCATCACGGTCACGGCTGCTGCCACGATCCCCACCGATGCCAGGACAATGATCGCCGTGATGATCCAGCGGGCAATCCGGCCGGCGATCGAGGCGGCGAGGCCGCCGGCCAGCGCCACGAGTGCCAGCGCGGTGACGGTGGTGGCCGCTTTGCTGCCCTGTACCTGCAGGCCGTCCTGGCTGTTGACGGCCTGGCCCAGCTGGGCCGGGTCCAGGTGGACGGTCAGCCACGTCTGGGTTGTGGTGCCGAAGGCGGCCAGGGCCATCGCGGCTATAACCAGGACCAGCGTGGACTTCCGCGCCCACACCGGAGCGCCGGTCCGTTTCCTGGCGGGTTGGCTTGCCTTGTCTGCCATGACGCCCATCAATGGGCCGCTGTGTCTGTGCCGGCAGCATCGCCCGGCTCCGCAACGGAATCGGCCGTGATGTTGTGCAGTGACCCCGCCGTGTGGACGGCCCGCAGCGGCGCGGCAGCCTTGTTGACCGTTTCCAGGGCTTCCGTCGGGTTCACCGAGTCGGCAACGATGCCGCCGCCGGCCTGGACGTAGGCGCGGCCGTCGCGGAGCAGCGCAGAACGGATGGCGATGGCCATGTCCATGTCGCCGGCAAAGTCCAGGTAGCCCACTACGCCGCCGTAGATGCCGCGGCGGTGCGGTTCCAACTCGTCGAGGAGCCGCAGGGCACGGGGTTTCGGGGCGCCGGAGAGAGTCCCGGCCGGGAACGTTGCCTTCAGCACGTCATAGGCTTTGGCGGTCGGGGCGAGTTTGCCCACCACCGTGGACACCAGGTGCATGATGTGGCTGAAGCGCTCCACTTCCATGAACTGCGTGACATCCACCGTGCCGGCTACGCACACCTTGGAGAGGTCGTTACGGGACAGGTCCACCAGCATGAGGTGCTCGGCGCGTTCCTTCTGGTCGGCAAGGAGCTCCTCGGCAAAGGCCTTGTCCGCCTCCACGGTCTTGCCCCGGGGACGTGATCCGGCGATGGGGTGGGTGATGACCTCCTCGCCGGTGACCGTCACAAGGGCCTCAGGGGAAGAACCCACAATCGAGTACTGCCGGCCGGCGGCGTCTTCGAGGCTGAAGATGTACATGTACGGGCTGGGGTTGGTATTCCGCAACACCCGGTACACATCCAGCGGATCGGCACCGCACTCCATTTCGAAGCGGCGGGAGATGACCACCTGGAACACTTCCCCGTCAACGATCGCTTCCTTGCCGCGGTCCAGGGCAGCCAGGTAGTCGGGCTCATTCCAGCGTTCCTGGACACTGGAGGCAAAGTCCAGGGCGGCCGGTTCCAGCACCGAAATCGGCTGTTCCACGGGAGTGCTCACCTTGGCCAGCAGCGCCTTGACCCGGGCCACGGCATCGTGCCAGGCCTCATCCACGCGTTCCGTGCTGTTGTCGAAGTTGATGGCGTTCGCGATCAACAGGACAGTGCCGTCCATGTTGTCGTGCACTGCCATGTCCGTGACCAGGTTCAGGGCCAGTTCCGGAAGTTCCAGGTCGTCCTCGGGCGGGCTGGTGAGTTTTTCCCAATGCCGTACGGTTTCCCAGCCGAGGAAACCGACCAGGCCCGAGGTGAACGGCGGCAGGCCTTCGAAGCGGTCGGTGCGCAGGGCTTCCACGGTGTCACGGATGGCATCCACGGGGTTCCCGTCGACCGGCACGCCGGCAGGCGGCTCTCCCAGCCAGTGCGCCTGCCCGTCCTTGGTGGTCAGGGTGGCGCGGGACTTGGCGCCGATAAAGGAATACCTGGACCACGAACCGCCCACGGCCGCGGACTCCATCAGGAAGGTGCCGGGCTGGCCGTTCGCCAGCTTGCGGTAGAGCCCGATGGGGGTCTCGGCGTCGGCCAGGACCTTCAACCGGACGGGGATGACACGGCTGTGGCTGGCGAGCTCCCGGAATTCCTCGAGGCCCGGGCTGATGATTCCAAGGTCCTGCATGGCTATGGTTTTCCGCCTGTTCTTGAGTGGTGCCTGAATCGTGTGGTGGGGGTCCGGCGCCTGCGCCGCACCCTGCCTGAACGGTGCTAGCTGGCGTTCCCGGCGGCGCCGGCAACGACGGGAAGCCCTCGGCCGTCGAAGCAGGTGCGCGTGCCCGTGTGGCAGGCCGCTCCGACCTGGTCCACGCGGACCAGCAGGGCGTCGCCGTCGCAGTCCAGTGCAACGGATTTGACCCATTGCACGTGGCCGGAGGTGTCTCCCTTGCGCCAGTACTCCTGGCGGGACCGGGAGTAGAACGTCACCCTCCCGGAGGTCATGGTGCGCCGCAGTGCCT
The DNA here is from genome assembly GCF_017833075.1 of Arthrobacter sp. PvP103. Lineage (NCBI taxonomy): Bacteria > Bacillati > Actinomycetota > Actinomycetes > Micrococcales > Micrococcaceae > Arthrobacter > Arthrobacter sp. PvP103. The sequence goes on along the minus strand of NZ_JAFIBQ010000001.1, from coordinate 4,251,420 downwards.
CGTCGTCCATCCAGCCGAGCATGAGCACCTCGTTGGTGTCGAACTGCTGGACGACGGCGGCTACAAGCCCGGCGGCGTCGCGCTTCAGGGCGTCCGCCACTTCGGCAGGCAGGACAGGTACGGGGGCGGGGGCGGGCTGCTCAGACATCAGACCAAGTCTAGTGCCTCACCGAAGTGTGACGATCAGGGTCAAAATCGGAGGCGCTTCCACTGCGCAACTCGCGGCCTCTCGTGCTAGTTTCACAAGTGATGCATTTCGTCGATCCGTCCCGAGAAGTCCTGGCCGAAACCCTGCTGGCGGCCGGCCCTGACTCCCCCACGCTCTGCAGGGGCTGGCGCACGCGCGACCTCGCCGCACACCTCTACCTGCGCGAACGCAAGGCAGGCGTCGGGCTTGGCCTGATCATCAAGAGCCTGGCCAAAGCCTCCGACGAGGCCACCGCGAAGCTTGCCGCCAAACTCAAGACCACCGAGGACTACACCCGGCTGGTCAACACCTTCCGGGCCGGTCCCCCTGCGCTGTCGCCGCTGAGGATCAAGGCCCTGGCGGAGAGCTCCAACCTCATTGAGTACTTTGTGCACACCGAGGACGTCCGCCGGGCCGTGGACCGCTGGGCACCGCGTGCCCTGGATGAGGAATACTCCGACGCCCTTTGGGATGAGCTCATCAAACGCGCAGCCATTCTGTACCGCGGGGTGGACCTGGGCATCGTGCTGGTGCGGCCTTCCGGTCCGCGTCACGTCGCCAAACGCGCTCCCGTGTCGGTGGCCATAGTCGGCGAACCGGGCGAACTGCTGATGCACGCCCATGGACGCACCCACCATGCGCTGGTGACCTTCGAAGGTCAGCCGGACGCCGTCGCGCTCCTCCAGTCAGCCGAAGTCGGACTCTAGCAGCGGCCCGTTGGTTATGTTGGTCGAAATCAAGGTTTCGGCAAGCCCAACCGCCGGAGAGCCCCAAGCTCAACCAGTGGTGGCTAGCGGACCTCGAATCCTGCTTCGCGGATGGCGGTCTTAACCTGCGAGATCATGTCCACGGGACCGAAGTGGAAAATCGACGCCGCCAGCACGGCGTCCGCTCCGGCCGCGACGGCGGGCGGAAAGTGTTCGGGCTTGCCTGCCCCGCCGGAGGCGATGATGGGCACCCTGACGGCGGCACGGACCAGCCGGATCAATTCGATGTCGAAGCCGTCCTTGGTTCCGTCGGCATCAATGGAGTTGAGCAGGATCTCCCCGACGCCACGGTCCGCGGCTTCGCGCGCCCACTCGATGGCGTCGATCCCGGTCCCCTGCCGGCCGCCGTGTGTGGTCACTTCAAAACCCGAGGCCGTGGGTTCTGATCCGGGGCGGGTACGCCGGGCGTCCACGGACAGGACCAGGACCTGGGACCCGAAATGCCGGGTGATTTCGTCAATGACGTCCGGCCGGGCGACGGCCGCCGTGTTGATCGAGGCCTTGTCCGCGCCGTAACGCAGGAGCTTGTCCACCTCGGCCACACCGCGGACGCCGCCGCCGACGGTGAGCGGAATGAAGACTTCCTCGGCAGTGCGGCGGACCACGTCGAAGGTGGTTTCGCGGTTGCCTGAGGAGGCGGTGACGTCCAGGAAGGTCAGTTCGTCCGCCCCGCCGTTGTCGTAGCGGTGGGCCAGTTCCACGGGATCGCCGGCGTCCCGGAGGCCCTCGAAGTTGATGCCTTTGACCACGCGGCCGGCATCAACGTCCAGGCACGGAATGACGCGCACTGCTACAGCCATGATGTCTCCTGAGGGTTTCGCTGGTGGGAGATGCGGTGGAGACCGCAGAAACGGGCAGGGCCTAAACGGTCAAGCTCAGATCCGGCAAGCGTGGATGCTGCTGACCAGGATGGCGCGGGCGCCCAGATCGTAGAGCTCATCCATGATCCGGTTGGTTTCCTTCTTCGGGACCATGGAGCGCACGGCAACCCAGTCGGAGTCGCGCAGCGGGGAGACCGTGGGCGATTCCAGGCCCGGCGTGAGCGCCGCGGCCTGCTCCACGAGTTCCTTGCGGATGTCGTAGTCCATCAGGACGTACTGCCGGGCCACGAGCACACCCTGCAGCCGGCGGATCAGGACCTCGATCTCCTTGGCCGTGCCGTTCGCGGCGCCTTCCTGTCCGGTGCGGCGGATCAGCACCGCCTCCGATTTCAAGATCGGTTCGCCGAAGATTTCCATCCCGGCCGCCTTGAGCGTGTTGCCGGTTTCGACGACGTCGGCAATCGCGTCCGCCACGCCGAGCCGCACCGAGGATTCCACGGCGCCGTCCAGGCGGACCACCTTGGCATTGATGCCGCGCTCGGCGAGGTAGCCGCGCAGGAGGCCGTCATAGCTTGTGGCCAGGCGCTTGCCTTCGAGCTCTTCCACCTTGGTGAAGTCACCCACGGGACCGGCGAACCGGAAGGTCGAGGCGGCAAAGCCCAGCGGCAGCAGTTCCTCAGCCTCCACCTCGGCGTCGAGGAGGAGATCACGGCCGGTGATGCCGACGTCGAGCGTTCCCCTGCCGACGTAAACCGCGATGTCGCGCGGGCGGAGGAAGAAGAATTCAATGTCGTTGTCCGGGTCCACCATGACCAGTTCGCGGGTATCGCGGCGCTGGCGGTATCCGGCTTCGGACAGCATGGCCGAAGCCGCTTCGGACAGGGATCCCTTGTTGGGGACGGCAACTCGCAGCATGGGGGTCTTTCTGGGTTAGGAAGTCTTGGTTACAGGCAATCGGCCACGCTCAGCATGGCTACAGATGCTTGTAGACGTCTTCCAGGGTCAGGCCTTTGGCGAGCATCAGAACCTGCAGGTGGTACAGGAGCTGGGAGATTTCCTCGGCGGCGGCCTCATCGGATTCGTATTCGGCAGCCATCCATACTTCGGCGGCTTCCTCCACGACCTTTTTGCCGATGCCGTGGACTCCGGACTCCAATTCTGCGACGGTGCGGGAGCCTGCCGGACGGGTGGCTGCCTTCTCACTCAGTTCTGCGAACAGCGTCTCGAAATTCTTCACGCCCTCCAGCCTACTTGCTCCGGGCCTGGCCCCGCCTCTCGGGCCGTTCCATGACGGCGTCGAAGTGAGGCAACACACAGCCACCGCGGCACCGGAGCAAGCAAGGGGCGCCTAGCTGTACTGCTTCAGGATGACTGCAGTGGCCAGCGCGGCGGTGACGGCTTCGTGGCCTTTGTCCTCCTTGGACCCGGGCAGGCCCGCGCGGTCCAGGCCCTGCTGCTCGGTGTCGCAGGTGAGCACACCGAAGCCAACCGGAACGCCGGTGTTGACGCTGACGTCGGTCAGCCCCATCGTGGCCGCTTCGCAGACGTACTCGAAGTGCGGGGTTCCGCCGCGGATCACCACACCAAGGGCCACAACGGCGTCGAAGTGCTTGGCCAGCCGGGCCGCGGCCACGGGGAGCTCAAAGCTGCCGGGAACCCGCAGGACGGTCGGTTCGCTGATCCCGGCGTCCTTGGCAGCGCGCAGCGCGCCGTCCAGCAGCCCGTCCATGATCTGGGTATGCCAGCTGGCGGCCACAATGGCCAGCTTCAACTGCGACGTCTCCGCCGGGTTGAGGGTTGTGAGGTCAATCTCCGGTGCGCCGTGTCCACTCATCTAAAGTCTCCTGCTTCGTTCTGTTTTCGTCAGTCTTATTGGTGCTGATTCAGTCTTGTTCGTGCTGGTAGGGCCCTTGGCCGGCGGCCGGCAATGCCGTCACCGGTTCGCCGTCCCGGGTGCCCAGGACGAGCCGGTGATCCATCCGGTCTTTCTTGGTCTGCAGGTACCGGATGTTCTGTTCGCGTGAAGGAACCTCAGTGGGAACCATCTCGACGACGGTGACGCCGGCATCCGCCAGCCGGTTCTGCTTGTCCGGGTTGTTGCTCAGCAGGCGCACTTCGTGCAGTCCCAGCTCGGCCAGGATCTGCGCAGCGGCGTTATAGCAGCGCGCATCGACGGGAAGGCCCAGCTGTTCGTTGGCTTCGACCGTATCGAAGCCGGCTTCCTGAAGGGCGTAGGCCTTGATCTTGTTGGCCAGGCCGATGCCGCGGCCTTCCTGCCCGCGAAGGTACAGCAGCGTGCCGCCTTCCTCGTTGATCTTCTCGAGGGCGTAGGCCAACTGCTCTCCGCAATCGCAGCGGTAGGAGCCGAAGACGTCCCCGGTAAGGCACTCCGAATGGAGCCGCACCAACGGTGCTTTGCCATCCACAGGCGGAATGGGTGAACTCACGGCGAGGTGCTCGGCACCTGTCACCAGGTCAGTCCAGGCCTGGGCCACGAAGTCCCCGAATTCACTGGGCAGCTGGACAACAGGTCCGCCGCTGACCGGGTGCGGCCGGCGTCCGGCCTTCACGTCTTTTCGTGCCTCTGAAGCCGTCATCGCATCTCCTCATTCCCCGCCGGGACCGGCGCCTGTCCGTCGGGCCGCCCTGCATCCAGGTACGCCACCAGATCCTCTATCGAGATCAGCGGGCAACCATGCTGTGCAGCGAAGCCGCGAAGTCCGTCCAGACGCATCATTTCTCCGTTGTCGTACACCACCTCGGCGATCACGCCCACCGGCTCCAGCCCGGCAAGCCGGCACAGGTCCACGGCCGCTTCGGTGTGGCCCGGGCGTTCACGCACTCCACCGTTAACGGCCCGGAGCGGGAAAACATGCCCTGGACGGGTGATCGATCCGGGGCGGCTCGCGGGATCTGCCAGGACCCGGGCGGTGAGTGCCCGGTCTGTTGCCGAAATGCCCGTGCTGACGCCAACGGCCGCATCGCAGGAAACCGTGTAGGCGGTGCCCTTGGAGTCTTCATTGACCTCGACCATGGGCGGCAACAGCAGGGCATCCGCCCGGGCTCCGTCGAGCGGTACGCAGATTACCCCGGAGCTGTAGCGGACTGTCCAGCCCATCAGTTCGGGCGTGGCGTGCTGGGCGGCGAAAATGATGTCGCCTTCGTTTTCACGGTCCTCGTTGTCCACCACAAGGACGGGGAGGCCCGCAGCCATGGCCCGGACGGCGTCTTCGATCGGGTCCAGCACCCTGCCCGTCGTCACTGCCACAGGGATGTCGAGTCCACCGCTAAATTCATGATGGCTCAGTTCATCGGTGTGCAGTTTGGGTGTGTTCTTGAGCTGGCTCACTTGGAGTCCCCCGTTCCGGCTGTGACGTTGGCGGTGCCGGCACCGCTGGTGGAGCCGCCGGCGAAGGCGAGCAGGCGTTCGGTGTACTTGGCCAGCACATCAACTTCGAGGTTGACCCTGCTGCCGAGGCTCTTCGCGCCCAGGCCGGTTTCAGCCAGGGTGGTGGGAATGAGGCCCACTTCGAACCACTGCGCCGGTTCCGACGCGTCGCTGACTGCCGTCACGGTGAGGGAGACGCCGTCGACGGCGATCGAGCCCTTTTCAGCGATGTAGCGGGCAAGCCGCACGGGCACTCCGAACCGCAGGCGGTCCCAGTTGCCGAGTGCCTCGCGCTCGAGGAGTTCCCCGACGCCGTCCACGTGCCCCTGGACAACATGTCCGTCCAGGCGTCCGCCTGCAGGAACGCAGCGCTCCAGGTTCACGGTGTCGCCCGCATCGAGCTCTCCGATGGTGCTCCGGACCAGCGTCTCGCCCATGACGTCCACGCTGAAGTCCTTGCCGTCAATCGCGGTGGCGGTCAGGCATACTCCGTTGACGGCGATCGAGCCGCCCAGGGCCAGCCCTTCGGTGCTGCCGGGCGCATGAAGGCGCACCGTGGCGCTGACGTCGCCGTTGCGTTCAACGGACAGGACCCTGCCCTGTTCGGCAATTATTCCGGTAAACATCAGTTGCCTCCTGTGGCGGTGCCCGCGCCGGTGCGGTGCGGTAAGGATTCGGGTGAGCTGGTCAAGGATAGAAAGGATTCGGGCGCGGCCGGTGCTGCCGGCAGATCTGCTTCGGCCGGGTCCGTGGACGCGGCCGTTCTTGCTGCCGGTTCGACGCTCCCTGGAAAGAGGTGGAGCCTAAGGTCCCGGCCCAGGCTCTGCACGGCTCCCCCGGATGCCTGATCCCAGTCCCAGGCCTGGGCGTCGGCGAGGGTCGTGATGCCGAGGTCGCCAAGGGCGGCAGTCCCGGATCCGAGCAGGGTGGGCGCCAGATAGACGATCAGTTCGTCCACGAGGCCGGCGGCGAGGAAGGCGCTCAGGATGCTGGATCCGCCTTCCACCATGACGTGGCGGACACCGGCGGAGAAAAGCCTCTCCAGTGCCTCGTGCGGGTCCCGGGTGGGCAGGTGCAGGACGCGGCCGTCGTCGCCGTGGATAGCGGCGTCGTCGGGAATTCCCCGGAGCCCCATGACTGCGCGCAACGGCTGGTTCCCGGCCGGCTTGCCGGACGCGTCCCGGGCCGTGAGCCGGGGGTTGTCCACGAGAAGCGTTTGCGTACCCACCAGGATGGCATCCACCCGGCTGCGGAGCCCATGGTTGTCCGCGAGGGACTCCGGGCTGGAGATCCATTGGCTGGTACCGTCCGCTGCCGCGATGCGGCTGTCCAGGGTCTGGGCGATGTGGAGTGTTACGAAGGGGCGCTGGCCGAGGACGGCTTCAAACCAGCGACGGTTAAGCTCGAACGCGGCGCGGGCGGACAGGCCGGAACGTACGCTGACTCCGGCGGCCCGCAGCGTTGCGGCTCCGCCGGCGGCGGGGTCATGGGGGTCGTCTACTGCGTACACCACCGAAGCAATGCCGGCGTCGATGATCGCCTGGGCACAGGGGCCGGTCCGTCCGCAGTGGTTGCACGGCTCGAGGGTGACCACCATGGTTGACCCGGTCAGGTCCAGGCCCTGCCTGCCCGCCTGGGCAATGGCGTCAGCCTCGGCATGCGCCGTCCCGGCGCCGCGGTGATAGCCGGTCACCAGTTGCCGGCCATCAGGGCCGATGACGACGGCGCCAACCAGCGGGTTTGCCCCGCGCGGCCCCAGGAGCGCAGCGTCGAGGGCTGCATCCATGGCATCGGTCTCGGCAGCACTGAACCGGTCGGCAGTCTGCGGCGCTGTTGTCTTCGGCGTCAAAGCGTTCGTCGTTCCTTCCCTCGAGAACCGCGTGGGCTCCGGGGGTATACGACAGCGCAATACCGCACCGCCCGAAGGGCAGTGCAGTAACAGCTGTACGTGCTTCTCTCATCCAGACTTTAACTGTCGGTACCGGAATTTCACCGGTTCAACCGTCCGCCGGAACAGTTCCTGGAGAGGATCTGTGCCGGCTCGCGGGTCGCGGACTGTCACCGCCGGTTCGGACTTACACCGACCCCGGAGCACGTAGTGTGTGTTGTTATTCTGTCACAACTGAGTCACTGGTCCGTGTATTCCCGTCAGACTCCGTCATGATTCCGAAACAGAGCGTGCCACGGCCGGAACCGCGCGTGAGCCGGCTGCCCGGAGGCGGTCAATCGCTGCAGCCGGGTCCTCCGCACCGTACACCGCCGAGCCTGCCACGAAGACGTTGGCTCCTGCCTCGGCCGCCCGGACAATGGTCTCCTCGGTGATGCCGCCGTCCACCTGCAGCGCCACCCCGGTGCCGGAACCGTCGATCGCCGCCCGGGCACGCCTGATCTTCGGGAGGGTCAGGTCCAGGAACGACTGGCCGCCGAAGCCTGGTTCCACGGTCATGATCAGCAGGAGGTCCAGTTCCGACAGCATGTCCAGGTAGGGTTCCACCGGCGTACCGGGACGCAGCGCCATTCCGGCCTTGGCGCCGCGTGCGCGAAGCTCCCGTGCCAGTTTGATGGGCGCGATCGACGCTTCAACGTGGAACGTGACGGAGGCGAGTCCGGCGTCGGCGAAGGCTGGCGCCCAGCGGTCCGCGTCGGCGATCATCAGGTGTGCATCCAGCGGCACCGGGCTGACGGCCTGGATGCGCTGGACCACGGGCAGTCCGATGGTCAGGTTCGGCACAAAGTGGTTGTCCATGACGTCAACGTGGACGGCATCGGCGTTGCTGATTCTGTGCAGCTCCGCCTCCAGGTTGACGAAGTCGGCGGAGAGAATGCTGGGGTTGATGCAGCACTGAGCCATGTCGGCTCCTTTCACTCGAGCGGAGGGATCAGGATTCGCGAAGGTGTCAGGATTTCTTGTGGATGAGGGCCAGGAACATGGCGTCAGTCCGGTGCACATGCGGCCACAGCTGGGCCGTCATTTCGTGGCCGGCCTCAAGATGCCCGGGCAGGCTGACTTTGTCCAAGGCGGCGCCGGCATCGAGCAGTTCCAGGTCGTCGCGTTTGCGCAGCGCGTCGGTCACGACGGCGGTGGTTTCGGCGGGGTGCGGCGAGCACGTCACGTAGGCCACCACGCCGCCGGGCCTGACGGCATCCAAGGCTGACTTAAGCAGTTCGCGCTGGAGCGGGCCCAGGTCCGCGAGGTCCTTGGGTGTGCGCCGCCACCGCGACTCCGGCCTGCGCCGCAAGGCGCCAAGTCCGCTGCAGGGTACGTCGACGAGAACGCGGTCGAAAGTCCCCGCCATTTCAGTTCCGACGTCGCGGCCGTCCCCGGTCCGGACATGCCAGACCTCGTGAGGGACCGCGGCCAGCGCCTGCCGGACCAGCTTGGCACGGTGCGGGGCGGGTTCGTTGGCCAGCAGGGTTGCGCCCTGCTGCCGGGCGAGGGCACCCAGCAGGGCGGCCTTGCCGCCCGGTCCGGCGCAGAGGTCCAGCCATTTTTCGCCGCCCTTGGCGCCGGACTGTCCGTCCGCACTCTCCGGACCCGGGGCATGCAGATCCCCGGAATTCAGGTCCACGGCAGCCATGGCGCGGGCAACCAGCTGCGAGCCCACGTCCTGCACCCTGGTGCTGCCTTCACGCACCGACGCCAGCCGGCCGAGGTCCCCGCCGCTGGAGAGCGCCGAGCCTTCCACGAGTTCACCGGCCGTGGCCCCGCCCTCCAGGGCTTCGTCCAGGCTCCCCAGTCCGGGCAGCGCAACAAGGTTCACTACCGGCGCAGCGTTGTCAGCTTCAAGGAGTTCGTTGATTTCGGTGACCGGGCGTCCGTGCGCCACCAGCGACTGCCGCAGGGCGCGGACAATCCACTCCGGGTGGGCGTAGCGGATGGAGGCCACCCGGGTTTCGTCCTGCTCGTCGCTGAGCAGCAGCTCCAGCCACTCGTCCAGCGTGTGGGCCGAGACCTTGCGCAGGACGGCGTTGATCAAGGCTGATGGGCCGGCGCCGATGACCGCACGGGCCAGTCCAACGGTCTGGTCCAGGGCGGCGTGGGCGGGCACTCGCATGGCCAGCAGCTGGTGGGCGCCGATCCGCAGGGCATCCAGGATGGCAGGATCCAGTTGGTCCAGCGGCCGGTCGACGCAGCGGGCCAGGACGGCGTCATAGGTTCCCTGCCCGCGCAGCGCCCCGTAGCTCAGTTCGGTAGCGAACCCGGCGTCCCGCTTGTCCAGGCCATGGTGGCGGATCCGGGCCGGCAGGACGAGGTTTGCGTAGGCGTCTTCCGATGCGACGGCACGCAGGACTTCAAAAGCCACCAGGCGGGCGGGGTCGGCACGCCGCGTACGCTGCGAAGGGGCGTTCTCGCTGAAATTCCGCTTCGGCCCGCGGTTGCGCTCCCGGCCCTGGGCGTCGCGCTGGCTGCCTTGGCGGCGACCGGAGGAAGACCCGCCGGACTGCCCGCCGCCGCTTGCTCCCCCCTGACGGGGACCCCTGCCGCGGCCGCTGCCGCCCGTTCCGGACTCGCTCATTCGAATACCACGCCTTCCAGTGCCACTTGTCCGCGCGCCCAGTCGGCGGCGGCCATCATCTTCTTGCCCGAGGGCTGTATCCGCGTCAGTTCAACGGGATGGGAACCCGTACCCACCAAAACGCTCTTTCCGTCGAGCAGCACCTGGCCCGGCTGCAGTGCCGGCGCATCGGTCCGGAGCGCAACAGGTTCGAGTTTGACCCGCTGTCCGTCCAACGTTGTCCAGGCGCCGGGTTCAGGCGTGACGCCGCGCGCCCTGCGCCCGATGGCGAGGGCGGGCGCGTGCCAGTCGATCCGGCCGTCGTCGATGCCGAGTTTGGGAGCCAGGGACACGTCCCCCGACTGCGGAAGGGCTACGGCCCGTCCCGCCTCTATGGCGGAAAGCGTCTGGGCGAGCAGCGCCGCACCGCTGTGCGACAACCGTTCCAGGAGTTCACCGGAGGTGTCATCGGGCCGGACCGACTCGGTGAGGGTCCCGAAAACCGGGCCGGTGTCCAACCCTTCTTCGAGGAGGAACGTCACGGCGCCGGTGATGTCGTCGCCGGCCATCACGGCACGCTGCACCGGGGCAGCCCCCCGCCAGGCGGGCAGCAGGGAAAAGTGCAGGTTGATCCAGCCGTGCCGCGGAACGTCCAGCGCTGCGCGCGGGATGAGGCCTCCGTAGGCCACGATGGCGGCTGCGTCCGGCGCTGCGGCGGCTATCCTGGCAGTCACTTCAGCGTCCACCTTCGCGGCGTGGATCACCTCAATGCCGAGTTCGGCGGCGCGCGCCGCAACGGGCGACGGCGTGAGCACGCGCTTGCGTCCGATCGGTGCGTCCGGCCGGGTCAGGACGGCAACGACGTCGAAGCCGGCCTGCACTAGAGCGTCCAGGGACGGTACCGCGACAGCCGGCGTACCGGCGAACAGCACCCTCACTCGGCGGCGCCGAAGCTGCCGCCGCCGAAGCTGCCGCCCCCGAAACTGGAACCGACAGTCTTCGCCCGCTTCGACGTCGTCCGTTCGGTAATCGCGTCGTAGTTGGCATTGCGGATGGAACGCAGGGCAGCCTTGCGGTCTTCGCCTTCGAGCCTGTCCGTGAAGAGGATGCCGTCGAGGTGGTCTGTTTCGTGCTGGAAGCAACGGGCCAGCATGCCCTCGCCGTCCACGGTGACGGGATGTCCATGGAGGTCGACCCCGGTGACCCGGGTAGCGCGGCGGCGCCGGACGGGGAAGCCAAGGCCGGGGATGGACAGGCAGCCTTCCACTTCGTCCGGCTGGAAGTCCTCGCTGTTTTCCAGCACCGGGTTGATGATGTGGCCTTCCACCCCGCCGATGCGGTAGGTGAAAACCCTCTTGCTGACGCCAACCTGCGGGGCGGCCAGGCCCGCGCCGTCCACGTCCTCCATGGTCTCGGTCATGTCGGCAACGAGTTTTGCGAGCTCCGGCCCGAATTCCGTCACGGGGTCGGCCACTGTGCGCAGCACAGGGTCGCCGATGATGCGGATATTCAAAATGGCCATGTGCAATCTGTCCTTCGGTAAAACGGCGGTACGGGATCCAGTCCAGTTTAGTTGGCCGGCTACCTGCCGGGCACAGCCTGCAGTGCGGGCGGTGCCACGGGCAACGATGGCGGCGCCACCGGAAGGAGGGCGGTCCCGGCGCTGGAGGTGTCCGCCGACATCTCCCAGACCCGCCGCAGGGCGCAGAACTTCCACCAGTGGTGCTTAAGCACCTCCGGGTTGGCACGCATCGGCCGGACTTCCGTCTGCCCGATTGCCACCGCCAGCAGGATGGGGGAATCGCCGTGCTGCCAGGGCTCCCACTCCCCCGCGACAGGATCAACGAGGCTTTCCTCCGCCTTCATTCCGGCCACCAGCTGCATGACCACTTTGTCGTCCAGCGGCTTGACAGTTCCGTCCCGGGTGGTGCCTTTGGTCTTGTAGTCGATGATGCAGGTCCGGCCGTTGATCCTTGCCACGAGGTCAAGGGTGCCGGCATAGCCCACGGTCTTGTTCCAGACGGTCACTTCCGGGGCAACGGGCTCCACGCCAAAGAGTTCCCACCACTCATCAAAGCGCGCCGCGAACGCTTCCTCGCCGTTTGCTGCCAGTGCCTCCCGCATTTCCTTCATCTGGTGGGGCCGGCCGAGCGCCCGAAGCGCAACCTGTTCGCAGTAGTTGTGCACGCGGTCTCCGCGCTTGGCGGCGTCGTCTCGGTAGGTTTCGGCGGCCTTCGAGGCACGGCTGACTGCCTGGCGGACCTTGGCCGGACTTCCCAGGATCCCGGGAAGCAGCGGATCGCTGGCAAGGCTGTTCGCCCCCATGTACCCGAACCACCCGTCGAGGCCGTGCGGCTGCTGGCCGATGACGGTGGTTATGGACGGAACGGAAAACGACTCGGAGGTTGAGCGTGCATACATCCGGCCATATTCCGTGGCGTGGGCAAGGAGTGGATCAGTCATGCAAACACTCTTTCATGAAGGGCCGACAGGATTGCAGGGCGCAGGAACCGTGACCGGAAAGCGAAATGGCCCGTCCCGCTGAGTCAGCGGAACGGGCCATTCATGGGTGGGCGATACTGGGTTCGAACCAGTGACCTCTTCGGTGTGAACGAAGCGCGCTACCACTGCGCCAATCGCCCCAATGCCATTGAATGCTAGCCCACCCGGGCGGCATTTGGAAATCGAAGCCTTCGACGCCGCGCCGGCACCGAATCGCGTCGCTGGTGCACCTGCCCGGCGGCGGCCTCCGGCGCTTCCGAGAGCGGCACCCTCCGCATGGCCGGGGGCGTGAATTACACGCCTGTAATTAGCAAAATCCCCTAGATTTCAACGAAGCAGGGCCATCCGTGGCAGATGGCGACCTCCCGATTTGTAAGTTCCCAGAACCTCCTATAGAGTTCTTACTCGTTGGAACGCGAGGAAATGCCGAATGCGGCACGGAAATGCTGACAATATGCGGACGTAGCTCAGCTGGTAGAGCACCACCTTGCCAAGGTGGATGTCGCGAGTTCGAATCTCGTCGTCCGCTCGCAGGACACTGTCATGGCAAAGGTTTTTCGGAACCTGGCTTACACGGTGGGTTGGCCGAGAGGCGAGGCAGCGGCCTGCAAAGCCGTATACACGGGTTCGAATCCCGTACCCACCTCGGTGAAAACCTTGGTATCCGGTGTATTCCGGAGAACAATTTGGGCGATTGGCGCAGCGGTAGCGCGCTTCCCTGACACGGAAGAGGTCACTGGTTCGATCCCAGTATCGCCCACCAGAGCAAGGTAACTTGCTTGTCGAAGTACCACCGGCCCGGCTGGCGTGTACTGAATGCGGACGTAGCTCAGCTGGTAGAGCACCACCTTGCCAAGGTGGATGTCGCGAGTTCGAATCTCGTCGTCCGCTCTCTTTTCTACAATTCCACTCCGGATCCTTCCGGTTGCGGGCGATTGGCGCAGCGGTAGCGCGCTTCCCTGACACGGAAGAGGTCACTGGTTCGATCCCAGTATCGCCCACCACGAAGCAGCTCTCCGGAGCTGCTTTTTTGTTGCCCGGATCCGGCCGACATCGGCGAAATAGGGCCCCTGGACCCTAGACAAGTCGCGGCGCGCGCCCTTGGCACGTTCAGGGACTCCGGATAGGATCGGAAGCGGAGGAGCGATCTGGCTCCGCGACAGAAGGGAGGTGCCCGTGGGTATTCTTGACGATCTAAAGGGCAAGGCTCAGCGACTGGTTGGTGGCAATGAACAGGCCATCAAGGACGGCATCGGCAAAGCCGGTGATTTCATCGACTCAAAGACCGGCGGAAAGTACGCCGACAAGATCGATACCGTCCAGAAAGGCGCAGCCGGCCTCGTGGACAAGGTCGACCCGAAGCCGCACCCGGCTCCGGTCGAAGAACCTCCCGTCGCCGGAGAGCCCCCTGTAGCCGGGGAACCCCGGCCGTAGGGCCTCTAACCCAGGAACGTCAGCGAGGTGCCGGTCCCGCCGTGAGGCGGCGCCGGCACCTTTGGCGTTTAAAGGCTAGGACGGTTCGTGGTTCTGGCCTTCGCGTGCCAGCGCCGTGAGTCGGGACACCGCGCGGTAGTACTTCTTGGTGTAGCCTCCGGTCATCATCTCTTCGGTGAAAAGCTGATCGAACGGGACCCCGCTGGCCAGGATGGGCACGTCCTTGTCATACAGCCGGTCCGCCAGCACCACGAAGCGGAGGGCGACAGCCTGTTCCGTGATGGTTTCCACATCACGCCACACAACGCCCTCGATGCCGGCCAGGAGTTGCCGGTACCGGCTGGGGTGGACGCCGGCGAGGTGGTTGATAAGGGTCTTGAAATCATCCCGCGCCACGGTCTTGCCATGGAATTCGGCCTGCATGTGGTGCGTCAGGTCTTCGTTCTTCAACGGCGCCGGCGCCGCCGGGAGTCCGCGGTGGCGGAAGTCCTCGCCGTCGATCCTGACGACGTCGAACTGATCTGCCAGAACCTGGATCTCACGCTGGAAGTCGACGGCAGCGAACCTCCCGTCCCCAAGGGAACCGGGCAGGGTGTTGGACGTGGCGGCGAGCTTGACCCCGGCGTCGGCCAGTTCCCGCATGAGCCGTGACATCAGGACTGTGTCGCCCGGATCGTCGAGTTCGAATTCGTCGATGCACACGAGCTTGTAATTGCTCAGCGCTTCAACAGTCTTACGGAACGAGAGTGCGCCAACCAGATTGGTGTATTCAACGAAGGTGCCAAAAGCCTTCGGCCCGGGTGACGCATGCCAGAGCGACGCCAGCAGGTGCGTCTTGCCCACGCCGAAGCCACCGTCCAGGTAGATGCCGGCGCGGGAGGTGTCCTTCTTTGCAAACAGTTTTTTGAAAAGTCCGGAGTTTCCATTGGCGCCGACGCCGGTTGCGAAGGATTCCAGGGCCGTCACCGCAGCGGCCTGGCTCGGCTGCGAAAGATCGGGCCGGTAGCTGGCAAAGGAAACCTCTCCGAACCGCGGGGAGGGATAGAAACCCTTGAGGAGTTCATCCACGGAAACCGACGGTGTCCGCGCGGAGAGCTGTTCGATCTGTACCAAGGTGGTCCGTTCTGCTGGTCTCGTGTCCCCAGAAAGGATACCGGCAATGCAGCACCGGCCTCATAACGCGGCGAGCCCACGTGACCAAGGCCATATTTCCCTCTGTGAACGCAGTGGCCCATTAGCGGCGGGGCGTGGTTAGTGTTGGAACTGGCCCGGCCGCAGCGACGCCTCCCGGCAGCGGGCCCCATGACCATTTCAGTGAAAGGCCATCCACATGTCCTACCCAGTTGAAGAGAACGAAAAGTTCGCAGCGTACGCGCACCCGGAGCGCCTCGTGTCCACCGAGTGGCTGGCGGCAGCGCTCGACGGCGGCGCCCTGGCCGACGGCAAGCTCGTGGTGGTGGAGTCTGATGAAGACGTCCTGCTCTACGAAACCGGCCACATCCCGGGGGCCGTCAAGATCGACTGGCACACCGACCTGAACGACGAGGTCACCCGCGACTACGTCGACGGCAAGGCGTTTGCCGCACTGGCCTCGGCCAAGGGCATTTCCCGGGACAGCACCGTGGTGATCTACGGCGACAAGTCCAACTGGTGGGCTGCCTACGCACTGTGGGTCTTCACGCTCTTCGGCCACGAGGACGTCAGGCTCCTCGACGGCGGCCGCGACAAGTGGATCGCCGAGGGCCGTGCACTCACCACGGATGCCACTGTCCCCGCACCGGCCGAATACCCTGAGGTCGAGCGCAATGACGCCCCCATCCGCGCCTTCAAGGAGGATGTGCTGGCCCACTTCGGCAAGCCGCTGATCGACGTCCGCTCCACCGAGGAATACACCGGCCAGCGCACCCACATGCCGGCCTACCCGGAGGAAGGCGCCCTGCGCGGCGGCCACATCCCCACCGCGGCCTCCATCCCCTGGGCACGCGCGGCGGCCGAGGACGGCACGTACCGCAACCGCGCTGAACTCGAGGCACTCTACCTCGGCGAGGCAGGACTCACGGAGGGCGACGACGTGGTGGCGTACTGCCGCATCGGCGAGCGCTCCAGCCACACGTGGTTCGCCCTGAAATACCTGCTGGGCTTCGACACCGTCCGCAACTACGACGGTTCCTGGACCGAGTGGGGCAACGCTGTCCGGGTGCCCATCGCCAGGGGAACCGAGCGCGGAACGGTACCGGCGTAAACTGGGCTTGATGAATACCCACGCCCTTCCCGCCACCCTTGCGGAAATAGTTGACGACTTCCAGGCCCTGACCGAACCCGAGCGGCTGCAACTGCTGCTGGAGTTCTCGCAAGGGCTTCCCGAATTGCCGGACCGGTTGAAGGACCATCCGGAACTGCTGGAACAGGTAGTGGAGTGCCAGTCGCCGCTGTTCCTGACCATTGAGACGGAAAAGAACGACGCCGGTTCGCCGGACAGCGTGCGGCTGTACTTCAAGGCGCCGCCAGAGGCACCCACGACCCGTGGGTTTGCAGGTGTCCTGCACGAGGGGCTCGACGGCCTCACGGCACCGGAGATCCTCGCAGTTCCGGACGACATGCCGGAGCTCCTGGGGCTCACCCGTGCCATCACTCCCCTGCGCATGCGGGGAATGACGGCCATGCTGGGACGCATCAAGCGCAAGGTCGCTGCGACAGCCGCTCCGACGGCCTAGGCCCAGGCACGGCGTGGCGCGCAAGCAGGTTTCCCAGGGAACGCCGGCAACAGCAGCACTCGCTGCTGCCGGCGTTCCCTTCGTGCTGCATCCGTACAGCCACGACCCCTCGGCTGCCAGCTATGGCATGGAAGCCGCCGAAGTTTTGGGCGTGGATCCCGCCAGGGTCTTCAAGACGCTGATGGTGGACGTGGACGGCCGGCTCGCGGTGGGGATAGTTCCCGTGCACGGAAACCTCGACCTGAAGGCAATTGCCGCTGCCCTGGGCGGCAAGAAGGCCGCCATGGCGGATCCGGCCACCGCCCAGCGGAGGACCGGGTACGTCCTGGGCGGAATATCACCGCTGGGGCAGCGCCAGCCCTCCCCCACTGTCCTGGATGACAGCGCCCTGGGGCAGGAGAGCATCCTGGTGTCCGGCGGCCGGCGCGGCCTGGACATCGAACTGCACCCGGACCACCTGGTGAAGCTGACCGGCGCCATTACCGCCCGCATCGGAACCGGGCCGAAAGCTACTCCGGACCGTTAACGTCGGGCCGGGCGGGGTCGGGGCCCCGGGTGCGGGCGCCGGGATTGGCGCGCGGCGCCAGCTGCCGGCGGAGCCAGGCGGTGACCAAGCCTTCCCAGCGCTCCGGATCGACATTCCATTCCTTGGTGTGCCGGGCTGTCTGGAAGGTCTCGAAGGTGACCATCTCAGGGTTCTTCTCTGCGATGCCGGCAGAGGGTCCGTAGGGTACATATTCGTCGTCGACGCTGTGCAGGATCAGCGTGGGCGTTCTGAGTTCCACGGCGCGGGAGACCCAGTCCATCGATTTCAGGTCCACCGGTGCCGCCAGCCCGGTCAGGCGCCTGCCCAGCGGGTGGCCCATCATCAGCTGTCCGTAGCGTCCCACGGCAGAGGGGATCCGGTTCAGCTGCGCATGGTGCGCCAGCACGTTCACCCAGTCCACCACCGGAGCGTCAAGCACCATGGCCCGGATCAGGTTGTGGTGCCGTGAAAGGTCCGCCGTCTGCAGGCAGATCGCCCCGCCCATGGACCAGCCGAACAGCACCACTTCCCTGGCGCCGCTGGCTATGGCAAAACTGATGGCTGCCTCGACGTCGCGCCATTCGGTGGAACCGAGGCCGTACCGCCCGTCGGGGGCCGAGGGCGCCAGCCCGTCGTTGCGGTAGGAGATCACCAGGCTGGTCAGGCCGAGCTCCCGGGCCGGGCGCAGGGCGCGCAGGCACTCCTGCCGGCTGGCGCCGCGGCCGTGGACCATGATGGCCCAGACGTCCGACGGTGCCGCCGCGCGCACCAGCCAGGCGGGCGCAGTCCCTCCCTCGACGTCGACTTCCACGTCCTCGGCCGACAGCCCGATGGACGCGGCATCCGGATAGGCGGCGCCGCTCCAGTAGCCACGGCGGGCCGTGGTGAGATCGCCGGCATAGACGGCCTCGACCTCGCGCAGCACGGTGCGTTCCGCAGGTGAGTAGGAAACGATCCTGCCGATCCGGGCGTGCCCGCGGCCGCCGTCGAAGAAGAAGCCGTACACGCCTTCCACGGTGGCGTCGTCGGTGGCGGCAAGGATGACCTGGAGGCCGTCCCCGGCACGGATAACGGCCAGCACCTCCTGGTTCTCGTCCCGGACCCGCACCGGCGTTATGACGCGGCGGGCGAAATAGAGGGCAAGGGCAGAGGATCCGGCGCCCAGCAGACCCGCAGCCGCACCTCCCGCGATGACTCCGCCCACGGCCCACTTCGCGCTGGAAGACATGCCGTCGCCGGCGGCGGTTCGGACCCTGTCCAGGGCAGGGGGCGGATTCGCTGGGGTGGCCGGGCGCAGCCCCGGGATGGATGCCATGGATCCATTCTTACTGCTGGCGGCCCTCGGGACATATTCGGGCACGCCATCAGCGAAGGGACAGCGTGCGGGAACCCCCGGGCCGGGACTAGGCTGGGGGCATGAGCGATCCAATCGTCATTCTGACAGAAGAGCCGCTGGGTGCGGACGACCGCGTAAACATCGAACGCCTGGTGGACGGGGGTGACGCGCCCCTCGTCGTGCTGGTCCCGGCCAACACGGAACGGCACCTCCTGGTGGACTTCCTCGAAAACCTGTCCCTCCTGGACGTCGCGAAGGCCTTCCGCGAACTGACCTCCCACGCCCCGGATCCTGCAACCGAGCGCGCTGCCGCCGCGGAAACCCTTGCGGTATCGCTCAACGCACTGGCAGGAATCGGCGGCGGAATCACCGGCGAGGTGGTGGACGGCGGTGCCGTGCAGGGACTGGTGGCCAAGGTCAAGGAAGTCGGTGCCGGCCAGGCCGTCGTCATCACGCGCCCGCACGCCATTGCCGACACGCTCCACACCGACTGGGCCAACAAGGCCCAGGACCAGCTGGGGCTGCCGGTGCTACACCTGTACGCCGGCTCGGGATTTATCGGGGACTCCTGAGCGTTGTTGAATCCATGAGCATCTTTAGCAACAAGCCGAAAGTATCGCCCGTCCAGGTCCAGCCGGAGGCCGCCGCTGCGGAACATGCCACTCCGCGGGTTGAAAAGACCGACGAGGAATGGCGGCAGGAGCTGACGCCGGAGGAGTACCGGGTGCTCCGTCAGGCTGGCACCGAGCGGCCCTACACCGGCGAGTACTGGGACACCCACACCGCCGGTGTCTACAAATGCCGCGCCTGCGGTACGGAACTGTTCACCAGCAATGAAAAGTTCGATTCGCATTGCGGTTGGCCCTCGTTCTGGGCACCGCTGGCGGACGGCACCGTCCGCTACATCCATGACCGCACCATGGGCATGGACCGCGTGGAGGTCCGCTGCGCGAGCTGCGATTCGCACCTGGGCCACGTTTTCGAGGGCGAAGGCTACGGCACGCCCACTGACCAGCGCTTCTGCATCAACTCCGTCTCCCTGACGCTGGTTAAGGCGGACGACGCCAGGTAGATGAGCGGCAGCCCTGCGCCCGCTAGGGCTGGGGCAGGGCTGCTGAAGCAGTTGCACAAGTCTTTCTTATGCTCAGGCTGATTTTGCATTAGCAGATCTGTTTGCTTGCTACGCTCGCCGTAGAAGCTCCAAGCAACCAGAAAGGCGATCGCCGCGATGACTACGACCGCTCTCACCGCCCCTGCCCGGCTCACCGAAAACCACCCGGAGTGGCTGCGTCTGAAGGCCGCTGCCACGGCACTCCAGGCGCTCCAGGTCCAGGACGGGTCCGTCCCGGATACCGCCAACCATGAAGCGGCTGCCGCGCACGTCAGCACCCTCTGCGCGGCTGTGGAAGCACTGGCCCCGGCGTTTCCGCACGACGCCCGGTACCTCGAACTGCTGGTCAGCGACTTCGGCCGGTGGGCCGCCGGCGGCTTCGGCGTGCCGGATTTCCTGGACTCACTGCTGGCCTTCCAGCCGCAGCAGCACCGCATCAACGGGTTGCAGCACCTGGTGGTCTTCCCGATGTACACCCAGAACGGCAGCAGCAGCCGCCTCGTGGAGGCGGTCCTGATCGAGGTCATCTGGCCGGAGTTCATTGCCGGCCTCGAGGACGGCGAGTACTCCAACAAGCTCTTCGTCCCGATCCGGTTCCTTGACTTCACGCCCGGCTACGACACCAACTCCGCGGTGCTGTTCCCGGAAACAGTCGCCGTCCGGGAAACCCCGACGTTCACCTGGGGTGCCATCTTCGCGGACCGGGAAGCAGCCCGTTTCCGCCGCGTCCTCGCAGCCGCGGCCGACATCACCCGGCTGGAGCTCCCGGCAGAGGCGGCGGAATTCCTGGAGAACCAGGAACTCACCCAGGAAACGTTCGTGATGTGGGACCTGATCCATGACCGCACCCACATGCGCGGCGACCTTCCCTTCGATCCGTTCATGATCAAACAGCGCATGCCGTACTTCCTGTACTCACTGGAGGAACTCCGCTGTGACCTGACGGCCTTCCGCGAATCCGTGAAGATCGAAAAGGACGAAGAGGCTGACCCCGAAGCGCGCCGGCACGCCAAGCTTGTTCAATATGCCGTCATCTTCGACCGGATCTTCCGCTTCGCCATCACCGGCAGCCGGGTCCGTAATTACGACGGCCTCGGCGGCCAGTTGCTCTTCGCCTGGATGCACCAGCACCGCGTCCTGCACTGGACCGACAGCAAGCTCAGCATTGACTGGGCCGAGGTCGCCGACGTCGTGGTGGAGCTCGGCGCCAGGATCGAGGAGCTGTACTGGCGCTCCATCGACCGCCCGAAAATGGCCCACTGGCTGGCCGCGTACGAACTGATCTCCGGGACCGTCACCCCGAACCCGGCGTCAGTCTGGGCCAAGGGCCCGGGCGCGCTGCCGCTGGCCGGACCGCCGCGCGGCCTCACCGACCAGGTGCTCGACGACGAATTCCCCCTGTCCATGTTCTACGAAGCACTTGAGAAGAAGATGCGTCCTGTCATCGAGTCCACTGCCGGCATCACCGGATCATCAGACACCGGCAGCGGCGCCGCCGGCGACACGCGGGCCCTGAACGCCGGATGAGTGGCGGACACCCCCTGAACGTGGTGGTCACCGGCGGCAGCGGTCCGGCCGGGATCGCCACCGCACGAGCGCTGCGCGAAGCCGGCCATACTGTCTTTTTGGTCGGTTCGGACGGTCCCCGGATCGAGGCTGCCGCCGCGGAAGCGGGCGACGGCGTCACTCCCCTGGCCTGCGACCTCGCCAGCCTGCCCGACGTCCGGGCGCTGCACGCCACCATCTCCGGCACCGCCGGAAGGGTGGACGGCGTCATCCACCTGGTGGGCGGCTGGCGGGGCGCCAAGGGCATCACGGACCAGAGCGACGAGGACTGGGATTTCCTGGAGCGGTCAGCCGTCACCACACTGCGGAACGTTACGCGGGTGTTCTACGACGACCTCGCGGCCTCGGAAACCGGCCGTTTCGCCATGGTGACCTCCGCTGCTGCTGGAACCCCGACGGCGGCGGGCGCAAGCTACGTTGCGGCAAAGGCTGCCGCCGAAGCATGGACCCTTGCGGTTGCCCAGGGCTTCAGCGGGGGGACGCACAGCGCCGCGGTCATCTTCGTGGTGAAGGGACTCGTGGATGATGCGATGCGCGAACGGTCCCCGTCCCGCAACTTCCCCGGCTTTACCGATGTTACCGACCTGGCCGCTGCCGCCGTCGGACTTTTCACCGCTCCCGCAGCGGAACTGAACGGCCGGCGGCTGGTCCTTAGCCGATAGCGGCGCACATCCCTAGACTGAAAGCGTGACCAAAGCGATGACAACCACAGTTGAAACTGCCCCTGCCGCCACCGCGGGCCGGCTCCATGACCCTGCCGTGCGGGGTTTCGCCTCCGACAACTATTCGGGCGTCCACCCGGAAGTCCTGGCGGCACTGGCAGCCGCCAACGAGGGCCACCAGGTCTCCTACGGCGAAGACGACTACACGGCACGGCTGCAGGTCCTCCTGGAGGAGCACTTCGGCGCGGGCATCGAGTGCTTCCCCGTCTTCAACGGAACGGGGGCCAACGTCCTCTCGCTCCAGTCCCTGCTCCCCCGCTGGGGCGCCGTCATCTGCGCTTCGACGGCGCACATCAACATGGATGAAAACGGCGCCCCCGAGCGGATCGGCGGCATCAAGCTGCTCCAGGTCCCCACCACCGACGGCAAGCTCACTCCTGAGCTGATCGACAGGGAGGCCTGGGGCTGGGGCGACGAGCACCGGGCCCAGCCCCTGGCCGTGTCCATCACCCAGACCACCGAACTGGGCACCTGCTACACGCCCGAGGAGGTGCGCGCCATAGCCGACCACGTCCATGCGAAGGGCATGAAGCTCCACATGGACGGTGCCCGGCTGGCCAACGCCGCAGCCCACCTCGACGTGCCGCTGCGGACGTTCACCCGCGACGCCGGAGTGGACATCCTCTCCTTCGGCGGCACCAAGAACGGGCTGCTGTTCGGCGAGGTGGTGGTGGCGCTGAACCCCGGCGCCGCACAGGGGTTGGTCTACCTCCGCAAGATGAACATGCAGCTGGCTTCCAAAATGAGGTTCATGTCCGCCCAGTTCATCGCCCTGCTTGAGGGCGACCTGTGGCTGCGCTCGGCCAGGCACGCCAACGCGATGGCTGCCCGGCTGCGTGCCGCAGTCGACGGGATCGACGGCGTGGAACCCACCCAGAAGACGGAATCCAACGGAGTGTTCGCCATCCTGCCGGAAGGCGTTGCGGACCGGCTGCGGGAATCCTTCCGCTTCTACGATTGGAACGAAGCCGCCCGGGAAGTCCGCTGGATGTGCTCGTTCGACACGAGCGAAGAGGACGTCGAGTCGTTCGTCGCCGCCATCAAGCGGGAGCTGGCGGCCGGTTGACCGAGGCGGCCGGGGCGGCGAGCCTGCCGGGATCGGCGCCACATTTTGCGTAACCTGCGAATGTGAACGAACTCGCCCAGGTTCCCGCGGAGTTCCTTGCCGCTTTGGGATCCCTTCGAAAAGCACGGTGCCGCAGTGAGCTGCATCTGGACGAGATCCCCGCGCCCTCGCGGCTGGCGCCCTTTGCAGTGGCCCTCGGAGCAGAGGTCATCGGTCCGGTCCCGGGGCCGGCCCCCGCCGCCGTGCACGGGCCGGTTTCCGCCGCCCTGGTCCGCGCTACGGGAAGCAATGACGACGATGCTGAGGAACTCGCCACCGGCAGGTTCATCCTGCTCTACGATCCAGACGGCTCGGCTGTTTGGGACGGGGAGTTCCGGATCGTCACCTACATCCGCGCCCAGCTGGAGGCTGAGATGGGCAACGACGAAATGCTCGGCTCGGTGGCCTGGACCTGGCTGGTCGAGGCGCTGGAAAACCACGGGGCCCCCTACCGTGCGGCGGGCGGAACAGCCACCAGGATCCTGTCCGAAAGCTTCGGCACCCTCGCCGACCGGCCGGGTTCCATCGACATCGAACTGCGGGCGTCGTGGACCCCCGAGGGGCCGGATATCCGGTCGCACCTGGAGGCGTGGTCGGACATGGTCTGCACGTTCGCCGGACTCCCTCCGCTGCCGGAGGGTGTCACCGCCCTGCCCCGCAGGCGGCGCAACTGACCATGGCTGGCTACGGCGGGGCGCCCTCCAGCGCGATGTCGGTAAACTGAAGGCATCATGACCCCTCAAAATCCGGAACACACCACAGCCGGCGTCCCGGCTGCTGACATTACTCCCCACATCACGGTGGAAGGCTTTGACAGCCTGGTCCCCGAGGTCATCGACCTCGACTCCCCCCGCGACGGAGTACCGCTAGTCATTGAAACTCCCGCGGGGCTGGAACGCTGCGCCGCCGCGATAGCCGCCGGAACGGGGCCGGCCGGGGTGGACGCGGAACGGGCGTCGGGCTTCCGTTACGGGCAACGGGCCTTCCTGGTCCAGATCCGCCGCGAGGGCTCGGGCACGTGGCTCATCGATCCTGAACCCTTCGGTGACCTGCAGATCATCAACGACGCGCTGGAAGGCGTCGAGTGGATCCTGCACGCAGCGAGCCAGGACCTTCCGTGCCTGTCGGAACTGGGCATGTGGCCGGACAAACTGTTCGATACCGAGCTCGCAGCGCGGCTCGCGGGGCTGCCTAGGGTGGGCCTGGCAGCAGTCATCGAGCAACTGCTCGGGTTCGGCCTCGCGAAGGAACATTCCGCCGCCGACTGGTCCACCCGCCCGCTCCCTGAACCATGGCTGCGGTACGCGGCCCTGGACGTAGAAGTCCTCACGGAGCTGCGCGAAGAACTCATCGAGCTGCTCCAGGGCGACGGGAAGCTGGAATACGCCGAGCAGGAGTTCGCCGCCATCCTCGCGGCCGGCCTCGCCCCTCCCCGCGTGGACCCCTGGCGCAAGACCTCCGGACTGCACCAGATCAGGGACCGCCGCCAGCTGGCTGCGGTCCGCGAACTGTGGCTGGAACGGGATTCCCTGGCCCGCAAGCGCGACGTTGCCCCGGGCCGGCTCATCCCAGATTCAGCCCTTGTGGCGGCCGCGAAGGCCATGCCCTCCACCGTGCCGCAGCTGCTGGGCACCAAGGGGTTCCACGGCCGGGCCGCACAGCGCGAGGCTCCGCGCTGGCTGCGGTGCATCGCAACGGCCAGGACAATGGAGGAGCTGCCGCCGCTGCACCTGCCGACCAACGCGCCGCCGCCGCCGCGGGTCTGGGCGGACAGGGACCCGGCTGCGGCCGAACGCCTGGCTACTGCCCGGCCCCTCCTGCAGGACAAGGCCGACGAACTGAACCTGCCTGTCGAAAACCTGCTCACGCCCGATTTCCTGCGTCGGGTGGCCTGGCGTCCGCCCGCCGAGCTCAGCGAAGAAGGGATCGCCGAGGAGCTCGGTGAACTCGGTGCCCGGCCGTGGCAGATCGAACTGACGGCTCCCCTGATTACTGCCGCGTTCCTCAATCCGCAGCCCCTGCCGCCTAAGGAACCCAAGGAACCCAAGGCCGCTCCCGGCACCGGAAGCTAGGCTTCCCGGACCTCCCCGCCTGGTGCCGGCGGCCCCCGGGCAAACAGTCCGCCGGGGTCCTTGCCAGCTAAGTTACTCACGAGTAACATTGAGATCAATGCCGCCCGGACCGCCGCTGCCATAGGCGTGCGTCCGGCACCCATGTCTCGATGAGGAGTATCACGTGAGCCAAGCCCACAGCGGAAAAGACAGCAGCGGAGCAAATAGCAGCAGAATCCCCCGCGCCGTCCGCGATGTCGTCTTTGTGGACGGAGTCCGCACCCCGTTCGGGCGCGCGGGCGAGAAGGGCATCTACGCCGGGACCCGTGCTGATGACCTTGTGGTCAAGTGCATCCGCGAACTGATGCGCCGCAACCCCTCACTCCCCGCGGACCGCATCGATGAGGTGGCCGTCGCCGCCACTACGCAAACCGGCGACCAGGGGCTTACCATCGGCCGCACGGCGGCCCTGCTGGCCGGACTCCCCCGCACCGTGCCGGGATTCGCCGTGGACCGCATGTGCGCCGGTGCAATGACCGCAGTGACCACCACTGCCAGCGGCATTGCCTTCGGCGCCTACGACGTCGTCATCGCCGGCGGGGTGGAGCACATGGGCAACCACCCGATGGGCGAGAGGGCCGATCCCAATCCGCGCTTTATGTCCGAGCGCCTGGTGGATCCCGCCGCGCTGAACATGGGAAATACCGCGGAAAACCTGCACGACCGTTTTCCGGCCATCACCAAGGACCGCACGGATGCCTACGCGGTGGCGTCCCAGGACAAGCTGGCAGCTGCCTACGGAAAAGGCCAGATCCAGCCGGACCTGGTGCCGGTGGCCACGATGAAGCCGGGACAGGGCTGGACGGTCAACACTGTTGATGAGCCGCCCCGGCCGGGAACTTCGCTCGAGGACCTCGCCTCGCTGCGCACGCCCTTCCGCCCCCACGGCCGGGTAACTGCCGGCAACGCCGCCGGGTTGAACGACGGCGCGACGGCGGCGCTGCTGGCCTCGGCGGATGCCGCCGCCGAGCTTGGACTGCCGGTGAAGATGCGCCTGGTCAGCTATGCCTTCGCCGGGGTGGAACCCGAAGTCATGGGGATCGGTCCGGTCCCTGCCACCGAGAAGGCACTGAAGAACGCAGGCCTCGGCATCGCGGACATCGGGCTGTTCGAGATCAACGAGGCGTTCGCCGTCCAGGTGCTGAGCTTCCTGGACCATTTCGGTATTTCCGACGACGATCCCCGCGTCAACCGCTATGGCGGCGCGATCGCCGTCGGGCATCCCCTGGCTTCGTCCGGAGTACGCCTGATGAACCAGCTGGCGCGCCAGTTCGAAGAGGACCCCTCGGTCCGCTACGGCATGACCACCATGTGCATCGGCCTGGGCATGGGCGCCACCGTCATCTGGGAAAACCCGCGTCACTCGGAATACACAGACAACAGCGGCGTCCCTTCACCAGCGGACGATGCCGCCGCAGAATCTTCCACCACCGAGACTGAAGGAGCCGCAGCATGAGCGCCGCAGATTTCCGTAAGCTTGCCGATCTTTTCCCCGACGAGACGGTCACGCATTCGTATGTGCAGGACATCCAGCTGCCGGCATCCGGCGGCAGGCCCAGCCCGGGAACCTTCGCGCTGATCACCCTGGACAACGGACTGGACCACTCCAAGCCCACCACGCTGGGCCCGAACACCCTCGTGGAGCTGGGGACGGTCCTCGAGGGCCTCAAGGACCGTGCCGCCCGCGGCGAGATCGTGGGCGTCGGCGTCACCGGGAAGCCTTATTACCTGGTGGCCGGCGCGGACCTGTCCGCCGTCAAGTCCCTCAACAACCGTGACCACGGCCTCTGGATGGCCCAGCTGGGCCATGACGTCTATGCCACGCTGGCCAACCTGGGAGTGCCCAGCTTCGCCTTCATCAACGGTGTGGCCCTGGGCGGCGGGCTGGAGATCGCCCTGCAGTCCACCTACCGCACGGTGTCCACCGGCGCCGGCGCATTGGCACTTCCCGAAGCCTTCCTCGGCCTGGTGCCCGGCTGGGGAGGCGTATACATCCTGCCGCGGCTGATCGGACCCGAAAACGCGGTCAAGGTGATGATCGAGAATCCGCTCAGCAACAACCGGACGCTCTCCGGTCCGCAGGCCTTCAGCCTGGGAATTGCCGACGCCATCTTCGAACCCGCGGACTTCGTGGAACAGTCCCTGGCCTGGGCCGCAGGCGTCATCTCGGGTGAGGCAGCCCCGGAACGGCCCAACGCCGTCGAGCCTTCCGACCCGGCCGTTGCCGAACGCTGGGCGGCGGCCGTTGCCGCCGGACGCGGGTTCGTGGAGTCCAAGACGTCCAACGCGTCGCCGGCGCCGGCAAAGGTGCTGGACATCATGGAGGCCAACAGGACCATGAGCCAGTCTGACTCGGCGGAGCTCGAGTGCGAGACCCTGTCCGGCCTCATGCAGACTGACGAGTTCCGCTCCACGGTCTACGCCTTCCTGGACCTCGTGCAGAAGCGCTCCAAGCGTCCGGCGGGTGCACCTGACCGCAAACTGGCCCGGCCGGTGACCAAGGTAGGCGTGGTGGGCGCAGGCCTGATGGCCAGCCAGCTTGCCCTGCTCTTCGCCCGGCAGCTCAAGGTCCCCGTCGTGATGACTGACATCGACCAGGCCCGCGTGGACAAAGGCGTGGGCTATGTCCACGCTGAAGTGGACAAAATGCTGGCTAAGAAGCGGATCAGTGCCGACGCCGCCAACCGCACCAAGGCGCTGGTCACCGGATCGGTTTCCAAGGATGCATTTGCCGATGCGGACTTCGTCATCGAGGCCGTGTTCGAGGAACTGAACGTCAAAAAGCAGGTGTTCGCGGAGGTGGAAGCGATTGTCTCCCCCGAGTGCATCCTCGCCACCAACACGTCCTCGTTGTCCGTCACCGCGATGGCTGCGGACCTGGCCCACCCGGAACGCCTGGTGGGATTCCACTTCTTCAACCCGGTGGCCGTGATGCCGCTGCTGGAGATAGTCCGCGCCCCCAAGACCGACGACGCCGTGCTGGCCACCGCGTTTGAGCTCGCCAAGGGCCTGAAGAAGACCGCAGTGCTGGTCAAGGATGCAGCGGCGTTCGTAGTCAACCGCATACTGCTGCGCCTGATGGGCGAAGTGACCGCCGCGTTCGACGAGGGGACTCCGGCCGAGGTGGCGGACAATGCGCTGCGCCCGATGGGGCTGCCCATGACTCCGTTCACGCTTGGCGCGATGGTGGGCCTGCCGGTGGCGCAGCACGTCCAGGAATCCCTGCACGCCGCGTTTGGAGACCGCTTCACCGTTTCCCAGAACCTGCAGAAGCTGATCGACAACGGCGTGACATCCATATGGGCGCCGGACAGGGGACCGGACGGCAAGCCGTTCATTCCGGCGGAAACCCTGGCGCTGCTGTCCTTCGGCACGTCCCCCTCGACGGGTGAGGAAGTCCTGCGCCGGACGCAGGATGCGCTGGCCGAGGAAATCGGACTCATGCTGGAAGAGGGCGTGGTGGCCGGACCGGAAGACATCGACCTCTGCATGATCCTCGGGGCAGGGTGGCCGATGTTCCTCGGCGGCATCACCCCGTACCTGGACCGGGTGGGAGCCTCCGAGCGCGTCAACGGCAAGCGGTTCCTGGCTCCGGGTGTCGCCTCCGCGGCGGCCGCGGCCTAGCGACAGGCTCCGCTGTCAGCCGGCGCCGCCGCCCGCACCACTCCGGTGCGGGCGGCGGCGCTGCTGTGTTTAGCGGCGGTCACAGTTCCCGCAGCGTGCCGTTCCTGAGGTCCAGGATGCGGTGGGCCGTGGCACGGGCATAGTCGAGCTCGTGCGTGACCATTACGACGGCGGCGCCCCGCTTCGCAGCGGCGCACATGGCTTCATCGAGGCGTTCGAGGCCGTGCCGGTCCAGCCCCACGGTCGGTTCGTCCAGTGCCAGGAGCCGCGGCTCCCGGGCGAGCACCGTGGCGAGGGCCAGGAGCCGCTGGCGGGAGGACGGCAGCTCATACGGATGGATATGAAGCTGATCACCGAGCCCGACTGCCGCCAGGGCAGCCCGTGCCTTCGTGTCCGCCGCCGCCCCGAACGTGCGGTCCAGGCCAAAAAGCACTTCGCGCAGGACGGTCCGCTCGAAGAGCTGGTCCCGCGGATGCTGGAACAGCAGGCCCACCAGGTCTGCGACCCTTCCCGTGGGAATGCCGGCGATGTCATTGCCCTGGATCCGGACGGAGCCCAGGTCCGGTCGAAGTAGTCCGTTGAAATGCCGGAGCAGGGTGGACTTGCCGGCACCGTTCGGGCCCGTCACCGCCACGATCTCACCTGCCGTTACAGCGAGGCTTAACCCGCCCAGCACACCCTGCAGCGTTTCCCGGGTTCCTCGGCGTGCCCGGCGTCCGGCCGGATAGCCGAACGTGACACTCTCCAGGTCCAGGACAGCAGCAGGGGCGTCTGCCCCACCGGGACGGCAGCTTGCCGCGGCCGGGAGCGGACCAGCGGCCGGGAGGCGCGGGCCGGAACGGAAGCCCGCCAGCGCGGGAACGACGACGCCGGATCGCAGCAGCGCGGGGCCGCCCGCCAGCTCGCCGGGCGTGCCCCGCGCGGTGACGGTGCCGCCGTCGAGCACGAGCCAGTGCCCCGCTGAGAAGGCAAGCTCATCTGCGGCCTGGCTCAGGACGATGACGGCGGTGCCGGAGTCCAGGAGGCCGCGGACCAGCGCGCGGACCGACGCCGCACCGGCGTTGTCCAGTGAGCCGAACGGTTCATCGAGGACCAGCACACCGGGGCGTGTAATGGCGGAACAGGCTACAGCCAGCCGCCGCAGTTCGCCGCCGGAGAGGGTGGCGGGATCGCGTTCCAGCAGGGCCGTCAGGCCCGCTGCGTCGGCGGCACGTGCCACTTCAGCGCGCATGAGCTGCCTGTCCATCCCCCGGTTTTCCAGGCCAAACGCCAGTTCCTCGGCAACCGTGGACGCCACGGTGGACAGCAGGGCCGCGGCATCCTGTGGAACGAAGCCCACCTGCTCCGACCAAAGCGCGGGATTGATACGGGGATCGTCCGCGCCGCCGTGGAAGTAGAGGGGCCCGCTGTCCCCCGCCGCCCCGCGGGACGCTGCCGGCAGGTGCAGGCTGCCCGTGAAGCGGCCTGAGTTCCCGCCGGACAGCCAGCCGGCCAACAGCCTGCCAAGCGTCGACTTCCCGCTTCCGGACCCGCCCAACACGGCGGTGAGCGTGCCGGGCCCCGCGGCCACCGCGAAGTCGTGGAGAACGGGCCGGTCCTCACCGTGGTAGCTGAATGCCTCAATTCTGGCTTCCAACAGCGCAGCTGCCGTCATCCGGGGACTCCCCCGAACGGCTTGACTGCCAACCACTTGACGGCGAACCACCCGATGTCGATCGCCTGGACATCCGGCCAATGGCCGGAGATCCGCAGCACCACCAGGATCAGGGCCAGCAGCAGGGCCACGGCCCGGAATCCACGCTGGCCGGCAGTATCCGGCACCTCCCGGTAGCTGGTGCGCGCCCTGCCGCCGTTGAAGCCCCGCGAATCAAGCGCCTGCGCCCGCTCCCCGGCATCCTGGATGAGCGACAGGACCAGCGGCACCATCTGCAGCCGTGCCGCCGCCAGCCGCGGCAAGGGGCCGCCGCCGAGCACCAGTCCCCGGGACTCCTGGGCCTGCCGGATCCGCGCCAGCCTGCCGGTGATGGCCGGCGCCAGCGTCAGGGTGGACGCCAGGACGAAGCCGAGCTGCGCAGGCACACGGCGCGCTGACATCACCGCCACCAGGTCCGGCACCCGCACCGTGAACGAAAAGAGCAGGAATACCATGACGTAGGCGGCCGTCCGCATACCCATGTCCAGCGCGAAACCTAGACCCTCAGCAGTAACCCGTGCGACGCCCCACTCAGCCAGCACTGTCTTACCTTCCGGGAAGAACAGCCCGTGCATGATCAGCAGCGACAGCCAAAAGGGCGCCAGGATCACTGCGGCGGCGGGCGCCATCCGCCCTGCAACCCCGGCCCGCGCCGCCAGCAAGGCGCTGCCAAGGGCCACGGCAAGGGAAACCGCCCAACTGGACACCGCCGTCGTGATGGCCGCGGCCGATACGGCCGCTGCCAATGCGGTCAGGGGGTGGAGTGCTGACGGGGCGTTCGGCACGGCGGGTTTACTCGACGGGGCAGGCACGGAATCAGGCGTCCGGAGTTCCCTGCTTCTTGCCGCCCAGCACGTTGAAGCGCCGCACAAAAGCGAACTGCAGCGCGGTCCGGCGCGGCAGGGCGTACACCAGCAGCGCGACTACTGCGAAGACAATGGCCTTGTCCATGGGATCCGAAATCAGTGCCTGCTTGGTAATGGCGGACAGGAGCGTATCGCCCATGGCCCGGAAGGCGCTGACAATGGCGCCGGTACCAACGCCGGAGGTGCCGCCGAAAACAAAAGCCGCAATAGGTGCGGAGACGACGCCGGCCAGGATGCCCGTCACGAAGCCTGCCACCGGGGCCAGGTAGAAGCGTCGGAACAGCCCGTATCGCGCGGCGAGGCCCGCCAGGAAACCGATGAGCGCCGCGCCGGCGGCGAAGGGCAGCACCGTGGGATTGATGAAGGACCAGACAACGCTGCTGAGGGCGCCTGTTGCAGCGCCCGCCGCCGGACCCGCCAGGACGGCGATGAGGACCGTGCCGATCGCGTCGAAGTAGAACGGCAGTCCAGTGGCTCCCATGATCTGGCCAAGGGCGATGTTGAGGACGAGCGCCACGGGGATCAGCACCAGCGTGGAGGTGGGAAGGGTGGGCAGCACGCCCACGATCAGGAGGAGGGCTCCCAGCAGGAAACCGCCCAGGGCCACCAGGGCGGAACCGCTCGCCAGCCCGTTGGTGATGTCCGCGGGCTGCGTCAGGACAAGGAAGATGAAGGTGGCTGCGATGGATGCCGCGCCGAGCGCTTCGAGCAGGCGGCGGCTGCGGGGCGCCGCCTGTCCAGGGGCGTGGAGGGTCCGGGATTGCTGTGACATGGCTGTTCCTTAGGCTGTGGGTTGCGTTCCGCGGGTACACCCGTACCGGGATCGGCAATCGTGCGCCTATGTCACCTCGACGCAGCTACCATCTTAGGCCAGCCGCCTGGCCAGTGCGCCCACTGAATTGATGAGCTCATCAAAGCACTGCTTCGGATTGTTCGACGTCACAATCCGGGCGTTCGGCGGCAGCCCCCACAGTCCGCGGTAATCGGCGACGGTGGTGCCCATCAGCAGCGCGGATCCGGTCTCGACGTCAACCGTTGCCAGCCGGGCGGTGTATTCCGTCCGGCCCACGGCCACACAGGCAGCGAAGGCGTCGTGCACGTGGGCCACGAAGCCCTGCTCGTAGAGCCGGTGGAACTCCATGTAGAAGCGGATGGCATCGGACAGGCACGCCACCAGGGGGTTGCCGGAGCTGCTGCGGAGTCCCTCCGGCTGGTCCGGAAGGACGAGTTCCGGACCAGTGCCGGCGGCTTCGGCCAGTCGCTGCAGGTGTTCGGGCCGCATCTCGATTAGTTCGGTGGTCTCCAGGGCACACACCACCGGCAGCTTGTCCTCCGGGAGGCCCCGGTAGGCGGCAAAGACTTCCTTCGCGGCATGCGGATCGACCGAGACGTTCCACTCTGCCGTCGGGGTGGTGTTGCCCTGGTAGTAGAAGCAACCGCCCATGATCACCAGCCCCTTGAGCAACTGCGGCAGTTCCGGTTCCCGGCGGAGGGCGAGGGCGAAGTTGGTCAGCGGGCCGGTGATAAGGCCCGTGATCTCGCCCGGGTGCTTGCGCACCTCGTCCACCCAGACGTCCACGGCGTGCCGCTCCGAGATTTGTTGCGCGGGCACCGGCAGCTCGGCGTAGCCGATTCCCTGCGGTCCGTGGGTTTCCTCCGTGGTGACCAGCGGGATCTCGAGCGGCACTTCGGCCCCGATCGCCACTTCGACTCCTGATGTGCCGCACAACTCGAGCAGGGCAAGGTTGTTCAGTGCCACCTGGCGCGCGCCCACGTTTCCGGCGGTGCAGGTGATGGCCTGCAGCCGGACGTCGGGGCGGGACAGGAGGTAGACCAGGGCCAGGGCATCGTCGATCCCGGTGTCCACGTCCATCAGGACCGAATGCATCAGAAAAGTGCCACCTTGGGCGTGCGGGGGAAGATCTCATCCAGCTCGGCGCGTTCGTCCGCGTCGGGCACCCAGGCCACAGCGGCAGCATTTTCACGGATCTGTTCCGGCCTGGTGGCGCCCGCGATCACGCTGCTGACCGACGGCTGGGCCGCCAGCCAGGAGAACGCCACCTGGATCTCACTGAGGTTCCGCTCGGCGGCAAACTTGCTGAACTTGTCCAGCTGCTCCCAGTCGGCGTCATTGACCAGGTTGGTGCGCGTGTGGCTGAGGCGGGAGCCTTCCGGAGCCTTGCCCGGCGCGTATTTTCCGGTCAGCAGCCCGTTGGCCAGAGGGAAGTACGGCAGCACTCCCAGGCCGTAAGCTTCGGCGGCAGGCGTGACTTCGAGTTCAGCGCGGCGGTCCAGCAGGTTGTAGTGGTTCTGGGTGGAGATGAACCGGGCGCCTCCACGGGCGCGGGCCACAAATTCTGCCTCGGCGATCTGCCAGCCGGCCCGGTTGGAGTGGCCGATATAGCGGACCTTCCCGCTGGTCACCAGGTCGTCGAGGGCGGCAAGGGTCTCGTCGATGGGGGTCAGCGGATCCGGGGTATGGAACTGGTAGAGGTCGATCCAGTCGGTGCCCAGCCGGCGCAGTGACGCTTCGGCTGCCTGGACGATGTAGCGGCGCGACCCGCGGGCACCGAAGTCCTTGCCGTTGGCTCCGCGCATGTCCATGCCGAATTTCGTGGCGACAATTGCGTCCCCGCGCCGGCCGGCCAGGGCCTTGCCGAGCATGGTTTCACTGACGCCGGGCTCCCTGCCGTAGGTGTCCGCGACGTCAAAGAGCGTAATACCCGCGTCCAGGGCGGCATGAACGACGGCGTCTGTCCCCTCCTGCGACTCCGTCACGGTATTGGCCCGGCCCAGGTTGTTGCAGCCGAGTCCCACCACAGAGACGGTCAAACCGGAATTTCCAAGGCGTCGGTATTCAGTCATGAAATCAGCCTATAACGGCCGCGACGAAGGTCCGGACGCCCTCTTGCCCGGGCAGTCAAAGGCAGCGCCAGGGTCAGGAAGACTGGTCAGGCAACAGGGAACTCGAGTCCGTGCTCGTCCATGGCGTCCTCAAGCTGGGCCATGGTCTTAACGCCCATTCCGTGCAATTTCAACAGTTCCCGTTGACCGAACTGGACCACCTGTTCCAGCGTTTCCAGTCCGGCATGGGCCATGGCCCGGCGGGCAGGCGCGCCGATTCCGCGGGGAATCGGGGTGTGGCCTGGTTGAACGGATTTTGGCGCCATAACGGATGCCTCCCAGTGAGTCGGTTGCCCCCTCTTAGAGAGTAAAGCCCGAAGCCGGTTTCGGCGAGTGCTTGAGCTTAAACGCTGCCGGATCTCCGAACGGTGCCGCCGCGATGCTGAGTTTCGTGAAGTCCAGGTCCTCGCCGCGGATGCAGACCTTGATCGCGTTGACAGCTTTGTTGACGTCCGGGCACAGGCAGAAGATATTGAGTTTGGCGTCGCTGAATTCACTTCGTTCCACGGTGCCGAGGCCGCGCCAGGCGAGGTGGCTGATGAGGGCGTCCTTGGCTTTTTCTTCCAGGTAGCGGTCACGGTCCGTGCCGTCCTTGGTCTTCAGGGCGTACTGCGCCACCACCCAGAACTGGTCTTCGTCGGCAAGCTCGGCATAGCCGTCCTCGGCGCACTGCACCGCGAAAGCGTCCATGAGGCCCTCTGCGGCCGCAGCGTCGGCAACATCCGTTTCGTCCGTCTTGCTCTGGTGCCCCACCACGCCGTGATTCATCACGAACTGGCTGTAGTCCTCATCGAACCAGGCCTCCCGGAACAGCAGGACCCCTTCGTCGTCGCGTTTGTAGACCCTGATAATTCCGCTCATGCCCGTCCTCTCCTGAACCACTCGGCGTCTGTGCCGTCGAACGGTGCCTGCTGCGCCTTAACGGCCTGGTAAAGCTGTTCTGTCTCCGCGAGCATGCGGTCCACGAGGTCCCGGGGGTACTTCATGCTCACCTGGTGTTCCGCGAATTCGTCCTCGTCGTCGATGTACACACCGCGGGTCACGGACCGGATCACGTCCAGGTCCATGTCAATGACGTGGAATTCCATGGTGCCGGGCCGGATGCCGTTCCAGCCGTGGCCCACGGCGAGGTCCACGTACACCCGGAAGTCCCCCGGGTAGGTGTCGTCGTAGAACGTGGCCACGTAGTCGCCCGTCCGGGGAACGAGGAGGACGGCATCGGACCTGGCATGGAAGGCTGCCCCGGGCCGTGAAATGAAGGACCCCTTGGGCTGGAAGATCCACCAGCCGTGGACGTCCTCGCCGAGGTAGTTCCCGGGTACCACCCAGTGGGCGCCGCCGTCCCATTTACGGTTCCGCGCCACCACCAGGTCTCCCGGTTTGAGGCTCTCCGGGGGTGTGGCCTCGTGCAAAATCACAGTTTCGGCAGGCTGCCCGTAGTCGGGTGTTCCTGGCCGGGCAGGGGACGGGCGAAAGGCACCTTCGTCCCCAATACCTGCGCAACGACGTCGTGCGTGATCTGGCGGGCGGTCAGTCCGACACGTTCCAGAACCTGCGCACGGGTGCCGTGGTCCAGGAACTCCACGGGCAGCCCCACTTCGTTAAGGGCGGTGTCCACCCCGGCGGCGCGCATTTCCTGGCGGATGCGGGACCCCACTCCGCCGGCCCGCACGCCGTCTTCGATGCAGATGACCAGCCGGTGGCGGGCAGCCAGCGCAATAATGGATTTCCGGACCGGCAACAGCCAGCGGGGGTCCACTACGGTGGAGCTGATGCCTTGGGCTCCCAGGCGGTTGGAAACGTCCAGGGCGAGTTCGGACATGGCGCCGACGCTCACGATCAGCACGTCGTTTTCGCTGGAGCCGGCAGGGCGGCGGGCCAGCACATCCACGCCGTCGCTGAGGCGCTCCAGGGCTTCCACTTCGGCGCCCACGTTGCCCTTGGAATACCGGACTACGGTGGGCGCGTCCTCGATGGCCACGGCCTCGCGGAGCTCCTCGCGGAGCCGGGTTGCGTCCCGGGGGGCAGCCAGGTGGAGGCCGGGCACAATCTGCACCATGGCCATGTCCCACATGCCGTGGTGGCTGGCGCCATCAGGACCGGTGACGCCGGCGCGGTCCAGGACGATGGTGACGCCGGCCTTGTGCAGCGCCACGTCCATGAGCAGCTGGTCGAAGGCACGGTTCAGGAACGTCGCATAGACGGCGACCACGGGGTGGAGCCCGCCGAAAGCCATGCCCGCGGCCGAGGTGAGCGCGTGCTGTTCGGCAATGCCGACGTCGAAGACGCGTTCCGGGTGCCGTGCGGCAAACTTGTGCAGGCCCACGGGAATGAGCATGGCACCGGTGATGCCCACGATGTCCTTACGCTCATCGGCGATGGCTGCGATTTCGTCGGCGAAAACGGACGTCCACGATTGGGCGCCGCCCGCCTCGGTGGGCACGCCGGTTTCGGGATCAATGATGCCCACGGCATGGAACTGGTCAGCTTCGTGGGCGCGTGCCGGCGCGTAGCCGTGGCCCTTTTCCGTCATTGCGTGCACGATGACCGGGCCGGCGTAATTCTTCGCGGTGGAGAGTGCGTGCTCCATGGCCTGGAGGTTGTGCCCGTCCACAGGGCCGATGTATTTCATGCCGAGGTCCTCGAACATGCCCTGCGGCGCCCACCAGTCCTTGATGCCCTTCTTCATGGCATGCAGGCTGCGGTACGTAAACTGGCCCACTGGTCCGCCGTTTTGGAGCTTCCGCTTCCACCAGTCAAGGGTGCCCTCGTAGGCCGGGGCCGCACGGAATGAATCGATGGTCGGGCGCAGCGATGCGAGATAGTCGGCGAAGCCGCCCACAGTGGGGGCATAGGACCGGCCGTTGTCGTTCACGACAATGACCACGCGGCGGCGTTTGTCCGCAGCGATGTTGTTGATCGCTTCCCAGGCCATACCGCCGGTCAGCGCCCCGTCGCCCACCACGGCAATGACATAACGGTCGCCGTCGCCGGTCAACTGCCGGGCGCGCGAGATGCCGTCGGCCCAGGAAAGCGATGAGGAGGCATGGGAGCTTTCCACGATGTCGTGCTCGGACTCTCCACGGTCCGGATAGCCGGACATGCCGCCTTCCTGCCGGAGGGTGCTGAAGTCCTGGCGTCCGGTGAGGAGCTTGTGGACATAGGACTGGTGCCCGGTGTCAAAGACAATGCTGTCGCGGGGGGAATCAAAAATACGGTGCACGGCCATGGTCAGTTCCACAACGCCGAGGTTCGGTCCGAGGTGGCCACCCGTCTGTGACACGTTGCCGATCAGGAAACTCCTGACCTCCGCAGCCAGCTGGGACAGCTGTTCTTCGGTCAACTTGCTCAGGTCCTGCGGATTCCGGATGGTGTCCAAAATTCCCAACGGGGCCTCCTTCGGGTGGTAGACATGCCTTTTAACTCTAACGCCTCGAAAGCGGGCCGGACGCAGGGACCGGCCGCCCGCAACGCAAAAGCCCCGGCCTGTCAGTGACAGGCCGGGGCTTTAGGCGGTGCCGGTTGTGACCTTCGCCGCTAGTTGCCGGAGATCTGGCGCAGCACGTACTGCAGGATGCCGCCGTTGCGGTAGTAGTCCGCTTCGCCCGGGGTATCGATGCGGAGGACCGCATCGAAGGACTTGGCGGAGCCGTCTTCAGCCGTGGCCGTGACCTTGAGGGTCTTCGGAGTGGTGCCTTCGTTGAGGGCGGTGACGCCCTCGACTGCGAAGGTTTCCGTGCCCGTCAGGCCCAGGGTTGCGGCAGATTCGCCGGCCGGGTACTGCAGCGGCAGGACGCCCATTCCGATCAGGTTGGAGCGGTGGATGCGTTCGTAGCTTTCAGCCACCACAGCCTTGACGCCCAGGAGCGCGGTTCCCTTCGCTGCCCAGTCACGGGACGAGCCGGAGCCGTATTCCTTGCCAGCCAGGACCACCAGCGGGGTGCCGGCTGCCTGGTAGTTCTGGGCAGCGTCGTAAACGTACGCCTGGGGACCGTCCGCCTGGGTGAAGTCGCGGGTGAAGCCACCCTCGACGCCGTCGAGCAGCTGGTTCTTGATGCGGATGTTCGCGAAGGTGCCGCGGATCATGACTTCGTGGTTGCCACGGCGCGAACCGTAGGAGTTGAAGTCCTTGCGCTCCACGCCGTTTGCCAGCAGGTACTGGCCTGCAGGGGTGTCCGACTTGAAGGAACCGGCCGGGGAGATGTGGTCGGTGGTGACGGAATCGCCGAGCTTGAGCAGCACGCGGGCACCGGTGATGTCCGTGACGGGCTCAGGCTTGGCCTTCATGCCTTCGAAGTACGGGGGCTTCCGGACATACGTGGACTTCTCGTCCCAGGCGAAGGTGTCGCCGGCCGGGGTGGAGAGGGCCTTCCAGCGGTCATCGCCGTCGAAGACGCCCTCGTAGCCGCGGGCAAACATTTCCTTGTCGATCGACGAGTCGATGACCTGCTGGACTTCAACCGGGTTCGGCCAGATGTCCTTCAGGAAGACGTCGTTGCCTGCTTCGTCCTGTCCGAGCGCATCCGTGTCGAAGTCGAAGTCCATGGTTCCGGCCAGGGCGTAGGCGATGACCAGCGGCGGGGAGGCCAGGTAGTTCATCTTCACGTCCGGGTTGATCCGGCCTTCGAAGTTGCGGTTGCCGGACAGCACGGCGGTGACGGAAAGGTCGTTGGCCTGGATAGCCTCGGAGATTTCAGCGTCCAGCGGGCCCGAGTTGCCGATGCAGGTGGCGCAGCCGTAGCCCACGATGTAGAAGCCGAGCTTCTCCAGGTACGGAGTGAGGCCGGACTTCTCGTAGTAGTCGGTGACCACCTTGGAGCCAGGGGCAACGGAGGTCTTGACCCACGGCTTAGCTGCCAGGCCCTTGTCCACGGCGTTGCGTGCCAGCAGTGCTGCGGCGAGCATCACGGAGGGGTTGGACGTGTTGGTGCAGGACGTGATCGAGGCGATGGAAACCGCGCCGTGGTCCAGTTCGAACTCGCGGCCGTCCGCGGTGACAACGTGCACCGGGGTGGACGGACGCCCGTGGGCGCCGTTGGCGGCGGACTCAACCCTTGCCGTTTCCGTGGTGTGGGAATCAGCGTGGGTGAACGAGGGCGGATCGGAGGCCGGGAAAGACTCTTCCAGGGACTCGTCCACGCTGCCGTCTTCGATGCTCACGTAGTTGTGGATGTCCTTGCGGAACTGCTCCTTGGCATCCGTGAGCTCGATGCGGTCCTGCGGGCGCTTCGGGCCGGAGATCGACGGAACAACGGTCGACAGATCCAGCTCGAGGTACTCGGAGAACTTGATCTCCTTGGAAGGATCGTGCCACAGGCCCTGTTCCTTCGCGTAGGACTCCACGAGGGCCACGTTCTCTTCCGAGCGGCCTGTGAGGCGCAGGTAGTCAAGGGTGACGTCGTCGATCGGGAACATGGCGGCCGTGGAGCCAAACTCCGGGCTCATGTTGCCGATGGTGGCGCGGTTGGCCAGCGGCACTGCGGCCACACCTTCGCCGTAGAATTCCACGAACTTGCCCACAACACCGTGCTTGCGCAGCTGCTCGGTGATGGTGAGGACGACGTCGGTTGCGGTAGCACCGGCCGGGATGGATCCGGTCAGCTTGAAGCCTACGACGCGCGGGATCAGCATGGACACGGGCTGGCCCAGCATTGCCGCCTCGGCTTCAATGCCGCCGACGCCCCAGCCCAGCACGCCCAGGCCGTTGACCATGGTGGTGTGCGAGTCGGTGCCGACGCAGGTGTCCGGGTATGCCCGGACGACGCCGTCAACTTCGCGGGTCATCACGGTGCGGGCCAGGTACTCGATGTTGACCTGGTGGACGATACCGGTTCCCGGCGGGACGACCTTGAAGTCGTCGAACGCGGTCTGGCCCCAGCGGAGGAACTGGTAACGCTCCCCGTTCCGCTGGTATTCGATCTCCATGTTGCGCTCCAGTGCGCCGGAGTTGCCGAATGCGTCGATCTGCACCGAGTGGTCGATCACCATTTCGGCGGGTGCCAGCGGGTTGACCCGCTTGGGGTCGCCGCCGAGTTCCTTGACGGCCTCACGCATGGTGGCGAGGTCCACTACGCAGGGCACGCCAGTGAAGTCCTGCATGATCACGCGCGCCGGCGTGAACTGGATTTCAGTGTCGGGCTCGGCGTTGGGATCCCAGCCGGCCAGTGCTCGGACGTGATCGGCCGTAATGTTGGCGCCGTCCTCGGTCCTCAACAGGTTTTCAAGCAATACCTTGAGGCTGAACGGAAGGTTTTCTGCACCTTCAACGGAGTTCAACCGGAAAATTTCGTATTCGGTACCGGCTACATTAAGTTTGCCTTTTGAACCGAAGCTGTCCACAATGCTCATCGCAGGACTCCTCTCGCAACAGTTTCATCTTTGTCGCGCGGTAGACCGCTTGCTAGTTAGGTCATCCTAATTAGTACAAGGTCATACAAAAGAGCATGGGGTCAGCCGAGAATTCGGCGCGCGACGTGGGACTACTACGCCCATCCTAGTCACATCATGCCGGGGGCGTCAGCAACGCCACTGTCTCCATGTGGTGGGTGTGCGGGTACAGGTCGAATGCCCGCAGCCCCGCGAGCTGCCAGCCTCCCTGCCGGAAGTACCCCAGGTCCCGGGCGAACGACGCCGGATCGCAGGACACGTAGGCGATGGCCCGGGGACCGGCCGCCATCAGCTGGCTGACCACTGCCTTGCCCGCGCCGGCGCGGGGCGGGTCCAGCACCAGGGCATCGAAGTTACGTGGCTTCTGGCGCAGGACCCGTTCCACGCGTCCTTGCACAATTTCCACCTGCGGTGCCCCGTGCAGGTTCTTCCGCGCGTCCCGGCTGGTGCCGGGGGCACCCTCAACGGACAGCACGGAGCCGGTCACGCCAACGGCGTCCGCAAGCGCTGCGGTGAATAGCCCCGCCCCGGCATACAGGTCCGCAACCACCGCGCCCGGCTCCAGGTACCCGCCGTCGTGCAGGAATCCCTTCACCGCCCCGACTAGTGTCTCCGGAGCATCCCGGTGGATCTGCCAGAAGCCCTCCCCCGT
Organism: Arthrobacter sp. PvP103; assembly: GCF_017833075.1. NCBI lineage: Bacteria > Bacillati > Actinomycetota > Actinomycetes > Micrococcales > Micrococcaceae > Arthrobacter > Arthrobacter sp. PvP103. The sequence continues at coordinate 4,210,508 of NZ_JAFIBQ010000001.1, read as the reverse complement.
GACCCGGAACTCGTGCCCGGCGGCCGACTCCTGCACCCAGGTGCGGCCCCGCAGCTGCAGCGCCTCGCCCTTGGCCGGATCGAAGCTCGCCACCGAGACCTCGTCGGGAAGCTGCGCGAGGATCCCGCTAAGGCGCTTCGCGCGGGTCCCTTCGGCCGGTGCCAGCAGGACCAGCGGGCGCGAGCCGTTGGCTGGCGCGGCCACTTCAACGCGTTCGACGCCCGTGAGGTCGATGTCCCAAAGCCTGAGGTCGTTGATGGCGGACACGGCCAATGGCATCTCGCGGATGGCAATGACCTGGTCGGACCTGTGCGCGTGCATGCCCAGCTTCCCGGCGGGTGTCACGGCAAAGCTGGCCCGCGTGCGCCAGCCCAGCCCGGGCGCACCGGGGCTGTGGTCGCCTGCGGCGGCGGCCGCGCCGACAGCTTCCACCTCCGTGACGCGTTCGACGCCGGCGAGCCGCTTCAGCTGTTCGGCCAGGACGTCAGCCTTGAGGCTGCGCTGACGTCCAAGGGATACGTGGCCCAGCTCGGCTCCGCCCACCGGAGGGTGCCCGTGCGACCATGCCCGAAGCGAATCCGCCACATGCCAGAAATGGGGCATACGGTCGGGCGATGCTTCGAGCACTTCCACAACATCCGCTCGCCAAAATTTGGAGTCCTCGCCGGCATCCGTCAGACGGATCCGGACCTTCTCGCCCGGGATGGCGTGGCGGACAAACACCACACGGCCCTCGTGGCGGGCAACGCAGTGCCCGCCGTGGGCGATGGGCCCGATATCCACCACAAGTTCGGTATGCGTGCGGGTCTGGGTCTCGGGGTTCATTGGATATCCTGCAATTTCTTGGCTTCTTCGGACGATTTCAGTTGCCACGGCACGCTGGCCACCATGACTCCCGGCTCGAAATGGAGGCGGGTTTTGATCCGCAGGGCGGTCTGGTTATGGACCAGCTGTTCCCACCATTTGCCCACCACGTACTCGGGGATGTAGACCACGATCAGGTCCCGGGGCGAATCCCGCCGCATGTTCTTCACGTATTCCATGATGGGGGTCACCGTTTCGCGGTACGGGCTGGCGAGCACCGTCAGCGGCACCGGAATTTCCAGTTTCTCCCAGTCGGCCAGGGTGTGCGCGGTCTCTTCGGAGTTGATGTCCACCGTGATGGCATCAAGCCGGGAGGGCCGCGACGCCCGGGCGTAGGCGAGTGCCCGCAGAACGGGTTTGCGGACGTGGGAAACCAGCAGCACGGCGTGGACCCGTGACGGCAGGGCGCGGGGCGAGGAATCCTCATCCACGGCCAGTTCCTTGGCCACGTTGTCGTAGTGCGCGCGGATGCTCCACATGATGAGGAAGAGCACGAACATCGCCAGCAGGGCGATCCAGGCCCCCTGTTCGAACTTGGTGATCAGCACGATCACCAGGACCAGAGCCGTCATGCCGAAGCCGATCGTATTGATGATGCGGGACTTGAGCATGCGCAGCTTGACGGCGGGGTCCCTGGCGAGCTTCAGCTCCCGGCCCCAGTGCCGGATCATGCCGAGCTGGCTCATCGTGAACGAGATGAAGACTCCGACGATGTACAGCTGGATGAGCTTGGTGACGTCGGCGTTGAACGACAGGATGAGCACGAGGGCGCCTGCGGCGAGGGCCAGGACGCCGTTGCTGAACGCCAGCCGGTCCCCGCGGGTGCGCAGCTGGCGCGGCAGGTAGCCGTCCTGGGCCAGGATCGAGCCCAGTACCGGAAAGCCGTTGAACGCCGTGTTGGAGGCAAAGACCAGGATCACGCCGGTTGCTGCAACGACGATGTAGAACAGCACTGAGCCGGGTCCGAAGATGGTCTGGGCTATCTGGCTGATGGCCGGGCTTTGGATGTAGTTTTCCGGGAGCGGCTGCCCGTTGAGCAGGAATTCCGTGGCGGGGTCCAGAACGATGTGCACCTTCGTGGCGTTCGCCAGGTAGATGATGCCGGCCAGCATGGAGGCGGCGATGACGCCGAGCAGAAGCAGGGTGGTCGCGGCGTTCTTGCTCTTCGGTTTCTGGAAATTGGGGACGCCGTTGCTGATGGCTTCCACCCCGGTCAGGGCGGCTGCGCCCGAGGAGAACGCCCGCAGCAACAGGAACGCCCCGGCCAGTCCCACCAGACCTTCGTCGAATCCGGCGGCCGGAACAATCGTGAAGTCGGCGGACGGCGCCTTTCCTAACTGGCCGGTGAGGGCCTGGAAGACGCCGACGGCAGTCATCCCGAGAATGGAGGCCATGAAAATGTACGTGGGGACAGCGAAGACGCTTCCCGCTTCCTTGATGCCGCGCAGGTTCACCAACGCCAAAATGATGACGCCCACGGTGGCAATCAATGCCTGCTGGCCGTGCAGCGCCGGGACCGCGGTGGTGAGGTAGGTTGCAGCGGACGACATGGAGACGGCAACCGTGAGTACATAGTCCACCAACAATGCGGACGCGACTGTCAGTCCCGCGTACTTGCCCAGGTTTTCGTTGGCGATCTCGTAGTCGCCGCCGCCGGAGGGGTAAGCGTGGACGTTCTGCCGGTAGGACGCGACGACGGTCAACAGCACTACCATGACGGCCAGCCCCACCCAGGGTGAAAACGCCACGGCGCTCACACCCGCCAGGGCCAGGGTCAGGAGGATTTCGTCGGGCGCATAGGCCACCGAGGACAGGGCGTCGGAGGCGAAGACCGGAAGCGCGATCCGCTTTGGCAGCAAGGTATGGGCCAGCCGGTCATTGCGGAATGGCCGTCCCACGAGAACCCGTTTCACGGCATTCAATATTGTCAGCACTCCACAAAGCTAGTCTGATTCGGACGCGATGTCATGACAGCATCCGGCTGTTGGCTCCGCGGTTGCCCGCGGGGCCGCACGCGGGATCTGCCGGACACCGGAACGGGCAGCCCGGACGGCCGGTAGAGTCTTACGGAGCAACAGGAAAAAGACTGAGGAGGCACGGGTGGCGCACTTCGTGATCATGGGTTGTGGCCGCGTGGGAGCAACGCTGGCGCACACCCTCGAGGATGCGGGCCATTCGGTGGCCATCATCGACCAGGACGACCGTGCCTTTCGCAGGCTCCGCACCGGTTTTTCCGGCCGGAAGGTCACCGGAGTCGGGTTCGACCGGGAAACCCTGAAACAGGCCGGCGTCAGCGAGGCCTACGCCTTCGCAGCAGTGTCCAGCGGAGACAACTCGAACATCCTGGCCACGCGGGTTGCCCGCGAAACGTTCCATGTCCCCCACGTCGTAGCCCGGATCTACGACCCCGGCCGCGCCGAGATCTACCAGCGCCTGGGCATACCGACGGTGGCGGCAGTGCGCTGGAGCGCCGACCAGGTGCTGCGCCGGATCCTCCCCGAGCAGCACCTCGCCGGAGACTTCCGTGAGCCTTCCGGGCGGCTGGTCCTCGCCGAAATCGACCTCGATCCGTCCTGGATCGGGCACTCAGTGGCCGAAATCGAGAAGGTCGCCGGCATCCGGATCGCCTACCTGACCAGGTTCGGCGAGGGGATGCTGCCCGGCCCCGGCACCTCCTACCAGGAGGGCGACACTGTCCATGCCATGCTGCGGGTGGACCGCAGCGCCGAGGTAGGCCACATTCTTGCCAAAGAACCACCCAAGGAGCAGTAAGTGAAAGTCGTCATCGTCGGGGCAGGGAGCGTCGGTTCCTCGATCGCCCGTGAGCTTCTTTCCCACAAACACGAAATCCTGCTGATCGACCTGAAGCCGGAGGTGATCGGCCGCAGCGGGCTGCGCGGCGCGCATTGGCTGGTGGGCGATGCCTGCGAACTGAGCACCCTCCAGGACGCCAAGCTCGACGACGCCGACGTCGTGGTTTCGGCCACGGGAGACGACAAGGTCAACCTGGTGGTGTCCCTGCTGGCAAAGACCGAGTTCGGCGTCGGACGCACGGTGGGACGCGTCAACAACCCCAAGAACGACTGGATGTTCAACGACTCCTGGGGCGTCGACGTCGCGGTCAACACACCGCAGCTCATGACCGCCCTCGTTGAGGAAGCCGTGGAAATCGGTGACCTCGTCCGGCTGCTGACCCTGCAGACCGGGGTTTCGTCCCTCGTCGAGTTCACCGTGCCCCATGACTCCCACGTCATCGGAGTCACCGTGGGAGACATTGACTGGCCCGAGGATTCCACGCTGGTGGCGATCCTCCGCGACCAGGCCCCCATCACGCCCAGCCGGGATGACGTGCTCGACGGCGGTGACGAACTCTTCTTCGTCACCACCATCGCTGCCGAAGACGGTCTCAGGGCGCTACTGTCCCCCGAACGGCAGCTGGACCGGGAAGCGGACCTTCTGGAAGGGCAGGAGGACGGCCAGCCCGTCCGCGAGCAGGAGCAGCAGGCCCCCGAGGACGACGGTTTTGACGGCTAGATCCGACGGCTAAGGCAGCGGCGGAGGTCCGGGCTGCGGACGTGCGCCCGGGTCCGCCGGCGCCTGGGGCTCCACCGGAACTGCCGGCCTGGTGATGAGCCATGCCACCCAGATCCCCAGGATGTACAGCGGGGCACCCATGATGAGCCTGGTGGTGGCGAGGCCGGCCAGTCCCTGTTCGCCGAGGAGGTACAGCGGCACCTGGACCAGCAGCCGCAGGGCCAGGACACCCACGATCACCCACGTGCCCAGGCGGTAGGCCCTGACGCGGGCCGGGTCCTTGCGCCAGTCCAGGCCCTCGTTCCGGATAAAACCGAACAGCAGGCCTGCGACGGGCCAGCGGAGCGCGATGGACACCACCATTCCGGCAATGTAGGCCGCATTGGTGAAGAACCCCGGAACGTAAAAGTCCTGTGCCTTACCGGTGGTGTTCGCGAGCCAGGCGGAAATTCCGACGCCGGCGATCCCAGCCAGCGCCTGTGTCAGCGGCCGCCGTTGGACGAGGCGGGCAACAGTGAATGCGGCGGCCGCAGCGAGCGCACTTATCAAGGACAGGGTGAGCTCGCGGGTGATGGTGAACGCCACGAGGAAGACGAGTCCAGGGACGATGCTCTCCGCGATGCCCTGGACGCCGCCTGCGCTCTTGACTACGTCGATGCTGCCGTCCTTGGACCGGTGCAGGCCGGCCTTCACGGCGTAGCCTTCTGCAAGGTCGGCCACGGAAGGCGGTTCCGGGGTGGGCCGCGGCTTGCCCGGGCCCGCAGCGGGGTCCGGGTTCTCGGACGTCGTCATTCGTTCTCCTGGCGGGACAGTATTTCGTAGCGGGGATTGAACATCGTGGGGAGGCCGTCGCGCACTGTGAGCATGCCTTCGAGCCGGAGTTCGCAGCCCGGGTCGACGCCGGGTACCCGCCGCCGGCCCAGCCACACGACCCGCAGCCGGTCGCGCCGGCCCGATCCGCCGGGCTTACGGGCCGACGGCGGTTCCGCGGCAACCGGGGCAAGTCCGCCCTTGGTGCGCGGGAGGTCATGGTCCGTGACGATCGCGGTGAACGTGGCAATCTGGGCGGCCGGAACGTACGTGACGGACTCTATGAAGCCGCGGCACAGCACCCGTCCACGGTCCGGCAATCCACTAATGGAAAGTTCGGGCCGGGGATATTCGCCGGCCGGATCAGCCAATCTGGGTGATCTCCGGTCCGCGCTCGGGCTGCTCGAATTCCGGTGCGCCCTGCTGCGGTGCAGGAGCGGAATCCTTCGGCAGGCGGAGCTGGAGCAGGTCGCGCGGGGGCATCGGGCTCTCGCCCCGGACCACGACGATCTGCCGGAACAGGGATTCAAGGTTCGCGGCGGCGTCGCGGTCCAAGGCAGCTTCGCCGCCCAATACGCCGCGGAGGAACCAGCGGGGACCGTCGACGCCGATGAAGCGGGCTACGCGGTAGCCGCCCGCGCCGTCGGCGGTTCCTGCCGGAAGCTTAGCCACGAGTTCGGTGCCGAAAACACCGGGGATCTCTTCGACCTGACCGCCCTGGCTTCCCACGGACTGCCCGATCTGTTCACGGATCTCGTCCCAGAGTCCCTCGGTGCGCGGGGCAGCGAAGGCCTGGAGCTGGAGGCTCGAACCGTCAAGGTCCATAGTGACGGCGACGACCCGCTGCGTGGCTTCCTCAATCTCGAGCCGCAGCTGGAGGCCTTCCCGCGGTGCAATCAGCAGGGCGCCGAGGTCCACGTAGCCGTCGGTGCTGTCGATTTCCGAGACGTCAAAAGGTCCCGTGGCTTTCCGGCCGGTGTTCTCCTCAGCGGAGTCTGCAGTTTCCAGGCTTTCCCCGGGCTCTGCTGCCTGGTCCTTCTTGGCCTTCTTGCCACGCCCAAAAACCATCGGGTTGTCTCCTTAGTTGTGATCTTGTCCCGCCGTACCACCTGGGCCGCGCGGTAAGCCATGCAGCACCGGCACAGCCGGGCGGCTCGCGGCGGCTAGGCCTGAGGTGTAGCGACGCCGCCGGCCACACCGAATCCGCCGGTGGAACCGAAGCCGCCGTCACCGCGGACCGAGTCGCTCAATTCCGCAACGGCCACAAACTGTGCGTACTCCACGCGCTGAATGACCATCTGTGCAATTCTATCGCCGCGACGAAGCTCAATGGACTTCTCCCGGTCCGTGTTCAGCAGCGTCACGGCGATCTCTCCGCGGTATCCGGCATCGACCGTTCCGGGGGCGTTGACCACTGTCAGTCCGTGCTTGGTGGCGAGCCCGGAACGCGGGTGGATAAGTGCGACGAAACCGTTCGGCAGGGCGATCGAGACTCCGGTGGGCACCAGCCGGCGTTCACCCGGTTCGAGGACCACATCCTCGCGGGCCCGCAAGTCGGCTCCGGCGTCGCCGGGATGGGCGTAGGACGGGGCTTCGAGGCCGGCGTCAAGCATTTTCAGCTGTACGGACAGCGTGGGCGATCCGTAGGCGGCGGCGCTGCCTTCCGGGGAGTCCGACGGCAAAGTACTCACGGCTGCAGTTTCTTCAGTCACAGTCATTCACTCTAACGCCAGCGGCGCGTCGGGGCCTAGCCGCGGCTGGCGCCGTCGGGCACCCGGCCAAGGTGAAATACCCCGGGAAAAGTGGAAAGCTGGGCCTATGCCGGAATCTAGTGCAGCTGTGCCTGCCCCCAACAGCACACCCCGCGGAACAACCGTTGTATACAGCGAGAAGCTCCGCCCCAGTCCGTGGATCTGGCTGGTGGCGGCCGGGCTGTCCGGCGCCGGAATCCTTGTTTTCGCCCCGATCAGCATGACGGCCGGCATCACGGCGGCGCTGGTGCTGTTCGCCATCATCACGGTGCTGCTGGTCCTGTCCACGCCCTCCATCACGGTGACGGCGGACACGCTGCAGGTGGGACGGGCCACTATCGAGCGTCGCTATGTAGGCAGTGTGACCCCTTTTAGCGGGAAGGACGCGACGGCTGAGCGCGGCCCGCGCCTGAACGGACTGGCATACCTATGCATCCGCGGCTGGGTGGACCCGGTGGTGAGGATCGAGATCACCGATCCTTCCGATCCGACTCCCTACTGGCTGGCTTCCACACGGCGCCCGGCGCAACTGGCGGCCGCACTGACCAAGGCTTGAGGACAACCCCGGCTGTCAGCCCTCGCAATCCTTACAGAACAGCAGGCCGTCCTTTTCCCGGGCGATCTGTGAGCGGTGACGGACCAGGAAGCATGACGAGCAGGTGAATTCATCCGCCTGGGCGGGCAGGACGCGTACCAGGAGTTCCTCGCCGGACAGGTCCGCACCCGGCAGTTCGTAGCCTTCGGCCAGGTCGGATTCGTCTTCATCCACTACCGCCGTCGGTTTGTCCGCGCGCCTGGTCTTCAATTCCTCGATGGAATCCTCGTTCAGTTCCTCTTCTGACTTCCGCGGCGCATCGTAATCTGTCGCCATTAGTTTCTGTTCACACTCCGCTTTGTTCGGTGGGTTCGCCGGTTCGGGGGTACTGCGCTTCGGGAGCGTTGGCTCCCGCTGGGTGGTCCGCGGTCCGGTTCACCGATGTAAACGCCGGGTGGCCTGGTTTTGTGCCCGGCTCAGGCGCCCATTTTTCCCCAGGCGGTCCTTGAAAGCGAGAGCTTCCTCGGTGGATTCCCGGCGAACGCCTGATCAGGACGGAACGCAGGCAGGCCAGGGGCACAGGAAACCCCGGAAAGTCGCGGAATATCGCGGCGCGCCCTCTCCCCTCCCCGGAAAAGCTACTGCCGGGTGGCAGAGTTTCGAATGTCAGTAATGCCAGGGTGGAGGATTTGTATGCAGGATCTACGGCTTGTAGGCGTCCACGACGACGGAGAGCATCTCCTGTTGAGCGGCACCGGCGGCGAGATGTTCCAGCTGCCGATCGACGAAGCTCTCCGGCTCGCGGCCAGCCGCTCTCCGGCGAAAGTTGCCGCTTCGGTGGCGCCCGTCGCCATGTCCCCGCGGGACATCCAGGCGCGCATCAGAGGCGGTGCAACGGCCGCCGACGTATCAGAACTCTCAGGCATTCCCCTGGCCAAGGTCCAGCGTTATGAGGGCCCTGTGCTGGCTGAACGCGACTACGTGGCACAGCAGGCCAGAAAAATCGAAGTGGCCTCGCCGGCACCGGGCCACGACGTCTACCGCTCCGCCTTCGGGGACAACCCCGCCACGCTCGGTGACATGGTGGCTCACCGGCTCAACGCCCACGGCATCGAGTCCTCCACCGTCGAATGGGACTCCTGGCGGCGCCCGGACGGTACGTGGACAGTGGTTGCCCGCTTCGAGACCAATCCCGGCCGACACACCGGCATCGGCGAGGAACCGCCGGCCATGTGGACGTTCAGTCCTGCGCGCAAGTCGCTGCAAAACGCCAACCGCTGGGCGCAGCAGCTCAGCGAGCTGGAACCGCTCGACGGCCCGGTACCTGCCCGCCGCCTGTCAGCGGTTTCCGATCGCCCGTTCGACTTTGAGACGGACGCAGAGGCAGCGGCCGCACGGACGGCGTCCGGCCAGCCCGGAAAGGACCCGGACGGCCTGCTCGACATGCTGCGGTCACGCCGCGGCCAACGGCTGGGCGTAGACGAAGACGGCGACGACGCCTTGGCTATGCTCCTCACCAACGGTGTTCCGGCGGCCCATCCGCGTCCGTCCGAAGTAGCTGGCGAACCCGAGGCAGACGAGAGTGCGGCCGGGGCGGAAAGCGGCGAAGAAGCCGCTGCACCTGCCGCCCAGGGAGATTCTTTCACCCGCAAGCGTGAGATGCGAGCCTCCATGCTGTCCCGCCTGAGCCTGGCTCCCCGGCACACCGGCGACGACGATGAACGGCTGAAACTCCACGACGGCGTCAGCACGGAAACCCGTGAAATCACCATCGTGGCCTCACCGCTGCGCCCGGTGACAGGTCCGGACGAACAGACCGCCGAAGAGTCCGGCAGCATGCCGGAAGCACCCGGCGGCCCGCAGCGCGATGAAGCCCCCGGCGCAGAATCCGCTCCCGTGAGGGAAACGGCGCCCGCCCGACAGTCCGGCTGGAACCGCGAATCCGCGCCGAACGTGGGCCTGGATGAACTGCTGGGAGGCGGGAGCCCCCGCCGCTCCCGTGAGGATGCACCGGCCGCCGCCAGGAATGACGCAGCCCGGAGTGACACTGCGAGGAACGACGCCGCCCGGAACGACCGGGAAGCCGATCAGCCGGAACGGCAGCCCTCAAAGCCCAAACGCTCCAGCGTGCCCAGCTGGGATGAAATAGTTTTCGGCGCACGCGGCGACTAAGCCGTTCCGCCCTGCCTGAGACCGCATAGGGCCTTATGGCACCTTCCCGCCAGCCGAGTTTCCATGAGACTGGAGAACGGAAGGTAGGAGGCCTCATCGTGACCGTTCTCATCGCTTACGCGAGCGCGATGGGTTCCACCCGGGAGATCGCTCAACGGGTGGCGACCCGAATGGCGGCGGGACTCGGCGAGGTTGAGTGCCTGTCCGTGGAGGAAGTCGGGTCTGTCGCCGGCTACAAGGCTGTCGTCGTCGGAAGCGCCATCCACAACCAGGCGTGGCTCCCCCCTGCTGCATCCTTCCTCGCACGCCATGCGCCCGAGCTGGCCAAACGACCCGTGTGGGCCTTCAGCGTGGGGATGGCGGATGCCCTGCCGAAACCGTTCCGCAAGCGGGGTGCGGCGCTACAACAGGCACGTCTGGCCGGAGTTCTCTCACGGGACATTCCGTTTCGGGGCCACAGACTCTTCTCCGGCGTCTACGAGGCCGCCCAGATGCCGGCACTGCTACGGCTGGTGTTCCGGCTCACCGGCGGCCGATTCGGGGATTTGCGGGACTGGGCGGCTGTGGACGCCTGGACGGATGAGATCACTGACCAACTCAAAAAACCTGCCCGGTGAAGGCCGTCTTCGCAACTGTGGGGCCGGCGTCGGGGATCCACCCATAGTGCCTTCCCGGTCTCACGGGCGAAGGCACGGAAGGCAAATCCGGTGTGTGCTGATGACCGCGGACATCGATGAAGCCGTGCTCATTGACTCCATCCTGGCCGGCGCGTGGGGGTGCCTGTCCAAAGAGGACGGGAGCAGTGGACAGCTCGGGCTGGTCCGCCGGGCGCCCGATCAGCCAGGAGATGCTGCCTGCTTCCGAGGCACTGCCGTGCTTGGTCAGCTGTGCCGGGTTTCCCCGGAGCCGTGCCACAGGCAGGCGTCCACCTCGAACGGCAGCAACTGGTCCTGCTGGGCCATGACATTGGCTCCGTGGGCCGTGACCCGCCGCATGAAATGCCGCCGGCACAACGTCTCGTAGCCGACTACGGGGGCGTGATCCGCTGAGGCGGAGGCCGGGTCTCCGGCCATGTCGACGTCGCCCACCACCACTTGCGCCCCTTCGGTCACCATGACGCCGTCAACGGTGCGCGCGTTATGGGTGGCGCGGCGTCCGCACCAGCACAAGGCTTCCACCTGCAGGACCTGGACACGGTCCGCGAGCTCAATAAGCCGCTGCGATCCCGGAAAGAGCCGGGTGCGGAAGTCCGCGCTGATTCCGAACGCAAACACATCGACGTCGATCTCGTCCACAATCCGGGCCAGCTGTTCCACCTGCAGCGGGGAGTAGAACTGGGCTTCGTCACAGATGAGGTAGTCCACCCGGAGGCCGCGGGTGCGGCGCTCAATGACCTCGTCCCAGAAATCCGTGGTGTCCAGGACCTCCACGCAGTCCGTCTCCAGTCCGAGCCGGCTGGAGATCCTTGCCCCGCCTGCCCGGTCGTTGCGGCTGAACCGGACACCGCCGCGTCCGCGGGCCCGGTGGTTGTGATCCATCTGCAGGGCCAGGGTGGATTTTCCGCAGTCCATGGTGCCGGAGAAGAAGACAAGTTCAGCCACGCGCTCCCTTTCTGCCTTGGGCCTGGAAACAAAGAAGCGGAACCTCTCGCTCCGCTTTGGTCAGCGACCCGTGCTGCCCAACAACGTCCAACGCGGCAGCACGCACGCGGCGGGTGTCGTAGAACGCCAGGGCATCCCGGGCGGCGATCATAACGTCTCCGATGCGCGCGCTGACCTCCGGCCTGACATCGCCGAACAGCCCGGCGGCGACGGCCTCGTCCCGGGTGAACGCCCAGATCCTGTCGCCGAACCGATCCCGCCACGATTCGATCAGCCTGGCCCGGTCCTGTTCACCGGCGTCCGGCTCTAGGTACAGGTGGACCATGCGCGGCTCCCCCGCTGTGTGCCGGACTCCGGCGATGAGGGCCGGCTCGGACGAATAGTCGAGGCGCTGTGATTCAGGGACGTCGAGCATGCCGTGATCCGCCGTCAGCAGGACCGTGGTTCCCGGCGGAAGGGTTGCGTTCAGCCGCTTCACGGTGGCGTCGAGTTCTTCAAGCTGGTGTTCCCACTGGGCCGACTGGCACCCGTAACGGTGCCCGGCTTTGTCCAGGTCGTTGACGTAGAAGTACATCAGTGAGCTGTCGGCGGCAAGCATGGCGTCCGCCGCCGCGGCAGTCCGTGCGTGCGGGGTGGCGGCGGCGATGAAGCGGCCTCCCCGCAGCGCGGCCTGCGTCATGGGCGACGCGCCGAACTGCGGAAGGCTGATGGTGGTCACATCGGTGTGGGCGGCCGCGCGCTCGAACACCGTGGGAAACGGCTGCCATTCGCGGGGGTCCACGCCCGCATCCCAGTTGCCCAGCATGTTGACCACTTTGTCCTGCCCGGGATCGAGGACGTCATAGCCCACCATTCCGTGCTGGCCGGCCGGGAGCCCCGTCCCGAAACTGGCGAGCGAGGACGCCGTGGTGGAGGGAAAAGCGGAGTCCAGCGCCACCGGAACGGAGCCCTGGCCCTGCTGCATCACGGACCGGAGGAATGGGGTGTGCGCCGACTTCTGCTTGAGCAGGCTCCGGCCCAGGCCATCGGCCAGGACCACGCACACCCGCTTGGCTGCAGGCAGTTTCAACCGGTTCTCGAAACCCTCGATCCCGAGGCTGGCTGCCGCGCTGGTGAGGACCTCGGCGATGGAGCGCTGGCCGAAGGCAGGCGCCGGGGGCATCAGCGACGGTACGGAGGTGCCTTCAACGATGGCTACGGCTGACGGTTCGGAGTTGTTTCCGGACGTCATCTCAGCGCTGGTGCCCGCGGCTAAGGCGGTTACCGAAGACACCGGTACGGGGGCGCGGAGCGGGAACGGGGCTGTGCGGCACGGGCGCCGGCGAACCGGTGTTCACGGCGCGAAGCGCCCGGGCGAACAGTTTGGCATCCTGGACAGCCTGAAGACCGTCAGCTTCGGCGCTGATGCGCAACACAATGTCTTCCTGTGCGATGGTGCCGCTGTAGCCGTGATCCGCTTCGCACTGCGGATCACCGCAGCTGGCGGGCCCCATGTCCAGCCGCTGGCCCCCGGACCAGGCGATGGAGAGAGTGAGTTCCCGGACGGGGTCGGAAGGCTTGTAGTTCTGCGGCTGGGCATACATGTAGCTCAGCACCACGGAGCGGATCTGCGCCACGGGCACCGACTCCGTGGAGATCTGCGCAACGATCTGTTCTCCGGCCTCGTCCAGCTGCTGGTCGTCAACGTGGGCGATGACCAGCATGTCGTCTGTCAGCACCAGCACGGTGATGTGCCGACGCACTTCGGCCCGGTCGAAGTGGGTCTCAAGGTGCACAAGGTGCGCCATGCAATCGCGGCCGTCCAGTGCGTCGTCAACAACATCGGCGACCAGCCGGGGGTAGAAGCCTGCCTGCTGGAGGGCCCCTTCAAGGCTCTGGCCCTGGGCACCGTGGTCATGCGCGTTAGGGCTGTGGGGGGCCTGGTGACCGGTTCGGGGTGCTTGCGGCTTCGACGTGGGAGGCTGGGGACTCATTACCCCATTTTCACAGATCGGCTGGGCACTTGCTAACTGTGCTAGCTGCGCATCGCACGCCGGGCGCTGTCGGTCCGCTGGGCAGCGTTCGCGATCCGGACATCGGCCGCCAGGATCGATGCACCCCGCTGGCCGGCCAGCACGGGATTGAACTCAATCAGCGCTATTTCGGGATGGTTGTCCTTGAGGCGGGTCAACCGCGCCGCGATGTCCTCCAGTGCCGCCACATCCACGGCGGGCAGGCCCTGGTAGCCGAACAGTTTCCGGGCGGCGCGCGGCGCGCGGATGAAGTCGTGGACATCGGCGCCGGACAGCGGCGGTACCCGGTGGGCCCAGTCTTCCAGGAGGTTCACGGCATCACCGGCCAGCCCGAAGGAAACCACCGGGCCCAGCAGCGGATCCTCGATCGCCCGGAACGTGCAGGCCTGCCCTACCGGCGCCATCGTCTGGACTTCCATGGACGGCGAACCGTACGGCGCCAGCGCGCGGTGCATTTCAACGATGTTCCGCCGCAACGAATCGGCGTCCTGAATGTCCAGCCGCACGCCGCCCAGATCCAGCCGGTGGCGAAGTGCGGGGTCCGTGGTCTTCAGCACCACGGGCCAGCCCAGCCGCTCCGCGGCCGCTACAGCCTCGTCCGGCGTCTCAAAGCCTTCGGAGGGAACAACATGGATGCCGTAATGGGCCAGCAGCGTTGATGCCGTGGCCGGGTCAAGCTGCACCAACTGTTCCCCGGGGACGTCATGCAGCATGTCCTCCAGCTCCGTCCTGACACTCTCCGGGTCGCAGCCCTCCGGCTCCACGAACAGGCCCTGGTCGCGGTCCACCCACTCGGCGTACTTGACCACGGCGGCGAGCGCTGCGACGGCGGCCCCGGGGTTGGAGTAGCACGGCACTGATCCGCCTGCGGATTCGGCCTGCCCCGGTTCGGCCTGCCCGGATTCGGCCCCCACCATGCCCTCGACGTAGACGGACGGGTCCAGGATCCCGGTAAAGGCGGCGACCACCGGTTTTCCGGCCGCCGCGGAGCATTCCGCCAGGACTCCGGCAATCTTTTCCACGGTCAGGCCGCGCGCCGGCAGCAGCGCCACCACGACGGCGTGGATGGAGTCGGAGGCAAGCGTCCCGGCCAGGCTCTCGCGGAGGGCCGGCAGCGCCAGTGACATGCCGGCGTCGAGATCCACGTCGGTGACGATCCGTTCAACGCCGAGGCCGTTGGCGGCGGCACTGTCCGCCACCACTTTGCCGAGCGCCCGGGAGTTGCTGAAAACGGCGATGTCCGCCCCTGCGGGCAGCGGCTGGCCGGCGACGATCTGTGCCACGTCCATGAGCTGCTCGATTGTTTCCACCCGGATCACCCCGGACTGGCGCATCATCGCGTCCAGTGCGCCTGCGGGCGCCTGCGTGGTCCGCACCGCATGCCCGGGGGGCAGCTGGAGGCCCATGGCATCCGATTTCGCAACAATGACGGGTTTGGTGCGGGCCAGGCGCCGGGCGAGACGGGAAAATTTGCGCGGATTGCCGATGGATTCGAGGTAGAGCCCCACCGCGGCAGTGTCGGCGTCGTCCTCCCAGAACTGCATCATGTCGTTGCCGGAGACGTCCGCCCGGTTACCGGCCGAAAGGAAGGTGGAGAGGCCCAGCCGGCGCCGGCTGGAGGCTGCATACAACGCCACTCCGATGGCGGCGGACTGGCTGAACAGGCCAAGGCCGCCCCGGCGCGGCAGGCTCGGAGCCATGGACGCGTTCAGGGACACGGCCGGGTTGGTGTTGACGATACCCAGGGACGCCGGACCGATCACGCGCATTCCGTTGGACCTGGCCTGGCGGACCAGCTCGCGTTGCCGGGCCAGCCCGCGTTCGCCGTCGTCTGCGTATCCGGCTGTCGCCACCACCACGCCCTTGACTCCGGCGGCCGCGCAGTCAGCCACGACCTTGGGGACTTCTCCATACGGGACGGCGATGATGGCCAGCCCGACGGGGTCCGGCACGTCCGAGAGCCTCGCGAAGGACAGCATGCCCGCAAGTTCCAGCGCCTCGGGGTTGATGGCGTACACGGGCCCGGTGAAGCCGCCTTCGATGATGTGCTCGAGCAGCTGGTAGCCGACGGTCCCCCACTTGCGGCTGGCACCGATCACGGCGACCGACGACGGCGCCAGGAGTTCCTGGATGCTTCGCGCCTCAGCGCGGTGCTCACGTGCCTCCATCACGGCCCGGGACTTTTCGGTGGGGTCGATGTTGAATTCGAGGCTCACGACGCCGTCGTCGAAATGCCTCTTGACGTCGTAGCCGGCGTCGGAGAAGACCATCAGCATTTTGCGGTTTTCCGGCAGCACTTCGGCGCTGAATTTACGGATCCCGTTTTCGCGGGCGGCGGCGGCCAGGTGTTCCAGCAGGATGGAGCCGATGCCGCGGCCCTGGTGGGCGTCGGCTATATTGAAGGCAACCTCGGCTTCTTCGGGATCGGCCAGCCTGTCGTAGCGGCCGATGCCCAGGATTTCGCCGCCAATGGTGATCACCAGCGCCACCCGGTCCTTATAGTCCACCTCCGTGAAGCGCTTCAGCTCCTTGCTGGAGAGCCGCGCCTTGAAGGCGAAGAACCGCATGTAGATGGACTTCTGCGACTGGCCGGTGTGGAAAGCCTGCACGGCGTCGGCATCTGAGGGGTGGATCGGGCGCAGATGAGCCGTCCCGCCGTCCCGCAGAACGACATCGGCTTCCCAATATTCCGGATATACGCCGTCCCCGGGCTGATCCACCATAGGCTTAGCCTAGCTAAAATTCGCCAGTAAACCGTTAAGGATCCACCAGCCCCATGGCCCGCCGCCAAAGTTCCGCCCCGGCAGGGGACGCCGTCCAGGACTACACCGAGAACATCGTTGACATCGACGTCACGTCGGAAATGGAAGGCTCGTTCCTCGAGTACGCCTATTCGGTCATCTATTCGCGGGCCCTCCCGGACGCCCGCGACGGCCTGAAGCCGGTGCAGCGGCGCATTCTCTACATGATGAGCGAGATGGGCCTGCGTCCGGACCGTGGCCACGTGAAAAGCGCCCGCGTGGTGGGCGAAGTCATGGGCAAGCTGCACCCGCACGGCGATACGGCGATCTACGACGCCATGGTCCGCATGGCGCAGGACTTTTCGCTGCGGCTGCCTTTGATAGACGGCCACGGCAACTTCGGCTCGCTCGACGACGGCCCGGCGGCCCCGCGGTACACCGAGGCCCGCCTGGCGGCGGCAGCGCTCAGCCTCACCGATCACCTCGACGAAGACGTGGTGGACTTTGTCCCCAACTACGACAACCAGCTGACCCAGCCGGATGTCCTCCCCGCGGCCTTCCCCAACCTGCTGGTCAACGGCGCCACCGGCATCGCCGTCGGCATGGCCACGAACATGGCCCCGCACAACCTCGTGGAGGTCATCTCCGCTGCAAGGCACCTGATCGCGAACCCGGAGGCCACCCTCGAGGACCTCATGCGGTTCGTCCCCGGACCGGACCTGCCCACCGGCGGACGGATCGTGGGACTGGACGGCATCCGCGACGCGTACGCCACGGGCCGTGGCTCGTTCAAGACACGCGCCAAGGTGGAGGTTGAACAGCTGTCCGCCCGCCGCACCGGGCTGGTGGTCACCGAGCTTCCCTACATGGTGGGCCCGGAGAAGGTGATCGAGAAGATCAAGGACGCCGTCAACGGCAAGAAGCTGACCGGCATCAGCGACATCGTGGACCTCACGGACCGCAAGCACGGCCTGCGGCTGGTCATCGAGCTCAAGAACGGCTTCAATCCGAACGCCGTGCTCCAGCAGCTCTACCGGTACTCGCCCATGGAAGATTCCTTCGGCATCAACAACGTCACCCTGGTGGACGGCCAGCCGCAGACGCTGGGACTGGTTCAGCTCCTCTCCGTCTATGTCGACCACCGCATCAACGTGGTGCGGCGGCGCACGGCCTTCCGGCTGGAGAAGAAGAAGGACCGCCTCCACCTGGTAGAGGGCCTCCTGATCGCCATCGTGGACATCGATGAGGTCATCCAGATCATCCGGTCCTCCGACGAGGTCTCCGCCGCCCGCGAACGCCTCATGTCCATCTACGATCTCACCGAAATCCAGGCGAACTACATCCTGGAACTCCGGCTCCGGCAGCTGACCAAGTACTCCCGGATCGAGCTCGAAAAAGAGCAGGACCAGCTGAAGCGTGAAATCGCAGAGCTGGAGGCCATCCTGGGGTCGGACCAGCGCCTGCGCGAACTGGTGTCCGACGAGCTTGGCGAAATCGCCGAGAAGTACGGCACGCCCCGCCGGACGGTCCTCCTCGAGTCCGAGGCGGTCTCCCCCACCGTCGCCGCGCTGGCTGCTGCACCCGGCGGCAAGGGGAAGGCTGCCCCCCTCGCACTGGAAATAGCCGATGACCCCTGCTGGGCCATCCTGACCGCCAGCGGACAGATCGCCCGGACCTCCAACCAGGAGCCGCTCACCGAGTCCGGTCCGCGGTCAAAACACGACGTCTTCCGGTCCGTGGTGAAAACCTCCGCGCGCGGCGAGATCGCCGCCGTCACGTCACTGGGCCGGATGCTGCGCCTCCAGGTCATGGACATGCCCGTGCTCCCGCCGATGTCGGGGCTTCCCAACCTGGCCGGCGGCGTCCCGGCCAAAGACTTCATCACACTGCTGAAGGGCGAAACGCTGGTTGCGTTCGCTCCGCTGGACACCGTGCTGGCGATCGGTACGGCGCAGGGCATCGTCAAACGCGTGCAGCCCGACTATCCCCTCAACCGCGAGGACTGGGAAGTCATTGCCCTCAAGGACAAGGACACGGTGGTGGGCGTAGAACCCGCCGGGGCGGACGACGTCGACCTCGTGTTCCTGACCCGGCAGGCCCAGCTGCTGCGCTTCAGCGCGGCAAATGTCCGTCCGCAGGGCCGCACCGCGGGCGGCATGGCGGGAATCAAGCTGGGCGCCGGGGACCAGGTGCTGTTCTTCGGCACCGTCGCCCCCGGTGACGAGGACGCCGTCGTGGTGACGGTGTCCGGGACCGAAGGCGCCTTGCCGGGTACGGCTCCGGGTGCCGGAAAGGTGACGGCGTTCGCGGAGTACCCGCCCAAGGGCCGGGCCACTGCGGGAGTTCGTGCGCACCGGTTCCTGAAGGGCGAAGACACCCTCCTTATCGCCTGGGCAGGACACGGTCCGGCCAAGGCGTCCTCGCTGGCTGGAGTGGCGCGGTCGCTTCCGCAGGAACATGGCCGCCGGGATGGCTCCGGCATCCCGCTGTCGCAGGCAGTGGACGCCATTGGGCCGAGCATGACCTGGGCCTAGACTACTGGCATGCCTATCATCCCTGACGAAAAGGACTGGACCTGGGTGCTGACCCGGGCCTGCCCGGAATGCGGTTTCGACGCCTCAACGGTCACTCCGGCCACGGTTCCCGGGAGCGTCTCCAACATGCTTCCCCGCTGGCGGGCCGCACTTCGCCGCCCGGACGTGGCGGAACGCCCGGATGACGCCACGTGGTCCGTGCTGGAGTACGCATCGCACGTCCGGGATGTCTTCAGCCTTTTCGACCACCGGCTCAACCTGATGCTCACCGAAGACAACGCCCGGTTCGAGAACTGGGACCAGGACAAAACTGCGGTGGAGCAGGACTACGCCAATGCGGACCCCGCCGTGGTCAGTGCTGAACTGACCGCCGAGGGGGAACAGATCGCGGAGTCATTCGCCGGCGTGCATGAGGACGAATGGGGCCGGAAGGGCTTCCGGAGCAACGGATCGGAGTTCACGGTGATGACCCTCGCGCAGTACTTCCTGCACGACGTCGTCCATCACCTGCACGACGTCGACGCCTGATCTTCGCAGCTCGCCGGGTCAGCCGGGAACGGGAAATTCCTTGTCCCAGGCCAGGCTCCGGTTGACCGCGGCGTAACCCATCTTTTCGTAGAGGGCGAGCGCGCCGGTGGGATTCTCCGAGTCGACGTCCAGGGATGCCCGGTCCATCCCGGCCGCCGCAAAGCGCCGCATCGCGTCAGCGAGCAGGGCCTGCGCGATGCCCCGTCCGCGGTACTCGCGGCGGACGCCCAGCAGATCCGTGTAGCCCTCGCTGTATCCCCGGGACACCGCGCTGTCCGGGTCATGGCTGGCCAGCTGGTAGCCCGCGACGATCCCGGACGCGCGGTCCAGGACCACTGCGCTCAGGTCGGGCCTGGCCTGCGGATCATTCATCGTGAAACCCCAGGACTCCTCGTCCCTCGGCTCGCTGCCCCAATGGTCACGGAAGGCCGCGTTGTGGGCCTGCCGGACGCCTTCACTGAGCTCCGGGCGCATGGTCACGAGGGCCAGCCCGTCATCGAGCTGCACCTCGGGAAGTGGGACTCCGTCCAAGTGCCGGTGCATCTCGTTGAAATAGCGCACCACCCGGAACCCGGCTTTGCGAAGCAACTGCTGCTGGTGCTCATGCTGCTGCTCCATATGGATCCGCAGCCGCGGGACGGCGCCGCCGCCCCCGGCCGGGCTGTCCTCGGCGAAGCGCCGGACGGTCCGTTCGCTGAGCCATTCCAGCAAGGCCGTCCCGATCCCCCGGCGCTGCCAGCCGGGGTCGACACAGCCGAAGCCGTACGCTTTGTCGCCGTCCATGTTTTTCGTGATGCGGGCATAGGCCCGGGGAACCGCCCCGCGATCCAGCACCAGGAGGGTGTTGGCGGCGGGATGGTTCTTTTTCGATTGCAGGATCTGCTCGAGGTCGGCGGCCCGCTCGAACCACACCGGCTTTTCCGCCTCGGCCGTCCGGGCGATCAGGGCAGCCCACGCCTCAATGTCACCCTCCGCCGCAGGACGCCACTCCATGCCCGCGCCGGCCAGGGACGTCCGCCAGGATCCGGGCATCGGCGCATCGTCGTTCAGCATGGCAACAGGCTAGCGGCCGGTCCCGGCCCGCGCCAGAACCGTCCCGCTTTGCCGGGATGGTCCAGTCAGTGCACGCTCGTCACCGTCCCGCGGTGGCCTCCGGGCCGGGGAACGACGCCGGTGTCCGCTACTGCGTCAAGGTCCAGCCTGCGGTCTGCCGGGTCAATGTCGTCAGGATTGTGGGTGACCAATACCACGGTCCGTCCGGTGAGCCCCTTGCGAAGGTCAGCCAGCATCTCCCTGCCCGCCTCAGCGTCAAGGTGTGCGGTGGGTTCGTCCAGCAGGATCACATCCGCCCCGGTCATGAGCGTCCTGGCAACAGCGAGCCGCTGACGTTCCCCGCCGCTCAGGAACGCGCCGCCGGGCCCGATCCGGGTGTCGGCGCCATGTTCCAGCCGGCGCAGCAGGGGGTCCAGCCCCACGGCGGCCAGGGCGGCAGCCATGTCCTGTCCGTCATCGCCGGCCGTGCCTTCCGGGCGGCCCAGCACGAGGTTGCCGCGGATGGTGGAATCGAAGAGATGCGCCTCCTGTGGACACCAGGCCGCCCGTCCGCTGACTGCCAGCCGGCCGGAATGCGGCAGCAGGAACCCCAGCATCACGGCGAGCAGGGTGGATTTTCCGGATCCGGAGGCGCCTGTCACAGCCAGCCAGCGGCCGGGTTCCGCCGTCGCGGAGACGCCGGTGAAGACCTCCGGGCTGCCAGGCCACGCTGCGGACAGTGCCTGAAGCTCCAGGCCGGGCAGCCCGCCAGGGCGTGATGCGACCGGCTCCAGCCCGCCGGTTCCGGCAGCCGGCCCGGATGCGTCCTGCCGGGGACCGTTGGCGCCTGGGTCCGCGGCAGCGGGAGCGTCGAGCACGCCCGCTTCGCTGATCCGGTCCAGGACCTGGCGGAGCGCCGGATACTGGCGGACCGCCGTCGTGATGGCGGCGTACGGATCCACCAGTGCCAACTGCAGCAGGACCACGACGGCGGCGGTTGCCGGGGCCACAGAGCCGTCCATGACCGCGGGTCCGGCCAGCACAGCACTGGCCAGGGCCGCCGAGCCGCAGGCCAGGACAGTGAGCGCCTGGCCCAGTCCTTCCGCCCACGCGGACCGCTGCGAGGCAGCTGTTGCCTCCTTGTCGGCGTCGCCGATGGCGGCCAGCACCGGGCCCGCAACTCCGTTGGCGTGCAGTTCGGCCCGCGCATCCAGCGCCGCGGCAACGTCACGCAGAACCCCGGAACGGAGCCGCTGCTCGGCCTGCGCGGACATCCTGTCCGCCAGGAGGGCCGCCGCCGGTGCGGCAGCAAGGGACACCAGAGCTGCGGCGATGGCCGCCGGCAGCGCGGCCGGCAGCAGGAGGGCTGAGGCAGCCACTGCTGAGGCGCCCACTGCCACTGCGGTCACGGGCGGCAGGACCACCCGGGGAAGCAGGTCCCGGACGGTGTCGACGTCGTCGATCACCGCGCCCAGCACGTTGCCGCCCTGCAACAGGCGGCGCAGGGACAGCGCCCGGCGGCTTAGCGAATCCCACAGCCGGCCGCGGAGCCTGGTGAGCGAGGCGAAGACGGCATCGTGCAGCAGGAGCCGCTCCGTGTAGCGCAGGACCGCCCTGCCGATGCCGAAGAACCGCACGCCCACGATGGCCGTGAGGAGGTACAGGATGGGCGGCTGCTCGCTGGCCCGGATGATGAGCCAGCCGGACAGTCCCGCCAGGGCTACGGCGAAGAGGGCTGCCAGGACTCCCATGATGCCGGCTGAGCCGAATTTGAGGGACTCCGGCTGCAGGAGTCTGAAGATCCGGGCCGGCGTGTTGCCACCGGATTGTCCCGGGACGGCCCTACCGTCATCCGCGGGCGTTCCGGTGGCGGGAGCGGCGGGGGTACCGATTGGCGTGCGGCGCTCGGGGGCTTGTTTCGCCCCGGCTTCCGCCGCCCGCGCCGTCATTGCCGGCGCTGTTGCCGTTGTTGCGGGGACCTCCCGGAACCCGGCAGCGTTGTCGGGGTCAGTAACCGGCCGGGCCGTTGCGGAGCCTGCGCCCACGGCTACCAGGTGATCCGCCAGTTCGCGGGTGAGACGGTCGTGCGCCACCAGCAGGACGGTGGCCCGGCCGCGCAGTTTCCGGATGGATTCGTTGACCACGTTGGCGGATTCACGGTCCAGGTGGGCAGTGGGTTCGTCCAGCAGCAGCAGCGTCGCGCCGGCCTCAATCCGGGCCAGGCCGCGCGCCAGGGCAACCCTGCGCAGCTCCCCCGGGCTGAGTTCGGCGGGGTGCTTCCCGGCCAGATGGCCGGCTCCGGCTGCCTCGAGGCAGCGTTGTGCAGCGGCGGCAGTGCTGCTGCCGGAAGAGGCTGTGGCGGCACCATCCCCCAGGTAGAGCCGCACCTCGGCCAGAACGCTTTTCTCCACCATGACCGGATGCTGCGGCACCCACGCCACTTTCGATGGCGAAAACCCCGCAATGCGTCCGCCCACCACGGCACCGCCGCCGGTGCCCACGGTTCCCGCCAGGACGCCCAGGATGGTGCTCTTACCCGCCCCGCTGGCGCCGTCGAGGGCGGTGATCCGCCCTGCGGGCGCGTCAAAGCTGAGCGGCCCGACGGCGGGCTCCATCCGTCCGCCGTACACCACCACAAGATTGCTGACGGTTACCGCCGGAAGGTCCGCGCCGCCGTCGGACGCCAATTTTTCGGGGAGCAGGCCGTCTTCGGCACCGATGCCGGCCTGCGGCTGCAGGGGCTGGACTTCGGGTGCGTCCATGACCGCGGTGACCTCGGCCAGGGCAACACGGCCGTCGTCACTGGCGTGGTGGGCGGTGCCCAGTTCCCGCAGCGGCAGGTAGCAGTCCGGCGCCAGGATCAGGGCAAGCAGCCCGGCCTCAAGCGCCATGTCCCCGTGCACCAGTCGAACACCGATGAAAACGGCTACAACGGCGACTGAGATCGTGGCGATAAGTTCCAGGGCGAGGGCGGACAGGAAGGCTGTCCGAAGGGTTTCCATGGTGCGGGACCGGTACTGCTCGGAAATGTCCTCCAGTGCCTTCCGCTGGGCGGTGGCCCGGCCCAGGCCCACCAGCACGGGCAGGCCTTTGGCCAGTTCCAGCATGTGGCCGGACAACCTGGCCAGGGCCGATTGCGCGATCCGCACCCGGTCTTCGGTGTAGCGGCCGATCAGCACCATGAAGACCGGAACCAGCGGCACAGTCAGCACGACCACCACCGCGCTGACCCAGTCGGCGAGCAGGATCCGGGCGCCAAGCAGGAGCGGGACGGCGGCGCAGTTGACGAGGGCCGGCAGGAACTGGGTGTAGTAGCTGTCCAGCGCGTCCAAGCCCCGCGTGGCCAGGATGGCCAGGCCGCCGTCGGAGGGGCCCGCCGCACGGGTGCCGTTCCTCAACGCCCGTTCCAGCAGGGCCGTCCGCAGTTCCTCCTTGACCCCCAGGGCGGCCCGGCGGGACGCCACGCCCTGGGCCCAAACCGTCAGGGACCGAAGGACGACTCCGGCCATTCCCCAACCCAGCTGCTCGGCCCAGGCCGGGTTCTGGGCGACCAGTCCGGCAAGGACGGATGCCACGGCCTGGGCCATGAGCACCAGCGACAATGCCTTGAGGGCCGCAAGGAGGCCCAGCCAATAGAGCGCGAGACGGTTTGCGGGGCCGGCCGGGAACTGCGGTCTCATGGGGTCCTAGTCTTTGGGGGCCAGTGCCCTGGCGGCGATGGCAGGAAGGAAGCTGTGGGCTTCCGGAATGTGGGCGGCGCTGACCCGGCGGCGGAACACCCAGTAGGTCCAAGCCTGGTATGCCAGCACCAGCGGCAGTCCCACGCAGGCCACGATGCTCATCAGACCCAGCGTGTAGTCGGAGGAAGAGGCATTGGAAACGGTCAGGTTAAAGTCCGCGTTGATGGTGGAGGGAAGCACCACCGGGAAGGCGGCACCGAAGATTGAGGCGCTGCCGAGGAGCAGGAACACCCCCAGCGACACGAACGCCTTCCCTTCCAGGCCGTTCCGGCCGAATTGCCAGGCCAGCACTGCGGCCACAACCGCAGCGGCAACCGCCGCAATGGTCCAGGCCTCGCCGCTGAGAAGCTGGACGCTGATGGCCCAGCCGGCAATCGGGAGCAGGAGGACGGGCAGGAGCCGGACAAACCAGTTGCGGGCGCGGTGCCTGACGTCACCGTCGGTTTTCAGTGCCAGGAACGCCAGCGCGTGCAGCAGGGAGAAGCACACAACGGCAAGCCCGCCCAGGACGGCGTAACCGCTGAACCAGGCGAACGGTCCGCCCTCGCGGTCACCGTTCGCATTGATGGGAAGCCCGGTGGTGGTCAGCGCAAGCGCCGCACCGACGCCGAATGCAGCGACGAGGGATCCGGCCGCAATGGCCCAGTCCCACACTGCGCGCCAGCGGTCGGTGTCCACCTTGCCGCGGTATTCGAAAGCCACGGCACGGAAGATGAGGGCCACGAGGACCACCAGCAGGGGAAGGTAGAGGGCGGAGAACAGTGAGGCGTACCAGAGCGGGAAGGCGGCGAAGGTGGCACCGCCGGCCGTCAGCAGCCAGACCTCGTTGCCGTCCCAGACGGGTCCGATCGTATTGAGCAGGACACGGCGTTCGGTGTTGTTGCGGGCGAAGAGCTTCATCAGCATTCCGACGCCGAGGTCGAATCCTTCGAGGAAGAGGTATCCCGTCCACAACACCGCGATGGCCATGAACCAGATGGTGGGCAGCAGTTCCATTGTCGAATTTCCTCTGCGCTTAGTAGGCGAATGCCAGGACGTCGTCGGAGCCGCCGGGTTTCCCCGTGCCGGGGCCGGGTGTGGCGTCCTCGTTTTCGTCGGCCGGGGCGTGGGCGAGTTCGGGCATGGCGGACACGACGCCGCCGCGGATGTACTTCACGAGGAGCTTCACTTCCACCACCAACAGCACGGCATACACGGCGGTCAGGACCACCAGGGAGGTGAGCAGTTCCCCGGCGGACACGCCCGGTGAAACAGCCGCGGCGGTGAACATGAACACCTGGTCGATCCCACTGGGGTCGGGGTTGGGCGCCACCACGAACGGCTGGCGTCCCATTTCGGTAAAGATCCAGCCGGCAGCGTTAGCGCCGAACGGTGCCATGATGCCGAATACTGCGAGACGCATCAGTCCACGCGACGCCGGCACGGTGCCCTTGCGGGTCAGCCAGAGGGCCACAAGTGCCGCGAGGGCAGCCAGGCCGCCGAAACCGATCATCATCCGGAAGCCCCAGTAGGTCACCTCCATGACCGGAACGTACTCAATTTCCTGCCCTGCCCGGTCGCCGTAGATGGGGTTGTCCGGTAGGTGGGTTCCGTAGTCGGCCTTGTACTGGTCCAGCAGGCTGTTGACGCCCTTCACCTCGGTGGTGAAGTCGCCCTTGGCGAGGAAGGACAGGATCCCGGGAACCTCGATGACGGCGACGATGTCGTCACAGTTCTTCGAACCGAGGTTGCCGACGCTCAGGACGGAGAAGCCGGTGCCGTCGTGGCACGCGGCCTCGGCCGCGGCCATCTTCATGGGCTGCTGTTCGAACATCAGCTTGCCTTGGAGGTCGCCGGTGAGGGCCGTACCGGCGAATGAAATCATGGCGACGACGGCGCCGATCCGCAGCGAGCGGAGCCAGACCTTGTGGTCAGCCTTGTCCCGGCCGGGGATGTCCGCTTCGCCGGGAATGACCTTGCCGTCCGGGCCAACGGTGTCGATGCCGTCGTGGCGCCGGCGCCAGAGGTGGTACCAGGCAATGCCCAGCAGGAAGCCGCCGGCTACGGCCAGGGCGCCGAAGAGGGTGTGCGGTACCGCGACGAGGGCGGTGTTGTTGGTGAAGACTGCCCAGGCGTCAGTCATGACCGGGCGGCCGTTGATCATTTCCACGCCGACGGGATGCTGCATCCAGCTGTTGGCCACGATGATGAAGTACGCGGAGAACACGGATCCCACGACGGCAATCCAGAGGCAGGCCAGGTGGACTCCACGCTTGAGCTGCTTCCAGCCGAAGATCCACAGCCCCAGGAAAGTGGATTCCACGAAGAAGGCCAGCAGTGCCTCGAGCGCCAGCGGCGCCCCGAACACGTCACCGACGAAGCGGCTGTACTCGCTCCACGCCATCCCGAACTGGAACTCCTGCACGATGCCGGTGGCGACGCCCATGATGAAGTTGATAAGGAAGAGCTTCCCCCAGAACTTGGTCATGCGCAGGTACTCCGGCTTGCCGGTGCGGTACCAGACCGTCTGCATGACTGCCACCACGAGGCCCAGCCCGATGGTCAGCGGGACCATCATGAAGTGGTAAACGGTGGTGATTCCGAATTGCCAGCGTGCGATTTCCAAAGCGTCCAAGGCAGTCCCTACTTTTGGCTAGGCTTTCATCAGTCCAAGTCTTCTACGCTTCGTAGAAGACCAACTTCTACAGAGTGTAGAACACTTTGGGCATGCAGTGTAAACCAACAGTTCCACCGGCCGCAGGCCGTGGCAAGGGTGCGGCGCGCCGATTGTTCTACCTCATGTAGAAAGAATCTGCAAAAAGAGGTAAATTTAGAACTCAAGTATTCGAACTACGTTCCGCGAAGGCTGCTCCGGCTTCGCGGATCGAAACGTTAAGAAGGATGTACGGAATGGCAAGTCTTGGTGAACTGGAACGGGCAGTGATGGATCTGCTCTGGGCAGGTCAGGAAGCGGCCACCGCGAACACCCTGAGGGACCTGCTGGCGCAGAGCACCCAGGCCCAGGGCGGCACCGCCGGCCACGAAGGCAAGGATCTCGCCGTGACCACGGTCCTGACTGTGCTGTCACGCCTGGAGAAGAAGGGGCTTGTGGAACGCGAACGCGGCACACGTCCCCACCGCTATCAGGCCGTATCCAGCCGGGCGGACCACACCGCCGAACTCATGCATGAGGTTCTGGGATCGGCGCCGGACCGCGAAGCTGTCCTCGCCCGCTTTATTGGGTCCGTCACCGAAAGTGAAGCCGAAACGCTGCGCAAACTGCTTGGCCACATCTAATAGCGCATGTTCTGGACCTCATATTTGCTGGCGGTCCTGGCGATAGTCCTGGCTTGGCCGGTGCCTATCCTTCTTTCGCGCGCGCAATGGCCGGCCCGATCACCTTTCACCGCCATGCTGCTCTGGCAGGCGATCGGCCTCGCCGGCGGCCTGTCAATGATCGGCGCCATGCTGGTTTACGGGCTCGAGCCGATCGGTGACAATCTCCTGGCCGGACTGCGCGGTCTGGCCGGCATGGTCCTTTTCGATGCGCCCACGACGGCACTGGGGTTCTGGCACCTTTTCGCGCTGTCGGCAGCGGCCCTCCTCACCGCGCACCTCGTGTTTACCCTGCTGCTGACCTACTACCGGATCGAACGCCAGCGCAGGCGCCACCGCGAACTCCTGGCGCTTCTGGCGTCACCGTCGACGGACGGTCCGGGAACCGTGGTCATCAACCACGATTCACCCGTGGCGTACTGCCTCCCCGGCGGCGCCCGCTCCGTCACCGTCCTGAGCGACGGCCTGATGGCGGCGCTGGAGCCTGCAGAGCTTCGCGCCGTCCTGATCCACGAGAACGCCCACCTGAGCCAGCGCCACCACCTCCTGCTGTGGGCTTTCGCGGCGTGGCGCCAGGCCCTCCCCTGGCTGCCGACCACCCGACTAGCCCAGGAAGCCGTGAGCTCCCTGATCGAAATGCTCGCTGACGACGTCGCCCTGAAGACCGAAAGCAAAGCCACACTGATCAAGGCGATCGCCATCGTTGCCAGCGGACCAAGCGGTGTGCCCGCCAGCCGGGTGGGGTTCAACGGCGCCGGACTTCCGTCGGCAGCAGATGGAATAGTCGACGGCGGCATCCAGGGAGCGTCCGGCGGGGCCGGTTCTGCTGGCACCACGGCATCCAGGGTCAGCCGGCTGCTATCTCCCAAGGACCCGCTGCCGGCTCCGCTGCGGGGCCTTGTCCTCGCAGGCTGCCTGCTGCTGCTGGCACTGCCCACAGCCCTGCTGATTGTCCCGGGGCTGCTCGGCTAGCAGGACAGCCGGCCGCCGCCGGCGTCAGGCGTCGATCCGCTCCCGGTCCAGGCCCGCAGCACCGGCGATGATAAAGTCCTTGCGCGGCGCGACATCGGAGCCCATTAGCAGGTCGAACGTTTCCTCCGCCTGTTTGGCGTTTTCGATCCCCACCTTGCGCAGTGTCCGGTGGCGCGGGTCCATGGTGGTCTCCGCCAGCTGTTCGGCATCCATTTCACCCAGGCCCTTGTAGCGCTGGATGGGCTCCTTGTAGCGCTTCCCCTCCTTGGCCAGCCTGGCCAGCAGGACGTGGAGTTCGGCCTCGGAGTAGGTGTAGATCATCTCGTTGGCCTTCTGCCCGGCATTGATGACCTCCACCCGGTGCAGCGGCGGCACGGCGGCGAACACCCTGCCCTCATCGATCATGGGCCGCATGTAGCGGAAGAAGAGGGTGAGAAGCAGCGTGCGGATGTGGGCGCCGTCCACATCGGCGTCGGTCATGAGGATCACTTTGCCGTAGCGTGCGGCACTGATGTCGAAGCTGCGCCCGGACCCGGCACCCACCACTTGGATCAGAGCCGCGCACTCGGCGTTGGACAGCATGTCCCCCACCGAGGCCTTCTGGACGTTGAGGATCTTGCCCCGGATCGGCAGCAGTGCCTGGAAGTCCGAGGAACGAGCCAGCTTTGCGGTACCCAGTGCGGAATCGCCCTCGACAATGAACAATTCCGAGCGCGCCACGTCATCGGTGCGGCAATCGGCGAGCTTCGTGGGCATCGATGACGTCTCCAGCGCGTTCTTGCGCCGCTGCGTCTCCTTGTGCACCCGCGCCGAAATGCGGGACTTCATCTCGCTGACGATTTTTTCCAGGAGAAGGGCGGACTGCGCCTTGTCATTGCGGTTGGCCGAGTTCAGTTTCGCGTTGATTTCCTTCTCCACCACCCGGGCAACAATCGCCCGGACCGCGGACGTGCCGAGGATCTCCTTGGTCTGGCCCTCGAACTGCGGCTCAGCCAGGCGCACTGTCAGCACAGCAGTCAGCCCCGCGAAAATGTCATCTTTTTCGATCTTGTCGTTGCCGGCCTTGAGCTTGCGGGCGTTCGTCTCCACGGCCTTGCGGAAGGTCTTCACCAGCGCCTGCTCGAAGCCCGACTGGTGCGTCCCGCCCTTGGGAGTGGAGATGATGTTGACGAAGCTGCGGACCGTGCTGTCGTAGCCGATTCCCCAGCGAAGGGCGACGTCCACTTCACAGTCGCGCTCGACCTCGGCCAGCTGGCTGTGGCCGCGCTCGTCCAGGACCGGAACGGTTTCCTTGAACTTCCCCGAGCCGTGCAGCCGCCAGGTGTCGGTGACCGCGGGATCCGCTGCGAGGAAGTCGACGAACTCGGAGATGCCGCCATCGTGGTGGAAGATTTCCTCGTGGCCGGCCAGCTCGCCCGGGGTGCCCGCAATCCGCCGTTGATCGCGGACGGTCAGTTTAAGGCCCGGGATGAGGAAGGAAGTCTGCCGGGCCCGGGCGGCCAGCTCGTCATAGGAGAATTTGGCGTCCGGGGTGAAGATCTGGCGGTCGGCCCAATAGCGGATCCGGGTGCCGGTGACGCCGCGCTTGGCTTTGCCCACGACATCGAGGACGGAGTCATTGACGAACGGTTCGAATGCCGCCGCGGGATCGGGCTTCGTGCCCGGGTCCTTGAACCGCCCCGGTTCGCCGCGCCGGAAGGACATTTTGTACGTCTTGCCGCCGCGGTCCACTTCCACGTCCAGCCGGGAGGAGAGCGCATTGACCACCGAAGCGCCCACGCCGTGCAGGCCGCCGGACGCCGTGTAGGAGCCGCCGCCGAATTTTCCGCCGGCGTGCAACTTGGTGAACACAACCTCGACGCCGGTCAGTCCGGTCTTGGGTTCGACGTCAATGGGGATACCTCGTCCGTCATCATGGATCTCCACCGAGTTGTCGGCGTGCAGGATGATCTTGATGTCGTGCCCGAACCCGGCCAGTGCCTCATCGACGGAGTTGTCGATGATCTCCCACAGGCAGTGCATCAAGCCTCGGGAGTCGGTGGAACCGATGTACATGCCCGGGCGCTTGCGGACGGCCTCGAGGCCTTCCAGTACAGACAGGTGCCGGGCGGTGTAATCAGAACTTGGTGCCACGGGTTGTGAACTCCTTCAGTGACGGACAACTAATGCTTTTGGCGCTCTTCCTAGGTTAGTCGGCCCGCGCGGGCCCGTCCGCCAGCCACTCCAGCAGCGGGGCACGATCGGCGCACCCCGTTACGGAACGGTGATACGCGCACAGCGAAAGTGATCCATCCTTGTCATGGTTTTGCTACGAATGCTGGTTATATAGATATACAGATCTACTAAGGAGGCCGAAATGACAACAGCAGTTGCGGACCGCACGCTCAACGCACTGGACCGGTGCGATCGTTGCGGAGCACAGGCGTACGTCCGGGTTGTTCTCGAGTCCTCCGGCGGGGAGCTGCTCTTCTGCGGCCACCACGCTCGGGCAGTCGAAGCGACGCTCAAGCCGCTGAGTTCCGACTGGCACGACGAGACCGGCCGGCTCCACGAGAAGCCCACGGTATCGGTGGACTAAGCAACTCTCTGATGACAAAACAGGGCTCCTCCGCTTGGGAGGGGCCCTGTTTGTTTGCCATCGTCTTCCACACGCTGCCGCGTCATGCGAAAGGCCCCGCCATCGGCGGGGCCTTTCGCTGTTACTGACCCTGGAGCGGCCGGGCAAACGCCGGCCGCCGCCAGTCGGGGCTAGGGCCGCTTAGTCCAGGTAGTCCCGCAGGACCTGGGACCGGGACGGGTGCCGCAGCTTGGACATCGTCTTGGATTCGATCTGGCGGATACGCTCGCGCGTCACTCCGTAGACCTTGCCGATTTCGTCTAAAGTCTTCGGCTGTCCGTCGGTCAGGCCGAACCGCATGGCGACAACGCCGGCTTCGCGCTCGGACAACGTGTCCAGAACCGAGTGGAGCTGTTCCTGCAGCAGGGTGAAGCTGACCGCGTCGGCAGGAACCACAGCCTCGGAGTCCTCGATGAGGTCACCGAACTCGGAGTCGCCGTCCTCGCCCAGGGGGGTGTGCAGCGAGATCGGCTCGCGGCCGTACTTCTGGACTTCCACGACTTTCTCGGGGGTCATGTCCAGCTCGAGGGCCAGCTCCTCAGGCGTAGGTTCGCGGCCGAGGTCCTGCAGCATCTGGCGCTGGACACGGGCCAGCTTGTTGATGACTTCCACCATGTGCACCGGGATGCGGATGGTGCGGGCCTGGTCGGCCATGGCACGGGTAATGGCCTGGCGGATCCACCACGTGGCGTAGGTAGAGAACTTGAAGCCCTTGGTGTAGTCAAATTTCTCGACTGCACGGATGAGGCCAAGGTTGCCTTCCTGGATGAGATCCAGGAACAGCATGCCGCGGCCGGTGTAGCGCTTGGCCAGCGAGACAACGAGACGGAGGTTGGCCTCCAGCAGGTGGTTCTTGGCGCGCTTGCCGTCGTGGATGACGAATTCGAGCTCACGCTTGAGCTTCGGATCCATGGAACCGTCGTCCGCCGCGATCTTCTCTTCGGCGAACAAGCCCGCCTCGATCCGGAGCGCAAGGTCCACTTCCTGTTCAGCGTTCAGCAGGGCAACCTTGCCGATCTGCTTCAGGTAGTCCTTGACGGGGTCGGCGGTGGCGCCGGCCGACATGACCTGCTGGACCGGGGCGTCGTCGTCATCGGCATCGGAATACACGAAGCCGGTGCCGGTGGCGGCAGCGCCGGTCTTGCTGGCGGCTTCCTCCTCGGTCAGCTCCGATGGATCCGGAGTCACGTCGTCCAGATCTTCATCCAGTTCGACGTCCTCTGTATCGTCGTCGTCCGACGTGCGCGTCTTGCCGGCGGCCTCGGCGGCAGCCTTGGCGCCGGGCTTGGGTCCGCGCTTTTTGGGCTCGGGTTTTGCCGGGGCGCCGCCCTCGGCAGAAGTAGCATCTTTGACAGCCTTATTGGCTGCACGCGTGGCGGCACGCTTGGCGCTCGTCGCCGCCTTCTTCTCCTCAGGGGACAATTCGGCCTGGTCGGCGGGTTCCTTCTTCGCGGAAGACGGGGTCACAGAAAACCTTTCTAGCGGCGGTCTGTGGAATCACCATACGGGCAACACCACTATGACCCTGTCAAGTCCGTGATTCACATCAGGTGCGATCGCGGCCAGCAGAGTCATTAAGTAGAACTGCCGGTACGGCCGTAATGTTCCCGTTTCCGGTCATCATTACATGCACTTGATTCACGGACCCAACCGGGTCTCGGCATCCATTGTCTCATGATTTTCCCAATCGGCGCCTCACGGCGGTCAGCAGGCCCGAATGTTTCGGCCGGCCGGCCGCTCCTTGCCGGGCCCCACGCCCCGGGTAGCCCGACCCCTAGGCCGCATCCGTTTCGAACTTCTGCCAGGCGGCATCACGACGCCCGGCCCATCCGCACAGCGTCCCCCGGCTGATGAGTTCCGACAGAAGTTCAGCCAGCCGGTATCCGGGGTGCACCGCGAGGGCCTGGTCCAGCAGCGCGTGCGCAAACGACCCCCTGCCGCGGCACCACTCAATCCAGCCCCGTCCTGTCAGGGTCGCCGCACAGGCTTCGCCCCCGCCCGCCGCACCGAGCTGCCGCAGGATGACCTCCAGCGACCGCATCCCGTCCCAGCGGGGGGAACCCGGCGCCATCCCCAGCAGCACATCCCCGTAGCCGGGAACCGGGCCGGCGGCACCCTCAGCCGGGACCGCCGCCGGTAGTCCTCCCAGGGGCGGCGACACCACCGGCAGGTCGCCGTCCGGCTCGAAGATCCCGAAGTCCTCAGCGCCCTGGTCCGCGGCCTGCCGGCCCGCCGCACACATCACCAGCACAGCGTCACGCCAGTGGGGAATACGAAGGGAAGCACGCAGGTACCCCGCCAGCCCGGCCGGAAGCAGCCAGCCCGCTTCAGCCGCCAGCACGCAACCCCAGACATCCAGGACCTTCGCGAACTGGGACCGGCTCCCCCGCAGTGCCGCAAGTTCCTTGGCCCACCGCTGCTCGGATTCCAGCACTGCCGCATCGGCGTGCGCCGCCGTGGGCGGGCAAACGGCTGCGGCAGAAGGGTCCTCTCCCACGCTGCTCCCCCGGAAGACCATCTCGGCGTTTAGCCGGCTGTCCCTGATGTCGTCCAACGAACGCCCGGGAAACGGGCAGCAGGACGGATCAAAGCAATACGCGTTCCGCCAGAAGGCCTCCCCGACATACCAGGCGTCTCGGACAGGACGCCCGGACAGTTCCAGCTCGACCTCCAGCTCTACCAGCAGCCACGCCAACGTGCCCTCCACCGGCTCCCCGGCGGGGACGGCGCCAGGGCCGGCATCCGGGCCCTCAGTCCATCCTTCGTCGCTGAAAAGCACCAGCAGGGAACCGTCGGCGTCTTGGTCGGCTTCAAGGTAGTCCCTGACAGTGCGCGCAAAACGGCGCAGCCCGGAACGGGAATCGAATCGGGGCAAATCCACGCGCAGCGTGGCGCCCAGGCGTTTGCCCTGCATGGTCATGGCCACCAGGCTGTTGGCCGGCCAGTACCCAAGGGAGTGCGGAATGAAGCCCAGGATGTCCTCTGGGCCTGAGATGGTCAGTCGTTCTGGAGTCGGTCGTTCCGGAGGTGTCATGCATCCAGACTGGAACCGGCGGCGCCTGAGGTTAAGCCCCGGCTTTAGCTATGTGGAAACAGCTCCTACTCAGCCCGGCGCTCCAGGTTACGCCGGCGCTGCTGTGCGAGGGCTTTGAGCAGCGGCGGCACAACGACACCCTGGGCGGCCATCTGGCGCCGGACTTTCCTTCGGGTGGCGAGGATGGCCGCGGCTCCGATGCCGATCAGCACGAACTGGACGCTCAGCGCGATCCGGAACGGACCGAGGCCATAGAGCTCGCCCTGGGAAAAGCCGGTGGCGTGGAGGACGTCGAGCACGAGTCCGACGAGGTAGATTGCGACGAGCGCCGCAATGAATCCGCCCACGTTGACGATTCCGGTGGCTGTTCCGATCCGATGGGCCGGATTAAAGGTGCGGGCAAAGTCGAACCCGATCATGGAACCCGGACCTCCGATGGCCAGCACCACCACCAGTCCGGCGAGCATCCAGAGCGGAGACCGTCCCGGCATGAGCAGCACGGCGGCCCAGGCAGCCGCCGTCGTGGCTGCAATCAGGAGCACCATGGTGGAGCGGCGGAGGGGATGCCGCGATACGAACCTGCCGATCAACGGACCGGCGGCGATGGCCGCGGCAACGTAGATGGACATCAGGCCGGAAACCGTGGCTGCATCGAGTCCCTGGGCGGAAATCAGGAAGGGGTATCCCCAGGTCATGGCAAACACCGTGCCGCTGAACTGGATCGTGAAGTGGCTCCATAGTCCCAGCCTGGTGCCGGGCTGCCGCCAGGCGCTGGACAGCGAGATGCCGGTGGCCCTCAGTCCCTGGCCGGTTTCCGCCCGGGGGTGGCCCGGCGGCTGGTCCTTCAGCACGGCCAGCACCAGGACGACGGCGAGCGCGGACATCGCGGCAAGGGTCAGGAACGCAGGGGTCCAGCCGGCGGAGTGGAGGATCATGGCAAACGGCACAACGCTGAAGAGCTGTCCCAGCTGGCCGGACATTCCTGTCAGCTGCGTAATGAGCGGGACCTTCGTCGGAGCGAACCACAGCGGAATCAGCCTGATCACTGAAATGAACGTCATCGCGTCCCCGGCGCCCACCAGCACCCGGCCAAGCACTCCGCCGGGAATGTTGTCCGCAAAAGCCAGCTGAAGCTGTCCAAGGCCCATCAGGACAGCTCCCCCAGCGATCATGGTCCGGGATCCCAGGCGGTCAACGAGGACCCCCACCGGGATCTGCAGCCCGGCGTAGACCAGTAGCTGAAGCACCGTAAAGAACGAGATCTCCGCTGCGGTGGCGTGGAACCGCTCTGTCGCTTCGAGTCCCACCACGCCAAAGGAGGTGCGCTGGCTGACCGCAACCAGATACGCAAATACTCCGACGGTCCAGATGAGCCAGGCGCGCGGTGCAGTCACGTCTCCATTATGCCCGGTGCCCGCTTAAGTCCTATTTATTGGCGGGGCTCTTCGCGGGCGAGATAGGCCTCCACTGCGGCGCCCAGCGCATCAGCATTCGGCAATTCATCGTTTTCATCGGCCAGCAAGGACCGCCGTACCGTGCCCTCGGCCTTCTCGTCGTAACGGGTCTCCAGGCGTGAAACCACCTGCTGGACTTCTTCGGAGGCCTCGAGCTGCTCGGCAATCTGGCGCCCCACTTCGCGGCCGGCCTCCCGCAGGCGGTCAGTCGGCAGCATCAGTGACGTGGCTGCACCGAGATACTCAAGCCCGGCCACCGCTGCGTTGGGGTATTCGGCTTCGGCGAGGTAATGCGGAACGTGGATGACGTACCCGGCAATATTGCGGCCGGCTTCGCTGAGGCGCAGCTCAAGGATGTGGCCCACCGCTGCGGGCACCTCCACCGTGGGCTTCCAGACCGATATCCCTTCGATGAGCTCCGGACGGTTGCCGTGAACGGTGACTCCCACCGGCCGGGTGTGGGGAACAGGCATCGGGATGGAATGGATCCAGGTCACCAGGTTTACATCAAGGTGCTCGACGATCCGGACGACGGCGCGGGCGAACCGCTCCCACTGCAGGTCGGGCTCGAAACCGGCCAGGAACAGGAACGGCTTGCCCAGCCCGTCCACCAGCAGGTACAAGGCCAGGGTGGGGGCCTGATAGTCCTGGAGGTGGTCCTCCACGAACGTGACGTGCGGCCGGCGCGAGCGGTAGTCGATCAACTGGTCGGCATCAAAGACGGCCACGACCTCCGACTCGAGAGTGTCCAGCAGCTCGGCGGTAATCTGTTTGACCACGTGGCCGGCGTCCGCGAATCCCGTGAATCCCATCACCAGATTGAGCCCGCGGAGTTCCGGGTTGTCGAACAGCTCGGCGTTGCTCACGTAGAGAGCATCGGGGTCCAGCAGGGAGCCGGAAATCCGTTCAAGCACGGCATGTTCCTTTCGCAGTGGCGGCGGAGGCGGGTTCGTCAACACTATGGGTGGGGGGATCCGCGCAGATCCGCCGGATAATTTCTACAACGCACCGGCCGGCCGAAGCATTCCGCCCCGGCGGCGCGCAGCGGCAATGTGCTGCACGTCTCATCAGATTCAGCGCGGCCGGGAGGGAGAGACTACGATCGGAACTGGTCCTACGCACGGCCTTGCAGACACCGGGTTGCGTCTCAAGCCGACAACGGCCTGTCCCATGGCGGGGCGCCAAACATGCGATTCCTGCCGAAAATCACAGAGAATTGAGGACTGATCCTCGTGGTCAAGAATACTGAAATCAAACTTAGCGTCATTGCGCGTGACGTTAAGAAGTCGCCCACGGACGCCCTGGTCATTGGTGTGGCCCAGGGCCCCGACGGTCCCGTGCTGCTGGACAACCCGCTGACGGCCAAGTCCGCCGAGGCCATCGCGGAGTCCCTGAAGGTTCTTGGCCTCACCGGCGCGGCCGACCAGGTCCACAGGCTACCCGGCCTTCCGGAAGCAGGCGCCGCCGTCCTGGTGCTGGCAGGGGTCGGCAAGCCCGGCGCCGGAGGAAAACTCACGGAGGAGGCACTGCGCCGCGCCGCCGGCTCCGCAGTCCGCCAACTTGCAGGACTCACTACGGTGACGCTGGCGCTTCCGACGGCGTCACCCGCCGACGTCGCCGCCGTCGCGGAGGGCGCCGCCATGGGTTCGTACTCGTTCACCGAACACCGCTCAGAGGCCAACGGCCGCAAGGAACCGGTGAAGAACGTGGTGATCTTCACCGACTTTGCTGCCGACAAGGACCTGCAGCCCCTGCTGAACCGCGCGGCCCTGATCGGGAAGGCCGTCAACGCGACCCGTTCGCTCGTGAACCAGCCGCCCAGCCACCTTTTCCCCGAGTCCTTCGCCGATGCCGCCAAGGAACTCTCCAAGGGCCTGCCCGTCAAGGTCACCGTGTGGGACGAGAAGCGCCTCGAGAAGGAGGGCTTCGGCGGGATCATGGGTGTCGGCAAGGGATCCACCCGGCAGCCGCGGCTGGTCAAGGTGGAGTACGCGCCGTCCAAGGCCGCCGCCAAGATAGCACTCGTCGGCAAGGGCATCACTTTTGACACCGGCGGAATATCCATCAAGCCCGCCCTCGGCATGGGTGATATGAAGAGCGATATGGCAGGCGCCGCCGTCGTCCTTAATACGGTGCTGGCGATCGCCGGCCTGGGCCTTCCCGTGAAGGCCACCGCGTGGCTGTGCATTGCCGAAAACATGCCTTCCGGGGCAGCGCAGCGCCCGGCGGACGTCCTCACCATGTTCGGGGGCAAAACCGTCGAGGTCCTTAATACGGATGCCGAAGGCCGCCTGGTCATGGCCGACGGAATCGTCGCGGCCAGCCAGGAGTACCCGGACGCCATTATCGACGTCGCCACTCTCACCGGCGCCCAGCTGATCGCGCTGGGCAACCGGACGGCCGGCGTCATGGGCTCGGACAGCGTCACCGGCCCGCTTAAGGCCGCGGCCGACCGCGCCGGGGAACTCGTATGGCCGATGCCCCTGCCGGAAGAGCTCCGCGCCAGCATCGATTCCGAGGTTGCGGACCTGGCCAACATCGGAGAGCGCCACGGCGGCATGATGACCGCTGCCGTATTCCTGCGTGAATTCGTCGGCAAGGGCAAGGACGGCGAGCAGATCCCGTGGGCCCACATCGACATCGCCGGTCCGTCCTTTAATAACGGCAGCCCCTACGGCTACACCCCGAAGCAGGGCACCGGCTGCACAGTGCGCACCCTTGTGGCCTACGTGGAAGACGTCCTGGCGGCCTCCGCGTAACCGGCTCCGCCTCACCGGCCCTCCGCAGGGTCGGTGAGGCAGTTGGCGGCTTTGCGGCGGGTCATGATCCGTCCGCCACATAGCCGCGTGACACTGGACACAAGCCCTCCACAAACGCCGTGACAAGGTGGAGCATGGATAAGTGGTTCGCTAAGGTGAACTGCGGTAGTCACAAATGCAAGAGAACCTGCCTGCTGGCATAATCACGGCAGAGCAAGTTCCAAGACCAGATGATGCGTACTCTCGTGTCATCGTTCACGCGAGGGAGCGTCTAAGTGGCCGATCAGGCAACTGCGCAAGAATTCGACATCCTGGTACTCGGTGGTGGCAGCGGCGGATACGCCGCGGCCCTCCGCGCCGTTCAGCTTGGCCTCACCGTGGGCCTCGTGGAGAAGGGGAAACTCGGTGGCACCTGCCTGCACAACGGCTGCATCCCCACCAAGGCACTCCTGCACTCCGCCGAGCTCGCCGACCACGCCCGCGATTCCGCAAAGTACGGCGTCAACGTCACGCTGGACAGCATCGACATGGGCGCAGTCAACGCTTACAAAGACGGCATCATCGCGGGCAAGTTCAAGGGCCTGCAGGGCCTGATCAAGTCCAAGGGCATCACCGTCATCGAAGGTGAAGGCAAACTGCAGGGCACCGACACCGTCGTCGTGAACGGCACTGCTTACAAGGGTAAGAACATCGTGCTCGCCACGGGCTCCTACTCCCGCACCCTGCCGGGCCTGGAAATCGGCGGCAAGGTCATCACCTCCGACGAAGCCCTCACCATGGATTACATCCCCAAGAGCGCAATCATCCTGGGCGGCGGCGTGATCGGCGTCGAGTTCGCCTCGGTCTGGAAATCCTTCGGTGTGGACGTCACCATCGTGGAAGGCCTGCCGTCGCTGGTCCCCAATGAGGACGCTGCAATCGTCAAGAACTTCGAGCGTGCGTTCAAGAAGCGCGGCATCAAGTTCTCCACCGGCGTCTTCTTCCAGGGCGTTGAGCAGAACAACGACGGCGTCAAGGTCACCCTCGTTGACGGCAAGACCTTCGAAGCCGACCTGCTCCTCGTGGCCGTCGGCCGCGGACCGGTCACCGCCAACCTTGGCTACGAAGAAGCCGGCGTCACCATCGACCGCGGTTTCGTCATCACCAACGAACGGCTGCACACCGGCGTCGGCAACGTCTACGCCGTGGGCGACATCGTTCCGGGCGTCCAGCTGGCCCACCGCGGCTACCAGCAGGGCATCTTCGTGGCCGAAGAAATTGCCGGCCTGAAGCCGGTCATCGTTGAGGATGTCAACATCCCCAAGGTCACCTACTCCGAACCTGAAATCGCCACCGTGGGCTACACCGAAAAGGCTGCCAAGGAAAAGTTCGGCGACGACCAGGTGGAAACGCAGGAGTACAACCTCGCCGGCAACGGCAAGAGCTCCATCCTGGGCACCGGCGGCATCGTCAAGCTGGTCCGCCAGAAGGACGGCCCCGTGGTGGGCGTCCACATGATCGGTTCGCGCATGGGCGAGCAGATCGGCGAAGCCCAGCTGATCGTGAACTGGGAAGCATACCCGGAGGATGTGGCGCAGCTGCTGCACGCCCACCCGACCCAGAACGAGGCCCTGGGCGAGGCCCACCTCGCCCTGGCGGGCAAAGCCCTCCACGGCTAAATCCTCCGCCAGTACCACCGCAAGAACCCTGAGCTTAGTGCACCCGGCATGATCCGCAGGGTGCACTAAGCTCGAACACGGCAGCAATCATCCGCACTAAAGATCAATAAGGAGAACGGGGACGACATGTCTGAATCCGTTAACTTGCCCGCCCTCGGTGAGAGTGTCACCGAAGGAACCGTCACCCGCTGGCTCAAGCAGGTAGGTGACCGGGTAGAGGTGGACGAGCCGCTGCTCGAGGTTTCCACCGACAAAGTAGACACCGAAATCCCCTCTCCGATTGCTGGCGTGATTGAGGAAATCCTCGTCGCCGAAGATGAGACCGCCGAAGTCGGCGCTCCGCTCGTCCGCATCGGTGACGGCTCGGGTTCCGCCGGCGCTGCCGAGGAAGCTGCCCCCGCAGAGCAGGCACCGGCTGAAGAAGCACCCGCCCCTGAAGAGGCGCCCTCCACTGAGGCGCCCGCACCGGCTGAAGCCCCCGCCGCGGAGGCTGCCCCCGCAGCTTCCGGCGAAAGCCATGAAGTCACCCTTCCGGCTCTCGGCGAATCAGTCACCGAAGGCACCGTAACCCGCTGGCTTAAGGCCGTCGGCGACTCCGTCGAGGTTGACGAGCCCCTGCTCGAGGTATCCACCGACAAGGTGGACACCGAGATCCCGTCCCCGGTGGCTGGCACCCTGCAGGAAATCCGCGTCAACGAAGACGAAACCGCCGAGGTTGGCTCCGTTCTGGCCGTTATCGGCTCCGGCGCTGCTGCACCGGCCGCCGCTCCGGCGGCTCCGGCCCCCCAGCAGGAAGCCCCCGCTGCCGAAGCTCCGAAGCAGGAAGCCCCCGCCGCAGCTCCCGCGGCACCGGCTGCCGCTCCCGCCAAGGAAGAAGCACCGGCTCCCAAGCAGGAAGCCCCGGCTGCACAGGCTGCAGAATCCGCGGCCCCGGCCGAGTCCGGCTACGTCACTCCCCTGGTGCGCAAGCTCGCCAACCAGCAGGGCGTGGACATCTCCTCGCTGACCGGCACCGGAGTGGGCGGACGCATCCGCAAGCAGGACGTGCTTGCAGCCGCCGAGGCCAAGGCTGCTCCGGCCGCCGCAGCGCCGGCCGCTTCCACGCAGGGTGCCCCCGCGTCTGCTCCGACGGCCGCCGAATCCTCACTGCGCGGCACCGTGCAGAAGGCACCGCGTATCCGTCAGGTCATCGCCCGCCGCATGCGTGAGTCCCTGGACATCTCCACCCAGCTGACGCAGGTCCACGAAGTGGACATGACCAAGATTGCCAAGCTGCGCCTCAAGGCCAAGAACTCGTTCCAGGCACAGAACGGCGTGAAGCTCACCTTCTTGCCGTTCATCGCCAAGGCAGTCGCGGAGGCCCTGAAGCAGCACCCGAAGGTGAACGCTGCCTACGACGAGGACAAGCAGGAAATCACCTACCACAACGCCGAGCACCTGGCCATCGCCGTGGACACCGACAAGGGCCTCCTTGTTCCGGTCATCTCCGACGCCGGCAGCCTGAACCTCGCCGGCCTGGCCGGCAAGATCGCAGACGTGGCAGGCCGTACCCGCGATGGCAAGATCGGCCCGGATGAACTGTCCGGCGGCACGTTCAGCATCACCAACATCGGTTCCGTTGGCGCACTGTTCGACACTCCGATCATCAACCAGCCGCAGGTCGGCATCCTCGGCACGGGTGCGATCGTCAAGCGTCCCGTGGTGGTCACTGACGAAAACGGCGACGACTCGATCGCCATCCGCTCCATGATGTACCTCTCCCTGACGTACGACCACCGCCTGGTGGACGGCGCCGACGCAGGACGCTTCCTGCAGACCCTCAAGGCCCGCCTCGAGGCCGGCGCCTTCGAGGCGGACCTGGGGCTGTAGCCCCCGGCAGGGTCTGAACAGCAGGGAATAAGCAGTCGAAACAACGGCGGCGCAGGCACCGGTGGCCACACCGGAGGTCCTGCGCCGCCGTTGTCGCAGGGACCACATTTTGGTTACCAAATCGACGCCGTTGCCTTCCGCGGGGCTTACTACGATGCGTAGAACCAACTGGCTAGACTGGGCCCATGAACATCGTTTACAACGTCATGGTCTTCCTCCACATCATCGGTGCTGCCATGATCGTCGGCATCTGGATCGGCAACATGAAAAAGCCCACGGTGCATCCCCGCCAGTTCGACGGCGCCGCACTGCAGCTCATCACCGGCATCGTCATGATGGGGCTCATCCCTGCCCTGGACATGAACGCGAACTACGCCAAGCTCGGCGTCAAGTTCGCCATCGCACTTGCGGTGGCCGTACTGGCCTTCATCGGAAGCCGGAAATACAAGAAGAATGAGCCGATCAGCAAGGGCCTTGCGCACAGCGTGGGTGGCCTTGCCCTGCTGAACGTGGCAATCGCCACTCTCTGGCAGTAAGACTCCACACGCCCGACGACGACGGCGACGCTTCCCGCGAGGGGGCGTCGCCGTCGTCGTTTCCGCAGGGAGTCGCCGTCGAACTCCCTGGCGCCCGTGTGGACGGTCATAATCCTCTGACAGCGGACACCCCGTGCGCCGCACGTCCTGAATCCATAGGATTGATCCGGAAGGTCCGGGCGGAAGCCCGGACCGGATCGAATCTAAGCTGAGGAGTGGATATGGCAGCAACACGCACCGCGCACACCGTATGGAACGGCGACCTGTTCGAGGGGTCCGGCAACACGACGCTGGACAGCTCCGGACTGGGCACCTACGCCGTCACATGGAAGGCCCGAGCGGAACAGTCCGAAGGGAAGACCAGCCCCGAAGAGCTGATCGCCGCAGCGCACTCGGCCTGCTTCTCCATGGCGTTCAGCCTGGCGCTGAGCCAGGCCGGCTTCACCGTTGAAGAGGTCCACACCAAGGCGGATGTCACCTTCGTGCCCGGCACCGGCATCACCGGAAGCCACCTGACGGTGAACGCCACCATTCCGGGTATTTCGGAAGAGGAGTTCCAGAAGATCGCCGGGGAAGCCAAGGTCGGCTGCCCGGTCTCAGGTGCCCTGGCCAGCATCGACATCACCATGGACGCCACGCTCGCAGCCTCCTAGGAGCGGTCGGAAGCGGCCGCTCCTAGGAGCTGCCGCGCCGCCGCACGGCGAAGGCCCCGCTCCTGCCCTTGTTATTGGGGCAGGAGCGGGGCCTTCGTTTGTCCGGGGAGGGCGGACCTAGTCCTTGAGGGTGCGGGCCGGCAGGGGCGCCGGCAGCAGCCGCCGGTAGCCTTCGCGCAGCGGAGGCC
This sequence comes from Arthrobacter sp. PvP103, assembly GCF_017833075.1. Taxonomy (NCBI): domain Bacteria; kingdom Bacillati; phylum Actinomycetota; class Actinomycetes; order Micrococcales; family Micrococcaceae; genus Arthrobacter; species Arthrobacter sp. PvP103. The sequence goes on along the minus strand of NZ_JAFIBQ010000001.1, from coordinate 4,167,599 downwards.
GGTCCGTGGGAAGTTCCTGGATCATTTCCTTGAGCGCACCGATGCCGTACTCCAGCTGGGGGTCCCTGCCGGCGGCGTAGGCATGCGGCGGGAAGGTCACCTCGATGTCCGGCGTGACGCCGTAATTCTCGACGTTCCAGCCTACGCCTCCGCTGAACCAGGTGGCGTAGCGCGGCTGCGTCACACCGGTGCCGTCAGCGAGGGAGAAGCGGTTGTCGATGCCCACCACGCCGCCCCAGGTCCGGGTCCCGATGACCGGCCCGATGCCGCGCAGCTTGGACACCTGCGTGATGATATCCCCGTCCGAGCCGGCAAATTCGTCCGTCAGGATGACGACCGGCCCGCGTGGCGCGTGGTGCGGGTACGTCCGCGGCCTCTCACCGCGGGGCATGCTCCATCCGGTCACCTTGCGGCCAATGAGTTCGGCGACAAGCTGGGACGTGTGTCCTCCCCGGTTGCGCCTGACGTCCACGATCAGCCCGTCCAGTGCCGTCTCGGTATCGAGGTCACGGTGGAGCTGGGCCCAGCCGTTCGCCATCATGTCCGGGATGTGCAGGTAGCCGTAGGTTCCTGCCGACGCTTCGCGTACAGTCCTGCGGTTGCCGGCCACCCATTCCTGGTAACGCAGGCGCTCCTCGTCCTTGACCGGCACCACAGCAATGCGGCGTTGCCTGCCTGCGGCTTCGCCGTGGGCGGCGCCGTTGCGCAAGGTCAGCTCCACAGCCTTACCTGCGGCACCGACCAGCTGCATGGCAGGTGTCAGCCCTTCGGACAGCTCCACGCCGTCGATGGCGAGCAGGACGTCCCCCGCCTTTGCGTCTGCGCCGGGCCTGGTCAGGGGTGAGGTTGCCAGCGGGTCTGACGACTCCCCCGCCAGGATGCGGGTGATTTCCCAGCCTTTCCCGGTGAAGGCCAGATCAGCACCCAGGCGGCCCTGCCCGTTGCTGCCGTTCTCGGTGACGGCGGCCGGACGAACATAGGCGTGGGATGTCCCTAGCTCGCCGTGCAGCTCCCACAGCAGGTCCACGAGGTCGTCATGCGAGCCGAGCCGGTCCACGATGGGGCGGTACCGGCGGTGCACGGATTTCCAGTCCTGTCCGGCCATGTCCTCGGTCCAGAAGAAGTCACGCTGAAGCCGCCAGGCTTCATCGAACGCCTGGCCCCACACACTCAGCGGATGCAGGAGCACCCGGATGCGGCTGACATCCACCTTCACCAGTTGGCCGGAATCTTCGTCGCCCTTGGCATCCGCGGGCGCCACCCGGATCTGCTTGTCGTGCAGGAAGACCACCTTCCTGCCGTCGCCGGACACGCGGTAGCTGTCCAATGCGTCCACGATGGTGGTTGTCTTGCGCTTCGCCATGTCAAAACGCACCAGGCTGGGGGCGGCATCTTTGTCGTCGGTGCTGGCCCGGCCGTCGCCGGTCACGCCGGCCAGGGCGTTGTCCAGCCACAGCAGCGCTCCGGGCGTGGCCTCAAGCGCAGAGTAGTTGCCTTGGGGCACCGGAACTCCGATCACCCGGTGCGCCAGCCCGTCAGCGTCCACCCGGACAGCGGGCACGTCGGAACCGGTGCCGGTTGCGTCGGCGTTGCCGGCCGCGGAGCCGGAGGATTCACCTTCCGGACCGTCCGCGAGGTCAACCGAGGGGCCAAAGGGCGACGGCGTCTCGGCAGCAAGGGCCACGAGGTAGGGCTTGATGGGGCTGGGGAAGGACAAATCAAAGGAATGTCCGTCGTACACGGGGTCGAAACTGCGGTTGGACAGGAACGCGAGGAATTTGCCATCAGGAGTGAACGACGGCGACGCATCGCGGAATCGTCCGTCGGTGACGTCCACGATCCGGAATTCCGGATCGTCCACGTTAACGATCCGGAGACGGCTGCGCGACCCAAAGGATGTGACCGGTTCGGACCAGCCCAGCCAGGCGGAGTCCGGAGACCAGCAGAGCCCGTCGATGGTGCCCTCGCCGATGCTGGTGACGAGCTTGATGGTCCCGCTCCGGGTATCAGCCAGGTAGACGTCGCCGAAGGCGGTACCGATGGCAAGGGTGCGCCCGTCCGGGCTGGCCTCTATGGCACTGGCCCGGGTGGGCTTGGGGAAATCGATCTTTCGCAGGCGCGCGGACCCGGCCCGGTTTGCCTCCACGGCCGTGCGTTCCGGCACACCGCCGGCGACATCGCTTCCACCTTCTGCACTGTGGGGGGCGACCTGAACGGTGGCGTTGGCGTCACGCCCCGGGGCCGCGGGCTGCAGGGAATCATCGCCCGCCGGTGATGCCACGGCGGGAGTGTTCGTCCCGGATGCCGGAACGGGCCTCGGCAGGGACGTTGCGGTTTCCTGCTCCTCGGCCGCCTGGGGGCGCGGGGCCGGCGCCGGCCCGTCACCGGCCACCTGCGGTGCGATTTCCTTGATGTACAGGGCCTCCGCGCCGTCGTGGTCGGCGACGTAGGCAATTCGGCCATCGATGAGCGGACGCGGCAGGCGGGCGCGAACACCGGGAGTGGCCTCCACAACCCGCGAAGGCCCGTCCTTGTGGCGGAGCCAGTGAATGGTTCCGTGCGCCTCCACCGCGCTCGACGAGCCGCTGTGGTCGGGAATCACGCCCCCAAGGTGCCGGGTGGTCTTGAGGAGCGCCGGTCTCCGCCCCTGGGAGGCCGATCCCAGCGAGATATCAAGCTTGACTGCTTCTGAACCCAGGTCAGGGAGCACCCAGAGCTCTCCTGCGGATTCGAACACCACCCGCTTGCCGTCCGTGGCGGCATGGCGCACATAGAAATCTTCGTGATCGGTGTGGCGGCGCAGTCCGGTGCCGTTCGGCAGCACCGAATACAGGTTTCCGTAGCCTTCGTGGTCGGAAAGGAAGGCGATCCGCCCGTCCACCCACATGGGGTCCGCGAGGTTGCCGTCCAGTTCCGGGACGAGGCGTTCGAATTCCCCGTTGCCGTCGGCGTCGATCCAGAGCTTTCCGGCGGTTCCGCCGCGGTACCGCTTCCACCAGGCCGGCTCGCGCGAGAGCACACTGGCCACGACCACCGGGCGTTCATCGCCGATCTCCGGTCCGAATGCCACCGATTCGACGGGCCCGAACGGGAGTTCCTCCGACCAGCCACCCTCCAGCGGAACACTGTACGCATGCGTATGGCGGCTTTCGGCCTGCCGGAAAGCGCTGGTGACCAGGACATCGCCGGCAGCGGTGAAGCCCTTAACCCTGGTTGAAGCATGGCCGAAGTACGTCAGCTGACGGTACCCTCCGCCGTCGACCTCCGCAGTGACAACCTCAGGCGCTGTACCCTGCACGACCGTCCACACCAGGCGCTTGCCATCGGGCGTGAAGCGGGGGTTGCGGGCCGGCAGTTGAAGGGAGGAAACCCGCCAGGCGCGGCCGCCGTCCAGAGGCGCAATCCAGACGTCGTCTTCGGCCACGAAGGTGACCAGATCGCCGTGCAGATGCGGGAAACGAAAGTAGCTCGAGGAGGTCATCGTACGATCATAGTCAAAGTACGTGGGCCGGACGGGAGGTTCCGCCACCGTGCCGGACATGGTGAGATGGATCATGCGAATCATCATGGCCGGCGCCTCAGGCCTCCTCGGAAGCGACATGTCCGCCCATCTGCGTTCGGGTGGCCACGACGTCATCCGGCTGGTTCGCCGGGCACCGGCTGATGCCAACGAATTGCGCTGGGATCCGGCGGCCGGACAGCTTGATCCCGCCCACCTTGAGGGCGCCGACGCCGTGATCAACCTGGCCGGAGCAGGGATCGGAGACCGTCCCTGGACCCGCGGCCGCATTGATGAGCTGTTCCGCTCACGGCTGGACCCCACACGCACCCTCGCAGCCGCAATGGCAAGAACAGAACAGCCGCCAAAGGTCTTCATCAGCCAGTCCGGCTCCAACTATTACGGCGACCGCGGCGCTGCCGTGCTCCGGGAGAACTCTCCTGCCGGCTCCGGAATCATGGCCAGGATCTGCCAGGAATGGGAAGCCGCCGCACATGGGGCCCCCGCCGGCGTCCGTGTCGTCACCCCGCGGACGGGGGTGGTCCTCAGCAGGTCTGGTGGCGCTTTGGGCCGCCTGCTGCCGTTGCTTCGGCTCGGACTTGGCGGACCACTGGGCAACGGCAGGCAATGCTGGCCCTGGATCACGCTGCCGGACGTGTCCTCGGCCTTCAGTTTCCTGCTGACCTCCCCCTTGTCAGGTCCGGTCAACCTCTGTGCCCCCGAAACAGCGGACGTCAATGCACTGGTTGCCCAGCTGGCCGCCGCACTCCACCGGCCCGCATTCTTCCGGGTGCCCGCGCCGGTGCTGCGGCTGGTCATGGGCAAGCTGGCCGACGAACTCCTGCTGGGGAGCCAGCGCATGGAGCCCGCTCTGTTGGCCGAGGCCGGATTCGAGTGGATGCATCCATCACTTGCGCAGGCCGCGGCCTGGGCGACCGGCAAGGACTAGGCACTTTGGCGCCTACGCCGCCGGCAGGATCTCCTGGATCCTCCACCGCCCGCCGGAACTAACCAGGACCAGGCGAAGCTGCTCCTCCGGACCGGCGGGTTCCACCGCCACGACATTTCCTCGGGTGTCCGTTTCCCGGTATGCCGAGTTGGCCACAGTGATTGCCACCACCGCGCGTGAATCCGACGCGCCTGGCTCTGCCTCGGCACGCGTCAGGGTCGTGTCAAAGCCCGCCAGGACATGACCGGCATCCCTTAGCCTCCCGCTGATTCCGGCATCGGCAGCGGCCGCCGGGGAGTTGGCCTGGTTGACCTCGTCCAGCAGTTCGAAGTGCCCTGAGCTCAACGCTGCCGACCGCAGCCCCGCCAGCCCCCGTGCGGCTTCTTCGGGCTTTTGCGATAGCGCCAGCTGCCGGGCGTCAGCCGGAGCCGGGCCGGCAGCGGCCTCCGGCGGAACGTCAGAGGCCGCTGGTGCCTGCACTGACAGGGGTGCCGCCGCCTGCTGCGGGGCCTGTTGCGGCCCGGCCAGGAACCATGCCGTGGCGATTCCCGAACAGGCAAGAGCTGCAGCTGCGGCGCCGATCCACCGCCGGCTGCTCCCGGCGTGACGGCCCGGTGCGCGGCCCTTTGGCCGGAGGGGACGGCCTGAGATGCCTAGGCGCCGGCGCCAGGTGCGCAGCTTCGCCGCACGGCGGGCATTGCGTGACGGCGGAACGTTACGGCGTGTCAGCAGCTGGGGAAGCACGGTGGGGTGGACGGACCCGGAAAGGTCCACCGGGGCGGGGTCTGCGCTCCGATAGACAGCACCGGCGAACTCCAGGGCTGTCGGCCGCTCCCGCCGGTCCTCCTTCAAGCCGGACTCCAATGCGGCGGCGAGGGCCGGCGGCACGCCCGGAACCAGCAGTGATAGCGGCGGACGGCTTTGGCCGTGTTCGGGTGCCTTCCCGGTCAGGCAGTACCAGCCGATCGCCGCCGCCGAATAGAGGTCCCGCTCGGGCTGCAGCCCCGCCCGCAGTGCATCGACGGGTGCGGGGTCCACGAAGCCTTCCGTGCCGGCCGGGGCGGAATCCGCGGCGTCGCCCACCATGCGAGTGACGCCAAGGTCCGCCAGCAGGGGCTTGCCATGGGCCGTGAACAGTACGTTGCCCGGTGCGACATCCGAGTGCATGAATCCTTTGCCGTGCAGATACCCCAGCGCCTGCGCGAGGGGCGTCAGCACCGTCACGGTTTGGCCCACGCTCAGCGGGCCGCGGCAGCTGACCAGTCGGGCCAGGGATCCCCCTGCTGCGTAATCCATGATGAGCCCCAGGCCGCCATCCGCTGCGCCTTGGAGCCTGACAAGGTCGTGCGCCTTCACCAGGTGGTCGTGATCCAGTGTGGAGAGAATCCGCAACTCACGGCGCACGGCTTCTTCCGCGGCCCGCTTCTCTCTGCCGTCAGCCCCCGTGCCGGGCGCGTACCGGGCAGGGAGTTCCGGCGGGGCGAAGCACTTCACGGCAAACTCGCGACGGGTCAGCTGTTCCCGGACAAGCCATACCCTCGCGCTGGCGCCGCGGCCAAGCTCCCGTTCAACCTGGTAGCCCGGAACCTCCGGGGCCGCACCGGCGGGACCCCCGTCGGGGGCGTCCGGGGATACCGGAGCCGCCAGGGGTGCCGGACCGCCCTCGTCTGAACCGCCGTCGTACGCGTAATCTTCCATACCCAAGGAATAGCGGAATCGGCGAAATTCCGCAGAAGTTATCCACAGGCCCTGCAATGAGAGGTTAAGCACAGAACCCGGCTCCACGGCGGACGGGGTCTAAGCTGGATACCATGACTCTTGAGTTTTCCACGCTGGGTCTTGCTCCGGATTTCGTTGATTACATGAAGGGCTGGGACACCCAGCGCGAACTCCATGACAAAGTCGTCGCAGCTGAGGCACCCAGTACAGTCCTCCTCCTCGAGCATGCCGCCGTATACACTGCCGGCAAGCTCACAGAAGACCACGAACGACCGTTCGACGGGACTCCCGTTGTAGCCGTGGACCGTGGCGGCAAGCTGACCTGGCACGGGCCCGGCCAGCTGATCGCCTATCCGATCCTCAAGCTGAAGAACCGGTCCGGCATCCGCGACTACGTTGAACGGCTCGAAGCCGTCATGATCGCCGTCATGGCCGACTACGGCATCAATGCCGAGCGGATCAAGGGACGTGCCGGCGTCTGGATCAAGGCCGACAGCAAGGGCCCGGACCGCAAGATTGCCGCGATCGGCATCCGGGTCCTGGACGGAGTCACAATGCATGGCATCGCCATCAACTGCAACAATGATCTGGCGCCCTATGCCCAGATCATTGCCTGCGGCATCACAGACGCCGGTGTCACCACGATGTCCATTGAGGCCGGCAGGACCATTACCCCCGGCGATATTGCGGAGCGGGTAGTGGAAGAATTCCGTAAGCACGAAGAAGCACTCGTTTCAAGCCCCGAAGGAGCTCTACTGTGACACTGGCACCAGAAGGCCGGAAGATGCTGCGTATTGAGCAGCGCAATGCGGCTACTCCGGTGGAGCGTAAGCCGGAGTGGATCAAGGCCAAGGTCCAGATGGGCCCGGAGTTCGTCCAGCTCAAGAACCTGGTGAAGAAGGAAGGCCTGCACACCGTCTGTGAAGAGGCCGGCTGCCCGAACATCTTCGAATGCTGGGAAGACAAGGAAGCCACTTTCCTGATCGGCGGCTCCGAATGCACCCGGCGCTGCGATTTCTGCCAGATCGATACCGGCAAGCCTTCACCGGTGGACATGTTTGAGCCCACCAAGGTGGCCCGCTCGGTCCAGGCCATGCAGCTGCGCTACGCCACCGTGACCGGCGTGGCCCGGGACGACCTCGCCGACGAGGGCGTCTGGCTCTACGCCGAGACGGTCCGCAAGATCCACGAACTGAACCCGGGCACCGGCGTCGAACTCCTGATCCCGGACTTCTCCGGCAAACCCGAACACATCGCCGCGATCTGCGACTCCAAGCCCGAGGTCTTCGCGCACAACGTCGAGACCGTCCCGCGGATCTTCAAGCGCATCCGCCCCGCGTTCCGCTACGACCGGTCCCTGGACGTCATCACGCAGGGCCGGAACCTGGGCATGGTCACGAAGTCCAACCTGATCCTGGGCATGGGAGAAACCCGGGAGGAGATCTCCGAGGCCCTGCGCGACCTGCACGAGGCCGGCTGCGACCTGATCACGATCACCCAGTACCTGCGCCCGTCCGAACGCCACCTGCCGGTGGACCGCTGGGTCAAGCCGCAGGAATTCGTCGACCTCGCCACGGAGGCCGAAGAGATCGGTTTCCTCGGCGTGATGTCCGGGCCGCTGGTCCGCTCCTCCTACCGTGCCGGCCGGCTCTGGGCCACCGCGATGCGCAAGAAGGGCTGGAACATCCCGGCCGAACTCGCGCACATCGAGTCCTCCGGCAGCACCCGCCAGGAAGCCAGCTCGCTCATCGCAGCACACCACTAGGACCTTTCGTAACATTTATGCCTGAGGGCCGGCACCGGAGTACTTCGGCGTCCGGCCCTCAGGCATAAATCACGTAGAATTAAGGCACTATGGCGAATTCCCCTGATTCCAGCAAACCGACTCCGGCAGCCTCCGACGCTCCGAAGCGTGGCCTCTTCTCTCGCAAGCCGAAGGAAGCCAAGGTCAAGAAGCCCAGCAGGCTGAAGCAGATCAACGAAGTCTTCCAGATGACGCGCCGCCACGACCCCATGGTGGTCTGGATGATGCTGCTAGCCTTCCTTGGAGTCGTAGCCGTCAGCTTCCTGGTGGGCTTCCTCCTCGACAACTGGATCACGGGCCTGATCATCGGCATCCCCCTTGGGCTGCTGGCCGCCACCCTCATCCTCTCGCGCCGCGCTGAACGGGCCGCTTTCGCCCAGATCGAAAACCAGCCCGGCGCTTCCGGGGCCGCCCTGGGCACGCTGAAGCGCGGATGGATCACCGAGGACCAGCCGGTCGCGGTCAACCCCCGCACCCAGGACGCCGTCTTCCGCGCCATCGGCCGTCCCGGCGTCGTGCTTGTCAGCGAAGGCCCCACCCACCGGGTCCGGCCCCTCGTCGACGCCGAACGCAAGCGGCTGGCGCGCATCCTGCCCAACGTCACTGTCCACGTGATTGAGAGCGGCCGTGGCGAGGGCCAGGTGCCCATCAGCCAGGTCGCCAAGAAAATGAACAAGCTGGACAAGGAACTGACCAAACTCGAGGTCAACGCTGTTTCGAAGCGCATTTCCTCGCTGGGAAACCGACTCCCCATCCCCAAGGGAATCGACCCCTACAAAGCCCGGCCGGACCGCAAAGCAGCCCGCGGCCGTTAGCAGCACAGGCAACGCCCCGGAAACCGGCCATCTGGCCGGCAACCGGGGCGTTTGCTTTGGGCCATGTGCCGGCCACGCCGAAACGTCGTCAAAAGAAACCGGAGCACCGTGAAACTTCCCTCGAAAACTACCGTCACCCGGGTCTTCCGGGCCCTCGCCGTAGCCGAAGCCTTCAGCTGGGCGGCGCTCCTCACCGGAATGTACTTCAAGTGGGTGGCCCGGACCACGGAGCTTGGCGTGGAAATTGCCGGACCCCTACACGGCGCCCTGTTCGTCGCCTACGGCGTAGCCGCGCTGGCCCTGTGGCGGCTGCAGCGGTGGCCCTTCCGGGTGGCCTTCCTCGCCGGGATCTCTGCGGTGTTTCCCTTTGCCACGGTACTGTTCGAGCGCTGGGCAGGCAGGCGCGGCTACCTGACGGCAGCGGGCACCGAGCGGCGCGCAGCCAAGGAACACGAAACCGCCGGCGTCTGAGCAGGTCCCGCCGGACGCAGCCGCAGGGCGGCCTTCCGCCGAGGCGGGGCCGCCGGGCCTGCTACATGCGCACCAGGATGGTATTCATCGCTTTATCGTGCAGGCCGCGGTGATCCGGATCGAAAATTACCGCCGGGATCACCAGGCACAGCAGCAAGGTGCGGACCAGCGCAGCCAACGGCCCAGCCGGAGCGCCACCGAGGCGCACCACATGAATGCCCAGAAGCCGGTGGCCAATGCTGTAGCCAAGAGTGCCGATCAGTAGGATCTGTTCCGCCGCAAAAACGGCCAGCGTTGCCCACGGGTCCCCGCCGAACGCGTAATTGCTGATCAACAGCGCCAGTCCCCAGTCAATGCAGATGGCCAGGATTCTACGACCGGCACGGGCGATGGACCCCCGGCCCGCCTCGGGCAGGCCAAGGCGCTCCCCCGGATATTTCGAAATGCCGGAGGTGTCCGGCCCGCTCAGCCAGGAGCCTATGTCTCTGCGATCAACCACGGATCAAGCCTATCCGGTGCACGGCGCCCGTCGTTCATCGGATCTCACCGGAACTCCCCGTGAAAGTTCCGGACAAGTTCACTCTATGGATGCGGATGGACCACAGTGTGGACACCGTATAGCGTTTACATATCAGGCGGTTCTGTAACCTGCCGGAAACATAGCGGACATGGCCGGGAAATCCCGTGTCCCTAGGGTGGTAACAGTTGCTAGCGAGCTAGGAGCGGGGACACTTTTGTGTTTTCGCGCCGTCGGATTGCGCTGGACCACATGGCTTTCCAGCCAGTTATTACTTATGCGTAAGGAGCATAGATGTTTAAGACTGCGGACGAGGTCCTCAAGTTCATCAAGGACGAAGATATTAAGTTTGTCGATATCCGCTTCACCGACCTTCCTGGCGTGCAGCAGCACTTCAACGTGCCGGCTAAGAGCGTTGATGCAGACTTCTTCATCAATGGCCAGCTCTTCGACGGTTCGTCCATCCGCGGCTTCCAGGGCATCGCCGAGTCCGACATGCAGCTCATCCCGGACGTCACCACGGCGTTCCTGGACACGTTCCGCATGGAGAAGACGCTCGCATTGAACTTCTCCATCGTGAACCCCCGCACCGGTGACCCTTACCACCGCGACCCCCGCGGCGTGGCAGAGAAGGCAGAGGCCTACCTCGCGTCCACCGGCATCGCCGACACCGCGTTCTTCGCGCCTGAAGCCGAGTTCTTCGTCTTCGACAACGTCCAGTACCAGTCCTCGCCGCAGGGCAGCTTCTACAAGATCGACTCCGAAGAAGCGCACTGGAACACCGGCCGCGAAGAAGAAGGCGGAAACCTGGGCTACAAGACCCCCGTCAAGGGCGGTTACTTCCCGGTATCCCCCACCGACAAGCAGGCTGACCTGCGCGACGCCATGTGTGTTGCGCTGGACGAAGCCGGCCTTGAGGTCGAGCGCAGCCACCACGAAGTCGGCTCCGCCGGCCAGGCTGAGATCAACTACAAGTTCACCACGCTGACCCACGCGGCAGATGACCTGCAGAAGTTCAAGTACGTCATCAAGAACACCGCGGACGCCTGGGGCAAGTCGGTCACCTTCATGCCGAAGCCCGTCTTCGGTGACAACGGCTCGGGCATGCACTGCCACCAGTCGCTGTGGAACGGTGGCGAGCCGCTGTTCTACGACGAAAAGGGCTACGCCGGTCTCTCCGACATGGCACGCTGGTACATCGGCGGCCTGCTGAAGCACTCCTCCGCCGTCCTCGCCTTCACCAACCCGACGGTCAACTCATACCGCCGCCTGGTCAAGGGCTTCGAAGCTCCGGTCAACATGGTTTACTCGCAGGGCAACCGCTCCGCCGGTATCCGCATCCCGATCACAGGCTCCAACCCGAAGGCCAAGCGCATCGAGTTCCGCGCTCCGGACCCCTCGTCCAACCCGTACCTGGCGTTCGCTGCCCAGCTGATGGCCGGCATTGACGGCATCCGCAACCGCATCGAACCGCCGGCTCCCATCGACAAGGACCTCTACGAGCTCCCCGCCGAAGAAGCCAAGGACATCCCCAAGGCTCCGGGCACCCTCGAGGAAGCCCTTGATGCCCTGGCCGAGGACAACGAGTTCCTCCAGGCCGGCGGCGTTTTCACCCAGGACCTGATCGACACCTGGATCGAGTACAAGTACGAGAACGAGATCCGTCCGCTCTCCCTGCGCCCGAACCCGTACGAATTTGAGCTCTACTACGGCGTCTAGTCGCTAGCGGCTTTCCGCCACCGGATTGCACGACGACGGCCCCCACCTTTTGGTGGGGGCCGTCGTCTTTTTGTTGCATCGGCTTTTACTGCACCGGACGCCTAAGGCGTTGCCGGCTGCGAATACCGGTTCAGCGCTTGCCGTACTTCTTATGGACGGCTTGCTTGGTGACGCCGAGGCACACTGCGATGGCCTCCCAGGAAAGCCCCGCCCTACGGGCGCGGAGCACAGCTTCCGTTTCGGTGCGCGCCAGCTCCTTGTGGAGCTCCGCGACGGTGTACAACGCTTCCGCCGGACCCTTGCCGTCCATTGAACCGATCAACGTCTTCATGGCCCACCTCCTTCGTCAACCTTAGTTGACAGAGGGCCGAGCGTCAACCCAGGTTGACAAAAGGGCCAGCGCTTGAGGCGGCTTAGAAGGCCCGGTACATGGTCCGCTGCGGTCCGGCGTTGCCGCCAAGATACTGTCCGCGGTCCTCGAATCCCGCTTTGCGGTAAGCCGCCTGGCCGGCGGGGTTTCGTTCGTTCACGGAAAGGACGACGCCGGCCTCTCCCCCGCCCAGCCTGGCCGTCAGTTTAGCGGCCTCCCGGACCGCTGCGGAGGCGGCGAGGGTGCCCAGTCCCTGGCCTTGGCGGCGGCGGTCGATCAGGAATCCGCGCAGCAGCCACACTGACTCGTCGTCAGCCCAGCCGGCCAGCGAAGCCGCGCCGCGTTGCAGCGTCAGCACACCAACCGCCGTACCGCCGGAGTCCACCACATAGGGAACGCGAGAATCCTCTTCCAGGGCCACGAGCATCATCCGCAACGGATCGCCGGCGAAGTCCTGCTGGTCGGCAGCGAGCTCAAGTTCCGCGATTTCGCCGAGCTTGATTGCCCTTGCATCGTCATCGAGGTTCTTCAGGGCAATGAGCCACACGTCTTCAGGCATGCAAGAAGCCTATCCAAACCGTCCGCGGTAACCCGCCCCGGGCCGTCCGCCCGGGCCCCGGCCGGCACCACAGACCCGCCCGGAGGCGACGGGCGGGTCAGGCCACCGGATCCTTGGGTGGCCCGGCCGGGTCCATCCAGAAGACCTCCCAGAGGTGGCCGTCCGGGTCCTGGAAGCTGTGCGTATACATAAAGCCGTAGTCCTGGGCTTCTTCGGACGGGGTACCGCCCGCAGTGAGCGCCGTCCTGACCAGCTCGTCCACAGCTTCCCGGCTGTCCAGGGAGAAGGACATAATGGCCTCCGTGGCGCTGCGGGCGTCGGCAACGGGCCTGGAGGTGAATGTCTTGAAGTAGCCCTCCACCAGCAGCATGACGAAGGCGTTGTCGTTGATGATCATTGACGTGGCGTTCTCGTCCGTGAAGTCAGGGTTGAAGGAAAAGCCCAGTGCGGTGAAGAACTCCACGCTCTTGTCGAGGTCCTTGACGGGGAGGTTCAGGAACAATTGCTTGGCCATGGGCTCCAAAATAGCACCGTGGTCAAGGCATGTCAGCCCCGGAACGCTCCCCGCCGGGCCTCCCGAATTACAGCACCTTGGAAAGGAAATCCCGGGTGCGCTGCTGCTGGGGGTTTCCGAACAGATCCTCCGGGGGTCCCTGCTCGCAGATGACGCCGTCGGCCATGAACAGCACGCGGTCGGCCACTTCCCGGGCAAAGCCCATCTCGTGGGTGACCAGCACCATTGTCATCCCGTCGCGGGCCAGGTCCTTGATGACCTGCAGCACTTCGCCCACCATTTCCGGGTCAAGCGCGGACGTCGCCTCGTCAAAGAGCATGATGTCCGGGTTCATGGCCAGCGCCCGGGCGATGGCCACGCGCTGCTTCTGGCCGCCGGAGAGCGACGCCGGGCGGGCATCCGCCTTCTCGGCTAGTCCCACGCGCTCCAGGAGCTTCAGGGCACTGGCCCGGGCCTCATCCTTGCCCTGCTTCCCGGACTCCACCGGCGCCAGCATGATGTTCTCGATCACGGACATGTGCGGAAACAGGTTAAAGTGCTGGAAGACCATGCCGATGTGCCTCCGGACCTCGTTGATATCCACCTTGGGGTCCGTCACGTCGAAGCCGTCCACTGTGACGTGGCCGCCGGTGATGTCCTCCAGCTTGTTCAGGCAGCGCAGGAAGGTGGACTTACCGGAGCCGGAAGGCCCGATCACGCAGACCACCTCGCCTTCGGCGACCTCGGCGTTGATGCCTTTGAGCACCTGGTTGGAACCGAAGGACTTCGTCAGTTCCCTGACGGAGATCTTGCTGGGGGCAGTGAGTGCCGTGCTCATTTGTTGAACCTCTTATCCGCGACGTTGGCCAGTTTGGTCAGCAGCATGATGACCACGAAGTACAGGACCGCGACAATCAGCAGGGTTTCGGTGATCCGGAAGTTCCCTGCGTAGATCTGCTGGCCCTGGTAGAGCAGTTCGGCGAATCCGATGGCGAGCAGCAGCGAGCTGTCCTTGAGCATGATGATCAGCTGGTTGATCAGGGAGGGCGTCATGATCTTGAACGCCTGCGGGACCACCACTTTTTGCATGGACTTCGCGTATCCGAGGCCCAGGCTGCGGCTGGCTTCGAGCTGGCCGGGGTCCACCGACTGGATGGAGCCGCGGACGATTTCGGTGATGTAGGCGCCGGCGTTGAGGCTGAGCGTCAGCACGCCCGCCACCCAGATGTCGATGGGCTGGCCGGTCAGTTGGGGAATGCCGAAATAGAAGAAGAAGGCCCAGACCAGCAGCGGGGTTCCCCGGAAGATGCTGACGAAGGTGGTGGCGATCCCGCGCAGCACCACGCTGGTGGAGATCTTCAGGAACCCCATGAAGAGGCCGATCAGCATGGCCAGGGCGAAGGAAATCGCGGTGACCAGGACAGTGTTGCCAAGGCCCTTCATCAGTGCCGGGAAGCTGTTGGCCAGGAGGTCCCAGAAACTGGACTCGGCGGCCTGCGTGGGGTCCTTGAGGTACTTGTCCAGGATTTCCTGGTACTTGCCGCTGGACTTCAGCTCCGCCAGGCCGGTGTTGAACGCTTGGAGCAGTTCCGGGTTCTGGCCCTTGTTGACGGCGAAGCCGTAGGAGCCGCCTTTTTCCTTCTCGGACACGGCCTTGAGTCCGTTGTTCTGGCTGATGCCGTAGGCCAGGACCGGATAGTCATCGAAAACGGCGACGGCGTTCCCTGACTTTACGAGCTCGTACATGGTGGCCGACTGGTCCAGGGCCTTAACGGTAAAGCCGTACTGGCCGGCGATCGACTTGGCGAACGTTTCGCCCTCGCTGCCGGTTTTGGCCGTAACCGTCTTGCCCTTGAGGTCTTCGTATCCCTTAACGTCCGTGTTGGACTTGGCAACGGCCATCTGCACGCCCGACTCGAAGTAGGGGTCGGAGAAGTCGTAGATCTGCTTGCGGGGTTCCGTGATGGACATGCCGGCGATGACGCCGTCCACTTGGTTGGAGGACAGCGCCTGCAGGGCCGCGTTGAAGCCGAGCGATTTGATCTCGACGGCGAATCCCTGGTTCTTGGCGATCTCGCGGATGATGTCCATGTCGATGCCGGTCAGTTCACCGCCGGCATCACGGAATTCGAACGGGGCGAACGTGGTGTCCGTGCCGATGACGAAGGTCTTTCCGGAAAGGCTCGACGGCGCGGCGGCCGGATGCGATGAACCGGCAGCCTGGTGCGCTGCGCCTGCGGCGCCTGGTGCGTCCGCCGGCGCCGCGGCGGCGCCGGCGGCACCGAAGAGCATCGCGGCCAGGGCCAGCATGGCTCCGATGACTGTGGCCGTCCGAGGCCTGGCGGCCTTGGTCTGCTGGAGTCCGGGCAAGTTGATACAACTCCTAGGTAAATGCGGCAGCCGGTCCCGAAGACCGGCAAAGTACCCCTAGAGGCTACCCGCATTTCTCCATCAGGCCTGAGAAGCCTGCCTCACTGACGCTTACTGGCCATAAAATACACGGTCAAAGACCGCACGGGCCTGCCTGCTGATCCGCAGGTAGTCCTCTTCCAGCGCCGCAGCGTTGCCGGGCTGGTAGCCGCACCAGCGGGCCACGGCTTCAAGGTCCCTGCGGGAGGAGGGCAGCAGGTCGGAGGCGCGGCCGGTCCAAATCACGTTTGCCGACCTGATGCGGCTCGCCAGCCGCCAGGCTTTGAGCAGCAGTTCGGCCTCGTCCGGTTCAAGGAATCCCAGGGAGGCCGCCGCTTCCAGCGCCGGCACGGTGGACGTGGTCCGCAGTTCCGGATGCTGTCCCGCATGTTGCAGCTGGAGCAGTTGAACGAGCCACTCGACGTCGCTCAGGCCGCCGCGGCCCAGCTTGAGGTGCCGGGCGGGATCTGCACCCCGGGGCAGCCGCTCTGCTTCAACCCTGGCTTTGACACGGCGGATTTCCCGCACGTCCTTCTCCGAGAGTTCCGCCGGATAGCGGATGGGGTCTATCAGCTGTACGAAGTCCGCGGCAAGGTCGTCGTCACCTGCGATGGGCAGTGCACGCAGCAGTGCCTGGGCTTCCCAGACCAGCGACCACCGGCGGTAGTACTCCGCATAGGATTCCAGGGAACGGACCATGGCGCCGCTCTTGCCCTCGGGCCGCAGGTCGGCATCCACCATCAGCACCCGCTCGGCCAAGATGGCGGGCTTGAGCGGCTGCGTCAGCAGATTCGAAATGTGGCCCACGATCTGCGCAGCCTGGTTCTGCGCCTCTTCGTCGGAGACCCCCGGCAGGCCGCGGTGGACGTACATGACATCCGCGTCCGAGCCGTAACCGATTTCACGGCCGCCCTGCCGCCCCATGGCCACCACCAGGACGCGTGTCTTGAGGGGACCCGATGCGGCGACAATTCCCTCTGCCACCCGGAGGGCTCCAAGCACGGCTGCACGGTCCGTGTCCGCCAGGGCGGCGCCCACCTGGTCCTGGTCCAGCAGGCCGGCGCTGTCTGCAATGGCGATCCTGAGGATCTCCCTGCGGCGGATAAGCCGGATAAGCCGCATGGCGCTTTCCGGATCCTCATGCCGCGACATTTTCGACGTGATTTCCAGCCACTGGGCTTCAAATTCCAGCGGGGCCAGGTCCTTGTCGGTCCCCAGCCAGGCGACCGATTCCGGGGAGACCTCCAGGAGGTCGGCCATCAGCCGGGAGTTGGAGAGCACATGGCACAGCCGCTCGGCGGCGGCCGTCGAGTCCCGTAGCATCCCCAGATACCAGTGCGTTGTTCCCAGTGCCTCGCTGACGCGGCGGAAACCCAGCAGCCCGGCGTCGGGGTCCACACCGTCCGCGAGCCACCCGAGCAGGATGGGCAGGAGCTGGCGCTGCAGCGCCGCGCGCCGGCTGACGCCGGCGGTGAGGGCCTCGATGTGCCGCATGGCGCCCCGGGGGTCCAGGTAACCGAGGGCGGCCAGGCGGCCCTGGGCGGCCTCCGGTGTCAGCCGGGCTTCCTCGCTGCTCAGCTTGGCGGCAGTGTTCAGCAGCGGGCGGTAAAAAATGCGCTCGTGCAGTTCTCGCACAGAGCGTTTGGTCTTCTGCCAGGCGGCCAGCAGGGCATCGGGGTGCGGGCGTTCACGGGCGAACGGGCCAAGCACGGCCTTCGCGAGGGCGCGGAGCGCGTCTTCCCGCACCGGCATCAGGTGGGTGCGGCGCAGCTGGAAGAGCTGGATCCGGTGCTCCAAGAGCCGCAGATAACGGTAGGCGTGGTCGAATTCGGCGGCGTCCGTCCGTCCGATGTAGCCGCCGGCGGAGAGGGCGGCTATGGCCGAGGTTGTGTCCCGGTGACGAAGGGATTCGTCGGCCTTGCCGTGCACCAGCTGCAGCAGTTGAACCGTGAATTCGATATCGCGCAGGCCGCCGCGGCCCAGTTTGATCTGGCGCTGCTCCTCATCCGCCGGGATGTTGTCCGTGACCCGCCGGCGCATGGCCTGTACGGATTCCACGAAACCTTCCCTGTTTGCCGAACCCCAGATCAGGGGTAGCACCGCGGCCTCGTACCGGGCACCCAGCTCCGCATCCCCGGCAATGGTCCGCGCTTTCAGGAGCGCCTGGAACTCCCAGCTCTCGGCCCAGCGGGCGTAGTAGCTCTGATGGGACGCCAGGGTCCGCACCAGCGGACCGGACTTGCCTTCGGGCCGCAGGTTGGCATCCACCTCCCAAAGGCCGGGCTCCCGGCCAATGGACATGATGGCCCTCGAAATCCCTGTAGCAAGGGCAGTACCGATGGTGTTGGCACGGGCGTCGTCGAGTCCGTCTGCCTCGATCACGTAAATGACGTCGACGTCGGAAATGTAGTTGAGTTCGCGTGCACCGCATTTGCCCATGCCGATGACGGCCAGCCCGATGTCGGCGACCTCCGCCGCATCGAACTGCTCGCCTGCTTCGGCCCGGGATACGGCCAGGGCCGCTTCGATGGCCGCACCGGCGAGGTCGGCCAGTTCGGCGCCGGCAGCGGGCATAAAGTCCAGCGGATCGGCGGCACACAGATCTTTGACCGCCAGGTCCACTACCCCCCTGCGGTAGGCGGTGCGAAGCGCCACATAGGCCTCGGGACCGGACAACCCGGCCACCGGCCTGCGCGCCTTCGGGTCTGCCTGCACGGACCGCAGAAGCCGCGACCTTAGCTCCCCGGCATCCGCCGCGACCGGTTCCGGGCTCGCGACCACGTCGAAGGCGTCAAGGTGCTCCGGGTGGCGGATCAGGAATTCACCCAAAGCTTCGGAGGCGCCCAGGACCCGGTAGAGCGGCTCGCTCGTGTCGATGTCTGCGGCAGCGAGCTTCCGAAGATCGGGATGCTTTTCGATCAGCCGGACCAGCGACTGCAGCGCGGTGTCGGGGTTGGCGGCAAGGTGGAAGCCCGCGAAGAGCGCCTCCTGGTCGATGCCTTCCAGTTCCCGGGCAGCCAGGAACCGCTCCCCCTTTTCCAGGTCACTGAAACCGGCGGAGATCAGGCGACGGGCAAGGCTCACCGTTGCCCCTTACAAAATGCCGAGATTGCGCTGCAGCTCGTAGGGCGTCACCTGGAGACGGTAGTCCTGCCATTCGGCGCGCTTGTTGCGCAGGAAGTACTCGAAGACCTGCTCACCGAGGATCTGCGGCATGAGTTCGGAATCCTCCATGGCCCTGATCGCGTCATGCAGGCTGGCGGGCAGCGGATCGTGTCCCATGGCGCGGCGCTCGGCCGAGCTCAGTGACCAGATATCGTCCTCGGCGGCGGCAGGAATCTCATAGCCCTCTTCGATGCCCTTGAGCCCGGCTCCCAGCAGCACCGCATAGGCGAGGTAGGGGTTGGCCGCGGAATCGATGCCGCGGTATTCAATGCGCGCGGACTGGCCCTTGCCCGGCTTGTACAGCGGGACGCGCACCAGCGCGGATCGGTTGTTGTGGCCCCAGCTCAGGTAACTCGGCGCTTCGCCGCCGCCCCACAGCCGCTTGTACGAGTTCACGAACTGGTTGGTCACGGCCGTGAATTCGGGGGCGTGCTTGAGGATGCCCGCGATGAACTGTTTGGCCGTTTTGGACAGCTGGAATTCGGCACCGGCTTCGTAGAAGGCGTTCGTATCGCCCTCGAACAGCGAGAAGTGGGTGTGCATGCCCGAGCCCGGGTGGGCTGTGAACGGCTTGGGCATAAACGTGGCGTAGGTGCCCTGCTGCAGCGCCACTTCCTTGATGACGGTGCGAAAAGTCATGATGTTGTCCGCGGTCTGCAGGGCATCCGCGTAACGGAGATCGATCTCGTTCTGGCCCGGACCGGCTTCGTGGTGGCTGAATTCGACGGAGATCCCTACGGATTCGAGCATGGTGACGGCGGTGCGGCGGAAATCCTGTGCGACGCCGCCGGGGACGTGGTCGAAGTAGCCGCCCTCGTCGACAGGGACGGGCGAGCCATCCGGGCCCGGCTCCTGCGACTTCAGCAGGTAGAACTCGATTTCGGGGTGGGTGTAGCAGGTGAAGCCCATGTCGGCTGCTTTGGCGAGGGTGCGCTTCAGGACGTTACGGGGGTCCGCCGCGGAGGGTTCGCCGTCGGGCGTCAGAATGTCGCAGTACATTCGCGACGTCTGTTCGGTTTCCCCACGCCACGGCAGGATCTGGAAGGTGGACGGGTCCGGCTGCGCCAGCATGTCCGATTCGAACACGCGGGCCAAGCCCTCGATCGCGGAACCGTCGAAGCCCAGGCCTTCTTCGAAGGCACCCTCGACTTCGGCGGGGGCAAGCGCAACAGACTTGAGTGAACCCACGACATCCGTGAACCACAGACGCACGAACCGTACATCTCGCTCTTCGATCGTCCGCAGGACAAACTCTTGCTGGCGGTCCATTATGGCCTCTTCTCCGGATCAACATTTTGATGCCCCGGGTCCGTATTCCATAGAGCCGGCGGCAGCTCACGATTCACTTTACTAAGCATTCGCGCCGAATGTTGGTGCCGGACCTCTGCGTAACACAGCGTTAACACGCACAGCGGCACGCTGCGGCGGGCTTCGGGGATGCGACCGGCTTTCGGGGGACGTTGCTTTGTGACGCGATTCACCGGAACGGGCGGACCGTCCGGTAGCTAGGACGCACAGTACCGCATTACGCTCTAGCCATGGCCACAAGCAACAGTTCCGATTCCAGCATGTCCGCTGAAGTACCTGCTCCCTACGGCAACGGGCCCGCCAATGCGCCCGCAACGCCGTCGGACACCGCCAAAAAGCCCGTGGCACGAATCCGGACCCACCACCTGCAGCAGGCCAAAGACAAAGGTGAACACTTTGCCATGCTGACGGCTTACGAACAGTACACGGCAGAGATCTTCGACGAAGCGGGCATCGAGGTGCTCCTCGTGGGCGACTCCGCGTCCAACAACGTCTTCGGTAACGAAACCAGCCTTCCCGTCACCGTGGACGAGCTCCTTCCGCTGTGCCGGGCCGTGGCGCGGTCGGCCAAACGGGCGCTTGTGGTCGCGGACCTTCCGTTCGGAAGCTATGAGGTTTCAGCCGAGCAGGCCGTGGCCACCGGAGTCCGCTTCCTGAAGGAAGGACTCGCCCATGCCGTGAAGATTGAAGGCGGCAAGTTCTACGCTGACACCGTCCGGGCCATGGTCCAGGCCGGCATTCCGGTGATGGCGCACATCGGCTTCACCCCGCAGAGCGAGCATTCCCTGGGCGGCTACCGGGTCCAGGGCCGGGGCGATGATGCGCAGAGGCTGATCGATGACGCGGTCGCACTCGCCGAGGCCGGCGCCTTCAGCGTCCTGATGGAAATGGTTCCGGCCGCCACGGCTGCGGCCGTTGACGCCGCCATTGCAGTTCCCACCGTGGGCATCGGCGCGGGTAACACCACAACCGGCCAGGTCCTGGTGTGGCAGGACATGGCGGGACTACGCGGCGGCAAAATGGCCAAATTCGTCAAACAGTATGCTGACCTGCGAACGTCGCTGAGCAACGCGGCCAAGGCCTACGGTGACGACGTCCGGACGGGCCAGTTCCCCGGCCCCGAGCATTCGTTCTAGCCGGACTCCGGCCGGGCCGCCCGGCTGGTGCCTCAGTCCTCGTCGCCCTTTTCCCATGACTCGTTGCGTGCCCTGACCTTCTCCAGTGCATGCTCGGCTTCAGCGCGCGTCTTGTATGGCCCGATCAGCTGCGTCCAGTCGGACATGGCGTCTTCTTCCACCTCATGGGTCTTGACGTTGTACCAGTACTCGGTCATCGCTGCTCCTCGCATCGTGCAGGCTCCGCGCCCGCTGAAAGTGATCCGCGTAACGTAGGGCGCCATCGGGTTCCGATCCGGCTGTCCGTTACATGGGCTTCTGTGCCTGCTTATATGATCAATCTATGCCTTCTCTTGCCTCGACTGCACCCACCGGCACCCTGGTCCCCGGAACCGTCAGCCCGCAGCTGCCTGTCCCGGCGTCAATTCCCCGCCCCGAGTATGTGGGCAAGCCGGGTCCGGAGAAGTTCACCGGCTCGGAGGTGAAATCCGCCGAGACCATCGAGAAGATCAGGATCGCCAGCAGGATCGCGGCCCAGGCAATCGTTGAGGTCGGCAAGCACATCGAGCCCGGCGTTACAACGGACCAGCTGGACAGGATCGGGCACGAGTTCCTGCTCGACCACCAGGCGTACCCGTCGACCTTGGGTTACCGGGGCTTCCCAAAATCCCTGTGCTCCTCGCTGAACGAAGTGATCTGCCATGGAATACCGGACAGCACGGTGGTCCAGGACGGCGACATCCTGAACATCGACATCACCGCCTTCATCGGGGGTGTGCACGGCGACACAAACTTCACGTTCCTGGTGGGTGACGTCGATGAAGAGTCGCGGCTCCTCGTGGAGCGCACCAGGGAATCCCTGAACCGTGCCATCAAGGCCGTGGCCCCCGGACGTGAAATCAACGTGATCGGCCGCGCCATCCAGTCCTACGCCAAGCGCTTCGGCTACGGCGTGGTCCGGGATTTCACCGGCCACGGTGTTGGCGAGGCTTTCCACACCGGCTTGATCATTCCGCATTATGATGCCGCTCCCGCCTACAACACGGTCATGGAAACGGGCATGGTGTTCACCATTGAACCGATGTTGACCCTCGGTACGGTTGAGTGGGACATGTGGGCTGATGACTGGACCGTGGTGACGCGTGACCGCAAGCGCACTGCCCAATTCGAGCACACCCTGCTCGTTACCGAGTCCGGCGCAGAAATCCTTACCCTGCCCTGATCACCCCTCCCGGCATGTGCCGGAACCTTAGCCCACAACCCTTTGCCCGCCCACAGCCACGAACGGAATCACATTGGCCAAGAAGGACGACAAGTCAACCAAGAACGCCCCGCTGATCGGAATCGACATCGGCGGAACCGGAATCAAGGGCGGCATTGTCGACCTCAAAAAGGGCAAACTCGTGGGCGACCGCTTCCGCGTTCCGACGCCGCAGCCCGCGACGCCGGAGTCGGTTGCCGAAACGGTCGCAGCGGTGGTCGCTGAGCTCGACGCCCGGCCGGACGCGCCGTCCCCCGATTCGCCGATCGGCGTAACGTTCCCCGGCATCATCCAGCACGGTGTGGTTCATTCCGCAGCCAACGTCGATAAGTCCTGGCTCAACACGGATATTGACACGCTGCTGACCAAGCGCCTGGGCCGCCCGGTGGAGGTCATCAACGACGCCGACGCCGCGGGTCTCGCCGAAGCCCGCTACGGAGCGGGAGCGGGTGTCTCCGGGACCGTCCTCGTGATTACCCTTGGGACGGGCATTGGCTCGGCCTTCATCTTCAACGGCAAGCTGGTCCCGAACGCCGAACTCGGACACCTCGAGATCGACGGTTTTGACGCCGAGAGCAAGGCCTCCGCCGTGGCACGTGAACGCGACGGCCTAAGCTGGACCGAGTACAGCGTGCTGCTCCAGCGCTACTTCTCGCATGTTGAATTCCTGTTCTCCCCCGAACTGTTCATCGTCGGCGGCGGCATCTCCAAGCGGGCCGACGAGTACCTGCCGCACATGAAGCTGCGCACGAAGATCGTCCCGGCCGAGCTCAAGAACGACGCCGGCATTGTGGGCGCCGCCATCGAAGTTGCACTCACGCACAAACTGGCCAAGTAGGCGGGCTGCCGGTTCCATGACTGCCTCAGCGGGGGACGTTGCCCTGGTCACCGGGGCCAGCCGTGGAATCGGCGCCGCCATCGCCCTCCGCGCGGCTCGGGCCGGTTACGCCGTCCTGGTCAACTATTCCGCGGACTCCGCCGGAGCTGCATCCGTAGTGCAGGAAATTCGGGATGACGGCGGCACGGCGCTGGCGCACCAGGCAGACGTCAGCGATCCGGAAGCAGTTGGATCAATGTTCGACCAGGCGGCTACTTTGGGCGCCGTCACGGCTGTGATCAACAATGCGGGGATTACGGGCAACCTGATCGGCAACCTCTCGGACGTTCCTCCGGCAACTGTCCGACGTGTCATGGACGTCAACGTGTCAGGGCTGATCTATGTCTGCCAGGAAGCGGTGCGGCGGCTCAGCACAGCCACTGGCGGACCCGGCGGGTCCATCGTCAACATTTCTTCCACCGCGACGAAGGCCGGGTCGCCGGGCACTTGGGCGCATTACGCAGCGTCGAAGGGTGCTGTTGATGTACTCACGGTGGGGCTTGCCTCGGAAGTCGCTGCGCAGGGAATCCGGGTCAACTGCGTCGCCCCCGGGAGCACCAACACCGGCCTGCACGCAGCAGCGGGAATGCCCGACCGGGTGGAGCGCCTGAATCCGACCATCCCCATGGGCCGGGGCGCCGAACCTGACGAGGTTGCGGCTGCGGTGCTGTGGCTGCTGTCCCGCGACGCCGGTTACATTACCGGAGCCGTACTCCCAGTGGCCGGAGGCCGCTGACCGCAATCGTCCCCGGGGTTTGGTGCCGGTGGTGGCTTCGGCTTCCCCTCCGCTGCCACCACCGGAGTCTAGAGTGGGCTCTTCTCGGAGCTCTTGCCCTTGGCGGCCTTGGCTTCGACTTCCGCTTCATGGCGGAGGATGGAAATAGCTGTCTCAAAATCTTCCAGGGATTCGAATGCCTGGTACACGCTCGCGAACCGAAGATAAGCGACTTCGTCCAGTTTCTGGAGCGGGCTGAGGATGGCCAGGCCCACCTCGTGGGCCTCAATTTCCGCAGCGCCGGACGCGCGGATCGTTTCCTCGACTTCCTGCGCCAGCATGGCAAGATCGTCTTCAGTCACGGGGCGGCCCTGGCAGGCTTTCCGTACGCCGTTGATCACCTTGCTTCGGCTGAATGGCTCGCCGACACCGGAACGCTTGATCACCGTGAGGCTGGTGGTCTCCACGGTGGTGAAGCGGCGGCCGCATTCAGGACACTGCCGGCGGCGGCGGATGGCGGAACCGTCGTCGGCCATGCGACTGTCCACGACGCGGGAATCAGGGTTGCGGCAAAACGGACAGTACACGTTGCTTCCTTCCCTGGCCGGCGCTGATCGGGCCGAACGTCATTCCCAGGACTTCGATCCTGGGATACATTCGCCCGATCCCAGTTTACGACTACATGTAGCTGAATAACAAGCCTGTAATTACTACATGTAGTGGTTATTCCGTTCCGGCGAACCTCGCCGTCACGGCCTCGCCGTGGGCAGGCAGGTCCTCTGCGCCCGCGAGGCTGACGATGTGCCCGCTGACCTTCTTGAGGGCCGGCTTGCTGTAGTTGACCACCTGGATGGCACGAAGGAACGTGGTGACATTAAGGCCGGAAGAGAAAGCAGCCGTGCCGCTCGTCGGCAGCACGTGGTTGGACCCTGCACAGTAGTCCCCCAGGCTGACGGGGCTGTAGTCCCCCACGAAGATCGCTCCAGCGTTGCGGACACGGGCAGCCACAGCCGAGGCATCCGCCGTCATGATTTCAAGGTGCTCCGCGGCGTAGGCATCACAGGTCGCGATTCCCTGCTCAAGGTCGTCCACGAGCACCACGCCGGACTGCGGGCCGGACAAGGCTTCCCGTACACGTTCGGAATGCTTGGTCAAGGCAGCCTGCACGGCGAGCTCGGCGCGGACGGCCCCGGCAAGATCCTCTGAGTCGGTGATGAGGACCGAGGCGGCCTTCGGATCGTGTTCGGCCTGGCTGATGAGGTCGGCCGCCACCAGCGACGGGCGGGCGGTCCTGTCCGCAAGGATGGCGATTTCCGTGGTGCCGGCCTCGGAATCGATGCCGACAACACCTTTGACCAGCCGTTTGGCCGTGGCAACAAAGATGTTGCCCGGCCCGGTCACTACGTCCACCGGATCCAGGGCTGCCTCCGCGTCGTCGGCGGGAACACCGTAGGCAAAGGCCGCGATGGCCTGTGCGCCCCCGATGGCGTATACCTCATCAATGCCAAGCAGCGCCGCCGCGGCAAGGATGGTGGGGTGCGGGAGCCCCCCGAAGTTTTTCTGGGGAGGAGAAGCCAGGGCAATGGAGGCAACGCCGGCCGCCAGCGCCGGGACGACGTTCATGATGACCGACGACGGGTAGACAGCCAGTCCGCCGGGCACATACAGCCCCACGCGACCAACCGGCACCCAGTTCTGGCTAACGACGGCACCCTCGCCCAGTTCGACGTCGACGTTTGCCGGCCGCTGGCTGTCTGCGAACTTGCGCGCCCTGCTGATCGATTCTTCGAGGGCCGCCCGCACTGCCGGGTCCAGCTCCTCCAGCGCCGCGCGCAGCGCGGCGCCCGGCACCCGCGGGTGTGCCTGCTCGACGCCGTCGAACGTTCTTGCGAACTCACTCAGGGCGGCGAAGCCCCGGGACCGGACCGCGGTAATGATGTCGGTGACCTTCTGCTCGGCATCCGCCATGGTCTGGTGCCGGGCACGCGGGACAGCCGCCCGGAGTCCGGCGAGCGAGAGCCGCTGACCGCGCAGGTCAATGGTGCGGTAGTTGATGGCCGGGGCTGTGGTCTGTACGGGGCTGTCCGGAGAAATGGTCACCCGCCCATTTTACGTGCCGTCGGAGGACCTTCGTTCCCTGTTAAGTTGGCTCAGGAAAGGACGGCCGCCCGGGGACCGTAAGCCTACGTGTCCTGCGCCGGCGGGCTACCCAGGAGGCTGAGCAGGTTTGCCACGAAGACCGCTATTGCCACCGCCGCGGGCCAGATGGCCAGAACGGCCAAGGCGCGGAGCGAGAACGCGATGCTGGCATTCCGGGCAGTGTCTTCGGCCGGGCCCCACCATTGCCCCGCCAGCACCCCGGTTTGCCAGGCGATAAGTGCGCCGAGCGCCCCTCCCACTACGGCGAGGAGGACCGTCCCGGGCGCGGGGGCTCCGGTGCGTTTTCCGTTCAGGAGGAATCCGGTCACGCAACCCGCCAGCAGGAACAGGCCCGCCAGCACGAGGTCCCGGGGAAGCCAGCCTTCAACATTCGTACCGGTGGCCAGGGAAGGATCGCCGGACAAAAGGTTCAGCCCGCCGGGCGCCAGCAGCCACCACACGAGTCCTACCGGTATCCCTGCAGCGGCTGTGACCGCCGGCACACGCCACGAAGGTGGGTCACCACGGTAAAGTTCACCATAGGCGGGCGGGTTGCCAGCGTCCCCGGAAAACTTCGGATTCTGCGGAACCGGGCCGGTGCCTGATGGCTGTGTCATGAAACAAAGATTAACAAACGTTCACCGCCGTTAAACAAATGACGCGGCAGGTAACCAAGTCATCCACAGCATCGGGCGCCCCCTACGCTGGGCAAGCAGGACCCAACCACGATATTTTTTCAGCAGGGAGTTAGATCACAGTGACCTCAGACAACGCAGCCTTCGAAGGCACGTTCAAGGAGATGTTCCGCCGGCATGCGGCCGGCGTGGCAATTATCACCGTGAACTACAACGGCACCCCGTACGGATTCACCGCCACCTCTGTTGCGTCCTTGTCCGCCCAACCCCCGCGCTTCACCTTCAACATGGCCCGCAGCTCCAGTTCATGGCCGGCTATCGCCAACACGACCCACATCGGCGTCCATATGCTCGGACTCGACAACCAGGAACTGGCAGACCGGTTCGCCCGGACCAAAAACAGGTTTGAGGGCGACCACTGGGAGCTCGGACCGTACGAAGTGCCCATCCTCAAGGACGTGGCCGGCTGGCTGATCGGCAAAATCCAGATGCGCCTGTCCTTCGAGAACAATGCGGTTGTTGTGGTGGAAGTCGTGGAAGGACAGGTCGGCGAAGACGGAACGCCGCTGCTCTATCATTCGGGCGCCTACAGCCAGCCCGTGCCTCTCGACTACGAAATCTAGGACCCTACCAGGGCAGGGACGCGGACGATCCCAGTTCGAAGAACCGGGGACTGCCGCCGCGGCGTTCGGTGAACTCGTGCAGGAGCTCCCTGGCCGCCGTCGCGGGCTCCTTCGACGCGCCGGCCCGTCCCATTCCCGTCTTCAGTCCGCCGGGATGCACGGACCATGCGTCGAGTTCCGCGCCAAACTCTTCGTGAAGGCTCAGGGTCAGCATGTTGAGGGCAGCTTTGCTGAGGCGGTAGCCATAACTCGTCCCGAAACCGGCAAACGCGCCCTCCGCCTGCAGTGCTGCCGAACCCAACCTGGATGACACGTTGACCACCAGTGGCCTGCGACTGCCCGGACCCGGCCGGAGCAGTCCGGCGAGGGACACCTGGGTCACCCGGACGGCGCCTGCGACGTTGTTGTCCAGGAGCTGCGCGAGGGAGCCTGAATCAACTGAAGACAGCGTCTTCTGGCTGCTGCCAACCGCCGCATTATTGACCACGACGTCGATGCAGGCATCTGCCAGGACCCTGGACACGTCCTCCGGGCAGGAACGGGCGATATCCCATTCCAGGTACCTCACGCGGCCGCTGGCCCCGGTTGCTGGCGCGGATCCCGGACGGACGATGCCATACACCGTCCACTGTTCAGCTGCCAGAACGGTGGCCAGCGCTGCGCCGAAGCCCCGGCCGGCCCCCGAGATCACCGCCGTGCCCGCCGCCGCCAGAGGTCCGGGCACCTAACTGTCCAGGCAGGTCGGTCCGAGGAGCACCTTCAGGTCGCCAAAGAGTGACGGACTCGGGTTGACGCGCAGATGGACCGGAAGAGCCATCACTTCCACCCGGGTGTCGCCCTGCAGGTGCAGCCTGACTTCCGAGTTGCCGCGGTGGGTCCTCAGCACGTCACCAAGCTCGGTCACCACGGCCTCGGTGGCCTTGTGCGTCTGCATGGTGATCACCAGGGGCCCGTTCAGGCCCTCGCTGAGGTCCGGGACGGACAGCTCCATGCAGTTCAGCGCGACGGCGCCGTCGTCGCGGCGCTGCAGCCGGCCCTTGACCACGACGACAAGGTCTTCGGCCAGCACGGAGGCGATCGGACCATACACCTGGCCGAAGAACATGACCTCAATTGAGCCGCCCAGGTCTTCGATCTCCGCCCGGGCATAGGCGTTGCCGCTGGCCTTCGCGATCCGCCTGCTCAGCGAGGTGATCATGCCTGCAATGGTGATGATGGCGCCGTCGTGCGGGCCGTCCTCCGCGATGATCGAGGTGATGGACTGGTCGGCGTGCTGGCTTAGCAATCCTTCGAGGCCCTGCAGCGGGTGGTCCGAGACGTAGAGGCCCAGCATGTCCCGTTCGAAGGAGAGCTTGTCCTTTTTCTCCCATTCGGGAAGGTCCGGGATTTCGATGCTCAGGGACGCCTCGGATTCGGCTTCGTCGAAACCGGCGAAGAGGTCGAACTGACCGATCGCCTCGTTGCGCTTGAGCGTGATCACGGAGTCGATGGCTTCTTCATGGATCATGGCCAGCGCGCGCCGGTGGTGGTTCAGGGAGTCGAACGCGCCCGCCTTGATCAGGGATTCAATGGTGCGCTTGTTGCACACCACTGCGGGGACCTTCATGAGGTAGTCCTTGAAGGACGTGTAGGCGCCTTCCTTTTCGCGCGCCGCCACCATGGCTTCCACGGCGTTAACGCCGACGTTGCGGATGGCGCCCATGCCGAAGCGGATGTCGTTGCCCACAGGGGTGAAGTTAAGGGCGGACTCATTTACGTCGGGCGGCAACACCGTGATGCCCATACGGCGGCATTCGTTGAGGTAGATCGCCGACTTGTCCTTGTCGTCGCCCACGGAGGTCAGCAATGCGGCCATGTACTCCGGCGCGTAGTGCGCTTTCAGGTATGCGGTCCAGTAAGAGATCACGCCGTAAGCGGCCGAGTGCGCCTTGTTGAAGGCGTAGTCGGAGAACGGGAGGAGGATGTCCCACAGGGTCTTGACCGCGGCCATGGAATAGCCGTTGTCCTGCATGCCCTGGGAGAAGCCGGCAAACTGCTTGTCCAGCTCGGATTTCTTCTTCTTGCCCATGGCGCGGCGCAGAATGTCGGCCTGGCCGAGGGTGTAGCCGGCCAGCTTCTGCGCCACCGCCATAACCTGCTCCTGGTACACGATCAGCCCGTACGTGCCGCCCAGGATTTCGGAAAGCGGCTCCTCGAGCTCCGGGTGGATCGGGATGACTTCCTGGATCTTGTTCTTGCGCAGCGCGTAGTCGGTGTGAGCGTTCGCACCCATGGGCCCTGGACGGTACAGGGCCAACACCGCGGAGATGTCTTCGAAGTTGTCCGGCTTCATCAGCTTGAGGAGCGAACGCATGGGCCCGCCGTCGAGCTGGAACACCCCCAGGGTGTCGCCCCGGGCCAGCAGCTCGTAGGAGGCGGTGTCGTCAAGCTCCAGGGTTTCGAGGTCGAGATCGATGCCCCGGTTCATCTTGATGTTTTCCAGGGCATCCGAAATGATCGTCAGGTTTCGAAGGCCCAGGAAGTCCATCTTGATCAGGCCGAGTCCTTCGGACGTCGGATAGTCGAACTGGGTGATGACCTGGCCGTCCTGGAAGCGGCGCATGATGGGAATGACGTCGATGATGGGGTCCGAGGACATGATCACACCGGCGGCGTGCACGCCCCACTGCCGTTTCAGGCCCTCGATGCCCAGGGCCGTTTCGAAGACTTTGGCGGCCTCCGGGTCGGTGCTGATCAGCTGGCGGAAGTCGCCGGCTTCGCTGTAGCGCTTGGCTTCCTTGTTCTGGATGTCGGCCAGCGGAATGTCCTTCGCCATCACGGCCGGCGGCAGCGCCTTGGTGAGCGTTTCGCCCATGCTGAATGGGTAACCCAGCACGCGCGAGGAGTCCTTCAGGGCCTGCTTGGTCTTGATGGTTCCATAGGTGACGATCATGGCGACGCGCTCGTCGCCGTACTTGCGCGTGACGTAGTCAATGACTTCGGAGCGGCGCCGGTCATCGAAGTCGACGTCGAAGTCAGGCATCGAGACGCGGTCCGGGTTGAGGAAGCGTTCGAAGATCAGGCCGTGGTGGAGCGGATCCAGGTCGGTGATGCGCATGGCGTACGCAACCATGGAGCCTGCACCCGAGCCACGTCCGGGACCCACCCGGATGCCGTTGTTCTTGGCCCAGTTGATGAAATCGGCCACCACGAGGAAGTAGCCCGGGAAGCCCATGGAAGTGATGACTTCCAGCTCATAGTCGGCCTGCTTGCGGACCTTGTCCGGGATTCCCTGGGGATAGCGGTAATGGAGTCCCTTGTCGACTTCCTTGACGAGCCAGGACGTCTCGTCCTCACCCTCGGGGCACGGGAACCGCGGCATGTAGTTGGCGCCGGTGTTGAAGGAGACTTCACAGCGTTCGGCGATCAGAAGCGTGTTGTCGCAGGCCTCGGGGTGGTCGCGGAACAGTTCACGCATTTCCTGTGGCGACTTCAAGTAGTAGCCGCTGCCGGAGAAGGCGAAGCGCGAGCCGCCGTTGTCGTAGGTGGGCTCCAGGAGTGTGGAACCGGACTGGATGGCCAGCAGCGCCTCGTGCGCCTTCGCATCGTGCTCGTGCGTGTAGTGCAGGTCGTTGGTGGCCACCAGCGGAAGGTTCAGGTCCTTGGCCAGGCGCAGCAGGTCGCCGGTGACCCGCCGCTCGATGTCCAGGCCGTGGTCCATCAGCTCGCAGAAGTAGTTCTCGGCCCCGAAAATGTCGCGGAACTCCGCCGCCGCCTCGAGCGCTTCGCGGTACTGTCCCAGCCGAAGCCGGGTCTGGACCTCTCCCGACGGGCAGCCGGTGGTGGCGATGAGCCCTTCCGAGTACGTGTTCAGCAACTCACGGTCCAGCCGCGGCCATTTGCCGAAGACCGAGTCCAGCGACGCGATCGACGAGGCCCGGAACAGGTTCCGCATGCCCACGTTGTTGTAGCTCAGCAGGGTCATGTGCGTATAGGAACCACCGCCGGAGACGTCGTCCTTGCGCTGGCTTTCCTCGCCCCACCGCACGCGGCTCTTGTCACCGCGGGCGGTGCCGGGAGTCACATAGGCTTCGACGCCGATGATCGGCTTGATGCCCTTGTCAGTGGCCTTGCGCCAGAAATCGAAGGCGCCAAAAAGATAGCCATGGTCCGTTGTGGCCAGGGCGGGCATCCCCAGGCGTTCGGTTTCGTCGAACAACTCCCCCAGGCGGGCCGCCCCATCCAGCATGGAGTATTCGGTATGGGTGTGCAGGTGGACGAACGAGTCATTGCTGGAAGTCACCGGACCATTCTAGTGCCGGGCACCGACAGTTCTGCTCAGGCTTCCCCGGAGGCCAGAACTTCGAGTGCGTATGCAAGATCCTGCGGGTAATCGCTCGTCACCGTCACGCGCTCACCCGTCCTGGGGCTGTCAAACCCAAGCTGCCGGGCGTGGAGCCACTGACGGGTCAGGCCGAGGGTCGCGGCCAGCCGCGGATCTGCCCCGTACGTCAGGTCGCCCGCGCAGGGGTGGCGCAGGGCGGAGAAGTGGACACGGATCTGGTGGGTCCGGCCGGTTTCAAGGTGCACCTCAACGAGGGAGGCCTTGCCGAAGGCCTCGAGGACTTCGTAGTGGGTGACGGATTCGCGGCCGTCTTCGATAACTGCGAAGCGCCAGTCATGGCCCGGGTGGCGGCCGATCGGCGCGTCGATCGTGCCCGCGAGGGGATCAGGCAGCCCCTGGACCACTGCGTGGTACACCTTGTCCACCGTGCGCTCCTTGAAGGCACGCTTGAGCGCTGTATAGGCGCGTTCCGATTTGGCGACCACCATGGCGCCGGAGGTGCCGACGTCGAGGCGGTGCACAATGCCCGCACGTTCGGGGGCGCCCGACGTCGAGATCCGGTAGCCCAGCCCGGCGAGGCCACCCACCACAGTGGGTCCCACCCATCCGGGGGACGGGTGCGCGGCCACACCCACTGGCTTGTCGATGACCACGAAGTCCTCGTCGTCCAGCAGTATTTTCAGGCCTTCCACAACTTCCTCCACGATTTCCAGGGGGTCCCGCCGTTCAGGGACAACGACCTCCAGCACAGTGCCGGAGGCCAGCTTCAGGGACTTGCCCACGGCCTTTCCTCCGGAGCTGACGTTGCCCTCGGCGATCAGCGTTGCCGCCTGCGAGCGGGATATCCCCATCAGCCTGGCAAGGCCCGCATCGACGCGCGTGCCGGCAAGTTCCTCGGGAACGGTAAGTTTCTCAGGCATCCTGGCCCTCCGCCGGTTTCTGGAGCCGTGAACCGTCAAGGGATATACCCCGCAAGGTCAGCAGGCAGATGATCACGACGGCGGAGACAACAGCGGAATCGGCGATATTGAAAATGGCGAAATTCGGCAGCTGGATAAAGTCCACCACGTGGCCCATGGCGAACGACGGTTCCCGGAACAGTCGGTCAGTGAGGTTCCCCAAGGCACCGCCAAGAAGCAGGCCCAAAGCCAGTGCCCACCACGCCGAACCGAGCTTGCGCAGCTGCAGGAGAATGGCAATCGACACGGCCGCCATGATGATGGTGAACACCCACGTCACGTTCTCGCCAATGGAAAAAGCGGCTCCGGAGTTGCGGATGTAATACCAGTGCAGCAACGGGGGCAGCACGGGAATACGCTCCCCCTCCACCATGGTGCTGGTCACCCACAGCTTGGTGAGCTGGTCGAAGACGTAGGCGAAAACAGCGAAGCCGGCGAAGAGCGCCAGCAGGAACGCCTTACGCGGCCGGGCATGAGTCGTTGCTGGCTGCGCTGCGGCAGGTGCTGTTTCGTCAGTCATAGAGCTTTCATTCAAGAGCCGGTCCCGGGACAGGAAGGAAGTTGCTGGTGCCCGCCATGTGTCACACGGGTGGCGGTTAATGGCAAAAGCCGGCGGCCGAGGAGTCCTCAGCCACCGGCTTTCAGAATACTTGCTAAACGGCGGGGCTGCCGTCGCTAACCTCGGGCGCAGCCACGGAACCGCGGGCGTCCAGGTCGCGGAGCTGGCCTTCGATGTAGGCCTTCAGGCGTGAACGGTAGTCGCGCTCGAAACCGCGCAGCTGCTCCACCTTGCGTTCCAGGACGGACCGCTGCTGCTCCAGGGCACCGAGGATCTTGCGGGACTTCTCCTGCGCGTCGTTGACCAGGCTGCTGGCTTCGATCTGCGCCTCGGCGATGATCTTGTCCTTCTGCTGCTGGCCGTCGGCGACGTGCTTGTCGTGCATCTGCTGCGCCATGGCCAGCAGGCCGGCGGCGGATTCCGCCGTCGGGTTTACCGCGGCGGGGGCAGCCGCGGGAACCGGAGCGAGTGCCGTTGCCGGCTCGGGAGCCTTCTTCTTGGCTTCGGCGGCCTTGGCCTCGGCTTCCGCCTTGGCCCGGGACTCGTCCTTTTCAGCCTTGACCGGGGCGGGAACCTTCTCCACCACCGGCGCCGCTGCTGCGGAGCTGGCGGGCGTGCCTGAGCCGCTCTCGGCAAGCTTCTTGCGAAGCTCGTCGTTCTCTTGGTTCAGGCGGCGCAGTTCGACGACGATTTCGTCCAGGAAGTCGTCAACTTCGTCCTGGTCGTAGCCTTCGCGGAACTTGGTCGGCTGAAAGCGCTTGTTGACAACGTCTTCTGGCGTCAAAGCCATCTGGTCACCTCGTTGGTCTAGTTAGTCAGTAGGCCTTCCGGCCGTCAAAACTACGGTACCTAAATATGGTCTGGTTCCTCTAATTCAACACTGAGGTGTCAAACCGGAGATTCTACGCGATGCCGTGGACGGCGGTTTCCCGCCCTGTCAGTGCGCCGCAAGCTGTAATGAAAATTACGCGAGATTCTTCACGATTGCCATAGCCACGCTGATAGCGATGAACAACAGCAAAAAGCCGAGATCCAGCGAAATCCCGCCCAACCGCAAGGGCGGAATGAGGCGCCTCAGCACCTTCAGCGGCGGGTCTGTGACCGAGTAGACAGTGTGGGCCGCCACCAGTGCAGCGCCTCTTGGCCTCCACTCCCGGGCAAACATCTGTACCCAGTCGTAGACCAAACGGATGATCAATGCCACAAACACGAATAATAAAGCGATATAGATAAGTCCGAAAACAATTCCCATGAGTTAACTCATATCTCCATGTTCATTCCGGATACCCCAGTGTCCTGTTGCCGTTCTTATCTATTTCAGCACAGATGCCAGACAGGTCGCCTGCCTGGCATCCATACACGCCCGCTGCTAGCTCTGGTTGAAGAAGCTGGCCTGCGTCTCGCTGACCTTCTTGTCGTCGCCGATGACCTCAACGTACGACGGCGAGAGAAGGAACACCTTGTTGGTCACCCGCTCGATGCTGCCGCGGAGGCCAAACACCAGCCCTGCCGAGAAATCGACCAGGCGCTTGGCATCGGCCTCGCCCATGTCCGTGACGTTCATAATGACGGGGATGCCATCACGGAAGCTTTCGCCGATCAGTTTGGCGTCGTTGTAGGACCGCGGGTGGATCGTAGTGATCTGACGAAGTCCGGTGGTCTCTTCGCGGCTCGAGGCCGCGCGCTTGATAGGTGTCACAGGTGCGCGATATTCCTCTTCGGCGGCGTGTGGAGTCGGAGTTTCACGGGCGATCTCGCGGACGGGCGCCGGTGCCCGGCGTTCCTCGCGGTCATGCTCCATTGAATCGTCCTCGTCCTTGTGCGGTGTGTGGTGCTCAGACTCGTAGTGTTCATCGCCATCGGCGAGCCCAAGATAGATCATTGTCTTGCGCAGAGCGCCAGCCATGGTCGACTCCTAATCGTGTCCGTAAGCGGGCCGCTGAGTTGACTTGACAGCATTGGAATCCCCGCCATTCTCTTCCAATACTTTGACGCTACCGCAACGCAGGACGCGAACCCAATATATCCGACCCTATTCTCAGGTGTGTCGCACCCGCCCTGATGGCGGATTCCAGATCCTGGCTCATGCCGGCGGATATCCCCTTAGCCGACGGGTGCTCGCGGAGCAGCTGCGCCGATATTTCCGCCAGCTTGCCGAAGGCCGCATCAGGATCCGAACCCAGCGGAGCGACCGCCATGACGCCGGCGAGGACAAGCCCCGGCGATCCTGCCAACTGATCCGCCAGCGGGGCAACCTCCAGCCGGCTTGCGCCACCCCGATGGCTTCCGGCGTCCTCGTCCAGGCTTACTTGGATAAAGCACTCAAGCGGTGCCCTGCCTGTCCGCTCCTGCTCCGCGGCAATGGACTTGGCCAGGGCTGCTGCCAGTTGCGGTCGGTCCACTGAATGGATGGCGTGGGCGTACCGGACCACAGACTTCGCCTTGTTGCTCTGCAACTGACCCACGAAGTGCCACCGGAGCCTGAGATCACTAAGGCTGGCGGCCTTCTCCGAAGCCTCCTGGTCGCGGTTCTCCCCCACATCGGTCACACCCAGTGCTGCCAGCCTGCGCACATCTGCGGCGGGGTGGAACTTGGTCACCACGATCAGCTCCGGCGGGTTGTCCGGACGGCCTGCAGCTTCCGTGGCGGCCGTGATCCTGCGCCGGACTGCAGCAAGCCGTGACCCGATGTCGATCAGGCGGGGGTCATCCGCGGCCGTCACGTCAAGGGGCTCACTCACTGATCCACACCAACCCCGCGAACCGACCCGTGTCCGGGTTTCCGCGGTAGGAGAACAATTCTTCGTTTTCGAGGGTGCAGGGTCCGGAATAGTCCACGGTGACCCCTTGGGCTTCAAGCTGGCTGCGCGCACCGGCCGGAAGGTCAAGCCCGGGGGTGCCCCAGGATGTTGTTGACCAGGTGGCCGGTACGGCTGCGGCTACGTCAGCCCGCATGCCCTCCGGCACTTCGTAGCAGGATCCGCAGATGGAGGGACCGATCCAGGCGTGGATGTCCTTCGCTCCCTCAGCGCGCATGCGCGCCACGGTTGCCGGGATGACGCCGCTGGCCACACCCGGGCGGCCCGCGTGTGCAACGGCCAGGATCGGCTTTCCCCCCGGCGCCGAGCCTGCGAGGACCACCGGGACACAGTCCGCCACCATGACCGCGAGCGGGCGCCCGGAGGACACCATCCCGTCCGCAGTGGGACCGCCGGGTGCGGAGCTGTCCGCCGCATCACCGACATAGGCCACTGCATTGCCATGAACCTGGTTCATGTACTGGAAGCTGCCTGCGGGGAGGCCCGCTTCGGCCTCCAGGAAGCCTCTCCGGCGAAGGACTTCGGCCGGATCGTCTCCCACGTGGAGGGCGAGGTTGCCGGCCCCGGCGTCAGTGAATGCAACCCAAACGCCGGGCCGGACTTCGGTTCGCCACCAAAACAATCAAAACACCGCTAACTGACGAGCTGACAAGACGTCCCGCAAGTCCTACTTCAGGAAGTCGGGAACGTCCAGGTCGTCCGAGCGGCTGCCGGAAAGGTCCGGCTCCACAACAGACGGAAGGTCGACGTCGAATCCCGAGTCGGCGGGGACGGCCGAGGGGCGCTGCTGGCCCCAGTTACTCAGGCCGGAAGCACCGATCCCGGCGTGGACCGGCTGGACGTGCTGTGCCGGCGCCTGGGCGGGCGCGGGAGCCGAGGTAGGCGCGGCCGGGCGCTGGGGAGCGGCCTGCGGCTGGGACTGGTCCATCGAGGGCGAGGTGGCCTTGACGTCGTCAAAGCCTGCTGCGATCACTGTCACCCGGGCCTCGTCGCCGAGGGCGTCGTCGATGACGGCACCGAAGATGATGTTGGCCTCCGGGTGGGCAACTTCCTGAACCAGGCGGGCCGCCTCGTTGATCTCGAAGAGCCCGAGGTCCGAGCCGCCCTGGATGGACAGCAGGACACCGTGGGCGCCGTCGATCGATGCTTCCAGGAGGGGGGAGGCGATGGCGAGTTCCGCGGCCTTGACGGCGCGGTCCTCGCCCCGGGCCGAACCGATGCCCATGAGGGCGGAGCCTGCACCCTGCATCACCGACTTGACGTCCGCGAAGTCAAGGTTGATCAGGCCCGGCGTGGTGATGAGGTCGGTGATGCCCTGGACACCGGACAGCAGGACCTGGTCGGCAGAGCGGAAAGCGTCCAGGACGGATACATTGCGGTCGCTGATGGACAGGAGGCGGTCATTGGGGATCACGATCAGGGTGTCGACTTCGTCGCGGAGGGCGTCGATGCCCGCCTCGGCGGAACCTGCACGACGGCGGCCTTCGAAGGTGAACGGGCGTGTGACAACGCCGATGGTGAGGGCGCCGAGCGAGCGTGCAATGCGGGCCACCACGGGGGCGCCGCCAGTACCGGTGCCGCCGCCCTCGCCGGCCGTCACGAAGACCATGTCCGCGCCGCGGATGACCTCTTCGATCTCGTCGGCGTGGTCTTCGGCCGCCTGCTTGCCGACCTCCGGGTTTGCGCCGGCCCCGAGACCACGCGTCAGCTCGCGGCCTACGTCAAGTTTGACGTCGGCGTCGCTCATGAGCAGAGCCTGGGCATCGGTGTTAATTGCGATGAATTCGACACCGCGGAGACCGACTTCGATCATGCGGTTGACTGCGTTCACGCCACCGCCGCCGATGCCGACGACCTTGATGACGGCCAAGTAATTCTGCGGAGCTGCCACGTTACGTGTCCCTTGTTCGTGTCCTATTGCGAAAACTGATGGAGTCCTGCTTGAAGCTTTTAACCTTAACCTTCGACTTGAGGGTTATAGTTATGTCAAGTAACTCATGCTGTGACGCTATTTCCTATGCCTGAGACATTCAATGACCTGCTCCGCGTGTCGTAGGAATACCCGCGAAATAGAGCGGAAATCGCCTCTGACCACACCGCCGGTCCGCTGATTCCCCAGCGCGGCTGAATGTTCGTCCCGGGGTTGTCCCCGGGGGCTCGCCCACTATCGTGTCACGGGATGCCGTGGCACGCTGACATCGTAGACCTGGACGGGGTTTTTGGGGTCCGCGGGCGCCTTCAGCAGGGCAGCGAGCACCTTGGCTTTGAGCTCCTTCTCCCCCGCATTTCCCCAGACAATGGTCTGGCCGTCCACTAGTTTGAGTTCGACGGCGTCAACCGACTTCGCCGAGGCATCGGACAACCTGGCGAGTACGTCGGCGGGCAACGCGGCCAGCACGCCCGTGATGGCCTTGAAAAGGTCCTTGCCGATCACTCCGGCTCCGCCGTCGATCACCGGCAGCTGGATGCTGCCCGGGTCCTGGGTCGTGCCGAGCTGCACCCCGTCGACGTCGACCAGCTGGAACACTTCTCCCTGCTTCACCAGGGCGACTGGTGTGCGCTCATGGATGTGCACCACCAGTACCGACGGCGGCCGCGCCTCCGTGGTCACGTCCTTGACCTGGACAAGGGGCTGCAGCAGTTGCTTCACCTCGTCGTCATCCACCTGCGGCAGGGGTTTGCCATGCAACGGCTTCAGCATCTCCTGGACCTGGCCGGGAGTCAGCATTTTGGTGCCGTCCACCGAGACCGTCTGGATGGCGAACAACGGCGAGTAGACGGCTGCTGCCAGCAGTCCGGCCACCAGCGCGGCAACAATGCACGCAGCCAGGATGATGTTGCGCCGGATCCGCCTGCCCTTGGGCTCCGGGAAGGACAGCACGTTATCGGTGGCGGAGGGACGGGATGCTCCCGCGGCCGCGGCCGCGGGTGCGGCCTTGGAGGCCGATATTACGTCCGCGCGTCCGCCTCCCTGGTCGGACTTTCCCTGGTGGGACTTTTCCTGGGCGGACTTTCCCTGGGTGCCAGGCGAGCCGGTCTTGTAGGTGGGCCGGCGCGTGCTAGCCACCCGGCGCCTCCGCCAGCAGTGCCTCCACAATCAGCGGACCGTAGGCCGTGACGTCGCCCGCTCCGGCCGTGAGCACAATATCGCCGGCGGCTGCGTTGGCCACGACGGCCCGGACGGCGTCTTCTGCGGCCACCAGCCGGCCGCCCGCGGAAAGCCGGTCACCGATCAGCTTGCTGCTGACCCCCGGGATGGGATCTTCCCGGGCCGGATAGATGTCCAGGACCAGGGCGGTGTCCGCGGCGTTGAGCGCCTCGGCAAAATCGGCTGCAAACTCCCTGGTGCGGGAAAACAGGTGCGGCTGGAAAAGCACGTGCACCTTGTGGTCCCCCGCTACGGAACGTGCCGCGGCCAGCGCTGCCCGGACTTCCGTCGGGTGGTGGGCGTAGTCGTCGTAGACCCGCACTCCCCTGCCTTCTCCCTTGAACTCGAAGCGGCGTGATGCGCCGGAGAAATGGGCCAGGGCCCCCGAGGCCGCGTCGGGTGCGACGCCAAGTTCCAGGGCCACGGCAAACGCGGCTGCAGCGTTGAGCGCGTTGTGGCGCCCTGGCACCTGGAGGTCCAGTGCAAACCTTCCCGCGCCGGTGGACACCCACACGTCTCCCGGGCCGCCGTCGTGCAGCCGCAGCTGCGCGTCTTCAGCGGTGCCGTAGGTAACCACCCTGGTGTTGCCCCGTGTCCTGGTCCGCTCCGCAAGCGCGCGGGCACCGGGATCGTCGGCGCAGGCCACCAGGACGCCGTCGGCCGGGAGCAATTCCGTGAAGCGGTCGAACGACTCGTAGACGGCTTCGGCGGTGCCGTAGTAGTCAAGGTGGTCGGGTTCCACGTTGGTGACAACCGCAATGTGGGGTCGGTAGTTGAGGAATGACCCGTCGGACTCGTCGGCCTCGGCAACAAAGATGTCCGAAGTGCCGCTGGCGGCGTTAACCCCCAGGGAAGGGACGTTGGCCCCGATCGCAAAAGTGGGATCCAGGCCGGCACCCTGCAGCAACACCGTGACCATGGACGTCGTGGTGGACTTCCCGTGGGTGCCGGCCACCGTAACCACGCGGTCACCCGCCATAGCCGCCGCCAGTGCCTCCGAGCGGTGCAATACGGGCAGCCCGGCGGCACGTGCGGCCTGGAGTTCCGGATTGTCCGCGCGGATG
This sequence comes from Arthrobacter sp. PvP103, assembly GCF_017833075.1. Lineage (NCBI taxonomy): Bacteria > Bacillati > Actinomycetota > Actinomycetes > Micrococcales > Micrococcaceae > Arthrobacter > Arthrobacter sp. PvP103. Next base: position 4,127,564 of record NZ_JAFIBQ010000001.1, on the reverse strand, counting down.
GCGGAGCCGGCCACCACGGCCTCGGCCGCGCCCAGGTTGCCCGCGGAATAGCCCACGTGGATGCCTGCGCCGGCCGCAGCGAGGTCTGCCATGACCGGAAGGTCTTTGGCATCGGAGCCTGTCACCGGGACACCGCGGGCCACCATGATCCGGGCCACGGCGGACATGCCCACGCCGCCAATGCCGATGAAATGCACGCGGCCAAGGGATTCCAGGCTCCGCACGGCCGTGCGTGCTGTGGACATGGTCATTTGCTTACCGCTTCCAGGACCAGATCAGCCATACGGCGATCTGCGTTTCGGATACCGAGGGCTTCAGAACTCGCCGCCATTTTCGCCAGCCGGGCAGGGTCTGAGAGCAGCGGGATGATTTCCCGGCTGACCCATTCGGGCGTGAACGATTCGTCGTCAACCACCAGGGCGCCTCCCGCTTGCACCGGACCGGCGGCGTTGAGCGCCTGTTCGCCGTTGCCGATCGGGAGCGGAACGAACACGGCCGGGATGCCCACAGCAGCGGTTTCGCAGACGGTGGCCGCTCCTGCACGGCCCAGCAGCAGGTCGGCGGCCGCATAGACGTTCTCCATCCCGTCGACATACTCGACCTGGCGGTAGCCGTCTGCGGCGAGGGGTTTGCCTTCGCCGTCAAGGACCGACTTGCCCTTCCCGGTGATGTGCAGGGTCTGGATCCCGGCCTTGGCCAGTGCATCCAGGGACGCCGCAATGGTCCTGTTGATGCTCTGCGCCCCGGATGAGCCGCCGGTGACAATGAGCGCGGGCTTGTGCTGGTCCAGCCCCAGCAGCTCACGTGCGGCATGCCGGGAAGCAGCGCGATCCAGCCCGGAGACTTCCCGTCGCATCGGCATGCCGACGTGACGGGCCCCGCGCAGCTTCGTGCCGGCAAACGCGACGCCGACGTGGTGGCTGAAGCGGGCACCCACTTTGTTGGCCAGTCCGGCCCGGGTGTTGGCTTCGTGAATGACAATCGGAATTTTCCGGCGCCGGGCGGCGAGGTACAGCGGGGTACAGACGTAACCGCCGACGCCCACGAGGACGTCCGCGTGAGCGTCGTCGAGGATCCTTCCGGCCTGCTTAACAGCGCCGGCCAGCCGTCCCGGCAGCCGCAGGAGATCCAGCGACGGCCTGCGGGGAAAGGGCACGCGGCTGATGGTGGCCAGCTCGAGGCCGGCTGCGGGGACCAGCCTGGTCTCCATTCCGCTGGGCGTTCCCACAGCCAGGAGGCGAACGTCCGGACGCACGTCCCGCAACGCGGCCGCGATGGCCAGCAGCGGACTGATGTGCCCGGCCGTTCCGCCGCCGGCAAGGACTACTGACAAAGACTCGGCATTCATTAAGTGCTATTTACGCTTTCGTGTGGGGTGCGGGCGGCCGCCCTTGGTGCGGAACTTGAGCAGCCGCTTGGGCTGCACGCTTGGCGCCATCTGTTCCCGGGCCAACGACAACACTACGCCGACGGCACACAGCGACATCAGCAAGGCCGAGCCGCCATAGGAAATGAACGGCAGCGGCACGCCGATGACGGGAACGAGTCCGGTGACCACGGACATATTGACCGTGGCCTGGCCGAGCAGCCACACCATGATGGTCCCTGCAAGGACGCGGTGGAAGAGGTCCTCCTGCGCCACCACCACCCGGTAGATCGCAGCACCCAGGATGGCAAAGAGGATAAGCACGACGACGGTGCCCACCAGGCCAAGTTCCTCGCCGATGATCGCGAAGATGAAGTCGTTGTGGGCTTCCGGGATCCAGCTGTACTTTTGCCGGCTTTGGCCCAGCCCGACCCCCAGCCAACCGCCGGAGGCGAGCCCGTACAGGCCGTTGGTTGACTGATAGTTGGCGTCAATGCCTTCGCCGCAGGAGTTTCCGGTCCACCACGAAGTGATCCGGCACATCCGGTTGGAGCTCGTCACGGCCATGAACCCGGCCCCGGCCACGGCGACCAGGGCCGCGATGCCGAACATGTAGAGCGGGACCCCGGCAAAGAACAGTGCGGCGGCCATGATCATCATGATGATCATGCCTGTACCGAGGTCATTGCCGGCCAGGACCAGCCCGATAATGCCGGCGGCGGCAGGAAGGACCGGAACCACCACGTGCTGCCAGCGGTGGAGCAGTTTTGACTTGACCGCCAGCACGGTGGCCATCCAGAGTGCCAGGGCGAGCTTGGCCGCTTCTGACGGCTGGAAGGTGATGCCGCCGAATTCGATCCAGTTCTGGTTGCCGTTGGTACTGGTGCCGATCAGGAGAACGAGGACCAGGAGCACGTAGGCTCCGGCGATCCCCGGCCAGGCCAGGCGCTTGAGCCAGACCACGTTGACGCGCGAGAGGACGAACATCAGGAAGACCCCGATGGCGGCGAACATGCCCTGCTTGAGTGCTGCCGTGTACGGCGACTCCCCCGCTGCGATCGCCTCGACGCTGGACGCGGACAGTACCATCATGATGCCGATGGCCGTGAGCGCGAGGGTGGCCCCGAGGATCAGGTAGTACGTGGAACCGTTGCGTGACTTGCCGGTCCCTTCCAGCTTCGCCCAGAAACTCCGGTGCCAGCCGCGAAGCCTGGCCAGCGGCGGCACGTGGCCGGTTCCGCGGGCCTGGGTCTTGGGCGATGGCGGTTTCGAACCTGCCGCGTTTCCTGTCCGCGAAGCCGGCGGGAGCGGGGTTGCGCCCCGCTGCCTGGCAGCCGGGGCACGGGTGGGCGTGCTGACCATTGTTACTCCTCGCCGGTCTGAGCCTGCCCTTCCACGAGCCCGCGGACAGCTTCAATGAAGGCGTCGCCACGGTGAGCGTAGGAAGAGAACTGATCCATGGAAGCAGCCGCCGGGGCCATGAGCACAGTGTCTCCCGGAGAAGCCAGCTGTGCCGCTGCGGCGACGGCCTGGGCCATCACAGTTTCCCCGTAAATCGGCGAGGGCACTGTGCCGGCATCGCCCGTCCCGGCAGACTGCACATTTTCAGTGTCGCCCTTCGTGCGCCCGATCACGGGGACATCCGGTGCGTGTCGTTTGAGGGCGTCCGAGAGCGCGGTGGTGTCCGCTCCGATCAGTACTACGGCCTTTAGCCGCGGCGCCTGTTCCTGGACGAGTTCGTCATAGCTCACGCCTTTGGAGAGCCCGCCGGCGATCCAGATGACGTTGGTGAAGGCGGACAGCGACGCAGCCGCCGCGTGCGGGTTCGTGGCTTTGGAGTCGTTGATCCACAGCACATCGTTGTGCCGGGCTACAAGCTGGATGCGGTGTTCTCCCGGAATGTAAGTCTTCAGTCCCTGGCGTACCGCTTGCGGTTCCACGCCGTACGCCCGTACCAGTGCCGCCGCCGCCAGGGCGTTGGCGACCATGTGGCGGGGGGCCACCGGGCCGAGGTCCGCCATCGCGGCAAGCTCAGCAGCGCTGTCTTTACGCTCGGGGATGAAGGCACGGTCCACCAGGAGGCCCTCGACCACACCGAGCATGCTGATGGCCGGCGTCAGCGTGGTGAAACCGACGGCGCGGCAGCCTTCCACGACGTCCGCGTTCTCCACCATGCGTTCGGTTTCAATCTGCTCGGCGTTGTAGATGCAGGCCTTCTGCGTGTGCTCGTAGACCTTCGCCTTGTCGGCCAGGTACGAGGCGTAGGATCCGTGCCAGTCCACGTGGTCCTCAGCAACGTTGAGGCACACACTTGCGACCGGGGAGACGGAGTGGCTCCAGTGCAGCTGGAAGCTTGAAAGCTCTACGGCAAGGACGTCGTATTCAACCGGGTCGCGCAGGGCGTCCAGGATGGGCGTTCCCACGTTTCCGACGGCAATGGCTTTGAGCCCGGCCGCCTGCAACATGGATTCGGTAAGGCCCACCGTGGTGGTCTTCCCGTTCGTTCCGGTGATGGTCAGCCAGTCAGCGGTCTTGCGGCCCTTCCGCTCGCGCACGCGCCAGGCAAGTTCCACATCACCCCAGACCGGGATGTGGGTCCGGGCAGCCGCAGCGAGAAGGGCCTGGTCCGGGCGCCATCCCGGTGAGGTCACAATCAGGTCCGGCTTCAGCCCGTCAATTTTCGGCATCGAGTGCACGGCGTCCTCGCCGAGGAGGACATCCACGGCACCCACGATCTTCAGGGTGTCCGCCTGGGCCCGCGCCGTGGGACTGGTGGCGGCGTCAACCACCACCACCCGGGCACCGAGTTCGATCAGGGTGTCTGCGGCGGCGAAGCCGGACACGCCGATTCCCGTCACGACCACCCTGAGGCCGGCCCAGTCCGAGTCCCAGCTCACAAGGTTCTCGAGCCGGGGAGACGTCGCCAGCGGCGAAGGTATAGGGCTGCTCACAGCAGGACCACCCATTCTGCGTAGAAGATGCCCAGACCCGCGGCGACGAAGAGGCCGCCGAGGATCCAGAACCGGACCACCACGGTGACTTCCGCCCAGCCCTTGAGTTCAAAATGGTGCTGGAGCGGAGCCATCTTGAAGAATCGCTTGCCCTTCGTGATCTTGAAGTAGCCCACCTGGATGATCACAGAGAGGGTGATGAGGACGAAGAGTCCGCCGATGAAGGCGAGCAGCAGCTCGGTCCGGGACAGGATGGCGAAGCCGGCGACGGCCCCGCCGATGGCCAGCGAGCCGGTGTCGCCCATGAAGATTTTCGCCGGGGAGGTGTTCCACCACAGGAAGCCAACCAGGGCCGCACTCAAGATCGCCGCCAGCAGTGCCAGGTCCAGCGGGTCCCGGACTGAATAGCAGCCGCCGCCGGTCTGCCGCGGCGAACCGCAGGCCTGGTTGCTCTGCCAGATGCCCATCAGCGTGTAGGCGCCAAACACCATCACCGAGGCCCCGGCCGCGAGCCCGTCCAGGCCGTCGGTGAGGTTCACGCCGTTGGTGGCAGCCGTCACGATCAGGTTGGACCACAGCACGAACAGAATGGCACCGAGGACGGTGCCGCCGAAAGCGAGGTTCAGCCACGGGATGTCCCGCACCAGGGAGATCTGGGTGGATGCGGGGGTGACGCCGTCGGCGTTGGGAAAGTTCAGGGCCAGGATCGCGAAAATGATGCCGACGGCGCCCTGCAGTACCAGTTTGGCTTTGGCGTCCAGGCCAAGGCTGCGCTGCTTGGAAATCTTGATGAAGTCGTCCAGGAATCCCACCAGGCCCATTCCCACCATGAGGAACAGGAGCAGGAGCGCGGAGGCCGACGGCCCGGGTGACCTTGGATTCATCATCCACATGATGAGGTGGGTCAGCGCATAGCTCAGAAGGACCGCGAAGACCACCACGGTGCCGCCCATGGTCGGGGTGCCGCGCTTGGTGTGGTGCGATGTGGGACCGTCGTCGCGGATGAACTGGCCGTAGCTCTTCCGCACCAGTAGACGGATGAACAGCGGGGTTCCCACCAATGCAAACAGCAGGGCCAGGCCAGCGCCGATCAGCAGTGCAATCACAGCGACTCGCTCCCTTCATTGGCGGTTGCTCGGACTTGTGGGGGTAATGCTATCCGATCACCCAGATGCCTCAGCCCCACACTGTTGGAGGACTTGAAGAGGACAAGATCGCCTGGTTCCAGCTCGCGCTGGAGGAGGTCGTAGGCCTCGTCAGCCGACTCGGTGAAGACGCACTCGTCGCCCCAGGAGCCTTCGTTGACGGCGGAGACGTAGAGTGAACGGGCCTCCCGGCCAACCACCACCAGGCGGGAAATGTTGAGCCTCACCACCTGCGTGCCGACTGCCATGTGCTCTCGAATGGACTCGTCGCCCAGTTCCAGCATGGCGCCCAGAACGGCCCAGGTACGGCGTCCGCGGCCGAGGTCCGCCAGCGTCCGCAAAGCCGCGCGCATGGATTCCGGATTGGCGTTGTAAGCATCGTTGATGATGGTCACGCCGTCCGGCCGCTCGGTGCGTTCCATCCGCCAGCGGCTGGCCGCGGTCTGCGTGCTGAGGGAGGCCGCGATCCGCTCACCTGTGACTCCGGCAGCGTAGGCGGCTCCGGCCGCTGCCAGGAGGTTGGTCACGTGGTGCGCACCGATGAGGCGGCTGCGTACCTGGTGCCCTTCGGCTTCGCCGGGGAAGAAAAGTTCGAACTCGGGATTTCCGGCCGGGTTCGTTTCGACGTGGACGGCGCGCAGGGCGGCACCCGGGACGTCGTCAGCCGGCTGTGCCGAAAAGCCCAGGACGTTCGCCGTGGTCCTGCTCGTCATCGCGGCAACACGGCCGTCGTCGAGGTTGATCACAGCGGTCCCGCTGTCCGGAAGGGCTTCAAGCAGCTCGCCCTTGGCAACGGCAATATTGTCCACGCCGCCGAATTCACCGGCATGGGCGGTTCCGATGCCCAGGACCACTCCGATGGAGGGCCGGACCATGTCCGCGAGATAGCGGATGTGGCCGATCCCGGTGGCGCCCATCTCGATCACCAGGTAGCGGGTGTCGAACCCGGCCTGGAAGACAGTGAGCGGTACACCCACTTCGCCGTTGTAGGAGCCCTGGGGTGAGACGGTGTTGCCTTCGGCGGAAAGGATTCCGGCGAGGAGGTCCTTGGTGGTGGTCTTACCGGCGGAACCGGTGATGCCGATGACGGTGAATTCCGTACCCTCAGCCGCGCGGCGGGCACGGATACGGCGAACGGATTCGGCGGCCAGTGCGCCCATGGCTAGGACGGCGTCCTTCACCACGATGGCGGGGTACGGCGCGCCGGCGCCGTCGGGGCCTTCCCGTTCCACCAGGGCCAGGACGGCGCCGCGTTCAAAGGCTGCGCCGATGAAGTCGTGGCCGTCAGCGCTTTCGCCGGGCTTGGCCACATAGAGGGATCCCTCCGTGGCTTCCCGGGAATCGGTGACCACTGCCGAGGGCGTGATGGTCGGATCGGCGGCAAGGCGGCCGTCTGTAATTTCGGCAATTTCCGCCGCAGTAAATGCAATCATCTCGGTCTAGGACTCTATCCGCTCGTCATTCAGAACGGTGAATCCGCGGGCTGTCAAGGCCTCGCGGAGCTCCACCCTGTCGTCGAGCGCCAGGTTGACGCCTTTGACTTCCTGCCAGACTTCGTGGCCGCGTCCGGCTACAAGGATCGTGTCCTGCGGCTGTGCCATGTTGACGGCCTCCCGGATCGCCACGTCGCGCGGGTAGGATTCCAGGATCGTGCAGCCAAGGCCGCCGGATTCCTTCGCCTCACGCGCGCCCGCCAGGACGTCCGCGCGGATGGCGGCGGCGTCCTCGTCATGGGGATCGTCATCGCTGATGATCACCACGTCCGCAAGCCGCGCCGCGATGGCCCCCATGGCCGGGCGTTTGCCCTGGTCCCGCTGTCCGGTGGCGCCGAAGACCACGATCACCCGCGAACCGGGCTCGGTTGAGCGCACAGCCTCCAGCGCACGCTGCAGGGCGTCCGGGTTATGGGCAAAGTCGACGACGGCGGCCGGCGCCGTGGAGACGAGCTGCATGCGTCCCGGAACGGCAACGGTGAACGGATCAGCCTCGTCCAGGGCAGCCTGCAGCGTGGCCGGCTCGACGCCGCTGGCCAGGACCATTACGGTCGCGAGGGCGGCGTTGGAAACATTGAAGCTTCCCGGCAGCCCCGTGTGTACACGCAGTTCGCTGCCGTCACGGTGCCGCAGCCGGAACTCCGTGCCAAGGCCCCGGGGGGCGGCGGCCGTGACTGTCCAGTCAGCAGCCGGCGCGGCGGGATCGTTGCCTTGGGCGGTCGCCAGGGTGGTGACCGGAATGCCGGCAGCGGATGCGAGGCGCCGGCCCCATTCATCATCTACGGTGATCACGGCAGACTTGGCGTGCCGGGGCGTGAAGAGCCGGGCCTTGGTCTGGAAATATTCGTCCATGGTCCCGTGGAGGTCCAGGTGGTCCTGGGTGAGGTTGGTGAAGCCGGCGACGTCGAACTGCACCCCGTCGACGCGGTGGAACGATACTGCGTGCGAGGAAACCTCCATCGACGCAGCGTCCAGCCCGCGTTCGCGCATCAGGGCCAGAAGCGCGTGAAGGTCGGTGGACTCAGGCGTGGTCAGCAGGCTGGGAATAGGGGCACCGCCCGCCAGGATCTCGATGGTGCCGATCAGGCCGGTCCTGCGGCCCAACGCCTGCAGGAGCGCATTAATAAAGTACGTGGTGGTGGTTTTGCCGTTGGTGCCAGTAACACCGAACAGCGACGGCGAAGTTCCGCCTTCCGGCCTGCTCTGGTAGATCAGGGCCGCGAGGCCGCCCACAGCGCTGCGGGGTTCGTCAACCACCAGGACCGGTACGGGAGTGTCCGCTGACAACGCAAGCAGCCTCGCGCCGTCGTCGTCCGTCACTACCGCGACGGCGCCTGCCGCGACGGCCTGCGACACGAAGTCCGCGCCGTGCCTGGCGGCGCCGGGCAGGGCGACATAGAGATCGCCCGGCTGCACGGTCCTCGAGTTCAGGGAAATCCCGGTGACGGGGACGGAGCTGGATGCCCCGGGAACGACGACGCCGACGGACTCGCCGATGGTGCCAAGGGGCACCGCGGCAACGGCGGTCGGCCGGAACCCGGAACCGGGAACCCTGCCGCTCGTTGTTTCGGTACTGCCTGGGGCATGGTGCTCTGACAAGTGGATCTCCGTTGGTGCTAGTGGATCACACCGGGCGTAGGGGAAGTTCCCCTCGTACGAACGATGCTGTGGACGTGCTATTTGACGTATTGGGGCAGCCTGACCGGCTCGCCCGTCGATGGCGGAACGTTGTAGGTCCGCAGCGCCTGGCTCATCACGGAGCGGAATACCGGACCGTTGGTGATTCCGTAAATACTGCCCTTGGGACGCTGCAGGACAACTTCAACAATAAACCGCGGATCGTCCATCGGCGCCATCCCCACCATGGAGGCGGTGTAGCCGCAGTATCCGGACTTGCCGTCGTCGCACGGTGATTCGGAGGTTCCCGTCTTGGCGCCGACGCGGTATCCGTCGATGGCCGCGTCCTTGATCTGGCCCTCGGTCACGGCGCTCTCCAGGATGTCCCGCACCTGTTTCGCAGTTTCCTTTGACACGATTTGGCGGCTTTCCTTCGCCGGGACTTTCTCCTCGGTTCCGTCCGGGCTGATGTAGCTGTCGATCAGGCGCGGCTGCAGCATGACTCCGCCGTTGGCAATCGACTGGTAGGCGCGGACAGTCTGCAGCGTGGATTGCGACACGCCCTGGCCGAACAGGACGGTGTACTCCTGCCGGCCGTCCCACTGGTCGGCCGGGGTGAGGATGCCGCTCGCTTCTGCGGGCAGGCCGATGTCCGGTGCTTCGCCGATCCCGAACTTCTGCAGCCAGTCGTGGCGCTGTTCCTTCGTGAGGCGCTGGCCGGCCATGACCGTTCCCGTGTTCATGGACCAGCCCAGGATGCCGGCAAGGGTCCGTTCCTCGGTCCCGTGATCAAACGAGTCAGTAAAGACCTGTCCGTCCACCACGTAGGAGGGCGGGATGGTGAAATGGTCCAGCGGGCTGGACTTGCCTTCTTCGATGACTGAAGCGGCGGTGATCATCTTTTCCACGGAACCCGGCTCGTAGGCGGCCGTCACCGACCGAACGCCGCGGTCCTTGGCTGCCACTTTCCCGGGGTCGTTGGGATCCGGGGCGTTGGTGTCTGCCATGGCGATGATGTTGCCGGTCTTGATGTCCTGGACAATGATGACGCCCCACTCGGCGCTCAGCTTGTCCGACTGGTTCTGGATGGCCTGCTGGGCAAAATACTGCAGGTCGGAGTTCAGGGTAAGCCGGATGTCCTTGCCGTCGACAGCGGGCGTCAGTTCGTCCACGCCGACAGGGATGCGCAGGCCGTCGGCACCGATTTCGAAGAGCCGCTTGCCCGGAGTTCCCTTGAGGATCTCGTCCTGCGTCTGCTCCAGCCCCGCCTGACCGGTTGTGCCGTCCTGCAGGAAGCCGACGATACCGCCTGCCACTGCGCCGTTGGGGTAGACGCGCTTGCTGGTTCCAACGGTGACGATTCCCGGAATCTGCAGCTTGGAAATCCGGTCCTCCATGTCAGGCTTGAGGTCCTTCGCCACGATGTAGTAGGGCTTTTCCCCCGTCAGTGCGTCTTTGACGTCTGCCGGATCCTGTCCCAGCACGGCGGCCAGCTCCTGGATGCCCTTGTCCCTGGAAACGGTGACAAGCTCTTCCTTTTCGCCGACGGTGTCCAGGCGTTTGAATGACTCCGTCTTCGTGTTGACGCGCTGATCCACCACCACGTTGTAGCGGATGACGCTGTTGGCGAGGACCGTCCCGTTGGCATCCAGGATGCTGCCGCGCTCGGCCGGGAGTTCTATCGGGGTGAGCCGGTTGTTCAGCGCGGCCTCGGCCATTCCGCCGATGTCCAGCCCCTGTACCATGAACAGCTTTCCGCCGACCACGAGCAGCAGTGCCAGCATCATACCCAGGCCCAGGCGAAGCCTCCTGGTGGCGTTGGGCACTTTTGCGGTTGTCTTCTTGCCGGTGCTCTTCGCCACGGTGAGTCCTTGCTGGTTGCGTACTGGTGAGCAGTCCTGTCAGTTACTGTCCGGGCGTCTTTTGCTGCGGAGCCGGCACGGATCCTCCGTGGAGATTAACCGCGGGCTTTGGGGCAGCTGCGGCCGGCGCCGCCGCCGCAGGGGCCGGAGCCGCAGGAGCGGCGGCCTCAGTCGGCTTTCGGACAGCCAGCGGTTCCTTGGTCGTGGCGGGCGGCACCACCGTCAGCTGACCGGCGACGGCCGGCGCTGCAATGATGGCTCCCGGCTTGTCCCCCTTGACCGCGGGCTTCGGGGTGCCGCTGACGGTCAGTGTGGACAGGTCGATCTGGCCCTTGCCGGTGGAAGCCACCATGCCCAATTCCGTGGCTTTGGCGGCCAGGTTCTGGGGAGCGTCGAAGTTCTGGACCTGCTGTGTCAGGTCCTGGTTTTGTTTCGTCAGCGTGGACTGCTCACCCCGGAGCTGCACCAGCTGGTACTGGGCCGTGGAGACGGAAATGTTGAGTACCAGGACCGCCATGAGCGCCACGGCGAGCAGCGCGAAGCAGAGCACGACGAAAGGGGCCCTGCGCTTGCGCGGCGCGGAGCGGACCACCGACAGCGGGGTCCGCAGTTTGCGTTCGGATCCTTCCGAGGGCTTGATCCCCGTGAGGGCACGGGCCGCCGTACCTGACACGACTGGGAAGTTCTTAGCAGCGGCGGTGCTCATGCGGCCCTCCTGGCTCTGATTCGTTCAACGGCGCGCAACCGGGCGGATGCTGCACGTGGGTTTTCGGCGATTTCGTCTGCCGTGGGCACCTCGGTGCCTTTGGTCAAGGTCTTGAGCTCGGGCTTGTGCTCTTCCAGTTCCACCGGGAAACCCAGCGGCGCTGAGGACTTGGAGCCGGTCTGGAAGACTTTCTTGACGATCTTGTCCTCCAGAGAGTGGTAGGACATGACCACGACGCGGCCCCCCATGGCGAGTGCATCCACAGCGGCGGGCACCGCACGCTCCAGGACATCAAGTTCTTCGTTGACTTCGATCCGCAGGGCCTGGAAGGTCCGTTTGGCCGGGTGTCCCCCGGTCTTTGCCGCGCCGGCCGGAACGACCGCCCGGATGGTGTCTACCAGTTCACCGGTGGTGGCGAACGGCTTCGCCTCGCGTGCCGCCACGATGCGGTTGGCGATCCTGCCGGCGAACTTCTCTTCACCCCACTTGCGGATGATCCGGACCAGGTCCTCTTCGCTGTAATTGTTGACCACGTCAGCGGCTGTCTGGCCGCGGCTGGTGTCCATTCGCATGTCCAGGGGCGCATCAAAGGAGTAGGCAAAACCTCGTTCGCGCTCGTCCAGCTGCAGGGAGGAAACCCCCAGGTCCATGAGGACCCCGTGGACTTCGCTAACGCCAAGATCCCGGAGAACGTCCGGGATCTCGTCGTAAACAGCGTGGACCAGGTCGGTCCTGTCCGCGAAGGGCTTCAGACGCTCCCCGGCGAGGGCCAACGCTTCTTCGTCGCGATCGATCCCGATGAGGTGGAGGTCCGGAAACCGCTGGAGCAGGGCTTCGGAGTGGCCGCCCATTCCCAGGGTTGCGTCGATGACCACGGGCGTCTCGCCCCGCTGGCGGGCCGCTTCGATTCCCGGGGCCAACAAATTGATGCACCGGTCCTTAAGGACCGGTACATGGCGTTCGGACGTGGGTTTTGGCTGGTTGGGATCGCTCATACCTTCGTCCTTTCGTGCCGTTGTCTGCCGTGCTGGGCCTCGGTGTGTTTCTTGAACCAGATCCCCATCCGCGCCTATCCGGACGTCCGCCTGGCTCCGGGGAAGTGAGCCAGGACAACGTTCGGATGGGCGGCTGGAGATCTCATACAAGAAACGTTGCCGTTGTCGCCTCCGGGCCTCAGAAGATTCCCGGGATGGCGTCGTCGGTTTCAGAGAAGGAGGTTTCCTTCTCTGCCAGGTACTCGTTCCAGGCCTGGGCATCCCAGATCTCCGCACGGGAGCCGGCGCCGATGACGGCAAGCTCCCTGCCAAGACCTGCGTATGCCCGGAGTGCGGGAGGAATTGTCACGCGCCCCTGCTTGTCAGGTACCTCGTCCGAGGCTCCAGAGAGAAAAACCCGGATGTAGTCACGAGTCTGCTTGGAGGAGATGGGCGCCTCCCGCATTTGCTCGTGAATCCGTCCGAATTCCCGTTCACTGAAGACGTAGATGCAGCGTTCCTGGCCTCTGGTGAGTACCAATCCGCTGGCAAGTTCCTCGCGGAACTTCGCTGGGAGGATGATCCGCCCCTTTTCGTCCAAACGCGGCGAATGAGTGCCAAGAAACATGGCCACCCGCCTGTCTGTCGTCAGGAGCTGCACGTCCCCTGTGCTGCCACTACCCTCTTACCTGCTCCACTTTACTCCACATCGCTCCACAGTCAACGCGACACGGAAGTTTCCTCCCGGGATTGGAGGAATCTTGGCCCGGAAATCCGGGGTTTCCAGGTGGTGGTGCAAAGTGGAGGAATTGTGGCGTCCTTGGCGCGCATCCCGCGTGCCAGGGAATATACGACGGCGGTCTGCGGGGATCCCGGTCGTCCAGGCCCGCATTGGGGTGCTTAAATGCGAAAGACCCGCCGGGGCGGGTCTTCCTGCAGGCCTGCCCGTGGGCAGGTGGTGTGAAGTGGAGAGTTACTGGATGGCAGTCACGGGCCGGCTGTCAGGACCGGCCGGTCACGGTTCGCCGCGGCGGCGTTCGTCCCAGCGTTCTTCCAGGCCGCTCATGAACGAACTGCGCCCCTTGCCGGCCTTCTTGCCTCCGGCCGGTTTGGCTTTGCCGGCAGCGGAACTACGCATCGTTGCGAAATAGACTCCGGCTCCCATCACGACAAATCCGAGGACACCAACAAAAATGCTTTGAAGTGATACGCCCACCAGCAGGAGGAGGACACCGGCCAGGGTGGCCAGCACGCCTATCACTATATGGCGTGTGGACCAGTTACGGCCCGGATCCGATCCCATTGAGTTGGCAAACTTCGGATCGTCCTCGTGCAGCTGCTTCTCCAACTGCTCGAGCAACTTCTGTTCGTGCTCCGAGAGCGGCATCACGACCTCCTTAAGTCGGCCAACGTCCGGACCTGCCGTGGCCATTATGTTGTCAATCCAATAACGACCGGCATGCGCAGGAGGTTCCCGGCCACCGTATACCGGGCAACCGGATTCCACGCATTCGGACGGCGGGCTGATACAGACGGCTTTTGGTATGTCCAGACGTTCGAAATCTATGTATATCTAAGGATAGTTTGTTGCGCCCTGTTCTGAAAGATACTCTGACCCGGCGCACCCGCCGTCGGAGGCGGTGCATCCAAGGGCGAGGGGCGCACCGGGGGACAGCTTTTGGCGGCCGTCAGCCGGGGGAAAGTCAGTCAGCGGCGGTGTTCGGGTCCAGCAGCCGGGCAGGGAGCACCGACTTGGAACCGAACTTCTCCGCCACCCTGTCCAGGGCCTGTTCCGCGGCCCGCCAGTTGTCATCGCGGCGGTCAAAGCTCAGCTGCAGCGAGGTCTGGGCTGCATCCTCTAGCTGCTCCGCCCTTACGCCGACAAGGCGCACTGTCATGGCCCGGGGGCCGAGCGATTCCAGGAGCTGAACGGTCACGGCGTAGATCAACTGGGCACTGTCAACCGGGGCATGCACCGTCCTGCTGCGCGTGATGGTGGAGAAATCGGTGTAGCGGAGCTTCAGGGAGATGGTCCTGGCAACCATTCCTGTGCTTCTGAGCCGCTCGGCTGTGCGGTGCGACAGCCGCAGCAGCTCCCGGTGCAGGAGGGCGTCGTCGGCCGTGTCCACGGCAAACGTCTCCTCGGCACCGATGCTCTTCTCGAGGCGGACCGGAGTCACAGGCCGCGGATCAATCCCCCAGGACAGCCGGTAGACGTGCTCGCCTGACGCCCCGAGCAGCTTCTTCAGTGCGGACGGCGGGGTTGCGGCAACATCCGCCACGCTGCGGATCCCCATGCGTGCCAGCACCTCCCCCGTTTTGGCACCCACGCCCCACAGCGCATTGACGGGAAGGCTGTGCAGGTAGGCAACGGTCTCGTCCGGCCCGATCAGCAGGAGACCGTCCGGCTTACAGCGGGTGGACGCGATCTTGGCCACGAACTTGCTGGCGGCGATGCCAACGGACGCGGTGATACCGAGTTCGTCCCGCACACGCCGGCGAATAATCGCCCCGATCTCCCGCGGACTCCCCAGCCGCCGGATAGCTCCGCCGACGTCCAGGAAGGCTTCGTCGACGCTCAGCGGTTCCACCAGGTCCGTGATCGAGCCGAAGATGGCCATCAGCTGCGCGGACACCTCGTAGTAGAGCTTGTGCCTCGGCTCGATGATGACTGCCGAGGGGCAGATGCGCGCAGCCATCGCCATGGGCATAGCAGACTTGACGCCAAATTTTCGGGCCTCGTAGGAAGCGGACAGCACCACCGACCGGTCCGCCGGATAACCCACAATGACCGGTTTTCCGACCAGTTCCGGACGGCTCCGGAGTTCCACGGAGACGAAAAATGCGTCCATGTCCACATGCATGATGCTGCTTCGACGGAGCTCCCGGAGGGTCGCTTCGAGCTGCTGTTTATCCTGTTCCGACCCCACGCCTTCAATCCTATGCCGTGGGACTGACTAAACTGGAGGCTGCATCCGGCGTCAACACCAGGAGGACTGTCCCTGTGAAGGTAATTGGAAAGCTCAAGCCTGCGGGCTGCGCCGTGATTGTGGCTGGCGCGGTGCTTGCCCTGGCTGCGTGCACCCCGGCCGATTCCGGAGCCAAGGCCACCGGGACCGCCAGCGCTTCAGCTTCCGCCACCGGACAGGTATCCACCACGGCACCGGCCAGCCCTTCGGCGTCGCCGGGTACCACTGCGGTCGTTGGTGCACTCGTCGACGGGTTCCCGGAAAAGCTGTTGCCCGTAATGCCGGGGGCCAGGGTGGTTTCAAGCAGCTTCGACAAGACGTCCACTCCGGCCACTGCAGCGCTGGTGGGTAACATCAGTTCGCCGGCCGCCGCCGTCGTGGCTTTCTATACAAAGGAGCTGGAGGCCCAAGGCTTCAAAGCGGTGCCCGGTGAGAACGTGGGCGCAGTAGCGTCAAAGGACTTCCTCCGCGGCGACAACGAAACAGTGAACGTTGCAGTGGTGGAAACAGGCGGGGTCTCCACATTCACCATCGGCGCCAACGTCGCAGCTGAGTCCGCGAAGTGACGGTCGCAGAGCAGCTGCGCCTGGAGCAGGCGGCATTCGTAGCCGCCGTCGCCGGCAAGCTCAACGACTTCCTGGCCACGCGCCAGTCCGTGATGTCCGCCATTTCACAGGATATTGATCCGCTGATGGGCTCCATCTCCAACCTGGTGACCGGCGGTAAGCGGCTTCGTGCACTGATGTGCTACTGGGGCTGGCGCGGCGCCGGCGGAGAGGCTGCTGCCACCGAGGTGGTCACTGCCGGATCCGCCCTGGAGCTTTTCCAGGCGGCAGCGCTGATTCATGATGACATCATCGACCGCTCGGATACCCGGCGCGGAGGCCCCAGCGTGCACCGCCGGTTCAGTCAGCTGCATGAAGACCAGGGCTGGGCCCTGGACAGCGAACGGTTCGGCCATGCCGCAGCCATCCTGACCGGCGACCTCTGCCTCTCCTTCAGCGAAGAAACGTTCACGGACATAGGCGAAGCGGCAGCGTCGGGAAGCCAGGCCAGGCTGATCTTCAACCTGATGCGGGCCGAAGTGATGGCGGGTCAGTACCTTGACATCCTGGAAGAAGTCGCCGGTCCCATGCGCGACCGGGCGGGAGCCGTCAGCAGGGCCCAGTCAATAATCCGGTTCAAGTCGGCGAAGTACTCGACGGAGCACCCGCTCGCCCTGGGAGGTGCCTTGGCAGGTGCTTCCGACGAATTGCTTCGCGGCTATTCAGCGTTCGCCCTGCCGCTCGGGGAAGCCTTCCAGCTCCGGGACGACGTACTCGGTGTCTTCGGTGATCCGGTTACCACCGGTAAGCCCGCTGGCGATGACCTGCGGGAAGGGAAGCGTACGGTCCTGGTTGCCTTCGCCCTGGACCAGGCTTCCCCGGAGGAGTCCCGTTTCCTCGATGCGAAGCTCGGAAGCCCGGACCTGTCCGATGACGACGTGGAGGAAATCCGGCGCATCATTGTGGACTGTGGCGCGCTCCAGGCTACTGAAGTCCTCATTGAGGAATTCGGCCGAGCCGCCTTCGCCGAACTGGACCTGCTGCCGCTGGACGATCTCCCCAAGACGGCCCTGCGGAAACTGGCCGAGGCAACCGTTAGCCGCGCCGCCTGATTGTGGCGGCGCGGCCACCGCGCTCAGCCCGCATTGCGGGGATCCTGGAGGGTATTACCAGGCGAGGGACTGGGCGCGGCGGCGGATTTCGGTCTTCCGGCCTTCGCGCAGCGCATCAATCGGACGGCCCCGCAGAGATTCATCCGGGGTGAAAAGCCAGGTAATGAGTTCTTCATCGGTATAGCCGGCGTCCGAGAGGACCACGACTGTGCCTTTCAGGCTCTCTACCGGATGGCCGTCCTGCATAAAGTCGGCGGGAACGGACCTGATCCGGCGTTCGCCGACCCTGAGGGCCACCAGCGCCTTTTCGTCCAGCAATCCATGGACCTTAGTGATGGAAACGTTCATCATTTCTGCAACGTCGGGCAGCGGCAGCCATTCGCCTACAAGGCTTTCTACAGTACTCACGGATCAAGATTGCCACGGCGGGCGCTAATGCGCCTAGTCAGCGCAAAGCGGCGGCATGAACCCGCGAATCGACACTCCGAAAAAAGGCATATATCCGATGCCGCACATTTCTTGTGCTAATCGGCAATTCGTGAGAGATTCACATAGATCACATTTGCATCAAGACTAACTTTAGTAACACTAGTACCATTCGTAACAACGGCCTGACCGACAGCACTTGCCGCTGAGAAGAGGATCACTCCCATGACGACGCCCCGATCGCCAAAGCAGCACACCAGGCCGAGCCTGCCCATGATTGCGGCAACCACGGCCGCCCTCCCGGCGGTCGTCCTTTCCTCGCTGGCCATCGCCCAGCCGGCGGCGGCTGAATCCCGCCCGCGGACCGTGCCGGCGACCCTCGCGGCTGCAATACAGGCCCAGGAAGCCGCCCTGAAGGCCGGAGTCATTCCGGCAGCCTCGGTTTCGACGGCCCTCCCCGCATCCCTGCGGCCCGCCCAGCCCTCCGCACCGGCCGAATACACCATTGCCCGCGGTGACACCATCAGCGGCATTGCGGGTCGCTACGGCCTGGACACCAACGCCATCCTGAAGCTGAACAACCTGCAGCCGAACACCATCATTTATCCGGGGCAGAAAATTAAGCTGACCGGTTCGGCACCGGCCCCCTCCGCTCCCGCGGCCAAGCCGGAGGCTCCCGCTCCTGCCAGCTCCGCCGGCAGTGTCTACACCGTTAAGTCCGGCGACACGCTGGGCGCCATCGCGGCACGGCACGGCGTCAAGTTGTCCGAGGTGTTGAGCTGGAACGGGCTCAATATGAACTCCATCATCTACCCGGGCCAGAAGATCAAGATCGGCAGCGGCCAGGCACCGGCTCCTGCGCCGGCGGCTACCCCCGCTCCGGCACCGGCTCCGGCGGCCAACTCGGGCTCCTACACCGTGAAGTCAGGCGATACCTTGTCCGCCATCGCCGCAAAGCACGGGGTCAAGCTGTCAGACATCCTGTCCGCGAACAAGCTGACCATGACCAGCGTTATCTTCCCGGGCAACAAGCTGGTCATCCCCGGCGCCTCGATCCAGCCGGCAGCCAGCGTTACTCCCCTGGTGCCGAGTTCCTTCCTCGGATTCACGTACCCGGCTGCCGTGGTCTCCTCCGCCAACCAGAACAAGGCACTGCTAAACTCGTCGCCCGTGCCCACAAGGGAGCAGATGAAGTCGATCGTCGCGGACACCGCGCGTCGGATGGGCGTGGATCCCTCGCTTGCCCTTGCCTTCGCCTACCAGGAGTCAGGCTTCGACCAGCGCGCAGTCTCGCCTGCCAACGCCATCGGCACCATGCAGGTCATCCCGACGTCGGGCGAATGGGCCTCTGATCTCGTGGGCCGCAAGTTGAACCTGCTCGATCCCTACGACAACGCAACCGCAGGCGTGGCCATCATCCGCCAGCTGATCCGCACCAGCAAGGACTTGGACAACGCCATCGCCGGCTACTACCAGGGCCAGTACTCGGTCAGCAAGAACGGCATGTTCGACGACACGAAGGCATACGTCGCAGCGATCAAGGCGCACAAGAAGAACTTCAGCTAAACCGCGCCGGCGCTCGGGAAGCGGGTGCCGGGAGGGTAACGATACGGGTCCGGATTGCATGTCGATTCGGGCCCGTTTCCGTGTAGCACTTAGGATCGTAGGGTGCAGGATAAAGTGTCGGACCCCCTCGTTGGAACGCTGGTGGACAACCGTTACCGGGTTCAGTCCAGGCTGGCGCGCGGCGGAATGTCCACCGTTTACCTGGCGACGGACCAGCGGCTGGAGCGCGACGTCGCACTGAAGGTCCTCCACCCGCACCTGGTCAATGACGGTAACTTCCTGGACAGGCTGGGCCGTGAGGCCAAAGCTGCGGCCAAGCTGTCCCACGCCCACGTGGTGGGCGTCCTTGACCAGGGCAGCGACGGCCACACTGCCTACCTGGTGATGGAGTACATCAAGGGCCACACACTCAGGGACGTCATCAAGGAGAAGGGGGCGCTGTCTCCCCGGCTGGCACTGGCACTGATCGACCCCGTCGTTGAAGGGCTGGGAGCGGCGCACGCCGCAGGACTCATCCACCGGGACATCAAACCGGAAAACGTCCTGATCGCCGACGACGGCCGAATCAAAGTCGGTGACTTCGGGTTGGCCCGTGCGGTCACCACCTCAACGAGCACCGGGGCGCTGATCGGCACCGTCGCCTACCTGTCACCGGAGCTCGTTCTCGGCCGGCAGGCGGACGCCCGCAGCGACATCTACTCCGTGGGCATCATGCTGTACGAAATGATCACCGGCAGTCAGCCCTTCGACGGCGACGTCCCCATCCAGGTGGCCTACCAGCACGTGAACTCCTCCGTGGAGGCCCCTTCGGCGGTCGTTCCGGGGCTGGCAGCTGAAGTCGACGAGCTGGTGCAGTGGTGCACGGCAAGGGATCCCGAACAGCGCCCGGTCGACGGCAATGCACTCTTGTCTGAGCTCAGGCATATCCGGACCAACCTGACCGACGCCGAACTGGATCTTCAGCCCCCGGCAGCGATCGCCGCCGTCGCCCATGCTCCGTCGGAGCTCCGCCCGCCTGCGCACCCGCCGACCAGTCGTCCCTCCGAGGCACGGTCCCCGGCGCGCCAGGACCAGACGGAGATCCTGTCGGCCGGACAGCATCCAACGGAAATCATCAACCGCCAAAGCAATCCCACCACGGTGCTGTCGGCCGGGCGCCGGCCGGGCCAGTTCGGTGCACTGGCCGCCCCGGCAGAGCCGGAGCCCGCCTTCGGGGATCCGGGCGACGACGGGCCGGACACTGCGGTTCCGTTGAGTAAGCGTGCGCAACGCAAGCTGGACCGCGAGGCCGCCAGGGCGGAGTCCAAAGCAGCATCCACTCCGGTGCGCTCGCTTCGCGAAGGCAACCCGCGTCGCCGCGGCCTTCTGTGGATCATCATCCTGGTGATCGCAGCTTTGCTCGCCACCGGCGCCGGCTGGTTCTTTGGCATGGGACCCGGCTCCCCGGGGACCATTCCCCGGGTTGCCAACAAGACCGTCGCCGAGGCCCAGCAACTGCTCGGAACAGCTGGATTCCAGTCCACCACGAAGGATGTCTTTGACGACGACATCCGGGCAGGCCTCGTCGTGGGCACCGAACCTGAAGCCGGCCGGGAAATCCGCAAGTTCCAGATGGTGTCGCTGTTCGTGTCCAAAGGCCCGCAGCTCTTTCCGCTGCCCGGAGTGAGCGGCAAATCGCTGGATGAGGCAAAGAACCAACTCAACAGCGCCGAGATGGCCCTGGGCACCGTCACAGAGACGTACAGCGAAACTGAGCCGGCGGGTACCATCCTCGCCCAGGACCCCGCAGCGGGCACTCCGGCCAGGCGCGGCACGCCCGTCAGCCTCACTGTCTCAAAGGGGCCCGAACCCATTCCTGTACCAGACGTGCGCGGACAGGAACAAGGCGCCGCAGTCAAAGCGCTGGAGGCCGCGGGGTTGAAGGCTGTGATCTCACCCGAAACGGTAAACGACAAGAAGGTCCCCAAGGGCGCCGTGGTGGCCCAGGAGCCATCCAACGGCACCCTCACCAGGGGTGCGACGGTCACCCTTACGGTATCGAAGGGGCCCAAGCTCGTGAATGTGCCCAGCTACATCGGCAAGCAGGCCAATGATGCACGCAAGGCGCTGGAGAAGCTCGGTTTCGAGGTCCGCGTCAACAACATCCTGGGCGGTTTCTTCGGAACCGTGCGGGACCAGGATCCGGTGGACACCCAAGTGCCCGAAGGTTCCGTCGTCACCCTCACCGTCGTCTGAGCGCAACCGTACCCCGCTCGCAGCAGCCGCCACACCAAAAAGCTCCGCCGGCTGGACCAGCCGGGCGGAGCTTTGTGGTCAATCAGGGCAGCGGGTCAGCGCTTGCCAGCGGGTCAGCGCTTGGCCAGGGCTCCTGCGACGAGGAACGCCATTTCCAGGGACTGCATGTGGTTCAGGCGCGGATCGCAGACCGATTCGTAGCGGTCCAGGAATGCTTCCTGGTCGATCGGGTCCGCGCCGCCGAGGCACTCCGCGACGTCGTCGCCGGTCATTTCGACGTGCAGGCCGCCTGGAATGGTCCCCAGCGAGTGGTGGACTTCGAAGAAGCCGCGCACTTCGTCGATGACGTCGTCGAAGTTCCTCGTCTTGTAGCCGTTGGGCGACGTGACCGTGTTCCCGTGCATGGGATCGGTCACCCAGAGGACCTGCGCGCCGGACGCCGTGACTTTTTCGACGATGGCGGGGAGCTTCTCCCGGATGTTGCCGGCACCCATCCGGGTGATGAAGGTCAGCCGGCCGGGTTCGCGGTCCGGATCCAGCTTGTCGATGAGCCGCAGGGCGTCGTCGCCGGAGGTCTTGGGCCCCAGCTTGACGCCGATCGGGTTGCGGACGCGGGACAGGAAGTCCACGTGGGCGTGGTCCAGTTCGCGGGTGCGTTCGCCGATCCAGAGGAAATGCGCCGACGTGTCGTACGGAAGTCCGGTGCGGGAATCGATGCGGGTCAGCGCGCGCTCGTAGTCCAGCAGCAGCGCCTCGTGGCTCGCGAAGAATTCCACCCGCTTCAGGGCTTCGAAGTCCGCCCCGCAGGAAGCCATAAACTTGATGGCCCGGTCGATGTCACGCGCCAAGGACTCGTAGCGGGCGTGGGCGGGGTTCTCCGTGAAGCCCTTGTTCCAGTGGTGGACCAGGCGCAGGTCAGCGAAGCCGCCCTGCGTGAACGCGCGGATCAGGTTCAGGGTCGATGCGGAGGTGTGGTACGCCTTCAGCATCCGGCCGGCGTCGTGGGCCCGGGATTCAGGGGTGAAATCGTAGCCGTTGACGATGTCGCCGCGGTACGCCGGGAGGGTCACGCCGTCGCGCGTTTCATCGTTTGAAGAGCGGGGCTTGGCGAACTGTCCGGCCATGCGGCCCATCTTGATGACAGGCATCGCTGCGCCGTACGTCAGGACGACCGCCATCTGCAGGATGGTCTTGACCCTGGCGCTGATCTTGTCCGCAGTAGCGGCTTCAAACGTTTCTGCGCAGTCCCCGCCCTGGAGCAGGAAGGCTTTGCCCTGTGCGGCCGCGGCGAGCCGTTCACGGAGGATGTCCACTTCGCCGGCAAACACAAGCGGCGGAAGGACGGACAGTTCCTTCACGGAGGCGTCAAAGACCTCTTTGTTTTGCCAGCTGGGCTGCTGGGAAACCGGCAGTTCCCGCCAATGGTCCAGTCCCGGATAGTTGGCGGCACCGCTCTGGGCGGTACTGGTCAGCAGGGAGGCAGGTTTTGCAGATAGCTCAGTCACACTACAAGACTAGTTCCCGTATCCGGGTTTCCGCACCGTAACCGTCATTAGCCCCAAACCGCCGTCACAGAACCGGCAGCACAAAGGCGGCGTCACGCGTTTCCGGGCTCCCCGGGACCGCTGTCCCTAGGCTCTCCGGGACTGGTGTCCCCGGAGCCGGAGGGACCGGAGCCTGCGGAACCCTTGTCCCCGGAGGGACCGGCGCCTGCGGAACCGTTGTCCCCGGCACCGGTGGGGCCGTCTGTGGGTTTCCCCGCCAGCCGCAGTTTGACCACCGCCGCGTATTCGTCGACGTACTCCTGCCCGGACAGGCGCATGAGCTCGTACATGATTTCGTCGGTCACGGACCGCTGGATCAGGCGGTCGTCTTCCATGCCGTAGTACCGGCTGAAGTCCAGCGGTTCACCGAAGATCATGCCGATGCGCCTGATGTTCGGCATCCGTTTGCCAATGGGCTGGACCTTGTCGGTCCCAATCATGGCTACCGGAATCACGGGAACCCTCGCCTCCAGGGCGAGCTTGGCGACACCGACTTTGCCCCGGTACAGCCGCGAATCGGGGCTGCGCGTGCCTTCGGGATATATGCCCAGCAGCGAACCATGCGACAGGACGTCCATGCCGGCATTGAGCGACGCCGCCGAAGCCGCTCCCCCGGAACGGTCCATGGGCAGCTGGTTTGTCAGCCGGAAGAACAGTGCGGTCAGCCTGCCCTTGAGGCCGGTGCCGGTGAAATACTCCGACTTCGCCAGGAATACCACCGGACGCGGAACCATCAGGGGCATAAAGATGGAGTCGGAGAACGACAAATGGTTGGAAGCCAGGATGGCGGCGCCTTCCGCGGGCACATTGTCGAGCCCCTTGACCCAGGGCCGGAACAGGAGCTTCAGCACCGGTCCCAGGACGAAGGTCTTCATGAACCAATAAAACACGTGGTGAACCTCTCCGGAAGGCGTCTGGCCGGCCCTCCGTCGGGTCCGGCCAGGACTTCAATGCAACCCTACTCTAGTGAGATTTGCGGCGAATGGTGACACGATGGGCACATGAGAGAAAGCAGCAAACAGACTGTGCCTGCCGCTTTCAGCTACCCCGGCCACGGACCCAACGCCCGGATCGGCGTCGCCATCTGCCACGGCTTCACCGGGAGTCCGCTCAGCGTCATGCCGTGGGCACTCCACCTGGCGGAGCAAGGGTTTGCCGTCTCCGTCCCGCTCCTGCCCGGGCACGGGACCCACTGGCGCGAACTGGCCCGGTCGGGCTGGCGTGAATGGGCCGGCGCATTCGAGAACGCCTACCTTGAACTCGCCGGCCGGACCGACGCCTGTTACGTCGCCGGGCTCTCGATGGGCGGCGCTGTCGCGCTGCGCACGGCGTCACGCCACCGTGTTGCCGGTGTAGCCGTGGTCAATCCCGGACTCAGTTTCTACGACCGGCGGGTTCGTATTGTCGGCGTCCTGAAGTACTTCCAACCGACCACGCTGCCGATAGTGGAGGCCAACCCCACAGCTGCCACCACTGAGGACGGCGACTATTCGCAGACGCCGCTCTCCGCCGTCCACCAGCTGAAGAAACTGTTTGCCGCCGCCCGCCGTGGATTGCCCCGTGTGACGGCCCCGGTCCTGGTCTTCAAGTCGGACACCGACGAGGTTGTGCCGCCGTCGTCGCTCGAGCTGATCCGGCGGCGCCTGGGGTCGGCCGAACTTCGCGTGGTGCCGCTGCCCAACAGCGGCCACGTGGCCACGCTGGACAACGATGCGCCCGCGATCTTCGGGCATTCCACCACCTTCTTCCATGAGCACGCACCGCACCACGTATCCTCGGAGACATCATGAGTATTGCCGCCGACCACAGCCCTTTCAGCAGTCCCTTTACCGGCGACGGTCCCTCGATCGGCGTCGCCGTTTCCCATGGCTTCACCGGAAGCCCGCACGGTGTGCGGGCATGGGCCCGCTCGCTGGCCGACGCCGGATTTGCCGTGCGGATGCCGCTCCTGCCCGGACACGGCACCAGCTGGCAGGAACTTGCCAGGACGCGTTGGCAGGAGTGGTATTCCGCCTACGACAAGGCCTACCTTGAGCTCGAAGCCGAATGCGACCACGTCTTCACGGCCGGTCTGTCCATGGGAGGGGCCCTGGCGTTGCGGGTGGCGGCATTGCGTCCCGTGGCGGGCACTATCGTGGTCAACCCCGGCCTGGTCATCGATGATCCCCGCGCGCCGCTGGCCGGCATCCTGAAGCTGGTCCTGAAAAGCACTCCTGCCATTGCCAACGACATCCTCAAGCCGGACACGGATGAAGGCGCCTACCCCCGGACACCCGTGGCCGCGGCCCACGAGCTCAACAAGATGTTCAAGGACACCAGGCGGCTGCTGCCGCAGATCACGGCACCTGTTCGCGTGTTCCGCTCCACAGTGGACCACGTGGTGTCCGACTCGAGCATCGTGGCGCTGCGCCGGGGCCTCACCAATGCCCGGCTCGAACTGAGCGCCTTGGAAAACAGCTACCATGTGGCCACCCTGGACAACGATGCCGCAGAGATTTTCAGCGGGACCACGGACTTCATCCGCACCGTGGTCCCGGGAGCACCGGCTCCGGCAGACGTGGACGCCTCGCCCGCCAGCCCCGAAGGACACGGCCGATGACCAGATCCGACTCCAATTCCTCGGACCAGAGCGCCAACCAGGACGACGCCGTATGGCTTGACCTGGTTTCCCGGCTCGAGGGCACCGACACGCCAGCTCCTGCCGGCGACAGCAGCGAACCGCACAAACGGCCCTTCCGCGACTTCGACCCGCTGGGCCTCTCCGGTACTGCTCCGACGGAGCCATCGGCGGCCGAACGCGGGGCCGCCGTCCGTGGACCGCAGCCCGGGACGGGCCACGCAGGCGCGGACCCCGCGGAGCCAGCCAGCGGGCCCCGCGACTACGAGGCCGACGACGACGAGCCTTTCGTTCCGGAGGAACCCCCGAGCCTGGCCGGCAGCGACCCGCTGACCGTGCTGGCCTGGCTGGGCGCCGTGGGGGGCCCCGTCGCACTGGTGCTGTCCGCCATGTTCTGGCGGTCTGCGCCGCTCATGGCTATTTTGGGGATCGTCGCCGCATTCGTCGTCTCAGTGATCTACCTGATCATGCAGCTGCCGCAGGAAAAGGACGAGCACGACGACGGCGCCCGGGTCTAGCTTTCGGGCTTTGCCCGCCGGGTCCGCTGTCAGCCGTGCATCCTGCTGCTGACACGGGACAGGTCTGCGGCCCCGATCAGCCCGGCGTTGGGGCCCAGGGCTGCGAGCGCGATTTCGGCAGCCGGCCGGAATCCGCGCCCTGTCAGGTTCCGCGCAAAGGCCTTCCGTGCCGGCGCCACCAGCAGTTCACCCGCATCGCACAGGCCTCCACCGATGACGAACTTTCCAGGGTCCAGCGCGGCAGCCAGGTTGGCCAGCCCCAGGCCCAGCCACTCCCCAACGTCCTCCAGCAGTTCCCGGGACGTGGGGTCCCCCGCCTTGGCCAGTTCCGTCACGATGGCCCCGGTGATGCGGTCCACCTGACCGTCCACGGCCTTCAGGAGTTCCTGCGCCACGGGCGAATTGGCAGCAGCCAGTTCGCGGGCTTCGCGGCCCAGCGCGTTTCCAGACGCATACTGTTCCCAGCAGCCGCGGTTTCCGCATTCGCAACGGTGCCCGCCGGGCATGATGATCTGGTGGCCGAATTCTCCCGCAACCCCAAAGCGGCCGCGTTCCAGCCGGCCGTCCATCACCATGGCACCGCCGATCCCCGTGCCCAGGGTGATGCAGACGAGCCTGCTTTGCCCCTGCCCGGCACCAAAGCGCCATTCCGCCCACGCGGCGGCATCGGCGTCGTTGGTCAGCAGGACCGGACGGCGCAGCAGTCGCTGGAGGTTGTCCCGCAACGGTTCGTTGCGCCACGCGAGGTGCGGGCTGAACAGCACCGTGCCGCCGTCGAGGTCCATCCACCCGGCCGCGCCGATTCCCACCGACCAGATGCGGTGGCCGCGGCTCAGCTCCTCCACGAGTTCGACGATCACCTGTTCCACGGCCCGGGGGTCGTTCCCGGGTGTGGAGCGCCTGGCCTGGCTGAGGATCCGGCCGTCGGCGTCCACCACACCGGCCGCGACCTTGGTGCCTCCGATGTCCACACCGATCGCCAACCCTTTGCGCCCGAGCCGGAGGTGCTCCCGGAAGCCCTGGCTGGCGGCCAGCGCATCCTGCCCGGAAGGCTTCCTGCGCCGCCACGCGGCCGTCCGTCGGTAGGGTCTGGGCAGGTCGCCGGGCGAAGGTGTGTGCATGGTTGCCCATTCTATTGCCGCACCAATTTGCGGTGATGCCGGACATGCGGAAAACGTCCACTGCAACGGCCCCATGCACAGGCCGCGGCGGACCGGAGTAGCGGGTTTCAGGCACTTAACCGTAAAGTTACTCGCCAGTAGGTGAATCAGGACACACCTCCGCAGAGGGCGTACTAGTGTTAGCAGTACCCCCTGCGGGTCTATGGATAACAAAGGAGCTATCGTGCGCGAATTCAGTGTTCCGCCCTTGGTGAATGTACCCCCGGAAACCAACATCACCGACCTGGTGTTGCGGCAGGCCGCCAAGGCCTCGAACCCGTCCCTGTTTTCGCGGCTCGATGCCGCCGGACAATGGCAGGATATTTCTGCCATGGATTTCCTCGCCGACGTGCGCATCCTGGCCAAGGGCCTCATGGCCAGCGGAGTGGCAGCAGGCGACCGCGTCGGCATCATGTCCCGCACCCGCTACGAGTGGGCGCTGGTCGACTTCGCGATCTGGTTTGCCGGTGGCATCTCCGTTCCCATCTACGAAACCTCCTCCCCCAGCCAGGTCGCCTGGAACCTGGGCGACTCGGGTGCCGTCGCGGCCTTCGGCGAGTCGGCGCACCACGAGGACATCATCCGGCAGGCCGCAACCTCGGAAGGGCTTTCATCCCTGGCCCACGTCTGGCAGCTTGAGGGCGCCGGGCTGGACGAGCTCCGCGCGGCCGGCACTACCGTCAGCGACGAGGAGCTCGAAGCCCGCAGGAGCCTGGCTTCGCTGGCCGACGTCGCGACGATCATCTACACCTCCGGCACCACCGGACGGCCCAAGGGCTGCGAGCTGACGCACGGGAACTTCGTGGAGTTGTCCGAGAATGCACTGGCCACCTCGCTCTCAGGCATCGTCCACGAGCAGGCACGAACCATCATGTTCCTGCCACTCGCACACGTTTTCGCCCGGTTCATCTCGGTCCTGGCCGTGGCTGCCGGCGTCACTGTGGCGCACACCCCGGACATCAAGCACCTCCTGCCGGACCTGCAAAGCTACAAGCCCACGTTCATCCTCGCCGTCCCGCGCGTATTCGAAAAGGTCTATAACTCCGCGCTGACCAAGGCCGAGGACAGCGGCAAGGGCGCCATCTTCCACAAGGCAGCCGACACCGCCATCGCCTACTCGCGGGCCCGGCAGGCCGGTTCCATCGGCTTCGGCCTCAAACTCCGTCACGCGCTGTTCGACAAGCTTGTCTATAGCAAGCTCCGCGCGGCCATGGGCGGCCAGGTGGCACACGCAGTGTCCGGCGGCGGTCCGCTGGGTGAACGCCTGGGGCACTTCTTCCAGGGCATCGGCATGCAGATCCTTGAAGGCTACGGCCTGACCGAAACCACCGCGCCGATCACCGTCAACACTCCCTCGCTCATCAGGATCGGGACGGTGGGCGCTCCCCTGCCGGGGAATGCGGTGAAAATAGCCGACGACGGCGAGATCCTCGCCAAGGGCGTCTGCGTGATGCGCGGCTACTACAAGCGCGACGACCTCGCAGCCGACACGTTCGTGGACGGCTGGTTCCGCACGGGCGACATCGGACAAATGGACGCCGACGGCTTCCTGACCATCACAGGCCGCAAGAAGGAAATCATCGTGACGGCCAGCGGCAAGAACGTGGTGCCTGCCCTGCTGGAAGACCAGATCCGGGCCGACGCCCTCGTCTCCCAGGTGCTGGTTGTGGGCGACAACATGCCGTTCATCGGAGCCTTGGTGACACTCGATGAGGAAGCCCTGCCGGGATGGCTGCAGCGTCACGGACTTCCGGCCGGCACCACGGTCGCGGAAGCGGCAGGCCATCCGGTGGTCAAGGCTGCCGTCCAGGACCTCATCACCCGCGCCAACCAGTCAGTGTCCCAGGCGGAAGCCATTAAATCGTTCCGGATCGTACCGTCTGATTTCACCGAGGCATCCGGCCATCTCACCCCCTCCATGAAGGTCAAGCGGGCCCAGGTGATGAAGGACTTCGACGCCGTCATCGCGGACATGTACGCTACACCGCGGCCGGCCCGTACGGAGCCGTCCGGACAGCACTAGCGCAAGACACCAAAAAGGGGCCTCCCGGCGGGAGGCCCCTTTTCGTGTGTGTGGTTACTCGACGACGAGCAGCAGGTCTCCGCCCTGGACCTGTTCCACGGCGCCGACTGCGAGGCGCCCGACCGTGCCGGCCACCGGCGTCGTAATTGAGGCCTCCATCTTCATGGCCTCGATGGTGGCAACGGTGTCGCCGGCGTTCACGGCGTCGCCCACCTTGACCGTGAGCGTCACGGCTCCGGCGAAGGGTGCGGCGACGTGGCCCGGCTGGCTGGCGTCCGCTTTTTCAGCTGCCTTGACGTTGCTGACGACGGAACGGTCGCGGACCACCACCGGCCTGGACTGTCCGTTAAGCGTGCACATCACGGTGCGCATGCCCTTTTCGTCCGGCTCCGACACGGCTTCGAGGGAGGCGATCAGGCGTACGCCCTTCTCCAGCTCGATCTCGTGCTCGGCTCCGCGTTGGAGGCCGAACAGGTAGTCACGGGTGTCGAGGACCGAGAGGTTGCCGTAGGTTTCCACGCTCTTCTGGTAGTCCTTGGTGGGACCTTCGAAGAGCAGCCGGTTGAGCGTCTGCTGGCGGGTTTTGGAATCGCCCTTCAGTGCGGCGCTGTCCTCGGGGCTAAGCTCGGCGTCGCGCACCTTGATGCTGCGGCCCTGGAGGGCTTTGGTGCGGAACGGCTCGGGCCAGCCTCCGGGAGGATCACCGAGTTCTCCGGAGAGGAAGCCAATGACGGAATCCGGGATGTCGTAGTTCTGCGGGTTTTCGTTGAAGTCCGCAGGATCGGCATTGAGGCCAACGAGGTGCAGGGCAAGGTCTCCCACAACCTTCGAGGACGGGGTGACCTTCACGAGGCGGCCCAGGATGCGGTCGGCTGCCGTGTACATGTCCTCGATGGCTTCGAAGCGTTCGCCGAGGCCGAGGGCCATGGCCTGCTGCCGCAGATTGGAGAGCTGGCCGCCGGGGATCTCGTGCTGGTAGACGCGGCCGGTGGGACCCGGCAGTCCCGACTCGAAGGGAGCGTAGACGCGGCGTACAGCTTCCCAGTAAGGTTCCAGCGAGCTGACCTTGGCCAGGCCCAGGCCGGTGTCACGCGGGGTGTGGGCCAGTGCCGCAACCAGGGCGGAGGCCGAAGGCTGGCTGGTGGTGCCGGCCAGTGAAGCAGACGCGACGTCCACTGCGTCCACGCCTGCGTCCACTGCCGCCAGGAGCGTGGCCAGCTGGCCGCCTGCGGTGTCGTGGGTGTGCAGGTGGACCGGGAGGTCGAACCGTTCCCGCAAGGCCGCCACAAGCTTGGCGCCGGCCGCGGGACGCAAAAGCCCTGCCATGTCCTTGATGGCGAGGATGTGGGCGCCGGCGTCGACGATCTTCTGGGCCAGCTCCAGGTAGTAGTCCAGCGTGTAGAGTTTTTCGTCCGGATCGAGCATGTCGCCGGTGTAGCAGAGGGCAACTTCTGCGACGGCGGTGCCGGTGGCCCGCACGGCGCGGATGGCCGGAGCCATCTGGTTGACGTCGTTGAGGGCGTCGAAAATGCGGAAGATGTCGATGCCGGTTGCGGCGGCCTCGTTGACGAATGCCTCGGTGACTTCCTCGGGGTAGGGCGTGTAGCCCACGGTGTTGCGGCCCCGGAGGAGCATCTGCAGGCAGATGTTGGGCAATGCCTTGCGCAGCGCCGCCAGCCTGTCCCAGGGATCTTCGCCGAGGAACCGCAGGGCGACGTCGTACGTGGCACCGCCCCAGGCCTCCACTGACAGCAGTTCAGGAAGCAGCGCGGACACGGCGGGGCCGGCCGCCACGAGGTCGCGGGTACGGACCCGGGTGGCCAGCAGTGACTGGTGGGCGTCACGGAAGGTGGTGTCGGTGACGGCAACGGCCTGCTGCTCGCGCAGGGCCTTGGCAAATCCCTCGGGACCCAGCTCAAGCAGTCGCTGGCGCGAACCCTTGGGGGCGGGGGTGTCCCCGACTGCGGGCAGCTTGGCCGCCGGGTCGGAATGGACGGTGAGGTCGCCGTTGGGCTTGTTGACCGTGACCTCTGCCAGCCAGGTCAGCAGCTTGGTGCCGCGGTCCGCGGAAACGCGGGCCTTGAGCAGCTCGGGGCGCTGGTCGATGAAGTTGGTGGCCACGTCGCCGGCGATGAAGTCCTTGTCATCCAGGACGGCCTGCAGGAAGGAAATGTTCGTGGAGACGCCGCGGATGCGGAACTCCGCGAGGGCCCGGCGCGCCCTGGCCACTGCTGCAGGGTAGTCGCGGCCGCGGCAGGTCAGTTTGACCAGCATGGAGTCGAAGTGCGGACTGATTTCGGCACCCGAGTAGACGGTGCCGCCGTCGAGCCTTACACCGGCGCCGCCGGCGGAACGGTAACCGGTGATCTTTCCGACGTCGGGCCGGAAGCCGTTGGCCGGATCCTCGGTGGTGATGCGGCACTGCAGTGCGGCGCCCTTGAGCTGGACGGTGTCCTGCGACAGGCCGAGGTCAGCGAGCGTCTCGCCCGATGCGATGCGGAGCTGTGCCTGGACGAGGTCCACATCGGTGACTTCCTCGGTGACAGTGTGCTCCACCTGGATGCGCGGGTTCATCTCGATGAACACGTGCTGGCCGGCGCGTTCGCCGACGGTGTCCACCAGGAACTCCACGGTGCCGGCGTTGACGTAGTTGAGGGCCTTGGCGAACTTCACCGCATCCCTGTACAGCGCCTGACGGATGCCTTCATCCAGGTTCGGCGCCGGCGCGATCTCGATCACCTTCTGATGGCGGCGCTGGATGGAGCAGTCGCGTTCGAACAGGTGCATGACGTTGCCCTCGGCATCGGCCAGGATCTGGACCTCGATGTGGCGGGGGCGGAGAACGGCCTGCTCCAGGAACATGGTGGGATCACCGAAAGCGGCGTCGGCCTCGCGCATGGCGGCCTGCAGCGCTTCGGGCAGAGCCTCGCGGGTGTCCACGCGGCGCATGCCGCGGCCTCCGCCGCCGGCAACGGCCTTGGCGAAGATGGGAAAGCCGATTTCGTCCGCTGCGGCGATCAGTTCATCCAGGTCCTTGGAGGGCTGGCTCGACTTGAGGACGGGGACGCCGGCGGCGCGGGCGGCTTCGAGCGCGGCGACCTTGTTTCCGGCCAGCTCAAGGACCTCGGCCGGCGGGCCAACAAAGGTGATGTCGGCCTCTTTGGCGGCCCGGGCCAGGCGGGGGTTCTCCGAGAGGAATCCATAGCCGGGGTAGATGGCATCGGCGCCGGATTCCTTGGCCACGCGGACCACTTCGTCCACGTCAAGATAAGCCCGGACTGGGTGGCCCTCTTCGCCGATCAGGTACGCTTCATCAGCCTTCTGGCGGTGGATGGAGTTTCGGTCCTCGTTGGGGAACACGGCAACAGTCTTGGCGCCCAGCTCGTAGCCGGCACGGAAGGCACGGATCGCGATTTCGCCGCGGTTAGCCACCAGAATTTTGGAAAACATACTTCTCCTGCATCATTGCGGGTGTATCGATAAGTGGTCACAGTGTGTAAGACGGGCGCGTGGAAACACAAATCATTGTGTCGACCATCACAAGATTATCCGTCATCTCAGCGGGATTAGGCAGGGCCGACCGGTGATGCCCCGGCCGGCAGCGTGGGATGCGCCGCACACACGCCCGATGAAACGGGATTCAACACTGCGGCAACATATGATGGGTCGGGGGTGCTTACGCGCGCCCTCCGCTCCGGGGAGCCGGAGCCGGCACTACCCCAACACGGCAACCGGCGTTAGGTATTGGTTTTTCAAGTGCAAGTAGTCAGCATCAGCAGCCTCAAAGGCGGGGTCGGCAAAACTTCCGTCACCACCGGATTGGCATCTGCGGCCCTGGCCGCCGGCATCCCCACCCTTGTGGTGGACCTTGATCCGCACGCGGATGCCAGCACGGCCCTGGGTGTCCAGCCGGATGAGCAGCTGGACATCGGCCGGATGCTCAAGAGCCCCCGCCGCGCGCGGCTTTCGCAAAACGTGGTCACCAGCGGCTGGGTGGCCCGGGAAAACTACAACGGAGCCCGGCCCGCCGTCCTGGACGTCGCTGTTGGCTCCGCATACACAGGCATTTATGACCGGCCGGACCTGGGCCGCAGGGACCTGCGCAGGCTCTCGGCTGTTCTGGCCGGTCAGGACAAGTACCAGCTGATCCTGGTTGACTGCCCGCCCTCGCTGAACGGACTGACCCGGATGGCATGGTCCGCCAGCGACAAGGTGGCCCTCGTTGCCGAGCCCGGACTGTTTTCCGTGGCAGGTACAGAACGCACCATGCGCGCCATCCAGCTGTTCCGCCAGGAGTTCGCCCCGAACCTCTCCCCCGCCGGTATTATCGCGAACCGCGTACGGTCCGGGTCGTCGGAGCACGCCTTCCGCCTCGCCGAGATGCAGTCGATGTTCGGGGAACTCTTGCTGACACCGTACATTCCGGAGCAGGCGAACTGGCAGCAGATCCAGGGTGCGGCCCATTCCGTGCACCACTGGCCGGGCGATTCCGCGAAAAATGCGGCCAGCCTCTTCAACACGCTTCTTGACAACCTCATGGCTTCCAACGGCGCGGGTTCCGCCGGGGCGCTCCGCGAACGCAGCCTTCGGTAGCGGACACCCACGGAACACGGCCCGCGATGCCGGGACACGAACTGCACAGAAAGGCCGCCTTCCGGATGGAAAGCGGCCTTTCTTTGCGTGCGGGTGCCGGCTATGGAAGTGCGTCAGCCGGTGCGGCAGCAGCTTTAGCCGGTTTTGCGGGCGGCCCTGCGCTTGCTAAGTTCGTCGTCCGGAAAGGACTGCTCGACGGCGTGCTCGCTGGGAAGCGCTGCGAGGCTGCCTTCCACTTCGCGCCACACCCGTCCGACCGCGATCCCGAAAACGCCCTGGCCGCCCTGGACCAGGTCGATGACCTCATCCGCAGACGTGCACTCGTAGACGCTGGCGCCATCGCTCATGAGGGTAATCTGCGCCAGGTCCTCAACGCCGCGTTCGCGCAAGTGCTCCACGGCGGAACGGATCTGCTGCAGTGACACTCCCGTGTCCAGCAGCCGTTTGACTACCTTCAGCACAAGGATGTCCCGGAAGCCGTACAGCCGTTGGGAGCCAGACCCGGCTGCACCACGCACGGCAGGCTCAACGAGGCCGGTGCGTGCCCAGTAGTCGAGCTGGCGGTAGGTGATGCCCGCAGCTTTGCAGGCGGTCGGTCCGCGGTAGCCCGCGTCTTCGTCCAATACCGGGAGGTCTTCCGTGAAGAGGAGGCCCTGAGCACCGCTCGCAGGCAGGGCAACGCCTGCCGTTGAAGCCTGCTTTAGCTCGCCAGCTTCGCCTTTCGGACTCACGTGGACCCTCCTCGTCTTTTGCTCCCCTAAGGAAGTCACAGCAACAGCGATCACAGATCTGAAATTCACCTGTGTAATTCAGCCGGGGCTGCACATTCCAGTGTGACTTGCGCGGCTGTTGTATGCAATGGGAACTTGATATCTTCGACGTTAGGCCTGCCACGCCCCAAGGTCAAAGACGTTGGCCCCATTTCAGGGGCGTGTCGAAACTTTCAGCCTCAACTTTAACCTTAACGTGATCTCAGCCGTCGAAATCTTCCGGCTCCACGTCGTCCAGGAACTCCCGGAAGCGCCGCAGTTCACGCTCCTCGTCCACCGTGGGGCCCGGCTCGGTGTCTTCGCCCTCATCATGCTCGGTGATCCTGACGCCGGCCTCATCCATCACCGAGTCGGCGCACCAAATACGGCATTTGGCCCGCAACGCCAGCGCAAGGGCGTCCGAAGCCCTGGAACTGACCGTAGTCCCGTCTTCAAACTGCAGCTGCCCGTAGAAGATATTGTCTTCGACGGCGACGATGTTCACGCTGACAATGGAGTGGCCCAACGACTCCACGACATCGATGAGGAGGTCGTGCGTCATTGGCCGCGGCGGCACCACCCCCTGCTGGGCCAGCGCAATGGCGCTGGCTTCAGGGGTGCCGATCCAGATGGGCACATGCCGTTCTCCGTGAATCTCCCGCAACAGCACCAGTGGCTGGTTCGACGGCAGTTCGATCCGCACACCCACGATCTCGACTTCAATCATCAGATATCCATTCGCGATATACGGTCCTGCACCAGGGCACGGTGCAGTGTCAGGCAGAGATCACTGATTTCGCGGGCAGCCTCGGCGGCCCGGGCGTGCGACGCCGCATCCTTGCGGGAAGTCAGCGGCGCTACGGCCCGCTCCACCAGTCCGAACTCCCGTTCCGCGGCGGCCTGGAACGGCCGAAGGTGGCGTGGCTCCAGGCCGTGGCTTTCCAGCTGCACGCACGCGCGGGCCACCTGCAGGGCATGTTCATCGAACTTCCCGTTGACGTGTCCGATCAGGCCGAACTCGAGGAGGGACCTCAACAGCGGCACGCTGGCGCCGGATTCGGCCCGCAGCTGGTCCTCGCTGAGCCGGCGCACCTTGTTCTGCAGCTCAGTGGCGAGCTCGTCCGACACGATCCGCGGCGACACAGTGACGCCCGGCGGCAGGTTCTCCGGGCGTTCGCCGCGGTCAATGGCGTCGAGGTAGTCCTTAATGACCTTCAGCGGAAGATACTGGTCCCGCTGCAGGGCCAGCACGAACCGGAGCCGCTCCACGTCGGTGTCCGCATACTGCCGGTAGCCGGCCGGGGTGCGTTGCGGATTGATCAGGCCTTTTTCTTCAAGGAACCTGATCTTGGACGCAGTCATTCCAGGAAAGTCGTCGCTCAGCTGCGC
Organism: Arthrobacter sp. PvP103; assembly: GCF_017833075.1. Lineage (NCBI taxonomy): Bacteria > Bacillati > Actinomycetota > Actinomycetes > Micrococcales > Micrococcaceae > Arthrobacter > Arthrobacter sp. PvP103. The sequence goes on along the minus strand of NZ_JAFIBQ010000001.1, from coordinate 4,092,004 downwards.
GAGTACTTCCCCTATGTTCAGGACTTGGGGTCCGCGCCGTTCCGGTTGTGCCAGTGCCACAGGCAACTACCCCGGGATCAGACGTTGCCTGCTGCGCGGGCAGGGCTGAGGTAGAAAGTGAGCCGGAACTTGCCAATCTGGACTTCATTACCGGACTTCAGTTCCACGCTGTCCACGCGGTCGTGGTTGACGTAAGTTCCGTTGAGGCTGCCCGTATCGACAACTTCGAAGCTGCGTGCCGTCCGACGGAATTCCACGTGGCGGCGGGACACCGTGACGTCGTCGAGGAAGATGTCCGCGTCAGGGTGGCGTCCGGCGGTGGTGACGTCGGAGTCCAGCAGGAATCGTGCACCGGTGTTGGGACCGCTGTGGGCAACCAGGAGCGCTGAGCCGTAGGGAAGGGCCTCTACGGCAACCCGTTCCTCCGGAGAGAGCTTGGGCGCGATGTTGGGCTCGTCACGGATTGGCGTGAGGTGGATTGAGGTGGTCTCCGAAGCCTTCACTCCGCCCGTGCCGTAATCACCACCGCTGTGGCTATTTTCGTGACCAACCATGGATTCCTCCTCTTCCGTTGCAGATGTCCCCCTGCAAACAACGCGTGCCCTCCGGAAAAGCCTGGCAGATCCGGTCCTACGGCGTGTTGTCCGGCTGTTAATCCCTCAACAGCCGGACCTCCATGCCGGTTATCTTTAGCCTACCTGTTGTTCGTACTCCGATGCACTGAGCAGGGACTCCACCGCGTCAGCCTCAGCGAGCTTGACCTCGATCAGCCAGCCCTCGCCGTAGGGATCGCTGTTAATAAGCGCCGAGTCGGTGTCCAGGGCTTCGTTCCTGGCGACGACTTCCCCGCTGACGGGAGCGTAGATGTCGCTGACGCTCTTGGTGGACTCAACCTCGCCCACGACCTCGTTTGCCGTCACTTTGGTGCCGACTTCGGGCATCTGCGCGTACACGACGTCGCCCAGGGCGTCCTGGGCAAAATCGGTGATGCCCACCCGCACCACGCCGTCAGTGTTGGGGGCGGAAACCCACTCGTGCTCGGCAGTGTAGGACAGGTCTTCGGGAATGTTGCTCATCAGGGGGCCTTTCATCGGGTCAACCAGGAATGTTGGTCAATCAGCAATGTCAACGGAGGTCTGCAGAACAAGCCGCCGCTGAAAGTATATGCACATCGCCCTTCCCCGCAGGGAGCGCCTTGGCGGACCCGTGTGGCACAGTAGTGCCATGCCAGAACTTCCCGAAGTGGCCGGGCTGGGCGCCTTCCTGGGCGACCGGCTTCGCGGAGCTGTGCTGACGAAAATCCAGATCGTTTCGTTCGCGGTCCTCAAAACGGCGGACCCGCCATATACGGCGCTGGAAGGCCGCACCATTTCCGGCGTCCAGCGCCGGGGCAAGTTCATCATCATTGATGCCGACGGCATCTATCTCGCGTTCCACCTCGCCAAGGCCGGCTGGCTGCGGTACACCGAATCGCCGTCGAACGCCCCTTTGCCACGGGGCAAAGGGTATATAGCCGCAAGGTTCGAGTTCTCCAGGATCCGCCCTGATGCCGACGGCGGCGAAGCCCATCTGGGGATCGACCTCACCGAGGCGGGAACAAAGAAAAGCCTGGCCCTCTACGTAGTCCGCGACCCGGAGGATATCCCCGGCATCGCAAGCCTCGGCCCGGATCCGTTGAGCGCCTCGTTCACCCTTGACGCCTTCGCTGAAATTCTTTCCTCGAGCAGCCAGCAGATTAAGGGACTGTTACGAAACCAGGGGGTGATCGCCGGCATCGGCAACGCCTACAGCGACGAAATCCTCCACGCTGCCCGGATATCCCCCTTCGCCACCGCGAAGTCACTCGACCCGGAGTCCGTCCGCGTCCTGTACGACTCGGTGCACAACATTCTGGGGGCCGCCGTGGCGGAGGCTGTGGGAAAGGCTCCGAACGAATTGAAGGACGCGAAGCGGAGCACCATGCGGGTCCATGGCCGGACCGGCCAGGCGTGCCCGGTCTGCGGGGACACGGTCCGGGAGGTGTCATTTGCGGACAGGGCGCTCCAGTATTGCCCGCGCTGCCAGACAGGCGGCAAGATCCTCGCCGACCGGCGGACGTCGCGTTTCCTGAAGTAGGGCGCTGGCAGGAATGCGGTCTCGGCGGAGGGAAAAGCATAAAGAAAAAACCGCCCCGCTCCGGGATACTTCCCGGAAGCGGAGCGGTTATCTTTGCTGGTCGGGCTGACAGGATTTGAACCTGCGACCCCTTGACCCCCAGTCAAGTGCGCTACCAAGCTGCGCTACAGCCCGTTAGTTCCGCCGTTCTCCGCCTCGGTTGTCCTCCCGGGTTTCCCCGGGATTTTTACCTCAGCAGTCCGGCCGAACCACCTCCAAAAGCTTACACGATTCCGGAGGGTGCCAGTGACACTTTGCGTGTGACACGGGCGAGGTGTGTCGTAATTAACGCTTCTTGCCACGCTTTTCGCGGACACGCATGTTGACCTCGATCGGCGTTCCCTCGAAACCGAAGGTTTCGCGGAGGCGTCGGGTGATGAAGCGACGGTATCCCGGATCCAGGAAACCGGTGGTGAACAGGACGAACTTCGGCGGACGGCTGGAGGCCTGGGTGCCGAAGAGGATGCGGGGCTGTTTGCCGCCGCGGACCGGGTGCGGGTGCGCGGCCACCAGTTCGCCAAGGAAGGCGTTCAGGCGTCCGGTGGGGATGCGCTTGTCCCAGCTTTCCAGTGCGGTGTCCAGGGCAGGAACGAGGCGGTCCTTGTGCCAGCCGGTCAGGGCTGAAATGTTGACCCGCGGAGCCCAGGCCACGTGGGCGAGGTCCTGCTCGATTTCGCGCTCCAGGTAGGTGCGGCGTTCGTCGTCCAGCAGATCCCACTTGTTGAACGCGAGAACCAGTGCGCGGCCGGATTCGATGGCCAGTTGCAGGATGCGGACGTCCTGCTCGCTGAGGACTTCGTCCACCGCGAGGAGCACGACGGCGACCTCCGCCTTTTCCAGTGCGCTCTGCGTACGCAGTGAGGCGTAGAAGTCGGCGCCCTGTGCCATGTGCTGGCGGCGGCGGATGCCGGCGGTATCGACGAAACGCCAGGTGCGGCCGCCGAGTTCGATGAATTCATCGACGGGGTCGCGCGTGGTGCCGGCGGTGTTGTCCACGACAACGCGCTCGGAACCGGCCAGCTTGTTCAGCAGCGAGGACTTGCCGACGTTCGGACGCCCGATGAGGGCGATGCGGCGCGGGCCGCCGGAGCGCTCCAGGCCTTCGATGGTGGAGTACTCGGGCAGGGTGTCCATGACGTGGTCCAGGAGGTCAGCGACACCCCGGCCGTGCAGTGCCGATACCGGGTACGGTTCACCGAAGCCGAGGCCCCAGAGCGTTGCCGAGTCGGCTTCCTGCGCGAAGTCATCCACCTTGTTGGCCACCATGATGACCGGCTTCTTGGACTTGCGGAGCATCTTCACGACGGCTTCGTCCGTGGCGGTGGCGCCTACGGCGGAGTCGACGACGAACAGCACGGCGTCGGCGAGCTCCACGGCCATCTCGGCCTGCTCGGCCACGCGGGCGTGGATGCCGCGGGCATCATGCTCCCAGCCGCCGGTGTCGACGACCGTGAAGTTCCGGCCGTTCCAGGTGGCCGAGTACATCACCCGGTCACGCGTGACGCCGGGGGTGTCTTCCACCACGGCTTCGCGGCGGCCGAGGATACGGTTTACCAGGGTCGATTTGCCCACGTTGGGACGGCCGATGATGGCCAGGACCGGATCGAGCTTGACCGGACCGTCGAAGTCCTGGTCGTCGTAGCGGCCGCTCAGGAGGGCGGCGTCTTCTTCATCCAGTTCGTAGTCGTCCAGGCCCGCCCGGAGCGAGGCAGCGCGGAGCTCGGCCTCGTCATCGTCCAGGGCAGCAAGATGTTCCGCCACCTGGTCCGTGCCGGTGGGCGTGTATTCGTCTTCGCCGGCGCCAAATTTGCCGGAGGTTTGAGTCGTATCGCTCATTGCACTTTCCTTAGTGGTGATCTGCCGGCGTCCCGGCTACTTCTTTATGACGTTTTTGCGGGGAATCCGCGCCGGGCAAAGCCTGCCCGCTGAGTTGAATCGTGTGCTGGACATGCCGTGCCAGTGCAGCGCGGATCTCGTTTCCCGCCCTGTCCATTGAAACACGCCCTGTCTCGCCGGGCCTGCGCCCTACAGCCACGGCCTTGCCGAAGCTGACGTGCAGCCTCCGGCCCGGCCGCGGAACGGCGTCGAGGTGTTCACCGGCGATCCGGGTGCCCAGGATGGCAACGGGAATCACGGTCGCGCCGGAGTTCAGCGCGAGCCAGGCCACCCCGTTGTTAATGGTGGAGGCTTCGCCGCTCCCCCGTGTTCCTTCGGGAAGGATGCCGATGCAGCGGCCGGCGTCGAGCGCGCTCTTGCTCAGCTGCAGCGCGGCACGGTCGCCCGAGCGGTCCACCGGGAACTGGCCTGACGCCGTGAGGACCCGCCCGAGGATCCCCTTGAACATTTCCTGTTTGACGAGGATGTGCATGGGCCTCGGTGATGCTCCGAACATCACCGGCCCGTCCAGGAAGCTGAGGTGGTTGCCGGCGAAGATGACGGGCCCTGCTGCCGGAACGTTTTCCCGGCCGCGGACTGTTGTCCGGTAGACGACGTGGTCCAGCAACCAGCCGACAGGCCGGCTCCACGCCATGGTCCAGGCACCCGGAAGGGCGCCCCCCGCTTGGAGCTGGCCCGGACGGCGGCTGCCGGCGTCAGTCACGGTTGAGGACCTTGTTGACTATGCCCAGGGCCGCGTCAACGGTGCCGTCGAAGTCCAGATCCGAGGAATCCAGCGTGACGACGCCATCCGCCGCCGTGGTGAAGTTGACCACCGTGGAGTCCTTGGCGTCACGCTGTGTGACCTGTGCCGCCAGCTGCTCGGCGCTCTGCGTGCCGCCCAGCTGGACGCCCCGGCGGCGAAGCCGGGCCTCCTCGCTGGCGGTCAGCAGCATGCGTACTTCAGCGCCAGGCGCCACGACGGTGGTGATGTCCCGTCCCTCCACCACGATGCGGCGGTGGTGGACCTCAATCAGTTCACGCTGCCGGCGGACCAGTTCCTTCCGCGCACCGAGGGTGGTGGCGATGGCACTGACGGCCGAGGAGATGGCCGGTTCCCGGATTGCCTGGGTGACGTCCGTTCCGCCGACCCTGACGTACTCTTCGTTCGGGGTGGTGCTGACGTCCAGCGGCAGGTCCTCGGAGGCCTGTTCGATGGCCGCGGCATCGCCCAGGTCGATGCCCCGGTCAAGGCAGTACCAGGTCAGCGCCCGGTACATGGCGCCGGTGTCCAGGTAGGCGAGGCGGAGGCGTCGCGCCACTTCCCTGCTCACACTGGATTTTCCGGATCCCGAGGGCCCGTCGATGGCAACGACCAGCGGCCTGCCTTGGCGAAGCATGGGCACGGTTTCGATGAGTTCCTGTGTCATTACTGGAGTACCCGCCATCCACGGTCGTTGAGGGCTTCGATGAGCAGATCATGTTTGTTGGGCAAAACGGACAGTTCCACCATGCCTACATTCTGCCCGGAGGAATGATCCAGCCGCAGGTCTTCGAGGTTGACCCCGATTTCGCCGATCTCCGTCAGGAGGCGGGCGATCTGGCCCGGCCGGTCGTCCACCAGGACGGTCAACCAGGAATAGGCCTGCGGTGGGCCGCCGTGCTTGCCCGGAATACGGGACTGCCCGGCGTTGCCCTCACTGATGAGCTGCGCCAGGTCGAGGCGGGCACCGGGGGCAGCCGGATCTTCGAGGGTTCCGATCAGGCGGTTGAGGTCCTCGCGGACCCCGTGCAGGATTTCCACCACAGGGCCGGCATTCGCGCCGAGGATCTGCACCCAAAGTGTGGGGTCGCTGGCAGCGATGCGGGTGACGTCACGCAGGCCGTTTCCGGCCAGCGAGAGGGCATGCATGGGCGTACCCTGCAGTCGGCTGGCGACAAGCGAAGACATCACCTGGGGAAGATGCGACACGAGCGCCACGGCGTGGTCATGTTCCTCGGCGCCGAACTGCGTCACCACGGCGCCCAGGTCTGTTGCCAGGGCTCGGGCGGCCTGCAGTGCACCGGGGGATGTTTCCCCGGAGGGGCAGACCACCCACGGCATGGAGGTGAACAGCTCACCCCGCGCCGCCACCGGCCCGGACTTTTCCCGGCCGGCCATGGGATGCGTGCCCACATAGCGTGCGAGGTCCACTCCGCGGCCGCGGAGGTCGGCCAGGATGCCGGCCTTGACGCTGGCAATGTCCACCACCGTTGCGGCGGGGTAATCAGCCAGTGAGCGTTCCACCACGTCCGCTGTCACGTCCGGCGGCGCGGCCACGACAACGAGTTCGGGCTGCTCGTCGCCAAGGCGCGACAACGGAAGGCCTGCCCCGATATCGACGGCGACCGCCTGGTTGGTGGGAGACGGGTCGGACAGGAACACGGATACTCCCCGGCCCCGAAGGCCAAGGCCGATGCTGGTTCCCAGCAGCCCCGTGCCGATAACCAGGACCGGACCGTTCAGGTGCCCGCGACCATGGGTGCGAAAGGCAGACATGCGCTACAGCCCTACGGATGCCAGCAGGTGGCCGACTTCCTGCTTGCCGAGGTTGCGGATGCTCCCCTGGCGCTGGTCTCCCAGGCCGATGGGTCCCACCTTGACGCGCACGAGCCGGAGTACCGGGAAACCCACGGCGTCAAAGAGGCGGCGCACGATCCGGTTTTTGCCGGAGTGCAGCACTACCTCGATCAGCACGTGGCCCGGGGTGGAGTCCACCAGCTTGAAGGAGTCAACCGAGGCCATTCCGTCCTCAAGCTCGACGCCCGCCTTCAGCTGCGCGCCGATTCCCTGCGGGAACGGGCCGCGGACCTGGACCAGGTACGTCTTGGGTACCTCGTAGGACGGGTGCGTCAAACGGTTGGCCAGTTCGCCGTCGTTGGTCAGCAACAACAGCCCTTCGGTGGCGACGTCGAGACGTCCCACGTGGAAGAGGCGTTCGCCGTGGGTATTGCGAACGAAATCGCTGATGCACGGACGGCCGTCCGGATCCTCCATGGTGGATACAACGCCCTTGGGCTTGTTGAACACCATGTAGACCATGTTTTCGTCCAGCTGGATGCGCAGGCCGTCGACGTGGATCACTGCCGTCTTCGGGTCGACTCGGACGCCGAGCTCGGTGACGACCTTGCCGTCCACCTCCACACGGCCTTCTGAGATCATTTCCTCGCAGACGCGCCGTGAAGCGACACCGGCTGAGGCCATGACTTTCTGCAGGCGGATGCCGTCGGCGTCGTGCATTTCGGACTGCGGCACGTCCCCGCGGGGTCCGCGTTTGCGCGAAGGCTTGCGGACGGCACCGAGGTTCTGGCCGAACCGTTCGCCGCCGAAGGCGCGCGTACCGAACGTCTTGGCTGCGGCAGACCGCGGCTTGGGCTTCAGCGCGCCGGGAGTGCCGGGCACCTTGCCGGCGCCGGGCTTGCGCGAACCGGGCTTCCGGGCAGCAGGTTTGCCCGGCTTCCAGTCGCCGGCTGCCGGGCGGTCCGCCGGCGCGCCGCCGGGGCCCTGCAGGTCCGGATCGACGAATGCCTCTTCGCGAGGCTTGGGGTGCTTGAAGGGACGGTCGCCGCCGCCCTTGAAGCCGGCGCCGCCGGCCCCGGCAGCACGGCTGCTGCCGCCCCGGGCCGGGTTGCGTCCGGCCCTGTTTTGGCCATCTTTGGCCTGTCCGGCGCTGTTGCGTCCCGAACTGTTACGTGGTGAACCCTGGCGTCCCGCCTGTGTCATGACCCGTCCTTCGTTATGTTGGCCGGCATTGGCTGTCTCCCGACAACACCAGCCAGCCGGGCGAATTGCTTCCGCCCTGGTGGATACTCGTGCGCAGGCATGGATACTGCCTACATTCTTCCGGCGTCGTAGAACTCTTCGATGCCTTCAAGCCCCGGAAGATGGGGTGAAAGCTGCGGCAACTCAGCCACCGAGCCGATTCCCATGCGTTCCAGGAAATACGACGTCGTGCGGTAAAGGATGGCTCCGGATTCGGGATCGGTCCCCGAATCTTCGATCAGTCCCCGCTGCATCAGCGTCCGCACGACAGAGTCAACATTAACTCCTCGAATTGCAGACACCCTGGCCCTTGATACGGGCTGGCGGTAAGCGATGACGGCGAGCGTTTCCAGCGCCGCCTGCGTCAGCCTGGCTGTCTGTCCTTCCAGAACGAATCCGCCCACGACGTCGGCAAAATCCGTACGGGAATAGATGCGCCAGCCTCCGGCGATATTCCGCAATTCAAAACCCCGGGGTCTGGATGTGGTGCCGGCAGTGTTCATATGAGCAGTGTTGGCAACGTCCGAGTCCGGGGCATTAACAGTATAGCCGTTATACTCACGCTGAAGTTCCGCCAGGAGCTGCTCGACGGTGTCCACCGTGAGATTGAGCCCGGCGGCCAGTTCGACGGCGGTGGCCGGCTGGTCAATCACCATCAGCACCGCTTCGATGGCGGCATGTGCGCCGCCGGGCAGTTCGGTGACGTTCAAATCGCTGTCATTGTCAGCGCTGGTGGCGGGATCCGGGGCGTTGGCGCTCACGGCTGCTCCTCGTATTCCTCGGTGAGATTTTCGCTGCTCCAGTCATCGCGGTCCGCCGTCCAATGAACTGTCAGGTCGCCCAGCGGGAGGAGCTGGTCGAACGCCACCGCCTTGTCCCTGAACATTTCCAGGAGCGCCAGGAACCGGGCCACCACAACCAGCGTCGATTCGGCGTCCGCGATCAGTGCCCGGAAGGACAACGGCCGTCCTGCCTGGAGCTTCAGTCCAAGGATTTCAGCCTGCTCCTTCACGCTGACGGCACTGCCGTGCAGGTGCGCCAGGCCAACCTCGCTAGGGGCCGCTTCCTTGGGCTTCAGCGCGGCTTCGGCCAAGGCAGCGAACTGCGCGGGCGTGTGCCGCCACACGAGTTCCGGAAGCAGCGCCGCGAAGTGCTCTTCCAAGGCAACCTGGCGGGGGTAGCTGCGGGCTTCGATCTCTAAAGTGGAGTTGATCAGTCCTGCCACCTGCTTGAATGCCTTGTACTGGAGCAGGCGGGCGAAGAGGAGGTCGCGCGCTTCGAGCAAGGCGACGTCTTCGTCGTCCTCAACCTCCCCTGCCGGCAGGAGCCGGGCGGCCTTGAGGTCGAGGAGCGTGGCGGCGATGACAAGGAATTCGCTGGCCTCGTCAAGCGCCCACTCCTCGCCCAGCTGCTGGAGGTTCCTGATGTACTTGATGAATTCATCGGTCACCGTGGCCAGTGCCACCTCGGTGATGTCCAACTGGTGTTTGCTAATCAGGCCGAGCAGCAGGTCGAAGGGACCGGTGAAGTTGGCGAGCCGCACTTCGAAGCCGGGTTTCTTCCCCGGCCCGGTTTGCGCGTCAGCCGCCGGGAGTTCCGCCGGGCCGTTCCGCCGGGCGGGAGCGAGCGGGGTGCCTGCCAGTGCCACGGCCTTGGCTAGGGCGCGCCGCCGCGCGAAATCAGCTCCTTGGCCAGGCGGCGGTAAGCGTCAGCACCGATATGGTTGGCGGCATAGCTGGTGATGGGTTCCGCGGCCACCGTGGCATCGGCAAACTTGATGGAGCGCTTGATGACGGTCTCGAAGACTTTGTCCCCGAAGGCTTCCACCAGCCTGCTGATGACCTCGCGGCTGTGCAGCGTGCGGGCGTCGTACATGGTGGCCAGCACGCCGTCCACCTGGAGCCTGGGGTTCAACCGGTCCTGGACCTTGTCGATGGTTTCCACCAGCAGCGCAACGGCGCGCAGCGCAAAGAATTCGCAGATCAACGGGATGATGACGCCGTGCGCGGCCGTCAGTGCGTTGACAGTCAGCAGGCCAAGCGACGGCTGGCAGTCGATGAGGACCACGTCGTAGTCGTCTTCAACCTTCTTCAAGGCCCGGTCCAGCACCTGTTCGCGCGCCACTTCATTGACCAGCTGCACTTCCGCGGCGGAGAGGTCGATGTTTGCCGGCAGCAGGTCAACGTTTTCGACGCCGGTGTGCTGGATGGCGTCCCGGATGTCCACTTTGCGGTCCATCAGGACGTTGTACACCGTCAGGTCCAGTTCGTGCGGATTGGTCCCGAGGCCTGCGGACAATGCGCCCTGGGGGTCAAAGTCAACCAGCAGGACACGGCGGCCGTATTCGGCGAGTGCGGCAGCCAGATTAATGGTGGACGTCGTTTTGCCGACGCCGCCCTTCTGGTTCACCATGGCGATCACACGGGCGGGGCCGTGGGACGACAGGGGCGCAGGCTCGGGAAATTCGCGGTAGGGGCGCCCGGTAGGACCCATGACGGCGTCTTCCAGATCGAGTTCGGTGCCTTCCAGAGTTGCTGAACCCTGTTCGCTGCTCACGTATCTATCCACACTTTCGATGACGTTGATGTCCTGCCGCTGAATGTTCAGCGCCTATGGTTCTTCCCACCAAGGTTACAGCGCCGCATCCGTGATTCAACGGAACTTGACACGTGCCCTTGATTGAGCCTTTACCTTCTGGTAAAGGTCGAAGGTTGTCGGGCCGGACACAAAAGACCGCCCGTGCAGGATGCTCCTGCACGGGCGGTTCGAATGTCCCTCAAGCCGGCGGTTGAAGCCGGCCCTTCAGGCGGGGGCGGTTCAGGCGCGGGCCGGGGCCGGGGCCGCTACTTCCTGTTCGACGTGGTGACCGGCGATCATGGTCTGCTCGTCGAAGGGCTCTTCGCCGGACAGGACACGCTCGACCTGGCCGCCGTCGATCTCCTTGACCCAGGTGCCGATCAGGACCGTGGCCACGGCGTTACCCGTGAAGTTGGTCAGGGCGCGGGCCTCGGACATGAAGCGGTCGATACCGACGATCATGCCGACGCCGCCAAGAAGCTCGGGCTTGTGGGCCTGCAGGCCTGCAGCCAGAGTGGCCAGGCCGGCACCGGTGACGCCTGCTGCGCCCTTGGAAGCGATGATCATGAAGACCAGCAGGGAAACCTGCGCTCCGAGGTCCAGCGGGGTGCCCATGGCGTTCGCCACGAACAGGGATGCCATGGTCAGGTAGATGGCAGTGCCGTCAAGGTTGAAGGAGTATCCGGTGGGAACCGTCACGCCCACGACCGGCTTGGACACACCAAGGTGTTCCATCTTGGCGATGAGGCGCGGCAGTGCGGCTTCGGAGGAGGACGTGGAGAAGATCAGCAGGTATTCGCGGGCCAGGTACTTCATGAGGCGGAAGATGTTGACGCCGGCCACGACCTGCAGGAGGCCGCCGAGGATGACGACGATGAACAGTGCGCAGGTGATGTAGAACGCCAGCATCAGGGTGAACATGCTCACGATCGCCTGGAAGCCGGTGGCACCGACAACTGCGGCGATGGCACCGAAGGCACCAACCGGCGCCAGCCACATGACCATGATGAGGATACGGAAGACAAGCGCCTGGCCGTGGCCGATGGCCTTGAGGATGGGGGCACCCTGGGGGCCCATTTTCTGCAGGGCGAAGCCGACGAGGATCGCGGCCAGCAGGGTGGGCAGCACCGGAATGTCGCCTGGGATGATGCCCAGCAGGAAGTCAACCGTGCTGTCTGTGGCGGCCTTCTTATTGGGATCGTACGGCGTCAGCTTGAGGCCTTCACCGGGGTGGATGAGGTTGCCCACCACGAGGCCGATGGCCAGTGCGAAGGTGGACATCACGATGAAGTAGCCCAGCGCCAGGCCGCCCACCTTGCCTACAGTGGCAGCCTTCGCGATGGAGCCGATCCCCAGGACGATGGTGCAGAAGATCACCGGAGCGATCATCATCTTGATCAGCTTGATGAAGCCGTCGCCCAGCGGCTTGAGGGATTTGCCGACCTCCGGGAACATGAGGCCAATCACTGCGCCGAGGATCACGGCAACGATGACGGCAATGTAGAGGTAGTGCGACTTGTCGAGTCCTTTGCGCTTCGCCTTGACTGGCGCAGCTGACTCTCCTCGTTGAGAAGCCATGATGTGTCTCCTTATGGATAATCTGGAAGACGTTGCGGCACAGTCTCTGGGCTCTGCACGTCCGTCCGGTGTGATATCCATCATTGGGCATGGCGTGACCTGGCTCACCGTTGCGTTCATATTGGTCGTGGAAGGTTGGAATGAGGCACAAGTGGAGCATCGCGCGCCGGCTGTTCGTCGCGCATTTGCTGTTCATGCTCGCGCTGACCGCGACAGTCGGAACAGCCACCTTTATCGACGCCCGGGATCACGCCTACGACGAGGCCGGCCGGCGGATGTCCGGCATCGCCACGGCCATTGCCGACAACCCCCTGGTCCTGCAGGCAGCGGCGTCGCCCGACCCGTCTGCCGTGCTGCAGCCCTACGCCCTGCACGTGATGAGCGACGCCGACGCGGATTTCATCACCATCATGGCTCCGGACCGGACCCGGTGGACGCACCCGCGCGACGAGGAGCTCGGCAAGCCGTACATCGGATCCATTGATGCCGCCCTGAAGGGACAGATATTCACCGAAATCACGGCCGGGACATTGGGCCCCTCGGTACGGACGATTGCGCCGGTCAAGGACCAGTCGGGAAACGTCAAGGCCCTGGTGGCAGCGGGGGTGACGGTCCGGACGGTGGACGTTGCCGTCTCCGGCCGCCTGCCGGCGCTGCTGGCTATCGCCTTTGCCCTCCTGGTGGGCGGCTCGGTGGCCTCCTGGCTGCTGGGCCGGTATCTGCGCAATGTCACGCGGGGTTGGGGGCCCGAGCAGCTCGCCCAGCTGTTCGCGTACTACGAGTCCGTCCTGCACTCCGTCCGCGAGGGGGTGATCCTGATCGATCCCAAGGGCCGGGTGGTGATGTACAACGACCAGGCGGCCGAGCTCCTGGGCCTCACACCACGGCCGTCCGGGGCCGATCCGGGCGACGCAGCCCTGCTCCGCGACCTCCCCTTGGCGCCCAGCTTGAAGGACCTGTTCGAGTCCGGCCGGGCAGCCCAGGATGAAATCCACCTGGCCGGCCCGCGTGTCCTGGTGGTCAACCAGGGACCAGCGGTGGGGCCGGCCTCATCCGCCGGACGGCAGCGACCTGCAGTGTTCGGTACCGTGGCAACCATCCGCGACCGCACGGAGATCGAGTCGCTAGGCAGCGAACTGGAAACCATGCGTACGCTGTCGGACGCGCTGCGGGCCCAGACCCACGAGCACGCCAACCGCCTCCACACCATCGTTTCGCTGATGGAGCTGGGGCGGGCGGACGAGGCCCTGGATTTTGCCACCAAGGACTTGGAGCTCAGCCAGCAGCTCACCGACGAGATGGTGGGCGCCATGGAAGAGCCGGTGCTGAGTGCCCTGCTCATGGGCAAGGCGGCCGAGGCGCACGAACGCGGCGTTGAACTGGGCCTGCAGGCGAACAGCACAGCCGGGACCGCCGGTGTGGCCGTCCAGGACCTGGTGACGATACTTGGCAACCTCCTGGACAACGCCATCGACGCTGCGGCCGACGCTCCGGCGCCCAAGTGGGTCGAGCTGTCGGTGGAGTCGGGCGTCAGGGGTGTTGACATCACAGTGGAGGACTCGGGACGCGGGATTGACCCCGGCGCCATGGACGATGTGTTCCGCCACGGGTTCAGCACCAAAGCGTCCGGTTCCTACGGCCGGGGGCTGGGCCTGGCGCTGGTCCGGCAGGCCGTCCACCGGCTGGGTGGCACCGTGGCAATAACCAACCCCCGCGGGGCGCATTTCCATGTTTTCCTACCCGCAGCAGGCACCACCAAGGAGACTTCATGAGCGATATCCGAGTCCTCGTCGTTGAGGACGAGCCGGTGGCCGCGGCAGCGCACGGCGCCTACGTGGGGAGGCTCCAAGGCTTTTCCCTCGCCGGCACGGCTCCTGACGGCCAATCGGCGCTGCGGCTCCTGGCGGAATTTGCTGCCGCCGGCAACCCCGTGGAACTGGTCCTGCTGGACATGAACCTACCCGATCTCCATGGCCTTGACATCGCCCGGCGGATGCGGGCATCAGGCCTGTTGCCGGACATCATCGCGATCACGGCCGTGCGTGAACTCAATATCGTGCGCAGCGCAGTGTCCATCGGGGTGGTTCAGTACCTCATCAAGCCGTTTACCTACGCCACTTTCGCCGACAAGCTGGCCAGCTACCGGCAGTTCCGCGAGCAGCTCGCCGCCGGCGTGGGCGGAAGCAGGTCAGGCGCGTCCCAGAGCGACGTCGACCAGGCGTTCGCGAGCCTGCGGGCGCCCAGTGAGCTGCCGCTTCCCAAGGGCCTGTCGACGTCGACCCTGGACGCCGTGCAGGAGTTCATGAAGCAGCAGGCTGATGCTGTCTCCGCCACGGAAGTCATGGACGCGCTCGGGATGTCCCGCGTGACGGCCCGGCGGTACCTCGAGTACCTTGCGGATGCCGGGACCGTCTCCCGGACCGCCCGGTACGGTGCGCCGGGCAGGCCTGAAAACGAGTACCGCTGGATCAGGAGCTGACGATGGCCGGCGCCGGCGAGCGCACGGCTGGTACGTCCCCGGGCTAGTTCCGGGGCCCGGCCGGACGCAGCGTTTCGATCAGCTGGTCGATCACCCCGGCGTCCTCAATCGTGGACGGCACGACGTACTCTTCGCCGTCCGCAATCTGCCTCATGGTCTTGCGAAGGATCTTGCCCGAACGGGTCTTGGGAAGGGCATCGACCACTGCCACGTGCTTGAAGTCCGCGACGGCTCCGATGTCCCGGCGGACCAGCGCGATCAGGTCCTTGACCAGAATGTCCTCCGGCACGTCCACCCCCGATTTCAGCACCACGTAGCCGCTGGGCCGCTGGCCCTTCAGCGGATCCGCCAGGCCGATCACCGCGCACTCGGCCACGGCCGGGTGCTGTCCGATGACCTGCTCCATGGCGCCGGTGGACAGCCGGTGCCCTGCCACGTTGATGATGTCGTCGGTGCGGCCCATCACGAACACGTAGCCGTCCTCGTCCCGGTAGCCGGAGTCGCCGGTGGCGTAGGAGCCTTCAAAGGCCTGGAGGTAGGAGGAGACGTAGCGTTCGTCGTCGCCCCAGAGAGTGGTCAGCGTTCCGGGCGGCAGCGGCAGCCCGAGCACAATGTTTCCTTCCGTCCCGGTTTCGACGTCCTCCCCTAGTCCGTCCACGATGTTGAGCCTGAAGCCCGGCATCGGAACGCTGGGCGAGCCTGCCTTGATGGGGAGCTCTTCCAGCCCGCGCGGGTTGGCGCAGATGGCCCAACCGGTCTCGGTCTGCCACCAGTGGTCCACTACCGGGACACCCAGGGTCTGCGCGGCCCAGTGGAAGGTATCTGTGTCCAGCCGCTCCCCCGCGGCGAAAAGCGTTCGCAGGCTGGAGATGTCGTAGTCCCGCAGCAGTTTCGCTTCGGGGTCGGCTTTGCGGATGGCGCGCAGCGCTGTCGGGGCGGTAAAGAGGACATTGACCTTGTGGTCCCGGATAACCCGCCAGAAAGCGCCCGCATCAGGTGTTCCTACCGGTTTCCCCTCATAGAGGACGGTGGTGGCGCCGGCCAGCAGCGGCCCATAGACGATGTAGGAGTGTCCTACCACCCAGCCGACGTCGGAAGCGGTCCACATGACGTTCCCCGGGCCGATGCCGTAGACGTTTTCCATGGTCCAGCTAAGCGCCACGGCATGGCCTCCGTTGTCCCGCACCACCCCCTTGGGTGCACCCGTGGTTCCCGAGGTGTAGAGGATGTAGAGCGGGTCAGTAGCTTTGACATCCACCGGCGCCGCCGGTTCTGCGTCCGCCATCTCGGTGTCCCAGTCCAGCCAGCCCGGGTGGTCAGAGACCGAGGAGGCAAACCCCTCCCTGGCCGCGACGATCACGGGGAGCCCCGGAGCGCCGGCGAGGCGGAGTGCTTCCTCGACAGCGGGAAGGTATTCGATCCGGCGCGATGGCTCGATTCCGCCGGATGCCGTAACCACCACGGCGGGGGCGGCGTCCCGGATGCGGGCCGCCAGCTCCTTGGGCGCAAAGCCTCCAAAGACCACCGAATGGACCGCTCCGAGCCGCGCAGTAGCCAGCATTGCGATGGCGGCTTCCGGGATCATCGGCATGTAAATGACAACCCTGTCCCCCTTGCCCACACCGCGCCGCCGCAGAACCCCGGCAAAGCGGGCCACAAGCTCCGTGAGTTCCGCGTAGCTGAAGCGCCGCTGGATCCCGAGCATGGCGGAATCGTAGATCAGCGCATCCTGACCGCCACGCCCGGCTGCCACATGACGGTCGAGGGCGTTGTAGGACGTGTTGAGGACGCCGTCCGGAAACCAGCTGTACAGCGGCGCCCGGGCGGAATCAAGAGCCCGCGTCGGGGGCGTCGACCAGGAGATCTTTCCGGCAGCATCCAGCCAGAACTCGTCGGGCCTGTCCAGGCTCTGTGCGTAGCTGTCCTGATAGCTCTTGGTACCCATGAAATGCATCCCGTCCACGACATTGTGATGAGGGCCATGCTAGTCCCGGTCGGGAAGCAGATACAAGGTCTCGTGTATACAAATTTGGAGAAAAATCAACAATCTGAGGCATTTACTGGGCAATCAAGTCTTCTATGTATACACTGGGGAGCGTCAACCAATGAAGGAGGCAGAGATGCGCGCCAGCGACAGGGCCTATGCGGCATTGCGCGATGACATCATCGAATGGCGCCTCCTGCCCGGGACTGTCCTCGCGGAAGTGGAGCAGTCCGAGCGGCTGGGCATCTCCCGCACACCTCTGCGGGAGGCCCTAAGCCGGCTGACCGCGGAGGGCTTGACGACGGCGGCGGGCGGCCGCGGCGTCGTCGTCACCGATATTTCCCTTGACGACATCGACGAGCTATTCGAACTGCGCGAAACCCTTGAAGGCAAGGCCGCCGCCCTGGCCGCCGAGCGCGGCGACTCCGCGACCTTTGAACAACTCCGCCTTGAGCTCCTCCAGGCTCCGGAGCTGATCAACGGCAGCGATCCTGGACGCCATGCCTACTATGAGCTGGCGGGCCGTCTCGACGCGGCTATCGACGCGGCGATTTCCAACTCCTACCTGGCCCAAGCCATGCGCAGCCTCCGCGTGCACCTGGTCCGGGTCCGCCGACTGGCCGCCGACGACACACAACGGCTCACCGCGGCCGCCGCAGAGCACGCCGCCATCGCGGAAGCGATCGCCGCAGGCAATCCCCGGCTGGCCGAAGCGGCCACCACCCTTCATCTGCACCGAAGTCTTTCCCACGTCAAAGTCACGCATACACCTCACTAAAAGGAGCACCATGGTCAAGGAACACCACGTCCGCGTTTACAAGAGCGAGGAAAACCTGCCCCGCGAGGACCAGCTCGCGTACAAGATCGCCAAGGTTGCCACCGATCCTGTCGCCGTCACCGACGAGGTTACCGACATGGTGATCAACCGGGTCATCGACAACGCCTCGGTGGCCATCGCCTCCCTGAACCGGGCCCCCATCGTTGCCGCCCGCGCACAGGCACTCACCCATGGACCCACCACGGGCGGCAAGGGATCCAAGGTCTTCGGCATCGACGAGCGCGTGGCACCGGAATGGGCCGCCTGGGCCAACGGCGTTGCTGTCCGTGAACTCGACTACCACGACACCTTCCTGGCAGCGGACTACTCCCACCCCGGCGACAACATCCCGCCGATCCTCGCCGTCGCCCAGCACGTCGGCTCCAGCGGACACGACCTCATCCGCGGCATTGCCACCGGCTACGAAATCCAGGTGAACCTGGTCAAGGCCATCTGCCTGCACAAGCACAAGATCGACCACGTGGCCCATCTCGGCCCCTCCGCCGCCGCCGGTATCGGCACCCTCCTCGGGCTCGACGTCGAGACCATCTTCCAGTCCGTGGGCCAGGCCCTTCACACCACCACCGCCACGCGCCAGTCGCGCAAGGGCGAGATTTCCACCTGGAAGGCGCACGCCCCGGCCTTCGCCGGGAAGATGGCCGTAGAAGCCGCGGACCGCTCCATGCGCGGCCAGACGTCGCCGGTCCCGATCTATGAGGGTGAAGACGGCGTCATCGCCTGGATGCTGGACGGCCCCGAGGCTTCCTACATGGTGCCGCTGCCGACTCCCGGGGAAGCCAAGCGCGCCATCCTGGACACGTACACCAAGGAACACTCCGCCGAGTACCAGGCCCAGGCCTGGATCGACCTCGCCCGGAAGCTGCACGGCGAGCGCCCCGAAGTCACCGACCCGGCCAACGTGAAATCCGTGCTGATCAAGACCAGCCACCACACCCACTACGTGATTGGTTCCGGCGCCAACGACCCGCAGAAGTACAGCCCCACCGCGTCCCGTGAAACGTTGGACCACTCGATCCCGTACATCTTCACCGTCGCGCTGCAGGACGGCTCCTGGCACCATGTGGACTCCTACGCCCCGGAGCGGGCCGCGCGCCCCGACACCGTGGAGCTGTGGCACAAGGTCACCACGGTGGAGGACCCGGAATGGACCCGCCGCTACCACTCCCTCGACATCGCTGAGAAGGCTTTCGGCGGTACCGTCGAAATCACGCTCAACGACGGCACTGTTATTACCGACGAGATCGCCGTCGCCGACGCCCACCCGCTGGGTGCCCGGCCGTTCGCCCGGGAGCAGTACGTCAACAAGTTCCGCACACTCGCAGCTGGCCTCGTCGCCGAAGACGAGATCGAACGGTTCCTTGCCGCAGCGGCCCGGCTCCCGGAACTGGCCGCCGGGGAACTGGACCAGCTGAACATCAAGGCGGCCGACGGCGTGATCGACCTCGCTGCCGCACCGAAGGGACTTTTCTAATGCTGTATTCGAAGGTCACGCCGGAGCAGAAGCGGATCCGGTTCCGCGAACTCCTGGCGTCCGGCACCCTCCAGCAGTTCCCGGGAGCCTTCAACCCGCTCTCGGCCCGGCTCATCGAGGAGAAGGGCTTCGCCGGGGTTTATATCTCCGGCGCCGTCCTGGCCAATGACCTGGGCCTGCCGGACATCGGCCTGACCACGCTCACCGAGGTGGCAACGCGGGCCGGGCAGATTGCCCGGATGACCGACCTGCCCTGCATTGTGGACGCCGACACGGGCTTCGGCGAGCCCATGAACGTGGCCCGCTCGGTGCAGGAAATCGAGAACGCAGGCCTCGCCGGCCTGCACATCGAAGACCAGTTCAACCCCAAGAGGTGCGGCCACCTGGACGGCAAGAACGTGGTGGACCTGGACACCGCCACCAAGCGCATCCGCGCCGCAGCAGACGCCCGCCGGGACCCCAATTTCCTCATCATGGCCAGGACGGACATCCGGGCCACGGACGGGCTGGAGGCGGCGCAGGAGCGTGCGAAGGCGCTCGTCGAGGCCGGGGCGGACGCCATCTTCCCCGAGGCCATGAAGGACCTCAGCGAGTTCCAGGCGATCCGCGACGCAGTGGACGTGCCCATCCTCGCCAACATGACCGAGTTTGGCCAAAGCGATCTTTTCACCGTGGAGCAGCTGCAGGGCGTCGGCGTCAACATGGTCATCTACCCGGTCACGCTGCTCCGTAGTGCCATGGGGGCAGCTGAGCGTACTCTGGAATCGATCAGGTCCGACGGCACCCAGGAGGCACAGGTAAAGAGCATGCTGACCCGTGCGCGGCTGTACGACCTTGTGGACTACGAGGCCTACAACCGCTTCGACACCGGAGTCTTCAACTTCAGGATTCCCGGTACCAACTGACCCCCATCCATCCCGGACTTCCGGCTCCGGCCGGCACACAGCATAAGGAACGAAGGAGTTTCAGCATGGCTGAAAATGAGATCAAAAAGGGCCTCGCCGGCGTCGTGGTGGACTACACCGCGGTATCCAAGGTCAACCCGGACACCAACTCACTGCTGTACCGCGGCTACCCCGTCCAGGAACTTGCCGCCTCCTGCAGTTTCGAAGAAGTGGCCTACCTGCTCTGGAACGGCGAATTGCCCACTCCGGAGCAGCTGGCCGAGTTCACGGCCAAGGAAAGGGCCGGACGCCGGCTGGATCCGGTGGTCAAGCAGGTGATCGACGCGCTGCCCATCACGTCCCACCCGATGGACGTGTGCCGGACTGCGGCGTCCGTGATGGGAGCGCGGCATGAACTTGCCGAGGACTCCTCGCGCGAAGCAAACATGCAGAAGGCCATCGACCTGTTCGCCGCCATGCCGGCCGTGGTGGCTTACGACCAGCGCCGCCGCCATGGCCTGGAACTGGTTGAGCCCCGCGACGATCTGGGATACGACGCCAACTTCCTCTGGATGACCTTCGGCGAAGAGCAGGTGCCCGAAGTCGTGGACGCGTTCAACGTGTCCATGATTCTGTACGCCGAGCACTCCTTCAACGCCTCCACGTTCACGGCCCGCGTGATCACGTCCACGCTGTCGGACCTGCACTCGGCCGTGACCGGAGCCATCGGTGCCCTCAAGGGTGCGCTCCACGGCGGCGCCAATGAAGCCGTCATGCACACCTTCGATGAAATCGGCATCCGCTCCGAGGAATCCCTGGAGGACGCCGCCGCCCGGGCCAAGGCCTGGATGGAGGATGCCCTGGCGAAGAAGAAGAAGGTCATGGGCTTCGGCCACCGCGTCTACAAGCACGGCGACTCCCGCGTCCCCACCATGAAGGCCGCACTGGACAAGATGATTGCCCACTACGGCCGGCCGGAGCTCCTGGGGCTCTACAACGGGCTGGAGTCAGCTATGGACGAGGCCAAGGGCATCAAGCCCAACCTTGACTACCCCACCGGCCCCACCTACCACCTCATGGGTTTCGACACTGCCACGTTCACTCCGCTGTTCGTCGCCAGCCGCATCACCGGCTGGACCGCGCACATCATGGAACAGCTGGAATCCAACTCCCTGATCCGTCCGTTGAGCGAGTACAACGGTGTGGAGGAACGGCACCTGTCGTAAGTCCGCACCCCCGGGAGCGTACGACGGCGGGCTGGTCACCCTTCACAGGTGGCCAGCCCGCCGTCGTTCTTTAAGGTTATAGGTTCCGCAGGACGGTCACTGAGGACGCCACCGTTTCGTTGTCGGCGTTGAGGGTGACCACGATGTCCACTGTCCCGCCTTCCAGTACCGGCGGCAGCCAGTGGTCAGCGTCCTGCCACATGCGGTCCACCGGCAGCGACAATGCATCAAACCATTCGGGGTCGATCTCCGGACTTTCCGCCGGTTCGCCGTGCCACTCACGGGTGGTGAACAGGGTGGTGTGCATGTTCCATTCCGGGCGGTGGGGAAAGACAAACTCCACCACGCCGGCAGGGCGCAGGTCCCGCTCAAGCACCGTTACGCCGGACTCTTCCTGCACCTCCCGGCACGCCGCTTCGGCGTGGCTCTCCCCCGGCTCCACATGACCGCCAAGCCCGACGATCTTGCCCCTGCCGAAGCCGGTCTTCTTAAGGCCGAGGAGGACTTCCGTTCCGCCGTCGGGCCGGTCCCTCAGCAGGAAGCACAATGTGACGGGCGTCGAGGTCATGGACACCAGACTAGCGTTGCCGGGCTCAGCCCAGCGCCCTCGGGTGGGCGGCGGCGTAAATCTCCCGCAGGGTATCTGCCGTCACCAGGGTGTAGACCTGGGTGGTGGTGACGGAGGCGTGGCCGAGAAGTTCCTGGACCACCCGCACGTCCGCTCCGCCCTCCAGGAGGTGGGTGGCAAAGGAGTGGCGCAGGGTATGGGGAGACACGTCCTTGGTGATGTTGGCCTTGTCCGCTGCTGCCTTGAGGATGGTCCAGGCGCTCTGCCTGCTGATCCGTCCGCCGCGGGCGTTCAGGAACAGCGCCGGCGTGCCCTTGCCTTTGGCGGCCAGCAGCGGCCGGCCGCGCACCAGGTAGGCGTCAAGGGCACGCGCTCCGTAGGACCCAAGCGGCACCAGGCGTTCCTTGGACCCCTTGCCGAAGAGCCGGACGATTGCCGGGCCGGCCTGATCTGCCTGGAGCGATATGTCGTCGACGTCCAGGCCCACGGCCTCGCTGATGCGGGCACCGGTGGAATAGAGGAACTCCAGCAGTGCCCGGTCCCTCAAACCTGTCGCCGTGTCCGTGCCGGCCGCTTCCAGGATCCGGGTGACCTCGTCCACGCTGATGGCCTTGGGCAGCCGCTTGCCGGGCATGGGCGGGTGGACATCGCTGGCGGGATCCGCCGTCGTAATTCCTTCCAACGCCCAGAACTTATGGAGGCCGCGGACCGCCACGACGGTCCTGGCAGCGGATCTGACACCGAGTGCTGTCCCGCCGTCGGAACCGTCGGACAAGGCCTGTACGAATCCGGTGACGTGCCGCCGGGTGACATCGCCAGGGCGGGAGGGACCGCACGCGGCGAGGTAGTTTGCATACCGGGCAAGGTCGCGACGGTAGGCGGACAACGTGTTCGCCGCCAGACCCCGCTCCACGCCCATGTGCTGGAGGTAGTCGTTCACGGCACGGTCTATGGCGTTGCGTGGCCGTGCGGAGCCTTCTCCCTGGGGCTGTCCGGCCCGGGGCGGTTCAGCACGGACTGGTTCAGCACGGACTGGTTCAGCACCGGCACGTTCCGGCGCGGGAGTGACGGTGCTGCCCATTAACGCTGGCTGGGATGGGCGGGCCAGGGGGCATTTGCCGGACGCAGGTGCCCGAAGCCGTCCGCGCGTGCTGCCGCGGCGGCAAGAATTCCGACGACGGCGGACGGGTTGTGCAGCCGGCCCTCCAGAACGGCCGCCACCGCTTCGTCCAACGGTGTCCAGTGCAGTTCGATCTCCGCTTCCTCATCCGTACGGACGTGGAGTTCATGATCCGGCACATCGCTCAAATCCCGGGCCAGGTAAATGCGGATCGCCTCGCTCGAGGATCCCGGGGAGTTGAAGAAGTCGGCCAGCACGTTCCATGTGGCGGCCACCAGGTCTGCCTCCTCGGCGAGCTCACGTGCGGCGCCCACCACGAAGTCCTCACCCTCAATGTCCAGCAGCCCGGCCGGGATCTCCCACAGGTCCATGCCGACGGGATGCCGGTACTGCTTCATCAGCAGAACTTCGCCGGCATCGTTCATGGGCAGGACTGCTACCGCACCCGGGTGGTCGATATAGTCGCGCACCAGCTCGTCGCCGTGTTCGCTGAGCTGGAAACTGTCGCTGACAACGTCCCAGATGCGGCCTTCGTACACCTTCCGGGACGACAAAAGACGGCGCGGGCTCGGCGCATCCGAAACCTGCCGTGCAGCATTGGGGGTTTCAGGCATACCGGGCATCGCGCCGTCCTTTGATTTAGTTGGTGACTACTTGGCCGAGACCTTGCGGGCGGAGCCGCTGGCCTCAGCCGGCGCATCCGCACTGGTTGCTTCCGCACCATTGGCGGCGGGGAGGATGTCCCCGCCCTTCTGGTGATCCAGCGCGGCCTTGACCAGGCCCGCGAACAAAGGATGCGGCCGGGTGGGACGGGAGCTCAGCTCCGGGTGCGCCTGGGTAGCGACGTAGTACGGGTGGACTTCGCGGGGAAGCTCCACGTACTCCACCAGCTTGCCATCCGGGGACGTTCCGGAGAACACGAGCCCCTTCGCTGCAATCTGGTCGCGGTACTTGTTGTTGACTTCGTAGCGGTGGCGGTGCCGCTCGCTGACCTTGGTGGTGCCGTAGGTCTCGGCGATGACGGAGCCTTCGTCCAGCTTGGCCTCGTAGAGGCCCAGGCGCATGGTGCCGCCAAGGTCGCCCTTGCCGTCAACGATGTCCAGCTGCTCTTCCATCGTGGCGATGACCGGATACTTGGAATCCGGTTCAAATTCGCTGGATGATGCGCCTTCAAGGCCCACCACGTTCCGGGCGTATTCGATGACCATGCACTGGAGGCCCAGGCACAGGCCAAGGACAGGCAGCTTGGTTTCGCGGGCAAACTTGAGCGCGCCCAGCTTGCCTTCGAGGCCGCGGATACCGAACCCGCCGGGCACGCAGATGGCGTCAACCCCGGAGAGCGAGTTGACTGCGCCCTCGTGGGTTTCGCATTCGTCCGAGGGGACCCAGCGGATCTTGACCTTGGTGTCGTTGGCGAAACCGCCGGCGCGCAGTGCCTCGGTGACTGAAAGGTAGGCGTCCGGCAGGTCGATGTACTTGCCGACCAGGGCGATTTCCACTTCGTGCTTCGGGTTGTGGACCGCTTCGAGCAGCTTGTCCCAGCTGGTCCAGTCAACATCCTTGAACGGCAGGTCCAGCGCGCGGACGATGTAAGAGTCCAGGCCCTGGGAGTGGAGGGTCTTGGGGATGTCGTAAATGCTCGGTGCGTCCGGGCAGCCGATGACGGCGTCGATGTCGACATCGCACATGCGGCCGATCTTGTCGCGCATGGCCTGCGGGACTTCGCGGTCCGAACGGATCACGATTGCCTCGGGCTGAATACCGATGGAGCGCAGTGCGGCAACGGAGTGCTGCGTCGGCTTGGTCTTCAGCTCCTGGGACGGTCCGATGTACGGGACCAGGGACACGTGCAGGAAGAAGACGTTGCCGCGGCCGATATCCTGGCGCACCTGGCGGGCTGACTCGAGGAAGGGCTGCGACTCGATATCGCCGACGGTCCCGCCGATCTCGGTGATGATGACGTCCGGTGCGTTCTTGCCTTCGGCAGGAAGCCGCATCCGGCGCTTGATCTCATCCGTGATGTGCGGAATGACCTGGACGGTGTCGCCAAGGTACTCGCCCCGGCGTTCCTTGGCGATAACCGTGGAGTAGACCTGGCCGGTTGTGACGTTGGCCGAGCCTTCGAGGTTTTCATCGAGGAAGCGCTCGTAGTGGCCGACATCCAGGTCAGTCTCGGCACCGTCGTCAGTCACGAAGACTTCGCCGTGCTGGAAGGGGTTCATCGTGCCCGGATCCACATTCAGGTAGGGATCGAGCTTCTGCATAGTTACAGACAAACCGCGTGCCCGCAGCAGGTGGCCGAGGCTCGAAGCCGTCAGTCCCTTGCCTAGCGAGGACGCCACACCACCGGTGACGAAGATGTGTTTGGTCGTCTTGGACGAGCCCGGGAACCGGGAATTTACACGGGAATTTGATCGCTGCACCACGGAATTCGAGCCTATCATCAATTGAGCCTTCCACGGGTCGAAAATCGGATTCCCCAAATGACTCAGTCTCCCCCGGCGCTGGACACTGATCAAGTTTTAGCTGCAAACCGCGGGCGGCGGCCCGGCCGGTGTGACGGTTCTCGCAGTGCCGTTCAGGCCCGCTGCGGCAGCAGCTTGGCGTCGTCCAGCAGCTCCTGGGCGTGGGCCTGGGCTGTTTCGGAGTCTTCCTGCCCGGCAAGCATTCGTGCCAGCTCCTTGACCCTTTCCGGGCCGTCGAGGAGACGCACGTCGCTGGACGTGAACCCGGTGGCGGTGCCGCCGTCGGCGCCTCTGACCGATGTTTTGGTGACGGTGATGTGCTGGTCCGCGAACGCGGCAACCTGGGGAAGGTGCGTGACCACCAGGACCTGCACATGCTGCGCCAGCATGGCCAGCCGGCGGCCGATCTCGACGGCGGCCCTCCCGCCCACTCCGGCGTCCACTTCGTCGAACACGAAGGTGGGCACCGGATCCACTGCGGCGAGCACCACCTCGATGGCCAGCATCACGCGGGAAAGCTCACCTCCGGAGGCACCCTTGCCCAGCGGACGGGCGGGCGCACCGGAGTGGGGCTGGAGCAGGAACGAGATCTCGTCCGCCCCGTACGGCATCAGCTGGGCGGCGGGCTCGATGGTGATTACCAGGGTCGCGTCGGCCATGGCCAGCGCCTTCAGTTCGGCGCTGACGCGTGCAGAGAGATCTTTGGCGGCCTTGCCCCGGACCTTGCTGATCGCGGTGGCCTGCTTCTTCAGCTCCGCCTCGGTCCGGGCGACTTCCGCTTCCAGCGCCTCGATCCGGGTGGAGTCGTCCTGCAGTTCGTCGAACCGTACGCGGGCGTTCTCCGCCCACGTCAGGACCTCGTCGATGCTGGGGGCATACTTGCGGACCAGTTTGGCCAGCGCAGCCCGCCGGTCCTCGATTTCCGCGAGCCGCTCCGGCCCCTCTGAATCCAGCCCGGCCTGGTAGCTCGCCAGTTCCGTGGCGATGTCGTTCAGCAGGAAGCCGACCTCGGCCAGG
Source organism: Arthrobacter sp. PvP103 (assembly GCF_017833075.1). NCBI lineage: Bacteria > Bacillati > Actinomycetota > Actinomycetes > Micrococcales > Micrococcaceae > Arthrobacter > Arthrobacter sp. PvP103. Next base: position 4,065,966 of record NZ_JAFIBQ010000001.1, on the reverse strand, counting down.
CGTGCGGCTGCCGCGCCGAGTTCGGCATCGTGCTCGGCCACATGTTCCAGTGTCCGTTTCGCCGCATCCACCAACGTGGTGGCGTCGCCCTCGTCACCGTAGTCTTCCGCGATAAGCGCCTGGTGGGCGGTGTTTGCCGCAATCCTGAGTTCTTCGACGTTGGCCAGTTTCACGGCCTCCGCCTTAAGTGACTCGTCCTCACCCGGCTGCGGGTCCACCTCATCGATTTCTGCCAGTGCGATCTCCAGCGACTCTGCTTCCCGCAACCTGTCACGAGCCGCGCCCCGCAGCGCGTCCAGCTCCGCCTGGCTGGCTTTCCAGTGGCTGTACAGGGCCTGGTATGTACCCAGCGGGCCGGCCAGGGTGTCGCCGGCAAACTTGTCCAGGGCACCGCGCTGGGCAAGCGCCCCCTTCAGCCTGATTTGGTCCGACTGGCCATGGACCACCACCAGGCTTTCGCCGATCTCCGCCAGGACCCCTACAGGGGCGGCGCGGCCGCCAAGGTAGGCGCGGCTTCGTCCATCCGCACCCAGGCGGCGGGCAAGGATTAGCTCAGCGCCGCCGTCGAACTCCTCCACCTCGGCGCCCGCCTCCAAGGCGCGTAAGACGGCTGCGTGCCCGGCGTCCAGTTTGAGGACGGCTTCCGCCGAGGCGCTCTTCGCACCGCTCCGCACGGCACCCGCATCCGAGCGGGCACCCAGCAGGAGGCCGACGGCGGTGACCACCATGGTCTTACCGGCACCCGTTTCGCCGGTCACCACGCTAAGGCCCGGGCCAAGCGGAAGGGTTGCGTCGGTGATGACGCCGAGGTCGCGGATTCTCAGTTCTTCAAGCATGATTCACTTCGCAGTCGTCGGATCAGTCTCGGACGTCCCGGCGTGCCGGGCACCCGGAGGCGGTGCCATGGGCCGGGGTGTACGGATGACGGGTACGGGCCCGGTGTGGACGGACTCGGCCAGGGGCATGGGACCGCGCCAGCCGTGGATGGGAAGCTGGAACTTACGGACCAGCCTCGCCGAGAACGGTGTCTGGTGTGTCCGCGCGAGCCGCACCGGCGTGGCCGATCGGGTCACTTCCACGCGGGCGCCCGGAGGCAGGTCCACGGACCGGCGTCCGTCGCACCACAGCACACCCTGGGCGTCGGTCCGGTTCAGGACCTCCACGGCCAGCCGGGACCGGGGAGAGACCACCAGCGGTTTGGCGAAGAGCGCGTGGGCACTGATGGGGACGATCACCAGTGCTTCCACTTCCGGCCACACCACCGGACCGCCGGCCGAGAAGGCATAGGCCGTCGAACCGGTGGGGGTGGCCATCACCACGCCGTCGCAACCGAACGACGTCAGCGGACGCTCGTCGACTTCCGTGACCACCTCGAGCATCCGTTCCCGGTTGCCTTTCTCGATGGCGGCCTCGTTCAGCGCCCAGGTATGCCAGATCTTTTGTCCGCGGACCCAGACCTGGACATCGATGGTCATCCGTTCTTCCACCGTATAGTCGCGGCTGGCGATCCATTCGACGGTCTGCGCAAGGTCTGCCCGCTCGCTCTCGGCAAGGAAGCCCACATGGCCCAGGTTGACCCCCAGGAGCGGCACGTCCACTTCCCGGACGAGTTCGGCGGCGCGGAGGATGGTGCCGTCCCCGCCGAGGACCATGACCAGCTCGACGTCGGGGAGCTGGATGTGGTCGTGAAGGATCTCAACGGGGTCTTCGAGCCGGCCGAAAAACCCTTCCATGTCTTTGAGTTCGGATTTTTGCATCACCGGAACAATGCCTGAGGCGTGCAGCTGGATGCACGCCTCCCAGGCAGCCTTCAGTGATTCCTCGCGGCCGGTGTGGGCAAGGACCAGTACACGCCTGCTCATCGGGTTCCGCTTTCTAGTTGTTCGGCCAGATTGTTCCGAGCAACGCAGCAACGGCTGCGTCCCGCTCTTCGATCTTAGGCAAGTCTGAGGTGATCCTGCGCTTTATCCACAGGAAGTATTCGACGTTTCCGTCCTGGCCGGGCAAGGGGCTTGCCGCGAGGCCGCGAAGTTCGAGCCCCGCGTCGAGCGCTGCCTGGGCGACTTTTTCCACCGCCATCCGGCGTTCACGCCCGGAATTCACCACACCGGTGCGGCCCAGCCGGTCCTTGCCGATCTCGAACTGCGGCTTGACCATCAGGACCAGGTCGCCGCCGGGCTCCGTGCACGCCGCCAGCGGCTCCAACACCAGGGTCAGCGAAATGAACGACAGGTCGGCGACCGTCAGCGCGACCGGGCCGCCGATCTCTTCCGGCGTCATGTAACGAACGTTGAGGCCTTCGTGCACCGACACGCGGGGGTCGTCCCGGAGCTGGGGCACCAGCTGGCCGTGTCCGACGTCGACAGCCACCACATGATCCGCGCCGCGCCTGAGCAGGACCTCGGTGAAGCCGCCGGTGGAGGCGCCGGCGTCCAGGCAGCGTTTGCCTTCCGCAATGACTTCCGGAAAAGCTTCCAGCGCCCCGGCCAGTTTGTGGCCTGCCCTGCTGACGTACGTGTCCTGCCCGTCATCAGCAACGTCCAGGGGCGTCAGGTCATCCACCTGGGCGGAGGCTTTCGCGAGAACGGTGCCCTCCGAGCTGACTTTGCCTTCGGCAATCAGGCGCGCGGCGTGGGTGCGGGATCTCGCCAGCCCCCGGGCGACGAGCATCTGGTCAAGCCTGGCCATCCTCAGGCGTCACCCGCAGCGGACGGGTCATCGTCGTTGAGCGCATCCAGCAGGGCATCGTGAAGTGCCGCGTAGGCCTCGGCGTGCCCGCCAACCGGAAGCCCTTCGATGTCAGCCAAACGGTCCAGCGCAGCGTCGACTGACGCGTCACCGACCGGGCTCATGCTGCGGCCGGCTTCCGGGAAGTTGTTCAGCTCGGTCATGTTTCCAGTCTAGTGATCCGGTTTAGTCCGTCAGCCACTCGATGGCCGGGGCCAGGGCAGCGTCTGCCTGCGGATTGGCCGTCCACCACGCCGAGCAGGCTGCCCGCCACGAGTCGAGGTCTCCCGGGATTCCGCTGATGTGGACCGACTCTCCGCGCACGACGGCGGAGGCCGAACCGCAACGGAACGTGCCGCCGTCGTGCTCTTCCACAGCGGGGTACGGGCGGTACAGATCGCTGAGGTCATTGATGAGGAAGTCCGGCCGCTCGGCCGTGCGGGCGGCGAGGATGGATTCCCGGGTGTCGACGCCGGTGAGCACTGCCACGGTGGCAAACCCGGCGTTGTTCCCGCCGAGGATGTCGGTGTCCAGCCGGTCGCCCACGACGAGCGGCCGTTCGGAGGTGAGCCGCTTGGCGGCGGTGCGGAACAACGGAGCCTCGGGCTTCCCGGCCACCAGGGGCTGCTGTCCGGTGGCCGCAGCAACGGCAGCCACCAGGGTTCCGTTGCCAGGAGCCATGCCGCGGGCCTGCGGGATGGACATGTCCGTGTTGGTGGCAACCCACAGGGCGCCGCCGGCGATAACGTACGAAGCCTCAGCGAGGTCCTTCCAACCGATCTCGGGATTGAATCCTTGGACCACCGCCACCGGCTTTTCCTTGGCGCTGTGAACGGGTGTCAGCCCCACCAGCTCCACCTCATGCGCCAGCGCCGGGCTTCCGGTCACCAGGACCCGCGCCCCCGCCGGAAGAAGTCCCGCCAGCAGCTCGCCGGCAGCCTGCGAGGAACTGACCACCTGCGCGTCTTCGGCAGGCGCGCCAAGCTCGCGCAGGTGCGCCGCCACCTGCGCGGGAGTCCGGGAGGCGTTATTGGTCACGTACCCAAGTCCGACGTCGATTCCCGCCAGTTGGCGGAGCGCCTCAACGGCGCCCGGGATGGCGTGAGGACCGGCATAGACAACCCCGTCGAGATCGGACAGCAGGGCGTCGAACCGGGAGATCAATGAAGCACCGCTCATGCGCAGTTATTCCCTTTCGCGGTCCGACTGTGCGATGTCCGCATCGCCGGCGTCATGGACGGCGTCCTCGGTGGTGCCGTCTCCGCTTGTGCCCTCTTCGAGTTCGTCCTGCTCAACTGAGTCCTCGTCGGATTCAGCGTCGTCGGATTCAAAGTAATCCGCTTCAGCGTCGTCGGAGCCTTCGTCCAGGGCAGCAGCGTCCGAAGCGGCAGCCTCGACGACGGCCGACTGGCTGTCGTCACGTACGCCCGGCGACGGGGCAGGCGCACTGGCAGCCTGCTGCTGCGCGAGCAGGCGGCGCCTTGCTTCCTCTTCACGGGCTTCTTCTTCCTCGTCCCAGCCGAGGTCGATGATGTCAGGTTCCTCGTCCTCGCCGAGGCCCAGGGCGTTTTCAGCAACAACGGCCTGGCGCTGCCACTTCGCTGCTTCCTCGGTCCGTCCTACTGCCGCGAGGGCGTCACCGTAGGCGCGGAAGAGGCGAGGGCTGTAGGAGAAGGCGCGGTTGATGTCCAACTGGGCAATTTCCAGTTCGGCCACGGCGGCGTCCAGCTGGCCCAGGTCGGTGCGCGCGCCTGCGGCAACGATGGCCAGTTCAACTTTGCCGGGTGCGTCGAGGTCGTTGGCTTCCTCGGAGCGCGCCACGTCAAGGGCACGATCCGGCCGTCCCAGTCCGCGTTCGCAGTCGGCCATGACCGGCAGGTGCACGTTGGAGCCGCTAATCCGGCGGTAGGTGCGGAACTCGCGCAGGGCTTCACCGTAGTGGCCTGCGGCGTAGGCGGTCAGGCCTACAGCCTCGCGCACTGCGGAGAGACGTCCGCCGCGGCGGCTGGCCGCCAGGGCATGCTGGAAGGCGAGCTCCGGTTCTTCGTCGATGAGGCGGCCTGCCATCACCAGGTGGCGTGCAACCCACTCTGCGCTCTTGGGCTCGAGGGTTTTGATCTCGTGCTTGGTCGCGCGGTCCAGTTCCTGGCCCGTGACATCTTCGTCGATCTCGGGAGAGCGCTCACGATCCGGACGGTTGGCGCTGCGCAGGTCGCGGGCGTTCGGTACGCGTGCGGGACGGTCCTCGGGGCGGTCGCGTCCGAAGTCACGGGGGCCTGAATCGCCACGGTCAAAGCTGCGGGGCGCCCGTTCCTGGCGGTCACCGAACGGCTTGCGGTTGTCCCCGCCGCCGAAGCTGCGACGTTCGCCATCGCCTTCGCGGCGCGGGCGATCGCTGTAGGGTTTACGGTCGGCGCCGGCGCCACCACCGAAGCTGCGACGCTCCCCACCTTCACGGGACGGGCGGTCACCGAAGGGCTTACGGTCACGGTCGCCGCCGCTACCGGCGCCGAAGCTGCGGCGCTCCGCGCCTTCACGGGACGGGCGGTCACCGAACGGCTTACGATCGCGGTCGCCGCTACCGGCGCCGAAGGGCTTACGATCGCGGTCGCTGCTGCCGGCGCCGAAGCTGCGGCGCTCCCCGCCCTCACGGGACGGGCGGTCACCGAACGGCTTACGATCGCGGTCGCCGCTGCCGGCGCCAAAGGGCTTACGGTCACGGTCGCCGGCGCTACCGGCGCCGAAGCTGCGGCGCTCCCCGCCCTCACGGGACGGGCGGTCACCGAACGGCTTACGATCGCGGTCGCCAGCGCCAAAGGGCTTACGGTCACGGTCGCCGGCGCTACCGGCGCCGAAGCTGCGGCGCTCCGCGCCTTCACGGGACGGGCGGTCACCGAACGGCTTACGGTCACGGTCGCCGCTGCCGGCGCCGAAGGGCTTACGATCGCGGTCGCTGCTGCCGGCGCCGAAGCTGCGGCGCTCCCCGCCCTCACGGGACGGGCGGTCACCGCGATCATCCTTTGCACGGAATCCACGGGGATCGCCACCGGAATTATTCGAGGCGCGGAACGGTCCTCCGCCCGAAGGCCGGCCGCCCCCGGAGCTGCCGCGGTCCTTACCATTTCGATTTCCGCCGTTGTGCTCAGCCATGTTGGATTCCTCCCGTTATGAGCTGACCACTGGCGCGATTGCAGCCGCTCTTGTTTCGTGTTTCGTTATGCGACGCAACCCGAAATCAAGCGCTTCGAAGTCCGTACATCTCACCCAATTCTAGGCGAGGCAAAGCCCGGCGGGCACCGGGCCGAGGACAGGAGGCAGCAACAGTGAGCATCATCATAGGTTGACGAGTCAGAAGCCGGCCTTCTTCGCGAGAGCCACCACCATGTCCTTCGCACTGGTGCCCTCAGGCACCGCCGTGCCGGAGGGCACGGAGACGAGCAGCTTGGAGGCGGTCTTGTCGAGGACAGAGACCACAACGTACTCGGTGCTTCCCGTCAGCGTGTTCACACCGTACTGGGCGTCCCCGCGCAAGCCCGATATTGCCTCCGCCTTCATCAACAGGCCGAATGGAGCGCTGGCAGCCAGGTCTTGTGGGGTCTTGAACTCCCTTTGCTCGATGACAGCGCTGTGATCCGTCCCGGCTCCCGACTCCAGCGCGTAGACGCAGGAGTCTATGGCCGTTCCATCACGGTCCGTTGACACTTCTCCCTGCCCGGGCTGTAGCCCGGTGGCCCATGAGGACAACGCACCTTTGATGTCTGATTCCGCCAGCAGCGTGCAGGATCCAGCCTTGGCAGCGGGATCAACAGTCCGCCCGTCCTTGCCTACTTGAGCCGTGTTTGAGTTGGTCGGGCTCGGGCTGGCCGACGATCCCGAGGAGCCTGCCTGCGCCCCGGACGATGTTATTGCGCCGCCCGACAACGGTCCCTCGGGCGTGCACGAAACAAGCGTGGCACTGCCAGCGACAAGCGCTGCCAGGGCTGTCAGGACAGTCCTCCGGATGCGGGAGTTATTCGAAGACATCGTTGCTCACCCCCATGATGAGTCGATCCCCGGAGCTCGCTGTCTGGAGGTACTTGATGACGTTCGCCTCGCTGAGGGAAATACATCCCCACGTGGGCACCGGGTTGGCGTGAAGGAAAATTGCGAATCCGGCGTCCATGACGATGTTGGAATCCGGCGGCCTGTTGTAGTTAATGACCGCACCCTGGCGATAGTCGCCGGACGGACGGGTGGCATAATACCACATGTTCTCGTCAGGGAAGACGTCCGCACTGGACTCGAAATACTTGTTGTAGTTCGCGTTGAGCCGACCGCCCCAGCGGGAATAGGGATTGAGTGTCTGGTACGGGAGCGACGTTCCCGGGTTGGAGAGACCGAACGCCAATGTAATGGAAAATGATCCGGTCGGAGAATACTTCCCCGTTGTCGGTCCTGTTGCCACCCCGGGCCGGGCGAATCCGCTTTCGCCGGCGTACCCACCGCTTGTCCAATCATGAACATATTTTCCATCTCGCTTCACGCAGTTAGTGAAGGTCACGGGCGTGGTCCCATAGCCTTGGGACACCGCGAACGAAACCCTAGCCGCGCCGCCGCCGGAATACTTGGTCGCCCCCACATTCAAAGCGCGGCAGTAACCCCACTCAGAATACCGGAGCGACGTTCCCTGGCCGGCAGTCCAATGAATGGCACCGCCCTCGAACCGCTGGACACAGGAACTCACCTGGCAGGACTCCTCGGTTACGGGGTAACCCAGGGCTCCGTTTTGGGCCCTCTTGGAGCCCCACAATTGGCCGTAGACGCCGTACACGGAATGGAAACCGATGCCTGCGGCCCAATATACATAGCCACCCTGAAACGACTGGACGCACCCCGGACCGGAAAGTCCGCACTGCTCATTGGATACCGGGTAGCCCATACGACCGGCTTCCCTGCCGTACTGGTTCCAGATCTGTGCATAACCTCCGTACACCGCGTATGCGCCATTGCCGGCGTTCCAGTAGATGGAGCCACCAGTGAACCTCTGGAAGCAACCGCTGTTGACCAAGCCGCAGGCTTCCGCCGCTATCGGCAGGCCCAAGCGGCCGGATTCACTACCGTTGGTGGCCCAGACTGAGGAATAGATCCCGGTCAGCAGCGTCGTGCCTACCCCCGGGACCCACGCAGCATAGCCCCGCTGAAACTGCTGCACACATCCGCTTCCGGTGGGCGTGCAGCGTTCGTTGGAAACCGGGTAGCCGAGTCTTCCCGCTCCCATCCCGTTGGCAGCCCAAACGCTGTAGTAAGGATCGTAAAGGGCTACGGTGCCGCTGCCTGCCGCCCAGACGATCGAGCCGTGCTGGAACCTCTGTGAACAGCCAGCACCGCCGACGTCGCATTTTTCAGCTGAAATGGGCACTCCCAACCTCCCCGCCGCAGCACCATAGACGGTCCAAACCGCCGAGTACGGGGAATAGACGGCGAAAGCCCCGACCCCGCCGCTCGAAACGATGAACCCTCGCTGGAAGCTCTGCTGGCAGATGGAAGGGCTGGGCTGGCAGGCCACCGATCCTACCGGGTAGCCGATTCGACCGGCTTCCTCTTGGTGGACAGCCCAAACAGCACCGATGTCCCCCGCAGTCGCGAATGCGCCCGCGCCAGCAGTCCAATGGATCTTTCCATTCTGGAACTGGCGTCGACATCCGTCCTGGCTCAGTCCGCACTCTGCTGCGCTGACGGCATTGCCCAGTGCGCCCGCCGCGCCGCCCAGGCGTTGCCACTCTGCCTCGATGGCATCCTGTCCGGGTGTCGCGACTGTGGCCTCCGGAACGGTGGTCAGGGAGGCGCTACCGTGCGCCTCTGTATTTGTTGTTGTGGGCGTTACTGTGGCGCTCGGAGTTGAAATGGGTTGAGAAGGCGGGTTCGACGGTGAAACGGTTGGGTCCCCCGTCGGCGTCGCCGTGGACGGACTCAAGGTTGTCGATGGAGCGACGGCGGCCGGCTCCGCCGTCACCATCGGCGACGACGGATCAACTACCGCCGAAGCAGCGGGTGGCACCGCCAACGCCAAACCGAGCGCAAACATTGCCGCCGTAGACCAGATACCCCGATGCTTCATCGAACCACATCCCCCAAAGTTGTAGTCAGGAACGCCGCCGCAGCCACAGTGGAGTCGGTCAGCAGTCCGAACCCGAGGATATCTTAAACGTCTTCATTGCAGTGCGGACGCTCGTACCTGATATTCATTCGAGATGCACAAAAAGGTTCCACCGATTCGTTTGAGGTGAAAGAGCGTCGGTGGGGAGGGGTGCCGGATCTGAGACAAGGTCTGCGGTCGTATGGTTTTCTGAGGCCGCTTGACGGGAGCTTCACTTCAGATGACCACGCTCAGAAAAAATACGATGCCGCTTTCCATGAGGATGCGGTCCGTCTGGATTTATCCTCGGACCGGTCGGTGAAGCAGGTCGCCGAGGAGATCGGGGTGAAGAAAAGCACGCTGGGAAACTAGCTTCACCGACATCGGGAACAACAACCGAGCGCCCCTGTTCCACCCGTGGACACAGGCCCGGTTGCATGGGATGAGCACGAAAAGGCCCTGGCTGAAAACAAGAGGTTGAAGGCCGAGGACGAGTTCCAGGGAAAAGTCAGCGCCTTCTTTGCCGCGAAGCAAAAGTAGAGGGCTTCTACGAGTTCATCGAAGCGAAGAAGGCTAACCATTCCGTGGTGTGGCTGTGCCCCGCGTTGAGGGCCTCCCGGCCTCGTTGTACCGGTGGCGTAAACCTGCGTGCCCCTCGTCCCGCGCTGTCCGGCATTAGGAATAGGTCACCACGATCACCGACCTCTACCACGCGGAGGCTGGCCGGGCCGGCCGGGATCAGCTGACCCTGCTGCTGAACGCTCGCGGGTTGAAGCTTTCGGCCGCGACGTGGGGGCCATCTTGCACGCGCAAGGTTTGCGGGCCGTGCGCGCCCAGGCTTGGAAAAGGACCACGGTCCAGGACCCTCAGGCCAAGACGGCCCACATCGAGAACCACCTGCTCGATGCCCATGGCAAACGTGACTTCACCTCCGCAGTGATCTCTTCTCCGGCATGGTGATCGGCTTGGCCATGACTGAACATATGCGAGCCAGCCTGTGCACAGCCGCCCTGCGGATAGCCCGGAACCGCGACCATTTCGCTCAGCAAACAGCCGTGCTCCACTCTGACCGGGGGGCACCCAAGACACCTCGGACCGAGTTTCAGAGATGGTGCGCCGATCACAGGGTCACTCAGTCGATCGGTCCCTTTGGGGTGTGCTGGGACAACGCGGTCGCTGAGACCTTCTTCTCGCACCTCAAAACCGAGTTTTACCACCACGAACGCTTCGGTTTCAGACTCGCTGCCCGGACCGCCGTGATGGATTACATCGAGGGCTGGTACAACCGCCGCCTACCCAACCGCAGGCCGGCGGCCTCATGCCAGCGACGGCCCACGCAGACCACAGAACACGAGTCCAAGACCCCCTGGCGCCTAACCGAAACAAAGAATGAGCTATCGAACGAACTTGACGACCGCAGTCTGCCTGAAGGCGTGCAAGATGTGAGAGAGCGTGGGCAGGAAGGGGGGCCGGATGTGAGAGAGCGTCCCAGGGGGCGGTGGGGGTTTGTGGGTGGGTGTGGGGTTTTGGTGGTTAACGTGGGAGAGCCCCGACCAGTTGCCTGGTTGGGGCTCTCGACCTGAATGATGTTCCGGCGGTGACCTACTCTCCCACACCCTCCCGGGTGCAGTACCATCGGCGCTGTGGGTCTTAGCTTCCGGGTTCGGAATGGGACCGGGCGTTTCCCCCACGCTATGACCGCCGTAACCCTTTTACCCGGACCCCCGGTGCGGGGGTTGGGAAAATTAGTGGTTACAACATGCTCCTGCCGCTCAGGGCAGGTGTGGTGTTGTTATGTTGTTGTGTTTGTTCCTCAAGCAACGGGTTTGTTGTTTGGGAACCACATAGTGGACGCAAGCAGTCTTATTTTTCTTTGTACCCTTTCCATGGTGTGAACGTCTTTTGAATCCGTTCACGAAAAGGGTGTGTGGTGTAAGTTATCGGCCTATTAGTACCGGTCAGCTTCACGAGTCGTTAGTCCTCGCTTCCACATCCGGCCTATCAACCCAGTGGTCTGGCTGGGGGCCTCTCACACACAAGGTGTATGGAAATCTCATCTCGAAGCGAGCTTCCCGCTTAGATGCTTTCAGCGGTTATCCCATCCGAACGTAGCTAATCAGCGGTGCACTTGGCAGTACAACTGACACACCAGAGGTTCGTCCGTCCCGGTCCTCTCGTACTAAGGACAGCCCTTCTCAAATTTCCTGCGCGCGCAGCGGATAGGGACCGAACTGTCTCACGACGTTCTAAACCCAGCTCGCGTACCGCTTTAATGGGCGAACAGCCCAACCCTTGGGACCTACTCCAGCCCCAGGATGCGACGAGCCGACATCGAGGTGCCAAACCATGCCGTCGATATGGACTCTTGGGCAAGATCAGCCTGTTATCCCCGAGGTACCTTTTATCCGTTGAGCGACGGCCATTCCACAATGTACCGCCGGATCACTAGTCCCGACTTTCGTCCCTGCTCGAGATGTCTCTCTCACAGTCAAGCTCCCTTGTGCACTTACACTCGACACCTGATTGCCAACCAGGCTGAGGGAACCTTTGGGCGCCTCCGTTACTTTTTAGGAGGCAACCGCCCCAGTTAAACTACCCATCAGGCACTGTCCCTGACCCGGATTACGGGCCGAAGTTAGATGTCCAAAGTGACCAGAGTGGTATTTCAACGATGACTCCACCCGAACTGGCGTCCGGGCTTCAACGTCTCCCACCTATCCTACACAAGCCACTCCGAACACCAATACCAAACTATAGTAAAGGTCTCGGGGTCTTTCCGTCCTGCTGCGCGTAACGAGCATCTTTACTCGTACTGCAATTTCGCCGAGTTTATGGTTGAGACAGCGGGGAAGTCGTTACTCCATTCGTGCAGGTCGGAACTTACCCGACAAGGAATTTCGCTACCTTAGGATGGTTATAGTTACCACCGCCGTTTACTGGGGCTTAAATTCTCAGCTTCGCCTTGCGGCTAACCGGTCCTCTTAACCTTCCAGCACCGGGCAGGAGTCAGTCCGTATACATCGTCTTGCGACTTCGCACGGACCTGTGTTTTTAGTAAACAGTCGCTTCCCCCTGGTCTCTGCGGCCCCGATCCCCTCCGGACAGCAAGTGTCCATCAAGGTTGGGGCCCCCCTTCTCCCGAAGTTACGGGGGCATTTTGCCGAGTTCCTTAACCATAATTCTCTCGATCGCCTTAGTATTCTCTACCTGATCACCTGTGTCGGTTTGGGGTACGGGCGGCTAAAACCTCGCGTCGATGCTTTTCTAGGCAGCATAGGATCACCGAATCCCCCCCTAAAGGGGTCCCGTCAGGTCTCAGGCATCATGAACGGCGGATTTGCCTACCGTTCGCCCTACATCCTTGGACCGGGACAACCATCGCCCGGCTCGGCTACCTTCCTGCGTCACACCTGTTAATACGCTTACCTCCCAGGATCAGGTCCCGCGCTCCACCAAAACCCTCACACCACAAGGGTGATCGGGCAGGTCTCGGGCGGTTAGTATCCCCTGTTCAGCATGGGCGGTTTTTCGCCGGTACGGGAATATCAACCCGTTGTCCATCGACTACGCCTGTCGGCCTCGCCTTAGGTCCCGACTTACCCAGGGCAGATTAGCTTGACCCTGGAACCCTTGATCATTCGGCGGACGGGTTTCTCACCCGTCTTTCGCTACTCATGCCTGCATTCTCACTCGTGTAGGCTCCACCGCTGGTTTACACCGCGACTTCACTGCCCACACGACGCTCCCCTACCCATCCACACTCCTGAACCAACCCCACAAAGGAGGCGGCTTGGATAAAATGTGAATGCCACAACTTCGGCGGTGTACTTGAGCCCCGCTACATTGTCGGCGCGGAATCACTTGACCAGTGAGCTATTACGCACTCTTTTAAGGATGGCTGCTTCTAAGCCAACCTCCTGGTTGTCTTCGCAACTCCACATCCTTTCCCACTTAGCACACGCTTAGGGGCCTTAGTTGGTGGTCTGGGCTGTTTCCCTCTCGACTATGAAGCTTATCCCCCACAGTCTCACTGCTGCGCTCTCACTTACCGGCATTCGGAGTTTGGCTGACGTCAGTAACCTTGTAGGGCCCATTAGCCATCCAGTAGCTCTACCTCCGGTAAGAAACACGCAACGCTGCACCTAAATGCATTTCGGGGAGAACCAGCTATCACGAAGTTTGATTGGCCTTTCACCCCTACCCACAGCTCATCCCCTCCATTTTCAACTGAAGTGGGTTCGGTCCTCCACGACGTCTTACCGTCGCTTCAACCTGGCCATGGGTAGATCACTTCGCTTCGGGTCTAGATCACGCCACTGCAACGCCCTATTCAGACTCGCTTTCGCTACGGCTTCCCCACACGGGTTAACCTCGCGACGTAACACTAACTCGCAGGCTCATTCTTCAAAAGGCACGCCGTCACCAGAATCAGACTGGCTCCGACGGATTGTAAGCACACGGTTTCAGGTACTGTTTCACTCCCCTCCCGGGGTACTTTTCACCTTTCCCTCACGGTACTGGTCCGCTATCGGTCATTAGGGAGTATTTAGGCTTATCAGGTGGTCCTGACAGATTCACACGGGATTTCTCGGGCCCCGTGCTACTTGGGATACTCTCCAGGCGGTACACAACATTACGGTTACGGGGCTCACACCCTCTCTGGCCGGCCTTTCAAGACCGTTCACCTATGCCTGCACATCACACCTCACCAGTCCGGCAGAACTGATACGGAAAGTCCCACAACCCCGACCATGCAACGCCCGCCGGCTATCACACATGGAACGGTTTAGCCTGATCCGCGTTCGCTCGCCACTACTAACGGAATCACTATTGTTTTCTCTTCCTGCGGGTACTGAGATGTTTCACTTCCCCGCGTTCCCTCCACGCACCCTATGTGTTCAGATGCGGGTCACCAGGCAACTCGCGTCCCTGGCGGGGTTTCCCCATTCGGACACCCTGGGATCACAGTCCGGTTATCGACTCCCCCAGGCTTATCGCAGATTCCTACGTCCTTCTTCGGCTCCTAATGCCAAGGCATCCACCGTGTGCTCTTAAAAACTTGACCACAAAAGATCAAAAACGCTAATTTTCGAGAGAACCACAGAAACCACCGCTCCATCCCGAAAGACAGAACAACAGATCCAGGTTCATATTCTTGGAAATTGCTTCTTATAAAAGATGCTCGCGTCCACTATGTAGTTCTCAAACAACAACCCCGTACCACACACCCCACACACACAAACATGCATGATCGGTGCAGCCAGGAAACCAGAAACAAACAAACCCACACCACAACCGCATCCCCCGCAAAGGAAACCCGGCCACGCCATGGCCCTGTTGCCTCAGGACCCAACAGTGTGCCAAACACTAAACCGGAACCCCTCCCCCCGAACCCTTCCAGGACACCCTCCACACGTGAAGAACATCCGTACTAAGTCAGGAAAAAGAACCACCGGCCGCTATTTGCTGATATTCCACCCGTGAGCACCCGCCGCAGAACTTACGTCTGCGCAACGGGCGTACTCCTGACAACACCACCACACAGGCATCACGCCCGGCAGGGTTGTTGTAGGTGCTCCTTAGAAAGGAGGTGATCCAGCCGCACCTTCCGGTACGGCTACCTTGTTACGACTTAGTCCCAATCGCCAGTCCCACCTTCGACAGCTCCCTCCCACAAGGGGTTAGGCCACCGGCTTCGGGTGTTACCAACTTTCGTGACTTGACGGGCGGTGTGTACAAGGCCCGGGAACGTATTCACCGCAGCGTTGCTGATCTGCGATTACTAGCGACTCCGACTTCATGGGGTCGAGTTGCAGACCCCAATCCGAACTGAGACCGGCTTTTTGGGATTAGCTCCACCTCACAGTATCGCAACCCTTTGTACCGGCCATTGTAGCATGCGTGAAGCCCAAGACATAAGGGGCATGATGATTTGACGTCGTCCCCACCTTCCTCCGAGTTGACCCCGGCAGTCTCCCATGAGTCCCCGCCATTACGCGCTGGCAACATGGAACGAGGGTTGCGCTCGTTGCGGGACTTAACCCAACATCTCACGACACGAGCTGACGACAACCATGCACCACCTGTGAACCGGCCCCAAAGGGGAAGGACTGTTTCCAGCCCGGTCCGGCCCATGTCAAGCCTTGGTAAGGTTCTTCGCGTTGCATCGAATTAATCCGCATGCTCCGCCGCTTGTGCGGGCCCCCGTCAATTCCTTTGAGTTTTAGCCTTGCGGCCGTACTCCCCAGGCGGGGCACTTAATGCGTTAGCTACGGCGCGGAAAACGTGGAATGTCCCCCACACCTAGTGCCCAACGTTTACGGCATGGACTACCAGGGTATCTAATCCTGTTCGCTCCCCATGCTTTCGCTCCTCAGCGTCAGTTAATGCCCAGAGACCTGCCTTCGCCATCGGTGTTCCTCCTGATATCTGCGCATTTCACCGCTACACCAGGAATTCCAGTCTCCCCTACATCACTCTAGTCTGCCCGTACCCACCGCAGATCCGGAGTTGAGCCCCGGACTTTCACGGCAGACGCGACAAACCGCCTACGAGCTCTTTACGCCCAATAATTCCGGATAACGCTTGCGCCCTACGTATTACCGCGGCTGCTGGCACGTAGTTAGCCGGCGCTTCTTCTGCAGGTACCGTCACTTTCGCTTCTTCCCTACTGAAAGAGGTTTACAACCCGAAGGCCGTCATCCCTCACGCGGCGTCGCTGCATCAGGCTTTCGCCCATTGTGCAATATTCCCCACTGCTGCCTCCCGTAGGAGTCTGGGCCGTGTCTCAGTCCCAGTGTGGCCGGTCACCCTCTCAGGCCGGCTACCCGTCGTCGCCTTGGTGAGCCATTACCTCACCAACAAGCTGATAGGCCGCGAGTCCATCCAAAACCACAAAAAGCTTTCCACCCCCCACCATGCGATGAGGAGTCATATCCGGTATTAGACCCAGTTTCCCAGGCTTATCCCAGAGTTAAGGGCAGGTTACTCACGTGTTACTCACCCGTTCGCCACTAATCCCCCAGCAAGCTGGGATCATCGTTCGACTTGCATGTGTTAAGCACGCCGCCAGCGTTCATCCTGAGCCAGGATCAAACTCTCCGTTGAAGTAAAACAAAAACAGACACAACCACCACCCCCGGGAAAACGGAAGAAAGCGGCTGCACAAAATTTGAAACCAGCTGTAAAAACCAGACCACACCACGGGGTGGCGGATCCAGTCAATTCAACCAATCCATAAAATAAATTGGTATCAACAAACTTGGCACACTATTGAGTTCTCAAACAACAGACACATTCGACTACTTTTCAAACAATTATTTGAATTCCAGTGAATTCTTTGTTATCATTTCTTCGCTGCGATGTTTCTAGCTTATTTCATTCATTTCCACTTTGCAAATCCGGTTATTCTCCCGGAATTCACTTGGTGGATCGAATCCGCCCAGCAAAATGCGAAGCAATTTTTCATATCTGCGCCTTGCGCATGAAGAATTGCTTCTCATTTGTAGGGGGTTTGTCACCACTCAGCGGCGGCGACTCAGAAAACATTACACGCTCCTCCCCGGCCGCGCAAATCAGCCGGAAAGGAGTGTGTAAATGACTTCTTGGGTGCGCCCGTTCCTAGGAAGCTGCCACTTCCACGGTTGCCAAGTTTTTCTTCCCGCGGCGCAGGAGCAGGTAACGCCCGTGCAGGAGTTCGCTGCCCGGAATGACTGCATCCGGATCGGTGACCTTGGTGTTGTTGACGTAGGCGCCGCCTTCGCCGACCGTCCGGCGGGCGGCCGACTTGCTGTCCGCAAGCCCCGAGGCCACGAGCAGATCCACAATGCCCGTCCCGTCCGGGTCAACGCGCACCGAGGGGAGTTCGGCGGTCGCGGCCGAGAGGGTTTGCTCGTCCAGCGCCGCGAGATCGCCTCCGCCGAAAAGTGCCGCCGAGGCGGCGATGACCTTCTCCGTAGCCTCCACGCCGTGGACCAGCGAGGTCACTTCGAACGCCAGCCGGCGCTGGCCTTCGCGGGCGAAGGGGCGCTCGGCGATGGAAACCTCCAGGGCTTCTATCTCTGCCCGGGTCAGGAAGGTGAACACCTTCAGCCGCGCGGCAACGTCGGCATCAGCGGTGTTGAGCCAGAACTGGTAGAAGGCGTAGGGGCTGCACATCTCCGGATCAAGCCAGATGGCGTTGCCCTCGCTCTTTCCGAACTTAGTGCCGTCCGAGTTGGTGATGAGCGGCGTACCAAGCGCATGCACGTGCTTGCCCTCCACCTTGCGGATAAGTTCGGTACCGCTGGTGAGGTTGCCCCACTGGTCCGAGCCACCGGTCTCCAGGACACAGCCGTAGTCACGGAAGAGCTGGAGGTAGTCCATGCCCTGCAGGATCTGGTAGCTGAACTCGGTGTAACTGATGCCCTCATCCGAACTGAGACGGGAGGCAACGGCATCCTTGCGGAGCATGGTGCCGACCCGGAAGTGCTTGCCGATTTCGCGAAGGAAATCAATGGCGCTAAGCGGGGCAGTCCAGTCGAGGTTATTGACCATCCTGGCGGCGTTGTCGCCGTCAAAGCTCAGGAAGCGGCGCACTTGGGCCTGAAGGTAACCGACCCATTCAGAAACGGTGTCCTTGGTGTTCAAGGTGCGCTCCGCCGTCGGCCTCGGATCACCGATCAGGCCGGTGGATCCGCCAACCAGGCCCAGCGGCTTGTGGCCGGCGAGCTGAAGGCGGCGCATCAGGAGCAATTGCACGAGGTTGCCCAGGTGCAGGCTGGGTGCGGTTGGATCGAACCCGCAGTAATAGGTGATCGGGTCCCCGGCGAGCAGCTTTTCCAGTTCCACTTCATCAGTGGATACGTGGACCAGGCCGCGCCAGTTGAGCTCTTGCCAGATGTTGGCAAAGGTCGGATCGTTCTGCTGGGACTCGAGATCATTTAGTTGGGACACGTGATCTAAGTTAGCAGGATTGCCCGGGCCACAGCGCTGCGTGACAGCGCCTCCGGGGTGGCGGGAGTCCGGGACAATCCGGTCCTCCCGCCCCCGGGGTTCAGCGTTCGATGCCTGCCGGCACCGGGGCGGCAGCGATCAGCCGCAGCCGCTGGGTTGGCCGGGTCATGGCCACGTAGAGGTCGCCGACGCGTCCGTGTTCATGGTTGAGCATCATGGACGGCTCCAGCACCACCACGCCATCGAATTCCAGGCCCTTGGCTTCCCGCGGGCTGATAACCACAATGTCCTGCTCGTAACTGCCGGCCCCGGTACCGACGCGGCGGCCGTAGGCAGCGCGCAGGGCCGAAGTGGCCTGCGGCAGCAGTTCGCCGTCGGCAATCACCGCAAGCAGGCCGCCGTCGAGCGCGTCCAGCTCATCCGGAAGGACCTCAACGAGCCTGCTGACGATAGCCCCGTCCTCCACCCGGTCAATGATCGGCGACCAGCGGCCCTCGCGGACGGCCTTGGGAGCAGAGATCACCAGACCGGCGGCGGTGGCCATCCGTGCCGCCGCCTCCGCGATCTGGGATGGCGTGCGGTAGTTGACGGTGAGCTCCTCGAGCTGCCAGCGGTCGCCGAACATCGGCTCCAGCGCGCTCTGCCAGGACTTGGCCCCCGCAACGGAACTCGTCTGGGCGATGTCGCCCACGATCGTGAACGACTTCAGCGGGCAACGCCGCACCAGGAGCCGCCACTGCATGGGCGACAGCTCCTGCGCCTCATCGACGACGATGTGCCCGAAGGCCCACGTGCGGTCGCTGGTGGCCCGCTCCGCCGCGGTGAGCCGCGCTTCCCGCTCCTGGTTCTGGTCGACGAGTTCCTCGGCCGTCATCAGCACGTCCACCCCGGCCGTTTCCATGTTTACCAGGGTCTGCTTGGCGTTGGCGATATCCCGGGCACGGTCGTGCTCCTGCTGTGCCAGTCCGCGGCCGGCGGCGGGATCAAGCTCACCCAGCAATTCGGCCGCTTCATCCAGCAACGGCACGTCGGCTTCGGTCCAGGGGCTGTCGGCCGGGCGGCTGAGGAGAGCGCGTTCAGCATCTGTCAGGTGGGGCGTGCAGGCCTCCAGGATGGCCGGCTTGCTGAACAGCTCGGAGATGAGCTTCTCCGGGGTCATCGGCATCCAGCACAGATTGAGTGCAATCCGGACATCGCGTGCAGTGCGGACGTCCTCGGCGAGGTACGAACGGTCGGCATTGTTGCCGATGCTGCCGGCCTCGACGAGCTCGGTCATCTGCTCGGTGAGCTCACGGAGCAGGATCTTCACGAACGTCAGGCGCGCCTCGTTGTGCGGCTTGTGGGTGGCACGGGCTTTTTCCCGGGCCCGCCGCACCTGCCGGGGAGTCAGGACCAGCTTGCGGCCGTCAACTTCAAGGATCCGGTTCTCAGCCGGAATGCGCTGCCGGTTGGAAACGGCGTTGGCAACCACCTCGGCCATATCCAGCCTGCCCTTGACAGCAGCGACGTCCGCTTCCTGTTCGGGCACAGCGTTGATGCCGGGCATCAGCCGGCCGACACTTGCCATGACCACGCCTGTCTCGCCGAGTGACGGCAGGACGCGCTCAATGTATTTCATGAACGACGACGACGGACCCACCAGGAGCACACCGGCGGTCTTCAGCCGGTCACGGTGGGTGTAGAGGAGGTACGCTGCGCGGTGCAGCGCAACCGCCGTCTTGCCTGTACCGGGGCCGCCCTGGACGACCACGGCGCCGGAGATGGACGAGCGGATGATCCGGTCCTGCTCCGACTGGATGGTGCCCACGATGTCCGACATGCGTCCGGTCCGCTTGGAGTTCAGGGCGGCCAGCAGCGCGCCCTCCCCCTGCAGGGACTCGTTGTCGGCCAGCATGTCGGCGTCGAGGACGTCGTCTTCTATGGCCTTTACCTCGCGGCCCTGCAGAATCAGGTGGCGCCGGCGGCGCACGCCCTGGCGGTCGAAGGCAGTGGCCTGGTAGAAGTGCCCGGCCTCGGGCGCGCGCCAGTCGACCATGAGCCGCTGGAGGTCATCAGTCGTCAGACCGATACGGCCGATGTACTGTGCCTCCCCCGAGTCCAGGTCCAGGCGGCCGAAAACAAGCCGGTCGTCCACAGCATCCAGCTGTGCCAGGCGGTCCTCATAGAGCGCCGCAAAGGCATCCCGTTCGGAAACATTTTGCATGGTTCCCACGGCACCGGCACGGCGGACCTGGGCAAGTTGAGTGCGCTTTTCCTCGCGCAGCTCATCAAGGCGGGCATACAGTCCGGCAACATAGTCCCGTTCATGGGCCAAATCAGCGTCGAGCATCGAGACTTTCCCCTATCGCAAAAGACAGACCGTCCATTCTACAACCATTTTGATGAACGCGTCTGAAACATTTCAGTGAGCCCTAGAGCCGGAGGAGTGAGCGGACCCGGTGGCCGGTGAGTGCCGAGCGTCCGCGCAGTTCACCAAGTTCCATAACCACGCCCACACCGGCCACATGGACGCCGCAGCGTTCAAACAGCCGGGCGGCGGCGCCGAGCGTACCGCCCGTGGCCAGGACGTCGTCGAGAATCAGCACACGGCTCCCGGCTGGCAGATCCGCGGTGTGCAATTCCAGCGTTGCCGTCCCGTATTCCAGCGCATAGTCTTCCGAGATCACCTTGCGTGGGAGTTTTCCGGCTTTTCGCACCGTGATCACCCCAGTGTCGGTGGCATAGGCAGCAGCGGCTGCCAGCAGGAAGCCTCGGGCTTCCACCCCGGCCACGGCGTCGAATTGTCCTTTGAACGGCTCGACCAGTGCGTCCACCACCGCACGGAGGGCGGCACCGTTGGCGAAGACCGGCGTCAGGTCCTTGAAGATGATTCCGGGCTTGGGATAGTCCGGCACCGTGGCGCACAGGCTGTTGATCAGCTGGTCCACGGGAACGCTTCTTCTGGTTTGGCCCGGCTCGCTTTGATTCACGCATCCACCCTATGCCGGTGGCGGCCATTCTTCACGATCCGGGCGCCGAAGCCTGGCCCGGGCGGCCACGCCTGGGCCGCAGCGGCGGCGCCTAAGCCGGACGGGCCTTCGCGGCCTTGTAGCGGGAGACCGTGGGATCGCCGGTCAGCCAGTACCGCCACGGATAGGCGTGGCTACCGCCGGCGCCCGAAACCCCCACCCGCGGCCCGGTGCTGATGTCGCGTGCCCGCGCCACCGGCAACTCCAGCCTGAACGGCTCACCGAGCGCGTCCCGCCCGCTGTCCGCCGTCGTCAGTCCCAGTGCAGTGGCCAGCCTGGCGGGCCCGCTGGCCAGGTCTTTGGAGGATTTCGACGTCGGGCGCCGGGTACGTGCCACGTCTTCGCCGGCCACGATTTCCCCGCCCCGCAGCAGCAGGGCCGACGCCGTTCCGGGTGGTCCGCACACGATGTTGGCGCAATAATGCATGCCATAGGTGAAGTAGACGTACAGGTGCCCGGCGGGCCCGAACATGGGCTTGTTGCGGCCGGTCTGTCCGCGAAAGGTGTGGGAACCGGGGTCCGGGTGCGGGGAGTCGTGCGGGCCAAGATAGGCCTCCACCTCGGTGATCCGTACGGAAACCGCCCCCTCGGGACTGTTATGGGTGAGTACGGCGCCAAGGACCAGGGGCGCCACGTGCCGGGCGTCCCCGGAAAGTAACTCCCGCACGGCATGTTCGTGGCCAGGTCGCGGCGGACTGCTGCTCATGCATCGACTTTAACAAAGAGCGGCCTTACCGCCCCACGGCCGTGTCCGATTTCCGCTAGCACCCGGTTCCCCGAGCTGACAGGATGGAGCCATGGACTTCTGGCAGCGGTACCGGGCAATCGATGCCCGCGACCCCCGTTTCGACGGGCAGTTCTACACAGCCGTCCGGACCACAGGCATCTATTGCCGACCCTCGTGCCCGGCCCGGACCCCCAAGGCGGAGAACGTCACGTTCTACGAAACCTCCGCTGCGGCCCACGACGCGGGGTACCGGGCCTGCAAGCGCTGCCTTCCCGAAGCCGTGCCCGGAACGCCGGCGTGGAACATCCGCTCAGACATCGCGGGGCGGGCCATGCGGCTCATCAACGACGGCGTCATCAACCGCGACGGCGTAGAAGGGCTCGCGTCGCGGCTCGGCTACTCTTCGCGGCAGCTCAACCGGATCCTCACCCACGAACTCGGCGCCGGTCCGCTGTCGCTGGCACGGGCAGGCAGGGCCCAGACGGCCCGGACGCTCCTGGTGTCCACGCAGATGAAGCTCGCCGACGTGGCGTTCGCGGCCGGGTTCAGCAGCGTCCGCCAGTTCAACGAAACAATCGGCGAGGTCTTCGACATGACGCCGACGGCCCTCCGGGGCACCGCGCGCCACCACCGGACGCCTACTGCGACGACGGCTCTGACGCTGAACCTGCCCTACCGTGAACCGTTCGATCCGGGCATCTTCCAATTCCTCGCCGTGCGCTCCATTCCCGGGATCGAGACCGGCACCGGCACCTCCTACGCGCGGACCTTGCGGCTGCCGCACGCTGATGCCCGCTTCAGCGTTGAGTACGACGCCGACGCCCCGGGGCGGCCGCTGGTTCTCACCATCGGGGCCGTGGACCTAAGGGACCTGCCGTCGCTGCTGAGCCGTGTCCGGCGGCTCCTGGACCTCGACGCAGACCCCGTGGCCATCGACAACGCGCTGGAAGCCGATCCTCGGCTGGCACCGGCGGTCAAAGCCTTTCCGGGCATGCGGATGCCCGGGGCCGTGGATCCGCAGGAATTGCTGATCAGGGCGATGATCGGCCAGCAGATCACGGTCGCGGCCGCCCGGACCGCCCTCACCCAGCTCTCCGCCTGCGGAAGCGAGAGCCTGGTGCCGGCGGACGGCCTGCACCGTCTCTTCCCCACTGCGGCCCAGATCGCCGACCCGGGATTCGGCCTGCTGCGCGGTCCGCAGCGGCGGATCGACTCGGTAAGGGCCGCTGCCGGCGCCATGGCCGCCGGAAACCTCGACTTCGGTTACGGAGACGACCTGGCGGGCCTGCAGTCCAAGCTCCTGCCGCTGCCCGGGGTGGGACCCTGGACGGTGGGGTACGTTGCCATGCGCGTGATCGGTGCACCGGACGTGTTCCTGGCCAATGACGCCGCCGTGCGCAACGGCATCCTCGCCCTCGACACCGGCCCGCAGTCGGGTGAACGGCCGCCCGGCGTGCAGCCCGCGGACTTCACGGACGTGAGCCCCTGGCGTTCCTACGCCACCATGCACCTCTGGCGTGCTGCCGCCATGCGCCCTCAAGCCAGGCCGAGGCGGCAGGCTGAGTCTGCCGCCTCGATGAGTTAACCCTGAAGAGTTAATCCCGGAGATTTAACCCAAGAAAGCGAAGAAATGAAAGCCCAATTGCTGACCATGTCCACCCCGGACGGACCGTTCACCATCATTGCCCGCGACGGCGCCGTCCTGGCGTCCGGCTGGACCGCGGAGGCTGCGGAGCTGACCGGGCAGATCCATCCCGAACTGATGCCGGATGAATTAGTCCCGGTCCTGGAACTTGGCGATATCTCGGACGCCGTGGTTGCCTTCTATGCCGGCGACCCGGAGCCTGCCATGCGTGTGCGGGTCCTGCAGAAATCGGGGCCGTTCCGCAGCCACGCCTGGGATGTCCTCCGGACGGTGAGCCCGGGACGCCCGGTGACCTACACGGAATACGCGGAGCTCTCCGGGAACCCGAGGGCCGTGCGGGCCGCGGCGAGTGCCTGCGCCCTCAATGCGGCGGCCCTTTTCGTACCGTGCCACCGCGTGGTGCGGACAGACGGCACCCTGGGCGGATTCCGGTGGGGGCTCGCCGTCAAGGAAAGTCTGCTGGGACGCGAGAAAGGCTGACGGAGCCGGCAACGCTACTTGCTGGCCGGAACGCCCGCGGGCCACGGCAGGAGTTCCGGAAGATCCACATCGTCGGCAGCAGCAGACGCGCGCAGGCTGCCCAGCGAGGGCTCGCGCCCCGCCAGCCAGGCCGCGATGTCCGTCAGCATTCCGCTAATGACGGTGGACCGGTTGCCGGCGCCGATGGTCACCGGCGGAAGGCCGAGTGCCTGCAAAACGAACCGCTGCCCGTCAGGCACACGTGCTGACAGGAAATCGAACAAGTGCTCGCAGAAGGGCCGGCTCCAGGATTCCGGGCCACGTCCGGTATTCAGGTCCGAGGCATGGATCACGAGCTCCCGCCATAGGGCCATGCCGCCGTCCAGCGCCACTCCCCCGCGGTAGGAGATCGGCGCCTGCCAGCCGCCGGCATCCAATGAATCGAAGGCCCGAAGGGCGCGCTCCAGCGCAGAATCCACATCCGCCCGGTGTTGCTCCAGGGTGTGCCCGGCGGACATTTCGATGGCTTTGGTGCGGCCTTCAAAGCCGCCGTCATAAAGTTCAACTGTCTCGCCGCGGCCGGCGAACTCAAGTTGCCGGGCCATGGCATTCGAAATGCCGGCCAGGTGCGCAAGCACGTGGCCCCGGGTCCATCCCGGCAGTAAGGAAGGGGCCGTCACGTCTTCTTCGGTGAGTTTGCCGGCCTGGGAGGCAACGACGTCGGCAGCTTTGTGGAGTTCGGCGAGCAGCGCGTCCGGTGTGATTGCGGTCATACCCGCCATCGTAGCGGACAGTTAATCGCCCTTAACGCAGGTCCCTGCCGGAATCGCGACCGTCAGTGCCGGCACCGTAGCGATGGCGCACGTGGCGCCGGTCGTGCCGGGCCTGCCAGAACTCGATCTCGTGCGGCCGGACGGCGTAGAGCTGCCAGTCTGGATTGCCGCTGCCATCCGCCGCCGGCCTGGCGGCCCAGTCCGCTGCCGAGGCCTCTGCGGACAGCTCCACGACGCCGCCTGCCACGCGGACCTGCCGGCCCTGCAGCGGCCAGTAGAAATTCAGGGCCGCCTTTGGGGTCGCCGCGAGTTCCTTGCCCTTGCGCGAGGTGCGGGACGTCGCGATGCGCCAGCCGTCGTCGTCGATGTCCTTAAGGATCAACATCCGCGACGAGGGCTGGGCGCCGGCCCCGACCGTAGCCAGGCTGCACGCATGCGGCTGGGGTTCTCCGGCGGCCAGCGCCTCTGCCAGCCATTGCCGGAACAGCTGGGCCGGGTCAGCCGGCGCATCCGCCGGATCAAAATCCGGAAGGTCGTCGGGAAAGTCCGGCAGGGCACGAAGGTACTGGCGGAAGGATTCGCTCATGCACCCACCATAAACGCAGAACGCTCTCTCAGTTATTGCGGGACCATCGGCAACGCTCTCTCACTTTCTTGAGGAAAGTGAGAGAGCGTCGGCCAAATAGTTGCAACAAGTGAGAGAGCGTGCGGCTGTTAGCCTGCGTACTCCCGCACGCCGGCCAGCTCGGCTTCCAGCGCGATGAGCTGGCGCTCGACGGCGGCAGGTGCCGTCCCGCCCTGGGAGTTGCGGCTGTTGAGCGAACCTTCAGTGGACAGGACCGTGCGGACCTCCGGCGTCAGGTGCTCCGAGATGGCGGCGTATTCCTCGTCCGTCAGGTCCCAGAGTTCCACGCCGCGGCTTTCCGCCTGCTTCACGGCCGCGCCGGAGAGTTCGTGCGCCTCGCGGAACGGAACCCCTTGGCGGACCAGCCATTCGGCGATGTCCGTGGCCAGCGCGAAGCCCTGGGGTGCCAGCGACTCCATCCGTTCGGTGTTGAACTTCAGCGTGGCGATCATGCCGGAGACGGCCGGAAGCAGGACCTCCAGCGTGTCGGCGGCGTCGAAGACCGGCTCCTTATCCTCCTGCAGGTCGCGGTTGTACGCGAGCGGCAGGCCCTTGAGCGTGGCCAGCAGCCCGGTCAGGTTGCCGATCAGGCGTCCCGCTTTGCCGCGGGCCAGTTCGGCAACGTCCGGGTTCTTCTTCTGCGGCATGATCGAGGAACCGGTGGAGTACGAATCGTGCAGGGTGACAAAGGAGAATTCCTTGGTGGCCCACAGGATGACCTCCTCCGACACGCGCGAAAGGTCCACACCGATCATGGCCGTGACCCACGCGAACTCGGCGAAGACGTCGCGCGAGGCGGTGCCGTCGATCGAGTTGTGGGTCGCGGAGAAGAAGCCCAGCTCCGCGGCCACGGCTTCCGGGTCCAGGCCCAGGGAAGAGCCCGCAAGGGCGCCGGAGCCGTAGGGCGAGACGCCCGCACGCTTGTCCCAGTCCGCCAGCCGCTGCACGTCGCGCAGCAGCGCCCAGGCATGGGCCAGCAGGTGGTGGCTGAGCAGGACGGGCTGCGCGTGCTGAAGGTGCGTGCGTCCGGGCATAGCCACGCCCTGGTGTGCCCTGGCCTGGTCCACAAGGGCATCGATCGTGGCGAGCACGCCGCGGGCGATGATCCGGGCATGGTCACGCAGGAACATCCGTCCCAGCGTGGCCACCTGGTCGTTGCGGGACCGGCCCGCGCGCAGCTTGCCGCCGAGCTGGGTGCCCGCCCGCTCGATCAGTCCGCGTTCCAGCGAACCGTGGACGTCCTCATCGGACTCCGCGGGCAGATAGGCGCCGGAGGCAACGTCTGCATCCAGCCGGTCCAGGGCGTCCAGCATGCCCTCCAGCTCGGCGTCGTTCAGCAGGCCGGCCTTGTGCAGCACGCGGGCGTGCGCCTTGGACCCGGCAATGTCGTAACGGGCCAGCCGCCAGTCAAAGTGCGTGGACTTGCTCAGCGCCGCAAGGGCGTCGGCTGGGCCGCCGGCGAACCGGCCGCCCCACAGAGCGCCCGTGTTGGTCGCTTCAGACTTCGGGGTTTCGACGGACTCAGCCACAGGGGCTACTTTCCGGCGACGCGGATGTCGCGGCCGGAGGCAACCTTGGCGGACATGCCCCACAGCTCGATGAAGCCGCGCGCCATCGACTGGTCGAAGGTGTCGCCGGTGTCGTAGGTGGCGAGGTCGAAGTCGTAGAGGGAGGTCTCGGAGCGGCGCCCGTTGACCACGGCCTGGCCGCCGTGCAGCGTCATGCGGATGTCACCGGAGACGTACTTCTGGGTGTCCTCGATGAAGGCGTCCAGGGAGCGCTTGAGCGGGGAGAACCACTGGCCGTCGTAGACCAGCTCGGACCAGCGCTGCCCGACAGTGGCCTTGAAGCGTGCCTGTTCGCGCTCAACGGTGATGTCCTCGAGGTGCTTGTGCGCGGTGATCAGCGCCATGGCACCGGGGGCCTCGTAGATTTCGCGGGACTTGATGCCGACGAGGCGGTCCTCGACGACGTCGATCCGGCCCACGCCCTGGGCGCCGGCGCGGCGGTTGAGTTCCTTGATGGCCTGCAGCGGGGTGACCCTGACACCGTCGATGGCGACCGGCACGCCGGCTTCGAAGGAGATGATGACCTCATCCGGCGCCGGCGGGAATTCCGGGGTGGCGGTGTAGTCGTAGATGTCCTTGGTGGGGGCGTTCCAGATGTCCTCGAGGTAGCCGGTTTCGACGGCGCGGCCCCAGACGTTCTGGTCGATCGAGTACGGGTTCTTCTTGGTGGTCTCGATCGGCAGTCCCTTTTCCTCGGCGAAGGCGATGGCCTTGTCGCGGGTCAGGGCGAGGTCGCGGACCGGGGCAATGCACTTCAGGTCCGGGCCGAGGGTCTGGATGCCCACTTCGAAGCGGACCTGGTCATTGCCCTTGCCGGTGCAGCCGTGCGCCACGGTGGTGGCACCGAATTCACGGGCGGCCTTGACCAGGTGCTTGACGATCACCGGGCGGGAGATCGCCGAGACCAGCGGGTAGTGGCCCTGGTAGAGGGCGTTGGCCTTCAGCGTGGGCATGCAGTACTCGTTGGCGAATTCGTCGCTGGCATCGGCCACGTAGGCTTCGACGGCGCCGCAGCCCAGGGCACGCTGGCGGATGGTCTCCAGCGACTCGCCGCCCTGCCCGACGTCGACGGCCACGGCGATGACCTCGGCACCGGTTGCTTCACCGATCCAGCCGATCGCTACGGAAGTATCCAGGCCACCGGAGTAGGCCAGCACAATACGCTCAGTCACTTCAAATGCTCCTTAGTTGTTTGGTTCTTGGTTGTCTTCAAGCTTATGGCCGGCTTCTTCAGCGAACTGCAGGAAGCGGGCGGCCACTTCCCCGCCCCCCTGCGGATCCCGCGTGACCAGCAGCACGGTGTCGTCCCCGGCGATGGTCCCCAGGATGGAGGGCATGACCGAGTGGTCGATGGCCAGGGCCAGGAAGTTCGCCGCCCCCGGAGGGGTCCGGAGCACCACGATGTTCGCCGATGCCTCGGCGGTAACCAGCAGTTCCCCGCACAGCCGGGCAAGCCGGGCGTCCAGGATCTCCTGGGTGACGCCGGCCTTGGCCGCACGTTCACCGCCCTCCCCCGGGACGGCGTACACGAGCACGCCGTCCTTGCCGCGAACCCGGACCGCCCCGAGTTCCACGAGGTCGCGGGACAGCGTGGCCTGGGTGACCTGGACGCCGTCGTCCGCCAGCAACGCGGCAAGCTCGGCCTGCGAACGCACTGACTCACCGGTCAGGATCGCGGTGATCCGCGCCAGCCTGGCGGTTTTGGTCGCCGGGCTCGGGCCCGGTACCGACGGGTTGGTGGACACTAGAACGTGCTCTCCCCGGTTCCTTCAACGGGCGAGAGACCGTCGACGAAGGCCAGGCCCGACCGGTGCATGAGCCACGCCATCAGCGCCTTCTGGGCGTGGAGGCGGTTTTCCGCCTCGTCCCAGACGATCGACTGGGGACCGTCGATGACTCCTGCGGAGATCTCATAGCCCCGGTACGCCGGCAGGCAGTGAAGCACGACGGCGTCCGGCGCCGCGAGCTGCATCGCTGCTTCATCAACGGAATAGTTGCGGAACAGCTGGAGCCGGGCTTCCTTTTCGGTCTCCTGTCCCATGGACACCCAGGTGTCCGTGGCGACGACGTCGGCCCCCTTGAGAGCTTCCGCGGCATCCGTGGTGATCAGTACCGAGCCGCCCGTTTCCGCAGCCCGCTCCTCTGCGGCGGCGACGATATCCGCGGCCGGCAGGTAGCCGTCCGGACCTGCAATGCGCACGTGCATCCCGGCCGTCACCCCCGCCAGCAGGTAGGAGTTCGCCATGTTGTTGGCGGAGTCACCGAGGTAGCTCATGGTGAGGCCCTTGAGCTCGCCCTTGTGTTCCTTGACGGCCAGCAGGTCGGCGAGCAGCTGGCAGGGGTGGTAGTCGTCGCAGAGGGCGTTGATGACCGGGACTTTGGAGTTTTCGGCCATGGCCACCAGACCCGAATGGGCGCCGGTGCGCCAGACGATGGTGGAGACCATGCGTTCCAGGACTTTGGCGGTGTCCTCCACGGACTCCTTGTGGCCGATCTGTGCCTCGCCCGGGTTGATGATGAGGGCGTTTCCGCCCATGTCAGCCACGCCGGTGGCGAAGGACACGCGGGTCCGGGTGGACGTCTTGTCGAAGATGACCGCGACCGTTTTGCGTCCGCTGCCTTCTGCCGCGAACGGCTGGATGCTGTAAGGCGCGGCTTTCATGCGGACGGCGAGGTCCAGGACCTCGGCCTGTTCTGCCGGGGTGAGGTCGGTGTCCTTGAGGAAGTGACGGGTTGTTGCGGAGCTGGTCACTGGGCATCCTTTGCGGTCTGGAGGAGCGTGGGCAGTGCCTGGATGAAGCTGTCGGCCTGTGCGGCCGTCAGGATCAGCGGCGGAGCGAGGCGGATGGTGCGCGGACCCGGGCTGTTGACGATGAACCCGGCATCCAGCCCTGCGGTCACGACGGCAGGCGCGATGTCCGCGTCCAGGTCAAAGCCGATCAGGAGGCCTTCGCCGCGGACTTCCGTGACGCCGTCGACTGCCGCGAGCTTCGATCGGAGGTGATCCCCCACGGCACGGACGTTGTCCAGGACGCGCTGGCTCTCGATCGCGTGGAGCGTGGCCAGGGCGGCTGCCGTGGCCACCGGGTTCCCGCCAAAGGTGGTGCCGTGCTGGCCTGCGGTGAGGAGCGAGGAAGTTTCGGGACCGAAGGTGATCAACGCCCCGATCGGGAAACCTCCGCCCAGGCCCTTGGCGAGCGTCACTGCATCCGGGACGATACCGGCGTCTTCGCTGGCCAGCCATTTGCCGGTGCGGCCGATGCCGGTCTGGACCTCATCGAGGATCAGGAGCGCGCCCGCCTTTGTGGTCGCTTCGCGGGCAGCCTTCAGGTAGCCGGCGGGCAGGGGCCGGACGCCGGCTTCACCCTGGATCGGCTCCAGGAAGACAGCCGCAGTGGTCTCATCGATTTCCTCGATCAACGCGTCGATGTCCCCGAACGGGATGTGGACAACGCCACCGGGCAGGGGTTCGAACGGCGCCCGGTAGGCGGCCTTGGCGGTCAACGCCAGCGCGCCCATGGTGCGGCCGTGGAACGCCCCCTCGAGCGCGACGATCTTGGTCCGCCGTTTGACGGTTCCGCCCGGGCCGGCTGACACCTCGGCGCCGGAATTGCGGCGCGCCAGCTTGAAGGCGGCCTCCACGGCCTCGGTGCCGGAGTTCGCGAAAAATACTTTGGAACCCGCCGGCGCCTTGGCCAGTTCGAGCAGCTTTTCGGCCAGCGCAATCTGAGTGGGGCTGGTGAAGAAGTTGGACACGTGCCCCAGGGTGGCGAGCTGGCTGGAGATCACCGACGTCACGAACGGGTGGGCGTGGCCCATGGCATTCACGGCTATGCCGCCGAGCAGGTCGAGGTACTCCTTGCCGTCGGCGTCCCAGACCAGGCAGCCCGCTCCGCGGACGAGGACCCGCTGCGGCGTCCCGAACACACCCATGAGGGACGAGGAATAGCGGGCCAGCCACTCGGCTCCAGTCGTATGGCCTTTGGTTTCGACCAGCTCAACCACCGGGGACTTTTCTATCTGGCTCATGCGTTCGTTTCCTCGTCCGGGACCACCTGCGTGCCGATTCCGGCGGTGGTGAATGTTTCCAGCAGCATGGAGTGCGGCAGGCGGCCGTCCACAATGTGTGCGCGCTCCACTCCGTCGTCAACCGCCTGCAGGCAGGCGGCCATTTTGGGGATCATGCCCGATTCAAGCCTCGGCAGCATCTCCCGCAGCTCTGAGGCCGTGAGGGATGAAATCAGCGACGACTTGTCCGGCCAGTTCGCGTAGAGGCCCTCGACGTCGGTCAGGATGACCAGCTTGGAGGCCCCCAGCGCCGACGCGACGGCGGCGGCCGCGGTGTCGGCGTTGACGTTGAGCACCTGCCCGGTGGTGGATCCGTCGTCAGCTATTTCCGGGGCAACAGTGGAAATCACCGGGATCCTGCCGGCCGCGAGGATATCCACGATGCCCTCGGGGTTGACGCCCACGACTTCCCCGACAAGGCCCAGGTCCACTTCCTCGCCGTCCACGACGGTGCCGGTCCGGACGGCACGCAGCAGCCCGCCGTCTTCTCCGGACATGCCGACGGCGTACGGGCCGTGGGAGTTGATCAGGCCCACAAGTTCGCGGCCCACCTGGCCGGTCAGCACCATGCGGACCACGTCCATGGCCTCGGGGGTGGTGACGCGCAGCCCGCCCTTGAACTCGGACTCGATGCCGAGGCGGCTGAGCATGGCGTTGATCTGCGGACCTCCGCCGTGCACCACCACCGGGTGGATGCCCACGTGGTGCAGGAAGACGACGTCCTCGGCAAACGCCCGGCGGAGTTCATCGTTGACCATGGCGTTGCCGCCGTACTTGATCACCATGGTGGTGCCCGCGAAGCGCTGGATCCACGGCAGGGCTTCAATCAGGGTGCCTGCCTTGTCCTGGGCATCACTCATGGAGGTGGTCTCGCGTGTCTGGGTGTTCATGGTGCTGTCTCCCCGGAAGGTGGGTCTGCCACCTAGCTTGAGTAGGCGCTGTTTTCGTGGACGTAGTCGTGCGTGAGGTCGTTGGTCCAGATCGTTGCTTCGGATTCTCCGGCCTGCAGGTCGATCCCGACGTGGACCTCCCGGGGCTCCAGATCCACGAGGCTGCGGTCTTCGCCGATGCTTCCGTTGCGGCAGATCTGCACGCCGTTCATGGAAACATTCAGCTGGTCCGGCTCGAACACGGCGTCGGTGGTGCCCACGGCGGACAGCACGCGGCCCCAGTTCGGGTCCTTGCCGAAGATTGCAGCCTTGAAGAGGTTGGAGCGGGCCACGGCCCTGCTGACAATCTCGGCGTCCTTTTCGCTGGCGGCGTTGAACGTCCGGATGGCGATGTCATGGCTGGCGCCTTCGGCATCACCGATCAGCTTGCGGGCCAGTTCGGCGCAGACCTGCGTCAGTCCGGCACCGAATTCCGTTGCCGAGGGCACGGCGCCCGATGCACCCGATGCCAGCAGCACCACGGTGTCGTTGGTGGACATGCAGCCGTCCGAGTCCGCCCGGTCAAAGGTGACCCTGGTGGCGTCGCGAAGCA
Source organism: Arthrobacter sp. PvP103 (assembly GCF_017833075.1). Classification (NCBI taxonomy): domain Bacteria; kingdom Bacillati; phylum Actinomycetota; class Actinomycetes; order Micrococcales; family Micrococcaceae; genus Arthrobacter; species Arthrobacter sp. PvP103. The sequence continues at coordinate 4,033,835 of NZ_JAFIBQ010000001.1, read as the reverse complement.
CGACGTCGAGCATTTCCGGCTGGACGTCCGCGTCGGTGGTGATGACCACCAGCATGGTGGCCAGCCCGGGGGCGAGCATGCCGGCGCCCTTGGCCATGCCGCCGATGGTGTATTCGTTGCCTTCGGCATCCTTGCCGGTGAACACTGCTTCCTTGGACACGGAATCCGTGGTCATGATCGCCGTGGCCGCAGCCGGGCCGCCGTCGGTGCCGAGGGCCGCGGCGGCCGCGCTGATGCCCGGGACGATCTTGTCCATGGGCAGCTGCTCGCCGATCAGGCCGGTGGAGCAGACAAAGATGTCGGTGGCCGAGACGCCCAGGGCTTCGGCGGTCTTTTCCGCGGTGGTGTGGGTGTTTTGGAAGCCCTGCGGGCCGGTGCAGGCGTTGGCGCCCCCGGAGTTGAGGATCACGGCGTCGACGCGGCCGTCCTTCACCACTTCGCGCGACCAGTGGACGGGGGCCGCGGCCACGCGGTTGGACGTAAACACCGCCGCTGCGGCTTTGGACGGGCCGTCGTTGACCACAAGGGCAAGATCAGGATTCCCTGACGCCTTCAGGCCGGCTTTGACCCCGGCGGCGCGGAATCCTTTGGAGGCGGTGACGCTCACGGGGCAACTCCCTGCAGGTTGAGGCCGGCGGTTTCCGCCAGGCCAAGGGCGATATTCATGGACTGCACGGCGCCGCCGGCGGTCCCCTTGGTCAGGTTGTCGATGGCGCAGGTAACAATGACGCGGCCGGTGTGCGCATCGAACGCCACCTGCATCACGGCGTGGTTGGAGCCCTGCACGGACTTGGTGGAGGGCCACTGGCCCTCGGGAAGCAGGTGAACGAACGGCTCGTCGTCGTACGCCCCTTCCCAGGCGCTGCGCAGCTCTGCTGCGGTGACGCCGGGCTTCACCTTTGCCGTTGCGGTGGTGAGGATGCCCCGGCTCATCGGGGCAAGGGTGGGCGTGAAGGATACCGTCACAGCCTCGCCCGCGGCATTGCCCAGCCCCTGCTCGATCTCCGGAGTGTGCCGGTGGCCGCCGCCCACGCCGTAGGGGCTCATGGACCCCATGACCTCGGAGCCGATGAGGTTCACCTTCGCAGCTTTCCCGGCGCCAGAGGTGCCGGAGGCAGCGACAATCACGACGTCGTCAGGCTGCAGGAGGCTGCCGGCGAACCCGGGCGTCAGGGCCAGCAGGGCCGACGTCGGGTAGCATCCCGGTACGGCAATCCGGTTCGCTCCCTTGAGCTTTTCCCGCTGGCCCGGAAGTTCGGGCAGCCCGTAGGGCCACGTCCCGGCGTGCGCGGAACCGTAGAACTTTTCCCAGGCGGCGGGGTCTTCCAGCCGGTGGTCGGCGCCGGCGTCGATCACTACCGTGCCTTCGGGCAACTGGGCCGCAATGTCCGCGGAGGCACCATGCGGCAGGGCCAGGAACACCACGTCGTGGCCGGAGAGGTTCTCCACGGTGGTGTCCTCGAGGATGCGGCTGGCCAGACCATGGAGATGCGGCTGCAATTCGCCTAGTCTGGAACCGGCGTTGCTGTGTGCTGTGATAGCGCCGATAGTGACGTCGGGGTGTCCGGCCAGAAGGCGAAGCACCTCACCGCCGGCGTAACCGCTCGCACCGGAAACGGCAACAGAAATAGTCATGGAAACGACTATACAGGAAGACTATGCATAGAACCCGATATTTATGCATACGCTCATACCTGCCCTTGTTAGGCCAGCCAGCGTATGCTTGAAGAAGGGTGATCCTGACCGTGCGGTCCGAATGTCGGCTGCAGCGTTGCCCGTAACAGTTACGAGGCCCCGAGTCCATGACCCCCACCACCACTTCGGAGCGACCGCAATCGCGTGTCCGGCAGCCCAACCAGGTTGTCCTGAGCTACTCCGAACTCCTCAAAACCGTCAAGGCCGCAGGGCTGCTCGAACGGCGCGTCGGCTTCTACATCACGGTCTTCTCCGTCCTGGTGCTCCTGATGACAGCAGCCTGGTTCGGCTTCGCGCTCATCGGTGACAGCTGGTTCCAGCTCCTCATCGCCGCCGCCATTGGCATCCTCTGCACCCAGCTGAGCTTCCTGGCCCACGAGGCCGGGCACCGCCAGATCTTCGCCTCCCGCCGTGCAAACGACTGGGCGGCCAGGCTGCTGGCCACGTCCGTCGCCGGCATGAGCTACTCCTGGTGGGAGCAGAAGCACGGCGCCCACCACAACCACCCGAACGTCATTTCCAAGGATCCCGACATCGCGCCCGGGCCCATTGCCTTTCACACCGAAGCGGTTGCAGACCGCCAGGGACGGTTCGCATTCCTTACCAAGAAGCAGGGCTGGTTCTTCTTCCCGCTGCTGTTCCTGGTGGGCCTCGGCCTGCAGATCGATTCGGTCAAGTTCGTCTTCCGCCGCGCAAAGGTCACGCACCGCTGGGTTGAACTCCCGATCCTGCTGGCCCGCCTGAGCCTGCTGCCGGTCCTTACCTTCACGTTCCTGCCGTGGGGCATGGCGCTGGCGTTCATCGGCGTCCAGCTCGCTGTCTTCGGTTTCTACATGGGCGCTTCCTTCGCCCCGAACCACAAGGGCATGCCGGTCCTGCCGGCGGACAGCCGCGTGGACTTCTTCAGCCGCCAGGTCCTGACGTCCAGGAACATCTCAGGCGGCCGCTTCATGGACATCCTGATGGGCGGCCTGAACCGTCAGGCCGAACACCACCTCTTCCCGGACATGGCCCGCCCGCAGCTGGATAAGGCCGCAGTCATCGTCCGGGAGTTCTGCGCCAAGCACCAGGTCCCCTACACGGAGACCACGCTGCTGCAGTCCTACGGAATCATCGTGCGTTACCTCAACGACGTGGGCCTCTCCGCCGGGCGCCACTTCGAATGCCCCATGGCCACTGTTACCCGCCGCTTCTAGGCACACCCCCGATTCACCCTTGAGACGAAGTGACGGCCGGTTACCGGCCGTCACTTCGTCGTTGACGGCCGTGTCCCTAGGATGGTTCCTGTATCCGGGCCTGGAAATCCCAGCCCAGGGAAGGAGACATATGATGCACGCAATTGTTGCCCGCCAGGCAGGCGGCCCTGAAGTGCTGCAGCTTGCCGAAGTGGATCGTCCGGTGCCTGGTCCGGGCCAGCTGCTGGTGAAGGTCTCCGCCACGGGCGTGAACTTCATCGACACCTACAAGCGCAGCGGCACGTACAAAGTCGCCTATCCATTTACCCCGGGTTCCGAGGCCGCCGGCACCGTCGAGGAAATCGGCGACAACGTCACGGTGTTCTCACCGGGCGACCGGGTGGCCACCGCCGAAGGAGCCAACTGCTACGCAGGCTACATCCTCGTGGACGAGGACAAGGCCCTCCCGGTCCCCCGCGGCGTGGACGATTTCACGGCGGCAGCCCTTCCCCTGCAGGGGATCACCGCGCACTACCTGGTCAATTCCTCTTTCCGGGTGGAGCCTGGCCACACCATCCTGCTTCACGCCGGGGCCGGCGGGGTGGGCCTGCTGGCGATCCAGCTGCTCAAGGCAAAGGGAGCCCGCGTCATCACCACCGTCTCCACCGATGACAAAGCGAAACTGGCCCGCGAGGCCGGCGCCGACCACGTCATTCCCTATGACGGCTTCTCCGCCAAAGTCCGGGAGCTGACCGACGGAACCGGCGCGGATGCGGTCTACGACGGCGTCGGCAAGGACACCTTCGACGGTTCCCTGGCCGCCCTGCGGGTCCGCGGCACGCTGGTTCTCTTCGGCGCCGCATCCGGACCGGTTCCGCCCTTCGATCCGCAGCGCCTCAATGCCGGCGGCTCACTGTACCTGACCAGGCCGACCATAAACCACTTCCTCCGCAACGCCCAGGAACGCCGCTGGCGCTCAGATGAGATTTTCGCGGCGGCCGCAGACGGGAACCTCAAGGTCCGGATCGGCGGCCGCTACGACCTGGCCCGTGCAGCACAGGCGCACGACGACCTTGAACAGCGCCGCACCACCGGCAAAATCATCCTGGTCCCCTGAACCAGGGAACAGAACAACGAAGCAGGGACCGGGTAGCAGGAACCCGTTAACGGGACACAAACCCCCGGCGAACGCCGGGAGAACTGCGACACCTTCTGTTCATCTTGTGCGGAAAGAATGACCCCCGTGACTGAACAACCGCAAGCCTCCGGATCCGCGCCCGCGCCGGAGTCCGAGTCCGGCCCCCTGGAAGGACGCTCTGCTCTTCCCGCCGTCCGGAACGTGCATCTGCCGCAGCTGCCGGGCGCCGCCGCGGCACCGCCGGAGCGGACGCTGATCGACATCCTGGAGGACACGGCCCGGAAGTATCCCGAGGCGTCGGCCCTGGACGACGGCCACCGGCGCCTGAGTTACGCGCAGCTGATGGCCGAGGTCCGGGCCACGGCACGGGAGCTGCATCTGGCTGGCCTCGGCGCCGGCGACAAGATCGGCGTCCGCATCCCTTCCGGCACCAACCGCCTCTATATCTCGATCCTGGCCATACTGCTGATCGGGGCAGCGTACGTTCCGGTGGATGCTGATGACCCCGACGAACGCGCCAAGCTGGTGTTCAGTGAAGCCCGCGTCGGCGCGATCCTCAGAGGCAATGGCGAGATCGTCACGGACAGCAAGCGTCCCCGGCCGTTCCCGGCGCCGCGGAAGCCGCAGGCCGACGACGACTCCTGGGTGATCTTCACCTCCGGCTCCACGGGCACCCCCAAGGGCGTCGCCGTCCAGCACCGCTCCTCGGCGGCGTTCGTGGACGCCGAAGCCCGGCTGTTCCTGCAGGACGAACCCATCGGCCCCCAGGACCGGGTGCTCGCCGGACTGTCCGTGGCCTTCGACGCGTCCTGCGAGGAGATGTGGCTGGCCTGGCGCTATGGAGCCTGCCTGGTTCCTGCCCCTCGGTCGCTGGTCCGGACCGGCATGGACCTCGGCCCGTGGCTGATCAGCCACGGGATAACAGTGGTGTCCACTGTGCCCACCCTCGCGGCCCTGTGGCCGGCAGAAGCGCTGGAGAACGTGAGGCTGCTGATATTCGGCGGTGAGGCCTGCCCGCCGGAGCTCGCGGATCGCCTCGCCGTCGACGGCAGGGAGGTGTGGAACACCTACGGCCCCACGGAAGCCACCGTGGTTGCCTGCGCGGCGCAGCTGGGCGTGCCCGGCCCGCTTCGGATCGGCCTGCCGCTGGACGGCTGGGACCTTGCCGTGGTTGACGCCGGCGGCATTCCGGTGGAGGAGGGCCAGGTGGGCGAGCTCATCATCGGCGGCGTGGGGCTGGCCCGGTACCTCGATCCCGCCAAGGACGCCGAAAAGTACGCGCCCATGCCGTCCCTCGGCTGGACCCGGGCCTACCGGTCCGGAGACCTGGTCCGCTATGAGGCATCGGGGCTCGTCTTCATGGGCCGCGCCGACGAACAGGTGAAGCTCGGTGGCCGGCGGATCGAACTCGGAGAGATCGACGCCGCCCTGCAGGCACTGCCTGACGTTGCCGGAGCGGCGGCCGCGGTCCGCACGACGGCGGCCGGGAACCAGATCCTCGTCGGTTACCTTGCCGCCGCGGGCACCGCGGAGATCGATCTCGCGGCGGCCAGGGAGCTGCTGGGAGCCAGCCTCCCGGCGGCGCTCATACCGCTCCTCACTGTTGTGGAATCACTGCCCACCAAGACGAGCGGAAAGGTGGACCGGCACGCCCTGCCCTGGCCGCTCGCCGGCGCGGGGGCAGCAGATGCGGACAATGCACCCCTGAACCTGCCGGACGACGCACGCTGGATCGTGGAGCAGTGGGTCAGCGTGCTGGGGACACCGGCGTCGAGCCTGGATGCCGACTTCTTTGCCCATGGCGGCGGATCCCTGGCAGCCGCGCAGCTCGTGTCCGCGCTCCGTGTCCGCTATCCCACCATCACGGTGGCCGACATCTACGCCACCCCGAGGGTGGGCGCGCTCATCGACGTTGCCCGGCAATCCCTGCCCGAGGGGGCGGCCGGACCGGCGCCGGAGCGTGAGGTCCGTCCCACAGCCCTGAAATCGCAGGTCTTCCAGACTCTGATGGGGGTCCCCCTGCACATTCTGGTGGGCATGCGGTGGCTGACCTACGTTATGGCGGCCAACAACCTGTTGGCCGCCCTTGCCGGCTTCACGGCCGCTCCCGTTGTTTCCTGGTGGTGGGTGGCCGCTTCCTGGCTGGTGTTCGTGAGCCCGGCCGGCCGGATGGCCCTCTCGGTCCTGGCCGCCAGGACCCTGCTCCGGCGCGTGGTCCCCGGGACCTACCCGAGGTCCGGCAAGGTGCACCTGCGGCTGTGGCTGGCAGAACAGATCCAGGACTTGTCGGGCGCCATCAGCCTGGCAAGCGCCCCCTGGGTTCCGTACTATGCGAAAGCGCTCGGGGCAAAGATCGGCAACGACGTCCAGCTGCATTCGCTGCCGCCCGTCACCGGAATGCTTTCGCTGGGGCGCGGCTGCAACATCGAACCCGAAGTGGATCTCTCCGGCTGGTGGATTGACGGCGACACCGTCCACATCGGCCGGGTGCACGTTGGCGCCGGCGCCACAGTGGGAGCACGCAGCACGCTCATGCCAGGCGCCAGTATCGGAGCCGGCGCCCAAGTGGAGCCGGGCTCGGCGGTTCTCGGCAAGGTCAAGGCCGGGCAGCTGGTGTCCGGCTCCCCCGCCGAGCGGATCGGCAAAGCCAAACATGCGTGGCCGGACACGCCGCCGCCGGCGCATGCGCTGATCGGGCGGCTCTGGTTCGCAGGCTTTGCCGCAGCCTCGGCGGCGCTGGCCACCATCCCCTACCTGTCCGCTGCCGCCGGGGCGCTGGTGGTCTTCCTGTTCATCCGCGGCAGCGAATCACTTTCGGCAGCCATCCCCCAGGTGCTTGCCTCGCTCCCGCTCGCGGCGCTGACGTGGTTCATCACCAACCTCCTGCTGATCCTTGCCACCACCCGGCTGCTGGGTGTGGGACTCAAGGAAGGCTACTTCAGGGTGCGGAGCCGGATCGGCTGGCAGGTCTGGGCGACAGAACGGGTGCTGGACCTGGCCCGTGACGTCCTGTTTCCGATCTACGCCAGCCTGTTCACCCCGGTCTGGCTGCGCCTCTTGGGAGCCAAGGTCGGCAAGAACGTTGAGGCCTCCACCGTCCTCCTGCTCCCCAAGATGACAACCGTCGGCGAAGGCGCGTTCCTTGCGGATGACACCATGGTGGCCTCCTATGAACTTGGCGGCGGGTGGATGCGGATTGCCCCGGCCAAAATCGGCAAACGCTCTTTCCTGGGCAACTCCGGAATGACGGGGGCCGGGCGAAGCGTGCCCAAGAACTCCTTGGTGGCCGTCCTCTCCGCCACCCCGGCCAAGGCGAAATCCGGCACGTCCTGGCTGGGCAGCCCGCCGGTCCGGCTGCGGCGTACAGCAATTGCCACGGACAACACCCTGACCTTCCAGCCACCCCGGCGGCTGAAACTGGCCCGCGCCCTGTGGGAGCTCTGCCGGTTCATTCCGGTGGTGCTCACGGTGGGCCTGGCCGCCGGCGTCATGCTCGCCTTCGACCGGCTCGCCTCGCTATGGGGCTACGGTTTCGCTGCCATCCTGGGAGGCATCGTGGTCCTGGTGGCAGGAGCCGTGGCCGCGGCCAGCGCCGTTGCGGCCAAATGGCTGCTGGTGGGCAAAATCAGGCCGGGCGAACATGCGTTGTGGAGCTCCTTCATCTGGCGGAACGAGGTAGTGGATACGTTCATCGAAATGGTGAGTGCGCCCTGGTTCGCCCGCTCGGCTTCGGGCACTCCTGCGCTCGTGTGGTGGCTGCGCGGGCTGGGAGCGAAGATCGGCCGCGGCACATGGTGCGAAAGTTACTGGCTGCCCGAAGCAGACCTTGTCACTCTGGGGGAGAGCTCAACAGTCAACCGGGGCTGCGTGGTCCAGACCCACCTGTTCCACGACCGGATCATGAGCATCGACACTGTTACCCTCGAAGACGGAGCCACGATGGGGCCGCACGGTGTCATCCTTCCGCGGGCACGCATCGCGAGGGGCGGCACGGTGGGGCCGGCATCCTTGGTCATGCGCGGGGAGACTGTTCCCGCCGCGACCTACTGGATGGGCAACCCGGTCAGCCCCTGGGCGGGTCCGGCCGTACCGGCTCCGCGGCTAAAGTAGCTCCCACACGGTCGGCTCCGGCTCCCGCCATCCGCAATTCGAAGGCCAGTCTATGAGTTTTGCAGCACCAGCCAGTCCCGGCGATACACGCCGGCCGGGCGAACCGTCGGGCTCCCCGGATCCCTACGTCCCCGGGCATGGCACGAACGCCTACCGTGTCACGCGATACGAACTGGAACTGGACTACAAACTGGCCAGCAACAGGCTGAACGGGAGGGCAGTCCTGCACGCCGAGGCGGACCGGCCGTCGTCGGCCGTTGTCCTGGACCTCGCTGGACTGCGCGCCGTCAAAGTCTCCCTGAACGGCCGAAGGCTGCGGAGATTCAGCCAGCGGGCCGAACAGTTGGTGATCGTCCCTGACGCGGCGCTGCTGCCGGGAGACCGCTTCACGCTGGACATCCGGTATGAGGGGAATCCTTCTCCCCGCCGGGGCCTCTGGGGCGAGGTGGGCTGGGAAGAACTTACCGACGGCGTGCTGGTGGCGGGCCAGCCCAACGGTGCCGCCTCCTGGTTTCCCTGCAACGACCATCCGCAGCACAAGTCCAGCTACCGGATCGCCGTCACCACGGACGCAAGCTACCGGGCGGTTTGCAACGGTCTGCTGATCTCCCGCAAGACCGGCTCCAGCCGTGAAACCTGGACATACGAGCAGGCCGAGCCGATGGCGACATATCTCGCCACCGTCCAGATCGGCCGGTACGACGTTCTGACCCTGGACACCGCGTCGGTACCCGGCAGCGTCCCCCAGCACGTCGCAGTGCCTGCCTCCCTGGCCGACGCAGCACGCCGGGGCCTGGCCCGCCAGCCGGAGATGATGCGCACCTTCGTCAACAGCTTCGGCCCTTATCCGTTCCAGGAGTACACCGTGGTGGTGGCAGAGGACGAACTCGAGATTCCGCTCGAGGCCCAGACGCTGTCCATCCTGGGCCCCAACCATTTGGATACGGGATGGGAATCGCAGCGGCTCATTGCCCACGAACTGTCCCACCAGTGGTTCGGCAATTCCCTGACGGTTGCGGCCTGGTGCGACATCTGGCTGCACGAAGGCTTCGCGTGCTACGCGGAGTGGATCTGGTCCGAGGCTGCCGGGGTCATGAGCGTTGCGGACCGCGCAGCGGCTGCCTGGCGGAAGCTCGACGCCGGTCGCCAGGACCTCATGGTCGGTGACCCCGGGCCGGAGCTGATGTTCGACGACCGGGTCTACAAACGCGGCGCCCTGGCGCTGCACGCGCTCCGGATCCGGTGCGGAGACCTCGCCTTTTATGCGCTGCTGCACGAGTGGGCGGCCAGCAACCGCCACGGATCCGTGTCCACTGCCGGGTTCATCCAGACAGCGGACCGCGTGGCCGGAATCGATTCAGAAGCCCTGCTCCACCCCTGGCTGTTCGAAGAGGCACTGCCGGCCCTGCCCGAGCGGTAGCCGCCGGGGGTGGCCCTGACCGAGCGGTAGCTGCCGGGGCTTCACCCGAAGGCGACGGCGGCCGCCAAGTGGCCCGGCAGCCCCGACTCGGCTGACGCAAGGTCACGGATGCCGGCCCGGTCAAGCACGTCAAGAGTCTCAGGCGGCCGCCTCAGGCCCTCCCCGGTCATCTTCAGGAAGGCCTCCTTCCGAGCCCAGAGCCGGGCACGCTCACGCAGCAGGGCGGTCCCGCGCAACGGGGCCGCGGCCTGGCGCTCCGCGGGGGTCAGCGCCACCGCGTCGAAGCCCTCGAATTCCATCCGCTGCGGATCCTCGGCGTCGACTCCCAGCCGCTGACCCGGCACGGGAGATGTCACGGCCGCCAGCAGGGTCCAGCCGCCAGCCCGTGAGAGGCTCAGGAGCAGGGGCACCGGGACTCCGTCCAGGGTGTAGCCGGGCCTTCCATGGGGGACGCCCGGTCCAGTGCCGCATTGCGGGCAGCTGTAACTGGCGGCAAGATCATGGGCGCGCACCCCGAGCAGCTCCGCGGCGAACAGCCGCTGGGCCAGACGGCCGGCCAGGAAATCCTCGCGCGCCCCGGGCACCATGGCGCGGGCCCGTTCCAGTTCAGTCCGTTCCAGGAGCCGGCGGGCTCCGCGTTCCAACTCCGCACGTGCCGTGGCCGGATCCTGCCCGGCTGCGCGAAAGGGCGGGCAGGCACGCACAACAAGTTGTGATGCCATGGCCCGCCCTTCTGCGTGCTTAGCGCCGTTGGAACTAGCGCTGAACGGCTCCGAACCGTTCGGCGGCCACCGTCACGGCGCTTTCACGGGCAGCAGAGGCCTCATCGGCTGTGAGCGTCCGGTCAGCGGCACGGAAGCGCAGGCCGAATGCCAGCGACTTCTTGCCGTCCTCAATGCCCTTTCCTGCGTACACGTCGAACAGCGCCACGTCTTCCAGCAGCTCGCCGGCTCCTTCGCGGAGGGCGGCCAGGACGTCGTCGGCGGGAACATCCTTGGGAACCACCAGGGCCACATCCTGGGTGGCCACCGGGAAGCCGGAAATGTGCTTGGCCACGATGACATCCGCGGCGGCTTCGAAGAGGGCATCGGCGTTGAGCTCGAGTGCCACCGAGCGTGCCGGCATGTCGTGCGCGGCCAGCAGCTTGGGGTGCAGTTCACCGGCATAGCCGATGACTTCGCCCGAGCGCAGCGACAGTTGGGCGGTCCGTCCCGGGTGGTAGGCCTGGTGGTGGCCCTGGCTGATGACGATTTCGACACCCAGGACATCGCCGGCGAGGCGGGCGATGTCCAAAGCGTCGGCCCAGTCCCAGGCACGCGGTGTGTGCGACGCTGCGGCGGGCGAGTCGTGGCCCGTCAGGACCGCCGCGATGTGCAGCGGCTGGTCGGGAACGCCGTCGTACAGGGCATCCAGCACCTCATCGGAGGGCTTGACGCCAAGCGGCGGAATGGAGGGAGTACCCAGGGTGTCCCCCGGCAGGAAGACAAGTCCCGCCTCGAAGACCGCCAGGTCGCGGAAGCCGCGCGAGTGGTTGCGCTTGGCTACCTCGATCAGTCCGGGCAGGATGGACGTCCGCAGGTAGCCCTGTTCTTCGCTGATCGGGTTGGCAAGCTTGACGGCCTTGCGGCCGGCGCCCTGCTCAGCCACGCCGAAGGTGTCATTGGCGGCCTTGGACACGAACGGGTACGCGAGGACCTCGGTGAGCCCGGCGTCGGCGAGCGCCTGGACCAGGCGGCGGCGTTGCTGCTGGACGCGGGTCAGGCCGCGTCCCGGAGGCGCCACCGGAAGCGTCGCGGGAATCTGGTCGTAACCTACCAGCCGGGCGATTTCCTCGGAGAGGTCTTCCTTGGTTTCGAGGTCGTTGCGCCAGCTCGGGGCCGTGACTGTCCAGCCGGCGTCGTTCCTGGCCACGGCAGCGCCGAGGTCCTCGAGCGAGGTGACGATCTGTTCGTCGGTGAAGTCGATGCCGATCCGGGCTGCGGCGAATGCCGCCGGCAGCTCGATGGTCACGGCGTCAGGGGCCGTGCCGACGTCGGTGCCGGCTTCATCGGCCGTGCCGCCGGCCAGCTCGACGAGAAGGTCGACAACCCGCTGGGCGGCGATGCCGGCAACCTGCCAGTCCACGCCGCGTTCGAAACGCTTGGACGCTTCGGAGGGCAGCTTGTGCCGGCGGCGTGACCGTGCGATCGATACTTCGTCGAAGTGCGCCGCTTCAACCAGGACGTTCGACGTCGAATCGCTCACCTCCGTGGCAGCACCGCCCATGACGCCGGCGATGCCGATCGCGCCGGAGTCGTCGGTGATCAGGAGGTCCTCGACGTCGAGCTTCCGCTCCTTGTCGTCAAGGGTGGTGATCTTCTCTCCCGCCACAGCGCGCCGCACCACAATGTCGCCGGACAGCTTGTCCAGGTCGTAGCAGTGCGTCGGCTGGCCGAGTTCCAGCATGACGTAGTTCGAGATGTCCACCGGCAGCGAGATGGAGCGGATGCCGGCCAGCCGCAGGCGCGAGACCATCCACGGCGGCGTCGGCTTGGTGGCATCGATGCCACGGACGGTGCGTGCCACGAAACGGTCGCACCCCGGCTTGCCGTAAATGGGGGCGTCGTCATTGAGTTTGACTCCGTACCCGCCGGCCAGTTCAGCCGGTACCTGCACCTGTGAAGCCGGGTCCGTGAAAGCGGTACCGGTGGCGTGGGCATATTCACGGGCGACGCCGCGGATGGAGAACGCGTAGCCGCGGTCCGGAGTGACGTTGATTTCGGCGGCCTGGTCGTAGAGGCCGAGCAGTTCCATGGCGTCGGTGCCGATTTCGGGATCCAGCCCGATCCGGGAGAGCACCAGGATGCCGTCGTGGTCCTCGCCGATGCCCAGTTCACGGACGGAGGCGATCATGCCGGCGGACAGGTGGCCGTAGGTCTTCCGGGCGGAAATGTGGAAGTCTCCGGGCAGCACGGCACCGGGAAGGGTGACCACTACCTTGTCACCTTCCACGAAGTTGTGGGCGCCGCAGATGATGCCCTGGACACCCGACGGGTCAATGCCGTCGCCGGTGAGGGTCTGTTCCTGGCCCTCCGGGACCACTCGGACCTGGCACCAGTTGATGGTCTTGCCGTTGGTCTGCGGCTCCTTGACCAGGCTCAGTACCTGGCCCACCACAACGGGGCCGCGGAGCGCGTCCGTGGGGCGGTGGACTGCTTCTTCTTCAAAACCGACCTTGACCAGTTCTGCCATGACGTCTTCGGCCGTTGCTTCGGCCGGTACCTGCGCGAACTCACGCAACCAGGAAAGTGGGATACGCACTGTTAGATCTCCATCCCGAAGTGCTCGCTGAAACGTACGTCGCCTTCGATCATGTCGCGCATGTCGCCCACCTCGTTGCGGAACATAAGGGTGCGCTCGATGCCCATGCCGAAGGCAAAACCTGAATAGATGTCCGGATCGATGCCGGCGGCGCGGAGGACGTTGGGGTTGACCATGCCGCAGCCGCCCCACTCGATCCAGCGCGGACCGCCTTTGGCGCCCGGGTGCCAGATGTCCAGCTCTGCCGACGGCTCGGTGAACGGGAAGTAGTTGGGGCGAAGGCGGATCTGGGCTTCGTCGCCGAACATTTGCCGGGCGAAGTGCTCCAGCGTGCCGCGGAGGTCCGCCATGCTGAGCTTCTTGTCGATGGCCAGGCCCTCGAACTGGTGGAAGACCGGTGTGTGCGTGGCATCGAGTTCGTCGGTACGGAACACCTTGCCCGGGCAGAGGACATAGATGGGCACTTCGCGTTCAAGCATGGAGCGGACCTGAACCGGCGAGGTGTGGGTGCGCATCAGCAGGTGGGCCTCGGGGGGCTCCACGAAGAAGGTGTCCTGCATTTCGCGGGCCGGGTGGTCCGGCTTGAAGTTCAGGGCATCGAAGTTGAACCACTCGGATTCAACCTCGGGGCCTTCGGCGATTTCCCAGCCCATGCCGACGAAGATGTCCGCCACCCGGTCCTGAAGGGTGGACAGCGGGTGGCGCGCACCGGCACGACGGCGGCGCGGAGCTGCAGTGACGTCGACGGTCTCCTCAACGAGGATGCGTGCATCGTTCTCAGCTTCGAGTTCGGCGGTACGGTCCGCGAGCGCCTTATTGACGCGTCCGCGGGAAGCACCCATGAGCTTTCCGGCGGCGGCCTTCTGATCCTTCGCCAGGCCGCCGATTTCGCGGTTGGCAAGGCTCAGCGGCGACTTCTCACCGGTGTGTGCCAACCTCACGGCCTTGAGCTCGTCAAGGGTGGCGGCAGCGGCAATGGCGGCAACGGCGTGGTCTACGGCGGCAGTAATGGCGGCTTCATCCAGAGGATTCGGGATGGCAGCGCCCGGCAAAGTTTCAGTCATCTACTGTTCTTAGCTACGAGTCGGGTATCGCCAGCGAACTGTCCGGCTGCATTCGGGTCCACCGGCAGCGTGTCCGTCACTGGCTTGTCTTTCCGCGCGGCCGGGTTCAGGGACCGCGTGAAGCGACAAAGGGCAGGGCTCGCCGGAATTCGTCCGGCGGGCACTCTCCCCCAGTCTAGTTGAACGCGCCCGGCGGAACGCGCCACAGCCCGCAACGTGACTGCCCGCGGGCCGGAGAAGCGGGGCGGCGCGGCGGTTGCCGGCTCCCGATACCATGGCCTCATGACCGGCCCCATAACCCCAGGACAGCGGTTGCGGCAGATCACCAACGTGCTGAATGCAACGACGCTCATGGGCCTGCTGCTGGCAAGATGCGCAGGCACGGCCGTCCATGTTGGCCCGCGCGGCCTGCTCATCGCCACGGGTTACCGGTGGCGGCTCCCCGCCGCCCAGGCGTTCGCGGTGGGGAACGTCGTGCTGTTCCGGGCGGCGCCTGCGGAGGCTCTGTCCAACCCGGTATTGCTGGGACACGAGGAACGGCACAGCAGCCAATATGCCTGGTGCCTGGGCCTGCCGTTCCTGCCCCTGTACTTCATCGCAGCCGGGTGGTCTCAACTGCGGACGGGAAACCCGGGCTCCGCCAACGTCTTTGAACGCCTGGCGGGGTTGGAGGCCGGCGGCTACGTGGATAGGCGCCGCCGTGAAACGGGCAACCGCGGCACGAAAAAACCCCGGAAGGGCAGCGTTGCCCACGATGGAATTGAGGGATGACATGACCGAAAATGCGAGGACTGTAGCGGTGACCGGCTCGGGCACTGCCGAGGCAGTGCCCGACCTGCTGACTGTTTCCATCGGAGTGGAGTGCCGCCGGGAGGACGTGGGTGCCGCGTATGCGGCTGCCGGGAGGGCCGCGGCCGGGATATCGGCGGTACTGCGGGAGCACGGTGTACCCGATCCGGACATCAGCACCTCGGGCTTGAACGTCCGCGCGGACGTGGTGTGGAAGGAGGGCCAGGGCCAGACCGTCGCGGGCTACATTGCCTCAAGCATTTTGGGCGTTCGGCTGCGGGATGTTGCCGGTTCCTCGGAAGTCATCGCGGCTGCGGTGGCCGCCGGCGGCAATGACGTGCGGCTTAACGGGCTGGAGCTCGGCTTCGCGGATCCTGCCGCCGTCACGGCGCAGGCACGGGAGGCCGCCTGGCAGGACGCCCTGGCCGCGGCCGGGCAGTTCGCCTCGCTGGCGGGCGCCGAACTCGGCGCGGTGGTTTCCGTCACTCAGCTGCCCGGACCGTCAGGACCGATTCCGGTGGCAAGAATGCAGCGCGCCATGGCCACGGACTCCGTAGGGATCGAAGCGGGGCAGTCCCGCGTCTCCGCCACGGTGGACGTCGTCTGGGAGCTCCGATGACAGGCTAGTGAACGCTACCGGCCGGCAGCTTGATGTCCGCGGTGGTCGCCAGCGTGGTTCGTACGATGACGGCGAGCGCCTCCGCCATCACGGCGGCAGGCAGCGACGGGGTACCGCTGCCCCGGGGCACCTGCTGCGTCTCATACGGAACATGGATGAATCCGCCGCGGGCCGCAGGCGGACCGTTGCTGCCGGACTTTCCGCCTGCCGGACCGCTGTTTAACGCGTGCATGAGTGCGTAGAAAACGTGGTTGCAGACGTAGGTGCCCGCGCTTTGGGAAACCTCGGCCGGTATCCCCGCAGCACGGAGGGCCTCAAGCCCCGCCTTCACCGGCAACGAACTGAAATAAGCTGCCGGGCCGCCGCGGACCACTTCCTCGTCCACGGGACGGTTTCCGGCGTTGT
The DNA here is from genome assembly GCF_017833075.1 of Arthrobacter sp. PvP103. Classification (NCBI taxonomy): domain Bacteria; kingdom Bacillati; phylum Actinomycetota; class Actinomycetes; order Micrococcales; family Micrococcaceae; genus Arthrobacter; species Arthrobacter sp. PvP103. The sequence goes on along the minus strand of NZ_JAFIBQ010000001.1, from coordinate 4,018,120 downwards.
CCGGGATGCGGGCGTCGTCGCAGTTGATGGCGACCCGCTCCAGGGAGATCCGCGGCCGGCCGCCGGCCTGGCCGGCGCAGACCACCAGCTCCGGGCGGTAACGCTGCAACGCATCCTCAAGCACCGTGATGGACTGCCCGAACACGCACGGCAGTTCCAGCGCCGCAACGGCGTGCCCCTCTTCCAGCAGGATCCGGGAGGCCTCTTCCGCCGCTTGCCAGGAAGGGTTGATGGTTTCGCCGCCAAAGGGTTCGAACCCGGTGAGGAGGATCATTGCCTCAGCCTAGCAACCCGGCACGTACGATGGTTTCCCCAGCGTCCTTGACTTAAATTCGAACATACCTTCGAATTGTATCCATGAGATGGGACGCACAAGCACTCCGGCCGGCGTTGGCGGACACCACCGCCGGCAACGCACCGGCCTCCGCCCCGGCCACCCAGGCGCTGCTGCCCCTGGCAGGGCTCATCCGTTCAGTTTCCACTCCGGAATTTGCCGGGGTCACTTTCCATGAGGTCACGGCCAAATCCGTGCTCAACAAAGTGGCGGCCGGTTCGCGCATGCCGTTCGAATGGACCGTCAATCCCTATCGTGGCTGCAGCCACGCATGCGTTTACTGTTTTGCCCGCAAGAGCCACACGTACCTGGACTTTGATGCAGGCCTGGATTTTGACAGCCAGGTGGTGGTGAAAATCAACGCAGCCGAGGTCCTCCGGAAGGAACTGGCCAAGCCTTCGTGGGGCCATCATCACGTGGCCCTCGGCACCAACACGGATCCGTACCAGCGGGCCGAGGGCCGGTACCAGCTGATGCCCGGCATCATCCGTGCGCTTGCCGATTCAGGGACTCCCCTGTCCATCCTCACCAAGGGGACGCTGCTGGCCCGGGACATCCCGCTCCTCAAGCACGCGGCCACCCAGGTGCCCGTAGGGATCGGAATTTCGCTGGCCATGACCGACGAGCAACTGTCGGAGGCGGTCGAGCCCGGCACTCCGGGGCCCAGGGCGCGTCTCAAGCTCGTCTCGAGGCTCCGCGATGCGGGGCTGCCGTGCGGCGTGATGGCCATGCCCATCCTGCCGTGGCTTTCCGACAGCGATGAAGCCTTGGACTCGCTGTTTGGCGCACTGGCTGCGGCTGGCGCCACCGGCGTCACCGCCGGGGCGCTCTACCTCAAACCGGGCACGCGTGAGTGGTTTATGCAATGGATCGCTGCCAGGCACCCCGAACTGGCGGGCCGCTACCGCCGGCTGTACGGGACCGGCTCCTACGCGTCCAAGGAATATCGCGAGTGGCTCGGGGGACGGATCCGCTACTTCAAGTCCCGTCACGGTTTTTACGGCTCGCACGGGTTCAGCCACCGAGACCTCGCCGGGGACCCCAGGGAAGAGGAAGCTCAGTACCCCGCCGGCAGCATCCCCGCAGCAAGAACGGGCGCGGGACCCGGCCAGGGTGTGGAGTCCGCCCAGCCCACGCTGTTCTGACCGTTCGTTACGATCCCGGCGAAAGGCGCTCCGAACCGGCAACGGCCGCCAGCAGGGCGCGGACAATCGGGAAATCTGCGGGTATCCACGGCAGGGCCAGAGCTTCGTCATTTCCCGCCAAGGCAATCCAGCGCAGCTCGTCGTGGTCTTCCAGGGGGCGGGGTTCTCCGTCGGCGATCTCGGCAAACCACACGCGCATCGAGGCCTTGGCATTGAGGGGCCAGCCGGCAGCTGTTTCAGCCGGCAGTTCAGCCCCGAGCCTGACCCCGATTCCCAGTTCCTCGCGGAGCTCCCGGTGCAGGGCGTCTTCCGCCGTCTCACGAGGCTCCACCTTCCCGCCCGGGAATTCCCACATGCCGGCAAACTGGGGTGGCGCCGTCCGCCGGGCGACGAGGAGCCGTGCAGGGGAACTCAGGGAATCCACAACGGCTCCGCCAACAACATTGATCAGTCCAGTCACCGCACCAGTCTATAGGGGACAATAGGGGTGGCTGGTTCCGTCGGCGAGCCGGAACGGCACTCACCGACAACGCGTTCACTCCGGAATACGGCCCCCTCCCTCAACGTTGAAGTAATCAGATTTTATGCTGCTTCCTGACTGAACCTTTGATAAATCAGAACTTTCGAGAAACAGGCCAATGACCTCCACGCCCACCATCAGCCCCGCCAAGTCCAGGGCCGGAACCAATCACCTCGCCTTAGCCATCGTGTCCCTCGCGATGGGCGGGTTCGGTATCGGCGTCACCGAATTCACCATGATGGGACTGCTCAAGGAGGTGGAACAGGGCCTGAACATCGGCACCCCGGAAGCCGGCCACCTCATCTCCGCCTACGCGCTCGGCGTCGTGATCGGCGCGCCGCTCCTCGCGGCGGTCGGCGCCAAACTCCCCCGCAAACACCTTGCCCTGGGCCTCATGCTGTTTTTCAGCCTGGCCAACCTCACGTCGTTCATCGCCCCGGATTACGGCACCATGCTGGTGTCCCGGTTCGCGGCAGGTCTGCCTCACGGAGCGTTCTTCGGCGTCGCCGCGGTGATTGCAGCTTCGCTGGTCGCTCCGACCAAGCGGGGCTGGGCGATTTCCATGGTGATGGCCGGGCTGACCGTCTCTAACGTCATCGGGGTCCCCTTCGCCACCTGGGTGGGCCAGGCATTCGGCTGGCGCCTGCTCTTCGTGCTCGTCGGCGTAATCGGGCTGGTGACGCTCGCGATGATCTGGAAGTTCGTCCCGTTCCACGAAGCGCACCCGGACGCCAGCATCCGCCGCGAACTTGGCGCCCTAAAGCGGCTGCAGGTGTGGCTCGCCATCCTGATCGGCATCGTTGGCTTCGGCGGGTTCTTTGCCACCTACACGTACATTGCGCACACCATGACCTCGGTGGCGGGAATCCCGCCCGCGTTCCTGCCCCTGGTCGTGGCTCTCTACGGCCTGGGCATGGTGGCGGGAAACATCGTGGGCGGGCGCATTGCCGACAAATCCGTGATGGGCACCATCTATTGGGTCCTGCCCGGCATCGCCGTCGCCCTGGTTGTCTACGCGGTGGCCGTCCACTGGCCGTGGTCCGCCTTCGTCATGGTGTTTGTGGTCGGCGGTGCCGGCTCGTTGCTGGTGCCGGCACTGCAGACGCGGTTGCTGGATGCCTCACCCGATGCCCCGTCCCTCGCGTCCTCGCTCAACCACGCGGCCCTGAACGTCGCGAACGCCCTGGGCGCCTTCCTCGGAGGCCTGGTGATCGCATGGGGATGGGGTTATGTTGCGCCCGCACTTGTCGGTGCCGTCCTGGCAATCCTGGGCCTCGGTGTGGCGGTAATCAGCGGCCTGCTGGAACGTAAAAGGCCGCTGGTTTCCTAGCCTGCGCCAGCAGGCAAGGAAACCAGCAGCCTTCCGCGGAACACGGCAGCCCGCGGCCGGGGTCAGACGTGCGCGCGCTCCACGTCCGGTTCAAGGTAGATGACCCGCGCAATGGGCACGGCGTCTCGGATGCGGCTCTCGGCGTCGTCAATTGCCGTGGCGATCTCCGCTCCGGTGGCGGCGGCGCCGACGCTGATCTTGGCAGCCACCAGCAGTTCCTCCGGGCCGAGGTGCAGGGTCTTCAGGTGGATGATTTTGGTGCCGTTGGCCTCGAGCGCGCTGCTGATCCTCACGACATCCGCCTTGGTGGCGGATTCGCCGAGCAGCAGCGACTTGGTCTCCATGGCAAGGACGATTGCAATAGCCACCAGCAGGAAGCCGATCATCGCGGTTCCGAGGGCGTCCCAGATACCGTTGCCGGTGACCAGCGTCAGGCTCACCCCGAACAGCGCGAACACCAGGCCCAGCAGGGCGCCCAGGTCCTCCAGCAGGATGACGGGGAGCTCGGGCTGCTTGGCATTGCGGACGAAGCGGACCCAGCTCTGCTTGCCCCGGATGTGGTTTGACTCGATGATGGCTGTCCGGAACGAGAAGGATTCCGCCATGATTGCACCGATCAGGACTGCCAGCGGAACCCACCAGAAGTCGCCTTCGATGGCATGGGGATGTTGAAGTTTCCCCCACGCCTCGTACAGGGCAAACAGGCCGCCCACGCTGAACAGCACAATCGAGACAATGAACGCGTAGATATAGCGCTCACGTCCGTAGCCAAAGGGGTGCTCGGGGCTCGCGGCACGCTTGGCCCGCTTACCGCCAATCAGCAGGAGCAGCTGGTTGCCGGAGTCGGCAACGGAGTGGATGGCCTCGGCCAGCATGGATGACGACAGCGTCAGGATGAAAGCGACGAACTTCAGTACAGCGATGGTCAGGTTTGCAGCCAGAGCCGCGACGATCGCCTTGGTACCGCCATTTGCAGCCACGTGAGCTTCACCTCTTCAGGGATTGCCGGAAAATTTGCAGGTTCGATCACCGCACAATGCTGATGCCCGCAAGGAATACCGTACCCGCCTGCCGCTGCCGGCCACACCACGGGCCACAGCGGATGACACCAAAAACATTGAAACTAAGCCTGCTGACAAGCAAACACACCCTGTGTTAGCTTGAATCCATAATCGGGACCCGTAGAGAGTTCCGACGAATATGTAGGAGGAGAAATGGGCTTCATTGGCTGGATCATTCTCGGACTCATTGTAGGAGCTATCGTCAAGGCGATCATGCCTGGCAAGGTCGGCGGCGGCTGGGTCACCAGCCTCGTTCTTGGTGTTGTCGGCGCCATCGTCGGCGGCTGGATTGGCGACCTGTTGTTTGGCGGCGGCAAAATGGAATTCTGGAACCTTGGTTCCTGGCTTCTTGCCATCGTCGGCGGCCTGGTAGTAGCCGGCATCTACGGCTTCATCACCGGCAGAAGCAAGACCACCTAACGACACCCACCACCGCTTAAGGCGCCGAGGTGCCTGATGGTGGAGATTGCGACGGCGGGGGCCCACCGGAAGGTGGGCCCCCGCCTTTGCGTTCACGCGCGCTTCTGCGAACGCGCACTTGCGTAGAGGCACACCGTGGCTGCGGTGCCCACGTTTAGGCTTTCCGCGGCGCCGTAGACGGGAACGGCCACACGGTGGTCGGCCAGCGCGAGTTCGGCGTCGGACAAGCCTTGGGCTTCATTGCCGAACAACCACGCGGTGGGCCGGCCAAGATCGTATGCCGACTCGGCGCCCGGGTTGCCCAGCCTCCGGGCAGCATTTTCGTCCTGGAGCTGGTCGAGGTCCAGCTGGCCGTATCCGTCGGCGGCCAGGACGCCGATCCCGCGTTCGCGGCAGGCAGTGGCGAGATCGGAAAGGTCCACGCCGAGGACTACGGGGAGGTGGAACAGCGAGCCGGCGGTGGAACGGACGGCCTTGGGATTGTAGATATCCACGCTCGAGGCCGTCAGGACGACGGCGTCGGCCCCGGCGGCGTCGGCTGCCCGCAGGACGGTTCCGGCGTTGCCGGGGTCCCGTACCTGGCACAGCACGGCAATCAGGCGGGGCCCGGCGTCGAGCACGGCTTCAAGGGCCACGTCCACAAAGGCGCAGACGGCGATAATGCCCTGGGGATTGACAGTGTCCGCCATGGCGGCGAGCACCTCGTCAGTGGCGAGCCTGGCGTTAACGCCCGCGGCCAGCTCCTCGAACTCGGGATAGCGGTCCAGGCAGGCCTCACTGGCGAATACTTCGTGGACCACGCCGGGCTCCCCCGCCGCCATCCTTTTCTGGTGGAGCACCAGGGCTTCGCGGACGGCCTGCGGCCCCTCAGCCAGGAACTGCCCGCGCTTTAAACGGGCCGGGCGCCCGGCAAGCTTTGCCACATCCCTCACCCGATCAGCTCGGGGGTTGGAGAGTGGAAGATCTTGCGGGCGCCCGGTTTCGTTCATATAAGAACTTTAGTGGCTATTGCCACGGGTTCTTGAACTACCCAAAGCTGGTACTACTTGGCAGCCTCTTCAGCAACAGGCTTCTTCGCTGCGGCCTTCTTGGCGGCGGGCTTCTTGGCAGCCTTTGCCTTCGGGGCGGCTTCGGCCGAGACGGCCGGCGCGGAAGTGTCGGCAGGCAGCGAGTCCTTGGCAACCTGCACCAGGGCAGCAAAAGCATTGGCGTCAGAGACAGCCAGCTCGGCCAGCATACGGCGGTCAACCTCGACCTCAGCGGCCTTCAGGCCCTGGATCAGACGGTTGTAGGTCAGGCCGTTGGCGCGGGATGCAGCGTTGATGCGCTGGATCCACAGGCGGCGGAAGTCGCCCTTCTTCTTCTTGCGGTCACCGTAGCTGTACACAAACGAGTGCAGCAGCTGCTCTTTGGCCTTGCGGTACAGGCGTGAACGCTGTCCACGGTAGCCCTTAGCGCGTTCAAGGATAACCCGGCGCTTCTTGTGGGCGTTGACCGCCCTCTTCACACGTGCCACGTGCGTACTCCTTCAGAATTCTTATCCCAAGCGACTACTGCCGGAACAACCGGCTGGCCTGAGAAGCCTTTTTGGTAGTTGACCGCTGCCAGGTGGCGAGCAGTCAGAGAACTTGGAACTTAGATGCCGAGCATCTTCCGGATGACCTTGGCGTCGCCCTTGAAGACGATCTTGTCGCCGGCAAGGCGACGGGTCAGCCTGGATGACTTGTGCTCGAGGTAGTGGCGGCGGTTGGCCTGCTGGCGGCGCAGCTTGCCGCTGCCGGTCAGCTTGAAGCGCTTCTTAGCACCACTGTGGGTCTTCATCTTCGGCATGGGAACCGATCTCCTTACGTATCCGCAGACAAGTCTGCAGTCTTTCGTGCAGCCACCCCTGCGGGCGGCGTGCTGGTTGCTTGCTGCGCTCAGGCGGTGCTTCGCGCAGCTTTGAACTAGTTGGTCTTCTTGGTACCCGGCTTGGGAGCAGCCGGCCGTGCCGCAGGCTTCGGCGCTGCGGGCCGTGCTACCGGCTTGGGCGGCGGCGACGGCACTCCTGCCGGCTTCGGCGCCACAGGGGCGGCCGCTGCAGGCCTGGGCGATTCAGGCGCCTTGGCCGCTGCGGGCTTGCTTACCGCAGGACGCGGTGCTGCCGCTGCCTTGGGGGCTTCGCGTTTCGGCGCTGCCTGCTTCGGAGCTTCCTTGACCGGTGCCGCCTTGGGAGCTTCCTGCTTCGGAGCTTCCTGCTTCGGAGCTTCCTCAACAGGTGCTTCCTGCTTGGGAGCTTCCTGCTTCGGGGCTTCCTGCTTGGGAGCTTCCGTGGCCGGAGCCTCGGCTTCCGGTGCCGCAACCGCTTCGGCGGGTGCCTGAGCGCTGGTTGAAGCCGTAGCAGCCTCGGCGCTAACCTCCGGCGCTGCCTCTTCAGTGTTCACAGCGAAACCCTCAGGAAGCAGGTCCGCCAGGGACTGCGTCATGGCGGGCTGGTCGCGGCTGACATCAACGCGGCCGCCGGCCTTGGCTTCGTTTTGCGCCTTCGCTTCAGCGCGCTGCGTTGCACGGCGCGCTTCTGCCTTGGCCTCAGCCTTGTTCTTCAGCGGACCCACGACCATAACCATGTTGCGGCCGTCGATGCGGGGGCTGGACTCCACAACACCCACTTCTGCGACGTCGTCAGCAAAGCGCTGGAGCAGGCGGATGCCCATTTCCGGACGCTGCTGTTCGCGGCCGCGGAACTGGATCATAGCCTTGACCTTGTCCCCGGCACCGAGGAAGCGGAGGGCGTGGCCGCGCTTGGTCTCGTAGTCGTGGGTGTCGATCTTCAGCCGGAAACGGATTTCCTTCAGAACCGTGTTGGTTTGGTTCTTCCGGGCCTCGCGTGCCTTGACGGCGGCTTCGTACTTGTACTTGCCGAAGTCCATCAGCTTGCACACCGGAGGCTTGGCCTGCGGTGCAACTTCAACGAGATCAAGGTCGGACTCGGCAGCCAAACGCAGGGCGTCCTCAATACGGACGATTCCTACCTGTTCACCTGCAGGGCCGACCAGCCGCACCTCGGGGACGCGGATACGCTCATTGATTCTTGGCTCGCTAATGTTAGAACTCCTGTTGTTGAGATGAGTATTCCACCGGCAAATAGAGAAGGCCCCCAATTGCCGGAGCAATCGAAGGCCTCGAAGATCGGATGTGCACTACCTCCGGAGAGGCTGTACGCGTTCCAGGCAGCTGACGCCGCCGTGGTTCGCCCGACCAGGTACCCGGCAACCTTGCTTCCATGGAAATAATTTCCGGGAAAACGGCTGACGCGGGTGGGAGAGAACTCCGCTTGCAAACTGAAGCCAATTCTACAGACAGAACCCCGAATACTGCACATTGGCAGCTGCGGGTTCCACATAGCAAAATAACGACATTCAGTCGGTCTGTGACAAGCTTACCAGTATGAGCACTTCAGACAGTAATTCACACGTTTTCGAGCCCGCCGCCGGTCAGCGGGAGGGCCAGGAGCAGGTATCGCAGCAGATCCGCGATATCTCCGAGGTCCCCGCCATCGAGGTCATCACCACCGCCGCTGTGCACCTCATGAGCGCGTCGGCCGTTAAGCTCGGCCTTGCTGCCGAGGAAAATGCCGAGGAGCTCAAGGACCTGGATGAGGCCCGGAAGCTGATCACCGCGCTGGCCGGGCTCGTGACCGCCGCAGCCCCGGAGATCGGTTCCCAGCACGCAGGCCCGTTGCGCGACGGACTGCGCTCCCTGCAGCTGGCGTTCCGCGAAGAGTCGATCATTCCGGACGCTCCGGGCAAGGGGCCGGGGGAAAAATACACCGGGCCGGTCAACTAGGCACTTCACCGGTTGCACGACGGCGGCGGCGGGCGGACCATTCCGGTCCGACCGCCGCCGCCGTCGTGTCTGTCCGGGACTTGAGCCGGCCTAGGCAATCGCGCCGCGCCGGCGCCGTCGATGCTGCAGCCCCAGTCCGAACAGGCAGAGGACAACGCCGGCTGCACCCACCGAGACAAACCCGGCGGACGGTCCGATTCCGTCGATGAACAAACCGGCCAACGGGGCGCCGAGGGCGACTCCCGCCGTGAGCGCGGACCCGTACCAGCCCATGGCCTCACCGCGGCGGGCCTCCTCCACGAGGTCGGCCACCTTTTCCGATGCAGCGGACAGGACCGGCGCACACAGCAGGCCGGGCAGCAACGACAGCAGGCACAGCGTCAGCGTGTCCCGGGCGAAGCCCATGGGGATCGTGAGGGCGGCCATGCCGAGCAAGAGGAGAATCGGTGAAACCGGCCTGTGCATGGCGCCGTAGAGAAGGCCGCCGACCACGGAAGCCGCACACCAGAAGACGAAGACCAGCCCGATCTCCGCCTGATGCCCGCCGGTCTCCAAGGCGGCCACGATCCCCACGTCCGTACCGCTGAGCACCATGCCCGCCCCTGCGGCCACGGCGAAGACCGCTGCCACGGCCGCGGTAAACCAGACGAAGTTGTGTGCCACTTTGTGCCGCAATCCTGAGCGACGGAGCTCACCTGCCGCTACTGGGGCGAGTTCCGCAGCAGCTTCCTGCAGATGCGCCGGAGCCGCCGCGACGACGGCCACTTCCGCGCCCTCCTGCTGGTCCGTTTCGTATTCGTCATCCGGCACCGCGCTGCGGGTGGGCGGGTTGAACCACATCAGGAAGAGTCCGGCCACGGAGGTGCACACGCCCACCACAGTCAACCCGAGAACCGAGTAACCGGCAGTGGCCACAATTGCGCCCGCTGCGGGGCCGAGCATAAAGACCAACTCCGTGGCGATCGCGTCCAGTGCGAAGGCCGTCCGACGCTGCTCACCGCTCGCCAGTACCCCCAGGGACTGGCGCACCACGCTGAAGATGGGCAGGGTGAGCAGGCCGCCGACGAAGACCAGCGCCAGCAGCCACTGGTACGAAACATGCGGCACCACAGACCAGATGACGGTCTCGGAAATGACGGAGGGCACAAGTGCCTTGCGAAGGCCTACGGTGTCAACCCTGCGTCCGCGCCACGGGGCGCCGAGGGCGATTCCAATAGTCATGACCGCCGCCGCAGCACCGGCGGCGGCATAACCCTCACCGAGGGTCAGGACGATGTGCAGCGTCAGGAGTACCCCGGCCGCTGAGTGCGGTATGCGGGCAATCATTCCGACAGTCAGCAGGCGCCTGATGGGCCTGACTGCCAGGAGCTCCTTGTAGAGAGCGAAATTCACGGGGTACGTCCTTCGTCCTGCCCAGGGCAGAACCGGGGTGTGACCCGCCTGCCGCCGACTACTTTGCTGCGCGCTGCAACTTTACCTCGATCGAATCAACCCGCTCGGCGAAGACCGCATTCCGGGACCACTCGGCGTTAAGACCTGCCACGATTGCCTGGACACCGGCCGCGTCCAGTCCGTCTGCCAGATACAGCACCACCCGGAGCTCCGGGCCCGGACCGCCGCCGGGCACAATGGCGCCGCCGGCTGTTGCCGAAGCGACACCGCCTCCCGCTTCGAGTTCCACACGCCTCACGGACGGGTAGCCGGCCGTTGCCTGGGCCATGGCGCGGGCAAGCTCCGGATCCGCGTAGGACGGCAGCCAATCCTGCTGCCGGGCGAGGGCCCAGACGGCCGGGCGGCGGACAACGAATGTGTACTCTGAACCGGGGTCCAGAACCAGGAGTTCAGCGCCTTCGGCCACCGCGGACAGCGCCGCCCGGGCGGCGTATACCGCCACCGGCCGGGCTTGCGGATGCCACGCGGACAACGCTGCTGCCGAGGTGAAGACCGGCATCGCCGTCCGTCCGTCCGGCGCTTTCAGTGTTACCAGCGCCATGTCTGCCTGCTTGTCCCCGTGCAGCTGGTCACCGTGGGCCTCGTCGCCATGGGCCCCGCCGCCGTGCGGGGTGTTACCTTGCGGAGCTGCCGGATGAACGCTTTCTTCGGCCAGCTGGGCAACGATCGGAACGAACACCCGGGCAGCGGCCAGCGACTCCACCACGGCAGCTTCGTCGCCTGCGGCCGAGCGGAGAGCCGCAACCGCGGCGAGGTAACCGGCGTCGGCCGTGCCGTCGTCGTCCTCGAAGTTATGGATCCTCGCATCCTCGCCGGCGAGGCTGCGGCCCGCCCAAGGCTGCCCGGCCGAATCCGTGGCGCCCCCGGAGCCAGCCAGTGCGGCTGCGATGTGGCCGGGCAGTTCCCGTGCTGGAGGTCGCTGTTCCATGATGGCTACCTGCCTAGCGGCGGCCTGCGACATCCAGCGCTTCCGGCAGCGTGAATGCACCGGCGTAGAGTGCCTTGCCAACGATGGCGCCTTCGACGCCCAGGGGAACTAGGGAGCGCAGGACCTTGAGGTCTCCCAGACTTGAGATGCCGCCGGAGGCCACCACCGGCTTGCCGGTCCGCTCCACCATCTTGCGGAGCAGCTCAACGTTGGGACCCTGCAGGGTGCCGTCCTTGGTGACGTCGGTGACCACGTACCGGGCGCAGCCGGCTTCTTCGAGACGTGCCAGCACGTCCCAGAGGTCGCCGCCTTCCTTGGTCCAGCCGCGGCCTGCCAGAGTGGTTCCTCGCACGTCGAGGCCGACGGCGATCTTGTCGCCAAAGCGGTCGATGGCGCGTGCCGTCCATTCCGGGTTTTCCAGCGCAGCAGTGCCCAGGTTGACGCGGGCAACGCCCAGGTCCAGGGCTTTCTCGAGTGACTCGTCGTCGCGCAGGCCGCCGGAAAGTTCTACCTTGATGTCCAGCCGGCCCACGACTTCGCGGAGCAGTTCCGCGTTCGAGCCGCGGCCGAAGGCGGCATCCAGGTCCACCAGGTGCACCCACTCGGCGCCCTGTTCCTGCCAGTTGAGCGCAGCTTCCAGCGGAGTGCCATAGCTTGTCTCGCTGCCGGCTTCGCCCTGGACCAGGCGGACCGCCTGGCCGTTCACGACGTCGACGGCGGGCAGCAGTTCCAGTACGGGCAGCGGCGTTTCGGTGGTCATCTTCAGGTCCTCAGGTTGTAGTGAAGCTGCGTAGATCGGGAGGTGCGGCGCCGGCTAGCCGGCCGGCAAGGTAAGCAGGTAGGCGGCCAGCAGCGCCATTCCGGCCAGAACGTAAAAAACAATTTGCGTCCAGAGGGGCTTCTGCTGCTGCCTGAAGGACAGCGCCCCGCCGACCAGCAGGCCGGCGAGGCCCATCAGGGCAATCGACCACATCTAGGCGGCCGGCCCGGCACTGGCGGGGGCGGCTGCGGCGCCCTGGCCGCGGCGCAGGCTGTTCACCCAGTTGCGGAGCAGCCGGGCACCGGCGTCGCCGGACTTTTCCGGGTGGAACTGTGTGGCGCACAGCGGTCCGTTCTCCACGGCGGCGATAAATGGTGCGCCGTGTTCGGACCAGGTGACCAGCGGCGCCGCCATGCGCGGCTGGATGACATCGAAGTCCCAGTGCTGCACACCGTACGAGTGGACGAAGTAGAACCGCTCGTTTTCGACGCCCTCGAAGAGCCTGGATCCTTCCGGAACCGTCACGGTGTTCCAGCCCATGTGGGGCACTACTTCGGCAGGCAGCAGTTCCACTTTGCCGGGCCACTCCCCCATGCCCTCCGCTTCGGTGCCGTGCTCGACACCGGCTTCGAAAAGCACCTGAAGGCCTACGCAGATGCCCAGGACGGGACGGCCGCCGGCGACGCGCCGGCCGATCATCCGTACGGCGTCCACTGCCTTGAGTTCGCGCATGACAGTTTCGAATGCCCCGACCCCGGGCACGAGCAGTCCGTCAGCATTGAGGACGTCTTCCGGCCTGGCGCTGAGGATGACCTCGGCGCCCGCACGCTCCAGCGCACGCACGGCTGACCGGACATTCCCGGAACCGTAGTCAAGGACGGTGACCGTGGGCTTGCCCTCGGGCGAAGCAGGCTTCACGTTCGCGGCGGGATCAAAAATGGCTCCGTCGCGAAGGACCGGCCCGGTCACAGTGCGCCCTTGGTGGAGGGGATGCCCTCCACGCGGGGATCCGGTTCAACGGCCGCGCGAAGTGCCCGCGCAAACGCCTTGAACTGGGCCTCCACAATGTGGTGCGGGTCCCGTCCCGCAATGACGTTCATGTGAAGGCAAATGCCGGCGTGCAGGGTGATGGCTTCGAAGACGTGGCGGGTCAGCGAACCCGTGAAGTGTCCGCCGATCAGGTGGTATTCCTGGCCCGCAGGCTCTCCGCCGTGTACCAGGTAGGGACGCCCGGAGACGTCAACCACGGCGTGTGCCAAGGCTTCGTCGAGGGGCACGGTGGCTTCGCCGAAGCGGCGGATGCCGGCCTTGTTGCCCAAGGCAGTCCGAAGGACCTCGCCAAAGGTGATGGCGACGTCCTCCACCGTGTGGTGGACGTCAATGTGAATGTCCCCGGTGGCCTTGACCGTCATGTCGATGAGCGAGTGCTTGGACAATGCGGTCAGCATGTGGTCGTAGAACGGAACCGAGGTGCTGATGTCCGAGACGCCGGTGCCGTCGAGGTTGATTTCGACGAGCACGGACGATTCGCTCGTGGAACGCTCCATGCGTGCGGTCCTGGCCTCGGCAGCAATGGATCCGTTGGTGCTCATGTGTTGTGTCCTTTGGATGTAAGGAGAAATAACGTCTGGTTACGGGGGGCGTGGGACTGGTCCCTGGGAACCGGGGGTCTGACTCCAGTTTAGGCCGGGACGCTGGGCTGGCCGGTCAGGATCAGTTCAAGGGCTTCCAGGAAGGCTGTGGTTTCCGTCTCAGTGCCTGCCGTGACGCGCAAGTGCCCGGGGATCCCAACGTCCCGGATCAGGACCCCGCGGTCGAGCAGCCCCTGCCAGACCTCGTGCGGGTTCTCCAGGCCGCCAAAGAAAACGTAGTTGGAGTCGGACGCGGCAGGCTTCAGGCCCATTCTGGTCAGCTCCGTGACAATCCGGTCGCGCTGCCGCTTGATGTCTTCGACGTCGGCCATCAGTGCCTCGCGGTGGGTCAGGGCAGCCAGCGCAGTGGCCTGGGTGATAGCGGACAGGTGGTACGGCAGCCGCACCAGCCGCAGTGCATCCGCAACCTCGGGCGCGGCAGCCATGTAGCCCAGGCGTGCTCCGGCCAGCGCAAATGCCTTGCTCATGGTTCGGGAGACGATAAGCCGCTCACGGCCCGGAAGAAGGGTGAGGGCGCTGGGCGTGCCGTCGTGCGCGAATTCGTGGTAAGCCTCATCGACGATCACGACGGTCTGGCTGGCCTCGCCTGCCGCATACACGGCCTCCACCACATCCAGTCCCAGCCCGGTGCCGGTGGGGTTGTTGGGTGAACACAGGAAAACGATGTTCGGCTGCAGTTCCCGGACCTGCTGCGCAGCGGATTCGGCACTGAGGCCATAGTCGTCCGCACGCTGGCCGACGATGTATTCGGTGTCGGTCCCGCTCGCCAGGAGGGGATACATGGAGTACGTGGGCGGGAAACCAAGTGCGGTACGTCCCGGACCGCCGAATGCCTGCAGAATCTGCTGCAGCACTTCGTTGGATCCGTTGGCGGCCCAGATGTTCTCCGCACCCAGGCCGTGGCCAAGGTACTCGGCCAGTCGCTCCCGGAGTTCGGTGAACTCACGGTCCGGATAGCGGTTCAGCCCCGCAGCAGCCGCGGTCACGGCCTCGGAAATGGCCACGAGGACATCGGCCGGAACGCCATGGGTGTTTTCGTTGACATTGAGCAGGATGGGAACGTCCAGCTGCGGCGCACCATACGGGGTGAGGCCACGCAGGTTGGTCCGGAGGGGAAGTCGGTTCAGGCGCTCTAGCTGGTCAGTCACTTCAACAGTTTAAGTGAGGGTGGCCGGGGCATTGAAACTGTGACGCTTCCGGCCCGCCGCCGGGGCTTGTCTCCGGCCCGCCGCCGGTGCGGAGCGCGGGGCGTTGGCGGCTGGGCAGGTTCCGGGGCGTCAGCGTCGGGCCTTAGCTTGCGGGGACAAAGATCTGCTGGCCCGGCATGACCCTGCCGCCGTCGAGGTTGTTGAGCTGAACGATATCGGCAACAACGTCCCGGGTGTCTCGTTCCGGCGCCACGGAGCCGGCAATCTCCCACAAGGACTGGCCCGGCTGCACCGTCACCGACACTGTGGGGGTCACGGAAAGCTCGGACGCGGAATCCGCCGCCTTCGCCGGCGAGTTCAGGAAGCCGGCCAGCGAGATCAGCAGCACCGTCAACAGGATCAGCGGCACTCCCACCAGGACGATGCGCCCCCTGCGCGTCAGGCGGAGGGGCGGCTGCGTGGACCTTGCCCTCGCCGCCTTCACGGCTTTCGCCGCGGGACGCTCCTCCCAGTTGAAGCCCTGAATTCCCGGGGCCCCGGCTTCCTGCCCGGTGGAACCCGGAAACTCCGATACGTTATCGCCGCGGCCCCGGCCGGCCGAACCCTTGAAACGCGAACCATGAATAGCGCTTGTTGCTGACATGAACTGAGCCCTCCTGGACCTGACTGTGCTGCCCGGCATGTTCCTGAAGCTGCCATCCGCCCGCCCGGTCTTCGAACATAGGACCGAACCGGGTTTTGGACTAGAACACATATTCGAACGTTGCTTGTTCTTTTCTAGCACTTATTAACGAACATTGTCGAGACTCACTAGAACAAATGTTTGAAAAAGCTGTGGGGCTGGCCTACGTTTGAGCTACAGATCAACCACTTCTGCAGTTGATCAGCAGGGTCTGACATTTTCAGGCCGGAAGTTCCCGGCAGCTGCAGCCACGGAGGCCGGGTGGAACGGAAAGGCGTTGGCGAACATGGCAGCACAAGCCACCGGCGGCAGGGCTACGCAGCGGAGCCAGCAGTCACCAGCGAAGCCGAAGGGCCTCACGGTACGGCAGAAGAAGATCCTGGAAACCATTCAGCGGTCCGTCAACGACAACGGCTATCCGCCGTCGATGCGTGAAATCGGCGACACCGTGGGCCTGGCCAGCCTCTCCAGCGTCACCCACCAGCTCTCGCAGCTCGAGAAGCTGGGCTATCTCCGCCGCGACCCGAAGCGTCCACGGGCCATGGAAGTGCTCATGCCGCTGACCCTGGATGAAGGTACTGCCAAAATCTCAGGTGTAGAGAAGCCTGCGCGGCTGCGCACTATTGGCGGACTGGCCGTCTCCGAACTGGCCACCGCAACCGACACGGCCATGGTCCCCCTGGTCGGCCGGATCGCCGCAGGCGGCCCCATCCTGGCTGACCAGGTGGTGGAGGACGTGATGCCGCTGCCACGGCAACTGGTTGGCCACGGTGAGCTCTTTATGTTGAAGGTGACCGGCGACTCCATGATCGACGCCGCCATCTGCGACGGCGACTGGGTTGTGGTCCGCCGGCAGAGTGACGCGGTCAACGGCGACATTGTGGCAGCCCTGCTGGATGATGAAGCCACAGTCAAAACGTTCCGGCAACGGGACGGCCACACCTGGCTCCTGCCGCAGAACACGCAGTATGAGCCCATCCTCGGCGACCACGCCAACATCATGGGCAAGGTCGTCTCCGTGCTTCGCTCGCTGTAGCCGCTGGGCAGCCCGCTTTCGGGGACCCGTCTTCGGGCCCCCGAAACGGTCAGGTGCCGGCGGCAACGGCACGCGTTGTCAGCCTGTGGCCGCCGCCGTCGGGGCCTGGGCCAACCTCGACAGCGCAGCAACCGCAATCGCCGGATCGGTGGTGGGCCAGAAAGGCGGCAGGGCGGCCCGCAGGAAGCCCCCGTACCGCTCCGTGGACAACCGGGAATCAAGGACAGCCACAACGCCCTTGTCGCCCGTGGAGCGGATCAGCCGGCCGGCTCCCTGCGCGAGCCGGATCGCCGCGTGGGTGGCCGACACCGACATAAAGCCGTTGCCGCCCGCCTGGGCCACCGCCCGGGATCGCGCCGTCATGAGCGGATCGTCCGGCCGCGGGAAAGGAATCCGGTCAATGACCACCAGCCGGCACGAGCCGCCGGGAACGTCGACGCCCTGCCAGAGGGACATTGTGCCGAAAAGGCAGGTGTCCGGCTCGTCCGCAAACTGCCGCACCAGGGCCGTCATCGTTGATTCGCCCTGACACAGGATGCTGACATCCAGCCGCGGGCGCATCGCCTCAGCCGCCTCCTCCGCCGCCCGCCGCGAGGAGAATAGGCACAGTGCTCCGCCGCCGGACGCCCGGATCAGCTTCTCCAGCTCATCCAGGGCTTCGGGCGACGTCCCGCGGCCGGGCTTGGGCAGATGGCTGGCAACGTACAGTATCCCCTGCTTGGGGTAGTCGAACGGGGACCCGACGTCTACGCCGGTCCAGCTGGGAGCGCCCGGCCCCACCAGCCCAAGCCCTCCCGCAGCCGGCTCGAACGCCGCTCCGATCGCGAGGGTGGCTGAGGTGAGGACCACTGTGTGGCCGGCAAAGAGCCCGTCACGGAGCTTCCCCGCCACGCTCAACGGGGCGATGTTGATCAAGGCCGGTGCTGCGTCGTCCGGCTGCGAATAGCCTTGCTGCGGGTCAAAAGTGCTGTTCCGCGAGAACCAGACCACTTCCCGGTTTTCCCGGGCGGCGATCAGGCGTTCACAGAGCTCGAGGATGACCATAAGGCGTGAGCGCGCAAGCTGGCGACCGCCGTCGGCCGTATTCGCACTGTCACCTTTCGAGTCCGAAAGGGCCGCGCGGCAGGCTTCCCGCAACTGATCGACGCAGTCGAGCTGTTCGTCGTTGAGGCCGTTGGGCAGAAGGCCGCTGGGGACTCCGGCGATGGCCAGTTCAAGGTTCGCAGCAGCGTTATTGAGTGCATCCACCGTGATTCCGGTATTTTTCCGGGCGCCGGAGGCGGCGGCGTGGACCATGGCCACGGACAGCTGGCCGGAGACCGCTCCCGTTACCCGGTCCTGCAGCTCGTGCGCCTCGTCGACCACCACGACGTCGTACTCCGGCAGGACTGCCAGGCCTTCGAAGGCGCTGACGGCCAGCATGGCATGGTTGGTGACCACGACGTCAGCCTCGGCGGCGTCCTGGCGGGCCAGTTCGCTGAAGCACTCGGCAGCCATGGGACATTTCTGCGCGCCCAGGCATTCCATCGACGTGACGGACACCTGCCGCCAGGCACGGTCCGTCACCCCCCGGCATCAGTTCATCCCGGTCCCCCGTGGCCGTTTTCTCAGCCCACTCCCGGAGCCTGACCACTTCCTTGCCCAGCTGCGAGGCCGGACCGCCCAAGGACGCGGCGAAGTGCGGGACGCTGGTGTCCTCGCCCAGGGAGAAGAGCTGTCCCTCCGAAGGCTCTTCGGAGGGGAACCCGCCGTCGAGCTTGTGCCGGCAGACGTAGTTTGCCCGGCCCTTGACGAGCGCGACCTTAACGGGGCGCTCCAGCGCGGGGGTGATGGTTTCCAGCAGCCGGGGAAGGTCCCTGCCCACGATCTGGGTCTGCAGGGCCAGGGTGGCAGTGGACACCAAAGTGGGTTTGTCGCTGACCTGTGAATGCGCAATCAGCGGAATCAAGTATGCCAAGGACTTGCCCGTGCCGGTGCCGGCCTGGACCAGCAGGTGGTCGCCGCTGTCGATAGCGCGCGCCACCTGCCTGGCCATCTCGTGCTGGCCGCTGCGGCTCTGTCCGCCCATGCCGGACACTGCCCGGTCGAGAAGTTCGATGACGAACTCCTCGCCGGCGGAGCCGCTGGTTTCTCCGGCCCCGGGATCAGACATTGCTGATGAAGGATTCCAGTTCAGCGGCGAGCCCTTCGCGCACCATGACGAGGGCGCGGGTGCCCTCCTCCTCATGATCCAGGCGAAGGATTTCGGCGTCCGTTTCGTGGAGTTTGCTGATCAGGTCCCCGCGGTTGTAGGGAATCAGCAGCTCCATCTTGACGCTCGGCCGCGGAATGGATTCGCTGATCGCCTTCAGGAGCTCCGCGATGCCCTGCCCGGTGCGGGCGGAGACCACCACGTGGCGGGGTTCGCGCTGCTTGAGGCGTTCCACGACGAAGGGATCCGCGGCGTCGGCCTTGTTCAGCACGATGATCTCCGGGACCTTGCGTGCGTCCACTTCGCTGAACACTGCCCGAACCGCGGCGATCTGGCCTTCCGGATCGGGATGCGAGACGTCCACCACGTGCAGGATGAGGTCCGAATCGGCCACTTCCTCCAACGTGGAGCGGAACGCTTCCACCAGCTGCGTGGGAAGGGAACGGACGAAGCCCACGGTGTCCGCCAGGGTGTAGCCCAGGCCATCGGCTGTTTCCGCTTTGCGGACGGTCGGATCCAGCGTCGCGAACAGGGCGTTCTCGACCAGGACCCCGGCATCGGTCAGCCGGTTAAGCAGCGAGGACTTGCCGGCGTTCGTGTACCCGGCGATCGCTACGGACGGCACGGAATTACGACGGCGGTTGGCCCGCTTGGTTTCCCGCGCCGGCTTCATCGCGGCGATTTCGCGCCGCAGTTTGGCCATCCTGGTACGGATCCGGCGACGGTCCAGTTCGATCTTGGTTTCACCGGGGCCACGGGAGCCCATTCCGGCTCCTGCGCCGCCCACCTGGCCGCCGGCCTGGCGGGACATGGATTCGCCCCAGCCGCGCAGGCGCGGGAGGAGGTACTCGAGCTGCGCCAACTCCACCTGGGCTTTGCCTTCGCGGCTCTTGGCATGCTGGGCAAAGATGTCCAGGATCAGCGCCGTGCGGTCGATCACCTTGACCTTCACGATGTCCTCGAGTCCGCGCCGCTGTGAAGGTGCCAGCTCGGCATCCACCACTACGGTGTCGGCACCAGTGGACATCACGATGTCCTTGAGCTCCTGGGCCTTGCCGGAGCCGAGGAAGGTACCGGGGTCAGGCTTGGCGCGGCGCTGGACGATGCCGTCGAGGACTTCCGAACCCGCTGTTTCGGCAAGGGCAGCGAGTTCGCGGAGCGAATTTTCCGCGTCGGCGAGGGTGCCTTCGGTCCAGAGGCCGGCCAGCACCACGCGTTCGAGGCGCAACTGCCGGTACTCAACTTCGGTGACGTCTTCGAGTTCGGTGGAAAGGCCGGCGGTACGGCGCAGGGCCCGGCGTTCCTCGAGGTCCTGCTGGTCCCCGTCGAAGATGCTGTGTTCGCTGTCCTGGCGGGAAATCGCCTGGGCCGAACCCAGAACTCCGCGCGGATTTTCCGGGGCGGAGCCGGCGGCACGTGCCGGGACATCCTTGGACAGAATCCGGTCGATGACAGCCTGGATTTCCTCAGGACTCATGTCCTGGGAGGCTGAATCTGATCCGGTATTGGGCTGGTTGGTCATGTTCTCCTTTGAAGATTCGACACTTTCAGAATAATGCTGATTGTTTGTCTGCGGGGCGGTATTCGCGCTGGGCTGACGACTATGGGTCATTCGGGCTCCTGGAATGCCGGCGGCTGCGGGGCAGCGGGCGGCTGTACGGGCGGTAACGGAGGCGGACGCCTGGAAGGCAGTCGGGGGTTGCGGATGCGCCTGTCCTGAGGGGATGCGCATGGTCAGATGATCAGCATTGCTGGACTCCAAGTAGTACGGGCGGGATGTCAGGCCGGAGAATCACGGCAGGACGGCGCACAGAGCGGAAGGTGAATACCTGCGTCGCTGCGGGACGGGCTGTGGCCCGTGCCGGCTACTCGAAGATCAAGAACATGGATTAAACACTAGCAGACCGGTGTCCGTGCTCGGTTCCCGTCCCCGTTTCCCATCGGCGCGTACGGCAACTAATCTGGCGAGTTATGGAGTCTGCACACTATTTCAGCGCCCAACCCGCCGGGCCGTTCACACGCAAGCCGCTAACCGTGGAACTTGCCGGTGAAACCCGCAGGCTGCAGACGTCCGGCGGCATCTTCAGCCCCGACGGTATCGACAAGGGAACTGCCGTGCTGCTGGCCGACGTGCCGGCCCCTTCACCCCAGGG
The DNA here is from genome assembly GCF_017833075.1 of Arthrobacter sp. PvP103. NCBI lineage: Bacteria > Bacillati > Actinomycetota > Actinomycetes > Micrococcales > Micrococcaceae > Arthrobacter > Arthrobacter sp. PvP103. The sequence goes on along the minus strand of NZ_JAFIBQ010000001.1, from coordinate 3,997,483 downwards.
CAACCTGCTGGACATCGGCTGCGGCTGGGGTCCGATCGCCCTGACCATGGCCCTCCGGGCGCCCCATTCGCATGTCTACGCCGTGGACGTGAACGAACGCTGCGTGGCGCTGACGAATGAAAATGCCGGCCTGCTGGGCTTGAACAACGTGACCGCGAGCCTGCCTGACGACGTCGATCCCGGCCTCCGCTTCGACACGATCTGGTCCAATCCCCCCATCCGGATCGGCAAGGACGAGCTGCACTCCCTGCTGCTGCTCTGGCTCCCCCGCCTGGCGCCGGGCGGATCCGCCTGGCTGGTGGTCCAGAAGAACCTGGGCTCGGATTCGCTGCAGCGCTGGCTGGGCGCCGAACTGGACAGCAGCTTTACCGTCACCCGGGAAAGCACCTCGAAGTCCTTCAGGATCCTTCGGGTCAGGAAAGCGTCCCGCTAGCCACGATCACAGCCGGACCGCTGAGCTCCACATGTTCGTGGCCTTCCGGCCCGGCAAAGAACTTCACGCCGACGACGCCGCCGGGAACCTTGACGTTCCAGGCGTCGGGAGCGCCCTGCCCGGCCCAGTGGCGGATGGCCACGGCCGCCGCGCAGGCGCCGGTACCGCAGGACTGCGTCTCCCCTACGCCGCGCTCGTGGACGCGCATGGTGATTGTCCCGACGCCATCGTGGACCAGGGGCTCGGACGGGACGACAAACTCGACGTTGGTGCCGTTGGCCGGCTTGGGATCCACATGCGGTGCTTTGAATAGCTGCGTTGCCTCGAGCTCGCTGAGTTCTGCGAGGGCCACCACGGTATGCGGGTTCCCCATGCTGACGGACAGGGCCGGCCGCGGTACTTCCAGGCCGTCGGCCGTCACGAGCGAGTCCATGGCCCGCGCCGTGGCCTCCCCCGGGAAAATAAATTCCCACGGGCCCATGTCCACGGCGTAGCCGTCGTCGGTCCGCACCACCGTTTTCGCGCCCGCGCGTGTTCCGATTGTCAGGGCATCGCCCACGTCCAGGCGGACAAGGCCTTGGGCGACGAGGAAGTGCACGAACACCCGCACGCCGTTGCCGCACATTTCCGACAGGGACCCGTCGCCGTTGCGGTAGTCCATGAACCATTCGGCATCCGGGTGGACTGCCTGCAGCTCACGCCCTTCGGGAAGGTAGCGCGACGGCACGGCGCGGATCAGCCCGTCGCCGCCGATGCCGCGGTGGCGGTCGCAGAGTTCCGCCACCTGTTCGGGAGCAATCGGCCAGGTAGCCTCGGGGTCGGCGACGAGCACGAAATCGTTGCCGGTGCCGTGGCCCTTGGAGAAGGCCAGGCCGCTCAGCCCCTGGAGTGTGCGGTCAGGGGCGGGTGCAAGGGTTTCGTCCATGGTCCAAGGTTACCGTCACGGCGGGACGGGCCGGAAAACCGTGCGGCCCGAATCCCAATGGACACGCGCCACAGCGCACAGCCTCGTCAGCGGCAGACAGCCAATGCTTTGGCCACCAGGTCCGGGTCCTGCCAATCGAACCAGTGGATGCGGGGGTCTGCCCTAAACCAGGTGAGTTGCCTGCGGGCGAATTTCCGCGTGGCCACGATGGTGTCCTCCGTGGCCTGGCCGGTATCCCATTCGCCGTCGAGCACCTTCAGGAACTGCGAGTAGCCCAGTGCGCGGGAGGCGGTTTTGCCGTGCCTCAGCCCGGCGGCGTCCAACCGTTGCACTTCGGCCTGGAGTCCGTTGGCGACCATGCCGTGAACGCGTTGCGCCAGCCTGTCCTTCAGCAGCTCCCGGTCCACCTCGAGCCCGATCTGGACCGCCGGCTGGTAGTACTCCCGGACGGGCATAAAGGAGCTGAAAGCGCGCCCTGTCAGTTCGAAGACCTCGAGGGCGCGGACAACCCTGCGGGCGTCGCCCAAGCGGGCGGCGGAGACGGGATCGACCGCTTCCAGCCTGCGGCGCAGCGTGGCCAGGCCGGCGTCGTCGAGCTCCTCTTCCAGCCGGCGCCGGATGCCCGGATCCGTGCCGGGAAACTCGAGGACGTCCAGGGCGGCCCGGACGTACAGGCCGGACCCGCCCGCCAGGATTGCCCGCTTCCCGCGCCCGTGGATCTCCGCGATGGTTGCCCGCGCTTCCCGCTGGAAGGCGGACACACTGGCTTCTTCGGTGACGTCCAGGGTGTCGAGCAGGTGGTGCGGGACTCCCCTGCGCTCCTCCGCCGTGATTTTGGCGGTGCCGATGTCCATTCCACGGTAGAACTGCATGGCGTCGGCATTAATGACTTCGCCGTCCAGTTCCAGCGCCAGCGCCACGGCGAGGTCCGACTTGCCGGATCCCGTGGGGCCGACCACCGCGATAACGGGAGGGACGCCCCGAGGCTGCGTTGTGGGGCCGGAGTGCTCCTGCGGGCTGGCCATCGCCTAGCTGCGGCGGACGGGGAGCGCCGGCATGCCGAGGGACACTCCGCCCTTGCCGCCGTTGCTGCCGGCACCGCCGCCGGCCACGGGCGCTCCGCAGGAGTCCGCCTGGGACCTGTCCCAGGCGTCGCCGGCTCGCGAACGGCGCAGGGAGTAGTCTGCCGCCGACGCGGGATCTGCCACCAGGTGGAAAGCCGCGGCTTCGGTGATGGTCACCGTGACAAGGTCACCGGGGCGGGGCTTCTCCGCACCCTCCGGCACCGAGAAGTGCACCAGGCGCTGGTCCTGCGACCGGCCCGACAGGCGGTGTGTTTCCTCGGACTTGCGGCCCGACTGTGCCGTGACCATGACCTCCACCCGGCGGCCCAGCTGGCGGGCGTTCTCCTCGGCGGCGATCCTGTCCTGCAAGGCGGTCAGGCGCTCAAAGCGTTCCTGGACCACGGCCTTGGGAAGCTGGTCAGGCAGGTCGGCGGCGGGGGTGCCGGGGCGCTTGGAGTACTGGAACGTGAATGCCGTGGCAAAACGGGATTTCTCGACGACGTCGAGCGTGGCTTGAAAATCCTCTTCCGTTTCTCCCGGGAAGCCCACGATGATGTCCGTGGAGATGGCCGCATGCGGGATGCGCTCCCGGACCTTGTCCAGGATGCCGAGGAACTTGGTAGAGCGGTAGGAACGCTTCATGTCCTTGAGCACCTTGTCCGAGCCTGATTGCAGCGGCATGTGCAGCTGCGGCATGACGTTGGGTGTTTCGGCCATGGCGTCGATGACGTCGTCAGTGAACGCGGCGGGGTGCGGACTGGTGAAGCGGACCCGCTCCAGTCCTTGGATTTCGCCGCAGGCGCGCAGCAGTTTGGAGAACGCTTGGCGGTCGCCGAATTCCACACCGTAGGAATTCACGTTTTGGCCCAGCAGGGTGACTTCGATGGCGCCGTCGTCCACCAGTGCCTGGATTTCGGCGAGGATGTCGCCCGGGCGGCGGTCCTTTTCCTTGCCGCGCAGGGCCGGAACAATGCAGAACGTACAGGTGTTGTTGCAACCCACGGAAATCGAGACCCAGCCCGAATACACCGAGTCCCGCTTGGTGGGGAGGGTGGACGGGAAAACGTCCAGCGACTCCAGGATTTCCAGCTGGGCTTCGTTGTTGTGCCGGGCGCGGTCAAGGAGTGCGGGCAAGGCTCCGACGTTGTGGGTGCCGAACACGGCGTCCACCCACGGGGCCTTCTTCAGTATTGTTTCGCGGTCCTTCTGGGCCAGGCAGCCGCCCACAGCGATCTGCATGCCGGGGTTGGCCGCCTTGACCGGCGCGAGCATTCCCAGGTTGCCGTACAGCTTGTTGTCGGCGTTCTCCCGGACAGCGCAAGTGTTGAAGACCACCACGTCAGCGTGCTCCCCGGACGCCGGGACGTAGCCGGCATCCTCCAGCATGCCTGCCATCCGCTCGGAGTCGTGCACGTTCATCTGGCAGCCGAAGGTACGCACCTGGTAGGTGCGTTGCGGGGCAGCTGCGGGTGCTGTATCGGTGGTGGCGGAAGTGCTGGTGCCGGACGCTGGGGAGGGAATGGTCAAACTCACCTGTTAAGGGTACCGGTTCACAGGAATTCCGTTGCCGCCCGTTCACCGGCGGCGGCCTCCAGGACCTCCCCCACAATCCGGAAGGCCTGCGAGGGCTGGTATCCCTTCCGGGCGAGCATGGAGGCCAGCCGACGGGTGACTTTGTCCCGTTCGGCCCGCTCCGTGAGGTCCGCTGAGGCCTTCAGCTTGCGTTCAACGAGTTGGCGGGCAGCCGACTCCTCTGCTTCGTCGCTGAGCTGCTCCAGGGCCCGGGCTGCAACGTCCGGCTCGATGCCCTTGTCCGCGAGCTCACGCCGCAGCGCCCCCCTGGCAAGTTTCCGGGTCTGGGACCTGCTCCGGACCCACATGTCGGCAAACTCCGCGTCATCGACGAGCCGGACTTCTTCGAACCGGTCCAGCACGGACTCAGCCACATCGTCCGGAACGTTGCGTTCAGCGAGCTTGCGGGCCAGCTGCAGCCTGCTCTTGGGCGAGTTGGTGAGCTGCCGCAGCACGATAGCCCGCGCCACCGAAGCTGGATCCGGTTCCGAATCCTGTCCAGCCTGCGGCGCCGGGGAAAACCCTGCTCCGGCAAGACCGTCGACTTCCTGCGCGGCGTCGCCGAATTCCGCCGGGCCAGGCTTCCGGGAACGGAACCCTGGCCCGCTGCGCCTGCCTCCCCCGGGCCGGTTTCCCCTAGAAACCGTCAACGGCCTTGAGCTTCGGCGACGCTTCCTTTTCAGCCTCGGCGGGCTTGACGCCGACGCCGAGCTTCTCCTTGATGAGGCGCTCCAGCTCCGCGGCAAGCTCGGGATTGTCCCGCAGGAAGCGCCGGGAGTTCTCCATGCCCTGGCCCAGCTGGTCGCCGTCGTACGTGAACCATGAACCCGATTTCTTGATCAGGCCGTGCTCCACGCCCATGTCGATGATGCCGCCCTCGCGGGAGATGCCCTGACCGTAAATGATGTCGAATTCGGCGATCTTGAAGGGCGGGGCCATCTTGTTCTTGACGATCTTTGCCTTGGTGCGGTTACCCACCGAGTCGGCGCCTTCCTTCAGCGTCTGGATGCGGCGGACATCGATGCGGATGGAGGCGTAGAACTTCAGTGCCTTACCGCCGGTGGTTGTCTCGGGTGATCCGAAGAAAACGCCGATCTTCTCGCGCAGCTGGTTGATGAAGATGGCCGTGGTCTTGGTCTGGCTCAACCGGCCGGTGATCTTACGGAGTGCCTGGCTCATCAGGCGGGCCTGCAGGCCGACGTGGCTGTCGCCCATGTCGCCTTCGATTTCCGCGCGGGGCACGAGGGCTGCCACGGAGTCGATGACGATGACATCGAGGGAGCCCGAGCCGATCAGCATGTCCATGATTTCCAGAGCCTGCTCACCGGTATCCGGCTGCGAGACCAGCAGCGCGTCAGTATCGACACCAAGCTTGGCGGCGTATTCCGGATCCAGGGCGTGCTCGGCGTCGATAAAGGCGGCGATGCCTCCCTGCCGCTGGGCATTCGCGACGGCATGCAGGGCGACGGTGGTTTTACCCGACGATTCGGGGCCGTAGATTTCCACGACGCGGCCGCGCGGCAGGCCGCCAATGCCGAGGGCAACGTCCAAGGCAATGGAGCCGGTGGGGATTACTTCGATGGGAGCACGTACTTCGTCGCCCAGCCGCATGACGGAGCCTTTGCCGAACTGCTTGTCGATCTGGGCCAGCGCTGCATCGAGCGCCTTCTGACGATCCGGGGCTGCCGCCATGGTTCACACCTCTAGTTTTCTCGCTGTGGAGTGGCCTGAGCGGCCCTTTGTCTGTCATCACCGACGCTAACGGTACCCACCGACATTGTTGCCGGATGACATTGCGTATGTGGAAAACGGTCTGAAAAAAGCATAGCCCGACCCGAACAGATATTCGAACAATTCTACGGCGTGTCAGGCCACGGACGCTCAGCTTCGGGTCGGCTTAACGTCCCTGCCGAGACGTCGATCAGCCGGGACGTCCTGCACGTCGCACATGGCAAGCCAGACCTGCCGCGGGGGAACACCCGCCGCCAGTGCCTGGTCAGCCGTCCGCCCGCCCACACCTGCGAGCACCAGGGAACTGCTGAGGACACGGGAGTATCCCGCACCGAACTCGTCGTCCATGAGCCGCCAAAAGTCGCTGATTCGCACGGATAAAGTCTCTCACGCCTGCGGCCAATAGAATGGTTGCCATGAGCAACCCAGCCGTGGAACCCGATGCTTCCGGGGCCACCGAAAACAGCGTCGACGCGGCCCTGCGAACCGTGGAGAACCAGATCAGCCTCTTCTGGCGCCGTGGACGCTCCCTCTCCCAGCAACTCTCCCGGCAGGTCCACCCGGACATGGAGCCGGCGGCCTATGGCCTGCTCACCGTGATCCGCCGTGAAGGTCCCATCCGGCTTACCGAACTGGCAACGTGCATCGGAGTCGGCAAGCCGTCCGTCAGCCGGCAGATCGCGTTCCTTGAGAGCATCGGCCTTGTGTCGAAGGAAGCGGACCCTCTCGACGGCCGGGCCCAGACGATCCGGCTGACGCCCAAGGGTGAGGAAAAGATGCACCAGGTGCAGGACGCCCGGCGTGAGGTTTTCCGTGAGCGGCTCGGGGAATGGCCGGTGGAGGACCTGCAGGCTCTCGCCGCTTACATGGCCAAGCTCAACGCGACCTATGAGCGCGACGGCTTCCCCAAGGATGAGCCGAAGTAGGTCCCGACGGCCGGCGCTCCCGCCGGGCCCGCACAAGCCTCTGGCAGCACGCATCACGACGAGGGGCCTCCGGCACAGCCGGAGGCCCCTCGCGTCTAATACGAAGATCTAATATGTGCGGGTCAGCGGGCGCCCGAGAGCAGTCCCTTGGCCAGTTCGTCAGACAGTTCAGTATTGAGTTCGCGGTCAAGGTAACGCTGCGAGAATTCCTGCGGAACGGTGTCCGGAACAGCAACGCCCTCAGCGACGGCAACGCGGTCGCTGACTTCGCGGAGCATGCTGGACAACGGGACGTCCAGGGCCGAGCAGATCGAAGACAGCAACTCCGAAGAGGCTTCCTTCTGGCCGCGCTCCACTTCACTAAGGTAACCCAGGGAAACCCGGGCACTGTGTGACACTTCGCGGAGGGTACGGCCCTGACGCTGGCGAACGTCGCGCAGCACATCACCGATTTCGTGACGAAGTACTACCATCTTGCGCTCCTTCTGTTCGCTCTTTGCCTGATCGGCGAGGCCCACATCCTTCCAGCGGACAACGCCGTTCACGGATACGGGCTGCTTTACCATCTGTATCGCCTTGCTCCCTCGTACGTCAGGTCCGCCCTCGTCAGGCGAACCATAATTATTTATTCATCCTAGGCGCCTCACTGATTCCGAAGCGACACAATGTAACAACTATTAGGAATCAAATTTTGTTCCCGGCAACTTTACGCCGGGTAAGCCTCGGAAGATAGGGCCTCCAGCAACCGCTCCAAAGCAGCCGCACATGCCTGGCCGCGGATGTCCGCGCGGTTTCCCTCGAAAACGTAACCGAACGACGTCGTACCGTCCGCGGTGGCGATGCCGACGAAAACCGTTCCCACGGCTTTCCCGCCGTGTGGTTCCGGACCTGCGACTCCTGTGGTGGACACGCCAATGTCCGCCCCGCAGACTCGCCTCGCCCCCTCGGCCATCGCTTTCGCCACGTCACCATCGACGGACCCGACGGCGTCGAGCAGTTCGCCGGGGACGCCCAGGACGTCCGCCTTGACGGAATTCTGATAGGACACCACGCCGCCCTGGAGCATGCCCGAGGCGCCGGGGGTGTCCGCGAGTACCGCCGCCACCATGCCTGCAGTCAGCGACTCGGCTGTGGCAACGGTCAGTCCGCGCGAGATGGCACCGGTGACGGCCTGTTCTGCGATGCGGTGCAGATTGCTCATGGCTGCTCTCCTTGTACGTGCTGGCTGGCTGCGCGCCTGCCGTTTGCCCGCAGCTTCAGCGCTTCTACGACGTATTGTCCACCGGTCCAGACGGTGATGGCCACGGCGGCCAGCATCACCAGGAAGGCAACCACACCCAGCCACGGAGCCAGTGACGCGAGCGGGACCACATACAGCAGGATCGCGACGGTCTGCACCACGGTCTTGAGCTTGCCGCCGCGGGACGCCGGGATGACGCCGTACCTGATCACGAAGAACCGCAGTGCCGTGATCCCCCATTCGCGGGCCAGGATCAGGATGGTGATCCACCACGGCAGTTCGCCCAGCAGCGAGAGCATCACGAGGGCGGAGCCGGTGAGCAGCTTGTCCGCGATCGGATCGGCGATCTTACCGAAGTCTGTGATCAGCCCCCTGCTGCGGGCGATGTCGCCGTCGAGCTTGTCCGTGTAAATGGCAACCGCAAACGTCAAGGCCGCGGCCCAGCGCCAGATGCCGTTCTGGCTGTCAAACCCCGGTGCGTCCGCAACGAGGAACCAGACGAAGAAGGGCACCAGGACAATCCGCAGCATCGTCAGGATGTTCGGAAGGTTCCAGATCCCGGAGGAGGAGCCTGAGCTGTTGGCTTCAGTGCTAGTCACTCTCCTAGGCTACCGTCCGGTGAGCGACCAGGCGTCTTCGGAGCCGTCTTCGTCATCACCGTAGCCTCCTGCACTGGCGTCGGCGCCGTCGTAGTACTCGACTTTCTGGGTGCGGTTGTCCAGGTCTGCCGCCACGAGGTCCTCGGCGTAGCCGCCCTGGGCGATGTTCGCGTTGGCGTTGTCGCTGAGTGCTGCGGTCTGCGAATCCGGTGCAGCAGGGGCGTCCTGGCCCTTCATGGCAGCGAGGACGGCGGCGAGGTCGTCCGGCTTCACGAGCACGTCGCGTGCCTTGGAGCCCTCGGAGGGGCCCACCACTCCCCTCGATTCGAGCAGGTCCATGAGCCGGCCTGCCTTGGCGAACCCCACGCGCAGCTTCCGCTGGAGCATCGAGGTGGAGCCGAACTGGGTGGTGACCACGAGTTCGGTGGCCTGCAGCAGCACTTCGAGGTCGTCCCCGATGTCGTCGTCGATCTGCTTCTTCTGCGCCTCGGGCGCGACGTCGTCGCGGTAGACGGCCTTGAGCTGGCCCTTGACGTGCTCAACGACCTTGTGGATTTCCGATTCCGTAACCCACGCGCCTTGGACGCGCATGGCCTTGGACGCGCCCATCGGCAGGAAGAGCGCGTCACCCTGGCCGATCAGCTTCTCCGCGCCGGGCTGGTCGAGCACCACGCGGGAGTCGGTGACCGATGAGGTGGCGAACGCCATGCGGGACGGGACGTTGGCCTTGATCAGGCCGGTGACGACGTCGACGGACGGACGCTGGGTTGCCAGGACCAGGTGGATGCCGGCAGCACGGGCCAGCTGGGTGATGCGGACGATGGAGTCTTCGACGTCGCGCGGGGCGACCATCATGAGGTCGGCGAGTTCGTCCACGATCACCAACAGGTACGGGTAGGGACGGATGACGCGCTTGGAATCGACCGGCGGGTGGACCTTGCCCGCCCGGACCGCCTTGTTGAAGTCGTCGATGTGCTTGAAGCCGTAGTTGGCGAGGTCGTCGTAGCGGGCGTCCATTTCGCGGACCACCCATTGCAGGGCCTCGGCGGCCTTCTTGGGGTTGGTGATGATGGGCGTGATCAAGTGCGGGACACCCTCGTACGCCGTGAGTTCCACGCGTTTGGGGTCCACCATGACCATGCGGACCTCATCCGGGGTGGCGCGCATCAGGATCGAGGTGATCATGGAGTTCACGAAAGACGACTTACCGGCACCAGTGGCACCGGCGACGAGCAGGTGGGGCATCTTGGCGAGGTTCGCCACCACGTAGCCGCCCTCGACGTCCTTGCCGACGCCCATGACCATCGGGTGGTCGGTGCGGCGGGCGTTCTGGCTGCGGAGCACATCGCCGAGGGACACGGTTTCGCGGTCCGTGTTGGGGATCTCGATGCCGATGGCGGACTTGCCGGGGATCGGGCTGAGGATACGGACGTCGCTGGACGCGACGGCATAGGAGATGTTCTTGGACAGCGCCGTGACGCGTTCCACCTTGGTGCCCGGGGAGAGTTCGATTTCATAACGGGTGACCGTGGGGCCGCGGCTGAAGCCGGTGACCTGGGCATCCACGTTGAACTGGTTGAGCGTTTCGGTCAGTGACGCCACGATCGCATCGTTGGCCTCCGTGCGTTCCTTCGGGATGGAGCCCGGGGTCAGCACATCCGACGACGGCAGGGTGTACGTAACGTCACCCGCGAGCGAGAGCTGCTCCGTGCGCTGCGGGATCGGCGTGGGCGGCGGGGCCGGAGCGACGGGGCGCGAGGGCACCTGCGCGGCTGAGGCAACGGCGGCAGCACCGGCTGCCGGATTGAGTGAGCCCGCAGCCACCATTCCGGGCGTCACCAGCGGGATGGCCTCGGTGGCGTTCTCGCCGTTTGCATCCTGTCCCTTGGTGCCCAGTCCCTGGGCTGCCTTGATCTTTTCGACGGCGATTTCGGCCTGCGTGGGCCGGCGCACACCAGGCGCCGGACGCGGGCCCCTGCCTGCTGCCTTGGTGCCGTTGGCGATCTCGGCCGCTTCGTCGTCGTCGATGACGGCATGTTCGAAGGCCTCGTCGCCCACATATCCTTCGAGGCGGGGGTCGGTCTCCTGGTCCTTGCCGAACAGCCTGCTGCGCCTCTTCTTTTTGGGCGCATCCTGGCCCGCGTTCTCGTAGAGGTAGCTGCGGTCGTGAACGTCGCCGGGTTCCTGCAGGTCGATGCCCATGAGGTGCTCATAGGCATCCCTGATCCGGCGGGGAATCGCGCCGAAGGGCGTGGCGGTCACGATCAGGAGGGACGTGAAGGCCAGCAAGCCGTACACGGCCACCGGCACCGCGGTATGCAGGGCAGCCAGCGGCGAGGCAGCCAGGAAGCCGAGCATTCCACCGGCCTGACGCAGTCCGTCGAAGCCGTCCGTTACGGTGGGCTGGCCGCCGATGACGTGTGCCAGGCCGCAGCCGGCAAAGGTCATGATGAGGAAGCCAATGCCGATCCTGTTGTTGCCCCGCCCGTCCGACGGCTGGCGGAACAGCCGGAAGGCACAGACGAAAAGCATGAGCGGCAGCAAAAGAGACATCCAGCCGAACGTGCCGTTGACAATCGCGAACACAGTATCGGGGAACCATCCCTTGAAACCCCACCACGCGAACGTTGCAACAAAGACGCCCAGGGCGAGGTTGAAGAGGGCGGCACCGTCCCGGCGGTCCTCGGGGGCAAGGTCGCTGACGTCGTGGCCGATCCGGCGGATGCCGCCGCCGACAACGTGCCCTATTCCCAGCCAGGCGCCTGCGGCCACCCGCACGAGCCACGGCTGCCGGGGTTCGACGGCGGCCATCTGGCGGGTGCGTGCCGTGCCCGATGATCCTCCGGTCCGGCCGGTTTTGGACGTAGCGGAGCCGGAGCCCCTGCCCGCTGAGCTGCCTGATTTGCCGCTTGAGTTGCCTCTAGGCGCGGAGGAGGTACGTGTCGCCATACCCGCCACGGTACCCGAAGTGCGGCCAAAAACCCCGGATTTCCGGGGCGTTCCGGCATGCATGTTGCGGACGGGACGGCTGGGCCCAGCGACTCCGGGGCCTCGCCCGGCTTAAACGACGGGACCCTCCCCGCAGTCCGCGGCCCGGGGGCCTGCTTTCCTGCGGGGAGGGACCCGTCAAACAATCCCAGGCGCTTACGCCTCCAGCACCACCGGAATGATCATGGGCTTGCGGCGAAGCTTGCGGTTGACCCACGTGCCGACAACACGGCGGACAACCTGCTGGAGCTGGTGCGTGGTGTGGTCCGTATGGTTCAGCACGGCCTCTTCCAGCGCAGCATTGATCTTGGGAATGATTTCGTCGAAAACGGAATCGTCCTCAGCCACACCGCGGGCGTGGATTTCCGGTCCGGAGACCACCTTGCCGGTGGCGCGGTGGATCACGGTGATAATGGAGATGAAGCCTTCATCGCCAAGGGTCTGGCGGTCCTTGAGGTCAGCTTCCGTGACTTCGCCGACGCTGGAGCCGTCAACGTAGACGTAGCCCACCTCGACCTGGCCCACGACGTCGGCCTGGTGGTCCCGGAGGTCGATCACAGTGCCGTTGTCCGCCAGCAGGATGCTCTCGTCCGGCACGCCGGACTCGAGGGCGATCTTGCCGTTGGCAATCAGGTGCCGCGTCTCGCCGTGCACCGGCATCGCGTTCAGCGGTTCCAGGATGTTGTAGCAGTACAGCAGTTCCCCGGCTGCGGCGTGGCCGGACACGTGGACCTTGGCGTTGCCCTTATGGATGACATCGGCGCCGAGCTTGAGGAGGCCGTTGATGATGCGGAAGACCGCGTTCTCGTTGCCCGGGATCAGGCTGGAGGCCAGGATCACGGTGTCGCCCTGGCCGACGACGACGCGGTGGTCACCGTTGGCCATACGGGACAGGGCAGCCATCGGCTCGCCCTGGGACCCGGTGGACATCAGCACCACGCGGTTGTCCGGCAGGTTGTCGATGTTCTTGATGTCAACCAGGATGCCCGGGGGCACGTCGAGGTAGCCGAGCTTCTCGGCGATGGCCATGTTGCGGACCATCGAGCGGCCCACGAACGCAACCTTGCGGTTATGGTTGGCCGCAGCGTCCAGGACCTGCTGGACCCGGTGCACGTGCGAGGAGAAGGACGCGACGATCAGGCGCTTGGACGCCTGGCCGAAGAGACGGTCCAGGGTGGGGCCGATTTCCTTCTCCGCGGTGGTGAAGCCCGGCACGTCGGCGTTTGTGGAGTCCGACATGAACAGGTCCACGCCTTCTTCGCCCAGCTTGGCGAAATGGCGGAGGTCAGTGATGCGGCCGTCCAGCGGAAGCTGGTCCATCTTGAAGTCACCGGTGTGCAGTACGGTGCCGCCGGAGGTACGGAGGAACACTGCCAGGGCGTCAGGGATGGAGTGGTTGACGGCCACGAATTCGCATTCGAACGGGCCGAACTTCTGCACCTGTCCCTCGGTGACGGTCTGGGTGATCGGCTTGATCCGGTGTTCCTGCAGCTTCGCCTCGATAAGGGCGAGCGTCAGCTGGGAACCCACCAGGGGGATGTCGGCGCGGAGGCGCAGCAGGTACGGAACGGCACCGATGTGGTCCTCGTGGCCGTGCGTCAGGACGACGGCGACGATGTCATCGAGGCGCTTCTCGATGTAGGAGAAATCGGGCAGGATCAGGTCGACGCCGGGCTGGGTCTCCTCCGGGAAGAGGACACCGCAGTCGACGATCAGCAGCTTGCCGTCGATTTCGAAAACGGTCATGTTGCGGCCGATCTCCCCCAGGCCGCCGAGCGGAACGATCCGCAGGGTGTCCTTGAGAAGTTTCGGTGGCGTGACAAGGCCGGGAAGGGCGGTTTGGGTCATAGTGCACTACTTTCCGGGCGGAACAGGAATGGTCTTTGCCGATCAGGAAAAGACCATGCCTGCTTCCGCCAAATCCTCGCGGATGATTGCGATCTCAGCTTCGTCCGGCTCCACGAGGGGCAAACGGACAACCGAGTTGGGCAGGACTTCCTGCCATTTAAGAATCTGCTTGGCCGCAACGGCCCCCTGCACGCGGGTCATCGTGGCCCGGATGACAGGTTCGAGTTCAAAATTGATCTTCCGGGCGGTGCCCAGGTCGTTCGCGTTCACGGCGTCGATCAATTCACGGAACCGGCGTGTGGCGACGTGGGTGGTGACGCCCACGAGCCCCACGGCGCCCATCGCCATCCACTGCAGGGTCAGTCCGTCGTCTCCGGAGTAGAACAGGAGGTCGGTCTGGGCCATGACCCGCGTGGCGGCGGCGAAATCGGCCTTGGCGTCTTTGACCGCAACGATGTTCGGGTGCTCGGCAAGACGGATCATGGTGTCCGGAGCAATCTGGATTGAGGAACGGCCGGGGATGTCGTAAAGCATCACGGGAACGTCGGTGGAGGACGCAATGGTCTCAAAGTGGGCGCGCACGCCGGCCTGGCTGGGCTTGTTGTAGTAGGGCGTGACGAGCAACAGACCGTCGACGCCAACCTCGGCTGCCTGCTTGGAAAGGTGCACGGAGTGTGCGGTGTCGTTCGTTCCGGTGCCGGCGATGATGGCGGCGCGGCCGCCGACAGCTTCCTTGACCGCACGGAACATGCCCACGTTCTCCTCGTCGGTGAGGGTGGAGGTTTCTCCCGTGGTGCCGGTGACGACCAGGCCGTCGCAGCCGTCGTCGACAAGCTTTACGGCCAGTTCCGCCGCCTGCTGGTAGTCCACTTTGCCGTCCTCAGTGAACGGCGTGACCATGGCGGTCAGGAGGGTGCCAAAAGCAGGGTTATTCGCGGAAGTGTCAGCCATAGGAAAAACGTTACCCTGTCCCCGCCTTGTTAGGACAATGGCGGCCGCGTGATCGTCGTCAAATTCACACCACGAACGTCACTTGTCAGTGCGGCGGGCCGGGCGCACCGCAGTAGCGGGCAACAGCATCCTCCCGCAGCGCCTCCGCCCACGAGGCCAGCCGCTGGGCGGCACGGACGTAGTGGAACAGCTCTGTGGGCGTGAGGGCCTCAAGGTCGCATTCAGAGAGCCGCCGCGCCAACTCGGCGCCGGGCGGCTGGGCGGACAGGGCCACGCCCTCTCTCCCCCACTGGGTATCCTCGGCCGGGTTTCCGGCCACCAGCTGCCGAAAGAGATAGTCCACCACGCCGGGGCTCATCGCCTTGAGCGGGCCAGGGGACGTCTCGCGTTCCGGGATTCGGCGTTCCGGGAGTTGGCGTTCCGGGAGTTGGCGTTCTTGGATTCGGCGTTCTTGGATTCGGCGTTCCGGCGCATCGTTCATACACCGATGCTATTCGAACATATATTCGAATACAAGAGCCTGCGGGCCGGATATGAGACGATCGGCTCATGACCTCCCGTGGCATTGTTTCCCCCTCGCGGACTGCCAAAGGCACCGGCACGACAACGAGGCTCACCGGAGTCGACGCGGCCCGGGGGCTGGCACTTCTTGGCATGATGGCCACCCACCTGCTTCCCACGTTCGAAGCAAACGCGCAGCTGACGCCCACGTGGATCGGCCTGACCTTCTCGGGGCGTGCGGCCGCGCTGTTTGCCGTGCTGGCCGGCATCGGACTTGCCCTGTCCACCGGAAAGCAGCGTCCGCCGCAAGGCCAGGAACTGAGCGGCGCACGCCGCGGCATAGCGCTCCGCGCCCTCGTGATCGCCGTCGTCGGGCTCTTCCTGGGCGGGCTGGACGTCAACGTCGCGGTGATCCTGGTCCACTACGCCGTGTTGTTCCTGTGTGTGTTGCCGTTCATTGGCCTCGGCATCAAACCGCTCTGTGCACTGGCTGCCGCCTGGGTACTGGGCTCGCCGGTGCTGGCCTACCTGCTGCGGCCTTGGCTCCTGGCCCCTTCGCCGCCTCTGCACCTGGGCCACAACCCCAGCTGGGACGACCTCACCACGCCGGGCCGCCTGCTGGGCGACATTTTCCTGACCGGGTACTACCCCGTCCTGCAGTGGATGAGCTATCTGCTGATCGGGCTGGTCATCGGCCGGCTGGCACTGACGAAGGCGCCCGTCCAGATGCTCCTGCTTGTCGGCGGGACCGTGGTGGCCGTGCTGGCCAAATGGCTGGGGGTGCTGATGATGGATGAGTGGGGCGGCAAGGAAGCGCTCCGGGCCCAGCTGGCGGACCCCCGCTACCCGCTGGACAGCCTCCTGCAGGTGAACCTCGCCGGGGTGGAGCAGTCCGGCTCCTGGTGGTGGCTGGCAGGGAGCGCCCCGCATTCGGGCACGACCCTGGACCTGCTCCACACTTCGGCCGTAGCGGCAGCCGTGGTGGGCGCCTGCCTGCTCCTCGGGAGGCTGGGCGAATGGCTTAGCCTGGACCTGCTGCTGCCGCTGCGGGGTGCGGGCGCTATAACCCTCACCCTCTACACGGCGCATGTGTGCCTGGTGGCCGCCATGTACCTGCAGCCGCTGCCCGCCGGATGGACCCGCGAAGGCGTCTACGCGGCGCAGGCACTGACCGCCGTCCTCATCGGAGGGTCCTTGGCAGCGCTCAACTGGCGGGGGCCGCTGGAGTGGGTGGCCCACGCCGCCAATGAAGTGGGCCGGTACCGGCGGGCGGGGATCCGCTAGGCGGACTGGCGGAACAGCTTCAGGGCGTCACGCATGGATGCCCGGGCGCGCTTGCGGTCGCCTGCGGCGTCATAAGCGCAGCTCAGCCGGAACCAGGAACGCCAGTCTTCCGGCGCTTCCTCGGCTTCGGTCCGGTACTTCTCAAACTCGGCGTCTGCCGATTCGCGCACAATCCGCCCCGCAGGTGTGCGCTGCAGGTTGTCAACCGGCAGCCCGCCTTCCGCCTCGAGGACCTTGGCCATCTGTTCCGTCCGTGCGCCGAACAGCAGTTCACGCACCAGGGCCCAGGCCCCGATGACCGGCAGGACCAGGTAGGCGGCACCAATGGCCTTTGCCACGGGATTGGGGTCCGCGAGGAGCAGTACGGACCGCTGGAAGGACACCACCAGGTAGAAAACCAGCAGCAGCGTCACCGCGCCGACCCAGATCTTGGTGCGGTTCTTCTTAAAGCCGGCTAGGACATTGCCCATTGCCGTCAGATTCCGAGGTCCAGGTAGCCGTCCAGGCCCACGGTCAGTCCGGGGTGGCCGGCAACGTTCCGCACCCCCAGCAGGACACCAGGCATGAAGGAAGCCCGGTCGAAGGAGTCGTGGCGCAGGGTCAGCTGCTCCCCCGGTCCGCCGAGGAGGACTTCCTGGTGGGCCACAAGGCCGCGGAGGCGCACGCTGTGGACGCGGATGCCGTCCACGTCACAGCCGCGGGCACCGGCAAGTTCAGTAGTGGTGGCGTCCGGACTGGCGCCTACGCCAGCGGCGGCGCGTTCAGCCGCGATCAGCTGCGCGGTACGGACGGCGGTGCCGGAGGGTGCGTCAACCTTGTCCGGGTGGTGCAGCTCGATCACCTCGACGGACTCGAAGTACCTGGCGGCCTTGGCGGCAAAAGCGGACGCCAGGACGGAGCCGAGCGCGAAGTTCGGGGCAATGAGAACGCCCACCCCGGCATTCCGGCCCAGCAGTTCCTCAAGCGCACCGAGCCTGGAGGCGTCCCAGCCGGTAGTGCCGACGACGGCGTGCATGCCGTGTTCGACGGCGAAGCGGACGTTCGCTTCGGTGCTTTCGGGGACGGTCAGGTCCACCACGAACCGGGCGCCGGCATTGACCAGCTCTTCGAGTGAATCACCGCGTCCGAGGGCCGCTACAAGCTTCATGTCGGGGGCCGCTTCAACGGCTTTCACGGCCTCGGCGCCCATGCGCCCGTTCGCGCCCAGGACGGCGACGGCAAGTTGTTCGGTCATGGACTTAACCCTACCGTCGGCCCGGCTGCGAGGATGAACCGGGACAGGAGGTTACTGGCCTCCGGCCCCTTGCTTCAGGCTCCGGCCCCGACCCATTCAACGGTCCCGTCGGTGAAGAACTGTTCCTTCCAGATGGGCACCTGCTCCTTGATCCGGTCAACGAGCTCCGAGCACACCTCGAAGGCCTGGCCGCGGTGCGAGGCGGACACGGCACACACCAGCGCGGGGTCGCCGATTTCCAGCATGCCCACCCGGTGCGCCGCCCAGATCCGCACTGTTTCGCCGCCGTCGCCCGCATGTTCGGCGACGAGCCGGGCAACGACGTCGGCCATCACCTGGTGGGCGGTGGGATGCGCACTGTAGCTGAGCCGGTCAACGGGCTTGCCGCCGTCGTGGTTCCTGACCACGCCGCTGAAGCTGACCACGGCGCCGGCCGTGTCCGATTCCACAGCGGCGATGGCCTGCGCCACGGAGATGGGCTCCGCGCTCAGCACGGCATTTACGATCTCGAATCCGGACTCAGTGGCCTTGTCAGTGCTCATGGCTGCCTTCCAACTGGTCGCAAAGGTGGCTGATGACCGGATCCAGCACGCTCAGGCCGTCCATGACGCCCTTGGGTGATCCGGGAAGATTGACAATGAAAGTGCGTCCGGCCGCGCCCGCGTGTCCGCGGCTCAGCATGGCCATGGGCGTCTTGGCCAGTCCGGCCTGCCTGATTCCTTCCATGATCCCCGGAATTTCGCGGTCCAGCAGGGGGACCGTCATCTCCGGAGTCAGGTCATCCGGGCTCAGGCCGGTGCCGCCGCTGGTGATGATCACGGCGGGCTGCTGTGTCAGCAGGGCGCGAAGCGCGGCGCCCACGGGTTCGCCGTCGGGCACCACCATGGCAGGGAATGTCTCGAAACCGTGCTCGGTCAGCCAATCGGTGATGACCGGTCCGGTTTCGTCGCGGTAGATGCCCGCAGCGGCCCGGTTGGAGGCAATCACGACGCCGGCCTTCCGGCCGGTGGCCTCTCCGTGCCGGTGCGGTTCGGGCTGCTGTCCGAAGGTGCTCATGCTGTCCAGTCCCCGCTCTTGCCGCCGCTTTTGGCCAGCACCCGGATATCGGTCAATACGGCATGCTTGTCGACTGCCTTGATCATGTCGTACACGCTGAGGGCCGCGACCGACGCCGCGGTGAGCGCTTCCATTTCGACGCCGGTCACGCCGCGGGTCTTGACGGTTGCCAGGACCGCAACGGCATCCAGGCCCAGTTCGAAATCGACTGTGACTTTTGAGATGGGCAGCGGGTGGCATAACGGGATGAGTTCGGGAGTCTTCTTCGCAGCCATGATTCCTGCGACGCGGGCAACCGCCAGCGCGTCGCCCTTGGGCAGGTCGCCTGCACCCAGGAGGGCGAGGACCTCCGCGGTGGTGCGGACCGTGGCGGTGGCTGTTGCCTCCCGCGTTGTCTCGGCCTTGCCGGAAACATCAACCATCTGCGCTGTCCCGTCCCGGCGCAGATGCGTCAGCCCGGCAACGTTGTCTTCATTGTTCACAGCGTCCATACTTCCACTTCTGCCCCCGCGGCGAGCGCAGATGTCCCCACCGGGACATGGATCAGGGCGTTGGAATTGGCCAGGGCATGGACCAGGTGCGAGCCTGCGCCCCCTTCGAGCCGGACCGAGCCGTCCGGAAGGAGCGTGCCGCGCCGGAGCTGGTGCTTCCCCTCGGGTGACTCCAGCGGTGCCGCCAGCCTGGCCCGGATGGCCGGCCGCGGCGCCGGTGCCCCGAACAACGAGCTGAGGACCGGGCGCAGGAACATTTCGAAAGAGACCAGGCAGCTGACCGGGTTACCCGGGAAACCCACGAAGGGGACACCGTCGAACCGCCCGAGGCCCTGGGGTCCACCGGGCTGCATGGCCACGTGCAGGAACTCCACGTCCTGTCCCGCGGCTGCCTGCCTGACCACCTCGTAGGCTCCTTTGCTGACACCGCCCGTGGTGACGATCAGGTCCACCTGCGGGGCATGCCTCCGCAGCGTGGCAGTCAGCGCGTCCGGACTGTCCGTTGAGATCGCAGCCCGCAGGACCTCCAGCCCGGCCTGGCGCATGGCGGCTTCGAGGAGTGTGCCGTTGGCGTCGTAGATCTTGCCGGGCTCCAGCGGGCTGCCGGGCTCCACCACTTCGTCGCCCGTGGTGGCGAGGAGCACCGTCAGCTTCCGGTGCACCGTGACCCGTGTGATGCCCAGTGCCGCCAGCAGCCCCAGCTGGCCCGGGCCCAGGAACGTTCCGGCGGCGAGCGCGAGCTCCCCGGCCGGGATGTCGCTGCCCGCACTGCGGACGTATGTGCCTGCTTCCGTTGCCGGCAGCCGGACGGTGGCCGCCGCTCCGGGTTCCGGGAAGGAATCCGGAACGGCTTTTTCAACGGGTACGACGGCGTCGGCTCCGGCAGGAATCATGGCTCCGGTCATGATCGGCGCGGCCGTGCCCGGTTCCAGCGCCGCTGCAGTGGCACCGGCCGGGATGGGCGCCACCACTCTCAGGTCCGTCCCGCCGTCGGGAATGTCCTGGCTGCGGACGGCGAAGCCGTCCATTTGGGAGTTCGCAAAGGGCGGCAGGTCCACGGGCGCGGGGATATCCGCTGCGAGCCCGCGTCCCAGCGCCGCCTGGAGCGGCAACTCTTCTGTACGGCCGGGACCGCTGAAGTCCGCCAGGAGCTCACGCACGGCCTCACGGTGGGCCTCCACGGTACGGGCCTGGTGGCCGTGCCCGGAGAAGCCGCGATGGCGGCCGCTGTGGGTCTGGCTGCCGCCGGTGGCGTGCCTGTTGTCGGTGCGGTGCATACGTTCCTTACCTCGGTCCGGGCGTACTGCTGTGTGTGGGTACTGCTTGTGTCTGAATACTGCTGTGTCTGAATACTGCTGTGGCGGTGTGCTGCGGGCCCTGCCCGCGGGAATTCGGCCCCGCTACGGCGTCACGTCAACTCTAATGGTGTGGAATCCGGTAGCGCCGTCCGGGGCAACCCGGGACGGCTTTTCGATCTGCGGCACACCGTTGAGGTCCGTGGCCCGGACCTGGATCTCATACTGCCCGGGCGTGAGGGGCAGTGAGAGCTGCCACTGGTACCAGGTGTCCCGGGAAATGCCGGGTGCAAGTTCCGCCGTCTGCCAGCGGCCGCGATTAACGCGGAGTTCCACTGTGCCGATTCCGGTGTGCTGGGCCCACGCGACGCCGCCGAACGCCACCGTTCCGGCACGCACCGGACGGCCGGTGCGCGGGACGTCGATGCGTGAGGACGTCTTGATGGGTCCGCGCTCACTCCAGCCGCGGGGTGTCCAGTATCCGGCGTCGTCGGCGAACCTGGTCACTTTTAGTTCGGTGAGCCATTTGGTGGCGGAAACGTAGCCGTACAGGCCGGGCACGACGAGCCGCACCGGGAAGCCGTGCTCCAGCGGCAACGGTTCGCCGTTCATACCGACGGCGAGCAGTGCGTCCCGCGTGTCCGTCAACGCTTCGAGGGGGGTGCCGGCCGTCCAGCCGTCACTGCTGCGGGACAGCACCATGTCCGCGCCGCTCTGCGGCCCGGCCATGGCCAGCAGCTCCCGGACCGGCCAGCCCAGCCACAGCGCATTGCCGATGAGGTCCCCTCCCACTTCATTGGAGACGCAGGCGATGGTGATGTGGCGTTCCGTCATGGGTTTCGAAAGCAGCGTGGCGAAATCGAGCTCGATGTCCCGTTCCACCATTCCCGTGACCCTGAGGACCCAGGTGTCCGGATCCACCGCCGGAACAGTGAGGGCAGTGTCGATCCGGTAGAAGTCCCGGTTGGGCGTGACCAGCGGACTGATGCCGTCAAGCCCCAGCTCAGCACCGGCCGGAACCGGCGGGACCGGGGATGCCGCGGACGGCAAGGCAAGTTTGCTACGGAATTCACTGACGCCGGCCGCGGCGCCGCGCAGGGCAACAGCAAGCGCGCCTCCAAGGGCCGCGACGACGGCGCCTCCGCCCAGTGCCTGCAGGAACCGGCGCCGGGCCGGGCCGGCCGTCGGCGTGCCTGCCGGGTCCCGGTTCCGGAGGCGTGACATCAGCCAGCGCAGGACAAGGATTCCGGTTCCGGCCGCAAGAAGGGGCAGCACAACGGCGTTGCCGGTTGCCTGTGCCCGGCCAAGGACCGCCGCCAGGCCCGCCACGCCAAATAGGGCGATGACTGCAAACCCGGCAAAGCGGCGCCGCCACTCAAGGATGCCGGCTAGCGCAGCGAGGGCCGCCATGGCCAGTCCCATGCCCACGAGCAGCGCCAGCTTGTCCGCCGTGCCGAACACTGAGATGGCCCAGTCCTTCACGGCCGGAGGAACAGCATCGATCACTGCACCGCCGACGCCCGTCAGGGGCGAAAGTGCGGGGCTCACGAGGGCGGCGGCGAGTTCGCCGGCCACGACTCCGACGGCCACGGCGACAACGCCTGCGGCCGCTGCCCACCGGCGGGCTACAGCGGCGGGGGCGGGGGCAGGAACAGCCGCGGGAGGCACTTTCACGGCCGCCCTTTCCTGCGGATCAGTGTCCACGGGGGACCCTCCCTTCTTTCACGTCCGGGCTGCCGGTTGAACTCCGGCGCGGGGCTTCCGTCGGGCGCTCCCTGTCCGGGGCGGGCAGGCGCAGGGAGAACCGGCAGCCGCCGTCGACATTTTCCACCGTCACGCTTCCCTCGTGGGCCCGGATGATTCCTGCAACCATGCTGAGCCCGATCCCGGCCCCGCTGTAGCCCGCGGCTTCCGGTTCTGTTCCGGAGAGGCCCGCGCCGCCGGAGCGGCCGCGCGAGGGATTCTTCTGCCATCCCGTGTCGAAGAGGTGGGGGATGTCCTCCGGTGCAATTCCGCCGCAGCCGTCCGTCACCGTAACCACCGCATCTTCCCCCTCCCTGGTGACTTCAACGGTCACGCCGGTACCGGGCTTGCTGTACAGGATGGCGTTGAGCACCACGTTGCGGACCGCCCGCCCCAGGGAGGGGCCGTCCGCGAAGGCCAGGCACTCACGGACCCCGCCGCCGTCGAGCCTCATCTGCCGCCGGGCGGCCAGCGGGGCCAGATCCGCAATCGCGTCACTGGCGAGGTCGTAGAGATCCAGCGGTTCGGCCTTGAGCCGCAGGGTGCCTGCCTGGATCTTGGAGAGCTCCAGGAGATCATTGACCATGACGGCCATCTGATCCGTCTGGCTGATGATCTTGCGGTAGTAGCCGCTGACGTCGGAGGCCATTCCGTCTTCAAGCGCTTCCGCCATCGCGCGCATGCTGGCCAGCGGCGTGCGAAGGTCGTGCGAAATCCAGCTGACGAGTTCGCGGCGGGAATTCTCCACGGCGGCCTCCCGCTCCCGGGATTCAGCCAGCATGCGGCTGCTGCGTTCCAGTTCATCCGCCAGTTCCGAGAGCTCGGAACTCATGAGCGGCGCCGGCAGCCCCGGGTGCTCGCCGCGTCCAATGCTCCTTGCGGCAGCTGCGAGGAGTTTGGCGTTGCGTGAGACACGCGCCCCGAGGACCAGTGAGATGGCCACAGCCACCGCGGACGCGATGGCCAGGACGTACCACATGACCTCCAGGTCCCGGGCGGAAATAACCATCGCATTGAAGGCGCTCACCATGCCTGCGGTCAGGACCGCAACGGTGGACAGCACCACCACGCAGATCTGGACGGCGATGGACGTTCTGCGAAGGGGTTTGAGCAGCAGCAGCGATGCTGCTCCGATGACTACGGCCCAGAGCAGCGCCCAGGCGACGATGGCGAGAAGTTCAGCTGTTTGCACCGTCAGCCCCGTCCGGGGTGTCCAGCCGGTAGCCCACGCCCCACACCGTCTTCAGGAGGGCCGGCCGGGTGGGATCAGCCTCGATCTTTTCGCGCAGCCGCCGGACGTGGACGGTGACCGTGGAGAGGTCCCCGAAGTCCCAGCCCCACACGGCCCTGATCAGCTCCTCGCGGCTGAACACCTGGTTGGGGCGGCGCAGGAAAAAGGCCAGAAGGTCGAACTCCCGGATGGTCAGCGCGAGCGGAGATCCGTGGTGCGTCACGGTCCGGGCTGCCGGGTTGAGCTCGAACCCGGCAACTTGCACCGCCGGTTCGGGGCTGAACTCCTGCACGCTGCGCCGCAAAACAGAGCGCACCCTGAGCACCAGTTCCCGGGGCGAGAAAGGCTTGGTGATGTAATCGTCCGCACCGACCTCCAGTCCCAGGATCCTGTCATCCTCCGTCCCCAGGGCCGTCAGCATAATGACGGGGACGCTCATCGTCTGGCGGAGCCTGCGGCACACTTCCACGCCGTCCAGGCCGGGCAGCATGCGGTCCAGCAGGACGAGGTCCGGGTGCCGCTCCGCCGCGAGGCGCAGGGCCGTGAACCCGTCCGCAGTGAGGTCCACCTGGAAGCCCGCCTGCACAAGGTAGTCACGGACCACTCCGGCGATGGTCTGTTCGTCTTCGACGAGGAGTATCCGCCGGTTTCCGACTGCGGCCTGGACCGGCGCCGGCTGGGACTTGTTCACTCCTCCAGCATAGGTTCGACGCCTGGGCGTGGCGCGGCTTTGCCGCCCGCCGTGGCGATCCGTAGGGATTCCGTAAGATCCGCGGATGTCATAGGCGTGATGGTTGACCCCAAGGTGGCGTAGCCTGAATTTATGAGTGTTCAGCTTGGTATGCCGCAACCCCGGGAGGGGGCAGGTTCCGACCCGGGAGCACCGTCGCTGCCGTCGAGGCCGGCGGGCATGCCCGCGGGCCTAATGGACCGGTACGGACGCCGCGCCACGGACATGAGGTTGTCCCTGACGGACAAGTGCAACCTGCGCTGCACGTACTGCATGCCGGCCGAAGGTCTTGAATGGCTGGCCAAGCAGGCCGTGATGTCCGCCGAGGAAATCGTCAGGATAGTGCGGATCGGCGTCGACATGCTGGGGGTGCGCGAGTTGCGCCTCACCGGCGGCGAACCCCTGGTCCGGGCCGACCTCCTCGACATTATCTCCGCCTTGCGCCAGGCGCACCCGGAGCTGCCGATCTCCATGACCACCAACGCGGTGGGGCTGGATAAGAAGGCGGCCGGACTGAAGGCTGCCGGTCTTTCCCGGATCAACGTTTCGCTGGATTCCCTGCACGAAGAGACGTTCACCAAGCTGACCCGGAGGCCTTTCCTGGACAAGGTCCTGGCCGGTGTGGACGCCGCGTGGGCCGCCGGGCTCGGTCCCGTGAAGCTCAACGCCGTCCTGATGCGCGGAATCAATGACGCCGAGTCCCCGTCGCTGCTGGCGTGGGCACTGGACCGCGGCTACGAACTCCGCTTCATCGAGCAGATGCCGCTCGACGCCGACCACGGGTGGACCCGCCGGAACATGATTACCGCGGCCGAAATCCGCGAACTCCTGTCCGTCGACTACGTCCTCAGCGCCGATCCGAGGGACCGTGACGGCGCACCGGCCGAACGCTTCGAAGTACGACGCCGCGCCCCGGGTTCCACGGAGGCCTCCGGACCCGTGCTGGGAACAGTTGGAATCATCGCCTCCGTCACCGAACCCTTCTGTTCGGACTGCCGCCGCACCCGGATCACGGCCGAGGGCAAGATCATGAGCTGCCTGTTCTCGCGCGAAGAAGTCGACCTTCTGGGGCTGCTGCGCGAAGGCGCCACGGATGAGCAACTCGCCGAGCGCTGGCAGGACGCCATGTGGATCAAGCCGAAAGCCCACGGCATGGACCACGTCGGTTTGGACGCTCCGGACTTTGTCCAGCCGGACCGCAGCATGAGCGCCATCGGAGGCTGAAGCATTGAACGTACGTTATTTCGCTGCCGCGCGCGCTGCCGCAGGGGTGGAAGAGGAAGGCTTTGAGCTTCCCGCCGGCTCCACTCTGGAGGCACTGTTGAGCGCTGTGCTCGACGTCGACCGCCCGGTTCCGCCGGCCGGCACCCCGCCGCTCGCGCGGCTTCTTTCGCGAAGCAGCTTCCTGCTTAACGAAGTGGCCGTCCGCGACCGGTCCGTGGTCCTGGGGCCGGATGACGTCGTGGACGTGCTGCCGCCGTTTGCCGGCGGCTAGGGATTGGGCAGCTTATTACGAGGGGCCGGCCCGCTCCGTTCCGAGGGCCAAAGCCAGCAACGAGTTCCTGCTCCGTACGCCGCAGGCAGCAAAAACCAGCTTGAACTGGTCCTGCACCGTGTAGGGGCTGATCCGGAGGGCCGCCGCCAGCGCCGCGGTGTCCAGTCCGCCTGCGGCGAGTTCCAGCAGGCTGCGCTGCCTCGGCGTCAGGCCAAAGCACCGGGCGAACACGTCGAGCCGTTCCCCCGCCGGGCATTCCTGGATGGTCACTGCCAGCCTCGCTGCCCCGTTCTCCCCCGGATCCAGCCGGAATGACCTGAGCACCGCCCACCGGCCGGAGCCGATGCTGACTCGGGCAGACGCCGGGTGGGAATCCACTCCGGCCTCCCGTGCCAGGAGTTGCGCGGCCACGTTGAAGACCTCGGCCGGTATCGCTTCAAAAGGGCGGGGCCCCGGCTGCAGCAGGCCGAGCCAATCGGCTGCGGACGCACTTCGGCTGGTGACTCCCAGCTCCGTGTCCAGCGTCAGCACCGCCTGTTGAGGCAGCCCCGCCGCGGGCAGCAGGTTGCGGCGCGGCTTCGCATCGAGCCTCATCCGGGCTGCCCTGCTTCGCCGCAGGCCAGCCGCGATGACGGGCGCCGCAGCCGCCAGGTGCTTCGCTTCGAGGTCCGAAAATTGCCCGTCATCTGCGGTCCGCCACAGGTCAAGCCAGCCCCAGCAACCGTATCTGTCCGCGAACACCGTGGACAGGACATCCACCACCCCGTACCGCCCAAGGACACCGTTCCAGAGCGGGCTCCGGACAAGGTCTCCCCCGGTTGCCGTCTGCAGCGTCACCGTGGGCGGGCCGTTCCCGATGAGCGACGTCCACCGGCCGGGCGCCGTCACGTACTTCAGCCTGATCAGGGCCGGCAGTTCCTGGGGGCAGGGAATCCGGGCCATCGGTGAGATCCCGGTGCACGTTTCGGGGTCGGTCAGGGGCCACACAAACGAGCTGAACGGGACAATGCCGGCAATCTCCGCTAACAGGGCTGCGCGCAGGTTATCGTCCTCCAGCGGCGAACCGCAGAGGTCACCGATCCTTTCCAGGCTTCGGCCCGCTGCCCGATGCGTGGTCATGCAAACAGTATGGCCCGGGAGCCCCCGCAAGTGCGGGTCACGGGCCCCCGGCCATCACTGCCCGGCCAGGGTCCCGCCCAGATTTCTGGGATACCGGCCCTTCCCGCGGTGTGCCTACCGTTGGCCCAGGGGCACGATCCGGACGGACGGCATCGGCCCACAGAAAGGAATGACATGTACACGCTCCAGATTGAGCACGGCATCAAGGACTTCGGGATGTGGAAGGCCGCCTTCGACAGGGACCCTGTCAACCGGACAGCCTCTGGCGTACTGGCCCATCGCATTAGCCGGCCAGTGGACGATCCGCACTACGTGGTGGTTGAACTTGACCTTGCCCGCCGGGGACAGGCCGAGGAACTGCTGGCCAGGCTCCGGCAGCAGGTGTGGAACTCGCCGGCCGCGGCTCCGGCCCTGGACGGTGCGCCGAAGGCGCGGATTCTGGAATCAGCAGGCTGATTCTCCCCGGGCGGGCCACAGGTGTCCGGTTGCGCTGTCAGGTGCGGCGGCAAACGGAGGTCATGAACGGCGCGAAGGCTGTGGCGCCGGCCAGGCGGACTTCGGACGTGTGCGTCAGCACGCCGTCGTCCACCCGGTACGTGTGCCGGGAGGTATCCCTGCCGGTTCGGCGTTCCACGGTGAGGACTCCGCCGTGCCAGCTGCACCGCGTAGGGGGTTCCCGGGGCAGCCCCACACTGTCCACGTGGTACCAGACCGTGTCAGGGTGGTCGGGGTCCATGGTGAACATGCCATGGCGCTCAAAACGGATACCGTCGAGTTGGGTATGCCGGTAGCTTTGCAGCACCGCGTAGCCGCCGGCGGCCTTGGTGAAGGTCATCTCTGCCGCCGCAGTCCTGGCAGGCCGCCGGGGTGTCGCCTCAATATGGGTCGTCCCCGTCCAGTGCCCGAGGAAAACCTCCAGCTCTGCCTGCGCAGTGCCCGGGTGCGTACGGTCCATTGCTCCTCCAGTGTGGCCCCGGGTTCATCATCACGCCCGCGGATGGAGTTGTCCAGCGAAGGGCGGGCGGGTTCAGAGGCCGAAGGTTTCGCGTTCCTCGAACGGACCCACCACTGTCACCGTCCGGGGTGCCGCCGCAAGCTCCAGCGCCAGTTCCCGCACCTGCTCCACGGTAACGCTCTTGATCTGCCGGAGCGTCTCCTCGATGTCCTGGTATTCGCCGGACACCAGTTCGGCCCTGCCCAGCCGCGACATCCGTGATCCGGTGTCTTCGAGCGCCAACACGATCCCGCCGCACAGCTGACCCACGGCCTTCCTGAGCTCGTCCTCGGAGATGCCGTGCTCCGCCAGCTTGTCCAGTTCGGCGCCCAGCAGCTCAACGACCTGGCGGACCTTCGAGGGCGTGCAGCCGGCATACATGCCGAAATAGCCTGCGTCGGCATAGGACGAGGCAAAGGAATAGGTGGAGTAGACCAGGCCGCGCTTTTCCCGCACCTCCTGGAACAGGCGCGAGGACATGCCGCCACCCAGCACGGCGTTAAGCACGCTCATGACGTAGCGGCGTCCGTCCGTGGCGACGATGGTGGGGCAGCCCATGATGATGTTTGCCTGCTCGACGGGCCGCTTGACCACGTGGAGTCCGGCGGTTCCGGTGATGTGGGCCCGTTCGGTGGAGCGCCGCTCCACGGGTGCTGCACCGGGCTCCAGCGCCCAGCCCGCCTGGTGGAGGGCATCCACCACCAATCCGCAGACGACGTCGTGGTCCAGTCCGCCGGCGGCGGTGATGACCAGCTCGTCCGGGCGGTAGTACCGGCGGTAGTGGTCCCAGACGGAATCGCGGGCAACGGCCCGGATGGCCTCCGGTGTTCCGCCGATCGGCCGTCCAAGCGGATGCGTTCCCAGCACTGCGGCAACAAAGTGCTCGTGGGCGACGTCCGTGGGGTCGTCGCTGTCCATCGCGATTTCCTCCAGGATGACGTCGCGTTCCTGCTCCATCTCCTGCGGGTCCAGGACTGCGCCGGTAATCATGTCCGCGATGACATCGATGGCCATCGGAAGGTCCGTGTCGAGGACCCGGGCAAAATAGCAGGTGCTTTCCTTGGCAGTGGCCGCGTTGGACTCCCCGCCGACCTCATCAAACGCGGAGGCAATTTCCAGCGCGGTGCGCCGCTTGGTGCCCTTGAACAGCAGGTGCTCCAGGAAGTGGGTGGACCCGTGCTGCCCGTGGGCTTCGTCCCGTGAACCCACGCCAACCCAGAAGCCGATGGTCGCGGACCGCTGGCCGGGCATGGCTTCCGTCAGTACACGCACGCCTCCGGGAAGTACGGACCGGCGAACCACGGACCCGCCGTCGGCTCCGTGGATCAGGGTGTCTCCGGGATGGTTCTGCACGAGCGGCAGGGGTACGACAGTCATCAAGGCCTTTCAGGAAAACGGTGCCAAATCTGCCTGCAATCGTACCAGCGGACCACTGCCGCCATGTCCGGGGAAATGGCGATTCAATCGGGCGGCTTAACGGCGGCGGGGCCGGTGGAAGTTCCACCGGCCCCGCCGTCACGCTGGTACTACGAGGTGCGCTGCAGATTACTCTGCGGCTGCCTCGGCGACCTCGGCGTTTTCAGCGCCTTCTTCCTCGGCGATGACCGGGGAGAGGGACAGCTTTCCACGATCGTCGATCTTGGTGATCTCGACCTGGATCTTCTGGCCCACGGAGACGACGTCCTCGACGTTGTCAACGCGCTTGCCGCCGGCGATCTTACGCAGCTCGGAGATGTGCAGCAGACCGTCCTTGCCCGGGGTGAGGGAAATGAAGGCGCCGAAGGTGGTGGTCTTGACGACCGTACCCAGGTAGCGCTCTCCGATTTCCGGAACCTGCGGGTTGGCGATGGCGTTGATCGCGGAGCGTGCGGCGTCGGCGGACGGGCCGTTGGTGGCGCCGATGTAAACGGTGCCGTCGTCCTCGATGGAGATGTCCGCGCCGGTGTCTTCCTGGATCTGGTTGATCATCTTGCCCTTGGGCCCGATGACCTCGCCGATCTTGTCCACGGGGATCTTGACCGCGATGACGCGCGGAGCGAACTCGGAGAGCTCGTCCGGGGTGTCGATCGCGGAGTTGATGACCTCGAGGATGTGCAGGCGTGCTTCGCGGGCCTGCTTCAGGGCGGCGGCCAGGACCGAGGCCGGGATGCCGTCGAGCTTGGTGTCCAGCTGGATGGCCGTGACGAACTCGGAAGTACCGGCGACCTTGAAGTCCATGTCGCCGAAGGCATCTTCGGCGCCGAGGATATCGGTCAGTGCTGCGTAGCGGGTCTGGCCGTCAACCTGGTCGGACACCAGGCCCATGGCGATACCTGCAACGGCCGCCTTCAGCGGCACGCCTGCGTTGAGCATCGACAGCGTGGAGGCGCAGACGGAACCCATCGACGTCGAACCGTTGGAGCTGAGAGCCTCAGATACCTGGCGGATGGCGTAGGGGAATTCCTCGCGGGACGGCAGGACGGGCACGAGTGCACGCTCGGCCAGGGCGCCGTGACCGATTTCGCGGCGCTTGGGCGAACCCACGCGACCGGTTTCACCGGTGGAGTACGGCGGGAAGTTGTAGTTGTGCATGTAGCGCTTGCGCGTTACCGGCGACAGCGAGTCGATCTGCTGTTCCATCTTCAGCATGTTCAGCGTGGTGACACCCATGATCTGGGTCTCGCCGCGTTCGAAGATGGCCGAACCGTGAACGCGGGGCAGGACCTCGACCTCGGCGGTGAGCTGGCGGATGTCCGTCAGGCCACGGCCGTCGATGCGGATCTGGTCCTTCAGGATGCGCTGGCGCACAACGTGCTTGGTCACCGAGCGGAAAGCTGCGGACAGCTCCTTCTCGCGTCCCTCGAACTGGCCGGCGAGCGACGAAGTGACGTCGTCCTTGAGCTGGTCCGAAGCGGCGTCGCGCTCCTGCTTGTCAGCAATCTGGAAGACAGCAGCCAGCTTCTCGGCCGCAGCGGCTTCAACAGCGGCGTAGGCGTCGTCCTCGTAGTCGAGGAAGACCGGGAACTCGACGGTCGGCTTGGCGGCGCGGGCGGCAAGGTCTGCCTGGGCGTCGCACAGTGCCTTGATGAACGGCTTGGCGGCCTCGAGGCCCTCGGACACAACCTCTTCGGTGGGGGCGGTGGCGCCCTGTTCCTTGATGAGGTTCCAGGAGTTGTCCGTAGCTTCGGCTTCGACCATCATGATGGCGACGTCGTCACCGGCAACGCGGCCGGCAACGACCATGTTGAACACGGAGTTCTCGAGCTGGGAGTGCTTCGGGAAAGCAACCCACTGCGAACCGTGCTCGTCGGCGACGAGGGCAACGCGGACGCCACCGATCGGGCCGGAGAACGGCAGGCCGGAGAGCTGGGTGGACATCGAGGAGGCGTTGATGGCCACGACGTCGTAGAGCTCGTCAGGGTTGATCGCCAGGACGGTGACGACGATCTGGACCTCGTTGCGGAGGCCCTTGATGAAGGCCGGACGCAGCGGGCGGTCCATGAGGCGGCAAGCCAGGATGGCTTCGGTGGACGGGCGGCCTTCGCGGCGGAAGAACGAACCCGGGATGCGGCCGGCGGCGTACATACGCTCTTCGACGTCAACGGTCAGCGGGAAGAAGTCAAAGCCTTCACGCGGGTGCTTGCCGGCGGTGGTTGCGGACAGCAGCGCGGTGTCTTCGTCGATGTACACCATGGCTGCGCCGGCTGCCTGCTTGGCAAGGCGGCCGGTTTCGAAGCGGATTACACGCTTGCCGAAGCGGCCATTGTCAATGACCGCTTCTGAGAACTGGATTTCGGGACCCTCCAAGAGAGTCACCTCCGTTTCTTGGTTAACGGAAGTCCAGCCGCATCAACCCAGTCCAGCATCTGTCTACTGGCCTGCACTGCACCCGGTCATCGATCGAGACCCACGGGCCGGGCTTCATTCTTCGAAGCCGTTCCCGGGAATCACTACCGAGGACCGCGAATGCGTGATGCGGTTGATCCTCCTGTTTAGTTTTGGTTGAAGAAGGCGGCCCTTTCCGTCACGGAAGGGGCCGCCCCTCAGGTCTGACTAGCGGCGCAGGCCGAGGCGCTCGATGAGCGCACGGTAGCGGTTGATGTCAGTGTTCTTGAGGTAGGTGAGCATGCGCTTGCGACGACCAACCATGGCCAGCAGACCGCGCTGGGTGTGGAAGTCGTGCTTGTGCTCCTTCATGTGCTCAGTGAGATCCTTGATCCGCTGAGTCAGGACTGCAACCTGGACCTCCGGTGAACCGGTGTCGCCCTCGGACGTTGCGAAATCCTTGATGATGGACTGCTTTACAGCGGCGTCAAGTGCCACAATAACTCCTAGAGATGTGCCGTGAGGCCCGAATCAGTAACTCACTGCCGGGTGTGCCAGTGCCCGAAATCCGCGGTAACCCGGGAAATCCTGCACATAACAAGAGCCAGCCGCCACGGACTGCAGCCGGATCCAACGTTTAGTTTACCGGCCCGGCCGCAATCTTGTCGAAACACGCCGTGCAGCACGACCGCTGCGGGTGGCCCTGCTAGCGGCGCGCCAGCAGATCCCGGACGGCGGCAACACCGCGGTACACCTCCATAAATGAGGTGCTGAGCGGCGAGAGCCCGATCCGGATGCCGTGCGGTGCCCGGAAATCCGGGATGACGTCCCGCGCCCAGAGCTTCGCCGTCATCTCCCGGAAGTCCGGATGGTCCACGGTGATGTGGCTCCCCCGGCGCTCCGGATCCCGCGGCGTTGCCAGCAGGACTCCGGCCGGAGCCAGCCACGCGTCATGGAGCTCGAGCGCGAACGCCGTCAGCTTCCGGGATTTTTCCCGGAGTGCGGACATGCCGGCTTCTTCAATCAGGTCCAGCGTGCCCTGCATGGCGATCATGCCCAAAATTGCCGGCGTTCCGCTGAGGAAGCCGCGGATCCCGGGAGCCGGTTCGTAGCCGGGTCCCATTTCGAACGCGTCCTTGCGGCCCATCCAGCCCCAGATCGGCTGGTTCAGCTCCGGGAGGTGCCGGGAGTTGATGTAGGCGAACGCCGGCGAGCCCGGTCCCCCGTTGAGGTATTTGTAGGTGCAGCCCGCAGCGAAGTCGACGCCGGCGGCGTCCAGGTCGATCTCCACCGAACCGGCGGAATGGCACAGGTCCCATACCACCAGCGCGCCGGCGTCGTGCACTGCCGCCGTGATCGCCGGCAGGTCGGCGAGATAACCGGAGCGGTAGGCGATCTGGCTGAGGACCACGACGGCGGTAGCCGGCCCTGCCGCCTCGCGCACCTGGTCAACGGTCACCCCGGCAGCGGGATCGGCCTCGATCCATCGCAGCGTCAGCCCCTCTTCCCGGGCGATGCCTTCGAGAAGGTAACGGTCCGTGGGGAAGTTCTCCGTATCCAGCACGATCTCGGTCCTGGCGGGGTCCTTGACCGCAGCGAGGGCGGCACGGATCAGCTTGTACAGGACAACCGTGGTGGAGTCGGCAATGATGGTCTGCCCGGGTGCGGCGCCGAGGACTGCCCGGCCCAGCTGGTCGCCGATAGCTTCCGGCAGCTGGAGCCATTCCTCGTCCCAGCCTCGGATCAGCCTGTCGCCCCAGCTGTGCTGGATGAAGCTGCCGATGTCCGTAGCTGTCCGCTTGAGCGGACGGCCCAGCGAGTTCCCGTCCAGGTAGGACAGCTCGGTGTCAGTTCCGATGAAGTGGTCGCGGTAGCCTGCCAGCGGGTCGGCGGCGTCAAGTTCGACGGCGCGCTGCCGCAGGGCGTCTGTGGCGTCCGCCGTATCCGGTGCCAGCGGGCTTGTTGCCCGCGGATCAAGTGCGTTCACTGGCCGATCTCCGTCCGGACGGCGAAAAGTTCGGGAAAGAACGTCAGTTCCAGGGCCTTCTGCAGGAACGCGGCCCCGCTGGATCCGCCGGTGCCGGCCTTCATGCCAATGGTCCGCTGCACCGTTCGCAGGTGGCGGAAACGCCACAGCTGGAAGTTGTCTTCCAAGTCCACCAGTTCTTCGCATGCCTCGTAGGCACCCCAGTTGTCAGCTGCGTTCTCGTAGATGTGCTTGAACACCGGCACCAGTTCCGGGCAGAACTGGTGAGCCTTAGTGACGTCGCGCTCCAGCAGGGACGTCGGGATGTCGAAGCCCTGCCGGTTGAGGTAGGCGAGGAATTCGTCGTAGATGCTTGGCGCCTCAAGGACGTTGCTCAGCTGCTGGTAGGCCTCAGGATCGGATTCGAACACCGGGAGCATCTTGCGGTTCTTATTGCCCAGGACGAACTCCACGGCCCGGTACTGGCTGGACTGGAACCCGGAGGAGTTGCCCAGGAACCCGCGGAACTGGGAATACTCGGTGGGTGTCAGCGTGGCCAGCACGGACCATTGTTCGGTCAGTGTCTTCTGGATGTGCTTCACTCGCGCGATCGCTTTCAAGGCGGATCCGAGGTCGTCGCTGCGGAGCCAGGCCGCGGCGCTGCGCAGCTCGTGAAGGACCAGCTTCAGCCACAGTTCAGTGGTCTGGTGCTGGATGATGAACAGCATTTCGTCGTGGTGTTCGGGGTTGCTGACCGGTTGCTGCGCGCTGAGCAGCGTGGGCAGTTGCAGGTACGACGCGTAGCTCATCCGCGAACTGAAGTCCCGGACAATGTCCTTCTCCAGTTGCCTCGTGTTCTTCTCAACGGACACAGCGGTGCCTTCCTTGCCAGTGACTGGGGTCAGCGCCGGAACAGGATGTCGTGGGCCTGGACGACGTCCAGGCGCATCTGTTCGACGAGCGCCTCCGGCCCACGGTACGCCACCATGCCCCGTAGCCGTGCAACGAACTCCACAACTACTGTCTGGCCGTACAGATCGAAGTTTTCAACCGGTTCTTCCGGACGGTCAATAACGTGTGCTTCAACCTGACGGCTGACGCCGTCGAATGTGGGGTTGGACCCGACGGAGATGGCTGCGGGCCATCTGGTGCCGGCCTGGTCCACGAGCCAGCCGGCGTAGATTCCATCGGCGGGGATGTAGCCGCTGGCTTCGGAAGCCAGGTTGGCGGTGGGGAATCCGAGTGCACGGCCGCGGGCAGCACCGTGCACCACCTCGCCTCGCATCCGGTGCGGGCGGCCCAGCACGGCACCCGCCGTGGCCACGTCGCCGTCCCGCAAGGCCTCACGAACCCAGGTGGACGAACAACGGCGGTCCTTGCCGCCGTCGTCGTGGATGGGAAAACCTTCGGAGCCGAATTCACTGATGACCTGGACGGTGAAGCCGAACTTCTCCCCCAGTTCCTGCATAGTGGAAAGGTCGCCGGAGTTGCCGCGGCCGAAGCGGGCGTCATGGCCGATCACCACGTGGCTGGCCTTGAGGCTGCCGACGAGGACGCCAGCGACGAATTCTTCCGGCGTCAGGCTGGCCAGCTCCAAGGAGTACTTCATGACCAGGACGGCATCCAGGCCCAGCTCGCCGAGGGCCACGAGCTTGTCCTCCAGGCCCATGATGAGCTCAGGAGCGGACTCGGGCCGGTGCACCTGCGCGGGGTGGGGATCAAACGTCACCGCCACAGCACGCGCGCCGTTAAGGCGGGCTGTGCGGATGAGCTGGGAGAGCACCTGCTGGTGCCCGCGGTGTACGCCGTCGAAATTGCCAAACGTGACAACGGTAGGGCCGAAGTCCGCGGGGACCTCGGACGGATCGTTCCAGATGTGGACCATCAACCTCGCCTTTTGCTGCCTGCCATTGACTCGTCCGAAACCGCGCCGGGCCCCGGAACTCTCTAAGATTACCCGCAATTGCCTCTGGAAATTACCCGAAATCACCCTGCGGCGACCGACACCGCGGCCGGTCCCGGGTTCCGGCCTACCGCGGTCCGGGGTGCCCGGCTAGGATGCAAGGGCAGCAACCGGCGCCGCAGTTGCGCGCCGCAGCCAACGATGCCCGCGGCCCTGCGCCGGGCTGAAGGAGAGCGCTATGACTGACCTCCGCGAGATTTTGGAACAGATACCCGTTGACCAGGTCGCCGGTCTGCTGGGCACGGACACGGAGTCCGCCCGGGCCGCAATCGAGGCTGCGGTTCCCACCCTCCTCGCCGGCTTGCAGAGCAACGCACAGGCGCCCGGTGGTGCCGCCTCCCTTGAGTCCGCTCTTGCCCAGCACCAGGACGGGCTGGCAGAAGGTGGCATCGACGCTGCGCAGGTGGATACCGCCGACGGCGAGAAAATTGTCAGCCATGTTTTCGGCGGGCAACAGGATCAGGTGGCACAACAGCTCGCCGGCACTGCCAACCTGGGCGGCGTGGGCGGCGACCTCGTCAGGAAGCTTCTGCCAATCCTTGCGCCCATCGTGATGTCCTATCTCGCCAACAAGATCCTCGGCGGGCGGAGTGCACAGGCTGGCGGCGGGGCAGGGGGTGGCGGGGCAGGGGGTGATGCGGCCGGCAGCCCCGGCGGAATCGACCTCGGCAGCATCCTGGGCGGCATTCTCGGCGGTTCACAGGGCGGCGCGGGTGCCGAAGGAGGACTGGGCGACATCCTCGGCGGCATTTTGGGCGGGGGCCCGCAGGGCGGTCAGCAGTCCCGCGATGCAGTCGTCCCCGAGGCCAACAAGGACTCGGCGCCGCAGCCCCCCACCGGACCACTCGGTCAGCCGATACCGCAGGCGGGGGCGCCCGTTCCGGGAGATGTGATCGACGTCGACCTCCCCGGCGACGGTTCCGACAACCGTTCCGAGGACCGCCCCGAAGAGAAAAAGAACGCCGACGGCGGCGGTCTGGGCGGCCTGTTGGGTGGACTCTTCGGCAAGAAATAGCCGTCCCGGGTCGGGCTCCTAGTGGTGCTGGCGGCCGGAACCTTCAGCAACATCCCCGGGACGTGAAGCCGCTGCTGCGACCTCCGCCAGCCAGTCGTCGAGGTCCCTGGGCCTGCGAAACGCCATCACCGGCGGCATGTCCGGGCTGGCCTGCCATTCCTTGAACACACGTCTCTTCCTGGCGAATGAATTGAAGTGCCAGTAGAAGATCGAATCCCTCGCGCATAGCCTCGCGAGCGTTTCGACGTTTCCGTTGCAGACGGGTTGCCGCGTGATAATCCGTCGCAGGGAGCGGCGGACCAGTCTGGACAGCGACAGCCAACGGGGATAATCCAAAGCGATGACCAGCTCAGCCCGGGGTACAACGATGTCGCGCCAGTGGCCATAGGCGCTGTCCAAGACCCAGCGCTCGCGCGCCGCAACATCAGCCGCGAGCTCACGTTGCTGCTCGACGCTGCGCTGCTGCCAGCCGGGAAGCCAGCCAATGTCGTCGTCGGCTGAAAACTCGGGAAGTCCCGACGCTGCTGCATAGGCGCGGGCTGCCGAGGACTTGCCGCTCCCCGTCACTCCGTAAAAGAGGACACGTGACGGGTTTACCGGGATGGGTTTCATGATCTGCTCCCCGTTTGCTCGGCGGTCCGGCCTCCCCAGAAGTCTGCACCGCGATTTGCCACGATAGCACCCGG
This sequence comes from Arthrobacter sp. PvP103, assembly GCF_017833075.1. NCBI lineage: Bacteria > Bacillati > Actinomycetota > Actinomycetes > Micrococcales > Micrococcaceae > Arthrobacter > Arthrobacter sp. PvP103. The sequence goes on along the minus strand of NZ_JAFIBQ010000001.1, from coordinate 3,960,599 downwards.
CCGCAACAGTCGTTCCCGCAGTTGGCTCCGGCTGGCTTTGGCTACCGCGACAATCCTTCAACGAGCCAGGCCAGCGTGCGTGCTATGGGGCCCTTGGGATTCACCGAAGGCTGGGATTTCAGGCCGGAACCGCTCAGGATGTTCGCTCGTTTCCGATGGCCAATACGAGGGCACGGGTTAACTGCCGGAGTCTCACTCGAGTCTGAAGTAGCGGTTTCTTCTGGGTTGTTGGTGTGGGTCGATGTGGGGTGGCGGGATGAACCAGGTGATCCCGGTTTTGACCTGGATGTGCCACTGTTCCTTATGCATCAGGTGGTGGTGATGGGAGCAGAGCAGTGTGCCGTTCTCGGTGCTGGTGGTTCCGCCGTGTGACCAGTAGGTGATGTGGTGGGCTTCGCACCACGGGGCGGGGATGGTGCAGCCCGGGAAGGCGCAGCCCTGGTCGCGGGCGGTGAGGGCTTTGCGGATGTGGGGCGGGAAGATCCGGGTGGTGCGGCCGATGTCCAGGATCCGGCCCTGGCCGCCGAGCAGGACGGGGATGATGTCCGCGTCGCAAGCGATCTTCCGGACCGTGGCGGCCGTGACGGGCCCGGTGAACGTGAACGAGCCGGTGCCCCTGCCTGGGGTGCCCTGTTCGAGTGTGTCGAGGAGGTCGCGGTAGTCGATGGTGACCATGACCTGGGGGCGCAGGCCGCCCGCGGCGGGGAGGTTTCCGGTGGCGAGGGCGGTTTTGGCGGCGCTGACGAGGCCGTCCAGGAGTTGCTGGGGCCGGGTCCGCCGGTCCAGGTCGCCCTCGCCGCTAATGGTTCCGTCGTTGCCTTCAGCCGCTTCTGGTTGGGTGCGGGGGTTGGTGGCGGTGTTCATCACGGTCAGGAGGGGTTCGTACTGGTCCGGGGTGGCGAAGAATTCCACGTGCTGTAGTCCGCGGCGGGGTTTCCGGATGAACACGCCCTGCCGGTGGCGGAGTTCCTCCTCGGAGGGTTCGCTGCCGTCCTGGTCGATCGCCTCTGTCCACTGCCGGGCGATGCGGGTCACGAAGTCGGTGTCGTGCTCGGCCGCGGTGCGGGTCAGGGCGTGTTCCATCCGGCCGGTAACTTCCGCATCCGCGTGGTGGCGGACCCGGTCCAGGGCGAGGGTGATGATGGTCGCGGACCGGGAGCCCACGGACCCGGACGCGACGGCCGCGGCCAGGTCGGGCCGTTCCGGTTCTTGGGGGTGGCCGGTGATCCCGGCCCGGGGCAACACGGCTTCGGTCAGGGCGAGCCGGCGGCGGGCTTCGCCGGCACCGATCCGCAACCTCATACGGAGGAACTCGGTAGTGTTCCGGCACCCGTCATCGGCCGGATCCGGATCGTTCGTCTTCGGTGTTGCCGCAGGTATCCCTTCAGCCGCGTCACTTCCGGCGTCCGCGGGCTGGGCCTCCGTTCCGGCAGCCCAGCCGAGGGGTCCGTGGAGGTCCGTCTCGTTGCCCCACCCGGTGGTCCAGCCGACCGCCGCGCCACGGCCCGCACCAGCCCGTGCAGCAGCAGAAATAGCCTCCCGCCGGGACCGGTCCACAGCCCCGGCAGCAACCACCTGCAAATATTCAGCGGCGCGGGAGATGTCCTCGACCCGGGAAGCGAAGTCAGCAGCCTCCCGGAAGCGCATCCCCGCAGCGTCCGCGACCGCCGTCGAACTAATGGCCTCCAGCAGCTCAAGGCACCGGGCCAGACCACAGGAACCACCGCCGTCGAACGCTAACGGCTTCGGCTGCTGCCCGGAGGGAACACTTCGCAAACCGCGCACCGACGCGGGGAAAGCATCAGACGCGGGAGAAGCGTCAGCGGCAGCGTCCATTTTGGCCCACCGCAACGCCCCTCGTGCTGCTGCAAGTTCCCCCATAACTTCCATGGCATAACTCTGCCAAAGACCTACGACAAAAACGGGACACCGGGGTCAGAACGGCCGGACGGATGCGTCAGACCGTGCGACTCAAACCTCCCGAGGTGCCGGCCTGCGCCTGTACAGCCACACGAGGCCGAGGATGGGAAGCAGAAGCGGGATAAACGCATAGCCGCGGCCAAAGAGGGACCAGACCGTTTCGTGCGGGAAGTTGACGGAGTCGAAGATGCTCAGCGCTCCGACCACCACCACGCCCACGAGTTCCACCAGGACAGCAGCCACGGACACCGTGAACCAGGTCCTCCCGGCCTTCGCCAGGGAGACCGTGGCTACGACGTAAACGAGCGCCGCGAACGCCGAGAGCAGGTAAGCCAGCGGCGCTTCGGAGAACTTCGTGAGAATCTGGTAGCCGGCCCGGGCCGTGGCGGAGATGGCGAATACTGCATAGACCGCGATCAGCAGCCGCCCGGGTCCGGTGTTCCGGGTGTCCTTGGACTGGGCCTTGGGAGCCGCGTCGGTCTTGTTGACGGGGGTTTGCGGAGTCACGTCGTGTGCTTCTTCCACTCAGTACCAGATCTGGTTCATGCGTGCGGCCATCACAAGGGCGGTGACACCCACGGCAGCCAGGACAAAGTTGCTCCACCGGGTGCGCTCCAGGATGGACCAGTAAACGGCGCCAACCGGCAGGACCAAGGCAGTGACCAGGTAGCCCCAGAACTCCCACGGTTCCCCGGCTATCCGTTCCCCCGAGGCTACGCGGACGATCGAGCCCACAAGGTAAACCAGGAGCGCCAGTTCGACGGCGGCAACTGACAGGATGGTGGCATCGTTGGGAGCTTTCTTCATGATCCCCGCGACTGCGCAGATGACCGTGGAAAGCAGGCCGACGGCCAGAATGATATAGAAGTACGCGTCCACGCTATTTGCCCGGCTGTTCGTTGCTCGGGGCGAAGACCAGCACCGGCTTCGCGTAGCCGCCGGCGTCGGCCAGCAGGGCCACCAGCGAGCCGTCGGGAGCGAAGGCCGCGGCGGGATTGTCTGCGGTGGCAGCTTCCGGTGTTCCGGCTCCGGCGCCTGCGGCTATGCGCCGGCCGAAGGAGATTTCAGTGGCTTCGTCCTCGCTGAGCTCACGGTTCGGCATGAGCGCCCGCGCCGCCTGGGACATCTCCAGCACTTCCAGTTCCTCGGCCAACTGCTCCAGCGTCCGGGCCTGGTCAAGGGTATAGGGCCCAACCTGGGTCCTTCGAAGCGCCGTCAAGTGGCCCCCGGTCCCCAGGGCTTCACCAAGGTCGCGTGCCAAGGCACGTATATACGTACCGGACGAGCATTCCACGGTGACGTCCACGTCCAGCACTGCCCCGTCACGCTCAGGGCGGAACGCGTGGACATCGAAGCGGTGGATGGTGACCGGCCGGGCGGCAAGCTTCACGTCTTCGCCGGACCTGACGCGGGCATAAGCACGCTCGCCGTTGACTTTGATGGCGCTGACGCTGCTGGGGACCTGCTGGATCTCGCCGGTGAGGGCTGCAACGGCGGCCCTGATGGCTCCCTCCGTGACTGCAGCGGCGGAGTGGCTGCCCACCACCTCGCCTTCGGCGTCGTCCGTCACAGTGGATTCTCCGAGGCGGATGGTGGCGGTATATGTCTTGGATGTTCCCACGATGTACGTCAGCAGGCGGGTGGCCTTGTTGATTCCGAGGACGAGCACACCCGTGGCCATGGGATCCAGCGTGCCGGCGTGTCCCACTTTCCGGGTACCGGCCAGCCGCCGCATCCGTCCAACCACATCGTGGCTGGTCCATCCTTGCGGCTTGTCCACTATTACCAGTCCAGAAAGCACGCCTCCCAGTATATCCGCGCCTGCGGCTCTCCTTTTTCGTCCGCCGGCGTGCTGCCGGTCCGACGGCGGGCGGACACTCCGACGGCGGGCGGTGCCACAGCCGGGGGTCCGACAGCGGGCGGTTAGGATGGCAGACATGCCCGAGCTTGCCGCACACATCCACGACTTCCCCGTCAACCAGATCCGTGAGATCACCGAAGCCGCGTGGGGCACGCCGGGTGCCATTGTGTTGAGCATCGGCGAACCAGGCTTTGAGCTCCCCCGCCATGTCCTCGAAGCGGGCATGGCATGCCTGGACCGCGACGAAACCAACTACACGCCGAATGCCGGGATCCCTGCCCTCCGCGAAGCCTTCGCAGCCAGATTCCGCGAGCACAATGGCGTTGAGATCGGGGCCGAGCGCGTCTATGTTGTGGACGGCGCCCAGCAGGGCCTCCACTTCGCCATGAGCCTCCTGCTCTCCCCCGGTGACGAAATCCTGATTCCCAACCCGGGCTACCCCACGTTTGCGATGACCAGCCAGCTGCTGCATGCAAAGCCCGTACGGTACCCGCTGTACCCGGAGCACGACTTCCAGCCAAGGATCGAGGACATTGAGGCCCTCATTACTCCGCAGAGCAGGGTGCTGATCCTCAATTCGCCGTCCAATCCGCTGGGCGCGGTCCTGGGCGGCGACCTCACCCGGGGCCTCGTGGACCTGGCCCGGCGCCACGACCTGTGGATCATCTCCGACGAATGCTACGAGGCCTTCACGTATGACGTGCCCCATGTCAGTCCGGCCCGCTTCGACAGCGATGTCCCCGGGGAGGCCAGGGTCTTCACGTCGCTGACCCTGTCCAAAACGTACGGACTGACGGGGCTCCGGATCGGGGCCTTGGTCTGCCCGCCCGGGCTGGAACGGAAGATGAATAACGTGATGGAGTCGATCGTTTCCTGCGTCGCTTCGCCGTCCCAGTACACGGCGATCGCGGCGCTGACGGGACCGCAGGACTACGTCAGCCACGCGCACGCCCACTACCGGTCGAACCGGGACGCTGCGTCGGCGGTGCTGGCGTCCAAGGGCATTCCGTTCCTGTCGGCGCAGGGGGCGTTCTATCTCTGGGCGGATGTTTCCCACGTCAGCGGCGGTGATGTACGGTCCTGGGTCCGCACGTTCCTGGCCGATGCCGGAGTTTCCTTCGCTCCGGGCACCGCCTTCGGTTCCATCGGCGAAGGCTGGATCCGGATTGCGCTCTGCGGTGCCCAGGCGGAACTCGTGGAAGGCGTGGGCCGCCTGCCTTCCCGGGGATGATGAAACGACGCCCAAAGTGGGGCACTGAGCCCCTAGTGCAGACGCCTGCCGGGCCCTAACCTGTCCACAGGGGCGGCACCGGAGAGGAACAACATGTGGTGGCAGGACCTGCTGTGGGGCTTTTGGAACGGTTTTACGGCGTGGATCGTGCTCATCGCGCACGTGTTCGGCGCCTGGGCTGAGTTCCCCTTCTACAACAACGCACGAGCCGGTAACTGGTATGACTTCGGTTTCCTGCTGGGCATGGGATCACCGCTTCTCGGCGGGCTGGGCGTGCGCGGCGGCCGGCGGTCCCGAAGGTAGCGGCGCTCCCGAAGCTAGGAAGGCGGTGCCGCTAGGGCACGATCTCTTCCTCGAGTGGTTCTTGCTCGGGCGACCATGACATCTTGACGATGAAGTGGGCTTCAGTAACGTTCCTCGCGATGATGGCCCCCGCCGCGCCGGCCAATTTCACGCCGAACTGGATTTCCAGGTGTTCCGGCGCAAGGTCCCCCAGGACTTCCGCTGCTGCCTTGGCGGCCGGCCGTACGGAGGCCAGCGCATCTTCGAGCCTGCGCCCGGTGTCCTGGATCCCCTGCTCGTCACGCGACGGGTGTTCCACTCCGAAGCTGCTCTCCTCGGCTTCCACCAGGACCACGCCGGATCCGACTTCGTAGCGCAGTATCTCTGTCATGCTTTCCTCCCTGTGCCGAACTTTGCCGAATGTGTGCCGAAAATGACCCCTCTGGGCGCAGCCTGGGTTGGTTAGCTCAGGGTCGAGGACAGCGCGTGTTCCAGCCAGGTCCGCAGGGTCGCCGCGGGCGCGGCACCCGCTTGCCGGGCAATCACGATCCCGCCGACGATCACCATGAGCGTGGGGATCGCCTGCACCGCAAATCTCGCTGAGAGCCCGGGAGCGTGGTCTACATCCACTTTCACCAGCTTGATGCGGCCCGCTTTCTCGGTGGCCAACTGGTCCAGGACGGGGCTGACCAGGCGGCAGGGCCCGCACCATTCAGCCCAGAAGTCGATCAGGGCGGGCACCGTTGACTCTTCCGCGATGTGCTTGAAGTCCGAGTCTCCGGCGTCGACGATCCACGGCAAGTCATGGCTGCAGTTGCCGCAGCGGGGACGGCCGGGAGCGGCTGCCGGAATCCTGTTGGTCTTCCCGCAGCCGGGACACCTGATGAGCCTCGGCTCCACTGCCCCGCGCTGTCTTCCAGTCGCCCCTGAAGTCATGGGTTAATCGGACGCCTGCCTTCATAAGCCGGATAGAGTCGAAGGTCCCGCCGGCTCCGGCTGCCGGATTCCCCGATGCCGGAGCCGGGAACGAAGGTCAGTATTCGGTGCGGTCCGGGTTGGCGTCCCAGGCTTCAAACGGGGCGTTCGACGTCGGGACATCGGTTTGGTTGACCGGCATGAGTTCGGGCCGGACGCCCTCAAAGTATTCGTAGAACAGGGCGTCGTCGAAGCCGGCGGCTGCAGCGCCGTGCCTGTCCGCGGCAAAATACACGCGATCGATCCGCGCCCATAACGCGGCTGCCAGGCACAACGGGCAGGGCTCACAGCTTGCGTAGAGCACGGCCCCGCTGAGATCGAAATTGGCGGATTCTGCCGCTGCCGTCCGGATGGCCACAACCTCGGCATGCGCGGTGGGGTCGTTGTCCCGCGTCACCCTGTTGACGCCGAAATGGCGCGTCCCGTCCGCGGTGACCACAAGTGCCCCGAAAGGACCGCCGCCGGCGGCCACATTCTGAACGGCGAGGTCGACGGCCTGGCCCAGGAATTTCTGGATATCAGCGGCTGAGGGTGGGGCATCCATGCACCGATCATAGCGAGCGGGCGCGGCTTTCCAAGGAAGCCGGATGCCGGGTTTGCGGAAGCCATCGACGTTGTCGAAGGCTAAGAAATAGAATGTGCGCAGTGGGGGCGGCAGTGTTTTCCGCCAGCCGAATCCGTGGTCTCAATGAATCCTGGTAATCATCTTTGGGCATTTGGAGACCACCATGAGAAAGCACGTTCCGCTTGCCGCGGCCGCCATCAGCGCCGCGGTCTTCCTGGCGACCGGCTCTGCAGGCGTCGCCGCCCCGCCGCGAACCGAACCGGTCACCCTCGCCGACGGGCTGGTCGGTCCGCTGCACGTAAGCGCAGGCCGTGACGGCACGGCGATTGTGAGTGAGGAATTCGCCAGCCGACTGACGCGGGTAGCTTCCGACGGCACCAAGACAGTCCTGTATTCCGATCCGGAATGGGACGTGGCCGGAAGCGTGCAGCGCCGTTCGACCATCTACTTCGTGGAGAGCCAGGGGGCCGGCCCCATGGATCCCCGTCCGCTGGCCGGTCATGTCCGGACCATCGCAGCCGATGGGACACAACGGACTTTTGGTGACCTGGCGGCCTTGGAGAACGAAAAGAACGCCGATGGTGACGTCAGGTACGGATTTGAGGACCTGCCGGATGCATGCGCGGCGCAAATTCCGCCTGAGGTGCCCGTCTCCTACACCGGGACTGTTGACTCCCATCCGTATGGCGTCGCCCTCTCCGGTGACACCGTCTATGTGGCCGATGCCGGAGCCAATAGCATTGTGGCCATCGACGCCGACTCCGGAGACGCTGAAACAGTGGCGGTCCTGCCGCCGCGCCCCTTCGAAATCACCGCAGAAGCGGCCGCCACGCTGAAGCTTCCGGACTGCGTTGTGGGCCTGACCTATGTTTTTGAACCCGTTCCCACGGACGTCGCAGTGGGACCCGACGGCTGGCTGTACGTGTCTGTGCTCCCGGGCGGACCGGAGGACCCCGCACTGGGTGCCCGCGGGGCCGTGTACCGGGTGAACCCGGACAATGGCCGGGTGCGGCTTGTCGCTGACGAGGTCATGTCACCCACCGGGCTGGCGGTGGACGACGACGGCGACCTGTACGTCGCCTCCCTGTTCGGCGAGGGTGTGCTCAGGATAGATGGCAACGACAGGCAGCGGGCTGTGCTGGCAGGCAAGCTCACGGCCGACGTCGCCCTCAGGGGTTCGACCCTGTACGCAACGACCGATGCGCTGCCTGCAGAAAACCAGCCGCCCAACGGCAAACTGGTGACCGTGTACCGTGACGGCCATTCCCGCCGTTGATCCGGGTCCTTAAACGCCGTGTGGCCGGTCCCTTGCGGGTCCGGCCACACTGATGTTTCGACGGCCTATTTGTTGCCGTCTTCGTCGAGTTCTTCGTCGTCGATGAGGTCTTCGTCCTCTTCGTCGAAGTCGTCCTCGTCGATTTCCACGTCCTCGGGAATGTCGCTCTTGTACGGATCGGCATCCCCGGCGTGCTTGGCGCCTGCAGCCAGGGCGGCCACTTCAGCGTCACGCTTCTTGGCGGCGCGGAGCAGTTCTTCGAGGTTGGAAGCGTTGACCGGAATCTGGTCGGCCACGAACTCGAGGGTGGGAGTCAGCCGGACAGTAATGTTGCGGCCGACTTCCTGGCGGAGAACGCCCTTGGCTTTCTCCAGGCCCTTGGCAGCATCCGCCTGAACCACCTGGTCCCCGAACACGGTGTAGTAGATCGTGGCGTGCTGCAGATCATTGGTCACACGGGCATCGGTAACGGTGATGCCTTCAAGCCGCGGATCCTTGACCTTCCGGCCCAAAGCCTCTGCAACAACAACCTTAATCCGCTGCGCCAATTTGGCAGCGCGTGCCGGATCAGCCATTTCCACTCCTAAATATTTGGATGTACGACGGCGCGTTAGCGGCTTGCGTACAAAGGTTCGGTTAATTGCCACGCACCTAAAGCGAGTCTACGACGGACCCGCGTTGGATTTTTTCCGGCGGCCCGGGAGTGGCATCCAAAGAGCTGGCCGAGGGCCCCGACCCGAGCTTGCGAGGGTTGGGAAGGCCAGTTCCGCTACCGGAGCTGGGCGGCACAGGATCGCAGATCCAGTGCCGCCCAGCGTAGGGGCGGGGCCGCCGGAAAACTCCGACGCCCCCGACCTGTATAGCTCAGACTAGACGCGCGGCTTCTCGCGCATCTCGAAGGTCTCGATGATGTCACCCTCGTTGATGTCGTTGTACGAGCCAAGACCGATACCACACTCGAAGTCCGTGCGGACCTCGGTGGCGTCGTCCTTGAAGCGCTTGAGCGTCTCAACGGTGAGGTTGTCACCGATGATCTTGCCGTCGCGGCTGATGCGGGCCTTCGAGTTGCGTCGGATAACACCCGAGCGAACGATGGAACCGGCGATGTTGCCGAACTTGGAGGAACGGAACACTTCGCGGACCTCGGCGGTGCCAAGCTGGACTTCTTCGTACTCCGGCTTGAGCATGCCCTTGAGGGCCATCTCAATGTCATCGATTGCTGCGTAGATGACGGAGTAGAAGCGCATGTCCACGCCTTCGCGGTCTGCCAGTTCGGCAACACGCTCGGCGGGCTTGACGTTGAAGCCGATGATGACGGCGCTGTCCACCGTTGCCAGGTTGACGTCGTTCTGCGTGATCGCACCGACACCGCGGTGGATAACGCGGAGCTGGACACCTTCGCCGACGTCGATCTTGAGCAGCGCGTCTTCGAGGGCTTCCACGGCACCGGACACGTCACCCTTGAGGATGAGGTTGAGGGTGTCGATCTTGCCTTCGGCGACGGCCTGGTCGAAGTCTTCCAGGCTGATGCGCTTGCGGCGCTTGGCCAAAGCGGCGTTGCGGTCTGCTGCTTCACGCTTCTCGGCGATCTGGCGGGCGGTGCGCTCGTCAGCGGTCACAAAGAAGGTGTCGCCGGCGCGCGGGACGTTGGACAGACCCAGTACCTGCACGGGGCGGGACGGGCCGGCCTCGGTCAGGACGCTGCCGTCGTCGTCGAACATCGCACGGACGCGGCCGTGGGCCGTGCCTGCCACGATGGTGTCGCCGACGTGCAGCGTACCGGACTGAACCAGGACGGTAGCAACCGCACCGCGGCCCTTGTCCAGGTTGGCTTCGATCGCAATACCGCGGGCGTCCTTGTTCGGGTTGGCGCGCATGTCCAGGGCTGCGTCTGCGGTGAGCAGGACAGCCTCGAGCAGCTCGTCGATGTTGAGGTTCTGGCGTGCAGAGACCTCCACGAACATGGTGTCGCCGCCGTATTCTTCCGGAACGAGCCCGTACTCGGTCAGCTGGCCGCGGACCTTGTCCGGGTTGGCGCCTTCCTTGTCGATCTTGTTCACGGCCACGACGATCGGCACGTTGGCGGCCTGCGCGTGATTGAGGGCTTCAACGGTCTGCGGCATAACGCCGTCGTCCGCTGCGACCACCAGGATGGCAATGTCGGTGACCTTCGCACCACGGGCACGCATGGCGGTGAACGCCTCGTGGCCCGGAGTATCGATGAACGTAATCTTGCGTTCGGCGCCCTCGTGCTCGGTGGTGATCTGGTAAGCACCAATGTGCTGCGTGATGCCGCCGTGTTCACCCGCGACGACGTCGGAGTTACGGATGGCATCCAGCAGGCGGGTCTTACCGTGGTCAACGTGACCCATGACGGTGACAACAGGAGGACGTGCCTCGAGTTCCTCGTCGCCTTCGGCCTCCAGCTCGGCATCGAAGTCGATGTCGAAGCCGGAGAGCAGCTCGCGCTCCTCGTCCTCCGGCGACACGACCTGGAGCTTGTAGCCAAGCTCCTCGCCGAGCAGGGCGAAGGTCTCTTCATCCAGCGACTGCGTGGCCGTGGCCATTTCGCCGAGGTGGAAGAGCACGGTCACCAGTGCAGCGGGGTTTGCCTCGATCTTGTCGGCAAAGTCCGTGATGGACGAGCCGCGGCGGAGCCGGACTACGGTGTTGCCGTCGCCGCGGGGCACACTGACGCCACCCAGCGACGGAGCACTCATCTGCTCGAGTTCCTGGCGCTTGGCACGCTTCGACTTGCGCTGCTTGCCACGGCCTGCGCCGCCCTTACCGAAGGCACCCTGGGTGCCACCGCGACCGCGGCCACCCTTGCCGAAGCCACCGCCGGCCGGAGCACCGCCGCCGGCGCCGGGAGCGCCGCCGGTACCCGGTGCGCCACCGGGGCGTCCGGGACCGCGGCCTCCGCCGCCGGGACGGCCGGCACCAGCGGGTGCGGGTCGTTCGGTGCGGTTAGGCATCATGCCCGGAGTAGGACGGTTTCCGCCGCCTGCACCGGGGCGTGCACCGGGAGCACCGGCCGGACGCGGAGCGCCGGGACGTGCACCCTGGGTGCCGCCGGGACGCGGAGCACCCGGACGGGGCCCTCCTGCGCCGGCTGCCGGACGCGGGCCGCCGGGGCGTTCGCCCTCGGTGCGGCTTCCGCCCGGACGGGGCATGCCCTGGGAAGGAGCGAACGGGTTGTTGCCCGGACGCGGCGGACGCTCGTTGTCGCCGCCGCGGCCCCGGGGCATGCCCTGGGACGTGGCGAACGGGTTGTTGCCGGGACGGGGGCCGCCCGGACGGGGTGCCGAGCCCTGTCCGCCGGAGCGGGCCGGGGCAGCCGGAGCTTCAGCCTTGGGGGCCGGGCGTGCGCCGGGCTTTGCACCGGTGGACGGTGCGGCCGGAGCAGGCGCCGACGGAGCAGAGGCTGCCGCAGCCGGGGCCGCGGGAGCAGGTGCTGTCGGAGCAGGCGCCGACGGAGCGGAGGCAGCAGCCGGAGCTTCTGCCTTGGGTTCCGGAGCCTTGGGTGCTGCCGGGCCTGGCGCGGGGGCCGGTCGGGTAGCTGCGGGGCTGGCGGGCGCCTTGGGCGCTGCAGCGGGAGCTTCGGACTTCGAAGCGCCGGCGGCGGGGTATGCGTTGCGGAGTTTCCTCACAACGGGGGCCTCAATGGTGGAAGAGGCAGAGCGAACGAATTCGCCCAGTTCCTGCAGTTTGGTTACTGCATCTTTGGAAGTAATACCGAGCTCTTTAGCAAGCTCATGTACGCGGACCTTGGCCACATTTCTCCTGTCTCGGTCCGCACCGAGCCAGGCACGAACCGTCTACTTCTTACTGCGGACCTTCGCCGCGATAGCAGCTGAAAGGTCCATTGCAGAGCGCAACAAAGTTGTCATCGTTGCGCACTCATCGCTGGGAACTCATCGGGTTTCCATCAGTTTTCTGACCCGCTTTCAGGTTGGACGGTTGTTGCTGCGGCCACCGGAGTGTCCACGGCTTGCGTGCCTGCCGTTATCCGGCGTTCGACGGCGGCAGTTCCGGTGGTGCCCGGTAGGGCACGTCCGAACGCACGCCGCTTGATTGCCAGCGCCAGGCACGTTTCGCTGGGGTGCAGCCATGCACCCCGGCCAGCCATCCGGCGTCGTTCGTCCACCACGACAACGGGGGAACCGTTGCGTTCGGCGACGAGCCGGAGTAACTCAGACCGCGGGCCCTTCTTCCGGCATCCGATGCAGGTGCGTTGCGGCTGATCCTCAAGGTGTTGCACTAGCGCCACGGTGAGTATCTTCCTGCCCCTACAAATCTGCTGCCCCGAACCGGCCTGCACGTTCCGCGTTCGTGACGAACGCCGATTATGCGGGCACGCTCAAGGCGCACGAATACCGGCCATCAGGCACGGTCAATGTCTATTCTAGCCCCTCAAGTGCCCCGGCCCCGAAACGACGGGTCGAATCCGGGCGGAACAATCCAAGGGGCCGTCCGCCGAGGCAGTTCAGTTTTCGCGCGAAACCGCCGCGTCGGAGACGATGTCAATCCGCCAGCCGGTGAGCTTGGCGGCCAGGCGGGCGTTTTGGCCCTCCTTGCCGATGGCCAGCGACAGCTGGTAGTCCGGGACGACGACACGCGCGGAACGCGTTGCCTCATCCGTGATGGTGACGGAATTCACCCTCGACGGCGACAGGGCACTGGCGATGAAGGTCGCCGGGTCCTCGCTGAAATCGACAATGTCGATCTTTTCGTCGTTGAGCTCGGTCATAACGGCCCGGACGCGCGAACCCATCTCACCGATGCAGGCACCCTTGGCATTGATGCCGGGGATGTTGGCCTTGACGGCGATCTTGGTGCGGTGCCCGGCTTCGCGGGCCAGCGCCACGATCTCCACCGAGCGGTCGGCAATCTCCGGAACTTCCAGTTCGAAGAGCTTCCGGACCAGGCCGGGGTGCGAGCGGGACAGCGTAATGGACGGGCCCTTGGTGCCGCGGTGCACGTCGATCACGAAGGCGCGGAGCCGGTTGCCGTGGATGTACTTCTCGCCGGGTACCTGCTCAGGCGGGGGAAGCAGCGCCTCAACCGTTCCGAGGTTCACCTGGATCATGTGCGGGTTGTTGCCCTGCTGGATGGTGCCGGCAACCAGTTCGCCCTCGCGGCCCTTGAACTGGCCCAGGACGTTGTCGTCCTCCGCGTCGCGCAGGCGCTGCAGGATGATCTGCCGTGCCGTGCTGGCAGCGATGCGGCCGAACCCGGCCGGGGTGTCTTCGAACTCGCCGATGGGGGCGCCGTCGTCGTCGATTTCAGTGGCCCAGATGGTCACGTGGCCGCTCTTGCGGTCCAGCTCTGCGCGGGCCTTTTCAAAGGCTCCCGGAGACTTGTGGTAGGCCACCAGCAGTGCCTGCTCGATGGTCGGGATCAGGAGGTCCAGCGGGATTTCACGCTCACGCTCCAGAAGTCTCAGTGCGCTCATGTCAATATCCATCAGGCCTCCTCAGAAGGTCCATTGTTTTCATCTTCCAGACCGACCTCATCGAGGTGGCTGAACTCTATCTCGACTTTTCCATTGCGGATCCTGTCGAAAGGAATCTTCTCGGGCTCGCCTTGCTTGGGCTTCATACCCTTTTTGGCCGCGATCTCCGGAACCAGGGTCACGCCGTCGTCGTCAACGGACTGGATCCTGCCGGTGAGGTTCTCACCCTGGATGACATTCACCTTGACCATGCGGCCGCGGGCGCGGTGCCAGTGGCGCGGTTCAGTCAGTGGACGTCCAACCCCGGGCGAGGAAACCTCGAGGTCGTACGGGCGGCTGTCGTAGCTGGGATCGCCGTCCAGGATGCCGGAGAGCTCCTTGGAGATCTCGGCAATAACGTCAAGGCTTACTCCGCCGGTTTCTTCCTGCGGCAGGTCCACCACCACGTGGACCACCCGGTTGGCACCGGCGACGTGGATAGACACGTCCTCCAAGTACAGCCGGTGTGCCTGGACCGAGGGCTCCAGCAGCGCCCGGACGCGCTCGGCCTCCGGGTTATGCACGGATTCGGCCTCAGCCTTGCCCGTCCCGGTCCGGTCTGATGAAGTCGTGGCTTCTGCATTACTCACGATGCCGGCCGCCTCCCGCTAGATGATGTTGTGTGTACTAGCGTAGCGATTTTATGGGCGCCATGGTGCACTCGCTTGCTGCCGGGCATGACAACATGGTCTGTTGTGAAAGACGACACCAAGGAAAAACGCCGGCCGGGCCGCTATTTCCGGTACGGCATCCTGGCGTCATTGGCGTTGCTGGTCATCAGCCTGGGGCTGGCGCTGACACCGGGGCAGCCTCCGGAGGCGCCGGAGCCGTCGTTTTCCGAGCGGGCGCGGGCCTCGGCCCTTGCCGAAACGATGCACCTGCGCACGGCCGGCAGCCTTCTTGCGGATTCCGTTTCCGGGGCCGAGCGCCAGGCGCTGCTGCGCACTGTGACTTTGCTGACAACCCAGGCGAGGGCACTGTCCGGTCCCGACCAGAAGCCGCCTCCCGCGGCCACTGCCGCTGCATCCGGCACAGCATCAGGTGAGCCCTCAGCTTCCGCGCCCGTAAACGGAGAGCCCGTGGTGGCGGACTCCCCCGCCGGGCTGGTCGCCGCTGTATCGGCCAGCGGCAGCCGGCGCCTCAAGGACGCGGAAGCCTCCGACGGCGGGATGGCCCGGCTGCTCGCCGCCGTCGGCACCGCCCAGCTTATTCAGGCGTCCTCGCTGGCGCCGGCGGTGGGGGCAACGGCCCCGGAACTGCCCGTGCTTCCGGCGCCGGCTCCGGCACCTGCGGCGGCGGCAGCTGCATCGCCGTCGGCCGCATCTCTGCCTGCTGCCTCGCCGGCCGCCGGCGAAAGTTCGTGCCCGCCCGCCCCGGCCGCGTCCGGGCCGGCCGCAGGGTCGGCGACAACGGCAACTGCCCTGGCAATGACAGTCAAGACCGAGGCTGAGACGGTCTACGGCTACCAGGTAGCTCTTGCCCGCCTCGACGGCGCCGCCGCCGGCTCCGCGTCACAGCTGCTGGCCCGGCATGAATCAGTCCTGGCCGAAGCAGAGGCGCTGAGCCGGGCACAGTGCGTGGACATTCCCCCGCGGGAGGCCGGCTACACCCTCGGCCCGCTGTTCCTCGAGTCGCCGGCAGCCGGCCTGGGCAGCCTCGAAGCAGGCACCCTTCCGGTGTACGGCGACCTGGTGGCCTTGAGCGACGGCGGCATCCGGCAATGGGCCATTGCGGGTTTGCTGGCCGCCGCCAACCGCGCCGCGCAATGGGGCGCCGACTCCGGCCCCCTGCCGGGCATCGTGGTGGACACCGCGCAGCTTCCCGAACTCGCCACGGACAGCCCGGCTCCGGAATCCACGGCGCCGGGTGCTTCGCCGCCGCCGTCGGACGCCGGCCAATAGGCCCCGGGCCAAAGCGTGCCTTACCTTCCTTAGCCCCGTATTACTGGCAAGCCACGAACACCAGTGATTTGCTATAGGCATGGACAGCGCCCGAGTAGCAACGCAGCATGAGAACGAACCGCACCACAACGACATAGCCCATCGGCTCAACTGGCTGCGCGCCGGCGTGCTCGGGGCCAACGACGGCATCGTTTCCGTCGCTGCGATCGTGGTGGGCGTCGCCGGTGTCACCACCGATTCCGGCCCCATCCTCATCGCCGGTACGGCCGGCGTGGTGGGCGGCGCCATTTCCATGGCGCTGGGCGAATACGTGTCCGTCAGCAGCCAGAAGGACAGCCAGCAGGCCCTCATCGATAAGGAAAAGCGCGAGCTGGCCGAACAGCCGGAAGAAGAGCTCGAGGAGCTCACCGCCATCTACCAAGGCAAGGGCCTCAGCCCCGCTACCGCCCGCACTGTGGCCAAGGAACTCACGGCCCACGATGCCCTGGCCGCCCACCTGTCCGCCGAATTGCACATAGACGAAACCGACATCGTCAGCCCGTGGCATGCAGCCTTCGCGTCTGCGATAGCCTTCCTGGTCGGAGCGATCCTGCCCATGCTGGCAATCCTGCTGCCCCCGGAAAACATCCGCGTCCCCCTGACCTTCGCGGCCGTGCTGGTGGCCTTGGCGGCAACCGGTGCCCTGGGGGCCTGGATCGGCGGAGGCTCGAAAATGAAGGCCGCCGTCCGGGTGGTGGTAGGCGGCGCCCTGGCGCTTATCGCGACTTTCGCCATCGGCACCCTGCTCGGGGCCAGCGGCGTCGTGGCCTGATCCCCGGCCTGCCGGGGGCGGTCCAGCAGTTACGCTGGATCCGATGAAACCGCCCGCAGATGTCCCGATCCCGCCCGACCTTAGCCGCCGCTACAGCCGGACCAGCGGCGGACGTGCCTGGCTGGGGTCACTCCAGGGACTGATCTGCGGACGCCTGGAGCGGTGGGACCTTGAGGTGGACCTCGAACCGGGCCAGTTGCCGTGGAACGGCCACGGCGGAGTGGTTGTCCCGGTCACCCGGAAGGGCGTCCCGGCCGCCCTGAAGGTTGCCTACCCGCACGACGAAGCCCGGGTTGAGCGTTTCGCCCTCCGGCTCTGGGATGGCCAAGGCGCGGTACGGCTCCTGGAGTCCGACGCCGGCACCTGTTCCATGCTGTTGGAGAGGCTGGACGCCGGCTGCTGCCTCCAGCAGGTTCCAATGGAAACGGCCGTGGAAGTGTGGGGCGGCCTGACACGGCAGTTGAGCCTCATGCCGGACCAGCGCCCGGAGTGGCAGGAATTCCACCATGTGGCCGCCCGCGCGGAGCAGTGGAGCGATGATCTTCCGGCGGACTGGGAGCAGCTCGGCAGGCCCTTTCCCCGTTGGCTCCTGGAGGCCGCCTTGGAAGTGTGCCAGACCCGCGGAGCCGTGGGCCGCCGTGGCGGGACCGATGTGCTGGTCAACACGGACTTCCACTACTTGAACATCCTGGCCCGGCCGGAGGGCGGTTTTGCCGCAATTGACCCGCAGCCGATGATCGGTGAAGCCGAGTTCTCCGTGGCGCCGCTCCTGTGGAACCGCATCCGCGACCTCCCCCGCAGCAACCCCGGCCGGGGATTGCTGGACAGGTGCCGTGAGTTCAGCGCCGCCGCAGGCCTTGATGCCGAGGTGGCCCGGCAATGGAGCCTCGCCCGTGAAGTTGAAAACGCGCTCTGGTATGCCTCGCGCCCCCTCCACGATGGCGACCTTGCGCGTTCACTCTGGGTGGCGAGCACGCTGGCCGGGCGAACCCTTGGCGGACTGCCGGCAGCCCATGACCTTCCGGCACCGGGGGAAGCAGCACCCGGCCAAGCGGCCGGACAGGCTTTGTCCTAGCTCCGGACTGCTGCCAGGGCCTTCCGCACCGCGTCGACCGCCGCTTCGACATCGGCGTCGTCGGTTGTCCAGTTGCTCACCGAAATACGCAGGACATCCCGCCCCTGCCAGCGGGAACCGGACATCCACACGAGGCCGTCCTCGATGATCCGGGCCGTCACCGCCCGCGTGGTGGCGTCGTCGCCGAACGCCAGCGAGACCTGTGTGTAGGCGACGTCGTTGAGCACTTCAACACCGTCCAGTGCCGACAGCTGCCGCGCCAGCTGCGAGGCCCGGCTGACCAGGTTCCGCACCTGCTCAGCAACACCGTTCCGGCCAAGGGACTTCAGCGCCGCCCACACCGGAACGCCGCGTGCCCGGCGGGAAAGTTCCGGCACGGTCTGGAAGGGGTCCGGCGCCGAACCGGCATCGCGAATCATGTAGCTGGGGTTGACGCTCAACGCCGCCTCCAGCGCTTCCGTGTCCCGCACGGCAACGATGCCGCAGTCGTAGGGCACGTTGAGTGTCTTGTGCGCATCGGTGGCCCACGAGTCCGCCAGGTGCAGCCCGGCGGTGAGGGCGGCGAGCTCCGGCACCGCGGCCGCCCAGAGCCCGAAGGCACCGTCAACATGCACCCATGCGCCGTGTGCCTTCGCCACGGTGACCGCCTCGAGAAACGGATCGAACGCACCGGAATGCAGGTTTCCGGCCTGCAGGCAGACGATCGGCGGTGCAGGAGCCGTTCCCCCCGCACCGCCCGATGCTTTGACCAGGGCGCGGTCCAGGGCACAGTCCAGCTCCGCCGGATCGATGCGGCCCTGCCGGTCCGAAGGCACCGCGACGGGGTGCCCCATGCCCAGATACCGCAGCGCGAGGTCGATCGAGTCATGGCGTTCCTGCCCCACCAGGCAGCTGACAGCCGGAGCTCCGGCAAGCCCGGCGGCGTTGACGTCCCAGCCGGCTTTCTCCAGGACGCGCCAGCGCGCGGCGGAAAGGCCGGCGAAGTTGGCCATCGTCGCTCCGGTGACGAATCCGACGTCGGCCGTTTCGGGCAAGCCCAGCAGGTCCAGGAACCAGCTCCCGGCGGCCGCCTCGATGACCGCGGTGGCCGGCGTGGCAGCGCGGAGGAACGAATTCTGGTCCCAGGCGCTGACCAGCCAGTCTGCCGCCATGGCGGCGGGCAGGGTGCCGCCGATGACCCAGCCGAAGAAGCGGCCCGAGGGCATTGCCATGAGGCCGGGTTCCGCCTTGGCTGCGAGGTAATCGATCACGTCGCCCGCCGGAAGGCCGGTCTCGGGCATCGGGCCGCCGAAGTCGGCTTCCAGCTCCCCCGCTGTGGCCCGCGGCCCGACGTGGCGGGTGGGCTGGCTTTCCAGCCATTCATTGGCATGCCGGGCTGCGGCGCCCAAGGCGGCCCGGAAAGGTTCGTCCCCTGTTGACATAGGAGCATGGTACGCCCGCTCCCCTCAGGCCGGGAGGGTCTTTTCTGTCACCTTCGGCTTAAGTGCCTAGGCGAAGGTGTCCTGCCAGATGTCGTAGCCCAACTTGAGGATCAGGGCGCCGACGACGGCCATGAAGACGTTGCGGATGAAGGTGCTGCCCTGCTTCACCGCGGTCCGCGCCCCGAGGTAGCCGCCTGCCATGTTGGCGAGCCCCAGCACCAGTCCCACGCCCCACATCAGGGAGCCGTGCGGCAGGAAGAAGATGAGAGCGCCGGCGTTCGTGGCCATGTTCACGATTTTTGCCTTGGCGCTGGCTTCAAGGAAGGCGTAACCCATCGCGGACACCAGGGCGATGATCAGGAATGATCCCGTCCCGGGCCCGATCAGGCCATCGTAGAAGCCGATGGCCGCTCCAATGAGGCAGGCCACCACGTAGTGTGTCCTGCCGTCGTGGCGGAGCGAGGTCAGGTCGCCGACATTGGGCTTGAACGCCGTGAACAGCGCGACGGCCACCAACGCCGCCACGATGATGGGCTTGAAAACACTCGCCGGCAGGGTGGCGGCCAGCACGGCACCGCCGAAGCTCCCGGCCAGCGCGATAACGGCCATGGGGATGGCCGTCCGCAGGTCGGGCCGGACGCGACGGTAGTACGTCACCGCGCTGGTGGTGGTCCCGAAGATCGACCCCATCTTGTTAGTGGCAAGGGCCTGGACCGGGCTGATGCCCGGCACCAGCAGCAACGCCGGGAGCTGGATGAGCCCCCCGCCGCCCACCACGGCATCAATCCATCCTGCGGCGAAGCCCGCCACGATGATCAGGATCAGCGTGGCGGGCTCCAGCGACTCGAATCCCGAGATCACTCCTTCAGCCGCGCGGGTTACTTGCTGCGGACGGCGTTGACGACGTAGTCAACAGCCTTCTCAACTGCCACGTTCTCTGCCTCACCGCTGCGGCGGTCCTTGATCTCCACGACGCCGTCCACCAGCCCGCGGCCAACGGCCAGGATGGTGGGCACGCCAATGAGTTCCGCGTCGCCGAACTTGACGCCCGGGGACACCTTGGGGCGGTCGTCGTAGATGACCTCGAGGCCGGCGGCTTCGAGCTCGAGTGACAGCTGTTCGGCGGCGGCGAAGATTTCCTCGCCCCGGCCCACAGCCACAACGTGGACATCGGCAGGAGCCACTGCACGGGGCCAGACCAGGCCTTTGGCGTCGTGGTTGGACTCGGCCAGGGCAGCGACGGCACGGGTGACGCCCACGCCGTAGGAACCCATGGTGACCACCACCTGCTTGCCGTTCTGGTCCAGGACCTTCAACTCAAGGGCCTCGGCGTACTTGCGGCCAAGCTGGAAGATGTGGCCCATCTCAATGCCGCGTGCGGTTTCCAGCGGGCCGGAACCGTCCGGGGCTTCATCCCCGGCGCGCACTTCCGTGCACTCGATCACTCCGTCCCAGCCGAAGTCGCGGCCGGCCACAAGGCCGAAGACGTGCTTGCCGGCCATGTTGGCTCCGGTCACCCATGCGGTGCCTTTGACGACTCGGGGATCCACCAGGTACAGCAGCTTGGCGGCACCTTCCAGGCCGAGAAGCGGCGTGCCGAGGGACATTCCCGGGCCGAGGTATCCCCGGACGATCAGGGGGTTGCGGGCGAGGTCTTCCTCGCCCGCGGCTTCCACGGTGATCTCGCCGGCGACCGGCAGGTAAGCGCCGATGTTGGCCTCAACCCGCTTCAGGTCAACACCGCGGTCACCGGGTACGCCAATGACGACGATCTGGCGCTCACCGGTGGGCAGGGTGACGGCCAGGACGACGTTCTTGAGCGTGTCAGCGGCCGTCCATGCGCCGCCGTCGTTCTCATCGCGCGGAACCAGCTGGTTTGCCGCGTCCACAAGAGTGTCGATGGTGGGGGTGTTCGGGGTGTCCCGGATCTCGGCTGCAGGCGCATTGCTGAAGTCGATCTCAGCCGGGACCACAGTGGTGACGGCTTCAACGTTGGCCGCGTAGCCGCCGGCGGACCGCACGAAGGTGTCTTCGCCGATCTCGGTGGGGTGCAGGAACTCCTCGCTCCGGGAGCCACCCATGGCTCCCGCCGTGGCAGCCACCGGAATGACCTCAAGGCCGAGGCGTTCGAAGATCTTCAGGTAGGCGGCGCGGTGCGCGTTGTAACTCGCGTCCAGGCCGGCGTCGTCGACGTCGAACGAGTAGGAATCCTTCATGATGAACTCGCGGCCGCGCAGCAGGCCCGCGCGGGGGCGGGCTTCGTCGCGGTACTTGTTCTGGATCTGGTAGATGCTCAACGGAAGGTCTTTGTACGAGGAGTACAGGTCCTTCACCAGGAGGGTGAACATTTCCTCGTGCGTCGGGGCCAGGAGATAGTCCCCGCCCTTACGGTCCTTGAGCCGGAAGATGCCCTCGCCGTACTCGGTCCAGCGGTTAGTGGCCTCGTAGGGCTCCTTGGGCAGGAGCGCCGGGAAGTGCACTTCCTGGGCGCCAATGGCGGCCATTTCCTCGCGAATGACCTTCTCCACCTTGCGCAGCACGCTCAGGCCGAGCGGCAGCCAGGTGTAGATGCCCGGTGCTGCCCTGCGGATATACCCGGCGCGGACCAGGAGCCGGTGGCTCGCCACTTCGGCGTCGGCGGGATCTTCGCGCAGGGTGCGCAGGAACAGCTTGGAAAGTCGAAGGACCACGGGTAGGAATCCGTTTCTTGGGAGGTGCCTGTTCAGATGACGGGCTTGGCAAATTCGTCTGGGTACTAATCTACCGTGGCGCGGCGGGTGCCGGGTTCCCGTCGGCAGGCCGCCGGGAACCGGAGTCAATGACCCTGCCGCCCGCGCGTTCCCGCGCCGGACGGAGAAGAGCCACGCCAGAACTGAAAGGAAGCCCCTGGCCGTTGCCGGCTGGTCATCCTGTTTTGGCGTGGCTCTTACGGCCCGTCGGACCCAGAAGTCCGGAGGAAGCGCTAGGCGTGCCTGCTGGGAAGGTCAACGTCCAGTGCCATCTGCTGATTTCCCCCTGAGACCGCACGCACCCCATCGGCGCGGCTAGGAAGAACTTATGTGATCCACGGCACCATTACAAGAGTCGTCACGCAGTTTTCGGCTGTTGACTCTGTGTTACCGCGTGCGTCCCGGTGGACGGTCCGCTAGTCAATGAGGGTAGCCGCCTGGTCCAGCAGGGCTTCAGCCGACGTCAGGTCGGACGAGGTAACGCCCGTCCCGGAGGCCTGCGCCGAGATCAGGACGCCGCCTTTGACGGCAAAGGACATCACCGTTCTCTGGGTGGCGCCCGTGGGCAGCGTGACGTCCGTCTGCATGGCGATGGCGCCGGGAGTGGCGGCACTGCTGTCAAGCCGTGTGGTCTCGGCTGTCATGGACATTCCCTGGATGTTCATGATGATGCTGCTGCAGTCCTCGATCTCGCTACTGCGACGGGCAAGCGTCTGGTCCAGTTGCTCCTTCGCCACCCCTGATACCAAGGAGAGCGTCTGGGTGAGTTCCGCCGATGAAGAAGTGGAGGCACCCACCGCCATGGTGGTGTTGCTGTCCGGCTTGATGGCAGCCCCGGTGGCGATGGAATTGCACTCGGCCGGTTCCACCTGCACATCGGTCATGAGGGACATCATCTGGTCGAGCGCCTGCGAGACCTTGTCGGCAGGCAACACGGAGAGGGGTGCGCTGGCTGAGTCTTTGACGGATCCGGCGATCTCCGCGAGTTCGTCAGAGGTCAGCATGGTGAATGCAGCTTCCGGTGGCGTGGGGCTCGGGGTGACAGAGGCGGCGGACGTTTCCGGGGACGCCCCGGCGTCAACAGGGGCCGCAGGACCGCCGCAGGCGGACAGGCCAAGCACCAAGAGGGCAGAGGCCCCAAAAAAGCGCACAACGGACGTATTCATTTATCCCCCAATAAGTTCGAACGCCGGCCGTTGGGGCCAGCTAGAACAGAACTGTAGCGAACGTGCCTACCTGGTGGAAGCCAACTCGTTCGTAGGTGGCCCTCGCCCGGGCGTTGTAGTCATTGACGTACAGGCTGGTGACCGGCGCCAATTTCTGCGCCAGCAATACGACGGCGGCCATATAGCCGGCGCTGAGTCCAAGCCCGCGGGAGGAGGGGTTCATCCAGACGCCCTGGACCTGGGTCACGTCGGGAGTGACGGCGCCCAGTTCGGCCTTGAACATCACCTGGCCGCCCTGGTCGAGGTGGACGAGGGAATGACCTTGTCGGATGAGGCCTTCCACGCGCCTGCTGTAGAACTCGCGGCCGCCCAGGAACGGCGAATAGCCGACTTCTTCTTCGAACATGGCGGCGCAGGCGGGAAGGATCCTGTCGAAGTCGGCGAGCTGGCCGATGCCCAGGCTCGTGTTCGCCTGTACGGCCGGCGGCCCGGCGATGGTCATCAGGGGCTGGTCCGCCCGGACCTCGTGTGCCTGCTGCCCGAGCTGCTCCAGTTGCTCGTACATGGCCAGGACAGTATCCGCGGGGCCGAAGATGGAGGCGAAGCGGCGGCCGGAACGTTGCGCATGCTCGGCGACAAGACCGGCGAGTTCCGGGTCCAGCTGGACGGGAACAAGGTTTGCCCCGGCCCAGCACGCGCCCACCAGGGCGTCGCCGTCGAACACGCCAAAAATGCTGGCCCCGCCCACGGTGGGCGCGGCCGTCCCTGTCGCGGCCAGGTGCGACAGGATGAACACGTTGGCCACAACGTCTGCCCGGGCCAGTTCCCGCAGTTCGGCAGTGTCCGGCCCGGACAGGACCCGGATTGATATGCCGGGCCCGGCAGTCTCCTTACGAGACGCTAACCACGGGGCTACCCTTGACAGCATCTTCGCCATCGGCCTCCCCCATCTCTTCAGCGATTCGCATGGCCTCTTCGATCAGTGTCTCAACAATTTCGCTCTCAGGGACAGTCTTGATGACCTCCCCCTTCACAAAGATTTGTCCCTTGCCGTTACCGGAGGCCACGCCGAGGTCGGCTTCGCGCGCCTCGCCCGGGCCGTTGACGACGCAGCCCATGACGGCCACGCGCAACGGGATCTCCATGCCTTCCAGCCCCGCTGTGACCTGCTCGGCGAGGGTGTAGACGTCCACCTGGGCGCGGCCGCAGGACGGGCAGGAGACAATTTCGAGCTTGCGGGGGCGCAGGTTGAGGGACTGCAGGATCTGGTTGCCAACCTTGATTTCCTCGACGGGAGGGGCCGAGAGGGAAACGCGGATGGTGTCGCCGATGCCCCTGGACAGGAGTGCGCCGAAGGCGGTGGCGGACTTGATGGTGCCCTGGAAGGCCGGTCCGGCCTCGGTAACGCCGAGGTGAAGGGGCCAGTCGCCCTTTTCTGCCAGCATCTCGTACGCGGCGACCATGATCACGGGGTCGTTGTGCTTGACGGAGATCTTGAAGTCGTGGAAGCCATGCTCCTCGAACAGTGAGGCTTCCCAGACCGCTGACTCCACTAGGGCCTCGGGGGTTGCCTTGCCGTACTTCTTCAGGATCCCGGGCTCCAGGGATCCTGCATTGACGCCGATCCGGATGGAGGTGCCGTGGTCCTTGGCGGCGCGGGCGATCTCCTTGACCTGGTCATCGAACTTACGGATGTTGCCGGGGTTGACGCGCACCGCAGCACAACCCGCCTCGATGGCGGCGAAGACGTACTTGGGCTGGAAATGGATGTCCGCGATGACGGGGATCTGGGACTTCCGCGCGATGATCGGCAGGGCTTCCGCATCATCTGCGGAGGGGCAGGCCACGCGCACGATGTCGCAGCCCGAGGCCGTCAGCTCGGCAATTTGCTGCAGCGTGGCGTTGATGTCCGTAGTGGGCGTGGTGGTCATCGACTGCACGCTGATGGGCGAATCCGAGCCGACGCCCACCGAGCCCACCTTGATCTGGCGGGTCTTCCTGCGCGGGGCAAGGACGGGCGGCGGTGCTGACGGCATTCCCAGGCTGACCGAGGTCACGTGGACTCCTATTTATATCGAAGTTCGATGGTGTGTGGTGCCGGCGGGCTAGGCGGCGTGCTCGGCCAGGAGGCCGGTCACCGGGTTCCATTCCGTGGTGCGCGTGCCTGCGATGACGTTGCCCGAGGCGAAAGGATCCTGCTTGAGGATACCGTTCAGTGCATTTTCGTCTGCGGCCTTGAAGATCAGCAACGCACCGGCGCCGTCGCCGTAGGGTCCGCTGGCCAGGAGCGCGCCTTCACGGGCAAGCCCGGCGGTCCATTCCCGGTGTGCCGGACGGGCGGCGTTCCGTGCTTCGGTGGACTCGGCGGCGTATACGTACTCAACAGCAAAAACAGTCATATGGATACCCTATCGCCATGCCCGCCCGAGTACGTATCCGGTTCAGCCGAGGAAGAGGATCTTGGCGAGGGCGGCAACCCCGGCGGCCCACAGCATGGACGTCAGCGTACCGATGATGAACCTTTCCGCGGCAACGGGAGTCTCCTTCAGCTCTGCGAAGCGTCCCAGGCCCTTGATGGCCACCACATAGGCGATGGCCACCGGCTGGCCCGCCAGGATGGCCAGGCACACCGCCAGCCTTTCCAGGACGCCGATAATGGCACCGCCACGCAGTATCCGCGTGGTGGTCGCCAGCTGGGCGGAGGCCTTGTCCGCCGCGGCCTTGTGCGCCGCGGCATTGTCCACCGTGACATCCGCGGCGGGGTCGTCAGCGGACTCGCTGGCCGCCCGGTCTTCGGCTGCCCTGGCCGCGTCCGCTTTGTCGTCGATGGTCCGGGCCAGCCGGAACACCAGTGCCGTGACTGGCCAGCCGGCGAAACCCGCAGTCAGCAGGGCGAGCGTAATCCAGAGAGCGTTCACCTGTGTCCTTCCAGGACAGCATCATGGGCAAGGGCCAGGAGCATCTCAGCGGCAGGCCTCGCCGCCCATTCTTCCTGCCAGCCGGACCTCAGGACGGCACGGCTCACCGATTGCTCCGTGATTCCGAGTTGTGCGGCTGCGAGCTTCTGGCTGCCGTGCCTGGCTGACCCGTCGTGCTGCAGTCCGCGGAGGGCGTCCACCACTTTCCATTGCGCCTCCGTGCGGTCCTGCACCAGCCGGCCAATCAGACGCAGGACTGCCTCGGCGTTCGCGCAGGCCCTGATGCCGGGCCCGGCCTCAGGGTTAGCCGCTCCGCCGCGGTGGAGTCCGCCGGACACCACGGACAACGGAACATGGGCGGCAGCGGACTTGGCTTTTTCAACCGCCAGCCGGGCGGCGACGAATGCGGGCCCGGATCCTTCCCGCGGGCTGGCCGGCAGCGGGAGGTCGACGGCGCCGACTCCGATTCCGACGTACCACTGGCCGCTCCGCAGGCAGTGAAGGGCGATGTCCACGACTTCCGCCGTTTTTTCCACGACGCCCTGGACTTCGTCCCCGACGGAGCGTTCGAACCTGCCCGCGGTGGATGTCCGGTACAGCTCGGCAAGGAGGCCGGGCACGCGGTCCCGGTCACCGGTGCTGCCCCGCTGGTCGATGGTGAGCACGTACATGGGGCAACCATAACCGACTGATTTTCCAATATCAATCGTTTTCAGCTGATTTATGAAAATAAGTCAAAAGGAGCTGATGTTAGGAACAAAGCCGCTTGGAGCTGATTACCCGAAGAGATTGACGGGCTTGACGATGTCCGCATAGATCAGCAGCGCACTCATGCCCATGAGCAGCGCGGCGACCACGTACGTCACCGGCAGGAGCCTCGCGATGTCAAACGCACCGGGGTCGGGCCGGCCGAACAGCTTGGCCACCCGCCGTCGGGCTCCCTCATACAGCGCCCCGGCCACGTGGCCGCCGTCCAGCGGCAGCAGCGGAACCAGGTTGAACACCGCCAGCGCGAAGTTCAGTCCGGCAAGCAGGCCCACCAGCGCGGCGAGCCTGGACTGCAGCGGAACCTCCTCCATGGCGGCGACTTCACCCGCTACCCGGCCCACGCCAACCACGCTGATGGGTCCGTTCGGATCGCGCGGTTCTTCGCTGAAGGCCGCCTTCGCAACGCCCACCACCCGTGCCGGGAGATTCAGGACGACGCCGGCAACCTGCCGGATGTTTTCTCCCGCCATGGGCAGGACGGACGACGCCGGCTGGGCAACCAGCGCTGTTTGGGCACCGATCCCCAGGAACCCGACTTCCTGGTACTGGAGGGTTCCGTTGGCATCAGTGGCCTGCCGGCCGTCGGCGCCGACGACCGGCCGGGCCGAAAGCACCGGAGTCACCGTGGTGGTGACAGGCGAGCCGTCACGTTCCACGGTGATGCTGACTTCCCGGCCTGCGGACGCACGGATCCAGCCGGTGAGTTCATCCCAGCTGGTCACGGCTTTGCCGTCGAAGGAGGTAATGGTGTCGTTCGGTTTGAGTTGCGCCGCAGCCGCGGGCGTGGGCTTGCAGTCGGCGGAGTCCGGATCCACGGTCTCCCCGGCCTTCACCTGGCACTTGGAAACGTCCGCGATGGTGGTGGTGGGGGTGCTGATCCCGAAGCCCATCAGCAGCACGGCCGTCAGCGCCACGCCGATCAGCAGGTTCATCGCAGGCCCGCCAAGCATCACGATGACTTTCTTCCACACCGGGAGCCGGTAGAAGACCCGTTTCTCGTCGCCGGGGCCAACTTCCTCGTGCGCCATGGAACGCGCCTCGGTGGCGAGGGTCTGGAACATGCCGGTGCTGGAGGGCCGTACCGTGCCGTCGTCCTTGTTCGGCGGGTACATCCCGATCATGGACACGTAGCCGCCCAGCGGGATGGCTTTGACGCCGTACTCGGTTTCCCCCCTGCGTTTTGACCACAGGGTGGGGCCGAAGCCGATCATGTACTTGGTGACGCGCACCTTGAACAGCTTGGCGGGAACGAGGTGACCCACCTCGTGCAGTGCGATGGAGACGGCGATGCCGATCGCCACAAAGACGACACCGAGAATGAAGAGAATGACGGGACTCATGCGTAGATCTGCTGCTTCCTAGAGACTGCTCACTGCTAAACGTTCGTGGGTGCGCGCTCGTGCCCACGCTTCAGCATCCAGCACGGACTCAACTGTCAGCCCGGAAGATCCTGGGTGTTCGCTGAGTACCGCTTCGATGGTATCCACAATGTCCGTAAACCGGATCCGGCCCGCGTGGAAGGCCATCACGGCCTCTTCATTGGCCGCGTTGAAAACGGCAGGGTATGTGCTCCCCTGCTTGGCAGCGTCTTTGGCAAGGTTTACGGCCGGGAATGCCTCGGCGTCCAGGGGTTCGAAGGTCCAGCTGGTGGCCTGGGTCCAGTCGCACGGTGTGGCAGCCTTCGGCACCCGGTCCGGCCAGCCGAGGCCGAGGGCGATGGGCAGGCGCATGTCCGGCGGCGAAGCCTGGGCGATGATGGAGCCGTCCACGAACTGCACCATGGAGTGGACCACGGACTGCGGGTGGACCACCACGTCGATCCGGTCCAGCGGGATATCGAACAACAGGTGAGCCTCGATTACCTCCAGCCCTTTATTCACCAGGCTGGCGGAGTTGGTAGTGACCATCAGCCCCATGTCCCAGGTGGGGTGCGCCAGGGCCTCCTCCGGCGAGACGTTGTGGAGTTCCTCGCGGGTCCTGCCGCGAAACGGGCCACCCGAGGCGGTCAGGATGAGCCGGTCCACCTCGGCAGCGGTCCCGGAACGCAGGCATTGCGCGATCGCCGAATGTTCGGAGTCCACCGGGACGATCTGGCCATCGCGCGCGGCCGCCTTCACGAGGGCGCCGCCGACGATCAGCGACTCCTTGTTGGCCAGCGCAAGGGTGGCACCGGATTTCAGGGCCGCGAGGGTGGGTGCCAGGCCGATGGAGCCGGTGATGCCGTTGAGCACCACGTCGGCTTCGATTTCCGCGATCCGGGTTGACGCGTCCGGCCCGGTGATGATCTCCGGTCGGTAGCCTGCCACGCCGGTGGCGCGGGCGGCGTCGTCAATCAGGCGCTGCAGGGCGGTGGCGTCGCCACTGGCCGTACCGACGGCCTTGGCCTTCGTATGGACGGCCTGGCGGGCAAGGAGTTCCAGGTTGCCGCCGCCTGCGCTCAGTGCCACAACCTCGAAAAGGTGCGGGGCGCCGTCGACGACGTCAATCGCCTGGGTGCCGATGGAACCGGTGGATCCGAGGAGAACGATTCTGCGTGGCTGCATCCGTTAAGTATCCCGCACGTCAGCGCACCCGCGGGCGGCACGGACTCGGGACACCGCATCCGCCGGCGGCATGTGCCGCGGGACATTGACGCGGTGCGCGTCAGGCGTAACGTGAACAACGTGGAGTGGGCCGCATGGTTCGATGCGCCGGAGTACGAATTCGCCCGGCAGGTGCTGCAGCGCGGCGTTGCCACACTTTTCCTGGTGGCGTTCCTCTCCTGCCGCAACCAGTTCCCGGCGCTGCTCGGAGAGCGCGGCCTGCTCCCTGTCCCGGACTATCTGGACAGTTTCAGGCGCCGCCGCCGGCCCAGCCTGTTCCTGTGGCGCTATTCGGACCGGCTGCTGCGGCTGGTCTGCTGGTGCGGCATGGCCATTTCGGCCACTCTCGTCCTGGGGCTTCCGCAGCTGGGACCTCCCTGGCTGCCGATGATCGCCTTCCTGGCCCTCTGGCTGCTGTACATGTCGATCGTGAACGTGGGACAGACTTTCTACGGGTTCGGCTGGGAGATGCTTCTGCTGGAGGCCGGCTTCACTGTGGCGTTCCTCGGCTCGGACCAGACGCCGCCGCCGCGGACGATCCTGATCCTGCTGGTCTGGCTGCTGTTCCGGCTTGAGTTCGGTGCCGGGATGATCAAGATCCGCGGTGGCAGCGAGTGGCGTGACCTGACCGCACTGTATTACCACCACGAGACCCAGCCGATGCCCGGCCCCTTAAGCCGGCAGGCCCACCTTCTGCCCAAGCCCCTGCATCGGATGGAGGTCCTGGGCAACCACTTCGCCCAGCTGGTGGTTCCCTTCTTCCTTTTCGCCCCGCAGCCGCTGGCCGGCGTCGCCGCGGGCATCGTCATCTTTACCCAGCTGTGGCTGGTGGCGAGCGGAAACTTCGCCTGGCTCAACTGGATGGCCATCCTGCTGGCCTTCGCCGCAGTCAGCGATCCGGTGGCCCATGCGGTGCTGCCCGTTATCCCGCTGGACTGGCATACGTACGGTTCAACAGACAGTTCCGGCGCCGGTGCGCAGACCCCGGTGTGGTGGCTCGCCGTCGTGCTCGCCGTCACCGTGCTCCTGCTGGTGCTCAGCTACTGGCCGGCCCGGAACCTGCTGCAGCACCGTCAGCTGATGAACGCCAGCTTCAACCGCTGGCAGCTGGTGAACACTTACGGCGCCTTCGGAACGGTGACCAAACTGCGGATCGAGATCGTGGTGGAGGGCACCCTCGACGCCGAGCCGGACGACGACTCCGACTGGCGGGAGTACGCATTCCGCGGGAAACCCGGTGACGTCCGCCGGCTGCCGCGCCAGTGGGCCCCGTACCATCTCCGGCTGGACTGGCTGATGTGGTTCCTGCCCCTGCGCACCGTCCACGAGGAGTGGTTCTACGCCTTCCTGGCCAAGCTCCTGGAAGCCGACGGTGCTGTGCTGCGGCTGCTGCGCCAGGACCCGTTCGACGGCGCCCGCCCCCGGTGGGTGCGCGTCCACAGCTACCTGTACCGCTTCGCGAGCCGGGCCGAATACCGCGAGACGGGCCAGCGATGGATCAGGACCCTGCTGTACGAGGCCATTCCGCCGCTGTCCCTCCCGCCGGGGTCACGCTGACTTGAGGGCGTAGCGGCGCTCCGGACGGCCAGCACCGTATTTCAGGCGCACTTCGACCCTCGCCTCATCGTGGAGGTATTCGAGGTAACGGCGGGCGCTGACGCGGGATGTGCCCAGCAGGTCCGCGACTTCGGCCGCCGAAAGATCCGCTTCGGCGGACTCCAGTACGTCCACCACCCGGCTGAGGGTCTCCGGGCTGCACCCTTTGGGGAGGCGGTTTTCCGTGCGTTCCCCGCGCTCGGTGCGCTCCAGCCCGAAGACCCGGTTGACGTCGGATTGCTCGGCGACGTCCTTGGCAAGGTCCAGGCCCTGGTAGGCGCTGCGATAGTGCTCCAGCCGCTCCTGCAGGTCCGCCTGCGAAAACGGCTTGATCAGGTAGTGGACGATGCCGCCACGCAGCGCCCGGCGCACGGTTTCCACCTCGCGGGCCGCGCTGATGACCAGTACGTCCAGTTCCGGCGCGGTTGCCCTCAGCCTGCCCATGAGGTCGAGGCCGTTGATGTCGGGCAGGTGGATGTCCAGAAGGACAAGGTCAGGCTGCAGGCGTGCGGTTTCCGCGATGGCCTGGGCTCCGGTGTGCGCAACCCCGACGACGGCGAAACCCGGCGTTCGCTGGATGAAGCCGGCGTGGACTTTTGCCACCATGAAGTCATCATCGACGATCAGGACATTGATCATGCCCGGGTCCCCTTTCCTGTGGCCGGAGCCGTGCGTGCCGGCCCGCCTTCTGCCGGCGTCCCTTTCAGCGGCGTACCTTTCAGCGGCTTCCTTTTCAGCCGCGCCGTAAAGACTGCCCCGCCGTCGTTGGCCACTGCAAGGTCCCCGCCGCTACGCCGGCAGACCACCCGCGAGAGTGCCAGGCCAAAGCCCCGGCCGCCGGCCGGGCCGGGCTGCTTGGTACTGAATCCCTGCCGGAAGATCTCGTCGGCGGCCGCGCCGTCAATGCCCGGCCCGGTGTCCCGGACGGTCACGACCACTTCCTCGCGACGATCCTCGACGAGGACCCGGACCGATGCCTCGGCGGCTCCCGTGACGGCGTCGAGTGCGTTGTCCACGAGATTCCCCACAACGGTGGTCAGGTCACGCGAGAGCTCGTCGCCCACCGGCGACAGCGACGAAGCGGGGTCCAGTTGCAGCGGCACGCCGCGTTCCGCCGCGAGGCTTGATTTGGCGATCAGCAGGGCCGCGAGCGCCGGGTCCTGGATGCGGCTGGTCACATCATCATTCAGGCGCGTCCGGTCCACCGTGACTCCGTTGACGAACTGCACGACGGAATCGTACTCGCCGATCTGGATCAGCCCCGAAATAACGTGCAGCTGGTTGGCGAATTCATGGGCCTGCGCCCTGAGCGTGTCCGTTGCCGTCCGTGTGGTGCCCAGTTCGCGTTCCAGGGACGAAAGCTCAGTCCGGTCACGCAACGTCGCGACAGAACCCATCACCCTGCCCCTGGAACGGATCGGCACCCGGTTCAGCACCACCAGGCGCTCCCCCACGAGCACCATCTGGTCCTGCCCGGGCTGCTCGCCGGTCAGCACTTCCTTGAGCGCCGGCTCAACGGGCAGTCCGGCCAGATCTTTGCCCACGCAGTCTGCCGGCAGGCCCAACAGTGCCCGGGCGCTGTCGTTGGCCACGGTAATCCGTCCGTGGAGGTCCAGCGCCACCACGCCTTCCTTGAGTCCATGCAGCATCGCTTCGCGGTTCTCCACCAGGCCCGAGATTTCGCTTGGCTCCATGCCGAGGGTCTGCCGCTTGACCCTGCGGGACAGCAGCAGGGAGCCGGCAACACCCAGGACGCTGGCAACTCCCAGATAGGTCAACAGGTTGGGGACGGCATCCCCCAGGCGCTCCCACGTGGACGGGTAGTTCCGGCTGATGGACGCAATGCCAATCATGGTCCCGGAGTCGTCAAGGACCGGCACGTGGGCTGAAAGCACGGGGGTGGCCGTTCCGCCCACCACGCCGGTCCAGGCCCGGCCTTCCATGACCCGGCTCGCACCGAGTTCCAACGGCCGGCCGAGCAGTCCAGGATCGGACGAGGCCACCACGGTGCGGTCAGACCGGGCGAGTGCCACCTGCGCGGAACCGGAAACGGTGCGGACCGACTCGGCGACGGCGGACAGTGCCGCGCTGCCGCGCGGTTCGGCCGAGGGAAGAAGCGCACGAACGGCGGGATTGCTGCCCAGCGCCTCAGCCGCGGACAGTGCCCGGCGCCCCTCGATCCGCTCAAACGCGGCGGCCGACTGGGCCAGCGAAATGGCAACGACGGCGACGAGGACCGCCAGGACAATCAGCAACTGCAGGACCAGGTACTGCCCGGCGAGGGACATTCCTCTTCGTCGAGTCACTGTGGTTCTTTCCTCTGGTGGGTGGGGTACCGGAACTATACCCCAGCGTGCCCTGCCGGGCAGACGCGCAAGCCGCCCGTCCGGAGCCTCCGGTGGGACCGCGGAAACGTGAACGAAATGAACTTAACTTTCTCTGCGTACACAAGAGTGATGCCTGTCACTTCCGCGCCTAGCATCAGAGCACCGGTCAGTCTTGCTGACTAGCTTTACCGAGAACTTTACTGAGAAGAGGAACACCATGCGCCAGAACCGCGCATTGCGAATTGCCGCCGTCGCTGCCGGCATCGCCCTGATGGCCACCGGCTGCGGTGCCACCGGCAAGAGCTCAACGAGCGGCAGCTCCAGCGCCGCTGCCGGACCCGTCACCGGGCTGCAGATCCTGGTCCCCAATACGCCCGGCGGCGGCTACGACACCACCGCGCGTGCCGCCGCGAAGGTTCTCGACGACGAGAAGATCGCCACCAACACTGAAGTCTTCAACCTCGCCGGGGCCGGGGGCACCGTGGGCCTGGCCCGCGTGGTCAACGAAAAGGGC
Source organism: Arthrobacter sp. PvP103 (assembly GCF_017833075.1). Lineage (NCBI taxonomy): Bacteria > Bacillati > Actinomycetota > Actinomycetes > Micrococcales > Micrococcaceae > Arthrobacter > Arthrobacter sp. PvP103. The sequence goes on along the minus strand of NZ_JAFIBQ010000001.1, from coordinate 3,927,187 downwards.
AACGGCGACCTCACGATGCTGATGGGCCTGGGCGTGGTGGGTGCCAGCTACACCAACAAGTCCGCGTCCAAGCTGACGGACACCACGCCGCTGGCCAAGCTCATTGAAGAGCCCGGCGCCATCATGGTCAGCAAGGATTCGCCCTACAAGACCATCGATGACCTTGTGAAGGCCTGGAAGGCGGATCCGGGTTCCATCGCCGTCGGCGGCGGCTCCTCGCCGGGCGGCCCTGACCACCTGCTGCCCATGCAGCTCGCAGGCGCCGTGGGGATCGACGCCACCAAGGTCAACTTTGTTTCCTACGACGGCGGTGGCGACCTGCTCCCGGCCATCCTCGGCAACAAACTCGGCTTCGCTGCCTCGGGCGCCGGTGAATACCTCAAGCAGATCGAATCGGGCGAAGTCCGTGTGCTGGCTACCAGCGGCGCAGAGCGGCTGGACGGCGTTGACGCCCCCACCCTGAAGGAATCCAACATCGACCTGGTCTTCACGAACTGGCGCGGCATCGTTGCCCCTCCCGGAATCAGTGACACCGACAAGGCAGCCCTCATCGCAGCCCTCGAGAAGATGCACGGTACCGCTGCCTGGAAGGAGACCCTGAAGACGCACAGCTGGACCGACGCTTTTGTCACCGGTGACGAATTCAAGACCTTCCTGACCGAGCAGGACAAGCGGGTGGCGGACGTCCTCACGAAGCTTGGCTTGGCGTGAGTTCCTCACCCACGGTGGCCTCACGGCTCAAAGGCCGCTCCGAGCTGGGGGTCGCCCTCCTGCTCGGAGCGGCCGGGGTCATGGTCTTCCTTGACGCCTACGGCCTGGCGACACCCTATTCCAAGTCGGACCCGGTGGGTCCCAAAACGGTCCCCTTCATCGTGGCCGGCCTGCTCATCGTCTGCGCCGTGCTGCTGGCAGTAAATGTAATGCGCGGCGGCAAGGGCGAGGCTGAAGGCGGCGAGGACGTTGACCTGGCGCACCCGGCGGACTGGAAAACCGTGCTCCCCCTGGTTGGCGCCTTCGTCGCGAACATCCTCCTCATCGACTGGGCCGGCTGGGTGATTTCCGGGACGGTGCTGTTCTGGGGCAGCGTGTGGGCCCTCGGCGGACGGCACTACGTCCGTGACGGCCTCATCTCACTGGCCCTGTCCATCCTGACCTTCTACGGCTTCTTCCTGGGCCTCGGCATCGCATTGCCCGCGGGCTTGCTGGAAGGGATCCTCTAATGGACGTCTTCTCCTCCCTCATGGACGGGTTCGCCACCGCGCTAACCCCCATGAATTTCCTCTACGCAGTCATCGGTGTGGTCCTCGGTACGGCCGTGGGAGTCCTCCCGGGCCTCGGCCCGGCAATGACCGTGGCCCTGCTGCTTCCGGTCACCTACGCCCTGGAGCCGACCAGCGCCTTCATCATGTTCGCCGGCATCTACTACGGCGGCATGTATGGCGGCTCCACCACCTCCATCCTGCTCAACACACCCGGTGAGTCGTCATCGGTGGTCACCGCCATCGAAGGCAACAAAATGGCGAAAGCCGGGCGGGCGGCACAGGCTTTGGCCACCGCCGCCATCGGTTCCTTTGTTGCCGGCACCATCGGTACCACGCTGCTCGCCGTCTGCGCGCCGATCGTGGTCCAGTTCGCCGTCAGCCTGGGCTCCCCCAGCTACTTCGCGATCATGGTGCTCGCCCTGCTGGCCGTCACCGCCGTGCTGGGTTCCTCCCGGCTGCGCGGGTTCGCGTCGCTGGGCCTGGGCCTGGCTATCGGCCTCGTGGGCATGGATTCAGTCACTGGCCAGCAGCGCCTCACGTTCGGGATGCCGCTCCTGGCCGACGGCCTGGACATCGTGGTGGTGGCTGTGGCCATCTTCGCCGTCGGCGAGGCACTGTGGGTGGCTGCGCACCTGCGACGCACTCCGATGAACATCATCCCTGTAGGACAGCCCTGGATGGGCAAACAGGACTGGAAGCGGTCCTGGAAGCCCTGGCTCCGCGGTACGGCTTTTGGGTTCCCCTTCGGAGCACTTCCCGCGGGCGGCGCCGAGATCCCCACTTTCCTGTCCTACGTGACGGAGAAGCGGCTCTCCAAGCATCCCGAGGAATTCGGCCACGGCGCCATCGAGGGTGTTGCCGGGCCGGAAGCCGCCAACAACGCCGCGGCGGCAGGCACGCTGACCCCCATGCTTGCCCTTGGCCTGCCCACCAACGCCACGGCCGCCGTCATGCTGGCAGCTTTCACGTCCTACGGCATCCAGCCCGGGCCGCAGCTGTTCGCCAGTGAGGGGCCGCTGGTCTGGGCGCTGATTGCCAGCCTCTTCATCGGCAACTTCCTGCTCCTGATCATCAACCTTCCGCTGGCACCGGTCTGGGCAAAGCTCCTGCAGCTCCCTAGGCCGTACCTCTACGCCGGGATCCTGTTCTTCGCTACGCTGGGCGCCTATTCGGTGAACCTGCAGGCATTCGACCTGGTCCTGTTGCTGGTGCTGGGTGCGTTGGGCTTCATGATGAGGCGCTTCGGGCTCCCCGTCCTGCCGCTGGTCCTGGGTGTGATCCTGGGGCCGCGCCTGGAAGGCCAGCTGCGCAAGACCCTCCAGCTCAGCGCCGGCAATCCGGCCGGGCTGTGGAGCGAACCGATCGCCGTCGGGATCTGGGTCATCGTGGCGATCATCCTTCTCTGGCCGCTGCTGTTCATGCTGATCCGCCGCAACCGCCCGATGCGCAGCCCACTGCTTCCCGCCACTTCCGGCGCAGCCGAACCGCGGGAAGTTAGCGGCAGCGTCAGCCACGCCAGCCGCCGTGCGGACAGTTCGTCCGGCGACGGCCACAGCGACGGCGACGGCGACGGCGACGGCGATGGCGATGGTTAGTCAGGGCCGGCCACACGATGAACCAGTGACAAACAAGTACAGCTAACAAGGAGCAACCATGACGATCGTGGTGGGATACGTCCCGACACCCGAGGGTGAAGCAGCGCTCGCCCAGGCCATCGCCGAGGCGCGGAATCGCAACGGCAGGCTGCTGGTCATCAACTCCTCCAAGGGTGATGCACTGGTGGACAACCGGTACGCACAGGAACCTGAGATCCAGAGCATCGAGGACCGGCTCGCTGCGCAGGGCATTGACCACGTGATCAAGCAGCCGGTCCGTGGCCACGATGCGGCTGCGGAGGTACTGGATGCCGCGGAAGAGCACAAGGCCGATCTGATTGTGATCGGTCTGCGCCGCCGCACCCCCGTAGGCAAGCTGATCCTGGGAAGCACGTCCCAACGGATACTGCTTGAGGCGGACTGCCCGGTGCTTGCAGTGAAGGCGGGCTAACGCCTCACGACCGTCCAGGCCGGAGTGGCGCGGAATAGCCGCAGTCCGGGAGTCCTACGACTCCCGGACTGCGGCTTTCCGCTTTGCGGGGCGGTCAGGTGTCCCGGTCTAGCGGGCGGCCCGCCGCAGGGTTGATTCAGCGTGTTTGAGGATCGGGCCGTCGATCATCCTGCCGTTGAACTGGAACACTCCGCTTCCTGCAGCAGCGGCAGCCGCCAGGAGCTCCTTGGCCGCGGCGACGTCCGACTCCGCAGGGGCGTACGCTTCACGGACCACGGCAACCTGGCTGGGGTGGATGCAGGCCTTTGAACCGAATCCCGAAGCAACAGCGTCGCGTGACTCAGCTGCCAGCCCGTCAAGGTCCGGAATGTTGACGTACACCGCATCGATGGCTTCCTTGCCGAAGGCCCCGGCCGCGAGCAGCACCGAGGACCTGGCATGCAGCGCCACCGCCCGGTAGCTGCCGTCGTCGTTCCTGCTGGACGTCCCGCCCAGCGACGCGAGCAGGTCCTCGGCACCCCACATCAGGCCCACCACGTTGGGTTCGGCGGCGATGGCCGCGGCGTTGATGATTCCCGCGGCCGTCTCGCACAACGCGATGACGCTGTAGTCCCCCAGCGCCTTGAGCTGGCCGGCACTTTCGGCCTTGGCAAGCATCACGTGGCGGTACGGGGTGTGCTTGAGGCAGTGCAGGTCCTTCTCGAATTCATCTGTGCCGGCCGGGTTGATCCGGATGATCGTCCGGCTGGGGTCCAGCTCCGGAACGTCGCCGGTGGCGCCCAGCTGGGCGAGGATGGCCCCGCGGGCGCGCTGCTTGTCAGCAGGCGCGACGGCGTCCTCCAGGTCCACGATCACTGCGTCGGAACGCTCCGCGGCCTTTTGGTATCGCTCGGGACGGTCGGCAGGACAGAAGAGCAGGGCGGGACCCATCAGGAAAGTCATGCTTCGATTGTCCCCTTTTCGGTGGCTTCTTTCTGCGTGTCCGTGTGCGCCTCGCGCGTCCACATCAGGCAGCTCCGCGAGGCCAGTGCCACCACAACGCCGTCCTGGTTCCGGCCCGTGTGCTGCATGGTCACGATTCCCTGGCCCGGCCGGGATGCGGACAGCCGCTTGCCGGTGATGACCGTCTCCGTGTAGAGAGTGTCGCCGTGGTACAGCGGATGCGGAAACGACACGTCGGTCAGTCCCAGCTGCGCGATGATGGTCCCCTGCGTCAGCTGCGGAACGGACTGCCCCACCACAGTGGCCAGCGTGAACATCGAGTTCACCAGACGCTGGCCGAAGGGCTGCCCGGCGCTCCAGGCCGCGTCAAGGTGCAGCGCCTGGGTGTTCATGGTCATGGTGGTGAACAGGACGTTGTCCGTCTCGGTCACCGTCCGGCCCGGGCGGTGGGCGTAGACCACTCCCTCCTCAAGCTCGTCGAAGTAGAGGCCCCGCTGTTCAACGACGCGCGGGCTGCCGGTGGTTGAGCCGGTCGAAACCCCATCAGCATTCGTCATACGGTCAGTTCCTGGTCCTCTTCGAAGAGTTCCGCACCCGTGGCCGCGGCGACTTCCTCGGCCGTCACGTTGGGGGCCAGTTCGCGCAGTACGAGCCGGGAGGAGCTGCCTTCGGTGACGACGTCGATTACGGCGAGGTCGGTGATGATCCGGTCCACGCACCCTTTTCCGGTCAGCGGCAGGGTGCACTGCTGCACGATCTTGGGCCTGCCGCTGCGGTCCACGTGCTCCATCATCACGATCACCTTCTTGGCCCCGAACACCAGGTCCATGGCGCCGCCCATGCCCTTGACCATCTTGCCCGGGATCATCCAGTTGGCCAGGTCTCCGTTCTGGGCCACTTCCATGGCGCCGAGCACGGCCACATCCACATGGCCGCCCCGGATCATGCCGAACGAGGCGGCGGAGTCGAAGAACGCGGCGCCCTTGTTCACGGTGACGGTTTCCTTGCCGGCGTTGATCAGGTCCGGATCCACCTGGTCCTCGGCGGGGTACGGCCCCACGCCCAGGATGCCGTTTTCCGAGTGCAGCACCACTTCTATGCCCGCCGGGATGTAGTTGGGGATCAGCGTGGGCATCCCGATGCCGAGGTTGACGTACTGGCCGTTCTGCAGTTCGGCAGCCACCCGGGCGGCCAGTTCGTTGCGGGTCCAGCCTTTCGTTTCGGGGCTGGTGCCAGCCGGATGCCCGACGGCGGGCGGCCGGTATTCATGGCGTACGGCTTCGGGACGGGGCGGGGCTCCCGGCGTGCTGTTCGATTCCACGGCTATGCTCCTGCCTGGCCAGTTGTTTGCTGGCCGGTTGTCTGGCGCTCAGTCCCCGGGGAGGGGTTGCCGGCGGAGGACACCGCGACCGTCCGCTTTTCGATGCGCTTCTCGCCCCGGGGGGCGAGGACGACCCGCTGGACGAAGATGCCGGGAACATGAACATGCTCCGGATCCAGCTCGCCCGGCTCCACCAGTTCCTCGACCTCGGCGATGGTGATCCGTCCGGCCATGGCGCACAGCGGGTTGAAGTTCATCGCCGTGGCATGGAAGACCAGGTTCCCGTGCCGGTCCCCCTTCCAGGCATGGACCAGGCCGAAATCCGGGGTCAGCGATTCCTCCAGCACATAGTCGGTGCCATTGAAGGTGCGGACTTCCTTGGGCGCCGAAGCGATGGCGATCGTGCCGTCGGCGTCGTACTTCTGCGGCAGGCCGCCGTCGGACACCTGGGTGCCCACACCGGCCGGGGTGTAGAACGCCGGGATGCCGGCGCCGCCGGCGCGGAGTTTCTCCGCGAGCGTGCCCTGCGGGGTGAGCACCACCTCGAGTTCGCCGGAGAGGTACTGCCGCGCGAATTCCTTGTTTTCCCCGACGTAGGAGCTGATGGTGCGGCGGATCCTGCCGTCCTTCAGCAGGATTCCCAGCCCCCAGTCATCGACGCCGCAGTTGTTGCTGACGGTTTCCAGGCCAGTGGTTCCGTGCCGGTGAAGGGCATCGATCAGGGCGACCGGGATGCCGCACAGCCCGAAGCCTCCGACGGCGAGCGAGGCGCCGTCGGGGATGTCGGCAACAGCGGCCTCGGCACTGGCAACAACCTTGTCAATCATCGTTGATCCTTCCTGGTTCGCTCCCTGGCGGGAAGCTAAAGGCCGAGTTCGCGGGCGATCAGCATCAGCTGGACCTCCGTGGTGCCCTCCCCCACTTCAAGGATCTTGGAGTCGCGGTAGTGCCGTGCCACGGTGAATTCGTTGATGAAGCCATAGCCGCCGAACACCTGGGTGGCGTCCCGCGCGTTGTCCATGGCTGCCTCACCTGCGACCATCTTAGCGATGGCCGCCTGGGTCTTGAACGGCTTCCCGGCAAGCATCCTGGCCGCGGCGTCGTAGTAAGCCAACCGTGCGGTGTGGGCCCGCGCTTCCATGCGGGCGATCTTGAACGCGATGGCCTGGTACTTGCCGATGTTCTGCCCGAACGCACTTCGTTCCTTTGCGTACTTCACGGACAGGTCAACACAGCCCTGGGCCGCGCCCGTGGCGAGCGCGGCGATGGCAATACGGCCTTCGTCCAGGATGGAGAGGAAGTTGGCGTAGCCGCGCCCCTGCTCGCCGAGGAGGTTTGCCTCCGGTACGTGGACGTCCTTGAGCGTGAGCGGATGGGTGTCAGAGGCGTTCCAGCCCACCTTGTTGTAGGCCTTCTCCGCCTTGAAGCCTGGCGTGTTGGTGGGCACCAGGATGGTGGAGATTTCCTTCTTGACGGTGCCGTCCTGGCGTTCGTGCTTGGCCGTTACGGCCGTCACGGTGACCAGGCGGGTGATGTCAGTCCCGGAGTTGGTGATGAATTCCTTGTTGCCGTTGATGATCCACTCACCGCCTTCGAGCCGGGCCGTGGTCTTGGTTCCGCCCGCGTCGGAGCCCGCCTCGGGTTCCGTCAGGCCGAAGCCGGCGAGCGCCTGGCCGGACGCCAGCGACGGCAGCCATTCCTCCTTCTGGGCGTCAGTGCCGAAGCGATACACAGGCATGGCGCCGAGGGACACGCCGGCTTCCAGCGTGATGGCCACGGACTGGTCCACCCGCCCCAGCTGCTCCAGCGCCAGCGCGAGGGCAAAGTAGTCACCGCCCATGCCGCCGAACTCTTCCGGGAACGGCAGGCCAAAGAGCCCCATGTCCGCCATCTGCTTCACGACCTCGTAGGGGAAGCTGTGTTCCTCGTCGTGTTTGGCGGAAACCGGCGCCACCACTTCATCGGCGAATTCGCGGACGGTGTTGCTGAGGTCCTGGTATTCCTCGCTGAGCTCAAAATCAGCCATGTTGGGACTTCCTTGTCTTAACTCTGTATCGGGTGTGTTTGATGTATTTGGTATTGACGCGGGGGCTACTCTGCCGCGCCCATGGCGATGACGGATTCTTCCACCGTGTCCTCCGCCTTCGAGGGCTCTTGCGGGTGGATGCTCGCGACGACCTGGTCCGCCTTGACGAGGTCACCGGACGTGACGCTGATATGCACGGTGCCGGCGAGCGGCGCCACGAGCTGGTGCTCCATCTTCATGGCCTCCACCGAAAGCAGGATCTGGCCGGACTGCACGGCATCGCCGTTGCTGACGTTGACGGATACCACGGTGCCGGGCATCGGCGAGCGCACGGCCGGGTCAGCGGCGCCTTCTTCGCGCTCGATCGCCGCGAGCACCCGGGCCAGTCGGGCTTCGCGGGTAAGGATGTCCAGCCGGCAGGACCAGCCGTCGTTGCCGAGGAACAATTCAGTGGGGACGCCCGGCTGCGGGTTGTACCAGTCCGGCGTGACAGGCCCTGAATAAACCGGCGCAAACGAGTACGTCCTCGCCTCGCCATCCAGCGCGACCCGGGCACTGCGACGGCTCGAGAAATCCGCGGATGCAGTCTGCCACGGGCCGCCGTCCACCGACACGGCAGTCTCCCTCGTTGCTGCCCCGCCGCGCAGTGCCACCGTGGCAACACCGCCGTCGGACGTTCCAAGGCTGATACGGCGCGGTGCGTGCCCGCCGGGCCGCCACCCATCCTTCCGTTGCCACACCCCCGCCGGGGCCTGCTGCCTGTCCTGCTCCGTTTCCCGTGCTGCAGCGAACAGAGCTGCAGCCACCAGTTCGAAGTCGCCCACGCGGCGGAACACGAACTGCGGCATTTTGCGTTCGATCAGGCCCGTGTCGAGGCGCCCGGCGCGGACGTCGGCGTCGTTGATCAGAAGCCTCAGGTACTCGACGTTGGTGTCGATGCCCAGCGCCGTGTACCCGGCGAGCGCCTCGTCCAGGGTGTCGAGGGCGGCGGTGCGGTCCTGGCCCCAGGCGATCACCTTGGAAATCATGGGGTCGTAGCTTGACGAGATCTCGAGGCCATCCATGAGCGCCGAGTCCACGCGGACGCGGCCCCGGCCTGCCCCGACCTCGTTGCGGGCAGGGGCGCTTGGCCGTTGCACGGGGCCGGGCACTTCGTCCAGGAGAAGGACATGTCCGGTTGACGGCAGGAAGTTCCGTTCGGGAATTTCGGCGTAGACGCGCGCCTCCACCGAGTGCCCGTTAAGCACGACGTCGTCCTGGCGGACGGTGAGTTCCTCGCCGGCGGCGATCCGCACCTGCCATTCAACGAGGTCGACGCCGGTGACCATCTCGGTGACCGGATGCTCCACCTGCAGTCGCGTGTTCATCTCCATAAAGAAGAATTCGTCCGGAGCGTTGTCCGAGACCAGGAATTCCACGGTCCCGGCGCCGCTGTAGCGGACGCTGCGGGCGGCGTTGCAGGCCGCCTCGCCGATCCTCGCTCGGACGGCTTCGCCGTCGGGGAGGGATTCCAGCAGCGGCGAGGGGGCTTCCTCAATGACCTTCTGGTGGCGGCGCTGCAGCGAACACTCGCGCTCCCCCAGATGGACGACGTTGCCGTAGTTGTCCGCCAGCACCTGGACCTCGATGTGCCGCGGGGTGGTGACGAGCCGCTCCAGGAACAACGTGTCGTCGCCGAAGGCGCTGGCCGCGACGCGGCGGGCGGTAGCCAGGGTGGCCTCCAGCTCGTCGGGGCGCTCGACAATATGCATGCCCTTGCCGCCGCCCCCGGCGGAGGGCTTGATCAGCAGGGGGAAGCCGACGCCGGCCGCGGCCTCGATGAGCTGCGCGTCGGTCATGCCGGGCTCGGCGATGCCCGGGACCACGGGGACTCCGTAGCCGGCGACGTGGTTCTTGGACCGGATCTTGTCCCCCATGACATTGAGCGACTCGACGCCGGGGCCGATGAACGTAATACCGGCCTTCTCCAGTTCGCGGGCGAAGTCGACGTTCTCGCTCAGGAAGCCGTAGCCCGGGTGCACGGCATCGGCGCCGGTCTCGCGGCACGCCTGGATCATCGCCTCGATCTTGAGGTAGCTCTCTGCGGCGGCGGCCGGGCCGATCCGCACGGCGAGGTCGGCTTCCCGCACGTGGCGGGCACCGGCGTCGGCGTCGCTGTAGACGGCCACCGAACGGATACCGAGCGCGCGGAGCGTGCGGATCACGCGGCAGGCGATCTCGCCGCGGTTGGCGACGAGCACGGTGCCGAAGAGCGGCTTCGGCGCGGAGTCCCGGGCGGCGGTGCGGGCCCGCGCCGGCTGCTGGGGAGCTGAAGAAGTAGTCATGGCTGTCACATCCGGAAAAGGCCGAAGGAGGTCTCCGGCAGCGGGGTGCGGGAGACGACGTCAAGCGCCAGTCCCAGGACGGTGCGGGTGTCCGCGGGGTCGATCACGCCGTCATCCCACAGGCGCGCCGTGGAGTAGTAGGGGCTGCCCTGGTCCTCGTACTGCTGCTTGATCGGGGCCTTGAACGCTTCCTCATCCGCGGCGGACCATTCCTCGCCGCGCGCCTCGTACTGGTCGCGCTTCACTGTGGCGAGCACGCTGGACGCCTGGTTGCCGCCCATCACCGAGATCCGGGACGCCGGCCACATCCACAGGAACCGTGGCGAGTATGCCCGCCCGCACATGGAGTAGTTGCCGGCGCCGAAAGAGCCGCCGATCACCACTGTCAGCTTGGGCACGCGGGCGGTGGCGACGGCGGTGACCATCTTGGCGCCGTTCTTGGCGATGCCGCCCTGCTCGTAGTCCTTGCCGACCATGAATCCGGAGAGGTTCTGCAGGAAGATCAGCGGGATGCCGCGCTGGTCGCAGAGTTCGATGAAGTGGGCGCCCTTGAGGGAGGATTCGCTGAACAGCACGCCGTTGTTCGCCACGATGCCCACCGGGTGGCCGTGCAGCTTCGCGAAGCCGGTGACGAGGGTGGTGCCGTAGTTCTTCTTGAATTCGTGGAAGCGGCTGCCGTCCACCAGCCGTGCGACGACTTCGCGGACGTCGTACTGCGCGTTGACGTCGGTGGGGACGACGCCGTAGAGCCCGTCCGGGTCAGCGACGGGTTCGACGGCGGTGTCCACGTCCCAGGCGGGGAGGGCCGGGCGGGGCAGGGTGGAGACGATGTCCCGGACAATCTGGAGCGCATGCTCATCGTTCTCGGCCAGGTGGTCGGTGACACCTGAGATCTTCGAGTGCACCTCGCCGCCGCCGAGCTCCTCCGCCGTGACGATCTCGCCGATGGCTGCCTTCACCAGCGGCGGGCCGCCCAGGAAGATGGTGCCCTGGTTGCGGACGATCACGGTCTCATCGCTCATCGCCGGGACGTAGGCGCCGCCGGCGGTGCACGAGCCCATGACTGAGGCGATCTGCGGGATCCCTGCAGCGGACATCTTCGCCTGGTTGAAGAAGATCCGGCCGAAGTGCTCCTTGTCCGGAAAGACCTCGTCCTGCTTCGGCAGGAAGGCCCCGCCCGAATCCACGAGGTAGATGCAGGGCAGCCGGTTCTCCAGCGCGATTTCCTGCGCCCGGAGGTGCTTCTTCACCGTCATCGGGTAGTACGTGCCGCCCTTGACGGTGGCATCGTTGGAGATGACCAGCACCTGGCGCCCGTGGACGAGGCCGATCCCGGCGATGACGCCGGCTCCGGGTGAGTCGTCGTTGTACATGCCGTTGGCCGCCAGCGGCGCGATCTCGAGGAAGGGACTGCCGTCGTCGAGCAGCCGGTCGATGCGTTCGCGGGGCAGAAGCTTGCCCCGCGCGACGTGGCGTTCACGGGACTTCTCCGGGCCGCCCAGGGCGGCCGCGGCGAGGCGCTCCTTCAGCTCGCGGGCCAACCCCAGCTGGGCCTCGCGGTTCGCGGCGAAGGCGTCGCTTGACGCGTCCACCTGGCTGGCGATTGTCTCCATTGACTGCTTCCGTTCCCGGACGCCCGGCGAGGCCGTCCTGAGCGATTCGGTTAGTACCGTATAACTGAGATTTAGGTTAGTCTCTATTAACTGTGATGTCCAACACGCGTTTGCATTGCTAGGATTTGCAGTTCCAAGGAGGAAATGTGCCGATCATCGAGCGCGACGCCGGCAGCCCGGCGGGGCAACGGGCCCAGACAACACTGCCCGTCCAGACAACACAGCGCAGCCAGGCCAAAGAGAGCCGGCGGCAGGCGCTGCTGTCCTCGGCCGCCACCCTTTTTGCCCTCAACGGCTTCAACCGCGTTTCACTGGAGGACCTTGGTGCCGCAGCCGGAGTTAGCGGACCCGCCGTTTACCGCCACTTCGCCGGCAAGCAGGCCGTTTTGGGTGCGCTGCTGCTCAGCGTGAGCCAAGAACTGCTGGACGGCGGCCGCCGGGTGGTGGCCGACGCCGGCGATCCCGCCGCAGCGCTGGCCCGCCTGGTTCAGTTCCACGTGGATTTCGCCCTGAGCAATCCCGACGTCATCCGGGTCCAGGACCGCGACTTCAGCAACCTGTCCGACGACGACCAGGCTGCGGTCCGGACCCTGCAACGGAACTATGTGGAGCTTTGGGTGGAGGTGCTGCAGGCGCTGCATGCCGGCACGGATACCGCCGAGCTCCGGATGCGCGCACATGCCGCTTTCGGCCTCATCAACTCCACCCCGCATTCGGTCCGCAGCCACGGCCGGAGGGTCGCGGCCAAGTCGGCCCGGCCGCTGCTGGAGAGCATGGCGCTCGCCGCCCTCCTGGTGACGGCCAGCCCCGTACCCGGCGAATAGACGCACAACTGCCGGCTGCCCGTTCCCTCGGCGACCCGGCTCGCGGCCTAGCCGGGGCACTTAGACACGGACACGCCCAAAACTGTGGCGCCGCCGTCGTAAATTGACCTCAAAGTGCCCCACGACGGCCGCCCCCGCGCCCGCGGGCCGCAACGCAGGAACGCCGCGGCCCGAGGAGGGCGCAACCCAAGAAAGCTGCCGGCCGCCAATTCCTTTCGGAAGTGGCGGCCGGCAGCTTCGTTGGCGTCAGCTTGTCGAGGTCCGCTGGTCAGACCATCGCCAGCACCATTCCCGGGTCAGCGAGGATCGCACCGATGTCTGCCAGGAAGCGTGATCCCTGCTCGCCGTCGACCAGGCGGTGGTCGAAGGAGAGGCTGAGGGTCATGACCTGGCGTAGTGCCACCTCGTCCCTGTACTCCCAGGGCATCTTCCGCACGGCACCCATGGCGAGGATGGCAGCCTCGCCGGGGTTGAGGATCGGGGTGCCGGCATCGATGCCGAACACTCCGATGTTCGTGATGGAGATGGTGCCGCCGGTGAGCTCGGCCGGGCTGGTCTTGCCGGCGCGGGCAGTCTCGGTCAGGGCGGTCAGCGCCGTGGACAACTCCGTTAGGGACATGCTGTGGGCGTCCTTGATGTTCGGCACGGTCAGTCCGCGGGGAGTTGCCGCGGCAATGCCCAGGTTCACATAGTTGTACTGCACGATCTCCTGGTTGGCTTCGTCCCACCGCGAGTTCAGCGACGGCTGGCGGCGGAGGGCGATCAGCAACGCCTTGGCCACGAGAGTCAGCGGCGTCAGCTTGAAACCCTCAAAAGTGCGGCTGGCCTTGAGCCGGGACAGCAGTTCCATGGTGGGCGTGACGTCGATGGTCAGGAATTCCGTGGCGTGCGGCGCGGTGAACGCACTGGACACCATGGCGGCCGCCGTCAGCTTGCGGACACCCTTGATGGGCGTGCGGGTTTCGCGTTCACCCGGCGCGCCGCTTGCTGCGCCGCCCGCGGCCTCCGCTCCGGCCAGGGCCCGGGCAGCAGCGGGAAGGTCTCCCCCGCCGACGAAGTTGCGCACATCGTCGCGGGTGATCAGGCCGCCGGCGCCGGTACCGGTCACCGCCGTGAGCTCAACGCCAAGGTCCTTGGCCAGCTTCCGTACGGGCGGTGTGGACCGCGGACGCTCGGCGGCGGCTGCAGGGGCCGCACTGGCCGCCGGGGCACGGGTTTCGACAGGCTCAACCACCCGGGCGGCCGGGGCAGCGAACGTGCGGGCACGCCGGGCCGGCCGCCCTGAACCTTCGACGACAGCGCCGTAGCCCACCAGATTGGGCTCCCGCTTGGCGGCCTCTGCCGGGGCCGGACTTGCTGCGGAAGGACCGCCGTCGTCGCCTTCAACCTCGAAGGAAACGATCGGCTTGCCGACCTCCACCACGGTTCCCGGCTGCTCATGCAGGGCGGTGATCACACCGGCGAACGGCGACGGCAGTTCGACGACGGCCTTGGCCGTTTCCACTTCCGCAATGACCTGGTTCAGGGCCACGGTGTCGCCAACAGCAACTTTCCAGCTGAGGATTTCCGATTCCGTGAGCCCTTCGCCAAGGTCCGGGAGCCTGAATTCCTTGATCATGGCGGCGCTCATCCTTCCAGCCCGCTGAGGGAGTTGGGACGGCCCAGGGCACGGTCCACACCGTCCAGGATTCTGTCCAGGCCCGGCAGGTGGTGCATCTCAAGCTTCGAATAGGGGTACGGGATGTCGAAACCGGTGATCCGGACGGGGGCCGCTTCCAGGTGATAGAAGCAGCGTTCGGTGATGCTCGCCGCCACCTCGGCACCGAGCCCGCCCGACTGGCCGGCCTCGTGCGTGATCACCAGCCGTCCTGTCTTGCGCACCGAGGCCTCCAAGGTTGCGAAGTCCACCGGGGCCAGCGAGCGCAGGTCGATGACCTCGACGGAGACGCCTTCATCCGCGGCGGCCAGGGCGGCGTCCTTGGCGGTTTTGACCAGCGGGCCGTAGGCGACGAGAGTCACGTCCTTGCCCTCGGTGACCACCCGGGCCTTTTCCATGGACAGGGCGGTGGCTGGATCGATCGACTCGTCCACCTCGCCTTTGTCGTGGTAGCGGCGTTTGGGTTCGAAGTACAGTACCGGATCGTCCGAGGCAATCGCCTGCTGGATCACGGTATGGGCATCCTGCGGGTTGGACACGCTGACCACCCGCAGTCCGGACGTGTGGGTGAAGTACGCCTCAGGAGACTCTGAATGGTGCTCCGGGGAACCGATGCCGCCGCCGAAGGGGACGCGTACCGTGATGGGCATCTTGACGGCGCCCTGGGTGCGGTAGTGGAGCTTGGCCACCTGGGACACGATCTGGTCGAAGGCCGGATAGATGAACCCGTCGAACTGGATTTCCACCACCGGCCGGTAGCCGCGGTAGGCCAGGCCGACGGCGGTGCCCATGATGCCTGACTCGGCGAGCGGGGTGTCCACCACGCGGTGCTTGCCGAAGTCCTTTTGCAGGCCGTCGGTCACGCGGAAGACGCCGCCGAGCGTGCCGATGTCCTCCCCCATCAGGATGACCTTGGGGTCGTTTTCAAGGGATTTGCGGAGGCCGGAGTTGATTGCCCGGGCAAAGGTCATCTGCGTCATCAGCGAGCACCTTCTTCTGAGTTGGCGGCTGCGGGATCGCCGAAGGACGCCAGGTAACGGGAGTAGTGGTCCTCCTGGCGGTCCAGCCAGGAGTTGGGGGTGCTGTAGACGTGTTTGAAGATGTCCAGCGGCTGCGGGTCCGGCATGTTGATGCAACCGGCCCGCATGTCCCGGGCCACGGCGTCCGCTTTGGCAGCCACCCTGCCCTCAAGCTCGTCCGTCAGCAGGCCCTTGCGTTCCAGTAGGCCCCTGACCCGGGCAATCGGATCCTTGGCCGCCCAGTCTTCCAGTTCGTTGGCATCCCGGTACCGTGTGGGGTCGTCTGCAGTGGTATGCGGGCCCATCCGGTAGGTGACTGCTTCGATGAACGTGGGCCCGCCGCCGTGGCGGGCCCGTTCGAGGGCCTCCCGCGTGGCCGCCATCACCGCCAGGACGTCATTTCCGTCCACCCTTATGCCGGGAATCCCGAATCCTGCCGCGCGGTCGGCGATCCTGATGTGGGACTGCAGGCGGACCGGCTCGGAAATGGCCCAGTGGTTGTTCTGGCAGAAGAAGATCACCGGTGACTGGAAGCTGGCGGCGAAGACCATCGCCTCATTGACGTCGCCTTCGCTCGTGGCGCCGTCGCCGAAGTAGGTGATGGCCACGGAGTCGGCGCCGTCATTCTGGATGCCCATGGCGTAGCCGGTCGCATGGAGCGTCTGGGCTCCGATGATGATCTGCGGCGTGGCCATGTTGATGGTGTACGGGTCCCAGCCTGCCGACGCATTCCCCCGCCACACCTTGAGGATGTCGGCCAGGTCCACGCCGCGGCAGTAGGCGACGCCGTTCTCGCGGTAGCTGGAAAACACGAAGTCATCGTCCCGGAGCGACCTTGCCGACCCTATCTGGGAGGCCTCCTGGCCCAGCAGCGGCGGCCACAGACCGAGCTCGCCCTGGCGCTGGAGCGCCGTGGCTTCGGTGTCGATCCGCCGGATGACCACCATGTCCTCATACAGGGAACCCAGCTGCTCATCACTGACATCCCGGACCCACGCGTCGTACTGCGGATGGCTGACGCGCTCACCGCCGGGAGTGATCAGTTGAACCAGGTCTTCGCCCGCCCCGCCGTGATGTCCTGCACTGTTGTCCGGGCCACCGGCGGCGTTGCCGCCCTGACCCAACTCGTCTGTAAACACAGTTGCACGCAACCTTCATACGTCGTGTCACCGGCGCTCAAGGAACTCGTGATCCCCGTGCACGCCAGCCGCCCGGGCGCCGTTGCCCCGGATAATTGTGACCATACTCACAATGCTCATTGGGTACAACCACTGTCCAAAAAACTGAGCACTATGCCCTGTCTCAGGGCCAGCTCCCGTGCTAGCCTTGCGCATTATGCAAGCTTTGGATGGCACTGACACCCGGCTCCTTTCCGCCCTCGCGAAGGACCCGAAACGGACGGTGGTTGCCCTGGCGCAGAAGCTCGGGCTCTCCCGCAACACAGTGCAGGCCCGGATGGCCCAGCTGGAGAAAAAGCACGTCTTCCTGTCCTTTGAGCGGCGGATCAATCCGGCGGCACTGGGATATCCGCTGATGGCCTTCATCTCTGTCCACGTGCAGCAGCAGAAACTGGGCCAGCTGGCAGTGGACCTGGCCGGCATCCCGGAAATCCTGGAAGGTTACGGACTGACCGGCTCCGCGGACCTCCTGCTGCGGGTAGCGGCGCTGGACGCCGAAGACCTCTTCCGCATTAACGGCAAGATTCTGGCCTGTGAGGGAGTGGACCGGACGGATACGGCGCTGGCCATGGGAGAGCTGATCCCGTTCCGGATCCAGCCGCTGCTCGAGCGCGGCCCCGCCGAAGGCTGAGGGTCCGCTTCCGGCTGAGGGGACGCCGGGGTTATAGGCTGGGTAGAGACGAACGAATCGCGGCCGTGAACGGCCCGTGCAATCAGGCACTGGCCAGGCCGGCTGCCGGAAAGGCTTGATCTTGAGCAATCCTCAGGAACCGTCCCAGCCGGCCGAACCGGGCGACGGCGGGCGGCGCCGGCGGCAGCCTCCTGCGGTCCCGCCGCGCGCGGCCTCTCAACCAGGGGTCCCTGGACAGCCGCCGCTCCCGGCGCACGAGCCTTCAGGCCAGCAGGCACCCGCTCCGCACTACGGGTCACCCGAGCTGGGAGTTCCGGGACCGCCGCCGGTCCCCCATTACGGGGAACCGCAGTACGGGCAAACGCAGCACGGTCAGCCGCCGTACGGGCCGCCGCCATCCGCGGCTCCCGGCGACGGAAACCGGCAGCTCGGGCATCCACAGTACGGAAGCGCGCCGTACGGCGCTCCTGCAGCCCCCGGACCTTACGGTGTTCCGGGCCAGCAGCCACCTGCCAGAGACCGAAAGAAACTGTGGATCATTCTGGGCATAGTCGGCGGAGTCGTGCTCCTCGCGGTGGTGGGCGTGGTGCTGCTGGTCAACCTGGTGGGCGGCGCAACCGCCAAAGCCAAGGGCCTGGCGGAGGATTTCACCCAGCTGGTCATCTCCGGGGACACCGACACCGCCTATGACGACTTCCTCGACCCCGCCCTGCAGCAGAAGCTCTCCAAGGAGGAATTCGCCGCCGGCGTCCAAAGCCTTGAACTGGACGAAACCTGCAAGCCGACGTACAACGACTTCAAGGTGAGCACCGAGAACGGCAACAACGCTGCCGACGTCGCCGGCGTCATCAGCTGCGGCAGCAAGGAAGTGGATCTGGCCTACCGCTTCGACGGCAATAAGGACATGAAGATGATCAACATCAAACTCCGTCCGAAGGCCTGATCCCCGGACAGCAAGACAAACAACAGGAGCTCCCGTAATTCACGGGAGCTCCTGTTGTTTGTGTCAGCTATGTTCAGACAGAGCAGGTTGTCAGTGGTCGACTGCCTTCTCGGCGCCCACGCCGGTCAGGGAGCGGACTTCCATTTCGGCCTGCTTGGTGGTGTCTTCCAGCGTCTTGTCCAGCACCGACCCTAGCCAGCCCAGCAAGAATGCGAGCGGGATAGAAACGATGCCGGGGTTGCTGAGCGGGAAGATCGCGAAGTTGGCGCCCGGGATCATGGACGTCTTGGCCCCTGAGACAACAGGCGACAGTGCGATCAGGATGATCGCTGAGCCAAGTCCGCCGTACATGCTCCAGATGGCACCCTGGGTGGTGAACTTCCGCCAGAAAAGCGAGTACACGATGGTGGGCAGGTTCGCCGAGGCCGCCACAGCGAAGGCGAGTGCCACGAGGAACGCCACGTTCTGGCCGTTGGCGAAGATGCCGCCGGCGATAGCCAGGAGGCCGATGACCACCACGGTGCGCCGGGCGACCTTGACCTCCGTGTCGGCGTCGGCCTTCCCCTTGGCAATCACGCTGGCGTAGATGTCGTGCGCAAACGATGCCGCCGCGGTGATGGTGAGCCCGGCGACAACCGCCAGGATGGTGGCGAAGGCCACCGCAGAGATGAAGCCCAGCAGCAGCGGGCCGCCAAGGTGGAACGCCAGCAGCGGTGCGGCCGAGTTGACTCCGCCCGGGGCACCCTTGATGGTGTCAGCGCCGACCAGTGCCGCGGCACCGTAGCCCAGGACCAGGGTGAACAGGTAGAACAGGCCGATCAGCCAGATGGACCAGACCACGGACTTGCGGGCTTCCTTGGCGGTGGGAACAGTGTAGAAGCGCATCAGCACGTGGGGCAGGGCGGCGGTGCCGAGCACCAGCGCCAGGCCCAGGGACATGAAGTCCAGCTTGGAGGTTTCGGTCTTGCCGTACTGCAGGCCCGGGTTGAGCATGTTCGGGTTGCCTGACGTTTCCACCGCTCCGCCCAGCAGGTCGGAGAGGTTGAAGCCGTAGATGGCGAGGACCCAGAAGGTCATCACGGCGGCGCCGGCAATCAGCAGCATGGCCTTGATGATCTGCACCCAGGTGGTGCCCTTCATGCCGCCGATCAGTACGTACATGATCATGAGGGCGCCGACGACGATGATCACCAGTGCCTGTCCGCCCCAGTCGCTGATGCCGAGGAGCAGGGAGATCAGGCTGCCCGCGCCGGCCATCTGCGCCAGGAGGTAGAAGAAGCAGACCGCCAGGGTGGAGATGGCGGCCGCGATGCGCACCGGGCGCTGCTTGAGCCGGAAGGAGAGCACATCGGCCATGGTGAACTTGCCGGTGTTGCGGAGCAACTCGGCCACGAGCAGCAGGGCGACGAGCCAGGCGACCAGGAAGCCGATGGAGTACATAAAGCCGTCGTAGCCGTTGACGGCGATGGCGCCGGTGATCCCGAGGAACGACGCCGCGGAGAGGTAGTCTCCGGCAATGGCGGTGCCGTTCTGCGGACCGGTGAAGGAACGTCCGGCGGCGTAGTAGTCCGCCGCCGTCTTGTTGTTGCGGCTTGCCTTGATCACGATGACCATGGTGATGGCCACGAACAAGCCAAAGATGCCCATGTTCAGCAGGGTGGTGTCCTTGAGATCCGCAACGTTTACTGCGGGAACCATAAGCGTCATTTTGTTACCCCGCTGATTTTGTTGCCTGCTTTATCAAACTCGTGGCCTTCGATTTCATGGCGGATTTCCGCCGCGATGGGATCGAGCCGCCGGTTGGAGTAGCTCACGTACCAGCCGGTGATGGCGAACGTGGAAACAAACTGCAGCAGGCCCAGGATCAGCCCGATGTTGATGTTGCCCCAGACCTTGGTGGACATAAAGCCGACGGCGTAGTCGGCCAGGAGGACGTATGCGAAGTACCAGAGCAGGAACGCAACGGCCATTGGAAAGACAAAGCTGCGGTGACGCTTGCGCAGTTCCTGGAACTGCTTCGTCGATTGGACTTGCTTGAAGTCCACGGACGCCGCTGCGTCCGGAGTTGGGGCATCGTTACCCATCATTCCTCCTCATTGAGACTTGCCGTCCACACCGGCTGCCCCGTCCACCCGCAGACAGTCCCAGCCAATGTGACTGCAATCACTGTCTCCCGTGATGCGGCTTACATCCAGAGAACCGCGCCCCGCCGTCGCTCAGCGGTCCCGATGCTGCGCCAAACGGTGCCCCGCGGCTACGCCGGGCACGTTACGCTGGGCCCATGCCGGACTCCCCCCTGTTCACCGCCGCAGCCATCGCCGTGATCGCGATGGCGATCGCCGTCGTCGTCGGTGTCGGCCTCAAAGTCCTACGGTCCTTCCGGGAGCTGGGCACGGATGCCGAACGCGCCACGTACAAGACCCTGCACGCGGCCTCGAGGGCCGGCCAGCACCTGCGCACCGGGCTCAACCCCGCGGGCGCGGCCAAAGCCAGCAGGCAGCTCCGCACCATCCTGGGCTGCGATGCCCTGGCCATCACCGACACTTCCGGAGTGCTCGCCTGGGACGGCGCCGCGGAGGAATTGAAGCCGTCCCTGATGGGACTGGCGGCCAAGGTGCTCGACGGCGGCCACACGGCAGTGATCCCGGCCGGGGAAATGCAGATGCTCGCCGGTGATGCGGCTTCCGGCGCGATCACGCCCGACATTGAACGCGCCGTCGTCATCGCCCCCATCAAGGCCGGCGCCCGCGTGGTGGGCGTTATTGCGGCGTTCGCGCCGTCGGCTGGCGCCGGGCTGGTCCGTGCCACCGGCGAAGTGGCAGACTGGGTGGCAGCCCAGGTTGAACTCGCCGAACTCGACGCTTCCCGGACCCTCCTGATGGAGGCCGAGGTCCGTGCCCTCCGCGCCCAGATCAGCCCGCACTTTATCTACAACTCGCTCAACGCCATCGCGTCCTTCATCAACACGGACCCCGTGCGGGCCCGGGAGCTGGTGGTGGAATTCGCCGACTTCACCCGCTACTCCTTCCGTCGCCATGGCGACTTCACCACCCTGGCCGAAGAGCTCCGCTGCATCGACCGCTACCTGTTGCTGGAGCGTGCGCGCTTCGGGGACCGCGTCCAGGTGAGCCTGCGGATCGCCCCCGAGGTGCTGAGCACCGTAATTCCGTTCCTCAGCCTGCAGCCCCTGGTTGAAAATGCCGTCCGGCACGGCCTGGAGGCCAAGGAGGGTCCGGGCCACATCACCATTTCGGCGAACGATTCCGGCGCCTTCGCGGAGGTCACAATAGAGGACGACGGCGTGGGGATGGATCCCGAACAGCTGCGGTCCATGCTGGCCGGGCACAGCGACAGTGACCACGTGGGGCTGCGGAACGTGGATGCCCGGCTCCGCCAGGTCTACGGCGAAGACAACGGCCTGGTCATCGAAACGGCACCCGGGGAGGGGACCCTGATCACCATGCGTGTTCCCAAGTCCCAGCCCGGCCACGACGCCTGAACCGCGGCAGTACTCTAGAACCATGATTAACGTCCTCGTCGCTGACGACGAGCTGCCCGCCGTCGAGGAACTCGCTTTCCTGCTCGGCCGGGACGGCCGGATCGGTACCATCCATCGGGCATCGTCCGGCGCAGAGGCCCTGCGCGTGCTCGACGCCGAGGCCGTGGACGCGGTGTTCCTGGACATCCACATGCCAGCTCTGTCCGGCCTTGATATCGCGCGGGCCATCTCACGAAGCAGCAACCCCCCGGCGGTTGTCTTCGTGACCGCGGACGAAGAGTGCGCGCTGGAAGCCTTCGAGCTCGCCGCCGTGGACTACCTGCTGAAGCCAG
Organism: Arthrobacter sp. PvP103; assembly: GCF_017833075.1. Taxonomy (NCBI): domain Bacteria; kingdom Bacillati; phylum Actinomycetota; class Actinomycetes; order Micrococcales; family Micrococcaceae; genus Arthrobacter; species Arthrobacter sp. PvP103. The sequence goes on along the minus strand of NZ_JAFIBQ010000001.1, from coordinate 3,905,570 downwards.
TGCGCGCCGAGCGACTTGCCAGGTCGGTGGGCCGCATCAGTGAACTCATGAAGGACGGAGCCGCGACACCGGAAATGATCACGGTGGACCTCGGCGGCACCACCCGGATGATCCGGCGCGACGACGTCACGTACGTCCAGGCCCAGGGCGATTACGCCAGGCTCCACACGGCCGATGCCAGCTACCTCATCCGCGTGCCCCTGGCCGATCTCGAGCAGCAGTGGGCCGAGGCCGGATTCATCCGCACGCATCGGTCCTACCTCATCGCCCTCAACCATGTCAGCCACATGAAGCTCGCTGCGGCCCGGCCCACCGTCACCGTGGCCGGGGCTGAGCTGCCCATCAGCCGCCGCCACCTGCCGTCTGTCCGGGAGAAACTCGAAACCACCCGGATCCGGCCGCAGGCATGACCCGGGTCAGGGTGACGGCCCCGCGGTCAGCCGCAAAGCCGGTGAGGGATTCGCGCGAAGCCGCCGAAGAGTCCGATGTGGGCCAGGTATTCGTCCGGTCCCTGATCCGTTCCCAGCTGCGCCTGGCACTTGTCGTGGCGGCGGGCTTCCTGCTGATCCTGCTGGCTTTTCCGCTCCTGCTGGGACTGGTTCCCGGTTTGGCGGAAGCGAAGATCGCGGGAATCCCGTTTGGCTGGCTCCTCCTTGGGGCCGGGATCTACCCCGTGATCGGACTCAGCGCGTGGCTGTACATCCGGACGGCCGCCCGTAACGAGGCCCGCTACCGGGACCTGGCGGAGGGCGCGTGAGGCGGCCGTGAACCCGGTGGTCGGCATTGCGGCCTTCGTGGCGGTTTCCGTGGCCACCGCCGTCATCGGGTTCTACGGGTTGCGGATTTCACGGACCACAGGCGACTTCTACGTGGCATCCCGGACGGTCCGCCCCTGGTGGAACGCTTCCGCGATTGGCGGCGAGTACCTTTCGGCCGCCAGTTTCCTGGGCGTGGCAGGACTGGTCCTGCTCTCCGGGACCGATGCCCTCTGGTTTCCCATCGGCTACACGGCGGGGTACCTGATGCTGCTGCTCTTCGTTGCCGCGCCGCTGCGCCGCTCGGGCGCCTATACGATTCCGGATTTCACGGAGGTGCGCCTGGACTCCCGGCCCGTCCGCCGGGTCACCAGCCTGGTGGTTGTGGTGGTGGGCTGGCTTTACATTGTGCCGCAGCTGCACGGCGCCGCCCTGACGATCCGCATCACCACAGGGCTGCCGTCCTGGGTGGGGTCCGTGGCGGTGGTCGTTGTGGTGTGCGTGACCGTAGTGGCGGGTGGCATGCGCTCCATCACCTTTGTACAGGCGTTCCAGTACTGGCTGAAGCTGACAGCCATGGCGGTGCCCCTTGTCTTCATAGCCCTGGTACTGGCCGGCAACGGGGTCCCTTCGGTGGCCGAAGCCAATACCAACCCCACCGGCCTGGCACCGACAGGACCGTACCAGAACATCTCACTGCTCGTGGCGCTGCTCTTTGGAACGCTGGGGCTGCCACACGTGCTGGTGCGGTTTTACACCAACCCGGACGGGCAGACGGCCCGCCGCACCACGCTGATCGTGCTGGGACTGCTGTCTGTCTTCTATCTCTTTCCCACTGCCTACGGGCTGATCGGGCGGATGTTCGCCCCGGGCCTAGCGCAGGGCGGCAGGTCGGATGCGCTGGTCCTGCTCCTGCCGGGCCGGCTGATCGGCGGCCCTGCTGGCGAGCTGCTCTCGGCGCTGGTGGTGGCGGGGGCATTTGCCGCCTTCCTGTCCACCACCTCGGGGCTGGTGGTGTCCCTGGCGGGCGTCATCAGCCAGGACGTACTGGGCGGAAGCGTGCGTGGCTTCCGGCTGGCCGCACTGATCTCGGCCACAGTTCCGCTGGGCTTCGCGTTTATGACGGACTCCCTGGCCTTGGCCGGCAGCGTGGGCCTCGTGTTCGCGTTTACGGCTTCAACGATTTGTCCCGCGCTGCTGCTGGGAATCTGGTGGCGGGGCCTCACGGATGCCGGAGCCATCGCAGGGATGGTGACCGGCGGGGTCCTGTGCGGCGGCGCCCTGGTTGCTGGTGCCTTGTCCGGTCCGGCCGCATCGGGTGCCGCGATGCCGCAGTGGCTGGCACAGCCGGCGGCCTGGACGGTGCCGGCCGCCTTCGCCGTGATGATAGTGGTGTCCCGTGCCACGAAGGACCGGGTGCCGAGGACGCTCACGAAGGTCATGACCAGGCTGCACACGCCGGAACGTCCGCTGGCCACCGAACGACAGGGAGCCGCCGAGCGCTAGGGGAACTGCCAAACGCTAGGTAACCGCCGAGCGCTAGGGGAGCTGCCGGACGCCAGGGAACCGCCGAAGGGCCGGGAACATCAGTCGATGGCCGCCATGAGCTCGACGACACGGTCCAGGAAGGCGTCCACCTGGGTTTCCTCGTAGCCATCCTTGCCCTTGGCCTGGCGGAAGACGGCGCGGCGGACATTGTCGACGCTGAGCGGTTGGTCGTGTTCAAGGTAGCCGATGAGGTCGTGGCACAGGTTGTCAACGTCCACGGAGTTGTAGCTCCGGACCCGGCCGCCGGCCGGCCGGCGGAACCGTTCGCCGTCTGGGCGGTGGAGTCTCCCCCGCAGGAGACCGGACAGCTTGCCGATTTCGCGGAGCCAGGCGTCCTCGCCGCGGGCTTCGATGAGCTCATCGCGCTCGCGCCGCGCGAAGGCGTCTTCCAGTCGGTCCAGGGCGGCGTCGACCCCGGCCGCGGCATAGCCGCCTTTGACCGGATCGAAGCAGACCGCCCGGACATCGGCGCTCTTGATGACCTGTGCGGCAGCCCCCGGATTCTCGAACGAAACCCGTGCGCGCTGGAGGAACTGGTCCACCTGCTTGGCGTTGTAGCCGTATTCGTTCCGCTGCACGCGGTCAAAAGACGCAGGTATCTGCCGTTGAATGTCCACTGTCACTTTGCTTCCTTCAGTGCTGTTCAGCTGTTTTGCTCCGCACCAGTCTAAGGTGCCGGGTTGTTTGCGGGCAGGACGCCTTTAGGCGCCGGAGACAGCCGTGAACAGGATAAACGCCGCCGGTGAGGCGAACACGATTGAGTCCAGGCGGTCCATGACGCCGCCATGACCAGGCAGGATGCTGCTCATGTCCTTGATGCCGAGTTCACGTTTGACCATCGATTCGGAGAGATCGCCGATGGTTGACGCCGCCACCATGCCCACGGCGAGAACGACACCCACCCACCACGGCTTATCCAGCAGGAACAGGCATGCCAGGACACCCACGGCGATGGCCCCGCCGATGGAGCCCGCGAACCCTTCCCACGATTTCTTCGGACTGATCTTGGGCGCCATGGGATGCTTTCCGAAGGACGCTCCCACCAGATAGCCGAAAGTATCGTTGGACACGACCAGCAGGAGCATGGTGGCGATCTGCCAGGCGCCGTGCGGAATCACGCCCCCGGGCCAGAAGCCCACCGGCGTCACGCTCCCCACGCCGTGCAGCGGCAGGATCGCGAAGCTGATGAAGAACGGCACCCAGGCCAGCGTGAACACCCCGGCGAAGATGCTCCGGGCGGACCCGGCGGCGCTCTCGATGGTCCGCCATAAGAGCACCGCCACGCTGCTGGCCAGCAGTGCGAACAGCAGGCTTTCCAGTCCGCCGAAGTAAGCAGCCAGCGGCATGCCGACCGTGCCTATCATCACCGGGACTATGGGCAGGCGGGTGCCGCTCACCTCCAGCGCCCGGAAGATCTCCCAGACGCCGAACACCGCGAACGTGGTGGTGACCAGGACAAACCCGAGCGGCAAGAACAGGAGACCCCCCAATACGGCGAAAAGCATCGCGAGGCCCACCACCGTGGCGGCAGGAAGGTTCCTTCCGGCCTTGGGTGTTGGGTTGGAGCGTTGCTTCCCCCGGACCCGGACCCTGGGTCCGGGTGCCTGCTGTGCCTGATCCATCAGACCTCGAGCAGCTCGGCTTCCTTGCGCTTGAGCAGATCGTCAATGCCATCAACGTGTGCCTTGGTGAGGGCGTCGAGTTCCTTCTCGCCGCGCGCTCCCTCGTCCTCGCCCGCTTCGCCGTCCTTGACCAGCTTGTCCAGGGTTTCCTTTGCCTTGCGGCGGATGTTCCGGATGGACACCTTGGCGTCCTCGCCCTTTGCCTTGACGATCTTGACGTATTCCTTGCGGCGTTCCTTGGTCAGCTCCGGAATGGTGATCCGGATGACGTTACCGTCGTTGGACGGGTTGGCGCCCACCTCGGAATCGCTGAGGGCCCGCTCGATGTCACGCAGGGCCGTCTTGTCGAACGGAGTGATCAGGATGGTGCGGGCGTCGGGAACGGCGAACGATGCCAGCTGCTGCAGCGGGGTGGGCGAACCGTAATAGTCCACCAGCACCCGGTTGTAGAGTCCCGGAGTGGCACGGCCGGTACGGATTGACGCGAAGTCTTCCTTAGCTACCTCGACTGCCTTGTCCATCTTGTCCCCGGCTTCGAGCAAGGTCTCTTCGATCACGGTCTCTCCTCAGAAATTGGTGCATTCCGGCTGGCCGGAGAAATGCACGGTTCGTTCCGTCTTTGCGGCCCGCCCTGCGGGCCGGCCTTCCTCAAATCATCCTAGCCGTTGCTAGGGGGTGACCACGGTGCCCAGCTGCTCTCCACGGATCGCCCGGGTCACGTTGCCTTCGCCTTCCATGCCGAAAACCACCATGGTGAGGTTGTTGTCCTTACACATGGTCATGGCAGTCTGGTCCATGACGCGGATGTCACGCCGCAGTGCCTCGTCGTAGCTGAGGTGGTCGAGCTTCTCGGCTTCAGGGTCCTTCTTCGGGTCTGCGGTGTAGACGCCATCCACGCCGCTCTTGGCCATCAGTACGACGTCGGCGTGCACTTCCAGTGCCCGTTGGGCAGCCACGGTGTCAGTGGAGAAGTACGGCAGTCCGGCTCCTGCGCCGAAGATCACGACGCGGCCCTTTTCCATGTGGCGGATGGCCCGGCGCGGGATGTACGCCTCAGCGACCTGGCCCATGGTGATGGCGCTCTGAACGCGGGTCTCCACTCCCGCCTGTTCCAGGAAATCCTGGAGCGCGAGGCAGTTCATCACGGTCCCCAGCATGCCCATGTAGTCGGCACGGGAACGGTCCATGCCGCTCTGGGAGAGTTCCGCGCCGCGGAAGAAGTTGCCGCCGCCCACGACGATCGCAACCTCGACGTCGGGAACTGCTGCGGCAATCTGCTTGGCGACTCCACGGACTGTGTCCGGGTCAACGCCCAGCTTTCCGCCGCCGAAGACCTCGCCGGAGAGTTTCAGGAGGACGCGACGCCGGCTCTTCTCTGACTGGACAGAATTGTTGACGGTTTCCATGGTGCCTTCCCGTAAATGAGCTCTGAGCTAGGTTATCGTGCCGGATGGCCAAAGGTGTCATTTCCCAGGGCCTGATGTGCAGCCCGGAAGGCTGCGGTTGCATGCAAAAGGGGCGGCCACCGAAGTGACCACCCCTTTGCGTGTCTAACTAGGAACCGACGCGGAAACGCGCGAATGCGGTGCCCTTGACGCCAGCCTCTTCGAGGACCTGCGCCACAGACTTCTTGGCATCCTTGGCGAATGCCTGGTCAACCAGCACCTCACCCTTGTAGAAGCCCGTCACGCGGCCTTCCACAATCTTGGTCATGGCTGCCTCGGGCTTGCCCTCGGCCTTGGCCGTCTCCTCGGCGATACGGCGCTCGGACTCAACCAGGTCAGCCGGAACGTCTTCGCGGGTCAGGTAGTTCGGAGCCATGGCGGCGATGTGGACGGCGACGTCGTGTGCTGCGGTGGCAGCTGCTTCGCCTTCGCCGTCAACAGCGAACAGGACGCCAACCTGGGCCGGGAGGTCCTTGGAGGTCTTGTGCAGGTAGGCGTCAACCGTGCCGCCCTCGAGGCGGGAAATACGGCGGACAACAACCTTTTCGCCCAGGATTGCGCCCTCTTCGACGACAACCTCGGACAGCGGCTTGCCGTCAACTTCGGTGGCCAGCAGGGTTTCGATGTCGGCTGCGCCGGACTCGACTGCGACGGCCAGGACCTTGTCGGCCAGCTGGATGAACTTGTCAGCCTTGGCCACGAAGTCGGTCTCGCAGTTAACTTCGATCATCACGCCAACGCCGCCGGCGACCTTGGCAGCTACCAGGCCTTCAGCGGTGGAGCGGCCTTCACGCTTGGTAGCGCCCTTCAGGCCCTTGATGCGGATGATTTCGATGGCCTTCTCGGCGTCACCGTTGGCTTCGTCAAGAGCCTTCTTGACATCCATCATGCCGGCGCCAGTGCGCTCACGCAGAGCCTTGATATCAGCGGCAGTGTAGTTCGCCATGTGAACCCCTCTGTCTAGAAATTTTGTGTGGTGTACGGACTGACAGGACGGCAGCTCACCGAGTGAGCGGCCATCCTGTCAGAAACCCCCGGCACTGCGGACAGTGCCGGGGATGGTCCAGATTTACTTGTCTGCCTACTTGGCAGCGTCGGCTTCGCCGGCTGCAGGCTCGGTTGCCTCGGCAGCTGCCGGGGCTTCCTCTGCGGCGGCGGGAGCTTCTTCTGCAGCAGCCGGAGCAGCAGCTTCTTCAGACTTGCTGCCTTCGAGGAGCTCGCGCTCCCACTCGGCCAGCGGCTCTTCCGGAGCTTCCGTGGTGCCGGTTGCGCGCTGGTTACGGGCGATCAGGCCCTCGGCAACAGCGTCAGCAACAACGCGGGTCAGCAGGTTGACGGAGCGGATGGCGTCGTCGTTGCCCGGGATCGGGAAGTCGACTTCGTCCGGATCGCAGTTGGTGTCCAGGATGGCAACAACCGGGATGTTCAGCTTCTTGGCCTCATCGACTGCGAGGTGCTCCTTCTTGGTGTCCACGATCCAGAGCACGGACGGTGCCTTGGTCAGGTTGCGGATACCGCCGAGGTTGGTCTCGAGCTTGGTGAGTTCACGGCGAAGGAGCAGCAGTTCCTTCTTGGTGTAGGCAGAGCCGGCGACGTCGTCGAAGTCGATCTCTTCGAGTTCCTTCATGCGCTGGATGCGCTTGGAGACCGTCTGGAAGTTGGTCAGCATACCGCCGAGCCAACGCTGGTTGACGTACGGCTGGCCAACGCGGGTGGCCTGCTCAGCGATGGATTCCTGAGCCTGCTTCTTGGTGCCGACGAAGAGAACGGTGCCGCCGTGTGCAACGGTGGCCTTAACGAACTCGTAGGCACGGTCGATGTAGGACAGCGACTGCTGCAGGTCAATGATGTAGATGCCGTTGCGCTCCGTGAAGATGAAGCGCTTCATCTTCGGGTTCCAACGACGGGTCTGGTGTCCAAAGTGGACGCCGCTGTCAAGCAGCTGGCGCATAGTTACGACGGGCATGCCGACGCTCCTTCCGGCAGGTCATTCATGAGAGAGCCCATGGCCCTCTTACCCTGCCAATAGTTGACGGTTGATTAGCTTCGCCCAGGCGGGCGTTGCTCCTGGCATCCATTGCACTTCTCATCAGTTCCGTTGCCGGTCCTGACCGCAAGAGGCGCAATCCTCCACAGCCTGAAGCCGGCGCTTCGGAACGGGAGGGCTGGATACGCGTAGTCAGCCACTGCTCCCCCACACCTCTGAATGAGACGTGCTGACTAGAACGTCCGGAAGGACCAGGCGACCAAGAGGTGGCATGAACCGCCGGCCGGGCATCGTTGAGGGCACAGCAAACTGCTCCGTCAAGTGTACTACAGCGGCCCCACCGGATCGGACCATTTTCGGGCCTGCCCGTTTGTCCACATAGCGCTGCCGGCACCTTCCGCCGCGGGCCCAGGGATTGCAGGCTGAGGTGATGAAAGCCCGAGCCATCCCGGCCGCCATCCTGCTCTCCGTTTCAGTCATCGCGCCGGGCTCCGGCGCAGTCGGCACGCCGGGTGCGGTCACTGCGCCCGGCAGCTGGTCCTGGCCTCTGTCGCCCAGGCCGGCAGTAGTGCGCGCCTTCGATCCCCCGGACAAGCCGTGGATGAGCGGGCACCGCGGGGTGGACCTGCGGACAGCGGCCGACGGCGCCCCGGTCACCGCTCCGGAGTCCGGAACCGTCAGCTTCGCGGGCGTCGTGGTGGACCGGCCCGTGATCACCATCGATCACGGCAATGGCCTGCGCAGCAGCTTCGAGCCGGTCGAAAGCAGCCTCCCGACCGGGGCTGCGGTGTCACGAGGGGATGTCATCGGCACGGCGGTGACCGGCCATTGCGGGTCACTGCCGTGCGTGCACTGGGGCGTGCGCCGCGGCGAGGAGTACATCAATCCGTTGTCCTTGGTGACAGACCTGCGGCCCTCCATCCTGCTTCCCGTCGGTGGACGGGGTTGAGGGTGAAGGGCCGCAACGGCAAAGGATCCGGGCCGGCTAGACGATGGCCGAAATCCCGGTGATAGCCCGCCCCGTCACCAGGGTGTTGATCTCGTGGGTGCCTTCATAGGAGTAGATCGCCTCGGCATCAGAGAAGATCTTCGCCATCTCGAAGTCCGTGACAATGCCGTTGCCGCCGAGGAGGCTACGGCCGATGGCTACGCTTTCGCGCATCCTGGCCGTAGTGAAGGCCTTGGCCAGGGCGGACTGCTCGTCCTTCGCCTCGCCGGCGTCTTCAAGCTGGGACAAGCGGACCATCATGCCCATCGAGCTTACGGCGTTGCCAAGAATCTGGACGAGCTGGTTCTGGACGAGCTGGAAGGACGCGATGGGCCTGCCGAACTGGCTGCGTTCGACGGCGTACCGCCGGGCAACGTCGAAGGCTGCCAGCTGCTGGCCGACGGCCTGCCAGGCGACGGCGAGACGGGTCACCTTCAGGACCCTGTTGGTGTCCCGGAAACTGTTGGCATTGGCGAGCTTGAAGAAGTCCGGCACCACGACATTGTCGAGCGTGATGTCGGCATTCTGGACGGTACGCAGCGAGATCTTGTTTTCAATCTTGGTGGCGCTGTAGCCCTCGGTTTTCGTGTCAACCAGGAAGCCCTTGACCTGGTTGTCGGCTTCGTCACGGGCGTAGATGACCACCCAGTCGGAGAAAGTGGCATTGCCGATCCAGCGCTTGGCACCGTTGAGGATCCAGCTGTCACCCTTTCGGCGGGCCGTGGTGCGGGTGCCGCCGGCAACGTCGGAACCGCCCAGCGGTTCGGTCAGGCCGAAAGCGCCGATCTTTTTCAGCGAGTAGATGTCCGGCAGCCAGGCCTCCTGCTGTTCCTGCGAGGCGAGGGCTTCAATGGAGCCGGTGAACAAGCCGTCGTGGACGCCAAGGAAGGTGGCGATGGAGGTGTCCGCACGCGTGGCTTCGGCATGCAGGATGCCGGCAAAGAGGTTGGAGTACCCCTGGCGCCGGACGGGGCTGACCAGGTCGATCTCGGCCAGCTTCGGGATCAGGTCCATAGGAAACTCGGCGCGGTTCCAGCAATCAACCGCGATGGGCTTGACCTCACGATCCAGGAAATCCCGGACCTCGGCGAGCCGGTCCCTCTCCTTGCCGCTGAGCAGCTGCTCGAACGCGAAGAAGTCGCCGTCGGCGTACGGCAGGTTATTGATGTCGATTGCAGCTTTGGACATGGTGTTCCTTCACGTGTGATCAGCAGCGACCAAAAGACGCGGGCGTCGCCACGGCTGGTTAAGTTACTGATGAGTAACATACCGCAGCCGGGGTGGGCGGGCAAGCGGGCACATGGCCTTGCCGGCCCGGGCCGCAAACGCAAAAGAGCCGTGGCCGATGTCTGAACATCGGCCACGGCTCCCTGTTTGGGGCCAATCGGCATACGCGCCCGGCTCCGCAGGCGGGTCTGTAACTTCTTGTAGGGCTACTCGGACTTGAACCGAGGACCTTAGGATTATGAGTCCCGCGCTCTAACCAGCTGAGCTATAGCCCCGTGCGCCCCGCGGACGGCCGGCTCCGCAGGGAGCCTCGGCACATCCGGGGCAAAAACACTCTAGCAATAGTATTCGCCTGTTACGCGCACCAGCACCCCGGCGCCGGCGGCGTTGGCTGGCACGGCGTGGGAATTACACCACTTTGTCGTCGTAGGTGGCCCCGCGGTAGAGGTCTTCAAAGGTCTGCAGCGTCCCCTGGATGCTGTGCGGCTCCACCATGCAGCGGCTGGCCTTGCCCATCGCGGAGAGCTCCTCGGCCGGAAGCTGCAGCACCCGGGTGATCTTGGCGGCGAGGTCGTCGCTGTCATTGGGGGTGAAGAGGTAGCCGTTTTCGCCGTCGCGCACCAGGTGCGGCAGCGCCATCGCATCCGCCAGCAGCACCGGGGTGGAAGCGGACATGGCCTCCAGCGTGACCAACGACTGGAGCTCAGCCGTTCCCGGCATGCAGAACAGGTCCGCCTTGATGTAGGCCTCCCGCAGTTCGGCATCGCTGGCCAGGCCCAGGAACTTCACCCGCGGTTCCAGTCCCAGCCGTGCCACCTGCGCTTCGAGGGCCGCACGGACCTCGCCTCCACCGACGATCTCCAGGTGGACATTCAGCTCAGCCGGGGTCTTTGCCACCGCGTCGATGAGGATGTTGACGTGCTTCTCCTCCGCCAGACGGCCGGCGAACAGCACGGTGGGATACGGGTGCCGCTCCATGACCTCGCCCTCGCGGAGTTCATAGGCGGCCGAATCAATGCCGTTGGAGAGCGGCAGGACCTTGCGAAGGAAGGCATGCTGATGCATGGCCTTGGCGGCGAGCGGCGTGGGCGTGGTGACGACGTCAGCCCGGCCCATCACCTTGCCCATGTCCTTCCAGGAGATGCGTCCCACGATGTCCTTGAACCACTGCGGAAACGGCAGGAAGGGGTTCAGGTTCTCCGGCATGAAGTGGTTGGTGGCAATGATCCGCACGCCGCGCCGCTCGGCTTCGTAGAGCACGTGTTCGCCGATCATGTAGTGGCTCTGGATGTGCACCACGTCCGGCTTGACGCGGTCAAACAGGAGGCTGATCTCCTTCTTGATCTCCCAGGGGAACGTGATGCGGAAGTACTCGTGCGTGGGCACTGAATGGGAGCGGATCCGGTGCACGGTGCCCTCAGTGCGGAACTCGGTGAAGCTTTTGCCCTTGTCCGGCCGGCACGCGAGCACATGGACATTGTGTCCGCGTGCGGTCATGCCCTTGGCCAGACGGTATCCGAATTGCGCGGCTCCGTTGACGTGGGGCGGGTAGGTGTCCGCAGCAATCAGGATGGTGAGTGGTTGCTGGCTGTCGGGCAAGGTCACGGGGAGAGCTCCTGGTGGTCACGGTGCGGTCAGCGCTGCTGTGGCGGCCGGCTGGCCCCCGGCGCTGTCGCGCCGGGACTTCTGGCGAAGTCTGGGTATCAGTCGCCCCTAGGACACACGCCCTGCGGCCTTGCGCGCGTCCTTCCTGCGCTTGGTCACTTCGGGATGGTGCCGCGAGAGGGCGATTACCCCCACGATAGCAAGGGAAGCGGCCGCCCCCATGGCAATCGCCAGCACGGCGTGGACATCCGGCCGGAGTTCGCCGAGGATGGCGATGCCGATGGCGATTCCAACAATGGGGTCGATAACGGTCAGTCCCGCTATGACGAGGTCCGGCGGCCCGCCGGAGTACGCCGACTGGACAAACCACGAACCCAGCCCGCCGGCCGCCACGATGGCCACCACCGAATACCACTGCACGTTGAGCAGCGCGAGCCCGTTGGGGTCGAGCAGGTGCTTGCCGATGATGCGGGTCAGGACGGCCACGAATCCGAACAGCACCCCCGCGCCGAGAATGTAGATGAAGGCGCTCATCCGGTGCTTGAACACCAGCGCCAGCGTGCCGAAGACGCCCACCGCGAGGGCGAGCAGCAGCACGATGGTGAGTTCGTCGTCGAAACTCACATGGTGGTTTTCCTGCGTCACGTTGACCGCGAGCAGGACGAACATCGCCGAGCCGGTGACGCACGCCGAGATGGCCACCACCGTGGCCCGGTTGATGCTCAGGCCCTGGTCCTTGGCGTTGACGATTGTGGTGATGACCAGGGCAATGGCTCCGATCGGCTGCACCACCGTCAGCGGCGCCGACACGAGGGCGACGGCGTTCATCGCCATGCCGGCGCATAGCAGCAGGAGCCCGAAGACCCAGCGCGGATTGCGGATGAGGCGAAGGAAGCCGTGCGTGCTAAGCGCAAGGCCGCCCGTGTCCGCTTTCACCGCGCTGCCTTGGCGCTGCGCGCCGATGGCCAGGCAAAAGGCGCCCAGCACCGCCAGGAAAACGGCGAGCCACACCATCAGCCGCGTCCGCCGTCGTTCGCGGCCTTAAGCCTGCCCTTACGGATGATGGCCCGGAAATAGTTGTAGGCGGCCACCCAGTGGCCGACCAGCCCGAGGCCGAGGAAGATCCACGCCGCTACGAAGTAGATTTCGGTCAGCGGGATGGGCAGCTTGGCCAGCACCAGCAGCGGGGTGCCCACGAGGAGGAGCGCGGTGCGGACCTTTCCGATCCGGCTGACGGGCAGATCCGGGTGGCTGTGGAAGTAGTACAGCGAAACGGCCATCAGGATGGCATCGGGAACCACCAGCGCCGTCAGGTACCACCACTCCACGACGCCGGCGATCACCAGGGTGATGGCGACGGCAATGAGGGCCATCCGGTCAGCCACCGGATCCATGATCCGGCCCAGCCTGGAGGTCTGGTTGAAGCGACGGGCGATGTACCCGTCCACCCAGTCCGTGCTGCCCATGATCACCAGTACGATCGTGGCGAGGGCATACTCTTTCTGCCACAGGACAAGCCAGATGAACAGCGGCACGCCCATGAACCGGACCACCGTCAGGATGTTGGGGATGGTGAAGACGGCATCGCTGTCCACGTGCCGCTGGCCCGGACGTGCGCCCGCGTTGATGAACTTCATCCCTAACCTCCTTCCCTTCCCGCTTCGACTGCCTGGGTGGTGCCGGTGACGCTAGCCTTTAAGGAGCTTGCGGAGGAGGACTACAAGAACGGCGGCCGACGCCGCCAGTGCAGCCAGCGGCTTCCAGCGCACTCCGGCCTGGCTCTCGCCTGCACGGTTGAGCAGGTTGGCTGCCGAGCGGCTAAGGGTTTCTGCCTGGTGGCCGGCGCGCACCTTGCCTGATTTCAGCCCGGCTTCGGCGGCGCCCAGCAGGAGTTGCGCCTGGGTCTTGAGGTCGAGTTCCTCGCCCAGCTCGTCGCGGACGCCCGTCAGGTGCCGGCGGCGCTTGTCCAGCCGGCTCCGCAGTTCGGCTTCCGTGGGGGCGGGCACGTCAACCTTTTCAGCAGCGGCCTTGGCCTCCTTCTCCGCCTTTTCCTGAGCCGCCTTCGCTTCCTTGGCGGCCTTGGCGGCCTTCGCCTGCTCGGAGGTGGGATCCAGGACAGCAGGGTTGAATTCCGAGCCTTCCTTCACGATGCCGAGATCGTGCTTGAGTCCGCGGATCGTGTCCTCGGGCACAAGCGGCATGGCTTTCTTGAATTTGCTCATGCCGATAAGCGCGCCGATGAGGGCGATGACGAGGAAGACGGCGCATACGAGCAGGGCAGCCAGCCAGGCGGGCATGATGGTGGCAAGCCCCATGATGGCCGCAACGATGAGTCCGGTGACGAGGAAGGCGACAAACACCAGTGCGACGGCCAGGAACGCTGCAGCCACCCCGACCTGGATGCCCTTGCGCTTCAGCTCGATCTTCGCGAGGGCGATTTCGTCGTTGAGCTGCCGTGGCGCGAGTTTGGCAACCAGCCTCAGAGTCTTGGGCAGCGCCGCAATACTCAGTCCGCTAGTTGTCCGGCCGCTGTGTCGTCCGCTCATCGATCCCGCCTAACTGGTTCCATCTTTGATTCGGATTCCGTCGGATTCCGGGGGCCTGCGCGGCTTCACACACACCCCGTTGACAAAACTATCATTCAGGTTCGGCCCCTTCTTCGGCTAATAACCCGTGGCGCGCCCTCCAACGCTGTAAAAGTATGATCTGAGCGCCATAGGATTGGTCCCTGTGAGCATTCCCGCCAATCCGGGCGACTCCCTGAGCCGCAACCGGAAAATCCTGTACATCCTCCTCCTCGGCGCCCTGACCGCACTGGGCCCTTTTACAATCGATCTCTACCTCCCGGCATTCCCCGCCCTTGAGGCAAGCCTCGGGGTGTCCGAGGCTGAAGTGCAGCTCACGCTGACCGGTACAACCGTGGGCTTTGCCCTGGGGCAGCTGGTGGTGGGGCCGCTGAGCGACAAGTTCGGCCGAAGGCTTCCGCTGATCCTTGCCACCGCCCTGCACATCACCGCCTCGCTCGGCGCCGCGCTGTCCACTGACCTGGCCACGCTGGGACTGTTCCGGGTCGTGATGGGCATCGGCGCCGCCGGTGGCGGCGTGGTTGCCATGGCCATGGTGCGGGACCTCTTCACGGGCTACGCCATGGTGCGGATGTTCTCCCGGATGGCGCTGGTCAACGGGCTGGCCCCGATCCTTGCGCCGGTCATCGGCTCGCAGCTCCTGCTGGTTATGCCCTGGCCGGGCATCTTCTACTTCCTGGCCGGCTACGGCACGCTGGTGATCACCGCCGCCATCCTTCTGGTGCGCGAAACCCTCCCCCGCGAACTCCGGGGTAAATCGGGCCTGACGGCGGGCCAGCGTTACAAACTGCTCTTCTCGGACCGGATCTTCGTGGGCCTGCTGCTGCTCGGCGGCATGAACTTCGCCGGGCTCTTTGCCTACCTGTCCGCTTCCCCCTTCCTGTTCCAGGATGTGTACGGGTTCTCGCCCCAGGAGTACGGCCTGCTTTTCGGAATCAACTCGCTGGGCATCGTGGCAGGCGTGCAGACCAGCTCGCGGGTTATCCGGCGGGTTCCGCCGCAGTGGATCCTGGCCTGTTCCACCGCCTGGATGTTCCTGATGGCAGTGCTGATTGTCATCTTCGACCAGCTCGGCCTGGGGCTCTGGGGCGTGATGGTGCCGCTCTGGTTCTACATCCTCGGCACAGGTTTCACCTTCCCCTGCGTCCAGGTCCTGGCACTCTCCAAGCACGGGGCGCAGGCGGGAACGGCGGCGTCGCTGCTGGGAGCAGCAACCTTCATGATGGCCGGCATAGTCTCCCCGGTGGTGGGCTGGTTCGGCGACATCTCGGCAACCGTCATGGGCGGAGTCCAGGCCACGAGCATCCTGCTGGCCGCAGCGGCACTGTGGCTGGTGGTCCGCCCCCGCACGGTCCCCTCCATCCACTAGCGCGCATCCCTCCCGGTACGCTGGAGCCATGGCCAAACGACTCAACCGCAACCGCAGGGGGCTGTTCCTCGGCGCGGTGCTCGGCGGCGTCGCCGGCTACTTTGCCGGGAGGGCGATGGGCAACCCGGCGATGGGCATCATCCTGGGGGCGATCGCCGGCTCCGCACTGCTCTACCGGGTCAATCCCGGCCCCTGGAACCGGCCCTGACACGTCTCCGGGCGAACGGGCTTAGTGGCCCTGTTCCGGCCATTGCCCGCGCGATAAAGTTGTTCTGTGCCCGACTGGCAGCAGCATCATCCGCCCCTTCCGGCCACCTGGCAGCGATGCGACACCGGCATCCTGCCCCTGTGGTGGGAACGGTTGTGCGCACAGACCAGTCCGCAGTCGGCAGCACTTTACGCGGCCGGACTTTTCACTGAGGACCGGCGTCGTCCCATCGCCCAGTGGTTCAACCCCGCGTTCAACGCTGCGCTCCTGGTGGCCCCGGAGACGTCCCCGGAGTGGCCCGTGCAGCGGTTCGGCATCTTCTATGCCCCGCCGAACAGCGGCTTCACCAGGGTGCATTCAGCGCCGCATGAATGGCATCCCCGGGAGCCGCGAAAATCTCCCACCGAGGAGGAGGCGTTCCGTGCTGCCATCGATGAGGCAGAACGCTTCCTGCAGGTGGAGATGGACTTCGTCTGAAGCCTGAATAAAAAAGGGCCCCGTGGCCGGCTGTTCGCCGGCCTCGGGGCCCGTCCGCTCCTCCTGCTGGACTTGAACCAGCAACCCTTCGATTAACAGTCGAATGCTCTGCCAATTGAGCTAAGGAGGAATGAAGCAGGTATGACATTAGCAAAGGTTTTGCCCCAATGTGAAATCGGCTGCCACAGCATGGAGGAATACCCCGCCCGGGTATAAAAAAGTCCCCGTTCCGGTGGCCCGGAACGGGGACTGTGCGCTCCTCCTGCTGGACTTGAACCAGCAACCCTTCGATTAACAGTCGAATGCTCTGCCAATTGAGCTAAGGAGGAATGAAGCGGGTATTAGCCTAGCAAACACACCGGCCGGAAGCGAAATCAGAAGTGAAATCGGGAAACCGCGGCGAGCGGCGCCGCACTTCTCCGGGCGGGTTCGCGCAGCTGAGTTCACGCATCGGAACGCAGTGAACGGCGCTCCATTTCCAGAAGCATCAGCTCACGGTTCAGCCGCTGGAACTCTTCAGGATGGGACGAGGCATCCAGCCTCTGCAGCTGCCCCATCTTGTCCGCCTTGACCCTGGTGATCTGCAGTTCGAACAGCCGCGCGAGGATGTCCCGGCAGTACCTGAGCACGCCTTCCGCGTTGCTTGCCGGCAGCGGCACCACGGCGAGCTCAGAAACCAGCGGACGGAGGGGCTCCGGCACTTCGTTCATCACCTGCTCCACCCACCGCACGGGATCGCCTGTCAGCCCCGGCCCGGAGGCGCGCATGGCGTCGTGGACGGCCTGGTAGGCAGGGGTCCGGAACCCGGCCGCACTGAACCGGTCCCAGGTCCCGCCAGCCAGCATCGCGGGCTCTTGGAGCGCCACTTCCAGCGCCTGGCGCTCCATGGACGCCACGGGGTCCCGGGGGTCCGGCCTGTTGAAGGACGGCACAACGCCCGACGCCGGCAGTTCGGCAATGCCCGGTGCTGCGCCGCTGCCTGCGGGCGTGTCTCCCTGGGCAGCCCGTTTGGCGGCGACGGCCACCGCGCGGCTGACCTCTTCGACGGGCATGCCGAGCCACCCTGCCAGTTCCCGGGCGTACCCGGGGCGGATACCTGCGTCACGGATCTGGGCCACCACCGGGGCGGACTCCCGCAGGGCCGCAATGCGGCCCTCGACGGTGTCGAGGTTGTGCCGCTTCAGCGACGCCCTGATGGCAAATTCAAACAGCGGACGGCGGCTGCTGATCAGGTCACGGACGGCGGAGTCGCCCCGGGCCTGCCGGAGGTCGCAGGGGTCCGCGCCGGTGGGTTCCACTGCAACGTAGGTCTGCGCGACGAATCTCTGGTCCTCCTCGAAGGCGCGCAGGGCGGCCTTCTGGCCGGCGGCATCGCCATCGAAGGTGAAGATGACTTCTCCCCCGGTGCCGTCGTCGGACAACAGCCGCCGGGCGATCTTGATGTGGTCGGCGCCGAACGCGGTTCCGCAGGTGGCCACTGCCGTCGTGATCCCCGACAGGTGGCAGGCCATGACGTCGGTGTAACCCTCCACCACCACCAGCTGCCGTTCCTTGGCGATGTTGCGCTTGGCGAGGTCGATGCCGTAGAGCACCTGGGATTTCTTGTAGAGCGTGGTTTCCGGGGTATTGAGATACTTGGGGCCCTGGTCGTCCTCATAGAGCTTCCGGGCGCCGAATCCGATGGTGTCGCCGGCGATGTCACGGATGGGCCAGATCAGGCGGCCGCGGAACCGGTCATAGATACCCCGGTTGCCTTCGGAGAACATGCCCGTCAGCTTCAGCTCGGCATCCGTGTAGCCCCGGCCGCGGAGGTGCTTGAGCAGCGCGTCCCAGCCCTGCGGGGCGTAGCCCACGCCGAACTGCTCAGCAGCCGTCCGGTCGAAGCCGCGGCCGTGCAGGAAGTTGCGGCCCTCCGAGGCGCCGGGAGTCAGCAGCTGGGCGCGGAAGAACTCGTCTGCCACTTTGTGGGCGTCCAGGAGGCGCTGGCGCTTGCCCACGTCCTCCCGGCTGGGGCCGGTGCCGCCGTCTTCGTAGCGAAGTTCGAAGCCGATCCTGGCCGCCAGCTTTTCCACGGCCTCATGGAACGAGGAGTGGTCCAGCTTCTGGACAAAGGAGATGACGTCGCCGTCCTCGCCGCAGCCGAAGCAGTGGTACCTGCCCACCTGGGGACGGACGGTGAACGACGGCGAACGCTCATCATGGAACGGGCACAGGCCCTTGAAGGAGCCCAGCCCGGCGCCCTTGAGCGTGACGTAGCCGTCCACGACTTCCTTGATGTCCGTGCGCTGGCGTACTTCGTCAATATCTTCGCGTTTGATCAGCCCGGCCACAGAGCCATCCTAGTCCCCGGGTACGACGCCGGTTCGCCGGTTATGGTGCCCGTCACCGGCGCGATTACCAAAGCGACGGCAGGCTGCCGACCAACCGCTCGTACATAGCCAGCGCGGAACCGTCGGTGAGTGAGGCAACCTGGTCGATGAC
Organism: Arthrobacter sp. PvP103; assembly: GCF_017833075.1. Classification (NCBI taxonomy): domain Bacteria; kingdom Bacillati; phylum Actinomycetota; class Actinomycetes; order Micrococcales; family Micrococcaceae; genus Arthrobacter; species Arthrobacter sp. PvP103. The sequence continues at coordinate 3,887,273 of NZ_JAFIBQ010000001.1, read as the reverse complement.
CACGCGAAGGCGCGCGCCGTCGTCGGCCGCGTCCCGCCAGTCGGCCGCGAACATCGGCTCGAGGTGGTGGTCTCCGGTGGCGTTCAGTGCCGTTACCAGCGCATGCAGGACCTCGCGCTGGCGTTCGTAGATGGGCTGGCGGTGCTCGGTGGTCATCACGAACGTTGTGGCCAGGCCCTTCATGACCGCGATTTCCATCACGGTTTCGTCCGGGACCATCAGCTCGGCGTTGTAGCGGGTGAGGTCCTCGGGGCCGTACACGGCCCGGGTTGTCTCCAGGGCGCTCTGGCAGAACCTGCCGATCAGCTGGCTGGTCATGTCCTTCAGCGCGGCCATCGCCTTGCGGCTGCCGTCGGCCTCGCGCACCCAGACGTCCGTGGCCTCCAGCCGGGCCAGGGCGGCATCAATCGCAGCGGGGTCGTTGTGCGGCAGGTACCACTGCTTGGCGTACCCCACCACGCGGGCGCGGTGGTCCGGATTGTCCATCCAGCGCAACTGGAAGTGGCCTGCCACTATGGCGTCCTCGACGTCGTGCACTGAGTAGGAGATGTCGTCCGCAAGGTCCATGACCTGGGCCTCCAGGCAGGACCTGCGCTCCGGCGCCCCTTCCCGGATCCAGTCGAAAATGGGGAGGTCGTCCTCGTACGCACCGAACTTGCTGGTCCGCTGGCCGTGGATCACCGGGGCATTCAATGCCGACCACGGGTACTTGGCCGCGGCGTCAAGGCTGGCACGCGTGAGGTTCAGTCCGGCCGGGGTTCCGTCCGCAGCCAGGACTTTGGGCTCCAGCCGGGTCAGCAGCCGGAGGGTCTGGGCGTTGCCTTCAAATCCGCCGATGCCGTGCGCCATCTCGTTCAGCGCGGATTCGCCGTTGTGCCCGAACGGCGGGTGGCCGAGGTCGTGGCTGAGGCAGGCGGTGTCCACGACGTCGGGGTCGCAACCCAGCGTCCGGCCCAGTTCGCGGCCCACCTGGGCCACTTCCAGGCTGTGCGTCAGCCGGGTCCGGACAAAGTCGTCAGTGTCCGGGGCAACCACCTGGGTCTTGGCGCCCAGCCGGCGCAGCGCGGACGAGTGCAGGACGCGTGCCCGGTCCCGTTCGAAGTCGGAGCGGTAGGTGGTTTTGGGCGGTTCCTCCACCCAGCGGGCGGAGTCGTGGGCTTCGTAGCCCGGCAGCACGGGTGCTGTGGTCCGGGTTTCAGCCACCTGACACGTCCAGTTCCGCGGCGGAGATGTCCTGGGACTGTTCGGCGTTCAGCGCCCGGGATTCCAGCCAGTCCTTGGGCAACGCCGGCCTCTTGGGCGAACCGGCGCGGCCGCGGGGGCCTTCGGCGTCCGCACCCGGGTACGGGGAATCCTGGTCCAGCTCGGCCAGCGTATCGCGCAGCACCTGAAGGCTGGTGACCAGGGCAAGCCTGGTGCGCAGTTCGCCGCCCACCACGTATCCCTTGAAGTACCACGCCATGTGCTTGCGGATTTCCCGCAGGGCCTTGCCTTCGTCGCCGAAGGTTTCCACCATCAGTTCCGCGTGCCGGTAGACGCCCTCCGCCACTTGCCGCAGGTTCGGCCTGTGGCGGGTGTCGCTGCCTTCGAAAGCCGCCTGGAGATCCCCGAACAGCCAGGGCCTGCCCTGGCAGCCGCGGCCCACCACCACGCCGTCCACGCCGGTCTCCCGGACCATGCGCACGGCATCCTCGGCGGACCAGATGTCGCCGTTGCCCAGGACCGGAATGTCCGGCAGCGCTTCTCGCAGCCGGGCGATGGCGGACCAGTCAGCCTGGCCGGAATAGAACTGCGCCGCGGTGCGGCCGTGGAGGGCGACGGCGGCGACGCCGGCATCACGTGCGATGCGGCCCGCGTCGAGGTACGTGAGGTGGTCCTCGTCAATGCCCTTGCGCATCTTGATGGTGAGCGGGACGTTGCCCTTGGACGCCTCTTTGACGGCCGTCTGGACGATCGAGGTAAACAGGTCGATCTTCCAGGGCAGGGCTGATCCGCCGCCGCGCCGGGTCACCTTGGGAACGGGGCAGCCAAAGTTGAGGTCGATGTGGTCCGCCCGGTCCTCCTCGACAAGCATCCGGACCGCCTGCCCGACGGTCACGGGGTCCACGCCGTACAGCTGGACGGAGCGGACCTTTTCGTCGTCGTCGTGGGAGATGATCCGCAGCGACTCGGGGGTGCGCTCCACGAGGGCACGCGAGGTGACCATCTCCGCCACGTACATGCCGCCGCCGTATTCACGGCAGAGCCTGCGGAAGGCGGAGTTGGTGATGCCCGCCATGGGGGCCAGGATCACGGGGGTGTCCACCGTGAGGGGTCCCAGCTTCAGGGGCGGGAGTTCCAGCTTGGGGGCGGGAGGAGTCGCTACAACAGTCACCCGTTCATTGTCTCAAAGCCGGGCAAATCGGCGAGCCGGCCACCGGATGGCCTCTCCGGCGGGGGCGAATCCTGCTATTCCCCTTCTGCGGCCCGTCTCGCCCGCCGGCTGCCGGGCATGGGTTCCGGAGCGGGCTCACGGGGCGTCAGGGATTCCGAGGGACGCGTCCGTGCGCCGCGTGTGACCGCAGCGGCCGCCGCGAGCGCGCCGGTGTCCCCGACGTCGTCGGCCGTCACGGGCGGCCGCCCGGAAGCGTTCCGGCCGGACGCGGTGCCGGCCGGTGCCGCAGCGGCACCGGGCCTGATCCCGGTGGCCTTGACCACCAGCACCGCGATCAGGGTGGTGACGGGGATGGCCAGCACCAGTCCCACGGAACCGACGAGTGTCCTGATGACTTCCTCGGACAGTTCAGCGCTGGTCAGCGCCTCTCCGAGCGGGCGGTCGTACAGCATCACGATGATGAGGATGGGCAGCGCCGCCCCTGCGTAGGCGAAGGCGATGGTGTACACGGTGGAGGCGATGTGGTCGCGGCCGATCCGCATGGCCGAGGAAAAGAGCTGGCGGGCGCTTGTCTCCGGAGCCAGTTCGTAGAGTTCCCACACCGCCGAGGACTGGGTGATGGTGACGTCGTTCAGGACACCGAGTCCGGAAATGATCAATCCGCACAGGATGATGCCGGAGATGGAGATATTGTCCGAAATGTTCGCCAGCGTGGCGGCATCATGGCTGCCCACGCCGGCCAGGTTCGCCGCGTCGGTGGCCCAGGCCGCCAGGAGCGCCGTGATGCCCAGGCCGAACATGGTGCCCAGCAATGCCGTGGAGGTTCGCGCCGAGAAGCCGTGGGCAAAGTAGAGGACCCCGATCATGATCACAGTGGATCCCACCAGCGCCAGCAGCAGGGGCGGTTTTCCCTCCACGAGCCCGGGCAGCATGAACGTCACCAGCACCGCGTAGGCGCCCACCAGGCCGATCAGCGCCCGCAGCCCGCGCCAGCGCGCCACGGCGATCACCACGGCGGCGTAAAGGACGGCCAGAAGGATGATGGGCAGGGTGCGGACGAAGTCCACGAATATATAGGCAGGCGCACCCTGACCGGACGCGCCCTGGGCGTTGGAGAGGTTCAGGTACCGGATGTCGTCACCGACCTTGACGCCGTGGGACTTCACCACGTCCGGGTTGATCACCACCTTGACCGGGTTTCCGCCCTTGTCCGGCTCGGTGAATGCGAAGGTGCAGTCATTCCCCGGCTGCGGGGCATCCTGGGCAGTGCCCTGCCCCGTGCCGGGCTGGGCGGTGGTGTTTTGGCCGGTAGTGCCCTGCGTGCAGCTTTCCACCACCACGCGCTGGATCGTGCCGGTATCGAAGGTCACGCCGGGGGCGGCCGCGTACGGGCTGGCCAGCTTCAGGTCCGCATTGTTCCCGGACGGCCACATCATGACCATGGCCGCCAAGGTCAGGAGCGTCAGCGGAATAAGCACCGCTGCGAGGAGCCAGTTGGCCCGTTTGCGCGCGGCGAGGGCCCCGGGTGTCGGATCCGAATGGTCTGTGTGGCCGTGCGAGTGTCCGGCACCCATCAGCAGTAAAACCTCATGCCTGCACTTTACTGGGAACCACGGCATCCTCCGGCCGCCAATCTTCGCGGACTGCGGCTCCGAACACCGTGTGAAAGCCCGGAACGCGGGACGCCGGGCACTTCCGGCTGCGGCTGGATGCCGGAAGGGCACTGAACAGCGGAACTAAACACGGGAACCCGTGGGTTTATAACTGTAGGACGAGGAGTCTGGAGGCCCGCATGGGTAATCGCAGGAATGACGACGGAAAAACCAAACCCGTACTGACGGTGCGCGAGGCCGCGGGCGTCACCCGCGGCGTGGCCCTGGTGCTGCACGGCGGCCGCTCGCACAGCTACGAGCCCGTGGAGGCCCGCCACCTGAGCCCTGCCCGCATGGTGCCCTTCGCAAAACACCTGCACCGGGCCGGCGGCAGCCACGGACTGGCGGTTTGGACGCTTCGCAACAGTGTCCGGGGCTGGAACGGCCCGGACATGTCACCGCTGCAGGATGCCAGGTGGGCCCTCGCCCGGATCCACGACGAACACCCGGGTGTGCCCGTGTACCTGCTGGGGCACTCGATGGGTGGGCTCACCGCAATTTGCGCAGCCGACGATCCCCAGGTGGATGCGGTCGTGGCCCTGGCTCCGTGGCTGAGCGCCGAGACCCCGGCCGGGAATGTCACCGGGCGCCGGGTGCTCATTGTGCACGGCACCACGGACCGCTGGACCAGCCCCGCCGCATCGCTGAAATTCGCCCGGCGCGCCTCCGCCGGGGCCAAGGAGCTGCGCTATGTTTCGCTGGCGGGGGCCGGCCATTTCATGTTCCGGAAGGTCCGGCTGTGGCACACCCTGGCAACCGGCTTTGTCCTCAAGGCGTTTGCCGAAACCGCCGGCGTGGAACTGGACGGCGGCCCCGGGTTTGACGCCCTGCTGCCCGCAACCGACCCCGGTATCCCGGTAGTGCTGTGACGATGGCCGCTTTTCCCCTGAACGAATTCCTGGCGAGCCTGCCCTGGACGGCACTGGCCGTGGCATCCGTCCTGGCGGTCACCTTCGCCGTGGCCGTGGCGCAGCGGAGGCACTCCGTCATGGACGTGGCCTGGGGGCCCGGATTCGTTGCCGTCGCCGCGGTCTCGTGGCTGCTCTCCGCCGGAACGGGCGACGACGGGCGGCGGCTCCTGCTGTTGCTGCTGACGGGCGTGTGGGGCCTCCGCCTCGGTGCCCACATCGGCTGGCGCGCCCGCGGCGGCCATGAGGACCCCCGCTACGAGGCGATGCTCAGCGACGCCCCTGGCTCCCGCAATGTGTATGCACTGCGCCGTGTCTACCTGCCCCAGGGCATGGTGATGTTGTTCGTGTCCCTCACGGTTCAGGTGGGAATGTTCGCCACCGGCGCGCCGGGCTGGGTTGCCATCCTGGGAGTCGTGCTGTGGGTGGTCGGCTTCGTGTTCGAAACGGTGGGCGACTGGCAACTGACACAGTTCAAGAAGGATCCGTCCAGGAAGGGAACGGTGCTCAACACGGGGTTGTGGCGTTACACCCGCCACCCCAACTATTTCGGTGATGCCGCAGTCTGGACCGGACTTTTCCTAATAGCCGCGGACTCCTGGCCCGGAATCCTGACCGTCCTCTCCCCCGCCCTTATGGTCTGGGCCCTCGCAGGCAAGACCGGGAAGCCGCTTACGGAGAAGGCGATGTCCGCCCGGCCGGGGTACAAGGAGTACGTTGAGTCGACGTCGGGCTTTGTCCCCTGGCCTCCTCGGCGGCCGGCAGGCGGCCGCTGAGATGGCCTGGCGGCCGAAGTCCAACGACCGCTTCTACCGCGCCATTGTCCGCACCGGGCTGGCGCTTCGCCGGCTCTTCGGGATCCGTGTCATCATCACGGGCCGGGAACACCTGCCGCCACCAGGGCCGCTCAACGGCTCGTCGCGCCAGGTGGTCCCGGGCGAGGGGGCCGTGGTGGCCATCACCCATTTCGGGTACCTGGATTTTGCGTTTGCCGAGCTGCTCCTGTGGTGGAACAACCGTGCCGAGATGCGCTATCTGGTCACCCAGGGCGCGGCCGACCACTGGTTCGCGGGTCCTGCCATCAGCGCTGCCGGGCATGTTGTGGTTCCCTACGGTTCGGGCAGCGGCGCCTACGACACCGCCGTCGCGAAACTGCGCGAAGGCGAATACATCGCCATCCTCCCTGAAGCGGGCGTCAGCCGGAGCTTCACCGTCCGCGACTGCAAGACCGGAGCCGTGCGGATGGCGGCGGAAGCCGGCGTGCCGATCATCCCCGTCTCGGTCTGGGGCTCGCACCGGCTGATGACCCGGCACCACGGGTTCTCGCCGCTTCGCGCCTGGCGCGCGCCGGTACGGATCCACGTGGGCCAGCCCCTGCTGCCTGCGGACCTGCCGGACCCTGCCCACGACGCCCAGCCTGCCACCGACGAGCTGATGAAGATCCTGCAGGCCGGGATTGACGCCGCCATCGCCGATTTTCCGCTCACCCCCCGGCCCGGGGCCTGGTGGATGCCCGCTCACTTGGGCGGCGGTGCCCCCACGGAAGAGGAACGCCGGCGGCTGGATCAGGCCGAAGGGCCGCGGCGCGCGGGCGGACGGAAGGCTCAAAAGGCCGCGGCGCGCGGACGGCAGAAAGCTTAAACGGGACTGACCCGCAGTAGTCACCTACTGCGGGTCAGTCTGGACTATCAGCAGGCCGGAGCCTACGCGGGGTCGGAAACCACCAGGGTCTCTGTGCCGCGGAGGCTGGCCTTGCCGTCCTCCAGCAAAGGTTCGACGACGGCGCGCAAGGCAGTCATCGAGTCGTCCAGTTCCAGCACCACGGGATGCTGGAACGCGATGAGCGCCAGCAGGTCGCGGACGGCGGAGCGGGCTTCCTCCTCGGACAGCTTCGGCTCGTGGCCGACAAACACGTCCGTGGGCTGGACCGATGCGGCCCCTCCGCCGTCAGCCGCCGCGTTCCCGCCCCCGGGGGCCAACTCCGCGTAGCTAATGGCAAACGCCTCAAGCCGGCCCTTCCGGCTGGCCGGGACGCCCGGGCCGAAGGCGCTGGCCTTCGGTGCACGGAGCACGATCGCGCCGTGCGCCCCGCTGAGCTCGTCGAGGAACAGCCGCTGCACGGTGCCGATGCTCAGCTCGCCCGGGCTGTCCCAGCCGTGCACGGCCGTGTAGTACCGGCCCACCACGTCACTGAGCTCCACCGAGCCGGTGGCGAGGTCCTCGATCTGCTCCGAGGCCGCGGCCTCGGACCCGTCGCCGAAAACCGGCAGCTTGAGCGCCCCCGGCTCCACGACAACAAGCCGTGAGCGCTGGATGGGAACCAGGCCGGCAGCTTCGGCGAACGCGGCTCCCGGGGTGCCCGGTTCCACTTTGGTCCGCAGCCTGGACACGCCCGACGGCGCCTGGCCGGCTTCGTGCCGGAGCATGGTCAGCAGCGTGGATCCGACACCCGCACGGCGGTGGTCCTTTGCCACCTCAATGTAGGACCAGAGCCGCTCGGGATGAAGGGAGGCTTCATGGACCACGGCCGCCGCGACCGGGATGGCCACGCCGTCCACGACGTCCTCGGCCACGATGCAGCGGCGCCACGGCGAGTTGCCCGAGGGCGCCAGGGTGCCGCGGAACTGCCGTGCCTGCTCGGTCTCCGGGCCGCCCCAGAGTTCAAGCAGTGCAAGGTCATCGCCGTCGCGCCATTCACGGTATTCGATGGCCATGCTCAGGCGCCGATCAGCCGCGCGGCCAGGTAGCCCTCCACCTTGTCCAGGGAGACTCGTTCCTGGCTCATGGTGTCGCGTTCGCGGATGGTGACGGCCTGGTCCTCGAGGGTGTCGAAGTCCACGGTGATGCAGAACGGGGTGCCGATCTCGTCCTGGCGGCGGTAGCGGCGGCCGATCGCGCCGGCGTCGTCAAAGTCGATGTTCCAGTTCTTGCGCAGCTGCGCGCCCAGGGCCTTGGCCTTCGGGGACAGGTCCTCGTTGCGGCTCAGCGGAAGGACCGCGGCCTTGACGGGGGCCAGGCGCGGGTCCAACTTCAGCACGGTGCGGACGTCCACGCCGCCCTTGGCGTTCGGTGCCTCGTCCTCGGTGTAGGCGTCAATCAGGAACGCCATGAAAGAACGGGTCAGGCCGGCGGCGGGTTCGATCACGTACGGGGTGTAGCGCTCGTTGGTGGCCTGGTTGAAGTAGCTCAGGTCATGGCCGGAAGCCTTGGAGTGCGTGGTGAGGTCGAAGTCCGTGCGGTTGGCGATGCCTTCCAGCTCGCCCCACTCCGAGCCCTGGAAGCCGAAGCGGTATTCGATGTCCGTGGTGCCCTTGGAGTAGTGGCTCAGTTTCTCCAGCGGGTGCTCGAAGAAGCGCAGGTTTTCGGCTTTGAGGCCCAGACCGGTGTACCAGTCCATGCGTTCCTTCATCCAGTACTGGTGCCACTGCTCGTCCGTGCCCGGCTCGACGAAGAATTCCATTTCCATCTGCTCGAATTCACGGGTGCGGAAGATGAAGTTTCCGGGCGTGATCTCGTTGCGGAAGGACTTGCCGATCTGGCCGATGCCGAACGGCGGCTTCTTACGGGACGTGGTGAGCACGTTGTTGAAGTTCACGAAGATGCCCTGCGCGGTTTCCGGGCGCAGGTAGTGCATGCCTTCTTCGTTGGCCACAGGGCCAAGGAAAGTTTTGAGCAGGCCGGAGAATTCCTGGGGCTCTGTCCATTCGCCGCGGGTTCCGCAGTTGGCGCAGGCGATGTCCTTCAGCCCGTTTTCGGCCGGACGGCCCTTCTTTTCCTCGTACTCTTCCTCGAGGTGGTCGGCGCGGTAGCGCTTGTGGCAGGAGAGGCATTCCACCAGCGGATCGGAGAAGACCTCCACATGGCCGGAAGCTTCCCAGACCTGGCGGGGAAGGATCACGGAGGAGTCCAGGCCCACCACGTCCTCGCGGCCGCGGACCACGGACTGCCACCATTGGCGCTTGATGTTTTCCTTCAGCTCGGCGCCGAGGGGTCCATAGTCCCAGGCAGAGCGGGAGCCACCGTAGATTTCACCGGCCTGGAAAACGAAGCCCCTCCTCTTGGAGAGTGAGATGACCTGGTCGAGAACGGATTTTGCTGCCATGGGGAACTCCAATTTCTACAGGGCCGCTGGGTGCGGTCCGCGCGGTTTCTAGGCCCCTGTGCCTGGCGGTTGCCGGACGGGGCGGTACGAAGGAAAGATGTGCAGGAAGCTGCGTGTCCTAGCCTACCGGCCCGGCTGCCGCTTGAGGGCGCCGCGCGGCCAGGGAAGGGTGGCCAGGACAATCGCGCCGAGGGTCAGGACCGTGCCGAGGACTGTGGGCAGGGCCACCACGGTTCCGGGTGCGGGGAAGGCAAGATCCAGGCCCAGTGACCCCAGCAGCTGGCCCGCAATCATCCCCAGCCCGGTGACCAGCACCCCGAGGCTCCGGACCAGCAGCGCGCCCAGCCCGATGAATGCGCAGCCCATGGGCCCGCCCAGGTAATACCACCACTCCGCTGGGAGTCCGTTGCCCGCCCCAGCCACAGCCAGCTTGATCAGCCACGCCAGCCACAGCACTGTGGCACCGGAGATGAAATTCACCAGGGTGGCCGCGATGGGTGTGCCGTAATGCACCGTGGCGGTCCCGTTCATTGCCTGTTGGAAACTCATCAGGAACCCGGCAATAACCGGCAGGAGTACCGGCAGGAACAGCTGGGCCGGCTCTGCACCGCCGGCGCCCGCACCGCCAAACCGCGGGGACACTGCCCATGCTACGGCCGCGATAGTCAGCACGGTGCCCAGCACGCGTATGCCGGTGACGGACTTCTTACCGGCGGGGCCGATGCCGAGCCGGTCCACAAGCAGCCCGCTCAATGTCTGCCCGGTGACGGTGGCTACCGTGAACAGCGCCACACCCAGCAATCCCACAGTGAAGGACTGGGCAAAGACAAAGAAGGCGCCGATGCCGCCGGCCATCACGTAGACCGGCGGAAACCGGCGTTCCCGGAGCGCGGGCAGGATCTGGGCCAGGCCGCGGCGCCCCCGCGGCAGGACCAGCGAGACCACGATCATCACGATGAGTCCCGTGGTGAAACTCACCACGGCCGCGGCGATGCCGTCGTTCAAACGGGCGCCCAGCGCACCGTTGATCCGTCCTTGGACGGGGATGGCGAGTCCGGCGGCTACGGCCATCGGCAGTCCTGCAATGAGAGGGAGACGGGGTGCATGGGTCACTGGATTCACCTTACGTCAGGCATCATTGCTTGTATGAGCAACCCGGAAATCGAAGAGGTCCCCATCCGCGACGACATGATCCGCCTGGGCCAGCTCCTAAAGCTGGCCAGCCTCGTGGAGGACGGTGTCGAAGCCACGGAGCTGATCAGGAACGGGCTGGTCAAGGTCAATGGCGAAATCGACGACCGCCGCGGCCGGCAGCTGCATCACGGCGACACCGTGACGGTGAACGGCCGTACCGTGCGGATTCTCACACCCGCCGGTTCCTAGCGTTTCCGGCCGGCCCGCCGCGGCCGGCCGGCTAGGGACTACTTCTTCAGCACCTCGTGGGTGAGGAATTCGGAAACGTGGCCGATCTCCTGCTGGTTGATCCCGTGCCACATCCCTGCGTAGAGAACCTTCGTGAGCTTCACGTGCTTCCGCACCCAGCCCATGGTGTATTCGATCTTGTCCTGCGTAATGACGGGGTCCTGCTGGTCGCGACCCCAGAACAGGGGGACGGAGCCGTCCAGTTCGTCGTCGCGGAAACTCGGATCCCCTCCGGCGTTCACCACAAAGCCGGAAAGTCCGACGACGGCGGCAAAGTCAGCGGGCCGCTGCCTGAGCAGCGTGGTGGCCATCGCCATTCCCATGGAGAACCCCAGGAGGGTGACGGACGGGTGGTCGCCCTTGACGCCGTCGAGCCATTCCAGCACAAAGGCGGCGGCGTCCTTGACCGCATCGAGTGAATAGTCGGCGGAATCCGTCAGCGGGAACCAGGTGAACCCCGGACCCATGGCGATGGGGGCGCGGACGGACGCCACCGCGAAATCACCGGGCAACAGATCGGCCAGGCTGAGCAGGTCCTGTTCGTTGGCACCGTAGCCGTGCAGCAGAACCAGCAGCGGCCTTCCCGAGCGCTCTTCGTCGGGAGTGGACCACAGGACAACGGGGGCAGTGGAAACGTCGGCTTCAGTCATGGAACCATTCTTGCAGTTACTACCCGGTAACAACCTACGGTGGCGTAGCTTTGGCCTCACGAGGCAGGATGGAAACGTGAGCGAAACTGAAGCCATTCCGAACCCGCAGGACACCGTTGATACCCACCCCTGGGGCCGGTACGTCGCCATGGGTGATTCCTTTACCGAGGGCATCGGCGACCCGGAACCCGGAAGCCCGGGCGGACACCGCGGCTGGGCGGACCGCGTGGCCGAGGAACTGAGCCGGGGCCACAGCGATTTTGCCTACGCCAACCTCGCGGTCCGGGGACGGCTCCTTGAACAGATCGTTGACCAGCAGCTGGCGCCATGCCTGGCCCTCAAGCCGGACCTGGTGACGCTTTCGGCCGGAGGCAACGACCTCATCCGGCCCGGAGGGGACCCTGACGCGCTGGCCGAAAAACTGGATTCCGTGGTGCACATCCTCAGCCTGGGCGGCGCCACCGTGGTGCTGTTCAACGGCCCGGACACCGGTTCATCAGTCCTGGGCAGGGTCCGCAGCAAAATCGCCATCTACAACGAGAACCTCCGCACCGTGGCGGCGCGGCACGACGCTGTCATCGCCGACATGTGGTCGCTTCGCCAGCTCAGCGATCCGCAGATGTGGGACCAGGACCGCCTGCACTTTTCGCCGCTGGGCCACCACACCATCGCGGCCATGGTGCTCGATTCCCTCAACATCCGGCACACCCTGGAGCCGCTCTCGCCCAAGCCCCTCCCCCAGCGCAGCTGGCGCGAGGCACGGTCCGGAGACCTGGTCTGGGCGCGTGAATACTTTGTGCCCTGGGTTGTCCGCCGGCTTCGCCATCAGTCTTCCGGGGACGGCGTCACGGCCAAGCGGCCGACCCCCGGTCCGGTTTTTGGACCGGGGATGCCGCTGGGCTCTGGCGAGGCCCCGGGAATAGAGGCCGAACAGAGGTAGGCGCCGGGTGCACGCCGACGACGTCGTCCGGCTCAGGCTTAGCCGGCAGCAGCTCCGCCCTCCCCGGGCGGTTTCCGCCGAAGCGGCGGTGAAGAACCTCCTGGCTGTCCAGTCGCAGGAATTTTCCTACGCACGCTGGTCGCTGGCACAACGCACTGCCGGAGCCTCCGCCGCCGACGTCGAACAGGCCGTGGCTGACGGCCGGATCCTCCGGACGCACATCCTGCGGCCCACCTGGCATTTTGTGCACCGCGACGACCTCCGCTGGCTGCTGATGCTGTCCGCGCCCCGGCTGCACCGGGGAAACGCCGGCATGTACCGCCAGGCCGGCATCGATGCCGGGGCGGCGGCCCGGAGCGCCCGGGTCCTCGCCGAGGCCGTGGCCGGCGGCGCCCACAAAACCCGGGAGCAGCTGGCGGCTGCACTGCAGCGGAGCGGCTTCGCGGCCAAGGGACTGGAACTTGCCTACCTGATCATGCACGCGGAGATCAGCGGAGTCCTGACCAGCGGAACACCCGTCCGCAGCGCCGGCGGCTCGCTCAAACAGACTTATGCACTCTTCGATGAACGCGTTCCGTTGATGCCCGGCGGCCCCGCCGACCGCCACGCGGCACTGGCGGAGTTAGTGAGGCGCTACTTCCTCAGCCGCGGACCGGCCACCGTGAAGGATTGTGCAGACTGGTCCGGGCTGACTGTCACGGACGTCCGGCTGGGGCTGGGCCTGGCGCTGGAAGCTGATTCCGATGCATTCGGGACCGCAGTGCTGGAGGACATGGAGTTCCATTTCAGTTCCGCGGAACCCGGACCCGGCGGGCCGGCGGACGCCGCACCCGGACATGACGCGGAGGGCGGAGGACAACCCCGGATTGACCTGATCCAGTGCTATGACGAGTACGTCATGGGCTATTCACGGTCACGGTATTTCCTGGGCGGCACCGCCCCGGCGCGTCCGGAGCGGGAGACTCCGATGCATGTCGTACTGAAGGACGGCCAAATGATCGGTTCCTGGCGCCATGACCTGGCCGGCGGGCGCTGTGAGCTGGACATCCGCACCCGGCCGGAACCCGACACTGCCGCTGAGCGGGACACCAGCCGTGCGATCGATGAAGCCGTTGCCGAATACGGCGCCTTTCTGGGGATCACCACGGTGCGGAAGTAGCCGGGACGAAGCCGCCGGGCTGCCGCGGTCCAATGCCGCTGTTGAGCCGGGGGTTAAACTGAAGGGACACTTCTGAGAGGCCCTCCACCGTGAGTAACGTGTTCTTCTGGATCATCATCCTGTCGTTCCTGATTCCCTTCGCCATGCGCATGTACCGGAAGTCGGTCCGTGGCCGGAACCAGAACCAGGATTTCAACGGACAGTATCCAGGCCAGTTTCCCGGGCAACAGCCGGGCCGGCCAAACAACCAGCCGCGTGACGGCTATACCCAGCAGGACTACTTTGGCGGCGGCTTCCGGCAACTCGGCGGCGGTCAGCAGCCGCCGCTCGACCAGCCGAACCAGTACCCGGGCTATCCCGGACAGGTGCCGTACGAGGACAGCCCCGGCTATCCGGCCAACCAGTCACGCCAGGAACCGCAGCAGCCGTCCGCCCCGGCGACTCCCCCGCCGCCGTCCGCCCCTCAGGGTTTCCGTGCACGGAAACTTGCGGAACTCGACCAGCAGTACAGCAACGGCGAAATCGCCATGGAGGAATACATGGCCCGGCGCGACGAGATCATGAAGGGCTAGACGCACCCGCGTAGCCCTGCCCGGAGCCACTGTCATTCTTAGTGGCCCCGGGACGATAACCCGGGCGATGCCTGCCTGAACTTCCTGGCGCTCAGTCCACCTGCGGGAAACCGAGGTCGATCACCGATGTGGACGGATCCGGCCAGCGTGTGGTGACCACTTTGCCGCGGGTGTAGAAGCGGATGCTGTCCGGACCGTACATGTGCGTGTCACCGAACAGCGAGTTCTTCCAGCCGCCGAACGAGAACGTCCCCACCGGCACCGGGATGGGCACGTTCACTCCCACCATGCCCGCCTCGACGTCGAACTCAAACTGGCGCGCCGCGCCGCCGTCGCGCGTGAAGATCGCCACGCCGTTGCCGAACTCGTTGTCGTTCACGAGCTTTACTGCGTCGCTATAGCTGTCCGCCCGGACCACCGACAGTACCGGGCCGAAAATCTCGTCGTCGTAGACCTTCATGCCCGGCTTCACGTGGTCCACCAGGCTGACCCCGATGAAGAAACCGTCCGAATCGAACGCGTGCTTGCGCCCGTCCACCACCACAGTGGCACCTTCTTCCTCGGCACCGGCCACATAGGAGGCCACCCTGTCCCGGTGTTCCTTCGTGATGAGCGGGCCCATCTGCGAGGCCGGATCCGTGCCGGGACCGATCGTGAGGTCAGCCATCCGGGTGGAAATGGCCTCCACCAGGTCGTCGGCAATGTTGCCCACGGCCACCAGCACGGATACCGCCATGCACCGTTCACCGGCGGAGCCGTAGGCGGCCGATACGGCGGCGTCGGCGGCCATGTCCAGGTCGGCATCCGGCAGGACCACCATGTGGTTCTTGGCACCGCCCAGCGCCTGCACGCGCTTGCCGTGGTCCGCCGCCCGCTTGTAGATGGACTGGGCGATCGGAGTGGACCCCACGAAGCTGACAGCCTTGACGCCGGGATGATCCAGCAGGACGTCCACGGCTTCCTTGTCGCCGTGGACCACGTTCAGGACGCCCGGCGGCAGGCCCGCCTCAGCGAAGACTTCCGCGATGAAAACGGCCGACGACGGGTCCTTCTCACTGGGCTTGAGGAGGACGGTGTTGCCGCAGGCGAGGGCACTGCCGATCATCCACAGCGGCACCATGGCCGGGAAGTTGAACGGGGTGATGCAGGCGACCACACCCACGGGCTGGCGCACCGAGTGGACGTCCACCCCGCTGGACACCTGCTCCGAACGTTCGCCCTTGAGCATGTGGGAAAGCCCGGTGGCGAATTCGATGTTTTCGAGGCCCCGGGAGATCTCGCCTTCGGCGTCGGAAAGCACCTTGCCGTGCTCGCTGGTGAGGATTGCTGCCAGCTCGGACTTCCGCTGCGTCAGGAGTTCCCGGACCCGGAAGAAAATGTTGGTGCGTTTCGCCAGGCTGGTTGCCCGCCAGCCCGGGAGGGCGGCCTGTGCGGCCGCGATGGCTTCCTCCACGCGGGCCGTCGATGCCAGGGCCACCTCTTTGTCCTGTGCGCCGGTGGCGGGGTTGAACACGGGGCCGAAACGGTCGGCGTCGCTGATCCGGGCGCCGTTGATGAAGTGCGGAATGCGTTCCATGGGAAAGTCCTATTCGTGAAGCAGGCAGGGTTTACTTGGAGGTCTCGAGCGAGCCGTCTACAAGTTTGATGATCATGGAGCAGTCCTTGCCGGACTGCCCGGAGTCGATGAGCCGCTGGAAGAGCGTCTGCACGTGCTCGCCGATTTCCAGCGGGGTGCCGGTGTCGCGGGCGGCGCTGATGGCCAGGCCGATGTCCTTGTTGGCCAGTTCGGTGGTGAAGGTGGGAGCGAAGTCGTTGTTGGAGGCCGCGGTGGGAACTACCCCGCCTACCGGATACCAGGTCCGCAGCGCCCAGCTGTCTCCCGAGGACACCGAGGCGATGTCCCAGAAAACCTGCTTGTCCAGGCCCAGCCGCTCGGCCAGCACGGCCCCTTCGGCGGTGGAGGCCAGGTTGATGAAGAGCATCAGGTTGTTGCAGATCTTCGCTGCCTGCCCGGTGGTGGGACCGCCGGTGGGGATGATGTTGGAGGCCATGGGCCGGATGTACTCCGTGGCCTCGGCCACGGCACCCGCGTCCCCGCCGATCATGAACGTCAGGGTGCCGGCCTTCGCCCCGCTCATGCCGCCCGAGACCGGGGCGTCCACGAAACGGAAGCCGGCGGCAGCGGCGGCGTCGTGCAGCGCCTGGGCGGAGGCGATGTCGATGGTGGAGGAATCCACCAGCAGCGTGCGGCGATCGGCATGGGCCAGGACGCCGTCCTCGCCCAGGTACACGGCCCGGGCGTGTTCGCCCTTCGGCAGCATGGTGAACACGACGTCGGCGCCGTCCACCGCCGCGGCGATGCTGGCCACCGGCTTCACTCCGCCGGCTTCTGCAGCTGCCACTGCTTCCGGATTGAGGTCGAATCCGCGGACGTCGTGACCGGCTTTTGCCAGGTTTGCTGACATGGACCCACCCATGTTCCCGAGACCGATCCAAGCGACTACTGCCATGGCGAAAAGCTCCTTTGCTTCGTGTACCAGCCGGTATTGCTGGAAGTTCCGTGTCCACCATCACACCCTGTTACAGTGCAATCAAGGGGAAAA
This sequence comes from Arthrobacter sp. PvP103, assembly GCF_017833075.1. Lineage (NCBI taxonomy): Bacteria > Bacillati > Actinomycetota > Actinomycetes > Micrococcales > Micrococcaceae > Arthrobacter > Arthrobacter sp. PvP103. Next base: position 3,870,891 of record NZ_JAFIBQ010000001.1, on the reverse strand, counting down.
ATTACAGAGAGCATGTGCATTGATGCACATAGCTCCGGAAGCCGCCTTGTGGGCCTGAAAGCATGGATGTGAAAAAGTGGATGTGAACCGGCTGCCCAGTCCGGATGACCTGTTGATCCTGTTGACCGTGGCCAGGCTCGGCCGGTTCAATGCGGTTGCGGAGACGCTGGGCACCACGCACACCACCATTTCCCGCCGGGTCCTGGCGCTGGACAAGCAGCTGGGCGGACGGACCCTGGAGCGCAGCCCGCACGGCTGGGAACTGACCGGGCTGGGCAGCCGGGCGGTTGCCGCCGCCGAGGCGATCGAGGCGACACTCGGGTCCTTGGCCGGTGCCATCGGCGACGGCGAACACTCGCTGTCCGGCATGGTCCGGATCAGCACGTCCGATGGATTCGGTGCGGAATTCGTTGCCCCGGCCCTGGTGCGCCTGCAGCAGGAGAACCCGTCGCTGGACGTCGAGATGCTCAGCGCCACCCGCAAAGTGAGCCAGAACCGTTCCGGTGTGGACCTGGAAGTGGTGGTGGGCCGGATGGAAGTCACCAACGTGCAGCCCATCTTCCTGACAAACTATTTCCTGCGGCTGTACGCAAGTCCGGACTACGTCCGGTCCCGGGGACTGCCTGACACCCTGGACGACGTCCGCGAGCACGGATTTGTCTCCTATGTGGAGTCGGCCCTGCAGGTGGCGGAACTGGGCCACCGGTCCTCGCAGCTGCCCGCCCCCAAAACAAGTTTCCAGGCGACCAGCATTTTCGCCCAGGTCGAGGCAGTCAGGCGCGGGGCAGGCATCGGCCTGCTGCCGAACTTCATGGTGGCGGACAAGCCCGGCTTCGTTCCGGTGCTGCCTGAGCTGTTCCAGCGTCAGCTCCCCATCTGGGCGGTGGCGCGTCCCGAGTCGCTGCGCTCGGCGTCCGTCCGGGCCGTGGTGGAGGCGCTCAAGGCGGAAGTGTCAGGCCGCCGGGACATCCTGGCGGCCTGACACTACGCCTGGGCAGAGCTATGCCTGGAACAGCCGGCGAACCACTTGCCCTGCGGCCAGGGCGTCAAGGCCTTCGTTGATTTCCGCGAGCGGCCTGGTGTCCGTATGCAGCAGTTCCACCGGGAGCCGCCCGGACCGCCAGTAGTCAAGATACAGCGGAATGTCCCGCTCCGGGACGGCATCCCCCATATAGGAGCCGAGAAGCCGCTTCCCCGCTCCGGCAAACTGCAGGGCTCCGACGGTCAATTCCGCCGAAGGCTTCGGCAGCCCGACGGAGACGACGGCGCCGCCGCGCGTTACGAGCTCCAGGCACGAGGCAATGACTCCCGCGGATCCCACGGCTTCGACGGCGACGTCCACGCCGTCGCCGGTCGCCTCGGCAACCAGCCGGGCGGCGTCGTCGGGAGTTCCCACTGCCGTGGCGCCGCAGTCCCGGGCGAGCTGGTGCTTGCCTTCGTTGGGGTCGATGGCGATGACGGCCGCGGCGCCGGCCAGGGACGCCGCCATCACGGCGGAAAGCCCGACGGCGCCGAGCCCGAAGACCGCCACCGACTGTCCGGCGGTGACCGCCGCCGTGTTCAGCACGGCGCCCATTCCGGTGAGTACGGCGCAGCCGAACATGGCTGCGACGGTGTCCGGGACGTCGTCGTCGATCACCACTACTGATTCCCGCGCCACCACGGCGTAGTCCGCAAAGGCCGACACGCCGAGATGGTGGTTGATCCGCTCCCCCGACGGCGTGCGCAGCAGCGCCGCCCCGTGCAGCAGGTCCCCTGAAGCGTTGACTTCGGCGGCGCGGTGGCACAGGGCCGGTCGCCCGGAGCGGCACGCCCGGCAGTCGCCGCAGCTGGGGACGAAGACGAGCACAACGTGCTCGCCCACAGCCACGTCATGGACGCCCTCACCGACCGACACCACCCGGCCCACGGCCTCATGCCCCAAGGCCATGGGCAGCGGCCGGACCCGGGAGCCGTCCACCACGGACAGGTCCGAGTGGCACAGGCTGGAGTAGGTGATGGCCACCCCCAGTTCGCCGGCGCGGGGTTCGGGCCGGTCAAGCTCCTGCACCACTAACGGGCGTGCTTCGGTATAGCTGGTTCCGGCGGGGACGGTGGCGTACAGGACTGCGGCGCGCATGTGAACTGGCTGCCCTTACTTCTTGGCGGCGGCCAGCAGGTCCGCCGTGCCCTGCGCGTCCGCGGCGTCGACGTCGTGCAATGAGATACCGCGGGTTTCCTTCAGGAAGTAGACCGCCACCATCGTGACCAGGCAGGCGCCCAGCAGGTAGACCGCCACCGGGGTGGAGGACTTGAACTGGCTCAGCAGGGCGGTGGCGATGATCGGGGCCAGGGAGCCGGCGACGATCGAGGTGACCTGGTAGCCAAGCGAGACGCCGGAGTAGCGCATCCGGGTCGGGAACATTTCGGCCATGATGGCCGGCTGGCCGGCGTACATCAGTGCGTGGAAGAGCAGGCCGATGGTGATCGCCGCGAGGATGACGAGGTCGTTCTTGGTGTCCATCATCGGGAAGGCGAAGAAACCCCAGGTGCCGCCAAGGATGGCGCCGGCCATATACACGGGCTTGCGGCCGAAGGCGTCGGAAAGCTTGCCGACCATGGGTACGGCGCAGAAGTGGATGAAGTGCGCCACCAGGAGGAGCAGGAGGATCCTCGATGTGTCGGTCTGGACCACAACCTTCAGGTAGGTGATGGAGAACGTGACCACGAGGTAGTACAAAATGTTTTCCGCGAACCGCAGGCCCATGGCGGTGAAGACACCGCGCGGGTAGCGGCGGAAGACCTCGGCCACGCCGTAGCCCTTGTTCTCAACAACAACTTCCTTGCGTGCCTCCAGGAAGATGGGGGCGTCCTGGACCTTGGTCCGGATGTAGTAGCCCACGATCACGATCACCGCGGACAGCCAGAAGGCGACGCGCCAGCCCCAGCCGAGGAAGTCGGCGGAGGACAGCGTAGAGGAGAGGGTGAACAGCACGCCGGTGGCCAGGAGGTTGCCCATGGGCACGGCGGACTGCGGCCAGCTGGCCCAGAAGCCGCGTGACTTGCTGGGGCTGTGCTCAGCCACGAGCAGCACGGCGCCGCCCCATTCACCACCGACGGCGAAGCCCTGCACGAAGCGCAGGAACACCAGGAGCGCCGGCGCCCAGTAGCCAATCTGCGCGAATGTGGGGAGGCAGCCCATGGCGAAGGTGGAAACACCCACCAGGACGATGCTCAGCTGGAGCAGCTGCTTCCGGCCGAATTTGTCACCGAAGTGGCCGAAAACGATGCCGCCGATCGGGCGGGCAACGAAGCCCACTGCATAGGTGACGAAAGCGGCGATGATCCCGTCCAGCTCAGTGCCGGAGTTGGGGAAGAACATCTTGCCGAAAACCAGGGTGGCCGCTGAGGCGTAGAGGAAGAACTCATACCACTCAACAACGGTGCCGGCCATTGAGGCCGTCACCACTTTCTTCAGCCCTGAGGCTTTGACGTCAGTCTCATCTGCGCGCCTTGCGGCGGAGTTTTGCATGCTCATTGTGAACTCCTTCGGCGTCTCCGTCGACACCATGTGGACCATTCGGTAGCGGTCGCGTGTGATGTGCACCACCAACGCGCCGGTCCCCTAGAGTATGGACTCACATTGCCGCAGGCTCAACGCCATTTTCTGCAGAACAGCTCTGCATAAATGCACATTGAGCCAAGGGGCTAGGCGAAAAAGTTCTGCCTCAGCTGCGCGCTAAGCTGCCCGATTTCAGTCAGGAAACCGTCGTGGCCGATGGGCGCCTCGATGACGTGCACCGGGACGTCGCCCGGCAGTGCCGCCGCCAGTTCGCGGGACTGTGCAGGAAAATACAGCCGGTCGGTGTTAACGGCGGCGATGAAGAACTCAGCCTTGGCCTGGGCCAGCGCGTCCTTGAGCGGGCCGCGTCCCCGGCCGACGTCGTGGCTCATGAGCGCTTCCGTGATGGCGATGTAACTGTTGGCATCGAAGCGGCGGACCAGCTTGGTGCCCTGATGGTCGAGGTAGCTCTCCACCTGGTAACGGCCGCGGTCCCCCAGCGAGACTGCCTGAAGCGGGGCTTCGCCGCCCTGGGCGCTCCGGCCGAACCGGGCCTCCAGCTCGTCTGCGGAGCGGTACGTGATGTGCGCGATCCTGCGCGCCAGGGCCAGGCCGGCCTCAGGCTCCGCGCCGCCGTAGTAATCACCGCCGTTGAAGTTGACGTCCTGGCGGATGGCGAGGGTCTGCGCCTGGGCAAAGGCGATCTGCTCGGCAGTACTGCTGGCCCCGATGGAAATGACGGCACAGCGCCGGACCCGGTCAGGGAAGCTAACGGCCCATTCCAAGGCGCGGGCTCCACCCAGGGATCCGCCCAGGACGGCGTACCAGCTGTCGATGCCAAGGGCGTCCGCCAACCGGGCCTCGGCCGCAGTGGTGTCGCGCAGGGTCACCAGGGGGAAGCGCGAGCCCCACGGCCTGCCGTCCGGCGCGGGAGTGGAAGGCCCGGTGGAGCCGTAGCAACCGCCCAGGATGTTGATGGAGACCACGAAGTACTGGTCCGTATCAACCGGGGCGCCGGGCCCGGCAAGCTGCTCCCACCAGCCTTCTTCGTCACTGGCTCCCCTGGTAACGTGCGTGCTGCCGGTCAGGGCATGCTGCACCAGCACGGCGTTGGAACGGTCCGCGTTCAGCGTGCCCCACGTCTCGTAGGCGAGTGTGACGTCCGGCAGATGCCCGCCGGCTTCAAGGTCAAGCCCGCCGATGCCCTGGAACCTGACGGTACCGTCGGGGACAGTGCCTGCGGTTTTGCCCGCGGTGGTTTTCACGTCACGGGCTGACAGGCTGTGGCTGGATGTTTCGGGTACACCGCTGCGGGTGACGGCAATCGTCATCTGAGGACCTCTTCTTCGCGCTTGCCTGCCGCCAACTGGCCGGCAGGCCAGGTCTTCACCCGGGGCACCCCGCCGCGAAAGGAGGGTTGCCGGCCAGCAAGCCGGGGCTGTCGCTGGCACTCATGACCTTTAAAGAGTCTACGAAATGCGTCCCCGCAATGGCGAAGAATGTGACAGCAATATGACTCCCGGCGTCGAGACGCCGGGAGTCACATGCGTCAGTCGCCCTTGGCGGCGCGGAAACCGGCGTCGAGGTCGGCGATGATGTCATCGATGTGTTCCAGCCCCACCGAGAGGCGGACCAGGCCCGGCGTGACCCCTGCCACCGCCTGCTGTTCCGCCGTCAGCTGGCTGTGCGTGGTCGACGCCGGGTGGATGACCAGCGAGCGCACGTCACCGATGTTTGCGACATGCGAGTGCAGTTCCAGCGCGTCCACGAACCGCTTGCCGGCCTCGGCCCCGCCAGCGATGTTGAAGGACACGATGGCTCCGGTGCCCTTGGGTCCGTACTTGCGGCCGCGCTCGTACCAGGGGCTGGACGGCAGCCCCGCGTAGGCCACGGATTCGACGTCGGCCCGTGCCTCCAGCCATTCGGCGACGCTCACCGCGTTGGCCACGTGGCGCTCAACGCGCAGGCTCAGCGTTTCCAGGCCCTGGGCGATAAGGAAGGCGTTGAACGGAGAAACGGCCGAGCCGAGGTCCCGCAGGAGCTGGACGCGGGCTTTCAGGATGTAGGAAAGGTTCGCGCCCAGGGCGCCCCCGGCGCCGAGGTCCCGCGCGTAGACAAGCCCGTTGTAGGTGGGGTCCGGGGTGTTGAAGCCGGGAAACTTCTCCGGGTCCTTGCCGAAATCAAAGTTGCCCGAGTCCACGATCACGCCGGCAATGGCGCTGCCGTGCCCGCCAAGGTACTTCGTTGCCGAGTGGACCACAATGTCGGCACCCCATTCCAGCGGCCGGATGAGGTAGGGCGTGGACAGTGTATTGTCCACGATCAGCGGGACACCCGCCTCGTGGGCAACGCCGGAAACGCCTTCGATGTCCAGGACATCCTGGCGCGGGTTGGACACCACTTCGGCAAAGAAAAGCTTGGTGTTTGGCCGGACTGCGTCCTTCCATTGCTGGAGGTTGTCCGGGTCCTCGACGAAGGTCACGGAGATGCCGAACTTCTTCAGGGTGTGGGCCAGCAGGTTGTAGGTGCCGCCATAGAGGCTGGGGCTGGCCACCACGTGATCACCGGCTTCGGCGACATTGAGGATGGCGAATGTTTCGGCCGCCTGCCCCGAACTGAGCAGCAGCGCCGCCAGGCCGCCCTCAAGGCTGGCCACGCGCTGCTCCACTGCGTCCTGGGTGGGATTGCCGATGCGCGTGTAGATGGGCGCCAGTTCGGCCAGCGCAAAGCGGTTGGCAGCGCTCTCGGCGCTCGGGAACACGAACGACGTCGTCTGGTAGATGGGGAGGGCCCTGGCGCCGGTGGCGCTGTCCGGCTCCTGCCCTGCGTGGATCTGGCGGGTTTCGAAAGACCAGGCATTGGACATTGAAGACTCCTTCTAAAGAAAGGCACCACAGGCGGACGCACGGTATGCCGGGCCGGTTCTGGTGCCGCGCTTGCCGACCGGCGATTGCCGGAGGCCAGGTCCTCACCCGGGGCACCCCACCGCGGAACGAGGGTTGCCGGCCAGCAAGCCGGGGCTCGATGCTGGCGCTCATGACCTTGACCCAGTGTAGAAACGGAGCAATCCGTCTGAACAGGTTTGTGACGAAGGACGTCGGCCGCATGATTTTCGTGGGCTTCAGGGCCCTCCGCCATGACATCCCATCTCGGTAAGCATACCCTTAGCTGAGAGCTCCATCACAAAGTGCCAAGATGAGGGCATGCGCATGGATCACGTCTCTTACGCCTGTGAACAAGATGGCTTGGCTGCCACCACCGAACGTATTGCAACCGCCCTCGGCGTCGAAGCCGTTAAGGGCGGGGTACACCCCCGATTTGGCACCCGCAACATGATTATCCCGCTCGCCGGGCACAAGTATTTGGAGGTCGTGGAGGTCCTTGACCACCCGGCATCCGACAAGGCTCCGTTCGGGCAGGCTGTCCGGGCACGCTCCGCAGCTGGCGGCGGCTGGATGGGCTGGTGCGTCGAAGTGGACGACCTGGCACCGTTCGAAGAACGCCTCGGCCGCTCGGCTGTCAACGGCAACCGCAAGTTCCCGGACGGCCGCGAACTCGTCTGGAAGCAGATCGGTATCCTGGGCCTCATTGCAGACCCGCAGGTACCCTACATGCTCAAGTGGGAAGGCGACCCGGAGCTTCACCCGTCCAACGCCTACCCGAGCAACGTCAAGATGTCCAGCCTCACCATCGCCGGCTCGGCCGAGCGCGTCACGGAATGGCTCGGGCAACCGGTCGAGAAGCCCTTGGAGGATGTGGCCGTTGAATGGGTCGCCCCGAAGGGGACGCCGGGAATCCTCTCCGTTACGTTCGAAACCGCCTCCGGGGCAGTAACCATCTAGCCCTCTTACACCGTGTGGTCCTCCGGGCCACGGGCAGCGCGCTGCCTTTACGAACTTCGGCCGCTATCAGCGGGTGCCAACGACGTCACCCACCGATAGCGGCCGAATCCTTTTAAGCGGTTGCCGGCTAGCCCAGCCCGATGGCCTTGCCGAAGAGGCTGAAGCCGACGAACGCCACAATGTCCAGCAGCGCGTGGGCGATCACCAGTGGCATGACGCGGCGGGTCTTCGTATAGATCCACGCAAATACCACGCCCATGATGGCGTTGCCGATGAACGGACCGAACCCCTGGTAGAGGTGGTAGCTGCCCCGGAGCATGGAGCTGGCGAAGATGGCCAGCGGCATGCTCCAGCCAAACTTGCCGAGCCGGTCCAGCAGGTACCCCACCACGATGACCTCCTCCACGATCCCGTGCCGTACGGCGGAGAGAATCAGCACGGGGATGGTCCACCAGTAGGCGTCGAGCGCACTGGGGATGATGGCCGTGGTGATGCCCAGCGCCCGTCCGGCGGCGTACAGCCCCAGGGACGGTATGCCGATCAACGCCGCGAGGCCCAGCCCCTGCAGCAGGTCCTTGCCGGGACGGGCGAAGTTGAAACCGAGTTTGCGGAAGGCCGAGGCCCCGGACTCCCCCGCCGTCCGGTGCTCGGTAAGGAAGTAGATGACCAGCACCACCGGCACCAGGGCGAAAACAATGTCCAGCAGCTGGTACGTGAGGTCGAAGTATTCGCGGCTGCTCTGGGAGCGGTTGAGGGTGGAGGTCCCTTCCGCCAGGGGTGCCCGCGTCAGCTTGTCCAGCAACTGCACCACCGAATACACGGCGGACTGCCCCAGCGACAGACCCAGGACAATCCAGACTTCTAACCGCAGACGACGGCGGGAGGGAACCAGCATGTTCCTATCTTGCCTTCACTTTCTGGTTCTTTCCTGTCCGCCGCTTCCGGCCGGTCGCAGGGCAACGCTTCCGCTGAGCCGCGCGGTCCGGGGCCTATGCTTGGAATTTATGAGTGCGCCCGGAAAAATCATCATGATCCGGCACGGCCAGTCCGCCGCCAATGCCGACACCTCCATCTATAACCGGGTGCCCGATTACCGCATACCGCTGACCGAACTCGGCGTGGCACAGGCCCGGGCCGCGGGCGAGGAGATCCGCCGGGAACTGGACGGGCGGCAGGTGTGTGTGTACGTCTCGCCGTACCTCCGGGCCTACCAGACCCTTGAAGCGCTCAACCTGGGACCGCTGGTGGAACGGATCATCGAGGAACCCAGGCTCCGCGAACAGGACTGGGCCAACTTCCAGATCGCCGGGGACATTGAGGACCAAAAGGAACTCCGGAACGCCTACGGCCACTTCTTCTACCGCTTCCGTGAGGGTGAATCCGGCTCCGACGTCTACGACCGGATCTCCTCTTTTATGGAAACCCTCCACCGGCACTGGTCCAAGCCCACCTACGCCCCGAACGCCCTATTCGTGACGCACGGGCTCACCATGCGGCTGTTCTGCATGCGCTGGTTCCACTGGTCCGTCGAGTATTTCGAGTCGCTCAACAACCCGGAGAATGCCGAAGTGCGGACCCTGGTGCGCACGGATAAGGGCAAGTACGAACTGGACAAGCCGTTCAGCCAGTGGGAGGACCGCCGCGTGGACGAGACAGTCCTGGACGCTCCGCCCATGGTCTTCTAGGCGCTTCCGGCCGGCGCGTCAGCGGGCACGGACGCCCGCCCGCCAGACGGCGTGGGTCAGCGGGATGCCCGGCCGGTAGGCCAGGTGGGTGGCCGAGGGTGCGTTGAGCAGGTGCAGGTCTGCGCGGTGGCCGATAGCGACCGAACCCACCGCCCGTTCGCCGTCGACGTCGTTGCCCGCCTCCCGCCGCAGCGCAAGGGCACCGCCGTACGTCGCAGCGCGGACGGCCTCATGGACGCTCAGCCGCATCTGGAGAACGGCGGTGGTCACGCAGAACGCCATGGAGCTCGTGTAGGAGGTGCCGGGGTTGCAGTTGGAGGCCAGGGCAATCGGCACCCCGGCGTCGAGCAGCTCGCGCCCGGGAGCAAGCGGCTGGCGGGTGGAGAGGTCGCAGGCCGGCAGGCAGGTGGCCACGGTCCCCCGCGTTCCGGCACCCTGCCACCCGGACCAACTCCCTGCCAGTGCCTCCACGTCCGCGGCGGACAGGTAGTTGACGTGGTCAACGCTTGCCGCGCCGAATTCCACGGCCAGCCGCACGCCCGGTCCTTCGCCGAGCTGGTTGCCGTGGACGCGGAGGCCCATACCCGCATCCTTGCAGGCCTGCAGCACACGGCGCGACTGTTGCTCGTTGAAGGCCCCCTGCTCGCAGAACACGTCCGCCCAGCTGACGTAGGGCCGGACGGCCGCCAGCATGGGCCCGCACACCAGGTCGGTATATTCGTCGGCATCGGCACCGGCGGGGACCAGGTGCGCGCCCAGGTATGTGACTTCGTCAGCCACCGTGGAGGCGATGCGCGCGCTGCGCGTTTCGTTTTCCACGTCCAGGCCGTAGCCGGTCTTGGTTTCGAGGTACGTGGTGCCCTGCGAGACCGCTTCGGCCACGCGGCCCAGGGCCAGCCTGGTGAGGTCGAAGTCGCTTGTCCCGCGGGTGGCACCGGTGGTCACGGCGATGCCGCCGGCGCTGTAGCTCTCCCCGGCCATCCGGGCCTCGAACTCCGCAGTCCTGTCACCGGCAAATATCAGGTGGGTGTGCGAGTCCACCCAGCCCGGCAGCAGCGCCCGGCCTCCGGCGTCCACTTCGTCGTCAGCGGCCGGCGCGGCCGACGACGGCCCGATCCAGGAGATGCGTTCCCCTTCGATCACCACGGCGGCATCCTTGAGGACGCGGTGCTCCGCGTCCTGGGTCATCAGCTCGGCAATGTTGGTGATGAGGGTGCTCATGGGTCCATTCTTCAGTGCCGGATGGACCAGCGGGTCGCTGCCAGCGCAACCGCTGTCCGGGATGCCGGACTGAGCCCGACGTCCTCGCCCCGGGCGACCAGGCCCGCCGACGGCCCTGCCAGGATCAGGTCCGCAGCGAGCTCCGCAATGCCGGACGAAGTCTGGAAACCGTAACCGCCCTGTCCGGCGAGCCAGAAGAATCCGGTCGCTTCAGCGTCGAACCCCACTACCGGGACGCCGTCGGCAGCTTCGGTGCGAAGGCCGGTCCACGCGGACTTGACGCTCCTGATGCCCATGGTGGTCACCGCGTTGAGCCGCGCCACCAGCGCCTCGACATCGCCCGGGTAAGGCTTCGCGTCCTCGGGCCCGCTCGGCACGGATTCCGACGGCGATATCAGCACGTCCTGCCCTTCCTTGCGGAAGTAGAACGATTCGTCCGCTGCCGCCACCATGGGGCAGGCCTCCGGGAGGGGACGTTCGACGTCGACAATCGCCGCCGTGCGGCGGTACGGCTGGAGTCCGAGCTTTTCCACGCCGCTGATCACGGCCAGCTCATCGGCCCAGGCACCGGCAGCATTGACCACGGTCCCGGCCTGGAACGCTTCCTGGCCCGCCCCGACCTCCCAGCCGGACCCCAGCCGCTGGGCGGAATGGACCTTGGCGCCGGTGATGATGTCCACCCCGCCGGCCTCGGCACGGCGCCGGTGGTCTTCCAGCAGCACGGGTGCGTTGCAGGCGAACGAACCGGTGTCCAGCCCGGCCGCGGAAAAGAATCCGGGATCCAGCACCGGGCACAGTTCCAGGGCCTCGGCATGGGAGATCCGGTGCATGTGCCCGCTGGCTTCCTCCCGGACGGTTTCTTCATCGCCGATCAGCATGAAGCTGCGGGGCGAAAGGACGGGCTCCGGAAGCTCCGCGTCCCGGGCCGCAATCAGCCCGAGCGTGCGGAGGGTCAGCTCCTGGACCACCACGGGGCCGTAGCTGGGGATCAGTTGCCGGGCCGAGCGGGCCGAGGTGTGGTAGGCCAGGGACTGTTCGGCTTCGACGAGCGCAACGCTGCATTTACCGGCGAGGGCGGAGGCGAGGGACAGTCCGGCAATGCCGCCGCCCACAATCACCACATCGTAATTTGCTGACATGACTCCATCCTTGCACCCGGCAGGACGTCACGTCAGTACCTTAGGCCTCCACCGCGTCGCGACTGTCCACGAACGCCCGGACGCAGGCTTCGACGTCCTCCGCACTGTGCGCGGCGGAGAGCTGGACCCGGATACGGGCGGCCCCCTTGGGAACCACGGGGTAGCTGAAGGCGGTGACGAACACTCCGTGCCGGAGCATCAGGTCTGCCACCTTCGCCGCCACCACGGCATCCCCGAACATCACCGGCACGATCGCGTGCTCGCCGTCGAGCAGGTCAAAGCCTTCTTCCGCCATCCGGTTCCGGAACAGCTCGGCGTTGGCGAACAGCTTGGAACGCAGTTCCGCGGAGTTCTCCACGAGGTCCAGGGCCTTCAGGGTGGCGGCCACGATGGCTGGCGCGACGGAATTGGAGAACAGGTAGGGGCGCGCCTTCTGGCGGAGCATGGCCACGACTTCGGCCCGGCCGGATACGTAGCCCCCGGAAGCCCCGCCCAGCGCCTTGCCGAACGTGCCCGTGTAGATGTCCACCCGGTGGCCCACGCCGGCATGTTCCGGCGTTCCCGCGCCGGTGGCGCCCATAAAGCCGACGGCGTGCGAGTCGTCCACCATTACCAGGGCATCGTACTTTTCGGCCAGGTTGCAGATGGCTTCGAGCGGCGCGAGGTAGCCGTCCATGGAGAAGACGCCGTCCGTGACGATGATCTTGCGGCGGGCCGGGTTCTCCTGCGTGGTCGCCTCGATCAGTTTCGCTTCGAGGTCCGCCATGTCGCGGTTGGCGTAGCGGAACCGCCGGGCCTTGCAGAGCCTGATGCCGTCGATGATGGAGGCGTGGTTCAGGGCGTCGGAGATGATGGCATCTTCCGGCCCGAACAGGGATTCAAACACGCCGCCGTTGGCGTCGAAGCAACTCGAGAACAGGATGGTGTCCTCGGTGCCCAGGAACTTGGAGACGCGCGCCTCGAGTGCCAGGTGCAGGTCCTGGGTTCCGCAGATGAAGCGCACGCTGGCCATGCCGAAGCCGCGCTCGTCCATGGCGGCCTTCGCGGCGGCAATGATGTCCGGGTGGTCTGCCAGGCCCAGGTAGTTGTTGGCGCAGAAGTTCAGCACGTCGGCACCCGCCTCGCCGATCCGGCCTGCCGTGATGTGGCTGGCCTGGGGCGAGTCGATGTGGCGTTCCGTTTTGAACAGGCCTGCCGTGCGGATCTCGTCCAGCTCGTTCTGCAGCTGGTCTTTGATGGCTGAATACATGGGGAGTGCTCCTCAGCTGGGTGAATTCTTGTGTTTTGATGCCGAAAACTTGAGGGGGTTAAAAAACGGTCCAGTCGAGGACTACTTTGCCGCCCACACCGGCGCGGGCAACGTCGAAGCCCTTCTCCCAGTCCGTGGCAGGCAGGGTGTCCGTGACCACCGCCGAGATGTTGGCATGCAGCACCGGGTTGGAGGACAGCATGGCGCTCATCGCGTACCAGGTCTCGAACATTTCGCGGCCGTAGATGCCCTTCATGGTCAGCATATGCGTCACCACCTTGCCCCAGTCGATGTCGATGGACTGGCTGGGCAGGCCCAGCATCGCAATCCGGCCGCCGTGGTTCATGTTGTCGATCATCTCCGGCAGGGCGGTGGGGTGACCGGACATTTCCATGCCGATGTCGAACCCTTCGCGCATTCCCAGCTCGCGCTGGGCATCCTTGACGCGCATCTTCGAGACGTCGATGGCAAGGTCCACGCCCAACTGTCGGGCCAGTTCCAGGCGCGGCGCGGAGACATCGGTGATGGCGATCTTCCGGGCGCCGGCGTGCCGGGCCACGGCTATGGCCATCAGTCCGATCGGCCCGGCCCCGGTGATCAGCACGTCCTCGCCCACGAGCGGGAAACTCAGGGCGGTGTGGACGGCGTTGCCGAAGGGATCGAAGATGGCGCCGAGTTCGGGAGTGACCGAGGGATCCTGGTGGACCCAGACGTTGGTCTCGGGGATGACCACATACTCGGCGAAGGCGCCGTCACGCTGGACCCCCACGCTCACGGTGTGGATGCACATCTGGCGGCGCCCGGCGCGGCAGTTGCGGCAGATGCCGCAGACAATGTGGCCTTCGCCGGAGACCCGGTCGCCCACCTTGACGTCGCGGACGTCCTCGCCGGTTTCCACCACTTCGCCGTAGAACTCGTGGCCGGCGATCAGCGGAGCCTCGATCATGCTCTGCGCCCAGGCATCCCAGGACTGGATGTGAAGGTCCGTGCCGCAGATCCCGGTGGTCATCACGCGGATCTTGACGTCGCCGGGGCCGGTTTCCGGCTCGGGCCGGTCCACCAGCTCAAACCCGGCGTGTGCGCCGGCCTTGTACAGAGCCTTCATTGGCTTCCTTACTCTTGGTCTTTATTCTCAGGAACGCGGGGCCGTCCCGGGGTGCGGCGGGGCTGGCTCCCTTCATTAGAACCACAAAGAAGCATTAGCACAACCGAATTCTTCTCAATCGACGATTTAGAAATCTCTAAGCAATAGACTCAGGGCATGGAAATCCATCAGCTGGAAATGCTCCGGGAACTCGGTGCCCTCGGCAGCGTCAAAGCGGTCGCCGAAACACTCCTGGTCACCCCCTCCGCCGTGTCCCAGCAACTGGCGGCGCTGCAGCGCAGCGTGGACGTCCCGCTGACCCGCAAGGAAGGCCGGAACCTGGTGCTCACCGAGGCCGGCCAGGCACTGGCCGACGCCGGTGCCGCCGTCGTCAGCGCGATGGCCGATGCGCGGATGGCGATCGGCGCGTACCACGGCTCCACGGTGGCACCGGTGACGGTGAGCGGCTTCCACAGCGCCGGCCAGGCACTCTTTGCGCCGCTGGCCCGGCTGCTGGACTCACCGGACAAACCCAGGGTGCTGCTGTCCGACGAGGATGTTGCCCAGCAGGACTTCCCCGCACTGACTGCCCGGTATGACCTGGTGCTGGCGCACCGGATGGACCACAGCCCGCGGTGGCCGGAGGAGCGGGTGGCAGTCATCCCGCTCGCGCACGAGCCCCTGGACGTGGCGTTGTCCGCCGGCCACCGGCTGGCGGGCAAGGAAGCCCTGACGGCGCACGACGTCGTCGGCGAACCGTGGGTGACCAGCCACACCGGCTACTCCCCCGCGGACGTGCTGTCCGCCGTCGCCGCGGTGTCCAGCCGGGAACTGAACATTGTCCACCGGATCAACGACTACTCCACGGTGGCGGGACTCGTGGCGACGGGCAGTGTCATCGGGCTGCTGCCGCGGCACACCGCACGGCCGGTGCTGAACCCGGAGATCGTGCTCCGGCCGCTGCAGGGCATCAGCACGCGGCGCCGGATCGACATCCTGGCCCGGCCTGAAAACCTCAAGCGGACCTCGGTGATGATGGTCTGCGAGGCTCTCGAGGACATCATGGCCGGGCTGGTGTCCCCTTAAACCCCGACTGGGTCGCAGTAGATGTCGTTATGAGCGTTCTAAACGACATTATCTGCGACCCAGTTGGGTTAAAACGGGTGACTCAGCCTTCGACGCCGAGCCTTTCAAGGATAAGCTCGCGGACGCGGCCGGCGTCGGCCTGCCCGCGGGTGGCCTTCATGACGCCGCCAACGATCGCGCCGATCGCCTGGACCTTGCCGCCGCGGATCTTGTCAGCGACGTCCGGCTGTGCGGCAAGGGCCGCGTCGATGGCTTCCAAGAGGGGGCCGTCGTCGGAGACCACGGCCAGGCCGCGCTTCTCGACGATCTCGGCGGGGGTGCCTTCGCCGGCGAGGACGCCGTCGAGGACCTCGGCGGCCATCTTGTTGTTGATCTTGCCGGCTTCCACCATCTTGTTCAGTTCCACGATGGTTTCCGGCTTGACGCCCAGCTGGCCGGGGTCCACGTCGGCGTTCTTGGCGCGGCCCACGATCTCGCCCATCCACCACTTGCGGGCCACGGTTGCCGTGGCGCCGGCGGCGATGGTCTCTTCGATCTCGTCCATAACGCCGGCGTTGACCACGTCGCGGAATTCCAGGTCCGAATAGCCCCAGTCGGCCTGCAGTCGCTTGCGGCGCTCGGCCGGCGGTTCCGGCAGGGTGGCGCGCAGCTCCTCCACCCACTCACGGGAAGCAACAATCGGAACGAGGTCCGGCTCCGGGAAGTAGCGGTAGTCGTCGGCGTCGGACTTGGCCCGGCCCGACGTCGTCGAGCGGGTGTCCTCGTGCCAGTGGCGCGTTTCCTGGATGACCGGCTCGCCGGAGTCCAGGACGGCAGCGTGCCGCTGGATTTCGTAGCGGACGGCGTGTTCGACGGCGCGCAGTGAGTTCACGTTTTTCGTCTCGGAACGGATGCCGAAGCGTTCGCGGCCGTGGGGACGCAGCGACACGTTCGCGTCGCAGCGCACGTTGCCGCGTTCCATCTTCGCGTCCGAAACGCCGAGGTTCTTCACGATTTCACGCACTGCCGCGACGTAGGCCTTGGCCAGCTCAGGCGCGCGGCTGCCGGCGCCCTGGATCGGCTTGGTGACGATCTCCACCAGCGGAACACCGGAGCGGTTGTAGTCCACCAGCGAGTAGTCGGCACCCTGGATGCGGCCCGCGGACCCGCCCATGTGCGTCAGCTTGCCGGCGTCCTCTTCCATGTGGGCGCGCTCGATTTCGACGCGGAACACGGTGCCGTCGGAAAGCTCGATGTCCAGGTAGCCGTCGTACGCGATGGGTTCGTCGTACTGGGAGGTCTGGAAGTTCTTCGGGGTGTCCGGGTAGAAGTAGTTCTTCCGGGCGAAGCGGCAGGTTTCGGCGATCTTGCAGTTGAGCGCCAGGCCGATCTTGATGGAGGACTCAATAGCGGTCTTGTTCACGACGGGCAGCACGCCGGGCATGCCCAGGTCCACCTCGTTGACGTTGGTGTTGGGCTCGTCGCCGAAAACGTTCGGGGCGGAGGAGAACATCTTGGTCTTGGTGTTGAGCTCCACGTGGACCTCGAAGCCCAGGACGGGATCGTACTTCTCCATGGCCTCTTCGAAGCTCAGGGTTGCGTCAGTGCTCATTATTTTGCCTCCTGGGTTTCGAGGGTCTCGGCGGGCTCGACCACCGAAGTGGCCAATTCCGGCGCCTTGTCCAGCAGCGGTCCGCCCCACTGCGCCTCAAGCAATGATTCGAGCACCGCACCCACGCGGTACAGGCGCGCATCCTGGCGCGCCGGGGCGAGGAGCTGGATGCCTACCGGCAACCCGTCCTCATCCGCCAGGCCGCCCGGCAGGGACAGGCCCGGGACGCCGGCCATGTTGGCCGGGATGGTAGCGACGTCGTTGAGGTACATGGCCAGGGGGTCGTTCAGCTTCTCGCCGAGCTTGAACGCCGTGGTGGGCGCCGTCGGGGAAATCAGCACATCCGCCTGGGCGAACGCGGCCTCGAAGTCGCGCTGGATCAGGGTGCGGACCTTCTGGGCCGAGCCGTAGTAGGCGTCGTAGTAGCCGGCGCTGAGCGCGTAGGTGCCCAGGATGATGCGGCGCTTCACTTCGTCGCCGAAGCCTGCGGCGCGGGTGGCACCCATGACGCGTTCGATGGTGAGCGGCGCATCCTTGGGCAGGACGCGCAGGCCGTACCGTACGCCGTCGAACTTGGCCAGGTTGGAGGAAGCCTCCGAGGGCATGATCAGGTAGTAGGCGCCCAGGGCGTACTTGAAGTTGGGGCAGGACACCTCGACGATTTCCGCGCCGGCTTGCTTGAGCAGTTCGAGCGATTCGTTGAAGCGGTTCTCGACGCCGGCCTGGTAACCCTCGCCGTGGAGTTCCTTGATGATGCCGATCTTCATGCCGTCCACGTTGCCCGTCCGGGCGGCCGCAACGAGGTCTTCCAGCGGGTCCGGGAGGGACGTGGAGTCGTGCGGATCGTGGCCGCCGATGACCTGGTGCAGGAGTGCCGAGTCCAGCACGGTGCGGGAGACCGGGCCGATCTGGTCCAGCGAGGAGGCCATGGCGATGGCGCCATAGCGGGACACGCTGCCGTAGGTGGGCTTGACACCCACGGTGCCGGTGACGGCGCCCGGCTGGCGGATGGATCCGCCGGTGTCCGTGCCGAGGGCCAGGGGTGCTTCAAAAGCGGCGACGGCGGCTGCGGAGCCGCCGCCGGAGCCGCCTGGGATCCGGTCCAGGTCCCACGGATTGCGGGTGGGGCCGTAAGCCGAGTGCTCCGTGGAGGACCCCATGGCGAATTCGTCAAGGTTGGTTTTGCCCAGGATGGGCATCTTGGCGTCGCGGAGGCGCTTGACCACCGTGGCGTCGTACGGGCTGTGCCAGCCTTCGAGGATCCTGGAGCCGGCCGTGGTGGGCTGGCCGATGGTGACGATGAGGTCCTTGACGGCGATGGGAACGCCGGCCAGTTCATGCAGTTCCGCAGCGGCCGTACCACCGGCGGCGCGGATGGCGTCCACCTCTGCGGCGACGGCGAGCGCCTCCTCGGTGTTGACGTGCAGGAAGGCGTGGACTCCGCGCGGTCCGCCGTCGACCGCTGCGATGCGGTCCAGGTAGGCCTGGGTGACCTCAACGGAGGTGACCTCGCCGGCTGCGAGCTTACTGGCCAGCTGGGCGGCGGAGAGGCGGATCAGAACGTTGTTCTCAGTCATGTATCAGTCCTCATCCAGGATGGCCGGAACCTTGAAGCGGCCCTCGTATGCGTCAGGGGCGCCGCTCAGGGACTGCTCGGCTGTGAAAGTGTGGCCCACAACGTCCTCGCGGAACACATTCGTCAGCGGAATCGGGTGGGATGTGGCCGGGACATCATCACCGGCGGCTTCACTTACGGACTTCACTGATTCGACGATGACGGCGAGTTCGCCGGCCATCCGGTCCAGCTCTTCAGCACTCATCTCGATGTGCGCGAGACGCGCGAGATGCGCGACGTCGTCGCGGTTGATCGCAGCCATGGATCTCCCCTGCAATGTAGTTTTGGTTTCCCCCATAGTCTACGTTGCAACAGTGTGCCCGCCTGACGACCCCCAGCGGGCGTCAGACGGGCAACACCGGCCCGCAGCGCCGGCTCCAGGCAGCGTGAGCCGCAGGCGACAGGAGCCGCAGGCAGGCTTTACCCTAGCCGATGCCGATGGCTCCCGTCAGCATTCCGACACCGAGCATGACAAGCGAGATGACGGCGGTGCGCCACAGCACCTTCTTGTGGTGGTCGCCGAGGTCCACCTTGGCGAGTGACACCAGCAGCAGGATGGCCGGAACCAGCGGGCTCTGCAGGTGGAACGGCTGGCCGGTGATGGAGGCCCGCGCCATGTCGGCGGCGCTGACGCCGTAGTGGGCAGCAGTCTCGCTCAGCACGGGGAGGACACCGAAGTAGAAGGCATCGTTGCTCATGAAGAACGTCATGGGGATGCTGAGGACGCCGGTGATTACGGCCATGAACGGGCCCATGCTCGTGGGGATGATCTGGACGAGCCAGGCGGACATGGCCTCGACCATGCCTGTGCCTTTCAGGACGCCGGTGAGGACGGCTGCGGCCATGACCATGCTGACCACGGCCACGATGGAGGGGGCGTGGGCGATGAGCTGGGCGCCCTGGTCCTTGACCTTGGGGAAGTTGACCAGCAGGGCGATGGCGGAGCCCACCATAAAGACGAACGGCAGGGGCACCAGGTCGGCCACGAGCATGACCATGACGGCGACGGTCAGGCCCAGGTTGAACCAGAACAGCTTCGGGCGCAGGGTCTTGCGGTTCGGGTCCAGGGCGGTGTCCGCCATGGCGGAGTCGTGGTCGTCCACAAGGGATTCGGTGCGCTCGAGCACGGCAACGGAGGAGCCTGCCGGTGAGAGGCCTGCAGGGGCTGTGCCGGCAGGAACGGAACCCTTGCGTCCGGTACCGGCACCGGAACCTCCGGCCGTGCGGCCACCGTCGGAGGTGCCGCCGTCGAACGGTTCCGCGGAATCAGGGACGGCCCAGATTTCCGGCGCCGTGGCGCGGAGGCGGTTACGTTCCTGCAGGCCCAGCAACCAGGCGAAGGCGAAGACCACAACCAGGCCTGCGATCAGGGAAGGAATCATGGGGACGAAGACGTCGTTGACGTCGATCTTCAGCGCGGTGGCGGCGCGGGCAGTGGGGCCGCCCCACGGCAGGATGTTCATGGTTCCGTTGGCGAGGCCTGCAACGCAGGTCAGGACCACAGGGCTCATCTTCAGGCGCAGGTAGACGGGAAGCATGGCGGCCGTGGTGAGGATGAAGGTGGTGGAGCCGTCACCGTCCAGGGACACTGCGGCGGCCAGGATGGCGGTGCCCAGCACCACCTTGGCGGGGTCGTTGCCCAGCTTGCGGAGGATGAACCGCACCAACGGGTCGAACAGCCCGACGTCGATCATCAGGCCGAAGTAGATGATGGCGAACATCAGCAGGGCTGCGGTGGACGTCATGGACTTCATCGAGTCCAGCACCATGTCCCCGATGCCCAGTCCCGCCCCGGCGAACAGCCCGAAAACGGTTGGGACGATGATCAGCGCCAGCACCGGCGTCAACTTCTTCGTCATGATCAGCACCATGAATACCGCGATCATGGCGAATCCAAGTAATACCAGCACGGCCGGCTCCTTTGTCAGTCAGTGGCACCACTCCGGTGTGATGCGCACTACAGACGTTAGAGTGGCCCGCGTCACGGCAGTGCCTTTGGCTCAATTGATTGGCATACTGCTTATTGGGAGCATTTTGCTCATTTAGCTCAGCACGCCGAAAACCCCGTCACGAACCCCGTCAGGAGGGCAATGAAGCGTCCGGCACCGAGGCAGCCGCTGCGGTTTTCCACCCAGACCCTGCTGCTGCAGCTCGGAGTGGTTCTGCTCGTGGTGCTGCTCAGCGGCGCCGTGCACGCCTGGCTGACGTACGAGCGCCTTGGCCGGGAAGCGGAGAACCAGGCGCTCACCCTGGCACGCACCGTTGCCTCGGATCCGGCTGTCCGCCAGGAGGTCCAGGCCATCAGCCGCGAGGCGGGCACTCCCCCGGCATCGGTGCTGCTGGCCGGCCCGCTAATGGCGGTGGCTGAAGGTGCCCGGACCCGCACGGGCGCGCTGTTCGTGGTGATCACCGATGAAACCGGCCTTCGGCTGGCCCACCCTGACGCCGACCGGCTGGGCGAAAAAGTCAGCACTGATCCCTCCGAGGCCCTGTCGGGCAAGGAGGTGACCACCCGGAACACCGGTACCCTGGGGCCCTCGGCGGGTGCCAAGGTGCCCGTCTTCGCGCCGGATTCGGACACAGTGGTGGGCGAAGTCAGCGTGGGGTATTCCACCGAGAACATCGTGCAGAGCCTCACCCGCGATATCACCCCTATTGCGCTGACCGCGGCAGGGTCGCTGCTCGCCGGCATCCTGGCCTCGTTCCTTCTGCGCCGCCGCCTGCAGCGGCTGACGCTCGGTCTGGAGCCGGAGGAGATCAGCACGCTGGTACATGACCAGGTGGCGGTACTCCAGGGCGTGGACGACGGCGTGATCGGCGTTTCAGCCGACGGCAGGATCAGCGTCTTCAACGCTGCCGCCCAGCGGCTCCTCGGCCGGCCCGACCTCACCGGCACGCCGTGGAAGCGGGCCCCCGTCCCGGAGCAGCTGAAGGCCCTGACCCTGCCGGACGCCGCAGAGGCCGACGCCGTCGAAGTCATCGCCGGCGGCCGCGTGCTGGTGGCCAGTGCCCGGAAGGCGCTGCACCGGCAGGAGGACCTGGGCTGGGTGGTGATGCTCCGCGACCGCACCGAGCTCCAGCACCTGACCCGCCAGCTGGATGCCGTGGGGACGATGTCCACGGCGCTGCGGGCACAGCGCCACGAATTCGCCAACCAGCTGCACACCATTGCCGGCTTCATGAGCATCGGGCAGCACCAGCAGGCGCGCGACTACCTGGCGCGGCTGGCTGCCACGGGACCGCTGAAGTTCCCCGTGGACCAGGCCGAGCTCCTCCAGGATCCCTACCTGCAGGCGTTCGTGGGCGCCAAGGGCGTGGAAGCGGACGAACGCGGCGTAACGTTGCGCATCGGCCCCGAAACGCTGGTGCGCGGCCAGGTCACCGAGCCGCAGGACGTCACCACGGTGCTCGGGAACCTGATCGACAACGCCGTGAACGCCGCTGTCGCCGGTTCCGCCGCGGACCGCTGGGTGGAGGTGGAACTGCTGGACGAACCGGGAGCCGACGGCGGCACGCTGCATATCGTCGTCGGTGACTCCGGCGACGGCCTGGCCGTCGGATCCGAGGCAGCCGGGGCGGGG
This sequence comes from Arthrobacter sp. PvP103, assembly GCF_017833075.1. Classification (NCBI taxonomy): domain Bacteria; kingdom Bacillati; phylum Actinomycetota; class Actinomycetes; order Micrococcales; family Micrococcaceae; genus Arthrobacter; species Arthrobacter sp. PvP103. The sequence continues at coordinate 3,849,257 of NZ_JAFIBQ010000001.1, read as the reverse complement.
GAGCCCGGAGCGGAGGCCGTGTTCGCCGAGGGGTTTACGACGTCGGCACGGCCGGCGCGTGCCGGCGGCGGGCAGGGATTGGGGCTGGCCCTGGCCCGGCAGCTTGCGCGGCGCCGCGGAGGAGACGTCCGGGTCCTGGATCCCGGTTCCCCGGGCGGACCGGGTGCCGTCTTTATGGCGACCCTGCCGCGGACCACCGCCGATTCCCCCGGACGGGACAAGCCCCCCAGGGAGAACAGTTATGTCGGAGAGGACAACAATGCCGGGAAGGACACCGATGGCTGAGGATTTAAGGGTCCTGATTGTGGATGACGATTTCCACGTCGCCAAGCTGCACGCGGCCTATGTTGATTCGGTGGCGGGTTTCATGGCGCTGCCGCCCGCGGGTTCGGCGTCGCTGGCGCTGCAGGCCATCCACAGCCTGCGCCCGGACCTTGTATTGCTGGATGTTTACCTGCCTGATGCGTCCGGGCTTGACCTGCTCGGCCAGCTGGACGTGGACACCATGATCCTGAGCGCCGCCTCGGATGCGGCGTCGCTGCGGGTGGCGTTCCGCCGCGGCGCCCTGGGCTACCTGCTGAAACCGTTCACAGCGGAGTCCCTGTCGCAGCAGCTCCGCTCCTATGCCCGGTACCGGCGAATCCTGGCGCAGCCGGGTGCGCTGGACCAGGAAACGGTGGAGCGGGCCAAGCGTTCGCTGATTCCGGGCGACGTCACCCCCTCGGCCAAGCCCCGCTCCGCCACCGAAGCCGCGGTGCTCGAATCGCTGGTGCCAGGGGAACAGTATTCGGCGGCCGAAGTCGCCGGGCGGGTAGGGGTGTCCCGGGCCACCGCCCAGCGGTACCTGTCCTCGCTGGCGGACGACGGCGCCGTCGACATCCAGCTCCGGTACGGCACCACGGGCCGCCCGGAACACCGCTACGGCCTCCCGGCTAATTAATTCCGCGACGCGGCGCGGTAACCGCCGTGGGGGGCTAGCTTGCGCTCTTCTGGGCCACGAGTTCGATCTCCACCAGCATCTTGGGATCCAGGAACGGCAGCACATGGACCAGCGACAAGGTGGGGCGGATCTCGCCAAAGACTTCACCGTGAGCGCGGCCGGCGTCTTCCCATTTGCTGATGTCCGTGAGGTACAGCTTGGACTGCACCACGTCGCTGTAGTCAAAACCGGCCTCGGCCAGGACGGCGCCCAGCTTTTCCAGGATGAACCTGGTCTGCGTGTAGAAGCCCTCGCCCACGATTCCGTTGTCACCGCTCGCCGCGGTGGCGGAGATGTACAGGGTGTTGTCCACCTGCACCGCACGGGAATAGCCGAGGGTCTGCTCCCACGAGGAGCCGGAACCGAATGTCTTGCGCATGGGTGTGCCTTTCGATGGTGCCTTGAGTCGGCACCACTTTAGGGCGGCTACACGTCGAGCCGGTAAACCAGCAGCTTTATGTCGGTGTCCGTCACGAACCAGTCGCGTTCGGGGACGCGATGGAAGCCTGTTTTCCGGTACAGCCCGTGCGCGCTCTCCCACGTGCGGCCGGTGGTCAGTGCCACGGCCCTAATGCCGTCCAGCGACTTCGCATGGTCGATGATCGCCTCGACCATGGCCTTGCCTGCGCCGCTGCGCTGGACCGCCGGGTCCACCACCAGCATGCGGAATTCGAGTTCATCCGGCAGTGCGATGTCCGCGAAAGGCTCACCGGCGACGGCGAGCGTTACCGAACCGACGATGCGTCCCGCCCGCTCGGCCACCCAGATGGTGGCCTGGCCGGCCCGTTTAGCCACGTCCTGGATCTGCAGCATGTAGGGGTGGTCGGCATTCGCGAAGTAGCCGGCGGCGAGGTAGGCGTCCCGCGTGATGCGGGCTACGGCGTCGAAATCTGCCGGAACGGCGGGGCGAATGAGGATCTGCGAATGCACTTATCCATGGTAGTCGCGGGCGCAGGCCCGGTCCCGTAAAAGGGCTGTTTCCGTGATTGAACTATCACTAAGTCCGGAGCTGGCCCATGTTCCGCGGCTTGCCTCCCGCTGGTGCCGTCCGCGTGTCCGGGCGTTGCCCCATGTTGCACGGCATTGCCCAGTATTTCCGGGTATTGCCCCGTGTTTCCGGGCATTGCCCCAGTGGTCGGCCGTGCTGGCCGCCCCGCCTTCGGCTGTGGTTGATTGGCACCACCGACGCCGCCCGACAGACAGGAACACTCCCATGGCATCCCACCAGCGCACCCTGCATCTCAACGCCTTCCTCATGAGTACCGGCCACCACGAAGCGTCCTGGCGGCTGCCCGAAAGCAACCCCCGGGCGAGCACGGACATCAGCCACTACCGCAATCTCGCCCGGATCGCCGAGCGGGGCACGTTCGATTCCATCTTCTTTGCCGACTCGCCCGTGATCTTCGGAAACGTGGGCCGCCGGCCGGCCGGAAAGCTCGAACCGACAGTGCTGCTGACCGCCATCGCCGCAGCCACCGAGAAGATCGGCCTCATTGCTACGGCCTCCACCACGTACAACGACCCGTTCAACCTCGCGAGGCGCTTTGCATCCGTCGACTTCGTCAGCGCGGGCCGTGCCGGCTGGAACGTCGTCACTACAGCCGGGCCCGACGCCGCCCGGAACTTTGGCGTCGACGACCAGCCCGCGCACGCAACGCGCTATGAGCGGGCGGCAGAGTTCCTGGACGTCGCCGGCAAACTCTGGGACAGCTGGGACGATGACGCCGTGGTGGCGGACAAGGATGCGGGCGTCTGGGCCGACCCGGACAAGGTCAGGCCGATCGACCACGTCGGAAAGCATTTCCGGGTTCGCGGGCCGCTCAACGTTCCGCGGTCCCCGCAGGGATACCCGCTGATTGTCCAGGCGGGCTCCTCCGAAGACGGCAAGGGCCTCGCCGCGCGCTACGCCGAAGCCGTGTTCACGGCGCAGCAGACGCTCGAGGACGCGCAGAGCTTCTACAGCGACCTCAAGGCCCGCACCGCAGCCGCCGGACGAGACCCTGAAGGCATCAAGATCCTGCCCGGAATCGTGCCCGTGCTGGCAGGGACAGAAGCCGAGGCCAAGAAGCTGGAGCGTGAACTCGACGAGCTGATCCGTCCGGAATATGCGCGGATCGAACTTGCCAAAACCCTCGGTCTCAGCCCGGACGACCTCCCGCTGGACCGGCAACTGCCGGCGGACCTTCCTGACGAGGGTTCCATCCAGGGTGCCAAGAGCCGCTACACCCTGATCGTGGAGCTCGGCCGCCGCGAACGGCTCACGGTGCGGCAGCTGATCGGCCGCCTGGCGGGGGCCGCGGACACCGCACGTTCTCGGGCACTCCGGAGCAGGTTGCCGATGCCATCCGGCTCTGGTTTGAAAACGGCGCGGCCGACGGCTTCAACATCATGCCCGCGGTGCTCCCCTCAGGGCTTGGGGCCTTTGTGGACCACGTGGTGCCGGTCCTGCGCCGGCGGGGCCTGTTCCGGACGGAATACACAGCCGACACGCTGCGGGGGCACTACGGACCGGAGCGCCCGCTCAACCGGTACTCCGGTGCTGCCGGACTGGCTGGCGCGCACGCCTAAGCGGGGCCCACCTTTGGGCCGGGCCCACGCCTTTGCGGGGTCCTAGCCTGGGCGGGGTCCTAGAGCGGAAACTTCCCGGACAGCTCGAGGGTCCCGGCGCACGTCCAGGCTGCGAGGCGTTCCTCGTCCGAGGGTCCGCCGTCGAGGGGGCTGGTGAGGCGGGGGCGCCGGACCCAGCAGCCGGCTTCCTCGGCAATGAGGGCACCGGCCGAGAAATCGTGCTCGTTGAGTCCGCGTTCCCCGAAGGCATCATGGGTTCCGTCCGCCACGAGGCAGAGGTCCAGGGCGGCGGAGCCCAGCCGTCGGACATCGGCGAAGCCCTCCATGAAACCGCCGAGGGCTTCGGCCTGCTCGGCCCGGACGCCGGGATCGTAGCTGAAGCCGGTGGCCAGGATCTGCCCGGCGCGGCCCGGGACGGGACCGGTCAGCTGGGTGCGCTGCCCCCGCTCCTCGAGCCAGGCACCTCCCCCGCGCGACGCATAGTAGATACGGCCAAGGGCCGGGGCATTAACGACGCCGGCCAGCCAGACGCCGTCGGGATCGGCCACCGCCACCGACGTGCCGTAATAGACGATGTTCCGGATGAAGTTGGTGGTGCCGTCCAGCGGGTCGATTGACCAGCGGTAGCCGCTGGGGTTGTCCCGGCTGAGGGTACCGTGTTCCTCCCCGGTAACAGTGTCCTGCGGCCGGACGCGGCCGATCACCTCACGCACGGCATTCTCCGCCGCGACGTCGAAGGCAGTGACCCAGTCCCCCGAGGCTCCCTTGTTGCTGACGTCCAGGGCGTCGCCGTTGCGGGTGGCGAGCACCGCGGCCCCGGCGGCGGCTGCCGCTTTAGCCACTCCCAGGAGATCCGCCGGCGTGATGCTCATTCTGCCGGCTCTTCCTGGTGGTCTTCGGGGCGGTCTCCGACGCCGGCGTCGTCGTCCGCGGAAGCGTCCGCGGAGTCAGCCGAGGCGGCCGGGCCGTTGGCCAGCAGCGCGCGGAAGCCGTCCTCGTCCAGCACCGGCACGCCGAGTTGTTCGGCCTTGTCCAGTTTTGTTCCGGCGTTCTCGCCGGCGACGACGTAGCTGGTGTTCTTGGACACGGATCCTGACGCCTTGCCGCCCCGGATGAGGATGGCTTCCTTGGCTTCATCCCTGCTGAAGCCCTCAAGGCTTCCGGTGACCACGACGGTCAGACCTTCCAGGGTGCGCGGGGTGGATTCGTCCTGCTCGTCCTCCATCCGCACGCCGTCCTCGGCCCAGGTGTCCACGATTTCGCGGTGCCAGTCCTCGGCGAACCATTCCTTCAGCGCAGCCGCGATCACCGGTCCCACGCCGTCGACGTGGGCGAGCTCCTCCTCCGAAGCCTGCCGGATGGCGTCCATCGAGCCGAAGGCCGTGGCAAGCGCCCGCGACGCCCGGGGGCCCACATGCCGGATGGACAGCGCGACCAGGACGCGCCATAGCGGCTGGGACTTGGCTTTTTCCAGCTCGGTGAACAGTTTTTCCGTGGTGGCCGTCGGTTTGGACGGGGACTTGGCTGTGCCTTTTGTATAGAAATACGGCACGAGTTCGAATTCGCCCGTGGCCACGCCTTTGGACCGCTTCTCCCGGCGGATCCGGACATCGGCAAGGTCTTCGCGGGTGAGTCGGAAGAGGTTGGCCTCGCTGGTCAGCGGAGGCGTCGCGGGTTCCGCCGGCTGGGTCAGGGCGATCGCCGCTTCCCAGCCGAGGGCCTCGATGTCGAAGGCGCCGCGGCTGGCGACGTGGAAGACGCGTTCGCGCAACTGAGCCGGGCAGGAGCGGGAATTGGGGCAGCGGATGTCCACGTCCCCTTCCTTCCCGGGGGCGAGCGGCGTTCCGCACGCAGGGCATTCGGTGGGCATCACGAAGTCCCGCACGGGCGGATCCTGCTGGTCGCGCAGGGCGAGGACCGGTCCCACGATTTCCGGGATGACATCGCCGGCCTTGCGCAGCACCACGATGTCGCCGATCTTTACGCCCTTGGCTTTGACCACGTCCTGGTTGTGCAGCGTGGCCATTCCTACTGTGGACCCGGCAACCTTCACTGGTTCCATGATGCCGAAGGGGGTGACGCGTCCGGTGCGTCCGACATTGACCGCGATGTCCAGCAGCTTGGTGTGGACTTCCTCCGGCGGGTACTTGTAGGCGACGGCCCAGCGGGGCACCCGCGAGGTGTACCCGAGTGCGCGCTGCGTTGCGAAGTCATCCACTTTGACCACGATGCCGTCGATCTCATGGGTAAGGCTATGCCGTTTGTCGCCGTAGCGTTTGATGAAGTCGAGAACGTCCTTGAGGCTGCCGAGGACCTCGAAGTACGGGCTGGTGGGCAGGCCCCACTCGGCAAGCTGGCGGTAGGTGTCCGACTGGCTGACGGTCTGCAGCCCTTCGCGGGCACCGATGCCGTGAACGTACATGCGCAGCGGGCGCTTGGCAGTTTCCGCCGGATCCTTTTGCCGGAGCGAGCCCGCGGCCGCGTTGCGCGGGTTAGCCAGCGGCGCCTTGCCGGCCTCGATGAGGGCCTCGTTGTACTCGGCGAAGGCCTTGGACGGAATGAACACCTCGCCGCGGACCTCCATCTCGGCCGGATAGTTCCCGCCGGTCAGCTGCTGCGGGATTTCCTTGATGGTCAGGACGTTGTGGGTGATGTCCTCGCCGGTGTAGCCGTCCCCCCGGGTGGCGGCGCGGACCAGCTTGCCGTCGCGGTAAAGCAGGTTGACCGCCAGGCCGTCGATCTTGAGTTCAGTGAGCCATGCGGGTCCGGCAGTGCCATTGCCGAGTTTGGCCACGGATGCTTCCGCCTTGGCGATCCACGATTCCAGTTCCTCAAGGGAAAAGACGTCTTCCAGGCTGTACATCCGCTGGAGATGTTCGACGGCGGCAAAGGCGGCGGACACTTCGCCGCCCACTTCCTGGGTGGGCGAGTCGTTGGCCACGAGTTCCGGGTGCATTGCCTCGATTGTTTCGAGGCGCCGGAAGAGTTCGTCGAACTCAGCGTCCGAAATGATGGGCGCGTCCTCCTGGTAGTACGCGAAGCGGTGCTTGCGTACCTCTTCCACCAGGTTTTCGTATTCCTCTCGGACCGCACCGGAGGGCACCCGTTCACTGGCGGTGTCCGCCTCGCGCGTGCCTGCCCCGGTCATGCTTTGCGTATCGGTATCTGCTGCCGTGTTCCCTGTGCTCACAGACCTATCCTGCCCTAGATCTCCGACATTGTCTGGCTCCAGGCGCACGGATGCCCCGCACGCTTTGTTGCGTCCGGGGCATCCGTTTCCGCGTTGCCAGCGGCGGGCGTTCCCTAGCGGGAAGCCTCTTCCTGCTGGGCGGCGTTCTTGCTGGCCTGCTTGCCGGCTTCTTCCAGCGCCCGGGCCACGCGGGCCAGGTCCGTTACGTGCCGGCCGGACCATTCGCTGCGGAACTTCTCCGCGTCCGGGCCCTTCCAGTCGGTGCTGTCAAGAGCCTTCGTCAGCTGCGACTTAGCCTTCTCGATCTCGGACGAACCAGCCTGAAGCTTGGTTCCGAGCGCCTTGAGCTGAGCAATGTCTGCACCCCAAATAGCCATTAGTTTTCTCCTTCAGTCAACGGACCCGATCCGATCGGCATCCCCAGCGGCCCCCGGCTCATCCGGAAGATCCATTACCCAGAAACTATCCCGCGGCCCGGTCACTGTCGATGGGCACCGCTCCCCATGCAGCCCTGCCCATCGGCACTCTCACCGTGCGGCTCCCACCCGGTTGAGGTCCGGATCGGCCTGGCTGCGGTTCTCCGGCGGCAGGGCAATCTGCAGCTTGCGGACCTTGCCCCGGCCCACGATGTAGCCGCGGCCCGGAATGAAATCGGAACTGATCTTGCCGAGCGAGGTGCTCAGCAGGCTGTCGCCTTCGATGTCGCCGGGGTTGATCAGGAGTCCGCGCCGTCCGGACTTGAACGGCTGCGACAGTGACCATGCGGAGGACCAGGTGGACGTCTCAGACTCCCCCACCACCCACTGGTCGGCTTTGATGGACGTCGTGACCAGCTGCTCGATGCCGGACTCGGCGCCGGTGTCCGTGAACTCGGTCAGGCCCTCGATGAAGATGGCCAGCCTGCCGGGGTTCTCCGAAGAGTAGTCAACCAGCCCGTCAATTGCCTCTTCGACGTCGTCGGCGCCCACGAGGGCACGGTTCCAGACCTTCAGCGACGCGACGGCGGACCGGCGCGAGCCGATGTAGATCAGTTCGGTGCCGGGGTTGGACCGGCGCAGGGCGTAGGCCATGGTGACCAGCGCCACCGTACGGCCGGCACCCGGCGGACCAGCAACGAGCAGCGGTCCCTTGGCCATGATTTCGGCCGGCTGGAGCGTCTCGTCGTCGACGCCGATGACCGGCAGGTCCCGGGTTCCCGCAGGGAGGATGTCGAGGTCCACCTGCTCGGGCAGGCGTTCGATCTGCGGTGCCTTTTCCACGCCCTGGCGCAGCATGGCCTCGCTGAGCTTGTGCACTTCGCGGGCCTGCAGCGCAAGGTTCGAGTCGCCACCAAGCACGGCAAGCTGGACCTCGTGCCCTCCCAGCAGGCCGCGGCCCGGGGGCGAGGCTTGGCTCAGGACATCCTTGGGCACGTCCAGCGAAATGTAGTCGTCCTCGGATGAGAGCCGCAGGACCAGGCGGCGCTGAATCGAAGCCAGCAGCGACGCCGGGACTGCGTTGGGCCGGTCCCCGGTGACCACCAGGTGGATGCCCAGCGGCCGGCCGTCCGTCGCCAGCTGAAGGAAAATGTCCCAGAGCGCTGACAGGCGGCTGTATTCGTACGCCTCCCGGAAGTTGGACATGCCGTCCACCAGGATGAAGATCCGCTTCTCATCCGGGTCATTGGCCAGTTTCCGGTATTCCACGATGGTGGAGGCGCGGACTTCGGCGTAGCGGGCAGCGCGGTCGTCGGCAACATCGCGCAGCCAACGCAGCAACCGGCCGACACGTTCGACGTCGTCGCCGTTGATGATCTCGCCGACGTGCGGGAGCCCGTCGAGCATCTTCAGTCCCGACGAACCGCAGTCGATGCCGTAGACATGCACGGGGCCACCGCGCGGAGTCACTGCCGCGGCGATGGCGATGCCGCGCAGCGCGGCTGACTTACCGGAACCGCCCGTCCCGTAGATGGCCATGTTGCCGTCCCTGTCCGGCTCATAGAAGACGGTGGGCTGGTCCTGGTGTGCCGGGTCGTCGGCCACGCCCAGGAGGAGGCGTTCATCGGTCCTGGGGTTGGGAAGCTTGGAGAAATCGTAGGTTTTGGCCAGCTCGTTGAGCCACGGTTTGCGGGGCGGCGCGATGGACAGCACTTCCGCGGCTTTGATGATGTTGGCCGTCATCCGGGCAATGTCGTTCGGCCCGGCCGGCTCCTCCCGCACTGGCTTTTCAGGCGCCGGCGCGGCCCAGCCGGGTCCCGAGCCAAAGGCCATTTCCACGATGTCGATCTGGGGTGCCTGCGGTTTGTCCGTGGTCCAGCCGCCTGCGTAGCCGGTCTGGAAGCCCTGGATCCGGCCGGGGCCGGTTTTCGCCGCGCCGCGGCCCGGGATGGAGGGGTCGAAGTACGCCGCTGTGGGCACACCGAGGATGTCCGTGGCATCGTCCTCGTCCGCCATCCGGAGGGCAACGCGGAGGTTGGTGTTGGCGCGCAGGCTTTCCTTGATGACTCCGGCGGGCCGCTGGGTGGCAAGGATCAGGTGCAGGCCGAGGGACCGGCCGCGGGCCGCCACGTCCACGACTCCGTCGACGAACTCGGGGACTTCCGTGGCCAGTGCTGCGAACTCGTCCACGATGATGATGAGGTAGGGCGGAGCTTCGGGGTCCGCTTCGCGCTGCAGGCCCAGGAGGTCCTTGGCTTTCTTCCGGTTGAGCAGATGCTCCCGGTAATGCAGTTCAGCCCGCAGGGACGTCAACGCGCGGCGCACCAGGTGCTGCGAAAGGTCGGTCACCAGGCCCACGGTATGGGGCAGGTGCAGGCAGTCGGCGAAGGCGGCTCCGCCCTTGTAGTCGACGAACAGGAAGCTCACCCGGTCCGGGCTGTAGGCCGCAGCCATGCCCATGACCCAGGACTGCAGGAATTCCGACTTCCCGGCGCCGGTGGTGCCGCCCACCAGGGCGTGCGGGCCCTCGTTCTTCAGGTCCAGGTACAGCGGTTCGATGCCCTTGGAACCCACCAGGGCCCGGAGCGTGCCGTTGTCCTTGCGGTTTGCGACGGCGGTCGCGTGGACGGAGTTGTTCTCTTTCCACCGGTCCGCCACCGCCTGGGGGTTGTCCATGAAGTCCTTGCCGATGAGGCTCACGTAGGACACCGCCCGGGGAAGGTCGGAGTCGTCATCCACGGGTTTGCCCACATCAATGACCGGCGACAGCATCCGGGCAAGCTGGGTGGCCAGGTCGGCGTCGAGGCTTTCGCAGCTGACGGGGTAAGTGTGGCGGCCCAGCCGGACCTGGCCGGTGGTGGTTCCGTGGTCGCCGTCCACCACCATGAAGTCGCGGCACGCGGCCGGGAGCGACTGGACGCTGGTGGCCACCCACATGACGTGGACGCCCGAATCCGGTCCGCGTTCCACGAGCCGTGTCAGGCGGCCGCGGTCCACCGGCGCGTCGTCTTCCACGATCAACAGCACGGAGGGCAGCACCGGGCCGGGGATGTCGCCTTTCTCTCCGTCGAGGCCGGGCCGCGGCGCGGGACGCGGTGACTGGGCGCCCGCCTCGCGCTGGTCGATGAGGTCCTCCAGCCGGGCCAGGAGGGAGGATCCGCCGGCGGGTCCTGCAGCCAGGTGGTCGCCGCTGAGCGGACTGTGTCCCGAGCCGACGTGCGGCAGCCACTGGAGCCAGTTCCAGCGCTCCCTCGATTTGGCCGATGTGATTGCCGTAACCACCACTTCGGCCGGGGAATGCAGGCCCACGGTCTGCAGGACCATACCGCGGGCTACGTCGTCTACGAGGCCGCGGGCGCCTGCGAGCCCGAATGCGCCTGCGGAGCGGAGCTGGGACACGATCGGTACGCCTTCGATGTCCTGGAACTGTTTGAGGCAGGCCTGGATTTCCTGCATATACTCAGCTTCGGTCTCATTGTTGGACGGCTCGTCGAAGGAAATGCGCGACGGCGCCGTGCCCAGCCCGAAGCGCAGGCCGAGGAACCCGCTGTGCTCGGGCCGGTGGGTCCAGAGCAACGGTCCCAGCTTGTAGATGGAATCAACGGTGTCGCTGACTGACGGAGCTTCCTGGAGGCGCACGGACCGCTCGATGTGTTGCAGCTCGGTGATGTCCTTGCGGAACGCCGCCATCGCCTCGCGGAACTGCTTGAGCTGCTCTTTGCGTTCCCGCTTGCTTTGCATCTTCTGGTCCACGTAGTGGCCGATGATGAACAGCGGCATCATCATCATGAAAAGGACCGAGAGGACGTTGCCCGTGACTGCAAACAAAATGGCGCCCATCATGAGCGGCGCGATCAGCATGATGTAGGGGAAGGGGTGGTGCTCCTGGCGTTTGGGGCCGGCCGGGAGTACGCGCTTGGGCGGGGCGAAACGCGGCACCACGCGCGGCGAGCGGTTGAAGTCCACCAGCGGCGACGTCGGTGCACCCCCGTGGTGGCCCAGCCCGACGACGGAAATGGTGGTATCGCCGAGGGTCACGGTGTCCGAGGAGTTCAGTGTTGCCCGGGTGACCGGCAACCCGTCCATGATGAGTCCGTTGGCGGAATTCGTGTCCACGATTTCAACGGTTTCCCCCACGGTGATGCGGGCGTGCCGCTTGGAGGTCATGGGGTCCGACAGCCGGATGTCAACGTCCCGGTCCCGGCCGATGTAGCTGGTGCCGGAGGGCAGCGAAAATTCCTGCCCGACGTCGGGCCCTGACAGGACGCGGAGGGTCGCCGCTGCGGGTCCGCGGTTCGCACCCGGTGCCGCGAACTGCTCGCTGACCTGTCTCAGCGAAACAATGGATCCGGGCCTGAGGCCGGATTCCAACAAGTTGTCCGTGCGGTTGAGGATGTTGCCGCGCATTCCGCCGGCGACGAATGCCTCGTCGATGCAGAGCGACAGGTTCTCCGGCGGCTGGGTGCCCCGCCGTTCGGGATCGGCAGCCCACAGTTGGGTGGCGATGTCCGCCACCGTTGCGAGGCCGTCAACGGTTACGGCGAGGTCTTTGGCGTCGGCGGGTTCCCGGCGCAGTGTCAGTCGGATTTTCATCCTTCGTCGGCCCCCTTCATCTTGTCGATCAGGTGCAGGTCCGCAGCGGTGACCAGGTGTGACGTCACGGCGTGCTCGACAAGCCGGGCACGGCGGTTGGTGGCCAGCTTTCCACCGCCGCCGCGCAGCCCCGCAACGCCGACCCGGTCAAGTTTGTCGCACACATTGTCCAGCTTCCTGTTGAACCGGGTCAGCGCCCAGCCGAGCGTCCTGGCGGCATCCGCCGACGACGGGATGGCGCTGAACCCGGTGCCGTCGCGCCGCAGCATGGGCTCGGCGAGGGCAACGATGAGGGCCTTCTGCGAATCAGTGAATACCACGGGCCCGATGGTGGTGTCCCCGCCGCTTTCGTCATCGGGGGCCTCCTGGCGGAAGGAGGGGGTTTTCAGGTGCACGGCGAACTCGTACGTGGTGGGGCCGGCGGTGAAGATCACGTTGGTGTGGCTGAAGACGATCGGAATCCGGGCCCCGGGTGAAAGCCAGGCTTGCATCCCGCCGGTGCCGTCCGCCACCGTGGCTGAGAGCATGCTCCCCACGTTGCTGAGCCACCAGATGCCGTCGTACCGGGCGATCTGGAGGAACCGCCGGTGCAGGTACGGGTTGTCGTCCACTTCGAGGTCGCCCTCGCGTCCGATGTTGAAGACGTCCTCGTCCGACGGCTCATACCATTCGCCACAGAAATCTACTGCTAGATCCCCCATTTTCCGTGCCTCCTTAAAGGTCAATGCTTAACTTCAGGACTGCCGGTCACGACGGCATGCATGAGTATGCGTCCCGGCTGGTCATCGGAGACGCGGACCCGTCACTGCGGACAATCATGACCTTGATGCAAAAGAAGTCCGCTTTGCCATAAGCCACTTCGGCCTGGGCCTCTTTGCTGGATTGGAAGGGCCCCTCCTCCTGACCGTAATTAGTCAGTTGCCACTTGTACGTGTCACCCGGTTTGGGCTGCGGGTTGGTCCACGTGAACCGGACTTTGCCTGCTTCCGTGACGGCCTTGATGTTCGTGACGTCCGGAACCGTCCCGTCCCCGATGGCATCAGCCGGCGGCTTGGAAACCTGTCCGGTGGGCTCAACCACCGGTTCCGGCCGGGACGCACCCAGCACCAACCCCACCACGACGGCGACGACGAGCACGGCGCCGCCGGCCACGGACAGCCAGAGGTTCCGTTTGCTGTGGTCGACGGGGCCTTCCGCCGTCGCCTCCTGCAGCGCCTGCGGCCTGTTGACCGTGGCGGCTACATGTTCGTCGCCCCGGTCATCCCGGCCCGCAGGGCCGCCCTGCCACCCGGCCGGGCGGCCTGGAGCACCACGGTGGACGGTCGCGTCGTCGGCGGCATCGTGGCCACCGCCGGGCTGCAGCCCTGACGCGACGCTCCCCCGCAGCATGGTGCCCTGCGACCAGTCATCGTGTAGGTCCGGACGGGCGCCCGGTCCCGGGACCGGCCCGGGGACGGGCCCTGCCGGCGGTGCCACCGGCACGACAGGAGTAAAGGCAGCGGGACGTGTCCTGGCCGGGAACGTCGGAGCGTTCCCCGTCTGGTCGGGGTCCACCGAGGCGATGCTGCGGACCCGGGTTTCTTCGAAGCCGTCGTCCGGATGGTTTTCCTCGCCGTGTGCCTCCTCGAGGACCTCGAAGGGCGTGACTGAGAGATTCAGTTCAGCCTGGATCCGCTGCAGGGCCAGCGCGAAGGCATGGGCCGAGGAGTACCGCGAGGCTGCCGACTTGGCCATGGCCGTGGCCAGCGCGAGTTCCAGCGATTCGGGAACGTCCGCACGCCCCAGCCGTGGCACGGGCGAGTTGGTAATCCGGGAAATCAGTTCGCGCTGGGAATTGTCCGCACCCGGCAGGACGAACGGGGATCGACCGGCAAGAAGGGTATACAGCGTGGCACCGAGGGCCCACACGTCCACCATCACGCCGTCCACCGGACCGTCCCGGAACTGTTCGGGCGGCGACCAGGGAATGGACATCCCGGCGTCCTCATCAGTGTCGCTGCCGAGGGTGCCGGAGATGCCGAAGTCAGTCAGTGCCGGACGGTTGTAATCGGTCACCAGGATGTTGGCCGGTTTGATGTCGCGGTGGGCAATGCCGGCGCGGTGGGCGGTCTCGACGGCGGAGGCCACCTGGATTCCGACAGCAAGGACCTCGTCCACGCTGAACCGCTGGCGCCGGTAGCGGACGTCCAGGCTGGGCCTGGAGCAGTACTCCATGGCCAGGTAGGAGTGGCCGTCTTCGGTGACCTCGGCTTCGAAGATGGTGACGATGTAGGGGTGCGAGGACAGCTGCGCCATCAGGTTCGCTTCGGATTCGAAGCGGCGCCGGGCACCCTCTGTCTTCAGGTCGGAGAGAAGCACCTTGACGGCCACCTTGCGGCGCGGCCTGTCCTGTTCATACAGGTAGACGTCTGAGAAGCCGCCCGAACCCAGCAGGCTGACATACGTGAATCCTGGAATGGCGGGCGGCGGGGCTACAGGCCGCTTGGCACTCATAGAATCTCCTCGAACCGTAGCGACACGTCATCGCCGAGTTCTGCAATATCACCGTCAAGAAGAATGGCCATTTCGTTCTGGGCGAGGCGCCTGGGCGGTTGACCCTCCCGGACCAGGAGGGTGCCGTTCGTGGCCTTGAGGTCGCACAGCATCACGTGCCAGCCTTCGAGGCGGACCTCAACGTGGGACCGGGAGATGTCACCGCTGGGACTGGCCACTTGGACGAGCCGCGGCATGCCTCCGCCCTGAACCCTGGAAACCGACGGCTGGCGGCCGATCACCAAGGACTGGTCCAGGTCGATCAGTTCACCGGTTGAAACCCGGACGCGGCCCAGCCGCGGCCTCCGGACCTGCACGGCGTCCTGCCCCAGCGCCATGCCGCAGCCGGCGCACTGCGAATGCGTGGGCGGGTTGGCGTGGCCCTGCGGGCAGACGCGGGCCAGGACCATGGGCCCGGTGGCCGGTTCGCTTCCGCCGGCCGGGGCTTGCACCTGAGGTGCGGTCCCGAGCCCGGCGAGGTCGCTCTTCATGATCGTTTGGCCGTCGTGGTCGCCTTCGAGAGCCGGCGGCAATGCGGCCGGGCTGCCGCGGTCCGGTATCTCATGGGATCCGACACCCGGGGATGCCGGAACGAACGACGGCGGCCCGGAGGTCCGGGCCGGCCTTTCGCCACCGGTGTTCCAGGGAACGGAGTCGATCAGGGCGCCCTGATCCGCAGGGATGAGGGGCTGCACGGGGGCAGGCTGCTGCTCCTGCGCTGCCGTCGGCTGCTGGTCACCGGCAACGTCGACGGCTTCTTCCGGGCTGTCTTCCTCCGCCGCCACCGCCGCCTCTGCATCGGCCGCGGCAGGTTCGTCCTCGGGCTCGTCCCGCACCGCGGCGTCCTCAATGCGCCGCACCACGGTCTTTTCCCACAGGTGGTCGTAGCTTCCAGTCAGCTCGTTCGCGGGCGCCGGATCCTGCGATTCAGCGGGAGCGGCGGCACCGGGCACGTCCGCCACGGCGTTGTCCCATCCTGCCTGCTCCGAACCTGTGTCATCCGGCAGCACCGTGACGCCGTCATCGGCATTTTCGAAGTCTTCGTCGGGTATGCCTATAACGGTTTCGGCGGATGCACCGTGTTCTGCCGAGGCACCGCTTTCGGCAGGGGGCACGCCATCAGCAGCCACGGCTTCAGCGGGCACGCCGCGGACCGGTTCGGATGCCGGGACCTCGACAGGCACCACAACCGGGACCTGGACGGAGTCCTGCTCCTGCGGCGAGGGCAGCTCCGTCAGGGGCACCTCAAGGACGGGAGCTGCCGGCCGGGACGGCCTGGCACCGGGAACACGGCCCGCAGTGAGGCTCTGCAGCAGGACAACCCCCTCCCCGAGCGGGAGTTCAGCTGCACCGGCCGCGTTGCCTGGAACCGACACTCTGTACCATTCCGGTTCGCTGAGGCGCCGCTCGGTCCACGTGGTGACGTCGCTGCCGTTCAATTCCACTTCGTCCGCGGCGAGGTGTGCCTTCAGCTCGATGTCGCCGCGGAGGAAGACCCGCAGGGATTCCCGGAAGTCCACAATGCCGAACCAGGGAATCTGCGCCAGCGAGCCGGAGGAGGCACTGGTCACCGCGTGAAGTACTTCGTGGACCTCAGGCTCGCCGCCCAGAAGTTCCCAGAGCGAGTCCACAAGCGCGTGTGGCGTCGCGGGCGGCAGCAGCACCGCGGTTCCCGCCCGGACCACGCCAAGCCAGGTGCCCGGGGTGTAGCTACTTGAGACCATCGTGGCGGCCCTCGGTGTCGGTCACGGAATCGTTCGCGGAGTCCGGCGCGTCCGCGGGCAGGACGGCACCGGGAGCCTCGGGAAGCTCCTCGGTGTCCACTTCGGTACTGTCCGGCACCTGGGCGCGGGGCAGGGTGTCCTCGTCTTCGACGCCCGCGGCGGGCCGGGGCGCGGTGTCCGTTCCGGCGTCGTTCATTACGTTTTTGGCGTCCACAACTATCACGGTGACGTTGTCCCGACCGCCGCTGCGCAGCGCGGCCTGGATCAGGGCGTCGACGGCGTCCTGGGGGTGGCCGACGGTGCTCAGGATGCGGAACATGTGATCGTCCGTCAGCTCGGCGTTCAGCCCGTCGGAGCAGATCATGATGCGGTCGCCTTCCTCAACGGGCAGCAGCCAGTAGTCGGCTTCCGTCTCGTCGCCGGTGCCCAGGGCGCGGGTCACCACGTGCCTGCGGGGGTGCACCGCCGCCTGTTCCCTGGTGATCTCACCGGCGTCCACAAGCTCCTGGACCTCGGAATGGTCAACGGTGACCTGCGCGAACTCGCCCTGGCTCAGCCGGTAGGTCCTGGAGTCGCCAATGTTCATGACCAGCCAGTACGGCGCACCCATCTGCTCAACAACCACTACTCCGGAGAGGGTGGTGCCGGCCCTGGACCCGGTGGCGGTGCGGATCCGTTCGTCGGCGCTGACCAGGTACTGCTGGACGACGGCGGCCGTGGCTGTCCTCTCCCCGGTGGCCAGCTGCGGCATTCCGGCGAGTGTCCGCACGCAGATTCCGCTGGCGATTTCGCCCGCTTCGTGGCCTCCCATGCCGTCCGCCACGGCGAACACGGGATCGGATGCAATGAAGGAGTCCTCGTTGAGTTCCCGGCGGAGGCCACGGTCTGTACCGTAGCCGCAGCTCAGTTGGAGTCCGGGCTCCCTGCCCGTTGCGGAGGTGGCGGCTGCCGGCTGGGGATTCATGCCTGTCCTAGGTGGAAGGTGCGGTCACCGAAATGCACGGTGGACCCTGGGCGTACGTAGGCGGGTTCCCCGGCCTGCAAAACAGTTCGGATGCCGTCCGGAGTGGTGACGGCGCTGCCGTTGGTTGAGTTGCGGTCGGTGACCCAGATTCCCCCGTTGTCCGCCCGAAGGTGGAGGTGGGTCTTGGAGATGGAACGGCCGGGATCGGCCACAGCCAGCAGCTGCGCGACGTGTTCGCCGGGGAGGCCGCCGGGATTCCGGCCGATGAGTACCGATTGGTCAAGCTCGAAGTCGCGGCCGTCGTCCAGCCTGATCCGGAGCACGGCCTCCGGCGCCGGCACGGTCTGTCCCCGCATCTGCGTCCGGTCGTGGTCGTCGTCGGGATGGAGGGCCCACCCCTGCGGGGGCATCTGAACGGCCGGGTTCTGAACTGCAGGGTTCTGAACGGCCGGATCCGGCAGGGTCCTGGTCGGGACCGGGTCCGGTGCGGGCTGCGCCCGGACCGGGACGGGCGCCGCAGACGGCGCGGGCGCCGCAAACGGGGCGGAGGCAGGTACGGCGGCGCCCGCCAACGGCTGGGGCATGGCAGGCGGCTGCCACTGGTTCGGGTTCAGGGGTGGCTGCGGGATGGCGACAGGCTGGTTGAACCCCTGCTGCGGCTCCGGAGCTTGAACGGGCACGGCCTGGGCCGGCCTTGCAGCCGCACCCGCAACGGGCGAAGAGACCTGCTGCACGGGGGGCAGGTCCAGCGGCGCGAAGCTGTAGGGGCCCTGGATTCCCCCGGTAGTCAGGGGGTTCCGGCCGGCGTTGACATCAAACATGAGAATTTTGGCTGCGGTATCGTGCCAGCCGCTGCGCTTGCCGTTCTTGTCCCAGGAATTGGACACCACCACGACGCAGGCCCAGGCGACACCCAGCAGGGCCAGCGGTGCGAGGATCCACAGGGCCGCCTCGAACCACTTGAAAACCACCACGAACACTGCCGCCACTACGGTCAGGAGGATCCCTGCCCCGGTGATGAGGCCGCGCAGGAACAGGGCGCCGGCGCCCGGGGCGTAGCCGTCCTGGTCCGTGCTGCGGATTCCCATCAGCCGGTTGCCGATCGTGTTGCCGGAGCGGCCCTCAATTCCGAGAAGCACCAGGATGTAGACCACGGTGAGGCCGACGGCGATGCCGCCCAGCAGTACCAGCAACCCCGTGTCGTAGATGATGAAGCCGCCGCTCTGGGTGCGCGTGATGCTGGCGAATCCAATGGTGAACATCACGATGAGAAGCGCGGCCGGTCCCACCCAGTCGAGCACGGCGGCGCCCAGGCGTCGTCCGGCCGCCGCGGGAACCACGTCCAGCTTGCCACCCATTCCGGTACCTCCCCCTTGTACGTGCCCGCCCTGTGCCTGGACCGTTTGTCCATAGGCGCCGGGGCTGGCGGCTTGTTCGTAAGCGCCGGGTCCGGCGGCTTCCGTCCGGGCCTGCACTACGGGGATACTACCGGGGATCGGGCTGCCGTGCGCGGCGGCCCGATCCATCAGCTCCCGCTGCGAGTGGTCTATGTTGCGGTCATTGCGGGCGGCCCGGTTGCTCAGCGGGGCACCACAGGCAGGGCAGAACGTCGCTCCGGGACGGATCAACTGCTGGCAGCGCTGGCAGCGCTCGGCGTCATGCGTCATGGTTCGTTGCGGTTCTCTCTCAGATCGCGCCTCAGCACGGTGTGTTCATTCTCCGGTCCGGATGGTGCGGGTGTTGGTGCCTGTCCGGGAGCCGGCGTTGCTGCCGGGACATCCGGCTGGCCGGCAACCTGGCCGGGCGCCGGGGGCGGACCGTCCACCACCCTACCCGCGGGATCATCTTTTGCCGTCCGGACAAGCCTGAAACCGCGGAGGCTGAGTGCGGTCCGGCCGTCTGCCAGGAGGGAGCGCGGCGAGAACCGGGCAGCCTGCCGTCTCCAAAAACCGACCGTAGCTGTCATTTCCTTCAGCGAGCCGTCCACAATGGTCCAGTACTCTTGGACCTCCGCTTCGCTCGGCTGGCCGGCACCGAAAATGGAGGCATCAGCGCGGCGGGCCAGCAGGGTGGTGGTGCCCGCCGTTCCCGGAAATGCCTCACCCAGGACGACGGCGGACTCCCGGCGGGTGGCCCGGGTATCGATGGCGGCGCCCATGTCCGTTGCGAGGCTGACCACTTCGTTCCAGCCGCCGCCGACACGCTGGGCTGGGTGCCCGTCGGAGAACCGGGCCTTGCGGCGCCGGCTCTTGAGCAGCGCGATGAGCAGCAGCGGCAGCGCCAGGATCCCGATGGGGATCAGGGCAATTCCAAGTGCCGCGAGGATGGGGCCCCAGAACAGCCAGGGATTGTTCTTCTTCTGGTCAGCGTCCAGTGCGTCCGGGGATGAGTCCGGCGGCAGGTCTGCCGGCTCCTGCGGCGGAGGCGGCGGCTGCAGGACCTGCGGTTTGGGCTTGGACTTGTTTTCCGGGTCCGGCGGAATCGGGACGTTGTCCTTGGGCGGCGTGGGGTCGAATGACACCCAGCCGACGCGGTCGAAAGCGACCTCAACCCAGGCGTGGACGTCCTTGCCGGTGATTTTGACTTCGCCGGCGCCGTTTTCCGGGCTCTTGGGGTCCGGGTAGAAGCCCATCACCACGCGTGACGGGATGCCCAGGTGCCGGAGCATCAGGGACATGGCCACCGCGTACTGTTCGTCGTCGCCCAGCATCTGCTTGGCGGTCAGAAGGCTGCGGATGCGTGCCGAGCCGTGCCCTGAGACGCTGGGCAGCTGGCCTTCGTCGATCAGGCCGTTGCTGAACGCGCCTTTCTTCTGGAAATGCGCCTCGATCTGCCGGACGCGGTCGATTGCCGTCGGAGCGTCGGCTGACAAATCGTTGGCCTGTGAGCCGACCACAGGCGGCACTTCAGCTGCGTCCGGGAGCGCCACCTTGGCAAAGTCGTACTGCGTCAGCTGGCCATGTTCGAGCTTGGCGGGGTCGGACACCTGGACGCTGTACGCATCGCCTTTCGCGAGGCCCCTGGTGGTGACTGCGGTGTCCGTTCCGGAGTTGAAGTAGAGCCCGGACGCTGCACCGGACGATTCGCCGGTGAAGCTGATCCCGGTGGTGCGGCGGCCGCCCGGCAGGAAGTATCCCTGGTAGTCCTCGATGGTGATGTCCAGGGTGTAGTCGTTGCTGGGCACAATACCGTCGGAGCCGGCCAGGGTGTTCAGGGACTTGGCATCCCCCACCTTGCTGAAGTTGCCGGAGCTGTCCGGGTCCATGTTGTAGTTGGTGCCGTTGAAGGCGTCAAGGGCAGCGAGCCGGACGCGCCCGTCCCGTGGCAGGCCCTTCACCACAAACAGGTTGTCGTCCTTCTTGTCCTTGACGAAGTTACGGAAGCTCGCCAGCGGGGTGATGTAGTCCTTGGGATCGAACGGCGGAACGATCACGTTTCGAAGGACCGTCCGGTCATCGCCGGCGGTGACAAGGGGCGAAGCCACAGCCGTGATGGCAACGCAGGCGGCGATGACGCCGGCGGCGGAACCGAGCCGGCGCACTTTGGCGCGGCGGGCGGTGGCGGCATCCGACTCAGGGCGGTTGACGGACACCTTGCGGGTGTCGCTGCGCCGGTGTGCGTCGCGGCGGAAGGTTGCCCACGCCACGGCCACCACCGTGAGGGAGATGCCCCGCTCCACGTTGAGGAAGCCGGCGTTGGTGCTGAACGCGATGCCGGTCACGAAGAGCACCAGGACGGGCAGGAGCGGCCAATACGGGCTCTTCAGCCGCCAGGTCATGAGTCCCGCGGCCAGCGCGGTGAGGAGGGCACTGAGGAACGGAACAATGAGCATCCCGCCGGCGGTGCCTACCGGTACACCCACGGTGAGCATGTCCTTCCAGGCGAAGACGACGCCGAGCAGAAGGGTCCGCAGTGACTCGAGCGTCGGGACAAAGCCGGCGATGGCCGCGTCCGGCACGGCGAGCAGTGTTCCAAGAACCAGGTAGGAACCGAGCACGGCGGCGGCGGTGATGAGCGTGCCGAGCCTGAAGTGGGCGTTGGCCGCGGCAATGCCAAGGCCCAGCAGGATGCCGCCGAATCCGGCGATCAAATAGTAGGGGTCGCCGCCGAAGCTCAGGCTGAAGCCCAGGACCCCCAGCCCCAGCAGGACAACCAGGGCCCCGGCGTCGAGCGCGAAATGCCAGGCGGGCTGGCCGTCGCTGAAGGCGGACGGTTGTGATTGCGCGGGCTGCCTGCGCTGGCGGAGTGCGGGCGCGGAGCTCATGCAGCCGCCTTTCTGAGGATGATGGCGAGGTCGGACAGGTCGCCCAGCGTCAGGACTGTCAGGTCCGCGATGTTGGCACGTGCAGGCGCGGCCCCGGTCTGGAGGCGGACGGCGAGGCTCCGCACTCCCGGTGGAACGGATGCGGCTGCCGAGCGGAGCTGGGCGGGGGTGACACGGCTGCCCACCACAAAGAAGACCACCGAAGCGTTCGGGACAGTGTCCGCCAGCGTCCGGGCAAGGTCGACGGCGGTCTTCCGCATCGGCATGCCCACGATCCGGGTCATGTCGTCGAGCATGTTCCGGCCGGTTTCACACCGCAGGGGACCCTTCTGGGTGAGGACATCGAGTTCGCGCTGCTCGCGAATGGCCTGGCGGCCGATGGACGCGGCGGCGGAAATGGCCATCTCAAATTCCTGCTCGGAGTCGTACTCGTCGGTGTTGATCGACAGCGAGATGGCCAGGTGGGCGCGGCGGGTCTCTTCAAACTGGCGCACCATGAGCTTGTTGGTCCGTGCGGTGGTCTTCCAGTGGATGTGGCGGCGGTCGTCGCCCGGCACGTAGTCGCGCAAGGCGTGGAACGAAACGTCGGCGCTGGACAGGTCGGTGGTGGGCATGCCTTCGAGGTCGCGGATGAAGCCTGCGGCGGAACCGGCCAGGGCAACGGTCCGCGGGTGCACGTAGAGGTCTTCCGGCTCAGTCCAGAGCACCTGCCGCCGCAGCAGGTGCAGGGGGTCGGCCCGGACGGAGCGCACCGGGCCCACCACAATGACGGCCCTGCGGGCCGTGGGGATGGTGAAGAGGTCCTCGTGGACCTGTTGCGGTTTCATCCGCGGCAGGTGGAACACGGCGGTGGCGGCTCCCACAGGGAGTTCCAAGGCAGATGGCAGAAGGGGGCGTGCGGAGGTATTGGAGACCGCGATGCTTCCGACGGCGCTGTCCCCCACGGCCACCCTTGTCCTGGCGAGGTCCAAAACCACCCCGTAGGAGGAACGGCCCAGGATGAACCCGACGGCAAGGACGAAGAGGACGAAGGCCGCCACGGCCGCCGCCTTCGCCTCCTGCCAGCCGTAGGACTGGCCGACGCTCCACAGCAGGATTGATGCGGCCAGGACGGACCAGCCCAGGACGCTCACGACCGAAAGAACCGGCCACACGTACTTCAGCCAGAGTTCCCGGACCTTGGACCAGGCGGGCGCCAGCGCGAGGCCGGCCGTGCTGACAGCCTCTGACCACATGACGGCGGGGTGCAGCCGGGAGGCCCTCCCCTCACCTGAAAACGGCCTTTTCAGGCGTTCAGCAAGCCGGGTCAACGGAGTGCTGCTGGACATATCTGTGCCTTTGTTCGCGCGGTGAATGTGCCGGAATAGTGCAGGGGCACCATCTAGACGGCGGCGCGCTGCTGCGGGGCAGCGACGTCCGTCAGAACGCGGGCCAGCACGGCCTCCGCGGTGGCGCCGGAGAATTCCGCTTCCGGGTCCATCACAAAGCGGTGGGTCCAGACCACGCTGGCGAGGTCCTTCACATCGTCCGGCAGGACGAAGTTGCGGCCCTGGCTTGCGGCCCAGACCTTGGCCGCCCGGACCATGGCCAGGGCACCTCGGACCGAGACGCCGAGCCGGGTCTCCGGGGCGTTGCGGGTCTCCTCGCACAGCCGTGAGATGTACTCCAGCACAGCGGTGTCCACGTGGGTGGTGGCGGCGAGGTCAGCCATGTCAGCGATAGCTTGGGTGGTGATGACCGCGGAGAGCTGCTTGGACCGGTCCTTGAGGTTGGCGCCACCCAGCAGCTGCACTGTGGACGCGTGGTCCGGGTAGCCGATGGACGTCTTGATCAGGAAGCGGTCCAGCTGGGCTTCGGGCAGGCGGTAGGTGCCCGCCTGCTCGATCGGGTTCTGGGTGGCCATCACCATGAACGGTCGGCCGGCCTCGTACGTGGTGCCGTCCACCGTGACCCGGGATTCCTCCATGACCTCCAGGAGCGCGGACTGCGTCTTGGGCGAGGCCCGGTTGATTTCGTCCGCGAGCACGATGTTGTTGAAGATGGGGCCCTTGTGGAACTCAAACTTCTGCGTCTTCTGGTCATAGATCGTCACGCCCGTGACATCCGACGGCAGAAGATCCGGAGTGAACTGGATGCGGTTGTTGGAGCCTTGCACCGTGGCCGCCAAGGCACGGGCCAGGGAAGTCTTCCCGGTGCCCGGCGCGTCTTCGAAGAGGACGTGCCCTTCGGCGAGCATGGCCATGAAGGTCAGGCGGATGACGTGGGACTTGCCCAGCACAGCCTGTCCTACGTTGGCAACGAGCTTCTCGAACGTTCCTGCAAACCAGTCGGCCTGCTCAGTTGTCATGGTCATGGGTGAATCCTCTTCCGGGTTCGGGTGAATCTTCGGGCCGTTGCCCGCTTAGTCCAGCGATTAGTCTATTTGTTGTTGTTGGCGCCGTCATGACCGCGCCCTACCGCCGCGGCATGCCTCCCGGCGGGTTGGTGCCTAGCGACGTGGTGTCGCCGCGCGCGAAGTTGCCGCCGGCCGCTCCCGAGGTGAGGTGGTACCAGACCCGGCCGCTCCACACCACGTAGTAGTCCGCCTGCGCGGTGTAGCCCGTGTCGAACCAGCGGCCCGGGCTAAGGCATTGGTCCGGGTTGGAATTCCGGTAGCTGTTGGTGCTGCTGTTCGGCTCCGTGCAGGTTCGGACCGGAGTAGCCCGGATGTCCCACGACGTCGGGGCCGGGGGCGGTGGTTCCGCTCCGCTCCGCGAGGTATCGCTGCCGATGCGCCCGGGCTGGTTGGCGCTGATGGCGCGGACCCGCAGCGTGTGGGTCTCGCTGAAGCCCACACTCTTGGAGAAGGACCGCTGGTCGGTGCTGACCCATCCGCCGCCGTCCAGGCTGTACTGGTAGCCCGTCACGGCACGGCCGTTGCCGCTGGGCTGGTTCCAGTTCCAGGAAACGGTCCTGTCTCCCACCCCGCTGCTGTTGCTGCCCGTCACGGTCGGCGCGAAGGCCAGCCCGTAGGGGTTCACCACGTTTGATGGCGGGCTTGCATCGCCTGCGGTGGAACTGCGGGACGAGACAGCCCACACGACGACGGCGGTATCGGTGCCGTTGGCTGCCGCGACAGTTCCGCCGCCGGCGGCGATGTTGCCGCTGCCGCCGCCCGATGTCAGCCGGTACTTGTAGGTGATCTCACCGGGAGTCGATCCGTTCCGCTGGGCATCGGTCAGGACGGGGAACCTGACATCGATCTTCCCGCCGTCGCCGCCCGTGTCCTTCAACGTCGCGGTCGGTTGGCCCACCATGTCCGGCTTGCCCACCGCCCGGACGGCCGCGGACTGCGCGCTCGTGCCGGAGGTGCCCGCCTTGTTGGTGGCCGACACGGTGAAGGTGTACCCCGACTCGGAGTTGTCCACCGTGACGTTCTGCGACGTCCCGGACACCTGCTGGGTGGTCACGACGGCACCGCCCCTCAAGGTGGTCAGCGTGTAGGCAGAGATGGCGTCGCCGTTGTTGTTCGGGGCCGTCCAGGTCACCCTGAGCTGGCTCTGCGTTCCGACAGACTGCGCTGCCGTCGCGCTCGGCGCGGCCGGGGTGACCGGGACGCCGGCGGGGGTTTCCGCGGCGGAGTAGGCACTCCACTCGGACGGCTCCTTGGCATCATTGCGTGCCAGGACCCGGACCTTGTAGGCGACCCCGTTCTGCAGCCCCTTCCAGACGTAGCTGAGCGAGGTCAGGTTCTGGATCTGGGCGTTCTGCCCGGCCGGGGCCGGAGAGATCTCCAGGTCGTAGGACTTGACCGGCGAACCCTTGCTGGCCGGGGCCGTCCACGTTACGGAGAGCTGTTTGTCGCCGAACTTGAGCGCAGGCGCAACGGGGGTGTCGGGTTTGACGTCCGGGCGGACCTCGGCTGACGCCGGTGACCGCTCGGATTCACCGAACTCGTTCGTGGCAGTGACCTGGAAGTGGTACTTCGTGTTGTTGGTCAGGCCTGTGAGCGTGCAACTGTTGGCCGGGCAGGCCTGCTGGAAGCCGCCCTCACCGTACACCGTGTACTTGGTGATGGGCGAGCCGCGGTCCGCAGGTGCCGTCCAGTTGAGCAGCGCGGTCTGGTCGCCCACGCTTTGGGCCTGCGGCGTGGCCGGAGGCAGCGGCTTGTCTTTGACCGTCAGCCGGACCCTGGCAGTGGCGTGCCGGGAGGTCTCCCCCGTCTTATCCTCCACCGTGTAGACCACAATCAGGGTCCCGGTGAAGCCTGAAGCAGGCGTGACGGTGACGTTGCTGCCGGCGACCTCCACGTTGCCGAGCCCGGTTTCAACGGACGCCTGCACGATCTTCAGCGGCGTCTCGGGGAACGGGTTGGAGTCGTTGGCGAGAACATTTACGGTCACGGGCTTACCCGCCGCCGCGTTGGGCTCGACGTCGTCGCTGGCCACCGGCTTCGGCCGGTTGGAGGCCGTGATGGCGAGCTGGAAGGTAGCCGTTGCTTCCAGTCCCCGCGGATCCTTCGCTTTGACCTGCACGGTGCCCGAGGTGCCGGTGGCCATGGCCCCGTCCACGGATGTCTTAAGCGTCTTGCCGTCGATGCGGGCATTGAAACCGGCCGGGCTGTCCCCCGCCAGCTCGTACTTCATGTTGTCCACGTCATCGCGGTCAGGGTCCGAGGTCAGCCGGCCCAGGTCGATCTCCGCGGACTCGCCCTTGGGCACGTCAACGGAGCTTCCCAGCAGCGTGGGCGGGTTGTTCCGGTTCGGGTCCGGCAGCACTTTGGTCCGGATGCTAAGGGTCGATTTCAGGCCGGCCGGGTCATCCGGTCCGCTGCCGTCGGTGACTTCGAAGCTGATGGAGCCCGGGCCCACGTAGTCCTGCCCGGCCGCGTAGTTGATCGCCGTGCCGTTTCCGGCCACAGGGTCACCGCCGTCGGCGCCGATCAGCTTGATCCGGTCAGTCTGGGTGAGGCGGGGCGACCGTCCGTCACGGACCTTGACCCACTCTTTCAGGTCCACCGTCACGGACTGTCCGGCGATGACTTCGAGTACATCGTCCTTGGCAAGCGTCGGTACCTGCTGTCCGATGCCGGGCACCCAGATGATGGCGGTGGACTTCTGGCCGTCCACGTCCTCGACCGTGTAGGGGATCAGTTGGGGCTGCTCCGTCAGTTCCACCACCATGTTGCCGTCCGTTCCCGGCCGGGCAGTGGTGGCATCCGTGGCGATCTTCAGGTTCTCGCCCACACCGTCCGGGTCTTCGTCGTTCTTCAGCACGGGAACGTCCACGGCGGTCTTGCCCAGTGTCTGCGCGGACGTCACGCGGTCGTCCCTCGCGATGGGGGCCTTCAACGGCACGTCGTTCCGCACGTTCACCCGGATGGTGGCCTGGGCAGAGGCACCGCGGTCATCGACCACCGTGTAGCGGACGTTGACCGTCCCCTCGCTCGCCGGCGCCTGCAGGATGATGCGGCCGCTCGCCTTGCTCACGGTGGCCTGGAGTTCTGCGGGCGCCTCGATTCCGTCCGCAACGACGCCGATGGGGTCGCCGTCGGGGTCGGTGTCGTTCCCGATCGCGTCCACCGCAATCTGGCGGCCCGGACGGACCTGGACGTCGTCGTCAACGGGAGTGGGTTTCTGGTTCGCATCGCCGCGGGGCGCGATGCCCACGGTGACCGTGCCGGTATTGACGGCGCCTTGCCGGTCCACCACTTTGTACCGGAATGTGTCAGTGCCCGCGCCGTCGCCCGCCGCGGTGAAGTCGATGAAGTTGCTGCCGACAGTGGCAGTACCCATGTTGGGGGTGCTGTCGATGCCGGTCAACTGGACGGAGTCGCCGTCGGGATCGATGCCGTCCAGGTCCACCGGAATGCGGACCGACCCGGCGGCCACCACCCGGGCCGTCAGGTTCTTTGGCTGCGGCCTGGAGTTCTCGGCGCCTTCCAGCGGCAGGATGTGGATGGTGACAGCCGCGGCGCTCTTCTGGCCCTGCGGGTCCACGGCGTTATAGATGGCCCGGACCGTCTTGGGCTGCGGTCCGGCGATGAACCGCAGCGTGTTTTCGGAAACGAAGCTCTTGCCGTCCGCTTCCGCCACTGCCTGCGGCAGCACCGGATCCACCGTCAGTTTCTGGCCCTGCGGATGGGTGTCATTGGCCAGCACGGGAATGGTGACGACGTCGTTGACGCGGACGTTCACCTCGTCCGGTTTCGGCTGGGGTGCTTCCACGACGGCGGGCGCCGGCACCGGGACCACGGAGACGCTGCCGGTGGCGGATTTCCTGCCGTTGGACATCGTGTACTGGAACAGGAAGGGGTCCTTGGTGCCCAGCACGTCGGTGATACGCAGCACGCTGTGGTCGATCACGCTGACCGAGGCCGTGGTGTTCTCCGGAAGCTGGACCGACTGGAGCACCAGCACCCCGCCGGAGGGATCGGAGTCGTTGGCCAGCGGGTCGAGGAGCACGCTGCCGCCCGTGGGCATCAGGGCAACGTCATGGACTGCGACGGGGTCCCCGGTGTCCTTGCCTGATTCCACATCCACACGGATGAGTCCCTGGCTGCTCTGCGGACCATTGCTGGCGATGTATGTGAGGTAGACGGGACCGGCGGTCTCGCTGCGGAACGTAAACGTGCCGCCGTCGGTCACGGGCCCGAGTTCGGCGGGGCCTGACGCTTCCACCTGGGCAAGCCGGAGGGCTCCGCCGTTGGGGTCGACGTCGTTCTTCAGCGGTGCGATCACGAGGTCCTGGCCGACGACGGCGGTGACATGGTCTGCGTTGACCACCGGCGTCAGGGCGCCCGGCGGCTGCACGTTCACCACCACCTGCCCGGTGGTGGTGTCACGGCCGTCCCATACGGACACCGTGACGGTCTTCTTGCCGGGTGCAGCCCCGGAATCCTGGTAGGTAAGCAACCCGTCGCGGCGGACCTTGACCTGGTCCTGCTCGTTGTCCGCCTTGGCGTCCAGCAGCACGAGGTCGTCGCCGTCGGGGTCGGTCCAGTCGGTCAGGATGTTCTGGCTGACGGTTTTGCCCTGCTCCACCAGCATGGTGGTGGGGTCGCCCCGCTTGAAGACTGGTGGCTTGTTCTCGTCAGCGCCGACGATGTTCAGGGAAACCTGCCCGCCGGCAGAGAGCCCGCGGCCGTCCGCCGCGTTGTAGCTGAACGTTTCAGAGCCGGGCTTGGCGTCGGCCGGTACCGTGATCTGGAAGGCTGTGCCGCCGTAGATGCTTTGCAATGTGCCCGACGTCGGCCCGGAACCGCCCACAGATGCCGTCAGGACGTCGCCGTCGGGATCGGAGTCGTTATCCAGCACGCTGAGGATGGTGGTGCGCCCGGGCCGCACGCCGACAGTGTCGGGTTTGGTTTCCGGCGGGCGGTTGGGCTTTGTGCGGTCCGGCAGGATGTTGATCGTGTTGTTGTCCGCGGACTCCTGGTCCTGGTCGTTGGACTGGTTCTTGGGCGGGACGACGTCGTCCCAGTTGTTGACCAGCTGCATGTTCTGGTTCACCAGCCACACATTGCCCGAGTTCACATCGTTCAACACCACCAGGTCCCGGTTCACCCGGAACACATACGACGGCGACGCACTCGCCTTCGGCACCTCAACGTTCTTGTCATCAGCATCATTCACACAATCACGGACATACTTGTTCGCCCCCGACCACGCCGCATGAACACACCCGCCCAGCTGCACCGGAGCCGCCGGAACACCCTCACCATCAAAGGACACCGTCTTCGCCGTCGAACCATCCAACGGCTGCTTCAACAACGCCTTCTGCGTCGCCACCGCAACCACATCCGACGCCGGACCGGACTGCTGCAACTTCGCATCCCGCGCGTTCTCCAGATCCAGCCCACGACCGCCCGGCAGGAACAACTTCCCCCGCCCCGCATCCAGGACCACCGGCTTATCCCCCACCACAGCCAGCTGCAGATCACCCGCACCCTTCAGACCGTCCCACGTGCCCGACTCTGACGACGTCGTCTCACCATTGGCATCAACAGCCGTCACAGTCACAACACCCGTCTTCGGATCCGCACTGTAAATCCGGTCATCCGTCCCGACAGCGGACACCAGGCCCTCCGAACCGACCACGGCAGGTTCAGTAGCTTCCTCATCGAAGCCGTTCACCGTGGACGGCGAAAGAGCCCACACCTTGCCCTTCGCCGCATCCGTCACCGAAATCACGGCAGAACCGAAACTAACATCAGCCGAACCCGGCAACTGCTTATCCCCGCCCAGCTGCATATTCGCCGGCGAGACCTGATTCAGAGTCGAGCCGGTCTCATCATCAACGAAAACGTTCCCGGAGTTCTGCAGGATATCGAACGTAGTACTCGCCGGCGTCACCGCACCGTCGAGGACCCGCGACGGATAATTCAACCGCCCAACAGCGTTCTTGGTCTTACTGACCACCCACACACCGCCGTCGTTCAACTCCACCTCAGTGGTCTTGAACCCCGGATAAATAATCGCACCAGCCACCAAAGCAGCACCCGCCACCGCAAAAGCGGTGCCCGAAACCAACTTTCTGCGGCGATCCCTGAGACCCAGCTTGCCGAACAGAGTAGTCACAAGTTCTCAAATCCCTCAAAATCGCAGCCGCCCCCAGGGCAGCGTTTCCAAAGACCCGGTACCGGGCTCTCTGTTTCCCGCGATAGCCTACCGAACCCGCCGCGGGACCGCGATGGGGAGCACTCCCCAACCGCTTGACCTGCGGCTACGCCCGTCATGAACATTGCGGGATTCCGTGACTCTCGGGTTCGCCCAGGGTGGTATTGCCGACCTGGATGGTCCGGCCCACGAAGCGGCCGTCAGGATGGGTGTTGATGCGGTACCACTTATAGGTCCCGCGGGCGTCAGGCACAGTGCGCCACATGAAGCAGTTGACCGTGAAGGACGGACCGGAGCCGTAGATCCAGGGATAGCCACGGATGACACCGTCGCAGGTATGTTCCGCGTTCGTCGGCGACCGCCACGAGGTTTGCCCTGAGGCAGGCGCGTCCGTGCACGTGCGGTAACCGTTGACCGCGGCATCCCAATTTGTCTTGGCCGGGCCGGACTGGGCCGTGGCTTCGGCAACGGGCCCGCCGGTGCCCACGGAGTTGACGGTCTGCACCTGAATCGAGTGCCGTTCGTCAAAGCCGCCGGTGTTCACCGTCCGCGTTCCGGACGCCGCGACAGTTTCCCAGCCTCGGCCATCGATATTGATCCGTGTGTAAGCGACGTCGTTCGTCGCCGTCGATGGTGAGGACCAGCTGAAGCTAAGGGACTTCTGGTTCTGGCCGCCGTTCTGGCCCGACGCCGACGGCGTTCCCGGCGCACCGTACGGCGTGGCCCTGGCTGCAGCGCTGGCGTCCGAGCTTGGGGCCACAGTGGAGTTGGCCACCACGGTGATGGACGTGGCATCACCATTGGTGAAGCCACCCACGGTTTGCCCCGGCTTGATGGGGCCGCCTTGGCCGGTGCTGGCGTTGTAGCTGTAGCTGACTTCACCGTAGGCAGAGCCGTTGCGTTCGGCAGCGGTCAGCTCCTTGAAGTTGACGGTCACCTTCCGCCCTGCTCCCCCGGTGTCTGCCGGGGTAACGCTGACCCCCGAGACCTGGCCGAGTTTGCCGGTGGCGCGCCGCGGCGCGGAAGGCGGGCTAACGGCACCCTTTCCCGCTTTGTTTTCGGCCTGCACCGTAAAGGTGTACTCAGCTTCGGAGTTGTTTGCCGTGAAGTTTGCGGTGCGCACTGTCCCGGCTACGGTCTGGGTCTGCGGCGCGCCGCCGCCTCCGCTCATCGTGACGAAGTAGTTCCTGATCGGATCACCGTTGGTGTCGGGTTCCGACCAGTTAACGCGCAGCTGGTTCGTGGTTCCGACAGCTGAGGCCACGGCAGACGTTGGCGCGGCTGGAGCCGCGGGCACCCCCGCAGGATTATCTTCGGACGAGTAGATGCCCCAGTCGGAGGGGCCAAGCTCGTTGACGGCCTGGGCACGGACCTTGTAGCGCACGCCGTTGGTCAGTCCCGGCCAGGTGTAGTTCAGGCCGGTGACCCCGTTCTTCACGGCAACCCCGTTGGCCGGCGGCGGCGAAATCTCCAGGTTGTAGCCCTTGACGGCTGAGCCCTCGGTCTTCGCCGCAGGCCAGGCGATGACCATGTTCTTGTCGCCGGCTTTTACCGTGGGTGCCTCCGGAGGCGAGGGCTTCTCATCCGGCCTGATCTCGTTGGACGCCACCGATGCCGCCGAGACCCCCACTTCGTTAGTGGCAGTGACGGTGAAAACGTACTTGACGTCGTTGGTCAGGCCACTGAGCGTGCAGGTGGTGGTGGCGCAGTCCTGGCTGAAGCCGCTGGACGTGACAGTGTACTTGCTGATGGCCGCCCCGTTGTCGGAGGGCGGGGCCCACTTAAGAACGGCGGTGCGGCTGCGCACGTCCGTTGCGGATGGGGCCGACGGGGCATCCGGTTTATCCCGGACGGTGACGCGCACACGGCCGCTTGCCTGCCGGGAGGGGTCCCCGGTCTTGTCCAGCACGGTGTAGCGAATCACCATGATTCCCTTGGAGCCTTCGGCGGGGGTGACGGTAATCGAGTCCCCGTTCACGGCAGGAGCACCGGCGGCAGAACCGGTTTCAACCGTGGCAGAGATGATCTTGAGCGGGTTTTCCTCGAAAGGATTGAAATCATTGGCAAGGACGTTGATGCTCTCGGTCCGGCCGGCGTTGGCATTGTCGATGACGTCCTCGTTGGCGGCGGGGAGCGGCCTGTTGGAGGCGACGACGGTCGCGGTCACCGCAGCCTTTACCGCACCGGAGCGGCCGTCCGTCACCTTGAGCGGAATGATCCCCTTGCGACCCGCGGCCATGCCGGAGTCAGCGCTGACCTTGAGCGTCTGGCCCTCAACGGTTGCCTTGAAACCTTCCGGCAGTGTGCCGTCCAGCTCGAAGGTGAGCTTCTCCTGGTCCCCGTCGTCAACGTCCTTTGCCAGGTTGCCCAGTTCCAGGCTGGCAGTTTCGGCCAGCGGCACCTCGAGGTCGGTTCCGCTGAACGTGGGCTCGTGGTTGGCATTGGGGTCCGGGATCACCCGGGTGATGACGGTCAGCGTGGACTTCAGCCCCTGCGGATCGTCCGGACCGGAACCATCCGTCACTTCAAACGTGACAGAGCCAGGCCCCACGTAGTCACTAAGCGCCGCGTAGCGCAGCGCGTTTCCGTTGCCGGTGATGATGTTCCCGGGGTCCGCTCCCTGGACGCTTACCTTGTCCGCCTGGGTGATCCGGGCGGTGCGTCCGTCCCGTACGCGGACGTACTCGCCCAGGTCGATGGTAGCTTCTTTGCCTGCCATCACTTCCAGGACGTCGGTGCGGGCCAGGGTGGGGCGTTGTTCCCCTTGACCGGGAACCCAGATGACCGCCGTCGCGCTTTGGCCGTCGACGTCGGTGACGGTGTAGGGGACCAGCTGATCCTTCGGGGCGAGGGACACGACGACGGTGCCGTCACCTCCGACGCGCGCGTTCGGATTGCCGTCCGGCAGGGCGACCTTGAGTTCGGCGGCGACGCCGTCGGGGTCCGAGTCGTTCTTGAGGACCGGGACCTCGACGGCGGATTTGCCCAGTGTCTCGGCCGGCGTGACCACATCGTCCTGCGCGACCGGGAACCTCAGGGCGGCGTCGGGACTGACCCGGACCCGGATCACGGCGCTGCCTTGGGCCTTCTTGTCATCCTGGATCTTGTAGCTGACGCTTTCGTTGCCCGCGGCGCCGGGTGCCGTGAGCAGTACTTTCCCCCCGTCTGCGCTCTCGACCCGGAGTTCGGGGCGTGCCTCAAAGCCGTTGGCCACCAGGCCGATGGGGTCCCCGTCAGGGTCCGAGTCGTTGCTGAGCGCGTCGACGGCGATCTGGCGCCCTGGCCGGACATCCACGGCGTCATCCACCGCAATGGGCTTCTGGTTGTTGGCCTCCGGCGGGGCAATGCCGACAATTACGGTGCCGGTGTTCTCGGCGCCGATCCGGTCCCGGACACGGTAGGTGAAGGTGTCGGTGCCGGCGGCCGTTGCGGTAGCAGTGAACTCGAGGTAACCGTCCTTCACCACGGCCGTTCCCATTGCCGGAGCCTTGTCC
Organism: Arthrobacter sp. PvP103; assembly: GCF_017833075.1. Lineage (NCBI taxonomy): Bacteria > Bacillati > Actinomycetota > Actinomycetes > Micrococcales > Micrococcaceae > Arthrobacter > Arthrobacter sp. PvP103. The sequence continues at coordinate 3,815,936 of NZ_JAFIBQ010000001.1, read as the reverse complement.
ACGCCGATCAGCTGCACGGAGTCGCCGTCGGAATCGATCCCGTCCAAGGGCACCGGCATCCGCACCACCATGCCGGCCACCACGCGTGCGGTCAGGTTCTTCGGCTCGGGGCGGGTGTTCCGTTCGTCATCGCGGGCGCGGATGCGGATGGTGACCTGCTGGGAGTCCGACTGCCCGGATTCATTGGTGACCTTGTAAATCGCATAGACCGTCTTGGGAACGTCCCCGGCGATGAAGCGCAGGGTCCCGCCGGAGCGGAACATGCGGCCGTCGGCGTCGTCGGGCTTCTGCGCCAGTTCGGGTTCAAGGGTGAGCTTGCCGCCGTTGGGGTCGGTGTCGTTCTCCAGCACAGGAATGGTGACAACGTCGCCCGCCCGGACCGACACCTCGTCCGGCTTGGCCTGCGGGGCCTGGAGCTTGGCCGGTGCTGGAACCACCAGCACGGCAATGTCCCCGCTGGCGGAGGCCTTACCGTTGGAAATCGTGTACTTGACGTTGAGCTGCCCTTCTGCCCGGATGTCGGTGATCCTGATGACCGAGTGGTCCAGCACCGATGCGCTGACCGGCTGGCCCTCGGCCGCGGTGACGGACTGAACCACCAGCACCCCGCCCGAGGGGTCCGAATCGTTGCCGAGGACGTCCACCAGCACATTGCCGCCGCTGGGCAGCAAGGCGGTGTCGCGGACGGCGACCGGGGCGCCGTCGCCGTTGCCGGGAACGACGTCCACGCGTACCAGTTGCTGTGCGCTGGCCGGGCCGTTGGTCACGAGGTAGGTCACATAGTGTGCGCCCTCGGCAGTGGAGTTGAAGGTGAAGGTCTGCTGGTCCGCTCCCATGGTGGCAGTGGAGTTTCCGTCGGGAGTGACCTGCGCGAGACGGAGCGCTCCGCCCTGCGGGTCCGAATCGTTCTTCAGCGGCGCCATAACCGTGTCCACGCCGGCGACGGCGACAATGTGGTCTGCGTTGGCGATCGGCGGAAGCGCTCCCGGGGCGCGCACGTCTACGGTGACTTTGTCTTCGGCAGTGGACTGGCCGTCGGAGACCGTCACGGTGACTACTTTGCGGCCGGGCTCGGAGCCGGCGTCTTGGAAACTGAGCAGGCCGTCCGGCCGGGCCTTGACCTGGTCGCGGGGGTCGCTGCCGCTGGCACTGACCACGTAAAGGTCGTCGCCGTCCGGGTCGATCCAGTCGGTCAGGATGTTCTGGCTGACGAGCTTGCCGGCCTGCACTACGAGGGTGGTGTTCCGGTTCGGCTTCCGGCGGGGGGCCGAGTTCTCCCCCGGCGGAATGATGTTGAGGGTGACATCGGAGGAGGCGCTGAGGCCGCGGCCGTCGTCTACAGCGTATTTGAACTTCTCGGAGCCGGTCTTGTCCGCCGGTACGCTGACCTGGAAACCGGTGGAACCGTAGATCGGGGCTAGGAGCCCGGAGCTGATCGCATCCGGGGCGCGGACCGTGAGGATGTCGCCGTCGGGGTCGGAGTCGTTATCCAGGACTGGGAGGATGGCGGTCTTGCCTGCGCGGACTCCGAAGGTGTCCGGTTTGGCAACCGGCGCACTGTTGGGCTTGGTCCGGTCCGGCAGCACGGTCTGCTGCACCTCGTCCGCGGAATCCTTGTCCGCGTCATCCGAGGTCTGCTGCGGCGGGACGACGTCGTCCCAGTTGTTGACCAGCTGCATGTTCTGGTTCACCAGCCACACATTGCCCGAGTTCACATCGTTCAACACCACCAGGTCCCGGTTCACCCGGAACACATACGACGGCGATGCACTCGCCTTCGGCACCTCAACGTTCTTGTCATCAGCATCATTCACACAATCACGGACATACTTGTTCGCCCCCGACCACGCCGCATGAACACACCCGCCCAGCTGCACCGGAGCCGCCGGAACACCCTCACCATCAAAGGACACCGTCTTCGCCGTCGAACCATCCAACGGCTGCTTCAACAACGCCTTCTGCGTCGCCACCGCAACCACATCCGACGCCGGACCGGACTGCTGCAACTTCGCATCCCGCGCGTTCTCCAGATCCAGCCCACGACCGCCCGGCAGGAACAACTTCCCCCGCCCCGCATCCAGGACCACCGGCTTATCCCCCACCACAGCCAGCTGCAGATCACCCGCACCCTTCAGACCGTCCCACGTGCCCGACTCTGACGACGTCGTCTCACCATTGGCATCAACAGCCGTCACAGTCACAACACCCGTCTTCGGATCCGCACTGTAAATCCGGTCATCCGTCCCGACAGCGGACACCAGGCCCTCCGAACCGACCACGGCAGGTTCAGTAGCTTCCTCATCGAAGCCGTTCACCGTGGACGGCGAAAGAGCCCACACCTTGCCCTTCGCCGCATCCGTCACCGAAATCACGGCAGAACCGAAACTAACATCAGCCGAACCCGGCAACTGCTTATCCCCGCCCAGCTGCATATTCGCCGGCGAGACCTGATTCAGAGTCGAGCCGGTCTCATCATCAACGAAAACGTTCCCGGAGTTCTGCAGGATATCGAACGTAGTACTCGCCGGCGTCACCGCACCGTCGAGGACCCGCGACGGATAATTCAACCGCCCAACAGCGTTCTTGGTCTTACTGACCACCCACACACCGCCGTCGTTCAACTCCACCTCAGTGGTCTTGAACCCCGGATAAATAATCGCACCAGCCACCAAAGCAGCACCCGCCACCGCAAAAACCGTGGCTCGGAGAATCCCCGCACGCCGACGGTTCGGCGTCGGTTCCGATTTGGGCGTCACGGATCGAAATGGCCGTTTCATTACTGGTTTTCCCCCACGAGAAATGCATTCCGGGCACGCTGAGACCCACTGGAAACGTAGCCGGGTCAGTCCGACTATGTCATAAGACCATCAAATGTAGAAACCTGGACGGTCCGGGGCATCAGTCCAGGACGAGGCCACGGCCGCTGCCGCGCTGCAGCAGGACCGGGTGGATTTCGCCGAAGCCGCGGACTTCCTCGGCCTTTTGCGGCACCAGCACAAACCGCTCGTCGTGTTCCAAGGCGGCGGCAGTCATCGAGTCCACCAGCACCGTGCCGGGGTCGGCCAGTGCCGTCAGCCGGGCGGCGAGATTAACAGTGGGCCCGTAGATGTCGCCCAGACGCGAGAGGATCCGGCCCCACACCATGGCAACCCGGGCCTCGGGCAGGATCTCGTCCTCGGTAAAGGCCTGTGACAGGGCGAGGGAAATCTCGGCACCCGCCGCAGGCGTCTCGGCAATATAAAGGACTTCGTCGCCCACTGTCTTCACCAGGCGGCCACCGCCTACCGAGATGATTTCGGCGCACTTGTTTTCGAAACGCTGAACCAGCTGGGCGAGCGTCTTCTCGTTCATGCGCCTGGAGAGGCTGGTATAGGAGACCAGGTCGGCAAAGCCCACTGCCCTCGCGAGGGGCAATGGCGCGTCATCCTCATCGCCTTCGCGGCCCTCTTCACTCGCCTGCAGTCCGGCTTCGGCCCGCACGGCAAGACGCTGGACACCAGCGTTGAGCTGCCGGCGCCAGGAGTAAACGAGCATTTCCTCGAGGGCGTCCACGAGGGACGGGAGCTGATTGACCAGCCGCTTGCGGGCCACAGCGTCCGACACGCCCTGCCGGTGGACCATGTCCTCCACCAGGGCTTCGATTTGCCACACCACCATCCGGTCAGTCATCTGCCCGATGGCACGGGTCACCGAGATGGCCGCCTCTTCGGTGAGCTTCCCGGCGCGGACCAGGTCCACCACGGTGGACAGCGCCGCCTGGTCGCGTTCGGTGAAGGCCACGTCCTCGTCGCCGAGGTTGGGAAAGCCCAGGGCGCGCCACAACTTGCGGGCTGACAGTAGTGACAGTCCGGCACCGGCCGCCACCTCGCGGCGGCGGAGCTTTCGCTCACCGCCAAGGAGCCTGGCTTCGAGCGCCTTGGCTGCGAGCCGTTCGGCGGAGAGTGTCCCGGTGGGGGGTGCCTCAGACGGGGATGTTCCCGCCGGCCGGCCCGCCGGAGCCGGATCGTAGGGGGCGGGGTCGTGTGGTATCGGCTGGTGGGTTGCCGACGGCGTGCCGGCGGGGTCCCCGGCTACGGAGGTTTCGAGCACGGGCGCCTCCACCGAAACTGTGTCCAGCGAGGCATCTTCCAGCACAGCGGCTTCAAGGGTGGCGGTTTCCACTACTGCGTCCGGCGGTGAGGGCATCTCGGACCGCTCGGCCTCGTCCACGGGTCCGGCATTCTCAACGCTCATCTCTTCCACCTTCTCTCGAATCCCACTGCTCTCCCGTTTCCCGCGGCCGGTAGTACTGTGCTTCCCCGGCTAGTTGCCGCGCCCGGTCTGCCTCGAAGACCACACCGGGTGGCAGGTCATCGATGGCATCGAGAACGAAATTCCGGAACCTCACTGCCTCCGGCACATCCGGGATGACGGCATCCGCACCCTGTCCGGTATCCAACGATATATTCCCGGACCGCAATATGCGTTGCCAGAGTGACTGACTGACGCCTATGTGATGGACGTGAGCGAGCGGGATCTGGATGTCCCGCCTGCGCAACATGCCATAACGGGCAATTATCCGCCGGCTGGTCAGGACGTACTGCGTAGCGTGCCACCGGAGCACGCGAGGCAGGCAGTACCCCAACAGTATCCACGCGACGGCCCCGGCGCACACTGCGACGAGCCAGAACGTCCATTCCCCGGTGATCAGCGGAACCAGCCTGGCTGGCTCGCCTTTCACGATCCAGGCACTGGCGAAGGCGCCCAGGGCAGGAGCAACGATGAACAGCAGCCCCGGAAAAAAGAGCTTCCGGGGCTGCGGCCGGGTCACAGTGATGACCTGTTCACCCGGCAGGAGGTCTTTACGCATATCCGCTTTCGGCGGTGCCCGTGCCGGTGCCCGTTTCGGTTCCTGAACCGCCGCCTGTGCCAGGCGGGGTCCACGGCCGGAGGTGGACGACGTCACCGGCCGTCACGACGTGTTCGTGCCGGGCCGAATCGACCACTAGGAGGGAACCGTATTCGTCCAGGCGGGAGGCATGGCCGATGATCTCGTGGTCGCCGGGCAGTTGTGCGCGCACTTGCTTGCCGAGGGTGGTCATGACCGACTCGACCCGCTTGTGCAGCGAGGGTCCGCCTGCCATCCCGGCAGCGGGGTCGCCGTCGGCATTGCAGAAGTTTCGATAGAGCGCGGCAAACCGCGAAAGGTAACTCTTGAGGAGTACCGTCCGGTCCACGGTGCGGGCATTCTCCAGCAGCACTGACGTGGCCGTGGGAACGGGAAGCTCCCCTGCAGTAAGGGTCACATTGAGCCCCGTGCCCAGAATCACCGGCGGAACGGAGCCGTCCCCCATGGGTCCAAGCTGCGCCAGGATGCCCGCGATTTTCCGGCCGCGCACCATGACGTCGTTGGGCCATTTGATCTCGGCCGGTATTCCTGCCGTTTCCAGGAGTGCCTCACGCAGCGCAAGCGCGGCGAGCAGCGAGAACCAGGAGTAACTGTGCGTCGGCAGCGGCCGTCCTTCAGCGTTGACCGGGCGGAGGACGATCGACACGGAAACGGAGCTCAGGGGCGGCGCCTCCCAGTGGCGGTCCAGCCGGCCGCGGGCCGCGGTCTGGTGCTCCGCCGTCAACACCGAAAGGTCCGGCCAGGCGCGGGGATCCACGGTCACACCCTGCAGGAGGTCCGCGTTGGTGGAGCCTGTCGAGTCCACCACCGTCAGCTGCGCTATGCCGTTGGCGGACAGGAATTCTTCACTGCCCAACTCGGCCCTGTTGAGGCCGACGCGGGGAACCGCGTCGGGCTGAGCAGCGGAAGGAACGTCGGGGTTCCGCCGCTCCGGGCCGGGCTCGGAAGACTGCGTGTTGTTCGGGTCCTGGCCGTCGGCAGGCTGTGGGGCGTCCATAGTTGAATCCTACCGAGTTGGCGCGGCTCAGGCGGCGGGCCGAGGTGTTCTCAGAGGAAAATGTCAGGGACCAGCCGGTCCTCCGGCGCGCCCAGGCTGTACGGGGAAAAATCAGCAACTCCCGCCGCGGAGAGCACCTGTTCATCCGTGTAGAAATTGCCGCTCGGCGAGCCGCCGCCTGCCTGCAGGTTGCCTCCCGTCAGCACGGCATGCGCCGCATCCGCCATGATCTCCGGCCCGCGGGCGGCCTTCACCATGTTCTCGCCGCCGGGCATGTTGCGGATGGCTGCGGTATCGATCAGGGTGCAGGGCCAGAGTGAGTTGACGTTGATCCGGTCTTCCTTGAGTTCTTCGGCCAGGCCGAGCGTGGTGAGGCTCATTCCGTATTTGGCCATCGTGTAGGCAAGGTGCATGCCGGCCCATTTGGGATCCAGGTTCAGCGGCGGCGAAAGGGTGAGGATGTGGGCGGACGACGAACGGCGGAGGGCAGGAAGCGCGAGCTTGGAGAGCAGGAAGGTGCCCCGGACATTGATGTCCTGCATCAGGTCGTAGCGCTTCATGTCCACGGCGTCCGTCTTGGACAGGTCGATTGCGGAGGCATTGTTGATCACAATGTCGATCCCGCCAAAGCGTTCGACGGCGGCGGCAACCGCCCCGGCGACGTCTTCGTCGTTGCGCACGTCGCCCACGATCGGGAGTGCCTGGCCGCCCGCCGCCAGCAGCTGTTCCGCAGCGCTAAAGACCGTCCCTTCCAGTTTCGCGTGCGGCTGGCCGGTCTTTGCCATCAGTACTATGTTGGCGCCGTCACATGCGGCGCGGAGGGCAATAGCCAGGCCGATCCCGCGGCTGCCGCCCGACATCAGAATGGTGCGGCCCTGAAGGGAACCGGCGGCCTGGTACGGCCCTGCGGCGGTGCCCGAAGCATCGTTGCTTGAAGTCATAAGGACACTCTAGCCGAAGTATGTTACCGGCGAGTAACATACTGGTCACTGTCTCTCAAGGGCAGAAAATTGTAGGTTTTCTACAGCGGTCCGGGCCAATAGCGTCACTAGACTAGCCAACAGGGTCCTGTTTTTGTGCGGAAGCTACTTAAGCGCCGTTGCGACACAGTGCCAGCGACCATCAGCTACAGAGCCGGAGACACTTGATGAGCCACGATCTGACCACGACAGCGGGAAAGATTGCCGACTTCCGCGACCGCCAGGCGCGTGCCGAGCAGCCATCCGGCCCCGAGGCCATCGAAAAGCAGCACGCCCGCGGCAAGAACACCGCGCGTGAACGCATCGACCTCCTACTGGACGCGGATTCCTTCGTGGAATTCGACGCCCTGGCCGTGCACCGCTCCACGGCCTTCGGCATGGAAAAGAAGAAGCCCCTGGGCGACGGACTGGTGTCCGGATACGGCACGGTGGACGGCCGCCCCGTGGCCGTGTACAGCCAGGACTTCTCGGTCTACGGCGGTTCACTTAGCCAGGTTAATGGCGAGAAGATCGTCAAGGTGCAGGAATTCGCGTTGCGCAACGGCTGCCCGGTAGTAGGCATTCTCGACGGCGGCGGCGCACGCATCCAGGAAGGCGTCGCCTCCCTGGCCATGTTCGCGGACATCTTCCGCAACAACGTCCATGCGTCCGGAGTGGTCCCGCAGATTTCCCTCATCATGGGACCCTCGGCCGGCGGCGCGGCCTACTCCCCCGCCCTGACCGACTACGTGGTCATGGTGGACAAGACCTCGCACATGTTCATCACCGGGCCGGACGTGATCAAGACCGTCACCGGCGAGGACGTTGACATGGAAACCCTGGGCGGTGCGCGGCAGCACAACGCCAACACGGGCACGTCCACATACCTGGCTGCGGACGAGGCGGACGCCATCGAGTTCGTCCGCGAACTCCTGGACTTCCTGCCCTCCAACAACCTCGCCGAGGCTCCGGTGCAGGAACACCAGCAGGATCTGGAGGTCGACGACGACGATCTCGCCCTGGACACGCTCATTCCGGATTCCGCCAACCAGCCCTACGACATGCGCAAAGTCGTGGAGCAGATCGTGGACGACGGCCATTTCCTCGAGATGCAGGCACTGTACGCACCCAACGTGATGATCGGCTACGGCCGGATCGAAGGGCACACTGTAGGCGTCGTCGCGAACCAGCCCATGCAGTTCGCCGGCACCCTGGACATCTCGGCCTCCGAAAAGGCCGCGCGCTTCGTCCGCCACTGCGACGCCTTCAACATCCCCATCATCACGCTGGTGGACGTGCCGGGCTTCCTTCCGGGCAAGGACCAGGAATTCCAGGGAATCATCCGCCGCGGCGCCAAGCTCCTGTATGCCTACGCCGAGGCGACCGTCCCCAAGCTCACGGTCATCACCCGCAAGGCATACGGCGGGGCCTACATCGTGATGGGATCCAAAAAGCTCGGCGCCGACCTTAATCTGGCCTGGCCCACGGCCCAGATCGGCGTCATGGGCGCGCAGGGCGCCGTCAACATCCTGTACCGCCGTGAGCTTGCCGCTGTTGCGGAGGCCGGCGGCGATGTCGAGGCCAAGCGCGCAGAGGTCATCCGGCAGTACGAGGAAGAGCTGCTCAACCCCTACCAGGCGGCCCAGCTTGGCTATGTGGATGCCGTTATTGCACCCTCGGAGACCCGGGTACAGATCATCAAGGGCCTGCGCGCCCTGCGGGACAAGCGCGCCAGCCTTCCCGCCAAGAAGCACGGAAACATTCCGCTGTGAGCCCGGACGTGGAGCCGGCCGCAAAGGCGGCGGTTGAACCCGCGCAGACTCCGGACGGAAGCGGCGCCGAGGCCGCGGAGCCGCTGTTCTCCGTGGTCAAGGGCAAACCGACCGACGTCGAACTCGTGGCGTTGACCGCCGTCGTGCTCTCCCTCGGCAGTGCCGAGCCGGAAGGCGAGGCCAAGCCCAGTGTCCGACACTGGGTGCGCCGGCAGCAGCTGCGCCTGGCCCCCGCCCCCGGGCCGGGAGCCTGGAAGCGCAGCCGCGGCTGACGCGCAGCCGGGTGGCCGCCGTCGCGGCCGTCCGCTGACACACCGCAAAGTTCAGTGAGTCTTTCATAACCGGGTTTGCCCCGTTAGTCTCGGGGGGTGACTACCGAATCCGCAGCCTCCGCGCGCCCCCATACAGCCATCGACGCCGTCGCCGACGGCTACACGGACACCCTGATACGGCTCAATCCGAGCTTCGCCACAGTGCTGGGCGTACCGGGCCATGAGACCGAATTCCAGGACTTCTCGCCGGCCGGCATCGAAAGGTTCATGAGAGCGGCCACGGAAGCGCTCAACGCACTTGACGGACTGGAGCCGGTGGACGACGTGGACGCCGTAACGCTCGACGCCATGCGCGAACGGCTGGGACTGCAGTTGGAAATCCACGCATCGGGCTGGGATGCCGCCGAACTGAACAACATCGAATCGCCGGCACAGACTATCCGCTCCATTTTCGACCTGATGCCCACCGACACCGCCGAACACTGGGAGCACATCGCCGGCCGTGCCCACAGCGTCCCCGGAGCGATCGACGGTTATATCGAGTCGCTGCGTTCCGCAAAGGAGCAGGGCAAGGTCTCCGCTGCCCGGCAGGTGGCCATCGTCATCGAGCAGGCCACCAAATACGCCGCCGTGGACGGCTTCTTCGCGAAGAAGGCCGCCGGCGCAAAGACCCAGGACGGCCCGCTTTCCGCGGAACTGCAGGCAAAACTTGACGCCGGCGCTGCCGCGGCCAGCGCAGCCTACGTGAAACTGGCGGACTTCCTCTCCGCCGAGCTGCTCCCCGTGGCACCGGCCAAGGACGCGGTGGGCCGGGACCGCTATGCACTGGCGTCCCGGGCATTCCTCGGCGCGACTGTGGATCTCGACGAGACGTACGCCTGGGGCGTCCAGGAACTCGAGCGGCTCATCGCCGAACAGGAACGCGTGGCCAACGAGATCCGGCCCGGCGCTTCCGTGGCGGAAGCCAAGGAGATCCTGAACAGCGATCCCGCCCGGCAACTCAAAGGCACCGACGCCTTAAAGGCGTGGATGCAGGACCTCTCGGACAAGGCCGTGGCGGATCTCGCCGGTGTTCACTTCGAGATCCCGGACATCATGAAGACGCTCGAATGCCTGATCGCGCCCACGGACGAAGGCGGCATCTACTACACCGGCCCTTCTGACGACTTCAGCAGGCCGGGCCGGATGTGGTGGTCCGTACCTGCGGGCGAGGACACGTTCACCACGTGGGCAGAGACCACCACGGTGTTCCACGAAGGCGTACCCGGACACCACCTCCAGATCGCTACGGCCGTCTACCGCCGGGAGCTGCTCAACAAGTGGCGACGCAACGTCTGCTGGACGTCCGGCCACGGCGAAGGCTGGGCACTGTACGCCGAGAAACTGATGCAGGAACTGGGTTACCTCAAGGACCCGGGCGACCACATGGGCATGCTGGACATGCAGCGCATGCGTGCGGCGCGTGTGGTGTTCGACATCGGCGTACACCTGGAGCTGGAGGTTCCGGAACGCTGGGGCAGCGGCACCTGGACACCGGACAAGGGGTACGGCTTCCTGAAAGAGAACCTGGCGATCAGTGAGGGCCAGCTCAATTTCGAGTTCGCCCGCTACCTGGGGTGGCCGGGCCAGGCGCCGTCCTACAAGGTGGGCCAGCGCCTCTGGGAACAGATCCGCGCCGAGCTTGAAGCCCGCCCCGGTTTCGACCTGAAGGCCTTCCACACCAAGGCCCTGAACATCGGCTCCGTGGGGCTCGATACACTCAAGCGCGCACTGCTTGGGTAAGACCCGTCCCCGGGCGTCCCGGAGGGACGGACGTCCTCGGCGTGCTGCTCCATCGTCGCTTTGATGCACGCTGCCGGATGCCCGTTCCTCCGTTCCGCGCGAGACGTTTGCCACACGGGTGCCGGGAATAACTTCACAAAAGTGCCCGCCTACGCGATTTTCTAGGGATTTTCCGGCTGCCTTTGGAATTTATTCCCGTAATATTTCTCAACATCCGTTCGTCGTGATAACTGCACCGGTCCTAGCGTGTTCGGGTGAGCACTCAAACCAGCACCCCCTCCCCCGCAGGAAACACCGGCTTCCGGCTGCCCAAATGGGCCGGTTCATTCGGCTTCCAGATCATCGCCGCCCTGATCGTGGGCCTGGGCCTCGGCCTCCTGGCCAAGTACACGGGCAGCACCAAGGCGAGCCCCAATGCCCTCGGCGCCACCCTGCAGACCATCGGCTCGAGCTACGTCTCATTGCTGCAGACCGCCGTGGTTCCCCTTATCTTCACCGCGGTGGTCAGCTCGATCTCGAACCTCCGCCAGGTGTCCAACGCCGCAAAGCTGGCGTGGAACACGCTCCTGTGGTTCGCCATCACGTCCCTGATCGCAGTGCTGATCGGCATCGGCCTGGGTGTGTTGCTCCAGCCCGGCGCCAGCACCGGCATCACCCAGGAAGCCAAGTACTCCGGCAAGTCCGGTGACTGGTGGGCGTTCCTGGTCGGACTCTTCCCCAAGAACTTCCTGGGCCTGGGTGCCAGCTCCACCGTTGCTGAATCGGGCGCCGTGACCACCGCGGTCAGCTTCAATGTCCTCCAGATCCTGGTGATCGCGATCGCCGTCGGCGTGGCTGCCCTGAAGGTGGGCAAGGCAGCTGAGCCGTTCCTGACCCTGAACGCTTCCGCCCTCGCCGTCATCCAGAAGGTGCTGTGGTGGATCATCCGGATCGCCCCGCTGGGCACCGTTGGCCTCATTGGCAACGCCGTGGCCGTCTACGGCTGGGACACCATCGGGTCGCTCGGCAAGTTCACCTTTGCCATCTACGTCGGCCTGGCCCTGGTGCTGTTCGTGGTCTACCCCGTCCTGATCCGCACCCACGGGTTGTCCGTCAAGCAGTATTTCTCCGGTGTCTGGCCCGCTGTGCAGCTGGCCTTCGTTTCCCGCTCTTCCGTGGGCACCCTGCCGCTGACCCAGCGCGTCACCGAGCGCAGCCTGGGCGTCCCCCGGGCCTACGCCTCCTTCGCCGTGCCCCTGGGCGCCACCACCAAGATGGACGGTTGCGCCGCGATCTACCCTGCCATCTCGGCGATCTTCGTCGCCCAGTTCTTCGGCATCCAGTTGGACTTCAGCCAGTACCTGCTGATCGCCCTCGTCTCCGTGCTGGGCTCCGCCGCGACTGCCGGTACCACCGGCGCCGTCGTCATGCTGACCCTGACGCTCTCCACGCTGGGACTGCCGCTGGCCGGCGTCGGCCTCCTGCTGGCGATCGATCCGATCCTGGACATGGGCCGCACGGCGGTCAATGTCGCCGGGCAGGCGCTCGTCCCCACGATCGTTGCCAAGCGCCAGGGCATCCTGGACGAGTCGCTCTACAACGCACCGCGTAACGGCGACCCGTTCGCAGACGACTCCACCGAGGCGGTTGCCGATCCGACGGCGGCTGCAGTGGACGGCCGCGAACTTGCCGACGCGAAAGCCTGATATCAGGCTTGGTTAACGACGCCGCAGTCCCCCGGGGTGTTCCCGGGGGACTGCGGCGTTTCAGTATGTTCGGCTAACCGGGATGCCCTAGTGGCCCCCGCCTCCGATCACGCCGTTCTCCACGGCCTTAGTGACAGCGTCCGCTTCCGCCTGGGTGAGCTTGCCGTCCGCGACTGCCTTGTCCAGCCGGGTTTTGAGTGCCGCAGCGCGCTCAGACTGCGCCTCCGTGCGCAGCTCCTCGAGTGCGGCAGTGACCTTGGATTCCTCAATGCCCAGTGACTCCGCGAGGGATTTGGCCAGGGCCGCTTCCATGGCTTCCCTGTCCGGCTTCGTGCCCTCGGCTGGACGTGTGGCCGGCTTGTTCGCGTCACGGAACGTCTTGAGCGCCTCGGTGACCTTTGCCTCGTCAACACCGAGCTTGGCAGCTAGCTCCGATGCCTGCACGCCCCCTCCGTGTCCGTGCCGGCCGCCCTTGTGCCCGCGGTCGTGGCCGTCCGCATTCGTATTGGCCGACGCGCTGGTCGACGGAGTGGGCGTTGGCGTGGTTGCGGCCGACGCAATCCCGCTGATGCCGATCCCGGCCCCGACAACCAGGGCAGCGGCTCCCAGGCCGAGGCCCAACTTCTTCCTGCTTGACATGGCACGTCTCCTCGATCTGCCGCAGCAACTTTGCTGCTTCCGTTGGTGGCTACAGTTCGCCTACCTTCCTCAAGGGTGCGGCATTCACTTAGGGAACAGCTGTCATCCAGCTGTCAGGAAGCTGTGAATCGGGCTTACGACAAACTTGCACAGAGTGTAAAAATGCACGTAGTGTAATGCCGTGACCCCTTCACAGAACGCGCCAGGCCAGGCTTCCGGCGCCACCGCAACACCCTCGCGACGTGAACTCAACAAGGCGGCAACGCGCCAGGCCATTACCGATGCCGCCCTCCAGCTTTTACGCAGCAAGGGACCGGGTAACTTCACGGTGGAGGACATTGCCGAGGCCGCCGCCATTTCCCGGCGCACTTTCTTCAACTACTTCAGCAGCACGGAGGCGGCCCTGGCAGCGGTGACCCACGGTTTCCTGGACCACGCCCTTGCGCAGTTCCGGCTGCGGCCAGCCCACGAGCCCATCCTGGAGTCGGCCCGGGCGGCCCTGATCCAGCTTGCCGACCCCATGACCGTGGCCCCCATGGCCGAGCTGTACAGCCTGGCGCAGTCCAACCCGCAGCTCAACCGCTCCGAACTGGAAGCATGGGACCACTGCACCGCGGAAATCATCGATGCTGCCCGCGAACGGTTCGCCCAAACTCCCGGTGCGGAATTCGACGAACTTTATCTGCGCGCGCTTGCCGGTTCCCTCATCTCCTGCGGCAAGGCTGCAATGGATGTCTGGTTCGCCCGGTGCGGCGGGTCCCTCACCCCGGACTCCCTTTCCATCCTCAGGCAACTCCTGATCGATTCCATGAGCATGCTGGGCTCCGGATTCGCCCTCCCCGAAACGCCCCAGGCCAGCACCACGGCCAACAACTCCACCGCCACCCCTTTCGCAGATCGGCTCTGACATGGCACTTTTGCTCTACCGCCTCGGCAAGTTCTCCTACCGGCACCGCTGGCTTGTCATCTCCGTGTGGCTCGCCGTCATGCTGGCCGTCGGCGGCGCGGCTGCGGCCTTCCACGGCACCCTGTCCAACAACTTCCAGATCCCGGGCACCGAGACGCAGCGGATGGCGGACAAGCTCAAGAGCGACCTCCCCTCGTCCTCCGGCGGCTCCGCGAGCGTTGTGTTCGAAGCCAACGACGCACAATTCAGCCAAGCCGGGAAGGACGCCGTCACGGCTGCGCTGACCAAGCTCAAGACCCTCCCCGACGTCCAAGGCACGGTCGACCCGTTCGCCACCCAGGCACAGCTGGACAAGGCCGCCGCCGACGTCACCGCAGGCAAGGAGCAGTCTGCTGCCGGCAAGGCCCGGCTGGAACAATCCGCAGCCGAACTCGCCGCAGGGAAGGCCCAGCTGGAAGCTGCCGAACAGCAGATGGTGGCCGCAGGCCTGCCGCCCGCCGCGATCGAGGCACAGCTCGGCCAGCAGAAGGCAGCGCTTACCGAAGGCCAGGCAAAGCTCGACGCCGGCACAAAGGAACTGGAAGCCGGCGAGGCAAAGCTGGCCCTTGGCACGCGCCAGCTCGAGGCCTCGAAGGGCCTGCGTTTCGTCTCCGAGGACGGCAAGGCCGCGATCGCGCAGGTCCAGTTCAAGACGTCGATCAACGGCCTCGACCCCGAGGTCCGCCAGGAAGTCCAGGACATCGTCAAGGAGGTGTCCGCCGCCAACGTCACCGCGCTGCCCAGCAAGGAAATCAGCGAGGACATCTCCGAACTCTTTGGCACAGCCGAGATCATCGGCATCGCCGTGGCAGCCCTGGTCCTGATCATCATGCTCGGAACCCTGATCGCTGCCGGGCTTCCGTTGCTCATGGCCGTCGTCGGCGTGGCCGTTGGCGTGGGTGCCACGTTCGCCCTGAGCGGCGCCTTCGACATGAGCTCCATCTCCCCGATGCTCGCGCTAATGCTCGGCCTTGCCGTCGGAATCGACTACTCCCTGTTCATCGTCAACCGGCACCGCGGCCAGCTGCTCTCCGGAATGGACCCGGAGGAATCCGTGGCGCTGGCCACGGGCACATCCGGCAATGCCGTGCTCTTCGCCGGCCTGACCGTTATCATCGCACTCGCCGCCCTCGTGGTCCCGGGCCTTCCGTTCCTGGCCGTGATGGGTCTCTCGGCCGCAGCAACGGTGGGCGTCGCCGTCGTCGTGGCCCTGACCCTAACGCCGGCCGTACTCTCCCTCGTGGGCCGGAAACTGATCTCCAAGCGGGCCTGGGCCAAGGCTGCCAGGCACAATGCGGCCCCCGGCCACGAAACCGAGGACCGAGCCAGGGACGAATACCGCAGCAGCCACGGCTGGGGTGGCATCGTCACCAACCACCCGTGGCTGGCCCTGCTGGCCGGCGTGGTGCTGCTCGGAGTCATGGCACTGCCGGCGAGCCAGCTCCGGCTTGCTTTGCCTGACGCCAGTTCCGAGCCGGTCGCCTCACAGGCATTCAAAGCCTACGACGTCACCAAGCGGAGCTTCGGCGAGGGCATGACCGGCCCGATCATCGTGGTGGGCGACCTCCCCGAGGGACTCAGCGAGGCTGACGCGCAGGCCAAGCAGTTCGACGTCGCGGACATACTGCGCGAGACCGGGAATGTCACGGCCGCCGTGCCCCTGGCCCTGAGTGAGGACCGCCGCACCGCAGTGTTCCAGGTCATCCCGAATGAAGGCCCGGCCAGTGCGAGCACCGTTCAGGTGGTCTCCGAACTGCGCGCCGAAAAGGACCAGATCAAGGATTCCACCGGCGTCAGCATCGGCCTCACCGGCCAGACCGCCGGCAACGTCGATGTGTCCACCAAACTCGGCGACGCGCTGCCGCCGTACCTGGCGATTGTGGTGGGCCTCTCGTTGATCCTGCTGCTGCTCGTGTTCCGTTCCATCTGGGTGCCGCTGCTGGCCACCGGCGGGTTCCTGCTCTCGCTTGCGGCTGCGTTCGGCGCGGTCGTTGGCGTTTACCAGTGGGGCTGGCTGGGGATGGTGTTCGGCGTCGAAAATCCGGGCGCTGTGCTGAGCTTCCTGCCCATCATCCTGATCGGTGTCCTTTTCGGACTCGCCATGGACTACCAGGTGTTCATTACCTCGGGCATGCGTGAATCATTCATGCACGGCGAATCGGCAAAGCACGCCGTCCGGAGCGGTTTCAGCCATGCCTCTGCAGTGGTCACCGCGGCCGCCATCATCATGGTCAGCGTTTTCGCCGGCTTCATCTTCTCGCATCTGAACATGGTCCGGCCGCTCGGCTTCGCCATGGCCTTCGGTGTGCTGATTGATGCCTTCGTGGTCCGTATGACGATCGTCCCGGCCGTGATGTACCTGCTCGGCGAAAAGGCCTGGTGGCTCCCGCGCTGGCTGGACCGCATCCTGCCGGACGTCGACGTGGAGGGCACGAAACTCCGGAAGGATGAGACCGCCGTCGTGACAGAAGCGGAAGAGGTCGGCGCACGCTGACAATCCTCTTCGAGTCCGTTCCGGCCCGCCCGCTGATCACCCGATCGGCGGGCGGCCCTGTTTCTGTGCCCGTGTCATGAAAGGCGGTCTTAAGCGGCCGTTTCTTGCGGCCCGTGTCGTGTTTACGCCGCGCATGGAGCACCCCGCAGCGACCGAACGGTTCGCCTGTGTATCTTGGCGCGATGTCGAAGCTCTTTCCGTTGGCGAACCCCTTCCGGCTCTCCGGAGTCGGCGGCCGGGCTGCCGCGTTGGGTTCCCGGCAACGGCGGTGCAGTGGATCGGTAGCTGTGGCCGGTGGGCGTTTTCAACCGGATGGCATGCCTCGCCCCACCCTTGGCGTTTGGCGCGTTCAACGGGTGAGCCTTCCAGCCCGGCGCTTCCTTAGTGTGGTTGCAGGCCTCGCAGAGCCCGGCGCCGTTGTCCAGTGTTGTGGCTCCGCCGCCGTGCCAGGGGACGACGTGGTCCAGGTGGCGGATGGGGGCGTCGCAGAAGGGCGTGCGGCAGGTGTCGTCGCGTGCCTCGATGAAGCGGCGGAGTCCGGCGGGGAAAAGCCGGGCGCGGGAATCCATTGCCACCAGCTCGCCCGTGGCAGGGGCCGTGTACAGACGACGGATCCAAGTGTTGAAGGCTTGATCCCGGATAGCAGGCGCAGCTCCGCCACGGTCAATGATGCTTCTGGCCCAGCCGCTTGGGACCACACCGTAGCCGGGGAGGCGTGCCGGTTCGCTGTCACCTTGAAAGAGGGCCCGATCAGTCATGACGAGCTGGATTTCGATGCCTGTAAAGCCGCCCGGCGTCCCGGTGACGCGTTCGACCAGGTCATCGGCCATGATTTGTCCGCGAGAGCGAGGGTCTCCGCTGCTGCGGACAGACTCCGCGTTCAGGACAAGGGCAGCGTGAACGGCGACGCCCGCCGCGACGGGCAGCAGGGCGGTCAGGTAGCACATGGTGTCAGGAGCGGGACGAAGGCTGACGTGGCGTTCGGCTGCGGCGTGACGGGCCCTCTGGGTGACACAACGGGGGTCACGGCGGTAAGCCGCGGCTCGGACCGCGGCGATGATTCGGCGGTCCCCTGCCCCGTCAAAGGCGCCGGTGTCGGGGGCGAGTTCCTCGTCCACGGCGCAGCGGTCCTCCGCCGACAGGCAGGCGGTTTCGCGCACCAACAACGTGGCCCGCCACTCATTCAACTGCCCGGTCTCCAGGGCTGCGAGGGTCCGGGGCATCTCGGTCACCATAGCTTTGGCAAGGCCCAACAGCCGGCTCCCCTTAGCCGGGGATTCGCGACGGGCGAGCGCGATCTGCGCTCCGACACCTGCCCCGCATTGGTCTGCGGGTGCTCCGGCATCAGACCGCTGGCGGCGCTGCTGCTGGTCAAATGCGACAGCCAGCCGGGCCTGGCGGGCAGCGAGGGCAGACTTGTGGTTTTCCAAGGCCCGGATCTCATCAATCAGCCGGGCACCGTCCCCCTCAAACGCATCCCCTGCAGGCTCACGCCACCGGCCGCAAGCACAACAGCACTCCACTGCTGCCGGTACCGCTTCGGACCCCGAATTCCCGTCCACAGGTCAGGTGTCTCTCTGGGCTGTGACATTAATTGTTCTGGCACCGGCTGCCATGAGACGAATCACGGCATGCCGAAGCCGGTCAGCCGCTCGGGATGCCATCGGCGTGGTACCCACCCCGGACGTAGCTGTGGGCGCATGGCTCAGCACAGCTGCCACTTCGAGACGCGTCCTGACACTGCTCACTGCAGACGTCAGCTCGTCCAACCGCCGGTTGTATTCGATCAGCCCGGGAATATCCGGGGGCAGAGTGAATTCCTGCAGCAAACAGTCGAGCATCGCCTTCAGACTTTGAAGATCGTATTCATCGCGTCCGGCCATTGCTGGTTCCCCCTGCGGTCCCTGGTTCCCGTCCATGAACCAACTATCCAGCCGACCTCCGACAATAGGCCGAGCGCTAAAGACCTGAGCGAAAAGACCGAGCGACAATGCGACTCAGGGGGAACTAGGCTGGACCGGTGACCCGCCTCATTCTTGCCTCCCAGTCCCCCGCACGCACCAAGCTGCTGAGCCATGCCGGCATCCGGCACGAAATCCTCGTCTCCGACGTGGATGAGGACGCAGTCCAGGCCCGCTACGGCGTGACGGACCCGCACGACACCGCCCTGCTTCTGGCACGAGCCAAAGCGGAGGCCGTGGCCTCACTGCCCGAGGCGGAGGGTGCTCTGGTGCTCGGCTGCGATTCCGTCTTTGAGTTCGACGGAGAGGCACACGGCAAGCCGTACACGGCCGACGTCGCCAAGGAGCGGATGCTGCGCATGAGCGGCGCCATGGGCGTGCTGCACACCGGCCACTGGCTGGTGGACTGCCGCGACACCGAGCCCGACGACGACGCCGACGGCGACTCCGCTTCCGGCACGGGCGCCACGCTGGGCTCCGTGACCTCCGCCGAAGTCCATTTCATGGACATGAGTGTCGAAGAAATCGACGCGTACATCGGCACCGGCGAGCCGCTCCAGTGCGCTGGCTCCTTCACGATCGACGGTTACGGCGGGGCCTTCATCCGGAAGGTCGACGGCGACCCCCACACCGTCGTCGGACTTTCCATTTCCACCCTTCGCGGGCTGCTGGGCCAGGCGCAGGTGGGCATCACCGAACTGTGGACCGGCGGCGCCATAGACCCCGCCGATGTCCGCGCGGAGTGAGGCAATTCGCAGCTCTTTGTAGCATCCCTACAAAGGTCCGGAGCTTTACGCGCGGAATCCGCAAGTAATATCGGCGGAACCCTCAAAATCGCGCTAGGCTCCCTGAAGGAAAGAAGGAGACGCCTTGTCAGCAAATTCGGAGCAGTCCGCAAGTCCAGAGCAGTCCACCGCCCCAAGCCACGCAGGTGCCGCCCTGACGAGCTCCAAGCGGCTGAGCAAAGTCCTCATCGCCAACCGCGGTGAAATCGCCGTGCGCATCATCCGCGCCGCCCGGGACGAAGGCATCGCCTCGGTGGCCGTCTACGCCGACCCGGACCGCGACGCCCTGCACGTGCGTCTGGCGGACGAGGCCTACGCACTGGGCGGCAACACCGCTGCCGAGTCCTACCTCGTGATGGAAAAGCTCATCGAAGTGGCGCACCAGAGCGGCGCCGACGCCATCCACCCGGGCTACGGCTTCCTGGCCGAAAACGCACAGTTCGCCGCCATGGTCATCGGTGCGGGCATCACCTGGATCGGCCCCTCCCCGGAGGCAATCTCCGCCCTCGGCGACAAGGTCCAGGCCCGGCACATCGCCGAAAAGGTGGGTGCACCTCAGGTCCCCGGCACCGCCGATCCCGTGGAGTCCGCGGAGGAGATCCTCGAGTTCGTGGACAAGTTCGGCCTGCCCGTGGCCATCAAGGCGGCGTTCGGCGGCGGTGGCCGCGGCATCAAGGTGGCCCGCACGCGCGAGGAAATTCCGGAGCTGTTCGAATCGGCCGTCCGCGAGGCTGTGGCGGCGTTCGGGCGCGGAGAATGCTTCATTGAGCGATTCCTGGATGCCCCGCGGCACGTCGAAACCCAGTGCCTGGCGGACGCCTACGGCAACGTCGTGGTGGTCTCCACCCGCGACTGCTCGCTGCAACGCCGCAACCAGAAGCTGGTGGAAGAGGCGCCCGCGCCCTTCCTGACCGAAGAGCAGAACCGCCGCCTCTACGAGTCGTCCAAGGCGATCCTCAAGGAGGCCGGCTACCTGGGCGCCGGAACGTGCGAGTTCCTGGTGGGCCAGGACGGCACCATCTCATTCCTTGAGGTCAACACCCGCCTCCAGGTGGAGCACTGCGTCTCCGAGGAAGTAACCGGAATCGACCTTGTCCGCGAGCAATTCCGGCTGGCCCGCGGCGAAAAGCTCGGCTACGACGATCCCGAGGTCCGCGGACACTCGATCGAGTTCCGCATCACCGGCGAAGATCCCGGCCGCAACTTCATGCCCGCCCCCGGCACTATCACCACATTGAAGAACCCCACCGGCCCCGGCGTCAGGATTGACTCCGGCGTGGAGCAAGGCGACGTCATCAGCGGGAACTTCGACTCGATGCTCTCCAAGCTGATCGTCACCGGCGCCACCCGCGAGCAGGCACTGCAGCGCTCCCGCCGGGCCTTGGAGGAGATGGTGGTCGAGGGCATCCCCACCGTCATTCCCTTCGACCTCGCAGTGGTCACCAACCCCGACTTCGCCCCGGCTGAAGGCCCGTTCAAGGTCCACACCCGCTGGATCGAGACGGCGTTCGTCAACAACATTCCGGCGTGGACGCCTGACGGCGCCGAAGGTGAAGCTTCCGACGCCGGAGACCGCCAGCGCGTTGTCGTCGAGGTGGGCGGCAAACGCCTTGAAGTGGTCCTTCCGGCGTCGCTCGGCTCGTTCAGCACCGGCGGCGGCTCGGGCAAACCGGCCAAGGCCAAGAAGCGCTCCCGCTCCGGCGGACCGGCGGCTGCTGCGGGCGGCAACTCGCTGACCTCCCCCATGCAGGGGACCATCGTGAAGGTGGCCGTCGTGGAAGGTGACCTTGTTGCCGAAGGTGATCTCGTCGTCGTGCTCGAAGCGATGAAGATGGAGCAGCCCCTCACGGCCCACCGCGCGGGCACCATTACCGGTCTGGCCGCCATCGCGGGCGAGACGGTCTCCGCCGGTGCCGTGATCGCCACTATCGAGGACTAGGCCTGCGGGCCGCTCCGTCCGGCCGGCATACACAGCATTCCACGCCGCCCCCGGCGCGCCCATGGCGCCCGGGGGCGGCTCCATGCACACTTAGCGTGTGAAGCCATTTCTACTTCTTGCATCGCGTGCCGAGGACCTGGCCGCCGAGGAGGAATACGAGGCCTATCTGCGCTATGGCGGACTTGTGCCGGCGCAGCTGAGGCGCATCCGGATGGAAGCCGGACCCATGCCGGATCTGGACCTGTCCGATTACTCCGGGGTGATCGTAGGCGGCAGCCCCTTCACGTCCAGTGACCCGGCCGACCATAAGAGCGCGGCCCAGCACCGGGTGGAGCATGAACTGCGCCTGCTGCTGGACCGTATTGTGCCGGCGGATTTCCCGTTCCTCGGCGCCTGCTACGGGGTCGGTACGCTGGGCCTGCACCAGGGCGCGGTCATTGACCGGACCTACGGCGAGGGTCTGGGCGGCACCACCATCAGCCTCACAGCGGAAGGCCTGCAGGATCCCCTCCTGCGCGGCCTGCCGGAAAGCTTCACAGCCTTCACCGGCCACAAGGAAGCCGTCAGCGTCCTTCCTTCCCACGCGGTGCTCCTGGCCAGTTCCGCGGCCTGCCCGGTGCACATGTTCCGGATCAGGGCCAACCTGTACGCCACGCAGTTCCACCCGGAGCTCGATGCGGACGGTCTGGTCACCCGGATCGACATCTACCGACACGCGGGTTACTTCCCGCCGGAATCGGCGGAGGTGCTGATGGAGGACGCCCGGCAGTTCACCGCGGCGGAACCGATGAAGATACTCAGCAACTTCGTGGAGCGCTACGCAAGGTAGCGGCCGCAAACAACAAAAATGCCCGGCACCCCGCGAAGGGGTGCCGGGCATTTCCCATGACGGTTTCTCGGGTCAGGCTACGTTGTTCTCGTAGTCCAGGTCCCGCGTTTCCTTGCTCAGGAACAGTGCCACAAGCGTCAGCACGGCCATGACGCTGAGGTACACGCCAACCAGTACAGGGCTGCCCTTCGCCATTTCCCACAGCCACACCGCGATGAAGGGGGCCACGGCCGCACCCAGGATGCTGGAAACGTTGTAGCTCACCGCGGACCCCGTGTAGCGGACGTTGGTGGGGAACAGTTCCGGCAGCAGCGCCCCCATGGGTCCGAAGGTCAGTCCCATCAAGGTGAAGCCGAGGATCAGCAGGGCCATGGTGCCCACGAAGCCGCCGCTGAACAGCGGGACGAACAGCAGGCCGAAGACGAAGATTCCAGCGGTGACCGCGATGAGCATCTTGCGGCGGCCGTACTTCTCTGCCAGCGGGCCGGAAACCAGGGTGAAGATGCCGAAGAACACGACGCCGGCAATCAGCATCCAGAGGAAGTCGTTGCGCGTGAAGCCCAGGCCGGGGACGAACGCGGCGGCTGCGGCCTCGGTCATCGGCTTCCCGGCCTTTTCAGCGGCTGCCTTGGCGGCGTCCAGCGTGGCGGGGCGTGTCCCGTAGGTCAGCGTGAACGTGGTCATCAGGTAGAACAGCACGTAGGTGGCCAGCATGATGAAAGTACCCAGGATGAGCGGGCGCCAGCTTGTCTTGAAGACACGGCCGATGGGAAGCTTGGCCACTTCGTTGGATTCCAGGACCTTGGTGAAGGCCGGCGTTTCAATCAGCTTGAGGCGGACGTAGAGCCCGATGATCACCATGACGGCGCTGAGCAGGAACGGAACGCGCCAGCCCCAGGCTTCAAACGCCTGCGGCGACAGCTGGTAGCTGGCCACGAGGAAGATCACGTTGGCGATAATGAAACCGATAGGCGCACCCAGCTGCGGGAACGTGCCATAGATTGCCCGCTTGTTGGCGGGGGCGTTCTCGGTGGCCAGGAGGGCCGCGCCGCTCCATTCACCGCCGAGGGCCAGGCCCTGGGCGAAGCGCATGACCACCAGGAGTGCAGGCGCCCAGAAGCCCCAGCCCGGTACCAGCGCCGTGGGGAGGCAGCCGATCAGGAACGTTGCGATGCCCATGGTCAGCAGCGATGCCACCAGGGTGCCCTTGCGGCCGAATTTGTCTCCGAAGTGGCCAAAGACCACGGAACCGAGCGGCCGGGCGATGAACGCCACACCGAACACGGCGAAGGAGCTCAGCAGCTGAGTGGTCTCGTTCTGTCCCGGGAAGAACAGTTTGGGGAATACGAGCACAGCGGCAGTGGCGTAGACGTAGAAGTCGTAGAACTCAACGGTGGTGCCGATGAGGCTGGCGACGATCACTCGCCCGCGCGAGTTAACCTGTTTGGCTGATCCCGGCTGCGGTGAGGTGGCAGTGGATGACATGTAGTAACGCTTTCGTGAGAAACCGGGCGGGTGCCCCAAAAGACTGCCCGGCTAAGGGATACGTATCTCTCAATAATAGTTCCCGCCGTCCAGCGACTGGACAAAGGGTCCAATATGCGGACGTTTTGATTTGTCTCACTGAGCGGCGCCTCACGCCGTCACAAATGCCCCGATAGGCAAACTTCACAGCACGTTAACAAACGGCGACGGTTGACGAAACGCGCCATCCCTACCTTTGAAGAACAACAAAACCCCCGAAGGAGGTACACCGTGACTGTTGACCGCACGGCAGAGGCCGGCGCACAGCCCGGAACTACCCGCACCGTTCACGCCCCCGCCCTTGAAGTCCGCCCCGGCCGCTGGATCGCCAACTGGGATGCAGAGAACAAGGAGCAGTGGGAGTCCCAGGGCCGTTCCATCGCCCGGCGCAACCTGAACTGGTCCATCTTCGCCGAATTCCTCGGCTTTGTCGTCTGGCAGCTCTGGTCCATCGTGGTGGTCCAGCTCCCCGCCGCCGGCTTCACCTTCTCCACTTCCGAAATCTTCTGGCTGATCTCCATGCCCAGCCTGGTGGGTGCCACCCTCCGCATCCCCTACACGTTCATGGTCCCCAGGTTCGGCGGCCGCAACTGGACCATCGTCTCGGCCCTGCTGCTGCTCGTCCCCTCCATTGGGCTGGCGCTGTGTGTTTCCAACCCGGAGACACCGTTCGGCGTCATGCTCCTGGTCGCTGCCCTGGCCGGTTTCGGCGGCGGCAACTTTGCGAGCTCCATGGCCAACATCACGTTCTTCTACCCGGCCCGCGAAAAGGGCTGGGCCCTGGGCCTGAACGCCGCCGGCGGCAACATGGGTGCCGCCGTCGCACAGCTGGCTGTCCCGATCGCCATCACGCTCCTGGCCGCCGGAACCGTCAACCTTCCGGTCGCAGGCCTCATGTGGGTCCCGCTCATCCTGCTCGCGGCCTTCGGTGCCTGGAAGTACATGGACAACCTCACCAGCGCCAAGGGTGACGTGGCAGGCTCGATCGCAGCGCTCAAGGAACCGCACCTGTGGATCATGGCGCTGCTGTACATCGGCACCTTCGGTTCGTTCATCGGCTTCGCCGGGGTGTTCCCCAAGCTGATCAAGGACTACTTTCCCGCTTTCTCCTCCATCGGAGTGGGCACGGTGGCATTGTCCCTCGCCTTCCTCGGCCCGCTGGTGGGTTCACTGGCCCGCCCCTACGGCGGACGCATGGCTGACCGGATGGGCGGCGCCCGCATGACCGTTGCCGCCTTCGCCTCCATGGCCGTCATCACCCTGACCATGATCTGGACCCTGCCGCTCAAGAACTTCTGGCTCTTCCTGGTGCTCTTCCTGATGCTCTTCACCGCAAGCGGCTTCGGAAACGGCGCCACCTACCGGATGATCCCCATCATCTTCGCCACCAACAGCCGGGCGGCCCGCAACGGCGCCAGCTCGGTGGCAACCCAGCGCCTGGCTTCCTCGGCGCTGGGCCTGATCTCGGCAATCGGCGCCTACGGCGGGTTCGTTATCCCGCAGGTGCTGAACGCCTCCAACCAGGCCAGCGGCTCGTACACCCCCGCTTTCTACGGCTTCGTCGCGGCATACGTCCTGATGCTGGTGGTCTGCTGGGCCTGCTACATCCGCAACGCCAACCGAAATGCGATGGGACACGTCTAACATGACCACAAGCGCCGACACGCACTGCCCCTACTGCGCCTTGCAGTGCGCCATGACGCTGAAGTCCCCAGCGGCTCTGACCCCGGCTGTCCAGCCGGGGTCAGACCCCGTGCCGGCTCAACCTGTCCTGGAGGTATCCGGACGCGACTTCCCCACCAACCGCGGCGGCCTCTGCCGCAAGGGGTGGACGTCCGCGTCCCTGCTGAGCCACCCCGGACGCGTCACCGAGCCCATGCTGAAGGGCTCTGACGGAGTCCACCGTCCCGTGAGCTGGGATGACGCCCTGAAGCTCATCACCGCAGCCGTCAAGGACACCCGTGCCCGCTACGGCGCGGACGCTGTCGGCGTTTTCGGCGGCGGCGGCCTGACCAACGAAAAGGCCTACATGCTGGGCAAGTTCGCCCGCCTCGCCCTTGGCACATCCCGGATCGACTACAACGGCCGGTTCTGCATGTCCTCCGCGGCAGCCGCCGGCATGAGGGCGTTCGGCGTGGACCGCGGACTCCCGTTTCCGCTCGAGGACCTGGACAGCGCCAGCGCCATCCTGATGCTCGGCTCCAACGTGGCCGAGACCATGCCGCCCTTCGTGCAGCACCTGCAGGGGGTACGCGACGCCGGCGGGCTGATCGTGGTGGACCCCCGCCGTTCCGCCACTGCCGCGTTCACCTCCGACGGCGGCGGCCTGCACCTGCAGCCCCTGCCGGGCACGGACCTCGCCCTGCTGCTGGGTCTCTCCCACGTGGTGATCCACGAAGGCCTGGCCGACACCGACTTCATCAAGGCGCGCACCAGCGGCTTCGACGCCCTGGTCCGCAGCGTCAACGCCTTCTGGCCCGAACGGGTCCAGTCCCTGACCGGCGTGCCCGCCGACCTCATCCGCGAAACGGCGCGCAGGCTGGCCCACGGCGCTGCGCAGGGTGGAAGCTACATCCTGACGGGCCGCGGCGTGGAGCAGCACGTGGACGGTACGGACACCGCTACCGCCGCCATCAACCTGAGCCTGCTGCTCGGGCTGCCGGGGTCCGCCCGCAGCGGCTACGGCACACTCACCGGCCAGGGCAACGGCCAGGGCGGCCGCGAACACGGCCAGAAGGCCGATCAGCTCCCCGGCTACCGGAAGATCACCGACCCCGCGGCCCGCGCGCATGTGGCCAAGGTATGGGGCGTGCCGGAATCGCTGATTCCCGGCCCCGGCCTCCCCGCCGTCCAGCTCCTGAAGTCCCTCGGACAGCCCGACGGCGTCCGTTGCCTCTTCGTGCACGCCTCCAACATCGCGGTGGCCTCCCCCGATGCAAACGCAGTCATCGAGGGCCTTCGCAGCCTGGACTTCCTGGTGGTCTGCGATTTCTTCGTCTCCGAAACGGCCGCCGAAGCAGACCTCATCCTGCCGGTCCTTCAATGGGCGGAGGAGGAAGGCACACTGACCAACCTTGAGGGGCGCGTGCTGCGCCGACGCCGTGCCCTGCAGCCGCCCGCCGGAGCCCGCAGCGAACTCTGGATCATGGCACGACTCGCCGAAGCGCTCGATGCCCCGTCCACCTACAGCGAGGATCCCGAAACGGTCTTCGAGGAACTGCGCCTGGCCTCCGCCGGCGGGCTCGCTGACTACTCGGGCATCGACTACGCAATGCTGGACCGCGGCGAGGCCGCCTACTGGCCCTACCCCGCGGGAAGCACCGGCACGCCGCGGCTGTTCCTCGACGGTTTTGCCCACGCCGACGGCAAGGCGGTCATGACGCCGGTGGCGCCCCGCCGCCGTCGTACTCCGGCAGCAAACCCCGCCCGGGACAACACAGCCCCGGACGCCAAGACCATGACGCTCATTACCGGCCGCCTGCTGGAGCATTACCAGTCCGGGTCGCAGACCCGACGCGTGTCCGAGCTGCTGGAGTCCCAGCCGGAGGCGAAGCTGCAGATCCACCCCGCAGCCGCGGCGTCCATGGGCATTACCGACGGCGCGTTCGTGTCGGTGGCCAACGAGCGCGGCGAAGTACTGTGCCGGGCGGAACTCAGCACCGCCATCCGACCCGAGACGGTCTTCCTGCCGTTCCACTTCCCGGAGCTCGAGAGCGCCAACCGCCTGACGGAGGCCGCCACCGATCCCATCTCCGGGATGCCCGAGTTCAAATTCAACAAAGTCTGGGTCCGGGTGGCCGCCAACGGACTTCAGCACAGCGTTCTTCAGACATCGGAGGCCTCATGAGTGAGCAGATAGTAATTGTTGGCTTTGGTCCGGTTGCCGCACGGCTGGTCGATGAGCTGCTGCCCGCCGTCCGCAGCGGGCTGGCCCACCTGACCGTGATCGGCGAGGAAGCGGACGCCGCCTACAACCGCGTGCTGGTGGCAGACCTCGGCGTCGGTCGCACCACTGCGGGCGCGCTGGCGCTGTCCGACGCCGCCGCGCTGGTCGCCGACGGTGTGGACGTCCGGCTCGGCGTCCGCGTCCGCCGGGTGGACCGCGCCCGCCAGCAGGTGATCCTCACGGACGGCACCACGCCCCGCTATGACCGGCTGGTGTTTGCCACCGGTTCGCGTCCGGTCATCCCCAACCTGACCGGTCTCAACCCGGACCCGGCCCACCCGGTTCTGCCCGCCGGCGTGACCGCGCTGCGCGACCTGCGCGACGCCGAGGTGCTCCGCCAGGCTGTATCCGGCGGCAAGCGCGTGGTGGTCCTGGGCGGCGGCGTCCTGGGACTCGAGACGGCCCTGGCCGCCGCCGAGGAAGGCGCCACCGTGACCGTGGTCCACAACGGACCGCACCCGCTGGGCCGGAACATCGACCGCGGCGGCGGAGCGGTGCTGGCCGCCAGCCTGCGCAACTGCGGCGTCCGGATGGCCGGCAATGCGCGCTCCACCGGGATCGAACACACCGCTTCCGATGGCGGCTTCTCCGCCCTGCTGCTGGATGACGGTTCAGCGATCGACGGCGACCTGCTGGTGCTGTCCTGCGGCGTCCGGCCGCGCGTGGAACTGGCCGAAGGCTGCGGGCTGTCCACGGCCACGGGCATCCTGGTGGACCACAAACTGCGGGCACACCATGAGCCCCACATTTTCGCGATCGGCGACTGCGCCGAAGTCCGATGCCCGGATCCTTCCTGCAGTGAGTGCCGCACCGCGTCCGGCCCCTCCGGCCTGGTGGGTCCGGGCTGGCGGCAGGCGGAGTGGCTCGCCGAGTACTTGACGCTCCTCGCCGAGGGATCCGCTGCGGGATCCGGCGAGGCCTCTGTTGAACGCGGAAGCGACGCCGCATCGGCGGAGGTTGCCAACGCCCTGCCGGAACTCCCGATGGAAAAGCCGGGCGTCATCGTCCTCAAGGCCCGGGGCCTGAACATGGCCGTGGCCGGCGACAATGCCGCCGATCCGTGGGACGACGAGGTCTTGACGGCCGGTGCCGTGAACGGCCGCCCGCGTCTGCAGATCGCGCAGTGGGCGGATCCGGAACACGGCCGCTACGTCAAGATGACCACTCGCGGCGGAGTCCTGGAGGGCCTCGTGGCCGTGGGCATGCCACGCACCGCGGCGGAGCTGGTGTCCCTGTTCGAGCGCGGCGACGAGCTCCCCGCCGACAGGTCGCTCCTGCTGCGCCTTGACGGACCGGACCAGCTGGCCGCCCCGGGCAACAGCGACCCCGCCCGCACCGTCTGCCGGTGCGCAGGGGTCAGCGGCACCAAGATCCAGGACGCTGTTGTTGACGGCTGCTCCACCGTGGCAGAGGTTTCCGGCGCCACCCGCGCCGGCACCGGCTGCGGCGGCTGCCACTCCGACATCAAGGACATCATCGAAAAACACTTCCAGGCGGCACCAGCCGCCTGACGTGATGTGACGCGGGGGACGCCGGCCTTGCTGGCAAGCCAGGCTACCCGCTGCAATCTTCCACGGGACCTTGGCCCCTTGCCCGGCCCGTGGGACAGGGGTGTCATGGAAGCTACGGTCCGTGCTTCCGACGGAGGGTTTGCCATGTTCAGCGTCACGATCTTCCTGGCCGCTGCCGCGCTCATCGTTGCTGCCACAGTGATGGGCATCGTCTCCCTGCGGCAGCCGGACCGGTCAGTCCGGGCCCGTGCCCTGGTGTGGACGGCAGCCGCCATCATGGCAGCCTTTACGGTACTCGCCGGACTGTTCGTCAGCGGCTATGCCCTGGCTGATCCCGGCGGCCCCGAGGGCATCATGCTGGTCCTGTCGTGGGCCGTTGCCTTGGCCGTCCTGGCCGTGCTTGCCTGGCTTCGTCCCACGTGGGCCACGCCGGTGTTGGCCCTGCTGACCGCGTTGCTGGTGGTGGCGGGGATATGGTTCGCCCTGGATTCCGTCTCGTGGCGCGAGTTCGAGAACGCCAACGGCCCGGTCCGCGCCGTGGCCGTGCTGGTCCTCGCGTTCCCGGCAGCCGTCC
This sequence comes from Arthrobacter sp. PvP103, assembly GCF_017833075.1. NCBI lineage: Bacteria > Bacillati > Actinomycetota > Actinomycetes > Micrococcales > Micrococcaceae > Arthrobacter > Arthrobacter sp. PvP103. The sequence continues at coordinate 3,786,433 of NZ_JAFIBQ010000001.1, read as the reverse complement.
TGGGCCTGAAACGAACGGCTGCGGCGGGCTGGCTGTTGCTGGCCCTCGGCCTGGGCCCGATTGCGTTCTCAGCCCTGGGGAACCTCGCCGGAGTGGTGTCCCTCTCCGCGGTTAGCGTGATCCCGTTGATCACCGGGCTGCTGTATCTGGTGGCAGCCCGGATGACCCGCGCCGCGGTGTCCCCGGAACACATCCGGGCCGCGGCTGCCTGACGTTACATATGAACGTGCAGGCGCCGTGCCGCTTCCGAGATGGAACCGCTGAGTGACGGGTACACCGTGAAGGTGCTGGCGACGTCGTCGACGTGCAGTTTCTGCGTGACCGCGATGGAGATCGCGAAGATCAGCTCGGACGCGTTCGGGCCCACCACCACACCGCCGATCACAGTGCCGGAGCCCTTGCGGGCGAAGATCTTGACGAAGCCGTCCCGGTGGTTGCGCATCTTGGCCCGGGCGTTGCTGCGCAGCGACAGCTTCACCACGTCGCCCTGGTACTTGCCGGAGTCGATCTCCGCCTCGGACACGCCGACGTTGGCGATCTCGGGCGAGGTGAAGATATTCGAGGCCACCTGGTGCAGCTTCAGCGGGGTAACGCTGTCGCCCATGAAGTGGGCCACGGCGATGCGGCCCTGCATGGCAGCGACGGAGGCCAGCGCAAGGACGCCGGTGCAGTCGCCGGCGGCGTAGATGTTCGGAGCCGTCGTGCGCGAGACGCCGTCCACCTTGATGTGGCCGCTCTCAGTGATTGCCACGCCGGCTTCCTCAAGGCCGATGCCGGCCGTGTTGGGGATGGACCCCACGCAGACCAGGCAGTGGCTGCCGGTGACCTTGGAGCCGTCGCCCAGGGTGACCACCACGCCGTCGTCCGTCCGTTCCACCGTTTCGGCGCGGGAGCGGGAGAGCACCTTCACGCCGCGGCGTTCAAAGACGCCTTCCAGGACCTCGGCGGCGTCGGCGTCAGAGCCCGGCAGCACGCGGTCGCGGCTGGAAATCAGGGTGACCTTGGAGCCCAGGCCGTTGTAGGCGGAGGCGAATTCCGCGCCGGTCACACCGGAACCCACCACGATGAGTTCTTCGGGGAGTTCGTCCATGTTGTAGATCTGCGCCCAGTTCAGGATCCGGTCGCCGTCGGGCCGCGCGGTGGGAAGTTCACGCGGGTGGGCGCCCACCGCAAGCAGGATGGTGTCAGCTTCCACCGTTTCCGTGCCGTCCACGGTGAGGACCTCGATGGTGTGGCTGTCCAGCAGCTTGCCGGAGCCGATCAGGATCCGCACGCCCTGGTGTTCCAGGCCGGCACGGATGTCCTCGGACTGCTTCCGCGCCAGGCCGAGCAGGCGGTCGTTGATGTGCTTCAGGTCCGCGCGCATCACGGGGGCGAAATCGCCGCCATCGACGTCGAACTTCACGCCCAGCTCCCCCGCCTCGCCGACGCGGGTCATCAGGTCCGCCGTCGCGATCAGGGTTTTGGACGGTACGACGTCGGTGAGCACCGCCGAGCCGCCCAGGCCCGCCCGCTCAATGATGGTGACTTGCGCCCCCAGTGAGGCGGCCACCATGGCGGCTTCATAGCCGCCGGGCCCTCCGCCGAGTATTGCGATGCGGGGTGAGCTGAAATCCGGATGCGTAGTCACAAAGATCCATTCTCTACCCATCGGCCGCCGCACACCAATAAAAGGGACCTGCGCCACTGCTGGGCACGGCACCGCGGGCACGATAACTTGTACCAGTGAGTAATACAGAATTCCTGAACACGGACCCTTTTGACGCCGCGCGCGCCGCCGCCGACTACATCGCCGAGGAGACCGGCGTGGACAGCCATGACGTCGCCCTGGTGCTCGGTTCGGGCTGGGGCGACGCCGCGGACCTGATCGGCGAGACCACCGCGACGCTATCCGCGGACGAGGTCCCCGGTTTCTCCGCACCGGCCGTGGAGGGCCACGTAGGCACCATCCGTTCCGTCCTGACCAGGGAAGGCAAGCGGGCACTGGTGCTGGGCGCCCGGACGCACTACTACGAAGGTAAGGGCGTCCGCGCCGTAGTGCACGGTGTCCGGACCGCTGCGGCGGCCGGCTGCAAGGTTCTGGTGGTCACCAACGGCTGCGGCGGCCTCAACGAGGACTGGGCTCCCGGCACTCCGGTGCTCATCAAAGATCACATAAACCTCACCGCCACGTCCCCGCTGGAAGGTGCAACGTTCGTTGACCTGACAGATCTCTACTCGGCACGGATCCGCCGACTGGCCCGCGAAGTTGATCCGTCCCTCGACGAAGGTGTGTACGCGCAGTTCACCGGCCCGCACTACGAAACGCCGGCTGAAGTGCAGTACGCCAAGCGGATCGGGGCCGACCTGGTGGGCATGTCCACAGCACTTGAAGCCATCGCCGCCCGCCATGCCGGCATGGAGGTTTTCGGCATCTCGCTGGTGACCAACCTTGCCGCCGGCATCAGCCCGGTGCCGTTGAGCCATGAGGAAGTGCTGGAAGCCGGGCAGGCCGCCGCTCCGCGCATCTCCAAGCTGCTCGCGGAAATCATCGCCAAGCTCTGAGGCGGCACTGCATGGCGGCGCCCGCCGGGCACTGGTTCCTGAAGAACTAGCTCCTGGCGGGCATCAGCCGGCGGAGGACGTCCTTTCGGGAGCCGGGAAACTTCCGCTCGACTGATGCGGCAATACCCGCAATGGTCTGCCGGGAGAGCGTCTGCCGCCAAGCCAGTTCGGCCTGCCGCATGGTCTGGGACACCAGGCAACTGCGTAGATAGTCTTCACCGGGATCCGCCCCGGGCGCGTTCGCGAGAATGGATTCGCACCGAAATGCGGGGTCCGGACCCTCAATGGCCAGGACAACGTCCAGCACGGTGATCGTTTCCGCGCCCCGCGCCAGCTGGAAGCCGCCGCGGGGTCCGGAGACGGAATACAGGATGCCCGCACGGACCAGCGCCTGTAGCTGCTTGTTCAGGTAAGCGGCGGGCAACTGATACAACTCGGCCAACCGGGCACTGTTCACAGCCTCCCCCGAGGGAGCCCAGGACATGTTGATGCAGCAGTGCAGCGCCCACTCAACTCCCTGCCCCATCTTCATTTTTCAGACATTACGTGTCCGGAAAATTTACTGTCAAGGTTCCCCCTGCGCTTGTCGGACAGCCAATCGCGGACGTTAGGCGATAGCTTTGTTCCTATGACGTCTTCCGATGCCGACCTTCCGCAGCTGCTGAGCGACGCCCGGGACTGGGCCGCCCAGGACCCGGATCCAGCCACTGCCGCCGCTTTGACAGAACTCGTCCAACGCTCCGGGGACGGTGTTCCGTCCGCCCGCCAGGAACTCGAGGACAGCTTCAGCGGCACGCTGCAGTTCGGCACCGCAGGCCTCCGCGCCGCGCTGGGTCCCGGGCCGAACCGGATGAACCGTGTGGTTGTCCGGCGCGCGGCGGCCGGGTTCGCGGCGTTCCTGACCGGTGCCGTCGAGGCGGCTTCGCCGGGCACCCGGCCACGCGCCGTCGTCGGCTACGACGCCCGCTACAACTCCGACATTTTCGCCGAGGAGACCGCTGCGGTCTTCACGGCCGCGGGTATCGACACCTTCCTAATGCCGCAGGCACTCCCGACGCCGCTGCTTGCCTACGCCGTCCGGGCCCTGGACTGCGACGGCGGAGTAATGGTGACTGCCAGCCACAACCCCCCGCAGGACAACGGTTACAAGGTGTACCTCGGCAGGCACGCCGTGGAGGAAAGCGGACGCGGGGCGCAGATCGTGGCGCCCTACGACGCCCGGATAGCCGCGGAAATCGACCGCGTGGGCACGCTGGATTCCATCACGCTGGCCCCTGCGGGCTGGACCGTCCTGGAGCCCTCAATCGCTGCCGGCTACGAGGCGGCGGTGGCCGCCCTGGCGCTGCCCGCGCAGTTCCCGGCCCGTGACCTGAAGATCGTCCTGACCCCCATGCACGGGGTAGGCGGCGACACTGCCGTCGCCGTGCTGAAGGCGGCAGGATTCGACGACGTCACCGTGGTGTCCGAACAGGCGCGGCCCGACCCGGACTTCCCCACGGTCAACTTCCCCAATCCGGAGGAGCCCGGCGCCCTGGATCTTGCGCTGGAAACGGCGGCCCGCGTGGACGCGGACATCGTGCTGGCCAACGACCCCGACGCTGACCGTGCCGCCGTTGCCGCCAAGGACCCGGACACCGGCGCCTGGCGCATGCTGCGCGGTGACGAAGTTGGCGCATTGCTGGGGGCACACATTGTGGCCCGGCTCGCTGCCGGCGGCGAAGGCCAGGCACACGGAGTCTTCGCGAATTCGATCGTGTCCTCGCGCCTGCTGGCACGGATCGCCACGGCGGCCGGGTACGCCCACGCGGAAACCCTGACCGGGTTCAAGTGGATTTCGCGCGTCCCGGGCCTGCTCTACGGCTACGAGGAAGCGCTGGGATACTGCGTGGCGCCGGACCTGGTCCGGGACAAGGACGGGATTTCCGCTGCCGTGCTCATCGCGGAACTCGCGGCGACTGCCAAGGCGGACGGTAAAAGCATTTTCGATACCCTCGACGAGCTGTACCTGGTGCACGGGCTGCACGCCAGCGACCAGCTCAGCATCCGTGTGGCGGACCTGGGCCTGCTGGACGCCATGATGAACCGGCTCCGGGTGGGGCCGCCGGAATCCTTCGGCGGGTCCGCCGTCGAAACGTTCAAGGACCTGGCCGAAGGCAGCGATGCTTTGCCCCCGACGGACGGCCTGCTGTACCTCACGAAAGACCTCAGCCGGGTGATCATCCGTCCCAGCGGCACGGAACCGAAGCTCAAATGCTATCTCGAGGTCATCCGGAGCGTGGGCTCGGCCGCCGAGCTTCCCGAGGCACGGCAGGCGGCACGGGCAGCGCTCGACGGCGTCCTGGTAGATGTGCGGGAGGCCCTGGGGCTTTAGCTACAGTTCAACCTCGACGAAGCCATCCACCACACGCGTGCGGAACGTGGGGAGGCGGAGCCCGGCGGTGCCGAAGCACTCACCGGTTTCGAGGTCGTAGACCTCTTTGTGCAGCGGGGACGCAATGGTCTGGCGTGTCCCGCGGGAGCCCACAATGCCGCGGGCCATCACGTGGGCGCCCGTGGCGGGGTCTTCTTGTGCCACCGCGAAAACTTCGGCGGGCGCGGTGCGGAACAATGCCACCTGGCGGCCGGCAATCAGTGCGGCCTCGCCCCAGGCCAGCTCCAGCTCCTCCACGGCACAGACGCGGTTCCAGCCCGTCGCAAATCCGGTGCCCTGGTCTTCAAGTTCAAGTATTGCGGTCATTTCCGGCCCCTCTCGCATAGCCTGCCGCCCGGCGCTCTGTGGAACGGCTGCCGGGCCCGGACCGCCGACGCGGCCACATCTCAAAGCTAGGGCTGCGGTGTTTCGGCGGCGTGCAGTCAATGTGTCCGGCACGTAAAAGGCGACTCACCTGTCCGGAAATCCGTTCGTGATGCAGAAGTTAAGTTCACGAAACATAAGGGAAACTGAAGCGAAACTGCGCGTACCTAGTCTGGAACGACAAGCTGCAGAGCACCGTCTGCGGCCCATGCGAAAGGCCCACAGTGACCGGACAGACTTCAAGCACCCAGACACCACGCCGCATCGTGGTCGCCGGCGGCGGCCCCGCGGCCCACCGCTTTGCGGACGCAATGCACGCCCGTGGCCTTGAAGGCTGGCAGGTTACCGTGCTCACCGAGGAAGCCCACCTTCCCTATGACCGCGTAGCCCTCAGCAAGGCGCTCACGGACAGCGACGTGGACCTCACCCTTGGCAGCGCCTCCATGTGGGACCACGACGCCCTGGCCCTGAAAACCGGCGAACGCGTCATCAGGATCAACCACGCTGCCAAGTCCGTGGAGACGGCAGCGGGCAACACCTATGAATTCGACGAGCTCGTGGTGGCCACCGGCTCAGACGCCGCCCGCCTGCCGATCCCCGGTGCCGAGCACGTGCACGTCTACCGCACACTCGAAGACGTGTGGGCGATCAACAAGGCAATCGCCGATCTCACCGCAAAGCTCGGCCGCAAGATCACCGCCGTCACCATCGGCGGCGGGCTCCTGGGCCTCGAATCAGCCGCAGGCACCGAACAGCTCGGCGCGACTCCCGTAGTGATCAACGGCGCCCCCTGGCTCATGAACACCCAGCTGGATGAAGGCGCCGGCCAGGCGCTCGGCCGCCTGATCGAAGCCAAGGGCTTCACCGTCCACGGCGGCGTGTTCCCCTCCGAGGTGCTCTCCGAAGACGGCCAGGTCACCGGCGTGCTGATGGCGGACGGCCGCATCATCCCCGCCGACCTCGTCATTGTTGCCATCGGCGTGAAGCCGCGCGACGAACTCTTCCGCGCCGCCGAAGGAGAGGAACAGCTGTTCGATCTCGGCCCGCGCGGCGGCGTCGTGATCACCGATGGCTGTGAAACCCAGATCCCCGGGATCTGGGCGATCGGCGAAGTGGCGAACTTCGGCGGCATGTGCCTTGGCCTCGTGGCGCCCGCCAACACCATGGCTGAAATTGTGGCCGACCGCCTGCACGGCGGCGACGCCACCTTCCCGGGATTCGACACCGCCACCAAGCTCAAGCTCTCCGGCGTGGATGTTGCCAGCTTCGGCGATGCCTTTGCCCGCACCGAACACTCACTGGAGATCGTCTACGCGGACCCGGCCCGCGGCGTCTACCAGAAGATTGTCACCACCGACGATGCCAAGACCCTCCTGGGCGGCATCTTCGTGGGCGACGCCACCCCGTACACAAGCCTCCGCCCCATGCTGGGCCGCGAACTCGCCGCCGAGCCCGGCGCCTACCTCACCGCTGCAGGCGGCGGGGACGCTCCGGAGACCGAACTGCCGGACGACGCCATTCTCTGTTCCTGCAACAATGTGTCGGCGGGAACCATCCGCGACGCCGTCAACGGCTGCGGCGCCTGCGACGGCAACGCTCCCGTGCAGGAACTCGGCGAGCTGAAGGGCTGCACCCGGGCCGGAACCAGCTGCGGTTCCTGCGTGCCGATGCTCAAGAAGCTGCTCGAGACCGAGCTGACCAAGTCCGGCGTCGAGGTCTCCAAGGCGCTGTGCGAGCACATCGAGCTCTCCCGCCAGGAACTGTTCGAGACCATCCGGGTCCTGGAACTGACCTCCTTCGAAGAGATCATGGCCAAGTACGGCACCGGCACCGGCTGCGACATCTGCAAGCCGACCATCGCCAACATCCTGGCCAGCCAGAACAGCGCCTACGTCCTGGACGCCGGCCGCGGCACCCTGCAGGACACCAACGACCGCGCCCTCGCCAACATGCAGAAGGACGGCACCTACTCGGTGGTCCCGCGCATCGCCGGCGGCGAGATCACCCCGAAGAAACTCGGCGTGATCGCAGCCGTGGCGGAGAAGTACAACCTCTACACCAAGATCACCGGCGGACAGCGGATCGACATGTTCGGTGCCCGGCTGGAGCAGCTCCCGGAGATCTGGAAGGAACTGGTGGACGCCGGTTTCGAATCCGGCCAGGCCTATGGCAAGAGCCTGCGGACCGTGAAGTCCTGCGTCGGTTCCACCTGGTGCCGCTTCGGCGTCCAGGACTCGGTGGCCATGGCCATCCAGCTGGAACTGCGCTACCGCGGCCTCCGCAGCCCGCACAAGCTCAAGATGGGTGTCTCCGGCTGTGCCCGGGAATGCGCCGAAGCCCGCGGCAAGGACGTCGGCGTGATCGCCACGGCCGACGGCTGGAACCTGTACGTCGGCGGCAACGGCGGTGCCACCCCCGCCCACGCCCAGCTGCTGGCCAAGGACCTCGACGACGAGACCCTGATCAAGTACATCGACCGCTACTTCATGTACTACATCCGCACCGCCGACCGCCTGCAGCGCACCGCCCGCTGGCAGGAAGAGCTCGCCGGCGGCATCAAGCACGTTGAGGACGTGGTGGTCAAGGACACCCTGGGCATCGCCGAGGAACTCGAAGCCGCCATGGCCAAGCACGTCGACACCTATGTCGACGAATGGGCCGACACACTGAAGGATCCCGAGCGCCTGCGCCGGTTCCGTTCCTTCGTCAACGCCCCCGACCAGAAAGACGACTCCATCACGTTCGTCTCCGACGAGCGCGGCCAGATGCGCCCGGCCACCGCTGAGGAAAAAGGCAAGGTCCTCATCGGGGCCACCATCCCGATGCGTCCCTCCACCCCGGAACTCGACAAGAACGAGGTATAGGCATGCAGCTCAGCATTGATCTCACCGGCCGCGAAGTCCTGGTCACCGGATCCGACCACGCCGCACGGCAAGCGGTCCGCCGCTACCAGGCCGCCGGTGCAGTCGTCTCGAGGCTCAGCACCCCGCAGGGCGCAAGCCACGACGGGCCGCTGCCCGAGCGCCCGTTCCTCGTGGCCGCCGTCGACGACGGCCAGCACGGCTGGGACGCGCTGCTGGAGCGGTGCCGCCTCACCGGCATCCCGGTGTCGGTTGAACCGGCTGCCGGAGCGGTGGGCCACGTCACCCTGGTGGGCGGCGGCCCCGGCGTCGGCGAATTGCTGACCGTTGCCGCCGTCAAGGCGCTGCGCGATGCCGACGTCGTGTTCTACGACCGTCTGGCCCCCTACCAGGAACTGCCGTCCCTGACCACGGCCGAGCTGGTGGATGTGGGCAAGCAGCCCGGCCACCACAAAGTCAGCCAGGGCGATATCGAGAAGCTCATGGTGCAGAGCGCCCTGGCCGGCAACAACGTGGTCCGCCTCAAGGGCGGGGACCCGTACGTGTTCGGCCGCGGCGGCGAGGAAGTTGCCGCCTGCGTGGCTGCCGGCGTGCCGGTCAAGGTCGTTTCCGGAGTCACCAGCGCCATCTCCGTCCCCGCGGCGGCAGGGATCCCGGTTACCCACCGCGAAGTCAGCCACATGTTCACTGTGGTGTCCGGCCACGCCCCGCTGACCGAGAAGGAGCTCACCCACCTCGCCGGGCTGGGCGGGACCATCGTGGTCCTCATGGGCATCGGAACGCTGCACCAGCTGGCTGCCGGCCTGCGCCGGGCGGGCATGCCGGCTGACATGCCGATGGCCGTCGTCGAACGCGGCTACCGCCCCGGACAGCGCACCACCATCGCCCAGCTGGGTACGATTGTCACTGCGGCCGCCGACTGCACAAACCCGGCAGTGCTGGTCATCGGCGAGGTGGTGCGGGTGGCTGAGGCCAACCGCGGGCACGCCGAGGCGGCGGCTGACCTCGACCGCCTCGCAGCGTCACTGATGGAACCGTGAAAGAAAAACCATGAGCGCCATGAACTCAATTGCCCCCGCTTCCGCCTCCGGCCCGCAGGACTCCCCCGCTGCCGACGCCCCCGATTCGCCCCTGGAGGGGTTCCGGATCGGCGTGACGTCGCACCGGCGTTCCCAGGACCTGATCGAGGCCCTGGAGCGGCGCGGGGCGGAGGTACTGCACGCACCCGCGCTCAAGATCGCACCGGTGCAGGAGGACATGCGGCTCATCGAGGACACCAAGGCCATCATTGCCGCCAAGCCCGATCTGTGCATCGCCACAACTGCCTACGGCATGCGCCGCTGGTGCGAGGCGGCTGACGCGTCCGGCATCGGCGACGAACTGCTGGAGACCCTCGCGGCCTGCCGCATGTTTGTCCGCGGTCCTAAGGCACGCGGCGCCGTCCGCGCCGCCGGACTCGCCGACGTCGGAATCAGCAGCGACGAAACCACGGCCACCCTGGTGGACATGCTGCTGAAGGAAGGCGTCCGCGGCAAGACCGTGGCGGTGCAGCTGCACGGCTACACGGACGTCCGCCAGCTGGAGCGGCTCAAGATGTCCGGCGCCACCGTCCTGACCGTCACCCCGTACCGCTGGGTCAAACCCGACGGCGAGGACAAACTGCCGCGGCTGATCGAGGCAGCCTGCAGCGGCAACCTGGACGTCCTGACGTTCACCAGCGCGCCCGCCGTCGACGCCATGTGGAGCACCGCCCACGAGATGGGCCTCTACAAGCAGCTCGTCGACGCCCTGAAGACCACCGTCACCACCGCCGTCGTCGGTCCCATCACGGCGCAGCCGCTGATCGATGCCGGGCTGTCACCGCTCATACCGGAACGCTTCCGGATGGGCGCCCTGATCCGGCTGGTCTGCGAACACCTTGCCCTGAACCACGTCCGCCGCCTGGACACCCGGTCCGGCAACGTGGAGCTCCGCGGACGGTCACTTCGGATCGACGGGGAACCGGTCGAAATGGCACCGGCACCCCTCCTGCTGCTGCGGGCGCTGCTGGGCGCAGAAGGCGCCGTCCTGTCCCGGGAAGCGCTCTCCGAACTGCTCGAACTGCGCGGCTCCGTGCATGCGCTGGACATGACTGTCAGCCGGCTCCGCTCCTCGCTGCCGGACGGCCGGATGGTGGAAACCGTGGTCAAGCGCGGATACCGGATTCGGGTCTAGCGGTTCCTCGCCGGCGCCGGCCGCCCCGCAGTCCGTGGACAGACCCGGGCCGCAGTGGGAACATGTCGCTATGGTTTGCGTCTGACCGCCCCGAGGCCGCCTCCGTACCGCTCTGGTGCGCGGCCGCAGGGGTGTTCGGCGAGTCAGCTCTTCCAGGGGGAATTGCGTGGAACCGGTGGTGCAAGGCGACGATGATCCCGCGGAGTCGGTGGACGCCGTGGTGGTGGGCTCCGGCTTCGGCGGATCGGTAGCGTCCTACCGGTTGGCGGCCGGCGGCCAGTCCGTGGTCCTGATGGAACGGGGCAGGGCCTACCCGCCGGGAAGCTTCGCCAGGACACCGTCCGAGATGGGCCGGAATTTCTGGGATCCGGACAAGGGCCTGTACGGTCTCTTTGATGCCTGGACCTTCCGGGGCCTGGAAGGAATCGTCTCCAGCGGCCTGGGCGGCGGATCCTTGATCTACGCGAACGTGCTGCTGCGCAAGGACAAGAACTGGTTTGTCCAGGAATCCCCCGTTCCCGGCGGAGGCTACGAAAGCTGGCCGTTCAGCAGGCAGGACCTCGAGCCCTATTACGATGCCGCCGAAGCCATGCTCCGCCCCGTGCCCTACCCCTACCAGGACACCCCCAAGACCCTGGCCATGGAAGCCGCCGCGCGCGCACTCGGACTCAGCATCACGCGACCGCCCATCGCCGTCACCTTTGCGGCTTCCCCTGGTGCGGCTCCCGCAAGGAACCAGGTGCTGCCGCCCGCCCCGTATGGAAGCGTCCATGGCGAGGGGACGGTCCGCACCACCTGCACCCTCTCCGGCGAATGCGACATCGGGTGCAACACCGGCGCCAAGAACACCCTGGACCACAACTACCTGTCCGCGGCCAAGGCTGCCGGCGCGGACATCCGGACCCACCACGACGTCCGCGGCATCCGTCCCCTTCCGGGAGGCGGCTATGAAGTCCGATACGTCGTCCACGATCCCGCCGACAACGCGCCCGGGCTCCTGCGCGAACAGCTAATCCACTGCCGCCGGCTCATCCTCGCCGCCGGAACGTTCGGCACCACGTTCCTGCTGCTGCGCAACCGCGCCTCGCTTCCCGCGCTGAGCCCCGCACTGGGCACCAGGTTCAGCGGGAACGGGGACCTGCTGGGCTTCGTCCTGGACGCCAAGGACCCCGACGGCGTCACGCGCACGCTGTCGGGCAGCGTGGGGCCGGTCATCACCACGGCTATCCGCACGCCCGACTCCACCGACGGCGGCGACGGCCGCGGGTACTACATCGAAGACGCAGGCTACCCGTCGTTCATGAACTGGCTCCTGGAAACCGGACAGTTCCGCCAGGTGGCGAAGCGCGCGGGCAAAGTGATGGTGCAGCTCCTCAAGGACCGGCTCTTCCAGGCCCAGCGCTCCAACATCTCCGCCGATCTTGCCGCGGCCCTGGGAGACGGCCGGCTGTCAGCGTCCTCCGTGCCCCTGCTCGGCATGGGCCGGGACATACCGGACGGCGTGATGACCCTCCAGGGCGGCCGGCTGGCCATCAACTGGACCCTCGCCACCTCGGCCGCGTACTTCGGCCGGATGCAGGCCACGATGCAGGCGATCGCCACGGAACTGGGCGGGAGCTTCAAGCAGAATCCGCTCTGGTGGAGCAAACGGGTCATCACCGTGCATCCGCTGGGCGGCGCCCCGGCAGGACGGAACAGCAGCGAAGGCGTGTGCGATTCCTACGGTGAGGTCTTTGGCTACCCCGGGCTGCACGTGGTGGACGGAGCCGTGATGCCCGGTCCGGTGGGAGCCAACCCCGCCCTGACCATCGCCGCATTTGCCGAACGGGCCTGCGACCGGATCCTGAACGGAACGGGAGCGGACCGGCAGCGCGGCGGCCTGGACACTGCCGGGTTCCCGCCCGGGAATACCGGCGGTGTGACTTTCGACGACGGGATTACCGGCTACCAGCCGGGGCCGCTTCGCGCCTTGGTGCCCGACGCCACGAAAGGTGCCAAGGCCCCGGCCGAAGAAGGCACGTTCGTCCCGCGGGCCGCCAGCCGCTCGCTGGGCCTGCCATCCGCAGTATCCCCGGAGGCGGGCATCTCCCCCGAAATGATGCTCCCCGAAAGCGAGGCACTGCAGGAAGCTGAGATCGAGGAGGAAACCGAACTGGCCGAAACAGGGCCGTCCTCCGTCAGCTTCACCGAACAGATGCACGGGTGGTTCAGCGCCGGCGTCACGGATCCTGAGGAGGGACGCAGCCTGGGCCGTGACCGCAGCCGCCGGATGATGTTCGAACTCACCATCACGGCCGCTGACATTGACGAGTTCGTGCGTGATCCGCTCCATCCGGCAACTGCTGAGGGCTACGTCCTGGCCGACCAGTTCGGCGGCCGCCTGCCAGTGGAACGGGGCTGGTTCAATCTCTTCGTCAAGGACGGCCCTGAACCTGCCGGCCGGAAGATGCTCTACCGGCTCTGGCTGCGCGATCCGGGCGGCACTCCGCTGACTTTCGTGGGCCACAAGGACGTCCGCAACGATGCAGGCTTCGACGTCTGGGGTGACACCACCACACTGTACGTCCGCGTCCTGCGCGGGCATGTTCCGCCCCCGGACCCGAAGCTGCCGGTCTCAACCGCTCCGCAGGCGGCCGCCCCGCACGGCCCGGCCGTGGTGGCGGGCGCAGGGATGCTGTTCATCCGGCCGTGGGACTTCGCCCGGCAACTGACAACGTTCCGCGTCGCGGGACCGAACCCTGCGAGCGCCCTGGCAGCATTCGGCAAGGTCTTTCTTGGCGAGCTCTGGCAGGTGTACGGCCGCCGGATACACGGCCGGTCCGCCGGCCGGCAGTGAAGGGCGACGGGGCATGAAACGGGCTGAGCTGGCTCAGCACAGCGACAGACTTGGCTTCACTCCGCGGGACGCAGTGCGCTGGCTCGCCCCGGCCCAGCTGGGCAGGACCGCCGTGCGGGTTGTCCTCGCGTCCGTCTTCGCCGATTTCGGCGACAAACGTGAGCTGGAGGGCGGCTTCCCCCGCTACGATCTCGACCTGGACCGGCTGCCCGTGCCCGGGCAGCCCGCGCAGCCGGTGGTCCGCGACCTGGGGCTGCCCGGAACGCAGCGCCCGTCACGCTCCGACGAACCCGCCGGGGAATCCAACGGCCGGGGAGCCGCCCTCGCGCACGGATCCGGGGACTCCGGGGCCGCGACGCTGTGGCTGGATTTCACGGCCGACCTCGGCGACGGCTTTGATGCCACCTACACGGTGGCGTCGTTGCTGGCCGAAAAGTCGCTGCTGGTGGACGGGCATGAACTGAGCCGCGGCAAAGTTCTGGTGCTGGGCGGCGACGAGGTGTATCCGGTGGCCGCGCCCGCCGCCTACGAAGACCGCATGGTGGGGCCGTACCGGACCGCGCTGCCCGGTGGCCGCTCCCCCGGCCGGGACGGCGTGCTGCTGGCGCTTCCCGGCAACCATGACTGGTACGACGGCCTGACGTCCTTCATCCGGCTCTTCACCCGGCAACGGAACATCGGCGGCTGGCGGACCATCCAGACGCGCAGCTACTTCGCGCTCCGGCTGACGGGCGGGGATGACTCGCCCGGCTGGTGGCTCGTGGGGCTGGACAGCCAGCTGGGCCAGTACATCGACGAACCGCAGCTGGACTACTTCTACAACACGGTGACCACCAGGCTGCGGCCCGGCGATGCCATCATCCTCTGCGTGGCAGCCCCCTACTGGGTGCGGGAAACCGAAAACGCGAATGCCTTCCGGCAGGTGCATTTCTTCGAGCAGGACTACTTGCGGCGCCGTTTCAACCGCCGCGCCGGGTTGTTCGAGGAAACCGGGGCGTCCGTGCGGTTGTGGCTCACCGGGGACCTGCACCACTATTCGCGTTACGAGGAACAGGCACCGGAAGAGGCCGGCGAACGGACCGGCACCCGGCCCGGGGACGACCCGCGCCGGACCCAGCTCATCACCTGCGGCCTGGGTGGCGCGTTCCTCCTGGACGCCCGGTGGCTGCCTGCGGAGCTCACGCTGCCGGCGCACCAGCCTGCACATGCCCTCACCGGCACCGAGCCCCGCGCCCCGGCCGCGGCAGAACCACGGAGCAATCCCGGCCCCGGGCGACGCTTCGCCCTGGCTCCGGGAACCTTCCCGGGCGCGGCCGAGTCACGGCAGTTCCGCGGACGCCTGGCCAATCCGCTGACGCCGTTCTGGCTTCCGCTGCGGAACCCGGGCTTCGGCTCGGCACTCGGCATCGCGCACGTGGTGGCTGCGCTGACGCTCTGGACCGTCTTCAGTGCTTTCCGCGGGCTCTCCTTCGTGGACAGCCTGCTCAGCCTGAGGGCAGGCAACACCGGGCTCCTTGCGCTGACCATCCTCGCAGTCCCCCTGTTCCTGCTCCTATTGCTGGTCACCCTCGGCACCGCGCTCGGCCTCGCCCGCGATCCCCGGGAGAACGGCGCCGGGTTCACCGTTGCCCGCGGTGCGCTGTGGCAGCTCTCGGCGCTCGGTGCGGGGATCGCCGTCGTCCTCCTCCTTCCGTGGCAGGCGGCATGGCCGCCCTTCCTGACTCTTGCGCTGGTACTCGCCATCATCTTCGCCACCGGGTTTGCTGCCGGCAGCGAAGCGTTCGCGCTCTTCATCCTGGGCACGCCACGCGGAGAAGTGGCGTCGTGGGCCATGTCCGGCCAGGCCATTGAGGACCACAAGGGCTTCCTGCGGATCCGGATCACGGCAGACGGCAACCTGACGGTTTATCCCGTGGCAGTGGACCGCGTCTGCCGGGACTGGACCCTGGCGGAAAACGACGACGGCGGCCTCCGCCCCGTGCCCGCCGGCGGCTTGCCGCCGCTCCGGCTTTTCGAACCGCCGGTCACCATCGCCAGGGAAGGATTCGGCCAATGAACAGCCCCCGCACCGTCACCCGGGCGGACCACGTCACGGAAGTCATCCCGTTTCCCGCCGGAGACGGCACGCCCCTGACCCTGGTGCACGTCACGTCCGCTGCACCGCCCGACGCCGGAGCTCCGGATAAAGGGCCGGTGCTGCTGGTCCACGGGGCCGGGGTCCGCGCCGAGCTTTTCCGGCCTCCGCTGCCGCGGACCCTGGTGGACGCCCTGCTGGAAGATGGCTGGGACGTCTGGCTCCTGAACTGGCGGGCCTCCATCGACCTGGAACCCCTCTCGTGGACGCTGGGCGACGCCGCCGTGTACGACCACCCTGCCGCCGTCGACTACGTCCTGGGAGTCACCGGCGCCGAAACGCTGAAGGCGGTCATCCACTGCCAGGGGTCGGTTTCCTTCACCATGGCGGCCGTGGCCGGGCTCCTGCCACGGGTGGATACGGTGGTGTCGAACGCAGTGTCCCTGCATCCCGTGATCCCGCTATGGTCGGTCATCAAGATCACTTACCTGGCCGAGCTGCTGAAGCCGTTCACGCCCTATCTATCACCTGCGTGGGGCTACAAATCCAACGGGTACTTCTCCCGCATCCTCAGGTCCATGGTCAAGGCCACCCACCACGAATGCGACAACCTGGTCTGCCGGCTGGTCAGCTTCACGTACGGCAGCGGCCGGCCCGCGCTCTGGTCGCACGAGAACCTGGACGAGGCCACCCACAACTGGATCAGCGGGGAGTTTGCCGAGGTGCCGTTCACTTTCCTGTCCGAGATGGGCCGCAGCGTTCTGGCCCGACGCATGGTGGCCGCGGGAAACCACCCGGAACTGCCCGCGAACTTCCTGGCCGAAGCGCCGCAGACCGACGCCAGATTCTCCTTCCTGGCCGGCCGCAACAACCGCTGCTTCCTGCCCGAAAGCCAGGAACGGACCTTCGCCTTCTTCCAGGACCACCGGCCCGGCAAGGATTCCCTGCACCTGTTGTCCGGGTACGGGCACCTTGACGTCTTCTTTGGTGCCCGCGCCTGGGCGGACACCTACCCCGTCATCCTCAAGGAGCTGAACAGATGAACAAACTCATCGGTCTTGCCGCTTCCCTGCTGCGGCTCGTGCCATCACCCGTGCCGCACCGCCAGGAGCGCCTGCGCGGACAGCATGCCTCGGTGGACGGCATCAAGTACTCCATGCCGGTCAACTCCGACGATTCCCCGGTGCTGATGGCGGCCTTCCCCATCAACAAGCGCGCGGCCGCTGCCATCCTGCCCGGCACGGAACTGCGGCCGTTCAGTCTGGGCGGCAAGGGGCTGCTGGTGGTCACCGTGGTGAACTACAAGTCGACGGACATCGGCAAATACATCGAATACTCGCTGGCCATCGCCGTCACGCACGGCTCCCGGCCCGCACCTCCGCTGCTGCCGCTGGTCTTCCAAAAGACCTTCGGACTGGGCCAGTACGTGGTGGACCTGCCGGTCAGCACCGAGGTTTCCGTCAAAGGCGGCAAGGGCATCTGGGGTATGCCCAAGCACCAGGCCAACCTGGACTTCGTGGTCACCGACGCGGCGGTTTCGGCGCAGTACGACGACGGCGGCAGGCTGGGCTGCTTTATCGAGATTGAACGGCCCCTGGCGATGGGCATCCCGGTCAAGCTCGCCGCCTCCAACTACTGCGCCTTCCGCGGGATGCTCATGAAGTCCGACATCTATTTCGAAGCCACCGGGGACATTGCCCTGGGTGGCGACGCCAGGGCCCGGCTGGTGCTGGGCGACGCGCCCGGCGTTGCCGCCCTTAAGAACCTCCAGCCGGCGGAGAACCCGGTGTTCACCGCCTACCTGCCCGAAGCCCACGGAGTGTTGGACGACCACTACGAGGCCTGGTTCCTCACGGCACCAACGGCCGAGGAAGCCGCCCGGATCCCCGGAGGCGACCCGCTCGAATCCGTCGTTGGCCTGGGCCAGGGCCAGGAATGGCTGGCCGCGCCGGACCGGAGCACCACGGCCCGCACCGGCACCGGAGACACCCGGTGAACTGGCTCCTGCTGCTGAACGCGCTGTACTTCCTGTTCGGCGCCACCATGTACGTGGGCACCATGTGGGTGCTGAAGTTCTTCCTCTACCCCACCTGGGAGTCCCTGAACCGCGGCAACGTGGACATGCACTTCGGCATCCCCACCCGCCAGGCCACCAAGTTCTTCACCGTGGTGGTCCCGCCGATGTTCATCAGCGGCATCATCCTGGTCTGGACCGAATGGGGCACGGTCCGGATCATCCCCGCGGTGCTGTGCCTCCTCGGGATCATCACCCTCACCGTGGTGGGCCAGGCCATGATCATTCCCGTCAACATCAGGATCCGGGGCGGAGACTTTGCCGACGACGCCGAACTGCGTTCCCTGCTGCGCCGGTGGATGCTGCTCAACGACATCCGCTTCTACGTTTCCACGCTCACCTGGCTTGCCATCGTCTGGCTGCTGGTGGACCGGGGCCGGCTGTGGGAGGCGTTCGCATGAGCAGGACCCAATATAAGCAGGGCACAGCATGAGCGGGGCGGTTCGTCCGTCCGGTGCGGCCCTTCCCGGCGTCGGCGCATGGATCGCGGCCGATCCGCTGCGCGCCGTCCTGGCCGCGATCGCCGTCGTCACCGTCTTTTCCGGTGCGGTGCAGATCCCGTTCGGCGGCGCCGTCCTGGAGCTGCTGGGCGCGGAGCCGACGACTTCGGCACGCCAGCTGTTCGCCACGGTGGGTATGTTCATGGTGGTGGTGGGCGGGCTTCTGCTCCACACGCTGCTGCGCCCGCAGCCCGCGGCCGAGGTGCTGCTGTGGTCCGGCGTGCAGAAGGCGGGGGCATGCGCCGCCGTCGCCATCGGTGTCCTCAACGGCGTCTTCGCGCCGGTGGCGCTGGCCGTGGCCGCGTTCGACCTTGCGACGGCGGCACTGTGCCTCATCTACCTGCGCCGCGTGGTCTACCTGCGAGGGGCCAGCGGAGGCTACGGCCCCGGTTCGGGGGCACAACCGTGAAGCGCTCGCTGGTCCTGGCCGGCGGCGGCATGCGCGTGGCGTGGCAGGCCGGAGTGGTGCGTGCACTGGCCGAAGAGGGGCTGCACTTTGACCACGTGGACGGGACGTCCGGCGGCATCCTGACGGCCGGCATGATGCTCTCCGGAGTGTCCCCGGCAGACATGTGCCGGAACTGGTCCGCTGTCAACGTCAAGGATTTCGGCTCGGCGCTGCCGCTGGGCGACTACGTCAAGGGGCCGTGGTCGCTGCCCGCGATCGGCGACGCCGGCGGCCTGCTCGGCAAGGTGTTCCCCGCCCTCGGGATCAACGAAGGCGAGATCCGGCGCCGCGCCGCCCTGCCGGGCGCCGTCGAAGGCACCTTCAACGTGGTGGAGTTCACCGAAAAACGCTGTCACGCAATCGACGCCCGCGACGTGGATGCCGAACTACTGGCGGCGGGAATGTCCTTGCCCATTTTCCTCACACCGCTACGGCGGGAGGGGAAGGTCTGGACGGATGCGGTCTGGATCCGTGACGCCAACGTGGCCGAAGCCCTCCGCCGCGGCGCGGACGAGGTCTGGCTGGTCTGGTGCATCGGCAACACCGGGTACTGGGGCGACGGTCCGCTGGAGCAGTACGTACACATGATCGAGATGAGCGCCATGGGCGCGCTGCTGGCAGATTTCGAGGCTGCGGGAGCGGCCGGACGGGACTTCATCCTCCACGTGGTCAGGCCGGAGAACCCCCTCCCGCTGGACCCGGAGTTCTACCTCAACCGGATCGATGCGGACACGCTGATCGCCATGGGGTACCGGGACGCCCGCAGCTATCTCAAGGAAATGACCGCCGAAGGCCTGCCCAAGGACGCATCCTGCACTGCGATGGCGGAACCGCCCGCCGGCATCCGCTTCACCGAGCGCCTGCGCGGTGAGGCCGGCGGTCAGGACGTTCGGCTCACGGTCACGGTGGCCCTGCCCCTGGACGGTTCAGGCGCGGCGGCCGGCCTCACGGGTTTCCTCGACCACGCGCCGTTCGGTTCCAGGATGTTCCTGGCGGGCGGACGGGTGGACGTCCGGGGCGAGTCGGTGACCTACCGGGCGTCCGTCCACGCGGGCGGCGCCTGGCACCGGCTGTCCCTGGCCAGGGTCTTCCACGACGATCCCGGACCGGACGCCTGGGAGGACACCAGGCAGGCCCGCCTCACCGTGGGCTCACTGCTGGATGCCCCGGTCACCATGGGACTGGCGGACGCGGCAGCCCTGATCGCCTCGGTGGAACCGGCAGGTGCGCACGGTCCCGGAGAACGCACCGGCGTCGTCGCAAAAGTCGTGGCCGGAGGCCTCCGGGAGGCATTCCGCCGGTATGGCTGGGCATGAAGAGCAGGGCAAGGCTGGCTACAGGGCCCTCATAGTGAGCCGGAACACATCAAAGGACACGTTTGTTGCCGGCTGGTAAACACCGTGGAACGGGCAGGGACATTCCGGCAACAACCGGGAAACACCCTCGAAAAACCGTGCGCCTAGGCTGATTCCCATCACCAACCCGGGCCTGGCAAGGGCCTCACCAGCGAAAGGGCCTTCACATGTCCGCTCCGGCACCGTCCATCTCCTCCTCCGCCACGGTCCGGGCGTCGTCCCCGGCACCACGGGTGGTCATCGCCGGCGCCGGCCCCGCTGCACGCGCCCTGGTGGGCCAGCTGGAGAGGTCCCGCTTCGCAGGCGTCATCACAGTGCTCAGCAACCGCGACGACGCCCCGTCCGAGCTCCTGGAACTGGCAGCCCTTCCCCAGGTTTCCGTCCGTTTCGGCCAGCCGGCCAGCTTCATCGATGCCGCCAACCGCATGGTGGCCACCGCGGACGGCATGGAATTCAGCTACGACCAGCTGGTGATTGCCACCGGCTCCGCCCCTGCCCTGGCTCCCGTGGACGGTGCCGGCCGGTGCCTCAGCTACTCCACCATCGACGACGCCGCCCGGATCGGTGACGCCGTCAAGGAAGTCACCCGCGTCCTCGGACGCAGGCCGCTGGGGATCCTTGTGGGAACGGGCCCTGAGGCCGGACAGGCCGAAGCGGTGCTGCGGGCCCGCGGTGTCCGGCCCATCCGCACCACGCTCCGGCCCGCCGCGGTGGTCCCCACCCTGGCGGGTTCGGTGCTCCCCGCCGCCGGGATCGTGTTCGAGGACGGCAGCAGCATGAACGGCGACCTGGTGGTCCTGGCCGAGGAGCGGGTGGCCCGCGACGGCCTGGCGGCGAGCGCCGGCCTTGAGACGGCAGCTAACGGCGGGATCGTGATCGGCAAGGACTTCCGGACGTCCGTTCCGGGAATCTGGGCCATCGGCGACGCCGCCTCGTTCGACGGCGTCCGCCTGGGCCTCCTCGTGGCGTCAGGCTCCGCGGCAGGCGTCTGCGCAGCCCAGCTGATGCAGGCCACGCGGCAGGAACCTGTGCCCGCTGCCGCCTAGCCCCGTTGTGGCAAGATGGTCACCTGAGAAGCCATGAAGAACACGGCGCCTGTTGCCCACAAGGCCCGGCAGGCCCACCAGGAAGGACCACCATGAGCAACGAAGCCACCGCGGCCGGCGTGTCTGAAGCCCCCGCCGGCCCCACAGCCCCCGGGGCCACCGCACCCGGAGAAATAGCCTCCTTCATCGACCACACGCTGCTGAAGCCCGAGGCCAGTGAAGCGGAGATCCTCAAGGTCTGCTCGGAGGCCGCCGAGTACCATTTCAAATCCGTCTGCGTGAACCCGGTGTGGGTCAAGACCGTTACCACCGCGCTCAAGGGTTCGGGCGTCCTGACCTGCTCGGTGGTGGGCTTCCCCCTCGGCGCCACTCCCACCGACGTCAAGGCTTTCGAAGCCCGCGGTGCCGTGCTGGACGGCGCCGACGAGGTGGACATGGTGATCAACATCGCGGCCGCCCGTGCCGATGACAAAGGCGCGCTGGTTGATGACATCCGTGCCGTTGCCGAGGCCGTGCACGGCAGCGACGCCATCCTGAAGGTGATCATCGAAACGGCGCTGCTCAGCGATTCCCAGAAGGTCCTCGCGTGCGAAGCGGCAGTGGAAGCAGGCGCGGACTTCGTCAAGACGTCCACGGGCTTCAACGGCGGCGGCGCCACGGTGGAGGACGTAGCCCTGATGCGCCGCACGGTGGGCCCGGATGTCGGCGTCAAGGCCTCCGGCGGCGTGCGTTCGCTGGCCGACGCTCAGGCTATGATTGCTGCAGGTGCAACACGTATTGGCGCCAGCTCCGGAATTGCGATCGTCAAAGGCGAACAGGGTTCGTCCGCGTACTGACCGGTTCCGGAAGCGCCACAGTTTTTGAGCCCTGCGGGGCGTTTTGAGCCCTGCGGGGCCGAGGAGGAATGAATGTCCAAGACCGTTGATAGCCCCAAGACCCCTCAGAACGAGAACAGCCTCGCCGGCAGCATCGCCGTTTTCGTGGTCATGATGGCCCTGTTCCTCGGCTCCATCTACTCGTTGTCCTTCCTGACGTTGGGCAACCCGTGGCCGATGGCCGTCTGCCTGATCCTCTTCGCCGCTGCGTTCTGGATCCCGCAGACCCTCCTGGGCCGTTCGGATTCGGCCGGCGAGAACTAAGACTTTCGCGTTAAACAGCTGAGGCCCCCGGATCATCCGGGGGCCTCAGCTGTTTAACGCGGTCAGCCCGTGCCGAACAGGCTGTTGACCAGGGTGCTTCCCAGCGCCAGCGCTGCCGGGAAATGTGCCCTGGCCAGCGCCCAGGCCGCCACGCACATCCCCACCATGGCGTAGGCGCTGACGGGAATCAGCACGAGCCACTCGCGCCGGGAGCCGGCCCGTCCCAGCAGCGGGATGGAGAACGCGCCGTTCGCCTTCCACACGTCGTTGAGCACCGGAAGCTTCCGCAGGAACCGGGGCGGCTTGATCACGATCGGCCAGAGCAGGGGCACTCCCCCGGTAGTGATCATGTCGCCGACGATGTGCACAGCCACCCCGGTCAGCATGGAGACGGGAAGCCAGGTCCATTGGTCCGGCGCGAACCAGGTGACCAGTCCGGCCATGGTCAGGGCGAAGAGCCAGTTGCTGATGAAGCCTGACTTGGGGAAGAACTTCAAGGCCTTGGCGGCGATGTTGATCATGAACATGCACAGCAGGCCGGCACCCACTGACAGCAGGCCCCAGTCCGTGTGCAGCTGGAGCTGCCCGGCAATGGTGGCCAGCAGCACGAAGAAGGCAGCGCCGAGCACCGAGTGCGTCCCCTGCCGGTGCCCGCCGCTGGCATTTTCGATCCCCACGGCTATCACGTTGGACAGCGGCGGCAGTGAATTGGCCACGGTGCTGTGCCGGTGGTCCCAGTCGCACACCAGCGCGGTTCCCGCCGTCGCCATGCCGCCGATCAGGATTCCGGTGGCGTCCAGCGGGTACCAGCCCAGGGTGTACGGCCCCGTCGAGGCGATAGCTACCCACGCCGCGGCTCCTGACGCGGCGTGGTGTCCTCCCATCATGCGGCTAACCGACTGCGAGCGGGGCGTCGGAGAAGATGTTCCGGATGACGCCGTTGGCCCACTCCAGGATCTCGGCGTCCTGCAGGTCGCGGCCGCCGATCCGGGCCGTCTTGGGCTTGGGGATGAGCACCGCGTCCAGGGCAGGCTTGGACTGCGAGCCCGGGTACATCCGGGCAAGCCGCATGGTCTTCGATTCGGGCAGCTGTGCCGGGGAGAACTTGATGAAGTTTCCCTGCAGGGCGACGTCGGACAGCCCGGCTTCGCGGGCTCCCACCCGGAAGCGTGCGACGGCGATCAGGTTCTGGGCGGGCAGCGGCGGTTCGCCGTAGCGGTCCACCAGTTCGGCCAGGACCTCGTCGATGGCTTCGTTCGTGAGTGCGGACGCCAGCTTTCTGTAGGCCTCGAGGCGCAGCCGTTCACCCGGCACGTAGTCGTGCGGAAGGTGGGCGTTGACGGGGAGCTCGATCTTCATTTCCGCGGCCTTCTCCTCGGCCTCGCCGCGGAAGTCCGCGACGGCTTCGCCCACCAGGCGGATGTAGAGGTCGAAGCCCACGCCCTGGATGTGGCCGGACTGTTCGCCGCCCAGCAGGTTGCCCGCGCCGCGGATTTCGAGGTCCTTCATCGCCAGCTGCATGCCGGCGCCGAGCTCATTATGCGCTGCCACGGCTTTGAGCCGTTCCAGCGCCACCTCGCCCAGCGGCTTCTCGGAGGGGTACAGGAAGTACGCGTAGGCGCGTTCGCGGCCGCGGCCCACGCGTCCGCGCAGCTGGTGGAGCTGGGACAGTCCGTACTTGTCCGCCCCGTCCACGATCAGGGTGTTGGCGTTGGAGATGTCCAGGCCCGTTTCGATGATGGTGGTGCACACCAGCACGTCGAAGCGCTTCTCCCAGAAGTCCACGATGATCTGCTCGAGGCGGCTCTCGGACATCTGGCCGTGGGCCACCTCCACCCGGGCTTCCGGCACCAGCTCACGGATCTTGGCGGCGGTCCGTTCGATGGAGGACACGCGGTTGTGGACGAAGAACACCTGGCCCTCGCGCATCAGTTCTCGCCGGATGGCCGCGGAAGTCTGCTTGTCCGTGTACGGGCCCACATAGGTCAGCACCGGGTGGCGCTCTTCCGGAGGGGTGGCCAGGGTGGACGTCTCACGGATGCCGGTCAGCGACATCTCCAGGGTGCGCGGGATCGGTGTGGCGCTCATGGCCAGGACGTCCACGTTGGTGCGCATCTTCTTGAGCGCTTCTTTGTGTTCGACGCCGAACCGCTGCTCCTCATCCACGATCACCAGGCCCAGGTCCTTGAACGCAAAGTCCTTGGACAGGAGCCGGTGCGTGCCGATCACCACGTCAACGGAACCGTTCTTGACGCCTTCCGCGGTCTCCTTGGCCTCCTTCGATGCCTGGAAGCGGGACAGCGGCTTCACCCGCAGCGGGAAGCCGGAGAACCGTTCCGTGAAGGTTTCATAGTGCTGCTGGGCCAGCAGGGTCGTGGGCACCAGCACGGCAACCTGCTTGCCGTCCTGGACGGCCTTGAAGGCGGCGCGGACGGCGATTTCGGTCTTGCCGTAGCCCACGTCGCCGGACACCAGCCGGTCCATGGGGATCTCGCGTTCCATGTCCGCCTTGACCTCGTTGATGGTGGTCAGCTGGTCCGGGGTTTCCACATAGGGGAACGCCTCTTCCAGCTCGCGCTGCCACGGGGTGTCGGGGCCGAAGGCGAAGCCCTTGGAGGCCATCCGGGCCGAATACAGCCGGATGAGTTCGCCGGCGATCTCCTTGACTGCCTTGCGTGCCTTGGACTTGGTGCTGGCCCAGTCCGAGCCGCCCATCTTGCTGAGCGCGGGAGTGTCACCGCCCACGTAGCGGGTGACCTGGTCCAGCTGGTCCGTGGGCACAAAGAGCCTGTCGCCGGGGGCGCCGCGCTTGGACGGAGCGTATTCCAGGACGAGGTATTCGCGGACGCCCTCTCCGCCTCCCGCCACCTTCCGCTGGATCAGCTCCACAAAGCGGCCGATGCCGTGCTGTTCGTGGACTACGTGGTCGCCCGCCACCAGCTGCAGCGGGTCCACGGCGTTCCGCCGCTTGGAGGGCATGCGCCGCATGTCCTTCGTGGATCCCGCGGACGTGCGTCCCAGCAGGTCCGCTTCCGTCAGCAGGCCCAGTTTCAGCCCGTCCAGGACAAAACCGCGTCCGACGGCGGCAGTGGTCACCTCGATGATGCCGGGCTGGGGCTCGTGGTCGAGCGAGTCGACCCGGGCGCAGGGGATGTCTGCGTCATGGAACAACTCGGCCAGTCGCTGGGCCGGGCCTGGGCCCTCCGTGGCCACCACAATGCGCCACTGGTCCCGGACGTGCGAACCGATGAACTCCATCATTTCCGCTACGTCCCCCTGGTAGCCGCGGGGCTCCCGGGCGTGCAGGTTGAGCACGTTGATGTCCGGCGTCAGCTCTTCGTCGGTGGCCAGCGAGGTGATGGACCACCACGAGACCTCCTGGCCGAGGGCCGAAGTGCGCGTTTCCGTGAGGGACCGGAAGCTGGCGGAGTGGAGGGCGGCCGAGGCGGCGGAGCTCAGGTCAAGAGGCGCCGTGCCGCCGTCAGAGGCAGTGGACCACGCAGCCTCGAGGAATTCCTCGTTCGTGGCGGCGAGGTCGTGGGCGCGCGTGCGGACCTTTTCCGGTTCGATCACCACGGAGATGGACCCGCCAGGCAGTTGCTCCACGAAGGGAACCATGGCGTCCACCAGCACGGGTGCCAGGGACTCCATGCCTTCCACCGTGATGCCCCCGGCGATCTTTTCGAGCATGTCGGCAGCCGCGGGCAGCTCGGTTTTGAGCGTGGCGGCCCTGGACATCACGGAGGGGGTGATCAGGATCTCGCGGCACGGCGGCGCATGCAGTTCAGTGGGGTGGTGCAGGCCGGGAGATGAGAGGGAACGCTGGTCCGCCACGGCGAACCAGCGCATCTGGTCCACCTCGTCGCCGAAGAACTCCACCCGGATCGGGTGGTCCTCCGTGGGCGGGAAGACGTCCAGGATGCCGCCGCGGACCGCGAACTCGCCGCGGTGGGTCACCATGTCCACACGGGCGTAGGCGGCGTCGGAGAGGCTGCGGACCACGTCGCTAAACGGGGCGTCCTGGCCCACCTTCAGCGTGACGGGCTTGAGGTCGCCCAGACCTGCGACGATCGGCTGAACCACGGCGCGGACAGGCGCCACCACTACGCGGAGCGGCCCTCCGGAGGCCGTCTCCGGGTGGGCCAGCCGGCGCAGCACGGACAGGCGGCGGCCAACAGTGTCTGAACGCGGGGACAACCGTTCGTGCGGGAGTGTCTCCCAGCTGGGGAATTCGGCCACGGAACCGGCCGGCAGGAACGCCCGCAGCGCCGCGGTGAGGTCCTCCGCTTCCCGGCCGGTGGCGGTGACGGCCAGCACCAGGGGTGCCCCGCCGTCGTCGTTGCTTGCCGCCGGGGACGCGCCGTCGCCGGAGTGCAGCGCCGCGAGGCCGTCGGACATCTCCGCCAGCAGCGCCGCGCGCAGCCCGGCCGGCGCACTGATCTGATAATCCTCGCTGCGGGTTCCAAAACTCCGGGACGCTTCAGCCTGCACGCGGGCAAACGTTGTGTCTCCGGCGAGCGCGCGGCGAAGGCCTGTAAGTGACGGGCCGGTGAGGCTCATGGCAGAAGCTCCTGAAATGATCACGGGAAAGCAGGCAACACGAAAACCCGAAATTCGCGAGAATCCCGGGTCTTCCCAGCCTACCGCGACCGCGGAGCCTGCGTGCGATGCCTGTGTACTAGGGCGTCAGACCGCGGCCCGGGCGCGCTGCAGAAAGGAATCAAGGATGCGTCCGGCGTTCTCCCGGGTGAACAAGGGATCCGCGCCGGGTTCCTGTCCGTGGCGGGTTCCTTTCATTGACTCGCCCAGGTACAGCAGGGCAGCCAGTGCTTCTGTCAGCTCCACATCCGCTTCGGCGCGCCGGCGGAGGAGCCGCAGGTGCGCCGCCTGAAGCGCCGGACCCGGCGCGCAGCCCAGGTCCCGGTCGAATATCCTTCGGCACCGGGCGTAGGCAGACAGGCCTTCGGCCGGAAGCCCGGACAGTTCGTAGCCCGTCACCAGCACGGTCCAGGCCCGTTCGTTGAGGGGATCGGATGCCACCGCCGACTGCGCCCAGAACACGGACTCCGTGGGGCGGTTTAGCAGGATCGCTGTTTCTGCGGCCAGGACCTGGGCCTCCACCCGTTCGGCGCTGAGCCGCGTCCTGGCTTCATCGGCCCAGTCGGAGGCCAGCTCTGACCCGAGCAGCGGATCGGCCGATAGCCGCAGGGCCTCCGTCAGCATGGCATACGCGTCCCGGGGATCTGCCTGGCCGGCATCCCGCACCAGCCGGCGGAACGTCCACAGGTCCAGGTCCACCAGCGAGGGGTCCAGGACATAACCGCCGTTGGCCGTCCGGAGCGGGCCGTTCCTGGTGTTCCCCGGCTGGATCGCCCGCCGGATGCCGCACACGTAGCTCTCCAGCGTCGCAGTTGTTCCGCCGCCGGCGCTGGAGCCCCACAGAATTTCTATGATCCGGCTCTTGGATACAGGACTGCCCAAATTCAGCAGCAGGATTTCCAGAATGTGCCGCGGTTTGCATCCGCCCATGTCGGCTGCGGCAAGCATCGCCCCATTGCGCCGGATTTCAAACATTCCGAACAATCGAACAGATATCGATGTTGATAATTCAGGAGTTGTCCCCACGATGCTCTCCAATTTTCCCCACGGAAAACGCCCCATGCGTTTTCCGGCGGGACCAGGCAGCGGTGCGATGCTTCTGGTCCGGCCTTCCAAATCCACCGTGTCACGCTGGATAAGGCCCCACCAAGCGTTCCAAATACCTGTCTTTCCGCGAAAGGAAAAGACGCGTAAATCCCTGGCTGAGCCGGGTATCCCGGCCTCCACAAACACGAGTACCCGACATGTCCTAGCAAGTAATGGGAGTGACTGGAGTGATGCCTGAGTGAGTAGCATACGCAGGTGATAGGGAGTGAAGAATTTACAGTCAAAGGCAGGCCCCAGATGCTCCGGAGCCTGCCTTTGGTTGGTGACCGGGCGCGGGTGCTAGCCGACCGCCCTGTTGCTCATCCGGTAAAGGAAAGCGGCCATCTGGTCGCGGTTAATCTTCTCGCCAGCACGGTAGCTGGCCGTGTTGTTAGCCTCCGGCCAACCGTTGGAGATGCCCTGATCGGCAAGCCACGCTATTTCCTTGTAGAACGTGTGGCTGGTAGGAACATCAATGAACGGAGACGCCGCCGGCGGCGTGTAATCGGTAGTGCCGCTCATCCGGTAGAGGAACGCCGCCATCTGGTCACGGTTGATGGTATCCGCCGGACGGAACGTCGCCGTGTTGTTAGCGCCTGGCCACCCCTGGGAGATGCCCTGATCGGCAAGCCACGAGATTTCCTTGTAGAAGGTGTGGCTGGTGGGGACGTCCGTGAAAGGCGAGACCGCAGGTGCCGTGTAGTCGGTGGTGCCACTCATCCGATAGAGGAAGGCTGCCATCTGGTCACGGTTCACATTGGCCCACGGCCGGTAGGTGAACGTACCGTCCGCTTCAGGCCAGCCCTCGGAAATCCGGCGTTCGGCCAGCCACGCGATTTCCTTATAGAACGTGTGGCTGGTGGGCACGTCCGTGAACGGCGAGACCGCCGGAGGAACAACTACCGGCGCCGTTGGCGTCACTTCGTTGGATGCGGGCGACAGCGGGCTCTCGCCTCCGGCGTTGACCGCACGGACCTGGAAGTTGTAGGCCGTACCGTTGGTCAGGCCCACCACCAGGAGGCTGGTGTCGTTGGCAGGAACACCTTCGATCGTGCGAACCACGGTGGTGCCCGCGCGGACCACGACGCTGAACGAGTCAGCCGGGAACTCACCAGCGGAAGCCGTGAAGGTCACGGTTGCCGTCGTGTTTCCAGCGATGGCTGCACCGATTACTGGGGCGGCCGGAGCCTCGACAACGGGCTCCACCGGTGCCGTCAGGTCCACGGTCTGGTCAGTGAACCGCAACCTCTCAACGTTGGTGATCCGGTCCGTGCCGTCGTCGCCGTTGCCGCCTGTGTGTGCCAC
Organism: Arthrobacter sp. PvP103; assembly: GCF_017833075.1. NCBI lineage: Bacteria > Bacillati > Actinomycetota > Actinomycetes > Micrococcales > Micrococcaceae > Arthrobacter > Arthrobacter sp. PvP103. Next base: position 3,757,558 of record NZ_JAFIBQ010000001.1, on the reverse strand, counting down.
GGTGGTGACGCCGCTGACGGTGGTGATGTCGTACTCGTCCATTGCCCCCGAGAACACGGCTGTGTCGATATCGGCTTCACCCGGGCTGGAAAGGATTTCCCGGACGATCCTCACGTTGCCGGGGTCGATGGTCCCGGCCATGATGTCGGCCTGGAGCTCAGTCAGCGAGGTGACCGTCCTGATCTCGGAGCCGTCTGGCCCATCGAGGACGCTCAGCCGGACGTTGAGCCACTTATCGCCGTCGATGATGTCATCGGCGCCGTTACCCCAGATCTGGTCGCTCCCGGAGCCGCCGATGATGATGTTGCCGGCTCCGAAGGTGGTGGCACCTGCAGGCAGCAGGTCGGCCAGGCCGTTGATCCGCGCAATGCCGGCCGCGTCGAGTTCATTGCTCAGGCCGTCCACATTGACCTCGGTGTTGGGAACAGAGGGCACCTCGTCGTCTCCGCGGAGCACGTCATCCTTGTCCCAGCCCGAGAGGGCCTCCACAAGGAGGAAGCGGTCCTTCAGTGCGTTGGGTCCGTCGACGATGATCTGGCGCATGTCGGAATCGGCCGGTTCGACCGAGCGTGCGTGCGTGACCCAGTCGAAACCAAACACGCCGTGGTTCCGTTCGATGCCGGGTCCGGCGACCATCACGTCGTCGCCGCCTTCAGCGTCGTAATCGTCTTCGCCGGAATCGCCGATCAGGACGTCATGGCCCGGAGCGTTGATGTCGTCGAAGAACGGCGCTCCGCTGTCGCCCTGCAGCAGGTCGTTGGAGTTGCCGCCTTCCTGCCAGTCATCGCCGCCGCCGCCGAACACCGCGTCCGGCCCGTCGCCGGAGAGGACCAGGTCGTTGCCTTCGCCGGCGAAGGTCTCGTTTCCGTTGAGTCCGCCGTTGGAGAAGTCGTGGCCCTCACCGGACATGATGATGTCCAGGCCGGGGCCGGCGTCGATCGCGTCATTTCCGGGCCCGCCCTTGAGGACGTCGTCACCGTGCGAGTCGGTAATCCGGTCGTTGCCTTCGCCGCCAAGGACGACATCGGCGCCATCGTTGCCTTCGATGATGTCGCTGCCGTTGTTACCCCAGAACGTATCGTTGTCGATGCCGCCCCAGATCCGGTCGTCGAGCCCTGTGCCGTTGAAAGTGGACTGGGCGTTGAGGCCCGGACGATCCACCGAGTTGCTGGCGCGGTACCGGATGGTGCCGTCCGCCATCCTCATGAGCAGCGCGGATTCGTCGCAGGCGGAGGCCGGGTCGTCGGCGACGGAATTTCCGGTGCTTGCCGATATGCGGCTGAGCTCGAACTCGCAGTCAGCCACGCCGAAAACATCTGCCTTGAGGGCTTCCGCATCCGTATTGCGCATGATGAGCTCGGCCAGCGAGTTGCCTTCCAGCTGTGTGCGAAGGTTCAGCCCTGACGTGCGGGACAGGTAATACATCCGGTCCCCGTCCTGGAGGTCCGTCATCTGGCGTTCAAAGATGTAGTTGAACGTCGAGCCCAGCAGTCCGCCGAAAAGGTTCTGGCGTTCCGCAAGGCCACCAACCCAGAGATCCACGTTGTCCAGGCCGGTGGGGTCTGTTGCCCAGGCTCCGGCGCTGTTGACGAACTCAAAAGAGTCAGCAGGGGTCAACGCGTCCGTCGTGTCCATGTCGAACAGCCGCTGCGCTGCAGCACGCTTGTCAATGATCGACGTTGCGGCCGTGATGGTCGGGTGGGAGCCGTAAGCAGCCATGAAGTTCACCACGGACTCCGGGTGCTTCAGGTTCTGGCCAAAATCCACCCAGCTGGTGTAGGGCTTCAGCGAGGACTCACCGGTGCTCGCGTACAGCTGTCCGCGGAAGTTGTTCAGGGACGGGATACCCGTATCCCGACCGCGGGCCAGGTTCAGCGAGGCAAGGTCCAGCGGCAGGCCCAGGACGTTGTTCCGTAGCGTATCGGTGACGAATTCGTCGAGTTCGGCACCCACCTGGTCCGTCATGCCCATGGCGATGGCGCCAGCGGCCTGCTTCGGAGTCAGCGTGCCGGCCGTGCTTTCGTAGTACGCCGGCGGGTTGAGGAACGCGTCCAGCAGCGGCATCCCGATGTCCGTGCCATCGTTCATCTTGCGATCAACGGTTTCCGTGAGCATCGAGTGGCCGAACCGGTACGTGGCATGGGCGAACTCCGCCTTGATCGCTGGATCAATGCCGGTGTCCGACTGCGTAAAGACATTGAACCCGTTGATCCCGGGCTGGATCTTGCGGGCGAAGTCCTCGAACACGATGTGCTGGTACTCCATCTCGGTCACGTAGCGTGCCGCCTGGAACAGCCGCTCACCATTCCACTGGCCGTTGGGGAGCTTCCATTCGTTGAGGTCCAGATTTTGTGATGTGAGAAGGTCCTCCATATAGCCCACCAGGCGGTTGTGCTCGGAGTGGAACACCTGGTGGATCGCCGTCAGGCCGATGTTCTCGTTGACGCGGCCGTCGCCGGCGATGAAGTGCTTGTCCAGCATCTCGTCGTCGTAGCGGCCCGCAGGACGCGGCAGGTTGACGTCATTGACGTCGGCGTCATCGTCCGGCTGCAGCGGGGCACCGGTCTGGGAGTTGAAGGGGGCCGCGTTGTGGCCGATGTCGTCCAGGAAGGCGATGCCGATCCGTTCCACGTTGGCAGGGGGAGCCACCGGGGCGGCCAGGTTTCCTTCCACGCGCCCGGTTGCGGTCTCGTACTGCGGGAGTCCGTTCGGCCCGCGCAGGAAGCGGCCGTACTGGTCGGTCGCCAGCTTGGGGACATCTGCGACGTCAACGTCGGACAGTTCGAGCCCGAGCATCGTCCGGGCCTGTTCCTTGATGTGGGCCCACGTTGCCATACCGCCCGGTTCACCCTCGATGAGTTCGCCGGTGGAGACAGGATCCCCGTTTTCGTCGAGCGTGTATTCGCGCAGGAACACCTGGTGGGACGAATGCGAGGAGTAGGTCTGGCTCTGGTCCACCCACGGCGAGTCGGTGTTGGTACCGTTCTGCTCGTCATCGGCTGTTCCCAGGACGCCGTCAGGACCGGGCTGGTTCTCGGCCCGGCTAAGCAGCATGAAGTTGGTGCGGCCGCCCGGGACGTAGAGCGGATCGTCCTCCGACAACGGCATCATGACGTAGTTCTTGGTCTTCTTGGTGAAGTCCACGCCGTGGTCGAAGAACTGGCCGAACAGCGCGAACATGCCGTTATACGGCGGGGAGAGACCAAAGTCCGTGGTGACGTTGGGAATGTCCAGGGTCTCCCCCTCTGGCACGCAGTTTTCCGGGAGTCCGTTGCCGTCGCAAGGCACAGCCGTGGGCCCGTCATTAACCGTGCGATGGGCCTGGCCCGCCGCGGCTACGGCAGCCGGGTTGGTTGCGGTCTGGTCCACAATGACGTTGCTGACGAAACGCGGGCCGTTGTCAGTGACGTTAGCGTTGACGGACTCGTAGCTCTGCCCGCCGGACGACGTGCGCCATTCCGGGTCCGACAACCGGGGGAACTCACGGCTGGCGGAGCCGTAGCCGCTTTGGCCGGCCACCAGGTTGTTATCCGTGCCGTCCACCGTGCGGAGACCATAGGGGAGCAGGGGGCTGGCAATCTGGTTCGGTCCGTTACCCAGGAGCGGCTGGCCGGGAACATCATTTCCCTGCGCATCCTCTTTTGTCGCATTGTTTTCGGCGATTTTGATCTGCTTGAGAATGAAACGCATATCGCCGGCATTGAGTGTGAATCCCTGGCCCGTCGGGGCCGCGGAGACCGCTGGTGCCAGCACTGACGGGACAACTCCCGCTCCGATCAAAAGGGCCAGCGCGCCCGCAGTGACTTTGCGAGTTACAGCTGGGGCTGAAGCTTTCGAACGGGGCATGTTGACCCCCTTACGGGACTTACGATGTTTAGCCATGACTTTCCTCCATCGAGTTCATACCGGCTCCCCCCTCAACGTGGTCGCTCGGTTCACTGGATGGCCCCAGCATCGATCAGCGGCCTTTGGAAAAACTTGGATTGCTAAGCTGGCTGTGCACCGACGCACTCCGCTTTCGTTCCAAGGAGATCCACATGAACGGCATCCCGAAAACCGTGCTTGTCACCGGTGCCACCGGCTATATCGGCGGCCGGCTGGTCCCCCGCCTCCTCGAAGCCGGGCACACGGTGAAAGTCGTGGTCCGGACACCGGCGAAGATCGCCGGCGTCCCATGGCTGGAAAAGGTGGAGGTCATCCAGGGCAGCCTCGACGACGGCGACATGCTCCGGGGGGCGCTGGACGGCGTCGACGTGCTCTACTACCTGGTCCATTCGATGGCCACCGGCGCTGGCTTCGAAGCCAAGGAGAAAGCCATGGCGGAAACCGCCGCGAAGGCGGCGGAAGACGCCGGGGTGGAGAGAATCGTCTACCTTGGCGGCCTGCACCCGGAAGGCGCGGAACTCTCAACCCACATGCGCTCCCGCGAGGCCGTGGGCAAGGTCTTCCTCGCGAGTCCGGTGGACGCAGTGGTGTTCCAGGCGGGAGTGGTGATCGGTTCCGGTTCAGCCTCTTTCGAGATGATCCGGCACCTCTCGGAGACCCTCCCCCTGATGCCCGCGCCGAGCTGGGTGCGGAACCGGATCGAGGCAATCGCCGTCAGGGACGTGCTCTACTACCTCGTTGCGGCAGCGTCGCTGGAAGGGCACATTAACCGCACTTTCGACATCGGGTGCCGGCAGGTCCTTACCTACGCCGGAATGATGAAGGAGTACGCGGCCGAGGCCGGCCTGCCCTACCGCGTGGTGCTTGCCCTGCCCATCCCGGCACCGAAACTCGCCGGGATGTGGGTGGCCCTGACCACGCCCATCCCCCTCTCCATGTCGTTGCCGCTCGTCGAATCACTCCAGCACGACGCGGTGGCGCGCGAGCACGACATCGACGACTACGTTCCGCTGCCCGAGGGCGGCCTGACACCTTACCGCCGTGCCGTGTCCCTCGCCCTGGGCAAGGAACGCGACGCGCAGGTGGAAACCACCTGGGCCAGCGCCGGCGCGGACGCCGATCCTTTGCCGAGCGACCCGGACTGGGCCGGCCACCGGGTGTACGTCGACGAGCGAAGCTACTCCAGCCCGGTGGACCCCAAGTATGTCTGGACCATCATCGAGGGGATCGGCGGCCGCAACGGCTGGTACTCCCTGCCGCTGGCATGGCAGGTCCGCGGCTGGCTGGACAAACTGACCGGAGGTGCCGGGCTGCTCCGCGGCCGCAGGCACCCCCATCTGCTTGCCGAGGGCGAGGTGGTGGACTGGTGGCGTGCAGAGCGGATTGACCGCGGCCGGATGCTGCGGCTCCGCGCGGAAATGCGCGCCCCCGGCCGTGCATGGCTGGAGCTGTCGGTCGAACCGGAAGGCACGGGCAGCCGCTACCGCCAGCGCGCCATCTTCTTCCCGAAAGGTCTCAGCGGCAAGCTGTACTGGCTCGCCGTATTGCCGTTTCATAGCGTCATTTTTCCGGCGATGTCACACAACATCACGGCGGCTGCGCAAAAGCTGGCGGAAGCCGAATCGGAGTCCGCAGGGTCCACCGCATAGGATGTGGGAGGCAAAAACCGATGCCCCATACCCCCAACCCCAATGGAGGAACAATGGCACTGAGTGCTTCCACCACCCTGCCGCACAGCGTTGACCGCGTAACGGCTGTGTTCGCCAATGAAGACTTCCAGCGCCACACCAGTGAACTGGTGGGCGGAACCCTTGAATCATTCAAGGTCGACGGCGATGTAGCCGGCGCTTTCAGCACCACCTCGGTGCGCACCCTGCCCACCACCCGGTTGCCGGAAATTGCCCGCAAATTCGTGGGCGAGCGCCTCACCGTCACCCAGCTTGAGACCTGGGAAGCCCCCGCCGCCGACGGCTCACGGCAGAGCAACATCAGCCTGAAGATCGCAGGTGCCCCGCTGGACGTCAGCGCCGTGCAGCGGCTGGTGGCCGACGGTGCCAGCACCCGTGTGGAGCTCGAGGGCAACGTGACATCCTCGGTTCCGTTCCTGGGCGGCAAGATTGCCGATGCTGCCGAGCCCATGGTGGGCAAGGCCCTGAACATCCAGTCACAGCAGGCGCAGGCCTGGCTGGAAAGCCACTGACCCATGCAGCTTCCCGTTGCCCTGGCCTGGGTCCTGGTCATTGCCGGAGTCTGGTCCCTGGTGGTCTGGCCGCAGTTCCTCAAGCGGGTGATGAAGGATCCAAGGGCACGTGACTCGGCCGGCAAGGCCACCAGGTTCCTCACGGTCCACGTCGTCCTGGTGTCCGTCTCACTGGTGCTTGGCGCCGCCACAGCGGCAATCGGCATCGCCGGAATGATCGGCTAACCGGCCACTCGAGTACCCGGAGCGGAAAATGGAGTAGCAGGGACCATAAATGAAGTGGAGGACACGCTGTTATCTGAACGTGATAAGCCCTAAATTTCTGCTATGGACGCGAACGATATGGAACGGGTTTGGCACGGTAGCCACCGTAAAATCGACCGCAGAAATTGGTCGTTGTATTTCGCACTCACCCTATTGGGGCTTATTGCGTGGGTAATAGTCATATTTCCCCACTAATCCTGGAATTTTCGGCACCATAACCTGAACTCCGGCGGGTCCCCACCTGCCGGAGTTCTATTGTCCGTGCCGGCCGATATCCGTGTCCTGCGGTATTAACGGACAAAGTCGGAGTACCCGGCCAGGACCGTGAGCACCGTGAGCACCCCGAGGGCAAGAACGCAGACAATTTCCGCCCTGTGAATCCTGTGCTGCGTCTGCCGCCATTCAGCGTCGTCCTGGATATCAACCATATATAGACGCTACGGGCCCCGCCGGCACGCCACTAGAGTAGTCACTACTTGTCTTTATCCCCATTGCGGCGCGCTCTTCACATCAAGCTCACCATGCCATAAAGTAGCCATAAGATCGGCGATCGGCTCAGCGACGTTTGTCTCAGGATTGAAGTACGTCCTCAGGATCGAACTACGTCCCAGGAGAGCTGAGAACAGTGGCCGCTGAAGGTTTTTCAAATACCCGTTTCCTGACAGTCTCGGAAGTCGCAGAAGTCATGCGGCTGTCCCGGATGACCGTGTACCGGCTCGTCAAGGCGCACGACCTGCCTGCCGTACGTTTTGGCCGCTCCTACAGGGTCCCCGAGCATGCCATCGAAGACTACGTCCAGCACCATTCCACGCTCGCGGACGATGAGCATCCGGAGGCCGGCAAGACCTAGCGGGTGGTGGCTACGGCCTGCCGCAGCGCGTCCTCGGCAGCCACCCACGCCAGCATGGCGCATTTCACCCTGGCCGGGTACTTTGCCACTCCGGCCAGGGCCGCCGCATCACCCAGAATTTCCTCGTCCGGCTCCAGCCGGCCCCGCGAACGCATGAGCTCCCGGAAATGGTCGATCATTTCGCTGAGCTCGTCCGGCGACGCCCCCTCGGACAATTCGCTCAATATTGAGGCCGAGGCCATTGAGATGGCGCAGCCGTCACCATGCCAGTGGATTCCCTTCACTGATGGCGGGTTCCCCGCGGCCTCAAGTTCCAGGCGCAGCGTAATTTCGTCGCCACACACCGGATTGAGCTGATGGCACTGCCCGACTCCTGCCTGGTGAGGCGTCTCCGTGGCTTCATCAGCCGTCAGGTCAGCTCCGCTGCGGGCTTTTGCGTGCTCCAGGATCAGCTGCTGGTACATCGCATCCAGGGCGCTCATTTGGATGTCCCCGTGCTTTCTACGCCGAAGTAGGGCCGGACCTGGGCCACAGCTTCGAGCAGCAGGTCCACTTCTTCCGTTGTGTTGTACAAATAGGTGCTCGCCCGCGTGGTGGCGGTCAGGCCCAGCCGGCGGTGGAGCGGTTGCGCGCAGTGGTGACCCACGCGGACGGCGATGCCCATGCTGTCCAGGTACTGCCCGACGTCGTGCGCATGCACGCCGGCCACGTCGAAGGCTGCCAGGCCGAGCCGTTCCACGCCGGCAGCGGGCCCCACGACCCGGACTCCGTCAATGGCGCTCAGCCCCGTGACCAGCCGCTGGCCCAGGGACGCTTCCCAGCCGGCGATTCGTTCCATGCCGGTTTCGCGCAGGTAGTTGGCGGCCGCCGCGAGCGCCACAGCCTGCGAGATGGGCTGGGTGCCGGCCTCGAACCGCTGGGGCGCCGGAAGGTACTCGGCCTTTTCCATCGTCACGGTCGTGATCATGGAACCCCCGGTCAGGAACGGAGGCATGGCATTCAACAATTCGCGCCGCCCGTACACGCCGCCGATCCCCGTGGGCGCCAGCATCTTGTGGCCGGAGAATACAGCGAAGTCCACGTCCAGGGCCTTGAAGTCCAAGGGCAGGTGCGGCGCCGACTGGCAGGCGTCCAGCACAACGAGGGCCCCTGCCGCCCGGGCCAGCCGCACGAGCTCGGGCACCGGATTGATGGTTCCAAGCACATTTGACGCATGGGTGAACGCCAGGACCTTGGTACGCCCGGTGATAAGCCACGCCGCCTCCTCAAGCCGCAACGCGCCGTCGTCGTCGATGGGGATGAATTTCAAGGTGGCACCGGTGCGCCTGCAGAGCTCCTGCCAGGGAATCAGGTTCGCGTGGTGTTCCATCTCCGTCACCACAATCTCGTCCCCGGGACCGAGGGCGAAGCGGCCGGCCTCGCCCCGGACGGTGCCGACACTGGCGTTCGAGAAGGCGTACGCGAGGAGATTGAGCCCGGCGGTGGCGTTCGCTGTCCAGACCAGTTCGTCCTCCGCCACGCCGACGAAACCGGCCACAGTGGCGCGGGCATCCTCGAAGGCGTCGGTGGCCTGGACGGCAAGGTGGTGGGCACCGCGGTGCACCGCGGCATTCCTCAGCTCGTAGAACTCCTGCTCGGCTTCGAGGACGCTGCGGGGGTTCTGAGAAGTGGCGCCGGAATCCAGGTAAACAAGGGGCCTGCCGTTGACTTCCTGGTCCAGAACGGGAAAGTCGTTGCGGAGACGCAGGACTTCAACATCACTTAGCGCGACCTGGGTGTCTGCGGTAGCGGGAGTGGATACCATGACCAAACGGGAGCTCCTTGATAGGCAAGACCTGCCGACGGCTCGCCGCCACGGGCAGGCACACCGCTTGCGTCCGCGGTGCTACTCCTCAATTGTCCCACTATTGCCCGGCGGCCGGTTCCGCATGGGCCGTCACCGCCCCGCGCCGTCCAGGCTGTTCCAGAGTTCAGCCAGCTCCTGGCGCCGGGAAACGCCCAGCTTGCCGTAGATCCGCTGCAGATGCGCGTTTACCGTGTTCACGGCGATCCCGAGTTCCGCCGCTACGCCCGCACTCCCCATGCCGGTGACAACAAGTACCGCCACTTCGCGTTCCCTTTGCGACAGCTTGGCGGCATCAGCGGCCGGCCCGCCGTTTCCGTCGCTCGACCACCGCCAGTCCGGCGGCCCGGCGGCTGATTGTTCAAACACCGCTCCCTCCGGCCTGGCCGCGACTCCGAGGTTCAGCAGTTCACGTGCCCGGCCCCTGCCGCCACCCGCCGCCATAGCTGGTTTGCGGGGCGCCCTCTGCGGTGGGCCTGCGGCGCCCGTGACGGCGGGACGTGCCACCGATGCGTAGGTTTCAGCCAGCCTCGCCGCGACGTCGCCGTCCGCTGCCCGATGCCCCGCCGTCCGATTGTCCGCTTGCCGCTGGTCTGCCGCGGCGGTACCCGCGCCTGGCAGCTGCGCCAGATCCCACGTCAGCCACTCCGCCGTGGCCTGAGCCGCCAGGGTGAGTGCCAGCAGGTCCTCAGGGCCACCTGCTGTTTCGGCGTCCGCGGCTCCGGACTCCCGCCCAGCGGCACGTCCGGCAGACTGCCGGCAAAACATCATGGCCCGGAAAAGTTGCAGCGGGCCGCCCGGGTAGCTCATCCATTTGTTGCGTCCGGGGCGCAGATCCGGACTCCCGGCGTCGGGTCCTTGGCCCAACCGGGTCAGGTTGAACGCATGGATGGTGAGCACTGTCGAGTGGAAATCGACGCTGCATCGCGGAAGGCGTTCCACGGCGTTGAGCGCCCGGGTGGAAAGCGCAACGGCGTCAGCGGACTTTCCCCGCACGGACAGCCCTTGTGAAGCCAGCGCCAGGAGCAGGATGCCTGCATGGGTATCCGGCGCATCATCCGGGCCTGACTGGCCTCCGTCGCAGAACCCGGGAGGGCAAAGCCGGTGGAAGAGCTCCCCACCCGGACTGGGCCAGTTTCCCTCCCGTGACTCCAGGTAGAGCTGCAGGACATCCAGCTCATCCTGGACGGCATTCTGGTAGGTGTCGGCGGCCGTATCACCGACGGATGCAGTTGCCGCCATGGCCAGCCGCTTCCTTGCACCGTCCAGTACGGACTGAAGTGCGTCCCGGCCCGGATTCGTGGGCATGAGGGCTTGGAGGAGCAGGCCTACTGCCCGGGCGAATTCCATGCTCAGCACGGCCGGGGTGTTCTCCACAAGGCCTCGGAGGACCTCAGCGCTCCGGCTGTACCTGTGGGCATGGAACAGGGCCCGGGCCGCTTCCGTCTGCGCCATAAGCTGGAGTTCGGGTGCCTTGATCGCTTCGGCCGCCTTCTGGGCGCGGTCGCTGTCGTAGAGGTTGTTGGCGTTGGTTGCCACCGCCAGGAGGTCCAGGTCAGCGACAGCTGTGCCGGCATTCAGTGCGGCTTCCACCCGCCGAAAAAGGTCCCACAGCGGTTCCTCCCCCGCTCTCCGGGAGCCGCCCGGCCCCGTGCCGTGCAGGTCCGCTTCACGGCCAAGGTCCAGCGGGCCGGCCCCACCCGGATAATGCCGGGCAGCAGTGGCCTCTACCTCGTGGTTCAGCGTGACATCGGCCCCGCCGTCACTCCTGATTTGGAGCCTGATGAAGTTGTCCCGTTCCAACGCGGCCAGGGCGGCCGGCGGCACGGCCCGGGCGAGCACGGAAAGCGGAGCCGGATCCGCGGCCGCCAGGAAGTCAACCACCTGGCGCCGCTCCGGCGGAAGAGCCTCGATCCGCCGTCGGGCCAGGTCGAATTGACGTACCTCCGCAAGGTCCGGCGGCCCGACAAGGGCACAGCTATCCCCGCGCTCCACAATCCGGCCGTCCGCCAACGCTTCGTCCACCAGCCAGCTGGCAGTTAGCGCATTGGCGCCCGATGCCGCGAGGATGTCCCGCACCAGGCTGCGGCCGGGCCGGGCGGGAAGCCTGTACTCAAGGAAAGTACGGAGCTGGTCCGGTGTCAGGTCTTCCAGTTCCACGATGGACAGCTGCCGGGCCACCACCGACTCCATCAGCTCCATCTGCAGCTGGCGGTCCGAACGGTGGCTTGCCAGCATCTTGATGTCCGGTTCCGCGAGGAGCTGGTTGAGAACCCAGAGGGACGTTCCGTCCAGGTGGTCCACATTATCCAGGACCACCAGAATCCCGTTTGCCCCCGGGTCCTGGCTGCGAAGCGCATCGCGGCAGGCCCGGACGACGTTTAGGGGTGACACCTTGGAATTGGCCGGCAACGCCGGCGCCAGCACACTGCCGATGCCGAACTTCATCCGGCGGCCGGATTGGGGAACACTGTGGACAATGACGGTGAGCCGTCCGGAGAGCGCTTCCGCTACGGCGGCAAGCAGCCTGGTCCGGCCCGAGCCGGCAGCACCGGTGATGATGACGCCCGAACTCTCTGAATTGGAGAGCGCATTGATTGCGGCCCGGAGTTCGGCCACACGAATGACCGGGGGGAAAGCTGAATTTCCTGCCCTAACGTCCATGGTTGCGTCGATTCCTTAGCCGCTGAGCGTGGAGTTCCGGACCGCCCCCAACCATCTGCCGGCATTAGCAACTCCTACGCTACCTAGCCACCGCGCGCGCTGGCTTGAGTAGTGACTACTCGAATATGCCGGAGCGTTGCTCGCGGGCACGTTCAGGCTACTCACAGGCATCCGTGTAAAGTGGAGCGGGTGTTAACGGTCTCTACGGGTCTCTTGACGGTCCCGCTGTCTACTTCTGGGGAGTAAGCGGTTCAGCTGATTTCACTATCAGCATCGATTCTTGGCGCGGCCACTGCCGCGCCGATCTGGCGGTCATGACCCGTGCTTGGCGTGCCCTCATTGGGTACCTGCCAACCCTGTTAATGTCCCCAACAGATATGTATCCCAAAAAAAATGAAACACATGACCACGCCCATTATGGCTGTGTTGATCCTCCTTATCGGAGTATTGACCGCAGGCTGTGCCGCCCAATCGGCGCCCGGCCCGTCGGCCTCCACCAGTCCCTCGTCAGCCAGCGCAGAAGCATCGCAGGTAACCCCGAAGGCAACACCGTCACCCACTTCGACGCCGGCCGCGGCGCCTGCGGAGAAACCTGCGCCCGCCGCGGTTTCCGCACCCGAACCTGCCGTCGCGGCTCCCGCACCGCTGGCCGTCGCCGCAGCTGAGCCCGTAGCCGCACCGGCTGCCAGCAAGTACCCGCTGCACACCAACGTCGTGAGCACCACCTTCTGGGTGGGTGAAATCTTCAACGCCAACCTTGCAGACGGTTCCCAGGTCTGCTCGACGTACAACGGCCAGTGGGCTTTCAAGCACACCGGCATCAACGCCGGCACTACTCCCGCCACTGCCTCCGGCTGCCCCGGCAGTATCTACGGCGGCTGCGACGGCGTGAGCTCGGGCTCGGGAACTTCGTTCACTTGCGCCACGGAAGCACGCGATGCCTCCAACGGGTACTTCCCCAAGAACCAGCCCGCGCCGCTTGAGAACCCGTTCTACCTTGACCTGCCTTACGACGACGTTAACGACAGCGTCGCATTCCAGCAGCGCTGCCAGGTCATCCCGTGGGCTGCCGCGGACAACGCCGCCACGGGTGTCGACCACTGCGCGGATGGCAGCTATTCGTACATGAAGAACCGGTGGGTCCAGATGACCGGGCCCAACGGCAACGTCTGCTACGGGCAGATTGAGGATGCCGGTCCTTCCAGCGGTTCCGAATACCATGACGCGAACTACGTCTTCGGTGCGACCGACGCCCGCCCGGCAAACACCGATTTCTCCGCCGACGGCACGCAGGGCGCAGGGATGGATGTTTCCCCTGCACTGAACGGTTGCCTCGGCTTCGCCGAGCTGGACGGCAGCGGAGATCACGTCTCGTGGAGGTTCGTTGACCGCGCAGATGTTCCTGCCGGACCGTGGCTGAACGTCGAAACCACCTCGGGTGTCAGCTGGTAACAGCAGCACCTGTCTGCTCAGAAACCCTGAACGCAGAAACCATGAACGCCCCTCCGGCAGGACCACAGTGGTCCTGCCGGAGGGGCGTTTTTGCGCTACCGGGTGATGCCGGCACCCGCCGTGGCTTCTTCCAGCTCGAGGCCTTCGCCCTGGATGCGCCGCATCGGACTGACCCACACGCCCGATGAGGCCGCAGAGAAGGCCCGGGGCAGCACCATCAGGCAGATCACGGAGTCCAGGATCCGCATGAACGGGAAGAGTGGCGCCATCAGCAGGATGCCAGGCCGGCGGAGGGCAAGGGCCGCGATGACGGTGAGCAGGAAGTCCGGAATGAGGACACCCAAGAGGACGTCCTGCGGGCGCATGAGACCGGACAGGTAAAGGAAGGATTCGCCGTTGTCACCGAAGGCCTGGAGCTGCATGGACGCCACCAGCGAGAGCAGGAAGACCGGGATCAGCAAGACGAAGAACAGGCAGCTGATAACGAGTTCGATGATGTAGAACACCAGAACAAACCAGAACTTTCCGGACTGCAGGCGGTGCCGCCGGACGGTCTGCCAGAAGCCGAGGATCCAACGCCGGACTTGCCGCGTGTAGTCCTGCAGGTTGTCCGGATCCTGGGTGTATGCCACGGCGGCTGAGGGGTGGAACGCAATCCGCCCTAATTTCTTGGCATGGATCTCGAAGGTCATGTTGAAGTCCTCAATGACCAGGCCCGGGGCCAGCACCTTGATTTTCGCGAGTGCGCTCGTCCGGTACATGCTGGCAAAGCCCGGCACGATCGAGACAACGTTTGCGCCCCTGGCGGCCTGGCCGTATTTGAGAAGCAGCTGCACCACAATGTACAGCCGTTCCCGATATGCCACCAGGAACCGGCCCAGCGCGGTGGGTGGAGGCGGGGTCATGATGGACTTTGCCCTTCCGGCCACAGCCACCACAGAGTGATCGAGGAAGAGCGGCAGCCCGGTCTCCAGGTAATCCGCTGTGGGCCGGGTATCCGCGTCAAGCAGCATCACCACTTTGAACTTCCGGCACAGCTCAAAATAAGCGATTCCGGCGGCCAATGCGCCGGCCTTTCCCCTGTTCGGTTCGAGGTCCAGCACTTTGACCCCCGCTGCCCGGGCAATCGCCGAGGTGTCGTCCGTGGACATGTCCGAGATCACGTGGATGTTCCTGAGCGGCACCAGCGCCGAGGCGGCCCGGATGGTCTCCCTGATGACAAGTGCTTCGTTGTGGGCGGCAATAAGCACCGCGACATTTGCGGGCAGGATCCTGGCGTCCCTGGCGCGATGGCGGCCATGCTCCCGCTGGATCTGGCCCCGGTGTGCCCTGGGCGCCGGCAACGTGTGTGCGCCATGGACTCCGGGGCCGAGCCGGTTGGCCAGCGGCCAGCGCTGCAGGAGCCCCAGCATGCGCCCGCTCAGCGGCGGGCCCAGCGTGATCCGCCGGGTGTACTGCTCATTGGCCAGGCGCAACAAGCCCACAAACGACCAGAAGATCGTGCTGATTCCAAGGACAAGGACGATGTATACGGCTATCACAGCGACGGCGCTCCAATCGTGTCGAACATGGCATAGTCATCCGTGATGAGCGTGCCATTCCTGAAGAGGTTCAGCCCGAAGCTGATCGCGGTTGCGCCGGTGGGCAACGCGGGGGTGGTGAAACTGGCCTGAGTGTAGGAACCGGCGGCAGCGAACCAGGGACTTGATGTCCAGTAGACCCAGGCTCCGGCGGAGTTCCGGTAGTAGACAGCGAACTGGGTCACCGTCGTCGAGGTGTACCAGGCGCGGAGCGAATACGTGTGGCCGGCGACCGCCGGCGGTGCGCACGAACCGGAGTCCAGCGCCTGGAGGAGTTTCGCATCACCGTTGGCGTAGTTACTCATCACCAGGCGTTCTGCCTTTGTCCCGGTCCTGGCCGTTGAGACGGTACTGAACGACGCCGTGTTGGAGCCGTAGCCCGCCGTTTGCCAGCATTGCGGCGCGGAGCCGGCACCTGCCGTTTCAAGGCTGGCATTCTGCACGAGGTTTGTACCGGCGGGCGGTGGCGGTGGCGGAGGTGTGGACGACGCGGTGTCGGTCATTTCGTAGTCGTCCGTGATCAGCGTCCCGTTACTGAAGAGGTTGAGTCCGAAGCTGATGCCGCTGGCCCCCGAAGGCAACGCAGGGGTTGTCCAGCTGGCCCTTTGGAATGTCGTTGCAGGCCCGAACCAAGGGCTCGAAGTCCAGTAGACCCAGTAGCCGAGGCCTGTCCGGTAATACAGGGCGAACTGGGTATTGGCAGTGGACTTGTACCAGGCTCCCAAGTTGTATGTGTGTCCGGGGGTTGCCACCGGCGAACATCCGCCAAGGTCCAGGGATGGCAGCAATCTAGCATCACCGTTGACGTAGCCTGTCACGACCAGGCGTTCTGCCACCGACCCCGTCCGTCCCGGGCTCACCGTACTGAACGTGCGGTTGTTTGTCCCGTAACCGGCCGCCTGCCAACATTGGGGCACACCCCCAGCCAAGGTTTCAAGGCTCGGATTCTTCACGAGGTTGCCGCTCGTGGGGGGCGGGGGGACGGCCGGACCGGCAACGGCGGGCTTGACCGTTCCGCCGATGACCTGGTCCACCGTCTTAACCGTGGTTGTGGCCGGCCGTGTCTTCAGCCAGGACGCGAATTGAGTGAAGAGCGTGGGACTAATGCTGAGTGGGCCAGGGGTGGAAGAGATGTGGTGGAAGGTGAACTGAACCCACCCGCCGACGCTTTCGGCTCTGGTCACACTATTTTGGAAATCAGCAAGTGTCCATGGGCTGTCCACTTGGTCCAAGGCAGCGGTGCGGAACGGGTTCAGCGGAGGAACAGTCTCAGCCCAAGCACACCCTGAACAGCCAAAGCGGGACTGAATGTCGCCCAGCGCACGGGCGCTGTTGTAGCCGCAGTCTCTTACCGTCGTCTGGGCAGCACTATTAACGGCGCTGAACGGATAGGCAAAGCTCGTGACACGGAAGCCCCAGTTGGTCAGGTTGACCCGGTCGTTGCAGACCTGACGGGTGACCTCGTCGGAGGGCAGGGTGGTGAGATCAGCATGGGTCACAGTATGTCCGCCGATTTCGTGGCCGCTGGCTGCGAGGCCCTGAAGATCCGAGACCGTCAGGTAGCCGGCATTGTTGATGTTTCCGGAAGGAATGAAGAACGTTCCGTCCAGACCGTAGTTGTTCATGATCTGGGCGGCGGCCATCTGGTCGGCATTGCCGTCGTCGAACGTCAACGAAACAACGGTGGGTGCCGCTGCCTGCGCCGGAAATGCCTGCGCAGCCAGGCCCGTCACAGCCAAGGCCACAATGCCCAAAACCGTGACGGCCGTCCGCGCCCGCTGTCTGGTCTCCTTCAGTGCGGGGCCAAAGTCAACCTGCCATGCTAATCGCCAGGAAGTCTGTAACTTCATGGGAATCGACTCGATTCTTGTTTTCGAGCCCGTGGAGCTTCTGCGCTGACAACGGGCGGGGCCTACGGGGCGGGCGGCGCCCCCGTGTCGAACATCTCGTAGTCATCCGTAGCCAGCTCCCCGTCGCTGAACAGATTCAAGCCAAAACTGATAGCGACGGCGTCTGCCGGCACCGGCGGTGCAGTCCACTCAGCCTGCCGGTAGGCAGCGCTGGCGGGAAACCATGGGCTGGCTGTCCAATAGGTCCAGGTGCCAACCTTGTTGCGGTAATACAACTCGAACTGTGTTGATGAAGTGGAGGTGTACCATGCGCGCAGCGTATAGCTGTGGCCGGGGACGACGCTCGGTGCGCACGCCCCGAGGTCCATGACAGGGAGCAGCTTTGCGTCCCCGGATGTGTAGCCCGTGACGTCGAGGCGCCGGGCAATAGTGCCCGAGCGCCCGGGAGTCAGCGTGCTCAGG
Organism: Arthrobacter sp. PvP103; assembly: GCF_017833075.1. Classification (NCBI taxonomy): domain Bacteria; kingdom Bacillati; phylum Actinomycetota; class Actinomycetes; order Micrococcales; family Micrococcaceae; genus Arthrobacter; species Arthrobacter sp. PvP103. The sequence goes on along the minus strand of NZ_JAFIBQ010000001.1, from coordinate 3,740,508 downwards.
ACATGTGAATTCTCGCCGTAGGAGGAAACCTGCCAGCACTCGGGAAGGCCGTACTTTCCGGCTGTTTCCAGTCCCGGGTTGCGGAGCGCGTTGGTGCCGGGCGGCGCAGGCGGAGCAACAGGTCCCGGAACTGCGGGTTTTGCCCCGCCACCAATCACATCGTGCACGGTGCGGATGGCGGTGGTTCCCTCGTCTGTGCGGGTCACCAGCCACGAGACGAAGTCGTTGAAGAGTGCGGGGCTGACAGACCGGGGACTCCCGCTGTCATCGATGTCGAAGAAGCTCAGCTGCAGCCACCCTCCGGTGGTTTCAGCGTCCATGACTGACCGCTGGAGGTCCGCGATGGTCCACGCGGACCCGATCTCCGGCGTCGACCTCGTGCTGAACGGGTCCGCCGGCCGGACGGTTTCGGACACGGCGCAATCGGCGCACCCCAGCTTGCTGCGGAGATCACCCTGGCTGCGCGCGCTGTTGTACCCGCAGCCGGCCACCATCGCCTCGGCCTCGGGCGACTTTGCGGCAAAGGGGTAGGCGAAAGATGTGACCTTGAAGCCCCAGTCGGTGAGGTTGGTCCGGTCATTGCAGACCTGTCGGGTGGCTTCAGCAGGTTCAAGTGCCGTCAAGTCTGCAAGGGTTGCGGTGTGCCCGCCAATCTCGTTGCCGTCCGCGGCCAGCTTGTGCAGATCCTCCACCGTCATGTAGTCCTTCGCCCCCATGAAACCCGAGTTGACGAAGAACGTCCCCCGTAGCCCGTGGCTTCGAAGGGTCTCCGCGGCGGCCAGCTGGCTGGCCCTGCCGCCGTCGAACGTCAGCGTGACGGTGGTCAGCGCGAGGCTCGTGTCCACGGGTGCCGCAAAATTCTTCAGGGGACCCTGCGCATCCCGGGCCGGCCCCGGGCCGGCCTTGGGTACCAGGGCGGCGGATCCCGTCAGGAGTGCCAGCCCGGCCAGCCATGAGACTGCCCAGAGCGTTGTCCGTTTCCGCTGCCGCATCAAACCGGAACCGGGCGGACCGCCCTGTTCCCCCGGCAGTTCATGCCTCTGGCTCATGACAGATATCCCCTCTTACATCCGTATCGCCCGGCCGCAAGAGGATCCCCCCAGGCCGCAGTGCTTCATTGATTGACACCTCGAAGGGGTCGGTGACGACTGGGGGGAAGCCTTGGTCTCAAAGGCTTGTTCGCCACCGACCCCCGTTCACGGGCCCCGGGCTTGTTCGCCAGGGCTGGCTGCCTCGCGGCAGCTGTGTCGGCAGAACTGGAAAAGAAGTCACCGGCGGGTTTCGCTGGCCGGGGCATCCCTGCCGCCATGACCGTAGCGGACCGCCACTCAGGGGTATGGTTGCGTGCTTGCGCCCGCAAAGGTGCGTCCATTCCCATTTTGAGACCCGATTTCTCCCCCGGAACTCTGTATCTATCCGACACCCAAAGCCTATTAAGAGGGGCGCCTCGCGGCACGAGTGGTGCCTACCCGTCTTTCCTTTCCGGGAGGGCAGGGAAGGCCCGGCGCCACTCGCCCGGTACCCGGTTCGGTACTCGTTGCATACGCCAAGCCACCCGCGTGGGCCGGCGGACAGGAGCCACCAACAGGCGTGCCGTGGTGAAATGGTTTCTAAGTAAACCAGAGGGGGGCGTGGGAACCGGATGACAGCCATAAACCGCGGCTCGGATCCGGCCGCCAAGGCCGAAATGGAGCCGGCGCGGGAGTCCGTTCCGCAGCCCGTGCCCGGCAGATTCCGCGCCCGCCCGCAGTTTCAGCTGAGTCAGCCCTCGTCGCCCCTGATCGCAGGCATAGCCGTTGCCACCATCCTTGCCAGCGTCATCTTTTTCTGGGCCTGGCGCTCCGGTCTGGCAACGGGAGCTGCGCAAGCCACCTGGTTTGCGGGCTACGTGGACGTCACGGTCTCCCCGCCCTACGCTTTCGAGGAAGCCGCCACGCCGGGCACCAGGGACGTGGTGCTGGCGTTTCTTGTTGCCTCCCCTCAGGACCTCTGTGTGGCCAGCTGGGGAGCCGCCTACGGCCTCGACGAGGCAAACACCGCCCTCGGTTTGGAAAGGCGCATCTCCAGTCTTCGCTCTAGCGGCGGATCCGCCGCCGTGTCCTTTGGCGGCGCACGGAACAGTGAACTGGCCACCACGTGCCAGGACGAAGAGAAACTCCGTACCGCCTACCGGGACGTTGTTGAACGCTACGAACCTGCCTTCATCGACTTCGATCTGGAAGGTGCCGATCTCCTGGACCAGGCCGGCGCTGAACGCCGGGCCAGGGCAGTGGCTTGGCTACAGGGGGATCGAAACTCCTCCGGCAAAGAGCTCGCTGTCTGGCTGACTCTTCCGGCTTCTCCCCGCGGGCTCACCGACGCCGGCATAGCCGCTGTGGAACAGATGCTCCAGGCTGGCGTGGACTTGGCAGGGGTCAACATCATGACCATGAACTACGGCGCCAGCAGGAGCAGTTCCCAAGGCATGCTGGACGCCGCCAAGGCCGCCGCGGCCGCCACACATGACCAGCTGGGCATCGTCTACCAGCGCACCGGCACCAACCTCAGCCGCGAACAGGTGTGGAAGAAGATCGGGCTGACGCCCATGATCGGCCGCAACGACCTGCCGGGCGAGGTGTTCGAACTGGACGCGGCCCGGGACCTGAAGGACTACGCGGTGGAGTTGGGGATCCAACGCCTGTCCATGTGGTCACTCAACCGCGACGCGACGTGCCCTTCCAGCGAGGAGGGGCCAACTGCCAGTTTTACCTGCAGCGGTGTGGACCAGGGAAGCTCCAGGTTCTCCGACCTCCTGGGTTCCGGGCTTCCGGGCAGGATGGGCTGACCCTACTTCACCTGGCTGGTGGTGACCACATCGAGCCAAGGGCCCGGCGGAACATCCTGCCGCTCCACAAACTGCCAATCGACCTTGTCCGTTTCTCCGTTGAGGGTGCTGAAGCCGAGGCAGCCGTTGAGGGCAGGTGAAACATCCATTCCGGCACCGTTGAATTTCCTGTTGAGCGGCCGCGCGTCGTTCGAGCCGAAGACGTACTCCTTGTCCTGGTACTCCCCGGGGCCGGCATCCTGGATCTGGCCATAGCACTCTTTGCCGTTCTTGCGGATCTTGACCCAGCGGTTTTTCATGTAACTGAAGGACCGGTTGGTGGCCTGGCCTTTGTAGCCTTCGTCGTTGGCCCAGGGAATGACCGTTGCCCGTTCGCGAAAGGCTGCGGCATTGTTGATGTCGTCGTAGGGCAGGTCAAGGTAGAAAGGGTTCTCCTTGGGCTTGATGCGGGTGGGCGCAAAGCCGTTGGAACTTGACCGCGTTTCGGTCTCACAACCCTGAGCTGTGAGCCGGCCGTCGCAGCCACCGTAACTGTCCATCCACCTCGAGTCGTAGGTGGAGAAGACTTGGCTGCCGTCTGCTGCGTTGGGGTCAAAGACTTCGCCTACCCAGAAGGTGGTGGCCACGATGTTTGTGTGCCAGGGGTACTTCCCCTGCGACCGCTTCTCCGACTCCGAAGGCGTGCAGGCTGTGGCAAACAACGCCAACAGAAGTATGCCTGCCGCAAGGCCGCGGAAGCGGCGGCGCTTTAGGGCTGGATGTTTCACTCTGGTCCCCCGTGTCAACGGAATTCAGTCCTTCCAAAAGGAACAGCGGCGAAGGCGGCCGCGCAGTCAGGGGGGGCTCCCCTGGCTGCGCGGCCGCCGTAGTGTCATGCCGGTGCTGAGCCTGTTTACATTCCCTTCGGGAAGTTCAGGTTGTAGCGGTAGATGAATGCCGCCACCTGGTCACGGTTTATAGAAGCGCCCGGCTTGAAAGTGCCATCCGGGAAACCAAGCGTGATCTTCATGTCAGCCAACCAGCGCACCTCGTTGTAGAACTTCAGTGATGGCGTGACGTCCGGGAAAGCCGGGGCGGTGGCACTCACAGTAGGCTTGCCGTTCATGCGATACAGGAAGGCCGCCATCTGGTCACGGTTCACCTGCTCAAACGGGTGGTAGCCGCCGTCAGGGAACCCCTCCGTGATACCGGTTGACGCCATCCATTGGATCTCGTTGTAGAACACGTGGGTTGGCGCTACATCCGGGAACTTCTGGGCTGCCGCCGGAACCGTCGGCCGTCCGGCCAGCCGGTAAAGGAAAGCCGCCATCATTCCACGGTCCAGTGTGGTTCCCGGCTTGAAGGTGCCGTCGGGGTAACCGTTGGTTATCAGGTTGTTCGACATCCAACTGATCTCGTTGTAGAGAGGGAATGTCGCAGGGACGTCGGTAAACGTCTTGATGCCTGCTGTGTCGTACAGTTCGTAGTCGTCAGTGACCAGGGTCCCGACGCCGATCATGTTCAAGCCGAAACTGATAGCCGTTGCACCGGCCGGAACCGGGGGCGTCGTAAAGGCCAGCTGGGTCCAAACGTTATTTGTCGGGAGGTAGAGAGTGCTGTCCGTCCAGTACGTCCATGTTCCGGACGCCGTCCGGTAGTGCAGATTGAACTGGGTGTTCCCCCCGGTCGATTTATACCAGGCCTTGGCAAGGTACGTGTGCCCCGGAGTTGCACTGGGCGCGCACTCACCCGTGTCCAAGGTGGGCAACAGCTTGCCGTCGCCGTCGGTGTAGGCCGAGATCACCATCTGCTGCGACGCCGTGGCCGTACCAGCGTGGCCCGGGGTCACTGTGGAGAATGTCCGGGTGTTGTTGCCGTAGCCGCCGGCCTGCCAGCACCGCGGGAGAAGTGATCCGTTAAGGCCCGCGGTCTCCAGGCTCGGGTTCTTGACCAGGTTGCCGGTGGTCTGCGGTGCCGGTGGCGGAACAACGGCGGGCGCTGCCTTGAGAGTGCCGCCGATGACTTCCTTCACGGTCTTAACCTGGACCGGGTTGGTGGTGTTGGTGTCCCTCTGGCCGGCCAGCCAGTCGATGAACTGGTTGAAGGTGTCCGTGCTGACGGTCAGCGGATCCTTAACAGGTGAACCAATCAGGATGCCGGTACCGACGTGGTGGAACGTCAACTGGACCCAACCCCCGCCATTGGCCTGGGCCTGCGTGACCAGGCTCTGGATGTCCGCCAAGGTCCATGTTTCGTCCAGCTGGTCCGGCGCCCCGGTGTAAAAGAGGTTAGCGGGCGTCAACGATTCAGCAAACGGGAAGGTTTCCGAACCCGCAACCTTGCTCCGGATGTCCCCCAAGCCGCGGGCGCTGTTATAGCCGCACGTTCCGACCTCAGCTTCTGCGGCCGGACTTGCCGAGGCAAAAGGATATGCAAAGTTTTCCACGTTCAGGCCGTAACTCATCAGGGTGGCCCGGTCATTGCAGATCTGGCGTGCGAGCTCTTCAGTTCCTACGGCGGCCAGATCGGCGTGCGTCACACTGTGCCCGCCAATCTCGTGTCCGGCGGCCTGCAAGGCCAGTGCCTGGGCCGTCGTCATATAGTTCGTTTGGTTCATGAACCCGGAGGGCAGGAAGAACGTCCCGCGCATGCCGGCCGAGACCAGCTTGTCGGCGGCAACCACCTGGTCAACGTTGGCGTCGTCGAACGTCAGCGTCACGACAGTTTCGCCAACAGCGTTGGCGGCGGGAGCCGTGAGTCCGAGAAGGGAGGCAGCGAGCGCCACCGTTGTGGAGGCCGCCAGCCAGCGGGCCTTGCGTCGGCCGGGAGGCCGTTCAGCCCGGTGCCGGGGCTCCGAGGCCGCAGTGTAGCGTTGCAGAAGCGTCATGGAACTCAACTCTTTCGTCGAAGGTGCACATAACTTTTGACGGTTGCCGCCCCCCGTCCGGCGCGGCACCTCACGGACGGCTAGTTGGCCGCCATCGTGACTTTCCACCCGAGCGGATCGGGTGCTTTCACCGGGCGGTGGTCGGCCGCCACGTTCTGGATGATCTGGTCCAGTGTGGTCTTGGGGTCGAAGCCCACCAGATCCTTCGCCTTGCTGTTGTTTGGCACGCGCCGGCGCATATCCTCATAGCCCTCTGCGTAGGCCTCTTCGTAGGGCACCAGGGTGATGGGGCTTTCGCTGCCGAGCAACTCCACGATCCGCTGCGCCAGGGTCAAGATCGAGATCTCATAGCTGCCGCCGAGGTTGTACGCGTTGCCGTAGGCGGACTTTTCCTCCGAGATCCTGGTGATGGCCGGGACAATGTCTCCAACGTACGAGAAGCACCTGGTCTGGTGGCCGTCGCCGTAAACCGTCAACGGCTCGCCGGCCAAAGCCTGCTTAACGAGGCGGGGCACCACCATGCCGTACCGGCCCGTCTGCCGGGGGCCCACCGTGTTGAACAGACGGACTATGGCAACCGGAAGGCCGAACTGCCGCCAGTAGGCGTGCGCAAATGCCTCGTCGATGCCCTTGGCAGCGGCATAGGTCCAGCGGGACTTGAGCGCGGAGCCGAGGATCCGGTCGGACTCCTCCGACAGGCTGTCCGAGGTGTTCTTTCCGTAGATTTCACTGGTGGATGCCAGGAGCAGCGAGGCTCCGGATTCCAGGACGGCGTCCAGGACCACTTCCGTGCCGTGGATATTGGTGCGCAGGCTCTCCAGCGGGTGCTCCACGATGAGGTTCACGCCTACCGCGGCCGCCAGGTGGAATACCCGGTCAGCGCCGGCCACCACTTTGTCCACCGCGGCGCGGTCGAGGATGTTGCCCTCCACGAAGTGGAAATCCCGGTGGCCAATCACGGTCCGGAGGTTTTCCAGGCGACCGGTTGAGAGGTCATCCAAAACGGTGACTTTGTCCCCGGCCGCTAGGAGGTGCTCCACGAGATGGCTCCCGATGAAGCCGGCTCCGCCGGTGATTGCTGTTTTCACTTCTCCTACTTTCTTTTGAAACCCGGCGGGGCCGCCGGGATCACAGCTCGGATTCACAACCTCGTGACGTTCGTGGCGGCCGGGAGCCGGTAGGTGGTGTCAAGGACGGCCGGAGCGTCGCTCAGCCAGTCGATGTCCATCGCGGAGTGCCTGGTGTGAAGGATTACCAGGTCCGCGTCCCAGTCCGAGGGATCCTCCAGCGATTCCAGCGCACTTCCCTGCCCGTCTGGGGCAGTGGGGCACCACGGATCGTGGTAGGCAACGACAGCGCCGTCGGCCACCATTGCGGCGATGATTTCCAGGGCCGGAGATTCGCGGAGGTCCTCGACATCGGGCTTGTAGGCCACTCCAAGGACCAGCACACGGGCTCCGTTGATTCCGTGGTTCCGGTCGGACAGGATTCGGCGTGCCTTTTCCACCACCTGGTGGGGCCTTCCGGCAATGCCCGCCATGGCGTGCTCGATGACCGGCGCGGTGACCCTTGCCTTCCGCAGCTGCCACAGCAGGTAGTGCGGGTCGCAGGGAATGCAGTGGCCGCCAACGCCCGGGCCGGGCGTGAACGGCATGAAGCCATAAGGCTTTGTCGACGCCGCGTCAATCACGTCCATGACTTCCATGCCCAGCTCGTGGCAAATATCCGCGAACTCGTTGGCCAGGGCGATGTTCACCGCCCGGAAGGTGTTTTCGACGAGTTTGGTCATCTCGGCCACATCTGCTGAGGGCACAACGTGCACCAGCTTGGTGCTGGCCTGGAGCAACTCTGCTGCGGCCTCACCGCAAGCCGGCGTCACCCCGCCCACGACCCGCGGGACGTCTTCGTGCGAGAAGGCGTCCACGCCAGGGTTGATACGCTCCGGGGAGAAGGCCACGAACACGTCCCGGCCGGGGATCAGGCCTTTTGCGGCCAGCGGCACTGCCAGGAGATCCCTGGTGGAGCCCACGTAGGTGGTGGACGTCAGCATCAGCAGCTGGCCGGGAACCGCGAATTCGACCACGGATGCGCACGCTGCACGGAGGATGCCGAGATCCGGCACGAGGTAGGGATCCACCGGGGTGGGGACACAAACAACGACTGCCGCGGCACGGGCCAGCAGTGAGAGGTCCGTGCTGATCATGAACGACGGGTCCTCCAGCGCCTTGCCAAGCCGCACCTTGTCGGAGTCCAGCAGGTCTGCCTGCCGGGACCGGATGACAGCCAGCCTGTTCTCGGACACGTCGAGGCCCAGGACGCGGCGCCCGGAGGCGTTGATGGCAAGCGCAGTGGGCAGGCCGACGTAGCCAAGTCCGACAATCGCGACGTCGAATGTGAACGTGAGGTCCTGGGCATCAGTGTCGGCTTCCGCTGCGTCCGACTCAACGGCCTCGGGCGCCAGCTCCGGCGCCCCCGCTCCGTTTTCCGGCCACTCCCGGGAATCGTCAAGCAGGGGTGGAAGCTCGGCCCTCGTCAGCGGGGCCTTATGAGCCTTGAGTTTGGTGTTCGGTGTCATGCTAACCGACCTCCCGGTATTCGATTTGTCCCGTTTGTAAGAAAGCCGGCGACGAAGTGTGGCAGATCGCGGTCTCAGAAGACGCTGCCCGGGTCGTCGCCGGCTCGAATGGGGTGCCCGCGATCGGCGGGATGCTGGTCGCCCTGGAGGATTGTTCCAGGTGGATTGACACATGAAATTCCGAAAACCAAGTGTCAGCTGATCGATGCATTTAGAGACCCACTTCTTTCCCCAATAGTTGCCTGCGGCCCAACAAGCTACAGCGTATTAACCAACCCCCTGCCGGGGCGCGAGTGGGCTCTACCCGTCTTTGCGGGTGCATCACTGAGGTGAACGGGGTGGTACCCGCCCGGCCCGCCCCTACTACTCGCATGAATACTCGTTTGAGGACGGCGCGAACGCGGAGCGGGCTCCGACGTCAGGGCGCACGAAGATCAGTGCGGGTAGACGGACGTTTTGACTACCGTCGTGGCGGGCGCGGTTAGCTGTGCTGGCCGGCTAGCCCGCGTGGCGGGAGCCGTAGGCTACCGACGCCAGGTCTTCCCGATGGCTGATTCCGAGTTTCGCGAACATCCGGTAAAGATGGCCTTCCACGGTGCGGAGCGACAGCCCGAGCTGGAGTGCGATTTCGCGGTTGCTCGCACCGGCTTGGACAAGCGCGGCAATCTCCTGCTCGCGCCGCGTCAGCTTGTGCAGATCAGGCGGGATCTCGGCGGCGGACGAGCCGGTCTTGGTCAGCGCCGCATTGCGTTGTTTGACGAGTTTCTGGGCCTCGAACTGGCGGGGTTTATCTCCCCGCGTCTCGAGGATCCGCAGGGCCTGGGCAGCGCATTCTGCCGCTGCCAGGTCCAAACCGTCACGCGCGGCGGCATCGCTCATTTCCACGAGCCGGTTGACGTCCTTGGCGGCAAGGGCACGGCAGTAGGCGGCCAGGAACTCCGCGCTGCGCCCTTCGCAGCCCTCCGCAGTTGCGGCAAGCCGCGGCACGACGGACAGGTCACCGAGCCGGAGCACCAGGGAGAGGATCTCCACTTCATAACTGAGGAATCCGGACGCGGCCGCCGCATCCGCGAGGGCCATCAGCTTTGAGACGGCCGTCTGGAGGCCCAGGCGTTCAGCCAGGGCCGCAACTGTGTAGGCCTGCCCCAGCAGTGACGCGTGGCGGTGGTCCGATAGCAGCGCCTGATAGGCGTCCGCATTCACTTTTGCCGTTTCCGTCCGGTTAAGGATGGACGCCGCGTAGGCTGCGGCCGCAAGGGCATCAGGCAAGTCCCCACCGGCATCGGAAAGGCGCAGCACCTCGGCCGCCTGGCTGAGTTTCGGCAGGGCGGCCCCGATGGCGCCCCTGCGCAGGTCCGCAGTGCCCGCCGCCAGATGCAGCATCCCGCCGAAGTAAATCAGGGAGTTCGAGGCCTGGGCGATGTGGTTCTGCAGATACTCTTCCAGGACGTCGAATTCACCGGCATGGAGCAGCGCCAGCAAGTAGCGTCGCATCACGAACTCAGCGTATTCAAGGCGCCGGTCACCGCTATCGGCAAGGATGTCCTCAACGTCCATGATTATCTGGATTGCCGACACGGCACGTCCGGTGAGTGCCAGCGACTCTGCCAGCAACGTTCCGGCCAGCAGCCGGGACTCGTCGTCGTCCGTGGACTCCCAGATCTGCTGGAGTTCCGGCTCCGCCTCCACATGGCGACCTGCAGCCTGGTAACCCTCCAGGGCAAGAAGCCTGCTGCCGAGCCGCGCTGTCTCAAAATCCTTGGCATCCAATCCGGGCCGGGCCTCTTCCAGCCTCGAAACGGCTTCCGCCCACGCATCGGCCGCCCGCAGCACGGCCTCCGGGCCGTTGCGTTTGCCGGCGGCGAGTTGGGCCGCCAGCATGGAAGCCTGGCGGACGGTTCGAAGGTCGGTGGCTTGTTCCACCACGCCCTCAAGGCACAGGCATGCTCCCATTGGATCCCGACCGTACAGCTTGGCGCGGGCCAGTTCCACCTGGGCGGCAAGCTTCAGGGACGGATCCCTTATGGCGCCGACCACCCGTTCCACGTATTCAGGAATGAAGAGGCGGTTTGCCAGCTGGGCGGCCTCAAGGATGTCGGGGTCGGGGACCGTTGCGCCGGACTCCAGCGCCCAGGTAACGTGCCGTAGCCTGCCGTCCAGGGTCTCCGGGCGTGAGTCCATAAGGTCCACGATCCGCCTCCGGATGGTCACGCTGCGGGCGGTCGGGACCAGCTGCCTGATCACTTCACCGATCAGGGGCTGGGCCAGGCGGACATGCCTCGCCGGGTCCGCAGAGATCGCGATGAACTGGAGCTCCTTGAGCTCATCGACGGCGTGGCTGTCGCTAGCACGCTGCAGGACGCTGAGGGGGATCGCCTCAGCGAGCGCCACTGATTCCAAGGCCTGGCGCTGATCGGGATTCAGCTGCATGATCTGGTTCCTGACGAGGTCCATCAGCCGGACAGTGGCTGCTCCCGGCTCGCCCAAAAGCACCCACGTGTCATTTCGCTGCACCAGATGGCCACGGGTCTTGGCATGGGCTATCAGTTCCAGCAGGAACATCGGGTTTCCGCCGGACGACCTGAACAGGACCGCGCTCGCGCTGGGGACCAGCGGCGAGCCCAGCACACGGGTGCACAGCTCGTCCGCTTCTTCCTTGCTCAGCGGCTGCAGTTCAAAACGGTCAACCAGGCCTTCCGACCACATGGACAACACCTCGGGCGGCGGAGAGGGGTGCGGCCGGCACAGCAGCACCACCCTGGCGGCCTCCGCAGCGGCAAGCTGGGCAATGACTGCGGCGCTGCTGTCATCCAGGTGCTGGGCGTCTTCCACGACCAAGACGGCCTGCGACTGGTCCCGCAAGCCCTCCGGGTTGAGCTCCGTCACCAAGGCCTTCAGCACGGCACGCGGCTGGTCCGTCTGTCCGGGAGTCAACGCCGTCAGCAACGGCGCAAGGGCCGCGTAGGGTACCTCCGAGAGCGAAGGACCCGCATAGACGTAGAAAGGCCGGATCCGGCTGCCCAGCTCAAATATCACTTCGTTGGCGAGCGCCGTCTTGCCGATGCCCGCGTCGCCAAGAATGAGCGCACCCGGGCCATTGGTGTCCAAAAGGCAATCGACAACCGACGCAACCATGCCGAATCGCCCGATCAGCCTCTCCGCCGTGATGGTGGACTCAGTCATGGCTAGTCATCTCCTGTACTGCCGAGGGCTACCGGAAGCTCCAAACGCTCTTCGATTTTTAGCTTGCCGTAGATCTGGTAGAGGTGGCCCTCTACGGTCCGTACGGAAACGTGCAGCTGGGCTGCGATGCTCTTATTGCTCGCTCCGGCAGCGGCCAGCTGCGCTATCTGGAGCTCCCGGGCAGTCAGTGTGAGGCGGTCGTGGTTTCCGTCCTGAGGCGTCCGCAACCTCCTGCGGCAGGTCTCCGCCAAGTGCTTGGCCTGCCGTATCAGGCTCCGTTCGAGCCGTGCCTGGTCGAGGTCGAGAACTGATTCGGCGATATCCAGGGCAAACCTGTCATTGTGCAGCCTGGCCGCGAGGTTTGCAGCAGCCATCAGCTCGTCGGCTTCACCGGAAATGATGCCCCGGGCATATTGCGCGCACAGTTCCGCGAATGGTCCCTGGCTTTCAGCTGCACTATCCAGCAGCCGGGGTGCCGCAGCGGATTCCCCAAGCCTGACAGCCGAGCTCAAGCACAGCAGCTCGTGGCCTACATTGCCCGTGCCGCGGTCCTCCTCCGCCATGCGCAGCAACTCCCCGATTCCGGTCCGGGGACCATCCAGCTCCGCCCGTGCGAGTGCCGTGAAGTAACCCTCAGCCCGGGAGACCTTCCATGATTTCCGCCGGGAACCCGACTCCGTCTCTGTCAGGTAGCCGAGCGCCTGTTCACGCTCACCCTGCAGTGCGGAAGCGTAGGCCGCGGCCGCGCAGGCGAGAGTCAGCACGCCGTCGCTGTCCTGGATCCGCAATTGGCTGATACCGGGAACGAGCAGGTCCAGACCGTCACGTCCACGGCCCTGCATGCAGGCGCAGATCGCCTCCGGAATCTCAGTCGCGCTGAACCTCCGGTAGACCACGGACGACGGACCCCAGTCATCGTCAGGCAAGGCCTCCGCCGCCTCGTCCCATTTGCCGGCCACCAAGTAGGCGAAACGCAGCCGCGAAATCACCGACTGCGCCGTTGCCACCGGGATCTCCGGACGCAGGCACTGCAGCTTCAGCTGTTCAGCGAGCTCTGCGGCATCCGCCTGGCGCCCGGTCACGGCCCAGGCTTCACACAACCAGCTGCCTGCCTGAAGACGGAATTCCGCACTGTGGAACTCCACATTGTCCAGGGCTCCGGCGAGGTCGGCAGCCATTTCCCGATATGTTCCGGCGTAGCTGGCCGCTTCGGCTTCGGCCAGCGTCAGCTGTTCACGGATGCGCCTGAGCTCCGGTGCCGGCATACCGGCTGCCGGACCAGGCGCGTCGTCATAGAGTACTTTTCGCGCCCGGGCCAGGGAATCAGTGGCCTCGTGCCAGGCGCCCGGGGTGGCAAGGAACACTGAGCTCTCGGCCAGCAGGAGACCGATCCACTCAGCGAGCGCCGGGTCTCCCGTCGACGCCTTACGGTGCCGTCGGACCACCTCGAGGGCTTCGTCCACATCGCCCAGTGTCATCAGTGCCGCCACTTCCTCGGTCACTGCCGCAGCCAGCGCTTCATGTCCCGGTACCGAGCGGACAAACCGCAGGGCCAGGGCCGCATCGAGCCTCCTGTTGGCGAGGCGTGCGGCTGAAAGGGATTCTTCCGTTGACAACGCGGCACCGCAGTCAAGGGCCCAGACAGCGAACGGCAGTTCTGTCGCAGGAGTTCGGAGGGAAGGTGCCGCGGCGAGGAGGACCATTTCGCGGAGCTCGTTGCTCCGGCCGGGCGGGACGTTTTCGCGGACCACATCGGCCACCAGTTGGCTCTGGATCCTGACGCGGCGGGGAAGGGAGTCCTCGACCGCCAGGACTCCGCGCTCCTCGAGGGCGTCCACGTCGTCGGCTTCCACCAGCTTCAGCAGGGTATCCAAGGGCAGTGTCTCTGCCAGCGACAGAATTTCCAGGATGCGCCTGTCAGCCTCGCCCATCCGCCCCAGCCTGGTGGCGATCAGGTCGGTGATGGCCCGGCCGTGGACGTGGTGGTCAGCAGTCAGGACCCACACCCCGTCGCGGACCACAAGGGAACCTGAGTCAGCAAGCTCCATTGCAAGCATCTTGAGATAGTGCGGGTTACCGTCGCTGGCAGCCCAGAGCGATTGGACCGCCGAGTGCGAGACTTTGGCGCTGAGGCCTTCTTCAAGCCAGCTGACGGCCTCTCGGAACGACAGCGGTTCGAGGTTGACGCGGGTGAGGAATCCGCCGTCGCAAAGTCCCGAAATCTCTGCCGACAGCCGCAGCGGATCAGAGCATGTCAGGACCAGTCGTACGGCACGGTTTCGGGCGAGCTGGGCGATCGTGACGGCCGTCAGTTCATCAGCTTCGCCCGCGTTGTCGACAAAGAGGTAGACGGTCTTACCCTTGGCGCGTTCGCGCAGGAGCCGCATGAGGCCGGACAGTACAAGCACCGGGTGGTTCAAATACCCCGGTTCCAGGTCGCTCAACAGCATGTTCAGCGCGCCGTAGGGGGAACGGGAGAGCGCTGCACTGCACCGAAGGGTCACAACCAGGGAATCGTCGCGGAACTGTTTGAGGGCGTGGGTGGTGAGGAACGTCTTTCCGGTGCCTGAGCTCCCGGTCACCAGGACTCCCCCGGTGGACTCCGCCAGAGCGCGTGTGATGTCGCTGACCGCCTCCCTGCGCCCGATCAAAGGCCACGCGGCGCCCCGTGTCATTCCGGCGGACCTGGTGGCGTGTGAACTGGCCACATTATCGGCTGTCAACATGAGTGAGACCTCTGTATTTACGAGCGATTCCTAGTAACCCAAATTAACCAGCTGGCAGGCCCGCGGGCACCAGTAGTGAGTACTCGATTTTGCCCGGCGCCCATACCTGTACTTGGAAAGCAGGTACCCCTCGTTGCCCTGTGTCGGTACGCAGACAAGCGGATCTGACCCCGGAATGCGGCTTTGCAGGCACCTGCTGCAGCTCCGAAATAGTTAACAAGTCGCTGAGGCGCTACCGGTTCCGCCGAGCGCCCGCCCGGATGGTCGCGGGCGGTCCAGGTACCTATTTCCCGGGGGATGCTTTAGCCCGCACCGCTGCGTCTTCTCCAAGTCCTGCTGCCGCGGCCAACTCGTCGCGTCCTGCGATGCCAAGTTTCAGGTAGCAACGATAAAGGTGACCTTCCACGGTGCGGACAGAAATCTGCAGTTTGTCTGCGATCTGGCGGTCACTGAGTCCGGTTGCCGCCAGCCCCACAATGTTCCGCTCTCGTTTGGTCAAAACGGGAGCCACGGTGTCAGGTTGGGCTTCGCTTCCAGCATGGCCCAGCTCTTCATTGCACCGGGCGATGCCCGCGCGGGCCAAGGCTGCCAGTTCCCGGTCCCGACTCCGGTCCAGCGAAGTCAGCGCGGCTGAATAAGCGTCCGCGGCCAACTGGAAGACGTAGGCAGCGGAGAGGGAATCCCCCGCGCGCAGGAACAGTTCGGCGCTGCCATGGGAAAGCGCCGCACAGTATTCAGCCAGGGCAGCCGCCCAGGCGCCTTCCACCGCGCCGGCGAGTTCCTGCAGCCGCTCCAGCCTGGTCGTGTCTCCGAGGACCAGCGCCATGGCGAGGGCATTCAGCTCCAGGAACTTGGCCTCCTGTTGCGCCGCTTCCCCTGCGCTCCGGTGCAGCGCCGCGATGCCGGTTCCGTCCCCGGCCAGGTGTTCGTCACCGGCAGCCAGGAAATCCCGGGCAAAAGCCGTCATCAGGTGCATGCCCCGCTCACCCCAGGCGTCATAGTCCGACTTCAGCCTGTCGGCCTCGGCTCTTAGGCCTTGGGCGGCCGCCACGTAATAGGCCATGGCCGCGCACAGCCGGAACATCTGCTGGGGGTCACTGTCGCGGAGGGCCTCCAGACCCGTGGTCAGTAACTCCAGGGCGTCAGCGAGCTTTCCCTGCCGGACGGCTATATACCCCATTACGACGTAGGCGGCTCCGCTGAACGAAACCATGGCGGAACCGAAGGGTGTTTCCGCGTAACCCGCCAGGAGCTGCTCCGCCTCGGCCCATTCACCGGCCGCAAGATCGCAGGCAACAAGTCGGACCACGATGAACTCGGGGAGGAAGAAGATGTCGTTGTCGGGAGGCTGGGGCTGGCCGAAGGCCTCCGCGGCGAGTTGGCGCCCTTGCAGCGGATACCCCAGCGCGCACAGGCGCTCCGCCTGCAGTGCCAGGGCCATGGACCGGGTGAGCGCGCCATCGGGTGCCGCGGGCGAACCGCCGGCTGCCAGCAGGTCATCGAGCGCGGGCCCCATTTGCCTGTAGTCGCCCGCGAGCGAGTACGCCATCAGTTCCACAAGGGACGCCCGGTGTGCCGTGGTCTTGAGGATGGCGGTTGAGTCCGCGGGATTGGCCGCGGCCTCTTTTTCGCCCCATTGGCGCAGCCGGCTGGCATCTTCCGCGATTTCGGAGGCGGAGTGCCCGAGTGCCGCCCGGGTGGCCGATCTCAGGAGGCTGTTGACCACCATGTGCGTGAGGCCGCTACCGGCGTCGACGTTGACGTTCAGAAGGGCGGCAGCTTCGTCGTAGTGCCCGAGGTTGTAGTGTGAGCGGGCCATCACGGCGCGCGCAGTTTGTTGCAGTTCCGGGTCCTTGACGGCCCAGGCGATGCGCAGGGCCGTCTCGCTCTCAAACAGTTTGCAAGCGAGCACGGCAGCCCGGACCAGCAGGCGTGCAGGCACTTCGGCCCCGCAGTCCAGGGACCAGGAAACTATTCGGAGCAGCGACTCGGGTTTGTCTGCCGAGACTTCCATCCGGGACACGAGTTCCCGGTGCAGCTGGAGGCTTCGGGCTGCGGGAACGATCCGGCGCAGCACTTCGCCGTAGACGGGGCTGACCAGCCGGAGAGTCGGCTCGCTGTCCACCGACTGGGCCACGAGCCGCTGGTCCAGCAGTTCCTTGACGGCAGGTTCACCGGCGATTTCTCCCACGAGGGTCCTGTCCACCGGCTCCGCCAGCGCAATCAGGTTCAGGGCCTCGCGGCCGTCGGCCGAGATGCGCATCAACTGGACCTTGACGACGGCGGTGAGTTCCAGGGTCCGGACGTGGGACGAACCCGTGTTAAGCCACACTCCGTTGCGCCGGATCAGGTCGCCGGAGCGCTGGGCCTCGCGGACGAGGGTCTTGAGCAGCAGTGTGTTGCCTCCGGCCTCCTGCCAGTATTGACGCGACGTGCTGTTGAGGACTTTGCCGTCGAGCAGCGCCTCGCAGAGTTGATGCCCCTGTTCCATTGTCAAGGGGGCAATGTCGAATCTTTCGGCCGTACCGTCGTGCCAAAGCCTGAGCAGCGGCTGCGGTATGCCGGGCCTCGGAATGCAGGTGGCAACGAGTTTGGCCCAGCCCGCCTGGACAAGTTCGGAAATCATCTCGGCCGTGGCCGTGTCCAGGTCGTGGGCGTCGTCAACCAACAGGAGTGCGGGTCCCGGATTTTTCCTGCCGCTTTCGAGGTGCGCCCATAGTGCCCTCAGGACGGCCACCTTGGACGTGACGTCTTCAACGGAGAGATCAGCCAGGTACGGAGACAGCGCTCCGTACGGAACGGGTGCAAGGGACGGACTCCCGTGGACAGTCATCACGGACGTCCGGCCGTTTCGGGCGTCGTTCAGCTGTGCCAGCAAGGAAGAGGCGCCCAATCCGGCGTCGCCCACCACAAAAACCGCCCAGCAGTCGTCCGAGGCAAGGGCGTCCCTGACTGCGGACAGCATGTCCCCCCGGTCTATCCAGGGCTCACCAGCATTCGGACGCTTGGTTCCGGCGCGCGTCTGCGCCGAAGCCTTCCCGTCAGACTTGAGCGGATCCTTCAAGCTCACTCCTCGATGAAATCCCCATTTTCGTGAAGATCTGGTAGAGATGGCCTTCCACTGTACGGATGGAAAGCTGCAGCCGGTTGGCGACTTCCTTGTTGCTCAACCCCTGGCTGGCCATCCTGGCAACCTGCCGTTCCCGTTCGGTCAGTTCCGGTCCCACCGTGTGCGGCATCAACGGCAACACCGGCAACGTCTCTACGAGCCGGTCCAGACGGTGCTGGGCCGCGCGTGCGGATTGGGAATCTCCCTTTTCCCTGGCGAAGTCCAGCGCCAGGACGACGCATCTGGACTCCACCGCATCGAGATGGAGCTCATGGGCCACGGACGCTGCCTCCAGCAGGACCTTGGAATCCTTCTTTCTGCTCCCCTCCCCCACCAGCCGGTTGACGCTGGCCATTTTTCCTTGCCGACGAGAGGAAACTTCGGTCAGCAGGACCAGTTCTTCCTCTGTTCCATGCACCGTAGCACCGAAAAGGCTGATGGAGGCAGTGGTTGTCCGCCCTTTGGAAATGTCCTCGTGAGCTGATTCCATCAGCTTTTGCTTGGCCCCGGGATCCTTGAGCCACCGTTTGGCCATCCGGACGCAGAAGTCGGCCATCCATGAGGTGAACCAGGCGACGTGCTGCTCCTCCTGGGCGGCCAGGTCCAGGAAGTTGCGCGATTCCTGGATGTCGCCGGCCTGGGCATAAGCGAAGGCAAGCGCTGAGCAGGCAAGGGACGGACCATAGTAGCTCCGCCTGATTTCCAGTTGCGCCTGGGCACCGAGCAAGGTGTCGATGGCGAGGTCGGCACGTCCTGCGTAGGTGTAGGCCACACCGAGAGCGAGTTCGGCGGCCCCGCCGAGATACTGCATGATTTTGGGCTTCTGGTCCAGTGCTTCCGTGAGTATCCTGACGCAGTCCTCCCACTGGCCGCTGCACAGCAGCGCAGCAAAGAGGCCTTCAGCCTGCCAGCTGAGCATCCCCGGAGCCACGTTGGACTGTTCCATCCTGTGCTGGATCTCGGCCGCCAGGGCGATGGCGTCTGCTTCCCGGCCCAGGACTGCCCAGGCCATGGTCAGCAGGCAGGCACAATTCAAGACATACAGCGGATCGCCGGCTTCCTTGTAGGCCCGCTCCAGGTCGTCGGCAACAGCCGCATATTCGCCCTGATGGATCATCTGCTCGAATTCGGCAAGCCTGATCCGCTCATGGGCACGGGCAAAGTCGGCGGAGGTTTCGTTGCCGATGGAAGCCCTCTCCCGGCGTGCCAGCTCCTGCCTGGCCGCCGACAGGATGCCGCCGATCCGGCTGTATCCCCCGTGGATCCAGAGCAGCGCACTGCAGAAGTCCTGGACGTAGCTGGCGTAGGCGGTCGCCGGGAGTTCAGACAGCTGCTCGGGCGTGACTTCTTCCAGGACGGCCACGGCCGATTCGTGTTCGGCCAGGGTCATGTAGGCGGCCGCCCTCTGCTGGGCTGCCTCCGCCCAGTGCGGGTCCCCCACCCGGATCTGCGCCAGGGACTCGAGTGCGAACATCGGGTCGAACAGCTGGTTCGCCGCCGCCGCTGCGGCCAGTGCAAAGGCCGGTTCCACGGGTTCGCCGCAGTCGAGCGTCCACGCCACATAGCCGAGGAGCTCTTCGACATCCATCTCAGCGGGGGTTGCACCCACCGCCCTGGCCACAAGCTGGTGCAGCTCCTTGCGGCGCGGCAGGTCCATCCAGCCCCGGATGACTTCCCCTACATATTCGTCCTTAAGGCTCACCCAGCGCCGGCCCGTCTCACCCACCTGCAGATACCCGGCTTTTTCGAGATCGGCAACCACTGCCGGGTCCAGGACGTCAAGGAGGACGAACAGGGGAACCCTCCGGATCAGGGCCAGCCACTCCAGGCCCTCCCTGACCTTCGGGGTCTCCCGTGCCAGCCGGGACCGGACCAGGTCAACCAGGGCGTCGGCTTCTGCGAGGTTGATCCCCCCTCTCAGCGCCCAGACCTTTCCGGCCAGATGGAGGTTACCGGAACGAAGTTGTTCAATGACGATAGCCTGGAGGACCAGCGGATTCCCGCCGCTCGCTGCGTACAGCGAACTGGCCGCGGTGGCAGTTACGGGGCGCCCGAGGACTCCGGCAAGCAGTTTGCTCACTTCAGGCCGGGTGAATACTTCGAGCCGGACTTCCTCAAGTGAATTGTTTCGGAGGAGGCGGATCAGGTCTTCGGGCATGTCCGTCACATTGCGGACGGTGACCATAAGCTTTGCGGCGCCGCTCAGTATGAGGTGCATCAGGACGGCGGTGCTCATGCTGTCGATCGCCGGCAGGTCCTCGAGCACTACAAGGACTGGGCGTCCGGCGGCGTCCTCCCGGATCAGCCGGGAAATGCCGTGGACAATTTCCCCGGGGGATTCGAGCGCCTTGCCGGGGAGGCGGGCCACCAGAAACGCCAGTTGGCCGAAGGGGATCGCGGGATCGGTGGTGGTTCCGTGCAGGTGGATGACGTGCATCTTTCCCGCAAGCTGCGCTTCCACTGCCCGCACAAAGGTGGACTTGCCGACGCCTTGCGCACCGGCCACGACAACGCCGTGAAGATCGTTATCGCCAAGGATCGCAACGACGGAGGCCTGGAGGTCCTGCCTGACTAAGGACGACCACTTACGACGCTCTGAGGCTCCCATGCCCCGGCGTTCAGTCTCCAGCAGCCCGCCATGTTCAGAGCCTGGTGATGCAAGCACGATCGATCACGCTACCTTCGTGGCTCGAGCTGATGCGACTTGGCCGAGCCGTCGGGTTTTCAGTTTTCCGATGCCGCCAAACGAGGCAACAAGACCTTGAATGTGAAAATTACCATAGCAGGTATGACTAAACAATTAGGCCGCTTTATGCACTTGGTTAACCAATTGCATTGCACTCTCCGTAACCAGTCCCCCACCCGCAGGCTACCCCTCCAAAGGCAGCTTGGAGGCAACGTTACTGAACCGCAGTGTGATATTTCTGCTGTGCAGCCGCAAGGCCTTCCCTGACCACAGTCTCCACCGCATCGGCCGCGTCATCCAGGAGGAAGGGCAGGTCCTTTTTTTCGGTGGTGGCAAAGTCCTTCAGGACAAAGTCCGCAGTATCCATGCGGCCCGGCGGGCGGCCCACTCCGACGCGGACCCTGAGGTAATCCTTCGTGGCCAGGGCCTTCGAAATGTCCCGCAGGCCGTTGTGTCCGCCCTCACCACCGCCGATCTTTAGTTTGACGGTATTAAAGGGAATGTCTATTTCGTCATGGACCGCGACGACATGTTCCGGATCGATGTCGTAGAACTTCGACAGGGCTGATACCGGCCCGCCGGATACGTTCATGTAGCTCATCGGCTTGGCCAGAACAACGCGCGGGCCGCCAATGCCGAGCCGGCCCTCCAGCACGTGGGCGCGGGCCTTGTGCACCTTGAAGCTCCCGCCCACCCGGCGCGCGAGTTCATCCAGTACCATCTGGCCGACGTTGTGCCGATTGTTGCTGTATTCCGTGCCGGGGTTGCCAAGGCCTACGATCAGCCAGGTGTCAGTCATGCGTCAATCCTAGGGTTAATACAAGTGGGCTATTAACGGCAGTGGCCGGGCCCCGACGGGGACCCGGCCACGGGAAACGGGCTGCCGGAATTACTCGGCGGAAGCCTCGGATGCCTCAGAGGTGGCGCCTTCGGAAGCCTCTTCCTCGGTGACCTCGGTGGCCTCGGAGATGTTGACGACCAGGGACTCGGGGTCAGCCAGCAGGACAGAGCCCTTCGGCAGGACCAGGTCCGAAGCGTGGATGTGCTCGCCGGCGGCGCGGCCTTCGATGCTGACCTCGACGGCGGTGGGCAGGTGCGTTGCCTCGGCTTCCAGGGAAACAACGGTCATTTCCTGGTTGTAGACGTTGCCCGGAGCAAGTTCGCCGGTGACGTGGACGGGAACGTCCACGGTGACCTTCTCGCCTGTGCGGACGGTCAGCAGGTCAAGGTGCTCGATGATCTGCTTGATCGGGTCGCGCTGGATGTCCTTGACGAGCGCGAGGTGCTGTTCGCCGTTGATGTCCAGGGTCAGCAGGGCGTTGGCAACGCGGACGGCCAGCGTGGTTGCCTTGGCCGGCAGGGTGATGTGGATGGGCTCTGCGCCGTGGCCGTAGATGACGGCCGGGATGAGGTTGGCCATACGTGCGCGGCGGGCGAAGCCCTTGCCGAATTCGGTGCGTACTTCTGCTGCGAGCTTCTGCTCAGACATGAATATCTCCTTGAAATCTAAACGGTGTTCAGCAAGGGCGGAGGTCTGTTTGCGACCTTCAACGCCGGGCGGCCCGTGGCCGGCCCTTCAAGAAGGGAGATTCAGACCCAGTCGATAACGGAGACCTGCACACCGGTTGCCCGTAGAAACGGCTTTCCAGTGCTCTCCCTCGCCAAGGTATCGTGGACCAGCTTACCAGCGTTGGGCCCGCTTACTGAAAACGGGGCCCAACGCCGGGGGCTGAGAGGTCAGGACGCTTAGGCGTTGCCGTCGAACAAGCTGGTGACGGAGCCGTCGTCGAACACTTCACGTATGGCGCGGGCAATCAACGGTGCGATCGACAGCACGGTCAGCTGCGGGAAGCGCTTGTCGGCCGGAATCGGCAGCGTGTCGGTGACCACCACTTCGCGGGCACCCGACTCGGACAGCCGGCGGGCTGCGGGATCGGAGAACACAGCATGGGTGGCCGCAATGATGACGTCCTTGGCACCGGCGTTCTTCAGCACCTGGACGGCACCGGAAATAGTTCCGCCGGTGTCGATCATGTCGTCGATCAGGACGCACGTGCGGCCCTCGATCTGGCCAACCACGGTCTTGGACACAGCCTGGTTCGGAACGGTGAGGTCCCGGCTCTTGTGAACGAACGCCAACGGAGCCCCGCCGAGACGCTCGGCCCACTGTTCGGCCACACGGACGCGGCCGGTGTCCGGCGAAACGACGGTGATGTTGTCCGCTGCAACCCGGGTGCGGATATAGTCAGCCAGCAGCGGGATGGCCATGAGGTGGTCCACCGGGCCGTCGAAGAATCCCTGGATCTGCGAGGTGTGCAGGTCAACGCTCATGATGCGGTCCGCGCCGGCGGTCTTGTACAGATCAGCCACCAGACGGGCGGAGATCGGCTCGCGGCCGCGGCCCTTCTTGTCCTGGCGGGAGTAGGGGTAGAACGGCGAAACCACGGTGATGCGCTTGGCGGATGCCCGCTTCAGCGAATCAATCATGATCAGCTGCTCCATGAGGTGGTTGTTCAGCGGGGCCGGGTGCGCCTGGATGACGAAGGCGTCGGTGCCGCGGACGCTCTCCCCGGCGCGCACGTAGATTTCCCCGTTCGCAAAATCGTAGGCATCCACCGGCAACAGTTCAGTGCCCAGCTCCTTGGCGATCTCCCGCGCAAGCTCCGGGTGTGCCCGCCCAGCAGCGAGAACCAGTTTCTTCTCGCCGCGTGCCGTAATTTCGGTCATGATTGCTTGCCCTCTTCTGTAGGTGCCGGGGTGCTTGAGGAATCCTGGGGCGGCTGGGCCGCTGCTGTTTCGCTGGCCGGCGCCGTAGCCCCCGCGGCTTCGGCCAGTACTGCTGAGATGGAGCCGGGCCGGTGCGAGATGACCCAGCCTTCGGCGTTCCGCTGCTTGGCCACCGAGATTGCCAGCGCACCGGCGGGCACGTCCTGGCGGATTACGGCGCCGGCCCCGCTGTAGGCGCCGTCGCCCACCTGGACCGGAGCCACGAAGACCGTGTTGGAACCCGTGCGCACGCCCGAGCCGATCACGGTGCGGTGCTTGTTCTCGCCGTCGTAGTTGGCGGTGATGTTGCCGCAGCCGATATTAGTGTCCTCGCCGATCTCCGCATCGCCGGCGTAGCCGAGGTGCGACAGCTTCGAGCCGCGGCCGATCTTCACGTTCTTCGTCTCGTAGAAGGCGCCGATCTTGCCCGTCTCCCCCAGCACTGTTCCCGGGCGGAGGTAGGTAAACGGGCCGACGCTGGCGTTCGCGCCGATCGTGGCGCCGGAGCCGTGCGTCCGGGTCACTTTGGCGCCTTCGCCAATGGTGACGTCGGTCAGCGTCGTGTCAGGGCCGACGACGGCGTCCCTCGCCACCGTGGTGGAACCGTGCAGCTGGGTGTTGGGCAGGATCCGGACGTCCTCTGCCAGGTTCACCGTGGAGTCGATCCACGTGGTGGCTGGGTCCACCACCGTGACGCCGGAGCGCATCCAGGCTTCGACAGTTCGGCGGTTGTGTTCGGCTCCCAGCGCGGAGAGCTGCACACGGTCGTTGGCGCCTTCCACCTGCCAGCGGTCGTTGGTAACCACTGCGGCTACGCGTCCGCCGGCCGTGCGCGCAAGTCCCAGCACGTCGGTGAGGTACATCTCGCCCTGCGCGTTATCCGTGGTGACGTGCGCCAGTGCATCGCGAAGGACGGCGGCGTCGAAGGCGTAGATCCCGGAGTTGATTTCCCGAATTTCACGTTCCTCGTCCGAGGCGTCCTTGTGCTCGCGGATGCCCGTAACGGCGCCGTCCGCCGCACGGAGGATACGGCCATAGCCTGCGGCATCGTCCAGGACTGCTGTCAGGACGGTGACTGCGTTGCGTTCGTGTTCGTGGATCAGCACCAGTTCGGCAAGCAGTTCCGCCGAGAGCAACGGAACGTCTCCGTAGGTAACCACAACTGTGCCGCTCAGCGGACCTTTGGCGTCGAGGGCCTCCAGTGCCGCCTGCACCGCGCGGCCGGTGCCGGGCACTTCGTCCTGGTCCACTACCAGGGCTGCCGGATCGAGCCCGGACACGTGCGCTGCCACGAGGTCGCGTTCGTGCCGGACGACAATTGCCAGCTGCCGGGGATCGATGGTGCGGGCGGCACGCAGGGCATGGCCCACAAGCGACAGGCCGCCGATTTCATGGAGGATCTTGGGGGTACGCGACTTCATCCGGGTGCCGGCACCTGCAGCTAGGACGATGACGGCAGCGGGGCCGGTTGTCTCGGGGCTCACGTACAGGCTCTCCTTGCTTGGTGGATCTCAGTTGCGCGCACTTTCACACCTTCGCCTGTCTGTTCCGGATGCAGGACCCGTCCACAGCGGCTGTTCCGCCCATAGGATTCGAACCTATACTCCACGGCTCCAAAGGCCGGGGTGCTGCCATTACACCAGAGCGGACCGTGCCCGGGCCCTTAGCCCGGCGGCACGAGAACCAATTCTGCCACGAAGGTTGGCGCACGTGCGACTCGGTAGTCCCGGCGTCCATTAAGGCATGATTGGACGGTGAGCAAGATCAACGGTGCGCCCGATGGTGCGGGAAACCATCCAGGCAGGCCCGTCAGGGCTCCAGGGTACGTGCCCAGGGCCCGGATGACCGGGGCGCAGCGGCGCTCACAGCTGATCGACATCGGACGCGGGCTTTTCGCCATCAGGGGCCTTGACGGCACCACGATCGAAGAGGTCGCCGCTGCTGCCGGTGTGTCGAAACCCGTGATCTATGAGCACTTCGGGTCCAAGGAAGGCCTCTACACCCAGGTGGTGGAGTACGAGTTCCGAATCCTGCTGGCAGCCATCAACGACGCCCTCACGGACGAAGCCAAGCCGCGGGTCCAGGTGGAGCGCGCCGCACTGGCCCTGCTGACCTACATCGAGGAACGCACCGACGGGTTCCGGATCCTCATGCGTGACGCCCCGCCGTCCCAGCCCGAAGGCGCGTTTTCCACCTTGCTCTCCCACGTGACTGCCCGGGTGGAGCACATCCTGTCCGACGAGTTCGCCCGCCGCGGTTTCAGCGCGGCCGACGGCGCCATGTACGCGCAGATGCTCGTGGGCATGGTGGCCATGACGGGCCAGTGGTGGCTGGACAGCAGGACCCCGGACAAACGCGCCGTGGCCGCCCACCTGGTGAACCTCGCCTGGAACGGCCTCACGGGCCTGCAGAAGGACCCGGAGCTTCGCAGCGAGGACTAGGTTTACTGCCCGGCTGCTACTCCCCGAGGACTTCCAGGGCTTCGAGCCATTCGAGTTCCAGGGCTTCGCGTTCTTCGGCCAGGGTCTTGAGCTTCTTGTTGAGTTCGGCCATGGCGTCGAAGTCGTTGTCGGCCGTGCTCTTGACCATCTGGGCGTGGATTTTTTCTTCCTGCTGCGTCAGCTTGCCCAGCTGGCGGTCAATCCGGTTCTTAGCCTTGCGGGCGTCCCGCTTCTCGGCCTCGGACGGGCCGCTGGTGGCGGGGGCTGCACTGCCGCTTGCGGCGGTGACGGGGTTGCCGCCGCCGGTGATGGTGGAACCGGCCAGGGCCGCTTCCCGCAGTTCCAGGTACTGGTCGACGCCGCGGGGCAGCGCCCGGATCTTGCCGTCGCCCAGCAGCGCCATCTGGTGGTCGGTGACGCGCTCCAGCAGGTAGCGGTCGTGGCTCACCACAACGAGCGTGCCCGGCCAGCCGTCCAGGACGTCTTCGACGGCGGCGAGGGTGTCGGTATCGAGGTCGTTGGTGGGCTCATCGAGCATCAGCACGTTGGGCTCGCCCACGAGCAGGCGCAGGAGCTGGAGGCGGCGGCGTTCGCCACCTGAGAGGTCCTTGACCGGGGTCCATTGCTTCTCGTTGGTGAAGCCGAGCTGTTCCACCAGCTGGCCGGCACTGAATTCCTTGCCGCCAACGTTGAAGGACCGCTTTTCGCGCTCGATCACTTCGATGACGCGCAGGTCCTTGACGTCGTCCAGCTCCTTGACCTCCTGGGTCAGAACAGCGGTGACAACCGTCTTGCCGCGCTTGAGCTTGCCCGACGTGGGCTGGATTTCGCCGTTGAGGAGCTTCAGCAGGGTGGTCTTGCCGGCGCCGTTGACGCCGACCAGCCCGAGCCGCTCCCCCGGCGCGAGCCGCAGGGTGATGTTGTCGAAGAGTTTCTGCCCGGGCGCGCCGCCAAGGAAGTCCAGCGAAACGTGTTCAAGGTCCAACACGTCCTTGCCGAGGCGCGCGGTGGCCATCTTGCTCAGCGCCATCGAATCACGCGGTTCCGGGACGTCGGCGATCAGCGCGTTGGCTGCTTCGATGCGGAACTTCGGTTTGGCCGTCCGTGCCGGGGCACCGCGGCGCAGCCAGGCGAGCTCCTTTTTGACGAGCTGCTGGCGTTTGCCTTCCATCACGGACGCCGAGCGGTCCCGTTCGGCACGGGCCAGGACGTAGGCCGCGTAGCCGCCTTCGAACGGGTCCATGATTCCGTCGTGGATTTCCCAGGTCTTGTTGCAGACTTCGTCGAGGAACCAGCGGTCGTGGGTGACCACCAGGAAGGCGCCCTGGTTGGGCCGCCAGCGGGTCTTCAGGTGGCGGGACAGCCAGGCGACGCCTTCGACGTCGAGGTGGTTGGTGGGCTCATCGAGCATGATGACGTCATGGTCTTCGATCAGCAGCTTCGCCAGTGCAACGCGGCGTTTCTGCCCGCCGGACAGTGCGTGCACGTTCGCGTGCCAGTCGACGTCGGATACCAGGCCGCCCATGACCTCGCGGATCTGCGGGTTGCGGGCCCATTCGTAGTCAGCCTGGTCGCCAACGATGGCGGCACCGACCGTCAGGTCGCCGTCGAGCACGTCGCTCTGGTCGAGGTAACCGATGTTGACCTCGCTGCGCTTGGTCACCCGCCCCGAATCAGGGGTGGCGCGCATCGCCAGCAGGCGCATGAGGGTGGACTTGCCGTCGCCGTTGCGGCCCACCATACCGATCCGGTCGCCCTCCTCAAGGCCGAGGGTAACGCCGTCGAGGACGGTGCGGGTTGCATACGAGACTGTGAGGTTCTCGCCGCCGAGCAGGTGAGCCACTGGGAACTGCTTTCTTCGGTGGAAATTCGTTAAAAGTACTAAAGGAGCGTATCGGAGATGATGCGCGCTCCGGGCACCGGACCGTGGACGGCCAGGGCATTGAGGCCGTGATGGCCGAGGTCTTCCGCGAGGCCGGCTGCCGCCTCAGGACTGTGGGTGAGCAGAGCCACCGTGGGGCCTGAGCCTGACACTAGCCCGGCGATGGCTCCGCACGATTCGCCAAGTCCAAGGGTATCGCGCAGCCCCGGCGCAAGCTCAATGGAGGCGCGCTGGAGGTCGTTGACCAGGACGCGGCTGAGGGCGTCGGCGTCGCCGCTGCGCAGCGCCTGCAGGATCTTTGGATCGACGGCGGCGGGTTCGTCCACTGTGAGGCCTTCGGCGAGGCGGAGCCGGTCCAGGGTCCGGAAGACCTCCGGCGTGGACAGCCCGTAATCCGCAGTGACCAGCACCCAGTCCATCTGTGCTTTCGCCAGCGCCGGCGACAACTCATCACCCACGCCCAGTCCGACGGCGGTGCCCCCAAGGAGCGCAAACGGTACGTCCGCGCCGAGCTCTGCGGCCAAGTGGGCGAGCTCGTCGCGGGACAGCCCGCTGTTCCAGAGGGCGTCGCAGGCGAGCAGAGTGGCTGCCGCGTCGGCTGAACCTCCGCCCATGCCGCCGGCCACCGGGACCCGCTTGGTGATTTCCAGATGGACGCCCGTTGAGTGCTCGGAGACGTCGGCCATGATGGCGGCCGCCTTGTAGGCCAGGTTCCGTTCGTCCAGCGGGATGTCCACGTCGGAAAGGTCCAGTGTGCTGGCCGGACTGATGCTGACCGTGATCCCTTCCGTGGCAGTGCTGGTAGCGGCGACTTCCTCGTACAGGGACACCGCCAGGTAGACGCTGGCCACGGAATGGTAGCCGTCCTCACGCAGCGGGCCTACATCCAGCGAGACGTTGATTTTGCCGGGAGCCTTGACCCGGACCGTCCTCGCGGCAAAGCGCCCTCTCACTGCGTTCATGAGTCCAAGCTATGGCATGGCAGCGTCAGGCTCCAAGCATGCCCGCTCAAGGCGTCACCGCGAACGGCAGCGGCCCCAGCCTCAAGCCTGCCGGTCCTGGCGGGCTTCGGCTATCCGTGCGAACGCTGCGATATCGATCACTTCACCACGGGCGGTGGGATCCACGCCCGCAGCCAGCAGGCACTGTTCGGCCTCCGCGGCGCTTCCGGCCCATCCTGCCAGGGCAGCCCTCAGGGTCTTCCTGCGCTGGGCGAAAGCGGCGTCGATGACGGCGAAAACCTGTTCGCGGGTTGCCGAAGTAACCGGCGGCTCACGGCGGGTGAAGGCAACTAGGCCCGAGTGGATCTTGGGTGCCGGCCAAAAGACGTTCATGCCGATCACGCCGGCCTTGCGCATGCTGCTGTACCAGGCTGCCTTCACCGAGGGCACGCCGTAGGTCTTGGAGCCGGGGCCGGCGGCAAGCCGGTCCGCCACCTCGTCCTGCACCATCACCAGTCCGTGCCGCAGGCTCGGGAAGTGCTGCAGGAGATGTAGCACTACCGGCACCGCCACGTTGTACGGGAGGTTTGCCACGAGGGCGGTCGGTTCCACGGGCAGTTCAGTGACCTTCATGGCATCCGCCAGCACCAGATGGAAATCCTTGGCGGCGCCGGGCCGCCATTGCTGCACAGTGCCCGGGAGCTTGGCGGCGAGGACCGGATCGATTTCGACGGCGACCACGGACTTTGCGGCGTCCAGCAATCCCAGCGTCAGCGAACCCAGTCCCGGACCGACCTCCAGGACGGTCTCATCGGCGTGGATGTCCGCGGCGGCCACGATCCGGCGGATGGTATTGCCATCGATGACGAAGTTCTGGCCCAGTGTCTTCGTGGGACGGACTCCGATCTCCTCGGCGAGCCGGCGGACATCGGAGGCGCCAAACAGTGCTGCGGGCGCGGTGCCGGAGGCGGCGGGGATCGGTTCAGTCACCTAGGTATCCTATCCCGTTGGCCTGCCGCGGCGGCGCCTGTGAAGCGCCCTGACCAGAGCCGGGGCGGGGTACGGCGAAGGCCGGGTCCGGTAATCCGGACCCGGCCTTCACTCCGCCTGCGGCGGTGGTCAACCACCTCGGCTGTTAGCGGGAGGAACTGCTGGCTGTAAAGACCGTTAGCTGGTCGCTGCCCAGCCGCAGCCCCAAGGGGAGAGGCCGCGCTGCGCGTAAACGCGGTTGGCGATGTCGATCTGCTGGGCCTTGGTGGCAAGGCTGGCGTTGGGAGCGTAGGCGCCGCCTCCGGCACCGAGCCAGGTCTGGATGTCGAACTGCAGACCGCCGTAGTAGCCGTTGCCGGAGTTAATGGACCAGTTGCCGGTGGATTCGCACTGCGCGATCTTGTCCCACATGGCTTCATTCATCATGGCGGGGGCGGCCGCACCGGTGTTCGCGCCGGCCGCTTCGGCCTTGGGCTTTTCCTTGGTCCCGACCGAGACCTTTTCAGTCACCGGCTGGACGGAGACGGTCTCGGACACGAGGGTCCGGGAGGCTTCCCGGCCGTCCACCAGCACCAGCTTGAAGTTCTTGTCCACCTTGCCGGGGACACCGGCCTGGGTGACCTTCTTCTCGCCGACGAACAGGTCGGCGCTTTCGGAACTCAGGGTCTCGAAGGGAACCTCTTCGGAGGTTGCGGCAGTCTTGGAGGAATCCACCCGGGAAACCTTGATCGCCATGTCATTGACGACGTGCGCGTTGCGCGGCTGGGAAAGCCGGTCACCGGCACCCACGGTCACTCCGGCGTCCCTGAGGACCTCCGCCACGGTTGAAGCCGTGGTGGTTGTCTTCGACGCCTTGCCGTCCGCCAGGATGCTGACGGTCTTGGGCGTGGAGATGGCCACAAACGAACCGGAGACGGCCAGCTGGGCGTCCTTTGGCGCGGAGACTTCCGAGGCACTGGCAACGCCGAGTTCGGTGACCAGTCCTTCGACGTTGGCAGAGGTTGTGTTGATCGTCTTCTCAGCGCCGTCGAGGCTGATCTTCACTGCCTTGGCGAGATTGACGTTGAT
This sequence comes from Arthrobacter sp. PvP103, assembly GCF_017833075.1. NCBI lineage: Bacteria > Bacillati > Actinomycetota > Actinomycetes > Micrococcales > Micrococcaceae > Arthrobacter > Arthrobacter sp. PvP103. Next base: position 3,710,451 of record NZ_JAFIBQ010000001.1, on the reverse strand, counting down.
GACCGAGCCATCCTCCACGCGGGCGTCCGCCGACGGGGAAACCCGGTCCGCGGCCTGCAGCTCCACCTTGGCACTTTTGACCACTTGGCCTACCGTCCCGCCGAACGTCTGGACGGAGCTGACTTTCCCGTCCACATTCAGGGTGACTGTCTTGTTATTGCCTACGAAGGCCACCAGGCCCAGCACGAGTGCAGAGAGCACAACCAGCTGGGCACCGACCTTGACGAAACTGAACTTACCGTCCGAAGTGAAGAACTTGACCACGATTGCCCGTAACTCTAGGACCATCCGGGCACGGGGAAAAACGCACATCAGCCACCGACGCAAACACCCTCAGGGCAACTCCGGACACGGTCCGGCTGTTTGCAGCAGACGTGTGCGCCGCCACACTCAGGACTCACCGGACCCGCGGTGAGACGGGCCTGGAACTGAGCGAAATTATCCGAAGGCCTTCCCCGACCCCGGCTAATAGTTTTCCACTGTAACCGAAGCGTTATAAAGCATCCAAGATTTGGTGCATACCTGGTATTCCTGACGATCGGCTGAGCGGACCCGCTGTCAGTCCCAGGATCCGTATGCCCGCACGGAATTTTCGGCGATTTGGGCGCAAAGCCGGGACAACTCGGTGCCTGTCAAGTCGGCCATGGCCCGGACCGTGTGCGGAATCAGGTAACTGGCGTTAGGGCGGCCGCGGAACGGATGCGGGGTCAGGAAGGGCGCGTCAGTTTCCACGAGCACGCGGGCAGGGTCCGCAATGGCGAGCGCCGCGCGCAGGTTGGCCGCATTCTTGAACGTCACAGTGCCGGCGAAGGACATGTACCAGCCTTCGTTGTTGCACGTCCGGGCAAGCTGTTCGTCCCCGGAGAAGCAATGGAACACCACCCGTTCCGGGGGCCCTTCTTCCCGCAGGACCTGGACAACATCGTCGTGGGCGTCCCGGTCATGGATCTGCAGCGTCAGCCCGAGGCGCTTGGCGATGTCGATGTGGCGGCGGAACGAGTACCGCTGGTGCTGCAGCCCCTCCCCCTCCGTGCGGAAAAAATCAAGGCCGGTCTCGCCAATGGCACGGATCCTGGGGTGGGCAGCCAGTGCCTCAATCTCGGCCAGGGCGGCCTCCAGCTCCCCGCGGGCGGCATAATCCGGTGCATCGTTGGGATGGATGGCCACCGCACCGAGCAGCCGGGGGTCCACGTCCACGGCCTGCACCGTGAACCGCGAGGACTCCAGGTCGCAGCCAACCTGCACGGCTCCCTGGACACCCACTGACGAGGCGACGTCCAGGGCGGCCGCCACGTCCACTGTCACGTCGCTGTTCGGGAAGTCCAGGTGCGTGTGGTTGTCCATGACCGGGACGGGCAGCGGCTCCGGAGCGGGCGGATAGCCGTGCCGCCCGGAGCCGTCGCTTCCGGGCACGCGAAACGGGGCTGGCGTCAACGGGGTGTTCATCCTTCCACCCTAGCTGCCCGGGCATTCCCGATCCCGCCGGGAAATACCGGAACTCTCTGTCTGCTCCGGCAGTTGTGTTAGTAGTCTGGTGGCATACGGGCGAACGCCCGACGGCGGGCGCCGGCACTTCCTGCCAACCCGTGCCAGGCTTTCCCGAGGTCTGAAAGGCTGCCGATGGACTCCCACAGACGCACGACAGTAGACGAAGCCCTCCCGGACGGGCAGGTCTTCCCCGACGGTGCTGGAGTGGTGGGAAACCCACTAAACGGAACCCGGCCGCCGGCCATGGACGCAGAAGCCTTCCACGCCGCCAGCGAGCGCATCCTGTCGGCCATCAACACCGTGATCGACGGCAAGGCGGAAGCCGCGAAACTTGCCCTCACGGTTCTCCTTGCCCAGGGGCACCTGCTCCTCGAGGATGTTCCCGGCGTGGGAAAAACGCTGCTTGCCAAGACGCTCGCCCGCACCATCGACTGTTCGGTCAGCAGGATCCAGTTCACCCCGGACCTCCTGCCCTCCGACGTCACGGGTGTGTCCATTTACAACCAGGCCTCGCGGCTGTTCGAATTCAGGCCGGGCGCCGTGTTCGCGAACATTGTCATCGGGGACGAGATCAACCGGGCCTCCGCAAAGACCCAGTCCGCGCTGTTGGAGTGCATGGAGGAGCACCAGGTCACTGTGGACGGTGACTCCTACAAGCTGGATGAGCCTTTTATGGTGGTAGCCACCCAGAACCCCATTGAGATGGAAGGGACCTACCCGCTGCCGGAAGCCCAGCGGGACAGGTTCATGGCCCGGATCTCCATGGGCTACCCGGACAAGGACTCGGAGATTGAGATGCTGGAGACACACCAGGCGACGTCTCCGCTGACCAGGGTCACCGCCGTCGTCACCTCAGCCGATGTGGCCGCCATGATCGCCACCGTCCAGCGGGTGTACGTCTCGCTGGCCGTCAAGGAGTACACGGTGTCACTGGGACGCGCCACCCGGGAAAGTGCCATGCTTCGTCTCGGTGCAAGTCCCCGGTCCATGCTCCAGCTACTGCGGGCAGCGAAGGCCACCGCGGCGCTGGAGGGCCGGGACTTCGTGCTCCCGGACGACGTCGTCAGTGTGGCCGAATCCGTGCTGGCCCACAGGATCATCCTTGACCGCAAGGCCGCAGGCATGGGGGAAACTCCGCACAGCGTCATCCGCGGCATCCTGGCGAAGCTTCCGGTGCCGCAGGAGATGTCCGCGGCACCATCCCGGACCGGCAACCCGCGCAGCGGCCCGGACCAGCGGCACCCGCGCTAGCCGAAGCCGCCACGATGGCCCTCACGGACAAGCTCCCGGGACACCTCTTCAGCACCCGCGGCTGGGGGTTGCTGGCTGCCGGCGTGGTATCGCTGCTGTTGGCGCAGGTCATGGGCCGCCGGGACCTGCTCACGCTCGGCATCCTTCTGATAGTCCTCCCGATGGTCTCCCTCGCAGGGATCCGCATCCTCAAACCCCGGTTCAAGGTGTACCGGGAGTTCAGCCCCGCCAGCGTGGAAACCTCCTCGACCACCACCGTGCGGCTTGCCGTGGCCCGCACCGGCGCAGCCACCGGGCAAGTGATCATGGAGGAACGCCTTCCCTCGCGGTTCGGCGAATCGCCGGCGTTCCGGTTCCCGTCCCGCTCGGCCATCGGCGGAACCAGCCGCTATGAGTACCACCTCCGGTCCGGAAAGCGGGGCCAGTTTGTGATCGGCCCGGTGACGGCCGAATTCACCGACCCCTTCGGTCTCTCCCTGCACCGCCACGCGATTGACGACGGCGACACACTGACGGTGACGCCCGCCGCCGTCGAACTCCCCGCGACGGGGCTTGCCGGCGCACGTGGCAATGACGGCGTCACTGCCACGCGGATCCGGGCCAATCCGAGCGATGACGACGTCATGACCCGCGAGTACCGCCACGGGGATCCAATGCGCCGGGTGCACTGGGCCGCCACGGCGAGGCACGGTGCACTGATGGTGCGGCAGGAGGAATCCGTTACCACCCCGGAGGCCACCATCATCCTGGACCACCGGTGGGCGGCTTTCGCGCGCGGACCGGGTGCGGCCTTTTCCGCCACCTCCGGTGAGGACGGGCACGAGCTGGTGACCAGCGACACGTTCGAGTGGGCGGTCACAGCCGCAATGTCGGTCAGCGCACACCTGGCGGAACGCAGCTACGCCCTGCGTTTCCTCGATCCCGCGGGAGAACCTGCGTTCCTGCATTCTCCCTCGGCGCCCGAACCAGCGGCAGAGGAATACTCCGGGTCCGCAGGCCTGCAGGCCATTGCCGAGAGCCTGGCGGCCGTCCAGCTCTCCGGCGCACACCATACGCCAGGATCCGAATCAGGTCCGAGGCCCTTCGACGACAGGCTCCTGGACAAGCTCTCCGCCCACCGGCAGCGCGGGCCCATCATGGCCATCCTTGGCCATCTGCAGCCGGCAGAGGCACGCGCCCTGTCCACGGCTGCCGGCTTCGGTGCCAATGCGTTCGCCATAGTGGTCACCGAACACCCGGGCGACTGCCAGGCGGCCCTTGAGTCACTACGGTCCGGCGGCTGGCGGGCAGTGGCCGTCAGCCCTGCCACATCGGTGCCGGCGGCCTGGTCGTATTTCGACCAGCGCGATGCGGCTGCCGCCACGGCCGCAGCGGACGTGCGCCGGGGCACGGGGGTCCGGCGATGACGTTGACTCCCCAGCGACATCCCCCTCAGGAGACGGACCGCACGCCTGAGGTCCTTGCCCCGTTAGCCGCACCGGCCGCGCGGCTGCGCCGCGCTGGTGCGCAGCCGTGGGCCATGGCGGCTGCCGTCGCCCTCGCTGTGTCCGGAGCCGCCCTATCCCTTAACGGCGTACTGCGGGGCTGGGCGTGGTATCCGCCGGTGCTTACCACCGTCTGCGTTGTTGCCCTAACCATGGCCCTCCTGAGGTCGCTGCGCGCGCAGCCATTCCTCGTGGCGCTGGGCGGCTTTGTGTCCCTCGCTTTCATCCTGACTTTCACGTTCTTCCGCCGGGACAGCATCGCCGGGTTCATTCCGTCCGGGGACACCCTGGAACAGCTGGGGAGGTACCTGCGGCGGGCAAGTGAAACCGTCCTGGCCGAGAGCTCCCCGGTTGCGCCGAATGCCGGCATAGTGCTGGTCACGTGCGCGGTCCTGGGCCTCGTGGTGATCCTGGTCGATGCCCTCGCAGTGCCGCTGGCCCTGCCGGCAACCAGCGGGCTGGGACTGGTGGCCATCCTGGTGGTGCCCGCCATGGTCAAACCGCAGAGCGTCGGGGTGTGGGGGTTTGCCGCAGCAGCCGCCGGCTACCTGGTGATCCTTGCCTGCAGCCAGTGGTTCGCCCCGGACAACCGCACTACGGCGGACACCGCCCGCACTCCGGGACAGTTCCGCCGCGCTGCCCTCACCGGCGGCATCGCGCTGGTCATCACGCTCCTCCTTCCCCTGGCCGTTCCGGGTTTCGACCAGGGCACGTTCCCACAGGGTTCCAGGCTGAATCCATGGGGTTCATCCACCGGGCTCAATCCGATGATCAGCCTGGGCAACAGCCTGCGGAGTCCCTCCGGCGACGGACGCATCACTTATGCCACCAGTGCCAGCAGGCCCCCGTACCTGAGGTCCGTCACGGTGGACCGGTTCGACGGCGACTCCTGGTCACCGGACGACCGCGACGCTTCCCGGCGCGTGGGGGTCGGAAGGATGGACGCCGGGTACGAGATCCTCGCGGACGAGCAGGTCCGCCAGGTCACGGCGGTCAATACCGGCCGTTTCACCAGCCCGTACCTGCCGGTGCCGTACGCCCCGGATGCCGTCAACGGCCTGGCCGGACGATGGAGCTGGGATCCGGCCACGCTCAGCATCAAGGGGGTGGACACCAATTCACGGAACCAGCAGTACGTCGTGCAGTCGACTGCACCCAGGCTCACGCCGGAACTGTTGTCACAGTCCTCGGCACCGGTGCGCGGGATCTCCGAGGAGTTCCTCCGGGCGCCCAACAACGTGCCGGACATTGTTCGGAGCACGGCGGATAAAGTGACCGCCGGAAGCAGTACGGCGTATGCCAAGGCGATGGCCATCCAGAACTACCTGCGCTCGCTGGAGTTCACGTATTCCTTGCAGTCCCCGGTCCAGGGCGGCTACGACGGCAACGGACTTTCCGTACTCGCGGACTTCCTGACGCAAAAGAGCGGCTACTGCATCCATTTCGCTTCGGCCATGGCCGTGATGGCCAGGCTGGAGGGAATCCCAAGCCGGATCGCCGTGGGCTACGCCCCGGGCCGGTCCACGGGTGCCACGGTTTCGGTTCCCGGGCAAGGTGCACTGACGGAATACGAAGTCGACTCCAGGGACGCGCATGCCTGGCCCGAACTCTATTTTCAAGGACTCGGATGGGTGGCATTCGAACCCACGCCTTCACGCGGCGTGGTGCCGGACTACGCGTCGCAGACCTCCACGCCGGGGGGTGCCAGCACGAACGAAAACAACGACGACCTCATCCCGTCGAACGCCGCAACGCCCGGCGCAACGCCAGGCGCCACCCCGACGCCGCTGCCGGGGTTGGAATCAGCCGGTGAACCAGGGCACCCGCTGACTCTGCCGCTCTACGGCACCGCCGCTGTACTCCTCCTTGCCCTGATCGCCGGGTCGCCGCGGATGGTGCGGGCCGGCCTGCGGTCGCGGCGGCTCAGGAGCGTGCCGGCCCTCGGGGGCAACACGGCCGCAGCGGCCTGGGCCGAACTGCGGGACCTGGCTACCGACTACGGGCTGGCTCCCGGCCCCAGCGAAACCCCGCGTCACTTTTCCAGCCGGCTCAGTGGATCGGGTGCGCTTGGCGCGCGCGACAACGCCGGAATCCGGGCTGTCGCCGCACTCACCACGGACTTCGAACGTCAGCAGTACGGGCCGCCTGCCGGCCGTGCCGGGGGCGCTGAAGACGTCGCGGCGCCTTCAGCAGCAGAGAGGATAGCCGTGATCCAGGCATCCCTGCGAAGGCATTCCCGCCGGGGACGGCAGCTGCGGGCGGAGTGGCTGCCGCCGTCGGTCATGAATCGCTGGGGGCGCATCGTTTCCGCGCCCTTCCGTGCCGTCCTGCGGGCCGCCGCCAAACCCGCGCAGGCCGCCGCGCGGTCCTGGCGGACGGTGCGCGACGGCCTGCGGCGGCTGCGACGGGGCTAGCTGTGCTGCGCCCCGGACGGATTAGCCTGCGTACGGGTCGGCTATGCCGATGTACTGGGTGTAGAGGTATTCCTCGATGCCTTCGAGGCCGCCTTCGCGTCCCAGGCCGGACTGCTTGACGCCGCCGAACGGTGCGGCTGCGTTGGACACGACGCCGGCGTTCAGGCCCAGCATGCCGGTCTCAAGACGTTCGCCCATCCGGATGCCGCGGTTCAGGTCGCGCGTGAAGACGTAGGCCACCAGGCCGTACTCGGTGTTGTTGGCAAGGCGGACTGCCTCGTCCTCGCTGTCGAAGGTGATGATCGGCGCGACCGGGCCGAAGATTTCCTCGGACAGGATCCGCGTGCCCTCGGTGACGCCCTTGAGGATGGTGGGCTGGTAGAAATAGCCCGGGCCGTCCACCGGGCCCCCGCCGGCCACCGCCACCGCACCCGAGGCCACGGCGTCGGTGACGAGCTCGTGGACCTTGTCCCGGCTCTTCGCATCGATCAGGGGTCCCACCTTGGACTCCGGCTCGGTCCCGCGGGCCGTGGTCATGTCCGCCATCTTCGCGGCGAACTTCTCCGCGAACTCGTCTGCGACGGACTCGTGCACGATGAAACGGTTCGCGGCCGTGCAGGCCTCGCCCATGTTCCGCAGCTTCGCCAGCATGGCCCCAGCCACGGCGGCGTCGACGTCGGCGTCCTCGAACACCACGAACGGGGCGTTGCCGCCGAGTTCCATCGAGGTGCGCAGCACGGTTTCGGAGGCGTCGGAGAGCAGGCGGCGGCCCACTTCGGTCGAGCCGGTGAAGGAGAGCTTCCGCAGCCGGGAGTCCTTGATCAGCGGTCCCGTAGTGGCACCGGCCGTGGAGGTGGGGATGACATTCAGGACACCGGCAGGCAGGCCCGCTTCCTGCATCACGGCCGCGAACAGCTGGGAGGTCAGCGGAGTCAGGTTCGCGGACTTGAGCACCATGGTGCAGCCGGCAGCTACGGCCGGGGCGATCTTGCGGGTGGCCATGGCCAGCGGGAAGTTCCACGGGGTGATCAGCAGGCAAGGGCCCACGGGCTTCTTGGTGACCAGCAGGCGGGACTTGCCGTCCGGCGAGACGGAGTAGCGGCCGAACGCGCGGACGGCTTCCTCGGAGAACCAGCGCAGGAATTCGGCACCGTAGGTAACCTCGCCGCGGGCCTCGGCCAGGGGCTTGCCCATCTCCAGGGTCATCAGCAGCGCGAAGTCTTCCGCCCGTGCCGTGACCATCTCGAAGGCGCGGCGCAGGATTTCCCCGCGCTCACGGGCCGGAACCTTGGCCCAGGAGTCCTGGGCGGCGGCGGCCGCGTCCAAAGCGGCTGCGCCGTCCTCGGGGCCGGCATCAGCGATGCTGAGCAGGACCTTGCCCGTGGCCGGGTCCTCGACGTCGAACGTCTTCCCGGACGCCGCCGGGCGCCATTCGCCGTTGATCAGCAGGCCGGTCGGAACGGAGGCCAGCAGCTCGCTCTCGCGCTCCGCAGTAACGGTGGGCTGTGCAGTTACAGTCACGATGACTCCCTCGTCAGCAATTGGGGTTGGGGATGGGTTCAGCACTCGGCTGCTTTACAGCCACGGTACTGCCGTGCGCTCCGGAGCGTCTATGCATGTGCGCACTACACACTCCGGACGTTGCTGTGCAGCTGCACAAGATCTGCGTCCGCATCCTAGCGGGCAGCCAGGACCGCGGAATAGAGTTCCCTCTTGCTGACTTTTGCGTCCTCGGCCACGGCTGCCACGGCTTCCTTCAGCCTGATGCCTTGCGCGATCAGGCCGTTGACAGCAGCCACATGGTCCTCCGGCCTGCCCGGCTCACGTTCCGGGGCCCCGCCCACCACCACGGCTATTTCGCCGCGCACTTCGTTTGTTTCTGCCCATTTAAGGAGGTCGGTCAGCGGGCCGCGGATAACTTCTTCGTATGTCTTGGTCAGCTCACGGCACACCGCGGCCGGGCGGTCGCCGCCGAAGCGCTCACGCAGCGCCCGAAGCATCGGTTCCAGCCGGTGCGGCGCCTCGAAGAAAACCATCGTCCGGCGTTCCGCGTCCAGCTCGGACAGCCGGGAGGCGCGCTCTCCGGCCTTGCGGGGAAGGAATCCCTCAAAACAAAAACGGTCCGTGGGAAGGCCGGAGAGGGCGAGTGCTGTCAGGACGGCCGACGGCCCCGGCACGGCGGTGACCGTCAGCCCGGCGGCCACAGCACCCTCAACCAGCCGGAAACCCGGATCCGAGACGGCGGGCATTCCGGCGTCGGTCACCATCACGATGGTCTTCCCTGCCCGCACCTGGTCCAGGAGTTCGGCGGTCTTTACGGCTTCGTTGTGCTCGTGGTAGCTGATGATCCGCCCGGCCACGGCGACTCCCAGGTTCTGCACCAGCCGGTGCAGGCGCCGGGTGTCCTCGGCGGCAACGATGTCAGCCGTGGTGAGGAGTTCAACCAGCCGGGGTGACGCATCGCCGACATTGCCGATGGGTGTCGCCGCGAGCACGATCCTGCCCGGCTGCCCTTCCGCGGGGCGGGCCGCACCTTCCGTGGCCGGCGACCAAGCTTCATCCGTGGCGCCTGCCGACCCGGGCGGGGTCTCGGACGGGGTCGAACCTGCCTCTAAAGCCGAACCTTCCCCTGAAGAAGTGCCGGCATCATCGGAGCCGCTCGCGCGGGAAGTACTGAGTTGTTGGTCCACACGACCAGCCTACTGCTGGCAGGCTCTTCCAGCGCCAAAAGGTAGCATGGGCACGTGACGCAGACCTCCGTACCACCTGTCGAGGCCGACCCGGCCAAACCGGCGCAGCCGGCGTCCAGGGCTTTGGGCCGCAACCTTGAGGGCCACCGGTGGATCCGCCGTCCGCGGGAAGCGTTCACGGAAAGTGCCCTGCGGGAGCGGCTGCTCCGGGACATCCGCAGCTGGCGCGACTATCCGCCGTCGCTGCGGCTCTGGTTCTGGCTCATTCCGGCCATCACGGCGGCGATCGGCGGGATCCTTCGCTTCGTCCGCCTCGAGAGTCCACGCAGCCTGGTCTTCGACGAGACCTACTACGTCAAGGACGGGTATTCGTTCCTGGTCAGCGGTTATGAGCGCAGCTGGCCGGACAAGGCCAACGACTCCTTCATAGCTGGCAACCCGGGCGTCATTCTGTCCTCCCCCGAGTATGTTGTGCACCCGCCGGTTGGCAAGTGGATGATCGCCGCGGGAATGTGGCTGTTCGGCCCGGACAACCCGTTTGGCTGGCGGTTCGGTGCAGCGCTGACGGGGACGCTGTCCGTCCTCCTGATCACGCTGATAGCGCAGAAACTCTTCCACTCACTGACACTGGGGGCCGTCGCTGGCCTCCTGCTGGCAGTGGACGGCCACCACCTGGTGATGTCCAGGACCTCCCTGCTGGACATCTTCCTGATGTTCTGGCTCCTCGCCGCTTTCGGCGCGCTGCTGATGGACCGTGACGACGGCCGGCGGCGGCTGGCTGCCCGGCTGGGGCGACAGGCCGGCGCCGCGGACGGCAGGCCCTCCGTGGTCCAGCTGGTTTCCGGGCCGTGGCTGGGGATCCGCTGGTGGCGCATCGCAGCCGGAATCTGCCTGGGACTTGCTGTCGGCACCAAGTGGTCAGCCCTGTTCTTCATGGCCGGCTTCGGACTGCTGACCGTCTTCTGGGACCTGAGCGCGCGCCGGATCGCTGGCATCCGTGGGTGGATCAGTGGCGGCATCATCAAGGACGGGATTCCCGCGTTCCTGAGCATCGTTCCGGTGGCCGCCCTGGTCTACGTCTCCACCTGGGCCGGCTGGTTCCAGTCGAAGGATGCCTACTTCCGCCACTGGGCCGACACCAACCCGTCAGCCCAGTGGGGATGGGTGCCCGGCCCGCTGCGTTCCCTGGCCCACTACCATCTGGAAGCATACAAGTTCCACCAGGGACTCAGCTCAGACCACCCCTATGAGGCGAGCGCCTGGAGCTGGCCGGTGATGGGGCGCCCCACGTCATTTTTCTACGAGTCCCCCAAGCAGGGAAGCCCCGGCTGCGACGTCGCCAGCTGCACATCGGCCATCCTTTCGGTGGGCAATCCCCTGATCTGGTGGAGCGCTACGGTTTCGCTGGTGATCCTGCTGTTCTGGTGGGCGGGCCGCCGCGACTGGCGTGCCGGTGCCATCCTGGCGGGGGTCGCCGTGGGCTACCTCCCGTGGTTCATGTATCCGGAACGGACCATGTTCACGTTCTACGCCGTGTCATTTGAACCGTTCCTGGTACTTGCCCTGACCTATTGCCTTGGCCTGGTGCTCGGACGGCCGCAGGACCCGCTGTGGCGCCGGCGATCCGGGCTCTACCTGGTGGCATTGTTTGTGGCCGGGGCAGTGCTGCTCTCCGCGTTTTTCTATCCCGTCTGGACCGCGGAAATCATCCCCTACCAGGAGTGGCGGTTCCGAATGTGGATGCCGTCCTGGATCTAGGGCAGTATGGCAGGGGTGCCGCGGGCCACAGAACCGCAGGAGATGGAACGGGTACCGGGAGACCAATCACGGATCCGGAACGGAGACTGGCTGTGAGAGAAGCAAGCACTGAACTGCTCGTGGAGCTGGATCAGGACAGCAACGTGACTGACCTTTTGCTCGGGCAGCACGCCAAAGACCCCTCCCATGCCGTGTACGCCCGCAAGGGCCCCAACGGCTGGGTTGATATCCCCGTCCAACAGTTCCTGGACAAGGTCGTGGCACTGGCGAAGGGGCTGATCGCTGGGGGCCTGGCCCCGGGCGACACCGTGGCCGTGATGTCCGGAACCCGGTACGAATGGACCCTGGCCGACTTCGCCATCTGGTTCGCCGGCGGCGTGACCGTTCCAGTGTATGAAACCTCCTCGGCAAGCCAGGTCGAGTGGATCCTGCATGACTCCGGCGCCCGCAGGGTGTTCGTTGAGGACCAGGCCAAAGCTGAGCTCGTGGCCGGTGTCCTGGCCCGCTCCGAACTGCTCGGCGACGCCGTGGTGACTGTCGTGAGGATGGACGACGACGGCGGCGCACCCAACCTGGCCAGCCTCGCCGCCGCTGGTGCCGGCGTCACCGACGGGGAGCTGGAGAGGCACCGCAGCACGGCGGGCCTCGCCGACGTCGCCTCGCTGGTGTACACGTCCGGAACCACGGGCAAGCCCAAGGGCTGCGAGATAACGCACGGCAACTTCGCCCTGGTGGCCACCAACATCGTGGAGTTCCTCCCCGAGATCCTGCGGCAGGAGGGCGCCAGGACGCTGATGTTCCTCCCCCTCGCGCACGTTCTGGCCCGCGCCGTCCAGGTGGTGTGCCTCAGCGCCGGGGCCACCCTGGGCCACACCGCCAGCGCCGCCCAGCTGCTGGAGGACCTGGCGACGTTCAAACCCACGTTCCTGCTGGTGGTACCCAGGATCTTTGAGAAGGTCTACGCGGGGGCCAGCCACAAGGCCGCCCTGGCAGGCAAGGAACGACTGTTCACCGCTGCGTCCGCGGTGGCCATCGACTACTCCAAGGCACTTGACGCCGCGGCCCGCGGAAACGGCAACGGCCCCGGCTTCATGCTCCGCGCCAGGCACGCCCTCTTTGACCGGGTGCTGTACCCCAAACTCCGACAGGCCTTCGGCGGGCAGGTGAAGTACACGGTATCCGGCGCCAGCCCGCTGAGCTCCCATGACGCGCACTTCTTCCGTGGCGCCGGCATCCCGGTGCTGGAAGGCTACGGACTCACCGAAACCACGGCCCCCTGCACGGCCAACACCCCATCACGGACCAAGGTGGGCACTGTGGGCATTCCCGTGCCGGGCACCACCATCCGGGTGGCCGACGACGGCGAGATCCTGGTCAAGGGCATCGGCGTTTTCAAGGGCTACCACGCCAACGAGGCAGCCAATGCGGAAGCGTTCGTGGACGGGTTCTTCCGCACCGGAGACCTCGGTTCGCTGGATGAAGACGGTTTCCTCACCATCACCGGGCGCAAGAAGGACCTCCTTGTCACTGCCGGGGGCAAGAACGTGGCACCCGGGCCGCTCGAGGAAAAGATCCGGGAGCACCCGCTGGTGGCCCAGGCAGTAGTGGTGGGCGACGGCCGGCCGTTCGTCTCCGCGCTGGTCAACCTGGATCCGGAAGGCCTGGAGAACTGGTGCTCCGCCCAGCGGATCGCGGTCATGGGCCTGGCGGAGGCCACCTCCGACGCCCGGGTCAGGGAGGCCGTCCAGGGTGCAATCGACCAGGCCAACCTGCTGGTCTCGAAAGCGGAGTCGATCCGCAGCTTCGTCCTGCTGGATGCCGATTTCACCGTTGAGTCCGGTCATCTGACGCCGTCACTGAAGCTGAAGCGGGCCGCCGTCGTGCGTGACTTTGAGGCGCACATCAACGGCCTGTACGCCTAGTACAAACAGTGAAGCAAGTACAAACAGTGAAGGCGACCGGCACTTGTGCCGGTCGCCTTCACTCTAAGGTCCAGGGTCCGCCCTTACAGGGCGGCGGAGTTTCCCCGCGCGCGTCCCGGCGCGGCGTCCGGACGAACCGCGGTGCCGGTGTCGCTGTCCTTTGACGGCGCCTCGGCGGCGTCTGCATTGCTGGAGTCTGCATCCTTGGCAACGACGTCCTTGGCAATTCCTCGGCGCTTCCTGGTGGGCCAGGTGAGGATCAGGGTGACTACGGAAGCGATCAGCACCAGGGCCCCGATGACAATCCCGGCGTCGACCCAGAACTGGCCCGGGAACAGCCGGATGAGGGTGTCTTCCAGTGCGAACGTCCAGGTCCCGTTGGCGAAGAAAATCCGGTGGAACTCGGTGAAGAACTGCTGCCAGCCGAGCGCCGCCAACGTGCCCAGGCCAAGGATGACCACGAGCGTGACGATGGAGCCGGCAAAAAGCCCGCGGCGCACTCCCCCGGTGCTTCGGCGGCGAAGGTAGACAATAGCGACGATGCTCAGCAGGATCAGCAGCGCACCGCCGGCGAAAGCCGACAGGATCACGAGTTTGACGTCCGCCATGTGGCTGACCTCGCCGTCCTGGAACAGCGCATCGCCGCTACGGTTGACGAGTTCGCCAAGATACCGCGGACCGGACCAGTTGCTGAGGTAGTCCACTGCGTAGGACCCGTAGGTCATGCGGTCATCCGTGCTGAAGCCGTAGCCGTCGCCGGGGAAGCCCGGACGGTTGTACTCCACCCAGAGGAACAACGGGCTGGTGACGGCCCGGACGGCGAGGACCAGGAGGATCAGCGGATAGAAGACGGCCAGCAGGACCTGCATCACCCGGGGCAGGACGGGCTTGGTGTTGGCCGCAAGCTCACGCTCGGCGTTCCGGCGCTCCACTTCGTCCTGGGGCGGCCGCACCTGGAGGGCGGAGGTGGGCAGCGGTTCCCGGAAATGCGTCCCCCTCCCCTGCGGTTCGGGGGCAGGCTCGACGGCGGCCTCAGCGGCCTTGCGGTCGGCGCGGCTCCCTGCCTGCGGCGCAGCGGTGCCGGCGGACGCTGCCGGCTGGTCCTTACCCGCGTCGGGGGAGGTCTTTTCCGCCGGGATTGATCCCTTGGCCGCAGCCGCAGTGCCTGCCCCGGCACCGGCGGGCTTCATCCAGTCAAAAGCGGGTTCATCGGTGTCATCGGCCGGATCCAGGTGCGGATCCTGCCGGTTCGGCGGGGTGGGCGTCTTCTCAGTCACTGCAGTTTCACTTCCGTAGGCGTCCGCGTCGCCGGGAACCGCCAGGCAACGCTACTTATCTCCAGATGAGCCTACCGTCAGGCACTCCGTGGCGGCAGGTGCCACCCCGTTCCGGAACGTATTCAGGCAGCCGACGCCGTGTATCCGGCATCGGCGCCTTCCAGGTCGCCGGTGGCACCCGAACGGTATGCACGCCGGCCCCACACCAGGACATAGGTCCAGTAGGCAGCGAGGACGCACGCGCCGATGCTGATCTTGGCCCACACGGGAAGACTGCTGGGTGTGACGAAACCTTCCACGAGGCCGGAGACAAACAGCACCAAAACAAGGCCCAGGGCAACGGTAATCAGGGAGCGTCCCTCCGCCGCCACCGCCTGGCCCCTCGTCCGAGGCCCCGGTGAAACCAGCGCCCAGAAGATCCTCAGGCCCCCGGCGGAGGCAATGAACACTGCGGTGAGTTCCATCAGCCCGTGGGGAAGGATGTAGCTGAAGAAGACGTCCGACTGGCCGACGGCGGCAAAGACGCCCGCGGCGACCCCGAGCCCCTGGGCGTTGCCAAAAAGGATCATGGGAACCCAGAACCCGGTGATGCCCAGGGCCACCGCCTGTGCCGAGATCCAGGCATTATTGGTCCAGACGGCGCCGGCGAAGGACGCGGCAGGATTCTCTGAGTAGTAGTCGATGAAGTCCTGTTCGACATACTGCTTGATGGCGGCATCCGAGCCGAGGGCCCGGAGCGCATCGGGGGACGTTGAGATCCACAGTGCGTACGCGCCCGCCACCAGGCAGAAAGCCACACCGCACCAGACGGTGAGCCAACGCAGCCGGTAAAACGCGGCTGGCAAAGCTATGACGAAGAACCGGGCCAGGTCGTCCATGAAGTTGGAGCGGGCACCGGTGAAGCGTGTGCGGGCTTGGGCCAGTGTGGCCGACAGGGAGGCGGACAACCCGCTTTCGGGTGCCACGGAGCGAATCAGGGAAAGGTGCGCGGACGTGGTCTGGTAGAGGCGCAGCAGTTCATCCGCTTCGCTTCCGCTAAGCCGCCGCTTGTACGCCAGCACGTGCAGCCGCGCCCACTTGTCCCCGTTGACCGCGGAGAACGCATCCATGTCCACGGCACTACCCTAGCGCTCCCGGATTAGACTGTGAGCGTCCGTAGGCGGCGTGTAGGGGACGGGGATCCGGCTTGAGCTCAATCATCACAGGTGAAGCAGTAGTGCTGGAGCTCCGTCCGGCGTCGTTCGCTGCGCGGGCACTGGGCCTAATTCTGGACGTCGCTGCCAATGTTGTCCTCCTCATTGTGATGATCACGGTGATTTCGTCGGCCTACAACGACCTGGACGGTGCGGCGGCCCGCGCCCTGGTTCTGGTCAGTGTGGTCTTCTGCTTGGTGATCCTCCCGGTGGCGGTGGAAACCCTCACCCGCGGCCTCTCGCTGGGGAAGCTGGCGGCGGGGCTTCGGATAGTACGGGACGACGGCGGCGCCATCCGCTTCCGTCATGCTGTGATCCGAGGGCTGATCGGTTTCCTGGAGATCTATCTGACGTTCGGCGGCCTGGCCATCGCCGTGGCACTGTTCAATGACAAGTCCAAACGGCTCGGCGACATCGTGGCCGGAACCTACGCCCTGCGGCGCCGGGTCCCGGCGGAACCATCGTTCGTCCCGTTTGTACCGCCGCACCTCCGGGCCTGGGCGGCGCTGGCTGACATCGGCCGGATACCGGACGCCGTGGTCCGCCGCTCGTCGCAGTTCATCCGCCAGGCAGGCCGGATGTCGCCGGCGTCGCGCGCTTCCATGGCCGCATCGCTCGCCACGGAGGTCTCAGCCTGTGTCGCTCCGCCGCCTCCGGCCGGCACGGGACCGGAAGAGTACCTGGCCGCAGTGCTGGTGGAACGTCGCGAGCGGGAACTGGCCAGGCTGAGCCGGGCACGGGCGCGAAGCACGGGTGTAGGGGAACGGTTGAACCGGCTGCCCTACAGCCGTGACACACCGTAGCCCGCAGTTCCTAGCGCTTGGCGTACTGCGCCCAGGGAATGTTCCAGTCGCCGTAACCCTCCAGCGGTTCCACGGGAGGAGCGCCCGTGTTGAGGGTCTGGACGACGTCGCCGGTCTTCATGTTGTTGAAGAACCAGGCCGCGTCCGCCGGCAGCAGTCCGACGCAACCGTGCGAGACGTTTGCCTTTCCGACGTAACTCCACGCCGATTCGAGTGCCTGGTGGACGTAGACGCCGGATGAGGTGAGCCGGTTGGCGTATTCCACGGTCAGCGGCGGGTAGTAGCCCTTGTCGCCGGGCTTCAGGCCGATGCTTCCGGCGTTGAACTTGGAGTGACGTTCCTGCTCCATGATCACGGCGTACCCGGTGGGTGAGAGCCACTCGGCATCGCCGAGCGTCACGGGGGCGGTCCTGACCAACTGGCCGTCAAAGTAGACGTTCATGGTCTTTGTGACATCATCCACGATGGCTACGCGCTGCGGCCCAACCTTGAAGCTGACCTTGGTGTCGACGTTGCCTACCATCTTGTTCCCGAAGTCCACGCCGAACAGCTTAAGGTCAACGGTGACCTGGCTTCCGGATGCCCAGAACGCCTCGGGACGGATGCGTACGCGCTGGTCCGAGTACCACCGCCAGGCGACGGCCTGGCCCGAGGACGAGGAGACGGTGACGGCCTTCTCCATGGCCTCCTTGTTCAGGACCGGCTCGGAGAAGACGATTTCAATCGGCTGGCCCGAACCCACGGTGGAACCGTTCTGCGGGTAGACGGCCGCGTCGGCCTCGTTGGCCGTGGCCACCGTGGTGAAGGTCTGCGTCTTCTTCGTTTCGCGGCCCGCCTGGTCCACGATCGTAAAGGCGTAGTCGTAGGCCGCGTCGAACTCCAGGGGGTCCAGGGCGGTCCAGGTGGAACCGTCGGCGCTAAGGGTGCCCTTGACGGGTTCGCCGCCGTCGGCAGTTGCCAGGACAACGTCCTTGACAGTGCCGTTGACGGCTTTGACGGACGGCGCGACGGCGGGATTGACTCCCGTGGCGCCGTCCGTGGGGGTTACGCCGAGCTCGACCGCCTTGACGACGGGAGCAGCGAGCCCCGGTTCGTTCCGGACCGGGCTGGAAGACTCCGACTGGAACGCGGGCTCCGCCCAGCTGGGGGCCGTGGCAACGCCGATGCCGCCGGCTGCAACCGCGGCGCAGATGGCCACGACGCCCAAAATTTTCATGGTTTTCCGCTTGTGGACTACAGTCATGACCTTCTCCATGTCCCCCGACAGGCCATTGATCAGCCCCAATACCGTCTCGGTCTCATTCAGTGGGGCGGCCTTAAGCTCCCAGCACTGACCAGACGATTTTACCGCACGGCGGACGGGTCAATTGGCGTACTGGGCCCAGGGGATGTTCCAGTCGCCGAATCCGTCGTCAAAGTTGGCATTCTCGCCCTCGGTGTTGACCACCTGGACGACATCCCCGGTGGTCATGTTGTCGAAGACCCATTTGGCTCCGTCCGGGCCGAGCCCGATGCAACCGTGCGACAGGTTGGCCACACCGACGTAGGGCATCGCGGAGTCCGTGGCCTGGTGGATGAACTCTCCGCTGGGCGTGAGGCGCGTGGCGTAGTTAACGTCCAGCTCGCCGTAGTATGCCGGGTCGTCAGGCTTCAGCCCGATGCTGGAGGCAGACATGTGCTCCACGCGGTACTTCTCCATGAACACAAGAAAGCCCCGGGCCGACGGGAACCGGGTGTCACCCATGGTGGCGGGCCATGTGCCTGCCGGTTTGTCATTGACGCTCACCGAAAAGGTGTGCGCCGTCGCGTCGGCTACGGCGACCTTCTTGTCGCCGACGCGGACCGTGACTTTCTTGTCGAAGTTGCCGATCTGCCCGTTGCCGAAATCGACGCCGAACAGCTGCATGTCCATGGTCACCGTGCTGTTGGCAGCCCAGAAGTTCTCGGCCCGGTACCGCACCATGCTGTCGCTGAACCAGTGGAATGCGCCCGCCTGGCCGGACGTGGACGAGACCTTGATGGCTTTCTCCACTGCATCCTTGTTCAGCACGGGTTCGCTGAACGTGATCTGCAGCGGCTGCGCTACGCCAACCGTCATGCCGTCCAGCGGGTAGATAGCGGCATCCGCTTCGTTGGCCGTTGTCACCGTGGTGAATGTGCGTGTGTCGTTGGTCTTGCGGCCTGCAGCGTCGGTCACCACGAAGTTGTAGGTGTAGCTGCTGTTGAACTGCAGGGGGCCGGCGGCTGACCAGCCGGTTCCATCCGGGCTGAGGCTCCCCTCGACGGCTTCCCCGTTGCCGTCCGTCAGGGCCACGCGTTCAATGGTTCCGTTAGTGACGCGGAGCGAGACCGGCGCTGCCGGATTCACCTGCTGTGCGCCGTCTGCCGGGGAAGCCGCAAGCTGCACCGGCACCACCACCGGTGCAGCCAGTCCCGGCGCCGACCGTTCAGCGGAGCCGGCCTCGGATTCAAAGGCGGCGCGGCCGGAACCGGGCGCGACGGCGGCGAATACTCCCCCGCCCGCCGCCAGCAGGCAGAGCGCTCCCACCAGGAGCATCTTCCTGGTGGCGGTCCGGTGTTCCCGTGCCGTCATGGCCCGGGGACCATTGCAGTCATCATGGCTCCAGCCTAGGCCACCCACCTTGGAGTTCACGGGGAACCCGGCAACGCAAGGGTCACGAAGATGGGCCCCGGATCTCGTTCCGGGGCCCATCGGGTTCAGCTTTCTGCCGGGGTGGCAGCCTCAGTCCTAGTAACGGTAGTGGTCCGGCTTGTACGGGCCTGCAACGTCCAGTTCCAGGTACTCGGCCTGTTCCTTGGACAGTTCCGTCAGCTCGACGCCCAGGGCATCCAGGTGCAGCCGGGCGACCTTCTCGTCGAGGATCTTCGGGAGCACGTAAACCTGGTTTTCGTATTCCCGCTCGCCCTCGGGCTGGTCACGCTTGGTGAAGAGCTCAATCTGCGCGATGGTCTGGTTCGCGAACGAGTTGCTCATCACGAAGGACGGGTGGCCGGTGGCGTTGCCCAGGTTCAGCAGGCGGCCTTCGGAGAGGACGATGATGGACCGTTCATCCGCGGTGCCGGCGTCGAGGACCCACTCGTGCACCTGCGGCTTGATTTCAACCTTCTTGATGCCCGGAATCCGCGCCAGGCCGGCCATGTCGATCTCGTTGTCGAAGTGGCCGATGTTGCCGACGATCGCCTTGTCACGCATACCGGCCATGTGCTCGGCCATGATGACGTCCTTGTTCCCGGTGGTGGTGATGAAGATGTGTCCTTCGCTGAGGACGCTCTCCAGTTTGGCCACCTGGTAGCCGTCCATGGCTGCCTGCAGCGCACAGATCGGATCGATCTCCGTGACAATCACACGGGAGCCCTGCCCGCGGAAGGCCTCTGCTGCGCCCTTGCCGACGTCGCCATAGCCGCAGACGACGGCAATCTTGCCACCCATCAGGACGTCCGTGGCCCGGTTGATGCCGTCGGGCAGTGAGTGGCGGATGCCGTACTTGTTGTCGAACTTGCTCTTGGTCACCGAGTCGTTGACGTTGATGGCCGGGAAGAGCAGCTTGCCCTGCTCCGCCAGCCGGTAGAGACGGTGTACGCCGGTGGTGGTTTCCTCGGTCACGCCCAGCAGGCGGGAGCCGATGCGGGTCCACTTCTGTGGATCTGCTGCCAGCGACGCACGCAGGACGTCAAGGAAGACGCGCCCCTCATCGGACTCGTCCTCTGCTGCCGCCGGGACGGAACCGAGGGCTTCGAACTCGACGCCCTTGTGCACCAGCATGGTGGCGTCGCCGCCGTCGTCGAGGATCATGTTGGGGCCAAGGTCCGGGTTGCTGTCCGCCCCGGGCCAGGTAAGGATCTGCTCGGCCGTCCACCAGTATTCTTCGAGGGTCTCGCCCTTCCAGGCGAAGACGGGGACGCCCTGCGGGTCCTCAACCGTGCCGTTGCCCACTACGACGGCGGCAGCGGCCTCGTCCTGGGTGGAGAAGATGTTGCAGGAAGCCCAGCGGACCTCGGCGCCCAAAGCTGTGAGGGTTTCGATCAGCACGGCGGTCTGGACCGTCATGTGGAGTGAACCGGCAATCCGGGCACCCTTGAGGGGCTGGCTGGCGCCGAACTCTTCGCGCAGGGACATCAGCCCGGGCATCTCGTGCTCCGCGAGGCGGATCTGGTGGCGGCCGGCCTCAGCCAGGGAGATATCAGCAACCTTGTAATCGAAAGTCATGTGAGTCCTTGTGTTGTATCCGGGAAATTCTGGAACGGCGGAAGTGGATGCCGTTCGGCGATCTATGGGAAGTTCGGCGCCAGATGGTCGCGCGATGGGCCGGGCGGGCAGTTATTCGGCGCCGGAGGCGCCCGACGCTGCGTTGCCGGTCTCTGCAGCACCGGAGCCGCCGTCGTGCTGGTCCGAAGGCGCAGCGTTCGCGGCGGAGACCAGTTCCGGCGGCAACAGCAGCGGGATGCCGTCCTCGATGGCGTAGCGCAGCTTTTCCCCGGACTGCCCGGCGGCGGTGGAGACGAGTTCCTCGCCCTCCTGCACCAGCGTCGAGCCGGTAACGGGGCAACGCAGGACAGACAACAGGTCAGGACTGATCTTTGGCATGGTGGATGCTCCCTGATGGGCGCCGCAGCAGGCGCCGGTGGCCGATGGATTTGCAGCTTCCAGCGTACAAGCTTCGTGGCGGCGCCGCGGCTTAGGACGGCTCGCGGAGGATTCTCAGGTGTCCCCTGCGGGCGCCTTCGGCGGGCGGCGGGGCCTCAAGCGCGGCGTGCGCCGAGCGCTGGCCCGGCGCGGAATCCCCGGACGACGGCCGCAGTGCCGCCTCGCGGACGGCGTTGGCGAGGGCCAAAAGGTCATCGGGCCCCGGCTGGGGCGGCGTGGCGGGCATGGCCAGGCGCAGCACTTCCCAGCCCCGCGGCACTGTCAGCGACCCCGCGTGCTGTTCGCACAAATCGTAACAATGGGGCTCCGCGTACGTAGCCAGCGGACCCAGGACAGCCGTGGAATCCGCATAGACGTACGTCAAAGTTGCCACCGCCGAGTTGCGGCAGGCTGATCTTGAACATTGACGAATAGCACCCACGACATCACAGACTACTCCCCGTACGCCGCGGCGCCGCGCATTCCGGCCCGCAGTGTCCAGCAGTGTCGCGAAGCGCACGGATGCCCAGTGTGGCGTTGCCGGTCATGTCGCGTATTTCAGGCGGCGGGTTTAGAGTCAATATATGCAGCAATCGCACCACGTTCCGGGTTTCACGGTCCGGTTGGCTGACCCGGGAGCCGGCCAGCCGGCGGACGACGCCGCGCCCTCAGTAGCGGTCCGCGGGAAGAGCTTCAGGGAGCGCCGCAGGAACCGCCATGGCCGCGGCCTGCGCGGTGAATTGATGCTGCCCACGCTGCCCGGCTACCGCACCCGTTCCGACCGCTTCGACGAGATGGTCATGGACTCCGCCCAGCGTCTGCATGACATCTGGGGAAAGCCCTTGGACGGTGTCAGATTTGCTGTCGACGAGATTCCGCAGGGCCTGGAACAACTGGTTGCTGACCGGTCCCCTGCGCCCATGGGCCTGTACGAGCCCGCCACCGCCGGTGAAGGTCCCGTGATCACCCTCTACCGCCGGGTCATCGAGAACGCCTGCTCCAGCCGCGAAGAACTCCAGGACCTGGTGCATGACGTGGTGGTTGAGCGCACCGCCGAAATGCTCGGGGTGGCACCCGAGACACTGGACCCCGTATACCGCCGCCGCTACTAGCCGCGCGCTAGTAGCCCAGTTTTACGGCGACCTGTTCCTGGCCCGCAGCACCCGGGGCAACCGCCACCGTGGCGACGTCCGCGCGTCCGTTCTGTTCCAGCAGCACCGTGCCGTAGGCGGCATCGCCAGAGGCTGACACCACGTACCCCAGCACCTCAGCACCGTCCACTTCCCCCGGCACCTTGATAACCGTCGTCGTGCCGCCCGCAATGTCCGCGGTGGCGGCCGCGCGGACCTTGCCGTCAGCCGTAACAGGCGTGTAGGTGATCTTGGCCCGGTCCCCGGGTGCGCCGAAGACCAGGTAGCGTTCTCCCCCGCGCGGTACGGTGACCACGTGCTGGCTGCCGAGCCTGGCGGACGCTGCCGACCATGCGAAGTCCGTGGCACTGTCCGATTTGAGGCCGCGGGCAAGCCGGGCAGCCGCGGCGAACGACACATCCGAACTGGCTGCGACCGTGTACTGGCCGGCCGGTACTCCGGCCAGCGAAACCTCGGTTACGGACCCGCCCTTGGCTGTCACGACTCCGCCGCCTGGCAGCGCCTTTTGGCCGTCACGTCCGTACAGCTTGATCTCCACCACGGCATCGGCCGGACCGGGAACAGCGATCTGGAGGGCCGCCGAGGCATCGGCAAACCCCTGCTTGGCCGTGAGCGCCTTGGCCGATGCGGGATCCTGGATATCCAGTCCGGACATCACCTGACGGGTCGCGGGTGCCGCGCCGGGCACGATGAAGTCCACACCGCCGGGCGTGAGCCCCCGAAGGACGCTCTGCTGAATGACGGCGGTCACCGGCCCGCCGGCACTGCGCGCATGGATGCTGAGCTTCTCCTGGTCCGGAGCAAGTCCGGCCAGCACGATGGACCGGGTGGTTCCCGGCGCAACCAGGAGTCCCCTGCTGCCGGGCGCCTGAATCTGGCCCTGCGCGCCGTACAGCTCCAGGCTGACGGTTGCCGGAGTGCTGGAAGCATTGCTGAGGTTGAGGACCGCTGTCCGTCCCAGCGACGTGTTCGCCCCCACCAGCCACAGGTCGTTAGCCGGCTGCTGGCAGCCTGCCGCCGCCGAGCCCTGGAGGTCGCCGTCCGTGGCGGTGTAGCTCATGACCGCGCCTGCGGTGGCCTGCTGGTTACCCACGGCGTCCGCGCTCAGGACACTCACGGAATCCACTATGCGCTGCGAAACGACGCCTGCGAGCAGCGCAGGCGGGGCAGCCGAAGCGGTGGGGCTGCCGGGGTCCTTGGCAATTTCGGTGAGGGGATTGCCGTTGAGCTCCGCAAGCCGGCTGCCGGGTAGCGCACCGGAATTGGTGCTCAGCACGGCGGCATTGACCAGGCTCTTGGCCGTGGCCGATTCCGGGCTGAACTGAGGGTCGGTGCCGACGGCGGTGCCCTCCAGCAAGCGGGCCGGACCGGGGCAGATCCCCACATTGCTGCCCGCGGGGACTGCAGCCAACGGCGCTTCAAGCGGGCGGCTGCCTGCGCTTTGGGGGCCCATCGACGCTGCCGCCACCAAGCTGCCGGCGGCGGCCACGATGATCACGGCTGAGGCCATCCCGGCAACCGTGCCGCGGACGGAAAGTCCGCGGGCATTGAGGCTTTTCAAGCTGCCGGCCGCGGGAGCTGCGTTCGCCGTCGCGCCCGCTGCGCCGGAGCCGTCCGCCGCATCCTGTACACCCGTAACATCCGCCGCGGAGTTTACGTCCTCATGAGGCTGCGGCACGGCGTCGTTCCCGTCCTTATGCATGCTGATGTTCCTTACGCAGGGAGCCTTCATCCCGGGAGAGGCCGGTGTTCGGCCGGCGGGCGGGCACAGGGATGGCCAGCAGGACAGTGAGTCCGATCACCGTTGCCTGCACGACAGCGGACCACACTGCCCACGGGTTGTCATAACGGATGGTGAGCTGGCCGCCCTGGGCGGGGAGGGTGAACGCCTGGGACCAACCGGACGTTGTGGACGTCAGCCGCCGGCCATCCATCCACGCGGTCCATCCCGGATCGGAACGTTCGGCGAGAACCACGAGCCTGCCTTCGGGCCCTTCCGGGACAGCGGCATCAACATTTTCCAGGCCCGAGGGCAGGAGCCCGATGGCAGCGCCGGCACCGTCCACGATGCGCACCCGGTGCGCAACGTCAGCGGCGTCGATGACCGGCTGGTTGAGCGGGCTGATCCGCCAGAGCCAGCCGACGTTGGTCTGCCCCACCGCCACCAGTCCTGGCACGGCATCCATGCGGCTCGCGGTCAGCTGCGCAGCAGAATCCGAGGCCCGCAGGACAACAAATCCTGCGCCAAGGCGTTCCAGCTCCGGCCGCGGGTCCACACCCTGGCCTGCGACCACGGTGGCGACGACGCTGCGAAGCGCTGCCGTGACGGCGTCGTCATCCCTGACCGTTTCCTTGCCGGGTTCACCCATGATGTTGCGGGCGGCCGCAATGGTGGACAGTCCGTCGAGGGTGGTCCCCGCACCCCTCACGATCGAGGCGTCGAAGCTGCCGTCATCCGCCGTGTCGATGACCAGCGTCCGGGTCTGCTCGGGCCCCTGGCCGCGGTCGATGGCCGTGGCCGGGAGGGTGCGCGCGGCCGTGGGAGCAATCTGCCGCGGTGTTCCGAGGGCGGTCGGGCCCGGAGGGGTCATGCCCTCCGCTGCCAGGGCTGCCCCGGATGCGGACTGCAACAGGTTCCCGGCTGCCCAGGCGGTCAATCCGGCCACGGGCCCGGCGAGGAGCAGCACCATGGCAAGGACGGACAGGGCCTGGAGGACGATCCGGCGGGCGGCCGGGGCTTCGGCTGCCTTCTCAGAGAAGCAGAGCAGGCCGTCGGCCCCGATCAGGGCGGCGCCCAGCAGCAGGAAGCCGGATGCGGACACAACCGGCCCGGTGAAGGGGGTGACGAGGGTGTCAGCGCTGGCACCGCTGGCCACGTGGCCCGCGAGCCAGCCGCCCGCAAGGATGATCAGGGAAGCAACCCACAAAGCGCGGGCCACGCGGGTGCGCCTGCCCGGGACAAACAGTGCCGCCGTTGCAAGTGCCAGGACGGGAAAGCCGATTAGCAGTGCCAGGAGCAGCGCCCACGGCGCGGCAGACCCCTCAAAGACCGGAAGCCCGGCCAGACCGCCGTCGGCATCGAAATACAGCGGCTGTCCCAGAACCTGCTGCCATAACGGTGCGCCGTCAAAACCGAGCGGGACGCCGGGGTCCGCGAGCAGTGCCCGCGGGCGGTCAAGCACGGAAATGCCGAACGGAACGAAAAGCGCGGCGCTCGGCAGCAGCGCCCACCATACGGTGCGGCCGCGCCTGCCCAGCAGGACCCCGGCCAGGACAACCACGACGGCGGACGGAAGCAGTAAGGACGGTGCGGACGCTGCCACAACAGCCAGCGCCAGGCCGGCAGCCGCGGCGGCTGTCCAGGAAGGCGTTCCGTTGACGCCCGGCTTGGCCGGAGGCTTGTCCGGGAAGCGCCGATCCCCAGGCTCAGGAACCGCGAAGCGGCCCTGCCCGCGGGCGGTGCCGGTGGCGCGCAGCAATGCCACTGCCAGCAACGGCACCATGATGTGCGCAAGCAGGGCGCCAAGGCGCCCCTGGTTCAGTGCAACCTGCAAGGCGGGCGCCCCGCCCCACACAACTGCGGCCACGAAGCGGAACCGCCGCCTCGTGGTCAGGGCTCCGGCCGCAAACCACGCAGCGAGAGCGGAGAGCGGCATGGCAAGGATCAGCAGCCACGCCAGGGCGCTGTTGGCATCGCCACCGCCGGCTAGACCAAGGATCCACAGAAGTAGGGCGAAGGGGTCGCCGTGGCCGGGCAGCCCGGCACCGAGTCCGATCCACCAACTGGTGGCGTGGTGCCAGATGTCCGATATCTTCGACGAGACCGGGATCAGGGCGCCACCGGAGACGGCTTCGGCGCGGAAAAACCCGGAGAGCCCGATCAAGGAAGCCGCCGCTGTGAGAATCACGGCCAGGAGGGCGCCGTTGCCAACCCAGCCGCGTTCCGAAGTGGTCAGTGCGGCAAAGTCATCCGTGGAGTCCCCGCTGGGCTGTTCGGCCAGCGGATCCGTCCGGGCCGAGTCCCCGCCCGGATCGTCGGAGCCCAGGGCTTCAATAAGGGAACGCCGGTGGGCCCAGACCTCGCGGCGCGGCGTCTGCAGTCCCTTGATCACCGAGCGGCGGATCCGCCGCGTCCGGGCTGCGTCGCGGCGTCCGCGGATCACAGCCCCCGGCCGGCCCAGCGCAACGAACGTCGCCATCAGTTGGGAGAATCCGTGGCCGGGATCCTTGACGGCAATACTCAGGACCAGCTTGAAGATGCTCCCCAGCAGCGCACCTGCCACATGCAGTGGTACCTTCCACCACACTGTGTGCTTGAGGCGCAGGTAGACCTGGGCTTTCCGGGCAGCACTTGCACTCCCCAGCGCATGCGGCCGGTGCGAAACGTGGAACATCCGGGCGGTCGGCACCACCACTACGCGGTGCCCGGCCAAGCGGTTGCGCCAGCAAAAGTCCACATCGTCACCGGTGCCGGGAAGCGCGGAGTCAAACCCGCCCAGTTCCTCCCAGACGTCCCGGCGGACCAGCATGCCGGCGGAGTTGACCGCGAAGGTATCGCTGCGGCCGTCGTATTGCCCCTGGTCGAGTTCGTCCGCCTCAATGAGGGTCAGCCGTTCAGCCCAGCGGCTGGTGGAAAGCCCGACGTCGATCAGCCGGCGCCTGGCATCCCAGTCCAGCTGTTTGCACCCCGCCACCGTCACCGACGGCGCACGCTCCACGGCGTGGAGCAGTTCGGCAAGCGCCTCCGGCGCGGGAGCGGCGTCGTCGTGCAGCAGCCAGATCCACTCGGTGTCGTTACGGGAGTCCGCGTTCCGGGGGGCAAGGGCCGCAAGGGCGGCCTTGACCGCCTCCCCCATCCCGGTCCGCCCCTGCTGGAAGGTGGTCACGTTGGATTCGCCGAACGCCTGGTCAAGCAAAGCCAGGGAATTGTCCCGCGAGCCGGTGTCCACGCCAATAGACGCATCCACCGGACGGGTTTGCTGTGACAATGCCGCCAAGGTCCTGGGAAGATAGTCACCGCCGTTGTGGGCGACCACAACGGCGGTGACATGTACTACTTGAAGAATTAGACTGCTCGCTTCCTCAGCCGACGGCGCTCGCGCTCGGAGAGGCCTCCCCAAATGCCAAAGCGTTCGTCGTTCGACAGCGCGTATTCCAGGCACTGTGAGCGTACGTTGCAGGCGCCGCAGACTTTCTTGGCGTCGCGGGTGGAGCCTCCCTTTTCAGGGAAGAATGCCTCCGGGTCCGTCTGGGCGCACAAGGCGTCCGTCTGCCATCCGAGTTCGCCTTCGTCGTCGAAGTTCTGCTCGAAAGGAAGCCCGATCCAGACCGGCTGCGCGGTCGTTTCCGAATGGAGGGTCTGCAACTCCATCGGAGGATCGTGGAGATCGTTGTCCTGGTCCGGGTTGCCCGCCAGAAGGGCCTCGTGCGCTGCAAGGAAGGCCGTGGCCTGGTCCTGCAGTAAATCGCTGGTGCTTTGGTTATACCGCTCGGCCGCGTCCGGATCAGCCGGATCTACATACCAATCGCTTGGCACGCCGCGTGAGCGGTACTTTGCCGACGCCTGACCGGCAACGACTGCATCTTCCTGGATACGCTCAACTTGCCCCATTTGTGGCGTCCCTCCTGAATTGCTGCCCATGGCTGAATACTTGGACACTCGGTTGTGTGGCCTGCATTTTGCGCTTGGCGTTCGATAACTAATTACACGTGTGTAAGTAGTCGGGAGTCAAGCGGCAGACGGGATAATAATCAACATCGCGTGAAATCCGCTGCCACGCCACGCCCGGGATTTTTTGACTGACTCGCCGTCATCACGGGAATTTTGACAGCATACTGACTAGTTTTCTGTGAATTTTCCGGGAATTCCGCGGAATCCGCCCCCAATCGGGATTTACGCCAGCAAAGTTAGCAAAACTGACGTGGCGCAGATCACATGACCCTGCGGGCCGTGCCCGGCTCCCGCGGCACCGCCTGGCACCTCCCCGCCCGGCGGGCACCGTGGCAAGATGTTGGCATGAGTATCCCGGCGATCGACCTGATGACCGCGCTGCGGTCCGGCCACTCCACCTCACCGCGACTGACCTGGTACGGACCGGACGCCGAGAGGGTGGAACTGTCCGGCCGCGTCCTGGACAACTGGGTGGCAAAGACGAGCAACCTGCTGCAGGACGAACTGGACGCCGAGCCCGGGATGCGGCTCCGGCTGGACCTCCCGGCGCACTGGAAGTCCATGATCCTGGCCCTTGCCGCCTGGCAGCTCGGCATGGAAGTTGTCCTTGACTCCGCCGACGCCGAACTCCTCGCCACAGAATCACCGGACGCGGGGCAGGAGCACGGCGCGTACGACTCCGTTATCGCGGTGCCGCTGCCGGCATTGGCCATGCGCTGGCCCGGGGAGCTGCCGCCCGGCGTCGTCGACTTTGCCGCAGAGGTGCGTTCGCACGGCGACGTCTTTATGGCGCACGAAGAACCTGAAGGTTCCAACCGGGCCATCGTGTCATCGGCCGGCACCCTGCACGCGCACTCTGACCTGCTGGAAGGGTTCGCTGCCGCCCACGACACGGGAGTGCGGTTGCTGGTCCGGGCCGGCGACGGACTGGAAGCAGCCCTCGCGCAGTCGCTGGGGGCCTGGCATCGCGACGGGTCCGTGGTGCTGGTCCACCCTGACGTCACAGTGACGGACAAGCTCCTCAACGACGAACGGGTCCAGGGAGGGTAGTCCCCCGGCTGCTACGGCCCTAGCTGCTGCGGGGCGGGCCGGGAAGGTCGGTGTCCTCCACCTTGTCCGGCGCCTCGTTGGCAGGCACGCGGACCGGGTGCTGGTTCTGGTGGTGGTGCAGTTCCATGATCTCGTGGTCGTGCGAGAATGCCGGCTCTTCGTCGAGTTCCTTGTTGAAGACGAGGAACCGGTACGCGAAGAAGCGCACCACGGTGGCTACCAGGATGCCGGCGACGCCCGCCAGGAACAGCATGTTCTTGTCCGTGATGCCGAAGGAGTACTTGGCCAGGGCCGTGAACCCGGTGGAAATGCCGATTCCGATGCCGTTGATCAGGATGAACATGAAGAACTCGCGGATCACGTTGTCCTGGCGGCGGTGGCGGAAGGTCCAGAACCGGTTCGCGATCCAGGAGAAAATCGTGGCAATCGTGGCGCCCACGAACCGGGCCTTGGCCTCGCTGTCCGTCATGGGGCCGTGCATCAGGTAGTAGGTCAGGCCGTTGTCGATAACGAAGGCGACACCGCCAACGGCGCCGAACTTGGCCACCTCGCGCCAGAAAAGCGAGGCGAGTCCGCGCAAACGTTCTGCAAGTGTGTAAAACATGACCCTCCATGGCCGACTGAAATTTCAGGCCACAGGGCCGAGAGTCCATTTTAGCCCGCAAAGCTGGGAGCCGCCCCGCCGGGCCGGGAGCGCGGTCTCCTGCGACGCGGCCATGACGCAAAATTCCCGGTTGAAACAGTGGTGAAGCCCGGAACACCCCTGCTCTTCTGTAGGCTGGCTCTTGTGACTTTTCCAGTAATAGGCGTAGTTGGCGGCGGCCAGCTAGCCCGCATGATGGCCCCCGCCGCAACGGCCCTGGGCTTTGAACTCCGTGTCCTGGCCGAAGGCGAGGACGTTTCCGCGGTTTCCGCAGTGCCGACGTCGCCGGTGGGCGACTACAAGGACCTTGACGCCCTCCTCGAGTTCTCCCGGGGGCTGGACGTCATGACCTTTGACCACGAGCACGTCCCCAACGACCACCTGCGGGCACTGCAGGAGGCCGGCGTCAACGTCCAGCCCGGCCCGGACGCCCTGGTCCACGCGCAGGACAAACTGGTGATGCGGGCAGCCATCGACCGGCTTGAGCTGCCCAACCCGGCCTGGGCCTCCGTTGCCGACGTCGAGGCCCTGGTTGCCTTCGGCGAGAAGACCGGTTGGCCGGTGGTGTTGAAGACGCCCCGCGGCGGTTACGACGGCAAAGGGGTCCGCATGGTCGGATCGGCTGAGGAAGCCGCCGACGCCGCCGACTGGTTTGCGGCCATGACCCCGCTGCTGGCCGAGGCCAAGGTGGAGTTCAGCCGCGAGCTGTCCGCACTCGTAGCGAGGACTCCTGACGGTGAATCCCGCGCCTGGCCCGTGGTCCACACCATCCAAGTGGACGGCGTCTGCGACGAAGTGATCGCCCCGGCCCAGGATATTCCGCTTGAAGTCGCCGCGGCCGCCGAAGACGCCGCAATCCGCATCGCCAACGAACTCGGAGTCACCGGCGTCATGGCCGTGGAGCTCTTCGAAACCCCCGGCGTCGGCTCCGGCTTCCTGATCAACGAGCTCGCAATGCGCCCGCACAACACCGGCCACTGGACCCAGGACGGATCGGTCACGAGCCAGTTCGAACAGCACCTGCGTGCCGTGCTGAACCTCCCGCTCGGTGCCACCGACGCTCTGGGACAGATTGTTGTGATGAAGAACTTCCTTGGCGGCGAGAACCAGGAACTGTTCTCGGCGTATCCGCTGGCCATGGCCAGCGAGCCGGCCGCGAAGATCCACTGCTACGGCAAGGCCGTCAGGCCCGGCAGGAAGATCGGCCACGTCAACCTGGTGGGGGCAGCCGCTTCCGATGTCGACTCCGTCCGGCAGCGCGCCACCACCGTAGCCAACATCATCAGGGACGGCCGTGCTCCGGCCCGACCAGCACCAGGGAACTCCGAGGAGACCGTATGAGCACGCCCG
Source organism: Arthrobacter sp. PvP103 (assembly GCF_017833075.1). Lineage (NCBI taxonomy): Bacteria > Bacillati > Actinomycetota > Actinomycetes > Micrococcales > Micrococcaceae > Arthrobacter > Arthrobacter sp. PvP103. Next base: position 3,679,661 of record NZ_JAFIBQ010000001.1, on the reverse strand, counting down.
CATCGATTCGCCCGGCGGACACGGACAACGCCGCTCCCCTGGTGGGCCTTGTGATGGGCTCGGACTCCGACTGGCCCGTCATGGAAGCCGCAGCTGAGGCCCTTGCCGAGTTCGGCATTCCGTTCGAAGCCGATGTTGTCTCAGCCCACCGGATGCCCACCGAAATGATCCGCTACGGCCAGACGGCCCACGAGCGCGGACTGCGCGTCATCATCGCCGGAGCCGGCGGCGCCGCACACCTGCCCGGCATGCTGGCGTCCGTGACACCCCTGCCGGTCATCGGCGTCCCCGTCCCGCTCAAGACCCTGGACGGCATGGACTCGCTGCTGTCCATCGTCCAGATGCCCGCCGGCGTTCCCGTGGCCACAGTGTCGATCGCAGGCGCACGCAACGCCGGCCTGCTGGCCGTCCGGATGCTGGCATCCGGAACGGACGACCTCGCCGTCCGCCTGCGCGATGACCTGATCGAGTTCGCGCAGGAGCTCAACGACGTCGCCACCCGCAAGGGCGCGGCCCTGCGGCACAAAGTCAGCGAAGTGTTCTCCGACGGCAACGTCGTTCTCCGGGGCAGCCGTTAGGAATCAGTAGATGACCACCAGCCACTCCCGCCCCCAGGCGCCGCAACAGGCCCTGACGGACCCCGTCCGCAACCCGGCGAACGCCCCGGCGCCCGTCAGGACCAAACGCGCGTTCGTCCTCCTGCTGCTGACGTTGTTCGTCCCGGGCAGTGCCCAGATCGTCGCCGGCGACCGGAAGCTCGGAAGGATCGCCCTCCGGGTGACCCTCACTGTCTGGGGCCTGGCGCTTGCGGGACTGGTGCTGCTGCTGGTGAACCGCACCCTCCTGATCGGCATCCTCACCAACACGGTGGCCGCACTCCTGATCATCGTCGTCCTCATTGCGCTCGCACTCGGCTGGGCTGCGCTGTTCGTCAACACCCTCAGGCTGATCCGGCCGGTCCTGCTGGCACCCGGAATGCGGCCGGTCGTCGGCGTCACACTGGTCCTGGCTATGCTGCTCAGCAGCGGGACACTCGGCTACGCCGCCTACGTTCTGAACGTGAGCCGGAACGCGATCGGCAGCATTTTCTCGGCGGGCCCTGCAATCGACCCCGTGGACGGCCGCTACAACTTCCTGATGATGGGCGGCGACGCCGGAGACGACCGCACTGGCCGGCGCCCGGACAGCCTGTCCGTCCTCAGCGTCGACGCCAAGACAGGCCAGACAGCCATCATCTCGGTGCCTCGCAACCTGCAGAACGCACAGTTCAGCGAGGGTTCCCCCATGCGGCAGATCTATCCGGACGGCTACGACTGCGGCAACGAGTGCCTCATCAACGCGATCAACACCGAAGTGACCAACGAGCACGCGGACCTCTACCCCGGCGTCGCCGATCCCGGGGCCCAGGCAACCCTTGAGGCTGTCTCGGGTACGCTCGGAATCACCGTCCAGGCCTATGTCCTGGTGGACATGGACGGCTTCGCCAAGCTCATCGACGCCATGGGCGGCATCAAGATTAAGGCCGGCGGCTGGGTGCCGCTCAGCGGCGACATGGTTGACGAGGCCAACGGCATCCACGGAATGCCCCTCGGCTGGATCCCGGCCGGTGAACAGCACCTCGACGGCTACCATGCCCTCTGGTACGGCCGCTCCCGGGAATTCGTTGACGACTACGCACGCATCCAGCGTCAGCAATGCGTCCAGCAGGCCATGCTGAAGCAGCTGGACCCCGCAACGCTGCTCTCCAAGTTCGAAGACATCGCCAACGCGGGCACCAAGGTGGTTGACTCCAACATTTCCGCGAGCCAGCTCGGCAGCTTCGTGGACCTGGCCATGAAGGCCAAGGGCAAGGAAGTCAGCCGGCTGACCATTGGACCGCCGGACTTCGACGCATCGTTCTCCACGGTGCCGGACTTCAACCAGATCCACGACAGGGTCGACCAGCTGCTGGCCGCGCAGTCCGAGTCGGCGGGAGCCGCGGGTAATCCTGCCGGGGAGGACAGCATCGTGCAGGCCGGCCCGGCCGCGGGCCCCCTGATGGCGGCCGCACCGGCGGCGCCCCTTACCCAGCCGGCACCGTCGCCGTCGTCGTCGGACTTCACGCCAGTGACCACCACCCCCGACGGCGAGCCCATCACGGAAGAGATGCTCAACCAGTTCAAGCGTGAGGGCAACGAGCAAGCGATCCGCGACCTTGTGGCCACGAACGGCCAGTGCCGCCCGCTGTAGGCGCCCCCGCCCGATCGCCTGACGCCGTAACTGCTGCAATGAGATAAAGGACACCTGGCTGTGTACGAAATTGAGAATGTCCTCCGGCCCTACGCCTGGGGCTCCACCACGGCCATTGCCGGCCTGCTCGGCAGGCAGGCCTCCGGCGGCCCGGAAGCGGAGCTGTGGGTGGGCGCCCACCCGGACTCGCCGTCCGTGGCAGCAGCGGCCGACGGCGGTCCGCTGGCTTTGGATACGCTGATCAGTTCCGACCCCGGCCACCATCTGGGCAGTGCCAGCGTGGCGGAGTTCGGCCCCCGCCTGCCGTTCCTCCTCAAGGTCCTGGCCGCGGAAAGTCCGCTGTCCCTGCAGGTCCATCCGACGCTGGAACAGGCACGGGCGGGTTTTGCCCGCGAGGAGGCTGCCGGCGTCGACCGTTCCGCGGCGGAGCGGAACTACAAGGATGACAACCACAAGCCGGAGATGATCTTTGCCCTGACGCCGTTCGAGGCGCTCTGCGGGTTCCGTCCGGCCGCATCCTCGCGTGCCCTCTTCGAGCATCTGGCCACGTCCATGCGGGCCATGTCTCTGGAGGTTCCGCACGTGTTCCTCGACGTCGTGGCGGACCTTTCTGCCCCGGTGGAGCACGACGCCCTGAAGGCCGCGTTCACCCGGCTCATCGGCGGAGGCCACGCCGTCTCGCACGCGGTGCGGGAGCTGGTCGCCGCGCTCAGAGCCGGGCTGCCGATGTCTCCCTACCAGACCGAACTGTCCACGGCAGTCAGCCTGCACGGCCACTATCCCGGCGACCCCGGCGTGCTCATCTCGTTGCTGCTGAACAGGATCTCGCTGGCCCCCGGGGAGGCCGTCTACCTGCCGGCAGGAAACGTCCACGCCTACCTGCATGGCCTTGGCATCGAGGTCATGGCGTCCTCGGACAACGTGCTCCGCGGCGGGCTGACGCCCAAGTTCGTGGACGTTCCCGAACTGCTGGCCACCATTGAGTTCGAGTCGGTGGGCGTGCCGATGCTGCCGGCGGAGACGTCGGAGCTGGGCCAGGAGCTCTACCGGCCGCCCTTCCGTGAATTCCAGCTGCAGCGGATCGAGCTGGAGCCCGACGGCGGGCCCGTCCCGCTGGCGCAGTCCGGTGCGGCCGTGATCATCGTCGTCTCCGGTTCCGTGCTGCTGGACTCCCCCAAAGGCGATCTCCATCTGGACCGCGGCGCGAGTGCCTTCCTCCCCGCCGCTGAGGCTCCGGTCAACGTGCATCCGGCGGCCGGTTCCTCCGGGATCTCTGTTGCCTTTGCCGTAACCACCGCGCTGGGGGCCTGATCCGATGGAGTACTTCCTGCAGACCCCGCAGTGGGCCGATTTCCAGCGCTCCCTGGGCCGCACGGTCCACGAACAGTCCGGCCCCGGTTGGAGCTTCCTCGCCGTGGAAGAGAAGAATCCGGCGGGCAAGGTCCTTTACGCGCCGTACGGTCCCGTGGCAGAGTCCCTGGAAGCGTTCGACGCCGCCCTGGCCGCCCTTGTGGCTCTGGCCCGCACGCGCGGCGCCGCGTTTGTCCGGATAGAGCCGGCCAGCGCCGGATTCGACACCGCTGAATCGCAGTCCGTGCTGCGAAGCCGTGGCCTGCGGCCCGCACCCGTCAACCAGCAGCCGGAACTGAGCTGGATCGTGGACCTGGACCGTGATTTCAAGGAAGTTCTCGCCGCCATGAAACCGGTGAACCGGAACCTGTACCGGAACATTCACAAAAAGGATGTGACCTTCCGGGCATCGCAGGATCCCGACGATATCCGCGTGCTGTTGAATTTCCTGCACATGACAGCCAAGCGAAGCGGGTTCAAGCCGCAAAGCGATGAGTACCTCAGCCAGGTGGCCCGGTCCCTCATGCCTGTGGGTGCGGCCACGCTGTTCATCGCCGAACGCCACGGCGGCCCCATTGCCGCGGCCCTGGCCTACGACTCCGCCGATACCCGTACCTACGCGCACGCGGCCCTTGATGACTCGCACCGCAAGCTGAGCGCGGGCATACCGTTGCTGGTTACCCTTATGGCGGATGCCAAGGAGAAGGGCCTGAAGCACGTGGACCTGTGGGGCGTGGCCCCGGAGGACCAGCCGAACCATAAGTGGGCCGGGTTCACGGCGTTCAAGAAGTCGTTCGGCGGGCGCGAAGTCACCTACCCCGGGACGTGGGACCTGCCGGTGAAGAAGGTCCGTTACGGCGCGTACCAGCTCGCCCGGAAAGCCCGAGAAAAGCTCCGCGCCCTCCGCAACTGAGCCGATCGCCCCTGCCCTGAACGCGAACTGGCAGCTCACAACCCCAAATCCTGGATCTGAGGTCGTTTGCTGCCAGTTTGCGCTGAATAGAAGCGGGTGACTCGGGTGACTAGCTCTTGCGGGCGTAGCCTTCCCACTTGCTGGCCTGGTGCTCGCCGTCCACAAAGCGGATGGTCCCGGACTTGGACCGCATAACGATCGACTGGGTCAGAACCTTGTCTTTGGAGTAGCGCACGCCCTTGAGCAGGTCGCCGTCAGTGATGCCCGTGGCCGCGAAGTAGCAGTTGTCGCTGGAGACCAGGTCGTTGGTGGAAAGAACACGCTCAAGGTCGTGCCCGGCGTCGATGGCCTTCTGCTTCTCGTCGTCGCTGGTGGGCCAGAGGCGGCCCTGGATGACGCCGCCGAGGGACTTGATGGCGCACGCGGCGACGATGCCTTCCGGCGTGCCTCCAATGCCCATGAGCGCGTCAACGCCGGTGCCGGAGCGGGCGGCGGCGATGGCCCCGGCAACGTCGCCGTCCATGATGAACTTGGTCCGGGCACCGGCTTCGCGGATTTCCTCCACGAGGGGACGGTGGCGGTCCCGGTCCAGGATCATGACGTTCAGCTGGTTGACCTTTACACCCTTCGCCTTGGCGATTAGGTGCAGGTTCTGCTTGACCGGCAGGCGCAGGTCAACCATGTCCGCAGCTTCCGGGCCCGTGACGAGCTTCTCCATGTAGAACACGGCGGAGGGGTCGAACATGGAGCCGCGTTCGGCGACAGCGAGAACGGCGAGGGCGTTGTTGATGCCCAGTGCGGTCAGGCGGGTTCCGTCAATGGGGTCGACGGCGACATCGCACTCGGGACCGGTGCCGTCACCGACGTGCTCGCCATTGAAAAGCATGGGAGCTTCATCCTTCTCGCCTTCGCCGATTACCACAACACCGTTGAAGTGGACGGTCTGCAGGAAGGAGCGCATGGCGTCGACTGCTGCGCCGTCAGCCTTGTTCTTGTCGCCGAATCCAACCCAGTGGCCGCCGGCAATCGCCGCGGCTTCGGTGACGCGGACAAGTTCCAGGGCAAGGTTACGGTCCGGTTCGTCAATGCCTACGGCAAGCGACGGCGAAATTGTGGAGTACTGCTGGGTCATAGGCGTTGGTGACACGTGAACCTCTTCTTCGAGTGGCGATCATTGAACCCGTACGGCCGGTCTGAGTCCGTCACGGTGATTCCTCTGCTACTGATCATAGTCGCGGCAGCATCAGAAGGTCATGGGATGACCACCCCGTGAAACACGGCTTTTCCTCACCGGCTGAACGGCAGGAATGTGAGAACGGCATTCAGATGCGCGACTATAGAAGCGTGAGCGAAACGCAGGACAAGTCCACCTTCAACAACCAGACGGCCGGCCCGGGCTCCCCCGCCAGCTCCGAGGGCACACCGGATGCACCGGTGGTTAAGCCCGTTATCCGCGCGGCTGCGGCGAAAAGGGCCAACGCCTCCGTGATCGGAATGATGATCGCACTGGTGGTGAGCGTCGCCGCGTTTCTGCCCATCGTGTTGATGAATCCCTCGCCGAAGTCAGACGGCTACCGGCCGAACGTCAATGTGAGCGCGGTGGCGCAAAACGCCGCCGGTGTGGCGGGATTCACACCCGTGACGCCCGAGGCCGGCGACACATTCAGGCCGAATTACGCCCGCTGGGAGTCCGGGACCGGCAGCGGCGTGCCAACGTGGGAGGTCGGATACCTCACGCCGAAGGAGTCATTCATCGGTTTGGTCCAGACCGCCCGGGCGAACCCGACATGGCTGCTCCAGCAGACCAAGAATGCCCCCGTGACCGGAAGCCGCAATGCCGGCGGCCTGGACTGGGAACTCCGCGACACAGGCAAGGGCGAGCGAAGCATGGTCCTCGCCCACAAGGGCACCACCGTTGTGTTGACCGGCACAGCCCAACTTGACGAGTTCGCCGTGCTGGCGGACGCCGTCGTGAAGTCCCTGGAAAGTAATCCGGCCGCAACGGTTTCCCCTTCAGCCGCTCCTTCGCCGTAAAGTGGCCCCGTGGCTACTTACTTGACTCCAGCTCTGGCATGGCGGCGACTGCGCGAAGGAAACGAGCGCTTTGTCGCCGGAGAATCTTCGCACCCCAACCAGGACGCATCGCGCCGGTCCTCGCTCGTGGAGAACCAACACCCGTTCGCGGTCATTTTCGGCTGCTCGGACTCGAGGCTCGCGGCTGAGATCATCTTCGACCTCGGGCTGGGCGACGCCTTTGTTGTCCGCACCGCCGGCCAGGTCATCGACGACGCCGTGCTGGGCTCGCTGGAGTACAGCATCGGTGTGCTCGGTGTGCCGCTGATCGTGATCCTGGGCCATGACAGCTGCGGCGCGGTCAGCGCCACGAAGGACGCCGTCGAGACGGGCCAGATGCCGGCGGGATTCATCCGCGACCTCGTGGAGCGCATCACGCCGTCGGTGCTGACCTCCCTGCGCAACAACGAAACCGAAGTCAACGACATGGTGGTGGAGCACGTGAAGCAGACCTCGCAGCGGCTCGTGGACAGCTCCCGTGTGATTTCGAACGCCATCGAAACCGGACGCGCAGCCGTGATCGGCCTCTCCTACAGCCTCAAAGAGGGCCGGGCGGACCTCGTTTCGGGGATCGGCGAACTCTAAGGCACTTGCCCGGTCCGCGGACGCTGTGGGCCCGACGCAAGCGGTTCACGGTTTTCGATGCAGCCGCCAATCGCCCTAAGCTAGCCCCATGACTTCCACTGAAGAATTCCGCATTGAACATGACACGATGGGCGAAGTCCGCGTCCCCGTGAACGCCCTGTACCGTGCCCAGACGCAGCGTGCAGTTGAAAACTTCCCCATTTCCGGCAAGACCCTGGAACGCGCGCACATCGAAGCCCTTGCCCGGGTGAAGAAGGCTGCCGCCCAGGCCAACGCAGAACTTGGAGTGCTCGACGGCGAGCTGGCCAAGGCGATCGCGGATGCCGCCGATGAGGTTGCTGCCGGGAAGTACGACGGCGACTTCCCGATCGACGTCTTCCAGACCGGCTCCGGCACGTCCTCCAACATGAACACCAACGAGGTCATCGCGGAGCTTGCCTCCCGCGCCCTCAAGGCTGCCGGCAGCGACAAGGTTGTCCACCCGAACGACCACGTCAACGCCTCGCAGTCCTCCAACGATGTCTTCCCGACGTCCGTACACGTGGCCGCCACGTCGGCGCTGATCAACGACCTCATCCCGGCCCTCGGCTACCTGGCCGACTCCCTGGACCGCAAGTCCGTCGAGTTCAAGGACGTCGTGAAGTCCGGCCGCACGCACCTCATGGATGCCACCCCGGTGACCCTGGGCCAGGAATTCGGCGGCTACGCCGCACAGGTCCGCTACGGCATCGAGCGCATCAACGCCTCGCTTCCCCGCGTGGCTGAAGTTCCCCTCGGCGGAACCGCTGTGGGCACCGGCATCAACACGCCGGCAGGCTTCCCGGAGCGCGTCATCGAACTGCTCGCCACCGACACCGGCCTTCCCCTGACCGAAGCACGCGACCACTTCGAAGCACAGGCCAACCGCGACGGCCTCATCGAAGCCTCCAGCCAGCTGCGCAACATCGCGATCTCCTTCATGAAGATCAACAACGACCTCCGCTGGATGGGCTCCGGCCCCAACACCGGCCTCGGCGAAATCGCCATCCCGGACCTGCAGCCCGGTTCCTCGATCATGCCGGGCAAGGTCAACCCCGTCATTTGCGAAGCATCCATCATGGTCTGCGCGCAGGTCATCGGTAACGACACCGCCATCGCCTGGTCAGGAACCAACGGCGCCTTCGAGCTGAACGTCGGCATCCCCGTCATGGCCGCCAACCTCCTTGAGTCCGTGCGTCTGCTGGCCAACACTAGCCGCGTCATGGCCGACAAGATGATCGACGGCATCACCGCCAACGTCGAGCGCGCCCGCTTCCTCGCCGAGGCTTCGCCCTCCATCGTCACCCCGCTGAACAAGTTCATCGGCTACGAGAACGCCGCCAAGATCGCCAAGAAGGCCGTCGCCGAGGGCCTCACCATCCGTGAGACCGTCGTCGCCATGGGCTTCCTGGAGCGCGGCGAACTGACCGAAGAGCAGCTGGACACCGCCCTCGACGTTATGTCGATGACGCGCCCGCCGCACAAGGCATAAGTCCCCACCGGCCTAAGTACGACGGCGGCCGCCCACCTTCCCGGCGAAGGCGGGCGGCCGCCGTCGTTTAAGCGAGCCGTGGCCGGAGGGTCCATTCGCGGCTAAAATTGCACTAATTATAAATTGATGCAAAAATTTACTTTGTGAATAATAGTGCAATAAGCGACGGCGGGCTCCGCGAGCGCAAGCGGGCCGCCACCCGGGCGGCGATCACCGCCGTCGCACGCAAGCTGACCGCCGCACGCGGCCTGAACGGGTACACGGTGGAGGAAGTCTGCAGCGAAGCGGGCATTTCGCGCCGCACCTTCTTCAATTACTTTCCGGCCAAAGAGGACGCCATCATCGGCCACGCGGCCGACGAGCTTCCCCACGATGTCATCGACGAGTTCATCGCCGGCGGCCAGTCATCACCGCCAGGCATCATCTCCCCCACACTCCTACAGGACTTGGTCACCCTTTCCTTGAAGCTGTCCGAGAACATGGCCGCTTCCGAGGAGGACACCCGCCAGCTGATCGGCGTCATCAAGAAGGAGCCCCAGCTAATCCTGCGGATCATCGGGGCCACCGAGCAGCGCGAGGCAGAATTCGCCAAAGACGTCGCCCTCCGCGAAGGCGTTGCGCCGGACCACCCTGTGGTCCAAATGGCCGTTGTCCTGCTGGGCACTATCGCCCGCAAGACCAGCATGGTCTATTTCTCCGAGGGCAACACCCGCCCCTACCGGGAGCTGCTGCTGGAGAACATCTCGGCCGCCCGCCGGCTTTTTTCCCAGGAATTTCAAGAACCCGCCCCCGCAGAAGGACACCCATGAGCACCGCCGTCACTTCCAGGCCAGCAGCCGGGCCGCTGCTGCTGACCCAGAAACGCATCTGGATCATTTTTTCCGCCCTCATCGCCGGCATGCTGCTTTCCAGCCTTGACCAGACCATCGTCTCCACTGCCATGCCCACCATCGTGGGGAAGCTCGGCGGAGTGGAACACCAGGCGTGGATCACCACCGCCTATCTGCTGGCCACCACCATCGTGATGCCCATCTACGGCAAGTTCGGCGACGTGCTGGGCCGCCGAAACCTGTTCCTCGTGGCCATCGCCCTGTTTACCCTCGCTTCCGTCGGCTGCGCCTTCGCCACCGATTTCTGGGGCTTCGTGGTCTTCCGAGCCATCCAGGGCCTGGGCGGAGGCGGACTAATGATCCTCTCCCAGGCCATCATCGCGGACATCGTTCCCGCCAAAGACCGCGGCAAGTACATGGGTCCGCTGGGCGCCATCTTCGGCCTCTCCGCCGTCGCCGGCCCGCTGCTGGGCGGTTACTTCGTGGACCACCTCACCTGGGAATGGGCCTTCTACATCAACATCCCCATCGGCATTGCGGCCTTCGCCATTGCGTGGTTCACACTGACCCTGCCGAACAAGAAGGCCGAGAAGCGGATCGACGTCCTGGGCGTCCTGCTGCTCTCCGCAGCCACCACCTGCCTGATCCTCTTCACCGATTTCGGCGGCAAGAAGGACGAAGGCTGGGATTCGCCGCTGACCTGGGCATTTGGAGCCGGACTGGTTCTTGCCGCCGCCGCGTTCGTCATGGTGGAACGCCGGGCCGAGGACCCGATCATCCCACTGGGGCTGTTCAAGAACCGGATCTTCGTGAATTCCACAGCCATCGGCTTCACCCTGGGGCTGGGAATGTTCGCTGCCATCGCTTTCGTTCCCACGTTCCTGCAGATGTCCTCCGGCACCTCCGCCGCCGAATCCGGGCTGCTGATGCTTCCGATGATGGTGGGCCTGATGGGCATGGCCATCTACTCCGGCGTCCGGATCTCGAAGACCGGCAAGTACAAGATGTTCCCCATCGTGGGCGCCGCCCTCACCATGGGCGCCATGCTCTGGCTGACCACGCTGACGGCCGACACCCCCATCTGGGTCATCTGCGTCCAGCTGTTCGTGTTCGGCGCCGGCCTGGGCTCCATCATGCAGGTCATCGTCCTGGTGGTGCAGAACTCCGTGCCCGCGGAACAGATCGGGACGGCCACCAGCACCAACAACTACTTCCGCGAAGTGGGCGCGTCCCTTGGCGTGGCCGTGTTCGGCTCCATCTTCACCTCACGGCTGGCAGAGGCCCTGACCAATGCCTTCACCGGGGCCGGGGCCTCAGCCGACCAGGCCGCCCGGTCCACCCGGACCCTGGACCCGCAGGCCCTGAGCCAGCTCCCGGAACAGCTCCGGGACGCCATTGTGAACGCCTATGCCGATTCGCTGGCGCCGGTATTCTGGTACCTGCTGCCGTTCCTGGGCATCGCATTGGTCCTCGCACTGACGCTGAAGCAGATCCCGCTGTCCGACACCGCCGGAATGGTGGCCCGGGGCGAGGCTGTGGGCGGCGAAGAGGCGGAACGCCTTGAGGCCGAACGCCAGTCCGCGTCCGCCTAGGAGGCTCCTAGGGTTCGTAGTGGACGGCGTCCTCGGGCAACAGCGCCCGCCGGATGCACTCGCGGTCCCCTGGCCGGAGTTCCGGAAGCCCGTCCAGGGGAAACCAGTCCACGGCCAGGGATTCGTCGTCGTTCACACGTGCTTCGCCGGAGACGTGGCGGCAGCGGAACACAATATCCAGGAAGTCGCATACATCCCCGTTGGGAAAGGTGACCGGCCCCACGACGCCGACTGAAACCATGCGTTCCGTTTCCGCCACGACCGCTGTCTCCTCGAAAATTTCCCGCACGAGTCCCGGGGCCGGATGCTCTCCCGGCTCCAGCATCCCGGAGATCAGCGCCCACCTGCCGTTGTCGGAGCGCTGGCCCAGCAGGACGTGGCCGTCGTCGTTGAAGACCACCCCGCGTACGGCGGGAATCCACAACGGATCATGGCCGATTTTTTCGCGGAGCTTGATGATGAAGTCGGGTGCTGCCATGGCTTCAGCCTAGCGGGATCCGGCGGTCGGATCAGCGCAAGTGCACGACGCCGATTTACGCCGTCAGCCCGCAGGCAGGAGCAGCATGGCCACGGCCGAGCCCGCCAGCATGAAGGGGCCGAACGGGATGTCCGATTTGAGGGTGCCGCGGCGGGCAGCGAGCAGGCCCAGGCTCCAGAGACCGCCCAGGAGGAAGGCTGCGAAGGTCCCGGCGAACACGTGGCCCCAGCCGAGGTAACCGAGGTACAGTCCCAGCACACCGGCGAGTTTCACGTCGCCGAATCCCATTCCCGGCGGATAAACCATGCGCAGGATGAAGTAGAAGAGCCACAGCACCGCTCCCCCGGCGAGGATGCGTACACCCGGCAGCCCGAAGAGCCGGGCGGCGCCGTCGGGCACTGCCTCGGCGTCCGCGCCGGCCACCAGGACGGTGGCAACCGCAGCCAGCAGGAGCAAACCGCCCACCGCGTAGGACGGGAACACAATCCTGTTCGGCAGCAGGTGGTGCCTGACGTCGATGACCGTGAGCCGCACGGCCATCACGCCGAAGTAGGCGCAGGCTGCCAACACCAGCCAGAAGGCCAGCGGGGTGGATTCCCAAAGTTCGCCCAGTCGTTGGATCACCCTCGGATGCTACTGGATTTTCCCGCTCGGCCGCTGAGCCCGCGCGTAAACTGTGGATATGTCGACATGGGACGCGAGGCGCCAGGGGGAAGCCGGTCAGCGGAACAAGCCGGCGGACATGGCCATGACGTTCCGGAATCTGTGCCGGTCCTCGCCCTGGAAGTGGCAAAGCCTCCGTTTCGAGTATGTGGACCGCGCCGCGGCGGACTCCCCGAACCTGGACCCCACTGGCACGGACGCCGAAAACCCGGACCCCGACAATACAGTGCAAGCCTGGCTGCGCCGGCCCGGCGCCCTCCGCCTTGAATCCGCGGCCGGCGTGGTACTGCACAGCACCACGGGCATCAACGACTCCAGGGACGGCTTCTACGTCAGCTCCACCAGGAAGTCGTGGCTCCTGCCTCCGCAGCTGGTCACCCCCGTGTATGACGACGGCGGACTGGTCCGGCGCCGCCCGGAGGCCGCCTACGGCGAACCGTGCTTTGGAAACGGCCGCTTTGCCGCGGCTTTGGACCCGGTGGAACTCGCCGGCAATGCCCCCGTACCCATCGAATTCCCTAACACCAACGCCGTGGAGCTCGGCCCCATCACCGCCGTGGACCATCAGGGCCGCCCCGCTCTGGAAGCCGTCGTGACTCCCAATGCCGCCTACCGGCCGACGGACCCCTTGGCGCCGTTGTGCGGACCGGGGCGGAACCTGATCAGGATCGACGTCGGAACCGGAGTCTGCGTCTCAAGCCGCTCGCTGGATAACGAATCGAGGGGTTCCGGGCACTGGCTCCGGATCCTGGCAGTGGACGAGTACATGCTCGATGACCTGTTCCTGGCCGAATCGATGAACTTGACCGATGTGCGCCGCCACATCACCTGGGACATTTCCCGGGGCGCGTGACTGGCTGCCCGCGGGTCCCCCGGCTAAGCTTCCCTGATGACTGAGCCCGCGACCTTCTGGCCCCCGTTCGCCCTCACCCTGGCGACGCCCCGCCTCACCCTCCGTCCCATCCGGGACGAAGAGATCCCGGCGGCGGTACAGGCGGCCCTGAGCGGCGTCCACGAGCCCGGCCAAAGCCCTTTCAGCCGGCCCTGGGCAGAGTCCCCGGCAGAGGAGCTCGGACCGAACATGGCGCAATGGTACTGGCGCTGCCGGGGCGGAGTGACCCCGGAAGCCTGGACGCTCCTGCTCGGCATCTGGCATGACGGCGGGTTCATCGGCTGCCAGGACATCGAGGCCAGGGACTTCGCGACGCTCAGGACGGTCTCCACCGGCTCCTGGCTCAGGAAGTCCGTGCAGGGCCGGGGCTTCGGCAAGGAGATGCGGGCCGCCGTCGTCAGCTACGCCTTCGACCACCTGAAGGCTGAAGTGGCCGAATCCGAGGCCGCGGCCTGGAATGAAAAGTCCCTGGGCGTATCCCGCGCCCTCGGCTACGAGCTGAACGGCGTCGCCCGGGCCTCCTGGGGCGGCAAGGTGCAGGAAGTGCAAAAGGTCCGGCTCACCCCGGCCACCTTCAAACGCCCCGACTGGTCGCTGAAAGTGGAGGGCCACGAAGCCACGGCAAAGTTCCTCGGACTCTAGGCGGAACCAGCTACAGCGATTCCGCCTCCCCGACGGGCCAAGGCTTTCCCAAGCCTGCCGGGCTTGAATGGCGACATGACCAAGACCGTAATCGAGGCCCGGGCCCAGGCTCCAAAGACCAGGGCACGGCGGATGCTCATTCCCGCTGCCCTCCTATGCTCCATTGGTATTGCCTTGGCGTACCTATTCCTGACGGCGACACCGCTCCCGAGTGTTCCTCTCGGTGCCGCGGCGTCCATCCCCGGCGGCATGGCAAGCATCAGCGGCATAGTTCCGTTGGAGGTCGATGACTGGGAACCACCCGGGGACGATGACTTCCTCGACGCCAGTCCGCCGGCAGGGAGCCACCGCGTGAAGATCATAGTGCGGATCACGGCCCTGGAAGAGGATGGTGTCCAATTCCATACCGGCGATTTCATGGTGACCGGCTTGGGTTCCACCGGCGTGGATCCGGTGTGGAGTTCAATTGGGGCAGCCCGGCTGGGCCAGGGCGAATCCGTGGCCGAGACCCTTGTATTCGAAGTGCCGGACAAAGCCGTAGCGCTGGTCCTGGAAGGACCGGGAGACGCACGGCTGTCCTTGGGCCTGGCACATCACACGGGCTAGGCCGCACCGAAGGTTTTCCCAAGCTCGTTGGGTCACTCTAACGGAACACAAAGGCGGCATAGAGAAAGCTGACTATCATGGCCATTTCACGGAGGCAGGCGCTCATTCTTGGCGGAATTGGAATCGTCGGGGCAGGCATTGTGACGGTCCCCATTTCGGGCGTCAGCGCCAAATCTGCCAGCAAGCTCAGTGACAGCGATATGCCGCGGCCTTACAGGACGCCGCTGACGCTTGCCCCGCCGCTCTCTTTCCAGACGACCGTTGACGCCAACGGCGTCAAAACGCAGCACTACACCCTGACGCAACGGCTGGCCACCGCGCAAATCCTCGCCCGACTGCGCACGCCAATCCTGGGCTACAACGGCATCTTCCCCGGACCCACTATCCGCATTGACAAGGACACCCGGGCGGTCGTCCATCTCAGGAACCAACTGCCGGCCAAGCACCCAAAGCTGGGCTACGCACTACCGACATCAACCCACTTGCATGGCTCTGCCTCGCTTCCCCAGTTCGACGGCTACGCCAATGACCTCACGCTGCCGGGGTTCTACAAGGACTATCAGTATCCGAACTTCCAGCCGGCCAGATCGCTCTGGTACCACGACCACTCGGTCCACTTCACCGCCCAGAACGTTTATTCGGGGCTCGCCGGCCAGTACCTCATCTCCGATCCGGTAGAGAAGGGCCTGCTCCCCCAGGGCGCCTTTGACGTTCCGCTGACAGTAAGCGACGCCATGTTCGCGGCTGATGGCACCCTGGGGTTCGACGATCGCCAGCACTCAGGCCTTTGGGGCGACGTCATTCTGGTTAACGGAAAGCCCTGGCCCGTTATGAAGGTTCAGAGGAGGATCTACCGTTTCCGGATCCTCAATGCCTCGGTCTCGCGTTCCTACCGCTTCACGCTTAGTACCGGCGACCCGGTCACCGTGGTGGCCACCGATGCCGGCCTGATGCCCGCGGCACAGACGGTCGGGTCCTGGCGCCACGCAGGTGCCGAACGCTACGAGGTCCTCATAGATTTCCGCAAGTACGCCGCAGGAACGCGAGTAGAGCTCCGGAACCTCTCCAACGACAACAACCGGGATTTCGACAACACCGGCAAGATCATGGCGTTCGACGTCGTTGCCGATGCCGTCAACACTGCCGACCCCACCTGGAACAAAATTCCGACCACGCTTGCATCGAGCCATCCGATGGACCTCACCTCCGCAGCTGCAACCAAAACACGCAAGTTCAAGATCAAGCACGATGACGTTACGAACATCTGGACCATTGACGATCTGACCTGGGAGGAAGTCATCGCGAGCGGTTTCAAGCGGGTGATGGCCGATCCTGCGCTGGACACAGTGGAAATCTGGGAACTCCAGAACAGCTCCGATGGCTGGTTTCACCCCATGCATTTGCACCTCGTGGACTTCCAGATCCTCAGCCGCAACGGACAGCCTCCGTTTCCCTACGAAAAGGGCCCAAAGGACGTCGTGTATGTCGGGGAACGGGAGACTGTCAGGTTGCTGGTACACTTCGGACCGCACCGGGGCCGTTACATGGTCCATTGCCATAACCTCACCCACGAGGACCACGCCATGATGCTGCAGTTCAGGGTGGGGCTGGGTCCCGACGAGGCCGATCCCAATGATCCGATCACGTCCTCGCCAGCGGTCTGGGATCCGGTTCAGGGCTAGGCGCGGTAAGGATGAACCGGCGGACGCTGGCCGGGGCCGGAGCATGCCTCGGGGTGCTGCTGGCGGCCCGTCTCTGGGTCCTCGAACCGGTCATGGTGAGCTCAGACAGTATGGAGCCCACCGTCAAGGCCGGTAGCCTGGTCTGGCTGAACAAGGCCGCCCCCCGCTTCGGCGGATTTCACACCGGGCAGCTGGTCATGTTCAGCGGGCCGGACGACGACCAGGTGTTCAACGACGGCATGCTGCTCAAACGCGTCGTGGCGCTCGAAGGACAGGAGGTCTCTATGCGTGACGGCGTCCTGTTCGTGGACGGGGCGCCTGTTACGGAACGGTTCGTGGACCAACGGACCATCGATGGCGTCTTCTTCGGGACACTGACAGTTCCCGCGGACCACCTCTTCGTGCTGGGTGACAACCGCGAAACGTCAATCGACTCCCGTCACATCGGCGCAATCCCCGCCTCAGACGTCCTAGGGACGGTGGTGGGAGCCGGATGATCGAATACGACGGCGAAGGGCCGCGGCCCGGGACACCCGGCCACGGCCCTTTGCTAAGGCAGTTTGCCTAGATTTCCGCCCCCTCGAGCAGTTCCGTCACCAGGGCCGCGATCGGCGAGCGCTCGGACCGGGTGAGGGTGATGTGCCCGAAGAGCGGGTGTCCCTTGAGGGTTTCGACGACGGCGGCCACGCCGTCGTGCCGGCCGACCCGCAGGTTGTCGCGCTGGGCGACGTCGTGGGTCAGGACGATCTTCGAGTTCTGGCCGATCCGGCTCATCACGGTGAGGAGGACGTTCTTTTCCAGGGACTGCGCCTCGTCGACGATCACGAACGCGTCATGGAGCGAGCGGCCGCGGATGTGGGTCAGCGGCATCACTTCCAGCATGCCGCGGTCCATGACTTCCTCGACGACTTCCTGGCTGACCAGGGCGCCGAGGGTGTCGAAGACGGCCTGCGCCCAGGGGTTCATCTTCTCCGATTCGGAACCGGGCAGGTAGCCGAGCTCCTGGCCGCCCACTGCGTAGAGCGGCCGGAAGACAATGACCTTGCGGTGTTCGCGGCGTTCCAGCACGGCTTCGAGGCCCGCACAAAGAGCCAGCGCGGACTTTCCGGTGCCGGCACGGCCGCCGATCGACACGATGCCCACTGACGGATCCATCAGCATGTCGATGGCCAGCCGCTGTTCCGCGGAACGGCCGTGCAGTCCGAAGACGTCGCGGTCCCCCTTGACCAGCCGGACCTGTTTGTCGGCACCTACACGCCCCAGTGCTGAGCCCCGGTTTGAAAGCAGCACCAGTCCGGTGTTGACGGGCATCTCTGCCGCGGCCGGGATAAAGACGGGCTCGTGGCCGTAGAGCGTGGCGACGTCCTCCTCGCTGGCTTCCACCTCCGCCATCCCGGTCCAGCCGGAATCCTTCACCAGTTCGTTGCGGTACTCGTCTGCCAGCAGCCCCATGGCTGAGGCCTTGACGCGCATTGGCAGGTCCTTGGAGACCACAGTGACGTTGCGGCCCTCGTTGGCGAGGTTCTTCGCGACGGCGAGGATGCGGCTGTCGTTGTCCCCGCCGCGGAATCCCATGGGGAGCACTTCTGTGGAGATGTGGTTCATCTCCACCATGAGCGTGCCTCCGTCGTCACCCAGCGGGATCGGGCGGTCGAGACCGCCGTGCTGGACGCGGAGGTCGTCCAGGAGCCGGAGCGCCTTGCGGGCGAAGTATCCCAGTTCGGGGTCGTGCCTCTTGCCCTCAAGTTCCGTGATGACCACGATCGGCACAATGACTTCATGTTCCGCGAACCGCAGCAGGGCGCGGGGGTCCGAGAGCAATACCGAGGTGTCGATGACAAAGCTCCACAGGGTGTCATCTGTCGCGGCACTTTCGCCGGATACAGCAAGACCGGCCGCAGCGTCATAATTGGCTGCACCGGTCTGTGAGGTTGCTCGCTTGGCGCGAGAGGTAGCTTTCTCTCCCTGGTCGGAAATGACGTCGGGCAGTTGTTCAGAAATAGCCACATCGACTCCAGCCCCGGGGCGCACGCCCGGATATCTATAGGTGAGGCGGATCGGCCACGAGGCCGGTTCCGGCCTCCCATACATCCGGTGCGAAAATCCGCTCCATGTACTGGCCTCCCCGATTAGCCGGCAGTGTGCCTGCTAATGAGATCAACGTAATTCCCCGCCTCTTTGTTTCCCAAACTATTTCTCGGCGATTCTTGTTGCGAACACGTGAACTCCGCGTGAACCGGCCGGGAGCGGGCTCTGCCGGGCACGGATGTGCACCGGACGCCGGGCGCGGGCACCGGCGGCAGGTGTCAGGAGCCGAACCGCCGCTGCCGGCCTGCGTAGTCGCGTAATGCGCGCAGGAAGTCCACCTTGCGGAAGGCCGGCCAGAGCGCCTCGCAGAAGTAGAACTCGCTGTAGGCGCTCTGCCACATCAGGAAGCCGGACAGCCGCTGCTCCCCGGAAGTGCGGATCACCAGGTCCGGGTCCGGTTGGCCCCGGGTGTAAAGGAAACGCGAGATGTCGTCCACGCTGAGTTCGTCCGCGAGCTTGCCGATGTCTTTGCCACGGGCAACGGCGTCATGGAGGAGCTCCCTGACGGCGTCCACGATTTCGCGGCGTCCTCCGTAGCCCACGGCGACGTTGACGTGGAGTTTTTCGTGGGCCGGCGTCCGCGCCGTGAGCTTATTGAGACGCTCGGCGAGGTAATCGGGAAGCAACTCCGGAGCCCCCATGGCGTGCACGGAGATGTCTGCGTCCTCGTCCAGCCGGTCAAGTGTGTTGGCGATGATCCCCATCAGCAGGTCCAGCTCCTCACCGGAGCGGCTCATGTTGTCGGTAGAGAGCATGTAGAGCGTGACTACCTTGATGCCGAGTTCCTGGCACCAGCCGAGGAACTCATGGATTTTGTCGGCACCGGCCTGGTGTCCCTGGCTGGTGGGGGCGTTGAACTGTTTGGCCCAGCGGCGGTTGCCGTCCACCATTACGCCGATGTGTTTGGGGATGCGGTCCTTGTCCAGCGAGCGCAAGAGCTTGCGTTCATAGAAGCCATAGAGGATCCCGGGCAACTCCATCCGGAGACTCACCTGACTTCCTTGATGTATGACGGCAGTGCATTCCTAGGCTACCCGCCCACAACGGGGGCGGGGTGCAACAGGCCCTCGCAATTCAGCGCGAGCATTATTACTCACGGGTAACTTACTGGAACGTAGTTTATTCTTGAGCCATGGAAAGCAAATCTCCCCAGCCGGGCGCGGGAGCGGGCCGCGGCCGGAAATCAGGCCCCATGGACGATGCTGCAGTCCGCATCGCGGAGCTGCTGACGATCAAACCTAAATGGCGGGGGTGGATCCATACCGTCACGGCGCCGCTTGCTTTCGCCGCGGGGCTGGTCCTGATCCTGTTGGCACCCACCACCGACCTGAAAATCGCTTCCACCGTCTACGCAGTGACGGGTGTGCTGCTGTTCGGAATCAGCGCCGTGTACCACCGCGGGAACTGGTCCCCCGCCGTCAAGATCGTCCTGAAGCGCCTCGACCACACCAATATCATGCTGGTGATCGCCGGCAGCTACACTCCCTTGGCCTGGGCCCTGCTGGAACGGCCCAAGGCAGTGGTGCTGCTGTGGGTCATCTGGTCCGGCGCCATTCTGGGCGTGCTGTTCCGGCTGCTCTGGACTCATGCGCCGCGCTGGCTGTACGTGCCCATCTATATTGCCCTGGGCTGCGGTTCACTGTTCTACCTGCCGGACTTTTTTGCGGCCAGCATTGCTTCCGCTGTGCTGATCTGCGTGGGCGGCGCCTTGTACATCGCCGGCGCGGTGTTCTACGCGCTCAAAAAGCCGAACTTCAGCTACGAACATTTTGGCTTCCATGAGCTCTTCCACGCTTTCACCGTGTTCGCTTTTGCCGCGCACTTCGTCGCCATCGCCATAGCGGTCCTCAGCAGGCCGGCTTAACGCCAGCTGGCAGAACCCGCGGCAGGCCTTCCCAGTGTGCGCGCGGAGCGGCAATAAGGTCCGGAAGCTCCCTCATCTGCTGGAATACCGTGGTTCCCGGGCCCGCCAGCTTCGCAGCCGGCGTCACTCCCCCGCCAAAGGCGAGGCCCTGAAGATCCGTCCTTCAAACTGCTGAAGCAGCCCCGTCTGCCCGAGCGTCCGCCGCCCACCCTGATGGCAATGACTCGGAATCGACCAGGACGCCGTCGCAGGCGAAAATCACCAGTTCAAAGCGGCCCGGGTCCCGCGGAACACCGGACTCCGGATGCGGCAAAGACGTTATCCGGCCAGCGTAGCCAGTCGCTCCAGCAGTTCCGCCACGGAGGCCACCGGGCGTTCGCACACCATCCCGCGGCAGAGGTACACCTGCGGCGAGCCGTCCGGCGCCGCCGTCCTGCCCTCCAGCAGCGGCACGGCAGGTGGGGCGGCACCGGCCGCCGGGACCCCGGCGTCGGACGCAACCGCCACAACCAGGCCAGGGCTGGCGGACATCATGAGGGCGTGGTGGAGTTCCGCCCGCGCGGAATCGGCGGGTCCGACGACGGCGGCCTCCACGGGCCCTGCCAGCGCAGCCTGCGCCGTGGCCAGGAGCCAGCCTGCCGCCCGCGGCGCCCGGGTTGCCAGCGGCGGCAGCAGCGACAAGATGTTGCCGGCCATGACGCGATGGTCGCTGGAACCGGAAAGCGCGGCATGGCCCAGGAGGGCCCCGGCGAACGCGGCCGCGCCGCTTGGCGTGGCATTGTCGAAGGGTTCGAGGCCGGCCCGCTGCCCCTGGGCGTTGAATACCTGGGACGACTCTCCGGCAGTGTCCACGAGTGTTCCGTCCGCGGCGAACCGCCGGCAGGCAGCCTGCAGGATGTCTTCGGCGAGCCGGTACCACCGGTCACTTCCAGTCACTCCGTAAAGGGCCAGGAGCCCGTCCACGCAGAAGGCGTAGTCTTCGAGCAGGCCGCCGATACCCTTGGCACGGCTGCCGTGCGAAACCCGCACCAGGGTGCCGGGTTCCGTGCCCTGGTCCCCGGCGCGAGGCGGCTGCCAGTGGACGCGTTCAAGGTAGGCGGCAGTTCGCTCTGCAGCAGCGACGAGCCCGGGCCGGTCCAGGACGGCCCCTGCTTCAGCGAGCGCGGCGAGGGCCAGCCCGTTCCAGCCGGCCACGACCTTGTCGTCCCTGGCGGGCTGGGGACGCGCCGAACGCGCCGCCAGCAGACGCGGCCGCGCCCGATCCCACAGCTGCTGCCCGGCGTCGTCGGACCGGCGGCCCGGATGCAAGGGGGAAGCCGTCGGGGTCACGGTTCCCTCGGCACGGACATTCATCAGCCGCGCTACTGCAGGTCCGTCGTCCGGTCCCAGGACCTCCACCAGCTCCTCCGGTGTCCAGAGGTAGCTGGCGCCCTCGAGGTGCCGGCCGTCCACCACGGTGTCCGCGTCCAGCGAGGACGCGAAGGCCTCGACCTGCTCCGCTTTGGAACCCTGGTCCGGCCCCTCGTCCGGCTCCGCCGCGTAACCGGCAAGGCCCAACGAGGCGATCATCCAGTCCGCCGTGCGGGACGCGACGTCCGCCGCTTCCCCGGCGGTATATACGGCATCGCCCCCGAGTCGGACCCAGTGGACATAGGCGCGCAGCAGCTGGGCGTTGTCGTAGAGCATCTTTTCAAAGTGCGGAACGGACCAGTCGCGCGTCACGGAATACCGTGCAAATCCGCCGTCCAGCTGGTCGAACAGCGCGGACCGGGCCATCGCTGCCAGCGCCCTGCCGGCCATGTCCTTTGCCGCGTCGGCGGTTTCCGACGCAACTGCGGCGTGCCGGATCAGGAATTCCAATAGGGGCGACGGCGGGAATTTCGGCGCGGTGCCGAACCCGCCGTCGATCTGGTCTTCGGAGCGGGCCAGGACGCGGACCGCCCCGGAGAGCAGTGCGGCGTCCACCGGGTCCGGCACCCCGGCCAGCCGGACAGCGGCGGCAAGCTGAGTTTCGGCCATCCCGCGGGCCAAGGTCTCGGCGTTGTGTTCGACGGCCTCGCGCCGTTCCAGCCACGCTTCGCGGACCGCCTCGAGAACCTGGCGGAACGAGGGCCGGCCGGGCATGGGCCGTGGCGGGAAGTATGTTCCGGCATGGAAGGCGCGGCCGTCCGGCATAAGGAAGACCGACATCGGCCAGCCGCCCTCGCCGCTGATCGCCTGGGTCGCGGCCATGTAGACGGCGTCCACGTCCGGGCGCTCTTCCCTGTCCACCTTGATGGCCACGAAATTGGCATTCAGGAAGTCCGCGGTTTCCTGGTCTTCGAACGATTCGTGTGCCATCACGTGGCACCAGTGGCAGGCGGCGTAGCCGATAGACAGGAACACGGGGACGTCGCGCTCAGCTGCGAAACCGAAGGCTTCATCGCCGAACGGCCGCCAGTGCACGGGGTTGTTCGCGTGCTGCCTCAAGTAAGCCGATGGTTCGCCAGCCAGGGAGTTGGCTGCACCCGGCCAGGCTGCGCCGGGCCGGGAGCCGACAGGGCCGCCGTTAGCGCTGTCCGCGGCCTTCATCACCGTTGTGTTCCGTTCGGAGATCGGCGCCGCCCTGGCGTCCGCCGCGGGTGCCCGGCCCATGCGTGCCGGAATCCTCTGCATCCGGAGCCTGCGCAACCGGAGTGCCGGTTCCAGGCATGTCCTGGCTTCCGCCAGCAAGTGCGGCCAGACGCTCCTCCTCCACCTGGGCCCGGTAGCGGACCCGGCGGATGCGCCGCACCATGTCCACGATCAGCAGCGTGGTGGCCAGCACGAAGAACGCGGTCATGATGAAGCCCCACATACCCGGAGTCACCTGGTCTTCGGAGAGGCCCGGGCGCAGGGAGGGCGTGGGGCTGGGCGCCGGGGCCGTCGCGAGGGCAATGAGCAAGTGATGCACGGTTAAACCTTCTGTGGAACGTTTTGAGGGCTCTGACTTCTACAGGACATAGAAATGAGCCTGGTTCTATCTTAGCCCGGCGAAGAGATCCTTTTCCGGCAACTCCACCGGCACCCGTGACTGGATCAGGCTGTAGTCTTCCCAGGGCCAGGCGCGGCGCTGCATGTCCGGAGACACCGCGAAGAAGAAGCCCAGCGGATCCACCTGGGTGCGGTGGGCGCGGAGCGCGTCGTCCCTGGCTTCGAAATAGTCCCCGCACTCAATCTGGGTGGTGGTGGGGTGGGTCGGGGGCGGCGGTGTATGGCCTTCGGCATCAGCCTCGAGCCAGGCTGCCAGCCGTTCGGCGTAGGGCGACTGCAAGCCCGCCTCTTCAAGGGCAAAGTGCAGTGCGCGGAACCGGTCAGGGCTGAAGGCACGGTCGTAGTACAGCTTGCCAGGCGCCCAGGGTTCGCCGGCCCCCTGGTACCGTTCCGGATCGCCCGCGGCTTCGAAGGCCTCCACGGCCACCCGGTGGGCCATGATGTGGTCCGGGTGCGGATAGCCACCGTTCTCGTCGTAGCTCACGATCACGTGGGGCTTGAAGTCGCGCACCAGCCGGACCAGCGGAGCCGCAGCCACCTCCAGCGGCTGGAGGGCGAAGGAGCCCGGCGGCAGCGGCGGCAACGGGTCCCCTTCAGGCAGTCCTGAGTCCACGAAGCCCAGCCAGCGCTGGCGGATTCCCAGCACCTTGGCGGCATTGTCCATTTCGAGCCGCCGGGCGCCGGCCATGTCGCGCTTGGGGTGTGGCTCGTGCTCCATGGCAGGGTTCTGGATGTCGCCCCGCGACCCGTCGGTGCAAGTGGCCACCATGACGTCAACACCGGCCGCTGCGTACATCGCCATGGTGGCTGCGCCCTTGCTCGACTCGTCGTCAGGGTGAGCGTGGACTGCCAGCAGGCGGAGCGGTTTTGACTGGCTTGCAGACGCTGTCATCTGAAACGGCTCACTTTCTTCGAATTTTGGCGTTGCGGGTTCACGGCGGCAGGGACGCGGAAATATCCCGTTCGGATCCACACTAAACTGGAACGGTGACTTCCGAGGATCAGCCGGCTACTTCGGCGCCGGCAACTACCACCCTAGCCAATCGTTACGGGGGCCAAAAGCGTGTCCTCTCGAGTAAGGCCAAGCGCAACATCGGAATCGCTGCGCTGGTCGCCGGGATCGGCTTCATGGCGTGGATCTCCACCTCCCTGAACACCGAGACAGTGTCATTCAAGGACATCGGCTACAGCACCACGGACGCCACGCAGGCGGAGATCGATTTCCAGGTCACCAAGGAGCCCGGAACCGCCGCCAAATGCGCGGTCAAAGCGCTGGATGCCAAGTTCGCGGTGGTCGGCTGGAAAGTGGTTGACATCGGGCCGAACCCTGCGGACGCCACCGCTGACGGCGGACGCACCACGGTGCACCGCGCGGTGGTTCGCACGGAGTCGTTGTCCGTTTCCGGCGTGGTGGACAGCTGCTGGATCCCCGACGGAAACAAGTAGCTGGCCGTAGTTTTGCCGGCGATTTCGCCTGCGGCCTGTGACCCACGCCGCAGGCCTTCTTTGGTTTGTCCAGCGCATTGACTACAATGGATCAATACCTTCTACCCCGCTGAGCTGGTTGCTGAGTTCCATGAGTGGCCACCGTGGCGGGGTTTTACTTGTTTGACCACAAACTTGTTTGACCACGAAAAAGGAGAAGTCCGTGTCTACCACCAACAGCGCAACTGCAGCTTGGCTTACCCAGGAAGCTTTTGACCGCCTGAAGGCAGAGCTGGACCACCTCTCCGGCGCCGGCCGGGCGGAAATCGTCCAGAAAATCGAAGCTGCCCGCCAGGAAGGCGACCTCAAGGAAAACGGCGGTTACCACGCCGCCAAGGAGGAGCAGGGCAAGATCGAGGCCCGCATCCGCCAGCTCACCGTACTGCTCCGGGACGCCCACGTGGGCGAGTCCCCGGCCGACGACGGAATTGTGGAGCCCGGAATGATCGTTGTCGCCAGGATCGCCGGCGACGAGGAGACCTTCCTGCTCGGATCCCGCGAGATCGCCGGCGATTCGGACCTTGACGTCTTCAGCGAAAAGTCCCCGCTTGGCTCTGCGATTGTCGGCCACAAGGAGGGCGACAAGCTCAGCTACACCGCCCCGAACGGCAAGGACATCACGGTGGAGATCCTCTCCGCCAAGCCGTACGCAGGCTAGGAGCGCAGCTCCGGGACCACTGCAAAGCCTTTACGCACGACGCCGGCCCTCCCCTTCCGCGGGGAGGGCCGGCGTCGTGCGTTAAGGCTTAATTCTTGGGGCCCGGTCTTCCGCGACCTGGCGTTCCTGCGGAAGCCGCCGGGGCCTCAGCAGCATGGCGGCGGCGACGCCGCCCAGCGCTCCGCCCAGGTGCGCCTGCCAGGAAACGAACCCTGCCACGCCGGGAAGGATGCCGAACAGGATTCCGCCGTAGCTGAGGAACAGGAGTACTGACAGCGCTATCTGCCACCAGCTGCTGTTGAAGAAGCCCCGGACCAGCAGGAAGGCAAACAGGCCAAACACCAGGCCCGACGCGCCCACCGTGATCCCCCAGCCGCCGATCAGCCACACGACCAGGCCCGAACCGAGCCAGCTGAAGGCCACCGCGGTGACGAAGACCCGGAGCCCGGACATAAAAACGAGGAAGCCGAAGATGATCAGCGGCAGCGCGTTGGAGACAACGTGGCCAAGATTGGCGTGGAACAGCGGGAACGTGAGGATGTCCAGCAGTCCGTCGGCGCTGCGCGGACGTAGCCCGAACGTCCGGTTCAATGCATGGAACGTTGCCGCGTTGACGAACTCGATCACAAACAGGAGGACTACGAACAGTCCTGTGATCAACAGTCCGCCCTGGGCGCGTGCGGCAGCGGTGTGCCTCACTTGCGGTCGGCCCCCCTGAGCATCCAGCACCATGGTCCCTAGTGGACCACGATCGGCTGGAAGCCTTCGGCACGGAGCGCACCCAGGACCTGCTCGCAGTGCTCATGGCCCTTGGTCTCCAGGTTGACGGTGATGGAAACGTCTCCCATGCTGATGGAACCGCCCACGCGGGTGTGGTCCAGGCCGGTCACGTTGGCATCGTTCTCTGCGATGATCCGGGCGATCGTGGCCAGCGAGCCGGGCCGGTCATCCAGCATCATGCGTACCGTCATGTAGCGGCCGGCGGCCGAGAGGCCCCGCTGGATCACCTTGAGCATCAGCATCGGGTCGATGTTGCCGCCGGAGAGGATCACGGCCGTGGTGCCGGGATTTTCGATCTTGCCGTCCATCAGGGCGGCGACGCCCACGGCGCCGGCCGGCTCCACCACCATCTTGGCGCGTTCCAGCAGGAAGATCAGCGCCCGGGCCAGGGAGTCCTCGCTGACCGTGACGACGTCGTCCACGAGCTCACGGATGATGCTGAACGGCAGCTGGCCCGGTCGGCCCACGGCAATGCCGTCGGCCATGGTGGAGACCTTCTTCAACGGCACCAGGGCGTCTGCGGCGAGCGACGGCGGGTACGCCGCGGCGTTTTCGGCCTGGACGCCGATGATCCGGATCTCCCGGCCCAGCTCCCTGGCCCTGGCCTTCACGGCCACCGCCACGCCGGCCAGCAGCCCTCCGCCGCCTACTCCCATCAGGATGGTGTCCACATTGGGAATCTGTTCCAGGATTTCCAGTCCCACCGTGCCCTGCCCGGCAACAACGTCAACGTTGTCGAACGGGTGGACAAAGACGGCACCGGTCTCATCGGCGTAGCGCTGCGCTTCGGCGAGTGCCTCGTCCACGTTGTGCCCGTGGAGGACCACTTCGGCGCCGTGGCTGCGGGTTGCGGCAAGCTTGGGCAGAGCCACGCCCACCGGCATGTAGATGCGCGCCTTGATGCCCAGGCTCTTGGCTGCAACTGCCACGCCCTGGGCGTGGTTTCCGGCCGACGCCGCCACCACGCCGCGCTTTTTCTCTTCGGGGGAAAGCTTCGCCATGCGGACGTACGCGCCGCGGACCTTGAAGGAACCCGCCCGCTGGAGGTTCTCGCACTTGAAGAACACCTCGCCGCCCACCATGCCGCCCAAGGCCCGGGACGATTCCACCGGGGTCCGCGTAATAATGCCCTCAAGCAGCTTCTGCGCCTCAAGGACATTGTCCAACGTGACGGGCAGGCTATTGAGGGTTTTCACGAACTAGTCTCCTTTGGGGAATTCGGCTGGGGCGTCCGGGCCGGCATGTCCGGCGGGATTTCCCGTTGGCTGTGCGGCGCCCTTGCCGCGGCCCGGGTTTGCACCGGGAAGGTAGACATCCTTGAAGGTGTTGTCCTGGCTGGATCCGGAGTCCCCGGTTACACCCGGGCCATCCGCCACCAGCACTCTTTCATGTTCCCACGTTCTGGCAGCAATATATCGAATCGCCGAGTTTGCTACGGCGAGGATGGGCACCGAGAAGAGAGCGCCCGGGATGCCGGCGAGGTAGGAACCGGCCGCCACGGACAGGATAACGGCCACCGGGTGCAGGGCCACCGCCTTGCCCATCACGAGCGGCTGCAGGATGTGGCTTTCCAGTTGCTGGACCAGCAGAACGATCCCGAGCATGACCAGCGCATTGACCCACCCGTTGGCCACGAGGGCAAGGAGGACAGCCACGGCTCCGGTGACCAGGGCACCCACAATCGGGATGAAGGAACCGATGAAGACCAGCACGCCCAGCGGAAGCGCCAGCGGGACGCCGATGATGGCTGCGCCCACGCCGATACCAACGGCATCCACGAAAGCCACGAACATCTGGATGCGGGCGTAGCTGACCATGGACGCCCAGCCCTTGCGGCCTGCTCCGAAAGTGGCGGCGCGGGCCTTCCGTGGCAGCAATCGGACCAGGAAAGCCCAGATCCGGTCGCCTTCGAGGAGGAAGAAGATCAGGACGAACAAGGCCAGGATGAGTCCCGCGGCAAAATGTCCGGCGGTGCTGCCGAAGGACAAGGCGCCGCTGAGGATGCTGCTGCTGTTGTTCTGCAGGGCAGCGGTTGCCTCCTGCAGATACTGGTCCATCTGCGCCGCTGTCAGGTGGAGCGGTCCGTCCGCCAGCCAGCCCTGGATCTGCTGGATCCCTGTCAGCGCCTCGCTCCACAGCTCGCTGAATCCGGCGACAAGCTGCCGTCCCACGAGCGCCAGGGAACCTCCGATGAGTCCGAGGAAGCCCAGCACGGTGATGGCCACGGCGCCTCCGTTGGGGACGCGGCGTGCCTTGAGCCAGCGGGTCACCGGACTCAGCAGCCCTGCCAGCAACGCTGCCACCATCACGGGGATGATCAGGAAGCTGATCTTGCTCAGCATCCAGATCAGTGCGGCAACGACCAGCAGGATGAGCCCGAGCCGCCAGGCCCATGACGCGGCGATCCGCACACCGTAGGGAATGTCCTGGTCCAGTTCACGGTCGGTCACCACGCGCAGCGGGGCCGAAGGCGCGGGGCCCGCAGGTGCAGGGCCGTCGTGGGCTGCGGGCAAGGCCGCGCCAATGTTGGCATCCGGTCTCTGGTTTGGTACGGAGTCCTCAGCTGGCGTCATAGCCTAATACTTCCCCAGCAGCGCCTCGATGGGAAACCGCCACGTCGGCCCCGGCTGCCATTGGCACTGTTGTCCCGGCAGGGCACTACTCCGCCGGCGTGGGGGCTGAAAAGCAGGCGGCTACAGGGAGGCGCTGATGCCCCAGGTCATGGTGAACGACTCCCCTGCCGGCAGCCAGCGCAGCCCGTCGCCGCTGTTGAACGCATTTGCCGGGCCGGTCATGGGTTCAATGGCAACGGCTTTGGCCCTGCCGGGGTACTGATCGGTGACAAAGACGTGGACGTAGCTGCAGTTTTCGTCCTGCCAGAGGCTTACGCTGCGGCCGTCCGATGCCTTCAGCGTTTGGCGTGCCACGCCGCCGTCGAACGTAAGGTCTGTATAGGCGACGTCGATATCCAGTTCGGACACCGTCCGGCCGCCTCGCAGGTCCGTAGCGCCGTCGACCTGTTCCGAGCTGCGGGGTATGAGGCGCTCATCTGCCACGAGCCGTCTACCGGCGCCTACCGTGAGGACCAGGTCCGAGGCGGGCACGTCACCCAGCCTGAGGTAGGGGTGGGCTCCGAGGACGAAGGGGGCGGGTGCCTGGGAATCGTTGAGCAGCGTCTGGCGTACTACGAGCCCCAGGTCCTCGGCCAGGAGGTACTGGACCCGGTGCCGCACAAGGAAGGGGTATCCGTGCTGCGGGAAGACCGGAGCCTCGAGGGTGACCGAGAACTCTGCTTCGTCCACGAGCTCGTAGGCGGCGTTCCGCAACAGGCCGTGGCTGGCGTTGTTGCGCGAAACTTCGGTGATGTCCAGTTGCTGTTTCTTGCCGTTCAGGTACCAGACGCCGTCTTCCACCCGGTTGGCCCAGGGCGCCAGCGTGATTCCGGTGGCGCCCGGCGGGATGTCCCCGTCTCCGTACGTCTCCGTCAGCTGGACACCACCCCTGGAATAGAGCCGGAGGCCTGCGGCCAGCTCCGTGACCACGGCAAGGGCATCGCCGCGGCGGAGCTCGTACTGCCTGCCCGAGGCGTAGCGGCGCGGCACCCCCTCGCTGGCGCCTGACGCGGCGGTGTCGCTGTGCTGGGGGTGGCGTGAGCTCGGATTCATGGGCACAACGGTACCTCCTCCGTTTGCCCCCACTCCTCCGCCGGGACCTCACAACCGGCCGTTGTTAACTTTTGTTCGAAACTATTTCTTTTTGATCGTTTTGTGGGAGAATTGAAGTGCCTGCTGTTCCGCCTCTCGAGGGCGTGACTCCGATGGCCGCCGCTCGTAAAGGACAAGACGCATGACTCACATCACCAGCACCAACCTTGCCGATGGCCGGGAGCTGCTCTATTTCGATGACGCTACGGCAGGGGCCCCCGGGGGCGGAAACACCCGCCGGCCGGAGGAGACTCCGGACCGCCGCGAACTGCCGGCCCGGAGCGAGCCGGGCGAAGTCAGGTTCGACGCCCTCACCGGCGAGTGGGTGGCCGTGGCTGCCCACCGCCAGAGCCGCACCCACCTTCCCCCGGCGGATCAGTGCCCCATCTGCCCGACGACCCCGGCCAACCCCTCGGAGATTCCGGCACCGGACTACGACGTGGTCGTTTTCGAGAACCGCTTCCCCTCGCTCGGGCCCGCCCTCGGGCCGGTTCCCGCCGACGCCGGCTGGGGAACCACCGGCACGGCGTTCGGCCGGTGCGAGGTGGTGTCCTTCACCCCGGAGCACACCGGTTCCTTCAGCGGACTGAGCGAAGTCCGGGCACGCACCGTCGTCGAGGCCTGGGCACACCGCACCGGGGCCCTCAACGCGCTTCCGGGCATCCGGCAGGTATTTCCGTTCGAGAACCGCGGCGCGGACATCGGCGTCACCCTTCACCACCCGCATGGCCAGATCTACGCATACCCCTACGTCACGCCCCGCGCCGCGGTGATGGGCGCCGCGGCAAGGAAGTTCTACGACGACGCCGACGGCCGCCAGACGCTGACCGGCTCGCTGTTGCGGTCTGAACGTGAAGACGGCAGCCGAATGGTCCTCGAAGGCGAGAACTTCAGCGCCTACGTCCCGTTCGCGGCCCGCTGGCCGCTGGAAGTGCACCTGGTCCCGCACCGCCAGGTACCGGACCTCGCGGCGCTCAGCGGCGAGGAGAAAGACGAGCTGGCGCACGTGTACCTGGACCTGCTCAAGCGTCTCGATGCGCTCTATCCGACGCCGACCCCCTATATTTCGGCCTGGCACCAGGCCCCGCTCGACGACCTGCTCCGCCCGGCCGGCTACCTCCACCTCCAGCTGACCTCCCCGCGGAGGGCCGAGGATAAGCTCAAGTACCTGGCCGGGTCCGAAGCGGCCATGGGTGCTTTCATTAACGACACCACCCCGGAACTCGTGGCGGAGCGGCTGCGCACCGTTACGGTTCCGGCATCAGTCCCCAAGCCACTCCCGGAAGGCGCACACGCATGACCGCCCCAACAGGCAGCAACACTCCTGGCAACAGCAACCCCCGCGACAGCAAGCTGGGAAACAAGGACCTCGAAGCGCGGTTCCGGGACGCCTTCGGTTCCGTCCCAGACGGCGTCTGGCAGGCGCCGGGCCGCGTGAACCTGATTGGCGAGCACACCGACTACAACGACGGCTTCGTGCTCCCGTTCGCCATCGACCGGACAGCCCGGGTGGCTGTCCGGGTGCGCTCCGACTCCACGCTCCGGCTGCTGTCCACCTACGGAGACCAGGGCATGACCACGGCGGACACCTCGTCACTGGACGGCTCGCGCGCCAAGGGCTGGACCAAGTATCCGCTCGGCGTCATCTGGGCACTCCAGGAGCGCGGGGTCGCGGTGCCCGGCCTTGACCTGCTGCTGGACTCCAACGTTCCCCTCGGCGCCGGACTCTCCTCGTCCCACGCCATTGAGTGCGCCGTCATCTCCGCCCTCAACGAGCTGACCGGCGCAGGGCTTACAGCCGAGGAAATGGTCCTGGCCACCCAGCGCGCCGAGAATGACTTTGTCGGAGCGCCCACGGGCATCATGGACCAGTCCGCCTCGCTGCGCGGGGCGAAGGGCCATGCCGTCTTCCTGGACTGCCGGGACCAGAGTGCCCGCCTGGTGCCGTTCGAGACGGAGCCGGCAGGCCTGGTGCTGCTGGTGATCGACACCAAGGTTTCCCACTCCCACGCCGACGGCGGCTACGCGTCGCGCCGCGCCTCGTGCGAGCTCGGGGCCGAAGTGCTGGGCGTCAAAGCGCTGCGGGACGTCGGGGTGGAGGACCTGGACGAAGCTAGCGGTCTCCTGGATGAGGTCACGTTCCGCCGGGTCCGGCACGTCGTCACCGAGAACGACCGCGTCCTGCAGACCGTGGAACTCCTCGGCTCAGCCGGACCGGGCGCCATCGGGCCACTCCTCGATGCCAGTCACCTCTCCATGCGTGACGACTTCGAGATTTCGTGCCCCGAACTGGACCTTGCCGTCGACACCTCGCGGGCCAGCGGAGCCATCGGCGCCCGCATGACAGGCGGCGGTTTTGGCGGCGCAGCCATCGCCCTCACACCGGTGGCCGCCGAGCAGCAGGTACGCACCGCCGTCGAGCAGGCTTTCTCCCGCGCGGGGTTCAGGAAGCCGGACATTTTCACGGTTACCCCTGCGGCCGGGGCGATGCGGGTCGTATAGCTCGGGCGTAGGCTGGGCGCATGTCAGAAGCAGTCATTGTTTCCACTGCCAGAAGCCCGATCGGACGCGCCTTCAAGGGATCTTTGAAGGATGAGCGGCCGGATGACCTTGCCGCCGCCATGGTCACCGCGGCTCTGGACAAGATTCCGTCCTTCGACCCCCGCGGAGGGGACGGCAAGGGCTTGGACGACCTTTACCTGGGCTGCGCCGAACCGAGCGGTGAAGCGGGTTCCAACATGGCGCGGGTGGTCACCATCCTGGCCGGACTGGATAATGTTCCCGGCGCAACCATCAACAGGTTCTGCGCCTCCAGCCTGCAGACCATCCGCATGGCGTTCCATGCCATCAAGGCGGGCGAAGGCGACGCGTTCGTTGCGGCCGGAGTGGAGTCTGTGTCCCGTTATCCGAACTGGACCGGGGCAGGAGAAACCGATGCCGGCAACCACAACCCGCGCTTCGACGCTGCCCGCCGCCGGACGGAGGCCCGCGCCGCGTCCAACACGCCATGGACCGATCCCCGGTTGGGCGGCCGGATGCCGGACATCTATATCGCGATGGGACAGACTGCGGAAAACGTGGCCACCACCTACGGTATTTCACGGGCCGAGCAGGATGAATGGGCTGTCCTAAGCCAGAACCGTGCTGAAGCGGCCCGGGCCTCGGGATTCTTTTCGCGCGACATCACACCGTACACACGCCGCGACGGCACCTTAGTGGACCGGGACGACTCCCCGCGCAGCGGCGTCACCCTCGAAGGTGTGGCCGGTCTCCAGCCCGTGTTCCGGAGTGAAGGGACAGTCACCGCCGGCAACGCGTGCCCGCTGAACGACGGCGCTGCCGCCCTAGTGGTGATGAGTGATGGCCGCGCCCGGGAGCTCGGCCTGGAGCCGCTGGCACGGATCGTGTCCACGGGCGTCAGCGCACTCTCCCCCGAACTCATGGGCATGGGCCCGGTGGAGGCGACCCGGCAGGCGCTGGCGCGGGCCGGGCTGGGCATCGGGGACATCGACCTTGTCGAGCTGAACGAGGCGTTTGCCGTCCAGGTCGTAGCCAGTGCCCGCGAACTGGGCATCGACCACTCACGGCTCAACGTCCACGGCGGGGCGATCGCCCTCGGGCATCCGTTCGGCATGACCGGCGCGCGCATGACCACCACCCTGCTCAACGGGCTTCAGGAGCGCGACGGCTCGCTCGGGCTGGCGACCCTGTGCGTCGGCGGAGGCCAGGGCATGGCAGTGGTTTACGAGCGGTTGAGCTAGGTAGGACCAGC
This sequence comes from Arthrobacter sp. PvP103, assembly GCF_017833075.1. Lineage (NCBI taxonomy): Bacteria > Bacillati > Actinomycetota > Actinomycetes > Micrococcales > Micrococcaceae > Arthrobacter > Arthrobacter sp. PvP103. The sequence continues at coordinate 3,646,253 of NZ_JAFIBQ010000001.1, read as the reverse complement.
TAAAACGGGAATGAGCCCCGCCGTGTGGCGGGGCTCATTCCAATTAGAGCACGACGGCGTTTGCCGGCTAGGGTCCTAGTCGTCGCCGCGGAGGATCGCCAGAAGACGGATGATTTCCACGTACAGCCAGACCAGGGTCACGGTCAGTCCGAACGCGGCGGTCCAGGAGAACCGCTCCGGTGCGCCGTTGCGGACGCCTTCCTCGATGCTGGTGAAGTCCATGATCAGCGAGAAGGCGGCGAGGCCAATGGCCAGAACGCCGATGACGACGCCAATGATTCCGCTGCGCAGGCCGAACGGTTCCGTCGTCAGGCCTGTCAGCATCATGACGAGGTTCACCACGGAGAACAGGGCGTACCCGGCAATGGCGATCATAAAGAACTTCATGGCCTTGGGCGTTGCCCGGACCTTGCCGCTCTTGAACAGCAGCAGCGTCACCGCAAAGACGGACAGCGTGCCGATGACAGCCTGCAGTCCGACTCCCGGATACATTCCGTCAAGGACACGGGTCAGGCCACCAAGGAAGAGTCCTTCGAGGCCTGCGTAGGCCAGGATGAGGGCCGGTGACGGCTGCTTCTTGAACGTGTTGACGAGGGCGAGGACGAAGCCGCCCAGCGCACCGACGATCATCAGCAGTGAGGCCAGCGGCATGCTCACGAAGAGCGTGACAGCTGCGCCGGCAATCAGCACACCGAGGCAGGCGGCCGTCTTGATGATGACGTCGTCGAAAGTCATCCGCCCGGTCTCGGCCGGGCCGGCTGCCGGCTGGTTGTACATCTGCTGCAGCTGATCATGGGTCATGTTCTGCTGCTGGGCCATCCAGCCGCCCTGCGCGTCCATGACCTGGCCCGGGGCGCGGCCCGGAGCCTGGCCATAGGGGTTCTGGCCATACTGAGCCTGGCCGTAGGGGTTCTGGCCGTACTGAGCCTGCGGAACAGGCGGTGCCTGGGTGGCTCCACGGAGATTCTTTCCGTTGAAGATCGGGTTTCCGCCAAGTGCCATTGCGGGTGTCCTCCAAATAAAGGGGGTAGGTGGTGATCCTGATAACTCAAGGTACCAATTCCCACGCGCAGGGGGCAGGGATAGTTCCCCGGCCGGGCCAGCCGAAACCCAACCGTGACATGGGTGGCCGGCAGGCGTGACGCACACCACCGGTATCCAGCAGGTTCGACTGTTTAGGAATACTCAGGCTCAACAAAAGTTTTCTTTAGCAGAACTGCATCAAACCTGAGGTTGAGCTTCACTGTTGTTATCTGATCGCTATCTTAGGGGTGCCCGTGCGAGGCTCCATTGATCCCCGCTGGCTGTAACATAAGCCCAAGCAGGGTGACTGACATCACAAGGTATCCGGTTTGTCTACCGCATATTTAGCGCCACGACTACGTCCCCCGCTCCGTTCGCAGTGGTTGTAAAGGCGCAACCCAGTCCACCCCCATGTGGAGGTTTTCATTTTGAGAAGCACACCGAGAGGCCTGTCGCACAGACGGCGCGGCGGATTGCTGAAGACGTTGGGGGCTATATTTGCCGCCGTCGTTGCAATCCTCCTCGTCGTAGCCCCGGCATCGCAGGCCACTACCCCCTCGCCGACACCATCCCCGTCGAACCAGCAGTTCCAGAACAGCATCAGCGGCTTCCTGCGGGACGACGCTCGGGCCCCTATCGCTGACGTTACGATCACTGCCAAAAGCGGGGATTTCACCGGGACCGCAAAATCAGGCGCCAACGGCTCGTGGACCATCGGAGTCCCGGTCCAGGGCACCTATGAAGTAGAGCTAGACGAGTCCACTCTCCCCGAAGGCATCAAGCTCGCTGACGGCCAGGAGAATCCCCGCAAAGTCACTTTCAGCCAGACTTCCAACCTCTCCGTGATCTTTGCCTTCGGCAAAGGCATTGTGGTCCAGCAGCAGGACTTCGGCCAGAACCTGCTGAACAGGCTCGTGGCCGGCCTTAGCTTCGGCCTCCTGCTGGCGCTGGCCTCGGTGGGACTCTCGCTGATTTTCGGAACTACCGGCCTCACCAACTTTGCCCACGGCGAGATGGTCACCTTCGGCGCCGTTCTGGTCTTCGCCTTCAACGCCATGAGCCTTCCGTTCTGGCTGGCGGTGGTCCTTGCGCTGCTGGGCGGCGGCCTGTTCGGTTACGTCCAGGATGCCGGCCTGTGGAAACCGCTGCGCCGACGCGGGACGGGCCTGGTCCCGATGATGATCGTCAGCATTGGCCTCGCACTCGCGGTCCGCTATGTCATTCAGTTCTACTTCGGCGGATCGACCCAGCAGCTGCCCTACGCCCAGAGCGCTGAAATACAGATTGGGCCGGTATCGATCTCGCCCAACAACCTGTGGTCGCTGGTCATCAGTGCCGTCGTGATCGCACTCATCGGTTTCATCCTCCTGAAGACCCGCCTGGGCAAAGCCACCCGCGCAGTCGCCGACAACCCCGCCCTCGCGGCCGCCTCGGGCATCGATGTCGACAACGTGATCCGGATTGTCTGGGTTGCGGGCGGAATGCTGGCCTCCCTCGGCGGCATTCTCTGGGCCTACTACCGGCCCGGCGTCACCTTCGATATGGGTTCGCAGATCCTGCTGCTCATCTTCGCCGGCGTGACCCTGGGCGGCCTCGGCACGGTCTTCGGTGCACTGATCGGATCCATCATCGTCGGCATCTTCGTGGAGCTGACCACCGTGTTCGGCCTGGCCGCCGACCTCAAATATGTGGGAGCACTGTTCATCATGATTGTTGTCCTCTTGTTCCGGCCGCAGGGCATCCTGGGCCGTCGCGAGCGCGTGGGTTAGGAGACACAGCCATGGACTTTGGATTCATTTTTTCCAGCGCTGCCGGTGAACTGTTCAGCCCGACGACGGCGGCGTACGCGCTTGCCGCCCTCGGCCTCGCCGTTCACTTCGGCTACTCCGGCCTGCTGAACTTCGGCCAGGCCGGCTTTATGGCGGTAGGCGCCTACGGCTTCGCCATCTCGACGCTTAGCTTCGGCGTCCCGTTCTTTGTAGGCCTGCTCATTGCCGTCGTCTGCTCGGCTATTTTCGCGTTGCTGCTGGGCATTCCAACCCTTCGCCTGCGCGCCGACTACCTGGCCATCGTGACGATCGCGGCCGCGGAAATCGTCCGCTACATCGTCACCACCAACCAGCTCACGTCCGTGACCGGCTCCGCCAACGGCCTGGCCGCCTTCGAAGGCGGGTTCTACTCCATGAACCCGTTCCCCGAAGGCTCCTACTTTGGAATGAACAACAGGGACTTCTTTATCCGCGTAGTTGGCTGGGGCCTCGTGATCGTCTGTTGCACCCTGGTGTGGCTGCTGATGCGCAGCCCGTGGGGACGCGTCCTCAAGGGCATCCGCGAGGACGAGAACGCGGTCCGCTCGCTGGGCAAGAACGTGTACGCCTATAAGATGCAGGCGCTCGTCATCGGCGGCGTCCTCGGCGCCCTGGCCGGCATGATCTTCACCCTTCCCCGCGGTGCAGTCCAGCCGGCGAACTACGGCACCGAGCTGACGTTCTTCCTGTACACCTGCCTGCTTTTGGGCGGACTCGGAACAGTGCTTGGCCCGGTAGTAGGCGCCATGATCTTCTGGGTGGTGCTCTCGCTCACTCAGGGCATCCTCTACGGCCTCATTGAATCAGGGGCGGTGACATGGCTGAACACGGTCCAGGCCGGGCAGCTGCGTTACATCCTCGTGGGTGTCGCGCTGATGCTGCTGATGATCTTCCGGCCCCAGGGCGTTTTCGGCAATAAGAAGGAGTTGGCGTTCGCATGAGTGAGCAACGCAATGTGCCAACAGCAAGTGGCACCGGGAACAGCGGTGACACCGCAGGAATTGACTACATGACGGATACGCGGCCGATCGCCGCCGGCGAGACCGCCCCGGGCTGCAAGAAGCGGGATCCGATCGTCGTCGCCGAAAACGTCACCCGCAGCTTCGGCGGCATCAACGCCGTCGACGTCGAATACCTTGAGATCCCCCGCCACAAAATCACTGCACTCATTGGACCCAATGGTGCCGGCAAGACCACCCTGTTCAACCTGCTGACCGGCTTTGACACACCCAACTCCGGAAAATGGCAGTTCGAAGGCAACAGCCTCGCCGGCGTCTCCCCCTACAAGGTGGCCCGGATGGGCATGGTCCGCACGTTCCAGCTGACCAAGGTGATGGGCAAGCTGACTGTCATGGAAAACATGCGGCTGGGAGGCTCTGAGCAGCCCGGTGAGCGGCTTTCCAAGGCCCTGTTCAAGGGCATGTGGGGCGGCCGCGAAAAGGAGATCACCGCCCAGGCGAACGTCCTGCTGGAGAAGTTCAAATTGGACGCGAAGAAGGACGACTACGCGGCATCGTTGTCCGGCGGCCAACGCAAGCTGCTTGAGATGGCACGATCGCTGATGGTCAGGCCCAAACTAGTGATGCTTGATGAGCCCATGGCCGGCGTCAACCCGGCGCTTACCCAGTCCCTCCTTGACCACATCAAGAACCTCAAGGCAGAAGGCATGACCGTGCTCTTCGTCGAGCACGACATGAACATGGTGCGCCACATCGCCGACTGGGTGGTGGTGATGGCCGAAGGCAAGATCGTCGCTGAAGGGCCGCCACAGGACGTGATGAAGAACCCCGCCGTGATCGATGCCTACCTGGGCGCCCACCACGATGTGGACCTGGGCGACGCCGAAGGCATCAAGGAACTGGCCGCCGAGCTCGTGGCCGACGAAGAGTCAATCGTGGGCACCGAGAACGCCGGAATTATCGCCGTCGACGTCGTTGCCGCCGAAACGGAGCCGCGGCCCGAAACCCGGAAGAAGGACACCGAATGAGCGCCACCAGTGCGGCAGCAGCCGCCACACCAGCCGCCGCGGACCAAGCGGTGGTCACGGTCACCAACCTGGTGGCTGGCTACATCCCCGGCGTCAACATCCTCAACGGCTGCAGCATTGAAGCCCGCAAAGGCGAACTGATCGGCATCATCGGTCCTAACGGCGCCGGTAAGTCCACGCTGCTGAAGGCGATGTTCGGGCTGGTGAAGGTGCACTCGGGCTCCGTCGTGGTCAGGGGCCAGGACATCACCGGGCTCAAGGCCAACAAACTCGTGGCCAAGGGCGTGGGCTTCGTCCCGCAGAACAACAATGTGTTCGCTACCCTGACCATCGAGGAGAACATGCAGATGGGCATGTTCCAGCGGCCCAAGGACTTTGCCGAACGGTTCGACTTCGTTACCAGCCTCTTCCCTGAGCTCGGCAAGCGCCGCGCCCAGCGTGCCGGCTCGCTCTCCGGCGGGGAACGCCAGATGGTGGCCATGGGACGTGCCCTGATGATGGAGCCCGCCGTCCTGCTGCTCGATGAGCCGTCGGCAGGCCTCTCCCCCGTCAAGCAGGATGAGACCTTCCTGCGGGTCCACGAGATCAACCGGGCCGGCGTTTCGGTGATCATGGTGGAGCAGAACGCCCGCCGCTGCCTGCAGATCTGCGACCGCGCCTATGTGCTGGACCAGGGCAAGGACGCGTACACCGGTACCGGCCGGGAGCTCATGAAGGACCCCAAGGTGATCCAGCTGTACCTCGGAACGCTGGCGGACGAAGTCTAAGCCGCCCCTACGAGCCGCAGGGGGGCCGTCACCGCTTGGTGGCGGCCCTTCTGCATGCCCTGAGCCGTGCACTGCCTCCGCCGGGCGTTTGATGGGTGGTCAGGGGACCGAGGCCGCGCTCGCGCCCGGGCGACGGAAAGCCCCCGTCCGGCTGGACGGGGGCTTTCGCGCTATCTAGGTTGAGTCGGCTTTACAGCTTGCCGAATTCTTCCTTCGACGGCTTGTAGGTGTTGTCATCCTGGTACTCGTAGATGCCGATGTAGGCTTCCGTCGGGTCACCGGCGTCGGAGAAGGTCACCGGACCGGACTGGCCGTCGTAGTCGATGTCCTTGCCGTTGCGGAGCAGCGTGACGCAGGACGGGAAGTCGTTGCACTTCTCGCCGCTTTCGGAGACTGCCTTGAGCTGCTTGGCGATGTCGGTACCCTTGGTGCTCTTAGCGGCTTCCGCAGCCAGCGCGATCAGGTTGACGGCGTCGTACGACTCGCCTGCATAGCTGTAGTCCTTAAGCGCCGGGTCGATGGCCAGCAGCTTCTTCTTGAAGTCGTCCTTGGCGAACGTGCCCGGGATGGTGCCCTGGGCGCCCTTCAGCGTTCCCGCCTGGAAGTCCTTGCTGTAGTCCGAGGTGTTGCCGTCAACCAGGAACATCTGGGTCGCCTTGACGCCCTTGCCGGTCATCAGGGGCACGATGCTCTTAGCCTGGTCGAAGGTGATCAGGGCAATCGCATCCGGCTTGGCTGCAATGACCTTGTCCACCTGGCTGCTGAACTGCGAGTCGCCCTCGTTGAAGAGCTCCTCGGCAACAACCTTGCCGCCGGCAGCTTCAAACGCAGACTTGACGTTCTTGGCCAGGCCGGTGCCGTACGCATCGTTCAGAACGATCATGCCGACGGTCTGTGCGCCACAGGTAGCCATGTAGTTGCCGAGCACCTTGCCCTGCAGCACATCGGAGGGAGCCGTGCGCCAGTAGAGGCCCTTGTCATCCCAGGTGGTGAAGTCGGGAGACGTGTTCGCGGGCGAGAACTGGATGACACCGGCACCGGTGATCTGGTTGATGACGGTCTTGGAAACCCCCGATGATGCAGCGCCGATAATGGCGCTGACGCCGCTGCCCAGCAGCGCGGTGGTGGACTGCGTTGCAATGTCGGTCTTGGTGTCACCGGAGTCGCGGTGGATCACTTCGACGGGCTTGCCCAGGACGCCGCCTGCGTCATTGACTTCCTTGATGCCCAGGTTCACACCGGCAATTTCGGGCGGCCCGAGGAACGCCAGCGAGCCCGTGGTAGGCAGAAGCGAGCCGATCTTGAGCGGAGTATCCGTAGTAGTGGTAGAGGCCGGGACCGAGCCGCCCGCGCCTGCTGCGGTGGTGGCGCCGCCGCTAGCGCTCGGCGCCGGGCAGGCGATTCCGGATGCCGCCGGAGTGGTGGAGCCTGTCGAACTCGGGGTGGACGAGCCGCCACAAGCCGTAGCCAGAAGGGCGACGCCGATGCTAAGCGCTGTGAGCTTAGCGACTCGCGGCGCCGCCTGGGGGAGTGAAATCATTAAGAGTCTCCTCGATCGAAAGGTGCGAACGGCCTTTGATGCGAATTACCAGGTGTTCCTGATTTAACTTCAAGCTAGTGCAATTTCGCCCCGAACATAAGTGACTATGGTCACATCCTTATAACAGTCGTTGCATATGGGACACCATGGCGCGGAAGCGCTGAAATGCGGAAGGAGCGGGCCGGAAGCAGGCATTGTGAAGCGCGGCACGGCGAATAAACAGGAGTACCCCAGGTGGGACTCGAACCCACAACACGCGGATTTTAAGTCCGCTGCCTCTGCCAATTGGGCTACTGGGGCGCCCGGTCAATGGTATCCCGTCAGAGCCGCTGAAAGGGCCTGGCATACCGGAACGTGCCGTGGATACCACCGGGCCAGACAGCGAGCGGGAGGAACTGGAAGGCATCTCCCCATTCAGCGCTGGGCGGTTCAACGCCCAGGGACACGGACGGCACAAAGCCGAAACGGGAGTAGTACTCCGGGCTGCCCAGCAGGGCGATGCCCCTCTCCCCCGCCGCGTTGGCGCGCGAGACGGTTTCCTGCATAAGTGCCGAGCCGATGCCGTGGCGTTGCAGCCGCGGCACCACACTAATGGGGCCAAGCCCCAGCAGCTCAAGGTCCCCAACCCAGCCCCGCGTGCTGATGACGTGGCCCACCACTTCACCATTCTGTTCGGCGACGATGCTGAACTCAGGCAGATACTCGTCGCAGTCGAAAAGCTGCTTCAACAGCCCCACTTCCACGGGTTCACCGTCCACGGGAAGCCCGGTAACCGGCGACACCGAGAAAGCAGCCGCCGTGAGCTCCAGGATGGCGGGCCTGTCCGCCGGCTGTTCAGTGCGCAGGACAAGCTTCGGTGCAGGCTGCTCGGTACTTGCTGCAGCCAGTTCGTGGAGTATCTCCAAGGCGCGGTCCGCATCAGCCACCGGAACCAGGAGGTGGTCGTGGTGGAACCCGGCGAGGACGTTGCAGCTGATCCGGGAGTTGGTGAGCGCCGCACTGACCGCTGCAGTCAATCCGATGGCTTCGAGGGACGAATGCACCTGAAGGGTGATCCAGGAGGCAACGAAGTCGTAGCGAAGCTCCAGCCTGTCCGCCTCAGCCCGGGGCAGCACCACGGTGAGCCCTTCCGCTTCCCGGACTGCGGCTTCGATGCCTGGAACCAGCGGCCTGCCGTAGGGCCACAGGACGTACACGTATTCCCCCTCGCGCAGGACGGGGTGGATGGATGCCAAGAGGGCACGGATGTCCTTTTCACCAGTCATTGAGCCATTAAACAACAATGGCGGCCGTTCCCCGCGGGGAACGGCCGCCATCGGCGTTGGGTGGCTACTTGGTGTCAGCCGATACAGTCTGCTTCTGCTGGCTGTTGCTGCCGGATTCGGTCGGCTTGTCAGCCGCCGGAGCGACTGTAGCCGCGGCCGGCTTGGGAGCAGGAGTGGCCGCCGCGACGAAAGCTCCGCGCGGGTTGTCCAGGTCCAGCAGCTGGGTGGTGTCGCGGCCTGCGAAGAAACTGATGATCCAGTTGATGATCACCCGGAACTTGCGCTCGAACGTGGGCATGGCCATGCCGTGGTAGCCGCGGTGAGCCAGCCAGGCGAGGGGGCCCTTGAGCCCGATGCGGCCCAGGAGGTTGATGTTGGCAACGCCCTTCCATTCGCCAAAGCCGGCAACGGCGCCCAGGTTCTTGTGCTTGTAGTCCTTGAGTTCCTTGTCCCAGCGGGAGGCCCAAAGGTTCTTCGCGAGGCGCTTGGCCTGGCGAAGGGCGTGCTGCGCATTCGGCACGCAGGTGCCGTCCGGCAGGCCGCTGCCCGTGAGGTCAGGCACGGCGGCAATGTCGCCGGCAGCCCAGGCATTCTCGATGATGCCTTCGTCACCGGCGATACGCAGGTCCGGAAGCACGCGGACGCGGCCGCGCGGCTCCAGCGGGAAGTCGGTGGAGCGGACCATCGGGTTGGCCTGCACGCCTGCAGTCCAGACGAGGGTATCGGCTTCGAATTCCTGGGCCGGGGTCTTGTCCGGCAGGTTGATGAGCTTAAGGGAGCCCTCGGCGTTGTCCAACGAGGTGTTCAGCAGGACTTCAATGCCGCGGCTACGCAGGTGCTCCACGACCCACTCGGCCTGCTTGGCGGTGACCTCGGGCATGATGCGGCCCATGGCTTCCACCAGGACGAAGCGGACTTCCTCCTGCTTGACGCGGGGATTGTTCTTGACCGCCGCGCGGGCAAGGTCTTCCATCTCGGTGATGCACTCGATGCCGGCGAAGCCGCCACCAACCACCACGAAGGTGAGGGCGCGGGCGCGCTCGGCAGGATCAGTGATGGTGGAGCCGGCTTCGATCCGCTCGAGGACCTTGTTGCGCAGCGCAACGGCTTCCTCGATGGTCTTCAGGCCGATTCCCTTGTCCGCAAGGCCCTTGATGGGGAAGGTGCGGGTAATGGCACCAGCGGCCAGTACGACGTCGAAGTACGGGACCTCAAAGTTCGGGCCGCCGTCGGACGGGGCAACCACCGCGGTCCGGTTGGCGTGGTCGATCGAGGTGACGCGGCCCTGGATGAGTTCCGTCTGCTTCAGGTGCTGACGGTGCGAGACGACAGCGTGGCGCGCCTCGATGTTTCCGCCGGCAACTTCCGGCAGGAAGGGCTGGTAGGTCATGTAGGGCAGCGGATCAACGACGGTGACGATGCCACCGGCATTCGCGATCTTGTTCTGCAGTTTGAGGGCTACGTACAGGCCGACGTACCCGCCGCCGACGACGAGTACCCTGGGACGGTCCTGGAGCTGTGGGGTTGTTGCCATGGTTCTAGAATACAGTAGTTTGTGAAAATCTTCACTAACTAATCCGTCGCCGTTACGTTCCGTTCGAGTCCACCTTGTCCAGCACCCCGGTATCCGGCTCATCGCGCAGATTCCCGGGATTCCTGGCCGCCCGTCGCAGTTGATAGACGGCGCCACCGATGATGGCCAGGAACAGCATTCCGAAGCCGATGACGACCATGGCCGGAACCGCACTGTCCAGCTGGGACGGAGCTTCGGCCACCGGAACGGTGGCGGCGGGCAGCGTGGCCGGCGCACTCGTGGGGCTGCTGCCAGGTTCAGCCGCGGGGGTGGTCGCGGCGGACTCGCCACGGCGGTGGACCCTGATCCAATCAGCCACCGTGCCCAGCGGATTGACCTTCGTATCAGGAACATCGTCTTTCAGGGCGGCTTCCGCGTTGAGCACGCCAAAGCCGTAGATTGGGTCCTTGCCCGGTGCCCCGGCATCCTTGGCCGTCGTGACAATCCTGTTGATGACCTGGCTGGCTGTCATCTCGGGCCACTTCGAGCGGATCAGCGCCGCCACCCCGGACACGATCGGCGTGGCGCCCGATGTTCCCGCCCATTCCGCATAGCCGTCCCCGGGCATGCCGCCGATCAGGTCTTCGGCCGGTGCGGCCACGCCAATACTGATGCCCTGGGACGAGGAATCGATGCTGGCGGCGCCCTTGCGGTCCAGGCCTGCCACCGTCAGGACGCCGGGGATGGTGGCGGGGGCTCCCACCTGCACGTTGCCGCCCACGCGGTTCCCTGCCGCGGCGACAATAACCACATCCTTTTGTTCGGCGTAGAGGAACGCTGCGTCCCAGCTCTGCGGCCATTCCGGCGAGGTGCTGCCCAGCGATATGTTGATCACACGTGCGCCATTGTCCACGGCCCAGCGGACAGCGGCCGGGATCTGTTCCTGGTCGGTCTTGCCGCCGGGGTTCGGGGAGCCCAGCCAGGTGGACACCGACAGGATCTGCGCTTCGGGGGCGACACCCACAATTCCGTCCGGGCCCGGCGCCGGAGGGGCGCCGGGTGAGGGGGTAGCCGTCGACTTTGGCGGCTGGTGGCCGCGGCCCGCCAGCATGGTTGCCACCAGGGTCCCGTGCTCAGGTTTCGAGCCGATGCTCTTCTGTCCGTCCGCGCTGCCGGCCCCGGAGGCATCGCTTCCGCCAACGACGGCGCCCTTCAGGTCGGGGTGCTTCGCATCCACGCCGCTGTCGATGACGGCCACTTTGACGTTGGCGCCCTTAGAAACTTCCCACGCTTTGGTGATGCCGGATTCGGCCAGCCAGTACTGTTTGTCCCGCCATGCGTCGGCCCGGGCTTCCGGTGCCGCGATCAGCGACGTCGCCAAGCTAGCTGCGGCCAGGGCAAGTGCAGTCACGGCGGAGGCCATCCGGTCCCGGCGGGTTGTTGCTCTGGTCATTCGGGTCCAATCGGCTTTACATGGGATGGCGCGGCACGGAGGCAGGCTCCGGTCGCGTGGCATCGGCGGGACGAGGATCCGGCTGTTGCGGAACCCGGCCGATGCGAAGTCAGTGGCTGATACCAGCGCGCTAGCTGATACTCAGGGCGATTCCGTCGAGAATATCGTGTTCACTGGCGACAGCCGAAGTGATCCTTCCCTCCGTTACCTCCGCGAGGTGCTCCAGCACGCGGCGCCAGACCAGTCCTCCGGCGCCGATGACGTCCACCCGGCCAGGATGCATGTATGGAAGTCCGGCCCGTTCGGCCTTGGACATCCCGAGGAGTTCCGTGCACGCCTCGCCGACTGTGCTGAGGGGAAGTTCCGCGCCGTGGATCGCCGCGGGCGAGTATTCGGGCAGCCGGAGCGCATGGGCCGTAATGGTGGTGACGGACCCTGCCACGCCGACGACGGCGGTGGTGCGTTCCAGCGGAACGGCCAGTTCCGCCTCGGTGATGGCGGCGTCGACGTCGGCCTCCGCCGCGGCGATCTGCTCCGGTGACGGCGGATCGTTGCGAAGGTGGCGTTCCGTCATCCGGACACAGCCGACGTCCACGGATTTGGCGGCAATGACGCCGCTGGCGTCGCCGAGCACGAATTCGGTGCTTCCGCCGCCGAGGTCCACTACCAGCACGGGGTCGGCGCCGCGGGACGGAAGGACGCTGCTTGCGCCTGCAAAGGACAGGGCCGCCTCTTCATCGCCGGTAATCACCTCCGGCTCGACGCCTAGGATCTCGCGGATACCGTCCACGAACACGTTCCGGTTGCTGGCATCCCGGGTGGCGGAGGTGGCAACGAAGCGGACCTTGCCCGCCCCGTGTTCGCGGATCAGCGCGGCGTAGTCCGACGTGGCGGCGAAAGTGCGCTCCAGCGCCTCCTGTGCCAGTTCGCCGGTGGCGTCCACACCCTGGCCCAGCCGGACCACACGCATTTCGCGCACGACGTCGGTGAGCTTGGAACTGCTTCCGCTTCCCTCCACATCTGCGATCAGGAGACGGATGGAATTGGTTCCGCAGTCAATGGCGGCAACGCGGTTCACTGGGCAGCCTCCGTGGTGTTCCCGGTGTTCCCGTCAGCGTGGCTACCATCAGCGTGGTTACCATCAGCGTGCCGCTGGGTCTTGCGGACGGGCGCCGGACGGCCCACGATGTCGGGGAGCCCCTGCGGCCCGTGACGGCTGAGGTCCCTGGAGGGCGCTTCTCCGCCGGTATCCCAGGCGCCGTCGCAGTAGCAACGGTCCGCGGTCCACCATTCACTGATGGCGGCAATGGCCTCATCACCGAGGGGATTGACGCCGGGGCCGGCGGCCAGGGAATGGCCCACCAGGACGTGGAGGCATTTCACCCGGGTGGGCATTCCGCCGGCGGAGACGCCGTCGATCTCGGGCACGGCGCCTATTCCGGACCGTTCGCCAATCTCCGCCCGGGACACGAGGTACGCCTCATGGGCAGCCCGGTAGCTTGCGGCGAGGGCGGAGTTCTCAGCGAGCTGTTCGTTCATCCGGTTCATCAGGCCGGCAGCCTCGAGCCGTGATACCGCCGAAGTGATGACGGGGTGGGTCAGATAAAACGTGGTGGGGAACGGCGTTCCGTTGCTGAGCCGCGGTGACGTCGCCGCGACCAGGGGGTTGCCGCAGACACAGCGGGCGGGGATCTCGACGACGTCGCGCACGGGACGCCCGAGCTGGCGGCTCAGCACATCCAGGTCCCGGGCGGACGGGTGGCTGGACGCGGGCACGGTCGAGGCGTCTTCTGTCACGGGCAACCCGCCCAGGGCGTTGTCGCCTACTGCATTCTGGTCCACTGGCGCGGCCGCCTTCCTGCCCTTGGAGGCTGACCCGTGGGAAAGCCGGCGGAGGGCACCGCCTCTAGTCTGTTGCCGAGCGCCTGATGGACTCCCAAAGCGAATCCACCCATGGCAGGTTGGCCGGGTCCTGTGCTGTTCCTGTTCCGGCCTGGCCACTGGCGGTCCCGGCCGGCAGATCGCTGCCAAACACCCAGTAGCCGGTTTCTCCCGGCATAACCATGTTAATGCGGTCGCGGGCCTGCTGTTTCACGTAGTTCGGGTCCTGCCAGCGCGAGACCTGGAGTTTCAGGCCGTCCTGTTCGGCTTTCCGTGCGGCGATATCGGCCTCCAGCGCGGCGATCTCGGCCTTTTTGTCGATGAAGATCTTGACCGTAGGGGCCAGCATGATGGTGATGGCAATCATGACGACGGCCAGGGCCAGCATCCGGCCGGAAAAGGCCTTTGCGGGCACGGGATCCTGGCTGTCGGCTCCGTCCTTGACAGCAGCACCCGGGGCTTTGGCGCCGGCGTGACTTCCTGGCGGCCGGCCGGCCGCCTGCTTACCTGCGGCGACCCCGGCTTTGACGGACGCGCCCAGCCGTCCGGCCGTGGTGGATTTCGCGGGCTCGACGGGCGTTTTGGCTTCGCCGTCAGCGGGCACGTGGCGCGTCGCGCCGAAATCCGCGCGGATGACTTCAGCGCCGTCGTCGGCATCCTTGGACTGACGCACCGCGGGCGTGGCGCGGGGAACCTTGGGACGTCGGGTGGCCATGACACTCCTTCAAAAGCGGACCACAAACAGAACCGGTGGCCATGGTCTTTCAACCATAGCCACCGGTCAGCTGTTTTTTTGGATGCTAGCCCTTGAAACGCGGGAAGGCGCTGCGTCCGGCGTAGCGTGCGGCGTCGTCGAGTTCTTCTTCGATGCGCAGCAGCTGGTTGTACTTGGCAACGCGCTCGGAGCGCGCCGGGGCACCGGTCTTGATCTGGCCCGCGTTGGTGGCAACGGCGATGTCAGCAATGGTGGTGTCCTCGGTTTCGCCGGAGCGGTGCGAGGTGATGGTGGTGTAACCGGCACGCTGGGCCAGTGAAACGGCGTCCAGGGTTTCGGTCAGCGAACCGATCTGGTTCACCTTGACCAGCAGGGAGTTGGCCGTAGCGGTGTCAATGCCGCGCTGCAGAATGGACGGGTTGGTGACGAAGAGATCGTCGCCGACGAGCTGCACCTTGTCACCGATGGCGTCGGTGAGGGTCTTCCAGCCTTCCCAGTCGTTTTCGTCCAGGGGATCCTCGATGGAAACCAGCGGGTAGTCGGCCACGAGCTCCGCGTAGTAAGCGCTCATTTCGGTGGCGGAAAGGGCCTTGCCTTCGAACTGGTAGGCGCCGTCCTTGAAGAACTCGGAGGAGGCAACGTCCAGTGCCAGGGCAATGTCCTTGCCCGGGATGTAGCCGGCGTTCTTGATGGCTTCCTGGATCAGGTCCAGTGCCGCACGGTTGGACGGCAGGTTCGGAGCGAAGCCGCCTTCGTCGCCCAGGCCGGTGGAGAGGCCCTTGGCCTGCAGGACGGACTTGAGGTTGTGGTAGACCTCAACACCCCAGCGGAGGCCCTCGGAGAAGGTCTCGGCGCCGATCGGGGCGATCATGAATTCCTGGATGTCCACATCCGAGTCGGCGTGCGAGCCGCCGTTGAGGATGTTCATCAGCGGAACGGGCAGGACGTGCGCGTTGGGGCCGCCGAGGTACTTGTACAGCGGCAGGTCAGCCGACGCTGCTGCGGCGTTGGCCACTGCCAGGGAAACGCCCAGGATGGCGTTGGCGCCGAGCTTGGACTTGTTGGGGGTGCCGTCCAGGTCAATCATGGCCTGGTCGATGCTGCGCTGGTCCGTGGCGTCGAAACCGGTCAGTGCCGGGGCGATCTGGTCGATGACGGCGTCGACGGCTTTCTGGACGCCCTTGCCAAGGTAGCGTCCCTTGTCTCCGTCGCGCAGCTCAACAGCCTCGTGTTCGCCGGTGGAGGCGCCGGAGGGAACTGCCGCGCGGCCGATCTGGCCATCGGAAAGCAGAACTTCAACTTCTACGGTCGGGTTGCCACGGGAATCGAGGATCTCGCGGGCGTGAATGGCATCGATAAGCGCCATGAATATGCTCCTTATGGTGAAGCGATTTACTGGGAAACTAGCGGAAAAACTCGACGTCCTCGTCAGGGACTAGCGTAGTCGAGAGTGGTGCAGGTTACGGAAACCTATCCAGCACCCGGACGTCATGATCCCGTCCGGGGCAGGTCAGGGTGAGCAGTGCGGTGGCCGCCCTGGTAGCGCCGGACAGCCCCGCGGAGGGCGCGTTCGGCGTCGAAACCGCTGGTGCGGGCAGCGGCGACCAGCTCGAACAGGAGATCGCCGAGCTGCTGTTCGGAGTCCATGGTTTCGACAAGCTCAGCCACAGGGCCGGCCTGATCACCCACCGGAGGTTGAGGCCGTTGAAACCCCGCCCTTGCGGCCCGGTCCAGCGACTTTTGGGCCCTAGCGAGGGCCGGGAGCCCTTGCGGAATTCCCTCGAAGGGATCACCGCGCTCCGGCTTCTCGGCCTGTTTGATGGAGTCCCAGTTCCGGACGATCTCCTCGACGCTGGCCGGGAAGGTGTCCTGGAGCGAGCCGTCCGGCCGGAAGACGTGAGGGTTCCGGCGGATCATCTTTGCCGTGAGGCCCTGGACGACGTCGTCGAATCCGAAACTTCCGCGTTCCTCCGCGAGGCGGGCGTGCAGCACGACCTGGAGCAGGACATCGCCCAGCTCGCCGCGGAGCTCTGCCTCGTCTGCGCCGGTTTCGATTGTTTCGGCCACCTCAAAAGCCTCCTCGAGGAGGTACTCCACCAGCGACTCGTGCGTCAGCGCCCCCATCCAGGGGCAGTGCTCCCTGAGGGCGGCTATGACGCCCACCAGGGAGGCAACCGGAGCTGGACCGTCGTTAGGCAAGATTGGCGTAGGCGTCGTTGATGTACTCAACGAGGGCTTCCTTTTCCTCCAGCGGCAGGAAGGCGGCTTCGGCGGCATTGAGCGTGAGCTCCAGGATGTCGTCAAGGTCGTAGTCGAAGGTCTCCACAAGCAGTTCGAACTCGTCGGTGAGGGTCACGCCGCTCATCAGCCGGTTGTCCGTGTTGATCGTGACATTGAAGCCGAGCTGGTACAGCATGTCTAGAGGGTGGCTTTCGATGCCCTCGCCGAAGCCGGCGATGGCCCCGGTCTGCAGGTTGGAGGAGGGGCAAATTTCCAGCGCGATGCCGCGGTCGCGGACCCAGCTGGAGAGCTCGCCGAGGGTCACCATGCCGATGTTCTCATCGGCTTCCTCTGCGGAGTCCTCGTCATCGAATTCGACCGTGATGTCCTCGGCGATGCGCACGCCGTGGCCGAGGCGCAGGGCACGGCCGTCGACGAGGGCGGACTGGATGCTTTCGAGGCCCGCGGCTTCGCCGGCGTGGACCGTGGCGGGGAAGTTGTGCTGGGCGAGGTACGTAAAGGCATCGCGGAAGCGGGACGGCAGGAACCCGTCCTCGGCGCCGGCGATGTCGAAGCCCACTGCTCCGTTGTTACGGTGGCGGACTGCCAGTTCGGCGATCTCCTGGCCCCGGTCGGCGTGGCGCATGGCCGTGATGAGCTGGCCTACCTGGATCTCCCGGCCGGTTTCGGCAACGGCGTCCACACCGGCGTCGAGCCCTTCCTGGATGGCCTCGACCACTTCGTCGAGCGTCAGGCCCTTCTGCAGGTGCTGTTCCGGTGCCCAGCGGACTTCGCCGTACACCACGCCGTCGTCGGCGAGGTCTTCCACGAATTCCTTGGCCACCCGGAAAAGACCCTCTTTGGTCTGCATCACGGCGATGGTGTGGTCGAAGGTCTCGAGGTAGCGGACCAGGGAGCCGGAATCGGCGGACTCGCGGAACCACTCCCCCAGCGCCACGGGATCGGTGGACGGCAGCGTGTGTCCAACGGCTTCCGCCAGTTCGATGATGGTGGCCGGGCGCAGGCCGCCGTCCAGGTGGTCGTGCAGGGATACCTTGGGGAGGCTCTTGAGGTCGAAGTCGATGGCAGGGGCAGCGTCAAGAATAGGCTCAGTCACGGTTCCAACCTTAGGGTCGGACAGCGTCAGGCGCCACCCGGTGGGCAACGGCCTTGGCCGAAGCCCCGTTCAGCGGCCCGTTTCCACTTCGGCGACGGCGGGCATGGCCGGCGGTGCGACCTCGACGGCGGCGTCCCTCTCGGCGCGCATTCCAGGTTCCGGGGAGGCTTCCCTGCCGGCTCCCTTGGTGGATTCCGCCCCGGGACGTGCATCATCGTGGCGTCCCAGCCGTTTGTGCCACCAGCGCAGCAGGTGGTCGATGATGATGCCGAGGATGATGGCGAACACCACCGCAATGCCGGCACCGAGGAGCGGATTGTCATGCAGCAAGGGGAAGGAACTCGCCAGCAGGCCTATCCCGATCGAGTAACCCACCCAGGTGACGCAGGCAAGGGCATCCAGGACGAAGAACCTGCGGTGCGGGAAAGCCGTGGTGCCGGCAACGTAGTTGACCGCCACGCGGCCCCACGGGATGTACCGTGCAGTGAAGATCAGGACGGCGCCGCGCTTCTCCAGCTCATAGTGGGCCCACGCGAAGACCTTCTGTACCTTGGGCTTGCGCATCCAGCGCCAGCGTTCAAGCCCGATCTTCCGCCCGAGCATGTAGGCCATGTTGTCGCCGGCGATGGCACCGACCAGCGCCGTGACGCCAAGGATCCAGAGGTTGGGTTCACCGCTTTGGCGCGAAAATGCCGCAAGCGCCACGATGAGTGTTTCGCTGGGGACAACCATCGCAAAGCCGTCAACAAAAAAGAACACCAGCAGGATGGGATAGATCCACCATTGACCTGCGGCATGGAGCACTGCCTCATTGATAAATTCCACGCGGGGCCCTGCTCCTATAAAGTGACGGAAATCGCTATTTAGTGTCCCATGTCAGCGGCATGATCCGCTACGCTACGGCCGGGAAAAGCTGACCCGCGGTCCGGTGCTTCCACGCACCGTTCAGCGGACGCCGGACAGCCCGGTCAGGGTCCCGGTGCTGCTTCCCCTGCAGGCTCCTCAGGCAGCCGGCCGCGGAGGCGGCTGATCAGGATGTCCACGAGGATGCCGAGGAGGATCGCGCAGGCGATGGCGATGGCGGCACCCAGCAGGTGGTTGTCTTCGAACCATTGCCCGAAAAACAGCCCGATTGCCACTGAGTAGGAGGACCAAAGCGCTGCGGACAGGACGGTCAAGCCCACGAAACGAAGGTGCGGAAAATGGGTGGCGCCCGCCGTGAGGTTGACGGCCACCCGGCCGATCGGAACAAACCGGGCCACGAGGACCAGCGACGCCGGCCGTTTCCGGAGTTCCCTCCCGGCCCAGTGAAAGGCGGTCTGCATTCGCGGTCCGCGCATCCACCGCCAGCGGCGGGTGCCCACCTTCCGTCCGATCAAGTAGGCGATGTTGTCGCCGCCGAAGGCCCCCAGTGCGGCCATGAGCATCAGCAGCCACGGGTTGGGGACATCGGCGGTCGCAGCCACGGCCGCCAGGCCAACGACCACCGACTCGCTAGGGATCGGCGGGAAGAACCCGTCGATCACGCAGCATGCCAGCACCAGGAGGAGAACCCAGGGCTGTCCCGCCGCCGCGAGAATGAAGTCGTTGATAGCCTGCACAGTTTCCTAACGGCCGGGACCACCCGTTTTCTCCCCGGCCGGTCCACGGGCGGCCACTGGCCTCGCTGCCACAGCAACCCGGCCGGGGAGAATCACGGGATCAGGCGATGCGGTCGATGATGAGTTTCTGCGCCGGCCGGGAGCCCTCCGGTGCGATGACGACGGACCCTTCGAGGGCTTCCTTGGCCCGCTCGAACTTCTCCGGGGTGTCCGTCAGCAGCGTCATCAGGGGCTCGCCTGCGCGGACCACGGCACCGGGCTTGGCGTGCAGCCGGACGCCGGCACCCGCCTGGACCTGGTCCTCCTTGCGCGCCCGGCCGGCACCCAGCCGCCACGCGGCCACGCCAACGGCCAGTGCATCCAGCTCCACGAG
This sequence comes from Arthrobacter sp. PvP103, assembly GCF_017833075.1. Classification (NCBI taxonomy): domain Bacteria; kingdom Bacillati; phylum Actinomycetota; class Actinomycetes; order Micrococcales; family Micrococcaceae; genus Arthrobacter; species Arthrobacter sp. PvP103. The sequence continues at coordinate 3,626,990 of NZ_JAFIBQ010000001.1, read as the reverse complement.
GACACCGTCGGCCGGCGCGTAGACGACTTCGGATTCCCTGGCAACGGGAAGCTTGGCCCGGGGGTCCCCGCCTTGTGCCTCGATCATGCGGTTCCACACGTCCATGGCCCGGCCGTCCTTGAGCGCGGCGCGCGGGTCGGCGTCATGAACGCCGGCGCAGGCGAGCATCTCCTCCGCCAGCCGGACCGTCAGTTCCACGACGTCTTCCGGACCGCCGCCGGCCAGCACCTCCACGGATTCCTCAACCTCGATCGAGTTTCCGGCGGTCAGGCCCAGTGGCGTGTTCATGTTAGTCAAAAGGGCCACGGTGTTGACACCGGCATCCTTGCCCAAGGCCACCATCGTCTCGGCCAGTTCCCTGGCGCGGGCCTCGTCCTTCATAAAGGCGCCACTTCCCACCTTGACGTCGAGGACCAGTGAGCCGGTGCCCTCCGCGATCTTCTTGCTCATGATGGAGGACGCAATCAGCGGGATGGCTTCCACCGTTCCCGTGACGTCGCGCAGGGCATAGAGCTTCTTGTCCGCAGGGGCCAGCCCGGCACCCGCGGCGCAGATCACTGCCCCGACGTTTTGGAGCTGAGCCATCAGTTCGTTGTTGCTCAGCTCTGCGCGCCAGCCCGGGATGGCTTCCAGCTTGTCCAGTGTGCCGCCGGTGTGGCCCAGGCCTCGGCCGGAAAGCTGTGGAACAGCCACGCCAAATACAGCAACAAGCGGTGCCAGCGGCAGCGTGATCTTGTCCCCCACTCCCCCGGTGGAGTGCTTGTCTGACGTCGGCTTCACGCTGCCGTCGGCCCGCCTCAGTCCGGAGAAGTCCATCCGTTCGCCGGACGCGATCATCGCGGCGGTCCAGCGCGAAATTTCCGCGCGGTCCATGCCGTTGAGCAGGATGGCCATGTTCAGGGCGGCCATCTGCTCGTCGGCGATCGCGCCGCGGGTATAGGCGTCGATGGTCCAGTCGATCTGGGCCGGGCTCAGGACTCCCCTGTCCCGCTTGATGCGGATGATGTCGACGGCGTCGAACGCTTCGGTGTTGCTTGGGGTTTGTGTCACCGGGGTTCCTCCAGGTGTTGGGGACCAAAGGCATCGGGTAGCACCTGGTCCATTGTCTTAATTCCCTGTGCGGTCATGAGTTCCATGTCCGGCGCCCGGAATTCGTACAGCAGCTGCCGGCAGCGCCCGCACGGCATCAGGATGTTGCCTGCGGCATCCACACAATAGAAGGCGCGCAGCAGGCCGCCTCCGGTCATGTGCAGGTTGCCCACCAGTGTGCATTCGGCGCACAGCGTCAGGCCGTAACTGGCGTTTTCGACGTTGCAGCCGCTCACCATCCGGCCGTCCGCGGTGAGGGCCGCCGCCCCCACCGCGAACTTCGAATACGGTGCATATGCGTTCTTCATGGCGTCAACGGCGGCCGCTTCGAGTGCTGCCCAGTCGACATCGCTGCCTTCCATGCCGGTGCCCGCGCGGGTCGAATCCTCGTCCACCGCCGTCAACCCTTGACGTACGGTATGCCGTCAGCCGCCGGCGGCCTGGAGCGGCCCACCAGTCCAGCCACGGCGAGCACCGTCACCAGGTAGGGCAGCATGGCCATGAACTGGCTGGGAACCGGCGTGCCGATGATAGTCACGATGCTCTGCAGGTTGTCCGCGAAGCCGAACAGCAGGGCCGCGAAGAAGGCCCCGATCGGGTTCCACCGGCCGAAGATCAGCGCGGCCAGGGCGATGAAGCCGCGTCCGCCCGAGATCTCCTTGGTGAAACTGTCGATGGCCACCAAGGTAAAGAAGGAACCGCCGATGCCTGCCACCGCTCCGCCGAGGGTGACGTTCCAGAAGCGCGTGGCGTTGACCTTGATGCCCAAGGTGTCGGCGGCCTGCGGGTGTTCCCCGACGGCCCGGACGCGAAGGCCCCATTTGGTCTTGAAGAGGCCGACCCACACCACGGCGACTGCGATGTACATCAGGTAACCCACCACGGACTGCTTGAAGAGGATGGGGCCGATCACCGGGATGCTGGACAGCACGGGGATGTCGATGATGGGCAGCCGTCCCGGAGAGTTGAACTGTGCCTTGTTGGCCTGCATCACGGTGCTGAACAGGAAACCTGTCAGGCCCGAAACCAGGACGTTGAGGACCACGCCCACGATAATCTGGTTGACCAGGTATTTGATGCTGAAGACCGCCAGGACCATGGAGACGACGGCGCCGGCAACGGCCGCCGCCAGCAGCCCGATGAAGGGGCTCTTGGTCAAGGTGGCCACCATCGCGGCCGTAAACGCACCGCCCAGCAGCTGGCCCTCAATCGCGATGTTGACGACGCCCGCGCGTTCACAGAGCACACCGGAAAGGGAGCCGAAGACGAGCGGGACCGCGAGCGTCACGGAACCGGCAATGAGCCCGGCCAGCGAGATGCTCGGCGTGCGGGCGCCGCCCACCACCCAGATCAGGAACGCTGCCACGAAGAGCACGATGAAGACGATGGGCAGCCAGCCGGGAGAGGCTTCGTTACGGGTCTTGAGATACACCGCGTAGGCGGCGAGTCCCAGCATCAGGACCGACAGAACGATTCCGCCCAGAAAAGCTGGAACTTCGATGGCCGGAAGCTGGAAGAAGTCGCCGCTCGACGAAATCCCGAACTTGGCCGTCTGGTTGGGTCCCATGACACCGAAGAAAATGAACGCCACGACGCCGAGAACGGCGAGCAGTACCGGCACCTTCCACGTCACGGGCTTTGCCGAGACCGCAGGAACGCTGTCCGCGGCCGGCCGCGTTCTTCCGGGCTCCGGCTTTCCCTGCTGCGGCTTTCCCGGAACGGGCGATGTTGCTGTTGTGCTCATGCTGCACCTCCGGTGGTGGCTGCCTTCTGGGACTTACCGGCCGCTACGGCCTTCTTCTTGCGCGGGTTAAGCCCGAAGACGGCCCGCACCAGCGGCGGTGCCGCGATGAACAGCACGATCAGTGACTGGACCACGAGCACAATGTCGATCGGGGTTCCGGTCTGGATCTGCATCTGCACCGCGCCGGCGCGGAAGGCGCCGAACAGCAGTCCGGCCGCGAAGGTGCCCCACGGCGTCGAACGTCCCAGGAGTGCAACCGTGATGGCGTCGAACCCGTAAGTGGCGGCGACGCCGTCGGTCAGGACCTTTTCGGTTCCCGCCACCTGCGCCACGCCGGACATCCCGGCCAGGGCACCGGCGATCGCCATGACCAGGACCGTGGCCCGGGGCACGTTGATGCCCGCGGTCAGGGCCGCCTTGGGGTTGGCACCGACCGCGCGGAATTCAAAGCCCACGGTGGAGCGGTTAAGCAGCCACCAGACGAGAACGGTGGCGGCGATGGCCAGGACAAAGCCCAGGTGGAGCCGGTACTGGGTCCCGAAAATCTGCGGGTACACAGCGGTGGGATCCAGGATCGGCGAGATGGGGTTGGACTCCCCCGGCCGCTGGAATGCCGGCGTGTTCAGCAGGTAGCGCAGGAAGTACAGGGCGATGTAGTTGAACATGATGGTCAGGATGACCTCATGGGCCCCGGTGCGGGCCTTCAGCAGGCCCACCAGCCCGCCCCAGAGCGCGCCGCCCACGATGCCGGCAACGAGTACCAGCAGCAGGTGCAGTCCCAGCGGCAGGTGCAGGGCGAAGCCGGCCCAGGCGGCGAGGATGCCGGCCATGATGATCTGGCCCTGGGCACCGATGTTGAACAGGCCGGCGCGGAACGCCAGTGCCACGCCCAGGCCTGCCGTGATCAAGGGCGTGGCGATGGTGAGGGTCTCCATCAGCGGAGCGAACTGCACCGCAACGCTGGAACCGCGGGGGTTGAACACGGACCCCTGGAACAGCGCGACGTACGAACGCGTCGCGGCGGTCCAGACAGCCGAGAGGAAATCCGAGGGCCGGGCAAAGAGGTAGCTTGCCGTGGCCCCCACCTGCTTGTCCGTGCTAGCAATCAGTAGTCCGCCGAGGATCAGGGCAAGCAGGACCGCCAGCACCGACACCATGCCGCTGCCGGTGAAGATCCGCCGGACCAGCGTGTCCGCCCCACTCGGAACGGTGCCGCTCTGGGCCGAGACGGGAACAGCCGAAGGCTGCATCACCCCGCCGGCTGTGTCCAGCGCGGCCGCGGCTGCGGCTGCTTCGGCAGGCGCCTGGGGCTCGGAGCTTTGGGGATCGGAACTTCGGGGTTCGGGCGCCGGGGTTGCCCTGCGGTCCGCCGCGTTTTCGTCAGCCATGTGCTTGGGCTTGTCCTGTTCAGTCATGGTCGCCTCCTTCGGCACCGGAGGTGGACGTCTGGACGGGTGTGTACCCGCTGGTCGCGCCTGCGTCCGCGTGGGCCGCGTCCGCGTGGGCTACGGCCGCTTGGGCGGCATCCGCGTGGGCGCTTTCCGGGGACAGGCCCGCCATCATCAGGCCCAGGACGTCGCGTCCGGTGCCGGAAGGGACGATGCCCACCAGCTTGCCCTTGTAGAGCACTGCGATCCGGTCCGCGAGCTCGATGACTTCGTCGAGTTCCGTGGACACAATCATCACCGGTGTTCCCTGGTCCCGTTCAGCAACAATGCGTTTGTGCAGGAACTCAATGGAACCTACATCCACGCCTCGGGTGGGCTGGGAGGCGATAAACAGCCGCAGCGGCCGGGACAGCTCCCGTGCCATCACCACTTTTTGCTGGTTTCCGCCGGAGAGGGTCCCTGCGGCCAGCGCCCCGGACGGGGTCCGGACGTCGAACTCGTCGATCCGGGACTTGGCGTTCTCAAGGATCCGGGCAGGGCTCATGCTGATGCCTTTGGCGAATGGCGGCTGATCGTAGCGGTCCAGGACCAGATTCTCCGCGATGGAGAACGTGCCGATCAGCCCGTCAACGGTCCGGTCCTCCGGGACAAAGCCGACGCCGGCCCCGAGTACTTCCTTGACGCTGCGGCCCAGGAGTTCTTCGCCGTCAAGCAGGATGGAGCCGTGGACGCGGTCCTGCAGGCCAAGGATGGCTTCCGTCAGTTCGGTCTGGCCATTGCCCTGCACTCCCGCGATGGCCAGGATTTCGCCGCGGGCAATGTCGAAGCTGATCCCGTCCACCACATGCTGGCCTGTCGGGGCGATCACGGTGAGGTCCTTGACCTGGAACGTGGTTTCCTGCGGCTTGGCCGGTGCCTTGTCCAGGGTCAGGTTGACTGCGCGGCCCACCATCATGGATGCAAGCTCGGTGGTCGAAGCACCGGGGTCCGCCGTGCCCACCACCTTTCCGCGCCGGATGACCGTGATCGTGTCGGAAACGGCCTTCACTTCGCGGAGTTTGTGGGAGATGAAGACGATCGAGGTGCCGTGGCTTTTCAGCTGGCGCATGATGTCCAGGAGTTCGTCGGTGTCCTGCGGTGTCAGCACGGCGGTGGGCTCGTCGAGGATGAGCACCTTGGCGTCGCGGACCAGGGCCTTGATGATTTCCACGCGCTGCTGGACACCAACGGGAAGATCCTCGATCAGGGCATCGGGGTCGACGTCGAAACCGTATTTGTCGGAGATCTCCTTGATCTTGCGCCGGGTGTCATCCAGGTTCAGGAAACCGCCGGCCTTGGTGGTTTCAGCGCCCAGGGCCACGTTCTCCGCAACTGTAAAGACCGGAACCAGCATGAAGTGCTGGTGCACCATGCCGATGCCCGCAGCCATCGCGTCACCCGGGCCGCGGAAGGTGACGGCCTTGCCGTCCACCAGGATTTCGCCCTCACTTGGCTCGTACAGGCCGTACAGGACATTCATCAGCGTGGACTTGCCAGCGCCGTTTTCACCAAGCAAACAATGAATTTGCCCGGGTTCAACAACCACATCGATGTGATCGTTGGCAATAAGGGAGCCGAAGCGTTTGGTGATCCCTCTGAGTTCAAGTTTCAAAACTCTGACCAATCTCGAAGCGTCCGGAAAATGTGCCCGGACGGGATATGTGGCTGCAGCACCAGCCTAGTGCCTGCAGCCTTTGGCGGAGCGGGCGGCGCCCGTTGGGAAAAGCCCGCGCCCAACGAAAAGCGCCACCGCCCGGAAGTCAGTGACCAACCGGGTGGTGGCGCTTTGCGGAGGGAACTAGGCCTTCGGGCTCGCCGCCGACTCGACCTTCAGCTTGCCGTCGACGATGTCCTTCTTGATCTGTTCCAGTTCGGTCTTCAGTTCCGCGGGAACCTGGGACTCCAGATCGTGGAACGGAGCCAGCTGCACGCCGTCGTTCGCGAGGGTGCCGACGTACGGCGTGTTGCTGAACTTGCCGTCCTTGTCTTCCTTCACGACGGTCTCCACTGCTTCGCCCATCTGCTTCATGACGGAGGAGAGCATGATGTCCTTGTAGTCAGGGGCGGTGAGGAAGCCGTCCGAGTCAACCCAGATGAGCTTGACGTCCTTGCCTGCGGCCTTGGCTTCCTTGAGTGCTGCCCCTGCTCCCTTGCCGACGGGGCCGGCAACGGGCATCACGATGTCTGCGCCCTGGTCCAGGAAGTTCTGGGTCAGCTGCTTGCCCTTGTCCTGCTTTTCGAAGTCGCCCGTGAAGCTGCCGTCCTGCTTCGCCTTGTCCCAGCCAAGGATCTTGACGTCCTTGCCCTTCTGTTCGTTGTAGTACTTCACGCCGTCGGCGTAGCCGTCCATGAAGATGGTGACAGTGGGGATCTTGATGCCGCCGAAGGTCGCCACCGTTCCGGTCTTGGTGGAGCCTGCCGCAAGGTAACCGGCCAGGAAGGCAGCCTGGGCGGTGTCGTAGATGATCGGCTTGACGTTGGTGATGGGGGTGTCGTAGCCGAAGTCGATGATGGCGAAGTGCTTGTCCGGGTTGGCGGTGGCCTGGGCCTTGGTGGCGTCCCCGAGGAGGAAGCCGACCGTGACGGTCAGGTCGCAGCCTGCAGTGACCATGGCGCGGAGGTTCGGCTCGAAGTCGTTGTTGGTCTTGGACTCGACCTGGTTGACCTTGATCCCGAGATCCTTCTCAGCCTTCTTCAGGCCTTCGTAGGAGGACTGGTTGAACGACTGGTCGTCGAATCCACCCGAGTCGGACACGATGCAGCCCGTGTAGTCGCTGGCGGTGGCGCTAGCGGTGCTGCCCGCTTCCGGGGCAGCACCGCAGCTGGTCAGCAGGAGAGCGGCCGCCCCGGCGGTGGCAACGCCGGTCATTGAACCGCGCTTGAGGGTTGCACGCAGTGAGTTCTTCAATTTTCCTCCAGGAACAAAGAGATAGGCGCTACGACGGGAGTTCAATGAGTGTCCGTTTCGAATGCTCCACACTGAAATTCTGTTTTCACTGATGGTTTCGCAGCACTGCGCCGAGGCGCACTGATGACAGCTACTGTAGTGGCCTGGAACACGTCCGGGCAGCACGCCGCCACCCAAGCGCGGAGATTGTTGAGAACTTGTTACCTACCGGTAGCCGCCACCGCAAGTCACGTCCATTTCCCTAGATTCGGACCAGCATCTTCCCGGTGTTGGCGCCGTCGAGGAGGTCCATGAACGCCTGCGGTGCGTTTTCCAGGCCGTCCACAACTGTTTCGTCGTAGCGCACGGTGCCGTCAGCAACCCAGGCTGACACGGTCCCGACGAACTCCTCCATGTGCTGCCAATAGCCGCCGACCAGGAATCCCTTGAGGGTCAGCTGCTTGCCAATGGCCAGCATGAGGTTACGGGGGGCGGGAGTCGGTTCGGTCGAGTTGTACTGCGCAATGGCGCCGCACATGGCCACGCGGCCGCCCACCGTGAGTGCAGACAGCGCTGCTTCAAGGTGCTCACCGCCGACGTTGTCAAAGTACACGTCTATCCCGCGCTCCCCTGCCGCTGCCGCGAGCTGCGCGGCCACCGGGCCGTCGTTGTAGTTGAACGCGGCGTCGAAGCCGAGCTCCAGCAGTCGTGCCACCTTTTCCGGCGACCCGGCACTGCCGATAACCCGGGACGCACCCATCGCTTTGGCGATCTGCCCCACGAGCGAACCGACGGCACCCGCGGCTCCGGAAACGAAGACCACTTCTCCGGGCTTGAATTCAGCAACTTTGAGGAGGCCCGCGTAAGCCGTCAGGCCGGTCATGCCCAGGGCTCCGAGGAACGCCGACGCGGGCGCCAGGTCAGTGCGCGCCAGGGATGTGGCGGCGGCATCAAGCACCGCGAACTCGCGCCAGCCGAGGGAATGTACGACGACGTCCCCCACCTTGCGTTCCTCCGACCGGGACGCGATCACCTCACCGACGGCGCCGCCGTCGAGCGCTGCATCAAGCGCAAACGGCGCTGAATAGGACTTGACGTCGTTCATGCGGCCCCGCATGTAGGGATCGACGGAGATGAACTGGTTGCGGACCAGCACCTGGCCGTCCTGCAGTTCCGGAAGCTCCGACTCGGCCAGACGGAAGTTCTCCGGGACGGGCCGGCCGTGCGGACGGGATGCCAGCTGGATCTCGCGGGTTGTCCGGGGAAGGGTTGCGGTGTTGGCGCTCATGCGGCCAGCTCCAGGATCTTGATGTCTACGTTGATGTTGCCGCGGGTGGCATTGGAATAGGGGCAGATCTGGTGCGCCTTGGCCACCAGCGCCTCCGCCGTCGCCAGGTCCAGGGCGGGCAAAGCAATTTCGAGCTCAGCGGCGAGGCCGTAGCCCACGCCGTCCTCGAGCGCGCCGAAGTGGATCTTGGCCGCCACGGCGGAGTCCGTGAGATCGGCCTTTTCCTTACGGCCCACCAGGCGCAGGGCTGAGTGGAAGCAAGCAGCGTACCCGGCAGCGAACAGCTGTTCCGGGTTTGTGCCCTGGCCGTTCCCGCCCAGTTCCACCGGGCTGGCCAGGGTGACGTCCAGCTTGCCGTCTTGGGTGCGGGCGCTTCCGTCCCGTCCTTCGCCCGAGGCGAGGGCTTCTGCTGTGTAAAGAGTCTTCACGTGGTTCCGTTCTGTTGGAGGGAAATTCTGTTCGATCGAAATCCTGCTAGCGGGATGAATGGAGGGCGGCCGTCAGCCTGCCCAGGGTTTCCCGGAGCTGGTCGAGCTCTGCCGCGGACAGGCCGGCGGCATCTGCGAGTTGCTGGGGAATGGCCGTGGCCCGGGCGCTCAGTGCGGTGCCGGAGTCCGTGAGGAAGACCTCCACCCGGCGCTCATCCTCGGCCGAACGCCGCCGTTCCACCAGCCCCAGCGATTCGAGCCTTTTCAGCAACGGGGACAGGGTGCCCGAATCCAGGCCCAGCTCCTCCCCCAGCTCGCGGACGCTGCGGGGCTGCTCCTCCCAGAGCACCAGCATGACGAGGTATTGGGGATAGGTCAGGCCGAGCTCGTCCAGCATGGGGCGGTACACGGCCGTGGCCGCCTTGGACGCGGAGTAGAGCGCAAAGCACACCTGGCGGTTGAGTCTGGGAGCGTCGGTCATAAGAAAAACGATATCGCACAATTAGATTGTGCACAACTTATCTTGGCGAAAGAAGAGCGCGAACTGGCAGCTCAAGCCCGCAGATCCGGGATTTGAGGGCTTGAGCTGTCAGTTCGCGCTCCAGGGGGTGTTGCCTAGAGGTCGCGGATGGTGCGGAGGGCTGCCGCGGTCAGGACCTGGATGCCGTACCCCAGCGCGCGCTCGTCCAGGATGTAGTCGCCCCGGTGGAGGTCGTATTCCTCACCGCCGGGAGTCTTGGTGCCGAGCCGCATCATCGCTCCCGGCAGCTCGGCCAGGAACCAGGCGAAATCCTCCCCGCCCATGGACTGGGGCGTGAGGACCACGGCACTTTCTGCGATTTCAGCGCGTGCGGCCGCCTCGATCAGGGCTGTCTCATGTTCGGAGTTGACCACCGGTGGAACGCCCCGGGTGTGCTCCAGGCGAACGTCCACGTTGTAGGGCGCAGCAACCTGGTGGACCACTTCGTCCAGGAGTTCGCCAGCACTGTGCCAGGCGTCGCGGTCCAGGCAGCGCATGGTGCCTGCCATATAGCCCGTGCCCGGGATGGCATTCGGTGCGGAGCCGGCCGAGATGTGGCCCCACACCACGGAGACTCCGCTGCGAACATCCACGCGGCGCGAGAGGACGGCCGGCACGTTGACGGCGATCTGCGCCAGCGCGAAGACGAGGTCCTCGGTGAGGTGGGGCCGTGAGGTGTGGCCGCCGCGTCCGGACAGCTCAATCCTGATCGTGTCCGACGCCGAGGTGATGGCACCGATCCGGGTGCCGATCTTGCCTACCTCGATGCGAGGGTCGCAGTGCAGGGCAAGGATGCGCGGCACGCCGTCGAGCACGCCCTGTTCGATGCAGGAGTGCGCTCCGCCGGGCATGGTCTCCTCGGCAGGCTGGAAGATGATCCGCACCGTGCCGCCCAGCGGGGATTCCTGGTGCATGCGGTGCAGCACGAGGGCGATCCCCAGCATGGTGGTGGTGTGGACATCGTGGCCGCAGGCATGGGTGACACCGTGGTTCTTGGACGCGAACGGCAGCCCGGTTTCCTCAATGATGGGGAGGGCGTCGATGTCGCCGCGAAGGGCAGTGGCAATGGGGCCCTCCCCGACGTCGACAGTAAGGCCTGTGCCCTCAAGCCGTCGCGGCTTGAGCCCGGCAGCTTCGAGCCGTTCCGCCAGCTTGTTTGTGGTCCGGAATTCCTTGAAGGACAGTTCAGGATGCGCATGGAGGTCACGGCGGAAATCGATCAGCTCCGGCAGCAGCGGCTCCAGCCACGGCCCCACGAGGGCGGTGGGCTCGGCTTCAGTAGTGTAATTGCGCACGAAACAACTCTAGCGAGGCTGCCTCGAATACCCGCATCAGCGCCGGAGGTTACGCATCCGGGAGCCGGCTCCCGGCGCCTGGAACGGCTCAGCCCAGGCTTCCCGGGGGGCCGGGAAGCCTGGGCTGAGTAGGGTCTGCCGGGTCCGTTTAGAGGACGTCGGTGTCGCCGCTGGCCTTGAGCGCGTCCACGGCTGCTTTGACCCGCTGGGAGTGCGCCATGGTGGTGACCAGCAAGGCGTCCGGCGTGTCAACGATGACCACGTCCTTGATGCCGATCAACGCGATGACGCGCTTGGTGTCCGTGACAACCACGCCGCTGGCGTTTTCGGTGAAGACGCGGGCGCCTTCGCCGAGGACGGTCACATCGTCCACCTCCTTGGCGCTGTTGAGCCGGCCCACGGAGGCAAAGTCGCCGACGTCGTCCCAACGGAAAGTTCCCGGCACGACAGCGACGTCCCCGGCGGCGGCGGCAGGCTCAGCGACTGCGTAGTCGATGGCGATCTTCGGCAGGGTGGGCCAGACGCGGGCGGTGACCTCATCGCGTTCAGGGGTGTCCCAGGCCTGCGCGATTTCCGTGAGCCCCTTGAAGAGTTCAGGCTGGTTCGCCTCGAGGTGCTTCAGCATCAATGACACCGGAGCAACGAACATACCCGCGTTCCAGACGTACTCACCGCTGTCCACGTACTGCTGGGCGACGTCCTCGCTGGGCTTCTCCACGAACTCCACTACGGCCTGCGCGCTCGGGGCGTCCGCAATCGACAGCTTCTGGCCCGCGCGGATGTAGCCGAACCCGGTGGACGGGTGCGTGGGCTTGATTCCGATGGTGACGATCTTTCCGGCCGCAGCCGTGTGGATGGCTTCGCGCACGGCGTCCTGGAAGAGGTCGTCGGGGCTGATCACCTGGTCCGCGGCGAAGGAACCCATGATGATCTCCGGATCCCGCTGGTACAGGATGGCGGCCGCGAGGCCGATGGCCGCGCCGGAGTCCTTGGGCTCGCTTTCCAGCACAAGATCGGACTCCTGGATCTCAGGGAGCTGGCTGCACACGGCGTTCCGGTGGGCAACGCCGGTGACAACCAGCACGCCTTTACCGGCAAGCGGCTCCAGTCGGTCGTAGGTCGCCCGCAGCAGCGTGCTGCCGGAACCGGTGAGATCGTGAAGAAATTTAGGGGCTGCTGCACGTGACAGGGGCCAGAGGCGGGTCCCCACTCCGCCTGCAGGAATTACCGCGATAAAACGGTCCAGCGGTGAATTCCGGCTTGTCACTATGTCTGTACTCATCACGGCCTACTTTAGCCGACCACCGCCCCGACACCGGCAGATGCGCTTCCGGCGGCGCCGCCGCGACAGCCATAGTGTGGCGTTCGTCTCAAAAATGCGCAAAAACCGCGCGGGGAGGCGTCACCAAGGAGTTCCTGAATTGAATAAGCTGTGAGCGAAGCCTAGATTTAGGCTTGAGCTTACGAGTGCTCTCGCAGCAGGCGTTCCCCCCGCGTGGATCCCATGCCAGCGCCGCTGTGTTGCAGGGAGGTTTATTCAGTGCCGACAAAACCAGCTGGCACCTTGTACCGCGGCCGTGAAGGCATGTGGTCCTGGGTTGGACACCGTATTACCGGTGTAGTGATTTTCTTCTTCTTGTTGGTCCATGTGCTGGACACCTCATTGGTGCGCGTGTCCCCCGAGGCATACACCGCCGTGATCGGCGCCTACAAGAACCCCCTGATGGCCCTGGGTGAAACGGGCCTTGTCGCAGCGATCGTGTTCCACGCCTTCAACGGCCTGCGGATCATCGCCGTCGACTTCTGGAAGAAGGGCGCGAAGTACCAGCGCCAAATGCTGTGGACGGTCCTGGTCCTCTGGGTCATCGTCATGGTGGGCTTCTCCATCCGCCACCTTTCCCTCGCCTTCGGAGGTCACTAAGCCATGACTGCAACCATTCAGAGTCCCCGCAGTGGAAAAGACGGCGGCAAGCCGGGCGCAGGACTGATTGCCCCCAAGTACCGCCGCAGCGGCGCTTCCAAGGGCAACTTCGAAATGGCTGCCTGGCTGTTCATGCGGCTTTCGGGCGTTGTCCTGGTAGTCCTGATCTTCGGGCACCTGTTCGTCAACCTCATGGTGGGCGAGGGCATCCATGCCATTGACTTCGGTTTCGTGGCCGGCAAGTGGGCCGATCCGTTCTGGCAGTTCTGGGACCTGGCCATGCTCTGGCTTGCCATGCTGCACGGCACGAACGGTGTCCGCACCATCATCAACGACTACGCCGAGAAGGATTCCACACGCTTCTGGCTGAAGATCGTCCTTTACGCCGCAACGGCTGTCATCATCATCCTGGGCACCCTGGTGATCTTCACCTTCAACCCGTGCCCGCTGGACGTCAACGGCGTACCGCTGCCCGGCGGCTTCTGCCCCGCAGCCTAGCGGCACCTTCCTCCCAGGGGGATCAGCCGTGCCCGCACTGAGCGGGCCGACGGTTTTACGGTGCAGGCTCCGCCCGCCCGTGGTTTTATAGCGAATTTTGAGAGAAAGAGCGTCTGGTATGCAGGTCCATAAGTACGACGTCGTCATCGTCGGTGCCGGTGGCGCTGGCATGCGCGCCGCGATCGAATCCGGTCAGCGCGCGCGCACAGCAGTACTGACCAAGCTCTACCCCACCCGCTCGCACACCGGTGCGGCGCAGGGTGGCATGTGTGCGGCACTGGCCAATGTCGAGGAAGACAACTGGGAGTGGCACACGTTCGACACCATTAAGGGCGGCGACTACCTGGTGGACCAGGACGCGGCCGAGGTCATGGCGAAAGAAGCCATCGACGCCGTGCTGGACCTGGAAAAAATGGGCCTGCCGTTCAACCGCACGCCGGAAGGACGGATTGACCAGCGCCGCTTCGGCGGCCACACCCGTGACCACGGCAAAGCCCCTGTCCGCCGGGCCTGCTACGCGGCTGACCGCACGGGCCACATGATCCTGCAGACGCTGTACCAAAACTGTGTCAAGCACAACGTTGAGTTCTACAACGAGTACTACGTCCTGGACCTCCTGACGGTTGAGGAAGACGCAGTCCGCGAAGACGGCACGCCGTACAAGCAGAAGCGTGTCGCCGGCGTCGTGTCCTACGACCTCGCTTCCGGCGAACTGCACGTGTTCCAGGCCAAGTCGGTGGTGTTCGCCTCCGGCGGCGCCGGCAAGGTCTTCAAGACCACGTCCAACGCCCACACCCTGACCGGCGACGGCATGGGCATTGCGTTCCGCCGCGGCATTCCCCTGGAGGACATGGAGTTCTTCCAATTCCACCCGACCGGCCTTGCCGGCCTGGGCATCCTGCTGTCGGAAGCCGCGCGTGGCGAAGGCGCCATCCTGCGCAACTCCGAGGGTGAGCGCTTCATGGAGCGCTACGCCCCCACCATCAAGGACCTTGCACCGCGTGACATCGTGGCCCGCTCCATGGCGAACGAAGTTCGCGAAGGCCGCGGCTGTGGACCGAACAAGGACTACGTGCTCCTTGACCTGACCCACCTCGAGCCCGCGCACATCGACGCCAAACTGCCGGACATCACCGAGTTTGCGCGCACATACCTCGGTGTTGAGCCCTACACGGAGCCGGTTCCGGTGTTCCCGACGGCGCACTACGCCATGGGCGGCATCCCGACCAACATCACCACCGAAGTCCTGCAGGATAACGACACCGTGGTGCCGGGTCTCTACGCGGCCGGCGAAGTGGCCTGTGTTTCGGTTCACGGCTCCAACCGCCTGGGCACCAACTCGCTGCTGGACATCAACGTGTTCGGCAAGCGCGCCGGCATCGCCGCCGCGGAGTACGCCAAGACGGCTGACTTCGTCGACCTCCCGGCCGACCCGGAGGCGTACACCATCGAACTGCTGGACATCGCCCGCAACGGCACCGGCGACGAGAAGGTGGCCGTGATCCGCAAGGAACTCCAGGACACCATGGACGCCAACATGCAGGTGTTCCGCACGGCTGACACGCTGAACCAGGTCCTCAGGGACATCGAGTCCTTCGAAGAGCGGTACAAGCGCATCAGCGTCCAGGACAAGGGCAAGCGCTTCAACCTTGACCTGCTCGAGGCCGTTGAACTGGGCTTCCTGCTGGAACTGGCCAAGGTCATGACGGTTGCAGCCCTGCACCGGGAGGAGTCCCGCGGCGGACACTTCCGCGAGGACTTCCCGGAACGTGACGACGAAAAATTCATGAAGCACTCCATGGCGTACAAGGACGACCACGCCCCGGCTGACGGCTCTGCGGAAGCAATTGCCGGCATCCGCCTGGCCACCAAACCGGTTGTCTTTACCCGCTACGAGCCGATGGTGAGGAAGTACTAAGATGTCCGCCGAACTTGCTGAGCCAGCCTCAAAGATCGAACTGCCCGCGCACATCGGAGGCGGCGGAGAGATCCCGACATTCGACGTCACCCTGCGCGTGCGCCGTTACAACCCTGAGGTTTCCGAGGAAGCCACCTGGGACGACTTCAAGGTCACCATGTACGGCACCGACCGCGTGCTGGACGCCCTGCACAAGGTCAAGTGGGAAATTGACGGCAGCGTCTCCTTCCGCCGCTCCTGCGCCCACGGCGTCTGCGGTTCCGACGCCATGCGCATCAACGGCCGCAACCGCCTCGCGTGCAAGACCCTGCTGAAGGACCTGGACACGACCAAGCCCATCACCGTGGAACCCATCAAGGGCCTGCCGGTGGAGAAGGACCTGATCGTGGACATGGAGCCGTTCTTCCAGTCCTTCCGTGAAGTCATGCCGTTCCTTATCAACAAGGGCCACGAGCCCACCAAGGAACGCCTGCAGTCCGCCGAGGACCGTGAGCGCTTCGACGACACCACCAAGTGCATCCTGTGCGCCGCGTGCACGTCGTCCTGCCCGGTCTTCTGGACCGACGGCCAGTACTTCGGCCCGGCAGCGATCGTCAACGCCCACCGCTTCATCTTCGATTCCCGTGATGACGCCGGCGACATGCGCCTGGAGATCCTCAACGACAAGGAAGGCGTGTGGCGCTGCCGCACCACCTTCAACTGCACCGAAGCATGCCCCCGCGGCATCCAGGTCACGCAGGCCATCGCAGAGGTCAAGCAGGCAATCCTCTCCCGCAAGATCTAGCACCCGCTAACCACGAAAACCACGACGACGGCGCCTCTCACCTTTCAGGTGGGGGCGCCGTCGTCGTTTCAAGGCACTTTAGCGCCACCCAACGAAAGGGTCCCCATGTCCCGGTCCGAAAAAGTCAGTTTCGAAGGATCCACCGGCGAATTGCTCTCCGGCATTGTCGACATGCCGGAAGGCCCGGTGAAGGGCTGGGGTGTGTTCTCGCACGGGTTCACGCTGGGCAAGGACAGCCCGTCGGCGTCCAGGATGTGCAAGGCGCTGGCCGACAACGGGGTGGGGATGCTCCGCTTCGACAACCTGGGGCTGGGCGATTCCGCCGGTTACTGGTCCGAAGGCTCCTTCAGCCACAAGGTGGCGGACACCGTCAAGGCAGCGGAGTTCATGCGCGCCGAAGGACGGCCGGTCTCGCTGCTGGTGGGGCATTCGTTCGGCGGAGCCGCCGTCCTGGCGGCGGCAAAGGAGATTCCGGAGCTTGACGCCGTGGCCACCGTGGGAGCCCCGTTCTCACCCAAGCACGTGGCCCATGTGTTTGATGCAGCGCTGGACCGGATCCTCAACGAAGGCAGCGCGGAGGTGGACCTGGGCGGCAAGCGCGTGGAAATCCGCCGGCACTTCGTGGAGGACCTGGAGAACGCGGACCTGACCGACTGCATCAAGCGGCTCGGAAAGCCCCTGATGGTGCTCCACTCCCCCACGGACAACACAGTGGGAATCGAAAATGCCAGCACAATCTTCCAGACGGCACGGCACCCGCGCAGCTTCGTCTCGTTGGAAGGGAGTGACCACCTGCTGACCGGCAAGGGTCAGGCCGCCCGGGCTGCGAAGATCATTTCCGCCTGGGCCGACCAGTACCTCGACGCCGGGCGGTAGCGGCGAGCTACTTGCCGATGGCCGCCTTGCTTTCGCTGATCCACTGCTCCGCGGCTTTTTCCGGCGAGAGCCGCTTGAACAGGACATCGGTGTTGATGCGGGCCGTGATCTCGGAGACGGCTGTTGAACCGGTGGGGCCAATGAAGGTAGGCGCAAAGTCCATCTTGCCTATCTGGTCGATGTAAGCTGCCTCGATCTTGCCCTGCGGCGTCAGCATGTCCTGGATCGCAGTGCGCATTCCGGAGTTACTGGGCACGCCGCGGTCGCTCTGAATAATCTTTGCGGCGGATGCGTCGTTCACCAGGAAGTTCACCAGCTTCGCGGCGGCATCGGTGTGCTTGCTGCGGGCAGAGATCGTGTAGAACTGCGAAGACTGCAGCCAGATGCCCGGGGTCGGGGTTTCGCCGGGGAGCCTAAGAAGCTTCAGGTCCGCCCCCGAGGCCTTGCTGAGTGCGGCGAGAGAGTTGCTCCACGTGAGCATCATCCCGGCCTTGCCCATGCCCATCAATGTCTGCTCGGTGCTGACGTTTAGCTTTTCCACGGTCTCCGAGGCACCGGGCGCAGCTCCCGATTCACTCAGCTTCACCGAGTAGTCGAAGTAGTCCTGCACCGTCTCCTTGCCCAGTCCGAGCTGCCCGTCCTGGGTGTAGAGCGACTCGCCGCGTTGGCGGGCAAAGGCGTCCAGCGAATCGTGCGTGAGGACGGTTGCCGTCCCATAGGTGCCCTAGGGGCTCTTGGCTGTCACGTCGGCAGCCAGCCTGGCGAAATCATCCCAGGTCCACGTGCTGTCATCCGGAAGCGCAACGCCGGCGGCCTGCAGGACGCCGGGGTTCACGACGATCGCCAACGCGTTGGCTCCGGTGGAGACCCCGTACTGCTTGCCTTGCACCTGGCCGTTCTCCAGGGCTCCCTGGTCCGTCTTGGAGAGGTCCAGGGAGCCGCTGACCTTGGACAGGTCCAGCAGTGCGCCGCGGTTGGCGTACTCGGCCGGATAGGCGCCGCCCATGGTGATCACGTCGGGTGCATCGTTGGCGGCCATCTGCGTGGCCAGTTTGTCGAAGTAGCCGCTAATGTCCCCATACTCAGGTTTGACCTTGATGGTGGGGTTGGCGGCTTCGAACTCCTTGATGGCCTTGTTGGTCAGCTCGGCGCGGCCCGCGTTGCCCCACCAGGAGAAGCGGATTTCAACGTTGCCGTCCTCGGGCTGGTTGGTCGACGGACTGGAACACGCTGTGAGGCCGAGCAGGCTCAGCGCAGAAACTACGGCGATCGTTTTGCGGAGGGTTCGGGTAGTTATACGCGCCATTGGGCAGACATCCTTAGCTGTCAGAAAACGGTTCCTGAAACGTATCAAGAGGCCCTTCCGGCGTCAATAGACCCCAGCGTGCCGCACGGGTTGACACCGCTCGTCGGAGGGACAACGATTGAATCGTTTCGGAAACCGGTTTCTAATATCGCCGGATCAGACCCAGCAGCAGTCAAAGCAGACAGCCCAGGAGGGCATGCAGCGTGCATAGCCAGAGCATCAGCGGCCCATCGGAATCCGCCACCACACCCGCCGACGCCATCGACAGGAAGGCACTGGTCCGCCGGCACAACGTTCGGCAGGAGAATCTCGATCCGCAAAGCCCGGTGTCCGTCGGCAACGGGGAGTTCGCCTTCACCGTGGATCTGACCGGACTCCAATCGCTGCCGGATGCCTACCCGGTCGGGGCACGCGATGATCTGCCACCGGGGACACTGCTCGGCACGCAGGCGCAGTGGGGATGGCATGCCAGTCCTCCTCCCCGCCCGTACGGGCTCGCCGGATCGACGGTCCTCTACGACTCGCCCCGCGGGCCGGTTCCGTACGTGGACATGGCGGGCGACATCGTCAACGACCGCGAGACTGACGCCTCCCGGGCGGAAACCTGGCTCCGGGCCAACCCCCACCGCCTCGACCTGGCACGCATAGGCTTCCGCTGGGCGGACGACGGGTCAGAGCGTGCCCTCACCGAAGCCGACCTTTCCGGTGCCGTGCAAACGCTCGATCTGTGGACGGGAGTGGTGACCAGCAGTTTCACGCTGGGCGGCCACCCGGTAACGGTCACCACCGCGTGCCACCCCGATCGGGACGAACTCGGGATCCGGGTGGATTCACCCGCTCTCGCTAAGGGCCTGATGGTTGGCGTCAGCTTCCCGTACGGCTCTGAAGCGTGGCACGACGCCGCCGACTGGAACCGCGAGAACGCCCACAGCACCTTCCTGGAGGGGCCGGTAGCGCCGGCCGCGGATCCCGGAGCCGCCAGTTGGACGGTCCGCCGCCAACTCGACAACGCCCGGTACCGCGTGGTGATCTCAGGGCGGGACGTGAGCGTGCAACAGGCCGCCCCGCACAGCCTCCGGATCGTTCCCGAGGCACCGGCCGGCAGGGACAAACCTGGCCTCCTCGATCTCTCCATCGCCTTCATCTCCGCCGGAGACGGCGACTGCATTCCGCGGGGTAACAACAGGCTGACACGGGTAGCCCCCACACCCGGGCAGGGGGCTGCAGGCGGGAGCGCCGTCGGGCTTTCCGCGGGCAGCAGTGCCATCGCCGCATCGGAGGCCTATTGGCCGCAGTTCTGGACCTCGGGCGGGGCCATTGAGCTTGACGCGACGGACGATCCCGGGGCGAAGGAGCTGGAGCGGCGGATAGTCCTCTCCCAATACCTCACGGCCGTCAACTGCTCGGGGTCGCTCCCGCCGCAGGAAACCGGCCTGGTCTGCAATTCCTGGCGCGGCCGCTTCCACTTGGAAATGCACTGGTGGCACGCGGCGCACTTTGCCCTCTGGAACCGCGCGGACCTCCTGCTTCCGTCGCTGCGGTGGTACTCCACCGTCCTGGAAAGCTCGCGCCGGACCGCAAAGGCCCAGGGCTTCGACGGCGTTCGCTGGCCCAAGCAGGTCGGCCCTGAGGGCAGGGAGAGCCCCAGCCCCATCGGGACATTCCTTATCTGGCAGCAACCGCACCCAATCCACCTCTCCGAACTCGTCTACCGGGCCAATCCCTCCCGGGACGTTCTGGAGGAGTTCGCCGAGATCGTCTTCGAATCCGCCGATTTCATGGCCGGCTTCGCCCACCCCACGGCCCGCGGGTTCGAACTGGGGCCGCCCCTGGTTCCTGCCCAGGAAAGCTACGGGTCGATGCGCGCAACGGTCACGAATCCCACCTTCGAGCTTGCCTACTGGCAGTGGGGTCTCCGGATCGCATCGGAGTGGCGCGAACGGCTGGGACTCGAACCCGTCGACGCCTGGACAGAAGTTGCCGACGCCTTGGTGTCCCCGCGCATCGTCAACGGCGTCTACGCTGCGATCGACGTGGAACCCTTCACGATCCGCACCGACCACCCCTCGATGCTCTGCGCCCTGGGGGTCCTGCCGAAGACGGACCTGATCGACACGGACGTCATGCGGGCAACGCTCGCCGACGTCCTGGCAGGCTGGGACTGGGACAGCACGTGGGGCTGGGACTACCCTGTCATGGCCATGACCGCAGCCCGCCTCGAAGACCCGGAGACCGCCGTCGACTCCCTGCTGCTGGCTGCCGGCAAGAACGTAGTGCTCCCAAACGGCCACAACCGCCAAACGGATTCCTTGCCGCTCTATCTGCCCGGCAATGGCGGGCTCCTTGCCGCCGCGGCGTTGATGGCGGCAGGCTGGGACAACGGCCCCGGGCGGCATGCCCCCGGATTCCCGGCCGACTGGACGGTGGCCTGGGAGGGATTGGTGGCTGCGCCTTAAGCCGCGGGGCCCGTCAGGTCTGGGGAGGCAGGCGGCGCGAACCCAGGACCTTCTTTCGGGGGAGGTCCGACGTCTTCAGGTCCTCTTCCCTGACGGCCGACCAGGCCGCTGACACCAAATAGACCTGGCTGACAAGGTTGAACCAGATGAGCAGCCCGATGATGATCGCGAAGGGCGCAAGAATCGGGTTGCGTCCGGCGCTGGCAAGCAGCTCAGTGCTGAAGATCTGTAGCACCGTGGTTCCCACGGCAGACAGGATGGTTCCTTCAAGCAGGGCCTGCCGGGAAAGTTTCAGGCCCGCCGCCAGCCGGAACATGATCAGCGCGGTCACCCAGCCCAGCGCCAGCGGCACGCCCACCTTGATGGCCGTCGTCAGCGGCCAGGCCATCACCGGATCGAGCTGCAGCTGCTCAGTAACCCACCCGGCTGCGGTACCGAAAATCAGCGAGGCGGCGGCGCTCAGCACCAGTGCCACGCCGAGCAGCAGCAAGATGCCGGCGTCCCGCAGTATCTGCAGGACCGGGTTCATCCCGCGGGGGCCGAGCTGCATCATGCCCCGCACGCCGTCTCGGATGCCGCTGATCCAGCCCAGGGCTGTGAAAACCGTCACTGCGGCTGCGATCACCGCGGCCCAGCCCAGTCCCGAGGGGTTCAGCAGCTGATAGGGGTCCACCAGCCCCTCGCCGCCGTCGACCTTCATGAGGCCGGGCGCAGCCTTGGCAATGCTCTTGATGACCTGATCCAGCAGGGCCGGCTGCCCGCTGAGCACGAGACCGGCGAGGGAAAGGCCGGTGGCCAGCAGACCCGTGATGGAGAAGAACATCCTGAAGCCGATACCGGCCGCCATGAGCGGACCGTGCTGCAGGTTGTAGTGCTGGAAGGCACGCATGGGACGGAAAGAATTGAGGCGCGCAAGCAGCCACTGGAACATGGCGGACAGGCCGGCCAAGGCGCCGCTGCCGGACCTGCGCGCCCTGCTCCACTCGACCTTCTTCCGGCTCACTTCCAGCTTCAGCCGGGCGCGCTCCGTGGGAAGCGGAGGATTATCGCCGGCGTGCGCCGCCTGGGCCGCTAGTGCCGGACGTGCCTCCGGTGGGGTCAGTTTCGATGCCAAAGTCGAGTTCTTCCCGTAGCTGCCAAATGCCGTTGATGTCGTGCTCGTACAGCCCCATGCTAACCACAGGGAACGTGGCCCGGTAATCCTTCAGGACCGCTTCGGCCTCGTCCAGGCTCTCCGGCGCCACGTCGTGGGCAATGGTCACATGCGGGTGGTAGGCAAAGGGCAGTTCGCGTTCCAGCGGCCCGGTCTGCAGCTGTTCGTGCAGGTTGACGCAGTGCCCGAAGCCGTCTTCGACGTTGAGGAAAACCACCGGGGACACGGGCCTGAACGATCCGGTACCCGCGATGGTGACGGTGAACGGCTGCTGCCTGCGCGCGACCTCGCGGACGTGGCTTCGTGTGGCCTCCCAGTCCTTGGTGGGAGTGGTGGTGACCAGCGTGATGTGGGCAGGAATGACGCCGGCCATGGGGTCCCCGAACGATGCCCGCCAGCGCTGGAGTTCCTCGGCAATGTCCGGCGGGAAGCCCAGGATGACACCGACGCTCATCTCGTCGGTCCTGGCTTGCCGTTTGCGTGGCGCTGTGCCCCGGATCATGGCAGCGTCATCATCGGCGCCAACGAATTTTCCCTCTCCGCGGTATGCAGGGGAGGTTTCGTTTGCTGTGACTTTGCTGGCTGATGACATGGGCCTAGCGGACTCCTGCGAGGGTGAGGGACGGCAGGAAGCCCATGCGCTCATAGACCTGGCCGAGGGTCACGGACGCGATTTCCCGGGCGCGTTCGGCACCCTGGGCCAGCAGCCTGTCCAGTTCCGCCGGATCCGCCATCAGTTCATTGGTCCGGTCCCTGAGCGGCGTAATGAAGTCCACCATGACGTCCGCGAGGTCCTTTTTGAGGTGGCCGTACATCTTGCCCTGGTATTCCGCCTCGAGCTCGGGCACGGACTTCCCGGTGAGCGTCGAGTAGATGGTGAGCAGGTTGGAAACCCCCGGCTTGGCTTCGGCGTCGAACCGGATTTCCGTTCCGGTGTCAGTCACTGCGGACTTGATGCGCTTCGCGGCGATCTTGGGGTCCTCCAGGAGCTGGATGGAACCGTGGGGCGATCCGCCTGTCTTGGACATCTTGGCAGTCGGGCTCTGGAGGTCGTAGATCTTGGCGGTGGCCTTCAGGATGGTGGCCTCGGGCACCGTGAACGTGTGGCCAAAGCGGGTATTGAAGCGCTGGGCCAGGTTTCTGGTCAGCTCCAGGTGCTGCCGCTGGTCCTCGCCGACCGGGACGAGGTCGGTCTGGTACAGGAGGATGTCCGCGGCCATCAGGGTCGGGTAGGCGAACAGGCCAAGCGTTGCGGAGTCCGCGCCCGACTTCTGCGTCTTGTCCTTGAACTGCGTCATGCGCGAGGCCTCGCCGAAGCCGGTGATGCAGTTCAGCGCCCAGGCCAGTTGGGCATGCTCGGGAACATGGGACTGGACGAAGAAGATGCTCTTATCCGGGTCGATGCCCGCCGCAATGTACTGGGCAGCCACCACACGGGTGCGCTTGGCCAATTCTGCCGGTTCGAAGTCCACGGTGATGGCGTGGAGGTCAGGAATGAAGAACACGGCGTCGTATTCAGCCTGCATGTCCACCCAGTTGCGGACGGCGCCTATGTAGTTGCCCAAGTGCAGCGAGTCCGCTGTGGGCTTGGCACCGGAGAGGATGCGTTTCTTGGTCACCGTGGAAGTCGAGCTAGTCATTGTGCGAAAAACCTTCGGGCTTAGAGCTGGTAGTCCACTACCAGCGGTGCGTGGTCGGAGAAGCGGGTGTCCCATGACGGTGCCCGGTCCACGGTCGCCGAAATGGCGGCGGCTGCGAGGGCGGGAGTGGCCATGTGGTAGTCGATGCGCCAGCCTGTGTCGGTGTCAAAGGCCTTGCCGCGCTGGGACCACCAGGTGTAGGGGCCGTCGACGTTTCCCGCCAGGCCCCTGTGGACATCCCTCCATCCGATGTCTTCGCCAAAGAAGCGGTCAAAATAAGCGCGTTCCTCAGGGAGGAAGCCGGCCCGCTTGACGTTGCCCTTCCAGTTCTTGATGTCCAGCTCAGTGTGGCCCACGTTCAGGTCACCCACCACAAGGGCGTGGTCGCTGTGCTTTGCCAGCTCGGGAAGACGGTTCTCCATTACGTCCAGGAAGCGGAACTTGTCGTCCTGCTTGGGGGTCCCGGCCTCTCCGGAGTGAACATAGGCGCTCACCACCGTCAGCTGGACCGGGGCCCCGGCGGCGTCCGTCAAACGGAAGTCGGCCTCAACCCAGCGGCCGGCGGTGGCAAAGTAGTCGTCTCCGATGTGCGGACGGGTGGCCAGCGGCTCGGTACGGGAGGCAATGGCCACGCCCGCACGCCCCTTGGCTTCGGCTTCTTCATGAAGGACGAACCAGCCCTCGCCCAGGAGTTCACGGACGATTTTGTCCGGCGCCCTGACCTCCTGCAGGCAAAGAATGTCCACCTCGCGCGGCTCAAGCCACTCCGCCATGCCGTTCCGGTAGGCAGCACGGAGGCCGTTGACGTTGACTGATGCGATGCGAAGGTGGTCCTTCTTCAATGCCGAGCTCACCCGCTCCACTCTAGTCGATGATGGTTCCGCTGACAGGTTCGTCAGCACCACCGGAGGACTTGATCATGTCCCTGGCATTGGTGGCCGTGATTTCGATGGTTTCCAGGGCGCGGCGGATAGTGTCCTGGTCCGCGGCGGCGTCCTTGGCCCGTTCCTGCTCCACGACGCGAACCTGGACCTGGACGATCTTGAAGGAGTGGTCCAGCTTCATGTCACGGACCTCTTCAGATTCGCTGCGGGTCCGGACCAGTCGGGTGCCGCCGTGGTCGGCACTGCCCGACGACGGCGCCCGGCCGGTCGCGGCGTTGAAGGCGTTCTGCGCCTCGTTCAGCTTGGCGGTCGCCTTCTTGGCTGCCTTCTGGATACTGAAGACGACGAACGTTGCCAGCGCGAGCCAGAAGCCGGCAATGACCGCCACAACCCAACCGACGACGTCGTTCTGGTTGGCGGCAAAGATGACGGCCACAACGAAGGCGACGACAAACACCATCATTCCCGGGCCGCTGATTCGCAGCATGGAGAACCCGCCCTTGGCCGGGTTGGACGCAGAGTGAGGGTTACCCAAAGTTCGCATGGCTCCATTGTCTCAAACCCCGGGGCACGGGAAAGGACGCTTCCACCCCGGGCGAACGTTACTTCAGGAACAGCTTGCGCAGGCGACCGGCCGTGAGCATAACGCCCAGCACGATCATCACCAGGTAGTACCCGATGTGGATGGCGGTTGCGGGGGTGAAAATTCCCACGCTGATCTGCCGGAGCAGCTCCACGCCGTGCCACAGCGGCATGGCCTGGATCAACCACTGGATGTACTGCGGGTAGACGCTCAGCGGGTAGAACGTTGCGCTGAAGAGGAACATCGGCAACATCACGAAGTTGATCCAGTCCATTTGCTGGAAGGTCTTCATGAAACTGGTGATGCCCATGCCGAAGCTTGCGAAACCGAAGGCGATCAGCACCGAGGCGGGAATCATGAGGATGGCCCAGGGTGTAGTGATCAGCCCCATGACACCCATGACAGCGGTGAACCCGGTGGCGTACAGCATGCCCCGCAGCAGAGCCAGGAAGATCTCCCCCATGGCAACGTCCAGCGGGCCCAGCGAGGTGTAAAGCATGCCCTGGTACAACTTGGCGAAGTTCATCTTGAAGAAGACGTTCCACGTGGAGTCATACACGGCGCCGTTCATTGCGGAGACCGCCAGTAGCGCCGGTGCGATGTAGGCGGCGTAACTGATTTCCTGGCCGCCGGGCCCCTGTACGGCACCCACGATCGCGCCCAGGCCAACCCCCATGGAGATCAGGTACAACACCGGCTCGAAGAAGCCGGAGAGCATCACCATCCAGTTGCTGCTCTTGGTGGCCATCAGGCCACGCGCGATGACGGCTTTGACGTTGCGTGAGTACAACGGCCCGAAATGGCGGTTCCGCGCCGCCTCGGTGACGCTGTGGCCTCCCGGGCCGTGGCTTTCAGCCAGGATGCTCATTGCCCCAGCCTCCGGACGAACTGTCTTTTGGTGAGCATCCATCCTGCGACGGAGAGGCCCACCAGGAACACGAGGTGCAGGATGGTGAGCAGCGGTGGTTCCTCATAGCCGTAGCTGAAGACGCGGCCCAGTTCGGTGCCGTGCCAGATCGGAGAAATCCAGCCGATCCACCGCACCGCGAGGGGCAGGGTATCGAGCGGGAAGAAGGTTCCGGAGAATAGGAACAACGGTGTCACGATAAACCTCATCACCATGGCGAACTGGCCCTTGTCGTCCTTGATGGAAGCGGCATAGGCCATCAGCGGCAGGCCGAACGAAAGACCTGCGAGAGTGGCGACCAGGATGGACACCCAGCCCCAGCCGCTGGGTGAGGCGCCGAAGAGCGCCACCACTGCGAAGTAGATGGCGGACTGCAGCAGGAACCGCAGCGTCACGGCCATGATGTGGCCGGACGCGATCTGTTGCGGCGTCAGCGGCGAAGCGTGCGGCCCGTAGTAAACGCGCCGCCATTTGAAGCCGTCCATGACCGGGAACGTGAATTCGTTGGCGGCCGTCATCACGGCGGCCGAGATCAGCAGTGCGGGGGCAATGAATGCCAGGTAGCTGACCCCGCCGAACGCTGCACCGCTGTTGGTGTCCACCAGGGTGGCCAGGCCCACGCCCATGGCGAACAGGTAGGCGACAGGCTGGCCCACGCCGTACATGACGATGGTCCAGCCGTAGCCCTTCATGACGCGGAGGACCTGCTCCGCGTAGTAGAAAGATCCCCAGCGGCGGGCCCGGGCCGCTGAGACGGCCGGCGAGTGGGCGCGTAGCGTGGCAGGCCCGGCGGCTCCGTGGCCGCCGGGCTCCGCCACGGCGGGTGCGGACGGCTCAGTCAACGAGGCTCCTGCCGGTGAGGCGGAGGAAGACATCCTCCAGCGATGACCGGCGCACCAGCGACGTGAGCGGACGCAGGCCGCGGGCGGACACCTGCTCCAGGGCCGCCTCGCCGTCGTGCGCGTAGATCAGTACGCGGTCCGGGAGCGTCTCCAGCCGCTCTCCGATTCCCTCGAGTTCAGCACCGATCGTGGCGTTGCGTTCCGAGCCGAAGCGCAGCTCCAGGACTTCCCGGGTGGAGTATTCACGGATCAGGCTGGACGGGGAGCCCTCGGCCATGATGCGTCCCTTGTCCACAACGATGAGGCGGTCGCACAGCTGTTCCGCCTCGTCCATGTAGTGCGTGGTCAGGATGAGCGTGACGCCCTGTTCCTTGAGCCGGAAGAGCCTGTCCCAGAGGATGTGCCGGGCCTGCGGGTCCAGGCCGGTGGTGGGTTCGTCCAGCAGCAGGATCCTCGGTTCGTTGATCAGCGAGCGCGCAATGGTCAGCCGCCGCTTCATGCCGCCGGAGAGTGCGTCGACCTTGGATTTTGCCTTGTCCGTGAGCTGGGCGAACTCCAGCAATTCGTCGGCCTTGGGCCGGAGGTAGCTCATGGGCAGTCCGAAGTAGCGGCCGTAGACAAGGAGATTGTCGCGGACCTTGAGCTCTTCGTCGAGGTTGTCCTGCTGCGGCACCACACCGAGGTGTGCGCGCACTTCCGGGCCGTGGCTTTCCGGATCCAGCCCCATGATGGACAAGCTTCCGGAAGTGCGCTGGGAAACGCCGCCGATCATCTTCATGGTGGTGGACTTGCCTGCCCCGTTCGGGCCAAGCAGTCCGAAGGCCTCGCCGGCCGGAACGCTGAAGGAAATGCCGTCGACGGCGGTGACGTCGCCATACGTCTTGGTGAGGTTTTCGGCGGTGATGACGTACTGCATCTGGTCGCCCCGGGTCTGGCTGCGGGTTTGTTTGCTTGAGAGTTCTTCGTTGGACACAAGTTCAGGCACCCACACAACGTTAGTACGCACGTTCGAACAAAGAAAGAGCTGGATCTCAAAAAATCCATTCGATGTGGATGGCCGGCAAGCGTCCCGGGGTAGTGCCGCTAGGCCTCCCTTTAAAGCCCGCAGGGCGCTTGCTCCCTGGGGAGCAGGCGCCCTGCGGGCTTCCTTCAAGATGGCAGGCCTAGGCGGTACCGGCGCTTTCCGCTGCCAGCTTGCGTTCCGCGGCTTCGACCACGTTGGTCATGAGCAGCGCCACGGTCATGGGACCGACGCCGCCAGGGTTCGGCGAAATCCAGCCAGCTACCTCGGCAGCTGCGGGATCGATGTCTCCGTGGACCTTGCTCTTGCCAGTCTCAGGATCCGTTTCACGGGTGACGCCGACGTCGAGCAGGGCCGCACCCGGTTTGACGTCCGCGGCCTTCACAATGTGCTTGGCACCCGCCGCGCCCACAATGACGTCCGCCTGCCGCAGGAGCTGCGAGAGGTTCTCGGTGCCTGTGTGCGTCAGGGTCACGGTGGCGTTCACCGACCGCCGGGTGAGCAGCAGCCCGATCGTGCGGCCGATGGTGACACCCCGCCCGACCACAACGACGTGCTTGCCGGAGAGGCTGTAACCGTTGCGCTCCAGGAGCTCGATGACGCCGCGGGGCGTGCACGGCAGCGGCGAGGTGATCTCGCCGCTGACATTGAGCACCAACCGGCCAAGGTTCGTCGGGTGCAGGCCGTCGGCATCCTTGGCGGGGTCAATCCGTTCAAGGATGGCGTCGGTATCCAGGTGCTTGGGCAGCGGCAGCTGCACGATGTAGCCGTGGCAGGTGGGATCCGCATTGAGTTCGTCAATGAGGGCCTCAACCTGGGCCTGGGTGGCATCCGCCGGAAGCTCACGCTGGATCGAGTTCATGCCGATCTCTACGGACTGCTTGTGCTTCATGGACACGTACAACTGCGAGGCAGGGTCCGCGCCCACGAGCACGGTGGCAATGCCCGGAGTAACTCCGCGGGCCTTCAGCTTGGCGACACGCTCAGCCAGCTCGGACTTGATGGCGGCAGCGGCGGCCTTGCCGTCAAGGATCTTCGCGGCCTGCGCCATGGACGGGGTCACCACTGCTCGTGCTGCGGGTACAGCGGGAAGTCGGCGGCGAGCTTGTCCACGCGGGCCTGCAGGGCTTCCACGTCGGTGGCGGAGCCGGCCTTCAGGGCGGTGGCGATGATCTCCGCAACCTCGGTGAATTCCTCGGCGCCGAAGCCGCGCGTGGCCAGGGCGGGAGTACCGATGCGCAGGCCGGAAGTGACCATCGGCGGGCGCGGATCGAACGGAACGGCGTTGCGGTTCACGGTGATTCCCACCGAGTGCAGGAGGTCCTCTGCCTGCTGGCCGTCCAACTGCGAGTTGCGCAGGTCCACCAGGACCAGGTGCACGTCGGTGCCGCCGGTGAGCACGGAAACCCCGGCCTCGGCGACGTCAGCCTGGTTCAGGCGGTCGGCGATGATCTTGGCACCTTCGAGGACACGCTCCTGGCGCTCCTTGAATTCAGCGGTGCCGGCGATCTTGAAGGCAACGGCCTTGGCTGCGATGACGTGCATGAGCGGTCCGCCCTGCTGGCCTGGGAAGACGTTGGAGTTGAGCTTCTTGGCCCATTCCTGCTTGGCCAGGATCACACCGGAACGGGGGCCTGCGAGGGTCTTGTGCACGGTGGAGGTGACGACGTCTGAGTGCGGCACCGGGCTGGGGTGCAGGCCTGCGGCGACGAGGCCGGCGAAGTGCGCCATGTCGGTCCAGAGGAGTGCACCAACTTCATCGGCGATGGAGCGGAAGGCTGCGAAGTCCAGGTGGCGCGGGTAGGCGGACCAGCCGGCGATGATTACCTGGGGCTTCTCGGCGATTGCCTGTTCGCGGAGCTTGTCCATGTCGACGCGGAAGTTGTCCTGCTCCACCTGGTACGCGGCGACCTGGTACAGCTTGCCGGAGAAGTTGAGCTTCATGCCGTGCGTCAGGTGGCCGCCGTGGGCCAGGGAGAGGCCCAGGATCTTGTCGCCGGGGGTGATCATGGCGGACAGCGCTGCTGCGTTGGCCTGCGCACCGGAGTGCGGCTGGACGTTGGCGTATTCGGCGCCAAACAGGTCCTTGACGCGGTCGATCGCCAGCTGCTCGGCGATGTCCACGTATTCGCAACCGCCGTAGTATCGGCGGCCCGGGTAGCCCTCGGCGTACTTGTTGGTGAGGACGGAGCCCTGGGCTTCCATGACAGCGCGCGGGGCGAAGTTTTCGGAAGCGATCATTTCCAGGGTGCCGCGCTGGCGGCCAAGCTCCTGGTCAAGTACGGCGGCGATCTCGGGGTCGAGCTCAGCCAGCGGCAGGTTACTGACGGTCGAGGAAGTGCTGACGGAAGTCGGTGAAGTGGTCACGAAGAACTCCTGGCTAGGGATGGGCGCTGCTAAGGTCAGGCTACCGGCTGTGACGCGGCTCCGCCCCTTGGTTACGGGCAAGGCAACGCCAGGGTGTGGCAGCGGTTAAACTGCCGTCCGGCAAAACATGACCCTCGGCCCAGGCGTACGATCCGTGGTCTTCGTCAGTGCCGCTCCCTGATGGTTAGCCATCCAACGCCAGTTGCGACCGGTTAAGACTATCAAAACCCTTCCGAATTCCGTCGAAAGCACAGCCTCCGGCGCGGGTAGGCTGTTCTTCGTGACTGAAGACCAGCTTTCCTCCGCCTACGTACTGACCCTCTCCTGCCCTGACCGGCCCGGCATCGTGCACGCCGTAGCGGGCGCGCTGCTTGTGGCCGGCTGCAACATTACGGACTCTCAGCAGTACGGCAGCCAGACCACCGGCACGTTCTTCATGCGGGTGGAGGTCACTACTGCGGCTTCGCAGTCAGACGTCCACGCTGCGCTGGAGCCGGTGGCCGTGGCCTTCGGCATGCAGTGGAGCCTGAACCCCGCGGGCCGGAAGGTCCGCACACTGCTGATGGCCAGCAAGTCCGCGCACTGCCTCAATGACCTGCTGTTCCTCCAGCGCTCCGGCACCCTCCCCATCGAAATCCCCGCCATCGTCTCCAACCATGAGGACCTGGCCGGGCTGGCGGAGTTTTACGGCATTCCGTTCCACTACATCCCGGTCACCGCTGACACCAAGGTTCAGGCCGAGGACCAGCTGCGGAAGATCATCGCAGAGGAAGACGTTGAGCTGACCGTCCTGGCCCGCTACATGCAGATCCTGTCCAACGAACTGTGCACCGAGCTCACCGGCAAGGCCATCAACATCCACCACTCGTTCCTGCCGTCCTTCAAAGGCGCGAAGCCGTATCACCAGGCCCATGCCCGCGGCGTGAAGCTGATCGGTGCCACTGCGCACTACGTCACAGCCGCCCTGGACGAGGGGCCCATCATCGAGCAGGAAGTCATCCGCGTGGATCACCGCCGCACGGCAGAACAGTTTGTGCAGATGGGCCGGGATGTGGAAGGCCGCACCCTGGCCCAGGCCGTCCAATGGCACGCCGAGCACCGGGTGCTGCTGGACGGAAACCGCACCGTCGTCTTCAACTAGGCCGGGCAGGACGTGGCACAGGCCGGCGAGGACCCCCCAGCGCTGCACCACAGCGGGGAGGAGCGGCTGGCCGCGTTCTACAACCAGCGCGCCGTGCTTCATCCGGAGCATCCGCTGACACCCCAGCGGGTGCAGCAGCGGGAGCGGTTCATTGCGCGGCTGAAGGCCGAAGGCAGGCACGCCGTGCTGGAGATCGGTTCCGGCCCGGGGGTCGACGGGCTGAAGTTTGTCCAGGCCGGCATCCACTACACGGGCGTGGACATCTCCGAAGAGCAGGTGCGCCTCGCCACGGCCAAGGGACTGAATGTCTCGGTCGCCAGCACGCGGAACCTGCCCTTCGCCGACTGCGCCTTCCCCGCGGTGTGGACCATGAGCACCCTGCTGCACATTCCCAACAGGGACATCGACGACGTCGTCCGCGAACTCGTGCGGGTGGCCTCGCCGGGGGCGCCGATCGCCGTCGGGCTCTGGTCCGGGGACGATGAAGAAGTACTCAACCCCGAGGACGAGATCCAGCCCCCGCGCTTCTTCAGCCGGCGCAGCGACGCGGCGCTCCGGCGGATCTTCGGCCGGCACGGCGAGATCGAGGAATTCGTCACCTGGCCGGAGGGCGCGGGTGCGGAATCCGGGCCCGGTGCCGGCCAGTGGACGCAGCACTACCAGTTCCTGGTATTCCGCACTCCCCTGGCCTGACCCAACTGACTGGGAATTGACGTCGCGAAACCCGCGATTGACGACGTTACGTGCGAGTCAGTCGGGGAAGCGAGTCAGGCCGGGGCGCGAGTTGGTTGGGAAAACCGGGAGGGTCTACGCTCCCCTGCGGGTGCTGCCCATATATCCGCCGAGGAAAGCGCCGGCGATAACCACGAGTGCCCCGAACCTCGCCAGCCCGACGCCGAGCCTGCGCCTGCCCCGGAGCCGCGCAGCCCAAGATCCGGCGAAGATCAGCACGGCCGCGGCGTTCAAGCCCGCATGGACGATGCCAACCCGCTGCGTTCGCCGGTCGGCCAAAGCCCACTCGGCCCATCCCGACAGCGCGGTGGGCACTGCTGAGATGACGCCGAGGCCCATCAGGCGGGTTGCCGCCCGCTGGGTCCCTTCATCCGGGTACAGGTCGAGGAACATGGCCATGAACCATGCGCCGAAAGGCAGATCGGTAAGGACGCCGTGGACCGGTAGACCGGTTGCGTCGCCGTGGAAGAAGCTGCGAAGATGCCTGTTTTGGACCAGGCGGCCGGCCTTCGGCTCGGCCGCACGGACAGCAGGGTCAAGGGCCTCCAGCTGTTCAATCCGGCGCATCAGCCGGCGGAACCGGCTGAGCCCGCCCCATCTGTCCTTCCGCAGGTGAAGCCCTGGCAACTGCAGTCCTTGAAGGTCCAAACGCCGTAGTTCCATGGCCCAATGTTAATGAGGCACGTCAGGGGCGTCACTAGGCAAAAAGTCCGCGGTGCGGTGCCCTCCTCTGAAGGCTGACGGGACGGGTGTCCTAGGCTGGGCTCATGGCTCCTCTATATCCATTCGCCGGCACCAGCCCGGACGTCCACCCTTCCGTTTTCGTCGCCCCCAGCGCATCAGTGATCGGCAACGCCACCCTTGCCGAGGACGCCAGCGCGTTCTACGGCGTCTCGGTGCGCGCGGACACCGCCGCCATCACCGTGGGGGCGGGCAGCAACCTGCAGGACAACGTGGTGCTGCACGCCGACCCGGGATTCCCCTGCAGCGTCGGGGACCGCGTAAGCGTGGGGCACAGCGCCGTCGTTCACGGGTGCACCGTTGAGGACGACTGCCTCATCGGCATGAGCGCAACCATCCTCAACGGTGCGGTGATCGGCGCCGGCTCGCTGGTGGCGGCCGGCGCGGTGGTGCTCGAAGGAACCGTTATCCCGCCGCGCTCCCTGGTGGCCGGGGTCCCGGCCAAAGTCCGGCGTGAGCTCACCGACGAGGAGTTCGACGGCGTGAAGCGCAACGCCGCGCACTACCGCGAACTCGCGCAGGCGCACCGGGAGCTCCATGCCGGCTAGCAGCTGATTGATCCCGTCGGGAAACAGGCTTCGGCGGGCTCAACAACCCACTGTCAGTCCAGGCTGATCGGTCCCAGCGCGTCCAGCAGCTCCCCCGGGCCGGGGTTCCCGGCCGCTGAGCGGCCGCCGAGGTGGTTCACCACTCCCCACACCGCGTTGAGGCCCGTGGTAACGGCGCCTTCGGCCCAGCCGGCAGTGAAGGAAACGTCGTCGCCGGCCAGGAAGATTCCGCGCTGGGACTCCGGAAGCCTGTCCTGCTTGAAGTGGGTGAACAGCCGCTGCTGGTACCGGTAATGGCCGGGCAGGTTTGCCTTGAAGGCGCCCATGAAGTTGGGGTCCGCCTCCCAGGAGACCGTGATGGGCTGGCCGATGATGTGGCTGGCGATGTCCACGCCCGGGTAGATCTGTTCCAGGGAATGCAGCATGAGCTCCACCCGCTGGTCCGCGTCAAGCGCGAGCCATTTCAGGGCGTCGTCGTTCCAGGTGTAGGAGAGCAGGATCACCGCGGGCTTGTCCGGCCCGTTGTCCAGCAGGTAGGTGGCGCGGTTCAGCCGGTCCGTCAGTGTCATGGACAGGACGTCGCGGCCGGTGTCCGGGTCGGTGTCCTTCCAGAACGGGCGGTCCACCATCACGAAGGTCTTGGAGGACTGCATGTAGTGCGAGCGTTCAATCGCCGTCCACAGCTCCGCCGGGAACAACGCTTCCTCGGTGTGGATCCGGGTGGACAGCAGCCAGGACTGGCACGTGGTGACGACCGCGGCGTAGCTCGCTTCCCTGCCCCAGCGTTCGCGGAGGCGGAGATCGCCGTTGGCGTCCCGGCTGATCCGGTCCACGGCACCGCGCGGTGAGCCTGAGTGCAGGGACGCCAGTGACGTCCCTTCCGGCCAGTGGGCCATGCCCGACGGCGTGTGCTGCCACAGTGCCTCGGGGAGCCGCTGCGCTCCTCCGGCAATGAGGCGGTGCTGGTCATCAGCGTCCGTATATACGACGCGCAGGATTTCCAGGATGGAGTTGGGGAAGTCGGTGTCCCAGCCGCCGGTCCCGAATCCCACCTGTCCGAACGCCTCGCGGTGGGCGAAGCCCGCTTCCTTGAAGGACTCACTGGCTGCGATGAAGCCGTAGAACGTCTGTTCGTCCATCAGCGGCAGGAGCTCGTTCCAGATCTCCTTGATCCTGGCTGTGTCCCGGGCCCGGATGGCGTCCTGCATTTCAGCGAACATGGCGCCGTCGTTCACTGCGGCCTTCCAGGCGTCGGCCACTTCACGGAAAAACGGCGGCAGGTCCGAGGGCGTGCTTGCGTAGTGCTTCTGTCCGGCCAGTTCGATGACGGTGCTGGAGGTGGCAGCGGCCAGCGGGTTCGGGAACTCCTGGGTCTGCAGGCCCAGCAGGTCCACGTAGTGGTAGAACGCCTTGCCGGACACCGGGAACCGCATGCCGCCGAGGTCAGCCACCACCCCGGGGGCCGACGGGAAGCTGGCGGTCCGCAGCCGGCCGCCGATCTGGTCCGCTTCGTAGATGACCGGGCGGAGGCCCAGCTTCATCAGTTCGTATGCCGTGACCAGGCCGGACAGACCCGCGCCGACCACTGCCACTTCAGTCCCGTACAGCTCGGGCGGGACGGAGCCGAGGCCGTCCGGGTGGGCCAGGTAGTGGTCATAGCTGAAGGGGAAGTCCGGGTTCAGCATGGTGATGGGGGCGTCAGCTGCCCGCGCCGCTGCGGCGGCGGCTTCCGGGCCCGGGGCCGCAGCGGGATCGTTGGCCGGCAGTTCGGTGGCGATGGTCATGAGAGGTCTGCCTTCGTCGGTTCGGGGGTGGACAGTGTTGAAGCTTGGGGCCCGCTCAGTTCACGGTATTCCTCGTGGCCCAGCGCCGCCACCCTGGAGTTCTTCCGGCCGTAGCCGAAGTAGGCGGCCAGGCCCACCAGCATCCAGATGCCGAACACCGCCCAGGTGTCGGCGCCGAGGTTGGCCATGAGGTAGGCGCACATGAGGGCACCGAGGATGGGCGTCAGCGGGAACAGCGGCACGCGGAAGGTGCGCTTCAGTTCGGGCCGGTTGCGGCGCAGGTAGATGACGGCCACGTTGACCAGGGCAAAAGCGAACAGCGTTCCGATGCTGGTGGCGTCCGCGAGGTCGCCAAGCGGTACCAGCCCGGCGGTGAGGGCCACGAGGACGCCCACGATTACGGTCCCGGCAACCGGGGTTCCGGTTCGGGAGGAGACGCGTCCGAAGATCCTGGGGATGAGGCCGTCGCGGGACATGGAGAGCAGGATGCGGGTCTGGCCGTAGAGGACAGTCAGGACGATGCTGGCGATGGCCAGGACGGCGCCGACGGCGAAGACCAGCGCGATCCAGGGCTGCCCGGTGGTCTCTTCCAGGATCTTGACGAGCGCTGCCTCGGTGCCGTCGAACCAGCCCCAGGGACGGGCGCCGATGGCGGCGACAGCCACGAGGACGTAGATGGTGGTGACGATGACCATGGAGAGCATGATGGCGCGCGGCAGGTCCCGTTTGGGGTTGCGGGCTTCCTCACCGGCGGTGGAGGCGGCGTCGAAGCCGATGTAGGAGAAGAACACCGTGGAGGCAGCGGCGGAGACACCGGCGGCGCCCATCGGCAGGAGCGGTTCGAAGTTGCCTGCGTTGAAGGCCGTAAAGGCCACGGCACAGAAGAAGAGGAGGATTGCCACCTTGACCACCACGATCGCGGTGTTGATCCAGGCGCTTTCCCGGGCGCCGCGGACCAGCAGGATGGTGGCCAGGACCACGATGACCATGGCCGGGATGTTCATGATGCCGCCGTCGCCGGGCGGCTGCGAAACGGCGTCCGGCAGGACCTGCCCGAAGACTGCCAGGGTTTCGTTCACGTACTGGCCGGCGCCGACGGCCACAGCGGCCACGGACACTGCATACTCCAGCACCAGGCACCAGCCGCAGATCCAGGCCATGCCTTCGCCCATGGTGGCGTAGGTATAGGAGTAGCTGGATCCTGCCACCGGGACCAGGCCGGCCATCTCGGCGTAGGAGACGGCGGAGAGCAGGGCGGCCAGGCCGGCGATGGCGAACGAAATCCAGATGGCCGGTCCGGCCAGCGGCACCGATTCGCCGAGGATGACCAGGATGCCGGTTCCCAGCGTGGCGCCCACGCTGATCATGGTCAGCTGCAGGACTCCGAAGCTGCGGACCAGCTTGGTCCCGCCGTGGCCGTTTTCAGCTTCGCTGACCATCTGGCCGATCGGCTTGCGGCGCAGCAACTGCGCGGCAAGGCCCGGACGGCGGGCAGCTGCCGGCGGCCGGCCGGTAAGTGTAGGCACAGTCATCATTGACGTCCGTTCGTGAGTAGTTATCGGCTTTCCCCTGGACCAGCTTAGGTTTGTGAGCCACCTCTCACTGTTGTGCAAAATGCCCTATAGTGTTCTGGCATGAGACTTAATGCACACATTGAAAGCGCGCGGAATGCCGCTCTCACCGGGCAGGTCAGCGTGGACCTGTCGGCCATTTCGGACAATATCCGCACCCTCCGCCAACGCTCCGCGGCTCCCCATTTCATGGCCGTGGTGAAGGGGAACGCCTACGGCCACGGGCTTGTTGACGTGGCCCGGACGGCGCTCTCCGCGGGCGCGGACTGGCTGGGAACGGCACAGCTTCACGAGGCCATCGCCCTGCGCCGGGCGGGCATCACCGCCCCGGTGCTGTCCTGGCTGTACCTCGCGGCGGCCTCCAGCGAGACGATCCGGGAAGCGTTGGAGTATGACGTCGATGTCTCGCTGGGTAGCGTCGCCCAGCTCGACGTCGTGGCCGGCATCGCGCGCCGGCTGGGTCGGCCCGCCGTCGTCCATCTTGAACTCGACACGGGCCTCAGCCGCGGCGGAGCACGGGCGGAGGACTGGGCGGAGCTCGTGGCCGCTGCCCGAACGGCGGAGCGTGACGGCACGCTCTCGGTGCGGGGAGTCTGGACGCACCTGGCCTGGGCCGATGTTCCCGCGCACCCGGCAAACCTGGCGGCGGTGGCCGCTTTCGAAGAAGCCGTCCTTGCGGCCAGGGCGGCAGGGCTGGAGCCGGAACTGCGGCATGTCTCGAGTTCGGCCAACATCCTGGACCGCCCCGAATTCGCGTTCGACATGGTGCGGGCCGGACTGGCTTTCTACGGACTCGCTCCGGCGGACCACCTGGCCCCCGCCGACTTCGGCCTGCGCCCCGCCCTGACCGTGACGGCGCCGGTGGTGCTGGTCAAGAAGGTCCCCGCCGGGACAGGCGTGAGCTATGAACACCAGGCGATCACGCACGAGCCGCGGTACCTGGGGCTGATCCCGCTTGGCTATGCGGACGGCATCCCGAAGGGCATTTCAGGCCGCAGCCTCATCCTCCTTGGCGGCCGCCGGGTTCCGGTGATCGGCAAGGTCTGCATGGACCAGTTCATGGTGGACCTCGGCCCGGATGCCAACGGCGTGGCAGTTGGTGACACAGCCGTGCTATTTGGCGATCCGCGCACCGGTGCGGCGAGCGCCGACGACTGGGGCGCAGCGATCGGCAGCCACGGCGACGAGATCATCAACCGGATCGCCCCGCGCCTGCCCCGGGCCTACGAATGCCCGGACTACCAGGAAGCCGGTGCTCCCGTTGGCGCCTGAGGCAACCGCAGAGCGGCTCGGCTTCGTCACGCTGGAGCAGTTCCTGCACAAGCTGCCGGCAGAGCTGAAGATACTCCACGACGGCGGCAACGGTGCCGGGATGCTCCGCTGGGTGGAACCCAGCGAACTGGAGGACCCCACGCCCTACCTGCTCGACGGCGAGTTCATCCTCACCGCCGGGCTGCCCTTCCTCGGCGACGGCGGCAGCGAGGCGAAGGTGGATGCCTACGTCCGGCGGCTGGTTGGCGCCGGGGTGGGGGCCCTGGGGTTTGGGCTGGAACCGTATTTCGCTGCCGTGCCCGAGACCGTGGTGGCGGCCTGCCGGCGCCACAACCTGACCCTCGTGGAATTCCCCAAGACTGTTCCGTTCGCCGCCATCGGGCTGGAGTTTTCGCAGCTGCTGGAGTCGGATAACGCCAGGGTGTTCCGGCAGCTCGCGGACACCAACCGCCAGCTGATGCGGGCTGTCCTTTCGGCCAGGCCGGAACACGAGCTGCTGGCGGCGCTGGTGCAGCGGGTTCCGGTCTGGGCGCTGCTCGTCGGAGCAGACGGCCGCATCCGCGCCCGGGCCGCGGGCAGCAACGGCGCCGGCAGCAACGGCGGGGGCGCCGCCGTCGAACTTTCCGCCCTGCAGCCGCTGCTGAAACGGCTGCTGGCCGGCAGCGGCCCCCGCGTGGAAATGGAGCAGCTGGAGGAGCCGGGGGCCACCATGGTGTTCGGCCATCCGCTCCGCAGCACCCGGGACGCCAACCTCGGCGCCCTGGTCCTGGGCTCGGAGGGCCCGCTCACCCCCGCGCAGAACAGTGTGGTGTCCTCCGTCGTGGGGCTGCTGGAATTGCTCGTGCGGCAGCGGACCAGCGGCTCGCTGGCCCCAAGCCAGCTTGCGACGGCGCTGCTGCTGCACCCGGACAGCGCGGCCTCCGGCAGCACGAAGCACGTTAACGGCCTCAAAGACCTCCTGGCGCAGAGCATGTCCTCCACGCGCTCAGCGCCGCTCCGGGTTGTCCAGGGCGTGAAG
Source organism: Arthrobacter sp. PvP103 (assembly GCF_017833075.1). Taxonomy (NCBI): domain Bacteria; kingdom Bacillati; phylum Actinomycetota; class Actinomycetes; order Micrococcales; family Micrococcaceae; genus Arthrobacter; species Arthrobacter sp. PvP103. The sequence continues at coordinate 3,588,349 of NZ_JAFIBQ010000001.1, read as the reverse complement.
GCGGAGGCCGGCGGCCCCGCCGGCGAAAGCCCTGTGCGGGAACTGCTGCAGTGGCGCCGGATGTTCGACACCAAACTCGTCGAGATCACCGACTACGGTTTCGCCGCCATCACCCGTCTCAAGGTGGACGACGCATTGCTCGCCGAGACGGAGGCGCTGGGCTGGCGCCTGGTGATCGGCGACGCCACGGAGTTCCACGGGCTGTCCTCTGCGTACCGTCGGGCCACCTCCCTGCGGGCGCGGGTTCAGGCAACCGGCCGGAGCGCCCGGGTGGACGAGGTGACCTGGTCCGTGGCCGGACTGCTCGGCCGCGAAGCCGGGACCATGCTTGCGGCCCGGCTGCTGGAACCGGTCCTCAACCAGGAGGATCCCGAGCGGCGGGCCGGACAGCTGGCGGTGCTGCGGACATGGCTGGGCGAGAACGGGAGCTGGGACGCCACGGCCAAAGCCATGGGCCTGCACCGCAACAGCGTCCGCCGCCAGATCAATGCCCTCGCCGAACTGTTGGACACCGACCTCAACCAGGCCCAGGTGCGGGCGGAACTCTGGTTCGCCCTTCAGTATGTGGACGATTCTCCTGCCCCGGCCTCCCCCGGCGCTGCCGGCCTGGCAGACGCAACCAGCCCGGAATCCGGAACACCCGACTCCCAGTCGCGGTAGAGGTCCGGCCGCCGCTCCCGAAGGTACGGCACACCCTCACGCGCGTCGCGGGCGCTTGCTGCGGAGACCTTCGCGAACAGCAGCTCCGGCGCCGGACCGGCCGCGGCCAGCAGGGAGCCGTCGGGACCGGCGATCACACTCCCGCCCAGGAACTCGCAGCCGTCCTCCTCCCCTGCATGGTTTGCGTAGGCCACGGTCAGCTGGCTCTCCAGCGCCCGGGCCCGCAGCAGGATCTGCGGGACGGAATCAAACCCCTGGGCCAGCGCCGTGGGAACCAGCAGCAATTCGGCGCCGCGGGTGGCCGCGGCACGCACCGCTTCGGGAAATTCAACGTCGTAACAGATCACCATGGACGTCTTGATCCCGTGGAAATCCACGACGGCGGGAGGTTCGGACGCGGGGCTGAATGCCTTGCGCTCCTCCGCACCGAACAAGTGCACCTTGGCGTAGTTCAGCAGTTCAGTGCCCTCGTGGTCCACCAGGGTGGCAGTGATCTGCCACCGGCCGTCTGCGGTGATGGCGGGCAGGCTGTAGACCAGCGCGATCCCGTTCCTCCGGGCGATGTCTGCCAGCTTCCGGCGAATCGATGGAAGCCTGGCCGGGTCCAGCCCGTCCCGGACCCGGAGGGGCGCATAGCCCACCGGAAACAGTTCCGGGGTGAGCAGCACCCGGGCGCCGGCGGCAGCCGCAGTCCGCGCGGCGTCATCCACCGCCCCGCAGTTGGCTTCCACATCAAGTACGGCGGCGTTCGCCTGCAGGAGTGCCAGCAGCACCATTACCACCTCTATAGTCTCCGGGGCGGCCGCGGAAGGTGCGGACCACCCTGTCTTGCAGCCTCTTCCTACCAGCGTAGCCAGGGTGCAGACTGTGCCCTAGGTGCATTTCCACCTGGCGACCGGGGCCCGCGGTGCGGATCGTCCGCGACTGCGGCCCGGGCACCGCACTTGCGCCCTTGCGTTAACTTCTTGACTACAACGGTGCAGATGGTGCACGCTTCATTGCATGCCCTCAACACCGCGCTCAACGAGGAGCCGAACCAAGAACCCCGGGTCACAGTCCGCTTTGAGGCACCTGAACCAGCAACGGATCATCGAGTGCCTGCTGAACGGTCCGTCAACCCAGGCTGAACTCGCACGGCAGACCGGCCTGTCCACGGCAACGGTCTCCAACATCGTCAAAATCATGCAGGACGCCGGCCTGGCGTCCACGGAACCGATCACCAGCTCCGGCCGCCGGGCCCTGAATGTCCGCCTCAACAGCAACGGGGCAGTTGCCGTTGGCATCGACTTCGGCCGCCGGCACCTCCGGGTGGTCCTGGCGACGCTGAGCTACCACATCATCGCCGAGGAATCGGTGCTGCTGCCGCTGGGCCACCACGCGGACGAAGGCATCCGCGCCGCCGTCGAACTCCTCGCCAAGCTGCTGGACGAAAGCGGCGTGGAGCGCAGCGCCGTGGTGGGCGCCGGCGTCGGAATCCCCGGCCCGATCGACCGTCGGACGGGCACCGTGGCGCAAGGCGCCATCCTCCCCGAGTGGGTGGGCATCAACATCCTGCAGCACCTCGAGGACACCCTGAATTTCCCCGTGTTTGTTGACAACGACGCCAATCTCGGCGCCCTGTCCGAGGTCACATGGGGTCCCCATAGCGGCATCAGCAACCTGATGTTCCTGAAGATCGGCTCGGGCATTGGTGCCGGGCTGATCCTCAACGGCGCCCCGTACTACGGCAACGTGGGCATCACCGGCGAAATCGGCCATGCCACCATCCATGAACACGGCCTCATCTGCCGCTGTGGAAACCGGGGGTGCCTGGAAACCATCGCCTCCACCACCACCATGATCGAGCTCCTGGGCCGCGGCGAGGAGAAGCCCCTCAGCGCTGAGGACATCGTCCGCAAGGCGCTGGAACGGGACTCCGCAACGCTCCGGGTCATAGACGACGCAGGCCTGGCCGTGGGCCGCGCACTGGGCAACGTGGCCAACCTCATCAATCCGGAAGTGATTGTGGTGGGCGGCCCGCTGGCAGGCCTGGGAGACCTGCTCCTGGACCCGATCAGGCGGGGCCTGGTCCGGCATGCAGTGCCCGTGATCGGCGAGACCACGACGCTCACCATGTCCTCGCTCGGGGACCGGGCCGAGGCTCTCGGTGCGGCCGCGCTGGTCTTCCAGCACGCGGGAATCCGGCGCTCCTGAATCTATTCGTTATCGGCCCGTTGCGTTAAAGACTTGACGACAAGGGTTGTGATCCAGTTTACTTTTTCATCAGACGGCCCTGCGGTTTGCGGGGCGGACAACGAAGTCATGCATTGGAGGCGTAAGGGCAAATGACGTCCCAGACCACGCAAAGTGATCCGATCCTTCTCGAGATGCGGTCCATCACCAAGGAATTCCCCGGCGTTAAAGCTTTGTCCGAGGTGAGCCTGCGGGTGAAGGCGGGCGAAATCCACGCCATCTGCGGCGAGAACGGCGCCGGCAAGTCCACCCTCATGAAGGTCCTCTCGGGCGTGTACCCGTACGGCAGCTACGACGGCGACATCGTGTACCAGAACGAGGTCCAGCAGTTCAAGGACATCCGTGCCAGCGAGCAGGCCGGCATCGTGATCATCCACCAGGAACTCGCGCTTATCCCGGAACTCTCCATCATGGAGAACATCTTCCTCGGCAACGAGCCCACCAAGCGCGGCATGATCGACTGGGCAGAAGCCCGGCTGCGGTCCACGGAACTGCTGGCCCGGGTGGGCCTGCGCGAAGATCCCGATACCGCCATCAAGGAGATCGGCGTCGGCAAGCAGCAGCTGGTGGAAATCGCCAAGGCGCTGAGCAAGTCAGTGAAGCTCCTTATCCTCGACGAGCCCACGGCGGCACTGAACGAGTCCGACTCCCAGCACCTGCTGGACCTCATGCTGGGGCTCAAGGGCCGCGGCATCACGTCCATCATCATTTCCCACAAGCTCAATGAGATCGAGCAGATCGCGGACTCCATCACCATCATCCGTGACGGCAAGTCCATCGAGACCCTCGATGTCAAGGCCGACGGCGTGGACGAGGACCGCATCATCAAGGGCATGGTGGGCCGCACGCTTGAGTCACGCTTCCCGGACCACGAACCGAAAATCGGCGAAGTGTTCTTCGAAGTCAAGGACTGGAACGTGGGGCACCCGCAGATCCAGGACCGCCTGGTCTGCAAGAATTCCAACTTCTTCGTCCGCCGCGGCGAGATTGTCGGCTTTGCCGGGCTCATGGGCGCCGGACGCACCGAGCTGGCCCGTTCAGTGTTCGGCCGCTCGTACGGCCGGTTCATCTCCGGCCATATCTACAAGGACGGCAAGGAGATCACCCTCCGCACCGTGAAGCAGGCTATCGATGCCGGGCTGGGCTACGTGACCGAGGACCGCAAGTCCCTGGGACTGAACCTCCTGGATGACATCAAGACCACCACCGTTGCAGCGAACCTGAAGAAGATCAGCAAGCACAACATCGTGGACCCCAACAAGGAATTCACCGTTGCGGAGCAGTACCGGAAGTCATTGCGCACCAAGGCGCCCTCAGTGGAAGAAGGCGTCGCCAAGCTCTCGGGCGGCAACCAGCAGAAGGTGGTACTCGCCAAATGGATGTTCACCGACCCGGACCTGCTGATTCTTGACGAACCGACCCGCGGCATTGACGTGGGCGCCAAGTACGAGATCTACGGCATCATCCAGCAGCTGGCCAACCAGGGCAAGGGCGTGATTGTGATCTCCTCCGAGTTGCCGGAACTGCTGGGACTCTCGGACCGCATCTACACCATCTTCGAAGGCGCCATCACCGGTGTCCTGAACAAGGATGAAGCCAGCCAGGAAAACCTGATGAAGCTCATGACATCCGCCCGCAAGACCGCCGCCTGACCTTCTGGATACCTCCAGAACCTTCCAGACACAAGGACCGAAACAATGAACGCGCTCAAGAAGCTATTTGGCGGAAACACCCGTCAATTCGGCATGATCTTCGCCCTGGTTGCACTGATCGTCTTTTTCCAGATTTTCACCGAGGGCCGCACGCTCACCCCGGGCAACGTCATCAACCTCTTCAACGGCAACTCCTACATTCTGATCCTGGCGATCGGCATGGTGCTGGTCATCATTGCCGGCCACATCGACCTCTCAGTGGGTTCCGTGGCGGCCTTCGTCGGCGTCACCGTGGCCCTGGCCATCCGTGACTGGGGCATCCCCTGGTACGCCGGCGTTCTCCTGGGCCTGGCCCTCGGGGCGCTGATCGGGGCGTGGCAAGGGTTCTGGACCGCCTATGTGGGCATTCCCGCCTTCATCGTGACCCTGGCCGGTATGCTGCTCTTCCGCGGCTTCAACCAGTTCGTCGGCAAGTCCAACACCATCCCGGTCCCCGCCGATTTCCAGTACCTCGGCTCGGGCTATCTTCCCGAAGTGGGCCCCAACACCAACTTCAACAACCTCACGCTGCTCCTGGGCTTGCTGGCCGTGGCCTTTGTGATCTTCAGCGAAATCCGTGCCCGCCGGCGGGCCCTTGCCCTCGGCGCCGAGGTGCCGGAAGCCTGGGTAATGATCCTCAAGCTCGTCCTGATCTGCGGCGCCATCCTGTACGCCACGTACCTGTTCGCCACCGGCCGTCCGGGAACGTCCTTCCCCATTCCGGGCCTGATCCTGGCCGTCCTGGTCCTCATCTACGGCTTCATTTCCTCCAAGACCATCGTCGGCCGCCACATCTACGCCGTCGGCGGCAACAGGCACGCTGCCGAACTCTCCGGCGTGCAGTCCAAGAAGGTCAACTTCCTAGTGATGATGAACATGTCCATCCTGGCCGGCCTGGCAGGCATGATCTTCGTGGGCCGCTCCACCGCTTCCGGACCGTTCGACGGCGTCGGCTGGGAACTGGACGCCATCGCAGCCGTGTTCATCGGCGGCGCCGCCGTGACCGGCGGCGTGGGTACCGTGATCGGCTCGATCGTTGGTGGCCTGGTGATGGCCGTGCTGAACAACGGGCTGCAGCTCCTCGGCGTCGGCGCCGACCTCACCCAGATCATCAAGGGCCTGGTCCTCCTGATCGCCGTTGCCTTCGACGTCTACAACAAGACCCAGGGCAAGAAGTCCATCATCGGCATGATGATGAAGAACTTCGGCCGCGGCAGCACCGAGCTCCAGCCGGACGAGACGACGGCCACCAAGGACGTCATCCGCAAGGAAGCCTGAGCGCTTCCCCACGATTCTCCGCACACCATCTATAGAAAGTGAACCAAGCAATGCAAATGATTGGTAAAGCAGGAAAGGCAGCAGCAATCGCTGCTATTGCGGCACTGGCGCTGACAGCCTGCGGCCGCTCCGAGACCGGCACCACGGGCAGCAGCAGCGGTGGCGAGGCGTTCCCGAAGAACTCCTCGATCGGCGTCGCGCTCCCGCAGAAGACCAGTGAAAACTGGGTGCTGGCCGAGAAGCTGTTCAACGACGGACTCAACGGAGCCGGTTTCAAGGCTGATGTGCAGTTCGCCAACGGCGGCGTATCCGAGCAGCAGAACCAGATCAGCGCCATGGTCACCAAGGGTGCAAAGGTCATCATCGTGGGTGCCATTGACGGCGCCCAGCTGGGTACCCAGCTCAAGCAGGCCAAGGACTCCGGCGCCACCATCATCGCCTACGACCGCCTGCTCCTGAACACCGAGAACGTGGACTACTACGTGGCTTACGACAACTTCAAGGTGGGTGAACTCCAGGGCCAGGCGCTGCTGGACGGCATGAAGGCCAAGAAGCCTTCCGGCCCGTACAACATCGAGCTCTTCGCCGGCTCCCCGGATGACGCCAACGCGAAGGTCTTCTTCGACGGCGCCATGAGCGTGCTCAAGCCGAAGATCGACGACGGCACCCTCAAGGTTGTCTCGGGCCAGACCTCGTTCGAGCAGGCCGTCACCCAGGGCTGGAAGGCTGAGAACGCCCAGCGTCGCGCCGACACCCTGCTGACCGGCAGCTACGGCACCGCTTCCCTGGACGGCGTCCTGTCCCCGAACGACACCCTGGCACGTGCAGTACTGACGTCCGTCAAGGCCGCCGGCAAGCCGCTCCCGATCATCACCGGCCAGGACTCCGAGGTTGAGTCCGTCAAGTCCATCATGGCCGGCGAGCAGTACTCCACCATCAACAAGGACACCCGCAAGCTCGTAGAGCACGCGATCACCATGGTCAAGGACATCCAGGCCGGCAAGACGCCTGAGATCAACGATGACAAGTCCTACAACAACACGGTCAAGACCGTTCCGGCCTACCTGCTGGATCCGGTCATCGTGACCAAGGAGAACGTCAAGACGGCCTACGTGGACGATCCGGTACTCGGCCCGATCACCAAGTAGTCCGCGCCTAGGCGCCTGTAGCTGCAGTCAAGGGCCCCGGCTCACCCGAGAGGGTGGGCCGGGGCTTTTGGTTTCTCGGCGGTCCCGCAGCCGCGACCGGGCGTCCCGCAGTCCGGACGGGGTTCCCGCAGTCCAGCGCGTCTTCACAGCGGAAACATAGCTTCGGCCCGTTCCCTGCACAGCCACGCGCACCACTGTTGGATCAGCAGCCGGTCATTCCGTCCGGCCAGAGATCCTAGGAGTACCGTGAGCGTCCTCGCCCGAAGTGTAGGCAATGCCTTCAGAAACAAGGTCCGAACAGGGGCCGTGGTGGCGGTGTTGGCCGTGGCGATCGGCCTGGCCCTGTCCATGCTGGTGGCCAACCAGGCGGTTGCCGCCAAAGTCGCTGAACTGAATGCCTCCGTGGGCACCGTCCTGACCGTCAATCCGGCTGGCGGCCAGGGCTTCGAGGGCGGCGGCGAACCGCTCACGGCGGAGCAGGCAGCAACCGCTGCCGCAGTACCGAACGTGACCAGCGTAGTCGGCACAAAGGCGCTCAGGTTGCGCAATGCCACCGAGGCGGCAGCACAGTCCGCCGCCGGAACCCAGACGGCCGGCCCCGGCGGAGGCCAGGGCGGACCCGGCGGACAGGCCACCACCACGCTGACCACCAGCCTCACCGCCGCCATCGACGCCGGAACGCTCGGCAACCGCAACCAGGCCGCGGAGGGAACAACCGGCTCAACCGGAACCACCCAGCCGGCCCGGACCATGTCCCTGCCGATCACCGCCACCGGCATCGGCGCAGAGGTGGACAGCACGGGCAAGGCCCTGGACATCACCGAAGGCACCGGCCTGGGCGACTACAACGCGGAATCCGCCACCGCGATTCTCGGCACCACGCTCGCCGAGAAGAACAGCCTCAAGGTCGGCTCGACGTTCACCATCAATGACCAGACTTATACGGTTGCAGGCCTTTTCGACGCCGGCACCACCTTCGGCAACAACGCCCTCTACGTCACGCTTCCCTCCGCCCAGGCCCTCGCTGAACTGCCCGGCGAGCTGTCCACCATGGTCGTCACGGTGAACACCATGGAAAACGTGGATGCCGCCAAAACCGCCCTCCAGGACGCCCTCGGTACGGACAAGGCCGATGTCACCCAGGGCCAGCGCAACCTCGAGACCGCCGTCAGCTCCCTCGACAGCGTCAAGAACATCTCCCTCATCGCCTTCGTTGCGGCGCTTGGCACCGCCGGGCTGATCATCCTCCTGATCATGGTGATGCTGGTCCGCGAGCGCCGCCGTGAAATCGGTGTGCTGAAAGCGATCGGCGCACCCAATCGCACCATTGGGCTCCAGTTCGTCCTGGAAGCACTGGTCCTCGTGGCGCTGGGCAGCGTGGCGGGTGCCGCCATAGCGTCGTTCGCCAGCGGCGGCATCGCCTCCGCGCTGATCAGCTCCAACACCAGTACGACGACGGCGGCAACCACCGGGCGCGGCATGCCCGGCGACGGCGCCGGCTTCCCCGGCGGCGCTGGTCTTCCCCAAGGGGGACCCTTCGGCGGAGCCTCCCAGCTGCTCACCACCGTCACCGCGAGCGCCTCCCCCGGCGTGATCGCGGCCGGCATCGCCGCAGTGTTCGGCGTCGCCATCATCGGTGCGCTGGTCCCCGCGCTCCTGACTGCCCGCATCCGCCCTATCGAAGTCCTCCGAGGAGAGTAGCCATGATCGAAGTCAAGAATCTCGTCCGCACCTTCAAGTCCGGCGACCGCACCATAAAACCCGTCAACGACGTCAGCTTCGAACTCGACCAGGGCACGCTCGCGTCCATCGTGGGCAAGAGCGGCAGCGGCAAGAGCACACTGTTGTCGCTTCTGGGTGCGCTGGACAAGCCCACCAGCGGAGACGTCGTCGTGAACGGCGTCAGCCTGGCCAGCATGCCGGACGGCAAGCTGACCGAGTACCGGCGCCGGGACATCGGCTTCGTGTTCCAGCAGTTCAACCTGATCCCCAACCTGTCCGCCGTGGACAACGTGATGCTGCCGATGGAGTTCGCGGGGGTCCGCAAGGCCGCGCGGCTGGCCCGGGCCAAGGAGCTACTGGAGCAGGTGCAACTGGATCCGGAGAAGCACGTGCGCCGCATCAACCGCCTCTCCGGCGGCGAGCAGCAGCGTGTGGCAATTGCCCGCGCACTGGCCAACGAGCCAAAACTGATCCTGGCCGACGAGCCCACAGGCAACCTCGATGAACAGACCGGCGAGCACATCATCGAACTCCTCAGCTCGCTGAGCCGGGACCACAACACCACCATCCTGGTGGTGACGCACGACCGCCAGCTCGCCAACAAGACGGACCGCCGCTTCAGGCTGCAGCAAGGGCGCCTCACGGAGGAGCCCTCCCGTTCCAGGGCGTCAGCGGCAGCAACGGCCTAGGTGCAGCCGGCCGGCGGGGCTGAGGGAGGGCTGATTTCAACCCTCTCTCAGCTCCTGCCGTCTTTAACCGAACGCTCTCTCACCTTTCGCACGAAATTTTCTGACGCTCTCTCACTTTCTGCAGGTATCTCCCCGACGCTCTCTCAGCCGGATGAGAGGATGGCACCATGAGTGCCCCCATCGCGAAGCCGTGGCTGTTCAGCCAGGCCGATCAGGATCCCCGTTCCGCTACAGGACAAACGCTGCGGTGGGGAGTGGTGGCTACCGGCGGAATCGCCCAATCGGTGACCCGGGATCTTGCCCTCTTGGCCGATGCGGAGCTGTATGCCGTCAGCTCCCGGAGCCAGGCGTCAGCTGACGCGTTCGCGGCGGAGTACGGTTTTGCCACAGCGTACGGTGACGACGCCGGCGGGGCGGGCTACCACCGGCTCCTGGCCGACGAGTCCGTGGATGTTGTTTATGTGGCCACGCCGCACGCCCAGCACTATGAAGTGGCACTGGCAGCGCTCACCGCCGGCAAGCATGTGCTGTGCGAGAAGGCCCTGACCATCAACGCCCGGGAAGCCGCTGAACTAGTGGCCCTGGCGCGCTCCAAGAAGCTGTTCATGATGGAAGCCATGTGGAGCCGCTTCCTCCCCAGCATGCAGCGCGCCTTCGACATCGCGGCTTCCGGGGAGCTCGGAACGGTCCAGTGGGTCACCGCGGATCTCGGCTTCCCGGCAGTCTATTCCCCCAGCGCACGGCTTTGGGCCCTCAACGACGGCGGCGGCGCCCTCCTTGACCTGGCCGTTTATCCGTTGCTTTGGGCTCTCGGAACCTTGGGTTTTCCGCAAACCGTAAGTGCCACGGGGTCAGTGAACGACGACGGCGTGGATGCCCAGAATGCGTTGACGCTGGGCTACCACCATGGCGCGCAGGCCCAGCTGACGTCATCGTTGACGGCCTACGGTCCGCGGGCGGCAACCATCGCAGGAAGTCTCGGGTATCTGCAGACCATCGGTTCCGTGAACAATCCCAAGGAAATCCACGTCAGGATCGGCATGGCGGAGCCTCGGACCGAACACTTCGACGTCGTGGGCCGCGGCTACTCTTATGAACTCCGCGAGGTGACCAGGTGCATCCAGCAGGGGCTCACGGAAAGCCCGGTTATGCCGCTTGAAGATTCGTTGAACATCATGCGGCTGTTCGATGGTGTCCGCGCCCAGCTCGGCGTGAGCTACCCGAATGACGCGCGCTGACGTCAGGCGCCCCCTCGGGAAATAATCAATTCGCCGGACTATTTAGCGAAAAACACTGGACTCGGTCGCTGGTTCGTGCCTAGGCTGATAGGCAATCGTCGAATTTTCGAGGAGCCTGGGGGGTGTTTGCGCATGGAATTAGCAGGTTTGTCATGGCGCGCGCTCCGCCCGCTGCTGCTCGCTGGCGCCGCAGCCACAGCCTGGCTGACATTTTCGGCCCCCGCCGCCAGCGCCGATACCGCGTCTGATTCCGCTTCCCTGCTTGGAAGCGTCAGCTCCTCCGTCACTTCAGTAACCGACGCCGCAGTCAATCCTGTTGAAGACGTCCTGGCCGCTGCGGTTTCCGGCGTCGGATCGGGCGCTCCGGCTGATGATGCAGTACTTGCGGCACAGCCCAGCTCCGCTAAACCGGGCAGTCTGCTCCAACCTCTTGCCGGCGCTGCAACCGGCACCGTGGATTACCTGATTGAAGCTGTTCCGGTGGTGAACGAGATAGTCCCCTCCGGCACAGTTGGCGCCGTCGCGTCCCCCGTCACGGCGGCGGCCGACGGCGCCGTCACCGGAATCGCCGACGAAGTCTTGCCGATAGCAGGGGATGCCCTTCCAGTGCTGGACCCCGTTGTGGAACCGGTGGGCGACATCCTGACAGGCGTCGGTCCGCTTCCGGGTACGGTGGTCCCGATACCGGATCTCCCAGTTCCTGACATCGCCGCAGCTGAGGACACAGCCACCGCCAGCATCGCGCCGGCCGGGGTCCCGCCCGTCAGCGCGGACGCCTCAAGCGCCCGTGATCTGCCGGCCGCCCCGGCCATATCAAGCTCAGTCATGTCGAAGTCAGCGGCACCCTTCCAGGCCTACGGCCCTGGCACGCTGCAGACGGCTCCGGCACAAGCCGGAGTTCTTGAAGATCCCCTCCCCCGAGACGGAACCCCCAACCGGACAGCGTTGCCCGCTGTTCCGGGCTCCGGTTCGGGGAGCAGCCAGTCTCATAGCGGAGGCGCCGGCGGAGCAGCCTGGCTATCAGTTTTCCACCTGGGCGTTCCGCTGACCGGTGTTCTTCCCGTCAGCGGCCCCCTGCAAAGTGCTCCCGCCCCGGTGTCTTTCGACCCCGGTTCATCTCCTGACTAGTCAAGCCGCCCTGCGCTTTTGCGCGGATACGGCCATTCGGGCTGCCTTGGGCGCCCTCACAACGACTTTCAGGAGATATCACCATGCACGCGAATATGCGCAGAGGGCTGCTTAGCACCCTCTTTGCCGGAGGACTACTAGCCCTCGGCACCACCGCTGCCAGCGCAGCGGATACAACGAGCGGCTCCGACGGCTTCGCCTCCGGAACCCAGGTCGTCGCACCGGTGACCGCACCAATCACCCTGGGTACGGCGTCGTTGGGCCTGCTGGGTGACTCAACGGCCACCACCCAAGGCGACACCACCACCGACAACCGCACCGCGCCGGCGGGAGCCACCACCCCCGCCGCATCGACCAACGGCTCCGACGGTCTCGCCTCCGGAACCCAGGTCGTCGCACCGGTCACCGCACCAATCACCGTAGGGACGACGTCGTTGGGCCTGCTGGGTGACTCAACGGCCACCACCGAAAGCGATAACGGCGGCAGCACCGCACCGGCGGGAACCACCGCACCGGCGGGAACCACCACCCCCGCCGCATCGACCAACGGCTCCGACGGTCTCGCCTCCGGAACCCAGGTCGTCGCACCGGTCACCGCACCAATCACCGTAGGTACGACGTCGTTGGGCCTGCTGGGTGACTCAACGGCCACCACCCAAGGCGGAACCACCACTAACGGCACCATCGCACCGGCGGGAACAACCACCCCCGCCGCATCGACCAACGGCTCCGACGGCCTCGCCTCCGGAACCCAGGTCGCAGCACCGGTCACCGCACCAATCACCGTAGGTACGACGTCGTTGGGCCTGCTGGGTGACTCAACGGCCACCACCGAAAGCGATAACGGCGACAGCACCGCACCGGCGGGAACCACCACCCCCGCCGCATCGACCAACGGCTCCGACGGTCTCGCCTCCGGAACCCAGGTCGTCGCACCGGTCACCGCACCAATCACCGTAGGTACGACGTCGTTGGGCCTGCTGGGTGACTCAACGGCCACCACCCAAGGCGGAACCACCACTAACGGCACCATCGCACCGGCGGGAACCACCACCCCCGCCGCATCGACCAACGGCTCCGACGGTCTCGCCTCCGGAACCCAGGTCGTCGCACCGGTCACCGCACCAATCACCGTAGGTACGACGTCGTTGGGCCTGCTGGGTGACTCAACGGCCACCACCGAAAGCGATAACGGCCACAGCACCGCACCGGCGGGAACCACCACCCCCGCCGCATCGACCAACGGCTCCGACGGTATCGCCGCCGGAACCCAGGTCGTCGCACCGGTCACCGCACCAATCACCCTGGGTACGACGTCGTTGGGCCTGCTGGGTGACTCAACGGCCACCACCCAAGGCGACACCACCACCGACAACGGCACCGCACCGGCGGGAACCACCACCCCCGCCACATCGACCAACGGCTCCGACGGCCTCGCCTCCGGAACCCAGGTCGTAGCACCGGTCACCGCACCAATCACCCTGGGTACGACGTCGTTGGGCCTGCTGGGTGACTCAACGGCCACCACCGAAGGCGATAACGGCGGCACCGCACCGGCGGGAACCACCACCCCCGCCGCATCGACCAACGGCTCCGACGGCCTCGCCTCCGGAACCCAGGTCGTCGCACCGCTTTCGTTGCCGATCGGGGTCCGAGGCGCGTCGGTAGGGATCGTCGGTGACTCGTCGTCCACGGTGGTCACGCCGCCGCTGGTCTTCGGCCCGGCAGTTGCCCCTCCGGTGACAGTTACCGAAGGTCCGTCATTGCTGGCTGTAGCCGGTACGAACACGGCGTCGGCCGGTATCCAGATGGCGCCTGCCGCTGCAGGAGCTCCCTCGGCCGCTCCGATGCTCGCCAACACGGGGGCTAGCCTTGGGCTGGTCACCTCAGCCCTTCTCCTGCTGGCCGGCGGCATGATCATCATGTTCGTCCTGGGCCGGCGGAAGAAGGCCTAGGCCGCCAGCGGGCAGGGCGGCGGCGCTGCCCGCATCCTGCCCGCCAGGTCTGCTGAGATCTTGGACTGGTCTGGTCCGGGGAGCCGCTCAGGGCTTCCCGGGCCAGACCCCTCCGCGGCATGCTTATCCACCTCCGGCAAGCGTAATTACCAAGCACCCTTATGAAAATGCATACCCGTCCCCGTATCATCTTTAGAGTGCGTTCCGAGGGAACGCTGAAGAGGATGGGGACATCGTGGAGAGTTCGCGCAGCGAGACGGCAGAGGTCCTGGACGGCCGATACCGCCTGGGCGAGGTCATCGGGCGCGGCGGCATGGCATCGGTGTACTCAGCCCGGGACGAGAACCTCGGCCGGGACGTGGCATTGAAACTCTTTGCCCCGCAATCAGCCGACGCGGACGAGCTGAAGCGTCAGGAAGCCGAGATCCAACTGCTTGCCACCCTGAACCACCCCAGCCTCGTGACTTTGTTCGACGCCGGAATCGACTCCCGTGTGCCGGAGGAACCGCGTCCGTTCCTCACCATGGAACTGGTTGAGGGGCAGGACCTCCGGAGCAGGATCCGGCACAGTCCCGTCCCCCTGGATGAGCTGGCAGTCATAGGCGCCGGGGTGGCCGATGCCTTGGCGTACGTCCACAGCCTGGGCATCATCCACCGCGATATCAAGCCGGCCAACATCCTCCTGGTCCAGGTCCGCCCCGGCGAGCCCCTGCGCCCCAAACTGACCGATTTCGGCATTGCCCGGATCGTGGACGGCACCCGCCTGACCGCCACGGGGACCATGGTAGGAACAGCTGCTTATCTGAGTCCCGAACAGGCGCGGGGCGCTGATCTTGGTCCCGCCAGCGACATCTATTCCCTTGGTCTCGTGCTTCTCGAGTGCATCAAGGGGGCCGTGGAGTATCCGGGAAGCGCCATTGAATCTGCCGTTGCGCGCCTGCACCGTGCCCCGGAAATCCCGGGCGATGTCCCGGCCGAGTGGGCCACCCTGATCAGGTCCATGACAGCACTGGAGCCCATGGACCGCCCGACGGCGCCTGATCTCGAGACCGCCCTTCGCCAGGCTTTGGTCTCCCCGGAGTCGGTCCCCGGGGCCCTCGCTGAGGAACCCACGCGCATTCTCCCGGCACCGCCGTCGCGTCCACCACTGGTTGCTTCGGAGACAGCGGGGCCACCGGGCACGGCGGGGTCAACGGTCAAGGCACTGCCAACGGACGCGCAGACCGGACGCCGCACCACGGCTCCTTTGCGGGCTGTGGGTAACAGCCTGCCCCGCGCCGGAAGCCGCCGACGCCCCCGCTCCGCACGCCGCGGCAGGCTGGTTGCCGCGCTGGCGGCCGCTGCCGTGCTTGCGGTCGCCGCCATTATTTTGCTGCCCACCCTTACGCCCAAATCACCGGAGCCTGTTCAATATCCTGTGGTCACCGGCACCTTGGGAGAGCACCTCGACCAACTACAGAAGAGCGTGGAACCGTGACGTTACTTGCCGTCAGTCGCCTTCGCGCGTGGCCAGCACAGCGATGGCACCTGGTCCTCGCAGCAGGCGTGCTTTCCGCCGCCCTGGCCGGCTGCAGTTCCGCAGCTCCGGACCTGGACGTGGAAGCCGCGCAGCAGTTGCAGGCCAAAGTACTGACCGTCTCGCAGTCCGCTGCCGGCAACGATCCGGCCGGTGCCCTCATATCCCTCGATGAGCTGGTGGCACAGCTCGACGCCGCAGCAGCCGAGGGAGACGTTTCGTTCAAGCGCCACCAGAGCATCATGAAGGCGATCGAGGCGGTGCGGGCGGACCTTTCCGCAGCGAAGGCCCAGGCTGAGGCTGACGCGGCAGCAGCCCGGGCCGCCGCGGACGCAGCCAAGGCCGCCGCGGACGCGGCAGCGGCAGAAGCCGCGAAAGCGGCCGCTGTTCCCGTCGCAGAACCGCCGGCGCCGGTCGCGCCGGCGCCGGCCCAGCAAAACCAAGGTCCGGGCAAGGGCGAAAAAGGCAAAGGTAAGGACGGCTGACTCCAACACTTGCCGGAGTCAGCCGTCCTGCTTCACGAAACCCGGCTTTGCCGGCGCGCCACCCCGCCAGGTGCTACGACGACGTGGAGCCTGATGCCGGGAAACGGTCCCAGGACCGGTGTGCGGCAAGCAATTCCTGAATTTGGGTGACGACACCGTCAGCCCCGTCGCCGAGAACAACCCCGGAGGCATCCTGCGGGATGCTTGCGGCGTCCACGACGGCGGAACCTCCGCCCCAGCCGCCGATCGCCTTCGCGTGGCGGAACGTCTCGGAAAGCAAAAGAACCACCCTCGGATCGAGGGATACCCCGGGCTCTCCGGCCTTGGCATCAAGGCCCTGGTCAGCGTCCGGAGCCGGGTCAGCCGCCCCGGCCACCAGCACGGCGTCGAACTCCGTCGAGCGTGCGGTGAGGTAGGTGCGCTGAACGGGGATCCCGCCGTCGGCCTCCTCTCCCAAGTAGCCTCCGGAGGGTGCAATGACCAGCGGCACGATCCCCGCCGCATCCAAGGCCGTGCGTGCGGCACGCACCGCGTCAAGGTCGCTGGACGCGTCGGCCACAATTCCCACCACACGTCCTTTCACCGGCCAGGTGCCGCCGATCTGCGACAGCGCGGGGCTCGGCTCAGCGTCGGCCACCTCCACCAAAGCTGCGGGCGCCGGCATGCCCAGCCCCTTGGCGACGGCAGCGCACAGTCCGGCGTCAACGTTGGCCAGGTTCTGCAGCTGCCGTTCCCTGATGGCTTCCTCCCGGCACTTGCCGAGCTCAAAAGTGTAGGCCTGGATCACGTGGTCCTGCTCCACCGGGCTCAGGCTGCGGAAGAATAGCCTGACCTGGCTGAAGTGGTCATCGAACGACGCCGGCGACTTCCGTTCCTTAACCGCCGCCGCCAACTGCTCGGGAACGTCGACGAACGCGCCGAGGTCCGCCCCGGCGAGAAACGGGCAGCCGCCGTCCAGCGAATTCGGGTGGTACGGTGCCGCTCCCCCGTGCACCGCCTGCTGGTGCATTCCATCGCGGAGCATGTCGTTGACGGGCGCCTGCGGCCGGTTGATGGGGATCTGCCCGAAGTTAGGACCGCCGAGCCGGGAGATCTGCGTGTCGATATAGGAGAAGAGCCGCACCTGCAGCAGCGGATCATTGGTGACGTCAATTCCTGGCACGAGGTGGCCGGGATGGAAAGCCACCTGCTCCGTCTCGGCGAAGTAGTTCACCGGGTTGGCATTGAGGGTCATCAGGCCGATGGGCTGCACCGGCGCAAGCTCTTCGGGGACGAACTTGGTGGGGTCCAGGAGATCGATTCCCTCGAAGAACTCCTCCTCCGTGTCCGGAAAGACCTGCACTCCCAGCTCCCATTCCGGGTAGGCGCCGGACTCGATCGCGTCGGCAAGGTCGCGCCGGTGGAAGTCCGGGTCCATGCCGTTGATGAGCTGGGCTTCCTCCCAGAGGAGCGAATGGACGCCCTGTTTGGGCTTCCAATGGAATTTCACCAGCACTGTCTCCCCTGCGGCATTCACGAAACGGAACGTGTGGACGCCGAAGCCTTCCATAGTGCGGTAGGAGCGGGGAAGGGCACGGTCGGACATGTTCCACATGGTGTGCGCCTGCGCCTCGGTGTGGAGCGAAACAAAATCCCAGAACGTGTCATGGGCGCTCTGCGCCTGCGGGATTTCGCGGTCCGGGTGCGGTTTGCCGGCGTGGATGATGTCCGGGAACTTGATGCCGTCCTGGATGAAGAACACCGGGATGTTATTGCCGACCAGGTCGAAAGTGCCCTCATCCGTGTAGAACTTCGTGGCAAAACCGCGCGTATCGCGGACAGTATCGGCGGAGCCGCGGGACCCCAGCACCGTGGAGAACCGGACAAATACAGGTGTTTCGACGTCCTTGGCCAGGAATCCCGCCCGGCTGATGTTGGCAGCGGAGCCGTAGGAGCGGAAAATGCCGTGCGCTCCGGCGCCGCGGGCATGCACCACACGTTCCGGGATGCGCTCGTGGTCGAAGTGGGTGATCTTCTCGCGGAGATGGTGGTCCTGGAGCAGTACCGGGCCGCGCCGGCCTGCCTTCAGCGAGTGGTCCGTATCCTGGAGCCGGAGCCCCTGCGCGGTGGTGAGGTAGGCGCCGGACTGGGCCCTCGAATGGACCGGGGCGCCGCTCGGCGTTCCGGTGGGCGAGACCGCCTCGGGGCCCCGCTGGTCCGGCTTGGGCGGCAGCGGTTCGCGCGGTTCCGTCGGCTCGGCAACAGCGGGTGGCTCGCTCGACGTCGCGCCGGGAATGCGGATGTTGCTGTCAGCTGGCATGGTTCGTTCCCCTTTGATGAGCAGTTCTTAGCCACAGGCGGCCGTTCGGCCAGAAACTAAGCTTGCTTATCACTCTAGGGAAGGCGACACACAACCACAACGGACCCGCGGGAGATTCGTCAGCAAACTTACTATTTGCCGCCAATGTCGCTAGGTTGGTTAAGTGCGCCCACGAGGCGCAGCGAGATCAGAACCGCGGGCCGGCGGCCCGCCAGCTGAAGGAGTGATGTACGCATGGCAACTGTCCAGGAATCCATCAACGTAAGTGTCCCGCTGAGCCAGGCCTACAACCAGTGGACCCAGTTCGAGGACTTTCCGCACTTCATGAGCGGCGTGGACGCTGTCCGCCAGCTCGACGACACTACGGTGCACTTCCAGACCAGCGTCGCCGGAGTCAAGAGGGAATACGACGCCCGGATCACCGTGCAGCAGCCGGACCAGCGCGTCACGTGGGAGAGCCTCGACCAGCCCCGCAACGCCGGAACCGTATGGTTCGAAGCGCTCAGCCCGACCGAAACAAAGGTCAGCGTTGAACTCGCCTGGGAGCCGGACTCCGCCGTTGAGAAGGTGGGAGCAGCAGTGGGGCTTGATTCCCGGCAGGTCGCCTCGGACCTCAAACGCTTCAAGAAATTCATCGAGGAACGCGAAGTGGAAACCGGCGCATGGCGGGAACGCGTCAGCGACAGCGCAGTCTCCGGGAGTGCCGCCGGAACGGTCGCGGCGGGTCCGACAGCGGAAATTCCGCACGCTGCCACCACCGCCGTCCCCCTCGAAGAGGAAGTGGGCTACGACGCGGTGCCTACGGAGCAGCCCGTAAACGCCGATCCCGACATGGCGACGGAGCCTCCGTTCGGCAAGCACGTACAGCGCTGACACTGTTCCGGCCGGCAACCCTGTAGTGGCTGCCGGGCCGTGGCGGCCGCAACGCCTGCGGCGCCTGCCGGCCGCGGTTGCCAGCCAAGCAAGAACGCCCCGCCTCCCGTGATGGGAGGCGGGGCGTTCTGGCGTTCAGCGGGTCCGGCTACTTGGTCAGGCCGGACAGAACTTCGGTGAACTTCGCGGACGGACGCATCACCGAGGCGACCTTGGCAACGTCCGGGTGGTAGTAGCCACCGATGTCCACCGGGGAGCCCTGCACTGCGAGCAGTTCGGCAATGATCGTGTCCTCGTTGGAGGTCAACGCCTCGGAGACAGCTTCGAAGTCGGCGGCCAGCTCGGCGTCGTCGGTCTGCTTGGCAAGCTCCTGCGCCCAGAACTTGGCGAGGTAGAAGTGGCTGCCACGGTTGTCCAGTTCCCCGACGCTGCGGCGCGGAGACTTGTTCTCGAGCAGGAACGTGCCGGTCGCGCGGTCCAGGGTATCGGCGAGCACCTGGGCACGCTTGTTGCCCGTGGTGGTCGCCAGGTGCTCGAAGCTGACGGCGAGGGCCAGGAACTCACCAAGGCTGTCCCAGCGCAGGTGGTTTTCCTTCAGCAACTGCTGGACGTGCTTCGGGGCGGATCCGCCGGCGCCGGTCTCGAAGAGTCCGCCGCCGTTGATCAGCGGAACCACGGAAAGCATCTTGGCGCTGGTACCCAGTTCGAGGATCGGGAAAAGGTCCGTGAGGTAGTCGCGGAGCACGTTGCCGGTCACCGAGATGGTGTCCTCGCCCTTGCGGATGCGCTCGAGGGTGAAGGCTGTGGCCTTTTCCGGGGACATGATTTCGATCTGGAGGCCCTCGGTGTCGTATTCCTTGAGGTATTCCTTCACCTTGGCGATCAGGTTGGCGTCGTGGGCGCGCGTCTCATCCAGCCAGAACACAGCGGGCATTTCGGAGGCGCGGGCGCGGGTAACGGCGAGCTTGACCCAGTCGCGGATCGGCACGTCCTTGGCCTGGCAGGCGCGCCAGATGTCGCCCGGTGCCACCTGGTGTTCGATCAGGACGGTGCCCTTGCTGTCCACGAGCTGGACGGTGCCGGCGGACTGGATTTCAAAGGTCTTGTCGTGGCTGCCGTATTCCTCCGCGGCCTGGGCCATGAGGCCGACGTTCGGCACGGTGCCCATGGTGGTGGGGTCGAAGGCGCCGTGGGCGCGGCAGTCGTCAATGACGACCTGGTAGATGCTTGCATAGCTGCTGTCCGGAAGAACGGCCAGCGTGTCGGCTTCCTTGCCGTCCGGGCCCCACATGTGGCCGGAGGAGCGGATCATGGCGGGCATGGAGGCGTCCACGATGACATCGGAGGGAACGTGCAGGTTGGTGATGCCCTTGTCCGAGTCCACCATGGCCAGCGCGGGACCCTCTGCGAGGCCCTTCTTGATGGCTGCCTGGACGCCCTCACGGACGTCTTCCGGGAGCTCTTCGAGTCCGCCAAGGATGGAGGCCAGGCCGTTGTTGGGGCTGAGGCCGGCGGCGGCGAGCTGCTCGCCGTACGTGTCGAACAGTTCGGTGAAGTAGGCCTTGACCACGTGGCCGAAGATGATGGGATCCGAGACCTTCATCATGGTGGCCTTCAGGTGTGCGGAGAACAGCACGCCCTCTTCCTTGGCGCGGGCAACCTGGGCAGCCAGGAATTCATCCAGGGCGGCGGCGCGCATCACGGTGCCGTCTACAACTTCGCCGGCCAGGACGGGGAATCCGCGCTTCAGGACCTTGACGGTGCCGTCTTCCCTGACCAGCTGGATCTTGACGGTGTCATCGGACTCGATGACCACGGACTTCTCGTTGGCTCGGAAGTCATCAGCGCCCATCGTGGCCACATTGGTCTTGGACTCCGGCGACCAGGCGCCCATGGAGTGCGGGTTCTGGCGGGCGTAGTTCTTCACGGAGAGGGGCGCGCGGCGGTCCGAGTTGCCTTCGCGCAGGACCGGGTTGACGGCCGAACCCTTGATCTTGTCGTAGCGTGAGCGGATGTCCGTCTCGGTGTCGGAGGACGGGTTGTCCGGGTAGTCCGGGAGGTCGTAGCCCTGGGACTGGAGTTCGGCGATGGCTGCCTTCAGCTGCGGAATGGAAGCGCTGATGTTGGGCAGCTTGATGATGTTGGCTTCGGGCTTCTTTGCCAGGTCGCCCAGTTCGGCCAGGGCATCGCTGATCCGCTGCTCTTCGGTGAGGTAGTCACCGAACACCGAAATGATGCGGCCAGAGAGCGAGATGTCGCGGGTCTCCACTTCCACACCGGCAGTCGACGCGTAGGCCTCGACGATCGGCAAGAACGAATAGGTGGCCAGCATGGGCGCTTCGTCTGTGTGGGTATAGATAATCTTGGCCATTGCTTGGGCGTCTCCTGAAGGTATACATACATCTGGAACTCTGGCGTTATTTCAACATACTTAACTTACCCGAGCAGGCCGCGTCGGCGCCCATCGGGGCCTCCAGAGACGCGTAGCATGACCCTGCCGGTCGCTGACAGCGCAGCGATGACACGGGACTCCGCGTAACACCAGGCACAATACAAAACTCGGGTTTCTATTTACAACAATTGTCACAGTGGGTAGGTTGATCACCACCAGCGGCGGCCACCATCTGAGGGCGCCGCATTCACTTCTGTTGAGGACACACCCATGACGAAATCGAAGACTCTGGCCGCCAGCCTCCTGAGCCTGTCCGCCGCCGCGCTGCTGGCCGTCTGCGCAGCCGGCGGGGCTAGTGCGGCGCCCGCATCACAGAACGCCTCACCACAGGACGGCGTTCAGGTTGCCAGCCAGTCGGTGGACACCACTAACGCCGCCGACTACTGGACGGCCGACCGCATGCGCGCAGCGGTTCCCGGGGACGTACTGGCCGCCAAGGCGCTGCAGCGCGGCAACACCTCCTCAGCCGCGGCGGTGGAAAAGGGTTCGAGTACCAAAATCACGGGCAAGGCAGGCAAGGGAAAGGCCGTCCTGCACGTCGACGAGAATCCGGTGTCCCACATTGGCAAGGTCTTCTTCACCATGGGCGGCAGCAACTACGTCTGCTCCGGGAACTCCGTGGTGTCCAACAACAAGAGCACCGTGTCCACAGCCGGCCACTGCGTCAATGAGGGTCCCGGCGCCTTTGCCACCAACTTCGTCTTTGTTCCGGCCTACCTGGACGGCGCCGCGCCGTACGGCAAATGGGCAGCCAAGGCCCTGTACACCCCCACCCAGTGGAGCTCGGCCGGAGACATGCAGTACGACACAGGCTTCGCCGTCGTCTCGCAGCTCAACGGCCAGAGCCTGGCCGACGTGGTGGGCTCATCCGGAGTCCAGTTCAACGCAGCGCGCGGGCTGACCTACAAGTCCTACGGCTACCCGGCCGCGGCCCCGTTCGACGGACAGTCGCTGGTCAGCTGCACCGGCCCGGCCAGCGATGACCCGTACAACCCCCAGTTCAATACGCAGGGCATCCCGTGCGACATGACGGGCGGTTCCTCAGGCGGTCCGTGGTTCATCGGCACAAGCTCCAGCGGCTATCAGAACTCCATCAACAGCTACGGCTACAGCGGCGCCCCCTCCAAGGTCATGTATGGACCGTACTGGGGTTCCGTCATCCAGCAGGCGTACTCGAGTGCATCGTCGGCGAACTGACGGCACCGGGCCCTCGGATGACGATGCCGTGAGCCACAGCGATGTCAGCCAGGCCCCGGCGGACATCCTCGCCTACTGGACGCCGGAGCGGATGGCCGAAGCTAAACCCCGCGAGGTCCGGCTCCCCGAACCTGAGGCGGAGGCGGAACCGGAAGCGGAAGACAACTAACTGAATATTCGACGACGGCGACCGTCCCCTTTTCGGGGGCGGTCGCCGTCGTGTGTGGCGCTTAACTCCTAGTGGAAGAAGTGGCGCGCACCCGTGAAGTACATGGTGATGCCGGCCGCGTTCGCCGCTGCAATCACTTCGTCATCCCGGACGGAACCGCCGGGCTGGACCACGGCGCGGACGCCGGCGTCGATCAGGATCTGCAGTCCGTCGGCGAACGGGAAGAACGCGTCCGAGGCTGCCACGGCACCGCGGGCACGCTGCGGGGCTGCGCTGGCCTCTGTCGTCGACGGACCGGCTGCACCCCCGGCGCCCTCGACGTCGGACTCGACCTGCACACCCAGGGTGTTGGCGCGTTCCACAGCCAGCTTGCAGGAGTCGAGCCGGTTGACCTGGCCCATGCCGATGCCGACGGCAGCGCCGTGGTCTGCGAGCAGGATGGCGTTGGACTTGGCGGCACGGCAGGCGGTCCAGGCGAACGCGAGGTCGGCCAGCGTGGCTGCATCCGCTGCCTCGCCGGCTGCGAGGGTCCAGTTGGCGGGGTTGTCGCCTTCGGCGTCGACCTTGTCAGCAGCCTGCACCAGCATGCCGCCGGAGACCTGGCGGAACTCGGTCGGGTAGCGGCCGTAGCCTTCCGGCAGGGCCAGGAGGCGGATGTTCTTCTTCTTGGACAGGATCTCCACGGCCTCGTCCTCGAAGCCCGGCGCGATGACGACCTCGGTGAAGATGCCGGCAACGGTGCGCGCCATTCCGGCGGTGACCGTGCGGTTTGCTGCGATAACGCCGCCGAATGCGGACACGGGGTCGCAGGCGTGGGCCTTGGCGTGGGCGTCGGCGATGGGGTCCGCGGCGTCGGCGGAACCGACTGCCACGCCGCAGGGGTTGGCGTGCTTGATGATGGCCACGGCGGGCTCGGCGAAGTCGAATGCTGCACGGAGGGCGGCGTCGGCGTCCACGAAGTTGTTGTAGCTCATGGCCTTGCCGTGGATCTGGTCAGCCTGCGCGATGCCGGCGGGAGCGGCCTTGTCCACGTAGAGGGCGGCCTGCTGGTGCGGGTTTTCGCCGTAGCGGAGGACCTCGGAGCGTTCCAGCGCCAGGCCGGCGTAGGCCGGCCAGTCGATCACGCCGTCGCCGTCCTCGTCCAGGAACTGGCTGGCCGTCCACGTGGCCACTGCGGTGTCGTAGCTGGCAGTGTGGGCGAAGGCCTTCGCGGCCAGGCGCTGGCGGGTCTTCAGGTCGAAGCCGCCTTCAGCGGCAGCGCGGACAACGTCGCCGTAGAAATTCGGGTCGGTAACGATCGCGACGGCGGCGTGGTTCTTCGCGGCGGAGCGCACCATGGCGGGGCCGCCGATGTCGATCTGCTCCACGACGTCATCCTGCGCGGCACCGGACTTGACGGTCTCCACGAACGGGTAGAGGTTCACGACGACGAGGTCGAACGCCTCGATCTCCATGCCGGCCAGGGTTTCCATGTGGGCGGGGACGCGGCGGTCGGCCAGGATGCCGCCGTGCACGCGCGGGTGGAGCGTCTTGACGCGGCCGTCCAGCATCTCCGGCGAACCGGTGACTTCCTCGACCTCCTGGACGGGGATGCCTGCAGCCGCGATCTTCTTCGCGGTGGAGCCGGTGGAGACGATCTTGACGCCTGCTTCGTGCAGGCCCTTCGCGAGCTCCTCCAGACCGGTCTTGTCGTAGACCGAGATCAGGGCTCGGCGGATGGGAACACGGTCTAGCTGCGTAAAGCTCACAAAGGTCTCCGTCTTTTGACACGGTGGGTGCCGCGGTTGGTGGGGATGTGGCCAGTTTATCGCGTCCCGCGGGATGCCCTCCCTGCAGGCCCGAGTGTGAAGTCCGCTCGCGCACCCGCGAGCGCAACGTAGAGTTTTCCCAGGAGGCCGAGATGAATACTTACACCACTGTGCCCAGCGGCGAACAAGTGGTCCAGGAACTGCCGTGGCGGTGGAAAGTCCAGGGCCGGATCTTCGTGATCGGCGGCCTGGGTTTCATGTTCGACGCCTGGGATGTGACGCTGAACGGGATCCTCATCCCGTTGCTATCCACCCACTGGGCGTTGGCCCCCGGCGATGCCGCATGGATCGGCACGGCCAACCTGGTGGGCATGGCCCTGGGCGCGTTCGCGTGGGGCACGATTGCGGACACCATCGGGCGCAAGAAGGCTTTCACGGCCACCCTGCTGATCTTCTCGCTCTTCACGGTGCTGGGGGCGTTCTCCCCCGACTTCATCTGGTTCTGCGTGTTCCGCTTTATGGCAGGTTTCGGCCTGGGCGGGTGCATCCCCGTGGACTATGCCCTGGTGGGTGAGTTCACGCCGCGGAAGCAGCGCGGCAAAGTGCTGACCGCGATGGACGGCTGGTGGCCTGTGGGCGCCGCGCTCTGCGGCTTTGTTTCCGCCTGGCTGGTTGCGGCCTTTGCGGACTGGCGGCTGACCATGCTGGTGATGGTGCTGCCAGCCCTGCTGGTCTTCTGGGTGCGTCGCAGCGTGCCGGAGTCGCCGCTGTTCCTGATCCGCAAGGGCCGCCGCGACGAGGCAGCCAGGGTCATCGACGACCTGGTCAAGGCCACGGGCGCCGAACCCCGCGCCTACAGCCTCCCGGATGCGCAGGACGCCCCGAAGCTTTCTGCCGGCAGCGCCTGGCTCCAGCTGGTCCGCGTCTGGCGGTTCAACTGGAAGATCACCGCGGCTGCCTGGTCCCTGTTCTTCAGCATCCTGCTGGTCTACTACCTGTCCCTGACGTGGATGCCGCGGATACTGATCGGCGCCGGGTTCCAGGACTACAAGGCCTTCCTCACGACGGCGTCCATGGCCGCCGTCGGCCTCCTGGGCGTGGTGGTGGCGGCCGTGCTGGTGGAGCGCGTGGGCCGCAAGTGGATCCTGGCGATCACCGGGCCGCTGTCCGCGCTGACGCTGGTGATCGTGGCATTCGTGGTGGACATCCCGTCCGCCGCAGTGTTCTGGCTGCTGGTGTTCGGCTTCATCGTCCAGGTGGCCATTCCGGTGCTTTACACCTATGTCTCCGAGCTGTACCCCACGGACCTGCGCGGCACCGGCTTTGGCTGGGCGTCCACGTTCTCGCGGCTCGGGGCGGGCTTCGGCCCGCTCATTTTCGCCTCGGTCCTGTGGCCGCAGCTGGGCCTGGCAACGTCCTTCGCACTGGCCGGCGGCCTCGTCCTGCTGTCCGTGCTGTGGATGGCGTTCTTCTCCCCCGAGACAAAGCAGCGCACGCTGGCGTAGGCAGCCCCATCCCCTACCCAGCCGCGGCTCCAGTCGGGCCAGGAATCAGGCGGCGGCGAGCTGCGCCAGGGTGGAGACCAGGAGCCTGCGCTCCACCACCTTGATGCGTTCGTGCAGGGTGTCCTCGGTATCGTCGTCGAGGATGGCAACGGCTTCCTGGGCGATGATGGGGCCTGTGTCCACGCCGGCGTCGGCCCAGTGAACGGTGCAGCCGGTGACCTTGACGCCGTAGGCCATGGCATCGCGGACGCCGTGTGCCCCTGGGAAGGCAGGCAGCAGGGCGGGGTGGGTGTTGAGGTACTTGCCGTCGAACGCGTCGATGAACTCCGGGCTGACGATGCGCATGAACCCGGAGGACACCACCACGTCCGGCTCATATGCGGCTACGGCTTCGGTCAACGCCGCATTCCACTCGGCGCGGTCGGCGTAGGCCTTGAAATCCACGACAAAGGTCGGGATTCCGGCGGCCGCGGACCGTTCCACGCCGTAGGTCCCCGGCCGGTCAGCGCCGACGGCGGCGATCTCCACGTCCAGTTCGCCCGCCTTGACGGCGTCAATGACAGCCTGGAGGTTGGAACCGGTACCGGACACGAGGACAACGATGCGCATGGCTCTAGCTTATGGGGCCGCTCGCGTAGGCTGGAAAACATGAATCCCCCGAAGGACCCCGCAGGTCCCCAGCAGGCCCGGCAGCCCCTCAGCGAGGCTGCCAAGACGTCACTGCTGAAGACACACAACCTGTTCCGTGCTTTCATCGTTGCCGTCCTGGGCGCCTTCTTCGTCTACCAGCTGGACGTCACCTACCTGTGGCTGACCGCCCTCCTCACGGCCGTGAGCCTCGTGCTTGGCATCATGGTGCTGGTCCGGTCCATCAAGCTGAAGGAATCCAAGCTGGTGCTTTTCGGGACCATTTCAGGGCTGGTGGTCTCGGCGGTGATGGTCCTGCTGGTCATGGTCTCCGCAGTGTTCTTCAACCAGGTCCGGGACTTCCAGCAGTGCTCGCGAAATGCGCTCACCCAGCAGGCCATGACCCAGTGCCAGACTCAGCTGCAGAACTCTCTGCCCGCCCAGCTCCGCTGAGCCGCACCGCCGGCTAACCCTCCGGAAGTAAACGCCCGACGGCGGAACTCCCTAGGGCTTGGCTGTGTCCAGGTTCGCTTCACGCAGCTTCTGCTGGCGTTCCAGCCAAGGGCCCGCCGCGTAGCCGACCACGACGCCGATGCCCACCTCGGCGGCCACCCACAGTGACGTGTTCAAGGGGTCCGGCCCGATGTCGGTGAGGCGGCCGATCCCGGCTGATCCGCGCGCCATCCAGGCAAGGCCGCCGGCCATCAGGCCCGCCGCCACGCCGATGATCGCGCCGAGGACAATCGTTGACGCCGATGCCGTGAACCAGCGTGCCCGGACCTTGATGGACAGCCATTCGTCGAAGTGGTTTTCGCCTTCGCGCAGGAACCACCAGCCGGCCAGGGCGCCGGCCAGGACGGGGACCACCAACGCCACGAAGCCGTAATCGAGCGGACCGGCAGGCAAGGCGGCGAAAACCGGAATGGACGGCAGCGGGCCAACGGCGGTTCCCAGCGGGCCGGCCTGCGAACCGACGCCCAGGGCGAAACCGGAGCCGGACGTCCAGGCGAGCGCAAAGACGGCAAGGTTGGGGAGGAAGCCGAGCTGCGCGATGGTGAGCACGGCACCGCCCATGGCGCCGGCGTCGAG
This sequence comes from Arthrobacter sp. PvP103, assembly GCF_017833075.1. Taxonomy (NCBI): domain Bacteria; kingdom Bacillati; phylum Actinomycetota; class Actinomycetes; order Micrococcales; family Micrococcaceae; genus Arthrobacter; species Arthrobacter sp. PvP103. Next base: position 3,560,648 of record NZ_JAFIBQ010000001.1, on the reverse strand, counting down.
CCCTTCATACACGGCGATGACCAGGTCCCAGTGGATAAAGAGGTCCACCGCGAGCAGCCCGGCGGACATGGTGAAGGCGGCCATCAGCGCGACGAAACCGGCCTTGATGGCGGAACCCAGATAGGACCCGGCCCAGCGGGAGTGCTGGCTGGTCCGTGCGATCCAGTCCACGGCATCGACACCGATGAGCCTGCTCCACGACCCCGCTTCGCGCCGGGCACCCACCACCATGCCCAGGCCGAACGGGACCAGCGGCATCAGCCCGGCAAACCACAGAAAGATGGCTACGTCGTCCGTGCGGCACACGAAGCCCGTGGCCATGCCGAACCCGGCGTACACCAACCAGGAACCCAGGAGTGCCTGCCAGAGCTGGTCCGTGTAGGAGGCCCGCGCCAGGCGCCGGCCCGCACGCCACGCGAGCAGGAACGGGATGAGCGTCAGGCCCAGGGGAATGAGCGACAGGGTGCCCGATTCCGGCTGCGCCGCGGACTCCCCGGCCACCATCGTCAGGTGCAGCGGAACCCCGTGAATCAGCAGCCAGGCCTGGCCGCCAAGCCGGGCAAGGGCGTCGAAGTTGTTGTTCTGGAATCCGGCCGTGGCCCACACCGCGACGATGGGCGTCAGCACTACCAGCGCGGAAATGACCGCCGCCTGTGCTGATTCGAGCGCTCCCTGCAGCCACAAGGGCATGGGAATGCCACGGTCTCCGGTCTGATCAGCGCGCAGTTTCATCGTGCTCCATGGTGTCACGGGAGGCGCCCCGGACCCGTCTTCGACAGGCTCAAACCCCCGGAGTTACCAGAGCTCGTAGTTCTCCTTGCTGATCATGAAGCCGTGCCCCGTCCGCAGATGCGCGCAGGTCATGGCACCCGGCGCCCGTTCGCACACCATGTTGCCCAGCCGCACGGTCTGGCCGTCCCGGATCCACGGCCCCGGGAAGGCCGGCCCGGCCACTTCCTCCGCCTCCATGGGTGACGTTCCCTTGCCACACAGCCCGTACTGGGCCCCGCCGTCGAGTGTTACCACCGCGTATCCGCCAAAGTATTCGCTGAGCCCCGTGCACTGACCCTTGATGTCGCCCGGCCGGGGCGCCACGTCCGTGAGCAGGTGACAGGCAGCACCGTCCGCATCAATGGAGCACTGCATGTCCTTGCTGGCCGACTGCACCACCACGGGCAGCGGCGCCGCCCACGGCTGCGCGTTCACCTTGGGCAGGAGCTGTTCGGCCCGGTTGAGGGGCCTGGAGTTCAGCGGACGGGAATTCGGGGGACGGGCGCCGCCGGCTTCCGGGACGGCAGTCTCCTCGCTCATCCTCAGCGCCCCCACCGCGGGCGCCGTTTCAGCCGGCACGGCCACGCTGCAGCCGGCGATAAGCAGAAGCACGACGGCGGTCGCAAAGGTTCGGAGGATCACTGTTACAGGGCGCATGGTGGTGTCAGTTCACCAGACAGGAGCGGTTCTGTCGCTGGGCAGAAGTCCCCATCCCCCAGCGCTTTTTTCGTTACCCAGCCGTAAAATTGGAATGTCCGCAATCAGTGGTTGGAGGCAGAAAATGACTACCGCATCCCCACATGCACATGGCGTTCACTTTGGACGTACGGATGTCCAAAACGTCGGCATGGGTGTAGGTATTGTCCTGATGTTGGTCGGTGTCCTGGGATTCATCCCGGGCATTACCCAGCAGTACGGCGAACTGAGGTTCCTTGGACCTGATTCGCACGCCATGTTCCTTGGCCTGTTCCAGACGTCCATGCTGCTGAACATCGTGCAGCTGGTCATCGGCGCAACGGGCTGGGCAATGTCCCGTAATGGAATGGGCGCCCGGAACTTCCTTATGGGCTTTGGTCTGCTGTACATCGTCCTCAGCATCTTCGGGCTCATTGTCGGAGTAGGTTCGGCGGCCAATTTCCTGTCGCTGAACACTATGGATAACTGGACCCACATGGTGCTGGGTGTGCTGATGATTGGCGCTGGCTGGATCCTCTCGAGGCATCTGGCCGAGGACCGCAGATAACCCGGATCGCGTAGCCGGGACATAAGGAGCCGCTAATGAGGAACGCTTCATAGCAATCTGAATGTTTTAACCACCGGTTGGTGCAGTTGCCCTGCGAAGTCGCAGGCGGCTGCACCAGCTTTTTGCTGCAAGGGCCGACGGCGGGCGGGCGCCGGGGCGCGGATCGCCCTCCGAAAACTTCATTCCTGTGAATTTTTTTACTTTAGTCAAGACAAATCATTGACTCGCTGAATATCTTCACTATAGTTGTGTGAGTTAGCTCACCAACGAAGGATGCGGCAATGACCACCGAGACCCCCGCCCCGCCGGCCACCAGCGAACTTCTGGCGACTGTCGGAAACAAGGTGCGCACCATGCGCAAGGCAAAGGGCATGACCCTCGCCCGGCTCTCGGACATCACCGGCCTCAGCCAAGCGATCGTCAGCCAGATCGAACGCGGCCTGGCCAACCCTTCCTTCACCACGCTGGCACAGCTGGCTCACGGATTGGACGTTCCCGTTGGGAGGTTCTTCATCGGCCAGGATGAATCCAAGTCGCCCGTCGTTCGAAAATCCGATCGACGCAACCTGAAAAACGTCACCCGCGAGTCGGTAGGGGAAGCAGTTCACGAACTGCTGACCCCGAACCGTGACGGAAACATCGAAGCGCAGTGGATCAGCACGCCCCCGGGCCATGACACGAGCGGAACACCCTTCACCCACAGCGGAGAAGAGTTCTGCTACATCATCTCGGGCCGCAAGGACGTCTTCCTGGACGGCGTCTGCTACAGCCTTGAGGAGGGCGATTCCATCACCTACTCCTCAGAGATCCCGCACTGGTACAAAAACAGCTACGAAGAGGTATGCGTAGCCATCTGGGTCAACGCACCACACGCGTGGTAACCCTGCCGCCCCCAACCGGCACCAGCGTTTTCCCCTAACTGTCCGGACACACACCGTGGCCGCAGACACTCCTTGCATCGTTCGCATCTTCCGCCCTGCCTCCAGGGCGTCGATGCGTCATACCCTCCCACGCCCTCATCGGCGTCAGCGTAAGGACACTTCCATGCTCGAAACACAAACGACGGACCCCCGAGGGACGGACAACGTTGTCCCGTCACCAGGCACCAGCCACTCATCCCCCACCCGCTCCAACGAAAAATTCACCCCCGAGGTCCGCAAGGGACTGCTGGGCCTTGGCCTCGGCAACGCCCTGGAATGGTATGACTGGATGGTCTTCGGCCTCCTCTCGGCCTTCATCGGGCCCAACTTCTTCCCCAACACCGATCCGCTCTCCGCCACCTTGAATGCTTTGGCCGTGTTCGCCGTCGGATTCGCCTTCCGTCCGCTGGGCGGGATCCTGCTCGGCACCCTGGCGGACAGGGTGGGCCGCCGCCGGGTGATGCTGCTGTCCATCATGCTGATGGCCGGCACCACGCTGATCATCGCCGTCACGCCGAGCTACCAGCAGATCGGCGTCTGGGCCGGCATCATCCTGCTGGTCTGCCGCGTGCTGCAGGGCATTTCCACGGGCATCGAAGCCCCGCTTTCAACGTCCCATGCCCTGGAGCTGGCGCCCGAAGGCCGTGAAGGCTACGTCGCCGGCCTGATGAGCTTCTACGTGAACATCGGCATACTGCTGGCCTCGCTGATCAGCTTCCTCTGCAGCCTCACCCTCGGCGGTGCCGTCATGGCCGAGTGGGGCTGGCGCGTGCCGTTCATCATCGGCGCACTCTTCGGTTTCGTGGTCCTCTACCTCCGCCGTTCGCTCCCGGAAACCCTCGAGGCCGAGGAAATGGCCAGCAACACTCCCCGCGCCGTCTGGTCCGGAGTCCGCAGGCACTGGCTCTCCGTCCTGGCCATCATCTTCGTGGTGGGCGCAGCACAGGCCTACAACTACGCCTGGAACGTCGGCCTTCCCAGCGCTGCCCGCAGCGGGTTCAAGGAAGACCCCACCGCCGTCTTTGCCCTCACCACCGTCCTGGGCGTCATCCTGGTGGCAGGCAGCTGGATCATCGGCAAGCTGACCGACGGCAAGTCGATGTCCCGCTGGTTCCTGATCACCCGCATCCTGGCGATCCCGTCTGTGTTCCTCATGCTCTTCTACGTCCAGCCGGGCATCGGCGGCTTCGCAGCCGTCCTCCTTGGCGGCTCCGTTGTCCTGGTGCTCAACATGACCCTCTACAACGTGGTCAGCTCCTCCCTGATGCCCAAGAACATCCGCGGCACAGGCGTAGCCCTGGGCTATGGAATCGGCGTCGCACTCTTCGGCGGCACCGCCTCCTACCTGCTGGTCTGGTTCCAATCCCTGAACCTCAGCTGGATCTTCCCGGTCTACGTGGCCGTTCTCTCCATCCTCAGCATCGTTTTCTACCTCGCCGCACGCCGCTCCAATGGCATCTTCGTCGGAAAGTAAGGACTCCCCCATGACCTCCCCCGCAACTTTCACCTCCCTGGAACTCAGCACCACGACGGCGGACCTCACCGCCCCGGTCATCTCACGTTCCAACGTCCTGGTGGTCGGCGGTGGCCCCGCAGGTGTGGCCGCAGCCGTCACCGCAGCCCGCTCCGGCGCCAAGGTCACCCTGCTGGAACGCTACTCATCCCTCGGCGGCCTCGCTTCCGGCGGAATGGTGCTGGTGTTGGACGACATGATCAACGGCCAGGAAATCACCGTCACCGGCATCGTGTCCGAATACGTGGAGCGCCTGCAGAAGCTGGGCCTCGCCGTCGTACCGCCGGCGGATGACCGCAAGACCTCCGAGGGACTCTGGAACAAGTGGGGCCGCTACGGCACATTCGACTTCCACTCCCACACCAACCCCAAGCCCATCTGCTACGCCGCGGCCTTCGACCCGGACGGCTGGAAGCGCGTCTCCAACGACCTGGTCCGCGAGGCCGGCGTGGACCTCCGCCTGCACTCCTGGTTTTCCCGCCCCATCGTGGACAACGGCGTGATCAAGGGCGTCATCTGCGAGACCAAGCTGGGCCCGCAGGCCTTCATGGCGGACGTCGTCATCGACACCACCGGCGACATCGACGTCGCTTCCCGGGCCGGCGCCAGCTACGCCAAGGACAACTACCTCACCACGCTCGTCTTCCGCCTGGGCAACGTGGATACCGCCGCGGCAGAGGCGTTCGAGCAGGCCAACCCGAAGGAAGCCCGCGCCATCAACCGCAAGATCAAGCGCCTCCTCGGCGGCGCCTGGGAACTGTGGTGGCTCAAGACCCCCATCGACGGCGTGGTCTGGTGCAACGCCCCGCACATGACCGGCTTCGACGGCACGGACCCGGCGGACATGACGGCCGCCGAGTTCGCCGCCCGCGACCGGATCTCCGAGGCAGTGGACTACGTCCGCGCCAACCTCCCCGGCTTCGAGAACTGCTACATGCTGGACGTCGCCTCCCAGATGGGCGTCCGCCAGACCCGCCTGCTGCAGGGCGAGTACGTCATGACCAAGGACGACGTCACCCAGCGCCGGCACTTCGCCGACACCGTGGCCCGCGGCCGCGACTACTACTACCCGTACCGCTCGCTGCTGCCCAAGGAAGTGGACCAGCTCCTCGTCGCCGGACGCCACTACTCAGCCACCCCGGAGGCGCAGAAGATGTCCCGCGAGATCCCGCCCTGCATGGCCATGGGCCAGGCCGTCGGCGTCGCCGCGGCTCTCGCCGTCGAGAACAGCCTTCTGGTCCGCGACGTGTCCGCCCTGGACATCCAGCAGGGCATGCGCCGGCACGGCGCCGACCCGGGCGACGTCCCGTCGTCGAACGCCACCGTTGACGCCGATGCGGCGGTCCCGGCATGAGCACCGTGACCCTGGAAACGGCAGAGCTGGAACGCACGACGGCGGCGCCCGCCGCCGCGGGGGAACCCACCGCCACCCCGCTGCCGCTGGACGGCATCAAGATCGTGGACTTCACCCAGGTGTTCATGGGCCCGTCCTGCACGCAGATGCTGGGCGACTATGGCGCGGACATCATCAAGGTGGAACGCCCCGGCGCCGGGGACATCTCACGCAACTCGTTCCCGGACAAGGACGGCCAGGACAACCCGATCTTCCTGTCCATCAACCGGAACAAGCGCAGCGTCTCCATCGACACGCGCACCGAGGAAGGCCGGAACGTGCTGCACGCCATCATGGCGGACGCCGACGTGGTGGTCAGCAACTTCCGCTCCGGTGTGATGGAGCGGATGGGCTTCGGCTACGAGGAACTCAAGGCCGAGAACCCCGGCATCATCTGGGCCTCGGGCACCGGCTTCGGCCCCGTGGGCCCGTACTCGCACAAGGGCGGCCAGGACGCGATCGCGCAGGCCTACTCCGGTGTGATGTGGCGGCGGGAATCGGACGAGCAGAAGCCGTCCATCTACCCCACCACCCTCTGCGACTACATCACCGGCATGCACCTCATGCAGGGCATCCTGCTGGCACTGCGCACCCGGGAAACCTCCGGCGTCGGCCAGAAGGTGGAGGTGACCATGTACGACTCCATGCTGCACCTGCAGATGCAGGAGGCGTGCATGCAGCTCAACCGCGGCTACGAGGTCAACTGGGGAGCCATGCCGCTCAGCGGAGTGTTCGAGACCACCGACGGCGCCGTCTGCATGGTGGGCGGTTTCACTCCGGACCCGCTGGCCCGCATCTCCGAAGCCCTCGGGCTGGACGAGGACCTTACGCAGCGGCCCGAGTTCGCCAACCTGGAGCAGCAGTTCGCGCACAAGCCGGCGCTGCAGGCCATCTTCCGCGAGCGCATCGCCACCAACACCACCGAGTACTGGACCGGCAAGCTGGAGGACCAGGGGCTGCTCAACGCCCCGGTCCACACCCTGGAGCAGGCCCTGGCCGATGCCCAGACCGAGGCCAACGGCATGATCGTCGAGGCCGAACATCCCGGCGTCGGGACCGTGCGCATGCTCAACGCGCCCATCCGGCTCTCCGCCACGCCTCCCACCGTCCGGCGCGCGGCGCCCCGGCTGGGCGAGCACAACGTGGAGGTCCTGCTGGAGAACGGGTTCGATGAGGAGACCATCGCGCGGCTGCAGCAGCTGGGGGTGCTCCGGTGACGGCGATTTCCGAGGCTCCCGCGGCGACGGCCGTCTCGAACGCAGTGGACCAGGTCACCCTGACCATCGAGAACCATGTGGCCACGGTGGTGATCGACCGGCAGCACGTGCTCAACGCCGTCGACGGCACCGCCCAGGCCCGGCTCAACGGGATCTGGGACCAGCTGGAGGCCGATCCGGACGTGCGCGCCGTGGTGATCACCGGCGCCGGGACCCGCGCCTTCTGCGTCGGGGCGGACATGTCCGCCGCCGCCGTGGACAAGACCGGCTTGGAGTATTGGGCCGGCCTGGACCCGAACGGATTCGGCGGGTTGAGCCTGCGCACGTCGCTCGACGTGCCGGTGATCGCCCGGGTGAACGGCTATGCGCTGGGCGGCGGCATGGAGATCGTGCTCGGCGCGGACATCGTGGTGGCGTCGGAGAACGCAAGGTTCGGGCTGACGGAACCGCGCGTGGGGCGTTTAGCGCTCGACGGCGGCATCCACCAGCTGGTGCGGCGCATCCCCCACACCCAGGCGATGGGTATGCTCCTGACCGGCCGGAAGGCGGACGCGGCGGAGATGCAGACGATGGGGCTGGTCAACGAGGTGGTCCCGGCAGACGAGCTCGACGCCGCCGTGCAGCGCTGGGTGGACCAGATCCTGGCCTGCGCCCCCACGTCCGTCCGGGCAGTGAAGCAGATGGTCACGCAGACCGGGCATTTGACCGCCAAAGAGGCCCGCGGGCTCCGGCTGCCGGCCCTCATGGCCGCACTGGACAGCGAGGACTCGGCCGAAGGCGTCCGTGCCTTCCAGGAAAAGCGGCGGCCGGTCTGGCCGGGCCGCTGATGCAGAACGAGATGCATAACGAACGAAAGGAGAACCCGATGCAAGACGCACCCTCAATGGACACCCCGGCACGCGAGTCACTGTCACCGGGCGTCTGGGGCGTGGTGGCAACACCCTTCCAGGGCAGCACGCTGGACGTGGACCTGGACAGCCTGTCCGGGCTCGTGGAGCACTACGAAGCCATCGGCGCTACCGGGCTGACCGTCCTGGGTGTGTTCGGCGAGGCCGCAGCGCTGACCGCGGAGGAACGCCGCCAGGTCCTTGACATCGCGGTCGAATGCACGGACCTCCCGCTGGTTGTCGGCATCACTGCGCTGTCCACCCGCCCCGCCATCGACGAAATCAAGGCTGCCCAGGCCGTGGCCGGCGAGCGCCTGGCCGCCGTGATGGTCCAGGCCAACTCGCCCCGGCCCGAGGTGGTGATCGCCCACCTGGACGCCATCCACCGGGCCACCGGCGCCAAGGTGGTGCTGCAGGATTACCCCCTGGCCAGCGGCGTCAGCATCAGCACCCCTGCACTCATTTCCGTGGCGAAGTGGTGCAGCTTCGTGGTCGCGGTGAAGGCGGAAGCGCCGCCCACCAGCGTGGCCATCGCGGAGCTGACAGCCGCGCTGGTTGGCAGGGTGTCCGTCTTCGGCGGGCTCGGCGGGCAGGGACTGCTGGACGAGCTCATGGCCGGCGCGGCCGGCGCCATGACCGGTTTCTCCTACCCGGAGGCGCTGATCGCCTGTGTCCGGGCCTGGCAGCGCGACGGCTATGAAGCCGCCCGCGACCAGCTGCTGCCGTACCTGCCGCTGATCAACTTCGAGCAGCAGGCAAAGATCGCCCTGGCCGTCCGTAAGGAATGCCTGCTGAAGCGCGGCTTAGTCAAGGACGCGGGCGTCCGGGCTCCGGCCGCGGAGTTCCCGGAGAGGCTGCGCTACGGCATGCTCACGCACCTGCGGGAAGCCGCTGCCGCGCTGGAAGCACGCGCGGACGCACCCGCCGGTGCACCGCACATTGCGGACCACCACAGCTCAGTAGGGAGTTTCTGATGGACTTGGGAATCGCCGGAAAAACCGCACTCGTGGCCGCCTCAACCGGCGGTCTGGGCCTGGCCGTGGCCCGCGCCTTGTCCGCAGAGGGCGTTCGCGTGGCGGTCACCGGCCGCCGCCGCGACCGTGCCAAGGAGATCGCTGCCGAGCTGCATACCGCTTATGGCACGGGTGCGATCCCCATCGAGGCGGACCTCACCACGGCGGAAGGCATCGAGGCCGCCGTCGAACAGACCGTTGCGGACCTCGGCCCCGTCGACATTCTGGTGCTGAACGGCCCCGGCCCCAAGCCCGGGGCCGCCGCAACGCTCAGCTCCGAGGACATCGCCGCGGCCTTCGAGCTGCTGGTCAAGCCGCACCACGCCCTGATCTCCCGCGTTCTTCCGGGCATGCGGGAACGGCGCTGGGGCCGCATCCTCGCCGTCGGATCCAGCGGAGTGGTGGCGCCTCTGCCCAACCTGGCGGTCTCCAACACAGGCCGGGCCGCACTGGCCGGCTACCTCAAAACCCTCGCCGCCGAGGTGGCCCTGGACGCCGTCACGGTGAACATGCTCCTGCCGGGACGGATCGCCACCGACCGCGTTGCCCAGCTCGACCAGGCCGCAGCCAAACGCCGCGGCACCACGGTTGAGGACATCCAGCTCGAGTCCCGCAAGACCATCCCCGCCCGCCGCTACGGCGAACCCGAGGAGTTCGGCGCCGCTGCCGCCTTCCTCTGCAGCGCCCCGGCGTCGTACATCACCGGCATCGCGCTCCGGTGCGACGGCGGCCTGATCCGCAGCCTGTAGCGCCCCCACTCACGATCTTTCTAAGGAACACCATGACTTCCACAGCGACCGACGTCTCCACCGCCACCGATTTCACTGCCACGTCCGCTTCCACCGAACGCGAACTCCTGACCGCCCGGCACCTCATCAACGGCGAATGGCTGGGCCAAGCCGACACCGAGCGGTTCAACCCGGCCCGCCCGGACGAGCTCGCGGCCCTCTCCCCCAGCGGAACGGCCGCGGACGTGGACGCTGCCATTGCCGCCGCCACTGCCGCGCAGCCGGCCTGGGCCGCCCTGCCGGCACCGTCCCGCGGCGCCATCCTCATCGCCGCCGGCAACCTGCTGATCGAACGCCAGATCGTCATCGCCGAAGACCTGGTCCGCGAGGAAGGCAAGACCTTCGCGGAAGCCAAAGGCGAGGTCAAACGTGCCTCCGACGTGCTGCGCTTCTTCGGTTCCCTGGGCTGGGCCGCCACCGGCGAGGTGCTGCCCAGCGGACTGCCGGACACCACCATCACCACCCGCCGCGAGCCGCTCGGCGTCGTCGGCCTCATCACCCCGTGGAACTTCCCCATCGCCATCCCCGCGTGGAAATCCGCCCCCGCACTGATCAGCGGCAACGCCGTGGTTATTAAGCCTGCCGAGCTGACGCCGCTCTCCGCCACCCACCTCGCCCGTGCCCTGCAGGACGCGGGGCTGCCCGCCGGAGTGTTCAACGTGGTGCACGGCAAGGGCCGCGTGGTGGGCGACGCCCTGGCCCGCGACCCGCGCATCGCCGGGCTGTCCTTCACCGGTTCCACCAACGTGGGGCTGGGACTGCAGGAAATCCTGAACACCCGCCGGGCCCGCGTGCAGCTGGAAATGGGCGGCAAGAACGGCGTCCTGGTACTGGACGACGCCGATGCCCGCAAGGCCGCCAAGGTGGTGGCCGCCGGCGCGTTCGGGCTGACCGGCCAGGCCTGCACCGCAACCTCCCGCGTCTACGTCACCCCGGGCATCCGCGCCGCATTCCTTGACGCACTCACCGAGGAAGCCGCTGCGTACACCCCCGGCGACGGCATGGACGCCGCCATGGGCGCCGTGGTGAGCAGCCAGCAGTTCGCGCAGAACACCGCGGCGGTGCGTTCCGCCGTCGAACGCGGAGCAACGCTGCTGGCCGGTTCCGGCATCCTGGACGGAACGCACGACGGCGACGCGAACCGTCCGCTGTTCTTCCCGCCTGCCGTGCTCACCGGCCTGCCGTTCGACGACGCCGCCGTTACCGAGGAAATCTTCGGACCTGTGGTGACGGTGCTGGAAGTGTCTGACTATGAGACAGGGCTCGCTGCCATCAACGATTCCCGCTACGGCCTCACCGCCGGCATCTGCACGGATTCCCTGGCGCGCGCCACCGACTTCGCCGCAAGGGCCCAGGCCGGCGTGGTCAAGGTCAACCGGCCGACGGCAGGCCTGGACCTTAACGTGCCGTTCGGCGGTGTGAAGGACTCCTCCACCAACACGTTCCGCGAACAGGGGAAGTCCGCACTCGACTTCTTCACCTGGGGCAAGACCGTTTACACCGGTGTGTAGCGCGCCATGACCTACGTGATCGCGCAGCCGTGCGTGGATGTGAAGGACAAGGCCTGCATCGACGAGTGTCCGGTGGACTGCATCTACGAGGGCGAACGCTCGCTCTACATCCACCCGTCCGAGTGCGTGGACTGCGGCGCGTGCGATCCGGTGTGCCCGGTGGAAGCCATCTACTATTCCGACGACGTCCCGGACGAATGGGCGGACTACATCCGGGCCAACGTGGAGTTCTTCGAGGAGCTGGGGTCACCGCAGGGCGCCTCCGGCCTGGGCAACCTGGGCCGGGACCACCCGGTGGTGGCGGCCCGGCCGGTTTCAGTCCGCTAACCGGGCCGGTCGCCGCCGGTGGTCGAGCCTGTCGAGATCCCGGTCCACTACCAGCTCACCCCGCGGACCAGACCTGCCGGAATTTCCCGCTGGGGTCGGGGCGGGGCTGCTCATCCGTATGCTCAATCGCAACCGGTCCGGCGCCAAGGGCTGCGAAGTATTCATTCAGCCGCTCCGTGACCGCCCTCCGCACCTGGGCCGGATCGGCACCCGGCCAGGTCTCGAGCCGCACGGTCAGGTTGCCCGGTCCCGTGCGGATGGCCTGGAACCTGCGCACCCCTGGCGTCTCCTCGATGACCGTGCCAAGCGCAAGCGGCAGGACCGTGACAGTGCCACCGTCAGCGGCCCGGAACGAAACCAGGTCACCTGCGCGGCCTTCGATGCCTACTGCAGGAAAGGGACTGCCACAGGGGCACGGTTCCGGTGCCAGCGTTACCCGGTCGCCGAGGTCGTAGCGGATCAACGGCTGCACACGGTTGGCCAAGTTGGTGACGAGCACGGTGTGGGAGGTGGTGCCGGCCGGGACCGGCCGGTAGTCCGCGTCCACCGGTTCGAGGATGTACCAGTCCGTGTTGACGTGGAATGCGCCGTTCCGGCACTGGCTGGTCAGGGCCGGAACTTCGGAGGAAAGATAGCGTTCGGTGACGCGGCAGCCGAATGCCGTTTCGATCGATTCGCGTCCGGCGGCGGAGAGGTTCTCCCCGGAACAGATCGCCAGGACGGGCCGGATCCCTAGCCGCCGGGCTTTCTGTTCCGCGGCGAGTTGGATCATCGCGCTCGGATACCCGAAGAGCAGGGTCGGCTTGAAGGTGTTGAGTTCTTCGACCAGCTGCGGGAGCGGCCTCAGCACCGAGAAGATCCGGAGGCGCCGTGCAATGGCGGGGGCCCGGCGTCGGGCGTTTTCGGTCAACACGACCCCCGCGAAGTGGCCCCCGCCAGCGACGAGGGCCGCCGCCCGCAGGCCGCGGAGCAGGAAGTCCCGCACTTCCCCTGCCCTGATCAGGGTACGACGCTCCCGGATCCTGACCACGACGTTCACCGCCACCCAGGAGGACCGGTCATGGATCAGGACGGCCGGCTCACCCGAGGTGCCGGACGTCGTGACCACCAGGTACTGCCCGCGGTACAGGGTCCCCAGCCGGGAGAGGTCGGAGAGCAGTTCCGACTTCAGCTTCGCCAACGTGATGTGCGGGTCGGTCACCCAATCGTCAAAGTTCGCCATCAGCTCCCGTTTGCCGACCGGAGGCAGCTGGCCTGGGTCCGTCACTGTGTCCGGCACGTCCCGGTACAAGCGCCGATAATACGGCGACGCGGACCGGGCAAACTCCACCAGATCCGCCAGCCGGGCCTGCTGCAAGCGGCTGATCGCATCCGCGCCGCCACGCTCAGCCCGCCAGGTATCCCACGCGACTTTGAGTGTCCGTCCGGATACGCCACGCATCGGGAAGCTCCTCTCCGGATCAGTCCGCGGTCCCCTGCCCACCCTTCCACAACGGCAGGCGCCATAACAGGGGCTTGCTGCTCTGCACCGCCGAATTGCTGGACTTCCCGGCGGGTGCCAATCAGACTGGCTACATCAGCTGGCCCGGCAGGCCTGAATTACCCGCATTTTGACCGGCAGGGAATGAACAGCTGCATCAATTGGGGCTTTACCGCGATGCCTGTTCCATAACCTGAAAGGACCTGGGCCATGCCGGACTTGTCAGCATTCTTCCCGTTAATTGCCGCTCTCATCGGGGCAATTGTTGTCATCGGCTTTATCTGGGTGGCAATAAAACTGATGTGGAAAGTGGCTGAACCCAACGAGGCCCTGATCATCTCCGGCCTGACCCGCGGAACCCTTGAAACGCGGGCCGGAATGGACTTCAAGATTGTCACGGGCAAAGGTGCGCTGGTGTTTCCCGGGCTTCAGACGGTACGGACCCTGTCCCTCACGCTGAATGAAACTGAGCTCAAAGTTTCCTGTGTTACCTCGCAGGGCATCCAGGTAATTGTGGAAGGTGTGGTGATTTACAAGATCGGCGATGCCCCGCCCTTCATTGCAAATGCGGCCCGGCGTTTCCTGGGCCAGCAGCCCAAAATGGAAAGCCAGGTGTACAACGTCTTTGAAGGGCACCTGAGGTCCATCATCGGCAGCATGACCATGGAGGAGATCATCCGCGAGCGGGACAAGCTCGGTTCGCAGGTCCGCAGCGCCAGCGGTGTGGAAATGGAGAAGCTGGGTCTGGTGGTGGATTCGCTCCAGATCAAGGACCTGCAGGACCCCACCGGCTACATCCAGAACATCGCCAAGCCGCACATCGCCCAAGTGAAGATGGAAGCCCGCATCGCCGAGGCCACCAGGAACCGCGAAGCGGCCGAGAAGGAAGCGGAGGCGGCGGCGCTCATCGCCGACGCCCAGAGCGTCTCCGCCATCAGGCAGTCGGTGGCGCAGGCCAATGCCGAACGGGCGAAGGCCAACGCCGCCCAGGCCGGGCCGCTCGCGGATGCGACGGCGCGGCAGCAGGTTGTGGTCCAGGAAACCGAGGTGGCCAAGCTCGAGGCTGACCGCGAAGAGCAGAAGCTCCAGACCACCATCCGCAAGCCCGCCGACGCCAAGGCCTACGCCAAGCGCACGGACGCCGAAGGCCAGAAGGCCGCGGACATCAGCGCCGCAGAAGCGCTGGCCCGCCGCACCGAACTAGAAGCCCAGGTCAACGCCCGGCGGACGGAACTGCAGGCCCAGGCAAATGCCACGGCTGCCGCGGCCGCGGCCGGCGCCACGAAGGTCACCGGCGAGGCGGAAGCCGCAGCCACCCGGGCGCGCGGCGATGCCGCCGCCTCGGCCATCAAGGCCAAGGCACTGGCGGAGGCGGAGGGCATCAAGGCCCGCGCCGAGGCACTCGGGACCAACCAGGATGCCGTCATTTCGCAGCAGCTGGCCGAGAACATGCCGGCCATCATCGCCGCGGCGGCTGAGCCGTTCTCGCACGTGGGACAGATGACTGTGCTCAACGGCGGGGAAGGCGTCAACAAGATGCTGGGCGGGATTCTGGCCCAGGTGGGCGACTACCTTCCGGCCCTCTCTTCGGCGCTGAAGAACAGCAGGGAAGGCAAGCGGCCGGCGAAAGCCCCAGATGCGTAAGGACGTTGACCGCAGCCTCACAGGCAAGATCGGGCGGGTGACGGGGCGCATCGGCCCGGGCACCATCGGCGAAGTCATGCTGCCGTATCTTGGCGGCACCATGGCCTTCCACGCCCACCCGTTCGACAAAACCAGTGTTTTTTCCGTGGGCGAGGAGGTCCTGGTTATCTACTACGACCCGCCGCAGACCGTCTACGTGGATGAACTGCCGGAGGTGTTGAGGCACGACGGCGGGCGGTGAGCCGCGCTCCCGGCCGCCCCTTGCGTTCCGATAACCCCCTGGTCCGCTCTCTTCTACTCCGCAAGCGCCGGGGTCTGGACGGTCGGACAGCACCGGGCGTATCCTGATTTTCCATTGCCTCTGGGGGTGATCTGGATGGGCGGAATTTTCCGTGATCGGTTCCGTGGTGCCGTGCGCCCATTCGTGATTGCTGCGCTTCTCTGCGCCGCCTGGATGGTTTGGTCTGCCGGGACCGCGAATGCGGCATCCGATGATCCGGACACGCTTGGCACCCCTGTTGTGACAATCCAGGACGTTCCGGTTCCGGTCGCCGCTGTGCCGCTTCCGGTCTCCGACACAGCGGCGACGGTCGTCGACGTCGTGGACCCGGTGGTCAGCGGAACAACAGAAGTGGTGGCCAACGTGGCGGACACTGCCGCTCCGCCGGCCGCGGACATACCCCTCACGGACTCGCCGCTCGTTGACACGGTCAGTGCAACGCTCACCGGCACAGCCGACGGGGTCGTGTCGGTGGTTGATTCCCTCGCACCCGCGTTGCCGGACGTTACTGTGCCACCAGTGCCGCTTCCAGCCTTGCCTGTTCCCGCTCTGCCGGGACTGTACGTTCCACTGCCGGAGGTTCCGCTGCCGGACGTTCCGGTGCAGTTACCGGAGACGGCCGCCCCCGGACGTCCGGCCGGAACTGCCGTCCCGCCGTCGGCAGTTCTCTCGCAAGCGGCGGAACCTGTCAGCGTCGAGGCGGTCTCCCCCGCCAGCCAGGTCCGGCCCGCCGAAGTCAGCACCGCTCCGCTGCAGGTTCGCGGCGCGGTTTCACCACTGCAGTTCCTGGCGAATACGCAGGCAATGCGGGCCTTGGCCGCCACGATTGGCTACGTTGTATCGGCGGCGCCGGCACCCGCGCAGGACACGGAACTCCGTTTCGCCGGCCCCCAGAACCAGTCCGGTTCGGGGTCTACGGGCACCGGCAGCGCCGGCGCCGAGGCGTCGGCCGACGTCGCCGGGTTCTGGAACCTGCTGCACGATGCCGGACGCTGCCTGGCGCCCGACGCGGCGCTGGTCCGTGCCGCGAGCCCGTCCTTCGATCCGGGGTCTTCCCCCGACTGAGCAGGTAACCTCTGCGCATTTTCAGGCAGAGCATGCCCACCCACGCCGTCGGCGTCGGGAATCAAAACTCAGTCAGGAGAAAAGTCATGTCCTTCCACACTCAGCCCTTCAGCACCACGGCAATCGTCCGCTCCGCTCCGGCCCAGGCCCGCATCGGCAACTGGCCCGACCCCATGAAGGCCCGCATCGGCAACTGGCCCGACCCCATGGGCCGGGCAGGTGAGGCGACCAGCCACTGACGCCGGGACCGCCCGGATGCTGTCCCTTGCCTACCTGGGGGTGGCAAGGGACGGTGTCCTGGCCCGGGTGTCCGCGGCAGCAGCCTCCGGCGGCGAGTACCGCCGTCGTCGTGCTTCAACGCTGCCCGGCTGTTAACCCAACCTTCCTTTTCAGGTCATGCCCGCTCCCCCTCGGCGCAACGCGCCGCCCGCACCGTGGAGGGGTGAGGATCGCAATCGTTGCTGAATCATTCCTGCCACTGATGAACGGGGTTACGCACTCCATCCTTCGGGTGCTTGAGCATCTGCAGGAGCGGGGCGATGACGTCATGGTGATCGCCCCGTCGACACAGGACACGGAGGTCCTGGACGTAGTGCACGGCGCGTTCGTGCACCGGCTTCCGTCGGTGCCGCTGGCCGGCTACTCGAACGTGCGGGTGGCGTTGGGCGGTGTGAACCGGGTCAAGAGAATCCTTGCCGATTACGCGCCCGACGTTGTCCACCTCGCGTCCCCGTTCGTGCTCGGCTGGCGGGCGGTGCAGGCCGCTCACCAGCTGGGGATTCCCACAGTGGCCATCTACCAGACCGAGGTCCCCAGCTACGCGGCGCGCTACGGTGTGCCGTTCATGGAGAACTGGGCCTGGAACCGGGTGGAGAACATCCACCTGCTGGCGTCCCGGACGCTGGTGCCATCGACTTTCGCGCTGAACCAGTTGCGCGGCCGCGGAGTTCTGCGGGTGGACATGTGGCGGCGCGGTGTGGATACCGCGCGGTTTGCGCCGGAAAAGCGCGACGACGGGTGGCGGGCCTCCGTGGCCCCCGGCAGCGAGCGGATCATCGGCTATGTGGGCCGTCTGGCCGTTGAAAAGCAGGTGGAGGACCTGGCCGTGCTGGCCGATGTGCCGGGCACGCGGCTGGTGATCGTGGGCGACGGACCGCAGCGCGAGGCGCTGCAGGAAGCCCTGCCGAACGCCGTGTTTGCCGGGTTCCTGGGCGGTGAGCAGCTGGCCAGCGCGGTGGCGTCCTTCGACCTGTTCGTGCATCCGGGCGAGTTCGAGACCTTCTGCCAGACCATCCAGGAGGCCATGGCATCGGGCGTGCCGGTGGTGGCCACGGGACGCGGCGGCCCATTGGACCTGGTGGAGAATTCCCGCACTGGCTGGCTGTACAGGCCGGGCGACCTCGCCGGGATGCGGGCACATGTCATGGACCTGATGGGCGACGACGCCAAGCGCCGCGCGTTCGCTGCCGCAGCGCACGCTTCGGTCCAGGGGCGGACATGGCCGGCGTTGAGCGCGGAGCTGGTGCGCCATTACCGGGCTGTCATCGCCGGTGAACCGGTGGTTGAGCCTGTCGGGCGAATGCCGGTGGTTGAGCCCGTCCGACGGGTACCGGCGGTTGGGCCTGCCGAAACCAAAAGAGGAGCAACGCTGTGAAGATTTCCGTGATCGGCTGCGGGTACCTCGGTGCCGTGCACGCCGCAACGCTGGCGTCGATGGGCCATACAGTGGTGGGCATCGACGTCGACGCCGCCAAGGTGGAACAGCTGGCCCGCGGCTTCGCCCCGTTCTTCGAGCCGGGCTTGGACGAGCTCCTGCGGGACGGCCGGGCCACCGGACGGCTGACCTTCTCCGCCGACTTCGCGGCTGCGGCCGGCGCGCGGGTGCACTTCCTCTGCGTGGGCACTCCGCAGTCCAAGACATCCGACGGCGCCGACCTCAGCTACCTGGTGTCCGCCACCGAAAGCCTCCTTCCGCACCTGGACCGGGGCTCCGCCGTCGTGGGTAAGTCAACGGTGCCCGTGGGGACTGTCGACATGTTGGCGGGCATTCTGTCGGGCCGGCCTGACGTGCTGCTTGGCTGGAATCCGGAGTTCCTGCGGCAGGGCACCGCGGTAAAGGATTCGCTGGTGCCGGACCGGCTGGTTTACGGCGTGCCGGGAGGAAAGGCTGGCGCGTTTGGCCGGTCAGGCGGTGCCGCACGTGGTGTGACCGAAGCCCTGGATGCCGTGTACGGGCCGCTACTGAGCGCCGGGATTCCGCGGCTGGTGTGCAACTTTGCCACGGCGGAACTGATCAAGTCGGCGGCCAACGCGTACCTCGCCACGAAGGTCAGCTTCATCAACGCGATGGCCGAGCTGTGTGACGCATCAGGGGCCGACGTCACCGAACTGGGCGAGGCGATGGGCCTGGATCCGCGGATCGGCAGCCGGTACCTTCATGCCGGGCTGGGGTTCGGCGGTGGATGCCTGCCCAAGGACATCCGCAGTTTCCGTGCCCAGGCGGCCGCCCTCGGCGTAGGGTCCGTGGACGAGTGGATGGGCCTGGTGGATGCCATCAATCTTGACCAGCGATTGCGGACAGTGGAGATCGCCCGCGGGCTGTGTGGCGGTACTCTGTCAGGCCGGACGGTGGCGGTGCTGGGTGCGGCGTTCAAGCCGGACACGGACGACATCCGGGACTCCCCCGCCCTGGACGTCGCCCTGCAGCTGTCCGCGGCCGGCGCGCAGGTTACCGTGACGGATCCGAAGGCTGTCACCAACGCGACGATGCGGTACCCGCAGCTGCGGTTCGAGGCGTGCACGGACCGGGCGCTCGATGGCGCCGAACTGGTGCTGTTGCTGACGGAATGGGACGAATACCGTTCGTTGTCGCCGGTGGTTGCGGGGGCACTGGTACGACGCCGCACGGTGCTGGACGCGCGCAATGTCCTGGACGCCGCAGCGTGGCAGGCGGAGGGCTGGACGGTTCGCGGGCTCGGGACGGGGGCTGGGCTGATTCCTCAGCCGATCACGTAACAAGCGGTTCTTGCCTTAGCGCTCTATGATGTGCGGAGGGGAGGACATTCGATGAAGCAATTGCGGTCTCATTTTGTGTTTAAGGCGCTCTGATGGCGCCGCAGGGAAGCCGGGATCCGGGGTCCGTTTCGGGCCGGGATTACCAGGCCATCATTGATTCGCTGCCCGATGCCCTGTTGGTGCTGGCCCAGGACGGCACCGTGGTGCTCATGAATCCTTCCGCTGAGCGGGTGTTCGGTTACTCCCGGCAGGAACTCGTTGGCCATGATCATCGGATTGTTCTTGCCGAGGGCTACCGTCTGGGCTTCCAGCGGCTCTTCAAGGCCCTTCGTGCGGGCGGTCCGGAGTCCAGCTTCGGTTCGCCCTTCGAAGCGTACGGGCTCAGGAAGGACGGCACGGAGTTCAAGGGCGAGATAGCGTGCGGTCTGCTGGATATAGCCGCCGGCCTTTGCATGTCCGTGTCGGTGCGGGACATGACTCATCGCGAAGAACCCGACGACGGGTTGCGCGAGGCGATGTCCCTGCTGAGCGCCACTCTCGAATCCACGGCTGACGGCATTCTCGTTGTGGGTACGGACGGCCAGATCGCCGGTGTGAACGAGCAGTTCGTGTCCATGTGGGGTATTCCGCGCGAGCTGTTGGCAACCCATGATGACGAAGCAGTGATCAGATACGTGCTCGGGCTGCTGAAACGGCCCCAAAGTTTTCTCGACAAAGTCCGTGAACTTTACGAGCACCCCTTGGCCGAGAGCAACGACATCCTGGAATTTACCGACGGCAGGACCTTCGAGCGGTATTCGCGTCCACAGAAGGTAGCTGACAAGGTGGTGGGCCGCGTGTGGAGCTTCCGCGACGTCACCCCGCGGCTGGCTGCCCAGGACCAGGCGAAGCAGGCCCTGGCCGATCTCGCCGAGCAGGCAGAACAGCTCAAAGCGCTGGCGTTCCAGGACCCGCTGACCGGACTGGCCAACCGAAAGCTGTTCCATGACCAACTGGCTGCATCGCTCCGCGGCACCGGGCCCGGGACCGTGGACGTCCTGCTGCTGGACCTGGACGACTTCAAGGAAGTCAATGACATCCTGGGCCACCATGCCGGTGACGAGATGCTGACTGAAGTGGCGCGCAGGCTCCGTTCCTGCGTCCGTCCCGACGACACCGTTGCCCGCCTGGGCGGGGACGAGTTCGTGGTGCTGCTGACAGGTTCGCCGGAGCCTGATGCCATCGCGGAACGCATCGTCGACTCGCTGAATGTCCCCATGTGGATCGACGGGACAATGCTCCGTCCAAGCCTGAGTCTCGGATTGGCCTCGGCGGGCCCGAACGTAGCAGCGTCCGAGCTGCTCCGCCAGGCTGACGTCGCGATGTACGCAGCAAAGGCCGCAGGCAAGAACCGGTACATGAGGTTCGAACCGGAAATGATGACGGCGCTGGTACAGCGTACGGACATGGAGGCCGGCCTCCGGCTTGCCGTGGAATCCGGACAGATCACGGTCCACTACCAGCCGGTGATTTCGCCGAGGCTCGGTGAAGTGGTGCAGTTTGAAGCCTTGGCCCGGTGGAAACGGGACGGTGAGCTGGTCCCGCCCGGGCAGTTCATTCCGACGGCGGAGCGCAGCGGCCAGATTTCGGCCATCGGCATGCAGGTCATGCGGCACAGCTTCACAGAGCTGCAGCCGTGGCTCGCCGGGGATGCCACCCGCTCTGTGGCGGTCAATATTTCGGGGGTGCAGCTGAAGGACTGCAAGTTCGCCGACGGCGTCCTGCGGCTGGCAGCATCCTGCGGTGCGGATCCCCGGCAGCTGGTGCTGGAGGTGACGGAGAGCGTCTTCTTTGACCCGGACGCACATGTGATCCGGCAGCTGGACTTGCTCCGCGATGCTGGCGTGCGGGTGGCGCTGGACGATTTCGGCACCGGGTACTCGTCGCTGGGCCGGCTCCAGGAACTGCCCGTGGACGCGGTGAAGATTGACCGTTCTTTCGTGTCCATGGTGCGTACCGGCGCGGAGAAACTGCCCATCCTGAACTCGATGATCAATATGGCCCACAGCCTGGGCCTGACGGTGACAGCGGAAGGAATCGAGACCGCGGCCCAGGCCAGGCACCTGACCAACCTGCATTGCGATTCCCTGCAGGGCTACCTCTTTTCCCACCCGGAGCCCCAGTCCGGAGTGGAGCTTGCGCTGCTCCGCTCGGCAGATGCGATTGACGAGATGCAGGGACTTCGTCTCGAGGGCTGACAGGGCCCGGTGAAAAGGCCGCCTCACCTGTCGAGTCCCTCGACCACAACGATTCCGGTCAGTTCATAACAGGACCGACGCAGCGCCGCGATGTGTCCCCTGGTCTCTGCCGGCGCGCGTCAGCTTCGCTGGTTGAGCTTGTCCGTGCTGACCAGGACTTCGCTGCGGTCCCAGAGCCGCCGGGCAAGCTCGGCGTCGTAGGCCTGCTTGTTGGCTTTGGCCAGCGCCCGCTTGGCATAGTAAGCACCGGACATCCAGTCCCGCCCCGGCTTGGCGGTGGCAAGCCACACGAGCGTGTCAGCGCCTTGCTCCGGAGTGAGCATGAACCGCTTGATAATTGTCTTATAGGCGAACCGGAACCAACTGGTGGATTCTGCCGCGAAATTGGTGGCCACGCCTCCGGGATGGAATGCCGCCGTGGAAATGCCCGCGTTGTTGTACCGGTGATGCAGCTCAGTGGTGAACAAAATGTTCTCGAGCTTGGAAGTGCCGTAGGCCTTGTTGGTGGAGTACTTGCCGGCGGCCTCAAGGTCATTTATGTCCACGTATCCGAACGCGTTCGCCGCGCTCGACGTATTTATCACTGTCGCATTGCTTGCCGTCAGGACATCCATCAGCTCCGTGGTGAGGAGGAAGGGCGCCAGGTGGTTTACCTGGAACGTCTTTTCGTGGCCGTCCACCGTCAGCTCGCGCTTGCCCATGATGCCGCCGGCATTGTTGGCCAGGACGTCAATCCGTGGGTACTTCTCCTTCAGCTGGACCACCAGCGCACGCACTTGGGAGAGGTCAGCGAAATCGCTGACGAAGTAGTCAGCGCCGATCTCCTGCGCCACGGCTCGGGTCTTTTCCGCAGAACGCCCGACGACGACCACCTGCTCCCCTGCCTTGGCCAGCGTCCGCGCGGCGGAAGCTCCGATGCCGTCGCTAGCCCCGGTAATGACGATGGTGCGTGCAGCCATGAAGTATCTCCCAATCGATGATGGACTTGCCGATACCCGGCGTCCCAAACCCAGTGAGTACAACGACGGCGGCACAGGTGGTGTTCCGCCCCTTGGCGACGCTCTGCCGGTTGTGGCGGGTTATGGGCGGACGCTCTGCCGGTTGTGGCGGGTTGTTGGCGGACGCTCTGCCGGTTCCCGGGGTTTTGGTGGTTAACGTGGGAGAGCCCCGACCAGTTGCCTGGTTGGGGCTCTCGACCTGAATGATGTTCCGGCGGTGACCTACTCTCCCACACCCTCCCGGGTGCAGTACCATCGGCGCTGTGGGTCTTAGCTTCCGGGTTCGGAATGGGACCGGGCGTTTCCCCCACGCTATGACCGCCGTAACCCTTTTACCCGGACCCCCGGTGCGGGGGTTGGGAAAATTAGTGGTTACAACATGCTCCTGCCGCTCAGGGCAGGTGTGGTGTTGTTATGTTGTTGTGTTTGTTCCTCAAGCAACGGGTTTGTTGTTTGGGAACCACATAGTGGACGCAAGCAGTCTTGTTTTTCTTTGTACCCTTTCCATGGTGTGAACGTCTTTTGAATCCGTTCACGAAAAGGGTGTGTGGTGTAAGTTATCGGCCTATTAGTACCGGTCAGCTTCACGAGTCGTTAGTCCTCGCTTCCACATCCGGCCTATCAACCCAGTGGTCTGGCTGGGGGCCTCTCACACACAAGGTGTATGGAAATCTCATCTCGAAGCGAGCTTCCCGCTTAGATGCTTTCAGCGGTTATCCCATCCGAACGTAGCTAATCAGCGGTGCACTTGGCAGTACAACTGACACACCAGAGGTTCGTCCGTCCCGGTCCTCTCGTACTAAGGACAGCCCTTCTCAAATTTCCTGCGCGCGCAGCGGATAGGGACCGAACTGTCTCACGACGTTCTAAACCCAGCTCGCGTACCGCTTTAATGGGCGAACAGCCCAACCCTTGGGACCTACTCCAGCCCCAGGATGCGACGAGCCGACATCGAGGTGCCAAACCATGCCGTCGATATGGACTCTTGGGCAAGATCAGCCTGTTATCCCCGAGGTACCTTTTATCCGTTGAGCGACGGCCATTCCACAATGTACCGCCGGATCACTAGTCCCGACTTTCGTCCCTGCTCGAGATGTCTCTCTCACAGTCAAGCTCCCTTGTGCACTTACACTCGACACCTGATTGCCAACCAGGCTGAGGGAACCTTTGGGCGCCTCCGTTACTTTTTAGGAGGCAACCGCCCCAGTTAAACTACCCATCAGGCACTGTCCCTGACCCGGATTACGGGCCGAAGTTAGATGTCCAAAGTGACCAGAGTGGTATTTCAACGATGACTCCACCCGAACTGGCGTCCGGGCTTCAACGTCTCCCACCTATCCTACACAAGCCACTCCGAACACCAATACCAAACTATAGTAAAGGTCTCGGGGTCTTTCCGTCCTGCTGCGCGTAACGAGCATCTTTACTCGTACTGCAATTTCGCCGAGTTTATGGTTGAGACAGCGGGGAAGTCGTTACTCCATTCGTGCAGGTCGGAACTTACCCGACAAGGAATTTCGCTACCTTAGGATGGTTATAGTTACCACCGCCGTTTACTGGGGCTTAAATTCTCAGCTTCGCCTTGCGGCTAACCGGTCCTCTTAACCTTCCAGCACCGGGCAGGAGTCAGTCCGTATACATCGTCTTGCGACTTCGCACGGACCTGTGTTTTTAGTAAACAGTCGCTTCCCCCTGGTCTCTGCGGCCCCGATCCCCTCCGGACAGCAAGTGTCCATCAAGGTTGGGGCCCCCCTTCTCCCGAAGTTACGGGGGCATTTTGCCGAGTTCCTTAACCATAATTCTCTCGATCGCCTTAGTATTCTCTACCTGATCACCTGTGTCGGTTTGGGGTACGGGCGGCTAAAACCTCGCGTCGATGCTTTTCTAGGCAGCATAGGATCACCGAATCCCCCCCTAAAGGGGTCCCGTCAGGTCTCAGGCATCATGAACGGCGGATTTGCCTACCGTTCGCCCTACATCCTTGGACCGGGACAACCATCGCCCGGCTCGGCTACCTTCCTGCGTCACACCTGTTAATACGCTTACCTCCCAGGATCAGGTCCCGCGCTCCACCAAAACCCTCACACCACAAGGGTGATCGGGCAGGTCTCGGGCGGTTAGTATCCCCTGTTCAGCATGGGCGGTTTTTCGCCGGTACGGGAATATCAACCCGTTGTCCATCGACTACGCCTGTCGGCCTCGCCTTAGGTCCCGACTTACCCAGGGCAGATTAGCTTGACCCTGGAACCCTTGATCATTCGGCGGACGGGTTTCTCACCCGTCTTTCGCTACTCATGCCTGCATTCTCACTCGTGTAGGCTCCACCGCTGGTTTACACCGCGACTTCACTGCCCACACGACGCTCCCCTACCCATCCACACTCCTGAACCAACCCCACAAAGGAGGCGGCTTGGATAAAATGTGAATGCCACAACTTCGGCGGTGTACTTGAGCCCCGCTACATTGTCGGCGCGGAATCACTTGACCAGTGAGCTATTACGCACTCTTTTAAGGATGGCTGCTTCTAAGCCAACCTCCTGGTTGTCTTCGCAACTCCACATCCTTTCCCACTTAGCACACGCTTAGGGGCCTTAGTTGGTGGTCTGGGCTGTTTCCCTCTCGACTATGAAGCTTATCCCCCACAGTCTCACTGCTGCGCTCTCACTTACCGGCATTCGGAGTTTGGCTGACGTCAGTAACCTTGTAGGGCCCATTAGCCATCCAGTAGCTCTACCTCCGGTAAGAAACACGCAACGCTGCACCTAAATGCATTTCGGGGAGAACCAGCTATCACGAAGTTTGATTGGCCTTTCACCCCTACCCACAGCTCATCCCCTCCATTTTCAACTGAAGTGGGTTCGGTCCTCCACGACGTCTTACCGTCGCTTCAACCTGGCCATGGGTAGATCACTTCGCTTCGGGTCTAGATCACGCCACTGCAACGCCCTATTCAGACTCGCTTTCGCTACGGCTTCCCCACACGGGTTAACCTCGCGACGTAACACTAACTCGCAGGCTCATTCTTCAAAAGGCACGCCGTCACCAGAATCAGACTGGCTCCGACGGATTGTAAGCACACGGTTTCAGGTACTGTTTCACTCCCCTCCCGGGGTACTTTTCACCTTTCCCTCACGGTACTGGTCCGCTATCGGTCATTAGGGAGTATTTAGGCTTATCAGGTGGTCCTGACAGATTCACACGGGATTTCTCGGGCCCCGTGCTACTTGGGATACTCTCCAGGCGGTACACAACATTACGGTTACGGGGCTCACACCCTCTCTGGCCGGCCTTTCAAGACCGTTCACCTATGCCTGCACATCACACCTCACCAGTCCGGCAGAACTGATACGGAAAGTCCCACAACCCCGACCATGCAACGCCCGCCGGCTATCACACATGGAACGGTTTAGCCTGATCCGCGTTCGCTCGCCACTACTAACGGAATCACTATTGTTTTCTCTTCCTGCGGGTACTGAGATGTTTCACTTCCCCGCGTTCCCTCCACGCACCCTATGTGTTCAGATGCGGGTCACCAGGCAACTCGCGTCCCTGGCGGGGTTTCCCCATTCGGACACCCTGGGATCACAGTCCGGTTATCGACTCCCCCAGGCTTATCGCAGATTCCTACGTCCTTCTTCGGCTCCTAATGCCAAGGCATCCACCGTGTGCTCTTAAAAACTTGACCACAAAAGATCAAAAACGCTAATTTTCGAGAGAACCACAGAAACCACCGCTCCATCCCGAAAGACAGAACAACAGATCCAGGTTCATATTCTTGGAAATTGCTTCTTATAAAAGATGCTCGCGTCCACTATGTAGTTCTCAAACAACAACCCCGTACCACACACCCCACACACACAAACATGCATGATCGGTGCAGCCAGGAAACCAGAAACAAACAAACCCACACCACAACCGCATCCCCGCAAAGGAAACCCGGCCACGCCATGGCCCTGTTGCCTCAGGACCCAACAGTGTGCCAAACACTAAACCGGAACCCCTCCCCCCGAACCCTTCCAGGACACCCTCCACACGTGAAGAACATCCGTACTAAGTCAGGAAAAAGAACCACCGGCCGCTATTTGCTGATATTCCACCCGTGAGCACCCGCCGCAGAACTTACGTCTGCGCAACGGGCGTACTCCTGACAACACCACCACACCCGCATACACGGGGCAGGGTTGTTGTAGGTGCTCCTTAGAAAGGAGGTGATCCAGCCGCACCTTCCGGTACGGCTACCTTGTTACGACTTAGTCCCAATCGCCAGTCCCACCTTCGACAGCTCCCTCCCACAAGGGGTTAGGCCACCGGCTTCGGGTGTTACCAACTTTCGTGACTTGACGGGCGGTGTGTACAAGGCCCGGGAACGTATTCACCGCAGCGTTGCTGATCTGCGATTACTAGCGACTCCGACTTCATGGGGTCGAGTTGCAGACCCCAATCCGAACTGAGACCGGCTTTTTGGGATTAGCTCCACCTCACAGTATCGCAACCCTTTGTACCGGCCATTGTAGCATGCGTGAAGCCCAAGACATAAGGGGCATGATGATTTGACGTCGTCCCCACCTTCCTCCGAGTTGACCCCGGCAGTCTCCCATGAGTCCCCGCCATTACGCGCTGGCAACATGGAACGAGGGTTGCGCTCGTTGCGGGACTTAACCCAACATCTCACGACACGAGCTGACGACAACCATGCACCACCTGTGAACCGGCCCCAAAGGGGAAGGACTGTTTCCAGCCCGGTCCGGCCCATGTCAAGCCTTGGTAAGGTTCTTCGCGTTGCATCGAATTAATCCGCATGCTCCGCCGCTTGTGCGGGCCCCCGTCAATTCCTTTGAGTTTTAGCCTTGCGGCCGTACTCCCCAGGCGGGGCACTTAATGCGTTAGCTACGGCGCGGAAAACGTGGAATGTCCCCCACACCTAGTGCCCAACGTTTACGGCATGGACTACCAGGGTATCTAATCCTGTTCGCTCCCCATGCTTTCGCTCCTCAGCGTCAGTTAATGCCCAGAGACCTGCCTTCGCCATCGGTGTTCCTCCTGATATCTGCGCATTTCACCGCTACACCAGGAATTCCAGTCTCCCCTACATCACTCTAGTCTGCCCGTACCCACCGCAGATCCGGAGTTGAGCCCCGGACTTTCACGGCAGACGCGACAAACCGCCTACGAGCTCTTTACGCCCAATAATTCCGGATAACGCTTGCGCCCTACGTATTACCGCGGCTGCTGGCACGTAGTTAGCCGGCGCTTCTTCTGCAGGTACCGTCACTTTCGCTTCTTCCCTACTGAAAGAGGTTTACAACCCGAAGGCCGTCATCCCTCACGCGGCGTCGCTGCATCAGGCTTTCGCCCATTGTGCAATATTCCCCACTGCTGCCTCCCGTAGGAGTCTGGGCCGTGTCTCAGTCCCAGTGTGGCCGGTCACCCTCTCAGGCCGGCTACCCGTCGTCGCCTTGGTGAGCCATTACCTCACCAACAAGCTGATAGGCCGCGAGTCCATCCAAAACCACAAAAAGCTTTCCACCCCCCACCATGCGATGAGGAGTCATATCCGGTATTAGACCCAGTTTCCCAAGCTTATCCCAGAGTTAAGGGCAGGTTACTCACGTGTTACTCACCCGTTCGCCACTAATCCCCCAGCAAGCTGGGATCATCGTTCGACTTGCATGTGTTAAGCACGCCGCCAGCGTTCATCCTGAGCCAGGATCAAACTCTCCGTTGAAGTAAAACAAAAACAGACACAACCACCACCCCCGGGAAAACGGAAGAAAGCGGCTGCACAAAATTTGAAACCAGCTGTAAAAACCAGACCACACCACGGGGTGGCATAATCCAGTCAATTCAACCAATCCATAAAATAAATTGGTATCAACAAACTTGGCACACTATTGAGTTCTCAAACAACAGACACACCCGGCACCACCACAACCACACGGTCAAGGATCGCTCCGGAGCAACTTCCCAAACTTACCCGATCCCGCAACACAATGCAAACCGGCATTCCGCCAGCCACAAGCACCACAGGAAGGATCCCCACCCGGATTCCGCACGCCATAACAGCGCCGTTTTCCAGGCCATTCAGAAGGGGGTCGGTCGCAATCTCTCCGCATCAGCGGCGGCGACTCGAATTACTTTACACGCCCACAGCACCCCACACAAATCCACCCCCACACAGCAACCCAAGCACCCCAAAGCCCCGGAATCATGCGGATTACGGGACCTCTTGGTCCCCCGGAAGCCGGCATTCCGGCGTCGGACGATTTTGTGGAGCCCGTCACACCAGGCGGGTCGCGCCGGGTAGGAATGCCCCAGCCCCTGCGCGGAACCTCCCAACTGAGGTACGGGGCCCGGCAGCCCGCCCCCGTTGCGGCTCCCGCACACCCTCGCTAGGGTGAATTGGTAAGCATGCTTAGCATGCGTCGGAACCGACCGACTGGCACCGACCGACTGTCCGTGTTGAGAGCAACCCTTCCGGAGGAGCACCATGACCGACCAGTACACGTTCAAGAACCCCGTGACGGCCTACGAGCATATTGAGCCGCCCAAGCAGCACCAGCCCGAGCCCGGCCTGGACGCGAAGCTGACACCAAAGGCGGACCTGGGCGAGGACACGTACCGCGGCACCGGACGGCTGGAGGGGCGCAAGGCCCTTGTCACCGGCGCGGATTCCGGGATCGGCGCCGCCACGGCGATTGCCTTCGCACGGGAGGGTGCCGACGTCGTGCTTTCCTACCTGCCGGAGGAAGAAGAAGACGCCGCGCGGATTGCGAACCTGATCGAGAAGGCGGGCCGCAAAGCCGTCAAGGCTCCCGGCGACCTGAAGGACGCGGCCGTGTGCCGCGAACTGGTGGACACCGCTGTGCGCGAACTCGGCGGCCTGGACATCCTGGTGAACAACGCCGGCAAGCAGGTGGCGCAGGAGGACATCGAGGAGATCAGCGATGAGCAGTTCGACCACACGCTGAAGACCAACGTCTATGCGATGTTCTGGCTGACCAAGGCAGCGGTGCCCCACCTGCCCGCCGGATCAACCATCATCAACACCACGTCCATCCAGGCCTACAACCCGTCGCCCACATTGGTGGATTACGCCACCACGAAGGCGAGCATCAACAACTTCACCAAGGGCCTGGCGCAGCAGCTCGCGCCGAAGGGGATCCGCGTCAATGCGGTGGCACCCGGGCCGATCTGGACTCCGCTCCAGGTCAGCAGCGGCCAGCCGAAGGAGGCCCTGCCCGAATTCGGCAAGGACACTCCCCTGGGCCGCGCCGGCCAGCCTGCGGAACTCGCGCCGGCCTATGTGTTCCTGGCCTCGGCCGAGTCCAGCTATGTTGTGGGCGAAACGCTGAACGTCAACGGCGGCAGCCCCACACCGTAGGCGAGCGAGGCGCCTACGGCGAAGCGGCCGTAGCAGCGGTGGCCGTCGGGGCCGCAACGTCCGTCGCAGCGGTGGCCGTCCCGGCGGCGGTCACCGCCGTCGACTGCGGCAGGGATGCTCCGCGGCCGCTGCCACAGGCACCGGCAGCCCTATCCGCCCACGTGGTGAATGGTGAAGGCGGACAGGAAACCCACGGACGCGACCAGTCCGGTGAGGTTGTGGTGCTCTTCGAAGGCCTCCGGGATCATGGTGTCCGCCAGCATGGCCAGGATGCCGCCGGCAGCCACGGCGGTGATGAACGCCACGGCTTCGTCGGGCGCGTTCTCCAGCGCCGTGTAGCCCAGCAGGGAGGACAGCCCGCACAGGACCGCGATGCCTCCCCAGACGCCGAAGACGTACCCTGCGCTGCGGCCGGCTTTTTTCATTCCCGCCGTGCTGGAGAGGCCTTCGGGAACGTTGGAGATGAACACGGCGGCGAGCATTGCGGGGCTGACGGCGCCGGCAGTGATGAGTCCAAGGCCCAGCACCACCGATTCCGGAATGCCGTCCAAGAGGGCGCCGACGGCGATGGCCGTGCCGCTGCCCGGGCTGTCCTTCTCGGAGGGCTGCTGTCCCTTGGACCGCTTGCGGTGCTTGGCCCCGGAGCGTGCCAGCAGGGCGTTGGCGCTGACGTACACCACGGCACCGGCAAGGAACCCGGCCACCGTCGGCCACAGACCGCCGCCGTCCACCGCCTCGTCCACCAGCTCAAAGGCGAGTGCGGAGATGAGCACGCCGGCGCCGAAGGCCATGATGGAGGAGACCAGCTTCGCGGGGATGGTCCACTTCCACGACAGCCAGGAACCAAGCACCAGCGCACCGCCGGCAAGGGTCCCCCAGAACATGGCCTGCGCCCACATCGGCATCCGTACAACCTTCCGCGGCCGCGAAGCCTGGCTCAAAACAGACAGTGCCGAGCGCTGAGCCGCCCGGCACCTCCAGCATTGTTGCAGACTCCGGCGGCAAATTAGGCCAGCGGCGCTGTGCAAACGCAAAAGTGACGCACGACGCCGGGTGGCCGGCCCGCCGTCGAACGCGCCGTCGGCCCGCGCTGCCGGCCCCCTTGAAAGCTGCCCGGCCCGGCGTATGGTTTCTTGCATGGGACCGATTCTGGACACCCTTATCGTTGGCGCCGGGCAGGCTGGCCTGGCCACGAGCTACTGGCTGAGCAGGGCCGGCGTCGAACATCGGTTGCTGGAGCGGCGTGCCGCCCTGGGCGGTGCATGGCAGGACCGCTGGGATGCGTTCTGCCTGAACACGCCCAACTTCTCGCTGGCTTTACCGGGCAGGCCGTATGACGGTCCCGAACCGGACGCCTTTATGCCGCGGGACGAGCTGATCGGGTACTTCCGGCAGTACGCGGCGAGCATCGGAGCGCCGGTCCGGACCGGCGCGGACGTCACCCGGATCGCGCCGGCGGAGGACGGCGGCTTCATCGTGGAAACCACCGAGGGCGTCCGGCGGGCGCGCAACGTGGTGCTGGCCACCGGCGGCTACCAGAAACCGAAAATCCCCGCGTTGTCCGCGCGTTTCCCGGGCCACGTCCTGCAACTGCACACCGATAGCTACCGCAACCCGGAGCAGCTGCCGGACGGTGCCGTCATGATCGTGGGAACCGGACAGTCGGGCGGGCAGATCGCCGAGGAACTGCTCGCCGTCGGTCGGGAAATCCACCTGGCGGTGTCCAGCTGCCCGGAAGCGCCGCGCCGGTACCGCGGCCAGGACCTCCTGTTCTGGATGATGCACCTTGCCGAGCACGGGCCACAGTACGGACTCAACGGCCTCACCGTGGGGCAGTTGCCGTCCCCCGCAGCACGCTTCATGTGCAACCCGCTGGTTTCCGGCTCCGCCGGCGGCCACGACATCCACCTGCGCGACCTCGGCCGCAAAGGCGTCCGGCTGCACGGGCACCTGGAAGCAGCCGACGACGGCGAACTCACCTTCAGCGACGACCTTCCGGAGCGCTTGGGCGTTGTTGAGCGCACGTTCCACCAGCGCATGAGGCCGATGTTCGATGCCTACATAGCCGCTGCAGGGATGACGGCACCGGATGCGGATCCCCCACGCAAGGACGACTGGCTGCCGTCCGAACCGGCGCGGCTGAACCTCGAGGCTGCGGATATCACGTCGGTCATCTGGGCCACCGGTTACCGGCTGGACTTCGGCATCCTGGACATCCCGGTGCTGGACGAGTGGAACTACCCGCGCCATCAGCGAGGGGTCACCGAGCACCCCGGCCTGTACGCCGTGGGGCTGCCGTGGCTGACCGGGCACGGTTCGTCGATCGTCGCGGGTGTGGGTCGCGACGCCAAGTACATTGCGGAGCACATCGCGGCGCGGAATTAAGGTGCCGGCCGAATGGGCAGGAACCCGGTGGCGCCCAGGAGACCAGAGGTTTCGGGCGGATCCCACGGGTACAGCAGCGGATCAAGTCAGCCGGTGGCCGTCGAAGTCAGTCGCCCATGCCGGGGTGGACGGGGACGAACTCGATCTTATTTCCGGAGCTGGTCTTCTTCTTGGGCGAGCGCGAGTATCCCCTCGCGTCCAGGTGGTTCTGCGCGCGGTATTCGGCCAGGGCGGCGTCGTAGGCCTTGTTGAGCCTGCCGCCGGAGAGTTCCTCCGTGGTGCCGTCGGCAAAGGTGACGGCGATGCGGACTTTTTCCGGGAAGTGCCTGTTCATCCGGATGTAGCCGTCGGCATCCTGCTGGAGATTAATCAAAGTGTGGTCCGCTTTCGTGGTGGTGTGACTTCCAGTGTCCCGCACTTTCGGGCGCGGTGGGGCGGAGACGGGACCGCAAAGGCCCGACGGCGGCGCGGGGCCGGTATGCCTGCGCCCTGACTGCTCCGCCGGTACGATCTGTTTCACTGGCTACCGCACCGGCTTCGTCAACGGAGCCGAAGTGTTCATTGGGGGAATCACCATGGTGGAACTGAAGCGCATCTATTGGACACGCCAGGGGCTGCGGCTGCTGGTGCTGCTCGCGGGACTCTGGCTTTTTGCGTCGGTTTACCTTGCACTCATGCCGAATGCGTCAAAGCCGGCCCCGACCCCGCAGGCAACGACGGTCACCGGCGTACTGCAGCAAACGTTCGGTGGCGTGCTGCCAGTCATCGTCGGCCCCGGCGTGCTGGTCGCCGCACTGATGATCGTCGCCATCATCATGCAGAGCCGGGACGTCCGACGCCGGGATCCGGTCCGCCGTTTCTCCCGCCACCAGCGCCGCGAGGGGATGGCACGCGCGGACGGGCAATGTGAAATGGAAGGCCCCTTTCGACGGCGGTGTTCCCGCCCCGCGGAGCACGGCGACCATTTCTACCCGTGGTCCAAGGGCGGCGCCACCTCCCTGCAGAACTTCGTTGCCGCCTGCAGCAGCTGCAACCGTGCGAAGGGCGCCCGGATCCCTTCGCCGGGGCAGCAAGCGCGGCTGCAGAACCGCCGTCGCGATTACATCCCCGTCGAAGAAGCGGTTCTGGCCGGTGAGCGGCGGGAGCTGGGCTAGAGGCGGGGAACCCTAGCCGTGCGGCAGGCCCGAGGGGCCGCAGCCTGCGGCCGCCCAGCGCCGACGGTGCCGGAAACAACCCAAGGCCCGGTTGGGGGAACCGGGCCTTGGGCGTTGCGGGGAGCCGGGCTCAGCGGCTCCCGGGGAAAGGCGTCAGTTCGACATTGAAGTGACGCCGCTGTAGTACCAGCCGGTGTATGGGGACCAGACGCCGTTGCTGCCTTCCTGGAAGCTGACCTTCTGGTACACCTCTTCGTTGCCGATCTCACCGTCCACCAGGGTCCGGACGTTGTGGATGGTCACGGTTCCGCTGTACTGGTTCAGGTGTCGGCTGAACGTGGAGGTGCCCAGGTGGTCGTCGCCGTTGGGCCAGTCGTCTTCCTCCCAGCGCTCCTGGGTGATGTTGACGTAGCGGTCCGTGTTGCAGCGGACCTGGATCTGGTAGTCCACCAGCTTCACACCGGAGGAGTTGTGGCCGGCGAACACGGGCCGGAGCGGGGTGACCGAGCAGGCGTAGTTGGTGCCGGCGGCCTGGGCCGGTGCGGCCAGCGCGAACGGTGCCGCCACCGCCCCGAGCCCGATGGCGGTCAGCAGGGCCATCTTGCGGCGGACGGTGTGGGACTTCTTGGTGGTTGGTGCGTTGGACATGCTGGTGCTCCTGACGGGGAAAGATGCGGTGTGGATGAAGCGTGCTGCCCGGCGATTCCGGGGCTTCGGATCCGCCGGGATTTCCCGCGCGTTCCGATGTATCCATAGTGGCTCCGGGCACCCCTCCGGCACTTCCGTGCTAGCACGGAATCTACTGACCGGTACGGAAACGCACCCGCGCTCGTCAGCCTGCGCGGGCATCTTTACATCCCGCCGGTCCCCGGCCAAAATAACTCACACCACAGCCTCCACTGGGCTCACAGCGCGCTGTCACTCAGAACCTGCCACAGCAGAGGGGTGCCACAATGAATGACCAGACCGATGCAATCGCGGCGGACCGGGAGCTGAAGCGGAAGCACCGTGCCATGTGGGCGCAGGGCGACTACCCGGCCCTCGCCAGCGAGCTGATTTCGGACCTCGGAGCGATCCTCGTCGAAGCCTGCCGCATCAAGCCCCACCAGCGCGTCCTGGACGTGGCCGCCGGCGCGGGCAACGCGGCCATTCCGGCCGCAATGATGGCAGCGGAGGTGATAGCGTGCGACCTCACTCCGGAAATGTTCGACGCCGGCCGCCGGCAGGCTGCCGACCGCGGCGCCGAGCTCGAATGGAAGGAAGCGGACGCCGAGGCGCTCCCGTTCGGGGACAACGAGTTCGATGTGGTGATGTCCTGCCTGGGCGTGATGTTCGCCCCGCACCACCAGGCGGCCGCCGACGAGGTGGTGAGGGTCTGCAAACCCGACGGGACCATCGGCCTGATGGGCTGGACACCCGAAGGGTTCATCGGAAAGATGTTCGCCGCCATGAAGCCGTTCGCTCCCCCGCCGCCGCCCGGCGCACTGCCGCCGCCGCTCTGGGGCACCGAGGACCATGTCCGCGAGCTCTTCGGCGACAGGATCACCGATGTCCAGGCCGTCAAGAATACAGTGGCCATCACCAGCTTCCACCACCCGGAGGACTTCGTGCACTACTTCAAGTCCCACTACGGTCCCACCATCTCCGTATACAAGTTCCTGGGCGACGACGAGGACAAGGCGAAGGCCCTGGACAAGGCACTCACTGACCTGGCCGGCACGTCCCTCGAGGCGCAGGGCGATTCCAAGGCGAAAATGGACTGGGAATACTTGCTGGTCACCGCCAAGAAGGCGCGCACCTCCTAGCGGTTGAGCGTTCGGGGGTGAGCCTGTCGAAACCCCCGCCTGCATTCACACGTGTCATTTCTCTGTTGTTTGTTCTAACATAAGGACAAACTAGCCCCGGGCAGCGCGGTCTGAGGGCACAAAGGAGATCTTGTGAATCTTGGACTAGTTGGATTCGGCTTTGGCGGCCGGTTCTTCCACGCTCCGTTCATCACCGCCGCGGACGGAGTGGAACTGGCCGGCATCGTGACGCGCTCTCCCGCCCGCCGTGCGGAGGCCGCGTCGGAGTATCCGGATGTACCGCTCTACGATTCCCTGACGGAGCTGCTGGCCGCCGGCGTTGACGCGGTGGTGATCACCACGCCGCCGGAAACCCGCCGCGCGCTGGTCCTCGAGGCGGTTGCGGCCGGCGTCCATGTGGTGGCGGACAAGCCCTTCGCCCCGAACGCCGAGGTGGGCCGCGAGCTGGTCAAGGCGGCCGCGGACGCCGGCGTGATCCTCAATGTGTTCCACAACCGCCGCTGGGACACGGACATCCGGACGCTCCGCTCGGTGCTGGGCTCCGGCGCGGTCGGGCAGGTGGCGCGCTTCGAGTCCCGCTTCGACCTCGACCAGCCGGACACCCTCGAGGCCGGCCCGGCAGGCGGGCTGCTGCGCGACCTCGGCAGCCACCTGGTGGACCAGGCCCTGTGGCTCTTCGGACCGGCCGCCACAGTCTTCGCCACGCTCGACTGGGTGGACCTGGACGCTGGCCGCACCGACTCGGGCTTCTTCGTGACCATCGCGCACCGGAGCGGCGTGACGTCCCACGTGTCGGCCACCAAGAGCAACCGGCTGGTCGCGCGGGAAATGCGGTTGCTCGGCTCCGACGGAAGCTACGTCTCGCAGCAGAGCGACGTGCAGGCCGTCGCGGCCATCGCGGGCCGACGCCCGGCGGACGACCCCGCCGGATGGGGTTATGAGGACGAGTCCCGCTGGGGAACACTCACGACGGCGGCAGGCCAGGTCCGCGTGCCGTCCGAGCAGGGCGCGTATCAGGCCTACTACGAGCAGTTCGCCCTGGCCGTTGCCGGCAAGGGACCCGAGCCGGTCCCCGGCAGCGAGGGCGTGCAGACCCTCGAGGTCCTGGACGCCGCCCGGCTCAGCGACGCCGAGTGCGTCTCGGTGGACATCGAGGACTGACCGCCCCCGTCATACGTTGCTACCGCGCCGGCTGGAGCTCCTTGCTCCAGAGGACGGTGCCGTTGGCGTTGCGGAGGCTGACGGTGAAGACGTCGCCCTCGTTCAGGTCCACGTGGCCGAAGAACTGGTTTTCTCCGGTGCGCGGGGACTGGTTGGCGTAGGCGCCGGTCTTGTAGAACACCCGCTCCGGACCGAAGGTGCCGTCCAGTTCGCCGGGGCCGAAGCTGCCGGCGTTGATGGGGCCGGCCACGAATTCCCAGAAGGGGTCGAAGTCGGGGAAAGCGGCGCGCTCGGGCGAGTAATGGTGGGCGGCGCAGTAGTGGACGTCGGCTGTGAGCCACACCACGTTTTTAACCCGGTTGCGCTTGAACGCTGAAAGCACCCCGGCGATCTCGAGTTCCTTGCCCAAGGGGGCGCCGGCGTCGCGGTTGGCCAGGGATTCCTGGTTGACCGTGCCGTCCGGGACGACCAGGCCGAGCGGAAGGTCGGCGGAAATGACCTTCCAGGTGGCCTTGGACTTGCTGACTTCGCGGATGAGCCATTCCGCCTGTTCCTGGCCCAGGATGTGGGTGAGGTGCGTTTCCTTGCCGTCGGTGTTGGGGTCCTTGAAGGTGCGCATGTCCAGGCAGAACACGTCCAGCTGGGGGCCGCGGGAGATCTTGCGGTAGATACGGGCGGGTTCAAAGCCGGTGCTGCCGTCGCCGATCCGGGTGCTGAGGCCGGAGACGGGCTGGTATTCCTGCCAGGCCTGGCGGCCGCGGGCGGCGAGCACGTCCACGCGGCGTTCGGTGTAGCGGGGGTCGGTGATGACCTCGCCGGGGTACCAGTTGTTGTGCGTTTCGTGGTCGTCCCACTGGGCGATCACCGGCACCTCGGCGTACAGGGCGCGGACGTTCCGGTCCATGAGGTTGTAGCGGTGCCGTCCGCGGAACTCGTTGAGGGTCTCGGCCACCTTGGAAACTTCTTCGGTGACGAGGTTGCGCCAGATCTGCCCGTCCGGCTCGGTGACCTGCGCGGCGATGGGGCCGTCGGCGTAGATCGTGTCGCCGGAGTGGATGAAGAAGTCCGGCCTGGTGGCGTGCATGGCCGCGTAGCCGCGCATGCCGCCGATCTCCTCGTTGATGCCCCAACCCTGGCCGGCGGTGTCGCCGGTCCAGACGAAGCTCTGCTTGCGGGCTGCGCGGCCGCTGCTGATGAGTCCGGTTCCGGGGGCGGTGCTGAAGGAGCCCTGCGCGGTTTCGCCGGCGTTGCCCTCGGCATCCTCGAAGTGCAGGGTGAGCGCGAAGCGGGTGCCGGAGGGGAGGTGCTCGGCATTGATCCGTGAGGTGAAGTCGGTGGCTTCGCTGGCGGCGCTCCCCCGCAGCACGCGCTGGAAGGCGCGGCCGCCGCGGAGGGGGGCACCGTCGTCGTCCACGGCGAGCAGGCCAGCCACCAGCCGGCCCGGGCCCGACGCGCGGGACCACAGCACGCCGGAATCGGCGGTGACATCGCCGGTGGCGATGCCGGACGGGAGGGTCAGTCGGTTGCGGACCAGCGCGACGCCGGCGTGAGCGGGGGTTGAGCCCGTCGAAAGCGCGGCGGGCACGACGGCGGCGGCACCGGCGGCGGCCAGCGCACCTTTGAGGACATTACGGCGGGTGAAAGCAGTCATGCTGCCCATCGTTGCCGGGGCGGGTGAACCGGCGGTGGCGGCGGTGTGAATTGCCCGTTGCCCGGGCCTGTCGGGATGCCGCCCGCGACGGCGGGAGGCGGGCAGTGACGGCCGGCCTCCCGCCGTCGTTCCTTGCGGCGGGGGGCCGGCATCAGGCTAGATCCGCGGCGATGCGTATGGCGCGCTGGGAAGGTTGCCCGCCGTCCACGGCGCTGTGGAGCGGATGTCAGGCGTGTGGCCGCGGCCGTCGGTCAGGACGGCTCGAACGGTAACGCTGAGAACCCAGAGTCCAAGTAGCAGGATGCCGAGAAATTCCATGATGTGCACCTCTTGTGAGTGTGTGCGGATTGGGTGATTTCAGTGTGTGCGGCCTGCGTGTGAGCAAACGTGTGAGCCCCGCAGACGCCGGCACCCCCGCGGCGTACCATGAGCCGTATGGCCGAGAATTGGATTCGGCTCCTCGGTCCGCCAACGATCGAGTCCCCCGGTACAACTCTCCTGCAGCCCAGAGGCCGGAAGGCCTGGGCCCTGTTGGCCTACCTCGCGCTGCAGGCGGACGGCACCGGCCGGTCCCGCACGGCGTCGCTGCTGTTTCCCGATGCCGCCGACCCGCTCGGTGCCTTGCGCTGGAACCTGTCCGAGCTTCGCCGGACGCTCGACGGCGTCACCGTGGCCGGCGATCCCCTGCGGCTGACCCTGCAGCCGCCGTGGCGCTGCGACGCGCTGGAAGTAGTGGACTCGGCCGCCCGTCCTGGCGTTGATCCGCGACGCTTCGGCGGCGAGCTGCTGGAGGGCCTGTCCTTCGCCGATTCCCCGGTTTTCGATTCGTGGCTTGCGGACCAGCGCTACCGGCTCGACAACTGCGCCCAGTCCCTGCTCTACGAGGCCGCACTGGCCGCACTGGCATCAGGCGCTCCCGGCGAGGCGGCGGAGCTGGCGACGCTAGCGTTGCACCGCGATCAGTTCCATGCGGACTGCAACGTCGTCCTGGTCAAGGCGCTCGTGGCCCTGGGAGAGCACCGCCGGGCACGCGACCATGTCACCAAATGCGGGAACCTCTACCGTCAGGAGCTTGGCCTGCCGCTGCCTGCGGAAATCCGCCGGGCCCTGTCCAATGCTGCCCCGCAAGCAGACCCCGCGATGCCGGCCACCGCGGCGACGGTGCGGTCCTATCTCGACGCCGGCGGGGCGTCGCTCTCGGCGGGAGCCGTGGACCGGGGACTGGAGCAGCTGCGGCTCGCGGTGGTGCTGGCCCAGCGCAACGGCGACGGCCATTTGATCGCCGAGTCCCTCGTGACGCTGTCCGGGGCGCTGATCCACCAGGCCGGCGGCCGCGGGGCGGAAGTGGCGGACTTCCTGCACCAGGCGCTGCAGGCGGAAGGGCCCGACGGCGCCTCCCGGACTG
Organism: Arthrobacter sp. PvP103; assembly: GCF_017833075.1. Lineage (NCBI taxonomy): Bacteria > Bacillati > Actinomycetota > Actinomycetes > Micrococcales > Micrococcaceae > Arthrobacter > Arthrobacter sp. PvP103. The sequence goes on along the minus strand of NZ_JAFIBQ010000001.1, from coordinate 3,521,404 downwards.
CCGCTGCCGCGTACCGCGAGCTGGGGTACCTGTCCGTACAGCGCGGTGTCCCGGACCGCGCGGCCGGGTGGCTGGACCGGGCGATGCGGGCCGCGGAGGGATTCCCCGACGAGCAGGCCCGGATCCTGGCGATCCAGGGGATGCTGGCCTCGGACACGGCGCGGTATGAGGATGCAGTGGCGGCGCTGACCGAGTCCGGAAGGCTGGCCACCGCTGTCGGGAACCGCAGGCAGCAGGCGTTCAGTGAGGCCCTGCTGGGGCGGGTGTATCTGCTTCGCGGGGAACTGGAGCAGGCGGCCGCCTGCCTGGACCGGTCCCTGGCCTTGATAGCGGAGGAACACTGGACGGCGTTCGAGCCGTTCGTCGCCGGGGTCCGCGGCGAGACCTACCTGGCAGCCGGGCAATTGGAAGAAGCCGCGGCCATGATTGACCGGTCCTGGGTGATGGCAGAGCTTGCCGGCGACCACTGCTACATGGCCTTGGCGGCGGGAGCCGAAGCGCGGCTGTTCCTGGTCCACGGCGATCTCGCGGCAGCCGAGCACTGGATCAACCGCGGTCTTGAACCCAAGCCGTGGTACCTCTGGTACTCGGCCCGGCTCCTGGATACGGCGGCGGAGGTTGCCATTGCCAGCCGCTCGCCGCGGGCTGCGAAGTTCGTCGAACGCCTGGCCGAGCTGGCGAGCCGCAGCGGGATGCGGGAGTTCACCGTGCGGGCGCAGTCCCACCGGGCGGTGCTCGGCGACGAGGCGGCGGCGCAGGCGGTGCAGTGGCTGGCGAAGGAGATCGTGAATCCGGCGCTGGATGCGTTCCTGAAGCAGCGGCACGGCGTCCGGTGATCGAGCCTGTCGCGGTAAAAGCACGCCCGGGTTAAACAAAAAGCAGGGCCTGCCAAACGGCAGACCCTGCTTTTATAGGAAACCTAACGGTCCCGGGTATCTAAGAAATTAGATAGCCTGGATGTTGGTGGCCTGGGGACCCTTGGGGCCCTGCTCGGTTTCGAAGGAGACCTTCTGGTTCTCTTCGAGGGAGCGGAAGCCGGAGGAGTTGATCGCAGAGTAGTGTGCGAAAACGTCCTGTGAGGAGTCATCGGGGGAAATGAAGCCGAAGCCCTTTTCAGCGTTAAACCATTTGACGGTACCAGTAGCCATTATTTATGTCCTTCGTGAAGGTGGAGGAACTGTCCCGACTTTCGGGTCCTCCGGTGTGGGGTGTTCAAAACCGCTACTTCAGAAGAACGAGGACTTTCGACCCCGCGTACTGCCTGAACTACCAAATACAAACACAACAACGATCTCTACTGTACACGAGTTTTCAGAGCGGAGTTACCACGGGCATCAGCGGGATGTCCGGGACGGTGATGGACCGCGGTCCGTCGAACCCCTGCATGAACACCGTGACGAAGCTGAGCGACACCGTGCCGCCGGATTCGGGCAGCTGGCTCTCGAAGTTAATGGTCCCCTTCCGCTGGCCCCCTGGCGGTATTTCGGGCTGCCAACTGCTGCGGAAGGAATCGGCGTCGAACGTCGTGCCGTCCGGGCCGGTGAGGACGGCGTTGTGAAACAGCGGCAGTGACATTGAGCTGCCGGTCCCGTTCCGCACATGGATCTCCACCCGGGTGAAATGTGCGGTGCTCTGGATGCCCAGGACGGTCACCGTGACGCCCTGCGTTTCCGTCACCACCTGGCGTGCCAGCCTCTGGGTGCCTTCCTCATTCCCGGAAAAATAGCCGACGGCGTAACTCGCGCCGGCGGCCAGCAGCCAGCCTCCACCGCCGAGCAGGAGCAACGTCACCAGCACCGTGGCGATGACCGGACGTGACCGCGGCGCCGCCTTGACCGGCGGGGAAGGATAGGTGGTCGCGTGCGTATTCGGCTGCCCGGGCCGCACCGGGCGCGCGGGCCGTGCCGGCTGTCCCAGGCTGGACGGGCGGTAACGCCGCGGAGGCGGCTTGGGCGCCGGCTTTCCCTTGTCTTTGAGGTAATCCAGCGTCTCCCCGCCCAGAGCCACAGCCAGGCCCATCGCCGGGGTGACGAACCACGTCCAGGTGGGCGTCAGCTCGGTCAGGAAGGCGGTCAGGCTGTTGCCGATCAGCCCCACCACATTGATCGCAGCCGCGAACAGCAGGGCCGAGCCTAGCCCCTTTTTCCTGGCAGCCGCCGGGGCGGTCCGGGGTTCGGCCCAACCGCCGCCTTCGGGCGGCGGCGCGCTGCCGCCGTCGTACGTCCCTTCAACAAAGCGGAGCCTGACCTGCCCGAACTGGACCTCATCGCCGTCGGCGAGCTCTGTGGGCGAGGTGATGGTGTGGCCGTTCACCCAGGTGCCATTGCGCGAGTTTTGATCGTCGAGGATCGTCCGGCCGTCCGCCGAGGTCAGCAGCGCGTGCCGGCGGCTCACACCGGAAACGGGCAGGCGCAGCCGTGAACCCTCGTCGCTGCCGACGGTCGTTTTGCCGTGCGGGATCACAATCCGGGTGCCCGCCGCCTCCCCGTTGACGACGACGAACGCGCTCCGTGACCCCGATGCATCCACGACTTCCCCGACCAGCCAGGAGGGCGCCGGCCCCCGCAAGGAGAAACACCGCCGCCGGCTCTAGCGGACGGCATACAGTAAGTCTCCTCGTGGCGGGTGGGGCTGACAAGAACGGGCTCGCGCAGCGGCGGTCTTTTGCGGGCCCCGCCGGGGGCGCGGGCGGTCGTGCAGGCAGTAGCCCGTTTGGCCGCCCGGGCGTAGCATCCTGGCATGGGACCAACTCGGGTCATCCTTCTTCCCGGAAGCGTGCTCCCGGCCCAGCCTGCCTACGGTGCGCTCCTCGAGGCGCTGGGACAGGGCGTCGAAGCCATTGCCAAGGACCTGGAACTCTATGCGGGCAACGTGCCTCCGCCCGGCTGGAGCCTGGATACGGAGGCAGACGGCGTGGTCCGCGAATCTGATGCGCGCGGCTGGGAGGCGTTCCACCTCGTAGGGTACTCGGGTGGCGGCGCGGCTGCCTTGGCCACCGCCGCCTGGCACCCGGAGCGCCTGCTGAGCCTTGCCCTGCTGGAGCCGGCCTGGGCCGGCAGTTGGGACTGGAGCCCGGCCCACACCGAACTCTGGAAGCAGTACGGTCAGCTGGGCGGGCTTCCCCTGGAGGATTTCATGGGCGCCTTCATGCGTTTGCAGGTGAGGCCCGACGTCGTCCTTCCTTCTCCGCCGCCGGGTCCGCCGCCGCCGTGGATGGCCAAGCGGCCGGCGGGGATCCGGGCGTTCCTGCAGACCTTCAACACCTACGACCTGGACCGCGAACGGCTGGCCTCCTTCACGAAGCCGGTGCTGTTCGTCCTGGGCGGGTTGAGCAGCCCGGACGATTTTGGCGACAACGCGAAGCGCCTCGGGAGGGTCTTTCCTGACTACCGCCTCGAGGTGTCCCCGGACCGCCACCACTTCGATCCGCCGCACCGGGTGGAGCCGGAGCGCGTTGCCGGGCTGCTGCGCGAACTGTGGGCGCGGGATTGATAGGCCGGCAAGGCTAGATGCAGGCGGGCTGAAAGGCCGGGTCTGCAGGACCCGAAGGCTTGCCCAGAGCATGGGCCACGATCTGGTGCACCACGGGGTCGTTCGGCGTCTGGTCATGCGCGAAGAGATCGGCCGGGCACTTGTCCTGGATGGTGATGTTCGTGACCTGCCGCGCCGGGCCGGCGAGGAACTGGCTGTTGTAGGGAATGACCACTTCGTCGTGGACCGTGGAAATGACTGTGTACGACGGTCCAGCCACGGTGTCGCCAATGGAATTAAGGTTCTGCATGAACGCCGAGCCCGCCTGCTGGTCGGCGCAGGCCGCACAGCCCAGGCCGGTGTAGTCCGGATCAGCGACAAAGCCAGGCGGGGGGACGATGACGCCTTCGGTGCCGTGGTTGGAGGGTGCGATCCCGATGAGCTTATTGACATTCTTGGCACCGCCGAGGAAGCCCATGTAGTAGCGGGGCATCATTCCGCCCTGGCTGTGGCCCACAAGATCCACCTTCTTGGCGCCGGTGGCAGCACGTACCGCATCCACGAACGGGGCGAGTTCCTGCGCGGAGTCGGCCACGGGGGCGGTGGCATACACACCGTTCGTCTCGCCGTAGTTGAGGGCGAAGACGCAGTACCCGGCGCTCTTGAGGTAGGGCGACAGAGTGGACCAGTTCTTGACCATGCTCTCAAACGTTCCAGGCACAAGAATGACCGGATACGGATGCTCGGCGCTGGGTTTGCAGGACCAGTCGTTGGCACCCGGCGGGGCCACGTCCAGGGTGTCCGCCTGGGCGGGAACGACGGACAGGGACCCCGCGAGGACGGCGGCTGCGGCGATGGACAGAGTTTTGGATAGCAGTGACATTGAGGATCTCCGGAAGCTTCCTGCACAAATGTTCACGCCCGGATAGCCGGGGCGCGTAGCGCCTAACGGACGGCCCGGTCCGCGTTCACGCGGCCATAAGCCCAGTACGTGCCCGTACCGGAAATCTTGTCAGCGGTTGATTCGATATTTGCGCGGACTGAGGTTTGGGTGGCGCCAGGATGCGAGCTCCAGGCAAGCGCGGCCGTGGCAGCGACGATGGGTGAGGACATTGAGGTCCCGTTGCCGACGTCATAACCGAATGAGCGGTTGTTCTGCGTCCCAAGGACGAAGGTGTGGTTCGGGAACGTTGAATAGACGTTGACTCCGGGCGCCGCGACGTCCACCCAACTGGCTCCGTAGGTGGAGAAGGATGCCTTGGCGTCGTTGTTATCGGTTGCGGCGACGGCAATGACGTTGGGGTAGGCGCCCGGGTAGATCTTGGTCTGGTTGCCGCCGTTGCCTGCTGCGGCAACGAGCACCGCGCCCTTGCCCCAGGCGTTATTGACGGCCGTTTCGAGAGTGCGTGACGCCCGCACTCCGATGCTCATGTTGATCACCTTCGCGCCGTTGCTGACCGCCCAGTTGATGCCGTTCGCAAGGCCCGAACTGGATCCAATCCCGCTGTCGTTGAGAACTTTTCCGGCCAGGATCGTGCACCCCGGGCACAAACCCGCCACACCCATCGTGTTGTTGGCAGTGGCGGCAACGATGCCGGCGACGTGGGTGCCGTGGCCGTAGTTGTCTTCGTTGGTGGCCGCGCCGCTGAAGTTGCCGCGTGCAACAACCTTCGGGTTGATGTCGGGGTTGTCGCTAGCGACACCTGAATCGAGAACGGCAACTCTTATGCCGCTGCCGGTCGTGACGGACCACGCTTCAACGGCGTCCACATCGGCGTCTGCTGTGCCTCCGGCGACTGACAGGGTGCCGGCGGTGTTGGTGTACGACTGGCCGTTGTTCTGCAGGGCGTACTGGCGGGGGAAATACTCGTCCGCCGTAGCGGCAGTGACAAGCTCGTCCGGCTCGGCATACTCAACTGCCGGGTTCCGGCTCAGGGCGTCAATGAGTTGAAGTTCTTTGCCGGCCGGTACTTTGATGAGCTGGGCGCCGGTACTGCCGATGCCAGGGCCCTCGCTGAGGCCATGCTGGCGCAGAGCGCCTCCCGCGGCGCCGGGGTCACGGAATTTCACCATGATCTGGCCCGCGGCGGGTGACGGCTCGGCGGCCGCGCTACTCGGAACTGCCGCGGCAATTCCGCCGAGGCCCATGACTACCGCTGCTAAACCGGCTACAAAGATCTTTTTCATCCAGTTATCTTGCGGCAAACTTCAGCAGCTGGATAGTGCCTTTCGGCTGCACTACTTGAGGCTGAGCACTTCGTCGATCGGGCGGCCGTTGACGAACACCTGGGCGCTCGTTGCCCCGGCCGCGGCCATGGCGGTGTACTCCAGTTGTGCTTTGGCGCGCGGGATGTCGCACACGCCGCCCAGCATGAACTGCCCGGAGAGGTAGATCGTGATCGTGCTGCCGTCCAGCTCGCCGCCGACGTAGCTGAGGTTCGACTGGTACAGGACGTTCACGAGCCCTGACAGGCCGACGTCGCGGCTCTTGTTCGCGAGCAAGGTCCCGATGCTGGGGCCAACCTGGTCCGTGAAGCGGACCGGGGCGGTGGTCGTAGCGACGAGGCTGTCGCCGCAGCCGATCCTGGGGCCCGATATGCCGTTGTCTTCGATGGCTACGTAGTAGATGGTCAGCGGGGCCACCTGCTCGGGCAGCCCGGGGGACGTCGGTTCCTGCGTCGCCGGCGGGTTCGCGGGGGCGGACGACGGCGGGGCAGTCGCTGTCGGGGTCGGGGTCGCCGACGGGCTGCCCGTGGCAGTCGGGCTCGCCGTCGTCGTCGGGGTTACAGTCGGGGCGGCGGAGCTGCTCGTGGGCGACGACGTCGTGGCCTGCGTTGTGGTCGCGGCGGCGGAGCTGCCCGTGGGCGCCGGGGCCGGCGGGCCGAAGCAGCCCGAAAGCGAGAACAGGGCGCAGAGCCCCAAAACGCTGAATGCCGTAAGCCTGGGCCTGGTCATGGTGCCCCCTTGGGTGCGGTCCCCGACGGTTCGGGACCTGCCTTCAAAATACGCCGGAGCCGCCCTCCACAACAGGGACTTAAGTCCGACGCCAAGGCAGGCACCGACCGGCCGGATGGGCGGCCAAGCACCCCGGCGAAACTAGGCGGCCTGGCCATTGTTCGGCATGAGGGCAAGCGATACGATGCTGCCGGGGGAGGTCCTGGTTTCGGTTGATTGCCGTTAGGGGCCACCCAATGACTGACTTCTTCACCATGCAGCCCGGCGAGACCGCAGCTCCGCTGCCACCGGGGCCCGTCCTCTGCACCGGGTCGGCGGCCATGCGGCGCATCCACCGTTTTTTCCTTTGGGCGTACCACGAGGCACCGGGCCTGGTGCGCTCTGCCGGGGCCGGTGACATCTCCCGGGCCGCGTATGTGGGCGAAGTACTGGGCAATTTCGACAAGGTGCTCCATGTCCACCACGAGGGCGAGGACCTGCTCATGTACCCGCAACTGGCGGAGCGGGCGCCGGCGTGCGGGTTGCACATAGCGCAGATGCTCGAGCAGCACAGGCAGGTCACACAACGGCTTGAGGGCATCCAGCCAATCCGCCTCCGCTGGATGGAGACGGCTGGCGCAGAGGCCGGTGAGGAACTCGCCAGGCGCTACGAGGACCTGTCCGTTGTCCTCAAAGTGCACCTGCGGCGCGAGGTCACAGAGGTCATGCCCACCGTGGACAGGGTGATGGACGAGAAGGAAATGAACGGGGTTGGCCAGCACGGGATCGAGCAGTTCGACAAGAAGTTCATGGTCGCCTACCTCGGCATGGTGCTTGCCACGAACCCTCCCGCAGACCGGAAGGAGCTGTTCAAGGAGATCCCTCCGCCGGTCCGACTTGCCTACCGTCTCGTCGGGCGCAGGATGTACCGCCGGCAGTACTCCACGCTCTTCCCGGGACGCACCATACCCGAGACACTCTGAAAGACGATGATTTTGCCGGTCGCCCTAATGGGGATACTGCTGTGGGCTGCACTATTTGTCGTGGTATTGGTCCGGCGCGTGTCCGAAGAACCGGAGGGCCCTGTCGGCAATCAGCTCAGGGCGGTGGTCCGCGAGGAAGTGGCCCTCGCCGGGAAGGATCTCCGTGGTCACGTTGCCCCCGCGCCCGGGCCGGTGGCCCATCTCCTGAAGAGTCGCGGACGGCTCCCTGGCACCGATGAGGGCGAGGGTCGGCACCGTGAAGTCGCGTTTGGCGTATGCACCGAAAATGATGCCCATGAACGCCGGGAGGATGGTGCCGCGGTAGAGGGCTGAGCCTGCCCGTGCCCTCTCGGGCTGGGCCATCCCAACCGTGTAGAGCTCCATGTCTTCCTCCGGCACGCCGCCTGCGGGCTCGAAGGCCATGAAGAGGTGCCGCGTGAACTTCTCGTTCCGCTGGAGACGCGGACCGATTACTGGAGCCGCGAGCGCGAAGGCGTGCCAGAGCTTGGGGAAAAGCCCCAACAGCCCGGCGTTCGGTCTGATGTGCACGTCCGGGGCACCCGTGACAACGAGCGCCTCAACCAGATCGGGCCGTTCCATGGCCAGGAGCTGGGCAACGACCGAACCCCAGTCATGGGTGAGAAAGCGCGCCCGCGGGATATCCAGCTCGTCCATGAGCAGGACGATGTCTTCGATGAGGGTGCGGGCGTTGTAGCCGTCCGCGGGGGCATCGGTCCAGCCGAAGCCGCGCTGGTCGACGGCAATCACCCGGTAATGCTCGGCCAGGCGGGGAATGACGCCATGCCACTCCCACCAGTGCTGCGGGAAGCCATGGAGCAGGAAAATCGGCTCCCCGTTCCCGGCCTCCGCGATATGCATGGTTATCCCGCGCACGTCGATCCACCGGTGGGTAACACCGTCGAGTTGCGGCATGGCGGCGGCTGGGCCTCGCATGAACCCAAGGTATTACTCGGGGGCTCAACCTGTCACCACTTTTGTGGTGGAAGAGCAAACCGCTACGGAACGCCGGCCGCCTGTTCCGCTGCTGCCAGCGTCTGCGAAAACCTGTCCACAGCCAGCTTGTAGTCGGCCGGTTTACCTGTGGTTCTCTCTTGACCAGCGGTGTGCCTAGCCCTGATCATTGCCGAGGTTGTCGGAAGGGAAGCATCAGTCATGGCGGGAAAATCGAACTGCAATTGAGGGTCCATCTCGTATTGGCGCCATCGGCGCTCAAGCAGATCGTGACGGTCGGCAGTACGCCCATACTCCCTGACATCCGCGAGGGAAAGATGTGCCAACAACCTCGCGTCAGCGCCCGTGGTCAGGGACACCGTCCTGACCGCTTCAGACTGGCGGCCAAGAGCTTCTTCGGTCCCCAGCGCCAACGGGGTAATGCCCTTCTGGATGAACTGGGCGTTGTACTGGTAGGCGCGGATCTCCGCCGGCGTCATGTAGTCCAGATCGCCGGGAGACTTCCTGGCCAGCTCCTTAGAACCATATCGGCTCGCTACGCTGCTGCGAGGAACTGGGAAGAGGAACTTTCCCACGACAAATCCGAGAGCGATGGCAATCCAAAACGCCCAGCTGGGAAAATCCAACGCGGAAGCCGCTACTGCCGCACCCACAATGCAAGCGGCATGGCCACCCGAAAAGATGACCTTGGTGCGGCCGAGCCGGTACACCCGGCGGGGACGGTCCAGTTGTTTCTCGTGGAATGCCCTGAGCGTGGCAGCCCATTCGCTGGCGTTACTCACCAGTCACTCTCCTCAGTCATGATCACGACATCGCTGTCGACGCTGACACCGGAAATGTGCTGCTGCTCGGCCGTGCCGTGGGCAAACTCAGACACCGGTGTAGGACTTGACCGGTACGGCCCCCCTGCCCAAAGATACCCCTTCGGAACAGCATCCCGGCCGCGGCAGTCGGTAATAACAACAGGCAAATCCCGGCCCTAAGCCGCCTCGACAATGTTTGTCACGCAGTTAACCATCCATTCACACCGCTCTCACAGCCTGTCCAACCGGCCTTCTTACGGTCGACAATATGGAAAATATTTCACGCAGATCCCTTCTTTCCGCCAGCCTTGGGGCCGGCCTCGTGGCCGCCCTGCCGGGTGCAGCGTTCGCGACGTCAACCGCGGACGACGCCGGTCTCCGCACCGATCCGTTCCTGCTCGGCATCGCTTCCGGCGAGCCGTGGCCGGACGGCTTTGTGATCTGGACCCGCCTGGCCGTTGACCCCGTAGCGGAGGACGGTCTGGGCGGCATGCCCTCCCGCAACGTCGCGGTGGCGTGGGAAGTGGCTGAAGACGCGGGCATGCGCACTGTAGTAGCCCGCGGCGTCGAGCACGCCCGGATCGAAACCGCCCACTCGGTGCACGTCGAACTCAAGGGACTGCGGCCGGGCCGGGAATACTTCTACCGGTTCCGTGCCGGCAAGCACATCAGCCCGGTGGGACGCACCCTCACCAGCCCGGCGCTACATGAGACGCCGGCGGCGCTGGCCATGGCGTTCGCCAGCTGCGCGCAGTTCGAGCACGGCTACTTCACCGCCTACTCCCGGCTGGCGCAGGACCACCCGGACCTCGTACTGCACCTCGGTGATTACCTGTACGAGTACAAGAAGGGCAGCTACGTGATCGGCGGCGGCAACCCGCGCGACCACGAGGGACCCGAAACCACCACCCTGCAGGGCTACCGGCAGCGGCACGCGCAGTACAAGGCCGACGCCGACCTGCAGTCCGCGCACGCGATTGCGCCCTGGCTGGTGGTTTGGGATGACCACGAGGTGGACAACAACTGGGCGGACGATGTCCCGGAGAACACGGACGCCGGGCAGCTGAATGACACCACCGAGCACTTCCGGCAGCGCCGGTCCGCTGCGTTCCAGGCGTACTACGAGAACATGCCGCTTCGCCCGTCGTCCCTCCCGGCCGGGCCCGACATGAAGATCTACCGGACCCTGCAGTGGGGACAGCTGGCCAACTTCCACATGATGGACACCCGGCAGTACCGCGACGACCAGTTGGCCGGCGACGGTTGGAAGAAGAACGTGGCCGAGCGCCTCGCCGAAGACCGCACCATCACCGGTGCCGAGCAGGAAAAGTGGCTGCTGGACGGCTTCAGGAACTCCACCCAGCGCTGGGACATCCTCGGCCAGCAGGTCTTCTTCGCCGAAAAGGACAGGAACGCCGCGCCCGAGATCGACGACGTCTCCATGGACGGGTGGGACGGCTACGCCGCCTCCCGCCGCCGCATCACCCAGGGCTGGGTGGACGCGAACGTCCGCAACGCCGTGGTCCTCACCGGCGACGTGCACCGCAACTGGGCCAACGACGTCAAGGTGGACTACAAGGACCCCGCCTCCCCCGTGGTCGGCTCCGAACTGGTGTGCACGTCCATCACCTCCACCGGCAACGGGACCGGCTCCACCACGGATGCGACCATGGCCTGGAACCCGCACCTGAAGTTCTATAACGACAACCGCGGCTACGTGAACACCCGCATTACGAAGGATGCGCTGACCGCTGACTTCCGCGTCCTGGATTACGTCACGACGCCGGGATCCCCCGTCAGCACGAAGGCCTCCTTCGCGATCCAGGACGGCGTTCCGGGGCTGCAGGCACGCTAGCCGCAGAACCCCGAAACGAGAAGCACAGATAGGACGCTCTCTCACTTAACGGCGGTTTTTCAGCGACCCTCTCTCACTCTCTTCAGAAAAGTGAGAGAGCGTCCGGAGGACAGGGGGCCAAAAGTGAGAGAGCGTCGCAGGGGGTTAGAGTGAGGCTCCTCCGCAGATGACGTAGTTCTGGCCGGTGATGGACTTCCCGTGGGGTCCCAGCAGGAAGGCGGCCAGCGCGGCCACGTCCTCCGGGTCCACCAGGGCGCCCAGGGCCGGCATCCGCACCGGGGTGGCTGCGCGGCCGGGGTCGTTCAGCATCGGGGTGTCGGTCGGGCCCGGGGAGAGCACGTTGACGGTGATCCCCCGCGGCGCGAGTTCCTGCGCCCAGGTCCGGCCGAGACCCATCAACGCAGCTTTCGTGGCTGCGTAGTGGCTCTTGCCCGGCATCCCCGTGGAGGTGCGGCTGCCCAGCAGCAGCACCCTCCCGCCGTCGGGCATGGACGGCACCAGGGCGTTGGCCAGGACACTGGCCGCCGCCACGTGGACGGTGAACATGCCCGTCAGCGCAGACGGGTCCAGCTCGCCCAAGGGCGCGGTCCGCTGGAACCCGGCGGCGTGGACCAGGGCGTCGGCCGGCCCGATGGCCTCGACCACGCTGGCCAGGGACTCGGGCTCGGACAGGTCCGCCTGCTGCCACTGAAACCCCTCCCCCAGAGACGACTCGGTCCGGCTCAGCCCCGTCACCCGCCACCCGTCGGCGAGCAGGCGTTCGGCGATCGCTTTGCCGATTCCAGAGCTCGTGCCGGTGACAACGGCGTGCTTTGTCATTCGTCCCCGCCAGGGGTGGTGGTGCCTTCGTACGCCCACTGCGGGTCCACCCGGACGAACTTGATGGCCTGCCGGAAGTACGTGTACGCGATATTCAGGGAACCGTCCGGGCCCTGGTGGATGGACGGGTAGGAGTACTCACGGTTCAGCCCGTCGCGGGAGTTATTGGACAGGCAGTACCCGTCCCCCACATCCAGGTTCCGGCGGATGGGCCACGAGCGGCCGGAGTCCTCGGAGATGGCCAGCGTCATCGGCGAGCGCGGCGTCCCCCAGAATGCCTTCCGCGAACCGTCGTCCTCGGAGAAAGCGGAAGCGTCCGGCTCGGCCACCTGGCCCTGCTCCTCGGCCAGGCCGTCGTCGTCAATTTCGTCGTAGAGGGACAACCGGCGCTCAGTGGAAGCCTCCGCCCGGCTGTGGTTGTAGACCAGGGCCAGGCGGCCGTCGGCGAGCGCGGTGAACTGGATGGAGGAGTTGTTGTTGGGCAGCTCGGTGGGCACCGGCTCGCTCCAGGTGGACCCGTCGTCGGTGGAGCGGGATTCGTAGATCGAGTCCGCCCAGCGGCTGCGGAACAGGGCCAGCAGCGAGCCGTCGGCCACGGGCTGGATGTTCATGTGGACGCAGCCCAGGCTCCCCGGCAGGACATGCTCGGTCCACGTGGCGCCGGCGTCGTCGGAGATCATCACGGCGCTGTCGTCGCTGTTGCCCACCCATTTCTCCCCCGGCGTGGTGATGCACCGGAAGATCGGCACGATCAGGCGGCCGGACGGCAGCACCACCGGGAGCTGCCGGACGAACACGCCGCCGGTTTCGTTCGCGGGGAACAGCGTCTCCACCTCGCCCCAGGTGCGGCCGCCGTCCATGGACGTACGACGGCGGACCTCGGCGGTGTCCTGGTTGCCCGCCTTCTGCGCGGTGTACAGCAGCCACAGCGCGCCATTCGGCGCAGTGAAGAGGATGGGGTTCTGTTCGGACCGGGTGGAGTCGTTGGAGAGCTGCTGCGGTTCGGACCACTGGCTGCTGCCGGGTTCCAGGGCGGAGAACCAGATGGAGATGTCCGGCACGCCTTCCTGGGTGCCGCCGAACCAGACGCAGCCCAGCCGGCCGTCCGGCAGCGTGAGGAGGTTGGCGGCGTGGCTCTGCACGGTGGGGGCCGGGAGGTAGGCGAAGTCCGCCCCGTCCGCCCGCTTTACGGTCCCGTCCGGGGTGATGGTGCTGTACGCGTCGGTGGTGGTGTTTGTCATGGGTCAGCTCTCCTTGGTTCCGGCGTCGAAGCGGGCGGCGTCGAGATGGGATTTCGCGATCTGTTCCAGGTGCGTCAGGTCCGAGGCGATGGTGGCGAAGGTGTAGCCCTGGCTCAGCCGGAGGGCCGCCACCTCCCCCGCCGGGGTGTGGATGCCGGCGGCGATCCCGGCCGAAGCGGCGGCCTCGCCGATCGTCTCCAGCGCGGCGTTGAATTCGGCGTCGACGGCGGGATCCCCGGGGAAGGCCCCGCCCACGGCGATCGCCAGGTCCGACGGTCCCACGTAGATTCCGTCCAGGCCGGGGGTGGCGCAGATTTCCTTGACGTTGGCCAGGCCTTCGGGGGTCTCGATCATGGCGAAGACCAGGGTGGTGGCGTTGGCGTCGGCGGGCTTGGGGCCGATCCGCAGGGCCGAGCGCATGGGGCCGTAGGAGCGGCCGCCCAGCGGCGGGTACTTGGCGGCCGCCACGGCGGCGGCGGCGTCTGCGGCGTTGTTGATGAGCGGGACGATGACGCCCACGGCGCCGGCGTCGAGCGCCTTGCCGATCGCGGTGAAGTCGTTGGCCTCCACGCGGACCATGCCGACGGCGGTGTGCCCGGCGTCGATGGCCATCAGCCCGTTGAGCACGCCCGAGTAGCCGAGCAGGCCGTGCTGCGCGTCCAGGGCCACGTAGTCGTAGCCGAGCCGGCCGATGCGTTCGGTGGCCACGGGCGCGTCCAGCACGGCCCAGTAGCCCACCGCCTGCTCACGGGCGCGGATCTTGCGGGCGAATTCGAGGGCCAGTTGGGAGGTCATCAGAGTCCTTCAGTCAGTGTCGGTTCAGGGAGCAGTCGGTACAGGGAAGCAGTCGGTTCAGGAAGTTAGTGAGGAAATCAGCGGTTGTAGGCGGGCATCGGGCCGCGCAGCGAGGTGCCCACGGCGTCGCAGGCGTCCACGACGTCGGCGGGCAGCGGCCCGTTGGCCACTGCGGCGATGTTGGACTGCAGTTGTTCCACCTTGGAGCCGCCCAGCAGCATGGAGCCCACGCCGTCCCGGTAGGCCAGCCAGCGCAGCGACAGCTCGGCCAGGGAAATCCCTGCACCGTCAGCGATGCGGGAGAGCTCCCCGATGGCGTCGAACAGCTGCTTGTCCCAGTAGCGCTGGGTGTACATGGCGGCCAGCTTGGAGTCGCCGTAGCGGCCCTCGGTGGGCTTGGCATCGAAGCTGTGCTTGCCGGTGAGCAGCCCGCCGCCCAGCGGGTTGTAGACCATGGTGTGGACGTTGTGGGTGGCCGCGAATTCGAGGTATTCCTCCTCCACCCGGCGTGCCACCAGGTTGTACAGCTGCTGCGCGACCACCGGCCGCGGCGCCCCCACTTCGCGTGCCGTGTGGATGACGTCGGCAATCTGCCAGGCCGCGAAGTTGGACACGCCCAGCGCGCAGATCTTCCCCTCGGCGAACAGCTCGGCCACGGTGGCCAGTGTGTCGCGCAGCGGCGTGGCGCGGTCCGGCTGGTGCAGGTAGAACAGGTCGATGCTGTCCACGCCGAGCCGGCGGAGGCTCCCCTCCACGCTGGCACGCAGACCCGCGGGCGACAACGGCGAGTTGGAGCCGTGGTCCGCGTGCGGCATGCCCGCCTTGGAGGCGAGAATAACGTCGCCGCGGCGACCCTTGAGGAGGCGGGAGAGCATTTCCTCGGTGGTTCCCCCGACGTAGGCGTTGGCGGTGTCGATGGTGGTGATGCCGGCGTCGAGCGCTTCCTCCACCATCCGCCCCGCGGTGGCCTCGTCGACCGTGTCGCCGAACGTCATGGTCCCCAGGACCAGCCGGGAAATGGGAAGTTTCAGGCCGTCCACCTGGGCGCCTTCGGGCTGCTTGCTCATGCGTTGATTCCTTGCGGTTGCGTTGGTTCAGGAAAGTAGGTTTAGGCCTGGTTGGCCAGGGCCAGGGAGCGGACCAGGTGCCGGGGCTTGAGGCCCGTCATGGTGGAGGGGTCCAGCGCGGCGCGGCGGAGTTTGCGGGTGTAGTCCTCCTTGGGGGCGGTCAGGACGGACGCGGTGGAGCCGTATTCAACCAGCTTGCCGCGCTGCATCACCATGACGGTATCGCTGATCTCCTGCACCACGCCCAGGTTGTGCGAGATGAAGACGTAGGTGATTCCGGTTTCGTCCTGGATGGATTTCAGCAGCCGCAGCACCTGCGCCTGAACAGAGACGTCCAGCGCGCTGGTGGCTTCGTCGCAGACCAGCAGTTCCGGCTTGGACGCGAGCGCCCGGGCAATCCCGATCCGCTGGCGCTGGCCGCCGGAGAACTCGGACGGGTGCTTGTCCAGGGACGCCACGGGCAGGCCCACCTGGTCGATCAGCTTGGCGGCTGCCTTGTGCCGCTCCGCCTTGGACCGGACGCCCTGCAGCTTCAGCGGCTCGGCCACGATCTCCTGCGCAGTCATGTGCGGGTCCAAGGAACCGTACGGGTCCTGGAACACCATCTGGAACTTGGACCGCATGGGCCGCAGCTTCGCCTCGCTCATCGAAGCGATGTCCGTTCCGTCCAGCTCGATGCGCCCGCTGGTGGGGGTGACCAGCCGCATCAGCGCCTTGGCGATGGTGGATTTTCCGCAGCCGGATTCACCCACGACGGCGATCGTCTTGCCTTTGTCCACGGAGAAGGACACGTCGTCAACGGCCCGGAAGGTGCCGCCCGGCACGTGGTAGTCCACCACGAGGTTTTCGACGGCGAGGAACGGCTTAGTCATGGCTTGCTCCAGTTGTGGTCAGGGTGGTGGCGGCGGGGGTTTCGTCCCACGGACCCAGGACGGGCACGGCGGCCAGCAGGGCCCGGGTGTACTCGGTGGCGGGGTGGTCCACAATCTGCTGGACGTCGCCGGACTCCACGAACCGGCCGTCCTTCATCACGTGGATGCGGTCCGAGATCAGCCGGGCCACGCCGAGATCGTGCGTGATCATCAGGATGCCGATGCCGCGCTGTTCCTGCAGTTCCAGGAGCAGGTCCAGGATGCCGCCCTGCACCGTGACGTCCAGGGCCGACGTCGGTTCGTCCGCCACCAGCAGCTGCGGCTCACTGGCCAGCGCGATGGCGATCAGCACGCGCTGCAGCATGCCGCCGGAGAGCTGGTGCGGGTACTTCTTCAGCTGCTTCTCCGGGGTGGGGATGTGCACCTGCTCCAGCAGCCGGACGGCCCGGGCCTGCAGGGCGCCCTTGTCCTTGGCGGAGGCAGCGCCGGCGATCCGGATGGCCTCGAAGAGCTGGCTGCCGATCGAGTGCACCGGGCTCAGCGCCGTCATGGGGTCCTGCGGGATCAGTGCCAGGGTCTTGCCGCGCACCTTGTCGATGGCCTTGGGATCGGCGGTCACGTCGACGCCGTCGATCAGCACGGTGCCGGAAAGCACCGCCAGGTCCTCGGGCAGCAGGCGGAGGATGCCCATCGCCGTCGTCGATTTACCGGAACCGGACTCACCGATGATGGTGACCGTCTCGCCCCGGTGGATGCTGAAACTGACCGAATCAACGGCGCGGATGATGCCGGCGTCGGTGATCAGTTCCACCTGGAAGTCGCGGACCTCCAGGAGCGGCTGCTCGGTGAACTTCGGCTGCTCGGAAGCGGGCTGCGCCCGGCGGCCGGAAGCGGGAGTTTGTGCGGTCATGTCAGGCACCCTTCTTCTTGCGGCGGGGACGGTCGCGGAGGCCGTCGCCCAGCAGGTTCACGCCCACCACCATCAGCACGATCACCAGGCCGGGCAGGGTGACCATCCACCAGGAGGTGGTGATGTAATCCTGGCCGTCGGAGATGATGCGGCCCCAGGTGGCGAAGGGGCGCTGCGGGCCGGCGCCCAGGAAGCTGAGTGCGGATTCGAGCAGCACGGCCTGGGCCAGCAGGAGGAGCACCACCAGGGTGGCCTGCTTGATCACGTTGGGGATGATGTGCTGGATGAGGATCTGGATCCGGTGCAGGCCCAGGATCCGCGCGGCGGAGACGTAGGGCTTTTCGCGTTCCACCAGCACCATGGAGCGGGTGAGGCGGGCAACTTCGGGCCACTGGGCGATGGCGATCACGAAGGTGATCACCGGGATGGAGGGGCCGAACAGGGCCACCACCAGCAGCAGCATCATGAGCAGCGGCAGGGACATCTGGGCCTCGAGGACGCGGGAGACGATGGTGTCCACCCAGCCGCCGAAGTAGCCGGCGGCGGAGCCGAGGATGATGCCGATGGCGCCGGAGACCAGCACGGCCAGCAGGCCGATGGTCAGCGAGACCTGGCCGCCGTGCAGGACGCGGGAGAGGAGGTCGCGGCCCAGCTGGTCGGTGCCGAACAGGTGTCCGTCCGTGAACGGCGGCAGGCGCCGGGCGGAGAGGTCCTGGAAGTTGGCGTCCGGCAGCGGCAGCACCTGGGCCAGGATGATCGGGATGATCACCAGCAGGGTGCAGACGGTGCCCACGATGAGCTTCCATTTGGCGGCATTACGACGGCGGGTGGCGCCTGCCTTGGCGATGTCCGCCTTGGTGACGGCGCTGGGGCTCGGCTGCCGGGCGGGTTGCCCGGCGGCAGTTGGGGTTGCGGTGTCGAGGCTCATGCTGTTGCCGCCTTTCCAAGACGAACGCGGGGATCAAGGAGCGGGTAGGCGAGGTCGATGACCAGCTGGACGGCCACGGCCAGCAGCGCGGTGAGGAGGACCGTTGCCTGGATGAGGGGGTAGTCGCGGGTTTCAAGTGCACGGACGATCAGGGAGCCGACGCCGGGCCAGGCGAACACCACTTCCACCACCACCACGCCGTTGAGCATGGCGGCGAAGCGGGTGCCCAGGGCGGTGAACACGGGGATGGCGGAGTTGGCCATGGCGTAGCGCCAGGTGAGCACGGAGTTCCTGACGCCGCGGGAGCGGGCCACGGTGAGGTACGGCGCGGCGAAGTTGGCCGTCATTTCCCGCCGGACCATCCGGGAGATCAGCGCGATCTGCAGGATGGCGATGGTGATGGTGGGGAGCACCAGGCCGCCCCAGGTGGCGAAGCCGGACGCCGGGAAGATGGGGATCAGCACGGCGAAGCCGGTGAGGAGCATGATGCCGGTCCAGAAGTCGGGCATGGACTGCCCGGCGATGGTCAGCACGTTCACGCCGAGTTCCTTGCCGGTGTCCGGCCGGCGGGACATCCACACACCCAGCGGAATGGCGACGACGGCGGTGAGCAGGATGGATGCCGTGGCCAGGGTCAGCGTGTACGGCATCCGTTCGGCCACCACCTGCATGGCGGGGGCCTGGAAGGAGTAGGACGTTCCCAGGTTGCCGCTGAACAGCTGCTGCAGGAAGATCCAGTACTGCTCCAGCAACGGCTTGTCCAGGCCGAACTGTTCGCGCACCCTGGCGAGCTGTTCGGAGGTGGCCAGCGGGCCGGCGTAGGACACGGCGGGGTCGCCCGGGGCCAGCCGGATGAGGATGAACACGGTGGATACCGTGAGGAACACGGTCAGCAGGCCTTGTCCCAGGCGCTTCAGGATGTAGTTCGTCATGGCTCAGGCCTCCAGCCGGACATCAACGAGCGGGTAGGAATTGGTGGGCGCCAGGTTGATGCCGGACACCCGCTTCCGGTGGGCGAGGACGGATTTGGGCACGAACGCCCAGGCGCAGGGCCAGGTGTCCCAGACGGCCTGCTGTGCGTCGTTCAGCAGTTCGGTCCGGCGGGCCGGGTCCGCTTCGGCGGACGCGGCCTGGATCTTTGCGGTGACCTCGGGGATCACGTAGCCCTGGTAGGTGTCGCGGGTCTTTTCCTTCTCCGGGGTGCCGGAGTACATGCCCTGCAGCATGGTGATGGCCAGGCCGGTGGGGCTGGGGTAGCCGTTGCCCAGAAGGTCCCAGTCCCCCTGCTTGCCCTGGCGCCAGGCCAGGATGTTGCCGCCGGGTTCGAACTGCTGCAGCTCGGCCTTCACGCCGATCTTGCCGAACATTTCCACCAGGGCCTCCATCACGGAGGTGTCGGACGGGAACTCGCCGGTTTCCCAGATGATCTTCAGGGTGAGGTCCTTGACGCCCAGTTCCGCGAGGGTGGCCTTGGCCATTTCCGGATCGTAGGTGTAGGTGCCGGTCTTGTGGTAGCCGGTGAGGCTGGAAGGCGTGACGCCCTCAGCCTGGGTGACGGAGTCCACCAGGACGTTCTTCACCAGTGCTTCGCCGTCGATCGCCATGCTCAGGGCCTGGCGCACCTTGGGGTTGGCCAGGGGGTGGCCGGCGGGCTTGCGGAAGTTGAAGAAGATCTGGTTCAGCCGGAGGCTTGAGGCCTCTTCGAGTTCGACGCCGGGAAGTCCGGCCAGTTGTTCGCGCGAGTCCGGCGTAATGGAGTCGATGATGTCCACCTCGCCGCTGCGCAGCGCGATCACGCGGCTGGATTCCTCGGGGAGGAACCGGACTTCCACGTTGTCCACCTGCGGTGCCGGGCCCCAGTAGTTCGGGTTGCGTTCCAGGCTGTAGGTGCCGGCGCCGCGGTTGAACTTGGTGACCACGTACGGGCCGGTGCCCACGCCTTCCTGCAGTTCCTCCGGCTTGTTCTGCGCGGCCGGGGTAATCAGGATCATGCTCATGAGCGAGTCCAGGATGGGGACGGGCTTCTTGGACACCATCTTGAAGGTGCGGTCATCCACCGGCACCACTTCGGGGAATTCGGGGAAGAAGCCGGCCACGAACGAGCCCTGCACCTGCTGGTACATCTTCAGCGCGGTGGCCACGTCCTCCACCTTGACCGGGCTGTTGTCCGAGTAGCGGATGCCTTCACGGAGCCGGACGGTCCACTCGGTGGGGCCGGTCATCTCGAAGCGGTCCGCGAGGACCAGCACGGGCTTGGTTTCAGGGCCGATGGCGGTGAGGCCCTGGCGGACGGCGCGCTGCACGGTGACGGCGGCGTCGAACTGGTTGAGCTTGTTGTCCAGGCTGACCAGGGACCGGTTGAGGGCCAAGGTCAGGGTGCTGGGTCCCGGCAGGCCAGTGGGGCCGGCGCAGCCGGCGAGGCTTCCTGTGCCCAGCAGAAACCCGGCCGCGGCGCCGAACTGCAGCAGCCTGCGGCGGGAAATCTCACTTCCTTGAGGAAGAACGGTCATCGTTGACCTCTCGGTAGAACGGGGACGGCCTGCCGATTGGCTGCGCCGAATGTTGTCTCCATCACTTTGCCACTCCTGCGCAAATTGCGCAACCCCTCTAGCGCGATTCGCGCAACCATGCCATGATGAATGCATCCCCGCACGTGGCGGGGGTCAACCGACTACAAGCGCGAGAGGAGCAATGTGGCTTCCGTATATGTGCAGGCCGACGATTTCTCCGGCGCCGCCGAGGTTGGCTACTGCTTTGTGCAGCACGGGCTGTCCGCGCGGGTCCTGCTCGGAACGGGCAATACAACGCACGACGGCGGCGCCTCCACTTCGGGGAACGTCACCGACGTGGTGGTCGCCGACACCCACTCACGCGGACTTTCCGAAGCCGCAGCCGAAGCGCTGGTGGCCGAGGCTTTCTCCAGTTCTGTGGCTGCGGCTGCGCACGTGACGTTCAAGAAGATCGACTCGCTGTGGCGCGGGAACGTTCGCGCCGAAGTCGCCGCGCTGAAGGGCCTGGGATTCCATGCCGTTGTTGCCGGGGCACTCCCCCAGCTGCAGCGTTCGGTCCGGAACGGCCAGCCCTTTGTTGCCGGGACTCCCCTCGCGGAGACGGGGCTGTGGCAGGCCGAACTGTCCGTGCCGCCTGCCGACGTTCCTTCGCTCCTCCGCCCGGAGGACGCGGGCTCGGTGCGGATCCTGGACCTGGCCGCGGTGCGGTCCGGCTCGCTTCCCGCGAAGCTTGGCGCGCTGCTGGAATCCGGGCAGCCAGAAGTGGTGGTGGCGGACGGCGAGACCGTGCAGGACCTCGAACACGTGGTAGATGCCCTGCTGGAACTCGGCTTCATCGCCGGCGGCCGCCGCGTCGTCCTGGTGGGTACCGGCGGGACGGCTGATGTTCTGGCACAGCGGCTCGCACAATCTGCGCGAAATGCGCAATCCGGGACACCGGCCGAAGCAGCCGCCCCGGAACCGCAGGGGGCCGCCAAACCGGTGCTCGCCGTCGTCGGCTCCGCTTCCGGAACCGCACAGGCGCAACTGGCGCAGCTGGAAACGCGAGGCTTCACCATTGTCCGGCTGCACCCGTTGTATGCGGGCGCCACCGGTGCGTACCAACCGGAACTGGCCGAAGTCCGGCAGGCACTGGCGGCAGGCAGCAACGTGGCCGTCACCCTGGCCGCCGGAAAAGTGAACCCGGCAAAAGCCGCCCGCATCGTCCGCGCCCTTTCAACGTTCGCCGCCAAGGCAGCCAAGGGAGCAGGCGCTGACCTGCTCCTCACCGGCGGCGAGACGGCCCGGGAAGTCCTGGACGCCGTCGGCCTCCACCGGCTGGTGCCGCTCGCGGCCGTGCAGCACGGGGCGGTGCTGAGCCGCGCCGAGGACGGAACGCTGGTGGGCACCAAGCCCGGCAGCTTCGGCGATCACCTCGCCCTCCTACAGCTTTACGACGAAATCCGGGAGCGCCGCGGCCGGTCCGCGCACGCTCCCGCCAACACCCTTCCCCGCAAGACTTCCGAACGATCTGGAGCAGACATGACCACCGAAGCAGCAAGCAAGACCGAGCAGGACGCCCTCCCCTATGTGGCCGTCACCATGGGCGACGGCGCCGGGGTGGGGCCGGAGGTGGTGGTGGCCGCCGTGCTGGATCCGCAGAGCAACGCCGAGTGCCGGCCCGTGGTGATCGGCGACGCGCTGCGCCTGCGCCAGGCCGCGGAGGTCCTGGGCATCGAGGCGGACATCCACACGATCGAAAAGGTGGAGGACGCGGTGTTCACGCCGGGCCGGGTGAACGTGATCGACCTGGCGCTGCTGCCGGAGGACCTGCCGTGGGGGCAGCTCTCCCCCGTGGCCGGCCACGCGGCGTACGAGTACATCCGGGTGGCGAGCGAGCTGGCGATGGCCGGGACGGTGCAGGCCATCTGCACGGCGCCGCTGAACAAGGAGGCGCTGCACGCCGCCGGGCACATCTTCCCCGGGCACACCGAGTTGCTGGCGCAGCTGACGGGCACGGAGGAAGTGTCCATGATGCTCTCCACGCCCAAGATCCGGGTGATCCACGTGACCACGCACATCGGGCTGATGGACGCCATCCGCAAGATCAACCCGGACCTGGTGGAACGCACCATCCGCCGCGGGCATGAGGCGCTGGTCCGTGCGGGCATCCCGAACCCGAAGATCGGCGTGTGCGCCATCAACCCGCATGCGGGCGAGAACGGGCTGTTCGGCCAGGGCGAGGAAGCGGAGAAGATTGAACCGGGCGTGAAGGCGGCGCAGGCTGCCGGGATCGACGTGACGGGCCCGTTGCCCGCGGACACGCTGTTCTTCCTGGCCGGCCGGGGCGATTACGACCTGGTGGTGGCCATGTACCACGACCAGGGGCACGGCCCGGTGAAGGTGCTGGGCATCGAGGCCGGTGTGAACATCACCGTGGGCCTGCCGGTGATCCGGACGTCCGTGGACCACGGCACCGCCTTTGACATTGCCGGCAAGGCGATCGCGGATCCGCGCAGCATGGTGGAGGCGCTGCACCAGGCGGCGGAGATGGCCACGCGGCCCAGCGTGGCCGTGTAGCAGCACAGTTTTGTTGGGGGCCGGAACTAGCATGGTAAGCACGCCCACGCGAAGGAGACCGGGAATGCTGAGCGCAAATGCCAGGCGCGAGGAGATCTACCACCTCGCCGTCACCACCGGCCTGGCCTCCGTGGAGGAACTGTCAGCCCGGTTCGAGGTGACAGCCTCCACCATCCGCCGCGACCTGGCGCTGCTCAACGGGCAGGGCCGGCTGGCCCGCACGTACGGCGGGGCCATGGCGCTGGGCGCGCACCCGGAGGCGTCGCTGCGGCAGCGTACGGGCGAGTCGTTTGAGCAGAAGCATGCGATCGCCCGCTGGGCGGCGTCCGTGATCCGGCCCGGGGAGAACATCCTGCTCGACGCCGGCTCCACCGTGGGTGCCCTGGCGCATGAACTGCGGGGCTTCGACAAGCTGTCCGTGACGACGCCGGGCATCAACACAATGCAGGAACTGGCCGATTCGGAGGGCATTGAGGTGGACTGCCTGGGCGGCCGGCTGCGGAGCCTTTCGCAAAGTTTTGTGGGCCCGCTGGCCGAGGCGGCGCTGGAGCGGATGAGCTTTGACCGCGTGTTCCTTGGCGCGGACGCCGTCACCGCCGAAGACGGCATCTGCGAGGCCGACCACGCCCAGACCCGCCTCAAGGAGCTGATGGCCCGGCGCGGCCGGGAGGTGTATGTGCTGGCTGACTCTTCGAAGCTCGGGTTGCGTCCTTTTCACGCATGGGCGCGGTTGGCTCTGCCTTGGACTTTGGTGACGGACGACGGCGCGGATCCCGGGCAGGTGCAGAAGTTTAGGGACGCGGGGGTTGAGGTTCAGGTGGCGGAGGTTTCGCGCTGAATCGAGCTTCAGGCGGGACTAAAATGAGCCACGCCCGGACCAGAACGCCAGGACTCGCTCGGTGACTTCATGGGGTGCCACGAGTAGTGGAGCGACATGGCCGGCTCCGGTGACTCGTCCGAAGCGGCCGTCAGGAGCGCTCAGGGCCGCCCGTTCGGCCTCCGCTGCGTCAAGCAGTTCATCGTCGCGGCCCGCCAGCATCAGGACGGGCACCTGCAGGCGGGGTAAAACCGGGCGAAGGTCGGGGCGGTGCATCATCACTGATTGCATGGCCCAGTATTTGCCGGGCTTGTCCCCTGCCATAAAAGCAGCTTTCACCACCGCCGCAGCCTGCGGGGCGGAGGCGGCCACGCCCTTGCCAGCCAAGGCTTCCACCATGATCCGGCTGAAAGGTCGGGGTCCCACCACACGGTACAGGTAGACGAGGAGTGCGTTTTGCCTGCGCTCCGACTCGGTGAGCGGGTACGGCGGCGTACCGATAGTGGTGAGTGTCCTGCAGCGGGAGGGGTAGTTATGCGCGAAGACGATTCCGACGTGGCCGCCCCATGCGTTGCCCACCCAGTCCACGGGCCCCGGAATCTGCACCGCATCCAGAATCTGGATGGCAGCGGCAGCGCAGTCCTCCAGCGTGTAGCGTCGGCGCGGCCCGGGGCTGTCGCCGTGCCCGGGACCGTCGATCACCACAAGCTCACGCTGGGCACCCAGGTCCGGCAGGATGCCGTCGAACGTGCTGGAATCGACAAACAGGCTGTGCCACAGGAGCGCAGGAGCGCCCGCGCCGGCCCGCCGCACCCTGAGGGACCCCAGGAGGGTCTCCACCATCACTGAGGAAGTATCCAAAACCACGACGACCTCCTGATGTCGCTGCTTCAGGCGCACTCCTGGCTGGAATGCCGTGCGATAAAGACTGCTCTCAGCTTCTAGCGCCGTCAAGGACTCAGCCGGCCGGTTGAGTCTTCCCAACTCTGGTCTCCCATTCCGAGCCTGCTTGCCGTGCGGAATGAGCCGTGGACCGCGGGCCTACTCGGCGATGTCCTCTGCCCAGAGATCCGGATGGTCAGCCTGGAAGGTGCGCATCATGTCCACGCAGCGCTGATCGTCCAGCATGGTGGGCGGTGCGGTCCAGTTCCGGCGCGGCTGATTCATGCCGCTCGTGGGTCATGGCGTCATTGTTGGACGCGCTTACGTCAAAGATCCCGGAGCACCGGACGCCTGGAGAACCTGCTGCAGATCGGTGACGGGGATGTCCGGAAACTCTGCGCGCGCAGGGCCAAACTCGAAAGAAGCGGCCCCCGATTCCTCCCAGACACCGGCTCCCGCCACCCGGGCAAGGAACGGTGAAAACGGCCTGGCCGCCAAGGACAACAGCCGTACGGCGGCTGCCGGAACCCGCTGAACCGATCCATGGCCGGCCCGGGCAAACAGAGCCTCGGCCACCTCATTTGCAGTGAGCGTCTGCGAGCCCCATTCGATGACGCGGTTCCGCAGCACGGGGTCGCGGAGGGCACGGACCACGACGGCGGCCGCGTCCTGGACCGAGGTATAGGTCACCGGGGCGGACCCCGAGCCGAACACGGGCACCTTGCCCTTCGCCTCAAGCGGCGTCCCTATGATCTCAAGCCGCTGTTCCAGGAGCGCCCCGATCCGGACAATCGTCCAGTCCATGCCGGACAAGCGGACAGCGTCCTCGGCGGCGGCCTTGCAGCGCAGGTAATCAATGGGCCCGTCCGGGGCGGCGCCGTGCATGGACATCATCACCACGTGCCGGACTCCGGCCGCGGCCGCCGCCCGGACCAACCGGATGGCCCCATCGCGGTCAACCTCGCGTGGACTGGAGTCCTTGATCCCAAACCCCGAGGCCGCGAACACCACCTCAGTGCAGCCCGCCACCGCTTTTCGGCAGTCAGCTTCGGAGGCGAGGTCCCCGTGGAGGAGTTCGACGCCGTCGGCCATCTTTTGCGGGAACGGCTGGGACTTGCCGCGGGCCATGATGCGGACCTGGTGCCCGGCGGCAACAAGCAGGGAATCCACGGCGCGGCCCAAGCGGCCCGTACCGCCGACCACCAGGATCATGACCGGTCACCTCCCGCTGCCCCATGGACTGCCTCCCGGACGGCTTCGTTCACGTCGCCGGAGTCCTGGTCCACGGGTTCAAGGTAGAACTGGGCCGCGGCGATTTTGTCGTCGCGGAGGGTGAAGATGGCCACCCCTGCGGCCCGCTGCACGGATCCGTCCGGCCGGGTGCCGCGGTTGCTCCATTCCATCCAGAGTTTGCCGTCGGCTCCGGTGGCCGCGTCGTAGACGGTGAGGGTGAGGTCCGGCATGCCGGCAAAGAGCGCCGTCCAGTTCTTCCGGACCTGGGCGGAGCCGGTGAAGCTGCGGGCCGGGTGGACGGGAGTGGTGTTCCGGTAGTCATCCGCGAACTGCGACACCATGGCCTCAAGGTCGTGGCGGGCGGCTGCGGCCAGCATGCGCCGGACCGGGCCTTCCGGGACGCGCTCGATTCCTGAAGCGTCCATGATCTGCTCCTTAGGTTCAGTCGCGGGAGGCGGAGAGGCTGGTACGCTGAATTTGATACAGTCAGCTGTATTTAACTGACACAAGGAGTTTAAGCCCGATGGGACCCGCGGTCAACAGTGCGCCACCCCGCTCCCGCAGCTACGACGCCCGGCGCCGGAAGGAGGCCGCCGAGGAGTCCAGGAAGCGGGTGCTGGCCCAATCCCGGGCGCTGTTCCTGGCCCACGGGTACGGCCGGACCACCATTGCCGCCATCGCCCACGCCGCCGGCGTCTCCAAGGAGTCCGTGTACAAGGGGTTCGGCGGAAAGCCGGGGCTGGTGCGGGCCATCTACGAGCAGAGCCTGCTGGGCGCCGGCGGGCCGCCGGCGGAAGAGCGCTCGGACCGCGCGCAGGCCACGGTCACCGATCCCAGCGAGCTCATGGAGCAGTTCGGTCGGTTCATTTCCGAGGTGAGCCCGCTGGGCTCCCCCGTCTACCTCCTCATCCGGGACGCCGCGGCGAGCGGGGACCAGGACATGGCCGCGCTCCTTCGTGACGTGGACGACGAGCGGTACCAGCGCATGCTGCACAACGCGCGGCAGGTGCTCGGAAGGGGATTCCTGCGGCCGGGCCTGACGGCGGAGGAGGTGGCCGACGTCTTCTTCATGAGCACCTCGGCCGAGCTCTACGAGACCCTGGTCCTCAAGCGCGGCTGGAGCGCGGAGCGCTTCGGGAGGTTCATGGCCAGGACCTTGGCGGCCAGCCTCCTGCCGGACGGCTGAAGCAGGCAGGGAGGAAGGCCGACGGCGGCGGCCCCGCCAGGCGCAGAAATTCCGGGACACGGAGGTCCGGGCCGGGGTGGTTGCCGTTTCCGGCTAAGTCCCGCTGGATACGCTACTTCTACAACGAGCGAAAACCCTCAACGAAATGGACGGATTCCCATGCACGCCGCGCTCGAATACACCTACGCGGACCACTACCTTCAGACCCGCGAGCAATACCGCTCAGACCACCTCAGGTTGGGCTGGGAAGCCGTGGAACGGGGCGAGCTCCTGCTGGGTGGAGCCGTTGGTGACGGCCCCTTCACCGGGTTGCTGATCTTCACCGGCGACAACGCGCTCGAGGCCGCAAAGGCCTTTGCAGCCGCCGATCCCTACGTCACCGGCGGCGTGGTGAATTCATGGACCGCCCGCCCTTGGACAACGGTGCTAGGAGAAGAGGCGGCCACACCCGTTCGACCCTGAGACCAAGCTGGGAGGCCTCCCGCCTGCCGGGATATGCAAAAGCCGTGCACGGAGAGTCAAGTAACCAGTAGCACGGCAATTTAGTGTTGTGATCCAAAGCACCTTTAGGGACTGGGATTATGGATAACACAGCTGACCTTCTTCTGATCAACGGCGTCATCGACACCCTGCACGATGAACGCCCCCGCGTCACGTCACTTGCCGTGAAGGCCGGGAAGGTCCACGCCGTCGGATCTTTGGCCGAGGTTGCGGCGGGACCGGGCACTGAGATCATCGACCTCGGCGGCGCCTACGTAATGCCCGGGCTGCTTGACGTCCACAACCACCACATGCTGGCAGGGCAGATGGACTTGTTTGAACTCAACGAGGTGCCCACCAAATCGCTCGATGACCTCCTCACCGCCGTCGCGGAGTATTCAGGGAGCCTGGGCCCCGACGAGTGGGTGGTCGGCGGCAGCTGGGGTTCCGGTCTCCTGGCCGAACTCAACTCCGTGGAAACGCTCGCCCGTTTTGATGCCGCAACCGGCGGACGGCCCGCCATCCTGAAAGACGACAGCAAGCACAACAGGTGGGTGAATTCACGGGGCCTGGAGCTGGCAGGGATCGACAAGCACACTCCGGATCCCGAGGGTGGCCAGATTATGCGGGATGCTACGGGGCGTGCCACCGGTGTCCTCATCGAGGCCGGAGGTGTCCTGGTAGAACAGACGCTGGCGCGGTTGCAGCCACGGTCCACCCAGGACCTCGCCCGGGCCGCAGCACGCGGCATCGACATTCTGCACTCCTACGGCGTCACGGGCTTCCAGGATGCGGCCTCCTCCCTCCAGTTGCTGCAGGCCCTGAAAGAGCTCGACGACTCCGGTGAACTCGCTGCCTGGGTGGTGACGTCCATGCAGGCCAATGATTTCATTTTCGGCACCACGCCGCTCGGCGAGGGCATCATCGCCCACCGCGAGGAGTCGCGGTCGGAGCACCACCGGCCGGACTTCATCAAGATCTTCCTTGACGGGGTGCCTCCGGCAGGGACCGCGGCGTTCATCGAACCCTATTTGCCGGATGCCGGCTTCCCGGAGTGCCACTGCGGCGGCACCACCATGCCTGCAGCGGAGCTGGAGCGCTGGCTGATGGGCACGGCGGAGCGTGGTATTTCCGCCAAGATCCACTGCACGGGCGACGCGTCCGTGCGGGTAGTGCTCGACACCGTGGCCAAGGTCCGCGCAGCCGGACACACCACGCCGAAGTACCACATCGCCCACGGCCAGTTCGTCCAGGAACAGGACATCCCCCGGTTTGCCGAACTCGATGTCACCGCCGACATCTCCCCGTCGTTGTGGTTCCCGGGCGTCATCTCCGAAGCCATTGCCACGGTGCTACCGGCGGAAAGAGCGTCGAAGATGCAGCCCAACCGCTCCCTGCTGGACGCTGGGGCCCGAATCGCCGGCGGCTCGGACTGGCCGGTCAGCGTGTCGCCCAACGCGTGGGAAGGGATTTACGGCTTGGTAACCCGGCAGGATCCAACAGGAAAGTTCCCTGGGACACTCTGGCCCGAACAGGCCATTTCACTCCCGGAAGCCATCCGGGTGTACACCACCAACTCGGCCCAGGCGATGGGCCTGGAAGACGTCACCGGCTCCCTGGCCCCGGGAAAGTCGGCGGATTTCATCGTCCTGAGTGCTAATCCGTACGAGATCGAAACCGAACAAATCGCGCACATCAAAACCCGCCAGACCTGGTTCGCGGGCCGCAAGGTCTTCGATGCAGGATCAGCGGACGCCACAGCGACTCCGGCTGAAGGACGCCCAACGCAGCGCGCCTGACGGCTTCCGCATAAACCCCTGCTCCTTACGTGCCTTGCAGGGGCGCACCACCCCCATTTCCCGCCGACGGCGGCCTTCGCCGTTTCGTCCTGCCCGAAAGACAAAACCATGGCCACTACCGCACACGCTGCTCCGGCAGCTATCTCCTCAGACAAGGGGACGTACACCTATATCGCTGTTTTCAGCGCAGTCCTTTATACCGTCCTGCTGATTGCCCCTGTCATCGCAGGCAAACTTATCGAGCAGTTCGGCCTGACACCGGTCCAGGTGGGGACGCTCTTTTCCCTGGAGCTCGGCGCCTTCAGCCTGGCCACCGTGCCGGCCTATCTTTGGCTCCGGCGGGTGAATCTGAGGACGGCGAGCTATATCTTCACCGCGATCGTCATTGCCGGCAACGTGGTCTCCGGCTTTGTGGACGATTTCGGCCTGTTGATGATCGCCCGGGTGGTGACCAGCCTCGCGGCCGGCTCCATCACCGTGATCATCCTGACCCTTAGCGGCAAAACCGCCAACCCCAGCCGCGCCTTCGGTATATTCGTCGTTTTCCAGCTGGCCATGGGTGCTCTGATTCTGGCGGTCTTCCCCTCCCTGTTCGCGGGAGCGCCAGTTTCAGCGATCTACTGGACACTCGCCGGACTTGCAGTGCTGTGCCTCCTGGTGGTCAACCGCATCGACGGCGAAGTGCTGCGGACCGCCGCCGCACCCGTCCCAGGGCATGCTGCGAACCGCGTCCCGGTGTTCAAAGCGGCCGCGGGAATGGCCGCGGTGCTCCTTTTCTACATCGCGCTCAGCGGTGTCTGGTCGTTCATTGCCCAGATCTCGGCGGGCTCGGGAATCGACCTTTCCGCCAGCAGCCTTGTCCTTTCCCTCGCTACCGTCGGCGGCATCCTGTCCGCCCTTGTTGCCACCGCACTTGGTGAGACGCCGCGCCGGAAGCTCTACCTGGCGGCAGGTTACGCAGGCATGGCCCTCAGCATCGTGCTTCTTTTCGGTTCACCGGCCCTGATCCAATTCGCCGTCGCGGCCGTGATCTTCAAGTTTGCCTGGACCTTCATCCTGCCGTACCTGCTGTCCACGTTGTCCTCGCTTTCCAGCGGGGCACACCTGATGAACACCACCAACCTGATGATCGGCACCGGGTTCTCCATCGGTCCGATTGTCAGCGGGGCATTGATCCAGTCAGGCGGTGGTTCGTTCACGGGCATGCTCGTCTTCGCCCTCGCCGGCGTGCTGGCGTCGTGCGCCCTCGTCCTGATGGCCCAGCGCCGCTAGTCCCCGAGGGGCGGGCCGACCATGCGAACCAGCCCGCCCCGGAGCGCCCTGGGGCAGTGCGTCGAGGGGCCCGCAATCAGGCCGATCTAACCCTTCGCCAGCGTGAAGATCCCGTACCGCATCGCACCGGTGCGGTAGGCCAGGATCAGGCGGGGAATGCCCAGAAACGAGTTGCGGTTGCGTGCACCAAGAGCCAGTCGGCGCATCTCGCTGTCGACGAGCAAGGCCTTCACGAGCCGGCGAGCGCAGATTGGCCAGGTGCGGGCGACGCGGCGGCTGACATCCTCGTAGCCGGTGACCGTAAAGCCGGCCTGCCTTGCCATCTCCTCATAGTCCTCGCGCGTGCCCATCGAGGGCAGGCGCCCTTCGCGGCAGATCGGCTCGAGCAGGTGGCGGACCTTCCACCCGCTGGCGCCGGTCTCGGCGAGCCACGCGCAGATGACGAAGCGGCCGCCGGGCGCCAGCCCGCGGTGCGCCTCGGCGAAGAACCTGGGCTTGTCCACCATGTGCTCGCTCGACTCGATGGCCCAGGCGGCATCGGCCGAGGCATCGGCCAGCCCGTTGTCGAGCCAGTCGCGGACCTGGATGTCCACGCCTGGTACGGGATGCGCGGCTGCATAGTTGGCCTGCTCGGCCGAAAGGGTGAAGCCGGTGACGCTGACCCTGCGTGTCATAGCGAGCCGCCGTGCGGTGGAGCCGTAGCCGCAGCCGATGTCGACGCACGCTTGGCCGGGCAGAAGGCCCAGCCTATCGCCGACTGTGTCCACGAGCGTCTCGACGGCTTCGCCGGGTGTCTCGCGGCCCGTCGTCCACAGCCCGTGATGGACATGGTCGCCCCACACGAGACGGTATATGGGATCGAGTTCGTCGTAGTGATCCGCCACCGCCGCGGCGTTCTGGGAAATTTCGGGGATGATCACGGCACGACCCTACATCGGCGCTCTACAGCGAAGGAAGAGGAAGGACGACGACGCTGCGTCCTTGTGGTTGATCAGGGTGTCGAAGCCCTGCTCCACCAGGTCCTCCAGCGCGATCCGGCCGGTGATGAACGGCTTCAAATCCACCTTGCCTCCTGCACCATCTTGATGACCGCGGGGTGGTCGCGGACGTAGGCGATGGTGCCGCGCAGGTCGATCTCCTTGAGCACAATCTTCTGCACGTCGATGGTGGCGGGCGCGTCCCAGCTGGACACGTTGACCACCACGGCGCCTGGCCGGACGGCGTCGAGCATGGTGTCCAGCACCGCGTTTACGCCGGCGCATTCGAAGGCGACGTCGGCCCCGGTCCCGCCGGTGAGCTCGCGCACCCGTGCGGGGACGTCCTCCTTGCTGGGGTCCAGGACGTGGCCGGGGGCGCCGCTGAAGGTGGCCTTCTCCTTGCGCGCCTGGGTCAGCTCGCTGATGATCGTGGTCACCCCCATACCCTTGAGCACGGCTTGGGTGAGCAGCCCGATGGAACCCGACCCGCCCACCAGCGCCGTGTCGCCTGCCTTCACGCCGCTGCGCGCCACCGCGTCGTGGGCCACGGACAGCGGCTCGATCAGCGCCGCCTCGTCCAGCGGAATGTCGCCGATGGGGTGCACCCACCGCTGGTCCACCCTAAGCGATCCTAAACCCGCGGGCAGGCCGGAGCGCTTACGGCCTGGTGGTGGCCGTATACCACGACCACGCGAGGAGATCTACCACCTCGCCGTCACCACCGGCCTGGCCTCCGTGGAGGAACTCTCCGCCCGGTTCGAGGTCCACGGCTTCCACCATCCGCCGCGACCTGGCGCTGCTGAACGGGCAGGGCCGGCTGGCCCGCACCTACGGCGGGGCGATGGCGCTGGGCGCCCACCCGGAGGCGTCGCTGCGGCAGCGTACCGGCGAGGCGTTTGAGCAGAAGCATGCCATCGCCCGCTGGGCGGCGTCCGTGATCCGGCCCGGGGAGAACATCCTGCTCGACGCCGGCTCCACCGTGGGTGCCCTGGCCCACGAACTGCGCGGCTTCGAAAAGCTGTCCGTGACGACGCCCGGCATCAACACGATGCAGGAGCTGGCGGATTCGGAGGGCATCGAGGTGGACTGCCTGGGCGGCCGGCTGCGAAGCCTTTCGCAAAGTTTTGTGGGTCCGCTGGCCGAGGCGGCGCTGGAGCGGACGAGCTTCGACCGGGTGTTCCTGGGCGCCGACGCCGTCACAGCCGAGGACGGCATCTGCGAGGCCGACCACGCCCAGACCCGGCTCAAAGAGCTGATGGCCCGGCGCGGACGGGAAGTGTATGTGCTGGCGGACTCGTCCAAGCTCGGCCTGCGGCCTTTCCACGCCTGGGCGCGGCTGGCGTTGCCCTGGACGTTGGTCACGGACGACGGCGCGAATCCGGGGCAGGTGGCGAAGTTCAGGGACGCGGGGTTGAGGTTGAGGTGGCTGCGGTACACCTGAACAACGGATAACGTCGCAAAAACAGCGAGGACACGCCTCGCAGTTGCACTGCGCGCAAGTGCGAGCAAGGTCGGAAAGCAATCATGCCCAGCCCACGCCAACCTAATCGGCTGCCTAATATTCTGTGGATCAGAACGTGACCACCCCCCACGGTGGGAGTGGCCACAATGACTGGAACATGCCCTCCCCGTGTTCGGCTAGTGCGCGCAGCGAGGGGCTAATCAACGATCTACTTAAGCGGCACCCCTGCAGCGTCACGGCTGAAAGTATTGGCCTTGCATAGGATCATGATGCCCTCGATGACACCCCACAAGGCCACAAGGCCGAAAGTAAATGCGAACGTCAGGACGAACACGGCAACCTGCAACACGCCCCAGCCCTTGTCGCCCAAGTAGAAACGGTGTGCGCCAACGAAGCCGAGAAGGCCTCGTTCGGCCTCTTGCGCCCCTTTGCCACGGCACGGTCGGTGCGGGCCGCCAGCAGGGTATAGTCCGCCTGACCCCGTGTGATTCGCCCCTGTGCCACATCCCGGTCGGTACGGTTCAGAAGTCGGTCATAGTCGCCTTCGTAGGCCTGCTGCTTCTGGATCTCCAACTGTTTCTCCTGGATCAGCATCGCGGCTGCAGTGTTAGCAGCGATCGCTCTTTGTTGCCGGAGCTGCTGGCGCCCCGTCGCAAAGCTGCCGACATTTGCAGCGGTGTTGAGGCGGTTGCCCTTCATTTTACCCAATTGGTTTCCACATTTATTGTTTTGATTTGTCCAAATACTTATGCGTCGTCAGCGTACATACGAAACAGCCGTATCAAGAGAAGTCTTAATAGACAGCCCAGATTCCGTTCAGGCACCGTGCATAATCAGCGTCACGAGCAGGTCAGGGACTTCGCCCGAAGACATTGGAGGAAATAGGCAAGATCTACGGTGTCACCCGCGAGCGAATCCGCCAGATCGAATCAGAAACGATGTCCAAACTGCGGCAGCCCACGCGGTACCAAGTCCTGTTCGACTATCTCGACTGACTCAGCGTTTCCTAGCGAATCCCGGGTCGGACGGCTGCTTTGCGATCGAGGAATGCCGTAACTTCGTCCACCAACTTTGCGCTTGCGGCCACCTCGCACTCCCAAACGTCCAGATATGCCCAACCCATTTCGAGCAGCTGCAACCTCTGGTTAGAATCTCGCGCCTGGTTCCGGCGCCGCTTCTCCGCCCAAAATTCGGTGTTCGATTTGGGTAAGCGGCTGCCGACAGGACAGTCGTGCCCATGCCAGAAGCACCCATTCACAAAAATGACCTTTTTCCGACCCGCAAACACTAAGTCGGGCCGCCCCGGAAGAGCCCGGTCGTGGAGACGGTAGCGATATCCAGCCGCGTGCAGAGCACGCCGAAGCCGCAATTCCGGCTTGGTGTTCTTCGATCGAATCTTTGCCATATGTGCGCTGCGCTGCGCTGCGGTCATGAAGTCCGCCATGACCCCATTTTACTTCCCCTTACCCTCAAAGGGGAGTCGCAGGGGCCCATACTCTGATCCGTGGCTGCAGCTCGCGCAAAGTTCCGACCGACGTGACTCTCGTGGCCCTTCGACCAATCAGTCAGACAGAAGAGTGCTCATCTTTCTGCCGACCGCAAGAGCAAGCCACGGTGAGACAGCATTTCCGACCTGAGAGTACTGCGGAACTTCAAAGCGGCGGCGTTGAGAGCCAGTGGTTTCTTTGCCAAGGAATTCAAAGTGGTCAGGGAATCCTTGGAATCGTGCCATTTCTCGAACTGTGAAAATCCGCGGTTCGAGGGGGTGGACGTAGTCGTCCGGGAGCGTCACCACTGTCCTGGCAGGTTCACCCCAGCTAAGCACCTTTTGGGAGTGTTTCCTCGTGGCAAGCCCGTAAGCGAGTTCAACGAGATCTTCCAGGGACTCAGCAAGGCAAACACCGTCCGGCGCTCTCGCAGGCAGGGGCGCCTCCAGAAGTCGGTGCTTCAACAAAAGCTTTGCGTCGTCCTCCGGAAGCCGCGCGGCGTGGCTCAAGAGCCGCTGGTCGAGGCCGCTCTGCGAAAGGTACTGGTAGAAGCGGAACCGCTGTGTTGTGCGCTCGCCGTGCCGGCGCCGGACATGGTTTCGCAGTTCAGCCGGGGCTGGGTTGCGTCCTGGCCAGAAGTCTTTGGACAGCGACCGCACGTAGGCCACGGAATCAGCATCCGCGATGGCGGCTCCACGTGCCGTGAGGTCACCAACGGCATGGCCAACGGCCTCCATCTCCGACATCAGCTTCGTAGGGCGAGGCGCCAATGACGGGACGTCGCCCTCGATTTGGTCGACGAAAGCGGAACGCCACGTTTCCCCCGTCGCAGTAATGCCGCGGTCGGCCGCGACGTCCGTCCGAACGGCGATAATCATTAGCCGCGGACGGTGCTGCGGCGCACCATAATGAACCGCGTTGACGTGCACGCCTTGGACTACATATCCTTCGCCGGTCTCAGCCAATGCTTGCTGCAACTGGCGGAACGATGATGCCTCACCCTTTGCAAAGCTTCTATCCATGCCAACGACATTTTCGATCACAACCGCTCGCGGGCGAGTTGCGCCCACAAACTTCAGGTACTGCCAAGGAAGCTCATTACGGATATCAGCAGGGTTACGACGTCCGGCCAGAGAGAAGCCCTGGCACGGCGGCCCGCCGACGACGAGGTCTAGTCCGTCGGAGCGCATGTCCCTCATGGCGGCGGTGTTTTCGAGCAAGACGCTGAGTTCGCGTACGAGAAGGCGCGACGCGATCTGATTGTTTTCTTCAGACGCGACGTACCGCCCCCACTGCACCGCGTCGGAGGCATCGTCTATGAGGTTGTGGTAAAACGTGCGGGCAGCCATGTCGGACTTCTCGACAGCGAGCACCAACTGGCCGCCGGCTCGCTCGATACCCAGGGACAGGCCCCCGCAGCCGGAAAACAGGTCAACGTATTTCATAAGACTCCTATTCTCCCCCACCTAACCTCATGCCTCCGACATCTTGGCCTCACGTCGCGGATACGTCTCGAGGCTGGGACGTGATGGCTACCTCCGAAATCAAAAGCCGGGCGTCCGTCGGGCTAGGCACGAGTTGGGTCGCCACCCGTGCCTCCGCCGATCAGCTTGAAGAAGGGCACTTCCTCAATGAACTTTCCTGAGAAATTCAATGAGCTATACAGGGCATGATGCACCTTCTGGCTTGAGATCTTGCCAGCGATATCGGCCGTGACGTTGGGCAGCCCCAGCTGCTGAAGCTCTTTCAAGGTTACCGAAGGAACCTTGTGGAGGAACCAGGTCAGAAGCGGCTGCCCGTAGTTACGCCCATCTTTTTTGAAATGGTCGAGGTATTGCGAGGCGAGAATAACGCCGAAGCCGAATTCTCGGCCCTGCAGCATGAGGTTCATGAGCACCGGGAAGTTGTACTTCATGATGTTGACTGCTTCGTCCACAAGAAGGAAGGAGTTGAGCCTCCTTAACTGGGGCGAGTTCCCAACGAACGGCCACTTGGTGGAGTTGAGCATGTAGTCGTAATACAGATTTAGGAACAGAACGACCAGGGCGTTCTTCCCGTTGTCGTCCGTGCCAAAATCGTTAAGCGCAACGATGACGACGCTGTCTTCCATCATTTGTTCAAAGGACATCATTTCGTTAGGGTCATCGCTGAAGATCTCGCCGAGTATGAACGGCTTGAGAATAGAAGTCACGGCGTCGGGCTTTTGGCCGTCACTGTATGCTGCCAGAACCTCGGCCAATGTGGGAGGCTCGCCCTGCTTCTCCTTGTAAAGGTTGACGATGGACGTGACTAGGCGATCCGTCTGCACTGGACCGATGTTGCCATAGATCTTATCGAGTACGTCTGCGAACTGCTGGGCACGCTGGTACGCGGCCAGAGGGGAATAACCCTCTCGGAGAGCAAAGACATTTATCGGAATACGGTAAGGCTTTAGTACCTTTCCGCCAACGGCTTCCAAGAAATCAGGAGATTGGAAGTCCCGCTTATAGTCAAATACGAGCATCGACAGCGGCGTCTCCTGATTAGTCCTGCTGCCTTCCCTGAGTTGGTAGACAAGGGCCTTCAGCAGTTGGGTCTTCCCGGTTCCAAGGTCGCCCACAACGCCGATATTCATCTGGTTCAGTTCGGTATTGCTTGGCCAGTACTCCGCCATTGAGTCTCCGAGCGTCCCAAGGACCCGGCCAACGCGGAATCGAACACCTGTTCCCCGAATACCACCGGCGAAAGAAGTGTCGCCAGATACTCCGGTTGTCCCAGCTCCTCCGACGCCGGGCTTCGCGACTGGCATCAGGACGGCCTCTGCTTCCTCTGCTTCTGCTTGGGTGGGCTCCGTTTCTACGGGGCCTTCCCCTGTGATTTCAGCTGGCAGATCACGCTTTACTTCGACGACGTCCGGTTCCTGGGCGTGCGTCTCCTCCGGCACGTTCGCCTCATCAGTTTCTTCATGAGAAGGCGTTGTGGCGACGGCCTCTATCGGGTTGCCCAGCGACCAGTGAACTAGGCGGTTCCACTCTTGGACCAACTCGCTTTCCGGATCGGTGACTGCCTCGAAGGCATGCCCTGCATTGGCCGCCAGAAGGCCAAACCCAGCACCGGGCAATGCACCGTCCACCTCCGATGAATGCACCGCTCGGAAGTTTCCGCCTTCTGAAGTGGTGGCGTCATGCTTGAAATAGCACACCAACGGCTGACCAGTTCGGACTTCGAGATTCCCGTTGACTAGGTTGTCCAGGTGCCTTGCTAGAACTTCTGGCTCGGCGCTTCCGCCTGGCCTCAAACGAATCGCCGCTTCAATCAGCGCCGCGAGGCCATTGGACCACAATGCCTTATCCGCGCGCGATCCTCTGACCGAGATCTGGCGCGAACTTTCTGCCACACTAAGCAACAATTCTTGGGTGGCGCGCACTTGGTCCAACGGCTCATTCATGGCCGCATCGTTCGGCCCGGGCAGGTTGCCGTTAGTGTCTTCCGATCCCAGACCGTAGAACTTGATTTCGACTGGAGACAGTGTGACGCCCTCGTCGTTCATTCGAACGATTAAGAGGTCTGCACGGCGCATCTGGGCGGACTGGTTGGTTCCGCGCGCGAGGGCCCTCAGAAAATTGTCGCAAGCATCGATCGGCAATACGTAGGTGTTTTCGGAGTCTTCGTTGAGCCGATTCATGAGAGCAAACGCCAGGTAAAAGCCAAGGGCCCCTGACGCGTGCGTTCCCCCCATCGCCAACAGCGATGACAGTCCCACTCCACGGGCGCCTAGCTGGCCAAGCAGGTCATCAAGCTCCTCATCGGTCACGGTTCCGCCCTGAGCTTTTGCGAGCAGCTTCTTTATTTGCGCACGAAAGCTTCCGGGAACCCTAGCAACCGAAACGAAGGGGCGCCGTTCCAAGAGAGGAACGTCCGCCGACGCGTCAAGGAAGGGCGGTCGCCACTCCCACAACATCTGGCTGCCGCCGCTCGAATGCTGCACGATCTCCGCCATAGCACTGGGATTCATCAAGGCTTCGCCCGAAACAGTCCAGTCCGCAGAATCGTTGACCAGGTTGGCCTTGAACAACTTTGAGATGATCTGTGGGCTGCTTGCGGTGCCCTCGACAAGGCGTAGTGCCCTCGAGAGTGGCTCCCACCCTGTTTCCGGACGAAAGGTGGGGTGCGAAGTCGACGACGATTTTGATTGGCCGTTGCCAGCCACGGACTCGAAGCGACGCAGCGGCGAGTCACCCAGTACACCCAGATTTCGCCCCTGACCTGACTGAACCTCAAGGTGCACACCGGCGTCTTGGAGGATGCGGATGTTGCACTTTTTCATGTTCGCGCTGTCCGGAGCATATCGCGACCATGTGAGCGGAATACCCTCGGAGGAGCGCACCAGACGCGCCATTTTTTCCCGGGGCGGTTCGCCCGACCGGCGATTCGAGTCCCAGATCCTGGCCCCTCCGATCAATGGAACGTCGGCCCTACCCGTCCATGCCTCGATTTCCTTTAGTACTGCGTCATCAACCTCATGGAGGCGAGTCGCTTCTGATGAAGCAGACAAGTCAACGGTCAGCGTTGAAACATGAGGATTCATCTGCCGATAGCTGCGCAGCGCGGCTGCAACAGCCGTCGCGTTCAGACCACTCGCTGCACTCCCAGGCGCAGGTCGATCTCCAATTCTGTCTGGGGCCTTCAGGGGCTCCGATCCCTCGATCGACGCGCGGACCAGCATCGACCAGCCCAGGAATAACTGGCCATCCCCAGTTTCCATCGGAACGGCGAGCATTCGTCCACTAGACATTTCCTTCGGACCGAGAAGGGGGAAGTTCCAGCCCTCGACGGTCCCCGCGAGGTGCTCCGCCCACTCGGATTCCCACAGGACAGATTCGACGCCAGCTAGCCACGCCAGTCGAATCGGATGCAGGGGGCTAAGAAGAACTGCTGAGCACTTCGCAGCCGGCTCGGTCTCCCATACGCTAATGCTGAAAGGATAGGCCGCCCAAAAGACTCCCGCAGGATCTCCGAACCAGCGAGCCTTTTCAACGAGGTCGGAATATGCCGTCAGATACCGCTTCAATTCCTGACCACGGTTATCCCAAAGGTGACGCCATGATGTCTTCGAAGGCCACTCGACATACGTCGCACCGTCGGCGTCGAGGGTTTGCATGGCCTCTAGGGGGTCTAATTCTTTTAGGGCAGCCCGGAATTCTTCCGCTTCAACGGAAAACAGAATCTCATCGGGTATTCGGAAATCGCTGATATTGCTCCATGTTGTGGCCATGTCACTGTTCATCAATATGCCGCCACGGGCACCCAGATCGTCAAGCGGGAACGCCCTATCTGCGGGCATCACGACGTGTCCCAAGCACGTGTTCCACTCGTTATCCAAAAGATCTTCTGCAAGCAGCGACTCGTAGATGCCTCGAAGCGATTGAAGGACGGCCAGGTCTGGCCGGTCCTTGGATATCCTGTCCCTATTCACTGCCGCAACGATCGGCGATTGGGGGGCCTCGCGGCTTTCCGCAGCGCGTATCTCGAAGACTATGTCGCCGACAACAATATTCGCCAAACCCACGGGGCTGGCATCCACCACAAAGATGCCAGGTCGCCCGCTCAGCGGCTGCATCTCCGTTCCTTCGTAGAGCGGTACAACCTCGTCAGCAGCTGCAACGACGATATAGCGATACTGGGACGCTCTTCCGTCGAGCGTGGCGCCGAAGGTCCCGCCGTCGGAATCGGAGCCTACATATTTAGGCTTACCAGCAGCACCCTTTGCCTTCAGCGGCAGGTATAGCAGTCCCGCAGAGTCGACCGGCGCCACAAATACGTCAAATGTTAGGGAGGTGTTCACCCGACCAGAAAGGACGTCCCCGGCGGGTACCTGGAGCTCAAAATGTATAGGCCGGGTCGGACCCTTGTTGCCGTCGCGCCGAATGTGGCCAACGGCCCAAAGCGCACCGTCCTCGTCCAACTGCAGCCATCCGGACCAATGCGTCTTTGCTGCCTTGGTCGTGAAAGTGAGGCCGGTGGTTCCAAGTTCGCCATGCGAAGGGCCTCCCGCAACGGGAATCCTGACACGGATTTCTTCGGACGCGATCCCACTCGATTCTTCGTCGGGTACTGCGCTAGCGATGGCGACTGAGCCGGAATCTCCCGGGCCGGTCGCGCTGAGGGACCTACCAGCTGCATCCGTGACCTCAAGTCGAGCTTTTGTTAGGTCTGCGCCCAATGGCTCGACGAAGTCACGATCTGTGAGGGAGCTTAGCGCCTCTGTAACGTCAGACCCCGGCGGTGAATAATTTGCAAGGGCAACCGCCTGATTATCGTCGGCGGCCATCTGGCTATCGATCCCCGACCAGTCAATGTCTTCTAGCGCATGGTGGCCCGGCTGGCCGCTGTCGAGCTGGCCCAGGGACTTAGCAGTTGCGTTGATTGTCGTCTCATCGGCCCAGTAAGACTGCAGGGCATCGACAAACTTCTTCGGCGAATATTTCGTTGGACCTGATCCAAGCGGCCGGGGCATCCTGAAAGCGGCATAGGTATACCGCTCGAAGACATCATCAATCGACATTTCCGGCGCCATCACCTTGGTGGCGCGAATCTTCTCGACAAGTCGAGTAAGTCCGATCCCTACGTGCCTAAACCAGTACGTGTTCCAACTTTCCGTGCCCTGACGAAGTTCCTTGTGGACGTCCGCAAGAAGCGTGAAGCACTGTGCGAGTCTGGCCCCCGCAAGCGTCCGATCCCAATCCGTCGTGGCGTCGATTCCGGTTGCGTCCGCAACTTCGGCGATTGCTGCCGCTGCGACAGCTTGTAGCGAAACTTCTTGAGCAGCGCCATCAGGAAAATTCTGTCCTAGGACTTCCCGGAAGGCCTGTACGAAGGATGCCAGATCGGGGTGCTTCCCAACGACCACCGCGAGTCGGTCGTCTTGACGATATTTGATGGCGTTCTGAGCGGACACCCTGATGCAGAGTGCATCTTCGTCGTTCTCTTCGCCGGCTGACACTAGGATCGCATAGGGAGGCACATCGGACCGAAGCT
The DNA here is from genome assembly GCF_017833075.1 of Arthrobacter sp. PvP103. Taxonomy (NCBI): domain Bacteria; kingdom Bacillati; phylum Actinomycetota; class Actinomycetes; order Micrococcales; family Micrococcaceae; genus Arthrobacter; species Arthrobacter sp. PvP103. Next base: position 3,480,073 of record NZ_JAFIBQ010000001.1, on the reverse strand, counting down.
GATTCGCTCGCCGGACAACGGCCGCGGCGGTCGCGTCATCTATACCCTCGGGCAGGTACGCCGCCGTCAGCGTATCCAAAGACGCCAAGCAACGCCCTAGCACTGATCCAAACAGTTCCAATTCCACGATGTCTCCTAGAAAGCACTTTCGATGATGACGCCGCGGTCGGCATCGGCGCTACCCCGCGCCAGTCCAGCCTTTTCGAGCAGCTGAATGAGGTCCCCTGCCTCGGGCCTGAGGCCGAGCTCCTCTAGGTTCAGCATGAGCGTCGCCACGTCCGAGGTCTTTCCGGGACCTTCACAGGCAAGGCTGGCGACAACAGCCATCCACTCCGTCCCGGGCTGCACGGTGAGGAAGCGTCCGTTGGATCGCAAGAGTCCGTAGTAGTCGGCGAATGGGCCACTCGCGTCGCGCGTCAGCAACGCGTATTTGACCGCTTCCCACGTATTTGCGGCCGACCGTTCGCCGCTGCCCAAGGCCAACGTGAGGGAACCCCGGAGCTCCTCGTCCTCTGACATTGCAGCCAGCGCCGCAGCAAAATCGTTGTGAGATGCTGCATTTGACACAAGCCAATCTTCCAAGACCTTCCGGATTTTGGAGCCTCGGTGCACGCGCCACGAGAGAAGCGGAGCGACGTCCCTCACTGCAACGGACGAGCGACTCGACCTCCAAGGAAGAATCTCCGGCACTTGCGCCATGACCTCCCTCCACGTGCCCGGCTTTCCACTGAGGATCCGACGGGCCAGCGTTTCATACCAGGCAGCTTCCCAGAGGAAGCCCTGTCCAAGCGCGAGGCGTAATACCGTGGTTGCCCAGTCAACCCACACTCTGGCAGGTAGGGCTCCAACCCATTCATCACTAGTCAACTTTTGCCATGACCTGGCAAACCAAGAAAACGGAGTGCCCTCGTACAAGGCCCCTAGATCACTTTCCACCTTACGGGTCGTGTCGGGGTCTACGTCTTCGCCAAGTTCAGGGTATCCCGCATCGAGAAGCGCCGCTTTTGTCGCCTCATTAATTGCGGACAAGAGGGGGTCTATCTCACAGCGTTTGTTAGCGGCATTAAGCCAGAGCCGGGCAGCTGTAGTTTTTCCGTCGTCCTCTTTGAGGCCCAGCCGGAACAAAGATTCCAAAATTGCCCCCAGATCCGGGGGGTTTTTGGTTCTTTGGAAACCGCGCATATCTTGAAGCAATGCAAACGCTGGCGTAATGGGGCTAGCAGCCTGGCTCTTACTCTTCTCAGCCTGCACTCCCGCGACGCTATTTAGAACTGCTGAGGCTAAGTCGCCCTCGTATTTTGCATTCGTTGCAAGTCCATGAACAACGAGCTGGTGACCGTAGTCCACCAGTTTCTGGCCCTCCGGCTCCGTTGACCTGACTTTGAGCGTCGGTGTACCGGCCGTCTCTGACCTGAACATATACGCCACGGGAACACCATCTTCGGTCAATTCCTTCTTGCGATCGTCGTGAACCCTCCATGCCAGCGATGTGATGAAGGCTTCCGGCACCGACACATATTGAGGCCGGTTCATAGGAAGAATGATGCGGGTCGCAGCGACCATTAATAGCCTCCAGTGACGGTCATGCTGAAGTCCGAGTTACCCACCACAACGCGGTAGTTCGCCCTATTCAGTTGCGTGGGAATTAGGCGAGCAGCTCGAAACCTCTCCAAGCGAGGCGAAGTCACATCAGTCATTTCCGTCACTCCTGCATGCTCGTGCCCGCAAGCCAGAGCTTCTCTCACCAGAGCAAAGTCCAATGGCATGCGCGAGATCTCCTTGCCTTGTTCGCTCAATACGAGGAACAAGGCCTCGGAGTCCCTGAATGTCTTCATTTCGACGTCTCCGGTCTTGAGGGCGAGCTTAGGTTCGGATTGAACACCCACGATCGGATCAGTACGACTCGCCAGAATAGGAATCAGCGAAGCAGACTCGATATCCCCCGGCCTGCGCTTAGGACGAAGTAGCGTGCGGAGGCCAAACCCCAGCTCATCGGGAAGATTTGGGCTTAGATACCAAGCTTGGGTCCACGCGGCGACCTGAGGCCTGAAGGCTGGAATTCCATTGGCAAGTGCATAGAGGCGGCCAAGATACCCTCCATACCAAGAGATGAAGGCGTAGCGATCCTTGTCGCGTATCTTAGGGTCGCGCATCGCACCGACAAACGCCCGGTCCAAGATTCTATCGAACTCAGTCAAGATCTCGGAGAACGGATCTCGCGCATCAAGGTCATCTTCCAGGCTTTCTAGGGGTGAGCCGTTTGTGACGGGCCCGGCGAAAGAGTCGGCCAACGGTGTTGCCCATCCGGATTCCCAGCTTTGATCGAAGCGTCCTGGAATAGCGTCCCGCATCGGGTCCACGAAGTGGGTGAGCTTAGTAATGGGGTTGCTAAGGGGATCGAAGCTCACCGACACTGGATTCCGGCCACCAAAGATGGCTTGGGAGAAACGCAATCCGGCTAGCAGCTGAAGATCCTTGAACCGCAGCACAGAGTCGGCCTCGGTTGGTTGTAGACGCGTGATGAGACCGCGGAGCTCGTCTCTGGCGACCTGATTCGGCGCATCCCCGAGGATACAACGCGTAACTGTCCCCCATATCTCGCGAAAGGTCATACGCTGTCCGGACGTCAGCTCAGCCCCCCGAACCACCGTCAGGATTCCCGCACGAACGCGGTTAGAGCTAAGGGACTCGATATTCGCCTTTATCGGATCGACAAGGTGCTCTGATCCGCCATAAAATCCGCTGGTCGAAACGAGGTCAGTCACCTTGCTGAACAGCGCACTGGCGGGCGTAACGACGTCCATGGCAGTCCGCTTCGCAAAGTCCGCGATTCCATAGGGTTCAGCTTCGAAAATAGTGCCGCCGTTGTCGCCGGATGTAATGCGTACTTCGGGGCGCCGTTCAAGGAGTGAACACACGTCGACGAAAACAACCAGAACGCTGGCCACGATGTCAGGCCCATCGAATAGGTGGCCGGCGCGCAGATAGGGTTCATCGCAATCCGTTTGGACGTTCCAATTAGATTCGCTTGCGGCATCCCCTGCCAACCAGCGCACAAGGGCCTGACCCGCGGTGTGGTCATGAGTAGGGCTGGCAGTGATTGGGGTGGCTTCATCAATTAGGATTCCTCGATTGACGCAGGCCACGAGGTGCTTGCCGGCACGCTGAGAGGCATCTATTTCTTTACTGAGTGGATTCCGCCGGTGCTCGGTGCTACCGATAGTGGCATCGTTGATTAGCAGAAGTTCCCTGCCCCCAGCCCTGTATCGGTAGCTCCGATGGGCGAGTCCATCCTCTGGGGGTTCAATGGGGTCAAGCCCATCGACGATCTCAGAAGTTGCATGGGATTTCCCGGCACCGGGCCCTCCCACGAGGAAAAGGAAGCGGGGAAGGGAGTCGCTGTTTAGGCCGCTTTTGAACCAGTCGCAGGCCTCCTCCACACCGGCCGGCCGAGGCGCCGTAGGCAATTGGCTCTGGCCCTCGCTGGCCGGCTTCGCCGCTACGCCGCTCCCGCCAGTTGTCCTGTCCCACAACTCCCCCAGCGTGTCCCAGTAGGCGCATTCGCTTTCTTCGGCGTTCACGTACTCCCCCTCATTGCGTGGCTCAAAGTTATCATCTGGTTCTCGCCCCGGGTTCATGACGGTGGATGGAGCTACACCGCCAAGCTTCACCGCTTCGGCAAGCGCCGAGTCTCCCTCGGCATCGTAATCATCGGTGAAGGGAAATTCCCCCAACCGCCGGAGTACGCTGTCACGCAGGGCAGCCTGAAAGTGGGGACGCGGTTTGTACCCGAAAATGTACCTTCTGCCCATCCCGTCCAGAACAGCGCTCAAGTTGCAGAGCTTGAATTCAATCGAGGCGTGTGACCTCTTCACGGTCTCTTGGAGCTTCAGGTTGTTCTGTCGCTTGTTGTAGCTTGCGCCTGAGATCTCGAGCTTCAGCATCCCTAGATAACTGTCGATGAGTGCGTCGAGCTCGTCGTCAGACCACTGGGACGGGCGTGTTTCCTTGAGCATTCGATCAGATTACGGTTCACAGAGGGCCGCCGGCGGCACGACACTCTCTTTCGTCTCATCCGTGTGCCAGTGGTCCTCGCACCGGTTCCGGACTCTTGCTGGCGTAGCCTCGGCACGTTCCGGATCGTCCACGTGGATGAGCGCAGCCATCCGGCCCAGGAGCTTCTTCTCATCGGCATCCGAGAGCTCTTGGATGCCGATGAGGGCGGCCTCCAATGGCGAGAACCCATCGATCAGCCCCGCCTGGCGGAGGTAACCGGTCCAGGAATCCCTCGTCGAACGATAGACCGACTTCAGGTCGTTCCCGGACTGCTCTAGGTAAGCTGCCAGCTCGGTCTCGGCGTACGAGGCGATGTCCCGGACCAGCTGTGCCCGGTTGAACCGCAGCTGTGCCTTGATGTTGTCCAGCACCACCTTCTGCGCCACCCGGTCCAGCACGATCTGGGAGCCCGAGGGCAGGTACGGGAATTCGTCCTCCACTGCCTTCTCCAGCTCCTTCCGTCCGTAGCCGGTCAGCGCGCGGTAGCGCAGATCGAAGCGGAACTCACGCCGTTGCTGGCCGATGAAGTCCATGACCGTCAGCACGGCCTTGCCCTCGGCACGGCGCAGCCCACGTCCCAGCTGCTGGAGGAAGATCGTGGCGCTCTCTGTGGGCCGGAGCAGCAGGATGGTGTCCACCTGCGGCAGGTCCAGGCCTTCGTTGAAGAGGTCGACGGCGAAGATGCAGTTGATTTCCCGCCGGCGGAGGCGCTCCAGCACCGCCGCGCGGTCGGCGTCGTCGGTGCTGCCGTCGACCGCAACGGAGACGATGCCGGCGCGGTTGAACACTTCGGCCATGTAGTGGGAATGCTGGACCGAGACGCAGAAGCCGATGGCCCGCATCTGGTCCGTGCTGGTGACTTTGTCGCGGAGTTCGCGGATCACCTTGGCGGCGCGGGCATCGTTGCCCGTGTAGAGGTTGTTCAGCTGAGTGGTGTCGTAGTTGCCGCGCTTCCATTCCAATTGGCTGAGGTCGACGTCGTCCGACACACCGAAGTAGTGGAACGGCACCAGCAGGTCAGCGTCCAGGGCGTCCCACAGCCTAAGCTCACTGGCGGTGCGGCCGTCGAAGAACTGCTTGGCGACGTCGACGCCGTCGCCGCGTTCCGGCGTCGCGGTCAGGCCGAGGAGTTGCTGCGGCTGGAGATAATCCAGCAGCCGGCGGTAGGTGGGCGCCATGGCGTGGTGGAATTCATCGATGACCACGACGTCAAAGAAGTCAGGCTCCAGCTGCTCGACGCCGAGCGAAGACAGCGACTGGACGGAGGCGAAGATGTGCTTCCACTGTGTGGGTTTGTGTTCCCCGACGTAGAGTTCGCCGAAGGTGCCGTCCTGCATGACGTCACGGTAGGTGCGCATCGCCTGTTTCAGGATTTCCTGCCGGTGGGCAACGAAGAGCAGCTTCAGATCACGGCCGGCAGCCTCGCACAGGCGCTTGTAGTCCAGGGCAGCAATGACGGTCTTGCCGGTGCCGGTGGCCGCGACCACGAGGTTGTGGTTGAAGCCCTTGAGACGCTCGGCTTCCAGGTCTTCGAGCATCTCCTCCTGGTGGAGGAACGGCTGGACTTCGAGCCCGGTGGCCGCGCCAGGGGCTGCCGTGCGCCGGCCGCCGTTGCGTTCCAGGGCGGCGTCCAGCTTTTCGCCGTCCCGTTCCGGATCGTAGCTTTGGAAGGCTCGCTGCTCCCAGTAGCTGTCAAAGGTGACCTCGAACTTCTGCAGCAGTGTGGGCGTGCCGACCGAGCTGAGCCGGACGTTCCACTCGAGGCCGTCAAGGAGGGCAGCCTGGCTGAGATTGGAGCTGCCTACGTAGGCGGTGTCAAAGCCAGAGTCGCGGCGGAACAACCAGGCCTTGGCGTGCAGGCGCGTGGCCTGGGTTTCGTAGTTGATCTTCACTTCGGCGCCATAGCGGTTGACGAGCTCATCGATGGCGCGGCGTTCCGTGGCGCCCATGTAGGTGGTGGTCATGACTCGGAGTTTGGAGCCGCGTTCCTTGAGCTCTTCGAGGGCCGGCTGGAGCAGGCGGAGGCCCGTCCACCGGACGAACGCGCAAAGCAGGTCGACAGTGTTGGCGGACTCGATTTCAGAGCGGAGTTCCGCGGCAAGATTCGGCTCGTCCTTGCTGTTAGTGAGGAGCGCGGAATCGCTCAGTCTGGTGGTGGGGCGGCGAAGTTGCCGGCGCTTTAGGGTGTCCGGACGGTGGAGTGATTGGAGCTGGGTCGGGCCGTCTGCGATTCGGTCCGTAGTGCTCAGCTCCTGGAGAAGCCGGTTGGCTAGACCGACCCTGAGGGCTGGCTTCGCTGCTGCCAAAGCATGCCGGACGGCAACGGAAACGTGCCGAGTCAGGATGTCTGGGACATCTTCATCTTCAACCTGCACGAAGATGGGCTGATGATCCAAATCGCTATTTAGACGATGCTTGACCGAATCTGTACTTAGCAATTCATACAAGCCGGGAGGCAACTGTCCCTGTTCGCCGTCAAAGTTGATCACTTCGCTAGGCTAAGGCCTCCTGCACGCTTGCCAAAGAAGATTCGAAAGGAAATCCCCGATCGTAATTATTGGATTACTACCGCTTGCGGCTAGTGTCGCACTAGGGCGTCAACGGTGTAGAACCAATAACGTCTCGTGGAGGAACAAGTGCCCGGTTCAAAGGCACAAGGGTAGGGGGAACAATGAAGGCGACTTCGGGACGAGTACTGCTCATAGTGCTCGCATGTATCGTAGTTGGCCTGGCCCTGATGTGGTGGTCGACGGTACTGCCTGTTCCCTGGGGTGCCCTGGTATCCACATTTGGTGCTGTTGTAATAACGGTGGGCCTTGTGAATGGTGTTTCTGACCTATTTCTCCGGCAAACGGTAGCTCGAGACTTGATGTCATACATGGCTTCAGATCGGCGACTAGTGGAATCTGGGCTCGATGGAATGCAAGCACTTAACAATGTGGACTGGGCAAGTTTTGTTCCGTTTGCGAGAACGATCCAATGCTACACGAATGATCCTTCATCGTTTCGAACTCTGATCTGGCACCACATACTGGATCGCTCTACTGAAAGACCAAAGGAAGTAGAGCTTCATTTTCTAGATCCTTCGAGTTCCAACCTTGACACCGTTGCAAACCAACTGGGTCAAGAACCGAAAACATATAGAAGCATCCTCGAAGAAGTCATTCAAGATGTCGAGGACGACTGGAAAAAATCAAAACGCCATAAGAAGAGCAGTCTCGTGATACGCACCACTCAGGCCCCAGCGCGCCACGCATATCTCAAGTGTGATCAACGCTACGCTTTGTTCATTGACCCCCTCGACGGCCATCGTGGTCAAAATTATGTGCTTCTGGTGCGCTCCGACCGAGGTACCTATCCCAGCATTCAATGGCTAGATGACTCGATAAACAGGTTCCAGAGCAACTCAAAGGCTCCACGCTATTCAGACCGCGTCGAAGAAAACGACGATCACTTGAACGAGGTGTGAAGTGGGACTCGAAAAAACTCATGGTCGCAATTACGATTTGTCTCGTATTCTTTCTGGCATACATGAAGGCCGAATCGTCTTACCCGAATTTCAGCGCGACTTTCAGTGGGACAATGGGGCAGTCAAGCAGTTACTGGCCACATGCTTAACGGGATGGCCGATTGGCAGTCTGCTCCTGCTCCCTGGCAAGTCGCAATTCTTTTTTTCTGTTCGCGAAATTGAAGGCGCGCCGCGAGCGTCGCCTCCATATCAAATGGTCGTCCTGGACGGGCAACAACGGCTGACCTCTCTATACCAAGCGCTCTACGGGAGAGGTTCCTTCCGCTACGCCATACGTCTCGACGTTATAGCCGACAGAGAAACCATTGAGGACCTAGAAGAAGCTGTCGTCGCTGTCCCAAGCAAGCGGTGGGAGCGCGACTACGGCAATCCACGTCGGGAGTATGAAGACCATCTTCTGCCCGTATCTGCGCTGAGAAGTCCGTCCGCTTTCTACGCGTGGCGGGATGAAGCCCTAGAGTTCGAGGTTCACACCGAGACGAAACGGCGCATTACCGACCTATATGTCGATTTCCTCTCTGGGTTGGACCGGTATGAGATACCCGCCGTTGTAATTGATGATGAAGTGCATCCTGAGGCCGTCGCTAGGATCTTTGAACGAGTCAACAGGCTGGGTCAAGCGCTGGGGACTTTCGACCTCATGGTCGCTAAATCCTTCACACAACACTTCAACCTCCGGCACCGCTGGGAGACTGCTCAGCGTGAGCACCCTGGACTGGCCGCCTTCCTTGAGGGTGACGGGCTTCCGGTTCTAAGCCTAATTGCGCTGCGTGCACGTCACAGCGTTCGTCAGCATGACGTCTTGGAGCTCCCAGGCACCGTCGTTCGAGATTTGTGGGAGCCGAGCGTTGAAGCTATGTCACGTGCTGTCGTTTTTGCTCAACAACGCCTCGGCGTACTGGATCCGGACTGGATGCCTTTCCGCGTTCAGTTGTCCATCCTTGGGGGCCTGGCCCTGGAGGGAGAGTTAGATAGCCACACGTCGTTTGTGGAGTCGTGGTTTTGGAAGTCTGTCTTCCAAGGAAGGTACGATGTTGCGTCCAATACGCGCGCTGTAGAGGATTTTCAGGCCCTCCTGGGTGGCCGTGACCCGCTGCCCGACCGGATTGAACTGGACAAGGAGCTGATGCTTTCTGTCAATAAGCGTCAATTCGGTTCTCTTCATCGGGGGCTACTTTGCCTTTTAGCAACCGCTGGACCCATCGACCCAGTTGAAGGCGTACCAACGGCCTTCTTCGACGCCAGTAACATCGCGGCTGTTAGCGTCCTTGGTAGGGATGTGTCACAAATTTCCTCAGTACACCTTCTTACTCTTGGAATGCTGCTGGTCGGGCGTCAAACTGCCAAAGCGGGGATAACTGACCTCGGCGAGTTCCAACCAGCTACTTTGGCTTCGCATTTGATCGAGACGCCGGAACTTCTTAAAAATCCTTCTGAATTTCTAGAGCAAAGACTTGAGAGGGTTGCTGGGCAGCTATCATCACGAGCGCAGGTCCCCGTCGAGTTGATAGCCGCCGAAACGAATTAAAGGACTACGGTAGAGGCCGTCTGAGGCCGCAGACTTCCAGCAGACTTGATACATCAGCGGATCAGTGGGCGGTCCGGCTTATCTGAGGTGGATCTTCCGGTAGAAGGCGAGCCGGCCGCCGTCGGCCCGAACGCCACCAGGCGTCACTCGACCGCCCAGGACCGCAAAAGGATGCGGCGTTGTGCCCTAGGTTGAGCTGTTGCTGCCAACAGAATCGAGAAGCCATCCGTCAGAACGACCGGAGGCTGTCCAAGAGCTCCCTATTGTCGGAATTGCCGTTGGCCAACGCCATACCCCGAGGAGGCCGCAACTGGAGTGCGCGATCTCCTTCGAGCGTCTGGACGCAATTCCATAGCAGTGATCCCCAGTAAAGTCCCGTTTCGCCGGTGAGGGTGTACGACAGCCCACTCAGAAGCATTTGTCCGGCGGCTCATCGGACGGCCTTGTGGCAAGAATAATGCGCCGTATTCCAACGGCAGGCGGTCATGTCTTCCCTACGGCTTTGAGCGGCCAGCCAGGCTCCCGTTCGGCACGTATCGTCTCGTCGCTGACAAGTGGCAGCCCCAAGCAGACCTGCCGTAGACGCCGCTCAGTTCCCCGTTAGTTCCTTCAAGTAGGGCGACGAGTCTATCCCACCTCGCCATTTTCGTGTGACCAGCCATAATGCAGCATGATTATCGGATGGACCTTCCGATCATCCTCAGCGCGCTGGCCCTGGTGGGCATACCCGTCACCATTTTCGCTTCCCGCAGATGGGGTACCCGGCGAGGCAAGGTGGTCGTCGGCTCGATCTCGACACCGCTGTTGGCTTCCGGTGCCCACAGGAATAGTGACGACCTAAAGGTTGTCTTCCGCGGGAATGAGGTCCAAGACCCTCACCTAGTGCGGCTGCTACTGAGAAACGTCGGCCCGCACGACATAACCCCGGAGCAGTTCGACGGCGGAGAGTTCCTTGTCGAACTAACGGGCAGCACGCTCTACGGCCTCGTCCGGATTCTCAGCAGCGACGGAGTAGAACCTGACATATCAACCCATGAAGGCACCAATCAAATCGCCGATGTGAGCTTCCACCCCACGCTCCTGCCGAAAGGAGTCACGTGGGTCGTTGAAGCCATAGTTTCGGGAGCAGGCAAGTCAAAAGTTCGTAGCCGGCTCATTAATACCGATATTTCAGAAGCTGAAACCTCAAGCCTCGGTTTGGGTTTGCTGCGAGCGATGGCAACTCCTCTGGAAGTGCTGGCTGCCTTCTTCGGGTTCGTGCTGCGACGCTAGGCGCGGAAGGCTTTCTAGTGGTCGGCAGATGAACTGACGTCTCATAGCCGGCCCAATGTAAACCGCCTTGTCCCAGCCCTGCATCCTGTGCCAAGGGCGCGCCCGGCCAAAGCCGGACGCGCCCTTCAAATGCCCTGAACCAAAGAAGTGGTTCGCTACGACTTAATCAGTCGACAAGCACCGGCTCCTTGTCACCCTCCGAAGCTTCAACGGGGCCTGCAACCGTCCCGTTCCGGTGGTGGAGCCAGTTCGCCACCGCCAGGAGCGCCACGAGTCCGAAAGTGCTCAGGAGCTGGGGACGAGAATCCTCGCCGATGAAACCCACCGTGAAGATCGCAGCCAGGATGAACAGACCAAACACCGTGAGCCACGGGAAGCCGGGCATCCGCAGGGGAAGCTCTGTCCCCTCGCGGTCGGCGCGGAGGCGCAGCGCGAGCTGGGCGAGGAGCGCGGACGTCCACACCAGCAGGCACGTCGAACCCACGATGTTGAGCAGGACGGGAAGCACCTTCTCCGGGAAGGCCAGCTCCAGCACAACCGTGACAACGCCGAAAGCGACGCTGGCCAGGACTGCGACAACCGGGACACGCGCTTTGGACACCGAGGCAAGCAGGCGTGGTGCCTCACCCCGCTCCGCGAGGGAGTACGCCATCCGTGACGCACCGTAGAGGTTGGCGTTGAGGGCGGAGAGCAGCGCTGCCACGGCCACCAGGGTGATGGCAGTGGCTGCGCCGGGCATGCCGGCGGCATCCAGCACCGCGGCGAACGGGCTCTTCAGCCCCGCCGAACCCACGGGAACCACCGCCGCGATCACGAAGATCGCACCGATGTAGAAGACCAGGATGCGCCACAGCACCGTCCGGACCGCTTTCTTCACGCTGCGGGCAGGCTCGGCGGTCTCAGCTGCCGCCACGGATACGATCTCAGTGCCGCCGAACGCGAACGCCACCACGAACAGCGCCGTCGCAATCCCGGCAAAACCGCTCGGCGCGAACCCGGCACCCGTGAAGTTGCTCAGGCCCGGTGACTGCACGCCCGGCACCAAGCCGAACAGCAGCGCAAAGCCCACCAGCAGAAACCCGACGATGGCCGCCACCTTGAGCAGCGCAAACCAGAACTCAAACTCGCCGAAGTTCTTCACACTGGTCAGGTTCACAGCGGTGAGCACCACGATGAACACGAACGCCATCAGCCACACCGGCAGGGCAGGGAAAATGGTAGCCAGCAGGCCTGCCGCACCGAGGGCTTCGGCCGCAATGACCACCACGAGCTGGATCCACCAGAGCCAGCCCACCGTGGCACCGGCCACCGGCCCGTAAGCCTTGGCGGTGTAGACGGAGAACGCACCGCTGTCCGGGTTGGCGGCGGCCATCTCGCCGAGGGCCCACATCACCAGAATGATGAGGGTGCCGGCCACGAGGTAGAAGATCAGCACGGCCGGGCCCGCGGCTTGGATGCCGGCGCCGGAGCCGATGAACAGGCCCGCGCCAATGGCGCTTCCGAGCCCCATCATGGTGAGCTGGCGTGGTTTGAGTGCCGCACCCAGTGCGCGGCCAGACTTCATTGTCTGTTGTTCCATGGGGAGTCCTCTGGTTGTAGGCGGAACGGGTTGGTAAAGGGTCAGTCGATTGTCGAGGCTGCGTGCGCTTCCAAAAGCCGGAGCACGCGGTCGTTGGAGGCGGGAGCGGCAACCGTGATCCGCACGCCGTCGCCCTGGTACGCGCGGACCATGACGCCGGCGGCGTCGAACGCGTCCACCAGTCTCGCCCGGAGGCCCTCGTCGGCACGGATCCACAGGAAATTGCCCTGGCTCGGCTGAAGTTTCCAGCCCTGGGTTTCCAGCTGCGCGGCCATCCGGGCGCGCTCCTGCCTGACGGCGGCCACCCGCGCTTCCATCTCCTCCCCCGCGTCCAGCGAGGCGATGCCCGCCTTCTGCGCCAGCGCGCTCACGGAGAAGGGAAGGGCGGTCCGCCGCAGACCCTCAGCGATGGCCGGCGACGCCACGGCATAGCCAACGCGCAGGCCGGCGAGCCCGTAGGCCTTCGAGAAGGTGCGCAGGATGCAGACGTTGGGGTACCGGCGGTAGAGCGCCAGGGAATCGGGGCCGCTGCCCGCTTCGGCGTATTCCACGTAGGCCTCGTCGATCACCACGAGGATGTCCGAGCGCACTGACTGCAGGAAGGCCTCGATGCGGTCGTGGCTGATCGGCACGCCGGTGGGATTGTTGGGGGTGCAGAGCAGGATCACCTTCGTACGGTCAGTGACCGCCGCAGCCATGGCATCAAGGTCGTGGCCCTCGGCGTCGTCCAGCGGGATGCGGACCGGCCGGGCGCCTGCCAGCTCAACCAGGATGGGGTAAGCCTCGAACGAGCGCCACGCGAAGATCACTTCATCGCCGGCGTCGCACAGGCCGGTGATGATCTGCTGGAGGACGCCCACGCTGCCGGGTCCCACGGCAACCTCTGCGGCCGTCACGCCGAGATGCCGGGCAATCCGTTCACGGAGTTCGACGGCGGCAGTGTCCGGGTAGCGGTTCATGGTAACGGCCGCTTCGGCCACCGCGGCGGCAGCAGCGGGCAGCGGCTCGTAGTGGCTTTCGTTGCTGGCGAGGGCTGCAACGTCCGCGCCGGCACTGCGCCGGCCCGGGACGTAGGGCGGAAGTCCGGCCACCGCGCCACGAAGGGTGGGGAGCGCGGTGTCCGGGGCGGTCAGGGTCTGATCACGGGTCATGAGGACCGATCATGATTGTGACCCGGCCCACAATGCAAGATACGCTCATCCCATTGGGACTTCTGCTCAACTTCTACTGTGTGTGGTGAAAATATGACCATCGCGAACTCTCGCACCCTCGATTCCCTCGACGGCAGGATCATCCTGGCCCTGGACAAGGATCCCGAAGCCAGCGCCCTGGCACTCTCCCGGACGCTCGGCGTCGCACGCAACACCATCCATGCCCGGCTGGCACGGCTCGAGCGTAGCGGCGCCCTCCGCTCCTTCAGCCGGAGGCTGGACCCCGCCGCGCTTGGCTATGACCTGATGGCATTCCTCTCACTGTCCATCAGCCAGACCCGGACAGGTTCGGTGGAAGACGGGCTGGCCGCGATCCCGGAAGTCATCGAGGTGCACGCCACCACCGGCGACGCGGACCTCATGGCCAAGGTGGTGGCACGCGGCACGGCGGACCTCTACCGCATCACCAACCAGATCCTGGAGATCGACGGGATCCAGCGGACCAGCACGGCCATCTCCATCCTTGAACTCATGCCGCCCCGCTACGACGGCCTCATCAGCAGGCTGTCGGAGCAGGAATCCCGCCCTTCCATTTAGGGATCGGTGAGGCACGCCACAAGCGACCAGAGCAGAACACGGTGTTCACAGGCCTGTCAGAATGAAGGAGAACGCTGCGGATCCAGTGACCTGCCTGAGGGAGAAACATGACTTTGTCTGACACTGAAGTTGGAGGCATGTGGCTTGAGAACTTCCCGCACGAAGATCGCCAACTCGCACGGAAACTGCTCGACGCGTTCGCGCTTGACAGCTGGACTTCCGCGCGCGCGCTGCTGCTTGACCTCCTCAGGGCCGAGATAAGTAGCGCTCAGAAAACTGGTACGGTCTGGGTCATTCCTGCAATGGATACTGGCGATATCCGCCGCGCAAACCATCTAGATCAAAGCGCGCGTTTGATCGCGTTCGGAAATTTCGAGCCAGGCATGGATATCCCATCGATGCCTGGGAGCGAAGGCCTCATTGGCCATCTGCTAAGAGACGTTCAGGGCAAGGACGTGCTTTCGTCGACAACACAACTTTCAGTACTCCGCAACAAACATGTACGCACAATTATCGTGGTCACTGACACGATTGAGACAGGTGCGCAGGTCGCTAAGTACGTGCAGGCCATACTGCGAAACCCCACGCTAAGGAGCTGGAGGTCGTTCCACTGGATTAAGCTAAAGGTCGTCGCATACGCCGTTTCCAGAGAAGGTGAAGAGGCGCTTTCTCATTCAAGGAATGTGGACTCCCTTCGGTTCGTTCGACGTGCGCCGACTATACGAAGTTTGCCTTGGACTGCTGCCGACATCGCGGATGCAATCTCTTTTTGCCGCCGTTACGGACGAGGTTCCGCACTTCTCGGCTATGGAGAACAGGCTAGCCTGTTCGGGTTTCAGGACCGCGTACCAAATACAGTTCCCCGAGTTTTCCGACAGACAGGCGCCGATTGGGCGTCACTATTCGAAGGAAAAAATGGACGGTTGGTCCCAACTGGAATGATCGGTGAACTCCTCGACTCATCGGAGGGACCAGTCGCGCACGATGATGTGGTGGCAGCCGTTCGCCAAGAGCGGCTGTCGATCAGCATCCACAAACAACAACGGGAAAGCAATCGAGATATCCTCGCTGCGCTTGCGCTGTTGAGGGCTTCACCCGAGCGTGCCACTCTCTTGGGGCTTGCGCTGGATCTTACCCAGACCGAAGTTTCGGCACTGTTGGACTACCTGGTGTCCCAAGGTTGGATCTCGGAGAGTCACAGCCTGACTCAGACCGGGATCGCAGAGTTGACCGCAGGCAAGCGCAAACTTCGGCGTGTCGAGCACCGACCCTCTCCAATGAACCTGCAACCCTACTATCCTGAATCATTGAGGTGAGGAGATGGTAGAAGGTGGCCTAGAAATGAAGTTGCGGCGTCGTCGTGACTCGTTGAGCGATATCGCTCAAGTGGTTCGTTTTCGAACCTCGGTGCCCCGGATAGCCG
The DNA here is from genome assembly GCF_017833075.1 of Arthrobacter sp. PvP103. Taxonomy (NCBI): domain Bacteria; kingdom Bacillati; phylum Actinomycetota; class Actinomycetes; order Micrococcales; family Micrococcaceae; genus Arthrobacter; species Arthrobacter sp. PvP103. The sequence goes on along the minus strand of NZ_JAFIBQ010000001.1, from coordinate 3,464,938 downwards.
GCGCATTCGGACTAGCTCGCGCAACGCGTGCAAGCACGGACAGGCCGCCCTGCGTGTGCCTTCGGGCTCTTCCTGCCCGTGGATCCCTCCGGGATCTCCCATCAGAGTAGGCCCAAATTTGCCATCTCCTCATCGCTACATTGCTAAAGGCCTCACACTCGGCCGCGACATCGACATGCTTCGTCGGGCAGGGGCCTACCAACGAGCGATCGCGTCGAACAACGCTTACCCTCTTCTCACGTTACGTCACCTGGCCCGGGAAACCGGGACTGAATGGGGGTACCTCAGGTCCATCGTGGAACGGCGGTTGAATGAGTACTCGTCCATCCGGCGGCGCAAGCAGGACGGCTCTTTCAGGGAAATCTCGGCACCTAATCCGAACCTCATGCATGTTCAGCGCTGGATGCTATCGAACGTCCTGACAGGCCTGCAGTTCCACGATGCGGCATTCGCGTATCGCCGTGGCCTATCCATTAAGCACTGCGCTGAAGTACACGTAGGCGCGAACTGGTTACTGAAGATGGACCTGCACAACTTCTTCGGAAGCATCGAGGAATCGCGGGTTTACGGCGTGCTTAGACGTCTCGGATACCCCGCGCTGCTCGCACTCGAAATGGCAAGAATCTGCACGAAGCCGATCACACTTCCCGGCATGACGAAACCTCGGCTTTCTGGTCGAGGTGTGGAGGCTTACAGCACCCCCAACCGCGGGGTGCTTCCACAAGGGGCACCAACCAGCGGTGCCCTGGCAAACGCTATTGCATTTCGTCTAGACACAATGCTGGCCTCGATTGCGGACGAGGGCGGGCTGACGTACACCCGGTACTCGGATGACCTCACATTCTCGTCGTACGAGGGCTTATCCCGCACTGCAGTCTCGAAACTTATACTTCAGATCGAGCATGCGATCTCGCTTGCCGGGTTCGATGTCCACAACGGGAAGACACGCATCGTTACTCCTGGCGCACGGCAGATCGTCCTTGGGCTCATGTTGACCCCAGAGGCGGTGAGACTATTGCCCGAATTTCGACATCAACTAGACAACCACATTCGCTGTGTGGAACGTTACGGTCCAGCCGCACATGCAAACACACGACGCTTTGATTCAGCGTTGTCGATGATCAACTACGTAGATGGATGCCTGGCATTCGCCGTTGACATCGAGCCCGATTGGACAGCGCGGCGAAAGATTCGGTGGCGGGCGGCGCTCGGTCAACACGGACATCCTGTCGCTCAGGACGCATGAAGCCGACACTTGCGTGGTGCCGGCCCCCTCGAAGCGCCCGTACCATCGTCAAGTTTCGTCCCAGTAGCGGACCGGCTTACGGGCACCAGGGGTGACATTAAGCGATCCTGGAGATCGACGGGATCCAGCGGACCAGCACGGCCATCTCCATCCTTGAACTCATGCCGCCCCGCTACGACGGCCTCATCAGCAGGCTGTCGGAGCAGGAATCCCGCCCTTCCACATAAGCGGGGTGATGCACGCCACAAGTGGGCATATTTTCACTCGAAACCCGCTTTGATTGCCAAATATCCCACCAGAAACGTGCTCTCTTGCCGATCGGTGACTCAGCCCACATGATTCCTGCATGACTTCATCTACCGTCTCCGGCCGCGTGGCACAGGTTCTCAGCAGCTACCTCAGCGATGTCTTCGGCGTCATGGGGAACGGAAACGTCTACTTCCTGGACGCCGCGGAAAAGCTGGGACTCCGCTTTTCCGCCGTCCGCCATGAAGGCGCCGCCATCGCCGCGGCCGACGCCTACTACCGCACGTCAGGACGTCTCGCAGCGGGCACCACCACCTACGGCCCCGGCTTCACCAATGCACTCACTGCCCTCGCGGAGGCGGTCCAGGCGCAGATCCCGGTTGTGCTGATCACCGGCGACGCCCCGACCAGCGGTGCGCGGCCCTGGGACGTGGACCAGGCGGCAATCGCCGCGGGCCTCGGCGCGGCCACCTTCACGGTCACCCGCGACGCCGCGGGCTCCATCACGCAGCAGGCGGTGGAATACGCACTCACCAAGCGCACCGCCGTCGTGATTGCCATTCCGTACGACCTCGCGGCTGTCGAAGCTGCGGACGAAGAGCTTCCGGCGCCGCTGGCACCGGCGGTGATGGACGACGTCGACGGCGGGCTTGGGCAGGTAGCCCGCCTGCTCGCCGGGGCGAAGCGGCCGCTGATCCTCGCCGGCCGCGGTGCGCACCTCGCCGGCGCCGGCCCGGAGCTCCGGGAACTCGCCGACCGCCTCGGCGCACTGACCGCCGGAACCGCCCTGGCGCTCAACCTCCTCAAAGGCGAGGGGTACTTGGGCGTCGCCGGCGGTTTCGGCACCGACACCGCTGCCGGGCTCATGGGTGAGGCCGATGTGGTCCTGGTGGCCGGGGCAAGCCTGAGCCCCTTCACCATGCGGTTCGGGGACCTGCTCGGGCCGGACAGCACCGTCATCCAAATCGACACCGCCTTGCAGCCGACACACCCCCGGGTGGACACGTTCGTCAGCGCAGACGTGAAGTCCGCTACGGGACGCATCCTCCAACTGCTCGACGGCGAGGCTTCAGCAGAAGCCTGGCGCGCGGAAGCCCGCAAACGCCTGGCCGAAGGACCGGCCCACCACCACGGCTCCGACGAGACCGCGGATGGCCGGCTGGACCCTCGTTCCCTTGCCATCGCCCTGGACGCCGTGCTGCCCGAGCGACGCACCGTGGTCCAGGACGGCGGGCACTTCCTCGGCTGGGCCCCCATGTACTGGAACATCCCGCGGCCGCAGGACCTGGTGATGGTGGGCACCGCCTTCCAGACCATCGGGCTGGGCCTTGCCAGCGCCGTCGGGGCAGCCCGCGCAGTGGAGGACGGCCGCACCCTGGTGCTGGCCTCCGGCGACGGCGGTTTCCTAATGGGCCTGTCCGACCTCGAATCGCTGATCGGCGCGGCGAGCAGCGCCGTCGTCGTGATTTACAACGATGCCGCCTATGGAGCGGAGATCCATCAGTACGGCTCCCAGGGCCTGACCGAAAAGCCCATGCTGATCCCCGAGGTGGACTTCAGCGGCGTCGCCCGTGCTTTGGGGGCCGAGTCGGCGATCATCCGCTCGCTGGCAGACCTTTCCGTGCTTCAGGACTGGATCGACGCTGGCGCCAAGGGAACTTTCGTGGCCGACTGCCGGATCACGTCGAGCGTCCGGGCGCCGTGGATGAGCGAGTGGATGGCGGCCAAGCAGGAGGCGAAGGCGGCAGTGGCGGGCTAGCGGGGAAGAAGCCGCCACAGCGGCGCGCCCTCGCCGCCGTCGAACGCAAAATAGGGGAAGCCCCACCAGCAATGCTGAAGGGGCTTCGACTGTTTTGATTCCGTTATGACGAACATCATCTCCCGAACTTGCGGGAATTCTGGTTCTTCCTGCCTCGTCATCGGCAGACCACGTGGATCAGATCCACAGTGTGTTCCAGGGTTCCCTGTTGTTCGTTCCCGTCCTTCTTTCGAAGAACGTATTAACAGTGTTACGCCTAGTTTTCCGGTGGCGCAAGAGCCAATTTTCCCGGGGATTCCGGCGTTCCAAACGGTGGCCGCCGGTCATCCCGGAGCAGCAAGCTTCAGGAGAATCACGCTTTGCCGTGAACCACCAGGACAGGACACTGAGCGTGGGTGACAACCTGGGTGGAGACCGAGCCCAGGTGCAAGCCCGGAAATCCCCCATGACCCCGGGATCCGACGACAATAAGGTCCGCGTCTTTGGCAGCCTCCAGAATTGCCGAAGCAGGTGAAGGCATGTCAACTAGCTCTCCAGCCGCGGTCACGCCTCCGTCTGCGGCGGTCTTCAGCGCCTCACCCTGGCGGGTCCGTGCGACTTGCTCCGGAGAGTCTTCGGCCGCAATCTCACCTGCCGCCGTTTCCAGGACAGCCGGATACCATGCCATCGGCGGCTTACTCCAGGCTGTGACCAGGCGGAGCTGGCCATTGCGCTGCCGGGCCTCATCCATGGCCCAGTCCAGTGCAGCCTGGGAATATTCGGAACCGTCAAAACCGACAACAATCAAGAATGAACCGGTACTGGTCATCTGTCTTTCCTTTCACTGCCTTGCCGAACCGTGCCGCGCCGAGCCTGACCTGTGAGGGCTACACGGCAATCCGGGCACCCTCGTCTGGCCCCGGGACGGACCAGCCTGCGTGCGGGGTTCGGTTCCAGCTGTCATGGTTCCATCGGACGCCCGTGCCGGCGTCGGGGGTAGAGTCCAAGGTCCCCGGCGCCGCGGGCCGAACGACTACGACTGAGTGCCTCGGATGTAGTTCCCGCCATAGGAAACCCACAGGTCCGCCGCCTAACATGGCCCACATGAAAGCCGCCCGGGACGCCCGCTCTGCCGCCGTCGTCATCAACGCCGGATCACGCCGAGGTGCTGCAGGCGAACTTGCGGTGGACGCGATGAAAAAGGCAGGCGTGCCCATCACCGCCGTGAACCACATCCTGTCCGGGGCAGACCTGGCCGGGACACTTGACCGGGTGCTTGCGGACGGGCACGACCTGGTGGTTGTCGGCGGCGGCGACGGGACCGTGTCCTGCGCCGCCGGCCGGGTTGCCGGCACCAACGTTGTGCTTGGCGTCCTTCCGCTGGGCACCGCGAACGACTTCGCCCGCACGCTGGAGATACCGAACAACATTGCCGAGGCGTGCGCAACCGTCGCCGAAGGAAAGGTGGTGGATATTGACCTCGGCCGGGCCAACGGTGAGCCGTTCCTCAACGTCGCGTCCGTGGGCCTGTCCGTGGCTGTGACGGAGGCTCTGAGCCCCCGCTTGAAGCGGTACATCGGACCATTGGCATACAGCATCGCCACGCTGCGGGCCTATGCCCGGCACAAGCCGTTCCGGGCCCGCCTCGAGTTCCCCGAGGGCGACCACGAGCCGATGGAACTGGAAGACCTGCTTCAGGTGGCGGTCGGCAACGGCCGGCATTACGGCGGCGGCAACACGGTCTCCCCCACCGCCGGGATCGATGACCACCTCCTGGACATCTACGCCATCCTGGCGGGTCCGCTCCGGGAGCACGTGAGCATCGCACGGCTGCTGAAGGATGGAAGCTTCATCGAGCACGACAAGGTGTACCACCTGACAAGCCGGCACGTTCGGCTGGTCACCGATCCGCCGCTGCCGGTGAATCTCGACGGCGAGATCGCCACCATCACGCCAGCCGACTTCACCGTCCAGCGCAACGCCGTCCACGTGCTGGTGCCCCAGAGCAGCACCAGCGCCCTGTTGGACGGACCGGGCGCCGCGAGCGGGCCGCCGTCGTGATTCCCGACGGCGGAAGGTTCTGACTATCGGGGAACAAGCCGCCACAGGGAGGTGACCTCGGCCGTGCGCGCTTCGAACAGGGGATCGTCCCGGTCCGATGCCTTCGGATGCGTTGGCTTGGTGTCCAGCCGTTCCACAACCTTCAGCCCGGCCGCCTCGATGGCGGCCAGCAGATCCCCACGCGACCGCAGGCCAAGGTGCTCGGCCAGGTCGGAGAGGACAAGCCAGCCCTCCCCGCCCGGCTCAAGATGGTCGGAGAGTTCGTTCAGGAAGCGGAACAGCATTCTACTGCCGGGGTCGTAGACTGCGCTGTCCAGGCTGGAATGCGGGGTGGCCGGAATCCAGGGCGGGTTGCACACGATGAGCGGCGCCCGCCCGGGCGGGAACATGTCGGTCAGGACGGCCTCAGCCCGGTCCTGGACACCGAGGTTCCGGAAATTCTCAGCAGCACAGGCGATTGCACGCGGTTCATTGTCGGTCGCCACCACGCGGCGGACGCCCCGGCGCGCGAGGACGGCAGCGAGCACCCCGGTGCCTGTTCCGACGTCGAACGCTAGCGTGTCAGAAGGCAGCGCAGCGGCAGCGACGAGATCCACATACTCGCTCCGGGTGGGGAAGAATGTGCCGTAGTGCGGGTGGATGCGGCCCTGCAGGGCATCGACGTGGATGCCATTACGCCGCCACTCGTGGGCGCCGATGGCCCCGACAAGCTCATGCAGGGATACAACGGAGGGTTCGCCGATGTCACCGTACGCTCCAGCGGCGGCCTGCCGGATGTCCGGTGCGCGGCGCAGCGGCACCACCGGGCCCGGATCAAGCGGAATCAGCAGCAGTCCGAGGATGCGTGCACGGTGCGAGGCGGACTGGCGGTGCCGATAGAACTTTTCGGCCGGAGTCGCTGGGGTCTCTTTCTTTGCCGCGCCGATCCGGCGGTCCAGGGCGCTGAGGATCTGCCGTGCGTTGTGGAAGTCACCGTGCCAGAGCATCGCGATCCCCTGTGATGCCATCCGGTTCGCATCATCGGCTGTAAGGGAGTCGGAGACCACTTCGACGCGCGTCGGCGCCGGCCGGCCGTTCGCCGAACGCCATCGCGCAGTCCTGCTCTCGCCGGCGTCAGCCCAGGCCACGAGGGCTCGCTCAACGACCGCGGTTGTGCGCACGGGCTTGGGGACCGGCGTCGGGATGCCCACGGGAGCTGGCGTGTCAGTTGTGATAAAGATCCATTCCAAGCGTCAGAGGAGCCGATCGGCGACTGACGATTGCGGCGGTGATTCCACGACGTGGATGGCTGCGGCCCAGGGTTCCGGACCGTCAACCGGCCGCGAACCGAGCGTGGTTGATGGCCGCTGTAGCCATTCAACCTGCCTTCTCAGGATACAGGTGGGCCGTGGGTGCTACCCGACGATGCAGAGATGTGCCGCTTGACCTGCTCAAGCTCATCTTCGAGCAGGTCAACTTTGGTGCGGTATTTTTCGAATTCCGCCGCTCGGCGCCTGGCCATGGCGAAACTGATGACCGCGGCGAGAACGGCAAACGGGAACGAGAGCAGCAGGGCCCAGCCGGACGTGGCAAGGAAGTCCAGGGCTATGGGAAGCGCCTGCTTGAACGCCAGGAAATCGTTCACCCCACCAACCATTCCCTGCAGGGCTGAGTCCAGGGGGCCAAAGTACTGCCCCACGATGGGCGTCTCGGAAAACGACGGGGCGCTCAACGGCGGCTCTCCCCCCGCCGACCAGCGCGAATCACGGAAAGTGTTCAGGACGTAGATCCCTGCACCCGCGTTGAGGGCCGCGAAGAGCAGGACGGCTCCAAGCGCAGTCCAATGGAGCCTGCGCCAACGCCAGAGGCCGGCCACAAGCGCGAAGACGGCGGCCGCAATCCAACAAAAGTTGCGTAGTTCGTCGCGGCTGAGGCCGCCCAGTAGGTCCAAGGTATTTCCCAGCCTTTGCAGTTGATGCTTGTCGCGGTCCCAAGCAATGCCTGTTCAGGTCCCAAGGGAGCCTATCCCAGTCACCCCGGTCATGCCGCGGGGCAGCAGGCCAAGGCCGTTCGGCCCTAGCGACGCCCGCTATCCGGGCCAAAGCTTAAATCGTTAGGCGCTGGGGCGGACGCCCGCGGGCCCCTGCACCGAGCCTTTGCCAGACCGCGGCTCTGAGGACATCCGGACATGTCAATCGACAAGCGCCGACTCCCGCTGCGCAGGCGGGCCCTGATGCCGGGAAGTCAGCGCCGTGATGTGACTCGCAAGGCCCTCCTCGCTTCAGGAGCGCTGTCTTCGCTGCTCTACGTGATCGCCACAGATGGCCTGGCTGCGTCCATGTGGGACGGGTACCGCCGCACCGAACAGATGGTGAGCGAACTCTTCGCCGTCGGCTCCCCCGGCCGGGACGTCCTGCTGCCCTTCACGTGGCTCTACACGGTGCTGTTCACCGCATTCGGGGTGGGCGTCTGGAACTCCGTGCGCGGCAACCGCGCCCTGCGCATCAGCGGTGGCCTGCTCACCGCGTACGGGCTGTGGAACATCATGGGCGCCCTCTACCCGCTGACACTGGGGGACGATGCTTCCGTTCCTATGCATATCCTCGTCACCAACATTCAGCTCGCCCTTATGGTCGCGGCAATGTGTTTCGTGGCTGCGGGGTTCCACGGCCGGATGCGCGCCTATTCGATCGTCTCGCTCGCGGCTTCTGCGGTTATGGGCGTGGTGGCATTCATGGCGGCCCCGGGGCCCAACCTCGTGCTGGGCATCAGCGAGCGGATCAGCATCGGGGCATTCCTGCTCTGGGTAGTTGTCCTCGCTACCGCGCTGTGGAAGCGGCCTGCCGCTGACAGGACATCACAGGTTTAGGCGCCATCCCCTCACCGAACAACTCCCGGAAGCGGCCAACGATGCTCGAAACTGCACGCAACACCAGGACCCACGGACGCCGCGACCTGGTCACCGAACTCCTGGGCCTGTGGCTGGTGCTGGCCGTCTTCCTGGACGGCTGGGCGCACCTGAACCTGCCCAGCCTGGAGACGTTCTTCACCCCGTGGCACGCTGCCCTCTACTCCGGCATGCTGGCGACGGCGGCGTGGACCGCCGTCGTGATCTTCCGGAACCGGGAGCCGGGGCAGCCGCTGGTGCAGGCCATCCCGCCCGGCTACCGGGGCACCGTAGTGGGGCTCATCCTCTTTGCCACAGCCGGCGGCCTGGACCTGCTGTGGCACGAGGTCCTGGGCATCGAGGTCTCGCTGGACGCCCTGGTCAGCCCCACCCACCTGCTGCTGGGCTTCAGCCTCTTCCTCATCCTCGGCACCGCGGTCCGCAGCGCCCGGGCCTGTCATTCGGCCAGCCCCGACGATTCCCCGGCCCCGACCCCGGTGGCGCTGTTCGCCGTCGTACTGATGACCGGGCTGGGAGCGTTCTTCCTCATCTACGTCTCCGCCTTCGTCCGGCCGGGGCCAACGGCCCTCTTTGTTCCGACGCCGGTCGGCAGCCCCGGGCGCGTCCAGTCGGAGCTGCCGGTAGTCGTCACCCTGGCCAGCTACCTGCTCACCACCTTGCTGATCATCGCCCCCTTCCTCTTCATGCTTTCCGCGGCGCAGCGTCCGGCCCGCGGGGTTGTCACCATGTTGGTGGCCGCTGCAGCGTGGCTGCCCGTCGCGATGCTGGGGTTCCGCGCGTATTCCATTGCTGGAGCCGCAGGCGCCACCATTGCCGCCGTCGCGGCTGACCTGCTGCTGGCCCGGCTTCCGGAGACCTGGCTGCGCAGGCGGCTGCCGGCCGTCACGGGAGGAATCGCGGCTGTCCTGTGGACGGGACAGCTCGTGGCGTTCGCGGTAACGGACGCGATCCGCTGGCCCGTCTCGCTCTGGCTGGGAGCAGTGGTACTCAGCACCGCGGTGGCCGCGGGCCTCGCGCTCCTCGCCTCCTGGGGTCCGGCGGGTTCGGCCGCTCCGGCGGGTCCGGTGCGGGACTCCGCCGCGCGGTAGCGGCCTCTCACAGCCAACGGCGGACGCAGTTGCAGCACGCTACCCGTGGGTGACTGCAGCGCCCAGCAGACCGAACAGTGTCCCTGCCGCCAGGGCAATGAGGGCACGTTTCCGGGTGGGATACAGCCAGCGCACTGCGAACACGGCCGCTGCCAGAATGACACCGTTGACGATACTCAGAATGACCGCGATCCACTCGGACCCCGTGGCCACCCCGAAGCCTCCGCCGCTGCACCCGCTGACCCCGCACCAGGCAAAACTCGCCACCATCCACTGCGGCAGGCTCAGCAGAACTGCCAGCGGAACGGCCCACCAGAGCTTTGTGACGTCCGGGGTTATCCCGCGCAGCGTCAACCGCGGATTCTCAGATGAGGCGCCCGACGCGCTGCCGGCCCGAACCAGCGCCCGCCTCCGGACGCTGAGGACAATCCATCGGAAGACACCCGCGTTGACCGCCGCAAGGAGGACGTATCCGAGATAGTAGAGAACCGTAGTCAGGCCCAGTCCACCCCCGGAGCCAAAAGTCCCGACGACGAAATACGCGAAAGAAACGGGCAGGGTCAGAACCACCAGGGCGAGCAGCAGGCCCTCCTTGAACCCGGGATCCAGGCCCAGGGCGAGGACTCTGCCAAGCAGCGCAGCCACAACAACGGCGAACGTCACCGAGAGGTATATGACGACGGCGGTTCTGGCCCAGCGCGGCAGGGCCCTTCCATTCGGCGGTGATCCACTGCCCACAACGTTCCCCCTTGACGTCGTTCCGGCCTAACCCCTCACCCGAACAGCGCCGCGACGCCGGTCAGCGTGACAAAAACTCCGTAGAGCAGCGGTATCCCCACCAGGGCCCACGCGAGGATGAGCATGCCGGTGGACGATGTGACGGGCGTCTGTGCGCCGCCGGTGTTTTGGGTGTTCATTTCAGGCCTCCAAGGCATGTTCGGGCCGACGGCGGTCGGTGCGGAGTTCGTGGAACCGTGCGTCCACCGGTTTGACCAGCAGGTTGGTGACGAAGCCGACCACCAGCAGCGCCACCATGGTCAGCAGCGCCGGCTGGTAGGACGCCGCGTTCAGCTGTCCGGGTTTGCCCTGCGCGTCCAGGAACGCGTTGACAATCAGCGGCCCGGCCACGCCGGCGGCGGACCAGGCGGTCAGCAGCCGGCCGTGGATGGCGCCCACCTGAAAGGTGCCAAAGAGGTCCCGCAGGTAGGCCGGTGCCGTGGCGAATCCGCCGCCGTAGAAGGAGATGATGAAGAACGCCAGCGCCACATACAGGACGGTGGTGCTGGATCCGGCCAGCGCAAGCACCGTGTAGAGCACGGCGCCCACGCCCAGGTACACCATGTAGATGCGCTTGCGGCCCGTGACGTCGGAAGTGGCGGACCAGGCGAAGCGCCCGGCCATGTTGCCGATGGAAAGCAGCCCCACAAAGCCGGCGGCGACGCCGGCACTGACCAGGGACACGCCGTCGGACTTTCGGAAGAAGTCCTGGATCATGGGCGCTGCCTGTTCCAGGATGCCGATGCCCGCGGTGACGTTGCAGAACAGCGCTACCCACACCAGCCAGAACTGCGGGGTCTTGATCGCGTTCTTAGCCGAGACGTTCTCGGTGGTGACCAGCTTGGCGGCCTTGACCTTGGCGGGGTCGAATCCCGCGGGGCGCCAGCCTTCGGCCGGGACCCGGATGGTGAGGGCGCCGAAGAGCATGTAGGCGAGGTAGACGACGGCGAGCGTCAGGAAGAGCTTGCCCACCGAATCGCCGCTGGCCACCCAGCCCTTGGCGCCGGAGTTGGGATCGTACAGCTTGAGCAGCGCGGTGGAGACGGGGCTGGCGATCAGCGCGCCGCCGCCGAAGCCCATGATGGCCATGCCGGTGGCGAGTCCGGGGCGGTCCGGGAACCACTTGATCAGGGTGGACACGGGCGAGATGTAGCCGATGCCCAAGCCGATTCCGCCCACTACGCCGTAGCCGAGGTACACGAGCCACAGCTGGTGGGTGAAGATGCCCACCGAGCCGATCAGGAATCCGCTGGCCCAGAACATGGCCGAGGTGAACATCGCCTTGCGGGGGCCGTTCCTGTCCACCCACGTGCCCATGATCGCGGCCGAGAGGCCCAGCATCACGATGGCGATGGAGAAGATCACGCCGATCTCCGTCAGGCTGGCCCCGAAGTGCTTGACCAGCGCCGTCTTGTAGACGCTGGTGGCATAGGCCTGGCCGATGCAGAGGTGGACGGCGAGCGCCGCGGGCGGTACCAGCCAGCGGTTGAATCCAGGCGGGGCGATGGTGCGGTCACGGTCAAGCCAGCCCATGTTTGCTTCCCTTGCGTGTCGAAGACGTCGATGTCGGATCGATCCAGAGGCAAAGACCCCCCACTGCCCGTTGCCTCCAGCCATCATGTGCCCAGATCATCAGTAAACGTACTATTGGCGCGCCAAGCGGTAGGGACTTTACGACGAACGGTCCGGTACGTTGAAGAAACGCTCCTGGCTGCAGGAGCGCGGCGTTGCCTCGAACCGGGACACTGTTGAGGAGTTCGAGCTGCGGTGCGGCTGCTCCCCAGGAAGCACCCCGCCTCTAAGATGAGGCATGGACTTCGAGGACACGCTCTGGACGGTTTTGGGCGCGGGGCTGGTTCTGCTGATGCTCGTCGACGTCTTTCGCACACTCCTGTACCCGCACGGTTCCGGCCCCCTGGGCCGGGCGATCATGCGCGGGTTCTGGCTGGTGTCCAGAAAACTCCGGGGCCGGGGCTCATTCATCGCGGCGCCCCTGGCGATGGCGGCCGTCATCGGCGCGTGGGCAGGCCTGGCGGCCATCGGCTGGGCCCTGCTCTACCTGCCCCACCTGACGGACGGTTTTATTTACGGAGCCGGGGTTCCGCTGCGGGCCGACTTCGCCGAAGCCCTCTACATCTCCCTGGTCACTCTTTCCACCGTTGGGTTCGGCGACATCGTGGCAGCACATCCGGTGCTCAGGCTGGTTGTTGCACTCCAGGCCGTCACCGGTTTCGGCTTGCTGACAGCAACGGTCACCTGGATCCTGCAGACGTTCCCCGCCCTGAACCGCCGGCGCGCCCTTGCCCACCAGCTGACCCTGTTCCGGGAGGCTGCAGGTCCGGCAGGTGTCCTGGCGCTGGACCCCGGTCACGCTGCCGGACTGTTGGAGGCAATGGCCGGAAACGTGGCTTCGGTGAGCATAGACCTGCTTGCCTTCCATGAGACCTACTACTTCCGTGAAATTGAGCAGCGCGGCTCACTGCCCGCCACGGTGGCCTACGCCCAGCAGTTGGCATCCCAGGCCCAGCTCAGCGAGAGCCCTGAACTCCAGTTCGCCGGGCGCATGCTCCACGCGGCGCTCGACGGACTGGCAGACGTCCTCCGCGGCAAATTCGGCCACGCAGGAACCACCTCCGCCGATGTGTTCGACAGCTACGAGCTGCATCACCGGCACCGGCGGCCGGGGAACCCGGACGCAAACTAGCCTCACGGCACCTGCCGCGCCGTGGATCCGTCCCTAGAACCCGTGAGCCATAGCCCTCGTTGAGAAAGCGCCGGCTGGTACAGGACTTTGAGCCCTAGTTCCGGCCGAGCCGTAAGGCCATCCTCTGAGGTACGGGCGCGCGTGCTCCAGAACGAGCAAGAGCCGGCCGCACTGAAACCAGGACGCCACACAACCGCTGTTACCTCCCATATTCGCCGTCGCACAGGCGAACCTGCCAAAGCGTCAGGAGCCTCGAATGGCAGTTCCGATCCAGCCTTCCGTCACTGCCCGGCCCGCCGTCCCGGTTCCCTGGCTCACCCGAACGGCCGTGGGGCTCTTCATTGCAGCCCTCACCGTCGCCCTGCTCCCCGCCGGGCCTCTTCCTGCCTCGTTGGGGGTGTGGTCGGCAGCTGTCGTCGCCGGATTCACTCTTAGCGCTGCCGCCGCGATCGCATCCCAGGCACGGGGGCACCGGGTTGTCCGCACCCGGCTCGGCTATTGGGCCCTCGCGGCGCTCACGGCCGCCCTGCTGGCACTGGGTCTGGGGACCCTGCCGACAGACAGGAACCCCGAGATGTTCTTGTCCGCCGGCACCGTCGCCGCCATCACCGCGGCAGTGCTCGGCACCCTCGCGGCTTTCCGCGCCGCCGGAGCACGTATCCGCTTCCTGCCCACAACCCCCGCAGGATGGTGGGCCGCCGCGTTCCTGGCAAGCTTCCTGATCCTTGGGTTCAGCCCGTGGGCCGTCCTGACTCCGGCGACGGTGATGGCCGGCCCAGCCCTTGCGCTGGCGGCAATCGTCAGTTATCAAGACCGGTCGGTGCTCACGGTGATCGCTTTGGTGGCCGGACCGGGGCAGCTGGCCTTCTTCGATCTCGCCGTCCTGATCAGCACGTTCACACCCCACCCCTAGGCGGACGACATGCACTTCGCAGTCACACCCCGATCGGCCTCCGGGCGGTGGAGCCTGCTCTTCGCCGGCCTCACCGTCCTGGCGACGCTTGCGGCCTGGATCGTCCTCCTGCCGGTGACGGCAGATCCATCCGGCACCTGGGTCTGGATGGCCCTCGGCCAGGCGTGCATAGCGCCCGCAGCGGCGGCAACGGCACTCGGACTGGCCAGCCTTATCCACTATGGCGAACGCTCCGTACTGACATGGGCAACCACCCTCGCCGCCCTGGCGGTGACGGTGGCCACGGCCGTGATCATGCTCTCCACATCTGCGCAGCCTTATTAGTCGTGCAAGCTCCCGATCAGCCGCCTCCCGCCGTCGTTGCTACCGCCTGACGAAGCCTGCTCCTGTAGGTTGATGCTGAACTCTCACTTACCTTCAACCAGGGCGGTTTTCTGATGGACGCGGATGTCATCATCATCGGCGGCGGGCTGGCCGGGCTGGTGGCCAGCAACGAGCTGGTTCGGGCCGGCAAGCGGGTGGCGATCCTGGACCAGGAGAACGCAGCCAACCTCGGCGGCCAGGCCTTCTGGTCCCTCGGCGGGCTGTTCCTGGTGGACACCCCCATGCAGCGGCGCCTGGGCGTGAAGGATTCCTTCGAGCTGGCATGGCAGGACTGGCAGGGTTCGGCCCAGTGGGACCGGCTGGGGGGCCCACTTCCGGAGGACGAGTGGGCGCAGCAGTGGGGCCGCGCGTACGTCGAGTTCGCCGCCGGGGAGAAACGCTCCTGGCTGCAGGAGCACGGCATCACGTTTACCCCTCTGGTGGGCTGGGCCGAACGCGGCGACGGCCGCGCCGGCGGCCACGGCAACTCGGTCCCCCGCTTCCATGTCCCGTGGGGAACGGGCACCGGGGTCTCCGAACCCTTTGCGCGGCTGGCCCGGGAGGCTTCCGGAACGGGACGGGTGACGTTCCACTTCCGGCACCGGGCGGACGGGTTAACGTTCGACGGCGGCACGGTCACCGGGGTGCGCGGCACCGTGCTGGCACCGGACGATTCGCCGCGCGGCGTTGCCTCGAACCGGACCGCTGCTGGGGAGTTTGAGCTGCGTGCGCAGGCCGTGGTGATCGCGAGTGGCGGGATCGGCGGCGACCACACGCTGGTGCGCCGGTGGTGGCCCCAGCAGCTGGGGACGCCGCCCGCGAAGATGATCACCGGGGTGCCCCGGCACGTTGACGGGCGGATGCTGGACATCGCCGATCAGGCAGGCGTCCGGCTGGTGAACCGTGACCGCATGTGGCACTACACCGAGGGCATCCAGAACTGGAACCCCGTCTGGCCGGACCATGCCATCCGGATCCTGCCCGGGCCGTCGTCCCTGTGGTTCGACGCGCTGGGCCGGCGGCTTCCCTCCCCCGGGCTGCCCGGTTACGACACCCTGGGAACCCTGCGGCTGCTGAGGACCACACCAGATATCCAGCAGTACAGCCACTCCTGGTTCATCCTGAACCAACGAATTATCGAAAAGGAGTTCGCCCTCTCCGGCTCCGAGCAGAACCCGGACATCACCAACCGGGACCTGAAGCTGTTGCTTCGCTCGCGTTTGGGCCGCGGCGCCGCAGCCCCCATCGAGGCATTCAAAGAGCACGGCGCCGACTTTGTGGTGGCGGACAGCCTGGAGAATCTGGTCCGCGGGATGAACGGCCTCACCTCGGAGCCGTTGCTGGACTACTCCGGGTTGCGCCGGCAGATTGAGGAACGGGACGCTGAGATCCGCAACCCCTATTCCAAGGACACGCAGATCCTGGGCATCCGCAACAGCCGCCGCTTCCTGGGCGACCGGCTGTTCCGCACGGTCAAACCGCACCGGATCCTGGACCCTAGCGCGGGCCCGTTGATTGCCGTGAGGCTCCATGTTGTGACCCGCAAAACCCTGGGCGGCATCCAGACGGACCTTACTGGTCAGGCTTTGTCGCAGGACGGCGCGCGCATCCCCGGCCTCTACGCTGCAGGCGAGGCAGCGGGGTTCGGCGGCGGCGGGGCCCACGGCTACAACGCACTGGAAGGCACGTTCCTGGGCGGCTGCCTCTTCACCGGCAGGACCGTGGGGCTCTCCCTGGCGCGGCTGCTCTAGCTGGGAATCGCACCAGCCCGGTATGGCTTAGGACCGCGCCACATCAATCCAGTAGCGCCTAAATGGCCGCCCGTTCCCGCCCACCCTCACGTCCTCGAGCAGGCCCCCGCAACGCTCGATAGTCCTGGCTGACGCTGCATTTGCATCATCGCAGGTCAGGAGAACGCGGTCAGGCTCTTCCTGCGCAGCCAAACGGGCACACACTTCCTGCAGGGCCCACGACGCCGCCCCCCGCCCACGGTCTGACGGCCGGACCCCGTATCCGATATGCCCGCCCGAGTTCAGGAGGGCCGGCGTGAGGTAGTGGCGGAAGGCAATTGCCCCCACATACCGTGAGCCCTCCGTGATCCAGCGATAGGTGCAAGGAACAATGCCGCCCGCCCCGGCAGCCCGTTCAGCACGCGAGAGTCTTCGGACCCAGTCAGCGAACCCCTCCGGGCTGGTGACATCGTCGTCTGGCAACAGGCCGGCACCGTCCTGGTGGGCGCCGTCCCACTCGCGGTGAGACTCGGCAAACGACGGGTAGAAGGATGCATCCGGGACAACAAGTTCAAACATGCACACGACTCTATACGCCATCCAACCTACTTTTGTAACACGAATCGGCGTCCAAAGAATTTCTAGTCAACAGACTTGTCAAGCTTGTGACAGATGTCGTAGATTCAATCCGTCCAACAAATTGATAAACCAAGAGGAGTGATCCACGTGCTGAAGCTCAAGCGACTGACCAAGCGCCGTTCCAAGCTGAACTTCGTGTTCAACTGAACAAATAAAAATTAGTGGGGACCACGCATTGCGTGGTCCCCACTCCTAATTGGAGGCAAGAATTGGCAGCCACGACCTACTCCCTCAAGCAGTCGCTTCCCGTCGTCACAACAGACACCTCCGTGCACATCGGATTGGCGCCACCCAATGCAATCGAAATTGAAGACGCACCAGACGGGCTGGCGGAATTGCTTGGATTTGCATCGCAACCGCGGACACTCGATGAACTGGGCAACGAGGCCCAACTACTGCTTGGCGAAAGCTCCGGGCAAATCGTTGAGGAACTCATCGACGCCGAGATTTTGGTGCCCTACAGGATCGACCTTTCAGGGCAATACAGCCGCCATGATCTGTACTTCGCGCTTGCTCACGGCACAGGACCGGGAGCCAGTGACTTGCTCCGCGCACGAACGGTAGCGCTCATCGGCGTCGGCGGCATCGGAACCAACGTGGCCATGCAGCTCGCGACGGCAGGGGTCGGTTCCATCGTGCTGGTGGACGGAGATTCCGTCGAGGAAAGCAACCTCACCCGGCAGTATCTCTTCACTGCCCAAGACGTCGGCAAATCGAAGATCGAAGCGGCCGCAAAGAATCTTTCGCTTCGAGCTCCCGGCATCAACACCATCGAAGTCCCGTCAATGATCTCAGGCGTTGACGACCTCCTGCCAATCTTTCAGGATTCAGACTTCGTGGTTGTTTCCGCCGATACTCCCCAGGAAGTGCTCGAGTGGTCCAACGAAGCGTCCATTATCTCCGGAACTCCGTTTACCTGCGCCGGATACCAGGACACGCGTGGAGTGGTGGGGCCGGTCGTCAGGCCGGGTGAAACTCCATGCCTGCTGTGCGCCGCAACAGATAACGACGGGCGGACGAACTCCACGGCATCCCTCACTACGACAAATTTCAACTCGGCCTACCAGGCGCCCAGCTTCGGCCCCCTTAACTCCATCGTGGCGTCCATTGCCGCCATGGAAGTGTTCCGCTATCTGCTCACCGGCTCGACGCAGCTTGATGGTCGGCGACTGGTCTTTGACTCACTGGAACTGTCCTCGGAATTTGAAGACTTCGCCAGGAACATCCACTGTGCTGCGTGCACCTGACGTCAACAGCGGCAAGGCACTGGTGGCACTGGCCGGGGCGTTTACCGTCGCATCACTGGCGTCGACCGTTGCCAACAGGAACTTCTGGCCCATCGCATCAAACAACATGTTCAATGCGAAGTTCGGCGACCGACTCTCCCGTTTCGCCGTCGAATTCCACCTGTCAGACGGAACGGTAGTGGCCTGCGGGCCCGCAAACTGCATTCCGACCCAGTTCTTCCGGGCCGGGGCAGTGTTCGCAGACGTTTTCATGGGTGACGGGGACCATCCGAAACAAGTCCTGTGCCAAAGGATTCTCCGCAGACTGCGCAGCGATCGGTGGAGGCCATTTGACGAGGTTAGAGCCCCCGCAAATCTTCCCAACGTTCCCCTAGCCAGGATGGAAATCTGGGTGGAGACCACTGTGCGGGGAATGCCCGAAGAAAGGGAAGTCGTGTATACCTATGTTCCATCAGATGCGCAGTAAGCCAGCAAGTTTGCGGCAGGCACGCACTGCCGCATTGTGGATCGTCGCTGCAGTGGCAGTTACGTTACGACCAGGCCCGGCTGCTATGCAGGACTACAAAGCTGCCCTCGATCCTCCGGCCGAGAATTCGGACCGTGATTCCACTTCCCGCTACGTCCCGGGGGCTGAACGAATAGCGGCCGGCTTGCTCCTGGCAGCAGCAGCGAGCGAGCTATGCAAGAGTCCCGATTCAAAGCACTCTTCCTGGCTCCGGCGGGCAGCCCTGGGGGTCTTTCTTGGAACTCGTGCCGCGGATGCCCGGTCGCTTCCGGGACGGTGGCCCTATGACACGTTTATCGAGGCGGTCCTTGCCGTAAGCCAGTGGCCCCACTCCGCAACGACCGACCCGCGGCTCGCCAACTTGCCGCTCTCAGTGTCACGTGTGGCTCTGTATTTGCCCTACACCCAGGCTGGCCTGTCCAAACTGATCCACGGCTTCGACGCCTGGGTCCGGCGCGGGGATGCGAATCACATCTACCACTCGCATTTAAGGGCATCTGACGGCCACCCATTTGCCCAAGAGAGATTTGCCCGGCCCGTTCGAGTCATTACCCGGGCAATTCCCTTCCTCGAATTGCTCGCCCTGCCCCTCGCCCTCGTTCTTCCCGGAAGATGGCGGATCCTGGTCCCATGCTGCACCACCCTCTTCCACGTGATGGTCGCCCGTACCTGGAACATCAGCTTTTGGCAGGCTCCCGCCATGCAATGGCTACTGACCTCGGTGGAAAAGCAGACCGATCTTGCCACCATCCTCCGCGCGTACCAAGGAAAGTAAATTGTCTCCAGCAAAGCCATGGCAGCGGCGCCTGCACCTGACGGGAATGTGGGTTAATTCGCTTGGCGGGGGCGCGTATAACATCGCCCTGCCGCTCATCGTGCTGCAAACCAGCGGCAGCCTTGCCCAGATGTCCATCGTTGCCGTCGCATCCCAGCTGCCAAAGGCCTTTCCCGGAGTGCTCATCGGAGGACTGGCCGACCGTATGTCGCCGCGCACCATGACCCACATTGGATATTGGGGTCAGGCGCTGGTAGTTGCAGCTATGGCGCTGCTTATCGGGCCCTGGCACACACCATTTTGGGTTCTTGTACTCGGCGCCTTCCTGCGCGGCAGCCTCGACATGTTCGCAAGAACTGCAACCTTCGTTGCCATCCCGAAAATGTATGGCGACGGCACGGCAAAGTTCAATGCATCAGTCTCTACGGCATGGACATCGGCTTCCATCGTGGGGCCGGCCATCGGCGGAGCTTTGAGTGCTGTCTGGGGTCCTTGGTGGTTGCTGGCAGTGGACGCTGTCTCATTCACGGTCATCGCAATGATCATGAACTTCCTGCCGTGGCCGGACCGTCCAGGCAACGTGCCCGATCGGCCGGGCTTCATTCAGGAACTTTCCGCGGGGTACAGGCGACTCTCTCAACTCCACGGTTGGTGGCGTTTCGCCGGGACAGTTGTCCTGATCGGCTTTCTGTCCGCGCCTCTCTCAACCCTGGCCATCTTCCAGACCTCGGCTGGCCTGGGCGGCTCAACTACCGAAGTGGGGATTGTTGGCGCGGCCGCGGCCGCAGGCCTGTTTTGCGGATCAATCCTGTCCGGCCTGTTTTCCAGTTGGCGTCCAAACATTCTCATGCAACGTTCCTCGTGGCTTATGGCTGGGGGCTCGTTGCTCTTCTTCATCCCTTCGTGGATCGCTGTGGCCGGTGCTCTCTTTACCGTCTGTACCGGAGGCATTGCCTGGACCGTGGGGCGCACATCCCTTATCCACCAACAGATTCCCTCCACTGATCTCGGCAAGACCATGACGGCCGTCCAGTTTCTGGAAACGGTATCCAGCCCCCTCAGTCTCACGGCTGCCACGTATCTCATGGGTGTTTCGTCGTCCATGGCGTTTGCGTCAATCTTGGCCGCGGCGCTGCTGTCAGGGCTGCTTGCGCTCAAATCCGACTCGATCCTAAGTCCTAAGGAGCGCGAACCAGAGCCACGGCAGAGGGAGACGGTGCACTAGTTCACCTGTCCGATAAGGAGTCTTTGTCCTTAAAGCCGTCTGCCGTGGTTACCTTCCAGCGAAGGAAGGCATCCACGGCAGAACAGCTGCTCCGGAAAGCGGCGGCTATTTCTCGCAGGCCACGCCGTCGCGATCGCGGTCAAGGCTGGTGCTGTAACCGGGCTGGCCGGAGTAGAGCGGCGCGGCACCTGCGGCCTTGACGGCGGCACAGTTGGGATAGTACGCGGTGGCCGGAGCGGCGGGAGCTACCGGCGCCGGTGCCGGCGCCGGCGCAGCGGGAACCTGCGCCGGAGGGGCTGCCTTTTGAGCCGCAGCCTGCTCGGCGGCCACCTTCGCGGCAGCAGCCGCAGCCGCATCTGCTGCAGCCTTGTCAGCTGCCGCCTTATCTGCCGCTGCCTTATCGGCCGCAACCTTGTCCGCAGCAGCCTTTGCCGCCGCAGCCTTCTCTGCAGCCGCCTTGTCCGCGGCGGCCTTTTCCGCCGCCTCCTTCTCAAGGTTCTTGACGCCGAGGTGCACGGTGGAGTCCTTCGCCACCTTCGCGCCCTCCGCGGGGTCCTGGGACGTCACCTGCCAGTTCTTCTTGGACATGATCATTTTGCCGTCGGCGGTGTCGTCCGCCTTGACCTTGAGCCCAAGGTTTTCCAGCTGATCCGTGGCCTTATCCAGGGTCAGGCCCATCACGCTGGGAACCGTGACAGCATCTGAGACGTCTGCAACAGCGGTTGCGGACGATGCCGCCTGCTGACCGCCGCATCCGGTCAGCATGAGGCCGGTTAGCACTACCAGTGTCAACATTTTTTTCATTTTTCCCCCTAGGAAAGTTTGGAACGGTGGAGTGATTGGTCTGGTTAGCCTTCGCAGGCGATGCCGTCGGAGTCGCGGTCCAGCGCCGGGCGGTAGCCCGCCGACCCTGCGTACAGCGGCGCCGCACCTGCAGCCCTGGCCGCGGCACAGTTGGCGTAGTAGGCGGCAGCCGGGGCCGGCGCAACGGGAGCGGGAGCCTGGACAACAGGTGCCGGAGCAACAGGAGCCGGGGCCGGGGCCACCACAGCGGGAGCAGGCGCGGCCGGGGCGGGCACTGCCACAAAAGGCGCGGGCTCGACGGCGGCGGGGGCCGGCGCCGGTGCGGGTGCGGGTGCCGCAGCGGCGGGGGCCTGCTCGTTCGTCGGTGCCAGCTGGCCCGAGCAATCGGCCAGGATCTTGGCCATCGCATCGTGCTCCGCCTGGGTGACCCACAGGCTGTACGTGGCCTTCACGGAAATCTGCCGGGCAACGTATTCACACCGGAAGCCCTTGTTCGGCGGCAGCCAGGTGGCGGCGTCGCCGTCGCCCTTTTTGATGTTGGTGGGACCGTCGGTCGCCTGCAGGTTCAGCGGATCATTGGCGAAGGCCGTCCGCTGTTCCGTGGTCAGCTGCTGAGCGCCCTTCTGCCAGGCGTCGCTGAGGGCCACAACGTGGTCGATCTGGACCTTGCTGCTGGTCGCACTCCCCCGCAGGAAGCTGATGCTGGTGCCCGTGTAGGGATCCGCCAGCGTTCCGGACTGCACCTTGCACGGGACGCTGTTGGTGTAGGTGATGCCCGTCAGGTCACGCTTGAGGATGTCGTTCCGGGTGTCGCAGCCGTTCCGGTCAACGTCGGCCCACGCCTGCCCGAACAGGGCACGGTCATACCCCGTCTTCGGTGCGCGGCCCTTGATCGGAAGGGTGGCCAGCAGGTCCACCGCCTTGGTGGCGAAAGCCGGCTGGGCCTTCGGTGCCGTGACGTTGACCCCCTGTGCCAGGAGGTAAGGACTGTCAGGATCCAGCGGCTCGCCCGTTTCCTGCGCAGTCGGAGAGGACGACGGCGCAGGCGTCGCCTTGGCAGTTGCACTCGCCGCAGCGGCAGCGGGCGAGGCGGTGCCCTCGGATGAGGCCGCCTCAGCGTTCCACGAGGAAGTCCGCGGCAAGGCAACGGCGCCGCCGATAAACAGTGCAAATGAAACGGCCAGGGCAATAGCCCCCGCCTTACGCCTGGCCGGAAGCCACGCCCAGGAACGGCGGCCAGTCGCCAGGACATAGAGGCCGGTGAGTCCCGCCGCGATGGCCAGGAAAACCAGTGCGCCCCCAAGACCGCCGCTGAGCGCACCCAGGAGCATAAAGAGCGCCGTGATGGCCCCAACGATGAAAGTGGAAGCGCGTGGCTTGCGTGGCGGCCTGGGGTCCTCCCCGGCAGGAGTGGACCCCATAAGGGTCACATAGTTCGACATTCTTTTCCCCCATTAATAAAGGCCCGGCATATAGCCGGGCCTTTTTCTTAAGCCAAAATCTTGCTAACCAGAAGCGTATTTCTCGTGCGGCAGCGTAATGATGAACCTGCGGAGATCTTCGTCCAACCTTGATGGAGTCTTGAGCCGGCCTTGTGCATTCCGGCGGAACTAAGAGTTCACTTCCGAGTTCACCAGTCCGTCATGTCTCCTCCACCGTCAGGAAGCGCGTCGTTTCCGGTGGATGACCAGACTGGATGCCGCTCGTAAACGGGCATGACACCGATTTGGAGACCCACAAATGAACACCGCAAAGCTGCTGACCGCGGCCGCCATGTGCGCAGGCCTGGCGCTGGGGACACCCCTTCCGGCGCAGGCTGCCGATACCAACCCGAACGGCACCGCTAACCACTTTGACCTCCAGGCCCACCGCGGAGGAATCGGGCTGACGGTCGAGTCCACGCTTCCTGCGTTTGCCAAGGCGCTCGAGACGGGTGTGACCACTCTTGAACTCGACCTCCAGATAACCAAGGACGGCCGGGAAGTCATCACTCACGACCGCAAGATCAGCGACAAGAAGTGCGCGGACACCGCACCCGCGACGCCCGGGGACCCGTTGTTTCCCTACGCCGGCAAATACGTCAAAGACCTGACGTTCGACCAGGTGCGTACCCTCGATTGCGGAAGCCTCACCCTCCCCGAGTTCCCCGGGCAGCAGGCCGCACCCGGCGAAAAGATGCCCACGCTCGCGGAGGTTTTTGCACTGGTGGACTCCTACCGGGCCAGCCAGGTGAAATTCAACATCGAAACGAAGGTGGAGGCCGGCGCCCCGGAGCAGACCGCACCCCGTGAACAGTTCGTGGCCGTCGCACTGAAGGAAATCAAGGCCGCCAACATGCAGCAGCGCGTATCCATCCAGAGCTTCGACTGGGGCTCACTGCGGCTGATCCAGGCGGCCGACCCCCGGATCCGAACCGTCGCCCTGACCAACAAGGACTTCCTGCAGGCCGGCCAACCGGGCAGTTCCCCGTGGCTTGGCGGCATCGACGCGGACGACTTTGGCGGAGACCTGGTCAACGCCGCCTCCCACCTGGGGTTCGACGCCATCTCCCCGGTCCACGGCACACCGCAAAACGGAACCGTAGAGGACCCGGGATACGTCCCGTACGTCACGGCGGACATGGTCAACCGTGCCCACGACGCCGGGATGCAGGTTATGCCGTGGACTGTCGACGACAAGCCGACCATGCGCGCCCTCATCTCCGCCGGTGTTGACGGGATCATCACCGATTATCCCGACCGGCTGCGTGAGGTCATGGCCGAGCACTCGATGAAGCTGCCGAAGCAGTACTCGCTGGAACCGGGCGCCGTCTAGGGAAAATCGCCGCACCCCGGTCCTTACCATCTGACTCTTGAAAGGCATCCCCATGAACCGCATTCGCACCCGCGGCGCCCTGACAGCCGCCGCTGCCGTCATCGTCCTCGCCGCAGGCAGCGGCATTGCCGCCCAGGCTGCGCCCGAGCCCGGCGACAGTGACCGCCACGCCGCCGACACGGCATTGGCCGACAGCTTCAAGGCCGTGGACCGTTCCACCAACTGGGAGATGACAGGCAAGCTCAAGCTCGGCTTCCCCACATTCCATCCCCAGGGCATCGCCTACACGGAGGATCACATCTTCCTGTCGTCCGTGGAAATAGTTGAGCCCACCGTTAAATACCCTGCGCCGCGCGACGGGTACGACCGCACGGCCGGGAAGGGCGTCGGGCACCTGTTTGTGATGGACAAAGCCGGGAACCTGCAGAAGGACATCATCCTAGGCGAAGGCGACATGTACCACCCGGGCGGGCTGGACTTCGACGGGAAGAACATCTGGGTGAGCGTGGCACAGTACCGGCCCAACAGCAGCTCGATCATCTACAGCGTTGACGTCACGACCCTGGAGCCGCAGAAGAAGTTCGAGGTCCCCGACCACTTTGGCGGCATCGTCATGGACCGCCGGACCGGGCATCTGATCGGCAACACGTGGGGCTCCCGGAGGTTCGCCGAATGGAACCTCAACGGCAAGCAGCTCAGCACCTGGCAGAACCCGAACCACTTCATCGACTACCAGGACTGCCAGTACGTGGCCAATTCCCAGGCCTTGTGCGCAGGGGTCGCCAACCTGCCCCAGGCCCCGCCGGCAGGCGGCACGGCGGCCACCTACGAACTGGGCGGCATGGCCCTGATCGACCTTGCCAGGAAGACGACCCTGCATGATGTGCCGTTCCAAAAGTGGTCCACGGCCGGTCACGTGGCCACCCGGAACCCCTTCAAGCTCACGGCGGAAGGCAACCATCTGACGATGCACGTGGCGCCGGACGATGCCGAAGAAGGCAACGGCACGGAAATCCTCACCTACGAAGCAACGGTCACCCCCGCAAAATAGCGGCTTCGTTTCCTGGAGCGGGCGGCTGAACGTACGCGTTCCGCCGCCCGCTGCGACCTCCCGGCACGCGTTATGCTGGAGCCCTCGGCTGAAGACGCCCGGCCATCGGATCGCACCCCTACGGAGCTGCCATCATGGCCGAGGCCCTTGCCCCCGCAGAACCCACCAGCACAGAACTCCGCCAGCTCGCCGCGGACACCTTCGGACTCCCCCGCCTCCGCGCCGGCCAGCTCGCCGGAATGCGCGCCCTCGTCGCCGGCCGGGACGTCCTGGCCGTGATGCCCACCGGCTACGGCAAGTCCGCCGTCTACCAGGTGGCCGCGCTCCAACTGCACCAAGGCAGCGCAAGCAGCGGTCCCGCCGTCGTGGTTTCCCCGCTGATCGCCCTGCAGGAGGACCAGCTGGACGGGCTGCTGGCAACGCTCGGCGGGCAGGCCGCCGTCGCCATCAACTCCGGCCACAGCGATGCCGAAAACAACGCCGCCTGGGAGGCCGCCGAAAACGGCGAAGCGGTGTTCGTCTTCCTCGCCCCTGAGCAGCTCGCCAAGTCCGAGACAGTGGACCGGCTCGCGGCCCTGGACGTCCCGCTGTTCGTGGTGGACGAGGCCCACTGCGTCTCCTCGTGGGGCCACGACTTCCGCCCCGACTATTTGCGCCTCGGCGAGGTCCGCGCGCAACTGGGTAACCCGCCCGTGGTCGGCCTTACCGCCACTGCTTCTCCTCCGGTGCGCGAGGAGATCCAGCAGCGCCTGCACATGGTGGACCCGCTGGTCCTGGTGCACGGCTTCGACCGGCCCAACATCCGGCTGGAAGTCATCCGCCACCACAAGGACAAGGACAAGCGCCGCGCCGTGACCCGCCAGGTGGCCGAACTCAAGGGGCCGGGCCTGCTGTACGCCGCCACCCGCAAGGACACCGAGGCCTACGCGGCCGAACTCACTGCCCTGGGCCTGCGCGCTGAGGCCTACCACGCCGGCCGGAAGCAGGGCGAGCGGGACCGCGTCCACCAGCAGTTCCTCGACGACGAACTGGACGTGGTGGTGGCCACCACCGCCTTCGGCATGGGCATCGACAAACCCAACGTCCGCTTCGTCATTCACGCCGACATCCCCGACTCGCTGGACAGCTACTACCAGGAGATCGGCCGCTCCGGGCGCGACGGCGAACCCGCCTCCGCCGTCCTGCACTACCGCTCCGAGGACCTGGGCCTCCGCAAGTTCTTCGGCACCCACACCACGGACGAGGAATCCCTCCTCGCCGTTCTTCAGGCACTGCGCGACGCCGGCGGGCCGGTCAGGCAGAAGGCCCTCGCCGAGCAGACCGGATTCTCTCCGCGGAAGCTCACCGGGCTGCTGAACCAGTTGCAGGAAACCCGCGCCGTCCGCACCGGCAAGCGCGGCATCCGGCTGGAAGCGGGTGCCAAGCTGCCCGCGGTGGTGGAACGCGCCGTCGAACACGCCGAAGCACGCCAGCGGGTGGACCGCTCCCGCATCGAGATGATGCGCGGCTATGCCGAGACCGACGCCTGCCGCCGCCAGTTCCTGCTGGGCTACTTCGGCGAGAACCTCCCCGAGCCCTGCGGCAACTGCGATACCTGCACCGACGGCTCCGCCTACGAGGAGGATTACGACGACGCCGCAGCGGCCGCCGCGGGCGGTGACCCTTTTCCGCTCCAAGCCTCAGTTGTACATAAGGAATGGGGGCCCGGCCTGGTGATGCGGCACGAGGAGGACACGATCACGGTGCTGTTCGAGCAGGCGGGCTACAAAACGCTGTCCCGCCAGGCCGTGACGGACGGGAAACTGCTGACGCTCGCTACCTGACCGGTTGTTGACCGCATTCGGTAGTGTCAGGATATGGACAGCGGCACGTTGGTCAACTTCGCCTTGGTTCTCTTCTTCGTACTGCTGGGCGGCGTCTTTGCAGGCACCGAAATGGCGCTCATTTCCCTCCGGGAAAGCCAGGTGCGCATGATCGAGAAGGCCGGCAAACGCGGGGCCCGGGCCGCTGCGCTGGCCCGCAACCCCAACCGGTTCCTCTCCACGGTCCAGATCGGCGTAACGCTCTCAGGCTTCTTCTCGGCTGCCTACGGCGCGTCCACCATTTCACCCGACATCGAACCCGTCCTGGAACGCCTTGGATTCGGCGCGGCGGCTGAGCCGGTGGCCTTTATCGGCATGACGCTGCTGGTGGCCTATCTCTCGCTGGTCCTGGGTGAACTGGTGCCCAAGAGGCTGGCCATGCAGAGCGCCGTCGGCTTCACGAAAGTCCTGGCCCCGCCGCTGGTGGTCCTGTCCGAAATCATGCGGCCCGTCATCTGGCTGCTGTCCGTGTCCACCGATGCCGTGGTCAAGCTGTTCGGCGGTGATCCGCACGCCAAGCGGGAGGGCATCAGCTCCGAGGAACTGTGGGACATGGTGGCGGAGAGCGATCTGCTGGAAGAGAGCAGCCGGCACATCCTGACCGACGTGTTCGGCGCCGGGGACCGCACGCTGCAGGAGGTCATGCGCCCCCGCACCGAAGTGACCTTCATTGACGGCACCATGACTATTGCCGACGCACGCAGCATGGTCCGGGACGGCCCGTATTCGCGGTTCCCTGTGATCGGCAGAACCCCGGACGACGTCCTGGGCTTCGTCCACATCCGGGACCTGATGACCCGGACTGAACAGCAGGACCAAGGGCTGGTGAAGGACATCGTCCGCGAACTCCTCCCCCTGCCGGGAACCAACCGGGTGCTGCCCACGCTGTCCCGGATGCGCCGGCTGGGCCACCATATAGCGCTGGTGGTGGACGAATACGGCGGCACGGACGGCATCGTCACGCTGGAAGACCTCGTGGAGGAACTGGTGGGCGAAATCTACGACGAATACGACACCGGGGCCGACCACGAGGACCGCGTCACCGTGGCCAACGGATCCATCGACGTGGACGGCGGCCTGATCCTGCAGGAATTCGCCGCTGCCACCGGCATCACCCTGCCGGAGGGCCGCTACGAGACAGTGGCCGGGTTCGCCATCTCCCGCCTGGGCCGCCTGCCCGTGGTCGGGGACCGGGTGCAGGTGCCGGGCCACGTGCTGACGGTGCTCGCCATGGACAGGCTCCGCATCGCCCGGATCCGGGTGACGCCGGCGGACGGGAAGACAGTTGGGCCGTCCTCGGACTAGTGACCGCCTGCCGTGTGGACGCCGTCAGCGGCTCCGGACAGGCGGACCGCAGTCAGCTTGTATTCGGGGCACCCGTGACCTCATCCTCCACCGGGGAGGTGAGGCCGTTGACCGCGGCACCAGGGAAGTGGAAGCCCGCGAAGACCTGGCCCGGTTCCACCTCGTCCGTGATCCTGGCCTGCAGGACCGCCGTCCCGTGCCGGCTGCCCACCCGGACGAAGTCGCCGTCGTGCAGTCACAGTGCAGCAGCGTCCCCGCGTTCGACGTCGACCGTCTCCCGGGCAAGCAGGCGCAGGTTGTCGGTGCGGCGGGTCATACTGCCGGAATTGTAGTGCTCTGCCCGGCGCCCGGTGATCAGCAAAAACGGGAAGTCCGCGTCGCATTGCTCGCCCGGAGGAAGGTAGGGCCTGGCCACCAGGTGCGCCAGGCCGTCCGGCGTGGCGAAGCGGTCCTGGTAAAGACGTGGCGTCCCGGGGGGAATCGACGGATCCGCACGGCCACTGCAGCGGCCCCTCCCGGTCCAGGCGCGGGTGCGAGATACCACCAAAAAGCGGCGCCACCACCGCGCATTCCGCCATAGCCTCCGCCGGTGTGGCGCACCCAAGGGCGGCCCCCATCCGGGCCGCGACGGCGTGCAGCACCGCGAAGTCGGTGCGGACACCGGCAGGGGGCGCCACCGCCTCCCGGACCCGCTGGAAGCGCCGGTCGAAATTGACGAACGTGCCATCCTTCTCGAGCCACGCGGCCACCGGGAAGACGACGTCCGCGGCGGCGGCCGTCGCGGAGAGGAACAAATCGTTGCAGATCACCAGCGGACAGGACTCCAGGGCAGCCCGCACCGATGTGCTGTCCGGGTCGGTGGTGAGCACATCCTCGCCGATG
This sequence comes from Arthrobacter sp. PvP103, assembly GCF_017833075.1. NCBI lineage: Bacteria > Bacillati > Actinomycetota > Actinomycetes > Micrococcales > Micrococcaceae > Arthrobacter > Arthrobacter sp. PvP103. Next base: position 3,436,076 of record NZ_JAFIBQ010000001.1, on the reverse strand, counting down.
ACCCACAGCGCCTTCAACGCCCCGGCACGGGCGGCCGCAAACATCTGCGGGATCCGAAGGCCAGGCTGCGTCGGCACATCGGCCTGCCAGGCCTCGGTGCACCGGGCACGCGCCGCAGGGTCCAGGACTTCTGGTACCCGGGCAGCAGGTCGGGCAGTGCCCCCATGTCCGAGGCGCCCTGAACGTTGTTCTGCCCGCGGAGCGGGTTCACCCCTCCGCCGATGCCCGGCCCCACGGCGCCGCGCAGGAGTGCCAGGTTGGACAGCGTCCGCACCCCGTCCGTGCCGTGCCGGTGTTCGGTCACGCCAAGGCCGTAGAAAATGGCGGGAGCCAGTGCCTGACCGTAAACGACGGCGGCCCGCACCAGATCGTCTGCCGGGACGCCGGAGATTCGGGCCACCCGGTCCGGAGGATAGTCGTGGAGCAGCCCGGACAATTCCTCGTAGCCGCTGGTGCTGGCCGCAAGGAACGCCTCGTCCACCAACCCCTCACGGACCAGGACGTGCGCCAGTCCGTTGAACACGGCCACGTTGGTGCCCGGCCTGGGCCTCAGGTGGACGTCCGCGTGCCGGGCCAGGAAAGTGCGACGGGGATCGACCACCACCAGGCGGGCGCCGTCCATGACCCGCTGGAAGATGCGGGATCCCACCACCGGGTGGGCGGCCGTCGGGTTTGCGCCGACCAGGAGGACCGCGTCACACCGCGGTCTCGACTTCGGCCAGAACGTCCTCGGGGTTTGCCGAGGCAGCGACGCCGGGACATACCGACCACGGCTGCGCGCCGCCGAGTAGCCCGGCAGTCACCACAGGGACTCCGGTGTCGCAGGCCACCGGGATGGGCGGGGACGTACGCGGGGCGGATCCACTCAATTGTGCTGCCAGGCCGGGCCCGGCCAGCGCGTCGACGGCGTCCAGGGCTGCCGGACCGGAGAAGCAGTAGCCAGGCAGCGCACTGCCTGGAGCGAGACGGAACCGTCCTCGCTCCGGCTCCCGGCGTGCACTCCGAGTGCCGCTTCTACCTCCGCGGGTCGCGGTGAAGTCGGCGAAGAAGGTTGCCGGACCTTCGACCGCTGCCGCGGGCAGGCCCAGCGTGCGGGCAATGTCAGCGGGGGCGGCACGGGAGGAACGGATCGTCATTGCTCCGGTCCCGCCGGCCCTGAGGTTCGGCGCTGGGTTCCTGCATGCGTCCAACCCTCGCCTGCGCGGCCCGTGCGGGAAGAGTCGAAAGTCCCCGCATGGCCATATAGTCCCCTCAGCTCAACCGCCCGGCGTCGTTCCCGTATGGCCCGCGTGCGACGCGCGCGCAGCCTCGTAGCTGCTGTCAAAAGGCAAAGTGTCCATGTCCAGCAGCGGGTTCTCGTCCTGGGTGGCCACCAGCTCGCGGGCTGCCTCTTCCGAGTCCACGCTGGGCATCGACCCTGGCAGGTGCCGGCGGGCGGATTCCGGCAGGAAGTAGATGGTGACCACGGCGATCGCCGAGGTGGCCATCAGGTAGTAGGCGGGCATCATGTCATTGCCGGTCGACTGGATGAGGGAGGCAATGATGAACGGGGTGGTGCCGCCGAAGATGGCGACGGCGAAGTTGTAGGCGATGCCCATGGCCCCGTAACGGTGGGCCGTCGGGAACAGCGCCGGCAAAGCAGACGCGAGGTTGGCCACGTAGAACGTGACGGGGAAGGCCACCAGGACCAGGCCCGCGAGAGTGGCCGGGACAGTTCCCACCGCGATCAGGCTGAACGCGGGGATGGCCAGGACCACGGTGCTGACCGCGCCGATCCACAGCACGGGGCGGCGTCCGATCCTGTCCGAGAGATGGCCGGTGAGCGGGATGCACAGGGACATGACCACCAGCACAGGGATTGTGAGCAGCGTTCCGTGGATCTCGTCGTACCCCTTGTTGCTGGTCAGGTACGTCGGCATGTAGGAGGTGAGTGCATAGCCCACCGTATTGGCGGCCGCCACGAGGATCATGGCCAGCACAATCCTGCGCCAGTAGGCCCTGAAGACTCCTGCCGGGCCCATGGCGCCGAGCACCTCCCCCGTCTCAGGGTGCCGGGCTGATTCCTGTTCCGCTTCCAGGGTTGCCTGGAAGACGGGCGATTCCTCGATCTTCATCCGGAAGTAGATCGCCACAATGCCGAGCGGACCGGCGATCAGGAAGGGAATGCGCCAGCCCCAATTCTCCATCTGGTCCTGGCCCAGGGTCAGCTGCAGGACCGAGACCAGCGCCGCTCCCAGGGCAAAGCCCAGGTAGCTGCCCATGTCCAGGAAACTGGCGAAGAAGCCGCGGCGCTTGTCCGGAGAATGCTCACACACGAACGTGGTGGCTCCGGAGTACTCGCCGCCGGTGGAGAAGCCCTGAACCAGTTTGGTGACCACCAGCAGGACGGCGGCCCAGATTCCCAGCACCGCGTAGCCCGGGAGGAGGCCGACGGCGAACGTCGCGGCCGCCATCAGCATCAGGGTCATGGCCAGCACCTTCTGGCGGCCGATTTTGTCACCCAGCCAGCCAAAGAAGACGCCGCCCAGGGGACGTGCGATAAACGTGGCGCCGAAGGTACCCAGCAGGAAAAGATTCTGCACCGCTTTATCGGCCTCGGGCAGGAACACCGGGCCCATGGTGGTGATCAGATAACCGAACACCCCGACGTCGTACCACTCCATGGTGTTGCCGACGATGGTGCCGCCCAGCGCCTTCCTCAGAGTGGGATGGTGAACCACATTGACGTCCGTGACGCGGAGGCGGCGCTTTTTCGGGGGCTGAACGGTCATAGCTGCGGCCCTTCCACGAAACGGCCAAACCCAGGTGCCCGGCAAGCGTGCCGAACTGTCGAGAGGAGCCACTGCGGCTCATGTGCGGTGCTCCGACCATTTTCCCACCGCTGCCCGTCCTCCTCAATGACCCGCTCCCGCATCGAGATGATGCGCGCCTACGCAGAGGATTACGACGCTGCGGCATGAGGAGGACACGATCACGGTGCTGTTCGAGCAGGAAGGCTACAAAAACGCTGTCAGAGGACCTTGGACAGGAACGCTTTGGTCCGTTCGTGTTGCGGATTGGTGAGGACCTGCCGGGGAGGCCCGGCCTCCACCACCACTCCTTCATCCATGAACACCAGGGTGTCCGCCACCTCCCGGGCGAACCCCATCTCGTGCGTCACCACGATCATGGTCATGCCGCTCTTGGCCAGTTCCTTCATGACGTCCAGCACCTCGCCCACCAGTTCCGGGTCCAGGGCGCTGGTGGGCTCATCGAAGAGCATCAGTTTCGGATCCATAGCCAGGGCGCGGGCGATGGCCACGCGCTGCTGCTGCCCGCCGGACAGGTGCGCCGGATAGGCATCGCCCTTGTCCCCCAGTCCCACGCGCTCCAGGAGTTCCATGGCCCGGGCGGTGGCTTTGGCCTTGGAGATCCCCTTCACCCGCATCGGGGCCAGGGTGATGTTCTCCACCGCGGTGAGGTGCGGAAACAGGTTGAACCGCTGGAACACCATCCCGATTTCCTGGCGCTGGAACGCTGCTTCCTTGAGCTTCAGTTCGTAAAGCTTGTCCCCCTTCTGGCGGTAGCCCACCAACTGGCCGTCCACGGACAGCCGGCCGCCGTCAACCCGCTCCAGGTGGTTGATGCAGCGCAGGAACGTCGACTTGCCCGAGCCGCTGGGCCCCACGATGCAGAGCACCTCCCCGGGGTCCACCTCCAGGCTGATCCCGCGCAGCACCTTGTTGGTGCCGAAATTTTTGGAGACCCGCTCGGCGAGCACCATCGGCGCATCCGTCATCCTTTTCCTCCAAAGTCATTGCCCAGCGGTCCGCCAGGGACCCCCGGGGCGCCGGGGACCGCGGCAGGTGCCGGTTCCGGCGTCGTGCCTTCCTTGCCGGTCTTGGCCCGTCCGGTGCCGCGCGAGAACCGCTTCTCAATGAAGTGCTGGCCCACCATCAGCACCGAGGTGAAGAGCAAGTACCAGAGGGACGCAACAATCAGCAGCGGCACCGGCGTGAACGTCACCGCGGAAATGCCCCGGGACACCCCGTAGAGGTCGATGCTCAGCGGGATCGCCGCCACCAGCGAGGTGGTCTTGAGCATCGAGATGACCTCGTTGCCGGTAGGCGGAATGATGATCTTCATGGCCTGCGGAACCACCACGAACCTCATGGTCTGCCCCCAGGACATGGCCAGCGCCGTCGACGCCTCCGCCTGCCCTTCGTCCACCGACAGCAGGCCGGCCCGGACGATCTCCGACATGTAGGCGGCCTCGTTCAGGGCCAGGCCGATCACTGCGGTGATGAAGAGGTTGGTGAACACCTCATTCGGGATGGTGACCCACGGGTCCATGAACGGGATGCCCAGCGTGAACACCGGATAGATGAGCGCCACGATCCCCCAGAACACCAGCTGCACATACACCGGGGTGCCGCGGAAAATCCAGATGTACAGCCAGGCGATGCTCTTCAGCACAGGGTTGGGCGAGAGTCGCATGATGGCCAGCAGCAGGCCGATCACGATCGCGCCGATCATCGCGTAGATGGTCAGCCACAGCGTCACCCAGGCAGCCTGGCTGATCCGGCGGTCGAAGATGTACTTGCCCACGTCCGCCCAGCCGTAGTCCGGGCGCTGGGCGGCGTCGAGCACAAAGACCGCCAGCCCGAGGATGAGGAGCACTGCCACCACGTTCCGCCACGGGTGCCGCAGCGGGATGGCGACGATCGCCTCCGGCGGCGCGCCGTCGTCGTCCACTGCCCTGCCGGCCCGCTGCTTCCTGGCGGGGCGGGGCTTCCCGCCCGGTCCCGGCTGCCTGCCGGGGTCAGCCTCAATCATCCGGCCGGATTCCGGCTCGCTCATGCTGTATCACCCCTTGGCTGCCACGTTGAGCTCCGCCGTCTTGATGCCGCCGGCTTCCACTCCCCACTTGGACAGGATCTTGGTGTAGGTGCCGTCGTCGATCAGCGTCTGGAGCGCCTTCTGGAGGGCCGGCGTGAACTCGCTGCCCTTGGCAACAGGGATACCGTACGGCGCCACTTCGAAAGCGTCGCCGGCGGTCTCCAGCTTGTCCTTGGTCTTGGAGATCGCGTAGAGGGTGACGGGTGAATCGGCGCTCATGGCGTCCACCTGTCCCACCACCAGGGCGTTGGTGGCCTGGTCCTGGGCGTCGTACTTGAAGATGGTGATTGCCGGCTTGCCGGCGTCGGTGCAGGCCTTCGACTTGGCGGGCACCTCGTGGGTGTCCTCATATGTGGTCGCCTGCACGGCCACCTTCAGCCCGCAGGCGTTGTTGGGGTCCACGGTCTTGCCCTTGGGGGCGGCCCACTGAATGCCGGCGGAATAGTAGTTCACAAAGTCCACCTGCTTTTCGCGTTCCAGCGTATCCGTGAAGGACGACATTCCCATGTCGTCCTTTCCCGCGCGCACAGCCGGCAGGATGTTGTCGAAGGTGCCAATGTCGAAGTTGACCTTCAGGCCCATCACCTTGCCCAGGGCGTTCGTGAGGTCCACGGACCAGCCTGCAGGGGCACCGTTGTCATCCTTGAACTCGTTGGGCGGGTAGTTGTTGGCCATGCCCACGTTCAGGACGCCGGCGTTCTTGATCTTCTCCGGCAGCATCGCAGCAACGGAGTCATTCTTTTTCACGTCGATGGCCTCGGCGGTGCCGGATGCGCCGCCGGTGGCTGCCGGCTGGCTGTTGTCGACGCAGCCGGAGAGCGCGAGGGCCGTGGCGATGGTGAGGACGGGAATCAGGTATCGGGTGCGCATGGCTTCCTTAGCTGTTCAGGGATTGTTGTGGTTCCCGCTACGCCGCGGGAGAAGTGCACTGTGTACTTGTTTAGAACTCGTTAGTGCTCGGTGCCTGACGCTGTTGTTTCAAGGATTTTCCCGGAATGACGGATGTCCCGGAGAATTTCCCCGCCTCGAGCTTTCACCTCGGAAATGCTGGAAACGCCTACTAACGTCATGGTACGCCGGAGTTCGTCCGAGAAGATCTCGATGATCCGCCCGACGCCCGGCGAGCCCGCCGCCACCAGCCCGTACAGGTAGGCCCTGCCGATTGAACAGGCATCGGCACCCAGCGCCAGCGCCTTGAGGACGTCGCTCCCCCGGCGGATGCCCGAGTCCACATAGATCTCGAGCGCATCCCCCACCCGCTGGCGGGACTCCTGCAGGACATCCATGGGGCTCAGCATGTGGTCCAGCTGGCGGCCGCCGTGGTTGCTGAGCTGGACGGCATCCAGGCCGATCCGGGCGGCTTTGTCGACGTCGGCCGGGTTGACGCAGCCTTTGAGCACGATCTTGCCGTGCCATGCCTGGCGCAAGGCTTCCAGTTCCTTCCACCCGCTGGTGGCATCCGAATGGCCCAGGATGTGCTGCCACATGGACGGGGTGACCACCGAGGTGGCCGCGGCGCTGCGCGGATCCAGGTTGGGAAAGCTGATGCCGTCCGCCGCCAGGAAGTTGATCCACCACGACGGCCGCCGGGCGATGTCCGCGATGGTGGAAAGCGTCAGCGCCGGCGGCGCGGTGAAGCCGTTCTGGAGGTCCCGTTCCCGGGCACCCAGTGCGCGGGTGTCGACGCCGACAATCAGGGTGGTGAATCCGGCGGCTTCGCAGCGCGCCAGTTTGTCCGTCAGGGCTTTGGCGTCGGAGGTGAGCCCGAAGTTGAACCACCGGTCAAGGGTCGGGTGGCTTTCCGCGATCGATTCCATGGACACGGTGCTCAGCCCGGCCAGCCCGTAGGGAATGCCGGCACGCTCCGCGGCAGCCGCGACCGCCAGCTCACCCTCGGGATGGAACAGCCTTGTAGCGCCGGTGGGCGTCAATGTCAGGGGCAGTGCGCTGCTCTTCCCCAGCAGCGTGGTGCTCGTATCCGGTCCGGACACCGGACCCCAGCTGGGCATAAGCGCCCAGGAATCAAAGACCGCACGGTTGCGCCGCAGCGTCACCTCGTCTTCGGAACCGCCGTCGAGATAATCAAAAATCCCGGCAGGCAACACTCTCCGTGCCGCTTTCCGGTATTCCTCCACATTAAAAGCGTTGGCCAGCACCCGGCGTCGGCGGGATAAAACAGGGGCTTTGACCTGGACGAGCTGCCTGGCTTCGCTGATTTTCAATGACGGCCTTCCCACTGCGTGCGTAAGTTGTGGTTCAGCGTACGAAGCGGGACTCCAGACGACTATGGAGGGAACGACAAATTGCGGGACTTAAGTTTGGTAGCAGCTACCAAAGCGGATGCGCGGCGCCGCCGCCTGCCTAGAGCTTGTCGTTCTAGAGCTTGGGGATCAGGACCGGGGTGTTCTTCTTGTACGCCTCGTAATCGGCCTGGCCGCCCCATTTCGAATCGGCCTTCTTCTCCAGGAGCGGTATGCCGCTGGCTTTGATGAGCAGCAGCGCCACGAACACCGGAGAGAGCAGGGCCACCCACTGCCAGCCTTCCAGCACCGGTATGGCGATGAGGAGGACGCCTATCCAGAGCACAATCTCGCCGAAGTAGTTGGGGTGGCGGGATTTCGACCACAACCCGGTGGAGATGAACTTGCCCTCATTGGCAGAGTCAGCCTTGAACCGGCCCTTCTGGTTGTCCGCCACGATCTCGATGCCGAAGCCGGCGGCCCACACCACAAAGCCCGCGAGGGCCCACCCGTCAAGCGCCACACGGGTGGCGCTCGTAATGGCAATCCAGGCCGCAGCTGCCGTGAGGACCACCCATAGCCCCTGAATGGTCCAGGCGTTCAGGAACCGGAGGAACGACGGCTTGATCTCGTCGAAGCGGTCATCCTTGCCGTGCCTGCTGACCCGGCGGAACAGGAAGCTTCCCAACCGCGCGGCCCACGCCACCACCATTGCCGCGAGCAGAAGCCCGCGGGCGTCGACGGCCGGGGTGAGCAGGACCAGGAGGAGGGTGATGGAGATGTACGTCAGGGCGCCGGTGAGGTCGTAGAACTTCTCCGTCTGCCCCTTGAAGGCAGGGATGAACGCCAGCCACTGGATGATGAACGCAGCCCCCACCCCCAGTGCGAACAGGGGGAAACCTCCCAATGTTGCGCCGGCCTGGCTGCCGGCCACGGCAACCAGCGCCCCAATGACCAAAACCACCGGCAGGCTGATGAGCGCTTTACGGTCCGATTCCTTCATCAAAGCTTCCTTTCAGACGCCGGCACGAAATCCGACAAGAACACCCGGGAGTCAGTACGCTAGCCAGCCTACTATTCAATCCTGTTTGAACATCTAACTTTATTGAGTAGTGTGGATACATGCAAATGCAAGCAGGTGAGGGCCCAAGTGCACCGAAGTATCACCCGGCGGCTGTGGCGCTGGAAGCCCTGTTCGCCCTCGCCAACGAAACGGAACGCGAGATCGCCCGGGGCATGGGCATCAATCTCACGGACTTCCGCGCACTGTCGGCGCTGGAGCGATCGGGACCGGTGACAGTGGGCAAGCTCGCCGAGGACCTCGGCGCCACGCCTGCCACCACTACTGCCATCGTGAACCGGCTGGAGAGCCGCGGCTACGTGGCCCGGCACCGCGGCGCCGACGACCGTCGCCAGGTCCAAGTCAGCACCACCCCGGAATCCTCCCAGGGAATCACGGACCTGATGCGGCCCCTGATGACCGCCACGGACCGGCACCTTCAGGCCCTGCCCGCCACACAGCAGGGCGCCGTGGCGGATTTCCTCGTTGTCGCCGGGCAGCTCATGCGGGACCACCTCGCCACACTTTCCGAGAGGGACAGCCAATGAGAGAGTTCACCACGCCGCTGCTCGTTGAGCCGTCCGTTCACCGGAACGCGACCGAGCTCCTGATGCAGCGGTTCCGGACCGCCCCGGACCACGTCGCCTTCGAGGTGCGCGCCGCCAACGCCGCGATCACGGAAGCGTGGCGCCCGGTGACCACCAGGCAGTTCGTGGACGAGGTCCGGGCCCTGGCCAAGGGCCTCATCGCCGCCGGACTCCGGCCCGGCGAACCGCTCGCCATCATGTCCCCCACCCGGTACGAGTGGGCGCTGGCCGACATGGCAGCGTGGTTCGCCGGCGCCGTCGTCGTCCCCATCTACGAGACGTCGGCAGCTCCCCAGGTGACCGCAGTCCTGGCCGACGCCGGCGTGCGTCTCGCAATTGGCGGCACAGCCGAGCATGCGGGCCTGCTGGAGCGGGGATTCGAGCAGGCCGGGATGCCGGGCCTGGGCGTCTGGACGATGGACGCCCGCCCGGGCGCAGACCTGGCCGACCTCGTGGTCCGCGGCGCCGGGACGTCAGATGCCGCCGTCGAGGAGCGGCGCCTGCTGGCGGACCTCGACTCGGTGGCCACCATCGTGTACACCTCCGGCACCACCGCCGCGCCGAAAGGTGCCCTCATCACCCACGGCAATTTCGTGGGTCAGGTGCTGAACGTGGCGGCCGCCTACACCGAAGTGGTCCGTGAAGGCGGCAACACCATCATCTTCCTGCCGATGGCCCATGTGCTGGCCCGCGGACTGCAGCTGATCTGCCTGGCGAACGGCATGCGCATTGCGCACCTGTCCGATCCCCGGGACGTCGTTCCCGCCCTGGGCGTCCTGCGGCCCACGTTCCTGGTGGTGGTCCCCCGCGTTCTGCAGAAAATCCAGGCGTCCGCTGCGGCCGCCGCGGCGAAGAAGCACCTGGAACGGGTGTGGGCTTCGGCGCAGCGCACCGCGGTGGAGTGGGGCCGGTTCGCCGAAGCCCGCGACGCCGACCCGTCGGCCAAGGCCCCGCCGGGCCTCCGGCTGCGGCATGTCCTCTACGACCGCCTGTTCTACGCCCGGCTGCGGAAGCTGATGGGCGGACGGCTCGACTACCTGCTGTCCGGCGCGGCCGCCCTCGACGCCGAGCTGTCCCTGTTCTTCCGGGGCCTGTCCCTGCCGGTGATCGAGGGCTACGGCCTCACCGAGACCACCGCTCCGCTGACCGGCAACATGCCCGGCGCGATCGTGTCAGGCTCCGTGGGCGTCCCCATGCCGGGAACCACCGTGCGCATCTCGGAGCAGGGCGAGGTGCTGGCCCGCGGCGTGGGCGTCTTTGCCGGCTACCGCAAGCCCTCGGACAACACGGACGCGTTCGCGGACGGGTTCTTCCGCACCGGGGACCTCGGCCGGCTCGACGCGACGGGACGGCTCACCCTCACGGGCCGGCTCAAGGACGTCATTGTCACCGCGGGCGGCAAGACCATCTCCCCCGCCATCTGGGAAGGCTATGTGGAGGGCGACCCCCTGGTGGCCCACGCCGTAATGGTGGGAGAGGGCAAACCGTACCTCGGCGGCCTCGTGCTGCTGGACCCGGAATCCGTCGCGGCCTGGGCCGCGCGCGAGGGCATCGCGGACCTGGCCGGTTTGCGGATCCCGGACGACGGCGGCGCAGTCCAGGTCGACGACGCGCGGCTCCTCGCCGCGATCGGCAGCGCTGTCAGTGCCGCGAACGCGAAGATCGCGCAGTCCGAGCAGGTGCGCCGCTTCGTGCTGCTGCTCACCGACCTCAGTGAGGCCAGCGGTATAGTGACGCCCACCATGAAGCTCAAGCGCGCGGCCTTTGCCGAACGCACCCGGCACATCGTCGAAACCCTCTACGCCCAGCCAAGGAGCCAAGCATGAACGTCCGAGTCAAAAAGTGGCTGCTCGGCTACGCGGCCGCGGCCGTCGTCTTCGCCGTCATCGACGTTGCCTGGATCATCACCGTGGCGAACAGGCAGTACGAAAGCCAGATCGGGAACCTGCTCGCTCCCAGCGTGAACCTCGCCGGCGCCGTCGTCTTCTACCTGATCTTTGTCGTGGGGATCGTGCACTACGGCATCCGGCCCAACGACGCCGGCGCCACCATGCGGCACCGGGTGACGGGTGCCGCCCTGTTCGGCTTCTTCACCTACGCCACGTGGGCCCTGACCGCCCTCGCCGTGCTGAAGGACTTCCCGGTCCTGGTGGCCGTGACTGACATCGCCTGGGGCGCCGGGGTGTGCAGCGCCGTCACCTGGCTGACGGCCACCGTGTTCCGGCCGGCCCGTGTCCAGCAACGTGCGTCGTAATCCCCGACGCCGCCAACCCGGTCAGTAGCTCCCTGATGCCTGGTCACGGCGCAGGGGTGTTCCCCGGAGCGCAGAGCCAGTCCCAGCCCACACTCGCGGACGTGGCGCGCTCGGCCGGATCGGAAATCGTCAGCGTCGTGGAGATGCCGGCCGATGACCAGCAGGTTGTGGCGGGGTCGGTGCTGTACGATTCGACGGCCGCCCCCGCCAAGTTTCCCGGCGCTGTTGCCCTGGCCATCGGCCTGTCGCTGTCCGGAAAGCGCCTGCGGGCCAAGGTCCAGGAGCTCAAGGACGCCGGCTACGTGGCGATTGTCTACAAGACCAACGGGAAACCGGATGCCGCCCTCCGGGCAGCGGCCAGGGAAACGGGCATGGCGCTCTTCCGGGCTTCCGACTCGGTGCCGTGGAACCAGCTGGCGGAAATCATGGACGCCGCCGTCATCCCCCACCGGCAGTCAGGCCGCACCCTGGTGGACATCCGTCCCGGGGACCTGTTCGACCTGGCCAACACCGTTGCGGCCCAGGCCGGCGGTGCCATTGCGATCGCCGATCCGGACCAGACGATCCTGGCCTATTCCACCCTCCCGGACCAGCCCATCGACGAGACGCGGCGAAGCTCGATCCTGCGCCTGCACGTGCCCCATTCCGTGCAGACTGACAAGGACTACCGGCGCGTCCATGCCGCGAGCGACGCGCTGGATGTGGCGACGGAGGACCCCCGGCTCCGGCGCACGGCCATCGCCATCCGGGCCGGCGGCGCGGTGCTGGGATCGCTCTGGCTCCTGGAACGCGCAGAGCACCACAACAAGGATGCAAACCGGATCCTGCGCGAAGCCGCCAACGTTGCCGCACTCCATATCCTGCACAAGCGCACCACCTACGTCTCGACCCTCACCCGCCAGATGGACCTGGTGAAGCCGCTGCTGTTCGAACCCGAGCGCGCCGAGCTGGCCGCCATCCGGCTGGGAATATCGGCGGCTTCCGTCCGTGTGGCCGCGCTCAGCGTCTGGCCCGCGGACGCCATAGCGGCCGAAACGCTGCAGTCCCGCCTCCGGCTGTTCGACACCATCCGGACCGCCTGCGCCATCCGGCTGCCCTCCGCGGTCTGCGGGCTCTCGGACGGCATCGTGTACATCGTCCTGCCGCAGAGCACTGAATCGTCCCTGCAGTTCCAACGCGGCACGCTACTCAAGATTGTCCAAAACGCCCGGCGGCTTCTCGCACGCCCTGTCCTGGCCGCACTGGGCGCGGCGGCCACGATCGACCGGCTCACAGAGTCCCGGGTCAACGCGGAACTGGTCCTGTCCGAGCTGGTCCGCAACGTCGTCGACGGCCGGATAGCCGCCGACTCCGATGACGTGGTGGCCGACGACGAGTCCCTCGGCTCGCGGCTGCAGCTGCGCCAGATCGCCTCCTCCCTGACGGCGTCCGGTCAACTGCCCGGGACGCATGCGCTCCGGATCGCCGAGTACGACGAACACCACAAGAAGTCGTTTGAAGAGACCATCTATGCCTACCTGAGCTGCGGCGGCAACGCTGTCGAGGCCGCCAAGGCCCTGGACGTCCACGTGAACACTGTCCGCTACCGCCTGGCCCGGGTGCAGGCCCTCTTCGGCATCGACGTGGATGACCCCGAGACGCGCCTGCTGCTGTGGCTGCAGTTGTGGGCGAGGCACAACCGCTAGGTCCGGTTCTTTCGTCAGCGTCTTTCGCCCGTGTCCGCGGGATGCCAGAGTTGAACGATGAACGAGGAAACCGGCGTGCTGGTCCTGAACCTGGAGTGCACGCTTCCTGCCCGTCCGGAAGAAATCTTCCGGATGCTGACGGAAGCGTCCGAGCTGGAGAAGTGGTGGGGCCCGCACGGCTTCGTCATCCCGTCAGCAGACGTGAACCTCGTGGAGGGCGGCCGCTACCGGTTCCGCATGGCGCCCCCGGACGGAGAACCGTTCCACCTCTCCGGCGAGTTCTTGGAAATCGATCCGCCCTGGCGCCTCGTGTACACCTTCCGCTGGGAGGAACCCACGCCGGATGACCGGGAGACCGTCGTCGACCTTTCACTCCAGACGGCCGACGACGGCACGCGCCTGGCGCTGTCGCAGGGACCGTTCCTCACGGAGGAGCGGCTGGAACTGCACCGCGGCGGCTGGACTGATTCGTTCGAGAAACTGCAGTCAGTCCTGGCGAGCCGCGGCTGAGGCGGCAGCCGCTCCAGAGCCGCCCTGGACGACACCTGGCAGGCCGGCATCAGCCCCACCGCAAAATAGCGGGTTCCGCCTTAGTCCGTCAGTGGTCCAGGCCCTTCGCGTAGGCGGCCTGCCCCACATGCTGGAGGCAGTCGGCGATCGTGCTGACCAGCCGCACCCCGAGGGTGACCGGCGGGTCCCAGCGGGTGTCCACGACGCGGTCGAAGTCGTCGTCGCCGAGGGTTTGCAGGAAGTCCGCGGTCTGCCGGTGGACGGCGTCATAGTACTCGAGCAGCAGAGCCGCCGGGGCCTTCACGGAATCGACTTGGGCGCTCGAATGGCCGTAGCCGGTGTCACGCTCGCGAAGCGGCAGCTTGAAGCGGCCCACAAATCCCTGCGAAGTCCAGACCTGGTCCAGGCCGGCGGCCGCGGCCACCTGTGCGTCCTCCACCCGGCCCAAGTGCCAGATCAGCCAGGCGATCGAGTTACCGGTGCCGGCCGGACGGCGGGCAAGGACGCCGTCGTCCACCCCGTCCAGGGTTGCTTCCACCGTCTCGCGGATCCGGCCGAAGGCGTCCAGCAGCAGTTCGTTGGATTTCATCACGTCCCCTTGCTGTGTGTCGGTGAGGCCCATGCTCGCACGGATGCGCCGCCACGGCATAGGGCCAGGCGACGCGCGGGATAATGGAGTTATGACCGAACAGGACCAGAGCCGGGATCCGTGGGAAGAGTTCGACAAGCTCCAACCCGCAGGCCCCGACCGCGTTGAGGGGCTCCCCGGCGGACAGCCGATGGGCTTTGGCTTCCGCACCGGCGTTCGCAGCGCCAAGGTGGCCTTCGGCTTCGCCGTGTATGCGCTGGTCCTCGGAACCGTGCTCGTTCTCACCGGCGCCGTCGTCTTCATCAGCCAGGGGCAGTGGCTGCTGCTCGGACTGATGGTGCTGATAGAGGCCGTTTTCGTCTTCGCCTTCAGCCAACTGGTGCGCCTGGCGCGCAACCGTCGCTCCGCCTCTTAGACGGGAGCACGCCGTCGTCCCCGGAACACAACAGCCGGACCGTTGCCCCGCCGTGACGGCCTTGCAATACTTCACACATGCCTGCCCTCCCCACCACCTTCGCCGAAGACGTCATCAACCAGCCGGCCCGCGCCCAGTTCGAGGCGTTCCTCAATGAGCACCGCAGCATGCTCAATGCCTGTCTGGACGGGCTGACCGAGGAGCAGGCGCGGCGGTCCCTGGTGCCGTCGCGGACCACGCTGCTGGGCCTGGTGAAGCACGCCACCTTTGTGGAGAAGGTCTGGTTCGATGAAGCCATCACGTGCCGATCCCGCACGGAGATCGGCATCCCGGCCACCCCGGATGAATCGTTCATCCTCACTGACCGGGACACCATTGCATCCGTCCAGCACGAACACCGCGAAGCGTGCGAGGCTTCCGTCCGCGCCACCTCAGTCCTCGAGCTCGACGACGTGCTCCGCGGCAACCGCCGCGGCCCGCTGCCGCTGCGCTGGGTGTACCTGCACATGCTGCGCGAACTCGCCCAGCACTGCGGCCACGCGGACATCCTGCGCGAACAGATCACCGCCCGCTGAGGCCACGAACGCAGCCATGGACTACACCAAAGACCCGCGCGTAGACCGCTACATCGAAGTGCTTCCGGCCTGGCAGCAGGCCATTTGCCGGCAGGTCCGCGACCTGGTCCACGCCGCGGATCCCGCCGTCGAGGAAACCATCAAACGCACCGTCCAGCCCTACTTCGTCCTGGACGGGAACATCTGCGCCCTCCTGGCGGCGAAGGACCACGTGAACGTGTTTATGTACGACGGCGGCATTGTCCCGGATCCGCACAACATCATCACCGCCGGGCACAGCAACAAAACAGCCCGAACCGTCGCCTTCCGGGAGGGCGAATCCGTGAACGAGGAAGCGCTCGGCGAGATGTTTCGCACGATCATCGCCAACAACCGCGCGGGCGGCTGGCGGAAGATCAAGGGCGGTGGATAGACCGGCAGGTGAGCGCCGCTGCAGCGGGAACCCTAGACATGTGACAGTGAGGTGGGCGGCGGCAACCGAGCGGCTGCCTGCCGGGACTGTCCCCGCCAGCGCCCCGCGTTACTGCCCGGGAGCCCGGTACGCCGGTGTCTTCTTGGCTGCGTCGTCGATGTCTTCCGGCGTCATGAGCGGCTTCAGGCGGACGTTCACGCTGCCCGTCGAATTGATCATCAGCGAAAGGGCGGCGGCGTCGGCCGAGCTGGGGACCTCGAACACGCCAAGGACGTCAGTGTCCCCGAAGGCGTAGTAAAAGCTCTCGAGCGATCCTCCTACGGAATCAAGGGCCTGGACCAGCGCCTCACGCCGCTTGGTACCGCCTTCGCGCATGAGCCCCTTGATTCCCTCGCCCACGTAATTCGCTTCAAAAAGATACTTGGTCATGGTCTTTCCTGTCTGGAAACGGTCCCCGGGGTGGGGCCGTGGGCACAGCGTAGGCTCTCTGCATTGTGCTGACAACGGGTTCCGCAAAGTCCGTAGGCGCCCGGCATGCATGAGGATATCTTGAGCAGACAAGAGCAGCCATAACACTCACGCACCACATCTCCGGAGGCAAGAAATTGACAGAACTGGACGACCACGGGCTGCCGCTGACAGCCCTTGCCGTGGCTGCCGGCCGTGCCGTCGAAACCTCCCGGGCCGACCCGCTCGTGGTGGATCCGTTTGCTGCTGCCCTGGTGGACGCCGCCCATTCCCGCGTAGAGCTGCCGACGGTGTGGCCCGCCAACCCCGAAAGCGCCCCTCCCCTGCAGCAGCCACTGCTTCTCGCCTCCATCTACCTCGGCCTGCGGACCCGTTTCATCGACGACTTCCTGGCGTCGGGCCCGCAGACCAGCCGGCAGACCGTGATCCTCGGCGCCGGGCTGGACACCCGCGCCTTCCGGCTCCCGTGGCCTGCCGGCGCCCGCGTCCTGGAGGTCGATTTCGCCAACGTCCTGGAGTTCAAGGCATCCGTGATGACAGCTCTGGCCGCGCAGCCCGCGTGCGAGCTGATCACAGTGGCCGCCGATCTCTCACTGCCGTGGCGCGGTCCGCTCCTGGCCGCCGGATTCGACCCGCAGCAGCCTGCCACCTGGGTGGTCGAAGGCCTCCTGCCCTACCTCGATGCCGCAGCCCAGCTCACTCTGCTGCAAGCGGTAGCCGAATTGTCGCCGTCGGGATCGCGGGCCGTGATTGAAAGGGCGGTCCCGCTGCCCGCTACCGACGATGTTGAAGCGAAGCTACGCGAATTCAGCCTCCAGACCGGCCTGTCCATGGACGAACTGCTGGCCCGGGCCGATCCGCCGGACCCTGCCGAGCTTCTGGAAGCGGCCGGCTGGGACTGCACCGCACACCCGGTGCAGGAGCTGTGTTCCGCCTACGGGCGTAGCCTCTCGCTAACTGAAGGCAGTGCGCCCGGACAGGGGCCAACGGCGGAGCCCGCCGGCAGTCCCGGCCCCTCCCGGGGTGGCTTCGTCACTGGCTGGCTGCCGTGACCCGGCAACGCCGAAATATTCCCGTCAGGGTGGGTCTGGCAGACCCTGCCTCACGCCAAATAAATCAGGTAATTTGAGTGGAGGACCCCGGCAACAGGCGCCGCGTTCCTCCCCACTCCCTGAAAAGGATCCACACCAGTGTCTCCCGCGACCTCCGCTTCCGCACGTGACCGCATGCCCTTCGGCGCGCTGCTGGTG
This sequence comes from Arthrobacter sp. PvP103, assembly GCF_017833075.1. Classification (NCBI taxonomy): domain Bacteria; kingdom Bacillati; phylum Actinomycetota; class Actinomycetes; order Micrococcales; family Micrococcaceae; genus Arthrobacter; species Arthrobacter sp. PvP103. Next base: position 3,419,153 of record NZ_JAFIBQ010000001.1, on the reverse strand, counting down.
CTGTCGATGATCGGCTTCACCGCCATCACCACCGAACTGCTGCCCTCCGGCCTGCTCCCCCAGATCAGCGCCGGCCTCAACGTGTCCGAGCCTGTGGCCGGCTATCTCACCGCCGGGTACGCCGCCATCATCGTGGCCACGGTGATCCCTGCCGCCATGCTCCTCGCCCGCATCCCCCGGCACACACTCCTGGTGGCGCTCGTGCTGACCTTCGCTATCAGCAATGCCCTGGTGGGCCTGGTGTCCGACTTCGGCGCCGCCCTTGCCGCCCGACTGGTGGGCGGCATAGCGCACGGCCTGCTCTGGACCGCGATGGCGCCCTTCGTTGCCCGCATTGTCCCCGCCCACAAGGTAGGCAAGGCGATGGCCATCGTCTTCAGCGGCAACAGCCTGGGCCTCGCCATTGGCGCGCCGCTCGGCACCGCACTGGGCGGGCTGATCGGCTGGCGCGCATCCTTCCTGCTGCTGGCGGGCACCAGCGTGGTCCTCGCGGGACTTGCCATGTGGCTGCTGCCCGCCGTCCGCCGGCTCCCCGACGCGCCTCGGCCGTCCCTGCGCAAGGCCATCGGCCAGCCCGGCGTGAAATCGGTGGCCATCGCGTGGCCGCTGATGCTCATGGCGCACTTCGCGCTGTTCACCTTCATCGCGCCGTTTCTCCGCGAGGCCGGCCTGCCCGACTACACCATCACCCTTTCCCTCACCGTCCTGGGGTTCTCCGGACTGGTGGGCATCTGGATCGCCGGCATCACCGTGGACATGCGGCCGCGCCGCTCGCTGCTGATTACGACGGCGGTCATCGCCGCCGCGTTCCTCGTCCTTCCGCTGGGCGGGAGAACAGTCCCCGGAGCACTAGTGCTCATGGGGATATGGGGAGCGGCCTTCGGCGCAATCGGCATCTACAACCAGTCCGCCATCCTCCGTGCCGGCAAGGAGTACCGTGAAGCCGCCAACGGCCTCACCGTGCTGACCATCCAACTGGGCATCACGATCGGCGCCCTCTACGGCGCAGCCGCCCTCACCACGGCGGGACCGCTGATGGTGCCTGTCGCGGCTGCTGTGCCGGTCGTCGCCGCGCTCGTGATCACGGTGACCGGGCGCCGGCACGCCTACCCGCCCGGGCCGAAAGAGGCCGGGTACGTTGCGCCTGTTGCCGCTGCGGCGGAGGCACCAGCCGCCGTCGTGGCCGCAGCATCGGAAACTTCAGCGGACGCGCACGCCTAAGGGTGCGGCACCGCCACGGGACGGCGCCGCACGTGGTGAGCCCCGGCGTCGGGCATTAAGCCGTCGGGCATTAAGCCGGGGAAGCGGCGCAGGCGGAGGGCCGGGGCGGATCAGGCCGGTGCGGCCGGCGCGGCCCCGATCTGCTGCATGAGGCTAAGCGTGTCGGAGGATCCCCAGTGTTCGGCCACCTTCCCGTCGTCGATCCGGATGATGTCGGTGTTGCTGAATTGCACGCTCTTGCCGCTTGCCGGAATACCCATGAACTCCCCCTTGTGCGTCCCGGACATCACAACGTGGGAGGCCTCCAGGTTGCCGTCGGCGAATGCGGGTTCCAATTTGACGCTGAGGTCGGGGAACGCCGTACGGATGACGTTGGTGTAGAACTTCACGCCGTCCTTTCCCTGCGGCTGCCCGGGCATCGGCTCCACGTGGTCCTGGATGTCGTCCAGCACAAACTCGTCGATCAGGGCGAGATTTCCGCCCACCAGCACTTCTTCGTAAAACCGCCTGAGGAGTCCAGTTCCTTCAGCCATTTTCGGCTCCTTTTGTTTGGATGAGACCGGTCAAGAATCCCCCGCTGTCGCCGCCCGCCCCTGGGTGCGCGTACGGCCACTTACATCGCCATCCCGCCCATCACTGCCGGCGAAAATGCCACCGCCACCCCAATCAAGGCCAGTGCCACCGCAACGGAACGGTTGGCGAGCCGCTTCCAAGGCAGCATCTTCTCTCCGGCGATGAAGGCCCCGATCAGCGCCATCCAGCCGACGCTCATCACCCCGAGCGCGAACAGCGCCACCATCAGCGCCCAGCAGCAGGCCACGCACCAGGCGCCGTGCTCCATTCCCATGACCAGCGCTCCCCGGTACCCGGGCCGCATGCGGTGCAGGACGAAGTCCATGGGCGTCCGGCACTTCATCAGACTGACGTTCTTGGCGGGCGTCAGCTGATAGACAGAAGCCAGCAGGATCACGCCGACTGCGAGGTAGCGTCCGCCCTGGTCCGAACCGAAGAGCCCCGGAGCCAGCGACGCGACCGACATGTACAGCGAGTAGGCCACCAGCCCAAAGGCCGTCCACGAAATCAGGTAACCTGCCACAAACACGGCGGTGGCTCCGGCGGGCGCGTACCGTCCCGTGGTGCGGCGGTGCCGCAGGATCCGGTCATAGGCCACCACCATGGGTGCGACGGACGGGAACATCATGGCCGCCAGCATGACCACCCACGTGGCGACGAAAAACCCCAGCGGACCAGGATCCGTCCAGCGGCCCATATCCATGCCGTTCAGCTGGGTTGAGGTGACAATCCAACTCGCCGCAGCGAGGAGCAGGAGGACTGCGACGAGGCCGGCTTCCCGCGGGTCGATCCGCGGAGCCGCGGCGGCCCGGGAGCGGGGGTGTCCGGCTCCCTGCATGCCCCGGCTCCTGGCCATCTTCCGGTGATACATCGGGCCGGCCTCAGCCGCGGCCCTTGGGGGCACCCTCCGCCATTTCACTGGCGAAGCTGAAATCGGACGTCTCGCCGTACACGCCGTCGAAGGCCAGGCCAAAGAGATCCGGGTGTCCCGTCCCCTTTCCTATCTGGAATTCGGGCGCGAAACCGTACATTGCATTTTTCACAGTGGTCACGCCGCCGTCGGGTCCGGGCAAAGGCTCGAATGTAATGACCACGCGGTCCGCCACGGAGCCGGCCGGGGTATCGCCGCCGGAAAACTTGACCCCCGCGCGTTCCAGGCCCAGCCATTCGCCATAAAGCGCCGCCAGGTCACCGAACGGCCCGCCGGCCTCGCCCCGGAGGATGCTCCCGAGGGCGCGCACCTGTGCGTCCGAAGCGGCGTCGTCGACGACGGCCCCCACCTTCCAGCCGCCTGCGGTCAGATGGGACGGGAACCAGTTTGCGAAAGCGAAGTCGACACCGGAGAGGTCCGTGTCGTCCATCTTCCCGCTCGCGATGTGGAAGACGTTCAGGCCACGGCACTCGCCGTCGGGACCGGTGGGCAGGCCGTCCACTGGGCAAGGACAAATTAACTGGCAAGTGCAGCTACCAACGTATGTTCCGGAAATTTCCCATGACATGGGACCCTCCTCGCTGGCGCCGTCGCCCAGCAGAAGCGGCCCGGATTCGGCGCCGAAAATACTTAGGAAACGGAGCGGAATGCCCCGATAAGGCAGAGGTTATTCCGGCGGAATCCGGGTGTCAATAAGCCATGAAAACAACGAAATCAGGGTGCGGATGGTGCCCCACGCGGCCTTTTTGGGCTTCGCCCCTCGGCTCACTTCCGCTCGCGCCACAGCAGCGTCACGCCCAAAGCCACCGCGCCGAGCACCAGCATGGTGAGCACCATTAGGCCCCAGTTGGCCTGGTTCACGCCGCTGCCGTAGAAGATGCCGATCATAACTGTGGCCGTGATGGCGCCCAGGTACCGGCAGGTCTGGAAGATGCCGGCGGCCACCCCGCGCTCGTGCGGCTGGGTGGAAATGTACATGCCCTGGCTGGACGCGATGCTCACCACGCTCCACGGAATGCCCATCAGCGCGGTGAGCGCCAGCACCAGCGGGATAGCGAAGGAAGCGGTCAGCAGCCACATGGCCGCCGCGGCGGCCACCAGGAACAGCACCCCGGCAATCAGTACCCGCCGCACACGGAAGCGATCGATCGCGCGGACCGCGAACGGCGTCGCGATCACGGACATCGCTGCCAGCGGCAGCATCAGTAGGCCCACGACGCCGGGATCGTAGCCGGCCGCTTCCTGCAGCAGCTGGGGCAGGCCGAAGAACGCGAAATAATAGATGCCGTTAAACACTGCAAAGCCCAGGTAGACCAGCAGCAGCGGCCGGTTCCGTCCGAGCAGCCGCAGGTCCAGGAACGGCGGGCTGAATTTCAATTCACGCCAGACGAAGAAGGCGGCCAGCACCGTGCCGCCGGCCAGCAGCCACCAGCGCGCGCCCGGCAGGACGTTCAGCAGCGCCATCATGACCAGCGTCAGCGATCCGACGAAGCCGATGATGCCGGGAATGTCCGAATCGCGCAGCAACTCCGAGGCGCTGCCGCGTTCGCGTTCCTCGTCCACCGGGGCAAATTTCCGGACGATGAGGAGCGCCGCGAGGGACAAGGGGACGTTGATCAGGAACAGCGCCTGCCAGCCGACCAGGCTCACTAGCAGGCCGCCCACCACCGGCCCCACCGCCGCCGCGGAGGTGTTGGCCATCTGGATCCGGCCCAGCGGCCGGGTGGACTTCACCTTCGTGGCGCGGTCCAGCGCCCCGACGATCACGACGGCACTCGGGTACGCGGTGGCCGTGCCGAGGGCCATGAGTGCCCGGGCGACGCAGAGCAGGGCGAAGTTCGGAGCGAACGGAGCCAGCGCGCACGTTACCGCGACGAGGACCATCCCGAAGCTGAAAAGGCGCCGCGGCCCGAAGCGGTCAGCCAGCCGGCCCATCAGCGGCTGGCCCGCGGCGGAGGTGAGGTAAAAGGCGGTGATCACCCAGGTGACGGTGGCGACGTCGAGCCCGAAATCAGCGCGAAGCACCACAAGGGCGACGGCGATCATGGACGAATTCAGCGGGTTCAGCGATGTGCCGAGGCTGAGGCCGGCAACGGCGAGGGCTGTCCGGGGTTTGTTGCTCACGGAAACAGTCTCGCCTACATCGGCACGGGAGTCCGAACTTGGTTACGGCCGCCAGTGGGGCCCGGAGGAGGCTGCGACGACGTCAGCCCTGCTTCGCGCCCTTCGCAACGGTAAACAGGAACGTCGAGTCCTCTTCCGCTTCCAGGCTGTGGAGGCCGTCCGGGACGATCAACAGGTCACCCGGCCTGCCGTCCCACGAGTTGTCGCCGGCCCGCAACCGGAGGCTGCCCTGGAGCACAAAGACTGTGGCGTCGCCGGGGTTCTGGTGCTCGCTCAACTGGGTGCCGGCTTTGAGCGCCATGACGGTCTGGCGGAGCACCTTCTCGTGCCCGCCGTAAACGGTGTCGGCAGCACGCCCGTTGTTCGCTGCAAGCGCCGCGGCGAGCTGCTGCCGGGCAAGGGCTTCGATCGAAATCTTCTGCATGAGGCCACGGTACCCATCAGGACTCCCGGGCGATATAGGCCGGTGGTCCTGCATCCGGGTCAGCCGGTTGCCTACCCCTTCCGGGGTGGCGCCGTGGATCCCCTGACCACCAGTTCCGTCCCCAGCTCGATCCGCTGCGGCAGTTCCTCATCCCCGTCAAGGTGCCGGAGCAGGGCACGCATGGCGGTCTCGGCCATCTGGACCACGGGCTGGCGGATCGTGGTCAGGCCCGGCTCGACCCACTCGGCTGCCGGGATGTCATCGAAGCCGATGATGGACAAGTCCTCGGGAATACGCAGCCCGGCAGAGCGCGCGGCCCGGTAGGCACCCAGCGCCTGGGCGTCATTGCCGGTGAAGATCGCCGTCGGCGGGTCGGCCAGCTCCAGCAGCTTCCGGGTTCCGGCCTCGCCGGCTTCGATCGAGAAATCTCCCGGGACCATCAGTTCGTGGTCCACCGTAATGCCCGCCCGGCGCAGCGCCGAGCAGTAGCCGTCCTCGCGGGCGCTGCTGCACTGCAGGTCTTCACGTCCGCCGATCATGCCGATCCGCCGGTGCCCCAGTTGCAGCAGGTGCTCCGTGGCCGAGTGCCCGCCATCCCAGTTGGCAGCCCCCACGGTCATCAAATCCGGTCCGGGCTGGCCGACGGGGTCGATGAGCACCACGGGGATCCCCAGCGACTTGATCCGCTGGATCTGCTTGGCATCCAGCTGGTACACGGCCATCAGCAGACCGTCTGATTTCCGCTCGGCCAGGTTCGCCAGCCACGGCCGGATCCGTGATCCGTCCATGCTGAGGCTGCTCACCACAGTGCCGTACCCGGCGTCCTGCGCCACGCGCTCCACGCCCTCGATGATCTCCAGCGCCCACTCCGAGCCCAGCCCGGGGAAAACCAGGTCGATCAGGCCGGCCTTTTGCCTCCGCTTTGCCGGGCGGCGTGCGTAGTCACGCCGGGCAATGATCTCTTCCACCCGGGCACGGGTTTCCGCCGCCACATGGGCATGGCCGTTCAGCACCTTGGAAACAGTGGGGACGGAGACCCCGGCCTCCCTGGCAATTTCGCTGATCGTCGCGCGCCCGGTGTCCTGTTTGCCCACCATGGAATCCCACCTTCCAGCCGGGACCGGCCCGGACCGCTAGTTATCGGAAAGTTCCCACGTCTGGATGCGGCCGCACATGCCGTACATCCTGCGGGTTTTCCGTTTTCCCATGGTAGTCCGCGCTTCCTGAAGATAGAAACTTTCGGCCATGTCCAGAGAACGCAACTGTTCCCTGGTGGTCTCCGCCTGCCGCGCCGCGCCGTCGGCCAGGAACTCCGCCCACCTCCCGGTCTTCGAACTGACGAGCCGTGCGGCTGCTGCATGGAACCCGGCCAGCGCGCCGGGTCCTGTTTCCAGAACGGCCTCCTTGAGCGCAAAATAGCCTTCCAGCGCCAGATCACGACGACGGCGGGCGGCGTCCTCGCCCGCCGCCACGCCGGCGTCGGCATCCGTGAGTTCGAGCGCCGCCACGCGACGGTACGCCGCGGCGTCCGCAAGGTGTCCGGGCGGGAACGTCATCACTGCGTCGCCGTTCTCCGGCAGCCCCGCATTCTGCATGACCACGAGGACCACCAGGTCGCCCGAATCATTGATCGCCCGGTGGACCGTGCCGGGCGTGAACCACAGCACCGCCCCCGGAGCCAAGGGCGTGGACGTGAAACCGCGCGAGTCCAGGGTCTCCAGCCTGCCCGTTCCCTGTTGCACCACATAGGCCTCGGTGGAGGCAGTGTGCATGTGCGGCGTACCGCCGGCGGCACCGTCCGCGCCGGGCCAGTCGTAGATACTGACCTCGGACAGGCCTGTGGCGCCCGGAAAGGATGTGATCACCGCTCAAACCCAGCTCTCCAGCGCAGCCCGGGCGGCGCCGGCCAGGGCCGCGGCGGAACCCTCATCCACTCCGCCATCAGCAATCACCACGGCATAGCGGTACGTGAGGGGCTGGCCTTCGCGCAGCGGCACCACTTCGCTGAAGAACGGCGCCGACCCCAGGCAGGCAAACATCGAGGAACGGGCAAACCACTGGTTGGGTCCCCCGGGGTTGGCGGCGTCTTCCACAAACGCGATGGTGGAGAAGCGGCAGCTTCCGTCATGCCGGCCCGTGAAGGCAATCCACGGTGAGCGCGTGCCCATGAACTCGTCCGTGCCGGCGCCGTGCTCCGAGCGGAACTCGCCGCCGGTGAAAGACCGCGGCCCGCGCCAGAACAGTCCTCCGTAACCGGCGTTGTCCCGGCCTTCAGTGGTGGGGCTTCCGATGCCGATTTCCGCACCGGAAATGTTGCTCATGCGGGTCTCGAACAGCAGCACCCAAGCGCCGGCCGGTAGCTCGGGAACATCCAGCAGCCGGATGTTGAAGCGGCGTTCCTCGGCGATCACCGGCTGACCGTCCTGGCCCGACCAGTGCAGGATTTCCGCGGCGGTGATCCCGGCACCGGAGTCGTCGATTGCGGTGAAGGCCTCGTGGGCCATGGCCCCGTTGTTGTCCAGGTTGGCGTAGCCCGTGGCCCGGGTGTAGGTGGCACCGCCCCAGAAGTTGTGGTCCCCCACGTTGGGCAGCGCCCAGGAGAGCCCCTTGTGCCAGACGTGGTCCCATGGCCGCGAGATGGTCACCTCGTCGCCTTCGAGGGTGGCGAGCGGGTGGAAGAACGGCCGCGGGCTCTCGTACTGGTCGTCTGTGGGCTTGTAGGTGTACTTGGCGATCTGCCGGTCGCCGGCAGTGAAGGTCAGGACGGCGCCGTCGTCGGAATAGCTCAGTTGGGTGGCGTCGGCTGCCTTGATGGTTACTGCGGTGCTGGTCATGGGAATCTCCAAAAGTAGGGGGTTGTGTTCAGGCGCGGACGCCGGCGAGCGGGGCGGTGCCGGCAAGCGCCGTGGAATCCAGGACACGGCCGCCCAGGCCTTCGCCGTCCATTCCGGTGTAGAAGCTGTGGCCGGGCACAATCTCGCCGCGCCGCACGGGTTTTCCGGTGAAGGCGGAGGCGTAGATCGCGGCAGCGAACTCCAACGTCTGCCGCGCGGAGTCCGCGCCGGCCGGGAGCGGCAGACCGGCGTCGAGCGCGTCATACATGGCCAGGAACTGGGCGGAGTGCCCGCTGCCGCGTTCCAGCGGCTGGCCCTCCCACGCATCCCGGACCGCGTCCTCATGGCCGGGCGCAGCGGTGACGGTCCAGTTGTTGGTGCCGTACCCATAAAGGTGGCTCAGCTCCACGGTGGCGAACTCGCAGTCGATCCGGATGTCCGAGGTCTCCCGCGGGGACAGCAGCGAGTTTATGACGGTGGCCACGGCACCGTTCTCGAAGCGGACCAGCGCCGCGGACAGGTCCTCAGTGGAGGTGGCGCGGGCCTGCCGGGAGGCAAGGGCAGTGACCTCCGCCCACGGTCCCAGCAGGTGGAGCAGGAGGTCGAACTGATGGATGCCGTGGCCCATGGTGGGGCCGCCGCCCTCGGCGTTCCAGGTCCCCCGCCACGGCACGTCCCAGTAGCTGTCCGGGCGGTACCAGAGGGTGTCGCAGCGGGCCACGAGCGGGCGGCCGAAGCCGCTGGCCCCGATCAGGGTCCGCGCGGCAGCGGACGCGTCGCCGAAACGGTGCTGGAACACGCAGGAGAACTGCGCGCCGCCCTGCGCCTGCGCAGTCTCCAGCCGGTCGAAGTCGGCCAGCGACAGCGCCGGCGGTTTCTCGGAGAGCACGTGCACTCCCGCTTCCAGGCACTCGATGGCCTGGTCGATGTGCATCATGGGCGGCGTGCACAAGTGCACGATGTCCGGTTTGGCCACGGCCAGCAGTTCGGTAAGGCTCTGGTAGCGGCCGGCAATCCCGTGCTGCTCGCCGAAGGCATCCAGCCGCGCCGGGTCCACATCGCAGGCCGCCACGAGTTCCGCCCTGTTGCCGGTCCGTGCCAGGTTGTCCGCGTGCACCGCGGCGATCCCGCCCGTTCCCACGATGGCCACTTTGTACGTCCGCATTTGAAATTCTCCGCCTTTGCAGTAATTCATCGGCTACCTTCAGGACTTTCCGAAAGTTTCATGACTGCATCAGAACTTTCTGATACAGATTCAGGGCATGCTCAGCCCAGCCCTTCAACCGTAGGAAGTTATCCGCTGCAAAGTCAATGAATCTTGGCCTAGAAAGTAAATATAACTTTCTGATAGTTTCTAAGAAATGACTTCCAACCGTAGGAGAAGCCCGTGACCAGCGGTGCCGCCGAAAAGCAAGCCCTCCCCCGCGCCGCAGGGCCGGACACCGTCGAACGCCTCATCCGCGAGATGACCCTCGAGGAAAAAGCCGCCCAACTGGCGGGCGTGTGGGTGAACGCGTCCACCGACGGCGACTCGGTGGCCCCGCTGCAGAGCCAGATGGCGGGCGACGCCCGCTCCTGGGATGACGTGATCTCCCACGGCCTCGGCCAGATCACCCGCATGTACGGCACCACGCCGCTGGAGCCGGCGGAGGGCGCGCGCCGCCTGGCCGCCGCGCAGGAACAGATCATGGCCGCCTCCCGCTTCGGCATTCCGGCCCAGGTGCACGAGGAATGCCTGGCCGGACTCGCCGCGTGGAAAGCCACTGCCTTCCCGGTGCCGCTCGCCTGGGGCGCCACCTTCAACCCCGGCCTGGTCCGCGACATGGCGGCCCGGATCGGCGCCGACATGCGGTCCCTGGGAGTACACCAGGGCCTGGCCCCTGTGCTGGACGTGGTGCGAGACCTCCGCTGGGGACGGGTGGAGGAAACCATCGGCGAAGACCCCTACCTGGTGGGAACCGTGGCGTCCGCCTACGTCCAGGGCCTGGAGTCCGAGGGCATCGTGGCCACGCTGAAACACTTTGTGGGCTACTCCGCCTCCCGTGCCGGGCGCAACCACGCGCCAGTCTCCATGGGCCCGCGGGAGCTTGCCGACGTGATGCTGCCGCCGTTCGAGATGGCCATCAAGCACGGCGGCGCGCGGTCCGTAATGCATGCCTACACGGACATCGACGGCGTACCGGCGGCCGCCAACCGGGCGCTGCTCACCACGCTGCTCCGCGAGGAATGGGGTTTCGCCGGAACAGTGGTGGCCGACTACTTCGGGGTCGCCTTCCTGAACGTCACCCACGGCGTGGCCGCCGATTCCGGCGATGCCGCCGTGCTGGCACTCCAGGCAGGGGTCGACGTCGAACTCCCCACCGTGAACTGCTACGGCGAGCCGCTGCTCCAGCGGGTCCGCGACGGCGCGCTGAACGAGGCCGTCATCGATACTGCGCTGCGCCGCGTACTCACCCAGAAGCTGGAAGCCGGACTGCTGTCCCCGGACTTCGACCCCGCTCCGCCGGTCCTGGGCGGCGGCGCCATTGACCTGGATCCGGCAGAAAACCGCTCGCTGGCACGGCAGCTGGCACAACAGTCGCTGGTGCTGCTGAGCAACAGGGAGTACGACGGCGGCCCGGCACTGCCGCTACCACCGTCCGCCCTGGGTTCGGTGGGGGTGGTGGGCCCGCTGGCCCTGGACCCGTTCGCGATGCTGGGCTGCTACTCCTTCGACGCGCATGTGGGCGCCTCGCACCCGGACGTGCCGATGGGCATTTCGGTGCCCACGGTGGCCGAAGCGGCTGGTGCGCGATGCGGTGCGGTCCGCAGTTCGGCCACCGGCACCTGCGAAAGTGCCAGTGAGGAGCAGATCGCCGAGGCATGCCGCATCGCCGAATCCGTGGACACCTGCGTGATTGTGGTGGGTGACAACGCCGGGCTGTTCGGGCGCGGCACATCCGGGGAAGGCAACGACGCCGCAGACCTCCGTCTGCCCGGTAACCAGCACGCCATGCTGGAGCGTGTCCTCGCAACGGCCGCGGGTGCCGGTACCCGGACCGTGGTTGTTGTGCTCAGCGGCAGGCCCTACGCACTGGGCGACTTCGCGGACCGCACCGACGCCATGGTCCAGGGCTTCTTCCCCGGTGAGGAGGGTGCCGAGGCGCTGTGGGATGTGCTGACCGGCGTCGTCAATCCGTCCGGCAAACTGCCGGTATCCGTTCCGCGCACCTCCGGCGGCCAGCCGGGCACCTACCTGCACAGCACCCTGGCCGGCCCCAGCGGCGTCAGCGCGCTGGACCCGTCACCGCTTTTCGGCTTCGGCCACGGACTGTCCTTCACGTCCTTTGAGATCTCGGGACACCTGGCCAGCGCGCCCACGGTGTCGACGTCGGGCGCCGTCACCGTAAGCTGCACGGTTACCAACACCGGCTCCGTTGACGGCGCCGAAGTGGTGCAACTGTACCTGTCGGACCCGGTGGGCGAAGTGGTCCGGCCGGTGCGCGAACTGATCGGCTACGCCAGGGTGGAGCTGGCCGCCGGCGCCTCCGCAACAGTGGCGTTCACCGTCCATGCGGACCGCACGTCCTTCACCGGGCTGAATCTGGAGCGCATCGTGGCTCCGGGCCTCGTGAAACTGCACGTCTCGACGTCGAGCACGCACGACGTCCACACCCACGAACTGATTCTGCACGGCGAGCGCCGGGTGGTGGGCTTCGGCCGCGAGATGCTCACGCCGGCAGAGGTCACGCCCCTGCACTAGCCATTCCGGCCTTCGGGCTCGGCGCGTCTCAGGGGTTGCGCGGACGGACAGTTGCGGTCCCGTCCTCACCGTCCCACCACGCGAGCACGCGGGTGCCGAAGAAGGTCAGCCATTTGGACGGCTCGCCAGGGGCCACGTCGACTTCGAACCACACCCGGCCAGCGTGGCGGCGTTCCTGCAGCCAGGTGCCGTCAGGGCGGCGGGCGGCTCTGATCACCCCGATCGCATCCGCCAGCCGCGGATCCGGCCGGGCACCGTCGGGCAGGGCGGCATCGCACAGGGTGGCCGCCCGGAAGTAGTCCGCCGCGTTGAGCGCGCTGTAGAACGAGCGGAAGGGGTACGCGAAATGCGTCACCCACGGCCCCACAAGCTCTCCAGTGGAAAGGGTGCGGAGCAGCCGGCGCTGCAACAGGTACTCCTCCCCGGCCCGGCGTGCGGCGCGCAGCCCGTCGCTTCCGCCGGTGGCGGCTTCGTAGTAGAGCAGCCCCTTAAGGGAGTTGAGCGTGGAATGGAATGACGAACGGGTGGAGCCATCCACCCACTCGCAGTTCCAGCCGCCGTCGGCCATACGGTGGTCCAGGAACCACCGGGCAATTCCGGTGACGTCCGCGCCGAGCCACGCCCCGTTGGCAAGTGTGTAGGCGTTGATGCAACAGTCCACCTCGCCGCCCCAGTAGGGCAGGTTGCCGTACTCCCAGCGGCTGTTCGCGGCGAGGAGCCCGGCCGTATCTGCAAGGACGGCCGCATCGAGGCCCCAGTCGCGGAGAGCATTGAGCGTCCACGTCGTTGCGGTCCACGGCTGCCCGGCATCAGGGGCAGCCTCGGGACCATAAAAGTCGAAGTCGCCAGGGAAGAACGCTCCACCCGCCCACTGCCCGTCGGGATCCTGCAGCGCAAGCAGCCGCGCCGCGAATCCTTCCGTCGCAAGCCGCGCCCGGGTGGCGCCCCACACTTCACGCGGGGCGCCCGCAACGTCGCGCTCCACCTGCCAGCGCAGCGCCGGGTCGGAGTCAAGCAGCCAGTCGAGCAGGGCAGGGTCCACAGCCATCGTCGGCAGGCTACCACGGTCACTGCTCCGGCGGCCCGCTTTTCCGGCGGCAGCGGCATTAGCCGTGCACGCCTTGCTCAAGCTATCGATTATCGATACTCTTTAGCTGTTATTCGACACCCTAGGAGACTTGATGGGAAAGCTGACCGTCCTCGCGCTGCGGATTGTCCTCGCGATGGGAATTACCGGTTCCGTGTTCGTGCAGGCGGTGATGGTGCCGCTGCTGGCCCGGGACCTCAACGAGGACATGGGCCCGGATATCGCCAGCGTCAGCGTTCCGGTCATCGTGATAGTTCTCCTGGGCATCCTGACCGTCCAGGTCTCCATGCTCTGCGTCTGGCGACTGCTCACAATGGTGCGGCGGGGCACGGTGTTCTCGCACGCCGCTTTCCGTTACGTGGATGTGGTGGCCGGCGCCATCGCCGCGGCATCACTGCTCACATTCGCTCTCGGCGTCGTCTTTGCCCCGGGCGAATCCGTCGCTCCCGGGGTCGTCCTCCTGATTGGCGGTGCCGGCTTGCTGATCGCCGGGGTCGCCTTGGTGGTCGTCATACTGCGCATGCTGCTGGCGCAGGCGGTGGCCCGCGACGCCGAAGCCAGGCACCTGCAGGACGAACTCGACGAGGTGATCTGATGCCGATCATTGTGGACATCGACGTGATGCTTGCCAAGCGCAAGATGCCCGTCGGTGCGCTCGCGGACCGGGTGGGGATCACGCCCGCAAACTTGGCCGTGCTCAAGAACGGCCGGGCCAAAGCGGTACGCTTCACCACCCTTGAGGCGTTATGCGAGGTGCTGGAGTGCCAGCCCGGCGACCTGCTGCGCTGGGAGCCGGAGAACACCGGGGAGCCGGACGCTGCTGATTAGCCTACGTTCTGCGTGGCCGGACCATCCGGATCACGGGGAGCTCCTCCCACTCGGGTGGAAGCAGTTTGCGTGCACCGTCGGGCCGAAAGCCGTGTTTGAGGTAGAAGGCCCGCGCCCGGGGATTGTCCTCGAGCACCCAGAGGTACGCCGGTGAATCGCTGACGGCGGCTTGCAGCAGGGCGGCACCAAGGCCGCTGCCGTACGCGCGCCGGAGGATGTAGATCGCATATACCTCTAACGGTTCTGGCCCGTCTGCATCGAGGCCGGGGCCCGCGTCGGCCAGCCCAACCACTTCATTGCTCTCGTCCAGGGCAATGAGCCTCGGGTCAGGGGACGCCAGGAATTGTCGGCGCTGTTCAACGCGCTCGGGAATACTGGCCCTGCGGGTTCGGAAGAACTCCGATGACAACTGGCGCGCGTAGCACTCTTCGTGTGCCAGCGTATGCATAAGCACTACGGCTTCGGCATCCTCGGGAGCGGCCTGGCGGATGTTAAAGTCCATCATTTCAGCCTAACTTCGGTGGCCGCCTCCGTCTTGCTGTTCGGCGAGCTTCTTCCGGTCCTTCCGGACGCCCAGCAGGTAACAAATGAAGAGGAAGATTCCGATTCCGCCGAAAATACAGGTCAGGACGGTGCCGACTCCCCTGAAGAACACGCCGTCGCTTTCAAACCCCAGCACCGTTGCCTGACCCGGGTCGGCTTCCCGGTAGGCCACCGTGACCTCCTCGCCCACTACGGGGTGCTGTTCAAAGTCCACCGCTACCCACTCGTACTGGGCCGCACCGTCGGGTGTCTGGAACTCCACTTTCATCCTGCGGTCGGAAGCCTTCGATCTGTCGTGGAATTCCGTGATCGTTCCAGGGACCTGTTTCCCGGTCCGCACCAACCCGTCGTCCGCGTTGATCTGCAGTGTGCCGACGACCATCAGAACCGGTCCGAGGCAGAGAACCAGCGCGGTCACCACCAGGTTCCCCAGCCTCCAGGGCTTCAGTTTCGACTTACGGTTCACGGTTCCGTTCGGTGAGGTCACGCCCCCATTCTGCCTGACGGCAGGTCAACCCGCCGCCGTGAACTTCCGCTCGATGAACGCCAGCAGCGGCCGCGAGTTCAGGCAGATCAGGAACACCACCGGTCCCGCGATCAGCGTCATCAGCCCCGCCGTGGTGACCGTCAGCACGAACGCTGTGATGAACAGGATGCCGGCGTTGCCCAGGGACACCCGCTTCTGTGCCCCCAGGCAGTAGAGCGACAGCCGGTAAAGATCGCGCACTCGGAACGTGAACCGGGACAGCAGCAGCATGGCCGTCACGCCGGCGGTGGCCACCAATAGCCCCAGCCCCAGCAGCCCCACTCGTGCGGCTGCTCGGGTGGGATTCCCGGCGTCGAGCGTTCCGGGCAGGAGCAGGAGGTTGACGACGACGACGGCCAGCACCGCCAGGTACGGCAGCCAGACCGCGAGCGCCTGCCGAAAGTTGCTCCGGTAGCCGCGCACGAAGTCGCGGAACACCCCGGTCTCCTCCCCCGCCAGCAACCGGTTGAAGGCATACGCCGCGGCGACGAGGGATGGCCCCACCGGCACAAACGCCAGGAACACGAGCCCGAGTTGCGCGCCGTAACCCGGGCCGGACCGGGGCACGGACGCGGCCGCCATGCCGGCGGACAGGGCGACGAGCAGTGGCGCCAGCACCAACAGGAAATTGGCAAGCACCAGCAGCACATCGCCCACCATCACGCTGTAAACCGTGGTGGCCGCCTTGAACAGCGGACCTGAACCGTACTCCGCCTTCTTCTGTGCCACTGGTGCCCTTCCGCTAGAACCCGCGCTCAACCCGCCGTCGGCCGTTGGCTATTTCTTGTCCGCGTAGGCCTTGTACGCCTTGTTCGCCAGTTCAACGTACTTGGACCGCCCCTTTCCGTCGAGTTCCTTAACGTAGGCGTCGAATTCGCTCAGGTTGCGCTGGCCGGTGATGAATTTCAGGGTGTTCTGCTTGACGTGGTCCTTGAGCGGAGTCAGCACCAGGGTGGCCTGCTCACGGTCCGCGTCGCTGAACGGTACCGGCGGGGCCACAGCCCTGGGCTTTTTGCTCTTCATGGCCTTCTGGAATGACAACTCTTCCTCGTTGAACGTGGATTGCAGCAGGTCCGTGGTGCCACCATAGGCAAAGTTGCCCCCGGAGAAGCCGTAGTCCACGCGGAGGTCCTTGGTCCCGGCCGGGTTGAGGCCCTGGAAGTTAACGTTCGGCGCCGGCTTCCGCTTGCCGCCCTCCTTGGTGAACGTGGTGCCCTCCACGCCCCACTTGGAGAATTCCTGGCCGGCGTCGCTGTAGAAAAGCCAGTCAATGAACTGGATCAGCGCCACGAAGTTGTCCTTCTCGGCTACGGAGGAGTTGAGCATGATGCCGTTCTCCAGGCGCGAGCCGCCGATCACGTCGCCCGCCGGACCGCCCGGAACGGTGATCTTGCGGACCGCGAACTTGCCCTTGCCCAGGGACTGCTCCATGGACGTCCGGTACGTGATGATGTTCTGCGAGTTCGCGCTGATCACAAAAGACTTGCCCGACGTGAACTTCTGGATGGCGGAGTCGTCCGTCTGGGTGAAGCTCTCCGGGTCCATCAGCCCCTCGGACACGAGCGAGTTGAAGTACGTGACCAGTTCCTTGAACTGCTGGGAACCGGCACCGAAACTGAACTTCTTGTCCTTTTCGTCAAACACGAGTCCGTCCACCAGGCCCCAGCCGGCCACCGTGCCGAACGCCGTACCGGCGATGTTCAGCACGCTGTTTCCGTTGAAGCGGTCAGAGAAAGGCACGACGTCGGGATAGGCCTTCTTGAGCGACCGCAGGACTTCACGGAATTCGTCCCAGGTCTTGGGTTCCGCAATGCCCTCCTTCTCCAGGATGTCGGTCCGGAACGCCAGCGTGTAGTCCGGCCACAGTTCTTCGTGCAGGCCCGGCAGCACATAGTACTTTCCGTCCTCCTGGGTGAGGCCCGCGATCTCCGGCTCCAGCTTCCACTTCTTGACCTTGTCCTGGTAGTGCGGCATGAGGTCCACGTAGTCGCTGACCGGCAGCACGGCCCCGGAGGACACGTAGGCGGATTCCTGGCCGGGATAGGTCTTGGCGATGATCTCCGGGGCGTTGCCCGAGCTGATGAGCAGGCTGCGCTTCTGTTCGTAGTCGCTGCTGGGGACGATGGTGGCGTCCAGGGTGACGTTGGTGTCCTCGGCGAGCTTGGTGAAGAACAGCCAGTCCTTTTTGTAGGGGTACGTGGGCTGGTCGCTGAAGAGGAAGCTGAACGTCAGCGGCGCCGTCGCCTTGAACGTGTCCCCAACGCCAAAGCTGTCCATGGCGCCCGTGCGGGACTTGGAAGTGTCCACTTCAGGTGCCTCGGAATCACAGCTGGTGAGCATAAGGCCGATGGTGACAACGGACGCAAGGCCGAGGAAGTCTCGTCTACGGAGCTCTCGTTTAGGGATCATTGGATGTCCTTTCATAAGGGGTTATTCCTTGACGGAACCGAGCATGACGCCCGAAAAGAAGTACTTCTGGACAAAGGGGTAGACACACAGGATGGGGATGACGGTAAGGACGATGGTGACCGACTGGATGTTGGCGGCGATCTGGCCCACGTTTTCCACGGTGCCGCCGGCGGAGCCTGCAGTGGTGACGCCGGCGATCATGTTGCGCAGGTAGATGGTGACCGGGAACAGTTCGGGCTTGTCCAGGTAAAGGAACGCCTGAAACCACGAGTTCCAGTTGGCCACGGCGTAGAACAGGACCATGGTGGCCACGATGGCCTTGCTGAGTGGCAGGACCACCTTGAACAGCACGCCGTACTGGGTGAGCCCGTCGATCGCTGCGGCCTCCTCCAGTTCGCGGGGCATGTTCTCGAAGAAGGACTTCATGATCAGCAGGTTGAAGACGCTGATGGCATTGGGCAGCACCACGGCCCAGATGGAATCCCGCATCCCCAGCGAGCTGATGAGCACGTAGTTGGGAATCAGGCCGCCGTTGAAGAACATGGTGAACACCGCAATGCCGATGAAGAAACTGCGGCCCTTGAGGTCCTTCTTGGCGATGGCGTAAGCGAACGTGGTGGTCAGGACCATGGAGATGGCCGTTGCCACCACCGTGTACAGGACCGTGTTGCCGTAGTTGTTCCAGAACGTGGAGTCCGCCAGGATCAGCTTGTACGTCTCCACGTTGAAGCCACGGGGGAACAGGTTGACCTGCCCGGAGTTGATGAAGCCCTCGCTGGAGAAGGACTGGGCAATGATGTTCAGGAACGGGTACATCGTCAGGAACACCACAGCCAGCAGGAACACCAGGTTGAAGATCCGGAAGACCTTCATGCCGGTTGATTGCTTCATGTCCTTGAGCAGGACGCCGGTTTCCTTTTTGGCTGCCGTGAAACCGGCCCGGTTCAGGAGTTTTCCCTCCATGTTTATCCCTTTCACCACAGGCTCGTTCCGGCCAGACGCTTGGATATCGCGTTCGCGGAGAGGATCAGCGTGAGGCCGATGACGGATTCGAACATTCCGATGGCGGCCGCGTAGCTGAAGTTGCTTGATTCCAGGCCCACCCGGTACAGGTAGGTGGAGATGACATCCGATGTTTCGTAGTTGAGCGGGTTGTAGATGAGCAGGATCTTCTCGAAGCCCACAGCCATGAAGGTGCCGATGTTCAGGATCAGGAGCGTAATGATGGTGGGCCGGATGGCAGGCAGTGTCACGTGCCAGGTCTGCTGCCAGCGGTTGGCGCCGTCGATCCTGGCCGCTTCGTAGAGCGATTCATCCACCCGGGTCAGCGCGGCGAGATAGAGGATGGCGCCCCAGCCCATGGTCTGCCACACCTCGGAGCTGATGTACATGGGCCGGAACCAGCCGGCGTCTTGGGTGAAGTTCACCGTGGTGCCGAACAGCGTGCCGGCGATCTGGTTCACCGTTCCCGTCATGGAAAAGTTCTGCAGGATCATGCCGGCGATGATCACTACCGACATGAAATGCGGCAGGTATGCCACGGTCTGGACGAACTTCTTAAACTTCTGCGAGCGCAGTTCGTTCAGCATCAGCGCGAAGATGATGGGCATCGGGAAGCAGAACAGCAGCGTCAGCACGCCCAGGATGATGGTGTTCTGGAACGCCTGCCAGAAACTGGGATCGTTGATGAACAGGGTGACGTACTTCAGCCCCACCCATTTCTCGCCAAAGATGCTGCCGCCGGGCTGGAACTGCCGGAACGCGATCACGTTGCCGGCCATGGGCAGGTAGCGGAAGACTGCGAAGTACAGCAATGGGAGCGCTAACAGGGTATAAAGGCGCCAGTCCCGCTTGAGCGCCAGCTTCCAGCCGCCCGGTTTGGTCCTGGGCTTGCCGCTCTTTCCGGGCCCCGCGGCCGGGATCGCTTCCGGTGGAGCTTCCAATCTGATTGCCATGGCGTTACCTGCCTATCGTGAGGTTTCGTCGGCGGCGTCTGCTGTTGCGCCGGATTCTTGAAGCACCAGCACTCCGTTGGCGGCGAGCTCCACGGACCCTTCAACCGGACGGCCGCTGAGCCGGTCGGTTCCGCCGCGGCCGACGTCGACATTGACCGGTGCGTCGTTGTGGTTCAGCACCAGCAGGAAGCTGCTGTCCTTGCCAGAACGACGGCGGACCTGGACTCCCGGTGGGGCGGCCAGTTCCGGATGGACCCCCGACGCCTCGCGCTCGGTCGCAAGCAGGGCTTCCAGGAACGTGTCGTCCACCCGCGCGGACAGGTAGACCGCCGTACCCTTCCCGAACGAGTTGCGGGTGACAGCCGGCGATCCTGCGAGCCGGCCGGACTCGTACGTGGCCAGCACCTCCGCCGTCTCGGTATGCACGTGCTCCGTCCAGTAACTGGCGGAGGCGGTGCCGCCGTCGGCCGTTTCGAGTTTCACTTCCTCACCCTCCCCCGCGAGCGGGTGCATTTCCTCGCTCCAGGCGCCGAGCACTTTACGGAGGGCGCCCGGATAACCGCCCAGTCGGATGGTGTTGGACTCGTCAACGATGCCGGAAAGGTAGCTGACCACGAGGCGGCCGCCGTCGGACACGTAATCCTCGAACCGCCGCGCGGCGGCGTCGGTGAGCAGGTAGGTGGCTGGAAGGATCACCAGGCTGTACGTGGAGAGGTCGCTCCTGCCGTCCACGAAGTCCACGGTGATGTTGGCGTCAAACAACGGCCGGTAGAAGCGGAGGACCTCCTGGGCGTAGTTCAGGTCCGACCGGGGAGAGTTGCCCAGCTCCAGGGCCCACCAGCAGTCCCAGTCGAAAACGATGGCCGCTTTTGCGGTGGAGCGGGTGCCTGTGATGGTGCCGAGCTCCTTGAGTTCGTTGCCCAGCTGGGTGACTTCGCGGAAAATCCGGGTGTTGGGGCCGGCGTGGTTCACCATGCCGGAGTGGTAGCGTTCCGTGCCGCCCCGGGCCTGGCGCCACTGGAAGAACAGGATGGCATCCGCGCCCTGGGCGATGGCCTGGTAGGAGCCCAGGCGCATCTTGCCGGGCAGTTTGGACACATTCACCGACCACTGGCTGACAGCGCCGGTGGCCTGCTCCATGACCATCCACGGCTGGCCTCCGCGTAGCGACCGCATGAGGTCGAAGTTCAGGGCGGCGGCCACGTGGGCGTCGGATTCGCGGGGGTCCGGGTAGATGTCCAGGGCTGCGGCATCCTCTTCGGCGGCCCAGGCCCAGTAGTCGTTGGTCTTGTAGAAGCGCATGAAGTTGGTGACGATGGGCAGGTCCGGAGTGTGGCGGCGCAGGATGTCCCGCTCGGCCTTGTAGTGCTCCAGCATGCTGTGGGACGTGAACCGGTGGTAGTCCAGCCGCCGGGTGGGATTGGACCAGGTCCGGGGCTGGGCCGGTGCGCCCACCTGATTCCAGTCCGAATAGACCTGGCCCCAGACGTCGGTACTCCACGCCTGGTTGAGTTCCGCCAGCGAGGGATACTTCGCCTGCAGCCATGCGCGGAAGGCCTTGTCCGCCCAGGGGCCGTAGGAGACGGGGCCATACTCGTTGCCCACATGCCACATCATCAGGGCGGGGTGCTTGGCGTAGTGCTCCCCCATCCGCTCCGCGATGGCCAGGGCCTTTTCGCGGTAGACGGGGTGGGAGACATCAAAGTGCTGCCGTGAACCAAACCCGAACGTGGTGCCGTCTGTGAGCACCGGCAGGATGTCCGGGTGCCGGGCGATCAGCCACGCCGGCGGGACCGCGTCCGGGGTGGCCAGGTCCACACCGATGCCGTGCTGGTGCATGAGGTCCATCACGTCATCCAGCCACCCGAAATCATAGACTCCGTCCGCAGTTTCCAGCCGGCTCCAGGAGAAGACGGCCAGGGTGACGAGATTGACGCCGGCTTCTTTCATGAGGCGGACATCTTCAAGCCACACCTCGCGGGGCCACTGCTCCGGGTTGTAGTCCCCGCCGTAGGCAATGCCGCCCAGGCGTTCATGCATGCGCCGGAGCCGCTCCTCGGCCGTGCGCGCGTCTGTGCTGATGGTCATCTTTGTCCTTTGCTTGGCGCTTCCGCCGCACGATTCCCCACCATGCGACCTGCATCACATGTAGAAACTATCGTAAAGTTTACGCAACCACAATGACCAGTCAGAAGAAGACCGGAGTTTGGCACTCCATGGATTGCCGCCATTACGGGGATTCCCGAGCAATCAGGCGCAGATACCGCGGCAGGGATGCACCTACTGGCTTCCATGGCGGGTTGTTGTTTCTGATCATCTATGGAAACTATCGGGACGTCTCGCTTTGCGCGCACGCCAGAGCGAGGCATCACTAAATGGCAGGCCCCTCCCGCCAAACCGTGGCTATGGAAAGCACCGCCGGCGTTGCCGCGCGGGCCCAGCCCCGCCTAACGCTGGCGCTGCGCCGGCTAAGCCCGGGCGCGCGCCGCGAGCGCCGCGCTGAGGAACTCCAGATGGGCCGGCGTCGTCGCTACGGTGCCGGCGGCGTACTCCGGGTGCTTGGTGAGGAACTTCTTGATGTAAGGGCACACCGGCACAATGGCCAGCCCGGCGGCCACGGTCTCGTCCAGGGCAACGGTGGCGAGCTTGCCTGCGAGCCCCTGGCCGCCGTATTCCTCGTTGATCACTGTGTGGTAGAAAATCCGCTGCGGCGAGACGCCGGCGTCGTACGTCTTGTACGCGGCCTTCCCGATCACGTTGCCGGCAACAAGCACTTCAAAGCGCTCACGGTCCGGGTTATGGCGGATAGTCACATCAGTCATCGGGAACTCCTTGATAGCGTCTCTCGCTACAGCCTAACCTCGAGGCATCTGCCGTTATTTCCGACCGAGGAGCGAACATGCCCGCCACCGACGACGAAGCACAGATCCTGGACCAGTGGAGCCACCGGCTGGCCCACGCACTGCAGCTCCTCGACCTCGACTTCGACCGCGAACTGATCCTTGACCTGGCCGGGGAATCCGCACGGTCCGTCACCCACGCAGCGGCCCCGATCACGGCGCTGATGGTGGGCTACGCTGCGGGTCTCGCCGCCGGCGCGAGAAGCACGGGCACCGCAGGCACAGCCACCGGAAGCGGGGGTTCCAAGGAGGATTCCGCTGCGGCTGTCGCCCAGGCTGCCGCCGTGGCTTTCCGGCTGTGCGAGGACGGAGCCGACGGAGGCCCGTCCGGCAAAGGCTGGGCCGACACCGCCCAGTAAGCCGACACCGCCCGGCAACAACCGCCCGGTAGGGTTGTTATCAACCCCACCGACTGGAAGGCACGCAGCATGCAGGTCCCCCTTTACGTATGGATACTGACCATCGTCGGCATCGTGGGCCTGCTGGCCTTCGACTTCTTTTTCCACGTCCGCAAGGCGCACTCCCCCAAGCTCAAAGAGTCGGCCACGTGGTCGGCGATCTACGTGGGCCTGGCGCTCGTCTTTGGAATCGGCGTCCTGGTCTTCGGCGGACCCACCATGGGCACGGAATACTTCGCCGGCTACGTCACGGAGAAGGCCCTGTCCGTGGACAACCTCTTCGTATTCCTCATCATCATGGCCAGCTTCAAGGTCCCCCGGGCAGACCAGCAAAAGGTACTCCTGTTCGGCATTGTCTTTTCCCTGATCGCCCGCACCGGCTTCATCTTCCTGGGCGCCGCCCTGATCAACAGCTTCGCGTGGGTTTTCTACATCTTCGGCCTCATCCTGCTGATCACCGCCGGCAACCTGCTCAAGCCGGATTCGCACGACGACGACTCCGAGGGCCTGGTGGTCCGGCTCGCCAGGAAGTTCCTTCCGGCGTCGCAGCACTACGACGGCGACAAGCTTTTCACCGTGGAAAACGGCAAACGCGTCCTGACCCCCATGCTGCTGGTGATGGTGGCCATCGGCGGGACGGACATCCTGTTCGCACTGGACTCCATTCCGGCAATCTTCGGCCTGACCCAGAACGTCTTCGTCGTCTTCACCGCCACGGCATTCTCCCTCATGGGCCTGCGCCAGCTGTTCTTCCTCATCGATGAACTATTGGACCGCCTGATCTACCTCTCCTACGGCCTGGCCGCGATCCTCGGCTTCATCGGCGTCAAGCTCATCCTCCATGCGCTGCACGAAAACAACCTGCCGTTCATCAACGGCGGCGAACACGTGACCGTCGTCGAGATCAGCACCGGCCTCTCCCTGACCGTGATTATCGGCGTCCTGGTGGTCACCGTCCTTGCCTCGATCTACAGCCCCAAGGGCAAGGCGAAGAACATGGTCTCCGGTGCCAAGCGGCACGCCACAGAGTACGTGGACCTGAACTACGAGACGGGCATCGCCGAACGCGAGGAGATCTTCAACAAGATGGTGCGCGAGGAAGCAGAACTCAAGAAGCTTCCCGAAAAGTACAAGCGGCTCATCCGCGACGAGACCGAATTCATGGACCTGCTCAGGCAGGCCCACGCCGAGCACGACGAAGCCCTGCAGCGGGAAGGACTCACGTAGGGTCGGCCGCCGGCCCAGCCGCCGGCGTCCGGCTCAGTACACCACGTCGAAGCTGCTGAACTCCCCCGTCGCCGGCGACACCGACTCCTCCACGTGGTCCACGCGCCCCGGCGCGTCATCGGACCTCAGCCAGCGGCGGAACTCCAGCACTACCGATTGAGGACCTTCGACGACGACGGCGACCGTGCCGTCGTCCTCGTTCCTCACCGTTCCGGTCAGCGAGAGTTCCTCAGCCTTCCGCACGGTCCAGTACCGGAACCCGACGGCCTGGACCACACCTTCAACGCGCGCCCGCAGGCGGACGTCCTGCCCCGCATCCTGATCTGCAGCATCAGCCATGGTTCCAATGTAGTGCGGTGACAAGCGGTTTCGCTCCCTACCGGACAGGCTCAACCTGCCGGGGTTGTGTTGGCCGCATGCTTGGCTTTGCGGCGCCTGGAGCGCGACCACACGAGGATGGCGCCAATGGCTCCGATGAGCACCGGGATGGTTACGCCCAGCGGCTGCGCCCAGTCCTTCACCAGCGCGTTCAGCACATAGCCCAGTTCAATGTCTACCTGGATCTCCTCCCGGAACGTCTCCAGGCTCAGGTCCGGCCCGTCCTCCGCGGTGGCAAACAGTTGCAGGGTCAGGGTCTTCCGTCCCGCGTCCAGGGGCGTAATCCACCAGCGCCACTCCGCCACGCCCTGTTCCGGGACCAGCATCTCGCCGCTCGGGCTTCCGGCCCGTTCAATGGTCATGCCCGGGCCCGACAGGTCAGCCCGCATCTCTTCGCACACAATCGGCGCACGGGTTTGCACCGGGTTGGTTCCGGGGATGTTCTGCTGGTGGTCCACGCCGGGATCACCCATCGTGACGTGCAGGACGAATTCCCTGGTCTCGCCCTGGCGCATGGGCGACGGCGGCCTGAACGTCAGCTCACCCTGAATGCAGGCGACCAGGATCTCCTTGGCCCGCCTGGCCCGTTCGAAGGCGGTCGAGGTGGGGAGCGGCGGAGGCGTTGACGCTTCGCCCTCGGAAGACTGCGCTTCGCTCGGCGACTTGGTCGGGAATGGACCGGGCCCCGCTCCAGGTTTCCACCCCGTGGGCTCCCCCACGCTGCGAGTAGGTTCGCCCCCGGCTGATGGCCGCGGGGTGGTGCCGGTCGACGTTGGCTCCGCATTCGGGCCCGGGGTGCAGGCGCCCAGGCCCAGTACTACCGTGAGCACCAGACAGACGGCCACGCACAGCTCACCCAGGGCGGATGCCATAGCCTTTGCAGCGTTCGCAAGCCGCTGCTTCCCCAGTGCGTACATCAGAACCCCGACTACTGATAGAACCGAGTCCTGATTCGAGTCTGCTCGGGCGCACGGGGCCAGTCAAGGAGCCCCCGCAAGCCTGGGCCGCCTTAGCGCGCGGGCCGAAGCGAGGTGATCATCCGCCGGATGTTGCGGTACTCCCCCGTCTCCACGTACAACTTCGCCTTCTCCCAGTACGGAAGCGACGGGTCCCCGGGGGTGCTGTTGTTCGCGGGGTCGTAGCCTGCCCCGAACATCGCGCCGCTGGGCGGCCACCTGAACAGCAGAAAGATGGGGCACGCCAGCGTCCCGACTTCCTCCGGAATCATGGTGATGCCGTAGGCCGCGATGGTTTCAGCCGTCCGGGCCGGCGCCGAAGCGTCTCCCCTGGTCTCAAACATGAAGCGTGGCGCGTTTTCGTCCGGCACGCCTTTCTCAGCCAGGGCTGTCATGGGTTCGGAGTCCAGCACCGCAAACGGGTACTGCTGGACGCACTCCGAGCCGGTCACGATCCTGGTTTCCAGGACAGCCATCGGCTTCCCCGCCACGTTCAACACCTCCACGCGCACCCCGCCGAGCGGCGATTTCCCGGCCGGATCCTTGATGGTCCAGTCGCCCGGATAGTCGAACGTCAGGTCCCGGTCCGCCGTCGTAAACGTCTTCCAGCCTGAGGCGGTGGGCGACGGCAACCGGCTGGGGGACGTACCCGACGGCGCCGGTTCCGCCGGCGGCGCGCCCGCCGTCGCGCTTGGCGGGACGGCCGTACCGGTGGCCGACGCGGTGGCAGTGCCGGCGGCGGTTCCGCTCGCTGTTCCGGTCGACGCGGCGCTTGCGGAATCGCTTGATTCAGTTGCGGCCGCGGACCCCGGGCCAGGTGGAGCAGGGGACGGCCCGCAGGCCGCCAGGAGCACTGCGAGGCAGGCCCCCACAGCAGCTGTTGCACGGGAACGGGCCGGTCCAGATGATCCATAGCCGGGCGTCATTGATCGGCGCATGCAATCCTCCTCATACAGCTGAGGGATTAATTGTGGCCCTGCGGGTGGCGGCCTGCGCGGGGCGGGGCCAATCTGCCGCCAAAACGTTGCGCACCGCGGACTGTCCGCGGTGCGCAACGTTCTTCCGCTGGCCCTGGATCCCTAAGCGGGCCGCAGCGAGGTGATCATCTGCTTGATTTTCTTGTACTCCTGCGTGCCCATGTATACCTCGGGGGTGTCCACATGCATCTCGTTGCCGGGGGTGGTGTCGAAGGGGTCGTAGACGCCGCCGAACATGGCCCCGCTGGGCGGCCAGTTGAAGAAATGGAAGATGGGACACGCTTCCGCTCCGGTGGGTTCAGGCGCGGTCGTGATGCCGTACGCGAACACGGTCATCAGCTTGGGATCCGTGGCGGCGGTGTCCGTCCGGGTCTCGAACGTGTACCGCGGCACGGTGCCGTTCTGTTCCAGTGCCGGAAGGGGCTGCGACTCATAGACGCCGAACGGCTGTTTCACGGTGCATTCGGAGCCTGTGACCATGTTCGTCCGGAGCGACGCCAGGTTCTTGCCGTTGGCGTTGGTGATTTTCACGAACACGCCGCCGGCAGCTGCTTCCCCGGCCGCATCGGTGATCTTCCACTCCTCCGGATAATCAAACGTCAGCCCGTCGGCGGTGGTGTAAGACTTCCAGCCCGCCTCGGGGGTCGAGGAGGCTGAGGTTGAGGCAGTGGCGCTCGGCGATGCCGACGCGGTGGAGGTGGGGGAAGCCGTGGAGGTGGCGGCGGCCTCCGGGGAACTCGTCGACGGTGACGAGGCCGGCGGGCCGCAGGCTACCAGCAGGAAGGCGAGGCAGAGAGCCCCGGAAACTGCGATGGCCGGGGGTGCTGAGCGGTGCATCTGTTCTCCTGAATTTCATGAGACCGCGAATAATTCCTCAATTGTGGACCGGCGCCCGGCTTCGCCCTAGCAATAAATCCAATCGATGTCCAAATGTTATCGGCGCGCCGAGGGCCGGCTGGATTTCAGCGGTTCCCGGAAGCTTGATAGAGCTTAACCAATGCAAGAATTCCTCACCCCGGCAATGCCCTTCCTGGCCACGGCGCTCGCAGTAGCGGCTGGCCTGGTCCTCTCCTGGCTGATCCGTAAGACAGTCCTCCGGCTCAACCGCCGCCGCCCCGAGCTCCACGCCACCTCCCGAGTGGCGCGGCTTCCGTTGCGGCTGGCACTGTGCCTGATCGGCGTCCGAATCGCTCTGGTGCTGACCACGGACGACGGCGGGTGGCGGTCCGCCGTCGACCATCTCCTGTTGATCGCCCTCATGGGCGCCCTGGCCTGGCTCGCCATCGCCGTGCTGCTGATCGTGGAGGCACTGGTCCTTAGCCGCTACAGCGTGGACGTGGCGGACAACCGCCGGGCCCGGCGCCTGCGGACCCAGATGATCCTGGCTCGCCGGATCGGCGTCGCCCTCATCGTGGTGCTGGCGGCAGGCAGCG
The DNA here is from genome assembly GCF_017833075.1 of Arthrobacter sp. PvP103. NCBI lineage: Bacteria > Bacillati > Actinomycetota > Actinomycetes > Micrococcales > Micrococcaceae > Arthrobacter > Arthrobacter sp. PvP103. Next base: position 3,391,687 of record NZ_JAFIBQ010000001.1, on the reverse strand, counting down.
TGATGCTGACCTTCCCCGCCATCCAGGCGCTCGGCGCCGGGCTGCTTGCCTCCGCGGGCGTGATCTCCATCGTGGCAGGCCTCGCCGCCCAGACGTCGCTGGTGAACGTGTTCGCCGGCATGCAGCTGGCCTTCACCGACGCGATCCGGGTGGACGACGTGGTGGTGGTCCAGAAGGAGTGGGGCCGGATCGAGGAGATCACCCTGACCTACGTGGTGGTCCACATCTGGGATGACCGCAGGCTGATCCTGCCTTCCACGTACTTCACCACCACACCGTTCGAGAACTGGACCCGCCGCCAGTCCGAGGTGATGGGCACCGTGGAGTTCGACCTCGACTGGCGGGCTCCCATCGAGGAGATGCGTACCGAGCTCCGGACGGTGCTGGACGGAACGGAACTATGGGACGGCCGCGTGGGAATCCTGCAGATCACGGATGCCACCAACGGCTACGTCCGGGTGCGGATCCTGGTGAGCGCAGCGGACAGCGCAGCGCTCTTCGACCTGCGCTGCCTCATCCGCGAAGCCATGGTGACTTTCCTGCAGCAGGGCCATCCGGAGTCGTTGCCGCACGTGCGTTGGGAGCCGGTGCACCCCGCTCCCTCCCGCGACGCGCCCCGGCAACCCGCCGTGGAGTCCTTTGACCAGGGGCATCAGGGGCACGCCCGCCAGCAGTCCGGCCCGCAGGACTCCCAGCTCTTCACCGGCTCTGTTGAAGCCATCGAGCGGTCCCGCGCGTTCACCGGTCCTGGCGAGGACGTCTTCGAAGACCGCGACAAGACGCTCTCCGCGCGAAACTAGCGCCGCCGCCGGCTTCCCCGGATCCCCTGCTCTCCCCTGCTCCTCCGCTGCCGGATCAGGCCCTTTCCTGCCCGGCCGATCTGATCAATAATCAAACCGAGCCCCATCATCAGACCCGCCGCAAGCAACTGAGGAGACCAGGCCATGACCACCCACGCGGAGCCCGCAACGGAACCCCCTGTCAGTGCTGCGGAGGACAACGATGACGAGACAACCACGGACCCCGGCTGGTTCCATAAAGCGGTGGTCTACCAGATCTATCCGCGCAGCTTTGCGGACTCCGACGGCGACGGCATAGGCGACCTGCCGGGCATCATCAGCAAGCTGGACTACCTGCAGAAGCTGGGGGTGGACGTCGTCTGGCTCTCCCCCATCTACACCTCCCCGCAGGATGACAACGGCTACGACATCAGCAATTACCGCGACGTGGACCCCATCTTCGGCAGCCTGGCCGATCTGCAGCAGCTGACCGACGGGCTGCACGCGCGGGGCATGAAACTGGTGATGGACCTGGTGGTCAACCACACCTCGGACGAGCACCCGTGGTTCATCGAATCCCGCTCCTCCAAGGACAACCCCAAGCGCGACTGGTACTGGTGGCGGCCGCCCAGGCAGAGTCCCGTAGGCGGCGGCGGTGCAGAACCCAACAACTGGGGATCCGCGTTCTCCGGCCCGGCCTGGGAGTTTGACCAGGCCACCGGCGAGTACTACCTGCACCTGTTCTCCCGGAAGCAGCCGGACTTGAACTGGGAAAACCCGGAGGTCCGCGCAGCCGTCTACGACATGATGAACTGGTGGCTGGACCGCGGCGTGGACGGCTTCCGGATGGACGTCATCAACTTCATCTCCAAGGACACCTCCCTGCCGGACGGGCCGAAGGCCGAAGGGATGCTGTTTGGCGACGGCAGTCCGCACTTCATGTCCGGACCCCGGATCCACGAGTTCCTGCACGAAATGCACCTCGAAGTTTTCGCCGGCCGGGATAAGCCTCTGCTGACCGTGGGCGAGATGCCCGGCGTCACGGTGGAGGACGCCGTCCTGTTCACAGACCCTGCCCGGCGCGAGGTGGACATGGTGTTCCAGTTCGAGCACGTGGCGCTGGACCAGGAAGACGGCAACAAGTGGCGGCCCAGGAAGCTGCGGCTCACTGACTTGAAACAGTCCCTTGGCCGCTGGCAGGAAGCCTTGGCCGGGCGCGGCTGGAACAGCCTCTACTGGGGCAACCACGACCAGGCCCGTGCCGTGTCCCGCTTCGGCGACGACGGGCAGTACCGCGAACTGTCCGCCAAGATGCTGGCCGGCGTCCTGCACCTGCACCGAGGCACCCCGTATGTGTACCAGGGCGAGGAACTGGGCATGACCAACATGAGCTTCGGGGCCATCAGCGACTACCGCGACATCGAGGTGCTCAACCACCACCGCGAAGCCACCACCCACCTGGGCCACACCGACGCCGAAGTCCTGGCCGCCCTGGCGCCCCTGAACCGGGACAATGCCCGCACGCCCGTGCAGTGGGACGCCACCCGGCATGGCGGGTTCACCACGGGAGCGCCATGGATCGCCGTCAACCCGAACACCAGCCACATCAACGCCGCGGAACAGGAGGACAACCCGGACTCGGTGTTCAGTTTTTACCGCCAGGTCATCGCCCTGCGCCACGCCGAGCCCGTGGTGGCGGAAGGTGACTTCAGCATGCTGCTGCCGGACGACGAGCACGTGTACGCCTTCAGGCGGTCACTCCCGGGGTCTGCGGCTGGTGCGGCTGCCGGTGCCGCTGCGGCGCCGGGTGTGCAGCTGCTGGTACTGGGCAACTTCTCCGGGGAAGACCGGACCGTGGAACTCGATGGCGGCGGCTGGGGCGATGCCGAAGCCGGTGCGGATGAACCTGAACTTGGCCACTACCCGGCTGAGCTGATCCTGGGAAACTACCCGTCCGACGGAGCCGGGACACATGCTGAAATCACCCTCCGCCCCTGGGAGCTGAAGGTCTTCCGCCGGCAACACAACAACTGAAGCACCACCAGCAAGGCAAGGAGAGCATCATGACTATTCCACCGCTGCCGGAGCCGGATCCGTTCCCGCCGGAACCGGGGCCCACCGGACCGCCTGACCCGGACAACCCGTTCCCTCCCAGCAGGCCGGACCCCACGGAGCCCCGCCCGCATCCGGGACCGGAGCCGTCACCGACGCCAGGTCCGCTGCCGATCCCCGACCCGGGACCCATGCCGCCAGTGCCGCCTGCACCAAATCCGGACCCCACACGGTTCTAGGATTTCGACGGGCTCAATCTTTCGACGGGTTCAATTCGACGGGCTCAATCGCCGATGCCGTGCAGGAACCGGCGCACTTCGCTGTTGAACGCCTCCGGCGTCTCCGCTGCCACCATATGTCCGACGCCGGGAATCACCACGAGCTCTGAACCGGGAATCTGTCGGTGCATGTCACGCGCCACCGCCAGGGGCGACCGCACGTCTTCCTCCCCGTAGAGGAGCAGGGTGGGGACGCTGATGGTAGGCAGCACGTCACGATAATCGGCATGACCGCTAGCGCTCAGCAGTGCCCGCATGCCGGCGGGGTGGAAGTCAGCCATGATGTCACTCGCCTCTTGGACGACGGCGGGATCCGCGCGCGCCGTGAACAACGTGGGCATCCAGACGGGGATGAACTGTTCGGGCGGCTGGTCGAGCTCGGCCAGGATCTGCGCGTACCGGCGCTCGACTTCCTCCGGCGGTAGCGAGCCCGCCCAGCCGGCATACGCCGAAACAAGCAGCAGGGAAGCCGCCATGTTCGGGTGGCTCCGGTACAGCTCCAAGGCGACGCCCGATCCCCAGGACAGTCCGAGGACGTGCGGTTTCCGGGGTGATACCTCGCGAAGGAAGCCCGCGAGCGCGTCACCCAGTTCACGGCCGGAAAAGTCCGGCGGAGGATCGTCGGAGCGGCCGCAGCCCGGGGCGTCCCAGGCTATGACGGTGAACTCGCCGGACAGACCCTCCAGCTGCCGGCTCCAGACGCGGCTGTCCTCGTACGCACCGTGAAGGAGCACCAGCGGAGGACCCTGGCCCGCACGCTGGTAGCCGATTCGCAGTCCTGAAATCTCAACGGTGTCCATGCCGCACCGCTCCTAAGTGGAGCTGACCCTGATGGCTCTGATTCTAGGCCGATCAGGGTCAGCTGCCTACAGGAACAGCCGCACGCCCTGCTCTGTGCGGGGCCCTGCACAATGGGGGTTAGACCAGAGTGATGTCCCGGGTCCGGTGATCGTAGTTGAACGTGATCCGGCCGCCGGGGTGGTGGAGCTCGTGGTTGGCGCCATCAAATGCACCGAACGCACCGTAGTTCTCATCCCAGGAGCGGTTGAGCGCGATCTTGAAGCTGTAGTGCCCGGCCGGGAGGTCCGTGGTGAGCTTCCACAACTGGTCCACTGCATCCAGCTTCATCTGGGCCTCGTCGTACTGCGGCGCCCAGTTTGCCGGTGCTCCCAGCAGCACGTTGAAGTCGCCGGCGATGGCGACTGCTTCCGGCTGGTCGATCGATTCCACGCTGGGGACCTCTGCCTGGGTCTCCTCGCCGGGGGCCGGCGTGGCGGCAGCCTTGCGCGTACGCACAGCCTTCGCCACAGGTGCAACCGCCTCTTCGATCAGCTCGGCAGCCTTTTCGACCACCTTCGCTGCCTTGGAGGGCGCCTTTTTCTTCGGTGCAGCCTTGGGAGCTTTTGCGGCAGCGGCCTTCGGGGCCGCAGCCTTGGCGGGAAGCGATGTGGGTACGGGAACGTCCGCGGGAACCGGAGTTCCTTCCGCGAGTGCGGTGGCGAATGAGTCAGCATCCGGGAATGCCACCGTGGCGCGGAGGCCCTCCTCGGTGATGGTCCAGCCGCTGCGTCCCTTGACGAGCCAGCCGGCCTTGACGAGCTTGCTGGTGGCGGTGGTGAGGGCCTTGTGTCCCCGGGGAATGCCTCCGCTGAGCAGCTCACTTTCCTTCTCGTTCAGCGGTACCCGGACCGTGGCCTGGGCCAGGACCGCGCCCGCGCCGAGGGTCTCGCCCGACAGAACGCTTTCCGCGAGGATGTCGAGCACTGATTTGAGTCGAACAGTGGTGGTGTCTGCAATAGCCGTGGGCATATTTGTCCTTTCGAGCAGGTGATCACTCAGCATTTTGCCAGTGAACTGTAACCGGAGGCGACTATGGGCGTTAACAACGTGTGTCGTGACCGACTGTGACGCCGAATGCAGCACAAGTGATCCTAGGGTCTCAGCTGCGGGGCGAAAACATCGGGACTTTGGACCCGTTGACAAACAAGCGATACGACCCTCACGGGACCACCCGTTGTGGGTGCCGAGCGTACCTGCCTATAGTGGCGTCCTGCCTTTACTAAGCAATCTTCCGATGAAGCCACACCGCCAGTCCCGCCCTTCTTCTATGAGGAGACCAGCATGGAGACCCGCACGCTTGGCGCTTTGACCGTATCTGCCCTTGGACTCGGCTGCATGGGCATGAGCGAGTTCTACGGCACGGGCGATGACACCGAATCCGCCGCCACCATCCAGGCCTTCCTGGACGCGGGCGGAACACTGCTGGACACGGCCGATATGTACGGCCCCTTCACCAATGAGCAGCTCGTGGGCCGGGCCATCGCCGGGCGCCGGGCCGAGGTGGTCCTCGCCACCAAGTTCGGCAATGAGCGCCGTGAGGATGGCTCGTGGGTTGGCATCAACGGCCGTCCCGAATATGTGCGTGCTGCCTGCGACGCGAGCCTGCAGCGCCTCGGGGTGGACCACATCGACCTCTACTACCAGCACCGCGTGGACAAGACCGTGCCCATCGAGGAAACGGTGGGTGCCATGGCGGAACTGGTCCAGGCGGGTAAAGTCCGCTATCTGGGCCTCTCCGAGGCCAGCGCCGACACCATTCGCCGCGCCCACGCTGTGCACCCGATCACCGCACTGCAAACGGAATATTCCCTGTGGGAGCGCGAACCGGAGGCCAAGGTTTTCCCGCTGCTGGCGGAACTGGGCATCGGATTTGTGCCGTACAGCCCGCTGGGACGTGGCTTCCTGACCGGCCAGCTGCGCACGCCGGAGGACTTCGCTCCGGACGATTTCCGGCGCCACTCTCCCCGCTTCCAAGGCTCGAACTTCACGCGGAACCTCGAGCTGGTGGACCGGGTGAAGGAACTGGCTGATGAGAAGAAGTGCACCCCGGCACAACTGGCCCTGGCCTGGCTGCTCGCCCAGGGTGACCACATCGTCCCCATCCCCGGCACCAAGAAGCGCGAACGCCTCCAGGAAAACCTGGGTGCGCTCGACGTCGAGCTCTCTGCCCAGGACCTCAGCCGGCTCGATGAGCTGGCCCCCGCCGGGGCGGCGGCGGGAGCACGCTACCCGCACATGGATTCGATCGACGTGTGAGGCCGGCTCCCGCCGGCCTATACCGAGCGACCCCACGACCGCAATGAAGGAGACACAGTGACCGAACTCAATGAAGAAGACCTGGCCCTGGCCCAATGGAGCCGCCGGCTCTCCCATGCGCTGCAGATTCTGGATCTGGAGCTTGACCACGCGCTGATTCGCCGACTCGCCAAAGAATCCTCCGAGGCAGTCAACGACGGCGCCGGTCCGATCAGCGCGGTGGTGGTGGGCTATGCGGCAGGGCTGTCCGCGGCCAAGGGGAAGGCCAGCCCCAGCGAGGCCATCGAGTCGGCCACGGAGGTCGCCTTGAAGTTGTGCGAGCACGGAGCCGACGGCGGCCCGGACAGCGAAGGCTGGAGCGGCACCGCCCAATAGCTACGTGGTGCTGGGCTCCAACCGCACGATGACAGCCTTGGACACCGGAGTATTGCTGCCCTCGGCCACGCTTTCCAGCGGAACGAGCACGTTGGCTTCCGGATAGTAGGCCGCCGCGCACCCCCGGGCCGTGGGGTACGAGACCACACGGAACTTCCGGAGCACCCGCTTCACGTTGTCCTCGTATACGCCGTGGATGTCCACGTGCTGGCCATCGGACAGGCCCAGCTCGGCGATGTCCTCGGGGCTGACAAAGACCACGTCGCGGCCTTTCTTGATGCCCCGGTAGCGGTCGTCGTGGCCGTAAATGGTGGTGTTGAACTGGTCATGTGACCTCATGGACTGCAGGATCAGCGTGCCCGCCGGACGTTCCACGTGCTCCAGGTGGTTGACGGTGAGCATGGCCTTGCCCGTGGGCGTGGGGAACGTGCGCGAATCCCGGGGTCCGTTGGGGAGCACAAAGCCGCCCTTCTGGCGGATCTTCCGGTTGTAGTCCTCGCAGCCCGCCACCACATGGGAGATGTGGTCGCGGATGAGGTCGTAGTCGCGCTCGAACCCGGCCCAGTCGGCGTCGGTCTTCCCATCCAGGGTGGCGCGGGCCAGCCTGCTGATGATGGCCACTTCCGAGAGCAGATCCGGTGCCACGGGCCGTACCGTGCCATGGGAGGCGTGGACGGCGCAGACGGTGTCCTCCACCGACACGAATTGCGGGCCGGAGGCCTGCATGTCGATCTCGGTGCGTCCCATGGTGGGCAGGATCAGGGCTTCCTTGCCTGTCACCGTGTGGGAGCGGTTGAGCTTTGTGGAGATCTGCACCGTCATCTCTGTGTTCTCCATGGCGCCTTCGGCTGCCTGGGAGTCGGAGATGGCCCCCACCAGGTTGCCGCCGAGGCCCACGAAGACCTTGATGCCGCCGTCGCGCATCCTTCGGATGGTTTCCACGGCGTCTGCGCCGTGCTCCCGGGGCGGATCGAAGTTGAACTCCTTGCCCAAGGCATCCAGGAAGGCCGGTGGCATTTGTTCCCAGATGCCCATGGTGCGGTCGCCCTGGACGTTGCTGTGGCCGCGGATCGGGGACGCTCCTGCGCCGGGCTTGCCCATGTTTCCCCGCAGCAGCAGGAGGTTGATGATCTCCTTGATGGTGGCCACGCCCTTTTTGTGCTGCGTGATCCCCATGGCCCAGGTGATGATGACCTTCTCGGCCCTCAGGTAGCGTTCGGCAAGTTCATCGATTTCTTCGCGCCGCAGGCCGGTGGCCTCAAGCACTTCGCGCTCATCCAGTTCGGCGAGGTGCTCCTTGAGTTCCTCAAGCCCCTGGCAGTGCTCCTGGAGGAACTGGTGGTCCAGCACGCTGCCCGGGTTCCTGGCCTCGGCGTCGAGAACGCGCTTGGACACCGCCTGCAGGAGCGCCATGTCCCCGCCCAGCCGGATCTGCAGGAACTGGTCGGCAATCTGCGTGCCGTGCCCCACGATGCCCTTGACCTTCTGCGGGTTCTTATAGCGGCGCAGTCCGGCCTCGGGCAACGGGTTAACGGCAACGATCTCGCCGCCGGCTTCCTTGGCTTCCTCGAGGGCGGTGAGCATGCGCGGGTGGTTGGTGCCCGGGTTCTGCCCCATGATGATGATCAGGTCCGCCTGCGCGAAATCATCGTAGGAGATGGTGGCCTTGCCGATGCCGATGGTCTGGCCCATGCCCCAGCCGGAGGACTCATGGCACATGTTGGAGCAGTCCGGCAGGTTGTTGGTTCCGTATGCCCGCACGAACAACTGGTACAGGAAGGCGGCCTCGTTCGAAGTCCGGCCGCTAGTGTAGAACGCCGCCTCGTCGGGGCTCGCCAGGCTCTTCAGCTTGCCGCCCAGGATGGAGAAGGCTTCGTCCCAGCTGACAGGCCGGTAGTGGTCCTCCCCCGCCGGCTTGTACACCGGTTCGGTCAGCCGTCCCTGCATCCCGAGCCAGTATTCGGACATCCCCCGCAGTTCGCTGACCGGGTGCTCCGCCCAGAATTCCGCGGGGACAAGCACCGGGGTGGCCTCCCACGTGACAGCTTTGGCACCGTTCTCGCAGAACTCGAACGTCTTGCGGTGGCCGGGGTCCGGCCACGCGCAACTCATGCAGTCGAAGCCGTCCTTCTGGTTCAATGCCAGCAACGTCTTGCGGGACCGCTCGACGCCCATCTTCTCAATGGCGGGCTTCATGGAGTGGTAGACGCCGGGAAGACCCGCGGCCCAATCCTTTGGTTTGCCCACCTCAAGGTTGTTCTCGTCGGCTTCTTCCACGCGCGGGGTCTTCCGGGGCATGCTGCGCCCTCCTTGACTCGGACTTGCTACTCAGTGCTGCTTTGAACTGGTGTCCCCACGGACAGGACCTGTCCTCAGGATTAGCAGTTATGGGTGGACGCCGCAACCACTGGCAAGGCCGGCTGTGTTCAGGAGTAGCCGAGCTCCGCGAGGAGCTCCGTTTTGCGTTCCTCGTCCGCGAAGGAAGACCGGATGGAGTTGGAGGCCAGCCGGACCCGGTCGAACTCGGACAATCCCAAAACGGTCTGCAGCTGCACGAAGTTGTCGTCCACGTACCCGCCGAAGTAGGCGGGATCGTCCGAATTCACGCTGACGTTCAGTCCCGCGGCGAGCATTGCCGGAAGCGGGTGCTCGGCCAGGGTGTCCACGGCACGGAGGCGCACATTGGACAAGGGGCACACGGTCAGCGGCACGCGCTCCGCGACGAGGTGTTCCACCAGGTCGGGATCCTCCATGCAGCGGATGCCGTGATCGATCCGCTCCACGTCCAGCAGTTCCAGCGCATCGATGATGTACGACGGCGGGCCCTCCTCGCCGGCGTGCGCTATCCGGTGCAGGCCGGCTTCCTTCGCCCGGGCGAAGAGCCGTTCGAATTTGGCTGGAGGGTTGCCCACTTCGGCCGAGTCCAGGCCGATACCGGCAATGGGCGCGTTCATGGCCAGCAGCTGCTCCAGGACGTCGAGGGCCGCTTCCTCAGGCAGGTCGCGCAGGAACGCGGCGATGAGCAGGGTGGACACCCCGAACTCCTCCAAGGAATTCGCCAGCACGGACGCAACACCGTTCACGCAGGTCTGCAGCGGGACCCCGCGGGACACGTGGGCCTGAGGGTCCATCATGATTTCGGCGTGCCGCACTCCCGCGGCCGCTGCCCGCTCCAGGTACGCGCGGGTCATGTCCGCGAAGTCCTGCTCCGTCTGCAGAACGGCCATGTTGGCGTAGTACAGGTCCAGGAAGGACTGCAGGTCCGTGAACTCGTAGCGGGCGCGCAGCTCGTCCAGGTCCGCGTACGGCAGCCTGATGCCATTCCGTTCGGCAAGTGCGAAGATCAGCTCCGGCTCCAGGGTCCCCTCGATGTGAAGGTGCAGCTCCGCCACCGGCAGAAGTTTCACGGGAGCCTCGGCCGCGTCCTCTTCGGTGTCGGGTTGGGCCGCCACGGCCTCTTCGGTGCCGGGCTGGGCCGCTGTGGCCTGCTCGGGGGCGTGTGCAGGAGCATCGCTGAGTGCTGGCGCTCCGCCGGGTTCGGGCGCGCCGTCGTAAGTTTCCATCCGGTAAGGATATGCCCGCAGCGGCCGCGCACCGATAGAGTCGAACCAATGCAACATAACAAGCAGGCTTCCAATGTGCCCTTCCTGACTCCGGACCACCCCGCCGATGGATTCGTCCGGGTGCGCGGAGCCCGGGAAAACAACCTGCGCAACGTGGACGTCGACGTGCCCCGGGACGCCATCGTTGCGTTCACCGGCGTCTCCGGTTCAGGCAAGTCATCCCTCGCCTTCGGCACCATTTACGCGGAAGCCCAGCGCCGCTATTTCGAATCCGTCGCCCCGTATGCGCGGCGCCTCATCCAGCAGGGGCACAATCCCAAGGTGGAGATGATCACCGGGCTGCCTCCCGCCGTCGCGCTTCAACAACGGCGCGGTACGCCGAGCAGCCGGTCCACCGTGGGTACGGTGACCACGCTGTCCAACTCGCTGCGCATGCTGTTCTCGCGCGCCGGCACCTATCCGGACGGCAAGGCCCAGCTGGATTCGGACGCGTTTTCGCCTAACACGGCCGCCGGGGCCTGCCCCGTCTGCCACGGCCTGGGCATTGCCCATACGGTCAGCGAATCGTCCCTGGTACCTGACACCTCGCTGAGCATCGCCGACGGCGCCATTGCGGCCTGGCCGGGCGCATGGCAGGGCAAGAACCTCCGCGATATCCTCAGCCACCTCGGCTACGACGTCAACATCCCCTGGCGGAAGCTGCCCAAAAAGCACCGAGACTGGATCCTGTTCACCGAGGAACAGCCCGTGGTGGAGGTGACGCCGAAGCGGGACCGGGTGGCCAAACCCTACAAAGGCCGCTTCTGGAGCGCCAAGAGCTACGTGCTCCACACACTGGCGGACTCCAAAAGCGACACCATGCGCCAGCGCGTCCTCCGGTTCATGGAAACGGGACCGTGCGAGCGCTGCGGGGGCAGCGGGCTGACGCCCGACGCCCTGGCCGTGACCTTCGCCGGCCGCACCATCGCCGAGCTCAACGCCGTACCCATGACGGAACTGGCCGAGGTCATCCGGCCCACCAGCGAGCTCAAGGACGCCGGGACGGCCAGCAGGGCCGCTGCATCAGGCGAGACCAACGAAGTTGCCGTGGCCATCACCCGCGACCTCCTGCTGCGGATCACCGTGCTGCTGGAACTGGGCCTGGGCTACCTCGCCCTGGGCCGGGCCACGCCCACGCTCTCCCCCGGCGAGATGCAGCGGCTGCGGATCGCCACCCAGCTGCGCTCCGGGCTGTTCGGCGTGGTGTACGTGCTGGACGAGCCGTCCGCGGGGCTCCACCCCGCCGACGCCGAACCGCTGCAGGCTGTGCTCGAAGCGCTCAAGTCCTCCGGCAATTCGGTGTTCGTGGTGGAACACAACATGGACGTGGTCCGCCGCGCCGACTGGCTGGTTGACGTGGGCCCGCGCGCAGGCGAGGGCGGCGGCGAGATCCTCTACAGCGGCCCGGTTGCCGGGCTCGCCGAGGTGGAGTCGTCCGTCACCCGCCCCTTCCTGTTTCCGGACGGCGGCGCACAGGGCGACGGCGGTGCGCGCCGGGAGTCTGTGGTCAGGCAAGCGGACGGCTGGCTCGCGTTGAAAGGCATCAGCCGGCACAACCTGCGTGATCTCGATGCCGAGTTCCCGCTGGGCATCCTGACGGCGGTCACGGGCGTTTCCGGCTCGGGCAAGTCCACGCTGGTGAGCCAGGTCCTTGCCGAAGTAGTGGGGGCGCGGCTCCACCCGGAAGCGGTTGAGAATACGGCGGCTGCGGAGAAAACCCCCGAGGCCCTGGACGCCGGGGACGCCGGGTCCGGAGAACCGCTCATCGTTTCCGAAGCCGTGGCAGAAACCAGCGGAATGGAGCGGATCGACCGTCTGGTGCGCGTGGACCAGAAGCCGATCGGACGCACGCCGCGGTCCAACCTGGCCACGTACACCGGGCTGTTCGACGCAGTGCGCAAGGAATTCGCCGCCACCGAGCAGGCACGTGCCCGCCGCTTCGGCGCCGGACGGTTCTCCTTCAACGTGGCAGGCGGCCGCTGCGAAACCTGCCTGGGCGAAGGCTTCGTGGCTGTTGAGCTCCTCTTCCTCCCGGGCAGCTACGGCCCCTGCCCCGAGTGCGGGGGCTCGCGCTACAACCCGGAGACGCTGGAGGTGACCTACAGCGGCAAGAACGTGGCCGAAGTGCTTGCCATGACGGTGGACGCCGCCGCGGACTTCCTGGCTGGCATCCCGGCCGCTGCCCGCAGCCTGCAAACCTTGCGCGACGTTGGCCTGGGCTACCTCCGGCTGGGCCAGCCCGCCACTGAACTCTCGGGCGGCGAGGCACAGCGGATCAAGCTGGCCACGGAACTCCAGCGAGCGCGCCGCGGCCACACCCTCTACCTGCTGGACGAGCCCACCACGGGGCTCCACCCGGCAGACGTGCAGCTGCTCATGGCCCAGTTGCACGGCCTGGTGGACGCCGGAAACACGGTCATTGTGGTGGAACACGAGATGGACGTGGTGGCCGCCGCAGACTGGGTGATCGATCTCGGGCCTGCCGGTGGCGACGCCGGCGGTGAGATCGTGGCGTCCGGAACGCCTGCCGCCGTCGCACGTTCCGCCCGGAGCCGGACGGCGCCGTACCTGGCGACGGCGCTGGACCAATGATCGGCACCGGCAATCACGCCCGGCACGCACCAACACCGCGCCGGATATCTATTTCGATTTGATAACGCACCCACACTGTCCTAGCGTGGAACGTGATCCCGCCGAGCGGGACAACGAATGCCCGGTGCTGCCACCACCAGTTACTGCCCGGCCGGCAGACACCGTACATGACCTCTAGTTCGTCAGGGGCGGGCAGTGGCGCGACAACGTCCGGGGACGGACCGAGCGCAGGTGGCCCTCAGGAGCATCCACTTTCATGAACACTTCCACTCGCATGAACACCCCCATGGGCAAATCCAAACTGGGGACCGCCGCGCGCCGCGGAGTAACGCTGGCCGCAGTTTCCGCGGCAGGACTCGCGCTCTCCGCCACCGCCGCCAACGCGGCTGTGCCCACCGCAACGAGCACCAGCACCTGGGATGCCCTCGCCCAGTGCGAGAGCGGCGGCAACTGGAGCACCAACACCGGCAACGGCTTCAGCGGCGGACTCCAGTTCACCGACAGCACCTGGGCGGCCTACGGCGGCACCGGATCGGCGGCAAGCGCCACCCGCGAGCAGCAGATCGCCGTCGCCGAGAACGTCCAGGCCAGCCAGGGCTGGGGCGCATGGCCCGCCTGTGCAGCCAAACTGGGCCTGAGCGGCGGCGGCGGAGCACCCGCACCGAGCGTCCCGGTCACCCCGGCCCCCGCCGAGGTACCTGTACAGACCGCGCAGGCTCCCGTGCAGGCCGCTCCCGCTGCAGTGGTGCCCGCCCAGGCCGAACCCCGGCACGCCGCCCAGGTTCCGTTGAGCGGCGAAACCTACACGGTGGAGGCTGGCGACACCCTGAGCACCATCGCCGAGAAGCTGGACATCACCGGCGGCTGGCAGACCCTTGCCGATGCCAACACGGACACCATCGTGGATCCCGACCTGGTGCTTGAAGGACAGGTTCTGCAGCTACCTGCCTAAGGTTTAGGCAGAGAGCGTTAAACAACGACGCCGGAGCTTCCCTTGGCGGGGAGCTCCGGCGTCGTTGTTTCCTAGCGTCGTTGTTTCCTGAGTTAGTTCAGGCCGCCTGCGGCAGTTCCCGGACGATCCGGACCTTCCAGGCGGAGTCGTCGCTGGTGTCCAGAAGGGCCACAGTGCCGATGTGCAGGTGCAGGGCCACCCGCTTGGCTGCCAGGAGCTCCAGGTAAAGGTGCTCGTTCATGCGCGCCGGCGAATCGATCACGAACTTCACGGCATCGCGCACTTTGCGGTAGTTGTCGCTGCGTTCGCGGTGCAGATGCAGCTCCAGCGAGTGGCGCTGGCGCACCTTCGGCTCGTGCGCGTTGAGCCACGAAACCGCTGCGTGCACCCCAACCACAACGGCAAGGGACACGGCGTAGATCCACCATCCGGTGGACAGCAGGAACAAGGGGAGGTTGGCTATGGCCACCACCGCGATGAACAGGCGGAGGGCAACGATGCGCCGGAGTTTCAGTGCAACAGAGCCGAGGGCGGCGCGGAAACCATGTTGCTCCTTGCGGGCAGCTTCCGGGTCGATGGTGAATTCATCAAGCACCAGGACGCCCTTGGCTTCCGGGCTCAGCATTTGTCCGAACTTCGGCGTGAACGGAACTGCTTGGGTAAGTGTCATTTCGTGTCTTCCGGAGGGTGGCTGAGGCGGGATTTGATTGGGGTCATCTTAGTGAAATTGTGACCGTGTTGTCGCCCCCGTCTCAGCATACGGTCCAGTAGACTACGCCGCGCTGCTCTCAGGCCGCTCACAGCCTACCAGCGTTTGCCGCTGCAACGCCGCCACCTCAGCGGGGCGTGGCGGCCGCCGCCATTTGGTCTTGGACCCCGGCACCTCCACACTTGAAGGATGCAGACTTTCCTTCCCTACCCCGATTTCCAGCAGAGCGCCGCGGTCCTTGACCGCGTCCGGCTCGGCAAGCAGCGTGTCGAAGCGCTGCAGACACTGCGTGCGCTGGTGATCCCGGAGTACGGCTGGCAGTCGCACCCGGCCATCCGCATGTGGATGGGCTACGTCCCCGCACTGACCATGTACGGCCTGGCCATCGCTGATGAATGGATCGCCCGCGGCGGCGAGGACACCACCCGGGCAAAGATCGCCGAATTCGCGCCGCAGGCGGACCACGCGGCTTACAAGGCCAAAATCCCCATGCCGCCGTGGCTTGGCGAGCCTGACCTGCACCTCAGCCACCGCTCCCGGCTGCTGCAGAAGGAACCGCGCTTCTACAGCGAACTGTTCCCCGGAACGCCGGTGGACCTGGAGTATGTCTGGCCCGAACCCCGGCATGAGTTCCTTCCGGAAGATCCGGCCGGTGACCGGCTCTGGATCCTGCGTGCCCAGGTGGGAGACATTGCCCCGGACAAGCTCGACACCATCAGCCTGCCGGAGGTTGGCCGCGCCGCCAAGGCCGCCGCCCAGTCCGAAGAGTACGAGTTCGTCTACGCCGAGACCGACTCGCGCCGCCCGGCCAAAAACCCCAAGAAGCGGCCGCCCAAGCAATTGGTGAAGAAGCCCACGAAGAAACGCCAGCAGCAGGAAGAGGCCTTCCGGACCCTCCCCGGCAATTCCGCCATCGCTGTACCGTTCGACGGCGGCGCCACGTTCGCGATCGGCAAGGTCCAGGGGCGTCCCATCACCGTGGACGGCCGGTTCGCCCGGAACTTCCAGGTGACGGACGTCGTGGAACGCTCCTCGTTCGACTACCCAGCCCTGCTGCAGGATCCGCGCCTGTTCTTCCCGATTCCGGCGCCCTAGCCGTAGATCCCGAGCCTAGCCAAGGCTTCGCCGCCGCTCTGGCAGACTGGCCGTATGACTGTTCTTATGGCCGGCTGCGGCGATCTGGGTACCGAGGCCGGGCTGCGTTTCGCGGCCGCAGGCCACCGCGTGGTGGGCTGGCGGCGGTCGCCGGACAAGCTTCCGGCCGCCATCGAAGGTGTCGCGGCTGACTTGACCGTTCCGCCTCTGCCGCCGATCCCGGCGGACACCACCGCCGTCGTCATCGCGGTTGCGGCTGACTCCCCCACGGAAGAGGCTTACCGGGCCGCCTATGTGGACGGAGTGTCTAACGTTCTGGATGCGCTGGAACGCGGACGCGGGCATGACGGCGGCGCGGCGCCTTCGACGCTCCGGCGTGTGTTGTTCGTCTCCTCCACTGCCGTGTACGGCGACGCGGACGGCGGCTGGGTGGATGAGAGCACGGCGCCGGCGCCGGGCGGATTCTCCGGCCGCATCATCCGCGAGGCCGAGGACCTGCTGCACCGGCGCCTGCTCGGCACCGGGATCACCCCCGTGGTGCTTCGCTTGGGCGGCATTTACGGGCCGGGGCGGACCCGGCTGATCGATCAGGTCCGATCAGGAACTGCGGCGGCTCCGGCGGAACCGCGCTACACCAACCGCATCCACCGGGACGACGCCGCGGCGGCGATCGTGCACCTCTGCACCATGGCCGCCGAACCCGGACCCGTGTACCTCGGCGTGGACAACGATCCCGCGGAGCTCGGCGAGGTCCAGCGTTTCCTGGCCGACGAGCTGGGACTCCCTCGGCCGTCGTCGGACGCTCCGGATGGTGACGGTGGCGGCCGCGAACCGTCCCGCGGTGCCAACAAACGGTGCAGCAATGCCCTGCTCCGCGGCACCGGATTCGAGTTTGCCTACCCCTCATTCCGCGAGGGGTACCGCTCGATCCTCGCCGGCGAAGGCGTCCGGCACCCGTGATGGCGCTGCCCTTTTCCGTGTCCGAAGCCTTCTAGGGGGAACAGTGGATTTCCAGCACATTATCGAGACGGTGGGCAGGTTCATGGACTTTGCCGGCGTCGCCGTCATGGTGATCGGCGCCGTCGTCTCCATTCCCATGGCCCTCCGCGGATTCCAGCCGAAACGCCTGCCGCCGGGATCCGAACCCCTTTCCATGTACCGCTCCTACCGGCAGTTGCTGGGCCGTTCCATCCTGCTGGGCCTTGAACTCCTGGTCGCGGCGGACATCATCCGGACGGTCGCCGTGACGCCGACCTTCGAGAGCGTAGGTGTGCTGGCGATCATTGTGCTCATCCGCACCTTCCTCAGCTTCTCGCTGGAGCTCGAGATCACCGGCCGCTGGCCCTGGCAGAAACAGCCCGCCGGAGCGGCAGCCTCAGCCGGCGCGTCGGGCTCATCAGCGGAGGGCTGAAAGCCTTCTCCGCTGTCAGCGCCCTCGGTTAGGCTCGCAGCATGACTCACACCACCGCAGCAAAAGCCTCTGAACTTCTTCGCCTCCACCAGGCGCCGGAAATCCTGCAGGTCATCAACGTCTGGGACGCCATCACCGCCAAGGTTGCCACAGACGTCCCGGGCACCGCCGCGCTGGCCACGGCCAGCCACTCCATTGCGGCCTCGCTGGGTTATGAGGACGGCGAAAACATTCCGGCGGACCTCATGATCGAAGCGGCGGGGCGCATTGCCGCGTCCACCAGCCTTCCGGTCAGCGCGGACCTCGAGTCCGGCTACGGCAGCCCGGGCGAGACCATCCGGAAGGCGATCGGGGTGGGAATCGTCGGCGCCAACATCGAAGACCAGATGCGCCCGCTGGCCGACGCCGTTGCCCAGATGGCGGCCGCCGCTCAGGCGGGCCAGGCCGAAGGCATCGATTTCGTCCTCAACGCGCGCACCGATGCTTTCCTCAAGGGCAAGGACCGCGACCCCGCTGACGTCCTGGCCGACGCCATTGAACGAGGCCGCGCGTTCCTCGACGTGGGAGCAACCACCGTTTTCGTTCCCGGCTTACTGGACGAGCCCACCGTGGCCGCCCTCGTTGAAGGCATCGGCCGGAACAAGGTGTCCGTCATCAACGTTCCGGGATCGCTTGCCCCGGCAAAGCTCCAGGAACTGGGCGTGGCACGCATTTCCTACGGCCCCTGGACCCAGCGGGTTGCCCTGACGGCCTTTGCCGACGCCACCGCCGAGCTCCTGGCCGGGGGCGCGCTGCCCGAGGGAACACGGGCACTCAACTAGTGGCTCCCCCGGAGCTGCAGGGCCCGGGATTGCACGACCCGTGGCCGGAGCCGCCGGAGCTGCCCACCCCGGTGATCATGGACCAGCGGTGGACCGATGCAGTGTTCCTGCACTGGCGCATCCCCGAAGCGGCGGCGGCAGCGTTTATGCCGTCCGGGGTAGTCCCGGACGTTTTCGACGGCTCAGCTTGGGTGGGACTGATCGGTTTCCGCATGCAGGAAGCGGGCATCGGACGAGGCCCCGCAGTGCCGTTCTTCGGGGATTTCAACGAGGTCAACGTCCGGCTATATTCGCGGGAACCTGACGGCACCCGGGGCGTGGTGTTCCTCAGCCTGGACGCGGACCGGCTGGCCGTGGTCCTGGCCGCACGCGCGGCCGGCATTCCCTATGTGTGGTCGCACGCCCGGTTCCGTCCGGCCCGCCCCGGCAGCCCCTCCACAGGCTACTCGGTGCGGCGCTTCCGGCGCGGGGCCCGAAGCGACTTCGCAGTTGTACCGGCGCTCGACGACGTCGCGGCGGACCCGTTGTCCGTCCACCTCACGGCCAGGTTCGGCCTGCACTCCCGCTTCCGCGACCGCACGCTGTACATCCCAAACACCCATTCGCCCTGGCCGCTGTACCGGGCTGAGCTGACGGTCCTAGAGGACGGGTTGATCAGCGCCGCCGGGCTCGATGTGGCAGGTCCGCCCGAGTCCGTGCTGTTCTCCCCCGGCGTCCGGACCCAGTTTGGCCGGCCGCGGGTGCTTGGGTAGGAGGCGCAAGTGTCCGTTCGCGAAGCCGCTATTTTGTCGTAGGTCTTTGGCAGAGTTATGCCATGGAAGTTATGGGGGAACTTGCAGCAGCACGAGGGGCGTTGCGGTGGGCCAAAATGGACGCTGCCGCTGACGCTTCTGCTGCTTTCCCCGCGTCGGTGCGCGGTTTGCGAAGTGTTCCCTCCGGGCAGCAGCCGAAGCCGTTAGCGTTCGACGGCGGTGGTTCCTGTGGTCTGGCCCGGTGCCTTGAGCTGCTGGAGGCCATTAGTTCGACGGCGGTTGCCGACGCTGCGGGGATGCGCTTCCGGGAGGCTGCTGACTTCGCTTCCCGGGTCGAGGACATCTCCCGCGCCGCTGAATATTTGCAGGTGGTTGCTGCCGGGGCTGTGGACCGGTCCCGGCGGGAGGCTATTTCTGCTGCTGCACGGGCTGGTGCGGGCCGTGGCGCGGCGGTCGGCTGGACCACCGGGTGGGGCAACGAGACGGACCTCCACGGACCCCTCGGCTGGGCTGCCGGAACGGAGGCCCAGCCCGCGGACGCCGGAAGTGACGCGGCTGAAGGGATACCTGCGGCAACACCGAAGACGAACGATCCGGATCCGGCCGATGACGGGTGCCGGAACACTACCGAGTTCCTCCGTATGAGGTTGCGGATCGGTGCCGGCGAAGCCCGCCGCCGGCTCACCCTCGCCGAAGCCGTGTTGCCCCGGGCCGGGATCACCGGCCACCCCCAAGAACCGGAACGGCCCGACCTGGCCGCGGCCGTCGCGTCCGGGTCCGTGGGCTCCCGGTCCGCGACCATCATCACCCTCGCCCTGGACCGGGTCCGGCACCACGCCACCGAAGACACCACGGCCCGGATGGAACACGCCCTGACCCGCACCGCGGCAGAGCACGACACCGATTTCGTGACCCGCATCGCCCGGCAGTGGACAGAGGCGATCGACCAGGACGGCAGCGAACCCTCCGAGGAGGAACTCCGCCACCGGCAGGGCGTGTTCATCCGGAAACCCCGCCGCGGACTACAGCACGTGGAATTCTTCGCCACCCCGGACCAGTACGAACCCCTCCTGACCGTCATGAACACCGCCACCAACCCCCGCACCCAACCAGAAGCGGCTGAAGGCAACGACGGAACCCATGGTGGCGAGGGCGGCCTGGACCGGCGGACCCGGCCCCAGCAACTCCTGGACGGCCTCGTCAGCGCCGCCAAAACCGCCCTCGCCACCGGAAACCTCCCCGCCGCGGGCGGCCTGCGTCCCCAGGTCATGGTCACCATCGACTACCGCGACCTCCTGGACCGCTTGAACCGCCTCGACCAGAACAGCGACAGGCCAACCGGCACCGGAGGCATCCCCGGCACCCCAGTCACCCCGGGCACCGGGTCTTTCACGTTCACCGGGCCCGTCACGGCCGCCACGGTCCGGAAGATCGCTTGCGACGCGGACATCATCCCCGTCCTCCTCGGCAGCCAGGGCCGGATCCTGGACATCGGCCGCACCACGAGGATCTTCCCGCCCCACATCCGCAAAGCCCTCACCGCCCGCGACCAGGGCTGCGCCTTCCCGGGCTGCACCATCCCCGCCCCCTGGTGCGAAGCCCACCACATCACCTACTGGTCACACGGCGGAACCACCAGCACAGAGAACGGCACACTGCTCTGCTCCCATCACCACCACCTGATCCACAAAGAGCAATGGCACATCCAGGTCAAAACCGGGATCCCCTGGTTCATCCCGCCACCCCACATCGACCCACACCAACAACCGCAACGAAACAACTACTTCAGACTCGAGTGATGCTCCACCATGCCGGCCCGAAGTCCTTAGGACATGTCTCCCGCTAGTACTTCCCTTGGGTTTTTGGGCGAGGGACTGTTCGTCGGCCCGGAGTCCTGTTAATTTCCTAATGTGAGGACGAAGGGGACGGGCTGGAGGGGCGGCGCAAGCCGGTACGGCCGATGACGGTCCGGCGTGGACCACCAGCAACAAAGCACGGACGTACAGAGACTTACAGAAAAGAGAGCACCATGAGCAACGAACAGGTGTCACCTGAGACGAAAGGCGTCACGGTGGAGTTACTTTCAACGGTTGACCTTGCCTCCGAGATCGAGGGCATGGAAGGACGCCAGCTTCGAACTCGAATGGTGACCATCGAGCCCGGCGGCGTCTTCGGCCCGGTTCACGACCACGTAGGCCGGCCCGGCACGGTCTACATCCTGCAGGGAACGATCACTGACCATCGAAACGGAGTCGCCACGGACTACGGGCCGGGAGTCGGATGGCCCGAGGATCGGAACACGACCCACTGGCTCGAGAACAGGGGAACGGTTCCGGCGGTGGAGATCTCGGTCGATATCGTCAGGAAGGACTAAATCGCGGCTCGAGCGGTCATTCGTTAGGGCGGAAGCCCCTACCGCCCTGCCGCGTACCCCTGCGCGCCGCGCGGGTTCGCCGCGGCCTGCAGGACGCCCGTCAGGGGATCACGGACGACGGCGGACAACCGTCCCAGCGTCCAGTCACCGGCCCACGTTATCCGGTGGCCGCGGCGTTCCAGGCCTGCAATGACGTCCTCCCCCAGCCTGCCCTCCACCACTGCCCCGCCGGGCTCCCAGGTGCGGGGCCAGAACGACCCCGGCATCGACGTCGTATGGAACGTCGGGGCGTCGATGGCCTGTTGCGGAGTGTAGCCGCCCACTATGGTCCGCAGCAGGTACGGGAGCTGCCACTGGTCCTGCTGGTCGCCGCCGGGCGAGCCCAGCGCTGTTACAGCCGTGCCGTTGCGCAGCACAAGGGTGGGCGTCAGGGTGGTGCGGGGACGCTTCCCGGGGGTCAGCGTGGACGGTGTTCCAGGTTCGAGCCAGGTCATCTGCAGCCGGGTTCCCAGGCAGAAACCCAGCTCGGGGATCGCCGGGGAAGACTGCAGCCAGCCGCCGGAAGGAGTCGCCGAGATCATGTTGCCCCACCGGTCCACCACGTCGATGTGGCACGTGTCGCCGCGCGTCTCGCCGGTTGCCAGTACCGTCGGTTCACCCACGCCGGCGCCAGCAGTCCCGCGAAGGGCCGGCCCGTCGTCGTTCGCGCGCGCCGGCGGCACGTACTCGGTCCGCAACGGCGGGACAAACGGTTCGTATCCCGGAACCCGGCCCGGCCGGAACTCATGCGATGCCCGCTCCATGATCATTTGCCGTCGCTCGGCGGCGTAGCCGGCGGACAGCAGGTGGTCGAGCGGCACGTCAGTGTCGCCGTAGTAGGCCTCCCGGTCGGCGAGCGCCAATTTCTGGGCTTCCAGGATGGTGTGCACGCCCAGTTCGGTGGACGGATCAAGGTACTCGTCCGCGAAACCGTCAAGGATCGCAAGGGTCTGCAGGAGCGCCGGACCCTGGCCCCACGGACCCGTCTTGGCGATGGTGTGTCCCCTGAACTCAACAGTGGCTGCGGCTTCGTAGCCCGCTTCGAATCCCCCGACGTCATCCATTGCCAGCACTCCGCGGTGGTCAGTCCCGGACGAATGGCGGTGCGGCGTCTGCACGGACTGCACCATGGCCTCCGCTACAAAGCCCCCGCGCCATTCCCGGCGTGCAGCGTCGATACGCGCCTCCCGCGTGGACCCCGCGGCTCCCGCCTCCACCAGCCGTTCAAGGGTGCGCGCGTACGCCGGATTCCGGACCAGTTCCCCCTCAGAGGGGATTCTGCCCCCGGGCATCCACAGCTCGGCCGAAGTGGGCCAGTGCTCTGTGAACAGCTCCGAAACTGACGCGATGGTTGCGCCGACCCTTCCCAGCATCGGGTGGCCATCGCGCGCATATCCGACCGCATACTCGAGCACCGCCTGCAACTCCCACGTTCCGTGGTCGCGCAGCAGGAGGAGCCAGGCGTCGACGGCGGCAGGCACTGCCGCCGCCAGGGCTCCTGAACCCGGTACCAGCTCCAGGCCTTCCGAGCGATAATGCCCGGGCGTCGCTCCGGCGGGGGCCGGCCCCTGACCCATCAGGACCACCGGTTTGCCTGGTTCCCCGGCCGTGACAAACACTCCGGTCATGTCCCCGCCCGGACCGTTCAGGTGCGGCTCGACCACGTGGAGGACAAACGCCCCGGCGGTGGCGGCGTCGAACGCGTTTCCGCCTCGTTCCAGCACGGACTGGGCGGTTGCGGTGGCGAGCCAGTGCGTGGAGGCACTCATTCCGAAGGTTCCCCGGAGGGTGGGGCGCGTGGTGAACGGATCGGGCCGGGTGAAAGTCATGGGGACCACTGTAACCACAGCCGGGCGCGGTGTGACGGATTAGCAGCGGCGCCGGGTTGGCGGTTACTTGCCCAGGCCGGCCTTCCGCAGTGCCTCAGCCATGGCGGTGTTGACCGGTGCGGGCTTGGGCGGGGGCGTCCGCTTGGCTTCGGAACGGCCGTTCCGCGGCTGGTTTCCGTCACTCCCCGCCTGGCGGCCCTCACTCCCCTGCCGGGGTGCGGCGGGTGCCTGCCGGGATGCGCCGCTCCCCTGCCGCCCGGAAGCAGCGGGCCGGGCGCCAGAACCAGCGGGCCGGGCGCCGGCGGCAGCCGTGCGGCCACCGACAGGTGCCGGTTCGTCGTCGAGCCTCAGCGTCAGCGAAATTCGCTTCCGCTCCGGGTCGGCCTCAAGAACCTTCACCCGCACCACCTGGCCGGACTTCACCACTTCGCGCGGATCGGAGACGAAGCGGTTAGCCAGCGCGGAAACGTGCACCAGTCCGTCCTGGTGCACCCCGACATCCACGAACGCCCCGAATGCGGCCACGTTGGTGACGGTTCCCTCCAGGATCATCCCGGGACGGAGGTCTGAGATCTTCTCGATCCCTTCCGAGAACTTGGCGGCCGCAAACGCCGGCCGCGGGTCACGGCCGGGCTTTTCCAGCTCGGAAATGATGTCCTGCACCGTGGGAAGTCCGAAGGCGCCCTCCACGAAATCCTGCGGGTTGAGCGACGCGAGGCTGCCCGCACCGGAACCGCTCAGACCTGCCTTCCCGGCAGTTGACTTTCCGCCTGCTGCGGCGAGGATCTTCCGCGCCACCGGGTAGGCCTCCGGGTGCACGCTGGACGCGTCCAGCGGCTCTGCTCCGCCGGTGATCCGCAGGAAGCCCGCGCACTGTTCGAACGCCTTGGCACCCAGCCGGGGCACTTTCTTCAGCTCGCTGCGCTTGGCGAATGGTCCGTGCTCGTTCCGGTACGCCACGATGTTCTCGCTCAGCAGGGGTCCGACGCCGGCCACCCGGCTCAGCAGGGCGGGCGACGCCGTGTTCACGTCCACGCCGACGGCGTTCACGCAGTCCTCCACCACGGCGTCCAGGCTGCGGTCCAGCTTCGCGGCCGTGACGTCGTGCTGGTACTGTCCGACGCCGATCGACTTCGGCTCGATCTTAACCAGCTCGGCGAGCGGATCCTGCAGGCGCCGGGCGATGGACACCGCGCCGCGCAGGGAGACGTCCATGCCGGGTAGCTCGGCCGCGGCAAGCGCCGACGCTGAATACACCGAGGCGCCGGCTTCGGATACCACGAGCTTTTCCGGCGCCCGGTTTCCGGCGCCGGCCTGCGCCGGAGCCGACTCCGCGGACAGCTTCTTAATCAGCTCGAGGGCAAGCTTGTCGGTCTCGCGTGAGGCCGTCCCGTTGCCGATCGCCACCAGTTCGACGGCGTGCTGCCGCGCCAGCCGCACGAGCGTTGCCATGGCCTCATCCCACTTCCGCGCCGGGGCGTGCGGGTACACGGTGTCAGTGGCAACTACCTTGCCCGTCCCGTCCACCACGGCCACCTTCACGCCGGTGCGCAGGCCCGGGTCGAGTCCGAGGGTGGCACGGTTGCCCGCGGGGGCCGCCAGCAGCACGTCGCGGAGGTTGGCGGCGAAAACCCGCACCGCCTCGTCCTCGGCTGCGGCGAACATCCGCCCGCGCAGATCGGCGGTCAGCCGGGCCAGCACCCGCGACCGCCACGCCACCTGCGCGGTCTGCAGCAGCCACTCATCGGCGGGCCGGCCGCGGTCCGCAACCCCGAGGAACCTGGCCACGGCGGATTCGTACCGTCCGCGGGCGGCGGCCAGGGCGTCGTCGTCGTTCGGTTCAGCCTCGGCGAGGTCCAGCTCCAGCACCCCGTCTTTTTCCCCGCGGAGCAGCGCCAGGACGCGGTGCGACGGCATCCCGGACGGCACCTGCGAAAACTCGAAGTAGTCCTTGAACTTCTGTCCTTCGACCTCCTGGCCCTTCTTCACGCGGGACACCATGCGGCCCTGCGTCCAGAGCCGTTCGCGCAGAGTCGCGGCCAGGTCAGGGTCCTGCGCCACGCGCTCCACCAGTATGGACCGGGCGCCGGCGAGTGCTGCCGCGGCGTCGTCGATGGAATGTTCAACGTTCAGGTACTTGGCGGCCTCGCGCTCAGGGTCCAGTTCCGGCCGCTTAAGCAGTATGTCGGCGAGCGGCTCGAGGCCCGCCTCACGGGCGATCTGCGCTTTGGTGCGGCGCTTGGTTTTGAAGGGAAGGTAAATGTCTTCCAGGCGGGATTTGGTATCGGCGCCGACGACGGCGGCCTGCAGTTCCGGTGTCAGCTTGCCTTGCGCGGCTATCGCCTCAAGGACCGTCCGACGGCGGTCCTCCAGTTCGCGGAGGTACCGGAGCCGCTCCTCGAGCTCGCGGAGCTGGGTGTCGTCCAAGGTCCCGGTGGCTTCCTTGCGGTACCGGGCGATGAACGGAACGGTCGAACCGCCGTCGAGGAGGTCCACCGCAGCTTTCACCTGCCACGCCTTGACGCCGAGTTCGTCAGCGATCTGGGCCGCGATGTGGTCTGCCATGGAGTCAGCAGTCTTGGCGGGGGACGGGGAAGGACGCTGCGGGATGTGGTTCACCCAGAACATTTTGCCTTACCGGAACCGACACTGTGCGGCAGCGTCATCCCGGACCTGCTCCGAACCGGCCAAAACTGGGGCTATCCACAAGGGGAAAGAAGTGATGTAGTGGCAGTTGGGGGAGCCCGGCGATCTACGGAGGCGGTCCACGATGCAGGAGTTGCTCATCATCCTTCAGGGCGGCTTTAAGGAGGACAACGTCACGGTTTTCGTCAACGGCAAACAGGCGAGGCGCGACACCGAGCTCTCCACCAATCCGCTGCTTGGCATAGCGGAGGAGGTCGCGATCGAGCTACCGGCGCGCGGGGCCACCATCGGCGTTGACGTCACCAGCCGGGGCCTGTCCGGGGGCGTGAAACTCAGTGGCAAACCCAAGAGCCTCCTGGTGTCCATCGAAAACGGCAAACTGCTGGTGCGTGAAGGCACCGGCCGGGAGGCCTTCCTATAAACGAGGGCTGCCGTGGCTGCAGTCCCTCGACAGCGAAGGTGTCGATCAGCGGGCGGCCCGCCCGGTCAGCAAAACCGCCTGCCCCCGCGCCCTCGCGGCGAGGAAGTTCCGCCGGTGCAGCGCGACCGCCAGGAGAATCAGCGGCACGTGAATGGCCGGGAGGTTCCTCGCGAACCACTTGGGCAAGTAGATATCCGTCACCGAGCCGGTCTCGTCGCCAAGCTTCCTGGCCACGGCGGTCAGCGGGCAGTGGAACCCGTAGGCGGCAAAAATGAGCGTCTCACCGGCCACAACGGACGCAGCCACCCCGGCACGCCTGTCCGTGCGCCCGCGGATTCCCGCGTACAAGAGGTAGACCATGCAGGCTTCGATCAGGAACCAGGCCAGCGTGTGAAACGATTTCACTGCCATCAGGGCCATGCGGTCTCGGTCCATGTCTCCGCCTCTTACCGGAATTCCGTCTCGCCCTATTTCCCCGGAACGCGGGCAGCGTCCGCGGGCGCGTCCTCGGCGATGTCCTCGGCCCACAGTTCCGGGTAGTCGCGTTGGAACGTGAGCATCATGTCCACGCAGCGCTGGTCGTCCAACACCAGCACTTCAACACCCCGCGAGCGCAGGAGCTCGAATTCGCCAGGGAACGTCCTGGCCTCCCCCACCACCACCCGCGGAATCTTGAACTGGATGATCGTCCCGGTGCACATCGCGCACGGCGCCAGGGTGGTGTACAGCGTCGTGTCGCGGTAACTCTTCTGGCGCCCGGCAGCACGGAGCGCGGCCATCTCGCCATGGGCGATGGGATCTCCATGCTGTACCCGCTCGTTGTGGCCGCTGGCGATCAGCTCGTTCCCCCTCGCGAGGGCGGCCCCGATGGGGATGCCGCCTTCACTGAGGCTCTGCTGCGCTGCCCGGACAGCTGCTTCGAAGGCTGCCTCATCGTAGGTGGCACCGGCTGAGGCGGCTGCCCCGGTGGCGGTGTGGTCACCTGGTTTATTGCTCATGCGGCCCTCCCCTGTGGCCGGCAAGTCCCGCCGACTCCTCGATATCCTGGACCACTTCATTTTTCCTGAGGAACCAGGGTTTGAACGGCGGGTCGAAGCGTGCGAACCGCGGCGCTCCGACTGGCTTGAGGCCGGCTTGAGCCAGGGCTTCCTGCAGGACACTGTTCCGCTTCTCGAACGCAGCTTCGGTCCCCCTGCCGGAAAATCCCAGAACGGCGGCCACCGAGCCGGGCACGGCCCGGATTTCCACTTGTGGATTATTCGGAACGGGAGCTGTTGCTGCTGTGATGCTGGCGGGAAGAACGAACGCAACAACGAATTCACTGTCGCCGAGGGCACCGCTCTGGACCACCGGCGTCGTCATTGCCAGTTTCCGCGATGGTGCAGGACTTTGCAGGACCGGGGCGGTCATGGACACGGACTCGCGTGCGGTGTTGTTGCCGCTGATGTATCCGAAAAGAAGCCGAAAAGCGGCGTTACCGGCGCTGTCAAAGGGCGCCTTCACCTTCACTTCGGCGACAGCGTGCGCAGGGTAACGGCGCACTTCAAAATCCGGAAACCGTTGGACGACGTCAAAAGGCTGCTGTTCAGTCATGTTCCTCAGACCTTACGCCGACCGTGCCTGCCCGGGCCAGAGGCTGGCGGCAGCGGCCGAGCCGATCGGGCACAGCCCAAGCCAAATTGTCGGGGCGCTTTGATAGCTTGGCAATAGGACATCAACGGCAAGCCAGCGGCAACACACAACAATCGTCACCAACAACCGGCACCAACATCTACGGCAATGAGGCGCAGTGTTTCTTCTTGAACCGGAAGTACCGGACCTGGCGCAGGACCTCGTCTACTCCGCGAGCGATCTGGTGATCGCTGCAACGTGTGAGTATCAGTTGCTGCGCAAACTGGACGAAAAACTGGGCCGCTCCCCCAAAGCCGAGTTCGAGCCCGACGAGATGCTGGCGCGCACAGCGAAACTCGGGGACGTTCACGAGCACAAAGTCCTGGACAATTTCCTTGACGAATTCGGGCCGTGGGATCCCGTCACCGGCCGCGGCGTGTACGACGTCGCGGCAGCCACCGCCATGGACCGCGCCACCCTGCAGGCCAAGCATGCCGAATCCATCGACGCGCTGCGGGCCGGGGCGGACGTTGTTTTCCAGGCCGCCTTCTTCGACGGCCTCTTCCACGGCCGTTCCGACTTCCTGGTCAAACAGGACGACGGCAGATACGCCGTGTACGACACCAAACTGGCGCGCCATGCCAAAGTGACGGCGCTGCTCCAGCTTGCCGCTTACGGAGACCAGCTGCTTCACGCCGGAATCGAACCTGCCCCCGCCGTCACCCTGATCCTGGGTGCCACAGAAGAAACGGCCGGCGGCGGCTTCGACTATGTCCGGAGCAGCCACAAGCTGGCGGACATCCTCCCCGTCTTCCGCGAGCGGCGGGACAGGTTCCTGGCCCTCACGGCCGGCCATCGGAACCAGCCCGACACCGTCGGCTGGGGCACGCCCGGTGTTGTTGCCTGCGGCCGCTGCGACTACTGCCAGGAACAGGTCAAAGCTACGGACGATCTCCTCCTGGTGGCGCGGATGAACTCGGCGCAGCGAAAAAAACTACACGAGCAGGGGATTTTCACCGTCAAGCAGTTGGCCGACGCAACGTTGCCCGGCGCCAGCGCCTCCCTGTTGCGGATGCAGGACCAGGCCCGGATGCAGAGCAACGCGGGGACGGCAGAGGGGTCCGTCAGCTACGTCAAGGACGGCGAACAGCACAGCATCAGCTACCGGGTCATCCCGGAACACACCCTGGCAGAACTGCCCCCGCCGAGCCCCGGAGACATCTTCTTCGACTTCGAAGGGGATCCGCTGTGGCAGGACAGCGCCACCGGGATATGGGGCCTGGAGTATTTGTTCGGGGTTATTGAAGCCCCCACGGAACCGGGCCGCCGGACCGTGTTTAAACCGTTTTGGGCGCACAACCGCGCTGCTGAAAAGCAGGCCTTCCTCGATTTCCTGGACTACGTGGAGAACAGGCGGCGCCGGTACCCTGACATGCACGTGTACCACTACGCCGCCTACGAAAAGACCGCCCTCCGCAAACTCTCTGTCATGCATGTCGCGGGAGAGGACACCGTGGACACGTGGCTGCGGGACGGGCTCCTCGTGGACCTGTACCAGACCGTGCGGAACAGCATCCGGATCTCCGAGAACTCGTACAGCATCAAGAAACTCGAGCCGCTCTACATGGGCAGCAACCTCCGCTCCGGTGACGTGAAGGACGCGGGGGCCTCGGTGGTGGCGTATGCAGATTACTGCGAGGCGCGTGACGCCGGTCTTGCCGATGACGCAGCGGCCATCCTTGCCGGCATCTCGGACTATAACGAATACGACTGTCTCTCCACGCTGGAGCTCCGCGACTGGCTGCTGCGGTTGGCCGCCGAGCGCGGAATCGGCGCAGCGCCTGAAGCACAGCCGGGCGCCTTCGGCGGGGGCGGACGCGGCAGCACAACGGAAAGCGGGACGGCCGGAAATTTGGGACCTGGAGGAAATTTAGGCAGGGCGGCACCTGATTCCAGCGACGGCGCCGCGCTCCGGCGTTCCGAACTCGCCATCAGGGCTTTCCTGGACCGGGCGGCGGAATTCCGCACCTCCGGTAAGGAGTTCGGCAGCCCGGAGGCCGACGTTCAAGCGGTCGCCATGGTGGAGGCGGCCGTCAGCTACCACCGCCGTGAGCGCAAGGCCTTTTGGTGGGCCCACTTTGACCGCTGCGAGAGCGGACCTGACACCCACCAGCAGGACCGCAATGTCTTCCTCGTCGAGGAGGCCCGCATCCTCGACGACTGGCACAAGGTAGGCACCAGGCTCCCCGAGCGCAGGGTACAGCTGACCGGCACAGTCAGCGCCGGCTCGGACCTCCGGGAAGGCAGCAAATGGTTCCGGATGTATGACCGTCCATTGCCCGCGGGGCTCGAGGGCACCGGCAGCGACGGCTCGGGCCGTAACGGGTGGTTCGGGACCGAGGTCCTGGAGCTCGGCCACGAGGACGGCAGGGATACCGTGGTGATCCGGGACCGGCTGCACCGGAAGATCGAACCGCATAACAGCATGCCCATCGCGCTCACCGAGGACCAGCCTGTTGCCACCAAGAGCCTGGAGGAGGCGCTGGCCCTGCTGGCTGACCAGGTCGCCGCCGGCCTTCCCGACGCTTCCGCGGAGCCTCCGGGAGAGCCTGTCTTCCGGAAGCACCCGGCATTGGACCTGGTGCGCCGGGTTCCGCCGCGGCTGGTGACAAGCGGACCCCTCCCCGAGCCTGCGGGCGGCGCGGACCGCTTCATCGACGCGATCACGGCAGCCGTCGCGGCCCTCGACCACTCGTACCTCGCGGTCCAGGGACCGCCAGGCACCGGCAAGACGCACGTCGGTTCACATGTCATTGCGCGGCTCGTGGCCCGGGGCTGGAAGGTGGGCGTCGTCGCCCAGTCGCACGCGGTGGTGGAGAACCTCCTCTGCACCGCCGTGGAAAAAGCGGGAGTGGACCCACGGAGGGTTGCCAAGGACGTCAAGCACGACGGTTCCCTGCCGTGGGACCACCGGGCTGCCGCCGACGTGGACCGGCTGCTCAGTTCTCCGGGCGGCGCCCTGGTGGGTGGCACGGCCTGGACCATGACAGGCTCCACCGTTCCTGCCGGGTCCCTGGATCTTCTGGTGATCGACGAGGCCGGGCAGTTCTCCCTCGCCAACACACTGGCTGTCGCCCAGGCAAGCCCGCGGCTGCTGTTGCTCGGCGATCCGCAGCAGCTTCCCCAGGTCAGCCAGGGCACCCACCCGGAGCCGGTCAACGAGTCCGCCCTGGGCTGGATCTCTGCGGGGCATGCCACACTTCCGCCGGAGCTCGGCTATTTCCTGGCGGACACGTGGCGCATGGCGTCGCCGCTGTGCGCTGCCGTTTCGGAGCTTTCCTACGAGGGCAGGCTGCAATCCGCCGGCGCCGCCGACCTGCGGTTCCTGGCGGGCGTCCCTGCCGGAATCGAAACCGTGTTGGTTGCGCACAGCGGGAACATCACGTCGTCCCCGGAGGAAGCCGCTGAAGTGGTGCACCAGGTCGGCAGGCACCTGGGCCTGACCTGGCACGATGAAACCGGGGACCGCCCGCTGGGGCCGGAGGACATCCTGGTGGTTGCGGCCTACAACGCGCAGGTGAACCTGATCAGGGACGCCCTCGACGCCGCCGGCCACCTGGCGGTCCGCGTGGGCACCGTGGACAAGTTCCAGGGCCAGGAGGCTGCTGTGGTGATTGTATCCATGGCCTGTTCGGCAGTGGCCGAGGCTCCGCGGGGCATGGAATTCCTGCTCTCCCGGAACCGGATCAACGTGGCGGTGTCCCGCGGCAAATGGCGCGCCGTAGTGGTGCGGGCACCGGAACTGACCAACTACCTGCCCGCACATCCCGAAGGCCTCGAACAGCTGGGCGGATTCATCGGGCTCTGCCAGCGGTCAGTGACAGGGTAGGGACCATCAGCAGTGTCTCCCCCAGCCAGTGCATCACCCAGCCAACGCCTCGTCCAGAACCGCGCCGAAGTTCCCGGCGTCGTGTGCGAAGCGGCCCAGGAACAAACCGGAAACGCCGCCCAATTCGGGCAGCAGACCCGGCTTGGCTGAGCCGCCGTAGATGACCGGAAGCTCCCGCAACCCGTGCCCGGCGAGCAGGCCGCGGAGGTGATTGACGACGTCGGACACATAACCGGGATCCGCCGGTTCGGCGGCGCCGATGGCCCAGACAGGCTCGTAAGCGATGATGAGGCGCGAGGCCAGTTCCCAGTCGCCCCCAACGGCAGCCTCGATCTGCCCTTGTACAAAGGCTGCGGCGTTCCGGGCAGCAATGGCGGCGTCGGCGTCGGACGCGTCCCCCACGGAGGCCTCGCCGACGCACAGCAGGGGCGTCAGCCCGGCGTCGTCCGCGGCCCGGACCTTGAGCGCCACCATGGAATCGGTTTCGCCGAGGTGCGCGCGGCGTTCGGCGTGGCCGATCTCCACCAGACGCACACCGAGCTCGGCGAGCATGGACGGGGCCACCTCGCCGGTCCACGGGCCCTCGGCCCAGCCGCAGTTCTGCGCGCCGAGCAGCATTGGCGAACCCGTAAGAAGAGCGGCGGCCGCCGGCAGCACCGGGAAGGACGGGATCACAAACGGGACAACCCGCCCGGCCGCGAGGGCCGGACGGGAGTCCACTTCGTGCCGCAGGCGCTCCAGCCAGTCCCGGGTGTCCCGGTACCCCAGGTACATCTTGGTGCTGACGCCGACATAGATGACGGAGTCACTGACACAGTCAATAACGCTGTCATTGACGGTGTCCGTGGCGTGGCTGGCTGAAGCGTGCTGCATCTGTGTTGCTTTCTTGCTGGTGTATTTTCTGCTGGCGACAGAATCCGGATTTACTTCTCGAGAAGTTCGTCCGCCTTGTTCTGGAACCTCTTGGTCGCGAACATCATCGCGGCCGCCAGGAAAGGCAGGACGCCGAGGGCGTAGACGCCCATGGTTCCGGTGTCGGACGCCGTGACCTGGTTGACCGTGGTGCGCAGGATCGGGGCCACGAAGCCGCCCAGGTTGCCCAGCGAGTTGATCAGGCCAATGCCCGCCGCGGCGGCCGTTCCGGTGAGGAACGCCGTCGGGTAGGACCACGCGATGGGCCCGATCGACAGGAAGCTGCACACCGCCAGGGTGATGAAGATGATGCCCAATGCCGGGATATGGTTGGCGCCGGCCCACGCCGAGCCGAAGATGCAAAGCCCGGTGGAGATGAACAGCCCCGTGCCCCACACCCGGCGGCGGACGATGGTGTTGGCTGCCTTGCCGATGAAGTAGCAGGCGAAGATGCCGAAGAACCACGGGATGGCCGCCAGCAGGCCCACGGCGAAGCCGACTTTCTGGCCGGTCAGCTGCGCAACCTGCTGCGGCAGGTAGAACGTCACGCCGTATACCGCCACCTGGAGACAGAAGTAGATGACCGTGAAGTACCAGACCTTGCGGTTCTTCATGGCGGCGAGCACACCACGGGGGCCGGTTTCTTCCTTGACGGTGTCCTCCAGCGCCATGACGTCCAGCAGCGCCTTCTTTTCGCCGGGGTTCAGGAACTTAGCGTCCTGCGGGCTGTTGATCAGGAAGAAGTACGCGGCAACGCCGGCCAGGACTGCGAGCATGCCTTCGACGAAGAACATGACCTGCCAGCCGGCCACGCCGGGAACCTGGTCGCCGATGTTGATCAGCCAGCCGGACAGCGGTGCGCCCATCATCTGGGAGAACGGCTGGGCGAGGTAGAAGATGGCGAACATCTTGACGCGGACCTTGTTGGGGAACCACGCGGCGAGGAACATGATGACGCCCGGGAACAGGCCGGCCTCGGTGACACCCAGCAGGAAGCGCAGGATGATGAACGAGGTCTCGCCCTGGACGAAGGCGAAGCACGCGGAGACGATGCCCCAGGTGATGGCGATGCGGGCCAGCCACACCTTGGCGCCGAACTTGGTCAGGAGCAGGTTGCTGGGGATTTCGAACAGTGCGTAGCCGATGAAGAAGATGCCGGCGCCCAGGGCGTAGGCCCCGGCGGTGACTCCGCGGTCCACTCCGAGCGCTGCTTCAGCGAAGCCAACGTTGGTGCGGTCCAGGAAAGCCACCACATACAGGATGACCAGCATCGGCATCAGCCGGAACGAGGCCTTGGAAATCGCGGACTTAAGGACCGGCGAATCCAGGAGCTCCTTGGTTGAAGTTGCTGTTAAGGACATCAAAACTCCTCTTTGAGTAAATCAGTTGCGAACGAAGCTTGGTACTTCGGGTCCTAGCGGGAGAAGGCGATGATCATGATCCCGGCGATGCAGGCCAGGATGCCCACTGCTAGGTAGATCTGTCGTCCGCGGCTCCAGGACCTAAGCCCCGTCGCCGGTTTGTGCTGTGCCATGGGTGGCCTTCCCTAGTGCATGTAAAGTCCGCCATCCACATTCAGCGTCTGGCCGGAGATGTATCCGGCGTCCTCGCTGATGAGGAAGGCGATGGCTGCTGCGATGTCGCGTGTCGATCCGACCCGGTTGACCACAAGGTCCTTGGTGAGTTCGTCCTTGCGTTCCTGGCTGAGCGTGCCGCCCATGATGTCGGTGTCGATGGGGCCCGGGGAGATGGCGTTGACGGTGATGTCGTACTCCCCCAGTTCGCGGGCGGTGGAGCGGGTCAGCCCGATCACGCCGGCCTTTGCCACCG
Organism: Arthrobacter sp. PvP103; assembly: GCF_017833075.1. NCBI lineage: Bacteria > Bacillati > Actinomycetota > Actinomycetes > Micrococcales > Micrococcaceae > Arthrobacter > Arthrobacter sp. PvP103. The sequence continues at coordinate 3,357,622 of NZ_JAFIBQ010000001.1, read as the reverse complement.
AGTACGGCGTTTTGGAGAACGTGCCGCCGCCCCGCTGTGCGGAAACGGAGGAGATGTTGACGATGCGCCCGATCCGGTTCTTGACCATGGATTCGGCCACGCGGCGGGTGGCGTAATGGACGCCGTTGAGGTTGATGTTCAGCACGCGGTCCCACTCGGCAGCGTCCAGCTCCAGGTACGGCACCGGTGAACTGACGCCGGCCACGTTGGCTAGGGCCACGATCTGCGGCAGCTCTGCTTCGATCTCGTCGATTGCATTGCGGACGGAAGTTTCATCGGCAACGTTGGCTCCAACCCCGAAGGCCCGGACACCATACTGGGCGGCCAGTTCCTTCGCTGCGGCCTTGCACAGGGCGTCGTCCAGGTCGATGATGCCGATGTTCCAGCCCTGCGCGGCGAGGTAGTTGACGGTGGCCCGGCCGATGCCGCGCTCGGAGACGGCTCCGGTGACGATTGCTGTGCGTTCTGCGGGGAAAATGCTCATGCTTGCTCCTGGCTGAAGGGCGGATGGAAAGCTCCTGCCCGGCGATGGTGCCGGCGACAGGGCTCGTTCTTGTTGCTCGGCTTCTGGAACGGCCTAGTGGATCGGGGCGGGGCCGAGGTCTTCGAGAAGCTGCTGCATGGCCACGTAGGCCTTGTTGCGGTAGGCGATCAGCTCGGGGGTGCGTTCCGCCGGAACGTTGAGGAAGCCGGCGCCGGTCTTGGTGCCCAGCTTCCCGGCCTCCACCAGGTCCGTGAGGATCTTGGGGGTGGCGAACCGCTCCGGGAAGTCGGTCTGGAGCGACTTGTAGCAGAAGTTGTAGACGTCCAGCCCGGCCATGTCCGCAATGGCAAACGGGCCGAAGAACGGCAGCCGGAAGCCAAAGGTGGTGCGGACCAGCGTGTCCACGTCGTCCGCAGTCGCGATGCCCTGCTCCACCAGCTGCGCTGCTTCATGGAAGAGCGCGTACTGCAGGCGGTTGAGTACAAAGCCGGTGACGTCCTTGACGACGGCGGTCTGCTTGCCGGCAGCGTGCACCAGGTCGCGGACTGCGCCCACCGTGGTTGCGGAGGTGCCGGCGTGAGGGATGATCTCCACGCCGGGGATGAACGGTGACGGGTTCGAGAAGTGCACGCCGAGGAACCGTTCCGGGTTGGTAACCGGTTCGGACAGATCGGCGATGGAGATGGTGGAGGTGTTGGAACCGATGATGGCGTCCGGCCTGGCCGCTGCGCTGATGCGGGCCAGCGTCTGGTGCTTGATCGCGATGATTTCGGGGACGGCCTCCTCGATGAAGTCCGCGTCAGCCACGGCCTCCTCGATGTCCCTGGCTGCCCAGAGGTTCTGCTTCAGGATCTCTGTGGAACCGGCCGGGAACAGTCCGTCGGCCACAAACTGGTCCGATTCGGCGAGGAGGCGGTCGTAGTTGCTCTGCGCCACTTCGGCGGACACATCCGCCAGTGCCACGCGGGCACCGCCGAGCGCCAGGACCTGGGCGATCCCGCCGCCCATGTAGCCGGAGCCGACGACGGCGATCTTCCGGGCGCTGTTGGCCGTGCCGGCGGCTGCGGTGGTGGGGGTGCTTGCTGTTTCGGTCATGATCAGACTGCCTTCGTGTAGTCGGGCTCGTAGGAGCAGATAGCGTCCACCTTGGCGGCGGAGGATGAGGTCTCGTCGAAACGGTAGTCGAGCCATTCGCCCACCAGTTTCTTGGCCAGTTCCAGGCCGATCACGCGCTGGCCCATGGTGAGGACCTGGGCGTTGTTGCTCAGGACCGAGCGTTCCACGGAGTAGCCGTCGTGGGCGGTGACGGCGCGGATCCCGGGGACCTTGTTGGCCGCGATGGCCACGCCCAGCCCGGTGCCGCAGATCAGCAGGGCGCGGTCTGCCTCGCCTTCGGCCACTTTGCGGGCGGCGTCAACGGCGACGTGCGGGTATGCGGTCGAGTCGTTGGCGCCGACTCCCACATCCACCACGGACGCGACGCGGCTGTCCGCTTCGAGCAGCGCCTTCAGCGCTTCCTTGTATTCGACGCCCGCTTCATCGTTGCCGATGACAATGCGCCATCCTGCAGTGCTCTGGTCTGCGCTCATGATTGTGCTCCATTTCCGGCCGCGGAGGCGGCCAGCGGTGAATCCGTAAGTGGTGAATCTGTCAGTGGTGAACCCGTCAGTGGTGAACCCGTCAGTTCAGAATCGAGATAGTTCGAGATCCGGGCGGCGATCAGTCCAAAGGACACCGCGCCGGGATCGGGATGGCCCAGGCTCTTTTCCGCGAGCGGCCGCGCCCTGCCCTTGAGAGGCCGGAGCGACGCGGTGGCCTCAGCGGCCTCCTGCGCAGCAGCCGCTGCTGAGGCGAGCGCCGCGCGTACCGGGGTGCCGCCGTCGAACGCGGTGAGGAAGGTGTCCCGGAAGGGCAGCAGCGCGTCCACCATCGTCTTGTCCCCCGGTTCCGCCTTGCCAAGTTCGGTGATGGCGTCCACGAAGGCGGTGACGGCAGCCGCCGCGTCCTCCCCGCCATAGGAGTCCTTGTTGCCGAGGGCCAGCCCGGCGGCGATCACGGCGGATCCCCACAGCGCCCCGGAGGTTCCGCCTGCACGTTCGCTCCATGCTTCGCCCGCGGCCGTGAGGACACGTTCCGCTGACGCCCCGGATGCCGAGGTTTCCTCTGCTGCCGCTGCTGCTGCTGCGTCCACGCCACGGCGCATGCCGATACCGTGGTCGCCGTCGCCCGCGATGGCGTCCAGGTTCCCCAGTTCCTCTTCATGCTCGACGACGACGCCCTGCACCTGGGCGAGCACGGCGGCGGCCAGCCGGCCCAACTCAGCTGCTGCCGCCGTCGTGTTCTCCGCTTCACCGGCCACGGCGTCTTCCGGTCCGGCCAGCTCACGTCGGGCCCGCGGAGCCAGGTTGCCCTTGCGGAAGGCGGGGGTATCGGCCGGAGCTGCCCAGAACTGCTCCAGTTCGTCGTCCAGCCACAGCAGCGTCAGGGAGAGCCCGGACATGTCCAGGCTGGTGACCAGCTCGCCGCATTCCGGTTCCACCACCGTCAGGCCGGCGGCGGTGAGGAGCTTTTCGATCTTCCCGAAAAGCAGGAACAGCTCGTCGTACTTGACCGTGCCCAGGCCGTTGACGATGGCCACCACACGGTTCCCGGCGTCGTCGGGCTTGTCCTCCAGGAGCCTGGAGACCAGCAGTTCGGCGAGTTCGGAGGCGGTGGGCATGGGGTGTTCGGAGATGCCCGGCTCGCCGTGGATGCCGAGGCCCAGCGACATCTGCCCGGCGGGCACGTGGAACAGCGGCGCGTCCGCTCCCGGCAGCGTGCAGCCGTCAAATGCCACGCCCAGGGAACGGGTGCGGTAGTTGGTCCGGATGGCCAAACGTTCGACGGCGTCGAGGTCCAGTCCTGCTTCCGCCGCGGCACCGGCAATCTTGAAGACCGTCAGGTCCCCGGCAATGCCGCGGCGCTTCTCGATCTGGTCCAGCGGAGCGCTGGCGATGTCGTCCGTGACCAGGACGGTGCGGGTTTCGATGCCCTCGGCGTTAAGCCGCAGCTGGGCCTGGCCGAAGTGGAGCACGTCGCCGGCGTAGTTGCCGTAGCTCAGCAGCACGCCGCCGCCCGCGTTGGCGGCCTTGGCCACCCGGTAGACCTGGCCGGCTGCCGGGGAAGCGAACATGTTGCCACAGGCGGAGCCCGTGGCGAGGCCCGGTCCCACGAGCCCTGCGAAGGCCGGGTAGTGGCCGGATCCGCCGCCCACCACCAGGGCCACTTGGCCGGCGGGCACCTCGGTGGAGCGGACCACGCCGCCGTCCACCCGGGCGACGTACCCGCGGTTGGCTGCCACAAAGCCGTCCAGTGCCTCATCCGCGAAATCAGCGGGGTTGTCGAAGATCTGGGTCATGGTTTCCTCATCGAATCCGTGTTGGAGAAGTAAAGCCGGGGTCTGAAATGGTGCGGCCGCCCCCGAATGCATGCCGGCCGCACCAAGCGCCGTGGATCAGACGCTGCTGAGTTCCGAGGCGGCGGGCAGCTGCCTCCCCTGCGCCACCTGGCTCTGCCCGAGTGCGTAGCCGTCAGTCTTGGGGAGGACGTGGCGGCGGAGGTAGTCCTGGTTGCTGGCCGTCACGCTGAGGCCGTCGCCGCCGTAGTGCTCGGTGCAGAGAATGCCCTGAAAACCTACGGACAGTGCGAGCTTGAAGGCCTCGCGGTAGTTGATGAGGCCGCTTTCCATCGGTGCCGGCATGGTGACATACATGTCGCGGGCCGTGTCCTCGTCCCGGATGTAGTTCTTCATGTGCCAGTAGTTGGAGTACGGCAGGGTCTTGGCCACCATCTCGCGCCAGTCCTCGATGGGACGGTGCAGCCGGATCAGGTTGCCGAGGTCCGGGTTGAGGCCAACGTTTGAGAGGCCGATGTCCTGGACGAGCTGCACGGAGGAATCCGCGGTGCCCAGGTAGGTGTCCTCGTACATTTCGAGCGAGAGCAGGACGCCGACTTCGGCTGCGTGCCGGCCGAGCTCGCGGAGACGGGCGACGGCGTTGCCCCAGACTTCTTTGTCTCCCGACGGGTCTTTGTAGCCTTCGACCGTCCAGAACCAGAGCTGTTTCTGCTGTTCGGCCGTGATGGCCTGGTGGAGGCCGAAGGAGACGACTTCGCATCCCAGTTCGGCGGCGGCGTCGATGGTGCGGTGGCTGTAGGCCAGGTTGGCTTCCCAGTTGCGTTCTTCGATGACGCTGCGGCGGATCGCGGAGATGACAGGGATGCCGATGCCTACGTTGGCTGCAGTCTGTTTGAATTCGGCGAGGCGCTCTGTGCTGAGGTCGCCGGGGCGGACCCAGCTGTCCGTGAGGTCAGCATGTGCGAAACCGGCTTCCTTGACCTCGGTGAGGACCTCGGCCCAAGCCGCGGCGTCGGCGTCGTTGATGTGGGTTCCCTGGGCGTCGGTGCCCGGGAACTGAAGCAGGGCCGCAGTAATGGGCCAGTTCTCGGCTGTGTAGGCCATGGTGTTCACTCCTTTGTGCGAATCCTGTTTCCTATAGGATCTACTATCCATGGAGAGTTGTCAAGATCACACTCGGGGTGGTGGTAGCCCAACTAGCTAGCGGTAGACGTCGTGAAAAGGCGCCGTCACGACGTTAACTGCCAGTCACTTCGGTGGGGCGGGCTTAGCTTTCCGGTGCGTCGGCGATGGCGCGGCCGCGGACTCTCCTGACGTGCTCGGCCATGGCCGCGGCAGCGGTTTCAGGGTCGCCCGAGGCCATCGCATCCAGGACGGCCTCGTGTTCCGCGATGGCGTTCTCCGCATCCGTGATGCCCACGCCGCCGAACAGCCGGAAGCGCTGAACCTGGCCGCCCAGGGCGGCATAGGCTGCCACCATGAACTGGTTTCCGGTTTGCTCGGCGATGAGCCGGTGGAAACGTTCGTCGGCTTCAAGGTAGTCGCGGTATTCTGCGAATGAGGGTCCCCGCGGCGCGGTCTTCAAGTCGGTCACCGCCTCTTCCAGCTGGGCGAGGCGCTCCGGAGTAAGCCGGCCGCAGGCAAGTCGGGCATTCACCGGCTCTATGGCGAGGCGGGCTTCCATGAGTTCGGCGAAGTCTTCGCGGGTGAACACCGGCGCCACCCGGTAACCCTTGAGCGCCACCCGGCGGACCATGCCCGTGTGTTCCAGCCGGGCAAGAGCTTCGCGGACCGGTGTGGGAGAAACGTCCAGGTCCCGGGCCGTGCCGTCGATGCTGACGGTGGCACCCGGTTCGAGCCGGCCATCCATCAGCGATTCCAGCAGTTCCTCATAGACGTGGTCGGCCAGCACCTGGCGGCTCACAGGCTTGCCCCTGCGGCTGCCGGGACTGTTGATCTGGGACGGACGCTGCATGATCAGATCCTATAGGGTTGGCAGCCAGCGGCGGATTTGCCCGGTCACAATCGTGGTTTGGCCGCCACGGACCGGAGCCCGGAGCACTGCCGGTTAAACGCACAACAGGCGGGCGCAATCGAGTTGCGCCCGCCTGCCTGCGGAGCTCGAGGGGCTCCAAATACAGAAGTGGAAGTGCTAGTTCTGCGACTCCTCGTAGAACGGGTAGTCCGTGTAGCCCTCTGCGCCGTCGGCATAGAACGTTGCCTGGTTCGGTTCGTTGACCGGCAGGTCTTCGCGCCAGCGACGGACGAGGTCCGGGTTGGCGATGGCCGGACGGCCCACCACAACGGCGTCTGCGTGGCCGTCGGCCACCAGCGAGATGGCTTCCTCACGGGTGGTGATGACGCCAAACCCGGTGTTGACGAGGAAGGTGCCGTTGAAACGCGCACGCAGCTCCTGGACCAGCTCGCTGGTGGGTTCATTGTGCAGGATGCTCAAATAGGCCAGGTTCAGCGGCGCGATCGCATCCACGAGCAGGCCATAAGTTTCGCGGACATCTGCGGCGTCCGTTTCGAGAGCGCCCTGGACGTTGTGTGCGGGTGAGATCCGGATGCCCACGCGGTCCGCGCCGACGGCCTCAACCACAGCCTTCACAACCTCGATGACGAAGCGCGCCCGGTTCTCCGGTGAGCCGCCGTACATGTCCTCGCGCTGGTTCGACGACGGCGCGAGGAATTCGTGCAGCAGGTACCCGTTGGCGGAGTGCAGCTCCACGCCGTCGAACCCTGCCTCGATCGCGTTCAGCGATCCCTGGACAATTTCCTGGCGGACGCCGGGCAGTTCGTCGGTGGTCAGGGCATGCGGGACGGGGTGCGCCTGCTTGCCCTTGTAGGTGCGGGTCTCGGCCTCCACGGCGATGGCGCTGGGCGCGACCACCGGGCGGCCGCCGTTAATGTCCTCGTGCGAAACCCGGCCGCCGTGCATGATCTGGGCAAAGATCCGGCCCCCTTCGGCATGAACGGCGTCCGTCACCTTCTTCCAGCCGGCAACCTGTTCCGGGGTGACAATGCCGGGCTGCCCGGGGTACGAGCGTCCGGCAGGGCTGGGGTATGTGCCCTCGCTGACGATCAAGCCAAGCGACGCGCGCTGGCGGTAGTGCTCCACAACGACAGGCGCAGGTACCCCCGCCTCGCCTGAGCGCAGACGGGTCAGCGGGGCCATGATCAGGCGGTTGGGCAGTTCAAGCTCACCGAGGGTCAACGGGGAAAACAGCATGCGCGATTCCTTTCACAGCGGATGGGGTCCACTGGTGCCAACTGCGAGGCGCATGCAACTATTCCGGTTGAGACCCGGATCACTACGGATGCACGATGATCTTCACCGCCGTGTCGTTGTGGTGGATCAGGGTGTCGAATCCCTTGTCCACAAGGTCATCCAGGGCGATCCGTCCCGTGATGAATGGTTTGAGGTCCACTTTGCCTTCCTGGACAAGCTTGATGGCGGCCGCGTGGTCCCTGCGGTAGGCGATCGTTCCGCGAAGGTCGATTTCCTTGAGGACGATCTTCTGCATGTCCACGGTGGCCGGGCGTCCCCAGATGGACACGTTGACCACTACTCCGGCGGGCTTGACGACGTCGAGCATCGTGTCCAGGACGGCGTTCACTCCGGCACATTCGAACGCGGCGTCCGCACCTGCTCCCCCGGTCAGTTCCAGCACCCGCGCCTTGACGTCGACTGCGCTGGGGTCGAGGACATGGTCCGCGACGCCGGAAGACGTGGCTTTCTCCTTGCGCGCGGCGGACAGTTCAGTCACCACGGTGGTGACGCCCAGCCCTTTCAGGACTGCGGCCGTGAGCAGTCCTATGGGACCCGCACCGCCGACGACGGCGACGTCCCCGGCTTTCACGTCGCTCCGGCCGACGGCGTGATAGGCCACAGCGAGCGGTTCGATGAGCGCGGCTTCGTCGAGTGGAATGTCACCAACGGGATGGACCCAGCGTGAGTCGACCACGATCTTTTCGCTGAGCCCTCCTCCGCCGCCGGCCAGCCCGACGAAACCCAGCTTGGTGCACAGGTTGTAGTTGCCGGCCTGGCACGGACCGCATTCGTCACAGACAAAGTAGGGCTCTACCACCACGCTGTCGCCGACGGAGAGCCCGGTAACGCCCTCGCCCACTTCCTCAACAGTGCCAGAGAACTCGTGTCCCAGGGTGACCGGGGCCTCCTCATGTGACAGCGTGTGGGGCTGTCCGGGCGGCGGGGTAAAGATGGGCCCTTCCAGGAATTCGTGGAGGTCCGTGCCGCAGATCCCGCACCAGGCGATTGCAATCTTCACGGCACCCGGGCGCAGCTCCGGCTCCGGAATGTCTTCGATCCGAAGATCCTCGCGGGCGTGGAATCGTGCTGCTTTCATGGTTTTTTTCCTTCGCTTACGGGCCGTGGATGCACCCGGTCGGGCGCATCCACGGCATGTCGTTGGAGTGTCACAGCAGGTGGCCGTCACCCCAGTGTGGTGCGCGGGAGTGTGATTGTCACGGCCATCCTGGTCAGCGCTTGTGGTGGGTGGGCTGGAGCTCGTAGACCGGCGTGGGCAGTCCCTCCATGCGGGCCTTGAGCTGCAGGGCAAGGTAGTTGGAGTAGTGACGGCTCTGGTGCAGGTTGCCGCCGTGAATCCAGAGGTTCTCCACGTTCGTGGGCTTCCACATGTTCCGCAGCTCCCCCTCCCACGGTCCCGGATCCTTGGGCGTGTCCGAGCCGAAGCCCCAGCATTTGCCGACGGCGTCCGCCACCTCAGGCGAGACCAGGTCGGCCAGCCAGCCGTTCATGGACCCGTAGCCGGTGGCATAGATGATGACATCGGCCTCCAGCTCGGCTCCGCTGTCCATGACCACCGCGTTGCCGGTGATCTTTGCGACCTGGCCGTTGGCGAGCTTGACCCGTCCGTCAATGATCAGCTGGGAGGCACCGACGTCGATGTAGTAGCCGGAACCGCGCCTCAGGTACTTGAGGAACAGGCCTGAACCGTCCACCCCGAAGTCCAGTTCAAATCCTGCGGCCTCAAGCTGGGAGTAGAACCCGGCATCGCGCCTGGCCATTTCTTCGTAGACGGGGATTTGAGCCTCCGGCAGGATCCGGTACGGCAGGGAGGCGAACAAGAGGTCGGCCTTCTCGGTGGTGACACCGTTGGCCAGGGCCTTCTCGGAGTAGAGATCCCCGAGCGCCAGGTCCATGAGCGACTCGCTCCGGGCTATGTGCGTGGAAGACCGCTGGACCATGGTGACTTCCGCTCCGTGTTCCCAAAGATCGGCGCAGATATCGTGGGCCGAGTTGTTGGACCCGATCACCACAGCCTTCTTACCTGTCCAGTCACCGCCGCCCGGGTGCTTGGACGAGTGGTACTGCTCCCCCAAAAAGGACTCGGCGCCGTCGAACGCTGGAACGCTTGGGTAGCCTGAGACGCCCAGTGCGAAAACGAGCTGCTTGGGCCGCAAGGTGACAGGTTCGCCGTCGCGCATTACCTGCACGATCCACTCCTGGGACGCTTCATCGAAGCGGGCGTTGGTGCACTCTGTCTTGGACCAGTAATTGAGCTCCATAATCCGCGTGTAGTGTTCCAGCCAGTCACCGATCTTGTCCTTGGCGGCGAAGACGGGCCAGTCGTCGGGGAACTTCATGTATGGCAGGTGGTCGTACCAGACGGGATCGTGAAGGTGGAGTGACTTGTAGCGGTTCCGCCACGAGTCACCGGGCTTCTCGTTCTTCTCGATGATGATCGTGGGGACCCCGAGCCGCCGCAGCCGCGCACCCAGTCCGATTCCGCCCTGCCCGCCGCCGATAATCACTGTGTAGGGCTGGTCCTGGTATCCCAGGCGGGCTTCCTGTTCCTCCTTGAGTTCCAGCCACGACTTGCGGCCCTTACTAATCTCGTGGGCTACGCCCTTCTCCCGGTTGGGGCCCTTTTTCTCTTCGAATCCCTTGAGTTCCTTCATGGTGGTGAGCAGCGTCCAGCATTTGCCGTTGCGGAGGCGCAGGTGGGCATAGCCTCGGGCTTGGGCGGTTTCGAAGTCCACCCAGGCCTCGGTGTTCGCAGCGTCGCCGGTGGCATCCTCGGCGAGGGTCCAGTTGTCGGGTTGAACATCGCTGAGCGTCGCGTCCAGCATGCGCTTGATGGCGTCCTTGCCCTCGAGCGTCTTGAGGTTCCAGGTGAAGGATACGAAGTCGCGCCAGTAGGGTTCGTCTTCGAATAGCTGCAGTGCGGCATTGGTGTCCTTGCTGCGCAGCGCCTCTTCGAACTGCGCCAGCCAGGCCTCCACGATGCCGTTTGGTGTCTCAGGCATGATTCCTCTTCTCGTTGCTACGGTGGGCCGCTCCCGGTTCGCCTCGCGATGACCGTCCGTGACCCGCATCACAAGTAAAAGACGCCGGGGGTTACAATCGAGTGACACGGCGCCCTCCTGGGGAGAAGCTTCCGGCGACAAGCCGTCAGCGCGCGGCCCGGGAACGATTCGATGACGAGTTGGGAGATGGCGGATGCGGACCGGCACCGGTGCTTTCACGCATCTTCGCGACTTGAGATTTTCCGCACCGGCGGAGTACGCGCGCACGCTGCGCAAAGCCCACGAAGCCACGATTTCAGGCAGCCCCGACCCCTCGATTTCACCGGCCATCATAAGGTCCTGGCAGCGGTCGCTAGCGCTGGGCATCGACCCTGATCAGCACAGGCCGGTCCACCGGCACGAAGTGTCCGAGGCGCGGTCGCTCAGCGCCGGGCACCGCCTGGCCACAGTGATCCCGGCCTTGTCCCAGTTGCTGGCCGACGAGTCCGCCGCTGGCCGCCACCTGCTGATCGTCACTGACCAACAGGGTGAAGTGCTGTGGCGGGTGGGCAGCCGGCAAGCGCTGCGGCTGGCCGATTCCTTGGAGTTTGTGGAGGGCGCCGACTGGTCTGAATCCGGAGTTGGGACCAACGCCATCAGCGAGGCCCTCGTGACCGGCGCACCTGCTCAGCTGTTCTCTGCCGAACACCTGGTGCGCACGCATCACGACTGGGCCTGCACCGCGGCCCCCATCCGCGATCCGTTCACGGGAGAAGTCGTCGGGGTGCTCGATGTTTCCGGCCCCTTCGAATCGGTAACACCGGACAGCCTGCGCATGGTGCGCTGCGGCGTGCGGCTGGCGGAGGAGCTGTTGAAGTCTGCCGGTGCGCCTCGAAGGACCGATGCGCTTCGTTCCACGCTGACGCTGAAGTTATTGGGTGACAAACCGAGCGCCGAGGTCGACGGCGGTGCTCGTCTTCCGCTGACGCTGCGCCGTGCAGAGATCCTGGCGCTGCTGGCATCCAGGACCCAGGGATGGAGCGCCGATGAATTGGCGTACAGGCTGCACGGCGAGGACGGCGCCGCGACGGCGATCAGGACCGAGATGCATCGCATCCGCGGTGTCCTGGGCAACGTGGTGGAACCCAACCCCTACCGTTTCTCGTCGGCCGTCCGGGTGGTCACCGACGTGGCCGTGGTCGCCGACCATCTGCGGGGCGGACGGGTGGCGGACGCGCTGGCCGCTTATCCCGCGAAGCTGCTCAACCGTTCGGCGAACTTATCCGTGGAGCTGATGCGGGACGAACTCAATGAAGCCATGGGGGCCTCGGTCCGCTCCAGCGGGGACGCCCAACTCATCATGCGGTGGTGTGCGAGCGACATGGGTGCGTCAGATGTCGAAGCGGCCGCTGCGATGGCGAGCCTGATCGGACCGGGCGATCCGCGCTTTCAACTGGTCCGGGCGCGGATGGAACGGGTCGACCGGGAATTGCAGTCCTGACGGGGCTGGGGGTGTGGGGTGTGGCTCTGGTGTTGGCTTACGGGGCTGGCGGTGCCGCGCCCGGGCAGCCTTGGCCTTGCGGGTTCTTGATGCAGTCGTCAGCGTAGTTGCGGGTGATAGAGCGCCAGACACTGATGGTCTGCGGTGGTGAACTGAACTGACCTTGGCCCGGGATAGGCAACGGCGGTCCATTGTTGACGGAGTACGTTCCTTGGAAGTGGGTGGTGAGCACCACCTGGAAGTCGCCGGTCTGCGTGTAGACATGGCTGGTGCGGGTCTTTTCACCCCACCGGTCCTGCGGCAGCGGCCCGCCTGCCGAGGGCTGTGGTCCGAACGTTGTTCCGTCGCCGTAGTTCCAGGTGTATTGGACCGGAGTCGCTACAACGTGGACCTTCTGGGCCAGGATGGTGACGTCGAACTGCTGTTCCGCCGAGTCAGCGAAGAAGTTAGTTTCAGCTCCGCGGAGGGTGTGCGGACTCGGCTGGGCTGTAATGGTCCCTGCAGCCACGGGCAGTTTCTGGAACTCGCTCTGGATCATGGCCGCAATGCGGGGAAGCAGGTCCTCCGGCTTTGGATCGAACAGGCACGTCGGTCCGGAGTGGAACGTCCACACCGGGTTCGAAATCCCCTTAGGCGCCTTCAGCCACACCACCGGGATTCCGTCTTTGCCATCGGGGCCGTTCTTGCACTCCAACTGCCTCGCCAAACACGGCGTATCGAAATCGGCACCGCCCAGATGACATTGGAGTTCGTATTTGTACTGATTGGGGTCCGAATCGGGGGCACCGGGCTCCCGAGGACCAACTTTTCCCGTGGATGGATCCACAGTCCACGCATCGACTTCCACGCCGTGATTCCCGAAGCCCGAGTCAACTCCACTATCACCCTCGGTCGCAGCCGCAGGGACATAAGATCCCGTAACCAGGGCGCAGAGGATGGCAACTACTAATACCGACTGGCTTCTCCGAAGGATGTGACTCTTCATCGAATCGGATGTAGTCCGTTGAGATACCAACCGCCGTTCTTGAATTCCACCAACAACACATTCCCCGTGTCGGAGGGAGGCGTGGGCGATCTGAATTCGCTACCCCCCGGGGCGAAGTAGGAAATAGCTGCCTGCTGAACTTGGACTAATACTTGGTACGAACCGTCCGGCTCGGGTTCAAAAGTGGTTGTGACCGATGGCGTTATCAGCTTTCCACCCGCGAGCCACCTGTCGCCTGCGTAGTTCTTTGTAAGTGAACCGGTGATATTCGAGCAAAGCTCACATGTTGGGGACGTCAACATTTCCACGCCAGAAACATCCCCGGTTTCGTAGGCATAGTTCAGCAGTTCGAACCAGTGGCCCGAAAAGGCTAGGAGCCCCTCCTTCGTCTCCGCTTTCGCGGCCTCAGGCAACACCGGGACAGGAACGTTTTGCGCTTTGCCCTTCGCATCTGCCGGCTTGTACGCGGCGCTTGGGGTCGGCGTGGGACTCGGCGTGGCAGTAGCCGACTCTGATGCAGACGCCGACGCTGAAGTGCTGTCATTTCCCGGCGGAGTGGCGTCCCCATTGCACGCGGTGAGCATCAGAGCAGAGGCGGCGACAACAGCAGCGGCCGAATAGCGCAACCGTGCGAAAGGCGAAGTACGAGATGTCATGGGCAGCTATTCCCCCGATAGTTTCAAGACGTCCGGGCCGCCCGCAACAACTCCGGGCGGTGGTTAAAGGGTAACTGAGGTCACACTTTGATGCTCAAAGTTATCCACAGGTGCTTTCTCCGGTCTACCACTCAGGACGCCAACCAGAAAAGTCACACCGACTCCGTCACAAGGCAATTTGGCGTCCCAAGCACCACGCCCGCTGTTTGTTGACTCCCCACAAAAACACCAGTCGAAAGCCAAACTAGCGTCGTTAAAGACCAGACGATCCCGCGAAAAGGACCATCAATGACGATCCAGGCAAATGTCCCCGCCGGTGGCGGAACAAGCGACGAAACACGCGATCAAACAAGCAACGAAACCAGCCGTGAAACATCAAAAGAGGCCAGCTCCGAAATCCTTGAAACCGCCCGCCAACAGGTCCTCGAAAACGGCGTCGGCCTGACGCAGGCGCAGCTCGAGGAATTCCTCCGCCTCCCGGACGAAGCACTTCCCGCCGCCCTGCAGCTGGCCCACGAGGTACGCCTGAAGCACTGCGGCGAGGACGTCGAAGTGGAAGGCATCATCTCCATCAAGACCGGCGGCTGCCCCGAGGACTGCCACTTCTGCAGCCAGTCCGGCCTCTTTGACAGCCCGGTAAGAGGCGTCTGGCTCGACATCCCGGAACTGGTCAGGGCCGCGAAGGAAACCGCCGCCACCGGGGCCACCGAGTTCTGCATCGTCGCCGCCGTCCGCGGCCCCGACATCAAGCTCATGAACCAGATCAAGTTCGCGATCGACCGCATCAACGAAGCCGTGGACATCAACATCGCCTGCTCCCTGGGCATGCTCACCCAGCGCCAGGTGGACCAGCTCGCCGAATGGGGCGTGCACCGCTACAACCACAACCTCGAAACCGCCCGCAGCTACTTCCCCGAAGTCGTCACCACCCACAGCTACGAAGAACGCCTCGAGACCTGCAACATGGTCAAAGCCGCTGGCATGGAACTCTGCTGCGGCGCCCTCATCGGCATGGGCGAAACCCTGGAACAGCGCGCCGAACTCGCCGCCCAGCTCGCAGCCCTCGAACCCCACGAAGTCCCACTGAACTTCCTCAACCCCCGGCCCGGGACCCCGCTCGAAAACCAAGGAATCATGGACGGCAAAGACGCCCTCCGCGCCATCGCCGCGTTCCGCCTCGCCATGCCCCGCACCGTCCTGCGCTATGCCGGCGGAAGGGAACTGACCCTCGGGGACCTCGGCACCCGCGAAGGCCTCCTCGGCGGGATCAACGCCGTCATCGTCGGCAACTACCTCACCACCCTTGGCCGCCCCGCCACCGCAGACCTCAGCCTCCTCGTCGAACTGAACATGCCCATCAAAGAACTCCAGAAGACACTATGAACGGGGTTCCGACCACCTCAACCACCGGTGACTTTTGTGGTCACTGCGGGGAGCCCGACGACGGCAGTGACGCCCCGACGTCGGGCGTTCACGGCCGTTGCGGCGAGCGTCTCGCGCTGGAACCGCCCCGCTACTGCGCCGCCTGCCGGCGCCGCATGAAAGTCCAGGTGACTCCGCTCGGGTGGACAGCTGAATGTTCCCGTCACGGCACCACCGAAATGAGAATGCGTCCTTAAGGCACTGGCCATTGCCTGCCTCTGCCTGAACAATATGCTCATGATGTTCACACACGCAGACGGCAACCCCATTCTCAACCTTGACGATGACCAGTCGTGGAAGCTCATTGAGGGCACCAAGCACGGCCGGCTGGTAGTGACCGTGGCCGGCGAACCGGATATCTTCCCGGTCAACTACGCCGTGAGCGCACGGAAGCTCTACCTCCGGACAGCTCCGGGCAACAAGCTTGCTGAGCTGACCATCAACGCCAAAGTCCTCTTTGAGACGGACGGCATCATGTCTGACGAGGCTTGGTCCGTGGTGCTTCGCGGCACGGCGCGGGTCCTCGACCAGTCCGCTGATATCGCGGCCGCGGAATCACTCGGCCTCAAGCCCTGGGTACCCACGTTGAAGGACTTTTACGTTGAGATTGAGCCGGTTTCGGTCAGCGGACGGCACTTCCAGTTCGGCGAACATCCGGAACGCGAAATCTAGGGAATGCGTCCAGGCCCGGCGGCGGGGCGCCGCCGGGTTTACGGCCGCCTAGACTTAAACCATGGCTGACCAGCTGACTCCCGAACGGCGAAGCTGGAACATGTCCAGGATCCGGGGCAAGAACACCAAGCCGGAACTGCTGGTGCGGAGCCTGTTGCACTCAAAGGGCTACCGCTACCGCCTGCACGGCAGCGCGCGCGGCGGCAAACTCCCCGGCAACCCGGATCTGGTGTTCGCAGGACGGCACAAGGTCATCTTCGTCAATGGCTGCTTTTGGCATTTCCATGACTGCAAAGCGGGGCAGCACGCTCCCAAAGCGAACGCGGAGTTCTGGGATACAAAACGGACACGGACCAGGAACCGCGACGCCGAACAGCGCCGCCTCCTGGAAGCGACAGGATGGCAGGTGCTCACCGTCTGGGAATGCGAACTCAAGGACGTCTCCGCCTTGGAGGAACAGCTGGAGCGATTCCTCGCCTGAACACGGGCCTGACTACGATGCCCGGCGGGCAGCCAGCGCAGCGCTGAACGCCGTAGCCGACGCCTCACTGCTGTTGATTCGCCAGTCCGTTTCCTTCTGCAGGTGGAACCAGACGAAGCCCACGACGTCCGGCTGCGCTGCCAGGTAGCTCACCAGATCGGTATTCCACTGTGCCTTGGAGCCGCCTGCCTCAGCGGACGCAGTTTCGGCGATCAGGATGGGGAGCCCGGGCGCGAGTGTCCGGAGCTGGGCTATACCCGGCGCAAAGAGGTCCTGCGGCGACGTCCAACTGCTCCACGAGGCCGAGGTGCCCCAGTTGTATCCGTCGAGGGCCACACTGTCCACGTAGCCGGGGCCCGGGAACAGCCCGGCGAGATCGGTGGATCCAAAGTAGGGAACATTCGGGCTCCACACCCAGGACACGTTGCTGGCACCCGTGGCTGCTACGACGTCGTGCACATGCCGCCAGGCCTGCACGTAGTCGCCGGACTGGTTGCCGTTCACGCCCTCGGCCCACGGGTACCAGTTGCCGTTCATCTCATGCGCAAACCTCAACTGGACGGGCTGGGCCCACGACGCCAGCGCCTGCCCCCACTGCGTAATGTAGGCATCGAAGTCGCCGGCCGCGATCCGGTCCAGGGCATAGGCCGGCTGCGTGAGCCCGCCACCCCATGCCCACGGCTCCCAGGTCACCAGCGGAACTGCACCGCGCGCCCGGACGGCGTTCATCTCGGCGATCGGCGGCGCCTGCAGGAAGTCCTTGTAGAAAAGCACACTCGACGGGCTCTCCCCCGCAAGCCGTGCGACTTCATCCAATTCGTCACTGGCCAAGGGGCCGCCCGCCGTCGCCACCCCGAAGCGGAGCGCCGCCGTGCTGACGGGAGGGATGGCGGGAGCAGAAGAAGTAACCGTGAAAACGGATGAAGCCTTGATGGAGGAAGTCTTGGCCGTGATGGTCAGCGGTCCCGGGGCTGCCGCAGGAATGGTGATCGAGGTACTGAAGGCACCGGACGCCGCAGTCTTGAAAGAGAAGGTGGAGGACCCGATTATCACGGTTCCCGTGGTGGAAACCTTGAACCCTGTTCCGCTGACTGTCACGGCCGAACCTTCCGGTCCGGTGGTCGGGTCGAGGTACACCTGGGCTGCCGTTGCGGGCGCTGCCTGGACTGGCTGGACGGCAGCCAGGGTGACACCCAGCCCCACGATCAGACCAGTAACAACGTTTCTCACGATCCTGAACACAGCGGTCCCCGCAATCGGCTGGTGGCCTCGCTGGCCACGGGTCACTTCGGTGCCGGCAGGCACTTGTCCCGATCCTAAACGCAGTTTGCGGAGTCCCATCAAGATTGGCACAAATTTTTTCGGAAACCGCGTTCCACGCCCGCCGGAGCCCTACTGTAAAAGAGGCAAGGTTGTGGCCGCACCCGTTTATCCCGGAAGTGCAGCGCCAAGGGAAGGGGTGTCCAATGGATGGACAGGATGGCGTTAGCCAGCTGTACGTTGACCCCTCCGTGCTTGAAACACTCCGCTGTGAGCTTGAGCCCGATGCCGAGTACTGCGCCGTTTTCGTCAACAGCTATATCCAGCAATTGCCGCGGCGGCTGGACCGGCTCCGACATGCTGTGGAAGCCATGGACTTGGACGCGGCCATGGACGCCGTCCTCAGCGTAAAGACTTCCAGCATGATGGTGGGTGCCGCCTACCTGGGCAGGCTCGCGGATGAGCTCGAAACCATCCTGAAGCACTTGGAGTCCCACCCGGAAACTGTGGCGGAGCAACCGCCCCGGCTTCAACTGGCGCTCCTGGAAAGTATGGATGCGTGCACGGATCAGACCGTCGCCGGCCTTTCGGCGGCGGCAGCGGCCTAATTCCGGCCGCTCCCAACGCAACTGTGGGATTGAACCCTACGAGGCCAACCGTTCACGCGCCTTCTGACCGGAGCCGGCCGGAGCAACACCATCTTCGGCCCTGCTGATCTCGGCCCAGACCGTATCAAGGGAGAGCCCGAGGACATCGGCGATCGCGGCGATGGTGGAGAAGGCAGGGGTGGCCACCCGGCCAGATTCGATCTTCCGGAGGGTTTCCGGTGAGACACGCGCATCGAGCGCGGTCTCGAGCATCGAGCGTTCTCCCCTGGCGCGACGCAACAGCGCACCGAGGCGCTGTCCGCGTTCGACTTCAGCGGATGTGAGCGGCAACCTGACCATGGCTCCAATTCTAATACCGGGATAATATGGCCGGGATAGTTATTGGTTGCGTAGGAAAGGCGCCGCATGATTGAGATCCTGAACCGCACCGAACTGGCCCGCGCAAAAGTGACAGGTGCGCTGGTCGCTGACATCTTGCACACACTGAAGCGCCGGAGCACCGTCGGCACAAACCTGCTGGACATCGACCGATGGGCAGCGGCCATGATCGTTGAGGCCGGAGCACTGTCCTGTTACATCGACTACGAGCCGTCCTTCGGACGAGGGCCGTTCGGCCACTACATCTGCACGGCCGTCAACGACGCCGTCCTCCACGGACTGCCCCACGACTACAGGCTCGCCGACGGGGACCTGCTGACACTCGACCTCGCCGTCTCCAAAGACGGAATCGCTGCAGACTCTGCGATCAGCTTCATCGTGGGCGATTCCAGGCCACCGGAAAGCGTCGCGATGATCGACGCGACCGAGCGCGCCCTCAGCGCAGGAATAGCAGCTGCCGGACCCGGGGCTCGCATCGGCGACATCTCCCATGCCATCGGATCGGTCCTCAGCGAGGCGGGGTACCCGATCAACACCGAGTTCGGAGGTCATGGCATCGGATCAACCATGCATCAGGACCCGCACATTGCGAACACCGGACAGCCCGGCCGCGGGTACAAACTGCGCCCAGGGCTGCTGCTAGCGCTCGAGCCATGGGTCATGGCCGACACCGCCAGGCTCATCACTGACGCCGACGGGTGGACGCTCCGAAGTGCCACAGGCTGCCGGACAGCACACAGCGAGCACACGATCGCAATCACCGACGACGGAGCAGAGATCCTCACCGTGCCGACGCAGGCCCGGCCCTGAGGCCGAAGCCGGCCCGCAGCCGCGGATCAGCGCTCGGCAGGGGCCAACCGGTAGCCCACTCCGCGGACGGTCTGCAGCCAGCGCGGGTTCTGCGGGCTGTCGCCCAGCTTCTTGCGGAGGTTTCCCATATGGACCTCGACGGACCGTTCGTCCGCTTCTGAGATGTAACCCCCGACGTCGTACGGTTCGTCCCGCAGCCGCCTCACCAGTTCGGATTTGGTCCGCACCATCCGCCCTGCTTCCAGGAGTGCGTGCAGCAGATCAAATTCGGTGCGCGTCAGGTGCAGTTCGCGCCCGTCGACACTCACGGTCCGCGCCTCGTAGCTGAACTCAAGCCCGTTGTGCGTGAGTGTCCGGCCGGTGTCGGCGGCTACGGCGGGTGCCTTGCCGGCAGCGGAAGAGTCCGACGTCGAACGCGGACGCCGCATCATGGCGGCGACACGCGCACGCAGCTCCCGGGGACGGAAGGGCTTCGTCAGGTAGTCGTCCGCGCCGGATTCCAGTCCGATGAGGGTATCCAGTTCCTCGGCGCGCGCCGTCAGCATCACGATGTATGCGTCGGAGAACTCCCTGATCTGGCGCGCCACTTCAAAGCCGTCGATGTCCGGAAGGCCCAAGTCCAGGGTGATGACTGCCGGGTTGAGTTCCTTGGCCGCAACGACGCCGGCCGCCCCGCTGCTCGCGACTTGGACGTCGAAGCCGGCCTGGACCAGCACCACGCGCACCAGCTCACGGATGTCGTGGTCATCCTCGATTACCAGACCCACACGTGATTCACTCATCGCAGCCCCCTCAGTCCGCTCGATACCGTCAGAAGTATAGCGCCCGCCGGATATCGTGGGGGTATGCGTCCATTAAACCGCACCTCAACAACCACCCGGCCATGAGCGGCAACGTCGCCTGGGACATCAAGTCCGGCCGGATTCTCTTCTTCCGACGGCCGTTCCACGAGTATTCGCTCCGGGGACGGGTCACCCTGAGTCAGATGCCGTTGTCCATCACGGTGGCGCTCACGGCCGTCCTCATGCTGTTGTTCTTCCCGGGGACATTGGGGAATCCCCTGTTCATCGCGTTCCTGGCCACGCAGGTCCTGATCCTGGCGCTGTGTTTCTTCATTCCCTGGCATCGGCTGCCGTTCGCCAGCTTCCTTGTGATTCCCCTCCTTGACTTCGTCTCGATCGCGCTCGGCAGGGAGGGCGGGCAGGAGGGCCTGACCGGCATCAGCCTGTTGGCGGTTTTTCCCGTCATCTGGCTGTGTGCTTCGGGGCTGTACCCCCGCGCCGCCCTGCTGGTCTCCTTCCTCGCTCCCCTCTCCATCATCTGGGTGCCGTTGTTCCTTCACGGCAACGTCACCGGACAGGACCTGGCGCGCTCCCTGCTGCTGCCGGTGATGATGCTGGGGATCGGCGTTTCCGTGAGCGTGCTGACGCTCAGCATGGTTCGGCAACAGCGGGACCTTGAGGAGAAGGATGCCCAGCTGCGGGTCACCCTCAAAGAGAGCAAGCGGCAGGAGGAACTGCTCAATTCGGTGCTGGAAACGGTGCACATGGGCGTCCTGGCCGTGGACGCGGACGGGCACGACATCCTCATGAACCGGAAGCAACGGGAAAACCACCGGCTTGCCACACCTGCGGGAAACGACGACCCCAACGAATCCCAGCTCCTGGTGTTCCAAGCCGACCGGACCACAACCGTCCCGGTCGAGCAACGGCCTGTCCGTCGCGCCGTGATGGGCGAGAGCTTCACGGACAACCTGGTGTGGCTGGGCAGCGGCAGCGAACAGCGCGCCATCACCACCAGCGCCCGCGCCATGCAGGACCAGGACGGCGCCTTCGCCGGCTCGGTGATCGTCTTCAGCGATGTCACGGACCTGGTTAATGCCCTGGCGGCCAAAGACGACTTCGTGGCGAACGTTTCCCACGAGTTCCGCACGCCGCTGACCTCAATCCTCGGCTACGTGGAACTGCTGCTGGACGACCATGACGGCCTGCGCGCTCCCCACCGCGAAGCGCTCATGATCATCCGGCGAAACGCTGAGCGCCTGCTCGGCCTGGTGTCGGACCTGCTGGCAAGCCGAAGCGGTCAGCTTATCGTCAGCCCGCAGGCTGTGAACGTGGCTGAACTTGTCCGGGCCAGCATCAGCGCCGCGCTCCCCCGTGCCGCCGCCGCAAAGGTGCGGCTCCGTGCGGACGCTCCTGAACGGCTGGAGGCCCACGTGGATTCCGGCCGCATGTCGCAGGTACTGGATAACCTCGTGTCCAACGCCATCAAGTACTCGCCGAACGGCGGTGACGTTGTGGTGTCGCTGGACTCGGACGGGTCCCACCTGGTCTGCCGGGTGAGCGATACCGGCATGGGCATGAGCGACAAGGACCAAGCGGAGGTCTTTACCAAGTTCTTCCGTACCGGCAATGTGCGGAACACTGCCATCCCGGGCGTAGGGCTGGGCCTATCCATCAGCAAGGCCATTGTCGAAGCACACGGCGGAAGCATCCAGCTTCGGAGCGCACTCGGAGAGGGCACCACATTCACCGTCAGGGTGCCTGTCTAAGCCACGGACCGCCTAGGGCACGAACTGCGCAATCAATGTCCGTGCCATCGCCTGCGCGCGCTTGGCGGCATCGGCGTCGCCTTCGGTCGCGGAGATGATGGACCCCTTCATGAGGATGTGCCATGAACGGGAGAAATCCTCGGTGTCCCGGAGCCCCGCCTCCTCGGCCAGTTGCTGGACGTGGCCCCGGATCCGGGCGAGGTAGTCGATGCTTGCCCGCCCCAGCGGATGTTTGGCACCCATTTCCAGGAGGATGTTGATGAAGGAGCATGCCTCAAAATCATCGCGCCGGAACCAGTCGCCAAAGACGTCGAAGATCGCGAGGAGTTGCTCCGTGGGCGTTCCGCCGCGGCGGCGCGCATCAGCGACAATCGTGTCCACGGTCCACAGCCGGTCCCGCTGCTCCAGGAAGGCGAGTACCAGTTCATCCTTGGAGGCAAAGTGCCGGTAGAAGGTTGCCTTGGCCACACCGGCGCGGCTGATCAGCTCATTGACGCCCACATCGCGGACCCCGCGGCGGGCGAAGAGTTCGTAGGCTGTATCGACGATCCGCTGCCGCGCGTCGGCACCATTAACTGCAGCCCCACCCTCCAGGGCGGGCTGGACCGGCGCAGGCTGAATCACTGCAGGGTCTGGCATGGGGTTCATTGCAAATAGTCTAACGCAAAGGGGAGACAGACTTGTCTGTCTGAGATAAAATTCTCTACATTCCGGTCGGTCGAATTCCCAGGCGTTTGAGCCAGAGCGCTTGTGCCACAGGAGGGTAGGAGATGCCGAAGAAATTGTTGTCAGCCGCAGAATCCCATCAGGGCAACTCGCGGCAGACGCGGTCCGGGATCCATGCCGTTGGGGGGCCCGTCCGCGGGCGCGTGAATCTTGAGCCGATTCGTCACCAGTCGTGGGAAATCATCAACGCAATCCTGACGGACACCGATCCGGAAGGGTCCGAAATCCGCAACCAGCTGCGTCGTTGCCTCAACAAGAACCGAGGCAACCCTGAGAGGGCCTTGCTCATGCACCTCATGTCAATGCCGGGCCGCACCGCGCCCGTCGTCATTGATTAAGTCCTGCCTGCCGCACCACTTCGCCCCAGGACTGCTGTGCCAGGTCGGCAACCGCTGCCAGGATGTCCGACGGCGGCAGGGAAAGATCAAGCGGGTACTCCACCACGTCGATATCCGTATTAAGGATGCGGCGGAGCTTCATTTCCCCCGCGCCTGCGTACACCAGCCAGGCGGTCGGTACGCGTAGGGCCGTGCAGTAGGCCAGCATCTGGAAATGGTCCGCCGACAGGGATGCGCCCTGGTCAGTCGCCGCCCGGTACTTCGTGTCGTAGACCACCACGGGACGGCCGCCAAGCAGGTGCACTGCGTCCGGATTCACCGTGAGCCGGTCGGAATCACGCACGGCCTCGTTCAGCAGGGCGTTGTACTGCAGCCGCATCTCGCCGGGATAGGCCGTCATGGCTTCGCGGAGGGCCGTGCCCACAAAGTCCTCGAAGACCTGCCCCATGTCCACCACGAACGACGCCGTCTGCTGCTTGCCGTCTCCCGCCTCGGCTGAGGCGTTGCGCAGGATCACTTCGGACAGGCGGAGCACCGCGTGGTACCGGGCGTTCATCCTGGTGGCCTGCCACGGCGGAAGTGGCGCTCCGGGCCGAAGGCGCGTGACGGCGTCGAGCTTTCCCAAGAGCAGCCGCAGGCGGCTCTGGACGTCCGGCCGAACGCGCGGGACCCGGGCCATGCGCTCCAGCGCGGCCCGCAGGATGCGGTTCTCGGCAATGTCTTCAGTGAATTCGTCATAGGAAACTTCCAGCGGCACAAGCATTCCGGGCCGGCGCGAAATCTGGTCCGAGATCCGGATCCTGCCCTTCACCGTCCGCAGTGATTCGTCCACGGTGAGGTAGCCCTGGAGGACTCCGCGGCTCAGGGCACGGTCTGCCAGCTGCACCAGCGACACGGCGAGCGCGCTCCACAGATCCGGGTCCTCGACGGCGGCCACCGGGTCTTCACGGAAGCCCTGGTTTCCCGCATAGCTGAGGAGGAACAGCAGCCGGCTGAGGCCCAGGCGGTCCTTGGGCCGCACTTCCAGCTGCACGGTCGGCGTCCGCACAGACCCGACCATGCCCACCGGTTCGATCCTGAAAAGGCCCATCCCCATGGGAGACGCCTTGGCCAGGCCGCTGGCGTTCACGAACGCGGCGCTGGCGGGGTCCAGCTTGTCCACCACGCCGCCGGACAGCTCATCCAGCACGATGTGGCGGACGGCCTTGCCGGCACTGGAGGGCTGGCGCGCCGGCCGGGGCGGCATGGCGACAGGCGCCACTCCGTTGTTGGCGGGCAACAATCCGTTAGCGGGACGCAAGGCGGCCCAGCAGCTGCTCGAGTCCGAAGCGCTCCTGCAGCTGGGCCCGGTTCAGCTGACCGTGGTAATGCTCTTCCAGGAGCGGCATGAGCTCGTATTTCCAGATCCGGCGCAGGCCCGCGGGAGTCTGGGCTGCCTTCTTCATGAAGTAGGACGGGCCGATCATGAGGTCGCGGTCCCATTCGTCAATCGCGTCGTTGAGGGCGTCCAGGAGGAGGGCCGGGGTGGTATCCAGGTTCCGGGCCTGCAGGAAGCGGAGCAGGGAGCCCTTCACCGGTTCGGTTTTGGGGTGCAGCTCAATGAAGGAGAAACGCCGGCGGATGGCGGCGTCCATCATGGCGATCGACCGGTCCGCGGTGTTCATGGTGCCGATGATGTACAGGTTGTCCGGGAGCGTGAACGGTTCGTTGGGGCTGTACTGCAGGTAGATGCGGTCGTCGCGGTACTCCAGCAGGAAGTACAGCTCACCGAACACCTTGGCCAGGTTGGCGCGGTTCATCTCATCGATGATCAGGAAGTAGGGCTTGTTTTCGTTGCCGGGCTTGGCCGCTTCTTCGGCAAGGCGGCGCAGCGGGCCGGCGACGAGCTTGAAGGACACCTGCCCTTCGTCGGTCTTGTCCGGCCGGAAGCCCTCGAAGAAGTCCTCGTAGGCGTAAGAGGGGTGGAACTGCACCAGCTTGACGCGTTCATCGGTGCTGTCCCCGGCAAGTTGGGCGGCCAGGTGCTTGGCCAGGTAGGTCTTGCCCGTTCCGGGCGGGCCGTAGAGAACCAGCTGCCGGTTCTCCTCCAGGAGTTCCGCGATTTCCTGCAGCGGTTCCAGCTCCATGTGCAGGGACGCCGCGAACTCCTCCGTCAGCGGGCGGAATCCCTCCGGAACCGTTTCGACGACGGCGGCCGGCTCGGCGGCGTCGTCGGCCTCCGCTTCCGCTTCGGCGGGCAGCAGCGCCTGCAGCGCCTGCACTACCCGCGTTACGTCCACGATGACCCCCGGAGTAGTCAGCTGGCGCTGCACGTGGCGGGGCAGGTCGGCCATGCTGTGGGCGTCGTCGAACCAGCGGACCTTGCGGCGCATCCGGCGGTTGTCCTCGTTGTGCTCCGGCTCCCCCAGGACCCCGCCCAGACGGACAACGCCGGCGTGCTGGTACAGGACCAGGTCCCCCGGCTTCATCACTGTGAGGAAGGCAAAAACCGCAGTCTTGTTGTCCTCGCGCTCCACGTAGCCCAGGTGCTTGTAGTCCTCGTCGACTGCGTGCTGCACGACGCCTGCGGTGACGCCCGCGTCCAGGAGGCGCAGATGCTCGACGTCGAGCGTCACCTTCTCCTCCCCGTGCCATGCCGCCAGGAGGTCCTTGACGTCATGGTGCGTGCGCAGGAGCCACGCGCGGCGGCCCGGATCGCCCACCTTGCGCCACTGGCTCACGAGCTGGCGGGCATACCAGTCGATCCGCTGGCCGGCCTGCTTGTCCAGGTAGAGGCGGATGCGGTGGATATCGGCGGTGATTTCCGCTTCGCTGTCACCCTTCGCGCCGCCCACGAGGGACGCGAAGGCATCCCTGATTTCCTGCCGCTCCACGTCCGCAACAACCGGTTCGAAGTAGCTCGGCCAGGCAAGGTATTCGATGCTGCGGCGGATCGCCGGCTGGTCATCCGGTGTCCCGGACGCAAGCTGATGGAACACGAGCGGATCCCTCAGGGCCTTGGCCATGGCATTCGTGGACTGCTGGTCAACGTGCTGCACGAAACGGCACAGCCACTTCAGGTGGTCCCAGATGGTCCAGTTGAATTCGGCGGTGCGGTCACGGATGACACCGTGATCCGTCATGCCTTCGTACAGCTCATCCGGCAGTTCCAACGGCGGTTCCAGCCAGGAGGCAGCCTCGGCCACCCGGGCACGCTTGACCTTCAGCGATTTGACCTCATGGGCCAGCGGCAGCGACTGCAGGAAGAGCAGCTCAACCGCCAGCTGCTTGGCCGGGCGGGAGGCATCGGCAAGGTTTTGCCGGAGGTTCGTCATCATCGGCGCCTTGGAGTCCGCCACGCCCCGCTCCAGCCGCTCCAGCAGCTCCGAGGCGGCTGCAGTGGTCCACGTCTGGGTCCGTCCGTCCAGCGCTGACGGCTTTCCCTGCAGGCCGGCCCCCAGGACAAACCACGCCGCATCCTCGATCTCCTTGGAGATTCCGGGGGCGCGGGTCATGGCAGGCTTCGCGTTGGGGGTCATGTCTTCAAATTTACAGGGTTAACCTGAACGGCAGCACCACGGGATTCGTCAGGTTACTGTCCGGTAGCACGCGCGTGCCTCATGGCTTTCGGCCCTACCTCCGGGGAGGGAACGGCCATAGGCTGGCGCCACATAAGGAGCGTGCCATGACTTTTCAAGACCTCACCCGGAAGATGTTCACGGCCATCCGGGGAACAGGGCTCAGCCGCGGACCGGACAGGTGGCTCGGCGGGGTGTGCGGCGGAATAGCCGCCAAATTGGGCGTGGACCCCAATGCAGCCAGGATGGTCTTCCTAGTCCTGTCCCTGGTGCCTGGCCCGGCCGTCACGTTCTACATTTGGGCCTGGATCCTGCTGCCGGACAGCACCACTAACCGCATCTACCTGGAGTCCTGGCTCAACAGTTGATCCGGGGGCGGTGAATTGCGGGGACTTTACCGGCGCCGGTACGCCAAGAGCGCTTTCCGGCGCCGGTCCAGCCAGCGGCGCTAGCCGGCGGCGGGCAGGTTCTTTCGCCCGAAAGCGAAATAGCTCCCCGGACCGACGAAGTTGATCAGTGTGATGGCGCGCCACATCGCCTTGCTGCCACGGATCTGCTCCGCGGGCCGGCGGGAAATGTCGCGCTGGGCTGCGATCAGGAGGGAGAGCTGCACGGCAGCTGCCACCAGGGTCCCGACCCGTGCGAGCGGCGGCATTTCCTTCCAGGACTTCTTCTTTTTCTTCGTGGCCATGGCTGATGCTCCCTGATTCCGTTGGTGCGGCTGGACTGGTTCGGTTGATGACTGCCGTTTGGTGCTTCTCGTACGGGCGGTCATGTAGTGACGATACTAGGGAAGCAGCCCCGCCCTAGGTAGGGGCTTTGGGCTCAGGCCCTGAACGGCTCCAGCCGCTCCTTCTGCTCGGGAGTCAGACGAAGCACCCTGCCGGTGGCCTCGTCCACGAAGGCCAGGTGGGTGGTGGCCTTCACGCAGTCCTCCCGGGTCACGGGGTCCTGCAACAGGTAGTGGATGTCGAAGCTGGCGCCTTTGACGGCGCCGATCCACAATTGGACCACTGCCGGCACGTTCCGGTATTCGAGAGTCTTCACGTAGCGGATCTTGTGCTCCACCACCAAGGCCATGGTGCCCTCTTCAACATCGTTGAAGAGGGACACCTGCGGCGCCACGCCTGGCAGGCCGGCGCCGCGGGGCGGTCCGAAGGCAGCAATGCGGGCTTCTTCAAGGATCCGCACGATCTGGACATTATTGATGTGGCCGTAAGCGTCCATGTCTCCCCAGCGCATGGGCACCTGGACTTCGATGCGCCGGCCGCTTGGCACGGTCCGGCCGGCGGCGTTCAGCTGCGCACCGCCGTCGAGTCTTCCGCCGAGTCAGCCAGGGCCGCCTCCGCGTCTTCGCCCGCGAACTGGGACATGTAGAGCCGGTAGTAGGCGCCCTTGTGGTCCAGGAGGTCGTGGTGGCTGCCCTGTTCCACGATCCGCCCGGCTTCCATCACCAGGATGGTGTCGGCGTCGCGGATGGTGGACAGCCGGTGCGCAATCACAAAGCTGGTGCGGTCCGTGCGCAGGGCCGCCATGGCCTTCTGGACCAGGACTTCCGTGCGCGTGTCCACCGAGCTGGTTGCCTCGTCCAGGATTAGCAGGGACGGGTTGGCCACAAATGCCCGGGCGATGGTGATGAGCTGCTTCTCGCCTGCGCTGACGTTGTTGCCTTCCTCATCGATGACCGTGTTGTAGCCGTCCGGCAGTGCCCGGACGAACCGGTCCACGAATGTTGCCCGGGCGGCCTCCATGACCTGGTCCTCGGTGGCGTTGAGGTTCCCGTACCTGATGTTGTCGTAGATGCTGCCACCGAACAGCCAGGCGTCCTGCAGGACCATGCCCACCTTTGCCCGCAGTTCGGAACGGCTCAGGTGGGTGATGTCCACGCCATCGAGCGTGATGCTCCCCGAATTGAGCTCGTAGAACCGCATCACGAGGTTGACCAGCGTCGTCTTGCCGGCGCCGGTGGGGCCGACGATTGCGACGGTATGCCCGGGCTGGGCTGTGAAGGAAAGGTCCTCGATCAGCGGCTTGTCCGGCGAATAGCTGAAGGTCACATGCTTGAACTCCACGTGGCCGTCGGTCTTGGCGGGCAGGTGCTCGGTGGCGGTCTCGGCATCCTGCTCCTCCGCATCCAGGAATTCGAAGACACGCTCCGCGGAGGCCACGCCGGACTGCAGCATATTGGCCATGCCCGCCATCTGTCCCAGCGGCTGGGTGAACTCCCGGGAGTACTGGATGAACGCGGTGGCGTCGCCCAGGCTCATGCCGCCGGAAGCCACCCGCAAGCCGCCCACCACTGCGATGCCAACGTAGCTGAGGTAGGAGAGGAACTGCATGACCGGCATGATCATGCCGGAGACGAACTGGGCTCCGAAACTGGCCTTGTAGAGGGCTTCATTCCGTTCGTCGAAGCGTTCCAGCATGTCCGCGTCACGGCCGAACACGCGCACCAGGTCGTGGCCGGAGAACGATTCCTCGATCTGGCCGTTGAGCTGGCCGGTGTTCTTCCATTGCGCGGCGAACAGCTTCTGGCTTCGCGAGCCGATGATGCCGGCTGCCACGCCGGACAGCGGCAGGGCCACCAGGGCGATGAGGGCCAGTTGCCACGACACGATGAACATCATGATCACAATGCCGATCACAGTCAGCGCGGAACTGAGCAGCTGCGCGAAGGCCTGCTGCAGCGCCTGCTGGATGTTGTCGACGTCATTGGTGACACGGGAAAGCGTGTCACCGCGTTGGCGGGTGTCGAAGTAGTTCAACGGCAGCCGGTTGAGCTTTTTCTCGGTATCGTCACGCAGTTTGCGGACCACACGCATCACCAGCACGTTCAGGACGTAGCCCTGCAGCCAGGTGAAAATGTTCGCCACGAAGTACATCACCAGCACCACGCTGATGAGGAACGACAACTTCTGGAAGTCGATCCCCACCCCTGGAATGAGTTCCATCTTGGAGATCATGTCCGCGAAGTTGTTTTCGCCTTGGGCGCGCAGCCCGTCGACGAACTGGTCCTTGCTGACTCCGGAGGGCAGTTGTTTTCCCACCACTCCCCCGAAGATGACGTCCATGGCCTGCCCCAGGATCTTGGGGGCAATGACGTTGAGGACGACGGCGACCGTCACCATGGCCAGCACGACGGCGATACCGGCGGACTCGGGTTTCAGCAAACCCATCAGGCGCTTGGCGGAGGGCCAGAAGTGCTCTGCCTTCTTCGCGGGCGCCCCGCCGAACATGTCGCCGTCGGCCTCGGTGGGCTTGTATTCCTCTTCGTAGAAGTCTTCGTCTTCCGCGGGAACCGGTTCCTGGCCGGCGGCGAGTTTTTCGTTGGTGCTCATGCCACTTCCTCCGCGGTCAGCTGCGACTCGACAATTTCCTGGTAAGTGGTGGAACTCAGCAGCAGTTCCTCGTGTGTTCCGCGGTCCACGATCCGGCCGTTGTCCAGCACCAGGATCTGGTCGGCGTCGGCAATGGTGGACACCCGCTGTCCCACAATGATGACCGTGGCATCCGCCGTCTTGGCTTTGAGTGCGCGGCGAAGCCGGGCGTCCGTGGCGACGTCGAGCGCCGAGAACGAATCATCGAAGAGGTACACCTTGGGCCGGGTCAC
The DNA here is from genome assembly GCF_017833075.1 of Arthrobacter sp. PvP103. Classification (NCBI taxonomy): domain Bacteria; kingdom Bacillati; phylum Actinomycetota; class Actinomycetes; order Micrococcales; family Micrococcaceae; genus Arthrobacter; species Arthrobacter sp. PvP103. The sequence goes on along the minus strand of NZ_JAFIBQ010000001.1, from coordinate 3,327,916 downwards.
CAGCGCCCTGGCGATGCACAGGCGCTGGCGCTGGCCTCCCGAGACGTTGGTGCCGCCCTGGGCGATCCGGGAACCAAGACCGTTCTTCTTTTCCCGGACGAAGTCGGCAGCCTGGGCCACGGTGAGCGCGTCCCACAGCTCCTCGTCCGTGGCCTCGGTCTTGCCGAAGCGCAGGTTGTGCTCGATGGTCCCGGAGAAGAGGTAGGGCCGCTGCGGCACCATGGCCACACGGCCGGTGATTTCGGAGCGATCGAGGTTGGTGATGGAAACGCCGTCGAGCAGTACCTCGCCGGACGCGACATCGTACAGCCGCGGCAGCAGTGACAGCAGGCTGGTCTTGCCGGCGCCGGTCGACCCGACGATGGCCACGGTCTGGCCGGGCTCGGCAGTGAAGCTGATGTCGCTCAGGACGGGTTCTTCAGCCCCGGGGTAGGCGAACGAGACGTTGCGGTATTCCACGCGTCCGGTCCGCTGGCCCGGCGCCACCGGTGCCGTCGGTTCGTGGATGGAGGGTTCGACGTCGAGTACCTCACCAATGCGGTCCGCGCAGACCGAGGCGCGCGGAATCATCATGGCCATGAACGTTCCCATCATGACCGCCATGAGGATCTGCAGCAGGTACTGCAGGAAGGCTGTCAGGGAGCCCACCTGCATTTCGCCGGCGTCCACTCGCTGGCCGCCGAACCACAGCACGGCGGCTGTGGAGACGTGGAGGATCATGCCGATGGCGGGGAACATCAGGACGAACAGCGCGCCGATCTTCAGGGAGACGTCGGTGAGTTCGCGGTTCGCCTCGCCAAAACGCTGCGTCTCGTGCGGTTCGCGGACGAAGGCCCGGACCACTCGGATGCCGATGATCTGCTCGCGGAGAATGCCGTTGATGCGGTCGATCTTCGTCTGCATGGAACGGAACAGCGGCATGAGGCGGACAACGAGGTATCCCACCACGGCAACCAGCACCGGCACGGAAACCCACACGAGCCAGGACAGGCTCAGGTCCTCACGCAGCGCCATGAAGATGCCGCCGATGCACATGATGGGTGTGGCCACCATGAAGTTCAGCCCCATCAGCATGAGCATCTGCACCTGCTGGACATCGTTGGTGCCACGCGTGATCAAGGTTGGCGCACCGAAGACGTTGACGTCCTTGGCCGAAAAGCTGGTCACCTTGCGGAAAACGCCGCGCCGCAGGTCACGGCCGAACGCCATCGCCGCCTTGGAGCCGAAGTACACGCCGGTGATGGCGGTGGCCACCTGGACCAGCGCCACACCGAGCATGAGCCCGCCCGTTCGCCAGATGTAGTCGGTGTCCCCACGGGAGACTCCCTCGTCGATGATCTGTGCGTTCAGGCTGGGAAGGTAGAGGGCCGCGATAGTGGATGCCAGCTGGAAAAGAATTACTGCCGCGATATACGGCAAATACGGCTTGGAGTAGCGCCGTATGAGGGTGACAAGCATGCCCGGGAGTCCTTTGGGAGGTGCGCGAAGTGAGTGCAGGAAGTATTACCAGCGGGGGCTGACATTCTCAGCCTTCCCACTCTACGAAATCCGTTGCCTATGCGAAACAACGCCCGCTAAATATCATCCGAAGGGCGTATCGATGTTGTAGAAACCAAAGCTTCCCACGTGTCCGTTGTTACGGGTGAAACGGGTGTCATCCCTCGGTTCCAAGGGGTCCGGCTGTGAAAAACGGGTACCCGGTCAAGTACCGGCTACTCGCGACTACTCCAGTGCCTGGGGCCTAGCGTGAAGGGGTCAGTTAGTTGACAACTCTGCAGGAGAGTCGCAGGTGATCTGGGCATCTACGAACAACGGACGGCTCTTCCATGTGCCTCCCGTTCCCGCAGTCTGGTCAGTCCCCAATGATCCAGATGGAGAATCCCATGAAGAGAATCCTCGCAACTGCCGGAATCGCAGGCATTGCATTAATCGGCGTCACGGCTCCGGCAAATGCCGGCGACAAGGGCGATGACGACAGCAAGAAAGTCAGCATTTGCCACGCCACCGGCTCGGAATCGAACCCCTACGTTCACATCACGGTCAGCGAAAACGCGGTGAACGGAAATGGCGGGCATGCTTCGCATGAAGGCGACCTGATTCCGGCACCGGCATACGGCTGCCCGGGCGGCAAGGATGATGATGATGACGACCACGACTCGGGCCACGGCCCGGACAAGGTCACCATTTGCCACGCCACGGGATCCGAAAAGAACCCGTACGTCATTATCACGATTCCGGAAAAAGCCTGGTGGAACGGCCACAAGGACGGACACAACGGCCGCGCCGACATCTACCCGGTCCCCGCCGGTGGTTGCGTCGCAGAGGAAGAAGAGGAAGAAAAGCCGCCTGTCGTTGTACCGCCTGTTGTTGTCCCGCCGGTTGTGACACCGCCGGTTGTGACACCGCCGGAAGTGACGCCTCCGGAGGTGGTTCCGCCAGCAGTGACACCGCCAGCTGTTACGCCGCCGACGGGAGCCGCAGCGGCACCGGTCGGGGCAGCGGCAGCAGTAGTACCAGTGGTCAACCGCGGGTTCAACGCCCAGACAGCTGCCGGAAGCCAGCCGGACAGCGGAATGCCGGCTTGGTTCGGCGGCCTGGCGGCCCTTCTTGGGGCAACGGGGCTGATTGCCCTGAGGCAGCGGGGACGCCTGCAGGACGCGTCCGGATCCAAGTAAGGCCGGTCCTGCGGTGAGGACGGGCATCGGCCACCACGGTGCGATGCCCGTCCAACACCACTCTCCCTGGAGGAGTTCCGATGTTCGTCCCCGGCCACAAGCCCGCAGACAGCCCGCCCCCTGGCAGCCGGACCGCTGCCCAGAAGACGGGCGGGAACCGCACCCCTGACCATGAGGCCGGCGAGCGCCGGCACCCAGGTGGCTGGCGGCTCCAACGCCTGCGGGAGAAATTCCCGTCGCTCGGGCGCCGTTCGCTCAACCGTGGCGACCGTCTGTTGCTGCTCGCCGGCGTCGTGGCTTTCTTCGTCCTGACATTCCTGCCGGGAATCGTGTCAGCCGGAAACACCTCCGGCGGCGCCGGACTCCATTTGGAAGCTGCGCCGTATTCACGGGCAGCCACCCCGGCTTCACCCGGCCATGCCGTACCGCCTGATACCTTCGCCTGGAGCGGCAAGGGCTCGGCGGCGGCGGGCGGCAAGCGCGCCCCCGCCGCTGCGGCACAGCCACCGCCGCAGGCCATTCCCAGCTACCCGCCGGCTGCGGCTCCCACCAGGATCGTGTACCCGGCGGCCGGGTTGGACGTCACCATCCATCCGCTCACTCCGACGCCGGAGGAGCTGGACTCCCAGGCGATTGTTCCGCCGATCACCGTGGACGGCTATTGGGTGACAAACTTCGGCATGCCCGGCGCCGGGTCCACCAACACCACGTACATCCTGGGCCACAGCTGGGAGGGCCGCGACGCTCCGTTCAACCGGCTCAGCGCCGCGAGCGTCCCGGGGGACATTTTCGAAGCCAGCACAGCCACCGGAACCATGCGGTACAGGGTGGAGTCCGTGGACACCTACGTGAAGTCGAGCCTGAAGGACAGCCCGATCTGGACCGGCGTTCCCAACCGGCTTGTCCTGATCAGCTGCTACACCGAGGATCCCTGGGGCAAGAACGTGGTGGTCGTCGCCTCCCCTGTCCCGGAGCCATGACGACGGCGACGGCGGCACCCAGCCGCAGTCGCCGTCGTACCTTGTGTGTTTGAACGGTGCCCGTGCTTACTCGCTGCGGTGCCGTCCGTGCGTTGCGATGTAGTCCGCCGCCGCCCGCTGCAGCTTCCGTTCCTTGGCCACCCGGCGCCGGAGGGTGGTGAGCTGCCCGCTGATGCGTGACTGCTCGGCAGCGATCTCCCGCTGTTCCGCCGACTGCTCCTGGACGGCGCGAAACGCCTCGGCCAACTGGAGCTGCTGCTCAGCGAGCAGCTGCTGGGTCTGGAGCAGGAGGGGCACGACGTCGGCGGGTTCGGGCCGCGGCTGAGCCACCATGGTCCGGGCACGCGACCGGTAGCCTTCCCTCGCCCCGGCCGGGGCGTCGCCGCCGAGGCTGCCATTTCCCTCTCCGGATATCTCCCGGCCCTGCCTTGCCGCGTCCGGGAAGCGTGACTCGTGGGCGCGCTGCCTACTGAGGACTTCGATGAACTCCCGGTCAAGGTCCACAACGCCGGTGCTGCCGGCATTCCCGGTTGCAGCGCCGTCCACGGCAGCGGTATTCGCGGCAGCGCCGTTCGCGGGCCCGGCACCGTTGGCGGATGCAGCCGGCACGATGTCCACAGTCCGGCGCAGCGGCTGTTCTTTGATGAAGAGGATCGCCACAAGCGCGATGATGCCGATCACCGCGGAGATCAGGAAGATCTCGGCCGTCGCGTCGCCGTAGGCCGCCCGCATGATGTCCCGGATCGGGGCGGGCATGTCCTGGAGGTCCATGCTGGCTCCGGCCGATCCGCCGGTGGCCGGAATTCCAGCCGCGGCGAGCCCTTCAGTGGCAAGTTCCTTGACACGGTTGGCCAGCACGGCGCCGAGTACGGATACTCCGATCGCGCCGCCCACCGAACGGAAGAAGGCCACGGAGGCGCTGGCGGTCCCGATGTCGGTGGCGCGGACGGTGTTCTGTACCGCCAGTACGAGGTTCTGCATCAGCAGGCCGAGCCCGAGGCCCAGAACGGCCGTGTAGAGGCCGGTGAGCCAGAGTTCGGTGGTGTGGTCGATGGTTCCGGCCAGTCCCAGTCCGCCGATCAACAGGATGGAGCCGGCAATAAGGTAGCGCTTCCACTTTCCGGTGCGGCTGATCAGCTGGCCTGACAGGACGGAGCCGATGAGGTTGCCGGCGATCATGGGCAGCGTCAGCAGGCCCGCTTCGGTGGGGGTGGCCCCGCGGGCCACCTGGAAGTACTGGCCCAGGAAGGCGGATGACCCGAACATGCCGACACCTACTGCGACGGAAGCCAGGATGGCCAGGGCGGTGGTGCGTTCGCTGATGATTTTGAGCGGGATGATGGGCTGCTCAACCCTGGACTCCACCACGACTAGAAGGGCCAGGAGCAGCACGCCGCCGCCCACCATGGCGGCAGTCTGCCAGGACCACCAGTCGTAGTACTCCGGGTTGCCGGCGAAGGAGACCCAGATCAGCAGCAGGCTGACGCCGGAAGTGAGCAAGATGGAACCCAGCCAGTCGATCTTCGCGTGGCGCTTGACGTGGGGAAGCTTCAGGGTGATCTGCAGCAGGATGAGTGCGATGACTGCCAGCGGGACACAGACAAAGAAGGTCCAGCGCCAGCCGAGCGGGCTGTCCACAATGAAGCCGCCCAGCAGCGGGCCGCCGGCGGTGCCCACGGCCATCACGCCGCCCATGTACCCGGAGTACTTGCCGCGGTCCCGGGGCGGGATGATGGAACCGATGATGGCCTGAGCAAGCGCCGTGAGTCCGCCCATGGCGACACCCTGGATAACGCGGGCCGTCAGCAGCAGCGGGATCGTTTCGGACAGGCCCGCCATGACGGAGCCGGCCACGAAGATCACAATGCTCAGCTGGACGAGCACCTTCTTATCGAAGAGGTCGGCGAGCTTGCCCCAGATCGGCGTGGTGGCGGCGTTGGCCAGCAACGCTGCGGTGATCACCCAGGCGAAGTCCGTCTGGGTGCCTTTGAGCTCCGACATGATCGTCGGCAGCGCGTTGGCCACGATGGTGCTGCTGATGATCGCAGTGAAGAAGGCGGCCAGCAGGCCGGTGAGGGCCTCCATGATCTGGCGGTGGCTCATCGCGGCTTGGGGTGCCGGTGCCTGCGGCTGCGGGGATGACTGCGGCGGTGTAGTAGACGGGGCCCGGGACGGACCGGTGGCTGTAGCGTGGCTTGCCATGTGCAGCTCCTAAACGAGTGGAATGATTTCGGTGGATCCGGCCGTCTTTGCCCGGGCTGAGTCCCTAAGGGATTCAGCAAGTTTTTTCAGGGTTTTCGCGGTTTCTTCGGCGTCGGTCTCGCTCCAGTCCTGCAGGTAGCCCTGGAGTGTTGCCGTGCGCTGCTGCTCGATTTCGTGCAGTTTGGCCGCACCAGCCTCCGACAACGCCACCAGCTGCGCACGCCCGTCCTCCGGATCGGGCCGGCGGACAACGAGGCCATGCTCTTCAAGATCGGCTATGTGCCGGCTCAGGACGGGAGCGCTGACACCGAGCCGTGCGGCGAGGTGCGTGGCCCTGGATTCCCCCTCCCCCACGAAGCGGAGGACGCCCTGGAGCGCCACCCCGGTTTCCTGCCCGCGCATGTTCGAGACTGCAACGCAGCGGACCGCTCGTTGGAGGTCGAAGATCTGGTAGACGAGATCGGCCGCGGTTTCTGGTGCAACTGCCATGCTAAATAAACCCCTTTGCTTGCCTTAGGCAACCATATCGCAAAATGGTTGCTTTGGGAAACTAAGGAAGAATCGGGCCGGGTGCGGCTGGGGGCGATTGGCACCTTAAACGCCAAGCGCGAACTGGCAGCTAATACCCTCAAATTTGCTTTGAGAGGGCACTGGCTGCCAGTTCGCGCTCGGTTGTCGTGGGAGTTGGGTCAGACGCCCAGGTGGGTGGGGCCGAACATCTTCAGCAGGGTTTCGACCACGACGACGTTCGGTCCGTCCGCCGCGAAGCCCGCCTTCAGTGCGTCCCCCACATTCTCCGGGGCCACCCGGACGGCCGGGACACCGAAGGCTTCGGCGAGTTTGACGAAGTCGGGCCGGGCCAGTTCGGTGGCGGTGGCCTTGCCGAAGGCGCCCACCATGTACTCGCGGAGGATGCCATAGCCGCCGTCGTCCACGATCAGCCAGGTGACCGGGACGTTGTGCTGCTTGGCGGTGGCCAGTTCGGAGATGGAATACATGGCCGAACCGTCACCGGACACTGCGAGCACACGCCCGGGCATGCCCGTTGTCTCCAGCCCCACGGCCCCCCCGATGGCTGCGGGGAAGCCGAAGCCCAGTCCGCCGGCGCCCTGGGCGGAATGGAACTGGCCCTCGCGTGCGTCCCAGCAGCTCCAGCCCCAGTACGCGGAAATGGTCATGTCCCAGAAGGTCTGCATGTCCGCCGGCACCGCCTCGCGGATGTCCGCCATGAACTTCAGTTCCTTGCCGAGGTCCTGGGACTCCAGCCGGGCTTTGACCTTGGCCAGGGATTCCCTGACCAGCGCTTCGGGTGATGCACCGTGCCAGTCGGGCCTGGTTTCGTCAGGCTCGACAACCAGGGCGGCATCCAGCGCGGCGAGGGCCTGGCCGGCGTCGGCGCGGATGCCCAGGCCGGGCCGGTTGGACTCCAGGACCCGCGGTTCGGCGTCGATCTGGATGATCCGGCCGCGCGGCTCGAACGTGAAGTAGTTGGACGTGACCTCGCCGAGGGAGGAACCGATGACGATCAGCACGTCCGCATCCTCGAGCAGGTCCGTCATGTATCGGTCCTCGATCCAGGACTGTAGCGAGAGCTCATGGTTCCACGGGAACGCGCCGTTGCCGCCGGGGGTGCAGATCACCGGCGCCCGGAGCTTTTCGGCAATGGAGAGCAGCGATTTCTCGGCCCGGCCGCGGCGCGTGCCGCCGCCCGCGATGATGGCCGGACGTTGCGCCGTCGACAGCCATTTCACGGCCTCGCGGACAAGCTCCACCCGCGGCGGGTTGTCCGCCGCTTCGGCGAGGGCGTCCTCAACCGGCGGGACCATGATGGGATCCAGCAGCACGTTCTGCGGGATCTCCAGCCAGACGGGGCCCTGCGGCGAGGAAATCGCCTCTGTCCAGGCATCCTGTATGGCCGAGGGGATCCCGGAAGCGTGCTGGATCAACCGCTGGCTCTTGGTGACATTCGCGGCCGAGGCCTTCTGGTCATCGAGCTGGTGCAGCATGCCCTTGCGGCGGGCACCGAGTCCGTCCAGCGGAATCTGGCTGGCCACCACCACCATGGGCACACCCGTGGCGTAGGCTTCCTGCAGCCCCGCCAGGGACGTCAGCGCGCCCGGACCGGTGGACAGGAACAACACGCCCACCTCGCCCGTGGCACGGGAGTAGCCATCCGCGGCGAAAGCCGAGTTGTTTTCCACCCGCGAGGACACGAAGTGCAGGTTTCCCCGGCCCATCGCATCGAAAAGGCCCAGCGCGTGCTGGCCCGGGATGCCGAAGACTGTCTTCGCCCCCAGTGCTTCAAGGGTTTCGACGACGAGGTCCCCGCCGTTGCGGACGCCGGTCACGGGGAGACGCCGGTTTCGACGCGCTGGGCAGCCGCCGCGGCGAAACCTGCCTGGCGCCGTTCTTCCTGCCCGAGGGCCTGCGCGGCGTAGCCGTTGGCGGCGCCGAACCTGTTGCCCTCGACGGCGGAGTCCGCCATCAGGGTGACGAGTTCGTAGGCCACATGGCTGGCCGCGACTCCGGTGATTTCGGCGTGGTCATAGGCCGGAGCCACCTCCACGATGTCCGCACCCACAAGGTTCATGCCGCGGAAGCCCCGGATGATCTCCAGCAGTTCACGGCTGGTCATGCCGCCGGCTTCCGGCGTGCCGGTGCCCGGCGCATGCGCGGGGTCCAGGACGTCGATGTCAACGGAGATGTACAGCGGCCTGTTGCCGATGCGGTCGCGGACCTTGGCCACGGTTTCCAGGACGCCCTGGTAGTAGACATCCGCGGAAGTGACGATGCCGAAGCCGAAGCGGTGGTCGTCGTCGAGGTCTTTCTTGCCGTACAGCGGGCCGCGGGTGCCGATGTGGCTGATGGCCTCGGTATCCAGGATGCCTTCCTCGACAGCGCGGCGGAACGGCGTGCCATGGGTATATTCGGCTCCGAAGTAGGTGTCCCAGGTGTCCAAGTGGGCATCGAAGTGCAGCATGGCCACCGATTCACCGGCGCGCTCGGCGGCGGCCCGCAGCAGCGGCAGCGCAATGGTGTGGTCCCCGCCGAGGGTGACCAGCTTGCTGCCGCCTGCGGTCAGGTCGAGGGCATTCTGCTGGATGGTTTCGATGGCCTCATTGATGTTGAACGGGTTGACGGCCATGTCTCCGGCGTCCGCGACCTGGACGTTTTCGAAGGGGCTGACGTCCCACGCGGGGTTGTAGGGGCGCAGCAGCCGGCTGGCCTCACGGACATGGTTGGCGCCGAAGCGGGCACCCGGGCGGTAGGAGACGCCGGAATCGAAGGGCACTCCCACCACCGTGATGTCCGCCTTGGCCACCTGGTCCAGCCGGGGCAGGCGGGCGTAGGTTGCGGCCCCTGCATAACGGGGAATACGGGATGAATCGATGGGGCCAAGGTTGCCGTTGGCCTCGATGCGCAGCTCTTCCAAAGGAACGCCTCTCCTTCGAGGATGGATCGGTAGTGTGACACCCATCATACACGGTGGTTTCCCGATGTGCATCAAGTGTTTACCAAACCTACCCGCTGCCGAGCCGCTGCTGCTGACCCCGCGCCACTTAGTCGATGGCCGAGGGGCCTCGCTCCCCCGTCCGCACCCGGACGGCGTCGGAAACGGAAACGGTCCAGATCTTTCCGTCACCGAAACGGCCGGTGCTGGCCCCGGCTTCGATGGCCGCCATCACGCCGTCCATGGCCTCCTCCGTCACCAGCACCTCCACCCGGACCTTCGGCAGGAGGTCCGAGTTGTATTCGGTTCCCCGGTAGACCTCCACATGGCCTCGCTGCTGGCCGTAGCCGCTTGCCGGGCTCACCGTCATGCCGTTGACCCCGAACCCCTCAAGGGCGGCCCGGACCGTCTCAATCTTTTCCGGCCGGACGATGGCCGTGACGAGTTTCATGTCCGCACCCTGCCCCGCTCATGCTGGCTCTGCTCCGTGCCGGCCGCGACAGTTTCCGCGCCAGGATCGGCCGCGTCTGCCGCAACGGACTTGCCGTGCTGTTCGCCGGGGTGGAAGGTCCCGCCCACCATGAGCAGCTCGTAGGCAGTTTCGGCATGCTCGGTGACGTCGATGCCGGAGCGTTCGTTGGCTTCGGACACCCGCATGCCCATCGTCTTGTGGATGGCGTATCCGATCAGCGTGGTCATGATGGCGCTCCAGGCTGTGACGATCAGCGCCGTGAGGACCTGCGGCCAGAACTGCGTCAGGCCCCCGCCGTAGAAAAGCCCGCCCTCGGTCTTCGCGGACGGCACGGCGAAGAATCCCAGCGAGAGCGTGCCCCACAGCCCGCCAACGAAGTGCACTGCCACCACGTCAAGGGAGTCGTCGAGGCCGATCCGGAACTTGAGGCCCACCGCGAGCGCGCAGACTGCGCCCGCCACGGCCCCGATCAGGATGGCGCCGACAGGATCGACGAAGCCGCAGGCCGGGGTGACTGCGACCAAGCCCGCCACAGCCCCTGATGCGGCACCGAGGGAAGTGGCGTGGCCGTCCCGGAGCCGCTCGACAAGCAGCCAGCCCAGCAGCGCCGCGCTGGTGGCCAGCAGGGTGTTGGTCCAGGCCAGCCCGGCGATGGCATCGGCGGCTAGTTCAGAGCCTGCATTGAAGCCGAACCAGCCGAACCACAGAAGCCCGGCTCCGAGCATCACGAACGGCAGGTTGTGCGGGCGGATGTTGGGGTCCTTCATGAATCCAAGGCGCTTCCCGAGCACAACGGCGAGCATCAGCCCCGCGATGCCCGCGTTCATGTGCACGACGGTTCCGCCGGCGAAGTCGAGCGCCGAGATTTTGCTGCCCACGATGCCCGTGGCGCCGAAAAGCCCGCCGCCCCACACCCAGTGCGCGATCGGAGCGTAGACGAGGGTCACCCATAAGGCGGCGAAAAGCAGCCACGGTCCGAACCTGACCCGCTCGGCCACGGCGCCACTGATCAGCGCGACAGTGATGATGGCGAACGTAGCTTGGAACCCGATGAAGACCATGTCCGGGAGTCCGGGTGCCTTGCCGCCGATGCTGCTGGCCAGTCCGCTCAGCCCGGGGTTGGTGAATGGATCCCCGACGAGCCCGGCCATGGTGTCGGGCCCGAATGCCAGCCCGTAGCCCCACAGCGCCCAGACGACGGCAACAACGCCCATGGCGCCGAAGCTCATCATCATGATGTTCAGGACGGATTTCATCCGTACCAGGCCCCCGTAGAAGAAGGCCAGGCCGGGCGTCATCAGCAGAACCAGGGCGGAAGCCGCCAGCATCCATGCCGTGGCGCCGGGATCGAGTGCCGTGGGATCCACTGCCATTCCCACATTGAGTAGAGAGATGTTCATTTTGGGAGCCTTCCTCAAGAAGAAGTGGCGCTCCTGGGCGCCGACTAAGGCGAGACCATTCAAAACACTGGGACACGCGGATCGTTCCCCGAGTCCGACGCTACAACGGCGGTGTTTCCGCCATGGCCAAGATGTTTTTCGGGGAGGTTAAACAGCAGCTCCGGGCATGAATCCTGCGTTTCCGGCAGGTTTCCGATATGTGACGTACATCTCACCATGGCGTGACTGCCATCACAGGAGCCGTAAAGGTTTCGTTAAAGCCGGCATCCCCCGCGCTTTCCCGGGCCTACGCTCCAATCAGGAGCAGCACCCCTGACCGCCGACGGCCGAAGGCGCGCTGCGTGAAAGGATACCGTGACCACGCTCACCAGGCCGCCGGCCGACCCCTCGGACAGGTTCACCCGCAAGCCCCACCGCCTGCGGAGCTGGCTGCTGGAGGGCATGCCCGAAGGATCCGGCAAACGCCAGGGGCCGCACGGCCAGCCGCAGGCGAACCACACCCCCCAGCCCTGGTGGAAAGTCATGTGCCTCACCGGCGTCGACTACTTCTCCACTCTTGGCTACCAGCCGGCCATTGCCGCACTCGCCGCTGGAATGGTCTCCCCGCTTGCCACCGTGGTCTTGGTGGCGGTGACGCTCCTCGGCGCGCTTCCGGTGTATCGCCGGGTGGCCTCGGAGAGTCCCCGCGGCGAAGGCTCCATCGCCATGCTGGAACGGCTCCTGCCACGATGGGGCGGCAAGCTGTTCGTCCTGGCGCTCCTGGGATTCGCCGCCACGGACTTCATGATCACCATCACCCTCTCGGCAGCGGATGCCAGCGCCCACGCCATCGAAAACCCGTTCGCCCCGGACTTCCTGCACGGCCAGGAAGTGGCCATCACGCTGGCACTGATTGCCGGCCTGGGCATAGTATTCCTCCGCGGTTTCAAGGAAGCCATCAACGTGGCCGTCATCCTGGTGGCAGTATTCCTGCTGCTTAACGCGGTAGTGGTGCTGGTGGGCATCGCGCATGTATTCAGCGAAGCCCACGTTGTCACCGACTGGTGGGCCGCCCTCAACCAGCAGCACGGCAACCCGCTGGTGATGATCGGCATCGCGCTGCTGGTCTTCCCCAAACTCGCCCTTGGCCTGTCCGGCTTCGAAACGGGAGTTGCCGTCATGCCCCAGATCCAGGGCAGCCCGGACGACACTGAAGCAAAGCCCGACGGCCGGATCCGCGGCGCGCACAAGCTCCTGACCACTGCCGCCCTGATCATGAGCGGGTTCCTCATTGCGTCCAGCTTCATCACCACGTTCCTGATCCCGGCCGCTGAGTTTCAACCGGGGGGCAAGGCCAACGGCCGCGCCCTGGCCTTCCTGGCCCACCAGTACATGGGCGACGGTTTCGGGACGGTGTACGACATCAGCACCATCGCCATCCTCTGGTTCGCCGGGGCGTCCGCGATGGCGGGGCTCCTCAACCTGGTGCCGCGCTACCTTCCGCGCTTTGGCATGGCGCCGGCCTGGACCCGCGCCGTGCGGCCGCTGGTACTCGTGTTCACCGCCGTCGCCTTCCTCATCACGGTGGTGTTCGAGGCCAACGTCGAAGCACAGGGCGGCGCATACGCCACCGGCGTGCTGGTGCTGATGACCTCCGCATCCATCGCCGTCACCTTGTCCGCCCGGCGCCGACACCAACGCGGCCGGACGTTCGCCTTCGGTGCGATCGCCGTCGTCTTCCTCTACACAACGGTGGCGAACGTAGTGGAGCGCCCCGACGGCCTGAAGATCGCGGCGTTGTTCATCCTCGGCATTGTGGTGGTCAGCTTCGCTTCCCGCGTCCGGCGGTCGTTCGAACTTCGCGCCACCCACATCCGGCTTGACGAACGGGCCCTGGAGTTCATGGCAGCCAACGAAGAGGGGCCCATCCGGCTTATTGCGCACGAACCCAAACACCTCAGCGCAGCGAGGTACCGGGCCAAGCTGGAACATGCCCAGCTGGCCAACCACCTGCCCGTGGACAGCGATGCCATTTTCATCGAGATCCTGGTGGACGACAGTTCAGACTTCGAACAGGAGCTCATGGTCACCGGGAAAATCCGGCACGGCTTCCGCATCCTTGAGATCCATAGCAACAACGTGCCCAACACCCTGGCGGCCGTCCTGCTCCACCTCCGTGACGTCACGGGCCTGATGCCGCATATCTACTTCCGCTGGACCGAGGGCAACCCGCTGACCAACCTGACCCGGTTCCTGTTGTTTGGCGAGGGTGAGATCGCCCCTGTGACCCGGGAAGTGCTGCGCGAGGCCGAGCCGGACGTCACGCGCCGGCCCTGGGTCCACGTCGGCTAGCCGGCCGGGGCGGATCAGCCCCGCCGCGTTTAGCGGCTGGCGGCGGGGACCAGCACCCAGAGGACCTCGACGGCGTCGTCCGTGGGGTTGACCCAGGTGTGGGGCTCCCGGCCGGGAAACGTCACAGTGTCGCCGGTGCTGAGCTCGTATTCCTCGTTGGTCAGGATCAGCCGGATGCGGCCCCTGATCACATGCAGGACGTCGACATCGCAGTCAACTGCGTAGAGTTCGGATTCCCCGCGGCCGCGCGGTTCGATCACGGCCTGGATGATCTGGACGCGCCGTTCGGAGCGGGCGGTGAGGAGGCGCTCGATGATGCCTTCGCCGCCCAGCGAAATCCGGGGTCCCTCGTCTTTCTTGGTGAGGTGCGTTTCCGGTGCCGCAAAAAGGTCGCCGATGGAGATCGAGAGCACCTGGCAGAGGGTCACGAGGGAAGCCACCGACGGCGAGGTCAGGTCGCGTTCCACCCGGCTGAGGAATCCCTTGGTGAGGCCCGTGGCGTCTGCGACTTGCTCGATAGTGAGCCGCTGTGACTGGCGGGCAGCGCGGATGCGCGAACCGATGGCAACTGGAATGTTGCTCGGTTCAACTGGTAGAGCCTTCATTTACGAACCTTTCGCAGCCGGCCGCACGGCCCCATCGCTGGAGCCATACTAGCGGGATACCTACCTTGTGACGCCGGAACGGGACACGGTGTCAATCCGCCTTGACTGTTACGCGGATCACAACATACCCTTTGGGGCAACAAGAGTTGTCTATTAGGCAATCACCTCGAAACCACGGCATTACCCACAGGGATCTCCCCTGTATCCCCGTCTCTCCAGCAGGCAGATTCCGGCATCGCCAAGGCGCCGCCCGCGGATTCCTGCCCTGCTGCCACTACGCTCCAAGGAGCCATCAACATGGACGCAAACTTCGTCAACATCGCCATCGTGGTGGTGTACCTGATCGCCATGCTGGCCTTCGGCTGGTGGGGCAAATCCCGCACCAAGAACAACAGCGACTTCCTGGTGGCCGGCCGCAGGCTTGGCCCCTTCCTCTATACCGGGACCATGGCGGCCGTTGTCCTCGGCGGCGCCTCAACGGTGGGCGGTGTGGGCCTCGGCTACAAGTTCGGCATCTCCGGCATGTGGCTCGTGGTGGCCATCGGGTCCGGAGTGCTCCTGCTGAGCCTGCTCTTCGCCGGCACCATCCAGAAGCTGAAGATCTACACGGTGTCCCAAATGCTGACGCTCCGATACGGCAGCCGCGCCACCCAGACCTCAGGAATCGTGATGCTGGCCTACACGCTGATGCTCTGCGCCACCTCCACCGGGGCCTACGCCACCATCTTTGTGGTGCTGTTCGGCTGGGACCGCGCCCTCGCCATCGCCGTTGGCGGGGCGATCGTCCTGGTGTACTCCACCATTGGCGGCATGTGGTCCATCACCCTTGCGGACCAGGTCCAGTTCGTCATCAAAACGGTGGGGATCTTCCTCCTGATGCTCCCCTTCACGCTTAATGCAGCCGGAGGCCTGGACGGCATCCGCAGCCGCGTCGAGGACAGCTTCTTCCAGATCGACGGCATCGGGATCCAGACCATCATCACGTACTTCGTGGTCTACACCCTCGGCCTCCTGATCGGCCAGGACATCTGGCAGCGCGTCTTCACCGCCAAGACGCCCACCGTGGCACGCTGGGGCGGCGCAACAGCCGGCATCTACTGCATCCTTTACGGTGCGGCCGGCGCCCTGATCGGCCTGGGTGCGCGAGTGGCCCTCCCGGAGATCGACGTCGCAAACCTCGGCAAGGACGTTGTCTATGCCGAGGTGGCCCAGAACCTGCTGCCCGTCGGCATCGGCGGACTGGTGCTCGCAGCAGCCGTAGCGGCCATGATGTCCACCGCCTCCGGCGCCCTGATCGCGGCGGCAACCGTGGCCCGTGCCGACGTCCTTCCGTTCGTTGCCAGCTGGTTCGGCAAGGACATCAACACCGATGACACCGACAACCCCGAGCACGACGTCAAGGCGAACCGCATGTGGGTCCTTGGCCTTGGCATCGTGGCCATCCTCATCGCCATCATCACCAAGGACGTCGTGGCAGCCCTGACCATCGCCTACGACATCCTGGTGGGCGGACTCCTGGTCGCGATCCTTGGCGGACTCGTCTGGAAACGGGGCACGGGCGTGGCCGCGGCGGCATCCATGGCGGTAGGCACGGTGGTAACACTCGGCACCATGATCTACCTGGAGATCAATGCCGCGGCGCCGCTGGACGGCATCTACGCCAATGAGCCGATCTATTACGGCCTGCTGGCGTCAGGCATCGTCTACGTGGTGGTGTCCGTGGCAACCAAGCCCACCGACCCCCGGGTCATGCGGAACTGGCAGGAGCGCGTCGCCGGCAACGTCGACGAAGAAGAGCCGGCTCCGGCTCTGGTCAACTAACACCGGTCAATTAACGCCAGTCAACTGATCCCGGCAAAACAATGCACGACGCCGGTGCCTCCCCTCCGCGGGGAGGCACCGGCGTCGTTCGTTTAAGGGATCGGTTGTATAGGGATGGGAGCCCTCACTCGTTTTCCTCAGGCTCTCTAGGAATTCTTCCCCGCCCAGGGGCACCACGGGTTTCTCATCGCCCAGGAAATCGTCCTCGCCCAGCGGAACAAGACGACCGGCCTCTTCGAGCAGTTCCTCTTCCTCCGTCTCTGCTGCGTCGTCGATGGGAGCGTCATCGGCAAAATCGTAGGCGGGATCGGATTCGAGGGTGTCCCGTTCCGGCTGGATGGGGTGTGATCCGTTCGTGTCCATGGTGCAAACCTCCGTCTCTGGTTATGCGGCCAGGGGTGGGGCTACGGAAGCACCTGCCCTGGCAATCATCACAGCACCGGCATGCGGCCCGGTCAATAGCCCGTCAAAACACCTCCGCCGAAGCCATCGGTTGGAGGCCACATTTGAGGGCCGCCTAAACTTCCGGGTGAGGAATGCCGGCCGAAAATCCGCGTAAATCCGCGGTACGCTGGATCTGCAATGGGGCCGAAACCATGCCCCATCTAGCCCAGGAGTGTCCGTGTCTCAGCACGCTAAATCTGACCATGATCGCGCCCTTCCCGCCGACCGTACGGCAGCAGGCGCACCCGAAACACCCGAAGGCAGCGCAACCCCGGCCGACATTAAGCGGTGGCGCCAATACCTCGCCGACGAACGGGCCGAGGCCCGCGTTTACCGCGAGCTGGCCCAGAACCGCAGCGGCGAGGAGCGGGACATCCTTCTGGCCCTGGCCGAGGCAGAGGGTCGACACGAAGCCCACTGGCTCCAGCTCCTCGGGGATCACGCAGGGAAGCCACGGCAAGCGTCCCTCCGCAGCCAGCTACTGGGATTCCTCGCCCGGCATTTCGGTTCCGTGTTCGTCCTGGCCCTGGCGCAACGCGCCGAGGGCCGCTCCCCCTATGCTTCGGACCCGTCGGCCACGCCCGCCATGGTCGCCGACGAACAGATCCACGAGGAAGTAGTCCGCGGGCTCGCCACCCGCGGCCGCAACCGCCTGGCGGGTTCCTTCAGGGCTGCCGTGTTCGGCGCGAATGACGGCCTGGTCAGCAATCTTTCCCTGGTCATGGGTATGGCTGCGTCCGGCGTCGGCAGCCAGGTGGTTCTCCTGAGCGGTGTGGCCGGACTCCTTGCGGGCGCATTGTCCATGGGCGCCGGCGAATTTATCTCCGTCCGCTCACAGCGGGAGCTCCTGGCCGCAACGCGGCCCACCCAGATCACCCTGTCCGCTGCCCCGCGGCTGGACCTCGAGCACAACGAGCTGCTGCTGGTGTACCTGGCCCGCGGCATGTCCCGGGAAGCCGCCGAACACCGCGTGGCGGAACGCACGGGCATGCTGGATTGCGACTGCGACCCCAGCCTGTCGCTCCAGCCTGAACTCCCCGACGCCGAGGACCAGCACGAAGCCGTGGGCACGGCGTGGAGTGCAGCGGCATCGAGCTTCTGTTTCTTCGCCTCCGGCGCCATCATTCCGATCATCCCGTTCGTCCTTGGCATGACGGGCGTGGCGGCGCTTGCCGTTTCCGCCGTTCTGGTGGGGATGGCCCTCCTGCTGACCGGCGGCGTCGTCGGCCTGCTGTCCGGCACCTCTCCGACCAGCCGCGGTTTCCGGCAGCTGGCCATCGGCATGGGCGCGGCCGCCGTCACCTACCTCCTCGGAATGGCGTTCGGCGCGGTGGTGGCCTAGTGGAGGGTCCGCAACCGCGGCAACGCCGGCCGAGGCATGCGGGCCGGCTGGGCACGCCGGCCCGGATCCTGCGCACAGCGGCACTCACCGCCTTGATCGCCGCGGCAGCTTTCACGGCGGCCGGGCTGTTTTACGGAGATCCCCGTGTTGTGGGGCTTTTCCAGTTCCGCAACAGCAATGTCCCCGACGGACAGGCCGCGGAGCAGCAGCCGGGGGTCGTCGCGGAGAGTGTCAACGCGGACGCGCCTCCCCCGGGGCTCGAGGAAGCGGACTCCCCCTTGGGAACGGCGGAGGAACCGCCCTCACGCAGTGATTCCTTCAAGTTCCTGGCCACGAACGACGACGGGACGCCCGTGGGCTATTCACCCTGCCGTCCGCTGCACTACGTCGTCAATGCCGGGCTGGCGCCCGCGGGTGCGGAAGATCTGGTGGAAAACGCCATTGGCACGATTTCGCGCGCCACGGGTATCCGGTTCATCTACGACGGACCCTCCACCGAAGCACCCGCCGAGGAACGCGACCCCTACCAGCCCGAAACGTATGGCGAGCGCTGGGCGCCGCTCCTCATCGCGTGGACCACCCCGGAGGCCGCACCGAAACTGAAGGGGCAAGTGATCGGCACCGGAGGCAGCACCCACTACAGCTTCGACGGCGGCCCGAAGACCTTCGTGACCGGCAGCCTGGACCTCGACGCCCCGCAGATCACTGGCGAACTCGAGCGACCGCAAGGCTCTGCCTACGCCACGGCCGTGATCCTGCACGAGCTGTCCCATGTAATGGGGCTGGAGCATGTCGATGACCCGCGGCAGCTCATGTATCCGGAGATCGGTACTCCGGAGGGCCTTGCCGCCGGCGACCTCAACGGCCTCTACCAGCTGGGCAAGACCACCTGCCGCAAGGACCTTTAGCCCGCTGCTGCTAACCCGCCACGATGCCGAGGGCTTCCTCCACCGTGTCCACCAGGAAGATCCTGTCCGCCATGGCGTTTCCCGAGGCAAGGCTCTGCAGCAAAGGCCAGGCAGGATAGCGGCGCTGCCAGTGTTCGCGGCCCACAAGGACCATGGGCGTGACGGTTTCCGAGGCACCGTAGTAGTTCTCGCAGGCGTCCTGGAAGATTTCCTGCAGGGTGCCGGCGGACCCGGGTAGGAAGATCACACCGCCGTCGCACAGCTCCAGCAGGATCGCCTCCCGGATGGCGTTGGCGAAATACTTTGCGATGTGGGTGGCGAAATAGTTGGGCGGCTCATGCCCGTAGAACCACGTGGGAACCCCCAGCGACGGACTGCCGTCCGGATAGCGTTCGACGACGGCAGCAGCCGTCCGCGCCCACGCGGACACAGAGGGCCGGAACCCCGGCACGGCCTCCAGCTGCGCCAACGCTGCGTGGAAGTCCGCGTCCGGCAGTTCGCTCAGATACGCGCCCATGTTGGCGGCCTCCATGGCGCCCGGTCCCCCGCCGGTGGCCACTACCCGTCCGCTTCTGGCAAGAAGCCGCCCGGCGAGGGCGGCTTCCTCGAAGGCCGGCGTTCCCCGCCCCGCCGTATGGCCGCCCATCACACCCACCATCGGACGGCCCCGGCACACTTCGGAGCGTGTCAGCTCATCAAGGGCGTCACCGATCGAGTGGTCATGCAGTGCAGCCGCGAGCGTGGCGTCCAGCCGTTGCCGCTGGCCGGGCCGGATGCTCCACTGGTAGATCCGGGCGTCCAGCGTTGATTCGTATCGGCCGCCCGGCGGACCGAAGTAGAGCTCCTGCGGCGAGTAGAGCTGCCCGCGGTAGGGATTGAAAGGCACGGTTTCCAGCTTGGGAAAGATGAGCGCACCCCGGCTCCGGAGCGAATCCTCTACACCCTCCTCGAAAGTGCAGCCCAGGAAGATGGCACCCTGCGCGTCCATGGCTTCCAGCGGAGCGGTGCGGCCGCGGAGGTCCAGGGACTGGGCATGCCAGCCCCGCATGCTGCGGACCCCCGCGTCCACCAGCCGGTCGAAGTTGTCCAGGCTTTCAACCTCAAGGGTTCTGGGGCTGGGCCTCAGGCTGCGGGCGGCGTTCATGGAGCCAGCCTAGTGGTCAGCTGACCTGCAGTCCCCCGTTGATGTCATACGTGGCGGCGGTGATATAACCGGCATCCTGACCGAGCAGGAAAGAGATCAGGGCGGCCACTTCCTCACGGGTTCCCACCCGTCCCATCATGATGCCCTCTGACATCTGGGCCTTGCGCTCGTCGGTCAGGGTGCCGCCCATGATATCGGTGTCGATGGGGCCCGGTGCGATCGCATTGACGGTGACGCCGAACTCGCCAACTTCCCGGGCAAGGGCACGGGTGAAGCCGATGATTCCGGCCTTTGAAGCGCTGTAGGCCACCTTCGAGTAAGTGCCGCCGCCGCGCTGGGCGGAAATAGAGGAAATGCTCACAATGCGGCCAAGCTTGCGCTCGATCATTCCCTTGAGGACTCGCTGGGACACGATGAAGGTGCCGCGCATGTTGATGGCGAAAACCTTGTCCCATTCCTCCACGGTGGTTTCCATGAAGGTGGTCGGCGAGCTGATGCCTGCCAGGTTTGCGAGTGCGACGATGGGCGGCAGCGATTCTTCGATTTCGCTGATCGCACGGTCCACCGAGGCGGCGTCGGAAACGTCGGCGCCCACTCCGATGGCCTTCACGGCGCGGTTGGAGCCGATCTCGGCAGCCGCGGCCTTGGCGTCCTCGGCATTGATGTCCAGGATGGCGATTGACCAGCCTTCGCTGGCCATCCGGTCCGCAGCTGCGCGGCCGATGCCGCGGGTGGAAGCTGCCCCTGTCAGGACGACGGTGCGTTCGGCGGGAAATGAGGTGGTTGTCATGGTGTGTCTTTCGTCGGGATTCGTTGGTGTTCGATCGGTCAGGAGCGGGCTTTGGCCGGGTCTGCGTTCACCGCTGCTGCGGCGGCAACTGCGGGATCCAGGGCGGCATCACCTTCCGGCCGCTTCCGGGCGTAGAGGTAGGTGGCCACCGCCGTGACGCACAGGCAGAAGGACAGGAAGAGCAGGCCGCTCTGATTGTTGCCTGTGGCGTCTTTGAGCATGCCGACGGCGTACGGTGCCACGAACCCGCCAAGGTTTCCCAGGGAGTTGACCAGGGCCAGCCCGGACGCGGCGGCTGCACCGGTGAGCGCCGCGGACGGCATGGACAGGAACGGGGCGATGGCTCCGTAGATCCCCATGGCGGAGACCGTGAGGGCAATCAGGGCCAGGACGGGGTTGACCGGGAGCAGGTACCCCGCCGCAAGGAGGCCCATACCGGCGAGAACCATGCTGACGGCGGTGTGCCAGGCGCGCTTTCCTGTCCGGTCCGCCCGCTTGCTCCAGAAGTACACAAAGACCGCGGCGACTGCGTAGGGAATGAAGACGATGAATCCCACTTCTGCCGTGGAGAACTTGCCGAGGGCGGCAACAATGGTGGGCATCCAGAGGCCAAGGCCGTAAATGCCGCAGACCAGGCCGAAGTACAGGGCGGAGTAGACCAGCGTGCGCTTGTCCTTCAGGCCGGCCAGGAAGTTGTGTTGTCCACCCTTGGACTTGGCAGCTAGTTCGGCTTCCATGGTGGTGGCAAGCCATTCGCGCTCGTCCGTGTTGAGCCACTTGGCGTCCCGCGGCCGGTCGGTCATGAGGATAGGGGTCAGCAGGCCCAGCAGGATCGCGGGGATGCCTTCGATGATGTAGAGCCACTGCCAGCCTTGCAGGCCGAGAATTCCGTCCATCTGGAGCAGCAGTCCGGACACCGGAGCGCCGAGTGCGTTGGAAACGGGCTGGGCCAGGATGAAGATGCCCAGCACGGTGACGCGTTGCGCGGCCGGGAACCACAGGGTCAGGTAGAACAGGATGGCGGGGAAGAACCCGGCCTCGGCCGCACCCAGCAGGAACCGGATGATGTAGTAGGTGCTTTCTCCGTTGACCAGGCACATGGCCGTGGCGAAGATGCCCCAGGTGATAAGGATCCGGGCAAGCCACTTGCGTGCGCCGAAGCGGTACATTCCGGCGTTGCTAGGCACTTCCAGCAGGGCGTAGCCCAGGAAGAAGATGCCTGCACCAAGGCCGTAGGCAGCAGCGCTGAGCCCAATGTCCTCGCTCATGGTGAGTTTTGCGAAGCCAACGTTGTTGCGGTCAAGGTAGGCAACGAAGTAAAGCAGGACGATCAGCGGCATAACGCGGCGGCGGACCTTGCGAAGCGTGCGCTCACCGAGCTCGCCGAGCCCTGCGGGCCGCATGGAAAGTGAAGTCATCATCGACCTTCTGTCTGACGGAGGCGGCACTTGGACAGTGGCGCGGTCCGATGGAGATGTGGGGGTTTCCGTCGTGCGACTAGGCAAGTCTGATGTCTGACATCTGACGGAAGAACATGAGAAAGATCATAGAAGCGTGATCTGGGTTACGTCAAGCCACGGCGGATGAACCTGGAGTGGTGCGGGGTCTGCCCGGCTGAGGGATGCCCCCCCCCTTTAGGGGTGGGCCGTGTCAGGACTCGGAACGGTGGACGTAGCGTTCGTAGTCGCGGTACGTCTGGTCCATGTGTTCGTCCATGGTCCGCCGTGACAGCTCGGCGTCGCCACTGAGGATGCTGTCCATGACCTTCTGGTGGTACTCGATGGCATGAACCTGGATTTCGGGTACCGCCGAGGTCTCCCGCCTGGTCATGTAGAGCAGCTGGCCCAGCTGCGCGAACAGGGCCCGGACAAACGGATTGCCCGAGGCCTTCAGCACTGCGTCATGGAATGCGATGTCCGCTTCGACAAAGCGGTCCAAATCGCCGGACTCGTGGAAACGCTTCATTGCCGTGATGCACTCCCGCATCTGTTCGGCGTGCTCAGGGGTGTGCCGCTTGGCGGCCAGGGAGGCCGCACCCGTTTCCACCATGCGCCGCATCTCGATCAGCCCCACGGAGACTTGGTCAGCGCCGTTTCCGTGCGACGCGGCTTTGAAGATCGCGTCCAGCCCGGTCCAGTTGTCCGAGGGATTGACGAACGTTCCCCGGCCGGCCTTGACGTAGAGGATGTTCTGCGCCCGCAGCGCCTTAAGCGCCTCGCGTACGGTGAGCCTGCTGACATCGTAGGCCTTCGCGATGTCCGCTTCGGGGGGTATGGCATCGTGCGGCTTCAGCCTGCCGTCGAGGATGTCGTCGAGCAGGCCGTCGACAAGATCGTCAACGAGTGTCCTGCGACCCATCCTGGCTCCTGCCTTTAGTCATGCCCGCCGCTGCGGGTGCTTTCAACATTACTGTTGAACGCGTTCCGGATCAGCATCATGGCCCGAAGCGGCAACATACTGGTCCAGCTTTGCCAGTGTGGCGTCCAGGTTGGCGGGGTGGCGGCGCAGGTAGCCGGCCAGCCGAAGGAAGAACTTCCCCCGGACCTGCCTGGCATCCCATTGCTCGGTAACCAGCGTGCCCGGGATTCCGCGGGCGTCGGTGGAGGGTTCCAGCACATAGCGCCACACGTGGCCAAAGAAATGCCGCCAGGCGATGCGCCGGCCCTCTTCGAACTCGCAGACCGTGTTGAGGATCTTGTAGTCCACCATCATGTTCATTTCCATGCCGAACCTGGCGCCGGCTGACAACCTCTCCGGACCGCGCGGCTGCGCCGCTTTCACGGTTTCAGACCCGTCGATCACGCTGTGCAGGGCAGGCGTAGCCAGGACCTCGAAAACGGCCTCGGGCCCGGCCTGGATGAAGCGCTGGCGGGACACAAGGTATCTGTTGTTCATCCGGCAAGCCTAACCGTTTCGGCCTGTTGCAGAATGAGTCATGCGCATTCCTCCCCTTAACCCGCCCGCCCGGCCGCGGATCGGAATCCCGGTCCGACTCAGCAGCTCCCGGGACCCCGACCCGCGGGTCGGGGAAGCCAATGAACTGTTTGAGTACATCGTGGAGCTGGTCCGCGACGGCGGCGGGGAGCCGGTGCTGCTGACGACACATTCCGACGGCGGCCGGCTGGCCGAAACGCTCAAGGGGCTTGACGGCGTCGTACTCCCCGGTGGCGGAGACCTCGATCCGCGGCACTACGGAGAAGAGCAGACGGCGGAGTGCTATGACGTGAACCCCGCACAGGATGAACTGGACCTCGCGGTTGCACGCGGGAGCCTTGACGAAGGGCTGCCGCTGCTGGGGATCTGCCGCGGACACCAGGTCCTCAATGTCCTCTACGGTGGAACACTGGTGCAGGACATGGCGGCCGGTCCCCTGACGCACCACGAGCCCGCAGCAGGCGGGGCGGCGGCGGACGGCGCCGAGGGAACGGCGCCCGGACCCTGGGCCTGGCACGACGTCGACATTCTCCCCGGCTCGAAGGTGGGGCGGCTCTACAGCAGGGACGGCGGGGCTGACGGCCTGACGGTGAAGATCGCCTCGGGACACCACCAGGCGGTGGCCCGCGTAGCGGACGGGCTGATCGTAACGGCCGTCGCCGGCGACGGCACCGTGGAGGCGCTGGAGGATCCCGCTCGCTGGGTGGCATCCGTTCAATGGCATCCAGAAGTCCTCGAGCTCCCGGCCGAGGACCGCGTCGCGCCCTTCCGGGCGTTCGTGGACGTGTGCCGCAACCGGCCGCTGCCCGGCCGGGCAGCGGCGCCTGGCGACTAGCCCCAACCCGGACGGCACCCCGTTGCCGCTCCTTGGCCACCGTAAAACAGCCTGCTATTATCGTCAAAAAGGCAGTATGTCCTATCAAGAGAACATACGCTGACATACGCGGGCCCTCCGGTACCCTCGGAGGTCGCGGAGCACAAGGGAGCGCTCAGTGGCGAATCAACTTAATCTCAGTATCGACCGCTCTTCTCCGGTGCCCCTTTACCACCAGGTGGTCCAGGGCATCGAGTCCGCCATCCACACCGGGCTGCTTCCCCCGGGCAGCCGGCTGGAAAACGAGATCGACCTTGCTGCCCAGCTCAACCTGTCCCGGCCCACCATGCGCAAGGCCATGGACGAACTGGTGCGTTCCGGGCTCCTGGTGCGCAAGCGCGGCGTGGGGACACAGGTTGTGTCCAGCCAGGTCCGGAGGCCGCTGGAGCTTTCGAGCCTCTACGACGACCTCACCAATAACGGAAGCAAGCCCACCACCGAGGTGCTGAGCTTCTCCCATATCGAAGCCGATGCTCCCACGCGCGAAGCCCTCCAGCTTCCCGCCGGCGCCAAGGTCTACCACTTCACCAGGTTGCGCAAGGTGGGCGGCAAACCGCTGGCCCTGATGGAAAACTGGGTCCGCGACGACATCACCCCCATCGACGAAGCCCAGCTGGAAGCCCAGGGCCTGTACGCGATCCTGCGCAATGGCGGCGTGAACTTCCGGCTGGCCTCGCAGCGCATCGGGGCCATGGTGGCCAATGACTACCAGGCGCCGCTGCTGGATACGCAGCCAGGCCTTGCACTGGTGACCATGGAGCGCACCGCAGTGGATGACACGGGACGCATGGTGGAGACCGGCCACCACGTCTACCGCGGCGACTCCTACAGCTTTGAAATGACCCTCGTCCAGCGCTAGGCACCAGCCTCCTGCCCGAGCGCTAGCCGCTGCCTCCTGCCCGTCCGGCCGGGCTGGACTCCCCCACTAACGAAAGAGCAACCCTATGGCCAACTGGGTATATCCCCTGGGTTCCGCCGCCGACGGCAGCTGGGACATCTCGCTGGGAACATCCGATTCCGCGCTTGACGTGAACGGCTGGACCCACACCGGACTCAAAGTGGCGACGCTGCCGGCGGGCGCCGCCGTCGACCTGCCTGCCGCCGGCGAGGAACGGATCGTGGTTCCGCTCAGCGGTTCCTTCACCGCCACGGTGGACGGCGAAGACTACCGGCTGGCTGGCAGGGCCAGTGTTTTCCACGGCCCCAGCGATGTGCTGTACACAGGCACGGAGAAGGCTGTCACCATCAGTTCTGCCGACGGCGGCAGGGTGGCGGTCGCAACGGCTCCCGCGAAGACGTCATACCCGACCCGGCTCGTGACCGCCGCCGAGACTCCCGTGGAACTGCGGGGTGCCGGCAACTGCTCACGGCAGGTCCACAACTTCGGCACCCCGGCCGCGCTGGAGGCCGACCGCTTCATCGTCTGCGAAGTCATCACCCCGGCCGGCAACTGGTCCTCGTATCCCCCGCACAAGCATGACGAGGAAAAAGACGGCGAAACCAACCTCGAGGAAATCTACTACTTCGAGACCCGCGTAGCGCCGGACGGTCCCGCCCCCGGCTCAGGCGTGCAAGGCGACGCCATCGGCTACCAGCGCGTCTATGCCTCCGACGACCGGCCAATCGATGTGTCGGCTGAGGTCCGCACCGGCGACGTCGTCCTGGTTCCGTACGGCTGGCACGGGCCCGCGATGGCCGCCCCGGGGTACGACCTGTACTACCTGAACGTGATGGCCGGCCCCGGCCCCGTCCGTGAGTGGCTCATCAGCGACGACCCGCACCACGGCTGGATCCGCCAGACCTGGGAGGGCAAGGACGTGGACCCGCGGCTGCCCTTCACCGCCTAAAGACGAGACGAGGCCCCTGACCGGTTCAACCGGTCAGGGGCTTCTTCGTCTGCCAGTGGGCGCTATGGGCCGGGGCCAGCGTCCGCCGGGGTTAGCGGGCCACATTCTGTGCCACGCGAACCGGAACGCCCGTCGCCAGCGATTCCTGGGCGGCGTCCGCAACGCGGGAGGCAGCCACGGCGTCCTCTGCCGTGCACGGGTTCTCCCGGCGGCCCAGGATTAGCTCCACGAAAGCCGCCATCTCGGAGCGGTACGCCTGGTCGAAGCGTTCAGCGAAGGTCTTGTGCGGCTCGCCCGCGGGGAAGTGGACGCCGGTTTCGGCCGATGCCAGCGCCGTCTTGTCATCCAGACCCACCATCAGCGAACGGCGCGAACCCTGGATTTCGAGCCGGACGTCGTGGCCTGCCCCGTTGTACCGGGTGGCGGAGACCGTCCCGACCGTGCCGTCGTCGAACGTTACCAGCGCGAGCGCGGTGTCCACATCCCCCACTTCGCCGATCGCCGGGTCGCCGTTATTGGAGCCCCTGGCGTACACCTCGACGATCTCCCGGCCGGTCAGCCAGCGCAGGATGTCGAAGTCATGGACGGAACAGTCCCGGAAGAGGCCGCCGGAGCTGGCAAGGAACTCCACCGGAGGGGGTGCCATGTCGCACGTGACGGCCCGTAGCGAGTGGATCCAGCCCAGCTCGCCGGCCTGGTAAGCGCGCCGTGCTTCAAGGTAGCCGGCGTCGAAGCGGCGCTGGTGCCCGATCTGCACCACGCCCTTCCGGTCCCGGATGTAGTCAAGCACCTTCAGGGCATCCGCCACATTCAAGGCCACCGGTTTCTCGCAGAACACCGGGATGCCGGCATCCACGCCTGCCTTGATCAGTTCCGGGTGGGTGGCAGTCCCGGTGGCAACGACCAGTCCGTCCAGCCCGGAGGACAGGAGTGCCTCCACCGAGGGAAGGAACTCGGCGCCGAGCCCGGCCGCCACGGTCCGCGCATGCTCTTTCGCGACGTCGGTGAGCCGGAGCCTGACGTTGATGCCCTCCGCGTTGAGGACCCCGTTCAGCGCGGCGATGTTGTTGGCGTGCATGACGCCGATCCGCCCTACTCCGACCAGGCCAAGAATGACGTCCTTCATGCTTTATCCTCCGCATAATCGGCTGTTGATGCTGCCACGGCCGCCGGGGCGCCCAGCTTGACTGAGTCGATGCAGGCCAGCGCCATCGCCAGCGCACGCCTGGCGTCGGCGGCCCCCGGCCTGAGCGTAAAGGCGGACGACGACGGCGGCACGCCGTCACGCCGTGCGCGCACCGCGTCGGCGAAATCGGCGAGTTCATCCGTGTAGGCCTGCCTGAACAGTTCGACGTTGAGCCGCGGTGTATCGGCGGACAGTCCCTCGGCGGTGTAGCGGCGGGCTGCGGTCTCCGTGGCACGGCCGGCCTGGACCATTCCCTTCGAGCCGAAAACCTCCCCGCGGATGTCGTATCCGTACAGTGCGCTGAAGTTTGCTTCCGCCACGGCTATGGCTCCGTTGCTGTAGCGGATGGTGACTACTGCTGTGTCCAGGAAGCCCTGATCACGGAGGCCCGGCTCCACCAGGGCGTCCGCGACCGCGTAGACCTCCACGGGCTCGGAGCCTTCGTTGAACCAGTTGAGCGTGTCGAAGTCATGGATCAGGGTTTCCAAGAAGATGGTCCATGCCGGGACCCTGGCCGCGTTCGGGATATTTCCGTTGCCGGGGTCGCGCGTCAGCGAACGCAGGAGCTGCGGCGTGCCGGCAACGCCTGCGGCAAGGTCTTTCTTGGCGGCCTGGAAATCCTCCGCATACCGGCGGTTGAACCCGATCTGGAAGTGCACGCCCGCCGCTTCCACCGCGGCGAGTGCGGCGTCCAGTTCGTCGAGCCCCTGGCCGGCGGGTTTCTCGCAGAAGACGTGTTTTCCGGCGGCGGCAGCCTGCGCGATGAGGGAGGAGTGGAAGCGCGCCGGGCTCGCGATGATCACGGCGTCGATCTCCGGATCCGCCAGGATGTCCTCGGCGTTGGGCGTCACCTTGACGGTGCCCAGGGAGCGGGCCAAAGCTTCCGCGGATTCAACGTTCGGGTCGGCGATGGCCGCGAGGACGGCGCCAGGGACGCGGCGGGCGATACTTTCGGCGTGGAACGCCCCCATCCAGCCGGAGCCGATGAGTCCGATCCGTACTGGGGCCGGGACTCCGGCGGGATTCAGGGTGACGTAGGCCAAGGGGCTGTCCTTTCAATTGGTCTCGGCAGTTCAGCTGTAGGCCTTGCCGGTGGTCTGGGCCACCTCGGCTACTTCGCCTTTGACTTCCTTCACGACGTCGCCGTGCCCACCAAGCTGTTCCAGTTCGTGCGCGAGCTCGGCCAGCTCCGCGCCGCCGGCCATCTGGGCGGTGAGTTCGTCGAGGGTGATGTCCTTCTTCTCGTAGTAGCCGATCGACTTGCCGCGCTTGAGCAGGAGGAACCGGTCCCCAACCGGGAAAGCGTGGTGCGGGTTGTGGGTGATGAAAATGACCCCCAGTCCGCGGTCGCGGGCCTGCAGGATGTAACGGAGCACCACGCCGGACTGCTTCACTCCGAGGGCCGCCGTCGGCTCGTCAAGGATCAGCACCTTCGCGCCGAAGTACACGGCCCGTGCGATCGCGACGCACTGGCGTTCACCGCCGGAGAGCTGGCCGATGGGCTGCTCCACGTCGCGGAGGTCGATGCCCATCTCGGCGAGTTCGTGCTTGGTGATGTCCTTCATTTTCTCGACGTCCATGCTTTTGAACGGGCCAAAGCCGGAGGTCAATTCCGAGCCGAGGAAGAAATTCCGCCAGATCGGCATCAGCGGCACCACGGCGAGGTCCTGGTAGACGGTGGCGATGCCGACGTCGAGGGCGTCGCGAGGGGAGGTGAACTTCCGTTCCTCCCCCATGACCTTCAGGGCGCCCTCATCGTGCTGGTGCAGCCCGGCGATGATCTTGATCAGTGTTGACTTGCCGGCGCCGTTGTCGCCCAGGACGCAGGTAACGCGGCCATTGTCCACGGCCATCGTGACGTCGGTCAGGGCGACGATGTTGCCATAGCGTTTACCGACCCTGTCCAGCGAGAGCAGATGCACCGGAGTGTGCGTCAGCGGGTCGGTTTCGTTCTGGAGCAGGGTCTGCTGGTCAATCTGTTTGGCATTCATTTCTCCGGCCCCTTTACTTGAGCTCTGCGCGGCGCTTGACGATGAGATTGACGATGGTGGCCAGCAGCAGCATCAGGCCGAGGAAGAACTTGAACCAGTCCGGATTCCACTGCGCGTAGACGATGCCCTTGTTGGCCATGCCGAAGATGAACGCGCCGATCGCGCCGCCGATCGCCGAGCCGTAGCCGCCGGTAAGGAGGCAACCACCGATCACCGCGGCGATGATGTAGAGGAACTCGTTGCCCACGCCTTCACCGGACTGTACGGTGTCGAAGGCGAAGAGGTTGTGCATACCCAGGATCCAGCCGCAGAAGCCCACGGCCATGAACAGGCCGATCTTGGTGGCCTTGACCGGCACCCCCACGGCACGGGCCGCGTTCGCGTCGCCGCCGACGGCGAAGATCCAGTTCCCGACCCGCGTCCGCATCAGCACCCAGGTGGCCACCGCGACGAGGGCGAACCAGATGAACACGGTGATTTTGACGTCGACCCCGCCGATGGTCACCGAGGATGCGAACACCGCCCGGGCCGAGGCGAAGCCGTCCATGTTGGAGATGGAGGGTGAGGAGACCGAGCCGCCGATCAGGCGGGTCAGGCCCAGGTTCAGGCCGGTCAGCATCAGGAACGTGGCCAGGGTGACGATAAAGGAGGGCAGTTTGGTCTTCATCAGGATCCAGCCGTTGATGAAGCCAATGCCCAGGGAGACCAGCAGGGCCAGGCCAACCCCCACCCACACATTCGTACTGAAGTACCAGCTGAACAGCGACGCCGTCAGCGCCGAGGAGATCACGGCGACACCGGTGGAGAGGTCGAACTCCCCGCCGATCATCAGCAAGGACACCCCGACCGCCATGATCCCGATCGTGGAGGAACCGTAGAGGATGGTCGCCAGCGCGTTGGGCTGGGTAAACGTCGGGGAGACCAACGCGAAGAAGATGAACAGGACGATGGCACCCACCAGGGCACCGACCTCGGGACGTCCGAGGAGCTTTTGGAACGGACTGCGCTTGGCGACGCGCTCATCGGGCGCCGCGGGCTTTGGCTTGGTCTGAGTGACGGTCATGATAATTCTCCTTGCTGCCGGGGCCGGCGTGAACCGGCCCCGGCCAGCGGGCTGTTAGCGGATACCCTGCTCGGCGAACTTCAGGACATCGGCCGCATTTGACTTGTCGACGATCGCGGGGCCGGTCAGGACGGGCTGGCCGCCACCGATACTGAAGCCGCCGCGCTTGTTCTGCCACAGCGCGTCGACTGCGCCGTATCCCTGCAGCCACGGCTGCTGGTCCACGGTGAACAGAACTGCACCATCCACAATCTTCCGGGAGAGATCCGCGTTCAGGTCGAAACTTGCCACCTTGGCCGAACTGCCCGCGTCAGTGACCGATTTGAGGAGCGTCAGCGTGATGGGAGCCCCGAGGCCGATGATGACGTCGGCCTCCTTGGAAGCCTGGAGCTTGGCGGTCGCGGTGGACTGGACGGAGGTCATGTCCTTGCCGTCAACGTAAAGGATCTCCGTTCCGGGCACCTTCGCCTTGACACCAGCGCACCGTGCTTCAAGTCCGACGTGCCCCTGTTCCTGTATCACGCAGATCGGATGCTTGAATCCGTCCGCGGCGAGCTTGGTGCCCACGGCCTGACCGGCGAGCTGCTCGTTGGAGCCGAAGTGCGTAAACGCTCCCAGCTGCGCCGAGACACCCTCGCCGGCATTGAGGCTCACAATCGGGATGCCCGCGTCGGCGGCCTTCTTCAGGACATCTTTGAGGGCTTCGGGCTTGGCGAGCGTGACCGCGATGCCGTCGACCTTCTGATCTATTGCCTGCTCGATGAGCTGAGCCTGACGCCCGGCTTCGGGGTCGGACGTGTAGAGGAGTTCAACGTTGTCCTTCGCCGACGCTTCCTCGGCACCCTTGCGGACGATGTCCCAGAAGGTATCACCCGCGGCCGCGTGGGTAATGAGAGCCACCTTGATGCGGTCCGTGCTTGCGGCCTGGCCACCACCTGCGCCGCCACCCGTCTCGGCGGGCTTTCCTCCGGTGCTTGAACACGCGCTCAACGCCATCATCGGCACTACCACCGCAACAAGGGCTGCCTTGCGCCAGGAAAAATTAGCCACCTGAATCTCCTTTGATCTCAGTTTCCGGGCTGCCACTCTGCAGCCGCCGGAGCACTGTCTACCTCGATCATGGTGATTGGGCCCACTAATGTCAATAGTTTGTCCTGACATTAGGATGTTTTAACCTGAAATCGCATTTATTGGCATGGAAATGCCGGGGGTGACGGGCAATTCCGTCACCCCCGGCAGTCCAATGCGAGAGCCCCAGGCCGCGCCGGCAAGGTTGGCGGCGAGGGTCACCGTGGATGCCTAAACGCCGACGGGCGCCCCGGCAGCAGCAGGCGCGGCGGCCGCCGTCGTGCGATTTTGATCCTGCCGCTTGGCTTTCGCCGCGGCGAAGGCCATCACACCGAGGCCCAGCAGTGTGATCCCCGCGCCGGCCCAGATTGGCGAGGTGTAGCCCAGGCCTGCAGTGATGGTCACGCCGCCGAGCCAGGCGCCGAGGGCGTTGCCGACGTTGAAGGCGCCGATGTTGGCGCCGGAGGCCAAAGTGGGCGCACTACTGGCATACTTCATGACGCGCATCTGGAGCCCCGGGACAGTGGCGAAGCCAAAGCCGCCCATCAGGACCATGGAGGCGATGGTGAGGGGCTGGTTGCCGGCAGCCAGGGCGAAGGCCACCAGGATCACCA
This sequence comes from Arthrobacter sp. PvP103, assembly GCF_017833075.1. Taxonomy (NCBI): domain Bacteria; kingdom Bacillati; phylum Actinomycetota; class Actinomycetes; order Micrococcales; family Micrococcaceae; genus Arthrobacter; species Arthrobacter sp. PvP103. The sequence goes on along the minus strand of NZ_JAFIBQ010000001.1, from coordinate 3,295,774 downwards.
CCAGCGCGGCAAGGACAACCAGCAGCGTGCGGTCCACGTTCCGGTCGGCCGCCTTCCCGCCCACAGTGTTTCCGATGAACAGCCCGACGCCGAAGAGGATCAGGAGCCAGGGCACGGTGGAAGCCGCGAAGCCGCTGACCTCGGTGAGGGTGTAGGCGATGTAGGTGAAGGCACCGAACATGCCGCCGTAGCCGAGGATGGTAACAAGGATGGACAGCCACACCTGGCCGGACCGGAAGGCCCGCAGCTCGCCGCGGAGCCCGCCGGAGGCAGCCTGGGCGGCAGCGCGGCCAGGGCCGGTACGGGGCACCAGGATCAGGATGCCCGCCAGTGCAAGGACGCCGATGCCCGTGATGGCCCAGAAGGTGGAGCGCCAGCCGGCGGCCTGGCCGAGCATGGTGCCAAACGGGACGCCGAGGACGTTGGCAGCAGTAAGGCCGGTGAACATGATGGCGATGGCGCCGGCCTTCTTGGTGGGGGCCACCATGTCCGCGGCAACAACCGCCCCAATGCTGAAGAACGCGCCGTGGGCCAGGGCGGCCACAATCCGGCCGATCATCATCATGGAGTAGTCGGGGGCGATGGCGGAGACCAGGTTGCCGGCAATGAACAGCACCAGCAGGACGGCCAGGACCGGCTTGCGTTCGAAGCGCGTTACGGCTGCGGTGAGCAGCAGGGCGCCGACGACGACGGCGAGCGCGTAGCCGGAGATCAGCCAGCCGGCCGTCGCCTCGCTGACACTGAAGTCAGCGGCAACCTCGGGCAGCAGGCCCATGATCACGAACTCGGTGAGTCCGATACCGAACCCGCCGAGGGCTAGGGCTAACAGGCCAATAGGCATGGCGGAGCTCCTTCAAAACTGTACTGAATGGGGTAGGGCGCGTAAGCTAATAGTTGCAGACGCGTTATTTATTGTTGCACAAGCAGATACCACGCGCAAGCAACTATTATTTGTTATGCCCGCACTACTGTCCGCGGGGTACACGATTCGAAGGGAAGTACACGATGGGCATCAAGGACGACGCCGTTGAAGTCCGCGCGCAGGGATGGCGGACCCTCGCGGCCCTGCACGGCCTGATCGAGTCGGAGCTGGAACGCTCGCTCCAGGCCGAAGCCCAGCTGTCAGTCGTCGAGTACACGGTGCTCGACGCCCTGAGCCGGCAGGACGGCTGGCACATGCGCATGCAGCAACTGGCCCGTGCCACCGCGCTGAGCGCCAGCGCCACCACGAGGCTGGTGAACAGGCTCGAGGACCGCGGCCTGCTCACGCGTATCCTCTGCGCGGACGACCGCCGCGGCATCTACACCGAACTGACAGAGAGCGGCATCAAGCTGCTGGAGGAGGCGCGGCCCACCCACGACGCCACGCTGGAACGGGCCTTGGCCGAGGCGCAGGAGATCCCGGAGCTTGCCCCGCTCGTGGACGCGCTGCCGAAGCTCCACGCCCACGCGTAGGCACACAAGGCAAAAGCCCCGCGCCGCGCTGAAGCGCGCCCGCGGGGCTTTCCTGCTGTAGGGACGCCTACTTCACTGCGGCAGCGTTTTTGAAGAAGTGCTCCAGGTCCTCAAGGCTCTTGTCCTTGGTCTCCGGGACCACACGTTTCACCCACACGATGGCCGCCAGCTGGATGGCTACGAAGATGAAGAACGTCGTTGAAACACCGATCGAGGCCACCATCTGCGGAAAGGAGAATCCGATCAGGAAGTTGATCATCCACAGCACGAACACACAGATCCCCATGCCGATGCCGCGGACATGCAGCGGGAAGATTTCGGACATCGTCAGCCACGTCACCGTGCCGATGCAGGACTGCATGGAAGCCAGGAACGTCACCATGAACAGCAGCACCAGATAGCCGCGAACGATGCCTTCCGGGACCAGCATGGAAATCAGGCCAATGGCCAGCAGCGAAGATGCCGTGCCTACCAGGCCCACGATCAGCATGGACTTCCGGCGCACCTTCGTCATTAGGGACATTCCGACAATGACGGCGACCACGGAGGTGATGCCGTTGACGACATTGGCCAGCAGGGCACCCTGGTCCCCGAAGCCTGAACTGGAGAGGATCGAGGTTCCGTAGTACATGATGGCGTTGACGCCGCTGATCTGGTTGATGACCGCCATGCCCAGGCCCACCACGAAGATCCTGCGGATCCATGGCACGGTGAGGTCCCGGAACGTTCCAAGCTTGGATTGGTAGTCTTCCCGGGCCGCCTGCCGCACCTCATCGAATTCCGTGGAAACTTCGGCCGGGGCACGCGTCTTGCGCAGCACTTCGAGGACCTCGCCGAAGCGTCCGGCCGAGGCCAGCCAACGGGGGCTTTCGGGCAGGAACAACATGCCGAACCAGAGAACGACGGCGGGGAGCGTGGCGATCACCAGCATCCAGCGCCACACATGGGACGCCTCGGGGAAGGCGTTGCCCAGCACAGCGTTGAAAGTGAACGCCAGGAACTGTCCCGTGACGATCATGAGCTCATTCTGCGTGACGATCCGCCCGCGCTGGGCTGCCGGCGACATTTCCGCAAGATACACAGGAACGATTACCGACGCGCCGCCCACCGCAAGGCCCAGGACTGTCCGGGCTGCCACCAATAGCTCCGTCGTGGGTGCCAAGGAACAGGCGATCGTAGAGAGCGCGAATATGATTGCAAGCGCCATAATCGTCCTGCGGCGGCCGAAACGGTCGGACAACCGGCCGGCAGTGATGGCACCAAAGGCCGCGCCGAACAGCAGGGTGGACGTGACCAGGCCTTCAGTCAACGGCGTCAGCCCGAGATCGCGCTGCATGAACGGCAGGGCACCGTTGATCACACCGGTGTCGTAGCCGAAGAGCAGGCCGCCGAAGGTCGAGAACAGTGCTACCCGCCGCATGAATCCCCTGGGATTGGGAGCCGCTGCAGCAGAACCTGCCGGGCCGGCCAGTGACCGGGTCGAAGTACCGGGGAGTGTTTTTTCTGTTTGCTTCATAGGGCGGCCGTCACCGGGCTGTCGCGATGTAGTTGTTCATTGTGACCAGCTGGTAGCGGGAAACCTCCGCGGCGTTCTCGTCTTCAGCGAAGACGCTGGACACCATCACGGTGTCTTCACGGTCCAGGAAGCCGATTTCCTGCAGGCCGCCGAAGAATTCCTCCCAGTTGACGTCACCGTCGCCGATTTTCAGGTGCTGGTGCACGCGGACCGGGTTCCCGGGCGGGTTGGTGATGTAGCGCAGGCCGTGCGAAGCGTGGTGGTTCATGGTGTCTGCCACGTGGACCAGCCGGAGCTTGTCCCCCGCAGCGCGCATGATGTCCAGCGGCGCGTTCTTCATGTGGAAGCTGTGCGAGGCCACGTAGACCAGGCCCACGTTCTTGGAATTCAGGCCGCGGATGACGCGGATGGCAGCCAGGCCTTCCTCCACGAAGTCGTCCGGGTGCGGATCGATCAGGAGGTCCAGGCCTTCGCGTTCGATGATGGGCAGCAGCTCCTCCATCGAACGGTAGAAGGCGCGCTCTGATTCCTCGGCCTTCTCCGGGCGTCCGCTGAATTCGGTGTTGATAGTGCTGACGCCCAGGTCCACGGTGATCTGGATGACGCGCTTCCAGTAGCGGACGGCGGCTTCGCGGGCATCCTCGTCCGGCCCGGACCAGCGGAGCACAGGCAGGACCGAGGCGATCTCGATCCCCACGTCCTTGCAGGCCTTGTTGAGCTTGCCCACCAGTTCGTCGTCGGCCTTGGGGTGGTTGTAGAACGGGATGAAGTCGGCGTGCGGGGTCATCTGCATGTACTTGTAGCCGAGGTCCGCCACCACCCGGGGAAATTCGAGCAGGGTGTGCGAGTGGTGGAACGGCGTTGGATCAAGTGCGATTTTCACGGGGAACACTCCATGGTGGGTGAGTCAGTTGTCGAACGGGCTCAGCTGTAGAGGGCCGGCCTGGCGTTCAGCTTCACGGCCACCTTCTCACCGTTCTTCTGTGCTTCCACGCCGGCTTCACAGCATGCCGCGGTGGCGTAGCCGTCCCAGGCGGTGGGGCCGCCGATTTCGCCGCGGAGTGCCGCGTCCACCCAGGACTGGATCTCGACGTCGTATGCCGCGCCGAAGCGCTCTTCGAAACCGGGGGTGACATTACCGCCCCAGCGGCCGGCGCTGCGGGTGTAAGGGCCCTTGTCGCCGCCGATGCTGACGATGCCGTCTTCGAAGGATGCCTGCGTGGCCACCTCATAGCCGAACTTGGCGTTGACGAAGATCTCCACGTCCGCCAGGACGCCTGACTCGGTTTCCACCAGGACGTGCTGGGGATCGTGCTGGCCGGCCGGGGCGTTCTTCGTGGCCTTGCCCAGGCGGACCTGGACGCTGGTGATTTCCTCGCCGGTGAAGAACCTGATGGCGTCGAACTCGTGCACCACCGAATCGTTGATCAGCATCTCGTTGGTGAAGCCCGGGGGCGTGGTGGGGTTGCGGTGCTGGTGGTGCAGCATCAGTAATTCACCCAGCTCGTGGTCGCGGATGACCTGTCCCAGGGCGGCGTACTCGGCGTCGAAGCGGCGCATGAAGCCCACCTGGATGCGCTTGTGGCCCAGCTTTTCCTCGGCCTGGACGATCTTCCATGCTGATTCGGCGTCGGGGGTGAGCGGCTTCTCGCAGAGGATCGGGATGTCCCTGGCGAGGGCCTTGAGCAGGATGTCCTCGTGCAGGAAGCCTGGCGTGGCGATCAGGACGGCGTTGACGTCCCCGTTGTTCAGCGCCTCGTCGGCATCGGCCAGGGCCACTGCGCCCGGGATGCCTTCGACGGCCGCCTGTGCGCGGGCAAGATCAACGTCGACGACGGCGGCAACTTCAGCGCCGTGGATCCGCTTGCTGAGGCGCTGGATGTGGTCAGCGCCCATGCGGCCGGCGCCGATGACGGCGACGCGAAGGGTTTCAGTCATTGTTCTTTCCTTACGTTTCGAGTGCCTGGGCGGCTGTTAGTTGACTGCCGTGCGGGAACCGCAGGACAGCAGGTAATTGCGGGTGCGCTTGGCGATGGGCATGGGGACGTCAAAGGCCACCGGATACATGTCCTGTTCCACGATGCCGAAGATAGGGCGGTTCAGCGCCTCCACCGCTTCGATGACGGCGCGCAGGTCCGGCAGCCCGTTCGGCGGCTCGGTCATGACGCCGGCCAGGTTGGCTGCCGCCCAGGTCATGTTTTCCTCGTTGACCTTCTTGAGGATGTCCGGGTTGATCTGCTTCAGGTGCAGGTAGCCGATGCGGTCCGGGTAGTTCTTGATGAGTTCAAGGCTGGAGGCTCCGCAGTATTCGGCGTGGCCGGTGTCCAGGCAGAGGTTCAGGTACTTGGAGTCCGTGGCCGCCAGAAGGGTTTCGATATCCTCCTGGGCTCCGACGTGGGAGTCGGCGTGGGAGTGGAACTGCTGCTTCAGCCCAAAGTCCTCCAGCAGGGTCTTGCCCAGCCGGTTGTGGCCGGCGAACAGATCGCTCCAGGCCTTCTCGGTCAGCTGGCCGCTTTCCACTGCTTCGCCGGTGACGTCGTCGCGCCACATGGCCGGGATGACAACGATGTGTTCGCCGCCCATGGCCGCCGTGAGCTCGGCGACCTTGCGTGCCGGCTCCCAGGCGGTCTCCCACTCGTCCAGTCCGCGGTGGAACGCGGTGAAGACCGTTCCCGCGGTGACTTTCAGGTCGCGCTGCTTGAGCTCCTCGGCCAGCCGCGCAGGGTTGTTCGGCAGGTAGCCGTAGGGGCCAAGTTCGATCCACTTGTAGCCGGACTCGGCCACCTCATCGAGGAACCGCTCCCACGGGGTCTGCTTGGGGTCATCAGCGAACCAGACGCCCCAGGAGTCCGGCGCGGTGCCGATGATCAGTTTGTTCTCAGTCATGACAGCAATGTCTTTCTGCTGGGCCCACGCCGCCAGGGTTACCTGGCCGAGCTTGCGAGGCGGGGGCGGCGGTGCGGACTAGTTGGACGGGAAGTTGTAGGAGGCACCCGAGGCGTGGGTGGGCTCGGGCCAGCGTGAGGTAACTACCTTGCCACGGGTGTAGAAGGAGACGCCTTCCGGGCCGTAGATGTGCTTGTCACCGAACAGGGAGGCCTTCCAGCCGCCGAAGGAGTGGTAGGCCACGGGAACGGGCAGCGGCACGTTGATGCCGATCATGCCCACGGTCACGGAGCGCTGGAACTTGCGGGCGTTGGCGCCGGAGGAGGTGAAGATCGCGGTGCCGTTGCCGTACGGGTTCGAGTTGATCAGGGCGATGCCTGCCTCCAGGTCCTCCACCCGGACGACGACGAGGACCGGTCCGAAGATTTCCTCGGTGTAGGCGGTCATTTCGGTCTTGACGTGGTCCAGTACGGTGGGGCCCACCCAGAAGCCTTCCTCGTGGCCGGGGACAACCAGGTCGCGACCGTCCACCACCATCGCGGCGCCCGCGGCTTCTGTTTCGGTGACGATCCTGACGATGCGTTCCTTGGAGGCGGGCGTAATGACCGGGCCCATTTCGGCGTCGGGTGCGGTGCCGTTGTTGACCTTGACGGCGAGGGCGCGCTCTTCGACTTTTTTGACCAGCAGTTCGGCGGCATCGCCGACGGCGACGGCAACGGAGATGGCCATGCAGCGTTCGCCGGCGGAACCGAAGGCGGCAGCAGCGAGGTGGTCGGCGGCGTTGTCCAGGTCGGCGTCGGGCATCACGATGGCGTGGTTCTTCGCACCGCCCAGGGCCTGGACGCGCTTGCCGTGCTTGGTGGCGGTCTCGTGGACGTACTGGGCGATCGGGGTGGAGCCGACGAAGGAGATGCCGTCCACGTCCGGGTGGGTCAGGAGGCCGTCCACGGTTTCCTTGTCGCCGTGCAGGACCTGGAAGACGCCGTCGGGAAGGCCTGCCTCCTTCCACAGCTTGGCCAGCAGCATCGAGGCGGACGGGTCGCGCTCGGAGGGCTTGAGGATGAAGGCGTTGCCGGTGGCGATGGCCATCGGCGCCATCCACAGCGGGACCATGACAGGAAAGTTGAACGGCGTGATGCCGGCGACGACGCCGAGCGGCTCGCGGAAGGAGAAGACGTCGATGCCGGTGGAGACCTGGTCCGAGTAGTCGCCCTTGAGCAGGGTGGGGATCCCGCAGGCGAATTCAATGACTTCGAGGCCGCGGCCGATCTCGCCCTTGGCATCGGAGAGGACCTTGCCGTGTTCGGCGGTGATCAGCTCGGCGAGGTCGTCCACGTGGGCTGCGACGAGTTCGCGGAACTTGAACAGCACCGCGGTGCGCTTGGCCAGGGAGATGTCGCCCCAGCTGTCGGCGGCTTTGCGGGCGGCGGCAACGGTGGCGTCCAGGTCCGCCCGGCTGGCCAGCCGCAGCTCTGCGGAGACGGCGCCGGTGGCGGGGTTGTAAACGGGCTGGGTCCGGTCGCCTTCGCCGGCGGCCTCGGCCCCGTTGATGAAGTGGTTGATGGTGGTGGTGACGGTCGTCGTTGACATGGGGGTGGACTTCCTTGGTCTGTTAGCCGAGCAGCTTGCGCTGGCGGTTTTTGTGGTCGGTGTAGGCCTGGAATGCCTGCCTCGTGGATTCGAGCTCGGAGACCTGGGAGACGGGAACGTCCCACCATGATTCGGAGCTCGGGGCGTCCAGCAGGGGGTCGGATTCGACGTGGATCAGGATGGGCCCGCCGCGCTCGGGGGCGGCTTTGGCGTCCCTGATGGCCTGTTCGAGTTCGGCGATGACCTTCTCCCCCGGTTCGATCCGGATCACTTTCACGCCCAGGCTTTGCGCGTTCAGGGCGAGGTCCACCGGAAGGGTTTCGCCTTCGTCGAAGCTGTGGTGGTCCCCGTCGAAGGCGCGGTACTTGGTGCCGAAGCGCTGTGAGCCGAGGGACTCGGAGAGCGAGCCGATCGAAGCGTAGCCGTGGTTCTGGATCAGGACCACGATCAGCTTGATCCGTTCGGCGACGGCGGTGACCAGCTCGGTGTGCATCATGAGGTACGAACCGTCCCCCACCATCACGACGACGTCGCGCTCCGCCCCGCCCCGCGCGGCTTCCGCCAGCGCAGCGCGCTTGACGCCGAGCCCGCCCGGGATTTCGTAGCCCATGCAGGAGTAGGCGTATTCCACGTGGTAGCCGAAGGGGTCCCGGACGCGCCACATCTTGTGCAGATCACCGGGCAGGGACCCGGCGGCGCAGACGACGACGTCCTGGGCGTCCATGGCCCGGGACGTGGCGCCGATGATTTCGTTCTGGGCCGGCAGCGGAGTGAAGCGGGTGTCGAACGCTTCGTCCACGGTGGCATCCCAGCGCTTCTTCTCGGCCGCGATCTGCTGTTCCAGGTCGGCGCCCACGCGGTAGCCGCCGAGTGCTTGGTTCAGCTTCACCAGTGCCTTGCGCGCATCCGCGACGATCGGCAGCGACGTGCCGTGCTTATACGCATCCATGGCGGCTACGTTGATGTTGATGAACTTCACATCCGGGTTCTGGAACGCGGTCCGCGAGGCGGTGGTGAAGTCCTCGTAGCGGGTGCCGATGCCGATGATCAGGTCCGCTTCGGCTGCAAGGGCATTTGCCGCCGTCGTGCCCGTGGAGCCGATCGCGCCGAGGGACAACTTGTGGTCCCAGGGCAGGACGCCCACCCCGGCCTGGGTGTTGCCCACCGGGATGCCGGTGAGTTCCACGAACCTGGCCAGTTCGTCGTTGGCGTAGGCGTAGAGGACGCCGCCGCCGGCGATGATCAGCGGGCGTTTCGCGGCGCGGATGGCTTCGGCGGCACGGCGGATGTCCTCGTCGTCCGCGTCCGGGCGGCGGATCCGCCACTCGCGTTCGGCCAGGAACTCCTCGGGCACGTCTAAGGCTTCGGCCTGGACATCCTGCGGCAGGGAGATGGTGACAGCGCCGGTTTCGGCCGGATCCGTCAGTACGCGCAGTCCGTGGTGGAACGCGGAGAACAGCTGTTCGGGCCGGTTGACGCGGTCGAAGAACTTGGACAGCGGACGGAAGGCGTCATTGACGGTGATGTCGTACGCGTAGGGCTGTTCGAGCTGCTGCAGCACCGGATCCGCAGCACGGGTGGCGAACGTGTCGCTGGGAAGCAGCAGGACCGGCAGGCGGTTGGTGGTGGCCAGCGCCGCCCCCGTGAGCAGGTTGGAGGAACCCGGCCCGATCGAGGTGCTGATCGCAAAGGTCTGCCGGCGGCGGGTGTGGCGCGCGTAGCCCACAGCCTGGTGCGCCTGCGCCTGCTCGTTGCGGCCCTGGTAGTACGGCATGATCGCCGGATCCAGCTGCTGGTACTGCTTGAGCGCCTGGCCCACTCCGGCAACGTTGCCGTGCCCGAAGATGCCGAACGTGCCGGGGATCAGGCGTTCGCGGTAATCCAGCCCGCCAACAGAATCAACGGTGTACTGCTTGGATAGATATTCGACGACGGCCTGGGCGACCGTCATCCGGCGGGTTCCTGCGGTTACAGTTCTCGTCCCCATGGGAGGCTACTCCGATACTTCTGCGGTGTGGGCTGATGCGGTGTGGGCTGATGCGGTGTGGTGGAGGAGGGAAGCGGCCGTGGCAACGGCGCCGGCCACGTCGCCGTCCTGCGGGTACAGGAGGGTCCGGCCGACGGTGAGGCCCTGCACGCCGGGAAGGGCCAGGGCGGCTTCCCAGCTGGCGAACACTTCCTCCTGGGTACCTTCCGGGTCTCCGCCCAGCAGCACGGTAGGCATGGTGGTGGCGGCCATGACGCGTTCCATTTCTGCCACCACGGGCAGCTTCATCCAGGTGTAGGCGCTCGTGGAGCCAAGGCCCTCGGCGATGGCCACGGACTTGATGACCGCGTCGGTGGACAGATCGTTGCGGACCTTGCCGTTGTGCCAGGCGGACAGGAACGGCTCCACCATGGCGATCAGCTTGCGTTCTGCCAGGGAGTCGATGGCCTTGGCCGTCGCTTCCAGCAGGGACACCGTGTCCGGGTCGCCCAGGCAGATACGGGTGAGCATCTTGCCGCCGTCGGCCCCCAACGCCTCCAGCGCAGCTGCGGTGTGGCCGGTGAAGCGGTCATCAAATTCGTTGACCAGGCCCGTGAGCCCGCCGCGGTTCATCGATCCGAAGATCAGCTTGCCGTCGAGTGCGCCCAGCAGCAGCAGGTCGTCCATGATGTCTGGGGAGGCGAGCACGCCGTCCACGTCAGGGTTGGCCAGTGCTATCTGCAGCCGGTCCAGCAACTGGCGGCGGTCGGCCATGGCCACGGGATCATTGCCGACGGCGAGGGCACCCCGGGCCGGGTGGTCCGCCGCCACGATGAAGTTCTGCCGGCCGTACTTGAGGCCGGGGTGCCGGCGCCGCGCTTTGGCGGCCCGGGCAACGGCGTCCGGATCCTCCAGGCGGATGGTGCTCAGGTGGGCGTAACGGCGGGGATCGTCGTCCACGCCCGCAGCGGCCGGAACGGCATCCGGATTGGCCCGGGAAACGTTGAGGGTCACAGCACTGCTCCTTCGGTGGCAAACTGCCCGGGAGCCAGGCGGCCGCGCTCGGCCAGCAGCGAGGTGACCTCGTCCGGCGTCGGCATGGCGTCGGCGCAGGACAGGCGGGACGCGACGATCGCGCCGGCGGCGTTCGCGTAATCGAGGACCTCGGCGAGGCTCCAGCCGGAGAGCAGTCCGTGGCAGAACGCTCCGCCGAAGGCGTCCCCGGCGCCCAGGCCGTTGACGGTCTCCACCGGAACGGGGGCGGACACCACACGGTCGGTGCGGGTCTTGGCCATCACGCCTTCGGGGCCGAGCTTGACGACGGCGATTTCGACGCCCGCGGCCAGGAGCCGGTCCGCCTGCTCGTCGGGGGTCCCCTCGCCCACGGCTACAGCGCATTCCTTGTCGTTGCCGATGGCCACCGTGACATGCGGCAGGATCTTGGCCACCTGGGCACGGGCTTCCGCTTCCGAGGCCCAGAACATGGGGCGGTAGTCCAGGTCAAGGATGGTGTACTGGCCGTCCTTGAGCCCTTCACGCGGGCGGGCTTCGTGGGCCTTGATGTGCGCTTCGCGACTGGGTTCCTGGCACAGTCCGGTAACCGTGGACCAGAAGATCCGAGCGTCCCGGATGGCGTCAAGGTCCAGTTCCTCAACCTTGATCTGCAGGTCCGGAGCCGTGGGGAAACGTCCGTAGAAGTAGAGCGGGAAATCCTCCGGCGGCTTGATCGCGCAGAACGTGACCGCGGTAGGCCATTCCTTCACCGACGTCACGAAGGTGTCGTCCACGTTGAACTTGCGCAGTTCACGGTGCAGGTATTTTCCGAAGGCGTCCTCGCCGGTGCGGGTGATCACTCCGGTCCGGCGGCCGTGCCGGGCGGCAGCAACGGCCACGTTGGACGGTGATCCACCGAGGTACTTTCCGAAGGACGTGACGTCCTCCAGATCAACCCCGATGTCGTTCGGGTAGATATCAACGCTGATGCGCCCGATCGTGAGCAATTCGTGGGTCACGGTGATCGAGGACCTTTCTGGTTTGAACTCTGCACTTCTGAACAGACAGAGCTCCGGTTCCTGGCGGACCCCCGTGAGCGGGGCCACAACCACTACTTTGCCCTAGAATTATTGTCCTGTCAAAGGTTTGTACTGACATATTTACAACTTGGCATACCCGGGAAAATTTGTCCCATTGGGGCCTCAGGAAATCACCCTCAACCCGGAATTATTTCCGCGGAACCGCCAGCTCGCACTGCGCCCCCGAACCCGAACGACCAGTCACCGGCGGCATTTCTCCACATAACCGATGAATACATCCTCGCCGGACACCCCCAGCTCCGCATCCTGGGCAAAGATCTGCCCGCGGGGATGTTCCGCGATGATGTGGAAGTAGTCACGCTCCGGAATCCCGCACTCAGCCAGGACCGCATTATGGAGCCCCCGGCTGAGCCGGCGCAGGCCCTCGGGGCTGCGACCCTCATTGACGTCGATTCGCGCCAGCGGCACCTTAGCTCTTTCGATAGTTTGTCCTGACCTGCTAGCAAACTGTGAAACGCTCTAACGAGGTATCTCCCGGAAAGCCCCTTGCCGGCAGTCCAGGCCGGGAGTAGCCTTAAACAACCGAATGGTTGATAAACGAATTAATTGATCAGCAGCGGATGGCGGGACGGGGTGATAGGCGGGCCATGGATACCGGCGACGACGAACTGCTCGACGCGGCCTTCCTCGCCCTCGCCGACCCGGTTCGCCGCCGCATCATCGCCCGGCTCAGCCGCGGCCCGGCAACCGTAAACGAACTGGCGGAACCCTTCGCGATCACCAAACAGGCGGTCTCGAAGCACATCCAGGTCCTCGAGCAGGCGCAGCTGGTCACCCGCACGCGTGACGCCCAGCGTCGGCCCGTCCACCTGAACCCTGCACGGCTGGAGGCACTCACCGCATGGATCGACCAGTACCGGCTGGTCCGCGAGAGGCAGTTCCGCAGCCTCGACGCCGTGCTCCAATCAAACGCCGCCTCACGCGGCGCAGAGGCAAAGGACCCATCATGACCAACGCCCTGAAAGTCTCCGTTCCGGAGGGCCTGCCCTTCATTGACTTCGAGCGGGAGTTCGATTTCCCCGTGGCGGATGTCTTCCGCGCCCACAAGGAGCCCGAACTCGTCGCCCAGTGGCTTGGACCGCGAAGGCTGAAGATGGACGTGGACCACTACGACTTCCGGACCGGCGGGAGCTACCGTTACACGCACACCGCGCCCGACGGCGAAAGCTATGGCTTCAACGGCGTCTTCCACACTGTCCGGGAAAACGACTTCGCCATCCAGACTTTCGAATTCGACGGCTACCCGGACGTGGTCAGCATCGAGTTCCTGACCTTCGTGGACCTCGGCGGCGGGCGCACCCGGCTGACGGCCCACTCGGTCTATCCGAGCATGGAGGCCCGCGACGGCATGGCTACGTCCGGAATGGAAGGCGGACTGACTGAAGGCTATGAGCGGCTCGACGAGCTCCTCAGCGGCGCCAAAGTCTAGGCCGCAAACGTACGACGTCGACCGGCCACTTGCCCGGGGCGGGTGACCGACCGACGTCGGGCATTAACCAAAAAACGCGGGGCCACCCGGCCGTCCCGAAGGACGGCGGCGTGACCCCGCGTTGCGGTGCTGCTTAGTAGCCTAGAGGGTTGCGTAAACCTCGCGCAGCAGCTTGGCGGTCTCGGACGGCGTCTTGCCGACCTTGACGCCGGCAGCCTCGAGGGCTTCCTTCTTGGCCTGCGCAGTGCCCGCGGAACCCGAGACGATGGCGCCTGCGTGGCCCATGGTCTTGCCTTCCGGAGCGGTGAAGCCTGCGACGTAGCCGACAACCGGCTTCGTGACGTGGGCCTTGATGTAGTCCGCGGCGCGCTCTTCAGCGTCGCCGCCGATTTCGCCGATCATCACGATCGCCTTGGTCTCCGGGTCAGCTTCGAAGGCTTCGAGAGCATCGATGTGCGTGGTGCCGATGACGGGGTCGCCGCCGATGCCGATGGCGGTGGAGAAGCCAAGGTCGCGCAGTTCGTACATCATCTGGTAGGTCAGGGTGCCCGACTTGGAGACGAGGCCGATGGGGCCCTTGCCCGTGATGTTGGCCGGGGTGATGCCTACCAGGGCTTCGCCCGGGGTGATGATGCCGGGGCAGTTCGGTCCGATGATGCGGGTGACCTGCTTGCCGTTGGCGTCGACCTTGGACTGGGCCAGGGCCCAGAACTCGGCGGAGTCCTGGACCGGCACGCCTTCGGTGATGACGACGACCAGGCCGATGCCGGCCTCGATGGCTTCAACGACGGCATCCTTGGTGAAGGCCGGCGGCACGAAGACGATGGAGACGTCGGCGCCGGTCTCGGCCATGGCTTCCTTGACGGTGCCGAAAACGGTGATTTCATTATCGCCGTGCAGGACCGTAGTGCCGGCCTTGCGGGCGTTGACGCCGCCCACAATGTTGGTGCCGGCCTTGAGCATCAGGGCGGTGTGCTTGGTGCCTTCGCCGCCGGTGATGCCCTGGACGATGACCTTGGAGTCCTTGTTCAGATAGATAGACATGGTGCGTCCCTTTACTTAGCTGCGTTGGCGAGCTCGGCGGCCTTGTCGGCGCCCTCGTCCATGGTGGCGGCCAGGGTAACCAGCGGGTGGTTGGCCTCGGCCAGGATGCGGCGGCCTTCCTCGACGTTGTTGCCGTCGAGGCGGACGACCAGCGGCTTGTTCGCGGAGTGGCCCAGCTCGGCCAATGCTCCGACGATGCCCTTGGCCACGGCGTCGCACGCGGTGATTCCGCCGAAGACGTTGACGAACACGGACTTGACCTGCTCGTCGCCCAGGATGACGTCCAGGCCGGCTGCCATGACCTCGGCGGAGGCTCCGCCGCCGATGTCCAGGAAGTTGGCCGGCTTGACGTTGCCGTGGTTTTCACCGGCGTAGGCAACGACGTCCAGGGTGGACATGACCAGACCGGCGCCGTTGCCGATGATGCCGACTTCGCCGTCCAGCTTGACGTAGTTCAGGTCCTGCGCCTTGGCCTTGGCCTCGAGCGGATCAGCAGCGTCCTTGTCCTCCAGGAGTGCGTGCTTGGCGTGCCGGAAGTCGGCGTTCTCGTCCAGGGTCACCTTGCCGTCAAGGGCAACGATGTCTCCGGCGCCGGTCTTGACCAGCGGGTTGACCTCCACCAGGGTGGCGTCTTCCTTCTTGAAAACGTCCCAGAGCTTCAGGATGACGTCGGCGACTTTGCCGCGCAGTTCCTCAGCGAAGCCGGCAGCGGCAACGATTTCGTCGGCCTTGGCCTGGTCGATTCCCACTGCGGGATCGATGGCGACCTTTGCCAGTGCGTCGGGGCGTTCGACGGCGAGCTGTTCGATTTCCATGCCGCCTTCAACCGAGCACATGGCCAGGTAGTTGCGGTTGGCCCGGTCCAGCAGAACGGAGAAGTAGTATTCCTCGGCGATGTCCGCGCCCTGGGCGATCATGACCTTGTTGACCGTGTGGCCCTTGATGTCCATGCCCAGGATGTTGGTGGAGTGCTCCAGCGCCTCGTCGGCGGTCTTTGCGACCTTAACGCCGCCGGCCTTGCCGCGGCCACCGACCTTAACCTGTGCCTTGACGACAGTTACGCCGCCGATCTTCTCGGCAGCTGCCTTTGCTTCTTCAGGGGTGTGCGCCACGATGCCAGCAAGCACGGGTACACCGTGCGCCTCGAACATATCGCGCGCCTGATATTCAAACAGGTCCACGGTTTAGTGTCCTTCTACGTCGAAGTAGTTTCTGTACAGCCGGACCCCACGTAATCGTGGTTACCGGGCTGCGGAATAAACGCACCCTGCGACTGGTTCGGAAACGAGCCACACGGCGCAATGCTCCTCTCGGAACTCTAGTCCTTTATGCGGACCGGCCCGTTCCAGAGTACCTGTTATGTGAGTAAGGACACTATTCTATGGAGCGTAGAAAAACCGCTAGATTACGGGGATTTTGGCGCCTCTGACGGCGCCGCGGAGGGGTCTGCACTGTCCGCAGAAATTAGTTCGTAACGGTCCCGGGAAACGAAGAAGCCGACGCCGGCCGAGACGTTTCCGCAGGCCACGCCGCCGTTATAGGCCGAGCACCGCAGGCCGTTGCGCTCGAGGTTCTGTCCGTCTTCCAGTACCGGCAGCTGGGATATCGGCCCGTTTTTGCTGCCCTTGGGCCCGAACTCGGCCTCCATCTGGGTGATGCCGGAGCGGCATTCGCCGTAGCCTGCCTTGTCCGGCGTGAGCAACGCGGTGCCGCCGAGGTAGCCCAGGCCCGTTCCGGCACAATCATCCGTTACGTCCGCGGCATCGGGTTTGGGGTAAAAGGCGAGTTGGCAGTGCGCCACCGGGACGATAGCCAGCTTGTTGTTGGCGCCGTCGCTGTAGGCGTTCTGCTCATAGGGCAGGTTGACGTGCTCGCCGCGTGCCGAGGTCAGCGAGCAGACGGCGCTGTGGTCGGCCGTGACGAAGCTGAGCACGTCGCTGCCCGCAGAGAACCGGGTACCGTCAGCCAGAGGTGCCTGCTCGAGCTGTTCCAGCGCGGGAAGCGGCGGCGGCGGAACATAGTTCGGATCCTTCTGCGTAATGGTGCAGGAAGTGCAGGCCAGCAGGATGAGGGCGGCCAGGATCCCCGGTACAGTCCGTCGCATGCGCTCCATTATGCCTGCAGGGGCTACGCGTCCAGTTTGGTCAGCGGCGCGTACCTCAGCAGCAGCCGCTTTTCGCCGACGCTGAACTTCACCTTGGCCACAGTCTTGTCCCCGGCGCCTTCAACGGCCAGGACCGTGCCGTTGCCAAAGCTCGTGTGGTTGACCTTGTCCCCGACGCTGACCGCCACCACTTCTTTTTGCGGCTGGACGCGGTTCTTCGCGACGGCGGCCGGAACGTCGGCATTGAAGCCGGCGGAAGGGCTGGCCGCCTGGCCGCGGGCCGTGCCGGCGCCCCAGAACGAACCGCTGTACCGGCTGGACCCGATGGCGGCTCCGCTCCCCCAGCCGCTGACCTGACGGCTGGTGCCTTCCCGACGCCATTCCACCAGCTCGGCCGGGATTTCCTCGATGAACTGGCTGGCCGGATTGTATTGGCTTTGGCCCCACATGCTGCGGACTTCCGACCGCGTCACGTAGAGGCGCTTCCGGGCACGGGTCAGGCCCACGTAGGCCAGCCGGCGCTCCTCCGCGAGTTCCTTGGGATCCGTGGCGGAGCGCTGGTGCGGGAAGAGGCCGTGCTCCATGCCGGTAAGGAAGACCACGGGGAACTCCAGGCCCTTGGCCGTGTGGAGGGTCATGAGTGTGACGACGCCCAGCCGTTTGGCTTCCGCCACGGCGGCGTCGATGTCCGCGCCCGGGGCATCCGGTATCTGGTCCGCGTCCGCCACGAGGGACACCTGCTCCAGGAAGGCGCCGAGGGAACCTTCAGGGTTTTCCTGTTCGTATTCACGCACGACGGCGACGAGTTCGGCGAGGTTCTCCACCCGGGACTCGTCCTGGGGATCGGTGCTGGACCGCAGCCCGGCCAGGTAGCCGGTCTGCTCCAGGACCGCTTCCAGGGCGGCCGCCGCACCGGAGCCGCTGGCCACCTCGGCGAGATCGTCCAGGAGTTTCACGAAACCCAGCACCGCGTTGACCGAGCGGGTTGCCATGCCGGGCGCCTGGTCCGCCCGCCGTGCGGCGGCCATGAACGAGGTCCGTTCGCGTTCGGCCAGGGCTGCCACGGCGCCCTCGGCGCGGTCGCCGATGCCGCGCTTGGGTTCGTTGAGCACCCGGCGCAGGTTGACGTCGTCGTCGGGGTTCACCAGCACGCGCAGGTATGCGAGGGCGTCCTTGATTTCCTTGCGCTCGTAGAACCTCGTGCCGCCCACCACTTTGTACGGCAGCCCCACGCGCACCAGGACGTCTTCGATGGAACGTGACTGGGCGTTGGTGCGGTAGAAGATGGCGACATCGCCGGGACGGAGGTTGTCCTCGTCCTGCAGCCTGTCGATTTCCTTGGCGATGAACTGGGCTTCGTCGTGTTCGTTCTCGCCCACGTAGCCGATGATTTTGTGGCCTTCGCCCTCGGCGGTCCAGAGCCGTTTCTCCGGCCGGTTCGGGTTGCGGGAGATCACCGAGTTGGCGGCGGTGAGGATGTTCTGGGTGGAGCGGTAATTCTGTTCCAGCTTGATGGTGCGGGCGTTCGGGTAGTCCTTTTCGAACTCCACGATGTTGCGGATGTCCGCGCCGCGGAACGCGTAGATGGACTGGTCCGAGTCACCCACCACGGTGAGCTCGGAGGCTCCGGGACCTTCGCCCACAATTTCACGGACCAGCGCGTACTGGGCGTGGTTGGTGTCCTGGTACTCGTCCACCAGGACATGCCGGAAGCGCCGGCGGTACGATTCGGCGAGCGCCGGGAAGGCGCGGAACATGTAGACGGTTTCGGCAATGAGGTCGTCAAAGTCCATGGCGTTCGCCTGGCGCAGCCGCTGGGTGTAGCCCTTGAAGACATCGGCCACGGCGGACTCGAAGGGATCGTTGTGGTTGGCGGAGGACGAGTAGGAATCGGCGTCGATGAGCTCGTTCTTCAGCGCCGAGATCTTGTGCTGGATGGCCTTGGGTGCGAATTTCTTGGGATCCAGGTCAAGGCTCTTGGACACCTGCGTGACGAGGCGGAGCGAGTCCGCGGAGTCATAGATGGAGAAATTGGACTTCAGCCCAACATTGGCAGCTTCCTGCCGGAGGATGCGCACGCAGGACGAGTGGAAGGTGGAAATCCACATGATCTTTGCGCGCCCGCCCACCAGCGCCTCGATCCGCTCCCGCATTTCCGCGGCGGCCTTATTGGTGAAGGTGATGGCCAGAATCTCACCGTGATGCGCCCTCCGCGTGGCGATGAGGTAGGCGATCCGGTTGCTGAGCACGCGTGTCTTGCCGGATCCGGCTCCGGCAACGATGAGCAGCGCCCCGCCGGTGTGCTTGACCGCTTCTTCCTGCTGGGGATTCAGGCCCTGCAGGAGTTCGTCCACGCCCGGCAGCTTCGGACGTGCCCGTTCCCCCTCGGATTCCGGCCCGCCGTTGCCGTAGCGCGCCGGATCTTCGCCTGCCCCGGGGCGCGACTTGGTGAGCGCTGCCGCTTGCGGGGCAGCCTTGAACGGTCCGTCAGCATACGGGTCAAACAACATATCCATGGTGCTCTAAGTCTAGGCGGTGGGGCCGACACTAACTTCCGTGGCTACTCCACCGAGCCCGATTCAAGGGCCGCGCGAAGCTGCCGGACCGCCGTCGTGCCTCCCGCGACGAACCACTCGAGTCCGTTGATCCGGACGACGTCGGCGGTGCCGCCGGCGGCGATCACGATTGCCTTGCCGGGCAGCCAGTCCCATTCGGGGCAGCTGTGCTGGAACCAGCAGTCCAGTTCGCCGTCGGCCACCCGGCCCAGGTCGCAGGATCCCGAGCCGAACATCCGCAGCGCCGCAGCACCGGTGGCTGCAGCGTGCCAGGGCATGGCGCACAGCGGGTCCGCGAGCCAGGACGGGTGGATGTACGTTGCTGCGCCCTGCTCTGCCAGCGGCGTGAGGGTCCTGGCTCCGCCACCGTCGTGGAAGGAAGTGAGCCGTTCACCGTTCAGGGTCGCGGGGCGGGTGGTTCCGCCGAGCCAGAGCTTGTCCTCCTCGGGCTGGAAAATGGCCCCCAGGACCGTGCCGGCAGTGTCCTTGAGGGCGAGCGCGGAGCACCAGTACGTGGAGCCGTGCAGGAAGTTGTAGGTTCCGTCCACTGGGTCGATCACCCAGGTCCGGCCACTGCTCCCCTTCACGGAGGCGCCCTCCTCCCCCAGGATGCCGTCGTCCGGCCGGCAGCGGCGCAGCTGTTCGAGCACATAGTCTTCGGCGGCATGGTCGGCTGCCGTCACGACGTCGGATACCGACGTCTTTTGCTGCCCTTCCAGGCCGCCCTGGCGCATCATGAGGGCCAGCATTCCTGCTTCCCTGACCAGCGCTTCCGCCAGCTCGTAGTCGTCCAGGCCCGCGTTGAGTTCCGCCGCGCTGTGCCTGCCAAGTTTGTGTCTTCCCAGTTCCGTCACGCGTCCAGCCTATAGCTGGCCTTCGGCCAAGGACAGGTTCCAGGCACAGGACCAGCGATAATGAACGCATGGCCAAGACACCAGCACAGCGGATCAAGAAACACGGCGCCAAGGCGTCCGTTCCCCAGCACCATCTGCCGCCGGTGATCAACCCCACCACGCAGCGGACCCCGGAGAAGGCACAGAACAACAGCAGCCTGATCCTCATTGCCGGCGTCGTGGCCAGCCTCTTCCTGTTCTGGTACCTGCATTTGCTGACGCTGAACCAGCTCACCCAGCTCTCCGGGGGCCTGCCCATGCCGGATTCGCTGATCGGGGGCTTTGACCAGGGGTTCGTGGACCAGCTGAGGTCGGCCATGAACGAGGAGGCGCGCGGCCAGCTCAACTACCTCCACAAGACGGCGGGCACCCTGTTCCCGCTGATACTCGCTTTCACCTGGCTGCTGCTGATCGGGACCAATGTTGCCCGCAAGGGGCTCCGTTGGGCGCTCTGGGCGCTCCCGCTCCTCTTCGCCGCAGTCCGGTTGTGGGGGAACGCCGCCATTGATTCGATGATGTCCGCATCAGCCGTCGACGCCGGCCAGGTGGCCCTCGCGTCCGCCCTCACCGTCGCCGGCTGGGTACTGCTCGTGCTGAGCCTTCTGGCCGGCGGCGCCGCCGTGTTTATTGGCCGGAAGCCCCGGAAGCAGTAGCCCGGGCTGTGGCCCGTGCGGCCTTCCGCGCCTTCAGTTCCTGACGCACGCGCTGGGCGATCACCAGCCCCGACGTTGCCAGGCCAACGGTCACCGGGTAGCCCATGAAGCGTTCCAGCGTGCCCGGTTCCGGGACATCCATGCCGGTCAGCCCGCCGACCACCAGCGCCCCGAAGGAAACAGCTCCGCAGGCGAGGATGAACCAGGCCAGGGGTGATTGCTTCAGCCACAACCACCCCAGCAGCAGCAGCGCCAGCGCTCCCCCCAGGAAGAACATCACCGCGCCGGTCAGATGCACGGCAAACCATCCGGCGTCTTCGGGCACCACCCCCACGATGATTGTCCCGGTTCCCGCGGTGAAGGTAAGGACCTTGGCCGCGAGGGCGGTGAACCACGGGACACGGTGGCCGGGACCGAAAGCGAGCCGGACACCGGGCCGGGCCGCCACGCACAAAAGTGCCGAGCTGAGCAGCAGCGCCCCCACCAGCATGCCCAGGCCCTGGACCACGAACGAGGCATTCATCACCGCGTGCAGCGGTGAGCACACATCCCGGCCCTCGTACACGGCGCACTGGGTGGCGCCGAGATCGCTGATGTAGCCGGTCCGCCGGTCATAGGGTTCGGGTCCTGCCCACGCCGCGATCACAGCCGACTCCGCCACGAAATACTGCAGCACGCTCAGCTTGGCCCACGCCCCGAAATACTCCCGGCTTGAGGCGATATCCGGCAGGAAGCCGGCCCGGTAGGAAGTTGCTGGTGTTGCTGCAGTCATGCCAAGAGCGTAGTACGGGCCGGCACCTTGTATGCTTGTATCCGTGCCCGAACAGGACGGCCTGTGCCAACCGCTTCGGACGCCCGCCCTCGTAGCTCAGTGGATAGAGCACGGCTCTCCTAAAGCCGGTGTCGTTGGTTCGATTCCAATCGAGGGCACTTGAACTTCCAGCCACAGGATGCAGCGCAGGAATTCGATCTGCGTGCCTACCTGCTGGGCAGCTGGTCCGTGGAACGTGCCCTGTGGGACCGCAGCACCGGCGCACGGGGCACTTTTACCGGCGTCGCCCGGTTCTCCGCGAAGGACGACGACGGCGGCCTCCACTTCCACGAAGAGGGCACCATGCGCTGGCCTGCTCCGGACGGCGGCACCTTCACTGGCACCGCAAGCCGTGACTACATCCTGCAGCCTGCCGACGCCTCCGATGCGATGGATATGACGTTCCCCGACGGGCGGCCCTTCCACCGGATGAGCTTCCGGGAAACGGCCAGGCAGGACAAGCACTGGTGTGATCCGGACACTTACCGCGTGACGTACGCCCTCCGCGGCCCCGACGAATTCAGCTACACGTGGGACGTCCAGGGGCCCAGGAAGGACCTGCTCCTGGAATCGGTGCTGCGCAGGCTCGGTCCGGGCGAAGACCCTCCGGCCGCGGATGGGCTAGGGTCGGAGCCGTGAAAGACCGCATTGTTGTGTCCGCCGTCTGCGTCTATGACCATGCCGGCCGCCTGCTGACCGTCCGCAAGCGCGGCACGGACAAGTTCATGCACCCCGGCGGCAAACCCGAACCCGGCGAAACCGCGGCCCAGGCCGCCTCGCGTGAGCTGCTGGAAGAGGTGGGCATCGCCGTAGCCCCGGAAGACCTCCGGTTCATGGGCGTGTGGCTCGCCGACGCCGCCAACGAGGCAGCAACGGACATCGAGGCAACGGTTTTCGCCGCCCCGGGCACATGGAGCGCGCACCCCTCAGCGGAGATCGCCGAAATCCGCTGGCTGGACCTGGCCGCCGTGCTGCCGCCAGACCTTGCACCGCTGCTGACGGACCACATCCTGCCCGCCCTCGCCGCGGGCCAGGGCCGGGCCTAGAACTCCGGAACGGCTTCTTCCACCACGGCGCTGGCCTCGGCGAACTGCGTGCGGTAGAGCTCCGAATAGCGGCCTTCAGCGGCGAGCAGCTCGGTGTGGGTGCCGCGCTCCACGATGGTGCCGTCCTCCACCACCAGGATCATGTCCGCGGCGCGCACAGTGGACAGCCGATGGGCGATGACGACGGCGGTGCGGCCCTCGAGCGCCGCCCCCAGTGCAGCCTGCACGGCCGCCTCATTGGTGGAATCCAGGGCTGCTGTGGCCTCGTCCAGGATCACTACCCGCGGCTGTGCGATTAGGAGCCGGGCGATGGTGAGGCGCTGGCGTTCGCCGCCGGAGAGCCGGTAGCCGCGCTCCCCCACCACCGTATCGAGGCCGTCCGGCAGGGACCGGATCATGTACTCGAGGCGGGCCCGGCGCAGCACATCCCACATGTCCTCTTCGGTGGCGTCCGGACGGGCCAGCCGCAGGTTGGACGCGATGGATTCGTGGAAGAGGTGGCCGTCCTGGGTCACCATGCCCAGCGTTGCCCGCATCGAATCGAAGGTGGCGTCACGGACGTCCAGGCCGCTTTTGGGCACGGTCCCGCCAAGGCGAACGGCGCCGGAATCGACGTCGTACAGCCGAGACAGCAACTGGGCGATGGTGGACTTGCCGGCGCCGGAGGAACCGACAAGGGCCACGGTCTGGCCGGGTTCCACCCGGAAGCTGATGCCGTGCAGCACTTCCTCGCCGCCGCGGGTGTCCAGGGTTGACACATCCTCGAGCGAAGCCAGCGACACCTTGTCAGCGGAGGGGTAGGCGAAGCGGACGTCGTCGAACTCCACGGACACCGGTCCCGGCGGTACCTCGACGGCGTCGGGCTTCTGCTGGATGAGGGGCTTGAGGTCCAGGATCTCGAAGACCCGTTCGAAACTGACCAGGGCGCTCATGATCTCCACCCGGGCGTTGGAAAGGGCGGTGAGCGGCGCATAGAGGCGCGTGAGCAGCAGGGCCAGCACCACGACGTCGCCGGCGGCCAGCTGCCCCTGCAGGGCGAGGAAGCCGCCCAGCCCGTACACGAGGGCGAGCGCCAGCGCCGAGACCAGGGTCAGGGCGGTGACAAAGGTGAACTGGAGCATGGCGGTCCGTACGCCGATGTCCCGGACGCGGCCGGCGCGGACGGCGAACTCGCGGGATTCCTCATCGGGGCGGCCGAAGAGCTTGACCAGCGTCGCACCGGGGGCAGAGAAGCGTTCGGTCATCTGCGTGCCCATGGCGGCGTTGTGTTCGGCGGCCTCGCGCCGAAGATCCGCCAGTTTGGAACCCATCCGGCGTGCCGGGATGAGGAAGATCGGCAGCAGGATCATGGCCAGCACGGTGACGAGCCACGATTTGCCCAGCATCACCACGAGCGTCAGCGCCAAAGCCACCACGTTGCTGACCACGCCGGACAGCGTGCCGGCGAAAGCCGACTGCGCGCCGATGACGTCGTTGTTCAGCCGGCTGACCAAGGCACCGGTCCTGGTGCGGGTGAAGAAGGCGATCGGCATCTTCTGGACGTGGTCGAACACCTTGGTGCGCAGGTCCACGATCACGCCCTCACCGATGGTGGAGGACAGCCAGCGCGTCACGAGCCCAAGCCCGGCTTCGGCGACGGCCACGACGGCGATCAGCACGGCCAGCCGGATCACCACGTCAACGCCCACGCCGGCGATGATGGCGTCCACCACCTGGCCGGCAAGGACGGGTGTGGCCACCGCAAGGACTGCCGTGGCGATGGACAGCAGCACGAAGGCGATCAGCTTGTTCCGGTGCGGCCGGGCGAAGCCGAACACGCGCTTCAGCGTGGCCTTGGAGAACGGCTTGGAACCGCTGGAAGCCCGTGTGATGTTGTAAAGGGAGCTCCAGGCTACCCGGTCCATGCTCATCTTGGCTGGCCTTTCGTGACGCGTTCGTTGGCTCGGTCAGTGCTGCCGCGCGGCGTTCCTGCGTCGGCATGCTGTTCAGTCACCACACCGTCCTCGACATTCCACCGGACGTCCAGACGCACGTTTTCCAGCAGTCGCCTGTCGTGGGTCACCAGGAGCAGAGCGCCGTCGTAGCTTTCCAAGGCTTCTTCGAGTTGCTCGATCGCGGGCAGGTCCAGATGGTTGGTGGGCTCATCCAGGACCAGCAGGTTCACGCCGCGCGCCTGCAGCAGCGCAAGCGCTGCGCGGGTCCGCTCGCCCGGGGAGAGCGAGTCGACCGGGCGGGAGGTGTGGTCCGCCTTAAGGCCGAACTTGGCAAGCAGGGTGCGGACCTCCGCCGGGGTCAGCCCGGTCAGGACGGCTTCGACGGCGTCACCCAGCATGAGGTGCCCGGCCAGCAGGCCGCGGGCCTGGTCGATCTCGCCGACGGCCACCGAAGCGCCCATCGCGGCGTTGCCGGAATCGGGCTCCCGGATCCCCAGCAGGAGCCGCAGAAGCGTGGACTTGCCGGCCCCGTTGGGGCCCGTGATGCCGATCCGCTCCCCGGCGTTGAGCTGCAGGTTCACCGGTCCGAGGGTGAAGTCCCCCTGGCGGACGACGGCGTCGCGCAGCGTTGCCACCACTGCGCTGGACCGCGGCGCCTGGCCAATGCTGAACTGCAGCTGCCACTCCTTGCGGGGTTCCTCGACTTCGTCGAGGCGGGAGATCCTGGATTCCATCTGCCGCACCTTCTGGGCCTGCTTCTCCGATGATTCGGTGGAGGCCGCACGGCGGATCTTGTCGTTGTCCGGGCTTTTCTTCATGGCGTTGCGCACGCCCTGGGAGCTCCACTCACGCTGCGTCCTGGCACGGGAAACCAGGTCCGCCTTGGTGGAGGCAAACTCTTCGTAGCGCTCCCGGGCATGGCGGCGCGCCACAGCGCGTTCCTCCAGGAAGGCCTCATAGCCGCCGTCGTACACCGCCACGGAGTTCTGCGCCAGGTCCAGCTCCACGATGGTGGTGACGCAGCGTGCCAGGAACTCACGGTCATGGGACACCAGGACCACGCCGCCGCGGAGGCCTTGCACGAACGATTCAAGCTTGGCCAGTCCGTTGAGGTCCAGGTCGTTGGTGGGCTCGTCAAGCAGCACCACGTCGAAGCGGCTCAGCAGCAGCGCAGCCAGCGCCACACGGGCTGCCTGCCCGCCGGAAAGTCCCGTCATGAGGGCCTCGGGCCCCACGTCCAGCCCCAGGTCGGCAAGGACCGGTGCAATCCGCTCGTCAAGGTCCGCCGCGCCGGAGGCCATCCAGCGGTCGAAGGCCAGGGAATAGGCGTCGTCGGCGCCGGGGGCGCCCGAACCGAGGGCCTCCGCTGTGGACTCCATCTCCGCCGTCGCCTGGGCGCAGCCGGTACGGCGCGCCACGTAGTCCGCCACGGTTTCGCCCGGGACGCGTTCGTGTTCCTGCGGCAGCCAGCCTACGAAGGCATCGGACGGGGCCAGGCTTACCGATCCTGCCAGGGGCTGGTCCACACCGGCCAGCAGCCGGAGCAGGGTGGACTTGCCGGCGCCGTTTGCGCCCACAACGCCCACAACGTCGCCCGGCGCCACTGTGAGGGAAAGTTTTGAGAAGAGTGTGCGGTGGTCGTGACCGCCCGAAAGGTCTTTGGCAACAAGGGTTGCAGTCATTAGTCCATCCTCTCACTGCGGCCCAAAACGGCCTGAAGTGCCGCCGGGCATGGAAGAACCCGCTGGTCCGGACTTGGGGGGTGTACGGACCAACGGGTTCGACCATTTAGCATAGTTCATATACCCCCCGCCGTAAAATCGACTGACGACATCCGACCGACCCACCCTGCAGGAAGCCATTCATGCCACTCCCCGCCAAGGCGTTCCAACGCTGGCTTCACGGAATCGCGCCCCAGGCGAGCACTGCCGACATCTGCAGGATCTCCGGGGTCAAGCGGACCACCCTGGCGCAGCAGCTGGTCCGGGGGAAGGTGGCCGAAAGCACCGTTGTCAGCATCAGCCGGGCCTTCAACATCAATCCCGTATCGGCACTGGCCACATTCCAGAACTACAGCGAGCTGACCGGAAGCCCTTTACCTCCCACTGCCGCGGAGCTGGTCAGCCAGATCGCCACCACGGATCTGCTGAAGGCAGTCATTGCCCGCTCCGCCGGGGCGGGAGGGAGCGGAGCTGACCAGCCGCAGCCGGGCCCGCCCCTGACCACCGTCCCGCACGCGACGTCAGTCAAGAACTGGGTTGATGCGATCGACGACGGCGAGCTGCGGCACCGGGTTTCCTCGGCCACGGGAATCGCCCCGCAGAACTACTCCGCGCAGCTGACCGCCAACCGGCTGACTCCGGAGCTGGCCATCGCCACCTCCAAGGCAGCAGGGGTGGGACTGACCGGCGGCCTGGTAGCCACCGGAATGATCACGGAGGCGGAGGCCGGGTGGCCCCCGGGCGCGAGGCAGGCAGCCCTGGATGCTTTGTCCGACGGAGAGCTCACCGCCCTGGCCGGCGACAGGCTGCAGGCACTGGGGAAGACGCTCAAGCGCCAAGAACAAGACCACGAACAAACCAAAACTATCTGGGAGAACCTGGGATGATCGAGATCCTGCAATGGTCCACCCTGGCCATTTGTTGTGCCGCGGCGTTGGCCCGCATTCCGAGTGCCGTGAGGGGTGAGAACAGGTCGCTCTTCTATATTTTCGTGCTGGCCACCCTCGCGATTCTCCTCAGCATCGACGGCCCCTACGTCGCCATCGACCAACTGCTCGGCGGCACCAACGTCACCAACCTCGTGCTTCGGTTCGTGATCTTCGCCGTCATCTTCTTCATTGGGCTGCGTTTCATCAGGGGCTTTGGCGCCGACGGGTCACGGCGCTGGCTCCTGGGACTGCCGGGAGGGCTTGTATTCGGCGTCATCGCTGCCGTCATGGTCGTCTTTTTCCTGATGATGGATTCGTCCGGATCCTCGGCGGGGCTTGTGGCCGTCTCCGGGCGGAGTGCCCGGAATGCCGAGCTTGTCGAGTACTACGGCGCTGCGGGACGAGCCTATCCGGCCTACGTATCCCTAGTCCTTCTACCGGCCATGGTGAAAGCCGTGGCCAGCAGGCTGCCGGCGCTGGTCCGCGCCGGCGCCCTGCTGCTGGCCGTCGGCGGCGTTTCCCTGGCCCTGAGCCTGCTCTTCCCGTTCATCCCGGTTCAGTGGCAATCCCTGAGATTCATCATCAATTACGGGGCGGCACTGTGCTTCGTAATTGGACTTGCCGCCTTCTGGATTGCACGGGTCCGGGCAATGCAGCCGGGCGCGCGAAGGTCATCTACTGCAAAGTAGGCTTAGGTCTTTCACAAAATCATTAGAACGTGAGAGAATCATGAAAGTGTGAAAGTGACTGACGGCTGGCGTCGAGAACGGGGACAATCCGTTCGACCCCGGGCGGCCACTGAGCGCTATTGGGGGGATGAGTGGTGGCGGGCCGTTGGGGACCGCCCCCACTCAGCCTGTTAAGGGCCGGACTACTCAGGGGCGGGGCTCAGCGGGCAAACCGCAGGGTGAGCAGCTGGAACGGACGCAACGTCAGCTTTGCGGAATCCCGGCCGGTTTCAACACCCGGGCCCGCAACCGGACGCTCCAGCAGGTCCACTACCTGCACTTGCCTGGTTTCGAAATTGGCTGTCACGATTCCCTCGGACCGCTCCCCCAGGGACTCATAGAGACGCACAATGACGTCACCGGAACCGTCCTCCGCCAGCTTTACCGCCTCAACCACGATTCCCTGGTTGAACACCGTGAACAGTGGACGGACAGCGTTGGCGCCCCTCATGATCCGCGGGGCCAGGTTGGTCCGGTAGCCCTCCTCCACGGCGTCAGCAATGGCCGCCCCGGGCCTGATGGTCACCAGCAGCTCGTGCCGCCCCCGGTCGGCGTCGGGATCCGGATACTTGGGCGCGCGCAACAGCGAGGTACGGACGGTAGTGGTGGTGCCGCCGTCGTCCCTCACGGTGCGGGTGACGTCGTGTCCATAACTGGAGGCATTGGTGACCGCCACGCCGTAACCCGGCTCCGCCACGTGAATCCAGCGGTGGGCACAAACTTCGAACTTGGCTGCCTCCCAGGACGTGTTGGTGTGGGTGGGCCGGAAGACATGCCCGAACTGCGTCTCTGACGCCGAACGGTCTGCTCGCACGTCCAGGGGGAATCCGATCTTGAGCAGCTTTTCGCGTTCCTGCCAATCCACGGAGGTCAGGATGCCCAGCGAGCCGGAACCCGCCTCCAGCGAAATCCGCTGGGTGATCGCGGATGCTCCCGCCAGTCGTTCCACCACGACGACGGCGTCCCAGCCGCCCCGCTCGAGCGTCACCGAACGCGCTTCGGTCAGTGAGGTGACGTTGCGGCGGTAGAACTCGTCAATGTCCCACGCGTCCCACTCGTTGGGCGTATCGCGGTGTAGTTCCAGATGGTTCCCGTGCTGGCCGGGGGCGATGGCATCGCGGCCGCTTGCGTGGTCGATGAGGGAAGTCAGGAGTCCGTTCGAGTCCAGCACGGCCCTGATCACGCCGTTGTCCAGGATGTATCCCCCGGCATGCTCGGTGACCGTCACCGGGTGGTCGCTCCGGACCGGTTCGGCGGCGGCAAGAGCGGGTACTCCGCTGCGTTCGTGCGGCGCGGCGTTCAGCAGGAACTCGCGGCTGCCCTCACCGAGCATGGCGCGCGCGGCATCGGCAATGATGGCTTCAAGGCCTTCCGCGATGGCCGCATAGTTCCGCTCTGCGTCCTGGTGGACCCAGGCAATGGAACTGCCGGGCAGGATGTCGTGGAACTGCTGCAGCAGGACCAGCTGCCACAGGCGCTTCAACTCGGCCGCCGGATACGCGAACCCGCCGGCGGTGCGCACTGATGCTGTGGCACACCACAGTTCGGCCTCGCGGAGAAGGTGTTCGCTGCGCCGGTTGCCCCGTTTGGTTTTCGCCTGGCTGGTGTAGGTCCCTCTGTGCAGCTCCAGGTACATCTCCCCCACCCAGACGGGCAGGGACGCATATTCGGCCTGCGCCTGCGTGAAGAAATTCGCAGCCGTTCCGATCCGGACCTTCGGCGACCCTTCGAGATCGGCCGTACGGTGGGCGGCGGCGATCATCTCCCGTGTCGGTCCGCCGCCGCCGTCGCCGTAGCCGAACGGGACCAGGGAGACGGTTCCGCGGCCGTGGTCCCGGTAGTTGCGTTCCGCATGTGCCAATTCCCGGCCGCTCAGCTCCGAATTGTAGGTGTCCACGGGCGGGAAGTGGGTGAACAGCCGCGTGCCGTCGATTCCTTCCCAGTTGAAGGTGTGGTGCGGCATCCTGTTGACCTGGTTCCAGGAGATCTTCTGGGTCAGGAACCACTTGCCGCCGGCAGCCTTGACGATCTGCGGCAATGCAGCCGAGTAGCCGAAGGAATCGGGCAACCATGCCTCCCGGCACTCCACGCCAAACTCGTCGAGGAAGAACCCCTTGCCTTCGATGAACTGCCGGGCCATGGCCTCACCGCCCGGCATGTTGGTGTCGGATTCCACCCACATGCCGCCGACCGGCACGAATTTGCCCGCTTTGACCTTCTCGCGGATCCGGCCGAACAGCTCGGGGTAGAACTCCTTCATCCAGGCGAGCTGCTGCGCGGACGAGCAGGAGAAAACGAAGTCGGGAGACTCGTCCATCAGGGCCACGACGTTGGAGAAGGTGCGCGCGCACTTGCGGATGGTCTCCCGGACGGGCCACAGCCACGCCGAATCGATGTGCGCGTGTCCGGTGGCGACCAGCTGATGGGCGGAGGCATACGCCGGACGGGAGAGAACCTCAGCCAGGGCTGCGCGGCCTGCCGCGGCGGTGCCGGGAATATCGTCCGGATCCATGACGTCCAGCATCCGTTCCAGGGCGCGCAGGATCTCGTGGCGGCGCGGCAGTTCCATCGGGAGCTCATGCATGAGTCCGCTGAGCGTCCATACGTCCTGCTGCAGTTCCCACACCGTCTGGTTGAGCTCGGCGATGGCCATGGCGCCCAGCCGGTATTTGGGGTCGCTTCCCGCTGTTGCCTTGTCACCGTAGGGCATGGCTGCGAAAGTCCACCCCTGGGCAACATCGGGGTTGGCGGCGGCCTCCACGTAGAAGTCCACTGCCATCCCGCTGCCGAGGAGCTTCAGTGGAATGTACTGGTTCCGGGGCGAGATGGCCTTGATGATGGTGCCGTCCGGCCGCCAGGCGATCCCTTCGCACTGAAAGCCCGGGAGCTCCCGGGTGAACCCCAGGTCCACCACTATTTCCACCGCGGTATCGGGAGCCGTGCCCCAGGAATCGGGCACCTCACCCTGCAGCCTCAGCCATTTGGTGCTCCAGGGGCGGCCCCACGCCGATCCGTGTTCCAGCGGCACGAAGTCGTGGCGCAGGGCCTCCAGAACGGAGACAGGCTCGTCCGGAACGTCCCAGGCGCTGAGGTTCAGCGGAACGCTGCGGGAGTACACCGCAGGGTCCACGCGTTCGCGCATGAAGCGGTCCAGACGGACTTCCGTGATGCGGCGGTCGTCGTGCAATGTAGTCCTCTTTAATGCCTGTTGTGTGGAAGCTGACAGCTGGTGCACGGTATGCGCCCGGGCGTTGGGTTCAGCTTATGCGCAAGCCCTTGAACTCAGCCGAAGGAGCGGATCGGCGCGTCCATTCGATGGATAAAATCTACTGCGCCGGGCCCAATAAACCAAGCATTCTGCCCTAGCTCGGCACGGGGGCGGGCGCCGTGACACGGTGGTCTCCGGCATAAACGTTGAGGGTGGACCCCCTGCTGAAGCCCGCCAAGGTCATGCCGCTGGCGGCGGCAAGTTCAACGGCCAGGCTGGAAGGGGCGCTGACGGCCGCGAGTACCGGAATCCCGGCGAGCGCCGCTTTCTGAACGAGTTCGAAGGATGCCCGGCCGGAGACCTGCAAAACCGTCCCCGCCAGCGGCAGCAGCCGTTCGCGCAGGGCCCAGCCCACCACCTTGTCCACGGCGTTGTGGCGTCCCACGTCCTCGCGCAGGCACAGCAGCTCCGCACCGCCGTCGTCGGTGATCCGGAAAAGGCCGGCTGCGTGGACACCTCCAGTGGCGTCGAAGACGGCCTGCGCCGCACGGAGCTTGTCCGGGAGTCCGGACAGCGTCTCCACGGGCACGGTCAGCGGATCCGCCGCCGGGCTGAAATGCGACGACTTACGGACGGCGTCGATGGAATCGGTGCCGCAGATGCCGCACGAGCTTGACGTGAAGATGTTGCGTCCCCGCTCAGGCAGGACGACGTCCGGCCTGAGCTGCGCTTCCACGACGTTGAAGGTCTGCACTCCGTCCTCATCCTCGCCCGCGCAGAACCGCAGGGAGATGAGTTGCTCGGCGTTCCAGATGATGCCCTCGGACACCAGGAACCCGGCCACGAGGTCAAAATCGTCGCCGGGCGTTCGCATGGTGACGGTGAACGGGAGCGAGCCGAGCCTGATTTCCAGCGGCTCCTCCACGGCCAGGACATCTTCCCGGTGCCGCACGGGGAATGCGAGGGACTGGGCTGAGCCGTCCAGGACGAACCTGTGGATCTTGCGGCGTTGCGTCATGCGGGCCACGATGCGCTCCTTAAAGTGCGGGATATGACCATCATTGCAAGCCCGGACCACCTTCACCAGCCGGGACCGTTTTAGCCGAGCAGCGCACTCCAGTCCACCGGCCCGTCCGAGGCTGAGGGCTTTCGCGGGGCCTTGCGGGGAGCGGCTTTGGCCTTCGCGGCGGCGGGTTCCGCAGCCTGGATCGGAGCGCCCCAGGGCAAGGCGAAGGCGGGCACCGCTTCGCCCAGCTGGACGCCGTGCGGCGGAACAACAAGGACGCCGTCGGCAGCAGCAAGACCGCGCATCATGCCGGGCCCCGCGTGCCGGGCAGGGGACGCCATCCCGTACAGCAGCCTGAAGGGCATCAGCCGGGTCCGCCCCGGATCAGCCTCGATCATCGCGCCGCAGGGCACCTCATGGACCGGAGGGAGGGTTCCGTGGCCAAGGGCGGCGAGCAGGGGCGCGCCCACCGTGCAGAGGGCCATCATCGCGGCAAGGGGATTGCCCGGCAGGCCAAGGATGAAGCGGCCGTCCGGCAGCTCGGCGAGGACGGCCGGGTGTCCCGGGCGCATGGCGATGCCGTCGATCAGCAGGCGGCCGCCCAGTTCCGCGACTGCACGGCGGAGGTGATCAGTCCCGGACCGGCCGGTTCCGCCGGTGGTGATGACGACGTCGGCAGGCGCTTCTTCCGCCACCGGCTCTTCCGGCAACAGCACGGAGCCGTCATCCGGCACGGTCTTCTCCGCCGGACCGGCCGATTCCGGTCCGTCGTCTTCCAGGGCAGCCAGCCATTCGTCGTAGCCGTCGCCTATTTTCTTTTGCCCGGCGCAGATCCCACCGAGCATCGCGACCACAGCCCCAAGCTGCGGGCCGAAGGTGTCGCGCACCTTGCCCGGAGCAGGCAGGCCCGCGGTAACCACCTCGGAGCCTGTCAGCAGGATCCTGACCACAGGTTTCCCCTGCACCCGGAGGGAGTCGTGGCCGGCCAGTGCCGCGAGGGCCAGGTGGGCCGGGTTGAGGACTGCCCCACTTTTGACCAGGACGTCACCGGCGGCCGCTTCCTCGCCTGCCTTCCGGATGTGCTGGCCGTTCTTCGGTTCACCGGGCCTTGCTGCACCACCAAGGGCAAGGATGGGGAGCCCCTCGTCGTCCGTAGTGATCATGCCGCTTTCGCTGCGGAGCACAGCCTTGGCCCCTGGTGGTATGAGGCCGCCGGTGACGATGGGACTGGCCTGGTGCGGCGCAAGCCTCTGGCCGGGTTCGGCCAAAATCCAGGGCCCCGTCCCGTTCACTGCCCAGCCGTCCATGGCGGATGAAGCGTAGTGGGGCATATCCTGGAGCGCCGTAATATCGGCAGCGAGCGTCCGGCCCAGCGCACTCCTGAGCGGCACCGGTCCCGGCGGAATGGGTGTGGCGCAATCGAATGACCTCTGCCGGGCTTCCTGCCAGGTGTGCGCCAAATGGGTGTGCCCGGCATCGTGGGATCCTGTATCGGCCTCGGCCGCTGCCCCGGGCGCACCGGTGCCGGCACCGGCTTCAGCCGCGCCGGGTGCGGTGCGGCCGGAGGATTGCCCGTGGTCAGGAACGTCGCTGGCGGCGTCACCGCCGTCCGGCGGCGCAGCCGTCATGCGCCGGTGGTCCCGCTGTTGGTGGACGGTCCGGAGGCCTGATCGGTCCGAACCGGCTCAGAACCTGACACGGCAGGCTGCCCGGGCACAGCCGGCTCCACTGCGGCATAGTCCATGGCAAGCGCCCGCGCCACGCCCAGGGCGGCCTGCATGGAGACCGCATCAGGGGCCTGCCCGGAACCCGTCGCCATTCCCGCCGCGAAGCCGGCGATGAAGGTCGTCAACGGCGCCGCCGGCCGCACGACGGAGTGCGCAGCCACACCGGCCAGCGCGAGTACTTCATTGACATCGACCTCGACGTC
Organism: Arthrobacter sp. PvP103; assembly: GCF_017833075.1. Classification (NCBI taxonomy): domain Bacteria; kingdom Bacillati; phylum Actinomycetota; class Actinomycetes; order Micrococcales; family Micrococcaceae; genus Arthrobacter; species Arthrobacter sp. PvP103. The sequence goes on along the minus strand of NZ_JAFIBQ010000001.1, from coordinate 3,262,277 downwards.
CTCCAACTCGAAGGCTTGCAGCAGCGCCCGGCACCAGTCCTCCAGCGTTTCGTCCTGGCTTTTCACTGTTGCCTCCAAACTCAAAAATTCGGTTGCGGTGCCACCGCACGGTCCCACCGACGGTGGCTCAAGACCCTTGGCGGGACACCCCTAGCGCGGTGGCATCGTCCCAAGTATCCACGTCATCCGTGGCACCGGCGGGGACGGTAACAGTCCGCACGTCAAGCCTAGCAAGGAGGGCGAACACTGAAGCTCCTGCAAGCCCCCCGCTCCTGTCCATTTCGTCTACGGAACGTTGTAGCGCGGCTGTGCTATAAAGGCCTGCGAGGGGTTGTTTGCGGCCGTCAGGGGAAATGGACATGACACCATCCGGCCCCGTGGGGTCCGGGCCATGGTCCGTAAGGGCGGCCCTAAGGGCGGCAACCGCCTGATCCGCCTTGGGCATGTCGCAGGCCAGAATCAGCGTCATCGCGGCCCGGAGCGGACCGCGCGCCCGTTCCAGTGCCGCCAGACCCGCAGCAATAGCCGCGGCAGGTCCCGTAAAGGCAGGCTCCTCGCGGCAGGTAAGGACACCGGCAGGCAGTTCGCCGGGATCCGGGCCCACCACCACGGCGGCGCCAGCTCCGGCAGCCGCCGAAAGCGACCGCGACAGGAGGGTGGCGCCGTCGTACATCAGCTGGGACTTGGGCACGCCACCCAGCCGCGATGACCGGCCGCCCGCCAGGATTAAGGCATCAAACTCCACAAGGCAAGCCTAGCCATTGAGGCGGGTCTGCGCAGGGGTGACGCCTCAGGCGGCGGATTCTGGCAGAAGGAAAGGGTCCCAAGCGGGGGTGGGCTTTTCCAGCTCCTTGATCTGCCAGATGGTGCCGTGCGGAGGCGCGGGCACGAACCTGAGCTTCCAGCCCATCTCGGCCGGCGTGTGGTCGCCCTTCACGTTATTGCACCGAAGGCAGGCGGCCACAAGATTTTCCCAGGAGTCCGCACCGCCCCTCGATTTCGGGTGGACGTGGTCAATGGTGTGTGCTGCCTTACCGCAGTAGGCGCAGCGGTGGGCGTCACGGCGCAGGACGCCCCGGCGGCTCACCGCGGTGGTTGTGTTGTACCGCGGCCGGATGTAACGGTTCAGGAGAATCACGGACGGGCGGCCCAGAATCTCCTGCGGCCCGACGACAGGATCGTCGCCCTCGGCCACTACGCTAGCTTTTCCGGTCAGCACAAGAACCAGCGCCCGGCGGAAGGTTACAACCGCCAGCGGTTCATATCCAGCATTAAGAACGAGAGTGCGCATGCACATACCTCTTCACGGCCGCACCCGTCAGGGGCTCGAGGGCCGGCTGCCCTCTGCTTGTCCGGGCTATGGATCGACAACACAAGAGTAAACACTCAAGTGGCCGATCACCGAATCGGTCCTTTACCATACACCCCGTGTCGGCAAAAATTCACCTGCCGGAAACGCAGAAGAACCCCTGCCCGGAGGCAGGGGTTCTTCCGGCAAGCGTCAGCTGGAGGCTTTAGCCGCCAACGCGGATGAAGACCGGGCCTGAGCCGACGTTGACGCTGAACAGGGAGGTGGTTCCACCGTTCCAGCCACCGTGCACGGCCTGGCCGTTGCCGACGTATACAGCGATGTGGGCCATGCCCATGCCGCCGTTCTCGTAGTATGCGAGGTCGCCCGGCTGTGCCTCGGCTGCACTCACGGTGCGGCCCAGGGAAAGGTAACCGGCCGGCCAGCCGTGGTAGTTGATGCCTACGGCTGCAAGCGCGTTGGTGGCGAGGGCCGTGCAGTCCTGGGCAACACCGAGCTGGGCGTAAGCCGCAGCTGCGATCGAGGCGCCGTTTCCGCTGGCAGCAGCGGGGGCCGCCGGGGCCGCCGGCGCTGCCGGGGCGGATACGGTCTCTGCAACGGCAGCCGGAGCGGCCGCGGGAGCAGCTTCCTGGACCTCAACAACCGGCTTCGGAGCCTCAACGACCGGAGCCGGGGAGGTGGAAACAGCCGGCTTCTCGAAGGAGATGGCGATGCTGGATGCAGCCGAGATGTTGGCCGGAGCGGAAGACTGGACTTCCAGGGTGGAAGCAGAGGTTGCTTCGCGCTGAACATTGGTGTCGGCAGCGTTGGCTGCGATACCGCTCGTCAGGACCAGACCGGAGGCAGCAGCGATAACCGCAGCCTGACGGCCCATGCCACCGGCGTTGTCGCCGACGGCCTTGGCAATGACAGCAAGCGAGTTGGTCTTAGTAACCTCGGCGCGATGCCGTGCGATGGCACGTGTAGTCATTAGTTCTCTCTTTCGTTTTCCTCAGACTGCATGGCAGGCCGCGGTTTTTGGACGCTCCGGCATCTTGGGGGTAAGCCGGAACGGCCCGAACAGGGTTTTTAGCGAAGAACGCGCGCTTCAGCGAAGGGAAGCGCGTGTTTTAGCGAAGCGTGTAGAACGCAGAAGTGCCCGTGGCGGACACAGCGTGCAGGAGAGTGCCCTGCGAGGGGTTGAGCGCGCTGATCATCATGCCGTTGCCGACGTAGATGCCAACGTGGGCGCCGCCGTTTTGCATGACAAGATCGCCCGGCGCCGGTGTGGCGGTAGGCGTCATGGCTGTCCATGCGTTGGTGCGGGGGATGCTGATGCCGGCCTGCGCGTAAACCCACTGGGTGAAGCCTGAGCAGTCCCAACCGCTGGGAGTGGTGCCGCCCCAGACGTACGGGCTGCCGATACCGGTGTAAGCGATAGCAGCGAGGCCCGATGCTGCTGCGGAAGATGCGGCGTCAGCAAGCTTGCTTGCCTTGGCCTCTCCGGCAGCCTCAGTGGAGGTCTCGCTGGCGTCCGTACCGGTGGACTGTGCCCGAACGGTTTCAACCTTGGGCGCTGCCTTCGTGGTCACTGCCGGACGCTCGAAGGAAACAGTCGCTGTCGGTTCTGCAGTTACGGTCAGCTGGGCCGACTGTGAGCCGGACTCCGTCGAAGCGGAAACGCCCAGGTTGGTATCGGCGGCGTTTGCCGGCATCCCAACACTAAGGATCAGTCCGGAAGCAGCTGCAATGACAGCCGCCTGGCGACCTACGGTCCCGGCGTTGGCAGTAACAGCCCTGGACACGGAGTTCAACGGGTTCGTACGAACCGTTTGCGCGCGGTGGCGCGCAGAATTGTGACGTGTAGACACGAAGGTAGCCTCTCCCAATGCCTACGAGGTGAGCTGTCGGATTCGGATGGGAGTCACCCGGCCGCTCGGCTTCCTGGGAAGCGTTGCGACTTAACCCCAAGGTCTTCTTGCGAAGACCAAAATTGGTTCCCCCGCCTCTGCCAGACGATGTAATGCGAACGGACCTTGAGCGGTGGCAGAGTTAGGCAATCCACTCAAGAGCGCCAACTTCGGAAAAGTTGGCGTGCTCTAAACGGTACAGGAATTCCGAACGAATGTCACATTCAGGTCACGGCATGTCACAGGGATGCGAGAGTGACCCATCGTTTGGATCAGAGCCAGCCGAGCGGGTCGACGACTTCGCCGTTGACCATCACTTCGAAATGGAGGTGGCAGCCGGTGGAGGCGCCGGTGGTCCCGCTGAGCGCCACCACATCGCCGCGGTTGACCTTCTGGCCGACCTGGACACTGGACGACGAGAGGTGGTTGTACGTGGTTTCCAGGCCGTTGCCGTGGTCAATCACCACACGGTTTCCACCGCCGTAGGGGTGCCAGCCGGAGAAGGTCACGGTTCCGCTGGCGGCAGCAAAAACGCTCGTGCCGCACTGGGCCGCGTAGTCCTGGCCGCGGTGGAACTCGCCGGCTCCGCCCGTGATCGGGCTGACCCGGAAGCCGAAAGGTGATGCGGTGACCATCTGTTCCAGCGGCGCGCCCAGGCTGCCGGTGGATGCCGCGCGGGTGATGGTTCCGGCTGACTGCGCGCTCAGCAACTGCTTGAGCTTGCCGTCCGGATCCCCCTTGGTGGCTACGGTGGTCCGGTTGAAATCGATCTTGGCGCTGGCGGCCGCGGAGACCTCCGGCTGGGCCGCGACTGATGCGGCGGCGGTATTTGCCGTGTCTGACGTGGCGACCATGGGGCTGGTTGACGGGACGGTCACGGTGAGGACCAGTCCGGTGGCGGCTAGCGCAATGCCTGCCTTCTGACCCACGCCGCTCGCCGAGGCAAAGTCCGTCACCTGGCTGAACAGGCTCCGGCGCCGGCGCGCATCACGGTGTGCGTCGCGCGGCCTGACCGTCATTACGGCTTCGGCCACGGGGTACTCCGAAGCGGGACCGGTCGCCCTGCGGCGGCCCCTGACGGTCTGCGTGGTCAAGAATTATCCTCTCTGGGAAGCCTGCGGAGTTAGCTGTCGGATTCGGGTCAGAGAGATCAAAGACCCGGTCCGCCAATGCAAGGCATCCGACACAGGGGTATCCCAAAGGAATCCTTCGTCGGAGGTGCTTTGCCGCTGACGGACTTCACCCCAAGGCCGTCTTGCAACGGCCGGTTGTGGTTCCCCCGCCTCTGCCAGGAGGTGATTCGTACCGTGATCCGCTGGCAGAGCTCGGCTTCGGATCAGGTAACGCTTTAGTATCGGCGCTAGTCCTCAACTATAGGTGATTAATCAGCGCGGTAATAATTCCGTTATCTGCGTCTCAGTGCGTTGTAGGTGGTCCTACAAGGTGCGCGGTTAGCGGACCGTAACAAATACGTGAGCTGCCACTTCGGGCGGCAGCTCCAGTGCACCTTCGATCTCGGGTACGCGCACCGAGATGTACTCCCCCACGCGCTCCAAGGACAGGGATGCCCCCGGACGGATGCCGCCTTCATCAAGCTGCACCAGCAGCTCCGGCTCAACCTGAATGGGCTCGGCCAGGCGGCTCACGGTAACGCGCGAGTCGACCCCGTATCCGGCCATGGCGTCAAGCAGGTTCACCACGCCGTCGGTAAACGCCGGAGCGGGCTGGCCGCCGAGTGCCGCCAGGCCGGGAATGGGGTTGCCGTATGGGGAAACCGTGGGGTGGTCCAGAAGCTCAAAAATGCGGCGCTCAACCCGCTCGCTCATGACGTGTTCCCAGCGGCACGCTTCGTCATGGACATACGCCCAGTCGAGGCCGATGACGTCGGCGAGGAGCCGCTCCGCAAGGCGGTGCTTGCGCATGACTTCGGTAGCCCGTTTCCGGCCCGTTTCGGTGAGCTCAAGGTGCCGGTCGCCCGAAACAACCACCAGTCCGTCGCGTTCCATCCGGCCAATGGTCTGCGAAACGGTGGGTCCGGAGTGGCGGAGCCGTTCGGCAATCCGCGCACGGAGAGCAACGATGTTCTCTTCCTCAAGCTCCAAGATTGTCCGAAGATACATCTCCGTGGTGTCGATCAGATCCGTCATCCAGCTCAGCTCCTCGAGCACAGTCCTTGCGTCAGTCCCACCGTACCGCGCGGCAGCGTTTCCCGTTGGCCTTGGCGAAGTGGACCTGCATCCACCGATCAGCCTTAGGGGGAACGGCCTCGCGGCATCAGCCCGCCCGCATCGCGGCCCGCTATACGTCAGGGACCAGCTTAGCCTATTTTGAATTACTCCGGATAATTCGGCGCGGAGCTTCACAGGGACGGGGCGGCTACCGCCTCAGGGATGTCTCAGTGACTGGACTATGACGGATACCGTTCCGTTCCCCGCTGGCGCGTCAGGCAGAATATAGGGGATCCCCCAGCAGGAACCCGTGCATTGCCGGGCCTCTCCCACGTCCACGCCGATAAATTGGAGCCATTGTGAGCGACAGCAGCATCACTATCCCCGCCAACCTCCTGCCCAAGGACGGACGGTTCGGCGCCGGGCCTTCAAAGATACGCCCCGAGCAGATCGAGGCCCTGTCTGCCGCCTCCGCCACGCTTCTTGGCACCTCGCACCGCCAGGCTCCGGTCAAGAACCTCGTAGGGTCCGTCCGCAACGGCCTGAGCGAGTTCTTCCGCGCGCCGGACGGCTACGAAGTCATCCTCGGAGTGGGCGGCTCCACCGCGTTCTGGGATGTCGCGGCGTTCGGGCTGGTGGACAGCAAGGCCCAGCACCTTTCCTTTGGCGAGTTCGGTTCCAAGTTCGCCTCCGCCACCAACAAGGCTCCGTTCCTGGACGCATCCTCCATCCTCAAGGCCGAGCCTGGTACGCGGCCCGTAGCCCAGGCGGAAGCCGGCATTGACGTTTACGCCTGGCCCCAGAATGAGACGTCCACAGGTGTCGCTGCCCCCGTCACGCGGGTTGCCGGGGCGGATGAAGGATCGCTGGTCCTGATCGATGCCACCTCCGCTGCCGGCGGCTTGGACGTCGATGTGTCGGAGGCTGACGTGTACTACTTCGCACCGCAGAAAAACTTCGCGTCCGACGGCGGCCTGTGGCTGGGCCTCTTCTCCCCCGCCGCCCTGGAGCGCGCTGCACGGATCAAGGCAAGCGGCCGGTGGATCCCCGACTTCCTGGACCTGCAGACTGCCATCGACAACTCCCGGCTCAACCAGACCTACAACACCCCGGCGCTGGCCACCCTGGTCACCCTGGACGCACAGGTGCAGTGGCTGAACGCCAGCGGCGGCCTCGACTTTGCCGCGGCCCGAACCGCCGACTCGGCCGGACGCATCTACTCCTGGGCAGAGACCTCCGAATACGCCACGCCGTTCGTTGCCAAGGCCGAAGACCGTTCAAACGTGATCGCCACGATCGACTTCGACGATTCAATCGACGCTGCGGCCATCGCAAAGGTTCTCCGCTCCAACGGGATTGTGGACACGGAGCCGTACCGCAAGCTGGGACGCAACCAGCTGCGCATCGCCACCTTCGTGGCGATCGACCCGGACGACGTCTCCGCTCTCCTGTCCAGCATCGACTACGTTGTGGGAGAACTGCGCAAGTAAGGAACCAGCCAGCGCAGGCGCGTTAGCGTTCGACGGCGTCGTCCGGGTTTTGCTCCCGGACGGCGCCTTCGTCTTTGCGCACGCTTCTTTCAGCTTCGCCGTCGTGGTCGGGCCCGGCGGACACCAGCCGGAAATAGCGCAGTCCCCGGGCGCGGCGGTTGAATCCGAGCCTCAGCTGCTTGGCCCGGACAATCCACACCATGCCGATCACCGCGGCCAGCAGCCCGGATGCCGCCGCCACGGACATGGACCAGCGGGGGCCGGCAACATTGGCCACCCATCCCACCAGCGGAGCGCCGACGGGTGTGCCGCCCATGAAGATCGCCATGTAGAGGGCCATCACCCGGCCGCGCATCACAGGGTCCGTAGTGGTCTGCACGTAACCATTGGCGCTGGTCATCATGGTTATGGCAAAAAGGCCTACCGGCACCAGGGCCACGCCGAACCAGAAGTAGTTCGGCGCCAGGGCCGCCAGCCCCGACGTGACCCCGAAGGCGCCGGCTGCCCCGAAAATGATCCGGAGCCTGGGCTTGGACCGCCCGGCGGACAACAGTGCCCCCGCCACGGAGCCGATGGCCATGATGGAGTTCATCAATCCGAAGGCACTGGCATCCAGCCCGAATTCCGTGCCCACCATGGCCGCGATGAACAGGACGAAGTTGAGCCCGAGGGTGCCCACGATGAAGACGGCCACAAGCACCACCACGATGTCCGGGCGGAACCGCACATAGCGCAGCCCTTCGCGGATCCGTCCCTTGCCGGGAGCCGCCCGCGGAAGGACTCGCAGAGAGGAAGCGGGTATCTTCCACAGGCTGAACAGGAGTGCCAGGAACGTCACAGTGTTGATCAGGAACACCCAGCCCGGCCCCACTGCCACCGTAAGCACGCCGGCCACCGCGGGTCCAATCATCCTGGCCACGTTGAAGGATGCGCTGTTGAGTGCCACCGCATTGGGCAGGTAGTCGTCCCGCACCAGTTCCGAGACGAACGTCTGCCTGACAGGAGCATCGAGGGCGGACACAAGGCCCAGCAGAAGGGCAAAGGCGTAGACGTGCCACAGCTGGCCGGCGCCCAGGACCACCAGGAGCCCCAGTCCCGTGCTCAGCAGCGCCATGGCGGACTGGGTCGTCACCAGGAGGTGGCGGCGGTTAAAGCGGTCAGCCACCAGCCCGGCCACGGGTGCGAGGAACAGTTGCGGCCCCAGTTGCAGTGCCATGGTGATACCCATGGCCCCGGCGTCGTGGTCTGTCAGGTGGTCAAAGACCAGCCAGTCCTGGGCCGTGCGCTGCATCCAGGTCCCGATGTTGGAAATCAGGGCGCCCACAAACCAAAGGCGGTAGTTGAGGATATGCAGGGACTTGAAGGTGGACATCATCGCCGGCCTCCGAGATCCTCAGTCCCCCACGGTTCCAACTGGCTAGTCGGCCTCGCGGTCGGAGCCGGGCTCTTCCTCCGGTGCCTCGCTGACGTCGCCGTTAGCATCGGCATGCTCGTCGAAGTCCGCATCGTCAACCCCGCCTGCGTCCAAAACGGCCGGGACGGCGTCCACGGTCTCGGCGTCCAGTTCATCGTCCTGGGCGTCCTCCGGGCGCACCCGTTCAGCCCACGGCACCCACTCGGGCGCCAGGACGGAGTCCTCCGAAGGCAGCAGGCCAAGTTCGTTCACCGTGATGACCTTGGACCGGGAATTGCGCGTGATCACGGCGTACCATTGCCACCCCTGATACCCGGCGAGCCGGGACTCGAAGAGATGCGTGACAATACGGTCCCCTTCGCTCTTTGCGCCCAGGTGCTGACCGATCTGCTCGGCCGGGGCGATGCCCTCTACCGCAGCCCGGGCAAAGTCCACAGCCGCAGCGAGCACCGCATCCGGTTTCCCGGTGCGCCACACGGGAACGCCGGCACGGGGCTTTGAAGCCGGCTTGGGGGTGCTCTGGTCAGGTTGGGAAGTCATGGGGAGGCCTAAGCGTCCAGCTCGTCGGCAACCTTACGGAGGGCGGCGGCGATCGCCTTGGCCTTGTTGCCTTCCGGGTACTTTCCGGCGGACAGCGTTCCGGACAGGTTGTCCAGCACGGTCACCAGGTCCTGGACGAGGGGCGCCAGGTCCTTGGCGCTGGGACGCTTGGCCTTGGCAATGGACGGTGTCTTGTCCAGCACGCGAAGGCCGAGGGCCTGGGCTCCCTTGCGGCCGTCAGCCACGCCGAACTCCACGCGGGTGCCGGCCTTGAGTTCCGTTACGCCCTCGGGCAGTGCGGATTTGGGCAGGAATACTTCCTGGCCGTCCTCACCTGCGAGGAATCCGAAGCCTTTTTCCTTGTCATACCACTTGACCTTGCCGGTAGGCACGTAATCAACCTTCTTCGTTCTGGACTTCCTGTGACACGGCCGGCGGCCACCGCATCCGCATTGATATGCGGGTTCAGGGTATGACTGCCTGGACCATGTTGGTCTGTATCTTCAAGGTTATCCTGCCGGAGCCCGGTTTCCCGCTTTGCGGCACGGGCACAGCCGGGCTGTTAGCGTTACTTCCATGACACCCTCCCGCTACCGGCGGCCACTGATGATAGTTGCGGCGGTTTTTGCCATCCTTTCGCTGGCTGCCGTGGGCGCCGTCATGGCCATTGCCTTTGCCGGCAGCGCCGCCCCCGTGTGGGTAACTACATTGGCCCTGTATGGCCTGCCGCTGGCTTTCCTCCTCATGATCGTCCTGGTGATCGACGGCGTTGCCGCCCGCCGCCGGGCAGGAAAGTCCGGCGGGCGGTAACGTTGGACTGATGTCCCTTATTCGCGCGCTCAGCAAGGAACTGGAGGCACGCAGCGACGACTCGTTGCGGGCCTTGTTCTCCGCGCGGCCGGACCTGGTCTCACCGAACGTTCCGGACTTCGCGGCCCTCGCGGCCCGGGCCAGCGCGAGGGTGAGCGTGCAACGGGCCCTGGAGCGGCTGAACCGGCCGCAGATGCAGGTATTGGAGACCCTCCACCTCTGCACGAATACGGACACTGCCCACAGCGCCTCGGCAGCGGGACTCAAGAAAGTCATCCACGGTGCGTCGCTGTCCGCCATCGAACGAATTTTGCAGTCTTTGGAAGAACTGGCCCTTGTGCACCGCGCAGAGCCGCCGCACGGCGCCGCCGTGCCCGCCGGTCCCCGCCAGCGTTTCTACCTTCCGGTGGGAAGCCTCCGTGACGTCGTGGGGATCTACCCGGCAGGACTGGGCAGGAGCTATACGGAACTTGTACGGCTGCAGCCGGCTTTCGCCCAGCGGGTGGTGCAGCTTGTGGCCGAACTGCACCACAGCGGAGCCGCCATCCATCCCGCCACGACCCCCATGGAAGCGGCCCTGTCGCTGCAGCACTGGACGGCCACGCCGGAGGCCCTGCAACAGATCCTCGCCACCGCCCCGGACCGCACCACCGCTCTCCTTGCCCGTTTCGGGAACTGGGCCATGGGGGCCGTACCCCAAGCGCAACGGCGGGCGTCGGTGCTCAACGAAGGGTCCGACGTCGGCCCCGTGGACTGGCTCCTCGCAAGGGGCCTGCTGGTGCCGCTGGACGCCGCCCACGTGGAATTGCCGCACAGCGTGGGGATCGCCCTCCGCGGCGGCGCCGTGATCGAGGACTTCACGCTGACTCCCCCGGCACCCAGGCTTGGACAGACCACCGCGGCGCTGCGGCGCAATGCCGCCTTGGGTGCGATCGCCGAAACCCTCCGCCTGACAGGCGAACTCCTGTACGCCGTGCGCGAGCAGCCCCTCGTGACGTTGCGGAGCGGCGGCGTCGGCGTCCGTGAGATGAAGCGGCTGTCCGACTCGCTCCGGATCGATCTGCACCGCGCCGGACTGCTCGTTGAACTCTGCGCCCTGGCCGGACTGCTCCGGCTGGACGTTGACAGCTCCGCCTGGGTGCAGCCGGAACAACTGGAGTGGCTGACCCTGCCACGGCAGGAACAGTGGCTCTGGCTCGTGAATGCCTGGCTGGCCAGCGAGCGCGCCCCGTCGCTGGTGGGCCAGCCTGCCGCGGGTCCCGGTGCGGGGCCGGCTCCGCACCGGGCAGCAGCCGGCACCACCATCAACGCACTATCCGCCGAAGCCCAGCGGCCGGACGCGCCCGTGGTCCGGAAGCGCATCCTGGAGATCCTGAACGAACTGACGCTTGAAGCCGAGGAAGCGGACGGCAAAGCGCCGGTACTGGACGCCGCGGCGGTACTCCAGCGGGCCGAATGGACCCAGCCCAGGATGGCCAGACGCTTCAGTTCGCTGATCCGGGGCGTCCTGGCCGAGGCGGAAATGCTGGGCCTCATCGGCTCGGGCGCGCTCAGCCAGCTGGGTTCCGCCATTGCCGCGGAACGGCCCGATGAGGCGCTGGACATCCTCGGAGAGCATCTGCCGGCCGCCCTTAACCACGTCCTGCTGCAGGCTGACCTCACCGCTGTGGCGCCGGGCTACCTGGCGCCGGAGTTGAGCGAGAAGCTCCTCGTGATGGCCGATGCCGAAGGCCAGGGCCCTGCCACCATCTACCGGTTCTCCGTGGCATCCATCCGCCGCGCCCTTGACGCCGGCCATGACGCCGCCACCCTGTTGGGTTTCCTGCGCGAACACTCGGCCACTGCCGTACCGCAGCCGCTCGAATACCTGGTGGAGGACACCGCTGCACGGCACGGCAGACTGCGGGTGGGGGTGGCCTCCAGCTTCATCCAGAGCGACGACGAGGATGCCCTGCTGGAACTGGTCAAGGAATCCAGCGCGTCGGGGCTGGGCCTGGTCCGCATCGCCCCCACGGTCCTCATCTCCCACGCGCCCCCGAAGGAAACCGCGCAGGTATTGCGTGCGCTGGGATTGTCACCGGCAGTCGAGGAACCGCAGTCAACGCTGATCCGGCTGCGCCGGACCACAGCCGTTCCAGGCAGCGGACGTCCCGTGTACAGCGCGCCACGTACGGCGCCGGCGGAGGCCGACGTCGACGCCCAGCTGGCGATCCTCCGCAGCCAGCGGACCCCGCCCGGTTCGGACGGCAACGGAAGCCGCCGCCCGCCGTCGGCCGTAACCGGCGAGGAAGCAACCCAGCTCGGGCTCGAAACCCTGCAAAAGGCCATCCGCCTCCGGCAGGCAGTGGTGATGAACGTTGTGGACAGCCAGGGGAATTCCAGCAGGGAAACGGTTGTTCCGGTATCTGTGAGCGGCGGACGGGTCAGGGTCTTCGACCCGGCCCGCGAAACCGAACGCGTGCTCTCCATCCACCGGATCATCGACATTGAGGCTGAAGAGGAATTCCAGCAGTGACCAGCACCCCACAGACCTGCGGCACGATGGCTTGGACGCCGTGACCGACGGGCCCCTGATCGTCCAGAGCGACAAGACAATCCTGCTCGAAGTGGACCATGAGCAGGCAACAGAAGCCAGGCACGCCATCGCTGCTTTCGCGGAACTGGAGCGGGCGCCGGAACACGTGCACAGCTACCGGCTTACTCCGCTGGGCCTCTGGAACGCCCGCGCGGCAGGGCTGGACGCGGAACGCGTTCTGGACACCCTGTTGAAGTATTCGCGCTTTCCCGTGCCGCATTCCCTGCTGATCGATATCGAAGAGACGATGTCCCGGTACGGCAGGCTGCGGCTGGAAAAGGACCCCCAGCATGGGCTGGTGATGCGGACCAGCGACTACCCGGTGCTTGAAGAAGTGTCCCGCGCCAAAAAAATCCAGCCGTTGCTGGGGCCTCGGATCGACGGCGAGACCGTGGTGGTCCATTCCTCGCAGCGGGGACAGCTTAAGCAGCTGCTCCTGAAGATCGGCTGGCCCGCCGAAGACCTGGCCGGCTACGTGGACGGGACGCCGCACCCCATCATGCTCAACGAATCCGGCTGGAAGCTCCGGCCGTACCAGAAACTGGCCACGGAGAACTTCTGGGCAGGCGGCAGCGGCGTCGTCGTACTCCCCTGCGGTGCGGGCAAAACGCTGGTGGGCGCAGCGGCCATGGCCACGAGCTCCACCACGACGCTGATCCTGGTGACCAACACCGTGTCCGCCCGGCAGTGGAAGGACGAACTGGTCAAACGGACCTCGCTGACGGCGGACGAAATCGGCGAGTACTCAGGATCGGTCAAGGAAGTCCGCCCGGTCACCATCGCAACGTACCAGGTCCTGACGACGAAACGCGGCGGGCTCTACCCCCACCTGGAACTGGTGGACGGCCACGACTGGGGCCTGATCATCTACGACGAGGTCCACCTCCTGCCGGCACCCATCTTCCGGATGACGGCGGACCTGCAGGCCCGGCGTCGGCTGGGGCTGACGGCCACGCTGGTGCGCGAGGACGGCCGCGAAGGCGAAGTCTTCAGCCTGATCGGCCCCAAGCGCTATGACGCCCCCTGGAAGGACATCGAGGCCCAGGGCTACATCGCGCCCGCGGACTGCGTGGAAGTGAGGGTGGACCTCCCACACGACGAACGTGTCGCCTACGCGATGGCCGAGGACGCGGACAAATACCGGCTGTGCGCCACCTCCGAGACGAAGACCGCCGTGGTGGAACAGCTCGTGGAGCAACACCGGGGTGAGCAGCTCCTGGTCATCGGCCAGTACATTGACCAACTGGACGAGCTGGGTGAGCGGCTCCAGGCCCCCGTCATCAAAGGTGACACGTCAGTGAAGGAACGCCAGAAGCTGTTCGCGGCATTCCGGATTGGCGAGGTGCAGACCCTGGTGGTTTCAAAGGTGGCCAACTTCTCCATTGACCTTCCGGAGGCTTCGGTGGCCATCCAGGTGTCCGGCTCGTTCGGTTCCCGGCAGGAGGAAGCCCAGCGCCTGGGCCGCCTGCTGCGCCCCAAGCAGGACGGCCGCGCGGCACGGTTCTACTCACTGGTGGCCCGGGACACCCTCGACCAGGACTTCGCGGCAAAGCGCCAGCGGTTCCTGGCAGAGCAGGGTTACGCCTACCGGATCATGGACGCCAAAGACGTGGGACGGAATCCCACGGCCACCTGATCCCCCGGCGGCTCCGCGACGGGCGGTCAGCTAACCCCCCATGAACCGTCCCGTTCCGTGGTTCCGGTCCGCGGATCAAGCTGCGGCGCCTGGTACGCAAGCTCCCCGCCGCTGCGCCCCCCGAAGGGACGCCCGTGGTCAGCGAATTCCTCGCGGAAATATGCCAGGCACCACTGCCCCATCTGTATCCGCGCGCCCGTGCGAAGGACCGACTCACCGGTTGACGAGACGCTGCCTGCGACCTTTCCGTGCGGCACCAGTACGTACTCGTCGTCAGCGTTGTGGACAATTTCCGCGTGGAGGCCGTCCAGCCCGGCAAGCTGGACGTCCGAAGACGCGTCGCTGCCTATCCGCACGATCTCCCTGCTCAGCGTAAATTCGCGCGGCACCTGACCGTTCCAGGTGGCCGAGTCCTGCACAAAAATGAGCCGTGGCCTTCCGCTCCCCCTTGTGTGGTGGGTGGTGGTGACGCGGCGGACGATGCTCCGCCTGACAGTCGGCATCAACGGCAGCGGTGTCTGGGGCGGCAGCAGCGAGAATGCCCGCGCCGAGCGTCGTCCACGCTTCATGAGCGGCGCCAAGGCACCGAGCTTTCCCAGCTTGATATGGGGCGAGCGCGTGATGAGCCGCTGCGATGCCGGGCTGGTGACCGCGCCGAGGCTCACAATGTGTCCGTCCGGACCGTCGACCACCACGGTGAGCCCGCGGTCCGCCAGGGTCTGGGCCAAAGGGCGGACGTCATCGAGCGACGGCATGCCGCTGGAACCGAACGATTCCAGCCCGTCCACGGCGATTCGTACTTCGCTGCCGCTTGCCCCGGCCGTTCCCCGCGTTACCGTTCCGGACTCATCGGTGAACGAGAAGTCCAGATCCATGTCGAGGCGGAATCCGTTCACGTCCCGCTCAGCTCCGGTTCTCGTCTGACCCCGTGGCGTCTTTGTCGCTGGTGGTTACCCGAAGGCTGCCGTTGAGCTTCCAGGTAGCGCGCGGGGCGTCCGGGCCGATGTCACGCGGAACCTCCACGGTCATGTCGATGAAGTTGTAGTTGATCGCAGCGCCCTTCCCCGTCAGGTAGGACCACATCTCCTCAGCCAGGTCTGCCCAGTCGCGGATGCTGCGGTCGGCTGTACGGGTACTCTCAGGCGCGTTTACTTCCGTCATGGTGGAAAATCCCCTTCATTGGGTGCCGCATGAACGTTTCGTGCCGAATCCTGGTGGACTCAGTGGCCTCACTCTAGTACTGGCCGGTAGCAGTGGAAACCCTTGGCAGCACGAACGAATTTGCCGCGAAAAGGGTTCCCGCACCCGCTGCTTACGCATGGCCGCAGGGCTGCCGCAGCCAATGCTGGCAAGGCCCTTGAGCAGAATGGTGAAGTGACGCCGCGCCTCGTAGGGAGATCCACCCACGGGACACTCAACATTCATTCAGAAAACTCCCAGATTCTGGGAGCATCATGGGAGGTATGAAAAAGAACGGTCCCGAAGCCAAGCTGCTCGTCGTAGATGATGAACCAAACATCCGCGAGTTGCTCTCCACCTCCTTGAGGTTCGCGGGCTTCGAGGTTGTCTCGGCCGGCAACGGACGCGACGCCCTCGCCGCCGCCGAGCTCCACGCCCCCGACCTTGCCGTCCTGGACGTCATGCTGCCGGACATGGACGGGTTTACGGTGACCCGCCGGCTGCGTGCCTCCGGCAAGCACTTCCCCGTCCTCTTCCTCACGGCGAAGGATGATACCGAGGACAAAGTCACCGGACTCACCGTAGGCGGCGACGACTATGTCACGAAGCCCTTCAGCCTGGACGAGGTAGTGGCCAGGATCCGCGCCGTACTCCGCCGCACCCAGCCCCTGATTGACGACGACGCCGTGATCCGCGTAGACGACCTCGAGCTCGACGACGACGCCCACGAGGTGCGCCGGGGCGGCACCGTGATCGAGCTTTCGCCGACCGAATTCAAGCTTCTCCGCTACCTGATGCTGAACCCGAACCGGGTGCTGTCCAAGTCCCAGATCCTGGACCATGTCTGGGAATACGACTTCAACGGCGACGCGTCCATCGTGGAGTCCTACATTTCGTACCTGCGTCGCAAGGTGGACATCGACCCCGATGCGCCGGCCCTGATCCAGACCAAGCGCGGGGTGGGCTACGTACTGCGGACAGCCGAGAAGCGCTAACCTTGCTGCACCGTTGGAAGTCGGCTTCACTGCGTTCCCAGCTGGTGGCCATCATGATGGCACTTATGCTGGTGGCGCTCGCCGTGACCGGTTCCGGCACCCTGACACTCCTGCACAGTTACCTGCAGGGACAGGTTGATGACAAGCTCAAGGTCGCCGTCAATTCGGTGAAACAGCAGCAGTCCTTCAGCCAGCTGCTCCAGCAGAATCCGAACATCCCCACGGATTACTCCCTGATGCTCCTGCGCCAGGACCAGGATGCGTTTCCCTTCGGCGGCAGCAAGGACTCGCACCCGGACATCGACAGCCTGTCCCCCGCCGAAGCCAACAGGCTGGATCTGGCCCCCTTCCAGGTCAGGGGTACGGACGGGCGCAACTGGCGCGTCGTGGCGCTGCCGGTCCTGGACGGCAACCAGCGAAATGCGGTCGTCATCATCGGCCTGCCCCTGGCCCCCGTGGACTCGGTCGTGGAGCATGCGTCACTTGTGGTGATCGGCGTGGGCTTCCTGACCCTGGTGCTGGCCTTCTTCATTGCCACCTGGACGGTCTCCAGGTCCTTCCGGCCGCTTGCGCGTGTGGAGAGGACCGCCGCTGCCATTGCCGCGGGTGATCTCTCCCGCCGAGTGGACGTGGAGAATCCTGCCACGGAGGTGGGCCGGCTTGGTGGCTCCCTCAATGCCATGCTGAGCCATATTGAGTCCGCCTTCGCGGCCAGGATGGCGTCGGAAGAGCGCATGCGCCGCTTCGCCGCTGACGCTTCGCATGAACTCCGCACCCCGCTGGTGACAATCCGCGGTTTCTCGGAGCTCTACCGCCAGGGTGCGTTGACGAAGGAAGAGGACGTGGCCACCGCAATGGGTCGGATTGAGAGCGAGGCCAAGCGGATGGGCTCCATGGTGGAGGATCTCCTGCTCCTCGCCAGGCTGGATGAGCAGCGCCCCCTCCAGCAGAAGCCTGTGGATCTGCTGCTCCTCGCTAATGACGCCGTGGTGGACACCCAGGCCAGCGACCGGGACCGGACCATTTCGCTGACAGGTCTCGACGGCGGACCGCCGTCTCCTGCACCGGTACTGGGCGATGAGGCAAAGCTGCGCCAGGTGGTGGGCAACCTGGTGGGCAACGCCCTCCGCTACACCCCGGCCGGGACACCCGTTGAGCTCGCGGTAGGGGTCCGGACTGACGATGCCGGCCGGCGGTCCTCCGTCATCGAGGTGCGCGACCATGGTGCCGGGATCCCGGAGGACGAAGCATCCCGGATCTTTGAGCGTTTCTATCGCGCGGACACCTCGCGGACCCGCGAAACCGGCGGCAGTGGCCTTGGTCTGGCCATCGTTGCTGCCATTGTCGGGTCGCATTCAGGCTCTGTCCAGGTGGTTCCGACCGACGGCGGCGGCGCCACCATGGTGGTGAGCCTCCCGTTCCAGGACGAGGCGGCCGGCTACGCCCACAGTGAGCCCGACGGCGGCGACGGCGGCGAAGTTGTCCACATATAGCCAGCAGCTGTAGCGGGGTTTTCTCTGCGCTTCCTAGGCTCGACGTAGCGGTCCGAACACCCGGCCGCCCGCAAGCTTGAAGAAGGCTTTCGAACAGCGTCGAAGGGCAATACCAATGAGCATCATCTCTGTTGATACCGAACTGCTCCAGCTCAAATCCGCCAACGTCAAAGCTACGGTTGACCGTATCAGCACGGACGTCCAGGCGATGAAGAGGGGTCTGGATGAGCTGCAGGGCACATGGCGCGGATCGGCGGCCACCAACTTCCAAGGACTGATCACCGAGTGGACCATCACGCAGGGGAAAGTGGAGGCCGCCCTCGCGTCCATCAACACGGCCCTCGCCTCGGCGGCCGCCACTTATGCCCAGGCAGAGCAGGGTAATACGCAGCGGTTCAGCTGACCTGGACTACGCTTCCGGTGTTCCCTGGTGGAAGCGCAGGCGCCAGCGTTTTCCGTCGAGGACCCAGAGTGAACTACGGAGCGAGGATCCTTCCCGGCCCTTGCTGCGGTAGGTCAGAAGGACCGCTTCAGCGCCGATCCGCTCGGCGCCGATCATCTCCAGTTCGGCTGCACCGCCAGGGTTCTCCTCGAGCGACATCATCATTGAATCCCGTGTCCACAGCCTGCCGGAACTGCCGATTTCCGTAAACTCCGGGTGAAGCAGCACGCCGGTCCGTCCGATGTCGGCGCGGGTATCCGGGCTAAGCAGCTCCCGTTCCAGTGCTTCAACAACGGCCTCGGGAGTTGCTTCCCGCCCGGTTGGAGCCGCGAACGGATCTGTCTCCAGCTCACTGAAAAGATCCGGCTCGGCAAAGTGATCAGGCCGGTTGCTGCTGCCCGGCGCCGGGGAATCCCGCACCGCCGGCGCGTTGGCGGCGGGGGCTGCAGAGGCGCCGTCGCCGCGGACGAAACCCGGCCCGGACCGCACGGCAATGCCCTGCTGATAGGCGGTCGCAGCAGCCCGCGCACGGTCGTCGGCGGCCTCATTCAGATCGTGTCCGGCGTGGCCACGGACCCACTCGAAGCGGTATTTGCGTCCGCTCAGCGCCTGGTCGATTTCCCGCAGGATCTCCACGTTCAAGACTGGCTTGCCATCGGCCTTGCGCCAGCCCTTGCGTTTCCAGCCGGGCATCCACTTGGTGACCGAGTTGATGACATATTGGCTGTCGCACAGAATATGCAGCTCCTCCCCGGGAAGGTGTGCAGTGCAACGGAAGAGATCCAGCACGGCCATCAGCTCACCCTGGTTATTGGTGCCGTGCGGCCAGCCGCCGGCCCGCCAGCAGTCGTCATTCACGTACCAGGCCCATCCGGCCGGACCGGGATTTCCTAAAGCCGAACCGTCGGCTGCTGCAGTAATCGTCACCGCACTATCCTGCCAGACCGGCCCGACATTGTGGTTTCCAGCCGTCCACCGCCCTCCCGGAAAACGCTTACCATCAATCGTTGACAGGCTCAGATTGTGCGTGCAAGAATCAGAACTCCCCGTTCAGAAAGCGTTTTCTCAATGGCTGTTCGGCATTCAGCGCCCCCCGCGGCGCGGACATCGCAGTTTCAAACAATTCCACGGCTGTACACAGGAAGGCGTATCAATGAAGATCTCGTCCGGAAGCAGGTTTCGACTCAGGATTGGAGCCACCGCCGCTGCCCTCGCGATGCTGGTCACGGGCTGCGGCGCGTCAACAGGTTCCGGCGGCGACAAGGAAGTCACACTGCGCTTTGCCTGGTGGGGCAACGAGTACCTCAACGCCCAGACCCAAAAGGTGATCGACGCGTTCGAGGCCGAACACCCCAACATCAAGATCAAAGCGGCCCCTGGGGAATGGAGCGGATACTGGGACAAGCTGGCCACCACCACCGCCGCCAATGATGCACCGGACGTGATCCAGATGGATCAGAAATACATTGCCGAATACGGTGGCCGCGGAGCCCTCCTTGACCTGGCCAAGCAAGACGGCATCGACCTGTCGAAAATGGACAAGGAACAGCTCGCCTCCGGCCAGTACGACAATGCCCAGTACGGACTCAGCACAGGCAAGAACGCCTACGTGGTCATGGCGAACACCAAGGTGTTCGAGGCGGCCAACGTTCCGCTTCCCGACGACGCCACCTGGACCTGGGATGACTTCAACGAAATCGCCACGAAGCTCACAAAGGCGGGAGGGGGTACAAACTTCGGGGCTGCATACGGCAGCAACGAAGCCGACCTCATCATCTGGCTTCGTCAGCACGGCGAAAACCTGTACTCACCGGACGGCAAGCTGGCCTTCAACGCCGGGACTGCGGCGTCGTTTTGGGAACGCCTGAAAAAGCAACGAGATTCCCAGGCAAGCCCGCCGGCCACCGTCGCTACGGAGGACGCAGGCGCCGGTTTGGAAGAGAGCCTGTTCGGGACCAATAGGATCGGCATGGCGTGGTGGTGGACCAATCAGCTCGGATCCCTGGAGACCACCACGGGAAGCAGCATCAAGATGCTCCGCGCACCGAGCACGGACGGAAAAGCGGCTGACAACGGCATGTACTACAAGCCCTCAATGTTCTGGTCCGCCTCTTCGAGGTCCAAGAACCCGGAGGCAGCGGCAACATTCATCAACTACCTGGCAAACAGCCCGGAGGCTGGATCGATCCTGATGACCGACCGCGGGGTCCCTGCCAACTCTGAAGTTCTGGCGGTCATTACGCCGAAGCTGAAGACGGCGGACTCGACGGTGGTCGGCTTCCTCCAGGACATCAAACCTGAGATGGCTGAGGCGCCCCCTGTACCGCCGGTCGGGTCGGGCAGCGTGCAGAATGTCATCAAGCGGTACACCGACGAAGTCCTCTATGACCGTAAGTCACCTTCAGCGGCCGCTGAGGAGTTCAAGAAGGAAGTCGAGGGGATGCTGGCCTCAGCCCGCAAATGATCCACCACCGGCTCGTCACCTCCCAGTAAAAGCAAAGTGCGGCTCCCTCGAAGCGAGGGAGCCGCACTTTGCTTATGCGTCAGGCGCGTCGGGAGGTTAGAAACCGCCCATGCCGCCCATACCGCCCATGTCGTCGCCGCCACCCATGGCCGGAGCGTTCTTCTCCGGCTTGTCGGCCACGACGGCCTCGGTGGTGAGGAACAGACCCGCGATGGAAGCAGCGTTCTGCAGGGCAGAGCGCGTTACCTTGACGGGGTCGTTGATGCCGGCAGCCAGCAGGTCAACGTACTGTCCGGTTGCGGCGTTCAGGCCATGACCTGCAGGCAGGCCACGGACCTTGTCTACAACAACGCCCGGCTCGAGGCCGGCGTTGAATGCAATCTGCTTCAGCGGCGCGTCAATGGCAACGCGGACGATGTTGGCGCCCGTTGCTTCATCGCCTTCGAGCTGCAGGTTGGCGAATGCCTTGGCGCCGGCCTGGATCAGGGCCACGCCACCACCGGCAACGATGCCTTCTTCAACGGCAGCCTTCGCGTTGCGGACAGCGTCCTCAATGCGGTGCTTGCGTTCCTTGAGCTCAACTTCGGTAGCGGCACCGGCCTTGATGACTGCAACGCCGCCGGCCAGCTTGGCCAGGCGCTCCTGCAGCTTCTCGCGGTCGTAGTCGGAATCGGAGTTCTCGATCTCGGAACGGATCTGGGAAACGCGGCCGGCGATCTGGTCGGCGTCGCCTGCACCCTCGACGATGGTGGTCTCATCCTTGGTGACAACGACCTTGCGTGCCTTGCCCAGGAGTTCGAGGCCGGCGGTCTCAAGCTTGAGGCCGACTTCCTCGGAGATGACCTGGCCACCGGTGAGGATGGCGATGTCGGCGAGCTGAGCCTTGCGGCGGTCGCCGAAGCCCGGAGCCTTGACGGCGACGGACTTGAAGGTGCCACGGATCTTGTTGACGATCAGGGTGGCCAGGGCTTCGCCCTCGATGTCTTCGGCAATGATCAGCAGCGGCTTGTTGGACTGCATGACCTTTTCGAGGACAGCAACCAGTTCCTTGACGTTGGAGATCTTGGAGTTGACGATCAGGATGTACGGGTCTTCGAGGACCGTCTCCTGGCGCTCAGCGTCGGTGACGAAGTAAGCGGAGATGTAGCCCTTGTCGAAGCGCATGCCTTCGGTCAGTTCAAGCTCGAGTCCGAAGGTGTTGGACTCCTCGACGGTGATAACACCTTCCTTGCCGACCTTGTCCAACGCCTCTGCGATCAGCGCGCCGATTTCGTCGTCACCGGCGGAAATCGATGCCGTAGCGGCGATCTCTTCCTTGGTTTCGATTTCCTTGGCGGACGCCAGCAGTTCGGCGGTGACGGCTTCAACAGCCTTCTCGATGCCGCGCTTCAGGGACAGCGGATCAGCACCGGCCGCGACGTTGCGCAGGCCTTCCTTGACCAGGGCCTGTGCGAGCACGGTTGCCGTGGTGGTGCCGTCGCCAGCGACGTCGTCCGTCTTCTTGGCAACTTCCTTGACCAGCTCGGCGCCGATCTTCTCGTAGGGATCGTCCAGCTCGATCTCCTTGGCGATGGAAACACCATCGTTGGTGATCGTGGGGGCGCCCCACTTCTTTTCGAGGACAACGTTGCGTCCACGCGGGCCGAGGGTGACCTTGACGGCGTCGGCGAGGATGTTCAGGCCCCGCTCAAGACCGCGGCGTGCCTCTTCATCAAATGCAATGATCTTGGCCATAACGGCAGTAGTCCTTTCGGGACAGTCGTTAAGAATGAACCTTCACTGCGGTGCCCGCGACGGACGATCCTTCACCGACGGCCTCTGTATGCCGCGCGGATGGGATCTCACCCCAGCAAGGTATTTCTTTCGCTCCTGGTCCTTCCCGCTCTCTCCGCAGCCGGCCGGAACCGGGCGTTGATTTAGCAGTCAGTCCGTGGGAGTGCTAAGTCAATAATTAGCACTCCCCCGGGGAGAGTGCAAGCAGAGATTGCGCTGAAAGGCCCTCCTGCGGCCCGCACTACGCTAGGAGCGATCAGCGGCCGGGCCGGGCGGCAGTTTCGCTTCCACTCATCCGCGGGGTGTTATCCGCGGCGTACGTGAACACCATGTAGTTGGCGGTAGTGACGTCCCCGTTGAAATCAAAGCCGATGGGCCCGGACTCGCCGTCGTAATCCGCCGGCTTACCGGCCTTAATGGCATCCCCGCATTCTTTGTAGCTCCTGCAGGGTTCAACCGCTTCCGCGCCGTGCTGCCCGGAAACCGCGATCAGCTTCGCCGCGATGGATGATCCGGCGTCGTCCTGGGCAGCGGCCGCGGCGATGGCGGCCAGGTTCGCGGCGTCGTAAGTCTCCGCTGCGAACGTCATGTCCTTGAGCCCGGGATCAACTGCTACTAGTTCCCCTTGGAAGTGCGCCGAAGGGAAGACGCCCGGCAGGATCCCGCGCGCACCATCAAGCGCTTTGGACCCGAGGGCGGAGCCGTACTGGTTGATGGCGCCGTCGCTGAGAATCAGCTTGCTGCCTGCCACGCCCGCGTTGTTGAGCTCCGCGATTGCGCCCTGGGCTCCGGCCCGAGCCACGAGAATGACCGAATCCGGACCCGCTGCCTTGACGGCAGCCGCCGTCTTTTGTGCCTGGCCGGCAGTGAAAGCGGCCTCCGCCACCGTTCCAAGGCCGGCGGCTTTCGCTGCCGCGGCAACGGCCACAGAGACGTCCTTGCCGTACATCCCGTCCTCGTGGACGATCGCTATTGTCCGGGCGCCGCTGTCCTTGGCCAGTTTCACCAGCACGGGCGCTTGGGCCGTGTCGGCCGCCGACGTGCGGAAGTAGTATCCGCCGCTCCTGTAATGCGTGAGGCCGTGCGCGGTATTCGCCGGAGAGATGATGGCCACTCTGGCCCGCGACAGGACATCAATTGCCCCGGGGGCGCGGCTCGAGTCAGTGGGACCTATGACGACATCCGCCCCGGCCGCTACCAGGTCCTTGGCCTGCGAGGTGGTGTCCTCGCTGATATTTTCAGGCAGCAGTTGCACCGGCCGCCCTTTGTGGCCCCCGGCGGCGTTGATCTCCTGGACCGCCAGCTTGGCCGCGGCGAGTTGCGAGGCGTTGAGGAAGGACTGCTTTCCCGTGTTGTCCAGCAGCAGGCCTATCCGCAGGATGCCATCGCCACCGGCGTCGACGGCATCAACACGAGCGTTTCCGGTCTGGCCGGAGCAGCCGGCCAGCACGAGCGCCGTTCCCGCTGCAAGAACCGCTGCTGCTGCGAACCGCGGCCGCGCGGGGCCAAACCGGTCGGCGCCGAACCGGGCGGGGCTGTCTGTGCCATGCATTGCCGCGGTGGGTGGCATCAGGCCGTCCGGACGTTCTCTGCCTGGGGACCCTTCTCGCCTTCGCCTACCTCGAACTGCACCCGTTGCCCCTCGTCCAGAGCCCGGTAGCCTTCCCCCTCGATGGCCGACCAGTGGACGAAGACATCGTCTCCGGAGTCGTCAACGGTGATGAAGCCATAGCCTTTTTCGGCGTTGAACCATTTAACGGTTCCCAATGCCATGTTGCCCACACTTTCCGGTTGCTCTGTGTCCGGCCCACGTCACTGTGCGCCGTCGGGACGGTCCGCGTTGAGACGCGGCATCCGGAATCACTTTAGCCATTGCCGTTTGCCGGGGGCAGGACCCGGCCCTGCGAGCCCCTAATAGTTATTCAGGCGTAACCGAAATTCCCTACTGGAAGCCGGGCCCGAGAACCACAACCACCGGCAACTGGAACTCGGCAGAGTCCACCAGCGACGTGATGTTCAGGAGCTCCCCCAGTGCCTCGGCATTGGCTTTCTGCAATGCCCCGCTGTAGTAGATCACGGAGGACTGTTGCGGCATTCCGCCCCAGTTGCCCACCGGTCCCAGCGTCCAGCCGTCACCGGCGACGGTGCTGCTCACGCGGCCGGCAAGTCCCGCGGTGGTGGTCCCGTTGTAGACAGCCACGGCCTGGCTCTTGTCAACAGCCGGTGCATCGGCGGAAGGTACCGCGGAGGGAGAGCTGCTGGCAGCAGGCGTCTCGCTGGCGGAAGGAGCCGCGCCCGGCTCGGAACCGGCCTCAGCGCTCGGAGACGAGGTGCCTTGCGGAACCTCAGCGGAGGGGGAGGCCGAGGGGCTGACCAGTGCGGACCCTGCCGCCATCAGCGGGCTGCCGGCAGGAGCAAATCCCAGCTTGGGAAGGAACAGGAAGGCGACCAGGCCGATGGCCAGCGCCGCCACACCGACGGTCAGGATTGCTCCCAGCCGGCGCCGGGGAGCCTCGGAGGCGACCCTGTGGACACCCTGTCGCGAGGAGGTCTCAGGGACCCTGTCGAATTCATCCCGAGCATATTTGGTCATGATAAAACGATGTCCTCGTTGGTTCTTGCTGATTGCCCGGCCCCGACGTCTAAGCGTCAGAGCCCAATCGGCGCGCCGTGCGTGCCCGTTGGCGTGACGTACGTAGTCTACGCAATCTCTTCACGAGCATGGGGTCCTGGGCCAGGGCGTCCTCGGTGTCAATCAGCGTGTTGAGGATCTGGTAGTAGTGGGTGGCTGAGAGGTCGAACAGCTCACGAATGGCTTGTTCCTTTGCCCCTGCGTACTTCCACCACTGCCGTTCGAGGGCCAGCATCTGCTTGTCCCGCTCGCTCAGCCGTGAGCCCGGCTGCGGAGCCGGCATAGGGTCTGCTCCGGACACGGTTTCGCTGCCGGTGTCCGCAAGTGACAGGTCATCGCGCACTGGTTCGGCCACGGCAAAATCCTCCACTTGATCCGGTCAAAGTCTCCTTTCCATGGTACGGGCGAATAACACGCATGTCATTTACGCCGTATGACGTGACGGCGGGGAGGCGGGTAACGCAAGGTACGCCCGCCACCACAGACTTTTGCCGGCGTCCGGCCGGGCGCCGTGGGCCCGCCAGCGTCTTGGAGTACAACACTGCGAGAATGGACCCGTGTTTGATTCTGAAGCCTTATTCGAGCTGGAGCCTGCCGTTGAGGGTGCTGACTTTGCCGAGATGGCACGAGTGCCGCTGGACCGCCTTATGGCTGCAGACTGGGCTGCGGCGCTGGCTCCCGTGGAGGCGGAGTTGCGGAGCGTCCTGGAGTACCTTGCTGCTGAAGTGGCGGCCGGGCACCAGGTGCTGCCGTCGCCGTCGAACGTTTTGCGCGCATTTCAACAGCCGCTGGCCGGGGTCAAAGTCCTCATCGTCGGCCAGGACCCCTACCCGACCCCGGGCCATCCGATCGGATTGTCCTTCGCGGTGGAAGGGCACACCAGGCCCATTCCGCGCAGCCTCGCGAACATCTACAAGGAACTCGAATCCGACCTCGGCCTTCCGGCCCGCGTCCACGGGGACCTCACGCGCTGGGCGGACCAGGGCGTCCTCCTCCTGAACCGCGTCCTTACGGTCCGGGCCGGGGCAGCTGGATCCCACCGGGGCAAAGGCTGGGAACCGATTACGACGGCGGCAATTGCCGCCGTCGCCGGCCGCCGCGCTGCAGACGGGACGGCAGCGCCCCTCGTGGCGGTGCTGTGGGGCAAGGATGCCGAGGGCGTCCGCCCGTTGCTTGGAGACACTCCGGTCCTCGCCAGCGCCCACCCCAGCCCGTTGTCGGCCGCCCGCGGATTTTTTGGGTCGAGGCCGTTCAGCAGGGCAAACGAACTCCTCCGGGCCCAGGGTTCGGAGCCCGTTGACTGGGAACTTCCCCCGGTTCCTTAGCCTAGGCTTACTTTCATGACTTCCCTTCCTGCTGCTACATCTGCCAGCCGAAAATCGCGCCCCCAGACGAACCTCACGGTCCTCCGGCGCGAGGAACTCTCGCCGCACATGGTGCGGATCGTGGCCGGCGGCGAAGGCTTTGCCAGCTATGTGAACAACGACTACATAGACCGATACGTGAAGATTGCCTTCCCGCAGCCCGGCGTCGAATACCCGCTCCCCCTCGACCTTTGGGCCATCCGGGAAAGCCTCCCACGCGAGCAGTGGCCGTACACCCGGACGTACACCGTCCGCTGGGTGGATGAAGAGGCCCGCGAGCTGGCCATCGATTTCGTGATTCACGGTGACGAGGGCCTGGCGGGCCCATGGGCGGCGAAAGCCCGGGCCGGCGACAGCCTGGTCTTCACAGGCCCGGGCGGCGGCTACAACCCCGATCCCGCGGCCGACTGGCACCTTTTCGCCGGCGATGAGGCCGCCCTGCCTGCCATTGCCGCCGCCATCGAGTCGCTGCCGCCGGAAGCCCGGGGAATTGCGTTCCTGGAGGTGGACAGCGACGCCGAAATCCAGCCCATCCAGGCCCCTGCCGGACTGCAGATCCACTGGCTGCCGCGCAACGGTGCCCCTGCAGGCAGCAGCGATCTCCTGGTCGGCGCCGTACGGAATGCCGAGTGGCCTGGCGGCCGGGTGCAGGTCTTCGCCCACGGTGAGCGCGGCTACATGAAGTCCCTCCGCGAGGTCCTCTACCGTGAGCGCGGCCTGGAGCGCGCGCAGGTGTCGTTGTCCGGCTACTGGGCCAAGGGCCGGGTGGAGGACGACTTCCAGGCCGAAAAGAAGCTCCCCATCGGGCAGATCTAAGAGGTCCGGATCCGGCAGGTCCGCATCCGGCTGCTCGTGGCCTGCTAGCGCCGCCGGGCGCGGCGGCGTTCGTTGCTGGCCAGGCTCCGGGTGAGCGGACGGGCCAGGGTGTCGCCGAGGACGATGCCGGCCGCCACTCCCAACACGATCGCACCGGCATTCAGCATGCCCCCGGCACCCATCAGGATCTCCGACTCTTCAATGGTCAAGACATACATGGAGCGGAATATAGTGAGGCCGGGCAGGAGGATCAGGGCCGCGGGAACAGCCACCACTAGCTGGGGGGCGCCCATCTTCAAGGCAACCACCCTGGCCAGGAGGCCTATGACCACCGCGGCGACGGCCGGGGAAAACCTTGAACCCATGCCGATCAGGTCCGCGCCGAGCAGCACAAGATGTCCTACTACGCCCACCGCCGCGGTGGGAAGGAGGAGCTTCCAGGCGGTCTGTTCCGTGATGCCAATGGCTACTACCGCTACGGCCACCAAAATGATGAGCGCCCACAACGGATACGCCGGCGGGAATGTTTCCGTGACGTCGATTTCCTCCATGCCCATCTTCGAGCCCAGCACGAAAGCGACGGAGATGCCGGACACCAGCGCACCGAAGGTCAGCATGGTGGACAGGAACCGGCCCGCCGCCGTGACGGGGAAGCCGTTGATAGCGTCCTGCACCGACGACACAAGCCGGCCCGTGGGCAGGAGCAGCAGGATGCCGCCCACCACGACGATGGCGGGCGCGATTTGGATGCCCACCGGACTGCCGAACCGCCACAGCAGCAGGGCGATAAACGTCACCAGGAATGCGCATGATGCCGTGGCGAAGAAGTCCGGAACCCGCCAGCGGCTCAACTGCCGGGCTAGCAGGCTCACCAGGATGTTCGAGCCGAATGCGACCGCCGAAGCGCCGGGGCCCCCGCCCAGTACGCCTACGAAAACTGCGGCGAACACCGCGAAGGCCACAGTGACCATCCAGCGCGGAAACGGCTTGGAGCTGCGGATAATTTCGTCCAGCCTGCGGACTGCCTCATCCCGGCCAACGCCGCCGGCCACAATGTCCGTCACCAGCTGGTGCACCTGTGCCAGGCCCGCATAGTTGTTTGTCCAGGACCGCACCACCCTGAGCAGGGAAATGGGGGTCTGGTCCTTGGGTGCGTAGTTGATGGCAACCGACTGGTTGGTGATGTCCACTTCGATGTGCTTCAGGCCCAAGGCCGCCGTGATCGCGATGATGCTGGTTTCCACTTCCAGGGCACCGGCGCCGTATCGGAACATGGACTCGGCGAGGTGGAGCGCAAAGTCGATGGTCTTCCGCGCGGAAGTGTCCACTCCCCCCACTTGGATCATGGGGTTGGCGTAGGGGCTGCCGGCGAGCCGGTCCACAATGCTCATGGGTGCGGTGGGCGGGTTTTCGCCTTGCACCAGCCTGCGAAGCATGCGCTTGGCCGCTGCGTTCTGCCGTACCTGGGATGCGGTGAGAGGTTGGGTCGGGGGCAGCGCCGCCGTGGGCGGCCTGCGGCGACCGTCGGGTGCTTTGGTCATTGCGGCCTCCTCAAGGGCTTCACAAGGGTATCTAGTAGAACTGCTGGCCTGTTCGCCTGGTGTATAGCTGGCGTGCCACACGTTCGCCGGCGGCCATCCAGGCCTTGTATTTCAGCGGGTCGAGCACCTGGTCGTAGCAGCCTACGAAGTCGGTGACCGTCTTGCTGAAGCTGGTCTTGAACAACCCCAGCCCGTGGAACGGGTTGGAAGTGTCCTTGAGTTTGTCGCTCGGAGGGGTGCCGCAGAAGTCATATTCCGTGCAGCCGAGTTCCTTGACCTGGTTGATGGCCGTCCACTGGACCAGGTGGGAGTCGCCGTACTGGGTGCGCTTTTGGAGCGAGCCGCCGTCCTTGTAGGTCCCCTTCCGGCCGTAGTTGATCACGAAGGCACCCACGGACGGAACGCCGTTCTCGTAGACGAACAGGAGCCGGCCCTGCCCGCGCTTGATGAAGTTGGTCCAGAACTGCCGGTAGTACTCGTACTCCCTGACCCTGACCTGCGACTTCGCTTCCACCGTGGTGGTCATGAGCGAATACATGGACCGGAAGTTCTCCTCCGTGGGATCGACGTTGTGGACTTCCACGCCCTCCCGGATGGCCCGGCGGACAGCGTTGCGTCCCCTGGAGTGCAGGTTCCGCAGCAACTGGTTCTCCTCCGGCGCGATGTCCAGCAGCGCAGTGGAGTCATTGGGCTGCAGGTTGTGCGTCTTCACCAGGCCCGCGCCCTCGAGCACCCGCTTTGCGTCCTCGGAAAGGACGATGTCCGGCTCGATCTTGATGGCAAAGACGCCCAGCTTTGCTCGCTTCACGAACTCCGCGTTCGCGGCGGCGATGCCCGGGATATCCTCAACCGCCGCCACGTCCGGCCCCTTGATGAGGTACCACAGCTTGCCCAGCACAGGAAAGGACTTCTGCAGCACCAGGTTGTAGCTCGTGTAGTCCGCGGTTTCGTAGACCAGGTGGAGGGGTTGCCAGCCAAAGTGTTGTTTGACCTCGGCGAACGCCTCGGACTGAAGCAGGTTTCCGCCGTTCGGGTTCGCGATGACATGGTTGTCCCAGTTGGCGACCTCCTCGGCGGAGGCAAAGCGGGCGGTGAATTCTCGCAAGTGCGCGGTGTCCAATCTTTGCGGTCGGTGCTTCGGCTGCATGCCGGGCATGCAAGCCACAAGTCTATCGGCCCTCCCTAGGAGGACGTTGACCCTAGGAGCACGTTATCCGGCTGGCTCCCTCGCGGCGTCCGGGTTCAGAGCCGGATCTGCTCCATGGACTTGAGCCGCACGGCCAGGGGCTCCTTGCCCAGGGCACGCTGGCTCTTGGCCAGCCGGTCCGCGTTTTCCAGCCGGGACAGGCTCAGCCCGGTCAATTCGGCGATCCGGGCCACAGGAACCTGAAAGGTGCGGAAGGGACCCAGCGGCGGCGGTTCATCGGCCAGGAGCCGTTCCCGGATAGCCTTCTTGAGCTCCACCTTCCCCAACAGCGGGGACTGGTCCAGCAGGAATCCGGCAGCAGCGAGTTTTCCGTCCATGGTCCAGGCCGCGATCTTCCAGAACATCCGGGGTATCTGCACTCCCCGGTAGGGCAGGTCGTCGTCCTCCAGGACCGGCCCCGTGAACACACTCAGCTTGGCGTCATTGAGGTCCGCGTGGCTGAGCACATGGTCTTCCAGCCCCACCCACAGTTCTTTGCCCTGGTTGAAGTCGTCTACCTGTGGCGCGGCATTGGTAAACGAGAAGGTGTCCTGGTTGGCTGCCTTGGCCGTCGCCTCATCGCCCCACACCGGATCCAGCCGCCGCACCAGGTGTCCCCGGTCAAAGGCGTTGTTCTTGTAGACTTCCGGACCCGCCTGCTGCTCCTTCGGGACCCGGGCATCGAAGTGCCAGGTTCCCTCACGGGCCAACGGCACCAGTTCGCGTCCGTGAATATTTACGCCGACGACGGCGGCCAGCTTCCGCGCCGTACGCAGCCGGACGGAAAAGTGTGTGTAGTCAAGCAAAACGGTTGCTGCCGCCGGACTGGGCAGCTCAAGGCGTGCCCGCAGAAAGTCCCGGTCATATCCCCCAGTCATAGCTCCATAGTGGCACTCCAGCCTCAGGGTGAACAGAGCATGCGAACAGTGGCTGGCGGGCAGCGATCGCGACCAGCCGTGAAGGACTCATGTGCCAGTGGCCGAGTGCTGGATCGACTTGACTCAACATGCCGTACTCGCGAGGGTTGAACTATGAAGGCACCGCACGAACAGGCCATGGCGGGCCCCGCTGACGGCGCCCGTCCCGGCAGCCGCAGCACGGGTGCGCAACTGCTCGGCCTGGCTGTATTCCTGGGAGCCTCCGCGCTGGTCGCCTGGCTGGGTGCTTTCGCCACGCTGGGCAACGTGGACGGCTGGTACGCCACAGCGGACAAAGCCCCGTGGTCCCCGCCGAACTGGGTCTTCGGTCCGGTCTGGACCATGCTGTACACAGCCATGGCAGTCGCCGCGTGGCTCGTCTGGCGGCACGGCGGACAGCGCACCGTCCCCGCCTTGAGGGCGTACGGGATCCAGTTGGGCTTGAACCTGCTGTGGACGCCGGTGTTCTTCGGCCTTTACCCGGTGATGGGCACGGCGTCGCTCTGGCTGGGGCTTGCGATCATCATTTCCCTGATCATCGCCGTCACCTTCACCGTCCTGCGTTTCGGCCCTATCAGCCGGGCAGCCGGCCTGCTGCTGTTGCCCTACGTTTCTTGGCTGGTTTTCGCCAGCAGCCTGAACTGGTGGGCGGCTTTGCACAACTAGGTCTCGACAGGCCCGCCAACGGGCTAGGGAGTCAGCATTCGACGACGTTGACGGCGAGGCCGCCCATGGCGGTTTCCTTGTACTTGGAGGACATGTCCCTGCCGGTCTCGCGCATGGTCACGATCACCTCGTCCAGGGACACCCGGTGCGTGCCGTCGCCCCAGAGCGCCATCTTCGCGGCATTGATGGCCTTCGCCGCCGCGATCGCGTTCCGCTCGATACAGGGGATCTGCACCAGCCCGCCGATCGGATCACACGTCAGCCCCAGGTTGTGCTCCATCGCGATCTCCGCCGCGTTCTCCACCTGCTGCGGCGTCCCGCCCATCACCTCGGCCAGGCCCGCAGCGGCCATCGACGACGCCGACCCCACCTCACCCTGGCAGCCCACCTCCGCCCCCGAAATGGACGCCTGTTCCTTATAGAGCACCCCGACCGCACCGGCAGCGAGCAGGAACTTCACCACCACATCATCCCGGTCCTCCCGGCTGGCCCGGTCCATGCCCGGCGCGAAATGCAACGCGTAATACAACACCGCCGGGATGATCCCGGCCGCCCCGTTCGTCGGCGCCGTGACCACCCTGCCGCCGGACGCGTTCTCCTCGTTCACCGCCAACGCGATCAGGTTCACCCACTCCTGCCAGTACTTCGGATCCCGGTACTCCGGGTCCTGGCCCCGGTTCTCCTTCAGCAAACGCTCGTGCCAGTCCGGCGCACGACGGCGGACCTTCAGCCCGCCGGGCAGCAGCCCCTCACGCTTCAGGGACACCGCCACGCACTCCTCCATCACCGAGTAAATGTGCAGCAACCCCTCCCGGATCTCCGCCTCGGACCGGGAGGCGCGTTCGTTGACGAACATGATCTCCCCAATGGACAGGCCCTTGGACTGGCACCGGCCCAGCAGCTCCGCCGCAGTCCGGAACGGCAGCGGCAACTCCTTCTTCGACTCCTCCAACTCCTGCTGCGCCGCGTCCTCCTCGCCCTCACGGACAATAAACCCCCCGCCCACCGAGAAGAACGTCGCCGCATGCAGCACCTCCCCGCCAGCATCCGTGACAGTGAAAGTCATCCCGTTCGTGTGCCGCGGCAGGATGGTCAACGGCCGCAACACCATATCCTTCACCCCGTACGGCAGGACCACCCCGGCACCATCAACAGCACCGGCCAGCCGCAGCATCCCGGACTCCGCGATCGCCGCCAGCCGCTCCTCCACCTCGGCCGGGAGGATCTTCTCCGGATGGAACCCCTCCAGCCCCAGCAGGATCGCCGTCATCGTCCCGTGACCGTGCCCCGTCGCGGCGAGCGAACCATACAAATCCACCCGCAGCCCGGCCACCCTCTCCAGGGCACCGGAAGCCTTCAGCTCCCCGGCGAACACCGCCGCAGCCCGCATCGGACCCACCGTATGCGAACTCGAAGGCCCAATCCCGATGGAAAAAAGATCAAAGACACCAACGGCCATGGTCGGTTCCTAACTAGGTGTAGCTGTGGTCCGGCAGATGGTCCTGCCGGATGGCGGTGCAACCGCCGGTGGGCGGTCGCACTGCCGGATGCACGACGACGGGCGGCAGCTTGTGGCGGCCGCCCGCGTCGTGATCTCTACTTCTGTAATACGTGCTCTAGCCGAGGTTGGCAACCGAGGGGTAGAGCGGGTGGGCGGCGGCGAGGGCATCCACCCGGGAGCGCAGGACGGAGAGGTCCGCGCCGGCGTCGGCGATTAGCGCCTCAGCGATGATATCCGCAACCTCGGCGAAGGCGGCTTCGCCGAAACCGCGGGTGGCGAGGGCCGGGGTGCCGATACGCAGACCCGAGGTGACCATCGGCGGCCTCGGGTCGAACGGCACGGCGTTGCGGTTGACGGTGATGTCGATTTCCGCGAGGCGGTCCTCGGCCTGCTGGCCGTCCAACTCACAGTTGCGCAGGTCCACCAGGACCAGGTGGACGTCGGTGCCGCCGGAGATCACGTTGATCCCCTTGGCGGTGACGTCCGGCTGGACCAGGCGGTCCGCCAGGATCCGGGCACCGGCAAGGACGCGTTCCTGGCGTTCCTTGAATTCCGGGGACGCGGCGATCTTGAACGCCACGGCCTTGCCGGCGATGACGTGTTCCAGGGGTCCGCCCTGCTGGCCGGGGAACACTGCCGAGTTGATCTTCTTGGCGATGTCGGCGTCGTTGGAGAGGATGATGCCGCCGCGGGGCCCTGCGAGGGTCTTGTGCGTGGTGGACGTGGTGACGTGCGCGTGCGGAACCGGTGACGGGTGCAGCCCTGCGGCGACCAGCCCGGCGAAGTGCGCCATGTCCACCATCAGGTAGGCGCCAACGGAGTCGGCGATGCGGCGGAACTCGGCGAAGTCCAGCTGGCGGGCGTAGGCGGACCAGCCGGCGACGATCAGCTGCGGCTTGTGCTCCCGGGCCAGGCGCTCCACCTCGGCCATGTCGATCCGGTGGTCCTCTTCGCGGACCTGGTACGGGATCACGTTGTACAGCCGACCGGAGAAGTTGATCCGCATGCCGTGGGTGAGGTGGCCGCCGTGGGCCAGGTTCAGGCCCATGATGGTGTCGCCCGGCTTGATCAGCGCGTGCATCACCGAGGCGTTCGCCTGCGCTCCGGAGTGCGGCTGCACGTTGGCGTATTCGGCTCCGAACAGGGCCTTCACCCGGTCGATGGCCAGCTGCTCGACCACGTCAACGTGCTCGCAACCGCCGTAGTAGCGCTTGCCCGGGTAGCCCTCGGCGTACTTATTGGTCAGCACCGAGCCCTGCGCCTGCATGACGGCCTTGGCGGTGTGGTTCTCCGAGGCGATCATTTCCAGGCCGGTGCGCTGGCGGGCCAGTTCGTCGTCGATCTTCGTCGCGATCTCAGGGTCCAGCGCGGACAGGTCCGCGTCCAGGGACGGGGAGACAACCTGCTCAAACGCGACGGTGCCTGTGCCTGCGGCCGCGGTTGCGCCGCTCACAGTTCGCCGCCGTTCTTTGAAGCGTATTCCTCGGCGGAGAGCAGCGGGCCGTCGGAATCCGCAGCCACCTTGAAGAGCCAGCCGGCACCGTACGGATCGCTGTTGATCAGTGCGGGGTCGTCCACGACGGCGGAGTTGGTTTCCGTGACCTCGCCGGTGACCGGGGAGTACAGGTCCGAAACGGACTTGGTGGACTCGACCTCGCCGCAGGTCTCCCCTGCGGTCACGGTGGAGCCAACCTCGGGCAGGTCAACGTACACGATGTCGCCGAGGGCATCCGTGGCCACGGCGGAGATGCCGATCGACACCAGGTTGCCGGCCTCACGGGCCACCCACTCGTGCTCGTCGGAGTACTGCAGTTCAGCGGCAACTTTTGCCATGTGTTTTTCCTTCAGTTTGGTTTGCGAAAAGTGAGAGAGCGTTGGCCCAAACGCTGCAGGAAGTGAGAGAGCGTTGGGGCTGGGATCCGGCAGCGTGTGTCAAAGCGACAAAGGAGCAGCACGCGTGAAAACGGGGCCAGCCGGTCCCGGAGCCGGGAACTGCTGACAGCCTATGGGCTACTTTTGGCGCTTGTAGAAAGGCAGTGCGACGACTTCGAACGGCTCCGCCTTGCCGCGCAGGTCGATGTCCAGGGCGGTACCCACCTCGGAGAATTCGACGTCGACATAGGCCAGGGCCACGGGGTAGCCCAGCGTGGGGCTCGGCTGGCCGGAGGTCACTTCGCCAACAACTGCGCCGTCCTTGAGCACCGGGTAGTGGCCGCGGCCCGCGCGCCGGCCCAGGCCCTTGAGGCCCACCAGCTTGCGTCCGCTCGTGGCACCGGCGCCGCCGGCCTTGAGGGCTTCAAGCGCCGCGCGGCCCACGAAGTCGCCCTCCTTGGCGAGGGAGACGACCGGGCCGAGGCCCGCTGCGTAGGGGTTGCCTTCGCGGGAGAGCTCGTTGCCGTAGAGCGGCATTCCGGCTTCCAGGCGCAACGAGTCGCGGCATGCAAGGCCGGCGGGGACAAGCTCGCCCTCCTCGGCGACAGCCCCGATGGCCTGCCACAGGGCTGTGGCGTCGTCGTTGTCCACGAAGATCTCGAAGCCGTCCTCACCGGTGTAGCCGGTCCGGGCCAGCAGGAGGTCCTTGGTGGCGCCGGCCACCAGGAAGGGAACTTCGACGGCGGCGTAGTACTTCAGTCCGGTGACCAGCTCGTGCTGTGCCGCCGGAACCAGGCGAAGCAGGATGGCTTCGGCCTTGGGACCCTGGACGGCGATCAGCGAGGTGCGGGCGGAGGCGTCGTCCACCACGACGTCGAACTTTGCTGCCCGTTCGGCGAGGGCGGCCGCGACCACAACGGCGTTTCCGGCGTTGGGCACCACCAGGAATTTGTCCGTGCCGTTTCCTGCGGCGTCTGCCGCTGGGCGGCGGTACGTGATGAGGTCGTCGATGATGCCGCCGTCTTCCTGGCAGATCAGCGAGTACTTGGCCTTGCCCACGGACATGGCGGAAATTTTGCCGACCAGGGCGTAGTCCAGGAAGGCTGCGGCGTCCGGGCCGGTGACCCAGACTTCGCCCATATGGGAGAGGTCGAACAGTCCGGCAGACTTGCGGACGGCGTGGTGCTCGGCCAGCTCGGAGGAGTACTTCAGGGGCATCTGAAAGCCACCGAAATCGGTGAAGGACGCGCCGAGCTTCTTGTGCTCCTCATAGAGCGCCGTGTAGTTCTCAGTCATCGCGGGAATCCTTAGTTTTCGAAGTCTTCGATGGGCGGGCAGGAGCAGATCAGGTTGCGGTCCCCTGCTGCGCCGTCGATGCGGCCCACGGGCGGGAAGTACTTGTCCTGCTTGAGGTGGTGGACGGGGAAGGCGGCCTGCTCACGCGGGTATTCGCGGTTCCAGTCGGAGGAGACGACGGCGGCCGCGGTGTGCGGTGCGTTGCGCAGCGGGGAGTTCTCCACCGTGAAGTCGCCGTTCGCAACCTGGTCGATTTCCTGGCGGATGGTGATCATGGCATCGATGAAGCGGTCAATCTCCACGAGGTCCTCGGACTCAGTGGGCTCCACCATGAGCGTGCCGGCAACCGGGAATGCCAGCGTGGGGGCGTGGAAGCCGAAGTCAATGAGGCGCTTCGCCACGTCTTCCGCGGTGACTCCCGTCTTGGCAGTCAGGGCGCGCAGGTCCAGGATGCACTCGTGCGCCACGAGTCCGCCTTCGCCGGTGTACAGCACCGGGAAGAACTCGTTCAGGCGGGAGGCGATGTAGTTCGCCGCCAGCAGGGCCGACTTGGTGGCTTCGGTCAGGCCGGCGCCGCCCATCAGCTTTACGTAGGCCCAGGAGATCGGCAGCACCCCGGCGGAGCCGAAGCGGGAAGCGGAGATCGCAACGCCGTGCCCGTCCTCGTGGGCTGCCTTGTTGGCATCGCCCGGCATGAACGGCGCAAGGTGGGCCTTGGCCGCAACCGGGCCGACGCCCGGTCCGCCGCCGCCGTGCGGGATGCAGAAGGTCTTGTGGAGGTTCAGGTGGGACACGTCGCCGCCGAACTTGCCCGGCTGCGCCAGGCCCACCAGGGCGTTCAGGTTGGCGCCGTCAACGTAGACCTGCCCGCCTGCTGCGTGCACCGAGTCGCAGATTTCGCGGACGTCGGCGTCGTATACGCCGTGCGTTGACGGGTACGTGATCATGATCGCGGACAGGACGTCTTTGTGGGTTTCGATCTTCGCCTGGAAGTCGGCGTGGTCGATCGTGCCGTCAGCGGCGGTGGCCACGACGACCACCTTCATGCCGGCCAGGACGGCGGACGCGGCGTTGGTACCGTGCGCCGAGGCGGGGATCAGGCAGACGTTGCGCTGGTCATCACCGCGGGACAGGTGGTAGCCGCGGATCGCCAGCAGGCCCGCGAGCTCGCCCTGGGAGCCTGCGTTCGGCTGGATGGAAACCTGGTCGTAGCCTGTGATCTCCGCGAGGTCCGCTTCCAGGCCGTCGATCAGCTCACGCCAGCCTTCGGTCTGGGAGTCCGGGGCGAAGGGGTGGATGGAGGCGAACTCCGGCCAGGAGATGGCTTCCATCTCGGCGGTGGCGTTCAGCTTCATGGTGCATGACCCCAGCGGGATCATGGTGCGGTCCAGGGCGAGGTCGCGGTCCGAGAGCTTGCGGATGTAGCGCAGCAGCTGGGTTTCGGAGCGGTGCGTGTTGAAGACCGGGTGCTGCAGGTAGTCCGAGGAACGTTCGACGGCGGCGTCGAGGGCGAAGCCTGCGTCGTCGGAGGCAACCTCGGCGCCGAAAACGGCGGCAACGGCGGCGACGGTTTCCGGCGTCGTGGTTTCGTCAGCGGAGATGCCGACGGTGTCGGCATCGATGCCGCGCAGGTTGATGCCTTTGGCTTCGGCTGCGGCGACGATGTCAGCTGCTTTGCCCGGGACGCGGACGGTGATGGTATCGAAGAAGCTGCCGTGCAGGATCTCGAGGCCTGCGCCCTGCAGGGATGCCGCCAGGGTGCGGGCGTTCTTGTGGATGGTCTCGGCGATGGACTTCAGTCCGTCAGGGCCGTGGTAGACGGCGTACATCGACGAGACGATGGCCAGCAGTGCCTGTGCGGTGCAGATGTTGGACGTGGCCTTTTCGCGGCGGATGTGCTGCTCGCGGGTCTGCAGGGCAAGGCGGTAGGCCGGGGTGCCGGCGTTGTCCTTGGACACACCCACCAGGCGGCCGGGCATGGAACGCTCAAGGCCCTTCTGGACGGCCATATAGGCGGCGTGCGGACCGCCGAAGAACAGCGGCACACCCAGGCGCTGGGTGGAGCCGACGGCGATGTCCGCACCCTGCTCACCCGGAGGGGTGATCAGGGTCAGTGAGAGCAGGTCAGCCGCCACAGTGACCAGTGCGCCGCGTTCCTTGGCGGCGGCGATGACGGCGGCGTGGTCGAACACCCGGCCGGACACGCCCGGCTGCTGCAGCACGATGCCGTTGATGTCGCCGTCGGGAAGCCCCTTGGAGAGATCCGCCACCTCAACCTCGAAGCCGAGCGCCTCGGCACGGCCCTTGACGATGGCGATGGTCTGCGGCAGGACATCGGCGTCCAGGACCGTCTTGCCGTCATGGGCGGCCTTGTTCTTGTTGGCACGCCGCATCATCAGGACTGCTTCAGCCACGGCGGTGGCTTCGTCCAGGAGGGAGGCGTTGGCGATGGGCAGGCCCACGAGGTCCTGGACCATGGTCTGGAAGTTCAGGAGTGCCTCAAGGCGTCCCTGGGAAATTTCCGGCTGGTAGGGGGTGTAGGCGGTGTACCAGGCCGGGGACTCGAGGATGTTGCGGCGGATCACCGCCGGGGTCACCGTGTCGTAGTAACCCTGGCCGATCATCTGTACGGCCGTCTTGTTCTTGGCAGCCAGCTTGCGCAGCTCGGCCAGTACTTCGACCTCGCTCAGGGCGTCCTGCAAAGTCAGGGCGACTTCC
The DNA here is from genome assembly GCF_017833075.1 of Arthrobacter sp. PvP103. NCBI lineage: Bacteria > Bacillati > Actinomycetota > Actinomycetes > Micrococcales > Micrococcaceae > Arthrobacter > Arthrobacter sp. PvP103. The sequence continues at coordinate 3,223,591 of NZ_JAFIBQ010000001.1, read as the reverse complement.
TGGCGGATGTCTTTGGGGACCGCGGTGTCTACCAGCGAGTCCACGGTGTCGTAGCCGACGGACTTGAGCATGGTGTCGATGTCGGCCTGGCGGCGGGCGCCAATATGCCGGTCGACGAAGGTGGTGGAGGCTGAACTAACCGTCACGAAGGAACTCCATTACTAATGGCGGCGCAGGGTACGCCGCAGTGGTCCGGGTTCCTCCCCGCTCTGTATTGGACCTGAGAGTTTCCGCAGGACCGTGCTCTCGCACAGCTCCGCTTGCACCGTCGGTGAGCATGGCGTGTCCTGGTTTGCCCCCCAACTGGGTTGGGACACAAACGGACAGCATGCTGCTTTCCAGAGTTGCCTTGCCGCGGCGGTACATGGGCCTGAGAGATTCCTGGGGAGGGTTTGCTCCTACGGCGCCTGCTTGTACCTACTTGCAGAACTCTCCCGCCGCAGATCAAAGGCATATTTAGTTAGCGGTGACAACAGTCACAGCGTCAATTGTCCTACGCGCAGGTCCAGTCTGCAAACTCCGCAGCCAGTCCGACGGCGCGTTACGGCCCGAATCGCGACGGTCCCGGAAGGCAGACCCACGCCCTCGTGGCGCTGTCAGCCGCGAAGCCGTTCGACGGCTGCCAGCAGGCTGTCGACGTCGCCGCTCATTTCGGGCGGGGCGGCGCCGGGGCCGCTGGCCAGCATGGCATTGAAGTAGAGGCCGTCACCCATGTACAGCACGGCCTTGGCCATGGCCGGACCAACGTCCCCGGCCAGCAGTTCCAGCCAGCTCCCCTGGACGGCCGCGAAGCGGTGCAGCGTCTCCTTGTGCGCCACTTCGGCAAGCCGGGTGGCAGCCACAAAAACCCGGTCCAGCGGAGTGTCCGCCCAGAGGGAGGACTTGATGAAGTAGACCGCGGCGCCTTCCGGAGCTTTGGCCATGGCGTCCAAATCCCCGGCGACCAGCCGGTCCATGCGCTCCAGCAGGGCAGAAATCATGGCTTCCTTATTCGGGAAGTGATACAGGAGACCCCCCTTGGAAACCCCTGCTCGCCGGGCCACGGCATCCAGCGTCGCGGCGCGTTCACCCACCTCGATCAGCAGGGATTCAAAGGCGTCGAGCACAGCCTCGCGGGCAACGGGTTTTCTGGCCATGGTTCCTATCATGCCCGGTGGTCCGGGCTCGTTTCTTAACTATACCGTCCAGACGGTACAGTTATCTTCATGGGAAACTCGCAGTCACCTTCGACGCCGGCCACGCAGCGCCTCACTTCCGCAGCGCCCGCCGCTATCGGCAGCCGCTCCACCGGCCCCAGGCCGGGTCGCGACTGGCTGGCCCTCGCGCTTTTGATGTTCCCGGTTCTGCTGGTCGCCGTGGACAACACCGCACTGACGTTCGCACTGCCCGCCATCGCCAGCAACCTCGACCCCACCGGCGTTCAGCTGCTGTGGATTATCGACGCCTACCCCCTGGTCCTGGCCGGCCTCCTGGTCGCCATGGGCAGTTTCGGCGACAGGATCGGCCGCCGCCGGCTCCTGCTAATCGGCAGCACCGGTTTTGCCGCCGTCTCCGCAGCAACGGCATTCGCCCCCAGCGCGGAATGGCTCATTGCCGGCCGCGCAGCGCTTGGATTTTTCGGTGCGATGCTCATGCCTTCCACCCTGTCCCTGATCCGGAACATCTTTCCGGACCCCAACCGGCGCCGTCTGGCTATCGCAATTTGGGCAGCAGGGTTCTCGGGTGGTGCCGCGCTGGGGCCGATCTTCGGCGGCTGGCTCGTGGAGCACTACTGGTGGGGCGCAATCCTGCTGGTGGCCGTGCCCATCATGCTGCCTATCCTGCTGCTTGGTCCGGCCCTGATTCCCGAATCCAGGGACCCCAGCCCGGGAGCCGTTGATGCCGCCAGCATCGTCCTCTCCCTGGTGACAATGGTTCCCTTGGTCTACGGCATCAAGTCGCTGGCAACGGAGGGCTTCGGCCCGGCGGCGGCGGCGGCCATCGGTTTCGGACTCCTCATGGGCTACGCCTTCATCCGGCGCCAGAAGAGGCTGCCTAGCCCCCTACTGGACATCAGCCTCTTTGGAAACAGGATCTTCAGCACGGCCATCACGGCCAATGTCCTGGCGCTTTTTTCCTTCAACGGCTTCATCCTGTTCCTTGCCCAGCACCTCCAGCTGCTGGAGGGCCAGCAGCCCACGGAGGCCGGAATTGCCATGATCCCGGCGCTGGTTGCCACCGTGGTTGCCGGCCTGGTGGTGGTCCCGCTGGTGCGGACAATAAGGCCAGGCTTTGTGGTGGCCGGAGGTCTTTCCCTAAGCGCCACCGGCTACTTCATGGTGGCCTTCGGGGACCACTCGGGCGGTCCGGCCATCCTGCTGGGCGCACTCCTGGTCCTGGCCCTCGGCGTGGGAGCAGCCGAAACGATTTCCAACGACCTGATACTGGGGTCGGTCCCGCCGGAGAAGTCGGGTGCGGCAGCGGCCATTTCGGAGACCGGTTACGAGATTGGCTCACTGCTCGGAACGGCCGTCCTCGGCTCGATCCTGACGGCGTCCTACCAGCGGAACCTGGTCCTACCGGAGGGCATCGCAGCCGCCGGCCCTGCCGGCGCCGCGCAGGGGGTCACACAGGCCCGGGAAACCCTGGCCGGGGCCATGGAACTCGCCCATTCGCTCCCCGCACCGCTGGCGGACGCCCTGACGTCCGCCGCCCGGGTCGCGTTTGAATCGGGCGTCCACGTGACGGCCTCCATCGGGCTGGTACTGATGGCGGGAGCGGCAACGCTCGTCGCCGTCGTTCTCCGCGGAGTGCCCAAGGCCTCTTAGCGCCGGCGGGCCGCCATCCTCCGCCCGCACCCGCCAAACAGAAAGCCCGGCACCGGAATCATCCGGTGCCGGGCTGACGTAATGCGGTCTTACTTACCGTCGGGGGTGGTCACGCTGGCGGAGGCCTTCATGTTCTCCGCGCCCACCATCCAGGCGTACTGCTCGAGCTTGGCGATGAACTCATGAAGCAGGTCCGCCGTCGTGGGGTCTTCCTCGTCGACTTCATCGTGGACCTTGCGCATGGTGCCGACAGCCGCTTCGAGCGCCGCGACGATGCGGTCTACGGCGTCCTTGGTGCTGATCAGCCCCTGCGGGAACTGCGCAAGGCTCGTGGTCTCGGCGACCGTGGCACTGCGGCCGTCCGGCAGGGCATGGAGTGCACGCATGCGCTCCGCCATGTCATCCGCGAAGTTACGGGCGGCGTCGATGATTTCATCCAGCTGCAGGTGGAGGTCGCGGAAGTTCGTTCCCACGATGTTCCAGTGGGCCTGCTTGCCCTGGATGTGCAGTTCAATCAGGTCCGCGAGCACAGCCTGCAGATTATTCGTCAGCGTCGGTGATGCCTTCATTGATCCTCCTGGTGTCAGCGGTTTCTCGGGTAATCCGAAACTATCCCAGCCGCCACAGCGGCGCCACCGAATCTCGCGGGCGGCTTAACAAAATGACTATTCTTCATTTTCCCTTGCCAAGGGACCCCTCCACGTGAATACTAAATGAACGTCATTCATTTAGTGACGACCGTCTCACTGGAGTATTCACCATGATTGAAATCACTTGCCTTGAACCGCCCGCTTCCCTGGCACGGACGCGGCCCTCTGCCCGCCCCGCCCTGAGGATCGCGGTAGTCCAGCACCGCTGGCACGCCGACGCCGCGGCTCTCAGCGCCGAACTTGATGAGGGCATTGAACGCGCCGCCCGGCTGGGAGCCACCGTCGTCTTCCTGCCGGAACTCACTTTGTCCCGCTACCCGGCGGATACGCTCCCCGACAACGACACATCCCGTTCGTGGGCCGCCCGTCCTCGCCCGTCGGACCTCGCCGAGGACCTGCTGACCGGCCCCACGTTCCGGTTCGCCGCCGGGGCAGCCCGCCGGCACGGTATCACCGTCCACGCCTCCCTGTACCAGCGGGCGGAGAACCCGGACGGTTCGGACGACGGCCTGGGACTGAACACGGCGATCCTGGTGTCCCCCGAGGGTGAGCTGCTGGCCCGCACGCACAAGCTCCACATCCCGGTGACCGCCGGGTACTACGAAGACAAATTCTTCCGCCGGGGCCCGGCCTCGGAGGACGCCTACGAGGTCCACTCCCCCGCGGAACTCGGCGGCGCCAGGCTGGGCATGCCCACCTGCTGGGACGAGTGGTTCCCGGAGCTCGCCCGGCTGTACTCCCTGGGCGGGGCGGAAATCCTGGTCTATCCCACCGCCATCGGTTCCGAACCGGACCACCCGGACTTCGACACCCAGCCGCTCTGGCAGCAGGTCATCGTGGGCAACGGCATCGCGAACGGCCTGTTCATGGTGGCCCCCAACCGCTGGGGAAACGAGGGGACGCTGAACTTCTACGGCTCCTCCTTCATCTCGGACCCCTACGGCCGGATCCTGGTCCAGGCGCCCCGCGACGAATCCGCCGTCCTTGTCGCCGACCTGGACCTGGACCAGCGCAGGGACTGGCTCACGCTGTTCCCGTTCCTGGCCACCCGCCGTCCGGACACCTACGCCCGGCTGACCGACCCCGTACGGCGCGACCAGCCCCTCGGCGGCGAAGCACCGACCTACCACGAGGTGACCGCGTGAGCCCCTGGCGCATGCCCGCCGAGACGGCTCCGCAGGAGCGCATCTGGATGGCGTTCCCTACCGGCGGCTACACCCTCGGCGACACCGCCGAAGAGGCACACGCCGCGCGGACAGTCTGGGCCGCCGTCGCCAATGCCGCCGTCGAATTCGAGCCGGTCACCATGGTGGTCACCCCCGACGACGTCCTGACCGCCGCGCGCTACCTGGATCCCGCCGTCGAGGTGCTCACCGCGGACTTGAACGATGCGTGGATGCGGGACATCGGCCCCACCTTCGTCCTCGACGGCGACGGGCGCCTCGGCGCCGTCGACTGGGTGTTCAACGGCTGGGGCGGGCAGGAATGGGCCCGCTGGGACAAAGACTCGCTGATCGGGGCGGAAGTCGCCGGCCGGTCCGGCGCCCGGCACATAGCCTCCGCGCTCGTTAATGAAGGCGGCGGCATCCAGGTGGACGGCGAGGGAACCGTGCTGGTGACAGAGACGGTGCAGCTGGACCCGGGACGCAACCCCGGACTGTCCAAGGCCGAGGTGGAAGCAGAGCTCGCCCGGACCATCGGCGCCACCCATGTCATCTGGCTTCCGCGCGGCCTGACCCGGGACTCAGAGCGGTTCGGCACCCGGGGCCACGTGGACATCGTGGCCGCCATCCCGTCCCCCGGCACACTGCTGGTGCATTCCCAGCAGGACCCGGAACATCCCGATTTCGAGGTCAGCCGCGAAATCATCAATTTCCTCTCGGCCACGCGGGACGCAGCCGGCCGAGAGTGGAACATCATCGAAGTCCCCGCTCCCGTGGCACTCAGTGACCCGGAGGGCTTCGTGGACTACAGCTACATCAACCACCTCGTGGTCAACGGCGGTGTGATTGCCTGCACCTTCGGCGACCCCAACGACGAAAAGGCCCTCCGGATCCTCGCCGATGCCTACCCCGGCCGCCGCGTCGTGGGCATCGACGCCCGCGAACTGTTCGCCAGGGGCGGCGGCATCCACTGCATCACCCAGCAGCAACCCGCTGCCTCCTAGAACATTCGGACCACCCAGAAAGGGCCTGACATGACCCAAACCATCCGCCCCAGCTCCCCGGCCGGCGCATCCGGCACGGCATTAGCAGGCACTGACGCACCCGGCACCCCGCACGGCATTACCGGAAAGGGACTGAAGGGCGGGCAGCTGGGCCTCCTCGCCGTCGTCGTCCTCGGCATTTCCACCATTGCACCGGCCTACACACTCACCAGCGCCCTTGGACCCACCGTGAACGAGGCCGGGCTGCAGTTGCCCGTCATCTTCCTCATCGGCTTCATCCCCATGATCCTGGTGTCCCTGGCCTACCGGGAACTCAACGCCGATTCGCCGGACAGCGGCACCACTTTCACCTGGGTCACCAAAGCCTTCGGCCCGTGGGTGGGATGGATGGGAGGCTGGGGGCTCCTCGCCGCGAACATCATCGTGCTATCAAACCTGGCCGCGGTGGCGGTGGACTTCTTCTATTTGTTCCTCGCCCAGCTCACGGGCGTGCCGGAGCTCGCAGACCTGGCCGCCGACAAGGTGCTGAACGTCGCGACCTGCGTCGTGTTTGTGGCGCTGGCCGTTTGGGTCAGCTACCGCGGCCTGCATACCACCAAGATCGTCCAGTACGGCCTGGTGGGTTTCCAGCTGCTTGTGCTCGGGCTGTTCGTGGCCATGGCCTTTGCCAACTGGTCTTCCTCGGAAACCTCCATCCCGTTCAGCTGGGAATGGTTTGACGTCACCAAAATCGAGACTTTCGGCCAGATTGCCGCCGGCATTTCGCTGTCCATCTTCGTGTACTGGGGCTGGGACGTCTGCCTCACCGTGAACGAGGAAACGGCCAATGGCAAAAAGACGGCGGGCATCGCCGGCACCCTTACCGCCGTCGTAGTCCTGGGCATCTACCTCCTGGTCAGTATCGCCACCATGATGTTCGCCGGTGTGGGTACGGAGGGCGTCGGACTGAACAACGAAGAAAACCACGCAAACATCTTCACCGCGCTGGCGTCCCCCGTCATGGGCCCTTTCGCCATCCTTATGTCGCTGGCGGTTCTGTCCAGCTCGGCAGCTTCGCTGCAGTCCACGTTTACCTCGCCGTCGCGGAGCCTGCTGGCCATGGCCCACTACGGGGCCCTGCCAAAGCCCTTTAGCCACATGAGCAAGAAGTTTGCGACGCCGGGCTTCGCAACGATCGCAGCGGGTGTCCTCTCCGCAGGGTTCTACGCAGTGATGCATGTGGTCAGCGAAAACGTCCTGAACGACACCATCCTGGCCCTCGGGCTGATGATCTGCTTCTACTACGGGCTGACGGCGTTCGCGTGCGCATGGTACTTCCGCAACACCGTCTTCAGCAGCGTCCGCAACTTCATCCTGCGGCTGCTCTGCCCGCTGCTCGGCGGGCTTGGCCTGCTGGTGGTGTTCCTGCAGACTGCCGCGGACAGCCTGGCGCCGGAGTTCGGCAGTGGATCGGAGATCTTCGGCGTGGGACTGGTCTTCGTCCTCGGCGTGGGAATCCTCGCGCTGGGAGCGGTGTTCATGCTGCTCATGGCCAGGCTGAATCCCGGGTTCTTCCGCGGCGAAACGATCCGCAAGGACACCCCTGCCCTGGTGGTTCCCGAGTAAGGCCGGTCAGGTAGTTCCGGCAGGTCACCAGTAATGGGCCACGTCAATGACCAGACGGGATCCGGACCGGGGTCCGTCCAGGCTGAACACCCGGAAGGGAAGGCGTCCGCGGACGCCGAGGCCGATGGTTGAATATCCTTCAAAGCTCCCGGCCCAGGCCACCTGGCGGAAGGTCTGGTAGCCGCCAACGTTGGACAGTTCATTCCGGTCGGCCGGATTGAAGGTGGAGTTTCCGCCGTCGTCATAGGCGGGAGCATTGACAGTGATCTGCAGGAACGCCCGGCCCCTGAGCGGAACCGGCAAGCCCGAACCGTCCTGCACCACAGTGGGGACATACCTGACCGTGTAGCCCTCCACCGGACCGTTGAGGTCTACCACCAGGCGGTCGAAGCAGTAGTGCTGCCCGGTGCGCACGTTGGTGACCTTCGCGGTGCTCATGGCCGCCTCGGACTTCGCCAGCGAACCCCACACCAGTCCGCAATAGGAGGCGGACGCCGGCGCAGGTGCCACCAGGCCCAGTCCCGTTGCCATCAGGATTGCCGCCAGCCACACTTGAAACTTCTTCATTTCAGCCACCCTTGGAAGTGATGAGATATCTCAAGCGTAGGAGCCCTGACAGGCGAAAACGAGGGCCGAAATGCCTTCGGCGCCCAACCGTTAGCCTCCCCCCGGACAGGTCACGGGACGGCCAACCAGCTGCGCCATTGCCGCCATTCCGGTTCCGTCCGGGTCGCTTTTGGACGCGCTTCCGTGACATCGGATAACGACGGCGGCCCCTCGGCCGGCGCTGGTGAAACAGCGCAGGCGCCGACAGCCCGTGCGGGCTGCCGGCGCCTCGTGATGCCGTGCTTGTGAATTGTGGTGCGCGCCGGGAGTTGCTTAGCCTTCGCAGTCGCGGCAGTACTTCATGCCGTTCTTTTCGCGCGCAACCTGGGACCGGTGGCGGACCAGGAAGCAGGAGGAACAAGTGAATTCGTCGGACTGCTCGGGAACAACAGTTACCGTAAGTTCCTCGCCGGAAAGATCCGCTCCGGGGAGGTCGATGCCCTCGGCCGTATCGTTCTCATCAACATCGATAACGGCTGTCTGGGCTCCGCCGCCGCGGGACGCCTGAAGGGCCTCCAGGGATTCAGCCGGAGACTCTTCTTCTGTCTTGCGTGGGGCGTCGTAATCGGTAGCCATTTGGGGGTTCGCTTTCGTTGCTGCTCAGCGCCATTTCAGGCACCTCAGTGAAGCAGTTTAGGTCATTATGCCGGTAGTTGAAGAAAAGTGTGTTCAACCCGACAAATTACTTGGCCGGACAGCAGCGACCAGGCTTCCGAGCAGCAGGCTGGCGGTTATCCCTTGCTGGCCGCGGCAGCCGTTTCCCGGTGCGCCGTCGCCGCGTGGTCGGCAGCAATCGACACTCCGCTCAGCGCCGGCAGCCAGCCCCATCTGGTGACATCGGCGATGGCGGCGTTGCCTTGTTCCCAGGCACCGCCCGCGGAGGATGCGGCGGCCGGCATGGGACTGGCCTCGAACCACGAGGCGATTCTGGTGAGCAGGCGTGTAGTCATAGGCCCAAAGTAGGCGCCCCATATTGTGGGCAGGTTTCGCCGCAGTCTCCACGGCGTTACTTTTTCGGAGCGATCCGCCTCTGGCGGTCCGCACACCTTGGATCTAGCCTTTACGCACATGGCCACGAAACTGAACAAGAAGGCGCTCGAACACGCGCGCAGCCTCGTGAAAGACGGAAAGGTTGTCCGTGACACCCGGGACGACTGGAGCGAGCACGCACCGTCGACGGACCAGGAAAATGCCTATATCGAAAAGCACGGCTTTCCGGAATTCTCCAATTGGCACCTGGGCCTGGACCCTGACGAGTCGGAAGGAACCAAAGGCAGCGTGAGCTTTCCTTTCGGGGATTTCAAGAAGGTCCACCGCTGCGCGGTCATTTCCCTGGAAACCCGGGCTGCGCAACACGACCACGATGACATCGCCAAAGCCGCCAAGGACCTGCTCGAGACGATCGACGCCGAGGACTAGCCGGCGCACACCTACCGCACGGAACGGACCCTATGCCACAGGCCAAACAACCAGGGTTTTCCAGGTGGCCGGATCGGGCTCCGCGGCGGGGTCGCTCAAGTAGTATTCCCACATTGAGTCGGCCGGGGTGAACCCTTCTTCCTTCATCCGCTCCTGGATGGCATCATACGTTGCACTCAACGTGTCGTACGGTCCGGTGTGTGTGGCTTCGAAGGCCTGGCACGCCGGCAGGATACCGGGCGCCACTCCTTCTGCCCCGGGGAAGGGCGCCGCCACCGGAAAGCCTGCCTCGACATCAACAGTGTCTGTGGGCATGCTCAGGTACCGGCCAAAAGGCGGGCCGGCAATCTGCACGGCCTGGTTCTGGACTGCGGCCATGACAGCGCCGTAAGCACGGCCGAAGAATTCCGGCAGGGCGTTCATGGGCACTTTTTCGCGGACGACGGCGGTGGGCTGCTCGGGGCGCTGAACCAGCCGGATCCCGTTTTTCTCTTGGTTCATACGCCAAGGTTCCGCGGTGTGAACTGAACAGCCAAGGGCCGAACGGCCCGGGGCCTGGAATTCGAAGGCCGGCTCTTCCCGGCACTCCTAAGGGTGGAGCCCCCTGTCGGATTCGAACCGACGACCCCCGCTTTACAAGAGCGGTGCTCTGGCCAACTGAGCTAAGGAGGCGTGCCAGTTTCTGCCTGACGGATCAGGCGCAACGGCGGCACTGGATGCAGTGCTAGATAAGGTTAGCCCAAGGACACCCCCTGGTAAAAACGACAGCGGCCCGGTGCCGGATGGTTCCGGAACCGGGCCACTGGCCTGATGCGTGAGGGGTGGTTGTTAGCCCTTGGCGTCGATTGCGGCCTGGATGAACGGGATCAGGTCGGTTTTGGCTGAGTCGCCCTTGCCCCACTGCTTGCCGTCCACGAAAGCAGTCGGAGTACCGGTCACACCGACTGCCGCAGCCTCCTGGGTGGCCACCTTCACATAGGGCCGGTATTTCTTCTCATCCACACAAGAATCGATGCTCTTGGCGCCGACATCCGTGGCCAGCTTCTTCAGGTCGTTGTCCGACAGGCCCGCACTGCCTTCTGCGGGCTGCTTATCGAAGAGCGCGTTGAGGAAGTCAGAGTACTTTTCCGGGGATTCATTGACCACGCAGGCGGCTGCGTTGGCCGCGCGGGAGGAGTAGTTGGTGGTGGACTGCTGGTCCAGGAAACCGAGCGGACGGTATTCCAGCGAGATCTTGCCTTCGTTGCGGAGGCTGGTCAACTGATCGTTATAGGTGGTTTCGAACCGTTTGCAGACGGGGCAGATGAAGTCGATGTAGACGACCACCTTCACGGGCTTGCCGGCTTCCGCCTCGGCGCCGGGAGCCTTTACTTCCGCCGGAGGCGTTTCCGGCTTGCTCGGAACGTCCTTCACGTTGACAGTGGCGGGATCGGACTTCACTACCTCGGAGTTGGCCAACAGCGTCACACCGCCATGGATGTTGCCATTGGCCGGGGTGGGGCCTTCGTCCGCAACCGGAGCGTTGTTCCTGATGTTGGAACTGACTACCAGGGCAACGATCGCGAGGATGGCCACGACAGCCACCACAATGCCCCAACCGATAAGGAGCTTGTTGCGCTTGTCCTTCTTCAGCTGCGCCTCACGGATCTCACGGGCTTTCTCGCGGGCCTCGGCAGTGCGTTCTGCTTTGGACTTGCGGGGTTCGTTTGCGGCGCTCATCAGTTCCTCGGGTCGATCGGCCAGGTGCGGACCACATCAGTGGCAACTTTGTCAGTTTAGGGGAGAAACCTGAGAGCTTGCGCCTTCAAGTTTCTGTCGCTTTGCCCAACGGATGAATAGCCCGGAAGATTCCAGCCGACTAGGGTTGACTTCGAGCCATTAGCTACCCAAGGGGCACCAATGCAGACTACGCACCGTGAAAAATCCGAAGCAAGCGCCGAAGGAAAACCCGCGCGCGGCGGCAGCCACGCGGCTGACGCGCTCTATGACTTCATGGTGGTGTCCAACCGTCTTCCGGTTGACCGCTGCGCCCCGGAGGACAGGGGGTGCGAGGACGGCTGGCGCCGCTCGCCCGGTGGCCTGGTGACCGCTTTGGCCCCGATGATGACCAAAACCGACGGCGCATGGGTGGGCTGGCACGGCGCCCCGGATGAAACCGTCAAGCCGTTCAGCCACGGCGGCATGGACCTGGTCCCGGTGCAGCTGAGCACGGACGACGTCGAACTTTTCTATGAGGGCTTTTCCAACGCCACTCTTTGGCCGCTCTACCACGACGTCATCGCGCCGCCGGAATTCCACCGGACCTGGTGGGATTCATACCGCAAGGTCAACCGGCGGTTCGCCGACGCCGTCGTGCGCCACGCCGACCACGGAGCCACCGTCTGGGTGCAGGACTACCAGCTGCAGCTGGTTCCCAAGATGCTCCGCGAAGCACGCCCGGACCTCAAAATCGGGTTCTTCAACCACATCCCCTTCCCCCCGCCGGAAATCTTCGCCCAGCTCCCGTGGCGCCGGGCCATCATTGACGGACTCCTCGGCGCCGACCTGGTGGGCTTCCAGCGCCCCAGCGATGCCGGCAACTTCATGCGCTCCGCCCGGCGTTTCCTGGGCGCCAGCGTCAAGCAGCAGCAGGTGCATGTCAAGGGCCCTGACGGACAAACCACCCACATTGCCCGCGCGCAGGCATTCCCCATCTCGATCGACGTCAAGCAGATCAGCGAGCTGGCCCGCAAGCCCGAAATCATCGAACGCGCCCGGCAGATCCGCCGGGACCTGGGCAATCCCAAGACCATCCTCCTGGGCGTCGACCGCCTCGACTACACCAAGGGCATCCGCCACCGGCTCAAGGCCTACGAGGAACTGCTGGCGGACGGAAAGGTCACCGTGGAGGACGCGGCACTGATCCAGGTGGCGAGCCCGAGCCGGGAGCGAGTGGAGCAGTACCGCCTCCTCCGCGAAGAGGTGGAGGGCACCGTGGGCCACATCAACGGCACCTACGACACCATGCAGAACACCGCCGTCCGGTACCTGCACCACAGCTACCCCATCGACGAAATGGTGGCGCTGTACCTTGCGGCCGACGTCATGCTGGTCACGGCACTGCGGGACGGGATGAACCTGGTTGCCAAGGAATACGTGACCGCGCGCACCAACAACGACGGCGCGCTGGTGCTGAGCGAATTCGCCGGCGCCGCCGACCAGCTCAAGCAGGCGCTGCTGATGAACCCGCACGACATCGACGGACTCAAGGACACCATCATGAGGGCCGTCGACATGCAGCCGGCCGAGGCAGCCCGCCGGATGCGGTCCATGCGAAAGCAGATCCTGGACCACGACGTCGACCACTGGTCGGCGGACTTCCTTGCAGCGCTTAAAGAGAAAGTGGTCCGCGATGACACCTGATGCAGCCCCGGGCAAGGCCCCCCTCACGCTTCAGCCGGAACTCCTGGCGGCACTCAAGAAGGTTGCCGCCACGGAGCACCTCCTGGTGGCCATGGATTTTGACGGAACAATCTCGCCGCTTGTTGACCACGCAGCTGACGCCCGCCCGCTCCCCCGGTCCGCCGCAGCCTTCGCCGCCCTCGCCGCGCTACCGCGCACGACGACGGCACTCATCTCGGGCCGGGCACTGAAAAGCCTCCGGGCGGTCGCCTCGCCGCCCCCGGAGACCCTTCTCATCGGCAGCCACGGGGCCGAAGCCTGGCTGGGACCGGGTTCGTCGGAGCTGACGCTTGACCCTGACCAGCTGACCCTCCTGGCAGACGTCCGGCGCATCCTTGAGGAAATCGTGGAGCAGGCGCCGGGCACATTGCTGGAAGACAAACCCGCGGGCGTTGTGCTCCACACCCGCCTGGCTGCCGACGACGTGGCCGAGGACGCCGTCGCTGCTGCACGCGCAGCCCTGCAGGGCCTGCCCGACGTGTACCTGAAGAACGGCAACCGGGTGCTGGAAACGTCCGTGGTGCACGCTTCCAAAGGCGAAGGCATGGCGTTCCTCCGCCAGGCGACCGACGCCACGGCAGTGGTGTTCGCCGGCGACGACACCACCGACGAGGATGCGTTGGGACGGCTGTATCCCGGCGACGTGGGCGTGAAAGTCGGGCTGGACTTCACCCAGGCGCAGTTCCGCGTCGAAGCGCCCGTGCACATCGCCGAACTGCTGGAAACGCTGCTTCGGGAACGGAGCCTCGCTGTCGGTGAAGCCCCGTAAATCCGCCTAAACTCGCGGGCCGGCCGGTCGCCGGTTACAAATCTCACATGTGACGCCCGTAACATTTGCACCCAAATGCATAAAATCTGACATACTCTGTTTGTGATGTGGCGCACAGACACCGTGCGGCGTCACGCGATACTCCTCGGCTTCGGCCGGGGAGTACACGGCTGGAAAACCGTGGACAACTGAATAAACATGAACCATTCACAACGGATCGTCCGGCACGTACCTGCCGGTGAAGGGATTGATAACTGTGGCAACAGTTACTTTTGATAACGCAACACGTCTGTACCCGGGCACTGATAAGCCCGCCGTCGATAAGCTCAACATCGACATCGCCGATGGCGAATTCCTGGTCCTCGTTGGACCCTCCGGCTGCGGCAAATCCACCTCCCTGCGTATGCTCGCGGGCCTTGAGGATGTCAACGCAGGCCGCATCCTCATTGGTGACCGCGACGTCACCGATGTTCCGCCGAAGGACCGCGACATTGCGATGGTCTTCCAGAACTACGCCCTGTACCCGCACATGACCGTTGCGGACAACATGGGCTTCGCGCTGAAGATCGCCGGCGTCAGCAAGGAAGAGCGCGCCGAGCGTGTCCGCGAAGCAGCCAAGCTTCTTGACCTCGAACCGTACCTGGACCGCAAGCCGAAGGCACTCTCCGGCGGTCAGCGCCAGCGTGTTGCCATGGGCCGCGCCATCGTGCGTAACCCGCAGGTCTTCCTCATGGACGAGCCGCTTTCAAACCTTGACGCCAAGCTCCGTGTCCAGACCCGTACGCAGATCGCGTCCCTGACCCGCCGCCTGGGCGTCACCACCGTCTACGTGACCCACGACCAGGTCGAGGCCATGACCATGGGTGACCGTGTGGCTGTGCTGAAGGACGGCCTGCTGATGCAGGTCGACACCCCGCGCAACCTCTACGACAAGCCCAAGAACGTCTTCGTCGCCGGCTTCATCGGCTCCCCGGCCATGAACCTGCTGGAACTCCCCGTCGTCGACGGCGGCGTCCAGTTCGGCGGAACCGTGTACCCGGTTCCCCGCGATGTCCTCGAAGAGGCACACGGCCGCACCGTCACCCTGGGTTCACGCCCGGAGGACCTCGAGCAGGTCGCCGCAGGCGAAGGCCTCCAGGTTGAGGTTGACGTCGTCGAAGAACTCGGCGCCGATGCCTACGTCTACGGCCACACCACGCTGGACGGCAAGAGCCACGACATCGTGGCACGCGTCGACGGCCGCCGCCCCCCGATGAAGGGCGAGTCCATCTACGTTCGCCCGCAGTCCGGACATGTGCACCTGTTCGACACCAAGACCGGCCTGCGCCTCGGCGACTAGTTACCGGTTGCGGAGCTGAGTCAGGTGGTTGCAGCAGCAGCCAACACCTGACCGGCACCTAGCAGCACTGACCGACGGCGGCCCCTCCTCACAGGACGGGCCGCCGTCGTGATTTAAGCGCGGTTTCCTGACTTTGTTTAGGCGGCCTGCCCCTACGTACGGAAGAATTGGCACATGACCGAGGAAAGCAACGCCCAATGGCACGACGAACCCACCGACTACGGCCAGATCGGCAAACTGCCTCGGTTTGAAGCGGCCAGCGCCAACGACGACAAGAATTCCAACGTCTCCAGCAACCTGAGCATCACCGCCGCCTCTGCTGATCCCGGGCTCCTGGACCTGCCATGGCACGTTGCGCTGGAGGACTGGCCCGCTGAATACCTTGCCGCCCTTCCCCGCGGTATTTCCCGGCACATCGTGCGGTTCGCCCACTTGGGCGGTTCCGTGATCGCCATCAAGGAAACGTCCGAACACGTGGCCCGGCACGAGTACCACATGCTCCGCAAGCTGGCGCGCCTGGACGTGCCCTGCGTCGAGCCGGTGGCCGTGATCACCGGGCGCACCACACCGGACGGCAGGCCGCTGAACCCGGTGCTGGTCACGCGGCACCTGAAGTTCTCCATGCCCTACCGGGCGCTCTTCTCCCAGATGCTGCGCAAGGACACCCTGACGCGCCTGATCGATGCGCAGGCGCTGCTGATGGTGCGGCTGCACCTCATCGGTTTCTACTGGGGCGACGTCTCACTCTCCAACACCCTCTTCCGCCGCGACGCCGGCGCTTTCGCCGCCTACCTGGTGGATGCCGAGACCGGCGAGCTGTATCCGGACCTTTCCACCGGCCAGCGCGAGTACGATCTTGAGATTGCCCGGGTCAACATCGCCGGGGAGCTGATGGATCTGCTGGACGGCGGCCTGATCGAGGAGAAGGTGGACCCGGTGGCCACCAGCGAACTCATCATGGACAGCTACCGGCGGCTCTGGACCGAGCTGACGGAGAAGGAGTCCTTCGAGATCGGCGAACGCTGGCGCGTGGCCGCCCGGATCCGGAAACTCAACGAACTGGGGTTCGACGTTGAGGAATACGCGATCAAGACCACCCAGAACGGCTCCACCATCCAGCTCCAGCCCAAGGTGGTGGACGCGGGCCACCACCAGCGCAGGCTGTTGCGGCTCACAGGACTGGACGCCCAGGAGAACCAGGCCCGCCGCCTGCTCAACGACATGGACTCTTTCCGTGCGGACAACAACCCCGCCATGGATGAGGAATACAGCGCCCATCTGTGGGTCAGCCAGATCTTCGAGCCCATCGTCCGTTCGATTCCACGCGACCTCTCCGGCAAACTCGAACCGGCGGAGGCTGTCCACGAAGTGCTGGAACACCGCTGGTACATGTCCGAGAAGCAGGAACGGCACATCCCGCTCGCCGAGGCCGTGCAGTCGTACATCGATTCCATCCTCCGGCACCGCCGCGACGAGGCAGCAATCATGCTCAACCCGGACACCGAACTGCTCAAGATCCTCGAGGTGGAAACCGAGCAGTCCCGGTACGGCGATGAAGACATCGACGAATACCCAGACTCCGACGACTAGCTAGATCGCCTTTCCGGGGTTCAGGATGCCGGCCGGATCAAAGAGGTGCTTGATCCGGCGCTGCAGCTCCCGTACGGGTTCGGGCTGTTCCAGGCCCAGCCACCGCAGTTTGTACTGCCCGATCCCGTGCTCGCCGGTAATGGTCCCACCCATGGCCAGAGCCACGGTGATTGACCTGTCCAGGGCCTCGCCCAGCCGCTGCATGGCATCGGCGTCCACCTGGTTGTCCAGGCGGTCCACCCAGAAGGTGGGATGCAGGTTGCCGTCCCCTGCGTGGGCCACGACCTTGAGCTGCACGCCGTGGGCCACAGCCATGGCTTCAAGTTCGCCGATGTAATCCACCAGCCGCGAGCGCGGCACGGCCACGTCCTCCCCCACCCTGTATTCGTCGTCCACTTCGACGCCGCGGCTGTTGCGCCGCAGCTCCACCAGCTGTTCGGCTTCCGCGCTGGCCTCGGTGGTCACTGTTGCTCCGCCGGCTGCAATGACCTCGCGGACCACCTCAGCCTCCGCGGCCGCCCCGAAGCCGTCCGTCTGGATCAGCAGGAGCGAGGCTCCCCGCGAGCTCAGGTCCGAGCCGTGGATTTCGTCGAGCTGATGCAGCGAACCGCCGTCGAGCAGTTCCATGATGGCGGGCTGGACGCGGGCCTTGCCCACGGCCAGGACGCCCGCCGCGGCGCTGCGGAAGTCCGGGTAGAACGCGGCGATGGTGTGGACTTCGCGGGGCAGGTACTTCAGCCGCACTGTTGCCCCCACCACGATTCCGAGCGTTCCCTCCGATCCGACGAACAGTCCGGTCAGGTCGTAGCCGGCAACCCCCTTGAACGTCTGGTGCCCGGTGTGGATCAGGGAACCGTCCGCCAGCACCACGTCGAGGGCCAGGACCGAATCACGGGTAACACCGTATTTTGCGCAGCGCAGGCCGCCGGCGTTGGTTGCAACATTGCCCCCGATGGTGGACATCCGGAAGCTCGCGGGGTCGGGGGCGTACATCAGCCCGTGGACGGCGGCGGCGTCGTTGAGGTCGGCATTGATAACGCCGGGTTCGACGACGGCGGTCTCGTCGTCCGGGTTCAGGTCCAGGATGCGGTTCATCCGTTCAAGGCTCAGCACGATGCACCCCTGGCTGGCGTGGGCACCGCCGGACACGCCAGTACCGGCGCCACGGGCAACAATGGGCACGCTGTGCTTGGCGCACGCACTGACCACGGCCTGGACATCCGCCACCGTTTCGGCCCTCACCACAGCAAGCGGCAGCTGGTAGTCGAGCACGGGGGCCTGATCCACGGCGTAGGCCGCCAGGGTCAGGTCGTCCATGGCCAGCTTGCCGGGCTCCAGGATGGTTTTGAGCTCGTCAGCAATGTTGCTCATGCGGCCTCCAGGTCCGTCGAATCCGGCCTTCAGTCTAGACGGCCGAACCCGGCGTCCCGGCAGCACTGCCCGCGACTGCTGCGGCTTACGGTGTCCGGGTTCCGGGAAGTATCCACACCGCGGCCGCTGCTTGGCCCGCGCTGATCCGGGTGCCGGCACTCCGGGCCGCCGCATCGGTCCGGACGTCGGCCGTGCAGAATGTGGGATCTGCCGCGAGGGCGGAGAACTGGGCCGGAGACAGTGCGCCGGCCGCGAGGTCGGCCCGGGCGGGTGCGCGGGCCACGAACACCAGGACCGCGGTCTCTGCTGTCTCGCGGATATAGGCGAGCGCGTCGCCGTCGGCATGCAGCCAACGGATTCCGCCTCCGGTGAGCGCCGGCTGCTTCCGCCGCAGGGCTGCCATGGCCGAATAGCTGGCACGGAGGTCCGCCCCAATCCGGGAGGGGTCGTTCCACGGCATCGGCGTCCTGGAGTCTTCGCCGTTGTACCCTTTGAGGCCAAACTCGTCTCCGGCGAAGACCACAGGGACACCGGGAATCGTGAACATCATGACGGCCCCGAGCAGCTGCCCGCCGTCGATCATCACCGTGGCTGCACGTGCGGTGTCGTGGCTGTTCAAGGCGTTCATGTTCTGCAGCCGGAGATCCCAGCTGAAGGCCGATGCCAGGTCCAGGTGGGTGGCGAGGAAGTCCTCGGCTCCCATCCGGTTGGGGCCCGCAAGGGGGGTGCCGAAAAAATTGACGTGCGCGGCGTCCCCTGCCAGCCAGGACCACAGCGGGCGGGTGAAGTTGGCGTAGGTCATGGCCCCGTGCCAGTGTTCGCCGGTGAAGTCCGGCGCGGCATCGTTGGTGGCTTCGGCCAGCAGTGCGGCTTCCGGGTTGATGTCCCTGACCCGGTCCGCGATCAGGCAGGCCACCTCCCGGTTGAGGTCCGTGGCGCCCAGCCGGCCGGTCATGTTGCCGACGTCGATCCGCCAGCCGTCCAGGTTGAACGGGGGCCTGAGCCAGCGCGCCACCGGCGAGTCATCGTCCAGGACGAACCTGTCCCTCAGGCCCCCTGAAGACCAGTTGAGCTTGGGCAGCGAGGCGACGCCGTACCAGGATTCGTAGGCCCTGGCACCCGCTTCGGTGGCGCCTTGTTTCCCGGTCCCCGTGAAGTAGTAGTAGCCGGCCTCGGCGGATGCGGGATCGGCCAGCGCCTGCCGGAACCACTCGTGGGCATCGCCCGAATGGTTGGCCGTGAGGTCGCCCATCACTTTGATCCCGCGGGCATGGGCCGCTTTCACCAGCGTCACGAGGGCATCATCGCCGCCCAGGAGCGGATCCACTGCGTTGAAGGTGGAGGCATCGTAGCGGTGATTGGAGCGTGCCGGGAAGAAGGGTGTCAGGTAGATGACGTCGGCGCCGAGTTGCTGGATATGGTCCAGTTTTTCGGCCACCCCGTTGAGGTCGCCGCCGTAGAACTGGAACGGCGTGGCCGGTCCGGTTCCCTCCACGGGCGTGTGGTCCCATGCGGACGGTATGGCCCAGTCAGGCACCGGACGCGAACCGGCGTCGGCGGAGCGCGCGAAGCGGTCCGGAAACACCTGGTACATCGTTCCCCGGCGCAGCCACTGCGGCGCTGCCGGGAAGGTGGTCAGGCGGAAGTCCGCGTAGTCGGAGACGTCGCGGCGGAACAGGCCCTGGGCGTTGAGGCTCCAGTACCCCGGGGTGCTGCCCCCATGTCCACTACCCGTCTGTCCGCTGCCGGGAGTACCGCCGTCGTGCTCGCTATCCGCGACTTCCAGCAGGAAGCGATACCGGGCCACCGGGTTGGTGACGGTCATTTCCGCTTCCCACCAAACCCAGCCGTCAAGCTCCCCCAGGCTGCGCGCGGCGTCGTACCGGGGTTCACCGTCCTGGACCGACCGCACCCAGACCCGGGCGGCACGGCCCCATGCCGCGGGTATCCGCACGCGGAGCCCGGCATCATCGCCGAGGCCGGCGCGCCGAGGCACATGAAGCGGCGAACCGTCGTGGTGCGGGAGGGGGCAGGACGGGAGGTATGCCGGCATGCTCAGCCCTTCACCGAGCCCTGGGTGAGGCCGCTGACAATGTAGCGCTGAAGGAACAGGAACAGTGCCATCACGGGGACAGCTGCGAGTACGGCGCCGGCGGCGAACACCCCCCAGTTCTCCGAGCGCTGCTGGGCGACGAAGGAGTAGAGTCCGACGGCGAGCGTCTGGCTGTCCGGGTCGGTCAGCACCACGCTGGCTATGACGAATTCGCTGGAGATGCCGATGAAGGCCAGCAGCCCCACCACTGCGAGGATCGGTGTGACCAGGCGCAGGATGATGCCAAAGAAAATCTGCACGTGGCTGGCGCCGTCGATCTTGGCTGCCTCGTCCAGGGACTGCGGGACGGTGTTGAAGAAGCCGTACATGAGGTACGTGTTCACTCCCAGGGCGCCGCCAAGGTACACCATGATCAGGCCGAGCTGGCTGCCCAGGCCAAGGGCCGGAATGACCTCGGAGATCCCGCTGAGCAGCAGGAAGATGGCCACCACGGCCAGCAGCTGCGGGAACATCTGAAGCAGGAGAAGGCTCAGCAACCCGATCCTGCGCCCCTTGAACCGCATGCGGGAAAATGCGTAGGCGGCCATGGCGCCCAGGAACACCGTTGCTGCGGAGGTCACCACGCCCACCACCATGGTGTTGACGAACCAGCGGCCGAAGGGCCGGGACGGGTCGTTGAACAGGGCAGTGAAGTTGCCGAAGTCGAATTTGCTGAAGAGTGCGTTCGAGCCCACGAGAGTGCCCGTGGAGTTGAACGCGGCGGACAGCACATAGAGAAGCGGGAAGATCGCGAAGATGGTCACTGCGATTCCCACGACGTGCCGCCAGCCCTTGTCTTTGAACCAGACACCGAACGCGCGCCGCCGGTGCAGCTGCTTCAGCTGCTCGACGGTAGCGCCTGCTGCGGTGCCCGCTTCGGTGACTGCGGAGCCTGTGGCGGGTTCCGCCGTCGTACCGGTGCGTGCCGTTGACCCGTTCATGAGTTCACGTCCTCGAGTGCTTTGGTCTGCTTGAAGCTGATGGCCGAAACGGTTGCCACGATGATGAAAATGATGATGGCCAGGGCGCTGGCCAGGCCGTAGTCGCGGCCGGTCCCCTGCCCGAACGCCACCTTGTACACCAGCGTGATCAGGATGTCCGTGGCTCCAATGTCGCGGTCGGTGTCCGCGAAGCGCGGTCCGCCGCCGGTGAGCATGTAGATCACATTGAAGTTGTTGAAGTTGAAGGCGAAGGAGGAGATCAGCAGCGGGGCAATCGAGACCAGCAGAAGGGGAAGCTTGATGGACCGGAAGACACGCCATGGGCCGGCGCCGTCCATCCGGGCAGCCTCGTCGAGCTCCGTCGGCAGCGACTGCAGGGCGCCGGTGCAGACCAGGAACATGTACGGGAAGCCCAGCCACAGGTTGACCACCAGGACGCTGATCTTGGCCAGGACCGGGTCCGTGAGCCAGCCGATAGTCGCGCCGCCCAGCAGCGTTTGGTTGAGCCAGCCGAATTGCGGGTTGAGGATACCGGACCAGACCAGTCCGGACAGGAACGCCGGGAAGGCATAGGGCAGGATCATCAGGATCCGGTAGACCTTCTTGCCACGCAGGTCCTCGCGGTTGAACGTGATGGCCAGGAACAGGCCAAGCGCGAAGGTCAGCGCAACAGACGCGACGGCAAAAGTGAAGGTCCAGAGGATGACACCGAGCAGCGGACCGCGCAGGCTCGGATCGGTGAAGGCGCGGGCAAAGTTATCCATACCGACGTCGATCTTCCAGCCCGTGGTGAGGGTCTGGCCGTTGCCGTCCGCGAAGGCGCCCTTGCCGTTGTCGCGGAAAACGGCGCCGGTATCGGTGTCGGTGAAGGTGTCGGCCGCCGCGTCATAGGTCAGCGCCGGCTTGAACTCGTAGGCGCTGCTGCCGTCCGCCGTGCGCAGGGTGCCGTCAGCGGGGTCGTCCGAGACAGGCACCGTGATGGCCAGGATCTCCTGCTGGTTTGCCACGATTTCCTGGAAGTTCAGCGTCCGGTAGCCGTCAACGGAGTTGGCCTTGCCGGTGGAGTCCGTGCCGGCGTCGGGCACTTCATTCAGGGGCGTACCGGTGCTGCCGATGGAAGCCTTGCCGTCGGGATCGGTGAACAGCAGGTAGAAGTCGCTGCCTTTGGTGAGGACCGCCGCCTTGTAGGCCGGCGAGTCCGGGACACGCTTTTGGGCCGTGAGCTGGATGGCCGCGATTGCGTCGTCCTTGGTGCTGTTGTGCCCGTCGCCGTAGTTGGTGAAGGCGATGTAGCCGCTGAAGAGGACCACAAAGACCTGGAACACCAGCAGGAACAGCACGCCCGGCGCCAGGTATTTTGCGGGCAGTCCCCCCTTGCGGAGGTAGATCCAGTTAATGGCCAGTACGACGGCGGACGAGACCGCGAGGGCACCCCAGGACTGGCTCAGGAAGAGCATCATCAGGACATAGACGGCCAGTGCGTCAACGAGGCCCAGGAGCACGATCTTGGCCACGGTCCCCTTGATGGAATCCTGGCGGGAGCTGCGTTTCGGCAACCCCGGCCGGCGGCCCGAGGTGCGGCCGCCCGGTGATGGCGCCACTGCCGATGTTGGCGCGGCTCCCGGCGAGGGGGGCGGCGGGGAATCCTGGAAGAGATCTGTTTTGGGCATGGCTGTCTATGGTCCTTGGGAGAAGCGGGGCCGTGGAAGGTGCGGGGCGCTGCAATGAGGGGCGCTGCAGCAACGGGCCGGGCAGCGGCAAGGCTGCCCGGCCCGTGCCGGCCGGGGTGAACCGGCGGGCGGCGTCAGCCGGCGGGCGGCGGGCGGCGGGCGGCGTTAGCCGGCGATCTTCGCCTTGATGCTGGCAGCCATCTTGGCCCACTCGGCAGCGGGATCGCCCTGGCCCTTGATCAGCGCGAGTTCAGTGGCTCCCCAGTCGGCCCAGACCGCGCTCATTTCCGGAATGGCAGGCATGGGCACGCCGGTGGCGCCGATCTTGCCGAATGCTTCCACCACGGGGTCGCTGGCTGCCTTCTCGAAGGAGGCCTTCAGCGCCGGCGGACGGCCGCCGGCCTTGTACATGGAATCCTGCGCCGCTTCGGAGGTGAGGTAGTTGGTTACGAATTCATTGGTGGCAAGGGCGTTAGCGCTCTTGGCGCTGATGAAGAAGCCGTTGACGCCGATAAACGGCTGGGCGGGCTTGTCGCCGGCGGTCGGCAGGGCGTCCACGGCAAACTTGATGCCCTTCTTCTGGACATCCGGAACGTTCCAGGGGCCCGTCAGGAAGTAAGGGGATTCGCCTGCCAGGAACTTCTCCTTGGCGATGTCTCCGGTGATGTTGGAATTGATGATCTTTTCACCTGCGTCGCCCCAGGCCACGAGCTTCTTGGCGAACTCAACACCGGCGGCGTCACCGATGAGGAGCTGTTTGGGATCGTAGCCACCGTCGGCAGCCTGGCCGAAGACCTGCGAACCCATGGAGGCCTGCAGCGGGTAGAGGTGGTAGGGGTCACCCTGCTTGGGGTCCATGCCCACCAGGAACGGGAACTTGGCCTTGCCGTCCGCCACTGCCTTCTTGCCGTTGGCCACTACCTCGTCCAGCGTTGCCGCGCTCTCGGCCACCAGGTCGGTGTTGCGCAGCAACGCGATATTTTCGATGGCGTACGGGACACCATAGACGGAACCGTTGAAGGTCATGGCTTTGATGGACGAATCCTGGAAGGCCGACGACTTGTCCCCGAGTTCGATCGGAGCAATGACGCCGTTCTGGACGAACTTGCCGACCCAGTCATGCGGTCCGACGATCAGGTCCGGGCCCTTGCCTGTGGGTACCTGGGTGATGAAGTCATCGCGGACGGCCGCGAAGTCCTTGACGACGAGTTTGACCTCGATGCCGGTGTCAGCCTGGAACTTGGCGGTGATGTCCTTCAGGGCCGGTGACCGTTCGGCGTCGACCCACATGGTGATGGTGCCTGCACCGGCAGACTTCAGGTCCGGCTTGGCGGTAGCCGTTGCCGGCGCGGTGGCCGATGCGCCGCCGCAGGCGCTGAGCGCCAAGGCTGCGACGACGGAGAGCGCGCCCGCCGTGAAGACGCGGCGGCTGGTCCCGCTCGTGAGGGTGTTCTGCACCTTCATTGGTGTCCCTTTCATAAAAAATCCTGCATCCACGCGTCGGCCCCGTGGGCCCTGTGGCATCGTCGGTGATGTGGCTCACAGCTGCAAGCGCTTCCAAAGTACACGGGATGGCCCATGATGAAAAGTCACCCTACTCGGCAGTAGCCTGGCGCGCAAAGCGGGACGCCGACCCCGCCCGGCGGGATGATGATGCCTAGGAGCCTGCAATCCAAGGGCCAGGTAGTGGGCCGCCCGCAAGCAATGAGTTCTACGTCACAATTGGAAGCGTTTTCAATTTTAGGATGTTCCGTTCTACGATTACCGGCATGTCCGTTGACTCAATGCTCAAAGCCCCCGCCGTCGCGGCAGGGCCGCTGACCCTGGTCCACACTGCTGATGAAGCTTCCGGCTGGTGGCGGTCCGCCGTCATCTACCAGGTCTATCCGCGCTCCTTTCGGGACCTGAACGGAGACGGCATCGGCGATCTTGCCGGCATAACAGCGGAGCTGCCCCAGTTGGCCCGGCTCGATGTGGATGCCGTCTGGCTGTCGCCGTTCTACCGCTCACCGCAAAAGGACGCCGGCTATGACGTCAGCGACTACTGTGACGTCGATCCGCTGTTCGGCACCCTGGCTGACTTCGACGCCATGATGGTGGAGGCAACCCGCCTGAAGCTGCGGGTGATCGTGGACCTCGTTCCCAATCACTGCTCGGACCAGCACGCCGCTTTCCAGGCTGCCCTCGCCGCCCCCGCTGGCAGTGCGGAACGTGACATGTTTATCTTCCGGGACGGCCTGGGAACCTATGGTGAAGAGCCTCCCAACAACTGGCAGTCGCACTTTGGCGGACCCGCCTGGACACGAATCACGGAGCCGGACGGCCGGCCCGGGCAGTGGTACCTCCACCTCTTCGACACCTCCCAGCCCGACTTCAACTGGGACAACCAGGCAGTCCACGATGAGTTCGAGCGGGTGCTGCGTTTCTGGCTGGGCCGGGGCGTGTCCGGATTCCGCGTGGATGTGGCCCACGCACTGGTGAAGGCTCCCGGCCTGCCGGAGTGGGGCGGCCGGGCCGACGGCAACAGCTGCGACGGCTACCCCGGCCATGACGCACCCATGTTCGGCCAGCCGGCCCTGCATGACATCTACCGGGCCTGGCGCCGTATCCTGGCCGAGTACGGTCCGGACCGCATCCTGTGTGCCGAAGCCAATGTGGACCCGCTGCCCCGTTTGGCCGACTGGGTCCGCCCGGACGAAATGCACCAGGCGTTCAATTTCCCGTATCTCCATGCGGGCCTGGACGTCCACCGCCTGCGCGGTGTCATCACTGACTCCCTGGTGGCGCTGGACGCCGTCGGCGCGCCAAGCACATGGGTACTGTCCAACCACGACGTCGTCCGCCACGCCACCCGTTTCGGCTACGACGGCCCTGCCCCGCGCGACGGCGACGGGATCGGCACCTTTGACCGGCAGCCCGACCTGGCCCTGGGCAGGACCCGGGCTGCCGCCGCCTCCATGTTCATGCTGGGGCTTCCCGGCGGGGCGTACCTCTACCAGGGTGAAGAACTGGGCCTTCCGGACGGAATCGATATCCCGGACAGCCAGCGCCAGGACCCCACGTTCGCGCGCACCGGCGGAGAGCGGTTGGGCCGCGACGGCTGCCGGGTGCCCCTTCCCTGGCGTGCCGCTGAACTGCACGCCGGCTTCGGCTCGGGACAGGATCCGTGGCTGCCGCAGCCTGCGAGCTTCAGCGAACTGGCGCGCGACGCGCAGGCCGAAGAGCCGACGTCGCATTTGAACCTCTACCGTCGGATGCTGTCCATGCGGAGGGAGCTGGACCTGGGCAGAGGCTCGCTGGCTTGGCTGGAAAGCTGGTGCAGCGATTCGTCCCTGGCCTACGTCAACGGCACCACCCTTGTGGTCATGAACACGGGACGTGAACCGTTGGAACTCCCGGCCGGCCGGGTGCTGCTGCGCAGCTCCGCGGAGTCAGCTGCGACGAACTCGGGCGGTCATCAGCTAGGCTCGGGTGAGACGGCCTGGTTGACCCTTGAGGTTGGGTGACCCGGCAGTCGTTTGGAATTGGCGGTTGAGGACACGGAGAACTGAATATGCCCGGCATCAAGGACGTAGCTGAGCGTGCGGGCCTATCCATCGCCACCGTGTCTCGGGCGCTCAGCGGCAAAGGCAATGTGTCCGCCCGCAGCCGCGAACGCGCGCAGGCGGCAGCAGCCGAGCTCGGTTTCGTCCTGTCGTACCACGCCTCCAGCCTGGCCTCAGGCCGGAACCACAACGTAGGTGTGGTTGTCCCGTCCGTCCACCGCTGGTTCTTCTCCTCGGTGGTGGAAGGGGTTTCGGCCACCTTGCTCGACGCCGGATACGATCTGACCCTGTACAACGTCAGCGAAGGGCCCGACCGCCGGCACAGCGTTTTGAACGATTTCCTGCTGCGGAAACGCGTGGATGCGGTTATCGCGGTGTCACTCGAACTCAGTGAAGCCGAAATACAGCAGCTGCTCGCCATCCACCGCCCGATCGTGGGCATCGGCGGCCCCTTGCCCGGCGCCTCAACGATCAGGATCAACGATCCGGGAATCGCCGAAGCAGCAACCAGCCACCTCATCAGACTGGGACACACCCGGATCGCCCACATGACCGGCGACGCCGCCTACCAGCAGGATTTCCGGCTCCCCGGAACGCGCCAAGGCGGCTTCGAGAAAGCCATGGCGGCCGCTGGGATTGCCGTCCGTCCGGAATGGCAGGTCTCCGCCGACTTCACCATCCAAGGCGCCTACGCGAGTGCCAGGCAACTGCTCGGCGGCGTTGCCGAACGCCCCACGGCGGTGTTCGCGGCGTCGGACGAGATGGCCATCGGAACGATCCTGGCTGCACGGGACTTCGGCCTGCGGATCCCCTATGACCTGTCCGTCATCGGAATCGACGGCCATGAACTTGGTGAAGTATTCGGTCTCACCACCTTCGACCAGGATGCCCGTGGACAGGGCGCACTGGCGGTCCGGCTCCTACTGGCAGGCCTTGAGGACGCAGCCGACGGCAGCGCAACCGATACGGAGTTCCCCACGAACTTCGTGGTCAGGTCCAGCACCTCCGTACCGCCGTCAGACACTATGCAGCGCTGACTTCTCCGGGAGCGGGTCTGGCTAGGCGGCCGGCGCGCGCGAGTGCAGCTCCCGCTCCATGATGATCTCCTTCTTGCCTGCATCGAGCGCGTAGGCTTCCCGCCGCCCGGTGTCACGGAAGCCGTGGCGCGCGTAGAAAGCCAAGGCGCGGGTATTGTCTTCGTGGACGCCAAGCTGAAGCAGGCCGCACTCCAGTTCACCTGCAGCGGCCTCGACCGACCGGCCGAGCAGCTCGTCCGCCAGGCCGCTTCCCCGGTACGGCCCGGCCACATAAACGCTAATGAGCATGGCCTGGCGCGGCCGGTCGGGCTCCTGGGGATGCTTCACGACCACACGCATCAGGGCACAGAATGCGTTGGGCCTTGAACTGTCCTCGGCAACGAACGTCACACTTCCGGGAGCGGTCATCGCAGCGGCACGGCTCCGCCATTGGCCCTCGGTCTGCGCCTGGGCGGACGTCAGGGATTCAACGTAGGCCGTTGGGGTATCGGAGAGCATTTCCAGCCTCACAGCCCGCAAGGACGCCCACTCCCCCTCAGCCATGCGCCGGACCCTAGCCAACTACACCGCCCATAAACCGGACAAAGCGGGCCAGCACGCCCGGCCAGCCGGCATCGTATTCAGCACGGGTCACGGCAGGGTTTTCGGCGCCCTCCCAGCCGTCATGGACGAGGCGCAGCTCTGTACCGCCTTCCACTGCCCTAAAAGCCACGCGGAGCTCGGTAGACCACAACGCAGTGGTCCCCGGGTGCCAGCTGGCGTGGAAAGACAGTGGCGGGTGCCAGTCGTCGATCGTTCCCCACACAGCGGTCCGGCCATCGTCCGCGGTTTCCAAAACCAGGTTCTCTTCGAACTCCACGTACGAACCCGTACCGAAGACGCTGTGGTCCTCGAGCGGCCACCAGAGGTGGGTGTGTTCCGTGAACCCAATGAAGGCCTTGGAGACCGGACCGGGCACCACCACAGTGTGCACCACGGCGTCGAGGCCATCAACGGGATCGGGTGCTTCGTCCGCAGGGAACGCGTGGCTGAAGAGGTTATCCATGCTGACCAACTTTACCCGCCGCGGACGCTCTGCCGGTTGTGGCGGGTTGTTGGCGGACGCTCTGCCGGTTCCCGGGGTTTTGGTGGTTAACGTGGGAGAGCCCCGACCAGTTGCCTGGTTGGGGCTCTCGACCTGAATGATGTTCCGGCGGTGACCTACTCTCCCACACCCTCCCGGGTGCAGTACCATCGGCGCTGTGGGTCTTAGCTTCCGGGTTCGGAATGGGACCGGGCGTTTCCCCCACGCTATGACCGCCGTAACCCTTTTACCCGGACCCCCTTGCGGGGGTTGGGAAAATTAGTGGTTACAACATGCTCCTGCCGCTCAGGGCAGGTGTGGTGTTGTTATGTTGTTGTGTTTGTTCCTCAAGCAACGGGTTTGTTGTTTGGGAACCACATAGTGGACGCAAGCAGTCTTGTTTTTCTTTGTACCCTTTCCATGGTGTGAACGTCTTTTGAATCCGTTCACGAAAAGGGTGTGTGGTGTAAGTTATCGGCCTATTAGTACCGGTCAGCTTCACGAGTCGTTAGTCCTCGCTTCCACATCCGGCCTATCAACCCAGTGGTCTGGCTGGGGGCCTCTCACACACAAGGTGTATGGAAATCTCATCTCGAAGCGAGCTTCCCGCTTAGATGCTTTCAGCGGTTATCCCATCCGAACGTAGCTAATCAGCGGTGCACTTGGCAGTACAACTGACACACCAGAGGTTCGTCCGTCCCGGTCCTCTCGTACTAAGGACAGCCCTTCTCAAATTTCCTGCGCGCGCAGCGGATAGGGACCGAACTGTCTCACGACGTTCTAAACCCAGCTCGCGTACCGCTTTAATGGGCGAACAGCCCAACCCTTGGGACCTACTCCAGCCCCAGGATGCGACGAGCCGACATCGAGGTGCCAAACCATGCCGTCGATATGGACTCTTGGGCAAGATCAGCCTGTTATCCCCGAGGTACCTTTTATCCGTTGAGCGACGGCCATTCCACAATGTACCGCCGGATCACTAGTCCCGACTTTCGTCCCTGCTCGAGATGTCTCTCTCACAGTCAAGCTCCCTTGTGCACTTACACTCGACACCTGATTGCCAACCAGGCTGAGGGAACCTTTGGGCGCCTCCGTTACTTTTTAGGAGGCAACCGCCCCAGTTAAACTACCCATCAGGCACTGTCCCTGACCCGGATTACGGGCCGAAGTTAGATGTCCAAAGTGACCAGAGTGGTATTTCAACGATGACTCCACCCGAACTGGCGTCCGGGCTTCAACGTCTCCCACCTATCCTACACAAGCCACTCCGAACACCAATACCAAACTATAGTAAAGGTCTCGGGGTCTTTCCGTCCTGCTGCGCGTAACGAGCATCTTTACTCGTACTGCAATTTCGCCGAGTTTATGGTTGAGACAGCGGGGAAGTCGTTACTCCATTCGTGCAGGTCGGAACTTACCCGACAAGGAATTTCGCTACCTTAGGATGGTTATAGTTACCACCGCCGTTTACTGGGGCTTAAATTCTCAGCTTCGCCTTGCGGCTAACCGGTCCTCTTAACCTTCCAGCACCGGGCAGGAGTCAGTCCGTATACATCGTCTTGCGACTTCGCACGGACCTGTGTTTTTAGTAAACAGTCGCTTCCCCCTGGTCTCTGCGGCCCCGATCCCCTCCGGACAGCAAGTGTCCATCAAGGTTGGGGCCCCCCTTCTCCCGAAGTTACGGGGGCATTTTGCCGAGTTCCTTAACCATAATTCTCTCGATCGCCTTAGTATTCTCTACCTGATCACCTGTGTCGGTTTGGGGTACGGGCGGCTAAAACCTCGCGTCGATGCTTTTCTAGGCAGCATAGGATCACCGAATCCCCCCCTAAAGGGGTCCCGTCAGGTCTCAGGCATCATGAACGGCGGATTTGCCTACCGTTCGCCCTACATCCTTGGACCGGGACAACCATCGCCCGGCTCGGCTACCTTCCTGCGTCACACCTGTTAATACGCTTACCTCCCAGGATCAGGTCCCGCGCTCCACCAAAACCCTCACACCACAAGGGTGATCGGGCAGGTCTCGGGCGGTTAGTATCCCCTGTTCAGCATGGGCGGTTTTTCGCCGGTACGGGAATATCAACCCGTTGTCCATCGACTACGCCTGTCGGCCTCGCCTTAGGTCCCGACTTACCCAGGGCAGATTAGCTTGACCCTGGAACCCTTGATCATTCGGCGGACGGGTTTCTCACCCGTCTTTCGCTACTCATGCCTGCATTCTCACTCGTGTAGGCTCCACCCCTGGTTTACACCGCGACTTCACTGCCCACACGACGCTCCCCTACCCATCCACACTCCTGAACCAACCCCACAAGGGAGCGGCTTGGATAAAATGTGAATGCCACAACTTCGGCGGTGTACTTGAGCCCCGCTACATTGTCGGCGCGGAATCACTTGACCAGTGAGCTATTACGCACTCTTTTAAGGATGGCTGCTTCTAAGCCAACCTCCTGGTTGTCTTCGCAACTCCACATCCTTTCCCACTTAGCACACGCTTAGGGGCCTTAGTTGGTGGTCTGGGCTGTTTCCCTCTCGACTATGAAGCTTATCCCCCACAGTCTCACTGCTGCGCTCTCACTTACCGGCATTCGGAGTTTGGCTGACGTCAGTAACCTTGTAGGGCCCATTAGCCATCCAGTAGCTCTACCTCCGGTAAGAAACACGCAACGCTGCACCTAAATGCATTTCGGGGAGAACCAGCTATCACGAAGTTTGATTGGCCTTTCACCCCTACCCACAGCTCATCCCCTCCATTTTCAACTGAAGTGGGTTCGGTCCTCCACGACGTCTTACCGTCGCTTCAACCTGGCCATGGGTAGATCACTTCGCTTCGGGTCTAGATCACGCCACTGCAACGCCCTATTCAGACTCGCTTTCGCTACGGCTTCCCCACACGGGTTAACCTCGCGACGTAACACTAACTCGCAGGCTCATTCTTCAAAAGGCACGCCGTCACCAGAATCAGACTGGCTCCGACGGATTGTAAGCACACGGTTTCAGGTACTGTTTCACTCCCCTCCCGGGGTACTTTTCACCTTTCCCTCACGGTACTGGTCCGCTATCGGTCATTAGGGAGTATTTAGGCTTATCAGGTGGTCCTGACAGATTCACACGGGATTTCTCGGGCCCCGTGCTACTTGGGATACTCTCCAGGCGGTACACAACATTACGGTTACGGGGCTCACACCCTCTCTGGCCGGCCTTTCAAGACCGTTCACCTATGCCTGCACATCACACCTCACCAGTCCGGCAGAACTGATACGGAAAGTCCCACAACCCCGACCATGCAACGCCCGCCGGCTATCACACATGGAACGGTTTAGCCTGATCCGCGTTCGCTCGCCACTACTAACGGAATCACTATTGTTTTCTCTTCCTGCGGGTACTGAGATGTTTCACTTCCCCGCGTTCCCTCCACGCACCCTATGTGTTCAGATGCGGGTCACCAGGCAACTCGCGTCCCTGGCGGGGTTTCCCCATTCGGACACCCTGGGATCACAGTCCGGTTATCGACTCCCCCAGGCTTATCGCAGATTCCTACGTCCTTCTTCGGCTCCTAATGCCAAGGCATCCACCGTGTGCTCTTAAAAACTTGACCACAAAAGATCAAAAACGCTAATTTTCGAGAGAACCACAGAAACCACCGCTCCATCCCGAAAGACAGAACAACAGATCCAGGTTCATATTCTTGGAAATTGCTTCTTATAAAAGATGCTCGCGTCCACTATGTAGTTCTCAAACAACAACCCCGTACCACACACCCCACACACACAAACATGCATGATCGGTGCAGCCAGGAAACCAGAAACAAACAAACCCACACCACAACCGCATCCCCCGCAAAGGAAACCCGGCCACGCCATGGCCCTGTTGCCTCAGGACCCAACAGTGTGCCAAACACTAAACCGGAACCCCTCCCCCCGAACCCTTCCAGGACACCCTCCACACGTGAAGAACATCCGTACTAAGTCAGGAAAAAGAACCACCGGCCGCTATTTGCTGATATTCCACCCGTGAGCACCCGCCGCAGAACTTACGTCTGCGCAACGGGCGTACTCCTGACAACACCACCACACCCGCATACACGGGGCAGGGTTGTTGTAGGTGCTCCTTAGAAAGGAGGTGATCCAGCCGCACCTTCCGGTACGGCTACCTTGTTACGACTTAGTCCCAATCGCCAGTCCCACCTTCGACAGCTCCCTCCCACAAGGGGTTAGGCCACCGGCTTCGGGTGTTACCAACTTTCGTGACTTGACGGGCGGTGTGTACAAGGCCCGGGAACGTATTCACCGCAGCGTTGCTGATCTGCGATTACTAGCGACTCCGACTTCATGGGGTCGAGTTGCAGACCCCAATCCGAACTGAGACCGGCTTTTTGGGATTAGCTCCACCTCACAGTATCGCAACCCTTTGTACCGGCCATTGTAGCATGCGTGAAGCCCAAGACATAAGGGGCATGATGATTTGACGTCGTCCCCACCTTCCTCCGAGTTGACCCCGGCAGTCTCCCATGAGTCCCCGCCATTACGCGCTGGCAACATGGAACGAGGGTTGCGCTCGTTGCGGGACTTAACCCAACATCTCACGACACGAGCTGACGACAACCATGCACCACCTGTGAACCGGCCCCAAAGGGGAAGGACTGTTTCCAGCCCGGTCCGGCCCATGTCAAGCCTTGGTAAGGTTCTTCGCGTTGCATCGAATTAATCCGCATGCTCCGCCGCTTGTGCGGGCCCCCGTCAATTCCTTTGAGTTTTAGCCTTGCGGCCGTACTCCCCAGGCGGGGCACTTAATGCGTTAGCTACGGCGCGGAAAACGTGGAATGTCCCCCACACCTAGTGCCCAACGTTTACGGCATGGACTACCAGGGTATCTAATCCTGTTCGCTCCCCATGCTTTCGCTCCTCAGCGTCAGTTAATGCCCAGAGACCTGCCTTCGCCATCGGTGTTCCTCCTGATATCTGCGCATTTCACCGCTACACCAGGAATTCCAGTCTCCCCTACATCACTCTAGTCTGCCCGTACCCACCGCAGATCCGGAGTTGAGCCCCGGACTTTCACGGCAGACGCGACAAACCGCCTACGAGCTCTTTACGCCCAATAATTCCGGATAACGCTTGCGCCCTACGTATTACCGCGGCTGCTGGCACGTAGTTAGCCGGCGCTTCTTCTGCAGGTACCGTCACTTTCGCTTCTTCCCTACTGAAAGAGGTTTACAACCCGAAGGCCGTCATCCCTCACGCGGCGTCGCTGCATCAGGCTTTCGCCCATTGTGCAATATTCCCCACTGCTGCCTCCCGTAGGAGTCTGGGCCGTGTCTCAGTCCCAGTGTGGCCGGTCACCCTCTCAGGCCGGCTACCCGTCGTCGCCTTGGTGAGCCATTACCTCACCAACAAGCTGATAGGCCGCGAGTCCATCCAAAACCACAAAAAGCTTTCCACCCCCCACCATGCGATGAGGAGTCATATCCGGTATTAGACCCAGTTTCCCAGGCTTATCCCAGAGTTAAGGGCAGGTTACTCACGTGTTACTCACCCGTTCGCCACTAATCCCCCAGCAAGCTGGGATCATCGTTCGACTTGCATGTGTTAAGCACGCCGCCAGCGTTCATCCTGAGCCAGGATCAAACTCTCCGTTGAAGTAAAACAAAAACAGACACAACCACCACCCCCGGGAAAACGGAAGAAAGCGGCTGCACAAAATTTGAAACCAGCTGTAAAAACCAGACCACACCACGGGGTGGCATAATCCAGTCAATTCAACCAATCCATAAAATAAATTGGTATCAACAAACTTGGCACACTATTGAGTTCTCAAACAACAGACACACCCGGCACCACCACAACCACACGGTCAAGGATCGCTCCGGAGCAACTTTTCTAAGTTACTCGCTTGCTTCACCCGAGTCAAATCGGCCATTCCGACTCACTTTGCCTGCGGCAATCTGTGTTGTCTTCACTGGCCAACTCCGGGGAGCAGCGCGGAAATAAACTCTACCACCACTTGGGCGAGGATACAAAGCCGCCCCGGACGGGGCCCACAAAAGCCCGGGATCCCAAGGATCCCGGGCTTTTGAAGTGTTTCCCACCCCGCCCTGCTTAGCGGCGGATGGTGCGGTCAGAGCTGGCCGGTCAGCCGGCCGTCTTGAAGAACGCGGCACCGAGCGGAGGCAGCGTAACGGTCAGCGTCGCCGGCTGTCCGTCCTGTCCCTCGGTGGTGGCAGTGAGTGCGCCTTGGTTCAGCACACCCGAACCGCCGTAGCTGGAGTGGTCCGTGTTGAGGACCTCCTGCCAAGCTCCGGCCGCAGGCACGCCCAGGGTGTAGCCCTGGTGCGGGCTGCCGGAAAAGTTGATCGCGCACACCAGCGGATTGCCATCGGTGTCCCACCGGATAAACGACAGGACGTTGCGGTCAGCGTCTCCACCGTTGATCCACTGGAAACCACCCGGTTCGTTGTCCCGTTCGTAAAGTGCCGGAGTCGATGAGTACAGCTCGTTCAGGTCCTTGGTGAGCAGCTGGATGCCGCGGTGCGCGGGGATGTCCGCCAGATACCAGTCGAGGCCGTGCTGTTCGGACCATTCCGCTTCCTGGCCGAATTCAGTGCCCATGAAGATCAGCTGCTTACCGGGATGGGCCCACTGGTACGCCAGGAACGCACGGAGGTTGGCCAGCTGCTGCCAGCGGTCGCCGGGCATTTTCCGGAGCATGGAGCCTTTGCCGTGCACAACTTCGTCGTGGCTGATGGGCAGCAGGAAGTTTTCCGTGAAAGCGTAAACCAGCGAGAAGGTCACCGTTCCGTGGTGCCACTTGCGGTTGATCGGATCTTCGGATGCGTACTTGAGCGAGTCGTGCATCCAGCCCATGTTCCATTTGAGCCCGAAGCCCAGGCCGCCGACGCTGGTCGGGGCGGTCACGCCGGGGAATGCCGTGGACTCCTCCGCAATCATCACAGCGCCCGGGTGGGTCTTGTAGACCGTTGCGTTCGCTTCCTGCAAGAAGGAGATGGCCTCAAGGTTCTCGCGGCCGCCGTACCTGTTGGGCTGCCACTGGCCTTCCTCGCGCGAGTAGTCGAGGTACAGCATCGATGCCACGGCATCCACCCGGAGGCCGTCGATGTGGAACTCGTCCAGCCAGTAAAGCGCGTTGGACACCAGGAAGTTGCGGACTTCCGTCCGGCCGAAGTCGAAAATCAGCGTGCCCCAGTCCGGGTGCTCGCCAAGGTTGGGGTCGGCGTGCTCGTATAGCGGCTCGCCGTCGAACTGGGCCAGGGCCCAGGCGTCCTTGGGGAAGTGGGCCGGCACCCAGTCGAGAAGGACGCCGATTCCTTCCTGGTGCAGGGCATCCACGAGGAACCTGAATTCGTCGGGGTGGCCGAACCTGGACGTGGGCGCGAAGTACGATGTCACCTGGTAGCCCCACGAGCCGCCGAAGGGGTGCTCCGCCACCGGCATGAACTCCACATGGGTGAATCCGAGCCACTTGACGTACTCCACCAGTTCCTTGGCCAGCTCCCGGTACCCCAGCCCAAGTCGCCAGGATCCGAGGTGGACCTCGTACACGCTCATGGGCGAATTGTGCGGGTCCCGCTCAGCGCGGGCCGCCATCCATTCCTCGTCTTTGAAGGCGTATGCGGACTCAACGACGCGCGACGCCGTAAGCGGCGGGACCTCGGTTCCGAACGCCAGGGGGTCGGCCTTTTCCACCCAATGGCCGGCTTTGGTCTTGATTTCAAACTTGTAGCACGCCCCTGCTAAAACGCCCGGGATGAAGAGTTCCCAGACGCCGGATGAGCCCAGGGAGCGCATCGAGTTTTCCCGGCCGTCCCAGGCGTTGAAGTCACCTTTGACCCTGACAGCCTGTGCATTCGGCGCCCACACCGCGAACGAGACACCGTCCACGTCGCCTAGCGAAGACTTGTAGTGCTGGACGTGCGCGCCCAGGACTTCCCACAGTTTCTCGTGGCGGCCCTCACCGATAAGGTGCAGGTCCACTTCGCCGACCGTGGGCAGGTAATGGTAAGGATCGTCCGTAGCCTGCGGAGGCACGCCCTCGTAGGTTACTTCCAGCCGGTAGTCGGGGACGTGGCCCGGCTGGAGGGGTTCGAGCACGGCAGCCCAGACACCGTCGGCCTCGTGCGTCATGGGTACCGAACCGGCGGCGGTCACCACGGACACGGCGGCTGCAAGGTGCTTCACGGTGCGGACGGTGACATGACCGTGGTCGTCAAGGTGCGCGCCCAGCACGGAGTGCGGGGCGTGGTATTCGCCTGACGCCACCTTTGCAAGCGTGTCCGGGTCCACCTGGAGGGGCGCACCGGGCCGGTCTGTACGTGCTGAGCCTGTCATTTTGTTACCTTCCGCTGCGGCTACGGCTGAAGCGCCGGAACCTGTACTGCTGAGGAGACGTCGTGAGGCATTCACCGGAATGTCCAGCCATCCGGGCCTGTTCCGCAACTCATAAACAACTTCATACAACGCCTTGTCCAGCCACAATGCCACAAACAGGGGCGAGCCGCGGTCAATGGTCCCGGGCGTAATTTCGCCGTACCCCGCCAGGAACGCCTCGGCGCAGGCGTCCACCCACGAACCGGGTACCTGCACGCCTTCCCGCTCGCGTTCGGCGGCACCGGCGGCGTAGTCGAAGGACCGCAACATGCCGACGACGTCGCGCAGCGGCACGTCCGGAAAGTTGCGTTCCGCGATGGGCCTCAGCGGCTCGCCTTCGAAGTCCAGGATGGCCCAGCGTTCCGGCTCCCCCGGATGCCCCGGCACCTGCAGGATCTGCCCCAGGTGGAGGTCGCCGTGGATCCGCTGCAGCGCCCCGGCGTTGCTGCCTTCCAGCTGGGTGAGCAGGCCGGCAAGTGCATCGTCGTAATGCCCGACGGCGGGACCGGCTTCCGCCCACGACTGGCGTACGCGCTGGGCTACTCCGGGAGCTATGTCCTTTCCCGGCGCGGATTCCGCGGCCAGGCCCAGCGCCTCGGCCAGGCGTCGGTGCACTGTTGCGGTTGCTACGCCCAGGGCATGGGCTTCGGACGTGAAGTCAGTGCCGGAACTTGCAGCATCAACGGCAAGCCGCCAGGCGTCCCGGCCGCCGGCCAGGAACTCATGGGCGACGGCAAGTTCGCCTTTGACGGTCCGCGGCGTGTCCCCGGCGGCGTCCAGCGGAGCTTGCCACTCCCCCGTGACCCAGCCGAGCGTGGCAGGCACTTCCGATGTCCTGGCCTGCGTGAGGGCAGCACCGATTTCCACTTCCGGGTTCCGTCCTTCGGACAGCACACGGAAGAATTTGACGATTGCCGCGGAGCCGCCGTCGTCCACTATCACCGAACTGTTTGACTGCTCACCGGAGAGGACCTTCACGGTCCCGGTGGCGGTGGGCAGCCGGTAGTCGGAGGGCACGAGGTGGCCAACGGCCTTTCCTTCCGGCGAGGTGCCGCCGCTTCGCATCAGTTCCAGCCACGCCGAGACAAACACGGGGTCGTGGACGGCATCGTAAATCCAGCGCCGTTCATGGCTGGCGTCACCGCCCTCGCCGACCAGCGCCGCCTCCTTGCCTTTCAGGGGCTCAACGCGATAGCTGAGCGGGACCTGCACAACATCGGTGCGGCTGCCGCCGTCGGCCGTGGAGTAGGTGACCGCCGCGAGGAACACTTCAAGGCCCACCTCGCCGCTGCCGTCGTCCAGGCGCACCCCGCCGACGGGTGACAACGTGAAGTCACCCGTCTTGACGGGGAACCAGCGCTGGCGCGGTAGCCAGCCGCGGAGCAGTTCGGCGAGCGAGGGATCGAGTGTGGATTGGGTCATTTCAGCCTTCGATGGACAGGACCGGCATGGCCTGGGTGAACGGCGAGGCCGGGTTGGAAGCAGCGGAACGGATCCGCAGCCAGAAGAAATCATGGCTGCCGAGCGTCAGCGTCAGACGCCCGTCGTCGCCGATGGCGGGGAACGGCTGGCCGCCGAAGACGTCCCGGAGGCCGCGGCCGGCGTACTGCGGAATCCGCAGCGTGGTGGCCACGGGATGCTGCGAGAGGTTGAACGCGCACAGGATCGATTCGGCGTCTTCACCCGCCGCATTGTCCGGGGCCAGTTCCCGCAGGTAAGCAAGCACGACGTCGTGATCTGCCTCGACGTGCTTGAACGTGCCAAGCCCGAAGACGGGGTGGTTCTTACGGACGCTGAGGATCTGCCGGGTCCAACGGAGCAGCGATCCGGAGTGCGCGGCCTCGGCCTCCACATTGGCCATGCCGTAGTTGTACACCAGCGACTGGATGACCGGCAGGTAGAGCTTGCCCGGATCCGCGTGCGAGAAGCCCGCGTTCCGGTCAGGGTTCCACTGCATGGGAGTGCGGACGGCGTCGCGGTCCTCAAGCCAGATGTTGTCGCCCATGCCGATTTCATCCCCGTAGTACAGGAACGGGCTCCCCGGCAGAGAAAGCAGCAGGGCATTGATGAGCTCAATCTCGGACCTGGAATTATCCAGCAGCGGCGCCAGCCTTCGGCGGATGCCGATGTTGGCGCGCATGCGGGGGTCCGGTGCGTACCAGCCGAGCATGGCCGCGCGTTCGTCGGCGGTGACCATTTCCAGGGTGAGTTCGTCGTGGTTCCGCAGGAAGGTACCCCACTGGGCGCCTTCGGGAATGTCCGGGGTGTCCTTCATCGTCTCGATGATGGGCGCCGCTTTCTGGTCCCTCAGCGCGTAGTAGAGGCGCGGCATGATGGGGAAGTGGAAGGCCATGTGGCACTCGGGTTCTTCCTCGGTGCCGAAGTACTCCACCACCTCGACCGGAGGCTGGTTGGCCTCGGCAATGATGACCCTGCCCGGGTAGTTCTCATCCACCATTTTCCGCAGCTTGCGCAGGAAATCGTGCGTGGCGGGGAGGTTCTCGCAGTTGGTGCCCTCTTCCTCGTACAGGTACGGGATGGCGTCCGCGCGAAAACCGTCGATCCCCTGGTCCAGCCAGAACCGGACGACGTCGAAAAGGGCGTCGATAACCTTCGGGTTCTCAAAGTTCAGGTCGGGCTGGTGGCTGAAGAACCGGTGCCAGAAGAACTGCCGCCGGATGGGGTCGAAGGTCCAGTTGGATTCCTCGGTGTCCACGAAGATGATGCGGGCATCCTGGTACTTCTCGTCGGTATCGCTCCAGACGTAGAAGTCGCCGAACGGTCCGTCCGGGTCCTTGCGGGACTCCTGGAACCACGGGTGCTGGTCCGAGGTGTGGTTCAGCGGCAGGTCGATGATCACGCGGACGCCGCGGGCATGGGCCTCGGCCACGAGCCGCTTGAAGTCGCTGATGGTGCCGAACTCGTCCAGGACGGAGTTGTAGTCCGAGATGTCGTAGCCGCCGTCACGGAGCGGCGACTGGAAGAACGGCGGCAGCCAGAGGCAGTCGACGCCCAGCCACTGCAGGTAGTCCAGTTTGTCGATGAGCCCGTGGAAGTCGCCGGATCCGTCGCCGTTTCCGTCCGCAAAGCCGCGAACCAGGACTTCGTAGAACACTGCTTTGCGGTACCAGACGGGATCGTGTTGCAGGCCGGGGGCGTTGAGCTCAAACGTGCCCTTGGGGGTGAAATGCTGGCTCGGGTTTTGCGGACTAAAACTCACGTATGCTACCTCCGGATGTTCAGGATGTGTGCAGGCTCCACGTGGGCGTCGAGCCGCACGTAGTTGTATTCGCCCCATTCCCAGCTCTCGCCGGTCAGCAAATCATCCACCCTGAAGCCGCCGTTGTGCGTGAGGTCGGCCGGGTCGAGGTCAAGTGCGGCCAGATCCAGGGACACGGTGCTCTCCCGGGTGCCGTGCGGGTCGACGTTCACCACGATGATCAGGGTGTCCTTGGTGCCGTCGGGAAGCGTCTTGTGCTTCGAGTACACGATCGTGGCGTCATCGGTGCTGTGGTGCAGCGTCAGGTTCTGCAGATCGCCCAGCGCCGGGTGGGTGTGGCGGATTTCGTTGAGCCGGGTCAGGTACGGAGCCAACGTCCGGCCGGATTCCGCCGCGGCGTCCCAGTCGCGTGCCTTGTATTCGAACTTCTCGTTGTCGATGTATTCCTCGGCGCCGGGCCGGGCCACGTGCTCATAGAGTTCGTAGCCGGCGTAGACGCCCCAGAGCGGGCTGGCCGTTGCTGCCAAGGCGGCACGGATCTTGAACGCCGCCGGACCGCCGTACTGCAGGTACTCGGTCAGGATGTCCGGCGTGTTCACGAAGAAGTTCGGACGGAAATATGCCGGGGACTTCTGGCTGACTTCGGTGAAGTACTCTTCAAGCTCCGTCTTGGTGTTCCGCCAAGTGAAGTACGTGTACGACTGCTGGAATCCGGCACGTCCCAGCGCGTGCATCATGGCCGGCCGGGTGAAGGCCTCCGCAAGGAAGACAACCTCGGGGTGCTTCTTGTTGACCTTGGCGATCAGCCACTCCCAGAACCACACCGGCTTGGTGTGGGGGTTGTCCACCCGGAAGATCTTGACGCCGTGGCTCACCCAGAGCAGCACGATCCGAAGAATCTCCTTGGACAGGCCCTCCGGATCGTTGTCGAAGTTCAGCGGGAAGATGTCCTGGTACTTCTTCGGCGGATTCTCGGCGTAGGCGATGCTGCCGTCAACGCGGGTGGTGAACCATTCCGGGTGCGACTCCACCCACGGGTGGTCCGGGGCCGCCTGCAGGGCAAGGTCCAGGGCGACCTCGAGGCCGAGTTCCCGGGCGCGGGCCACGAATGCGTCAAAGTCCTCGAAAGTGCCGAGGTCCGGGTGGATGGCGTCGTGGCCGCCTTCCTTCGCACCGATGGCCCAGGGCGATCCGGGATCGTGCGGTCCGGCAATCAGCGTGTTGTTGGGTCCCTTGCGGTGCTGGATGCCGATCGGGTGGATGGGCGGCATGTAGATGACGTCGAAACCCATTTCCGCGACGGCGTCGAGCCGTTTCGCGGCGGTCTGGAATGTGCCTGACTGCCACTCGCCGGTTGCGTGGTTGCGGACGGCACCCTCTGACCGGGGGAAGAACTCGTACCAAGCGCCGCGACCGGCCAGATCGCGTTCCACGAGAAGGGGGAAGCGTTCAGAGACTGTGACGAGTTCGCGGATGGGCTGGCGTTCGACGACGTCAGTCACCTCCGATCCGAATCCGGCAGCGAGCCGCTCCTCCGGGGACAGCGACGTGTTCGACAGGACCACGACGGCGGTTCGAAGGGTCCGCCTGTCGGCGGACGGACGGGCGGGGTCTTCGGCTGCCTGGGAAAGCAGCGCGGCGCCCTCGGCCAGCATCAGTTCGACGTCAATGCCCGC
Source organism: Arthrobacter sp. PvP103 (assembly GCF_017833075.1). NCBI lineage: Bacteria > Bacillati > Actinomycetota > Actinomycetes > Micrococcales > Micrococcaceae > Arthrobacter > Arthrobacter sp. PvP103. Next base: position 3,182,199 of record NZ_JAFIBQ010000001.1, on the reverse strand, counting down.
CTCGACCTTGACCTCCGCGTTGTGGTGCCAGGTCCCGTACCGGTCATGCCAGGCCTCGATGGCGAACGACCAGTTGCCCGTGCCGGTAGGCGTGATGATGCCTTCCCACCGGTCGGTGCCCTTGCCCCGGTCGCCGCGGGGCGGCGCCAGCCGTACGCGCTGGCGTTCCTTGCCCTTGGGATCAAACAGCACCGCGCTGACTCCGAGCTGATCGTGCCCTTCGCGGAATGCCGTCGCGCCGACTACGAGCCCTTCACCGGGCAGCGCCTTCGCTGGAAACCTACCTCCGTCCACCACGGGCTGCACGGCGGTGATCGGGAACCTGCCAAACTGCAGGCCTTCCGTGATCAGGGCCTTAGGCTTTTTGCTGGATCCGGCACTGGTTCGCGTATTAGTCGTCACGAACTCGACGTTATCGAGAAATCCCCCATTTTGCTAAGGGAACTTCCGTTTTTCCCCAAGCAATCCGTCATTTACCTAAAAGAAACCTAAACCTGTTCCGGCGGCCCATCTTGTCCGTTAGTGTGACGCAGGTGAAGGCTATCCGCAGATTTACCGTCCGAACCGTTCTTCCGGAATCTATCCGGCCGCTGGCCCGATTGGCCACCAACCTGCGGTGGTCATGGCACCGGCCCACCCGGGAGCTTTTTGAAGGCCTGAACCCCGCAATTTGGGACGAGAGCGCACACGACCCCGTCAGTTTCCTGGGCCTTGTGAGCCGCGAGGAACTGCAGCGGCTGGCCGCGGACCAGGACGTTGTCCGCCGCGTGCATGCCGCCGCCGAAGACCTGGACCGATACCTGGAGCAGCCCCGCTGGTACCAGAGCCTCGGCGACGACGCTCCTTCCTGTATCGCGTACTTCTCACCGGAATTCGGAATCACCGAAGTTTTGCCGCAGTATTCCGGCGGCCTGGGAATTCTGGCCGGCGACCACCTTAAGGCGGCATCGGACCTCGGCGTTCCGCTCATCGGCGTCGGCCTGCTTTACCAGGCCGGTTATTTCAAGCAGTCCCTGTCCAGGGATGCCTGGCAGCAGGAAACGTACCCTGTCCTTGACCCGGACGGGCTCCCGTTGACCCTCCTGCGCGAGGAGACACCCGACGGCAACGGCAAGCCGATCCAGATCTCGCTGCCGCTCCCCCACGGACGCCGGCTGCTGGCACATATCTGGCGTGCCGACGTCGGGCGTGTTCCCTTGCTGTTGCTCGATTCAAATGTGCCGGGCAACGACGACGCCGCCCGCGGCATTACGGATCGCTTGTACGGCGGCGGCGGCGACCATCGCCTCCAGCAGGAGCTGCTGCTTGGAATGGGCGGCGTGAAGGCCCTGCGCGTTTACCAGCGACTTACGGGTTGCGCAGCGCCGGAGGTTTTCCACACCAACGAGGGCCACGCCGGTTTCCTGGGTGTTGAGCGCATCCAGGAGCTCATGTCGTCGGACAATCCGCTGAGCTGGGAGGAAGCCCTCGCGGCAGGCCGTGCCTCCACCGTCTTCACCACGCACACGCCGGTACCCGCGGGCATCGACCGTTTCGAGGTCTCCCAGATCCAGCACTTCTTCGAGGGCGGGCTGGCTCCTGACGTTCCGGTGTCCCGGATCCTGGACCTGGGCCGCGAAAATTTTGCGGACGGCAATCCCTCGGTGTTCAACATGGCCGTGATGGGGTTGCGCCTGGCGCAGCGCGCCAACGGTGTGGCCAAGCTCCACGGCGTGGTGTCCCGCGGGATGTTCTCGGCCCTTTGGCCGGGATTCGACCACTCTGAGGTTCCCATCACCTCCGTGACCAACGGAGTCCACGTCCCCACGTGGGTGGACAGCCGCGTCTCCAAGCTGGCCCGCGAGCAGTTCGGGGCCGAGGCGGAAGCCATGGGCCGGTGGGACCTTGCCTACAACGTCAGCGACGAGGACGTTTGGGCCCTCCGCCGCGAAATGCGCGTCTCGCTCGTGGAGGACGTCCGCAAGCGGCTGCGCGCGGCCTGGAAGAAGCGCGGAGCGGCAGACGCGGAGCTCGGCTGGACCGACTCCGTGCTGGACCCGGACGTCCTCACTATCGGTTTCGCGCGGCGCGTGCCCACGTATAAGCGGCTCACCCTGATGCTCCGGGAGCCGGCCCGGCTCAAGGCCCTGCTGCTGCACGAGACACACCCCATCCAGCTGGTGATCGCGGGTAAGTCCCACCCGGCGGATGATGCCGGCAAGAAGATGATCCAGGACCTCGTCCGGTTCACCGACGATCCCGAAGTGCGCCACCGGATCGCCTTCCTGCCCAACTACGACATCGCGATGGCGCGCACTCTCTTCCCCGGCTGCGACGTATGGCTGAACAACCCGCTGCGCCCGCTCGAAGCCTGCGGTACATCCGGAATGAAGGCAGCCATCAACGGTTCACTGAACCTTTCGGTGCTGGACGGCTGGTGGGATGAGATGTACGACGGCGAAAACGGCTGGGCCATCCCCACGGCCAACAACAACGCCTCGCCCGAGGAACGGGACGACATCGAAGCAGCGGCGTTGTACGAGCTCCTCGAGACGCAGGTGGCGCCCCGCTTCTACGGCCTCACCGTGTCCGACGGCGCCGGAGCCGCCGGACCGTCCGAGCCCGGACGGCAGAAGGTGCCCACGCACTGGGTATCGATGATCAAGCACACCATGGCGCACCTGGGTCCGGCCGTGTCCGCTGAACGGATGCTGCAGGACTACGTGAATATCCTCTACCGCCCCGCTGCGATCGCCGGACGGCGTGCCGTCGCGGACAACTTCGCCCAGTCGAAGTCACTGGCGGCCTGGACGTCACAGATCCGGGCTGCGTGGCCGCAGATCCAGGTGGAGCATGTCGACTCGGTTGGCGTGTCCGAGGACCCGCAGATCGGCGACACCCTCCAGGTGAACGCCTACATCGCGCTGCACGACCTCGACCCGGACGACGTCGCTGTGGAAGTGGCGTTCGGCCGCGCCGAGGAAAGCGACGAACTGGCCGACGTCACGGTGGCGGACCTGGTGCCGAAGGAGGACCTCGGCAAGGGACGCTACCTCTTCAGCGGCTCGCTGCTGATCGATCGTTCCGGGTCCTTCGGCTACACGGTGCGTGTCCTGCCCAAACATTCGGCCCTCGCCTCGCGGGCTGAACTCGGGCTTATCGTCAACGCCTGATCCGCCGGAAAACGAAACGCTCCCTCGCTGAGGGAGCGTTTCGTTTTTAACGGCAAAAGCTGAGGGAGCGTTTGGTTTTGGGCGGCAGGAAGTGAGAGAGCGTTTGGCTAGAGGCAGACGGTGATCACCGACAGGCCCTTGCCCGCATAGCTCTCCGCGTCCTGCAGGATCTCGCAGATGATCCCGAAGGACCGGTCCGAACGGAAGGCGGCCGGTACCTGCCAGATGAACGTCAGAGGTTCCTTGCCGTGATCCGTTACCGTGTCCGCGAAGTCGTGCAGCGAGTCGTTGAGCGCATCGAGGTTCACGCCGTAGTGTTCCGGGAAGTCCAGCACTTCCCCGAAAGTCTGGAGTACTGCCCTTTTCGTATCGGCGGCGGGAATCACCAGCACCCGGCGCCCGGCGTCAGCCGCCTGCTCGCGGAGCTCCTCGACGGTCCAGGTATCAGCGGAGTAAATCTTCATGCGGGCCTCTATTTGCCTTCCAGAATAAGCAGAAACGATTCATAGTGATCGGGCGTGTAATACTTTTCGCCGGACACTCCGACGACGATCCGGCGGGCGCCCCGGTCCGGTTCGCCGGGGGTCCTGACCGTGAATTCCTTGTAGTAGCCCGCGGGCTTCCGGGGCAGCAGCCGCTCGAAATTGCTGAAGACCGCGCCGTCTCGCGGGTACGGATACGGCCCGCCGCGGGCAATCAGGGCCAGCGTCGAGCGTGCCTCCGGCGGAAGGGCCGACGCGGCGACGGTCTCCAGGCCCGAGGTGTTTTGCACGTCGGGACCGGCAGGGGCGGTACCCTGGACGGCCGGGGCGGGCGCCGCCGTCGAACCCGACGAAGCATCCGGGCTGACCGGGCTCCCCGGTGTGTTGGACAGCACCAGGCCCAGGACGGCCACGAGCACCAGGGCCCCGGCCAGGGCAAGGAGCCTCGCGATCCCCCTCATGCATTCCCCATGTGCCGGGCCTACGTACGGTAGATGCTGATGGTGTTGGACTGCACCACGTCACGCTCGCCGGCGGCAACCCTGACTCCTTGACGGCGGTCGTGGAGTTCCGACGTGGTCAACCGGAGTTCGAAGAGCCGCTTGCCCGTGCCGTCGTCGTTGCTGATGTCCGGCAGCGTGACCTTGATATCGTGGGCGCTGCCGTTCACCACCACGAGTCCGTCCACCTGGCCGTCGTCCGAGCCCAGCAACAACTGGACCACCCGGTGCTGGGGATCATTCCAGCGGTCCATGGACATGGGCTTGCCGTGCTCGTCGAACCAGTGCAGGTAGGCCTGTTTGTCCCGTGAGGGGTAGTGATGCGGCTGCCCGGCCAGGAACTCCTTCCGGAGCCGGATGACACGCTTGGTGCTCCGAAGCATGGCGTGGGATTCGGGCGTGCTGGTCCAGTCGAGCCACGTGATGTGGTTGTCCTGGCAGTAGGCGTTGTTGTTGCCCTGCTGGGTGCGGCCGATTTCGTCACCGGCGGTGATCATGGGGATGCCCATGGACACCATCAGGGTGGCCATCAGGTTGCGGCTGGTCTGCGCCCGAAGCGCCAGGATCTCTTCGTCTTCGGTCGGTCCCTCGAAGCCATGGTTATAGCTGCGGTTGTCCCCGTGGCCGTCACGGTTCTGCTCGCCGTTGGCTTCATTGTGCTTGCGGTCGTAGGACACGAGGTCGGCCAGCGTGAAGCCGTCGTGGGCGGTGACGAGGTTGACGGAGGCCATCCGGGAACGTCCCGATTCCGCGAAAAGGCCTGCCGAGCCGGAGATCGAGTCGGCCAGGCGGGCCACGGAACCGCCCTGGCCGCCGGCGTCGATCGCGGCCCGGTCGGCGAGCCAGAACGAGCGCAGGGCATCACGGTAGTGGTCGTTCCAGTCCACCCACCCGGGCGGAAAGCGTCCGGTCTGCCAGCCGCCGTAGCCCACGTCCCACGGCTCGGCGATCAGCTTGACGGAAGACAGCACCGGATCCGCGGCAACAGCCACAAGGAAGGGATGGTGAGGGTCGAAGTCATTTGCGGCGTTGCGGCACAACGTCACCGCGAGATCGAAACGGAAGCCGTCGATGTGGAACTCGTCCACCCAGTACCTCAGAGAGTCAAGGACCAGCTGGACCACGCGCGGGTGGCCGAAGTTCAGGCTGTTGCCGCACCCGGTGGTATCCACATATCTGCCGTGGCCGTCGTTGCGGTAATACTGCATCTCCCCCAGCCCGCGGAAGCTAAGCGTCTGCCCGTCACGACCGCCCTCGGCCGTGTGGTTGTACACGACGTCCAGGATCACTTCCAGGCCCGCCGCATGCAGGAGCTTGACCATGCCTTTGAATTCGTCCTGCACGGCCTGCGGTCCTTCCGCCTGGGCGGCTTGCGTGGCGTAGTCCGGATGGGGCGCAAAGAACGCCGCCGTGTTGTATCCCCAGTAATTGGTCATGCCCAGGTTCTGGAGGTGCGGCTCGTCCAGGTGGAAATGGACCGGCAACAGCTGGACCGAGGTGATGCCCAGGCCGGTGAGATGCTCAATCATTGCCGGGTGCGCCATGCCGGCGTAGGTGCCCCGGAGGTCCTCGGGGATGTCCGGATGGAGCATGCTCTGGCCGCGGACGTGGGCTTCGTAAATGATGGTGTTGCGCCACGAGACGTGCGGATTGCGGTCGCCGCCCCAGTCGAATTCGCCGGACATGCGCACATTCGTGAGGAACCCGTCGCGCTGATCCACGGCCCGGCCGTAAGGGTCCAGCAGTAGCGGCTGCTGGCCGTCGTCGTCGAACGCCACGGTTGGCACCGGCACCGGCAGGGCATCATCCTCCGGCGAGGAGCGGAAGCCGTACCGCGATCCAACGGGAAAACCTTCGACAATGCCGTGGTGGACGTCGTTGGTGATGTTCGGCAGTGTCTTCAGCTGCCATGTTCCGCCGGGCGCGCAGTAGGCGATTTCCAGCGTGTCCACGCCGGGGGCGTAGACCGCGACGTTGGCGCACGCACTCTGAGGATCGTCCGTTGCCGGTGACCCCGTGCGCGGAACGCTGATACCCAGTGGAAACGGCCGGGAGGCGTCCACGGTGGAGGCTGTGTCTAGGAGTGGCATGACCATTGCTTAAATATTAGCTGTGCCACACAAATGTCCGATATTCGGCGCTATGTGTCGGGAAATGGGCTGGCCTTGTTCAGCGTTGCCATACTGAAAGGACACGCCAAGCTGGAGGTAATTGTGCGAGTTGCACTTGCTCAGATAGTTACGGGCCGCGATATTTCCAGGAATCTGGACATCGTGGAAAAATATGCCCGCAAAGCGAAAAAAGGCGGCGCCCAATTGGTTGTCTTCCCGGAAGCCACCATGCGGGCATTCGGCAATTCGCTCCTTGACATCGCCGAACCGCTGGACGGGCCGTGGGCGACCCGGGTGCGCCATATAGCCCGGGAAGCGGACATCGTGATCGTGGCGGGAATGTTCACTCCCGGTGGTGGCAGAAAAGTACGCAACACCCTCCTGGTCACGGGTCCCGGCGTCGAGGCGAGCTACGACAAAATCCATCTCTTCGACGCTTTCGGTTTTGCAGAATCAGACACCGTGGATGCCGGCACGCGGGCGTCCACCTTCGAGCTCGGCGGCATCAAATTCGGGCTGGCCACCTGCTACGACATCCGGTTCCCGGCACTGTTCACAGCCAACGCCGACCTGGGCGCCGAGGTCAACATCGTGTGTGCCTCCTGGGGATCCGGCCCGGGGAAGGTCGATCAGTGGCGCCTGCTGGCGCGCGCCCGCGCCGTGGATACCACCACTTATGTGCTGGCGTGCGGACAGGCCGATCCCGCCACCGAAGGCATCGAAACCAAGGGATCCGCGCCCACCGGTGTGGGGCACTCCGCCGTCGTCTCGCCGCTCGGCGAGGTCCTGGAAGAGCTCGACGCCGGGACCGGGCTGATGTTCGCCGACCTGGACCCCGCCGTCGTCAAGGAAGCCCGGGCGAAACTCCCGGTCCTGGCCAACCGCCACCAGTTCTGAAAAAACGGAAACGCTCTCCCACCGAAGGTGAGAGAGCGTTTCGCGAAAGTCCGCCAAAAGTGAGAGGGCGTCCCCTGTGAGCCCAGCCGCTACTTGGCTGCGCGCTGCCTGGAAATCTCGTACAGGGAGATGCCGACAGCCATGGAGGCATTGAGCGATTCCATGGCTGAGTCGATCGGGATCGAGACGATCTGGTCGCAGTTTTCGCGGACCAGTCGGCTCAGGCCCTTGCCCTCGGAACCAACCACGATGCATACGGGCTCCTTGGCCAGGCTGAGGTCCGGCAGCGAAACGTCGCCGTCGCCGTCGAGGCCCAGCACGTAGATGCCCATGTTCTTGAAGGCCTTAAGGGTGTTGTTCAGGTTGGCGGCACGTGCCACCGGAACCCGGACTGCCGCACCGGCGCTGGTCTTCCAGGCCGAGGCAGTCACGCCGACGGAGCGCCGCTCCGGGACGATGACGCCGTGGCCGCTGAAGGCCGAGACCGAACGGATGATCGCGCCGAGGTTGCGCGGGTCCGTGATCCCGTCCAAGGCGACGAAGAGCGGTGCGTTGGCAACGTGGCCCTTCTTCCAGCTCTCCACGGTTTCCTCGGCGAGCTCGTACGCGTCCTGGTATTCGTAGGGCGGAATCTGCAGCACGAGCCCCTGGTGGATGGCGTCGTCCGTCATCCGGTCCAGTTCCGGCTTGCCGGTTTCCAGCAGCGGAATGCCGCGTTCGGCCGCGAGCTTGAGGGACTCCTTGACGCGGTCATCCATTTCAATGCGGATGGCGACATGGAGCGCCTTGGCCGGGATTCCGGCGCGGAGCGCTTCGACGACGGAGTTGCGGCCGGTGACGACTTCCTCCGTGGCACGGCCCTTCGGGCCGGAGCGGGCGCCGGCACCGCGGGCTGCGCCCGGACGCTTGGCGGCGGAGCGCTCGGCAAGCTGTTTGTTCTTGTGCGCCTTGTGGTAGGGGCGGTCCTCCGCCTTGGGAGTGGGGCCCTTGCCTTCGAGGGCCTTGCGGCCATGGCCACCCGTTCCAATGGTGGGGCCCTTCTTTGCTTTGACCGACCGGCGACCGTTGTTGGCCATGAGTTTCACCCTTGCTTTGTTGAGTAAGTCTGACCTCCAGTCTACTTACTCAGGGTAAATCGCCGGCCCAGGGCCCCGCCTCGCCTTGGGACTGCAGCAGCTCAGCCGCGCTTGAGGCTCCAGCTGGCACCGTCCGGACCATCCTCGACGACGACGCCTGCCGCCGCCAGGGTATCCCGGATGGCATCCGAAGCGGCCCAGTCCTTGGTGGCCCGTGCCTGTGCCCGCGCACCCAGCTGGGCTTCGACAAGGACGCCCAGGGCCGTATCGGCCTGCTCATCCCGGGCGGGTGCCGCGACGTCGTTCAGGCCCAGCACGCGCAGCATGTCAGTGACGGAGTGCAGCGCTGTCCGGGCCGCGGAGTTATCGCCGGCAGTGAGCGCGGTGTTGCCGGCCCGCACGGTGTCGTGCAGGGCAGCCAGCGCCTGCGGAACATTGAGGTCGTCATCCATGGCGGCAGCGAAGGCGTCCGGCACGGTGCCGTGGGAGCTGAACAGCAGTTCGGCCGCCCCGGATACAACACTGCCGGACAGAGTCCGCACGGCTCGGGCGATGAACCCGTCAATCCGCTCCACCGCAGCGGCCGCTTCCTGCAGCGATGTGGGCTGGTAGTCCAGCACTGAGCGGTACTGCGCCTGGCCGAGGTAGTACCGCACCACGCGCGGTGAAGCGAGTTCCAGCATTTCCGCAGGGCTGACGGTATTACCAATGGACTTGGACATCTTTTCGCCCTGGTACGTCACCATGCCGTTGTGCATCCAGAAGTTGGCGAAGGCGTGGCCGGCCGCCTGCGACTGGGCCATTTCGTTTTCATGGTGCGGGAACCGGAGGTCCAGGCCGCCGCCATGGATGTCGAACTCGGTGCCGAGGTATTTGGTGACCATGGCCGAGCACTCCAGGTGCCAGCCCGGACGGCCGGTGCCCCAGGGCGAAACCCAGCTGGCCGTCGTCGGCTCCCCCTCCTTGTGCCCCTTCCACAGCGCAAAGTCCCTCGGATCCTTCTTTCCCCGGGGGTCGGCGTCGGGTGCTCCCTGCATGTCATCGATCTTCTGACGGGTGAGCGAGCCGTAGCGGTTCCAGGAACGGACGTCGAAGTACACATCGCCGGAGTCGTCGAGGGCGGGGTAGGCGTGGCCCCGGTCGATCAGGCCCTGGATCAGCGCGTGCATTTCCGGGATGTGGCCGGTGGCGCGCGGCTCATAGGTGGGCCGGGAAACGCCGAGCGTGTCGTAGGCCTTGAGGAACGCCTGTTCGTAGCGGTAGGCCAGCGCCCACCACTCCTCTTCGCGGACGTCGTCCGGGCCTTCCTCGAAGCCCGGTTCAAACGAAAGGGCGGATTTGGCCAGGATCTTGTCGTCGATGTCGGTGACGTTGCGGACCACCGTCACGCGGAATCCGCGGTACTCGAGCCAGCGGGTGAGCTGGTCGAAGGCAATGGCCGACCGGATGTGTCCCACGTGCGGTAGGCCCTGCACCGTTGCGCCACAGTAATACAGGCTCACCTTGCCCGGTATCAGAGGGACGAAGTCGCGGACTTCGGCGGATGCTGTGTCGTAAAAGCGCAAGGTCACCGCTCCAGATTAGCCGATGGCCTTCACGGCGGCGCCCAACGGCTGCGGCAGTGGCCGTCAGCGCTATTTGCAGACTTCGCCGATCTTGTTGTTCTGCTCACTCAGCTGCGCCGTCTGTTCGGAGCTCTTGGTGCCGAGCGAAGTTTCGGCGACCTTCTTCATGATGTCCGCCATCTTCTGGATTGGCCCGGCAACCTCAGGAGCTACCTTGTCCGCCACTTCCTGGTAATGCTTGGCGATCTGGTCAGCCTGCTGCTGCTGGTTTCCGGTGGGGACAAAGGTGTCCCCGTTGAGGAACCGGCAGCTTTCCTCAACGCTCATTTTCGGGGTGCCGCAGCCGCTCAGCAGCATCCCGGCAACGAGTACGACGGCGGCAAGCGGCTTCTTCACGAGGGGTCTCCTGGAATGTTGGGCAGAGGAAAGGATCCCTTAAGACTAGGCGAAACGCCGGACCCGCTTCAGCCCGCCCGGTACACCAGTGCAGTGGCGAGGGCGGAAATGCCTTCCCCGCGGCCGGTGAAGCCAAGGCCGTCGCTGGTGGTGGCGCTGACGCTGACGGGTGCACCCGCCGCCGCGCTCAGGACCGCCTGGGACTCCTCCCGGCGCGGGCCGAATTTGGGCCTGTTGCCGACGAACTGCACCGCAATGTTGCCGATCTCGAATCCTTCCGTCCGGACGATGCGGGCGGCCTCGGCAAGGAGGGTGACGCCTGAGGCACCTGCGAACTCCGGGCGGTCCGTGCCGAAATGCGTGCCCAGATCGCCGATTCCCGCTGCCGAAAACAGTGCATCTGCGGCCGCGTGGGCCACGGGATCCCCGTCGGAGTGTCCGGCCAGGCCCTGCTCGCCTTCCCACAGGAGCCCACCGAGCCAGAGGGTCCGCGGGTTGTCGGGCGAGGCAAAAGCATGAACGTCGATGCCGATGCCGGTCCTGGGAATGATGGGAGGAGGTGCCACGTTCAGCCCTCCACCCATCGTGCGCCCAGCGGACCTTCCAGCAGGCCCTCGGCAATGATGAGGTCCAAGGGAGTGGTGATCTTCAGCGACTGGCTGGCGCCGCGGACAGCATGGACAGGGACACCCAGGCGTTCCACCAGCATGGCGTCATCCGTTATGGCGGCGGCCTGGGATGCGTCGAAACCCGCTGCGTCCCGGTGCGCCTTCATCAACGTGCCAAGGTCGAATCCCTGCGGGGTCTGCACTGCACGCAGTTTCTCCCGCGGTGCCGTGCCCACCACCACCTCCGGCGCAATGCGGGCGTCCTCGTCACGCGTTGCTTCAACGGTCTTGACGGTGTCCACGACGGGGATCACGGGAATGACTGCCAGCGCGCCGGCCGCCAGGGAGTCGACCACACGGTGGAAGACGGACTCCGGCGTCAGGGCCCGGGCGGCGTCGTGGACCAGCACCGCCTGGGTACCTTCTTCCAGCGCCGCCAAGGCCGAACGGACGGATTCGGTGCGCGTCGCACCGCCGTCCACGATCGTCAGCAGCGGGCCGCCGTCGGCAAGCTCGCCCTTGAAGTCCTCGCACATCTGCCGGAGAGCGCCGTCGCCCGGCGGCAACGCAATGCAGACCTGCTGCGCGACGCCGGAGGTGACAATCCCGCGCAGGGCATGCATCAGGATGGGCTCCCCGCCGAGGGGGACCCTCGCCTTGGGCATGCCGTAGCCCAGCCGCTGCCCCGATCCGGCCGCGACCAGCACGACTGCTACGACGGGGCGGGGGCCGTGGTCCCCGGATTCCGGCCCGGACACGTCGGAAGATTCTCGTGCACTCATGGGCACAACACTACGTGGCCGAACCCTACCGGGGCGGGGGAAAATTCCGGGATTCGCCTAAAAAAGGGCAAAAAGAAACCCCGGCGGCTGGTTAGCCACCGGGGTTCAATTCTTAGGAAGCCAAGACTTCGTCGAGAACGCTTGCAGCCTTCTCTTCATCCGTCTTTTCAGCCAGCGCCAGTTCTGAAATCAGAATCTGGCGGGCCTTGGCCAGCATACGCTTCTCACCTGCGGAAAGGCCGCGGTCGTGATCACGGCGCCACAGGTCGCGAACGACCTCTGCCACCTTGATGACGTCCCCGGAAGCAAGCTTCTCCAGATTTGCCTTGTAACGACGCGACCAGTTGGTAGGCTCTTCAGTGAACTCGGCCCGCAGCACGTCAAAGACGTGCTCCAAACCTTCTTTGCCCACTACGTCACGAACACCAACAAGGTCAACGTTCTCTGCTGGAACTTCAATGGTCAGATCACCCTGGGCCACCTTGAGCTTGAGATACATTTTCTCTTCGCCCTTGATGGTGCGCATCTTGATTTCTTCAATTTTTGCTGCACCGTGGTGAGGGTAAACTACTGTCTCGCCGACCTCAAAAACCATGTGGACTTTCCCCTTTCCCGCAGACCAGTTTATCACGATTCAGGCATACAACTGGCACGGATCGGGGCCTCGAACCCAGTAAATACAAGGAAAATGGGGCCAATCAACCCCCTCCACCCCCTTGACGGATGCAGATATTAGTGCATCAAAGGCAGTCTGCCCAGGGCAGGGGGAGGCAGCCGACGGCCAGCGTGGCGGCGCAGTCGACGGGGTCCGGAGCGGTCAGGCGGGAGGGGTTTCCGGTCGCTAATGTGTACGGCCCGAATCCTTGTTTGAGACGGTTTGAGGATAGGCTATGGCTGAATAATGTTTCAAGACTCTCAAGGAGTGCGTGACGTGCGTTTCACTGCGATGAACCGGGGCCAGCGCGGCAAGCTGGCAATGGCAACGGCAGCACTTGCCATCGGCCTGCTGACCGTGACCGGCTGCGGCTACATCAACCCGCAGCAAACTTCTGAGCAGTACTCGGCGTCGGACGGCACCAGGGAAGACCTGGGGCCCCTCCAGCTCCGTAACTTCATGATCGTTTCCACCGGCGAGGACAAGCCGGGCCGCGTGGTCGGTGCCGTTTACAACTCCTCGTCCAGCGACGTCAAGCTGACCATCAACGGTGCGCGCGGTGCACAGACGCAGGTGTCTGTGAAGCAGAACTCCTACACCCTGCTCAACGAATCCACGGATCCGGCGATCCTCAGCACCACTGGGGCCATCCCGGGCTCCCTGTCCGAGGTCACGATCTCCGAAGACGGCACCAACCAGACCGCCAAGGTCAAGGTGCCCGTCCTGGACGCCACGCTGCCCGAGTACAAGGAGTACCTGCCGGAAGGCAGCGAGCCCACCCCGTCCGGGACCGCTACGCCGACTCCCACGAGCAGCGAAAGCCACTAGCTCGCAGCACCACAAAGGAGGGCCCCCGCCGCGCGGGGGCCCTCCTTTTTGCTGTCCGGCCTTTGTACTGTCCGGTTGTGTTGTGCCGGTTCCGCCCCCAGGGCGACACCTGGGGGGAAGTGCCTACGGCTCGAACTTGTAGCCGAGGCCGCGGACCGTCACGAGATACCTCGGGGCGGACGGATCCGGCTCGATCTTGCTGCGCAGCCTTTTGACGTGGACGTCCAGGGTCTTGGTGTCGCCGACATAGTCGGACCCCCACACCCTGTCAATGAGCTGGCCGCGGGTCAACACACGTCCTGAGTTGCGCAGCAGCATCTCCAGCAGTTCGAATTCCTTCAGCGGCAGCGATACCTGCTCGCCGTCCACGCTCACCACGTGGCGTTCGACGTCCATCCTCACGGGGCCTGCCTGGACCGTGTTGGTGATGAGCTCCTCCGGCTCGCCCTGCCGCCGAAGGACCGCCCTGACGCGGGCAACTAGTTCGCGGGATGAATACGGCTTGGTGACGTAGTCGTCAGCGCCGAGTTCCAGCCCCACGACTTTGTCGATTTCAGCGTCCTTGGCGGTCAGCATGATGACAGGGACCGAAGAGCGCTGGCGCAGCTGCCGGCACACTTCCGTGCCGGACTGGCCAGGCAGCTGGAGATCCAGGAGCACCAAGTCAGCGCCGTTGCGGTCGAACTCCGTGATGGCGTCCAGGCCGTTGTCCACGACCTCCACCTCGAATCCTTCCTTGCCCAGAAGGTAGGACAGCGGGTCGCTGAACGACTCCTCGTCCTCGACTATGAGAATCCTGCTCAAGCGCTGGCTCCTTGCTCATGGACGCCGGAGGCGTCGTTACTGTGGGGTGGGGTGCTGCGGGCGGCCGCTGCCGGCGCCGCCGAGGCGTCGCCGTCGTCCTGCCCCTCCATCTCTGGAAGCCTGATGGTGAAAGTGGACCCCTGGCCGGGCTGCGACCACAGTGTCACTTCGCCGCCGTGGTTGGAAATAACGTGCTTCACGATGCTCAGGCCCAGGCCGGTGCCGCCGGTCTGCCGCGACCTTGCGGCGTCCACGCGGTAGAAGCGTTCAAAGACCCGTTCCTGGTCCTCCGGGCTCAGGCCGTCACCCTGGTCGGTGACGGAGATGGAGATCAGGCCTTCCTTGGCGCGCACGCCGATCCCCACCCGTGTGTTCTCCGGCGAATAGCGGATAGCGTTGTCGATCAGGTTTCGCAGCGCCGTGACCAGCAGGTCCTGGTCTCCATAAACCTTGGCGTCCACGTGGCCGCCCACCACGATGGAAATGTTCTTGCTCTCGGCCGGCAGCTGCGAACGATCCACAGCCTCGGTGATGACGGAATTGATGTCCACGGGATGCCCCTGCTGTGCCACATTGGCGCCCTGCAGCCGGGAGAGTTCAATGATGTCCTGCACCAGCGCCGCAAGCCGTGTCGATTCCTTCTGCATGCGCTTGGCAAAGCGGCGGACGGCCTCTTCGTCGTCCGCTGAGGACTCGAGGGCCTCGGCCAGCAGGGAAATGGCACCGACCGGAGTCTTGAGCTCGTGGGAAACGTTGGCCACGAAGTCGTTGCGGATCTCCTCGGTGCGGGTGATCTCGGTCCGGTCGTCCGCCAGCAGCAGGATGTATTCCTCACCGAGCATGGCTGCCCGGACCTGGACGATGATGGTCCCCTGCCCCAGCGGACCGCGTGGCAGTTCGAACTGCTTCTCGAGGATCACACCGTCGCGCCGCACCCTCGCCGTCATATCGAGGAGCTGCTTGTGGACCACCGTGTGTCCCCGGACGAGGCCAAAGGCGTACGCCGCCGGGCTTGCCCGCACCACACCGTCGATCGCGTCCACCACCACGAAGGCACGGCCGACGACGGCGAGCACCTCCGCGGCGCCGGGCGGCAGCGCCGGTTCGTCGAATTCAACATCCACCAGCTTGCGCTGCTGTTCGCTGACCCGGAAGGCGAGCACGCCAAAGATGCCGAATGACAGGCCGATGAGGCCTGCGATGACACCGATGAGCATAGGATCCACGGCTCCAGCTTATGCTCTACCCCGGGCGCCGGAAGCGAATCTGATGGGTTTCACCGCCGGGTTCAGCTAACGTTCACCTATAGGTGCGTAACAGTTCACCGGACGCTGGCAGAGTTATTAGTTGGACTGCAGAGCGGTGACACGAAATCCGGCTGCCGCTGCGGTGGGGGCACGGATTTCCAAGGAAAGGACGCGTAGTGCGCAAGGTTTTTCAGGAGGAGCTCACACAGGTGGGCGAGCAGCTCGTCGAGATTTCAAAGCTGGTCAGTGAGGCAATCGCCAAAGCAACGACCGCCTTCGAGGGGGCTGACGTCGACCTCGCCCAGGATGTCATCGCCGCTGATGCCAGGATCGACTTCCTGCAGAACAGCCTGGACGAGCGGGCCATCGACATCCTGGCCCTCCAGGGACCGGTTGCCAGCGACCTTCGGATGATCGTGGGTTCACTGCGGATGAGCGCTTCGCTGGAGCGCATGGGAGACCTCGCCCGGCACATCGCCCAGCTGGCGCGGCTCCGCTACCCGGCCAACGTGATTCCGCCGCAGCTCGCCGATACCTTCAAGAGCTTCGCCGAGCAGGACCAGCTGATCGCGGACAAGCTCACCGAACTCCTGGAAACACGCGACCTCGAAGTTGCCCGCGACATCCTCAAGGCGAACGCGACCGTCAACGACCTCCACCTGAGCGTCTTCAAGGCCATCGCCCGCAGCGACTGGAACGAGTCGCCGGCCACCACTGTGGACGTTGCCCTTGCCAGCCGCTACTTTGAACGTTTCGCGGACCACGGTGTTTCCGTCGCCCAGAAAGTCACCTACCTGGTCACGGGCGCGTGGCACCCGCACAGCACCGAAATCAGCTGACTTTTTGCCGGGTTGTGACCCGGGTTAACGACGGCGGGCCGGTCACCTCAGGTGACCAGCCCGCCGTCGTTCGTTAAGGCGTTGCCTTATTTCTTACCCTGGTTTACTTCTTACCCTGGTTCGCTACTGCCTTGATGGACTCGGCAGCGGCCTCGGGGTCGAGGTAGGTGCCGCCCGGGTTGAGCGGCTTGAAGTCCTCGTCGAGGTCGTAGACCAGCGGAATACCGGTGGGGATGTTCAGGCCGGCGATGGCTTCGTCACTGATGCCGTCGAGGTGCTTGACGAGCGCCCGCAGGGAGTTGCCGTGCGCGGTGACCAGGACGGTCTTGCCCGCCTTGAGGTCTTCCTTGATGTCTGATTCCCAGTAGGGCATCAGACGGATGAGGACGTCCTTCAGGCACTCGGTGCGCGGGAGCGCGTCGCCCAGGTCGGCGTAGCGGGGGTCGTGCGCCTGGGAGAACTCGCTGTCGTCGTCAAGGGGCGGCGGCGGGGTGTCGTAGGAACGGCGCCACTCCATGAACTGCTCTTCACCGTATTCGGCCAGCGTCTGGGCCTTGTCCTTGCCCTGCAGGGCGCCGTAGTGGCGTTCGTTCAGGCGCCAGTCGCGCTTGACCGGAATCCAGCCGCGGTCGGCCTTGTCCAGGGCGATGTTTGCCGTGTTGATGGCCCGCTTCAGGAGGGAGGTGTAGAGGACGTCCGGGAGAACATTGTTCTCGACCAGGAGCTCACCACCGCGAGCCGCTTCCTCGCGGCCCTGGTCGTTGAGGTCAACATCCACCCAGCCGGTGAACAGGTTCTTGGCGTTCCATTCGCTGTGGCCGTGGCGCAGCAGAATCAGCTTGTAAGTCATGGTTTTCATCCTAGCCGAGCAGACTGCGGCACCGCCGAGCGTTACATCACACTGCGGCTCCCACTAACCCGACCGTTACGACAGGACCGTTAGGCTAGTCCGGTGGTGCAAAAAGCTGAACGGGTGGCCCCCGCCCGGACACGGAGCGCAGCCAAGGGCGGCAGGCCCGTGGGAAACGTAACCCGCGGCACCACCAACCCCAACCGCATGCGGCGCCTGGACCGGTGGCTCACGGGGACGCAGGCCTGGCGGCTGCGGCGGGCAGCCGACCCGCTGGTCGTCGACCTCGGGTACGGCGCCTCGCCGGCCACCGCCGTCGAACTGTTCGAGCGATTGTCCGCCGTGCGGACGGATGTCCGTTTGGCCGGGATAGAAATCGAGCCGGAGCGCGTCCGCGCAGCCAAAGCATTGGAACGGGCCGGGCTGAGCTTCCATGTGGGCGGATTCGAGATTCCCGTGCCCGGGCAGCCGGTGATAGTCCGGGCCTTCAACGTCCTGCGGCAGTACGAGGAAGCGGACGTTGAGGCCATCTGGGCACTGGTCCGGGGCCGGCTCGGCCCCGGAGGGCTGTTCATCGACGGCACGTGTGACGAGATCGGACGGCGCGTGACGTGGGTGGCGCTGGACGCCGGCGGCCCGCTGAGCCTGGGCATCTCCATGCGCTTCGGCGGCTTCGCACTGCCTTCGGAAATTGCCGAGCGGCTGCCGAAGGCCCTGATCCACCGGAATGTGCCCGGGGAAAGAATCCACGGCTTCCTGCAGGCACTGGACAAGGCGTGGCTGGACGCGGCACCGCTGGCCGCCTTCGGGAACAGGCAACGGTGGACCGCCATGTGCCGTTCAATGCTCGACGGCGGCTGGCCGGTCCAGGATGGACCGTCCCGCTGGCGGCTGGGCGAGTTAACGGTGGGCTGGGACGCTGTGGCGCCCGCCTGAGGTGTTGTCCGGTTACCAGGGCCCGTAGGGGCCCATGTTGCGGCTGCCGCCGCGGCCGGCGTCTTTCACGGCAGGTCGCACGTCGGCAAGGTACACAGACGCAGCGGTGACGGCCGCGAGGCCGAACAGGCCGAGGGTGCCGAAACCGCCGCCGCCGCCTCCGTAGAGGGACAGGCCGCCGATGGCCACAGCGCCGCCGGTCAACGCCAGCCAGAACGTTTTGGTCCGCTTGGAAACAGCCTCAAAGGCGTTCGCCTTGTGGCGCAGGCAGTCAAAAAATGCCCATGCTTCAAGACCAAAAGCCACGAGCGCAAGGATGAAATAGACCCAGGTCTCGACGAAGATAATCAACTGTTTTCCGTCCACGTCCCCAGCCTAGCCGCCCAGAGCGTCCAAGGCCTGCTCCAAATCGGCCCAGAGGTCTTCAACGTTTTCAATCCCGACGCTCAGCCGGACCAGGTTGTCCGGTACGCTGACCGGTTCGGCCGCATGGCGGCGTCGCCGTTCAATCAGCGATTCAACACCGCCCAGCGAGGTGGCGGGAAGCCACAGCTGCAGCGCGCGGACCAGCTTGTCCGCGGCATCTGCCCCGTTGAGGCCGCCGGCCGGGGCGATCTGCACGCACAGGATGGAACCGAAGCCCTTCATCTGTGACTTGGCGCGTTCGTGGCCGGGATCCGTTTCCAGTCCCGGGAACCGGATGCTCTCAATCCGGGGGTGATTGCTCAGCCGCCCGGCGAGGACGGCCGCTGACGCCTGCGAACGCTCGATGCGCAGCGCCAGGGTCCGCAGCCCGCGCAGTGCAAGCCAGGCTTCGAACGGTCCTGCGATACCGCCGTGGATGATGCGGTGGTGCAGCAGCTTGGCGCGGATCGCAGCGTCGGAGGTCACCAGCGCGCCCAGGACGACGTCGGAATGCCCGGCCAAATATTTGGTCACGGAATGGAGGGCGACGTCGGACCCCAGGCTCAGCGGTTGCTGGACGAGTGGCGTGGAAAACGTGTTGTCGGTGACAACGATCGCGCCTGCCTCGTGGGCGGCAGCGGTCAGGGCACGGATGTCCGCGATGCCGAGCATCGGGTTAGTGGGGCTTTCCAGCCACAGCATGCTGGCGGGCTTGCCCTCCGCCGGAGCGAGCAGGGCCTTCACGGCATCGGTGTCCGCAATGTCCACGGTGCGAAGTTCGAACAGGCCCTTCTCCGCGAGTTCTGTTGCCATCACCAATGAACCGGCATAGCTGTGCGACGGCATCACCAGCACTCCCCCGGCCGGGATGAGGGAGAGTGCCGAACTGACGGCGGCCAGCCCGGAAGCGTACAGCAGCCCTGGAAGCGACGCCCCCTCCAGCTGGCCCAGGGCTTCTTCGAATGGATCCCACGTGGGATTGGAGTAGCGTCCGTAGCCGCGGTCGCCGTCCGCGAGCGGTCCCGTCCCGAAATAGGTGGAGGACAGGACGATGGGCGGGTTGACGGGCGCATCGCGTTTGCGGGGCGGGCGGCCGGCGGCCACAACCACCGTTTCAGCCGACAGCGCGGCCGCTTGCTGTTCGGAAAGACTCATGGTGAAAGAGTACGTGGGAGGCCAACAGCGCAGGAAAGGCGTTACGGCCCGGCACCTACGGTGTCAGTGATTATCGGTAGGCTGGTCATGTGACTACCCAGAACCCCGGACTGTTCATCGCCTTCGAAGGCGGCGACGGCGCAGGCAAGTCCACGCAGGCCGCAGCACTGGCCGGGGCCCTTGATTCGCGCGGCCTCACGGTGCTGCGCACGCGGGAGCCGGGCGGCACGCCTATCGGTGAAAAGCTGCGGTCCCTGGTACTGGACCACGGCCACGGCCACATCGACGCCCGCACCGAAGCCCTGATCTTTGCCGCGTCCCGTGCCGCCCACGCGGACCAGGTCATCCTGCCCGCCCTGGAACGCGGCGACATCGTTCTCACTGACCGTTACATCGATTCCTCGGTGGCCTACCAGGGCGCCGGACGGGAGCTCGGTACCGCGGCAGTCCGGGACCTGAACGAATGGGCCACCTCGGGCCTGCAGCCGGACCTGACCGTGCTGCTCGACGTCGACCCCGCCGTCGGCCGCCTCCGCCGGACCGCGGGCGACGCCGCCGAAGACCGGATGGAATCCGAAGCCGACGAATTCCACGCCAAGATCCGCAGCGCTTTCCTGGACCTCGCCGCCGACCGTCCCGAGCGCTACCTGGTGCTGCCGGCCCACCTGCCCGTCGCCGAGCTTGCCGGGCTCATCCTGGCACGGGTGGACTCCCTGATAGGGTCCCGGCAGCTTTCCAGGCAGGTCAGCACCGAAGGCGTGGCCCAGTGACCGTCTGGGATGACCTGCAGGGCCAGCCCGCCGTCGTCGCCCAGCTCCGCCAGGCCGCGCAGGGCGAAGGCCTGACCCACGCCTGGCTGTTCACCGGTCCGCCCGGATCCGGCCGGTCGAACGCCGCCAAGGCCTTTGCCGCCGCCCTCAACTGCGACCAGGAGGACGTGACCAGGCGCGGCTGCGGCGAATGCGCGGCCTGCCTGACCATCCTGGGGGAGACACATTCCGATGTGGCGTTCGTCCGCACCGAAAAAGTCACCATCACCATTGATGAAGCCCGGGAACTGGTATCGACCGCCGGGAACCGGCCCTCATCCGGGAGATGGCGGATCATTGTGGTGGAAGACGCGGACCGCATGGCGGAACGGACCACGAATGTGCTGCTCAAGGCCATCGAAGAGCCCACTCCCCGCACTGTATGGATGCTGTGCGCGCCGTCGCCGGCGGACGTCCTGGTCACCATCCGGTCCCGCTGCCGGCCGGTGGCGCTGCGGCTCCCCCCGGCCGCCGACGTCGCGGCCCTGCTCGTGAGGCGCGACGGCGTGGACCCGGCTCTCGCCGAACGCGCGGCCCGCGCGGCGCAAAGCCATGTCGGCATTGCCCGCCGCCTCGCCCGGGATGCCGACGCCCGCGAACGGCGTATGGAAACCGTCCGTTTCCCGTTGGGACTGCGGGGCATCACCGCAGCGGTCCTGATGGCCGAAAAGCTGGTGAAGATCGCCACTGAGGAAGCCAACAGCTCCAACGACGTGCGCGACGCCGAAGAAAAAGCAGCGCTCCTTGCCACGCTCGGCGCTCCGGAAAGCGGCACCCTGCCGCCCGCCATGAGAAGCCAGGTCAAGCAACTGGAAGATGACCAGAAGCGGCGCGCCAAACGCTCCATCACCGATTCACTTGACCGGACACTCACGGACCTGCTCTCGTTCTACCGGGACGTGCTGATCATCCAGATGGGGAACGCCGTGGAACTGGTGAACGTTGAACTCAGGAGCGAGCTGGCCGAGTTTGCCGCCCGTTCAGGTCCGGAGGCAACACTGGCCCGGATGGATGCCATCAACAAGGCCCGCCAGCGAATCACCACCACCAACGTTGCGCCCCTGCTGGCCATCGAATCCATGGCCGCGAGCCTGATCTAGTGCCGCCGCATGTCCCCCGAGCCCACGCCAAGTCCATCAAGGAGCCCTGCATGAAGCCTGCCCGACGTCTGCCCCTACGGTCCCGGTCCGGATCGACCGCGGCCAAGGCAGCTGCTGGCGCCCTGGCCGTGTTGCTCGCGTTGACGGGCTGCACCCTGTCGGGGCAGTCCGACGGCGGATCGGCCGGCGGGGACCCAGGCAAGGCCGACCCCTCCATCGCCGAGGCGGCTCCCGAAGAGCTCCGGAGCTTCTACTCCCAGGAGGTCTCCTGGGCGTCCTGCGAAGACAAGCTTGAGTGCGCCAAAGTCAAGGTGCCCGTGGACTACAGCAAGCCCAAGGGTGACAGCATCGAGATCGCGGCCCTCAAAATGAAGGCAACGGGCAAAAAGACCGGCAGCCTGCTGGTCAACCCCGGCGGCCCGGGCGGCTCCGGCTACGACTTCGTCAAGGATGCCGGCGCGACAAACATTTCCAGTGAAGTGCGCGCCAAGTACGACCTGGTGGGCTTCGACCCCCGCGGCGTAAAACGGTCATCCCCCGTCACCTGTCTGACTGACCAGGAACGCGACGAGTCCCGTGCAAAGAACTACGACCTCAGCTCGGACGCCGGCCTGGCGGCCGCCCTCGCCGACAACAAGGCAACTGCCGCCAAGTGCGCCGAAAAGACCGGCCCGGTGCTGGCGCACGTGGACACCGTCAGCGCCGCTAAGGACCTGGACATCCTGCGGGCCGTGGTCAACGACACCAAACTGAACTACCTGGGCTACTCCTACGGCACTTTCCTGGGCTCCACCTACGCTTCCTTGTTCCCGGACAACGTGGGCCGGATGGTGCTTGACGGAGCGCTGGACCCTTCGCTCAGCAACGAGGAGCTCACCAGCGGCCAGGCCCGCGCCTTTGAGAAGGCCATCCGTGCCTACGTGCAGAAGTGCCTCGGGGACAAGGACTGCCCCCTGAGCGGCACCGTGGACAGCGGCGTCCAGCAGATACGCGACGTCGTGCAGGCCGTGGACGCCAACCCGCAGCGCGCCCAGGACGGCAGGCTGGTCACCGGGTCGGCCTTCGTCAGCGGCCTCATCCTCCCGCTCTACAACGACGACAACTGGCCCCTGCTCACCCAGGCGCTGGACGCCGCCCTCAAGGGCGATCCGTCACCGATGCTGCGGCTCGCCGACTTCGGCGCCGACCGCGATCCGAGCGGCAAGTACACGTCCAACAGCGCCTTCGCCTTCAACGCAATCAACTGCCTTGACTACCCCATGGTGACGGACCCCGCCGCCATGCGGGCCGAAGAGCAGAAGCTGCGGCAGGAATCCCCCACCCTGGGCTACTTCTTTGCCTACGGCGGCACCAACTGCCAGGACTGGCCCTACAAGAGCATCCGCACGCCGGCACCCGTGGAGTACCCGGGTTCGGCCCCCATTGTGGTGGTGGGCACCACGGGAGATCCCGCGACTCCGGTGGAATGGGCGGGCGCCCTGCGCAAGCAGCTGGGCAACGCTTCCCTGGTGACCTGGAAGGGCGAAGGGCACACGGCTTACGGACGCTCGAACAGCTGCGTCACCGATGCCGTGGACGGCTATTTCCTGACCGGTGAGGCCCCCGCGGACAACACGCAGTGCTAGGAAGGCGGCCCGTCGCTGTCGCCTGACGGCCTACGCGGACCGGGGTTCCAGCAGCAGCGGCAGCTCACGGATGGACGGCACGACGGCGGTGGCCCCCGCCGCCCGCAGCGCCGGCTCCCCGTGTGCACCAGTGAGGACCCCGGCCACCGTGGTGGCACCGGCCCGCAGTCCCGATTCGATGTCCGCGCAGCTGTCACCCACGACGGCAACCCTCCGGACGTCGTCCAGGTCCAGCGCCAGGACGGCCGTCAGGATCATGTCCGGATAGGGCCTGCCCCTCCCTGCATCGGCCGGGCAGAGGCTCAGGTCTGCCAGTCCCATCCAGCCAAGGCTCTCCAGCACCATGTTCTGCGTGTGGCGGCCGAATCCGGTGGCAAGGCAGACCATGACGCCTGCTTCGCGCAGCCAGCCAATGGCGTCCTCGGCGCCGGGAACCGCCCGAATGATGCCGTCCGATATCAGGTCATCGCAGCTGCGCTCGAAGAAAGTGTTCGCTGCCGCGGCCCTCGACCGCTCCTCGAAAAGGTGGTTGAAGACGGCAAGTTTTGACATCCCGGCGGTGTCCCTGGCGTACCGAAGCATGCGCTCAAACTCCGCAGAGCCTTCCGCCACGCCCTGGTCGGCCAGGGTGCGGGTCATGGCACGCTCCAGCAGGCCGCCGTCGAACACTGTGGTTCCCACCATCGCCAGCACGGCCAGCCGGATGCCGTGGGCGGCACCCGGCAGCGTGGGATCCAGCACGGAGGCTGCTTGCCGTTCGGATGTGTCTGCTGTGTCCGGAGTCATGGCCCAAAGCCCCTTCGCTGAGAAGCGGACGCCGACGCGGCCGCGTTTGGTCGTTCCACAGTGCAAGCGCTCCCGGACACCCGGCTGAACCCGCCCCGACTGCCGGGTGAACATCCAGACAACGTCCGAGACGGCGATCCTGCGGGCGGATGAATGCCTCATTTTGACCCGGGCAAGGGACTCTATTACAGTTGTCTCTTGCATGATCCGCCCGGTTCTTCCGGGAATTTCATGCGGTGCTTCCTTAGCTCAGTCGGTAGAGCGTTTCACTCGTAATGAAAAGGTCATCAGTTCGATTCTGATAGGAAGCTCGGGAAGAACCCCGTATTGTCGCTGGTTCGGCGATGATGCGGGGTTTTTTACTGGCTAATATCTGGTCGCCGTCTGAGGTCGAGGCGACCTTAAGGCACGCAAAGAGCCCAGGGAACTGCCCGCGTGATGCGCGACCAGACGTCGGCCGGCCACGTGAAGGATCCAGCCGGGCAAGGAAATGACGATCACCCGGCAGCGATCTCCTGGTCGACGACAGTTCCGTTGGTGAACACGCTTGGTCTGCCGGTCTGCTGCCATACGCGCGTCAGGCGCCCCGTCACCGGCGTCTGAACGTGACCCCTCCGATGAGCCCTGCCAGGGCTGCCGGCAGGGCGAACAGGCCAAAGACCTGCGGCATCAACGACGGCGGCGTGGTGATCATCGTGGCCAGGCCCACGAGTGCCACCGGCGCCGCAACGCAAAGCGTGACCCAGAGCGGATACTGCCGGATCTGTGACCAGACGGCGGCGGCAATGGACGCTGCCGACCCCGCGAGCATGAACAGCCTGCCGACTCGCAGCCGCTCCACAAACTCGGGCACCGGCTCGTAGGCGAACAGCATTGTCCGCTCCAGAGAAATGCCCGTCATGATGATGGAGAATCCGACCAACGCTGCCCACGGCAACGCACGCCCCCTCCACCACCGGCGGACAACGTAGCGTTCGCCACTCGGTGAGTTCGTCACCCTGTGATCTTATCCGTTGGCCGGTCCACGGCGACTGGCAAAAACCGGAGCTATTGTATTCCCGCGGGCCGTCCGAAACCCTTGAGCTGTGAAACCGCATCGTTCTGGCCATGCTGCTCCAGACAGCCCGCCGCTGCCGGGTTCACCATGGAGAATGGTGCTTGGATTCGGGCTGGTCAGCCTGGCCGTCGACGCCGTGTCCGACGGCGCACGTCCCCTCGCCGGCCCCCTGCTGGCCCAACTGGGTGCCTCCGCTTTGGTGGTCGGGCTGGTCACCGGCGCCGCCGAGGCCGCAGCCCAGGGGCTCCGGCTGCTCTTCGGCCCATGGGCGGACCGTACTGGTAAGTACTGGACTTTCACGATTGCCGGCTATGCACTGACCGTCCTGTGTGTTCCCTTACTCGCTGTTACCCCTGTTGTGGGTGCCGCGGGGCTGGTGCTGGCGTCCGCCCTGATCATTGGCGACCGCGTTGGCAAGGCCGTACGCAGCCCTGCGAAGACTGTCCTGCTCGCCTCCGTTGCCGGGCCGGTCGGGCGGGGACGCGGTTTCGCCGTCCACAAGTCACTGGACCTTGCCGGCGCATTTGCGGGGCCCCTGATCGCCTCCGCGGTCATCGCGGCCACCGGGTCACTGTGGCCGGCCTTTGCAGTGCTGGCCATTCCGGGGGCCCTTGCCATGGCCCTCCTGTTCCGGATGCGGGGCCGCGTACCGGAACCCCAGCGAACGGCAGAGCAGCTGGTGACGCCGGTATTGCCGGATGCGCCGGACACCCCGGGCGGCCTGAAACCTGCTGACACGCCGGCGGGACGCCTTCCCGGGGTGTTCCTCCTCTTCGCCCTCTCCGCCTTCTTCTGGAGTGCGGGCCTGGTGGCCTTCGGTGTCATCGCATTCCATCTGACGGCCGCGGTTGATGTCCCTGTGTCCGCAGTCCCGCTGGTTTACGCGGCTGCCATGGCTGCGGCAGCGCTGGGAGCCCTCGCCAGCGGATACGGCTACGACCGCGCCGGCGGTGCCGTGCTCCTGGTCCTGCCGGTCCTGGTCGCTGTGATCCCGGTACTGGCGTTCTCCGTGAGTACCGGACCGGTGCTGGCCGGGGTCCTCGTGTGGGGAGCCGCCACGGGCATTCAGGACTCAACCGTGAAGGCGCTGGTTGCCGATCTGGTGGTGCCTGCCAGGCAGGGCACAGCCTATGGAATCTTTGCCGCCTTCGAAGGAGGCGGCGCACTCGCCGGCGGAGCCTTGTACGGCGCGCTCTACGGCACCCGTCCGGCGCTCATTGCCGCCGTGGCGGTCCTTCAGGCAGTGGCGATGGTTCTGGTGGTAGCCACTGTGGTCCGGTCACGCCGCCGCCCCGGTGCGGAGACGGGCCCCGGCGCGGAACCGGGCCCGGAGCCTGAATGACAGCTTCCGGAGTTCACCAAAAGCAAGCACCGCGGACGCCAGCAGAACGCACATTCCCCAGTGGCGGGCATCCATGGACTCCGTCCCGAAGGCCCCCTGCAGAAACGGCACCTCAACCACGGCGACCTGGAGAACAACGGCCACTGCGACCGCGCCCCACAGCCACTTGTTGACGAAAAGTCGGTGAAAGGCGCTGGAGGTCTCGGAACGGGAGTTGAACGCGTTGAACAGCTGGGCGAACACCAGGGTGGTGAACCCGGCGGTACGCGCCACCTGCAGGGAATCATCGCCGTCCACCAGCCCGCCCGGCAGGAAAATGTCGATGCTGAGCAGGGACGCAAGCCCCATGACAAGGCCCACCGACAGGATTCCGGACCACATCCGCCGCCCGATGATGCGATCCGTGGCCTGACGGGGTTTTCGGGCCATGACGTCGTCGATTTCCGGGTCCACGCCCATGGCGAGCGCCGGCCCGGAGTCCGTCACCAGGTTGATCCAGAGGATCTGGGTGGCGAGCAGGGGCAGCGCAACGGCTTCACCGGGGGCGCCGGCCAGTCCCAGCGCCCCGGCAAAAACGACGCCGAGGAACACTGTGAACACCTCGCCCATGTTGGAGGACAGGAGGTAGCGAAGGAATTTTTCGATGTTCTCGAAGATGATCCGGCCCTGGCGGACGGCCGCGACAATGGTGGCGAAGTTGTCATCGGCCAGGATCATCTTGGACGCTTCCTTAGTCACCTCGGTCCCGGCGATGCCCATCGCAATGCCAATATCCGCAGACTTCAGCGCCGGCGCATCGTTGACTCCGTCCCCCGTCATGGCCACCACGTTGCCCTGCGCCTGGAGCGCATCAATGATCTGCAGTTTGTTCTGCGGGGCCACCCGCGCATAAACCGATGCGGAAGCGGTGACGGCACGCAGCCCTTCCTCATCCAGCGCATCAAGCTCCGCCCCGGTGACAGCATGCTCCCCCGCTTGCGCTATCCCCAGGTCGCCGGCAATCCGTGCCGCACTGAGCGGGTGGTCTCCGGTGATCATCAGCACCCGTATCCCCGCGTGCTGGGCGGCGGCCACCGCGGCGGCAGCCTCAGCCCGGGGAGGGTCGATGATGCCCACGACTCCGAGGTACACGAGCGTGCTTTCATCAGCTTCGTCCAGCACCTCGAGTTCGTGCCTGTCCTCGTCCCCGTACCGGCGATAGGCCACGCCGAGCGTCCGGAAGGCCTGCGCGGACAAGGCATCCACCGCCGCGAGCGCCTGTTCCCGGCGCCTGTCGTCCAGCGGGATAATGCGCTCCCCTACCTGCAGCCCGGTGCAGCGTCCGAGCAGCACGTCAGGGGCACCTTTGGTGATAAGGGACAAAGTACCCAGCTCCTTATGGTGGGCCACCGCGGACATCAGCTTGCGCTCCGAGGTGAACGGCACCTCGCCGTGGCGTTCGTACTCGCCGACGCGCTCGGTAACCCCTTCGAGCTTGCGGGCCGCGACGAGGAAGGCAGCTTCGGTGGGGTCCCCCTGGATCTCCCACTCGCCGTCGTGCTCCCTCAGCTGTGCGTTGTTGGCGAAGGTGCCGCCGGCAAGGACCAGCCCGGCTTCAAGGAGCACAGCCGGATCAATATCGTCGCGGCCGTCCTGGCGGGCGCAGCCTTCGGGGCGGTAGCCGACCCCCGTCAGTTCCACCTCGCCCGAGGCCGTGACGATCCGGCCCACCGTCATCTCGTTCCTGGTCAGTGTGCCCGTCTTGTCCGAGGCGATCACCGTGGCGGAGCCGAGAGTCTCTACCGAGTGCAGTTGCTTGACGACGGCGTTATGGCGGGCCATGCGCTGGACACCCAACGCCAGCACTACGGAGAGGATGGCGGGCAATCCCTCCGGGACGGCCGCAACGGCCAGCGATACGCCGAGGAGCAGGACGGTCACCAGGTCGCCCAGTGAGGCAACTCCGTTCACCGCAATTACGGTGACCATTACGACGACGGCGATGACAATCACCGTGATGCCCAGCAGCCGGCTCACTCCCGCAATTTCCTTTTGGAGCGGCGTGGGCTCGGCGACCGTCCGTTCGAGCATGCCGGCGATGGCGCCGACCTCCGAATCCATGCCCGTTCCGGTCACTACTGCGCGGCCCACGCCCTGGGCGACGGCCGTGCCTTTGAACACCATGTTTACCCGCTCCCCCAGCGGGACGCTGCCGGCCAAGGTTCGAGGGTCCTTGAAGACGGGTTCGCTTTCTCCCGTCAGCGAGGCTTCGCTGACACGTAGCGATGTGGCGGTGAGCAGGCGGGCATCGGCGCCTACGGCGTCGCCTTCGCCCAGCGCGAGGATGTCTCCGCGGACGAGTCCGGCTGAGGGCACCGCCTTCAGCTCACCGTCGCGCAGCACCATGGAGTTGGCCGCAGTCATGACCTTCAGGGCAGCCACGGCGGTCTGGGCTTTGTTCTCCTGGACGAAGCCCAGTACCGCATTGAACAGGACCACGGCACTGATCACGAGGGCATCGACCGGAACGCCGTGGGCGCCTTCCACAGACCAGGCCACGACTGAAATTGCTATGGCTGCCAGCAAAAGGTAGATCAGCGGATCCTGGAACTGGGACAGGACCCGCCGCCACCACGGTTGCGGCGGTGCAGACTCGAGTTCGTTGGGACCATCGCGCGCCAGCCGGCGGGCAGCTTCGTCCGAGGCCAGGCCGGTACCAGGGTCAACGCCATAGGCGGCCACCGCCTCTTCGG
Source organism: Arthrobacter sp. PvP103 (assembly GCF_017833075.1). Lineage (NCBI taxonomy): Bacteria > Bacillati > Actinomycetota > Actinomycetes > Micrococcales > Micrococcaceae > Arthrobacter > Arthrobacter sp. PvP103. Next base: position 3,153,460 of record NZ_JAFIBQ010000001.1, on the reverse strand, counting down.
CATCACGGAGGTGCCAGGGGCCGGCATCGTGGGATACCGCCTGGCGGGGAGCATCCGTCATGCCGCTGTCACCCGCATGCCCCCCACACTCACTCACCTGCCGGTGCGGCGCAAGGGGCCAAGGGCCCGACCCGGATTCGACTTAGCGGCCCGCCCACACCGACGCGGCGCCGGAGTGGCCGGTGATGATGCTCTGGTAGATCAACACCGCTCCCGCAACCGCTCCGGCGGCCAGCAGGGCAACCCGCACTGCTCGATTGCTCCGCAGGCGCCCCATGTAGCCCCGGGCACCCAGGAGGTCCAGCCGTCGGGCAAAAGGTTCGTAGGTGACCGCCAGCATCATCGCGACAACCACAAAGAAGGCCACGGCAAGATACTTCAGGAGGTCGCCCTGTTCAACGTGCTCATGGAGGAGGCGCGAGGCCGGCCTCGTCTTTTCCAACTGCTCGCCTGCCTGGGCGGTGACCAGTGTTAGCGGGACCAGCCCCAGGGACAGCACACCCAGCGGCCACGCCAGGGACTGTCGCGCGGACCGCCACACGCCGTACACGATGGACGCCAGCCCTGCGAGCGGAGCCAGGACCACGACGCCGTGGATGAGCAGGATATGGGCGGGCAGCCCGGCAATTTCGATCATTCGGTTTCCTCCACAACGACGTTGATACCCGGCGGTTTGTTGGGCTGACACGCTGACGCCTCCACCGGACCCCTATGATGCTCGCATGGGAGAGCAACAATTGGTGGAAATTGCCTCCGCACTCTACCGGCTTCCCCTCGAGGGATTCGTGGCGGCCCGGACAGTGGCGGCAAAGGCTGCCGCTGCGGACGGCGGGCGTGACCTTGCTGAGGCCGTCCGTGCACTGCCCAAGCCGTCCGCGGCCGCCTGGGCGGTGAACATGCTCGCTGTGTACCGCCCGGACTCGCTGCGGGAGCTCGCAGAGCTGGGAGCCGCCATGCGCAGGGCCCAGGAAGACCTCGACGCCGGTGCCCTCCGCACGCTCTCGCAGGAGCGTCGCCAGCTCCTCAGCCGCGTGATGGGAATTCTGCGTGAGGTGGCGGAACAGCGGGGGCGCAAACTGAGCGCCGCCGTCGCAGCGGAGGTCGAAGCGACCTTGCGGGCTGCCACCGTTGACGAGGGTGCGGAGGGAGCCGTGCGGAGCGGCCGGCTGCTCCGGGTGCTGTCGGCGGACGGAGTGGACCGGGTGGATCTCCGGGATGCCATGGCGGTCCCCGGCGGCCCCGCGCTGCCCTCAGAGCCGCCGTCGGACGCCGGCCCTTCCGAGGACGCCGCTCCGCCGGACAGGATCCCGACGGTTGCCTCCATTGAAAAACCGCGGTTGAAAGCGGTGGGGACGAAGCGCCCGGCTCCCACGCCGTCGGCCGTCGAACGCGCCGCGGCGCGCCTGGCCGAAGCTGAAGAGGCTGCCCGGTCGGCGGCAGAGGAAGCCCGGGCCCGCACAGCGGAATTCGAGGAAGCCGCCCAGGCCATGACACGGCTCGGCGAAGAAGCCCGCAGTCTTCGCGAGCGCCTCAAGAAGGTGGACGAGGAATTCGACCTGGCAAGGAAACAGAAGGCGGCCGCTGCCGCCCGGATGCAGTTGGCAGTCCGGGCCGCGGAAAAGGAACAGCGGGCGGAGGTTCTCGTCCGGGAGAGAATGCTCCGGCTTCGCAACACGCCGGACTGAGTGGCCCTTTACTGTCAGAGGCCGGTTGCACACTGGATTCATGGACAAGAACCTCAGCACCAGCCAGGCAACCACTCCGGGGCACCTCGGCGGCGACGCCGCGGGGCACCGGGAATTCCACGTCACCTACTTTGATGCCGACTGCGGCTTGATCCGCACGGAAATGTTCGACACCCTGCCGGAAGCAGAGCGGTTTGCCAGCCGGAACGCCTCCGACGAGGACGGCTGGGCTGTAATCGATGCTGTTCCGGCGGAGCAGGGACGGCTGGCAGCCTGAGTCAACGCAGGAGGCCCCGCACTGTGTGAGTGCGGGGCCTCCTGGCAGGGAACCCTTGAAGCTTGTGCCCGCGCCCTAAGCCCGGGCCCTGCAGCTCCTTAGGCGAAGTGCAGCCGCTTAGGCGAAGTCGGAAACGGCCGGGTCCGGGCCGATGCGGCCGGCGCCTTCAGCAGTCCGGTCCAGCCCGTTGACGGCCTGGATGTCTGCCTCGTCCAGAGTAACGTCCAGGGCAGCGTAGTTTTCGCGGATCCGGGACTCCGTGACGGACTTCGGAATCACCACGTTGCCGATGGCCAGGTGCCAGGCAATGACCACCTGGGCCGGCGTGGCATTGTGCTTGGCCGCGATCTCCGCGATGGCCGGGTGCTCCAGGAGCTCGCCGCCCTGGCCCAGCGGCGACCATGCCTGGGTGAGGATGCCCTTGGACGCGTTGAATTCCCGCAGTTCGGCCTGGTTGAAGAACGGGTGCAGTTCAACCTGGTTGATGGCCGGGACAACACCGGTTTCATCGATGATCCGCTGGAGTCCCTCGGTGGTGAAGTTGGAGACACCGATGGACTTGACGCGGCCGCGCTTCTGGAGCTCGATGAGAGCCTTCCAGGTGTCCACGTACTTGTCCTGCTGCGGCTGCTGCCAGTGGATGAGGTAAAGGTCCAGGGTTTCGAGGCCGAGGCGTTCCATGGACGCTTCAAAGGCCGCGAGGGTGGATTCGTACCCCTGGTCGGCATTCCACAGCTTGGTGGTGATGAAGATGTCCTCCGGCTTCAATCCGGAGCGCTCGATGGCGCGGCCCACGCCTGCTTCGTTGCCGTAGATCTTGGCGGTGTCGATGTGGCGGAAGCCGGCTTCGAAAGCCTGGACCACTACCTTTTCCGCTACGTCGTCCTCGACCTGCCACACTCCGTAGCCAAGCTGGGGAATGGTGTTGCCGTCGTTGAAAGTCAGTTCAGGAGAAAAAGTCATTACTTCATACTGCCAACCGCAGCACCGTCCGGCCAGCAAAAACGGCTGGCTAAGCTAGGCGCTTAACCGGGAATAGCCAGCCTGTCTGCCAGCTCGCGGGATTGGTTCTCCTGTCCCCTACGATTCCGGCGGCTGCTCGGAAAGGCGACGCTCGGCGTCGGCGATCTGTTCAAAGACCGAATCCGCCCGGCGGCGGACCGAGGCTGCACCTACCGGGACAGGACCGACGGCGAGTCGGAGCATCGCCGCGGCCTCAGCCGTGGTGGCGAGCGAGTTGCCTGCTTTGGACAGCGACCGGTGCACGCCCGCCAATGCTCCCGGGATGTCCAGCCCCTCGCTGGGTGAACGCCGCTGGGCTTCGACGCAGACCTGCCGGACCCGCACCGAGAGCGCGGAAAGGTCGTTCGCGATCTCCACCAGCTCGGCATACAGCCGGTCATCCTCGACGCCTTCCAGGACCTGATGGAACCGGTCGAGGCCGCGAAGGAAACGGTCATGGGCGCGGCGCCACAGCCCTTTGCCGAGCTCGGCGTCGTCCTTGCGCCCCTGGCGGGCGGCTGCGAAAAATGCCACGCGGAACCTAGAGGTACTGGCCGGGACCGTGGTCCGGGTCCTCCGGCGCTCCTGCCCGTTCCCCGGCGGGGTGAGGTGCCCGGGCACGCTGCGGCTCGCCGTCCTCGCCGATCACGACGCCGGGCGCGATCACGGTGCCCGGCGGCAGCTGGCGCAGCTGCCGCTGCGCCACGGCGTGATCGCGGGCGGCGTGCTGCGCGGCAATGGCGGTCTGGATGCCGTGGAACAGCCCTTCCAACCAGCCCACCAGCTGGGCCTGGGCAATGCGCAGTTCCGCATCAGACGGCGTGGCCTGTTCCGGAAACGGCAGGCTGATCCGTTCCAGCTCTGCGACGAGTTCCGGCGCCAGACCGTCCTCGAGTTCCTTGATGGAGCGTTCGTGGATCGCTGCGAGGCGGCCGCGCGCGGCTTCATCCAAGGGCGCGGACTTCACTTCATCCAGCAGCTGCTTGATCATGGTGCCGATCCGCATCACCTTGGCGGGCTCGTCCACCAGGTCCTGGAGGTTGCTCCCCTTGGGCCGGGGCCCGACTTCCGCGTTCGCCGCCGGACCGGACGGGGCCGCGTCGTCGATAGTGGTGCCCTCTACAGGGTCTTCAACAGCAGGCTGAGTGTCGTTCGGATCGCTCATGGGTTCATACTCTCACGAGCCGCCAGCGCCAGCGCCAGTCAATTAGCCCAGTTGACCCGAACGCAACCGGCAGTGCCCCGGAAAGGCCAGGGGCGCCGTCGGACTTTAACTGTCCGGCGGCGCCCCTGGCGCAAGTGTGCTTAGCAGCCCTTCAACAGCAGCGGCCTTGGGGATTGCTGTCCTGGCGGTCCGTGTGGTCCCGCCAGAACTCCCGCTCGGTCATGGGCGCGTCCTCATGTCCCGAGGCCGCGTGGTGCTCCAGGTACTTCGCATAGGCGTCCGCACCCATCACTCCGCCGAAGTACCGGGCGAAGCCACGGAAACCTTCGAGGATCGCGTTCATGACCGGCTTCCCATCAGTGGTGTGCTGGCTTTTCGAGACGCAGCTCGGCGGGAAGTTTGTTCCATTCGCCCACGAGCTCCCGTTCGGCCGCCGTGGGTATGAATCCCGCTGGAGCATACGTCCGGGAAGGCACGGCCGGGTCCTCGTGGTCCGTGTGGGCGATGCCGTCGCGTGCGTTGCGGAACGCCTTTGCGGTTGCCACGATCGCCGTCATGATGACAATGATGCTCAGCACCACGAAGATCACCGACAGCCAGCCCTGGATCATGGTGTTGCGCACCACGGCTTCCATGGCCGCGACGGTCTTGGCCGTGCCGAATTCCTTCTTGCCGTCAGCCAGCGCCTTGGCGAACGCCGCGTTGTTGGCGAAGTAACCTACCGCCGGAACAGGAGAGAAAATCTTCTGGAAGCTGGCGGTGATGGTGACGACTGCTGCAAAAGCCAGCGGAAGCGCGACAATCCAGAGGTACTTGAACGAGGCCCGCCTGGCGGCGATGGCCATGCAGACAGACAGCGCGATAGCCGCGAGCAGCTGGTTGGCTATGCCGAACAGCGGGAACAGCGTGTTGATACCGCCCAGCGGGTCGGTGACGCCCATCAGCAGCACCGCACCCCAGGCGCCCACCATGATGGCCGTGCAGAGCCAGGCTCCCGGCCGCCACGAGTGTTCCTTGAACTTGGGAATGAAGTTGCCGATGGAATCCTGCAGCATAAAGCGGGCCACGCGGGTGCCGGCATCCACGGCGGTCAGGATGAACAGCGCCTCGAACATGATGGCGAAGTGGTACCAGAACGCCATCATCGCCGTGCCGCCGATGAACTGCTGCATGATGTGGGCCAGGCCCACAGCAAGGGTGGGTGCACCGCCCGTGCGCGACACGATGCTTTCCTCGCCGACATTCCTGGCGGTCTCAGCCAGGAGGTCCGGAGTGAGGTTCACACCGGCAAGGCCCAGGCTGTTGACCCAGGTGGCAGCGGTTTGCACCGTGCCACCGGTCAGGGCGGCCGGGGAGTTCATGGCGAAGTACAGCCCGCGGTCGATGGAGATGGCTGCGACGAGGGCCATGATGGCCACGAAGGATTCCATCAGCATGCCGCCGTAGCCGATCAGGCGCGCTTGGCGTTCCTTTTCGATCAGCTTCGGGGTGGTGCCGGAGGCAATCAGTGCGTGGAAGCCGGACAGCGCGCCGCAGGCAATCGTGACGAATAGGAACGGGAAGAGCGCCCCGGGGAACACGGGCCCGTTCTCCCGGCTCGCGAATTCGCTGAACGCCGGAACGCTGATTTCGGGCCGGACCACGATGATGGCCAGCGCCAGCATGACGATCACGCCGATCTTCATGAACGTGGAGAGGTAATCCCTGGGAGCCAGCAGGAGCCACACCGGCAGGATGGCGGCGATGAAGCCGTAGACAACCAGGCCCCATGCGATGGTGACCTTGTCCAGAGTGAAGAACGCTGCGCCCCACTCCGTTCCGGCCACGGCGCCGCCGCCGATGATGGCAGCCATCAGCAGCACGAAGCCGATCAGCGACACTTCCAGGACCTTGCCGGGCCTAAGAACGCGGAGGTACACGCCCATAAAGAGGGCGATGGGGATTGTCATGCCGACGGAGAAAACGCCCCAGGGGCTTTCGGCCAGTGCGTTCACGACGACGAGGGCCAGGATGGCCACGATGATCACCATGATCAGCAGAGTGGCGATGAGGGCTGCGGTGCCCCCGATCACGCCAAGTTCCTCACGGGCCATCTGGCCCAGCGAGCGGCCTCCGCGGCGCATGGAGAAGAACAGCACGAGGTAGTCCTGCACCGCTCCGGCCAGCACGACGCCGATGATGATCCAGATGGTGCCGGGCAGGTAGCCCATCTGGGCCGCAAGGACAGGGCCGACAAGCGGCCCGGCGCCGGCGATGGCCGCAAAGTGGTGGCCGAAGAGGACGTTGCGGTCCGTGCGGACGTAGTCCTTGCCGTCAGCTTTGTACTCCGCGGGTGTGGCCCGACGGTCATTGGGCTTGGTGATGTAGCGTTCGATCACCTTGGAGTAAAAGCGGTATCCGATCAGGTACGTGCAGACAGACGCGAAGACAAACCAGATTGCGTTGACTGTCTCGCCGCGGATGATCGCCAGCATGAACCAGGCAACGCCGCCAAGCAGGGCGATGGCCGCCCAGATGGCGATCTTCGCGGGTGTCCACTTGCGCTCTTCCGCCTCGAGGACCGTCTCGTCCACCGATGTTGGCGGAAGCTTTGGATCAGGCACCAGCGCGTCCTCCGATAATGCTGTCCGCGCCTTGCCATCCGGCATTTTGCCCATGTCTCCTCCTCGAGAACCCCAGCTGAATAGATCTCCCCTTCGCACCATACCAATGCCGGGGACGCACGGATACTGCTTTGGGACGGAGTGCCCTGCGCGCCTCGCCGAACGGTCGGAAGGCAGCGTTGAGTGGCAGGAAAAGGCGGTCCGGCTACGGGTTGGCCGGGGAATTCAGCTGCGCCATCCGCGCTTCGCAAAGGTCCAGCCACCGGACTTCGGCTTCGGTCTGGAAGATCAGCGAATCCAGCACGAGCAGCCAGGCGGTGTCCGCCCGGCGCTGGCTGGCTGAAGCGTCCCGACGGGACTTGGTGTAGTCCTGCAGGGCCTTCATTGACTCGCCGCGCTGGGCCTGGATAACAGCTGCGACGTCCACGCCGGGAATGGTCACGGCAAGGGCGAGCTTAATGGCGAGTTCGTTCCTGGGAGGGTTGCCGCGGCCAACGGGGGCTTGGAACCAGCTCGTGACTTCGCCCCGGCCTGCGTCCGTGATGCTGTAGATGACATGGCCCTCGCCGTCGCCGCCGTCGTTCCTGACCAGCCCGTCCCGTTCCAGACGGTCCAGCGTGGTGTAGACCTGCCCGATGTTCAGCGGCCAGGCGGAGCCGGTGCGATCCTCAAACTCAACCCTCAACTGGTACCCGTAACGGGGTTTGTCCTGGAGCAGGGCGAGGAGACTGTGGCGAATGGACATGCTGCCCCCTGATGTCGCAAAGACGACGGCATACACGCGCCCCCAAGACGCGTGCATACCGCGTATGGAATTACATTAGCGTCATTCAGCCGCCAAGGCAATACCGGGTATCCATCCACCGGCCGGAAGGTCCGGCTACATGACCAGCAGGACCTTCCCCACATGGTCGCCGGAGTCGAAGTATTCGTGGGCCGCGCGCACCTGGTCCAGCGGGAAGGTCCTGGCAACCAGAGGCCGGATGCGCCCGTCGGCAAGGAGCGGCCACACGGCTTCCCGGACGGCATTCATGATCACGCCCTTCTCCGCCACCGGACGCGGACGCAGGGCAGTGCCGATGATGGCGGCACGCTTACTCAGAAGCTTCCCAAGGTCCAGTTCCGCTTTGGTGCCACCCTGGAGCCCGATCACGATCAGCCGGCCATAGTCCGCCAGCGCGTCAACGTTCTGCCGGAGATACTTGGCTCCCACCACGTCCAGGATGACGTCGGCACCGTGTCCGCCGTTTTGTGCGCGGAGGGCTTCAGGAAAGTCCTCTTCGGTGTAATTGATGGCGATGTCCGCCCCGAGGAAGGCCTTGGCGGTACCAACCTTCTCCGCAGTTCCGGCCGTGGTGGCCACTATGGCGCCGAAGGCTTTGGCGAGCTGGATGGCCATGGTGCCGATGCCTCCGGTGGCGCCGTGGATCAGCACTGTCTCACCCGGCTGCAGCTGCGCCGTCATAATCAAATTCGAATAGACGGTGGCCGCCACTTCGGGGAGGGAGGCAGCGGTGACCAGATCCACGCCGTCGGGAATTCTCAGTACCTGTTCGGCAGGGACTGCCACCTGCTGCGCGTAGCCGCCGCCCGCCAGGAGTGCCACCACCCTGTCCCCAACGGAGAACGGCTTGGACACGTCGGGGCCAAAGCCCGCTATCCGGCCGGACACTTCCAGGCCAAGGATCTCCGACGCCCCGGGCGGCGGCGGGTAGAAACCCCGGCGCTGCTGGACATCGGCGCGGTTGAGGCCTGCGGCGACGACGTCGATCAGCACTTCGCCGGGGCCGGGAACCGGTGCCGGGACCTCGCGCACTTCGAGCACCTCTGGCCCGCCGGCCTCGCTAACGTAGACGGCCTTCATGGTGAACTCCCGATTCCTAGCTGCTTCCTGCCACAAAAATAGTGTGTGCAGCGGCGGCGCCTGCCCGCAAACACTCCGGACGGTTTTTGTCGCAGCCAACTGCCTATGAAACACTACTCGGTAAGGAAGGTTGTCCGAGCGGCCGAAGGAGCTGGTCTTGAAAACCAGTGTGCGGTAACCCCGTACCAAGAGTTCGAATCTCTTACCTTCCGCGAAGAATGCCCCGGGTCCTGAACCATCAGGATCCGGGGCATTTTCCGTTAAGGGAAAGTTTGGGCCGGGAGCATTGAAAGTGTCGGCGCTGCGGAATAGTGTCTGGTTTGTCTTCACTGACCAAGCCTTCTCCGCGGCCACGTCTGCCGCGGAAACCGACAGGAGCCACTATGCCCCGCCCTGACATCACTCCCGGCGCGCCCTGCTGGATCGACCTGATGACGTCTGACACCGACGGTGCCCGGCAGTTCTACGGCGGACTGTTCGGCTGGGACTTCCAGGCGGGCGACCAGGAAAAGTACGGCGGTTACATCACCGCCACAAAGAACGGCAAGTCGGTGGCCGGCATCATGCAGAAGGACGAAAGCCAGGCCGGGATGCCTGACGCCTGGTCCACCTACCTGCGTTCCGACGACGCCGCCGCCACGGCTGCCGCCGTCACCGAGCACGGCGGCCAGGTCTTCATGCCCCCGATGGACGTGCCGGAACAGGGGGTCATGGCAATCTTCGGCGATGCCACCGGCGCGGCCATCGGCGTCTGGCAGCCGCGCGAAATGACGGGCTACCAGCTCGTGGCCGAGCCCGGCACACCGGCATGGCACGAGCTTCACGCCAAGGACTATCCAGCCGCCGTCAAGTTCTACGAGGACGTCTTCGGGTGGGACACCGACGTCATGAGCGACACTCCCGAGTTCCGTTACACCACCCTTGGGGCGGGAGAAGCGGCGAAGGCGGGCATCATGGACGCCTCCGCGTACCTGCCGGCCGAAGTTCCGTCCAACTGGCAGGTCTACTTCGCCGTGGAGGACGCCGACGCCTCGATCGAAAAAGCCGTCAGCCTCGGCGCACAGTTGATCGACGGGCCGGACGACACCCCGTTCGGCCGGCTGGCAACCCTTGCCGACCCCACCGGGGCGATGTTCAAGATCGTGGCTGACACCGGGCAGGGAGCCGGCGATCCGGCCGAATCAGGAGATACCACCGGGGCCTGAAAAGTCCCCGGGATTTCATTTAAGTAAATTGATATAAAGAATACCGGCCAGCGGCTTCCATCGGAGCTACTGGCCGGTATTCTTTTGGCATGTCCGGCACATGGGGTGGGCCGGCATACGCACAAAACCAAAAACACTGTTGCCGGAACCGGGCCCATGCCGCCCCGTGGCCGGCAGCGAACGTTTCGCTGGGGGACGTCTCGCAGAATGCACGCTGAATCAACCGCACGTTCATTCGACCCTGTTTTGCTGTGCCGGAAACTACTTGACCAGGAGTAAAGTCCGGGCCCTTCGTCCGCGCCACAAAGCCGGACACATTCCACCGAGCCCATACCCGGGGCACCCTAATGAGAGTTAGAGCGGATGAAACGCACACCATGGAAAATTGCGCTGGGCACGGCGTTGTCAGCGGGGCTCATCGCAGCTCCCCTGGCTTCCGTCCCGGCGTTTGCAGTGGAGGTCTCACCGGCCGCTGCAGGCACCTCCCCCGTCGTCATCAACGAGGCTTACCTCAGCGGCGGAAGCGCGGGAGCAGCCTACAAGAACAAGTTCGTAGAGCTGTACAACACGTCTGACACGCCGGTAACCCTGGACGGCTGGTCCCTGCAGTACCGCGCCTCCGGGGGCACCACCGCACCGTCCGCCACGGCTCCCCTCGCCGGCACCATCCCGGCCAAGGGGTACTACCTGCTCAAGGGCGGCAGCAACGGCACCGTCGGACTGGATCTGCCCGCCGCCGATGTGACTGCCACAGGCTTCAACCCGGCAGGCGCGGGCGGCACGATCGTCCTGGCCAAGCAGTCCACAACCCTGAACCCGCTGGCCACCGGCTCGGTAATCGAGCCTGCCAACGTTGCGGACCTGCTGGGCTACGGGACCTCCAACACATTCGAGACCAAGGCCGCTGCGGCCCCGGGAAGCAACACCGACGTCAAGAGCCTGAACCGCAGCGGCGGCCTGGACAGCAACAACAACTCCGCCGATTTCACGCTTAACGCCGCCATTACCCCGACCCCCGCCGGTGGCAGCGCGGATCCGGTGGATCCCGATCCCGTGGATCCCCCGACGGCACCCGCCACCAGGACAATCGCCGAAATCCAGGGATCCGGCACGGCCAGCCAGTTCGTCGGCACCTCCGTCACCACCCGAGGCAAGGTCACCGCGGCGTACCCCACCGGCGGCTTCGCCGGCTTCTACCTCCAGACCCCCGGAACCGGCGGCGACCTGACGCCGGCCAACCACACGGCGTCGGACGCCATCTTCGTCTACTCGCCCGCAACGGTAGGCTCCGTCGCGATCGGTGACTACGTCGAAATCACCGGGACCGTTGCCGAGTTCTACGGGATGACCCAGGTGAACGTGGCGGATGCTGCCGGCCTGAAGAAGCTCAACGAGGCGGTCCCGGAAGTGAAGTCCACCGGCTTCGCCCTCCCGGCGGACGAAGCCTTCCGCGAGTCCCTCGAAGGCATGCTGCTGACACCGCAGGGACCTGTGACGGTCACCGACAACTACTCCCTGAACCAGTACGGCGAAATCGGCCTTGCCGGCGGGACGACCCCGCTCGAGCAGCCCACCGCCGTCGCCCCTTACGGCTCTGCCGAATACACGGCAACCGTGGCGGCCAACGCCGCCCGCGGCATCAAGCTCGACGACGGTGCCACTACCAATTTCCTGAAAGATGCCACCACCAAGGCCCAGGTCCTGCCGTACCTGACCGCCGCGGAGCCCGTCCGCGTCGGCTCCCCCGTGACGTTCCAGACCGACGTGGTGCTCAGCTACGCCAACAACTCCTGGAAGTTCCAGCCGCTGACCCACCTGACGCCGGAAAACGCCAGCATCATCCAGCCCGCAACCTTCGGCGCAACCCGTGCCGAAGCACCCGCCGCCGTCGGAGGCACCCTGAAGATTGCCTCCTTCAACGTGCTCAACTACTTCCCCACCACCGGTGACATGCTGGCCGGCTGCACCTTCTACACCGACCGCGACGGCAACCCCATCACCGTCCGCGGCGGCTGCGACGCCCGCGGTGCAGCCAACGCCGAGAACCTCAAGCGCCAGCAGGACAAGATCGTGGCGGCCATCGGCAAGTCCGGCGCCGACGTCGTCTCCCTGATGGAGGTTGAGAATTCGGCTCAGTTCGGCAAGGACCGCGACGATGCCCTGGCCAAGCTGGTGGAAGCCCTGAACATTCCCACACCGGGAATCTGGGACTACGTCCGCACGCCCGCCAACGCTCCGCCGCTGGCTGACGAGGACATGATCCGCACAGCGTTCATCTACAAGAAGGCAGCTGCGGAACCGGTGGGCGAATCCGTCATCCACAACGACACCGTGGCTTTCGCCAGTGCCCGCAAGCCGCTCGCCCAGGTGTTCAAGCCGGTTGGCGCGTCCGATGACAAGAAGTTCATCGCCATCGCCAACCACTTCAAGTCCAAGGGCTCGGCCGCAACTCCTGAAGACACCGACAAGGGCCAGGGCGCCTCGAACCTTGCCCGCACCGAGCAGGCCAAGTCGCTCCTCGCATTCTCGAACGACCTCCAGGCCTCAAAGGGCACGGACAAGGTCTTCCTGATGGGCGACTTCAACGCCTACGCCAAAGAAGACCCCATCAACGTCCTCACGGCCGCCGGCTACATCAACCAGGACGAGAAGGCGCGGAATGCCGACGGCTCCGCCAAGCACTCCTACCTGTTTGGCGGCCTGGTGGGTTCCCTCGACCACGTCCTCGCCACGCCGGGTGCGGACTCGGTGGTCAGCGGGGCCGACATCTGGAACATCAACTCCGTGGAGTCCGTGGCGCTGGAGTACAGCCGGTATAACAACAACGTGACCAACTACTATGCGCCGGATCAGTTCCGGGCCAGCGACCACGATCCCGTGGTGGTGGGCCTTGATCTGCCCGCCGTACCTGTCCTGCCGCCGAGCGTTGACCTGAACTTCCTGGGCATCAACGATTTCCACGGCCGCATCGACTCCAACACGGTCCTGTTCGCCGCCACCATCGAAAAGCTCCGGGAGGCGGCCGCCCCCGGCGCCACGGCCTTCCTGTCTGCAGGCGACAACATCGGGGCCTCGCTGTTCGCGTCCGCCGTTGCCAAGGACCAGCCCACCATCGACGTGCTGAACTCCCTGGAACTGCGCACGTCCGCCGTGGGCAACCACGAGTTCGACGGCGGCTGGGCGGACCTCCGCGACCGCGTCATCGCCGGCGGGACGAATGCCAGTTTCCCGTACCTCGGTGCCAACGTGTACAAGAAGGGCACCACCGAACCGGCCCTGCCTGAATACACGGTGCTGGAGTTGAACGGCGTCAAGGTTGCGGTGATCGGCACTGTCACCCAGGAAGTGCCGTCGCTGGTCACCCCGGCAGGCATCACCGACCTTGAATTCGGCGATCCGGTGGACGCGATCAACCGCGTTGCCGCGAAGATCACCGCCGAAAAGCTCGCCGACGTCATCATCGTGGAAGATCACGACGGCGCCGGATCCGGCACCCCGGACGGCTCCACTTTGGAGCAGGAAGTCGCTGCCGGCGGTCCTTTCGCCAGGCTGGTCAACGAAACCTCTCCCGAGGTGGACGCCATCTTCACCGGTCACACCCACAAGCAGTACGCCTGGGACGCTCCGGTGCTCGATGCCAACGGACAGCCGACCGGCAAAACACGCCCCATCGTGCAGACCGGCAGTTACGGCGAGTTCATCGGCCAGATCCAGCTGACAGTCGACACTGCCACCATGCAGGTATCCGGCTACAAGGCCGGCAACGTCAAGCGCACCGTTCCCACCACCACCGAGACGGCCGCTGACCTCGTGGCCAGGTACCCGCGGGTGGCGGCAGTCAAGACGGTTGTCGACAAGGCGTTGGCAGACGCCGCGGTGATCGGCAACCAGCCGGTCGGAAAGGTCACTGCCGATATAACCACCGCCTTCACGCCCGCCACGGCAACCAGTCCGGCGTCCCGTGATGACCGCGCGAACGAATCCACCCTTGGCAACCTCGTGGCCGATTCACTCGTGGACGCCCTCGCGGCACCGGACCTCGGCACCGCCGAAATCGGCGTCGTGAACCCCGGCGGACTGCGCAACGAGCTGTACTACGCGCCGGACGGGACCATCTCCTACGCGGAGGCGAACGCCGTACTCCCGTTCGTGAACAACCTCTGGACCACGTCCCTGACCGGGGCACAGTTCAAGACGCTCCTGGAACAGCAGTGGCAGACCAACCCGGACGGCACAGTCCCGAGCCGCGCCTACCAGCAGCTGGGGTTGTCCAAGAACGTCAACTACACCTACGACGCCGCACGCGCCGCAGGGGACCGCATTACGTCCATCCGGGTCAACGGCTCACTCATCGAGCCGGCCAAGTCCTACCGGATCGGCACGTTCAGCTTCCTGGCAACCGGCGGCGACAACTTCCGGATCTTCAAGGAAGGTACCGGCACCAAGGACTCGGGCCTTGTGGACCGGGATGCCTGGATCAAGTACCTGCAGGAACACAACCCGGTATCGCCGGACTTTGCCCGCCGCACCGTGGCTGTCGTGAACACCACGGCCGCCGAGGTCAAGGGCGGGGACTCCATCACGCTGGCGGTTTCCAAGCTGGACCTCACCTCCCTGGGCAGCCCGGTCAACGCCTCGCTGGCGGCCTCTTTCACGGACGCCGCGGGCACGGTTACCCAGCTCGGCACCGTCCCGGTGTCCGGCGGAGCCGCGGCAGTGGACGTGAAAGTCCCGGCCGGCGCGGCTGCCGGCACCGGCACCCTGATGCTCACCGCTGCCGAGTCCGGGACCGTGGTCAAGGCCGCAGTTCAGATTGCCGACAGCGGCCCGGTGCCGCCGGTCTGCACAGCACCGGTACCGCCCACCAAGTGGTACGACTTTGCAGGCTGGATAAAGTACGGCCTGGCCTGGATCCAGTACCAGAAGTGCCTGAAAGGCTAGTTTCCCCGCCTTTCAGTAAATGAACGTGCCCCGCTCCGGGGCCGGGAACCCCTCGGATTCCCGGCCCCGGACGCGGGGCACGTTTCGTTTTGGCTGTGACGCTCTCTCACATCCTGCCGCTCTCCCTGCGACGCTCTCTCACATCCTGCCGCTCCCCCTGCGACGCTCTCTCACTGCGTTGAAGAAAGTGAGAGAGCGTGGGGAATTCAGCGGCAGGAACTGAGAGAGCGTTGGGAATTCAGCGGCAGGAACTGAGAGAGCGTTGGGGATTCAGCGGCAGGAGCTGAGAGAGCGTACGGGGTGGGCCGGGGTCAGTGATCGAGGATGTGGCGCGCTATTTCGTCGGCGTCACGGAGGGTCCGCTGGCCGCTGCGATACACCGGCCCGTTCTGCGGCCGCGCCTCCGCGGCGATGGCCGTGCCCCACTGCGCTGCGGACAGCTGCAGGCCCAGGACATACAGCCCTTCGGTGACGGATCCGTTGGCGCCCACCGGCCGGTAAGGGTGGGGGCTGACGTCCAGGCCCGAAGTCTCCACCGGAGCCCCCTCAGCCCTCATCATCAGCCGTGGACGCACCAGGCCGTCGGCCAGGAGCTGCTCCAGCACCGGCGACACGTTGACTGAAACCCTGTTGGCGGGAGCAAGGGCCTCGATCATGGCACGGGCGCGGAGCTTTCCGTCCTTGACCCACGGCGAGGCAGCACTGAACGTACCGGCGGCGCGGTCCAGCGAAAATTTTGGGTCGGGTCCCACAAAACTCACCACACCGGCCCGGGCGAGCGCTGCGAGCTGCTCCGCGCGGATGGCCGGGGGCCCGCTGGCCAGCCCCTCGACGAACGACTCAAACCAGCCCCGCAGTCCGGCGACCCAGGACTCGTCGGTGATGCCGCCGTCGGCCACTGCCGTTTTCAGCACCGCCCTGCCGTGGTGCAACGCCCCGATGGCCATCTTCACGGGGTCGTCCTCCCCCAGCGCCGAGCGTCGGGCGTCATCGAGCAGGTATTCGACGACGGCGGCATCCACCTCCGCCTGCGAGGCGAAGCTGCGGCCGGCCAGGGGCGCCGCCAGGCCCGGCAGGTTCAGTCGCTGGTCCGGCGCCACGTGCTTGGCGACCAGGGCGTCCGCTTCGGCTTCCCAGTGGGAAACGCTGTGGGCGTGGGGACGCATCACCTCCTGGAGCAGGGCCAGGAACGCGTCGGGCTCCGTGACGGCGTCCGGACGGGTCCGGACCAGGGTGGCGTAATAGGCCCAGAGCGCGTCGCGCTGCATGAGGGGCCAGAGGTCGTGGTCGAAGCCGGGGGTGATTCCGGCTGCGGCGAACCGCCCAACGGCGGCTTCGGTGCAGTACCGCAGCGTCACACCGGACGGGTAGTAGGCCGCCAGATTGGCCTTGGCACGGTAGGGGGTCCCGCGCCGGGACGCCGCAACAATCAGCGGCTCGTCACCGGACGGAATGTATTCCAGCCCGGCCCTCCCCTGCCCGGGAACCGCAGAGCCGTCGGCAGCCGTCGCCACGAACTTGCCGCCGCGGCCTTCGGTCAGCTGGCCCATGACGTCGAAAAAATTCAGGCCCATGCCGCGGACCAGCACCGGCTGGCCGGCCGGCACCACGGACCAGTCGACGTCGGCAGGCACCGCCGGAGGCAGGTAAAGGAGTCCCAGCTGGCCGGCGCCCGCCTGCAGTTCGCGCTGTTCGGCGTTGAGCCGGGACTCCAGGTGCCCCAGGGCCAGCACCACGGAACCGGCGGTAAGCGGCCCGCCGTCGCCGAGTTCGACGTCGAACATTCTGTTCCCTGCCGGCCGGACGGACGTGGCGGTGGTGCGGTGGAACTGCACGGTGACGCCCTCCGGAAGGTGCGCGAGCAGCTCGTCCAACGTGGCGCTGAGGTAACGGCCGTACAGCGCGCGGCTCGGGAAATCCCGGGACCCAAGGGCGGAAAGTTCTGCCTGCTCGTCCTCCGTCAGCGACGCGTCCGGACTGTCCTGACGGGCTTCCCGCCACTGGTCGAAGGTGCAGCCGGCCACCGGCGCAGCCAGTTCAGGGTCTTCGGGAATGACCGTGGGATAGAACGACTGGGTGTTCATCAGGTACAGCCGGGACTGGCCGGGCTGCCACACGTGGCCCGGCCCCGCCGGATAGGGATCCACGACGTCAATGTGAAGGCCCGCAACGCCGCTGGGTCCGGAAGCGGAGGGGCTCCTCAGCCGCCAGTTGGCGAGGAGGCGCTCCAGGACACTGGTGCCGCGGGGTCCGGCCCCTATTAGTACCGTCCGGATGTTTTGCGATGTGCCCACGCCCTCCAGAGTATCCGCATGTGACTTGCTAGCTGCGCGCCGATGCTGTTTCGTAGGGCGCATGACCACCACAGCAGCTGATCACCCGCCCGTCTCCGGCGTCCCTTCCGCCGCCGGGAAAGCGCCCGAACCGACCGACGAAAACATCTGGCTCGAGGAGATCTACGGCGAGGCACCGCTGGCCTGGGTCCGCGAACAAAACGCCCGCACCGAGGATCTGCTCGAAGACCCCGACTACGCGAGGCTCGAAAGCCGCATCCTGGAGGTGCTGGACTCAACGGACAAGATCGCCATGGTAGGCAAGCACGGCGACTGGTACTACAACTTCTGGCGTGACGGGCAGAACCCCAAGGGGCTGTGGCGCCGGACGTCTTGGGAGAGCTACAAAACCGGTGAGCCCGCATGGGACGTCCTCCTGGACGTCGACGCGCTGGCCGCCGCCGAAGGCGAGGAGTGGGTTTTCCACGGCGCCAACTTCCTCCGTCCTGCTCCCGGCGAACCGCACCGGCTGGCTCTGCTGGCCCTCTCCCCCGACGGCGGGGACGCCAACCGCTACCGGGAGTTCGACGTCGAGACCCGGACGTTTGTGGACCCTGCGTCCGGAGGGTTCGACCTGCCCACAGCGAAGGGTAATGCGTCCTGGCTGGACCGGGACACGCTGCTGGTGTCCACCACCGCGGAAGGCATGCCGAAGACCTCCTCGTCCTACGCGCGCACCGCCGTGAAGCTGGCCCGCGGCGGGTCGCTTCCGGCGGCCGAGAGGATCTTCGACATCCCCGAAGACCACATGATGGCCCTGGTGGCCCATGACTCCACTCCGGGGTACGAGCGGACCTTCGCGATGGACTGGATCAGCTTCTTCAACAAGAGCACGTCCGTGCTGCGCGACGGGCAGTGGGTTGTGATCGACGCCCCCACCGACGTGAACCTGAGCGTGCACCGCGAGTGGCTGCTGTTCCGGCCGCAGGGCGACTGGGCCGTCGACGGCACGACGTTCCCGGCCGGCTCGCTGCTCGCCGCGAAGTTCGAGGACTACCTTGCCGGCAACCGGGAACTCGTCGTCCTCTTCACCCCGGATGCGCACACGTCGCTGCAGTCCTGGAGCTGGACCCGGAATTTCCTACTCCTGAACCTCCTGCGGGACGTGTCCTCGGAGATCCGCGTTCTCGATCCGGAGCGGCCCGGGACTGAATCCGCCTGGGCATCCAGTCTCCTGGACGCGTGCCCGCCGCTGCACGATGTCAACGCCTTCGCCGTTGACGACGAGGACGACAGCGTCGAGGTTGACGAGGAGCATGACGACGACGGTACCGGCGGCAATGTGGCTGTGCCGGAAGGCGAGGCGCCCGGCGCGGGGAACGACTTCTGGCTCGTTGCCACCGGCTTCACCACGCCGAGCACGCTCACACGCGGAACCCTGCGCCGCAGCGGCGACGGGGACGTGGTGAGCACCCACGAGGTGGTCCGCACCTCGCCGTCCTACTTTGACGAGGCGGCGTACGAGGTCCAGCAGCACTTCGCGGTGTCGGAAGACGGTACCCGGGTCCCGTACTTCCAGGTGGCATCCAAGAACCTGGTGCTCGACGGCCAGAACCCCACCCAGCTCTCCGGCTACGGCGGCTTCGAAGTTTCCCGCACTCCCGCTTACAGCGGCACGATCGGCCGGGCGTGGCTGGAACGCAGGACGGACGCACCGGATGCGCCGGACGCTGGCCAGGGCGACGCTGAAAGCGGAGCCGGTCCGACGCACACCCGCGGCGGAGTGTATGTGGTGGCCAACATCCGCGGCGGCGGCGAATACGGCCCCTCCTGGCACCGGGCCGCGTTGCAGGAAAACCGCCACCGCGCCTTCGAGGACTTCGCGGCCGTGGCCCGGGACCTGATCTCCCGGGGAGTCACTTCCAGGGAACGCCTCGGCTGTGTGGGCGGTTCCAACGGCGGGCTTCTGGTGGGCAACATGTTGACCCGGTACCCCGAACTGTTCGGTGCCGTGTCCTGCGGCGTGCCGCTGCTGGACATGCGCCGCTACACCAAGTTGTCCGCAGGCCACTCCTGGATCGCCGAATACGGGGATCCGGACGTGGCCGGGGACTGGGAGTTCATCCGGACTTTCTCGCCCTACCACCTCCTCCGCGACGGCGTGGACTATCCCGAAACTTTCATCTGGACTGCAACCTCCGATGACCGGGTGGGTCCCGTGCAGGCACGCAAGATGGCGGCGCGGATGCAGGCCATGGGCATCCCCAACGTCTGGTTCCACGAGGCCCTGGAAGGCGGCCACGCCGGCGCTTCCGACAACCGGCAGGCGGCCGCTTTGCAGAGCCGCAGCCAGCATTTCCTGTGGCGTTCCCTGGCCGGCGGGTCCGGCAGCTAGCTCGGCCGCATTCGCCGGCGGCGGCCCCCTGCCTGCCCTGTTCAGCGAGCCTATCCTCAGGTTTGCGGCCGTTTTGCACTGAATGGCCGGTTCTGCGTATCCTTGGTGGGCTAGGAATAGCAATTGGAGACGTGCCAGAGCGGCCGAATGGGCTTCACTGCTAATGAAGTGTGGGGCACAACTCCACCGGGGGTTCAAATCCCCCCGTCTCCGCGTTTGGCCCCGGTCCCTTGGACCGGGGCCTTTTGCGTTCCCGGCGCGTTTCGGGGTGGCAGGATGGGCCCATGGCGAACAGCAGCAGCTATGACGCGGTCATTGTCGGTGGCGGACACAACGGGCTGGCGGCGGCCGCCTATCTGGCCCGGGCCGGACGTGACGTCCTGCTGCTGGAAAAGCTTGACCACGCGGGCGGCGCGGCCGTATCCGCCCAGGCGTTCGACGGCGTCGAGGCACGGCTTTCGCGGTACTCCTACCTGGTGAGCCTGCTGCCGCAGGAGATCATTGATGACCTGGGGCTGCGCATCAGGCTGGCCCGACGCCGCTACTCCTCCTACACACCGGACCCGGCCAACCCCGGCCGCGGCCTCCTGATCGACAACGGAGACGCGGCCGCCACGGCGGCGTCATTTGCTTCAGTGGGCGCCGCGGCCAGCGACGCCGCGGCCTTTGAACGTTTCTATGCGGAGTGCCGAAAGCTCACCGGTGCGCTATGGCCCACGATGACGTCGCCACTGCCCACCCGTTCGGCTGCCCGGCAACTCGCTGAGGCCGCCGGGGCCGGAGACGCGTGGGAATCGGTGGTGGAACGGCCCGTTGGCGAAGCCATCACCCGCGGGGTGCACAGCGACCTGGTGCGCGGCGTGGTGCTGACGGATGCCCTGATCGGCACGTTTGCCCGGGCCGGCAGCGCGGACCTGCAGCAGAACATCTGCTTCCTGTACCACCTCCTGGGCGGCGGAACCGGCGACTGGGACGTCCCCATCGGCGGCATGGGGGCCGTTTCCGGCGAACTCGAGCGGGCAGCCCGCGAGGCCGGCGCCACCATCGTGACGTCCGCCGAGGTCACCAGCATCCGGCCCGGCGGCTCGGTGGGCTACCGCCACGAGGGCCGGGAACGCTCAGCATCCGCTGAGTGGGTGCTGTCCAACGTCGCTCCCGCGGTGCTGCACAGCCTGCGGAACGGCGGCGCCGGGGGGCCTGCGAACCCCAACCACCGGCGCGAGGGCTCGCAGGTCAAGGTGAACATCCTGCTCAAACGCCTGCCGCGGCTACTGGACCGCAGCGTCAGCCCGGAGGCGGCCTTCGGCGGCACTTTCCACATCAATGAGACCTGGACACAGCTGGACGACGCCTACCTGGCGGCCGAGCAGGGAATGGTCCCGGACCCGCTGCCCTGCGAAATCTACTGCCATTCATTGACCGATCCCAGCATCCTCTCGCCGGAACTGCAGGCTTCCGGCGCCCACACCCTGACGGTCTTCGGACTGCATGTGCCGGACAGGCTCATCACTGCGGAGAACAACGACGCGATGCGGGCACGGCTTCAGGCCGCCGTCGTGAAGTCCCTCAACTCGGTGCTGGCGGAGCCGATCGAGGACCTGCTGCTGACCGGTGCCGACGGAACCCCGTGCATCGAAACCAAGACCACGCTGGATATCCAGCGTGCCGTGGGTATGCCCCGCGGCAACATCTTCCACGGCGGACTCGACTGGCCCTTCGCGGAAGACGATGACCCGCTGGACACTCCCGCCCGGCGCTGGGGTGTGGCCACCGACGATGACCGGATCCTGCTGTGCGGCTCCGGAGCGCGGCGCGGCGGGGCGGTGAGCGCCATTGGCGGGCACAACGCCGCCATGGCGGTGCTGGAGTCTTAGGAGCGCCCGGGGTCCCGGGGCGCTGCCGGGGTCCTGGGCCTGGGCGCCCGGAGCCGGGGTCCCGGCGACGGGATGCCCGGCGACGGGGTCACTAGGGGTTGGCGGCTTTCGGCGCCGCCGAACGCCCGCGGCTGACCTCGGCGCCCGCCTGCCGGTGCAGTGCCAGGCTGTCAGCGGTGCTGAGCAGCATCAGCACTGTGATGGCCAGGAATGCCCCTCGGTAGGGCGCAACGGGGTCGGCGCCGAAAGCGCCGGGGGCGGCGAAGAGCCGGAGGAACAGCGCGCCGACGGCGATGCCCGCACCGGCCGCCAGTTGGACGAGGGTGGCCGAAATCGCGTTGGCGGACGGCAGTTGTCCCGGGGCGATGTCGGCGTATTGGATCGAAGCGTAGGCCGAGAATCCGATGGATCGGAACGCTCCGCTGCACACCAGCAGGGCAAAGATCAGCGGTTCCGGGGTTCCGGCATCGAGCAGGGAGCACAGGGCAAAAGTGGCAGCCGATGCGAGCGAGGCGAAGACGAGGACAGGTTTGAACCCGAACCTGCGGATCAGCGGGGTGGTTGCCGGTTTGATGCCGATGTTGCCGATGAAGACCGCCGCCACCATGGCGCCGGCATGGAGCGGATCCCAGCCAAAACCGTCCTGGAACATCAGCGGCAGCAGAAACGGAACCGCACTGATGGTCAGGCGGTACGCGAACCCGCCGGTGGAGGTGGCACGGAACGTCCGGGTGCCAAAAACGTTCAACTGGAAGAGCGGGTTGCTGGTGCGCCGCAGCCACAGAACCGCAGCGGCGATGGATGCGAAGCCGGCGGCCACGCTGATTGCCCCGAAGGGTCCGGAGGGGTGAGCCGTGGCAAGCTCGAGCCCTACCACCAGGGCGCCCACGCCGGCCGTTGTCAGCAGCAGCCCCACCCAGTCAAGGCGCCGTGACTGGTCCCCGGCACCCTCGGGAACAAGGCGGAGGGCTGCTATGAACGCGGCCAGGCCCAACGGAACGTTGATCAGGAAGATCCAGTGCCACGACAGGAACGTGGTCAGCGCTCCGCCCACCAGCGGCGCGAGGACCGGCGCCAGAAGTCCTGGCCACACAAGATAGGCCGTGGCCCGGAGCAGGTCTTCCTTGGGTGTCCTGCGAAGCACTACCAGGGTCCCCACCGGCACCATCATCGCGCCGCCGGCGCCCTGCAGGACGCGGCTGACCGTGAGCATGGTCAGGTCCTGGCTCAGGGCGCACAACAGCGAAGCAATGGTGAACACGGCGATGGCGGCGCAAAAGACGCGGCGGGCACCCACGCGCTCCGCAAGCCAGCCGCTGACCGGAATACCCATGGCCACGGTCATGAGGTAGGCCGTCATGGTGATGTTGACGTCCGCCGGGGCCACGGCGAAATCTCCCGCGATGCTGGGGATGGCCGTGGTCAGCACGGTGCCATCCAGGAATTCCATAAAGAAGGTCGCAGCCACCAGCAGGGCCAGCCGGGGCTGCCATTCCTGGCGTACCGTCGAAGCGGCGCTGCTCTGGGGTTCGCTCATGGCTCCTGGCCTGGACTCATTCGCCGATCCTATAGGCGTGCCAGGTGCGGTGCCAGAATAAGTCCGCCCCTTACGCGGAGCAGCCGGTGCCCCTATCCGGCCTGTCCCAGCACGAGGGGAAGGACGGCTCCCGCCCCGGCACGGCGCAGGGCCCGGCCGGCAACTGTGACCGTCCAGCGGCTGTCGGTGAGATCGTCCACCAGCATGACGCTCTGCCCCTGGATGCCGGACAGGGCCGCCTCCAGCTCGGGTCCTACAACGAGGCGGTCCCAGACGCCGGCCAGCCGGTAGGCGCTGTTGCCTCCGCGGCCGCCGGTGGGTCCGCCGTGTTCCAGTTGCAGCTGGCCCAGGTACGGTATGCGGCCAATGCCGGAAATACCGCGCGCCAGGGAGTCGACCAGGGCGGGTTTGCTGCGCGACGGGATACTAACGATGGCTGCGGGCCGCCCTGCCCCGCTCCAGCCGGCGTCGCGTCCGTTCCCGGTGCCCCATTCCCGGAGCACCTGCACGCAGGCCTGGAGCATGGCGGGGTCCACCTCACGGTCCGCCGCACCGGAGGCGAAAATTTCCCGCAGGGCCCCGCCCCAGCCGAGGTCCGTCAGGCGGGCCAGCGCCCTTCCTTCGGCGAGGCTTTCATCCGGCTTGATCTTGCCCTTGACGGTCACGCCGAGCCTGTCCATGCCGCTGGGCCACTGCAGCCGCGGTTCCAGTGCCACGCCGGCGCGGCTGAGCGTCTGCCCGGCGGCTTCCGTGGCCGAAGCCGAGATGTCTGCCGGGAACCAGCGCCCGGCGCAGTTGTCGCAGCGGCCGCAGGCACGGGCTGTTTCATCGTCCAGGACCGAGGTGATGTACTCCATCCGGCACCCTGCCGTGTCCTGGTAGATCACCATGGAATCCTGCTCGTCCACGCGGGCCTCGGCAATGCGGCTGTACCGCTCTGCGTCGTAGGTCCAGGGCTGGCCGGTGGAGCGCCAGCCGCCGCCCACCCGCTCCACGGCACCGTCCACGGACAGGACCTTGAGCAGCAGTTCCAGCGGTGTGCGGCGCAGGTCCACGCGGGCTTCGAGGGCCACGGTGGACACGGCGGCCCCGGCCTCGGCCAGAGCGGTCAGGACTGCCGCAGCCTTTTCCTCCGAGGGCATGGACGCCGTGGCAAAGTACTGCCAGATGTCGCGGTCCTCGGACCCGGGCAGCAGCAGGACGTCCGCGTTCGCCGCCCCACGCCCGGCACGGCCCACCTGCTGGTAGTACGCCACCGGCGACGACGGGGCCCCGAGGTGCACTACAAAGCCCAGGTCCGGTTTGTCGAAGCCCATGCCCAGGGCCGAGGTGGCCACCAGCGCCTTGACCTGGTTGTCCTTGAGTAACTGTTCCGCCCGTTCCCGGTCCGCGGGATCAGTCCGGCCCGTGTAGGCGAGGACTTCATGGCCCGCTTCGGCGAGCAGCCGCGCCGTGTCCTCGGCCGCGGACACCGTAAGGGTATAGATGATGCCGCTGCCGGGCAGGTCCGCCAGATGGGTCAGGAGCCAGCCCAGCCGGTCGCGGGAGTCCTGGAGGCGCAGCACGCCGAGCCGGAGCGATTCACGGCCCAGGGCTCCGCGGATGGTGAGCACGCCGTCGCCCAGCTGCTCCTCGATGTCGTGGACCACCCGGGAGTTGGCGGTTGCAGTGGTGGCCAGCACCGGCACGGTGTCGGGCAGCTGGGTGATGAGGTCCGCGATGCGCCGGTAGTCCGGGCGGAAGTCATGGCCCCAGTCGGAGATGCAGTGTGCCTCGTCAATCACCAGGAGACCGGTGCGGCGGATCAGCTCAGGAAGCTGGTTCTCCCGGAAGGACGGATTGGTGAGCCGCTCAGGGGACACGAGCAGCACGTCCACCTCGTCCGCGGCCAGTTGCTCACGGACAGTGTCCCATTCGAGCTGGTTGGCGGAGTTGATGGCAACAGCGCGGACTCCTGCCCTGGCCGCTGCGGCCACCTGGTCCCGCATCAGCGCCAGCAGCGGCGACACGATGAGGGTGGGGCCCGCACCGCGGCGCCGGAGCAGCAGGGATGCCACAAAATAGACAGCCGACTTTCCCCAGCCTGTCCGCTGGACGACCAGGGCGCGGCGGCCGCCGTCGACCAGTGCCTCAATGGCCTCGAACTGGCCGTCATGGAAGCTGGCGTCGGGATGCCCCACCAGCCCCCGCAGCACTTCCAGGGCCTGGTCACGGGTCTCAGTTCCACCCGCGGGGAGGTCAGCGGAAGCGGAAAGGACAGCAGCATTCTGGTTATTGGCCATTGATTCAGTATCCCAGCACCCTCCGACAGCCGCGAAGCCAGGTGACCGGCCATGTGGACAGCCGCACACCGCGCCCACGTCCGCGCAGCCGGCACCTCCTTGACGGCACGCTGCACACCGCGTCCACGTAACGCAACCTCTCCTCCACAGCCGCTTGGCGCTTCCACGTAAGATGGAACGCGTGACTAGCGACCAGACAAAGACTTTTGACCTTTCGGCATCGTTCAAGGCCTATGACGTGCGTGGCATTGTGGGCGAGTCCATTACCGCCGAAATCGTCGAAGCCGTGGGCGCCGCATTCGTGGACGTCCTGAAGCTCGAGGGCCAGACTGTCCTGGTGGGCGGCGACATGCGCCCCTCCTCCCCGGAGTTCAGCAAGGCATTCGCCAACGGTGCCGCCACCCGCGGAGCCAACGTCCAGCTGCTGGACCTCATTTCCACCGACGAGCTCTACTACGCCTGCGGTGCGCTCAACGCGGCAGGTGCCACGTTCACCGCCAGCCACAATCCGGCCGAGTACAACGGCATCAAGATGTCCAAGGCCGGCGCCCAGCCCATCTCCTCGGAGTCAGGCCTGAAGGATATCCAGGCCCGCGCGGAGGAGTACCTCCACGCGGGATCCATCCCGGCCGCTGCCAAGCGCGGCCTCATCGGAGTCCACGACGTCCTGAAGGACTACTCCGAATATCTCCGCAAACTAGTTGACCTCCGGGGATCCCGCCCCCTGAAGGTGGTTGTCGACGCCGGCAACGGCATGGCCGGCCTGACCACCCCTGCGGTACTCGGCGATGCGCTCCTGCCCAAGCTGCCGTTCGACATCATTCCCCTCTACTTCGAGCTCGACGGTTCCTTCCCGAACCACCCTGCCAATCCCCTCGAGCCGGAAAACCTGCTTGACCTGCAGGCGGCCGTTGTGGAACACGGCGCGGACATCGGGCTCGCGTTCGACGGCGACGCCGACCGCTGCTTCGTCATCGACGAGAAGGGCAACCCCGTCTCGCCGTCGGCCATCACCGGAATGGTGGCCCGCCGGGAGATTGCCCGCGCCAAGGCGCAGGGCGAGGAAACCCCCACCATCATCCACAACCTGCTGACCTCACGGGCCGTCCCGGAGCTTGTGGCGCACGACGGCGGCCGCGCGGTGCGCACGCGCGTGGGCCACTCGTTCATCAAGGCCGAGATGGCCGAGGAAGGCGCCGTGTTCGGCGGCGAGCACTCAGCGCACTTCTATTTCCGCGATTTCTGGAATGCAGACACCGGCATGCTGGCCGCAATGCATGTCCTGGCCGCCCTCGGCGAACAGGACCTCCCGTTGTCCGAGCTCGGCCACGAGTACGAACCGTACGTCTCCTCCGGGGAAATCAACTCCGAAATCGAAGACAAGGCGGGCGCCGTGGAGCGGGTCCGCGCCGATTTTGCCGGCGAAGACGTCGAGATCGACACACTGGACGGCAGCACGTTCACGGCCCGCGACGGCAGCTGGTGGTTCAACCTGCGTCCGTCCAACACTGAGCCGTTCCTCCGTTTGAACACCGAGGCCACGGACCGGGCCACCATGGAACGCATCCGCGACCGCGTGCTGGCCCTGGTCAACGGCTAGGCGGCCCGCATGACTGAACTTTCCGGAACATCCTGGCGGGATTCGGTGCCCGAAGCCACGGCCACCGACCTGGAAAACCTGTTGGGCACCGGCGTCGGTGCGGCCCAGGAACAGCTGGGACGCAACGGCGGTTTCCTCCCGTTCGCGCTGGTGGTGGAGAACGACGGCGAGGTGCGCCTCGTCGCCGTCACGCCTGCTGACAGCGAGGACGGCTCGGAGGACGGCTTCGATGCCGACGCGATGATCAGTGACCTCACCGAGCTGCTCCGGCAGCACCGGGACGACTTCCGTGCCGCCGCCGTAGTCTGCGACATCACGTTGCTGGAAGAAGACACCGACGCCATCCACGTCGCTGCCGAGCACCGTGACGGTTCCGTTTTCGCCGCGGTCCTGCCTTACGAACCCAATGTCGAGTCCCATGAATGGGAGTTCGGGCAGCTTGCAGCTGATTCCAACGAGCCCTCCATCTGGGTGGACTAGACCTCCAATGGGTTGCTGACATGAAAATCAACGCGTTCGCGGACGTGAGCCTGCGCGCCATGATGGTCCTGGCGGCCGCACCGGACGGCAACCTCCTCACCACCCAGAGCATCGCCGACGCCGTGGGAACTCCCTACAACCATGTCAGCAAGGCCATGGCCCGGCTCCGCGAACTCGGCGTGATCGACGTCGAGCGGGGTCGAAACGGCGGCTCGCGGCTCAACGAGGCCGGACGCCGGGCCACCGTAGGGCAGCTCCTGCGGCAACTGAACACCCGGACCGATCCGGCCGACTGCCATTCGCTCAATGGCGATTGCCCGCTCATCAACGAATGCCGGCTTCGCGGCGCCCTTGCGCGGGCCAGGGAGGCCTTTTACCGCGAGCTTGACGACATTGTGGTGTCCACGCTTCCCGGCACACGCCAGATGGCGCCGGTCTTCCAGGCGATCGGACTGCGGCCCGGGATCTAAGGCCCGTCCCGATTTGGTTATCTTTTCTACACCGTGTAGAACTTAGGTATAAATACTCGTATTTGAAATACCGGTATTTTTTATCGGTCCGGTTGAAGACCCCGGGCCACTATCTCAGGAGTCAACATGCTCTCGGACAAGTCCTTCCCCGTCATCGAGGCCACCCTCCCCCTGGTCGGTTCCCGGATCGGTGAAATCACCCCCAAGTTTTACGCCCGCCTCTTCGCAGCACACCCGGAACTACTGGACGGGCTCTTCAGCCGCTCCAACCAGCGCAACGGCAACCAGCAGCAGGCGCTGGCCGGAAGCATCGCCGCTTTCGCCACCCACCTGGTGAACAACCCCGGCACCCTGCCCGAGACCGTGCTTGCGCGCATCGCCCACCGCCACGCCTCCCTCGGCATCACCGAACCGCAGTACCAAGTGGTCTACGAGCACCTCTTCGCCGCCATCGCCGAGGACCTCGCCGAGGTCATTACCCCGGAAATCGCCGAAGCCTGGACCGAGGTCTACTGGCTCATGGCGGATGCGCTGATCAAGCTCGAAAAGGGCCTCTACGCCGCACAGGCCAACGGCGTGATGTGGAGCCCGTGGCGGGTCGCCGCCAAGACTGCTGCCGGCACCGGCTCCATGACGTTCACCCTGGAACCTGCCGACGACACCCCCGTCACCCCCGCCCTTGCGGGACAGTACGTGAGCGTCAAGGTCCAGCTCCCGGACGGACTCCGCCAGGTCCGCCAGTACTCGCTGTCCGGCGAGGCCGGCACGAGCCGGACGTTCACCACCAAGAAGGACGACGGCGGCGAAGTCTCCCCCGTCCTGCACAACAACGTCCAAGTGGGCGACATCCTCGAGATCTCCAACCCCTACGGTGAAATCACCCTCAAGGAAGGCGACGGGCCCGTCGTCCTGGCCTCCGCCGGCATTGGCTGCACACCCACCGCCTCCATCCTGCGCTCCCTCGCTGACTCCGGCTCGGACCGCCAGGTCCTGGTCCTGCACGCGGAAAGCGACCTGGACAGCTGGGCCCTGCGCAGCCAGATGACGGACGACGTCGAACGCCTAGACGGCGCCGACCTGCAGCTCTGGCTCGAGCAGCCGGTCGCCGGAACCAAGGAGGGCTTCATGTCGCTGCGCGAAGTCGACCTGCCGGCCAACGCCTCGCTGTACCTGTGCGGTCCGCTGCCGTTCATGAAGCACATCCGCAACGAGGCCATCAACGCCGGGATCCCCGCCACGAAGATCCACTACGAAGTCTTCGGCCCGGACATCTGGCTGGCTTCCTAACAGCAGGAGCGAACGGACACGTAAGCCCCGGGGCTTACGTGTCCGTTCGCGGTTAAGGGCCTAAGTGTCCGTTCGCGCAATGTACGACGGCGGCGCCGAACCTTTTCTGAGAAGGTGCGGCGCCGCCGTCGTGATGTTCTTGTCCAGCTGGCTAGCTGTGGTCCGCCATACGTTCCTTGAGGGCGTCCAGCTCGGCGCGCAGGGCCTCCGGCAGGGAGTCGCCGAACTTCGCGTACCACTCCTCGATGGAGGCAAGCTCTGCGTCCCATTCCTCGCGGTCGACGCGGACGGCGTCTTCCACGTGGGCGTGGGTCAGGTCCAGGCCCGTGAGGTCCAGCGCGTGGCCCGCCGGCACGAAGCCGATCGGGGTCTCAATGGCGTCAGCCTTGCCTTCGATGCGCTCGATGGCCCACTTGAGGACACGGGCATTGTCGCCGAAACCGGGCCAGGCGAAATCGCCGTCGGCGGTGCGGCGGAACCAGTTGACCAGGAAAATGTGCGGCAGGCGCTCCGGGTTGGCCTTGCCTGAGACGCTGATCCAGTGCTTCAGGTAGTCGCCTGCGTCGTAGCCGATGAACGGCAGCATGGCCATCGGGTCGCGGCGAAGCACGCCGACCTGCCCGGCGGCGGCCGCCGTGGTCTCGGAGGAGAGCGTGGAACCCATGAAGATGCCATTGGTCCAGCTGCGGGCCTGGGTCACCAGCGGAACCGTGGTCTTGCGGCGGCCGCCGAAGAGGATGGCTGAAAGCTCCACGCCTTCGGGGCTGTAGTACTCCTCGGCCAGCATGTCGATCTGTGAAATCGGTGTGCAGAAGCGGGAGTTCGGGTGGGCAGCCGGCTTGTCCGAATCCGGCGTCCAGGAGTTGCCCTGCCAGTCGGTCAGGTGCGCCGGGGTTTCCTCGGTCATACCCTCCCACCAGACGCCGCCGTCGTCCGTGAGGGCGACGTTGGTGAAGATGCTGTGGCCCTTGGCGATGGCGCGCATGGCGTTGGGGTTGGTGCCCCAGCCGGTGCCGGGGGCGACGCCGAACAGGCCGGCCTCCGGGTTCGTGGCGCGCAGCTCGCCTTCCTTGCCGATCCGCATCCAGGTGATGTCGTCACCAAGGGTCTCGACCTCCCAGCCCTCGATGGTGGGGTCAAGCAGGGCGAGGTTGGTCTTGCCGCAGGCCGAAGGGAAGGCGGCGGACATGTAGTACGACTTCTTCTCCGGGGAGGTGAGCTTGAGGATAAGCATGTGCTCGGCAAGCCAGCCCTCGTCCCGGGCCATCACGGAAGCGATGCGCAGGGCGTAGCACTTCTTGCCCAGGAGGGCGTTTCCGCCGTAGCCGGAGCCGAACGACCAGATGGAACGCTCCTCCGGGAAATGGACAATCCACTTGTCCGGGTTGCACGGCCATGCGACGTCGGCCTGGCCGGGGGCCAAGGGGGCGCCCAGGGAGTGCAGTGCGGGAACGAAGAACGCGTTCGTGGCGGTGATCTTGTCCAGCACTTCGGTGCCGATGTTGGCCATGATGCGCATGGAGGCAACCACGTAGGCGCTGTCAGTGATCTCGACGCCGAATTTGGGATCCTCTGCGTCAAGGTGGCCCATGACGAACGGGATGACGTACATGGTGCGGCCGCGCATGGAACCGGCGAACAGGCCACGAAGCTTCTGCTTCATCTCGGCCGGTGCCATCCAGTTATTGGTGAAGCCGGCATCCCGCTCGTTCTCCGAGCAGATGAATGTCTGCTCTTCAACGCGCGCCACGTCCGCGGGATCGGAGAATGCGGCGAAGGAGTTCGGGAACAGCTCCGGGTTCAGCCTGGTCAGCGTTCCGGCTTCGACCAGCTCGCCCGTGAGGCGGGTGTATTCCTCTTCCGTACCGTCGACCCAGTGGATCCGGTCCGGCTGGGTAAGTTCTGCAACCTCTTCGACCCATGCCAGCAGGCCAGCATGTGTTGTGGGTGCTTTCTCAAGCAGCGGCAGTCGTGCGAGATCGCCCATTGCGGTTCCCTTCCTCGGGTTCAGTGGTGTGTCCTAAATGCTAGGGCTCTAGACCACTGCACTTTTTGAGTCAGACGTGGGATGTCCGGGCGGCAAAAAAGCAAAAACCGCGGAAAATCAAGGAACCGTATGGGGCGAATCGGGTCTTTTTGTGAGTAAGGTCACATAGACCGGTCTAGTCGTGCACATTACACGCCTGCCGATTTGGAACTCGGCGGCAACTCGCGTAAAGTAATTCGAGGTTCGGGGGTGAACGAAAAACTCCCGGAGCCGAGAATGCGCCCATAGCTCAGCTGGATAGAGCGTCTGTCTACGGAACAGAAGGTCAGGGGTTCGAATCCCTTTGGGCGCACATAGAACGAAAGATCCGCACCGGTTCGCCGGTGCGGATCTTTTTTGTTTCAGTTTGTTTCGCGTGGGTCCGCCTCCCGCCCAGCTCTGGGAGGCAGCCCCGGGCGGGCTGCCCGCCCGCAGGCCGCCCTACTCGTTTATTGCGTCGTGGATGCGGCGGCGGATGCCGTCGAAATGGCGGTTCAGCCGTTCAGCAGCCAGCGCCTTGTCCCCGTCCGCCACGGCCTCGTAGATGCGGCGGTGGACAGCGGCCGTCTCCGTAAGGTCCTCGGTGCCTGCTCCGACTTCCAGGTGGATCTGCCGGTACACCTTCCAGAAGACGGCGAGCAGGCTGATCAGCAGGGTGTTGTTGAGCGGTTCGAACAAGCGCCGGTGAAACTCTGCATCCGCTTCCACGAACGTCTCCCCCGCGGCGGCCAGCTCCTCCATCCGGATCACGGATTCCTCAACGGCGGCCAGCTGGCCGGACGTCATGGTGTCCATGGCGCTCCCGATCAGGCCTGATTCGAGCGCCTGCCTGACGTCCACCAGTTCCAGGGCCTCCCCGCCCTTGTGGCGCAGCGAGAGCCTGCCGCGGAAAGTCAGGCCGTCGGCCAGCGCATCAAAATTGTTGGGCGCCACAAACATGCCGAATCCGTGCCGGATTTCAACAACTCCGAGCGCCTGGAGGACTTTGAGCGATTCGCGGAGGGTATTGCGTCCCACTCCCAAGGCCAGGGCCAGTTCGTTTTCCGTGGGGAGCGGATCACCCGCTTCAAGTTCACGGTCCAGGATGAGGTCCATGATGTCCGCCTGGAGAGCGCGCAGTCGGGCCTGGGCGCTGAAACGCGCCTGCGAAGCGACGCCTGGTGTTGTCATGGGTTCCCCTAACCGAGAGTTCTGAACCACCGTGCGGAGTGGGTCACAGAAAACAATATTGGATGTCCCACCTTCTGTTAAGCGCCCGCGCCAAACACTGACCCGATTCCCGGCACCGCTTCGTATGGTTTCTTCCTGCTTCGTGTGGTTTCTTCCCGCGGGCAGCACCGCCGCCGGGCGTAGTCTGGTGCCATGACGGCCAGAGTTGAACGCGAATTCGATGTCATTGTGATCGGCGCCGGAGCCGTGGGGGAAAACGTCGCGGACCGGGTGGTCCAGGGCGGGCTCACCGCGGTCCTGATTGAGGCGGAGCTGGTGGGCGGCGAGTGCTCATACTGGGCCTGCATGCCGTCCAAGGCCCTGCTTCGCCCTGGAACCGCCCTGCACGGGGCGCAAACGGTCCCCGGCGCCGAGGAGGCGGTCACGCGTACCCTGGATGCCTCCGCGGTCCTGAAACGCCGGGACTACTTCACGTCCAACTGGCAGGATGACGGCCAGGTCAAATGGGTGGAGGACACCGGCATCGAACTGATCCGCGGCCGCGGCCGCCTCACTGGCCCGCGGGCCGTCGAAGTAGCCGGGCGCGACGGCGTCACCTATTTGCTCTCGGCAAGGCACGCCGTCGTGCTTTCCACCGGTTCGGCCCCCACGGCCCCGCCGGTTGCGGGCCTGGCGGGGCTGGACTACTGGACCACGCGCGAGGCCACGTCCGCACGCAGCGTCCCGCAGAGCCTTGCGGTCCTCGGCGCCGGGGTGGCCGGCACCGAGCTGGCACAGGCATTTGCCCGCCTGGGTTCCGCCGTGACTCTCGTGGCCCGCGGCGGGCTACTCAGTATGTATCCGAAGGACGCCGCAAGCCTGGTGCTGGCCGGCCTCAGGGCCGACGGCGTGGACGTCCGCCTCAACACCGGCACGGAGAAGGTCAGCAGGAACGGGGACGGCTCGTTTACGGTCGCCCTGGCCGACGGTGACAGCATCAGGGCTGAGCGTCTCCTCGTCGCCACCGGCCGCCATCCCGCACTGGACGGGCTGGGGCTGGAAGCAGTGGGACTTGGTGCCTCGGACGGCAGGGTGCCACCGCTTCGCACGGATACCACCGGCCTGGTTGAGGGCATGGACTACGCCGGCCAGGGCGACGGCGGGGACTGGCTCTACGCGGTGGGGGATGCGGCGGGCAAGGTCATGCTCACGCACCAGGGCAAGTACTCGGCCCGCGCCACCGGGGATGCCATCGCGGCGCGGGCCAAAGGCGAACTGCAGGGCTCGCCGGAGCCGTGGACCCGCTTCGCTCAGACGGCCAACGATCACGCCGTGCCCAACGTGGTGTTCACGGATCCCGAGCTGGCCAGTGTGGGCCGGTCGGTGGAGCAGGCACGGAAGGACGGCTATAACGTGTCCTCGGTGGAGCTTCCCATCAGCGTGGCCGGGTCCTCGCTACATTCCGAGCATTACGAGGGCTGGGCACAGCTGGTGGTGGACGAGGACCGGAAGGTGCTCCTCGGGGCCACCTTTGCGGGGCCGGACGTTGCCGAACTCCTCCATGCCGCCACCATCGCCGTGGTGGGCGAGGTGCCGCTGAACCGGCTGTGGCACGCGGTGCCTTCCTATCCCACCGTCAGCGAGGTGTGGCTGCGGCTGCTTGAGGAGTACGGCCTCTGACTGCTTGATCACACTTGAACCGATCTATTTGAACTGACTGGTCAGTTTAGTTAGCCTTGGTGCAGACAACCACTGCGAAAGGCTTCCATGCTCTCGGTTCGACAGCTTCATGTGAAAGGCCGGCGGGATGATTTGCTCCCGCCCACTTCACTCCAGGCACGGCGCGGCGAGCTGGTACTGGTTTCCGGCGCCCGCCAGGACCAGAGGACCGCTCTGGCACTCACCCTCAGCGGACGGATGAAACCGACCTCCGGCGAGCTCCTCTGGGACGGCGCGGCGAAGACGAAGCGCCTTCGCGCGGGCAGCTCGCTCGTGGACTCCCCCGGGGTCAATGAGCCTGAACAGCACCTGAGCGTGCGCGACCTCGTCACGGAAGACCTCGCCCTGATCCCGCGGCGCTACCGTGGCGCCCTGCTCAGCACCCCGTGGCTCAAAGTCAACCGTTTCGAGGACATCGCAGGCCTCTGGGCGGAACAGCTGGCCCCCGCCCGGCGCATCGAACTGCTCACCGCCCTATCGCTCGCAAACCCGCACACCGACCTCCTCGTGGTCGACTCCCCCGACCGCCACAGCGCTGCTCCCGCGGACTGGCTGCCGCGGCTCCAGGAGCTGGCGTACGACGGCGGCCGGCCCCTCGCCGTCGTCGCCACCGTCGCTGCCCTCCCGGACAACTGGACGGGCACGGCCGCCGAGATCGGCAACGCCGTCCCCCGCCCCTCCACCGCGACTGCCCCCACCCCCGAAACAGAGGACGCAAAGTGACTGTGCTGAGGCTGGCCCGCTCCGAACTCAAGCGCATGACCGGCGGGCTGCTGCCCAAGCTGACCATCCTTGCCCTGACCATGGTGCCCCTGCTCTACGGGGCTGTGTACCTGTACGCCAACTGGGATCCGTACAGCAACCTGGACCAGATCGACGCGGCGCTGGTGGTGGAGGACACGGGCGCCACCTCCAGCGACGGAACGCAGCTGCAGGCCGGCCGGAAGGTGGCGGACAGCCTCATCGACGGTCACGTGTTCAACTGGCAGTCCGTGGATTCCGCCGAACAGGCCGACCAGGGAGTCAGCAGCGGCAAGTACGCCTTCGCCTTGAAGATTCCGAAGGATTTTTCCGCCAACCTGGTGTCCCCCGGCAGCTTCGACGCCGCCAACCAGGCCATGCTGAACGTGACCACCAACGACGCCAATAACTACTTGCTGAGCACTATCGTGGACAAGCTGACCACTGCCGTCCACTCGAGTGTGGCCAAGGAAGTGGGCGAGGAAACCGCCAACCAGCTGCTCACCGGCTTCGGCACCATCCACACACAGATGGTCAAAGCGGCTGACGGCGCCGGCCAGCTTTCCGACGGCGTCAGCAAGCTCCACGACGGCACCGTCACCCTGCACGAGGGAACCTCGCAGCTCAGCAGCGGCGCCGGGGAACTCTACAATGGCCAGCTCAAGCTGCGCGACGGCGCCAACCAGCTGAACGACGGCGCGGCACAGCTCAGCGACGGACTCAGCCAGCTGAAGGACAAGACAGCCTCACTCCCGGCGGATTCGCAGAAACTGGCTGACGGCGCCGCCCAGGTAGCGGCCGGAAACGCCACGCTGAACACCAAGGTGCAGGACGTCGTGGGGCAATTGGACGCCGCGGACCAGGGACTGCGGAACCGCGTGGTGGAATCCAACGGCAGGCTGATGGCCGCGGGCATCATCACCCAGGCGCAGGCGGACAGCATCCTCAAGGACTTCGACGCAGCCGCGGCATCCGGACCGGTGGCGGACGCCAAGGCAAAAATCCAGTCCGACGCCGCGCAGATCCAGCAGCTTTCGGACGGTTCGGCCGCGGTGAGCGCCGGTGCCGCCAGGCTCGCGGCGGCCACACCCGCCCTGACCGGCGCCATCGCCCAGGCGTCCGCGGGCGCGGACCAGTTGCACACCGGGACCTCCGCGTTGGCCGCCGGGGAGCAAAGCGCCGTGGACGGCACAGCGAAGCTTGCCGAAGGTGCCGGGACGCTCGACAGCGGCGCAGCGCAGCTTGAAGCCGGTGCCACAACGGCCGCCAACGGAGCAGCCACGCTGGCCTCGGAACTCGGCAAGGGCGCCGGCCAGGTGCCCAATCCCGATGACGCCCAGAAGAGCAGCCTCTCGAAGGTCATGGCCGATCCCGTGGCCGTCAGCAACGTCTCCCAGGCGAAGGCCGGGTCCTACGGAGCCGGCCTGGCACCGTTCTTCCTGACCCTCGCGCTGTGGATCGGCATCTTCATGCTGATCCAGGCCATGCGTCCCGTCACCCAGCGGGCGCTGGCTTCCAACGCGCCGTCGTGGAAGATTGCCCTGGGCGGCTGGCTGCCGTTCCTGGCCGTCTCCGTTGTCCAGGCGAGCCTGCTCACCCTGGTGGTGGACGTGGCGCTGGGCCTCAACCCCGCGCATCCGGTGCTGATGTGGCTGTTCATGCTGGCCGCCGCGATGGCCTTCAGCGCCATCATCCAGGGCATCGTGGCCCTGCTTGGCTCCCCCGGAAAGCTGGTGGTCCTGATCCTGCTGGTGCTCCAGCTGGTGTCCTCGGGCGGCACGTTCCCCTGGCAGACCACCCCCCAGCCACTGCATCTGGTGCACGAAATCCTCCCCATGGGCTACGTCGTGACCGGCATGCGGCACCTGATCTACGGCGCGGACCTTTCCATGATCCTGCCCATCGTGGCGGGCCTGCTTGGCTACACTGTGCTGGGGGCCGCGCTGTCAACGCTGGCCGTCCACAAGCACAAGTTCTGGACCCTGAAGTCCCTGAAACCGGAGATCGCCGTATGAGCATGCAGGAAGCCGGCGAAAAGAAACTCCGCCCGGCCCGTACCAATGCCACCAAACAGAAGCTGTTCGACGCTTCCATGGAGCTGATCGGCGAGCGCGGCGCGGCCGGCGTCACCGTGGACGAGATCGCCGCGGCGGCCGGCGTCTCCAAGGGAACCGTGTACTACAACTTCGGCAGCAAGTCCGACCTGATCGCCCAGCTGCTGCGCCACGGAGTGGACATCCTGCACGCCCGGCTGTTGAGCGTGCAGGACTCCTCCGCCGATCCGCTGGCCGCCATGGACGAGATGATCGGTCAGGCGATGGACTTCATGGCAGAGTACCCGTCCTTCGCCAGGCTCTGGGTCAGCGAAAACTGGCGGACCCCCAGCGAATGGCAGGACACCTTCGCGGAGCTCCGCGGACGGCTGCTCAAGGTAATCGGCGGCGCGATCGAGGGCGTCGCCGCGCGCTACACCGTCGACGAGTCCATCTCCCGGGGCAGCCTGGAGACCGCAATCTTCGGCGCGTGCTTCGTGGTGGGGCTGGACCGCCAGACCTACAACCCTGAACGCACCCGCGAACAAAGCGTCGCGGCCATTATGGCGATCATGCGTGGCTACGTCCGGAAGTAGCCCGCATCGGGGAAGATTAGTCACATGCGCCACATGGGTAACAGCGGAAGGATAGCTATTGCGGCGGCCTGTGCCGCCGCAGGGCTCCTGGTGCTGACCGCGATAACGCTCGAAGAGTCCGTGTTGTTCACGTTCCTCGGAGCTGTGGCCGTGGGCTACCTCGCGTGCGTCATCCAGGTGGTGGTCCGGGGCCGCCACCTGGCGCTGCTGGTGGGCGGCATCGGTACGAGCCTGTTCATCGGGTTCACCATCGCGTTCCTGCGCATGTGGGGCCTGGCGTTCACCGCGGAGACGGATTCCCTGGGTGCGGCGGTGACAACCCGGGACTCCGATATCTACTTCTACCTCGCCGCGGTGTCCGGCGCGGGGACGCTGCTGGTTCTGTTCGCAGGGGCGGTATGGCCGGCCGGAAAGCGGCTCCGGTCCGACCGCAGCCGGTCCGGGCGCAGTGAATCCGGACGGCGCAAGCCCTCAGCGGCAAGGCGGCCGACGGCCAGACCGGCGCCCCGCCCTGCCGCAGGGACCACCTACGGGCGTGTCCCGGCGTCGCGATCCGGCGCGGTCCGTACGCCCGCGGCCAAGCGGCCGGCGTCGCCCTCGGCCAAGTCCGCGGTCCCTCGTGCTGCCCGGCCGGCGCCCAAGTCCGCCGCGCCCAAATCTGTGCCTAAACCGGCAGCCAAACCGTCGCCCACGTCCCCGGCGAAGGCTACATCGCGTCGTTGAGCATGCCATCGCCTTTGGCCGGGTGTGGCGCCCTGCCGGCCCGGCAGGAGGACGGCGATTGCCACCCCGCCCAGCAGCAGAAGTCCGCCTGCTACCTCGGCTGGTGACGGCACCTCGCCCAGGACCAGCCAGGCCGTCGTCATTCCCACGACCGGCACAAGCAGCGTAAACGGAACCACGGCGGACGACGGATAGATTCCCAGGAGCCAGTTCCAGATTCCATAACCCACCAGCGAGCCCAGGACGGCCGTGTAGATCGCACTCAGGATGGTGACCACCTGCAAGCCTGCGAGGCTACCGCCTACCGCGGCCGGCCCGTCGATCAACAGGGACAGGCCGATCAGCGGTAGCGGAACCACTGCACCGGACCACACCACAAGCCCCAGGCCGGAAGAGGCCTTGGCCTGCCGGGCGACGATGTTTCCGGCCGCCCACGACAGCGCAGCGGCCAGGACGATGAGCAGGGGAAGGACCGGGGCGACCATGCTGCGGCCGACCGCCACCACCGCGAGTCCGGCCACTCCGAGGACGACGCCGGCAAACTGCCTCACGCTGGGACGCTCACCCAGGATTCCCGCAGCGAGGAGAACAGTCAGCAGCACCTGTGCCTGCAGGACAAGCGAGGCGAGCCCTGCGGGCATGCCCAGCGCCATGGCCAGGTAGAGGAGACCGAATTGTCCGGCGCTCATGAAGAGGCCCACGCCGACGATGGCCCGCCAACTGACGTCCGGCCTGCGGATGAAGAAGATCCACGGAAAGACGACCAGAACGAAGCGCATGGCAACAAAGAGCAGCGGCGGCACCTCAGTGCCGTTGGCGTGCAGGCCAAGGTCTATCGCAACGAAGTTGGCGCCCCACAGGACGGCCACAAGGACCGCGAGGGCGGAATGGCGAAGGTTCACGCTCCGTGCTGCCGGTTCAGTGCCGGGGCGTCAGAGGATGCGGGCTCAAAGATTCCGCGGGCGCTCTCCCGGCGCCCCGTCCGCCCCGTGGTCGGGCACGGCATCATGCTTGGCAGCGTCGCGATCCGCAGCGTCGCGCTGAGGTGGTGCGACCGGTTCAGTCGTGGCTGGTCCGGCATGGCCGGGTTCTGCGGTGCCTGGGACTGCCGTGCCCGGGGCTGTGGTGCCAGCGGCTGTCGCCGGGGCTGTGGTGCCCGGGGCTGTCGCCGGCACGTTGTCACCGCGACCGCGGGTTCCAGCTTCTGCACGCGTCTGCGGCTGTGCGGGAAGGGTCTCGTCCTGCCGGTCGGCGTCATGGCGAACAGCGTCATGGCGATCGGTATCGCGGTTGTCAGCGTCGTGGCGGTCAGCGTCGCGACGGTCGGCTGTGACGACGTCCGGGTCAACCTCATCGGCCTTGCGGAGCTGTTCCTGCGACGCGGCCCGCACGCGCTCGGCTTCCGCCTGCTTTTCGCGGGCGTCCCGGCGCAGGCGCTCCGCCTCGACTTCGGCCTGTTTTGCGTCGGCCTCGGCGCGGGCCGCTTTGGCCTCGCGATCCCGCGCTCCGAGCTCGTCGGCTTTGGCTTTTTCACGCATTTCGGCGGCCTTGTTCCTGTCCGCCTCCACCTTGCGCCGCCGGTTGAAGAAGAGCACCGCTGCGATGATCGCAATCACTACAACAACGCCGATGATGATCCCCACAAGCTGTCCTGAGTCCACGATGATCTCCTTCTAACCGGGGCCGCTGACGAATATCTCCAGTAAACATCACAAACCCCGCGCTGACCATGAACACGGCGGCAGAAGGGGCAGGAGTCAGAGGTGCGCGGGGCTGCCGCGGTCCCGCCAGCGCCCCTTAGTGCGCCCGGGGCACCTTGAAGTGCGTCAGCCGGGCATCCTGGCCATCCAGTTCTGCCCAGGTTTTGTCGGTTTCCAGCACAGTCAGGCCGCTGGTGGGAAACCGGGTGGCGGCGTCCATATAAGCATCGTGGTTGGAATCGCGCGACGCCAGGTGCATGGCAAGATCCTGCACTCCGGGCATGTGGGAGATCACCATCAGCGTAGTCACGGTATCCGGAACGTGGTTGATGACCTTCAGCATGCGCAGCGCGGACGCGCCGTAGAGGCCGTCCTCGAGTTTCGGTGTCGGGGCTTTGTCGCCTAATTCCGCGCACACCCAGGTACACGTCTGCCGAGTACGCAGCGCACTGGAGCAGAGGATGAAATCGGGAACCACCCCGTGCTTGAGCAGCCATTTTCCGGCCAGGGGAGCCTCACGGTGCCCGCGTTCCTCCAGCGGGCGCTCATGATCGGGCACTCCTCCGGGCCAGTCTGCCTTGGAGTGCCGCATGAGGACCAAACGCCTGATGTGATGCTCGCTCATGCCCCAATCCTAGTGCGGCGGCCCTGCCCCTCAGGTCACGGCCGCCCTGCACAGGGTTCAGTCCTCCAGTACGAAGGTCACTTCAAGCACAACGTGCCACGCGACGACGGCGCCGTCCGCGATTTCGACTTTCTGCTCTTTCACCCACGCGCCCGTGACACCCCGAAGCGTCTTGTTGGCGCGCTCGATGCCCTCCTTGATGGCCGCATCGAACGAAGTTTTGGAATTCGAGCTCAGGGTTGTAATGCGTGCTACAGACATAGTTCCTCCTGATGGTCGGATGGACGATCAGAGACTACGCCGCACCACCCGGCACCAACAGGGCCATAGGAACTAAGCCACGGAGGCACATACTCCGAGAGCCCGCCCGCGGGAAGGCGGCCCTTTCGGCTGGATCAAGGGCGCTGAAGCGTAGCGGCACATCCCGAAAGCGCAGTTGTTGCGTGAAGAACGAGCGCACGCGGCGAGGGATCGTGCCGCGAAAGCGAAGGCGCCCGCCCCCACGGAGGGAACGGGCGCTTTCGAACGAGTCTAGGACTAGATGGAGTATTCCGGAGCGGCCCAGACTACGACCTCCGGGTGCTCGTAGAACCGGTAGCCCTGGCCGCGTACCGTGCGGACGGTGTTGGCGAGGCGGCCCAACTTGGAGCGGAGGCGGCGGATGTGGACGTCGATGGTGCGCTCGTTGGGGACCTCTTCGGCGTTGCGCCACAGACCTTCGAGCAGTTCGTCGCGGCCCACGGTGCGGGTGCCGTTTTCGACGAGGTAGTTGAGGAGTTCGAACTCCTTGAACGTAAGGTTCAGGGAGTCGCCGTCGAGGTGGACTTCACGGCGGGCCAGGTCGATGAGGACGCCGGACGGCCGGGGATCCTGCGGCTGCGGCAGCCGGGTGGTCTCGGTGCGCTGCCGGGAGTTGACGGTGGGGTCGCCGAAAGTGGACCGTACGACGTCGAGCGCGGAACCCGGGGCGCTGGCGGGGGCTACGGCCACCGCGGCGTAGCTCTCTGCACCGGAGACGAGCGACTGCGCGTAGGCGCGGATTTCCTGAGCAAGTTTCGCAATGGAGGTTCCGGCTGCTGCCGCCGTTTCCTCGTCGATGCCCATGTAGAGGACAAATCCACGGGCTACGTTTTCGTTTGCGACGGGGCGGACGGCACTGCCGTTGGCCGGTGCAATCACAGGGGTGGGGGCCGTCTGCGGGGCGGCCTCGGCGGCGGGAACAGCGCGAAGCTGGCCATAGGAGTTCGGGTTGTAGCCCTGGGGCGCGTAGCCGGGTGCCGGGAAGCTGTTGCCGGGGGCTGCCGGGGCGAACGCCGGACGGGCACCGAATCCCTGGCGGAGGCCTGAGGGCTGGCCGCCCTTGTTGGCGTTTCGGACGGAGATGTGGACGTATCCAGATGCAACTGACATGGAATGCTTACCTCAATGTGAATGGCCGTCATCGCGGCTCGAATGCTGTCTTTCCCCGCAATGAGATCTGGGGAGGGGCGCCCGACGCTGGGCTAGGGGCGAATGCCTAAAAACTTCTCGGGATGGGAAAGTTAGGCGTGCATTCGACAACAGCGCATGTCTTCGCCAGCGGGTGGGCTGGTCCAGGATTCTGCGGCTGCAGGTGCTGTTGAGTTCTTGTTCACAATTGAAGTGTGCAACGTAACAATGAAAACTTGCAAGTAACAATGGACACTATCGTCCGCATCGTGAGACAGAATCCCGCATTGTGGCCCAAATCACGATTCTGAAATGCCAATAATATAACAGGTGTTTTTCAGAACGATCGATCGGATTCTCTTGAATGCCGAATTTTCTTCTCCATAACTCGTGTTTTCGATGCGAAAATTCAGCCTGTATGGAATTGCTGAAATACGAGGGCCGCGCTTTGCACATGTCCAGCCCCCGGCCGGGCTTCACGGAAAAATTCTGTCCTGCGCAGCCCCGCCGGGCCCGCCGGCCGGCTCAGTTGGACTGACCGGTGAGCGTCGCGGCTACCAGCTGGACCGACTCCGCCGGGAAGCTGTCACCGTCCTTACC
The DNA here is from genome assembly GCF_017833075.1 of Arthrobacter sp. PvP103. Classification (NCBI taxonomy): domain Bacteria; kingdom Bacillati; phylum Actinomycetota; class Actinomycetes; order Micrococcales; family Micrococcaceae; genus Arthrobacter; species Arthrobacter sp. PvP103. The sequence continues at coordinate 3,111,180 of NZ_JAFIBQ010000001.1, read as the reverse complement.
CGCAACGATCCTGACCATCGCACCGGACACGATGTCCGCCACGGTGAGTTGGCTGATGGCCGCAGCGCCGGACTGTTGACGCCTTTGTTGCAGATTGCTCACCGCCACATCTGAACCGAGTGCATAAGTGCGGCTGAAGCCGTCCGTGCTCTTGACTGTCACGGAGCCCGAGTTCACTTCGGTGACCGTTCCCTGCTGTTCCACTTTGGTGACGTAGGCGCCGTCCTCGAGGGCCACGTACTCGGAGTGAACGGCGGCGGATACTCCGTTGCCCATTCCGCCCAGGCCATCCGGGGCGAAGTTGCCCGGGCCGCCCTGGGGCGGCATCCCGCCGCCGGCAAAGCCGCCCTGCGCACCGCCGCGGCCGCCCGGCGATGTTTCCTGCAATGCGCCTGCATCGGCCGTGCCGTCAGCCGCCGCAGAGCTGGAGGTCAGGGCATAGATGCCCACGCCGGCTCCGCCTGCGAGAACAGCCGCCGCTCCGGCGGCAGCAACCCCCCGCTTCACGGTCCACGGCTTCGAACGGCCCGCCGGCCCGCCCGGAAAGCCGCCAGGCGGCGGGGTACGCCAGCTGGCGTACGGCCGGGATGATCCCCATCCCGCCTCCGGTAGCGAACCGGAAGCAGCGGACGACGGCGGCGCTCCCCACCCGGGAGCATGCCCGCCGTTGGCGGGGCTAATAGCGGGAATGTTCATACGACCGCCTGCAGGGACCGGATGGTCTTCCGGAGTCCTGTCGGAATCGTTGTCCGGAACCGGCGTGCTGTGGTGGTTGTTCATGGTGTACTCCTTGAGCCTGGCGCTTGGTCCACTCCAGACTCCGAAGCGTTCCTGTGCGGGGCCTGTGCGGGGCAGGAGGCCAAGCTGTGACCTTTCCGAAGCTGGTTTCACCCCGGCAAAGCAGCCGGTCCCCGCCGGGCAGCCCATGGATGGCCCGCCCCTGCGTTCAGCTCGCTAGGCTGGGATTCACAGCTGGCCCACAGGATCCCCATAGCGCCGGCTAAACCGCAGATCGGAGAGTTGTCCCATGGCCACTTCGCACTCCATGACTAACAACCTTCCCCAGCTCACCCACCCGGACGGCTCCCCCATCCGTGCCCTGGTGGTGGACGACGAACCCAGCCTCTCCGAGCTCATGAGCATGGGCCTGCGGATGGCAGGCTGGTCCGTTGCCGTCGCCGGAGACGGCCCGGATGCTGTAAAACTCGCCAAGGAATTCCGCCCGGACGTGCTGGTGCTGGATGTGATGCTCCCCGGGTTCGACGGCGTCGAGCTGCTCACCAGGATCCGCGCCTTCGCGCCGGAGGTGCCCGCGCTCTTCCTGACGGCGAAGGACGCCGTCCAGGACCGCATCCTTGGCCTGGCGGCCGGCGGGGACGACTACGTCACCAAGCCCTTCAGCATGGAAGAGGTGCTCCTGCGCCTGCACCGGCTGGTCCAGCGTTCCGGAGTCGCCGCCATGGACACCGCCGAACTCGTGGTGGGCGACCTCGTCCTCAACATTGACACGCGCGAAGTGACCCGGGCCGGGGAGGAACTGCAGCTGACCGCCACCCAGTTCGAACTCCTCCGCTACCTCATGGAGAACCCCAGGCGGGTGGTCAGCAAGGCACAGATCCTGGACCGCGTATGGGACTACGACTTCGGTGGCCAGGCCAACATCGTGGAGCTCTACATTTCCTACCTGCGAAAAAAGGTGGATGCCGTCCACCCGCCCATGATCCACACCGTCCGCGGCGCGGGATACGTCATCAAACCGGCGGATTGAGCGGTGCCCACACTCTCCGGCGTAACCCGCAAAGACCGCCGCCGCTGGCTTGATCCGTCGACCTGGCACCTGCGCACCCGGCTGGTACTGGTGGCCATGGCACTCCTTGTGGCCATCTGCGGCGCGATCGGCCTGTTCAGCTATGCCTCCATGGATTCCTTCCTGACCAGGCAGCTCGATGAACGGCTGGGGCAGGCCTCACGGCTGTCGAACGAGGCAGGACGGCCACGGCCCAGCAACCCGTCCGGCAGGCAGGACGGGTTCGAAGGCCCGGGCCAGGGCGTCGGAACGCTCATCGCGCGCATAGATAACGGGAATGTCAGCAGCGCCGGGTTCCTCGCCAAAGACGCCACCGTGGCGTCCCTCTCCCCCGAGGATAACCAGATTCTTTTGGCACTCCAGCCCGACGGAACGCCCGTCGATCGGGCACTGTCCACCGGCTCCTACCGTCTGGTGGCAGTCCAGGCGCCATACGGGGACGTGATTGTCACCGGACTCCCCCTGAACGAAAAACAGAACACGCTCAACTCTTTGGTATGGACGATGGTGATCGTGTCGATGGGCGGCCTGATCCTGATCGGCCTTGCCGGAACGGTGCTGATCCGTCGCACCATGAAACCCCTCGAGCAACTGTCCGAAGTCGCCACGCAGGTTTCGAAACTGCCGCTCGACGCCGGCGAGGTGGCCCTCGCAGTCCGCGTGCCGCCGTCGAACGCGCACCCCGGAACCGAAGTGGGCAGTGTGGGGCATGCCCTCAACCTCATGCTGGATAACGTCTCCAAAGCGCTGGAAGCCCGCCAGCAGAGCGAAACCAGGGTGCGCCAGTTCGTGGCCGACGCATCGCACGAGCTGCGCACGCCGCTCACCGCCATTCGCGGCTACACGGAACTCATGCGCATGACCGAGGACTTCACCCCGGACGGCCAGAAGTCGCTGGCCAGGGTGCAGAGCCAGTCTGAACGGATGACCACCCTGGTGGAGGACCTCCTGCTGTTGGCCCGGTTGGACGAAGGCCAGCCGCTAAAGATCAGCGATGTGGACCTGACGCAGCTTGCGGTGGAAACCGTCAGCGACGAGAAGGTCATGGCACCGGACCGCATCTGGCAGCTGGAGCTTCCGGAAGAGCCCGTGGTGGTCCGCGGGGATGCCAGGCAGCTGCACCAGGTGATCGCCAACCTGCTCTCCAATGCCCGCAAGCACACGGAACCGGGCACTACCGTGGTCACTGGAGTGATGCGGTCAGCCGACGGCAGCGCCGTGGTGACCGTAACGGACAACGGTGCCGGGATCCCGCCGGAGTTTGTGGACCGGGTTTTCGCCCGCTTTGCCCGGGCGGATGCGGCGCGAACCAGTCCGGGAGGTTCTGCTTCTGGTTCCGGCGGCACGCGCGCTGCGGCTGCCGAGGGCACGAGTGGCCTGGGCCTGTCGATCGTGCAGTCGATCGTGGAGGCGCACGGCGGAACCGTGGAGGTCAATTCACGCCCGGGACGCACCGAGTTTGCCCTGCGGCTCCCGGGGGAATTACCGGAAGCCTAGCGGCACCGCAAACCCGCTTCCGGCTTCGGCGAACGCGCAAGCCAACGCGCCGCCGTCGTGACCCTCGTTACCGAAATGTGACTTAAGCGCCGGACTCCTGTACGGTTTTTAGAGTGCGGCCACCGTTCCGGCCGCATATCCGGATGGACGCCAAACTCTGCCGCTACCCGGATTTCCTCATGATCAGGCAGAGGCGGGGGACCCAGGTCTCCGGGCATTCTGCATAGCCGCCCTTGGGGTGAAGCCGACACGTGAAGTTCCGTGCGGCCGGATGACCTCATCCGAACCCGACAGCTAACTCCGCCGGCATCGAGAGGCAACCATGACTAAATCCACGCCAGAAGTACGTCCTGAGCCCGCTTCCCGCAAGTCCGCAGCGCCTGCGCAACGCTCACGCCACCGCGCCGAACCAGCCGCCAAGGTGTCCCCGCTGTCCCGGTTCGCTGCCAGCCTGCAGGGCTCCGGCCGCCGGGCCGCAGTAGTAACCACCGCTTGCGCCGTGCTGATTGGTGTCGGCGCCGCCGGCCAGGCTTCCGAACCCGTCGGCCCTGCAACATCGGCAACGGGCGCAGGGAGCGCCGCAACTACTGCCGACGCCGAATCGAAGCTCGCGTTCGAAAAAATCCTCGTTTCCGCCATGCCCGCGCCGTCCTCCGTCAGCGTGAACGCGCAGTCGTCCGGTGAGAAGCCGTCGGAGGAGACGGCACCGGAAGCGCCTGCAGCCGCCCCCGCTCCTGCACCTGCCGCGGCTCCCCAACCGGCTCCTGCCCCGGCGCCGCCCGTAGCCGTGGACGATCCCGCAGCTGCCCAGGCGTATGCAGCCTCCCAGCTTGGAACGTACGGCTGGGCGGCTGACCAGATGCAGTGCCTCACCACGCTGTGGACCAAGGAATCGGATTGGAAGACCACTGCCACGAACGCCAGCAGCGGCGCGTACGGCATTGTCCAGTCGCTGCCGGCCGAAAAGATGGCCAGCGCCGGGTCCGACTACCTGACCAACTTCCGCACCCAGATCAACTGGGGCTTGAACTACGTGAAGGAACGGTACGGCTCCCCCTGCGGCGCCCTGGACTTCCACTACGCCAACAACTGGTACTAGACCGGCACCTGTAGCCACCTTGGTTCGCAACGCCGGAGGCCCCGAATCCATGCTTGGATTCGGGGCCTCCGGCCGTCTTGGCGTTCTTGCTTCCTCCTGGACCCCCGGGGACCTTCGCGCCCCGTTTCGGGTCCACAAGGTTTTCACAAGGTCGACGAGTGACTGTTGGTCGCCGCCGCTTTCAATTGTCTTCCCAGCGGCTGCCGGCCCCAGCGCCGTCATCAAGATGCAGGGAGCACAAGAATGAAAAAATGGTTAGTTCCGACGGCCGTTCTGGCCTCAATCTTCGCGGCCGCCGCTCCGGCCGCCGCCGCCCCTTCGGGCCCGCCGCAGCCACCGCTTCAGACCAATTACGTCTTCCACTGCGGCCAAGCCGCCGGTGGCTTCGACATCGAGGCCACCGTAACTGGCCGCGTAAAGGACATCGTCATCCCGGGTGACAGAGTCATTTCAATAGCCCCGAACCTCAACGTGACCCTAACTGCAAACGGTAAGACCGTAAGTTACGTCATCACGGGCGCCTCACACATCCAATTTGTGCCAAATGCCGAAGATCCCACCAGCGTCGAATTCAAGTCGACCGGCAGGAACCTCCTTTCATTCGCCGATACTGACAAGACCGGACCTGACGTTTCCGGCGTCGTCCTCGTATCGGGCAACTTCAACTTCGCCGTTGCCGGGGACTTCCAGACGGAACTCCGGAGATACTCTGGACCGGGCAGGGTCATAGACGTCTGCGAAGTACTCGCGCCATAACGCACCCAACCGCGGCGGCGGTGCTCCCACCAAAGACGGCGGGCGCACTGTCGCCGGTTCCCTTGCCCTTATCCGCACCCGGCAAGGCCCACAGCAGCTGCACAGCTTCGGCCTAAATTCTTCATATGCGGCGGCGCCATAGTTGAACCATGACGCTCACAGACCTGGCCACGGGAACCCCGCTGCACCCGCAACCGCAGGCCGCCGTCGACCCCAGGCCGGGTCCTCCCGATCCGACGTTCCTCCGGCCGGGTCACGTCCGCCGGGCCCCCATAGATACGCGGATGACGGGCGTGACAGGAACCGCTGCGCCCGTCCTGGATGTAGTCATCCCGGTCTACAACGAGGAACAGGGCCTGGAGCAGTCCCTTCGCCAACTCCACTGGTATCTGGCCGGCACGTTTCCCTACCCGTTCCGGATTACGGTGGCGGATAATTCCAGCACCGACGGCACGCTCAAGGCCGCCGAGCGAGTGGCCCGGGAACTACGCGAGGTCACGGTGGTCCGGCTAACCTCCAAAGGACGCGGCAACGCGCTCCGCACCGTGTGGCTGGCCTCGCCGTCCCCCGTCCTGGCCTACATGGACGTGAGTCTTTCCACCGACCTCGCTGCGCTCGCTCCCCTGGTCGCCCCGCTTCTTTCCGGACACTCGGACCTGGCGATCGGGTCGCGGCTGGCACGATCTTCTTGTGTTGTCCGCGGACCGTGGCGGGGGTTCATCTCCCGCGGCTACAACTTTCTGCTGCATACGCTGATGGGTGCGCGTTTCAGCGATGCGCAGTGCGGCTTCAAGGCTATCCGTGCAGATGTTGCCCGGCACATCCTGCCGCACACGGCCGACACCGCATGGTTCTTTGACACCGAACTGCTGGTCCTGGCCGAAAGATGCGGACTCCGCGTGCACGAGGTCCCGGTGGACTGGAGGGACGGTGGCGACGCCGGTGTGGACCTCTTCCAGACTGCCCTCGCCGATCTTCGCGGCATGGGCCGCCTCAGCCGCGACTTGGCGACCGGCCGCATTCCGGTTCCGGAACTGCGGGCCCAACTCGCGCCGTGGTGCCACCGCCTCGATGACGGCTACGGCAGCCGGAGCCACCGCATGGCTTCCTCCGGGCAGGTGAAATACCGCGTCGGAGCAGCAGGAGAATGAACGCTGAGGAAGAAGTTGGCCAATGCCCTGTCCACCGGAGAAGCCCCGAGGAGCGCCACCCTGGCCACGGTGCTGGGACGGGCAAAGACGCGCCGGGCGCCGCGGCTCATGGACTCAGTCGCAGCCATGTCCACCAGCATCGGAAACGGACGTCCGCAGCTCAGTTCATTGACGGCGGACATCACGGCCACGGCGGCTTCCTCGCAAATGGCCAGGCCAGGAATCCAACGCACATGCAAGACGCCGTTCCGGAGCTCGACGGTGCCCCTGGCGCCGTCAATCGGAATTCCGGTCATCCTATCCCCCCCAAGATAGAGTCAGCCGCCCCCCATGACACTACTGGACAGGGCACCGGGTTGGGCGTCAGAACCGGAAGGAAATCGTCCGGACGCCGGCGTCGTCCACGTCCGTGGTGACGGATACCGCGGAGTAGTCGGCAATGTGCAGGACGCCGTCCGGCAGCGGGCCGGTGTTGGGCCCGATGGCCACGGTCCGGATCCCGGCGGCAACACCGGCCGCAATGCCTGCCGGGGCATCCTCAAAGACCAGGGCATCGGCCGGCTCCACGCCGAGCAGTTCTGCGGCGCGGAGGTAACCTTCCGGATGCGGCTTGCCCCGGGTGACGAGATCTGCCGTGACGGCTGTGGCCGGCATGGCAAGCTTCGCGGCGCCCATTCGGATATCGGCCAGGATCCGGTCGGCTGAAGTCACTAGCGCCACGGCATCCGCCGGGAGGCTGCGCAGCAGGTCGGCCGCCCCGGGCAACGCCACAATGCCCTCTGTCCGGACCCGCTCCATGGCGCCCAGTTCCGCGGTCAGGGCGGCAACGTCGGCGCCGGCGGGCGCAAACCGCCGCACTGTGTCCCCTGCCTGGACGCCATGGGAGGTGCGGAGGATCTCGGCGATGTCCAGGCCGTAACGCACGGCGAATTCACCCCACACCTGCTCCACGACGGCCGTGGAATCAACGAGGGTGCCGTCCATGTCGAACAGGACGGCACGGGCGGTGACGATGGCAGCGGACGAAGCCGCGGTGACCGCTGCGGGGGCGTCGGGGTGAAAGCTCATGCTTCCATCCTGCCCCACCAGAGGCAGCGGCGGGATTCTGTGACCTAGCCGTTCGGACGGTGGGGGATGTACTGGACGGCCCATTTGTTGCCGTCGGGGTCGGCGAAGTGGACGAAGTGGCCCCAGGCCTGGACGTCGACGTCGCTGACGTCAACACCGTTGTCCTTCAGCTGCTTGTGCGCGGCCTGGATGTCGCTGACCACAAGTTGCAGGCCGGGAGCGGTGCCCGGCGGAGCGTCGTTGAGGCCCTCGCCGATGGCGATCGAACAGCCGGAGCCCGGCGGGGTCAGCTGGACGAAACGGAGGCCCTCCATGGGACGTTCATCGTAGTCCGCGTTGAAGCCGACTTTGTTGACGTAAAAATCCTTGGCACGGTCCACGTCGGACACAGGGACAAACACCAGTTCGAGTTTCCAGTCCATGGGCCACAGGCTAGCCGCGGCCACCGGAATCCGGAAGAGGGCAACCGCTTCCCGAGAACGCGGGTGCGGGCCGGGAACTGCGTTCCGGAACGCAGTCCCCGGCCCGCAGCCACGGCTTGAAGATTCAGCCCGGCAGCTAGCCTGCGATGCCGTAGAGGCGGTCCCCGGCGTCGCCGAGTCCGGGAACGATGTAGGACTTCTCGTTGAGCTTCTCGTCAATGGAGGCCAGGACAATGGTCACGTTGGCGTCCGAGAGTTCTTCCTCCAGCTTGGCCAGGCCCTCGGGGGCAGCGAGGAGGCAGATGCATGTCACGTCCGAGGCACCGCGCTTGAACAGGAACTTGATGGCTTCGCGCAGGGTGCCGCCGGTGGCAAGCATGGGATCCAGGACGAAGATCTGCCGGTCTGTCAGGTTCTCAGGCAGGCGCTCCGCATAGGTAATGATGTCCAGGGTTTCCTCGTCGCGGGCCATTCCCAGGAAGCCGACCTCGGCCGTGGGTACAAGCTTGGTCATTCCTTCGAGCATGCCCAGTCCGGCGCGGAGGATGGGAACCACCAGCGGCGTGGGCTTGGTGAACGCAGTGCCGATGGTGGTGCTGACCGGCGTTTCGATGGTGACGGGTTCGGTGCGGACGTCCCGCGTGGCCTCATAGGCGAGGAGCGTGACGAGCTCCTCGGTGAGCTGCCGGAAGACCGGGGAAGGGGTGTTCTTGTCCCGCAGAACGGTGAGCTTGTGAGCGACCAGCGGGTGGTCCACGACGAGTGTGCGCATGGGTCAAAACTATCACCCGGAGGTGGTGTCCCCGCCCCGCGAGCCGCGGGCCTGCCCGGGGCTGTCCGTGCCCTCCGGGTGGTCCTCGGCGCGGTGTGCGGCATGGTGGGCCGCAAGTTCCTCCCGGAGCACCGGGTGGTCGAAGGTCGGGGCAGGACCGGCATGCTCGCGGTGCCGCATCACGTGGAACAGCCTGTGGGCCAGGATCACGATTCCCACCCAGGCAAGGCCAAGGAGCCACCCGGCGATGACGTCAGTCAGCCAGTGGTGGCCGAGGAAGACCCTGCTCAGGCCCATGGCGATGATGAAGAGCGAACCCGCCGTGATCATGGACACCCGGGCCACGGTCCGCTGGATCTGCAGGCAGGCCAGATAGACCACCAGCCCGATGACGACGGTGGTGTTGAGCGTGTGCCCGCTGGGGAACGACGGCGAATCCTCGAAGGGCGGAACAGCGTCCGCATGGTCGGGACGCGTGCGGCCAAAGAGCTTTTTGCCGAAGGTGGTTGCAGTCACCGAGGCAGCAGCTCCGCCGCCCACCAGGATGAGGGGCCGCCAGGTGCGTCCCGCCCAGGTCAGCCAGGCCGTCAGGATGCTGCCGACGATCGGCATGCCGATCCCGCCGCCAATGTTGGTGAAGGCGGTAACGGCGGAATTGAGCCAGGGGGTCCGGAGGTCTTCGGACAGAGCCAGCGCGGGCTTGTCGAGGTTGGCGAGGCCGGCTTCGTCCACCACGTTGTCGTAGACTTCGGCGCCGAGGAACGCCAGCGTCACAACGATTACGCCGCCAATCAGCATGGTGATCCAGAGGGCGGCGTAAGGCACCACCCACCGCCCCCACCGGTCGGTAATGCGGTCAGTCAAGGTCTTCACGTCGTCTCCCGGGCTCATCCGTCGCCTGCGCCTTCCGTATCTTCGAAACTATCATTGAGCCATGACTTCCCCGGAGCCCCGCCATGCCGAATGGATGGGCCTTGCCCTTGCCGAGGCACGGCGTGCCCTGGGGACCGGGGACGTGCCCATCGGCGCCATCGTCATCGGTCCCGACGGCGACATCTTGGGTACTGGCAGGAACGAACGGGAGGCGCACGGTGATCCCACCGCCCACGCCGAGATGGTGGCGATCCGTGAAGCGGCCGCCCGGCTGCAGTTGCTGCCGCAGGGCGATGGCTGGCGGTTGGCGGAGTGCACCCTGGTGGTGACGTTGGAGCCCTGCGCCATGTGCGCAGGCGCCGTTGTCCTGGCCCGGATTCCCCGTGTGGTGTTCGGAGCATGGGACGAGAAGGCAGGGGCGGCCGGTTCGGTGTTCGACATTCTTCGCGAACGCCGCCTCAACCACTGGGTGGAGGTCTACGCCGGAGTCCGCGAGCAGGAGTGCGCCGACCTGCTCCGGGAGTTCTTCGCCGGTCATCGGCAAGTCAGCCAGCCGCTGCAATGAAGTCCAGCACGGTTCCGGCCGTGACGTCCCAGCCCGGCAGCCGGTTCCGCGCAGCCAATGCCGCTTCGCGCCAGCGCAAGCGCAGCTCCGGCGTGCTGAGCCAGCGGCGCAGTGCCCTTTCCAGCGGGGCAGGGTCGGTGCCGAGCACGACGGCGGCGCCCGGCAGCGCGGGTGCCCCGCCGCCGTCGGCAGCTTCTGCCGTACCCGGCGACCCGGCCGCGAGCGCCTCGACGGCGCCCGTGCCGTCCCGCACCACCACCGGGATGCCGCGGGCGAGTGACTCAGTGACCACCATCCCGTAGGTTTCGGCCTGCGAAATCAGCAGGCTGAGATCCGCGCGGGCCCATTCCGCGTCGAGGGCCTGCCCCCTGAGCTCGCCCTCGACTGAGACCCGGTCCCCCAGTCCCAGTCCGGTGATTGCGCTCCTGACGGCTTCGGCATAGGCCGGGTCTGCAGCATCGGAGCCGACCAGTGACGCGGTCCAGGGCAGGTCCCTGATTCCCGCGAGCGCATTGAGCAGCAGGAGCTGGTCCTTGTTAGGCAGGAGGGCTGCCACGGCCAGGAAGTGCGGCGGGTTGGATCCGGCGGCCGCTGGTGCGGCAGAGGTGCCGGGCAGCGCCACATGGATCGGCGTCTGGCTGACCCCGGCCGAATCGTGCCGTAGTGGAGAGTGCCGGGCCCGGAGCTCGGAGGCCGCCGTCGAACTGGCGCAGATGGCACCGGCCGCGGCAGCCAGGGCCCGCCCTTCGAGGTCCGGGTACTCAGCCAGCTGCATGTGTACCAGGATCCAGGCGGGCCGCCCCGCGGCCGCGGCCTCTTCCAGTGCACGAGGCGCACCCAGCGCCACCAGCCCGTCCACGATGGTCACCGGCGGCACGGCCGTCGCACTGCCCGTGGAACCGCCGTCGTCCCCGCCGTCGAGCAGCAACACTGCCAGCCGCCGTCGTTCTTCCTCGCTGCCCACCGGCCAGTTGCCCTCAATGCGGCAGATGCGCACGTCCACCCCGAGGTCCGTGAGCCCGCGGGCCAGTTCGGCGTTGTAGGCGTTGCCCCCTGAGTTGTGCAGCACATTGCCCGGAACGATCAGCCGGACCGCCGGCCTGCCCGCGCCGGACGCAGCCACGGGTCTGCGCTACGCGGCGTCGAAGTCGAGTGAGAACGACGCCCAGGCGTCCGGGTTCTCACGAAGGGTGACAGCCAGTCCGGCAAGTTCCCGCCCGTCTAAACTGCCCCTGACCTTGGCTGCGACAGCCTCGGCGATGTACTGCGCCAGGGCCTCGGTGGTGCTCAGCTTCCCGGCAAAATCGGGGTGCTCGTCCAGGTTCTTGTAGTTCAGGCCCGCCAGCACTTCTTCAATGAGCCCGCCGGCGGCGCCGATGTCCAGGACGATGGCGTCGTCGTTCAAGGCTCGACGGCGGAAGGTCACTTCCGCCACGAAGGTGGCCCCGTGAAGGCCTTGGGCCGGCCCGAAGGCTTCCCGGGGAAGGCTGTGCGCAATCATGAAGTGGCGGCGGACGGTCAGGCTGAACAAGGGCTACCTCTTGTCTTCGGCGGGGTGTTCGGAAGGGTATTCGATGACGTGGCAGAGGGCGTCCAGGCGGCCCTCGGCCAGCTCGTGCACGACGGCGGGAAGTTCCGCAAACGGCGATGCGCCGGTGAGGAACGTGTCGTAGACGGGATCGCTGAGCAGGGACACGGCGAGCGCCAGCCGGTCGGCGTTGGTCCGGCGGTGGCGGCGGGCGCGTGCCACCACTCCCACCTGGCTTGCGCGGATGGAGAGCCGGCGGGCGTGGAAGTCCTCCCCCAGCGGGATGGTGACCTTGCGGTCGGCGTACCAGGACATTTCAATGACGTCCCCTTCGTCGCCCACCAGCTGGAGGCTGCGTTCGAGCCCTTCCTGGGAAGCTGAACAGTGGATAACGATGTCGCAGTCGGCCAGTGCGTCGTTGGGGTTGGTGAATTCGACGCCGAGGGCATCGGCGAACGCCCGCTTCGCCGGATCGACATCCACCAGCTGGAGCCGTTGCAGCGGGAAGGTGCGAAGGAGGGTGGCCACCATGCCGCCCACCAGGCCCGCGCCGACGACGGCGACGCGGTCACCGAGCCGTGGGCCGGCTTCCCACAGGGCGTTGACGGCCGTTTCGACGGTTCCGGTGAGAACCGCCCGCCGGGCCGGGACGTTCTCCGGGACCACGGTCAGGGACTCGACCGGAACAATGTAGCGGTCCTGGTGCGGGTGCAGGCAGAACACGGTACGGCCCACCCAGCCCTCCGGGCCGTCCTCCACGATTCCCACGGAGAGGTAGCCGAACTTCACCGGCGACGGGAAGGACCCCTCCTGCAGGGGCGCCCGCATTTGTTCGGCAACCCGTGGCGGTACTTTGCCGCAGTGGACCACGGTTTCGGTGCCTTTGCTGATTCCCGAATACAGGGCGCGGACCAGCGCCTCACCCGGGCCCGGCGCGGGCAGCTCTTCCGTGCGGAGCTCGCCTTTTTCGTGGCCGACAGTCCAATAGGCCCGGGCTTGGGGACGGTGTTCAGATTGCTGCTGGGAATTGATCATCTTGCTTACGAATCTAGTCCCCGTACCGGGCGCGGGGAAGACTTCCGCCTCCGGCGCGCCCTCGTTTTGGGGAAGCGAGCCATGCTCCGGTAACCTATTCAGGTTGGTGACGTGTCCGAGCGGCCGAAGGTGCAACACTCGAAATGTTGTTTGGTGTCAAAGCCAACGTGGGTTCAAATCCCACCGTCACCGCGAATGAGAAAGGCCCTGGTTCCCTTGTAAACAAAGGGAAGCAGGGCCTTTTGCTTTCTCTAGGACAGGCCAGCGGTAACGCAGCAGTAACAAAATTCTCCCGAAGGCCTACGCCTAGCGAGCAACGGGAAGTCGGCGACCAACTCGCTCACCAAGGCGGCCGAGTCCCTGGCCTTGCGAAAGGATAGGCGCATGACTGCAACCGATCTCGACCCGATTGAGGTCATCGCCCTCGACATCGCACGGGCCGACATGCACTACGTAGAGGGCTCGAAGGCGTTCGACGTCTGCAATCTTCCCGTCTTCCATGCCTGGATAATAGGTTCCAGCACGATCGCGATCGGGCCAATCAGATTTTGAGTCTCCCGGTCATCCATTCCTCGAGATAGCGCATGACAGTCGGCGCAACCAATGCCCGGCTATCGTCCTCGTGGTTCCAGGCGTAGACGTCGTGGTTTCCGCTGAGAGTAACGGCAAACTGGTCACCGTTGCCGGCGTCAGCAAAAAAGACGAGTCCGGTGAACGGCATGAAGGAGTCGCTGACGTCAGCGTCGTTCCGGAAGTAGGCGTTATCGCTGGCGATCCGCTGCGTGCTCCAAAGCAGGCCAAGTCCGTATTCACCCTCGATGCCATTCGTCTCAGCAAGGAGTTGCCGAAGGTAATCAGGGAGTCTGTGCCCGAGTTGGGCTTCGCACGCCTGGATAGCGTCGGCAGATGCTGGGGCGCCAAAGGTTGCATCACCCCAGCGCTGAATCTTCTCCACGAGCATGGCTCCATCATGCCGGACCGGCGTCTATCTCGCTCACCAATTCCGAGCGAACACCGAGGGAGCGGGCGTTCTGAGGGATCCCTTACCGAGCACCTCAGCAAACCGCGAGAATCGCCCCGTGAGATCGCTGCCCCATGATTGTCCTCCCGTGTGTCTCGACCACATCGAAGCCCACGGCTATCAACTCGTCGCAGAGATCACTTACCGGCCATTCGTATGCCGGAGCGACCGCATGATCAAACTTCTCGATGACGTGACCATCGAAGAAGCCGATCAGCAGGGCACCACCAGGGCTGAGTACTCGCCTGAACTCCAGGAGAGGAGTGCGGATAGTCTCTGGCTCATGGTGGATCAGTGAGTACCACGCGAGCACCCCACCAACTGTCCCGGTGCTGAGATCGAGAGCATCGAGACTGCCTGTCCGGAACGGAATGCCAGGATAGGCAACGCGGGCGTGCTCAATGAACTCGGGAACCAGATCCACTCCGAGGGCAGGAAGCCCGGCTTCAGTGAGAAAGTTCGTCCAGTGGCCCGGACCGCAGCCAGCGTCGAGCACCGCACCCTCGATACCATCCGCCCAAGTCGCCACCAGCTGACGATCCGAAGGGTGGACAGCACCCATTGAAGCGAAGCGTTCGACGTATTCCGCCGCCCTGCTCGAATACGCATCACTGACAACGCTGACCATGCTTCGAGTCTAAGGAAGCTACGGATAAATGCCCGGCCGCCGGTCCTCCACCCAAAACGGGCCGGCGGTGACAAACCCAGCCTGTCCGGCATCGAGTGTCTCCTAGGCGGCCCTGGACGATGCCCATGGAGATAATCAGTGTATGACTGAGCACCTACCGTCCTGGCCGACTACGCCCCCGACCTACGGTTCGGTCATCTTGCGCGAGTTCACCGACGACGACGTACATCTCGCCTTGGAGCTGGGGGACGATCCTTACATCCCTCTCATCGGCAGCCTTCCCGCCCTACCCACGCCACAGCAGGCTATGGAGTGGATCCACCGACAGCGCGGACGGTTAGCCGAAGGAAAAGGGCTGTCCTTCGCAATAGCCGATGCCGAGTCCGACAACGCCGTTGGTGCCATCGGCCTGTGGCTTCAGAACATATCCGCCGGCCGCGCAACGATCGGCTACTCGGTTGCCCCCGAGCACCGTGGCCGCGGGATCGCCAGCAGCGCGTTGAAGGCACTGACGGCGTTCGCTTGGACCATCCCGGCTCTGCACCGGATTGAGCTGTACATCGAGCCGTGGAACAGCAACTCACGTCGCGTTGCCGAGGCGTCCGGTTTCCAGCGGGAGGGCCTGCTCCGCAGCCACCAGGAGATTGGTGACACCCGGCGCGACATGCTGCTCTACGCGACAACGCGACCCTGACCGCATCTAGCCTGTTGGAGTGTCGTAGAACGGTCCACTCACATGGCAGACGCGCTGGTCCGTGCGAGCCAATCTTTCACCAGCGCGGCAGTAAGGTCCGGACGTTCGAGATGAGCGTTATGGCCAGCCGCGTCGAGCACCGCGTACGTGCCCCGGACGTAGTGGTCGCGGAGTTTCCAGCCGTCTTCGTAACCAGTGACATGGTCCTGGCGCCCGAAAAGGTGCAATGAGGGAGCCTCGAAGGGAGCAGGGTGCGCGATCTCCGGTTCTACAGAGAGCGCGTACTCCGCTGCCACCCGATCCAGGATCGTTTGGTTCGCTGAGCGAAGACCGGGAAGTGCGTACCGTGTGAATGCCTCCAGCGTCGCCTCGCTCTGAACGACGGTCAGCTCCTCGTAGTCATTCCTCACCTGTCCGGCCAAAGCCAAGACGGAGGGGTCCTCCCGGACAACCTGCCGGCGGGGAAGAATACGCGCCTCATGGGTCGGCTCGAATACGCCCGCAAGAGTAGCCAGCCCAAGGACTCGATCTCGAAGCTCATGCGCGACGTACCGGGCAATCATGCCTCCGAACGAGTTGCCGATCACCGCGAAGGACCGGTCTCCAAGATACTCGTGGATGTCGTCCAGAGCCCCCTGCGCGACCTGCTCCGCGCTGCTGACATCGACGTCAGCATTCCCCGCGGCCCACGGCAGGTCGATGTAGATGCGCTGCCATCCGGACTCATCAAGCGCGTCCTCCAACGGCAGCATGATCCGATGATCGACGCCGAATCCGTGGATGACGACGAGCGGTTGGCCTTCTCCTACGATCTGAGCAATCACGAACCAGAGCTTACAGGCCCAACTAAGGGCCTCCGCGTTCGCGTGTCCCTGACTTGTGGGACCGGCTATTCGGCTCTGACGTGGGCTTTCTGTCACCGTTCATCTACGAGACGCTACCCGAGTTGAGCTGAGCATCGTGCCCGCGAAAGACCAGGGCGACGGCCAGCATTGCGATGACGCCGATCAGCACGGACGGCACGAAACCGGCAGCGTAGCCGGCCAAGTTGCGGAGCGCTCGGGTCCTAGTGGTCATCGGCCGAGGCTATGGATATGGAGCGCTCGCGTTTTGAGGGTCGGCGGTAGATGAAGTACTTCAGGATCAGAGCCAAGCCGATCGGCACGAAGATGATGCCAGTGACCAGGCGCAGAGTGTCCACCGGCGCCCACGTCAGAAAGATTGCCGCCCAAAGCAGGAAGAACACTCCAGCAATAAGCCCCGGTACCGCGGGTCGGCTGCTCATTGACTTCTCCTTCGCTGCGGGACCGGGCTGGTTGTCCTGAGACAGACACATCCCAACCTCGTGACGTGCCGCGAGCCTACCCGCTGAGGCAGCGAACGCAAGTCATAGCCACAGCCCACCAGGCCACTGACGCCGGCACGTGCTACGATCCCCAGAACCCACACGCGACCGCATGCAGGTCGCATTCACTCAGGAGGTTCGCTGTGCCGGACACCACCTGCCACATGTCGATCTCGCTGGACGGCTTCGTCGCCGGGCCGGACCAGAGCCGCGAGGACCCGCTGGGCAAGCGGGGGCTGGAGCTGCACCGCTGGCACATCGGCGACCCGCGAGCCAACGATGCCGACAAGGTGGCGAGCGAGTGGCTCATGCGCCCGCGGGGCGCGTACGTGATGGGTCGGAACATGTTCGGCCCGATCCGCGGGGACTGGGATGAGGAATGGACCGGGTGGTGGGGGGCCGAACCGCCGTACCACGCGCCGGTGTTCGTGCTGACCCATCATGCACATGACCCGATCCAAATGGACGGCGGGACGACCTTCCACTTCGTTACCGAGGGCTTCGACGCGGCCTACTCCGCAGCCTGCCGAGCCGCCGGGGACCACGGCGTGGACATCGCCGGTGGGGCCTCGACCGTCCGGCAGGCACTGTTCGCCGGCGTGATCGATGAGCTCACCCTCGATATCGCGCCGGTCCTACTCGGTTCGGGTGAGCGCATCTTCGACGGCGTTGAATCCTTCGGCTTCGAACCCGCCGAGGTGCTTCACTCACCGCTGGCAACCCACATCCGCTATCGCCGCGTCAGCTAACTCCGCTGCAGTCCCCATACGCAGCAGGACGGTCATTTACTTCTACAGGGGGCCGTAACCCGCGGTGCCGTAAGGGTCGCGCCAGGTGGCCAGATCGTCTTCCACAGCCGTACGGAGAGTTGGGTCCGACTGGACCCGTCGTCGGAAGGACTCCCGCGCCCGGCCCATGACCACCGAAGGGACAAGGATGCAGACCGCCAGAAGAGCCACGGTGAGCACATAAGCGCCGACCACGGCGACGATCGTAGCGGTGCCCCTGGCGGCGCCGGCAGGCAATGCCGCGGCCAGGATCCCGCCCAGGACGGCGGCCAGCAAGGACACCATCACCACGCCGCCGCGGGCCGAGCCAGGGCCCCGCGTGATGAGGAGTCTGTTTGTATCAGGCAGTGAAGCACGTACCCGCTTCCAGGAAAACCGGCCCAGCACCGTCAGGGCAGCACCCGTCAAACCGAGAAACATGACCCACACAGGGTTCCCGGACATGACGGTGATGAACCCGCCACCCAGGATCAGGACGGATCCGCCGCCGATCGCGCTGCTCCATGCCGCGGCCAGGGCTCCTTGGGCGTCGGCTAATTGCCGCAACCGGGAAGGCGCAGCCGGCGGGCTAATCCGGGCCAGTTCAGGCGAGAGCCAGTAATCGAGGGGATGCGCGGGCTGGGCGGCGGCGAAGCTCGTAGGCACTTGCCCTCTCTCAGGTCAGGGGCTGCAGGTGTTAGTGCTCTGCCTCTGCCGCAGCCTTCTTGGCGTTCTTCTCGGCGTCCTTCTCGGCGCGCAAAGCCTCCGTCTCGTGCTGTTCCTCGGCTTTTTCCTGGTGGATGACCTCTGCGAAGAGCTTCTCCATTTCCTTGGCCACGCCGGCGGCCGAGGCCGGGTTCTGGCCGGTCACCAGTCGCTCGTCAACCACGACCTTCTCCTCAAAGACATCCGCGGAGACGTGGGTGGCGCCCTGTTCCTCAAGACGGTCTGCCAAGAAGAACGGGATGACCTTGTCCTTTCCCGCGGCAACCTCCTCGTCGTTGGTGAAGGCGGCCACCTTGCGGCCCTCGACGAGGCGGAACCCGTTCGCCAGTTCCACGTTCAGCAGGCCGGCCGGTCCGTGGCAGACCGCGCCGACCAAGCCGCCGGCGTTGTAGACGCTGGCCACGAGCTTCTGCAAGCCTTCGCTGTCCGGGAAGTCCCACATGGTGCCGTGGCCGCCCACGAGATAGACGGCGTCGTACTGGTCGGGATCAACGACGTCGACGCGGGCAGTGTTGTAGAGACCTGCGCGCGTGGTCTCGTCCTCCGTGAAGGCGACCTGGATGGGATCGTCTTTGTCCACCTCGTCGCGCGGGGGCTGGCCGCCCTTGATGGACGCAAAGTCGACGAAGTGCCCGGAATCCTTGAAGACCTTCCAGGGATGTGCAGCTTCGGCCACGTTGTAGCCGGTCTTCTCTCCCGTATCGCCGATCTCGGAAACGCTGGTCAGTACCATGAGGATTTTCTTCATGAAGTATTCCTTTCGTCCAACTTCCACCCTACGCCCAGCCCAATTCGGGCCCCCACCACCCGTCCGGGCGCTGACAGTCGTCAGCCTCATTTTTCGTTAGTGTGAGGGCTACGTGTCCGGGAGATCTCCACGGATCACGGGCAGTCAGCAACTCGTTGGAAGGGACAAAACAGACCTTGGCCGGCACTGAACCAAGAAAGCATCCCGCCTTGCCCAAGTACTGGTACGGGTACGGTCTTCAGCGGACCAATGAGCTCATCATCCACGCGTACACCCCGGAAGAGTGGGGCCTCGGAGGCAGCAACGCCTCAGGCGGCAACTACCGGGCCAGGACCTTCACAGGGCTTAGCATCGTCACCGTGCTCATGACGATCCCGGCGCTCCTGGCCCCGCTGGGGGTACTTTTCGGGCTCATTGCCCTAGTTACATCTTTCCCGGACCCGGGAGACATGGGCAGGGGCCTGATAACCATCGTTGGTTCCATCGTATGCGCGGCCCTGTTCACCGGCGGCTGGCTCCTTAGCATTAGGGCACTGCGCGAGGAGTGGCAGGCCGGCAAGCTCCGGAAGGCCAGGGGGCTGCCAAAGCCCTTGTACGCGGTGACCGACGATCAGGCACGAAGATGGTTCGAGGAGCACCCCGGAAAGCTGGAGATCACCCGGGAGAACTTTCCTCACAGCAGTGTGCCCTTCCCGGGCGAACCTGGCTACGTTGCCATAGAAAGGACCAACCATGGTCTACGACCGTGAGCGGGAGCGGCGCGAGGATGCCGTATACGCCGAACACAAGACGGCGGTGGCGGCCGGCGAGAAGCGGGTACTCCGCAAGACCAGCACCGGGGAGTTGCACAGCTACCCCAGTGATGAGATCGGCTTCACGCCCGGCCGTGGCCACGCCCAGGTCAGCACATGGTGGGGCATGGGGGTTCTCGCCGTCTTTGCCGGACTGAGCACCGCTTTCTCTGTGGTGCTCTTCCTGGATCCGCTCGGACGTGGAGAGGGCCCGTTCTGGGGCGCACTGTTCCTAACTGCCCTGACGGGAGCCTTCACCTACTACGCCTACACGCTGTCCCGCGATGAATACCGGGCCACCCGGCTCCGGAAGCGCCGCGGCTCCCCGAAACCTGGAACCGGCAACGTCGACCTTGATCTCTTGGAGCTGGGTCAGAAGACGGACTGATCAACCGGAAGCGCGGCGCCCCGCTCCCTTGTGCTCCCGCCTCCGGACGGACACCATAGGGGGACACCTTTCAACGCCACCCGGGGAGCGGTCTCAACGATGCGAATGCTGATTATGGGCCCTCCGGGGTGCGGCAAAGGAACTCAGGCCGAACGGTTGTCGCAGCGCCTCGGCATCAGCGGAGTGTCCACCGGCGAGGTCTTCCGCAATCACGTGAAAGACCTGACGCCGCTGGGTCGGGACGTCAAGGCCCACCTGGACGCGGGCAACTTCGTCCCCGACGATCTCACGAACCACATGGTCCGTGACCGCCTTGCCCAGGCCGACGTCCGGGACGGTTTCCTCCTGGACGGCTATCCGCGCAACACCTCGCAGCTGGCTGAACTCGACGTCATGCTTGCCGCCGACGGTCATGCCCTGGACGTCGCACTCCAACTAACGGTTGACGACGCCGAACTTTCCCGCCGCATGCTTCACCGCGCCACCGTGATGGGACGCGCCGACGATACCGAGGAGGTCATCCTGCACCGCCTCCAGCTCTACTACCGCGAGACGGAGCCGGTGGCCGCGGCCTACTCAGAGCGCGGGATCCTCTTGAGCGTTGAAGGTACCGGCCACGCGGACGAGGTCTTCGACAGGCTGCTTGCGGCACTCCGCGCATCCTTCCCCGATGCCATAGACGGTCCTCCGTAACGCCCCGCTGCCCTTACGGAGCACCATTGGCCCACGGAGCGAACCTTACGGCACGTCCGGCCGCTGGTCGCCCTTGTGCCCGCCGCCCCGCAGGTTCTCCTGGACCTTGCCAAAAAGATCCTTGATGGTGGATTCAGTGTTGGTCAGCATGTCCGGCTGGACGTACACATTCTGCGTGGGGGGCAGGCTGTAGTGCGATTGCAGCCCTCCGGCCCCGTCAACCCCGTCCAGTGCGATGGTTACTCCGCCCTCCTTGCGGGCGACGGCACCGATCCTGCCGAACACCAGCGTGAACTCGTCCGGCTGGAAGCTGACCGTGTGCCCGATGTGAGTCCGGTTAAGCTCGCCCGCCGCAACGGCTTTCTCATTGCCCGTACCTGCGTAGTCCATGGTTGTCTCCTCGGATTGGTGGCTGCTGATGCCAGCAGTCTAGGCCGGGCTCCGGACGCGGCATAGGGACTGCTGGGCGCCTGCACAGTTCCTTCGGCCCAGCCTCAGCACTTCATCCATTGAACGCGCCGCCCCCCGGCGGCTTAGATGAGTCATGTCGGCGCTGACCACCAGCTGCCGGCATCGGGAATCAACCAGGTTTCAGGAACGGGCAACGGGGACTACACGTGACTTCGCAGAACAAATCGGTGATCAGCATTACGGGCTGGGACGACGTGCAAGTGGGCGACAGCGTCCAGCTGAGCCGCAACGGCCGGATCGAGTACACCGGGCAGGTGGACGACCGCACTGCGGACGGTGACGTTGTGTGGATCAAGACCAGCCTTGGCCGCAGGCGGCTGTTCCATGTGGGTGACGGCTACGAGCTGGCCGGGAGCAGCTCGTGACGGCGACCACCGACTCTTCGCAGCAGGCCGCCTCCGGCACAACCCTCTGTGAGGATGACTGCCACTACTGCTCGGGGCCGGAAACGGACTAGCCGGGCGGCCGCCATTTCCCGGCTAGAATTACAGGGATCCGTCACCCTGTTCCACGCGCCAGCGTTGCGGACGGGGCCGCGGAACGAAGCCGGCAACGAACCGATCCCAAGGGAGGTCTCCGTGCGCACTCACCACGCCCGGACTCCTTTCCATTCCCTCCGCGCGGCCATGGTCGCAGCGATGATCGTGACGCTTGCAGCAGCAGCCCACGTGGTTGGCGGCGGTGACCTGCCGGCGCCCGGCATCATGGCGGCGTTCCTGGCCCTCACCGGCATGGCGGCCACTGCGGCCACCCGGTGCAAACTGAATTTCCCCGCGATGGCTGCGCTCCTGGGTACCGGACAGCTGGTCCTCCACGAGGCTTTCAGCGCCCTCAGCTCTCCGGCCGGAGCGGCACCGGCAGAACCGGCGGGGCACCACCCCGCCTCAGTACCGTTCCCCGGCCTTCCGCTGGACGCCGCAGGCAGCGCCGCCACCCACCTGCACCAGTACGAGTCACCTTGGGTTGCCGGCCTTATGCTGGGCGGACACGCCTTGGCCACCCTTGCGTGCGCACTTCTGCTCGCCAAGGGCGAAGCTGCGCTCTGGTCGCTCGCGGCGTGGCTCCGGCCGCTCGTCCGGCTCCCCCGGGCGGCCATGCCCGACGTCGTCGCGGCGCCCGCCGCCGCCGGCTGGCCGGAGGGTTCAGCTCCCCTCCCCTGGCGCAACCTCAGGGCTGACTGCCCGCGGGGCCCGCCCGCCGCCGTCGTACTTTCCTGACACTCTTCCGGCCCCGCCCGCCTGCTGATCCGCCGTTCCCGGCGGTCCCCGCCCGGCGCCGGACACCCCTCGATACTCTCGTGCACCGCCCTGGCGCGTCGTGCACCCCTGAAAGGCCCCTCCTTTGAAAAAGTCATCACCCCTGTCCTTCCGCCGTACCCTCTCCGCAACGGCAGTGGCCGGCGGCACCGCAGCACTCATGCTGGCCGGCGTCACGGCTGCCTCCGCGCACGTAGGTGTCACGCCGGATAACACCGACGCCAACTCCTACGCACTGCTCACCTTCGGCATCCCGCACGGCTGCGACGACTCCGGCACCACCAAGGTGACCATCACGCTGCCCGAGGAACTCAACGACGCCCAGCCCACGGTGAACCCGAACTGGACCGTGGAAAAGGTCGTGGAGCAGCTGCCGGAACCGAAAAAGCTGGCGGACGGTGCCACCATCACCAAACGGACCAGCCAGATCGTTTACGCCGCCAAGGCACCTCTGAACCCGGAGCTCCGCGACGCCCTGGTGCTCTCCGTGAAGCTACCCGACGCCGCCGGCACGACCCTCCATTTCCCCACCCTGCAGAACTGCGAACAGGGCCAGACGGACTGGTCCGAGATCGCCAAGGACGGTCAGGACCCGCACTCGCTCAAAGCTCCGGCACCTTCGCTCACCATCACCGCCGCGGCCGCGGCAGCCGGACACGGCAGCCATGCAGCGGCGTCCACCGAAACAGGGACGGACACTGCCCAGGCCTCCTCCGTTTCGGACTCCACCATGGACGACGGCGCCCAGGCGCGGAGCTGGGCAGGCCTCGTGGCCGGCGTCGGCGGACTCGCCCTCGGCGGAGTCGCGCTGATGCGCAGCCGGACCCGGAAGCCCGCAGAAGCCCCCGTTCCTGGAGCCGCTTCGGTACCGAAGAAGTAACGCGCGGGATTGATGCCCGGAAATCACAATCCGGGCATCAATCCGCGGCAGCGGTCGTGGCATCGTTGACTCAGGCAACCGCAGGCATAAAGTTTGAGCCATGAGGTCTCAGCCAATCAAAAACGGGTTTGCCATCACGACGGCGGTTGCGGCCGCCGCCTTCCTGCTCACCGCCTGCGGGCCCAGCCAGCCGCAGCCCCAGGGAACTTCCGGGGCTGCTTCCACATCCAGCGCCCCCGCCTCCTCGTCGGCCCCGGCCGCGAGCCAGTCGCCCAGCACTCCGGCGGCGTCGCCGCCGTCGTCGACTCCGGCGTCCGCGCAGCAGGGGCTGTGCAAAGCCGCCAACCTGACCGTATCCTCCGATTCCACCGGCGGCGGCGCCGCCGGCAGCATCTATTCCAAACTGATCCTTACCAACTCCGGCACCGAGCCGTGCCTCCTGAGGGGCTTCCCGGGCGTGTCCCTCACCGCGGACGCCAACGGCGCCCCTATCGGTGCCCCCGCCAGGCAGGACGGGTCCTCGCCCGTTGCGGACGTCCTCCTTGCCCCGGGACAGGCGGGGGCCGCGGACATGCGCTACACGCAGGCGGGGAACTACACCGACTGCAACGCTACGCAGGCTGCCGGCTACCGGGTCTATCCGCCGGAGGAGACCGCTTCGCTGTTCCTCGCCGAACCCCGGACCGCCTGCAGCAACGAAGCTATCGAGCTGCTGACTATCGGGGCGTTCCACGTCCGGTAGGCACTTAGCCCCGGCAGGACCCTAAGCGCCAAGAACTTAAGCGCGGGATTCGCGCAACCTTGCGGGGGCATCGCGGGAGAACGCCACGCCGAACCCGATCAGTGCCATGCCCATAATCAGGTGCAGCCAGTTGTCGGCACTGTTCACGGGGAGGATGTTCACGGGCGAGTCCAGTGCCAGGAACTGCCCGAGGGTCCACAGAACCATGTACGACACCCCGGCGCCGATCAGGAAGTTCCGGGCCGGCAGCGGACGCCGCGACATCAGCACGCCGGCGAGTCCGGACAGCAGGTGGATGAGGTTGTGCACCACGGACACCTGGAAGACGCCTAGGAGCATTGCTTCCGAGTCGTGCCCGGCAAAGGCCAGCGCGCCATAGTTCTCAGTGACACCCGGAATGAAACCCAGCACTCCCACAATAAAAAGTGCCGTCCCGGCAAGGAGGGACGACTTCTGGACGTTCTTCCGAAAGCCAAATCGGACACTGGCGGCTTCGGTTGTTTTCATGGTGCCGCTCCTGTTCCCCGGTCACGCTGCTCATGACATGATAAGTCTACTTATGAAGTCCGTCGGAGTCCCGCCGATGACGTTCCGGAAACGGCATTTGCGGGACCGGGGAAGGCAGGCAGGAACATGACCTCGCTCTGGTTGGACCGCGACCATGCCTTCCGCAGCGACCAGTTCCACCCCCGCAGCACCTTTGACACCGTGGTGGCAGGGGCCGGACTGACCGGACTGGTGGCCGCCCTCCTGCTGACCCGCGCAGGCAAGAAGGTGCTGGTTGTCGAAGCCCGGAGCCCGGGAGCCGTGACCACCGGCAACACCACCGCGAAGGTCTCGCTTCTGCAGGGAACTGTGCTTTCAGCGCTGCGCCAGCAGTATTCAGAGAAAGTAGTGGGTGCCTACGTCGAGATGAACCGCGAGGGTCAGGCCTGGCTGCTCCGGTACCTGGCAAACCGGGGTGTGCCTTTCCAGCACCGCGAGGCCTACACCTACGCCACCTCCGCAGACGGGACCGAAACCCTCCGACGGGAGCTGGCCGCAGCCCGGGCCGCCGGGCTCGATGCGGAGTACGTGAACGACCCTGGGCTGCCCTTTCCCGTCAGCGGCGCCATCCGCCTCGCCGGGCAGGCCCAGATTCACCCGATGGAAGTCATCGATTCCCTGGTGGAGGATGTCCGCGCGCACGGCGGGCAGATCGTCTCAGGCGTGCGGCTGAACGGGCTCCGTGGGCCGCGCCTGGGCGGCGGGCGGGACCCCGTGGAAATCCAGACCGACCACGGGCCAGTCCGCGCACGGGACGTGGTGCTGGCAACCGGGACACCGGTCCTGGACCGGGGTCTGTACTTTGCCAAACTCAAGCCGCTCCGTTCCTACGCGGCGGCGTTCGAACTACCCGGAACAACTGCCGTGCCGGACGGCATCTTCCTTTCCGTTGAAACGCCGGTCCGGTCCCTGCGCGATTATCCTGGCGACGGCCGGCGGCTCCTCCTGGTGGGAGGCAACGGACACCCCGTGGGCCATGCCAGGTCAGCGCAGGCTTACCTCGACACCCTGGTCGCGTGGACATCGGCCCAGTTTCCGGGCGCCAGCCTCACCCATTCGTGGTCCGCACAGGACTACCAGGCCACCAACCTGATGCCGTTTTTCGGCAAACTGCCGCGAGGGCGGGGTCGCGTCTATTTCGCCACCGGCTATAACAAGTGGGGCATGACCAACTCCGTGGCCGCGGCACTGGACATCACGGCTGATATCCTCGGCACCCGGCTCCCCTGGGCCGGCGTCATCCACCACCGGGTCACGTCTCCTCCCGGAGCCGCCTCCGCGGTCTCCCTCAATGCGGCCGTTGCGGCTAAGGCAGCCAAGGACTGGGGCCAGGTGGGGCTCAAGCGCCTCGTCGAGTCACGGGAGCAGCCGCCGGAAGGGGCAGGAATCGTGTCCCGCCGCGGCCGGAAACCCGTGGCAGTGTCCACCGTGGACGGCACCCGCTGCACTGTGTCCGCCGTGTGCACGCATCTGGGTGGCATCGTGCGCTGGAACGATAGCGAGAAGTCGTGGGACTGCCCGCTGCACGGCTCGCGCTTCAGCAGCGACGGCACCGTGCTGGAGGGACCTGCGGTCCGCAATCTGCGACAGCTTGACTGACCCGTCAGGGGCGGCCCGCCCGCCCGCGGACGGCGGCGCCGCCAGCCCTGTCAGGGCCGCCGCCAAGAGTGTCGGTGCCGTAGGGCATGATGGAAGAATGCAGGGGAAGGAGTCCGCCAGCGGCATGCCGCCGGGCGACACACCATCAGGAACGCCAGCCGGCGGGCGTACTTCCGCGCGGACCATGGACCGGTTCAGCCAGGCCACCAGGGAATGGTTCCTCGGCGCGTTCTCCGCGCCCACGCCCGCACAAAACGGCGCCTGGAACGCTATTTCGTCCGGGTCCCATGCACTGGTAGTCGCCCCGACCGGCTCCGGCAAAACGCTCGCGGCGTTCCTCTGGGCGCTGGACCGACTCCAGTCATCCGCTCCCGCCGAGCCGGAAGCATTGCCGGGCCTGGACCCGGCCGCCAAAGGCAGGAAGCCCAAGACGCCCAAGCGGAAAACCCGCGTCCTGTACATCTCGCCGCTCAAGGCGCTGGGCGTCGACGTCGAACGCAACCTCCGCGCGCCGCTCATCGGCATCACGCAGACAGCAAAGCGTTTGGGACTGCCCGCACCGCTGATCACCGTGGGCGTCCGCTCGGGAGATACGACGACGGCGGACCGCCGCGCGCTGCTCAGCCACCCGCCGGACATCCTGATCACCACGCCCGAATCCCTCTTCCTGATGCTCACGTCAAAAGCCCGGGAAACGCTGGCCGAAGTGGACACCATCATCGTGGACGAGGTCCACGCCGTCGCAGGCACGAAGCGCGGCGCGCACCTGGCCGTATCACTCGAACGCCTGGATGCCCTCCTGCCCAAACCGGCGCAGCGGATCGGCCTCTCGGCCACTGTGGAGCCCCGTGAACTCGTGGCCCAGTTCCTGGCCGGCTCCGCGCCGGTGGAAATCGTGGCCCCGCCGTCCAAGAAGAACTGGGACCTGACAGTTTCCGTGCCGGTGGAGGACATGTCCGACCTGCAGGGGGCCGCCGGCGCCTTCGACTCCGGGCCTGCCTCAGGGCTGCAGCCGCAGGCCTCCATCTGGCCGCATGTGGAAGAGAAGATCGTTGACCTGGTGATGGCCAACCAGTCCACGATCGTCTTCGCCAACTCGCGACGCCTCGCGGAGCGCCTAACCGCGCGCCTCAACGAAATTTATGCCGAACGCCAACTGGTGGCAGCGGGCGGCGGCTGGGGAGAGTTCGGCGCCGGAGCGCCGGACTTCGGAGCGCCGGACTTCGGAGCGCCGCCTGCCGGAGGAACGGCGGCGTCCCCCGGCGCCGGGGCCCCGGCGTCGACGGCCACCCCGGCCCACATGATGGCGCAGGCGGGGAGTACCGTAGGCGCCGACCCGGTGCTGGCCCGGGCACACCACGGCTCCGTGTCGAAGGACCAGCGGGCGCTGATCGAGGATGACCTGAAGTCGGGCCGGCTGCGGTGCGTTGTTGCCACGTCCTCCCTTGAGCTTGGCATCGATATGGGCGCCGTGGACCTGGTGGTCCAGGTGGAGTCTCCGCCGTCCGTTGCCAGCGGCCTGCAGCGGGTGGGCCGGGCCGGGCACCAGGTGGGCGAAGTGTCGCAGGGTGTCCTGTTCCCCAAGCACCGTGCCGACCTCGTGCATACGGCCATCACCGTGGAGCGCATGCTGGGCGGCAAAATCGAACGGCTCAGTGTTCCCGCCAACCCGCTGGACATCCTTGCGCAGCAGACCGTGGCCGCCACGGCGCTGGGCTCCATCGATGTGGAGGAATGGTTCGCCACGGTCCGGCGGTCCGCCCCGTTTGCGTCCCTCCCCCGCTCTGCGTTCGAGGCCACGCTGGACCTGCTGGCCGGCCGCTACCCGTCAGACGAATTCGCCGAGCTCCGGCCCAGGATCATCTGGGACCGCAATGCCGGCACCATCGAAGGGCGCCCCGGCGCGCAGCGGCTGGCCGTGACGTCCGGAGGCACCATCCCGGACCGCGGGCTTTTCGGCGTCTACATCATCGGCACCGAGGTGGAAGGCTCGGCATCACCGTCCGGCGACGGCAAGGCCGCCAGTCCCGCCGCCTCCGCAGCCAAGGGTGGCCGGCGCGTGGGTGAACTCGACGAGGAAATGGTCTACGAATCCCGGGTGGGGGACGTCTTCGCCCTGGGTGCCACCAGCTGGAAGATCGAGGACATCACGCACGACCGTGTGCTCGTTTCCCCGGCCTTCGGCCAGCCCGGCAAACTCCCCTTCTGGAAGGGTGATTCGCTGGGCCGGCCGGTGGACCTGGGCCGCGCGCTGGGCGCATTTGTGCGCGAACTCTCAGCGTCCGACGTCGGACCCGCCACGGAACGCTGCAAGGCCAGCGGACTCGATGATTTCGCCGCGAACAACCTGATCCAGTACCTCGCCGAACAGAAGCTGGCCACCGAAGTTGTCCCCAGCGACACCACCCTGGTGGTGGAGCGGTTCCATGACGAGCTGGGCGACTGGCGCGTGGTCCTGCACAGCCCGTTCGGCATGCCCGTGCACGCTCCCTGGGCCCTTGCGGTGGGGCAGCGCCTGCACCAGCGCTACGGGATGGACGGCTCCGCCATGGCCGCGGACGACGGCATTGTGCTGCGGGTGCCCATGATGGAGGACGAGCCGCCCGGCGCCGAACTGTTCCTCTTCGATCCGGAGGAGCTGGAACAGATCGTGACGGCCGAGGTGGGCGGGAGCGCCCTCTTTGCCTCGCGCTTCCGTGAATGCGCCGCCCGCGCCCTGCTGTTGCCCCGGCAAAATCCGGGGAAGCGCCAGCCCCTGTGGCAGCAGCGCCAGCGGTCCGCGCAGCTGCTGGACGTGGCCCGGAAATATCCCACGTTCCCCATCGTTCTGGAGACGGTGCGCGAGTGCCTGCAGGACGTCTACGACCTCCCGGCGCTGAAGGACATCGCAGCGTCCATTGAGCGGCGCGAGTTGAGGATCCTGCAGACCACCACGCAGCAGCCTTCGCCGTTCGCAAAGTCACTGCTGTTCGGCTACGTGGCCCAGTTCCTCTACGAGGGCGATTCGCCGCTTGCCGAGCGCAGGGCGGCCGCACTGGCCCTGGATTCAACCCTGCTCAATGAGCTCCTGGGCCGGGTGGAGCTGCGCGAGCTTCTGGACGCCAAGGTCATTGAAGCCACCGAACGGGAGCTGCAGCGCCTCGCCCCGGACCGCCGGGTGCGCGGCATGGAAGGTGTCGCGGATCTGCTCCGGCTGCTCGGTCCGCTGACGCCCGCGGAAGTGGCCGCGCGGCTGGAACCCGCCGGATCGCAGGTAGCCGAGCCAGCCCCGGGCGTCGAGCCAGCCCCGGTGGTTGAACCTGTCGGAACACTCGTGGCCGACGCCGCTGCCCACCTAGCCGCCCTGCAGCGGGCCAACCGCGCACTCCGGGTGAATATCGGCGGCGTCGAGCGCTTTGCGGCCGTGGAGGACGCTGCCCGCCTGCGGGACGCCATCGGGGTGCCCCTGCCCATGGGGGTGCCGCTGGCGTTCATCGAACCTGTCGCCGACCCCCTGGGCGACCTCGTCTCCCGCTACGCCCGCACCCACGGGCCCTTCACCGCAGCGGAAGCCGCGGCCCGGCTGGGACTCGGCGTCGCCGTCGTCGGCACCGCGCTCAAACGGCTCGCCGCGGACGGCCGCGTGGTGGAAGGCGAGTTCCGCCCGCACGCCACACCGCCCCGCCAAGTGCCCGAAACACCGGAACCCGGTGAGGAAGATGCGCCTGCGTTGCCGTCCGCCTCTACCATCACCTTGGCCGGCACCAGTGAATGGTGCGATGCCGAGGTGCTGCGAAAGCTACGCCGCCGGTCGCTGGCGGCGCTGCGGGCCGAAGTGGAACCCGTGGATGCCTCCGCGTACGGACGGTTCCTCCCTGCCTGGCAGAACGTCCGGACTCCCGGCCGCCGGGGCCAGTCCGCCCTGCGCGGGCTGGACGGCATCATCACCGCCGTCGACCAGCTCTCCGGCGTGCCGGTTCCCGCCTCGGCGTGGGAGCCGCTCGTCCTCGCAAGCCGCGTCAGCGACTACCAGCCCGCCATGCTGGACGAGCTGATGGCCGCCGGCGAGGTCCTCTGGTCCGGCGCCGGCGCGCTGCCCGGCAATGACGGATGGGTGAGCCTGCACCTTGCGGACTCGGCCGAACTCACGCTGAACCCCGCTCCGGACTACCAGCCCGGGGACGCGCAGCAGCGGCTGCTGGAGCACCTGCAGAACAACGGCGGCGGCTACTTCTTCCGCCAGCTGACCGACATTGCAGGCGGCATGGATTCCGTGCTGAGCGACCAGGATGTGGTGTCCGCCTTGTGGGACCTGGCGTGGGCGGGCCGCATCACCGGCGACACCTTCGCTCCGGTCCGGGCCATGATCGCCGGCGGCCACACGGCGCACCGGCAGGTTGCCCGGGCCCCGCGGGCGCGTGCACCCCGCATGAGCAGGCTGGGCCGCGCCCACGGAACCGGCCTGATGGGATCTGCCGGGCTGACCGGCGGACGCTACGGCTCCGTGACCGGCGCCGCCCCTACCCCTCCGCTGGCGGCCGGCCGGTGGTCCGCCCTGCCGTTGCCGGAACTGGACCCCACCATCCATGCCCGCGCCACGGCGGAGCTTCTGCTGGACCGCTACGGGGTGGTCACCCGCGGCTCCGTCATGGCCGAGAACATCCTGGGCGGATTCGGCCTGATGTACAAAGTCCTTGCCAGGCTGGAAGAGGCCGGGCGTTGCCGCCGGGGGTACTTCATTGAACACCTCGGCGCCGCGCAGTTTGCCGTTCCCGCCACCGTGGACCGGCTGCGGTCGTACTCTGAAGACTCCCAGCTGGCGAAGCCGGAGCCCGTTGCCCTTGCGCTTGCCGCGACCGACCCCGCCAACCCGTACGGTGCGGCTCTGCCGTGGCCCGCGCTCAGTGTCGAGGCCGGAAGCGGCCACCGTCCGGGCAGGAAAGCCGGAGCCCTGGTGGTGATGGTCGACGGCGCGTTGGCGCTGTACGTGGAGCGCGGCGGCAAGACGCTGCTCGCCTTCGATGAAGATCCGGAGGTGCTGGCCGCCGCGGCAGCAGCCCTGGTCGGCGTGGTCAAACGCGGCGCCGTGGACAAGCTCATCATGGAGAAGGTCAACGGCCACGGCATCCTGGACACTCCCGCAGCCGCTGCCCTGACCCACGCCGGCGCCTATTCGACTCCGAAGGGACTGAGAATCCGTGCCTGAAGGCGATTCCGTCTGGCGGGCGGCGGCCCAGCTGCATGCCGCCCTGGCCGGGCACCAACTCACAGCCTCCGACTTCCGGGTGCCCCGGTTCGCCACCCTGAAGCTGGCGGGCTGGACCGTGGACGAGGTGGTGCCCCGCGGAAAGCACCTCCTCATGCGGCTTCGAGGTCCGGCGGAGGAACGGCTTACCATCCACTCCCACCTGAAGATGGAAGGCGCCTGGCAGGTCTACCCGCCCGGCGGCCGCTGGCGGAAACCGGGGTTCACCGCGCGGTGCGTACTGCGCACGGCCACGGCGGACGCCGTCGGGTTTTCCCTTGGCATCCTGGAAGTGGTTCGCACCGCCGACGAGGACTCCGTCGTCGGCCACCTGGGGCCGGACCTGCTGGGGCCGGACTGGGACATGGCGGAGGCTGAACGGCGGCTGCGCGAAGCGCCGGACGTTCCCATCGGCGTGGCACTGCTGGACCAGCGAAACCTCGCCGGCATCGGCAACATCTACCGCTGCGAGGCCTGCTTCCTGTCCGGCATCCATCCCGCAGCACCGGTCTCCGAGGTGACGGACCTGGCCGCCATGATGACCACGGCCAAGCAGCTGCTGGAGGCCAACCTGGGGCCGGGGCGCCGGACCACCGTCCTCAACCCGCGCGGAATGCCGGTGGGACGGATGGCCGGAAGACCTGGATACTGGGTATACCGCCGCGAGCACCAGCCGTGCCTCAAATGCGGTACGCCCATCCGGCACGGCGTGCTCGCCAAGGGTGCGGGCACCGAGGAGCGGGACATCTACTTCTGCCCGAGCTGCCAGCCGCCGCCGGCAGGAACTGCATGATCGGCGGCTGACTCAAGCGGAAGCGGGACCGGGCGCGGCGCCTCCGGCACCGTGAACCGCGGCAGCAACAACTGCACCAGCGGTCCGATAGCCAGGGCGTACACCACTGTGCCCACGCCCACGGAGCCGCCCAGCAGCCATCCGGCAGCCAGGACCACGATTTCGATGACCGTCCGGGACGTCCGCACCGACCACCCCGTCCGCCGCGCCAGGCCGGTCATCAGCCCGTCGCGGGCGCCGGGGCCGAACCGGGCGCCAATGTAGCAGGCCGACGCGATGCCATTCAGCAGCACAGCCCCCGCCAGCATGCCGATCTGGCCGCCCAGATGCGAGAATTCGGGAATCAGCGCCAGCCCCACGTCCGCGAAAACACCCACCAGCACGGCGTTGCACAAGGTGCCGAAGCCGGGCCACTGCCGCAACGGAATCCAGAGAAGAAGGACGAGGAAGCTCACGATCACCACCACCGCTCCGATGGAGAGGCCCGTCTTTCCGGACAGGCCCTGATGGAAGACATCCCAAGGGTCAAGGCCAAGGCCGGCACGGATGAACATGGCCAGCGAAATGCCGTACATGGCCAGGCCGGTAAACAGTTGAAGGAGTCTTCGGGTCATCATGGGAATCATCCTCCGGCAAAACTGGCCTTGTAATCCATATCCAGTTTGAGATACTGGCTACATGTCCGGATCCCTCAATCCCACTGCCTTGGTGCGCCTCCTGGGCGGGTGGCACCGCGGCGCGGGGCCCGCCTACCGCGAGCTGGCCGACGTCGTACGCCTCCTCATCCTGGACGGGCGCGTCCCCCTGGACATGGCACTGCCCAGCGAGCGCGCCCTGGCCGAAACCCTGGGTGTCAGCCGGACAACGGTGACGGCCGCCTATGCCAGCCTCCGCGAGCAGGGGTTCCTGAGCAGCCGGCAGGGCAGTCGCGGCAGGACCTGCATTCCCCGCCAAATGCCGGCGGGTGCAGGGGGTCCGGCGGCCGCTGAACTGATCAGCCCTAACGCGCTGGCCGGCGCACCGGGACTGGCAGCGCCGCCGGGCCTGCTCGACCTCGCCTACGCGTCCTTGCCGGCCAGCGGCGAAGTGGTGCACCGGGCCTTTGCCGCCGCACTGACGGAACTCCCTGCACTTCTTCCGGGCTTCGGCTATGACGCCGTCGGCATCGCACCGCTGAGGGAGGCCATCGCCGCGCGGTACACGGCGGCCGGAGCCCCCACCACGGCGGAGCAGATCCTGGTGACATCAGGCGCGCAGCACGCACTGAACATCGTGCTCCGCACCCTGGCCGGCCGGCAGGACAAAGTACTCGTGGACCATCCCACGTACCCGCACGCGCTTGATGCCATCCGCGCCAGCGGCTGCCGGCCGGTGCCGGTCGCACTCCCGCACGGGCGCGGCTGGGACGTGGCCGGAATGGAATCCGCCATGATGCAGCAGCGGCCGAAGATGGCTTACGTGGTGCCCGACTTCCACAACCCGACGGGCCGGCTGATGACCGATCCCCAGCGCCGCCGCCTTGTCCGGGCGGCGGCGGCCGCGGGAACAGTGCTGGTGGTGGACGAGACACTTCGTGAATTGAACCTCGACGCCGTGGGCGCGGCCCCGCTGGCGGCCTTCAGTCCGGCGGTGGTCACCATCGGCTCGCTGAGCAAGTCGCATTGGGCCGGCCTGAGGACCGGCTGGATAAGGGCCGGCAGTTCACTGATTCAGCGCTTCGCAGCTGCCCGGACCACCATGGACCTGGGCGGACCGGTGGTGGAACAGCTGGCGGCGGCACACCTGGTCCGCTCGCTCGACGAGCCGCTTCCTGCCCGGCTGGCGGCCCTCCGCGAGAATCGGGCAGCGCTGCTTGAGCTGCTCGGCGGGATCCTCCCCGACTGGGAGCCGGAGCGGCCCGACGGCGGGCTGAGCGTCTGGTGCCGGCTACCTGCACCGATCAGCACCGCGCTGACGGTCCTCGGCCCCGACTTCGGCGTGAGGCTGGCAGCCGGCCCAAGGTTCGGCCTGGGCGGGGCTTTCGAGCACTACCTGCGAATCCCCTTCACGCTTCCGCCCGGGCAATTGGAGACGGCGGTGCGTGCCCTGCGGTCAGCCCAGGACAAGCTCGACGCCGCACCCCGTCTCCGCCGCAGCCTCCGCCGCACGCCCGCCGTCGCCATCGCCTGACTTCGGCACCAAGGCGGGCCGTGGGCGGCCGGCTCCTATGCGTAGACCTTGGCGAGGTAGCCGCCCCACGCCTTTGCCGTAGCCTCGGAATTCCCGCCGCCGCTGAAGTCGTGGACCGTCATGCCCACCGGCGCCCCGAACGCATTGCGGCCGAAGAACCGGTACATGGTGTCCGCGGTCCGCAGGCCCAGGAAGTTCTCGTTGGAGAAGTCCACCTGCCCGGTGAGCCGCCCCACGCCCTCGAGCTCCGCATCGAAGGTGTCACCCTGCGACGCGGCGTCGACGCCAAGGGCTTTCTTCAGCCGCACGAAGCCGTCCGGTACCTGCGAGGCCGCCGGACCCTGGATGTCCGTGAAGACCACCGGGCGGCCGTCAAAGTACTGCAGGTACTGGCCCAGGGTGTGGAGGTAGAACTCCGTGTGCTTGCTGGCGCCGTCGTACTGCTCGTCCCAGTTGTCCGCGAAGATGCCGCTGTGGACGTAATGCAGCCTGGCCCGGCCGCCGTCGAGCGGTTCCAGGACGTGTTCGAGCTGGTTGAACCAGCCGTCCGGCCCGTCCATGCGGGACACCAGGTGCTGCGGATACTCCTCCACCGTTTTCACGTCCGGCCACTGGTCCGTGGGGAACATCCACCCGGGCGTCCCCTTCGTGACGGCTTCCCAGACGCGCTCCGGGGTGCCGGGCAGCTCGGTGTCGTAAACAATCTCGAATTTCCGGTTGTCAGTCATTGTCCTGCTCCTGTTCCTTTTCCCCGGACGGGGTGGTTTGTTTTGGTTCTTTGAGTGCCGGGTGAAGCGCGACGACGAGCCGGTGCTTCCGCCCGCCCGTCCCGCCGTCGTGGTGGTATTTGTCCACGAGCCGGGTGACCGCAACGCCCAGTTCTTCGGCAAAGGCGGCACGGTCTGCGGCGGTGCGGAAGGTGATTTCACCGTCGATAGCGAACGTGGCGAGTTTCTGCCGTGCGGCCGCTGCCCCGGCGATGAGCTTCCCCACTTCCTGGACCATGCGCCCGGCGAGGGCCAGCAGCCAGAAGGCGGAGAACCGGTCCGCGAAACGGTGCGGATCCGGCGCAACGGAGGCCAGTGCCACCGGCGAAATGAGATAGGAAGCGGCCGTGGCCTGCAGCACCCGCTCCGTGACGTTGCCCTTGCGGCGCTCCTCCACCAGCTCGACGAGGCCGTGGCGCTCCAGCGCCTTGAGGTGGTAGTTCACTTTCTGCCGGGGCAGCCCTACTTTCGCGGCGAGCTGGGTGGCCGAACCGGGCTCCGCGAGCTCCCGGAGGATGCGGGTCCGGATGGGGTCCAGCGAGGCTTCCGCAGCCGCCGCGTCCTCGATCACTTCGATGTCCAACATGGCTTAAGTATCGCTACCGACAATTTTATTTGTCAAGAACTTTTTTACCGTCGGCGGCCGTATCGACGGTTCCCTGCCGGCTAGACGTCGCGCAGCGTCTGGCACGCAGGGAACCGTCGAAACGGCGGGGAGGTGGCCCCGGTAGAATGGACCGGTGATGCAATCCCCCCTCCCCGTGCGCGACGGCGTGAACGCGACCCGCCTGCGCCTCCCGGACGAGGGGCCGTGGGATACCGCGATGGACTACATGATGCACCGCTGGGGCCACATCGACCCGCAGGGCATCGAGGACCGTTTCGACGCCGGCGAGATCGTGGGCGAGGGCGGCGTTCCGCTGGACAGGCGCACCAGGCTGGAGGACCACACCTTCATCTGGTACTACCGCACCCTCCCGCCTGAGACGCGGCTTCCCGTTGAACTCAGCATCCTGCACCAGGACGACCACATCCTTGTGGTGGACAAGCCCCACTTCCTGCCCACCACGCCGGGCGGTACATATATCCAGGAGTCGGCCCTGGTGCGGCTTCGGAACCAGCTGGACCTCCCGGACCTGATCCCCATGCACCGCCTGGACCGGATGACGGCCGGCATCCTCCTGCTCTCCACCAACCCGGAGACCCGCGGCAAGTATCAGGTGCTCTTCGAGAAGCGCCAGGTCCAGAAGGAGTACGAGTGCGTGTCCGCCGCGGAACCGGCCGCCGGGTACCCCGCCGTCGGTTTCCCCGTGGTGGTCCGGAACCGCATGACCAAGTCCCGCAGCTACCTGCTGGCCGAGGTGGTGGACGGCGAACCCAACGCGGAAACCCGCATTGAACTGATAAAAACGTTCGACGCCGGCACTCACGCAAGTGAACCGGCGCGCCGGGGCCTGCACCGCCTTGAGCCGCACTCGGGAAAGACCCACCAGCTCAGGGTGCACATGGCGTCGCTGGGACTGGGGATCGTCAATGACGCCTTCTACCCCGAGCTGCTGGACAAGGCACCGGACGACTACACCAGGCCTCTGCAGCTCCTGGCCCGCGGAATCCGGTTTATCGACCCCATCACCGGGCAGCCTGTGGAGTACCGCAGCCGGCTTCAGCTCAGCGAGGCCCCGGCCTAGGACGGACCCGGGACCGGACCACGCCCGGTCCGTCCCACGTCACGAAAATGAGGTACCTTGTGCCCATGGACCTCGCCAACGCTGACACCTGGGGCGCCGCGATCTATTTCTGGATCATCCCCATCGTCCTTGGCGACGCCGTTTTCCCGCCCGTCCCCTCCGAAATGGTGGTGATCACGGGCGGGGCGCTCGCCGCAGAAGGCCGCGCCAACTTCCTGCTGGTGGGACTCCTGGCCGCGTTTGCGTCGTGGGCGGGCGATGTTGTGGTGTTCCAGCTTTTCAAGCGCCGCCTGAGCCATGTCCTGGACCGGTGGGGGTGGGGCCGCACGTTCCACCGCGGCATCCACGCCGCCATCGCCAAAGCGGGCCGTTCCACCACGTACGGCGCCATCATCGGTGTGCGTTTCATTCCGGGCGGACGGCTGGCGACGTCTGCGGCCGCCGGGATCGCCGACGTCACCACCCGGGCATTCAGCTTCTGCGCCGCGCTGGGCGGAGTTCTCTGGGGTACCTGGCTCACAGGGCTCGGCTATTTCACCGGATCAGCCACCAAGCTGCCGTTCTGGGCGAGCTCGCTGATCGGCGTCGCCGTCGGGCTGGTGATCGGTGCGGTGGTGGGCATGATTGTCACCCGACGCCGCGGCAGCCGGTCCCCCGTGGACGAACCCGGCGATCCGGCTTAGACGGGAGCCCAGCGGCCGCGGCTGCGGCGGAGCACCAAAAGTGCGCCAGTCACCGCAACGCGCTCGACGGCGTCGCGCATCATTGCTGCCGATTCCCGCGCCTGGTTGTTCTCGCCGGTGTACTCCGTCGGCTCCACCAGGAAGCGAAGGTTCAACTCCGGGACGCCGGCGGCAATCTGCAGCTGGTTCGACTCCACGTGGTGCCTCGTGCCGAGCGCTTCGACTGCGGCGGCCATCACGGCCTCGGGAGGATTGCCGGGCTTCAGCCCGGTGATCTTGAGTCTGGTCTGGAACGAAGGCATAAAATCAACCCTAGCGTCAGGACGCTCTCTCACCTTTCGTCGGTATTTCCCGGACGCTCTCTCACCTTTGGCCGCCAAAAACCAGACCCTCCCTCACAGGTGAGAGAGGGTCTGGAGATTTCCCGCAGGAAGTGAGAGAGCGTTGGTTATCCGGTGTTGCGGAGGCCCGCCGCCACTCCGTTGACCGTGATGAGCATGGCGCGCTGGAGGCGTTCGTCCACCTCTGCTCCGGAAATGCTCTCGCCCTCGGAACCCTCGGCCCGCATGCGGCGCATCAGCTCCACCTGGAGGTAGCTGATGGGATCGAGGTACTGGTCGCGGATCTCCAGGGAGCGCTTGAGGGTGGGCTGCGCGTCGAGGAGCACGTGCTCGCCGGTGAGCTTCTGGATCTCGGCGACTGTGAGGTCGTATTCCTCCCGGATGGCCCGGAACAAATGGTGCAGCTCTTCAGGTACCAGCGTCGAGACGTAGTAGCCGGCAATGTCCATGTCCGTCTTGGCCAGCGTCATTTCCACGTTGGACAGGACCGAGCGGAAGAAGTGCCAGCGGTCCATCATTTCCGTGAGCTGTTCCGTGTTGCCGGCTTCGCGGGCAGCCTTCAACCCGGAGCCCACGCCGAACCAGCCCGGCACGATCTGCCGCGACTGGGTCCAGCCGAAGACCCACGGGATGGCGCGCAGCCCGCCCAGACCGGCGCCGGAGTCCGGGCGCTTGGACGGACGTGAGCCGATGTTGAGGGAGCCCAGTTGTTCCACCGGAGTGGAGGCCATGAAGTAGGCCGGCAGGTCCGGATCGTCGATGAGCGAGCGGTAGCGTGCGAAGGCGGCATCGGAAATGGTTTCCATGACGTGGCCGTAGCGCTCGCGCTGGTCCTCGGACGTGCGCGGGGTGCGGTGCAGCGCTGAGCCCTGCATCACGGCGGCCAGGGAAAGCTCCAGGTTCTCGCGGGCCAGCTCAGGCAGCGAGTACTTGTCCGAGATGACTTCACCCTGCTCGGTGAACTTGATTTCACCTTCGAGGACGCCGTTGGGCTGCGCCATGATCGCGTCATAGGTGGGCCCGCCGCCGCGGCCCACGGATCCGCCGCGGCCGTGGAAGAGGCGCACCCGGACGCCGTGCTTGGCCGCGACATCGCGCAGCTTCCGCTGGGTCTTGTGGATCTCCCACTGGCTGGTCATCACGCCGGATTCCTTGTTGGAGTCCGAGTAGCCAAGCATGATTTCCTGTACGTCTCCGCGCAGCCGGACGAGTTCCCGGTAGGACGGATCGGACAGCAGCTGGTCCACGATCTCCGCTGAAGCCCGCAGCTCCTCCACCGTTTCCAGCAGCGGAGCAAAGCCGATCTTGGCGTAGGGCGCGTCACCGAAGAGGCTGACGAGCCCTGCTTCGCGGGCCAGCACAGCTGCGGCAAGGACGTCGTCGGCGCCGCGGGTCATGGAAATGATGTACGTCTCGATGACGTCCGGGCCATAGGTCTTAAGGGCCCGGCGGATCTCACGGAAGACGTCGTACGTGCCGTCAGCTACGCCGTCGAGCTTTATCGGGTGGCCGGACAGCGGACGGCGGGACCCCAGTTCCGCTCCCAGCACCTCGAGGCGCTCGGCGCGGCTGAGTTCGGAGTACCGCACGCCGGGACCGCCCAGGCGGTCCATGAGTTGCCCGACGGCGTCATGGTGGTGGTCGGCGTGCTCGCGGATGTCCAGGGTGGCGAGGTGCAGTCCGAAGGAGGCGATGGCGCGGCGCACCCGTGCCAGCGCACCGTCGGCGGCAAGCCCGGCGTGGTGGTTGCGCAGCGATTCCTCCAGCAGCCCCAGCTCGGCGAGGACGCCGGCCGTTGACGTGTAGTCCCGGCCAGGCTCATGGGAGGAGCCTGCCGCCACGCGCTTGGCGGTATTGAGGAGCTTGGCCTTGATGCAGGTGAGCTTGAGCCGGTAGGGCTCCTGGGCATTGAGTTCGAGGACCCGGCGGTCCAGGCCCGGCAGGTTCTTGAGGTCCGTATCGATCGAGTCCAGCAGCTCCTGGTCCGCCCCGGCCAGCGCGGTGGAGTTGGACAGGATGGCAATGAGCTCGTCGATCATGGCAATGCTGATCCGGACGGCATGCTGGTTCTGGATCTGCAGGATCTCGCGGGTGACGCCGGCAGTGACGTTCGGGTTGCCGTCTCGGTCGCCGCCGATCCACGAGCCGAAGCGGATGGGGGCTTTCTGCGACGGCAGCGTCACGCCGTGCTCACCCAAGAGCTCGGAGAGGTCCGAAAGCATTTCAGGCATGGCATCGGTGAGGATGCTGTTCAGGTAATAGATGGCGTTGCGGGCCTCGTCCACGGGGGTGGGCCTGACCTGGCGGAGCTCGTCCGTCTGCCACATCTGGTCGATCACCTCGGCGAGCTGGCGGTCCTGGCGGCGGCGGGCCGAGGTGCCTTCCTCCGTGGAAACTGCCAGGACGTCGGAAAGCCGGCGGATCTTGTCCAGGACGGAGCGGCGGGAGGCTTCTGTGGGGTGGGCTGTGAAGATGGGGCGGACATCCAGCTCGTTGACCACTTCCTGGAGGACTGCCGGTCCGGCCTGGCCGGAGATCTCCTCCACGGCCTTGGCCAGCCAGCCGTCCTTCTCCTGCCGGGTCCGCAGGCCCCGGACCCGGTGGACCTGTTCGGCGGCGTTGGCCAGGTGGAAGTAGAACGCAAAAGCACGGACCAGGTCGGTGGCCTGGTCAATGGGCAGGGAGCCGAGCAGTTCGCGGACCTGGGCGACGACGTCGTGCGAGCTCCAAGGGCCGGTGGCGTCCGCGCCTCCGCGGGCCGCCTCTTTGGACTCCTTGGTCAGCAGGCGGACCTGCTCGACGAGGTCGAGGAGCTCCGGGCCGTGCTGGCGGACCAGCGATTCGCCCAGCAGCGTGGAGACGCGCCGGACATCCGCCCGGAGTTCGGACGCGAGATCAGCGCTGGAATCGGAACCGGCAGGATCAGTGCCTGCCGCGAGATGAGCGCCTGGATTTACTGCAGTGTCAGCCATGGAAACTATCTTTCGAGGGTTCGGACTTGGCTCGTACACTGCGCTGGATACTGTGAGCCGGGTTACGTGTTCCTATGGGATGTTACCCGGCACTCTCGCGGGGTGGGAATTTGTCTCAGATAGTGTTCGTGCCCTTGACGTCCGCGGCGGCCCCCTGTTTTAGTAGGGGCCGCCGCCGGCCTTATCGGGAGGCACGCCGGCCTAGCGTGCGATCTTGAAGTTGAAGTTCGCGGTTCCCAGCGCACCCCAGAGCCGGATCCAGACCGGCAGGAGCATCTCGGCGCCGCGCGCCGTGGTGATGTCCCCCAGGTCGATCACGTCCTGGTGCCCAAGACTCTTGAGGAGGGTGGCCACCTCGGCTTTAGCCGCGGCGTCGTTGCCCGAGACGAACACGGAGTGGTCGCCTCCCGCGGCACGTCCGGGGTCGACCATCAGGCTCGCGTTCATGGTGTTGAGGGTCTTGACCACCTTGGCTTCGGGGAAAGTCCGCTGGATCTGCTCCCCGAGGCTGTCCGTGTTGACCGGGTTAAGGGTCGGGGGCATACCGTGCGAGAAGTCGAGCGGATTGGCGATGTCCACCAAGATCTTCCCGGCAAGGTTCTCCGCGCCGGCAGCGGTGAGGGCCGCGATGGAACTGGCCCCTTCGGTGGCGTTGACCACCAACTCGGCGCCTGCTGCGACATCGGCGAACGCAGCCAGGTGGACGTGGGGATGCTCCGGCAGCCACTGGCTGAAGGGCGGTGCGCCCATGGCGTCCGGCTCAGCGCGTGCCAGCGTGGCCTTCGGATCGCGGGTACCGATGGTTACTTCATGGCCAAGATCTGCCAGCGCCCCGGCCATGGTCCTGCCGACCGTGCCGGTTCCCAGTACAGCGATTTTCATGGCGTCCTCATTCTGGTCGAAAAGCGTCTCTACGGCTGCGTCTCAGTGCATGAGGCGCCCGGGTAGACAGGTCCGTCTACCAGTGAAGAAGACGCTATCAGACAGATCTGTCTACGGCAAGGATCCCTGCGGGCCAGCCGACGACTTGCGCGGGGCGCAGACAGACTGGTCTGTGTACCATAGAGTCATGACGACGCCAGCACCCGCACAGCAGGCTGTCCGAACGCCGGCCGGACCCGCCAAAGAGAAGATCCTGGCCACCGCTTTCAGGCTCTTCTACGCCCACGGCCTGCGCGCTGCCGGCATCGACACCATCATCGCCGAATCCGGAATCTCCAAGGCCACGTTCTACAAGTATTTTCCCGCCAAGGACGAACTAATCCTCGCCTACTTGGACAAGGTGGATGCCATCTGGACGGGACAGCTCCACGCTGCAGCGGAGGCCGCGGGCCCGGACCCTGCGGCGCAGCTTGCAGGGCTGTTCGATGCCCTCGCTTCCGCCTGCCGCCGCGACGGCTACCGGGGCTGCGCCTTCATTAACGCCGCTGCCGAGTCAG
Source organism: Arthrobacter sp. PvP103 (assembly GCF_017833075.1). Taxonomy (NCBI): domain Bacteria; kingdom Bacillati; phylum Actinomycetota; class Actinomycetes; order Micrococcales; family Micrococcaceae; genus Arthrobacter; species Arthrobacter sp. PvP103. The sequence continues at coordinate 3,069,236 of NZ_JAFIBQ010000001.1, read as the reverse complement.
CGTCCGGGACGCGGGTTCATGACCGCACCGTTGCCCATAAGAAGGCCGTGCTGGCGTGGATGCAGGGGCTGGCCGCCGAGGCCGGCGCCGCACGGCCGGACCGGTTGGCACGAAGCCTCTCGCTGATTCTGGACGGCGGCCTGGCCAGCGGCGTGCTGGACGGGGACCCCGAAGCCGCCATCACCGCCCGGGAGGCCGCCTCCCAGCTGATAACCGCCAGCCTGGGCAACCCGGAGTGACCCGGACCAATGAACGAGGAACCATGAACACTGCTACTGACGCACAACTGGAACGCTGGAACCGGTTCCGCACCAACCGCAACAAGGCACTGGCCAGCGAGTACGGCTGGCTGACACTCACGTCGTTCCAGTGGCTGGAAAGCCGGCCCGCCGCCGTCGACCTCGTCCCTGGACTCTGGTCCACCGACGGAACGACGGCGTTCCTCACCGCGGCGGCGGCCGACGGACTGACGCTGGTGGCAACGGGCGAAGCCGTGGACGGCACCATTTCCGCCGCGCTGGCGGACGAGGAGTCGCTGATGTGGGTGCAGTACGGCGGCGACGACGGCAGGCAGGTGGTGGTGGAGCTGGCCATGCGCGCGGACAAGTACGCCATCCGAACCCGCGACTCCCGCTCACCGGTGTTTACGGAGTTCGACGGCGTGCCCTCCTTTGAGTACCGCCCCGACCTGGTGGTCGACGCCGAGTTCCGCCCCTATCCGGAGCCCGTGGATGTTCCGATCGGCACCGCGAACCCGCTGGTGGACGGCGTGCACCGCACCGTCGGCGAGCTGGTGTTCCGGCTTCCCGGCAAGGACCATGAGTTCCATCTGCAGGCCGAAGAGGAGAAGCTCGGCGCCCTGACCGTCACGTTCCACGACGAAACCAACGGGGACTCGACGGACGAGTGGCGCAAGGTGTCCACTGCCCGGCCCCGGCCGGACGGTTCAGTGGTTCTGGACTTCAACCGCGCCATCAACTATCCAAGCGCGTTCACCCCGTACGGGACCTGCCCCATGCCGGTGAAAAACAACAGCCTGGACTACCGGATCGAAGCCGGCGAGAAGGACCCGATGATCGCCGGCTGAGCGCGAACTGGCTCAGACGATCGCGGACACGCCGGTGACGGCGCGGCCCACGATCAGCGTGTTGATCTCGAACGAGCCCTCATAGGTGTAAATGGCCTCCGCGTCGGCGAAGATCTTGGCCATCCGGAAATCCGACACAATCCCGTTCCCGCCCAGGATGGACCGCCCCATGGCCACGGTTTCGCGCATCCGGGCGCTCGTGTAAGACTTCGCCAGCGCCACCTGGGCCATATCCGCGGCCCCATCCTGCTGCAGCTGGGCGATCCGGACCATCATGCCCATGCTGGCCACGGCGTTGCCCAGCATGGTCACCAGCTGCTGCTGGATGAGCTGGAATTTGGCCAGCGGACGGCCGAACTGCTGGCGTTCGACGGCGTGCTGCCGGGCAACGTCGAAGGCCGCCAGCTGCTGGCCCACCGCCTGCCATGCCACCATGATCCGGGACCCGCGGAGCAGTTCGTTGGTGTCCTCGAAGCTGCTGATGCCGGCGAAGCGGTCCGTCTCCGCAACCCGGACGTCCCGGAAGACAATGTCCGCGTTTTGCACCGTGCGCAGGGCGATCTTGTTTTCGATCCGGCTCCGGCTGACGCCGGGGAGGGCCGCGTCCACGATGAATCCCCGGATGGCGCCGTCGGCTTCGTCCCGGGCCCACACGAGCATGTAATCGCAGAACGTCCCGTTGCCGATCCAGCGTTTGGCGCCGTTGAGGATCCAGCAGTCGCCGCCGTCGTCCGCTCCCCCGGGAACACGCCGCGCCCGCGTTTCCATTCCGCCGGCCACATCGGAGCCGTGCTCCGGCTCGGTCAGCGCAAAGGCTCCGGTGGTGCGGAGGCTGGCGGCGTCGTCGAGCAGGCGGGCTTTCTGCTCATCGGAGCCGAACCCGTACAGGGATTCCACGAAGAGGTCATGGTGCACCAGGAAGAACGTGGCAATGGACGTATCCACCCTGGTGATTTCGGCAATCACCAGGCCCGCGAACAGGTGGCTGTAGCCGCGCTGGGCGGGGGCGCTCAGCTCGAGGGCGGCCAGTTTCGGCAGGATATGGGCGGGGAATTCGGCGTTGTTCCACCACTCCGTGGCGAACGGTGCGATCTCGGCCGCCAGGAATTTGCGCAGCTCCTCCAGCTTCCGCCGCTCCCGGTCGCTGAGCAGTGACTCGAACCCGAAGAAGTCGGCCGTTGGCAGCGAATCCACGTCATTCGCAGCCGGAGCCGCCGGCTGCACCGGGACCGCCGCCGGGGTCATTTCGGTCCCATCCGGATGGCGCCGTCGAGGCGGATGGTCTCGCCGTTGAGCATGGCGTTATCCACGATGTGCGCGGCCAGGCTGGCGTATTCGGCAGGCCTGCCCAGGCGGGACGGGTGCGGTACTTGCTTTCCCAGCGAATCCTGGGCTTCCTGCGGCAGTCCGGCCATCATGGGTGTCTCGAAGATGCCCGGCGCGATGGTGACCACGCGGATCAGGGACCGGGCCAGTTCCCGGGCGATCGGCAGGGTCATGGCCGCCACGGCACCCTTGGATGCAGCGTAGGCGGGCTGGCCGATCTGGCCGTCGAATGCGGCCACGGAGGCGGTGTTGATGATGACGCCGCGCTCCGGTCCGCCAAGTTCGGTCGAGACGGGCTCGGTGGCGGCCATGGCAGCGGCCGCCAGGCGGATCACGTTGAAGGTTCCCACCAGGTTGATCTGGATGACGCGGCTGAAAGTATCCAGCGGCAGCACACCGTCGCGGCCCAGGACCTTCCCCGGTGTGGCGATGCCCGCGCAGTTCACCACAATGCGCAGCGGCCCCAGCGCGACGGCGGCGGCGACGGCGGCCTGCACCTGCTCCTCGCTGGTTACGTCGGCAGGGACAAAGACGGCCGTTCCGGCCCCGCTGGCGGCGCTAAGCTCCGCCGCAAACGCTTCGCCACGCGACGACGGCAGGTCCACCAGCACCACCGATGCCCCGGCGTCGAACAAGCGCCTCGCCGTTGCAGCGCCCAGCCCGGATGCCCCGCCTGTAATGAGCGCGACAGTACCTTTGATGTCCATGCATCCTCCTTGATGTGGAACCGAACCCGGCGTAACGCTAGTTAATGAATGTTAACTGGAACAGGCGCAAACCGCACGTTGGGCGGCTGCCCTCGAGGGACGCGGCCGGACTCCCCCGCTAGGCTGGGACCATGACCTCTCCAGACGCCGCCGCACCCGCGGACTGGTCTGCCAGGGCCGACGAGGCCGCCCGGTCCGTGACCAGGATGTTCGGGCAGCGGCTCTTCTTCCTGCCCGGGACGCATATCGCGGCGATCGAACGTCCGTCCAGCCGGCTGAAGAACCTGAGGCGGCCATGGCACTACTGGTGGCAGGCGCACTATGTGGACTGCCTCGTGGACGCCGGCCGCCGTGAACTGGCGCGGGGTGCGAGGTTCGACGGCGGGAACCGGCCCAGTGCCGGAAGGCTCGCCTCGCAGCTGGTCACCGGCATCCGGCTGCGCAACTTCCTCACCTTCGTCAACAACTACTACGACGACATGGCCTGGCTCGCACTGTCCACCCTCCGGCTGGAGAAACTCGCCGAAGAGACGCGAAAGCCGGGCAGCCGGCGGCACGCCCGGATCCGGCAAAGCCTCACGCTGCAGTTCGACTCCGCCTCCACGGATGACCTGGGCGGCGGCACCTTCTGGAGTAAGAAAAGGGACTTCAAGAACACGCCCGCCACGGCTCCGGTGGCGCTCTACTATGCCCGCACCGGGAATGCGGCCAAGGCCCAGGCCCTGGTGGACTGGCTCCACGCCAAGCTGTTCGACCCGGCCCAGGGCATGTACCAGGACGGGCTGCGGATCGGCGCCGGCGGCGAAGTGGTGCTGGAAGCCGCCATTTACACCTACAACCAGGGCCCGGTCCTGGGAGCGCTGCTGGAGCTCGGCGGCCAGGGGAACCTTGACCGGGCTGCGGCCCTGGTGGACGCCGTGTCCCGCAACCTGACCCGCCCCGCCACTCTCGCGTCCGGCAGGACAGCCGCCGTGCTCCGCTGCGACGGAACGGGCGACGGCGGCCTGTTCACCGGGATCCTGGCGCGGTACCTGGCGCTGGCGGCAGTGGACGGACGGCTGCCCGACCGGACGCGCGCCATCGCGTCCACACTGGTTGCGGAGACCGCGCAGGCGCTCTGGGAAGGCCGCCGCGCCGTGGATCCGAAGGAACCGCTGGCGCGCCACGGCGCGCACCTGGTGTTCCCCCTGTTCCCCGAGACGCCGGCAGGCCGGTCGTATCCGGCGGGCGCCGCCGTCGAACTTTCCACCCAGCTGCAGGCCTGGATGGTGCTGGAGGCTGCCGCGGCGGTCCAAGCCGCCGGCCATGGCACGCGGCCCGGCGCACCGAACTGACTCCCGGGCGCCCCCACCGCCGGGCGCCCCTAATTAAGTCACGTAAAAGTTCCGTAATTGATGTGATCCTGATCACTTAAGGCCGCTTCAGCTTGGTTCCTTAGGTTTGGCTAACCTACAGTTTTTTGCAGTGAGCATGCCCTAACTTCCCCCTCACGCGGACTCCGGTCCACCGAGACTTTTTTCCAGAAAGAAGCCCCAATGAAGATCCGCACCAACGCGCTGGCAGGAATCGCACTCGCCGCCACCGCAGCCCTCGGCCTCGCCGCCTGCGGCTCCGGAAGCTCCACCCCCGCTGCAAGCACCGCCGCGGCCGACGGCAAAGTGTCCGGCGAAATCACCGTCTACAACGCCCAGCACGAAAGCCTGACCAAGGAATGGGTTGACGCTTTCACCGCGGAAACCGGCGTCAAGGTCACCCTTCGCCAGGGCTCGGACACCGAGATGTCCAACCAGATCATCCAGGAAGGCGCAGCCTCCCCGGCCGACGTTTTCCTGACTGAAAACTCCCCCGCAATGGCGCAGGTTGAGAACGCCGGACTGTTCGCGGACGTGGACAAAGCCACCATCGACCAGGTGCCTGCCGAGTACCGTCCCTCCACCGGCAAGTGGACCGGCATTGCAGCGCGCTCCACGGTCCTGGTTTACGACAAGGCCAAGCTGAGCGAAGACCAGCTGCCCAAGTCCATGCTGGACCTGGCCAAGCCGGAGTGGAAGGGCAAGTGGGCCGCTTCGCCGTCCGGTGCTGACTTCCAGGCGATCGTTTCGGCCCTGCTGGAGCTCAAGGGCGAAGCCGCAGCCGAGGAATGGCTCAAGGGCATGAAGGAAAACTTCAAGGCCTACAAGGGCAACAGCACGGCCATGAAGGCCGTCAATGCCGGCGAAGTCGACGCCGCGCTGATCTACCACTACTACTACTACGGCGACCAGGCCAAGACCGGCGAGAACTCCAAGAACGTCACGCCGTACTACTTCAAGAACCAGGACCCGGGCGCATTCGTCTCCGTCTCCGGCGGCGGCGTGCTCAACTCCTCCAAGAACGCGGCCGCAGCCCAGGCCTTCCTGAAGTTCGTCACCGGCAAGAAGGGCCAGGAAGTCCTGCAGAAGGGCACCTCCTTCGAATACGCCATCGCCTCCGACGTCCCGGCCAACGACAAGCTGGTTCCGCTGACGGAACTCCAGGCACCCACCGTGGACCCGGCCAAGCTCAACTCCGAAAAGGTCACCGAGCTGATGACCAAGGCAGGACTCCTGTAAATCAGTGCCAAATGGTAAATCAGTGCCAACTGACCTAGCGGCTCCGGACACTTCCGGAAGCACGACGACGGCGGGTAGGGGCAAGCGCCCCCGCCCGCCTTTCGGCGTTTCCGCGGTATCCGTCATTGCCGTCCTCATTGCCCTGTTCTCCTTGGTCCCGCTGGGGTATGTCATCGTGATGACGGCCGCCACGGGGTGGGACACCGCCGTCGGACTGATCTTCCGCGAGCGCGTAGGGGAGCTTCTCCTCAACACGGTCCTGCTGATGGCCGTCACCGTACCGCTCTGCGTGGTCCTGGGCGTGGGCGGGGCTTGGCTGGTGGAACGGACCACACTGCGGGGTCACAAATGGTGGGCCGTCCTGCTGGCCGCGCCGCTGGCCATCCCGGCCTTCGTCAACAGCTACGCCTGGGTTTCCGCCGTGCCCTCCCTGGGCGGGCTCTGGTCCGGTGTCCTGATCGCCACGCTGTCCTACTTCCCGCTGGTCTACATCCCCGCCGCAGCCACGCTCAGCCGGCTTGACCCCGCGATCGAGCAGTCCGCGGCGTCGCTGGGCCTGAGCGCCTGGCGCACGTTTTTCCGGGTGGTCCTCCCGCAGCTCCGCATCGCCATGACCGGCGGGGCGCTCCTGGTCTCGCTGCACCTGCTTGCCGAATACGGCGCGTTCGCGATGATCCGCTTCGACACGTTCACCACTGCGATCATGGTGCAGTACCAGTCCACGTTCAACGGCACCGCCGGGAACATGCTGGCCAGCGTACTGGTGTTCTTCTGCCTCATCCTGCTCCTGGTGGAGGTGCGGAGCCGCGGTACCGCACGCTACGCCCGGGTGGGCTCCGGCGCGCAGGCCAGGGCCCTCCGCCTGCCGCTCCACGCCTACCAGGCTCCGGCACAGTTCTTCCTGGCCAGCCTCACGGCCCTGGCCTTCGGCCTTCCGCTGACATTCGTCCTGCGGTGGATCGTCGCGGGCGGAGCGGACATCTGGGTGGCCGACGAATTCCTTCCGGCCCTGATGCAGACCATGGGCTACGGCCTGGCCGGTGCGCTGGCCACCACCGTGGTGGCGTTCCCCATGGCCTACCTCGCCGTGCGGCACCCCAGCTGGTTCAGCAAGGCGCTGGAGCTGTCCAACTACGTCACCAGCTCCATGCCGGGCATCGTGGTGGGCCTGGCCTTCGTGACCGTCAGCATCAGGGTTGCCCCCGGCTTCTACCAGACCACCGTGCTGCTTATCGCGGCCTATGTACTGCTGTTCCTGCCCCGCGCGCTGGTTAACATCCGGGCGGGGCTGGCCCAGGCACCCAAGGAACTCGACGAAGCCGCGCAGGCGCTGGGCAAGCCGCCGCTGGTGTCTTTTATCCGCGTCACGCTGCGGCTCACCGCGCCCGCTGCGGCAGGTGGGGCCGCACTCGTATTCCTTGCCATCGTCAACGAACTCACGGCCACCCTGCTGCTCTCCCCCAACGGCACACGGACCCTTGCCACAGAATTCTGGAGCAAGAGCAGCGAGATCGACTACGCCGGCGCGGCACCGTATGCGCTGCTGATGATCCTCATCTCCGCCCCCATGACCTACCTCCTCTTCCAGCAGTCCAAGAAAGTGGCCGGACAGTGACAGATTCCTACACTTCGCCTGATGCCCCCTCCAGGCTTCCGGAGCCGCGGATCGCCCCGTCGGTGGCGACCAGCACCAACAGCCACCTGGAGATCGAGTCCGTCACCAAGAACTTCGGTTCGCAGGCGGTCCTCAAGGGCGTCAACCTGTCCGTGGCCAAGGGCGGGACCACCGCGATCGTGGGCCCATCCGGCTCCGGCAAGACCACCCTGCTTCGCCTCATTGCGGGCTTCGAGCATCCCGACACCGGCAGCATTTCGCTCAACGGCGCCAAGGTGGCCGGCGAAGGTTTCTGGGTGCCGGCGCACAAACGCCATGTCGGCTATGTGGCCCAGGACGGCGCCTTGTTCCCGCACCTCACCGTGGGCCAGAACGTCTCCTTCGGCCTCAGCGCCAGCCGCCTCTCCGGCGGCCGGCGCGAGGTGGCGGCCCGCGTCGCTGAACTTCTGGAAATGGTGTCCCTGGATCCGTCCATGGCCAAACGCCGGCCGCATCAGCTCTCCGGCGGGCAGCAACAGCGCGTAGCCCTCGCCCGTGCCCTGGCCCGGGAGCCGGAGCTGATGCTGCTGGATGAGCCCTTCTCAGCGCTGGACGCAGGTCTCCGCGTCGCCACCCGCCGCGCTGTGGCCAAGGTCCTCAACGAGGCCGGCGTGACCACCATCCTGGTCACGCACGACCAGGCCGAGGCGCTCTCCTTCGCCGACCAGGTGGCCGTGATGCGCGGCGGCAGGCTGGCCCAGATCGGCAACCCCTTTGTGGTCTACACCCGCCCGGCGGACAGGGCCACGGCGGAGTTCCTGGGCGACGCCGTCATCCTGGACGCCTGGATGGAGGGCTCGCTGGCGACGTGTTCGCTGGGCGGCATTCCCGTGCGCAGGCCGCCGGCCCAGGGCCGCGTGCAGCTCATGCTGCGGCCCGAGCAGATCCGCATCGCCGAAGACGGCCCCATCCGCGGCGTGGTGGTTGATACGGACTACTTCGGGCCCGAAACCACTGTGCGCCTGAAACTGGCCGTGCCGCCGGAACTGGCTGCCGGCGCCGTCCCGGACCACCGTTTCCCGGGCGGCGGCGAAGTGATCACCATCCGGCACTGGAACGCCTCCATCGCGCGGCCTGGCATGGAGCTCTGCCTGCGCGTGGTGGGAGAGGCCGTGGCCTTCCCCGTGGACGAGGACGCCAGCGCCTGACGCGGGGTTTCTGATGCCCGCACCAGGCGGCCGGACGCCCGCTGCCCGGCGGGGCGTTAGCCGGCCGGGCGTTTCTTCTGCGGATAGGGCGTCTCGCCGCGGGCGAGCATATCCACGAATCCGGCAATCTTCCGTTCCCGGGTGGCTGCCTGTTTAACGGAGTTGGTGCGGTAGATCAGGGCGAAGCGGTTCACCGACGTCAGCACGTCGAACATGGCCTGTGCCCGCGGTTCGGCGGCGATGGCGGCGGCCAGGTCCGCAGGCACTTCGGCGGAGGCCGCTCCGGAATACGCCGCCTCCCAGCGCCCGTCCGCTTTGGCGGCTTCGACGGCGGCCCGGCCGGCTGCGGTCATCCGGCCCGCCGCTTCAAGCTTTTCGATGCGGTCCACGTTCCGCGCCGACCACACGCTCTTCGGTCCGCGGCGCGTCATCCGCTGGAAGGAGCTGTGGTCGTCGCGCCTCTTCCCCTGGCCGTCGATCCACCCGAAGCACAGCGCCTCCTGCAACGCCGCTTCATAGTCCAGCTCAGTGGTGTTGCCGCCCTTCTTGTGCAGCACCAGCCAGACGCCCGGGCTGGTGGCGTGGTGCTGTTCCAGCCAGGCGCGCCATGCGGCGGCATCCTTCACCAGCAGTTCCTCAAGTTCGATGGCCATGGCACCATTCTGCTACCCGGGACTCCGCAAACAAGGCGTGGCATCATGGCAGTGTCACCGTCATTCCTACTCCGGGAGATCCAATGCTGCGTGTCCGCCCCGTCCATTTCACCTCCCGCCCGGACCAATGGGAACAGCTCCTCACGGCGCTGGGAATGGTGAAGACCGTCGACGACGGCCCCTGGAAAGAGTACGACTCCGGTTCGGGCCGCCTGGCGCTGCACGCTGCCGAGGCCGGTTCCGCCGAGGACGGCACGACGTCGTTCGGCGTCGAAGTGGGCGACCTCGCCGAATTTGCCCGCCGCACCAACGCGGCCGGGATGGAGGAGGGCACGACGCCGGCCGAGCTGGTCGACGCCGACCACGGCGCCTCCTGCCGGATCACCGGCGAGGACGGCTTCAGCTTCTTCGCGGACAAAGCAGCCCACGGCGCCCAGTGCGCGGACGCCGATCCGGGGCTCGCCGTCGTCGAAATCTGGTTCACTCCGGACGCCGCAGCCGCAGCACAGACGCTCCGGAACATGGGCGCGCGGCTCCGGCCGGTGCCGGACAACGACGAAACCGCGGATTTCACCGCAAAGAATGGCGGTGTGCTGATGGTCCGCCCCGGCAGCGGCGCTCCGCGGTCCGGGCTGGGCTTCGAGTACACGGGCGAGCTGTCGGTCCTCCGGGACCGGCTGGCGGCCGCGGGCATCAGGACCACCATGACGGAGGAAGCATTCGGGCGGACCCTGCATGTGGCCAATCCGGACGCCACAGCCGGGGACGCCCCGGCGCTCTGGGTTTCTTCCCGTCACTGAAGGGCGGTCCGGCGCGGGGTTCTGACAGGGATGGGGTAGAACTTAAGCATGAACGTGCGCACTCCTGACCCGAACCCCGGCTGGCTGTCCGATGAGGACCTCTTCGAAGCCAGGGGCCGGCTTCCCATGGTTTACGTGGAAGCCGTACCCGTCCGCCTCGATCCCCTGGGGTTCGTGAACGAAGTCGGCACGCTGCTGCAGGCCGACGAGGACGGAACCATGATCCGCTCCCTCGTGTCCGGCCGCGTCCTCTACCGCGAAACCATCCGCGCCGCCCTGCTCCGTCACATGGAGAAGGACCTCGGCCCCCTGGCATTCCCGCAGCTGCCCATCAGCCCGGTCCCGTTCACGGTGGCCGAGTACTTCCCGGCACCGTCCCACACGGGATTCACCGACGACCGCCAGCATGCCGTTTCGCTCGCTTACATCATTCCGGTCACCGGTGAATGCGAGCCCCGGCAGGACGCACTCGAACTCACCTGGATGACCCCCGAAGAGGTCCTGAGCCCGGACGTGCAGCTGGAATTCAGCGGCGGCCGCGGGGTACTGGTCCGGCAGGCACTCGCGTTCGCGGGCGTCGGCAGCTAAGCTCCGCGGCTAATCCGGGGACGCTCGAAGGAACCCGGGCGTCCCCGGATTTGGGCAGGCTCCTTTGTAGACTGTAGGGCGGACCGCAAGAGAACTTAAGGACTCCCGATGACCCACCGCCCAGCCGCCCAGCACTACAACGAGCTCCAGGCTGGCTCTCTGCAGGCCGGCCACCTGCTGCTCCTCCCCGACGGCGAACGGTCCGCCGAAATCCAGAGCGTACTCGTTGAGGACGACGATTTCGGCACCCCGGCCGTAGTCCTCGCAACGCTCACCGGCGGCGGGATCCTTCGCATTGCGGCCGGCTCCACAGTGCTGGTGGCCGGCTCCGGTGCGGGCATGGAGGCCGCCTCCCCCGGCGGCACCGCAGCCAACGCCGGCGGCGAAGAGACGGCAGTTTCCGAAGAGTCCGACGCCGCCACCCCGCTTCAGCTGGTTGAGCCCCCCGCCGCCCGGGCAGAGTCCGCCGGGGAGGCCGCCGCCCCGGCGGCTCCCGCCGTCGTCGTACCTCCCCTTCCCGCCACCACTCCGGCCGCAGCCGCTGCGGCGGCGGCCGGTCCGAGTGCGGAAGAACTGGCACTGATCCCGGAGCCCGCGGGAACACCCGAGTCGGTGGTGGAGTCGGTTGCCTCGGCCCACCCGGACGCAGTGGGCGTGATGCTGCTCAGCGACCGCCTGGCCAAGGGCATCAACACCAAGTCCGGAAGCTGCCTCAAGGACCTCAACGACCTCGCCCACGAACTTTTCGTCGCGCTCAAGGATGCCGAGGGCGCCCTCGCCGTCGCAGACCTGCTCAACGTGCTGCCCTTTGACGGCAACCCTGGCCGCTGGACGTCCGTCGAGGCGGCACTGGCCCTCTCCAGCTACATCTGCCGGCAGACCGGGCAGGAGGAACGCGCCGAGGTGTATGAGAAGCTCCTCCGCGCCCCCGACGCGATGGAAACGGACCCGTTCAAGGCCCGGATGAATGCCAAGGTCCGCCAACGCTCGCTGAACGAACCCAATCTGTACGACAAGGAAATTTTCCGGGCCATCGACAACTCGAACCCGGACGCCGAACGCGAATGGCGGCTGCTGCGGCTTGAGGCCCTGATGTTCCTGCGGGCGCACGGGGGATCGGAAACCATCGGGCTAAAGGAACTGGAACGCCGGATCGGCAACGAGCTGGAGTCCGTGCGGGCCTGAGGCCCATCAGCGCCGGTCCTGGAGCCCGTTCCCGTTAGGCCCTACCCGGGCGGCGCCCGGAGTTGTAGATTCGCCCCATGACGAACAATCTGAGCGTTGTGATCAACTCCGATGCGCAGCAGGTTTGGACAATGCTGCGTGAACCCGCCAAGGTAGCCCAGTGGCACGGCTGGGAGGCCGACGACCTTGCCGCCGAAATCAACGAGATCTACTTCAAGGACACCGTGGTCGAAGGCCCGGACCACACCAGCCTGACCGTGGACGGCGGGGACGAGTTCACCCTGAAACCCGTCCCCGCCGGCACCGAAGTCAGCGTGACCCGGGCAGCCCTTGACCACAATTCCGAGTGGGCCGCGTGGGACGAGGACATCACCCAAAGCTGGCTGACGTTCCTCCAGCAGCTCCGCTTCGCACTGGAGCACCACCCGCACGGCAAACGCCGCACAGCTTTCTTCTCCGTTCCGGGCGGAGACGGTTCGGCCATCGACAAGCTGGGCCTGGGGGACGTTCCCAAGCCGGGTGAGCCGTACTCGCTGACCCTTGCGACCGGCGAGGAAATCTCCGGCAAGGTCTGGTACCGGACCAACCACCAGGTGGGACTCACCGTGCACAGTTACGCCGAGCACGGCGACGGCCTGCTGATCGTGGCCGACCAGCCGCCCATTGCCGAAATAAGGCCCGACGGCGGGTCCATGGTGATCGTCTCCACCTACGACCTCGGCGCCCACCGGCTCGAGGAAATCCGCAACAGCTGGGACAGCTGGCGGGCTGAGAACTATCCCACATCGGACCCCGTGCACTGACCGCCAGCTAAGTTTCCCGGTGCCAAGCTGGCACACTTGAACCGTGCCAGCCAATACTGAACCCTCACTCCCGCCTCTCGAGCCGGGTGCCGCAGCCCTGCAGTCCGAGTTTTCCTTCACCGTGGGCAAACGGCTAAGCGAGACGTGCTCACCCACTCCGGAGCAGGTGGCCGCCAACGGCGGAGAGTTCCTGGGCCGCACCGGCACCATCAGCACCCCGCACGGCGAGATCCAGACGCCGGCGTTCATCGCCGTGGGCACCAAGGCCACGGTGAAATCAGTGTTGCCCGAGTCCGTCGCCGAACTCGGCGCCCAGGCGGTGCTGGCCAACGCCTACCACCTGTACCTCCAGCCGGGGGCGGACATCCTGGACGAAGCCGGCGGTCTGGGAGCCTTCATGAACTGGCGCGGGCCCACATTCACGGACTCCGGCGGCTTCCAGGTGATGAGCCTGGGCTCCGGGTTCAAAAAAGTCATCGACATGAAATCGGTGGACACCTCCGGGCCGGACGACGCAGTGGCACCCGGCAAGGAACGCCTGGCGCACGTGGATGAGGAAGGCGTGTGGTTCAAGAGCCACCTTAACGGCGACAGGCACCGCTTCAGCCCCGAAATCTCCATGAACGTCCAGCACCAGATCGGCGCCGACATCATGTTCGCCTTCGATGAACTGACCACGCTGCAGAATTCCCGCGGGTACCAGGAGGAGTCGCTGGAACGCACCCGCCGCTGGGCGGAACGCTGCATCACCGAGCACTTCCGGCTGACCGAGTCCCGGTTGGGGAAACCGTACCAGGCGCTGTTCGGCGTGATCCAGGGCGCCCAGTACGAGGACCTGCGCCGCAAGGCCTGCCGGGACCTCGGCGCCATGAACTTCGACGGCTTCGGCATCGGCGGGGCGCTGGAGAAAGAGAACCTGGGCACGATCGTGCGTTGGTGCAACGAGGAACTTCCGGAGAACAAACCGCGGCACCTGCTGGGCATCTCCGAGCCCGATGACATCTTCACCGCGATCGAGAACGGCGCGGACACCTTCGACTGCGTCTCCCCCACCCGGGTGGCCCGCAATTCGGCGTTCTACCACCCGGAGGGACGGTTCAACCTCTCCGGCGCCAAGTACAAGCGCGACTTCGGCCCGCTGCAGGAAGGCTGCGACTGCTACGCCTGCCTGAACTATTCCCGCGCTTACATCCACCACCTGTTCAAGGCCAAGGAAATGGTCTCCGCCACGCTGATCTCGATCCACAATGAGCGCTTCGTGGTGAAGATGGTGGACGACGCCCGGCTCGCCATCGAGGCCGGCAACTTCTTCGACTTCAAGGCCGAGACCCTGGGCCGCTACTACTCGTAGTCCGGACGAGGGATGCCGGACGCGGGGGGGCCGGACGCGGGGGGCCGGACGCGGGGGCGGGGCGCCCGAAAGGCGCCTCCCGCCGTCGTCCTCCGATATTCTGACCGGATGCTCATCGAGATCCCGGCCGCAGACGGAACTGCCGAGGCCCTTGTCGCCCGCCCCTCCCAGGGCCCGGGCCCTTGGCCGGGTGTCATCCTGTACATGGACGCATTCGGTCTGCGTCCCCGCATCCAGGAGATGGCGCAGCGCATCGCCGACTGGGGCTACGTGGTCCTGGCGCCGAACACCTTCTACCGCGAAGGAACGGCCGCAGAAATCGAACCGCACACGGACATGACCACCCCGGAGGGCCGGGCCGTTGCCGGCAAGGAAGCGTTCCCGCGGGTCGGACGCCTCACAACGGACAAGGCGCAGCCTGACATTGACGCGTGGGTTGCTGCGCTGCGAACGCTCGACGGCGTCGCACCAGGCCCGATCGGCACCTTCGGCTACTGCATGGGTGCCCGGCTCGCGGTGCGCACGGCCACCACCCATCCTGGGGTGGTGGCAGCATGCGCGGGCTTCCACGGCGGCGGGCTTGCCACCGACGCCCCTGACAGCCCGCATCTGGAACTCGGCAACGCCTCGGCCCGATTCGTGTTCGGCCACGCCGACCATGATCAGAGCATGGATGCCGACGCCGTCGCGCGCCTGGGCAGGGCGCTCGACGCCGCGGGCCTCGAAGCTACGAACGAGATCTACCCCGGCGCATCCCACGGCTACTCGATGGCAGACACCTCTGCATTCCACGCCGAGGCCACGGAACGGCACTTCCGGGAACTCCGGGCCCTCCTCGACTCAACGCTCAAGGGCTGACGCCGGGCTGCTCTCCTGACCTGCCGATGCCTCGCCGTTACGACGGTTCCGTGCAGGATAGACGCTTCCCGGCGTCGAGCGGGCAGGGAACCGTCGAAACGGCTTGTTGTCCACATACCCGCGATGATGCCTGGGCGGTGCAGTGAGCGCGGTGGAAGCTTGGTCTCATGATTCACGAAAGCCCACCAGGCGCGAACCTGTGGCGCACGGACCAGCTCCTTGCTTCCGGATCCAATTCCCGTGCCATAGCCAGGCTGGTGCAAGAGGAGAAACTGGTCCGGCTGCGCCGCGGTTGCTATGCCCGCGGAGATTGGTGGCGCTCCTTGAACGCCACCGCCCGACGTCGGCAGCTGATCTTTGCGCATTCGCTCGGAACGCTCACGACGTCAGCGGGAAGGTTCGCTTATAGCCATGTGTCCGGAGCCAGCCTCCATGGCCTCCAGTTGTGGAAGGTCGATGACCGAGTGCACCTCACCCGAGAAGGCTCCCCCTCCGCAGTCACACATGGGAGAGACGTAATTGCCCACACCCGTCCGTTGGGTGGCCGTGAGCTCTGCTTCGTGGACGGGCTCCCCTGTACGTCACTGGAACGCACGGTAGTCGACTGCTCGCTGATGTTCACCGTGCAACAGGCCGTGATCCTGGTTGATCACGCCGCACGCATGGGAGCGGACCTTGGCCTGCTCCGCTCTCAGTGTTCCGACCTCATCGGCCGCAACGGAGTAGTCGCCCTCCGCCGGGCCCTCGAACTTGCTGACCCGCGCTCGGAGTCGGCCGGGGAAAGCCTCACAAGGGAACTGCTGCACCGGCTCAGAATCACACCGCCGGAGCTGCAGTACCAAGTCCGGAGTCCGTTTGGGGAACATCGGCTGGACTTCGCGTGGCCGGAGCGCAGGGTCGCCCTCGAATTCGACGGGAAGACCAAGTACTTCGACTACCGGCCCACCGGAGATGTTCTGTTTGCGGAGCGGCGGCGCGAAAAGGCACTGATTGAACAGGGCTGGACGTTCCTACGTATCGAATGGAAAGACCTGTTCAACGAGGTGGAGTTCAAATACCGGGTCCTGGCGGCGCTGAACCTCGGAGCAGGCGCAGGCGCCTCGCCGTTACGACGGTTCCGTGCAGGATAGACGCTTCCCGGCGTCGAGCGGGCAGGGAACCGTCGAACCGGCGGTGCTGAGGGTGCGAAGGCTCCGCGGAGAGCCGGGGCCTACGCGCCGTAGCTCGGTTCGCGCTTCTTGATCCAGCCGATGGCGGACGCAGTCACGGGCACAAAGAGGAACTCCACCAGGGTCTTGTAGAGGAAGCCGACCAGCACATAGTTCACGAAGCTGCCGGCGTCGGTGATGCCGATGACGGACGCCGCAATGCTGCAGAAGATGAGTGTGTCCACAAACTCACCGGCCACTGACGAGCCCATGATCCGCGCCCACAGGGATTTCTCGCCCGTGCGGGCCTTCATCTTCACCAGGATCCACGAGTTGATGGTCTGGCCGGCCAGGAACGCCAGCAGCGAAGCCAGGACGATCTGCGGAACCGGCCCCAGCGCACCCTCGAGCGCGGCCTGCTTGGACGTACCGAACTCGTCGTCGAAGCCGGGCAGCGCAATGATGACCCAGTAGCAGGCGGATGCGAACACAGACAGGGCAAAGGTGGTGATGATCGCCTTGCGAGCCACGGCGAATCCGTAGACCTCGCTGATGACGTCGCCCAGGATGTAGGCCAGCGGGAACAGGAAGAAGCCGCCGTCCGTGATGATGGGACCGATCGCCACGCCCTTGGATGCCCCGATGTTGGACAGGATCAGCACCACCGCCATGAAGGCCAACATGATGCCGAAATAAGGGGAACCGATCGAGGCGAATTTCGGCGCCGCGGAGGCGGGGAAAGTCTTGGCGGAAGTCATGGGTGATCCATTCGGAGTGGTTCGCGCGGCTGCCCGGGAACGATCGCGGAGGAGATCGCTGCAGCAGCCGGCTGTATTAGCACTGGGAGGGGTCCCGCAGCGTCCTGCCGCCGGAACCGTGTTCCATTGTCGCATCACCGGCTGAGGGAGGTGCCACTGTTGCGGACGGCGAGAGTATTTGAACACGTTCAGTTTTCGTGCCACACTTCTTGAACACGTTCAAAAAATGGGGAGACGGTAACCATGGCGCGCAAGAGCGAGCAGACCCGGCAGTTGGTTGCGGATGTGGCGCTGCGCATGTTCCGCGAGATCGGCTTCGAAAAAACCACCATGCGCGCCATCGCCACCGAGGCCGGAGTGTCGGTGGGCAATGCCTACTACTACTTCGCGTCCAAGGACGAACTGGTCCAGGAGCTCTACGTCCAGGTCCAAGCGGAGCACGCGGCCAAGGCCGCCGAAGCCCTCGAGGGTGTCAAGGACCTCAGCGGCAGGCTCAAGGCAACGCTGCACACCGGGCTGGACGTCATGGAGCCCTACCACCGCTTCGGCGCCGAATTCATCGCCACCGCAATCCGGCCGACGTCGCCCGTCAACCCGTTCTCCGGCGAGTCCACGGCTGCCCGCAACGCCTCGCTGGCCATCTTCCGGAACGTCGTGGAGGGCGCCAGCCCGTCAGTTCCCAGGAAATTCCGCGCGGACCTTCCGGAACTGCTGTGGCTCGGCTACATGGGTGTGGCTCTCTTCTGGGTCTACGACACGTCGGAGGACCGGCGCCGCACCCGGAAGCTGGTCGACGGGATGGCGCCGCTCATTGCGCGCGGGCTTTCCCTGGCAAGGATCCCCGGCGTCAACAAGGTCCTGGGCGACGTCCTCAGCCTGAGCCGCGGCGTCCGGGACTAGCCGGGCATCAACACCGGCGGAGACGAGTCATCAACAATCATTCGGGGGAACCATGAACAACCGTAAGACCGTGGTCCTGGCCGGCGCATCCGGCTTCATCGGCGGCTATTTCCGGACGCGCTTCGAGCAGGACGGCTGGCAGGTGCTCGCCGTCGGCCGCAGCGGCGCTGACGCAGTCCGCTGGGGTGACCACGACGGACTCACCCGGGCACTGGACGGCGCCGAGCTCCTGGTGAATCTCGCCGGACGGTCAGTGGACTGCCGCTACAGCCAACGGAACAAGGCGCAGATCCTGGAGTCCCGGGTGTCCACGACGGCGGAACTTGGCCGGGCAGCGCGCCGCTGTTCCGCTCCCCCGGCGACATGGCTCAACGCCAGCACCGGCACCATCTACCGCCACGCCGAAGACTCGCCCCAGTCGGAGCACGACGGTGAGCTGGGCGACGGGTTCTCGGTGGACGTCGCCCGCGCTTGGGAGTCCGCCCTGGCCGCCGCCGAAACCCCGTCCACCCGCAAGGTCCCGCTCCGGATCTCCATCGTGCTCGGCCCGGGAGGCGGGGTGATGCGGCCCTTCGCCGCCCTCGCGAGGCTTGGCCTTGGCGGGCACATGGGCGGCGGCAGCCAGAAGTTCAGCTGGGTCCACGTGGAGGACCTCTACCGCAGCGCGCTGTTTGTGCACCAGCGGACGGACCTCACGGGGCCGGTGAATGTGGCTTCGCCCGAGGTCGTGGACAACCGGGAGCTGATGCGCCTGGTACGCCGGGCCTACCGGGTTCCGTTCGGCCTGCCCACACCCGGCTGGCTGTTGGAGCTGGGGGCCGCGATGATCCGCACCGAGACCGAACTGGTCCTCAAAAGCCGCTGGATCCAGCCGCAGAAGCTGCTGGACGCCGGCTTCATCTTCCGGCATGCCGAGCTGGGCAACGCGCTCCAGGACGTTACCGGGCGGCAGGCATGAGCCGGCCGCAGCGCGTGGTGCTTGGCGCCGGCGCGGTGTGGCTCGGCATCCTCGTGACGCATCTGACGTTCTGCCTGGTGCTCGGCGCCCGTGTGCAGCTGCTCAATTCCGGAGCCGTGTCCGGCGTCTGGTTCGCGGTGATGGCCCTGATGGTCGGCGCCATCCCCGCGGTAGTCGTCGGCTGGGGCGTGGCCCTGCCGACGGGCCTGCTGATGCGGCCGGTCGGCAGCCAGTGGCTGCATGTCGCTGCCTTCGGCGTCCTGGGCCTTGCCCTGGGTGCGCCGTTTGGAGGGTTCGACTCCCCGCCGGACTTGTTCACGGCGACGGCGATGGGCACGTCGGCGGCGGTGGGACGCCTTGCCGTGTGGAAGCTCGCCCGGCAGTACGACGGCGGCCCGCCGGCGGCCGCACCGTAAGTCCCGTAACCGGCCGGTTTCGTCAGATTGGTCATCCGCACAATGCGGCCAATTTAGGCGCGGTGGCAATATAGGTGGATGACTTCTGCTGCTGTTGACACGTATCCCGCCGTCGCCCTGACCATTGCCGGTTCCGAGGCGACGGGCGGTGCTGGTGCGCAGGCGGACCTGAAGACGTTCCAGGAACTGGGTGTCTTTGGCATCGCAAACCTGACCTGCATCGTTTCCTTCAACCCGAACGACAACTGGAACCACCGTTTTGTACCAGTGGACCAGCAGGTCATCGCCGACCAGCTGGAGGCGACGACGGCGGCGTACGGCGCCGCGTCCGGCGCGCCTTCCGTGCTGGACACCGTGAAGATCGGCATGCTGGGCAGCCCGGCCACGATTTCGACCGTGGCGTCCGCGCTCGCTGCCGGCGCGTTCTCCAACGTGGTGCTGGACCCTGTGCTGATCTGCAAGGGCCAGGAACCGGGCCCCGCACTGGACACGGACCAGGCACTGAAGGCACAGATCCTGCCGCTGGCCACGTTCGTCACGCCCAACCATTTCGAAGCAGAGTCCCTCTCCGGCCTGGAAATCACGGACGTCGAATCCCTTAAAGCCGCCGCAATCCGCATCCATGAGCTGAGCGGAGCCGCGGTGCTGGCCAAGGGCGGCGTGCGTCTGGCCGGGCCCGACGCCGTCGACGTCTACTACGACGGCGACACCTTGGAAATCCTCTCCGCCCCCAAGGTGGGCGAAGTAGCCGTGTCCGGTGCCGGCTGCTCCCTCGCCGCCGCAGTGACCGCCGAGCTTGCCAAGGGTGCGACCCCGCTTGAGGCTGCCCGCACGGCGAAGGCTTTCGTGACCGCCGGGATCCGCAACCGCGTGGCCTCGGGCGCCCCGTTCGACGCCCTCTGGCAGGGCGGCCCGCGCTAACCCGTCCCCGCGTTTCGGGACGCTCTCTCACTTTTCGCGCGAAAAACCACGACGCTCTCTCACTTTCCTCAAGAAAGTGAGAGAGCGTCGTGTTGTAAGCTGCACGATCTGAGAGAGCGTCCGGCTAGGAACGGGGGTCGGCCACCGTTCCCATGAAGAGCGGCAGCCCGGTTTCGACGTGCACAATCTGGTAGTGGAACGGCCGGTCGAACGTGATGGTTCGTTCGGGCTGGGGCGGCGCGCTGGTGACAGCTCCGTTGATCTGGGTCACAGCCGCGGCAACCGTGCCCTTTTCCGCGACCGTGATGTTGGCTGCCTGGGCGGCCTGGGTGATCATCATCCCGGGCTGGATGTTGTTGAAGTCCTCCGTGGTGGTGAGGGTCTTCCGGAGCCCCAGGGATTCAAAGACTTTCCTCAGGTCGAAGCTGCACTTATGGTCCCAGCGGGGCAGCTGGATCTGCACGGTCTCCAGCGGTGCGCGGTCCAAAGCATCCGCAATGTCCGTGAGCCGTTCCGCACCAAAGACCGGCGAACCGGCGCCTGTGCCCGCACCTGGGACGCCTGTGTCCGGAAGGACCAGCCGCATGACGAAACCGTCGGCGTAGGGCAGGTCCACGCCCTGCCAGCCAGCCCCCTCCGCGTATTTCATCTCCAGCTCGTTGTGCATTGCCGGGGCGTCGATCTTCTCGCCGGCAGCCGTCGTGAAGGGCAGGTCCGAGGTGTCATTCGGATCAAAGGGCGCGCGCCAGGCGGACGCGAAGTAGAGAGAGTTGAGCAGGCTGAACGTGTTGTCGCGATCGTATTTTGCGGGGGCCTCCTTGATCCTGCCGCCCGTGTTCCGGTTCACCCAGGCATCGATGGCCGGCTTGGTTGCCGCTTCGTTGCTGAAGTCCACGGGATAGACGCCGGTTCCGTAGTGCCGGGCCAGTGTTTCCAGGAAGGCGTCGCCCGTGGGCACGTCCTTGTCCACGAACAACCCGTTGGCGGCGTGCATCACGGGCTTCCGCGGCGGGTTGTCCTCATCCACCGAGCCGGGGTCGCCGTCGAACTTCCCGAGCGAGCTGAGCAGCGCGTTCATGGCTTCGTCGCGATGTTCCGCGGGGAGCTTCAGGACGCTGTCCAGCTCGGCCGCCGTCTCGCCGGATGCCCCGGTTCGGAGCATGGCGAGGGCAATCAGCAGACTCCCCGGCGAGGAGACCACGTTCCCTTTGGAGCCGTCGCCGCCGTCGGCCAGCAGGGCCTCGCCGAGCCCGAGAGCGGAGGCCCGGAAGGAGCGCAGTTCAGCGGCATACGCCGCGCCGTCCACCGAAATCCGTTCCACGCCGTCGGCCTTCAGGAGCTCCGGGGACGACGCCGAACATGCGGTGAGCGCCGCAAGGGCACCGGCCGTCGCGATCATGGCCACGCGGTGCGTTTTCATGTTTCCCCCTTGGACCGGCCGTCGGACCGGCCGTTGGACTGCCCGTTGGACCGGCGGCGCGGGCTCCTGCCATGCCGGCATTTGGCAGGACTCGGCCTGCCTCCTTCAGTCAACCAGCCTGACCGCCGCCGAACGATGCCCGCAGGGTCACGGTTTGCCGTCGTTTTGGTCTCGCCTGCCGACGCTCTCCCACTTTTCGCAACGTTTTGAGCAACGCTCTCTCGCTGCGGGCACCGGCGTACTCTCGGGAGATAACGAAGGAGCGGTAAATGGCACAGCATTTCGACAACGTTGACGAGTACATTGCGTCGTTTCCGGCCGAGGTACAGGGCACACTTCAGGAAATCCGGCGCAGGTGCCATGAGGCCGTCCCGGAGTCCGGCGAGGTGATCAGCTACGGCATCCCCACCATCACTTTGAACGGCAAGTACGTGGTCTATTTCGCGGGCTGGGCACACCATATTTCCGTGTATCCCGTCCCGGCCGGAGACGAGGCATTCGAAGCTGCGATCGCGCCGTACCGGGCAGCCAAGGGAACACTGAAATTCCCCCTGGGCAAGCCGGTCCCGTACGAGCTCATCGAAAAGACGGCGGCACGGCTTGCCGCCGGGCGCCGCGGCCCCCAGCCGCCGTCGGACACGCACGACGGCGGCTGGTAGCCGGCGCTGGAGGCGACCGTAACCGCGCGACCCGCGAACCGTCGTCGGGCACCTACCGCCGCGGGATATTGCGCAGGTTGCTGCGGGCCATGCTGACGGCCTCGCCGGCGCCCCGGTTCAGGACCACCTTCGACATGGCTGTTGCGAAGCCAAGGACCTGCGAGCCGGTGATTTTCGGCGGGATCGACAGCGCCTTCGGATCCGTGATGAGCTCCACCAGCGACGGTCCGGGGTGGGCGAAGGCCTCCCGGTAGGCGTCCTCGATCCGGGCCGGATCGGTCACGCGGACAGCGTGGAAGCCGAGCGCGCGGGCGACGGCGGCGTAATCGGCGTCGGGAACGTCAACGCCGAAATCGGGAAGCCCGTCCACGAGCATCTCGAGTTTGACCATGCCCAGCGTGGAGTTGTTGAAGACCACCACGTTCACCGGCAGCCGGTGTGCCGCAACGGTGATGAGCTCTCCCAGCAGCATGGACAGGCCGCCGTCACCGGACACCGAAATGACCTGTCGGCCGGGATAGGCCAGCTGCGCGCCGATCGCATGCGGCAGCGCGTTGGCCATGGAGCCGTGCAGGTACGATCCAATCAGCCTGCGCGTGCCCAACGGGTTGATGTAGCGGGCCGTCCAGACATTGCACATGCCGGTGTCCGCGGTGAATATGGCGTTCTCCGCCGCCACCTGGTCCAGGATCGAGGCCGCGTACTCCGGGTGGATGGGCTGTTTCTTCTCCACCTTGCGGGTGTAGGCGCCCACGGCCTTGTTCATGAGCCGGTCATGCTTCTTGAGCATCTGGTTGAGGAAGCGGCGGTTCTTTTTCCGGGCGAGCAACGGCTTCAACGCGCCGAGCGTGGGCAGCACGTCGCCATGGACGGCGATGTCGACGTCGGTCCTTCGCCCCAGCTTGTGCGCGGCGCGGTCCACCTGGGCCGTGAGCGTGCCGGGAAGGAACTGGTCGTACGGAAAGTCGGTGCCGAGCAGGATCAGCAGGTCTGCATCCTCGATGCCCTCCGCCGCGGCGCCGTAGCCGAGCAGCCCGGTCATGCCGATGTCGTAAGGGTTGTCGTACTGCATGAAGTCCTTGCCCCGCAGCGAGTGGCCGATCGGGGCGCCGATGAGTTCCGCGAGGGCCACCACTTCATCGTGGGCACCCTGCGTTCCCGCGCCGGCAAAGATGGCGACCTTCTCCGCCGCGTTGATGGCATCGGCGAGCTCCCGGACACTCGCGGCGTCGGGAGTCAGTGTGGCGCGCCGGAAGGTTGCGGGCAGCGGCGTTCGGCCGGCGGCTTCCAGCCCGGCGATATCGCCGGGGAGGGTAACGACGGCGACTCCCCCGAGCCCGACGGCGTGCTGGATGGCGCTGTGCATCACCCGCGGCGCCTGCTCTGCCGTGCTGACGAGTTCCGAGTACACCGAGCATTCGTTGAAGAGCCGGTCCGGGTGGGTTTCCTGGAAGTAGCCGCTGCCGATCTGCTTACTCGGAATGTGCGAGGCGATGGCCAGCACCGGCGCGCCCGAGCGGTTGGCGTCGTACAGGCCGTTGATCAGGTGCAGGTTGCCGGGGCCGCACGAGCCGGCGCAGACGGCCAGCCGGCCGGTCAGCTGGGCTTCGGCCGCGGCGGCGAACGCAGCTGCCTCCTCGTGCCGCACGTGGATCCAGTCGATGCCGCCTTGCTGGGAGCCGCCCGTCTTGCGGACGGCGTCGACAATCGGGTTGAGGCTGTCGCCCACGATCCCGTAGATTCGCTGCACACCGGCAGCCTGGAGTTGTTCAATGAGCTGGCTGGCGAGTTCCTTGGCCATGAGTGCACACTCCCGCGATCAGGTTTGATGAGCTGACAGGGCCAATATAGTCCGCCCGCCTTGGGGCGCCTCCCAGGCTGTCAGCCGCCAGGTTCTCAGCAGCCGACGACGTCGGCCGCCGCCGGGGACCCCCTACCGGCTGAACGCTCTCTCACTTAAGGCAAGAAAACCCGGGACGCTCTCTCACTTTCCCTAAGAAAGTGAGAGAGCGTCCCGGGATTTACCGCAGGATCTGAGAGAGCGTCCGGGGCGGGGGGCTGCTGGGCTGCCGCCCGCCGTCGTACTTTCGCTCCCCGCACCTTACGGCCGCCGTACTGTAACCGGTCAGACGTTGAGGAGGTCCTTGTCCTTGTCGTCATCCTTGCGGGTCTGGGACCAGGCGTGGCCCTGTTCGTGATCGAGGTGGGTGGCCTTCTTGTTCCTGAGTGCGAAGATGTAGACGACCAGCGAGATGGCGATGGCCACGGTGACGTAGGTGAAGAACAGGTCCACCCGCTCGGCCTTCTGGAACGCGGCGCCGATCAGCGGGACGGTTCCGCCGAAGAGCGAGTTGGCGATCGCGTAGCCCAGGCCGACGCCGAGTGCGCGGATGGACGCGGGGAACAGCTCCGCCTTCACCAGGGCATTGATGGAGGTATAGCCGCCAACGATCAGCAGGCCGCCCATCATCAGCAGGAACGCCGTGAACGGGTCCTTGGTGTTGGAGAGCGTGGAGAGCAGCGGCCAGGTGAAGAGGACGCCGGTGATGCCGAACCACAGCAGCAGCGGCTTGCGGCCCACCTTGTCCGAGATCAGGCCGTAAACGGGCTGGAGCAGCATGAAGATGAAGAGGGCCCAGAAGTTGATCACCGAGGTGTCGGTCTTGGCGATGCCGGAGGTGTCGTTCATGAACTTCAGGATGAAGTTGGTGTACGTGTAGAACGCCACGGTGCCGCCGAGGGTGACGCCGATGCAGATCAGCAGCGGCTTCCAGTACTGCGTGAACAGCAGCCTCATGGTGCCGGGCTGCGCGACGCCCGCAACGGCCGGGATCTTGGCGGCTTCGACCTGCTCAGCCGATACCGTCTCCTCCATTGAGCGCCGCAGCCACAGAACCACCAGCGCAGCTACGCCGCCGATGGCAAACGGAATACGCCAGCCCCACTCAGTCAGGTCGCCCTTCGGCATGACGTTCTGCAGGATGACGAGGACCAGCAAGGCCATCATCTGGCCGCCGATCAGGGTCACGTACTGGAAGCTGGAGAAGAAGCCGCGGCGCTTGGACGTGGCGGCCTCGGACATGTAGGTGGCGCTGGTGCCGTACTCCCCGCCCACGGAGAACCCCTGGATCAGGCGGATGAGTATCAGCAGCACCAGTGCCCAGACGCCGACCTGCTGCGTTGTGGGCAGGAGCGCGATGGCGAAGGAACCTGCCGACATCAGCGTCACGCTGAGCGTCAGCGCCGCCTTCCGGCCCTTGCGGTCCGCGTACCGGCCGAAGAACCAGGCGCCGATGGGGCGCATCAGGAACGACGTCGAGAAGACGGCCATCGCCTCCAGGCCGGCCTGCAGCTCGTCCTTGGAATTGAAGAAGTGGGACTGGAAATATGCGGCAAAGACTGTGTAGACGTAGAGGTCGTACCATTCCACCAGGTTGCCGGCCGAGCCTTTGAGGATATTGCTCACGGCGCGGCGGGTCTGGGCTGACTCACTCTGGACTTCGGCTTGCTGGGTGCTCATCGCTGAACCTCGCTTGGCTGTGCTCCCGGCAACCGTTCCGGGCAAAATCCTGTGCTGTCCATGGCAACATTGCTCATGGTTCCTCCTCGACATTGACGGTCCTCCGAAAGCCGAGGACCCATCCACGCTATGGGTGATCCACCCCACTAGCTACGTAAAGGGGGAATTCCTAACACTTCCTTAGGTTTCGCCGGGACAAGGGATAATCTCCACAGCGGGCAGATCGAAGATGCCCCGTCAACGAACAGGACCAGGCAATGGATGTGCTCATCGTCGAGGACGACGACGCGATGGCGTCCGCCCTCGATGCGGCGGTGGTTTCCGCCGGACACACGGCGTCCCGGGTTGCCCGCGGGGCTGACGCGCTCCTTGAGCACCGCCGGTTCGAGGTCATCCTGCTGGACCTGGGGCTGCCGGACATGGACGGCCTCGACGTGCTGCGGAAGCTCCGCCAGGTCACACCGGTCCCGATCCTCATCCTCACCGCCCGCGACGACGAGCGCAGCGTGGTCCTTGGCCTGCGGTCGGGAGCCGATGACTACCTCGTCAAGCCGGTGAAACTGGTTGAACTGCTTGCCCGCATCGAAGCCGTGACGAGGCGTGCAGGCCGCAGCAAGGACAGCAGGCAGCGGAGCATCGTGCTGGGCGAACTCGAAGTGGACCTCGAACGGCGCGTGGCCGCGGTCGGTCCCAGGGTCCTGCCTCTGACCGCCACCGAATTCGACCTGCTCGCACTCCTGGCCGGCCATGCCGGTTCAGTGGTCACCCGGGAGCAGATCCTGGATGCGCTGTGGGGGGACGCCTTCCTGGCGTCGTCGCGGTCCCTTGACGTGCATCTGACGGGTCTCCGGGCAAAGCTCCAGCTCCCCGGCTTCATCATCAATGTGCGCGGTGTGGGCTATCGGGTCGAGGCGGATCCTGCGTGAAGCTGCGTGTCCTCGGAGTCCTGAGTGTGCTGTCTGTCCTCATCGTCATCTTCGCCTCCACCGCCCTCCTGACCTCGGCCAGCCGGGAGCTCACCCAGGAACTCCAGATCAACCGGGCGGCTGCGCTCAACAGGCTCGCGCAGGTGGCGTTCGACGCCGCGAACGACGGTGAATCCATCCAGCTGCAGGCAGAGATGGACAGGTACTCGGAACTGTACGGTGAGGGGGTGCTGATCCGCCTCCAGCAGGGCACCCTGCGCTCAGGCGGCCTGAGCGAGGACAGGGCAGACGTCCGCGATGCTGTTGCCCGGGCAAAGCTGAACCTTAGCGACACCACGCTCAGTCAGATTCAGCCGTTCGGAACCGGTTCTGAGGTGATCTCACGCTCCTTCGGCAGCGCAAGCCAGGTTCTTGGCGAGGCGGTTTTGGAGGTCAATCTGGATGCGGCCCGGCAGAAACTCCGGGAACGGTGGCTTCTCGTCGGAGTGGCGGCGGCCGCCCTCGCTGCAGTGCTCCTCCTCGGTGCGGCCCGGGTGACGCGCTGGGTACTGCGTCCGGTACACCGCCTGAATTCGGCGGTGACCGAGCTTGAGGCAACAGGCAGGAGCAGCCGGCTTCCGGAGGACGGGCCGCCGGAGCTTCGGGAGCTGAGCCGGTCCTTTACCAGGATGGCCCGGACGGTCAGCGACAGCATCGACTCCCAGCGCCAGCTGATTGCCGACACCTCCCACCAGCTGCGCAACCCCGTCGGCGCCCTGCGCTTGAGGATCGACCTGCTGCAGCTTGAACTGCAGACAGCCCGGGAGCACAATGCGGCGGCCGGAGTCCTGGCGGAACTCGAACGTGTGGAAGAGATCCTTGACGGGGTATTGAAGCTGGCGACGGCCGAGCACAGGGCCTTCGAAGACTCTGCCGGAGGCCCGCCGGGGGCCCCTTCGCGCGGGTTCCGTGCCGTTATTGATCCGTACCCTGTCCTGCAGGAAGAGACCGAACGGGCAGGACCTGCGGCACGGCGCGGCGGCTCGTCGATCCTGCTGGAGGATCCGCCGGACCCGGCGGCGCACATCGCCTGCAACGCCGCAGAACTGGCCCAGATGGTGGGGGAACTGATCAATAACGCCATCAAATACGCCGCCGGCGCCCGAATATCCGTGGCAGTCCGCGTACGCCAGGATGCGGTTGCCGTAGAGGTCTCCGATACCGGCCCCGGGCTTTCCGCTGAGGAACGGGCTGCTGCTACCAGCCGCTTTTGGCGCTCCCCGCAGCACCGTGAGATCCGTGGCAACGGCCTGGGCATGACCATTGTGGACAAACTTGCGGGAGCCAACGGGGGCCGGCTGCTTCTGACGGAAACGTCGCCCCACGGCCTGACCGCGCGCATCGAGTTTCCGCGCGCCATGGCTTCCCAGGGGCCGGAGGCCCTTTCATGACCGGCATGACTGACCTGGCTGGAAGCCTGCCGCCACGGAGGGCCGCCCTCAAGGCCGGGCTGGCCGCTGGCCTGGCCGGACTGCTCATCCCGGCCCTCACCGCCTGCACTGCCGAGGACAAGCCAGGCACCGTCACCGTGGCAGGGGGTGAGCCGGGAGGCTTCTACCTTGAATTTGCAACGCTGCTGGCGGAGTCCATCCAGCGCCATGGCGTGGCCGGCAGCGCTTCAGCCCTGACCACCGGTGGCAGCCTCGACAACCTGCGGCAGCTCCTGACGGGGCAAGCGACGTTCGCCGTCGCACTCGCGGATGCCGCGGCACAGAAGATGCCGGCGGGCGGCCCGTCGGACGCGGGAATCGCGGCCCTTGGAAGGGTGTACGAAAACTACGTCCACTGCGTCGTCCGGAGGGCTGGCGGCATAAGGACCCTCACGGAACTGGCTGGCCGGACCGTGGCTGTCGGCGAGCCCGGTTCAGGGACGTCGCTTACCACTCCGCGCCTGCTGGAGGCCGCCGGGCTGGCTTCCGTGGCTGTGGGCGCCGCGCCCGCCGCAAATGGCGGCAAGACGGTCACCGTCCTGAACCTCGGACTCAACGCGGGGCTTGCGGCGCTGCAGGACGGGTCGGTGGACGCGCTGTTCTGGTCCGGCGGGGTGCCTACGGCCGCCATTGCCGCCACCCACCATGAGGTCGGGCTCGGATTCCTGGACCTCTCCCCGCTGCTGCCCAAACTGCGGACCAAGTACGGCGCGTTCTACGACCGGGTCCTGATCCCGGAAGGCGCCTACGAGGGCATTCCGGCTGTCTGGGCAGTGGGTGTGGCCAATCTGCTCCTGTGCCGCAGTGACCTGGATGAGCGGACAGTGAAGAGAACCGTCGAACTGCTGGTGGACCACGCCGAGGAACTGATCCCCCGCTCCAGCATGGGAGTCCAGTTCCTGAGCCCGGAATCGCTGATCAACACGGCCGGCCTGCCGTTGCACCCCGCAGCCGCTGCCGCCTACCGGGAACTGCACGGGTAAAGCAAGACGCTCCCTCACCTCCGGCAGCAAATGCGGCAACGCTCTCTCACTTTCCCCAAGAAAGTGAGAGAGCGTCTGCGGGAACACGGCCAGAAGTGATAGAGGGTTTGTTCAGCTTCCCGAGTGCGCCTGCAGGAACGAGTAGACCTCGGTCTCGTCCACGCCGGGGAAGGCGCCCGGCGGCATCGCGGCGAGCAGGTGCGAGTGCGCCCGCGCCGACGGCCAGGCGTTGCCCGCCCACTCAGACGTCAGCGACGCCGGCGGACGGCGGCAGCAACTCTCGTCCGGGCAGGTGGACTTGGACCGTTCGGTCGTATCCCGGCCGCGGAACCACTTCACCTGCGCGTACGGGACGCCGACGGAGAGTGAAAATTCACCGTTGGCCGAGCGCTCGGTCCGTGCCGTGCACCAGTAGGTTCCCGCCGGTGTATCCGTGTACTGGTTGTACGCGCTGAACTTGTCCGGCACATCGAACACCACCCGCGATGTCCAGTTCTTGCACGAGGGCTGGCCCTCAATGGCGCCGGTGTGATCCTGCGGGAACGTCACGCCGTCGTTCTCGTAGGCCTTGTAGATGATGCCGCTCTTGTGCGTTTTCTGGAAGTGCGTGCGGATGTCCAGGTGCTGGGTGGCCAGGTTGGTGAACCGGTGTGCAGCGGTTTCGTAGGACACGGCGAAGGCGTCGCGGATGTCCTCCACGGCGATCTCCTTGGCCTGCTTGGCTTTCTGCAGGAACTCCACGGTGGCCTGCTCAGGCAGCATCAGCGCGGCTGCGAAGTAGTTCGTGGCCACGCGCTGCATCAGGAAGTCCCCGTAGTTCGACGGCGTCTGGTGGCCCAGAACGTAGTGGCCCAGTGCCTGCAGCAGCACCGAACGGGGGTCATGATCCGAGCGCTGGTTTTGCGTGAGGTAAATTCGGCGGTTCTTAAGATCCGTCACGGAGCGGGTGGAATGCGGCAGATCGCCCACGTGGTGGAGGCTGAAACCGAGGTGCCCGGCAATGTCGGCAATGACGTGATGGGACAGCGGGCCGTTCTTGTGCCCCACGGACGCCAGGACCTTCTGCGCCTCCGCCTCGTACTCAGGGAAGTAGTTGTTGCGTTCGCGCATCATGGCCCGCAGCTCTGCGTTGGCGCGGCGGGCCTCCTCCGGCGTCGCCACTTGTTCGTTGAGCCTGCGCTCCAGCTCATGCTGCAGGCCCACCATAGATTCCAGCACATCCATCGGAAGCCGCGAGCTGATGCGGATTTTGGGCAGGTTCAGGGACTCGTAGAGGGGGCTGCGCTGGTAACGTTCCAGCTCGATCTCCAGGGCCGCCCGCCGGTTGGGCGGCTCCGCCCCGAGCAGCTGGTCGATGCTGACATTCAGCGCGGCGGCCAGCTGCTGCAGCAGGCCAAGTTTGGGCTCCCGCTTCCCGTTCTCGATCAGGCTCAGCTGGCTCGGCGCGGTCCCGACGGCGGCACTCAGGTCATCGAGGGTCATCGCCGCCGCTTTGCGCAGGTGGCGTACGCGGCGGCCCAGGCTGATGACGTCCAGTTCCGCGGTTGCAGGGGACGACGGCGGGGTGGCGGCTTTGCGGTTCCAGCTCGTAGGCGACATTTATTGAGCATACGCGAAGAAACGCATTTCTTTCCACGGTTTTCCTCTAGTAACCCGCTTGAAAGTGCAGAAAAGTAGATCTCACGGAAAGAAACACCGCACCGGTCCAGCCGGTCCCCCTCTGCAAAGGCGCAGGGCGGGACCGGCCAGGACACCCCGGAGCACAAACAAGGAGACAAAGATGACTGCAGCATTTGAGCCCACCCAGCAGACGCCCGAGCAGCAGGCCGCCGCACTGGAGCTCGAGTGGGCCGCCAACCCGCGCTGGGAAGGTGTGACCCGGGACTACAAGGCTTCCGACGTCGTCCGCCTCCGCGGCCGCGTCTCCGAAGAGCACACCCTGGCCCGCCGCGGCTCCGAGAAGCTGTGGAAGCAGCTGACCGAAGAGCACAAGACCGGCGGCTACACCAACGCCCTCGGCGCCCTCACCGGCAACCAGGCCGTGCAGCAGGTCAAGGCCGGCCTCCGCGCCATCTACCTCTCCGGCTGGCAGGTTGCCGCGGACGCCAACAACTCCGGCCACACTTACCCGGACCAGTCGCTGTACCCGGCCAATTCCGTTCCCACGGTGGTCCGCCGGATCAACAATGCCCTCCTCCGCGCCGATCAGATCGAGTTCTCCGAAGGCATCCAGACCGTCGAGGACTGGATGGTGCCGATCGTCGCTGACGCCGAGGCCGGCTTCGGCGGCCCGCTCAACGCCTACGAACTGATGAAGTCCATGATCCAGGCCGGCGCCTCAGGCGTTCACTGGGAGGACCAGCTCGCTTCCGAGAAGAAGTGCGGCCACCTCGGCGGCAAGGTGCTCATCCCCACCCAGCAGCACGTCCGCACCCTGAACGCGGCCCGCCTGGCCGCCGACGTCGCCGGCACCCCGTCCGTGGTCATCGCCCGCACCGACGCCGAGGCGGCAACCCTGATCACCTCCGACGTCGACGAGCGCGACCAGGAATTCATCCTCCGCGAAGGCGGACAGCCGGTCCGCACCCCGGAAGGCTTCTACAAGGTCCGCAACGGCATCGAACCCTGCATCGCCCGCGCCAAGGCCTATGCCCCTTACTCCGACCTCATCTGGATGGAGACGGGCACTCCGGACCTCGAACTTGCCCGTAAGTTCGCCGAAGCCGTCAAGGCCGAGTTCCCGGACCAGATGCTTTCCTACAACTGCTCGCCGTCGTTCAACTGGCGCAAGCACCTGGACGACGCCACCATCGCCAAGTTCCAGCGTGAACTCGGCGCCATGGGCTTCACGTTCCAGTTCATCACCCTGGCCGGCTTCCACGCCCTGAACTACTCGATGTTCGATCTCGCCCACGGTTACGCCCGTGAAGGTATGAGCGCCTACGTCGAGCTCCAGGAAAAGGAATTCGCCTCCGAGTCCCGCGGCTACACCGCGACCAAGCACCAGCGCGAAGTCGGCACCGGCTACTTCGACGACATCGCAACTGCGCTCAACCCGAACGCATCCACCCTCGCATTGGTCGGATCGACCGAAGAGGGCCAGTTCCACTAACTCTTCCCCAACTAGATAGCAGTAGGTGTCGTTTTGGAGGCTCAAAACGACACCTACTGCGACTCAGTTGGGCCTTGCACCAGGAGAACTCTCATGAACAGCTTCACTGACAACTTCGCTATCAACGGGATCACGCTGACCGCGCAGCCTATTTGCCGGCAGGGCGAAGTTCTCACTCCGGATGCTTTGGCGTTTGTTGCCAAGCTGCACCGGGCCACCACGGAACGTCGGCAGGAGCTGCTCCAGGGCCGCCGCAACCGTCGGGCCGAGATCGCCAAGGGGCAGGATCCGCGTTTCCTCCGCGAAACCGAGTCCGTCCGGAACGACCCGAACTGGCGCGTTGCTCCGCCTGCTCCGGGCCTGGAGGACCGCCGTGTCGAAATCACCGGGCCGGTGGACAAGAAGATGACCATCAACGCGCTGAACTCCGGCGCCAAGGTGTGGCTGGCTGATATGGAAGACTCCTCCACGCCGTCGTGGCGCAACGTGATCCAGGGCCAGCTCAACCTGACGGACGCGCTGGAACGCCGGATCGACTTCACCTCCCCCGAGGGCAAGGACTACAAGCTGCGCCCGGCCGGCGAACTGCCCACCATCGTGGTCCGCCCCCGCGGCTGGCACCTGCCCGAGAAGCACATGCTCATCGACGGCGAACCCATCGCCGGCGGCATCGTGGACTTCGGCCTGTACTTCTTCCACAACGCCCGCCGCCTGCTGGCCCAGGGCAAGGGCCCGTACTTCTACCTGCCCAAGATCGAGAACCACCTCGAAGCACGCCTGTGGAACGACATCTTCATCCTCGCCCAGGAGCTGCTGGGCATCCCGCAGGGCACCATCCGCGCCACCGTGCTGATCGAGACCATCACAGCCTCCTTCGAAATGGAAGAGATCCTCTACGAGCTCCGCGACCACGCTGCGGGGCTGAATGCCGGCCGCTGGGACTACATCTTCTCCATGATCAAGAACTTCCGCACCCGCGGCCCCCGCTTTGTCCTGCCGGACCGCGTGCAGGTGACCATGACGGCCCCGTTCATGCGCGCCTACACGGAGCAGCTGGTCCGCGCCTGCCACAAGCGCGGCGCGATGGCCATCGGCGGCATGGCCGCAGCCGTCCCCAACCGCAAGGACGAGGAAGCTAACGCGATCGCCTTCGAAAAGGTCCGCGCGGACAAGACCCGCGAGGCCAACGACGGCTTTGACGGCTCCTGGGTGGCGCACCCTGACCTGGTTCCCGTCTGCCGCGAAGTGTTCGACGCCGTCCTCGGCGAAAAGCCGAACCAGCTGGACCGCCTCCGCGAGGACGTCACCCCGGACGATCGCGCGCTGCTGGACATCGCCGCCACGAAGGGCACCATCACCGAGCAGGGCATCCGGAACAACATCGAGGTGGGCATCCGCTACATCGAGTCCTGGCTGCGCGGCAACGGTGCCGTGGCCATCCACAACCTGATGGAAGATGCCGCCACTGCGGAGATCTCCCGCTCGCAGCTGTGGCAGTGGATCTTCTCCCGCGCCATCACCGACGAAGGCGAAATCATCACCCGCCACTGGGTGGAGGAGCTGCTGGACGAGGAATTCTCCCGGCTGGAGCGCTTCGAAGGGGACCGTTTCGCCGACGCGCGGGACATCTTCGAGGAAGTCACCCTGGCCGATGCGTTCCCCACGTTCCTGACGCTGCCTGCCTACGCCCGCTTCCTGCACGAGGCCCGGGACCGTTCCGAGGAGCCCGTGGAGGACGCGGAGCTCGTCGCCGCCTGATCCGGCGGTAATCGAGAAGATTTCCGTTCGCCGGGCTGCCATGCCCTCCGCAACAGGCACCCCGAAATCCGGGGCGGCGGCCCGGCAACGGAAGAACCACTAAGCGCGAACTGGCAGCTAATGACCCGAAACTTCGTTTTGAGGGCATTAGCTGCCAGTTCGCGCTTCTGTTGAAGGGCGTGAAGTACGACGACGGCGGGACCCGTCAGCGGGTCTTCGGCACCTTCCGGACGGAGAGGGTCGTGCCCAGGAAGAACGCCGCCACCGATGCAAGGATCAGCAGCAGCGGGTTGGTCCAGGATCCGGACAGCCCGTGGACGTAGCCCAGGAGCGTCGGGGCGACAGCGCCTACCGAGTAGCCAACGCCCTGGACGACGGCCGACATCCGGCCTGCCGATGCCTGGTCGCGGGCCAGCTTGATGATGGCAATAAAAATCACAGTGATGCCGCCGCCCTGCGCTGCGCCGCCCACGGAGGACCAGAGCCACCACAGTTCCGGGGCGAGCAGCAGGCCAAGTGGAACGGTCAGCCACATCAAGCCCAGGGTGACCGCCACCGCCGTCGTACTGGCAAACCTGGCCACCATCGGCACCCCGAGGCCGCCCACAATGGCGAGGATCTGGAAGAGCGAGGACCCGGCGCCGGCGGCGGAGGGCGCCATGCCCAGTTCGTCGATCAGGAAGGTGGGCAGCCAGGCAGTGACGCCGTAGTAGGAGAAAGCCTGCCCGGCAAAGCCCGCCGTCAGCCCGGCCGTGATCCAGCGGGACGCCGGCCGACCGCCGGCGGGACGGGGATCGGACTCTTCGACGGGGGACGGAACGAAGGCTTGCCGGCCCACCGCCATCACCCAGAAGACTGTGGCGGCCACGGCGAAGAGCCCGCTGGCTGCCAGCGCGAGCCGCCAGCCGGCCACCTCGGCCAGGGGCGCGGTGACCACCGACGTGAGGAAGGACCCGATGTTCAGGGCCGCGGTGTAAATGCCCATGGCGGTCCCCTGCCGCTGGGGCGAAAAGTCCCGCCTGATGATCAGCGGAACGGCGATGTTGCCGATGGTGATGGCCACGCCGATGATCGCGGTTCCGAACAGCACCAGGCCGCCGTTTCCGGCCGAGCGGACAATGACGCCGGCCAGCACGCCCAGCAGCGTGAGCATGATGGCAAATTCCGCCCCGAGTTTTCGGCCCGCAAACGACGCGAGCGGCGCCGCCAGCGAGAAGCACAGCACCGGAATGCCGGTCAGCAGCCCCAGTTCCACGGGTGAGAACCCAAGGTCCTGCTGCATCGGGCCAACCACCGGGGCCACAGCCACGAACGGGCCGCGCATGTTCAGCGCGATGAGTCCGATGCTGGCCAGCAGGATCCAGCCGCGCGGGACCCTGGCGAGGATGTTCGCCGTCATGAGGCGGGCTGCGGTTTGGTGAGGGAGCTGGGAATCCGTGTCATCAGATCATTGCTATCATGCCCGCGGCAACATGACGGACGTTATCCCGTTGCCTGCAGGGTGGCTTCTATCACGGCAGGAGATAACACGTGTTGCGTGACCATCTGGCTGGCGCCAAGGATCGCGGCCTGGTCCCCGGCCATCGAAAGGGCTATCCGAAGATGTGACGTGGCCAGCGGCAGCGACCGCCGGTAAACCACTTCGCGCACTCCCGCCATCAGGTGCTCGCCCGCCTGGCCGAGGCTGCCGCCGATCACGATCACCGACGGATTCAGCAGGTTGACCACCGTAGCCAGTACGTCCCCGACGTCCCGGCCGGCCTGGCGGAGCGCCTGGATGGCCTGCAGGTTTCCCTCGGCAACGAGTCGCAGCACATCGCTTCCCTTCTCGGCCGGAAGCCCATGGCGGGCCAGTTCTCGGGCGACGGCGGGGCCCGAAGCCAGTGCCTCGAGGCAGCCGTAGTTGCCGCAGCGGCAAAGGACTTCGTCCCCGCGCGGGACCCTCACATGGCCCAGGTCCCCGGCCGTTCCGTTGGCGCCGCGCTGGAGTTCGCCGCTGCTGATGATGCCTGCACCGATGCCGGTGGCCACCTTGATGAAAAGGAAGTTGTCGTGTTCGGGCCAGTACGCCGTGCGTTCGCCGAGCGCCATGATGTTGACGTCGTTGTCCACCAGCACGGGGACCGGCAGCGAGCGCCGGACGTAACGCACCACGTCGAACCCGTCCCAGCCGGGCATGATGGGCGGCTTAACCGGCATGCCGGTGGCATGCTCCACCGGGCCGGGCAGCCCGATCCCGATGCCGGCGAGGTCCGCGGCTGTCCGGCCTGCCTCACTGAGGAGTGTTTTTCCTTCCTCGACCACACGGCCCAGTACCGCTTCCGGACCGACGGCAACGTCCTGGGCCAGGCGCCGTTCGGCAAGGACGTTGCCGCCTAGGTCGGTGACGGCAACGATCACGTGCGTGGCGCCGACGTCGACTGCCAGGACAGAGCGGGCGGCGGGGTTGAAGGCAAAGCGCGACGGCGGCCTGCCACCGCTGGAATTGGCCTCACCGGCCGGGCCCACCAGTCCGGAGGAGATGAGCGCGTCGATGCGGGCGGCCACCGTGGACCGTGCCAGGCCAGTCGTCAGGGCCAGTTCGGCCCTGGTGCGGGCCTTGCCGTCGCGGAGCAGCTGGAAGAGGTCGCCGGCCCGGGAAAGGCTCCCCGCACCATCAGGCGCGGCATCGGTTCCGGCGTCGATGCCGGTCTCTTTTCCGGACGTTGGACTCATGAATCATAGATAGCACGAAGGCCTTATGCATGTCACGCCACCGAAAGATCGCCGATTACTTTTCAACTTTTGCTTGACCATCGGCAAAAGTCGTTCTAGCTTGATGTGTGAGCGGTGTCACTGAGACGAGGCACCGCCGAAGTCCGGGTCATAACGCTCCAGCTAGTACAAAGAGGTAAGCAACTTGTCGAGCCAAGCACAGGCATCACCGGCCCTCCTCGGCGTCGGCATTCTGGGCGCCGGACCTGTGACCCAGGCGATCCACCTTCCTTCGCTCGCACGGCTGGGGGACATCCTTGATGTCCGCCACATCATGGACGTCGACCCCGCTGTGGCGGAAGCCGTGGCCGGAAGGGTTGGTGCGAAGTTCAGCACCAGCATGGAAGAGCTCCTCGCGGACCCCGCAGTGGACATTGTGGCCATCTGCAGTCCGCACCAGTTCCACGCAACGCAAGTGATCGCCAGCTGCCGGGCCGGCAAGAAGGCCGTGCTGTGCGAGAAGCCGTTCGCCATGACCGGAGAAGAGGCGGCCCGCATCGCCGCCGTTTCAGCCGAAACCGGCGTCCCCATCATCGTGGGCGCCATGCACACCTTCGATCCGGGTTGGCTGGCAGCGGAAGACGCTTGGGGCGAACTGCCGGAGCAGGTCCACACCGTCCGGTCATCCATCGTCCTTCCGCCGAACCCTCGATTCGAGGACTTCGCCACGGAGATCGTGGGCCGCATTCCCGCGCCACCTACATCAGCTGGATCCTGATGACCATCTTCTGCGTCAACGACTTCCCCACTATCTACCTGCTCACCGGCGGTGGCCCGGTCAGCGCCACCACCTCCCTGGTGGTCCTGGCCTACCGCACGGTCTTCCAGGACTTCGCCACCGGCCCCGGCGTCGCCATCGCCTTCCTCATGACCATGACCCTGGTAGTCATCTCCGTCCTCCTGTACCGCCAGATCCGAAAGTCGAGCGTCGAATAATGAGCGCAGCAGTCCACGCCCATCCCGAGTCCGGCCCAGTCCTCGGCGTCGCCGGCCCGGCCAAAAACCTACGCGTCCTCTCCGAAGCCGGCCACCGCGGCCAATGGTGGCGGTTCGTCGCGATCCTGGCCATCACCGCAATAGTCCTCGTCCCCATCATGGTCACCGTCGTGCTCGCCTTCACCCCCGGACCGACCAGCACCGCCAAAGGCCTGACCTTCGAAAACCTCGCCAACGTCTTCTCCGGAACCCTCGCCGCCACCTGGCTGCAGAACAGCCTCATCACCACACTCGCCACCGTGACAGTCTCCGTGGCCGTCGCCGCACCCGCCGGCTACGTCCTCTCCCGCGGCCGGTCCAAAGCCGTCTCCGGATACTCCCTGCTGCTGTTCGTCATGCAGTCCCTGCCCATCATCACCTCAGTGGTCCCGCTGTTCATCCTCTTCGCCGGCATGGGTCTGGTGGACAACCTTCTGGGCATTACCATCATCTACGTCGGCTCCACCATGACCGTAGCCACCTGGATGATGGCCGCCTACTTCGACTCCATCCCCATCAGCCTCGAGGAAGCGTCCTGGATCGACGGCTGCTCCGTCTTCGGCTCCTTCACCAAAGTGGTACTCCGCAACTCACTCCCCGGAATCCTCTCCACCGCGATCTTCGCCTTCCTGCTGGCCTGGAACGACTACCTCGTAGCCATCGTCTTCCTGCGCTCCAACGAGATCTTCACCCTCCCCATGGGCGTCCAGTCCTTCTTCCAGCAGAACGCCACCGACTGGACCTCCGTCATGGCCCTGGCCGTAGTCATGATGCTCCCGCCCGTCATCGTCTTCGCCACCCTGAACAAGTACTTCAGCGTCGGCGGCATCGGCGGATCCCTCGCCGGCCGCTAACCAGCGCCGCACGCCTCTTTTAGAAGAACCTTTAGTACAACCGCAAAGGAACGACATGTCTTATTCACTCCAGCTCTACACCCTGCGCAATGCCATCCAGGAAGACCTGCCAGGCACCATCCGAAAGGTCGCTGAGGTCGGCTTCACCCAGGTTGAGCCCTATAACTTCGTGGCCACGGCCAAGGAGCTCGGCGCCGCCCTGAAAGAGAACGGCCTCACTGCACCGTCAGGCCACGCTCCCCTGCTCAGCCAGGATCAGGACGAGATCTTCGCCGCCGCCAAGGAACTCGGCATCAGCACCGTCATCGACCCGTTCCTGCCGGCCGAGCACTGGCAGAAGGCCGAGGACATCCAGGCCACGGCTGCGAAACTCAACGCTGCAGCGAAGAAGGGCGCCGAATACGGCATCCGCGTCGGCTACCACAACCACGCCTGGGAACTGGAGTCCACCATCGACGGCCGCACGGCACTGGAATATTTCGCCGACCTCCTGGACCCCGAACTGGTCTTGGAAGTGGACACCTACTGGGTTGCCGTCGGCGGCCAGGACCCCGTGGCCATCCTGACCAAACTCGGCGACCGGGTGAAGTTCATCCACATCAAGGACGGCCCCCTCAACACGGACACCAAGGCGCAGCAGCCCGCCGGCCAGGGCAAAATCGCCGTGTGGGACGTCATCGGTGCGGCCAAGTCCCTGGAAATGGGCGTGGTGGAGTTCGACGACTACTCCGGCGACATCTTCGACGGCATCGCCCAGAGCCTGGAGTTCCTGAACGCCGGAGCCAGCGAAGGCGCCCAGTCCGAAGGAGCACGGGCATGAGCACTTCTTCCATGAGGAAAGGCCCGGTGGGCGTCGCCGTCATCGGCGCCGGAAACATCAGCAAACAGTACCTGGACAACCTGACCGTCTTCCCGGACCTGAAGGTCCATGTCATCGCCGACCTCTTCGAGGACGCCGCAGCCGCACGGGCGAAGGAATACGGGATCGCCGAGTACGGCGGGGTGGACGCCGCCCTGAACCATCCCGACGTCGAAATCATCGTCAACCTGACCATCCCGGCCGCGCACGTGGAGGTGGCGACCGCCGCCGTCAACGCCGGCAAACACGTCTGGACCGAAAAGCCGTTCTCACTGGACCGCGAATCCGGGCTGGGGCTGCTGAAGGCCGCCGATGCCGCAGGGCTGCGGCTCGGCTGCGCCCCGGACACCTTCCTCGGCGCCGGTCTGCAGACGGCCCGGCGGCTGATCGAACGCGGCGACATCGGCACCCCGCTGACCGCCATGACCACGTTCCAGACGCCGGGACCGGAATCCTGGCACCCGAATCCGGCGTTCCTTTTCCAGTACGGCGCCGGACCCCTGTTCGACATGGGCCCGTACTACCTCACCGCGCTGGTCCAGACGTTCGGTTCCGTGCGCAAGGTGGCTGCGATTGGCTCCAAGTCCAAGGAAGTCCGGGTCATCGGCTCCGGCCCCAAGCTGGGCGAGGAATTCACGGTAGAGGTGCCCACCCACGTGTCCGCGATGGCCCAGTTCGAGGGCGGCCAGTCCTCGCACAGCGTCTTCTCATTCGAGTCGCCGCGGCAGCGGATGGGCTTCATGGAAATCACCGGGACGGAAGCCACCATTTCCCTACCGGATCCAAACTACTTCGACGGCGACGTGCGGCTCTGGCGCGCGGGCGACGAAGAGTGGACCGTCATTCCCGCCACCGGCCCGTCCAACGGCCGCGGCATGGGCG
The DNA here is from genome assembly GCF_017833075.1 of Arthrobacter sp. PvP103. Classification (NCBI taxonomy): domain Bacteria; kingdom Bacillati; phylum Actinomycetota; class Actinomycetes; order Micrococcales; family Micrococcaceae; genus Arthrobacter; species Arthrobacter sp. PvP103. Next base: position 3,029,213 of record NZ_JAFIBQ010000001.1, on the reverse strand, counting down.
TTCTGGACATGGCCAGGTCCATCCGGGCCGGGGTACCGCATCGTGCCACGGGCAACCTCGCCTACCACGTGCTGGACACCATGGTCTCGATTTCCGAGTCCGTTGAATCCGGCACCTTTGTCAATGTCGAAAGCTCTGCCCCCGCGTCCCCGGCCCTCCCCGAGGACTGGAACCCCACCGCTTCCACTCTCTAGGACTCACGCAATGAACTCCCCCGAAAGCACGGACGGCACCAACCCGGACAACCCGCCGCTGGGTGTGGCGATGATCGGCTACGCGTTTATGGGCAAGGCCCATTCGAACGCCTGGCGCAACGTGGCCTCGTACTTCGATGTCCCGGCCTTCGAGCAAAAAGTGCTCGTAGGCCGGGACGCGGGGCAGGTCGCGGCGGCCGCCGCGAGATACGGCTGGGCCGAGTCGGCGACGGACTGGCGCTCGGTCCTTGACCGGGACGACATCCACGTCGTGGATATCTGCGCGCCGGGCTGGATGCATGCCGAGATTGCCATCGCGGCGCTCGAGGCAGGCAAACATGTCCTGGTCGAGAAGCCCCTGGCCAACACCCTGGCCGAGGCCGAAGCCATGGCGGACGCTGCCCGAGCCGCCCGGGAACGCGGCGTGCAGTCCATGATCGGTTTCAACTACCGCCGTGTCCCGGCACTGGCCCTCGCGAAGGAACTCATCTCCGAAGGCCGGCTCGGGACGGTCCGGCATGTCCGCGCCGCGTACCTGCAGGACTGGCTCACGGACGCCGAATCACCGATGACCTGGCGTTTGCGTAAGGAAACCGCCGGGTCCGGGGCGCTGGGCGACATCGCCTCCCACGCGATCGACCAGGTCATGTTCCTGCTCGGCGGCACCGTCACCGAGGTCTCCGGCCGGCTGCACACCTTCGTGTCCAGCCGCCCCGGGGCGGACGGCCCCGAAGAGGTAACGGTCGACGACGCCGCCTGGGCCACGCTCACCCTGGACTCCGGGACCATCGCCTCGGTGGAGGTATCCCGCATGGCGACGGGCCAGAAGAACTCCCTGAAGCTGGAGATCTACGGGGACAAGGGCTCCCTGCTGTTCGACCTCGAAGCCATCAACGAACTCGGCTTCCTGGACGCCACCGTTCCGGTCCGCGAACAGGGGTTCCGCAGGATCCTGGTCAACGAACCCGAACACCCCTACATGGCTGCCTGGTGGCCGCAGGGGCATGTGATCGGCTGGGAACACACCTTCACGCACGAAATCCGCGACTTCCTGGCCGCAATCGACGGCGGCACCCCGCCCTCGCCGTCGTTCGAAGAGGGCCTGGCCGTGCAGCGGGTGCTGGCCGCCATCGAAGAATCCGCCAACGCCAAGTCCTCCATCATCCAGCTCGCCGCTTCCCCCGTCCCCGCCACTGAAGGAGCCTGACATGCCCCGCCCGTACACCCTGTTCACCGGCCAGTGGGCCGACCTCCCCTTCGAGGAAGTCGCCCGCCTGGCCTCCGGCTGGGGCTACGACGGCCTCGAAATCGCCGTGTCCGGAGACCACCTCGACGCCTGGCGCTGGGACGAACCCGGCTACGTCCAGTCCAAGCTCGCCGTCCTGGAAAAGTACAACCTGAAGGTCTGGGCCATCTCCAACCACCTCAAGGGCCAGGCCGTCTGCGATGACCCCATCGACTTCCGCCACGAAGCGATCGTCGGATCCAAGGTCTGGGGCGACGGCGACCCCGAAGGCGTACGCACCCGCGCCGCCGAAGAAATGAAACACACCGCCCGGCTCGCCAAAGCCCTCGGCGTGGACACCGTCGTCGGCTTCACCGGCTCCTCCATCTGGCAGTACGTGGCGATGTTCCCGCCGGTTCCGGAGAAGGTCATCCAGGCCGGGTACCAGGACTTCGCGGACCGCTGGAACCCCATCCTGGACGTCTTCGACGAATGCGGCGTCCGCTTCGCCCACGAAGTCCACCCCTCCGAGATCGCCTACGACTACTGGACCACCGTGCGCACCCTCGAAGCGATCGGCCACCGCGAAGCGTTCGGCCTGAACTGGGACCCGTCCCACTTCATGTGGCAGGGCATCGACCCCGTCTCCTTCATCTGGGACTTCAAGGACCGGATCTACCACGTGGACTGCAAGGACACCAAGCTCCGCCCCACCGGCCGGAACACCGTCATGGGCTCCCACCTGCCCTGGGGCGACCCCCGCCGCGGCTGGGACTTCGTCTCCGCAGGCCGCGGCGATGTGCCCTGGGAATCGTCCTTCCGCGCCCTCACCGCGATCGGCTATGACGGTCCCATCTCCATCGAATGGGAAGACGCCGGCATGGACCGCCTCCACGGCGCCCCCGAAGCCCTCGCCGCCCTGAAGAAGTTCGACTTCCCCGCCTCCCAGACCTCCTTCGACGCCGCCTTCAGCAGCAAGGACTAACCCGGGTGGGCGACGTCGGGGATTTCCTCAAGGTGTGGCGCAGGAACGACTGGTGCCCGGCGTGCGCGGGCACATCGCCCTCGAGGCTCTAGCCATGCTGCGAACCCTTGAGCCCGGTCAGCGCTGCGAGGTCTGGATTGCGTCCGTCACTGGCGAATCCGAAATGGTTTTCAGCACCGACGAAGTTCTCCTGGAAGCGCCCAACTGGACCCTCGACGGCCGTTCACTGGTCCTCAACGGGGACGGAAAACTATGGACGCTGGATGTTTCCGGGGGACGGCTCACGGAAGTCCCGCTGACGGGCGTCCCGGACCTCAACAACGACCACGTCCTGACACCTGGCGGCACCGGCATCTTCCTCTCGGCCAACGACGGGCACATCTACCGTGCCCCGCTTGACGGCGGCGAGGGGCAGCGGATCACCGACGACGACGGCTCCTTCCACTTCCTGCACGGCGTGAGTCCGGACGGCGGTGAGCTCGCCTACGTGGGGATCGCGGCCGGGGACTTCACCCGGCCCGGCAGGCTCATGACAATACCGTCCGACGGCGGCACAACCGCCGCGGTTGATGTCGGCCCCGGCCACTGCGACGGGCCGGAATATTCGCCGGACGGACAGTGGCTCTACTTCAACACGGAGTCCTTCAGCTCCCTCTCCGGCCATGCCCAGCTTGCCCGCGTGCAGGTTGACGGCAGCGGTTTCGAACGCCTCCTTGAAAGCGTCACCGTCGACTGGTTCCCGCATCTCTCCCCCGACGGAGAGCTGGCCTGTTACATCCGCTTCCCCACCGGCACGGAGGGCCACCCAGCGGATCTGCCGGTCGACGTCGTGCTTGTCTCCACCGGCGACTGGACCGCACCGCTGCACACGTGGCCGCTGTTCGGCGGGCAGGGAACCCTCAACGTCAACAGCTGGTCGCCCGATTCCGCACGCTTCGCGTACGTCGCCTATCCGCTCGGCAACACTGACACACCAAAGGACCAAGTACGTGACTAATCAACCCACCGGCACTTCCGACGGACACCTCCGCTGGGGAATCCTCGGCACCGGATTCATCGCTGGCCTGCAAACTCAGGACCTGCTGGACAACGGCTTCACCGTCCAGGCCGTCGGCTCCCGGGCCCTGGATTCGAGCAGGGCGTTTGCTGAGCAGTCCGGCGTGGCGGGCGCACACGGCAGCTATGAGGACTTGGTGGCAGACCCGCTGGTTGACGTGGTCTACATCGCCACGCCGCACCCTTTCCACCACGCGAACGCACTACTCGCGTTGAATGCCGGCAAGCACGTGCTGGTGGAGAAGCCGTTCACCATGAACGCCCGCGAAGCACAGGACATTGCTGAGCTCGCGGAATCCAAGGGGCTCGTGGCGCTGGAAGCCATGTGGACGCGGTTCCTGCCGCACATGATCCGCCTCCGCGCCATCATCCAGGAAGGCACCATCGGCGAGGTCCGGAAAGTGGTCGCCAGCCACAACCAGAGCCTGCCCCAGGACCCTGCCCACCGGCTGAACGATCCTGCACTGGGCGGCGGAGCGCTGCTGGACCTTGGCATCTACCCGGTCTCCTTTGCGTTCGACATCCTGGGCACGCCAGAGACTATTCGCGCCAGTGCCTCCATGACCGCGACGGGGGTGGACCGGCAGACGGCAGCCATCTTTGACTATGCCGGCGGCCAGCAGGCCATTGTGGACTGCGAACTGGACGCCGCCAGCGCCAACCGGGCCATGGTCATCGGGACCGAAGGATGGATCGACGTCGAATCGACCTGGTACAACCCCGTGCCGTTCACCGTGCATGCCGCGGATGGCAGCGTCATTGAACGCTTTGAGCAGCCCGTCAGCAGCCGCGGTATGCAGTACCAGGCTGCAGAACTGGAACGCCTCGTCCGCGCGGGCGATACCGCCGGCACCATCCTCCCTCCAAGCGAAACCGTTGCCGTCATGACAGCGATGGACGAGATACGCCGCCAGATCGGCCTCAGCTACGCGGCCGACGCCACACCAGACGCGCAGCGATGAATGTCAAGGAATTAGCGGCATAGGATTTTGGGCATGACGCACACCATCCGCCAAGCAACAGCGGACGACGCCGGCCGGCTGGCAGAGCTCGCCGCCGTCACCTTTCCGCTGGCCTGCCCGCCGGAATCCTCCGCGGACGATATCGCCGCGCACCTGGCCAACACCCTGAGCGTGACAAAGTTCCACGGCTACCTGGCGGACCCGGACATCACGGTCCTGGTGATCGATTCCGACGGCGACCTCCGCGGCTACAGCATGCTCGTGGACCGTCCGGCCGGCGACCGGGACGTTGCGGCCGCACTGACCATCCTGCCGTCGGCCGAGCTCAGCAAATGCTACGTCCACCCGGACCACCACGGGCTGGGTGCCGCGGCCGAGCTGATGCACGCCAGCCTGGACGCGGCTGCAGCTGCCGGTGCCCGCGGGATGTGGCTGGGCGTCAACAGCCAGAACGCCAAGGCCATCCGCTTCTACGAGAAGTCAGGGTTCCGGAAAGTCGGCACCAAGTCGTTCAACCTGGGAACCACGGTGGAACACGACTTCGTCATGGAGCGGGCAGTCCCTCGCCCCGGCTAAGCCCCTTAAATCCACGTTTTGAGGTCATTAGCCGGCAGTTCGCGCCCCCGCCAGTGATCAAAGCTACATGCCCGCCGGGGAATGGATGCCGCTGGTGCGGGGTTGTTGCCAGCATGAAGATTGAGATCTGGTCCGACGTCGCCTGCCCCTGGTGCTACATCGGCAAGCGCCGTTTCGAAGCGGCCCTGGCCGAATTCCCGCACCGCGATTCCGTGGAGGTGCAGTGGCGCAGCTACCAGCTCGATCCCGGCCTGCCCGAGCACTATGACGGCACCGAACTGGACTACCTGAGCACCCGCAAGGGCATGGCCCCGGCGCAGGTCTCACAAATGTTCGAACACGTGGCGGAGAAGGCCAGGGGCGAGGGCCTCAATTACCGGTTTGACACCGTGGTGGTCGCCAACAGCTTCACCGCACACCGGCTCATCCACCTGGCCGCCGCGCACGGCAAGCAGGACGCCGCCAAGGAGCGCCTGCTGAGCGACCACTTTGAACACGGGAAGGACATCGGCAGCCGCGAGTACCTCACCTCCCTGGGACGGGACCTGGGGATTGACGCCGGGGCGCTGGATGAGCTGTTCACCACGGACAAGTACGCCGAGGACGTCCGGTTCGACTTCGAGGAGGGACGTGCCCTGGGCATCAGCGGTGTGCCGTTCTTCGTGATCGACCGGAAGTTCGGGCTCTCCGGCGCCCAGCCGTCGGCGATGTTCAGCCAGGCACTCAACCAGGCGTGGCAGGAGAAACAGCCCCTCGTCATGGCCGGCACCGGCGCCCCGGGCAGCGAAGGAAGCAAACGGAACGACGGCGGTGCCGAAGTGTGCGGCCCGGACGGCTGCGCCGTCTGACGCGCCGCTGTCGCCAATAGGTTTGCTGACAGATCACTGTAAAGTGTCTGTATGCCTAGGATTTCGGCCGCCACGAATGCTGCCCAACGAGCCGAGACCCAACGCCGCATCCTGACCGGCTTCGGCGAACTACTCTTCACCCACGGCCTGCCCGGGCTGACCATGACGGATGTCGCCCGCCATGCCGGCATCGGACGCACCGCCGTGTACAACTACTACGCGGACATTGAAGAGCTGCTCATCGCCTACGCACTGGATGAAACCGAGCGCTTCCTCGATGGCCTCCGGGAGTCCCTGCAGTCATTGGAGAACCCGGTGGAACGCCTGGCGCTCTACATCCGCGCGCAGGTGGAGGACCTCAGCCGCCGCCACCTGCCGCCGGGCCCGGCCATGGCCGCAGTCCTTTCGCCGTCGTCCTTTTCCAAGCTCGCAGACCATGTGGGCGAACTGAGCCTCCTCCTGCAGGACATCCTGCGCGATGCGATGGGAGAGGGCTACCTTCCCCCGGCTGACATCGCACAATTGGCCCAGCTCATCCACGGAACACTGTCCTCCAGTGCCGCCCGCGGCGACGGCACGCCCGAAGCGGTACTCCGCACCGTCCGGTTCATCCAGCTGGGCGCGGGGGCCCGATTCGACGACGCCGGCCGACCCGTCAGGCTCAGCCAGCCGTAGGCGGACCCAGCCGCATCTGGCCGCCGGGAACCGCCAGGCTCAGCCTGCTTTGGGGATCACCGGCCACTTGGCGCCGTCCACTATCCGGCGGCTCTCGCGAGGGCAGCTGAGCTGACCCGGTGTCTGGTCCACGAGGCCCGGCGCGACTAATTCCTTGAATTCACTGGTCAGGATGACATCCACGCTGCCGTCGGAACGGCCGTCCTGGAAGTAGTCCGACTTGGGAAGGTTCCGCTGGACACTGAAAGCGGCCGACTGGCCGGCAGCCCCGGACACCACCGCGGCCACACCCCTGTAACCGGACTGGGTGTTGTCCACTGCGGCCACCGCGAATTTCCTGGCCAGGAACTCGTCGGCCACGGAACGCGCCAGGCCCGGCCGGTTGGTGGCGTTGTAGACGTTGAGGCTGACCTTCTCGTTCGGAGTGTAGTCAAATGTGGCTGTGGGACACGCTGAAGCGGCAGACCGGCTCCGCTCCGCCGTCGGGATCTGAATCTGTCCGTTCATGATGGCCAACGCAACGATGATCGCGGAGATGATCAGCCCCACCAGCAGAACCAGCACCACGCCGTGCAGGATTCGCCGGCGCAGCCGGACGGGGTCTTCGGCGGTGTCATCCGGCTCAACGAACGTGGCCCTGAGCTCCGATCCCGAGACGACGCGGTGCCCGTGCAGGACCGTGATGTCCTTGGGTTTCCTAGCCATCTATCACCAGCACACGGGCGTGGATGGCGGTGCGCTGGTGCAGTGCGGTCCGGACGGCGCGGTGCAGCCCGTCCTCGAGGTACAGGGTTCCGCGGTACTGCACCACGTGGGGAAAGAGGTCGCCGAAGAACGTGGAGTCCTCCGCCAGCAGGGCCTCGAGGTCGAGGGTGCGCTTGGTGGTCACAAGCTCGTCGAGCCGGACCGGCCGCGGAGGAAGGGCAGCCCATTCCTTCGGGGTGTTGAAACCATGGTCGGGGTAAGGGCGTCCCTCGCCCACAGCTTTGAATATCACCCTGCAAGCCTATGGATGTTGCCCGCCCAAGGGAACGAATGACCTCACACAGTTCCAAGGTTGTGGCCAAACAGTGACCATTGGCTGCCGGAAGGACGCAAGGCAACATTCTGCGCCGGGCCTGCCCGGACTGAGAGAATGGAGCCATGACTGCATCCGAGAACCAGGCCGCCGCGTCGCCGTCGGCTCCTCCCCTTGCCCTCCTGCTCGACGTTGACGGCCCGGTGGCGAGCCCCGTCACCCGGAACGTCAAGCCGGAGATCATCGCCGACATGGTGGCCCTCGCCACCGCGGGGATTCCCGTCATCTTCAACACGGGCCGCTCGGACGCGTTCATCCGGGAACAGGTGATGGAGCCAATGATCGCCGCCGGCATGCCCGCTGGGACCATCATCCACGCCATCTGCGAGAAGGGGGCCGTCTGGTTCAGCTACACGGCTGCCGGGCCCGGACCGGTGCACGTGGACCACGATCTCGCCGTCCCCAGCGCCTACGGCGACGACGTCCGCCGGCTGGTGTCCGAGGACTATGCCAAACACATGTTCTACGACGAAACCAAGCGTGCGATGGTGTCCGTGGAGCAGCACATCGACGTGCCCAGCGAGGACTACCTCGACGAACAAAGACTGTTCGACGCCGACGCCATGGTGCTCATGGCCCGTCACGGCCTGGGCGTGGTCCGGCTGGACCACCATGCTCCCGATTCGGACGACCAGATCGACTACCGGGTGGATCCCACCATCATTTCCACGGACATCGAGTCAGTGCGCCTCGGCAAGGACCTGGGTGCCAGCCGGGCCGTGGAGCTGCTCGCTGCGCAGGGTGTCCGGCCCCTGGCCTGGCGTACGGTGGGCGATTCACGCACCGACTACGCGATGGCCGATTGGCTGCACCACAACGACCACGAGGTGAAGCACGTGGACGTCCGCCCCGCGGACGGGGTTCCCGCCAAGCCGTACGCGGTCCTGACGGCCGCGGACCTGGGGCTCGCTGAAGACGTGATCCACGACGACGCCGGCGGCGCGTTCCTGCGCAGCTGGCGGGAGGCTCTGGCCGGCTAACTCCGGATTAGTCGAGTTTTTTTACGCGGGTTATCATGCAGGTAGGACCCCTATAGACAACAGCTCGGAGAAACACCATTACAGACGCACTCGTTCAGGATGAGATCTACTACGGCGGTCAGGCTTCCGACGACGGCAGGAGCCACGCCGAAGTAACGTCGCCGGCGGCTGTCGCACGGCTGAAAAACCGCCCCGATGTGGTCCGCCACCGAGGGCGCTATGCGCTGATCAATGACACCCGCACGCCCTACCAGGCCATGGTGGAGGACCTGCTGTTCATCCGCAATGTCCTCGCCAACGCGGGCCTGGACTACCTCCTGGTGCGCGGCAACAACCACCGGCCGGTCATTGCCCTGGACTGGGAGAACCGGAAGAAGCTCCGTGCCGCGCTGGTGGAAGCATGCCGTGACGAGCCCGTGTATTCCATGACCGTGGACGCCAAGAAGAAGTCCTCTGTCCTGGTGGCCGACGGCGAACTCTCGCCGAACCGCCAGGCCCGGATCTTCCGGCTCTACCGGCCGCGGGTTGAGCCCAACGGCGGTTTCGAATTCGGTTCCTCCGCCGGCGTGCAGATCGAGCTGTGGAGCTTCGAAGGCAACCAGCTGATCCTGCCGATTGAGAACTCCCTTACCCGCCGTACCATGCTCACCACCGACGCGGTGCGCGGCACCGTGGAGCGTTACGGCCACACCTGGCCCACCATCGAGAACATGTTCGCGGACCACGCCAGCGACATCAGCTTTGACATCGACATGGTGTTTTCCTGGGTGGACGGCAGTTCCCCGGAGTACATCGCCGCGCGGCGTGCCCGGATGACCGGCGTCGTCGTAGGCGAAGGCGATGACCACGAGGCCCGCTACCGCCAGATCGACGAACTGAAGTACGCCCTGCGCTCGGTGTACATGTTCGCTCCCTGGGTGCGGCGGATCTTCATTGCCACAGACTCGCCGGCGCCCGCCTGGCTGGCCGATCACCCCTCGGTGACCATCGTGCGCAGTGAGGAATTCTTCGCTGATCCCTCCGTGCTGCCCACGCACAACTCCCAGGCCGTCGAGTGCCAGTTGCACCACATCGAAGGGCTCTCTGAGCACTTCCTGTATTCCAACGACGACATGTTCTTCGGCCGTGCGGTGGGACCGGACATGTTCTTCACACCCGGCGGGGTCACCAAGTTCATTGAGGCGGAAACCCGCATCGGGCTGGGCGACAACGACGCGGAACGCAGCGGTTTCGAGAACGCTGCGAGGGTGAACCGGAAACTCCTGTGGGACCGTTTCGGCCGGATCACCACCCGACACCTGGAGCACACCGCCGCCCCGTTGCGGCGGAGCGTTGCAGCCACCATGGAGCAGGAATTCCCGCAGGAGTTTGCCAAGACCGCGGCCAGCCGTTTCCGGGCGGCGGACAACATCTCCGTGACAAATTCCTTTTACCACTACTACGCGCTGCTGACCGGGCGCGCGGTCACCCAGACGGCAGCAAAGGTAAGGTACATCGACACCACGATGCGGTCCGGCCTCAATTACCTGCCCAAGCTGCTGTCCAAGCGCAACATGGACTTCTTCTGCCTGAATGACGGCAGCTTCCCGGAAGTGGAAGCCGAGGAACGCGCCCAGCTGGTCACTGACTTCCTGGAGAAGTACTACCCGATCAAGGCACCCTGGGAAAAGTAGGGCTCCCCGGCCAAGGGCGGGGCTCCCCCGCCAGCGGTGTCAGTGTCCGGAGCCCGGGCTGATCATCGGGAGGCGCTTATCAGCGGAATGCTCTGGGTGGGCGGGTGTCCCTGCGTCTTTGCCTGCCGCGGAATACGGATGCCTGCGGCCGCCAATCGCCGCTGTGTTTCGGCCGCGCTCACGACCTCGCCCACCGCGGCTGCGCTGCCGATAGGCACCACGGAATGCACGATTGTGTGTTCATAAACGTGCACGAGGTTGAATGCCTGGCCGCCGTCGATGGGGCGGGTACCGCCGACCGGTACGTTCAGGTCCTGGGTGTAACAGGTGGCGGAGGCCACCGATACCGGGATGCCGGCGAAGCTGGCGGTGGTGGAGTAATGCAGGTGCCCGGCAAGGATGGTGCGGACGTCCGAGTTACGGAGCACCGCAGCCAGCGCCGGCTGGCCGCGCAACTCCACGAGGACCGCCAGGTCCAGGATGGAAGGTACCGGCGGATGGTGCAGCGCCAGGATGGTGCCGTCCGGTGCAGGTGTGGCGAGTTCGGCGGCGAGCCATTCAAGCTGTGACTCGCTCAGTTCACCATGATGGAAACCCGGCACCGAAGTATCCAGGGTGATCACCCTTAGGCCGTTGATGAAATAGCTGTGGTCCACCGGCGAGTCGTTTCCGGGCTGGTCGAGCAGGCCGGAACGGAAGTTGTGACGGTCGTCATGGTTTCCCATGGCCCAGATGACCTGCGCGTTCATCGATTTGCAGGCGGGTTCGACGATGGCCCGGAGCTTTGCGTAGGCCTCCGTTTCGCCGCGGTCGGCCAGGTCGCCGGTGAAAATCACGGCTTCCGGACGGGCCCCTGAGGCCTTGACTTCCTCAAACAATTGTTTCAGGCGGGCTTCGCTGTCCACCGCGCCATAGAGATGATCCGGACCTCCCAACAGGTGGGGGTCGCTCAGGTGGAGTAGAAAATGACGTGGCCGCGGATGTTCGGCCTCGATGAGCTCCATTACTGCCTTCCTGGTTGGGTGGAGACTGTAGCCCCCAACTTCCCTCTCAGTAATGTCTATCCAACCAGACATTCGGCAAATAGTGTGCAAACTCCAGTATTCATATTTGGAAAAACGGCAAGAACAAGTAATTCGGCGGCCACATACCCGACTGGGGATGTGACCGCCGAACCTGGCTACTCAAGTACTTTGCAGCTAACTCAAGTAGCCGTTGGGGTTGAGGACGTACTTCGTGGCGGCACCGGCGTCGAACTCGGCGTAACCCTTCGGTGCGTCCTCCAGGGAGATCGCCTTGGCGTTGACGTTCTTGGCGATGTGGACCTTGTCGTGAAGGATCGCCATCATCAGCTGGCGGTTGTACTTCATGACGGGACACTGGCCCGTGGTGAAGCTCAGCGATTTGGCCCAGCCCGTGCCAAGGCTGAGCGAGAGAGCGCCCTTCTTGGCAGCCTCGTCGATACCGCCCGGATCACCGGTGACGTAGAGCCCGGGAATGCCGAGCGCCCCGCCCGCCGCCGTGAGCTCCATCAGCGAATTCAGCACCGTCGCCGGAGCCTCCTTGGCGTCATGGCCGTGCCCCTTGGCCTCGAAGCCGACGGCGTCGACGCCGCAGTCGACCTCAGGGACGCCCAGGATCTGCTCGATCTGCTCCGCGGGCCCGCCTTCGGTCAGGTCAACGGTTTCGCAGCCGAAGCTGCGGGCCCTGGCCAGACGGTCGGCGTTCAGGTCCCCGACAATCACGACGGCGGCACCCAGCAGATGCGCGCTGGTGGCCGCGGCCAGTCCGACCGGACCGGCGCCCGCGATGTAGACCGTGGAGCCCACGCCCACGCCGGCGCTGACGGCGCCATGGAAGCCCGTCGGGAAGATGTCTGACAGCATCGCCAGGTCCATCATCTTCTCGAGGGCCTGGTCCCTGTCCGGGAACTTCAGCAGGTTCCAGTCCGCATACGGGACCAGGACGTAGTTCGCTTGGCCTCCCACCCAGCCGCCCATGTCCACGTATCCGTAAGCTGCGCCGGGGCGAGCGGGGTTGACGTTCAGGCAGATGCCCGTCTTGCGCTCCTTGCAGTTACGGCAGCGTCCACAGGCAATGTTGAAGGGAACGGAACAGATGTCCCCCACCTTAATGAATTCGACGTCGGGGCCGACTTCCACGACCTCGCCGGTGATCTCGTGGCCCAGTACCAGGTCGGTGGGCGCTGTGGTGCGGCCGCGAACCATGTGCTGGTCGGAACCGCAGATGTTGGTGGCGACGGTCTTGAGGATCACTCCATGGCGGACCGGGCGGCCCACGTTGGCGGGGTTGACGCCCGGTCCGTCCTTGAGTTCGAAGCTGGGATAGTCGATGTCTATCAGTTCGACTTTTCCCGGCCCCTTGTAGGCAACAGCTTTGTTCCCTGTCATCTCTTTCCTCCTGGCTTCACGGGCACCGGCACGGGCGCCCAGTGTGATTCACGAAGTTCTGATGCGCCCTCCGAGGCCGGTACGGACCAGCCGCGCCGTCCCGCAGTGCTACAGCCGGAAAGCCGCAGCTGTGCAGGACATATTTGGAGGGTTCGGCCAGTCTAGGCTGTAAGCATACTTACGGGTAGGGGCCGTTGGGCCCTAGCGACCGACGTCGAGGTTCCTTGCCGCGCCCCAGGCGGCCGTCAGGCGAGGGCTTCTTCAATGGCGGCGATGACCTCCGGCGAGTCCGGTTCCACAGTGGGGGCGAAGCGGGCCACCACAACGCCGTCGCGGTTTACCAGGAACTTTTCAAAGTTCCACTTCACCAGGCCCGGGAGGAGACCGTTCTTGAAGCGGGTGAGCTCCGCGTACAGCGGGTGCTGGTTCTTGCCGCGAACATCAGCCTTCGCTGTCAGCGGGAATGTCACGCCGAAATTGCGCTCGCAGAATTCGGCGATTTCGTCGTCGCTTCCCGGCTCCTGCCCGGCGAACTGGTTGCAGGGCACCCCCAGGATTTCGAATCCCTGGTCCTTGAACTTCCCGTAGAGCAACTCAAGGCCTGCGTACTGCGGGGTGAAGCCGCACTGGGAGGCCACGTTGACCACCAGCACCACGCGTCCCTTGAAGCGGCCAAAATCGGTTGTCGTGCCGTCGTTGAGGGTGAGCGGAATGGAGTGGAGCGAATTCACGGTGGGCTTCCTTAAGAAACTGGTCATGGCTGCTATTCGTTGACAACGGCCAAGTGTATGGGTTGGTGCCCGGGTGAATTGAGATGGCGGGATCCTGTCAGGGCGTGGGCGTGGGTGTGGCCGTTCCGGTCGGAGCCGGCTCCGTCGTCATTGTCGGCTCGGGATCGGCCGTCGGTTCCGCCGGGGCCGTAGGTTCCGTCGAAGGATCCCCGGTGGCCGTGAACGTGGGTTCCGGCGTCTCAGAGAACGTGGGCTCAGCCGCAGGCTCTGTCGTGGGCGTGGCGGTGACGGCTTCCGTCGGCGACACTGTCGCGGTGGACTGTTCAGTCAAGGTCGGCGTCGGCGTTGGCGTCTCAGTCTGCGATGGTGAGGGCGCCGGGGTGGCAGTTGACGTGCCGGCGGGCGGCGGTGCGGTCGCCGTCGAACTCGCCGATGCTGTGGCAGGAGCGGACGTACTCGCCGTCGAAGCCGCAGTGGCGGCCGTCGCAGGGGCCGACGGTGTGCCGGTCTCGGTGGCGGACGGCGCTCCCTGCACGGGCCCCTCCGTCTCCCCTCCCGCAACCATGTGCGAGTTGTCAGAGGAAACGGGGATTGCCCAGGTGGGATCGCCCTTGGGGGCGTCCACGCCGGGGACGTAGCTGACCATGTCTATGGTCCCGAGCTCGTCTACCTGCTTGGTGGGCAGGAGCTTCCATTGCAGCGGGTTGACATGGACCCCGTCGAGGATGGTTTCAAAATGCAGGTGGCATCCCGTGGACGAACCCGTGGTGCCAACTTTCGCGATGACCTCGCCCACCTGGACGGAGTCCCCCTTCTTGACGGCGATCCCTTCCAGGTGGTTGTACGTGGTGATCAGCCCGTTGCCGTGATCGATCTCCACCCGGTTGCCGCCGCCCCAGGGGTGCCAGCCGACGGCCCTGACCACCCCGGCGTCGGCTGCGTAGACCCGGGTACCGCACGCGGCTGCGAAGTCCTGGCCCCAGTGGAACTCTCCGGCAGTACCGGTCAAGGGGCTGACCCTGAGCCCGAAGCCGGATGTTTCGGTCAGCACTTCGAGGGGCGCCATGAGTGATCCGGCAGGCGGCCGCCGCAGTTCCTCCGAGGCAACGTTCAGTTCCCGCTTGCCGCTTTTGGAGATTGTGCGGATATCGCTGCGGCTGTAGGAAATGAGGGCATTGGCATTGGCGGCAATGGTCCCGGGTGCAGCGCCCAGCGGTTTCATGAAGGTATCCGGCCACGGCGCGATTCCCGGACCGCCTACCCCGGATTGTTGCGAGGTTGGCGTAACCACGGCCGCTGGCGGCGTGGCGGGTCCCTGGAGGCTAAGCGCCACCACCCCCAGCGTTGAAATGGCGCATACGCCAAGAATCCGCGCAGCGACTAGGCAAGGCCTGCCTGGATGATCGTCGTGTCCATATCCCCAGTGATTTCCCACGTGCTGACTCCTGCGATAGGCCCGCCAGACCCCAATCTCGACGGACTTACGATTCCTATGGGACCACAGCCCACCGCCCGTGTGAACCCCCAACATCGAGCTCTTTGAGGCGCTCCCGCGGAATTCCGCCCTTTCGCGCCGGAATTCCCAGCTGGCTCACAGCCAGGGTGCGCAACAATGGACCATGCGCAATGTCCTCAGGGAGTGGCGGGCCGAGCTCAGGCAAACATTCACCGGATCACGGGGGGCCGTGCCGGGCTGGGTTCCCCTGCTCGAGGAGGGTGACGACGCCGGTTATCACCTCCCGGGGTCCGCAGTCTGGGCGGTACACGGTTCAATGACCACCATTGTGGCGGGAATCCGGGCACTCCTGATGCAGGCCCTCCATCCCGGTGCACTAGCCGGCGTGCACGACCATTCACGGTTCCGGGATGATCCGCTGGGACGGCTTGCCGGAACCATCCGCTGGATCTTCACCGTGTCCTATGGCTCCACGTCCGCGGCGCGCGCAGCATCCGGCTGGGTCCTGCGGCTGCATGAATCCGTGCGGGGAGAGTACGTGGATGCCCACGGCGTCAAAAGAAGTTATGCGGCCAACGACCCCGAGCTGCTCCGGTGGGTCCATATCGCGTTTACGGACGCATTCCTGTCCGCCCACAAGATCTGGGGCCGCCCCATCCCGGGCGGGCCGGACGCCTATGTCCGGGAATGGGCGCAAGCAGGACTGCTGATGGGCGTGGACTCTCCGCCGCTGAGCGAGGCGGAAATGCGGCAACAGCTGGACAGGTGGTACGACGACGGCGACCTCCGCACCGACGAACGGGTGGCCGAAATTGTGGCCTTCATCCGCAACCCGCCGCTTCATCCTTCACTGCGCCCCGGCTACCGGATGCTGTTTGCCGCCGCCGTTTCCAGCCTCGAACCGAAATACCGGGACATGCTAGGGCTCCGGCCTCCGCGGCTGGGGCCCCTGCCGCTGCCGGTGCGGTTTGGCACCAAAGTGACTCTCGCCGTCGTCCAATTGGCGCTGGGCGGGGGCGGCCGCGGCCGCAGGGTTGGCCCGAGTGAGCAGGCCGCACGGCGACGCCTGCGCCGCCTGGGATTTGTGGCCTAGGTCCCAAAGACGCAAAAAGGCCCCGGTCCGAGGACCGGGGCCAAACGCGGAGAATGGGGGATTTGAACCCCCGAGGGCGTTAACCCAACACGCGTTCCAGGCGTGCGCCATAGGCCGCTAGGCGAATTCTCCAGTAGCTTCTGAATCAAAAGCAGATACTAGAATACCTGAACTTTTCGGCATCACCCAATTGGGCCAAACCGAGCGTTACGGCAGCACACCCGGGCGGCGTCCCCGGCCTGCGCATTTCCCTCCGATCCTGCCGGCCGAAAGTGCCCTTAACGTCAAAATGGACGCCCCCAATGCGCCCACTCTTCCGGCACACCGTTGAGCTGCCGGGTCCGGCCTTCGCGCCAGGCCCTGCAGCTCACAACCTTGAGTTCAACTTGAGATTGCCCCAATCGGTGTACATATCCATGGTCCGCTTTGTACCGGTGATAAGCAAGGGTTCTTCCCCGATATGGGCGGACCGTTACCGACTTGTGCCGCTAATCGCTTACCGGACCCGCTTGCTGAAGTGCTGCCAAAATGGGGCTATGACGCAACTTCACGCCCTGGTCACCTACGTTCCCGCGGACCATGCCGAGGCTGTACTGGCCGCCGCAGGCGACGCGGGCGCCGGACGGATCGGCAACTATTCCCACTGCGCCTTCACAGCCCCCGGCACCGGCCGGTTCACGCCCCTCGCCGGAGCGCGGCCGTTCATCGGCTCGGAAGGCCGCAGCGAACAGGTGGCGGAAGTGAGGATCGAGTGCGTCGTTGAGGAAGAGGTCCTCGAAGCCGTGGTGGCCGCACTTCGCGCAGCCCACCCTTACGAGGAGCCGGCGCTGATGAGCTGGGCGGTCAACGGACACCGCCCGGCCGCCGGACGGCGGTGAAGCGTAGTCGAGCGTGCCCGAAAGGGGCCGCCGGCAGCCGATTCGGGGCACACGAAATCATCGGGTAAACTCATTGACGGCCCCTCATGTGGCGTCATCCTGTTGAACTCCCCCAGGACCGGAAGGTAGCAAGGGTAAATGGGCTCTGGCGGGTGCATGGGGGGTCTTTACTATTCCCCCACAGGGCGGCAAACTGTCAGCCCGGATTGGTAGGGTTTTCTCTGTGAGTGTTACAACCGCCCTTTATCGCAGATACCGTCCAGATTCCTTTGCTGACGTTATCGGGCAGGAACACGTCACGGAGCCGCTGATGACGGCGCTGCGAAAAAACCGCGTCAACCACGCCTACCTGTTTTCCGGGCCGCGCGGTTGCGGAAAGACCACTTCGGCCCGCATCCTGGCCCGCTGCCTCAACTGTGCCGAGGGCCCCACTGACACCCCCTGCGGCAAGTGCCCCAGCTGCATAGAGCTTGCGCGCGGCGGCTCCGGCTCCCTCGACGTGATCGAGATCGACGCCGCGAGCCACGGAGGCGTGGATGACGCCCGGGACCTCCGCGAACGCGCCACCTACGCTCCTGTCCGCGACCGGTACAAGATCTTCATCATCGACGAAGCCCACATGGTCACCTCGGCAGGCTTCAACGCCCTGCTCAAGATCGTGGAAGAGCCGCCGGAACACATCAAGTTCATCTTCGCCACCACGGAGCCGGACAAGGTGATCGGCACCATCCGTTCCCGGACCCACCACTACCCGTTCCGGCTGGTTCCGCCCGAGCCCCTCATGGCCTACCTTGAGCTGCTCTGCAACCAGGAAGACGTTCCCGTGGCACCCGGAGTGCTGTCCCTGGTCATCCGGGCCGGCGGCGGCTCCGTCCGGGACTCACTCTCAGTCCTGGACCAGCTTATGGCGGGCGCCGGTCCCACCGGACTGGACTACGAGCTGGCCGTTGCACTGCTGGGCTACACCCACGCGTCCCTGCTGGACGACGTCGTTGAAGCCGTAGCGGCCTCGGATGCCGCCACCGTTTTCCGGGCGGTGGACCGGGTGATCCAGACCGGCCACGATCCGCGCCGCTTCGTGGAGGATCTCCTGGAGCGCTTCCGCGACCTCATCATCGTCCAGGCGATGCCGGAGAGCGCCCAGTCCATCCTGCGCGGGATGCCCGCCGACCAGATCGCCCGCCTGCAGAACCAGGCCCACAACCTTGGCGCAGCCGAGCTGAGCCGGGCGGCGGACGTTACCAACACTGCCCTCACCGAGATGACGGGTGCAACGTCGCCGCGGCTCCACCTCGAGCTGCTGTGCGCCCGCATCCTCCTCCCCACTTCCGAGCAGACCGAACGCGGCATCGCCGCCCGCATCGACCGCGTGGAGCGCCGGCTGAATTACGGCGGGAACGACGTCGGAACTCCCGCCGCTGCTGCAACGGCATCTTCCGCACCGGCACCTTCGGCACCTGTGCCGGCGGCGGTTCCGGCCCCCGCGGCGTCCCCAGTTCCGGCAGCGGCTCCGGCGGCGTCCCTGGCTCCCGCGGCGGTCCCGAGGGCAACATCCGAGACTCCGGCACCGGCTCCTGCAGCATCCGCGCCAGAGCAGCCTGCGGCTCCCGAAGCACCCGCCCGCGAATCCCTCACTCCGCCTCGTGTCTCCACCACCGATTGGCCGGTCGACGAGTCACAGGCGGCGAATCGGAGTGCGTCCGGTCCGGCACCGTCGCGTCCGGCCGGTCCGCAGCCTGCCGTCCCGGAGGCTGCCTTCCCGCAGGCTCCGGCGGCTCCTGCTGCCGCATCCGGACCTTCAGCGCCGGCTCCAGTCGAACCCGTCGCGGCAGCGGGGACACCCCTGCGGCCCGAAGCAGGCCAGCCAGTGGCGGAGCGCAACGTTCCGGCCCCGAATGCCAGCAGCGACGTGGAAGTGCTCCGCCGTGCCTGGCCTGAAGTCCTGCAAACGCTGAGCAAGATCAAGCGCAGCACGTGGGCGCTTGTGGAACCCAATGCCCAGGTGGGCCAGTTCGATGGCCAGGTGCTCACCCTGGCGTTCACCACCTCCGGGCTGGCGGGTGCTTTCGGCCGGGCCGACCACTCGGAAAATCTTCGCCAGGCCATCCACAAGACCGTGGGTATTGACTGCCAGATCAATGCAGTGTCCGGCGGCGCCAGCAGCTCAGCGAGCTCTGAGCCAAACCCAAAAGCACCGGCTAGCCCGGCGTCGCCGGAGACGCCCGCTGGCCCGAAAGCGCAATCGAAGGCCGCCAGCCCGGAAACGCCGGCGACGCCCGCTGACGTTGCCTGGGGTCTTGCCCCTGCGTCCGCTGCAGCCGTCTCAGATCCCGAGATGAGCCCTGCGCGCACCCACCCGGCCGCTTCCACTGCGGGCGCCGCGGGCGGGCATCCAAGTGCGGACGCCACGCCTGTCCACGCCGCCGGCTCTGCCAACGCGGCCACCGCTGCCGCCGAGCCCAGGCCCGCGCAGGCCGCCCCCGCGCAGGCCGCGCCCGCGCAAGCCGCGCCCGCGCAAGCACCGCCTGCACAGCGGCAGCAGGACGACGCGTCCGGTTCCTACAGCTACCCGGACGACGACTGGGGTCCGCCGCTGGACGAAGATGCTCCCCCGCTGGATGAAGAGCCTCCGATGGACTGGACCCCGTCCGTTCCTGAGCAGTCACGGCCAATCCAGCCGGCCGGAATCCCCGCTTCCGTCAGCTCTTCGCGCACCGCGGACGATACCCCCAACGACGATCCATGGTCCCGCGCCACGGAGGCTGCGCCCGGTGTCTGGACCGTGGGTGCAGAGTCGAACGTCGGCAAGTCCGTAGAAGATCCGGACCGGGCAAGCCTGCCTGTGGTTCCCGAGCCCCGGACGCCGCACTACGAGCCGGCAGCGGCACAGCTCCCCCGGTCCGCGGAGATGCGGGACGAAGCCTCCACCCTCCACAACGGTGAAACCCCGCATCCGGCCGAAGTCCGGCAGCCGGTGGGTGCGCTGTCCGGTGCCGGCAGTTCCGCTGGCGCAGGCTGGGCAACGTCCGCGCAGTATGGTCCCGCCACGGCAACGGACCCGTCGCCGGCAATGTCCGGCCCGGACGTGAGGAGCATCGCGTCACCTGCACCGGCGGCTTACGCATCACCGCAGACCCCGCCTGTCGCTGCCTCGGAGGCCGCTCCCGGCGGGACAGTGAAGCAGAGCCTGTACCAGCGGCTGTCCAACAGCCCCGAGGCCGAAGCCGGCCGGGCCAAGGCCCCCGCGCGGCAGGCGGAGGCCGTCAAGACCTACGTCCAGGACACACCCAGCCCGGACGACGAAACGATTGAGGAATCGGGCGTCTTTGGACGCGCCGCCGTCGAGCGTATTCTGGGCGGAAAGCTGGTGGAGGAACGGTCCTTGGACGGGAGCCCGATCGCACCCCGCTTCTAGCCTGCCCCGCCGGAAAAGCCGCTCTTACCAGGACAGCCACTAACGGGACTCCCACTCAGCGGGCTGACCCTCCGGGCTGTCGACAGGGAACGGCACGCCTGCGTCCGCCGGCCAGCCGACCTACGACCCCAACAAACGATTCAAACGAACGAGGACATTGTGTACGAAGGTGCAGTTCAAGAGCTGATCGACGAGCTTGGCCGCCTTCCCGGCGTGGGACCCAAGTCCGCCCAGCGGCTGGCATTCCACATCCTCGAGGCGGACCCGCAGGACATGAAGCGGCTTGTCGAGGCCATCACCACCGTGAAGGAACGCGTGAAGTTCTGCACGGTGTGCGGCAACGTCACGGAGCAGGAACTGTGCAATATCTGCCGCGATCCGCGCCGTGATCCCTCGATCATTTGCGTTGTGGAGGAATCCAAGGACGTCCTGGCCGTGGAGCGCACCCGTTCATTCCGTGGCCGCTACCACGTCCTGGGCGGCGCGATTAACCCCATAGCCGGCGTGGGCCCGGAGCAGCTGCGGATCAGGGAACTCCTTACCCGGTTGAACGACGGTGCCATCCAGGAAATCATCATCGCCACGGACCCCAACCTCGAAGGTGAGGCCACGGCCACTTATCTGGCCAGGATGCTGAAATCCATCGGCATCACGGTCACCAGGCTTGCCTCGGGCCTGCCGGTGGGCGGCGACCTGGAATACGCGGACGAGGTCACCCTGGGGCGCGCATTCGAGGGCCGCCGCAACGCCCTGAGCTGACCGGGCACTGACGGCAATCCATGGAACCGCTCGCCTCCATCGTCACGCAGCGCTTGGAACTGCGCCTCCTGACGCAGGTCGACGCCGCCGCACTGCGGGGATTTCGGGGACACGCCGATGCCGTCCGCTATCTCTCGCACCAGCCACTGGCCGCAGGACAAACGGACCGGCTCCTCAATGATCTTCTGAGCCGCGCAGAACGCTCAACAGCCGAGTGGTTCCACCTGGGCTGGGCAGTGGTTCTCCGCTCAACGGGAGCCGTGATCGGTGACGGCCGCACGTGGAACACAACCGAACCGCCGCTGCCGGGCGGCCTGCCGGGCCGCTGCGCCAGTCTCGGCTACGTTCTCCACCCCGACTATCACGGCAACGGATACGGCCGCGAGGCCGCCGGGGCTCTTGTCCGTTGGCTCTTCACTGAATGCGGAACCCACACCATCTATGCTGGCGTGTACGAACCCAACACCGCCTCACGGCGCCTCCTCGAAGGTCTGGGCTTCGCCCCGGATCACTACTTCACCGCCAGCCAGGACACACATGGCAAAGCGCTCGCATCTTGGCGCTACCGCCTGGACAGGACGGCATGGACCCTCGCCGGCAACGACTAGCCGGAGATGACTCACGGGAGGCCACCATGCGGTCACAATTCAGCGCCGCGCGGTTCCCGGCGATAAACTGGGCACATCAGTTACGCCGTCGCGCCGTTTTGGTTGCTTGGCCCCGGAACCCCGATTTGATGCAGTGAGGGTGCGCGCATGAGTATGCCCACTACCGAAGTGAAGACAGAGAACCAGCCCTACGTGCTGCCCGTCGCTACTGCCCGCACTAAGCAGCTCATCGTGCAGAAGTTCGGCGGCTCCTCGGTTTCCGACGCGGACGGCATCAAGCGGGTTGCCAAGCGCGTCGTCGACGCCCAAAGGGCAGGCAACGAAGTGGTTGTGGTGGTCTCCGCAATGGGCGACACCACCGACGAACTACTGGACCTCGCCGCCCAGGTCACCGACTCTGCTCCCGCGCGTGAGATGGACATGCTCCTGTCCTCGGGTGAGCGCATCTCCATGGCCCTGGTGGCCATGGCGATCAACAAGCTGGGCGCTTCAGCCCAGTCCTTCACAGGCTCGCAGGCCGGCATGATCACCGACGGCATCCACGGCAAGGCGCGGATCATCGACGTCGATCCCCACCGGATCCGCACCGCCCTGGACAAGGGACACATCGCCATCGTTGCCGGCTTCCAGGGAATGAGCCGCACCACCAACGAGATCACCACCCTCGGACGTGGCGGATCCGATACCACTGCTGTGGCCCTGGCCGCCGCCCTGGACGCCGACGTCTGCGAGATCTACACGGATGTGGATGGTATTTACACTGCGGATCCCCGAGTGGTGCCTTCCGCCCAGAAGATCGACCGCATCTCCAGCGAAGAAATGCTGGAACTGGCCGCATCCGGCGCCAAGATCCTGCACCTGCGCTGCGTGGAATACGCGCGGCGCTTCGGCGTGCCGTTGCACGTGCGTTCTTCATTCAGCCAGAACGAAGGCACCTGGGTCATGCCCGGAGCCGACGACAAGATCACGACTCAAGAGGGAGTTGCCTTGGAGCAGCCAATCATCTCCGGCGTTGCGCACGACCGTTCCGAAGCCAAGGTCACGGTTGTGGGTGTGCCCGACATCCCGGGCAAGGCCGCAGCGATCTTCCAGGTCATCGCCGACGCACACTCCAACATCGACATGATCGTGCAGAACGTTTCCACCCACGGCACGGGCCGGACGGACATCTCCTTCACGCTCCCCATCGTGGAAGGTGCGGATGCCCTTGCTGCCCTCCGTGCGGCACAGCCGGAAATCGGCTTCGAAAACATCGAGTACAACGAGCAGATCGGCAAGCTCTCGCTGATCGGGGCGGGCATGCGCTCCCACCCTGGCGTCTCGGCCACCTTCTTCAAGGCGCTGTCCGACGCCGGCATCAACATCAACATGATCTCGACATCCGAAATTCGCATTTCGGTCGTAACGCACGCCGACCTGCTCGATGATGCAGTCCGGGCCATCCACAAGGCCTTCGACCTGGACAGCGAAGACGAAGCAACTGTTTACGGCGGCACCGGCCGCTAAGACCAGCCCGCCCGGGACGTCGTCGCAGGAGCGGCGAGCGGCACAGCTTCAGAGAAAAGTCACAGCACAAGAAAGGCACAGCGGCCTAAGCCGCTGTGCCTTTCTGTTTTGCCGTTCCTTGCAATGCAACGGGCTATTTGATGTCTTCCTTGCGGACCGCGTAGTGGTGTCCCTCGGAATCCGTCTCCACCTCGAAGTGGGCCAGGTCCTCTTCGGAAGCAGCCTCAAAGTCGTCGTGCCTGTGAACAACGGGCGCGGTCGGATCACCCCGCGTGGCGGGCCCGAAAAAGAACCGCAACTTGTCGGTCTTGCTCATGAAGCGCTGTATCGCCTTTGCCACAATTCCCACCCCCTTTCCCTTTTTCGGGTCAAGCAGTGATGCATTGGCCGGTTGGTACCTGTGCCCATATTTTACGCCCGGGAAGCGAAAAAGGCCCCGGGCGTCAGGGCTGTCGGCGGCCTAGCGAAGGGACTTGTCCTCCGGGTTCCTGGGCACCACGTAAGTGCTGCCATCCGGCCTGCGCATGGTTTCCCATTGCTGGGTCTCCGCTTCGCGCCGGGCAAGGAGGGCCTTGTTCTCGTCGGTCATCTCATGGCCCAAGGAACTGCGGTTGGCCGGCCCGAAGATGGCCCGGAGCTTGCCTGTTGCACGCATGAACCTTTGGGCGGCGTTTTCCTTGTTGGCCATTGTGGATTCCCTTCAGAACGGTCTCGTCCAATCCAGTGTACGCTAATCATTAGCCCACTAACGATTGAGGAGAAGAAGATGAATCAGCGCTCGGCCGCGCCCATCGAAGCGTCTGATGAAGACCTCCTGTTGGAACACCAGCTCTGCTTCGCTTTGACAGTTGCGTCCCGCAGCGTCGTGGGCGCCTACAAACCGGTGCTGGACACCCTCGGGCTGACCCACCCGCAGTACCTTGTGATGCTCTGCCTCTGGGAGTCCAGCCCGCGCTCGGTCCGGGACATCAGCGATGCACTGGCCCAGGAGCCAGCCACCATCTCGCCGCTGTTGCGCCGCCTCGAAGCGGCCGGCTACATCACCCGCGGCCGCGCTGCCGGAAACGAGCGGGCCCTTGCCGTCGGGCTCACCCCGAGCGGCGCGGCCCTCCGGCAACGGGCGACGGCGGTTCCGGGAACCATGATGGAGCGCCTTGGCCTGACGCGCGGCCAGGTGGGCGCACTCCACCAGGCAATGACCGACCTGATCGCTGCCACCAGGGCCGCGGCCGAACGCGATGCGACTGGACGGGACACCGCCGGGGCCTAGCCCGGCCCCGCGGTTATCCCGCGTCCGCAACTCAAGGCGCTGTCACGGCCACGTTCAGTTGGGTTGACGGTCCCGTACCGTACTTGATCAAGCCCACCCAGTTGCCGGCCTCAAGTCCGGTCCAGGTGGCAGTGAGCTCACCGGTGGCGCCGTTTTCAATGGCGAGCGGGTTCGGACTGACCGTGAGGTTTCCGGCGTCGCCGGCGAGAACCATCGCTTCAACCGAAGCTGCCGTCGCCGCGCCGCCGGGGCTGGCGAACAGGTTGGTGGTCACCTTCCAGTCGCCCGCCACCGGGTCGGGAATGGAGACTGCCTCGTTGGCTGCAGGCGTGGCCCCTGGATAAAGCAGGCCGGCCGGCGAGACCACGTAAAGATCGAAGTCCGCTGCCGGATTGGCGGAGTTGACCGCAAACCTCGCAAGGGAAGAACCTTCCGGCACATTCACGATCTGAACGTCGTTCGATGCGTCCTTGACACCGGTGTAGGGCCCGGGAACCAGGCTGATCGCCGACGAGCTGGCCTTGGCAAGACCCTTCACGGTCACATCGATGGGCTCGGGACTGCCGGACGTTACCGGGATGACGATGCTGCCGCTTCCGCCGGCGGACGAGGCATTGACGACAGCCGGCGCAACAGCGGTCACCGAACGGATGGCAACCGGCGAACGGACCACGGCCTCGTCCGAGCTCCAGGTAAGTGACCCGCCAACAAAGGCGTCGAGGGCTGCACCGGAGTTCGTGAACTGCACCGTGAACGTGGCTTTCTCGCCTTCTGCCAGGGTCAGCACGTCCGGCGTCACCTCAGCCGTGATCCCGGAAACATCGACCTCTGCACGGTAGCTGCCGGCCGTCAACGCCGTCACCGTCCGGGTGACGGTTTGGGTGCCGGTGAGGCCACCGAGCGCGATGGACGGCAGGTTGACGTCCTTGGCAGCCAGCGGGGCAACTCCCAGCTGATAGCCCAGGCCCTGCAGGAAGCCGAGCCAGTCGCTGGGGCCGGCGTCGTACACCAGTCCGGGCGTTGCGATCCGGGCCGGATCGATCTGTCCAGCGCCCTGGGCGAAGACGTCATGGACCGGGGATCCTTCCGCGTCCACGAGATCGTAGGCCGTGG
This sequence comes from Arthrobacter sp. PvP103, assembly GCF_017833075.1. Lineage (NCBI taxonomy): Bacteria > Bacillati > Actinomycetota > Actinomycetes > Micrococcales > Micrococcaceae > Arthrobacter > Arthrobacter sp. PvP103. Next base: position 3,003,721 of record NZ_JAFIBQ010000001.1, on the reverse strand, counting down.
TCATCATCGCTGACTTCACCGTCGCCGCGGACCACAACGGGTTCTTGCCCAGCAACAATGCCCCGAATCCCGCAATATGCGGCGCTGCCATGGACGTTCCGGACAGGAACCCGAAGTTCTGGCCGTTGGACCCGGCAGGCGAGACAGCCGCCAGCACGCCTACCCCCGGAGCTGCAATGTCCGGTTTCAGGAGATCACCGTTGGCCGCAAGGGTGGGCCCGCGGGAGGAGAAACCCGCGATCTGCGGGACCGGCGGCGGGTCCAGTCCCGTGGTGTCAGTGGCCACCAGGCTCGCAGTCAACGCCGCATCAGTCCCGACCGCCTCCTTGATGGCGGGGTCGTCGAGGTGGACCGTGGGAACGCTGTGCAGGTCCACGTCCAGCGAGTTGGGCGTCAGGTTGACCAGGACCATGCCTATGCCGCCTGCCTGGGCCACGGTCATGCTCTTGGCCGTCCGGTCCACCACGCCCCGGTCGCAGACCACGATCTTGCCGGCGGTTTTGGCCGGGTCCAAAGTGCCTGGCGCGCACAGGGCGGCGTTGGCATCGACGGCGTCGGCCGTCTTGACAGCCGCGGCGAGCGCGATGGGCGCATTCGCGACTTCAGTGGACATGATGCTGGCACCGGCGAACTTGTCGCCGCTGGACAACTCCACCGTGCCGCGGAGGCTGCTGCTGTGGGTGGAGGCCGCCACGCTGGTCATCCAGGGAGCAGCATGGTTCACGGTACTGGCGGCCGGGCCTGAGTTGCCGGCCGACGCAGCCACGAAGATTCCTGCCGCCGCGGCATTCAGGAAGGCGATGGACACCGGGTCGACCGTCGAATTGTTGGTTCCGGAGATGGAATAGCTCAGGACGTCGACGCCGTCCCTGATGGCATCCTCGATGGCTTCCACGCCGCTGGAAGCGAAGCAGCCGGTGGTTGCAGGGCTGACACCCTCCCAGCAGACCTTGTAGATGGCGAGCTTCGCCGCGGGGGCAACACCCGATCCCTTGCCGAAGTCCCTGCCGCCGACAGCCTGGCTGACGTCGCTGTTGCCCGCGGCGGTGCTGGCGGTATGGGAACCGTGGTTGTTGATGTCCACGGGCGAGTACGTTTCCTTCGGCGAGCGCAGGCCCGGAGGGACGGCGGACTTGAAGGCCGCGTCGTAGTACCGGGCCCCAATGACCTTGCTGTTGCATTCAGTTCCGGCGAATTGGTCACCCGCCTGACAGACGCCTGCGAACGTGCTTCCGTCCGCTTTCAGCATGGTGATCTGGTTTCCGGCCGACAGGTACGGTTCGCCCACATGGGGAGCTCCCGACAGCGGCTTCACCTGTTCCCCGGCAAAGAACGGGTTACCGGGCGTGTAGCCCGTATCGAGTACGCCCACCACCGTGCCTTTGCCCGCGTTGGCGTCGCCACCAAACTGTTCGGCCCAGACTCCCCCGGGACCCGGCAGGCCCAGGAACTCGGTGCTCGAGTAGTCGATCTTGTACTGGCTGTCCTTAACGACAGCAAGGACGTTTCCGTCCTTCGTTAATGCGTTTGCCTGCTCCGCGGTCAGCTCCGCACTGAAGCCGTTCACTGCCAGCGTGTAACTGTCGTCGATGGCCACGCCTTCCGCCGCGGCCAGCCTGCTCTGCTCTGCCTCCAGGTGTGCCGAGTAGCGCCGGGACTCAGCGCTGTCGGCGTCGAGCTTCCTGCCGTTGGACGCGGCGGTGCCCGGAATGCCCTCGACGCCACCGGTGTAGGCCGCAAGGGGCCTGTCCTTCAGCATGACAATGTAGCGGCCGGCGTCCAAAGACGGCGTTTCTTCCGCGGCGGGATCGGCGGCCGCCCAGGCCGGAGCCGCCAGCCCCTGGCCGATCATCAGGGAAATTCCCAAAGCGACGACGGCGGCGAGGCGGGTGGCTGAATTTCTGCGGTGATCGCGGGAGCCGACAGGCGGGTAAGTCATGACAAACTGCCTCCTAGGTTGCCGGACCGGTGGCGTAGCCGGTCCCACCTCCCGGATGTATCCGTCCACATCGGCGCAACGTGGGCGTGAGGCCATACATCCAGTGATGGGAGAAACATACCGGAGTGGGGCTGCGGAATCGAGATCTTCCGGACAGTTTTAATCTCCCTTGATCTCCGCGCCGGCCGGTTCGCCGGTGCCGCAGTGGGCCGCAGCCCGGGACCCCGGGCCGAACGGCAGGGTTCACCGTGCGGCTCCGGCGATAGAATGGACCAAAATGAGGAGGACCGGCAATGCGTAAGGCATGGATTCACGCACTCGTTCTGGTATCCGTTGCCGGTCTCGCCGCCTGTTCGCCGGGCGGCGGCGGGGGCGGTCCGACTCCTTCGCCCTCGGCCACTTCGAGTACCGCCGGTCCCACGGCCACGCAGTCGCCTGACACCGAAACGACTGTCCCGGCCCCCTCGCCTCCACCGACCGCGGCGCCATCTACGTCAGGCCCGGGCAAGGGGAACGCCGAGCTCGCCATCATGGTCAAGCCGTCGGAATCGGAAGCGGCCCTCAACTACACCTTGGTATGCAAGGACGGCGTTCCGACAGCTGAAAGCAGCCACCCCTCAGCCGCGGCGGCCTGCACCACGCTCAAGGAGAACCCTGCCGTGCTCAGCCCTGCGCCCCGAGCCACGGACCAGGCCTGCACCCAGCAGTACGGCGGCCCGCAGGAGGCCACGGTCACCGGGATCGTGGATGACACACCGGTGGATTCGTCCTTTAGCCGCAAAGACGGCTGCGAGATCGGCCTGTGGAATTCGGCCAAGGACATCCTGGGGTCCGCGGGCGGAGCTTCCTAGGCTGATGCAGATTCTGAAGCACGGCCGGCAAACGGTGCTGCCGGCGGACAGCTGGAAACAGCACGAAGCAGACCACCAGGCCCGGGTCAGGCGTTACGCCGACCCCTACCTTGCCCGCCGCTCCGCCGGCAGGAAACACCCCGTTGAGGATTTCCTCTTCACGTATTACACGCAAAAGCCGGGCCAGCTGCTGCGCTGGCACCCGGGTGCCGGAGTGGTCCTTACGGGGGCTGAGGCAGCCGCCCGCGCCGATTGGAAGTACTACCGGAAGCTCGACGACGGCGACCTCGCCGCCGCCGGCCTTTCGGCCGGAACCACCGCCGCAACCGTTGACCTCGCAGCTTTTCTGGCCGAGCGCAAGGAGGCGCTGCAGTTCGCCGAAATCATCCTGCGCGGCACGGCAACGCGGCCTGCCCAGTTTGGCTGCTTCGGGCTGCACGAGTGGGCGATGGTGTACCACCAGGACAAGTTTGAACTGCGCCACGAATACCTGCAGCTGCGCCTCGGGTCACAGGGCACTGACCGTGTGGTGGAGGACAACCGGATCCGGTGCTCGCACTTTGACGCTTTCCGCTTCTACACGCCGGATGCCACGCCCCTGAACGAACTCGCTCCGAGCCGGGAAAACCAGCGCGCCATGGAGCAGCCGGGATGCCTGCACGCCAACATGGACCTCTACAAATGGGCCTACAAGCTGGCGCCCGCCCTGCCCAGTGAACTCGTCATGGACTGCTTCGAACTGTCCTGGCGGGTCCGGGCCATGGACATGCAGGCCTCCCCGTACGACCTCGAAGAGTGGGGTTACCCGCCCATCCCGATCGAAACAGCCGCCGGCAAGGCGGAGTACGTTGAACACCAGCGGGCGTTCTCCGCGGAGGCGCAGGTGCTGCGGGGGCGGTTGCTCGGGGCCCTGGCACCGCTGATCGACGAGGTCCGGGGCAGCTGATGACCGCCGACGTGGATCTGACTGTCCGGTTGACCGAGGTGCCGGGCGCTCCGGAGCACGAGTTCCGCCTCGTGGTGCGCCACGGGGTAACGCCGCAGGCCGCCGCCATGAACGGGTCAACGCTGCCGGACCCCGCCGCGGCGCTAGCCGCCGTCGAACGTTTCGGCGACGAAGTGTTCTTCGTGCCCCGGCGGCGGGACATGATGTGCACCCAGCAGTACGGCGGCCCGCAGGTGGCCATCGTTACGGGGACGTTCCACGGCCGCCCTGTCCACAGCCGCTTCAGCCTGACCGACGGCTGCGAGATTGCGCGGTGGCGCTCCCTCGCCCCCTTGTTCGGGGGCACGCCCGGATCCACCGGCCAGACCTGACCGGCCAGAGCTCCGCGGCGGTCCACTGGCAGCCAGCCACAGAGGACCGGCACAAACGCAGGAACGTCCCGGGAGCCTTGCGGCTACCGGGACGTTCCTGATGACGCTCTCTTACTTGCTGAGGGTGTTCCGGGCTAGGTCCCCGGTACGGCATCGACGGGGGTGACCGCCGGGGCACCGGCCGGGGCAGCCGCCGTGCCGGTGCCCACCTTGACGCTGATCCACGTCCTGATCCCGTTTCCGCCCAGGCTCAGCCGGCCCAGGTAGGATCCCGATGCCAGGCCGGTCCAGCTGGCTGTCGCCGTGGTGGCCGTACCGTTGGGGGCAACGATCGGATTCGGGTTGACGGCGAGCTTCGCCTCCGGCTTTCCGGGGAACGAGACCGCCTGGACGAGCGCGGACGCGGGCCCGTTGTCCGGGGTGGAGTAGAGGTTCGCCACGATGTAGTAGGTGCCCGCACGGGGCGATTCCAGGTCCAGGAACTCGCTGGCCGACGCCGTTGCCACCTGGGTGGCCACGAGGCCTCCGCTTCCGTTGGGCGCGTAAACCACCATGTCCCAGTCAACGTCGTCCGATTCGGCCTTGACGCCCAGCCGCGCGAAAGTCGCACCGGCGGGCACCTCCACCTTGACGAGTGCGTTGTGTTCGTCATTTTTTACAGCGTAAGCGCCGGGCGTCTTGGTGATGGCCGTCTCGGACAGCGGTGCAAGCCCTTCAACACCCACCGCGATAGGCGAATCCGAGCCGGAGACCAGATCCAGGGTGCCGCTGCCCGTGCCGGTCGCGGAGCTGAAGGAGAACGACGGCGCAATCTGGGCGTCCACCGGACGGACCGCAATGGGCGAGCTGACAGTGCGCGGCCCGTTCCACGTCAGTGTGCCCGTGGTGAACTTGCCCACCGGTGCGCTGACGTTCTTGATGGTGATGGTGACCTCACGGGTCTGCCCCGCCTTGGCGAAGTTCAGCACCTGCGGCTCCACATGGACACCGACACCGGGGATGTCCACAGCGGGCCGGTAGCTCCCCGGGACCAGCGCAGTGAGCTGGCGCTTGACCTGGATCTCGCCCACGAGGCTGCCCAGGGCAATGGACGGCAGGTTGAGGTTGCGTGCGGCAATGCTGCCGGCCTGTGGTGCACCGGTCTCCACGCCCTGGCCGTTCAGGAAGGCCAGCCACTGCTTGATGTCCGAGTTGTACACGAGGCCCGGATCCAGCACGCGGGTGGCGTCAATGTGCCCTGCGCCGCCTTCAAACGGGTTCCGGTTGGGAGTGCCGTCCGCGTTGACCAGCGGGTAGGCGGTGGTCATCATGGCGGACTTGACCATGGCAGGCGACCAGGTGGGCTGCTTGCTGAGCACCAGGGCTCCGAATCCCGCAATATGCGGGGCAGCCATGGAGGTTCCGGACATGAAGCCGAACTGTGCGCCGTTGTTGCCGATGGTGGAAACGCCCGCGAGGACATTCACGCCGGGAGCGGAGATGTCCGGCTTCAGGAGGTCCCCGCCGGAGGCCAGGCTCGGGCCCCGAGAGGAGAAGCCGGCCACCTGGGGTGCCGGCGGCAATGGCTCGCCGGTGAGATCGCCCTTGACGAGGCTCACCGTAAGCGCTGGCTTGGCAGAAAGCTTGGACTTCAGTTCCAGGCTCTTGGGGGCATTGACGTGGACGCTGGGCACGACATGGTTGTCCGCGTCCTCGGAGCTGGAGGTCAGATTGACCAGGATCATGCCAACGCCGCCCTTCGCCTGGACTTCAAGGCTCTTCGCCGTCCGGTCCACGACACCGCGGTCACAGACCACGACCTTTCCCGCGACCTTGGCGGCGTCCAGCGTTCCCGGGCCGCAAAGGTTCGCGGCAGTAGGCGCATCCGGTGCAGCTGCGTCGGCGGCCACCACCACGGCGGCGTCCTTGACTTCCGATTTCATGATGGACGCGCCCCGGAACATGCTGCCGTCGGATACCTTCACCGTGCCGAGCAGGTCGCTGGGGAATGTCGAGGCCGCGACGGTGGTCAGCCACGGCGAGGCGTGGTTCACCGTGGAGACGGCGGGGCCGGAGTTGCCTGCCGATGCCGAGACGAACACGCCTGCGGCAGCCGCATTCAGGAACGCCAGGGCCACGGGATCGGTCGTGCTGTTGGTGTTGCCGGAAATGGAGTAGTTAAGGACGTCCACGCCGTCCTTAATGGCTGCGTCAACGGCTTCGACCGAGGCGGACGAATAGCAGCCGCCGGTGTTGGGATTGTCGTCTTCCCAGCAGACCTTGTAGACGGAGACTTTCGCTGCCGGGGCGACGCCGGAGCTTTTGCCGAAGCTGGCGCCGTCGATCACCTGTTCCACGTTGGCGTTGCCGGCGGCGGTGGTGGCCGTGTGTGTGCCATGGCTGCCCACGTCCACCGGGGAGATCAGTTCCTCCGGGGCGCGGTGTTCGGGTGTCACGTACTGACGGAAGGAGTCGGCGAAGTAGCGGGCGCTGACCACCTTGGAGTTGCAGAGGGTTCCGTCGAAGGATGCCCCTGATTCGATGCCCTTCTGGCATTCGCCCTGGAAAGTCGTGCCGTCCGACTTGAGCATGGCGATCTTGCCGTCCGCGGTGAGATACGGGACGCCCACCTGTGCCTTGCCCTTGAGCGGCTGCACTGCATCCCCCTGCAGGAAGGGATTGTCCGGGGCGTAGCCGGAGTCGATCACACCGACCACCACGCCCTTGCCGGCTCCGGATTCGCCGCCGAACTGCTTTGCCCAGGCGCCGTCGCTGCCTGTGAGCTTCAGGAAGTCGGTGGTGGTGTAATCCGGGGCGTTCTCCACGTCCGGTGCCACCACAAGCACGTTGCTGTCCTTGGCAAGCTCGGCTGCCTGCACCGCCGTGAGCTCAGCCACGAAGCCGTTGAGCGCGCCCGTGAACTGCTTGGACGGGGTGACGCCCTGCTTGGACGCGACCTCCCGCTGGGTCTTGCGGAGGTGCGCGTCGTAGGCCTTGTAGTTCTGGCTGCCGGAATCAAGTTTGCGGCCCTGTTGCGGCTTGGTTGCCGCTATGCCGGCCGTTCCGCCGTCGTACGCTGCCGCGGCTTTCTCGGCGAGGACCACGATGTAACGGCCGTCCTTGTAGTCTGTCGGGTTGACGTTTTTGGCCTGTTCGACTCCGCTGGGTTCGGCAGGCGCCGCGGTAGCGGGACCCACTGCGACGGAGGAGAGAAGCAGCGGGAGGCCAACAGCCAGTGCTGCCGCCTTCCGGAGTCCCCCGACCCGGACAAGGCTTGTTCCTTTTGATTTCACGAGCGACTGAAACCTTTCATGAGGTACGGGTCCGGCGTGCGGCCGGTCTCGGTCAGCTGGGAAAGAGGCAGCCGAATCGACAGTTCCTGTCATCCGGCGAGACCAGCCGAGTCAAACAGTACAGAGTGAGAGCCAAATATGACATAGGACACAACAGTCGTTGTACTTTTGTCATTCGAGGCTCCGACCGGGGACAGCGAGAAGCCCGGAAGGGAAAACCGCGACGCCGGGCGGGCGGTTTCCCGCCCGCCCGGCGCCACGGTTCACGACGCGGTCACTCTGCTTGCTCCACGTCAGCCGATGGACCCTTTCGGTGTGACCTGAAGTCGGTCAAAGGAAACCTGCTTCCCTTCGGAATCCAGGACCACCACGTCGTCCCGCCCGTTCTGCACAGTGGAGGGCAGGAGGAACTCCACCGTGTCCGCCGTGGTGGGAAAGATCCAGCCGAGGCGGAAGCCGTGCTTGTTCAGGTAGACGTAATACCACTGGCCGTGGGGAAGGCCGCGGAGCGTCACCTTCTCGCCGTTACGGTATTTTTCATTGGTGTCCAGGTCGACGGGCGGAACCTGCCCGTCGAAATCCTGGACCGTCAACACCGGAACGGCCGCCGGTTTGGCTGGCTGAAGCCGCAGGGCCACCGCTCCGGCCTGCACGTCAACGCGCACGTTCCGCGACCCGTTGGATGCAGAGGCGGCAAACGGAGAGGCCGGCAACTGGCCGGCCGCGATATCTGCGGGAGTCAGGATGTGCACCCTGGTTGCCGTTGCTGTCTCCCCGATGCCCAGCCTGTCCACTGAAATGCCGGCATCCGTAGCCGTGACGCCGGTCAGCGCGACATTGCCGGCATTTCCCACGCCGTAGGTGTAGGTGACGGAATCCCCGGCACTCGCGTAGCGGTCGCCGTCGGCATCGGCCCATTCAGCCGAGATCGTGCCGTCCAGCTTCGGGTTCCGGATCGCGAGGTCCACTTCGCCGCCGTCCACACGGTATTCCCGGCTGCTCTGCCCGGACGCAGCAACTGTCCAAGTGGAGTCGGCACGGAAGAATCCTTCCTCCGCCTCTTTTTGGGTCACGGTGTGCCGCGGTGTGGAGCATGGGTAGGATCCTCCCGCGGCAAGGTTGAGCCACCGGCAGTTTCCCGCGCCCGGGGGTACGAGGGGTGAGAAATTGCCGGCAATCGGCACAACGTCCGCGGCCAGGGGGCCGGTGTTGCTGACGGTAAACGTGTAGGGCACCTGCTCGCCGGCTGCATACGGCTGCACGGCGAGGTCACGTCCGGCATCATTCCGGGCACCGCTGATCGATCCGGCCAGCAGGCCATCCCGCAACGGTACGGCTGCTCCTTTGAAGGACACTGCCTTCGTCAGTGCCGTATTGCCGGAGGCCGTGACGGTGAACTCAGCCACAGGGACGAGGTAGCCGCGCGCTATGTCTTCAGGAGTAAGCGTGTGCTTAGGCGTCGTGCAGTTGTAGCTGGCACCGGCGGCAAGGTTGTTGTACCGGCAGTTAGGGGCCGACGGCGGCAGGAACCCGGTCTCGAAGGTCCCGGAAAGGGGGACGGCATTGGACGTGACGTTCGACGTGCTCTTGACCGCGAAGGTGTAAGACAGCACCTCGCCTTCCTTGTACGGGTTCGCCGCCATGTCCCGTGCCGGCGCTGAGCCTGCGATGGTCAGGCCAACCTGGGGAGCTACCGGGCTGTTGGCAACGAACGTGTACTGGGACACTCTTCCGTCGGCAGTGGTGAAAGCCGCATTGAGGGAAGTTGGACCCGAAGCTCCGGCCGGCGGTGTGAGCTGGACGTTCACCGTGGCCGAGCTACCCGGTGCAAGGTCAGGAACGTCCACAGTGGCGGCGGACCATCCCGCTGGCGTATAGATACTGGCCCGGGCGCCCGACAGGACGTGGGCTTCCTGGTTGGTAACTGTCACCGGAACCTGCTGCGCAACACCGGGCGCATTGGTTTGTGCGGGCACGTTCACGGGAGCGCAGACATAGTTCAGCCAGGCGTCGTCGAAACTGGCGAACTGTATGTTGTCCGTGTAGTTCGCCTCGTACAGGACGCCGAACTTGCCCTCGGCCAGGCGGGTAATGGTTGAATACGCGGAGAAGCCGGGACGGATGGTGCGGACACCGGGCCACGTTGCTCCGTCGTCACAGGACACCCGCGCCGAGACGTTTTCCCTGGCGGTCTTGGAGTTGGAATTGGTGAAGATCAGCTTCCTTGCCTCGGCTGAGCCCTCCGGTGCGGCCGGGTACATCCGGGAGATTGACCCGTTGTTGGCAGGGTCCGGCAGTTCGGTGTCCTGCGTAACCGGCCCGTAGCTGGCGCCGCCGTCGGTGGACACGGCCACTTTGCGATAGCCGCCGTTCCCGCTGTCCCTCGAATTCAGCAGCACCCTGCCGTCGGAGAGTTCCACGGTCTTGTTCTCGTCCATGCGGTCGCCGATCGGGGCCCCTTTGTGCCACGTTGCGCCATGGTCATCTGAATAGACGCTGTAGGCCTGGAAGAGTTCCGAACCGTTGGCTTGACGCACGTAACCCGAGTACTGCTGAATCAACCGGCCTTTGTGAGCGCCGTACTTGAGCTGGATCCCCTCACCGGATGCCGCGAAGTTGGTGCGTACGTCACCCGGCTGCGGGTTGGTCTTACTGCTTCCGGGTTTCGTGACGCTTGTGATGAACCGGGGCTGGCTCCAGGTGCGGCCTTCGTCGGCGGACTCCACCACGGCCGAGGAAATGACATTCCTGTCGGCGTCGTCATTGCCGTAGGTGCTGGCAGAGAAGCCGGCATCCTTTGAGTAAACGAACAGGGCGAACACTTTGCCCGCCTCAGCGTCGTAGATGTACGACGGATCACTGAACCCGTATTTGGGGCCGCTGGCATCAGCCACATGGCCGGCAGCGATGACGGTCAAAGGACCCCACGTTGCGCCGCCGTCGATACTGCGGCGCTGCACGATCGAGTTCGGGTTCGGCGCGTCGGCCGAGCTCCCGGGCCTGCCGTCCCACGCTGCAAGCACAACGTCGTTCCCGAGGTAGGTGAGCGCGGGAATACGGTAGAAGAAATCGGCGGCCGTCCGGTCCGCGGCAATGTTCGCTTCGGCGAAGGTGCCCGGGGCGGCTGCCGGATTGGAGGGCGGAGCCGGCTCGGCCCTGGCCGGCAACCCGGGCCCCGCGATCAGCGCCATCCCAAGGAGCCCTGCGGCGGCCACCCGGCCCACGGAGCCGGCGCTGCCTGCCGGCTCCCTCTTTTTGAGTTTCAAATCCACTGTCCTTTCAGGTAGCCGCCCTAGGGCAGCAGTGCGAAAACGTGTCGCCATAGTGACTTGTCCCACATGCCACATACAACGTCCTACAACCTTAGGGTGCAGTGAATCACATTGACCAGAGGTGTCAGGCGACTATTTTGCGGCCCTCGCGCCGCCAGGCGTATTGGCTACTGTCGCGGCGTGCGGACCACTTCGCTGATCCAGGCGCGCGTTTTCTCGTCAATGGGGCCGGCCACTTTTGTTTCCCTGGCGGCGCGATCGGCTTTGATCTTCTGCATCACCATTCGGCCCAGCCCGGCAAACACTGCGGCGGCCACGACCGGGAGAAGGACGGATTTGGGTTTCTGAGCCATGCCGCCATCCTACTGAGCGCGCCAACGTCCCACCAGAGCAGGCGTCGCGCTTCACCCCCCGGCGAGTGCCCCATTTCACAGTCCGCCCGCGAATGCGGCCTGGCGCATTCCGCCCGGTAGAATGGGCTAGCAAGCTCGCGGAGCGCTCGTTCCCGCTGTCTTATGTTTGGAGTCCGCAGTGGCTGTAAATACAGCAGCAGACCAGCGTGAGACGGCACCACTCCGCTGCGCCCTTACCCAACGCTCACGCACAGGAGTTGCCGGATGCCCCGGATCGTTGTCGACGTCATGCCCAAGCCCGAGATTCTGGACCCGCAGGGGAAGGCCATCGTGGGTGCACTCCCCCGGCTGGGCTTCACTGCCTTTAGCTCTGTCCGCCAGGGCAAGCGCTTTGAACTCACTGTCGACGGCGAGGTGACCGAGGAGATCCTGGCCCAGGCCCGAAACGCCGCCGAAACCCTGCTGTCCAACCCCGTCATCGAGGATGTCGTCAACGTCGAGGTCGTCGAGGCCTGACATGACTGAACTCCCCCTGATTGGCGAGGCGGTAGCCGTTGCGGCCAACCCGCGGCTCGCCGGCGCCCGCATCGGCGTCGTCACCTTCCCCGGAACCCTGGATGACCGCGACGCCGCCCGTGCGGTCCGGCTGGCAGGCGCCACTCCGGTGGAACTCTGGCACGCAGACACCACCCTTGGCGACGTTGACGCCGTCGTGATTCCCGGCGGTTTCTCCTACGGCGACTACCTCCGCGCCGGCGCAATCGCACGCTTCGCGCCGCTGATGGCGAAAATTATCGACGCCGCAAACTCGGACGCCAGGCTGCCTGTCCTGGGCATCTGCAACGGCTTCCAGATCCTCACCGAGTCGCACCTGCTGCCCGGTTCGATGATCAAGAACGACCACCTGAAGTTCATGTGCCGCGACCAGGTCCTGCGCGTCGAAAACAACACCACCGCCTGGACCAGCGACTACGCCGCCGGCCAGGAAATCACCATTCCGCTGAAGAACCAGGACGGCCAGTACATCGCCGATGAGAAGGTCCTGGACGCCCTCGAGGCCGAAGGCCGCGTGGTGTTCCGCTACGTGGGCTTCAACCCGAACGGCTCCCGCCGCGACATCGCCGGCATCTCCAACGCCGCCGGCAACGTGGTGGGCCTCATGCCCCACCCCGAGCACGCCGTGGAGCCCGGCTTCGGCCCGGAGACGGGGTTGTCCGGCTCCGCCGGAGTCGGCGGTTCCGACACCGACGGCCTCGGGTTCTTCACCTCCGTATTGAACAAGATTGTGGGAGGCGCAAAGTGAGTACCTCAGCTGAAACCGTCAGCAAGAAGTTCAACATCGACACCGTGGAGAACGCGGCCAAGACCCCGGACGTCGAGCTCCCCTGGGCCGAGCTGGGCCTGAAGCAGAATGAGTTCGACGAGGTTGTCAAAGTCCTTGGCCGCCGCCCGACCGGCGCCGAGCTCGCCATGTACTCCGTGATGTGGAGCGAGCACTGCTCCTACAAGTCCTCCAAGAACCACCTGCGCCAGTTCGGCGACAAGATGACGGACGAGATGAAGAAGGACATGCTGGTGGGCATCGGCGAAAACGCCGGTGTCACGAACCTGGGCGACGGCTGGGCCGTGACGTTCAAGATCGAGTCCCACAACTCGCCGTCGTTCGTTGAGCCCTACCAGGGCGCGGCAACGGGCATCGGCGGCATCGTCCGCGACATCATCTCCATGGGTGCCCGCCCGGTGGCCGTGATGGATCCGCTGCGCTTCGGCGCCATCGACCACCCGGACACCGCACGCGTTATGCACGGTGCGGTGGCCGGCATCGGCGGCTACGGCAACTCCCTCGGCCTGCCGAACATCGGCGGCGAGATGGTCTTCGACTCCGTGTACCAGGGCAACCCGCTGGTCAACGCACTGGCCGTCGGCGTCATGCGCCATGAGGACATCCGCCTCGCCAACGCCTCCGGCAAGGGCAACAAGGTGGTGCTGTTCGGCGCCCGCACCGGCGGCGACGGCATCGGCGGCGCCTCCGTGCTGGCGTCCGAGTCCTTCGACGACACCAAGCCGTCCAAGCGTCCCGCCGTCCAGGTGGGCGACCCCTTCGCCGAGAAGGTCCTGATCGAGTGCTGCCTGGAGCTGTTCAAGGGTTCCCTCGTTGAGGGCATCCAGGACCTCGGCGCCGCGGGCATCTCCTGCGCCACCTCCGAGCTCGCCTCCAACGGCGACGGCGGCATGGAAGTCGAGCTGACCTCCGTGCTGCTCCGCGACCCCACCCTGACCCCGGGCGAAATACTGATGTCCGAGTCGCAGGAACGCATGATGGCGGTGGTGACCCCCGAGAACGTGGCCGCCTTCGAAGCCGTCATGGACAAGTGGGCCGTGGAGTACTCCTGGCTGGGCGAGGTGACCGACACCGGCCGCCTGATCATCACGTGGGAAGGCGAGGTCATAGTCGACGTCGACCCGCGCACCGTGGCCCACGACGGTCCGGTCTACGACCGGCCGTACGCCCGCCCCGAATGGCAGGACGCCGTCCAGGCCGATGCCTTCACCGGATCCGTGCAGGATGCCGGCCGCCCCTCCGCCCCCAAGGAACTGGCCGCCGCCGTCACCGAGCTCATTTCCTCGCCGAACATGTGCGACAAATCCTGGATCACCAACCAGTACGACCGGTACGTCGGCGGCAACACCGCCATGGCGTTCCCGGACGACGCCGGTGTGGTTCGCGTTGACGAGGAAACCGGCCTGGGCGTAGCCCTCGCCACGGACGCCAACGGCCGCTACACCTACCTCGATCCGTACCACGGCGCACAGCTCGCCCTGGCCGAGGCCTACCGCAACGTCGCCACCTCCGGCGCGGTGCCGATGGCCGTCAGCGACTGCCTGAACTTCGGCTCCCCCGAGGACCCCGACGTCATGTGGCAGCTCGCCGAGGCCATCCGCGGCCTGTCCGACGCCTGCATGGTGCTGGGCATCCCGGTCACCGGCGGCAACGTCTCGCTGTACAACCAGACGGGCACCACGCCGATCCACCCCTCCCCCGTGGTAGCAGTGCTGGGCAAGCTCGACGACGTCGCCCGCCGCACGCCGTCGGGCTGGAAGGAAGACGGCCAGGCCATCTACCTGCTGGGCACCACGGCGGCCGAACTGGACGGTTCCGAGTGGGCCAACATGCGCGGCCACCTTGGCGGGCAGCCGCCGAAGGTTGACCTCGCCGCCGAACGCGCGCTGGGTGAAATCCTGATCAACGCCTCCCGCGACGGCATGGTGGACTCCGCGCACGACCTCTCCGAGGGCGGCCTCGCGGCAGCGCTCGTGGAGTCCGCCCTGCGCTACGGCGTGGGCGCACGGATTGCCCTCCAGGATGTCATGGACCGCGACGGCGTGGACCTGTTCACGGCGCTGTTCTCCGAGACGCAGGGCCGCGCCATTGTTGGCGTGCCGCGCTCCGAGGAAGTCCGCTTCACGGACATGTGCACGGCCCGCGGCTTCGCCCACACCCGCATCGGCGTGGTGGACGCAGCCAGCGGCCAGCTGGAGATCAACGGCGTGGACGCCCTGTCCCTCGAAGCCCTCCGCGAAGCCCACGAGGCCACCCTGCCGAAATACTTCGGCTAGTCCCGGTTCCAAGCGCGAACGGACACCTGAGCTCCCTTCCGGGAGGCCTCAAGTGTCCGTTCGCGCTTAACGGCGGGGTCAGTCGTCGCTGCGAAGCTCCCGTTGCCGGGCGCTAAGGAGTTCCAGCTCGGGGCGGTTGGCGACGAAGCGTTCGACGGCGGTGAGCACCTCCACGAGGTGCGCCCGGTCGGCGGCAACCAGCCCGGCGCCAAGCTGCGTGCGCCGGTACTGTTCGTGGTCCCCTACCTCGGCCACGGAAACCTCAAAGCGGCGCTTCAGCTCCGCCAGCAGCGGCCGCACCACGGAACGCTTCTCCTTGAGGCTGTGAACGTCGCCCAGGAGAATGTCGAACTCAATCCATCCGATCCACATGGGGCGGTCCTTCCCGGGCTAGGCGATGGTGAGTTCGCCCATGCGGTCCCAGCCATCGCCGTCGAGCTGGCGGCTGATGATGCGCGGCGTCTCAGCGAGTGCCTGCGGCATGTCCGCCATGGCCTTCTGGAAGTGCGCGCTGTTGACGTGGTCACCGGCGGCATCGTCCTTGAACGCTTCCACGAGGACAAACTCGGTGGGATCCTCCACGCTGCGGGACCAGTCGAACCACAGGTTGCCGGGCTCCTGACGCGTCGCCTGGGTGAAGTCTTCCACCAGGCCCAGCCACTTCTCCGACCAGTCCGGCTTGACCTTGAACTTGACGACAATGAAGATCACGGGGTTATGCCTTTCGTTGTTTTTCTACGGCTCGGCCGGCGGCGAGGGAATGCTGGCACTCCTCGATCGCCTCACGGGCCCATTCCTGCTGCTGGGGTGTGCCGACGCGCTCCGCCCACTGTTCGGCAAGCTGAAACTCAACCAGGGCCTCGGTAAAGCGCCCGCCCTGGTGCAGCGTCCAACCCAGGTTGTTGTGCAGCGAGACCATCCAGCGCCTGGTCCGCGGATCGTGCACCGTGGAAGCATACTCCAGGGCGCTGCGGGTCCAGGACTCGGCATGCTCAGGATCCGCGATCGCCAGCATGTGCAGCGCGTCGACGGCCAGGAATTCCTCACTGAGGTGGTCCGCCAGTTCGGCGGCTTGTTCAAACAGCGGCATGGCCATCGCGGCGTGCCCGCTGGAGTTCAGCAGGCGTCCCCGCTCCAGGAGCACACGGACGGCGACAGTGGGCTCGTCAGCGTCGATCGCGTCCAGGAGTGCGTCGGCTTCCTCGTAGCGGCCCTGCAGCCCGATGGCCCGGCCCACCTGGGTGGCAAACTCGGCCTGTTCGTCGGCGTCGTAGTTATCGTCTGCGGCCGCCGTCCGGAAACGGGCTTCCGATCCGGCGGGGTCGTCGAAGTTCCACAATTCGTCAAGGGTTTTCTGTTCCAGCATCCACCTGCTCCTGATCAGCTTTCACCTGCGGCCAGTTCGTGCGCACTCCCAATGTATCGGGAAGTGACGTGCCTTTGTGCACGTGCTGCCACGGCGCTTCCGGCCGCGTAAAACCAGTTGGCGGGCCGGCTGAAGGCAGTGATCTTGAGGAACACGCGCCCCTGGCTGTCCATCTCCACTTCAAAGGCTTCCTCGCCCCGCACCGGATGGCCGGGCAGGGTCCCGTAACCGAAACCCGCGCTTTGCGGCCCGTCGCCGGGCACCGGCCTGCGTACCCATACCACCTCGCAGGGCGCGCTGATCCGGAAAGGTCCGACGCCGAATCCGCTCACCACGCGGGCGCCGGGCACCACGAAGTCGGAGTCGGCGCGGACCCGCAGCCCGGACCGTTTCTGCAGCTGCCAGGCCAGGATCCCGTGGGCGACCCGCCGGTAAAGCGCAGGCCCCTCGCCGAGGTAGGCCTGGGTCACCACGCAGGGGGTCCCATCCGGCGTCCGGCCGTGTTCGGTGGAACCAATCCCCGGGTAATTGAGGCTGCCCCGGGCGACGCGGCTCTTCATGCGCCTTCACCCCGGGCGAGCCCGGCCCATTCCAGCTGTTCGCGCTGCTTCCGGCTCATTGTGGCCACCACCAGGTCGTAGGAGTCCTCCACCATGTCCCGGATCATGTCATCCGGCAGCGATCCGTCCAGCCGGACCCCGTTCCAGTGCGTCTTGTTCATGTGCCAGGCGCCGGTGATTTCCGGATGAATGGCCCGGAGCTGTTCGGCCAGGGCGGGCTCGCACTTGAGGCTCACGGACCAGTCAGCCGGATCCATCGCGGACGCGGCGAACATCTTGGCATCCTGCCGCGAACCGCCCGCCACGGCTGCCCGCACCTTAAAGACGGAGGTTTCCGGACCGAATGGAAAGTCTTCGAAGGCGCCGGGAAAGCTCAGGCAGATCTCCCGGAGGGTGTCAACGTCCATGGCACGAGCCTATCCGGCTGCACGGCTTCCCGCAGCGGCTAGATGCCCACGCGCCAGCCTTCGCGGGCGGGGCACGAGTTGACCACCACGTCCAATCCGGCGGCCTTGGCACGCTCCACCGCGGCGTCGTCGAATACGCCGAGCTGCAGCCACACCGCCTTAGCGCCCACCGCGATGGCCTGGTCTATGACGGCCCCCACCCTGTGGGAGTTCACAAAACAGTCCACGACGTCGATCGGGTGCTTTTCCGCGGGTATGTCCGCCAGGGAGCGGTATCCCTTCTCGCCGTGAACGTCATCGCCGGGGAGGTTGACCGGAATGATTTCCATGCCCATCCGGTCCCGGATGTACAGGGAGACGTCGTACGCCGAGCGCCATTCATTGGTGGTCAGGCCGACGATTGCCCATGTGCCTTTGGTTCGCATGAGTCGGTCAATGACTGCCGGATCGTTAACGTGGGACATGCATCAACCTTACTCCTGCGGACTTTCAGGTCGATTTCCGAATAAGTGAATGAAGATCCGCGCATACCCTGGTGATGACCGAATATGACAGCGCTCAACGCCCGGATTTTGTGAAATCGTGCATTTCGGTTCTAGTTGGTAGTGACCATCCCGAGCGGCCGAGAGACCTGGATCGATGAAGCCGCAGCAACCCCCGGTGACGTGAGACGACCATTCCCACGGAGCTGTTCCCCCTCTTTCGAGGAACCATTTGGAACAAGGGGTGCTACTGCCAGGACCGATGGAGTGCTGTAATGACCCCTGAAAGTTCTTCTGCCCTGCCCACCCTTGCCCGGATTCCGTCCGAGGCAACCCCACAAACCACTTCGGACGCGACGGCGAACGAAGCAGGGCTGCGTGACGCGCCCGGCTCCTCTCGCGGCTCTTCGGGATGGTCCCTGACCGAGCCCACGGACGACGCAGTGCACGGCGTCCCCACTGACGGACCGGCGCGTCACCGCAGTATCACCAACGTTGCTTTCTGGGAGGAACAGGCCCTCCGCCTCGACTGGGCGGAACCGTCCGGCGGAGCACCCACTGGAAACAATGGCGGCAAGCCCTGGCATACCGCGCACCGGCGCGTTCCGGCAGACGTGGAAACCGGCACCGGACCGGAAATCACCTGGTTCGAGGGCGGCAGGCTCAACGTCGCCTACAACTGCGTGGACCGCCATGTTGCCGCCGGCCGCGGCGACAAGGTGGCACTCCACTTCGAAGGCGAACCCGGCGACCGCCGCGCCATCACCTATGCCGAGCTTCAGCGGGAAGTGTCCAAGGCCGCCAATGCGCTCCTCGCGCTCGGCATCACCAAGGGCGACCGTGTGGTCATCTACCTCCCGGTCATCCCCGAAACCGTCATCATCACCCTCGCTGTGGCGCGCATCGGCGCCATCCATTCCCTCGTGTTCGGCGGGTTCTCCGCCGAGGCTCTGAAGTTCCGCGTGGAGGACACCCGTGCCAAGCTCCTGGTCACCACGGACGGCCAGTTCCGCCGCGGCGTGGCAGTGCCGGTCAAGGACAATGCGGATGCCGCTGTTGCCGGGGACAACGCCATCGAACACGTGCTGGTGGTCAACCGCACCACTCCTGCGGACCAGCTGGCGACGGTCCCCATGGCTGAAGGCCGCGACGTCTGGTGGCACGACGCCGTCGGGCAGGCCTCCGAGGTGCACGAACCGGAAGCGTTCGACGCCGAGACTCCCCTCTTCATCATGTACACCTCCGGGACCACCGGTAAGCCCAAGGGCCTGGTGCACACTTCCGGCGGCTACCTGACGCAGGCATCGTGGAGCTTCGAGCACCTCTTCAGCAACCCGGACCCGGCACTCCGGGACCAGGACGTCCACTGGTGCACCGCGGACCTGGCCTGGGTCACCGCCCACACCTACGAGATCTACGGGCCGCTCTCCAACGGCGCCACCCAGGTGATCTTCGAAGGCACGCCGAACACGCCGCATCCGGGCCGGCACTTCGAGATCATCGAACGGTACGGCGTGACGCAGTACTACACCGCGCCCACCCTGGTCCGCTCGTTCATGGGCTGGTTCCCGGACGGCGTCCCGGGCAGCTACGATCTCTCCTCCATCCGGATGCTCGGCACCGTGGGCGAAGCCGTCAACCCGGAAGCCTGGCGCTGGCTTCGGCAGAACATCGGCGCAGGCACCGCACCGGTGGTGGACACCTGGTGGCAGTCCGAGACCGGCGCCACCATCCTCTCCCCCGCCCCGACGGATACCGAGTTCAAGCCGGGCTGCGCGGCGCGCCCGCTGCCGGGCGTCAGCACCCGGATCGTCGACGACGCCGGCAACACCGTCCCGCCGGGCGTCCAGGGATTCATCGTGGTTGACTCCCCCGGACCCGCGATTGCCCGCACCGTCTGGGGCAACCCGCAGCGGTACTTCGATTCGTACTGGCGCAAGTATGCGGAGCAGGGCTGGTTCCTTGCCGGCGACGGCGCCAAATACGACGACGACGGCGACATCTGGATCCTGGGGCGGGTGGATGACACCCTCAACGTCTCCGGCCACCTGCTGTCCACCATCGAAATCGAATCAGCCCTCGTCTCCCACCCGGACGTGGTGGAAGCCGGCGTCTGTCCGGTGACTGATCCGAAGACCGGCCACGCGATCGTCGCGTTCGTTGTGCTGAAGGGCGGGGTTTCGGCGGAGGTTGCCACCGAACTCCGAGACCACGTCGCGAGGGAGATCGGGCCGATCGCCAAGCCGCGCGACGTCGTCGTCGTGCCTGACGTACCCAAGACCCGCAGTGGCAAGATCATGCGCCGCCTGCTCACCCAGCTTTTCGAGGGAACCACCCTCGGCGACACCACTTCACTCCAGAACGAGCCGGCGATAGCCGGCATCCAGGAAGCCCTGGCCGGCTACGCCGCCTCCCTCATTGGGCAGAAGCAGTCTCCCCTCAACGGACAGAAGTAAAGGAACAATCATGAACGACATCAGCAGCGTTGCCCGTCTTTCCGAACCACTCAAGTTCGCCTACTGGGTGCCGAACGTTTCCGGCGGCCTGGTGGTCTCCACCATCGAGCAGCGGACCAGCTGGGACTTCGACTACAACAAGAAGCTGGCCCGGATCGCAGAGGACTCCGGCTTCGAGTACGCCCTGACGCAGACCCGGTACGCCGCGTCCTATGGCGCTGACAAGCAGCACGAGGCGACCTCCTTCAGCCTGGCCCTGCTGGCGGCCACGGAGCGGCTGAAGGTCATTTCGGCCGTCCACCCCGGCATGTGGCACCCAGGCGTGCTGGCCAAGTACATCATCACCGCGGACCACATCTCCAACGGCCGTGCCGCCGTCAACATCGTCTCCGGCTGGCTCAAGAACGAGTTCACCAACTTCGGCCTGGAGTGGCTGGAACACGACGAACGCTACGTGCGAACCGAGGAATTCATCAAGGTCCTGCGGGGCCTGTGGACCGAGCAGGAGTACAGCCAGTCCGGCAAGTACTACAACATCACCGACTTCACCCTGAACCCGGCCCCGGTGGACGTACCGGGCCGCGCACACCCGGAGATCTTCTTCGGTGGCAACTCCACCGCGGCCCAGGCCACCGCCGGCCGAGTGGCCGACTGGTACTTTTCCAACGGCAAGGACCTGGAAGGCTTCAAGGAGAACATCGCGGGTGTGGTGGCCGCTTCCGGGGAGACGCTGCGAGGCACCGACGGCTCGCTCCCGGCCCCGCGGTTTGGCCTCAACGGCTTCGTCATTGCCCGCGACTCCGAAAAGGAAGCCCGCGACACCCTCCGCGAAATCGTGGAGAAAGCGCACAAGCCCGCCGTCGAGGGGTTCCGGGCCGCGGTCCAGGAAGCCGGTCCTTCCACCAAGGACGGCAAGGGCATGTGGGCCGACTCAAGCTTCGAGGACCTGGTCCAGTACAACGACGGCTTCAAGACCCAGCTGATCGGCACCCCGGAACAGATCGCCGAGCGGATCGTGGAGTACAAGAAGATCGGCGTCAACCTGTTCCTTACCGGCTACCTGCACTTCCAGGAGGAAGTCGCCGCGTTCGGCCAGGACATCCTGCCGATCGTCCGCGAACTCGAGGCTGACCTCGCCCGCAGGAACGGCACCGAACTGGACCTGTCCGGCACCCCCGTGGCTTCGGCGAGCTCAACCACCGGGCTGGTGAACGCGTAATGGCGGACCGCAAGTTCGGCTTCCGCACCCGCGCCCTGCACGCCGGCGGCACACCCGACGCCGAGCACGGCGCGCGGGCCGTCCCGATCTACCAGACGACGTCCTTCGTCTTCAAGGACACCCAGGACGCCGCCAACCTCTTCGCCCTGCAGAAGTACGGCAACATCTACTCCCGGATCGGCAACCCCACGGTGGCAGCGTTCGAAGAGCGCATTGCCTCCCTGGAGGGCGGCATCGGAGCCGTTGCGACGTCGTCGGGCATGGCCGCGGAGTTCATCACCTTTGCCGCGCTCACCCAGGCAGGCGACCACATCGTGGCGGCCTCCCAGCTGTACGGCGGGACGGTCACCCAGCTCGACGTCACGTTGCGCCGCTTCGGGGTGGACACCACGTTCGTCCCCGGCACCGACCCGGCGGACTACGCCGCCGCGGTCCGGGAGAACACCAAGGCGATCTTCGTCGAGGTGGTGGCCAACCCGTCGTCGGAAGTCCAGGACCTTGAGGGGCTGGCAAAGGTGGCGCGCGACGCCGGCATTCCGTTGGTCGTCGACGCCACCTTGAGCACGCCGTACCTGGTGCGGCCGATCGAGCACGGGGCGGACATCGTCATCCACTCCGCCACCAAGTTCCTCGGCGGACACGGCACCACCCTCGGCGGCGTGATCGTCGAGAGCGGCCGGTTCAACTGGGGCAACGGCAAGTTCCCCACCATGACCGAGCCCGTGGCCTCCTACGGCAACGTCTCCTGGTGGGGCAACTTCGGTGAGTATGGCTTCCTGACCAAGCTCCGCTGCGAGCAGCTGCGGGATATCGGCCCCGCACTCTCTCCGCAGTCCGCGTTCCAGCTGCTGCAGGGCGTGGAAACCCTTCCGCAGCGCCTCGACGAGCACCTGAAGAACGCCCAGGCCGTGGCCGAATGGCTCGAAGCGGACGAGCGCGTGGCGTACGTCAACTTCTCCGGATTGCCGTCGCACCCGCACTTCGAGCGGGCGCAGAAGTACCTGCCCCTGGGTCCAGGCTCGGTATTCTCCTTCGGTGTCAAGGGCGGCCGCGCAGCCGGGCAGAAATTCATCGAGGCACTCCAGCTGGCCTCGCACCTGGCCAACGTCGGCGACTCCCGTACTCTCGTGATCCACCCCGGCTCCACCACCCACCAGCAGCTGAGCCCGGCCCAGCTTGAGTCTGCGGGAGTACCGGAAGACCTGGTGCGGATTTCGATCGGGCTCGAGGACCTCGAGGACATCCTCTGGGACCTCGACCAGGCGCTGGACGCTGCGTCTACACCGGTGGTCGGGCTTGTCGAGGCCGACACCTGCGCGATCGGAGCGAACTGATGACTGTCGAAGACCGCACTTGGGAAGGCCCCTCAGCGCCTGATCGCCTGAACCTGCTCCGGCAGGCGAAGTCCATCGCGATTGTGGGCGCCTCGGACAAGCCCTCGCGGGCCAGTTACTTCGTGGCGACCTACCTGCAGTCCTCCACCCGCTACAAGGTGTACTTCGTCAACCCGGTAGTCAAGGAAATCCTGGGGCAGCCCACCTATGCGTCGCTGGCGGACCTCCCGGAGAGCCCCGACATCGTAGACGTGTTCCGCAAGCACGATGACCTGCCCGGCGTCCTGGATGAGGCCATCGCGGCCGGCGCCAAGACGCTGTGGCTGCAGCTGGGCTCGTGGCATGAGGACGTCGCCAAGGAAGCGGAAGCCGCCGGTCTCGACGTCGTGATGGACCGGTGCGTCAAGATCGAGCACGCCCGCTTCCACGGCGGACTCCACCTTGCCGGCTTCGACACCGGTGTCATCTCCTCCAAGCGGCAGGTTCTGGCTTAGCCAAGCCTGCTGAGCCCGAACGCAGGGTGCGGCGGCCAGGGCTACGGCCGGAACTTCTTCAGCCAGCGGTTGACAGGTTCGACGGCGGAACCCAGCGCCGAGTCCACTGAGACCGCCCTGGATTCGTCCTTCTGAGGTTTGCCGCTGTGATGCCCCATGCTGTCTGCTTCCGGCTCGCTGGCGGCCTTTTCGGCGGGCGCGCCGGTCTTTTGCGGGGCGACCGGCCTGGAATGTTCCTCCGAGGCGGCATCGCCCCCGTTGCCGCCGGGCGTCCCGCCGCCCGGCTTCCCGGCCTGGCCGTTGGCGGCATCGGCCCCGGGAGCCCTGCCGGGAGCTTTGGCGGCCGGAGATGCCGGCGAACCGGGGGCTGTCGCCGGCACCTCGTTGTCCGAGGGCTCTCGGCCTTCGGACGGTGTCACCGGGTCTACGGGCTCGACTGCACCTGGCGGAGCCGCCTGGTCAAGCTGCAGGAAGAGCGGCGACTTCCACGCCATGGGCCCGCCCTTGTTCGACGCACCCGGTCCGACGGGAAGCTTCCAGTCCGGGGCCCAGTCCGTCGTCAGCTCTTGGATGGACCAGCGCCCTGAGCCCTCGGCTGCTCCCTGGCTGGTTGCGGCAACACCGCTGACGCCGAGGCCCATGCCGGTCAGGACTGCAAGGCCCACCACCGTGGGGCGGTGCCGGCGCAGCCACCGCTTCCGGGTCAGTTCATCCCGGGGTCCGGCCAGCATGGCGGCGAGCTCCGGGCCCGGAGCGGGAACCTGCATCTGCGCCAGCGAGGCTATGGACAAGAGAGCGGCCCTCAGATCGGGCAGGTCCGTGTGGCCACTGTCGAGCAGAAGCCTGTCAACGGTCCCGGCAGAAACCTCATCCCGGTTTGTCATGGCGCCACGTAGTCCTTTACGGCCGAATGTTCACGGAGTCTGTCCAAAGCACGTCGCTGAAGCTGTTTTACGGCTCCGGCGCTTTTCCCCATGATTTCGGCCACTTGCTCAACGGTGAGATCTGCGATGATCCGGAGGGTCAGGACCTCCTTCTGGTCCTCTCCCAGCACGTCAAGCAGTTCCAGCACCTCCCCCGGCGCCACCAGCAGCATTGCCCCGGCTTCAGCCGAGGCGGCTTCCCGCCGGTCAAGATCGGGTTCGAAAGGCTGCTTCGGGGGCGTCCGGCTTTGCCTTCGGTGATCGTCAACCATCCGCGCATGGGCCACCGAGAACAGGAACGTCCTAAGCCCGCTGGCACCGCCGCTGATTGTGGCTATCCGGGGCAGGACCGCCAGGAAGACGTCCTGCATGGTGGCCTCCGGGTCCTCGACGCCCCGGGCGGTCAGGTATCCCAGTACCTGCGACGCATAACTCCGATAGACCAGGTTGAACAACTCGCCATCGCGCCCCTTGAGGGCCATCAATGAGGCGTCGGTCAGTGCTTCGGTCACGGACGGATGGCTTTCGTTCAAGGGAGATGGCTACATCATTGTATGGCCATGATGTGGCGGCCGGGCTGTGTCCCGCTCCGTAACTTTACCCCGGGTAACCCAAGGAAAACCGCCGGAAACCGCGCACTCCTGGGCCGGCTTGCTGCTGAACCGGCTTCGGACAAAAAAGGGCCGGGCTGGAACATGATGGGGGGCAGTTCCAGCCCGGCTCTCTATTTGCAGTCAAGCGCCGGGTACGAACCTGATGGGGGACAACTTCGAACCCGGCGCTTTCATAGTGGTAATCGTCACGGGGGCCGCCAGGGTTACGCGGAATCAAAAAAACTTTCAAAAGAGTTTTCAGCCCCCGTTCGGGCCCCGTTCGGGCGCCGGATCAGGCGCGGACTAGCCCGCCTGCGACACGGCCGGAACTGCCTCATCGGATGCTGGCATTCAGGTATACACTCAGTGTATAGATGGACGTGTGAACAAATCCCTCACGTTGCTGGGCCTCCTCAGCCGCCAGCCCAGCTACGGCTACGATCTCAAGCATTCCTACGACCGCTACTTCGGAACCGGGAAGGCCCTGGCCTTTGGGCAGGTGTATTCCACCCTCGCCCGCATGGTTCGCGACGAACTGATCAACGCCCTGGGCGGGGAGACTGGCGCCGGACCGGACCGGAAGAAGTACGAAATCACTGCCGCCGGCCAGGTCAAGGTGCACGAGTGGCTGTTCACGCCCGACGTTCCCTCGGAGTCCCTCCAAAGCAACCTGTTTGCCAAGACCGTGATCGCCTTACTGCTCGAAGACGACGCCGACCGGCTGCTCGATGTGCAGCGCAGCGAACACATGGCCCGCATGCGTGAGCTGACCCGCCTGAAAAAGGACGCGGACCTGCTTCAGGTCCTGATGTGCGACCACGGCCTGTTCCACATCGAAGCCGATCTGCGCTGGATCGACCTCACGGGCGCCCGCCTGGCCCAACTCAAGAAGGAGCTCCAGAGCACATGAGCACGACTGGCACCGCGTCACCTATTCTCAGTGCCCGCGGCCTGCACCACTCCTTCGGGCAGACCAAGGCCCTACGCGGAATCGACCTCGACGTCCAGCGCGGCGAAGTGCTCGCCGTCATGGGCCCCTCAGGGTCCGGCAAATCCACGCTGCTGCACTGCCTGGCCGGTGTCCTTGTCCCCGACGGCGGTTCGGTGACCTACCGTCCCTCCGGTCGGTCACCGATGGAGACCAGCGCCCTCGGGGAGCCGAAACGGACCCGGCTGCGGCTGACCGATTTCGGGTTCGTGTTTCAGTTCGGCCAGCTGCTGCCGGAGCTCACTGCGGCGGACAACGTCAGCCTCCCGCTCCTGCTGGCCGGGACCCGGCGGCCGGAGGCGCTGCGCCGGTCCACGGAACTGCTGGAGCGCCTCGGCCTGGACGGGATGGCCGCCAGGCTGCCCGGCGAGCTGTCCGGAGGCCAGGCCCAGCGCGTCGCCGTTGCCCGCGCCATGGTGACATCCCCTGCCGTGTTGTTCGCCGATGAGCCCACGGGTTCGCTGGATTCCCTCGCTTCCGAAAACGTGCTGACTCTTATGCTCGAGCTTGTCCGTGAAGCGGGCACCACCGTGGTGATGATCACCCACGATGCCCGTACCGCCGCTTATGCGGACCGGGAGGTCATCGTGCGGGACGGCGGTATCGGTGCGGGATACCGGGTGACGGCGTGAATCCCGGATTGCTCAAACTGGCAGTCGTCGGCAGCCGGTCCGCCTACGGCAGGGTCGCCGGAATCGCCGGAGGGGTCGCCGTCGGAGTCTGCCTGCTGCTGTTGCTCTGGGGCGGCGCCAACGGGCTGAGCGCACGTGATGACCGCGGCGCCTGGCTGCGCGAAACCGGCCTGCCTTCCGTGGCCGCTCCCCTGACGGACGATCCGACCGCTTCGGCGCCCGCGACGCCGGTGCCGCTGACCGCGGACACGGTGCTTATGGAGGCGAACGCGGCGGAGGTCTTCCGCGACCGGCTGATCAACCGCCGCGACGTCGCGGCCCTCGAGGCGACCACCGTCAAGATCCCCGGCATCGGCAGCCCTCCGGAACCGGGGAGCTACTTTGCATCCCCGGCACTGCAGCGTCTGATCGAGTCAACTCCCCGGGACGAGCTTGGCGACCGTTTCGGGACGTTCGCCGGCACGATCGACGATGCTGCCTTGCCGGGACCTGATTCCCTGGTCATCGTCACGGGAGCAGCGGAAGCCGACCTCCGCCAGAACGGCAGGGCTTTCCTGGTGTCAGACTTCACGACCAACCCCTACGGTGGCAGCGCGGCCGCTTACAACACCGTGCTATCCATCGGGGCCATCGCGGTGTTCTTCCCTGTTCTGCTCCTGATCAGCATTGTCACCGGCCTGGGTGCTGCCCAGCGCCGGGAACGGTTCGCGACCCTGCGACTCATTGGCGCTTCCCCGCAGGCAATCTCACGGATCGCCGCCGTCGAAACCGCTGTCCCCAGCCTCATCGGGGCAGTCCTCGGCGTCGTGCTGGCCGCCGTCCTGCGGCCGGCTGCCGCACAGATACCGGTCAACGGCAGCAGGATGTTCGCCGCGGACCTGACCACCGGCTGGGCGGCGACCGCCGCCGTCGTCGCCGTGGTGGTCACCGCCTCGGCGCTCGTCGCCGCGCACCGCACTGCCCATGCAGGCATCGGCCCCTTGGGCGTGACGAGGGCTGTGCACGAAAAGACCCCCACCATATGGCGGAGCGTTCCCTTGCTGGCCGGCCTGGCCGCCATGATCACGGCTGTACTGATGATCCGGGTCATGGCGGTCCGGCTGCCGTGGTTGGAGTCCCCGCTCCTTATCGGCGGCTTCGTGCTGGTCCTCGTCGGCATCGTGGTCATCGGCCCGTGGCTTACCCGGCTGGTGAGCCGGCTGGGGCTGCGCCGGGCACGGAGCGCTGCGGGAGTCATTGCCGCCAGCCGGATCCAAAAGACTCCGGTGGCGACTTTCCGTTCCGTATCCGGGCTGGTGATCGCCGTGTTCGTCGTGTCCGTGTTCGCCGGAGGATCCAGCATCGTCGAATCAACGCAGGCGCCTCCTGCCCGGCCCGGCCTCCTCCAGCCCACCAGCCTCCACGCGACCGTGGCCGCCGGACACACCCCTGACCAGGTCGCGGACGCCGTCCGCGCAGCCGGGGAACTGCCGGGAATCCGGAACGCCACCATCGGCTACGGTCCGGCAGCCCTCTCCGAACGGGATGCCGGCCCGGAAATCTACCTTCGCGCCGCGGACGCTCCCGGCCTTGGGTTCGAGGACATCCCGGCAACAGAAACAGTCGCCGTCGATACGTCGTTCCTCCAGTACTGGACGACGCAGCCAGTGGCACTGACCCCGGCGCCGGCCGCCAACCTGGATGGACTAATCCCGGTGGTGATTGTGCTCGGCACCGACGGGACCCCCGAAGCCATGGACCGCGCCCGCACGGCATTGAACGGTTCAGCCGTCACGGCCATCCCGGCCACTGCCCGGCTGGACCTCCAGCTGCAGTCCTCCACGCGCCTGATCCAGGGCCTGGCGGCGCTCGCCTACCTCGGCATGTTTGTCGCAATCGCCATAGCCGGGCTGTCCCTGGCCGTCGCCACCGCCTCCGCCATCCTGGACCGGAAGAGAGTCCTCGGCCTGATGCGGCTGATGGGGATGCCCGTCTCGGTCCTGCGCCGGATCATCACGCGTGAGGCGGCCGTCCCGCTCCTGACCGTGGTGCTTCTCTCGGTCGGCCTGGGGTTCCTCGTGGCCTGGCTCATGGTGGCCTTCATTGACGACACGTACCGGGTGACCTGGCCTGCGCCCGAGTATTTCCTGGCCTTGGGCCTCAGCCTGGTCCTGGCCCTCGGAGCGGTCATCGCGACATTCAGCCTCATCCGCGGCAACACAGCGGTGACGGCCACACGCTTCGAATAGGGTCCGCTGCGTGGGCAGCACCAGCATTCCGGGCATCTCCGGATTGCTGCCAGCGGCCCGTCAGCGGCCTGTCAGCAGCCGGGACAGGGCTGATGCCAGCTCGGCGGCGTCAGGTCCAAGGCGCCGGCCGGTCTCGCGGGCCCGGTCCATCCGACCAATGCGGAGATCGCTGTCGACGAGCAGGGCAACGAGTTCCAGCCGGGCTGCTCCGGCCATCGCGGCGGACGATGCAAGGCTCTGGGCGGCCGCGCTCGCGGCCTGAGGGTCTCCGCTGGCCAAGGCACCTGCCACATTGTTGACCCTGGAGGGCAGCAGGACCAGGAAAAGGTTAAGGAATTCAAGAAGCCGGCTTTGGGCGTGGATGTTCCCGGCGAGCTCCTGCACCCGCGTGGGGTCGAGGACCGGGGCCCGGTTGATCCGGGCACGGTACCGACGCGGCCCCTGTTCGAGTGCTGCGGTCCGCTCCGGCAGCCCTGGCTCCGGACCGGTTTTGTTCTTACCTGACTTCAAGCTGAGACCCATGACGCCCATCCCCTCCCGTTAGCGGCCGACGACTTGCCTGTGGGAGCCCTACTCCCAGCGCAGTGCCGGTGGATCCAACATAGGGAGGGCTGACCGACCGGTCACGAGTGGCCGGTACCCGAATCACACCCGCTATCACCTGTCTCATGCGCACCACTACGTACCGACGCCACGGCCGCCGTGCAGATCCCGATCCTGTAACGCTCCGCCCGCGGGGGTTACGTGCGGCAGGCAGGAATGTGAGGATACGGGCATGAGCGAGGAAGTGATGGCCGTCCCTGCCGCCGGTCCGGCAGCGACCCCCAAACATGTAACCGGGCTGATCAATTCCCAGGGTTCCGCCGCAACGCGGGCCATGCGCGAGCAGGCCCGCCGCCGCCGCGATGCCGAGGCGAAACTGCAGCAGCACCTGCTGCAGACCCGCAGCAGGCAGTCCCCCGACCAGACGGTATCCATTCAGCATTAACCGCGACGGCGGCGGCCCACCTTTCAAGGTGAGCCGCCGCCGTCGTCGAACGTCAGTACGTGCCCGTCAGTCCTGAACCGTTAGTCGTTGATCAAATCGTTGACCACGATGGTCTGGTCACGGTCCGGGCCGACGCCGATCGCCGAGAACCGCGTGCCGGACAGCTTCTCGAGGGCCAGCACGTAGTTCTTGGCGTTCTCCGGGAGGTCCTCCAGGGTGCGCGCGCCGGTGATGTCCTCGGTCCAGCCCTCGAAGTACTCGAAGATCGGCTTGGCGTGGTGGAACTCGGTCTGGGTCATGGGCATTTCGTCGTGCCGCACGCCGTCCACGTCGTAGGCCACGCAGACCGGGATCTGCTCGATGCCGGTCAGCACGTCCAGCTTGGTGACGAAGTAGTCCGTGAAGCCGTTGACGCGTGAGGCGTGGCGCGCCAGCACGGCGTCGTACCAGCCGCAGCGGCGGGGGCGGCCTGTGTTGACGCCAAACTCGCCGCCGGTCTTCTGCAGGTACATGCCCATCTCATCGAAGAGTTCCGTGGGGAACGGTCCGGCGCCCACTCGCGTGGTGTAGGCCTTGATGATGCCTATGGAGCGCGAGATGCGGGTGGGGCCGATGCCAGAACCCACCGACGCGCCGCCGGCAGTCGGGTTGGAGGAAGTCACGAACGGGTACGTGCCGTGGTCCACGTCCAGGAAGGTGGCCTGGCCGCCCTCCATAAGGACCACCTTGCCCTCGTCCAGTGCCGTGTTCAGGACATAGGTGCTGTCGATGACCAGCGGGCGGAGACGCTCGGCGAAGGACAGGAAGTAGTCCACGATCTCGTCCACCTCGATGTCGCGGCGGTTGTACACCTTGACGAGGAGTTCGTTTTTCTGGCGCAGCGATCCTTCGACCTTCTGGCGCAGGATCGAAGCGTCGAAAACGTCCTGCACGCGGATGCCCAGGCGGGCCACCTTGTCCATATAGGCCGGGCCGATGCCGCGGCCGGTGGTGCCGATGGCACGGCTGCCGAGGAAGCGCTCGGTGACCTTGTCCAGCACCTGGTGGTAGGGCGCCACAAGGTGGGCGTTGGCGGAGACGCGGAGCTTGGAGGTGTCCGCACCGCGGGCCTCCAAGCCGTCAATTTCCTGGAACAGTGCTTCGAGGTTCACCACGCAGCCGTTGCCGATGATCGGAACCGCGTTCGGGCTCAGGATGCCGGCAGGAAGGAGCTTGAGCTCATACTTCTCACCGCCCACGACGACGGTGTGCCCGGCGTTGTTGCCGCCGTTCGGCTTGACCACGTAGTCGACGCGGCCGCCAAGCAGGTCAGTGGCTTTACCTTTGCCTTCGTCGCCCCACTGGGCTCCGACGATCACGATTGCTGGCATGGGATCCTCCCCCATTCGTTCGGGCCGGACCGCAGCCGGTTCACCGAAGTGGCCAGCCAGGTACAACGCCGTTCATGAGAATGCCCCGAATTCCACTGCCGTACCTGTCCGGCCAACTGGCCGTCACGCACAACGCAAGAGTTCCGGGGCTCTTACCACCCAAGTTTAGCCGATATGAGTGGCAAGCACCGCTTTAGCCCCTCACCGGGGCGGCTTCACACCAGGTTCACCCCAGGTCAGGGAGTTGCGGAATCTTCCTTGAATGGAATTAAGAGTGACCCATCCCGAGCGGCCGAGAGACCTGGATCGTTGACGCCGCAGCAACCCTGGAAACCTCGGTGGTGGACGTAGTCCAGCGGCAGAAGGACGTGGGCATCGACATCCCCAATGACGGGGAGTACGGCCACGCCATGGCCAGCTCCGTGGACTACGGCGCCTGGTGGAACTATTCCTTCTCCCGGCTCGGCGGGCTGGAGCCCACGAACGTTGACCGCTGGGCCGACGCCGAAGTGCACCGTTCCTCGCCCGGCAATATCGTGCTCACGTCCTTCCCGGACCGTCGGGACAGGCAGAAGTTCAACGACGCCTATAACGACCCCTCGTCCGGGATCCTGGCGCACCGCAAAAGCGTCGCCCAGCCCAAGATCGCCGGTCCCCTGACCTACACAGGGCACGACCTGGTGGCGTCGGACATCACCAACCTGAAGACTGGCCTGGCCGCTGCCGGGCTGGCCGAGGGTTTCGTGGCGTCCCTCTCCCCCGGCTCCTGCGCCCGGGTGGCCAACGAGTACTACGCTTCCGACGAAGAGCTCGTCTATGCCTGCGCCGACGCCATGCGTGAGGAATACAAGGCAATCATCGACGCCGGCCTCACCGTGCAGCTGGATGATCCCTCGCTTGCTGAAAGCTGGGACCAGATCAATCCCGAGCCGAGCCTGGCGGACTACCTGAAGTTCATCCAGCTTCGCGTCGAGGCCACGAACTGGGCACTCCGGGACCTCCCCCAGGACCAGATCCGCCTGCACGTGTGCTGGGGCTCCTGGCACGGCCCGCACACCACCGACATCCCCTTCGCGGACATCATCGGCTCGGTGCTTCAGGTCAACGCCGGAGCCTACTCCTTCGAAGCTGCCAACGTTCGGCACGAACATGAGTGGCGGGTCTGGGAGGACACCAGGCTCCCCGAAGGCAAGGTCATCATCCCGGGCGTCGTCTCGCACGCCACCAACGTGGTGGAGCACCCGGACCTGGTGGCGGACAGGATCGTCAAGTTCGCGGAGCTGGTGGGGCGCGAGAACGTCATAGCGTCCACCGACTGCGGGCTGGGCGCCGCGTCCACCCGCAGATTGCCGTGGCCAAACTGGAGTCCCTGGGCGAAGGTGCACGCCGCGCCACCAAGCGGCTGTGGTGACGGCCTAGGGTAATCTCCCTCACCTCGTGCACCTGAATGCCGGGTCTACCGATGACGGCCGGCCCGGCATTTCGCCGGGCTTGATAGACTGATAAGGATCGATCAGGAATCGGTCCACTCACCACATTTTCACACCACACCGTATCTGGCGTGCCGCTAATTGGCCTGCCCGCATCCGATGTGGCAGCGTCACCGATCCCGCAGGAGACACAGCAATACATGACAGCCCTGGCTACTGAATCTTTCCGCGAGCAGCTTCTGAGCCGCCGTTACGAACCCAACGTCGCAGTTGTCAATGAGCTGTGCGATACCTTCCAGAGCCTCAAGCCGGACACTGTGGTCCCCTACGTGGACCCGATGCACGACGTCGACGAGTGCCGCATCATCAGCCTGTACTCCAACATCGGCACCGCCGATGAATCCGGTTTCATCACCGCCGGCGACAGCGAAGCTGCCACCCGCATGCTCGGCGTGCAGTGGAAGCTGGGCCTGCGCCCCGAGTTCGTCATGCCCTGGAACGTCCACCCGTGGCACATCCCCGGCGAACCCAACGGCAAGTTCACGCCGGACCAGATTTCGGCCGGCCTCAAGCCGCTGCTGAAGTTCCTCGCGCTGGTTCCCCGTGCCTCCGTGATCGTGGCCCACGGTACCGAAGCCAACCGCCTGGCCCAGCTGCTCCTGAAGACCGAAGTGCCGCTGCTGTGGCGCCGGGGCCTGAAGACCTACAAGGTCCGCTCACTCAGCGGCCGCGCCTTCGCCGGAACCGAGGCGCGCCAGCAGCAGTACCTCGACGAAATGCACGTTGTGTACGCAGACGCCATGGCCCGCACCGGCCTCACCAAGGCTAACTAACCGCACTGAAGCACATACGACGGCGGCTCCCCACCCGGAAAGGTGGGGAGCCGCCGTCGTTAACCCAGTTACGTGCCTTCGATGGCCGCCTTGGCGGTGGGATCGGAGTCATTGAGGAACTTCTCAATGCGCTCCGGTTCCTCTGCCTCGCCGATGGCCGACGATGCACGGCCCAGCGCGTACAGGGCGCGCAGGAAGCCGCGGTTGGGCTCGTGTTCCCACGGGATGGGTCCTACGCCGCGCCAGCCGTTGCGCCGCAGCGAATCCAGGCCCCGGTGGTAGCCAACGCGGGCGTAGGCATAGGAATCGACAATCCGGCCCTCATTCCAGGCTTCCTCGGCCAGGATGGCCCACAGAAGCGAGGACGTGGGGTGCTTCGCCACAAGATCCAGTGCCTCCTGGCCGAGAGCCAGGTGCTGGTAGATCTCGGACTCCGCGGGCAGGAGCGTGGGCTCCGGGCCCATCAGGTTCCTGCGGAACTCGTCGGACATGATTAGAAGGTCTTTCCGGCCGAGCCGAGCTGCTTGGTGGCCTCAACCACGCGGGCAGCCAGTCCGGCTTCAGCGGAGGCGCCCCAGACGCGCGGGTCGTAGGTCTTCTTGTTGCCTACCTCGCCGTCAACCTTCAGCACGCCGTCGTAGTTCTTGAACATGTGGTCCGCCACGGGACGCGTGTAGGCGTACTGGGTGTCGGTGTCGATGTTCATCTTGATGGTGCCGTAGGAAACGGCGTCCGCGATTTCCTGGTCCGAAGAGCCGGAGCCGCCGTGGAAGACCAGGTCGAACGGGCTTTCCTTGCCGATCTTTGCGCCGACCTGGGCCTGGATGTCCTTGAGGATCTCCGGGCGCAGCTTCACGCCGCCGGGCTTGTACACGCCGTGCACGTTGCCGAAGGTCAGGGCGGTGATGTAGCGGCCGTTCTCGCCGGCGCCGAGGGCCTCGATGGTGGCCAGGGCGTCTTCCACCGTGGTGTAGAGCTTCTCGTTGATCTCGTTTTCGACGCCGTCTTCTTCGCCGCCGACCGTGCCGATCTCGACCTCGAGGATCATCTTGGCAGCGGCGGTGCGCTCCAGGAGTTCACGGGCGATGCGCAGGTTTTCCTGCAGGGTCTCGGCGGAGCCGTCCCACATGTGCGAGTTGAAGATCGGGTTGCGTCCGGCCTTAACCTCGGCCTCCGAAGCGGCCAGCAGCGGCAGGACAAAGCCGTCCAGCTTGTCCTTGGGGCAGTGGTCCGTGTGCAGCGCGATGTTGACGCCGTAGTTCTTGGCTACTTCGCGGGCGAATGCCGCGAAGCCCAGGGAGCCGGCAACCATGTCCTTGGTCGAGGCGCCTGACCAGTAGGCTGCGCCGCCGGTGGAAACCTGGACGATGCCGTCGGACTCTGCCTCGGCGAAGCCGCGCAGGGCCGCGTTCAGCGTCTGCGAGGACGTGACGTTGACTGCCGGGAAAGCAAAGCCGCCCGCCTTTGCGCGGTCGATCATCTCGGAGTAGATCTCTGGGGTTGCAATGGGCATGCTGACTCCTAAAGTGAATTTCGTCTACGGGTTGTGTTGACCCTGGAGTGAACCTCGTCGGCTAGCACCCATCCTAGCCATTTCTGCGCGGGGGCAGTGTTTCGGGTCACTGGCCGGGTAACACTTTGCGCTGCGCGCGCCCGAAGTGGCAGTACGCGGCAGTCCTTGCCTCGCCGGCATTGCCGCGAAGTGCCAACTCGGCGGGGTTTTAGACGTGCTGGCTGAACACGTGGCGGCGGATCCAGGCGTGCATGGCGATGGCCGCAGCGGACGCCGCGTTGATGGACCGGGTGGAGCCGAACTGTTCGATCGACAGGGTGTCCACGGCCGCCTCGTGGACTTCCGGAGTCAGGCCCGGGCCTTCCTGGCCGAACACCAGGACGCAGTTTTTCGGGAGGTCGTAGGTTTCCAGGGGCACGGAATCGGGGAAGATGTCGATGCCGATGATGGCCAGCCCCTCCCCCTGCGCCCACGCCACAAAGTCCTCAACCGTGGGGTGGTGGCGGACGTGCTGGTAGCGGTCGGTGACCATGGCTCCGCGGCGGTTCCACCGGCGTCGCCCAATGATGTGCACTTCCTTGGCGAGGAAGGCGTTGGCGGTGCGCACGACGGTGCCGATGTTGAGGTCGTGCTGCCAGTTTTCGATGGCGATGTGGAAGTCGTGGCGCTTGGAGTCGAGGTCCGCCACGATGGCCTCGTGCTTCCAGTAGCGGTACTTGTCCACCACGTTCCGGCGGTCCCCGTCGGCCAGGAGGTCCGGGTCCCAGTGCTCACCCTCGGGAAACTCGCCTTCCCAGGGCCCGACGCCGACCTCCGCCTTGGGTTCCGGTTCCTCCCCGGGTGGAGGAACGGGCAGGGCTGGGGTCTGGGGGTGGTCAGTCACCCCTCAACTTTAGCGGCGTCCAACCCGGCCGGTGGCCGCAGTGCCCCGGCCGGGACGGACACCGGACCGGCTAGCCGTCCAGCTTCCAGCGGTTCGCCCGGTACGAGTTGCCGATCTTTTCCAGGGCCTCCGGGTTGGCGCTCCAGTAGCTTTCGTGTCCGCTGACGCCAACCATCTGCGGCGTGCCCCACGGTGTCACGGTAAACAGGTTGACGGCCCGGATGGCGTCGCCCCCGGCATTGGTGCACGTGAAGCCGACCACGACAGCGGCCGCACGGCGGAACTCCCGGATTTCCGGCGTCGACGCCTCAAAGCCGCCGGCGCACTTGTGGCCGACGAGATGCTGCGGCAGTTCAGCGGCGGGGATGGCCTTGAGCTTTGCCTCGATGTCCTTGATCGCTGCCTGGACCTTCGCGGGTTCCTTGCCGTACTTGCCTTCCTCCGCCTCTGCGAAGAAGGCGAAGGCCGTGGAAATGCCGTCACCGTCACGCTCTTCGGTGCCCTTGGCGACCTGCTGCATGGGGGCGCCGGTGGACGGATCCTTGGTGATCCCGAACGTGTCGTCGCTGCTCCAGGCGGACAGGTAGGAGAACGAGGATTCCCCGGTGACAAACCGGTTGTACAGCGGGTCGTCGTCGGCCGGAATCTTGGCGGGACCCTGCAGTTCAGCCCACCCTGCCGGAAGCGGGAAGGCCCCGGCGGGCATGCCGTCCGAGCCGGGATCAGCCGACGGCGCCGCGGATTCCTCGGGGGCAGGGCTCTCCCCGGCCGCCTCCGATGACGCGGCTTCGGATGACGTTGCCGCAGGCGCAGGATTCCCTTCCGCCTGCGGCTTGCTGAACGCCGGAATGACCCAGACGAAAACGGCAACCAGCGCAACGATGACGGCGGCGGCAACGGCGGCCAGCACAATGATCAGGTTCTTGTTGTTGCGCTGGGGCTGGGCCGTGTGGGGCTGGGCCGCGTATGGGTGCTGCTGGAACTGCTGCGGCGGGTAAGGACGAGCCTGCCGGCCCTGCGGCGGGCGGGGCACCTCAGGGTACCTCTCAGTATCTCCGGCCCGGTTTTCTCCGGGCGGCGGTGCACTGTAGTTGTTGCTCATGGTGGGCCCTTTCAGGTGCTTGCGGGCATCCTGCGGTTCCCTGGATGCCTGCTGATGTCCGGCGGCGGGGATCCGCCGGCGCATGCCGGCACAACAAACCGCCGCGGATATCCCCCAATCCGTGGCCGCTGGCACCTGGTGCCAGCTACGAGCCTAACGGAACGGCACCGTCCCGGAACGCCGCGGCTTGTCCGTCATTCCCGGCCACCGGATGTTCCGCCGTCCGAAAAATGACAGACTGGGAGCCGGAACCGGCACATCAGCGTTGGAGGATCAGCATGGCAGAGTCAGACGAAGTACGTTCATCAGCAGCGGTTTACCGAAGCGGCCAGGAAATCGAATGCTGGCTGACTGACATGGACGGCGTCCTGGTCCACGAAAACCAGCCGATCCCAGGCGCCGCTGAACTGATCCAGCGCTGGGTGGACACCTCCAAGCGTTTCCTGGTGCTCACCAACAACTCCATCTTCACGCCCCGCGACCTGGCCGCGCGCCTGCGTTCCTCCGGCCTGGAGATCCCCGAGGAGAACATCTGGACTTCGGCCCTGGCCACCGCCCAGTTCCTGAAGGACCAGGTGCGCGGCTCGGATTCCGGGAACCGCGCCTACACTATCGGCGAGGCAGGGCTTACGACGGCGCTGCACGAGGCCGGCTTCATCCTCACCGACCAGAACCCGGACTTTGTGGTGCTTGGCGAGACACGCACCTACTCCTTCGAGGCCATCACGATGGCCATCCGGCTAATCCTGGCAGGCGCCCGCTTCATCGCCACCAACCCGGATGCCACCGGCCCGTCCAAGGACGGCCCCATGCCCGCCACCGGAGCCATCGCGGCGCTGATTACCAAAGCCACCGGCCGTGAGCCCTACATTGTGGGCAAGCCGAACCCCATGATGTTCCGTTCGGCCATGAACCAGATCGACGCCCATTCCGAGACCACCGCCATGATCGGCGACCGGATGGACACCGACATCATCGCCGGCATGGAGGCCGGGCTGCACACGGTGCTGGTCCTCAGCGGAATCACCCACAAGGACGACATTGCCGCCTACCCGTTCCGGCCCAACCAGATCCTGAACTCGGTGGCAGACCTCAAGAGCCAGATCTAGGCCCGGACCTGGCGGGCCGGCTCAGAATGCGGTCATCCTGTGCCCGCCGGAAGGCAGCGGGAAGATCTCATCCTGCAGTTCCTCGATGATGGGCCGGTAGACGAACGGGTTCCACTGCGGGCTGGCATGCGCGGGCAGTGCGTCCTCGGTGCGGCGGTCATTGGACACCATGTTGGCGGCAAACGTCTGTGCCCACGACTGGCGGGCCGTCTCGTAGTTCACGGTGCCATCACGGGGGTTACCGATGAAGGCCATCCTGGTCCCGCCCAGCATGCCGGCGAACCGGGTGGCGTCAAAGTGGTAGATGTAGGCGGATTCGGACTGGATCAGCACGCTGGACGGGGCAATCGGCGACAACTGCTCCAGGCTTTGGTCCAGCACCTGCCGCCAGGACCGTTCGTCCTTGTG
Organism: Arthrobacter sp. PvP103; assembly: GCF_017833075.1. NCBI lineage: Bacteria > Bacillati > Actinomycetota > Actinomycetes > Micrococcales > Micrococcaceae > Arthrobacter > Arthrobacter sp. PvP103. The sequence goes on along the minus strand of NZ_JAFIBQ010000001.1, from coordinate 2,965,781 downwards.
CACGATGCGCTCGCCCAGCTCATACCCGCCGCGGAGCACAGTGGGAACCCGGAAGCCGCCCTCGTAGAGAACCACTACGCCTTCGAACCAGCTTTGGTCCAGGACGTCGAACTTGCTGTACGGGCTGGAGTCCAAGAGGATGAATTCAACCTCCACGCCGTGCAGTTCGCGCAGGCGGGCAGCGACCTGGGTGGCCACCATGCCGCCGAAGCTGTGGCCGTAGAAGTACAGGCTGGTCAGCTTTTTGGCGCGGACGTATTCAATGACCGCGATCACAATCTGGTCAATGTCCAGCCCCTCGTTGGAATAGCCGACGGCGGCAAGCTGGCCGCGCTGGCGCAGGGCTCCGCGCAGGGAGTTGAGGATCCACTGTGCTTCCTCCCAGCTGGTTTTATAACCTGGAAACAGGATCCAGCTTGAGTGCGGGTAGTAGCTCTCGGCAAAATCATCGCCAACAGTCAAGATTTTGTTGGTACGGCGTTCCGCCTGGACGTACCTGGTGAAGAACATATCCGCGGCCAGCAGCGACGCCGCGCCCGTCCCCATCAGGAAATTGCGCCGGGAAAAGCGCTTGAGTTCGGCGGCATGCTTGAGGAGGCGGCCCTCGGCTGATCCGGGGCCGCCCTCAGGCTGTGATGGGTCCTGGACACGCGGCACACCTCTACCGTAGCCACAGCGGAACCCGTATATGAAACCCGCGAAACCAGCTAGATCACGGGCTCGGCCGGACGCGCCGCCAGTTCGTCCGTTGAGTTGTTCCGGCCGGCTACGGCGCTTTCCCGCCGTGAAAGCTCCATCCCGATCGCGTCGTACTGCGCCAGCAGCTCCGTACCGGAAATCGCGGCGGGATCGTCCAGGAGACCGAAGACGGAGTCGCTGGCTGCCAGGAGCTCGTCGTCGGAATACTGGGCCAGGGGTCCGCATCCCGAAGGGTCGATGGAGGCCGCGAATTCGCCGGTGATTTCCAAGGTTTTCGAACCGGGTCCGGCGTCAAGGGCCAAGGAGTCCGGCCGCGGCATGAATTCGAGCGAAACGCCTGAGGCGCCGGAGCCGTCGCCGTCGGGGGCCACGCCGTCGATCGCGTTGAGGTCGTTGCGGAGCCCCACCAACGCGGGCGATTCAACGAATGCGGCCTGGGAGAGATCCACCCGGATGTGGGCAGTGATGCCCATGCGGCGGATGCGCCGGATAACATGCACCAGGGCGGGTCGGGATTCCTGGTTGAGGCTGCCCCGGACTTCGATCCGAACAACGTCGGCGACGACGTCCAGTTTAACGAGGGCGTGAAGTTTGCGGTCCATAGGTACTCCAAAAAAGGGTGTCTATGGCCGACGGCTCAACCTTGGACAGCGTATCCTCCGCCGGGCGGCACCACAAGCCCGAAGTTCAGGGCAGGGACGCTGCCCGTGCGACTGTTCGGCCCTGTTTCCAGGCCCTGCTTTGCAGGCCCTTCTACCCGGCCTGGCTTCGGCCCTGTCCGCGGTCCTGGCCCTGGCCGGGCTCCTCGAAGTGGGTCCGCGTGCCCGCTCCTCCCACGGAATCCACCAGCGACTTGGCGATGTCCCGCAGCTTGACGTTGCTGTTGCTGGACGCGTCAGTCAGGATCTGCACCGCCGCCTCCTGGCTGCAGCGGTTCTGCGCCATGACAATGCCTATGGCGATGTCGATGGTGGTCCTTGATTCCAGCGTGGCACGGAGGTTCGTGGCACTGTCCGTGTGCAGCGAGAACCTGACGGCCAGGCGGAGGGCCTGCGAGATTTCCCGGGTGTACTCCCGGGCTCGCGCCGCCGCCCTTTCATCAAACTTCCGCGGAACATCGGAGTAGAGGTTCAGGGCAGCCTTCGCATCGCCCTGCAGGGTGAAGGGCAGCGACAGCACCGACCGCAGCCCGTGGGAGGCGACGGCGTTGGCGTAGTCGGGACCCCACCGGTCCTCTTCGAAGAGATCCGGGACGTGAACCTCGCGTTCCTCCTGCGCTGCAGTCAGGCAGGGTCCCTGCGAAAGCCTGTACTGGATCTCGTCCACCTCGCGCGCCGAATCGCTGCTCCAGCCGATGGTGGCAGCCTTGCGGTCCCGGAGCAATGTGATGCCGCAGAGTGCGTCATCGCCGTCGCCCGCCATCTGGTGCGCGGAAAAGCGCGCCAATTCGTTGAGGAAGTCCTCGAAATCGGCACTCTCCAGAATGAGGTTCTGGATCTGGTCCACGGTGGTGGGTACTGGGTTGGACGGGAGCATGGCGCGTTCTCTCCAGGTGCGTGACTTGTAATTGAGCTACACAAATTGTAGGGTCACGCCTTGCGGCCATCCAAGCCGAATTAGCTTCCGGCTGAATCGTGCCGATACGCTGCCGCCATACCCCTAGCTCAGGCCGAGTTCATCCTTACCGAAGGCGAACAGGTAGGGAACACCGGTCTCGGCCTCGATCTTTTCCTTCGCACCGGTGTCGCGGTCCACGATCACGGCGACAGCCACAACGTTGCCGCCGGCCTTGCGGACACCCTCGACGGCGGTCAGCGCGGAGCCGCCGGTGGTGGACGTGTCCTCAAGCACCAGGACTTTGCGGCCCTCCACCGAGGGCCCTTCCACTTGTCGGCCCATGCCGTAGGATTTCTGCGCCTTGCGGACAACGAACGCGTCGACGCTGCGCCCGGCGTCCCCGGCGGCGTGCATCACGGCGGTGCCCACGGGATCGGCTCCCATGGTGAGCCCGCCGGCGCACTCAAAGTCGATGCCGGCCTCGTCGATTAGCGAGAGCATGACCTGGCCTACCAGCTTGGACGCCTCGTGGTGCAGCGTGATGCGGCGGAGATCAATGTAGTAGTCGGCCTCGGCTCCGCTGGACAGGATCACCTTGCCGCGGACCACGGCGAGTTCTTTGATGAGTTCAAGCAGGCGGGCACGGGCGGCGGCAGCATCTGCTGCAGGGGCGCTGGAGGCAGTCATGGGGTCCAGTTTAGTGGCTCCGCGGTTTGTGACGGCCCGCATCCGCGGTGCCGGGGGGCGGACTCCGGAACGGGGCTAGGACCGCAGGGTAAAGCCCACGGGACTTTCTACTCTATGCAGCTTTCCCGGCGAGGAGTCCGATTGAATCATGACGGCCGGAACCGCTCCATCGACCCGCTGGCCCGCAATCCCCAAGGACATCAGCGGCCTCGCCGTCCGCCCGAATATGGTGGACTACGATGCCAGCCGCGCGGCATTCTCCTGGGATGAGGAGCGGCACGCGCTGGCCGGACTGCCCGACGGCGGCGTCAACATTGCGTACGAGGCGGTGGACCGCCACGCCGCGGGAGAACGGGCAGGCCACGAAGCGCTGCGTTTCATCCGCTCCGACGGTACCGCCCGGTCCCTGAGCTACGCAGAGCTGGCGGAACAGACTGGACGGTTTGCCGGCGTCCTGCACCGGCTGGGTATCGGCCGCGGCGAACGGGTCTTTTCGCTTATGGGCCGCAGCCCGGAGCTGTATGTCGCCGTGTTGGGAACGCTCAAGAATGCCAGCGTGTTCTGCCCCCTGTTTTCCGCCTTCGGCCCGGAGCCCGTCCGTCAGCGGCTCCATCTGGGATCCGGCCGCGCCCTGGTCACCACACGGGCGCTGTACCGGCGGAAGGTTGCCCAGATACGTGACGAACTGCCGAGCCTGGAATTCGTGCTGCTCATTGACGCCGAGGGCCGGCCGGACCCCGGAACCTTGGATCTGGCCGAACTGATGCGGGACGCGCAGCCGCGCGAAACCGTCCCGACCCGCGCCGAAGAAATGGCCCTGCTGCACTTCACCAGCGGCACCACCGGCACCCCCAAAGGCGCCATTCATGTGCACGACGCCGTCACGGCGCACCACGCCACTGGCTTCTTCGCGCTGGACCTGCACGCGGACGACGTCTACTGGTGCACGGCCGATCCCGGCTGGGTCACCGGCACCTCCTACGGCGTGATCGCTCCCCTCACCCACGGCGTGACCACCATTGTGGACGAAGAGGAGATGGACGCGGAAAGGTGGTACCGGATCCTCGCGGAGCAGCACGTCACCGTCTGGTACACCGCACCCACCGCACTGCGCATGCTGATGAAGGCCGGTGCCGGGCACGCAGCAGGGCACGATCTGTCCGCCCTGCGTTTTGTGGCCAGCGTGGGCGAGCCGCTCAACCCCGAAGTGGTGGTGTGGGGCCAGGAAGCCTTCGGCCAGCCCGTCCATGACAACTGGTGGCAGACCGAAACCGGCGGCATCATGATTTCGAACTACCCCGCCATGGAGATCCGGCCCGGTTCCATGGGCCGGCCCCTTCCCGGCGTTGAGGCCGCGATTGTGGCCCGGGACCCGGACGGCAAAGCGGTGATCCTGAACGGCGAGGCCGTCCTCGTGACCGAACCGGAGGGGGTAGGCGAACTGGCCCTCCGTCCGGGCTGGCCTTCGATGTTCCGCGGCTACCTCCACGAAGACGAGCGGTACCGGCGATGCTTTGCCGGCGGCTGGTACCTCACCGGAGACCTCGCCAGGATGGACGCCGACGGGTACTTCTGGTTCGTCGGCCGGGGCGACGACGTCATCAAGTCCTCGGGCCACCTGATCGGCCCGTTCGAGGTGGAGAGCTCGCTGATGGAGCACGAAGCGGTGGCCGAGGCAGGGGTGATCGGCGTCCCGGATCCCGTTGCCGGCGAAGTGGTCAAGGCCTTCGTGGAACTCCGCACCGGGTGGCAGCCCTCGGAGTCACTCAAGCTGGACATCATCGGCTTCGCCCGCAAACGGCTGGGTCCCGCGGTGGCTCCCCGGCTGCTGGACTTCACCGACGCCCTGCCGAAGACCCGGAGCGGCAAGATCCTCCGGCGGCTCCTGAAGGCCCGCGAACTCGGCCTCCCGGAGGGTGACACCTCAACCATCGAGTCACCTCCCGGCCGCTACCCCGGAGCGCCCGTATGACCGGCACCTCAGCGCGCGGCACGGGAAACGCGGACTCCGACCATGCCCGCCACCTGCTCCGCCAGATGCTGCGGGTGCGGCGGCTCGAGGAGCAGTGCGTGGAGCTCTACAGCGCCGCCAAGATCCGCGGATTCCTGCACGTTTATATCGGCGAGGAAGCGGTGGCCGCAGGTGTTATGAGCACCCTGGCTCCGGACGACGCCGTGGTGGCAACGTACCGGGAACACGGCCACGCGTTGCTGCGCGGCGTGCCCGCAGGAGCCATCCTGGCCGAAATGTACGGCCACGTGGAAGGCTGCTGCCGCGGCCGCGGCGGCTCGATGCACCTGTTCGACGCCGGCACCCGCTTCTACGGCGGCAACGCCATCGTGGCGGGCGGACTGCCGCTGGCCGTGGGCCTGGCCCTCGCCGACAAAATGTCCGGACGCTCCCGGGTGACCGTCTGCTTCTTCGGCGAAGGCGCCGTGGCCGAGGGCGCATTCCACGAGAGCCTGAACCTCGCCGCGCTCTGGCAGCTGCCCGTACTGTTCTGCTGCGAAAACAACCTGTACGCCATGGGCACCGCGCTTGCCCGTTCCGAATCGCAGACCGATATTGCCCTCAAAGCCGCCGGCTACGAGATCGCCTCATGGTCCGCGGACGGGATGGATGTGCTCGCCGTCGAGGAGGCGGCCCGGCGCGCAGTGGACGCTGTCCGGGCGGGCGGCGGACCGCACTTCCTTGAGCTGCGAACCTACCGTTTCAGGGCGCACTCCATGTTCGATCCCGAACGGTACCGCGACAAGGCGGAGGTCTCCCGCTGGATGGAGCGCGATCCCATCGACACGCTGCGGACCGCTTTGGAAGCTGCCGGACAGTTGTCGGCAAAGGACTGGAAATCCATTCAGCAGGACGTTGACACCGAAGTGGATGCCGCGGTGGAGTTCGCCGAGGCCGGCACCCCGGAGCCGCTGGAAGACCTGACCCGGTTCGTCTACAGCGAGCGGAGCCCGGAATGAAGACCACCTACCGCGAGGCCATGCGCGCAGCCATCCGGGACGCCATCCAGCGCGATGAACGGGTATTCCTCATGGGTGAGGATGTTGGTGCGTACGGCGGGTGTTTCGCCGTGAGCCTTGGCTTGTTCGAGGAATTCGGTCCTGAACGGATCCGGGACACCCCATTGTCCGAAGCCGGCTTCGTGGGCGCAGGCATCGGGGCGGCACTGGGCGGGATGCGTCCCATTGTGGAGATCATGACCGTCAATTTCAGCCTGCTGGCGCTGGACCAGCTGGTGAACAATGCCGCCACGCTGCTGCACATGTCCGGCGGGCAGTTCAACGTGCCGCTGGTCATCCGGATGACCACCGGCGCCGGCCGGCAACTGGGTGCCCAGCACTCGCACAGCCTGGAAGGGTGGTTGGCGCACATTCCGGGCCTACGTATCCTGACCCCCGCAACCCTGGAGGACGCCCGCGGGATGCTGTGGACCGCACTCCAGGACCCGGATCCGGTGTTGATCTTCGAGCACGGCACCCTGTACAACGTGGCCGGGGACCTCGCCGACGACGCCGGCCCTGTGGATATCAGCACAGCTGCCATCCGCCGGCCCGGTGCGGACATTTCACTCATCACTTATGGCGGCACGTTGCCGGCGGTGCTTGACGCCGCCACCCAACTGGCAGGTGAAGGCATCGACGCCGAGGTGCTGGATTTGCGGGTACTGCGCCCGCTCGACGACGCCGCCGTCCTGGGGAGCGTGGCCAAGACCCACCGCGCCGTGGTGGTGGATGAAGGCTGGCGGAGCGGCAGCATCTCGGCCGAACTGAGTGCGCGGATCACCGAAAATGCCTTCTTCGACCTGGACGCGCCCGTGGGCCGCGTCTGCAGCGCGGAAGTGCCGCTGCCCTATGCCAAACATTTGGAACTGGCGGCGCTGCCTACGACGGAACGCATCGTCGCTGCTGCCCGGGAGGCGGTAGGGGCGCGTGGGTGATTTCAAGATGCCCTCCCTTGGTGCGGACATGGAGCACGGCAAGATGGTGGAGTGGCTCATCAAGCCGGGCGACTACGTGCACCGCGGCGATGTGGTGGCCGTTGTGGACACGGACAAGACGGTGATGGACGTGGAGTCCTTCGAAGAGGGCGTGGTGGCAGAACTGCTGGTGGATGTGGGCACCACCGTTCCCATCGGCACTCCGCTGGCCCGGATCACCCGGACACCCGACGACGGCGCTGGCCAGGCAGGAGGGCGGCCTGCGGGTCCGCACGCGAAGCCGGCTTCAGGAGCGGCAGAGGCAGCAGTCGCGGCAGCTGCCGCGGAGCCGGCAGCCGCTGCCGCTGCGCAAGTTCCTCCCCCGGTCCGGCACCTGGCGCACCAGCTTGGGGTGGATACGGCAGGGATACGCGGAACGGGAAGGCACGGCGCCGTCACCCGCGCCGATGTGGAGCACGCCGCAGCGGCCCGGCCCGGTCCGGCCGGCCCGGCAGCTCCGGCAGCCACCCCTGCACCTGCGCCCCACGGAGCCCGGGTGCGCTCCTCGCCGCGGGCCCGGCGGCTCGCGGACCAGCTCGGCGTCGACATCGGGGGTGTGCCCGGGACGGGGCCCGACGGCGCCGTCACCGAAGCTGACGTCCAGCGTGCCGTAAGCGGGCACACGGCCGCGGCTCCGGCAGAAGAGGCCCTACCGGAAGAAGCCACCGTTCCCGGGGCGGAGGCGCTGCCCCCGAAGGAGGCGCCGCCGTCGGAAGCGCAGGACCGCTTGTCCAGCCTGCGGCGCGCCATCGGCTCGCTCATGACCCGGTCCAAGAAGTCCATCCCGCACTACTACGTCAGCACCACGTTGGACCTGCGCGCCGCCATCACGTGGATGCAGCAGGTCAACGAACAGCGGCCGGTGGCCTCGCGGCTGGTCCCCTCGGCGCTGCTGTTGAAGGCAACGGCCCTGGCTGCCAGGGAGGTTCCGGAAGTCAACGGCTTCTTCACCGACGGGGTGTTCCGGCCGAGCAGCTCCGTGCACCTCGGCGTTGCGGTGGCCCTGCGGCACGGCGGACTGGTGGCGCCCGCCATCCACGACGCCGACACCCTGGCCGTGGATGTGCTGATGCAGCAGCTGCGGGACTTGGTCAGCCGGGCTCGGGCCGGGCGGCTGCAGCGCGCGGAAATGGCCGATCCCACCCTCACGGTGACGAATCTGGGCGACCTCGGCGTGGAGGCCGTTTACGGCGTCATCTATCCGCCGCAGGTGGCCATGGTGGGCCTGGGCAAGCTGGTGGAGCAGCCCTGGGCGCACAACGGGATGCTCGGTGTGCGGCCCGCTGTGACCGCCACCCTGTCCGCCGACCACCGGGTCAGCGACGGGCTCCGGGGCGGCCGCTTCCTGGCCCGCATCGACGAACTGCTGCAAAAACCGGAGGAGCTATGAACGAGCAGGACGCACGGCAGGCGGTGCAGACGGCCATCAGCCAGGTTGCGCCGGACGTTGATTTTGACGGCCTCGACGAGGGCTCCCGGCTGCGGCAGGACCTTGAACTTGATTCGCTGGATTTCCTCAGGCTGGTGGAATCCATCAACGAGGCTACCGGCGTGGACATTCCCGAACGTGACTACACGGCAGTGGCCACCGTCAAAGGCATGATCGATTACCTCGCCGCCCGCGGCTGAGCGCGGCGGGCAAAAGCGGGCGCATGCTCCGGCCTGGGTCCGAAGGCGATGAGGCGCGGCAAAAGCCGACGCACCACCGGGGCGTGCCGGACAAAAAACAGCAGGACCGGCGGAGCACCCGTCCTTCGTCCGGCGAACAGCGGAACGAACACCGCCCGGTGCATGACACGCTGGACGGTCTGGATAATGACGGTGGGCATCCGGCGCCGCCGTTCCACCGCGGCGAGGTCCTTGACCGACACGTTGCCCCTGATCAGGGCCGGTGCCAGCAGTGCAGCTGCCGCCACGGCGTCCTGGATGGCCAGGTTGATGCCCACCCCGCCCGCAGGGGACATGGCATGGGCGGCGTCGCCGATGCACAGCATCCCGTCCACATACCAGCGCCGCAGCCGATCCAGCCGGACGTCCAGCCAGTGAAGGTCATCGAGCGAACGGATGGAGTCCACCCGGTCGGCCAGGTCCGGGCGCAATGAGGCAACCCGCTCCCTGAACCGCTCCACGCCCTCGGAGCGGATCCGCGCATCCGCTCCCTTGGGGCCGAGGTACCCCATCTGGTAGTAGTCGTCGCGGAACAGCGCGATCATGGCTTCGCGGTCCCGGAACGCCGGGACGATGCCTGCCACTGCGCCTTTCTCCGAAGCATGGCGCGGGAGCTTGAACCACCAGGTGTCGAAGGGAACCGGATAATCCTTCGGCTGCAGGCCGGCGGCCCGGCGCAGCACCGAATGGCGTCCGTCGGTGGCCACCACAAGGTCGGCGTGCAGCGCCCCTTCAGTACCCTGGCCCCGGGAACCTCCGCGCGTCCGGTAACGGACGCCGGTGACGCGGCCGCCGTCGAACATTAACGAAGTCGCTTCATGCTCCATCAGGAGCGTGAAGGTGGGTTCGCTCGCGGCCTCGGTGGCCAGGAAGTTCAGGAAGTCCCACTGCGGCATCATCGCAATGTAGTTGTACGGGGGCTTCAGGGTCGCGAAATCGCCCAGCGTGACCAGTCCGACGCCCGGGATGGGAAAGGCGACGTTGTTCAGTTTGCTCTGCGGGAGCCTGCGGAATCCGTCGCCCAGCCCGAGCTCGTCGATCAGCCTGATGGTGGAGGCGTGCACGGTGTCGCCCCGGAAGTCCCGGAGGAAGTCCCCGTGTTTTTCGAGGACCGTGACTTCCACCCCGGCCCGGGCCAGCAGCAGTCCCAGCATCATGCCCGCGGGCCCTCCCCCGACAACAGCGCACCCCGTTCGCTCCATGCACCCACGCTACGCCGGACGCACGAAAGCCGCACGCGAAAATGCTGCGCGTACGGCTTTCGCTTGTTGCCGAAGCCGGGTCAAAGCCGGGTGTCGAAGGAATCGCAGAACACGTTCTCGTTGAACGTTCCCTGAAATTCCGAGCTCCCCATGATCTTCTCGATGGTTGCCCGGATGGCTTCCCGGGTTCCTGCGTGGGCGTGGATGGCGGTCTTCACCATCGGCACGTCAATGAGGTGGTTGGGCTGGTTGAGCGAGACGAATACGGTGGGGACCTCGGTGACGTACCACGGGATCTCCGCGGCCATCGGGGTGGACCACTTGATGCGGATGGCTGCCTCCTGGGCAAAGCCCTTCACATTGGCGAACACGAAGGCGGCATCGTACTTGTCCGCATAATCGCCGGTGGCTTCCTCCGAGATGACCGACATGAAGTTCACGTCGGTCTCCCCTGCGGCCTCCCGCTGGTCCGCCGTCTTGAAAAGGTGCACCTCGAAGCCGGCCGTTTCCAGTTCTTCCTTGACGGTGTCCAGGTAGGCGAGCGGGTCCGCGCGTGTGAAGTCGGCGCCGCCGGAGATGCCGTATAGGCGGATCCGTTTGTGTGTCACCGGGGTGATGGGCAGGTTGTGGGCAGTGTCCTTGACCAGGGTGACGGTCTTGTCCGCAATTTCCGCCGCAATGGCGCGGTGTGCGTCGCTACCGATCACCGCGAGTGCTTCCGCCGGCGGGACAAGCTCGTGCCGTGCCTTCCGGTGGAGGCCCAGTGAAGCCTTGAGTGCCAGTATCCGGCGCAGCGCGTCATGCAGCCGCTGCTCGGTGATCACACCGGACTTGTGGCCGTCCATCATGTAGCCGAAGTCTTCCGCGGGATTGCGGAAGAACAGGAACATGTCGCAGCCGGCGGCAATGGTGGCCGGCACCAGGTCCTTGCGCTTCATGGCCTGGGTGAGTCCGATCATCTGCGAGGCGTCCGTGAGGATCAGCCCGTTGAAGCCGAGCTCCCCGCGCAGCAGGTTCTGGAGCAACTCCGGAGACAGTGTGGCCGGCAGGATGTCCGCGTCCGCCATGCCGGGGCGGAAGTGCCGGGACAATTCCGGTGCCCCGATGTGCCCGATCATGATGGACTGCACGCCGTGGCCGATCATTTCGCGGTACACGTGCCCGTAGCTCCGGTTCCAGTCCTCGTAGCCAAGGGTGTTGTAGGACGTGACCACGTGCTGGTCACGTTCGTCGATGCCGTCGCCGGGGAAGTGCTTCATGGCGCAGGCGGTGGGTGACTCGCTGATGCCGTCGAAATACTCCTGGGCGCGCTCCACCACGATCTCCGGGGTGTTGCCGAAGGACCGGGTGGAGATGACCGTGTTCCGCCAGTTGTAGTGGATGTCCACGATCGGCGCGAAGGCCCAGTTGCAGCCCAGCGCCGCGGTTTCGACGCCGGCAACCTGGCCCATCTGCCGGGCGATGGCCTTGTCCGGGTGCGAGCCGGCCTGCAGGTGCGTGGACACGAACGTGCCGTCGTCGCAGCTGCCGGCTCCTCCCATTTCCGGGTTGGAGGCCACCAGCAGCGGGATCCGGGTCCTGGACTGGGCGTACCGGATGTGCTCCTGCACCGCGGCGGAGGGGCCGGGCCGGTACCGCATGCCGCCCACGTGGTAGTTCTCCAGCACGCTGTCGAGGTACTCCGGGGAGTAGTCGTTGTTGTGGTTGATGAACAGCTGCCCGATCTTTTCCTCGAGGCTCATCCCGGCGATCGTGGAATCGACCCAGGCAACGGCGTCGTCGTCGAGGTTGAACGGCGCAGCCTGGAGGTCGACGTCGAACTGCCGCGGTTGGGTGCCGGCGGCACCTTCGCGGGTGCCTGCTGTCGTGGAACGGGCGACGGCGGCGGTTCCGACGGCGCCAGCGTTCCCGGCGGCAATGCCGGCCATCGCTTCGGCTACCACCTGGTCTACCGGGGCGGCGATGTCCACCACGATGCCGGCTTCATCGGCGTCGAGCGGTTCCAGGGTTGCGAGCTGCGAATCAAGGAGGGCGGGTGGCATGAAGTGGCCGGTGCGCCCTTCAGTGCGTGCCCGGAGCACCTCTTTGCTGCCGTGCAGGTGCAGGAACACGGTGTCGGGGGCCTGTTGCCGGATGGCGTCGCGGTAGCTGCGGCGCAGCGCGGAGCAGGCGAGCACCAGTCCGCCGTCGCCGGCTTCGGCGAGCTCGGCGCCCACGGTGGCCAGCCAGGGCCAGCGGTCCTCATCGGTCAGCGGCATACCGGCCGCCATCTTGGCCACGTTTTCCACGGGGTGGAGGGAGTCGCCGTCGAGGAACGGTACGCCCAGCTCGCGGGCCACGAGGTCGCCGATGGTGGTCTTGCCGCAGCCGGAAACGCCCATGACGATGATCCGGTGCTTGGCCGTGCGTCGCGCTGTCACAGCCCGCGCGTCACCAGTCATGGACGGTGCCGTCCACGAGGCGGTTGTACGGGAGGTAGGCCTGCTGGTACGGGTAGGCGGCTGCGGCTTCGGCGTTGAATTCGACGCCGATGCCGGGCTTGTCTCCCGGGTGCAGGTAGCCGTCTACGAAGGTCATGGACTGTTCGAAGACCTCGTTGGTCTTGTGCGAGTGCTGCATGTATTCCTGGATGCCGTAGTTGTGGATGGCCAGGCCCACGTGGAGCTGCGCGGCGAAGCCCACCGGGGAGATGTCGGTGGGGCCGTGGAAGCCGGACTTGATCTGGTACTGCGCGGCGAAGTCCATGACCTTCTTCAGCGGGGAAATGCCACCAAAGTGCGTGGAGGCTGCCCGGACGTAGTCGATCAGCTGTTCCTTGATCAGGGTCTGGAAGTCGTACACGGTGTTGAATACTTCACCGATCGCCAGCGGAGTGGTGGTGTGCTGGCGCACCAGGCGCAGCCCTTCCTGGTTTTCGGCCGGCGTGCAGTCCTCAAGCCAGAACAGGTCATACGGTTCCAGTGCCTTGCCCAGCTTGGCCGCCTGGATCGGGGTCATGCGGTGGTGGCCGTCGTGCAGCAGCGGGATTTCCGGCCCGAATTCGTTGCGGACGGCCTCGAACACGGTGGGCAGGTGGCGCAGGTACGCCCGGGTGTCCCAGTCCTCCTCCAACGGGAAGGTGCCTCGCCCGGCGGGTTCATAGTCGTAACGCTCCCCCGAGGCCTGGGCCTGCGCGGCCACGCCGTAGACCGCCTTGATGCCGGGGACCGCGGTCTGGATCCGGATCGACTTGTAGCCCAGCTCCAGGTGTTCGCGGACCGAATCAAACAGCGAGGGGATATCCGAACCAGAGGCGTGGCCGTAGGCACGCAGGCCGTTCCGGGACGCCCCGCCCAGGAGCTGGTAGACCGGCAGCCCGGCCACCTTGCCCTTGATGTCCCAGAGCGCCATGTCCACTGCCGCGATAGCGGCCATGGTGACCGGGCCCCGGCGCCAGTAGGAGGAGCGGTACAGGAACTGCCAGGTGTCCTCGATCCTGTGCGGGTCCTTGCCGATCAGCAGCTGCGCGACGTGTTCCTTCAAGTACGCCGCCACCGCGAGCTCGCGGCCGTTCAGGGTCGCGTCACCGATGCCGGTCACACCGTCCTCGGTGGTGATCCGCAAGGTCACGAAGTTACGGGACGGGCTGGTGACGAATACTTCTGCTGCAATGATTTTCATGAACTTCAGCTGTTCCTTCCGGGAATCAGGTGGGCAAGTGTGGCGGTCTCGGAAGACGTTTGGCCGGTGTCCGTGCTGAAAGTGCCGCTCAGACCTGCCACCAGGGCAACGATCTGCGGGTCCCCGCCCAGCTGCGGGCTGATGAGGTTGAGTAGGGAGGCCACCCGCTCAGGGCCGCGGGCCCCGTTCGCCGTGCCGATGGCATCGGACATTGGGTCCTGAAGCTCCTTGTGTACGGCCACGAAGTCGATCCAGGCGGCCAGCATAAGGGCGCTGCCGGCACCGGAGCGGCCCTCGGATCTCTCGGCGGCGAGGACCGGGAGGGCCCGCATCCGGAGTTTCGTGGTGCCGTCGGCGGCAATCTGCGACAAATGATGCGCGATGCGGCCGTTGCCGAACCTGCCGCGGAGTGCATCCCGGTACTCGGGGATGTGGAGATCGTCGCCGCGAAGATGAGCCGCTGCCTCGTCCCAAAAAGCTTCCACGGCGTCCCGGCACGCCGGATCTTCGAGTGCTTGGGCCACCGTGGTGTGCCCCCGGAGCTGACCGGAATATGCCAGGAGTGAGTGGGCGCCGTTCAGGAGCCACAGCTTGCGGTTCTCGTAGGGTTCAATGTCGTCCACCACGACGGCGCCGGCATCCTCCCAGCGGGGCCTGCCTTTCGGGAAATCACCGCTGATGACCCAGTCCCGGAACGGCTCGGCGACCACAGGCGTGCTGTCCCGGTAGCCGCACGCCTGCTCCACCTCTGCGATGTCCGCGTCGGTGGTCCGCGGCGTGATCCGGTCCACGGACGTGCTGACAAAACTGACATTCTCGCCGATCCAGAGTGCAAGCTCGCTGTCCCAAGCTTCTGCCATTCCCGTGACTGCGCGGCGGGCCACGTCTCCGTTGCCGGAGAGGTTATCGCAGCTGACGACGGCGATCGGCCCTGACCCGGCGTCCCTGCGGCCGGCGAGGGCGGAGACCAGCCGGCCCAGCGGCGTCCGGGGCTTCCCGCCGGTACCGGCAACGTGCGCCAGCATGGCGAGATCTTCGGCAATTTCGGGCGCGCCTGCGTGGAAGCTGCCGTCCGGCGCCAGGCCGTATGCGGCCTCGGTGATGGTCAGCGTGACCATGGCGGTGGCCGGGGCGGAGACGAGCTCGCGAAGGCGCCCGAGGTCGGCTCCGTCCACAGCTTCGGTGATGCTTCCGATGACTTCGAAACTGTCCCCGTCGCCGGAACGCTCGATTAGCGTGAACAGGCCATCCTGCGCGGCCAGCGCCCGTGCTGCGTCGGGCCGCCGGCCGGTAAACGCCGCGATCCCCCATTCGGCACCGTTGCCGGCATGTTGCGTGTACCAGGCCTCGTGCGAACGGTGGAATGCTCCGAGGCCCAGATGCACGATCCGCACCGGGGCCTTGGGCAGCGGCATCAGTGCCCGGTTCAGCACCGGCGGTTGGTTGGCGCTCATAGCTTGAACACCCTTCGCGGGGAGGAGTCCACGATGTCCACGATCAGCTCGCGGGCGCGTTCTTCGCTGATCCGGTGCTCGGCTACCAGCCGTGCCAAAAATGAGGACTCGATCCTGCGCGAGGTGTCGTGGCGGGCCGGGATGGAGCAGAATGCGCGGGTGTCGTCGATAAACCCGGAGGACCGGGAGAAGCCGGCCGTTTCCGTGATCGCCGCCCGGAAGCGCAGCATCGCATCCGGCGCGTCCAGGAACCACCACGGGGCGCCTATATACACGGACGGATAAAAACCCGCCAAGGGCGCCAGTTCCCGTGAGAACACGGTCTCGTCCAGGGTGAACAGCACCAGATGGAAGTCCTTGGCCGTACCGAAGTCCTGCAGCAGGGGCCGGATAGCCTCGGTGTAGTTCACGGCGAACGGGATGTCATGACCCGTATCCGCGCCGAAAGCCTCGAACGTGGGACCGTGATGGTTGCGGTAAGAGCCGGGGTGGATCGTCATGACCAGCCCGTCTTCCACGGACATTCTGGCCATCTGGTACATCATGTGGGCCTCGAATGCCTCGCGGTCCTCCGGGCTGGCTTTGCCCGCCAGGGCGCGCTCAAACAGCCGCTCCGCGTCGGCGGCGTCCAGTTTCAGGGTTGCGGGCGTGCGGACGCCGTGGTCAGCGGACACCGCACCGTTTTCCACGAAGTGGCGCCGTCTTGATTCCAGTGCACTGATGTAGCCCGCATATCCGGACGCACCTGAACCGCCGACGCCGATGAGGCGTTCCACGTTGTCCCGCCATTCCGGATGGGCGATGTTCAGGTAAGGGTCCGGGCGAAAGGTTGGCAGGACGCGGCCGGCGAACGCAGGGTCCGCGGCCAGGGCCGCATGGCTGTCCAGGGAGTCCAGCGGATCGTCCGTGGTGGCCAGCACCTCAATGTTGAACTCTTTGAACAGCTGCCGTGGCCGGAATCCCGGTTCGGAAAGCTTGGCCGAAACAGCGTCGAAAATCCTGTCGGCATTCTCCACGGTCGGTTCCTCGTGCAAACCGAAGACGTGCTCGAATTCCTGCCGGATCCAATAACCGGAGGCCGTGCCCTCAAAGTCAGGCCACGCGGCACAGAAGTTGCGCCAGACCTGGCGCGAGTCCGCGGCGGTTTCGCCGAGGCCCAGCTGGTCCATCGGGACGCCCCCTGCGTGGATCAACCTGGTCACGTAGTGGTCCGGTGTGACCAGCAGGGCGGCGGGATCGGGGAAGGGCAGGTTCTGTTCAATCACCGCAGCATCCACGTGGCCATGCGGGGAGATGATCGGAAGACCCTCCACCAGGTTGTACAGCGAGCGGGCTATGTCCCGGACGCCGGGCTCCGCAGGAAGGAGCCGGTCCGGGTGGGCTGCCATAGAGTGCACCATGGTCTCAGCGTGCCCCTGCCCCTGCGGTAAGCCCGGCGAGAGCCGCCGTGCGCCGCAGGTAGTCAAGGTTCCCGGCAGTACGTTCGGCCAGGGGAAGCTCCGTGGAGAAGTCTTCCACCGTGACCCAGCCGTCGTAGCCATGGGCTGCCAACGCCTTGAAGTATTCAAGGACGCTGCCCTGTCCGGACTGCAGCGGTGCCCATTCGTTCTGGAACACTGCGGCACCGGAGGCATCTCTTTCATCCCGGCGGACCCACACGGCGTTCTTGACGTGGATATGCGCCAGGTAGTCCCCCAGCAGTTCGAAGGCAGGCAGGTAGTCTTCCTGCCCCTCGATCAGCAGGTTGCCCAGGTCATGGATGACTCCCACGTGCCGGGGATCCAGGCCCTCCAGCAGACGCCGGGCCGATGAAGCTGACGCCGTAATGGTGCGGTGGTGCAGTTCAACCAGCGCCTTCACGCCGTGGTGGGCAGCACGTTCCGCTACCCATTCGAAATCCCGGCGGGCCGCCTCAAACAGGACAGGGTAGGGGATGCCGCTCGGCTCTTCGTTCCCCCAACCTGCAGACCCCAGCGGCAGGGTTGTCACGCGGACCTGGCCCGCACCCAACGCGGCGGTGGCCGCCAGCATCCGTTCGACGTCGTCGTGGTTGTCACACCGCGCATAGCCACCGATACCGGAGAACTCCAGGCCGGCATCGCGGGTGATGGAGGCGATCCGCTGCAGGTTGCCTTCAAGTCCGGTCAGGGGGATCGTGGCTTTGTTGCCGGCCCAGAAACCGGGCTCGGGCGCCTCTGCCTGGTCCGTAATCCGCCATTCGATCCCGTCCCAACCCTGCGCGGCCAGGTTGGTGACGGCTTCCTCCGGAGTCCAGTCAGGCGTGGAGGCCGTGAATACTGAGAATTTCATCGCGTCAGGCGCTTTCTGTCGAAGTGGACCCTGTGCGGACTTCAAGGTCGTTGTACTTGCCCGCCAGGACGTCCTCGAAGAGGACCGCCTGGTTTAGGGTGGCCGACACGTAAACTGCACGCACGGTGGCCAGGGCATTGACTGCATCGCTCACGGTCACGCCAGGCTGGCGGCCCTCGGCGATGGCTCCCAGGATGTCGCGGTACTGGCGGACGTGCCCGGCCGGATACACCGTGGGATCCTTGGCCTCATAGTCCTCGGCCGGGTATTTGGACAGTTCCTCTTGGGCCTGGTTCCCTCCGCCCTGCAGCCCCATGTCGGCCGAAGCGCCGCCGGCGTCCCTGGCGTGGAAATACTGCAACTGGTCGTTGTCCACCACTGCGGAGCCTTCCGAGCCCATCAGTTGGACCCGTACTGTCAGCCCCGGGTACGCGGCCGTGGTGGCATGCAGGACTGCCAGGCCGCCGTTCTCGAACGTGACAGTGGCAACGGCCGTGTCCTCCACCTCGATCCGCTCGTGTGCCAGGCGGGCCGTGTGGGCGTGGATCTCTACCGGCCGGCCCATGAACCACAGCAACAGGTCCACCGTGTGGACACCCTGGTTCATGAGGGCTCCCCCGCCGTCCATTGACCATGTACCGCGCCAGTCGCCGGAATCGTAGTAGCCCTGCCCGCGCCACCACGCAACGGATGCGATGGCCGAGGTCAGCCGGCCAAACCGGCCCTTAGCCACTGCGTCCGCAACAGCCACGCTGGCCTGGTCAAAGCGGTGTTGGCTGATCACCGACGCAACGACGCCCTGCCGTGCTGCTTCGTTGGCCGCCGCCTCGATCTCCTGGGCCCGGCTCAGATCGACATCCAGCGGCTTTTCGATGACCACATGCTTGCCGGCCGCAAGGACTTCGAGGCCCTGCTGGATGTGCAGTCCGCTTGGAGTGGCAAGGGCCACCAGGTCAATGTCGGCCGCTGCGAAGGCGCTCTCAAGGGAGGTGTGCACCGAGGGCCTTGGCCTTCCGCTCGACTCGATGAAGTCCGCCAGCGACTCGGCCGCATCTGGGATGGCGTCAACCAGCGCCACAATGCTGGTCCCGGGGAATTCCTGCAGGGCAACCGCGTGGGTGCGGCCGATGACGCCACACCCGGTGATGGCCACTTTCAATGTCTTACTCATACCGTCTGGACTCCTGCTTCTGCTGTGACTTTGGCAAACGCGCGGGCGGCAATGCCGAACGCCGTAGGGCCGGAAAATCCGCCGAGGCCGTGCGCGCCGGCAAGATGCGGTTCAAGGGAAGCGAAGCCGTTGAAGCCGTCAGCCTTGAGCGCTTCCACGGTACGCAGCACGTCGCCGTCGCCCTCACCTGCGGGAACAACATGCCCGTTTGAAAAGAGCGCGTCCTTGACCTGCAGGTATTCCAGATGCGGGCGCAACTTCTTGTAGGCCTCGTCAAAGGGCTTCACACCTACCTGCACGAAGTTGGCCGCATCCCAGGCCACCTTCAACGCCGGCGAGTTCACGGATTCGATGATGTCGAGCACACGGTCCGGAACATCCCCGAAGATGTCCTTCTCGTTCTCATGCAGGAGGATCACCCCTTCTTCCTCGGCCACGTCGGCCAGCGCACGCATCCGCTCCAGGACGGCATCGCGGATGCTGTCCACCGGCACGGATTCGCCGTAGTAGAAGGAGAAGATGCGGATGTACTTCGCATCGAGGACCTTGGCTGCGTTGGCAGCCCGGCGCAGGCGCTCCACTTCGTGCTCCACCGGAACGCTGACATCGACCTTGCCAATCGGCGAGGCAATCGCAGACACCTTCATTCCCTTTGCCGTCAGCATGTCGGCAAGTGCGTGGAGCTGGTCATCGGACAGGTCCACGATGTTCGTGCCCCAAGCGCTGCGCACCTCGATGTGGTTGGCGCCCAGCGCCTGCAGCACGGCGATCTGGATGGCGGGGTCGTCGTCGATCTCATCCCCGAAGCCCGACAGAGCCCATGAGGCCTGAGTGGTTGAAACCATGGTTACTTAACTCCTCCGGCGGTCAGCCCGCCAACTAGATAACGCTGGAAAATCAGGTACAGAATGACCACGGGTGCCGCGCAGACAAGTGCTGCGGCCATCATCTGGCCGTAGTACGGGATAGCGCCCCCTTCTTGGGAAGCCCCGAAAATCTGCAGTGCAACGGCTGCGGTCTGGCTTTCCGGCCGGGTCATCACGGATGCAAACAGGACGTCGTTCCACCCGAGCAGGAACGCGAAGATTCCCGATACCACGATCCCTGGCCAGCTCAGGGGCAGGATGATCCTGAACAGGACGCCGAGGTTGCTGGCGCCGTCGATCCGGGCCGCTTCCTCGAGTTCACGGGGAAGCCCGCGAAGGTAGGTGACCATGACCCAGGTGGAGAACGGCATGGCGAACGTCAGGTACGTGACGAACAACCCCCACTGCGTCCCGATCACTTGGATGCCGAGGTACGTTGCAGCCGAAGAGAACAGCACAAACACGGGGAGAACCATCAGCGTTCCGGGCACCGATTGCAGGGCAAGGAGCCCACGGAGAATCGTGAGACGGCCCCTGAAGGTGTAGCGGACCAGGACGAATGCCGTTGACACAGACATGGCGGCCGAGACAACCGCCGTAGCGCCGGCCACGAGGACACTGTTCGCCAGTCCCGTCGCCAGGCCCACGCTGGTCCAGATCTTCGAGTAGTTCTCAAGCGTGAAGCTTGACGGCCAGAACTCGCCGTTGGCCACACCGATGTCCGAGTTCACCGAGGCAAGGAAGATGTAAAGCACGGGGATCAGGACAAGGGCACCAAGGAACACCAGGATAAACGCAAGGAGCGGACGGGGCAGCAGCCGTGTCACTTCATGCTGCCGGGAGGACCCGGGGCGGAGAACACCGGTGCTGGAGGTGCGGGCCCTGCTGGCGGTGGAGGTGCTCATTTCTTGGCTCCAGGTGACTCGGCGTCGTCGAGCTTGACGGCGCGAAGGTAAACGAACAGCGGGATGGCGATCAGAACCAGGGAGACGAAAGCCATGGCAGCACTCAGTCCGAAGCGGAAGCTTTGGAAGCTGGTGACGTAGGTAAGGATGGGGAGCACTTCGACGTCGGCTGGCGCCGGGACGCCGAACAGCACGAAGGGAAGGGTGAAGTTGTTGATGTGGTGCAGCATGCCGATCAGGAAGGCGAGGGCAAGCGGTCCCTTGAGGTAAGGGAAGATGACGTATCGAAGCTTGTTCCACCACAGGGCTCCGTCCAAGGCTGACGCCTCATGGACCTCGTGGTCCACGGATTGCAGTCCGGACAGCGCAAGCAAGTAGATGAATGGCCAAGAGGCCCAGATCTGGACCAGAACCAGCGTCCAGAAGGTCTGCGGCCCGTTGAGCCAGAGCCCGGTTTCGATGCCCACAGTTCCCAGGGCCTTGTCCACGATGCCGTCCGGCTGGAACATGGTGCGCCAGATCGTCGCAACCACAAAGGACGGGAGTACGTACGGGATCAGGAAGATGGACCGGACCACGGCGCGTCCCCTGAAGGCATTCTGAGTTGCCACGGCAGCCGCGATTCCGAGCGGAAGTGTGACCACCATGGCCAGCAGGGAGTAGCTGACGCTCAGCCAGGTTGCGTGGAGGAGCGGCGACGAAGTGAGCGCTTCGACGAAGTTCTCCACCCCGATGAACGGTGAGCTGATCCAGCGGCGCAGCGTGTACTGGTCCAGGTTGAGGGTGGACATGTAGATGCCCAGCACAAGCGGCACCACGATGATGATGAACATCAGTGCCCCGCCCGGGATGAGCATCCACAGCGGGCGGTTGCGTTCACTCAGGCCCTTGCGGCGGCCCTTGCTCTCGCCGGCAGGCGGCGGACCAGCCACGGAAGAGGCGGCCCGGGAGGCCCGGTTTGCGGCGGAGTCCGCCGCAACCCGGACTTCATTGGAAGCGTCTGTAGACATCAGAACTTATCCCTTGGCGGCCCGGTCAAGGGACGCCTGCCCCTTGGTCTGGGCGTCCTTGATTCGAGCCTCGAGGGCCGACTCGTCGAGCCTGCCGCTGGAAAGGTCCGGAATCGACTGAACAGTGACGTTGAGCAAGCCGAGCTGGATGTCGCCCCAAGCACCTGTAAACGGGGTGGCTTTGGACTTGGCGGCGGCATCCGCGATTGGCTTGAGCTTGGGATCAGTGAGGCTGGCCAACGCCTCGGCGTTTGCCGGCAGGTCGCCGAAGGTCTTTTGGTAGTTCAGCTGTTCCTCTTTCGAGGTGATCAGCTTGATGTAGGCGAAGGCGAGATCCTTCTCCTTCGAGTAGTCCGCCACCACGAGGTTATCCCCGGAGAGGATGCTCGCGGCTTCCGCGCCGTCACTCTTGGGGCTGGATTCACCCGGAGCGGTAGTGGGCATCAGTGCGTATTCGTACTTGCCTGCCACGGCCGACTTGTCCAGCGTTGGGATGGAGCTCGACGTCGTCATCATCAGATAACCGGCTTTTCCGCTGGCGAAGGCAGCAACCGCGTTGCTGTTGCTCCACCCGACGGAGGCAGGGTCCACAACTTTGTCATCGGTCAACCAGCCGAAATAAGTCTCGTAAGCCTTCTTGACGGTGGGATCATCCATCTTGAGGCTGTTTCCGTCCACCAGCGGATTGCCGGCTTGGACGGACATGGCCCAGATGAACTTCCACGGGTCGTAGGAGTCTTTGTATCCGGTGGCGATGCCGAACGTGCCGTCCTTGGTCATTTTCTTCGCCTGTTCGGCAAGCTCGTCCCAGCTGGTGGCAGGCTTCTCAATGCCTGCAGCCGCCAACAGCTCCTTGTTGTAAGCCATCACGAAGGGACGGCTTACGAACGGGATGCCGGCCTGGTGCCCCTCGTCGGGGCCGGAGATGCCCAATGCTGCAGGGTTGAAGCGGTCCTTGCCGCCGACCTTCTTCCAGTCGTCGTCGGACAGGGTCACGAAGGCTTTGGTGGCGAAGGCGGTCGGCGTGAACGTGGTGCCGAGCCCATAGATGTCCGGGCCCTGCCCTGAAACCACGGAGGTCTGGATGCGCGTCAGCTCGTCGTTGGCTGAGGCGAAGGTTTCAAACTTCACGTCGGCCCCGGTCTCTGCCTTGAACTTGGCCGCGATGTCGCTCTGCCACTTCTTCTGCTGCTCCGGGTACTGGCTGAGGACGCCGACCAGGACGTTGAGCGTCTTGCCCGTGCCGTCCACCTTTCCGTCGGCGTTTGTTGAACTGCCAGTAGTCCCTGCGCCCGCGCCGCAGCCGGTCAATGCCAAAGCCGCAGCCGTAACGATTGCCGCAAGCCCGGAAGACGATCTAAACCTCATTGTTTTCTCCTCTAGGACACCCACATGGCCACAACGTCATGTGGCGCACATCACTGCAGGCGATTCGAAACCCAGTCTAGGGATAAGGCAATGTTGCGGCAAGCGATTGCCAAAAGTTGCCAAAGGTGTTGAGATGTTACCTATTAGGCACTGCACCCAAGCCCGTAGCGCACACTGCCCGGGGCGATGCGTCAGCCATGAAAGGACTTATCCATGAGCTCTGCGGTGGTGGATGCA
Source organism: Arthrobacter sp. PvP103 (assembly GCF_017833075.1). NCBI lineage: Bacteria > Bacillati > Actinomycetota > Actinomycetes > Micrococcales > Micrococcaceae > Arthrobacter > Arthrobacter sp. PvP103. The sequence continues at coordinate 2,943,001 of NZ_JAFIBQ010000001.1, read as the reverse complement.
GGGGACAACGGGGCCGAGGTCCGCAGGCCGCCCGCCGAAAAAATGCCAACAATCAAGGACGTAGCCGAGCTGGCGGGAGTGGCCACCTCAACGGTTTCGCGCGCACTGTCCAAGCCGGACCGGGTAAACCGGCACACCCGGGAACGGATCGAAGAGGCCGCAGCCCGGCTCAATTACGTGCCCAGCTCGCAGGCTCGGGGACTCAGTTCGGGTCGCACGGACACCGTAGCTGTCCTGGTGCCGGACATTACCAACCCCTTCTATTTCGACATCATCAGGGGGACGCAGCACCAGCTCAAGGCCGCCGGGCTCACCCAGCTCCTGGTGGACACTGAGGAGTCCAGCGAGATGGAGCTTGAGGCACTTCACAAAATGCGGCGGTCAGCGGACGGGTTCATCCTGGCGGCATCGCGCCTGACGGACGCGCAGCTTGCCGACGTTTCCGGTTCGCAGCCGCTGGTTACCATCAATCGCGCCTCAGCGAACGCACCTACCGTGGTGATCGATACGCCGTCCGCCATGATCCAGGCATTGGAGCACCTCGCCTCCCTCGGCCATCACCGGATCTGCTACGTGAGCGGCCCGCCGACGTCGTGGTCCAATTTGCGACGCTGGAAAATCTTCGAGGAGGACTCCGCCCATAGAGGACTCGAAACGCACAGGATCGGCCCCTTCACCCCGAAGACCACATCCGGAGCGGCAGCTGCCGACGCTGCCGTGCGCACCGGGGCAACGGCGTGCATCGTCTTCAATGACCTGCTGGCCATAGGCATGCTGCAGCGATTGCGCGAGAGGGGCATCCGCGTGCCCGAGGACATGAGCATTGTGGGATGCGACGATATTTTCGGCGCTGATTTCTGCAACCCTCCGCTAACAACCATTTCCTCCCCGATCGAACAGGCTGGTCGCGTAGCCGTTTCGATGCTCCTTTCACAGTTGAATCCGCTCCACGGCGGAACCACCAGGCGCCTAGCAGTGATGCCCACCCACCTCACGGTGCGCGGCTCCACGGGGCCTGCGCCGGAGCCTGGCGTCCGCTAATTTCCGGCCGGCTCGGGACGGACACAGTTGAGCATGGTTGACACTGCTGACTAGTCTGGATCACATGCGCGAACTCCAGGCCAGGATCATTGAAGAAATGGGCGTCCAGCCCCGGATCGACCCCGCCGGGGAGGTGCGCAAACGCGTCACGTTCCTGAAGGAATACCTCAAGGCGACGCACACCAAGGGATTCGTCCTGGGCATCTCCGGAGGCCTTGATTCCTCGCTCGCGGGCCGGCTCGCCCAGCTTGCCGTCGAAGAGCTTGCGGCGGAAGGCACGGAAGCCAATTTTGTGGCGGTCCGCCTGCCCTACGGCGTGCAGCACGATGAGGACGACGCCCAGGCAGCGCTGGACTTCATCCAGGCCAAGACCGAGTGGACGTTCAACATCTCCGCCGCGGTTGACGGTTTCGAGGAAGAATTCGAGAAGACCGTGGGCAACGGCATCTCCGATTTCCACAAGGGCAACACCAAGGCCCGCACCCGCATGATCGCGCAGTACGCCCTCGCGGGCGAGCACAACTACTTGGTCATCGGCACGGACCACGGCGCTGAATCCGTCACCGGCTTCTTCACGAAATACGGCGACGGCGGCGCGGACATCCTGCCGCTGTTCGGGCTGAACAAACGCCAGAACAGGGCACTCCTCGCGGAACTCGGCGCCCCGGCACGGATCTGGGAGAAGGTCCCCACTGCCGACCTCCTTGACGGCAAGCCCGGCCGCACGGACGAGGAAGAACTGGGCCTGAGCTACGACCAGATCGACGACTACCTCGAAGGCCGCGACGTCCCGGACGCCGTCGCCGAATCGATTGAGCAGAAATACCTTCGCACCCGCCACAAGCGCACCGTCCCGGTGACCATCTTCGACACGTGGTGGAGGTAGCCTGACCCTGGGATCCACAGGGTCAGGCTCTGATCCAAAACGGGGCACTTTGGGCGCCGGTTGGACCGTTGCGGCCCGAAATAACGGCGTGTCCGTGTCAAAGTGCCCCGCGGCGGCCGGTCCTGGCTACCTCCCGGCCGCCGGATTCATTCACTGGAGTCCGCAGGTTCCGGTCAGTCCCGGACTTCCACGGTGCCCTTCATCCCCATGAAGTCGTGGAGGGCACAGATGTAATCGAACTCCCCGGCCTTGTTGAACTTCACGGTGAAGGTGCTCTTCGGCAGCATCAGGCCGGAACTGAGGTCACCGCCGGTGAAGTCGGCAGGATCGCCCACGGCTGCCAACTCGTCCGCCGGCTCCTCGCCGAAGGTGACGGTGTGCGGGGCTCCCATGCCGTCATTCACGAAGGTCACCTCGTCGCCAACATGGACCACGATGTGCGAGCGGACGAACCGCATCAGCATGGCCGTTTCGTTGTCGGTCCCTGCGATGACGGTATGGTCATCGGCTTTGGCCCGAGCCGCGTCCCATTGCTCGTAGCCGTCCCGCAGGATCTTCCGCTCCTGTTTGTTCGACTGACGGTCGTACTGCGACTGGGTGTAGGGGTACTCAGTGCCGGCATCCCGCACGTGAACGGTCCCCTTCATGGCCATGCCATGAACCAGGCAGTAGTACGTGAACTCGCCCGTGTCCGGGAATTTCAGCGTGTAGCGTCCCACTTCATTGAAGCCGCTGTCTGACACGTTCGTCATGACACCTGAGTTGTAGTACGACTTTCCGTCGTAGGACTTGCCGCCCTGCGCTTCAACGTACTGCGGATTGCCCGGGTTGAACGGCTGCGTGGACTCCAGCGACTGGCCTTCGGCAAGGAACGTCACGGTATGGATTTCTGCCGCGTTCGCTTTCCAGGTGATCTTGTCGCCGGCATTGATGTAGATATTTTCCGGGAGGAAGGACATCCCCTGGATCGCCTGGTCCGATGACTCGGAACCGACCTGGACAGTCCAGGTCCTGGGTGACTTCCCGCCGTCCGCGGCGGCGGTGCCGCTAAGTGCCACCGGCATCAGCAGCGAGATTAACGCCGCCAGGAGCGCGCGCACCAGTCGGCGGCTTTCTTTCTGGAGAGCCATAAGACTCATTCCTTCTGTGTGTTTTCCCTGTGTTGTTGTTGACGGCCGGGAGGCCGGTCTGACGGTTCCGGCATCGCGAATCACGACGTCGGCCCGGCAGACGCCAGCCACGTTTCTCCTCCCCGGGGCTACCCAGGCTTAGGCGGGAAAGAAGTCAGCATGATCCGACGCGCCCGTTATGAGGCGTGGCGCGCCTACGGGTGAACGTGAAATGTATTACCAGCTCGCAGCTACCGCGCTGCCCCCTCGCACGGTGCGGTGCCACGACAAATGGTCCATGCACTGTCCTCCGTTCATCGGAGGGATAACGATTACGGATCCGTTGGACGGTGAGCGCCCGGATGATGCAACCGACGTTGTGCGGCCGGGGCCGATCGGTTGGACACTGCCGATACAGTCCAATCGTGCTCTGGGACAACGGATTTGTCGATACTCACTGCTCAACGTCAGGCGCCGCCCGGCGACCGTGTGAGCAGCGTCGAGATCCGGTGCGCCTCTTCCATCAGGAGGCGGCCAAGCGTCTCCTGCCGCTCCCCCTTGAAACGCGGCTCAATCCCGGTCAGCGACAACGCCCAGGCGGGGCGCCCGCGCTGGTCGAATACCGCTGCACCCATCCCCCAGCTGCCCTCCAGCACGAGCCCCGGATTCACCGAGTATCCGGCCTGCCGCGTCGCGGCCAGGCTCTCCCGCACGAGTGCCTCGGTGTGGCCTGCCGCAAAACTGCCCGCATGATCGGGCCAGTCCGCCAGCAGCTCCTCCTGCTCCGTCTCGGGCAGGAACGCCATGATCGCGGTTCCGGCAGAGGCAACCCCCAGCGGGAAGCGGACCCCCTCGTGCAGGACGAAGGACCGCACCGGGAAGCTGCCTTCCTCCCGGAGCAGGCACACCGTTTCGGCGCCGCGGCGGATGGAGAAGAACGCGCTTTCGCCGGTCTCCTCGGCGAGCCGGCGGAGGCTGGGACGGGCGATGTCCTCGAGCGGGAAGCGGGCTGAGGCCACGGAGCCCATCAGCAGGATCTCCGGACCCAGGACCCAGTTCCCGCTCTGCGGATCCTGGTCCAGCAGCCCCTCCGAGGCCAGTGAGGAAAGCAGCCGGTGCACGGTGGGGCGGGTGAGCCCGGATTCCCTGACGAGTTCCACGAGCGGGGACCCTTCCGGTTTCCGTCCGACAATGCGCAGCAGGGACGCGACGCGGCTGACGACTTGTGCGCCCTGGACCGGTAATGAAGCCATCTTTTTCCTCGGACTTTGCGTTAGATCCTGCAACTAATCCATATTATGGACACTCGCCATCCTATCGTCCACACTGTAAAAACGCCGCTTTTCGCGCTAAAATCGTCCGTTGACAGTGTCCATTTCGGCACCGTAGGCTCCAACACCGGAGGAGCAGTCCACAAAGTGGATTGCGTCAAGAGCTCAATGAGGAGATGTGATGTCAAAGCTGAAATCCGGAGCGGCCGCCGCGCTGCAGGACGTACTGCGGGACGGCATGACGCTCGCCGTCGGAGGCTTTGGCCTCAGCGGCATCCCGGCTGACCTGATCGAGGCGGTCCGCGATTCCGGCGTCAAGGACCTCACCGTGGTGTCCAACAACATGGGCGTGGACGGCAAGGGCCTGGGCATCCTGATCGAAGCCGGACAGGTCCGCAAAGTCATCGCCTCCTACGTGGGCGAGAACAAGCTCTTTGCCGAGCAGTACCTTGCCGGCAAGCTGGAGGTGGAGTTCACCCCGCAGGGCACCCTCGCCGAGCGCCTCCGTGCCGGCGGCGCCGGCATTCCGGCGTTCTACACCAAGACGGGTGTCGGGACCCTTGTTGCCGAAGGTAAGCCGCTGGCCGAGTTCGACGGGGAGACGTACGTCCAGGAGCGCGCCATCAAGGCCGACGTCGCCCTGGTGCACGCGCACACCGCCGATACGGACGGCAACCTGATCTACCGTTACACCGCCCGGAACTTCAACCCGGTGGTGGCCACGGCCGGGGCCGTCACGGTGGCCGAAGCCGAAGTGATCGTGGAGCCCGGCCAGCTGGATCCGAACCACATCGTCACCCCGGGCGTGTTCGTCCAGCGCCTGGTGCGGGCCAGCGGCCGGGTCAAGGACATCGAGCAGCGCACTGTCCGCCCCCGCACCGAAGCCGCCGTAACCTCCGATGCCGTATCCGTTCCGGCCTGAGCGCCGCCCCTACTTTCTTCAGGAGAATCATCATGGCTTGGACCCGGAATGAAATGGCTGCGATCGCGGCCGAAGAACTGAACGACGGCGACTACGTCAACCTCGGCATCGGCATCCCCACGCTGGTGGCCAACAACCTGCCCGACGGCGTCCGCGTGGTCCTGCAGAGCGAGAACGGCCTGCTCGGCATGGGCCCCTTCCCCTACGAAGGAGAGGAAGACGCCGACCTCATCAACGCCGGCAAGCAGACCGTCACGGTCCTCCCCGGCGGCAGCATCTTCGACTCCGCCGCCTCGTTCGGCATGATCCGCGGCGGGCACGTCAAGGTCGCCATCCTGGGCGCCATGCAGGTCTCCGGCAGCGGCGACCTCGCCAACTGGACCATCCCCGGCAAGATGGTCAAGGGCATGGGCGGCGCCATGGACCTCGTCGCCGGCACCCCGCGCGTTGTGGTGCTGACCGAGCACAACGCCAAAGACGGCACGGCCAAGATCGTGAAGGAATGCACGCTGCCGCTCACCGGGCTGAGCTGCGTGGACCGGATCATCAGCGATCTCGCCGTTTTTGATCTTGAAAAGACGGACGACGGCGGCCGGCGGCTCACGCTGACCCGTCTCGCCCCCGGCGTCACCGTGGAGGAGATCCGCGGGAAGACCGAAGCCGCCTTCGACGTCGCCCCCTCCCTCGACGCAACCACGACCATTGAAGCCAGCACCCTTGAAGGAGCCACAGCATGAGCCTGCGCGAACAGTTCGGTAAAGATGTCCTGCTCACCGGCTGGGGCCACAGCCGCTTCGGCAAACTCACGGACGAGACCCTGGAGTCCCTGATCGTCCAGGTCGCCACAGAGGCGATCGGCAACGCCGGGATTGAGCCGGGCCAGATCGATGAGATCTACCTGGGCCAGTTCAACTCCGGCATGATGCCGCTGGCGTTCCCCTCCTCGCTGGCCCTGCAGGTCTCGGAGCAGCTGGCCAACGTCCCCTCCACCCGGGTGGAGAACGCCTGCGCTTCCGGCTCGGCTGCGTTCCAGCAGGGCACCAAGTCGCTGCTGGCCGGTACCGCGAAGACGGTCCTCGTGATCGGCGCCGAAAAGATGACCCACGCAGGTGCGGACGTCGTCGGGGCGGCCCTGCTGGGTGCCGACTACGACATGGCCGGCAAGGCCTCCACCACAGGCTTCACCGGCCTGTTCGCCGAGGTCGCCAAGCACTACGAGAAGCGCTACGGACCGGTGTCCGATGTCCTGGGCACCATCGCGGCAAAGAACCACCGCAACGGCGTCGACAACCCCTACGCCCAGCTCCGCAAGGACCTCGGCGAGGAGTTCTGCCGCACCGTTTCGGACAAGAACCCGATGGTGGCGGACCCGCTGCGCCGCACCGACTGCTCCCCCGTGTCCGACGGCGCCGCCGCGGTCGTGCTGTCTGTCTCGCCTACCGGCGGGGCCACCGCCCCGGTACGGCTCGCCGGCATCGGCCACGCGAACGATTTCTTCCCGGCCGAAAGGCGGGACCCCACCGCCTTCGCCGCAACCCGCGTCTCCTGGCAGCGCGCGCTGGGGATGGCCGGCGTCGGGCTGGAGGACCTGGACTTCGCCGAAGTGCATGACTGCTTCACCATCGCCGAACTGCTCATGTACGAGGCCATGGGACTGACCGAACCCGGCCAAGGTGCCCGCGCCGTCGAGGAAGGCTGGGTCTTCAAGGACGGCAAGCTGCCCATCAACGTGTCCGGCGGGCTCAAGGCCAAGGGCCACCCCGTGGGTGCCACCGGCGTCTCGCAGCACGTCATCGCAGCCATGCAGCTCACCGGCACCGCGGGCGGCATGCAGCTCGCCAACCCCCGCCGCGCCGCCGTGCAGAACATGGGCGGGGTGGGCATCGCCAACTACGTGAGCGTCCTCGAGGCGGTCTAGCCCCACCCAAGCAGGCAGGGCCAGCGTGCCCGGATCAGGGCCGCGATTTCGGCAAACCCCAGCCGCTCCGCGTTGTCCAGGGCGGAGCGGCCTAGGGGATCCTGGATCCCGGGGTCGGCGCCGGCGTCGAGGAGCTGCCGCACCACCTCCTGCTGCCTTGGTCCGCCGCTGTTGAGCAGGATGGCCTCCTGCATGGCGGTCCATCCCAGGCTGTTGACGTGGTTCACGGGCACGCCGGCTGCGATGAGGATCCGCACGGTGTCCGCATGCCCGTGTTCGCTGGCGGGGATCAGCGCAGTTCCGCCAAAGCGGTTGGTGCTCCGGACATCCGCACCCGCAACCAGGGTCAGCTGCAGGATCTCGTTGAACCCCTCGGCCCCGGCATATAGGAACGCCGAGTCCTGGATGGCGTCCTTGGCGTTGACGTTGCCCCCGGCCCGGATCAGCTCCGCCACCGTCGCAGCATCGTTGGCCTTAGCGGCCCGAATCAGCCGCTGGTCGAGCTCCGCCTGCGCCTCAGCTGACAACGCAGGACGTGTCGCTGCCGGCACGGCAGGCGGCCCCGAAGTTGCCGTTGGCGCGTCTGACGGCGCCTCGGGGGCGGAGGAGGTCACAGGAGCGGACGACGGCGGTGTCTCCTGCCGTTCCGGATCTCCGGGGCCCGCCTGGCAGGACGCAAGGCAGGCAGCAACGCCGGCGGAGGCGATGACAACCGCCGATACCTGCCGCGCCCTACGCCAAGTCCTGAACCGCCTCATCAGCCCAAAGCCTACTTTGCAGTTCCGGCAGCAATGGCCTCGGCACCGGCTGCTGCGCAGGCCTCGTCCAGGGCGCCGTCCGGGGCGCCGCCCACGCCGATGCCCGCCACGGAAACACCGTTGACCTTGAGCGGGACGCCGCCGGCCAGGAAGAGCGTGCCGGGGAGGTCCGCGATGCTGGGCCCGTTGCCGTTGATGCGCTTGGCGAGCTCGCTGGTGGGCGTGCCGAAGGCCGCGGCGGTGTAGGCCTTCTGCTGCGCCGCTTCAATGGTGTGCTCGGCGGCGTTGTCGCCGCGGAGGAGTGCCTGCACGGTTCCGAACCTGTCCACCAGGACGACGGTGACGAACGGCAACTTGTCCGCCTGGCACTTGGCGAGGGCAGCCTTGACCGCGTCCGCGGAGGCACCGACGCTGATCCGGTTCTGGGCCACCACGGTCTCCGGTGCCGGCTGGACGTCGGCTGCGGGAACAGCGGCAGGAGCAGCTGCGGGAGCCGCTGCCGGCGCAGACGCGGGAGCTGAGGTCCCGGCGTTGGCTGCGGCGGTGAGCCCACCGGTCAGGAGCAGCGCTCCGGCGGCAGCGGTGGCGGCGATCTTCTTGGACATCTTCACGGGTTCTCCTTGGAGTGGGATTCTTGCGCTTGCCCGGGTTCATGCCGCGGGCCTGGAATCCATCCTTTCCGCCCGGACGCGGAAAGGCATCGGGCGTTAGTCTGCTCCGGCCTACCCCATCAGGCTCGCCTTATCAGCCAAAAGGCTGAGAGACCAGCAACGGCGCGCGCCCTAGCATTGTGGGTAGCACTCCTCCACCGGAACCGGACCCCCATGCCCTCCTCACCACCACCCCTCCCGGCTGCGCCGGTCCCCTCGCCGGCACCCGGGCAACTCCCCCGCCACGGCGCCCCCGGAAGGGGTCCGCTGGGCCGCATTGACGCCGTCGTCCATCTTGGGTTTGCCGTGTTGCTGGTGGCGTCGGCTGTCCGGTACGTGATGCGGCACAGCCCCGCGGACAACCTGTGGGTGCTGGCCCTGGCCGCGGCCGTGTGTTCGCTCTACGCCGTGATCGCCGTGCTCTCGCAGCGCAGGCGGCCGTGGGCGGTGTGGATGTTCGTCCTGGTGGCGCTCTGGGCTGTACTGGTGATCGCGGCGCCCAGCTTTGCATGGTGCTCGTTCGCGCTGTTCTTCCTGTGCCGGACCGCCTTCAGCGGCTGGGTGGCATATTTGGCGGGCGGCGCGACGGCGGCGGCCACCGCCGTCGGGCTGTTCCGGCTGAGCGGCGGCAGCGATATTGCCATGCTTCTGGGACCCTTGGCGGTGGGCGTTATGTTGACGCTGATTTACGACCGGATTGAGCAGGATGCTGCGGAGCAGCGCCACCTGCACGCCGAAGTGTCGCTCGCGCAGGGGCGGCTGGCGGCCAGCGAGCGCCGCGCCGGCACCATTGAGGAGCGCGAGCGGGTGTCCCGGGAAATCCACGACACCGTAACCCAGGGCCTGGCCAGCAGCCTCCTCCTGCTGGAAGCCGCGAACCGGTCCTGGCCCGCCGAGGCCGCGCGGGAGGACGTGCTAACCGCCAGCGGGATGCTGCGCCGCAACCTTGCGGACACCCGCAGCCTGGTCCACGAACTCGCCTCCCCCGGGCTGGACACCGCGCCCTTGCCGGAGGCCCTGTTGCAGGCAGCGTCCCAGTATGTTCCGGGCGTGCGCCTGCTGGTCACCGGCGAGCCGCGCCCCGTCCCGGCCGATGTCCGGCATGCGCTGCTGCGCGTCGTCCAGAGCGCCGCCGCGAACACCAAGCTGCATGCGGGGGCGGCGAACGCCACAGTGACGCTGGGCTTCCTTCCGGGCGCCGTCACCCTGGATGTGTACGACGACGGCGCCGGTTTCGACCCGCATTCGCTGGCACCGCCGTCTGACGCCGGAGGCTACGGGCTCCGGGCCATGCGCCAGCGGGTGGAACAGCTGGGCGGCGTATTCTCGGTGGAAAGCACCCCCGGCGAAGGGACGATCGTGGCCGCGCAACTGCCCACCGGGGAGGAAAAGTGAACCCGATTACCGTGCTGCTGGTGGACGACCATCTGGTGGTCCGCAGCGGGCTCAAGGCGCTGCTGGGAACGCAGCCGGACATTGAGGTGGTGGCGGAGGCGGCATCCGGGGAGGAGGCACTGGCCCTGACGGAACAGCTCAGCCCCGCGGTGGTGATGATGGACCTCGCCATGGGGCCGGGGATGGACGGCATCGAGGCCATCAAACAGCTGCGCCGCCGCAACGCCCGGCAGGCCGTTCTGGTGTTCACCACCTACGATTCGGACGCGGACATTGTCCGGGCCGTCGACGCGGGAGCCATGGGCTACCTGCTCAAGGACGCGGCGCCGGACGAGATTTTCGCCGCGGTCCGCGGCGCCGTGCAGGGCAGGAGCGTGATGAGTGCACCAGTGGCCTCGCGGCTCTTCCAGCAGCTGCGGAACCCGGACGAGATCCTGACGCCACGGGAAGCGGAGCTGCTCAGCCTCCTGACCGAAGGCCTCAGCAACCGGGAGCTCGGCCAGCGGCTGTTCATCTCCGAGGCCACCGTCAAGACCCACCTGGCGCACATCTACGCCAAACTCGGAGTAGAAACCAGGGCCGCCGCGATCGCCACGGCGATCCGGCGCGAGGGGATGCGCTAGCGGATTCCGGCCGCCCGGAGCCGGGTTTAGACTCAGTCCTAGCCCAGCACTCGTTCGAAGGAGCCCCCCCATGCGCGCCACCATCATCCACGGCCCTGGAGACATCCGGGTTGAAGACCGGGACTACCCCACCATCCAGCTGCCCACGGACGTGGTGGTCAAGGTGACTGCGTCCTGCGTCTGCGGCTCGGACCTGTGGCCGTACCGCGGCGTCAGGCCGACCCGCAGGCCCACAGCCATCGGCCACGAATTCGTCGGCGTGGTGGAGAGTACCGGCGAAGGGGTGACTGAGCTGGCGGTGGGTGATTTCGTCATCGCACCCTTCGTGGTCAGCTGCGGCGAGTGCCCGCAATGCCTCAACGGCGTCACCGTTGCCTGCGACCACCTGGCCGGCTGGGGAGGCCGGGACGACACCGGCCACAAGATCGACGGCGGCCAGGGGCAGGCCGTCCGTGTTCCTCTTGCCGAGAGCACCCTGGTCAAGGTGCCGGGCGTCACCGAACCGGATGCTGAACTGACGGCCAACCTGCTGACGCTGTCCGACGTCATGGCCACCGGCCACCATGCGGCGCTGTCCGCGAAGGTGGCGCCGGGCCGGACCGTCGTAGTGGTGGGCGACGGCGCCGTCGGGCTTTGCGGTGTCCTTGCGGCCAAGCGGCTCGGGGCCGAGCGCATCATTGCCATGTCCCGCCACGCGGACCGGCAGGCGCTGGCCCGGGAGTTCGGCGCCACGGACATCGTGGAGGAACGGGGCGACGACGGCGTGGCCAAGGTCCGTGCGTTGCTGGGCGGCGTGCTGGCCGATTCGGTGCTGGAATGCGTGGGCACCAAGGAATCCATGGAGCAGGCCCTGCATTGCGTCCGTCCGGGCGGGGCGCTTGGCTTCGTGGGCGTCCCCACCGGCGGGGGCGAGGTCCCGCTGCGCTATCTGTTCGACTCCAACGTTTCCATCGCCGGCGGCATGGCACCCGCCCGAACCTACATCCCCGAACTGCTGGCGGATGTGCTGGCCGGCAGCATCAACCCCGGGCGCGTGTTTGACTCCGTCATGCCGCTGGAGGAGGCGCCGCAAGCCTACAAGGCCATGGACGAACGCCGCGCCATCAAGGTGCTGCTCACGCCCTGACCCGCCAGGGGCTCGGAATGCGATACTAAGTCTGCGTAGGGACTCGGTCCGGGAACGGTCCGGGTCTTCGCATTGGTTGCGAACTGGGGGAACTGAATGCAACTTGACACCTTGACCCTCCGGGTTGCCTTCGCCATTGTTGCGTTCACGTTGGCGCTCCTGTTCTACTTCGCTGCGTACCGGAGCACGCGGTCCCCTTACAGCGCCTGGTGGTGCGTGGCGCTGACGCTATTCCTCGCCGGTTCAGCGGCCTACCTCTTCAACGGAACACCGCAGCAGGTGTGGGCCAATCCGCTGGGGAACTGCCTGCTGGTTGCCGGCGGAGCATGTGTCTGGGCCGGTGCCCGGTCCCTGCGGGCAGCACGGCCGCGTTCCTGGCAACTGGCGGCGGGTCCCGCCGTGGTGTCGGTGTCATCAGCCCTGGAAAACCCGGGGGTTAACATCTGGGCCGGAGGCGCCGTCTTCCTTGCCCTGATGGGGCTGATGCTGGGCCTGGCGTCCCGCGAACTCTGGCGGTTGGAGCCCGGTTACTCCCGGGTCCGGATTCCGCTGGCCATCGCGGCGGCTTTCTTCGCCGCCTACTACTTCTGCCGACTGGTCGTATATCTGGCTGAAGGCCCGGACGGCCGGGTCTTCGTCACCTATTTCGGCTCCGCGGTGACCACCCTGGTGACCATGGTGCTGCTGGTGGTGGTGTCCTTCAGCATGGCGGCGCTCAGCAGCGAACAGCAGACACGCGCGCTCCGGGCGGTGGCCACCCAGGACGGCCTCACGGGGCTGCTCAACCGGGCGGCGTTCCTGGACCTCGCCTCCGAGGAGCTGCTGCGGCTGCGGCACACCCGTGCGCTCGGCACCCTGGTGCTGGCCGACCTGGACCACTTCAAGGCCGTCAACGACACCTACGGCCACGCGGCCGGCGACGCCGCGCTTCAGTCGTTCGCCTCCGCCTGCAACGAGACGGTCCGCTCAACCGACCTCGTGGGACGCTACGGCGGCGAGGAATTCATCTTCCTGCTGCCCGGTGTGAGCCCGGACCGGGCAGAGGCCATCACCGCGGAGATCAACAAGCAGCTCGAAGCGGTCCGGGGCCCGGACGGTTCCCGGATGCCCACGGTCAGTTACGGCATCGCCCCTATCGGCAAAGGAACGTCCGGCCTTGATGAGCTGATCGCAACGGCGGACGCGGCCTTGTACCGGGCCAAATCGCTCGGCCGCAACCGCACGGTCCGCGGGATCCATACTCCGTAGTCGGCGCAGGAACCGGACCGCAAAGTAGGGCATTTCTCCCCTTTGCGCTCCCCCGCCGCCGGGTCTAGCCTGATCCGCATCAGCATCCACCGCCGTCGAGGAGCCGTCATGGCCGGGTTTGTGCAGATCATCGAATTCCAGACCTCCCGCATCGAGGAGATAGAGCAGCTGGGCCGGCCGTCACGGACCGAGGGAGGCACTCCGCCCACGTTCCGCCGCATCGTGGCCACGGCGGACAGGGACCGCCCCGGGACCTACTTCACCATCGTCGACTTCGATTCCTATGAATCGGCGATGGAGAATTCCAGCCGGCCGGAGACGTCGGAGTTCGCCGCGAAGATGGCGGCGCTGTGCGACGGACCGCTGATCTTCCGCAACCTGGATGTCATGTGGGAGGACAACGGAGAGGCCGCGGAAAACGGCTAGGAGCCGGACATGGCTCACGTCAGCCCCGCTCCGGCGCCGGCCAGCGGCACCGGGAACAGCCTGGTGGTCGATCTTGCCGAGCTGGCATCAGGATCGCTGGCGCTCGTGGGCGGCAAGGCCCTGAACCTCGGCAAACTCGCCGCCGCAGGCTTTCCGGTTCCGGCGGGATTCTGCCTGACCACAACGGGCTACCGGATGGCCGCGCCGGCGGAACTGGACTACATCGCCGCCCGCCTGGACGGGGCGAACGGCCTGGACGGGGCGAAAAAGTACGACGGCGCTCCCGGGCTGCCGGACGACCAGCGGGACGGCCTCGCGCGGCAAGCCCGCGAGGCGATGGCCGCAGCACCGGTTCCGGCCGACGTCGAGGCCGCTGTCCGCGGGGCCTATGCCGCGATGGGCGACGCTCCGGTGGCGGTCCGTTCTTCCGCCACCGCTGAGGACCTGCCCTTTGCCAGTTTCGCCGGACAGCAGGACTCCTTCATGGATGTCATCGGCGCCGACGCCGTCGTCCAGGCCGTCCGGCGCTGCTGGGCGTCGCTGTGGACGGACCGTGCGGTGGCTTACCGCACAGCGAACGGGATCAGCAACCGCGAGGCGGGACTCGCCGTCGTCGTTCAACAAATGGTCGACGCCGGCACGGCGGGCGTGCTGTTCACCGCCAACCCGGTGACGGGCACGCGGACCGAGAGCGTCATCGATTCCAGCCCCGGACCGGGACAGGCGGTGGTGTCCGGGGCCGTTAATCCGGACCACTTCGTTGTGGACACGGCCACTAGCCGGATCCTGCAGGGGCCGCAGGGCCCCGGGACCAGCTTGGACCCGGCCCAGGTTCGCGAACTGACATCCCTCGGTGACGCCGCCCAGCGGCTGTTTGGTGCACCCCAGGACGTGGAGTGGGTGATCGACGCAGGCGGCAAGGCCTGGTTGACCCAATCGCGGCCCATCACCACGCTGTATCCGCTGCCGGAGGACGAATCACCCGGCGGGACCGGCGGCGCGGACCGCACAGCGAGCGGGGACACACGCGTCTACCTGTGCGGCACGCTGCTCCAGGGACTTACCCGACCTCTCACGCCCATGGGCCTCTCCGTGCTGGGCCTCATGAGGAACAGCAAGGGGCCATGGAAATACGTCAACCCGGGATTGCGGATGTACGTGGACCTGACGGCGGTGGTCCGCAACAAATCCGGCCGCAAGGCACTGTTGAGGTTGCTGCCGCTGGCTGACGGGAGATCGGCCGCGGTCTTCCCCGCGCTGCTGGAGGACCCGCGGTTCAGTATTGTGCGTCCGGCACGCAGGTTGCCGGGCAGGAAGCGCACGAAGGGCCATGCCGGGACAGAAGCAAAGGGCACTGAGGAATCCCAGAGCCTGGTGCTGATGGCCGGTCTCATTCCGGCCATGATCAGGGCACTGCTGTGGCCGGACGGGGAGCTTCGCCGGGCGCGGCGCTACCAGGACCGCCTCGAAGCCCGGCTTGCGCTCCCCCTCCCTGCGACTCCGGCGAGACGGCTGCAGCACGCGGAGGACGTCCTGGGAAGCACTGTCAACGGGATCATCCAGGCGACGTTGCCGGGTCCGTCCGTGGGATACCTCATGCTGGCGGCGGCCCGAAGGCTGCTGCGCGGGATTGCCAAACCGCGCGAACTTGAGGCGGTCCTTCGGGGGCTTCCCCACAACGTGACCACCATCATGGACCTGGAACTGTGGCAGCTGGCGGTGTCGCTTGGCCGGGACCCGGAGTCGCGAAGGGTGTTCACGGAGCTGCGGCCGGATGGGCTGGCGGCGCTGTACACGGCGGGCGGGCTGCCGGGCGTTGCGCAGGCGGGGTTGCGAACGTTCCTGTCCAAGTACGGCCACCGGGCCGTGGCGGAGATAGACCTGGGGATGCCGCGATGGGCCGAGGAACCGGACCACCTTCTGGGGATAATCTCGAACTACCTCCGGGTTGAGGATCCTGAGCAGGCTCCGGACCGCCAGTTTGCCCGTGCCGCCGATCACGCGGAAGCCCGGGTCAGCGAACTCGTGGAACGGGCGGCAGCCAGGAGCCGGCTGCGGGGGCGCCTGGTGGCACTGTGCCTGCGCAGGGCACGGCAGCTGTCCGGACTGCGTGAGCTGCCCAAGTTCTACATCGTGATGGTGCTGGCGGAGATGCACCGGCAGCTCACCGCCGTCGGCGAGGAACTGACGCGGACCGGCAACATCTCGGCTGCCACCGACGTCTTCTTCCTGGACTTTGAAGAACTGCGTGTTGCCCTCCGCGGTGCGGACCTGAAGGAAGTGGTCGCCGTGCGCCGTCGGATGTACGACGTCGAACTGCGGCGGCGGCGCGTTCCGCGCCTTTTGCTCTCGGACGGCACCGACGTGGAGGCCGCCATGATGGCGGCGGCGGCCGCGCTGCCCCAGGCGGCTGCCGCGGACCGCCTCACCGGGACTCCGGCCTCGGCCGGCACCGCCACCGGGAAGGTCAGGGTGGTCATGGATCCGGTGGGTGCCCATGTGGAACCAGGGGAAATCCTGGTGGCCCCCTCCACTGATCCCGGCTGGACGCCGCTCTTCCTGACCGCGGGTGCCCTGGTGATGGAGATGGGCGGCGTCATTTCCCATGGCGCAGTGGTGGCCCGGGAGTACGGCATCCCCGCCGTCGTGGGTGTGGCTGATGCCACCGTGCGGCTGCGTGACGGGCAGACCGTCACCGTGGATGGCGCGGCCGGAACCGTGACATGGTGAGGTCCGGCTGACCTTGGTACCGGGGCTTGCTCGGGGCGGGATGCGGTCGTTTTTCGAGGGAACGGGTTCCGCCGGGGCTATCGTTGAGCCATGGCGTCCCCCGAGTACGAGGAATACCCTTCCGCGGACGGGGTGATGGATGATGCGACGCTGAAGGATGCGGAGATCCGCGACTGGAACTGGGCCGTCCTTCCCAAAGGCTCGGTGAGCACTCGTTTTGCGGCGCCGAGCGGGAGTCTTGCGATGGTGGCCATGGGCAAGCCGCAGAACCCGCGGGTGGTGCTGGTTCCCGGTGCCACGGGCTCCAAAGAGGACTTCGCCGTGATGATGCCGGAGCTTGCCGAAGCCGGGTTCTATGTGCTGAGTTACGACCTTGCCGGCCAGTACGAATCGGCAGGCGCGGGGCCGGAGAACCTCGTCCCGCCCCGCAGGCATTATGACTACGAGCTCTTCGTGAACGACTTCGTCGCCGTCCTCGAGTCGGGCGGAGTCCCTGCCCATGTGGTGGGGTACTCCTTTGCCGCGATCGTGGCGCAGATTGCCTATTCAAAGCGCCCGGAGCTGTTTCGCAGCTTCACCCTTCTAAGCTGCCCGCCCCTGACGGGGCAGTGCTTCCGGGGGATCAGCCGGTTCGGGCGGTTCACCGGCTTGGCCAATGGCCGGGTGGGCGCTGCGCTGATGATCTGGGGCATCCGCCGGAACGTCAACAAGGTCTCCCCCAACCGGCTGCGGTTTGTCCGGAACCGGTTCCGGTTTACGCGGCGCCAGTCCGTGCGGGACATCTACGGGCTGATGAAGAATGTCCCGGACCTGCGGGAGCACCTCGCCGCCGCAACCGTGCCGAAATTCGTGGCGGTGGGCGAGCACGATTTGTGGCCGTTGCACTTGCACCGCCAGTTCGCGCAGTCCATCGGAGCCCGGATTTCGGTGTACCGCGGGGGGCACAGCCCGTCCGAAACGTCACCGCATCAGTTCGGCCGGGACCTGCTTGCCATGTACGCCGAGGGCGGCTGAAGCGGACATATAGTGTCGCAAGAGCACTTATACCCTTGCAAGCGAGGCGTCCGCCCCGTACGTTGGGGACAGCGGGGGACGTTCTCCGCTCTGCGGGCCGCCGTGTCTGCAGAGAGAATCAGAGTCACATAAAGGAATGCAGCCATGGCAACAGGCACAGTTAAATGGTTCAACGCCGAAAAGGGTTTTGGCTTCATTGCCCCCGATGACGGATCAGCTGACGTTTTCGCCCACTACTCGGCGATCGCTACCAGCGGTTACCGTTCACTGGACGAGAACCAGAAGGTCGAATTCGATGTGACCCAGGGTCCGAAGGGCCCTCAGGCAGAGAACATCCGCCCTCTCTAAAGGCTTAGGGTAACGGTCGCGGCGCTTAGCCGGGCCACCCTGCACCAACACCAGCCCCTCCGAACCTTTCCGGTCCGGAGGGGCTGTTGCGTTGGCTTCGCCAAGCTTCCGGTTAGCGGGCAGGTCCTGACTTGTGGCGGGCGCGTTGCACCGCCCGGTACACCGTGGACCTGGCCACTGAAAAGAGTTCTGCGAGTTCCCCGGTGGTGTGCTCGCCGGCATCGTGCAATTTGACCAGGTGGGCTTCCTGGGCCGGAGACAGCTTGGGTTTTTTGCCCTTCAGGCGGCCTTTGGCCTTGGCGATTTTCATGCCCTCGCGGGTACGGGCCCGGATCAGGTCGCTCTCGAATTCGGCCACCATGGCCAGGACGTTGAATAGCAACTTTCCGATGGGGTCCGTGGGATCGTGCACCGATCCGCCGATGCTGAGTTTCACATTCCGCTGGGCGAGCTCGTCGACGATTTCGTGGGCATCCCGAACGGACCTGGCGAGGCGGTCCAGCTTGGTGACCACGAACGTGTCACCGTCCCGGCAGGCCGCCATCGCTTCCCTGAGGCCCGGACGGTTCCGGTCAGTGCCCGTCAGCCCGTGATCTACGTAGATCCGGTCCGCGGTGATCCCCATAGCTGACAATGCGTCGCGCTGCGCCGTTAGGTCCTGCTGCTCCGTGGACACCCGCGCGTAGCCGACCAGCAAAGCGGTCATGCGCAACAGTGTGCCACGCGTACTTTTGGTGGACCAGATATGCCACCGTCACCGGGCACTTCAGCGGACGGGTCTTACGGTGGGGGTGCCCGGTCGAGCCTGCGTTTGTGCTGGTGAGGGGCGGGGTCGTCCGGAGGAGGACCGGCTAACGGGACGGCTTGTACGGGCGGGTGTGCGAGAAATGTTTCGCTGTGTTTCGTGGGGTGATGAGTCTGCGCGGGTGCCCGGAAAGGTACCTCGGCATGCGAACTTCTAGCGCGAGTGCCTTCCGGCTCTGATCTGAAGCACTACAAAGACAGCGAACGCGGCGATGGCCAAGAGAAGCGCCAAGATGAATAGCGTGAATGGCCAATGCGGCCCCTGATTACCAAAGCTGGACCACCGCTGACCCGTTACGGCGCCAATTTGGAGATAGACAATGACCCCCGCTGCGATCAAAGCGGCTGAAATCGCGATTATTCCAGTGATCCGTGCTGCCTTTCCATGACAAGGGTCCCCCAATTACTGTCCATGCCTCACGGTTGGCATTAGCATCATGCTTGCCTGGCCAGTCCCTATTCGGGCTACGTTGCCGCACTCAAAGCGTCTTGCCGTAACTCTGCGAGCCGAGGTGAGATGAAAGCCGGGATTTGGCGAACAACCAAGCGATGACACCAAACAGCGGCAGAATGAACATCGCCAGGACCCACAGGATCCGAGCTGTCTGGTCGAGCCGTTCTTCGCGGAGCACATCGAAAATACCCCAGATAATCGATCCCATGATGAACAGCGCGGACACCACACCGAGTGCTGCCAGAGCCCATTCCCAAAGTTCCATGTCGCTCTACCCCCATAGCCGATGCTGACAGGCTAGCAGTGCGACTCCACCGAACCAGCTAGCTGACACAAGGCCCGGTCGCTGTTGCAAATCATTCTGGGGGCCATCGGAGGATGACTTTTAGTCCAGGTCCCAAGAGGGCCAGTTTTTCGACCCGGTAGGGGTTTGGCTCACGATCCTGCATGACCATGATGCCGGCTACCTAAAGGGCGCCGGGCGGTATGCTCGCGCCTAGTATTTATGCAAAGGCGATACAAGCCACAGAAGAGGTAATGCGCATGGGGCCGGCGGTGCTTTTCGTTTCCCTTGTCACTTTCATTGGCCTTGGCATGATCCTTGCAGCCGGACCTCTGTCCAGAGGAGCAGCGAAGGTCAACCTCTTCTTGCCGGACGAGGAAGCAGTCGAGTACCAAAGAAGACGAAAGCGCTCTGTCCGAAATTATGGGATATCTATTGTCGCTGTAGCAGTGGCCTTCGCTCTCTACTACTTTGTCTTCGGCGGCAGATGATTCAAGCCAGCCCATACGCCCTGGCGGCCGGCTGGCGGCCCGGTCAGGGTAGCTTTCTCTTTTGGGCTCGCGGTGGATGCACATTTCGGCATCCGGTGTCTGATGCCCAGTTTTCGGCCCGGTAAGGGTTCGGCTCACGACCCCACCAAGCAGCGCACCGACACTACATAGCCTTCCAGGTCAGGGGCTGCGCCTCTGACCTCGCAGGATGACGATTAAAAGGGTTAGCTACCGGCGCGAGGTGAGTATGTTGTTGTGCAGCTTTATCCAGCCCTCTGACTCCCACTGGTTGGTGTTGGTGCCATCAACCACCAGGACGGCGGATGCGCTAGTGGCACTGCTGACTGTTACGACCTCGCCGCCGCTGGCCATACTGCCGCACCCTGCGACCCATAGCGAGGGGTTGGCGTCTGGAACAACGACCACGCAAGCCTCCCGGGTTCCATCGCTTTTGGCCGCGAAATACGAAACGCCTTTTTCCGCAGCAAGCAAACGCGCGCTTTCGGCCTTCACGTCGGTTCCTTGGAACGTGATTCCGTCCGGCAATCTATCTTCGACGCCGACCTCACGATCCAGAGCTTTGAATCCTGATTGGGCGGTACAGCCACCAAGCAGAATTGCCAAGCCGAACCCGGCCACAATCAGTTGAAATGAGTGACGATTAATAACACTGCCCCCTCAGACGTCGTTGCGCCGACACTACACCAGCCCGGTCAGGGTAGCTTTCCCTTGGCTTGCCCTTTTCTAGCCACTCGTGGCCGCTACTCGTCCGAGAGCCAATTTTCCGCCCGATCAGGGTTCCCCCAAGGACCAACCGCGCAGATACCGCTCGGGTAGGGTGCGTATGAACGAAAATCATTGGGGGAATAATGAAGCTTCTTCGATCGACGCTGCTCGCGAGCCTGCTAGTTTCAAGCCTCGCCGGCTGCACCTACGCAGAGCCCGTGCCGGACCCGGCAAGCGAGTCGAGTCGGCCGTCACCGACTCCCAGCGCGACGGCTGCTGCCGGTCCCGTGACTCTACAAGGTCAATTTCAGTCGCAAGGAGCGACCACCACTGGGACGGCCACCATCCGTGTCACAGAGTCCGGTGCATTCGTGCAGCTAGAAGACTTTACTACAGGTTCCGGAGACGGTGTCCGTCTCGTGCTGAGCCCTGGGACCGTGCGCCCCGGACCCAGTGGTGAACTGGAGCTGTCATCGTCGACACTCATTGAGCTGGGGCCGCAACCCCTCAGCCGATCGAGTAGTCAGCGCATCGAAATGGACCTCAGGATGTGGGAGGCGATGCCCGGGCCCGTTCGCAGCGTCGTGATCTATAACTTTGCCGAAAAGACGGCGTATGGCACGGCCAACCTTGTAGAGATGCCGCATTCCTAAGAGGCCGCGGCCAGCGGGTCGCCAAATTGGCAGTTGAGGTCTAGTTTGGATGCCCCCTCAACTCCCGGGGTCGCCGGACAAGTCCCGAAGCCCGGCAAAGGATCGATTACGGGCGCAGGTGCGACACAAAGCGATCACAGAGCACCGCCGCGAAGCGATCAAATCCACACCCGGCAACAGAATGGCCCAGGGCCCCGCTCATGGATCCATGAGCGGACGGTGCGCGTGCAACGGTTGTGCGGTGATCGTGGCCTAATTTCGCCGCGAGCGATTTTCTATCATTTCTTGTCGCAGCCTACTTTGGACTCGCTGGCGAACCTCGGTGGGGGCTTGGTCCAACACATCATTGGCATCGTCGCCGATGAGCCAAATAAGTCCCCGATGTCCCTGCTCATTCGATGAAACCAGTGCAATCGAATACATGCGGTCACCAGCCTCATCTTCCGCCCAAGTTTTGGCTTCCGACAAAGTCGCATCCGTTAGATCGAAGGTGCTGACCGAGTAGCCGGGCCCAGGCTCCTCAAAAAAGTACACGCGGAAAGTGCTCTGGTGTTGCTCCCAACGGCTGTCTCGTTCGTAGGACGCTTCGACGTGCATGCAGGTGATCTTACGCTTCGAAGAATGGGCCGGGCCCTGGGCCATTCTGTTGCCGGGTGTGGATTTGATCGCTTCGCGGCGGTGCTCTGTGATCGCTTTGTGTCGCACCTGCGCCCGTAATCGATCCCCAAATGAAACGGAGTCTACGGCGCCGGACACTCGAACCCTACTGCCGCTCTTTGGCCTCCATAGCCTGCAGGAGACCGTCTAGTTAGCCCCTGCGTAGGCGAAGCACCCGGACGGTGTGAAAAATGATCAACCCCACTCCGACGCTGACGAATATGGCGTCTGGCCAGCGCGGCGGTTCTGTGGCAAGCCTGTATACGGCTGGAACCATGATGAATATGGCGAGGCCGATACCGAGCCAGGCTGAGAACCTGATTCGCTTTTGCTCTTCCCACGTTTTGGCAGCGGGCTCACTGCTGGTGGCGTGATCGTTGAACGGTCTGCTGTAATGCTCGGGTTCCATGCGGCTGCCCCCTCAGGCTTGGTGTCCCGAGCCTACCCGAGCCACCCATCCCCTTCAGGAGCGGCTACTGGTCGGTGTCGGACCCGGAGAGGGTTGCCGTGTGACTATCTCGGGCCCGCAGTTGGCGGTAACGTCTACCGCATTCGATAGTGAACATCGCCTCCGGCGAGAGCACTGATCCTTGGGGGGAAAATGTTGTCGACCATAGCTCGCTCCACAATTACGAATCCTGTGATTCCTGGATCATGGTTGGCCCTGCAAAGCGTCGTTGCTCTGGCCTATGTCGCGCTGTTGATCGGAGCGTGGATAACCATCTTCCGGGCGAAGGATCAACCACCCAGGACACTCTTTGTGTGGGCGGTGATCGTCTTTGTGCTGCCGTTTATCGGCCCGCTTCTCTGGTTCATCGGAGGGCGAAAGGCTTCGCAACGAAACGGCTCTCTACCTAGCTAGGTTCAAATCGGTCTGTCGATGCTCTTAACCAAGTAGGCTGCGTCGCTTCCAGGTTGGCTCCCTGCTCCGAGAAGGGCAGTCGCTGGGAAAAGTGTCCCGCACAGGGTTCGGCTCTCGTTCAAGGTTCAATTCCTCCTGGCCTGCGTATCAGTGCGGGCTAGGATCAAAACATGGCAGCTGAGATAAGGGAGCCCTCGCCCCTCGGGAGGTGGGAAAAGGCCCTCACGCGGTCGTACTGGTGGGTTCTCTTAGTTGGCTTTTTGGTCTCCAGCATCCTCCGTGAACCACTTGGCTTCTGGCCCGCAATTGCCCTCACAGTCGCCGTCATGGCTGCCCTTACGCTCATAGTCTCGCGACTGGCAGCGGCGGAAAGGAAGATTCGTCTTCTCCGGGACGTGGAGCGCGGACTCATCGAATGCGCAATCCGATACCCCAAGGCTCTCCCCGGTTCACTGAGCAGCAGGTGGGAACAGGGAATCGCAGAAGTGAACAATGGAACTATCAAGTTCCAGCCTCTGCTTGCCGGCATAGGATCCCCCACGGAGCACGTGCGGGAGTTCAGCGAGCTGTCCTTCTACGGATTGCTCGACCTTCCCCCGAAGAAGCCAGCAGAGCTCCAGCGGTCCTGGAAAATCGCGGCAATCGGCACAGACAAGGGAGACCTGGAAGTAGCCACCGGAGAAGCAGGTCTCAGCCTATTCTCGGGCCCGGACGCCAGTCCGTAGGCCGGCGTCGCACATCTGCAACGGACATGCAGTCGGGGTCGTCAAGGCCAGCATCGGGACGAATACCGCCGAATCCCAGCTGCCGGGCATCTGGACTACAGGTCGTACCCACCGGACCTGGCAGTTAAAAACATTGCAGCGCTTGCAAATAGGGACAGCAGGGAGCCCGTGAAGCCAAGGCTCATAAGTGCGATCCGCCGGGAATCCAGCGGCTTGCCTTTCTGACGCGGGTTGCGCGATTCGAAGACGGCTATGGGTACAGTCATCACCAGGCCGACGATCATGTTGCGCGCTAATCATGATGAGGACTCGTTCCGGTTGACCCAGTCCCTACGACGTTCATCGCAAACACAAACAGAATCGCCACAGTCCAAGGCCACCCAAGTGGCGAATAAGTCCTGCCCTCGTACCCATGGGCACAGCTTACTGGTCCAGCCGACTAGCCAACAGGACCCGGAAATGCGGCCGGGGAAATCTTTCTAGGTGAAGGTGTTTCGGCCCGGTAAGGGTTGCAATCCTTCGGACCGCCAATTCTTGGCCACGATGGGCGACAGGTGCCGAAGGGGCCAGTTTTCGGCCCGGTAAGGGTTCGGCTTTGAAACATTAAAACGGCGCGTTGCCGGGGGCTGCCTGCTCCGCTGTGTGAGCCAGGAACCGGCCCGCCCGCCGGAAGTCACGGACGAGAAACCCTACCCCGGCCGCTATTACTCCCACACCAATTGCCATCAGCCAAGCGAACAGACTGTCACCGCGGAGAGCTGAGTTCATAACTTGGGGAATAAAGATGAGCGGATATAACGGCGCCAGAAGCAGTTGCGTGGCGAGGCCCTTTCGTAATTGCACCGCGGCGGCCCGGGTGACCGAAAGATGTTCCGGATCGATGGATGCCTTCCCTGCGATCTGACGACGGACCTGCTTCTTTTCCTCGTTTTCCAGGGAAAGAAGCACATCGATCCTCCCGAACTTTGCTGCCGGTGCCACTTTCTTCGCGTTGTAGACCAAGCCCCCAATCAGGGCGCCGAGAAATCCAAGGAGAATCCCGAAGGTTAGGAAGGTCGGCCACCTCTCCGGTGTGCCTGGGAAAGCCAGGGTTGCACCGATGGTCCCGGCCGCGACCAGGATGAAGAATCCGGCAGGGAAATAGCGGGTGTAATAGGTTTTCACGGCCTCGCCCAGGCCGTTGTCCTCGACGCCCTTGGCTCTTCTCATCGCGTCTACCCAGCGGTCATTGGACTCCGCCATGAGATCGTCAATACCGCTCATCGTCTTCTTCTTCCCCGAAGCACAAAACGCTGACAAGACGCCAGTGAAAACCTGCTTATGCGTCCTGTGTAGATCCTCAAATCCTGAACTATGAGCACCAATAAACCAATGGTCCCAGCCCGCTGTTCCTGGTCAACGAGTCCCCCATGCCTCGCCACTTTGGGTCCCGCGTGTCGGTGACGGTCGAAAACTGAGCCATAGTGACGGTTGAAAACTGAGCCACCGGAGAACCCGCGGATGCCGGCGACGGTGTTGGCGGAGCGTGTGGGCTGGTCCGGGTCCCCGGCATGGTTCCGGGAGAACGTGGCCAGGATCCGGCCGGAGTATGCCCCTGCCGATCCCGCGGACCGGATCAGTTACGAACCCGGGGACCAGGCGCAGTGCGACCTGTGGTTTCCCGAGGTGCGGATACCGGTCGGTGGCGGGAAGTCGAGGGTTCTGCCGGTGCTGGTGATGGTGTCCTCGCATTCGCGGTTCATCCTGGCGCGGATGCTCCCGTCCCGGATGACCGGGGACCTGCTGGCCGGGATGTGGGAGCTGATCGGGTCCCTGGGTGCGGTTCCGCGGCGGCTGATCTGGGACAACGAAGCCGGCA
This sequence comes from Arthrobacter sp. PvP103, assembly GCF_017833075.1. Lineage (NCBI taxonomy): Bacteria > Bacillati > Actinomycetota > Actinomycetes > Micrococcales > Micrococcaceae > Arthrobacter > Arthrobacter sp. PvP103. Next base: position 2,918,023 of record NZ_JAFIBQ010000001.1, on the reverse strand, counting down.
TCGGACGGCGGAACAGCTACTCCGCCGGGGTCGCGGCGTTCGCCGGGGTCCTCGCCACCAGAATCGTGCAGGTCAAGCCCTACGATCCGGAGAGCAAGGGCGTTGTGGAGCGGGCCAACCAGTTCCTGGAGACCTCGTTCCTTCCCGGCCGGACCTTCACTTCGCCGGAGGATTTCAACGCCCAGCTCGGCCAGTGGCTTCCCCTGGCCAATGCCCGTCTGGTCCGGCGGACCGGAGCCCGGCCCGCGGAGCTGATCCGCCAGGACAAGGCGGCGATGCTGGGACTGCCGCCGGTTCCGCCCGTGACCGGATTCGCCGCAAGGGTCAGGCTCCCGCGGGACTACTACGTCCGGATGGGATCCAACGACTACTCCGTGCACCCGCACGCCATCGGCAGGTTCGTCGACGTCACCGCAGACTTGGAAACAGTCACGATCACCCTGGACGGGCGATGTGTCGGAAGCCACTCCCGGTCTTGGGGCACCGGCCTGACAATCACGGATTCGGACCATGTCGAGGCAGCCCGGAACTTGCGGAAAGCCTTCCAAAACCCGGCACCCGTCGGAGACACAGCCGGGCTGCGGGACCTGGCTGACTACGACCGGGCGTTCGGTGTCGTCCTCGATGACGGGCAGGTCGCCTGATGACCGAAGCCAAGGAAACCGCCGGCCAGATCGAGTACTACTCCCGGGCGATGAAGGCGCCACGGATCCGGGAAGCAGCAGCGAGGCTCGCGGACCAGGCCCGCGAGGCCGGCTGGACCCATGAGGAATACCTCGCCGCCGTCCTGTCCCGGGAAGTCGCCGCCCGCGAAGCCTCCGGCGCCGAAGCCCGTGCCCGGGCAGCCGGGTTTCCTGCCCGCAAGTCGCTCGAGGACTTCAGCTTCGACCATCAGCCCGGCCTCAAACGCGACACCATCGCGCACCTGGCCACCGGTGCGTTCCTGACCAAGGCGTCCAACATTGTCCTGCTCGGACCGCCGGGAACCGGCAAAACGCACCTTGCCACCGGGTTGGGGCTGCGGGCCACCCAGCTGGGCCACCGGGTCCTGTTCGCAACCGCCATCGACTGGGTCGCCCGGCTCCAAGCTGCTCATCAGGGCGGGAGGCTGCCGCAGGAACTGGTCAGGCTGCGCCGCTACGGGCTGATCATCGTTGATGAGGTCGGCTACATCCCGTTCGAGCAGGACGCCGCGAACCTGTTCTTCCAGCTCGTCTCCTCACGCTACGAGCACGCCTCGCTCATCCTGACCTCGAACCTGCCGTTCGCCCGCTGGGGAGACGTGTTCGGTGACCAAGTCGTCGCCTCAGCCATGATCGACCGCATCGTCCACCACGCCGAAGTCGTCACGCTCAAAGGCTCCAGCTACCGGCTCAAGCACACACGGACAGACTCGCTGCCCTCGACAAGACCGGAAAATACGGCAGAATAACCAACGTCAACGTGGCTCACTTTTCAACCCACGAAATGGCTCACTTTTCGACCGGCGCTGACACCCCGCCTGGAACGGCCCAATTTCCTCTCGCTCAGGGTTCGTTCGTGCGCCGTCGAGTGATCAGTTGCAATTCATTGCGGACCGAACCGCTGGGGCACACAATGAATCAACTACCGGTGGGGGTCGGGCACATGCGTCGAGGTCTAAGAATCGCTGTCACCGCGTTCGTATTCTCGCTCGCGCTCACCTCATGCGCGCCAAGTCCGCTGCCCAAAGAGAGTCATGGACCCGTGGTCTACGATCAAGGCCAAGTCCGGCTGTGTGGCACGGTTATCAGCCGTGGCCGGGACGTCCCGGTGATATCCGACATCGTGAATGGCTCAGTGCAGCCGATTGAGAGCACAAGTAGCACCGGACTCATTTATCTGAGCTTCACCCAGGACTGTGCGAGTGGCGCCTATTATCAAATCGCACCTGCGGATAGTGCGGAAATCTCGCAAGAGGTCACAGGCCCAGCAGGAACTGCGTTGGCAGTCGTACTTAAACCGACCAAAAAAGACTTCACCGTCATTGCGACGACCTCGTCAGGGATAAAGAAGAGCGTAGAGATCCGCCTAACAAGCCTTCCGGGCCCTTCCCCAGAGAGCTGAACTACGCGGCCGGAGGCATCATTCAGGTGACAGTACCAGCCTCCTGTCGGTGCCACTGACGGAATCACATCACTGCGACTGCACATCCTCCCTGTGGCTCAGACTGCCCGTTCTTTGTCGCTTTCACTCTGCGCGTCGCGAGTCGGCTCTCCGGTCTTCGCTCGTCGGACGAGCCCATATTCGGCCCGGTCAGGGTTCCAAGACCGACGTCGCACTGGCCGCTGGCGGAACCGACTTACGCAACGTTCTGAACCAGAGATTGGGACTCAGGCGCCGGCTTGCCTGTTCGCGGCCCGAGCGCCCTGGTGAGGGTGGACATGCTCACGCTGAGAGTCTCCGCGATCTCCTGCAGTTTCTTTCCCTGACGCCGCAGGTCCCTGGCTGCCGCAAGTTTCGTCGCCGGTCATCGCCGGCGGACGTCCGCCGAGTCGTCCCATGGCTTTCGCGGCCGCTAACCCTGCCCTCGTGCGTTCGGACAATCGGGAGCGTTCGTACTCTGCCAGAGACGGGAACATGTCGAAGATCAGCTTCCCGTGCGCGCTGGTCGTGTCCAGCCAGGGTTTCGGCTCACGATTCCCTTACGGGACAGCTCCATCCCGGGGTCTCACAACCTCAGTGCCGCGTATCCCCAGGGTTTTGCGATGCCGTCGCGGGCACCGCAATCGCGAGGCTTCCGGCGGCGACAGCGATCACCGCTCTAGTACGGTCAATAGTCTTGCGACACTTCGGGGATTCTCTGGAAAGAGGCTGGAACTAAAATGACCAAACTATCAGCATCAGCGCGGACAAGGGGCTTGACTGGGCAGGGATGTCCATAGCATCAATGAATTCAAAAGGATATTCAAGCGCCCGTTTCATTAGGTGTGGGGCACGACTGACCGGCTCGGTTCCGGTGGGCCCCAGCTCGCTGCAGCAAGCCTTTCGGACTTATCTCTTGTCTGCGTTTTCCATGGCAGCCCGTCGAGACCTGGTGACTGCTAGTCCGGTAGCGCTTCCTGCTGCGGCCAGGAAGAAGAGCAGCACCAGCAACGGACCGGACATCCCTGGGAAGAGCGGGTTGCGGCCGGTAAGGAAGATTGAAGCCAGTAAGCCCACGATCGAGATGCAAAATATCAGACCTAGTGCTCTCTGGATGCCGCGCTGGCGAGTCGGCAATGACTTGTTAGAAGTAGTCATGGACTTATTCTATCCGGTTGACTGTTAGCAAAATTGACAAGCTTGTAAATAATGGGGGAGTTTGCATTAAAACACGAAAGTTTGTTGGAATTCTGTCTGCTGGATTTCTCGTCGTCGCTGGCGCCACTGCTACTTCGCTGATGGAGGCGAAAGAGGCCTAAGCCTCGATTTGTGGGTACTCACAAGAGGTCCGCACCTACAACTCCATGCTCGCCTGGCTGGGTGTCGCATCCATACTCGTTCCTTGGGGGAACATGAAAATGATCAAACCAATGCTGACTGCCACCCTTGTCGCAGGCCTCACCGGATGTTCCTACACCGGTGCACCGGAGGACTCGGCAACCGACAGTCCTGTCGACCCCACCTCAACCTCCACTCCCGCACCGGAGAGCGGCCAGCCGCAGGTATTTGAGGGAAAATTCGTGTCACAGGCAGCCGTGACGCGCGGCACTGTCACCCTGACGGTAACTCCCTCGAAGGTGGAACTGGAACTGGCTGAGTTCTCGACCGGAGACGCCGAGGATCTGTACGTGCATCTCAACCCTGGCACGCTGGAGCCTTCGGCCATCGGAGAACTCGGACTAAATACCCCGTAGACATTTGTCGCGGCACCCCTGAAGACCCGAATGGGCACCCAGTACTACGATCTGACGGCCGAGTGGCCGTCTCTGCCGAGGACAGGAAGCGTAACCATCTACAGATACAGCTCAGAGTTGGAATTGAAACCAGACCGCCCAGGCGTGAATCACTATCTTCCCGGTGGTCGTGGCTTCCCCATTGGCATTTCAATCCTCCGACCGCCCATTCTTGGCCGCTATGGGCGATATGTGCTGAAGGGCGCATTTTTCGGTCGGTCAGGGTTCTCGTTCCATGACTCGCTGAAGGTGAGCATTTGCACCTGCAGTAGGCTTGCGATGTCCTCGGACAAGCGAATCTTTGGGGGAAGAACTATGGATATTGTCGTAGCTGCCGTATTTATGGCCATTTTCTTTTATGTCCTCTATGGGGTTATCCGTGCGGCGACGCGCGACGGAATCATTGCTGCCCGGCAAAGCTGGAAGGCTGATGCTACTCAGGATGGCCAAGAGGTGACGCATGACGAGCCCGCATCTTGACCAGTGGACTCTCAGCGACCACAATTACCGCCGTTCAGAAGTGACGGCTTTCGTCGGGAGCGGCGACGTGGTTTGGCAGCGTGTCGCCCAGGAAGTGCTCCTCTGGAAGATAAAAACCGCGAGTGGGTTTCTCGTAGACCCCCCGGGCCCTGTATCGCCGGGCGACCGGGTCGTCGTAACTGCGCGCCTGGGTGGCCTCACCGTCGCCGAACCAGTCCAAGTCATCGACGTGGTCCAAGAACCCGGGAGATCCGGGTTTTCGTACCGCACCATGCCTGGGCACCCCGTCGATGGAGAGGAAGCGTTTTTCGTGCACCGTCGTGGCGAGGAAGTGCACCTCACCGTTCGGTCGCTCACGCGAGCGGCATCACGACAGCCATGGCGGCGACTCTTCCCGCTCCTCCTGATTGCACAGTGGATTTTTCAGAGGCGTTACCTACGCGCGCTGCGGTGACGGACGGAACGGCTGCAACCCGCTACAAGCGGCCTCGAGATCCGGGAAGAAATCCCCTGGGCTGGTCGCTCCTCTCTGACCCCGGCACGCGGAAATCAGCGCTTTTTTATCCGTCGGTAATTCTTACTCCGGCGACGGCCCCTGTCCAAGGACCCGTCGGGTCGTGTCGCATCAGCATTGCGGCGACGTATCCCTCCTGCAACTCAACAACCTGCGACAAGACGCCTGAACAATCAAGATCGAGCGACAGTAGCTCCTTTGACCCGGGGCGGGAGAGGAACACTTGCGCATCCGGAATACCCACGCAGGCTGCCGTGACGGTGTACCGGCCGGCGGTCTGCACCTTTACGGTTTTGCTGAAACCAACCCCTGGTCCGTCGGCAGGGCCGGAGTCTTCAAGGAGCACGGAGCCTTGGGCCACTGCGAGGCTCTTCTCCAGTTCGGCGTAGTTGCGCGTTTCGGTATCCAGTATCTCCGGACCCTTCGTTGGGACGGAAGGAGCGGGGCGCGTGCTACGCACCGCGGTGGCCGTCGGATCACCGAAATCCTCATAGGTGCAGGCTGCCAGGACACCCGCCAGCAGCATGCTCAGGACTGTCGCCGCAGCACTACGGACTAGTCTCGTTCCCCCACGACCTGACATGGGCCGAGTCTACGGTCCGTTCGCCGAAAGGCAAGACACATGCGTTTCGATAGCGTTGTGAGCCCAAAGCGGCCAGAGCGCGCGGAATGGGTGGCATCAAAAGACCGTGAACTGCCGATTTCCCCAAAATCAGCGTTGTAATACCCGCCCAGAGGACGGTGGCGATTCCAATGGCTATCGCGAACGCCTGGTACCGTGGGCCGGCTCATTCGCGGGTTTCCGGCAGCGCGTTGAAGGGAAGATTCCTGAGGTTGGTGACATGGTTGAACACGGAAACAGCGGCACTGGGCGCACTGGGAGCCCCAACTGACGTATTTTTAGCCGGATTCGACTAGCCGCAGTGCTACGGCCACAGGGCGGGAGGATGTTAAGTCGAGTCCAGGCTCGCCTCTGGAGCAATTCAATCCGCTTTGGTAGCTTCAACGCATGGCCATCAAACTTGAGAATGTCGGTATCGCCGTTCGCGACCTCGAAGCAACAATCGCCTTTTTCACCGACCTTGGGCTCACGGTCATCGGGCGCGACACGGTCAGCGGCGAGTGGACCGATACTGCCGTCGGGCTGGATGGCAACCACGCCAAGATTGCGATGCTGCGGACCCCCGACGGTCATGGTCACCTTGAGCTCTTCGAATACATCCATCCCAAAGCGATCGAGTCGAACCCAACTCGTCCCAACGACATAGGCATGCACCGCGTGGCCTTCTCGGTCGACGACATAGACAAAGCCCTTGAGATAGCTGCGAAGCACGGTTGCCATCCTCTACGCGGCGTGGCGACCTACCGCGACGAATATAAACTCACGTACCTCCGCGGTCCCAGCGGAATCCTCGTGATGCTTGCCGAGAAACTGAAGAAAGACTGACACCCGAGCGGCCCAATTAGCCTGTGTTGGCCATGGCGGGCGGCGCCAGCCGACGCATAGAGGTGGACGCCCATCCGGCTCGTACCTCCTGGATCATCAGCTCGCCACGGTTGCCTCCTACGCAGAATGCTCGGGGAGCGTTCGGAATGCAGATGGTTGCCGTTAACTATCCATAACCGTTGCTGTCCGGCCCTCCTGCGGGGCACCATCGAGACATGACTAAATACCTTATCTCCTTCCCGAGCGAAGCCATGGTGCTCACCGCCGAAGAATTCCCGATCGTCTCCGCCGAATCCCACGCCGTGATCGAGGAGGCGAAGGCCGCAGGCGTCTACGTATTCGGCGGTGGAATCGATGAGGAAGTCGATCCCGTGCTGGTCTCCGCTGACGGGTCGGTGAGCCCCGAGATCTATCCTGGCTCTGAGCTCAAGGGCGGGTTCACCGTGCTGGAGCTGCCGACGCGCGAGGAAGCGGTCGAGTGGGCGAGGAAGATCGCGGTGGCCTGCCGTTGCTCGCAGGAGCTCCGCGAGTTCGGGTATGACCCGGCGAGCTAGCCGCCACTCGCGTTCGGCCCAGACGGTCCCGTTGCGCACCGCGGGACAGGCTGATAGCTTTCCGGTAATCGTGATCAATCGGCAGGAGGTGAGACCCATGAACGCAGTACCCAAGTGGGCGCTCCCCTTCAGTCCACGACCGCGCGACTGAGGCAGTCGTCGCCGGGGGCGCCAGACAGGCAATTCGCGAAAGGCGACTCCCATGAACACAACACCTGTTTCAACTCCCCACTTCACCTCGACGACGGCCTCCGAACGGCCGTTATCCGGCCAGGATCAGCCGCAGGTTGACGCCGCAATACGGATGGGCGCCGCGGGTGAGCGAGCGCTGGTCCTGGGTGGCGGCGGATCGACAGGCAACGCGTGGCTGATCGGCGTCGTCGCTGGCCTGTTCAGCGCGGGGCTGGACGTCACCACAGCCGACCTCACCATTGGGACGTCAGCAGGCTCGACGGCGGCGGCCCAGATAGCTGGTGCGACCCCTGCCGAGCTACTCGCCGCCGTTCTTGCTGCTGCGCCCCAGCAACGGACTGGTCCGGCCAGGGCCGACGGTGGACGCGTTCCCATTGGGCCGGTGGCCGACCAGATGCGGAGGACGGGCGAGATCATCGCCGCGGCGGAGGATGCGGCCGATATGCGCCGAAGACTGGGCGCAGCCGCACTCGGCATGGATGCGGCGTCCGACGATTCCCGGCGAACACAGTGGCGCGCTACCGTCGCCGCGCGGCTGCCCAGCCAGCACTGGCCTCAACGAACGATGCTCATCACTGCGGTCGACGCCCATACCGGTGAACCGGTCGTGTTCGACCGCCACAGCGGGGTGGACCTGGCGGACGCCGTGGCCGCCAGCTGCGCCAGTGGCTTCGCCTACAGGATCGGAGACAACCGATACATCGACGGCGGCTACCGCCGATCCAGCGAGAATGCCGATCTGGCAACCGGATACCGTCGAGTGCTGGTGCTGTCGCCATTTAGCGGCAGATCACGGGCACCGCTGGAGTGGGGCCTGCATCTGGCAGCGCAGGTGGACGAGTTACGCGCCCGCGGCAGCAAAGTCGAAACAATCTTCCCGGATAGCCGCTCCGCACACATGTTCGGCGCCAATGCGATGGACCTATCGCTGCGTCCGCCCGCTGCTCGAGCTGGTTACGACCAAGGCAAAGCCCTCGCCAAGCAGCTCACCGAGTTCTGGCGCTGAAGCCCTGAAACCCGCCGGTTCCGTGGCCGTGACGACACCTGGCTGCCTCGGATGGCCGAAGGGCAGGACAGATCGGCCCGGCCCCGGTTAGTCACCGCGTTCTTCCATGCCCGCACCTGGCTGGTCCTTCTGAACTTCATTCGGTGACATTGCGGCATGCCTTCCGGACGGTGCTCTCCTGACAACGGGCACAGCTGCTGTGTCGAAAAACTGATATTCCGTCGCCGGGACGCGGATTGTGCCGGCGGCTTCTGCCTTCCCTCGGATGAAATCGTGGTCGTCTCGCGAAAGTACAATCTGCCCGTGTTGATCCTGCTCGATGACCTCATGGGCGCCTTGGCTGATTTTGGCCGACACAGTACGGGGCACCACCAGGCATCCGGGATTTTCCAGAAGCCAGGTACGGGTCTCGGAATCGAGACGCTCCCACTCGTCTTTAAGGCTCATACCGGTGTGTGCCCTTCCGTTCCGGTTTGTCTTGAGGTGAATTCCGTCCAGAGTACGCCTCCGGTCAATCGGTTGACAGCTCTTTCACCGTCTCCGCGAGAGTCACTGTCTTGCACGCGTCAACTACGGCCGTGCCAGACCGGCTATCAGGCCGGGTGGGGAGCGTTGCGGGTTCACGCTTCATCTTTTCAATGCCACCGTCATTTCCATATGGCGGGGAGTCACGGCCGGTCCGGGTAACGCCAGTCCCTCCCTCGTCCCGGGGCGAGGGCGTAGCGTGAAAACCATGACACACAGTGACGACGTGCGGAAGTTCCTGACCTCCCGCCGCGCAAGGATTACGCCAGATGAGGCCGGGCTGCCCGTCTACGGTGGCAACCGGCGCGTTAGTGGCCTGCGCCGCGAGGAAGTCGCCATGCTCGCCGGGATGAGCATCGATTACTACATCCGCCTTGAGCGAGGCAACCTTTCCGGCGCCTCAGACAGCGTCCTCGAAGCGCTCGCGCGCGCTCTTAAGCTCGACGATGCCGAAACGGCCCACCTTTTTGACCTTGCCCGCGCCGCCACGGCCGCTCCCCGTGTACGGCGCAAGCGTAGCCCGCAGACAGTACGGCCGAGCGTGCAACGCGTCATTGATGCAATCACGGCCGCACCGGCTTGGGTCCGCAACGACCGCGGGGATGTCCTCGCCGCCAACGAGTTGGGCTCCGCGCTTTATCTGGACCTGATGGCCGAAAAGACCGCCCCGCCGAACAGCGCACGGTTCACCTTCCTGAACCCGAAGGCGCGGGACTTCTTCGCCGATTGGGAACGCGCGGCAGATGACATCGTCGCTGTCCTGCGGTCCACCGCCGGGAAAAACCCTTACGACAAGGACCTCACGGACCTGATCGGTGAACTCTCAACCCGAAGCGAGGAGTTCCGCACCCGCTGGGCACGGCACGACGTGAAGTACCACCGCGCCGGCCGGAAGCGGCTCCACCACCCGGTCGTGGGGGATCTTGACTTGAGTTTCGAAGCATTTGAACTGCCCGCAGACCCGGGACTGCGCATCAACGTCTACACAGCAGACCCAGGGACACCCTCCGAGGACGCGCTCAAAGTCCTCGCCAGCTGGGCCGCCACCCAGCGGAACACCGCAGAGGCCGCCGTGAAGGAGAATAAATAAACGACCGTCCCTCCACCGTGCTGATCGTCGGCGCAACCGGAAGCATCGGCCCGGCCGTCGACGGAGTCGACGCGATCGTGTCCACCCACGGACCTCCAGCGAACGGCGCAACGTCGTGGTGATCCTGGCCAGCGCATCTGGAACGTGAGGGCGCCTGGCTTCAAAGCACAGGGCTCCTCCCGGCCGGATGACCGGGATGCTCTAATCAACCCGGCGCAGGAGGCTCGCGGCAGCGAGCTGTTCCGAAACGTAGAACACGAAGGGCGGGATGTCACCGGTCCTCGCCAGGACGGCGCCGGAGCCGAGTGCGGCGAGGCCGACGGCGGCGGCTTCCCTCCCCCTGTTGGGCAGGGAAGCCAGGGCACCGGAAAGTGAACCCAGTGCGATCACGTGCAGCCACGAGTAGGCAAGGAACGGCCATCCGGGAAGGCCGCGCGCGGCGAAGCGCTCAAGATCCGAGGCGCGCAAGGCAAGCTGGGACACGAACAACGGCGCCCCTGCGGCGAGCGCGACGGCGGCGGCGGCCGCAAAGGCCCTTGTCCTTCCGGGCGGAAGGGCAAGGGCCACCCGCACGAAGGCAGCAGGCACGGCCGCGGTGCCTGCCGCGGCGATGTGCTGCCCGACGACCCATGAGCGCTTCGCGCCCCCGGGCCTTACGGCAAGAACCCCGGTGTGCCATAGATTGAAAGCAGGGAGGAGAGTGTGTTGGCTTGAGGGATGAGCGCACTTACCGCACCCGAGACCGTTCCCATCGACGGAAAGATCTTCGCGGGTGTTACCAACTCCGGCACCGGCGAGGTTGGTGCAGCAACCCGGTTTCACTACCACCAGGACGATGACATTGTGTGGGCTGAATACTCCGGCGGCGCAATACTCCGCGGCTATCTGGTGGGAACGCGCACGGCAGACACGCTGAATTTCCGCTACTCACATGTCAGTACCGACAGGCTGACGGCCAACGGCGTGTGCGAGTCGCGTATTGAAGTGCTCGACGACGGGCGGGTGCGCTTCCACGAATCGTGGGCCTGGGAGTCACGGCCGGAAACGGGGACCAGCGTCGTGGAGGAGATTCGCTGAGCCGGCGGTAGCTGAGCGGTAGCGGACCGCGAAGGTCAGGGCCTGCGGAGGAATTCCCGTACTGTCTCGACATACTCCGCCGTCCGCGTTGCCATTACCCCGTGGCCCGCGCCCGCGAAAAGCCGGACCTCAGCCGCTGGATAGAGCGCGCGGAGAGCCGCCCGCGCCCGGGGTGAGAATGCTTCGTCCCGCTCGGATTCGATCAGCAGCACCGGTGCCGGCGATGTGGCGGCGGCGGGCACCCCCTGCACCGCTTCGGCCGGCAGATGCGCGAAGTCGTTCATTTCGCGCAATGCGGACAGCAGATCCGCCTTGCCCAGCCGGCTGAGAATGTCCCCCAGCAGTGCGTCCCAGAACTTCGAGTCGCCGTTCGCGCCCGTTACAAACCAGCGGCGCCAATTCCAGCCGGTCAAGAAACGCACAGCGTCTTCCGGAAGGACGGCGAGGCAGCGGATAAGGAGCGGCAGCCCCGGGAGCGGGGCCGCGGCCGGGCCCCCGGTGTTCGCCAGCACGAGTCGGCGCACGCGTTCGGGATGCCGGCGGGCAAAGACCTGCGCCACGAACCCGCCGAACGACGAGCCCAGCACATCCGCCTCTTTGACCCCCTCGGCGTCGAGGATCGCGGCCAGTCCGTCCGCAAGCCCGGCGATTCCGGCGCCGGCGGGATAAGCCGGCGCAAGGACACGGAAGTCCCGTTCCAGCGCTTCGATCAGCAGCAGATACATGTCCGGCACCCGGGTCCCGCCGGAGGGGAGGAGCAACACCTGCTCGCCCGAACCGCCGGCGAGGTAGCGCCAGCGCACGCCGCCGACGTCGACCGTGCGGTATCGGTCGCCGGCACGGAAAGCGGCTAGTTTGGCGTCCAGGGCCGAAGCGGAAAGCCGTTCTTCCCCGCCGCGGCGGGGCGCGCGGCGGGGCGGCTGCGCGGGAGCGCGTTCGCTCCTCCCCGGGGGCGGCGGACGGCCTTCGAGGAAGCGGCCGACGACGGCATCGTACTCTGTCGGGTGGGTGACCGCCGCCCAGTGGCCGCCTCGCCCGAAAACGTGGGCCCTGGCGCCGGGATAGGTGGCCAGCAAAGCTTCGCGTTCGCGCGGTGTGAACCCGCGGTCGTCAGACGCAGCAATCAGCAGCACGTCCGCCGGTCGCTCGAAGGCCGATGCTGCGGAATAAAGGTCCGGATGCGCCGCCAGGTCAAGGAGCACTGCCAGCCGTGCCAGGGCCGATTCCTTGGTGTGTGCTGCGAAGAGGTCTTCCGTGTAGGCGCTGAGGAAAGCACGCTCGTCCTCTTCGGCCCCTTCGAGAAGCCGAGCAATCCTGGGACGGTAAAAAGCGGCGAGGGCGGCCTTGGGCAACACTGAGAACAGACGGACAAAGGCGCTCACCAGACGTGTGTGACCGCGGGTGTAGAGGCCGAACCCGGAAAGGACGAGCCTGTCCACCCGCTGCGGATAACGGCGGGCAAAGGCGTGGGCGACGCCGGCACCAAGGGAGTGACCGAAAACGTTCGCGGACGGGATACCCTCGGCGTCGAGAATGGCTGCGAGCCCGGTCAGGAGTTCTGCCATTGTCCGCACCGCGGGGTACGAGGGGGCGAGGACCCGGAAGCGGGGTTCGAAGGCGGTGATCGTGCGGAACGCGGACTCGCCGAACGAGAACCCGCCGCCCAGGACAAGGAGTGCCGGCCCGGCGCCCCTCGCGCCCGGGGGTGCCTGCCCCGGGACGTAGTTCCATTCGACGCCGCCGACAGTCAGGGAGCGGTACGGGTGCGTGGCCCGGAAGGCCCGTAGCTCGGCATAGCCGTCCATGCATCCTCCCGCCGGATGGCCTGATAGCAGGGAGACTACCCCGCTGCTTCCGCCCGTCGCAAGGGATGACGCGCAGCCGCCGAGGACCCCGGGCTCGTCCACTCGATAGCTATTTAGATGGGTTGTAGCGTTTTAGTTGCGAAGGTCCGTCTGTCCCCCATAGGCGGGCCTTCGTTGTCCGTGAAACTCGCTGGGCAGGCCCCGTTCAGAACGCCGAGGCGACCAGCGCAATCAGGGCGGGCACGGTAGCCGCGAGCGTTCCGGGAATGCTGTCCCCCTTCGTCGGGTAGTGCCCCAAGGCATCGGCCAGTACCATGGTGGCCCCGCCCAGGACCATGTAGGCGCAGCAGTAGGTGACCAGCGTCCGGCCAACCACCTCGCTCCCGGTATTCAGGGCCACTAGTCCCGCAATGACCCCCAGGGCAATGAGGAGGTTCCGGAAGCCCACGGGAATAGCCCACATCATGACCGCCGGGACGTTTTCGGCCGGGGTGCTCAGGAACTTCTGCACTGCGGGGCGGCGCAGGAAGAAGGCCTCGAGGGGAAACACCGCGATATAAATCAGGGCCTCGAGCAGGGCGAACAGCTGGGCAACTGCGTTCATGTTCGAAGCGTACGTCTAGGGTGGAGGTCTTCCCATCCCCGGCCGAGGGGGTTCAGCCAGGGTCCGGAAGATCCCCCAATGAGGGGATTGCAGTCCGCCTTCTGCGGCGGATACTGGAAGCATGTGGGCAGATCGCGCAGAGCGGGCCCGGCAGGAGATCGCCGCTATGGCGGCCACCGGCATGGGCGTGGCTGAGCTGCACGCCGCAGCGCTCGCCGTCGTGCATGAAACCGTACCTTTTCAGCAGGCCTGTTGGGCCGGCGTCGACCCCGCAACCCTGATCATGACCTCGATCACCAACTGGCCGCCCTGGCCGACGCCCGACGAATACGGCGTGCGCTTCGCCGAGACTGAATACGCCGGCACGGAGCCGAACCCCTTCGCGCAGCTGACCCGTCGGCCGATGCCGGCCGCCCGGCTGTCCGATGTACCGCACCGCGACGTGGTCAGGAGCGTGCGGCTCAACGACCTGCTCCGCCCGCAGGGGCTGGAGCACGAACTGCGTGCGGTATTCCGGACCGATGACGTGTGCTGGGCCGTGGGCGGGCTGTTCCGTGAGTCGGGTCCGGACTTCACTGACCGGGAAGTGGATTTCCTGAGTTCCATCGCAGCGGCCTTGGCCGCCGCCACCCGGGTCGCGGTGCGCGTGGAACGGCCCGCGTTGCGCGGGCCGGACGGTCCCGTGATCGTCCTGGTGGGACCGCGCGGCGAGGTGCGTGCCGCCACGCCGGCCGCCGCCACCTGGCTGGCGGCGCTGGAGGACCAGGTTCCCGGCCGTTTCGGCATGACCCTGTATTCCGTGGTGGGCGCCGCAAAGGCCGCTGCCTCCGGGACGGCCCGCATGAGGATGCGCGACGCCGGGGACCACTGGGTGGTGCTGCAGGCCAGCCGGCTCATCACCGGAGACGACCCTGGCCAGATGGTGGTCACGGTGGAACCGGCCACCACGCACGAAATGGTCACCTTCCTGCTCGCCGCCTACGGCGCCACGCCCCGGGAACGGGACGTCTGCCTTGAGGTGGTCGCCGGCTCGGCGACGACGGAAATCGCCGAGCACCTGTACATCTCGCCACACACGGTGCACGACCACCTGAAGTCCCTCTTTGAAAAGGTGGGAGTGGGGAGCCGCGGCGAACTGGTGGCCAGGCTGCTCACCTGAGGCTCAACCAGTGCTGTCCGGTGGCCTTTACGTCAGGGATTCAACCGACGTACCCCGGCCTTGCAGGAGCATCCTCCGGCCGTTGCCGCCGTCGGCCCAGACCCAGAGGACCGAGCCGTCGCGGGTGGAGTCATCCACCACGCCGGTGCCGGTCACGTGCCCGTCGGCGAAGCGGACGTGTTCGCCGGTCCGGAACCGCGGATGCTTGGTTCGCTTCCGGGACGTCCGGACAGACGGGAGGCTTCCCGTCCCGTGTTCTCCCCCGGCATCCGGGATGTCCTGGTCATTGCTCATCGTTACTCTCCTGGGATCGAAACCGGGAGTCCCCCGGTGGCCTGCGCCGACCCAATAAAAGATGGGCCGGCATCAACTGATGCCAGCCCATTACGACCCTGCCTGCTGCTCTCAGGTCACGTGACGCGCACGTAGTGGTTGCCAGCGTAGCCGTGCCCTTGGTATCCGGAACAACTCCGGCCGAGGAACCGAATTGTGACCGGGCACCGGAGGGCGCGGGCCCGAACAGCTACTGCCCGTCGTACCAGTCGAGTACCCGCAGCGCCCTGAGGGTGTTCCAGCGGCTCGGGCGTCCGTCACCGTCCTCCATGGCGAAGTGGATCCGGCCGGGGTGGGTGTTTTCCAGCAGCCATGTACCATCGGGTTGCCGTTTTGAGCGGAGCACCTCCACAGCTTCGGAGACGCGTTCGTCCGGGCGGTTGCCGGCGGCGCGGAAGTAGTCGAGGCCGCGCAGGACGTCGTAGAACCAGCGGGTCGGGTAGGAGAACTCCAGCCAGTCACGGTCGATCAGTTCGCCGGTGCTCTTGCGCCGAAGGAGTCCGCGCTCCAGCAGGTATTCCTCGCCGCGCTGCCTGGCCGCAACCGAGACCGGCGACCCGCCGGTAGCGCGCTCGTACTCCAGCAGGCCTTCCAGAACGTTGATCGTCGTCCCAAACGACGAACGCACCGAGCCTCTTTCCGCCTCACAGTTCCATCCGCCGTCGGCGAGCTGCTCACGCAGCAGACGCCCCACCACGACGTCGACGTTTTCGCCGAAGTACGCGCCGAGTGCGACGGCCATACCGTTGATACACGGCTCCACTTCTCCATCGAAGAACGGCTGGCCGCCTTCCTCCCAACGGCTGTTTTCGCGGACGAGGTCCACGGCACGGCGGGCCTGGCCGCTACGCGGGTCCAGCCCGAAATCCCGCAGCAGCAACAGGCTGTACGTGGTCGCCGTCCAGGGCTGGCCTTTCTCGGACTCATCGAACTGCGCCGGGAAGTACGTGCCGCCGTCCCACTGGCCGTTTTCATCCTGCAGCTCCAGCAGGCGCGCACCCCAGCCTTGGGTGGCCACGCGGGTTCGTTCGGCCTCCACGTCCTCGGGCGGTGCGCCCGTGAGGTCACGCAGGACCTGCCAGCGGATCGCGGGGTCGGAGTCAAGCAGCCAGTCGAGCGCCTCCATCCCCACAAGCTAACACCTGGCGGGCTATCGCTCCAGCTTCGCCTGCTCCGACGTCCAGCCCTGCCGGTGGAAGCGCTCGAACCCGTCCAGGAGGAGGTCAAGCGCGAACTCGAACTCGAACTGGTCGTCGCAGCCCTGCGAAACCACCGACCCGTCGTCGTGATTCGCGGCCAGGGCCACCTGCAAGATGTTCGGATACCGCTGCGCCATCTCGTGGAGCATGGCCGCCTGCGTTTCAGGGGCCAGATCGGCCGGCACCGCGTTGGCTGAATCGTCGAACAACTCCTGGGTAAACCCCCACATGCGGCTGCCGAGTGCATGCATCACGTGATGGGTGAGGTCGACGGAAAAACCGCCGGCCAGGAACATGCCGATGAACGAATCCATGTAGCCAAGGACCGCCGGCGTCCTGGTGGTGCGGGATTCAAGCACCTGGCGGGCCCATGGATGCCGCAGCAAGGACTTTCTCGCCGACAGGACCCTCAGCCGCACCGCGTTCTTCCAGCCGGCGTCGCTGGCGGGAGGATCGATTTCGGCAACAAGCACGTCCACCATGCCGTCAAGGAGTTCCTCCTTGTTGGCGACGTGCTTGTACAGCGCCATCGGCACCACGCCAAGCTCCTGCGCCAGCCTTCTCATGCTGAGTGACTCGATACCCGCTGCATCGGCCAGTACGACGGCGGCAGTCAGGACGCGGTCCCGGTTCAGCGGGATCCGGCGCGTGGCTTCCGCCTGCTGAGTCATGTGGGCACCTTAGCTAGCCGATTCTTGTCAACGAGTGTACTACGTACACCCGTGACTGCTGGAGGGCGCCCCGCTGCTAGTGGGCGTGATCCCCGCGGCTGTACTCGAAAACCCAGCCAATCAACGCAACCAGCGCAAATCCTGCACCGATGTAGACGATCCAAAATCCAATAGCCAGGCCCAGGAACCCGGTTGCCGCGGAGATGCCCACGGCAATCGGCCACCAGCTCCAGGGGCTGAACTGACCCTGCTCGCCTGCGCCTTCGTGGATCTCCGCGTCATGGCGGTCCTCTGGACGCATCCCTACCCGCCGGCCGGTGTAGCCGAGGTAGCCCCCGATCAGTCCGGCCAGGCCTCCGACCAGCCACAAGGCCAGGAAGCCCACTGGCTCGGTCCAGCCTGTGACAAAGCCATAAACCACGCCCACGGGTACGAAGAACATGGCCAGGCCTCCGAAAATCCATGATTCGATCTTCATGGCTCCTCCTTCTATGGCGCATCCAAGTCGGGGCTGCCCACACGCGGTTCCCCTAGCACCAACTGTGGCCTTCAGTACGGTCGGGCGTAAGGGACGAAGGACCCCCTCTCCGTCAATGCAACGGCAGGACAACCCCGCGCGGCTAGAGTCGGACGATGACTGCGGACGCCTCCACGCTGACTGATTCTGTTCAAATACGGCTGCTTCAGGACTCTGATGCCGAGCGGCTGAGTGCCGCCTACCAGCTGAACCGGGACCACCTCGCTCCTTGGGAGCCTGCCCGGAGTGACGAGTTCGTCACGCCCGCCGGCCAGCACGCCGTCATCGAATCGAAACTCGCCATGCATGCCGCGGGGCAGGAACTTCCGTGTATTCTCCTGGCGGGCAGCCGCATTGTCGGGGCGATCACTCTGACTGGCATCGTCCGCGGTCCGTTCCTCAGCGCCAACGTGGGTTACTGGGTGGACAAGGAATTCAACGGCCGCGGCATCGGCAGCGCCGCCGTCACCCGCGTCATGGCTGCCGCGAAGGACGATCTGGGGCTGCACCGGGTTCAGGCGGCCACGCTCAAACACAACGCCGCGTCCCGGAAGATACTGTGCCGCGCCGGCTTTGAAGAGATCGGCCTGGCGCCTTCGTACCTCAGGATAGCCGGCGCCTGGCAGGACCATATCCTGTTCCAACGCATCCTTGAGTGATTCACTGGGAGATACGACGGCGGTCCCGCTCGGGTGCCCGCCCTACCAGGGAGGGACCCACATGCGGAAGATCATTTTGATGGCGTCAGTGTCGGTGGACGGGTACTTCGAAGGGCTGGACCGTGACATCAGCTGGCACCTGGTGGACGAGGAACTGCACCAACACTTCAACGATGAGTGCAAGGGGCTGGGAGGGTTCCTGGACGGAAGGCTCACCTACGAGTTGATGGCCGACTACTGGCCCACGGCGGACCAGGATCCAAACAGCCCGGCGGTCGAGGTCGAGTTCGCGAGGATCTGGCGCGACATGCCAAAGTTCGTCTTCTCCCGGACCCTCACCGACGCCGACTGGAACACCACGGTGATGCACGACGTCGTGCCTGAAGAAATCGCGGAACTGAAGGCGCAGCCCGGCGGCGACCTTGCAGTCAGCGGCGCCAATCTGGCCGCAACGTTCATGCGGCTCGGCCTGATCGACGAATACCGGATCTACGTGCACCCCGTGGTCCTGGGCCAAGGCAACGGCCGGCCGCTGTTCGAGTCACCGGACGTCCGGCTGAACCTGAAGCTGTTAGGCACGCACACGTTCGGCAACGGAGTAGCTCTCCTCCACTATGAGCGTGGCCAGGACTAGCGCGGCTGCGGAATAACGCCAGCCCTCAGACGAACGCGGACTTCCCCGTCACGGCACGCGCCACGATCAGCGAGTTGATCTCGTAGCTGCCCTCGTAGGTGTAGAGAATTTCCGCGTCGCCAAAGAGCTTGCCCATCTCGTAGTCGCTGCTGATGCCGTTTCCGCCCATCAGCGACCTGCCCATCGCCACGGAAGCCCGCGCCAGCCGGGTGGTAGTGGACTTGGCCATGGCCGCCTGCACCATTTCCAGCTTGCCGTCCTGCTGGATCCGGGCCAGCTGCGCCATCAGCGCCAGGGAGGCACTGGCGTTGCCCAGGATTTCGGCCAGTTGCTGCTGTATCAGCTGGAAGCGCGCCAGTTCCTTGCCGAACTGCTTTCTTTCCAGGGCATACGCCCGGGCGACGTCGAACGCGGCCAGCTGGATCCCGGCACCTTGCCAGCCCACCCAGGCCCGCGAATCCCGCAACAGGTCGTTGGCCTTCGAAAAATCCGTGGCGCCCGGCAGGAGGTTGGATTCCGGGATCCGGACTTCGTCCAGAACGATGTCCGCGTTCTGCATGATCCGCAGGCCGATCTTGTTGGAAATCTTCGTGGCGGAGTAGCCGGGACGGTCCGTCTCCACAATGAAGCCCTTGATCTGCCGGTCCGCCTCGTCCCGTGCCCACACCAGCGCAAAGTCAGCAATAGTCCCGGCGCCGATCCAGCGTTTGGCGCCGTTGATCACCCATTCACCGCGCTCCAGCCGGGCTGACGTTTCGAGGCCGCCGGCAATGTCCGAACCGTGATCCGGCTCCGTCAGCGCGAAGGCCCCCAGCTGCGTAAAGGCTTTCAGCCCGGGAAGCCAGCGCTGCTTCTGCGCTTCCGAACCGAGCTCGTCGATCATTCCTACGATCAGCTCGTTGTGGATCCCTACCAGGGCGGACAAGGACACATCGGCACGGGCAACTTCCACATACATCAGGCCCTTGAAGAGTGCCGACGTTCCGTCTGTCTGCAGCCCGCCGAGCCCGAACTTTCCCATCTCTGCCAGCAGGCCAAACGGAAATTCCTCGCGGTTCCAGTATTCGATCGAGGCCGCGCGGATGCGGGACTGGAGGAATTCCCGCACTTCCAGGTACCGCGAGCGCTCCCCCGCCGGCAGCAAATCCACGATGTACATCAGGTCCGCCTCCGGGAACGGCGGCTGCTCCGGAACTGTGGTGGTTTCTCCGTCGTCACGTCGTTGTGGCTGCACCGGCACGCGTCCCTTCGCTCTTCCAAACCCTTGGATGTCCTAGTATATTGCACAGTGACATGGATCACTAGGCGAAAGGGCCCCCATGACAGTCACCGACGACTTCCGGGCCGCGAGGGACAGGCTTCTGGCCCTCCACGAGGACTACGACCAGGCGCGGGATGAGTTCCAGTGGCCACGCTTTGAAGAATTCAACTTCGCCCTCGACTGGTTCGACCAGATCGCGGCCGACCCCGCCAAGGGCGCCATGCCCGCCCTGGTGATCGTGGAGCAGGACGGCAGCGCTACCCGGCGGAGCTTCGCGGAGCTGGCCTTGCGCTCCAACCAGGTTGCCAACTGGCTAAGGAGCCAGGGCGTTCGCCGCGGCGACCGGATGATCATCATGCTGGGCAACCAGGTGGAACTGTGGGAACTCATGCTGGCCGGCATCAAGCTGGGCATCGTGCTGATTCCCACCACCACCCTGATGGGGCCGGCGGACCTGGCGGACCGGGTGGAACGCGGCGAGGCGGGCTGGGCCGCCGTCGGAAGTTCCAACATCGGCAAGTTTTCCGGCGTCCCGGGCAACTACAAACTGATCGAAATCACCGACGGCGGCAACGCCGCCGAAGCTGCCGCCGAAACGACGGCAGGTGTTGCCCGGTACGCGGACGCTGACGGTGCCCCGACAGACTTCACGCCGGACGCACCTACCAAAGCGGACGAAACCCTGCTCCTCTACTTCACGTCCGGGACCACGTCCAAAGCCAAGCTCGTGGAGCACACGCACACGTCCTACCCCGTGGGCCACCTGTCCACCATGTTCTGGATCGGCATGGGACCCGGCGATGTGCATCTCAACGTCGCTTCGCCCGGCTGGGCCAAGCACGCGTGGTCCAACGTCTTCACGCCCTGGATCGCCGAGGCCTGCGTGTTCATCTACAACTACAGCCGGTTCGATGCCAAGGCCCTCATGGAGCAGATGGACCGCGAGAAGGTCACCAGCTTTTGCGCCCCGCCCACGGTGTGGCGGATGCTGATCCAGGCCGACCTCACCCTGTTGAAGAACCCGCCCACCAAGGTGGTGTCCGCCGGCGAGCCGCTCAACGCCGAGGTGATCGACCAGGTGCACCGCGCCTGGGGCCAGACCATCCGGGACGGCTTCGGCCAGACCGAATCCACCGTGCAGATCGCCAACACGCCCGGCCAGCCGATCAAGATCGGCGCCATGGGCAAACCCCTGCCCGGTTATGACGTGGTCCTTGTGGACCCGGCAACGGGAGAAGAGGCCGACGACGGCGAGCTGTGCCTGCGACTGGACCCGCGCCCTGTGGGCCTGATGAAGGCCTACTACGGCGACCCGGAGAAGACTGCGGACGCCTTCCGCGACGGCTACTACCACACGGGCGACATGGCCAGCCGGGACGAGCGCGGCATCATCACCTACGTGGGCCGCGGCGACGACGTCTTCAAGTCCTCCGACTACCGGTTGTCCCCGTTCGAGCTGGAAAGCGTCCTGATCGAGCACCCGGCGGTGGCCGAGGCCGCCGTCGTTCCCTCCCCCGATGCGCTGAAACTGTCGGTACCGAAAGCGTTTGTGGTCCTTGCCGCCGGGCACCAGCCCGGCCCCGAACTTGCCGAGGACATCCTGCGCTACTGCCGCGACCATCTGGCTCCGTTCAAGCGCATCCGGAGGCTGGAATTCGCGGAACTGCCCAAGACCATCTCGGGCAAGATCCGGCGCGTGGAGCTCCGGCACAGCGAGGAGCTGCGGCACGGCGGCGGGCCGCTCCCGGAGGGCCTGGGCGTCGAGTACTCGGAGTCGGATTTCCCGGGTTTGAAAAGCTAGGCTGGAGCAACCCACTTGTCAGGAGGTGCCATGGGAAACCCGCTCCCGCGCGATCCCATCGCCGATGCCCAGCGCAACTGGGAACGGCACGGCTGGGGCGACGTTGCCGCGCCCATGGCTGCCATCACTGCCATCATGCGCACCCAGCAGATCCTGCTGGCCCGGATCGAGGGAGTGCTTAAGCCCTTCGGCCTGACGTTCGCCCGCTACGAACTCCTGGCACTGCTGAGTTTCGCCCGCAGCGGCGCGCTGCCCATGAACAAGGCCAGCGCGCTCTTGCAGGTCCACCCCACCTCGGTGACAAACGCCGTCGACCGCCTCCAGGACGCAGGCCTGGTGGTCCGCTCCCCGCACCCGACCGACGGCCGCACCACCCTGATCGAGCTCACCACCGAGGGACGCACCCTGGCCAAAAGTGCGACGGCGGCGCTCAACTCCGAGGTGTTCGGCCAGTCCGGTTTCGCCGGCCAGGACGTGGAGCAGCTGATCAGGATCCTGGGAAATTTCCGCCGGAACGCCGGCGACTTCGCCGATTGAGGAGAACGCATTGATTCCGGAAATCAACATCTGGGCCGTAGTACTGGCCACCCTGTCCAGCATGGTGGTGGGCTCGGTCTGGTACACCCCCAAGGTCTTCGGCAACTACTGGATGAAGCTCGCGAAAGTCACCCCGAGCGGGGACGCCAAGGACGCCGTCAAGCCCATCCTGATCACGCTGGTGGTCAGCTTCGTCAGCGCCCTGGTCCTTGCCGGATCGGCCGCCATTTCCCAGCACTTCTACGGCGGCAACTTCCTGGCCAACACCCTGATCACGGCCGTCATCCTGTGGGCCGGCTTCACCGCATCACGCTTCATCACCCACGATGCATTCGACGGCCGGCCCGCCGCCCTGACCGTCCTGAACTGCGCGCACGAACTGGTCACGCTGGTGGTTATGGGCCTCATCATCGGACTCTTCGGCATCAGCGCAGCCTAGCCAGGCCGCCCGGCCCGCGTTGTGAAGCCCAAGGAACTGGAGGACGCCGCGACGGCGTATCGTGGCAGTGTCACGGCGTAGCGCGGGCCGTCCCTGAGGGCACGCTGCCGGGACGTGAGTGCCGGCCAGCAAGGAGACCACGGATGAAGTTTGACGAGTCGTTCTGGGATGAACGCTACCGCCAGCACGGCTCTGTCTGGAGCCCCAATCCGAACCCGCACCTGCTGGCCGAGGCGGCCGGACTGCGCCCCGGCTCCGTGCTGGACGTAGGCAGCGGCGAGGGAGCCGATTCACTGTGGCTGGCACGCCAGGGTTGGCGCGTCACGGCGGTGGACATATCATCCGTGGCCCTGGCCAGGGCAGCCGAGAGGGCAGCCCAGGATGCTGAAGCGGCCGCGCGGATCACCTGGGTCCATCACGACCTGACCAGTTCCCCGCCGCCCTCCGGCACCTTCGACCTTGTTTCCGCGCAGTTCATGCACCTGCCCCTGGCCGAGCGGACCGAGTTGTACCACCGGCTGGCAGCCTCGGTGGCACCCGGCGGGACGCTCTTGGTTGTGGGCCACCACCCCTCCGACCTGGAAGTGGGAATCCGCCGCCCCAGCGAGCCCGGCCTGCTGTTCACCCCGGAGGAAATCGCGGCCGGGCTGGATCCGGACGAGTGGGAGATCGACGTCTGCGAAGCCCGGCGGCGGTCGGTGACGGACGCGGCCGGCAACTCGGTCGCCGTCACCGATTCAGTGCTCCGCGCCCACCGGCGGGCACCCCGGCCCTAGGGCGGCCCGGCTCGCCGGCCTACGCATCTCAACAACCAATACTTGACGGCGTCCTATGACGCAGGTTACAGTTTTTCTCGTCAGTTATACGAATAACTGATTCGTATAACCAAGGCCCAAGGAGGTGCCCGTGACTAAGTCCCGACCATCATCAGGTCCCACCATGCACGACGTAGCGGCAGCCGCCGGCGTTTCCCAGGCAACAGTTTCCTTGGTACTGAACTCCGCTTCCGGTTCCCGCTTCTCGGACGAAACCCGGAAGCGCGTGATGGATGCCGTGCAGCAGCTTGGCTACCGCACCAACGCCCACGCCAAGACTCTCCGGGACGGCATTTCGGGCATCATCGGCTTCCTGGGCGACGCCGTTGCCACCGCCCCTTTCGCAGGAAAGATCATCGAGGGGGCACAAGAGCGCGCCTGGGAGGACGGCCTCCTCCTGCTCACCATGAACACGGGTGGCGACAAAGCCCTGGAGGCAGCCTCGCTGGACTCCATGCTGTCTTACAAGGTGGCTGGCGTTGTCTACGCTGGCATGTACCACCGGCGACTCGACGTACCCGAGGCCCTCTCGACAGTCCCTTCGGTTGTGCTGAACTCGCAGGATCGCAAGCTGAGACTTCCCAGCGTTGCGCCGAATGAGGAACTGGGCGGCTACACCGCCACCCGACGCCTTCTCGACGCGGGGCATGAGCGGGTGGCGATGATCAACATCGAAACGCTCGAGAGCGAACTTCCCGCCGCCGTCGGACGCTATAACGGCTATACGAAGGCCATGACCGAAGCCGGACTGTCCGTCCGCCCGGAACTGGTGCGCTTCGGCAGCGGCAATGAGCTGGACGGATTTACCCACACCATGGACCTGATGACGGACGATAACCCGCCGTCGGCCATCTTCTGCGCGAATGACCGCACCGCGTGGGGCGCCTACCAGGCCGCCACCGAGCTGCATCTGTCGATTCCCCGCGATGTATCCATCATCGGCTTCGACAACCAGGAAACCCTGGCCCCGCATCTGCGGCCGGGTCTCACCACCCTTGAGTTGCCCTTCGTGGAAATGGGGCGCCGCGCGGTCGACCTCATCCTGCAGGGCGCCGAGCCGGACGGACGGGTCGAGTTCATGACCTGCCCCCTGATTGAACGGAACTCAGTGACACATCCAAAGGAGAAGCCATGAGCCGCACCTTGGCCCGATCCACGCCGGCACCGCCGCTGGCTCCAACACCCCGGCCCACAAGCAGGAAGCCTCTTCCGCTGCGCCTGAAAAGGGTCGGCAGGGCCTGGCAGTTATACGTATTACTAGTTCCGGCGCTGATTTACATCGCCGTCTTCAAGTACTGGCCCATGTACGGGGTGCAGATCGCATTCCGCAACTACAACCCCGTGGACGGTTTTACCGGGAGCCCGTGGGTCGGGCTGCAGCACTTCATACGGTTCATCAACTCCTACCAGTTCAGCCAGGTCGTGGGAAACACGCTCTGGATCGCCGTCCTGGGCCTGCTTGTAGCCTTCCCGATCCCGATCATCCTGGCCCTCCTGGTCAACCAGCTTCAGAGCGAGCGGTTCAAGAAGTTCACCCAGACGGTGCTGTACTCGCCGGCGTTCATCTCCACGGTGGTGGTGGTGGGCATCATGTTCGTCCTGCTTTCCCCGCGTTCCGGGCTGGTGAACAATGCGATCCAGTTGGCGGGAGGCGAACCCGTTTTCTTCATGGGCTCCGCCGAGTGGTTCCGGCCCATCTACGTGATCTCCGATGTCTGGCAAAACGCCGGCTTCGCCATGATTGTCTACCTGGCGGCCCTGTCCGGCATCGACCCTGCATTGCACGACGCCGCCAAGGTGGACGGCGCCTCCAAACTGCAGCGTATCCGGCACATCGATCTTCCGGGCATCATGCCCGTGATCACTGTCCTGTTCATCCTGGCCATCGGCAACCTGCTCAACGTCGGCTTCGAAAAGGCGCTGCTCATGCAGACAAACCTGAACCTGCCGACGTCGGAAATCATCCAGACGTACGTCTACCACGCAGGCCTGCAGCAGGCCCAGTTCAGCTATTCGGCCGCCATCGGCCTGTTCAATTCCATCCTCAACCTCGTGCTGCTGCTGACCTTCAACTGGGTAGCGCGCCGGGCCAACCAAGCAACCCTGTGGTGATGCCGCTATGACCCTGAACACCAAACCCGTGGCCGTTCCGGCCCCTGCAACCAGGCCCCAACCCGCTAAGCGCATGCAAACGTTCCGCGACAGGTGGGCAGACTCCGCCTTCAACATCGCCGCCGTCACCATCCTGTCGCTGTCCATCATCGCGGTGGTCTACCCGCTCTACTTCATCGTCATCGCATCCATCAGCGATCCGAACGCCGTCTACGAAGGCAAAGTCTGGCTGTTCCCGTCCGGTGTGACACTGGAGGGATACCAGCGGATCTTCGCGGACAGCCGGATCTGGAACGGCCTGGCCAACACCGTGATCTACACCCTGCTAGGCTCGGCGATCAGCGTGACCACCATCCTGTTCGGCGCCTACGCCCTGTCCCGCAAGGACATGCCGGGGCGGAAGATCCTGATGCTCCTGTTCGTGGTGACCATGTTTTTCGACGGCGGCCTCATCACCAAGTACCTGGTGGTCCGGGACCTCGGCATGCTGGACACGGTCTGGGCGGTTGTCCTGCCCGGCGCCGTGGGCGTGTGGAACCTGATCATCGCCCGGTCCTTCTTCGAAAACACCATCCCGGGAGAGCTCCGGGAAGCCGCCCAGATGGACGGCGCCAACGACTTCACGTTCTTCTTCAAGATGGTCCTCCCCCTGTCCAAACCGCTGATCATGCTCATGATCATGGTCCACGTGGTGGCGCACTGGAACTCGTTCTTCGACGCCCTCATCTTCCTGAACGATGACACGAAATACCCGCTGCAGCTGGTGCTCCGGAACATCCTGATCCAGTCGGACGTCTCCTCCGCCGGCACCACCGGTGGAGACATCGAGTCCTACGCCGCGGCGCAGAGAATCGGCGAACTGACCAAGTACGCCATGATCGTCGTCTCCAGCCTGCCCCTGATGATCGCGCTTCCGTTCATGCAGAAGCACTTCACCAAGGGCACCATGATCGGCGCCGTGAAGAGCTGATCCCCGAAGACGAAAAGCATTACCCGACGCCGGAACCCCCTTTCGCCGTCGCCACACCCCCCACCCAGAAAAGGAACGACCCATGGCTACCAGCCGCAAACTCGCCGTCCTTGGCGCCCTGATGGCAGGAACGATGCTGTTCACCGCCTGCTCGGGCAGCTCCAACGGTTCCGCCGCCATCAAAGACTCGTCCGCGGAGTTCGGCTTCCAGGAGACCGGCTTCCCGATCGTCAAGGACACGCTGACGCTCAAGTTCTCCGGAACCAAGTCGGCGCTCGCCCCCGATTACAACACCATGTCCCTGGTGCAGCAGTGGGAAAAGGACACCAACATCCACATCGACTGGGAGAACCTCCCGGAGACGGTGTTCAAGGAAAAGAAAAACCTCATCCTGGCCAGCGGCGACCTGCCCGACGCCTTCTTCAACAGCGGGCTCACCGACGCGGAAATCGCCACCTACTCGGCCAGCGGAACACTGATCCCCCTCGAAGACCTCATTCAGAAAAATGCCCCCAACCTGTCCAAGCTGCTCGCCGACCGGCCGGACATCAAAGCGGCCATCACCTCCTCCGACGGGCACATCTACTCCCTGCCCTCCATCGAAGAACTGGGACTCGTGCAGTTCCCCAACGAGATGGCCATCAACACCGCGTGGCTGAACAAGCTGGGCATCCCGATGCCCAAGACCGTGGACGAACTGCATGATGCCCTGCTCGCCTTCAAGACCAAGGACGCGTCAGGCACCGGTAAAACCATCCCGCTGAGCTTCATGCCCGGCTCCTGGTGCGGTGACATCGTTGACCTCATCGCCGCCTTGGGCGGAGTCCCGGACAACATGGACCACAGGATCGTCCAGGACGGCAAGGTCATCTACACCGCCACCCAGGACGGCTACAAAAAGGCCCTCCAGACCCTGCATACCTGGTATCAGGAAGGCCTGATCGATCCAGAATCGTTCTCCCAGGATGACAAGGCCTACCTGGCCAAGGGCAAGGCCAGCACCGAAAACCTGGGCTCCTTCGTCTGGTGGGAAGTCAAGGAAATGGTCGGCGCCGACCGCGCCGGCGACTACAAACTGCTCCCCGTACTTGAGGGCGTGGACGGCAAGCGGCTCGCCAGCCAGTCCAACAACCAGGAAATCGCCCGCGGCGCCTTCGCTTTGACCCGAACCAACAAATACCCTGCCGCCACCATCCGCTGGGCAGACAACCTGTACGATCCCATCCAGTCCGCCCAGGCCAACTGGGGCCCCATCGGTGAAACCCTGCAGAAGGACCCCGCCACCGGGCTGCTGACCCAGATACCCGCGGCCGCGGGAACCAGTGAAGGCGAACGCCGCCAGAAGGTTGCCCCGGGCGGCCCGAAGGCCAACACCGCGGAGAACTTCGAGAAGGTCGTGGCACCCGAGCCGCGCGCGGCCGAGCGGCAGAAGACCGTCGAGGAAAACTACAAGCCTTTCGCAGCCAACGACGGCTACCCCCCGGTGGCACTGTCCAACGAGGAAGTGCAGCAGATCAGCACCATCGAGACGGACGTGGCCGCCATCGTCAAGCAGACCACGGCGAAATGGATCGTCTCCGGCGGCATCGAGGCGGAGTGGGACGGCTACGTCTCGCAGCTGAAGAACATCGGCCTGGACAAGATGGTGGACGTCTACCAGCAGGCCTATGACAGGTACCAGAAGAACTCCTGACCTTCCCGCATCCCAGCCGCCGGGCACGGACTTCCGTGCCCGGCGGCTCCATCAGCCTGCCCGGGCCCCACACTTCCCGCGGCAACCCCACGAAACGAGACCCTGACCCATGAACACCGCCACGCCCACCCTTGGGGCCTACCGGCCGGCGATGCACTACGCCTGCAAGGACACCTGGCTCAACGACCCCAACGGTTTGGTCTTCCACGACGGCATTTACCACCTGTACTACCAGAACAACCCGTTCGGGAACGTCCACAGCAACATGTCCTGGGGCCACGCCACATCCACGGACCTGGTGAACTGGGACGAACAGCCGGTGGCCATCCCGTGCGACGAAACAGAGGAAATCTTCTCCGGCAGCATCGTGGTGGACCAGGACAACACCGCCGGCTTCGGCCTGTCCGGAACAACCCCGCTGGTTGCCGTCTACACCAGCGCCTACAAGGCCGGTTCGGCACACGAGGGCATGCAGGCCCAGTCCATCGCGTGGAGCACCGACGGCGGATACACCTGGACCAAGTACTCTGGCAACCCGGTCCTCACCAGGAACTCGCCGGAATTCCGCGACCCCAAGGTCTTCCGCTACGACGGCCCCGCCGGAAGCTACTGGGTGATGGCCGCTGTCGAAGCCCACGACTACGCGGTGCTGCTCTACCGCTCCGACGACCTTAAGAACTGGGAATACCTCAGCACCTTCGGCCCGGCCAACGGCACCGGCGGCATCTGGGAGTGCCCGGACCTCTTTGAACTGCCCGTGGACGGAGATGCAGGAAACACCAGGTGGGTCCTGACCGTGAACATGAACCCCGGCGGACCCAACGGAGGATCAGCAGGGCAGTACTTCGTGGGCGACTTCGACGGCGTGACGTTCACCTCCGAGACCACCGTCACGGACGGCATGCAGGACCCGGAGCGCGTGGTTGACTACCAGTGGCTCGATTGGGGCCGGGACTACTACGCGGCTGTGTCCTTCAGCAATGTCCCAGGCGGACGGCGGCTCATGATCGGATGGATGAACAACTGGCAGTATGCCAACCACATCCCCACTTCACCCTGGCGCAGCCCCATGAGCCTAGTGCGCGAAGTTGCCCTCGCCTCGATCGACGGCGAACCCCGGCTCGTCCAGCAGCCCGTGCCTGCATGCACCGAGGGTTCTGTTTCCGGACCTACCCAGCGACTGTCCCTGAACGGCGGAGTAACAGTCGACGGCGGCAAGGCAGTACAGCTGATCGAGGCCACCTTTACGCCGGGGACAGCAAGCGAGTTCGGTTTGGTGGTCTGCGGCTCCGGGAGCGGTTCATCGGGGACCCGGATCAGCATCCGCCCCGGCAGCGGACAACTCATGCTGGACCGAACCAACTCCGGCGACACCGGCTTCCACGAGGCCTTCCCGTCCATCAGCACGGCACCACTGCAGGCAGACGCTGGGACCTACTCCCTGCGGATCTTCGTGGACCACTGCTCGGTCGAAGTCTTCGCCCAGGGCGGACTAGTGACACTTACTGAGCTGATATTCCCGGATCCGGTGCACACCGGCATTACGGTGTTCTCCACCGGGGGAACGGCGGAAGCTTCCCTGCAGCTTACGGACTTGGCATGACCGCGCATCCCGACGATTACCCCGCCGCATCAGCTCCTGACGTCCTGGTGGTCGGCGAGTCCCTGGTGGACATCGTCTCCACAACAAACGGGACGACGGAACATCCCGGCGGATCGCCGGCAAACGTCGCCTATGGCCTCGGGTGCTTGGGCGTGGACACCTCGCTCTTGACGTCCATTGGCGGGGACCGGCGCGGTTCCGTGGTTGAAAATCACCTCGCCCGCGCCGGTGTCCGGGTCCTGCCCGGCTCCCGGCATCCCGGGCGCACCGCCACAGCCACTGCCACTCTCACCGCCGAAGGGTCGGCCCGGTACGACTTCGACATCAGCTGGGAACTTCCCACAGCCGCGCCGATCGTCATCCCCCGAATCATTCATACGGGCTCCATTGCAACCTTCCTGGCTCCGGGGGCAACGGCGGTTAGGGCACTCCTGGAACAGCCACGGCCGGAATGCATGATCACGTACGACCCCAACATCCGGCCGGAACTCCTGGGCACCCAGGCTGAGGCTCGCTCGATGTTCGAAGATCTTGTTCCATTGACGAACGTGGTCAAACTCAGCAATGAGGACGCCATGTGGCTCTACCCCGGGCGCAGTTTCGATGAAGTGGCCTCCCGGATTCTCAAGCTGGGAGCGGAAATGGTCGCCATGACCCTCGGCCCTGGCGGGTCCCTGCTGGCGACCCGAACCGCCAAGCTGTTTATCCCGGCCATCAAGTGCGCGGTGGAAGACACCATCGGCGCTGGCGACTCGTACATGGCAGCACTCATCTACGGGCTGCTCACCAGCGGGACAGACGGCCTGGCACCCTCACAGCTCACAACAATTGGCCATACAGCGGCGATGGCTGCGGCCATCACCGTGGGCCGCGCGGGTGCGAGTCCGCCGACAGCCGAGGAACTGGACGCTGCGCTGACGGCACATGCCTCCAGTGCCGGCATAGCCGGTATGGCGCTTCCTTTCGGGGCTGGTGACGGGGCCCCTAACGGTGCTTGAACTCGGGCTGTCGCTTCTCCGTGAAGGCGGCCATGCCTTCCTTCTGGTCATCGGTGGCGAACAGCGAGTGGAAGAGGCGCCGTTCGAAAAGCACCCCCTGGGCAAGTCCCGTTTCAAACGCGGCGTTGACGGACTCCTTGGCCACCATGGCCGCCGACTTCGACTTGGACGCAATCACCTCGGCCACTTTCACGGCCTCGTCCACCACGTCAGCGGCCGGCACC
This sequence comes from Arthrobacter sp. PvP103, assembly GCF_017833075.1. Classification (NCBI taxonomy): domain Bacteria; kingdom Bacillati; phylum Actinomycetota; class Actinomycetes; order Micrococcales; family Micrococcaceae; genus Arthrobacter; species Arthrobacter sp. PvP103. The sequence continues at coordinate 2,887,208 of NZ_JAFIBQ010000001.1, read as the reverse complement.
ACCCGGGACACCAGTCCGGCACGCTCGGCCTCCTCCGCGTCCATGAACCGCCCGGTGAGGATCAGGTCCATGGCCTTGGCCTTGCCGACGGCCCGGGTGAGCCGCTGCGATCCGCCCATGCCCGGCAGGACGCCCAGGTTGATCTCGGGCTGGCCGAACTTGGCGTTGTCCCCGGCGATGATGAAATCGCACATCATGGCCAGTTCGCAGCCGCCGCCCAGGGCAAAACCCGAGACAGCCGCCACCACCGGAATCCGGAGCCTGGTGAAATCCTCCCAGCCGCGGAACCAGTCCGCAGCGTACATGTCCATGTAACCCTGGGCAGCCATCTCCTTGATGTCCGCACCGGCGGCGAACGCCTTGCCGGAGCCGGTGACCACCACGGCGCCCACGCCGGGATCCGAGTCCATGGCCGTGACCGCAGCAACGAGTTCGTCCATGGTGGCCTTGTTCAGCGCGTTCAGTGCTTCCGGGCGGTTGAGCGTCACCAGCCCCACGCGTCCGCGCTGTTCCACCAGAATGTTCCCGTACTCTTCCGTCATGCCTGACTCCTCACGTGGTTCTGTTTCAAAACTTCCTAGTGCGCGGACTTGTCCCGGATGTCCGTGATGATGCCGGAGAAGTCCCGGCCCGCGCCGCCCTCAGCCGCAAACGTATCGTAGATCTCCGATGCCAGCGGCCCCATCCGCGCGGCCACCCCGGTGCTCTGCAGCGCGTTGAGAGCCAGCTTGAGGTCCTTGGCCATCAGCGCCCCGGCAAAGCCCGGCTGGTAGTCGCGGTTGGCGGGACTGGTGGGCACCGGCCCCGGAACCGGGCAGTTGGTGGTGAGCGCCCAGCACTGCCCCGATGCCGCGGACGCAACATCGAACAGCGCCTGGTGGGTCAGCCCCAGCTTCTCGCCCAGAACGAACGCCTCACTCACCGCGATCATGGAGACGCCCAGGATCAGGTTGTTGCAGACCTTGGCCGCCTGGCCCGCCCCGTGGCCGCCGCAGTGGACCACGCGCTTGCCCATGACTTCCAGCAGCGGCCGGACGTATTCGAAGTCCTCGGGCAGGGCGCCCACCATGAAGGTCAGGGTGCCTGCTTCGGCCCCCACCACCCCGCCGGAGACGGGTGCGTCCACGGCCCGGTGGCCGGCAGCCACGGCGAGCGCGGACGCTTCGCGGGCCTCGTCCACGTTGATGGTGGAGCAGTCCAGGAACATGGTGTCCGGCCCGGCCACCTCCAGCAGTCCCGGCTGGCCGTCCGTTCCGCGGTAGGCGTCCAAAACGTGCCGTCCGCTGGGGAACATGGTGAGCACCACGTCAGCTCCGGCAACGGCATCGGCGGGCGTCGCCACCGTGGGGACGCCGTGCTCGCGGGCCGCGTCCAGCGCTGCGGGCACCACGTCGAATCCCGCCACCGTGTACCCGGCCTTGACCAGGTTGACGGCCATCGGCCCGCCCATGTGCCCCAGCCCGAGGAACGCGACGTGTTCCTTTGTCACGGGTTTTCCGGATTCCGGTGTTTCAGACATTGCGGGCCTCCTTGGATTGCAGGTTGAGTTCCCGGTCCCCCAGCGGCTCGAAGAACCTCTCGACGTCGGCGGTGGAAACCTCATGCAGGCTGGCCGGCTTCCACTGCGGGTTCCGGTCCTTGTCCACCACCTGTGCACGGATGCCTTCGCGGAAATCCGCACCTGCCAGGAACCGCAGGCCAACGCGGTATTCCTGGGCGAGGGCCTCCTCCAGCGTCAGCGTTCGTGCACGGCGGAGCGATTCCAGTGCCACCTTCACGGCCGTGGGCGACTTCGCCTCGATAGTGGCGGCCGCCTCCGACGCCTCACCGGCAGCGTCGCCGTCGAAAGTGCGGAGCCGGCGGAGGATGTCCTCCGCGTCGTCGCTTGCGTAACAGGCGTCGATCCAGTCCTGCTGTCCGGCCAGCACCGACACGGGCGGCTTTTCCGCGAAGCGTTCGACGGCGTCTTCCGCCGGTTCAGTTTCCAGCGCAGCTGCCAGCGCAGGGAGGTTTCCGGACGCCACGAAGTGGTCCGCCAGGCCCAGGAAGAGGGCGTCCGCGCCGCTCAGATGGGCGCCGGTCAGGGCCGCATGGGTGCCCGTCTCGCCCGGCGACCGGGACAGCAGCAGGGTGCCGCCGACGTCCGGCACGAATCCGATGGTGGTCTCCGGCATGCCGGTGCGGGTGCGCTCGGTGACTATGCGCACGGAACCGTGCGCCGAAATCCCCACGCCGCCGCCGAGCACCAGGCCGTCCATGAAGGCCACATATGGTTTGGGATAGCCGGCGATCAGCGCATTCAGCCGGTATTCGGTGCGCCAGAAGTCCGCGGTGGCTTCTCCGCCCGCAAGCATGTCCTCGTAGATCGCCACGATGTCGCCCCCGGCGCACAATCCCCGGTCTCCGGCACCGTGCACCAGAACGGTGGCCACGCCGTCGTCGTCCGCCCATGCGGTGAGCTGCCCCAGCATGGCCGCGGCCATGCCGGCGGTGAGCGCGTTCACTGCCCTGGGCCGGTTCAGCGTGATGACGCCGAGGCGCCCGCGCCGCTCAAACAGCATGTCCTCAGTGGGCGTCTCATCGGGGCGGTCTGTGTTCGTACCTGCGGTAGGTCCTGCGCTCATCAGCTGCCTTCCGGCATCACGTAGCTGGCGCCCTGGCGGATGCCGGAGGGCCAGCGGGTGGTCACGGTCTTGGTCTTGGTGTAGAAACGGAACGCGTCGGCCCCGTGCTGGTTCAGGTCCCCGAAGCCGGAGGCCTTCCAGCCGCCAAACGTGTAGTAGGCAATGGGCACCGGGATGGGCACGTTGATGCCCACCATACCCACCTGCACCCGGCTGGCGAAGTCACGGGCGGCGTCGCCGTCGCGGGTGAAGATGGCCACGCCGTTGCCGAACTCGTGCTCGCTGCAGAGGCGGAGGGCTTCGTCGTAGTCCGCCGCGCGGAGGACGCTGAGCACCGGGCCGAAGATTTCCTCCTTGTAGATCTTCATGTCCTTGGTGACGTTGTCGAAGAGCGTGGGGCCAACCCAGAACCCGCCGTCGTAGCCTTCCACGGTGAGGCCGCGGCCGTCCGCCACGAGGGTGGCGCCCTGGTCCACGCCGGACTGGATGTAACCCTCGATGCGCTCCTTGGCGGACGCCGCCACTACCGGGCCGAAGTCCGAGTCCTTGTCCAGGCTGTGCCCCACCTTGAGGTGCTTGACCCGTTCCTCCAGCTTGGAGACCAGGGCGTCGGCCGTGTCCTTGCCCACCGGGACCGCAACGGAGATGGCCATGCACCGTTCGCCGGCGGAGCCGTAACCCGCACCCATCAGCGCATCCACGGCCATGTCCAGGTCCGCGTCCGGCATGATCACCATGTGGTTCTTGGCCCCGCCGAAGCACTGTGCGCGCTTTCCGTGGGCGGCTGCGGTGGCGTAGATGTACTGGGCAATGGGCGTGGAGCCCACGAATCCGATCGCTTTGACCCTCTCGTCCTCGAGCAGCGCATCCACTGCTTCCTTGTCCCCGTTGATCACGTTGAACACACCGTCCGGGACGCCTGCTTCGGTGAAGAGCTCCGCGAGGCGCAGCGGCACGGAGGGGTCACGCTCCGAGGGTTTGAGGATGAAGGCGTTGCCAGCAGCAAGGGCAGGTCCGGACTTCCACAGCGGAATCATGGCAGGGAAGTTGAACGGCGTAATTCCGGCCACCACGCCCAGCGGCTGGCGCAGCGAATGTACGTCGATTCCGGTCCCGGCATTGTCCGAGAATTCGCCTTTGAGCAGGTGCGGGGCGCCGGCCGCGAACTCCACCACCTCGATGCCGCGCTGGATGTCCCCCTTGGCGTCCGGAAGCGTCTTGCCATGTTCCGAGGAGAGCAGCGCGGCGAGTTCGTCCAGGTGCTCGTTCACCAGGTCCACGAACTTCAGCAGGATCCGGCCGCGACGCTGGGGATTCATGGCACCCCACTCCACCTGGGCCTTCTCCGCGCTGGCAATGGCATTGCGGACTTCGTCGGCGCTGGCCAGCGGCAGCCTGGCCTGCACCTCGCCGGTGCAGGGATCGTAGACGTCGCCGAAGCGCCCGGAGGTGCCGTCGACCCGTTGCCCGTCTATGTAATGGGAAAGCTCGCGAACCATGGCGGAATGCTCCTTTGCATGTGACCTACATCATCCTGCTGCTGAATATACTCGGACTTCCTACTAAATTCCAGACCGCCGCCGTGGCCGCACGGGGCTGCCGCCGTCGTCGTACTCCTGCCCATCCGCTATCTCCGACGCCGTCGTGGGGCACTTTGAGGCGTATTCGCCGCAGAGAAGCCCCAACCAGCGGCGTGTCCGCGCCAATGTGCCCCGTTTTGGCCGGCAGCCACGGTGGTTGCGGGGCGAGCCTGCCGCCGCACTCCCGCCAGTCCGCTATCCCCGGCGCCCAAGTTCGGTAAGTTAGGAACTGTGAAGATTGCTACCTGGAATGTGAACTCCCTCCGTGCCCGAGCCGACCGCGTGGAAGCCTGGCTTGAGCGCAGCGACTGTGACGTCCTGGCCATCCAGGAAACCAAGTGCAAGGACGACAATTTCCCCTGGGAACTCTTTGAGCGCATGGGCTACGAAGTGGCCCACTTCGGCGTGAGCCAATGGAACGGCGTGGCCATCGTCTCCCGCGTTGGCCTTGAAGATGTGGAGCGCTCCTTCGTGGACCAGCCGGTGTTCGGCAAGAACGGCAAGGACGCCATCCAGGAGGCCCGTGCCATCGGTGCCACGTGCGGCGGGGTCCGGGTGTGGAGCCTCTACGTTCCCAACGGCCGCGCCCTCGACGACGAACATATGCCCTACAAGCTCAGCTGGCTGGACATGCTGAAGACCCACGCCCAGGCCTGGGTCACTGAAAATCCCGAGGCGCAGATCGCGTTGATGGGCGACTGGAACATCGCCCCGCAGGACGACGACGTCTGGGACATCGACTTCTTCCGCGCCAACGCAATGACCCACGTCAGCGAACCCGAGCGCGCCGCCTTCCGCGCCTTCGAGGACGCTGGATTCCAGGACGTGGTCCGCCCGCACACCCCGGGCCCCGGTGTCTACACCTACTGGGACTACACGCAGCTCCGCTTCCCGAAGAAGGAAGGCATGCGGATCGACTTCGTCCTCGCTTCCCCCGCCCTCGCCGCCCGCGTGACGGGCGCGTCAATCGACCGCGAGGAACGGAAGGGCAAGGGCGCCTCGGACCATGCGCCGGTCATCGTGGAGCTGGCCGACTGATGGGGCCGCTATGACGGGCAACATCTACCGGGGCCAGGCGGGCCTGCCTTTCTCTTCCGCACTGCGGATCTACGAGCCGCTGTCCGCGTTTCCCGAAGAGCAACGCGCTGCACTTCGGGCTGCAGGTGCCAGGTCGGCGTCGCGGGCAGCCGTGGAGAACGCCGAGTTGCAGGCGTCCCTCGGCCGGATCACGCGGCCCGGCGGCGACCCCTTCCCCACCGGGCGCACCGACCTGGTCCGGGTCATTCCGGCTCCCCCGGAACCGGAGCAGCCGCGCACGCAGAAGCCGGCCGTCGGCCCCGATGAGTCCGGAACGTCCGACGCCGGGGGGCCGGGTGACGCCGTAGACGGCGCCGACAGCGCGGACCAGGCGTTGTTGTACTGCCCCAGCCAGCTGGTGCTGCGCGCTGGCCTGGCCGCCAACGCACTGATGGAGGGCATCCACGGTCCGCTCGCGCAGCTGCTGATTCCGGAGGAACAGCGGGACAAGCACCAGGAACGGATCGACCTGGTGAAGGCCCGCGAAGGAACCAGCCGTGTCCACACGCGTGCTTCCACCTGGGGCATCCCGTTCAGCTGGTTCTCGCTGTTCAAGGAGTCCGACCCCCAGGACGTGGTGGAGTCCGGCGGTCGGATCATCACGGTCCGCGTGTGGGCACCGATCGGCGAAGCCCTGGAGCGCGTCCGCTATGCCGTGGCCAACCTGGCCCTGGCCGCCCCGGACCTGGACATGCTGGACGACATGACCCAGCTCACCGAGTGGCTGGAGCTCTTCCACCCCGGGTCGGTCGTGGAGTTGGATTACGGCGCCGTCGCGGACAAGGTGTATCCGGACGATTCACCCATGGACGTGCGGCTCGGCATCGAATGCCTGGCCGAAGGAGACATGACCGGGGCTGCCGCGGCCTACCGCCGGCTCGCCTCGCGCTGGATTCCCATCAGGCAGCTCGCCCGCGCATCCTAAGACGGAACTAGGCCTGCCCGTGGGACGGGGGCGGCGCCGTCGTCCTCCTGACGATCAGCTGGTGGGGCGCAACTTCTGAGTGGACCGCACCGACCGCGCCGTCCAGTTCGTCCAACAGCATCTTGGTGCCGAGTTCAGCCTGCTCGTCAGGCCGCTGACGCACCGTGGTCAGCCCCATGGCATCCGAGAAGTCGTGGTCGTCGATCCCGATGACGGAAAGGTCTTCCGGCACGCGGACGCCCATTTTGCTGGCTTCAAAAATGACGCCCATGGCCATCTCGTCCGACGCGCAGAAGATCGCAGTGGGTTTCGGACCGGGCCGGGCCCACATCCGGGTGAAGGCATCCTGCCCGCTCCGGACAGTGAAGTCGCCCCACTCGTCCCACTCAGGACGGACAGGCAGCCCGGATCCTGCCATGACGTCCTGGAACGCCTTGATGCGGACGCGGGGAACATCGAAGTTGAGGTCGGTTTCGTCGTCGCCATGGAGAAGGGCGATGTCCTTGTGGCCGAGGCTGATGAGGTGACGGACGGCGGTGGACGCCGCAGCGTAGTCATCGATGCCGATGTAGGGGCACTCTTCCACGTGGCCGCCCACCACCACCAGGGGGATGTCGATCTTTTGCAGATGCTCTATTTCCTCGTGGGTCAGAGCCATACACAGCACCAGGAGGGCATCGATCTGCTTGTAGACCATGGTCTTGCTGAAGAGCCGCTCGCGGTTGCTGCCGTGGCCGCCCAGGTTGAATAGCGACAGGTTGTACTGGCGCGCATGCAGTTCACGGTCCGCACCCTCGATGGCCTTGGAGAAGAACCATCGGCTGACGAACGGTGCCAGCACTCCGATGGTTTTGGTCCGTCCCGTGGCCAGGCCCGAGGCGGATGAAGATGCCACATAGCCCAAGGCGCCGGCCACCTCGAGAATTTTTTCCCGGGTGGCCGGCGAAACCCTTGGCAGGCCGCGGACTGCGCGGGAGACTGTGGCAGTGGAAACCCCGGCTGCGGCGGCGACGTCCTCAATGCTGACGCCCGAATGGCCGCCCCGTTGAGCCCTGTCTGTTGTGCGTGCCACAGTTTCCCCTTGCTTGCTGTTCGCAGATTCTTGCTACCTGTGCTTCCCCTGCGGCAACAAGCCAGTCTAATCCGCCCAGCCTTGAGCTCTGGATCAGCTCCTATTTCTTACGCGTCGCGGTCCTTGCGGGCAGGCGCCGGCGGAGCCGCACCATGCCGTAGAGGGCAAGAAGCACGCCCAGCAGTCCCAGCGCCCATCCGACCGCAGGCTGGGCGGTCACCTCCATCCAGACGGTGACCACCACCAGCACAACAGCCCAGAACCCGAGGAATCCGATGATGATGTCGAAGTCCTCCCCGGACCGGGCCCGCCGATGTTCACTGCGGACCCGTCCGTGGTTCTGTTTCCCGTCCACAGCCGAACCTGTCACTTGACGGCACCGGCGGTAAGGCCGGCAACAATCTTGCGCTGGAAGACCAGGACCAGGATCACCAAAGGAATGGTGACGATGGTTCCGGCGGCCATGATGGCCGTGTACGGAATCTGGTTCGGTTGTGCGCCAGCGAAGCTTGCGATGGCAACCGTTACCGGCTGCGTCGCGTCGCTGGACAGCTGGCTTGCAATCAGGAATTCATTCCAGGAGGAGATGAACGCCAGGATGGCCGTGGTGAAGATGGCCGGTGCCGCCAGCGGCAGGATTACCTTTCGGAATGCCTGCCCCTGGGTGCAGCCGTCCACCCGCGCCGATTCCTCAAGCTCCCACGGCATTTCACGGAAGAAGGAGGTCATCGTATACACGGTCAGAGGGAGCACGAAGGAGATGTTCGGGATGATCAGCGCCTGGTACGTGCCCATCCAGCCGATGTTGGTAAAGAGCTGGAACAGCGGGGTGATGAGGGCGACGCCCGGGAACATGGATGCGCCCAGGATGAAGCCCAGCACCAGGTACTTGAAGCGGAAGTTCAGCCGTGCCAGGGCGTAGGCCGCGAAGACACCGATCAGCAACGACACCACCGTGACGACGACGCCGATGAACACGCTGTTGCGCAGTGCATCCCCGAACCTGTTGCCAAAGGAGGTGTCGAAGGCGGTGTTGAAGTTGTCCAGCGTAATGTGCGTCGGCAGTATCGAGGTGTCGTAGGTGAAGTCCACATCGCGGAACGCCGTCACCACCATCCAATATGCCGGCGCCAGGCACCAGATGAGGATCACCGCGGCGCTGATGTATGTGCGCCCCTGTGCAACCTTTTCCCGGTTCTGCGCTGTCTTCCTGCCCTTGTCCTGCTTTGCCCGCAGGGCAGTCGCGGCTGTTCCGGCGCTCATTTCTTCCCCTTACCGGTGGTTCCGCTTTGTTCCACGACGTTCGCACCCAGGAAGCGTACAAAGATGAACGCGACGATGAAGATGATGATGAACGTAATGGTGGACAATGCTGCCGCCGCGTTGAAGCCTTGCCTGATCTGGTTGATCACCAGGATGGACAGCGTGGTGGTGTTGTTGGCCCCGCCCGTCAGGATGTATGGCAGGTCGAACATGCGAAGTGCGTCCAGGGTACGGAACAGGACTGCCACCATCAGCGCCGGCTTGACCAGCGGCAGGGTGATTAGGCGGAACCGCTGCCAGGTGCTGGCACCGTCAACCTTGGCGGCCTCATAGACCTCTGCGGGGATCATCTGGAGGCCGGCGAGGATGAGGAGGGCCATGAACGGCGTGGTCTTCCAAACGTCGGCGATGATAACTGCCCACTTGGCCGGCCACTCGCTGCCGGTCCACAGGATGGTGGTATTGAACAGCTTGTTCGCGATGCCCTCAAAAGCGAAGATGAACAGCCACAGCTTGGCAGTCACGGCGGTGGGAATGGCCCACGGGACCAGGACTGCTGCGCGGACCAGGCTGCGTCCCCGGAAGGTCCTGGCCATGATGAGGGCCATCCAGAAACCGAGGACGGTTTCCAGGGTCACGGTCACCACGGTGAAGAAGAACGTGGTGGCCGTCGCGGACCAGAACTGGGCGCCCAGTGTACCGGGAGGGCAGGCCACGGTGCCGCCGCCGGGAGCGGAGCACTGCTGGGCAAGCCAGTTCACGTAGTTCTGGACGCCTGCCGGGCCGCCCGCCGTGAAAAGCCCGGTGACGGGATCCAGGCCGGCGTCCTTTTGGAAGGACATAACGAGTGCGCTGATGATCGGGTAAACGATCACAACCGCCAGCGCGATGATCGTGGGGGCCAACAGCCACGATGCCCACCTGCCCTGGCTGGCGATCCGGTTGTCCTCCCCCACCCCCTTGGGTGCGTGGTGGATCTCGGGACTGCCCGACGCCGGCTTTTTTACCGGCGTCGGGCCCAATTCGGTAGCCATGAGGGGCTACTGTCCCGCGCTAGCTGATTCGATGGACTTTTGCATGTCCGACAGAGCGGATTCCACGGACTTCTCCCCCTTGATGGCAGGGTAGGCGTTTTCCTGGATGGCTTTGGTCACTGCAGGGTAGAACGGCGTCACAGGGCGCGGTACCGCGTTTTCGATGGACGTCTTCAGGACCGGCAGGTAAGGCAGCTTGGCCACGAGCTCTTTGTCCTCGTAGAGGTCACCGAGCACGGGGGCCAGCGAACCCTTGGTGGCGAAGAACTTCTGCTGCTCTGCGTCCGTCAGGAACTTCACGAAGTCCAGGGCAGTGGCCTTGTTCTTGGAGTACACGCTCACGGCCGCGCTGTGACCGCCCAGCGAGGAGGCGCCGGGGCCGTCCTTACCGGGGAGGGCGGTCATGCCCAGGACATCCTTGACCTTGGATGATGCTTCAGTGGTGGCCAGGTTGTACACGTACGGCCAGTTGCGGTGGAAGAGGAGTTTCCCGTCCTGGAACGCCTGGCGTCCTTCCTCTTCCTGGTAGGTGATGGCTTCCTTCGGGATGTTGCCGTCCGCGTAAGCCTTCGCCAGGTTCTCGAGGCCGACCTTGGCTTCCGGAGTGTTCAGGCTCGGCTTGCCGTCCTTGTCCAGCACGGAACCGCCGAAGGAGTTGATCGCCTCGGAAGCGTTCACGGTGAGGCCTTCGTACTTCTTGAACTGGCCCGCGTAGCAGCCGATGTTGTTGGCCTTGGCGATGGAGCACATCTGCATCATCTCGTCCCAGGTCTTGGGCGGAGTGGGGACGAGGTCCTTGCGGTAGTAGAGGATGCCGCCATCGGAAGACACCGGTGCTGCGTAGAGGGTGCCCTTGTACGAGCCGGCCTCAATGGTGGGTTCCAGCATGCCCTTGGTGTCAACCGCCATCTTGTCCTTCAGCGGCTGGAGCCAGCCCTTGGCGGCAAACTCAGCCGTCCAGACAACATCGACGCTGGCAACGTCATAGTTGGGGTTCTTTGCCTGGTAATTCTGGACCAGGTCGTCGTGCTGCTGGTCGGCGGAGTCAGTCTGTTCCTTGAACGTGACCTTCTCGTTCGGGTGTGCGGCGTTCCATTTTTCAATGAGGGGACGGACGACGTTGCTGTTGTCCTTGCCCTGGACGTAGGTGATGGGGCCACGGCCGTCGAGGCCTTGTTCAGCGTCGCCGCCGCCACCCCCGCCCGTAGTGCCGCCTCCGCCACCACAGGCGGAAAGTGTTAACGCCAAAACGCCGGCAGTAGCTGCCGGCAAAAGGAAGTTAGGGGATTTCATATGGAGAGACTCCTCGCTGAGTGTCGAGCAAAATCGGCGGTGCGGTTGAAGTGGTGCCCATCACACTAGTAACGTTGCGGTGAGAAATGCAAGCGTTTACACCGAAGTTTATGGAAAGGATATCTGTGGCACACAGCCCAGTCCCGACTGACGGCTCCTCGATTCCGGCGTGGTGGGCCAGCGCCGTCGTGTACCAGGTTTACCCGCGGTCCTTCGCCGATGCCAATGGCGACGGGATGGGGGATCTTCGCGGAGTGACGGCTCATTTGGACCACCTGCACAGGCTGGGCGTGGATGCCGTCTGGCTGTCCCCCTTCTACAAGTCACCCCAGGCCGACGCCGGTTACGACGTAGCCGACTACCGCGAAGTGGACCCGCTCTTCGGTACCCTGGCGGACTTCGACGAAATGTTGCAGAAGGCTCACGGCCTGGGGCTGAAGGTCATCGTTGACCTGGTGCCCAACCACACCTCGGACGAACACGCCTGGTTCCGGGAGGCCCTCGCGGCACCGCCCGGCTCACGCGAACGGGACCGTTACATGTTCCGGCCAGGCAAGGACTCCGTCCCCGGTTCGGGGAGCGGTGACCTGGCCCCGAACAACTGGAAGTCCATCTTTGGCGGCCCGGCCTGGACCCGCGTCACAGAGGCAGACGGCGCGCCCGGCGAATGGTACCTGCACCTCTTTGACACCAAGCAGCCTGACCTGAACTGGGATAACGCCGAGGTCAAGGAGGAAATGCGCTCGGTGCTGCGGTTCTGGCTGGACCGCGGCGTGGACGGCTTCCGCGTGGATGTGGCGCACGGGATGGTCAAGGAAGCGGGGCTTCCGGACTGGGAAGGCTCCGCAGCCATGGTGGAAGGAGCAACCGAGCTGCCTGGCGATGCCCATGGCGGCCATACCGAAGCCGAAGAACCGCACCGCGCCCACCCGGCAGCCGCCACTGACGCTGCCGCGGCGACAGCAGCCGACGACGACGAGCACCAGGCCGTCTCGCCGCTCTACCCGCCCTCGCCGTTCTTCGACCAGGACGGCGTGCACGAGATCTACCGCGACTGGCACCGGGTACTGGCCGAGTATGACGGCGACCGCATGATGGTGGCCGAGGCCTGGGTGGAGCCGGCCGAGCGGTTGGCCCGGTATGTCCGGCCCGATGAAATGCAGCAGGCGTTCAACTTCGACTTCCTGCTGGCCGGCTGGGATGCCGGTCGGACGGCGGTGGCCATTGAGGATTCCCTGCGGGCGGCCGCCACGGTAGGTGCCACCACCACGTGGGTCCTCAGCAACCACGACACGGTCCGGCACTCCACCCGCTTTGGGCTGAAGGACCCCACCACGTTCCCGAAGGGAATTGCTGCGGAGGATGAACAGCCGGATGCCGCGCTTGGCCTCGCCCGTGCCCGGGCAGCCAGCATGGTTTCACTTGCCCTCCCCGGTTCGGCGTACCTGTACCAGGGCGAGGAACTGGGCCTCCCGGAGCACACCACCGTTCCCGCCGAAGCGCGCCAGGACCCTACCTTCTTCCGGACGAACGGCATCGAGCGGGGTCGCGACGGCTGCCGTGTACCGCTGCCCTGGAAAGCCGCCGAGCCGGGCTACGGCTTCGCCTCAGCGTTCCCGGGCGAGGCACCTGCCGCTCCCTGGCTCCCCCAGCCGGAGTCCTTCGGCGAGCTGGCCGCCGACCGGCAGGACGGCGTCGACGGTTCCACGTTGGAGCTGTACCGTGCAGCGCTGGCGCTGCGCAAGGAACACCGGCTGGGCGCCGGGAGCTTCCGCTGGGCCGACGTGCACGCACCCGCGGACGGAGTGCTCGCCTTCCACAACGGGGATGTCCTGGTGATTGCCAACATGGGCCTTGCCGCCGCCACCCTGCCGGAAGGCTATCGGGTTGCGCTGGCCAGCGCGGATGAAGCGGTGACGGGCGGCCCGGCCGAATCAGGGACGGCCGAAACAGGCCCGGCCGAAACAGGTACGGCCGGATCGGGTACCCGCCCGGACGGCGCCCGGAAACTTGCGCCGGACTCCGCCGTATACCTCGTGGCGGTCTAGCGGACGCGTTCCGCCCTGCCGAAGCGGGAACGGGCGCCGGAGCCGATGTGGATAAGCACAGGGATGCGCTTGCCCACAACGGCGTCCAGCGCCTCCACGAGGGCTGAGACATCAGCCGCGAGGAGGTGCGGGGCCACGCCCTGGCGGGGCTGCAGACGAATCTTCAGCGCGGGCTCGCCACGGATCTCGTAGGTGGCCACAGTAGCGCCGGCCAGGTCCTGCCGCCCGGCCAATGCCGCGCGCAGGGCCTGTTCGGCGACGCCGCCGCCGATCCGCACGTTGCCGGGGAAACCCGCGGCGTCGTCCTCGGCAACGATCAGGTTGGCGCGGCCTTTGCCCTGCTGGGCCACCCAGGCGACCATCAAGGCAATCACCGCTGCCAGCACCAGCGCGATCACGGCCCACAGCCAGCTTTCCTCGCGGCCGGGGATGCCTGTCCGCTGGAGGAGCTGGCTCATGCCGCTCCACACACCGGCGGACCACTGCTGCCACCACGAAGCCACCGCCGGAACGGTGGCCAGCAGGACCAGCAGCAGCCCGATGACCAGCAGCTTCACACCCAGGATTCCGATGAGGATCCGGTTCAGCGTACGGGGGGTGTTGTTCATGCCCCGATCACCCCTGAAGCGGCCACGTTGACCCGCACTTCCGGCATCGGTTCAAGAGCCATTTCCCGCAGCTCCGCCAGCACGGCGGCCAGCACAGCGTTCTCGCTGACAGGCACCCCGGAGGTGGGCCGCACGTTGACAGTCACCTGGCGCTGCGCCACCACCACCATCACCTGTTCCTGCGTGACGTTCGCGGCCAGCCGGGCACGGCGGGCGAGCGCGGAGGCGATGACTTCATCGTCCACCACCACTCCGGCCCGTGGGTCCGGGAGCAAATGCCGCGCACGGCGGCCGGGCAGGACGGCGTTGAGCAGGAAAAACAGCCCCGCCATGGCGGTCACGGCCCCGATGGCGCCGAGCAGCAGCGGGGGCATGCCCTGGGGAAGCGCAATGATTCGTTCCGCGGCGGTCTGCGGATCGATGAGCCACGGCGGCTGCCCGACTGCGCGCACTGCGGCTTCGAGGAGGCCGTACCCGCACAGGACGATCACCAGAACCGCGGCAACCCCGGACACTGCGGCACGCGAGGAACGCGTTTCGCGGTCCAGGATCCGGCGCATACCGGCGCCCCGGGGATCCGGTTCTCCAGCGGCGGAGACGCCGGTACTCGTGCCGGAGGCGCCATTTCCCGCTGCGTGGCTGCCCTTTGAGCGGACGTCGGTGGCGTTGTTCACTGGACCCTTCCCCCTTCGCTGATGGCGGCGCCGCTGATCCGGATGTCCACGCGGCTCAGCTGCGCCCCGCTGAGTTCCGCCACGCGGTGCAGGATCACGGGCCTGGCCGCGATGGCACGCTCCCGGATGGAGCCGCCGAAGGCGGCGACGCGGCCGGGGTCGCGCAGGACAGTGGTCAGCGGCGGGATCCTGATAGGCAGGACGAGTGACAGTGCCAGCAGGCCGTCGTCGTCGGACCAGTCAGCCCGGACGTCGTGCGCCGGGACGCCCAGCGCTTCAGCGGCGGCTGCCCGCGCAAGGCTGGTGAGCGCCTGCGTACTGATGCGGTTGTGCCCGGCCATCACGGAGCCACCGGCCACGGTTCCGGCCGTGCTGCTCATGAGGATGAGCGCCGGCCCGTGATGGCATCGAACACGCTGCGCAGGTCAAGTTTCCCTTCCGCGGCGCGGCCAAGGAGGGCACCGATCCCCATGAACAGCAGCGAGACGAGGAAGCCCCAGATGCCGAACTGGAAAGACATAAAGGCCACGAAGGCCCCCACTGCTATTCCCACCACGGTCAGGTTCACTGGATGGCCTCCCTCTCAGTCCGGGCTTCCACGGGCAGGCCTGGCTTTGCCGGCGCCGCTACGTAGACGTCATTGATCTCCACATTGACCTCGATGACCTGCAGGCCAACGAGCTCCTCCACTGCGGCATAGACGGCGGCCCGCACCTGATCCGCCAGGGAATGCAGCGGCGTCCCGTAGACGGCCACGAGGTTGATGTCCACTGCCACCTGCGTCTCGCCGACCTCAGCGTGGACGCCGGCGGCGTGGTCGGAGCTGCCGACAGCGTCCCGGATGGCCCCTAAAGCGCGGGACGGGCCGGTGCCCAGGGAATAGACCCCCGGAACGGCCCGGGCTGCGATGCCTGCGACCTTGGCTACTGCCGTTTCGGAAATGACGGTGCGTCCGGTGCCGGCCGGCAGGGCAACGACTGGATCAGCGTGGGCTCCCGGCGCGGGATGTGGGTTCTGGTATTCCATCAGGCACTCCCCTTCTCTTGAACACCACACTATCCCTTGGCCGCGACAAGCGGCCGGACGCGGGTGAAAATCGCCAAGCCGAAGCCTGCTATTTGCAGTTGGCGGCGAGCCAGGCGGTAACCGGGGCCATCGCGGCGTCGAACTTTCCGCTGGAGTACACGGTCTGGTCGCTCAGCCCGGCGACAGCCACCGCATTGAGGTTGGCGAAATCGGCCTTGAGCCCGTCCGGAACGCGTTCAGCGGTTTCGCTGAGCTCCGCCTTGAGCTGTTCCAGTTCCGCCGTTTTGCCCTGGGCCGCCGAGAGCGGAAACAGTGACGCGCCGGTGGCCTGCTGGGAGATGGTGGTGCATGCCTCCGCCGCGGAGGGAAAGTCCCCAAAGGGCCCGGAGCTCTTGCTGGGGCTCGGCGTCGCGGTTGCCGTGGCAGGACCGGGGGCGGACGACGACGGCGCGCCGCCGGCTTCCGGCGCGGAGCATGCGGTGAGTGCCAGTGCGGCGAAGAGGGCTGCTGCGGTCAGAGGGCGTGCAATGTTTTTCAAAGGTCACTTTTCTGGTCGAGATTGCGCCGCCCGTTCCGTGGAGGCCTCGAGCGGCAATGGCGTTCTGTCCCCGGCGTGCGAGTCTAGCCGGAATGGCTCCCGGGATCCCAAGCGGCCGGCGCGGCGGCCCCCGGTAAAGGCGGCCGCGCGTCCGCATTTAGTCCGTATATATGTCCGTATATATGTCCGTATATATGTCCGTATATATAGGTATAAAAAGCCGCAGGGACGCCCGGATGAGATCCGGACGTCCCTGCTGTTTAGGCGGGTGTTGAGTTCCCCGCTGCGGGTTACTTGTAGAGGCCCTCGCCGCCAACATTGAGGTTGGTGGGCAGGTAGCCGAACGGGCCGAGGCCGTTCTTGCCGAAGGTGCGGTCCACCTGGGATACGCCGTCACGGAAGTTGATCTTCACGGTGGGCGAGAGTGAGCCGCCGCGGACGCCGTTCACGTTGTCAATGAAGGACTGCACCAGGCCGCCCGGCTGCACGTAGTGCGAGTAGGCCTGGAACTGGCGGCCGTTCTGGTTCGGGGTGGGTGCCTCCGGGGACTCGGACGGAAGGTTCAGGTCCGTCGGCGAGCCCAGGGCCAGGCCGCTGTTGTTCATCGGCTGGTAGTCCGAACGGACACCGTCGCCCACGAAGCCATAGACGCCGTCGGGGCCGCGCATGCCGGCCGCGTAGGTGAACTGGTGGCTGATGGTGAACAGGTAGTACTTGTTCTTGCCGCCTTCATTCTGGATGAAGATCTGGGGACGCTCGGTCTGGTCGTTGACGCAGTTGGCCGAAAGGATCGGCGGCAGGAAGGACCACTTGGTCAGATCCTTGTTGTCCGCCACTGCCAGCCCCACGTTGGCGGTCTGGTAGTAGGCGCCGCTGCTGTTGACCTCGTTGAGGTTCTCAGCGTTGGGGTCGCCGGCCTTGTAGCCAAGGTCCTCGGGCTTGCACTCGTATTCGCCGCGGGTGCCGCCGGTGTTGCCTTCGAAGACCATGAAGGTCTTGCCCGGGTGTGCAGGGTCGGCGAACGTGTACGGGTCGCGGAAGGCGAAGCCCGGGTTCTGGGCCTTGTTCTGGTACATCTTGCCGTCCGGCTCCAGCAGCTTGGTGTGCTTGAAGCCGTCGAACGTGACACCGTTCTGGTCGGCGTGGATCTTGCCCAGCGCCTTGGCGATGGCCGCGTCCGGTGCGATGCCGCCGCCGCCTGCATTGCGTTCGGCAACGTCGTAGAACGTGGTGGCCGTGTAGAACACATTGACCTGGTTGCCCTGCATCAGGCGGGTGGAGCCGGACCATTCGGTGTTGCCGATGGAAGCGCCGTCAGCGAAGACGTGTCCGCCGTAGTTCCACTTGTCCTTGGCCGGGTCGGCGTTGGTCTTGCGGAAGAAGTAGCCGATCCGGGCGTTCCAGTGGCGCTGGTCGAAGCCGTAGCCGGCGTGGCGGTCAGCGACGAGGGAGAAGATGACGTCCCAGCCCTTGTAGCTGATCTGGTTGGCGTTTTCGTCGGTCAGGGACCACGTGTCCCAGACCCAGACGTCGTCGTTCATCGCGGGGAAATCCTCAGGGATTTCCGGCATGGTGACATCCGGGCTCATGGAGTTCTGGCCGGGAGCCACGGTGGAGTCGCTCTGGGCCATGATCTGCTTGGCATCGGCGCGGGTCCACTTTGAGGTGAAGTCCGCCGCCGGATCGTAGGCCTTCTGGCTGTGGTCGGTGGGCAGCGGGAAGCCGGGGGTGGGTGCCGGCATCTGCTGGGTGGCGGGCGGGTCCGAAGGTTCGTTGGCCTGGGCCGACGGAACGGCAAGGAAGGCGGAAGCCGCCACGGCCGCCGCCAGTGCTGCGGCGGCGGGGCGCCACCGCAGCATCCGGTGTGTATTGGGGTGCTTGTGCATTTTTGCTCTTCTCGCGGAGTTGAGACCATTCGTGGAAGACGGGCGTGTGCCCTCATACCCCGAAACTCCGGTTGTCCCGATGACACGGCAGGCGTCATCGAGGACGCCTTTGTGTCGAGGGGGACGGGGCTTGGGTAGGGCCCCGGGAGGCGATTCGGAAAGGACTCCTTTCCTGCGCCGGTCTCTACGCTGGCACGTTGAAGCATGCTTATCAAACCGTGTTTCAAGGCTGCGAAAACCGAGTTTCGCTCTAATTGTGCAAGCGCTTACATTCCCCATTGCGCGCGCGTGCCACAGCTAATTTTCCGAGTCAAATGTTGCATCATAAATCAGACTTAGTGTGAAATGTCACGCTGCCGTCACCCGGAGTTCACCTTCTGCGACGGACCGGACCAGGCTCATCTCGAGCCTGTCACCAGCACGTCCTGATAGGCTGCCCGGCCGTCGAACACGTTCAGTCCCACCTTGCCGGCGGACAGGGAGGCATCATCGACGGCGAGGATTTCCACGCCGTCGAGCTTCACCGTCAGCCGCTCCCCCGCCGCGGCGGCTTCCACGCTGTAACTGACGCCGTGGCTGAGCAGCACAGGGACACTGGCCAGGACGCTGGCGGCGGAATCGAAGACGCCGTCCTGCAGCTTGAAGATGCGCGCCAGCCGCAGGTTCGGGTCGAGGTTGACGTAGTACGCTGTGGCACCGTCGGCCGAGGCCCGCAGCAGCACCGACCCCGCGCCGCCGTAACCCCGTTCCGGCACCCTGTCGCTGTTGAGCATGGCCCCCGCGTAGGGTCCGCTGCCGAAACGGACTGTCGCGGCCACCCGGACATCCGAGTACGTGGCGGCGCTCAGGGCGGTGGAGTCCTTGTCGAACGTGCCGGCCAGCCCTGCTCCCGTGCTTTCCCAGCGGCCGCCGGGAACCACGGAGTAGGAATCCAGGTTGTGCCGGGCCGTGCCGCTCACCGGGCCAAGGACGGCCGACGGCGCCGCCGCAGTGAGGCGGGAGGTGTCCGCCAGCTGGTGTACTTTGGCGGACACCAGCCGCGCGGACCCGCCGGTGGTGCTGAAAGACAGCCCGGTGGAGGACGGATCCGGGAAGACCAGGGAGGTGATGGCTGCCGTGCCGTCCCCGCCGAAGAGCTCCACCGAGGAGGAGTCCACCAGGGCCCGCAGCTTCACCCGCCGCTCGCTCCCCCCTCCGGCCAGCGCCACTGTTTCGGAACTCCATGCCGTGCTGGCATTGTCCGCCGCGGCACCCGCGAAATAGCGGGTGAAGTCTGCCCGGCCGGATTGCCCGCGGTCCACCGTCATGGTGCCGGTGCCGGTGCCGGTGCCGGTCGCCGAGGCTGTCCCCGTGCCGGCGGCGTAGCGGAGCAGTGTCTCCTGGGCTTCCCCTCCGGCAGCGCCGCCCGCAGTGCCTTTGCGGAGCCCGAAGGTGAAGCCCGAAGCCCCGCCGGAGGACGGGATGGCCACCTCGGCCTCCAGCTCGAACGACCGGCCGGAAGCAGCGGACAGCGGGTTGGCCGACGTCGGCGTGACCGTGACGTCGGACGCCTGCCACGTGGACGTGCGCAGCCCTGCCAGTTCGGTTATGGGTTCCTGCGTCAGCCGGGGCCCGACGCCCGGAATGTCTTTCAGGCTCAGCTGCCGGGGGACACTCAGCTGCCCGTTCCAGCGGCCGGTGGGCGGGCTGAAGGCATAGTCCCAGTTGCTCATCCAGCCCAGCATGATCCGCCGCCCGTCCGGGGCACCGAAGAAACTCATGGCAGCGTAGTAGTCGCGGCCGGAGTCGGCCTGGAGCACCTCGTCCGGGCCGGTGTCCGGGGTGAAGGACGTTCCGTTCCATGTTCCGGTGACATATTGCGCCGCGGAGCCGTTGGTGGGCCTGACGGCACCGGTGCTCCACCAGAGCACCCATCGTCTGGCGCCGGGCTGCCCTTCCACCGGCAGCTCGAAGAAGTCCGGGCATTCCCAGACCCCGCCGCGGACCCAGTCGCCGTAGCCGAAGGCGCTGGTGAAGGTCCAGTGGACCAGGTCGGTGGACGTGTGGAAGCGCAGGTGGTCCCCGCCGGCCACCACCATGATCCATGTGCCGGTGGCGGCGTCCCAGGTGACTTTGGGGTCGCGGAAGTCCCAGCTGCCGGCAGGACCGCCGGGGTTTTCCACCACTGGCTGGGCCTGCACGATGGACCAGGTGCGGCCGTGGTCCTTGCTGTACGCGGCGCGCACGGACTGGTTGCCGTTGGCGGCATCGTGGTTGAAGCTCGTGTAGAACGCAACGAGCCCCTGCCCGCCGTCGAACAGTCCGCTGGAATCATTGGCATCCACCACCGCGGAGCCGGACCAAGACTCCCCCGCAGCCAGGTGCGGCAGGGCTATGGGCAGCTGCTTCCAGTGCAGCAGGTCGGTGCTGACGGCGTGCGCCCAGCGGCCGCGGTCCTGGTGGAACAGGTGGTATTCGCCATCGAAGTACACCAGGCCGTTGGGGTCCGAACTGTTCCCGGAATTCTGGCTGTAGTGGTAGGCGGGCTGGTAGAGGCCGTTCATGTAGCTGGCGACGTCGTCTGCCCGGACGTTCTGGAAGTAGGCGCCGCCGCCGCTGACGCGCAGACCGAAGCCGCTGCCTGTCGCCGGCCCGGCCGGCCCGGCAACGGACTGGACGCCGTTGATCAGCGCGGTTGCCTGCCCGCCGCGGACGGTGAGTTGGATGCGGTTGAGCTGGCCGGCGGCAAAGCTGTCCGGCGGTACGGGCCCGCCGGCAAGGACGGTCCCGGTGGTGCGGTCCTTCAGCTGCACCGTTCCTGCTCCGGGGTCCACACTGAGTTCGATGCCGCCGGTGCCGTCGGGCGCGCTCCGGACCACGACGGCGGCCGTTGCCGGGGCGGCGACGTCCAGGTCAAGGGACGCGACGACGTCGGACGCCACCGCCGGGACGAAGCGTGCCGCATCCGCGCCGGCGGCCAGGCCGTCGGTTGCCCCGCGCAGGCCGCGGACGTCCGGTTCCCAGCTTCCCGAGGCGGTGCGCCAGCCCTGCAGGGAAGTGTCCAGGCCTTTGAGGGTCATGCCCTGGAACACGGTGCTGCCGTTGAAGGCGAGGAGGCCAATGTGCCCGGAGCCGTGCGCTGTGTCTGTTGCAGTGATGGCCGGGGCGTAGCCGTTGGGGTCCAGCAGGTCCGTCTGCCAGTGCACGGCGAGCTGCCCGCCGTCGGCCGTGACGCGCAGCCGGTATACCGCGTTGACGGTGATGGCGGTCGCGAAGGTGCCCAGGGTGGCGTTGTCCTCGATACGGTACAGCCGCAGCCTGCCGGCGTTGGCGTCCGCTTCGGCCCCGTACCCGGTGGTTCCGGCAGTGTTGGTGCGGAAGAGGACCGCGCCGACGGCGTAAGGCGACGTCACCTGGACATCAGCGGTGAAATCCGTGACCTGCGGCGCCTGGTCGGTGGCGACAGCCCTGATGTTGGTGCCGCCCGGAGCGGTCCCCCGAAGGCCGGTGGCCGAGGCGGTCCAGCCGGCACCGTCCGCCGCCTGCCAGCCGCTGACGTTGGCGTCGATGGTGCGCACCCGGGGCTCGCTGAAGTTCACCGAGCCGTTGTAGGCGTGGAGGCCCACATGGCCGTCCTGGTACCGCTGGTCGGTGGCGTCGATCCGCGGCACTCCGTCCACCGCCACATAGATCCGGGGCCCGTCCACGTGGACGTCCACGGAGTAGCTCCGCCCCGTGTCCAGCGGGACCGTGGCGGCAGGTGCCACATCCTGTCCAGTGGCCAGATCGAACAGCCGCACCCTGTCCAGGTTGGGATCGATGGTGGCCGCATAGCCGCTGCTGGCATCGGCAGCACTGCGGAAAACTAGGGCGCCTACGGCGTACGGGCTGCCGGGATCGACTGTGACTCCGGCCGTGTACCGGGCGGTGGAGCTGATGCGCTGTTCGCTGATGGCGGCCGCGTTTTGGTCCGGGGAGGCCACGGCGGACTGGCCGCCGTCGGACTGCCTGGTCCAGTTTCCGCTGATGCCCACCACGTCCGGCATGGGACTGTTGCTGCTGCCCAGCGTGATCGGCCCGGCGGGGAAAGGGCCGCCTGGAGCGGCTTGGGCGGGCGCGGCCAGCATGGCCGGGGCCAGCAGCGAGCCGGCTCCCAGCGCGCCCAGGCCTAGCGCGGCCGCGGTAATACCTGCAACTAACCTCTTTGACATTCAGATCACCTTTGATCTTGGAATTCTCTCCGATACGGACCTCGCTGCTCCAAAAGGGCGGTTACGGAGCAATCGACGGTGTGGGGCTCCTACGGGAACAGCGGGCGCGGGGCGCCGAAGACTCCCTCCATCCGCCAGGCGTCCAGCTGCAGCAGCCGGACTGTACCGGCGGCGGACAGCCTTACGTTTTCCCCGCCGAGCGTCGGATAGGCCCGGGCCGTGAGCGGTTTGCCGTTGGCGAAGATCTCCAGCGCCGAGCGGTCCACCAGCACGCGGAGGTGCAGTTTTCCGCCGGGCAGCTGCACCGGGCCGGACTTTTCCTCCGCGTCCACGGTCCGGTCCAGGCTGCTGTTCACGCGGTCCAGGAGCACATAGGACTGCTCGGAGCCGCCGCTGCCCACGGTGTAGCCGACCTCGATGACTGTTTCTTCCGCCCCGGCCGGCACACCGTCAGGGCCTCCTGGGCCGGAGCCAAGCACGCCCAGCCGGAAGACGCTCCCGGGCTCCAGTTCCAGGTCAAGCTCCAGGTCCAGCTGGTTCCCGGACACCCCGGCCAGGACCTCGCCGGTGCCCACCGTTCGGGGCCCGGTCCGGACGTGGTCGCGCCGCAGCAGCTCCACCTCCGGCACGGGAGCGAAGGCCAGCCTGCCGTGAGCATCCAGGGAGGCCACCCGCGGCAGGCTCATCACGCCGGACCAGCCGGCTTCGACCATGGCGCCATCCGTTCTGCCCTCCTGCAGCCAGCCGAACATGACCCGGCGGCCGGACTCGTCCGCGAAGGACTGCGGGGCGTAGAAGTAGCGGCCGCCGTAGTCCAGCCGGTGGAGTTCGCGCGGCGTGTAGGAATCCCCGGCATAACTGCCGGTCCAGTACAGCGGGTGGCGGGTATCGCCGTCGTGCCAGGCCGAAAAGACGAGCACGTCCGTGCCCGGCGTCTGGGATTCCAATGCCCTATCCCCCAGAATCCCGTCGCCTGCGCGGAACAGGTCCACGCACTCCCACATGGTGCCCTGCCAGTTAGTGGCTGCCGGGTCTCCGGAGGACGCGTCGCCGATGACCAGCGGGCCGATGTAGTCCCAGCGCCGGAGATCCGCGGATTCGTAGAGGAACGCCGTGCCGCCGCGCCCGCGGATGCCGGATCCCACGAGCTGGCGCCAGCGCGTGCCTTCCCGCCAGACGCAGTGGTCGCGGTAGGCGGTGATGTCCACGCCGGCCGGCGGCGCCGGGATCACCGGGTTTTCCGGGGCTTTGGTCCAGTTCACGAGGTCCGGCGAGCCGACCGCCACGCAGGGCAGTTCGCTGCCGCCCTGCCGTCCGGAGTACACCAGGGTGGGCGTCCCGCCGTCGTTCACCAGCACACCGGACCAGCAGCCGTCGGCATCCGGACCGCCGGAAGGCTCCAGTGCCACGGGCTCGTCGGTCCAGTGGACCAGGTCCGGGCTGGTGGCGTGCCCCCACAGGATGCGGTGGTGGAAGGCTCCCTCCGGGTTGTACTGGTAGAAGAGGTGGTAAGTCCCGCTCCACTGGGCCACACCGTTGGGATCGTTGAGCCAGCCGGCGGGCGAGACAAAGTGGAAGCGCGGGCGGAGCGGGTCCGCCTCGGCCCGCGCCACGAGTTCGTTCCGCGGCACCGTGGCCAAAGGATGGGTCATTTCGGTCATGAGGAAGCCTTGTTTTCTGTGCGGGATCCGTCCGTTGGCGGCGTCTCCGGTGTTTCGAGGGGCTCGGCGGACAGGGCGTGGCTTGCCGCAGTGGCCGGCGGCCGGTAAAGGTGGCAGCGCACCCAGTGCTCATTTGCGGGATCGCCCACACGGTGCCGGACGGGTTCGGTGGCGGAACAGCGCTGCTCCGGGTCGCCGTCGAACGCGCACGACGCCGACTCCATCACCGCTGCGCGCAGTGCCGCCCGTTCGCGGGGATCGTAGGATCCGGTCCGGGCGGGATCCGGCACCGCCGAGACCAGCAGCCGGGTGTACGGGTGGCCCGGGTTGGCCAGCAGGTCCAGCGATTCACCTTCCTCAACCAGCTCCCCGGCGAACATCACGGCGATCCGGTCCGCCAGATAGCGTGCGGAGGCGAGGTCGTGGGTGATGTAGAGCATGGAGATCCCCTGCTTGTCCCGCAACTGGCGCATCAGGTTGAGGATGCCGATCCGCACGGAAACGTCCAGCATCGACGTGGGTTCGTCCGCGAGGATCACTTCTGGTTCCACCGCGAGCGCCCGGGCGATGGCCACGCGCTGCCGTTGCCCGCCGGAAAGTTCATGCGGGTAGGAGTTGAGCATGTCCGGAGTGAGGCCCACAGTGGTCATCAGCCCATCCAGGCGGGTGCGCAGCTGCGCCGGGGTCCCGGCCTTGCCGTGCAGGGTGAGCGAGCGGGTGAGGAAGTGCTCGATCCGGTGGACGGGGTTGAGTGAGCCGAAGGGGTCCTGGAACACCATCTGCAGCTGCGAACGGTATTCCCTTGAGGCCTGGAAACGGTCCCTTTTTAGCACGTCCGTGCCATTAAGCAGGATCTGGCCGGCGGTGGGCTTCTCCAGCCGTGCGATGCAGCGGGCCAGCGTGCTCTTGCCGGATCCGGACTCGCCCACCAGCGCCACGATCTCACTTTTCCTGATGGCAAGGTCCACGCCGCCGAGGGCGCACACCGAGGCCCGTGAGAACAGCCCGCCGCTGTGGAAATCCTTGACCAGGCCTTTCACCGCCAGGGCGGGAGTGTCGCCGTGCCCCCGGTCCTGGCTCTTAGGTGCCGGTGCCGGCCGTGCTGATACCGGGGTGCTCATGGCTGTGCTCCTTGGAGGGCGGGAACGGGGGAAACGAAGTGTCCGGGCGAGGCTTCCCGGAGATCGGCGATGTTGCTGAACTTGACGCCGTCGGCCAGGCCGGCCAGGGGAACCCGGGGTCCGGTGAGCGGAGGGAACGCGCCCATCAGGGCCTGGGTGTAGGGGTGCAGCGGGGCGGCGTGGATGTCCTTGGCCTTGGCCGTCTCCACGATCCGGCCGCCGTACATGACGGCCATCCGGTGCGAGAGCTCCACCATGAGGGACATGTCGTGCGTAATGAACAGGACGGAGAACCCCAGTTCGCGCTGTAGCTCCTTGATCTGCGCCATGATCTCCTGCTGCACCACCACGTCCAGGGCGGTGGTGGGTTCATCCAGGATCAGCAGGGAGGGCTTGAGGGCCACGGCCATGGCAATGACAGCGCGCTGCCGCATACCGCCGGAGAGCTGGTGCGGGTAGGACTTCAGCCGGGCGGGGTCGATCCGCACGAGTTCCAGCAGTTCGGCTGCCCGCCGGAGCGACTCCTTCCGGGTGTAACCCGCGTGGGTGGTGTAGATGTCTATGATCTGGTCCCCGATGGTCATCACCGGATTCAGCGAGTTCATGGCGGACTGGAACACCATGGCCACGTCCTGCCAGCGGAAGCGGCGCAGCTCTTCCGGGCCCATGGCCAGGACGTCTTTGCCGCCGAAGCGGATGCTGCCCGCGGCGATCTCCGCCGGGTCGCGCAGCAGCCGCATGATGGCGTTGGCGATGGTGGATTTGCCGCAGCCGGACTCCCCGGCCAGGCCGAAGATTTCGCCGGTGCCGATGCTGAAGGAGACGCGGTCGACGGCGGTGGTGGAGCGGGTGTCGCCGCGGTACTTCACGGTGAGGTCCTTGATTTCCAGGACCGGTTCGTGGGAACCGAAGGACGTCTGGGAAACGGTCATGCCGATGCTCGCTTTCCGGATTGTGCGGGCTTGCGGGCCGGCTTGGCTGCCCCGGGCTTCTGTATTTTCCTCAGCTGTATTTTCCGCAGGCGCGGGTTGGTAACCTCGTCCACCGCGTAATTGATCAGCGACAGCGAGAACGCCACCAGCGCGATGCACAGGCCGGATGGCACAAACACCCACCAGCTGCCCGTGAGCAGTGCGCCTTCGTTGCCGGCCCAGTAGAGGTTGTTGCCCCAGGAGACCGTACTGACGTCCCCCAGGCCCAGGAACTCAAGGCCGGCCTGGGCTCCGATGCCGTAGATGATGCAGGCCAGGAGCGTTCCCATCACGATGGAGGCCATGTTGGGCAGGATTTCGCGGAACATGATCCGCAGGGGGCGTTCGCCGGTGACCACGGCAGCGGCTACGAAGTCCTTGGAACGGATGGACAGGGCCTGGGAGCGCAGCACCCGGGCCGAGCCCGCCCAGCCGGTCACCACCAGGACCAGGATCACCGTGCCCAGTCCCGGCGGAAGGAACGCGGCCAGGATCACCAGGAGCGGAAGTCCCGGGAGGAGCAGGAAGATGTTGGTGGTAAGGGAGAGGGCTTCGTCGATGAACTTGCCGAAGTAGGCCGAGGCCAGGCCCACCAGGATGCCGATGAACGTGGACGCGAAGCCGACGGTCAGGCCCACGAGCAGTGAGCTGCGCGCACCGTGGATGGTCAGGGCCAGGACGTCCTGGCCCTTGGCCGTGGTGCCCAGCCAGAACTCGGCGTCGGGCTCCTGGGACGCCATGCCGGTGATCTTGGAGGGATTGTCCGGGTACAGCACCGGAGCAAGCAGCGCCAGGGCGATGAAAATGAACAGGATGGCCGCGCCGGTCATGGCCTTCTTGTTGGTGAGGAGCCCGTGCAGCAACGTGCGGTTGGGCCTGCGGACGGAGGCTCCGGGCGGGAGGCCGGTGCCGCCGTCGGGCATCCCTGCAGTGTTCCCGCCGGTGCCGCCGGCGAGGCTCTCCCCCGGGACGGTGGAGTCGGTGGTTGCGATCGAAGTGGTCATGGTCCGTCCTTCCTAGTTGGCGCGGACACGCGGGTCGAGGCGGACGTAGAGGATGTCCACCAGGAAGTTGGCCAGCAGCACGGCGGCGGTGATGGTCAGGAAGAGGCCCTGCATGAGCGGGTAGTCGAGCCCCTGCACGGCGTTGAGGAGCTGGTAGCCCACCCCCGGGTACGCGAACACCACCTCGGTCAGCAGCGCCCCGCCCACCACGAAGCCCAGGCTCATGCCGAAGCTGGTCACGGACGGGAGCATGGCGTTGCGGGCGGCGTAGCGGAACATGATCCGGCCGGGGCGCAGGCCCTTGGCTTCGGCCATGGTGATGTAGTCCTCGGCGTTGGTGGCGATCATGGTGTTGCGCATGCCCAGCATCCAGCCACCCACCGAAACCAGCACGATGGTGAGGGCCGGCAGCACCAGGTGCATCCCGACGTCGGACATGAACTCCCAGCTGAAGCTGGGCTCAATGGTGTCGCTGAACGCGTGCCGGATGGGAAACCAGCCCAGCGTGACGCCGAAGAGGTACAGCGCGCCCATGGCGAGCCAGAAGTACGGGAAGGAGCCGATGAAGATCAGGATGGGAGGGAGCGCCGAGTCAATGGCGCCGCCACGCCGCCACGCGGCCAGGATGCCCAGCAGGTTGCCCACGACGGCGGCGATCACCAGCGCGGTTCCGCCCAGCAGGAGGGTCCACCCCACCTGCGAGGCAATCACTTCCGTGACCGGGGTGGGGAAACGGGAGATGGAGACGCCCATCTGGCCGGTGACCATGTTGTGCAGGTAGTCGACGTATTGCTCCCAGATGGGCCGGTCGTCGACGCCGAGCAGCTTGCGCAGCGCCTCGATCTGTTCGGGCTGCATGCGGTCCTGGGTGCGGGCGAACATGCGGGATACGGGGTCCCCCGGCATAAAGCGCGGGAGCAGGAAGTTCAATGTGATGGACACCCAGAAGGCGATCAGGTAGAAACCCAGGCGGCGCAGGATAAAGCGCACGGTTTCCCTCCATTCAGGAATTGCAGAGATGGGGGCCCGTTACCTAGGGCCCCAAGCGAGCTTGCGAACTTGGGGAGGTAACGGGGAAGGGCGCACACCCGGCGCCGGAAACAGCGCCGGGCGTGCGGTCTGGGACGGCCTCGGAGGGGCCGGGGCCTTACTTGGCCGGTTCCAGCGACGTCAGGACCAGCACCGTGGTGGGGGCGCGGACCGACAGGGTGGCGTAAGGGTTCTCTTCCGTGGGCCAGCCGGTGAACCGGGTGTTGTTGTAGGCGCCCCATTCCGGGCCGGCAAACAGCGGGACGGTCGGGGCAACCGCGCTGTACTCCTCCTGGAGCTTGTCCGCGATCTCGTGCTGCGCGTCCTCGTCAGCGGCAGCGGCGAACTCGGTCAGCAGGGCGTCGGCTTTGGGATCGCCGAAGCGGTGGTAGTTCTCAAAGGCCTTCTCCCCTACCGGCTTCACCGTGCTGGTGCCCATGATGCCCGCGAAGTACTTGTACGGGCTGGGATCGTTGGCGCTCCACACGATGCCGGAATCGAAGTCACCGGTCTCGTAGCCTGCCACCACGGCAGCCCAGTCCGGGGAATCAACCTTGGCCGTGACGCCCACCTCGGCGAGGTTCTGTGCGATCACGTTGGCCACGGACAGCCAGTCGGAGGACGCCGCGCCCACCGAGATCTTGAACTCGAAGGGCTTGCCGTCCTTCAGCGTGCGCTTGCCGTCCGCGCCCTTGGCGTAACCGGCCTTGTCCAGGAGCTTGTTGGCCTCGTCGACGTTGAGCTTGGTCCACTCGCAGTCGTCCTGGACGGCTTTGTTCTTCCACGTTTCGTAGTTGCCGGAAAGTCCGGTGCAGTCCGCCGGCTTGGTGTAGCCGCTCATGCCGATCTTGGTCACCTGGTCCCGGTCCACTGCCATGCTGAGGGCCTTGCGGACGTCCGTGTCGTTGAACGGGGCCTTGGTGGTGTTGAGCTGCCAGTTGATCATGGACCCAGTGGGCGGGAACCAGTACTTCCGGTGGTCCGGGTCCTTGGAAATGAAGGTCTTCTCGATGTTGGGCATGTACTGCGGCGCCCAGTCCACGTCGCCGTTCGCGGCGGCGAGGTTGGCGCCGTCGTTCCCGGCGAAGGCGAGCATCTTGATGCCGGCGATCTTCTGCTTCTCCGGCTGCCAGTAGTTGGGGTTTTTCTTCAGCACGAAGGACTGTGCCTGGAAGGTGTCCACTTCGGTGTAGGGGCCCGTGCCAACGGGCTTTTCGTTGGCATCCTTTTCGGGGTCGGCAATTTTGGACCAGACGTGGTCCGGAAGGATGCTCAGCTGGCCGAGGTCGAACAAGGCCGGGGACCAGGCGGTTTTGAAGCTGAACTTGACCTGGTTGGTGCCCTCGGCCGTAACGGTGTCCAGGTAGTCGTGGCCGCCCTTGATCTTCTTCTGCAGCGCGAACGTGGTGACCACGTCGGCAGGGACCAGGGGCTGGCCGTCGGACCACTTGACGCCGTCGCGGAGGGTGAAGGTGATGGACTTGCCGTCCTCTGCGGCTTTCCATTCGCTGGCCAGCCACGGAGTGGTGTCGCCGTTGGCCGGGTTGTAGATGAGCAGGGACTCGTAGATGGCCTGCTGGGTCATAGGTGCCACGGTGGGGGCGAACGGGTTGAAGTTCCGGACAAACGTGCCCATGTCCTCGCGGGGAATGGTCAGCAGAGCGGTCTGGGCCGAAGCATCAGCCTTCGCGGAACCGGTGTTGCCCGCGTTGGCGGAGCACCCGGTGAGCACCATGGCGCCCATGGCCAGTCCGGCCGCTGCGATGCGGGCAGACCTCAGGAATCGTGCTTGTGTCATGATGGGTATCTCTTTCCTCGTCTTCGCTGGTGAAGGTGAAGGTGTGGTTGGGGTTGCTGTTCAGTAGTTGATTTGCCGTCAGACTGAATAGCGTTCTAGCAGCGGACAGTCGACCATTTGCTGATGTGCAGTGATCGGCTGTCCGGCTGTAAGGCTTGCGAGTGTCTGGACACCCAGCGCACCCATCTCCTCGAAGGGCAACGCAACCGTGGTCAGCTTGGGCCTGAGGTAGGCCGCAATGAGTTCCTGGTTGTCGAAGCCGATCACGGCGATGTCTT
The DNA here is from genome assembly GCF_017833075.1 of Arthrobacter sp. PvP103. Taxonomy (NCBI): domain Bacteria; kingdom Bacillati; phylum Actinomycetota; class Actinomycetes; order Micrococcales; family Micrococcaceae; genus Arthrobacter; species Arthrobacter sp. PvP103. Next base: position 2,857,508 of record NZ_JAFIBQ010000001.1, on the reverse strand, counting down.
GGGGGATGGCGAGCCCGCGCTCCTTGATAGCGTCGTAAGCGCCCATAGCCATCCGGTCGTTGAGGCAGAACAGGGCAGTTGGCCTGCCTGCCCCGGCCTGATATTTATCAAGAATTTCGCAGGCGGCCTCGTAGCCGCCATCCGCCGTTGCGTGTCCCGAGACGACGAGTTCAGGATCCAGTTCCAGCCCAGCTTCGGCCAGTGCTTCGCGGCACCCCTCCAAACGGCCGACGGCGGCGGGAATGTCCGGATCCAGGTTGATGACACCGATTCTGGTGTGGCCCGCTTGCAGCAAACGCTCGACGGCGACGCGGCCTCCGGCCCGCTCGTCAGGGACGACCGAGGGCAGCTTCCCGTCCGCGTCGAAGCAGTTGATCAGGACAGTGGGCACCTCGTTGGCGCTTTTGGGAACGTGCACGGCCCGGTGGTACGTGGCTGCGTAGAGAAGTCCTTCCACTCTTTGTTCCAGTAGCTTTTCAACGGCCGCGTCTTCCATGCCCTGGTTTGGTCCTGTTGCATCGGCCTGGTCGGAGGGCGCGATGAGCAAGAACCGGCGGGACAGCCAGGCCTGGTCCTGCGCGCCCTTGATGATGTCGACGGCGAACGGTGCCGTGACGATCTCTGTGACGATGCCATACCAGTCGCTGCGCTGCGACGCGAGGGCACGTGCACCCGCGTTAGGCCGGTAGCCGAGGGTCTGGACCGCTTCGAGGATGCGGTGCTTGGTCTCTTCCGAAATGCTGGCGTTCTCGCGGTTGCTCAGGACGAAGGAAACCGCGGTTCGGGACACTCCGGCGGCCTTGGCCACGTCCGCCATGGTGACGCCCCGGTGTGCGGGAGCGGTTTTGGGGACGGCAGGGGCCGACCGGGCCGGTGCGGCCGGACCCGACGCCGCTGCCTGTGTGCTCTTCGCCATTGAATGCTCCGAAAGTCTTGCCAGCGCTGGCCACCATGGTCAGCTGAAACCTATTTACTAACGCGCGTTACTTCGAGCGTGTGATTTAGGTTACGCGCGTTACTCCGATGCTGTCAACGACCAATTTTCGACGGCGGTCCCGGCCTCGGCGGATGACGGGCCGGCGCCGGCCCCAGGAGGGCGCTTGCCTCAGGAGGACGCTGGCCTCAGGAGGGCGCTGGCCCCAGGAGGGCGCCGGCCTCAGGAGGGCGCGCCATCTTGCGGGTCGGCCCCGTGAACCACCATCACGGGACACTGGGCATGTTCCGCGCAGGCCGAACTGACCGACCCCAGCAAGAGTCCGGCAAAGCCGCCGTGGCCGCGGGAACCCACAACAAGCATCCGGGCGCTGCGGCTTTCCTCGATCAGGACGTAGGCGGCATGCCCCATGACCGTCCGCTGGGTGAGTCCTTGAGGGGGCTTATCGCCGAAGGCAGCAGAGAGCGCTTCCTTGAGGACCTCCCTGGCGCCTGCTTCGGGGTCCCAGCCCGACGGCGTGGACCAGCCGAATCCCGTATCAACCGGGAAGTGCCAGGCCGCGACGGCCGTAATGGTGGCGTCCAGGGCCGGAGCAATCCGGGCGGCCCAGCGCAGTGCTGCGACCGACATGGCGGAACCATCAACGCCGACGACGATCCGAGGTTTCTCTTGGCTTTGTGACGGGCCCATGCCTGAGGATAGCGCCGTCCGCGGAGCCGAACATCGGGCCGAAGGGCACTACCTTCGCGAAAGCCGCGATTAAAGAAGAAAAGCACCAGTTCCGAAGAACTGATGCTTCCCAGTGGTGGCTCCGACCGGCGTCGATCCGGTGACCTTTCGATTTTCAGTCGAACGCTCTACCAACTGAGCTACAGAGCCTAGGTGACATGTCACCTTGACGGCCGGAATTTCTTCTGGCAATCAGAGCGACCCTGACGGGACTTGAACCCGCGACCTCCGCCGTGACAGGGCGGCGCGCTAACCAACTGCGCTACAGGGCCTTGCTATTTTCTTGCTGTCTGCAATATCGCTACTGCAATTTTTCAAGGCCTTTAGCCTACCAGACTTTTTTCTCCGGTTTGACCACATTCCTTGAGTACCCCCAACGGGATTCGAACCCGTGCCGCCGCCGTGAAAGGGCGGTGTCCTAGGCCGCTAGACGATGGGGGCCTGAACTCAATCCGGCTCTATCAGGGCAAAAATAAAGGGCCGAAGCCTTTCGTTTTTGCCCTTTCGAGTTGCTCCGAACTGGACTATAAAAGTGTAGGGCAGACCCCGGGAATATCCAAAATCGGCACCGCGCTGCCGCAGGATCCGGTGCAGTGCGGTGCAAGATGGACTAATGGATGCCGTTGATGCCCTCAATGAGATCGCGTTTTGGCTGGAACGCGAGCTGGCCCCCACGTTCAAGGTCCAGGCCTTCCGGAAAGCGGCCGGGATCATCGGCGCCCTCGATCCGGGCGAGGTCGCGGCCCGGGCGCGCAACGGCCGGTTGAAGAGCATGAAGGGGATCGGGGACCGGACCTTCGAGGTGATCAGGCAGGCGGTGGACGGCGATGTCCCCGACTACCTCGAGGGCCTGCGCCAACGCGGGCAGCAGCCGCTCGCGGAAGGCGGCACGGAACTGCACGCCGCCTTGCGCGGAGACCTGCACAGCCACAGCGACTGGTCCGACGGCGGGTCTCCGATCGAACTCATGGCCGATGCCGCCCGCACCTTGGGCCGGGAGTACCTTGCCCTGACCGACCACTCCCCCAGCCTCAAGATCGCCAACGGCCTGAGTGCCGACCGGCTTCGGGAACAGCTCGACGTCGTTGCGGACGTTAACGCCGACGGCGGCGGTTTCCGCCTGCTCGCCGGCATCGAGGTGGACATCCTGGAGGACGGGACCCTGGACCAGTCCCCGGACATGCTGGACCGGCTGGACGTTGTGGTGGCGAGCGTCCACTCGAAGCTGCGTTCCGACCGGCGCACCATGACCGCACGGATGATGGGCGCCATCAACGATCCCCACATGAACGTCCTCGGCCACTGCACCGGACGGCTGCTGCAGGGGTCCCGGGGAACGCGGCCCCAGTCGGAGTTCGATGCCGAACGGGTTTTCGCGGCATGCGCCGAGCAGGGTGTCGCCGTCGAAATCAACTCCCGTCCTGAACGGCAGGATCCGCCCGACGAGCTGATCCGGCTGGCCCTCGATGCCGGCTGCCTTTTCAGCATTGACAGCGATGCCCACGCTCCGGGCCAGCTGGATTTCCTGCAGTACGGCGCCGCCCGTGCGGCCTCGAACGGCGTGCCGGCCGAGCGGATCGTCAACACCTGGCCGCTGGACCGCCTGTTGGAGTGGTCCGGCGGCGGCACGTAACAGCCCGGAACTGACGGCCTGCCGGATGCTCAGACGGAACTCAGCTGACCAGAAGGGCGGCCATCGCCAGCATGACGGCGGCGATGACGGCATCAAGGATGCGCCACGCTTTCCGTCGCCGGAAGACCGGCGCCAGGAACCGTGCACCGACACCCAGGGCCGTGAACCAGGCGATGCTGGCCAGTCCTGCGCCGGCGGCGAACCACCACCGGCCGTCCGGGCCGTGCGTACTGGCCAGCGAGCCGAGCAGCAGCACGGTGTCGAGGTACACATGCGGGTTCAGCCAGGTGAAGGCCAAGCCGGTTCCCAGGACGGCCACCCAGCTGACAGCGCGAGCTGGTTCAAGCTGTCCAAGCACTTGCCCGCGGATGGCCCGCCAGGCGGCAAGGGCTCCGTAGCCCGCCAGGAAAGCGGCCCCCGCCCAGCGCACCACCTCGATCACGGCCGGCGCCCGTTCAATGACGACGCCGATGCCGGCCACGCCCAGCACGATCAGCACCAGGTCCGAGACGGCGCAGACCGCGATGACCAGCGCCACATGCGTGCGCTGGATGCCTTGGCGGAGGACGAAGGCATTCTGGGCGCCTATGGCGACAATGAGGGACAGCCCGCTGGCCAGTCCTGAGAGCACGGGAAGAATCACGCTTTCAACGGTATGAGGACTCTCCGCATGAAGCCAGTTAAAGATTCTTTGACTAGATAAGATCAGCTAATGATTGACATCCATCCGGATCAGGCGCGGACTCTCGCTGCCATCGTCTCGCAGGGGAGTTTCGACGCCGCCGCCAGCCACCTTTCCGTCACTGCCTCCGCCGTGAGCCAGCGCATCCGCGCGCTCGAGGTCGCCGTCGGCCGGCCCGTGCTGAGGAGGACGAGGCCCATCGAACTGACCGACTCCGGCCAGGCCGTGGTGCGGTTCGCCCGGCAGCTCGAAATGCTCTCGGCAGACCTCGCCGATGAACTGCAACCGGGGAATCCGCACCCGGACACCCGCCTCACGCTGGTGATCAACAGCGACTCGCTGCACACCTGGGCGCTGGCCGGGCTGGCCGCGGTGGCAGGCACGGTACAGCTCGAGATCCTGCGCGAGGACCAGGACTATTCGCTGGAGCTCCTTCGCAGCGGGGCAGCGGCGGCGGCCATCACTGCCACCGCCAAACCCGCCCCCGGCTGCACCTCGCGCCGGCTCGGCATTATGCGCTACCTCCCGGTATGCACCCCGGCCTTTGCCGGAACGTGGTTCGACGGCGGTGCGACGGCGGAGTCGCTGGCCACGGCTCCCGTCATCATCTTCGACCGCAAGGACGACCTGCAGGACCGGTACCTGCGCCGGTTCAGCCGAAAACCCGTGCAACCGCCGCGCCACTACGTGCCCGCGGCCCACGAGTTCGGCGAGGCAATCCGGCTGGGCATGGGGTGGGGACTGCTTCCCGAGCTGGAAATCGGCGACGACCTCGGCCAGGGCACGTTGCAGCTGATGGCTTCCAGGTCCTTCGTCGATGTCCCCCTGCACTGGCAGCAGTGGCGCTATGGTTCGGCCGTGCTGGACGGCGTGGCCGCGGCGATCCAGGGTGCTGCGCGCGTGCTGAGGTGAACGCTACAGACCCGAAGGCACTCCACCGCGGAGAGGGACGCTAGCACTGGCAGACCATCAGGGCGTTGCCGTCAGGATCCCGGAAGTTGAACCATTGCCCGTGCTGGATGTCCGCCGGATCGGCGCCCAGTTCAACCGCAAAAGTGTGCGCTGCCTGGACGTCTGGGGTGTCGAGATGAAAGGCGGGCACCTTGAAAACGACGTCCTGCGAATAAATCCTGCTGTCCAGGACGAGTCCGGTGCCCTCAACCGGCAGCACATAGAGGTGGCCGAAGAGGATCTCGCCGTCGGCCGGTACGCCCAGCAGCCGGCAGTACCAGTCCCTGGCCGCTTCCACGTCGCTGACCGGGACGAAGACGGTGCCAATTCTGGGCGTAATCGGATTCATGGAGCTCCTTCCCATCCCATGACCCGACAGCCAGGGATAGACGGTTTCGACGAGGTGGCTCGAGTCTAGATCGTGCGGGTCCGGACACGGGGTCTTTCGCAACGGGGAAACATTGGCAGGATCTCGACTAGACGTGGCTGATTTCCGCCAGCCCCACCGCTGCTGCAAGGACTAGATTGGCAGCATGGCAACCACCGCCGAATCCGGCCCCACGCCGTCCGCCGGCCCCCACGAAGGGTCTCCGCACGCCGCACCAGCACCGCAGCCCCCGTCACACGGCAACACCTCCGTGCCGCTTCCCTCCCCAGGCAAGACGCCGGTCAACAGGCTGGGCGTCGCCGCCGTCCTCGTCACCGTGGTCCTCTGGGCCTCCGCGTTCGTGGGCATCCGCGCCGTGGGCCCAAGCTTTTCACCCGGTTCCCTCACTCTGGGACGGCTGGCGATTGCCGCCGTCGTCCTCGGCCTGGTGGTGCTGCCCAAGCTGCGGATACTGCCCAAGGGCCGGGAGTGGTGGCCCATCCTCGCCTACGGCGTGATGTGGTTCGGCGGCTACAACGTAGCCCTCAACGCCGCCGAGCACCTGCTGGACGCCGGCACTGCCGCGCTGCTGATCAACGTCAACCCCATCCTGGTGGCGGTGATGGCCGGCCTGCTGCTCAAGGAGGGTTTCCCGCGCTGGCTGATCATCGGGAGCCTGATAGCGTTCGCCGGCGTCGCGGTAATAGCGCTCAGTTCCGGACAGCGTTCGACGGCGGATGTGGCCGGCGTGCTGCTCTGCCTCCTGGCCGCTGTGCTCGCCGCCGTCAGCGTGATCATCCAGAAGCCGGTGCTGAGGAAGTTCCCCGCGGCCCAGGCCACCTGGTTCGGCATCATGGTGGGTGCAGTCTGTTGCCTGCCGTTCAGCGGCCAGCTGGTGGCCGAGCTGCAGCAGGCTCCGCTCCCGGCCACCCTGGGGCTGGTCTATCTGGGGATCTTCCCGACGGCGATTGCCTTCACCACATGGGCGTACGCGCTGTCCCTCATCGACGCCGGGAAGCTGGCCGCCACCACGTATCTGGTGCCCGGCACCACCATCCTCATCTCCTGGCTGGTGCTCGGCGAAGTGCCCACTGTCTGGGGCCTTGTGGGCGGCGTGATCTGCCTGGTGGGAGTGGGGCTGACGCGGCGCAAATCCCGCTAGAGTCTTGGTATGCCCGCCAACCTGCCGCCCGGCCTGCCGATCGTCCCGGACGGGACGGACAACGACGCACCGTTCCCTATGACCGGGGCGGATTTCGAGTCGGCCGTCAGCGACGCCTTGGAGCGCATCCCGCCGGAGGTGGCCAAGGCCATGGACAACGTAGCCGTGTTCATCGAGGACGACTACGTCCCGCAGCCCGGCGAGGACCCGGAGACGGTACTGCTGGGGCTTTACGAAGGCGTTCCGCTCACCGAGCGTGACGCCTGGTGGGGAGCGGGGTCGCTGCCGGACCGGATCACCATCTACCGCCAGCCCATCCTGGAAATCTGCTCCTCCCGGGAAGAAGTGATCCAGGAAGTGGCGGTCACCGTGACGCATGAGATTGCCCACCACTTCGGCATCAGCGACGAACGGCTGCACGAACTCGGCTGGGACTAGCTAGCCTTGTAGGCATGGGACACGACCACAGCCACTCTCACGGCATCTCTGCCACTGGCACGGGCAAGCACCGCAAGCGCCTGATCGCAGTCCTCGGCATCACCCTGGCAGTGGTCCTGATCCAGATCATTGGCGCCGTCATTTCCGGTTCCCTGGCCCTGCTCGCCGACGCCGGCCACATGCTGTCCGACGCCGCCGGCGTGTTCATCGCCCTGCTGGCCGCATGGATTGCCACCCGGCCCGCGAGCGACCAGCGGACCTATGGCTACCAGCGCGCCGAGGTCCTCGCCGCCCTGGCCAACGCGCTGGTGCTGATTGTCATTTCCGTGCTGATCTTCACCGAAGCCGTCCGGCGGATCGGCTCGGCTCCCGAAGTCCAGACCGACGTGATGCTCTACGCCGCTGTCCTGGGTGCCGTGGCCAACCTGGTGTCCTTGCTGATCCTGCGCAGCGCCCAGAAAGAGAGCCTCAATGTGCGGGGTGCCTACCTTGAGGTGCTCGGGGACCTGCTGGGATCGTTCGCCGTCATTGCCGCTGCCGTGGTGATCATGGTGACCGGCTTCCAGGCGGCGGACACCATTGCCTCCATGGTCATCGCCGTGATGATCCTTCCCCGGGCGTGGCACTTGCTCCGCGACGTGGTGGACGTGCTGCTCGAGGCCACCCCCAAGGGCGTCGAGGTCCAAATGATCCGCGAGCACATCCTGTCCGTGCACGGCGTGGTGTCCGTGCACGATATCCACATCTGGACCATCACCTCCGGCGTGCCCGTCTTCTCGGCCCACGTGGTGGTGGAGGACGCCGTTCTCAGCGCACGCGGGGCGGACCAGGTGCTGGACAAGCTCGCCACCTGCCTGGGCTCACACTTCGACACCGAACACTGCACCTTCCAACTGGAGCCCGAAAGCCACTCCGAGCACGAGTCCCACCAGCACGCCTGAGCGGTAGCGCCCAAGGAGGAGCTCACTTCGCGATGGAAGGCGTCTCCGGGGCGGACGTCGGTGAACGGGGCGGCATACGCGGGCGCCCCGGCGGCCTTCACCCTGCCGCTAGCGTGTCGGCTACCTGTTAAGTCCCCTTTACTAAGTCCGTTTCCCCGACACGCCGCCGCCTAATGTGACGAAATGACATTGTTGTTGTTTATGTTATTGATGTGACTAGTGTTGCCAAAGTTGCGGCTAGCCACGTAGCCTCGGGTGTGCTGGGTCTCCGCAGCGGGGCATTTGCTTGTGACAATCACCGGTGAAAAATCAATCTCCTCGCTCACTCCAGCCTGACTGTTGCGAGGTTACTTGATGGGTTTGACCGGATCCGGCCGCAAAGCGGCTGTGCTGTGCACCGCCGTCGTACTCCTCGGATCCCTCGCCCTGCCGGCCGGGGCTGCGCCACTTCCGCGGACCGCAGTGGCCGCCCTGAGCGTTCCGGTCTCACCGGAAATCCCCTCTCCCGAAGAGATCGCGGCAGCCAAAGCCAGCGAAAGCGCGACGGCGGACCAGGTCACCAGAATCGACCGCATCCTGGCGGACGCGGCCGCCGCCCAGGAAGCAAGCTTTGCCGCCGCCATGCAGGCCAACAATGCCTACGGCGATGCCCTGGTCACCTTGGCGATCCGCCGGGATGCAGCCACGCTCGCCTCAGCGAGGGCAGCCTCCGCCGAGGCTGAACAGGCAAAAACCCGCAAGCAGGTAGGACAGCTGGCCGGGGACCTGTACCGCAACGGCGGACTCAATCCGGCGCTGAGCACATTTGTCAGCGGTAACGGCGAAGTGCTGAAGCAGGCCGCCACACTGGAAGCCATCTCCGCAAGCCGCAGCCGGGCATTTCAGGCGGCCGAAAACGCCGCTTCGGCGGCCAAGTCCCTGACCGCCGCGGCGGACGACGCCAACCGCGCCGCAGATGACGCGGCCAGAACGGCGGAGGACCGCAAGGTTGAAGCCGAACGCGCCAACGCCGCCCAGGCGAAGGCTGTGTCCGAGGCGAAGGCCCAGCGGACCGTGCTGGTGGACCAGCTGGCAAACCTCAAGAACACTACGGTGGCACTCGAATCCGCCCGGGTCGATGCCCTGGACCGCCAGCGCGCCCAGGAACGGCTGGCTGCCGTCACCGCCGCCGCGGCCGCCCAGGCTGCGACGCAGGACTCCGCTGCACAGACCAGGCCCGTCGCACCGGCCCCGGCCGCACCCGCCGCACCCGCCCCGGCGCCGCCGGCACCTGCTGCCCCTGCGCCTGCGAATCCGGCACCGCCAGCACCAGCTCCTCCTGCACCGCCGGCTCCTGCGCCCGCACCCGCAGCACCCGAGCCAGTCACCCCCGCGCCGGTGGTTCCCGCGCCCGCACCAGCCCCCGTCCCTGCCCCGTCCCCCGGCGGCTCCAACCAGACCGCCATTTCGGTGGCACTCAGCAAGGTGGGATCACCGTATTTCTACAAGTACGGCGGCTCCGGCCCGCTCGGGTTCGACTGTTCCGGGCTGGTGCAGAACGCGTTCGCCGCTGCCGGCAAATACCTTCCGCGCACGGCGGCCCAGCAGTACGCCCAGGCACCCGTGCACGTGCCTCTCTCCCAGGCGCTGCCAGGTGACCTCCTGGTCTGGGGATCGGCCCCCGATTTCTATCATGTGGGGATCTACCTTGGCGGTGGCCGCGTGGTCCAGGCCCTCAACCCGGAGGATGGCATCACGGTGACGGACCTGGCCTGGATGGCTGGCATGCAGCTCCATCCCACCGTGGCCAGGTACTAGGACTGCCGGCACCGGAGCCGCCTCCGTGAGGATCGGACGCTCCGGGGCTAGGACAGAACGTCCTTCGTGATGAACCGGCCGTAGGCGAGTGCCCCGAAGACTGCGATGTAGCCGGCCTGCAGCAACGCGTTCCCTGCAAAGGAATCCCACGCAATGGGCTGTCGCAACAGGTCTGCAAAACCGAACCAGTAGTGGCTGAACAACCAGGGGTGCAGCCACTCCAGCTGGGGCAGCTCGCCCATTACCTGGGACACCACGGACGCCACGATGGTGGCCGCCATGGCGCCCACCGGGACATCCGTCAGGGTGGACAGGAAGAGCCCGACGGCGGACAACCCCAGCAGGGACACCGTCAGGTAGGCGGCTACGAGGACCAGGCGCAGGACAGCCTCCTGGGCGGTGATCACGTCGCCCGACAGCAGCGTCACAGGTCCCACCGGAAACAGCGCAGCTCCAATGCCCGCGCCGGTCAGCGCCACCACCAACGGGGCCGCGATGCAGAACGCAGCAGCGCCCGCATACTTGACCAGCAGCAAACGCACGCGTCCGGCCGGCGCCACGAGGAGATAACGCAATGTCCCCAGGCCCGCCTCGCCCGCGATCGTGTCCCCGGCCACCACGCCCACCGTCAGCGGCAGGAAAAGCGGCACACACACCAGCAGCGCCGTCACCCCCACGAACAGCCCGTTCTGGCTGATCCTGTCCAGGAAGGCAGGACCGCGGCCAGGCGGGACAGCCGAGGAGACCCGGACGGCGACGGCCATCAGCACAGGCACGGCCGCGAGCGCCAACAGCATGGCCCAGGTCCGGCGCCGGCGGAAAAGTACGCTCAGTTCAGAGGCAAGCAACGGCCATCCGGAGGACGCCTTGGCCGGTGCCGGCCCAAGCGCCGTATCGCTGGCGGTCACGGCGCCTGCGGCCGCATCTCTATTGGGCAATGTCGAACCCCTCCCCCGTCAGCGCCACAAAGCGGTCTTCCAAGCTGCCCTGTTCCACAGCGAAGCCGCGCACCCGCACCCCCGCAGCCACAAGGGCGGCTACCACGGCCTCAGGCTCCACGACCTCCCCTGACTTCCCGCCGTCGCCGTAAACCAGCGCTCCATTGCTCCGACCGCCTGCCGGGGACATTCCCAGCGTCGCGAACACACCCTCGGCCAGGCCGGCGTCGGGCGTGACCAGGCGGATCCGCGTCTTGCCCGCGTCGCGCAGTTCAGCGAGCGTTCCCTGCGCCACCAGCCGCCCCGCACTCATGACCGCCGCGTGGGTGCAGATCTGCTCCACTTCGGCCAGCAGGTGGCTGGAGACGAAAACCGTGGCACCGTCCGCCGCGAGGGAACGAACCAGGGAGCGCACTTCCCGGGTTCCCTGCGGGTCCAGCCCGTTGGTGGGTTCGTCGAGCACCAGCAGTTCCCGGGGCGAGAGGAGCGCGTTGGCGATGCCCAGGCGCTGTTTCATGCCGAGCGAATACGCGCGGACCTTCTTCCCGGCCGCGTGCGTCAGGCCCACGCGTTCCAGCGCGGCCTCCACCCGGGCACGCCGCGTTGAGGTTGCGGCATAGGGGTCTGCAGCATCGAGGCGCCGAAGATTGGCCGCCCCGGAAAGAAACGGGTAGAACGCGGGCCCTTCCACCAGGGCGCCCACGCGCGGCAGGACCTCGTGGAAGCGGTCCGGCATGGCGAGCCCCAGCACACTGACTGAGCCTTCCGTGGCCGCCGCAAGGCCCAGCATCATGCGGATGGTGGTGGTCTTGCCGGAGCCGTTCGGTCCCAGGAAACCAAACACGGACCCCTTCGGGACGGCCAGGTTCACACCGTCCACGGCCAACTGATGGCCGAACCTTTTGCTGAGGCCGCGCGTCTCTATGGCCAGTTCCACGCCCCGGCCTGCGGCTGTCACCTCGCGGCGGCAGCGGTCAGCAGGCGTTCCGCGGGAACAGACCCGACAAAGACGCGCCCGTCATCGGTCAGCAGCACATTCATGACGGCGGTGCTGAACAGCCGCCCGCCCGGCACCGCAACAGCCGCCTGCTGAAGCAGCGGATCGCTGGACACCATCGCCCCGGCTTCCGCCGACCCCGGGCTGGCGGGGAATTCAACCACGCTCTCCCAGCCGGTACCGGTCACTGTGGGCCGCGGGTGTCCGGTGCCCGGATCCCTGGAGCCGGGAACTGCCGCATCGGGAACCGCGCCGCCTTCCTTGGCGTGTCCGGGCCAGCTCTCCGTGCCATGGGCCGGCACTTCGATTTCCTTGACGGTGGCGCCCGGCGGCGGGCTGAAGGCGAACAGCGAGGCGTCCGGCACCTGGAGCGACAAGGTGGTGAACGCCAGCTTGAACGCGGGTTCTTCCTGGCCGCGGGCCTTCAGTTCGACGCTGAGCGGCAGGCCGCTCTGGCCGTCAACGGCGATGGCAATCGAACCGATCAGGGTACCCTCGGTCCGAGGCGTGATCATCAGGTTGTATGCCGCCCGGCCCGCAACGGTGACCTCCGGAAGCACAGCAATTTCAGTCGTGGGATCAGCGGCGGCAAGCAGCCGTGCCGCCAGGTCCTCCGGCGTCGGCATCACACCGTCGGTGCCGGAACCCGGATGCTTGAACTGGCTGAAATCGTTGTGCTTGCCGGCATCGGCGGGGAGGGTCAGGTGGGTGGCGGTGTTGTCCTTGGAGCTGTACAGCCACACCTGGTCTCCGCTGCGCACGGCATTGCGTTCAGCGAGGCGGTCCAGCACCTGGACCCGGACGTTGCTAGGTCCGTCCATGAAGACCCGCGCGGTGTGCGGGCCGCTCAGGAGTTCCAGGGCCGAGGCGGCGCCACTGCCGGCGGACGGCCCGGTCTTGGGCAGTTCCGGTAGGCCGATCTGGGAGGTCTGCTCCAGGGTCCCGGAGAGGGACGGAGCAGCGTGGTGCGCCACCATCGCCAGGACTTCTTCCGTCGTTTTGGCGGGCAGGGGGTCGCCTGCGCTTGCGGGAAGGGACCCGGCCAGCGCAGCGGCGGCAATAACGGCGGGCACGGCGGCGGCAGGCATCCACCGCAGCCACTTTCTGGTCATGACAACTCCGCTCCAACATCGCAGCTTATTGATTCCAGAGTACGCTCCGGACCCGCCCGGTACACCCCCTCGGGACATCGCCCGTCCTGCCGTGACGCGGGGACGCTCAGCCCGCAGCCGGCGCGACGGTGCCGGCCCCGCCGTCGAGCGTTATCACCTGGCCGGTGCTGATAGTGGAGGTGGCGTCCGGGACGCCAACGACGGCGGGAATTCCGTACTCCCGGGCCACCACCGCGCCGTGGGAGTTGGGGCCGCCCATTTCCATGACGAGTCCGCCGGCCGTGAGGAACAACGGCGTCCACCCGGGATCGGTTGACGGGGCCACCAGGATTTCTCCGGGCTCCAGTGCGGCGCCCTGCGGATCCAGGATGACGCGAGCCTTGGCAGTGACGGTTCCCGCCGATGCCGGCGTGCCGGACAGGAAACCGTCTTGGGCACCCGTCGCCGCAACCTGCAGCGCCTCGGGTTCCGTTCCGTCCGAAAGCAGCACCCGGGGAATGCGGCGGCGGGAGAGTTCGGCGTCGTAGGCCTCGCGGCGTTCCGCCACGGCCTCCCGTAGCGACGCCCCGGCCAAGCCCCGGTGCGCTTCGGCAAAGTTGAGGAAGAAGATGTCGTCGGCGTCGGCGATGCTGCCGGACGCGGCGAGCTCCGCCCCCACGGCCATGAGCTGCTTCCGGGCCGAAGCCAGGCCTTCGACAATGTGGTACTTCGGCAGTTCGCGCAGCCCGGCAAACAGCCGGGTCCGCTTCAGCGCGCCCCGCACCATCCGGGCGCGCAGCCTTCCCGCCGGGCCCCCCTTGCTCCCCGCAACTGCCACCAGCCGCTCCATCTGGGCATCCGCCTCGCGGGCGGCCTTGGCGAACTGACGGTCCGGCGCCAGTGCAGGATCGTCGAGTTTGAGGTAGTTCGCCAGGACTCCGAGGATGTGCGCGGGGTCGTCGGACCAGCGGGGCATACCGAGGTCGATCTCCGCGACGGCCCGGTGGCCGTACCGTCCCAGGAAGCCCGCCAGCCCTGACTGCACGACGGCGGGAAGCCCGCCGTCGCTGTACCGCCGCGCCAGCTCAGGCGGGGAGGCCTCCTCGAAGATCGCGGCCGCCACGGGGTGGGCGCGGATGTCCGTGGCGAGCTGCCACAGGGCCAGGTCCATTTCCGTGGTCACGTTGTTGGGGAGCCCGCGGAGAACGGCCTGCAACGCACCGGACTCCCCGCCCTGTCCGGCCAGCTTCCCGGCTACCGCCAGGAGCGCGAAGCCCAGGGCCGGCAGTGGCAGCACTGCCGGGACGATGGGGAAGAGCCCCTCGCTGAGGATACGTTCGGCATGGTTCAGCCGTTCCGCCGGCGTGGCGGTGGCCGGAACCACGAGGGCAGCCCGGTGCCGTGCGCCGAAGGCGTCCACGCGGCGGAGGGCCGCTTCCGGCCGAAGCAGCGCCCGGAGCAGCGACTCCGGGACCTTCGCCCTGGCCGCCACCGGCAACACGTGCCGGAGGAGCCGCCACGGGGACCTGATGGTCACCGAAAACTGCGGGTCGGCGAACAGCCTGCGGAGCACCGTGGCGGACCTGGCCTCCATGATGTCGAAGACGCGGGGCACGATGGCGCGTCCCGCGCTGCTGCGGACCACCGGCGTGAGGTCAACGAAAAGCCGCTGCCCTGCCTGCCGGTAGGGTGCAGGACCGTTGCGCGGCTCGGGCACGTCGAAGCCGGCCGCACGGGCGACGGAGGACGCGATCAGCCGGAAACCGGCCAACCCCATCGGGGTGAGGGGGCGTGTCAGCCCCTGGGCGAGGCTGAAGCACAGAAAGACGCGTGTTCCCTCCGGCTCCGGCAGGTCGGGACGGGCGTCCGGCAGCGGATACAGCGTGGTGATGGGCCGGGACTGCACCAGCCAGAGCTTGTCCGCGGCGTCGACGGCCCATTCGATGTCCTGCGGCGCCTCGTAGTGCCGTTCCGCCCGGGCGCCCAGCGCGGACAGTTCCCGAAGCTGGGCATCACTGAGGGAAGGAGCGGAATCCGGTGCCAGAATGATCCGCTCGGTGCCGCCTCCGTGAAGCGGCCTGATGGCGATTCCCTTATCCCCGGGCTGCCGTAGCAGGATCTCGCTGGTGGCCGAGTCCACCACGAAGTGGTCCGGATTCACCGCTCCGGAAACCACCGCCTCGCCCAGCCCGGGACTGGCATCGATAACTGCCTCATGGCGCCGTCCCGTCACCGGGTTCGCGGTGAACAGGACGCCCGCCACGGTGGCAGCCACCATGCGCTGGACCACCACCGCGAGCGCCACTGTTGACGGGTTAATCCCGTGTGTGGCCCGGTAGGCCACCGCCCTGTCCGTCCAGAGCGACGCCCAGCACTGCCGGACCGCCGAAAGGACAGCGTCGGCGCCCACCACATTCAGGTACGTGTCCTGTTGCCCGGCGAAGCTCGCGAAGGGCAGGTCCTCGGCCGTCGCCGAAGACCTCACGGCCACCGGAACGTCCGTCCCCATCGCGGCATAGGACTTCCGGACCGCACTGGCAATCTCCTGCGGAATGTCCGCGCGCAGGATGAGCTCCCGTGCCCGGGCGGCCAGCCCGGCCAGGGCCGCCAGCTCATGGGGTCCGGTGGCGGCCAGCGCGCCGTGCACGTCTTCGAGCCCTGCCGGACCCACCGCCCGCCGGTAGGCGTCAGTGGTCAGGCAGAAGCCCGGCGGCACGGGCAACCCGGCGCGAGTGGTTTCGCCCAGGTTGGCGGCTTTGCCGCCCACCCGTAGCAACATTCCGGCGTCGATGTTCGCCAGGTTCAGCACCAGCCCGTCCGCCGACGCGTCCGGAGTGTTGGCCTGGTTCACCGCTGGCCTCCTGGGGAATGCGCCGGACGGAGTGACTGGAAAGTCGGGATAGGGTTACGCTGCGCCGAGCATGGGGCCGAAGCTGGGACGGTCAGCGAGCCGCGGGTCGTCCCGGTCCGGAACCACCAGCACCGGACCCTTGGCATGGTGAAGGATTCCGTCCGACGTCGAGCCCAGCAGCATTCCGGTGAAGCCGCCGCGGCCGCGCGTTCCCACCACCACCAGTTCCACGTGCCGGCTGGCTTCAACCAGCACGTCGATGGGGGAACCGTCCACGATGCGGGTCTCCACGGTCAGCTTGGGATAGTGGCTCTTCAGCCAGGCCACACCGGCGTCGAGCTGAACACGGATGTCGGCAAACAGGGCCTCCCGGTCCATGGGTGCGGGGACCCACGCCAGTGAGCCGCTGTACTGCGGCACGGCGCACACAACGCGAAGCGGCGCTCCGAGCCGGAGGGCCTGGTCCGCGGCCTCCAGGACGGCAATCCGGGCCTGCTCGGAACCGTCAACGCCCACCACAACAACGTGTTCCACCGGCTGGTGGCCGGACTTGGCCTGTTCGGCCTTGACGTGCTTGTCGTCCGTGGTCTCGCCCAGGCGGTCCGCGCAGATCAACGGCACGGTGACCGTGGGGCACTTCGCATGTGCCGGCAGGGCGCTGCTGACCGAGCCAAGGAGCCTGCCTACGAAGCCGCCCCGGCCGCGGGTGCCGAACACCAGCAGCTCTGCGGTTTCGGACATCTCCAGCAACACACCCGAGGCGTCGCCGTTCTCCACGGAGGCGTCAACGTCGATGTCGTAAGGGGCCACCTTGTCCAGGGCCTGCTTGAGGATGGCCTCCGCACCTTCGCGGATCACCGAGTCGTCTACGGTGGCATAGCCGCCGTCCAGGCCGGACGCTGCAAAGATCGGCACGGAGTATGCGGTCACGATATGCAGGGGG
Source organism: Arthrobacter sp. PvP103 (assembly GCF_017833075.1). Taxonomy (NCBI): domain Bacteria; kingdom Bacillati; phylum Actinomycetota; class Actinomycetes; order Micrococcales; family Micrococcaceae; genus Arthrobacter; species Arthrobacter sp. PvP103. The sequence goes on along the minus strand of NZ_JAFIBQ010000001.1, from coordinate 2,841,054 downwards.
CGATGCCGGCGCTCAGCTTCCCGGGCGGCCCAGACGAGGGCGCACTGGCTGTGGTCGGAACCGTCCACACCCACCACAATCCCCTCGGGGGCGGCAGAACCGCCGTCGTCATCCCTTGACGGGTGCACCTGATCTCGGTCCATGGGGTCCGCCTCCTCGCGATACTGCCTGATGTTGCCGCTATTCTGCCAGAAGTGGCCGTCCGCCGCGTGAACCGGGAACCGCAACCTGCTTTTGGCTGAAAATCCGCTCTATTAGCCCACTATTCTCGGTTGCCGGACAGTAAGCAAGCACCCCAAAAGGGGTGCTCAAGCGGCTTCCGGAGAGGCTGCATACGCCTAAGCCAACTCCCACTTTTTACTCCCCGGAAACATAGAGATCCCACCTCCGATGAGCCAAATAACAAGTGTGAGATTGTTGGGGTAGCCAATGTCCGGCAAAGGCTATCCAGCGCTCCAAAAGTTCTGTATTGTCGAGGCGTTGCGAAACTGAGATATGTGTTTCAGAACACATTTACAGCTTTATGCGCGACGGCCGGACTTTGGGGGTTACGGAACGTGCAGGGGAACGAGGCCTGCACAGTGAACCATTCGAGGAGGAACGAGCAGTGTCGAGCATGCCAATTTATGGTGGGACCGAGCAGACCACTACGGTGATCATCGGCTCAGGGCTTCCGGGCCTGGCGATCGCCAGCGAGCTTCGGCGGCGCGGCGTGGACTCCATCACCGTGGATGCGCTCGAAACCCTGGGCGGAATCCAGTCCGCCAATACCGTGTCCCTGCCGCGCTGTGACGCGCCGAACTCAGCCACCTTGCAGGAGCGGAACGAAATCCTGCGGCACCTCAGGAACTACGCCAGCAGCCACAAGCTGGACATCCGCAACAACACCCGCGCCGTCCAATTGAACCTGCTGGGCACCGGCCTCTCCGAGCCTCCCGTGCACCAGTGGGCCGTCCACACGCCGGACGGCATCCTGCTGGCCCACCACATTGTCCTGACCCGGGGCGCACACAGCCAGCTGCGCCGTATGCTCGCGGACCTGGGGCTGGCGCTGGGGCAGAACCTGGTGGCCGCCATGCGGGCCATCGGAATGTACCTCGTGGGCGTCGGGGAACTCATCACTCCCACGCCCAAGGAAGTGCTCCGCCAGGCAAAGGTTGTGGGGCAGGCGATTTCCGCCAAGGTCTATCCGGAAAGTGTCCCGTCAGTGCTCACGGGAAGCTTTGCCGCGCTGCCGGCCCCGGCGTTGCTGAACTGACCGGGTTTCCCGCCCGCTCACGGCCCCGGCTGCCCGGGGCTCGACTGCGCGTCCTGATCTACTGCTCCCCGGCGGCGTCGTCCGCCCCGTTGTCAGTGGACTTGAGGTTTCGCTTCGCCAGAACGCCCAGCGCCACGAGGATGCCCAAGGCCGTTCCGGCGAAAAGCACCAGGCTCCAGGGGAACGGCTCCGACGCGTCAGGCGCCGGCTCAGGCGCGGTGGTGGTGCCAGGCTGCGCGGTGCCGGCCGTGGGGACCTCCCCCGCCGTCGTCGAACTGCCCGGCGTCGAGGCGGTGGCGCCGGAACCCGGAGCAGCGGCAGTGGCGGTGAAGGTGAAGGTGCCTTCGATCGGGTGCGAATCGGAGCTGACCACCCGCCACACCACAGTGAACTCTCCGGCCGGGGCGCCGGGCCGGAGCTTCTGCGACGCCACGTTGTCCACAATCTCCACCGGACCCTCCGCCCAGTTGGTGCCCGCCGCATCCTTCACCTGGAACTGTGAACCGAGGGCCAGCGGGTCCCTGTTGAAAGTCACGGAAACCTTCTCCGGCGGAGTGGCCACGGTGGAACTCTGGGCCGGGCTGCTGGACTCGGCGGCGTCGTGGGCGGAGGCGGGGGCAGCTGCGGCCAGCACGGCGGCCGTGAAAAACAGTGCCCCTATGAGGGCGCTCAGCAGGTGGCGGATGGAACGCATGCGGGGCTACTCCTGTGTGTTGGCTTCCTTACAGACTAGGCGAAATCGCAGGGTCGCAACCCGGCAACCTACTAGGATTCAAGTAATCCCCAACACTCTCCCCCGGAGGACTAATGCTTAAGCAGGGCTCTGCACTGGACCGGTACTTCAAGATTTCCGAACGGGGGTCAAACTACTCCCGCGAGATCCGGGGAGGCTTTGCCACCTTCTTCGCCATGAGCTACATCGTGGTGCTGAATCCCCTGATCCTTTCCGGCCCCGACTCCAGCGGCGCAACCCTGGGCTTCCCGGCAGTCGCCGCCGTCACTGCTTTTGCCGCCGGCATCCTGACCATCCTCATGGGCGCCTGGGCCCGGCACCCGTTCGCCATGGCCACAGGGCTGGGCGTCAACGCCTTCGTGGCCGTCACGGTGGCAACGAACCCGGGCCTGACCTGGCCGGACATGATGGGCCTGGTTGTCCTCTCCGGCGTCACCATGCTGATCCTGGTCCTCACCGGTTTCCGGACCGCCGTGTTCAAGGCTGTTCCGGATGGCCTCAAGACGGCCATCGTGGTGGGCATCGGCCTGTTCATCGCCCTGATCGGGCTGGTCAACGCCGGCTTCGTGCGCCGCATCCCGGATGCCGCCGGCACCACGGTCCCGGTGGGCCTCGGCTTCGACGGCAAGCTGCTGGGCTGGCCCACCCTGGTGTTCGTCTTCGGACTCATCCTGACCATCGGCCTGCTGGTCCGCAAGGTCAAAGGCGCCATCCTTATCGGCATCATCGCCTCCACCATCCTGTCCGTCATCCTTGAATTCACCCTGCACATCGGCCCGAGCTTCGACGGCAAGAACTTCAACCCGCAGGGCTGGTCCCTGGTGGCACCGAAATTCACCGAATGGGCTGCACCCGACCTGTCACTGATCGGCAAGGCCAACCCGATCGGTGCGTTCGAGCACCTCGGCTTCGTAGCCGCGACGCTGCTGGCCTTCGTGATCCTGCTCAGCATCTTCTTCGACGCCATGGGCACCATGGTGGGCCTGGCCAACGAAGCCGGCACCGTGGACAAGGACGGCAACATCCCGGACGTGGACCGCGTGCTGCAGGTGGATGCCCTCGGCGCGATCGTGGGCGGCGGCGCGTCCGTTTCCTCCAACCAGATCTACGTGGAATCAGGCGCAGGCATCGGCGAGGGCGCACGCACGGGCCTGGCTTCGATCGTCACCGGCCTGCTGTTCCTGGTGGCCATGTTCTTCACGCCGCTGATCAACCTGGTCCCGTTCGAGGCCGTGGCTCCCGCCCTCGTGGTGGTGGGCTTCATGATGGTTTCGCAGGTGGGCAAGATCGACTGGCAGGACTGGGGCATCGCGATTCCCGCGTTCCTGACCTTCACCCTGATGCCGTTCACCTACTCAATCGCCAACGGCCTGGGCGCCGGCTTCATCGCGTACGTGCTGATCCGCACATTCCAGGGCCGCGTGCGCGATATCCACCCCCTGATGTGGGCCGTTGCGGCCGCGTTCCTTCTGTTCTTCGGCATCGGGCCGATCGAGCAGGCACTCGGCATCCACTAAGCCACTTCATCCCCCTTCCCGCCGAGATGGCACTTCGCCTCGAAATCATTGCCGCGAAGTGCCATCTCGGCGGCGTTTAAGCGTGGTGTCCGGGATTCGGGACAGTCCGACGGCGCCGGGGCTGGTTTTCGGGGCTCCGCTGCGGTGAGCTTGGAGTATGCCTCACAGAGCCCTCACAGTCGATATCCCGCCGCTCACGTGGAGGGGCCGTTTCGACGGCGACGGCGCCGAGCACCGCCGCTGGTGGCAGGCGGTCGCCCCGTATCGCCACGAAACTGCCGCCCTGCAGCCGGAAAGCCATGCGCCCGGCCACCGCCCCGCCGTCATTCTCGGTTTCAGCAGCGATGCGGGAGTGCTGCGCAACAAGGGCCGAGTGGGCGCCGCCGCGGCCCCCGGCGCCATCCGCGCCGCCTTGGGGCCCCTCGCCTTCCACCTCCCCCGCGACGTGTTCGACGCCGGCGATGTGACCGTCAAGGACAACGCGCTGGAGGCTGGCCAGGCCCGTGCCGGGCTGGCTGTTTCCGAAATGCTCGACGCCGGCAACCTCACCGTGCTGCTGGGCGGCGGCCATGAGACCGCGTTCGCCAGCTACCTTGGCGTGGCCGGATCCGAAGCCGTACGCGGCGGGAAGCGCCTGGGCGTGCTGAATCTGGACGCTCACTTCGATCTCCGCGAGGCACCCGAGCCGTCCTCGGGCACGCCTTTCCTGCAGATGGCCAGGGCGGAGGAAGCCGCCGAACGCACACTGAACTACGCCGTCGTCGGGATCTCCGAGCCAAACAACACCCCCGTGCTCTTCAAGACCGCCGAACGGCTGGGCGTGAAGTACCTCCTGGACGAGGACTGCACGGCGGAAGCCACCCGGAAGTTCGTGGCCGATTTCCTGGACACCGTGGACGTGCTCTACCTGACCATCGACCTGGACGTGCTGCCCGCCGCCGTGGCCCCCGGGGTCAGCGCACCGGCTGCGTTCGGGGTGCCCCTGCCCGTGATCAGCTCGGTGTGCCGCCAGGTGGCTGCCAGCGGGAAACTGCTGCACCTGGACGTGGCAGAGCTGAACCCGAAGTTCGACATCGACCAGCGCACGGCCAAGGTGGCCGCACGGCTGGTCAACACGCTGCTGGGCTAGGCCTGTCGCCTGCCGTCAGTCCCGGAAGGTGACCACGGCGGTGGCCCACGGTCCCAGCGTTACCGCCAGAACCCCGTTCTCCGGTGATGATGCCTCCGCTGGCGCCGCCTGCGCCCGGGCGCCGGAGGCTGCCCCGATGACCGTGACCTCGGCCGCCCCCGAAGCGGCTCCGTGCGGAAGCGCGAGGTGGGCTGTGGCCTCACGGGGGCTGAGGTTGCCGACGAACAGTTGCAGGCCGGCGGCCGACTGCACCGGGTAGACCGTTACGGGGCTCTTTCCGGCTGGCCTTTGTGACGGCACGGGGGTAGCGGCCAGCACCGGATCCGCTTTGGACGCAGCGAGCCTCTGCAGCAGCTCGCCTGCCGGGTTGAGTGTGCCGTCTGCTGCGGTGATGCCGCGTGGCGGCCCGGCTTCGAAATAGGTCACGGAGGCGACGCCGTCGACGGTGAGCGCAGCGAGGCTGGCGAGGGTCCAGGCGGCGGTGAAGCTGTGGTCCTGGAACTCGTCCCCCTCGGCCTCCTGGTCCGGGGCGTGAAGCCTTGGTTTCAGCGTGACGGGTCCGACGTGCACGGGACGCCCGTCGCCGAGCTTCAGGGCGTTGGCCGCGGCGAGCCGCTGGACGGGGACAGTCTCCACAATGTGGGGAACTTCCGTGCTGTGGACCTGCGGCGCCAGGCTGAACGTCAGTGCGTCGGCGTCCTGCGGAACGGGGCTGCCGTCACTGCTGCCGGCAATCCAGCGGTTGAGTTCGGTGAAATGTGAGCGAGTGCCGGCCAGAAGCTGACCGTTGAAGCCTGCGTCGTCCAGCGATGCCTTCAGCGCGCCAAAAGCCGCCGGGTCAGTGCACTGCGTCCCGGGGTGGAACAGGGACAGACGGACGACCCGGGACAGCGATCCGCCCAAGGCGGTGCTGAGAACCTCCGCAACGCCCTCGGCTGATTCGGACACGACGCGCACGTCCAGTGCAGCGCCGTGGCGGTCCGCCTCCCGTGTTGCGGCGGCAAGCTTGCCGGGCCACAGTTCCCGGGGCTCGAACAGTTCCACCAGGACGGCGTCGAGGCCGGACAGCTGTGGTCCTCCGCCGGCGTTCCCGAAGCCCCCGGCGGCGGTTTCCACAGTGTCCACGGAAATCGCCAGCGGCGGAACAGTGCCGGACGGTTCGCCCACCGTGAACGCCGCTGGTTCGTGGCTTTCGCTGAGGGGGTTGTCCGGCGTCTCGATGCTGAGGGCTTCGATGCTGACCGACTGGTTCACGGTGTCCTCCGCGGCAACGTCCACCGGGATGGGCAGCGCGGACGGGGTGCTGTACGTCTTGAAGGAACCGTCGCTCCAGTTCCGCTGGTCCTCGGTCTCGAAGACGTCGCCGGAAAAGCCAAGGTCAAAGGCCGTCCCGGCGTCGGCCCATTCCAGCGAGGAAATGTCCTTGAAAACCAGGTCCGGCCTGATATCCGTGGGGAAGGCTCCGCTGGTAACGGTGCCGTCCGGCGAGACCACGTTGACATCCCGTCCGGCTTCGCTGGTGGGATGGAGGACAACCAGTCCGATCCGGTTGCGCCGGAAGGCCGTTTTCGCCCGGCCGGAGAAGGATACTTCGACTGTGGCCGGGGTGATCCGGAGCATCAGCATGCCTTCGTACGCCGGGACTGTGCCGGGTGCGGTAGTGCCGGGTGCTGCTGAGCCGGGTGCTGCGTAGTCAACGTGGATTCGGAGGCTGGTGCCGTCGTCGTCCTTCAGTTCCGCAACATCCCGGACCGACGGCGCAAAGGTGCGCCATTCGTGGTCCCGCACCACCGCCTTGATGGCACGGAGGACGGGGCGGCCCCCGTAGCTGATGTTGGCCAGTTCGTCCCCGATCAGCTCCGCCGTCCAGACGCCCACTGCGAGCTTGCGGATCTGCGGATCAAGGCGCTGTTCGAGCGGCGGGCGCCGGTCGGAAACCGCCGGGGCGGACAGTGTTGCGGAGTGCTCGGTAGACACGGGAGGCTGCTCTCTGGTGGCTGGTGACTGCGCCCAGCTGACCCCGGGCCGGTCCTGTGGACTTGACGATATCGGATGAGGCGCGGGGGCTCAATGGCCGTCCGCTAGGGCATCTTGAGCGGCTACCGAGCGGCGTCGTAGCCAGCAAGCAGGCGACGGGACGCGGTGTCCATGTGCGACGCCATGGCATCGGTCACTGCGGTGGCGTCGTGAGACTCCAGGGCCGTAAAAATGGCCCGGTGCTCCGCGAGCGCCGCGGCGGCATGGCCTTCGTCCGTCAGCGCACGGTCAACCCAGATCCGCAGCAGCGAGCGGATGCTCTGCAGGAGCTCCTGCAGCACCTGGTTTCCTGAGCTGGCGGCGATTTCCTTGTGGAAGGCGGCGTCAGCTTCGACGAAGGCCGCCAGGTTGCCCAGGTTCTTCTCCATCGAGTCGAGGTTGGCGCGCATTCGCGCCAGGGCTGCTTCGGTAATCCTCATCGCAGCAAGTTGCACCGCCTGAACCTCCAGGCCGCTGCGCAGCTCAACGAGTTCGCGGGTACGCGGCTCGCCGAGCATGAGGCCCCAGCTGAGTGTCCGCGGCAAGAGCTCCGAGACGCCGTCGCGCAGGTAAGTTCCGGATCCCGGACGGACGATCACGATGCCCAGGATTTCCAAGGCGGCAAGTGCCTCGCGCACGGCCGAACGGCCTACCCCGAGCGAAGCGGCCAGCTGGCGCTCGGCCGGAAGACGGGTTCCGGGCGCAATGTCGCCGCTGGTGAAGTAGGCCATTAGCCTCTCCGCCACCTCGGAGACGACAGAGCCCTGACCCATGGAACCGAGCGCGGCACTGATTTTGGCCGACGAGGCGGCGGAGTTTGCGGACACATTCACAGCGTAGCAACCGGACGCGGCAGCGCCGACAGAGCCGGCCCTCAACCCTTTGAAATTAAATCAGTCAACCGGTTGACCAATTTGCGCTTTCAGCCGTATGGTGGAAGTCACAGGCCTAGCCCCGCTTGATACGCCCCCGCCGCTAAGCCTCGAAACCAGCCCCACGCCTCCAGCGCAGGATGCGGCCGGGACATCAACATCTAGGAGTCAACGTGGACACCACACAATCGGTGGTCGAAAAAACTGCAATCAGGAAAGTGGCAATCCGGCTGGTGCCGTTCGTCGCCCTGATGTTCTTCATCAACTACCTTGACCGGACGGCCATCTCCTTCGCCGGCCCCAACGGCATGAACAACGATCTGGCCCTTTCGGCGGCTCAGTTCGGGTTCGCCTCCGGCGTCTTCTTCATCGGCTACATCCTGCTCGAGATCCCGAGCAACCTGGCACTGCACAAGTTCGGCGCCCGCCGCTGGCTCGCCCGCATCATGGTCAGCTGGGGCATCGTCTCCCTGCTGTTCACCTGGGTGGGCAACGTGGAGCAGCTCTACGTACTGCGTTTCATCCTGGGCGTGGCAGAAGCCGGCTTCTTCCCCGGCGCCATCCTCTTCCTGAGCCTCTGGGTTCCATCCCGGCACCGCAGCAAGATCCTCGCCCTCTTCTACTTGGCCCAGCCTCTCACCACCGTGATCGGTGCCCCGCTGGCCGGCCTCCTCATCCAGCAGCACGGACTCTTCGGACTCGCCGGCTGGCGCGTCATGTTCTTCGGCGTCGCCATCCCCGCCATCATCGTTGGCATCGTCGCCTGGTTCTACCTGGCTGACTCCCCCGCCAAGGCCAAGTGGCTGACGCAGGAGGAAAAGACCTGGCTGACCGGTGCACTGGAGCAGGAAAAGAAGGAAACCGCCGCCAGCAACAGGCACGTCAGCGTCCGCACCGTCTTCGGCAACGGCCGGGTCTGGATGCTCTCGGCAATCTACTTCGGCTTCATCTACGGCCTGTACGCGCTCGGGTTCTTCCTGCCCACCATCATCGCGGGCTTCGAAGGCATCTACGGCACCAAGTTCGACGTCTTCCAGAAGGGCCTGATCACCGCGATTCCGTACCTGCCCGCGGCTTTCGCGCTGTACTTCTGGTCCAAGGACGCCACCAAGCGCGGCGTCAGGACCTGGCACATCGCTCTCCCCGCCCTCATTGGCGGCCTGAGCATCCCGCTGGCACTGTTCGCCGGCTCGCCGGCAGCAACCATCGCAGTCATCACCATCACTGCGATGTCCATCTTCGCCGCCCTGCCCAACTTCTGGACGGTACCCACCCAGTTCCTCACCGGCGCAGCGGCAGCCGCAGGCATCGCCCTGATCAACACCGTGGGCAACCTGGCCGGCTTCAGCGCCGGGTACGTCACCGGCTGGCTCAAAGACCTCACCGGCGGGTACACGGTGCCAATGTTCGTCGTCGGCGGCTTCATGCTCCTGTCCTCCATCCTCATGGTGGTGCTGAGCCGCTCCGGCAAGGTCAGCGAAGGCGTCCCGGTCGAGGCACTGGACCCGGCAGGAGCCGGACACCACTCCGAGCCGTAGGCACGACCTCACCGTTCTTCTTCAACTAACCGGTGGTGGAGCCTGTCGGGACCGATCCGACAGGCTCCACCACCGGGGCCAGCCAATACTCCAGGAGCTTTCGCATGACCCGCCTGTTCAATGAACCAGCAGACTTCGCTGACGAGATGATCGAAGGCTTCGTTGCCTCCCACGGCCGCTGGGTGAAGCGCGTCTCCGGCGGCGTCGTCCGCAACACCAGGAGCGCACCGGACACGGCGGCGCTGGTGATCGGCGGCGGCTCCGGCCACTATCCGGCGTTCGCCGGCCTGGTGGGGCAGGGCCTGGCACACGGCGCCGCCATGGGCAACCTGTTCGCGTCCCCCTCCGCCCAGCAGATCTACCACGTGTCCAAGGCCGCCAACAACGGCGGCGGCGTGCTGCTGGGCTACGGCAACTACGCCGGCGACGTCCTGCACTTCAACCAGGCACAGGACCGCCTCCGCGCGGAAGGCATCGACTGCCGCAGCATCGCCGTCACCGACGACGTCTCCTCCGCCCCGCCGGCCGAACGCGCCAAGCGCCGCGGCATCGCCGGAGATCTCACCGTTTTCAAGGTGGCCGCCGCGGCCGCCGAGTCCGGCTACTCGATGGACGACCTCGTCGCCATCGCCGAGCGCGCCAACGACCGCACCCGCTCCTTCGGAGTGGCCTTCACCGGCTGCACCCTGCCGGGCGCCGATCACCAGCTGTTCTCCGTCCCCGAGGGCCGGATGGCCGTGGGCATGGGCATCCACGGTGAGCCCGGCATCGGCGAGGCAGACATCCCGACGGCGGACGAACTCGCCGAACTTCTGGTCGCCAAGCTCCTCACCGAGATCCCCGACGGCTTCGAGGCGTCAGCCGGTGCCCGCGTTGTCCCCATCCTGAACGGACTGGGCAGCGTTAAGTACGAAGAGCTGTTCGTGGTCTACCGCCACGTCGCCCGGCTCCTGGCTGAAGCCGGCCTCGAAGCCGTGGACCCGCAGGTCGGCGAACTCGTGACCAGCTTCGACATGGCCGGCACCTCCCTCACCCTGTTCTGGCTCGACGACGAACTCGAGACCCTCTGGAATGCCCCCGCCGATGCCCCGGCCTTCCGCCGCGGAGCGGTCACTGCCGAAGCGTTGGACGCGTCTGCCGGAGGCACAGACAACAGCGAGTTTGCCGACGTCGAACTTTCCATCCCTGAGGCCACGCCGGATTCCCGCGCCGGTGCCGTCCGGGTCCTGGCAGCGCTGGGGGCCGCCAAGGCAGTGGTGGACGCCAACGCCGATGAACTGGGCCGGATAGACGCCATTGCCGGCGACGGCGACCACGGCATCGGCATGGAACGCGGCGTCCGCGCCGCCGTCGACGCCGCACGCGACGCCGTCGCCCGCGGTGCCGGCTCAGCCACCACCCTGCACTACGCCGCGGACGCCTGGGCCGACAAGGCCGGCGGAACGTCCGGCGCGCTCTGGGGCATGGCCCTTCGGGCCGTCGGTGACGCGGTGGGCAACACGGAAACGCCCGGCGCCGGGGCCGTCGCCGCCGGAGTCGCCGGCGCTGCGTCCGCGATCATGGACTTCGGCAAGGCCAAGCCCGGGGACAAGACCCTGGTGGACGTCCTGGTCCCGTTCCGCGACGCCCTGGCTGCCGGCGTGAATGCCGGGCAGTCTCTCACCGAAGCCTGGGGCGCCGCTGCCACGGTTGCGCAGCAGGCCGCCGAAGACACCGCCCGGCTGCTACCCCTCATGGGCCGTGCCCGCCCGCACGCCGAGAAGAGCCTCGGCACCCCGGACGCCGGGGCGGTCTCCATGGCACTGATAGTCCGGGCAATCCACAACACTTTGGCGGAGTCGAAAGCTGCAGCGAACACCGCCACCCAGAACAAAACTGTTAAGGAGAACGCATGAGCGCCAAACTGCGCCTGGTCATCGGGTCCGACGACGCCGGATTCGAATACAAGGAAGCCCTGAAGGCTGACCTGGAGGCCTCCGAGCTGGTCGAATCCGTAACCGACGTAGGGGTGGACGCCACCAGCCACACGCCCTACCCGTCCGTGGCCATCGCCGCCGCCGAACTCATCGCCGCCGGCAAGGCCGACCGCGCCCTGCTGGTCTGCGGCACCGGCCTCGGTGTGGCCATCGCCGCGAACAAGGTCCCCGGCGTCCGCGCCGTCACCGCGCACGACAGCTTCTCCGTGGAACGCTCCGTCCTGAGCAACAACGCCCAGGTCCTCACCTTCGGCCAACGCGTCGTCGGACTGGAACTCGCCCGCCGGCTCGCCCGCGAATGGCTCACGTACACCTTCGACGAGACCTCCGCCTCGGCCGAAAAAGTCACCCTGATTAAGGACTATGAAGGTGTCACTTCCTGCTAGCACAGCAACAAAACCGAAGGCCATCATCGGCGTCAGCCTGAAGCTGTACTTCGGCTACCAGCGCTCAGTGGACTACTGCCGCGACGTGGCCGCCATCGCGTTCGCGCACCCCGCAGTCCAGAGCGGCGACATCGAGCTCTTTGTACTGCCCTCCCTTCCGGCACTGCCCGAAGCGGCCCGCATCCTGGGCGCGGCCGGTGCCGCCGCCGGAGCCCAGGACATCTTCTGGGAAGACGAAGGCGCGTTCACCGGAGAGGTGGGCGGCAGGACCGTGGCCGAAGTCGGCGGCCGCTACGCCGAAGTCGGACATGCGGAACGCCGCCGGATCTTCGGCGAGGACGACGGGATCATCGGGCTCAAGACCGCCGCCGCGTACCGCAACGGCCTCACCCCGGTCCTGTGTGTGGGCGAACTGCAACAGGGATCCGTCGAGGAAGCAGTCGCCCGGTGCACGGCCGAGATCGATGCCGCACTCAACCGCGCGCAGTCCCTTGGACCGGCGGCCCGCACCATCGTGGCGTACGAGCCGCAGTGGGCCATCGGCGCCCCGGAGCCGGCAACCCGGGAATACATCAGTGCCGTCATTACCGGGCTGGAAGCGCACCTGCGCACTCTGCCCGGACAGGAGGACAGCCGGGTAATCTACGGCGGCAGCGCCGGACCCGGCCTGATCACGGAACTGGACTCAGCCGTCGCCGGTCTCTTCCTGGGCCGGTTCGCGCATGCTCCAGAGGCGCTGAAGACCATCCTGGACGAGGCCGCCGCACGGCTGGGCCTGCTGGCCGGAACGGCGGCCAGAGCATGAGCTCAGCAATCGGCCTCAGCAGCTACGCCTTCTTCTGGCAGCTCTCGGACCAGGTCTCCGCACCGCTCAGCATCCACCAGGCCCTGGAACGCACCGCGGCCCTGGGCGTGCATCTGTTCCAGATCTGCGACTACGCCCCGCTGGAAGCCATGACGGACGCCGAACTCGAAGCCGTGCGGGCCACGGCGGACCGCCTTGGCCTTTCCCTGGAGCTCGGCACCAAGGGCATCCGTCCGGAGCATCTCAGGAGATTCCTACACATCGCCGGCATCCTGGGCGCGCCCCTGCTGCGGACCATGTTCAACGTCCCGGACCACACGCCCACTGCGGAGGAAGCGGTGGCGATGTTCACTGAAGTCCTGCCGGAGTTCCAGTCCGCCGGGGTGAAGATCGCGGTGGAGACCTACGAACAGGTTCCCACTTCCCGGATCCTGGATGTCATCCGCGGAGTGGACAGCCCCTACCTCGGCATCTGCAGCGACCCGGCCAACACGGTGGCGGCGCTGGAGATGCCGCGTGAGGTGATCGACGCCGTCGCGCCTTACGTCCTGAACATGCACATCAAAGACTTTGCGTTCAGCCGCAAGGAGGGGTGGGTCGGGTTCACGTACTCCGGCGCTCCCCTCGGCGAAGGCCTCCTCGACTATGACTACATGGCCGGGAAGTTTCAGCCCACAGAAAGAAACATCAACCAGATCGTCGAACACTGGCTGCCGTGGCAGGGCTCCGAGGCGGAAACCATCCGCCTCGAAAACCAGTGGACCCGGCAAAGCATCGATTTCCTAAGGAGCAAGTGAAATGTCAGCAGAACAATTGACCGTCGCCGTCATCGGAGCCGGTGGGAAAATGGGGATGCGCGTTTCCCGGAACCTCCAGAAGAGCGCCCACACCGTTTTCTACAGCGAGAACTCCCCCGCCGGCCAGGACCGGGTCCGCGCCGAAGGCCGTGGGATCACCTCCACCGACGACGCCGTCAAGGGCGCCGACGTCGTGATCCTCGCCGTCCCGGACACCGTCCTGGGCGTCGTATCCGAAGGCGTGGTCCCCCAGATGAAGGCGGGCGCGATCCTGCTCACCCTGGACCCCGCCGCCGCCTACGCCGGACTGCTGGCCAAGCGCGCCGACGTGGTCCAGGCCGTTGCCCACCCGTGCCACCCGTCCGTGTTCCTGGAGCGCACCACCAAGGAAGAGTGGGCCGACACTTTCGGCGGCGAGGGCGCCCCGCAGAACGTGGTTGCCGCGATCGACGAGGACGCACCGGCAGCGACCCGGGACTCGGCCGAGGCCGTCATCCGCACCATCTACGCGCCCGTCATCGACGTCCACTGGGTCACCGTGAAACAGCTCGCCATCCTCGAACCCACCCTGGTGGAAACCGTGGCCTGCATGATCGGCACCCTGCTCAACGAGGCGCTGCACGAGACCGTGCACACCGCCGGTGTGCCAGAGGAAGCCGCCAAGGCCATGCTGTTCGGTCACGTTCAGATCGCCCTGACCAACGCCCTCCGTGGTTCCAACCCGTTCTCCGAGGCCTGCGAAATCGCCATCCAGTACGGCAAGGACACCATCATCAAGGACGACTGGAAGAAGATCTTCGACGACTCCGAGCTTGACGGCGTCATCGCCAAGATGCTGAAGCTGGACGCCGTCAAACGCTAGGCAAATGGCCCTTCCCGCGCACTGCGGCTGCACTCCGGCTTCCGGTAGCCGGGCTTAAAACAGGCTGCCCCTCCGGGCTTCGGTGAACCCGAAACCCGGAGGGGCAGATGCCAGACATCCTACGTATTTTGACATCGCCAGTAGAATGGACTGAGGCCAACCGGCACATAGTTTAGAGAAAGTCCTGCAATGAGCTCAGCCACCATGGAATCCCAGACCACGGACATTCGGTCCATCCACCTGACCTTTGCGACCGCCGAAGAGGTCCACCACGGCCTGGACAACGCCGTCAAGGAACTCATCGAAGCTGCCGTCGAGGACGGCAACTGCGGCATCCGCGTCACCCGCCACGAGCCGGGCGCATTCACCGTGGCCTTGGACGAGTCCGTCCCCTTCGGTGAAACCTACGAGGACATCGCCGCCTAACTCCGCGGGTTGGATGCTGGCCCCGCGTCCTGGACTTATGTCCTCCGGACCTGGACGCCGTCCGATTTCATGAAGAGCTGGGTTTCCGGCGGCCCCGAAGGCACCAGCCAAAGCACGTTTCCACTCACGGAAATTTCCTCGACTTCACCCGCGGCCACAACATGCGCATGCTTGAGGATTTCGACCCGCTCGCCTGCTTTGAGGGTTCTCCAGTCGGAAACCGTGGCGGCAAATGCCGCCCGCCTGGACAGAACCGTCCCCCGTGCTTTCATTGAACTTCTACCCCTTTGTATATGTTCTTTTGCCACAACATCTTTGGTGTGGGCTTCATCACTACATCTTTAGTTCTACTACAATTCCCGGGCCCCCGCCTGTTGTGTCGCGCAGTATTTCGGGGGCGCCGGGAAATTGTCATTTTCGGTGCATAATATTCACTTTTAGGCCAGAATTCCGACGGCGGATTCGGCTGCCGCGCGGACCTCGCCGGAGGCGACGAGCCGGTCTGCGGCCTCCAGTTCCGGCGACAGGAACCTGTCCGTTCCCGGCCCTTCCACCACGTTGCGGAGCGCCGCAATGACCGCGGTTCCGGCCGGCCCCGGGGTCAGTTTTCCCCCGGATAGCTGCGTCCGCATGTCAATGGCCCGCGCCGAAGTGACCAGCTCGATAGCCAGGACGCGGCGCAGGTTCTCCACGGCTTTGCGGAGTTTCCGGGCAGCATGCCAGCCCATGGACACGTGGTCTTCCTGCATGGCCGAGCTGGGGATGGAGTCCACCGACGCCGGGACCGCGAGCCGCTTGTTGTCCGAGACCAGCCCGGCCTGTGTGTACTGCGCGATCATCAGGCCGGAGTCGACGCCGGGGTCCGCAGCCAGGAAGGCCGGCAAGCCGTGTGAACGCGCCGGGTCCAGCATGCGGTCGGTCCGGCGTTCGGCAATGGAACTCAAATCCGCCACGGTAATTGCCAGAAAATCCAAAACGTAGGCCACCGGGGCGCCGTGGAAATTGCCGTTGGAACTCACGCGGCCGTCCGGCAGGACAACGGGATTGTCGATGGCGGCGGCGAGTTCGCGCGAGGCGACCAGTGCTGCATGGTCCACTGTGTCGCGGACGGCGCCGGCCACTTGGGGTGCGCAGCGCAGCGAGTAGGCATCCTGGACCTTGGTGTCGTTGATCCGGTGCGATGCCACGATCGGCGAGTTGGAAAGCACACGCAGCATGTTGTCCGCGGACGCAGCCTGGCCCGGGTGCGGGCGGAGCGCCGCGTGCAGTTCGGGCAGGAACACCTGGTCGGTGCCGAGCAGCGCCTCGACGCTGAGCGCGGCGGTGATGTCCGCCGTCGTGAGCAGCTGGCGGATGTCCGCGATGGCCATCAGCAGCATGCCCAGCATGCCTTCGGTGCCGTTGACCAGAGCCAGCCCTTCCTTCTCGGCGAGGACGACGGGTTCGATCCCGTGCTCGGCCAGTAGTTCGGCGACAGGCTTTTGGCCCTTGTTCCCGTACAGCGTGCCGTCCGGACCTTCTGCTTCGCCTTCGCCCATGAGGACCAGGGCGCAGTGGGACAGCGGCGCGAGGTCTCCTGAGCAGCCGAGCGAGCCGAACTCGCGGACCACCGGGGTGATGCCGGCGTTGAGCACGTCCACCATGGTCTGCAGCACCACGGGGCGGACCCCTGTCCGGCCGGAGGCGAGGGTCTTGGCCCGCAGGAACATGATGCACCGGACCACCTCGCGTTCCACGGCCGGCCCCATGCCGGCGGCGTGGCTGCGGATCAGCGACTTCTGCAGCTGGGTGCGCAGTTCGTTGGGGATGTGCCGGTTGGCCAGCGCGCCGAAGCCGGTGGAGATGCCGTAGGCCGGGACCTCGCTGTGGGCGAGGTCGTCGATGTGGGCGCGGACCTTGGCTACCGTGTCGAGGGCTTCCTGGGAGATGGTCACCTTGGCGTCGTGGCGGGCGACCGCGACGACGTCCTCGGGGGTGACGCCGCTGGAGCCGAGGGTGACGGTCAGCGGTTCGTGGGTGGTGAGAGTCATTGGGTGTTCCTACTTTTCGTTCATGGGGATGCGGACGCCGCGTTCCTTGGCGACCTCGACGGCGCGGTCGTAGCCGGCGTCGGCGTGGCGGATGACGCCCATGCCGGGGTCGTTGGTGAGCAGGCGTTCGAGTTTTTCGGCGGCGAGGTCGGTGCCGTCCGCGACGGAGACCTGCCCGGCGTGGATGGAGCGGCCGATGCCGACGCCGCCGCCGTGGTGGATGGAGACCCAGGTGGCGCCGGAGGCGGTGTTGAGCAGGGCGTTGAGCAGCGGCCAGTCGGCGATCGCGTCGGAGCCGTCGGCCATGGCCTCGGTCTCGCGGTACGGGGAGGCGACGGAGCCGGAGTCGAGGTGGTCACGGCCGATCACGATGGGCGCCTTGACCTTGCCTTCCTTGACGAGCTGGTTGAACAGCAGCCCGGCCTTGGCCCGTTCGCCATATCCCAGCCAGCAGATGCGGGCCGGCAGCCCTTCGAACTCGACCCGATCGGCGGCGGCGTCGATCCAGCGGTGCAGGTGCTTGTTCTCGGGGAACAGTTCCTTGATGGCCTCATCGGTGACGCGTATATCTTCGGGGTCACCGGAGAGGGCCACCCAGCGGAACGGGCCAAGTCCTTCGCAGAACAACGGGCGGATGTAGGCCGGGACGAAGCCGGGGAATTCGAAGGCGCGGTTGTAGCCGCCCTTGCGGGCCTCGTCGCGGATGGAGTTGCCGTAGTCGAAGACCTCGGCGCCGGCATCCTGGAACTCCACCATGGCCTGGACGTGCTTGGCCATCGAGGCCTGGGCCTTCTTGGTGAAGCCTTCGGGGTCGGCCGCGGCCTCGCGGTGCCATTCCTCCACCGTGATGCCCTCGGGCAGGTAACTCAGCGGATCGTGCGCGGAGGTCTGGTCCGTGACGATGTTCACGGTGAGCTCGCCGGCGTTGTGGCGGCGCAGGATCTCCGGGAAGACCTCGGCCGCGTTGCCGACGTAGCCCACGGACCAGCCGCGGCGCTCTTCCTTGGCCTTGAGGACCTTGGCGATGGCGGCGTCGAGGTCCGTTTCCACCTCGTCGAGGTAGCGTTTGCCGGCGCGGCGGCGCAGGCGGGTCTCATCGACGTCGACAATCAGGCAGGCGCCCTCGTTCAGGGTGACGGCGAGGGGCTGGGCGCCGCCCATGCCGCCGCAGCCGCCGGTCAGGGTCAGCGTGCCGGCGAGGGTGCCGTTCTCGTCCCCTGTGAGTTTGCGGGCGATCGCGGCGAAGGTTTCAAAGGTGCCCTGCAGGATCCCCTGGGTGCCGATGTAGATCCAGGAGCCGGCGGTCATCTGGCCGTACATCATGAGGCCCTCGGC
Organism: Arthrobacter sp. PvP103; assembly: GCF_017833075.1. Classification (NCBI taxonomy): domain Bacteria; kingdom Bacillati; phylum Actinomycetota; class Actinomycetes; order Micrococcales; family Micrococcaceae; genus Arthrobacter; species Arthrobacter sp. PvP103. The sequence goes on along the minus strand of NZ_JAFIBQ010000001.1, from coordinate 2,823,374 downwards.
CTCGAGGCGGCGGAATTCGGGCCAGTTGGCCCAGTCGCCGACGAGGTTGGAGTTCGCCAGGAGCACGCGCGGTGCCCATTCGTTGGTGCGGAAGACACCTACCGGCTTGCCGGACTGAACCAGCAGGGTCTCGTCCTTTTCCATGGTTTCCAGGGTGCGGGTGATGGCGTCGAACGCGGCCCAGCTGCGGACCGCGCGGCCGGTGCCGCCGTAGACCACCAGGTCGTCAGGGCGCTCGGCCACCTCGGGGTCCAGGTTGTTCATGAGCATGCGCAGCGGGGCTTCCGTCTGCCAGCTCTTGGCGGTGAGCTCGGTGCCGCGGGCTGCTTTGACCGGGCGGGCACCGGTGGTGAAATCGGCGGGTGCCATGGGGGCGCTCCTTCGTTGTTTCGGTGGTTCGGGGGAAGAGGTTCTGTATCAACTAAAGCCTGTCGGCGGGCGCGGAAACAGGGCTTTCGGAAGGGTGCTGTCCGGTATTCCAGACGCGCGCCCCGTGCCCGAGTGGCTGGCAACTAGCGTCGCGGAAAGCGCGGTTGACGACGTTAACGGCGAGCTGGTTGGGACGGGCTGCGGACTAGCTCGCGGGGCGGCCGTGGATGCGGACGGAGAGTTCGTCCGCCACTTTCCGGACGCGGGCAGCGAGGGCCGGCCATTGGTCCGCCGGCAGTTTGTCCTCGAGGAACGTGACGGCGACTGCCGCCGTCGGCCATCCCACGTGGTCCGTGACTGCGGCGGCAATCGAGCCGAACCCTGGCGTAACCTCGCCGTGTTCGGTGGCATAGCCGCGCTGCCTGACCTGATCCAGGTGCGAGGAAAGCGCCGAATACTTCATGATGGCGCCCTCCACGTCGTGCCGGGCCGTGAAGGCGGCGGCATTCGGGTACAGCGCACGGACCTGCGACTTGGGCAGTGCCGCGAGGATGGCCCGCCCGCTGGCCGTGAGGTGGCTGGGCAGCCTGACGCCGACGTCGGTCACCAGGGACGGCCTGTTCTTGGCGCGTTCCTCCACGATGTACAGCACATCGCGGCCGTGCAGCACTGCCAGGTGAGCGCTTTCCCCCACCACGTCCACCAGCGAGGCGAGCATCGGCCGGCCGATCCGGGACAGCGGCTCCTGCCGCGAATACGCGGAGCTGAGTTCGAAGGCGCTGATGCCCAGCCCGTACCGCTGTTCCTCATGCAGGTGCATCACGAAGCCGTTGGCCTCCATGACGCCGAGCAGGTGGTAGACGCTTGAGCGCGGCAACCCCAGGGCCGTGGCTATGTTCGACGCCGCCATCGGCCCGCGCTTGGAGGCCAGGAGTTTGAGAATACGCAAAGTATTTTCCGCCGCCGGGACTTTCGACGCCACCTTCGCGGGCGCCTTTGCCGCTGTCCGTGCGGGCGCTTCGCCGTCCGCCATGTTTCCTCCATCGTTCGCGCCGGATCAAAGGGTGTCCGGTATCCCGTACTTAAGCGTGTTCCTTGCGCGACACCGCATACGGCAATCGAACCACTTTGCCGTCCGGGATACCAGACATGCGTGAGGGCGGGGACCGGCCGGGGGACTTCCGACCCTATGCCACTTCTCCCGCCCGGTGCTTCGATGGAGTCCACGCACTGTTGCGAGGAGGCCACGATGGTCTGGATTGCCGGGCTCTTCCTGGTTGCCCACGGCTTGATCCACCTCGCCATCTGGCTGCCGAAGGCCGATCCTAAGGCACCCTTCGACGCCGGCCACTCCCCTTTCGCCGGCAATGTCAGGCACACTGCGGCCGCCATGGCCGTTGCGGCCGCAGTTGTGTTGGCGGCCGCAACGGCCTCGGACTCATTGGCGGGGCATCCTGGTGGCCGCCAGCAACCATCACCGGGGCAGCCCTCTCAACCGCGCTGCTCCTGCTGACCTTCAACAAGTGGTGGCTCATTGCCCTCGGCATCAACGCCGCCATCATTGTGCTGAGCGTCCAGCAGAATGCCTAGGAACCCAGCCATGACCAAACCGCTGGCAGGAAAAGTCGCGCTGGTGGCCGGGGCCACGCGGGGCGCCGGTCGGGGCACCGCCGTCGCCCTCGGCGAAGCGGGCGCCACCGTGTACTGCACCGGACGCAGCGCCGGAGGCCGCAGGTCCGACTACAACCGGCCGGAGACCCTCGAGAAAACGGCCGTGCAGGTCAATGCCGCCGGAGGAGTCGGCATTCCCGTAGCGGTGGATCACCTGGACCCGGCGGCCGTACAGTCGCTCGTGCAGCGTATCGACGACGAACACGGACGCCTGGACATTCTGGTCAACGACATCTGGGGCGGGGAAAAACTCATCGAATGGGACGCTCCGGTGTGGGCCCACCACCTGAATTCCGGCCTGCTGATGCTGCACACTGCCGTCGATACGCACCTGATCACCAGCCATTTCGCGCTCCCGCTGCTCATCCGGAACCCCGGCGGCCTGGTGGTGGAAATGACCGACGGCACCCGCGAGTACAACGCCGGGCACTACCGGGTGTCGACGTTCTACGACCTCGCCAAGAACGCGGTGCTGCGGCTCGCTTTCAGCCAGGCGGAGGAACTGAAGCAGTTCGGCTGCACCGCCGTGGCCCTCACGCCGGGCTGGATGCGCTCCGAAATGATGCTGGAGCACTTCGGCGTCACCGAAGAGAACTGGCGGGATGCTGCGGCCGTCCAGCCCCATTTCGCCGCTATCTCCGAAAGCCCGCGCTTTGTGGGCCGCGCCGTTGCGGCGTTGGCGGCGGATCCGAACGTGCATGGTCGCACCGGTGGCTCGTTCTCGTCCGGAGGCCTGGCGCTGGAGTACGGCTTCACCGATATCGACGGTTCACGGCCGGACTGCTGGCGCTATCTGGTTGAGGTCCAGGAAGCGGGGCGCCCGGCGGACGCCAGCGGCTACCGCTGACGTCCGCCGCGTAGCTTGCCCGTTTGGCGGGCTCCGGCGCGGCAGTACCCCTGCCGACGTTGGCCAGCGCCACCGGCGCCCGCATCGTTGTGGCCGCCGCGCGCTGCACGTATCGGGGGCCGTGCCGGCGTCGGGCGCAAAGCTCACCGCGGACGATGTCGGAGCGTTAGTCACGTTGGCCTGCCAGATCGAGGACCACGCGTCCTTTTCAGCCTGGGCCGCGGCTTCTGCAACCGCAGTGTCTGCGGGGAATTTTACCCGAGGTTTTCCGTCGAGAATCCCAGGGCGCCGGGACATGAGTCCATCGCCCAACGCTCGGCAAGACAAAGGAGACCGGCCGCACTTTCCCATGCAGCACTCTCCGGTGCGGCACGTTCCTATGCAGCCGCGCAGGAGTCGTAGGCCAGGAAGAGCTCCCAGTCCTTGAAAGGGTCCTCGGCTAGCAGATGGTCCGTCCGATCGAATTCGGGTGGCGGTTCGTCCAAGTAGTCGGGCATGCCTGAACCCAGCACACCCGGCTCCACTGTCCCCGGGTCGGGGTCGCCTGGATCACGACTGGTGGCCATGGCCAGGATCTCGGCAGGCCAGAGGGGTGGTTCCCAGTCTGGTTGTTCGCTGGCGTAATGGCGGCCCGTGGGTGAAGTCCAGCCGGGCGGTTCATGGGTTCCGGCGCCGGCGGGTGTCCACGCAGTGCTGTGTTTGAGTCGGTGGTGTTTGCGGCACGGTTGGCCGAGGTTGCTGATCCCCGTGGGCCCGCCTTCATCCCAGGCGAGGAGGTGGTCTGCATCATTGTCCAGTGACTGGTTGTTACAGCCGGGGAACGGACATTTCCCGTCCCGCAGCCGCAGCCACTGCCGCAGCGCTTTGGGGATGCGGTAGCTCGTCCGGCCGATCTCCAACGGCGCACCATCACGGGGGTCAGTCAGCACCCTCAGGAACGACGAAGCCCCTTCGGCGACCAGGGCTCGCCCCATGGACGGCGGGACCGGCCCGTACCCATCCAGCATGGCAGGTTCCTCGGTCAGTCCCAGCAGCGAAAGCGCTGGAACGGTAATGAGAACCTGCGCTGCAGGGGAAGGCAACTCTCCAGCCGCTGAGTTGGCTGCAGTTTCGAGGCCTGAAGTGAGGAGCCAGGTCGCGGCGACGTCGGCGCGGAGCTGGGTAAGGGTCCTGGCTTCGTCAGCTCCCTGGAGGGATCTTGCAGCTGTGGTGATGCGGTCCCAGACGCCCGCTGCCTGGCTGGCGGGCAGGTACGCGGAGAGCCAGGCCATGCCGTCGCGATCCGGCGTGTATTCCACCCGGCGGTCGGCGGCGCTGCGACTATGGCGTTTTTCGATGCTGACCGGATGGTGCCGTTCCCGCCACGTACGGGCCTTCGCCCGGAACCGGGCCGGGACTAGGTCGCCGACAGGACAGCCGCGCACAGCGGAAGGCGCATCCGGGTCCAGGAAGTGTGCCTCTAATCCGGCAGCCCCCGCTTTGTCGAGGTTGTCGGTTTCGTCCACCATCACCCGGGCATGCTGCCAGGAAATGCTGCCGGACTGCAGCGCGGACAACGTCAGCGGCAGCGTGGTGGTTAGTGCATGGGCTTCCGCCAGGAGGGCACCGGCGGTGCGTTCGCTGACGGTCAGGACACACGCCACCTCAGCGGTCACGGCCATGTCCTGCACGGAGTGTTCCTGCGGGGACAGGGCGGGCGGCGCCATGGCTCTGGCAGCACGGGCGTATCCAGCAGCGAGGTGCACTTTCAGGGCTGCCATCCCGGCTTCCACCCGCGCCGCCGCAGCCAGCCCGTCCAGGCACGCATCCGCCTGCTCCCGAAGGGGGTCGTCACCGGTGGAGCCCGGGTTGCCCGGCCCGCGGCCGACACAAGCGGCCAGCACAGCGATGGATGCCTCAACGGCCTCCATCGTCTCCACAGCTGCACTGCTTTCCATATCCAAAGCATCCCAGGAGGCACCGACATTTCTTGATGGCGCCGCTCATGGCGCCTCCGCGGGCCCCCTGCCCGTTCGGGCCAGGCGAGACACTCCCGGCCCCGGCCGTTGGCAAAGATCCCGGAGGTTCAACAAACAGTCTGAAATGAAAGACACCAAACCTCCGTGAGGCTCATCACGTAGGGCGCGAAAATGGTCTGCTGGATAGCGATCCCCCTCCCAATGACGAGAAGGTATTCGCATGCAACAAGCTCCAACAGCAGCCAAAGCGGCGGCTCCCGAAAACACCACCACGGCCCCCGGCACCGCCGGAGGCACTGTCCGCGCCGCTGCGGGCACCGCCGTCGACGCTGTCCTGAACCGCGGACTCAACGTCCGCCACATCCGCTTCATGGCCCTGGGGTCGGCCATCGGCACGGGCCTGTTCTACGGCTCAGCCTCCGCCATCCAGAAGGCCGGCCCGGCGGTCCTCCTGGCTTACATGATCGGCGGCGCCGCCGTGTTCATGGTGATGCGGGCACTCGGCGAGATGGCCGTGCGGCACCCCGTATCCGGCTCCTTCGGCCAGTACGCCAGCCGTTATCTCGGCCCCCTGGCCGGGTTCGTGACCGGGTGGACGTATGTGTTTGAAATGGCGATCGTCGCCATCGCCGATGTCACGGCCTTCAGTATCTACATGGGTTTCTGGTTTCCGGACGTGGAGAGGTGGATCTGGGTCCTGGCCATCATCTTCTTCCTGGCCGCCCTGAACCTGCTCAGCGTCAAGGTGTTCGGGGAGCTGGAGTTCTGGTTCTCGCTGATCAAGGTCGTGGCCATCATCGCCATGATCGCCGGCGGTGCAGCCATCATCATCTTCGGCTTCCAGGCAGGCGGGGCCACCGTCGCACCGGGGATCGGCAACCTGGTGGAGCACGGGGGCCTGTTCCCCAACGGCTTCGAAGGGCTCCTGGCCTCGTTCGCCGTCGTGATGTTCGCCTTTGGCGGGATCGAGACCATCGGCGTCACCGCCGGTGAAGCGGCCGACCCCAAGAACGTCATTCCCAAGGCCGTCAACACCGTGCCCGTGCGCGTGCTGCTGTTCTACGTGCTGACCCTGGCCGTACTGATGAGCCTGTTCCCCTGGAACGAGGTGGGCACCAACGGCAGCCCCTTCGTCCAGATCTTCAGCGGCCTCGGCATTCCCGCCGCCCCGCACATCCTCAACGCCGTGGTCATTACTGCTGCCTTGTCCGCCATCAACAGCGACATATTCGGTGCGGGCCGCATCCTTTTCGGACTGGCCCGGCAGGGCCACGCACCAGCCAGCTTCGGCAAGGTCTCGCGCAACGGTGTGCCGTGGATGACTGTTGTGATGATGGCTGTCGTCCTGCTGGTGGGCGTGGTCCTGAACGCCGTCATGCCGGAGGACGTGTTCCTGCTGATCGCCTCAATCGCAACCTTCGCTACCGTCTGGGTGTGGGTCATGATCCTGGCATCCCATGTGGCCATGAAACGGGAGATCGCCCGCAAGGGGCTGCCGGCGTCGGAATTCCCGTCTCCCTGGTGGCCCGCGGCCTCCGTCCTGACCATCGCATTCATGGCGGTGGTGATCGCGATCCTGGGTGCGTTCGAAGACTCCCGTGTTGCCCTCTACGTGGGCGCGGTGTGGCTGGGCGTGCTGGTGCTGGCCTACCGGGTTTGGGTCCGCGGCCATGGCCGCGTCCGTGCCGAACTGGTGGATGAGACGGCGTCGAGCCACGCGGAACCGGGCAAGTAGTCCCCAAAAAATTCCGAGTGTTGGACGGTACAGAAGGGGTAGGAGTTACGCATGCGACGCGTGGGGTTTGGCCTTTAGGTTAGACAGCAGGCGCAGGCCGGACTATCGAACCTTCTGCTGCAGCTTCCGGACCGCCTGCACGTCCTGCCGGTCCAGGCACTGCAAAGGAGTGGTTTTGATGAAGGATCTTCCAGCTTCCCGGCCTACCCTCCCCCGTGACAGGCGCCGCTTGATCTCCTGGCTCAGCGACGCTGCGGAGAAAGTGCGTGCGGCCACCGTGCCTTTCAAGATCGGCGACGTTGTGCTCGGGGACGACCCGTTCAACGGCCGCAGGCTGGGCGTGGTGGCCGTGATCCGCGGCTCGTCGCTGGGCCTGCGGACGGCCGCTGACGCCCACCCCGATTTGGTGCCCGAGGTGATCTACTACGACTACCGCCAGGTGAGGACGCCGGAGTAGATCACCAGGAGTGGACGTCGGCGCAGGATTTCGGGGCGGGCGGCCGGTTCCCGGCCGCCCGCCGGCGCTAGAATCAGTCATGGTTCCGCTTAGCAATCTGCTGACATTTGCTGTGGCAGCCTCCGTCCTGATCGCCGTCCCCGGGCCCAGCGTGCTGTTCGTCATCGGACGCAGCCTGGCCCTGGGCCGCAAGGGCGGTCTGCTGAGCGTCCTGGGAAACGCGCTCGGAATGGTTCCGCAGATCGCTGCGGTGGCGCTCGGTGTGGGTGTTGCGCTGGCACAGTCAGTACTCCTGTTCACCATCGTCAAATTCGCCGGTGCCGCCTACCTCGTGTTCCTCGGTATCCAGGCCATCAGGCACCAGGGGAGAAGTACGACGGCGGCCGATCCCTCCCGCTCCGCCTCCACTTTCCGTGTCCTCCGGCAAGGATTCATCGTGGGCGCCACCAACCCAAAGTCACTGGTGTTCTTCGTTGCGGTGCTGCCCCAGTTCGTGGAGTACTCCGCTGGCGGGATCCCGCTGCAGCTGGCCAGCCTCGGGGCCGTGTTCCTGCTGATCGCGCTGGTGTCGGACAGCATCTGGGCGCTGGCAGCGGGCACGGCCCGCCAGTGGTTCGCCCGCTCCCCTAAGCGCATTTCCACACTGAGCACCACGGGAGGAGCAATGATGATCGCCCTCGGAGGCACCCTCGCCTTGACAGGCACAAAGCACTAGTTAGGGCCGCCCGCAGTTGGAAGCGAGCGGCATCGGGCATGTGGAAGCGTGCGTCTAAGCGAGGAACGAGCGAGCACGCGGAACATGTCCGGGCCGCCCGCAACTGCGGGCGGCAGCAAACTACCGCGCCGACCAGCCGCCGTCCATGGTGTAGCTGGCTCCGGTGACCATGCCGGCGTCGTTCGAGGCGAGCCAGGCGACCAGAGATGCGACCTCCTCCGGCTCCACCAGCCGCTTGATGGCGGACTCGGTGAGCATGATCTTGGCCAGCACCTCGGATTCGGGGATGCCGTGGACCTTGGCCTGGTCGGCGATCTGCGACTCCACCAGGGGCGTGCGCACGTAGCCGGGGTTGATGCAGTTGGACGTGACCCCGTGAGCCCCGCCCTCCAGCGCCGTCACCTTACTCAGCCCTTCAAGACCGTGCTTGGCGGAAACGTAGGCGCTCTTGAACGGGGAGGCCCGGAGCCCGTGCACCGACGAGAGGTTGATGATCCGGCCGAAGTTGTTCGCATACATGTGTGGCAGCGCCGCCCGGATCAGCAGGAAGGGCGCCTCCAGCATGAGGGTGATGAGCCGGCGGAAATCAGCCGGATCGAAGTCCTCAATAGGGCTGATGCGCTGGATTCCGGCGTTGTTGACCAGGATGTCGCAGTCCAGGCTGGTGGTTGCCAGGGCATCCACGTCCAGCAGGTCCACCGCCCAGACCGTACCGCCGACTTCATCGGCGAGTGCTGCCGCAGCGGCCTCGTCCACGTCCGCGATCACCACTTTGGCGCCCCGTGCGGCCAGGGCCCTCACACTGGCTGCGCCGATCCCGCCGGCTCCTCCGGTGACCAGTGCCTTGCGGCCGTTCAGCGTGTGTTCCATAACCAGCCTTCCTGTTCAAATGATTCAACGGGCCAGCCGGCTCCAGCAGGGCTGGAGCCGGCCACAATCCAGTAGCTCAACGTGCGGCTGCTACCGCCAGGCCTTCGCGCTCGGCGTCGGCCCGGTCAACTTCCTCGAGGGCAATGCCCTTGGTTTCCTTGAGGCTCAACACTGCCACCGTGGTGATGGCACACGCCACCACCAGGTAGATGGCGGTGGGGACCCACGATCCGGTGTCCTTGAGCCACTGCGTGGCCAGGAGCGGCGCCAGCGAACCGGCGAAGATCGAGGTGACCTGCGAGCCCAGCGACACACCTGCGTAGCGCATCCGGGTGGGGAAGAGCTCCGCCATGAGGGCCGGCTGGCCCGCGTACATGAACGCGTGCAGGCACAGGCCGATGGTCACTGCCAGGACGATGACCACGGCGTTCTTGGTGTCGAACATGGGGAAAGCGAAGAACGGCCAGGTGGCACCGGTGATGGCGCCCACCAGGTACACGGGCTTCCGCCCCCAGCTGTCCACGAGCCGTCCCACCTGCGGGATGACCAGGAAGTGGATGAGGTGGGCGATCAGCAGTGCCAGCAGGAGCGAGGACGTGTCGTATTTGTGGACGCTCTTGAGGTACACGATCGCGAAGCTGACCACGAGGTAGTACATGATGTTTTCCGCGAACCGGAGGCCCATGGCCTGCAGGATGCCCTTGGGGTACTTGCGGATGACCTCGCCGACGCCAAAGCTGACGGCCTGCTCCTGCTCCAACCGGGCTTTCGCTTCGAGGAAGATGGGCGACTCGGAGACGTTGGTGCGGATGTAATAGCCCACGAACACGATCACCGCGGAGAGCCAGAACGCCACGCGCCAGCCCCAGCTGAGGAAGTCGGCGCTGCTGAGGACGTTGGACATGATGAACAGGACCAGGGTGGCCAGCAGGTTGCCTACGGGAACGGCGGACTGGGGCCAGCTGGACCAGAATCCGCGGGACTCGTTGGGGCTGTGCTCGGCGACGAGCAGCACGGCGCCGCCCCATTCGCCGCCCAGCGCGAAGCCCTGGATGAAGCGCAGGAACACCAGGAGTGCCGGGGCAAGGTAGCCGATCTCAGCGAAGCCTGGGAGGCAGCCCATGAGGAAGGTGGACACGCCGATGATCACGATGGTGAGCTGAAGGGTGGGTTTGCGGCCCAGCTTGTCTCCGATCTGGCCGAAGACGATGCCGCCGAGCGGGCGGGCCACGAAGCCGACCGCGTAGGTGATGAAGGCCTGGATGATGCCGTCCAGCTCATTGCCGGTGGCCGGGAAGAAGTACTTTCCGAACACCAGGGTTGCTGCAGTGGCGTAGAGGAAGAATTCGTACCATTCCACTACGGTGCCAACCATGGAGGCTGCGACGATTTTCTTCAGGCCGGCGCCCTTTGGGGCGGAAGCGGCCGGTGTGGCAGAGCGTTGTTCTACGCTCATGTTGGTTCTCCTTAGTGTCCACGGTGACACGCGCTGTGATCCACAGCACTGAATGGGCTCAGATGAGTATTGCCGCAGAAACTCCGCGGTTCAATGGCCAAACCGGCACTCGTTGTGTGCAGAATTGCAGATATGGAAGCTAATCCTGATGACCTCCTCGTCCTGCTGGCCGTCTCGCGGTCAGCCAAATTCACGACGGCGGCGCAGGCCCTGGGCTTGAACCACACCACCGTTTCGCGCCGGATAGCAGCACTGGAGAAAACGCTGGGCGGCCGCGTCCTCTCCCGCGCCGCCGGCGCCTGGGAACTCACGGAACTGGGCGCAGAGGCCGTGATGGTGGCCGAGCAGGTGGAGAAGGCCGTGCGCAGCCTGGGCAAGCCCGGCCAGGCGCCCGACCCCATCACGGGAGTTGTCCGCATGACGGCCACGGACGGCTTCAGCGCCTACGTCGCCGCGCCGGCTGTGGCGAAACTGCGGCGCAAGCATCCGGGACTCAGCGTGGAGATCGTAACCGTCACCCGCAGGGCCCTGCAGCAGCGCTCCGGGCTGGACATCGAGGTGGTGGTGGGCGAGCCCCAGGTGCACCGCGCCGAGGCCTTCAAACTGGGCGAATACGTGCTGGGCATGTACGCCTCCCGGGCTTACCTTGCCGAAAACGGGACACCCGCAACGGTGGAGGAGCTGACGGAACATCCGCTGGTCTACTTCGTGGACTCCATGCTTCAAGTGGACGACCTCGACGCCCCGCGCAGGCTCGTCCCGGCCATGAAGGACGGACTGAGCTCCACCAACGTGTTTGTCCATGTCGAAGCGACCCGCGCCGGTGCGGGCATCGGCTTCCTGCCCTGCTTCATGGGCGACCTGCACCCGGACCTGGTCCGGTTGCTTCCGGATGCTTTCTCCGAGCGGCTCCCCTACTGGATGGTGCTGCGGCCCGACTCCATGCGGCGGCCGGCTGTGGCGGCGGTGGTGCAGGCGCTGCGGGACCAGACAGTGGAGCACCGGGAACACCTGCTAGGCAGGAGCTAGGACCTATGTTCATGACCCCCGGCACGGCGTAGTGTCAGAAGCAGGAGATGTCGGAGAGCCTTCGCTGGTGTGAGCGCGTCGAATCTGTGGATGTCCACCATCGTGGCTGCGGGCGACCAAGAGTCCGCCGCTCTTGCCCGGCCCCAAGGGCCCGGCCTTCTAGGATCGAGGCCGTCATGGCTCCCGGCACAGGCGACGCTCCGAGTCCTGAGCAGCTCCAGGACCTGCTGCTGGAAAGCCCGGGTTTCGCGGAGTTCCTCCTGGGCCTGACCACTATTTCGGCCTCCCGCCTGGGCGGACTGAACCCCATGCTGTGCGCCATCACGGTAGAGCGCGACGGCAGCCCCGCAACGGTGGCCAGCAGCGACAACGAGGCGCTGCGGATGGACGAGAAGCAGTACGCCTACGACGACGGTCCTTGCCTGACAGCCCTCCGGCAACAGCACACGGTCCTGGTCCCGGACCTGGGAAATGACAGCCGGTGGGAGAATTACGCCCGGGCCGTTTCGGGAGAAGGCATCCGTTCCGTCCTGGCGGTCCCCATCCGCACCGACCCCGGCGCCGCTGCTGCCCTGAACTGCTATGCCCGGAGCACCGACGCTTTCGACGCCGCCACCATCGCCTCCGTCGAGGAGCACACGGATTCCATTTCCCGGATCCTCCGCCTCGCGCTCCGGGTCCATCCTGCAGAGATCTATCCGGAGCACCTCCGGTCAGCCCTCAAATCGCGGGCTGTCATCGACGCGGCGGTTTCGCTGATCATGGTCCAGAACCGCAGCAGCAGGGACCAGGCCATGGAACTGCTGCACCTGGCCGCGCAGGCCAGCGACAGCAAGCTTCACACCATCGCCGCGGACATCCTCTCCGGTGCCGAACTTCCCGGCGGGGGCACAACTCCCGGCGGAGGCATCCGGCAGGAATGAAGGAAGCCCCCGCGCGAGTCAGGGACTCAAGCGCGGAGGCTTCCTGCCCTCCGGTCTTGGGGGAAAGCGGAGAGCTTCCACAAACTTACAACGCCCGTAGGGCCCAAAAGCAAAAAATAGCCCCGAAAGCCGATTCTTGAGGCAACTTTGCGCTTGCCGCGCCCTTTGTTGCACCGGCCTTGCGCGTTTGTTGCGGGAACGGGCCGGATGTCCTAATGCGAGCCCGGCTGCTAGTCCGGCGCGCCGGGCGAATGCGGTGCCGGATCGTGGCGGACGGCTGCGCCGGCGGCAAAAGCACGTACCTTGGCGTCATCCCAGATGTGGGCCGGGACGCCGCCGCCCAGGAGCCTGCGGGCCAGCCGGGGGTCGTCGTCGAACGGCTGGTCGCTGCCGGCCATCACCATGTTGCCGTACCGGCGCCCCTTGAGCATGGCGGGGTCGGCGATGATCAGGGTGTGCTCAAAGACGGCTGCGATGGTGGCGGCGTCCTCGCGGGCGTTCTTCAGGTCAGGAGCGTCCCCGGAATTCACCACGTAGATCCCGCCCGGGGCCAGCACCCGCCTGGCATGCTCGTTGAACTCGGCCGTGGTCAGCGGCCGTGGAGTGAGCGCCCCGGCAAACACATCGCGGATGACCACGTCGCGGGTCTGGGGCGTGAGCGACTCGGTGACCTCACGCGCTTCGCCCACACGCAGCCGCAGCAGCGGGGCCTTGGGCAGGTCGAACCAGCCTCGGACGTACTCCGCCAGCTTTCCGTCCAGCTCCACTACCACCTGGCGGGCTTCCGGGTACGCGGCATGGAAGTAGCGCGCCAGCGAGCACGCACCTCCGCCCAGGTGGAGCGCCCGCAGCTTCGGCCTGCCCTCCCGGGGCCACCGGGATTCGACCAGCGCGGACATCCACCGCATGTATTCAAAATCAAGGAAGAGCGGATCCGCCAGGTCGATGTGCGAGCTCATGACGCCGTTGATGCGCAGGAGCCAGCCGTTCGAATTGTCCTGGTCCGCGATCAGCTCGCAGTCCCCGGTGTCGATGTAGTACACGCCCTCAACCGGACCGTTTGGGCGGGTTCCCTTGGGCACTTCCACTACTCCCGGCGTCGAACGTTCAGCGTTCCTGCCGGCAGACCGGCCCTTACGTGCCATCTAGCCGGCCACCGCATTGCTCATGCTTCAACCCTAGTTGACCGGCAGGGGGCTTCAACTGCCACCCGAAATTTCCTCCGGCCGGAAAATTCCGGGCCAAAAAAACTAATACACCAAGGGTACTTACTATCTGATAGTAATCATGCTTACTATTTAGTAGCCAGTTATTGCTGGTTCTTGATCAGCAGCCGACCTTCTTGGAAAGAGAGTGCGAAGATGACAGAGAACCGATGGCCACAGGACGGTAGCTACGGCACCCCTGGGGTCGCAGAGCAAACGGCCGTCCCGGCGACGCCGGAAACCGACGCCGCCTATGACACCTCCTACGCGGCACCGCAAGGCACGTCGAAGACGGAGACGGCCAAGCACGAGGCCGGGGACGTTGCCCATCAGGCGACAGACTCCGCCCAGCACGTAGCGGAAACAGCTAAAGCCGAGGCAGCCAATGTCGCCGGTGAGGTCAAAGCAAACGCCAGGGATCTGTTCCACCAGGCGAGGACGGACCTGACGGACCAGGCCGGTACCCAGCAGCAGAAGGTGGCCAAGGGCCTCCACTCGATTTCCGGCGAGCTCCGCACCATGGCTGACGCCTCCGATCAGCCCGGCGTGGCCACTGACCTGATCCGCCAGGCGGCGGACCGGTCCGCCTCTGTGGCGTCATGGCTGGAAGGCCGGGATCCCGGATCCTTGCTCGACGAAGTGAAGACATTCGCCCGGCAGCGCCCGGGAACATTCCTGATGCTGGCGGCCGGAGCCGGAATCCTCGCCGGCAGGCTGACGCGCAGCCTCAGTGCCGGGGCACCGGACTCGACAGGCGCTACGCTCAGCGGCGGCACCTCACGGGCTCCGATTTCCAGCGTGCCCGGCTACGTTCCCGACACCGGGACAGCAGTTCCCCCGCCGCCGGTGCAGCTGCCGGCCCCCGATGCCAACACGGCCGGCCTGTCCGTCGCCGGAGCAGGCGCCGGCAGCTATGCCGGCACCAGCGCCTATACCGACGAGCGGACCGGCGCCGACAGCTATTCGGAGGACACGTACCCGCCCAACCCGCTGGCGGACGAGGGAACCGGGCACGACCAGTGGGCCGCAGACCCGCTGGCTAAGGACCCGCTGGCCACCGACCCCCTCGCCGACGATCCGTACCGTGACGACCCCCTGCGCGGAGGGCAGCGATGAGCAGTCAATTTCCGGAAACCACTCCCGAGGCGGCGCACATCAAAGCGGATAACACCTCCCTCGGTGACCTGCTCGGCGACGTGACGCGGGACATCTCCACGCTGATGCGCCAGGAGGTGGAACTTGCCAAGGCCGAACTGAAGCAGTCGGCTTCCCGGGCCGGAAAAGGCGGCGGGATGTTGGCCGGGGCCGGAGTGGCAGGCCACTTTGTCCTCCTGTTCCTCTCCCTGGCCCTCTGGTGGGCGCTGGGAACGGTCATGGGACTTGGCTGGTCCGCCGTCGTCCTCGCCGTGATCTGGGGCATCGTCGCCGCCGTCCTGGCATCCGTTGGCCGTAAGCAGCTGAACGCGATCAAGGGCATGCCGCAGACAGCGGAGACGCTCCAGGAAATACCTCCCACCCTTAAACCCAGCCACTAGACCCAGGCACAAAGAGAGCTCGAGGTACACACGATGAGTGAAAACCCGGACGCCATCCGCGCCGACATCGAAGCAACCCGCGCGCGGCTCGGCACCAATGTCGACGCCGTGGCGGACAAAGTCACCCCGTCGAACATCGTCCACCGGCAGACGGACAAGGTTAAGGACGCCGTGTTCGGAGTAAAGGAGAAAGTCATGGGAACAGCTGAGCACGCCACTGACCGGGTGCATTCCGGCACCGGCAGTGCGGGAGCCCACCTTTCGGACGCCGGTACGGCCATCGGGGACACTCCCCGCCAGGTCCGCGCCAAGACGCAGGGCAACCCGCTCGCTGCAGGCCTGATCGCCTTCGGCGCCGGGATGCTGTTCTCCTCGCTGATCCCGGCGAGCGAGAAGGAGCGCGAGGCCGCCGATGCCCTCAAGACGAAGGCCGAGCCGCTCACCACGGAGCTGACCGAAGCTGCCAAGGACGTTGCCCAGGGCCTGAAGGCCCCGGCACAGGATGCCATGGAGAATGTCAAGGCAACCGCCATGGAAGCGACGGACCACGTCAAGGCCGAAGGCCAGGGTGCAGTGGACGACGTGAAGTACCGCGCCGCAGACGCCAAGGACAACGTCCAACAGGTGTAGCCCGCCCCGGAAGACGGCCGGTTGCCCTCGCTGACGCGGTGGGCAGCCGGCCGCTGCGCTTTACCACGAAAGAAGATTCCAATGGCTAAGAACCCTGCCACCGAGAACGGCACCGCAGCCCGCCCCGACGCTGAAACGCAAGAGAGCAGCACTGCCAAAGCCCGCACTGCGCCTGCGCCGGATGATTCCCGCAAACCGGACAGTCCCGCCGATGTCAGCAAGCCGTCGTGGAAGTACATCGCGAAGAAGACCTTCCGGGAGTTCACCAAAGACCAGTGCCCGGACCTCGCTGCCGCACTGACTTACTATTCGGTCCTCTCAATCTTCCCGGCATTGTTGGCACTGGTCTCCCTGCTCGGTATTTTCGGCGACGCCCAGAAGACGACGTCCGGGCTTCTCGACATCGTGCAGGGCATAGCACCGGGTGACACCGTAAACACGATCCGCCCCTTGGTTGAAGACCTGTCAAGCTCCCCGGCGGCCGGCTTCACGCTGGTCATTGGACTCCTCACCGCACTGTGGTCCGCGTCGGGCTACGTAGGCGCCTTCGGCCGCGCCATGAACCGGGTGTACGAGGTCGACGAGGGCAGACCGTTCCTCAAGCTCCGGGGCACCATGCTCGGCGTCACTGTCGTTAACCTGCTGATCGTCGTCGTGCTGGCCGCGATGCTCGTGCTCAGCGGTCCGGTGGCGGAGTCCGTCGGGAACGTGATCGGCCTCGGCGACGCCTTCCTGGCCGTCTGGAACATCGCCAAATGGCCGGTGATGCTGGTGCTGGTCATCGCGGCGATTGCCGTCCTGTTCTACGCCACCCCCAACGTCAAGCAGCCGAAATTCCGCTGGATGAGCATGGGATCGGCCATAGCCCTCGTGGTCTTCCTGCTGGCGTCCCTGGCATTCGGCTTCTACGTTGCCAACTTCAACAGCTACAACAAGACCTACGGCGCCATCGGCGGTGTGATCATCGCGCTGCTGTGGCTGTGGATCCTGAACATGTCCCTGCTGTTCGGGGCCGAGTTCGACGCCGAGATGGAGCGCGGCCGCCAGCTCCAGGCCGGCATCGAGGCAGAAGAAACCATCCAGCTGCCGCCGCGGGACACCAAGCAGAGCGACAAGCTGCAGGTCCGGGAGGAAGAGGACATCCGGCGGGGACGCGACCTGCGTGAACGCCACGAGCGCGAGCGCCGGGACCGCGAACAGGACCAAAGCCCCTAGCGCAAACCGCATGCCCGGTCTCTACTGGGTGGACATTGCGCCCGGGTGGACATTGCGCCGCCCCCGTCTATGAGGGGAGGTTCCATGCCGGCTCCAGCACGGAATCCGGGCGGACCGGTCGCGGTGGGCTATGACGGATCCGAACCGTCCCAGCTGGCCGTCCGATGGGCCGCCGGGCACGCCGCCGCCACGAACCGGACATTGAAGATCGTCCACGCGTGGGTATGGCCCGTCTTCACCAAGAATCTTGGTCCGGTCAAAGGCGTTGAAGGCAGCGGGCTGAGGCATGCCGCCGAGGCCACCCTCCAGGAAGGCCTGGACCTGGCCCGCTCGGTTACGGCCGGACTGAAGGCCACGGTGGTCATCGACGGCGTTATTGAGCCCGGGCTCCCCGCCCAGGTCCTCCGCTTTGCGGCGGAAGGCGCGGGCGTGCTCGCCGTGGGCCACCGCGGCATGGGCCGGTTCCTGGGCCAGCTGGTAGGTTCCGCCTGCCTCGACCTGGCCGTCCACTCCCCCTGTCCCCTCATGGTGGTCCGCTACCCGGGCCGTCCCGGACAGCCAATAGCGGCCGGAATAGACGAAAAACCGCGGCACACGAAGGTGGTGGCGGAGGCGGCCCGCATGGCGGCCGGCTTGAACGTCCCGCTGCAGCTGATCCATGTGGCCGGGGACGAGCACCAGGCACAACACGGGCGGCATGCACCGCTCCACGGCAAGGAGCTGCTGGACCAGGCCGTGGAACTGGCCCGGAGCCTTGCCCCCGACGTCCCGGTGGAGGGCATCCTGCTGGAGAGCCACCCGGTAGCAAAGGACCTCCTGGCCGCCGCGGCGCAGGCCGACGTCCTGGTCCTGGGTGCGCATCACCGCGAGGGACATCCGGGGAGCACTGTGTCTTCGGCGTTGGAGCGGGCACTGTGCAACGTGCTGATCACGCGGTGAGAGCCGTGGCGGAATAATCGGACAGGAAGTGTGCCGTGCGTGCTTGGTGGGTTGGCAAACCGGGTCCCGTGGCGGGGCATCCCCTGGTGTTCGGTGACCGCCCCGACCCAAGCCCCGGGCCGGGCGAGGTCCTGCTGTCTGTTCGGGTGTGCGGAGTGTGCCGCACCGACCTCCACCTTGCCGAAGGCGATCTCCCGCCGCGCAGGACCGGCGTGATTCCCGGCCATGAAGTGGTGGGTGAAGTGGTTGACCTTGGCGAAGGCGCCACCAGGTTCCGGATCGGGGAACGCGTGGGTGTGGCCTGGCTGGGCGGCACCTGCGGACACTGCCGTTTCTGCCTCCGCGACCAGGAGAACCTGTGCCTGTCGCCCACCTTCACGGGCTGGGACCGGGACGGCGGTTACGCGGACCGCGTGACGGTCAATGAGGACTACGCCTACCGGATACCGGACGTTTTTCCGGACGAGCAGGCCGCACCCCTGCTGTGCGCGGGCATCATCGGCTACCGGGCCCTGGCCCGCGCCCAGGTTCCGGACGGCGGCCGCCTCGGCATCTACGGTTTCGGCGGCTCCGCCCACCTGGCCGCACAGGTGGCCATGCACCGCGGAGCCAGCGTGTACGTCATGACCCGCTCGGAGGAAGCCCGGCGCCTCGCCTTGGAGCTCGGAGCGGCTTTCGCCGGTGACGCCGACGACGAACCCCCCGTGCCGCTGGATGCGGCCATCCTTTTTGCACCGGTGGGGTGGCTGGTGCCGCAGGCGCTGCGCGCCCTGGACCGCGGAGGCACGCTGGCGGTGGCCGGAATCCACCTGAGCGACATCCCGCCGCTGCACTACGGATCGGAACTGTTCCAGGAACGGCAGCTGCGCAGCGTCACCGCCAATACCAGGGCCGACGGCGAGGAATTCCTTCGCGTCGCCGCGGAAATCCCGCTTCGTCCCACCACCGTCCCTTACCGGATGGAAGATGCCGCGCGGGCCCTGCAGGACCTCGCCGCGGACCGCATTACCGGGGCCGCCGTACTGCACATGGACTAGGCGCCAACGGGTGACCGGTCTCGGAGATTCCGTGCCCGGATCAGGTGGCCAGCCGGAATTCGTGGTCCTGCCCGGCATGCAGCAGGACGTGTTGGGTCCCAAGCCGGACCAGCACCGGCGAAGCGTCGCCCGGGTCCGCGGAAACCAGCAGGCGGCCTTTCTCCAGGTGCACCGCCAGCAGCTGGTCCCGGTAGCGCACATTGAAAGTAACCCTGCCGAGTTCCGCGGGCAGGCGGGGGGAGAAATCCAGGGCGTCCCTCGTAATGCGCAGGCCGGCGAAGCTGCGCTGGATGACGTCGATGGAACCGGCCATGGCGCCGAGGTGGATGCCCGCCCGGGTGGTGCCGCCCTGGGTGTCGTCAAGGTCCGCGTCGAGGGCTTCGCGGAACGTGTCCCACGCCCGTTCCGGATCAAGCTGCGCCAGGACGGAGGCGTGCGCCACCCTGCTCAACGTTGACCCGTGCGCCGTCCGGGCAAGGTAGAAGTCGACGGTCCTCGCGATCTGCTCCGCCGTCACCGTGTACCCGAGCCGGTCCAGGAAGGTGGTGAGCTGGTCTTCGCCGAGGACGTAGAGCAGCATCAGGGCGTCCGCCTGTTTGGCGAGCCGGTAGTGGTTGGTGCTGCTGCCCTCGGCTTCGAGGATGAGGTCCAGCCGCTGGACGTTCCGGTAGGTGCGGCGGTAGTGCTCCCAGTCCAACTCCTTGAGATTCTCATACCCGGCGAATTGGCTCATGATGCCGTCGGCGTGGAAGGGAACAAACACCCTGCGCCCGAGCCGCGCCCAGCCGTCAATTTCGTTGTCCGTGACCCGCAGCCTTTCCCGGAAGTCGTCCATGTCGAAGCCCCGCACGGAACTCATGATCCATACCGCCTGGTCGCATACCCAGGCCGCCATGACATTGGTGTAGGCGTTGTCATCCAGGCCGCCGCCGGGGTTGTCCGGGTAGCCCGTGTGGTACTCGTCCGGACCCACCACCGCGCGGATATGGAACCTGTCTGCGGCGGGATCGTACTCCGCCATCGACGCGAAAAGGCGGGCAACCTCCACGATGATCTCCGCACCGTGGTGGGTCAGCCAGGCGCGGTCCTGGGTCGCTTCGAAATACTGCCAGGCGTTGTACGCGACCGTCAGCCCGGAGTGGCGCTGCAGGTGGGAGTAGTCCGGCACCCACCGGCCGGAACGGGTGTTGAACAGGAGCCGGGGTGTCTCCTCCCTGCCGTCGCTCCCGCTTTGCCACGGAATCATGGCACCTGCGAAGCCGGCCGCCCTGGCCGCATCCCGGGCCGTTCCCAGCCGCCGCCACCGGTAGTCAAGGAGGGCCCGCGTCACGGCCGGAAGCCGGGATGTCAGGAGCGGAAGGACAAACAGTTCGTCCCAGAAAATGTGGCCCCGGTAGCCCTCGCCGTGCAGGCCGCGGGCGGGGACACCGGCGTCCAGCTCCGCCGTGTGCGCCGAAATGGTCTGGAGCAGGTGGAAGACATGCAGGTTCAGGATCAGCTGTGACTCGGTGGAGTCATCGACCTCGATGATGAAGGGAGTGAGCAGTCCCCGCCACGCCGCCTCGTGGCTGGCCAGCAGCACCTCGAAACCTCCCCCGGAGCGGTTGAGGACATCAACGGCCGCTGTCCGGGGCGAGGAAATGGCGTGGTCGCGGGAGGTCGCCACGGCCACGGTCTTGGTGGCAGTTGCCGGCTCGCCGTCCCGCAGCTCCACGTCAAAGCGGTGCACGAACAGTCCTCCCAGCTCCTCGGGCCTGGCCGGATGCAGGCTGGCCGGGACGTCTGTCCGGATGGCCACCGCCACCCCGATCCTGCTCTGGATGGTCTGGACGAGGACAACCTGGGTGGCGGCTCCGGGCCCGTCATCGGCCCCCGAAACCGTCACATCTGTCAGGTGCCGGTTGGACAGGAGCGCTTCCACCGCCACGTTCGAGTTGGTGATGTCCGTGTCGCAGCCACTACGGATACTCACCTGGCCACCCCAGCCGACGGCTGTCACCGTCATCTCGAGGGCGGCGAGGTGCGGTTCTGCCATGGAGACCAGCCGGCGCTGGACCACATCAAGCTGCCTCCCGGCGTCGTCCTCCAGCACAGCTTCCCGCGTCAGCAGCGCTCGCTTCAGGTCCAGCGTGCGCCGCTCGCTGCGGAGCCGCAGTCCACCTTCGGACCACCATTTTCCGCCCTCCACGCACAGGTCCAGCGGCAGCCAGTCCGGCATGTTCACCATGTGCTCGTCCTCGGTCTCCTGCCCCTGGATCACGCTGGTGAGCCGGTTGTAGACGCCGGCCAGGTAGGTTCCCGGGTAGTGCACGTCGTCCTTGCGGTGTTCGGGGGCCGCCCCCCGGGTTGCCATGTAGCCGTTGCCCAGGGTGGTCAGGGCCTCCCGGTGGCCCTCGTGGGCGGGGTCGAATCCCTCATAGACCAGCTGCCAGGGATCCGCGATGACCAGGCCAAGGTCCAGTTCACTGACGTCGTCCAGGACGAAATCGGCGCCCGCGGCTTCCAGCTCGGCCCGCTGTCCGGCCCGGTCGATCCCCACCACCAGCCCGAAGCCGCCGCGCCGGCCCGCTGCCACGCCGGCCACGGCATCCTCGATGACCACCGCCCGTTCCGGTGCCACCCCGAGTTCGCCGATGGCGTGGAGGAACAGCGCAGGGTCCGGCTTGCCGGCCAGTCCCAGCTGCGCCGCGGTGTTCCCGTCGACAACGACGTCGAAACCGTCTTCGAGGCCGGCGGATGCCAGCACCGCGCGGGCATTCCGGCTGGCGGTAGCGAGAGCCACCGGGACCTTCCCGGCCTTGAGGCGTTCGAGCAGCGCCAGTGTTCCGGGGAAAACAGGGACGCTCCGGAGCCTCAGTAGCCTTTCGAAGATCCCGTTCTTGCGCGCCCCCAGCCCCACCGCCGTCCACTCCGCGGGGCCGTCCGCGGGCCCGCCAGCCGGCAGATCCACCCCTCGCGAGTGCAGGAACGACGCCGCTCCGTCCTCCCGGGTGCGGCCGTCCACATAGCGCAGGTAGTCGGCATCCGTGAAAGGATCGCGCCGTGCGGTCGGCGGAATCCGGGGGTCCTGGAGGACGTCGTCGAACAATTCCTTCCATGCCGCCGCGTGGAGGTCCGCTGTGTCCGTGACGACACCGTCAAGATCGAAAACCACGGCGTCAACCGGGGCCAGCGCGGCGGCGGCGGTTGGCGACTCAGTCATGGCTCAGTCCTACCAGCATTGGCTTTGCCTGCCCAGTGACATTGTGCCCGTTTTCGGGCCGGCTTCCCGGCTGGCGGCCGGGCTGGCGGCCCGCTGGCTTCCCGGCTGGCGGCCGGGCCGGTTTCCCGGCCGGCGGCCCGCTGGCTGTCCTGCCGGCTACCCTGCAAGCAGGCTGTCCAGCGTGACGAAGCCGTAGCCGGCCTGGCGCATCCTTTCGATCATCTGCGGCAGGGCATCGGCGTCCAGGGTGGAGCCGTCGTCCGGGTTCGAGCCGATGTGCATCAGGACGATTTCGCCCGGCTGCAGGGCGGACAGCGCGCGGTCCGCCACAAGCTGTGCCGTGATGCCGCCGCTGGTCCCTTTCCAGCCGAGGGTGTCCACGGACCAGCGCACGGGCACGTAGCCCAGGTTGTTCACAGCAGCGATGGTGCGCGTGTCACGGGCACCGAACGGAAACCTGAACAAGGGACGGGGGTCCGCTCCGGCGGCCACTATTGACTGCTCCGCCGCGCGGACCTGGTCTACGATCCCCGCGTCCGGCAGTCCGGTGAAGTCGGGGTGGGTCTGGGAGTGGTTGCCCACCCGGTGGCCGCCGGCCACGATGGCAGCCACCCCGGCGGGATTGGCCGCGGCCCATGCCCCCGTCAGGAAGAACGTCCCACGGACTCCGGCACTCTCCAGGGTCTGCAGGATTGACGGCAGGCCGGCCGAGTTGGCGCCCGCGTCGAACGTCAAGGCAACGGACGGGCCTGCGCCGGGTACCAGCTCCACGTCCTGCCCGGCCAGTCCGGCAGGAAACGGGGCGGCCGGCGGAGGTGGCTGGGGAACGGGCAGCGTCTCCGGCGGTGGCGTGGGGCCGGGCGCAACAGGTGCCGGGGCGGTCGATTCGCCCGGAGTTTCGGGCGCCGGTGACGGCGGGGGCTCCGACGACCCCGGGACCCCTGGAACAGCGGTGGCCGGCGTCGAGGGCGGCGCAGTGGCTGAACTGGAGGATGCCCCGCTTTCGGGCGGAGGACCGCTTTGCGGGTCCGTGCCCCGCGGCGCGCCGGCCAGGATCACGGCCAGCACAACCGCGGCGATGACAGCAGCCGCCACCAGGGCCCCCGCCGCCAGCCGGCGACGGCGCGGATCAAGCGGAGGTTCAAGCGGAGGTTCAAGCGGAGGTTGGCCGGCCATGTTCAACCATGACAGCCAGGGCTCGTCCGCGCCTAGGGCTGAAGGGCCTGCCGGGCATGACCCCACTGTGCTTCAAGGACCTATTCCCCTACCCCCGCAGCCCGGGTTCAATGGAGTGTTACCCATAGGTGTGCCCGGGCCGGAGTGCCCTGGCGTGCCAGCCAACCAGACAAAGGCGGGACTTAGCTGTGAAACTTGTGCTCCGGTATCCGCTCGTTGCGGGCACGGTGCTGGCGCTGCTTGCTGTCGCCGTCCTGCTGGCATCGGGCCAACCGGTCATTGCCCGCTTTGCCGCCAGCGGCTATGCCCTCGCGGTGGCTGCGTACTTGTCCGTCGGGATGCTCCGGCGGCTGCGCCAAGGGCACTGGGGCATCGACATCCTGGCCGTGACGGCGATAGTCAGCACGGTGCTGGTGGGCGAGTTCATTGCTTCCATGATTATCGTGCTCATGATGGCTGGCGGCACGGCCCTTGAGGACTATGCGGCCGGGAGGGCGAAGAGCGAACTCAGTGCGCTGCTGGCGCGCGTCCCGCAGACAGCCCACCGGGAGCGGAACGGCGCTGCCAGCAACGGCACGGCCACCAACGGCGGCGCCGAAAACGGCGCCCACGAGGACGTCGCGGCCACCGACGTCCGGGTGGGAGACATCCTGCTGGTCAAGCCCGGCGAGGTGGTTCCGCTGGACGGTGTGCTGCTTTCCGACGCCGGCACGTTCGACGAATCGTCGCTCACCGGTGAAAGCATGCCGGTGGAGCGCGCCGCGGGCGAGGGCATCATGAGCGGTTCCGTCAACGGTGAGGCGGCCGTCCGCATGCGCGTCACCGCCGTCATGGAGGATTCGCAGTACAGCCGGATCGTGGAACTCGTGAAGGAGGCGTCGGAGAGCCGCGCCCCCATGGTGCGCCTGGCCGACCGCTACGCCATCCCCTTCACGGCGTTCGCCTATGCGCTGGGAGCCATAGCCTGGATCGTCAGCGGCAGCCCCACCCGGTTCGCCGAAGTGCTGGTGGTGGCCACTCCCTGCCCGCTGCTCATCGCTGCCCCCGTGGCGTTCCTCGGCGGCATGAGCCAGGCGGCCAAGTCCGGCATCATCGTCAAGTACGCCGGGGTCCTGGAGCAGCTCGGCAAGGTCCGGACCGCCGCCTTCGACAAGACCGGAACCCTCACCTACGGCAGGCCCTCGCTGGTGGCCATCGTGACGGCCGACTCCATGGACCAGGACGAATTGCTACGGCTCGCGGGCTCCGCGGAACAGTACTCCTCCCACGTCCTGGCCGCGTCCGTGATGGAGGCCGCCACCTCACGCGACCTCCGGTTCGAGACCGCCAGTGAGGCGCTGGAACAGGCCACGCACGGGGTGCGGGCAGTGTTCGACGGGCGGGAAGTAGTTGTGGGCAAGCCCTCCTTCGTGGCCGAATATGCGCCCGGCGTGGTGGAAACGGAACTGGTCAGCGGCCAGCTGGCCATCTACGTGGGCATCGGCGGGGTGTACGTCGGGGCCCTGGTCATGAGCGATCCGCTGCGCGCCGAGGCCCGGCGGACCCTGGCCGAGCTGTCCGCGCTGGGGGTCACCGAAACGGTGATGCTGACCGGCGACGCCCTGGCGACGGCCCAACACATCGCCGCCGAAGTGGGCCTTACGGACGTCCGTGCCGAGTGCCTGCCGCCGGACAAGGTGGACGCGGTTAGGTCCCTTCCGCTCCGTCCCGTGATGATGGTGGGCGACGGCGTCAACGACGCCCCCGTCCTGGCCGTGGCCGACGTTGGAATCGCCATGGGCGCGCGCGGTTCCACCGCGGCGGGCGAGTCTGCCGACGTCGTGATCATCCTTGACGACCTGTCCAAGGCGGCGCAGGCGGTGCGGATCGGGCAGCGCACTGTCCGGGTGGCTATGGAAAGCATCTGGATCGGCATCGTGCTGAGCGTGGGGCTCATGGTGGCCGCGGCGGCGGGCTACGTGCCGGCCATCGCCGGCGCCCTGTCGCAGGAACTCGTGGACCTGGCCACCATCCTCAATGCGCTGCGCGCGCTGAGCCCGGGCCGGCACGGAGCACCGCCGAAAGATCAGGCCGATGCCTCCACGTCCGCGATCACCCGCACGGTCTTGAGGTAGCTGTCCGGGTTGAGCGAGATGGAGTCGATGCCCTCGCCCACCAGGAAGGATGCGAAGTCCGGGTGGTTGCTTGGCCCCTGGCCGCAGATTCCAATCTTGATTCCGGCGGCGTGCGCCTTGCGGATGGCTTCGCTGATCATGGCAGTGACGGCCTCATCGCGTTCGTCGAACAGGGCGGCCAGCTGCTCGGAATCCCGGTCCACGCCGAGGACCAGCTGCGTGAGGTCGTTGGAACCGATCGAGAAGCCGTCGAACTTCGGGGCGAACTTCTCAGCCAGGACCACGTTGGAGGGGATCTCGCACATCATGTACACCTGCAGGCCGTTTTCGCCGCGCACCAGACCGTTCGCCGCCATGACAGCCAGCACGCGGTCCGCTTCGTCCGGCGTGCGGCAGAACGGGATCATCACGATGACGTTTGCGAAGCCGATGGTTTCCCGCACCCGTTTGAGGGCGGCACATTCCAGCGCGAAACCCTCCCGGTAGCGCTCGTCGTAGTACCGGGACGCGCCGCGGAATCCCAGCATGGGGTTCTCTTCGGGCTGTTCGAAGGAGCTGCCGCCGATCAGGTGTGCGTACTCGTTGGTCTTGAAGTCGCTGAGCCTGACGATCACCGGATGCGGATGGTACGGCGCCGCGATTTTGGCGATGCCCAGCGCCAGCGCCTCCACGAAGTACTCCCGCGGGTCCGCGTAGCCGCTGGTCAGCTCCTTGATCTGGCGGGCCTCGTCAGCGTCCGTGACGCGCTCCGGATGGACCAGCGCCATCGGATGGACCCGGATCAGGTTGCTGATGATGAACTCCATCCGGGCCAGGCCCACCCCCGCCGCCGGCAGCCGCCACCACTGGAACGAGGCCCCCGGGCTGGCGATGTTCACCATCACGGCGGTGCGGGTGGCGGGAAGTGCGCCCAGGTCCACGTCCTCGGTATCGAACGGGACCGTGCCCTCGTACACCCTGCCCTGGTCCCCTTCCGCGCAGCTGAGCGTCACCGCCTGGTCCTCGCCCAGGACGCTGGTTCCGTTTCCGGTGCCGACGACGGCGGGAACCCCCAGTTCGCGGCTCACGATGGCCGCATGGCTGGTGGTGCCGCCGTGGTCCGTGACGATCCCCGAGGCGCGTTTCATCACCGGGACCCAGTCCGGGTCCGTCATCTCCGTGACCAGGATGGCGCCGTCGCGGAAGGTGTCGATGTCCCGGGTGCTCCGGATGACGCACGCCGTGCCCTGCGCGATCGAATCGCCGATCGCCGCGCCGGAGGCCAGGACTTTGCCCGTGCCCCGGAGGTGATGGATGGTGAAGCGCGTCCCGCTCTTGAGCGCCTGCACGGTTTCGGGCCGCGCCTGCACCATGAACAGCTCCCCGGTGACGCCGTCGCGGGCCCACTCCATGTCCATGGGGCGGCCGTAGTGGTCCTCCACCGTCACCGCCCAACGCGCCAGGTCCAGGATTTCGGCGTCGTCCAGCACGAACGAGCTCCGCTCCTCCGCGGACGTGTCCACCGTCCGGGTCCGCGCGTGGCCGCCGCGGCTGTAGACCATTTTCCGGGCCTTGGAACCGAGGGTCTTTTCGATGATCGGGGCCAGGCCCTTGTCCGCCAGGAGCGGTTTGAACACCACGTACTTGTCCGGGTTGATACTGCCTTGGACCACTGTTTCGCCGAGCCCCCAGGCGGCGCTGATCACGGCCGCGCGGGGGAAGCCCGAATCGGTGTCGATGGAAAACATCACACCGGAGGCGCCGACGTCGGACCTCACCATCCGCTGCACCCCGATGGATAGTGCCACGTCAAGGTGCTCGAATCCCTTGACCTCGCGGTAGCTGATGGCGCGGTCCGTGAAGAGGGATGCGTAGCAGCGCCGGCAGGCGTCCAGGAGTTCGCGCTCACCGGAAATGTTCAGGAACGTCTCCTGCTGTCCCGCGAAGCTGGCGTCCGGCAGGTCTTCTGCCGTGGCGCTGCTGCGGACGGCAACCGAGAGCCGGTCCAGTCCCGCCCGTTCGGCGAGGGTGCGGTAATGGCTGCGGATGGACTCGGCGATGTCTTCCGGGAATTCGCTGGCCAGGAACAGCTCACGGATGGCCTCGCCCGTTGCCCGCAGCGTCGTCTTGCCGGCCCGGTACTCCGCGATCCGGGCGCGCATGGCGGCGTCGATGCCGTTGGCTCCGATGAACGTGCGGTAGGCGGCCGCCGTCGTGGCGAAGCCGTCCGGCACCCGTACTCCGCGGGACTTCAGCGAGCGCGTCATCTCCCCCAGTGAGGCATTCTTGCCGCCCACCTGGGGCACATGCTCCATCCCGATCTCGTCGAACCACACCACGTGGCTTTCAGCCATGGCTGCTCCCGCCGCTTGCTCCTCCATGGATTGATCCTCGTTTGCCGGGCTCCCGCAGGTCAGAGGCTTTGGACCTCATCTGCCGCTGCACGGCCGGCAGGCCGGCTGGCCGCCCGGCCGGCGGGACCAGCGGCGGCGCAGGAGCGGCGGGGCCCGGCCGGCGGCCCCGGACCATCTTGTAGATCCAGTCCGCGACGATGACGGCGGGCATGGCGGCGAGCGCCACGGCCAGGCCCCCGGGCGACGGCGGCGCGTGGCCCAGCAGTGTGGCGACGGGACCGATGAACAGGAACACAGCCAGCAGTCCCAGCTCTGCCAGCACGGCCCAGAGCAGCAGCCGGTTGCTGAACCAGCCCAGCCGCCACGGCGGCGCCGAGGCGCTGCGGCAGGCGAAGGCGTTGGCGAGCTGCGCCAGGACCACGGTGGTGAATGCGGCACCCGAGGCGGCCATCAGCACATCCGACGCCGGCAGTTCCGCGCCGGGGCGCCACCCCGCACCCAGTAGCACGGCGGTGTACGCGGTCATCTCGAAGAGTGCTTCCACCGGCCCCAGGAGCCCGAACACCCGGAACATCAGGGCCCGGTCCATCAGGTGCCTCCGCTCCGGCGGCCGTTTGAGCGCACCCTTGCTGGGGGCCTCGCTGCCGAGGGCCAGCGCCGGGAGCAGGTCGGTGCCGATGTCCAGGGCCAGGATTTGCAGCACGCTCAGCGCCAGCGGGAAGCGGCCGCCGGAGAGCGCCCAAATAACGAACGGGGTGAGCTCAGCGACGTTGTCCGTCAGGTGGTAAGTCAGGAACCGCCGGATATTCGCGTACGTGGCGCGGCCCTGCTCCACTGCGGCGATGATGGTGGCAAAGTCGTCATCCAGGAGCACGAGGTCCGCCGCCTCACGGGCTACGTCCGTGCCGCTCAGCCCCATGGCTACGCCGATGTCTGCCTGCTGGAGGGCCGGGCCGTCGTTGACGCCGTCGCCGGTCATCGCCACCACGTGGCCCTTGCGCTGGAGCAGGCGCGCCACCCGGAGTTTCTGTTCGGGCGTGACCCGGCTGACCACCACACCGTCGCGGTCCAGCAGGGCGGTCAGCACGGCGTCGTCCTCCGGCAGGGTGTGTCCCTCCAGGACCAGCTCGGGTGATCCGATCAGCCCGGTTTCCCGGGCGATGGCGGCGGCGGTGAAGGCATGGTCGCCGGTGACCATGGCCACCTTGATGCCCGCGTCGCGGGCGGCCTCGAGTGCAAGGCGGACCTCGGCCCGGGGCGGGTCATGCAGGCCGATCAGGCCCAAGAGTGTCAGATCCTGCTCAACCGACTCCAGCTTGAAGCTGGCGCCGGGCAGGCCGGGCAGGGGCCGCTCCGCCACGGCCAGGACCCGCAGGCCGTGGGAGGCCATCCGGTCCACCATCTGCCGGGCCCGGTCGGCGCCTTCCAGGCCGCACAGCGGAATCACGGACTCCGGGGCGCCCTTGACATACAGGGTGGTGCCCACGATGGCGGACTCGCGGAGCCTGCGTGGATCAAAGGCAAAGCGGTGCGAAACTTCGGGCTCGCCGGGATCGTGCCCGGGACCTGCCAGCCGGCTGGCCAGCGCGTGGATTGCGGCCTCCATGGGGTCGCCCTCGGCAATCCATTTGCCCTCGTGGAGCACCGCGCGGCCCACGGAGGCGGCCAGCGCCGCGGTGCTGAGGTGCCGGGCTTCCCCGGCCCCGCTCCCGGTGACCTCGGCCTCGGGCCCGTACCCTGCGCCGATGACGCTGAGCACGCCCTCCGGCGTCCAGACCTCGACGGCGTTCATCCTGTTCTGGGTCAGCGTGCCGGTTTTGTCCGTGCAAATGAAAGTGGTGGAGCCGAGGGTTTCCACCGCTTCCAGGTTCCGAACCAGGGCGTTGCGCTGTGCCATACGCTGTGCTCCGACGGCCAGGGACAGTGTGACCGTGGGCAGCAGGCCTTCGGGCACGAGCGCCACGGCCACCCCGATCGCGAACAGGAACGCGTCCCGCCAGGAAATGCCGACCAGCAGTGAAAGTACAAAGAATAGCCCGCCGATGCCCAGTGCCACAGCGGCGATGATGCGGACGATCCGTTGCAGCTCCCTCGCCAGCGGGCTGGGCGGCGCCTTTACCTTGCCGGTGAGGGCGGCGATTTCCGCGAGCCGGGTGCCGCCGCCGGTGACCGTGACGATGCCCTCCGCCTCGCCGTTGACCAGGAAGGTTCCGCCGAACACGGTGTCCCCCGGGGCCTTGGCCAATGGTTCGCTTTCGCCGGTGAGCATCGACTCGTCCACGGAGCACCCCGCGGCCAGCGCCAGCCGGAGATCCGCCGGTACCCGGTCACCGGCCACCAGCACCACGGCGTCGTCCGGCACCAGTTCGGTGGTGTGGACTTTGACGATGCGGTTGTCCCGGCGGACCGACACCATGGCTGGCAGCAGCTCGCGGAGCTTGGACGCGGCATGCTGTGCCCGCTCCTGCTGGATGTAGGCGAACACCCCGTTCACCACCACCACCACCACGATCGCCACGGCCAGCTGTGGCATTCCCGCGATGTAGGCCAGCAGTGCTGCGCACCAGAGCATGATGGCAAAGAAGTGTGTCATTTCGGCCAGCAGCCTGCGCCATCCCGGGACGGCGCGGGCCTGCGGCAGCCGGTTGGGTCCCACCTTGCGCAGCCGGAGGGCAGCCTCCTCGGAGCTGAGTCCGGCGGTCAGCGGCAACGCACCGGCACCGGATGCGGCACCCGGAATCACAGCCGCAGCCTGCCAATCACGGGCAGCACCGGACACGCGGAACCACGGCATTCACGGGGAACCCCATGGATCGAGGATGCGGCCCTAGAGGTCAGGCTCCTAGGGTCAAAGGTCACCACTGTCGCGGTGCAGCTCCAGCGAGGGCACGTCCCGCACTGGCAGGTCCATTGCCAGCGCCCGGAGGTAGGCGCCGAACCCCTGGGGTGCGCGGGCATGCGTGCGGCCCGACGTCAGCACCCGGATGGTGTCGGTGGCCTGCACCGTGTAAGCCTGTCTACGCAGGTTTTCCACAAGGATCCGGTCTTCGTGGACGCGCATCCGGGGAAAGCCGCCGGCTGCGAGGTAGGCAGAGGCACGGACACCGAAGTTGGCGCCGTAGATGTGCGGATGGTCCTCCCTGAACGGGTGCCGCTCCAGCCACCGGCGCAGGATCGCAGGCTCTGTTCCGGCGGGGTCCGGCTCCACGGATCCCAGAACGGCGTCGGCACCGGCATCGGCCAGTTCAACCTGGCGCACCAGCCAATTCCGCGGGACGGCGGAGTCGGCGTCGGTATTCGCCAGCCAGACGCGTCCGGCCCGCAGCCCCGCGGTGATTCCGGAAGCCAGGACTCCGGCGGCCCGGCTCGCCCCGGTGCTTCCCAGCCTGACTTGCACGGCCTCGAACCGCGGATCGGCGGCAACATAGCCGGAGGCGATGTCCGCAGACCGGTCAGTGCAGCTGTCGAGGACCACGGTGATGGCCAGATCCACCCCGGGCCGTTCACATTGCAGCGTGTCGGCGGCGGCACGGAGGGCCGCCAGCGCCCGGTCAAGGTGCTGGTCCTCGTTGTGGGCCGGCATCACCACCACCACCCGCTCGATGCCCTGCCCGGACCGGACCTCCCCGGCAGGATAGTCCCCTGCCCGTTCCGTCATCTCACTGGTCATCTCAGGTCACTGGCCATCTCAGGGTGCGTCCGGACCGCTGGCAGGATGCGGTTCCGGTACAGCGGCTCCGGCCCTGGCCCCGTCCGGGGCAACCAGGACTTCCAGGACGAAGTCCTTCTCCCGGTACAGCCCTTCCGTAGGCCAGCGGAGTTGCTGCCTGGCCAGTGCGTGGACGGTATCCCCGTCCAGTTCCCAGCCGGATACCGGGTGGCGCCAATGGCAGA
Source organism: Arthrobacter sp. PvP103 (assembly GCF_017833075.1). Taxonomy (NCBI): domain Bacteria; kingdom Bacillati; phylum Actinomycetota; class Actinomycetes; order Micrococcales; family Micrococcaceae; genus Arthrobacter; species Arthrobacter sp. PvP103. The sequence continues at coordinate 2,792,064 of NZ_JAFIBQ010000001.1, read as the reverse complement.
GCACCAGGGTCCCGCCGGGGTTCAGCGAACCTTCCACCTGCGCGAACAGTTCCGCCAGCTCCTCCGCGGTCAGGTAGTACCCCGTCTCCGAGACCACCACAAGGTCGAAGCGGCCTTCCGGCCAGTGCTGCGGAACAGTGAGGTGCAGGGTCCGCGCGGAGGGATAGCCGGAGAGGCGCTCCGCAGCCTGTGCCAGGGCGGTGCTGCTGGCGTCAACCGCCACGAACTCCCGGCAGCGGGACGCCAGTTCCACGCTGAGCGTGCCGATGGAACAGCCGATTTCCAGACCCGAACCGTAGTTGGCCTCGGGCAGGATGGCCAGTGTGAGTGCCCGCTTCCGCCGTTCGTACCAGCTGGTGGTGTAGCTCCAGGGGTCGGCGCTGCGGCTGTGCACGGCATCGAAGATCTGCTCGGCGCCGCCCGCGCTGTTGGTTCCGCCGGCGGGCCGGTGCCAAGCGAACGTTTCCCAGGCGCGGGAGAAATGGTCCAGGAAGCTACCGGCAAGGAGTGCCTCGTCGCCGGGCTGGTCGGAAAGCGGTTGTGTCTGCGAGGAGTGGGCGAGGAGGGCCGCGGCTTTCGCCCGCTGCTCGTCCGGAGTGAGCGGCACACGGACCCAGGACTGCCAGGCGCGGTCCTCCGGTGATGCCCACAACCAGTACCAGACCGGGTATTCCAGCAGCCCGTGGCCGCCCTGCGCCGCCACTTCGGCGGCCACGGCGCCTAGGACGTCGTGGTCCGTGTGGCCGTCGGAGCGGTAGGGCGCCACGATCACCACCTGGTTCGCCGGGCGGCCGGACGCATCGATCGTTTCCCGAACGGCGGCGGCGATGCGGTCCCGGTCGGCGTCAAGGTGGCCGTCCCGGAAGTGCAGGAATTGCCGGGACGCTGCGGGGGCCAGCCCGGACACAGCGGCCCTGAACTCATGGAGCCGGACGGCGGCGAGCTGGTCCGGCGTCGTGGTCGGAGAGTCCGGGTGCGATGCCTCCCCGGCAGTGCAAAGCAGCACGTCCACAGCCGAGCCGGCGGCGTGCAGGCGGGACAGGAACCCTCCGGCGCCCAGGGTTTCATCGTCCGGATGGGCCGCCAGCACAATGAAGGTCATGGCGGCGAGTTCGCCCGGGTCCAGGGGAAGCTCGGGGAGGACGGACAGGCCGCTGGCCTCCCATTCGGACTCGGCGGTGCCGGTGTCCGCGTGCGAGAAGGTCACCATGAGCGGTCCCCTTTCAGGGTCAGGGCACCAAGCTGGGCGTCGTCGCGCATTGCGTGGTGCTGCCGGATGTACAGCGACAGGTCAGCCATGCGCTTTCCGTACGCTTCGTTGAAGGCCAGCGGGCCCGGGCCCAGGTTCTGGGCCACCACCGTCTGGACGCGTTCGACGGCGGTGGCAACGGTTCCGCGGATGCGCAGCGCCTCGCTCCACGCGCCGGAGCCGGACAGCTCACCGGCGTCGATCCGCGCCGCCGTCCGGGCCAGGTAGCCGGCCAGGGAGGCGATGATGCGGTCTGTTTCACCCAGGTGCGCCAGGGCGATCTGGTCCGGTTCACGCCCCTTGTCCGCGGCGGCGGCCAGCGCGGAGCGGAAATCGCGGGCCACGGCAACGGCTCCGCCGAACCAGCACGCCGCCACGCCCATCCCGCCCCAGGCGAAGCCCGGGCGCTGGAAGTACCAGCCTGGTCCGCCCACCGGCACGGCGCTGACGCCGTCAAAGTGCACGGTGCCGCTGGGAATTTCGCGCAGGCCCCGGCTGGTCCACTGGGGGGTCTCGCAGGAAACCCCGGGCGAGTGCAGGTCGACGGCGAAGGCGGCGCGGCCGCCTTCGAGGTGGGCGGTCAGCACGGCGCCGTCCAGCCGGGCAGCGAGCGAGCACCAGGGCTTGGAACCGTTGAGGACGTATCCCCCGGTGCCGTCCGCGGTGGCTTCGAGCCGCAGCCCCGGCCCCTCCGCGGCAAACACACCCCAGGCTCCGTCGGCCGTCCCGTCCACAGTCCTGCTTGCGGCCGGGTCCGCCTCTCCGGCTTGGGAACCGGCTTGGACGAGGATGGCGACGGCGTCAAGGTGCGGTTCGAGCACCCGGCCGGCGGCCACGTCGACCGCAGTCACGGACGCCAGCAGTTCCCACAGCTCCGCGGTGCTGCCTTCACCCGGGCGGGGCGCCGTCCGCCCGATCTGACGCGCCAGCGCCAGCAGTGCCGGCACATCTCCCGCTGCGTGACTCACTGCCTCGAGCATCGGCGCCATCGCCCCCAGCCGTTGCGGCGCCGAACTGATCCGCACGGCCCTCGCTTCTGACTGACCGTTGCCTCCGCGCGTCAACTCCTGGTCCGAACCTTGCGTGCCGGGATCCATTCCGCCTGCCGCTGCATTCAGTCTTCGTCCGGCACTGTGACCGGGGCCTTCGCCGTCATGGTCTCGGCGTTGACCATCCAGGCCAGCTGTTCCAGTCGCGAAATCCCGGCGTGAAGCAGGTCGGCGCTGGTGGGATCTTCCTCGTCCACCTCGTCATGGACGTCCCGCATGGTCTTCACGGTCCGCTCCAGCCGGGCGGTGATCAGTTTGACGGCGTCCTTGGTGGCAGTGAGTCCCTCGGGGAACGGGTCCAGACGGGTGTCGGCCGACACCGTGGCGCTCCTGCCGTCAGGCAGCGCGTGCAGGGCGCGCATGCGCTCGGCGGTTTCATCCGCGAACAGCCGGACGCTGGTGACAATTTCGTCGAGTTGCAGGTGGAGGTCGCGGAAGTTTGTTCCCACAATGTTCCAGTGCGCCTGCTTGCCTTGGACGTGGAGTTCGATCAGGTCCGTCAGGACCATCTGCAGATTGCTGGCAAGTGTCGGTGAGGCCTTCATTTCTTCCTCCGGTGCAGGCGGTGCGGGACTGGGCCGTCCCGCGTTAGCTCATTCTAAGCATACTTAGCATTTGGGCGGGGTCCGGCCAGTTTGGCGGCCGCCGGACGCCGCCCGGGGTCACTCAGCGCACCACGGCCAGCGCAAAGCCGTCCCAGCCCTTCGAGCCCACGGTCTGCACGACCGTCCCGTCCAGACGCGGGTCCCCACCCATCATTTCCAAGGCGCTGATGATTCCAGGCGCGTTAACCCCGTCCATGGACGGATCGAGCAGCGCCCCCTCCCACACCACGTTGTCCATCACGATCGCGGTGCCCGGCCGGCCCAGCCTGATGGCCCAGTCCAGGTACTTCGGATTGTTTTCCTTGTCCGCATCGATGAACACAAAATCGAAGGGTCCGCGGCCGTCGTCCTTCAGCCCCGGAAGTATGTCCAGTGCGGCCCCAATCCGGATGTCCACCTTGTGCCCCAGCCCGGCGGCGTCCACGTTCGCGCGCGCCACGCGGGCGTGCTTGGGGAGGTATTCACACGTGACGAGATCGCCGTCGTCCGGCAATCCCTGGGCCATCCAGATGGTGCTGAAGCCGGCCAGCGTACCGATCTCCAGGACGCGGCGGGCGCCGGAAAGCTGCACCAGCAGCTTGAGCAGCTTGCCTGCGTTGGGCGCCACTTCGATAGGCGGCATGCCGGCATCGGCGGCGGACGTGACGGCCCTCTTGAGCGGGCTGCCGGGGCGCACCACGACGTCCGTTAGATACTCTTCCACCGCCACCCACCGGGGCTCGGGCCTGTGCTCAACCATGGGGCCAGTCTGGCAGTTGACGCTGCCCTGCGGAAGGGAAGAACCAGTCAACAGAACACGGCAGCGGAAATCAGCTGCGGAAATCAGCCCGCGTCGGCGATGGCTGTTTCCAGCCGTTCCACTTTGGCGGTGAGCTCGCCGGAGTAGCCGGGGCGGATGTCCGCCTTGATGACCAGGGACACGCGGCTGCCGAAGCGCCCCACGGCCTCGGTGGCCTCCTTGACCACGGCGAACACCTCGTCCCACTCACCTTCGATGGTGGTGAACATGGAATCCGTGTGGTTCGGCAGGCCGGAGTCACGGACAACCTTGACGGCGGCAGCGACGGCGTCGTGCACCGAAGCGTCTGCGTCTGCCAGCGCAGTGGAATCAGCGGTGGAGTCGGCAGACGAATCGCCGGCAATGCGGGCCGGCCGGCCGGAGGGTGCAACGGAGAATGCGAGCAACATGGACCCAGTCTGCCACAGCGGCGAACGTCATATAGGAGTACATTCGGCGCTACCAATCAGTAACCCGGGCGCTCAGCGCCGGCGTTGCTAACCTTGAAAAATGAACCTCGCAGTGGAACGCAAGCCCCTTCGTGCGGATGCTGCGCGCAATGTGGACAAGATCATCACCGCCGCCCGGAAGTGCTTCCGTGAGTACGGCCCGGAAGTGCCGCTTCAGACCATCGCCGTGACAGCCGGCGTGGGACCAGCAACCCTGTTCCGGAACTTCGCGGACAAGGAGCAACTGGTCCTTGCCGCACTCAACCGCCAGCTCCGCCTGATGGTTGATCCCGTTATCGACGACGCCCTGGCCGGCCCTGATGCCGCCGCCGGACTGTTCCGCGTGATCGACTCGCTGATGGCGGCGGCCAGCGAAGATGCCAACCTGCTCGGAGCCGTGGCCGGACGCCGCGGGCTGCTGACCGGAATCACCGGCAGCCTCTTTGAGTCGGTGGCTGTCCTGCTGGGCCGCGGCCAGGCCCAGGGCACCCTGCGCACTGACATCTCCATGACGGACGTGATCCGCCTGCTGGCCATGCTGATCGGCGTCGTGGACACCATGGAACCCGGATCCGATGCGTGGCGGCGCCCCGTGGCACTGGTAGAGGATGCCATCCGCACCGAGCGCCCGCGCCGGCCGCTCCCGCCGCAGTCCCCGCTGCCGGGCACGGCCTTCGATTCAGTCGTCCTGGCCTGATTCGTCCTCCGGCCGTTCCGGGTCGTCATGGGTCCGGTCGTCGTGCAGACGGCCGGCGTCCTCGGACCCGCGGCTGTAAGGCGCCCTGCCCTCCGGGGCATTGATCTCGTCCAGCCGCTCGTTCAGTGCATGGGCCAATATGTCCCGCTGCAGGGCCGGCAGCGCGATTGCACCGTGGGTGTAGGCCTCGATTTCAAACTGGCCGGCAATGCCGCCAATGCTGAAATACCTCAGCCACAGTTCCTCAACGGTGAGGTCGGCATTCCGGAGCATCTCCTCAAAGCGAAGCCTTTGTTCATCTTCGTCCTTGCCCAGGGCCAAAGCGCACCCCCGTTCACCGGGGCAGCTGGGTGGAGGACACCAGCTCCGCGGACACGTCACGCAGCGACCTCTTGGCCCGCCGCGACTCCATCAGGAGGTCTTGCATTGCCGTGTCCTCGTCCAGGCCGTGCCGGGCCATGAGTATTCCCTTGGCCACCGCGATGATCTCGCGGTGGGCCAGGGCGTCGCGGAGGTCCTCGCTCAGCGTCCGGGCGCTCTCACGCGCCTGCACGTTGATCAGGAAGATGGTTGCCTGCGCTGCAAAAAGCTCCAGCAGGCGCACTGTGGTGTGGTCGAAGCTGTTCTCGGAGCGGGCGTAGACCTTCACGGCGCCCAGGGCGGACTCCCCGGCGAGCAAGGGCGCACTGACGGAAGACCGCAGGCCCAGCTCGGCCGCGGCGCGGGCCCACTCCGGCCAGCGCCGGTCATGCAAGGCGTCACTGACCAGCACGGGTTCGCCACTGGCCCAGGCAAGGAGGCAGGGCCCCTGCCCCAGCTCGTACTGGCGTTCGTCGGCAACCTGGACCATGGGATGGGAAGCACTCGCCGTATGCTTCCGGCCGTCAGAGTCGATCAGGGTGACGCCCGCTCCCGCGGCGCCGGGTACGGCCAATTCCGCTGCGGCGGTGATGAGCTCGAGGGCCTTGGACACCGTCTCGTCCGTCAGCAGGAGTTCGGACGCGCGGGCAAAAATGGCCGCCAGTTCGTCCGCGAGGGGCAGTTTCACCGCCATGGCCGCACCCACTCCACTGCTATGCCGCCCTTCGCGCGTTGACTGGAACTCTTAAAAGCATAGCCGCAGGGAGCTAAGTCAACCGTGGAAGTGGGTGGCCTCCGGCGTGGTATTGAAGTTTCGCAGCAGCTCCTCCGCCACGACGCGGAGCTTGACGTTGCGGTTATTGGAGACTTTGCTCAGGATCGTGAATGCCTCGGCCTGCGAGCAGCGGCTCTGGCCCATGACAATTCCCGAGGCGAGGTTGATGCTGGTGCGCGACTTCAGCGCTTCGAGGAGGTCGTCGTTGAGGTCCTTCGAGGCCCCGATGCGCACAGCCAGCCGTACGGCTTTGCTGGCACGTGCGGCGAAGGCTTCACAAATCACGATTGCCTCGTCGTCGAACGCTCCTGCCTCGGGTGCGAAGAACGCTACGGATGCGGCGGCATCCGGATCCAGCTGCAGCGGGAGTGCCAGGACGCTGAGCTGGCCCGCCTTCACCACGGCCCGGTTGTAGCGCGGCCAGCGGGAGTCGGCCCGGGCATCGGGCACGGAAACCGTCGCCCCGGCTTCAAGGGCCGCCAGCGAGGGACTAAGTCCGGTGGCCCGCTGGATTTCCCCAAGCAGCCGCGCGCCGGGTCCGCTTCCGGCGGAGGCCTCGGACCGCCTCGAGCGGACCAGCGTGACGGCGCACAGCACAGGCAGCCCGGTGGTCTTGCCGATGAAGCCGGCGGAGAAAACGGACAGCTCCGTGAGGAAGTCCTGCACGTCGGTGCTTTCCAGAACCAGGTCCTGCAGCCGCTCCGCCAGGTACTGGCCCAGCCGGGTGCCGGTCAAGTCCGGCCCCCGGTGCTGTTTCCCTCCGGCTGGCCGGAGGGAGGCAGCCCGTGCGAACGGCAGGGCCGGCGCCGGGCCGCAATATTGTGGCTTGCGCCACACGACCCTAGAATTATGGAGGTTACGCAGTCAGCCACCCCACCTCTTCGTGGAGTTCGACATGGTTTACGAACTACGTACAGCCTCCCCTTCGGCGCAGCCATGACGCGGCAACAGCTTGCCCTGCTCATGAACGGCGACGCCGACCCGCTGCGGATCATCTCCGCGGCCAGCACCTCCGAACTGCAGGCCCTTACGGATGCTCTTTTCAGGGATCTGGACACGTCGCATCCCGTGTTTGGGGCGCAGGTCTGGTACGACCTCGCCCTGGAGGAGCTGGAAAACAGGATCAATGGAGCCTCCCCAGAGGCAGACGGTTTTACTGGTACGGATTCGTTCGGAGCGGCCTAGGCCCGGGTCATTCCGCCGGCTTGTTGCCGGCCTGGCCTTCGTCCCGGGCTTCTCCGCCTGTTGCCGCCTCGCCGCTGGGTGGTGCCTCGCCGTCCTGGGCCAGTTGCGTCTCCCGCTGGTGGGCTTTCATGTGCTCCTCGTGCAGGTGGTCCGCCTCCTGAAGATGCTGCTGGAGCTTCTCCTCGGCATCCCTGCGGCGGCGGGACATCTCACGCATTTCACGGGTGGATTCGGATCCCGGCGATGGCACGTAGGGCCTGGACTTGGGGTCTCTTTCGGCAGCAGGAACCGCGGGCGCTTGTTCTTCGCTCATGGTGGCATCCTTCCACAGCATGCAGGGCACTACTAGGGCCTAATGGCCGTCGTTAGCTCCAGCCCAGCATCCTCAGCCCGGCCGCGGCTCCGGCCCCGGCCAGGACCACCACCAGGAAGGGGGCCCGGAACCAGAGCGCGATTCCGGCCGCCGCCAGTGCGCCCGCCCGGGCGTCAAAAGCCAGCGCCTGGCCCGACGCCACCGCGTTAACAACGGTGAGCGATGCCAGCAGGCCGATGGTCATGGTGCCGGCAATCCGGGACATCCGCGGGTTACGCAGGAGGCTGGCGGGGACCAGGTAGCCCAAAAGCTTCCAGGCGTAGCCAAAGAGGCAGGCCAACAACAGCCAAAGCCAAAGATTCATTTCGCGGCACCTCCCGCATCGGGGCGCGGACGCAGCTGAGCGCCTTCGTCCGAGGGCCCGTGGTGGTGTTCGGCATAGGGGTCCACATCAGGCTCCAGGCCTTCGTCGCTCCGTCCGTGGCTGAACCAGCCGATCGCCGCGGCCACAAAAGCTGCTATCAGGATGGGAACTCCCGCGGGGACGAACGGCACCGCCAATACCGTGGCCAGGGCGCACACCACAGCGATCGCCACCGGCTCGCGGCCCTTGAGCCGGGGCCAGAGCAGGCCCAGGAAGGCCGCCACCGCGGCGCCATCGAGCCCCCATTGTTTGGGATCCCCCAAGGCGCCGCCTGCCAGCGCCCCGACGGCAGTGAACACATTCCACAGCACGAAGATGCCGATGCCCGCCGTCCAAAATCCGCGCTTCTGCTCCCCCGGGTCGGTTTGCCCGGTGCTGGTGGCGGTCGACTCGTCGATGGTGACGTGGGCTGCGGCGTACTTCCGCCAGCCGCGCGGCTGCAGAAGCGCGTTGAGCTGCATGCCATAGATACCGTTGCGCATGCCCAGGAGCGTGGCCGCGCCCATGGCGGCCACGCCGGATCCGCCGCCCGCCACCACGCCAATGAACGCAAACTGCGAACCGCCGCTGAACAGCAGCAGGCTCAGCGCCATGGTCTGCCAGAAGTCCAGCCCGGACGTAACGCCCAGAGCCCCGAAGGAAATCCCGTAAAGCCCCGTGGCGATGCTGATGGACAGCCCCACACGCACGGCCGGGGATTGGAGCAGCTTCATGCCGGCCGCCCGGCAACAGGTCTGCCCGCAGGCGTCCCCGGCGCAGGCTTCCCCACTGCCGTTTTTCGCAGGCTCCAGGCCCAGAGGATCAGCGGCACCTGAAGCGGCAGCCGCGCGGTGTGCACCTTCCGCTGCCCCGGGCTCCCCGCCGGGCCATACGCCCGGCGCAGTGCGTCGACGTGCCCGGCAAGGAATACCGCCAACATCGCGGCGACGCCCCCGGCGGCAGCTTTGCGTGTGGCCGGGATCAGGAGTCCGACGGCGGCACCCGCCTCGAGCAGTCCGCTGAGCGCCACCCATTCATCACGGGTCATCACGGCGCACGGGCCGTTTGGCCGGGCTCCGGAGTCATCCCGGCACAGGAAGTCGGGAACCACCTGGTGGAAGAAGGCGGGGTCGCGGAAGTGCTTCATGGCGCTCGTCAGCAGCAGGGCGCTCAGGGCAGCCGCTGAGAGTGTCTGGGTGGCCCGGGCGGACCAGGTGAATGGCATGGATCCATGCAACCACAGCCGCGGACACCCCGGTAAACGGGACTTTCCGCCCGTGTCAGGAGCCACAGCGCGGCGTAGCTTGTTGACTATGAGCAGCGTGGTGGAAATGACCGGCGTCGTAAAGCGCTTCGGAACGGTAACTGCCCTCGACGGGCTCGACTTCAACGTGGCGGCGGGCGAGGTTCACGGCTTCCTGGGTCCCAACGGGTCCGGCAAGTCCACCACGCTGCGGCTTCTGCTGGGCATGCTGCGTGCCAACTCGGGCTCGATCCGGGTGCTGGGCATGGATCCCTGGCACGATGTTGCCGCGCTGCACCGGCGGCTGGCGTACGTGCCTGGCGACGTTGCGTTGTGGCCGAACCTGACCGGCGGCGAGGTGATCGACCTGCTGGGGCGGCTCCAGGGCGGACAGGACCGCGCCCGGCGGGACCGGCTGCTGCGGACATTCGACCTCGACCCCACCAAGAAGTCGCGCACGTATTCCAAGGGCAACCGGCAAAAAGTTGCCCTGGTGGCCGCCTTGGCCACCGACGCCGAGCTCTTCCTCCTGGATGAGCCCACCAGCGGGCTGGACCCGTTGATGGAGGACGCCTTCCGCGGGTGCGTGCGGGAGCTGCGGTCGCAGGGCCGCACGGTCCTGCTGAGCAGCCACATACTGAGCGAGGCCGAGGCGCTCTCGGACAGGGTCAGCATCATCCGCGCCGGCCGGGTGGTGGAGTCCGGGCCGCTGGAGCAGCTGCGGCACCTGACCCGGACGTCGGTCACGGCCGACGTCGCGCGCGTGCCCGCGGGCCTGGATCTCCTGCCCGGCGTCCACGACGTCGTGGTGTCGGACCACCGTGTGAGCGCCCAGGTGGACCCCGTGGCGCTGGGCCCGTTTCTGCAGGCCCTCACGGCCGCCGGACTGCACGCCCTGACCAGCCAGCCGCCCACGCTGGAGGATCTGTTCCTGCGCCACTACGGCCCGGCCGGATCGCTCGAATCGGCACGGCGATGACCCGCACCGCCGAGGCCCGCACCGCGACGACCCGTGCCTCCACGAACGGAACGCTGGCCGGCACCGGCGTTATGCTCCGGCTCGCCCTCCGGCGGGACCGCTGGATGCTGCCGCTATGGATACTGGGCTTCGCCATCATTGCCTACTCGACCGCGGCGGCCGGGGCCGGGCTGTACCCGGACGAGCCCAGCCGGGTGGCAGCCGCCACCGCCTTGAACGCCACGGCGTCCATGGTGGCCCTGTTCGGGCGGATCTACGATCCTGCCTCGCTCGGCGCCCTTTCGCTCATCAAATACACCGCTTTCATGACAGCCATCCTGGCCGTGCTGATGGTCATCCTCACCATCCGGCACACCCGGGGGGACGAGGAAAGCGGGCGGCTGGAACTCCTCGGCGGCGGGCGGCTGGGACGGGACGCACCGCTGGTGTCCGCGCTGGCCATCAGCTTTGCAACCAGCATCCTCACCGGGTTGCTCTCGGCGGCCGCGCTCGCCGTCGGCGGCCTGCCCGGCACCGGATCACTGGCCTTCGGACTGGGCTGGGCCGCCACCGGGATGGCCTACAGCACCGTGGCAGCTGTGACGGCACAGGTGACGGCCAGCGCCCGGGCGGCCACCGGGTTCAGCATCGGGGTCATTGCCGTGACCTACGGGCTGCGCGCAGTGGGCGACCTCGCCGAACCCGGCCCTTCGGTATGGTCCTGGCTATCGCCCATCGGGTGGAACCAGCAGATCCGGGCCTACGCCGGCGACCACTGGTGGGTCCTATCGTTGCCCCTGGCCCTCTGCGCAGCCCTTGTTCCTGTTGCGTTCCTCCTGCGGGCCCGTCGCGACCTCGGGGCCGGACTGCGGGATGAGCGGCCCGGCCCGGCCCGCGGAAGGCTCTCCGGCGTCCTTGGCCTCGCCGTGCGCCTGCAGTACCGCGTCCTGGTGGCGTGGGGTGTGGCCTTTGCACTCTTCGGGGTGGTCATCGGCTCGCTCGTCGGCAACGTGGCCGATTTCCTGACTTCGCCGGGCGCCCAGGACCTGATGCGGGCGCTGGGCGGCCCGCAGGCCCTCACCGACGCGTTCCTCGCAGCCGAGATCAGCATCATGGGGGTCCTCGCGGCGGCCTACGGAATTTCTGCCGCCAACCACCTCCGCAGCGAGGAATCGGCGGGGCACACTGAGGCCCTGCTGGGCACGGCCACCACCCGCATCCGCTGGGCGGGCAGCCACTACGCCGTGGCGTTGGCCGGCGTTGGGCTGCTGCAATTACTGACCGGGGTCTCCATCGGCATCGGAGCCGCAGCCGCCGTCGACAACGCGGAACTGGTGGGCAGGTCTACAGTGGCGGCTTTGGCCCAGATTCCGGCGGCGTGGGTGCTGACCAGTGCCGCCCTGGCCGTATTCGGATGGCTGCCCCGGATGACGGGGGCCGTCTGGGTGCTGCTGTTGGGACTGATTGCACTGGGTGAATTCGGTGTGCTCTGGAACGCTCCGGAATGGCTGATGGATCTCTCGCCGTTCCGGCACAGCCCGCTGCTTCCGGTGGACGCGGACGCAATCCCGGCGCTTGTTGCCCTCACGGCTGCAGCGGCGCTGCTTGGCGCACTGGGCTTCGCGGGATGGCGGCGGCGCGACCTTGCCCCCTGACGCTACCTTGCCGCCTGAACGGCACGAAGGAGCCTGAGCGTGGACGCCTGAACCGTGCGGCTGCGCCTATCAAGAGGCGCACCCCGTCAGCTGACCGGATGCCTTCTTTCGGACAGCCGGGCCAGCACCTGCGCCGGCCGGTTGGTGGTGATCTCGTGGATTCCCAGCTCCCGGCACAGGGCCACGTCCTGATCCGAGTCCACGGTCCAGACCCTGAACCTGCGGCCGGAATCCATCCAGCGTTTCACGGTGCGGGCGTGCTCGCGGACGTAGTCGATACCCGGTCCGGCCAGCCGGACTTCGCAGTCGTTCAGGATGCGTTCGCCCTCCGCCTGGGCCGCACGCATCACGTTCGCCAAGGCCCCGCCCGTGATGACGCCCAGGCCCAGTTCCTCGCGGATTTCCTCCGCGTTGACGTCATCCACCAGCTGGCAGACGAATTCTGCGGGAACGCTCTTGAGCAGGTGCTTCACGGAATCCGGGCTGAAGCTCATGAAGGAGACACTGACGTTGTCCACCTTCGAGGTGCCGGGATCCCAGCCCTCGGCTGCCAGCACCTCCAGCACCCGGTCCTCCAGCGCCAGCAGGTAGGGGCTGGGGTGCTTGAGTTCGATGGCGAGCCCGATGTCCCGGCCAGCCGCGCGGAGGATGTCCAGCAGCTCCGGCAGCGTCAGGAGCTGGTCGAACTTTCCGCCGTACTCGAGGGGAATCCTGGCGCCCTTCCAGGAGGAGAAATCCAGCAGCCGCAGTTCCTCGAGGGTCCGGTCGGCCACGGGCCCGGTGCCGTCCGAGGTGCGGTCCAGGTTCGCGTCATGCAGCAGGACCACGTGCTGGTCCCGGCTGAGGTGGACGTCGCATTCCACGCCGTCCGCGCCGTCCGCGATGGCCTGGAGATAAGCTGCGCGGGTGTGCTCCGCGAAGGCGGCACTGGCTCCACGGTGGGCGTAGACAAGGGGCCGGGCGGAGACAGACTCGTCGGTAGTCATGGTGACACGTTAGCGGACACCCGCAGCGGATGCGGGACTAGGCTGGGCACATGCAGGTGAACAGTGAACAAACCACCCGTCCCGCTGCAGCGAGCCCGCCGCATGCCGGCTCACCCGCTGCCGGGGCAGCCGTCGCACCGCCCCGTCCCGGCAGTGATGCCGAAAAAGCCGCCGCGCTGCGGAAAATGAAACTCCTGGCGCTGGGGCTGCTGATTGTGATGGCGGTGATTTTCGTCGTCGCTTTCGCCCTGCAGAAGCAGTACCCGTGGCTGGAATACGTCCGGGCCGCGGCGGAAGGCGGCATGGTGGGCGCTCTCGCGGACTGGTTTGCCGTGACCGCGCTGTTCAAGTACCCCATGGGGATCAAGATCCCGCACACGGCCATCATCCCGCGCCGCAAGGACCAGATCGGCGCGTCGCTGGGCGAGTTCGTCGAGACGAATTTCCTCTCCGAACAGGTTGTGCAGGAAAAGCTCGCCTCGGTGGACATCGCGCGGAAGGCCGGCGCGTGGCTGTCCGGCCCCGGCGGCGCCGAGCGCGTGGCGAAGGAGGGCGCCGCCGTCATCCGCGGCGCGTTCAAGGTATTGAACGACGACGACGTCCAGGCCGTGATCGAGTCAATGGTCCGCAAGCACCTGCTCACTCCGCCGTGGGGGCCTCCGGTGGGCAGGCTCGCCGAGAGGATCTTCGCCGACGGGCACCATCACACCCTGGTGGACCTGCTGGTGGACCGGACCGTGGACTGGGTGCGGGACAACCACGAAACCGTCAGCAGGCTGGTGTCGGACCGGTCCCCGCAATGGGTTCCGCAGTTCGTGGACGGACTGGTGGGAGACAAGGTCTACGTGGAGATCCTCAAGTTCACCAAGGCCGTGCAGGCCGATCCGCAGCACCAGGTGCGGCAGTCCATCGACACCTACCTCGCGTCGCTTGCGCAGGACCTGCAGCACGATCCGGTGATGATCGCCCGGGCCGAAGGCATCAAGGCCCAGGTGCTGGGCGATCCCGAGGTGCGCGAACTGGCATCCCGCACCTGGGGCACCATCAAGGCGGCGCTGCTTGGCGCCGTCGACGATCCGCACAGCGAACTGACCGTCAAGTTCAAGGCCGCCGTGCACGACTTCGGCACCCGGCTTGTGGTGGACCCCGAACTGGCGGGCAAGGTCAACGCGTGGATCGGTGACGCCGCGGGCTACCTGGTGAAGACGTACCGCTCGGATATCGCCGGCGTGATCACGGATACCGTGGCGCGCTGGGATGCCGTGGAAACCTCACAGAAGATCGAGCTGCAGGTGGGCAAGGACCTGCAGTTCATCCGGATCAACGGCACCGTGGTGGGCGCCCTCGCCGGGCTGGCCATCTTCACGCTGGCGCACCTGGCCTTCGGCTGACCCTAGGCGGCGACAACACTCGCTTTGATCCGGCCCCTGACGCCGAAGATGGTGAACACCAGCGCCACAATGGCCGTGACCACCAGCAGGAGCAGCCCGATCGAGTAGCTGTGGGTGGCGGCGTCATACGTTGCCCCCATCACCAGCGGCGGAAAGTAGCCGCCCAGTCCGCCCGCCGCACTGACCACTCCGCTGATGCTGCCCACCTTTCCGTGCGGGGCCAGCACGCCCACCCAGGCGAACACCCCGCCGGTGCCCAGGCCTAGCGCCGCCGCCATGGCGACGAAGGTCAGGCCGGCGGGGACCTCGCCGTCGGGCTGCAGGTTCACCACCCACGCCAGGACGGCGACGGCCGTGAGCGAGGTGATCACCACCGGTTTGGGCCCGAGCTTGTCCGCGAGCACACCGCCAACCGGGCGGGCCAGGACTGCCGCGAGGGCGAACCCTGCCGTGCGGGCGCCGGCGCCGCTGGGATCGAAGCTGTACACGTCCCGCAGGTAGGTGGGCAGGTACGTGGCGAAGGAGACGAAGCCGCCGAAGACGACAGCGTAGAGGAAGCACATTTTCCAGGTGATCGGTGTCTTGGCTGCGTCCAGGAGCTTGGGCAGCACCGGAGCGTTGCTTCGGGTCCAGCCCGGGGATTCCTTCATCAGGAACCAGACCAGGGCCGCCATCACGGCGAGGACGCCGGCGATCAGCAGGTGCGTGGGGAAGTACCCGATTGCGGCGACGAGCCGGGGATTCAGGAAGGCGGCCAGCGCCGTTCCGCCCATGCCGGCACCAAAGACGCCGGTGGCGAAGCCCCGCCGGGACGGCTCGTACCAGCCGCTCACAAAGGGGATTCCGACGGCGAAGACGGTTCCGGCGACGCCGAGCAGCAGTCCGGCGCCCAGCACCAGGGGAAAGGAGCGCAAGGTCCCGCCGGCGGACACGAGCAGGATCGGCAGGATGGAAGCGAGCAGCACGAAGGTGAACATTGCCCTGCCGCCGTACTTGTCCGTCAGGGTGCCCACGACGATCCGCCCCAGCGAACCGACGAACACCGGCATAGCCACCAGGACGCCCGTGGTGGCCGGGTTGAGCTGCAGGTTCTGCGTGTAGAAGGCACCGAGGGTGGCCACGGAGTTCCAGGCCCAGAAGCCTGCCACGGACGCTGCGGTGGCCAGTATCAGGTTCCGGGTCTGGCGCGTGGGCGCGGACGTTGGGGACGGTGCTGTTCCAGCCACTCTTCACTCCTTCGGTTCAGCCGGCTTTGGTCAGTCAGCCGCTTCAGCGGTTTCGGGTGTCCCTGTCCTTGGTCCCCACGGGCGACCAGCCGCGCCGGACGGCAACGTCACGCGAGCGGTACACGATGTAGGGGCGGAAGAGGTAGTGCAGCGGTGCGGTGAATGCGTGGACCAGCCGGGTAAACGGCCAGATGACGAACAGGGCCATGCCCACCAGGGTGTGCAGGTGGAAGGAGAACGGCGCCCCGGCCATGGCCGCGACGTCCGGCTGGAGGATGAACAGCGAACGGAACCACGGCGCTACTGTCTCGCGGTAGTTGTGCCCGTGCCCGCCCTCGAAAACGCTGGCCAGCGTGGTCCAGAGGCCGAACACGATGGCGGCGGTAAGCACCACGTACATGGTTTTGTCGTTCTTGGTGGTGGCCATGAACACCGGCCCGGTGGTGCGGCGGCGGTAGATCAGCAGGAGGATGCCGCCGAGCGTCCCCACTCCCGCTATGCCGCCGACAAACAGGGCGTTGAAGTGGTAGAAGTCCTGGCTCATTCCCACCGCCTGCGTCCATGCCATCGGAATGACCAGTCCAAAGAAGTGGCCCGCGATCACGGCCAGCAGCCCGAAGTGGAACAAGGGGGAGGCGATCCGCAGCAGCCGGGACTCGTAGAGCTGGGAGGACCTGGTGGTCCAGCCGAACTGGTCGTACTTGTACCGCCACACCAGACCGCCCACCAGCACCACCACCATGACGTACGGCAGGACGCCCCAGAGCACGGTGTCCAGGGCGGAGATTTCGACGGCGGATCCGGGCTCAGCTTCGAATGCCGGCATGGTCAGGCCCCCTTCACGGGCAGGAGTCGCGGATCGTAGGGGTCCAGTCCCACGGCTTCGGTGGGCGGGCCGTAACCGGCCATCCGCATCACGGCCTGCTCGTCCGCGGGCGATTTGCCGGGCAGGGTGGCGCAGACGGCCTGCAGGATCCGGGCGTGCGGCAGCTCGTCCCGCAGCAGCCCGAAGCGGAGCATCTCCAGGCTCGCCCGGAAACGGGTCAGCAGGTCCCGCCCGGCCGCCAGGTCCACCACGGCGGCGAATTCCAGGACCATCGGCAGGTAGTCGGGCAGTTCACCGCGGGTGTCCACCAGGACGTCGCTTTGCCGGTAGGTCTTCTTGAAGTTGCCCAGAACCTCGCCGCGGCGCCGGGTGTCCCCGTCCGTCCAATAGCTCAGGTGCAGGGCGTGACGCTTGCCGAGGTCGAATTCGCGGACGTAATGGGCCTGCACCTCCATGAGGGGCGTGGATTCCAGCAAGTCCAGCACCCCGGCGAAATCAGCGACGGCTCCGGGGAACTCCCCCAGTGCGTCCCGCATGAGCGGCGCCCTGCCGATCAGTTCCTCATCCGGGTAGGACAGGCACCAGGCCGCCGCAAGGTAGACCACCTGCTGGCGCCGGCTCACGGCTGCTCCCCCGGGGTGTGTCTTTCCGGGAACAGCCCGGGAGGGGCGCCGGTGCCGTCCCAGTTGAGCAGGTTCACCCGGCCGCGCAGGGTTGTTTCACCGGGGGCCTCGCCTGAGGTTTGGCGGTCCTTCAGGGCGTTGAAGGTTTCCACCGCCACCGGAACGGGCCGGCCGCTGGCTTCGCCGAACGGGGAGGAATCCTGCATGCCGGGGCCGCCGTCGAAGTCCAGCGAGCAGCCCATCTCCTCCAGGTCGTGAGCCTGTTCCACGTGGGCCTTGGGAATGACGTAGCGTTCCTCGTACTTCGCGATCGCCATCAGCCGGTACATCTCGTACATCGTTTGCCCGTCCATGCCCACGGATTCAGGGATGGAGTCGTCGGGGTCGTTGCCCAGGCTGATGCCGCGCATGAACGAACGCATGGCAGCGAGCTTCTTCAGCACCGCGGTGACCCGGTCCGCGTCCCCCGCGGTGAAGAGTTCCGCGAGGTATTCCACCGGGATGCGCAGCGCGTCGATGGCGCCGAAGAGGTTGCCGGTGTCCTCGCCGTCGTGCCCCTGGTCCCGCAGCAGGTCCACCACGGGCGAGAGCGGCGGGACGTACCAGACCATCGGCATGGTCCGGTACTCGGGGTGCAGCGGCAGCGCCACCTTGTAGACCTTGGCCAGGGCATACACGGGCGAGCGCCGGGCAGCGTCGATCCAGTCTTCCGGGATGCCCTGGGTCCGGGCCTCGGCCTGGACGGCGGGGTCGTTGGGGTCCAGCAGCACATCCATCTGGGCGTCGTAGAGTTCGCGGGGGTCGGTAACGGCCGCGGCGGCGGTGACGGCGTCGGCGTCGTACAGGAACAGCCCCAAATACCGCAGCCGGCCCACGCAGGTCTCCGAGCAGACCGTCGGCAGCCCCACCTCCACCCGCGGGTAGCAGAAGGTGCACTTCTCGGCCTTGCCCGTCTTGTGGTTGAAGTAGATCTTCTTGTACGGGCAGCCGGTGACGCACTGCCGCCAGCCGCGGCATTTGTCCTGGTCCACCAGCACGATCCCGTCCTCCACCCGCTTGTAGATTGCGCCGGAGGGGCACGAGGCCATGCAGGACGGGTTCAGGCAGTGCTCGCAGATCCGCGGCAGGTAGAACATAAAGGTCTGCTCGTACGCGAACTTGATCTTGTCCTCGGACTCGCGCCGGACCTTCTCCACGATGGGGTCCAGGTGGCCGTTCTCGACGGATCCGCCCAGGTCGTCGTCCCAGTTCGCGGACCAGGTGATTTTCGTGTCCTTGCCGGTGATCAGGGACTTTGGCCGGGCCACCGGGAAGTCGTCGCCCAGCGGCGCGTCCACGAGGGTCTTGTAATCGTAGGTCCACGGCTCGTAGTAGTCCTTGAGCTCGGGCTGGACGGGGCTGGCGAAGATCCCCAGGAGCTTCTTCACCCGGCCCCCGGCCTTCAGCACCAGCTTGCCGCGCTTGTTCAGCACCCAGCCGCCGTGCCACCGCTCCTGGTCCTCGTAGCGGCGCGGGTAGCCCTGGCCGGGCCGGGTTTCCACGTTGTTGAACCAGACGTACTCGGTGCCCGCACGGTTGGTCCAGGCCTGCTTGCAGGTCACGGAGCAGGTGTGGCAGCCGATGCATTTGTCCAGGTTCATGACCATGCCCATTTGAGCCATGACACGCATCAGTACTGCACCTCCTGGGATCGACGGCGGACGGTGGCAACCATGTCGCGCTGGTTACCGGTGGGGCCGAGGTAGTTGAACGCGTAGGCCAGCTGGGCGTAGCCGCCGATCAGGTGCGAGGGCTTGACCAGCAGCCGGGTCACCGAGTTGTGGATGCCGCCGCGTCTTCCCGTGGCTTCCGACTTCGGCACGTCGATGGTGCGTTCCTGCGCGTGGTGGACGTAGACCACGCCTGCCGGCATCCGGTGGCTGACGATCGCCCGGGCCACCAGGACCCCGTTGATGTTCAGGCACTCCACCCAGTCGTTGTCCTTGATCTGGATCGCCTCGGCGTCGGCGGGGCTCATCCAGACCGTGGGGCCGCCGCGGGAGAGCGAAAGCATCAGGAGGTTGTCCTGGTATTCGGAGTGGATGGACCATTTGGAGTGCGGGGTGAGGTACCTGACCACCACTTCCATGGCCCCGTCCCGGCCTAGTTTGGGTTCGCCGAAGAGCCGGTGCATGTCCAGCGGCGGCCGGTAGATCGGCAGGGCTTCGCCGATATCGATCATCCAGTCGTGGTCCAGGAAGAAATGCATCCGGCCGGTCAGGGTGTGCCAGGGCTTGAGACGCTCCACGTTGATGGTGAACGGTGCATAACGCCGGCCGCCCGTCTCCGAGCCGGACCACTCCGGCGAGGTGATCACCGGGACCGGTCCGGCCTGGGTCTGGGCGAACGTGATGAACTTTTCCTCGGAGCCCTCGGACAGGTCAGCCAGCTTCCTTCCGGTGCGTACTTCCAGGTCCTTGAAGCCCTGCACGGACAGCGCCCCGTTGGTGGTGCCGGAGAAAGCCAGGATGGCCTCGGCCATTTTCGCGTCGGTGTCGATCGCCGGCCGGCCGTCCGCGGCGCCGCCGAGCATCACGCCGTTGGAACGGCTGAGCCGCTCCAACGGGCCGGCGAGTTTGTATGTGACGTTCTTGACCGTGAAACCGAGCTTGTCGGCCAGCGGCCCGACGGCGGCGAGCTTGTCCGCGATGGCCGTGTAGTCCCGCTCCACCACCGAAAAGACGGGCATGTTCTGCCCGGGCACGGCGGGTATATCCGTGTTCCGCCAGTCCCGCACGATCCCGCCGGGCTGCGCCAGCTGGCCCGGGGTGTCGTGCTGCAGCGGCACGCTGACCAGGTCCCGGCGGATGCCCAGGTGGGTTTTTGCCATCCGGGAGAACTCCCGTGCCAGCAGGTGGAACATCTCGAAGTCCGTTTTGGTCTCCCATGGCGGGTCGATCGCCGGCGTGAAGGCGTGCACAAACGGGTGCATGTCCGTGGAGGACAGGTCGTGCTTCTCGTACCAGGTGGCGGCGGGGAACACGACGTCGGAGAGCAGCGTGGTGGAGGTCATCCGGAAGTCGGCTGACACCAGCAGGTCCAGTTTTCCTTCCGGCGCCTGCTCGTGCCACTTCACGTCCCGGGGCTTGAACCCTTCGGCGTGGTCCTTGCCCA
The DNA here is from genome assembly GCF_017833075.1 of Arthrobacter sp. PvP103. Classification (NCBI taxonomy): domain Bacteria; kingdom Bacillati; phylum Actinomycetota; class Actinomycetes; order Micrococcales; family Micrococcaceae; genus Arthrobacter; species Arthrobacter sp. PvP103. The sequence continues at coordinate 2,772,140 of NZ_JAFIBQ010000001.1, read as the reverse complement.
GGACGTTGTTGTGGGTGCCCAGCAGGTTCCGCAGGAAGTACTCGTTGCCTTTGGCCGAGGAACCGAACAGGTTGGAACGCCACAGCACCAGCGTCCGCGGCCAGTTCTCCGGGGCATCCACGTCCTCGATCGCCGGGTTCAGCGTGCGGTTCTTCAGGGCGTCCGCGATGTAGCCCGGGGTGTCCTTCGCGGTGCCGGCGGCGACGGCGGCCTCCGCCTCGTCCGCGAGGTCCAGCGGATTCCGGTCGAACTGCGGGTAGAAGGGCATCCAGCCGAGCCGGGCGGACTGGGCCAGCGCGTCTGCGGTGTGCATGCCGTCCAGGGCTCCGGTGGACAGCGGGGATTTCAGTGCGTCCGCGGAGTAGCCGTCCTGCCGCCACTGGTCCGTGTGCATGTACCAGTACCCGGTGCCGATCATGGTCCGCGGCGGGCGTGACCAGTCCAGCGCGTTGGCCAGCGACACCCAGCCGGTGGCCGGCCGCGTCTTTTCCTGCCCCACGTAATGCGCCCAGCCGCCGCCGTTGCGGCCCATGCAGCCGGTCAGCATCACCAGCGCCAGGACTGCCCGGTAGGTGGTGTCGCCGTGGAACCACTGGCAGATCCCGGCACCCATGATGATCATGGAGCGGCCCTTGGACTGCTCCGCGTTACGGGCGAACTCCCGCGCCACCCGGATGCAGGCCTGGGCGGGGACGGACGTGATCTCCTCCTGCCAGGCCGGGGTGTAGGGCGTCGCGGCGTCGTCATAGCCGGCGGCCCACTCCCCCGGGAGCCCTTCCCGGCCCACGCCGTACTGGGCCAGCATCAGGTCGAACACGGTGGTGACCAGCTGGCCCTCAACCTCGATGACGGGCACGCCGCGGCGCAGCACGCTGCCCTCCCCGCCGGCATCCTCGAAGCACGGCAGCAGGACCTCGGCGCTGTCCCCGGACACTTCGCGCAGCGACAGCGCCGGTTCGATCCCTTCGAGGTCCAGGTTCCACTTACCCTCGCCGCTGCCGGAGTACCGAAAACCCATGGAGCCGTTGGGCACGGCGGTCCGCCCGGTCTTCTTGTCGAACAACACGGTGCGGAACGCAGCGTCCTCTGCCCCGGCTTCGGCGGGGAGGTCCATGGCGGTGAGGAATTTCGACGGCGTCAGCCCGCCGTCGTCGTGCCGTTCCAGCCGGACCAGGAACGGCAGGTCCGTGTACTGCCGGACGTAGTCGGAAAAGAACGGGACGTCGCGGTCCACGAAGAACTCCTTGAGCATGACGTGCCCCATGGCCATGGCCAGCGCGGCGTCCGTCCCGGCCTGGGCGGGGAGCCATTCGTCGGCGAACTTGGTGTTGTCCGCGTAGTCCGGGCTGACCGTGACCACCTTGGTGCCGCGGTACCGCACCTCGGCCATCCAGTGCGCATCCGGGGTCCGCGTGACGGGGACGTTGGAACCCCACATCATGAGGTAGCGCGCATCCCACCAGTCCCCGGATTCCGGGACGTCCGTCTGGTCGCCGAAGACCTGCGGGCTGGCCACGGGCAGGTCCGCGTACCAGTCGTAGAAGGACGTCATCACCCCGCCGATCAGCTGGATGAAGCGGGTTCCCACGGCATGCGAGACCATCGACATTGCCGGAATCGGCGAAAAGCCGGCGCAGCGGTCCGGGCCGTAGGTCTTGATCGTGTTCACGTGCGCCGCGGCCGCGATCTCAATCGCTTCCTGCCAGGAGACCCGGACCAGGCCGCCCTTGCCGCGGGCCTGCTGGTAGCGGCGCCGCCTGTCCGGATCACTGGCGATCTCGGCGAACGCCAGCACCGGGTCCCCCAGCCGGGCCTTGGCCTCGCGGTACATTTCCACGAGCACACCCCGGGCGTACGGGAAGCGGACCCGTGTGGGCGAGTAGGTGTACCAGGAAAAGGCCGCCCCGCGCGGGCAGCCCCTAGGTTCGTATTCCGGGCTGTCCGGACCAACGGACGGGTAGTCGGTCTGCTGGGATTCCCACGTGATGATGCCGTCCTTGACGTACACCTTCCAGGAACATGAACCGGTGCAGTTCACCCCGTGCGTGGAGCGGACCACCTTGTCGTGGCTCCACCGGTCGCGGTAGAAGATGTCGCCCTTGCGGCCGCCCTCCCTGAACACCGCCCTGCCGTCGTCGGTCTGGTCCCATTTCGTGAAGAATCGGCCCAGCTTCAACATTGCATCTGATGCGGGTCCATCTAACCCCGCATGGGGTCCGGAAGCCATGCCCTCAAGCTAGGTGGCAGGTTCAAGCCCCCGATAGGGCCGAACGGCACTACGCGAAGGGCTCGATCTCCACACCGGCTGCTTCCAGCGCTTTGCGCACGGCGGCTGCCGTTTCCACCGAGCCGGGAGTGTCACCGTGCAGGCACAGCGAATGCGGCTGCAGCCTGATCACGGTCCCGTCCAGGGCTTCCACTTCACCGTGCAGGGCGAGGCGGACCGCGCGTCCGGCGATCTCTCCGGCGTCCTCCAGCAGCGCGCCGTCCTGCGAGCGCGGCACCAATGTTCCGTCCGGGAAGTAGGCGCGGTCCGCGAAGGCTTCGTGGAACACCGGGTGGCCGGCTTCCGCGGCGACGGACAGCAGCGCGGACCCCTGCTGGCCCAGGATGGGCAGCCCGGGATCGTAGGCCTGCACGGCGGCGATCACGGCGGAGGCCTGCTCGGCGTCATGCACTGTGCGGTCGTACAGCGCGCCGTGGGCCTTGACGAAATCCACGGACGCCCCGACGGCGTGCGCCACGCCGTCGAGCGCGCCGAGCTGGTACAGCACCGCCCCGAAAAGGTCGTCGAAGGTCATGTCGATGGACCGCAGGCCGAAGCCGGGGAGGTCCGGGTAGCCGATGTGGGCCCCCACGCGGACGTCCAGCTCATAGGCCGCCCGGCACGTGTCCAGCATGGTGACGGGGTCTCCGGCATGCAGGCCGCAGGCCACGCTGGCGCTTGTGATGAGCGGGAACATGGCGGCGTCGTCCCCCATGGTCCAGGAGCCGAAAGACTCCCCCAGGTCAGCGTTCAGATCCAATGAATCCGCCTTTCAAGGTTGGGTCCCCACCTGGGGTGTTTGCGCCGGGGTCACTGGTGCCGGCGTCAAGGGCGGCCGGGGCACTGGTGCGGCCGGTTGTCCCGCCGCTGGCGGGCGTGCCGGCGGCTACTTCGCCGGGAATTGTGTCCGGCATGGGGCCAAAGGCCTCTTTGGCGCTTGCGACGACGGCGCGTCCCATCACGCGGTTGCCCACCCCGCCCACCACGGCTCCGACGCCGAACGGCAGTGCCCGGCCCAGGAGCGCGGTTCCCTGCCGCTGCAGGAGGTTGCGGAGGAACGCGCGCTGGATCCGGTCCCGAACCGATCCGAAGCCGGGGAAGGAAGTCTTGCGGGCGAATACGGAACCCCAGGCGTCCGTGGGACCCTTGCTGCGGCCCGCGGCCTGGCCGCTGAGGCTGCCGAGGAGGGCAGTGCCTTCTTCGCCCAGCATGATGGCCATGACCATAAGACCGGCTTTTTCCGGATCGATCATCCGGATGCCGTGCAGCTCGGCGAGGGACGTCGCGTACAGGGCGGTGGCTTCCAGGAAGCCGACGGTTGCAGCGGCCGAGAGGCCCAGCGCGGCGACTGTGCCGACGCCAGGGATGACGGCGGATCCGCCCACCAGTGCGCCGCCTCCGGTCACGGCCAGCAGGTAGTCGCGCTCCAGCTTGTCAGCCAGCTGCGCCGCCGTGGCACGCGGGTGCCTGCGCTGGAGCCGCCGGAGGTTGGCGAGCACCAGCGGGCGCTGGACTTCGACCGCGCGCAGCATCATGCTGTGCAATCCGGGCTTGGGCTTTCCCTCGGAGTCGAACACCGCCTTGTGCGCGGTCTTTTGTGCAATTCTCATTGCCGGGTTCTTCCGCATGGCCATCGTCACCTTTCCTGGAACGGGAACAAGCCGCCGGCGCAACCGTGGTTTGCCCCGTGCGGGGACAGCTCGTGGCTGCCACTCACCCTTAACACTAAGCCACCTTGCTACATCACCCAGGATTCGGCCACCGCAATATAGGCGGACGACGACGGCCCCCGCGGTCCGGGATACACCGACGGTGCGCCCGGCCATTCCACCCCGAACTCCGACAGCCGTCCCGTGCTGCAGGGCAGGTACACGTTGCTCAGGGCTGCGCTGTTTCCGCCGAGCTGGAATTCGGGCGCCAGGAACTGGCGGCGGTCCAGGACGCCGCTGATCTCCAGCTCCGCCTTGCCCCCGACGGCCCGGAAGCCGCGTTCGAGGTCGAGCTCGACGTCGAAATCGTCCTGGGTGTGGGTGATTTCAGCCAGCGGAAACCGGGCTGCCTCGGGAAAGTAGCGGGTCAGTTCATTGGCCAGGGTTTCGGCGAAGTAGCCGTTGGAGCCGTAGCTGCGCCAGCCCTGGCGGGTGGCGACCAGCAGGGCGTTTCCCGTGCCCCATCTGGACCACTCGGCCATCCAGAAGGAGGCGAAGCAGCTGGCGGGTTCGCCGGGGATGTGGACGCCGTCGCGGTCCACCGGATGCAGTGCCAGTCCCGGGTTGCTGCCGATGAATGCCATGCTGCGGCGCCATGAGCCTGCCGGACTGTTCCCCATGGGTTGAGCCTAACGGGGCAGTGGCGGAAATGGTTGCCGGCAGGCGCGGCGGCGCGGCTGGAGGAGCACGCCTAGACTGTCCATATGCCCACCCCCAGAGCCCTCAGGCCCTTTGCGCACCGGGAGTACCGGGTGCTGATCGCGGCGCTGGCCGTCTCGATTTTCGGCTCCGGCATGTGGGCCGTGGCCATGGTCTACCAGGTGATCCACCTGGGCGGCGGTCCGCTTCAGCTGTCCCTCGTTGCCACCGCCGGCAGCGTGGGACTGGTGGCGTTCGTCCTGGCCGGCGGGATCGCGGCCGACCGGGTGCCTCAGCGCCTCCTGATCATCGCGGTGGAGGGCACCAACCTCGCCGTGATCGCCGCCATCAGCGGACTGGCGCTGGCGGGCTGGCTGCAGCTGTGGCACCTTGCCGTGGGCGCCTTTGTCCTGGGTGTGGGGGCGGCGTTCTTCTTCCCGGCTTATTCGGCAATCCTGCCCAGGATCCTGCCGGCCGAGGACCTGCTGGCGGCCAACGGCATGGAGGGGACCATGCGCCCCATCCTGCAACAGGCGGCCGGCCCCGCCGTCGCCGGCATCCTGGTGGCAGCCTTGTCCCCCTCGCACGCCGTCACGGGCGTGGCGGCATGCCACCTGCTTGCCTTCATCATCCTCAACTTCCTCGGCCAGCACGCCCTCGAAGCGCCCGGCACCGAAGGCATGGGCGGCGGCCCCGCGGGTGGCACGGGCGGCGGCCCCGCGGGTGGCACGGGCGGCGGCCCCGCGGCGGAACGGGGCAAAACGTCCTTCTTCCATGACCTCCGCGAAGGTGTCAGCTACACGCTCCGGACGCCCTGGCTGTTGTGGACGCTGGTCTGGGCCTGCATCTCGGTGCTGTTCCTGATCGGACCCATCGAGGTGCTGCTGCCGTTCGTTGTCCGTGACCAGCTCGGCGGCGATTCGCGCATGTTCGGTTTCCTGCTGGCGGTGATGGGCGTCGGCGGGGCTGCCGCTTCGCTGGCCACGGCGTCCTTCGCGCTGCCGCGCCGCTACCTCACGGTGATGATGGTTTCGTGGGGTGCCGGCAGCCTTCCGCTCGCGGCCGTCGGAATCATGGACAGCTTCTGGATGGTTGCTGCGGCGCTCTTCGTGTTCGGCGCAACCGGAGGCATCGGCATGGTCATCTGGGGTACGCTCCTGCAACGCCGCGTTCCCCCGCACCTGCTGGGCCGGGTCTCCAGCCTGGATTTCTTTGTATCGCTGGCACTCATGCCCGTCTCCATGGCGCTGGCGGGTCCCGTGGCAGAGGTGGTGCCCACGTGGGTGATCTTCCTGGTGGCCGGCGGCGTGTGCCCCGTCATGGCCGTAGTGGCAATGGTGGTGGCCCGGATGCCGGCAGACGAGCTGGCCCACCCGCTGGACCGCAGTGCCGGGGACCGGGAGTCGGCGGACAGCCCCTAGGCCACGTTCCCCGCGCCGCGCGTTCCCAGTCCGCTGCGGGGCGCCGTCCGGGGAGCCGCCGTCAGCGCCTTCCGGAGGGCCAGGAAAAGCAGCACCAGGCCGGCGGACAGCAGGATGTGTCCGGTTCCGGCAATCCCGGCGAGGGCTTTGGAACCGGCGTCCGCGCCGGCGGCAACGAGCGACCCCTTGACCAGCATCATTCCGCCGGTCACCACCACGCCGGCGTTCCAGGTCCGGAAGAACCAGGCCGACAGCTTCGGCGCGGCAGCGGAGAGGCCGAAGACCTTCTCCAGCATCAGCACCATCAGCAAAACGACGAAGCCCAGCACCAGCCAGTGCGTGTGCACCAGGCCCAGCTGGGACTCCCCGGTAAAGCCGTAGGCCTTGGTGAACTCACGGTAGTAGAGGCCGGAGAGGACACCGGCGATGGCATAGGCAAAAGAGGCATGGAAGAGTTTTTTCACGTCTCCAGTCTTTCGCCGAAGCACGACGGCGGGATCAACCGTTCGGTTGATCCCGCCGGACCGTTCGGACTACTGCCCGTTGGGACCACTGCCCGCTGGGAGCACTGCCGCCTAGCTGCGGGCGCGCACTATCGGGATGGACGCCGTCGGAAGTCCGCTCGGGAAGATAGTGGGCTCCGGCGCGCCGACGGGGGCCAGCGGCACCCGGGTAACGTCGTTGCCCACGGTGAGCAGCTCGCCGCGGACGTCAACCTCCAGCGGCTCGCCGTCCCGGATGCTGAGGCCGATGGATTCCTGGCCAAGCTCCACGAAGAGCAGGCGGCCCCGCACCTTGAGGTGGAAGGTGAGGCCCTCCCATTCGGACGGCAGCCGCGGGTCGAAGAACGGAACCTCCCCCTGGTCGCGCAGGCCGGCGAAGCCGCTGACCAGCGAGCTCCAGACACCGCCGGTGGAGGCGATGTGCACGCCGTCGATCGTGTTGCCGTGGGTGTCGTCAAGGTCGATGTACAGCGCGTGGGTGAAGTGGTCCAGCGCGGCTTTCCCGTAGCCCACCTCGGCGGCCATGATCCCCTGGACGCAGGCGGACAGGGTGGAGTCGCCGGTGGTGATTGGATCGTAGAAGTCGAACGCCCGGCGCTTTTCCTCGGCCGTGAAGTCCTGCCATTGCAGGAACATCGCCAGCACGGTGTCCGCCTGCTTGAGGACCTGGTGGCGGTAGATCACAAGGGGGTGGAAGTTCAGCAGCAGCGGGTACTTGGACCGGGGCGTGCTCCAGTCCCACGGCTCCAGGGTCATGAAGTCGTTGTCCTGCGAATACACCTCGAGGTCTTCGTCGTAGGGCAGCTGCATCCGAATGGCGGCCTGCTCCCAGAGTTCGCGTTCGGCGTCGTCGATTTCCGGGTGGTCCAGGGCCGCCGCGGTGCGCAGGTTGAACCGCGCCATGACGTTTGTGTAGAGGTTGTCGTTCACCACTGCCGTGTACTCGTCCGGGCCCGTAACGCCGTGTATGTGGAACAGTCCGTCCTTGCCGAAGAAGCCGAGGGACACCCACATCCGGGCGGTTTCGATCAGCAGCTCAGCGCCCATCCCCTGCTTGAAGTCCGCATCGCCGCTGGCCCACACGTACCTGTTGGTGGCGAACGCGATGGCGGCGGCAATATGGAACTGGGCCGTTCCGGCGGCGTAGTACGCGCTGGCTTCGAGCCCGTTGATGGTGCGCCACGGGAAGAGTGCGCCGTCCACGCTCAGTTCCTTGGCGCGAACCTTCGCGTCCGGCAGCATCTCGTGCCGGAACTCCAGGACCTGGCGCGCGTTGTCCGGGTTGGTGTACGTCAGGTACGGCAGCAGGTACACCTCCTGGTCCCAGAAGTAGTGACCCTCGTAGCCGGAGCCGCTGACACCCTTCGCCGGGATCCCGGCAACGTCCGCTCGGGCGGTGGCCTGGGCCAGCTGGAAGAGGTTCCAGCGGATGGCCTGCTGCAGTTCAGGCTGGCCACCCACCACAATGTCCGTGGTGGCCCAGTAGTCCCGGTAGTGCGTCTCGCTTTCGGCGAAGATCGCGCTGACGGGCTGCAGGGCGCCCTCCGCTGCCTCGGACGGGTCCTGCGGGGAACCGCCGTCCACGGCTCCTTCGCGGAAGGCCCGCGCCACGGCGTAGCTGGCGCTCTTTTCGAGGCGGAACGGCTGGTCCGCACCCACGGCGAGGACGTACCGGACGCTGCTGTCGTCCTGGTCCACCAGGGTCTCGAACGGCTGGACGTCGGCCGACGTCCAGTGGTCCACGGCCAGGCCGACACGCTGCCGGGAGTCGGCTGCCTCCCAGGACAGGCGCAGCGAGCCGTCCCCGCCGTCGAGCCGTACCGGCAGCAGGACGCGGCCGGCGTGCCGTCCGGCGCGGCGCGGATCGTGCGTGGAGTGGTCTTCCACGGGCTGGTCCTGGCGGTTGATCACGGAGGATGTCACGTCCGCATAGACGTCCCGGTCCGCAGCAACTTCGAGGCTGATGCCCAGGGCGCCGCGGGTCTGGTAGCCCACTGCCCGTCGCTCGGTGGTGGTGACGGTGGCGCCGGAACGGCACTGCCAGGTGATCCGGCATTCGTAGATGCCGGTGGCGAAGTCAACGGAGCGGCGGTAGTCCAGCACCGTTGATTCGCTGAGGGTGAGCGTCTCGCCGTCGATGATTACCGTGAAGTTGTTGACATCCGGGATGTAGAGGATCCGCTGGCCCGTGCGGGCGAAGCCGTAGGCGTTCTCTGCGTGCTTGATGTCCCAGGTTTCGTGGAAGCCGTTGATGAAGCTGCCGGGCAGGTCAGCGTCGGCGGAGGCCCAGTGGGCGCCGCGGATGCCAAGATGGCCGTTGCCGAGGCTGAAGAGGGTTTCCAGGGTTCCGGCGTTTCCGGGCAGGTGGACGGTCTCCACGAGCTGCCAGGGGTCGTTCGGGAAACGAGCACGGTCAGAGGTGATGAGTGCCATGGCTGTTGGGGTTCCTTTTGGCGTTGGTGCAGGTTGGGGGGCGTGTTGTCGGTCTAGAGGAGTTCGTTCAGGTCCTCAACCACCAGGGTGGCGCCGGCGTCCAGGAGCGTCTGCCGGCCGGCTCCGCGGTCCACTCCAATCACCGAATGGAAGGTCCCGGCGTTCCCGGCCTGAACGCCGGACACGGCGTCTTCGACCACCACGCACTCCTCGCTGGGGAGGTTCAGCAGTTGCGCCGCGTATTCGTACGTGGCCGGGCTGGGCTTCCCGGGCAGCCCCGCGGCAGCGGCGGCGACGCCGTCCACCACCACCGGGAAGTGGTGCGCCAGTCCCGCTGCCTGCAGTACGGCCGGCGCATTCCGGGAGGAAGAGACGACGGCGACCTTGAGTCCCAGTGAGAGCACGGCTTCCAGGAAGCGCACGGAGCCTTCGTAGGGTGCTACGCCGCCGGCTTCAACGATGTCGTTGAAGACCTTGTTCTTGCGGTTGCCGAGGCCGTGGACGGTGTCATTGGCAGGATCGTCGTCCGCCGGGCCTTCGGGCAGCACGATGCTGCGCGAGGCGAGGAAGTCCCGGACGCCGTCGAACCGGGGCTTGCCGTCAATGTGGTCGAAGTAGTCGCTTTCGCGGTAGGCGTCCGCTTCGGGAACGTCCTGCAGGTAGCCGTCGAACAGTTCCTGCCAGGCGCGTTCGTGGACGATCGCCGTGGGCGTGAGTACGCCGTCGAGGTCGAAGAGGATGGCGGACGCGCCGGACCAGCTTGAGGTGGTGCTGTTACCGGTGGTGCTGTTGAAAAGCTCAGTCATGCGGTACTCGGTGTCCTTTCAGACGGCGGCAGGGGAAGTGCATGGATACTGCAGGTTTGGTGCGGACCGGAACCATCGGGTCCTGGGGCCGGGCCGGCGGAGTCGGGCGTCGGCGGCCGAAGCTGGCGTTTAGCGCTCAGCGTTTGCACTGACCGTTTTCACTCAACGTTTCCGTCGTGCGGTTTTGCGTTCGATCAGTTTGGTATCCAGCACGTGGCTGGCGGGGGCACTCAGCGGCCCCGGACGTTGGAGTCCTTCGATCAGCAGGTTGGCGGCGAAGGCGCCCTGATCGGCTACCGGCTGGGCGATTGTGCTCAGTCCAAGGAACCAACTCATCTGATGATCGTCTATCCCTATGATGGACACGTTTTTCGGCGCTGACAAACCGAGCTCGCGCAGGGCCATGAGGGCACCGAAGGCCGTTTCGTCGCAGCCGGCGAAGATCGCGGAGGGCATCCTGCGGTTTTCGATGAGCTCGGTCATTGCCCGGCGGCCGCCTTCGATGCTCGAACCGGCGTCCATGACCAGGTCCGGGTCCACGGTTAAGTGGTGCTCGGCAAGCGCCCGCTGGAAACCTCTCAGCCGGTCCGTGGCCGTGGCAACGGTGCGTTCCCCCGGTTCGCGCCCGGAGAGAATGGCGAGGTCCCAGTGCCCCAGGCCGAGCAGGTGGTTGGTCGCCTTCCATGCCGCGTCCTCGTTGTCGATTCCCACGTTGTCCCATGGGACGTTGTGCATGCCCACGCTCGCAACCGCCAGGCCGGAGGACGCCAGGGCGTCGATTTCATTGTCGCTCAGGGCGATGTTGAGCAGCAGGACGCCGTCCACCCGCTGCGCCAGGGCATCCAGGTCGCCGAAAACCTTGCGGTGGACGCTGGGTGTGTTGCGCAGGCTGATGAGCACAGTGTCGAAGCCGCTGTCGGCGAACACTTCCTCGGCCGCCTCCACGGCCTGGGCGAAGAACCACGCCGTGGCAGTGGGCGCGATGATGGCCACGGACCCTGTGGTGCCCCCGGCAAGGCGCGATGCCGCCGATGATGCTTTGTAACCGAGTTTGGTGGCGGCGTCCGCCACCTTCACGTGGGCCGTTTCCGAAACGTTGGGCAGCCCCCGGAGCGCCCGGGAAACGGTGCAGATGGACAAGCCCGACAGTGCGGCTACGTCCTGGATGGTCACGCGCGGTGCTCTAGCCATGCGACACGGGCTCAGCCCTTTCTTCTCCTGAAGTCCTGGGCCCGGTACATGGCCGAAGAAGAGTGTAAGCGCTTACAAATTTAGCGCGCAACTGGTTTTTTTCATGAGTGCGGATTGTTGCGGATTTACCTCAAACAACAGGGGCGCTGTTTTGCTCCTCAGCGCAGGACGTAGTGGCGCAGGAAGGCGCTCACGTCCACCATTTCCGCCTTGGAAATCGTGTGGCCCATTCCCGGGTAGGTCCGGGCGGTCAGCTGGGTATTCCGGTGGAGCCATTCCGCGGTGTGCTCCACGGCGGCGTCGTTGATCACCAGGTCGGCCTTGTCCCGGCCCCAAAAGAACGGCGGCTTGGCGTCGAACGATTCACTCATGGCCAGCAGTTCGTTGTCCAGGACGAATCCGGACAACCCCACCACGGCCCGGAAGTCCTGCGGCCGCAGCCGCAGCAGCGTGCTGGCCATGGCCATGCCCTGCGAAAAGCCCAGCAGGCTCACGCTGCTGTGCTGCGCCTTGACTGAATTGATCCAGTCGAACACCTTGTTGCTGACGGAAACGACGTCAGCGAAGTCATGGGTAAGGAAATAGTCCAGCAGGAACCAGCCGTAGTCGTCGCCGATCACCTTGGGCGCGCGCAGCGCCGCGCAGGTAAACTCGGGCGGCAGCTGGCCGAAGAGGTCCGACATGCGCACCTCGTCCGTTCCGTAGCCGTGCATCATGACCAGCAGCGGCGTGCCGGCGCGCTGGTTCTCCGGCCTGGACCATACGACTGTCTCCATCGCATCAGCCTAACTTTCCGGGGAGGCGGTCTCAGCCCGCAGTGATCACCAGTGAGGCGCTGTGGCCGCCGAAACCGAATGCATTGGAAATGCCAGCCTTAGCCGCGAGTCCCCGGGTTGTCTCCGAAACGATGTTGAGGTGGATGTCCGGGTCTGTGTTGTCGAGGTTGAGGGTGCCCGGAATGGCGCCCGTGCGGAGAGCCTGGATGGTGACGATTGCACCGAGCGCGCCGGCCCCGCCCAGCAGGTGCCCGGTGAGGGATTTTGTGGAGGTAACCGGAACCGAATGTCCGACGACGGCGCCGATGGCTTCCGCTTCGAGGCGGTCCCCCACCGGCGTGGAGGTCGCGTGGGCATGCACGAAGCCGATGTCCTCTCCGGTGAGGCCGGCAGCGGCCATGGCCTTCTGCAGGACGCGGCGCTGCATGGCGGGGTCCGCGGCAACAATATCCACGGCGTCGGAGGTGACGGCGCTGCCTGCGATGACCCCAAGCACCTCGGCTCCGCGGGCGCGGGCGTGGTCTTCGCGTTCCAGGACCACGATCCCGGCACCCTCGGCCATCACAAAGCCGTCCCGGTCCCGGTCAAAGGGCCGGGAGGCCGCCTGGGGGCTGTCGTTGCGGGTGGAGAGCGCCCTGATCTGCGAGAACCCGCTGATGGTCAGGCCGTTGATGCAGGAGTCCACCCCGCCGGCGATCACCACGTCGGCGGCGCCGCTCCGGATCATGTCGGCCGCCTGCGAGATCGCCTCAGCGCCGGAGGCGCAGGCGCTGACCGGAGTCCGTGCCCCGCCGCGGGCTCCCAAGTCGATGGAGACCCAGGCCGCGGGCCCGTTGACCATAATCCGGGTAAGGGTGTGCGGGGAGACCCTGCGCGGCCCCTTGACGTCCAGGGTCCGGGTCTGTTCCAGGGTGGTGTCCAGTCCTCCGTAGCCGGAGCCGATGACCACGGCGAGCCGCTCCGGGTCGGTCCCGGGCCGGCCGGCGTGCGACCAGGCTTCGCGGGCGGCGATGAGTGCCAGGTGGCCGCAGCGGTCCATCCTCTTGTATTCCAGGGTGGAGAGCAGCGACGGGACATCGGCCGTAACGCGTCCTGCGATGCGCACCGGCAGTCCGGCGGACCACTCCTCGTCGAGGGGTACGATCCCGGAGCGCCCGGCCAGGAGCGCGTCCCATGTTTCGCCGGCAGTTGAGCCGACGGGAGTCACGGCTCCCAGACCGGTGACTACAACCGCGGGGAATGGTTCTGACATGGGTAACACTGCTCCTGGGACTTGGTGACGCCGGATCCGTTGACGCTTCGCGCTGTTCATCGCGGATGCATTCCCCGGCTGGCAAGGGAATGCGTGCGCAATCCACAGTACGCGGGGCACACCGCCGGCCGCCGGTGTTACCTCGGGGCGACCATCAACCGCACGGCCGCCACCATCAGTTCGAAGTCGGCGCCCTCCGCGGATGGGTGCATTGCGTGCGCAGAACCGCGCAGAATAACGACTCGGACACAGCCCCGGCGCGCGGCGTCCGCTTCATTGAAACGGCCGGGGGTGGCCTGTAGCCTTTCGCTAGACAGCATGCTGATCAAGTTTTTGCCCGCAAGTCCCCTGGACAGCTAGGAGCAAGTCATGAGAATCGGTTCTTCCATTTTTCTAATCGCCATTGGTGCCATCCTGGCGTGGGCCATCACACCTGGCCTGATCCCGAACGTGGACCAGACCCTGATTGGCTACATCCTGATGGCGGTGGGCGTGATCGGCCTGATCGCATCACTGGTCCTTGCCTCGCCGGGGCGCACCCGCCGGGTGAGTGAAACCCGGTCAGTGGTGGACCCGAACACCGGGGAGCGCATTGTCCGCAACGAGAGCCGGGACGGCGGCATCTAGCCATGATCCTCCGGCCGCCGGTGTCAACGGACAGTCGCCCCGGTCGCCAGCGCAACGCATTGAGAACATCCCGGAAGCCGGGCCAGACCACCACGGTCGGGCCCGGCTTCCGGCGTTACGGGACGACCAGCATCTTTGTTCCTGTTGTTTTCATTGACAAACCAACAAGAACAAAGATAAAGTCAAGCAATTCAACATCATGTGATGGCAGTCACTGAGGCTTATCACTGACGCCAGTCACAGGGGCTTCGTCCCTGCAGGACCCGCACTATTTACGCAATGGAGGGTAAGTGTTCGCCGAGGAGCGCCAGCAGCTGATCGCAGGTCTAGTCGCCGAGAGCGGCCGTGCCAGCGTGACCGCCCTTGCCGAACGTTTCAACATCACCACCGAAACCGTCCGGCGCGACCTCGCCGCCCTGGAATCGGCCGGCACCGTCCGCCGGGTCCATGGCGGCGCCGTCGCCCCGGACCGCATCAGCACCACCGAGGAAAGCATCCTCGAGCGGACCATCCAGCGGCAGCCGGAGAAACTGCGCATCGCCGAAGCCGCCCTGGCTTTCATCCCGCAAAGCCCGGCCGGCAGCATCCTTGTGGACGCAGGCTCCACCACGGAAGCCCTGGCAGACCTGATCGCCCTGCGCCTGGCCGACCCCTCCGCTTCCCCGTCCGCCGGCTCGGAGAACGAACTGGTGGTCATCACCCACGCGATCCCCATCGCCGCGAAACTGGCCGGCGAGCCAGGCATCGCCCTCCACCTCCTGGGCGGCAGGGTCCGCGGCCTCACCCAGGCTGCGGTGGGGCAGTCCACTGTGGACGCAGCCCACCGGATCCGCCCGGACATCGCCTTCATCGGCGCCAACGGAATCCACTCGGCCTTCGGGCTGAGCACGCCCGATCCTGAAGAAGCCGCCGTCAAGGCTGCCTTCGTCCAATCGGCACGCCGCATTGTAGTGCTGGCCGATTCGTCCAAGCTGGATGCGGAAACGCTGGTCCAGTTCGCCTCGTTGAAAGATCTGGACACGTTGATTACAGACAGTGAACCCAGCCCGGAACTAGCAGCGGCGCTTGCTGACGCCGGCGTTGACGTGGTGGTCGCATGATTGTCACCCTCACCGCCAACCCCAGCCTCGACCGCACCGTGGCCCTCCCCTCGCCCCTGCTGCGCGGGGAAGTGCAGCGGGCAATCTCCGTCAGCCAGGAGTCAGGCGGCAAGGGCGTCAACGTCTCCCGGGCCCTGGTTGCTTCCGGACTGGAAACCGTGGCCGTCCTGCCGGGCGGCGACTCCGATCCCGTGCTGGCGGGGCTTCGTGACAGCGGAGTCCCCTTCGCCGCCCTTGCCATCCACGAACCGCTGCGCACCAACGTGGCGTTGACGGAACCGGACGGGGTCACCACCAAGATCAACGAACCCGGCCCGGTACTGAGCGAAGAGCAGCAGGAAGCCCTGATCGGGCTACTGCTGGAGCGTTCCCGCGGTGCCAGCTGGGTTGTCCTCGCCGGTTCGCTCCCACCCGGAGTTCCGGCGGACTTCTATGCCACCGTCACCCGGCGGCTACGCTCCACACACGCCGGCAACGGCACCCCACAGTCGACACCGCGCATCGCCGTCGACTCGTCCGGCGCTCCCCTCGCCGCCGCCCTCTCGGGTGGCGCGTCAGGCATGCCGGATCTCCTCAAGCCCAACGCCGAAGAACTGGCTGAACTGGCTGCCGCAGCCGGTTTCGCCACGGCGTCCACCGCTGACGAACTGGAAGCGGATCCGGAGGCTGCCGCGGCAGCCGCCGCCGCCGTCGTGCGTTCCGGTGTAGGTGCCGTGCTCGCAACGCTCGGTTCCAAGGGTGCGGTACTTGTGACGTCCGACGGCGCGTGGCTGGCCACGCACCCGCCGGTCAAAGCGGTCAGCACGGTCGGCGCGGGAGATTCCTCCCTTGCCGGCTACCTGCTCGCCTCCAGCCTGGGCGCCGCCCCGGCCGACTGCCTCCGTCAGGCGGTGGCACATGGTGCCGCTGCCGCCTCCCTGCCGGGCTCCACAGTTCCGGCGGTCCACCAAACCACCCCTGATGCCGTAACCATCACGGCCCTCCGGAAGGACTGACAGTGACTCAGCTCATTACTACTGATCTGGTCGAGCTAGACCAGAACCTGGGCAACTCGCCCGAGGACGTGATCCGCCATCTGGCCGGCAGGGTTGCCGCCACAGGACGCGCCACCGAGGCGGAAGGCCTCTTCACGGACGCCTTTGCCCGGGAGTCCAAAACCGCCACCGGCGTTCCTGGCGGAATTGCCATTCCGCACTGCCGCTCCACTGCGGTGACGGTGCCCACCCTGGCCATGGCCCGGCTCTCGCAGCCTGTGGACTTCGGCGCCAAGGACGGCCCGGCGGACCTCATCTTCTTCATCGCAGCCCCTGAAGGTGCGGACCAGGAGCATTTGAAGCTCCTGTCCAAGCTGGCCCGCTCGCTGATCAAGAAGGACTTCACCGCGGCGCTCCGCGCAGCCACCACGCAGGCCGACATTGTTGAACTGGTGGAAGGAGCCCTGGCCGACAAGCCCGCGGCCGCCGCAGAACCCGCAACAGCAAGCGCAGCAGCCGGGGCAAGCGCAGCCGCAGCACCGTCCGCCGGTGCCGCCACCGGTTCCCGGTCCGGGGGTCCCAAGCGCCTCGTGGCCGTGACGGCCTGCCCCACGGGCATCGCCCACACCTACATGGCCGCCGACTCCCTCGTCGCAGCAGCCAAGGAAGTCGGTGTGGACCTGCAGGTGGAAACCCAGGGTTCCTCCGGAGCCAAGCCGCTGGACCCCGCCGTCATCGCGGCCGCCGACGCCGTGATTTTCGCGGTGGACGTGGACGTCCGCGGCAAGGAGCGCTTCGCCGGCATGCCGGTCATCAACGCTCCGGTCAAGCGCGGCATTGACGAGCCGGACAAAATGGTCCAGGAGGCACTGGCCGCCGCGGACAACCCCAACGCCCGCCGGGTCCCGCACTACGGCGCCGAGGAGCAGGCTGAAGCCGAGGCCACCGAAAAGGGCGAGCACATCGGCCAGAAGCTGAAGAAGGCGCTCCTCACCGGTGTCAGCTACATGATCCCGTTTGTGGCCGGCGGCGGTCTCCTGATCGCCCTGGGCTTCCTGATGGGCGGCTACCTGATTACCCAGTTCGCGGACGCCATCGTGGTGGACAACAGCATCTTCAACCTGCCCACCGAATACCCTGAGAACGCCTGGGGCCCGCTCGGCGCCTACCTCGGTGCCGTGCTCTTCAAGATCGGCGCCCTGTCCCTCGGCTTCCTGGTCCCCGCATTGGCCGGCTACATCGCCTACGGCATCGCCGACCGCCCGGGCATCGCACCGGGCTTCGTGGCAGGCGCCGTCGCAGGGTTCATGGGTGCAGGCTTCCTCGGCGGCATCGTGGGCGGCCTCCTGGCCGGCTACATTGCCCATTCCATCGGCAAGATCCAGGTGGCCCGCTGGCTGCGCGGCCTGATGCCCGTGGTGATCATTCCGCTGGTGGCCTCCCTCGTGGCTTCCGGCCTGATGTTCCTGATCCTGGGCGCTCCGATCGTAGCCATCACCAAGGGCCTGAACGGTTGGCTCTCCGGACTCACCGGTGCCAGCGCCATCGCGCTGGGCGTCATCCTGGGCCTCATGATGTGCTTCGACCTCGGCGGCCCGGTCAACAAGGTTGCCTACTCGTTCGCCGTCGCCGGCCTGGGTGCCGCAACCCTGGACAACCAGGCACCGTGGCAGATCATGGCAGCCGTCATGGCCTCGGGCATGGTTCCGCCGCTGGCCATGGCCCTCGCTTCCACCGTCCTGGACAAGAAGCGTTTCAGCCTGGCCGAGCGTGAAAACGGCAAGGCCGCCTGGCTGCTGGGAGCGTCCTTCATCTCCGAAGGCGCCATCCCGTTCGCCGCGGCCGATCCGCTCCGCGTCATCCCCGCCAGCATGCTCGGCGGCGCAGTCACCGGTGCCATCTCCATGGCAGCGGGCGTAGGCTCGAAGGCCCCGCACGGAGGCATCTTCGTCTTCTTCGCAATCGACAACTTCGTGATGTTCGTCGTCTCGATCCTTGTCGGCACCGTCGTCACCGCCCTGGCAGTGATCGCCCTCAAGCGCTGGGCCGTCCGCAAGTCCGTTGATACCGTGGAGCCGGTTCCAGTAACTGTCTGACCCGGTTCGGTATTCTGACCAACCACCTGTCTCGACCTGATATCCAAGGAGCACACATGTTCGAACGCACCGCCACCATCGCCAGCCGCGTGGGCCTGCACGCCCGCCCCGCCGCCATCTTTGCCGAGGCAGCCGGCGAGTACCCGCACGAGATCACCATTGCCCGCCAGGGTGAGCCGGCCGACGAAGCCATGGACGCCGCCAGCATCCTGTCCCTCATGAGCCTGGGCGCCTCGCACGGCGACGTTGTGGTCCTCCGCGCCGAAGGCGACGGCGCCGACACCGCCCTGGAGCACCTGGTCCAGATCCTGGAAACCGATCACGACGCCGAGTAGCGGCACGGCGGGCTAGTACAGCCCGCCTCCGGTACGGCAGTCAGCGGCCGGCCCGTGCGCCACCTCCCTTGTACGGGCAGGCGGCGCACGGGCCGGCCGCTGCTTTTAACCCGGGGCTTGTAGCTCCCGGACTCTGGCTCACGGACATTTAACTAAGCAGCCTTAGTAAATCCTTGTGTTTGCCTGACGGCCCGATTAGCGTGGCATTGTGGCGACACGCCGATCAACACACCCGCAATCGGGGGCAGTCCCCGGCGGAAAGAGGATGAGACAGTGGCTACCCTGCAGGAAACCATCGAGGTGGATGTTCCCGTGTCCACCGCCTATAACCAATGGACGCAGTTCGAGTCATTCCCGGAGTTCATGCGGGGCGTGGAGTCCGTCGAACAGATCGACGAGACATCCCTGCGTTTCCGGACGGACATCGCTGGAGTCAGGCGCGAATACGGCGCGCAGATCACCGAGCAGCTGCCGGACCGGCGCATCTCCTGGGTCAGCACGGACAAGCCGCGCAACGCCGGCGAGGTCTCCTTCGAGCCCCTCGGGCCGGAACGGACCCGGGTCACCGTAGCGCTGGAATGGGAACCGGAGGGACTGCTGGAGAAAGCCGGCTCGGCGGTGGGCGCGGACACCCACCAGATCAGCGCCGACCTCAAGCGGTTCAAGCAGTTCATCGAATCCCGCGGGATTGAGACAGGCGCCTGGCGTTCTGCCGTGGACAACGGAGAAGTCGAGGAAACCGACGAAGAGGCAGGCTTCGCGGCCAACGCCCCGGCGCACCACGGTCACGAGTCCGCCGCCCACGCATCCCACCCGCAGCCGCCGCACACGCCTGCGCCTTCGCCGCAGCGTCCGGCAGGGGTGGACCCTTTCATTGACGACGCTGAACCATCGGATCCGAGCTGACCATGCCTGAGAAAAAGAACCCCGGCCTGAAGGATCCTGAGCTGTACGAAGAGCTTCGGGAAGACGGCGCCTCGAAGCAGAAGGCGGCCCGCATTTCCAACGCCGCCGCCAATAAGGGACGCTCCGCAGTGGGCCGCAAGGGCGGCAAGAGCGGCGACTATGAAGACTGGACGGTGGCTCAACTCAAAGCGCGCGCCAAGGAAATAGGGCTGACGGGTTACTCCCGCAAGAAGAAAAGCGAGCTCATCTCAGCGCTTAGAAACTCCTGAGCGCAGCTGCCATGGGTTACCGCACTTCAGGCCCCTTTTCGCCGGCTCTTGGCCGGTTCCTTGGCGGCCGTCTCCGCTGCAGCTGCCTTGGTGGCGGTCTTGGCGGGAGCCTTGGAAGCGGTTGTCTTGGAAGCGGTCGTCTTGGAAGCGGTCGTCTTGGAAGCGGTCGAACGGGCCGCCGTCGTCTTGGTACCCGCGCCTTTCGACGCTGCCGACCTGCCCGAGGCAGAAGAACGGGAGGCCTTCGCGGGAGCCTTCCCGGCGTCGTCGGCCTGTGCCGCATCGGCACTCCCGCCGCCCCGCTTCTTTTCCAGGCTTCGCTTGAGGGCTTCCATCAGGTCGATCACTTCGCCGCTGCCCGCTTCGGCAGCCTCTGCCCCGAACGTCTGTTCCGTGTCCAGGGACTCGCCCTGCTCGATCTTGGCGTCAATGAGCTTGCGGAGCTGCACCTGGTAGTCATCCGTGAACTGGCCGGGCTCAAAATCCCCGGCCATGGAGTCAACCAGGGCCGCGGACATCTCCCGCTCCTGGGCGGAGATCCGCACGGTGGTTTCCAAGGCGGGGAAAGCTGGCTCCCTGACCTCGTCCGCCCACAGCAGCGATTGCAGCACCAGGACGTCGTCTTTGATCCGCAAAGCGCCGAGCCGGGTCTTCTCCCGGAGCGCGAACTGGACCACGGCCACACGGTCCGTGTCCTCCAGTGCCCGGCGGAGGAGGACGTACGCCTTGGGGGACTTCGAATCCGGTTCCAGGTAGTAGCTCTTCTCGAACATCATGGGATCGAGCTGCTCGGACGGAACAAACTGAACCACTTCGATCTCGTGGCTGCTCTCCGCCGGGATGGACTTGAGCTCGTCACGGGTGAGGATCACCGTGCGGCCGTCCTCTTCGTAGGCCTTGTCGATGTCCGCGTAATCCACGATCTCGCCGCAGACTTCACAGCGGCGCTGGTAACGGATGCGCCCGCCGTCAGCGCCGTGGACCTGGTGGAGCCCGATGTCGTGGTCTTCGGTGGCGCTGTAGACCTTGACCGGCACGTTGACCAGCCCAAATGCGATAGCGCCTTTCCAGATGGCTCTCATGGATCAAGTGAACATCAGAGTTGCCCGGAGGTGAAGGCCTTTGGCCGGCAGTAGGGAACGTGTCCGGATCCAGGGCCGCGAACTGGTGGTCACCAACCTGGACAAGGTGATGTACCCGGAGACCGGCACCACCAAGGCGGACGTCCTGGCGTACTACACCGCCGTAGCGCCGGTTCTTGTCCCCGCCGCGGTGAACCGGCCCGCCACCCGCAAGCGCTGGGTCAACGGGGTGGGCACCGCGGAGGCACCGGGCGAAATGTTTTTCCAGAAGAACCTGGAGGACTCCACGCCCGGCTGGATTCCGCGAGCCTCGATCCGGCACAAGGAGCGCACCAATCAGTACCCGCTGGTCAACGACGCCGCCACCCTGATCTGGCTGGCCCAGATGGGTTCGCTGGAAATCCACGTCCCGCAGTGGCGCGTGGACCCGCACGGCAATCCCATGAACCCGGACCGGCTGGTGCTGGACCTTGACCCCGGCGAGGGCGCCGGGCTGGCCGAGTGCGCCGAAGTGGCACGGTTGGCCCGCGCCATCCTGAGGGACGTTGGCCTGGATCCTATCCCGGTGACCAGCGGCAGCAAGGGCGTCCACCTCTACGCCGGCCTCGACGGCACACAGAGCTCGGACCAGATCTCCGAGTTCGCCCACGAACTTGCCCGCGCCCTGGAATCGGACCACCCGGACCTGGCTGTCAGCGACATGAAGAAGACCCTCCGCACAGGCAAGGTTCTGGTGGACTGGAGCCAGAACAACGCGGCGAAGACCACTATCGTCCCGTACTCCCTTCGCGGCCGGCTCCGCCCCACTGTGGCGGCCCCCAGGACGTGGCGTGAGTTGGCCTCCCCCAAGCTGAAGCAACTGGACTACCGGGAGGTCATGCGGCGGGTCAAGGACGGCAAGGATCCGTTCGCGCCGGTCTCCGCGGGCGGCAGCCACGTGCGGGGCCATCCCGGCGGCGGGGGCTCCGCCGCCGGGCCCCGCGACAGTACAACTGCCGACGGCGGCAGCACGGACCCGAGGCTGGAAAAGTACCGCTCCATGCGGGATCCGGAAGGGACCCCCGAACCGTTCAGCGCCGACCGTCACGGGGCCGACCCCAACGCCGGCACCATCAGGGAGCGGTTTGTGATCCAGGAGCACCACGCCAGCCGGCTGCATTACGACTTCCGGCTGGAGCGGGACGGCGTGCTGGTGTCCTGGGCGCTTCCGAAAGGCGTACCAACCTCAGGGACGCAGAACCACCTTGCAGTCCAGACCGAAGACCACCCCATGGACTACCTCGATTTCGAGGGCACCATCCCCAAAGGCCAGTACGGCGCAGGGAACGTCACCATCTGGGACCACGGCTACTACGAATGCGACAAATGGATCGCAGGCAAGGAAGTCATCGCAACCCTCACGGGGGCGGACGGCGGCGGCCTTGGCGGGACCCGGAAGTTC
Source organism: Arthrobacter sp. PvP103 (assembly GCF_017833075.1). Lineage (NCBI taxonomy): Bacteria > Bacillati > Actinomycetota > Actinomycetes > Micrococcales > Micrococcaceae > Arthrobacter > Arthrobacter sp. PvP103. The sequence goes on along the minus strand of NZ_JAFIBQ010000001.1, from coordinate 2,750,314 downwards.
GCACTGATCCGGACCAGCCGGGACAGCGACACCTCGAAATCGCCGGAGCAGGCCCAGTGGCTCATCCATCTGATGGACCGCAAAGGGCACGCGCCGGCAGCCACAGGCACTCCCCCGGCCACAGGTGGCCCCGCAGAGGCAGCGAAGCAGGACGAGCCGCCGCCGGATCTCTCGCCGGCGCCGGATTTCCTGCCAATGATGGCCAGCGCCGGGACCCCGGCCGACCTCCGCGGCCTGGACTGGCAGTTCGAACTGAAATGGGACGGTATCCGTGCGCTCATCATCGGCGACGCCGACCGGATCCGGCTCATCAGCCGAAACGGCAATGACATGACCGCAAGCTACCCGGAACTGACGGACCGCAGCTGCTGGCCGGAGCAGAGCTTCACCGCCGACGGCGAGATCGTCGCCGTCGGACCTTCCGGGCGGCCCGATTTCGGGCTGCTACAGACGCGGATGAAACTGACCAAAGCGGCCGACGTCGCCAAAGCGCGGGCAGCGACTCCGGTCCGGCTCATGGTGTTCGACCTGCTGTCCGACGCAGGCGAGGACCTCCGCAGGATGCCCCTCCGGAGGCGCCGGGCACGTTTGGAGCAGTTGGATTGGCCGGACGGCTGCCCCGTGCACCTGTCCGAAGTCCTGGACCACGAGGTGGAGCACATCCTCGAGAGCGCCAGGGAACTTGGCCTCGAAGGAATCATGGCCAAGCGCCTTGACGGCCGATATGTCAGCGGCGAGCGCAGCAGGTCCTGGCTGAAGCTGAAGTTCGAGCGCACCCAGGAAGTGGTGGTGGGCGGCTGGCGCCCCGGCAAGGGGTCCAGGCAAGGCTCCGTGGGGTCATTGCTGGTGGGCATCCCCGATGGCGCCAAGCTGCGGTACGTGGGACGCGTGGGCAGCGGATTCAGCGACCGGGAACTGAAGGAACTGCGGCTGCAGGTGGATACGCTGTCCAGGAAGACCTCACCCTTCACCGAAGTTCCCGCTGCCGACGCCTCCGATGCCCACTGGGTGGCTCCCGGACTGGTGGGCGAAGTTACCTTCGGGGAATGGACCGGCGGCGGGAAACTAAGGCACCCGGTATGGCGCGGCTGGCGCTTGGACAAGAACGCCGACGACGTCGTGGCGGAATCCGGATGATGCCTCATCGCGGGACGGCACGGAAATGCCCCGGCGCCCGCCTTGTTGCAGGCGGGCACCGGGGCATTGTCGGGTCCGTAGCACCGTAAGCCGGCGCGCTCGGAGCCCCTAGTCGTGGTGCGGAATCTGCGGCCGGCTGGTCCGGTGGATAGCACCCACCGCAGTCTCGTGTTCGCGGCCGTGCAGCGTGCCGCGGTCTTTGGGGTGCTTGTGTTTCCCGCTGCCGTCCGGCCACTTGGGCCCGTTTTCCGACGCAGGGGCGGCGACGGGCTCAGTCTCCGGCGCGGGTACCTCGTCCATGGATTCCGTCAGGTGACTGGCGAGTTCCGGCTCCAGCTGTTCCCCAGGATTCTTCTCAGCCATTTGTGCTCTTCCTTTCCGCATTGAAATGAAGTGTCCACCAATAGTAGGACTGCAGCTACTCCTTGTCTGCAGGCCCTACCAGCGGACTTTTTTCTGGGCAGGGCCTTGCTTGCCGCTTGCCTGCGTGGGCTTGTGGCCGTGCGAGACGCTCTGCGAACCTGCGCCGCCGCGGGACTTGCTTGCCAGCATTTCCCGCTGGGCGTCAGTCAGCCGCGATTTGATGCCCTGGCCGGCATCCGGCGCTCCGGCATCCCGGGCTTCGGCCTCGGGCACGTCGGGGCCCGGGCCTGGTGTCTGTTCGGCGTTCCGGGTGGTGTCTTTGTCAGTCACGGATGTTCTCCTTGGGGTGCGGAATCGGGTGGCGGTAATGAGCTGCGGACGCACACGCTGCAAGATCGCGGTGGAGAAGTCACGACGACGAGAGCCGGCCGGAGGATCAACACGGAAGTACGCCTCCCATGGGTCAACCTTAGGCAGTAATCCGGCCGGTTGGGAACCCCCGGATCGGACTGCCTCGGGCGCCGGCGCGAAGCGGTGTCCGGGCCCGTGCACCGGCCGGTTTTGGGTCCGTTTGGGCCCATTCCAGCCACTCGACCGAAAAAGCTTTGGCCACAGCAGGTCACATCGCAGGATTCCCAATGCTGGCGCGGTGAAACGGCGCAAAACAATTTCTCTTTTTGCACCGTCTCGGCCCTGGAAACAGGGGATCATACGCCACTGAACTCGGAAACTCCATGGAATTCGCGTAAAATTGAAAGCCTGCCCGGAGCGGGGCAGCTACAAGTCGCAAGCAAATGACCTCCACGGGAGAAGCCCAAATGCCCAAAGACCGAAGCATGACCGACTCTTCAGCAGGCGTGAACAACGCCCGCGGAACCGACAATATTTTGCCTGAGGGCGTTGCGCCCCAGGGCGCCAAGAAGCCGAGGCTGCTGCCTCGCCGCAGGCTCAAAGTCTCCGACGTCAACGTCGTCAACAAGCCAATGCTCAAAAAAGCACTCGGCGGAACCATCGTGGGTAACACCATGGAGTGGTACGACGTCGGCGTGTTCGGCTACCTGATCACCACCATGGGTCCGGTGTTCCTGCCGGAGTCCGACCCGTCCACGCAGACGCTGTTCCTGCTGGGCACGTTTGCCGCCACCTTCATCGCCCGTCCTCTTGGCGGCGTGATCTTCGGCTGGTTCGGTGACAAGGTTGGCCGCCAGAAGGTCCTGGCAGCAACCCTGATGCTGATGGCGGCCAGTACGTTCGCCATCGGCCTTCTCCCCGGCTACGCCCAGATCGGTTTGTGGGCGGCCGGATTGCTGGTGCTGCTGAAAATCGTGCAGGGCTTCTCCACCGGCGGCGAGTACGCCGGAGCCACCACCTTCGTGAGCGAGTACGCTCCGGACAAGCGACGCGGCTTCTTCGCCAGCTTCCTTGACCTGGGAAGCTACCTCGGCTTTGCAATCGGTGCCGCCCTCGTTTCAGCCCTGCAGCTGACCATGGGCCAGGCTGCGATGGAAGAGTGGGGCTGGCGCATCCCGTTCCTGCTCGCCGGTCCCCTGGGCCTCATCGCGGTCTACTTCCGGAGCAAGATCGAGGAATCCCCGCAGTTCCAGGCCACCCTGGACGCGCAGGAAGAACTCAGCAAGGACGCTGCCAAGTCCTCCGACGCTGCTTCCAAGAGCCCGGTGGGCGTTGTCAAGGCCAACTGGCGGCCCATTATTGTGGCCATGATCCTTGTGGCTGCGGCCAACACCGCCGGCTACGCGCTGACCTCCTACATGCCGACGTACCTCACGGATGCCAAGGGTTACGACCCTGTCCACGGCACGCTGCTGACCATCCCGGTGTTGGTCGTCATGAGCCTGTGCATTCCGCTGACTGGAAAGCTTTCGGACCGCATCGGACGCCGCCCGGTCCTGTGGATCGGTGCCGTGAGCACCATCGTGCTGGCCACCCCCGCCTTCCTGCTCATTGGCGTTGGCGAGATCTGGTCGACCCTGGCCGGCCTGGCACTGATCGCCTTCCCCGTCACGTTCTATGTGGCCAACCTGGCCTCGGCCCTGCCCGCGCAGTTCCCGACGGCCAGCCGGTACAGCGCCATGGGTATCGCCTACAACTTCTCGGTAGCGATTTTCGGCGGCACCACGCCTTTCATCGTGGCGGCGCTGATCAAGGCGACCGGCAACGACATGATGCCCGCGTACTACCTGATGGCTACATCAGCCGTTGGCGCAGTGGCCATCTACTTCCTGAAGGAATCCGCCAACCGTCCGCTGCCCGGCTCCATGCCTAGCGTGGACACCCAGGCGGAGGCCCACGAGCTGGTGGCCACCCAGGACGAGAACCCCCTGATCGACCTGGACGACATGCCGTTTGAGGATGAGCTGCGGGAAACCGAAAAGGTTCCTGCGAGGGCCTGACCTCGTAGTCAGTCGCCCCGCCCGACGAGGCCTGCTTTGCATGATGTTCCTTTGTGACAGCCGTGCAGAGCAGGCCTCCCGCGCGTCTGGCAGACTTTTTTGCGGAAGAGCGCACCGAACGAACGCACGAAAGACCGGAGGTACCCATGGCCCGCACCCTCAGGCGGCATCTCCGCGACCTGCACAGCCTCGGTCCGGCCAACAGTGATCACCTGTCCGCCCTCCGCGTTGCCGTGAGCGTGGCAGTGCCCTCGCTGGTCCTGCTCGTGTTCGGGCGGCCGGAGCTGATCATCTATGCCGTGTTCGGCGCCCTGACCGGAATGTACGGGCGTTCGGAGCCGCACCAGCTCCGCCTCCGGCACCAGGCCCAGGCCGCACTGGTCCTGGTGAGCGGGGTTGGCGTTGGCATCTTCCTGTCCGTCAACCACCTGCATTCATGGTGGCTCGTGGGGGTGGAAGCCGTCCTGGCCGGCGTCGGTTCGGTCTTCTCAGACAGAGTGAACCTGAAGCCCAACGGCCCCTTCTTCGGCATCCTTGCGCTGGGTGCGTGCGCCTCAGTGCCCACAACGGTTCCCTGGTTTGCGGCGCTCCTCATCGCCGCCGCCTCCGCGGCGTTTTCAATCCTCATCGGCTTTGGCGGCTGGGTGCGGGGCCGGAGGTGGCAGCCGGGAGCGGCCCGGGCCGCGGCACCCCTGCGGGGAGTGCGGCGCTACGCTGCGATGATCCACGCTGCGCGGTATGTGCTGGCGGTCGGAACTGCCGGCGCCATCGGAGTACTCAGCGGCAGCGGCCACCCGCACTGGGCCATGGCCGCCGCGGCTGTTCCCCTGGCCGGAGCCGACCTGCCCAGCAGCGTGCACCGCGGCCTCCACCGCATGATGGGGACGTTCCTCGGACTGGTGGTGGTCGCCGTCGTACTTCTTCCAGAGCCGTGGGCGCCGCTGACGCTCTTTCCGGGGGCGGAAGCGGCAGTGCTGGCCTTCCTGGTCATCATCTTCCAGTTCACGACTGAACTTTTCATGACGCGGCACTACGGCCTGGCCATGGTGTCCTTCACGCCTGTGATCCTGCTGATGACACAGCTTGCAGCCCCGGCCGACCCCTACGTCCTCATCACGGAACGTGCCGTGGAAACGGTCGTGGGGGCGGTGATCGGCATCCTGGTCATCGTGCTGGTCCGGCGCCGCCGCCGGACCAGCTAATCGCAGCAGCTACTTCGCGGGCCTGCGCGGGGGCCCGGACGTGAAGCGGGCGGGCAGCATCCTTGAGGCGGCGGCGACGATCTTGTACCGCCTGGTGGGGATGGAAACCGCACGGCCGCGGTCATTGTCCGCCAGTCCTTCCCGGACCACGCGGTCAGCGTGCAGCCACAGCCAGCGCGGGGCCACGGTCTTGTCCATGCCCATGCGGTCGTGGAATTCGGTGTGGGTGAATCCCGGGCACACCGCGGTCACCTTCACACCGCTGCCGGCATATGCCAGGTTGGCCCAGCGGCTGAAGGTCACCTGCCACGCTTTCGCGGCCGAGTAGCTCCCCCGGTTGGCGAAGGCGGCAACGCTGGCCACATTGATGATCCTTCCCGAACCCCGCGCCAGCATGCCCTGCAGCGCTGCGTGGCACAGTTCCATGGGCGTCTGGACATGGAGCCTGAGGTGCCGCCGTTCCTCGTCCAGGCTGTTCTTGTCGAAGGGCTTCAGCAACCCGATCCCCGCGTTGTTGACCAGGATTTCCACCGGCCGTGCGGGGTCGGAGAGGCGTTCGACGACGGCGGCCACCCCGGCGTCGTCCGTCAGGTCCGCGGACAGCACCTCCGCGGTGATGCTGTAGTTGTTTTCCAGTTCATGCGCCGCGGCCCGCAGCCGCTCAGCGTCCCGCGCGACCAGGACCATGTGGTGGCCCTGCTCGGCGAGCTGGCGGGCAAACTCTGCGCCTAGGCCCGCGGTGGCGCCGGTGATCAGGGCTGTGGTTCCGGGAACTTGTTCCGTCATGGCAGAAGCCTAGTCCCTTGCGCCGGGCGCCTCACCCGGAACTTCCCGGGCGGACGTTGCGAGGGGGTTCGCCAGCCGGCCGGCCATCTGCAGGCCTCCGGACGGGTCCGCCAAGTCCAGCATCTGCTGGTTGTTGCGCAGCTGCAGCCTGTTCAGGCAGGAGAACTGGAAGTCGGGCGCAAACAGGTCGTGGCGGGCAAACTGGTCTGCCAGCTCCGGGTGTTCCGCCTGGTAGTCGCGAATGGCTTCAGCCGCGATGCGCCAGAATTCCTTGCCGCCAAGCACGCCATCCTCCTCGAGGAGGGCACCGAGGAACCGGAAGATGCAGTCGAACACATCGGTGAAGATTGCCAGGACCTTCTCGCCGTCGGGAATATCCGCCTTGATCCGGGACACGGCGTCCGGCAGCTCGAGCCGGTCCCCCATCACTACGATTTCCTCGGCAATGTCCTTCATCACCGCACGCACGGGCACGCCGTTTTCAAGGACCAGGATCACGTTCTCCCCGTGCGGCATGAACGCCAGCTCGTAGCGGTACAGGCAGTGCACCAGCGGGACGAGATAGGCCTCGAAGTACCGCCGAAGCCACTCCGCCGGTGCGAGTCCGGACTGTTCGATCAGCGCGGACGCCATGGGCCTGCCGGCCGAGTCAACGTGCAGGAGCGAGGCCATGGTGGCCAGCTGCTGCCCGTCCTCCAGCAACGGCAGCGGGCTCTCCCGCCACAGCGCCGACAGCATTTTCCGGTACGGCGAATCCTTGGCGGATGCCGCCTCGTAATAGCCGTTGTGGTATCCGATGGCGGCCACCTCGCGGATCATCGCAAGTCCCCGGCCCCGCAGGGCCTCGTCGCCGCCGATCAGCTCCTGAAGCCAGTCGTTGATGGCCGGGGTGGCCTTCATGTACAGCGGCGAGAGCCCGCGCATGAAGCCCATGTTCAGGACAGACATGGCCGTCTTGACGTAGGCCTTTTCCGGCGCGGACGTGTTGAAGAATGTCCTGATGGACTGCTGCGCCTGGTAGCTGTCAGCCCCGATGCCGAGGTGGACAACGTGCTGCCGGGCGATTTCGGCGGCAAAGGTCACCGTCAGCTTGTTCTCCCACTGCCAGGGGTGCACCGGCATCAGGAAGTACCGGGCCGGGTCCAATCCCAGGTCAGTGAGCTCGGCATCGAAGAAGGCCAGGACGCCCGCGCCGAGTTCGGCGTCAAGGTGGGCGGCATAGTCCAGCCCCTCGCTGGAGGTGAACACCGCCTTGCTCCGGTGCACTGCGATCCATTCCAGCTGGACGGGAGCGCCGGCTTCCGGAGCGAAGGCACGGTAATCGTGGATGCCGAAGCCCAACCGGCCGTTGTTGGCCACGAAACAGGGATGCCCCTCAGTCATGCTCCGTTCAATGGCCTGGAAGTCCGTGGCCGCATCCGCGCCGCGCGTCACACCGGCCGCCAGCTCAGCGGAGGACGGCTGGCCCATCCACTGCTTGTATGCATGGCTGGAGAGCGTGCTGCTGATCTCCTCAAGGTAGACCGGGAGCATCTCCGGCCGGATCCCCAGGGTGTCGCGGAATTCGGTGATGAACCGAAGCGCGTCCAGGGGCGCGTCCTCCCCCTCCCGGCTGCACGTGATCGAGCCGGCATCCACGGACCAGTGCTCAAGGGGCAGGATCGTAGCGGAAAAGCGGTATTCAACCGTGGCGTCATCACTGAGCACCCGGTAGTCCCGGGACCGGGCTGCGGATTCCCTGCCGCCCCCGGCCGGGTCCCCGGCGCTGGTTGGTTCCGGGCAGAGGATGCGCTCATGGGAGAACTCGGCGAGCGCCTTGCGGACAAGGTGGCGGTTGGCCGCCGCCCAGCGTTCCGGGGTGAGGTGCGTTGCCGCGTTGCCCGTGGTCAGGACGGCTTCCAGGTCAGCGATGGTCATAGTGATGCTCCGGGGTGGGTCGGGGATGGATGGCGGGCGGCGCGGGCGGCATGGAAGGCTTCCCGGGTGCAGAAACTGAGGAGGGCCTGCTTGTCCGGCAGGGCGATCTCCCCGGCAGGCCGGAATCCCAGCCGTTCGTTGAGGACATGGATCTTGTGGTTCCGGGCGTCCGGCTCAACCACCACGCGCTCCACCCTGTCCTTCGCGAAGAGCCGGTCCAAAACCGCTTCCATCACGGCGGCGGTATAGCCGGTGCGGGGCGGCCCGGCCGGCGGTGCCACCAACAGGTGCATGCCGATGTCCCCCGGCTGGACGGCATAGAGGCCGGCCAGGGGTGAGAAGGCCGGAAGGTACTCCTCCATCAGGAAGGCGGGAACTCCGCCGTCGAGCCCCAGCAGCGCGTGGTGATGCCCGCTGGACTGGATCTTTGAGTACTCCCGGACAACGTCCGGCACGGTGGCGGACTGCATCCCCCAGAAAGCGGCATAAGGACGGGTCACCCAGCCATGGAGGAGCTGCGCGTCGGATTCCGGGTCGAAGCAGCGGAACATGAAACTCATGCCGGCACCAGTGCCGGCGCCGGCACCCCGAACTCCTGGAAGGCAATGCTTTGTTCCACGGGATAGATCTCACGCCCGCAGATTTCGCGCAGGATGCAGGAGTTGCGGTAGGCGGCCATGCCGAGGTCCGGCGTAACGAAGCCGTGAGTATGGAGTTCGGCGTTCTGGACGAAGATCTCGCCGGGCTCGACGCCAGTGCTGTAGTTGCGCTCCACCGCGAACCTGCCGGTGCCGTCGCGGGCGATGCGGTCCTGCACTCCGGACAGGAACCCCGGCTCGCGGTAGCCGTAGCCGGTGGCAAGCACCACGGCGCCGGTGTCCAGCGCGTAGTCCGCGCCCTGCTCCTCGTGCCGCAACTGCAGGGTGTGCGTACCGGCTGCCGGGTCCCAGGAGGCCCCGGTGAGTGCCGAGTGCGTCAGCAGCCGCGTATCCACGACGCCGGAGAGGCTCTTGGCATACAGGAGGTCGTAGATGGCGTCGATGAGCTCGGAGTTGATGCCTTTGTACAGGTTCTTCTGGCTCTTGATCAGGCCGTCGCGCTGCTCCTCCGGAAGCCCGTGGAAGTAGTCCACATACTCAGGCGACGTCATCTCCAGGGTGAGCTTGGTGTACTCCAGCGGGAAGAACCGCCCGGACCGGGTGACCCAGTTCAGCCCGTATCCGTGGGCGTCGATCTCCTGCAGCAGTTCGTAGTAGATTTCGGCGGCGCTCTGGCCGCTGCCCACGATGGTGATGCTCCGCTGCTCCTGCAGTTCACTTTTCCGCGCCAGGTAGTCGGCGTTGTGGAGCACCACACCGCCTCCGTTGGCTGCCGCCTCGATTATTCCGTCGCAGGCTGCCGGTAGGTACGGCGACGTTCCGGTGCCCAGCACCAGCCGCCGCGCGCGCAGCACCTCAGGCCCGGCCGGACCGTCCACGGACAGCGTGTACACGCCGTCGTCGTACGTGATCTCCTGGACGTCCGTGCCGAACCGCACCGATTCGAGTTGGCCGGCCACCCACTGGCAGTACTGGTTGTACTCGGCGCGGAGCGGGTAGAAGTTTTCCCGGATGTAGAAGCGGTAGAGCCTGCCCGTCTGCTTCAGGAAGTTCAGGAACGAATACGGGGATGTGGGGTCGGCCAGCGTCACGAGGTCCGCCATGAACGGGACCTGCAGGTGGGCGGGCTCCAGCATCATGCCGGGGTGCCAGTCGAACGAGTCGCGGCGTTCCAGGAACACTGCGTCGAGCCCGTCCACAGGCTCAGCAAGCGCGGCGAGTCCCAGGTTGAAGGGTCCAACGCCGATTCCGGCGACGTCGTATATGCGGCCCGGGGTGCCGACGCCTGAAGTACTGGAGCCAGCGGCGCCGGAGGCTGCGCTCACGCTGCGGCCTCCTGCCCGGCAAGCAGCGCTTCGCCCGTGCTGCGGAGCAGGTCGATGATCGCGTTGATGTCCTCCGGGGTGGCCTCGGCGTTGAGCAGCGTGAACTTCAGGTAATGCCTGCCGGCCACCGTGGTTCCGGCCACCACCGCGTCGCCCGAGGCAAACACCGCGGCCCGGATGGCCGGATTGAGGATATCCGCGATGTCCTCCTCAACGCGGGTTCCGTCAGCAAGGACCGGGCGGTACCGGAACACGAGCGTGCTCAACTGCGGCTCGGCGGCCAGCTCAAAGTCCGGGTCCGCGGCCAGGGCCTGCCCGGTGCGGGCCGCCAGGTCGATCGCTTCGTCCAGCAGGGCACCTACGGCATCCGCCCCCATGATCCGGAGCGTGAGCCAGAGCTTCAGCGCGTCAAAGCGCCGCGTGGTCTGGATGCTCTTGTCCACCTGGTTGGGAATCTCCGCCAGCGCGGCGCTCTCCGGATTGAGGTAGTCCGCATAGTAGGTCACATGCTGCAGCATGGCCCGGTCCCGCACCAGCAGGGCACTGGAGCTGACGGGCTGGAAGAATGTCTTATGGAAGTCCACGGTGACCGAGTCGGCCAGGCAGATTCCCTCCAGCCGGTGCCCGTAGCGGCCGGAAACCATGAGCCCGCCGCCGTAGGCGGCGTCGACATGGAACCACGCCCCGTAAGCCTTGGAGAGGGCGGCCAGTTCCGCGAGCGGATCCACCGCGCCGAAATCGGTGGTCCCGGCGGTTCCCACGACGGCCATCGGCACCAGGCCGGCGTCGGCAGTCCGCGCGAGTGCGGTCTTCAGCGCGGCGTGGTCCATCCGGTGGTCGGGTCCATACGCGACCGGCACGACGGCGTCGTACCCCAGCCCCAGCATGGACGCCGATTTGCGGATGCTGAAGTGGCTGTCCTCCGAAGCGAAGACACGCAGCTTGTCCAGCAGGCCCGGCAGCCGGAGGGACTCGTTGCCGGGCAGCTTCCGCAGTCCGGCGACTGCGTGGTTGCGGGCAATAAGCAGCGCCTGGAGGTTCGACTGGCTTCCGCCGGACGTGAACACGCCGTCGGCCGTGTCGCCGAGGGACAGCCGCTCCGCGGTCCAGTCGATGAGGCGGCGCTCGATCATGGTGGCGCCCGCGCTCTGGTCCCAGGTGTCCATGGAGGAATTCACGGCGGACAGGATGCTCTCCCCCACCAGCGCCGGGATGACCACCGGGCAGTTCAGGTGGGCCGCGTACTTCGCGTCGTGGAAGTAGACGGCGTCCTTCAGGTACACCTCTTCAAGTTCAGCCAGCGCGGCAGCGGTGTCCGGGAGGGGGCGTCCCAGGTCGACGGCGGCGACGCGTTCCCTGAGTTCGCGGGGTCCGACGCCGGAGAACGGTTTGGTGGTCCGCTCCAGTTTGGTGGCCACGGCATTGACGCCCTGGAGGACCTGGGCCACGTAGCGCGGCGCATTGCGGGAGTTGAACAGGTGGTTGGTGGCGGCGAGGGCGAGCTCCACCCGGGAGCCGAAATCGTGCCCGGCAGTCGGGGCAGGCAGGCCCAGGGGTTTTTCGTCCACAGGGGGCAACAGCGTCACAAGGTTTTCCTTTGGTAGGCGTTTGGCGGCGCGCTAACGTAGCAAGGCAAGCCTTACTTAGGTAAACCTTTTAGTCAAACTTTTGTGAGCTAATTATGAAATTGGCGTATTTCGGGGGTGTTCGGGGTCAACCGGGCGTCATTGACTGTCCCCTACGCCGCGGTTGGGGCAGAATTTGCCGCCTAGTGCGTGGCGCTGGCTGCTGTCCTGCGGCGGCAGAGCAGCGTCCAGCGGTTCCCGGTGTCCTCCTTGGCGTAGGAAAACTGGTCCAGGGCCACCTTGGCAAGGGCGAGTCCGCGGCCGCTCCCGGACATGTCGTCCGGCAGTTCCGCCGCCGTCAGGTCGATGCCGGCGGGCCGGGCATTGTCCGTGAACTCGGCATACAGTCGCGCCGGTTCGCATTCCACCGCCAGGACGAACCGCACGGGGTCGGTGCTGGACGGCTGCGAGTGCTCGATGATGTTGGACGCCACCTCGATGAGCGCAGTCTCGAACCGGATGCGGTCCATGGGCTCGATTCCGGGTTCGCCCGCCCAGACTTCCTCCAGCAGGTCATGGACCAGCTCCAGGCTTTCGGGAACCGCGGCGGCCCGCAGGCCGAACTGGCTGCTCATCAATAGGCCCCATCCACCGAGGCGACCGGCTGAAGCACCTTGTTCAGGTTGGTCATTTCCAAGACCGCCGTGATCTGCGCCGTGGGGTTGGCCAACCGGAGGTCACCGCCGGCCTGCCGCGTCTTTTTCAGCCCGGTAATCAGCGCGCCCAGGCCGGACGAGTCAATGAAATCGGTGCCGGCCAGGTCAACCACCAGCCGAACCGTGCCGTCGCTGATGAGCGCGTCAATGTTGGCGCCGAGGTGCGGCGCCGAGACCATATTGAGCCGGCCCACGGGACGGATCACGCCCACTCCGTTGGCCAGGGTCTCGTTGGTGAATTCGATCATTGACTTACCTCTTTCTTCTTGTTGCTGTCCAGCCAGGCGTCGTAGCCGGGGTATCGCACAGCCTCGATGACCACGCTGAAGATCAGCAGGTCGAAGGCTATCCATACAAAGTTGACGGAGCTGCCCAGGACGTCGCCCTGGCCCAGCAGCAGGCGGATGACACCCACAACGGCGGCCAGGACCAGGACAATCATGGCAATCAGCTGCGGCCGGACCAGGTGCCACGGCAGCCGGTTGCGTTCCTGCAGCGTCTTGGGGGTGACCCTGAAGTCCAGGTCCCGGCCCAGGAACACGTTCCCGAATGCGGAAGTGACGGACTTGATCCAGGTGGGGAAAAGGGCCAGGGAATACTGCTGGCCGCGCCATGTCTTCACGCCGCGCCCCACCACCAGGAACAGGATCTGGTTGACCACCAGGAACGGGACGAGCCGGAGGAAGAACTCGTTGCTTAGCGACTGCACCGGCAGGATCCCCAGTGTGAGGTAGATGACGGGGGCGGCGATGTAGGCCACCGCGGCGAACCCGGCAAGATAGCTCCACATGGTTGCCAGGTACATCAACCGCTGGGCAATACTCAGCCCTTTTTGCAGCAGCGGATTCTCCCGGAACATGACCTGCATGGTTCCCTGCGCCCACCGGAGCCGCTGCGTGAGCATCGAATCGAGGTCCTCGGGGGCCAGCCCGTCGGCCAGCTTTTCGTGGTGGTAGGCCGACTCCCAGCCGAGGGAATGCAGCCGCATGCACGTGGCCATGTCCTCGGTGACGGAGATGGTGGCCAGGGGCATGACGGCCTGTGCCTCGCCGGCCTTCTCGGCGTTGACGGATTCGATCAGGACGCGGACGGTTTCCACCGCTCCCAAGGGAGACCAGTCGCGCTGGGAGAGCCTGTCCAGCGCAACGTCGTCGATGACCGCAAGGGAGCCGTCTGCGTCGATCGTCCGGGACAACCCCTCGATGGAGTTCAGCTCGGCGTGCAGGGCCGCGAAGTCTTCAGCAACGAGGTTCCGCGCCACGGTGTCCACGCGTTCCTGGAACCGGTAGGTGACGTCGGCAATGCTCTGGCCGTCGCTGAGCTCACGGCGGACCTGCCGCAGGTCGGTCGCCACGGTGGTCAGCGCCGCGGCCAGCCGTTCCTGCCCGTGGCCAAGCTGCCGCCTCGCCTTCGCCACCACCTTGTCCGCCGTTCGAAGCGCCTTGTTCAGCGCCAGCTCGGTTTCCGAGACGTAGCGCATCACGCCCAACTGCATCAGGGCTTCACGGCGGATGATCGCGTTGGAGCCGCAGAAGAATGCGGCGTTCCAGCCGTCCTTGCCCTGCTGGATGGGACCATAGAACAGCGGCGCCTGGCTGCCCAGGGGATCATTGGGCGGGACATTCACAAACACCTGGGGAGTCTGGACCAGCGCCATCTTCCGGTCGTTGAAATAACCCAGGGTGTGGTCCAGGATCTTGGGGTCCGGCACCTGGTCGGCGTCAAGGATCAGCATGAATTCGCCGTCTGTGGCGAGCAGCGCGTTGTTCAGGTTGCCGGCCTTCGCATGGCGCGGGCGGTTGGTCCAGTCCTCGGACCGGGTGATCCAACCGATGCCTTCCGCTTCCGCGATGGCACGCAGCTCGGCGCGGTTGCCGTCGTCGAGGATCCAGGTGCGGTGCGGGTACTCGATGTTCTTTGCTGCGCGGGCCGTTCCCATCACCAGGTCAAAGGGCTCGTTGTAGGTAGTGATGAACACGTCGACGGTCAGGCCCGGCGGCGGCGGCGGTGTATCCCGCTGCCGGTAACGCCACATGGTGACGCCGAACAGCAGGGAATCCACCAGGGAGTATGTCTCGGCCAGGACCAGAGGAACCGCGATCCACCATGCCTCCCAGTTGATCGACACCATCCAGCGCCAAATGATGTAGTTCAGGCCCAGGATGGCCGTGGCCAGGACAATCAGCCTGATCGTCAGCTCTCGCAGTCTCAGCCGGCGCGGGTTCATGGCTGCCTCCGTACAACGGTTGCGGTTACGTCGTCCACCACCGGGCAGAAACCGTGACCCGCGCCCGCGAAATCCACCCAGGGCTCGCCCGTGCCGTCTTTGGACTTCGACCAGGCGGTATTGCCGTCCAAGGTGGTATAGGCGATGGGCGCCCGGGCACGCCTGATTAACCGGTCCTGCGGAAGTCCACATGCTTCCGGCCCGGATTCCACCACGTCACGCCCCAGCACGCCCGGCTGTCCCCCTGGATCCTCGTCGCTTCAGTCAGCCGCCCGGTGAGGATCCGGCTCCGGTGTGAGACCGATGGAGCGGGAAAAGCGGACTGTCCTGAATCAGTCCAACCTTATCTGCACGGCACGGAAAGGGCTAAGGCTCGGAGCGACGTGTGAACCGGGACCGCGGTGGGAGGTCAGCCGGCTGCGACTTCCTCCTGCGTTGGCCCCTCGGGTTCCGTGAGGTGCCGCTGATGGAGTTCCTCCGCGGCCAGTTCGTACCAGGTGTGCGCCCCGAAGACGGGGCTGCGGGTGTCCAGGTGCCGGTACAGTGCGTCGGCCAGTTTGCCGAGGGCGTCGTCGGACAGCGCCTTGACGGTTGATGCGGGATCCAAGTTCCCCTCGAGGTACTCGGACAACTCCAGGCCGTCAATGGTGCGCTGCTCGCCGGCGGCCGCCGGAGCGCCGTCGACGTCGAACGCGGTGGCGGCCTCAGCGTCCAGGAGGGCGTTGATTTCCCCGTCCAGGATCTCTTCGCCGCCTGCAAGCCCGGCATGCTCAAGGCAGATGGGAAGTTCCGCGGGCTCGGCCAGGGTGAGCCGGAAAGCATCGGCGCCGCCGGCGGCCTGGTGGTCGGCAATGTGGCGCAGGTACATCAGGACCTCGGGGTCCAGATGGGAGGCATTGTGGAGGTCCACGGTAATATCCTGCTCCGGCGAGAGCCGGCGCCCGCGGCGCATAATGTGCAGCAACACGGGGTAATTCGACTGAGTCAGGCATCCGGCGACTTCCAGGGTCACCCGTCCGGGATCAACATCCACACGGACCAGCACACGCAGCTTATGGTTCAAGGGTTCTCCCAATGAGACGTCCAAGAGCCAGCTTCATAACTCACCTAAACCATACGAAATTGTTGCCCGCGCCACAAGCTGACCTTCCGGCCAGAGTCACACGGCTACGCCCGGATCTAGACTTGAAACATGGACAAGATCACGCTGGACACATCGGTGGCGGGACAGTTGCAGGATCTGGTCATCAGCAGCCAGGACGTCAGCGGATTCCTGGCGGAGTTCTGTGAGCTTTCCGCCGACTCCCTCTCACGCACCCTGGGCCAGGACGTTTCCTGCGCGGTCACACTGAACCGGCACCACCGGACCACCACGGCAGCCTGGAGCAACCCGGAGGCCCGCCTCTTCGACGAGATCCAGCGCAACTACGGAGAGGGCCCCTGCCTCCACGCGATGTCGACGGGCACCACGGTGCTGGTCCGGGACACGCGCACTGACTCCCGGTGGCCGGAATACGGCCACGCAGTTGCCTCGCTGGGGCAGTTGAGCGTGCTGGGCATCCCCCTCACCCTTGACTCCGGCGCTTCCGCGGCGCTGAATGTGTTCGCTCCGGCCCCGAACGTTTTCAGTACTGCCGCGATTCAGAAGGCTGAGCTCTTCGCTGTGCAGGCCGAGAAGGCGCTTCGCCTCGCAGTAAGAATCGGCGTGCAGCAACAACTGGCTGAGGACCTGCACTCCGCCACGGAGTCCCGCACGGCAATAGACCTCGCGGCCGGGATCATCATGGGCCAGAACAGGTGTTCACAGGAGGAAGCGATGGCCATCCTCACCAAGGCTTCCAGCGGACGGAACCTGAAGCTCCGGGTCGTGGCGGAAAAGCTCGTGGAATCATTTACCCCCGGGTCACCCTCCACGCATTTCGACGGCTAGGGCGCCGTCAACAGTCGGGCGCAAACCTAGGAAGCAGTGACCTAGGAAGCAGTGACGGGGTCCGTCGGCGGCTGCTCGGGCCAGTCGATGAACTGGCCGTACGCGTCGTGCTTTTTCAGGTAGCCGTAAATGAAGGGGCAATGCGGGATGATCCGCTTGCCGGCGGACACCACGTCATCGAGGGCGAAATGCGCCAGCACCTTTGCCAGGCCCTGCCCTTTGAACTCCTCCGCCGTATCGGTGTGGATGAAGTCCACGTGCCCCGGTCTGTCCACGAAACGCGACTGGACCGCCAGCTTCCCGCCGACACGCAACTCGTACCGGTGAAGGTCATCATTCCGGGTGGTGGTGACGTCCGGGCTGAACGTGTCTTCAGTGGATACCGTGTTCTCCGTCATGGTTCGACATTGGCACTTAAAGGCCCTTGTGGCAATGGTCCGCCGGAGGCGTCCGGCGGACCGCCGGGCCGCACAGGAATCCGGCCAAGCAGGAGCACGGCCAGCGCAAAGCATGCCGCTCCCCCGCCCAGGAGGGCGAGCGTCAGCCCGTTGATGGCCGCGTCAACCACCGGGATGAAGACCGCCACGACGGCGAGGACCACCGCGGCGGCGGGCCGGCGGCGGGAGTGGGCTGACGCCGTCGGCCGTTCTTCCAGCCTCCCGAAGACGGCCAGCGCAGGCAGCAAAAGCGCCATGACGCCGAGCAGGACCATCGGCCGCGACCACCACCAGGCGGCCGTCCCGGCCGGCGGTTTGGGGAAATCGGTGAGCAGGATCAGCCCGGACATCGCGGCCAGTAGCGGCAGGTGCCACAGGTAGATGGTCATGGCGCGCCGTCCGGCCATCCCCACCACGGTCTGGACCCACTGTGCCGAGGCCGCCCCGCCGAGCACCGGCCGGGCGAGCTGGAGCGCCGCCGCCTGCGCCGCGCCCAGGAGCAACAGGCAAAGGTTGGGAGGATTCAGGTTTACCAGCATGTTGCCGCGGTACAGCCCCAGGCCGGTGACCAGGCCCAGAATGAGGTTGCTCGCAATGATGACACCCACCAGCGTGGACGCGCCGGGCTTCCCGGCCGGGGCATCGGCGAGCAGGAACCCCAGCTGCTGGACAGCGCACCAGAGGAACAGGATGTTGGCGTAGGCCAGCAGCGGCAGGGATCCGCGAAAGCAGTCGACGGCCACCACCAGGGCGGTGAGGCCGGCAAGTGTCAGCCACGGTGCGCGGTCATGGAGTGCCGCCAGCCAGGGGATGTTCAGCTGGGCCGCCAGGTACGCAGCCAGGAACCACAGCGGCATCCCGGCGCCGGTGACGATCAGCTCAACCACCTGCGCTTCCACGCCCGACAGCCGCGCAGCCCACAGCGCGGCGAACATCACGGCCAGCAGCGCGGCGGCCGGACGGACAAGCCGCAGCAGCCGCGCCTGGGCGAACTCGACGCCGTTGCCGCCGCGGGCCTTGAGCCGCCGCCAGGACTGCAGCCCGGTGATTCCGCCAGCCACGAAAAAGAGCGGCATCACCATGAAGATCCAGATGATCGGCTCGAACCAGTCCTGCAGGGCGAGGGTGTTTTCGGTGGTGACGGTGCCGTCGGGGTGAAGCACGGGACTGACCATCATGGTGTGGCCCACCACCACCAGGGCCAGGCAGAAGAAACGGGCAAGGTCGATCACCGCGTCGCGGTCCGGTGCAGGAAAGTCCTGCCCTGCGCTTGCCTGCGGCTTCTGCTGCTGCGGAACACCCATTGCGCTCCTTACGGAGGCGGAACGATTCTCTGCGTACTGTCCATTGTCCGCCGGGCCTCCGTCAAGGGCCATAAGCCATGCCGCTCAGGCGGCCAGCAGCCCCAGGAGGCCGAGCGCGACGGCGAGAAGCGGCGTCGTGCCTTGTGTGGCGGCCTCGCGGAGGTACTTGCGTCCGCTCAGCGCCAGGACGGCGGCAGCGAGCAGCATGGAACCGCAGGAAGCGAAAATCAGGGTCCAGCCCACCGGCGGCTGGCCCCACAGGACCGCGCCGATGCCGATCAGCGCGCCGACGGCAAGGAACAGGTTGTAGAAGCCCTGGTTGTAGGCCATCGGCCGGGTGGTCTCGGCGTCGGCCTGCGAGGCGACCCCGAAGCGCTTCCACGTGGCCGGCCGGGTCCAGGTGATGGATTCCATGGTGAAGATGTAGACGTGCAGCAGGGCGGCGATGAACGCAAAAACGAGGGAGGCCGGGATCATGGCTCGATCCTAGCCTCCCCCGTTGGAGTTTTTTCGCGGACTCAGCGCGTGAGGGTGGACAGGGCGCCCGCGGCGAACTCCCTGGCCGAGGCGTTCCACTTCACGAGCAAACCCTGGAGGTTCTCGCCGTCCGCACGGTGCGGGCCGGTTTCGGATTCCAGCGTGGCCAGCACGCCGGTGCGCAGTTCGGTGTTGAAGTTCACCTTGCCCACGTTCATGGCGGCGGCCTTGACCAGCTCCTCCGCCGGAATGCCGGAGGCGCCGTGCAGCACCAGCGGGATATGGGTGCGCACTGCGATGTCCTGCAGCACGTCCCACCGCAGCTGCGGCTCGCCCTTGTACTTGCCGTGCACGTTGCCCACGGCCACGGCCAGCAGCTGGGCGCCGGTGCGGGCAACGAAGTCTTCCACCTGGGCGGAGTCGGTCAGCCCGGCGGCGCCTTGCGCAGAAGACCCGACGGAGTCCGCCCCGAAGGCGCGGTCCTCGTCACCGGCCAGCCCGCCCAGTTCCGCTTCAATCACGACGTCGGCATGGCCTTGCGCTTCCAGCACGGCGCGCACTTCGCGGACCAGGGCGATGTTTTCCTCGTAGGGCAGCGACGAACCGTCCGCGAGGACCGAATCCGCCCCCGCCGCGACGGCGTCGGCAATCACCCGGAGATCGGAGGCGTGGTCCAGCTGCACGGCAATCGGGACGCCGGCGGAGTCCGCCAGCCCGCGGAGTGCCGTGATGAGCCGCAGACCGTTGGGGGTGCCGGCCGTCTTCGGAGCCACCAGCAGGATGGCCCCGCGGCCGGCTTCTTCCGCCGCCTCCACCACTGCCAGGGCCGTGGTGAAGTCGTAGCAGGTGAAGGCCGGGACTGCTGCGCCCTGTTGGAGGGCGGAAACTACCAGGTGGTCGAGTCGGGCACGCATCAGGCGCTCAGGCCTCCCACGAGGATCCAGGCAACAAAGGTCAGCGCGAAGCCGGCCAGGCCCAGGATGGTGGTGAGGACCGTCCAGGTGCGGAGACCGTCGGACACGGACAGGCCCAGGTAACGGGTCACAATCCAGAAGCCCGAGTCGTTGACGTGGCTGAGCCCGAATGCGCCGAAGCCGATGGCAACCAGGATGAGCGCTGTCTGTACCGGCGAGTAGCCGCCGTCAGCCACTGAGGCAGCAAGCAGGCCCGCTGTGGTGATGATGGCGACGGTGGCGGAGCCCTGCGAAGCGCGGAGGATGGCGGCGAGGATGAAGGCCATCAGGATCACCGGGAGGCCCGCAGACTGCAGTCCTTCGGCCAGCGCCTTACCGATGCCGGAAACTGTCAGGACCTTGCCGAACACGCCGCCGGCGCCGGTTACAAGGATCACGATGGCTGTGGGAGCCAGCGCAGAGTCCATGACTTCACCGGTGTGCTGCGAGGACCAGCCGCGGCGGATGCCAAGGAAGTAGTAGGCCAGTCCCAACGCCGTGAGCAGCGCGATCAGGGGTGCGCCAATGAACGCGGCGAGCTGGGACGCGAAGGAATCCTTGGGCAGCATGACCGCGCCCACCGTGCCCACCATGATCATGAGGATGGGCAGGACAATCAGGGTGATGATCATGGCAGGACTGGGCGCCGTTTTGACGGCGGTGAGCACGGACGACTTCGACGTTCCCTGGGGCGCATCCTGTTCAACTTCCGACTTGCCGCTGCCGAAGAGGCGGAACTGCTCGGCCGTGGTGGACAGCATGCTGTATTCGCGGCGGTTCAGCTTCTTGGCCACAAAATAGCCGAGGAACCCCACGGGGATGCAGATGAGCAGGCCAAAGATTGTGGCCCAGCCGATGTCTGCCTTGAGGATGCCGGCACCGCCGACGACTCCGGGATGCGGCGGAACGACGACATGGATTGCCAGCATGATGGCGCCGACAGGAAGTCCGATCTTGACCGGGTTCACACCAGCAGCTTTGGAAAAGCCGTAGATGATGGGAATCAGGATGATGAATCCGACGTCGAAGAACACCGGTATGGCGAGCAGGAATGCTGCTGCCGTGAGGGCTGCAATAACCCGGCGGGGGCCCAGCAGTTGGGTGAACTTTCCGGCAAGCGACTGCGCCCCGCCGGAGATTTCGATCATCTTTCCGAGCATCGCGCCGAGGCCTACCAGGATGGCCACGGAACCGAGCGTCCCGCCCATGCCTTCCGTGACCGTTTTGATGATGTCCGGAAGGGGGATTCCGGCGACGAGTGCTACGCCGACGCTGACCACAAGCAGCGCCAGGAAAGCGGGAATCTTGAACTTGATCACTGCCACGAGCAGCAGGGCTACGCCTGCGACTGCTATGGCCAGAAGAGCTAGAGCGCTCATAGGGTGTCTCCTTTGACGTCGCCGGCAACGCCCGGCGAGGTGGTTCGACGACGACGGAGGGGGGACCGCCGTCGTCGGGCTTTAGGTGGGGATTAAGCGTTGCGCTTGGTGGGGGCGACGACCTTGATGACGGCGGAGTCGTCGGCCGCGGCGAGGCCCTGGGCCTGGCCCAGGAGGTAGAGCTGCTCGGCTGCGGCGGCAACGGGGGCCGCCAGGCCGGCGGCCCGGGTGGCCTTGCCCACGATGCCCATGTCCTTGACGAAGATGTCCAGGCGGCTCAGCACCTCTGCACCACCCTCGTTGTAGGCCTCCAGGATCCGCGGGCCGCGGTTGGAAAGCATGAACGAACCCGCTGCACCGGCTTCGAGGGCCTTGAGGGTCTTCTCCTGGTCCAGGCCGAGGGCGTCGGCCAGGGCAAGGGCTTCGGCAGCGGCGGCGATGTGCACGCCGCAGAGGAGCTGGTTGACGGTCTTGAGCGCCTGGCCGTCGCCGGGCTTGTCGCCCACAACGGTGAGGGTGGAGGCCAGCAGCTCCAGGGCGGGGCGGGCCTTTTCCTGCGCCTCGGGCGATGCGCCCACCACGATCAGCAGGTCGCCTTCACCGGCGCGCTTGGGGCCGCCGGAAAGGGGCGCGTCCACCAGTTCGACGCCGTATTCGGCCAGCCGGTCCACCGTGGCCGGGATGGCGTCGGTGCCTACGGTGCTGCCGAGGATCACGACGGCGCCCGGCTTGAGCACGGACGCCACGCCGTTCGCGCCGAAGAGGACGTCGTTGAGCTGCTCGCCGTTGCGCACTGCCAGGAGCAGGGCGTCGGCACCTTCGGAGGCTTCGCGGGCAGAGGCGAAGGTGCGGATCCCGGCTTCTTCGGCGAGCTTGAGGCGCGGCTCGGCGATGTCGAAGCCGTGGACGGTGAGCTGGCTGGCCAGGCGGGTGGCCATGGGCAGGCCCATGGCGCCGAGCCCCAGGACGGTGATGGTGTAGTTGCTGGTCATGGTGTTCTCCATTGAATGAGTGGCGGGAGGCTTAGAAGGTGTTGCTGAGCTTGCGGGTGACCTCGGCGAGGGACTGGTCGTCGCCCACGTTGCCGGCGAACACGATGAACGGGATGCCCTTGGCGGGGCCGTCCACCGGTTCCCACAGGCTCACGATGCCCGGGAGCATGGGGCCGCGGACGATCGCGTGGCGGATTTCCAGGCCGTGCGCGGCGACGTCCGAGGACGTGATGCCGCCCTTGGCGATCACGAAGCGCGGCGGAAAGGTCTTGAGCGTGCGGTTCACGACCGCGACGACGGCAGCGGACACCGTCCGCGCGATCCGCAGGCTTTCGGCGGCGTCGTCGGTCCTGATGAGCAGTCGGCTGGTGTGGACGATGACATCGCCGCCACGCAGCGCCTCCACCACCATGTCCACCGTCTCGTCAAGGTAGCTGGCTGCGGCATCGCCCAACAGCTTCTCGACGTCGATCTCGACGATGCGCGCTGCGCTGTGCTGTTCGGTGAGGGCCTTGAGCTGGCGGGTGGTGACGCCGACATGGGAGCCGACGACGATGAGCCCGCCCGCTTCCGAGGGGGTGTTGCCGGCGTAGGCCTCTTCGCCGCTGAGCTCGGCGCGGATCTCCTGGCCGATCCGGGCGCGGACAAACGGCGGACCCACGCGGTACAGGAGTTTCTTGCCGCGGCGTTCGGCTTCCTCGAGGCCCAGAGAGAGGGCGCGGAGGTCGTTTTCGGAGACGATGTCGGCCACGATCGGGGTGGACTCGGTGGCGGACTCGATCGCGTCGGCGATGGCCTTGGCGGAGATGTGCGGATCGGTGGAAGCCCGAATGATGTTCAGGTCCAGGACGATCACGGAGTCCGCGGCAAAGCGCCCCTGCGACTTCTCCTCCACATACTTGGCCATTTCGGAGTTGGCGAAGCCGAAGGAGGCATCCTTCGCGAACTCGGTCTCGGCCACCGGCGTCAGCGTGCCTGCTTCGTCCCCCGTACCGCGCATGTAGTGCACGCCGCCGATGGTGACCCGGCCGGCGTCAGGGAACGCCGGAATGATGACGACGCCGTCAGTCGCCTCGCCGCTGACGGCGGCCACGGTGGCGGCGATGACATCCGGCTCGAGCGGGTAGTGGCCGCGGAGGGTGGAGTCGCTGCGGCTGACGAAGCCGAGGCGAAGGCCGGAACCGGCGGTGCCGGCTTCGCTCCCGGCTGAGCCTGCTGCGGTCAGGGCGTTGCGGACGATTTCTTCGTTCCGCGCGGCAGCCTCTGCCGCGTCCAGGCTGCGGGTGTTGGTCAGTACGTAGACGGCGGGCTTCGTCTGGTTGTCCCGGATGTGGGCGAACGCCCAGGTGAAATCCGCCACGTCCCAGCGGGTGAGGACGGGCAGGTCCGCAACGGACTGGGTGCCGGTGGGGTCGTCGTCGAGCACTACGAGCACTCGGGGGGAGGCTGCCGAAGACGCCGCCACAGCGTCGGCAACCAGCTCAGCGGGAATCTGGACCTCTGCCGGAAAGGCTGCCAGTACATCTGCTTCAAGGGGCACTTTGCACTCCGTTGTGTATGAAATCTCTGTGCGGGTAGGTATTTGTAAGATGTCAGACATCTAACATTTGAATGCTAGTGTGGCACAAGGCACAGGGACGCGCAAGTAGACTTGTCGGACAAATCGTCGCTCACCGCTGAACGGGGGAAAATTGGCACGTAAATCACTGGTCGGCGTGGTGGCCGATGAGCTCCTGGACCGGATCATTGCCGGCGAGTTTCCTCCCGGCTCCAGCGTCCCCGGCGAGCTGGAGCTGAGCGCGAAGCACGAGGTCAGCCGGATGACCGTTCGCGAAGCCATGAAAACACTCGAAGCACAGCGCATCCTGAGCGTGGAGCGCGGGCGGGGGACGTTCGTCAACCCGCTCAACCGCTGGGCTTCCCTGGAAGCAGTGCTCCGCGCAGCCTCTGAGGGCGTGAATGACGCCTCCGCCGCAGTCCAGCTAATTGAGCTCCGCCGGATGCTGGAAACAGGGGCGTGCGAACTCGCGGCGGGCCGCATCAGCGACGCCGAGATAGGTACCCTGCACGGCTACGTGGCAGCCATGCGCAAGGCCCATGACACCGACGACCTGGCCGGCTTCGTGGAAGCCGACCTCGCCTTCCACGACGTCATCCTGCGCGCCTCGGAGAACGTTTTTGTGGCCGTCCTGTTCGAGCCGCTGCACCGCGTACTGGAAAAGCGCCGGACGCAGACGTCGAAGTTCCGCGACATCCAGGAGCATGCGATCGGGCACCACCAGGCAATTGCGGACGCCCTGGAGTCGCGGGACGCCGGCCGCTCACGCAGTGCCATGGACGCGCACATGCAGCAGACCCTGGATGACCTGAAGACATACGTGCTCGAGGCGAACACCGCCTGACGCCTTAGCCTCCCGGCGAGGGAGCGGCCGCTAAGCGGGGGCTCGCGGCTAGGCGAGCGAGAGGAAGAGCTTCTCCAGTTCAGCCCTGTCCAGGCTGGGGTCCTCCTGCTGCAGGCACTGCTGAAGGCCCGTGGCAATGATGGAGAAACCGGCCCTGTCCAAGGCGCTGGAAACAGCGGCCAACTGCGTGACTACACTCTTGCAGTCGCGGCCCTCTTCGATCATCCGGGTTACAGCCGCGAGCTGCCCCTGCGCGCGGCGCAGGCGGTTGATGACCGGCTTCATGTCGGCGGGATCGAGTTCCATTGCTTCCTCCGTGGCTCTAGGACTTTATTCATCTTATACCCCCCTTGGTATTAACTGCTGCTTGTGTAGCTGGACTCACACCGGCCCGGGCCTTGGGATCACGCGGAATTGCGCCCTTCGACCCTGTTGCCGGGCCCGTGATGGGGTCACCATGGGAAACGTGAGTACGTTCAGCATTCCTGGACCGGCGCGGATACCCTCCGCGGCGACCACTCCGGCTCCGCACCCCTGGAACCGATACGTGGCACTGGGAGATTCCTTCACTGAGGGGTACGGCGATCCGGAGCCGCAAAGCCCGGGCGGTGTCCGGGGCTGGGCAGACCGGGTAGCGGAGGAACTGAGCCTGGGCCACCAGGACTTCGCCTACGCAAACCTGGCGGTCAGGGGCCGCCTTCTCCAGCAGATCATGGATGACCAGCTGGGGCCCGCGCTCGAACTCAGACCTGACCTTGTCACACTCTCGGCCGGCGGCAACGACCTCGTGTTCCGCGGCAGTGATCCGGACAAGCTGGCAGAGAGGCTGGATCCGGCCATCGGGCTCCTCAGCGCCACCGGGGCGACCGTGGTGCTCTTCACCGGACCGGACTGGGGGAACACTCCGGTCTTTGGCCGCATCCGCGGCAAGGTGGCCATCTTCAACGAAAACCTGCGCACCATAGCGGCCCGGCACGACGGCGTGGTGGCCGACCTGTGGACACTGCGCCAGTTGGCGGCTCCGCACATGTGGGATCCCGACCGCCTGCACTTCTCCCCGCTGGGCCACCACACCATTGCGGCGATGGTGCTGGAGACGCTCAATGTGCCCCACACCCTGAAGCCGCTGGAGCCCAAGGTGCTGCCCGTCAGCAGTTGGCGGGAGGCCAGAAGCAGTGACCTGGTCTGGGCCAAGGACTACCTGTTCCCGTGGGTGGTGCGCCGGGTCCGGCAACGGCCGGCGAACCTGGGCCTGAAAGCCAAACGACCGGAACCCGGCCCGATATTCGGTCCGGGCGTGGCACATGGCCCGTTCCCAGCCGGCCCGCTTACCGCCGGAAAGCCCTAGTCGCGCTGCGCTGCGTCCGCTAATCTGCAGGGACGGCCCGCAGTTCCGGGTGTCAATGGAGATTATGAGGAGCGAAGTTGTCGAATCACACCTACAGCATTTCTGAAATTGTCGGAACTTCAAACGAGGGTGTGGACGCAGCCGTCCGCAACGGGATCGCCGAGGCCGCGAAGACCCTCCGCAACCTGGACTGGTTCGAGGTGAAAGAAATCCGCGGACACCTTGAAAACGGTCAGGTGGCCGACTGGCAGGTGACCATCAAACTGGGATTCCGCTTGGAGCGCTGAACCCCGAAATATCAGCGGGACGTTTCCTGTGACGTCTTGCGCCGCCAGACGGTGGGCGAGCCGTTGTAGGACGGGAAAATGTGTCCTTCGAAGAAGGTGTGGCCATCATGCGGCGCGTCCGCGGGAGCCCACAGTCCGGATGCCGGGCAGTGGGTTCCTGTGGCGCCGGCGGTGGCCACCCGTTCCCTGAGCAGTGCGATGCGCTTCATCGTTGAATCCCATCCTTGGTAGTCGAAAAGGTCTATTCCAAGGCTAGGAAAGCGGCCAGGATCCCCCAATGGGCGTATGCCCAAAATCAGCCTGTTTCGTGTGGCAGCTGCACAACTGCAGCGGCCGGTCCCGACGCCACACCGTCCATCCCGGCCCCGAAGCTGCCCAGCAGCGTTAAGGAATCGGCCGAAGCCGAACCCGGTTTCGCGGAGAATATCCGGAGGACCTGGTCCGGGTCCTCCGGGAGGACCAGGTTTTCAAAATCCAGCTCCAGGTCTCCGACCACCGGGTGGCAGAGCCGTATGCTGCCCGCCGAAGGAGCGGCCACGCGGTGCCCGGCCCACCATTGGCGGAAGTGTTCGCTATGGACCGCGAGTTCGCCCACCAGTTGATTGGCCTGGGCGTCGTTCGGGTGCCGCCCGACATCCACGCGCAAGGCTCCGACGGCGTCGGCTGCCACGGCCTTCCAGCCGGGGAACAGTTCGCGGGCGCGCGGGTCCAGCAGGAGCCAGCGCGTGAGGTTGCGCTCCCCTGCCGGCATGGCCGGGAAATCCGCAAACAGCAGGAAGGCTAGCGGGTTGCCGGCCAAGACGTCGCTCCGGCGGCCCAGGACCAGCGCGGGGACGTCACCCACCGCGCCGAGGAGCTGGCGCAGGGCCGGGCGGACACCCTGGGCCGGGATCGGCGAGCGCTGAGATTCGGCGCAATTCTCCAGAAGGTCCATCATGTGCGCCTGCTCGCTGGAATCCAGGCGCAGGGCCCGCGCCACTGAATCGAGCACCGCCCTTGACGGGTGGATGTTGCGGCCCTGCTCCAGGCGTGTGTAGTAGTCCGTGCTCACGTCCGCCAGCCGGGCTATCTCCTCGCGGCGCAGCCCGGCGACCCGCCGGGCGCCGGAGGTTCCGGGCAGCCCCGCATCCTCCGGCTTCAGCCGTGACCGCATGGCCTTCAGGAATTTTCCAAACTCGGCGCTCTGACCCATGCCTTCCATTGTGCACGGCCGGGGAGCTTCCGCTCCACAACGAACGTAGGACTGTCAGTCCTAGGAAAAACAGGAACAGGCATGGCTACTGACAGGGCGTGGCTAAGTGCATAGGCTCGAAACGTAGCCAGCACGAAAGCGGTTTCCCGCTTGCCCTTCGACGATCCCTCGACCGGAAGAACCGACGATGTCACAGACGCAGCAAAACACCATCCCGCAGTTGACCCTCAACAACGGAGTCAAGATCCCGCAACTCGGCTTCGGCGTGTTCCAGGTGCCGCCGGAAGAAACGCAGCGCATCGTCGAAGATGCGCTCGAAGCCGGCTACCGCCACATAGATACCGCCGCCGCCTACCGAAACGAGGCCGGAGTGGGGGCTGCGATCTCCGCGTCGGGCATTCCCCGCGAGGACATCTTCATCACCACCAAGCTCCGCAACGGCGAACAGGGCAACGCCCACGAGGCATTCCAGAACAGCCGCAAGGCACTCGGCGTCGAGTTCCTGGACCTCTACCTGATCCACTGGCCCGTCCCCTCCCAGGGGCTCTACACCGAAGCTTGGAAAGCGATGGAAAAGCTGTACGCCAACAGCCAGATCCGCGCCATCGGCGTCTCGAACTTCCTCGGCGAGCACCTCGACACGCTCCTCCCGGCGGCGGACGTGGTCCCGGCGGTGAACCAGGTCGAAATCCACCCCACCTTCCAGCAGCAGGAACTGGCCACCAAGTGCAGGGAACTCGGCATTGCCGTGGAGGCGTACAGTCCCCTCGGCCAGGGCGCGGACCTGAATGCAACGGCCGTGAAGGATCTTGCCGGCAAATACGACGCCACTCCGGCCCAGATCGCGCTGGCCTGGCACCTCGCCCAAGGCACCATCGTCATCCCCAAGTCTGCCGATTCGAAGCGCATGCGGGAGAACCTGGGGGCCGTCGCAGTGGAGCTCTCCCCTGCCGAACTCAGCGAAATTAGCGCCCTGGAGTCGGGTGCCCGCGCGGGCGCCGATCCCGCCGTCGCCGCCTTCAGCCAGATGTAACCGACCGTCGGTGATTGAGCCTGTCGAAACCGATCTCGACAGGCTCGATCACCGGAGCAACTGAACCACAGCCAGATAGGACATCTCAGCATGCAGTACACACACCTTGGCCGTTCCGGCCTGCAGGTTTCCCGCCTGTGCCTGGGCACCATGAACTTTGGACCCCAGACCGAAGAAACGGTCGCGCACTCCATCATGGACTCCGCCCAGGACTCCGGGATCAACTTCTTTGACACCGCCAACGTATACGGCGGCACCGACCACCGCGGCTGGACAGAGGAAATCATCGGCCGCTGGTTCGCCCAGGGCGGCGAACGCCGCGAACGCACAGTGCTGGCCACCAAGCTCTACGGCACCATGACGGACCGGCCCAACGAATCCAAGCTGTCCGCCCTGAACATCAGGCGGGCGCTGGACGCGAGCCTCAAGCGGCTCCAGACCGACTACATCGACATCTACCAGTTCCACCACATCGATCGGAACACCCCCTGGGACGAGATCTGGCAGGCCATGGAGGTGGCTGTCCAGCAGGGCAAGATCCTCTATGCGGGCAGCAGTAACTTTGCCGGCTGGCACATCGCCCAGGCGCAGGAATCCGCTGCCCGCCGCAACTTCACCGGCCTGGTCAGCGAGCAGTCCATCTACAACCTCCTGACCCGTGACCTGGAGCTGGAAGTCATCCCGGCCGCACAGCAGTACGGGCTCGGGCTGATCCCCTGGTCGCCGCTGCACGGCGGCCTGCTGGGCGGCGTGCTGAAGAAGGAGCGCGAAGGCGTCCGCCGCACCGAAGGACGGGCGGCCGAAACCCTGAAGAAGCACCAGGAGCAGATCCGCCAGTACGAGGACCTGGCCGACGACCTGGGCCACGAGCCCGGAGACGTTGCCCTCGCCTGGCTGCTGCACCAACCCGCGGTCACCGCACCGATCGTCGGTCCCCGCACGCAGGAACAGCTCGACGCCGCCATCCGCGCACTGGACGTGACGCTCGACGAAGACGCGCTCAAGCGCCTCGACGACATCTTCCCCGGGCACCGCACCGCCCCGGAAGACTACGCCTGGTGAGTCTTCCGGCTACGGTTGCGGCGCCGTCGGACATCCTGTTCATCGGCGGAACCGGTGTGATCAGCGCGGCGGCGGCAGAACACGCCGTCGCGCTGGGCCACCGGCTGACGATCCTGAACCGCGGGAAATCGGCCGGCCGTCCGACTCCGGAAGGCGCAGAAGTCGTCACCGCCGACATCCGGGACAGCGCGGCCGTGCGCGAGGCGTTGCGCGGCCGCACCTTCGACGCCGTCGCGGACTTCATTTCGTTCACCCCGGAACATGCCGCGGCCGCCATCGAGCAATTTTCCGGCAGGACCGGCCAGTACGTGTTCATCAGTTCCGCCTCCGCCTATCAGAAACCGCCCGCCCGGCTGCCGATCCTGGAGTCGACGCCGCTGCGCAACCCCTTCTGGCAGTACTCGCGCGACAAAATAGCCTGCGAGGACCTGCTGATGCGGGCGTACCGCGACGACGGCTTCCCGGTCACGGTGGTCCGCCCTTCACACACTTACGACCGCACCAAAATCGCCCTGTTGGGCGGCTGGACGGACATCCACCGGATGCGGGAGGGCCTGCCGGTGCTGGTCCACGGCGACGGAACCTCGCTATGGACGCTGACGCACAGCAGGGACTTCGCCAAGGCCTTCGTGGGCCTGCTGGACCGGCCGCAGGCGGTGGGCGAAAGCTACACCGTCACCTCGGATGAGTTCCTTCCCTGGGACCAGGTGTACCGGCTGTTTGCCCGGGCGGCAGGCGTCGCCGAGCCGGAACTGGTGCATGTGGCTTCTGAAACCATCGCGGCCCACGATTCCGAACGCGGCCCGTGGCTGCTCGGAGACAGGGCACACTCCGTGGTGTTCGACAACTCCAAGGTCAAGTCCCTCGTGCCCTCATTCCAGGCCTCCATCCCGTTCGCGGACGGCGCCCGAGAGATCGTCCGGTGGCATGATACCCACCCCGAGTTGCAGCAGGTCGACGACGGTTTCATGGAACTCAGCGACCGGCTGGTCGGCTGGTCCCGCCGGCGGTAGGCCAACGGTGGCCACCCGTTCGATTCCGCGGCCCGGGCCTCGGAATCGTTGGAATACCGTGCCTTCTGACATCTGTGCAAACCGACTCCGATAGGAAAGACTTTCCAAATGGCACTCTCACCAGTGATTGAGCTCAATGACGGACACCGGATTCCCCAGATCGGACTGGGGACCTGGCCGCTGGACGATCACCAGGTGGCTGCCGCCGTCGTGAACGCCGTGGAAGCCGGGTACCGGCACATCGACACCGCCGTGAAATACGGCAACGAAAAAGGTGTGGGAAACGGCATCCGCTCCAGCGGCCTTGACCGATCAGAACTGTTCATCACCACCAAACTGGACGGAGAATTTCAGGGGCAGGACAGGGCGGTGGCCGGCCTGGACGGATCACTCAAACGCCTCGGACTGGACTACGTGGACCTGCTTTTGATCCATTGGCCACTCCCCCGGCGGGATGAATTCATCTCCACCTGGAAAACTTTCGAGCGGCTGCAGGCGGACGGAAAAGTGCGGTCAATCGGTGTGTCCAACTTCAAACCGGCGCACTTGGAGCGACTCATGGCTGCCTGCGATGTTGTACCTGCCGTCAACCAGATCCAGGTCAGTCCGGCCATCACCCGGATAGTGGATATTGCCTACAACCGGCGCCATGGAATCGTCACCGAGTCGTACAGCCCCCTGGGTGCGGGCAGCGACCTCCTGAACGCGCCAGTGCTGGGGAGAATCGCCCAAAAGCATGGCAAGACCCCCGGTCAAATAGTGCTCCGCTGGCATGTTGAGCAGGGCCTTGTCGCCATCCCCAAAACGGCCAATCCAGAACGCATGAAAGAGAACCTGGACATCTTCGGTTTTACGTTGGACGCGGACGACACATCCGCCATTGCAACGCTGGACGGAGGCGACGAGTCCGGGGTTAATTCCGACGTTCAAGGCCACTGAAAATCGGCGCTCCCAGGAATTCACAGGGTCGCCGACTGGCAGATTAATACTAAGCATGATTAGTATTAGGTAGAAGGATGTAGCGTGCCCGGGATCCGGGCACCTCCTCAATGAAAGAAGAAGGAACGATAAAATGGGTTTTTTCGCATTTCTGATTCTGGGCCTTATCGCTGGAGCAATCGCTAAGGCAATCCTCCCGGGCCGTCAGGGCGGTGGCATTTTCATCACCCTGCTCCTGGGCGTCGTAGGAGCTTTCCTCGGCGGCTGGATTGGTAGCCTGCTCTTCGGTGTTGGCATCAACGAGTTCTTCTCGCTGTCCACATGGCTCCTGGCCATTGGCGGCGCGATCATCGTCCTGCTTGTTTACGGCATGATCACCAAGCGCACGGCCCGCTAAAGCGGAGACCGGCCTGAGAAACGGCCCCGGGATTTTTCCTGGGGCCGTTTTTTCATTCAGGCCCTACAATCTGCGGGCCCTAAACGGCGGGCGACCGTCCCCTTCACCGGCCCGTCCACGTACGGAACCTTCTCACGGAGCAGGAGTACATCATGAAAGCAAAACTTCTTTTCGGTACCGGAATGGCAGCAGGCTTTGTCCTGGGGTCCAGGTCCGGACGCGCCGCGTACGAAAAAATCAAGGCGAGGGCTGCGGCGCTCTGGGACAGCAAGCCCGTTCAGGACAAAGTGGCTGCCGCAACCGAGGCGGTCAAGGAAAAGGCTCCCGAGGTTTCCGACCAGCTAACGGAAGCCGCCCGCCGCGCCGGCACAGTAATCAGTTCCGCTGTGCACCGGGACAAGCCAAGCGACAGCGCCAAGGACAGCCCGGCTGCATCCGGCGTCCCCGCCACCGAAGGCGAGCTGCCCGCCGGTGACTATGTCCCCTCGCACAGCACTCATCCGGAGACCGTGAACCTCGGGACTGCTGACAGCAGTACCGCCGGCACCACGGACAGCGCCACCGCCGGCGGCATGCCTGACACCACCAGCGATCCTGCCCTCAATGACTCAACCGGCCAGGACTGGTCCGATGAGGGAGGCGCGACGCCCGCCGGCGCCGCCACCAACACGAATCCTGAGCGGACCTAAAAACCCGTCAACAGCTGTGCCGACCCGTCCGGACCATTGGTTCGAGGCGGGTCGGCCCATGTCTGCCCGCATTCCCCCGCCTCGCGCCGCGCGTCCCAGGGCCCTGCGCTCCCGCGCTGCGCGCATCCCGGGGCCCCGCGAGGGCCCGTCGACACGCATCCGTCCCAGTCCATCGCACGGGCCCCTGGCAAGGGTCCAAAGGTCCTTGTCGGGTGCTGCGCGGAATTTTAGAATGTGGGTGGCTAAGCAGTCAGCCATTGAATCCCCCGGTCCGGAGTGATTTCATGAGTTCTCGACGCCTGGCCCCCGTTCCCCCGGCACCTGCGGCGCGGGCCCTTGCCCGGCGGCGTTCATGAGCGGCTGGAACCTGGACACGGCCGGATCGGTCGGCCCCAATGCTGTCACCATCGTTGAGGGATCATCATTCTTCATTTCCGCCGGCAACGGTGACCTGGACCCCGGGCTGGCCCACGGCGTCTTCTACCAGGACACCAGGATCCTGTCCCGCTGGAACCTGCTGGTGAACAACCACGTGGTGGAAGGTCTCCTGGCAGTGAACCCGGAGCCGTACCGGGCCGTCTTCACCGGCCGGGCACCCCAGCCCGACGGGGCAGCCGATCGGCCCATGGTGGTTGAGCGGGACCGGCAGGTGGGGGACGGTGTCCGCGAGACACTGACCCTGCGGAACTACTCCAGCAGCCCGGCGCCCTGCAGCATCAAGCTGGCGGTAGAGGCGGACTTCGCGGACCTGTTCGAAGTGAAAGCCGGCAGGAAGACCCGTCAGCTCCGCCCCTCCCACCGGCCGGAGGGTGACCGGCTGATCATCAGTGGCCGCCACAACGGGCGGCTGCTCGGCGTGACCATTCGCGCGCCGGGAGCGGACGTGAACCGCCACGGGGTGATGTTCAAAGTGACGGTTCCCGCTAAGGGATCGTGGACCGCCACCATCGTGGTCACGCCCAGCTCCGACGGCAGCGAACCGGCGGGCAGGTTCTCCGCCAGCACTCCGCAGCACGAATCGGCTCCCGCCCTGCGCCACCGCACCTGGGGCGCGGCTGCGCCCGTCATCAGCATGGACAATCCCATGCTCGAAAAGATCCTGCGCCAGAGCCAGCGGGACCTGGGATCGCTGCGGATCACAGACCCCGCGCATCCGGACCGCACGGTAGTTGCCGCCGGCGCCCCGTGGTTCATGGCACTGTTCGGCCGCGACGCCCTGCTGACCTCCCTTATGGCGCTTCCCGTGGATCCCGCTATCGCGCTGGGCACGCTGCAGACGCTTGCCGAACACCAGGGCCAAAAGATCAACAAGATCACTGAGGAACAACCCGGACGGATCCTCCACGAAGTGCGCCTCGGGTCCGGCGCCGCCTTGTCGCTGGGCGGAGAAAGGACTTACTACGGAACGGCGGACGCCACGCCTCTGTTCGTCACGCTCCTTGGTGAAGTCAGTCGCTGGGGACTGGAACCGCGGGCAGTGCAGGAGCTCCTGCCCAACGCGGACCGCGCGCTGGAGTGGATTACTCACCACGGGGACCGCGACGGGGACGGCTTCGTGGAATATGAGCGCGCCACCCGGCATGGCCTGCTCAACCAGGGCTGGAAAGACTCCTACGACGGGATCAATTTTGCGGACGGCACCCTCGCCGAACCGCCTATTGCCCTGTGCGAAGTGCAGGGATATGCCTACAGCGCCTACGTGGCCCGGGCACTGCTCGCACTGGATGCCGGCGACACCGCCCTCGCCCGGAGCTGGGGCGACCGGGCGGCCGCACTGAAGGATGAGTTCAACCGCAGGTTCTGGCTGCCGCAACGCGGCTACTTCGCGGTGGCCCTGGACAAGGACAAGCTGCCCGTGGACTCTTGTGCCTCCAACATGGGGCACTGCCTGTGGTCGGGAATCGTGGACGACGACAAGGCGCCCTTCGTGGCGCAGCGCCTGATGGAGCCGGACATGTTCTCCGGCTGGGGCGTGCGTACCCTGTCGTCAAGCATGGGTGCGTACAACCCCGTGAGCTACCACAACGGCTCCGTGTGGCCGCATGACAACGCCCTGATTGCCGCCGGACTGATGCGATACGGCTTCATTGAAGAAGCGCAGCGGGTGGCCATGGCCCTGTTCGACGCCGCGGAAGCGTTCGGCGGGAGGCTGCCGGAACTTTTTTGCGGTTTCCCACGCGAGTCGGGCAGGCCCCCGGTGGCCTATCCGTCGTCGTGTTCTCCACAGGCCTGGGCCTCGGCCACTCCCATCCACCTCATCCGTGTCCTGCTGCGCCTTGATCCTTCCGCTCCCACCGGCCGCCTCTGGGTGAGCCCGGCCTTCCCTGAGGGATTCGGCTACCTGAAGAAGGAACAAGTGCCGCTGGCTGGCTCCCGCCTGACCATCGAGGTGTCAGGCAACGCCGTGCAAGTGACGGGGCTGCCGCCGTCCATTGAGCTGCATCTGGGGACGCAGGAACCCCTGGCGGACCTCATCCGGGTCCACCACGACCACGGCCGGAAGGCCGGCTGATGTAGGAGGCGCAAATGCGTATTGGCATCCTGGCACCACCATGGATACCCGTTCCCCCGCCAAGCTATGGCGGAACGGAATCGGTGGTCCACACCCTCGCCGCGGGGCTCGCCGAAGCGGGGCACGATGTTGTGCTCGCCGCCTCGAACGACAGCACCTGCCCCGTGCCGAGGGTTCAGGGATTATCGGACTCCTCGGAGCTCAGCATGGACTCGGGACGGCAGGAGCTCCTGCATGTGCTCCGCGCTTATGAC
Source organism: Arthrobacter sp. PvP103 (assembly GCF_017833075.1). Taxonomy (NCBI): domain Bacteria; kingdom Bacillati; phylum Actinomycetota; class Actinomycetes; order Micrococcales; family Micrococcaceae; genus Arthrobacter; species Arthrobacter sp. PvP103. The sequence goes on along the minus strand of NZ_JAFIBQ010000001.1, from coordinate 2,715,466 downwards.
GCCATGGAAGACGTGGACGTCATCCACGACCACACGCTGCTCGGTCCGCTGTGCCAGCGGACCATGCCAGGGGTTCCCCGCGCCACCACTTTGCACGGACCTTTCGACGAGGAACTAACCCTGATCTACCGGGCCATGCAACGGGAGACAGCACTCGTAGCCATCTCGCACCATCAGGCCTCCACCGCGCGGGGAGTGAAGATCGACGCCGTCATCCACCACGGCATCGACGTCCGGGGCGTCCGGTACAGCCCGTCGCACACAGGCGGAGCGTGCTTCCTGGGACGGATGCACCCGAACAAGGGCCTCCTGCAGGCCATCATGGTGGCACGCCGTGCAGGCATCCCTTTGCGGATCGGCGCGAAGATGCGCGAACCGTTCGAACTCGATTACTTCCACGACGTGATTGAACCGCTGCTCGGCCCGGATGTTGAATACCTTGGCGAGCTGGGCACGGCGGACAAGTACCGGCTGCTCGGCGAGTCCGTTGCGCTGCTGAACCCGATCCAGTGGCCGGAACCGTTCGGAATGGTGATGATAGAGGCCCTGGCCGCCGGCACGCCGGTGGTGGCCACACGCCGGGGCTCGGCTCCTGAAATCATCAGTGACGGCGAAACAGGGTTCCTGGCGGACAGCCTGCAGGGCCTCGCCGAGGCACTGCAGGGCTGCAGCTGGCTCCGCCGCAGTGACTGCCGGCGGTCGGCTGAGCAGCGCTTCAGTTCCCAACGGATGGTCCGGGAGTACATCCGGTTCTATTCGGAGCTCCTGGAGGGATCGCCCCGCGCCTCGAAGCAGGCCGCCGCCGCCGGATTCTGACGTGCATGGATTCCGCCGCCGCCGGATTCTGACGTGCATGGATTCCGCCGCCGCCGGATTCTGACGTGCATGGATTCCGGCGTGCACGGCGGAGCGCAACGACCCGTCAGTCCCGCCTGAGGCCGATCGCCACCGTGGCGTCCAGTTCAGGGTCGCTGGCCAGCCGGGCGGCGAGTCCCGCGCTCCGCATGAGACCGATGGTCCGCCGCGCCTGCCTCCGGCTTGTCTCGATCAGCACGTGGCCGCCCGGGGCAAGCCAGGCCGGCGCCCCGGCAATAACCCTCCGCTGGATATCCAGCCCGTCCGGTCCGCCGTCCAGCGACATCAGCGGCTCATGTGCGCGGGCTTCCGGGGGCATGGTCCCGATCGCGGCCGTTGGCACATAAGGGGCGTTGGCTACCAGGACCGTTATGCGGCCGCGCAGCCGCGCCGGCAGGGCTTCGAAGAGGTCCCCTTGATGGACATGGCCGCCGGCCGGCTCGATATTTCCCTTGGCACATAGCACCGCAGCCGGGTCCAGGTCCGCGGCATGCAGTTCGATTCCGGCCACGCGTGCTGCCAGCGCCGCCCCGACGGCGCCGGAACCGCAGCACAGATCCACGACGCGGGGCCCGCCGCCGCCGTGGGTGGCGCGGAGCAGCAGCTCCGCCTGCCGGACGAGGAACCCGGTGCGGCGGCGCGGCACAAACACTCCTGCCGTGACGCCGATGCGGAGCCCGCAGAATTCGGCCCAGCCGAGGATATGCTCCAGCGGCAGGCCGGCCACGCGCCGCTCGATCATCGATTCCAGCTCCGCGGCGGAGGCAGCCGCGCCGGTGAGCAGGAGCGCTTCCTCCTCGGCGAATACGCAGCCCGCGGCCCGGAGTCGTTGGACCGACTCATCCGGACGACGGCCCTCCGGACTGTCCGAAGGCACGGTCCGCGAGGGCGGTATAGGGCGTTCTGGCGGCAACGGCAGCTCCCTCAGCTCCGGGTTGGTGGGTTTCATGCTACCGAATCCGGACTGATACCAAGCAACCTTGGGATTTGCTGGAAAAAGTCGGTGCAAGCGCTTACAGTTGTGACTTGGCTCTCAGAAGCCGGTCTCCCGCATCGTCCTTCACAACAGCAATGTAGCTTTCCGGAAGGTTTCCTTATCGTGTTTTTCCGCAGTTCAAACCCCAAGAATCCACCCTGCAACCAGCCGGGCAGGGGCCTCGCCGCGGTGGTTGCAGCACTGGTTGCCGCAGCCGCTCTGGCGGCCCCCGCCCAGGCGGCCCCCGCCCAGGCGGCCCCGGAGCCGAAAGGCCCGGGTGCGCCGTCGGCCTCCCACTCGCTCCGCGCCCCGGTGACGGACGAGAACTTCTACTTCGTGATGGCGGACCGTTTCAGCAACGGAAGCAGCGCAAACGACGACGGCGGACTGGGCTCCGATCCGATGCTCTCCGGGTACGACCCGACCAAGAAGGGCTTCTACAACGGCGGTGACCTCAAGGGCCTGCTGGACAAGATCGACTACATCCAGGGCCTGGGCACCACGTCCATCTGGCTGACGCCCAGCTTCAAGAACAAAGCGGTCCAGCCTGAGGACAAATCTGCCGGTTACCACGGGTACTGGGTCACCGACTTCACCCAGATCGACCCGCATCTGGGCACCAACGCCGAACTGAAGGCGTTGATCGACGAGGCGCATTCACGCGGCATGAAGGTCTACTTCGACATCATCACCAACCACACCGCGGACGTGATCGGCTACAAGGAAGGCGCCCGCACGGCGTACAAGTCCAAGGACGTCGCGCCATACAAAACAGCCGACGGCGAGGTTTTCGACGACCGCGACTACGCCGGCACGGACACCTTCCCGGAGCTGGATCCAGCCACTTCGTTCCCCTACAGGCCGGTCCTGGACGAGGCCGAGAAGGACCTCAAGGTTCCGGGCTGGCTCAACAATCCCGCGCTCTACCACAACCGCGGCGACACCACCTTCCAGGGCGAGGACTCCTTTTACGGTGATTTCTTCGGCCTGGACGACCTCTTCACCGAGAACCCGGAAGTCGTTGACGGCATGACGAAGGTCTACGAAGACTGGATCAAGGATTTCGGTGTGGACGGCTTCCGGATCGACACCATGAAGCACGTCAATGACGAATTCTGGCAGGAGTTCGGGCCCAAGGTCCTTGAATACGCCAAGGAACAGGGCAAGGACGAGTTCTTTATGTTCGGCGAGGTCTTTGACACCTCCAAGAGCTTCACCTCGCAGTTCACCACCCGCAACAAGATGCAGGCCGTGCTGGACTTCCCGTTCCAGGACGCAGCGCGGAACTTTGCCTCCCGGAGCCAGTCCGCCAGCCAGCTGGAGACGTTCTTCGCCGGGGACGACTGGTACACGGATGCCGACTCCAACGTCTACGAACTCCCCACCTTCCTGGGCAACCACGACATGGGCCGGATCGGCAGCTTCATTGCCGCGGACAACCCCGGTGCGGACGACGCCGAACGCGTTGCCCGGGACCGGCTGGCCCACGAGCTGATGTACTTCTCGCGCGGCAACCCGGTGGTGTACTACGGCGACGAACAGGGCTTTACCGGCCCCGGCGGGGACCAGGATGCACGCCAGACGCTCTTCGCCAGCCAGGTGCCCGAATACCTGGACGATGACCTGCTGGGCACCGACGCCACGCATGCCACGGACAACTTCAACACCGGCCACCCGCTGTACAGCAAGATCAGCGAACTAGCAGCGCTGACCGCTGAGCACCCGGCACTGCGCAACGGCGCCCACCAGAACCGGTACGCCGCGCAGGGCCAGGGAATCTATGCGTTCTCCCGCACTGACGCGAAGGACCAGCGCGAGTATGTCGTGGCGGTGAACAACAGCGGCACCGCGCAGACTGCCGCGGTGCCCACCTATATCGCCAAGCGCAACTACAGCCGGATCTACGGCGACGCCGGCGGTTCTGCTGCCGAGTCCAAGACTGCCGACGACGGCAAGCTCACCGTTACCGTCCCGCCGCTTTCCGCGGTGGTCTACGAATCGTCAGGGCGGATCCCCCGCTCCAAGGCGGCTCCCGCCGTCGGCCTCCAGGAGCCGGCCACGGCGGAAGGCGACAACGGCAGGATCCGGGTGGCGGCCGACGTCGACGGTTCCTCGTTCTACGAGGTCACCTTCCAGGCGCGCACAGCAGGCGGGGAATGGGAGCCGATCGGCACGGACGACACCGCCCCGTACCAGGTCTTCCATGACGTCACGGGACTGAACCCGGGCACCGCCGTGGAATACCGCGCGGCGGTCCTGGACAACGGCGGACACACCTCGGTCAGCGCGGCCCGCACGGGCACGGTCCCCTCCCCGGTCCTCGCCATGCAGAAACCGGCAGAGGGCAGCAGCGTGGACGGCAAGGTGGAAGTCAGCGCCACGGCCAGCCCGGAGAAGGCTGGTTACACGGTCAGCTTCGAACGCAGCGTGGACGGCGGCGGGTGGGCTCCGATCGGGTCGGACAGTTCCTCGCCGGCGTACACCGTTTTCGATGATCTCACGGCGCTGGCACTCGCCGACGGCACACAGCTCCGCTACCGGGCAACCATGTCCGTCCCGGGCGCGGAGAACGTAGTCAGCGACATCCGGACCGTGGTGGCCGGTGAGATCCCGCAGCCGGACTCCGTGACCGTGGCGGGCAGCCTGAACTCCGAGATGGGCTGTCCGGACGACTGGCAGCCTGCGTGCCTAAAGGCCTTCATGGCACTTGACCCGGCGGACAAGGTCTGGCGCCTGACCGTGCCGGAACTGCCGGCGGGAACGTATGAGTTCAAGGCCGCGCTCAACGGCAAGTGGGACGAGAACTACGGCGCCGGCGGCGCGTTCGACGGCGGCAACATCGTGCTGGAGCACCCGGGCGGGGCCGTGACGTTCCGCTACGACCACACCACGCATGTGCTGAGCCCCGTTTACGCCTCACAGCAGCCCGGAGCCGTGGCCGCGGCAGGGAGCATGAACCTGGAACAGGGGTGCCCGGAAGACTGGATGCCCGGCTGCGACCAGGCCCAGTTGGTGCTGGACCCCGCCGACCTGGTGTGGAAGCTGTCAGTGCCGGCCCTTCCGGCCGGCAACTATGAGTTCAAGGCCGCGCTGAACCGGTCCTGGACCGAGAGCTACGGCGCCGGCGGTTCGCCTAACGGTGCCAACATCAGCCTGGCGCACGACGGCGGCCCGCTCACCATCCGGTACGACCATTTCACGCATGTGATGACTTCCGGATAGCGGTTCCGCTGGTGAAACAGTAAACGCAAAAGCAGCGCCGCCCTCTCGTGAGGACGGCGCTGCTTTGTGGTTGCGACCGCTTCTAGGGTCGCTGCCGTGCTGTGCGCTAGTTGAGCGTCGCGGTGTCGATGACGAAGCGGTAGCGGACGTCGGAGGCGAGGACGCGTTCGTAGGCTTCGTTGATCTTCTCGGCCGGGATGACCTCGATCTCGGCGCCCAGGTTGTGCTCAGCGCAGAAATCGAGCATTTCCTGGGTCTCGCGGATGCCGCCGATCATGGAACCGGCGAAGGAGCGGCGGCCGGCGATGAGTGCGAACGCGTTCACGGGGAGCGGCTCGGCCGGTGCGCCGACGTTCACCAGGGCACCGTCAAGGGTCAGCAGCTGCAGGTAGGAGCTGATGTCGATCGAAGCGCTGACGGTGTTGATGATCAGGTCGAAGCTGCCGGCCAGGTCGCTGAAGGTGTTCTCATCGCTGGTGGCGTAGTAGTGGTCCGCGCCCAGTTTCAGGCCGTCTTCCTGCTTCTTGAGCGACTGGGACAGCACAGTGACCTCGGCGCCCATGGCGTGGGCGATCTTGACGGCCATGTGGCCGAGGCCGCCCAGTCCGACGACTGCGACCTTCTTGCCGGGGCCTGCACCCCAGTGGTGCAGCGGCGAGTAGGTGGTGATGCCGGCGCAAAGCAGCGGCGCGGCGACGTCGAGCTCGATGCCCTCGGGGATCCGCACCACGAAGTCTTCAGTCACCACGACGTGCGTGGAGTATCCGCCCTGGGTTATGGTGCCGTCGCGGTCAACAGCGCCGTAGGTGCCGATGTTGCCCTTGAGGCAGTACTGTTCCTCGCCCTTCTGGCAGTTGACGCACTCGCGGCAGGAATTCACCATGCAGCCGACGCCGACGCGGTCGCCTACTGCGTGCTTGGTGACTTCGGAGCCAACTTCGGTGACGATCCCGGCGATTTCGTGTCCCGGTGCCAGCGGGTACTGCTGGGGTCCCCAGTCGCCGCGGACGGTGTGGATATCCGAGTGGCAGATGCCGGCGAACTTGATGTCGATCAGCACATCGTGCGGGCCGACGTCGCGGCGTTCGATGGTGGTGGGAACCAGGTCTCCGTCAGCGGACGGTGCGGCGTATGCGTTAGCGGTAAGCAATATTCTCTCCAATGTTGGGTGAGCAATTCGTCTGGTTGGGTGGAAGTCTTGTGGGCGGATCAGCACTTTGAGCGCTGTGCGGTCGGCCATTGCGCTGTAGCCGGCAGCGGCATCGTCGAGGGCTACAGTTTGGTAGAACACCTTGCCGGGCTGAATTGTTCCCGAGAGGACGTCCGGTACTTAGTCGGCGTGCGCCGTCGTCGGCTGCTCAGTTGTCTGCTGTTCCGGCCGGCGATGGGGTCTCTGTTGCCATGGTGGTGCTCCTTAGGAGGTTTTCGCTGCCGGACCAGCAAACCGTGTTCCTCCCGCGCACGGAAGGTTCTGTTGATACGGGTACTGGCAAGGCCTCCCAGACAGCCAAGGAACAAGGGGGGCGGAATGGTTGAGTCAACGTCGGCTCGATTCGTCACGAAGGGGAAGTTAGGGGCTTCCCCAGCGTCCCGGAAACGGCCTTGCGCCCGCTAGCGGAGTTTCATTGACTGACTGAAGCGTCCGCGGACCCTTGGAATTCGGCGACGCGAAATGTCAGCTTAGGCAGAGGCAAAACGGGTGGCCGGCAGGGTCCAGAAAGACGCGGAAGGTGGTGCCGGGCTGTGTCTCAGCCTTGGTGGCGCCCAACCTGATGGCCTCTTGTTCGCCGTCGTCCAGGTCCTCCACCACCATGTCCATGTGCATCTGCTGCGGGTGGGCCTGGCCAGGCCACTCGGGCGCCTGGTAGCCGTCCACCTGCTGGAAGGCAATGCAGTTGCTGCCGTCGTCGGGCCGGATCTCCACCCAGCCATCGTCAACCCTCTCGTTCCAGCCGAGCAGGGCACCATAAAAGCCCGCGAGGGCTTTCGGATCGGGGCAGTCGATAACAAAGCTTGGGAAGCGTGCGATAGCCATAGCGGCATGTTACCGGCCCGCCGCGGGGCCTGTCCTTAAACCCCGCCGTCGCCCTCCAGGACCCCCATCTCGTCCGGAAGCGAGGCGCGGGTGTGGAACATCAGTGTGACGTTTTTCTTCGATTTGGGGAAGAACGAGGGGCTTCGATAACGGCCGGATTGCGGTTTCGGTCATGTTCCGGGTTGTCCGTAGGTACAGGCCAGGCCGGCCGCACTACCGGGCTGACCCGACCGTCAGGTGCTGCGCCCGCCCGTCTACGAACGTGGCCAGAACCCGGGCGGCAGCCAGGTCATCCGGGGCAACCGTCAGCGGGTCGACGTCGAACACTGTGAAGTCCGCGCGCTTGCCGACGGTGACGGACCCGGAGACAGCCCACTCCCCTGCCGCTTTGGCAGCGTGCGAGGTGTAGCCTTCGAGCGCCTGCAAAGCCGTGAGGGCCTGGCCCGGAACCACCGGCTGTTCGCCAGGGTGGCCGGACCGCCGTCGTAGCTGCGCGTCCGCCAGGATGGGCAGCGGCTCGAACGGGGCAATCGGCCAGTCTGATCCGAGCCCCAGGGTAGTCCCCGTCGAGCGGAGGTCGGCGCACCGCCAGGCGTTGTTCGCGCGTTCCGTTCCGAGCCGCGTGGACCAGTTGTCCGACTGGTCGGCGCGGGAGTAGTGGGTGCAGTGCGTCGGTTGCATGCTCGCCACCAGGCCCGCGCGGGAGAACCGCTCAATGAGGGCGTCCGGGACGGTTTCGAGGTGTTCGATCCGGTGCACGGCCTCCGGTGCAGCCGACCGCACCGCGGGAGGCAGGGACTCGAAGGCGCCCAGGACCGCAGCCACTCCGGCGTCGCCGATCGCGTGGGTAGCGGTGGAAATCCCGCGGCCGGCGAAGAAGCGCACCGCGGCCGCATACTCCTCCGGGCGGGGCCAGAACGGGGTCACCGACTCCCCATAGATATCGGGCTCAAAGAGCCACGCAGTGCCGTTGTCCACCGTCCCGTCAACGAACAGCTTGATGCCGGCCACCTCCCAGCGTTTGCCGCCCACCCCGATCTGCTCCGCGAGCCGGCGCCAGTCTTCCTCGCCGCTGCCGGGCATGCACCACGGTGAGATCCGCAGTCGCAGCGGGAGGCCGCCGTCCATGCCGTCCGCGGCGTCCTCTTCAAGCGCCCGGAAGAGCTCCAGTGAGCCCTCTCCGCAGTCCATCACGTGCGCTCCCGTCAGCCCGGAGCGGGAGAACTGCCTGAAGAGTTCCGCCAGCCTCGCCTTCCGTTCGTCGAAGGACTCCGCCGGCATCAGCCGCGCCACCAGCTCGATGGCTGCGGCCTCCAGCAGGAGCCCCGTGGGCCTGCCGCCGGGATCGCAGACCACCTCCGACGCCTGGTCAAAGGCCCTCGGTCCGGTGACGCCCGCGATTTCGAGCGCCCGGGAACTGGCCAGTGCGGAATGCCCGTCGAAGAGGCGGATAAGGCACGGTTGTCCGGAGACGACGTCGTCAATAAGCTCGCGGTGGGCGGCGGCGGATCCGAACACATTGGGGTCAAGGCCCCAAGCGCGCACCCAGTCCCCGGGCGGGGTTGCCTCCGCTGTGGCACGCAACAATGCGCGCACCTCGGCAAGGTCCTTGGCGCCGGACAGGTCGCAGCCACGCGTCAGATCCAGCCCGAAGACAGGGTGGATGTGGCAGTCCACCAGGCCGGGGGTCAGCACGGCGGAACCGAAGTCGACGACCTCCGCGGCCGGCCACGCCTCCGCATCCGAACGGCTCCCGACGGCGGCAATCACGCCGTCCCGGACAGCCACGGCCTGTGGCGCGGGGCCTTGGGCGGACCCGCCCTCCATGGTGTGGATGGTGTCGGCAAGGATGATCACATCAGGATTCATGGGTTTCGAAGCTTCCAATCTGCGCGAAGGTCGCGGGACGGTGGCGGCGCACCCAGCGGGCGGCCAGGAGCCCGGCGGTGAAGACGAGCGGCGCCACCAGGATGAGGATGGTGTTGGTCAGCGTGTCGGCGAAGGTCAGCAGCTCGATGTTCAGGCCGATCAGCAGCACCACGCCGAAGAGCAGGATGGCCGACGCCAGGCTGAGCGGCACCATGAGTTTGTGCGTCGCCGCGGCGGGATTTCGGCGGAGGTAGAGGAAGGCTGCGACTGACACCAGGCCCTGGAGCCCCACAATGCCGAAGATCCCCGGCGTATTTACCCAGATCAGGAGCTGCTGGTAGGGGTCGGCGTTGAGCAGCGCGCAGACGGCAACGACCACGGCTGCGAGGATTGTCTGCAGCTGGCCGGCGCGGTGCGGGGACTGGAACCTGCGGTGGGTTCGGCCGAGGAAGGCGGGCAGCACGCCGTCGCGCGCCAGCATGTAGACGTAGCGGTTGATCGCGTTGTGAAAGGCCAACTGCGAGGCGTAGACACTGGTGACGATCAGGACGTACATCACCACTTCGGCCCACGGGCCCACGTAGTGGTTGATGGTCTGGAAGAACATGCCGCCGGCCAGCTCGCCCGCGGCTTCGACGGCGCGGTCTTCCCCGTAGGCCTGGACCACGGTCCAGACGATGAAGGCGTAGAAGACTGACATGAAGCCGACGGCGATGTACATGGCCCGCGGCACGGATTTGTCCGGGTTGCGTGCCTCGGAGCGGTACAGCACGGTGGATTCGAAACCCATGAAAGCGGCGAAGCAGATGCCCAGGATTGCCAGGACGCCGGGGCCAAAAGCGTTTTCCGGGCTGAAGGAACCCGCGCTGATCCCGTGGGCACCGCCGCTGCCGAGGATGCCCGCTCCCATCACCGCCAGGATGCCCGTCTCGGCAACCAGGAGCACGCCCAGCACCTTCGCACCGACGTCGATCCCCCGGTAGCCGAGGAACCATACGGCGGCAACGGCGGCGAGGGCGATGGCCGGCCAGGGCACTTCCAGTCCGAACAGCACTTTGAACATGTCGTGGGTCTGGACGGCGAAGAGTCCGTAAACGCCGATCTGGAGGCAGTTGTAGGAGACGATCGCCAGGATGGCGGAGGCCAGCCCTACGGTCTTGCCCATGGCCAGCGAAATGTACGTGTAGAAACCGCCGGATGCCTTGACATGGCGGGTCATGGCCATGAAGCCGATGGCGAAGAGGGTGAGCACGATGCCGGCCATGAGGTAGCCGGCCGGGGCGCCGATGCCGCCCACGCCGATGGCTACGGGTGCCACTCCCGCCATGACGGTGAGCGGGGCTGCGGCCGAGATGACGAGGAAGGCAATGCCTCCCGTTCCCAGGGCATTGCGCTTGAGGGAGCCGTCCGCGGACGACGTCGGTGGTCTGGTTTGGGTATCCGGCACGAGTCCGTCCTTTCTGGGGAGCCCTGCTAAACGAAAGGCTTTCGTTTATTATGGAGGCGTGTGGCGCAGAGCACAATACTTTTCCCAAAACGGACCAGCGCAGTCCCTCCGGCTAGGCTGGGCTTGACCTTCAAGAGCTGCAGTCAGGAGAACCCATGGGGCGCCCGCTCCTCCCGCTGATATCCGTGGAGGCCCTCACCACGGCTGCCTTGGAGCTGGTCGATGAGAGCGGCGACTTCAGCTTCCCGAAGCTGGCAAAGAAGATCGGCGTCAGCCAGTCCTCCATTTACAACCACGTCAGCGGCCGGGACGAGATCCTGGAGCTCCTGCGCCACCGGATCATCACCGAAGAGCCGTATCCGCCGGTGGACCACAGTGACTGGGAAGCGGCCCTGCGGGTCCTGATCCGCGCCTACCGGGACGCATTCGTCCGGCACCCGCGGCTGGCACCGCTCCTGGTCCTGCAAACGATCACTGATCCGGACGTCATCGGGCTCTACGAAGACCTGGCACTGGCCCTCGAGGCGGCAGGATTCCGGGGGCGGGACGTCGTGGCGGCCATCTCCACCATCGACAGCTTTGCCCTCGGTGCGGCGCTGGACCTCGCGGCCCCGGACATCGTCTGGGACCCGCCGGCGGAGGGGTATCCCACTCTCAAGCGCGCAGTCGGCAATGCAGGACCGTCGGAGGAGCGGGGCGGGCACGCCTTCGACTTCGGCCTGGACGTGATCATCGGCGGGCTACGGGCCAAGCTGGCCGGTTAACGCCGGGCTGCGCTCAGCTGGGGTCCGCCGGGGCCGGGCTGGCCGCGAGGTTCCGGGTGGCCGGCCCCTGGATGACGGTGCCGTCGGTACTGAACCGGGAACCGTGGCACGGGCAGTCCCATGTCACGTCGGCCGCATTGAACTCCACCGTGCAGCCCAGGTGCGTGCAAACGGCCGAAACGGCGCTGACGCCGCCCGCAGGACTGACGTAGACGGCGGTCTTTGCTCCGTCTACGTCCACGACCCTTCCTTGACCCGGGGCGGCCTCGGGCGGTGCGGCCGGCGCCCTATGAGGAGGCTCCCTGGGAGGAGCCGCCTCCCGAAGATCTGACGCCGGAGGCACGGCACCTTGTGCTGGGACGGTCCTGGTGCTGTCAAACAATGCCGCCCACGGGTTGGTGCGGCCGCAGAGCAGATCCCGGAGGATCAGGGCGGCGGCCGTTCCGTTGGTCAGCCCCCATTTGCGCAGCCCGGTGATCACGTGGACATGCCGGAAGTCCGGCGACAGGTGCCCGACGAAGGGCAGCCCGTCGGCGGGCATGGCGTCCTGGGTGGACCAGCGGAAGGCGATCTCTCCGGCGCCGAGGCGGTCCCTGGCGAAGGCGGCGAGCCTGCCGTACCGTTCGGCGGAGTCAACCTGCTCCGAGGCGGGGTGCCCTTCACCGCCGGCAAGGACGTAGCTGACGCCGTCGACGTCGGCAGTCAGGATGGAGCGCATCGGTTCTTCAACGCTGACAAACGTGGAATCCAAAGGGGCAGCGTCAGTGCGGGCAGCAACGATGTACGAGCGGTGCGCGTAGGTTCGCCCCGCGAAGAATCCGTTATCGCCGAACGGCATATTCGTGGCGACAATGATTTCCTTCGCCCGGACCGATCCGCGCTCCGTGTCGACGACAGCCGGAAAGCCGTCCCGGAAACCCGTGGCGGGTGAGTCCTCGAAGACGAAACTTCCGCCCCCGTCCACAGCTCGGGCCAGCCCCTGCACGTACCGGAGTGCGTGGATCTGCGCCTGGTTATCAAAGCGGACCGCCCCGGCGACCGGGAACGATCCAACCGGGAACGGCAGCGGCACCTCGGCGGTGAAGAACGAGGGAAGTCCCAGCCCGGCCGCGAGCGCCGCTTCTTCCCGGACCAGGGCGAGCGCACGCTCCGATTCCGCGTAGGTGTAGTTGGAAACCCGCCTGAAGCCGCAGTCGATTCCTTCGCCCGCCACAGTGTCCGCCACGTGCTCAATGGCGGCTTCGTTGGCCTGGCCGTAGGTGCGGGCCGCCTCTTTGCCGTGGCGGCCCGCAAGTTCGGTGTAAGCCAGCCGGTGCAGGGACGTGACCTTGCCGGTGGTGTTCGCGGTGACTCCGGTGCCCACGCGGGCTGCTTCAAGCACGGCCACCGTCTGGCCTGCCCGCTTGAGGGCCAGCGCAGCGGTCAGGCCGGCGATGCCGCCACCGATCACGGCCACGTCAACGTCGAGGGCATCATGCAGGTCCTCATCGAGGGCGGCGTACTGCACCGGTCCGCCGGTGGCCGCCCACAGGGAAACAAGCCTGCCTGCAAGCCGATCACCCACGGTCCCGCCTTTCACGCCCTGGCCTTTTCCCGGGCAGTCAGTGCCCGGCGGTCTTTGCGGCCTTGGCAGCGGCCTTGGCCGCCTGCTTACTGGCGCGCACCTTGGTCAGCGACTCCGGGTCAACGATGTCTGCCACGGACAGGTACGAATCCTGCTGGCCGTAATGGCCAGCAGCCTCTCGCCAGCCTTCGGCCTGAAGCCCGCACTGCTTTCCCAGCAGCGCGAGGAAGATCTTGGCCTTCTGCTCGCCGAATCCCGGCAGCGCCTTGAGCCGGCGCAGCACCTCCGGTCCGTCGGGGTCACCCTGCGTCCAGATGGCCGTGGCGTCCCCGTTCCAGTCCTGGTGCACCGTTTCGGCGAGGGCCTGGACACGTCCGGCCATGGATCCGGGGAACCGGTGGACCGCCGGGCGCTCCTTGAACATCTCAACGAAGTCCCGGGGGTTGTACCCGGCGATCGCCGCAGGATCCATGGAGCCGATGCGCGTCCGGATCTTCTCGGGACCGGCAAATGCCGATTCCATGGTCACCTGCTGGTCAAGCAGCATGCCGGTGAGCAGTGCAAACGCGTCGTCGCTGAGTAGTTTGTCCGCTGCGGGGTCCCCTGTGATGTGCAGTTCCATGCGTCCTATCCTCCCACCCGGTCCTGCCCGCGTCATGGGGTGCGTCTTTGGCCGCCCGGCGGGCAAGCTATACGGCCGTTGAAGCGCCCTTCACCCGCCCCCGCCACGCGGCAACGCACCACACGGCCAGCAGCACACCTACCAGCAGCAGGCCGGCCTCGCCCAGGTCCACCGTGCCCAGCCAAGTGGTGAGGGGATCCTCCAACCCCAACGCCGCATTGAAGAATCCGCCCAGGGTGATCGCTGAAATGAACAGCGCGGATACGGCCGAGATACCGGTGACCAGGGCGTTGAAACCGAGCTTCCGCTGCGGGTTGTGGATGGCTGACCGGTACATGCGCATCATGGCCACGCCGTTGACCGTGTCGCACAGTGTCATGGCCGCGGTGAAGGCCATCGGGAGCGCCAGCAGAGCCAGCGGGGAGACCCCGGCGAGGGAGGCCGCCGTCGTCATCACCAGCAGCCCTATGGTGGTGGCCGTATCGAAACCCAGCCCGAACAGGAAGCCGATCACGTAGATGTTCCGCGGCCGCCGGACCTTGGACAGCGGTTTGGCCAGCAGGCATGCCACGAATCCCTTCGCTTCAAGGTCCCCTTCCCGCAGCTCACCGCCGCCCTGCACGTTCCGGTAGGCCCGCGCGGCCCGCAGGAACGCCGAGCCGTTGAACAGGCCCATGGCCAGCAGGAACAGCCCGGAGACGCCGCTGCCGATCAGGCCCAGGACCAGGTTTCCGGTGGTTCCGTCCTCCATGAACTGACCCACCATGGCGGCACCGCCCACCACCAGCGCTCCGGCCAGGATCACCACCGAACTGTGGCCCAGGCTGAAGGCGAACCCCACGCTTACCGGATCCTTGTGCTGGGCCACAAACTTCCGCGTCGAGTTGTCGATCGCGGCGATGTGGTCCCAGTCGTAGCTGTGTTTGATGCCCGCCAGGTAGGCGGTGAGCACCAGCCCCAGCGCCAGGGGTTGCGCGGCACCCGCCGAACTGACAAGCAGCAGGACGACGGCGGCAAGATGCAACGCGGCCACCGCACCCAACGCGAACAGCAGGCGGGTCCGGAGCGGCAATTGCTCCCGATCCCGGTACATCGCGGCGAACCCGGTCAGCGGGGTCATCAGTACTTCCTCAGGTTCAGGGGTGACTGCCCGTACCAGCGTTCACGCAGCAGGGCGGTGCAGGCGCCCAGCAGCCGGTTGAGTTCCTCCGTGGAGTTGGAGAGCGACCGCAGCACCAGGCCGGTGGTTCCGCCGACCGATGCGGTCAGGGACACCCCGGTGCAGGCATCGTGCCCGGCAGTCAGCGCGTGGAACTCGTCGGCCAGCGCCTGCTCCACCCGGGCGTCCACCACCACAAGCGAACCCAGGTGGCTGTAGCCCTCCATGAAGCCCATGCCGGTGACGTCGTTGAGGGGCGGCCGGATCAGCAGGTTGTCGAGCGCCAGGAGCCCGGTACCGCCGGGCGTCTCCACCTGGATCTCATTGCGGAGCCGCAGTTCCTCGTACCGGAACGATGCCCCGTCCGGGGACCACCCCGGCGTCACCACTTCCGCCATCACCAGGCTCGACGACGGCCGCACGGTGATGCGGGTGTTCTGCCGGTAGCTGGCCTGCCGGTACGCGATCAGCTGGTCCGGGGCCAGCTCGAGCTGTGCCCCCTCCCCCAGCCGCAGGCACATCCGCTGTTCGGCGAAGGACCCGGGAGTCCGGTAGATCTTCGTGGCGGACTGTGTGGTCAGCAGAAGCTTCGCGCCATCCCCAACCTCAACGTCAATGACGTAAAGATCGGCCCCAAGGTAGGCCCCGCCCGGATTCACCA
Source organism: Arthrobacter sp. PvP103 (assembly GCF_017833075.1). Classification (NCBI taxonomy): domain Bacteria; kingdom Bacillati; phylum Actinomycetota; class Actinomycetes; order Micrococcales; family Micrococcaceae; genus Arthrobacter; species Arthrobacter sp. PvP103. The sequence continues at coordinate 2,700,292 of NZ_JAFIBQ010000001.1, read as the reverse complement.
CGACATAGCAGACCTGCCCTGAGTCGTCGAGATAGTGCGGCCGCAAGATCCGCAAGGCGCCCCGGTGGTACTGATGTGCGGCCACGGACCTACACCCGCGAACAGCGACGCGCAACGCAAGCTCCCCCATCGGGGTTTCAGTCTCGACGAGCTCGACCTCCGGGGCCGCCGTCGTGCTCACGATGCCAGGTCGAGCATCAGGACATCGCGCCGCACCCATTCGATGACGGCGTCAAGGCCTTCGTCGGTCTTGAGGTTGGTGAAGCAGAACGGCTTCTCGCCCCTGAACTCGCGGGAATCCCGTTCCATGACGGCGAGGTCCGCGCCAACGTGCGGTGCAAGATCGGTCTTGTTGATGATGAAGAGGTCCGACTTGATCATGCCCTGGCCGGCCTTGCGCGGGATCTTCTCGCCCTGGGCCACGTCTATGATGTAGATCGAAAAATCCACGAGCTCGGGGCTGAACGTGGCCGAGAGGTTGTCGCCGCCGGATTCCACGAAGATGACCTGCAGGTCCGGGTGGCGCTTCTTGAGTTCCTCGATGGCCGCGGTGTTCATGGACGTGTCCTCGCGGATGGCGGTGTGCGGGCAGCCGCCGGTTTCGACGCCGATGATCCGGTCCTCGGGCAGGATGCCGTTGGCGGCCAGGATCTTGGCGTCCTCGATCGTGTAAATGTCGTTGGTGATCGCGGCCATGGAGATCTCGCGGCTCATGTGCCGGGTGAGCCGCTCCACGAGCTGCGTTTTGCCGGCGCCAACCGGTCCGCCGATGCCGATCTTGATGGGTTCAGACATTGTGTCCTCCTGCTAGCTCATGAACATGCGGGCACGTTGACGCTCGTGCCGCATCTGCGAAATTTCCAGCCCGGGGCTTACGGCCCCGAAGTCGTCCGGCGCCAGGCGGCCGATCCGTTCGACGGCGGCAGCGACGTCGTCGGACGCTTTCCTCAACAGCCGCTGGCCGGCGTTCTGCCCCAGCGGGATGGCGCGGACGGCGTTCTGGGTCAGTGACGTGACGGCGGCGAAAAGGTACGCGGCGAGCGCTTCGGTGAGCGGCACGCCCAGGGAACGGGCGACGACGGCGAACGCCAGCGGCTGGTGGCCGGCGGCCCGGCCTGCACCCACCAGCGCCCGGTACTCCGCCAGCTCCGGGGAAGGGAACACCTCGGTCCCGATCTCCAGCAGCCGTGTCCCCATTTTGGTGCTGGCCTCCCGCAGCTGCCGCGGCAGGAGCTGCGCCGTGAGCAGTGCGTCCAGTTCCGCAAAGGAAACGCCTTCATAAAGGAACCTGATGGCCAGCCCGTCGGAGTAGCTCAGCTGCTGCCCCACAAACGCGGACAGCCACACGCCGAAGGACGCCTCATCATGAACCAGGCCGCGCTCAATGTAGGTCTCAAAGCCGAGCGAGTGCGCAAACGCCCCGGTGGGCAGGGCGGAGTCGGTCAGCTGCTGCAGCGCGAGCTGGTAGCTACCTGCCGCGGCCACGGCGTCAGTGCGAGTGTTCGGCATGGCGGAAGGGGACCGGCATGACGCGTTCCTGGCGTTCGTAGGGCACCCCGACATGTTTGAGGTAGTCCTCCACAGTGTGGTCGTACTGGCACACCATCACGTCGGCCGCATACTCGGAGCCGGCATCGAAGAACTGTGCCTGCAGGTGCCGGTTGCCGAGCGAGTGCGCCACCACGCCCATTTCGTGGATGCTCCGGGGCGCCACCACCAGGACGTCGGTGGGCAGCACGGAAATCACGATCATGTTGGTTTCGGCCACATGCAGGATGTCGCCGTCGCGCAGGTCCCCGGAACCGGCGGGCAGCCGGATGCCGACTTCCTTCCCGTGGTCCGTGGTGACACGCTGGATCCGCTTCACCAGCTGGGCGCTGGGCAGCACCACTTTTTCCTGGTGCAGCCCGGCGAACGCTCCGGCCTCGGAGGCAGGGAGCTCGTGCAGGTTGCCGAGGATTTTCTCGATGATCACGTGGGGCTCCGGGGTCGGGATTCTAGAAGAGGAAGTAGCGCTGGGCCATGGGCAGGACGTCGGCCGGTTCACACGTGACGTCGTCGCCGTCCACCGTCACCTTGTATGTTTCCGGGTCCACCTGGATGTCCGGCGTGGCGTCGTTGTACTTGAGGTCGGCCTTGGACAGCGAGCGGATCCCGGACACGGCCCGGATGACCTTCTGCAGGCCCAGCTCTTCCGGGACCCCGGCGTCGATCGCGGCCTGCGAAAGGAAGGTTATGGAGGACTGCTGCACCGCCTTGCCGAACGCCGCGAACATGGGGCGCATGGTGCGCGGCTGCGGCGTGGGGATCGAGGCATTGGCGTCGCCCATGAGGGCGTAGGCGATCTGGCCGCCCTTGAGCACCAGCTCCGGCTTCACTCCGAAGAACGCGGGGTCCCAAAGCACCAGGTCAGCGAACTTGCCTTCCTCCACCGAGCCGATGGAGTCGGCCATGCCCTGCGCGATGGCGGCGTTGATTGTGTACTTCGCCACGTAGCGCTTGAGCCGGAAGTTGTCGCTGTCTTCGGAACCATGGGCACCGCCGGCCGGGTCCTTCAGCACGCCGCGCTGCTTCTTCATCTTGTCCGCCACCTGCCAGGTGCGGGTGATCACCTCACCCACCCGGCCCATGGCCTGGGAGTCCGAGGACGTGATGGCAAAGATGCCCAGGTCCTGCAGGACGTCCTCGGCAGCAATGGTCTCTGCGCGGATTCGGGAATCGGCGAACGCCACGTCTTCCGGGATGTCCGGGTTGAGGTGGTGGCACACCATGAGCATGTCCAGGTGCTCTTCGATGGTGTTGCGTGTGTACGGAAGCGTGGGGTTGGTGGACGCGGGCAGCACGTTGGGCAGCCCCGCGATCTTGATGATGTCCGGGGCGTGGCCGCCGCCGGCACCCTCGGTGTGGAAGGTGTGGATCACCCGGCCGCCAATGGCACGGATAGTGTCCTCCACGAAACCGCACTCGTTGAGGGTGTCGGTGTGGATGGCTACCTGGACGTCGTATTCGTCCGCCACCTTCAGGGAGTTGTCGATCGAGGACGTGGTGGAACCCCAGTCCTCATGGACCTTGAGCCCGATGGCGCCTGCCCGGATCTGCTCGGCCAGCGGTTCGACGGCGGAGGCGTGGCCCTTGCCGAACAGCCCGATGTTGATGGGCATTCCCTCGGTGGCCTGCAGCATCCGCTGGATGTGCCATTTGCCGGGCGTGACGGTGGTGGCCTTGGTGCCTTCGGCCGGCCCTGTTCCGCCACCCACCATGGTGGTCACGCCGCTGGTGAGCGCGGTGGGCACCTGGTCCGGGGAGATGAAGTGGATGTGCGTGTCCACGCCGCCGGCGGTGAGGATCTTCCGTTCCCCGGCGATGATTTCGGTACTGGCGCCTATCACGATGTCCACGCCGTCGGTGATCTGCGGGTTGCCGGCCTTACCGATCTTGATGATGTGGCCGTCCCTGATCGCGACGTCCGCCTTGTAGATGCCGGTGTAGTCGAGGATGACGGCGTTGGTGATGACGGTGTCCGGCACATCTTCATCCCGCGTCACCTGGCCGTTCTGGCCCATGCCGTCGCGGATTACCTTGCCGCCGCCGAACACCACTTCCTCGCCATAGACCGTGAGGTCCTTTTCTATCTCAAGGAACAGCTCGGTGTCCGCGAGGCGGATGGAGTCGCCCGTCGTAGGGCCGTAGAGGTCCGCGTACTGCCTGCGGGTCAGTTCGAAGCTCATTTGGCCTCCGTCTTCGCTTCTTGCCGGGCATTGCCGGCATCGAGCGTGCCGTTGACGGCGTTGCTGAGGCCGTACACCTCGCGGCTGCCCGACAGCTCGATAAGCCGGACCGTCTTGCTGTCCCCCGGCTCAAACCGGGCCGCGGTGCCCGCCGGAATGTCCAGCCGGCGGCCGTGGGCAGCAGTGCGGTCAAACTCAAGGGCGGCGTTCGCTTCAGCAAAGTGGTAGTGCGAACCCACCTGGACGGGCCGGTCACCGGTGTTAACAACGACGACGTCGATCGCGTCGCGTCCGGCGTTGACCACCACGGGCGTGGAACCAAGAACATACTCGCCTGGAATCATGGCCGGCCCTATCGGATCGGATCGTGGACAGTGACGAGCTTGGTGCCGTCCGGGAACGTGGCTTCGATCTGGACGTCGTGGATCATTTCCGGCACGCCCTCCATGACGTCGTCCCGCGTCAACAGCGTGGTGCCGTAGCTCATGAGGTCGGCGACGGTCCGCCCATCCCGGGCGCCCTCGATCAGTTCGTAGCTGATGATTGCCACGGATTCAGGGAAGTTCAGCTTCAGGCCGCGGGCCTGTCGGCGCCGGGCAAGGTCTGCGGCGACCACGATCATGAGCTTTTCCTGCTCACGGGGCATCAGATGCATCGAAAATCCCTTCAACGTACTGCTTGTGTAACCACAGTAGGCCGGTCACGTTTCCGCGAGATTTCCGGGGCCCGTCTCCCGGTTCAGGGGCGGCGGGAGACGGCGCGGCGGCCCTTAGCCTTCACATTCAACGCAATAGGCGTGGCCGTTCTTTTCGCGGGCGATCTGGGACCGGTGCCGGACCAGGAAACAGGAATAGCAGGTGAATTCATCCTGTGCCTGCGGGATGACCTGGACTACCAGTTCCTCGGCGACGAACTCGCCGCCGGGGACCATGCCGTCATCGAGGGCGTCGGTCTCATCCAGTTCCCGGACAACGCTTCGCGCGTCGGGGGCGTTGGCGGACTGGAGCGCCTCCAGGGAGTTCTCCTGGGATTCCTTGACGTCGGATCGTACTTCGTCGTAATCGGTTGCCACTTTGGGTGTTTCTCTTTTCTGATGTTCTTGCCCTGACGGGAATGCAACCTACACCATCGCACCCTTATTCCCGATACACCACAACGAACTAAGTCGAAGTGGTGTAATGTTCGGCACGCTGCGGAAGAAATCAGGTGGCGGGGGCTGCAGTGGAGCCCCTGACCGGCGGCCGGGTGGCCAGTTCAACATGGGTTTCCAGTACTTCCTTGTCCGCCAGTCCGCCAGCCGCAGAACTGGAGCGCCGTGCGCCCATTTCCTGCAGCGGCCGGGCCACGGATGTCAGGTTGGCACGCGGCGAGGTGGCGGCGCTTCCGGCGGTGTGTGCCAGGGCAACCCTGATGCCGGGTTTTTGTCAGACCCTGCTGTCATGCTGTGGGTATGGACGGCAAGGCGGTTGCGGAGACGTTGGAGGCCATGGGGGCCTCCCTTGCTGCGTTGGCTGCGTGTGCCGGCCGCGGGGCCGGGAACGGCGCCGGGAACCTGGCCTCGTCTGGTGCTGATCCTTTGCGGGACGAGGCGGACGCGTGCCTGGACGGCCTGGCGGGGGTGGGTGGCCTGGAGGCCATGCTGGCCGCGGTGAAGGTGCACTTCGCCGCCGGGTACGTCCGCGCTGCCGCGGCCTTGGCGGCCCCGGCCGTTTCCCCGCGGGAGCGCACCGCGCAGGAGATGGCGGTCACGGCGGAGGTGGCCTGTGTCCTGACGGTGGGTGAACGGTCGGCAGCGGCGTTCCTGGCGGAGTCAGCCCTTCTGAGTACCGGGTTGCCGCTGACGCTGTCCGCGCTGCGGGCTGGGGGCATTTCGTGGCAGCACGCGCGCATCATGTGTGATGAAACATCCGGTCTGGACCCGGTCGCGGCTGCTGCCCTGGAGGCTCATTTCCTGGACCCCGGGGCTCCCTTTGCTGCGCGGGGCTGCCCGGCCGGGCAGCTGGTGCCGGGCAGGTTCCGGGCCAAGGCGCGCAGCTGGCGTGAGCGGCACCATCCGGTCAGCCTCGAAGCACGCCACCGCAAGGCCGTGGAGGACCGCCGGCTGGACTATGCCCCGGACCGGGACGGGATGGCCTGGCTCTCGGCCTATGTGAGTGCGGACGTGGCAGCGGGGGTGTGGGCCCGTGCCACGGACGCGGCGCGTGCCCTGCAGGGCCCGGCCGAATCCCGGACCCTGACCCAGCTCCGTGCGGACGTCGCCGCTGACTGGCTCATCGCCGGCGTTGCCGAGGGTGTTCCGTCGCCGAAGGCGCAGGTGTTGGTGACCGTCCCGGTGGTGTCGCTGCTGGGCGCGGGGACGGAACCGGCCACCCTGGACGGGTATGGTCCTGTTCCGCCGTCCATGGCCCGACGGCTTCTCGGCGAGGGCGCCGGATCGTTCCTGCGTGTGCTGACCGACCCGCGCAGCGGGGCGCCGCTGGAGATCGGACGCAGCAGATACCCGGTTCCGAAAGCGATGCGCCAATGGCTGCGGCTTCGGGACGGCCGGTGCCCGTTTCCCGGCTGCAACAACCACTCCCTGGATAACGAAGCGGACCACCTGCTGGCCTGGTCCGCAGGTGGCGGCACCGGTATCACCAACCTGGGCCAGCCATGCCCGAAGCACCACCGGCTCAAACACACCACAGCATGGACGCCGGTCGGGGCCACCCGGGACCAGCCACCGGGCTGGATCTCACCCGCAGGACGCTCCTACCCCAGCGAACAACAGGACTGGGAACCACCACACTGGCCCGACCTACCCGCCGGAGCGGAGGGCAACCCCGCAGGCGAAGACCCCGCGGTGGAGGACGACGACCCGGAGTGGGTACCGGACTGGGAACCACCCCACTGGCCGGACCTACCCGCCGGCGCCGAGGGCAACCCCGGCGCCCCCGGTCCCGGAGAGACCGGGCCACCATTACCCGCCGACCCCTTCCCCGACTGGGCCCTATTCATCGCGGCCTAGGACCACCCGCGCCTCCGCTGCCCAGTCAACCTTGGTAAGGAGTTGCCGCCTTGGGGGTCACCGTTGTGGATGCGCGCTGCTGTCTGCAGCCGTCGACTGCCGATGCCGGCGGATCCGCCATGTGACCAGCACGCCGACTGCCACTGCGGCAACAACGATGGCAGCGGCACTTCCGGCAGTGCGTGCCACTTCGTCGTACAGGTTCCCGGCAAGGTATCCGAGTGTCACGAACAGACTCCCCCACAGCACGCCGCCGGTGATGTTCCACAGCGCGAAGCGCCGGTAGGGCATGCCGCTCAAGCCGGCCAGTGCCGGCATCACGGCGCGGAAGAAGGCGGTGAAGCGGCCAAGGAAGATGGCCGGACCGCCCCGCCGCTTCAGGAACTCCTGGGCTTTCTCCAGCTGGTGGCGCTTCCGGTCGAAGGTCTTGAGCGACATCAGCCGGGGGCCCAGGTGCTTGCCGATTTCGTACCCCGCCGTGTCGCCCAGGATCGCGGCGGAGACCACTACGGCAATCATCGCCGCGAGCGGGATGCTGCCCTTGCCGGCGATTACACCTCCCACCACCGCCGCGGTTTCGCCGGGAATGACAAAGCCGATAAAGAGGGCGTCCTCGGCGAAAACGAACGCGAACACAACACAGGCCACCAGTACCGGGCTGGCGTTGAGGAGTCCGTCGAAGAATGCCTGCATCAGCAACAGTGTGGCAGTTGGGACGGGTTGCCGTCAGCCCTTCAGGTCCCGGCGTCTCCTATGCTGGGGCCATGGACGCCTCGCAGCAGTTGGGCAGTAAGCCGATTCTCACCCTGACGGTGAACCCGGCATTGGACATCAGCACCTCAACCGAGCAGGTCAGCAGCGGCCATAAGCTCAGGTGCGGCGCGAGCCGCCTCGACCCGGGCGGCGGCGGCATCAACGTGGCGAGGGTAATCCAGCGCCTGGGCGGACAAACCCTGGCGGTGTACACCGCAGGCGGACCCACGGGGGAAGCCTACCGCCGGCTGATCGAAGCGGAGCGCATCCCGACGCTGGCGGTCCCCATCCAAGGGAGCACCCGCCAGGACTTCACCGTGGATGAGACGTCCACCGGGAAACAGTTTCGGTTCGTGCTTCAAGGCCCGGAGCTCAGGGAACCGGAGTGGCAGGCCTGCCTGGACCTTGTGGCCGCTTCCATGCCGATGGGCGGCTACGTGGTGGCCAGCGGCAGCCTTCCGCCGGGAGTCCCGGACGACTTCTATGCGCGGGTTGCCCGCCTGGCACGTCAGGCCGGTGCCCACTGCGTCGTCGACGCCTCCGGGCCGGCACTCACCGAGGCGCTGGCTGCGGGAGTGTTCCTGGTTAAACCGAGCCTCCGCGAGCTGGGGACGCATTTCGGTGCCGCCCTCGACAGTGAGCAGAGCCAGGTGGACGCCGCATCCGCCCTGGTGGCTGACGGGGCGGCGGAACACGTCGCCCTGACACTCGGCGAGTCCGGTGCCCTGCTCGCGTCGAAGTCCGGCCTCATCCGGCTAACGGTGCCGAAGGTGCCGGTGGTCAGCACGGTGGGGGCCGGCGACAGTTTCCTGGGTGCTTTCGTACTCCGGCTAGCGCAGGGGCAACCGCTGGACGCGGCGTTCCGGGCCGCCGTGGCCGCCGGCAGTGCCACCGTCATGACCCCTGCCACCGAACTTTGCCACCGGGCCGACGTGGAACGGCTGGAGGCTGAGCTCGCCAACACAGCACCGTGACCGGCCGCGGACGTCCTGCTTGCCCTCGTTCCGCCTCAGCAGCGGACGCGTCAGGCGGCGGCAACCTGTCCGGGTTGCCGCCGCCCTTTCTGCGGTTATGCGACCGCTACGGGCTCTTTGACCTTCAGGGGTTCAATCTTGCCCATGACAAAGAGGTAGTTGGCGGCACCCACGAGCGAGATGGCTCCGATGACCGCCAGCGGGGCCACGAAGGAACCCGTCTGGTCCACCAGCACGCCGATGAGGATCGGGGTGAAGATTCCGGCCAGGTTGGAGGCGAAGTTCTGAAGTCCGCCGATGGATCCGACGTGCTTGGAACTCGGGGCAACGTCCGCGGGTAGCGACCAGATGCCGGTCGCTGCGACGGTAAGGCTTGAGTAGGCAACGGAAAGCAGCGCCAGGGCCATCCAGGCTTCCGGCACGAGGGCGGCAAACATGATGACCGAGCCACCTGCGAGGCCGCCAGCGATAGCGGTCTTGCGGACCTTAGTAACGGATGCCCCGGCCCGGACCGCGCGGTCCGCCAGGTATCCGCCCAGCCAGCCGCACAGCACCGCGCAGATGCCGGGGATGGCACCGAAGAAGCCAAGCTTGAGCAAGTCGAATCCGCGTTCCTTCACGAGGTAGCTCGGGAAGAAGGTGATGAAGAAGTAGATGGCGCTGTTCAAGCAGAAGAAGCCGAACATCATGCTGAGGATGGTGCGGTACTTGAAGAGCGAGCGCCACGGCAGCTTGGCGGCGTTGGCGTCGTCGCTGCCTTCGCCGCGGGCGCCCCCTTCTTCGATGTACGCCACTTCGGCGGCGTTGGCACCGGGGTGCTCCTGGGGGCTGCGGTACACCTTCCACCAGACGGCCGCCCAGATCACGCCGGCGATGCCGATGATGATGAATACCGCGTGCCAAGACGTCAGCGCCACGATCAGGGTAACGATGGGAAGCGCAATGACGGCCCCCACCCGGGAACCCGAATCCCAGATGCTTGTGGCAAAAGCCCGTTCACGGACGGGGAACCAGGTGGCCACCACCTTGGCTGCCGTGCTGGGCGCGGGGCTTTCGCCGACGCCCAGGAGGAAGCGGGCCGCGAAGAGGGACCAGAAGCTCGTCGCCGCGGCGGTCACCATGGTGAACACGGACCACCAGAGCGCCGCCAAGGAGAAGGACTTGCGCGGTCCGACCTTATCCACGTACCAACCGGCAGCCAGCTGGCAGAAGTCGTAGGCCCAGAAGAAGGCGGCAAAGATCAGGCCCTGCTGGGTGGCGGTCAGTTCGAAGTCCTTGCCCATGAAGGGCAACGCAACACTGAGGCTGGAGCGGTCCAGGTAGTTGATGCTCAGCCCGATGAAGGCAAGCCAGATAATGACCCAGCGCTTCCGGGTCATGAGGCGGGGATTTTTTGGGGATGACGTACTGGCAACTTTACTTCCGAGCGCAGTCATGTGGTCTCCTTCGACGTGAACATGGCTTCGGGCGCCTGTGGCGCCGGGGGAAGACACCGAAGATATCGATGCCAAATCATATAGGAATCTGGTTAATCATATAGAAAATGTGATCCGGATCAAGTCCCCCTCAAAAAACGTGCGCAGCGGCACCCCCATGCCCGGCGAATGGCCCGGTGGAATATGATTCCCCCAGCGACTCCCACCCGAACAACACACCCAACCAGCACTAAGAGGTCAGCGCGTGCCCCCACGTCAGTCTTCCGATATCTCCCGCGGCAAAGCAGCCGTCAGCGATGTGTATTCGTCCATGCGCGCCTCCATCCTCGAAGGCGAAATCGCACCCGGCACGCGGATCAACATCGACGCCGTATCGCGGAGCCTGGGCGTATCGCAGACGCCGGTGCGCGAAGTGCTGCAGCGGCTCGAGGGCGACAACCTGGTGGTCTACAACCCCGGCCGGGGCTACAGCACCACGCCCCTGCTGGACCTGGCCGAACTGCGCTCCCTCTTCGAGTTCCGCCTGCTGGTGGAGCCCTGGGCGGCGCGTTCGGCGGCCGTTGACCGGCTGGCCAATCCCTCCGCCGCACTCGAGAAGGAAATTACGGCGTTCCGCGGTGCCATGACGTCCTCGGGAGACCTGCGGCAGGACTTGGTGGCCCACGACACCCGCTTCCACGACACGATCCTGGCCGCCGCCGGCAACACCGTGGTCCGCCACGCCTTCGCGCAGACGCACTGCCACCTGCACACCTTCCGCCTCTACCCGGCCGATGTCGACGGCGCCATCACCGTCGCCGAACACTCGGCCGTCCGCGAGGCCATCAGGGCATGCCAGCCCGAACGGGCCGAAGCGGCCATGGCGGAGCACATCCGGAACTCGTTTGCCCGCTTCGCCCAGGCCTTCGAAGGCCATGCAGACCTCGCGCCGCTGGAGGACGGCGGCCCGCCCAGGCGGCACATCGTGGATTAAGTCCAGCGCCCCGGCCCCTCGGCCGGGGTTCTTTTTTGCCATCGCTACTTGATCTGGATCACAGTTCCTATATGATTGTGGAAATTCATATAGGAAATCACTACACCTTTCAGATCGCCCGAGAGAAGAGATCCATGCCTTCCATCACATCCATCACCACGCAGGACGTCCGGTTTCCCACGTCCCTGGAACTCGATGGGTCCGACGCAGTCAATGTTGACCCCGACTACTCAGCCGCCTACGTCGTCATCCGCACCGATGCGGGCGATGAAGGCCACGGCTTTGTGTTCAGCTGCGGCCGCGGCAGCGAAATCCTCACGGCGGCCATCAACTCCTACGCGGAGCTGCTGCGGGGCCGGGACATCGAGGAACTGATCTACGACCTCGGGAGCGCCTCCAAGCGCCTCATCCACGACTCGCAGCTCCGCTGGCTCGGCCCGGAGAAAGGTGTCACCCAGATGGCGGCCGGCGCGCTGGTCAGCGCGCTCTGGGACATCCGCGCCCGCCGCGAAAACAAGCCGCTCTGGCTGCTCCTGAGCGAAATGTCCCCGGAAGAGATCGTTGACGTCGTCGACTTCACCCACATCCGTGACGCCCTGAATCCGCAGCAAGCCCTGGACATCCTGCGCGCAGGCCAGGACGGCAAGGCGGCCCGCATCGCAAGCCTCAGGGCGGACGGCTACCCCGCCTACACCACGTCGCCGGGCTGGCTGGGCTACAGCGACGAGAAGCTGGTCCGGCTCAGCAAGGAGGCCGCCGCAGCGGGCTTCTCCATGATCAAGCTCAAGGTCGGCGGCGACCTCGCCGACGATCGCCGCCGCATGGCCCTCGCCCGGCAGGCCGTGGGCAACCTGCCCATCGCCATCGACGCCAACCAGCGCTGGGAAGTGTCCGAGGCGATTGAATGGGTCAACCAGCTGGCCGAGTTCAATCCCTACTGGATCGAAGAGCCCACCAGCACCGATGACATCCTGGGCCATGCGGACATCCGGAAGGGAGTAGCCCCGGTCCGCGTCGCCACGGGCGAGGCGGTAGCCAGCCGTATTGTGTTCAAGCAGCTGCTTCAGGCAGGGGCCATCGACGTCCTGCAGCTGGATTCCACCCGGGTGGGCGGCGTCAACGAGAACATCGCCAACCTGCTGCTGGCCGCCAAGTTCGGCGTCCCGGTCTGCCCGCATGCCGGAGGCGTTGGCCTGTGCGAGCTGGTCCAGCACTTCTCCTTCTTCGACTACGCCGCCATCACCGGCAGCCAGGACGGCCGCATGATCGAATACGTGGACCACCTACACGAACACTTTGCCGAACCGGTGCGGATCGTTGGCGGACGCTATGCCGCCCCGGAACGCCCGGGCACCGGCGCCGAGATGCTCAGCGCCTCACGGACGCGCTGGGAATTCCCCTCCGGCGCAGGGTGGCTTGAAGTGGGCAACCGCGCCGCCGTCACCGGCGCGAGCCTTGCACCTGCCGGAGCCGGCCGATGAACACCACCGCCGGCCAGCTGAACGCATCAGTCGAGGCCGCCCACGCTGCCTTCGAAAAAGCCCGCCTGGCAGGTCCCGGAACACGGGCAGCCTGGCTCGAAGCGGTGGCCGCCGGCCTGGAAGGCGACACTGTGACCCTCATCGGAATCGCGGCCGCGGAAACCCACCTCGCCGAACCACGACTCCAGGGCGAGCTGAAGCGCACCGTCTTCCAGCTCCGGCTCTTCGCCGACGAGATCCGCCGCGGCGAGCACTTCGACGCGACGATCGACCATGAGGATGCCGCCTGGGGCATGGGGCCGCGGCCCGACCTTCGCCGCTACAACGTGCCGCTCGGCGTGGTCGGCGTCTTTGGGGCGTCCAACTTCCCGTTCGCCTTCAGTGTGATGGGCGGTGACTCCGCGTCGGCCCTGGCGGCCGGCTGCGCCGTCGTCCACAAGGCACACGACGGACACCGGGAACTTGCGGTCCGCACGGCCGAAACGGTGACCACCGCACTCGAGGCTGCCGGGGCGCCGTCGGGCCTCTTCTCCCTGGTCACCGGCCGCCAGGCTGCGGAGGCGCTGGTTGACCACCCGCTGGTGAAGGCCATCGGGTTCACGGGTTCGACGGCGGGCGGCCGGGCTTTGTTCGACCGTGCAGCTGCGCGGCCCGAACCGATCCCGTTCTTTGGCGAACTGGGCGGCATCAATGCCGTTTTCGTTACCGGCAACGCCTGGTCCGCGCGCCGCGAGGAGATCCTCGGCGGCTTTGCCGGCTCCTTCACCCTGGGAATGGGTCAGTTCTGCACCAAGCCGGGTGTGCTCTTCCTCCCGGCCGGGGAAACTGAGAAGGTCCGGGACAGCCTCCGGAAAGCCCTCGCGGACTTCGCGCCGGCGCCGCTGCTCAGCCAACGGCTGCACGAAGGGTTCCGGCAGGCAGTTGCCGGGCTGCGGGACACGGCGGGCGTGCAGGTGCTGGTGGACGGCGATTTCGCCGAGTCGCCGGCGCCCACCGTCCTGATGACCACGGCCGATGCTGTCCGCCGGGATCCCGGCATCCTCCGCCAGGAGATGTTCGGACCGGCCAGCCTGGTGGTCGAATACAACGACGACTCCGAGCTCGCCGCCCTTGCCGGCCTCCTGGAAGGCCAGCTGACAACCACCCTGCAGGCGGAACCGGACGACGACGTCGCCGAACTTGCCGGCAGGCTCGCGGACATCAGCGGACGCCTGCTCTGGAACGGCTGGCCAACGGGGGTGACCGTCAGTTACGCCCAGCACCACGGCGGGCCGTACCCGGCCACGACGTCGGGCACCACCTCCGTGGGGACGGCCGCCATCCGGCGTTTCCTCCGGCCGGTGGCCTTCCAGTCCTTTCCGGAGCCGCGGCTGCCGGAGCCGCTGCAGGATGCGAACCCGTGGAACGTCCCGCAAAGGGTCGACGGCGTTTGGCAGCGGCCGTCCGCACAGCCGGACGGCCAGCCGTGACGGCGCTGCCGGCTCCGGTCGCGGCAGTCCTTCCGGAGGATGCGGAGGATGCGCTCCTCATCGGCCGCCTGTGGGACGTGGAAACCTCCGGCCCCCGGGTTGTGGCGGTTCAGGGCGGGGATGTGTTCGACCTGCAGCACCTCGCCGGCACAGTGTCGGAGCTGCTGGAACGAGCGGATCCGGCGGCGGACGTGCGTGCCGCCATGAGTACGCCGCGGTGGAAGACGGCGGACGTCGTCAGTGCGTCCCTGAGGCAGGACATCACGCGTCCGCACCTGCTGGCCCCCGTTGATCTGCAGGTCATCAAAGCCTGCGGGGTGACGTTCGTGGACAGCATGATCGAGCGGGTCATCGAGGAGCGCTGCGGCGGGGATGCTGGCCGGGCTACCGAAGTGCGTGACCTCGTGGGCAAGGCGCTGGGCGGCAGTATCGGCGAGGTACGGCCGGGCTCCCCCGAGGCCGCCGAAGCCAAGCGCGTGCTGATGGCCGAAGGGCTGTGGTCGCAGTACCTCGAGGTGGGCATCGGCCCCGACCCCGAGGTCTTCACCAAGGCGCCCGTGCTGTCATCCGTCGGACTGGGTGCCGGCGTCGGAATTCCTGCGTTCTCCTCCTGGAACAATCCGGAGCCGGAGCTGGTCCTGATCGCCACGTCCGGGGGCAAGGTGGTGGGTGCGACGCTCGGCAATGACGTGAACCTCCGCGACGTTGAAGGACGGAGTGCCCTGCTGCTGGGCAAGGCCAAGGACAACAACGCCTCCAGCGCCCTGGGGCCGCTGATCCGGCTGTTCGACGGTGGGTTCACCCTCGAGACCCTGCGGCAGGAAGAGATCCTGCTCCGGGTGGAGGGCGCGGACGGGTACCGGCTCGAAGGCCGGAACACGGTGGCCCGGATCAGCCGGCCGTTCGAGGAGCTGGTGGCCGCGACTTTCGGCAGCCACCACCAGTACCCGGACGGCTTCGCGCTCTTCACGGGCACACTGTTCGCGCCCACGCAGGACCGGGACGAACCCGGGCAGGGCTTCACCCACAAGATGGGGGACGTGGTCACCATCCGCAGCCGCCACCTCGGCGCCCTGGTCAACACGGTGGGTGCCGCCGAAGAGCTTCCGCCCTGGCGCTTCGGGCTGCGTCAGCTGTTCGCCTACCTCGCCGGGGAGGAGCGCTCCGCTTCAGCTGCAGGCGCCGCCAGCGTCAGCTGAAGAGGCCTTCTCCGATGAAGCCGCCGGGCCTCGTGCCCGGCGGCACCGCGGCCAGGGCGGAGCCGGTGTGCTTGAGGTACTCCACGGCCAGGGTGTCCTGCTTGGCCATCGCCATCTGCATGGGCACATAGTGCGTGCGCGGGTCCTTGACGAAGGCGATGAAGAACAGCCCGGCGTCGAGGTGCCCAAGCCCGTCGGATCCGTCCGTGTAGTTGTACCCGCGGCGCAGCATCCGGACGCCGCCGTTCTGGTCGGCATGGGCCAGCCGGACATGTGAGTCCATGCCCATCAGGGGCTTGCCGTCCTTGCCCTTGATGGTGAAATCAGGGGCGGTGAATTCCTTGCCGCCGGACAGCGGGGCGCCCTCGGCCTTGGTCCGTCCGATCAGGGCTTCCTGCTCGCCCAGGGACGTCCGGTCCCAGATCTCGATGTGCATGCGGATGCGGCGGGCCACAAGGTAGCTTCCGCCCTCCATCCAGGCTTCTCCGGGCCGGGTGCCTGCCCCGGCCCAGACGTGGTTCTCCAGCAGCTCCGTGTCTTCGACCTTGAGGTTGTTGGTGCCGTCCTTGAAACCGAACAGGTTGCGGGGCGTCTGCTGTGCGCGGGACGTGGAGGCCGTGCGCCCGAAGCCCAGCTGGGACCAGCGGACGCGGACCTTGCCGAACCCCAGCCGGGCCAGGTTGCGGACGGCGTGGACGGCCACCTGGGGATCGTCAGCGCAGGCCTGCACGATGATGTCCCCGCCGCTGCGTCCCGCCTGCAGGTCATCGCCCGGGAAATGCGGCAGGTCGATGAGGGCATCAGGGCGCCTGCCCTCGAGCCCGAACCGCACCTTTCCGTCCTTTTCGAACAGGCTGGCACCAAAGCCGAAGGTCACGGTGAGCTTGCCGGCGCTGAGTCCCAAGGCCTCGCCGGTGTCCTGCGGCGGGGCGTCATAGGAGCCGCCGGCCGCGCCGGTTTCGCCGGTTTCGCGGCCTTGCGTCATGGCCTCCGAGGCGGCCGTCCAGTCCGTGAGCAGCCGGATCAGCTCGTCGCGGTCCTCGGTGAGGACATCGAAGGCCGCCATGTGCAGCCGGTCCTGCGCCGCCGTCGTAATTCCGGCCTGGCGCTCCCCGTGGAACGGGACGGTGTCATCAGCCGGTTCCACGGCCGGCTCTGCCGCGAAGACGGCGTCGCGGCCCCACAGCCCGGCGGCAATTCCGGCAAGCGCCCCGGCGCCACCGACCCCGGCGAAGGAAAGCAGGCCCCGTCGAGAGACGCCGCGGGCGGCGGCGGCTTTGGCGTCCGCGGCACCGTTGGGGGCGCTGTCAGCTGAGGCCGGGGCCTGGGAGGCGTCCCCCACCCCGTCCTGGCCGCCGCCGAAGGGGCAGCCGCTCACAGTACGACTGCCGCGGTGAGGTTGGACAGCGGCTCACCCAGGGAGTCCACCAGGGCGGCGAGGCGCTGGACCTGCTCGGGGCTCAGTTCGTTGTAATAGGCAAAACCGTCGCCCTTGGCGTGGGTCTTCAGTTCGGCCTGCAGGGCGGCGAACTTGGTGTCGAGGCTCTTGGAAAGCTCCGGGTCCTTCTGTGCCAGCACCGGCTTGAGGTTTTCGAAGGCAATCCGCGCGCCGTCCACGTTGGCCTGGAAGTCCCAGAGATCGGTGTGGGACCAGATTTCCTCTTCACCCGTGACCTTGCCCGTGGCTACCTCGTCCAGCAGTTCCTTGGCTCCGTTGCCCAGCTTGTCCGCGGTGAGCTCCACGGTCCGCGTGCGCTGGGCCAGTTCCTCCGTGTCCGCCACCAGCTGCGCCGCGAGCTTTTCGCGCTCCGGTGCGGCCAGCGGCTGGAAGCCGGCCGGCGGAAACAGGTCCTTTTCCGCGCGGTGCCAGCCGGTCCATTCCTCGCCTTCGGCCAGGTCCGCTTCGCGGGCGTCCAGCTTGGGATCGAGGTCGCCGAAAGACTCGGCTACCGGCTCGATGCGTTCCCAGTGCATGCGCGTTGCGGCATAGAGATTCTTTGCCGTGGCCGCGTCGCCGGACGCGTACGCCTCGGCGAACTTCTTGGTCCCGGCCAGGAGCTGTTCGGTCTGGTCCTTGACGTAGGCCACGTACTGGGCCGTCCCATGGTCGCTCAGCGCCTTGAGGTCGCTGTCCACCGCGGGCTGGCTGCCTGATTCCGTCACCTCGAAGCCGGCCCGGATGCCGTCACCCTCCATTCCGGGCTTGCAGGCAGTGGTGTACTTCCCGGCAGGGACCGTGACCACCAGGTTCCGGGTCAGTCCCGGCCCGATGTTTTCCACCTCGCCCAGGATGCGCAACCCGTCTTCCGCCAGCAGGTAGAACTCGGTGACCTGCTCGCCGTCGTTCTGGACCGCGAAAGTGAGGTTGCCGCTTTTCGCGGACGCCGTGGACATCTTGCAGGCATCGCCGGTGCTGGTGACCTGGATGGGGCCCGCAGCCCCGGCCGTGGAGGCCGGCGCTGCGTTGTCCGTGCAGGCGGCCATTGTCAGCGGAAGGACTGCGACGGCGGCTGCCGCTGCCAGGCGGGCGGCCGCGCTGTGCCGGCGGCCGGGCGTGCGGGCGGCCGCTGAGCGGTCAAATTCGGGCAGGCTGGGGCTGGGCATGGAGGTGTTCCTTTGGGGGATGCGAGGGGTGGGGGTCAGAAAGCCGTTACGGCAGCCCGGGCGGCTGTGTCCGGCTGCGATGATGCGCGGCCGCGGCGGTTGGAACGAAGGTAGAAGAACAGCACGGCCGGGACATACAGCAGCCATGCTGCCGCTTCCAGCCAGGTGGTGGCAGGTGAGAAGTTCAGGGTGCCTTTGAGGACGGTCCCGTACCAGGACGACGGCGGGACGGCCGCCGAAACGTCGAAGGCCAGGCTGTGGAGTCCAGGGAGGATCCCGGCCTCCTGGAAGTCATGGACGGCGTAGGCAAGCACGCCCCCGGCGATGACGACAAGCGCGGCGCCGCTCCAGGTGAAGAACGCTCCGAGGTTGATCCTGAGGACTCCGCGGTGGAGCAGGAATCCGAGCAGGACGGCAGTGGCCAGCCCCAGCAGTGCGCCGAAGAGCGGCGTTGCCGACTCTCCGGTGGCCTGGGCCGCCGCCCACAGGAAGAGCGCAGTTTCAAGGCCTTCCCGGCCAACAGCCAACGCGGCGACGACGGCCAGCCCCCAGCCGGCGCCATCTGCCGCCCTGTCCACTTGCGAGCGGAGTTCGGTGCCGAGGGAACGGGCGGTACGGGCCATCCAGAAGACCATCCAGGTCACCAGTCCCACGGCCACCACGGAAAGGCCGCCGCCGATGGCTTCCTGCGCCTCGAACGTGAGCCCGCGCGGACCGAAGGTAAGCAGCGCACCGAACCCCGCCGACACGGAGACGGCCACTGCGACGCCGGCCCAAAGCCTGGGCAGCAGGTGCTGCCGCCCGGTCTTGAGGAGATATGCCATCAGGAGCACGACGATGAGAGTCGCCTCAAGGCCTTCGCGCAGGCCGATCAAGTAGTTTGCTGTCATTAACGTAGAGCCTCAATTATCGGAGCCAAGGTTAGGCTTGCCTCATACGAGGATCACCCAAGGTCGAGAATTAAGCAACTCAAACGTGCCCTAATTAGCCGTACGTTACGTGCCGGGTTCCGGCTCAGCTCCGACCTAGGGGGCCGAGTCCCGGATCTTCAGCTCGAAACCGGCCTCGACCCGGAGGCCCTCCGCGGCAGGCTCCACGCCCTCGATCCTGTCGACGAGCAGTGCGACGGAACGCTCGGCGATTTCCGCCATGCCGGGCGACACCGTCGTGAGGGACGGCGACGCGAAACGGGCCTCATCGATGTCGTCGAAGCCTGCCACTGCGACGTCTTCCGGCACGCTGATGCCGCGGATCAGGAGCTCGTGCAGGGCGCCCAGCGCGATGGCGTCATTCAGGCCAAAAACGGCGTCGAACCGGACGCCGCTGCCGAGCAGGCCGCCCACTGCGGAGGCACCGCCGTCGCGCCGCCAGTCGCACTGCACCACCAGCGCGGGATCGAAGTCCACTCCCGCAGCATCCAATGCCTGCCGGTAGCCGTTCAGGCGCAGGCCGGGACTGTCCGTTGTGTCTCCTGCCGAGGCACCCAGGACGGCGATGCGGCGCCGGCCCCCTGCGAGGAGATGGCCGGTGATCGCCGCTGCGGCCTCGGCGTTCTTCATGGTCACGAGGTCGAACCGCGGATCCGCAATGTGCTCCCCCAGCATGACAACCGGCTTGGCGCCCCGGTGCGCGGCGACGGTTCCGGCATCAAGGGTCAGCGGGGTGAAAAGCAGACCGTCCGTGAGCTGGCGGAACGGGCCCTGGAGCGCACTCAGCTCGTTCGCGGCGGTGGCCCCGGACTGCTCCACCAGGACGCGGTAGCCGCGGGCGGCCGCAACGGTCATCAGCCGGGACGCGAGTTCCGCGTAATACGGGATGGAGAGGTCGGACAGCACCAGCCCCAGCATGCGGGTCTTCCCGGAGCGCAGGCTTCGCGCCGTCAGGTTGGCTTCGTAGCCCAGTTCCGCGATGGCATCCAGCACTTTTTGCCTGGTGGCCGGCCGGATGAACTCGTAATCGTTGAGCACATTGGACACGGTCTTCAACGAGACGCCGGCGGCGCGCGCAACGTCATTCATGGTCACAGCCACAGGTGATTCCCTTCCCGGCAACACTTTCAGCTACATCGTTGCAGACCGGCACGGTTTTTGCCCTGTCCAGGCACTATACAACGTTATAGAATTGGGCCTGGCCGCAGCATCCGAACCGGCCCGCCGCCCGCAAGTCCCGAAGGATCAGCCATGCCGCCTGCCGCATCCCCCCTCTTCCGCTGCCCGGTGTTTGACGGCGCCGCCGATCCCACCGTCATCCACCGTCGCGGCACGGGCGAGTGGTGGATGTTCTACACGGCCCGCCGCGCCACACTCGCCACAGGCGGCGTTGACTGGATCACCGGCACCCGGATCGGAATTGCCGTCTCCACCGACGCCGGAGCAACCTGGCAGTACCGCGGCGTGGTGGAGGGGCTCGATCCGGAAGACTCCCCCGGATTGAACACGCACTGGGCCCCGGAAGTCGTGTGGCACGACGGCGGATATCACATGTTCCTGACCTGGGGCGCGGGCGCTCCGGGCACCTGGGCCGAGCAGACCAGGCGTCGGCTTGTGCATTTCACCAGTCCAGACCTGGAGCAGTGGACGTTCGAAAGCCGGGTGGACGTCGGCTCCGAGAACGTCATCGATGCGGCGTTCGCGGTAGTCGCGGACGGCCGTCCGCGCCTCTGGTTCAAAGACGAAGTGGACGGCTCCACCACCTGGTCGGCGGTCCGGGAAGGAGCCCCGGAAGAAGCTGACGGTCGCTGGCGGGCCGAGGGCCAGGTGATCGGGCTGCCCGCCCACGAAGGTCCCAACGTTTTCCGGCTGGGCGGCTGGTACTGGATGGTGGTGGACGAATGGCGCGGCCAGGCCGTGCACCGCTCGGCCGACGGCCTGTCCTGGACCCGGCAGGAAGCCGGCGGCGGCCTCATCCTGGACGCTCCGGGCGCCGGCGCGGACGACGCCACCTACGGGCGGCACGCGGATGTGGTCACGCAGGGCGATCACGCCTACATCTTCTACTTCACTCATCCGGACTGGCAGGACACCGAGATGGCCAATGGCCTGGCGGATCCGTCCCGGGCTGTCCGGGAGCAGCGCACCAGCATCCACGCTGCACGGCTGCATGTGGAAGGGGACGTCCTGGTCTGCACACGCGACCTGGACGCCCCCGTTCACCTCGACCCGGCACTGCTCGAGGACTAGCTGCCCGCCCCGTCGACGGCCAGGCGGATCATGCTCCAGGAGACGGCGGGGAGCTCCGCGGTGAGACGGCCGCCGTCGAGCTTTACGCTGACGTTTTGGCCGGGCAGCACCGAGGTGGAGTCGTCCGCCGTGGCCTGCCAGTACGGGTCCTTGTTGGCGTACGTGACCGACTCGATGACCTTCGCGTTGCCCAGCCCGGCGACGGCGGCGCTCAACGTGATTGAGTCAGTGGCCGAGCGGTTCACGGCAAACACCACGGCTTCCCCGGCGGCGGCGTCGAAGGTGGCCACGGCGGACAGCGCGGCAAAGTCCGCGGTCTTGCCGCCGCTGAGCCGCGGGGACTCGACGGCGAGCTGCAGCACCGTGCCCTTGGCGTGCTCCGACGTCAGGGCGAACGGGTGGAAGGTGGTCTGCTTCCAGGCGCGGCCGCCGGGTTCTGTCATGATCGGGGCGATGACGTTCACCAGCTGCGCCAGGCTGGCGGAGTGGACGCGGTCGGTGTTGCGGAGCAGCGTGATGAGGAGGTCGCCCACAACCACGGCGTCCGCCACGGTGTAGCGGTCCTCGAGCAGCACGGGGGCCACGGGCCAGTCCTTGCCGGCGGGCGTCTTGGATTCGTCGCGGCTCATGTGCCAGACGTTCCACTCGTCGAAGGAGATGTTCACCTGTTTAGTGGACTTCTTGACCGACTTCACGTGGTCGATGTGCGCCACGATGTCCTTGATGAACGCCTCCATCCGGTGGCCCGAGGAGAGGTGTTCCTGCAGGTCGCCGAAGTCCTCGAAATACTGGTGGGCGGAGATCAGGTCCACGAGTTCGTAGGTTTCGGTCAGGACCACGCGCTCCCACTCACCGAAAGTGGCCATGGTGGGCGCGGAGCTGCCGCAGGCCACCAGTTCCAGGTCCGGCTCCACCATCCGCATGGCGCGGGCGGTGTCGGCAGCGAGCCGGCCGTATTCCATTGCGTTCTTGTGGCCGATCTGCCAGAAGCCGTCCATCTCGTTGCCCAGGCACCACATTTTGATGCCGTAGCCGTTTTCGGCCCCGTTGGCCCGGCGCTGGTCGGAAAAGGCCGTGCCGCCGTCGATATTGCAGTACTCCAGCAGGTCCAGGGCCTCCTGGGTCCCCCGGGTTCCCAGGTTCACGGCCATCATCGGCTCGACGCCGGCCTTGGCGGACCACTTGGCGAACTCGTCCACGCCAACGTGGTTGGGATCGGTGGAGTGCCATGCCAGATCAAGCCGCGCCGGCCGCTCCTCCACCGGCCCCACGCCGTCCTCCCAGCGGTAGCCGGAGACAAAGTTCCCGCCCGGATAGCGCACCGTGGACACGCCCAGCTCGCGGGTAAGTTCCAGGACGTCCGTCCGGAAGCCGTCCCCGTCGGCCTTCGGGTGGCCCGGCTCGAAGATGCCGGTGTAGACGCAGCGTCCCAGGTGCTCCACAAAAGCGCCGAAGGTGCGGCGCCGGACCGGCCCTACGGTGAAGGCCGCGTCCAGGGTGATCTTGGCGGTTATCCGGCCTGCGGCGGATTCGGTAGTGCTCACGTAGGCATCCTCGTTTTCATATTTTCTACAACGTTATAGAAAACCATTGTTAGCGTTCAACATCAGGACGTCAAGAGGGGACTTCCGGACCTATGGCCCTTAGGGAACGGCGGGCTACTTTTTAAGGGCAAAGATCTGTGAGGCCGGCGCCTCTAAAAACCAGGCCAGCGAAAGGGAGTCCGATGATCTCAGCGCGAGCCGGGACCGGCGTCCGGGCCGGCGCAGCCCTGGCCCTCTTGGCAATCCTGGGCTCCGCCGTGACCGGATGCACGGGGGCGGACCAGCGCCCGGCCCCTGCGTCCTCCTCAGCTGCAGGATCCCCTGCTACAGGCTCCTCCGGGACAGCCCCCGCTACCCGGCCGGGCACCCCGCAGGCTGCCGCGGACATCCCGTCCATCGTGGAGAACGTCCAGCCGTCCGTTGTCACGGTGCTCACCCACGGCGGACTGGGCAGCGGCGTGGTCTTCGCGGCGGAGGGACTGATCCTCACCAACGAGCATGTGGTGCGGGGCAACACCGAGGTGGAGATCGCCTTTGCCGACGGCCAACGGGTTGCAGGCACAGTCAAGGCCACGGATGCCATTTCGGACCTGGCCCTCGTGGAGGCGAAGCGCACAGGGCTTCCTGCCGCAAAGTTCCAGTCCGAACTCCCCCGGGTGGGCGAACTGGCAATCGTGATCGGCTCTCCGCTGGGTTTCGAAAACACGGCGACGGCGGGCATCATCTCCGGTTTGCACCGCGAGATCCCGGGGTCGGCGGCCAGCAGCCAGTCGCTGGTGGACCTGATCCAGACTGATGCGGCCATCAGCCCCGGGAACTCCGGCGGCGCGGTGGTGAATTCCCGGGGCGAGGTGATCGGCATCAGCGAGGCGTACATCCCGCCGCAGTCCGGGGCGGTGGCGCTGGGCTTCGCGATCCCCGCGGCGACCGCCGTCCGGGTAGCCGGGCAGCTGCGCGAGGACGGGACAGCGGACCACGCCTTCATCGGACTCCGCCCGGGCGAGATCACCTCGCAGATCGCAGACACGCTGGGACTGGAAAACACCCGCGGCGCCCTGGTGCTCTCGGTGGTGGACGGCGGCCCCGCGGACCGTGCGGGCATCCGGCCCGGGGACGTCCTTGTCTCCTTGGACGGCAAGGAACTGGCCTCACCCGAGGACCTGCTCGCCGAACTCCGCGGCAAGAACCCGGACCAGACCGTTAACGTCGGCTACCGCCGGGGCACGGAAGCCAAGGAAGCCAAGGTCACCCTCGCTGCCCGCCCCGCCTCGGGGGGCTGAGCGGACAGCCGAGGGGCTGAGCTGAACCCCTTAGAGCCCGCCGGCCAGCCTGTAGTAGGCGGCGTTCCAGTTCAGTTCCTTCTTGAACTGCCTGATGGTGGTGCCCTCGTCGATGGTGAGGAGCTCGGTCTTCGCGATCTCGGCGAAGTCCTCGAACACGTCCATGCCCACCTGGGTGGAGAGCACCGTGTGGTGGGCCGCGCCGGCAGTCAGCCAGGCCGCGGCGGAGGTCGCGAAGTCCGGCTTCGGAGACCACAGCGCACGCGCCACCGGGAGGTTGGGCAGGGGCTCGTCCAGGTCCACGACGTCAACGGCGTTCGCCACGAGGCGGAAGCGGTCGCGCATGTCGGACAGCGCCACTACAACGCCAGGGCCGGCGTCGGTGTCAAAGACCATGCGGACGGGGTCTTCCTTGCCGCCGATGCCCAGCGGGTGGATCTCGACGCGCGGCTTGGTGGCGGTCAGCGACGGGCAGACCTCCAGCATGTGCGCGCCCAGGATCTTTTCCTGGCCGGGGGCGAGGTGGTAGGTGTAGTCCTCCATTAGTGATGCACCGCCGGGCAGGCCAGAGCCCATCACTTTGGCGGCGCGGACCAGGATGGCGGTCTTCCAGTCGCCCTCGGCGCCGAAGCCGTAGCCGTCCGCCATCAGCCGCTGCACGGCCATGCCGGGCAGCTGGCGCAGTTCACCCAGGTCCTCGAAGGAGGTGGTGAACGCGGCCGAGCCGTTGGCCTCGAGGAAACTGCGCAGGCCCAGTTCGATCCGGGCGCTGTAGCGCAGCGATTCGTGCCGCGCTCCCCCGGCCTTCAACTCGGGGACCACTTCGTAGAGGCGCTCGTACTCCGCAACGAGCGCGTCGACGTCGGACTCCGCGGCGCCGTGCACGGCGTCGGCGAGCTCATTCACGGACCAGGTGTTCACAGAGACGCCGAAGCGGAGCTCGGCCTCGGTCTTGTCGCCTTCGGTGACGGCCACGTTGCGCATGTTGTCGCCGAAGCGGGTCAGTTTCAGAGTGCGGACGGCGGCCCAGCCGGCGGACGCGCGCTGCCAGACGCCCACTTGCCGGGTGACCTCCGGGTTGGACACGTGGCCCACCACGGTCTTGCGGGGGATGCCCAGGCGGGACTGGATGTAGCCGAATTCGCGGTCGCCGTGGGCGGCCTGGTTGAGGTTCATGAAGTCGAAGTCGATGTCCGCCCAAGGCAGCTCAACGTTGGCCTGGGTGTGCAGGTGCAACAACGGTTTACGCAGCAGGTCCAGGCCCTGGATCCACATCTTGGCCGGGCTGAACGTGTGCATCCATGCCGTCACGCCGATCACGGAATCGTCGGCATTGGCTTCCAGCGCGGTGCGGCGGATGGCGTCCGAATCCGTAAGGACGGGCTTCCAGACCACCTTGACCGGAACGTCTGAGGATCCGTTCAGCGCGTCGGCAATCTCCTGCGACTGCGCTGCGACCTGTTTGAGGACGTCCTCGCCGTACAGGTGCTGGCTGCCGGTGAGGAACCAGACCTCGTACTGGCTGAGCGATGTTCCGTTGGCGGATGTGTAATTGGGGTTGCTCATGGGGGCTCTCCTGAAGAAGTGTGGGTGGCCGGCGCTACTGGCCGTAAACGTTCTGGTAGCGGGCATAGAGGGAATCGATGCTTGCCTGGTCGATGCTGAGCGGTTCGCCCAGCTGCCGGGAGATGTGGACGGTGCGCGCCACTTCCTCACACATCACGGCGGCCTTCACCGCGGACCGGGCATCCTTGCCGATGGTGAACGGGCCGTGGTTCTGCATCAGGACCGCCGGCGATGTGGAGTTCCGCAGCGTCTCCACGATTCCCTGGCCGATCGAGTCGTCGCCAATCAGCGCGAACGGACCCACCGGGATGCTGCCGCCGAATTCGTCGCTCATCATGGTCAGCACGCAAGGAATGGCCTCTCCGCGGGCCGCCCACGCCGTAGCGTAGGTGGAGTGCGTGTGCACCACGCCGCCCACTTCCGGCATATGCCGGTAGACGTATGCATGCGCCGCAGTGTCCGACGACGGCGAGAACGGCGGATTGGCCCACTCCCCGTCCGCCGGGGCGCCGTAAAGGTCGGTGACAACCATGCTCTCGGGGGTGAGGTCTGCATACGAGACTCCGGACGGTTTGATGACCATCAGGTCCTGTCCGGGAACACGGGCGGAGACGTTGCCGGCTGTCCACACCACCAGTTCATAGCGGGTCAGCTCGGCATGCAGTTCGCACACCTCGCGCCGCACCTGCGCAATGGTTTCCAGGAGACTGCTCATGCCGGCACCTCCTCTCCTGCTGCTTCGATGGAGGTCGCCTCAGCGGCGGCGGCAAACGACGGCCTGGCCCCACGCTGGATCGCCTTGAGGCGGTGCATCACGCTGTTGGTGCCGCGGCCGAAGTAGTCGTGCAGCGCGCGGTACTCGCGGAAGAGTTCCTCGTAGGCGGCAACATTTTCCGGAATCGGAATATAGACCCCGCCGGGCTCTGAGCCCATGGCGGCGGCTGCGGCGCGGATGTCCGGGAATTCACCTGCCGCGACGGCGGCGTGGATCGCCGAGCCCAGCGCCGGCCCCTGGGCGGACCCGATGGTGGAAAGCGGCAGTCCGGTGATGTCTGCGTAGATCTGCATGAGCAGCTTGTTCTTCAGCAGGCCGCCGGCCACGATGAACTCCTTGACCGGAACTCCCGAGTCGCGGAATGCCTCCACAATGGTGCGCGTGCCGAAGGCCGTGGCTTCCAGCAGCGCGCGGTAGGTGTCTTCAGGCCGAGTGGCGAGGGTCTGGCCCACCACAACGCCGGACAGTTCGTGGTCCACCAGCACGGAGCGGTTCCCGGAGTGCCAGTCCAGGGCGATGAGCCCGTGTTCGCCGATGGCCTGGCGGGATGCCAGGTCCGTCAGGTATTCGTGGATGCCCAGGCCCTGTTCGGCGGCAGCCCGGTGGTACTCGGGCGGGACGCCGTTGCTGGTGAACCAGCCAAAGATGTCGCCCACACCGCTTTGGCCCGCTTCGTAGCCCCACAGCCCGTCCACGATCCCGCCGTCCACCACACCGCACATGCCCGGGACTTCCCGCAGCTCGTCGCCGTTCATGACGTGGCAGGTGGAAGTGCCCATGATGGCCACCAGCTGACCGGGCTCCACGGCCTTCGCCGCCGGGGCCGTGACGTGCGCGTCCACATTGCCCACGGCCACGGCGATGCCTTCCGGCAACCCGGTCCAGGCCGCGGCCTCGGCCGTCAGCCTGCCTGCGGCGTCGCCGAGCCGGCCAATGGTGTGCTCCAGCTTGGAACTGACAAAATCCTTGAAGTCCGGGTTCAGTGCGGACAGGAATTCTTCGGACGGATAGCCACCGTCCTGGTAGATGCCCTTGTACCCGGCGGTGCAGGCGTTGCGGACGTAGTTGCCGCACAGTTGCCAGACTATCCAGTCGGCGGCCTCCACCCAGTGGTCCATTGCGGCGTATGCTCCCGGGTCCTCCTCCAGCAGCTGGAGCCCTTTGGCGAACTCCCATTCGGAGGAGATGAGCCCGCCATAGCGCGGCAGCCAGCTTTCTTCGCGGGCGGCGGCCAGGGCGTTGATGCGGTCCGCCTGCGGCTGGGCGGCATGGTGGCGCCACAGCTTGACGTAGGCATGCGGGCGGTTGGCGAATCCGGGAAGCTCGTTCAGCGGTGTGCCGTCGGCCTTGACCGGGACCATGGTGCAGGCCGTGAAGTCGGTGGCGATGCCCACCACGGCGGCGGGATCGATCCCGGCGTCGGCTATGGCAGCGGGCACCGCCCGGCGCAGGACTTCGCGGTAGTCATCAGGCACCTGCAGGGCCCATTCCCCGGGAAGCCGCGCAGCGGCTCCTTCCGTTACGCCCGCCAGATCCGCCGGAAGGGCCTCAGTGACCACGGCATGCGGGTACTCAAAAACGCCGCTGCCCAGTTCCTTGCCGTCCCGAACGCGGACCACCACGGCCCGTCCGGACAGCGTGCCGTAGTCCACGCCGACAACGTAGCTGTCGGAACCGTCTGCTATGACGTCCATCAATTCCTCCAATAGTTTCCGCCGCTCTGCGGTTGCTCCTAATTGTTAGCGCTAACAAACTGAAAGTCAACAGAAGGGGGAGGGCCAACAGGGAAGGAGGCCTGCCGCAGCTCCGCTTACTCAAGGGCCGCGGTGACAATCACGTTGTCGCTGTAGTCCATTCGGTCCTGCAGCCACCTGCCGCCGCAGGTGACGATCTTGAGTTCGTGCGGACCGTAACGGCGGAAAAGTGAACCACCATCAAAGCTGTCTTTGGCCATCAGCTCCACACTGACCACCCGGTAGTTCAGCGCGGGCGCGCCCCGGCGTCCCACCTGGACCGCAGTTCCCGGTGCCAGTGTCTTCAATTGCGAAAATGGCGCCTGCTCGGAGGTTGTGTCGACATGCCCGGCGATCACCGCTGTCCCGGCAGCCGCTCCGGGGGCCGGGCCGAACCTGTACCACCCGGCCTGGTCGAAGCCCTCAGGGATCTCCATGGCCCTATCTGGTGAGACCCCCACCGGTACCACTGTCATATTGATGGACGTTCCGTCGACAGAGAGTGAGATCGGGGCCGGCGCTGCCTCAGCGGATTCCGGCAGCTTGGCCGGCCGCCGCGGAATGGATTCCTTGCTCTGGGCGGGGCTCTGCGACGCGGCCGGCGCCGCGGCAGGCGGGGAGGGAGTCGCGGCCGGCAAAGCACCTTCGCTCCTCACTGCCGCCGAGGGTTGCGGAACGGGCTCGGAGGGAGCGCACGCCGCGAGCAGGAGCGCCGCTGCGGCCCCCGCGGCAGCCCGGCGCAGAAAGGAATAACGACGGTGGGACGCCCCTGCCGTCGTGGCGCCTGGTTTCATGACCGGTCCTTCCCGCGGCAAGCACCTTCAGGGCTTGCAACGTTGGCTGGTGAGAAATAGGGCCCGGCCGCCAACAATCGTCGGACGGCCGGACCTACTGCTGCTGGACCGCTTGTTAGCCTTTACGCCGGCCGCCAATCGTGCGGGCTACACCCACGCCGCCGAGGAGCAGCGCCAGGGCTGCAGCACCGAACCCCACCGTGACAACCGCCGGTCCTGCCGCTGAGGTCCGGGACGAGCCGTCACGGGCTCCCGGTACCGAACCCGGCGCGGAATGCAGCCCCTCGATGGTCTGCACGGCCAGCTGGAGATTATTGTCCGCCAGGCTGCCCCAGGCGTAGACAATCGTGTGCGTGCCTTCGGCGACAGTGACGTCAGCAGGGCCGATCACCGGCGTGGTGGCGCCGGTCGCCGCCACTGCTGCGGAGATGGTGGCGGGGTCCAGGCTGAGTGTCTGCTCGCCGGGGTTGGCCAGGTTGGAAATAACAGCTGTTCCGCCGGCCAGGACATCCACCGCGGGCGCCGCAGCTGCGTGCCGGACGGTCAGCTTGCCTTTGCCTGCTGCGGTCTGCGAGACGTCGTTGGTAAAGAAGTTCGCCGTCGGCTTGCCCGCCGCGTCGAGGTTGGCCACGGCCGTATAGTTCCCGCTCGCGGCGAGCGTCACGGTGACTGGACCGATGACAGGAGCCGATGCATCGGCGGCATCCGAGGCAGTGATGGCGATTTGATAGGCACCTGCCGGCAGCTCCAGCGGCCCGGCAAGGGTCCCGGGAGCGAAATCGTCAAGGGTGCGGTCGCCGTTGACCCAGACATCCACGGTGAGCCCGGGAACGCCGTGCAGCACCGAAAGCCGGGCGTCTCCGTCGGCCGCCTGGGCCGGGCCGGCGAGGGCGATTGCTGCCGCAATTGCGGCTACTCCGGCGCCGGCTGTGAAAATGCTTCTGCGCATGTCCTTCTCCTTCATCGGCCCGGCAGGCGGGCAATTTTGCTTACACCCCTAACTACCGGCGCAGCATCGAATCTGGATGCACATGCATATAAATTTCTTCAAAAAGTCTTCTCGGGGGGACAGGATGCAGCGCCCGGCCCGTTATCGGGAAGGGTGCAGTCAGCGGGGACTGGCATCCGGTCGGGCCGTGCTAGCACGCACCACGATCCTGGGTTCCACCACGGTTGTTCCCGCCGCCGCGCCGTCCTCGAGCAGCCTCAGCATCAGGTCCACGCAGCGACGGCCGAGCTCCTCGAAGTCCTGGCGGACGGTGGTTAGCGGGGGCGTGAAGTAGCCCGCCTCGGGCTGGTCATCGAAGCCCACGACGGAGACGTCCTGGGGCACTCGCACGCCGGCTTCGCTGAAGGCGCGCAAGACGCCCAGCGCCATCTGGTCGTTCCCTACGAATACCGCTGTGGCATTGCGTTCGACGGCGAGCTTCTGTCCGATGCCGTAGCCGCTGCCGGCGCTCCAGTCCCCTTCGACGAGAAGGTCGGCAGGCAGCCCCTCTGCCGCGAGGGCCTCCCGCCAGCCTTCGGCCCGCTCGGCGGCATCGATCCAGTCCCGGGGCCCGGAGATATGCCCGATGCGCTCGTGGCCACGCTCAATCAGGTGCTCGACGGCGAGCCGTGCCCCCATCTTCTGGTCCACCATGGCTCCGCTGAACCTGCCTGCCCCGCTGGAACCAACCACAACCACGGGCACGTCCAGGTTCAGCTGTTCCAAGGCCTGCAGGGTTCCGGCGTGCGGCACCAGGGCCACGATGCCGTCCACACCCTGGTCCATAAAATGACGCGCGGCATCCGCGATCGATTCCGCGCCGACCTCGCGGATGGCCGCGATGCTCACGAAGTAGCCGGCATCGCGGGCGGCCTGCTCCACGCCGAGCAGCGTGTTGGCGGGCCCGTACTGCGACAACT
Source organism: Arthrobacter sp. PvP103 (assembly GCF_017833075.1). Classification (NCBI taxonomy): domain Bacteria; kingdom Bacillati; phylum Actinomycetota; class Actinomycetes; order Micrococcales; family Micrococcaceae; genus Arthrobacter; species Arthrobacter sp. PvP103. The sequence continues at coordinate 2,669,889 of NZ_JAFIBQ010000001.1, read as the reverse complement.
CGCTGGCCAGGACGCCTATGGTGTGCGAACGCCGCGTCACCAGGCTGCGTGCCGCAGTGTTCCGCCGGTACCCCAGTTCGGCAATGGCCGCCTCAACGCGTTCCCTGGTCGCCTTGCTCACGTTGGGGTGGTTGTTGATGACGCGGGATACGGTTTGGTGCGAGACGCCGGCACGTTCCGCTACATCTTCAAGTCGCGGAAGGCGCCGCTCGCTGCTGTAGGCCATGAAGCTATTGTGCGCGAGCCGGCAGCGCATCCACGAAACGTCCGGGATGTCCGCCGGATTCCTCGTAACTGAGTGTTGGGCAAAACATCATCGACCGTAGCCCGGGCCACTTCCTGATTCGATCAAAACCTAATGGTTGAAGATTCAAGTAAAAGCTCCTAGAATGGAGACATGACGCAGACACTTGACCGCCCGCCCGTTCTCTTCCTGAGCCACGGCGCCCCTCCCCTCGCCGACGACGCGCGGTGGACCAGCGAGCTCAGCGCCTGGTCCGGCGCCTTCGGCAGGCCCACGGACATCCTGATGGTGTCCGCACACTGGGAAAACGCCCCGGTGACCCTCAGCGCCACCACGCGGAACCCCGGACTCGTCTACGACTTCTGGGGCTTCCCGCAGAAGTACTACGACGTCAGCTACGACGCCCCCCGGGCGGTGGAACTCGCCACTGAGGTGGAGAAGCTCGTTTCCACCCATGGCCACCACGTGGAACGCGACGAGGAACGCGGCCTGGACCACGGCGCTTACGTGCCGCTCGTGGAAATGTATCCGGAGGCTGATATCCCGGTGCTCCAGATGTCCATGCCCACCCTGGATCCGCAGGGCCTGTTCAACCTGGGCAAAACGCTGGCCCCGCTGCGGGACCGTGGCACGCTTATCGTCGGATCCGGCTTCACCACGCACAACCTCCGCTGGTTCAACCCGGCCGGCGGCCCGGACACCGCACCGCCGGCCGCTTCGAGCGAATTCGACCACTGGGCCCAGGAAACCATGGCGGCCGGCGACGTCGATTCCATCCTGGATTTCCTGCACAAGGCACCGGCAGCGCTGGAGGCGCATCCGCGCAGCGAGCACTGGGCACCGCTTTATGTAGCCCTGGGTGCCGCCTACGAGTCCGGCGACCTGAACGCGAAAACGGCTATCGACGGCTTCTGGTTCGGCCTCTCCAAGCGCTCCTGGACGCTGACGGGGAAATAGCGGGCGTTAGCCGGGCGGGTTTAGGGAAGGATCCTCCGTGGGCGGCGTGAGGCGACGACGGCAATGACGGCTGCGGTCCCTGTGGCGGCAGCCGTGGCGTAGGCCATGTTCGTGTAACTTCCCAGCCAGGCTGCCAGTGCGGGTCCGGCGGCAGGGGCGATGGCGGTGACAGCTGTGAGCGGTGCGGCGAACAGTCCCTGCAAAGTGCCAAGATGTTGGGTTCCCCACCGGTCAGCCACCACAGTGGCCTGCAGCAGGGTCTGGCACCCTCGGACCGCGCCCGCGAGCATGCCGGCGGCCATTAGTGCGGGCACCGGCCCGGGCATGACGGCGAGGAGCAGGGCGGCGCCGGTGGCGGTACCGGTGATGACCGGCAGCCGCGCGGCCTGCGGGATGGCGCCGAAGAGCAGACGTCCGCCGACCTGTCCGGCGCCCACGAGACCGAGCCCGAGCGCGGCCGTGGTGTAGTCGGCTCCTTTTTCGATCAGCAACGGGATGACATTCAGCGTCACGGTGTAAAGACCCAGGCACAGCAGGACCATGAGGGCCTGCAGGCCAAGGAATTCACCACTGCGCCTGACGGTGCGCACCGCGTCCCGTCGCTCAGCCGCAGGTGGCGTGATAGCGGCAGGGGCCCAGTCCCGGTTCAGGAAGCGGGCGTGCAGCGGAACGGTGATGATCCCCAGGGTGCCGGCGAGGATGATGAAGGCGCCTCTCCAGCCGAACGCGTCGGTCAGGGCTGCGGTGAAGGGCGCGAAAATGGTGGATGCGAACCCGGCGACGAGGGTCAACACGGTCAGCGGCCGCATGCGCGCGGGCCCGTACCAGCGGCTGATCACCGTGAAAGCCGGCTGGTACAGCACGGCGGCCTGCGCGGCCCCGGCGACCAGCCAGGCCGCAAAGAACACGGGCAGGTTCGGTGCAACCGACACTATGGCCAGCGCCAGCACTCCGATGAGGGACCCGCCGATCATCAGCGTGCGCGGCCCCGTCCGGTCGAGGATCCTGCCGACGAAGATCCCGGCCACCGCGGAAACCAGCAGGCCGGCCGAAAATGCGCCTGTCACGCCTGCCGGGCCCCAGCCGGTGTCCTCGCTGATGCGCGGGACTGCCGCGACCAAGGCGTAGTACAGCACGCCCCATGCGGTCGTCTGGGTGAGGCACATTGCGGCGAGTCCGCCGCGCGGTGCACCCTCCGCGACGAGGATCCGGGTGGGAGCGGGCGCTGGCACGGTCAGTTCCCGGTGAGCTCCGCATACAGCTTCCGGACGCGGCTCCTGATGTCATCCCGGACCAGGCGCATGCGTTCCATGCCCGCGATACCGCGCTCAGAGGGCTCGTCCGTATCCCAGACCTCAAGTCGCTTGCCCGCGGGGGCTTCGACCTTTGCCTCGTTGCCCAGGACGATGACGACGTCGACAGCGTTCAGTACGTCGTCGGTGACGGGTTTGGGGTGTTCACCCGTGATGTCGATGCCGAGCTCCGCCAGCGCGTCCACGGACTGCGGGTTCAGCGACTTGCCGGGTTTCGTCCCGGCAGAGTGCACCGTGACGGTCCCGGCGGCGATCTGGTTCATCAGTCCCGCGGCGAGCTGGGACTTCCCGCCGTTCTTGCTGCAGACGAACAGGACGCTGGGCGTTTTGTCCTGCAGGCCCGGGCGGTGTTCAGTGTGGTCGGTCATGTCATTACTCCAGTGTGGTCAGTTGACGAAAGCGCCCGAAGGAGATCAGTTGCCGTCGGAGCGGCCGTGGGCCAGGCCAGTGGGGAATCCGACGAGGACCGGCTGGGGTGTTCCGCAGCAGCCGCCGGAGGTTTCGGCCACAAAACCTCCGGGCGTGGCCGCGGGGATGTCGCAACTGGTGCCGATATCGGAGGAGCAGACACCGGTTTCGGGCAGCTCGAGCTGGACGGTGTCGGCCGCCTGCCGGTCCCCTGCCAAGGCCGCGGCGACGGAACGTACTTGCTCATAGCCGGTGGCCAGCAGGAAGGTCGGGGCCCGGCCGTAGGACTTCATGCCGACAATGTAGAAATCGGCCTCCGGGTGGGCCAGCATCCGGGCGCCATGGGGTTCGACTGTGCCGCAGGAGTGGAACTCGGGGTCGATCAGCGGGCCGAGCTCACGCGGGGCTTCCACGCCGGGGTCGAGTTCCAGCCGGAGCTCACGGAGGATGCCCAGGTCCGGGCGGAAGCCGGTGGCGGGAACCACGATGTCGGCGTCGAGGGTGCGGCCGTCCGTTGAGGTCAGGGTGACGGCGCCGTCGGCTGCTGTGAGGGATGCGATCCCGAACCCGGTGTGGAGTTCCACGGCGCCGGAGTCGACGAGGCCGCGGAGCCGGCTGCCGAGCTGGCCGCGGGCGGCAAGGCCGTCAGCATCGCCGCCGCCGTAGACCTTGGCCGCGGAGGAGCCGCGGATGGCCCACACGATTTTCGTCCCGGGCACCTGGGCCGCGAGCTCGGAGAGATTGATCAGGGTGTTGGCGGCCGAGTGGCCGGCGCCGACGACGACGGCGGTGCGCGCGGCAAAGGCTCCCCGGTCACGGCCCAGCACGTCAGGCAGCGGAGAGGAGATACGGGCAGCCGCGTCAGCCTCGCCGGGGGCGGGCAGTCCGGAGGTGCCGAGCGGGTTGCGGGTGGACCAGGTGCCGGAGGCGTCGATGACGGCAGCAGCCCGGTAGTCGCGGACTTCGCCGTCGGCGTGTTCCACCCGGACCACGAAAGGTGTGGTGTCGCGGTCACGGCTGTGGGTTTTGTCCATGCCGTGCCGGGTCACTGCCACGACGCGGGCGCCGGCGTGCAGGCGGGACGCGATGGCGGGAAGTTCAGCCAAGGGAGTGAGGTAGTGGTCGATGAGTTCACCGCCGGTGGGCAGTGCGGTCGGCTCCGGGGCTTCCCAGCCGGTCCCGGCGAGCAGGCGGACGGCTGCTGCATCGGTGTTGTACTGCCATGGTGAGAACAGCCGGATGTGGCGCCACTGCTCGATGGCGGAGGCAGGGGTTGCGCCCGCCTCAAGGATCAGCGGCTCCAGGCCGCGTTCCATCAGGTGTGCTGCCGCGGCAAGGCCGATGGGCCCGGCTCCAATGACAGCTACGGGAAGGGTGGTTGTTACATCCATGGTGTCCTCTGATTCATCCGGCGGGGTGGCGGTTCAGTGCGGGGGCTTGCCGGTCCTTGTGGGACCGGCAGGCGGCGGAGGGGCTGTGAACTACTAGGCGTGGGTTGGTTCTTCGACCAGGGCGGTCGCGATGCTGTCCGCATCATCCAGTGCGGCGAGGTAGCGTTCGGCGTCGAGGGCGGCGGCGCACCCGGTGCCTGCAGCGGTGATTGCCTGGCGGTAGCGGTGGTCCACGGCGTCCCCGCAGGCGAAGACGCCGGAGAGGTTGGTGACCGTGGTGGGCGAGTCCACCTTGATATAGCCCTCGGCATCCAGGTCGACCTGGCCCTCGACGAGTTCGGTGCGCGGCACGTGTCCGATCGCCACGAAGATGCCCGTTGCGGGCTGTTCGCGGGTTTCTCCGGTCCGCGTGTCGGTCAGGGTGACGCCGGTGACCTTGGGATCGCCGTGGATGGCGGTGACGGCGGAGTTCCAGGCGAAACTGATCTTCGGGTTGTCCTTGGCGCGCTGCGCCATGATGCGGGAGGCGCGGAGTTCGCCTTTGCGGACCACCACGGTGACGGTCCGCGCGAAGCGGGTCAGGAAGGTGGCTTCCTCCATGGCGGAGTCCCCGCCGCCGACGACGATGATGTCCTGGTCGCGGAAGAAGAAGCCATCGCAGGTGGCGCACCAGGAGACACCGTGGCCACTGAGCTTTTTCTCCTCGGGCAGGCCCAGCTCTTTGTAGGCGGAGCCAGTGGCGAGGATGACGGCGGGTGCCTCGTGGATGTCTCCGGTGCCGGTGACCACGCGCTTGAGGTGTCCGGTCAGCGCCACTTCCGTGACGTCGTCGAACACCACCTGCGCGCCGAACCGCTGCGCCTGCTCCTGGAGTCCGTCCATCAGCTCGGGACCCTGGACGCCCGCGGGGAAACCCGGGAAGTTCTCCACTTCGGTGGTGTTCATCAGGGCGCCGCCGGCCGTTACCGAGCCGGCCAGGACCAGGGGCTTCAGGCCGGCGCGCGCGGCGTAGATCGCAGCCGTGTAGCCGGCGGGGCCGGATCCGATGATGATCAGCTGTTCGGTGCTCACTTCGGTACTCACGGGAGGTCTCCTAGGTTTCTGGCGGTTACTTGGCGGCGGGGGTAAGGGAAGCGATGAGGTCCTCGATGCGGGCCTTGATGTCGTCCCGGATGGGGCGGACGGCGTCCACGCCCTGGCCGGCCGGATCTTCGAGTTCCCAGTCTTCATAGCGCTTGCCGGGGAAGATCGGGCAGGTGTCGCCGCAGCCCATGGTGATGACGACGTCGGATTCCTTGACGGCCTCGGTAGTGAGGACCTTGGGGATTTCGGCGGACATGTCGATGCCGAGTTCGGCCATGGCCGCCACGGCGGCCGGGTTGACCTTGTCCGCGGGCTGGGAGCCGGCGGAGCGGACCTCGATGGCGCCCTTGGACAGGGTGGTGAGGAACGCGGCGGCCATCTGGGAGCGGCCGGCGTTGTGGACGCAGACGAACAGGACGGAGGGTTTCTTGGCGGTTTCGGTGCTCATCGGGGTTCTCCTGAAGGTTCTTGGGGTCAGATGGAAAGGGGGCTGGTGGTGAAGTGGCGTTTCCGGGCCCAGAGGGCCACGTAAACCAGTGCAACAAGGACGGGGACTTCGATCAAGGGTCCGACGACGCCGGCCAGCGCCTGCCCCGACGTGACGCCGAAAGTGCCGATCGCCACTGCGATGGCGAGCTCGAAGTTGTTGCCCGCGGCAGTGAAGGCCAGTGTGGTGGTTTTGGCGTAGCCCAGGTCCAGCCATCTTCCGATCAGCATGCCGGCGCCGAAGACCACCAGGAAGTAGACCAGCAGGGGCAGGGCGATCCGGACGACGTCAAGCGGGCGGGAGGTGATGGTCCCGCCCTGCAGGGCGAAGAGCAGCGTGATGGTGAACAGCAGCCCGTACAGCGCCCACGGTCCGAGCTTCGGCAGGAAGGTTCCTTCGTACCAGGCGCGGCCCTTGGCCTTTTCGCCGATTGTGCGGGTGAGGAAGCCGGCCAGCAGCGGGATCCCCAGGAAGACCAGGACGGAAGCGGTGATGGCCCAGAAGGAGAAGTCCGCGCTGGTGGTGGGCAGGCCCAGCCAGCCCGGCAGCAACTGCAGGTAGAACCAGCCCAGCGCGCCGAACGCGATGACCTGGAAGACGGAATTGATGGCCACCAGCACAGCGGCGGCTTCGCGGTCCCCGCAGGCGAGGTCGTTCCAGATCATCACCATGGCGATGCAGCGGGCCAGGCCCACGATGATCAGGCCGGTGCGGTAGTCGGGCAGATCCGGGATGAAGATCCAGGCCAGGGCAAACATGAACGCCGGGGCGAGAACCCAGTTCAGCACCAGCGAGGTGATCATCAGCTTCCGGTCCCCGACCACGCGGTGCGCCTGGTCGTAGCGGACTTTCGCGAGCACCGGGTACATCATCACCAGCAGCCCGATGGCGATCGGCAGCGAAACTTCGCCCACCTTGACTGCTTCAAGTGCAGTGTTCAGGCCGGGAACGAAGCTGCCGAGGAACAGGCCCAGGACCATGGCAGCGATGATCCACACCGGCAGGAACCGGTCCAGGGTGGAGAGTTTGCCAACGACGGCAGCCTCGCCTTCACGAGTGGGCGAAGAGACGGTCTGGGTGCTCACGGGACTCCTGTGCTGCGTTTATGGGGCTCTACGAAAGATTGATGGTTGTCGATATGAAGTATTCCCAACTATATCGATGAATGTCAATCTGTGTGCATAATAGACCCATGAATTCTCTGCAAACTGTTGAGCCGGCCCTCGACGAGGCCTGCTGCGCGCCGTCCGGTCGGCCCGTCCTCAGCGCTGAGGATGCACGGCGCAAGGCCCTCGTGTTCAAGGCCCTCTCCGATCCCAACAGATTGCGGCTGCTGTCCATCGTCAAGAGTGGCGGGTCCGGGGAGGCCTGCGTCTGCGATCTCACCGAGCCCCTGGACCTGGGGCAGCCCACCGTGTCGCATCACCTTAAGATCCTGGTCGATGCCGGCCTGCTGCACCGGGAGAAGCGCGGCACCTGGGCCTACTACTCCATCGTTCCCGGCGCCATGGAGCAGACGGCCGGCCTCCTGGCGTCCCTGTGACCCACAGTCCGGCGCCGGGTGCCACTGTCCGGGCGAAGGCCGCCACAAGGACTGCAACCAGGGAGAACACTTATGGATAACGAGACCACCGCCACCGAGGACCGGCTGCGCGCGATGCTGGAGAACGTCAGGACGGCCACCGCCAACACCCGCCAGGCGATGGACTCACCGGGCGACGAGAACTGGGTGCAGGATGGCGAGTCCGATGCCGAATACCTGCGGGGCATCCAACGGGACACGATCGCCAGGCTTGAGGCCACCGCCCGGGACATCGAAGCACTGCTGGCCCAGCGCCTGGACGGCTAGCCAGCAGCGTCTTCGGGCCCCGCCGCGCAAGCGTCTTCGGGCCCCGCCTCAGGCCGGCAGGGAGCTGAGGACGGTCAAGGCAGACAGCTTCTCCTCGCCGATGGGTTCCTCGGGCAGCAACGGAATGAGCGCTACCCGGTCCGTCAGGGTGTGCACCTTTGTGATTTGTTCAATTTCGCTCGCGGCGCGGGCCCGCAGGAACGGCGTCTGCGGGTGCGCGGCTGCGATCGAGTTGTTGATCACCCAGGCCCATGGATGAATTCCGGCCCGTTCCAGGTCACTCTTCAACTCTTCGGCTTCCAGTACCGGCGTTGTTTCGGCCAGGGTAACGAGGACAACCTTGGTCTGGGCCGGGTCCTGCAGCCGCATGAGGGGCGTCACGAATCCCATGGTGTCGCCGACCTGGCGGGCAATCTCCCGGTGGTACGAACCGGTGGCGTCCAAGAGCAGCAGGGTGTGTCCGGTGGGTGCCGTGTCGATCACCACGAAGTGCCGGCGGGACTCTTGGACCACCCTGGAGAACTGCCTGAACACAGCCACCTCGTCCGTGCACGGGGACATCAGGTCCTCGGCCAGCGCGGCGCGTCCGTCATCGTCCAGGTTCCGGCCCTTGGTCTCCATCACATGGATGCGATATTCCTGGATGGCCGCTTCCGGATCGATGCGGGAAACCTTCAAGCCCGGGATGGAACCATGGAGCGTCTCCGTCAGGTGGGCCGCGGGATCGGTCGTGGTGAGGTGGACCGCATGCCCGCGTTTGGCCAGGGCGACCGCAATAGCAGCAGCGACAGTGGTCTTCCCGACTCCGCCCTTGCCCATGCACATCACGAGGCCGTGCCCGTCGAGCTCGACTTCGTCCACCAGGGCAGCCAGCGGGGCATCCTCAATCTCGGGAACCAGCGCGGCGTCGTCAGTGATGGGGGCGCCGGAAGTAGGCGCGAACAGGGATTCAAGCGCCGGAATGCCGACCATGTTGCCCGGCTTCAGGTCCAGGACATCGCGGGGCAGGCCGGCGACCGCATCGGGAATGGCCTCCATGGCAGCAGCCTCCCGGGCGCGCAGGGCCTGCGCCAGGGCCTCCTCCCCCGCCGCGTCGGGCAGGACGCCGTTGACGACGACGTAACCGCTGCCGATCCCGATCTGGTTGAGCTCCAGATACGTCCGCTCGATCTCGCCCAGCGACGATGTTTGCGCACGGCTGACCAGCACAAGCCGGGTCTTCGCCGGGTCCGTGAGGGCCTGGACCGCCTTTGCATATACCTGCTTGTGCTTCTCAAGTCCTGACAGGGGGCCAAGGCAGGACGGGTCCCCCTTGCCTGCCGCCAGGAAATCCGTCCACGAGCCAGGCAGCTGTAACAGCCGGATCGTGTGGCCCGTCGGGGCGGTATCGAAAACGATGTGGTCATACTCCCTGTACGAGCTGTCGTCGGCGAGCAGGTTCGTGAATTCGTCGAACGAGGCGATCTCCGTGGTGCAGGAACCTGAGAGACTCTCCGCGATGCCAGCCAATTCAGTCTCGGGCAGCAGTCCGCGGACGGGGGCTATGATCCGTTCCCGGTAGGCTTCGACGGCCTGTTCAGGGTCAATTTCCAGCGCAGTGAGACCTGGTACATCCTGGATGGCAGTGACGGTGTTCCCGATGGTCACGCCGAAGACCTGTCCCACATTGGACGCGGGGTCGGTGCTGACCAGCAAGACCTTCCGGCCGGCCCTGGCAAGGGTGAGCGCTGTTGCACACGCCACGGAGGTCTTGCCCACACCGCCCTTCCCGGTGAAAAACAGGAAGCGGGGTGCGTTCTGGAGAAACTTCACCCGCCCAGCATATCGACGATGGTCGATGGACGTAAGGGCGGCCACCTCCTGGCAACAAAAAACCTCCGGCCTCCTGTCACCAGGAAGCCGGAGGTTTTCCACTCTTCGCTAAAAGAGTGGGCCCTGTGGGGATCGAACCCACGACCCACGGATTAAAAGTCCGATGCTCTACCAACTGAGCTAAAGGCCCCAGCTGACTGCCGTGAATATGCGCAAATGCGCACGTCAGCGAACTATCAGCCCAGTCCATTTCTGGACGTTAAATACTGTACCCCACGCAGGGGGCAGCTTTGACACAACGGCGCGCGTCGACGTCGTGCGTCAACGGTGAGAACCGAACATCAACAATGGCCGCAAAGGCGTCCCCAATACTCCTTAAGCAGCCCGGCGGCAAGCTCGATAACAGAACAGCACAGGAGTAGCGTGGGGGCATGAGCGAGCAAGCTGGATCCAAGCCCTACGGCGGTGCAAACCGGCATCACAAGCCCAAGCCTTTTGCGCCCATCGACTTTGAGCCGTTCGCGGGCGGCGCAGACCCTGCCCGGGTCTCCGAGGCTGCGCACCTTGCCGCCCAGGCACTGGTGCGCCACGGCCGCGACAGCGACGATCCCAAGGTGACCAAGCGCCTGGTCAAGCTGGCGGACGAGCAAGGCCTGGAAGCCATTGCCGAAATGTGGGCGGAAAGCCCGGCAAGGTCACTGCCCGGCGCGCTCTGGCGGCTCTACGCGCTGCGGGCCGCCACCATCCAGGACCCGGAGCGGATCTCCGTGTACTTCAAGGCCGGCAAGGACACGGCGCAGGTTTCCAATGTGGTGGCCGGCGCTGCCGAACCGCCGGGGGCGGACGAAATGAAGACAATGGCGGATGCCATCCTTTCCGGAGCGTTCGACGGCGAGTTCGACGTCGCGCTGGAACGCTCCGCCGCGTTCTGCCGGGTGGTTGCCCTGGGCCAGGCCACCCTGGCCGACGGCGCCGAGCACAGCAACGAGAACCACGCCAGCAAGCTGACCCGCAATTCCCACCTCCTGGTGAAGACCGCCGAGGATCTGGAACACGCGGCAAACGCCTGGCGGCTGGGCGAACTGGACTGAGGCGAACTGGACTGAGGCGAACCGGACCGGGGCGCGCCGGTCTGGGGTGAACCGGGCCGGGGCGCGCCGCGAGGCATCCGTGCGGCAGCGCCCGCTGCGCAAGTCCGCCACTGTTACGCACGGAGGGGCCCGGCTGTCAATGTTGACTTGGTTCAGCCAAAGTAGAAAACTGAAACCGGTGCCGAACCGCGAAACCCCCGGGCTTCAACATTTAGCCGCCTAGAGCGGCCTACCGCCGAGAGGCGTATCCGGTTCGGCACCACTTTTATGCCCGCGTGGATCTGCCGGTAAAGTAATCCCCATGTGCGGGTCAACGTCAAGTCACATGGCCCGCGGGCCACATTCCCTGCCGCTCCCTGCCTTCACCGGAACCCGAAGGTGAAGCTCCGCCTCTTTCCGCAGGAGCCCGCAGGGCTGCACCTGCTCTCGCAGATGGCCCGCCAGATCGTCCTCGCCACCGCGACGCTGGCCGAAATCCTCGGCGTCCCGGCCACCGAGCACAACCGCCTGGTCGAAGACATGCACGATCACGAAGCCAAATCCGCGGAACTGCACTTCGCGCTGCTCACCCACATGCGCACCAGCTTCGTGAATCCGCTCCCCCGCGAGGACATGTACGCCCTCTCCCGCTACCTCAACGAGGCCATGGAGAAGCTGGACGCCGCTGCGGAACTGGTGGCCCTGTACAAGCTCGAACGCCTCCCCAGGCGCGCGGCGGACCAACTCGAGATCATCAGCCGGCAGGCCGAGCTCACCGTGGATGCCATGCGGCAGCTCAACAACCTGGACGACCTCGAGGATTACTGGATCGAGATCCTCCGCCTGGCCAAGCGGGCGGAACGGACCCACCGGGTGTGGGTTGCGGACATGATCAAGGACATGAAATGGGCCCAATACGCCCGGAACCGGGACATTGCCAACCAGCTGGTGGAAGTCACCAAGGACATGCGGCGGATCGCCACCCAGGTAGGCAGCATCATCGTCAAGGAATCCTGACGTGACCCTGTTTTTCTTCACCGTGGTGGTGCTGTTTGCCGCCGCATTCGCGTTCCTGAACGGCTTCAGGGACGCGTCAACGTCCGTGGCCCTGGCCGTACGGACCCGGGCACTGACCCCCACGGTGGCCGTCCTGCTTGCCGCCCTCTTCAACTTCGTCGGCGCGGGACTCAGCGGGCTCCTGGCGCTGCAAGTGAGCAGAACCTGGATCTCGCTGCCGCCAGGGGAAAACGGCCTGACCATCCTCATTGCCGGCCTGCTCAGCGCCGTGGCCTGGGGCATTTACACCTGGTGGCGCGGTATTCCCTCCTCGTCCACGCACGCACTGGTAGGTGGGCTGGCCGGCGCAGGCCTGGCCAGCGTGCTGGTGGGCGGCAATGCCGTGGACGGGGTGAACAACTCTCTCTTGTTCCAGGTAGTCCTGCCCCTTTTGGTGTCCCCGGTCATAGCGTTTGTGGGCGCATACCTGTTGGTGTGGCCGGCCACGTGGGCGGCCCGCTACACGCCGCCCAGCGTAGTCAACAGCCGGTCGCGCCGCGCCCAGGCCATTGCTGCCGGAGCAGTGGCCTTCGGCCACGGCCTCCAGGACGGACAACGGACCGGGGCGGTGCTGCTTCTGGCGCTCCTCGCCGCCGGGCTGTCCGACGGCGGCGGCATTCCCGGCTGGGTGCCGTTGCTTACCGCGGCAATGCTGGCGGCCGGAACCCTGGCCGGAGGCTGGCGCATTTCCTACACCATCGGCTACAAGCTCACCCGGATCGATCCGCTCCGGGGCTTCGTGGCCCAGCTGTACAGCTCCGTGATCCTGCTGCTCGGGGCCATCGGGCTGCAATGGCCCATTTCCACTACGCACACAGTGACGGCCGCCGTGCTGGGTGCCGGGAGTAACCAGGGGTTCCCGGTGACCAACCGCAAACTGGTCCTCCGGATCCTGGCGTTTTGGGTCCTCACACCCGTGCTGACGGCGGCTGCCGCCTTCGTGCTGGAGCTTTCGCTCTCACCCCTGACGGAGCTTTAGGTTTCGCTTATCCGAAGCGGCCGGAGACGTAGTCCTCCGTGGCCTTCTGGGTGGGGTTGCTGAAGATGGTGTGGGTGTCTCCCACCTCGATCAGCTTGCCCGGCTTGCCGGTTCCCGCGATGTTGAAGAACGCGGTCCGGTCCGAGACGCGCGCGGCCTGCTGCATGTTGTGCGTGACGATGACCACCGTGTACTGGTCTTTAAGGTCGTTGATGAGGTCCTCAATGGCCAGCGTGGAAATGGGGTCCAGGGCGGAGCAGGGCTCGTCCATCAGGATGACCTGCGGTTCCACGGCAATGGCGCGCGCAATGCACAGGCGCTGCTGCTGGCCGCCGGAAAGGCCCGACCCCGGCTTCGCCAGGCGGTCCTTCACCTCGTTCCACAGGTTGGCACCCTGCAGGGAGCGCTCCACGAGGGCGTCGGCCTCGCCCTTGGAGATCTTCTGGTTGTTCAGCTTCACCCCGGCCAGGACGTTGTCCCGGATGGACATGGTGGGGAACGGGTTGGGCCGCTGGAACACCATGCCGATCTGCGAGCGGACGGTCACGGGGTCCACGCCCGGTCCGTAGAGGTTGTCTCCGTCCAGCAGCACTTCGCCTTCAACCCGGGCGCCCGGAATCACTTCGTGCATGCGGTTCAGCGTCCGCAGGAACGTGGACTTGCCACAGCCGGACGGGCCAATGAATGCCGTGACGGACTTGGCTTCGATGTTGATGTTGACGTCCTCAACGGCCAGGAACTTGCCGTAGTAGACGTTCAAATCCTTGACGTCGATGCGCTTAGACATGGTATTCCTTCACTTGCTGGATACGAATTGAATTTTACCGGCGGAGCTAGCGGCCGGTCTTGGGTGCGAAGATCCTGGCGATGAGCCGTGCGCCGAGATTCAGGAGCATGACCAGGATGATGAGCACCAGCGCGGCGCCCCAGGCCCGCTGCGAGGACGGATCCGGGTTGGACGGCGAGGTGGGGTTCAGGATCTGCGTGTAGATGAAGGTAGGCAGCGAGGCCATCCAGCCGCCGAACACATTGTTGTTGATGGACGTGGCGAAGCCTGCGGTCACCAGGATTGGGGCGGTTTCGCCAATCACTCGTGCAATCGCCAGGGTGACGCCGGACGCAATGCCGGAGATCGCCGTCGGAATGACCACCTTGAGGATGGTGCGCCACTTGCGGACGCCCAGGGCGTACGCCGCTTCACGGAGTTCGTTGGGGACGATCTTGAGCATTTCCTCGCTGGAGCGCACTACCACCGGGATCATGAGGACGGAAAGCGCGACGGCTGCAACGGCGCCCGTCTTGGTGCCGGGCCCCACGACGGCGAAGAAGAAAGCGGCGGCGAAGAGGCCGGCAACGATTGACGGGATACCCGTCATGACGTCCACAAAGAACGTGATGGCCCGGGCCAGCGGACGGTCCTCGCCATACTCCACGAGGTAGATCGCGGTCAGCAGGCCCACCGGAACCGAGATAACCGTGGCCAGCAGGGTGATCTGGATGGTGCCCATGAGGGCGTGGTAGATGCCGCCCACTACGGGCGCACCCTCTTCAACGCTCTTATTGTCGAAGGCGCCGGTGACCCCGTTCATGGAGGTGGTGAGGAAGCCCGGGTCCAGGAGTCCGGGGAGTCCGTTCACCAGGACAGTCCAGATCACGGAGATCAGCGGCAGCAGGGCCACCAGGAAGGAACCGACCACCAGGCAGGTGGCCAGTTTGTCCTTGGCCCTGCGGCCTCCTTCAACGGCGGCACTCCAGCCCACCAGGCCGGCCGTGAACAGGATGGCGGAGACGATGCCCCAACCGAACGCGTTGAAGCCGATCACGGCCAGGATGGCGGCGCCGACCACCAGGGCAATGGCCAGGACGACGTACGGGGCGAATTTGGGCAACTGCCCTTTGGTGAGCGCGGAGCGCTTGCGGACGGGAGTGAGGGTGGAGGTCATTTAGTTGGCTCCCGAGAATTCTTTGTGCCGGCCGATGATCCAGCGGGCAATCATGTTGACGCCCAGCGTGATGACGAACAGGACCAGGCCCGCCGCGATCAACGTGCTCACCTTCAGGCCGCTGGCCTCCGGGAAGTTCAGGGCGATTTCGGCGGCGATGGTCTGGTTGCCGGACTGGATCAGGCTGGCGGTGAGGGCACCGGAGGACAGCACCAGTGCCACGGCCATGGTTTCGCCCAGGGCCCGGCCCAGGCCCAGCATCACGGCGCTGACGATGCCCGGGCGGCCAAACGGAAGGACAGCCATTTTGATCATTTCCCAGCGGGTGGCGCCCAGGGCCAGGGCGGCTTCCTCGTGCAGCTTGGGGGTCTGCAGGAAGATTTCGCGGCTCAGAGAGGTGATGATGGGAAGGACCATGACAGCCAGCACGATGCCGGCGGTGAGGATGGTCTTGCCGGTGGCGGACGCGGGGCCCTGGAAGATGGGCAGCCAGCCCATGTTGTTGGCCAGCCAGTCGTATGCCGGGGAGATCTCCTTGGCCAGGAAGGCGGCGCCCCAGGCGCCGTAGACCACCGACGGGATGGCAGCCAGGAGGTCGACCACGTAGCCCAGGCCGGAGGCGAGGCCGCGCGGGGCAAAGTGCGAGATGAAGAGCGCAACTCCGATGGCCACGGGAGTGGCAATGACCAGCGCAATGACGGCAGCGATCACGGTGCCGATGACGATCGGCCAGATGTAGGCGAAGAAGCCTTCGCCGCCTTGGATCTTGTCCGGCGAAGCCACGAGGGCCGGGATCGCCTGGACTACCAGGAACAGGGCCACGCCGAAGAGCACGGCAAGGATCAGGCATCCTGCGGCCAGGGCGGCTCCGGAAAAGACCTTGTCTCCGGCGCGTCCTGCGCCCCGGGACTGTGTCAGGGAGGTGGTGGTCACAAACGATCCTCTGGGTTCGAATAGAACCGACTGCATGGTCCGGGCTGAGCCGGCAAGCAGCGGTGAAACTGGCAGTACTTCGGACAAACACCTAGGTTCCCTGCCCCGGATGGCGGTCTATGACCGCCCCATCCGGGACAGGGAACCTGGCTCAGGCTCGTGTTTCCACTATGCCTTGCTGTGCAGTGAATTCCCTAGGACTTGACCTTGATGGTCTCGATGGCCTTGGCAGCCTTCCCCTGGAGTTCCTTGGAGAGGGGTGCGGACTTCGCGGCGTCTGCTGCAGCCTGCTGGCCGGCGTCGGAAACCACGTAGTTTTCGAAGGCCTTCACCAGGTCAACGGTTTCCTGGGTGGCGTAGGTGGAGCAGACCACGTGGAAGGAGACCAGGACAACCGGGTAGGCGCCCTCGATGGTGGTCTTGCGGTCCAGCTTGATGGACAGGTCGTTGGCGGAACGGCCTTCAACGGGCTTGCCGGCGTCCACGGCCTTGGCCGCAGCCTCGGCGGAGATCTTGGTGAAGGTATCGCCCACCTTGACCTGGGCGATGCCAAGCTTGCCGCTGACGGCCGAGTCATCGGCGTAGGTTACGGCGCCCGGGGTGTCGGTGACGGTCTTGACCACGCCGGAGGTGCCCTTGGCGTTCTCGCCCTTCAGGGATGCGGGCCAGACGCCGGCAGCCTTGTCGGTCCAGACCTCAGGAGCTGCGGCGGCCAGGTAATCGGTGAAGTTGCTGGTGGTGCCGGAGTCATCGGAACGGTTGACCGGCGTGACCTTGAGGTCCGGCAGCTTGGCGTCCGGGTTCATTGCTGCGATCGCGGGATCGTTCCAGTTGGCGATTTCGCCGCGGAAGATCTTGGCCACGGTGGCGGCATCCAGCTTCAGTTCCTTGACATCCGGAATGTTGAAGGCGATGGCGATCGGGGAGATGTACACCGGAATGTTGATCGCACCCTCGGGGCCGCACTTTTCCTTGGAGCTGGCGAGCTCCTCGTCCTTGAGGTAGGCGTCGGAACCGGCGAACTGGGCCGAACCGTCGATGATGGCCTTGCGTCCGGCGCCGGAGCCATCCGGGGAGTACTGCACGTTGGCACCCTGGTTTGCGGATGCGAAGTTGGTCTTCCATACGTCCATGGCTGCACCCTGGGCGGAGGAACCGATGCCGGTCAGCGTGCCGGTGACCTTCGCTCCCGTGGCAGACGGGGCGCCGGACTGTGCCGTATTCGTGGCGTTGTCGGAACCGCAGGCGGTGAGCGCGAGTGCGCCGGCTGCGATGACAGCGATAGCCGCGTGGCGGCCGAAGCGGAGTGCCTTCACTGATGTACCCCTTCCAGGGATTTCTGATGCGTAGCGGACCGGAGACGTCCGAACATAAGAAGTTGCGTACTTTTTGTACCTTTATTGAAGTTATGGGCCCTAGGTAACGGGATATGGGGACGAAGGTGAACGGAGGGTTAACGACGGCGGGACATCCGCTTACATGTGCAGCGTCACCATTGCGCACATCACATCTCCGGTCGTAGTGCAACGCCAGTGAATAGACTGGAAAGCATGGCCATCCCAGCAGGACTTTCAGCAAGCGGGCGTTTCCTGCGCGGCCGCATCCGCACCGGCCTGGTCCGGAGCCGCAACTCGCTGATCCCCGCCGTCCAGATGACCGGGTGCGCCGTGGGGGCTTATGCCTTCGCCGAGTACGTACTGGGGCATTCGGGTCCCCTTTTCGCGGCGACGTCGTCGCTGATCGCGCTGGGCTTCTCGCGGGAGCCCCGGCTGCGCCGGGTGGTTGAGGTGGGCCTGGGCTGCACCATCGGCATTGCTGTGGGCGACCTGCTCCTGCACTGGCTGGGTGGCGACATCTGGGTGGCTGCCGTCGTGCTCCTCACCTCCATCCTGCTGGCGCGTTTCCTGGACAGCGGCAACATCTTCACCACGCAACTGGGGCTTCAGTCGCTCCTGGTGGTGCTGCTGCCGGCGCCCGCCGGGGGGCCGTTCACCCGCAGCATCGATGCGATAGTGGGTGGACTGTTCGCGCTGCTGGTCACCATCCTCATCCCCAAGGATCCCCGACGGGAACCGCGCAAGGACGTCCGGAAACTGCTGCACGAGCTCGCCGAGGTACTGCGCGAATGCGCCCAGGCCCTACTTGAAAGCGACTCCACCCAGGCGTGGCATGCCCTGATCCGCGGCCGAAACTGCCAGCCCCTGGTGGACGCAATGCGCCATACCCTGCGCGCTTCCGGCGAGGTGGCCACGCTCGCACCTGCGTACCGCCGGCACCGGGATGAACTGGACCGGCTCGAACAGTCGCTGGACTTCATCGACCTTGCGCTCCGTAACAGCCGCGTTTTTGCGCGCCGGCTGACGAGCGCCATCAACCATGCGGCGTTGTCCGACGAAGCCACGGAAAACATCGCCGAGGTGCTGCAGGAAACCGCTGCCGCCATCGACGAGCTCTCCCTGGGCCTTGCCGAAACGCACGAGGGCGCGCGGCGGGCCCATCTCCGGACGGCCCGGCAGGACCTGAGCGGGATCGCGCTGCGACTTCACCCGAAGCTGCTGGAAGTCCAGCGCCTCGAGGGCGAAACGGTGGTCATGCTGTTTCGCCCGCTGATGGTGGACCTTCTCGAGGCCAGCGGAATGGACGCCCGGGAGGCCCGGGACATCCTCCCGCCGCTGTAGCAAGAGCCCGCAGGTTGAGCTCCTCGACACCAGGATCCCGACGAGCTGGCGCCGGGATGTCACTGCCCCCGGATAGTGTGGAGAAATGGCAACTAAGACTTCCCGGGCGTCCAAAGCCCCGGCCTACAAATGTGCCGAATGCGGCTGGACCACCGTCAAATGGGTGGGGCGCTGTGGCGAGTGCCAGGCGTGGGGCACCGTTGAGGAAACCGGCGCTGCCGTTGCACGCACGACGGCGGCCACCACCGTTCTGGAGCCCGCCCGCCGGATTGCCGACGTCGATGCCACCACCGCGGCGTTCCTCCCCACGGGCGTGGACGAACTGGACCGCGTGCTCGGCGGGGGGCTTGTCCCGGGCGCCGTGATCCTGCTGGCCGGCGAGCCCGGCGTGGGCAAGTCCACGCTGCTCCTGGATGTTGCCGCCAAATTCGCCCGCACGGCGCAGGACGTCCTCTACATCACGGGCGAGGAATCCGCGGCGCAGGTCAAACTGCGGGCGGACCGGATCGACGCCGTCGCCGAATCCCTGTACCTGTCCGCCGAGACTGACCTGGGCCAGGCGCTCGGGCAAGTGGAGAAGCTCGAACCGCGGCTGCTGGTGGTGGACTCCGTCCAGACGCTCAGCAGTGCCGACGTCGAAGGCAGCGCCGGCGGCGTCTCCCAGGTGCGCGAGGTGGCCGCCTCCCTGATCGCCGCGGCCAAGCGCCGCAACATGACCACGCTTCTGGTGGGGCACGTGACCAAGGACGGCTCCATCGCCGGCCCCCGCCTCCTGGAGCACCTGGTGGACGTGGTCTGCCAGTTCGAGGGCGAGCGCCACTCACGGCTCCGGCTGCTACGGGCCGTGAAAAACCGGTACGGACCCACGGACGACGTCGGCTGTTTCGACCTCAACGAGGACGGCATCGTGGGCCTCGCCGATCCCAGCGGCCTGTTCGTCTCCCGGACCAAGGAGCCTGTGTCCGGCACGTGCATCACGGTGACCCTGGAAGGCCGGCGGCCGCTGCTGGCGGAGGTGCAGTCACTCCTGGCTGAGAGCGCCAGCTCGCAGCCCCGCCGTGCCACCAGCGGCCTGGACAGCTCCCGGGTGGCCATGCTGCTTGCCGTGCTCCAGCAGCGCGCCGGCTGCCTGCTGCACAAGGATGATTCCTACGTGGCAACGGTGGGCGGCGTGAAGCTCAGCGAGCCGGCAACCGACCTTGCCGTGGCCCTGGCCGTGGCGTCGGCCAAGGCGAAGAAGCCGCTGCCCATCCGGCTGATTGCCTTTGGCGAAGTGGGGCTGGCCGGTGAAGTCCGTCCCGTTCCGGGCATCAACCAGCGCATCCAGGAAGCCCACCGGCTGGGCTTCACGCATGCCGTGGTCCCCGCAAGCCCCAACGGCCCGGGACCGGTTCCGGCCGGTTTCTCCGTCCGGGAAGTGGGGCATCTGGCCGAAGCCCTGAGCCTGCTCATCAGCTGAGCGTCAGATGGTGGACCCGCCCGGCGTGGATCAGCGACTTAGGACCCTAGTGGAGCCCGTGAACCGGGCGCACTGTTGGCATAGGAAGTGCAGGCCACGAAGGGAGCAGCCATGATGTGGGGTTACGGTCCGGACATGGGTTGGATGTGGCTGTGGGGAGTACTGATGCTGGTGGGCATAGCCCTGCTGGTGCTGGTTGCCGTGCGGTTGTTCTCCGGCGGCGGCCGCGGCGGGTTCCAAAGCGGTGGCTTCACTCATACCGGCCAGCCGGGACCGGGCGGTCCGTGGCCTGGGGCCGGCGGTCCGGGACCGGGCGGCCCCGGACAGGGACGCAGCCGGGCGCGGCAGATCCTCGACGAACGGTTCGCGAAGGGGGAACTGACCTCTGACCAGTACCGCGAGCAGGTCAGGATACTCGGCGAGGAGCACTAGTGCCTCCCGCCAGCACGCCTCCCGCGGGTCCGCAGCCGGGTCCGCAACACTCCGCCAGCCCGCCCGGCCCGAAACCCAGCCGCGAACCGACGGCTGGCCACCGTCCCGCAGCCCGCCCCATGAGCCGGCGCAGCGCCCTGCTCCTGGGCGGTCTCGGCGCGGCGGCCACTGCAGCCGGCGGCGCGGGGCTGTGGTGGTCGGTGGCTTCCCGGTCCTCATCCCGGCCGGCCCCGGTAACCGGCGCCGAATTGTCCCAGCCGTCCGAGCTGCGCAGCGCCGGCGGCCGGCTGGAGGTCCGGCTCGACACTGCGGCGGGCCGGATTCAGCTGGCCGGGCAGCAGGCCCGGGCCATGGGTTACAACGGCGGGAGCCCCGGCCCAACCCTCCGCCTGCGGCCGGGCGACGTGCTGAGCGTCCGGCTGGCCAACAACCTTGACCAGCCAACAAACCTGCATGTCCACGGACTGCACGTCTCCCCCGAGGGCAGCGGGGACAACGTGTTCGTCGTGGTGAATCCTGGCACCGTCCATGACTATGAGTACCGGCTGCCGGCAGACCATCCCCCGGGAGTGTACTGGTACCACCCGCACCACCACGGCATGGTGGCCGACCAGATTTTCGCCGGCCTCTTTGGCGCGATCATCGTGGAGGATCCGGAACCCGTTCCGGTCAGCACCGAACGCGTCCTGGTCATTTCCGACACCACGCTGGACGGCGGCGGGAACGTTGTCCGGGTGTCGCAGATGGAACGGATGCTGGGCAGGGAGGGCGAACTGCTCCTGGTCAATGGCCAGAGCAATCCGGAATTCACCGCTATGCCGGGTCAGCGAGAGCGGTGGCGCATCATCAACGCCTGCGTGGCCCGTTATCTCCCGCTGCGGCTTGACGGCCAGCAGCTTCAGTTACTGGGCATGGACTCGGGCCGTTACCGCACGCCGTCGCCCGTGGAGGAACTGCTCCTGGCACCAGGCAACCGGGCGGACCTGCTGGTTGCCACAGCCGCCGGCGAGTCGGTCTTGCGAGCCGCATATTACGACAGGGGCAGCATGGCCGGCATGATGGGCCAGCGCGGGCCCCGGCAGGCAATCCAACCGGGGGCGGCGGGCGCGGCGCTGGCGACGTTGCGCGTGGCCGGAAGCACCGCACCATCTCCAACGCCCCCGCCGCCACTGCCGGCAGGCAGGGACCCGGACGACCTGCGCACGGCCGCAGTGGCGGCGCGACGGCAGGTCACGCTCTCTTCCGGTGCAGGGATGGGCATGGGCGGGGGCATGATGGGCTTCACCATCGACGGCAGGGAGTTCAGTCCGGCGCGGACGGACACCGTGGTGGCGGCGGGGAGCGTGGAGGAATGGACCCTGACCAACGCCAGCCCCATGGACCATCCGTTCCACCTGCACGTCTGGCCGATGCAGGTCATCGAGGAGGGCAGCCGCGCGCCGGACCGGCCTGAGTGGCGCGACGTAATCAACGTTCCGGCGCAGGGCCGGGTGAAGGTCCGGGTGGCTTTCAGGGACTTCTCCGGCAGGTCCGTCTACCACTGCCACATCCTCGATCATGAGGACCTCGGAATGATGGGCGTCATCGAAGTCCGGTAGCAGGAGACCCTTGCCATTTATACCCCCCGGGGGTATGTTGTCGGTAGATCCCCATCACCAAGGGTGAAGCCTCAAAGGAGCACATCATGGAACCCCGCCACGGTGCAGGCCAACTGCACACCGGGCAGCCGGATCAGGGCCAGCCGCACGCCGGCCACTCTGCGCATCCGGAGCACGGCACCCACCATCTGCCCGGCCAGGGCACTCAGCCGGCCGGCCACGGGCCCGTTGACGACGAACACATGGTCCACAGCCACGGCCAGCATGCCGGCCACAGCGTGGCGATGTTCAAGAACAGGTTCTGGCTGACGCTTGCCTTGGCCGTGCCGGTGGTCTTCTTCAGCCCGATGTTCGGGCACCTCCTGGGCTACATGCCGCCGGCCTTCCCCGGCTCCACCTGGATCCCGCCGCTCCTGGGCACCGTGATCTACCTGTACGGAGGCAAGCCGTTCCTCCGCGGCGGGCTCACCGAACTCAAGTCCCGGAAACCCGGCATGATGCTTCTGATCGGCATGGCCATCACGGTGGCCTTCGTTGCGTCCTGGGCCACCAGCCTGGGGATCGGCGGATTCGATCTGGACTTCTGGTGGGAGCTGGCGCTTCTCGTCGCCATCATGCTGCTGGGCCATTGGATCGAAATGCGGGCGCTCGGCTCGGCCCAGGGGGCGCTGGATGCCCTGGCTGCGCTGCTTCCCGACGAGGCGGAACGCATCACGGACGCCGGCTCCGAAACCGTCGCAGTTTCCGAACTCCGCTCCGGCGATCTCATCCTGGTCCGCTCGGGCGGGCGGATGCCGGCTGACGGCATCGTCAGCGACGGGCAGGCGGAGTTCGACGAATCCATGATCACGGGCGAGTCCAGGACCGTCCTGCGTTCGCCGGGAGATCCGGTGGTGGCCGGAACGATCGCGACGGACAACGCTGTCAGGGTACAGGTCTCCGCCATCGGCGAGGACACGGCCCTGGCCGGAATCCAGCGGCTCGTTGCCGAGGCTCAGGCGTCGTCCTCCAAGGCCCAGGCCCTCGCGGACCGGGCAGCGGCGTTCCTCTTCTACTTCGCCGCTGGCGCCGGCGTCATCACCTTCGCCGCCTGGACGCTGATGGGCAGCATTTCCGACGCCGTGACACGCACCGTGACGGTGCTGGTCATTGCCTGCCCCCATGCGCTAGGGCTTGCCATCCCGCTGGTGATCGCCATTTCCACCGAACGCGCAGCCCGGGCCGGCGTGCTGATCAAGAACCGGATGGCACTGGAGCGCATGCGGACGGTCGACGTCGTGCTTTTCGACAAAACCGGAACCCTCACCAAGGGCGAGCCCGAACTCAAGGACGTGGCCGCAGTTGAGGGGATGGACCGGGACGGGCTACTGGCTCTGGCCGCCGCCGTGGAATCGGACAGCGAGCATCCAGTGGCACGCGCAATCGTCGCGGCCGCCCGCGGGCGCGGGCTCACCGTCCCCAAAGCCACGGACTTCAGCTCCATGACCGGCCGCGGCGTCCGTGCCGGCATCGACGGCAGGACTGTGTATGTGGGCGGTCCCGCCCTGCTCCGCGAACTGGGAGCAAACGAGCCGGAGACGCTTGCAGCCGTCACGGCAGCCTGGATGGACCGGGGAGCCGCCGTCCTCCACGTGGTGGACGACGGCGGGCGGGTCCTTGGCGCCGTCAGCCTTGAGGACGCCGTGCGACCGGAATCCCGCCAGGCTGTGGCGGCCCTGCAGAACCGCGGGATCAAGGTGGCCATGATCACCGGGGATGCGCGCCAGGTGGCCCGGGCGGTCGCCGCCGACCTCAAGATTGACGAGGTCTTCGCTGAAGTGCTCCCGGCGGACAAGGACAAGAAGGTCGCCGAACTCCAGGGCCGCGGACTCCGGGTGGCCATGGTGGGCGACGGGGTCAACGACTCCCCCGCACTGGCCCGGGCGGAAGTGGGCATCGCGATCGGCGGCGGGACGGATGTGGCAGTGGAGTCCGCCGGTGTGGTCCTGGCCGGCAACGATCCACGGGCCGTGCTGTCCATGGTGGACCTTTCCCGGGCGAGCTACCGGAAGATGTGGCAGAACCTCGTCTGGGCCACGGGCTACAACATCATTGCGGTGCCGCTGGCCGCCGGTGTGCTGGCCTTCGCAGGGGTCGTCCTGTCCCCCGCCGCGGGTGCCGTGCTGATGTCCGCCTCCACCATCGTGGTGGCCCTCAACGCGCAGCTGCTGCGCCGGCTGAAGCTCAACCCGGCGCAGGCGCGCTGAACACGAGGAGCCACCGATGCCGGAAGCCAGCCAACGGAATTCGTCCTTCGGACAACACTTCGCCCGCGTAGGTCCGCGCATGGACGCGCGCGGCGCAGCGGACCACCGGCGGCGCCTCGTCGAGGCAGCGCACGGCACCGTCGTCGAAATCGGGGCGGGCTACGGCGCCACCTTCCCCTTCTACCCTTCCGCCGTGACCAGCGTGCTGGCGCTCGAACCGGACCCGACGCTCCGGGCGCTGGCGCTGGCGGAGGCAATCCGGGCACCGGTTCCCATCACGGTCCAGGACGGCACAGCGGAATCACTGCCCGCGGCGGATGGATCCGTGGACGTAGTGGTCTCCAGCCTGGTCCTGTGCAGCGTGGCGGACCAGTCCGCCGTCCTGACGGAAACGCTGCGGGTTCTCCGGCCCGGCGGCCTCCTGCTGTTTTACGAGCATGTCCGCTCCGAACACCCTGTACTGGCAGCTGCCGAGGACCTGTTCACCCCGCTATGGAGCCGGCTGGCCGGAGGATGCCATCCGAACCGGGACACAGCCGGCCGGATCGCGGCCGCGGGCCTCACGCTGCAGCACGTGGAACGCTTCGGGTTTTCAGCCCTCCCCGGCAATCCGCGGATAGCCCACGTTCTCGGTGCAGCGGAAAAGTTGCGGACATGACAAGGGCGCCTGCCGCAATGGCAGGCGCCCTTTCACTCAAACCTGGGAGTAGGTGGTTAGGCCTTCCTGGGCGGCAGCGCCAGCTTGAAGACCTTTGCCCACGTGGAGCCGACCTGCTTCCAGATCGGGCCCGTGGTGTACGGCAGGCCGTAGCGCTTGCAGATCTCCTGCACCTTGGGCGCCACCTCGGCATAGCGGTTGGACGGAATGTCCGGGAAGAGGTGGTGCTCAATCTGGTGCGAAAGGTTTCCGGTCATGAGGTGCATGAACTTGGAACCGGAGATGTTGGCTGAGCCGATCATCTGGCGCACATACCAGTCCCCGCGGGTCTCCCCTTCCACCATTTCCTCGGTGAACGTGTCCGTCCCCTCGGGGAAGTGCCCGCAGAAGATCACCGCGTGGGCCCAGACGTTGCGCACCGCATTGGCGGTCAGCGTGCCGTAGAGCGCCTGCTTCCCCGAGCCGGTCAGCATCGCGACGGCGGGAGTGGCGGCGTAATCCTTGGTGAACTGCTTGAGCGCCTTGACGCCCAGGGCCTTGAGGTCCTTGACCAGCGCTTCCTTGGACTTCTTGCCTTCCTTGTAGTCCTGGAGCTCAAGGTCGTAGATCGCGATGCCCCACTCGAAGACCGGTGCCAGGATGGCGTTATACAGCGGGTTGCCGAGGTTGAACGGCTTCCACTCCTGCTGGGGGTCCATCCGCAGCAGGTTGTATCCGACGTCGTTGTCCTTGCCCACCACGTTGGTCCAGCGGTGGTGCAGGTCATTGTGGGTGTGCTGCCAGGCGCGTGCCGGGGTGACAAAGTCCCATTCCCAGGTGGTGGAGTGGATATCCGGGTCCCGCATCCAGTCCCACTGGCCGTGCAGCACATTGTGCCCGATCTCCATGTTTTCCAGGATCTTGGCCAGGCTGAGCAGGGTGGTGCCGGTAATCCAGGCAGCCTTGTTCCGGCTCACCAGGAGCGTCGCGCGGCCGGAGATCTCCAGCCCGCGCTGGATCTTGATCATCCGTCGGATGTACGCGGCGTCGGAGGCGCCGCGCTTCGCCAGAATGTCGTCCTTGATGGCATCAAGTTCGCGGCCCAGCTCAGCCACCTGCTCGTCGGAGAGGTGTGCTGCGGCCGGCGGACGGACCAGGGGGCTGCCGGACGCGGCCAGCGCACCTCGCCGCGTCTTCGCGGGCACGACGGCGTCTTCCGTGGTCTCGGCTTCGTGGTTGGTAACTATTGCCATGCGGTGGTGCTCCTCAAATGTCGAGGTTAACGGGTCCGGCGGCTGCCGATACACACGTCTGGATTAGTTGGCCCGGCTCGCCGTGGACTTCGCCGGTGCGGAGGTCGCGGACATGCCCTGCCCGCAGGGGGATGAGGCAGCTGTGGCAGATGCCCATCCGGCAGCCGCTGGGCATCAGCACGCCGGCGTCTTCGCCGACGTCCAGCAGCGGCGTACTTCCGTCCGCCTCCACCTCGCGGTCGGAGGCTTCAAAGGTGACCAGCCCGCCGTCGTGCCCTGCACCGGCTGCCAGGCTGGTGGTGAAGCGTTCGATGATGAGGTTGATCGGGTCGGCCGCAAACGGCCCCTCCGGCTGGTGGGATTCGCCGTCCGCCGCGGAACTTTCGGCCGCCGCAGCGGCGGCCTCTGCGGACCACAGCGCCTCGGCGTCGTCCAGGAAGCCCTCCGGGCCGCACGCATAGGCTGCGCGATGGCGCCAGTCCGGGCAGAGTTCGTCCAGCACGGCGGGAGAGGTGAAGTCCATCCGGCCGCGTTCGCCGGTAAACCAGTGGGTGACCTTGAAGTTGGGGAACTGGTCGGCAAGCTCCGAAAGTTCTTCCCGGAAGATGCTGTCTTCCGGGGTCCGGGCTGAGTGGATCAGCACGACGTCGGAGTCCGGGCGGTGCGGCACCAGCGTGCGGACCATGGACATGACGGGGGTGATGCCGCTGCCGGCGGTAAGCATCAGCAGCGGGCGGGGGTGCTCCGGGAGGACGAAGTCGCCCTGCGGCGGAGCCAGGAACAGCACGTCGCCGGGGCGGGTGTTGCGGACCAGTACGCCGGAAACGGCACCTACGTCGGTGACCGTGATGGCGGGATCCTGCCCGGCGGGGGCGCTCAGGGAATAGGAACGCCAGTGCCGCACGCCGTCGAGTTCGACGCCGATGCGGGCCCACTGGCCGGCCTGATGGGCCTTCCAGCCGCGGCCTGGTCGGAAGAAAATGGTGGCGGAATCGGCCGTCTCGGCGACCACCCTGGTGACTATGCCGCGCAACTGGCGGGCAGAGAACACAGGATTGAAGAGCGACAGAATATCTTCTGGAGCTAGCGGGGTGGTCAGTACAGATGCGGCGCGCGCCAGCTTACGGAGCCGGATCATGTTATTAACCTTATGTTGGATCGAGGCATATTTCTTCTCCCAAGGCATACGATCGAACGTTCTAAACTGTTCCCCCGAAACAACTTATGGAAGTCTCTCATGAACCCTCCGGCCTCGAAGAGTCCCGCCGCTCCGGCTTACGATCCGCCGTGGCTCGCCCTGCCCCGGGAGGTCAGCGACCTGCTGCGTCCCAAGATGCCCGGCATCGTAGAGGCCATCATCGACGCCGTCCCGCAACTGGTTCCCGCCTACGCCAGGCCTATCGAGGGCCGCTTCGGGCGCGGCCTGCGGCGCGGGGTGGCAGCGGCACTGGAGCGGTTCCTGCAGCTGCCGGGCACCAGGCTCCCCGCCCTGTCCGAGGAAAGCCGGCAGCTCGTGGCGGGGCTCGGCAGCGGCGAATTCCGCCAGGGCCGAAGCATGGACGCCCTGCTGAGCGCGTACCGCATGGGTGCCCGCGTGACGTTCCGGGAGATGTCCCGCATCTCGATGGAAAAAGACCTGGGCCAGAGTGTCGTGGTGGACCTGGGCGAATCGATCCTGGCGTACATCGACGAACTGTCCGCCGTGAGTGCCGAGGCCTACGCCTTTGAACAGTCCGAGCGAGCCGGGGCCGTGGACCGGCGCAGGACCGAACTGCTGGAGCTGCTGCTGATGGGCCAGGCGGACGAAGCGGCCCTGCGGCAGGCGGCCTCCATGGCCGACTGGTCGCTGCCGGCGAGGCTCGTGGTGGTCACGCTCCCGCTGGACCGGTCCGCAGGGCTTCGGCTGCAGCTGGGGCCGGGAACACTGGTGGTTGAGCGCGAAACGGATGCCGTGGCACTTGTCCCGGCCCGGAAGTCCGAGGCCGCCCGGGCGGCGCTGGAGAAGGCGTTGAAGGGCAGGTCCGCTTCCGTGGGGCCGGCCGGCAGCTGGGAGAAGGTACCCGACTCGCTGCGGCTCGCCGTGCTGGCGGCCTCGGTGCTGCCGCCGCGGGAAGGCCCCGAGGATCCGCCCATCTGGGCGGATGACCACCTGGCCCAGATCGTGCTCGGCTCCGAGCCCTCGGCCATCGCGGAACTGGCGGAGCGCAGGCTTGCGCCGCTGGAGGGCCTGCGTCCGGCGCAGCGCGAACGGCTGGCGGAGACCCTCCTCTCCTGGCTGCGGCACTGGGGCCAGCGGGCTCCGGTGGCGGCCGAGCTTGGCATCCATCCGCAGACAGTGGGTTACCGGGCGGCCCAGCTGCGGGAGCTCTTCGGCGATGCGCTGGAAGACCCTCGGGCCCGGTTCGAGCTGGAACTGGCCCTGCATGCGGGGCGGCGCTAGGCGGCCGTTCATCGGGCGGACGCCACTGCGCTGCGGCTTTGCAGCCGCAGCTCAAGGTCGTTCATCACGATGGCGGCCAGGTCCTCCAGGGCGCGGGAATCCTCGGCGGTGAACTCCCGCGGCTGGCGGTCCAGGATGCAGATGGTCCCGAGGTTGTAGCCGTCGGGAGTGCGCAGCGGCACTCCGGCATAGAACTGCAGTCCGAACTCCCCCGCGACGAGCGGGTTCGCCAGGGTGCGAGGGTCTGTGACTGCGTCCGGAACCACCCAGACCTCGTCCTGCAGGATGGCGGAGGCGCACAGCCCGGGGTCCCGCCCGATCTCGCCTACCTCGGTCCCGTGATGGGCCTTGAACCAGATCCGGTCGTGGTCCACCACGCTGACGATGGCCACGGGCACGGAGAACATCCGCGCAGCCAAGCCTACGATCCGGTCGAACGTGCCGTCCGGGGGCGAGTCCAGGATCCGGTAGCGTTCGACGGCGCGCATCCGCGCCTCTTCGTTCGCGGCGGAACCGTACGACGGCGGTGCTTCCGCCGGCACCTCGGACGGAGACGGACTGATGCTCCGCCGGCGCCCGGCGGCGCTGATGACTTCCTGCCGGAGGGCAAGGGAAACGTCCCGGGCACCCGGCCGGGCCGAAGGCTCGCGGGACAGCATGGAACTGAGCAGGGCAGCCCATTTCGGTGCCACGACGTCGGGGATGTGCGGATCCCGCAGGAGCCGTGCCATGGCTGAGGCGATCGGCGCACCCGGGTACACCGGATTGCCGGTCAGACCCTCGAGCAGGACCAGCCCCAGGGAGTACACATCGCCGGGCGGTCCCACCGGCTCGCTGGCGGCCTGTTCCGGGCTGAGGTACTGCGGGGTGCCGGAACTTTCCGCGGGGCCGGTGCGGTTACCGTCCCCGAGGATCATGGCCACGCCGAAATCGCTCAGCTTGGCACGTGGCCGGCGGTCATCGTTGTTGTAGTCCACCAGGAGGATGTTGGCCGGCTTGACGTCGCGGTGGACGATGCCGTGATGGTGGATATACGCGAGTCCGTCGGCGAGATCGTGGCCGATCAGCGCCAGATGCGCGGCGTTGATGGGACCCTGGGCCGCGCGTGCGCGCAGGTCCGGTCCGCGGACCAGTTCCATGACCAGGTACGTGCGGCGGTGCCGGGGATCGCTGAAGTCCGCTCCTGCGTCCAGCAGGGTGACCAGCGCGTGGTGGCTAATTCCGGCCAGGATACGGACTTCCTCCCCCTGGCGGCGCGTGTGGTCCAGGTTTCCGGGATCGTCGCGGAAGAGTTTGACCGCGACTTCGCGCTGCAGGAGTTCATCGAAGGCCCGGTAGACGCCGGACTGGCTCCCGCGGCCAATCAGGGCCTCAATCCGGTATCGGCCGCTGAGGAGGTAGCCGGGTTCCATGCTTGCAGCCATGATCGGCCTCTCAGCTGTTTATTTGATAAGTATGCTTATGATATCCCGGCGATGGTCGCGGAGTCGACGCAAGGCCCGCTATTTGGCGGGGTTGTGCGTGCCGATCGGCAGCAGTGTCAGGTCCGGGTGGTTCTTTTCGATCCGGCGCAACGCCCAAATGTCGTTGAACAGGGCCAGGTATTCACCGTCGGAGCGCAGCAGCACCTCGGCGCCCGGCACGTTGGCCAGGGCGGGCATGGCGTCCGCCGTCGAAATCCTTGCCATCGAATACGGGAGCCGCTCCAGGCGCATCGGCGCGCTGAAGTCGTGCGCCATGCGGTCCTCCACCACCTCGAACTGCATGGGGCCGACGGCGGCGAGCACCGGCGCCTGGTCGCCGCGGATGTCGGAGCGGAGCACCTGGATGACGCCTTCGTGCTCGAGCTGCTCAATGCCGCGGCGGAACTGCTTGAAGCGGCTGGGGTCCTTGGAGCGTGCCACTTGGAAGTGCTCCGGCGCGAACAGCGGGATCGCGGGGAACTCCACGGGTTCGTCCAGGAACAGGCTGTCACCCACCCGGAGGGACGAGGCGTTGACCAGGCCGACCACGTCGCCGGGGAACGCTTCGTCAATGACCTCGCGCTCACGGCCGAACACCTGCTGGGCGTACTTGGTGGCGAATGACTTGCCGGTCCGCGTCTGCGTCACCACCATGCCGCGCTCGAACACGCCGGAGCATACGCGGATGAAGGCCACGTGGTCGCGGTGGGCCTTGTTCATGCCGGCCTGGACCTTGAAGACAAAGCCCGCGAACGGGGCATCCACCGCACGCGGTTCGCCTTCGACGTCGGGCCGCGGCGCCGCCGGCGGGGCGAAGTCCACCAGGGCGTCGAGGATTTCCTTGACGCCGAAGTTGAGGGCCGCGGAGCTGAAGAGGATCGGAGTGGCCTTGCCTGCGTGGAAGGCGTCGACGTCGAACTCCAGGTTGGATTCGATGACCAGCCCCGCTTCGTCCACGGCGTTGGACCAGTCCTCGCCCTGGTTGACGGCGGCTTCCTCGGGGGTGAAGTACTCGGTGAGCGCGATGTTGGCGCCGGCGTTGTTGCGCTGGAACCGGGCGAAGCGGTCGTTGCGGAGGTCCCACACGCCGCGGAAGTCGCCCGAGATGCCCACAGCCCAGGTCAGCGGCATCGGCTGGAGTCCCGTGCGCTCGGTGATTTCGTCCATGAGGGCCAGCGCATCCAGGCCGGGGCGGTCCCACTTGTTGATCACCGTGATGATGGGCAGGTTGCGCTGCTTGCAGACCTCGAAGAGCTTCATGGTCTGTGTTTCCAGGCCCTTGGCCGCGTCAACCAGCATGACTGCGCAGTCGACGGCGGCCAGGACGCGGTAGGTGTCCTCGGAGAAGTCCGCGTGGCCGGGGGTGTCCAGCAGGTTGATCACGGTGTCCCGGTAGGCGAACTGCAGGGCTGCGGAACTGATGGAGATGCCGCGGTCCTTTTCCATCTGCATCCAGTCCGAGACCGTTTCCTTGCGGTTGGCCTTGCCGCTGGACGCGCCGGCCGTGCCGATCACCTTCGCATGCAGGGCCAGCGCTTCGGTGAGCGTGGACTTGCCGGCGTCAGGGTGGGAAATGACCGCGAAAGTCCGACGCCGGGCAGCCTGCTTGTGAATCTCCTGGACTCGGGCGGGGCTAAGGACTTCTTGAGACACGGTGCTACTTTCGCTGCGACATGGGGGCTGGTAAGGGATGCGAACGTGAGGTGAACGCGATTTTAACGCGGGGGCCGGCAGGCGTGAACTGTGCAGCCAAGGTTTCCAGTTTATCGCAGGGCGGCAGGAGCCGCCGGTGGGCGCCCCAACTGCCGTCTCCCGCCGCCGTCGCCAGGGGCCTTCCGGAGCGCCGGCAGCACCAGTCCAAACGGGCCACTTTGAGGCTTGTCCGTGCGGTTAATGCGCTTCTTTGCCCCTAGTATGGAGCCAGTGGGGAAATGAGTACTTTTGATCCTGCCGGCGGAATCGTAAAACCGGCATACTTGCAGGCAGCGGCTTGCACCTTTGAAGGGAAAACCTATGGCTCGGAGCCCTGAAGATTCGCTTAAGGCGACTCTGGGCAGAGTGGCTCCAGGCACCGCTCTGCGCGATGGCCTGGAACGCATCCTCCGCGGGCGCACCGGCGCGTTGATCGTTCTGGGCTCGGACCGCACCATTGAATCCATCTGTTCCGGCGGATTCGATATCGGGATCGACTTCTCCCCCACCAGGCTTCGCGAACTCGCCAAAATGGACGGCGCCATCATCTGCGACAAGGACGCCGGCAACATCCTCCGGGCCGCTGTGCAGCTGGTTCCGGACTCGAGCATCGAGACCCAGGAGTCCGGCACCAGGCACCGCACGGCCGAACGCGTCGCCATCCAGACCGGCGTCCCGGTGATCTCCGTCAGCCAGTCCATGCAGATCATCGCCCTCTACGTGAACGGCCTGCGGCACGTCCTGGAAGGCTCCGAGAAGGTCCTTGCCCGCGCCAACCAGGCGCTGGCCACCCTGGAACGCTACCGTTCCCGCCTGGACCAGGTCACGAGTTCCCTGTCAGCGCTGGAAATCGAGGCCATGGTGACAGTCCGGGACGTCGCGGTGACGCTGCAGCGCCAGGAAATGG
The DNA here is from genome assembly GCF_017833075.1 of Arthrobacter sp. PvP103. NCBI lineage: Bacteria > Bacillati > Actinomycetota > Actinomycetes > Micrococcales > Micrococcaceae > Arthrobacter > Arthrobacter sp. PvP103. The sequence continues at coordinate 2,637,559 of NZ_JAFIBQ010000001.1, read as the reverse complement.
TGCGCCGGATCTCCGAGGAAATCTCCCAGTACGTCCTTGAGCTCGGCGAGGACGGACGGCTGCTTTCGCTGCAGCTGGATGAACTCACAGTGGGCCGGGGACCCGGCAGCGATGTGATCATCCGCGATTACGCCGGACCCAACGCGTCGCCGGAGGACATAGATGGGGCCGTCAGCGCCCTGCTGAGCCTCGGCCCCACCGAGCTGATCGACCTGAGCAGGATCGCCGGCATTATCGGCTTCGCGGGCGGCGTTGAGACCCTCGATGCAGTCGTGCAGCCGCGCGGATACCGCCTCCTGTCGGGCCTGAAGGCGGTGCCCAAGGCCGTGGCGGACAGGCTCGTTGACCACTTCGGCGGCCTTCAGTACCTGATGGCAGCCACCATCGATGACCTCATGACCGTGGACGGCATCGGCGACCAGCGCGCCCGGACGGTCCGGGAGGGACTAAGCAGGATGGCCGAGGCGAGCCTGCTGGACCGGTTCCTCTAGACGTCGCCGCGCACCAGCTCGCGGCTTGGTTTACACCGGGCCAATGTCCACGCTGCCGTCTGCCATGTTGAACGTGAAACGGCGCTCCAGCCGCCCGTTCCCGCCGGCCGCCGTCCACTCCACCCCGTACCTGACGTCCAGCGAACCGCGCCCCACATCCTGCGCCGTCACGGTGCAGACAGGGGTGAAGTACAGCGATTCCTCGCCGGGCTGCAGGTCTGCCGGGCCGAACTCTTCCGCCCCCGGACCAGTCAGCCGCACGCCGGCCAACACCTCCGGGCCGCTGTTGCGTGCGCGCCCGGTGAAGGCAAGGATGTCCCCCGCCTTGTAGCCGGTGGTGACCGGCCCGTAGTTCAGGTCCTGCGCCTCGCGGGTTCCGACCACTTGGGCTGACTCCGGCGAGTACCCCTGGCCGATCTCCTTCCACGTGTGGACGTCCCACTGCCCCGCATCGGCGGCCAGCACGTGGAATTCGCCGGCGTTCTGCCACACCTCGGGACGGCCGGGCGTGATGGAGCGCAGTTCCATGTCGAATACCATCCCCGATGCCGCGGGGCCGGAAGCCCTTCCGGAAGGCTGGTCTGGCCGAGCAGAGTCCTGGCGGGCGTCACGGCGGTTGCCCTGACGGAGTGCGGCGGCATCCGTGAGCTGGGCCGGCGGAATGGAGCAGAACACAATTTCCCGGTAGCCCTGGCGCTCGTAGAGGACTCCGATGTTCCCGTCGGGCAGCCTGGCCGCCGTTGAATACGCCGAGCTGCCCGGGCAAATGACGAGCTTCGCCGGCCAGCTGGCCCCGTTGTCCCGGGAGAGGCTGAGCACGGTGTTGCGGCGCAACGCGGTGTCGTGGTTGTTGGTTGCCAGCAACCACGCGTCCGTTTCTGCGGTGGCGTGGCCTAGCGGAAGCGGCAGACCGTCAAATCGGGTCACCGAGCCGTTGTCGCTGGGATCGGGAAGGTCCGCAATGGCGGTCAGCGGACTCCAGCTGTGCCCGCCGTCGCCGGAGAGCGCTGATAGCCGGCGTGGAGTGGCGCGGCTGTGGAGCAGGAGCCTGCCGTCGTTGAGGCAGGCGACCTTGTTCTCGTTGGGTGCCGCCTCGCCAACTGTCGGCGCGCCTGCTTCCCCACCCGCCGTCGAAGGACCGATGAACTCCCCCAGCGTCCAGGTTTCGCCGTGGTCGTCGCTGTAGGCGGACGCCGCCAAAATGTTCCCCTGCACCAGGACCACATACTGCTGGACGAGTCTCCCGGAGAACGGCCCGGCATGGATTTGGATGCCCTGACCCGCCGCGGCGAAGATTCCGGTAATTCCGCGGCCCCGGCCGGCCGCGAGCTTGAGCTGGTCCGTGAGTCGGCGGTGCCGCCAGGTCAGCCCGTCGTCGTCGGAGTAGCTGACGTCGCAGTGCTGGACGTCGCCGTCGTTCCCCGCTCCTTCGGCGGCTTCAAAGAAGCCTGCGCGAGTGCCGGCCGCGTGGAACATGAAGATCCGGCCCGTTTCGGCGTCCACCAGCAGGCTTGGATCCCCGTACCCTTCAAGCCCGACGCCGGTGCGCACCACCTGCTGGGCTTGCCAGGACCGGCCGCTGTCCCCGCTGCGCCGTAGCAGAAGATCTATCGGGCTGGGAAGATCATCAAGGTTGGGTCGTCCGTCATAGGCGGCGAGCAGGGTGCCGCGGGCCGTCACAGCCATCGCGGGAATCCTGTACTGCCGGTAGCCGCCCCTGCCGCGTTCAGCCAGTACGTGTTCCGTGGCGGGACGCGCCATTGGAATGCCATCGGCTGAAGAAAAGAGGTGGGATGTCATATCTCCAGAGTAAATGCCCGGTAACGCAAGTCAAAGCGACCCCGCTCACACTTGACGGAAGCATGTGACCACCCTTACAGTTTTTCCTACGAGCATCGGACGTCCTACATCCGATAACTATTCTGAACGGTGAGGCATCTCATGGATAAGACGATCAAGAACCGTCCGCTGGTCAACTCCGCCAGCCGCCGGAGTTTCCTGAAATTGAGTGGTGCGGCGGGCATCGCGGCTGCTTTCGCCAGCTCACTGGCGGCCTGCGGGGGCCCTGCTGCCACCACGGCAGGCGCTTCCGGTTCAACGGCGCCGATCAACAAGGACCTCATCATCGAGGCCGGCATCTCCTACGCCCTGTCCACCGGGTTTGATCCGCTGTCCTCCTCCGGCGCCACACCCCTGGCCGCCAATCTGCACGTCTACGAAGGCCTCATCGAACTGCACCCGGCCACCCGCGAGCCGTACAACGCCCTGGCTGCCGCGGACCCCAAGATGGTCAGCCCCACCACCTACCAGGTGTCCCTCCGCCAAGGCGCCAAGTTCCACGACGGCACTCCGGTCACGGCAGACGACGTTGTCTTCTCGTTCACCCGTGTGATGGATCCGGCAAACAAGTCGCTCTTCTCGCAATTCATCCCCTTCATCAAGGAAGTCAAGGCCGTTGATGCGGCCACGGTCGAGTTCACCCTCAAATACGCTTTCCCGGGCTTCGGCCCGCGGATTTCCGTGGTCAAGGTTGTCCCCAAGGCCCTGGCCAACTTCCCGCTGGGCTCGGAACAGCTCAAGGCCTTCGATGCCAAGCCGGTGGGCACCGGCCCGTACAAACTCATCTCGGCAGTCAAGGACGACAAGATCGTTTTCGAAGCCAACCCTGACTACAACGGCCCCATGCCGGCCCTCGCAAAGGGCATGACCTGGCTGCTGCTCTCCGACGCCGCAGCGCGCGTCACCGCCATGCAGTCCGGCCGCGTGCAGGCAATCGAGGACGTCCCCTACCTGGACGTGGACGGCCTCAAGACCAAGGCCGCCGTGGAATCCGTCCAGTCCTTCGGCATGCTGTTCCTGATGTTCAACTGCACCAAGGGACCGTTCAGCGACAAGCGCGTCCGCCAGGCCCTGCACTACGGCCTGGACAAGGACTCCATCATCAAGAAGGCCCTGTTCGGCAACGCCAAGGCAGCCAGTTCCTACTTCCAGGAGGGGCACCCGGACTACGTCAAGGCGAAGAACGTCTACTCCTACGACGCCAACAAGGCCGCGGACCTGCTCAAGGAGGCCGGGGTCACCAGCCTGGAGTTCGAACTGCTGACAACGGACACCGCCTGGGTCAAGGATGTCGCCCCGCTGATGCTCGAATCCTGGAACAAGATCCCCGGGGTGAAGGTCACACTCAAGAACCTGCAGTCCGGTGCCTTGTACGCGGACCGCGTGGGCAAGGGCGACTACAGCGTGGTTGCGGCTCCGGGCGACCCCTCGGTCTTCGGAAACGACGCCGATCTGCTGCTGAGCTGGTTCTACGCCGGGGACACCTGGATGAAGGGCCGCGCCAACTGGGCCGCCACCCCTGAGCGCGCACAGCTCGTGGACCTCATGGCCAAAGCCGGCCAGTCCGCCGGGGACGAAGCCAAGAAGCTGACCGGCGAAATCGTCGACCTCGTTTCCGAGGAAGTGCCGCTGTACCCGATCTTCCACCGCCAGCTCCCCAGCGCGTGGGATTCCACCAAACTCAGCGGCTTCAAGCCGCTGCCCACCACCGGCGTCTCCTTCGTCGGCGTCGGCCGCACGGCCTAGGCCAAAGCCACACCAGATCAACCGGAGAATACATTGGTCACGATATTGCGTCTGCTCGGCCGAAGGCTCGCAGCACTGCCCCTGATGATTTTGGGCATCACCTTGCTGGTGTTCCTGGTCCTGCAGGCCGCACCCGGCGACCAAGCCAGCAGTGCCCTCGGTGAGGGCGCCAGCGAGGAAGCCAAGGAACAGTACCGGCAGGACAACGGCCTGAACGACCCGTTGTTCCTGCAGTACCTGGGCTTCCTCGCCAAACTGCTCCGCTTTGACCTGGGAGTCACCACTCCCCCGGCGAAGTCTGTGGCCACCATGATCGGTTCGGCCTTCCCGCTGACCCTCCAGTTGACGCTGCTTGGCGTGCTGATCGCCGTTGCACTGTCGCTGGCCTTCGGAATCGTCGGGGCTCTCTACCGGGACAAGTGGCAGGACCAGCTGGTGCGGGTGTTCTCAATCGCGGCGGTCGCCACGCCGTCGTTCTGGCTGGGCATCCTGCTGATCCAGTGGTTCGCCCTCGGCTCCAGCCCGATGTTCCCTTCGGGCGGCATCGCGACGCCGGAATCCGGTTTTGGCGGCTGGCTCAACTCGATGGCCCTGCCGGCCCTCGCCCTCGGTATTCCGGTCTCGGCGTCCCTCATCCGCGTAGTCCGCACCTCCATGGTGGAGGAACTGGACCGGGACTACGTCCGCACAGCCATCGGCAACGGCGTCCCCTACCGCGAAGTAGTGTCCCGGAACGTGCTGCGGAACGCCCTGGTCACCCCGGTGACCGTGCTGGGACTCCGGATCGGCTACCTGCTGGGCGGCGCCGTCGTGATCGAAATGATCTTTGCCCTTCCCGGCATGGGCCAGCTGATCCTCAACGGCATCACCAACCTCGACGTCAACCTGGTGCAGGGCGTAGTGCTGACCATCTCGGTCACCTTTGTCCTGGTGAACATCGCCGTCGACCTTCTCTACCTGCTCATCAACCCCCGAATCAGGACGGTCTGACCCATGCGAAGCAAACTCGCTGAACGGCTCAGTGCCCCCGGGATCCGCTTCAAGGCCCTACCGTGGAGCTCCCGCTTTGCGCTCGTGTTCCTGGTGGCCGTCATCGCCGCCGCCATCCTGGCTCCGGTACTCGCCCCGCACGACCCGCTCGAAACCTTCATCCCCGCCACCTCGCCCGGCGGTGAGCACCTCTTCGGCACCGACCGGCTGGGCCGGGACATCTTCTCCCGACTGCTGTACGGCTCGCAGTCCTCGCTGCTGATCGGCCTCGGCGCCGTGGCGCTGGCGGTAGCGGCAGGCGCCCTGCTGGGATCCCTGGCAGCCACGTCCAGCAAAGCTGTCAATGAACTGATCATGCGCCTGATGGACATCCTCATGGCGTTCCCCGGCATCGCCCTGGCCGCGGTCCTGTTGGCCGCCTTCGGCAACTCGATACCCACCATCATCGTGGCGATTGCGGTCATCTATACCCCGCAACTGGCCCGCGTGGTGCGTGCCAACGTGCTGTCGCAGTACGGCGAGGATTACGTCCGCGCCGAACGGGTGATCGGTGCAGGCCGGTTCTACATCCTGCTCAAGCACATCGTCCGGAACACCGCAGCCCCCGTCCTCGTATTCGCCACGGTCATGGTGGCGGATGCCATTATCCTCGAGGCCTCGCTGTCCTTCCTCGGCGCCGGCGTGCAGGATCCTGCTCCGTCCTGGGGCAACGTGATCTCCTACGGCCGCAACCTTGTCCTCTCGGGCGGCTGGTGGGCCACCACCTTCGCCGGCCTCACCATCCTGCTGACCGTCCTGGCTCTGAATATCCTGGCCGAAGGCCTCACCGACGCCATGGTGAACCCGAAACTGCGCAGGGCTCCCGTCGTAAAGGACGACGACGGAACTGCTTCATCGGTTGCCGGCGCCGCTGTGGACACTGAGGTTGCCACGTCCGTCGCCCAGCCGTCCGTGGTGGAAGAACACGAGCTCGACGGCGTCCGCGCGGCTTCCGGTGATGCCCTCACCGAGGAGCACTACAACACGTCAGCCCTGCTGACTGATGCAAAGGTGGCCGCCGCCAGCCCGCACGTCCTGCTCGACAGGGAACTGGAACTGCTGGCGGCCATCGAAGCCAAACGCACCGACCGCCTCCCCCAGGTCCCGTCCGGCGCACGCAACGTCCTGGAGGTCAAGAACCTGTCCATCCGTTTCCCGGGCCGCTTCGGCGACACCGCGATCGTGGACAACGTCTCCTTCACGGTCCGCGAGGGAGAAACAATGGGCCTCGTTGGTGAGTCCGGCTGCGGCAAATCGATCACCTCGCTTGCCATCATGGGGCTCCTGCCCAAGACGGCGCAGATCTCCGGATCCATCACGTTCGATGGCAAGGAACTGCTGGACCCGGCCACCGGCCACAGCAGCCCCAAGGCCTACGAAGGGCTGCGCGGCCAACAGATCGCCATGGTCTACCAGGACGCCCTGAGCTCCCTGAACCCCTCCATGAAGATCAAGGAGCAGATGGAGCAGCTGACCCGCCGCGGCGGACGCAAAACCCCCACTGAGCTGCTGGAGATGGTCAAGCTGGATCCCGTCCGCACGCTGGCCAGCTACCCGCACGAGCTCTCGGGCGGCCAGCGCCAGCGCGTGCTGATCGCCATGGCGCTCTCCCGTTCACCGAAGATCGTTGTTGCCGACGAGCCCACCACCGCCCTGGACGTCACCGTCCAGAAGCAAGTTGTGGACCTGCTCAACGAACTGCGCGAACAGCTCGGCTTCGCCATGGTCTTCGTCAGTCACGATCTTGCGCTCGTTGCATCCCTGGCGCACCGCATCACGGTCATGTACGCGGGCCAGGTGGTGGAATCCGCGCAGGCCTCCGAGCTCCTGCAGAACCCGAAGCACGAGTACACCCGGGGATTGCTCGGTGCCGTCCTGTCCATCGAGGCCGACGCCGTCCGCCTGCACCAGATCCCCGGCACCGTGCCGTCCCCGCGCGACTTCGCCCCGGGCGACCGCTTCGCGGCGCGCTCACTGCGTGCCGACGCCGATCCCAACCAGCGGCTGGTCCTCACAGCCGTTCGATCCACCCAGGGCAACGACGCTGACCACTACTGGGCGAGCCACCTGAAGGAGGACGCGAAATGAGTGAATCAACCGGCAAGCCGGTCATCGAACTCAAGGACCTGAAGGTCTACCACCGTGCGCGCACCGGCGGGCTGTTCCGGCCGAACATCGTCAAGGCAGTCGACGGCGTGGACTTCACCATCAGCCGAGGCGAAACCGTCGGCATCGTGGGTGAGTCCGGCTGCGGCAAATCAACGCTGGCTTCGGTACTCGTGGGGCTCCAGCAGCCGACGTCGGGCCAGGTCCTCTTCCATGGCAAGCCCGCCATCAAGCGCAACGCAGCCATGCGCAAGGAATTCGGCCGCTCCGTCTCCGTGGTCTTCCAGGACCCGGCAACTGCCCTGAACCCGCGCATGACCATCCAGGACATCCTGACCGACCCCCTGCAGATCCACGGCATAGGCACCGGGGCCACCCGTGCTGCCAAGGTCAAGGAACTCCTGGCGCTGGTAGGACTGCCGCAATCAGCGGCCGAGGTCACGCCGTCGCAGGTGTCCGGCGGCCAGCGCCAGCGTGTGGCGATCGCCCGCGCCCTGGCGCTGGATCCGGACATCATCGTCGCGGACGAGCCGACGTCGGCCCTCGACGTCTCCGTCCGCGCCCAGGTGCTGAACCTGCTGTCCGACCTGAAGACCCGCCTGAACCTCGGCATGGTGTTCATTTCGCACGACATCCAGACCGTCCGCTACGTCTCGGACCGCATCTGCGTCATGTACTTCGGCAAGATCGTCGAACAAGGCACAGCCGCACAGGTCTTCGACAACCCGGGCAACGACTACACCAAGAAGCTGCTGGGCGCCGCGCCCAGCCTGCTCCACATCTAGCTTTTCCCTTCATCAGTTCCAAACAACGGAGAATTCTGTGTCCACTCAGTTCCAGGGCGTCATCCCCCCGGTCATCACCCCCCGCCACGCCGACGGCAGCATCGACACCTCGTCGCTGAAGAACGTCACCAGGCACCTGATAGATGGCGGCGTGTCCGGCCTTTTCGTCCTCGGGTCCTCCGGTGAAGTCCCCTACATGACCAACGCGGAGCGTGAACTGGTGGTCTCCACCATCGCCGACGCGAACGCGTCTGTTGGTGCTCGCGCAGTACCCCTGATCGTGGGCGCCAACGAGCAGACGACCAACCGCGTCATCGAAGAGGCCAAGAAAGTCATCGACCTCGGCGCCGACGCGATCGTGGTCACGTCCATGTACTACGCCATCGGCAACGCCGCGGAAACCGAAACGCACTTTCGCAGCATCCACGCCGCCGTCGACAAGCCGATCTTCGCCTACGACGTCCCGGTCCGCACCCACTTCAAGCTGCCCACGGACCTGCTGGTCCGCCTGGGCCGCGACGGGGTGATCGCCGGCGTCAAGGACTCCTCCGGCGACGACGTCTCGTTCCGCCAGCTGCTCCTGGAGGCCAAGGACATCCCGGACTTCGACATCTTCACCGGCCACGAAGTCGTAGTGGACGGCGCCCTCCTCGGCGGCGCCCAGGGCGTTGTCCCGGGCCTCGGCAACGTTGACCCCGCCGGTTACCGCCGTCTGTTCGACGCCGCCCAGGCCGGCGACTGGGCCACCGCCGCCCGCGAACAGGACCGCCTGGCCGACCTCTTCGAAATCGTTTACGCCCCCAACGGCCGGGTTTCCGGCGGAGCCGCCGGCCTGGGCGCCTTCAAGACCGCCCTGCAGCTCATGGGTGTCATTGAATCCAACACCATGAGCCAGCCCATGCTGTCCCTGAACGACGACGAAGCCGCCGCGATCCGCACTATTCTCGAGCGCAACGGCCTGGTCTAGGTCCAGCCCCGGCAATCGGGGTTCGGACCACGTGGTCGAGGAGGTCGAGATCCTTTGTTAGGAAAAAGATGATTCACGCAATCGGCGTTGACCTGGGTGGCACCAAGACTGCTGCCGGGGTTGTTTCGGGGGCCGGGGAGGTGCTGTTTTCGGCGACCATTCCGACGCTGAACCGCGACGGCGGCGAAGCGATCCTGAACGCGACAGCGGCGCTGGTTTACGAGCTCACTTCCCGGGCCAGGGCAAATAACCTTGGGATTGTCGGAGTGGGCGTCGGCTCGGCCGGCGTCATTGATGCCGGGCGAGGTGTGGTGGTGTCAGCAACGGATGCCATCCTGGACTGGGCCGGGACTGAGCTGGCGGCGGGGCTCGCCGGACGGCTCGGCCTCGCCCCGGAGTCGGTGCGTGCCGTTAATGATGTCCACGCGCATGCGCTCGGCGAGGCATGGACCGGGGCTGCCGCCGGAACCTCAAGTTCGCTGCTGGTGGCCTTCGGCACAGGGGTCGGCGGCAGCTTAGTCCTGGCGGGTACTCCCGTCCTGGGTCACCGCTACGTGGCCGGTCACCTGGGCCACATAGCGTCCCCCTTCGCGTACAGCCGCGGCCGGGCCCTGCCGTGCGTCTGCGGAAGGGCCGGCCATGTTGAAGCGATTGCGTCCGGGCCGGCGATCCGCGAGGCCTACGTGCGCCTCGGCGGCTCCCCCGAGGTCCCGGACACCCGAGCGGTTTTCGGGTTGGCGCACGACGGCGATGCTGCCGCCGCGACGGCGGTCAGGGACGCCGCCACCGCTGCCGGGCAGGCGGTGGGAGGCCTCGCCAATGTTCTGGATCCTGAACTCCTGGTAGTGACCGGCGGCCTGGCCGACGCCGGCGAACTATGGTGGAAGCCGATGGAGGCAGCCCTTCGGGCTGAATTGCTGGCTCCGCTCGCGGGGATGCCTGTCCGCCCGGCCGCCCTGGGCAACACTGCTGCCGTGATCGGCGCCGCCAGCCTTGTCCTCAACCCGCCCAGCTCCGTAGAAGACTTCCGGGAGACACTTTGATCCTCACGCCACAGGGCCTTACCGCTCTCCGTTCACAGCTGGTTGTCTCCTGCCAGGCCTATCCCGGGGAGCCCATGCGGGACCCCCGAACCACCGGACAGATTGCCGCGTCAGCGGTGATAGGCGGGGCTGCCGCGGTCCGTGTCCAAGGGCTGGCGGACGTCCAGTTCACCCGCGCCGCCGTCGAAGTTCCCGTCATCGGACTCTGGAAGGACGGCCACGACGGCGTGTTTATCACCCCCACGCTTCGCCACGCGCTGGCCGTGGCGAACGCCGGCGCCCATGTGGTGGCCCTGGACGGCACGCGCCGCGAGCGCCCGGACGGGCTATCGCTCGCGGAGACGATCGCCGGCATCCGTGCCGAATCCCACGCGCTGGTGATGGCCGACTGCGGTTCCCTGGACGACGCCGCGGCAGCTGTGGACGCAGGGGCCGACATGGTTGGCACCACCCTGGCCGGTTACACGGGCGAGCGCCCCAAGACAGCAGGCCCCGACCTTGCCCTGCTGGAGCAGATCGCCTCCGCGGAGCTCGGCAGGCCGCTGATCGCCGAAGGACGGATCCACACCCCTGCCCAGGCCCGCCAGGCGCTCGACGCCGGCGCTTTCGCCGTCGTTGTCGGAACCGCCATCACCCATCCGGCTACTATCACCGGCTGGTTCTCCGACGCCCTGCGTTCCTGATCCGCCCCTGCACTGAAAGCAGCACTCTTGACCCCGGCAGACCTGTTCCCTTCAACTTCCCGGCATCCGGCCGAAGGCCGGACCTTCGTCTTGGCCGGTACGGTGCTCTCCGACGGGCGCGCCCTGCCGGACCACGTAGTGGCCGTCGTTGGCGACAGAATTGCGTTCGCCGGACCGCAGGACTGCTTTGACGCCGCGGACTACCCCCGGGCAGTGGAGCTGGAGCTGCCTGCCGGGGGCTTCATTCTCCCAGGGCTGGTGGACCTGCACTGCCACGGGGCGGCGGGCGGAGACTTCCCCGGCGGCAACGGGGACGCGTGCCGCACGGCAGTGGACTTCCTGCACCGACACGGCACCACCACGCTTCTGGCCAGTCTTGTCACGGCCTCCCGTGACGACCTGCTCACAGGGATCAGGTCCCTTCGGGTGCTCGCCGGTGAGGGCCTCATCGCCGGCATCCATTCGGAGGGGCCGTTCCTGTCCGCTGCCCGGTGCGGTGCCCAGAATCCCGGATGGCTTCGGCACCCCGACCTTGCCCTGGCGGCCGAAATGCTGGCGGCAGCCGGCGGTACGTTGAAGAGCATGACCTATGCCCCGGAACTGCCCGGTGCCCGGGATTTGGTGAGCCTGCTTGCTCAGCATGGCGTCACACCGTCACTGGGCCACACCGATGCGGACCCAGGCACCGCGGCTTCCTCCCTCGAGCACGCTGCGGAATCCCTGGCGGCTGCTCCCGGCTCCTGGGCCGGTACGCGGCCCACCGTGACGCATCTTTTCAACGGCATGCCGCCGCTCCACCACCGGAATCCGGGACCGGTGTCGGCATGCCTGCGGCTGGCGCGCGCCGGAACCGCCGCCGTCGAACTCATCGCCGACGGAGTCCACCTGTCGCCTGAGACAGTGCGCATGGTGTTCGAACTTGTGGGAGCGGAAAACGTTGTGCTGGTCACCGACTCGATGGCCGCAACCGGCCTCCCGGACGGGGACTACGCTCTGGGGCCGGCGGCCGTTTCGGTCCGCGACGCCGTCGCCACCCTGCAAAGCAATGGCGCGCTTGCCGGCGGCACAGCGACCATGCTTGATGTGGTGCGCCGGACCGTCGCCGCCGGGGTGTCGGCCGCCAACGCCGCCGCTTCCGCGAGCTGCGTGCCGGCCAGAATCCTGGGAATGGACAATGAAGTCGGGAGCGTTCGGCCCGGCATGCGTGCCGACCTCCTCGCTGTGGACGCGCAATTCAGTCTGCTCACGGTGCTGCGGGCCGGGACCCTCCTCGGTTCCGCCGCAAGCTGACCCTAGCGGCCGGGGCCGGTTCCAGCGGCGCCGGCCCCGACAGCCACCGGAGCTGCGGTCCCTGGCGTCGTTGCGCGTCCCATCAGGGCAGCCGCACCTTCGTCCCCAATCACCGTCACGTGCGGATGGCGCTGCAGGACGGACGCCGGGCAGTCCGCCGATACCGGTCCGGTAAGGGCCCGGTGCAGTATTTCCGCCTTATCCGCACCGTGCACCACCAGCAGGAGCTGCCGTGCCTCAAGGATGGTGCCGAGGCCCTGGGTGATGCATCGCTCCGGCACGTCCCGCGGCGAGTCGAAGTAGCGCGCATTCGCTTGCCGGGTTCGTTCTGCAAGGACTTCTACCCGGGTGCGTGAATCGAGCGCGGACCCGGGCTCGTTGAAGGCCAGGTGGCCGTTGTGGCCGATGCCCAGCAGCTGGATGTCGATCCCGCCGCAGGCCGCGATGGCCGCTTCGTAGTCGCGGGCAGCCCGTTCGGGATCGGCTGCGCTTCCGTCCGGGACGAACACGTTGGCCGGGTTGAGCCCGAGCCTCCCGGTGACTTCGCGTCGCACAACCTCGGCATAGCTTTCAGGGTGGCCAGCAGGCAGGCCGACGTATTCATCCAAGGCAAAACACCGGATGCGCGACATCTCCAGCCCGTATCCGGCGAGGGACCGGTAGACCGGCAAAGGGGATCCTCCCGTGGCCACTCCCAGCACGGCGTCAGGATTGCTTCGGATCACGGCGGCCAGGAATCCCGCGCCAACTGCTCCGGCGGCCGCGGCGTCCTGAACTGTGAAGAATTCCATGCTTATGAGGCTCTTTCCTTGTTGGGTCCGGCCTGTGAGGCAGGTTTGTTGTGGTTGTGGTGCCGGTTGGCAGGCCTAACGGGCTGCGACTATCCTGAGTTTTCCGCGGATGCCGTCGAAGTGGCGCTGCAGGCGTTCGGAGGCCAGCGCCTTGTCGCCCGCCGCCACGGCCTGGTAGATGTCGGCGTGGTCCCGCACCTGTTTGCCCAAGTCCACAGGTCCGGGGCCCAGCTCCAGGTGAATTTGACGGTAAACCTTCCAAAAGACGTCCATCAGGTTCATCAGGAGGTCGTTGCGGAGCGGAGCGAATAGCCGGCGGTGGAATTCGGCGTCGTGGATAAACAAGGGTTCCCCCCTGGCCGCCGCGTCCTCCATTGCAGCCAGGGCGCTGCGGAGATCGTCCCGCTGCCCAGCGGTCATCAGGTCCATGGCCGAACCGATCAGGCCGGATTCCAGTGCCTGGCGCACGTCCACCAGCTCCATGGCTTCATCGCCCCGGTGGCGCAGGGAGAGCCGCCCCCGGAAGGCAAGGCCGTCCGCCAGGGCGTGGAAGTTATTGGGCGCCACGAACGTGCCGAAGCCGTGGCGGATCTCGATGACGCCGAGCGCCTGCAGCACCTTCAGCGACTCCCGGATGGTATTGCGTCCGACACCCAGGATCGCGGACAGCTCGCCTTCAGTCGGGAGCGCATCGCCAACATCGAGCCCCTGCTCCAGGATCAGCTCCATGATCCGCGTCTGCAGGGCGTGCGATCGAAGCTGCGCACTGAAGCGGGCGGATGACACTTCTTGCGGGGCCATTGTCACGGCTGTCTCCTCGGAGTCCGACCTGCCGCAGAGGCAGGACTAACTTCATTCTACTGGAGATGGGACGTCCCTTGTCCTATTTTGTGACAAAAGTTTGCATCCTCCCTGATGACCGGAGTGCGTCATCAGGGCGGGCAGGGGTGCGGACTGACAGGTAATGCCTAGAGCAGTTGGAAGACGGCCTTGGAGCTGGACTTGGTACCCAGCCGCGCGACGAACATGTAATAGGCTCCGCCGGCGCCGGGCTTCGCGGCCACAGCGCCGCAGCCGGGAACGCTGCGGTTGCGCTGCCACGGGAAGTTGGCGGTCTCGCTTTGGCCCGGCGCGATGGTCTTTACGAGGTCCCCGCTCTCAACCTGGCAGTCAACCGAGGAGAAGATGCGGTCGGAGCCGCTGGTGACGGTGTACTCCATCTGGGACGTGCCCAGGTTCACCTCACACGCCGCTTTCCCGCCGTTGGTGACTTTCAAGCTGAGCAGGGGGGTTTCACCCGCCGCGTAGGCAGCCTTATCGGTGGAAGCAGAGACCGTGACCAGGGCCTGGTCACACGTGGGCGTCGCCGGCGTACTGGGCGTGGGTGACGCGGAGGGCGTGGCCTCAGGCTTGGCGCCCTGCCCGTCCGATCCGTTCCGGTCAGTGGAAGAGGCCTGCTCGGAGGACCGCATGGCCCCGGATACGGCTGCGAAGCCCCCCAGCGCCACCGAGGCGACGAGAAGCAGCACCAGGCCAACGAACAGCCTGCGACGGCGGTAGACAGCCTTCAGCGGGGGCCGTCCAGCCTGCCGGCCGGGGGTGCCCTTCGGTTTCGAACCGTTCTTTCCTGAAGTGCCTTGCCTGACCATCCTTCTAGGCTAGAGAACGCCGGGCGCATTGGGGCACCACCACGCCGGGAGGCGGACCGCGGGCCAGTATCCACTACAGTATTTGCATCGAAGCCTTAGCCGTACCCACTGCCCTGCCCCCGGCGAGTCGCCCCGCATTACCGCCGCTTGCCGCCCTCCATGACGCCCTTGACGACTGGTTCGGAACCACAGCCAGGGATCTGCCGTGGCGCGACCCCGAGTGCTCCCCGTGGGGTGTCCTGGTCAGCGAGATTATGCTCCAGCAGACGCCCGTTGTCAGGGTCCTGCCCGTCTGGGAAGACTGGCTCCGCCGCTGGCCGTCGCCGGCGCACCTGGCGACCGAGGCCTCCGGCGAGGCAGTCCGGCACTGGGGCAGGCTTGGCTATCCCCGGCGGGCCCTGCGCCTGCATGCAGCCGCCGCCGCCATCGTGGAGAAGCACGACGGCGGCGTGCCGGGAACGTACGACGAACTGCTGGAACTCCCCGGGGTGGGCAGCTACACGGCGGCCGCCGTCGCCGCCTTCGCCTTTGGCCGCCGCGAAACCGTGGTGGACACCAACATCCGCCGCGTCCACGCGCGGCTCTTTTCCGGCACCGCGCTGCCCTCGCAGTCACTGACAGCGGCCGAAATGCGACTGGCCGCCGAACTGCTGCCGGCCGACGTCGGACTCTCCGTCCGCTGGAACGCGGCGGTCATGGAGCTGGGGGCACTGGTCTGCACGGCGAGGGCGCCGAAGTGCGGTGAATGCCCGGTGCGGGGGGCGTGCGCGTGGCTGGCGGCCGGCGAGCCGGCGCCGTCGTACACCCCGAAGGGCCAGTCCTGGCACGGCACCGACCGGCAGGTACGGGGAGCCGTGATGGCCGTCCTCCGGCTGGCGGACGGACCGGTGGCTCCGGACATGTTCCATCAGCCCGCTGCGGACCTTGGCTTCGAAGCCGAAGGCATCGGTGTTCCGCTGGCAGCGCTGCACCGGCTGAACTCCGCACCCGAGCAGCTGGAGCGCGCCCTGGCCGGACTGGTCAGCGACGGCCTGGCGGAACTGCACCCGGCCGGCCTGACGCTGCCCGCCTGAAGGCCGTCCGGAATGTGAAGCGACGCAGGCAGTGGCATACTGCTTGCTGACGCGAAAGGGAGAACCGTGAAAACCGTGCTGTACATCGTCTGGGCCTTGTTCGTCGTCGCGGCCGCTGTGTCGATCACCGTGGCCGTGCGTAAGGGCAAACGCCTGGAGAAGCTCGCCGAACAGTGGCCCAGGGTCCAGGCCACCGTGACCGGCAGCAATGCCGGATGGTCCAGCGCCGTTGGCTCCTCCGGATCGCGCCACCGCCTCTACCGCCCCACCTACCGCTTCGCCGACCCGCACGGAACCCTGTACTTCGGGGAGTCGGACGTCCCGTTCCGCACCGAGCCGGTGCCTGGTTCAACCGTGGACGTGGCCTACAACCCGGCGGATCCGAACCAGTCCATCCACCAGGCATCCAAGGAGAAGGCCGGCATGGGCTGCATGATCGCCTTCTTTGCCGTCTTCGCGGTGGCCTCTTTCCTGTTCATCGGCATCTTTCCGGTCAGCTAGCGCCCGGCGTTCCCGCTCATCCGCCCGGCAGCATCTGGCGGCGCAGCCCGGACGGATCTACGCTGAAGCATGCGCAGCTTGGGCGTATTTTTGGTAGCTGTCACGACGTCGCTGATCCCGTCCGCGTGCCTGCCCGAGGCAGTGCCGTGCCCGGCAATTGCGCAGGCGCCGGTGGTGGCGCTGACGGTGGCGGCCAGTTATGCATCCACGGCCAAAGCCATCCACCTGAAGGCCTGCCAGGACGGCACGTGCCGGGAAGCCGACCTTGAGCTGATGCCCGGCAGCACCGCCGTGGACCAGGGCTGCGAACCCTCGTCGGGCCCGGACGGCACGTGTTCAGCAACGTCCTCGCCTGACGGCACGCTCACGGGGATGCTGATGATGGACATCCTGACCGAATCGCGCATTGACGCAACGGCCACCGGCACCTCCACGGCGGGGGCTCCGTTGCCTGAGCGGACGCTGAGCTTCATGCCCAGGGCGGAGTACCCGTACGGAGAGCAGTGCGGAAAGTTCATCACAGCAAGCTTGGTGCTGGATGCAGAAGGCCTCCGGCAGGCCGAGTGACGGCGGGGTCCGCGCAGCGCAATGCTCCGGCCGACGGAGCGGTCCTCAGGGCTCCCCGAACCCCGCTTCCACCAGGCCGCCGACGTACTTTACGGCCCTGGCTGCGTCCGGACCCCAGGCCTCGACGTGGAGGATGGATCCTTTGCCCGCGCCCAGGGTCATCAGGCCGGTCATGGAAGCGCCGTCCATACCGTTGACCGTCACCTCCGCATCCAAACCGGCCAGTCCGCCGGCGATCTTCGCTGCCGGCCGGGCATGCATGCCGGCCTGGTTGACCAGTTCGAAATCGCCCGTGGCTTCGGGGGGTCCCAGCGTCTCCGCCTCGGACGGCGCCTCCGGCGCCGGTGCGCGGCGGACCGCCTCGGCAGCCTGCTTCACTCCCGTGGCGTCCGCCCCCGACTGCGCCGCAACCGCTGCCGCCACCAACCCCTCGACCAGGGGAGCATCGGCCAGCAGGACAGTGTCAGGATCCGGCAGGAACTCCACCGCCGATTCTGCCGTCATCACGGCGGACCCGAGGTCCGTGAGCACCACGATGCCGTCTTGGCCGGCCGCCTGTTCCAGGGCGGCCATGACCTTTTCGAGGCTGGTGCCGATCCGGCCGTCGTCGGTACCGCCGGCCGGAAGGATCACGACGTCGGGCGCCATTTGTGCGGCCAGCTCCGCCGCGCCGTCGGCGATCTTTTCGCTATGGGACACCACCACGAGGCTGACCGTCATCCGGCCGCACCGGCCGCGGCGCGCAAGATGAGTGCGGTGGAAACTGCGCCGGGGTCCCGGTGGCCGGCGCTGCGTTCGCCCAGATAGCTGGCCCGTCCTTTGCGGGCGATGAGCGGATCAGTGGCAACGGCACCCGCCTCGGCGGCTTCCGCGGCCGCCAGAAGGACCTTGAGGACATCCCCGTCCCCCGCAGCGGCCTGCGCTGCCGCGGCGTCGACGGCGGGCGTCCAGGCGTCCACCATCGTTTTATCGCCGGATTCGGCCTTCCCCCGGGCCACAACGCCGTCGCGGGCGGCCTGGATGGCAGCAGCGAGCGCGGCGGGATCGATGTCCTCCGTATCGCCCAACGAGGTGGAGGCACGCAGGAAAGCCGTGCCGTAGAGGGGCCCGGCCGCTCCGCCCACTTTGGACATCAGTGCCATGGCCGTGAGTTTCAAGGCAGCTCCCGGGGTGGCGGGCGGCGCTTCGGCGAGTTTCTCCATCACCGCCTTGAAGCCGCGGTCCATGTTTTCGCCATGGTCGGAATCCCCGATGGCGCGGTCCAGCTCAATCAGTTCCACCCGGTGGTCCGCCATCGCCTGCGCGGAAAGGGTCAGCCACCTTACGGCCCAGTCAACGTCCAGCCCCACGGTCAGATGCCCCAGCGCAGCGCGGCAGTGTGGACCGGGGCGTCCCAGAGGCTGGTCAGTTCGTCGTCGAGCCGAAGAACAGTGATGGAGCAGCCCTGCATCTCCAGTGAGGTGATGTAGTTGCCCACCAGGGAGCGCTCCACCGTGACGCCTTTCTCCGCGAGAACCTGCGCTGCACGGCGGTACACGATGTAGAGCTCGCTTTGCGGCGTCCCGCCCATGCCGTTCACGAACAGGAGCACTTTCTCGCCGGAGGCAATGCCCAGGTCGGACAGGATGGGCTCCAGGAGGCGGTCGGTGATGCCGTCGGCGTTTTCCATGGGGATCCGGTGCCGTCCGGGCTCGCCGTGGATCCCGATGCCGATTTCGATTTCGTTCTCTTCCAGGTCAAAGCTGGGCACCCCTGCGTGCGGGACCGTGCAGGCGGACAGCGCGACGCCCATGCTGCGGACGTTTTGGTTGACCCGGTCCCCAATGGCGGCGACGGCATCCAGGTCATCCCCACGTTCCGCTGCCGCACCGGCGATCTTCTCCACCAGGACAGTTCCGCCTACGCCGCGCCGGCCCGCCGTGTACAGCGAGTCCTCCACGGCGACGTCGTCGTTGACCAGTACGGTGCGGACCTGCACGCCTTCGGCTTCCGCCATTTCGGCGGCCGTTTCGAAATTCAGGACGTCGCCGGTGTAGTTCTTGACGATGTGGACGACGCCGGCACCCGAGTTTACGGCGAGGGTCGCAGGAATGATCTGATCAGGGGTGGGCGAGGTGAAGACGGCACCCGGCACAGCGGCGTCGAGCATTCCCAGCCCGACGAAGCCGCCGTGAAGCGGTTCATGGCCGCTGCCGCCGCCGCTGACAAGGCCCACTTTCCCGGCCACGGGGGCGTCCTTGCGGGTAATGAACTTCGGCTCGGCGCTGACGGTCACAATGTCCGCATGCGCAAGGCCGAAGCCTTCCACGGACTCGTCTACTACAGCGCGGGGATCGTTGATCAGCTTCTTCATTGGAGTGCTCCCTGGAGTGACCTGGCGGCTTTGTCTTGACCCTACTACCGCGGCCGGAGCAACGGTAGCGCCCTGTCGAATCGTGCAGCCACGTCGGGATTAAGGGCAAAAGAAAGGGACAGCCCCCAATTGACTGTCCCTTTCCTTTCCTGTCTTGTATCCCCCGGCCGGGCTCAGCGGTTTCCCCAGGAGCCCGGGAGAAGATCCGGCCACGCCGCGGCGCCGATATGGAATGCTGACGCTTCACAGGGCCGGCCCAGAGGATCACTACGGGTCGGATCCGCAGGAAGATCCATTTGGAACGCCGAAAAATCCGGAAAAAATGGCGTATTCGCGCATTTCTGTCCTTTGAAGTGGTTTCGGAATTCGGGTACTACCAAGCAGCCGTGATTAATTTTATACATCGATTCGATATATGGGAAGGGCTAGAAGTGAGACTTAATCCGCACGGCGGGGGAAGGCCTAGAGGAACCTGATCATGCGCGTATTGCCCAAGGTGTTGGGCTTGACCCGGGCGAGGTCCAGGAACTCCGCCACGCCTTCGTCATGCGAGCGCAGCAACTCGGAATAGACCACCGGGTCCACCGCCGTCTGGTCCGCCATGACGTCGAAGCCGTGCTTCTTGAAAAAGTCCACTTCGAAGGTCAGGCAAAACACGCGCGAGACGCCCAGCGCCCTGGCTTCCTCCAGGAGGCTTTCCACCAGGACGTGCCCTACACCCTTGCCGCGCCAGGCATCGGAGGCAGCCAGGGTTCGCACCTCCGCCAGGTCCTCCCACATGACGTGCAGGGCGCCGCAGCCGATCACCTCGCCGTCGGCCGACTCCGCGATCCTGAACTCCTGCAGGCTTTCGTAGTAAGCCACCGTCTCCTTGGCCATGAGGATCCTCTTGTCCGCCAGCGGAGCCACGAGGCGCTTGATGGCAGCTACATCGCTGGTGCGGGCAGGGCGGATGCGGAAGGTCTCAGTCACAGCCCCATCTTACGAGCCGGAGATGGCTAGAGCCCCAGTTCAGCGGGCAAAGGCGCGTCCTGGTCAAGCACGTTCCTCGCCAGGAAGTGCTCGACGACCCCGTACCAGACCTTGGCGTGCTGCGGCTGCAGGATCCAGTGGTTCTCGTCCGGGTAGTAGAGGAAGCGATGCGGCGTCCGGCCGTTGTCGTCGGCCGCCAGCTGCGACTTGGACAGCAGTTCGTACCAGAGCCTGAGCCCCTCGCCGATGGGCACGCGGTAGTCCTTGTCACCGTGGATCACCAGCATGGGGGTGCTGATCTTCTCGACGTGCAGGTGGGGCGAATTCGCCAGGGCCATCTCGGCCGTCATTTCCTTCAGCCAGTACTGCGACGCGTCGGTGGTGGGGCCGAACTGGTCCAGGGCCCACAGGCTGGCATGGGTGACGATCGCGTTGAAGCGGTCCGTCTGCCCCGCCACCCAGTTGGCCATGTAGCCCCCGAAGGAACCGCCCATGGCAGCCGTCCGCGACGCATCAATGTCCGGCCGTTCCACCACGGCGTCCGTGATCGTCATGAGGTCCGTAAATGGCGCCTTGCCCCACTCGCCCCAGCCCCGCTGAATGTAGGACTGGCCGTAGCCGGTGGAGAGGGCGGGATCCGGCAGGAGGACGGCATAGCCCCTGGCCACCAGGAGCCACGGGTTCCAGCGCCACGTCCATGCGTTCCACGAGCCGAGGGGTCCGCCGTGGATCCAGAGCAGCAGCGGCGCCTGGTTCTGCGCGGAGGCACCCTCCGGCAGGGCAAGGTAGGCGGGAATCCGGGCGCCATCAGCGGCAGTCGCCTCTATTCGCTCCAGTGATCCCTGGATACGGGGGCGCTCGGCGGGAGCCTGGAGCCTGGTGACCTGTCCGCTCGCCAGGTCGATCCGTACCGCCTCGGGCGGAAATTCGTACGAGCTCCGCAGCGCATAGGCGCTCAATCCGTCCGGTGAAACCACGACGTCGGCATAAGCCGCCGCGTCGAGCGTCACGCGGGTGACTTGGTCCTCGCCGGCCCCGGCCCCGGCCGCGGCGGGAGTGATCCTGAAAACGGGGGAGGCGCCGTCGTCGTCGGCCGTTACCAGGAGGGCAGAGCCGTCCGGCAACCAGGCAGCTTTGATGGCCCAGCGGTCCCACTCATGGGCCAGCGGCCTGAGGTTGTCCTCCGGCTCACCCGGCGCACTGACGTCCAGCAGGTGGAGCTTGACCCGCGGAGCCTGGCGGGGAGTGGTGTCGGATTCACTCAGCACAACGAGCGTGCGGCTGTCGGGGCTCACCGGCCCCGCGAAGTAGCTCATGCCTTCCCGGTCCAGCAGGATCTTGTGCGTTGCGGTGGCCACGTCGATGGCCACCAGGACGGAACGTGAGTCCGCTTTGGCGAGGGGCTTATCGAAGCTGGTGTAGATCGTTCTGCCGTCGGGGCTGACCACGGAATCCGCATTGCGCAGCATGCCTGCCGCCTCCGGCGTGAGGTTCCGGAGCTTCAGCGGTGCGGCCGCGTCAACCGTCGCCGGCTTGCCGGGATCCTTGTCCTCACGCGGCTCAACGGCGAAGATACGCGGCTGGTCCGGCCCCAGGTCCGCATCCCAGTACCGCACCGGGTAGCCGCTGTGAAGGATCGCGGACACCTTGTTGTCCTTGCGGCTCTTCCGCCGCGCCTCGTCCGCTTCCTCGTCGGCGGAACCCGCCAGCACGGACGCCGTGACGAATGTGGCGCCCGAGTCCTTTGCAGTGATCACCTGGCTGATCCCGCCTGCGCGCGAAAGGACCACGCGGGCTTCGCCGCCATCCGCCGGCAGTTGCCAGAGGGCGCTGACGGGGTCGTCATCAGGGCTATCGGGATCGGGGCGGGCCGACGTGAAGTAGAGGTCCCCCGTGGAGGCGAAAGCCGCGCCGGCCTCGCCTTTGGCGCTCCGGGTGATGCGGCGGGCATGCTTCTCCCCCGCGGGGTCCAGCTCCCACAAGGCAGTGACATACTCGGTACCCTTGCCGTTCAGCGTGGAGACGGTGGTCACCAGGCGCTGTCCGTCCGGGCTCAGCGCCAGTCCACTCACTCGGGGTATGGCGAGGTAGTGGTCGATGTCGTGGAAAGGGGTCGCCGGTTGTTCGCTCAGGATCGCTGAGTCCTCAGAAGCCATGAAGAGATTCAACACCGGACGTGCGCCGGATCACAGTAAGTTCACTACTAGTGAAACACTGCTCTCACAACCTGCCCGCGCCGAACTGGAAGGCGCGGGGCGCAAGTCGGGACGAATGTCTCGGCCGGCCGCGCCGGGCTCAGCCACGGGAACGGAAGCAGGACAACGCGAAAGGCCCGCCGGCTCCTTGCGGAGCTGGCGGGCCTTGGCGGTAATGCTCTAGACGCTCGGGGCGATTTCGGGGATGCGCGGCTTGGCGTTTCCTTCGAAAGTGAACTTGGCGTCGTCACCTTCGCCGTCCACATCCACCACTACGATGTCGCCCGCGTGGATCTCTCCGAAGAGGATCTTCTCGGACAGCTGGTCCTCGATCTCGCGCTGGATCGTGCGGCGCAGCGGCCGTGCACCCATGGCGGGATCGTAGCCGCGGGTGGCCAGGAGGACCTTGGCGGCCTTCGTGAGCTCGATACCCATGTCTTTGTCCTTGAGGCGCTTCTCCAAGCGGCTCACGAACAGGTCCACGATCTCGATGATCTCGTCCTGGGTAAGCTGCGGGAACACCACAACGTCGTCAACACGGTTCAGGAACTCGGGGCGGAAGTGCTGCTTGAGCTCTTCAGTGACCCGGGCGCGCATCCGGTTGTAGCCGGTCTGCGTGTCCGTGCCGGACTGGAAGCCGGTGGCAACGCTCTTGGAGATGTCCCGGGTGCCGAGGTTGGTGGTCATGATGATCACGGTGTTCTTGAAGTCCACCACGCGGCCCTGGGAGTCGGTCAGGCGGCCGTCTTCCAGAATCTGCAGCAATGAGTTGAAGAGGTCCGCGTGGGCCTTTTCCACTTCGTCGAACAGCACCACGGAGAACGGACGGCGGCGGACCTTTTCGGTCAGCTGACCGCCTTCCTCGTAGCCAACGTAGCCCGGAGGCGCACCGAAGAGGCGCGACACCGTGTGCTTCTCGGAGTATTCGGACATGTCCAGGGTGATGAGGGCATCCTCTTCACCGAAGAGGAACTCCGCGAGGGCCTTGGCGAGCTCGGTCTTGCCGACGCCGGTGGGGCCGGCGAAGATGAACGAGCCGCCCGGACGCTTGGGGTCCTTGAGGCCTGCACGGGTGCGCCGGATGGCCTGGGACAGGGCCTTGATGGCCTCGTTCTGGCCGACGACGCGCTTGTGCAGTTCGTCTTCCATCTTCAGCAGGCGCGAGGACTCTTCCTCGGTCAGCTTGAAGACCGGAATGCCGGTGGAGTTGGCCAGCACCTCGGCGATGAGATCCTCATCCACCTCGGAGATGTCGTCCATGCCGCCGGTCTTCCAGTGGCGTTCCTTCTCGGCCCGCTCGGCAATGAGCTTCTGCTCCTTGTCGCGCAGGGAGGCGGCGCCTTCGAAGTCCTGCGCATCAATCGCGGACTCCTTCTCCATCTTGAGTTCGGCGATGCGCTCATCCATGGCCTTCAGCTCCGGCGGAGCGGTCATCCGGCGGATACGCAGGCGTGCACCGGCTTCATCGATGAGGTCAATCGCCTTATCCGGCAGGAACCGGTCCGAGATGTAGCGTTCGGACAGGTTGGCTGCGGAGGCGAGGGCACCGTCGGTGATGGTCACCCGGTGGTGGGCCTCGTAGCGGTCACGCAGGCCCTTGAGGATCTCGATCGCGTGAGCCACGGAGGGTTCCTTGACCTGGATCGGCTGGAAGCGGCGCTCGAGCGCTGCGTCCTTTTCGATGTGCTTGCGGTATTCGTCCAGCGTGGTGGCACCGATGGTCTGAAGCTCGCCGCGCGCCAGCATGGGCTTCAGGATGGATGCGGCATCGATGGCGCCTTCGGCGGCACCCGCACCCACCAGGGTGTGGATTTCGTCGATGAACAGGATGATGTCGCCGCGGGTGCGGATCTCCTTGAGGACCTTCTTCAGTCGCTCTTCGAAGTCACCGCGGTACCGGGAGCCTGCGACCAAAGACCCAAGGTCCAGCGTGTAGAGCTGCTTGTCCTTGATGGTCTCCGGGACGTCCCCGCGGACAATCGCCTGGGCGAGTCCTTCGACGACGGCTGTCTTGCCGACGCCGGGCTCGCCGATGAGGACAGGGTTGTTCTTGGTGCGCCGGGAAAGGACCTGCATAACGCGTTCCATTTCCTGTTCGCGTCCGATGACCGGGTCCAGCTTGTTCTCGCGCGCAGCCTGGGTCAGGTTGCGGCCGAACTGGTCCAGGACCACGGAGCCGGCGGGAGTTCCCTCCGGCTGACCGGCACCGACGCCTGCGCCGGTGGTCTCCTTGCCCTGGTAACCCGAGAGCAGCTGGATCACCTGCTGGCGGACGCGGTTGAGGTCCGCTCCGAGCTTCACGAGCACCTGGGCGGCCACGCCTTCACCCTCGCGGATGAGCCCCAGCAGGATGTGCTCCGTGCCGATGTAGTTATGGCCCAGCTGCAGGGCTTCGCGGAGCGAGAGCTCCAGCACCTTCTTGGCGCGCGGGGTGAAAGGGATATGGCCGGACGGGGCCTGCTGGCCCTGGCCAATGATCTCCTGCACCTGCTCGCGCACGCCGTCGAGCGAAATGCTCAAGGACTCCAGAGCTTTGGCGGCAACGCCCTCACCCTCGTGGATCAGACCCAAGAGGATGTGTTCGGTACCGATGTAATTGTGGTTCAGCATGCGTGCCTCTTCTTGGGCAAGCACAACTACGCGACGGGCACGGTCCGTAAATCGCTCAAACATTTCGCCACACTCCTAGCTACGACGTACTTTGATGCTACGTGGCTGACCCGGACTTGTGGAGCGTGTTCGCCACAGGGGAAACCCGGGTCGGGCTCCGGGGGTTGACGCCTCCTGCCGGCGGGGGTTCCGGACCACCCGCTCCCGGTGCGTATTGGCTGTGTTGCGGGCCGGGAATCCGGCCGCCGGCGGGGCCCAATTGCGCCGCACCGGCCCGGTACTTGTCTCCGGCCAGTTTCCCGCCGCAATAACCCCGGAATAATCGCCGCCGCTTTACCCTGGCCGCCCGGCACTGCCGGGCAGGGTATTCAAATGGCAATGCCCCCGCCGATTGGCAGGGGCATTGCTTTACCACGCAAAACTGCGGCAGTGCTAGGAATTTGCCTTCTGGTAGGCTTCCTGAATTTCAGCCTGGATGCGGCCGCGGCTGTTAACCGCATAGCCATTCTCCCTGGCCCACTGACGAATCTGTGCAGAGTCCTGATTACGGCCGCCGGAGACCTTGGTGCGGGTGGCGCGGCCGGTGGACGTCTTACGTGCGCTTGAAACAAACCGCTCCACGGAGGAGCGGAGTTCTGCAGCATTGGCGGCTGACAGGTCAATTTCGTAGCTGACGCCGTCAAGGCCAAATCGGACAGTTTCGTCCGCGGTTCCCCCATCCAGATCATCGACAAGGATGATTTTTACTTTCTGTGCCATATAAATTCTCTCTTTTGGAAAGGACGGGTATGCAGAAAAGCAGGATGTATCTGTAAAAAGTATCCCTCGGTTTATGGCAACGCGTCAAAGCGGCAAAAGGTTCCTGTGAATGGTGGGCAGGAATATGCAGGAAGTATTAGTTTGTTCCGTCGCCGTTGCCGGCATTCGTTCCGGTATTTGGCGCGCCATTCGGTCCGGGCTTGGATTCGGCCGCACTGGCGTCAGCCTCGGCCTGGGCCCGCGCTTCAGCCTGGCGCTCCGATTTGTCCGCATTAAAGATTGACTTCATGGCAAACCAGAACAGCAAACCGACCACGAGGGAGGGCAGGAGGACTGCGACGTACTCCACGGTCAGTGCCCTTCGGGCTTCAGGAGCGGGAAAAGGATGGTCTCGCGGATGCCGGCCCCGGTGAACAGCATCACCAAGCGGTCAATGCCCAGCCCGATGCCGCCCATGGGCGGGGCGCCGTACTCCAGCGCCCGGAGGAAATCCTCATCCAGCTGCATGGCCTCGACGTCTCCGGCCGCTGCATGCATTGACTGTTCCGTGAGGCGTTCCCGCTGGATTACGGGGTCGATCAGCTCGGAGAAGGCCGTGCCACGTTCCATGCCGCCGATGATCAAGTCCCAGGCCTCGATCAGGCGGTCGTCGTTGCGGTGCTGGCGCGCGAGCGGCTGCGCGGAGGGCGGGTAGTCGTAGACGAACGTGGGGTTCAGCAGCGTGGGTTCCACGATTTCGCCGAACAATTCAACGGCCAGCTTCTCGGCATCCCACTTCGGATCCACCTTGACGTCGTGCTTGGCCGCCACGGCCCGCAGTTCCTCCACGGTGGTGCCCGGCGTGATTTCCTGGCCCACGGCGTCGGACAGTCCGGGGTAGACGGCCAGCCAGGTCCATTCGCCGTCGAGGTTGATCTCCCCGGCTTCGGTCTGGATGGTGCGGCCCACACCGGCGGCGTCAGCGGCGTCGAGGATGATCTCCTTGATACGGTCCGCCATGACGAACTGGTCGGCCCAGGCTTCGTAGCATTCCAGCGTGGTGAATTCCGGGCTGTGCGTGGAGTCCACGCCCTCGTTGCGGAACACCCGGCCCATGTCGTACACGCGGTCGATGCCGCCCACCACTGCCCGCTTGAGGTACAGCTCGGTGGCAATGCGCAGGGTCATCTTCTGGTCGAAGGCGTTCATGTGGGTTTCGAACGGCCGGGCCAGGGCGCCGCCGTGGACCAGTTGGAGCATCGGGGTTTCCACCTCGACGTAGTTGCGGCGGTGCAGGCTTTCCCGGATGGAACGGGTGATCGCGGCACGGGTGTAGACCATCTCGCGCGCTTCATCACGGACCATCAGGTCCACGTAGCGCTGGCGGACGCGGGTTTCCTCGTTCAAGCCGGCGTGCAGAACAGGCAGCGGGCGCAGCGCCTTCGACGCCATGGCCCAGGAGTCGGCCATAACGGACAGTTCGCCGCGGCGGGAGGAGATGACCTCACCCTTGATGAAGACGTGGTCGCCCAGGTCCACCAGGGACTTCCATTCGGCCAGGGACTCTTCGCCCACGTTGGCAAGGCTCAGCATGGCCTGCAGGCGTGTGCCCTTGCCGTCCGTGCCGCCTTCCTGGAGCGTGGCGAAGCAGAGCTTGCCGGTGTTCCGGATGAACACGATGCGGCCTGTGACGCCCACAATGTCTCCGGTGGTCTCGTCGGCCTCAAGGTGCGCGTACTTCTCCCGGATCTCACTCAGGGAATGCGTGCGTTCAACACCCACCGGATAGGCCTCGACGCCGCGCTCAATCAGCTTGGCGCGCTTCTCCATGCGAATGCGCATCTGCTCGCTGGCGTCCGCCGGTTCGGCAGCATTAATCGGGGTGGGGGTGTTTTGGGAAGTCACAATCCCTAAGTTTACCGGGAGTTCCCCGGCTTGTTTTCCGGCCGCCCGCGATCCGGCTCACCCGGAAGGACGCTGCGTGGAGGGGAATAGACTCGGGGCTGTGGAAACTCGGACGATTAGCACGGACGACGGCGACGGCCACCTTGAGCTGCACTCTTTCGGTAGCGGCGGAAACAGCGCCGGGCAGCCCGGCATCGTCGTCATTCACGGAACGCTGGTAACTGACGCGCTATACCGCCCGTTCGCGATGAAGATCGCGCGCCTGCTGGGGCGGCCGGTTCATACCTATAACCGCCGCGGCCGCGGCGGTTCCTCGGGCCAGCCTGAAGACTATTCGGTGGCCACGGAGGTCAGCGACCTCCGTGACGTCATGCGGGCAACCGGCTCCACGGACGTGGTGGCCCACAGCTATGGCGGCTTCGTGGCCCTGCAGGCGGCCCGGACCGAACCGATCCGACGGCTCGTGACGTACGACGCCGCGGTTTCCCTGTCCGGCAGCCTGAGCCGGCGGTGGCGGCCGGAACTTGAACACTCGATGGCGGCCGGACAGCTTGACCACGCCTGGGCGCACCTGGTGCAGGGCCTGGAAACAGCCGGGCCGATCTCCAAACTCCCGCTGGGTGCCTTACGCATGCTGAGCATCCTGTCCGCCCGGACCCGCCTTGGCGCCGAAATGCGGCAGCTGCTGCCCACCGCGGTGGTGGAAATGCGGGCCGTGTTGGACGCCGACGCCGAGCTGGCGGACTTCGCCGACGTCACCACACCGACCCTGATGCTCAGCGGAGGCTGGAGCCCGCCGTACTTCGCCGAGACCGGCCGCCTGCTCGCCGAGGCAGTCCCGTCGATCGAGTTCGCACTCGTGCCCGGGCAGCTGCACGAGGGCCCGCTACGCCCCGGGCATCGCCTGGCCCTCACCACCGCGCGCTTCCTGGCCAACGACGCCGGCCTCCGGCTCCAGCGGATCCGCGCCGCCGGGTACCCGCTGGGCAACCGTTTTAGGATGGGCCCGTGAAGGAAATCCGCGAACGTGGGGGAACAGTGAAGCAGCAGCTCATCACCACGCACGACGGCGGGCGGCTGGCTTTGTACAGTTACGGAACCGTGGATGCCCCCGGCGAGCGCCGGGTTGTGGTGATCGGCGGAGCCTTCCTCACGGCACTGATCTACCGGCCGTTTTCCGAGGCACTGTCCAAGGGCCTCGGCGACGGCTGGGCGGTGGACGTCTACGACCGGCGCGGCCGCGGAGAGTCCACGCCGCAGCCGGCGGACTACTCCATGGCCACCGAGATCGCCGATGTCAGGACCATCATGGACGCCACCGGCGCCCGCAACCTTTTCGGGCACAGCCTGGGGGGCTCCGTGGCGCTCAATGCGGTGCAGGAGTTCGTCGGCACCGCACACCAGCCGGACAGGCTTGCGGTCTATGACGCTGCAGTAAACATCGACGGCAGCGTGGATACGTCCTGGCTGGACAGTTTCGAACGCTCAGTCAACGAGGGCAACGTCCCGCACGCCCTGGCCAAGCTCAAGAAAGGCATGCAGCCCGGCACTGCCATGGCCAGGATTCCGGAGCCGGTCCTCGCCGGGCTGATGGCGCTGGTGTCGCGGACCAAGGTGAACCGGCTCTTCAAAGAGGTCATGCCCAGCGGCGTGGGCGAGCTCAAGGCGGTGTTCGACGAAGCCGACCACGTCCGGGATTTCTCCGTCCTCCCGCCGAACACCAGGTTCATGGTCGGCTCCAAAAGTCCCAGGTACTACAAGGTGACAGCCGAACTGCTGCACCGGGCCGTTCCCGGGAGCGTCCTCCAGGTGTCACCCAAATGCGTCCACGCCTCCATACCCGCGGCCGTGAAGGAACTGGTCGCGGACATCTCCGCCTACTACAAGGGCTGATGCACGTGCTTGCCGGCCCCTCCTGCTGTGCGGTTCCTGCCGCCCCGGGTAGGCTCGGAACATGACGCGCGAGAACATCAAAACACCCGACGGCGGAACGCTGGAGCTGTACACCACGGGAGCGGAGCTGGCTTCGGCGGGCTCGGGCGTCGTCGTCGTTCAGGCCTCAATGGTCACCGCCGCGGACTATACGCGCTTTGCCCAGAAGCTGAGTGCGTCGCTGGGCCGCCCGGTGCACACGTTCAACCGTCGCGGGCGGGGCGAATCGTCGGCGCAGCCGAACGACTACACGCTGGACGTTGACATCCGGGACCTGGACACAGTGATGAGGCACACGTCCAGCACGGATGTCTTCGGCCACAGCTTCGGAGGCGCCGTGGCGCTCCACGCCGCACGGACGCTCCCGGTGGAACGGCTGGCAGTCTACGATCCCGCCGTCTCCGTGAACCACAGCGTCAAGGCCGACTGGATCGCCGAGTACGAACGCGCCACCGCGGCCGGCGACGACGACCGTGCCCTCGCCGTGCTGCTCCGGGGACTTGAGACGGGCGGGGCCTTGTCCTCGCGGATGCCGCTCTCCATGCTGACCCTGGCCAACAAGCTGACCGCCGGAACACCGGTGGGCAAGCAGCAGCGCGAACTGATGAAGACCGGCGTCCGGGAGATCAAGGCGATCATCGCGGCGGACATGCCTGCCGAGCCGTTCCTGGCATTGCCGCTCGAGACGCTCATTATTGTGGGCGAGAAGAGCCCGGCCTACTTCGGGATCGCGTGCGGCCAGATCCACGATGTCCTGTCCGGTTCGAGCTACACCATCCTGCCGGGAGCCGGCCACGACGGCGTCAACCGTGCGCCGGACAAGCTGATCACCGAACTCAGCGAGTTCTTCGCCGGCTGACCGCCGTTTCACCGCGCACAGCGCCCAAAGCCGGGAGCTAGTGCGCTGCAGGGGCCGTATGCTCCGCGCCGGCGGTCTTGCGCATCATGGCGGAAAGACCGACGGCGGCCACGGCTATGATCGCGGCCGTCAGGAACGCCGCGTGCATGCCGGCGACGATGCCTGATCCCGCGGACACTACGGCGTAGATCGAGACCAGGAGCGCGGTTCCGGCAGCACCGGCCACCTGCTGCAGCGTGCTCATGATGGCCGATCCGTGCGAGTACAGGTGCGGCGGCAGCGGGTTGAGTCCGGTGGTGAACGCCGGAGTGAACAGGAGCGCCAGGCCAAGGCTGAGGACCACGTGCAGCGTCACGATCCACCAGACGGCCGTTTCCGCATTCAGCATGGAGAACTGCCAGAGGGACAGCACCATCATGACCGAGCCGGTGACGGTCAGCGGAAGCGGGCCCACCTTGTCGAAGACACGGCCGATGAACGGGCCCAGCAGGCCCATTGCCAGGCCTCCGGGCAGGAGCGCCAGGCCGGTCTCCAGGGATTTCAGGCCGCGGATTTCCTGCAGGTACAGCGGGAGCAGGATCACGGCGCCGAACAGGGCGATCATGGCCACCACCAGGAGCAGCACGGACACGGTGAACATCCGGAAGTTGAACGCGCGGAGGTCCAGCAGGGGTCCTTCGGACTTCTGCAGCTTCAGCTGGCGGAAGACGAACGCCGCCATGGCCACCAGGCCGATTGCCAGCGCAGCCACGGCAGGGGCGCCGGGACCGCTTTGTCCGCCGTGGCCTCCGCCGATCTGGCTGAGTCCGTAGACCAGTCCGCCGAAGGCGGGAACAGTCAACAGCACGGACAGGATGTCCAGCCGGGTCTTCTCGGATTCGCCGATGTTGGTGAGGTAGCGGGCCCCGATGGCGAAGGCGGCCAGGGCGATGGGCAGGACGAACACGAACATAAAGCGCCACGTGAAGTGCTCGAGGATCAGCCCGGACACTGTGGGGCCCATGGCCGGGGCCACCGAAATGGCGATGCTCACGTTGCCCATGACGGCGCCGCGGCGCTCGATCGGGACCAGGGTCAGGATGGTGGTCATCAGGAGCGGGAGCATGATGGCCGTGCCGCCGGCCTGGACGATGCGGGCCAGCAGGAGGACTTCGAAGCCCGGAGCCAGCGCGGCGAGGAGCGTGCCGCCCGAGAACAGTCCCATGGCCAGCATGAAGACGGCCCTGGTGGACAACCGTTGCAGGATAAATCCGGTGGTGGGGATGACCACGGCCATGGTGAGCATAAAACCCGTGGACAGCCACTGCACCGTGGGGGCGTCGACGCCAAGGTCCACCATGAGCCGCTGGAGGGCGACGTTCATGATGGTTTCGTTGAGGATCACTACGAAGGTGGCAACGAGCAGGGTGACGATGATGGTGACCGACTCGCGGGACATCTTCACCGGGGCCGCCGTCGACGCCTCCACAGCGGCGGGGGGCACGGGGTCGCCGTGGGCGTTGGAAGAGACGTCTGTAGACATGGGGATCCCCTTAGGGAGATGTGAAGTGGTTTCCGGCGAGCATCGTCGCTGCAGATTCCAACAGTCTATCCCCCGGGGTAATTCCCGTCACTGGAAAAAAACCTCAGGAACTGAGCGGCACGTTGTCAATGAGCCGGACCGGCCCCACCTTCGCCGCGATGATGGCCAGGCCTTCGCCGCGGAATGGTGTTTCCTTGCAGTTCTCGGCCAGGGGCTCAAGGGTCTCCGGGTCCACCACGTCGAAGTAGTCCAGTCCCACCAGGGGCTGGGATTCCACCAGGGCCTGGGCGGACTCCAGATCCAATGGTTCGTGGGCGTTGGCGCGCTCCTCGAGGAGCCTCAGCGCGCGGGACAGCACCAGGGCGGCCTCGCGTTCCTCACCGGACAGGAACCTGTTCCGGCTGCTCAAGGCCAGCCCGTCGGCGGAGCGGACGGTTGGAACAGCCACGATCTCCACGGGGAAGTTCAGGTCCGTCACCATGCGCCGCACCAGCGTCAGTTGCTGGGCATCCTTCTGGCCGAAGTAGGCGCGGTACGCCGGCAGGCCCGCACCGGCGCCGGTCACGAAGGCGCCTCCGCCGGGGAGCCCGGTCCCGGGGATGCCGTAGTGCAGCAGCTTGGCCACCACCGTGAGTGCACCGTCGAAATGGCCCGGGCGGGATGCGCCTTCCCATTTCCCGGCCAGCCGTCCGGCCGTCACCCGGACCAAGGGCTCGCCGCCCGGATAGACCTCCTCCACGGCAGGTGCGAACACCAGGTCCACGCCCTCGGCGTCCAGGAGTTCCATGTCCGCTTCGAGGGTGCGGGGGTAGCGGTCCAGGTCCACAGCCTCGCCGAACTGCAGCGGATTGACGAAGATGCTGGCCACCACAACGTCGTTTTGTTCGACGGCGGTGCGCGCCAGCCTGGCATGGCCTTCGTGCAGGGCGCCCATGGTGGGAACAAGTCCCTGCGACGAGCCCTGTTTTTCCGTCAGCAGCCGTGCGCTCTCGGCCCTCAGCTGCGCTGCGGTGGTCACCAGTTTGATCGCCAAGTCAGTTTCCTCCAGTGGCCTGCGGCCCGTCGTTGTCCACACCGTCGTTGTCCACACCGTCCAGGGCTTTCCGGATGGCATCCAGCTGGTCCGGTTTCAGCAGTCCCCGGCTCCCGGCGCGGTGCGCTGTGGCCCGCGCCATGGCCAGGTAGGCCTCCAGAATATCGCCGCCGGCACCGGCGTCGTGTTCCCGCAGGGCCTCCGCATGCGCGGCGACCGTGCCGACATCGCCCCGGGCCACCGGGCCTGTGAGGGCGGACTCGCCGGAGGCAAGCGCGTTCTCCAACGTTGCCCGCAGCAGTGGTCCCAGCATGCGTTCGGGGGATTCCACGCCCACTTCGCGCAGCAGCTGTGAGGCCTGGGCTACGAGGGTGACCAGGTGGTTCGACCCGTGCGCCAGGGCCGCGTGGTACTGGGTACGGTCGCCTTCCGCAATCACCACCGGCTCGGCGCCCATCTCCACCACCAATGCCTGCGCAATGGGCAGCATTGCAGCGTCCGCCGTCACCCCGAATGTGCAGTCCAGCAGCCGGGTGAGGTCCAGGCTCATGCCGGTGAAGGTCATGGCGGGGTGCAGCGCGAGCGGAACGGCACCGGCTGCCCGCACCGGGTGCAGGATGCCCACGCCGAAGCGGCCCGAGGTGTGGGCCACGAGCTGTCCGGGCTGCCAGGCGCCGAGCTTGGCGAGGCCTTCCACAAGCCCGCCGAGGGCGTCGTCGGGGACTGCCAGCAGCACCAGCTCGGAGCGTTCCACGATGTCCTGCACGTCGAGCACCGGCACGCCCGGGAGCAGGGTTTCGGCGCGTTCCCGGCTGGCGTCCGAGACGGCGGAAACCCCGACGACGGCGTGCTCCGCGGCGCGCAGCGCCGCACCGAGGACTGCGCCCACCTTGCCGGCTCCAATGATTCCGACGCCGAGGCGTCCTGGCTTAGCCATGGTGCGGGCCTTCCTGGTGGGTTTGTAGGTCGACAGGCTTGGTTTCGACGGGCTTGGTTTCGCTCCCCGCCTCCACAGCCGCTTCCGGCGCGACCTGCGCGAGCCATTGCTCGCTGGTCTGGCGTTTGCGGGCTTTCCGGGCACGGGCGGCCTGGGCATCGAACAGGTCGCGGGCCTCGTCCAGTCCGGCTTGGATGACCCGCGGGGACACCGGTCCGGCCGTGGTGTGCAGTACGAGGTCCGCCACCCGGAAGCGCCTCGCCAGCGGCCCCTGGTGCAGGGCCATCGACTGCGTGCGCTGGTGCGGAACCACCACCAGCTCGCGCCACAGGCGGCCGGAACGGATCAGCAGCGCCGTATCCGTGGCGGTGAACCCGTTGCGGCGCCAGCCCAGCGGTGCCAGCAGGCGCACACGGCGGGGGCTGGTGACGAACCCGCCGTCGGGCTCTTCGCCCGAAATCCCCCGGAGGGTGACGGGCTGGAGGGAGACGGACCCGCCGGAGACATCCCGGCGGGGGCCAGACCGGTCAGGCCGGCGGCAAAAACGCGGGCGGGGTCCGGCGTACCCGGGTCGGGGAGCACCAGCGCAAGCATCCTCATGACGTCTGCCAGGACGCCCACCGGGAGAAGCGTGGTGCGCGACGCGCCTTCCCCGTTGCTGCCGGGGCCGCCGTAGCCGGCCACGTTCACCTGCATCCGGTACCAGCCGAAGATCCGCCACAGCGGCGGCTGCGTGACTTTTACGGCCTGGATCCTGCCGGGCGGCAGGGTCTGCGCCTGCGTATCCAGCAGCCCGTAACGGAGCCGGATGCCGTCGGGCGAAATGGCGGCGGTGAAGTTGTAACCCTTGTTGAACGCCCCCCAGTACGCGGCTGCCAGGCCGAGGACGGCGGGGATCAGGTAGAAGTAGAAGCCTCGGCTTTCAGTGATGGCGGACAGCACCACGGAAGCCACCGCGCCCAGGACCACGAAGAAGCTCTGCTCACTGAGCAGCAGCGAACCGACAAGGCGCGACGGCGGCACGGACAGGACGGCGTATTCCGGCGCCTCCGGCAGGGCTGCTTCGGGTCGGGCGGGGTCGGGTTCCAGGCCGGCCGCCCGGGCCAGGATGGTGGCCCGCAGCTGGCGGGCGTCGTCAATGCGAAGGTAGGCGAGGCGCACGGCCGATTCGCCGGCGTCGGCCACCTCGAACTTGAGTTCGGCGAGGCCGAAGATCCTGGCCAGGAGCGGCTGCATGATGTCGATGGCCTGCACCCGGTCCAAGCGGGCCTGGCGCTGCTGCTTGAACAGGAAGCCGGTGTTCACCCGGACGAAGCCCTCGGCCACCTGGTACCGGGTGAAGTACCACGTGGTGATGAACCCCAGGACGGCCAGCACCAGGACCGCTCCGCCGCCGGCGAGCAGGAACGGCACGCGTCCGGTAAACATGTCATCCATCAGGGGCCTGCCCTGCAGGAGCCGCTCGAAGGTATCGCGGCCGAAGAAGAAACCGATGGCGGCAAGCGCCACCCAACCCCGGATAAACGGTGAGGCGGGATGCACCCGCAGCCACTCGCCGTCGGGCTTTCCGGTGATCTGCCCGGCAGGGCCGGGGCTCGGCCCGGCAGCACCCTGGGCAGGCCCGGGTCCGGCCCCGCCGGGTGTCACAGCGCTGTCAGGGGTCACAGCCCGGCCAGCCGTGCAGCGCCCCGGGCGGACAGCTGCTCGCGGAGCCGCGCCCCCTCGTCGGCCGGCAGGCCGGGAATCTCCGCATTGGTCCCGGCCGAAGCGGTGTGCAGCTTCAGCGTGCAGAGGCCCAGGCCGCGTTCCACGGGACCCACACCGATGTCCACGTACTGCATCCGGCCGTAGGGAACCACCAGTGTGCGCTGGAAGAAGATGCCGCTGCGGATCAGGAGGTCGTCGTCGCGCTCGGCGTAGCCGATGGCCCGCACCTGGCGGGGTATCAGCAGCAGCCGCCAGACGGCCAGCAGCAAAGTGACTGCCGGGACGGTGACGGCCAGCCAGAGCGGGACCCACTCCCACCAGCCCGCCAGCCTGAACACGAGCGGCAGCGACAGCAGTGCCACGGCGATGAGGTTCCCCAACGCCCATTCGACCAGTCGGACTGTCACGTATTTGGGCGAAACCCGGAGCCAGGAAATCCCCGGCGGATCAATCGCCTCGGTAGGCATATTCGCCTTCCCCTTTGGGCTTGCGGGCGCCCCGTCCCGGTGTTCCCGTGGCCCCGTCGGCGTCGCCGTCTTCGGGCGGAATCCGGCAGAAGCGTTCCACCACAAGCCCCACGATGATCATGGCCAGTCCCCCGCCGGCCATGGAAAAGGCCAGCCAGGTGATTCCCTGGTCGCTGCGCAGGTTCCAAAGCCTGAGCAGGTCCAGGAAGATTCCCGCGTGCCAGCCCAGCAGCACCGTTCCGGTGTACGCACATGCCTGGGCGAGGACCAGGGTCCAGGCGGCCAGGATGGGGTTCAGCATTTTCTTCTTCTTGCCGTTCCGCCAGCGCAGAACGCGGATCCCCAGCACCAGCGTGAGCGCCACGATCACTCCCATGGTCACCAGCCCGGTCTGGGGGAGCACGGGGGTGGCAAGGCCGTAGCGGGTGGTCATGACGGTCGCGAACCAGCCGGCAATGGCAAGGACCAGCCCAACGACGATCAGGAGGAACGGATTGACGGGTTTCACGGCCTACTCCACTGCCCCTGCCGTGGGCAGGCCGTCGAAGTCGCCGAAACCGTCGAAGGGGGCAAGGTCCGGGAAGTCCGCGGCCCTGGCGGCGAGTTCGCCCACCCGGACGCCGTTAAGCTCTGCCGAGGGGTCGATGAGCGACCACGGGTAGAGCACAAACGCCCGCTCCGCGGCGCGGGGATGCGGGAGGGTCAGTGCCGGATCCGAACTCACGACGTCACCGTAGGCGATGATGTCCACGTCCAGGGTCCGCGGACCCCACCTGACTTCGCGCACCCGGTGGTGCTTGTTTTCCACGGCCTGGCAATGGCGCAGCAGCTCCGAGGGCGGCAGCGAGGTTTCCACGGTGATCACCATGTTAAGGAAGTCAGGCTGGCCCTCAGGTCCGCCGACGGCCTTGGTCTGGACTACCGGGGAAACCGCGATCAGCCGCACTTCCGGACGGTCCACGAGGTCCGCGACGGCGCTGGAGAGGGTGTCGTTCCGCTCGCCCAGGTTGCTGCCGAGGGCCAGTACCGCCCGGACATACGGGTTGTTCGAATACGGCGGGTTCATGACCGCCGCCGATGCACGCTGACGGAGACGTCGCCGAACTCCACCTCAATGGGGGCCTTGGGCTTGTGCACCGTGATGTCCACGGCGGCCAGCGGGAATTCCTTCAAGAGGTCTTCGGCGATGCGGACGGCCAGGGCCTCGATCAGGTTAAGCGGGTCGCCGGTGATCCAGTGCTTGATGCGTTCGGCCACCTCGCCGTAATGGGCGGTGTCCAGGACGTCGTCCGAGGCGGCCGCCTTGGTGAAGTCCAGGTGCAGCACCGCGTCAACGATGAACGGCTGGCCGTTGCGGCGTTCAAAATCGAACACCCCGTGATGGCCGACGGCGGTAACACCGCTCAGCGTGATTGTGTCCATGGTGGCTGCCTAGTTGGTGGGACTGGAATGGCTGAGCGGTCCGGCGGACATCCGTGCGGCAACCTTGACGGCGTCAAGGCTGGGTCCGACGTCGTGCACCCGCACAGCCCATGCGCCGCGGGCGGCGCTGATGGCTGTAATGGCGGCAGTCGCGTGGTCCCGTTCGCCGGGTGCGGCAGCCTTGCCCGCCACGGTCAGCAAGGTACCGAGGAAGCGTTTGCGGGAGGCGCCCACCAGAAGCCTGTGGCCCAGCGCCTCCAGCGGAGCCATGTTCCGCAGGAGCTCCCAGTTCTGGGCATCATTCTTGGAGAAGCCCAGGCCCGGGTCCACGATGATCTGTTCCGGCGCCACTCCGGCCGCATACAGTTTGTCCCGCACGCCCACCAGTTCAGCGGCTACTTCCTCCGCCACGTTGCCGTAGTCCGTGAGCGAGTTCATGGTCTTGGCATCGCCGCGGCGGTGCGTCAGCACGTACGGAGCACCGGTACGGGCGGCCAATTCGGCCATCTCGGGCTCCATCGTCAGCCCGGAGACGTCATTGATAATGGTGGCACCGGCCTTGAGGGCAGCGGCAGCCGTAGAAGCGTGGGTGGTATCAATGCTGACCAGGGCGCCGGCCTTGACCATGGCCTCGACCACCGGCAGGACACGGCGCTGTTCTTCTTCGGGGCTGACTTCCTCCGCGCCTGGGCGGGTGGACTCGCCGCCGACGTCGATGATGTCGGCACCCGCGTAGAACATCCGGAGGCCGGCGGCGATGGCGGTGTCCGGCGTCGGGTGCGTGCCGCCGTCGCTGAAGGAGTCCGGGGTGACGTTCAGGATGCCCATCACCAGCGTGCGGTCCGTGGGGAGATCTTCAAACTTGGCTGCCGGCCGCGGTTTACGCAGGATGGGCAAGGGGCTTGTTGCGGGTCCGGTTCCAGGGGCTGCAGCTAGGGAGTCCATAGTCTGTTTATTACCTTCCGAGTATGAGGCTCATGGCTTCGGCACGGGTGGCCGGGTCATGCAGTTGACCGCGCACGGCGCTGGTGACGGTCTTGGCACCGGGCTTGCGGATGCCGCGCATGGACATGCACAGGTGTTCGCATTCCACGACCACGATCGCTCCGCGCGGCTTGAGGTGCGTTACCAGTGCTTCGACGATCTGGGTAGTGAGCCGCTCCTGCACCTGGGGGCGTTTGGCGAACATGTCCACCAGCCTGGCGAGCTTGCTCAGCCCCGTGACCTTGCCGTCGTGGGACGGAATGTAGCCAACGTGCGCCACGCCGTGGAACGGCACCAGGTGGTGCTCGCAGGTGGAGTAGAACGGGATGTCCTTGACCAGGACCAGCTCCTCATGGTCCAGGTCGAAGGTGGTGGACAGGATTTCCGCAGGGTCGTGGTGCAGGCCGGCGAAGACCTCAGCGTAGGCCTTGGCCACCCTTTTAGGGGTGTCCAGGAGGCCGCCGCGGTCCGGGTCTTCCCCGATGGCCAGCAGGATTTCCCTGACCGCCGCCTCGATCCGTGGCCGGTCAACCTTGATATGGCCGGCATGCTGCGCGTGGTCTGCAGCTGAGGGACCGGGGCCGGCGGAAACGTCGTCGTCGTCGAAATGAGTCACAGAAGAAGCTTAGCCGTGCTGCGGTCCGTCGGTGCTGACGTCCGTAACACCGCCGCCGAAGGTCTCCTGCCCTGCCACGCCCTGCGGGTGCGGCGGCCGAGCGTCCAGCGGCTCCTCCAGGCGGGCTTCCTTGGCTTCCTCCTGGGCTTCACGTTCGGCCCGCTCGTGCCGGGACTCGACGGGGCCGGCGCTCTGCACCGGGCGGGTTTCCTTGGAGAGCCACACCTCGCGGAAGTCGCGTTTGCGGATGTCCCGGAAGACGTACGCAATCTCGGCCTGGTTAAGGGTCTCCCGCTCCAGCAGTTCCAGGGCCAGGGAGTCGAGGATGTCGCGGTTCTCGGTGAGGATCGCGTAGGCCTCGTCGTGGGCCTGGTCGATCAACCGGCGCACTTCCTCATCCACGATGTAGGCGATCTGGTCGGAGTAGTTGCGCTCGTGGCCGGCATCGCGGCCCAGGAACGGCTCGCCGCCGCCCTGGCCGAGGCGTACTGCGCCGACTCGTTCACTCATGCCGAATTCCGTGACCATCTTGCGGGCCGTCGCCGTGGCCTTCTCGATGTCGTTGGAGGCGCCGGTGGACGGATCGTGGAAGACGATTTCCTCGGCCACGCGGCCGCCCATGGCGTACGCCATTTGGTCCAGCAGCTCGTTGCGGGTGACGGAATACTTGTCGTTCTCCGGAACCACCATGGTGTAGCCCAGGGCGCGGCCGCGGGGCAGGATGGTGATCTTGGTGACCGGTGCCGAGTTCCGCAGTGCGGCAGCCACCAGGGCGTGTCCGCCTTCGTGGTAGGCCGTGATCTTGCGCTCGTGCTCCTTCATGACGCGGCTGCGCTTCTGCGGACCGGCCATGACGCGGTCGATGGCCTCGTCCAGGGCACGGTCGTCGATCAGGTTCGCATTGGAGCGCGCCGTCAGCAGGGCAGCTTCATTGAGGACGTTGGCGAGGTCGGCGCCGGTGTAGCCGGGGGTCTTCTTGGCAACGGCCTTGAGGTCGACCCCGGGAGCCATCGGCTTGCCCTTCGCGTGGACCTGCAGGATCTGGTCGCGGCCTACCAGGTCCGGGGCTTCAACGGTGATCTGGCGGTCGAAGCGGCCGGGGCGCAGCAGGGCCGGGTCCAGCACGTCGGGGCGGTTGGTGGCGGCGATCAGGATGACGTTGGTCTTGACGTCGAAGCCGTCCATTTCAACCAGCAGCTGGTTGAGGGTCTGCTCGCGTTCGTCGTTGCCGCCGCCGATGCCGGCGCCGCGGTGACGGCCAACGGCGTCGATTTCGTCCACGAAGATGATGGCGGGTGAGCTGGCCTTGGCCTGCTCGAAGAGGTCGCGGACACGGGACGCACCCACGCCGACGAACATTTCAACGAAGTCGGAACCCGAGATGGAGAAGAACGGCACTCCCGCTTCACCGGCTACGGCGCGGGCCAGCAGGGTCTTACCGGTACCCGGAGGGCCGTAGAGCAGCACGCCCTTGGGGATCTTGGCCCCCACGGCCTGGAACTTGGCCGGTTCCTGGAGGAATTCCTTGATTTCCTGGAGTTCCTCCACAGCCTCGTCAGCGCCGGCGACGTCGCTGAACGTCACCTGGGGCATGTCCTTGTTGACCAGCTTGGCCTTGGACTTGCCGAACTGCATGATCTTGGACCCGCCGCCCTGCATGCGGGAGAGCAGGAACCAGAAGAGGACGCCCAGCAGCAGCACGGGAATCAGGAGGGAGAACAGCCCGGAGAACCAGTTGTTTTCGATGGGCTGGTCGGTGTAGCCGCTCGAGGGGTCGGCGTCGGTTACGGCCTTGACCACGTCCGCGGCGCGGGCGTTGACAAAGAAGAACTGGACGTTCTTGCCCTTGTCCTGACCGTCGATGACCAGGTTGTCCTTGAGGACAAGGTCTACGCGGTTCTCCGCATCAAAGATCTTGGCCTGCTCCACCTTGCCCTTGTCCGCAAGGAGCTCGAGGCCCGGTTTTGTGTCGATCCGGGTTGCGCCTCCGGGGGCGAGCGTGGCAAAGGCCAGCAGGAGCATTCCGACCACAACAACGATCCAGATGCCCGGGCCCTTGAAGAAACTCTTAGCTTTCATCTGATCGGGGGCTGGCCCCGTCCCTCCTGGTAGTGCTGCACGGCGACTGGTCTGCGCGCGTGTGGTGCTGCGTCAGCTTCTAGCTATACACCGTTCGGAGTGAATCACGCACGGTGCAGGGCAAAAGTTCCCTCTAGGCGTAGCGGTACAGGGCCGCGGCCCGCTGGGGGTCCGGCCGGCCGGGAGGGATCCCGGGAAAGGCGGCTATTCGTAGACGTGGGGCG
The DNA here is from genome assembly GCF_017833075.1 of Arthrobacter sp. PvP103. Classification (NCBI taxonomy): domain Bacteria; kingdom Bacillati; phylum Actinomycetota; class Actinomycetes; order Micrococcales; family Micrococcaceae; genus Arthrobacter; species Arthrobacter sp. PvP103. The sequence goes on along the minus strand of NZ_JAFIBQ010000001.1, from coordinate 2,596,444 downwards.
CGAGCGTTCCCACGAAGTCCAGGTTGCGGTACTTCTCGGCGTAGTCCAGGCCGTAGCCCACTACGAATTCGTTGGGGATGTCATAGCCGACGTATTTGACGTCGATCTGGACCTTGGCCGCCGTGGGCTTGCGGAAGGCGGTGCAGATTTCCACGGACGCGGTGCCGCGGGATTCCAGGTTGGTCTTGAGCCAGGACAGCGTCAGTCCGGAATCGATGATGTCCTCAACGATCAGGACGTCCTTGCCCATGAGGTCCGTGTCGAGGTCCTTGAGGATGCGCACAACGCCGGACGACTGGGTCCCGGAACCGTAGGAGGAAACTGCCATCCAGTCCATGGAAACGTGGCTGTGAAGTGCCCGCGCCAGGTCTGCCATGACCATGACCGCGCCCTTCAATACGCCGACGATGAGGAGCTCCCGGCCCTCGTAGTCCTTGTCGATCTGTGCAGCGAGCTCGGTAATCCGCTGCTGGATCTGATCCTTGGTGTAGAGAACGTGCTTGAGGTCTGCCTGGACGTCGTTTGAATCCACCAATGGCTCCTGTGTAGATGCGGGTGCGACTATTCTTGGGGCGGCTTTTGAGGCCGGAATACTAGCTTCCCACAGCGCGCGGCTTCGCGGGGACCGCCGTTGGCGGCATCTCCTGCCCGGCCCGGCGGATTCTGCCCTTCGCCAGCGAGGATTTGCGCCAGCGACAGCCGGTAGGCGCTCACTCCGCCGGGGAGTTCCACGGGGCCGGCGGAACCCTGCCGGCGCAGGAGTGCCTCCGCGGCAAGCAGGCGCTGATAGCTCGGCTGCTGGCCTCCGACGGCGGCGGCTGCCTTGGCAATCACCCGGAACCGGATGGCGGGGGCCAGCTCGCCCAGCGCAGCTTCGGGGAGGCTGATCTCCCCGCCGGACTGCTCCGCCAGTTGCTCATACGTGCTGTTGGCCACGTCGTCGAGGTAGTCGGCGTCCAATTGCAGGATGGCGGCCGTCCTGGCCAGGGACTCCGCGACGCCGGGACCGAGCTTGTCTTCCAGCATGGGGAGGACCTCCACGCGTGTCCGTGACCGGGCAAAGGACGGGTCGGCGTTGCTGGGGTCGTGCCACGGGTCCAGTCCTTCGACCGCGCAGATCTCCAGGGTGTCGGCGCGGCGGAGGCCCAGGAACGGCCGGAGCAGGAGTCCGCGGACGGGCCGCATTCCCGCCAGCGAGCGTGTTCCGGAGCCCCGGGCGAGACCGAGCAGCACCTGTTCCGCCTGGTCGTCCAGGGTGTGGCCGAGGAGGATTACATTGGCACCGGCCTGGGCTGCTGCTTCCTCCAGGGCCGCGTGGCGGGCGTCCCGGGCCGCGGCCTCGGGGCCGATCCCGGTCGACGCGACGTCAACCTGCCGCACGTCCACGGGGGAAAGCCCCAGGTCCCGGAGGACGTCGGCGGTTTGGGCGGCGACGGCGGCGGAGCCGGGCTGCAACTGGTGGTCAACGACGACGGCGCCCACCGACACGGGGTGGCCGTCCACGTGGCCGCGGCGGCCGAAGTAGGATGCGACGGCCGCGAGGGCCAGGGAATCCGGGCCGCCGCTGCAGGCGACGAGTACCCGTTCGGGGTAGCCGGCCTCGGCCAGGGCGTTCTGCAACATTTTGCGCGCCTTGCCGACGACGGGCGACAACCGGCCGGGCCGCCGTCGTCCGCTTGGGGCGTGGGACAACTAGAGCCCCATCCGCTCGAGCCAGAGCTTGGCGTCATGGATTTCCGGTTCCGTGGGCAGGTTCGCAGCGGATTCCCAGACCCGGTTGAAGCCTTCCATGCCGGCCACGTCCACCACGGCGCGGACGAATTTGGCGCCGTCCGTGTACTGGCGCATCTTGGCATCGAGGCCCAGCAGGCTGCGGATGAATTTCTCCACGACGCCCCGGTCCTTGCCCCGGGCGTTGAAGCGCTGCCGGATGGTCTTGACGGACGGGACGATGCTGGCGTCGACCGCGTCCATCACCACGTTGGCGTGGCCTTCCAGCAGGCTCATCACGGCGGTCAGGTGTGACAGGGAGGCTTTTTCTTCCGGGTCCTGGAGCAGGTCCAGGATAGCGCCGCGCCCGGGAGCCGTTCCGGCGGCCGTGCGGTCCTTGAGTGACTTGGCCGCAGCCGACGCGCGCTCGAGGAGGGTGTCGACGTTGCCCAGCAGGTGCTCGCTAAGGTTGTCGATCTCGTTGAGCATGTGGTGGCGCAGCCAGGGTGCGGCCGCGAACTGCACGCGGTGCGTCTGTTCGTGCAGGCAGACCCACAGCCGGAAGTCCTCGGGGGCAACGTTGAGTTCGCGCTCCACCTGGACGATGTTCGGCGCAACCAGCAGAAGGCGTCCGCCGGCGGGGGCCGTTGAGTCTTCGGCGAGTGCCGAGAAAGGATCGTACTGGCCCAGGACCTTGCTGGAGAGGAAGGCGAGCACGGCGCCCAACTGGCTTCCCGTGATGGCGCCGCTGACGGACGCCGCACCGGGGCTCATGGTTCCGCGGCGGCCCTCCAGCATCTTTTCCATCGCCGGCTTCAGCATGACGGCGAAGCTCTGGGTGTTGGCCTTGGCCCAGGAGGCGCGGTCCACCACCAGCACGGAGGAATCGCGGAGGTCCCGCGCGGCTTCCAGCCCGGTGATGTCATGGACGTGCGGCACGGAGATGTCCGCCATCAGGCGCAGGTTCTCCACGGCCGTCCCGATTTCGGCGGAACCCAGCGAAGGGCCTGCCGGAGCCAGCCGCGCAGCGGTTGACGCCGCGAGCTCCCAGTTGATCAGCGCCTGGGCCTGTACCGATGAATCGCCTGCAGTTGACTCCATAGCGTCCATCAGATCACAGCACCCCGAGGTTGCGCCTTAAGTTCGCTGACCGGCGAACCGGCCGCGTGCCGGACGGGCGGGCGTTGCGGGCGGCACTGCTCCGGCGGGGGCCGCCCGCTAGCGGCAGCCGCAGGACGCCAAGGCTGACGCCGTGCGGTCCAGCGCCGTCCTGTTTCCCGCAGCGCCGGGCTCCAGGCCGTTCCCTATAAAGGAGAACACCAGGAGGCGTCCGTCGGCGTCCACAACATAGCCGCTGAGGGCAATCACGGAATTCAGGGTTCCGGTCTTTGCCCGCACCAGCCCCGCACCGCCCTCCGTGGACGCATCGGTGTACCTGCTGCCCAGCGTTCCGGTCAGGCCTGCCACCGGAAAGCCGCCGATGGCTGCCCGCAGGCTGGGCTCGGTTCCGGAGGTGATGGCCCTGACGATCTCCGACAGCTGGCCGGCCGATACCTGGTTTCCCAGTGACAGGCCGGAGACGTCGGCCACGCGGAGGCCGTCCGTGGGGATTCCCAGGTCCTGCACCTGCTTGTACACAGTGGACGTGGCGCCGTCATTGCTGCCGGGTTGTCCGGTGGCCAGGGCCGCCAGGCGGCCCAGCACCTCCGCCAGGTAGTTGTCCGAGGTCTGCAGCATCAGGTCCACCTGCTGGCGGAGCGTGGCGGACTGGACTTCGGCCAGCACCTTGCCGGTTTCCGGGGCTTTGGCGCGCTCGACGCCGGGAGCGACGGACAACCCGGCGGCGGCACCTGCCGCTGTGAGCTGGGCGGAGAACGCCTCCGCCGCGCTCATGGCTGCGTCCTGCGGGCGCGGTCCGGTGGTAACCGCGGGATCGTACCTGGCCGAGTTGAGGGCCAGCGGGAACAGGGGCGCGGTCTCCCCTGCGGCCACATCGTCCGGGCTCCACGTCGGGTTCAGGGCGGGACCGGTAAATAAGGAGTCGTCCAGCCGGACCTGCACCGGACCCTTGACGCCGTTTTCCTGCAGAGACTTGACCGTGAGCCGGGCAAGCGTGGCCAGCCCGGCGTGCCCCATCACGGCGTCACGGGAGGACTCCCCGGCACCCAGCAGGACGTCGCCGCCGCCGGTCAGCACAACCGATCCCGCCTCGGCGCCGGCAACCACAGTGGTGCTGAAACGCTGGTCCGGGCCAACGGCCCGCAGGGCGGCAGCGGCTGTCAGAAGCTTCATGTTGGAGGCAGGCACCCTGCCGTTCGAGCCGTCCCGGTCAAACAACACCTGGCCGGTGGCGGCGTCCTGCACCACGCCGGCGAATGACCCGCTGCCGTCGGTCTTCAGGGTGGCGTTGAGCTGCGCGGCGAGCGTGTCCGGCCACGGGACGGGGGCCGAGTCCTTGAGGGGTGAAATGCCTTGCGGAAGGGAAAGGTCCCGCGGGACCTGCTGCCAGGCGGGAACCGCGGACGCAGTGCTTTCCGGGTTTGGCAACTGGCCCGTCAAAGCGGGGGCGACGAGCATGGCCGCCGGGACGGCGAGGGCCACGATCAGGATGGTCAGCAGCGCCAGCGGCAGCTGCCGCCTGATGTTCTCAAACCAGGGATGCGTGGCCGCGCGGCTCATCATGCGTTTCATGCTGCTGCTGGTCCTTTAGTCCTGAAATGTCCCCACTAGTTCATGAAACCTGGGCCTATCGCTATATCCTCAATAGTAGTCGGCGGCACCGACACTCCTTTTGCTGGTATTTCCGTGTGCCGCGAACACCCCTGAAGTCGAGGAGCATTCCATGAAGCATGACGTGACCATCGAGATCCCCAAGGGATCACGCGTCAAGTACGAAGTCGATCACGAGACCGGCCGCGTCCGCCTGGACCGCGTCCTGTTCACCTCCATGCAGTACCCCACCCACTACGGCTTCTTCGAGAACACCCTCGGCGAAGACGGCGACCCGCTGGACGCACTGGTGCTCCTGCAGGACTTCGATCTTCACCCGGGCGTCATTGTTGAAGCCCGCCCCATCGGCGTGTTCAACATGACCGACGACGGCGGCGGGGATGCCAAGGTTCTCTGCGTTCCCACCGACGCCCGCTTTGACCACATCAAAGAGGTCAGCGACGTGAGCGAATACCTGATCAAGGAAATCGAACACTTCTTCACCCGCTACAAGGACCTGGAGCCGGGTAAGTGGGTCAAGGCCGAAGGCTGGGGCGACCGCGCCGCTGCCGAAGCCGAGCTGGAAGCCTCCATCAAGCGCTACGTTCCGGCAGCGCACTAGCAACACCCCGTCGCACACTGGCGCGAACGGACACTTGAGGCCCTGGAATCTGCGGATTCCGGGGCCTTAAGTGTCTGTTCGCGCGCTGGAGGGTTCACGGGAACCCGGCGCCCGCCGTCGTCGTTTTCAGGGGTGTGCCAGGAATCCGTGAAATCGTTGCCCTATGAATGCCCCCGCCGTTAGTCCTCCGTGCTTCAGTCCTCCCTGCGGGCCGGTCACCGGCTGGCGGGACGGCGACGTCGTGCGCGCCACGGGAATTCCCTACGCCACGGCGGGCCGTTTCCAGCCGCCGGCAAGTGCACCCGACTGGACCGAGGTTCGTGCAGCCACCTCGCTTTCGCCGGCGTGCCCGCAGGGTCCGGTGCCGTTCCTGGATGACATCCTGGGAACCCGCTACGGTGAGCTTCCCGGTAGCGAGGACTGCCAGCGCCTGTCGATCACCATTCCGGCGGACCTCGCAGACGGCGAGCGCGTCCCTGTCATGGTGTGGCTCCATGGCGGGTCCTATACCTCCGGCTCCGGGGATCTGGCCATCTTCGACCCCAAGGCCCTGGTTGCCGAGAACCGGGTCATCGTTGTGTCCGTGACGTATCGCCTGGGCCTGTTCGGGTACCTCGCGACCGGCACGGGACGCCCAGCCAACCTTGGCCTGCTGGACCAACTGGAGGCGTTCCGCTGGGTGCAGCGCAACATCGGCGCCTTCGGCGGCGATCCGGAACGCGTCACCGCCTTCGGCCAGTCAGCAGGCGGCGACGCCGTCGCCCATTTGATGGCGACCCCGGAAGCACCATCACTGTTCCAGCGCGCCATCATCCAGAGCGCACCCCTGGGCATTACCCGGGGCCGGGAAAAAATGAGCGCTGCCATGGGCGTCGCCGCGGAACATGTCACCGAAGACACCCCGGCGATGGACGTGGTTGCCATTGAAGGGCGTGTTTCGCAGGTGGCCCGGAAGTTCGGGCTGAAGGCTGCAATGCCCTTCGGCACGCAGTACGGACACGCACCCCTGCCCCCGGAACACGAGATTGAAGCCGCGTGGAACGCAGCCGCCCCTGGAATCGAGGTCCTGATCGGCCATACCGCCGACGAGGCGCGCATGTTCCTGCCTGGCAACCCCGTCGCCAGCCGTCTCGCCAGGGTTCCGGTCGTCGGGACCGCCGTCGTAGACGCAATCAGCCGGGCCGTGACCGAAGCCGTGTACGGCCGGTCCGCCAGGAAGTTCGCCCGGCGGCACGCCCGGGCGGGAGGAAAAGCGTACAGCTACGTGCTTACGTGGGCCGCGCCCGGCAACTTCTTCGGGGCCGCCCACACTGTTGACCTGCCGCTGCTGTTCGGCGACCAGCAGACGTGGGCGGGCGCCGGCCTCGTCGCGGGCGCCTCCTGGGACGAGATCAACGCCCAGGGCCGTGCCCTCCGCGCCGTCTGGGCCCGGTTCGCTTCCGGGGAAGGCCTCGGGAACGGCGGGGAACTCCCCGGCGCACTCCGCTACCGCCCGGTTTAGCCCGTGAAGACCTTGGGCGTGGACCTCGCGGCGGCCACCAGGAAGACCGCGGCGGCAGTCCTTGACTGGACGCATGGCGGTGCAAGGCTGATCCATTTGTCCCTGGACGTCACTGACGAGGACATCGTGGAGCTGTTCGACAGCACTGACATGACGGGCATCGACTGCCCCGTGGGCTGGCCGGACGCCTTCCTGCCCTTCATCGCCGGGCACCTGAACTCCGACGCCCGCCCGGTGCTGGACCACGACGGCATCGAGGGCCGCCGGCTGCTGGCCTACCGGGACACCGACCGGTTCGTCACCGGCGCCACCGGGCTGATCCCGCTCAGCGTCTCCGCGGACCGGCTGGCCCACCCCGCCATGCGCTGCGCGGTCATCCAGGCCAAGATCGCCCGGGACTACGGGCCGCAGGCCAGGGACGGGTCGGGCAGGCTGGCGGAGGTCTACCCGGCGGCTTCGCTGAAACTCTGGGGAATCCACGCCCGCGGCTACAAAGGGCGCGGCACCCCGGAAGCGGAGCGGCTGGCCCTGATCCTGGACAGCCTGGCCCAAGCCGCGCCCTGGCTGGACCTGGCCGGACATCCTAAGGCCCTCGCGGCCTCGGACGACATGTTCGACGCCGTCATCGCCGCCCTCACAGCCCGTGCGGTCAGCCTCGGCCAGACCTTAATGCCGCCCGTGGACCACGCTGCTGCCGCGCTCACCGAGGGCTGGATCCATGTGCCGTCAGGCCCGCTCGCAGCCCTCACCGGGTAGCCGGATCACCCGCCGCCGAGCGTCCAGTCGCTGATCTCGGCCTGGTCTTCGCCGTGGCTGCGTGTGTGGTTGTGCGCCCGGATGCGGCTGTCCTGCAGCGACTGGCGCAGCAGGGAGTGCCGCTCCGCCAGGCCGGGAACCCGGTCGATCGCGTCGATGGCCAGCTGGAAGCGGTCGATCCCGTTGAGCATGGCCATGTCGAACGCCGTCGTGGTGGTGCCCTCTTCCTTGTATCCCCGGACGTGCAGGCCTTCCTGGTTGGTCCGCCGGTACGCCAGCCGGTGGATCAGGGACGGGTAGCCGTGATAAGCGAAGATGACGGGCTTGTCCGCAGTGAAGATGCCGTCAAAATCGCGTGACGTCAGCCCGTGGGGGTGTTCGCTGGCGTCCTGGAGCCGCATCAGATCCACTACGTTGACCACCCTGATCTTCAGCCCCGGCGCACCGTTCTTGAGCAGTTCGGCCGCCGCCACGGTTTCCACCGTGGGTACGTCTCCGGCGCAGGCGAGGACCACGTCCGGCTCCTCCCCCGGCACCTCCGAGCCGGCGAACTCCCAGATGCCCAGTCCCCGCTGGCAGTGGTGAGCGGCGTCGGCCGGCCCCAGCCAGGTGGGTGAGGGCTGCTTGCCGCTTACAACGATATTGACGTAGTCCCGGGACGCCAGGCAATGCTCCATGACGGACAGCAGCGTGTTGGCGTCCGGCGGCAGGTACACACGGATGACCTCGGCCTTTTTGTTCACTGCGTGGTCGATGAAGCCCGGATCCTGGTGCGAGAAGCCGTTGTGGTCCTGCTGCCAGACGTGGGAGGACAGGACGTAGTTCAGCGATGCGACCGGCTGGCGCCAGGCGAGCTCCCGGTGGACCTTGAGCCACTTGGCGTGCTGGTTGAACATCGAGTCGACAATGTGGATGAAGGCCTCGTAGCAGCTGAACACTCCGTGCCGGCCGGTCAGCAGGTAGCCTTCCAGCCAGCCCTGGCACAGGTGCTCGCTGAGCACCTCCATCACGCGGCCGGCGCGCGCAAGGTGTTCATCGGCGTCGTCGATCCGGTACTGCCACACTTTGTCCGTGACGTCGTAGACGTCCTGCAGGCGGTTGGACGCCGTCTCGTCGGGGCCGAAAAGCCGGAAAGTCTCAGGGTTTTGGACAATAACGTCCCGCATCCAGCCGCCCAGGGTGAGCATGGCGCTGACCCGCTCAACGCCCGGCCGGGGCACCTCGACGGCGTGCTTGCGGTAGTCCGGCAGCTTGAGGTCGCGCAGCAGGATGCCGCCGTTGGCGTACGGTGTGGCACTCATTCGCAATTCCCCCGCCGGAGCGTTTTGCGCGACGTCGGGCCGCAGACGTCCGCCGTCGTCGAAGAGTTCCTCGGGCCGGTAGGACTGGAGCCATTGTGCCAGCTGCGCCAGGTGCTCCGGGTTGGTGCGGACCTCGGACAGCGGCACCTGGTGGCTCCGCCAGGTGCCTTCCACCTGTTTGCCGTCCACCTGCTTGGGGCCGGTCCAGCCCTTAGGTGAACGCAGTACGATCATCGGCCATTGGGCGGCCCCTGCCTCGTCTGCCGACGGAGTCCCGGCGGCGCGGCGCTCGGCCTGGATGGCGCGGATTTCGGCGAGGCAGGTGTCCACGGCCGCGGCGAAGTCGCGGTGGGCCCCCTCGAAATCGTCCGGGTCCTCCACGGTGACGAAATGGGGTGTGTGGCCGTAGCCGCGGAGCAGCTGTTCGAGCTGGGCCTCCGGCATCCGGGCCAGGACCGTGGGATTGGCGATCTTGTAGCCGTTCAGGTGCAGGATGGGCAACACGGCACCGTCAGCCACGGGGTCCAGGAAGTTGTGCGAGTGCCAGCTGGCCGCCAGCGGCCCGGTTTCGGCCTCGCCGTCACCGATCACGACGGCGGTAATCAGCTTGGGATTGTCGAAGACGGACCCGTAGGCGTGCGCCAGGGAATACCCGAGTTCACCGCCCTCGCTAATGGAGCCCGGAGTCTCGGGAGCCGCGTGGCTGGGGATGCCGCCCGGGTAGGAGAACTGCCGGAACAGCTCCGCAAGCCCCGCTTCATCGTTGCCCACGTTGCTGTAGATCTCCGAGTAGGTGCCCTCCAGCCAAGCATTGGCCACTACCGCGGGACCGCCGTGGCCGGGCCCGGCGATGAACAACATCTCCTGCCGGTCCCGCCGGATGACCCGGTTGAGGTGGGCGTAGACGAAGTTGAGCCCGGGGGTGGTGCCCCAGTGGCCCAGGAGCCTGGACTTGGTGTCCTCCGCGCGGAGGGGTTCGCGCAGCAGCGGGTTGGAGCGGAGGTAGATCTGGCCCACGGACAGGTAGTTGGCCGCCCGCCACCAGCGGTGCACGAGCCCCAGGTCGCTGCTGTCTACCTCTGTCCTCACGTCATTCGTTGTGGTGTCACTGACTGTGTCCCCACCGAGGGCGTTGGCCATGGCGGTCCTCCGATTCCGTCAATGCCGCCGTCGGCAGCGTCCTCCCCCATCGCAACACCTTCCCGGCTCCGGCACAACCTCCGGGCGGGGCGGGTCGTCCGGCCCATCGCGGCAACTTTCCGCTTCACCACTGTTCCCGTCACCGGGGGGACGGTCACCGGGTATTCTGTGATCCACAATGTTCACGCTGACCATCAACCAAACGGACAGCCGGCGCGACGGTGACCGGGTACCGCAGTTGCTCAAGGACCTGCGGCACATACCGGCGCGCCTTGACTTCGACCGCTCAGTGGAGGACGAGGTCCAGGGCATCGTTGAGTTCCCGCAGCAAGCGGTGGAGGCGGCCCTGATCGCCCTGCGCTGCGGCAGCTGGTTCGTGGGGATCGGCGTCGGGCCGGTGAATGAGCCGCTGCCCAACCAGATCAAGGACGCCACCGGGCATGGCCTGATCTATGCCCGCCGCGCCGTGGACCGCCTGCGGAACGGCAAAGAACGCGTCCCCGTTGCCGTTGACGGTCCGTTCGCCGATCTCGCCGCGGAAGCTGAGGCCGTCCTGAAGCTCCTCGGCCACATTGTGCATGACCGCAGCGCAGCAGAGTGGCGCGTCCTGGACCTGCTGACACCCGGAGTCCGGGGCCAGCAGAAAGCTGTTGCCCACGAGCTTGGCATCACCACCCAGGCCGTCAGCAAGGCCGTGGCCAGGGCCCAGTGGAACGAGGAACACGCAGCCCGCCCGGCAGCGGCCCGGCTGCTCCAGCTGATCCTCGAGGTCCGCTGAGCCGGTGCTGCCCGCGTTTGGCCGGCGCCCCGGAAGCAGTGACTTAGGAAAGCAGGCTGCGGAGAACGTGAGCGGCGCCGTCGTCGTGGACCGACATGGTGACCTCGTCTGCAGCGGCAAGCACTTCGTCGGGGGCCTGCCCCATGGCGACGCCGCGGCCGGCCCACGTAAGCATCTCGATGTCGTTGCGGCCGTCACCGATCGCCACCGTGAGGTGCGACTCGATGCTCAGGTGTCCGCGCAGGTGCTCCAGGGCGCTGGCCTTGGTCACGCCTTCGGCCGCGATGTCCAGCCAGGCGGTCCAGCCAACGGAATAGGTGACACCGGACAGGCCGATGTGCTTGATCGCCTCGTTGAATTCTTCGGATGTGTTCTCTGAACTGAACACCACAACGCGCACAGCGGTGGCATCCAGCATGGTCTGGAAGTCCACGCCGATTGCCTCCACGCCAAAGCTGGCGTCCTGGAAGCGCTCGGTGGAAAGGAAGTTCCCGTGTTCGTCCTCCAGCGCGTACTTGGCCATGGGAAGCCGCTTGCGGAGGGCACGGAGCGCCGGGCCCGGATCGAACGTGGCCTTGCGGATGACTTCGTAGCCGTCGGGGTGGGCCGGATCGAGCCGGAGCGTCACGCCGCCGTTGCAGCACACCGCGTAGCCCGTGTCGATGCCGATCTGCTCGATGATGGGCAAGGTGGCATTCAGGGACCGGCCGGTGGCAATCAGGACTTCGTGGCCGGCGGCCACGACCGCCTGGGCCGCATCACGGACGGGAGCCGACATATGGCCGTCATGGTTGACCAGGGTGCCGTCGACGTCCAGGGCCACCATGAGCTTCTGGGCGGGGTCGTTCTTGCCGTTGTTTCGCTGGTCGTCGTTGCCAGCGACTGAGGTTTCAGTCAATGTTGTCATTCACCTAGTACAGCAGACGCCCCGGGACACCCGCTAGGACGCACGCCACAGCCACTGTGAACTTGTGGTAAACACCCACAGTTTGTCCACACTGTGGGTGTTTACCTAGGGAAAATCCGGGAACTACAGTACCGGCAGTACTTCCAGGCCGCCGAGGTACTTCTGGAGTGCCCTCGGGACGTTCACCGAGCCGTCCTCGTTCTGGTGGTGTTCGAGGATGGCCACGATCCACCGCGTGGTGGCCAGCGTGCCGTTCAGGGTGGCGACGGCCCGGGTCCCCTTCGGTGCGCCGTCCTCGTTGAGCACGCGCTCACGGATGTTCAGGCGGCGCGCCTGGAACGTGGTGCAGTTAGAGGTCGAAGTCAGTTCGCGGTAGGCGCCCTGCGTGGGCACCCAGGCTTCGCAGTCGAACTTGCGGGCCGCCGAGTTGCCGAGGTCGCCCGCTGCGGTGTCGATTACCCGGTAGGGGAGCTCGCACTTGGCCAGCATCTCCTCTTCCCACGCAAGCAGGCGCTCATGCTCGGCGGCGGCCTCTTCCACCGTGGTGTAGATGAACATTTCCACCTTGTTGAACTGGTGGACCCGGATGATGCCGCGGGTGTCCTTACCATGCGACCCTGCTTCGCGCCGGTAGCAGGAGCTCTGGCCGGCGTAGCGGATGGGGCCTGCAGAGAGGTCCAGGATCTCGTCCGCGTGGTAACCGGCCAAGGCCACCTCCGAGGTGCCCACCAGATACAAGTCGTCTTCGGCGAGGCGGTAGATCTCGGCGTCGTGCTTGACGTCGAATCCGGTGCCCTGCATCGTTTCCGGACGGACCAGCGTGGGGGTGATCATAGGGATGAAGCCAGCGTCGATGGCCTGTTCCATGGCCATCTGCAGGAGTGCCATCTCCAGCCGGGCGCCCACGCCGCGGAGGAAGTAGAAGCGTGAACCGGACACCTTGGCGCCGCGCTCCATGTCGATGGCGCCGATGAGCTCGCCGATTTCCAGGTGGTCCTTCGGCTCGAAATCGGGGAATTCGCGGGGTTCGCCGACGGTCTTGACCACGATGTAGTCGTCCTCGCCGCCCTCCGGCACGCCGTCCACAATCAGGTTGGGTATGGCGCGGAGCAGTTCCTCCTGCTGCGCCTGGGCAACGTCGGCTTCAGCCGATGCGGCCTTGACCGAGGCGGCCAGGACTTTGACCTCCGCCAGCAGGGCCTGCTTTTCCTCGCCCTTTGCCTGTGCCACCTTCTTGCCGAACGCATTCTGCTCGGCGCGGAGGTTTTCGAAGCGGATCAAAGCCGCACGCCGTGCCGCGTCTGCCGAGATGATCGCATCCACCACGGACTCGTCGGCGCCGCGGGCGCGCTGGCTGGCACGGAACTTGTCCGGATTTTCGCTGAGGTCTTTTACGTCGATCACCAGACAAGAGTATCGAATCCGCCCGCCATGACGCGGTGGGCCGTGCGCACGCCGGGGCGGACCTCTGCGCGGGATAGTGTTGGAGCACCATGAACGATTGGCTGCTCTACCTCATCCTTGCTGCGGCCCTGGCTTTCGCGGTCTCCAGCTGGTGGGGCGTGCGGCGGCTGAAGGCGCTGCATACGCGCAGCGCCGTCCAGGAGGACACGCACCATCCGGGCATGGCGCAGCAGAAGGTGGCCGTGGTCATGAACCCGGTCAAGGCGAAATCGTCGGAAGCCCGTGCACTCATCCAGCGCGCCTGCCTGTCCGCCGGCTGGGAAGCCCCCCTCTTCTTCGATACAACTGCCGAGGACCCCGGGTACGCGCAAGCCGAGGCGGCAGTCGCAAGCGGGGCCGACGTCGTCCTGGTGGGCGGCGGGGACGGCACCGTGCGTGTAGTGGCTGAGAAGCTCGCCCGCACGAACGTGCCCCTGGGCCTGGTTCCGCTGGGCACGGGAAACCTGCTGGCCAGGAACATCCACCTGGACGTCAACGACCTCCACGGCAGCATCCAGACAGCGCTCTTTGGGCACCAGCGGCACATCGACACGGCCCGCATGGGTATCAGGAACTCCCGGACGGGTGCCTCGTCAGAGCACGCATTCCTGGTGATTGCCGGCATGGGCATGGATGCCGAAGTCGTCGGAGACACCAACGACGGGCTGAAAAAGGCGGTGGGCTGGCTCGCCTACACGGAGGCAGGAGTCCGGCATCTGCCGGGGCGGCGCAAGAAGGTGTCCATCGCCCTGGACGACCAGCCGGAACAGTCCCGGAAGATCCGCAGTGTGCTGTTCGCCAACTGCGGCCTCATTCCGGGCGGCATCGACTTCATTCCGCAGGCAATGATCGACGACGGAATGCTGGACGTGGTGGTGATGAGCCCCCGCAGCGCCATCGGGTGGATCGCGATGTACACAAAGGTCATGTTCAAGCACAAGGGGAACCTGCCGGTGATGAGCTATTACCGTTCCGGCAAGATCGTCATCAAGTGCGCCGAGCCGGTGGCCACCCAGGTCGACGGCGACCCGTGCGGCGAGGCGACCGACGTTACGGTTCAGGTGGAGCCGCGGTCCCTGCTGGTCCGGGTTCCGGAACGCAAGGGCGGCGAAACGCCCGCAAGGGAAGCGTCGGCCCCGCATTAGGCATCCGGGAGGGAGGCCACCTGCGGAGACCGGGACCTAGGCGCTGGCCTTCTTCTCTTCGGCCTCCGCTGCGGCCTTTGCCGCGGCACGGGCTTCGGACTGCTCACGGATCATGGCTTGCTCCTCTTCGAAGCGCAGGCGATCCGCCCTGTCTGCGTCGTCTCCGTCCCAGTCCTGGTTATCGGCAGTCGGCTTGGGATTGACTATCATTCCCTGGCCGTCGTTATCGCTGCTGGATCCTGACATGACCCGCTCCTTCCGGTAGAGGCCTTCCCCAATGGATCAGGCAAGCATACGCACTGCGGTGCAGGCGGGGAAGTACCCGGAAGGGCATTTGCCTAAGCTGTGGGCGAACCTTGCGGGGCATGAACAGGCTCGATCGATGCCCCTTTGAGTATCCCCGCCACCCATTCATGTGCAGCCTGGAATGCTTCGTCAGAGGTGTGCTGGGCCACGTCCGGGCTCTGCGCATCCGCCCGCGGGTAGGACCCCAGGAAGCGGGTGGCCGGGCTGATCCGGTGCAACCCCGCCAGGGCATCGGCCACACGCGCGTCCTCCACGTGGCCGTCGGCGTCGATGCTGAAGAAATAGTGGCCAAGGTACTGCCCGGTGGGCCGCGATTCGATGCGGCTTAGGTTCACGCCGCGGGTGGCGAACTGGTCCAGGATCTCCATCAGCGCACCCGGCCGGTCCTCCGGCAGCGGAACCACGACGGTGGTCTTGTCCGCACCGGTGCGGTGGGGCAGCGCCCCGGGCCGGCTGACCAGGACAAACCTCGTGACGGCACCGGGGTTGTCCCCAATGTTCTCCGCCAGCACATGCAGTCCGGGCTGCTCAGTGGCCACAATCGGGGCGCAGATGGCGGCGTCGTAGTGGACGCCGCCCTCGTCCAGCAGCCCCATGGCCCCGGCCGCCGTGGAGGAGGCAGGAATGTATTCCACATCAGGCATGTTCGCTTCCACCCAGAGCCGGCACTGCGCCCAGGCGTGGCCGTGGGTGGAGATCCGGCGAATATCCTCGATTTCCACGCCGGGGCGGGCAACCAGGACAAAGCTGATGGGCACCAGTGCCTCGCGGACGATCCTCAGTTCCGCACCGGACGCGATGGCATCCAGGGTTGCCGTCACGCCGCCCTCCACGGAATTCTCGATGGGCACCATGGCGGCGTCGGCGGAGCCGTCACGGACCTTGTCCAGCGCCGTGTTCACGTTGGAGGAGGGGATGCGGACAGCCTCGCCTGCGCCTGGCACCTGCATCAGCGCAGCCTCCGTGAAGGTTCCCTCCGGACCGAGGAAAGTGTAGGTGACGGGTTGGGCGGGCATGGACTGTCCTTCGTGATCATGTCAAGGCCGCCCCGTGGGCGGCCTATGGGGAAATGCTGGCGCCGCGCGTTCCGGAGCGCGTGCTAGAGGATGACGGGTTTGAGGCCGTTGTCCGACACCAGCGGCAGGCCCGACTCGAGCCATTGGTCCATTCCGCCGGCCACGTTGAAAGCGGAATAGCCTTGCCCAACAAGCCACTTGGCCGCCCGGAAGGAACGGCCGCCGGTGCGGCAGATGACATATACGTCCTCGTCCGGGTCCAGCTCGCCGAGCCGGGCCGGCAGCTGGTCCAATGGAATGTGCAGGGCACCTTCGGCGTGTCCGGCCGACCACTCGTAGTCCTCCCGCACGTCAAGGATTCTGGCGTCGGCGGGAACGTCGGTCACGGTCACGGTTTCGAAGTCGCTCATGGAAGTCCTCTCCGGAGAATGCAGGTCTGCCTCCAGCGTAGCCTCCGCGGGAGGCGGGCACGCCGAATCCGGGGCACGTTACGCTTCAATGGACCGCAAAGGAGAATCGTCGATGGCAGCCCAACAGCCAACCATCCTGGCCACGTCCGGCGGATATAAGGCCGGCCGGCGCTCACGGCTGGAGTTTGACGCCCTGCTGCACCACGCCGTCGAACTTTCCGGCGTCACCGGGCGGGCCCCGCGCGTGACGCACATCGGCACTGCGGCGGGTGACCAGCGCTCTTTCAACGCGGAACTGGACCAGGCCGCCAAAATAGCCGGCTTCGATTTCAGCCACCTCAATCTCTTCACCATGCCCAGCATCGACGACCCGGAAGCGCACCTCCTGGAACAGGACGTGGTGTGGGTCAACGGCGGTTCGGTGGTGAACCTCCTGGCAGTCTGGCGGGCGCACGGTCTCGACGGAATCCTGCGGCGCGTGTGGGAAGCAGGCGTGGTCCTCGCCGGCGTCTCGGCAGGGTCCATCTGCTGGTTCCAGGGCGGCACCACCGATTCGTACGGCCCGCAGCTGCGACCGGTGACCAACGGCCTGGGATTCCTGCCGTATGCCAACGGAGTGCACTACGACTCGGAGGTCCAGCGCCGCCCGCTGGTGCACCGGCTGGTGGCCGACGGCACGCTGGGCGAAACCCACTGCACGGACGACGGCGCGGGGCTGGTCTATTTCGGCACTCACTTGGCGGAGGCGGTCACCGAAGTGCGGGGCAAGGCAGCCTACCGCGTCACCCGCCATATCCAAGGTGGCGGCGCCGCGACCGCCGCCGAAGAGCGGCTGGAGGCCCGTTTCCTTGGCTGACATCCACGAATTATCAGCGGTCGGGCTCCGTGACGCCCTGCACTCGGGCGGGCTCTCCGCCCGGGAGGTAACGGAGCATTTCCTCGCCCGGATCGAAGCCCTGAATCCAGGCCTCGGCGCTTTCATCACCGTGACCGGGGAACAGGCCCTGGCCGATGCCGCGGATGCGGACGCACGCTACGCCCGATCAGCCGGGCAGCTTCCGCTGCTCCACGGCATGCCGGTGGCCTTCAAGGACCTGACGGATGTGGCCGGTGTGGTGACCACCCACGGGAGCGCGGCCCTGGAGCACAAACCTGCGTCCGTGGACGGCGCGTTGGCGGCGGTGTTGAGGGGCGCCGGTGCCATCTCGCTGGGCAAGACCCAGGTTCCGGAGTTCGGACTGACCGCCTACAGCGAAAACCTGATCGCACCGCCGTCGCGCAATCCGCACGCGCTGAGCCGCAGCTCGGGCGGATCCTCGGGCGGAAGCGCCGCCGCGGTGGCCGCCGGCCTGGTTCCGTTCGCTCCGGGGTCCGACGGCGGCGGCTCAGTGAGGATCCCTGCGGCGGCCTGCGGCCTGGTGGGTCTGAAACCGGGGCGCGGGCTCGTCCCGGCCGGTGAAAGCACCGGCGATCCGGCCCGGCTGGTGGTGGCAGGCCCGCTGGCCCGGTCGGCCGGGGATGCCGCCCTGATGCTGGACGCGCTGGTGGCCGAGCCCGAAGCCGACGGATACCTTGCGTCTGTGTCCCGGCCGCCGGGCCCGCTGCGGATTGGCGTGAGCCTGGACAGCCCGTGGCAGGCTATTTTTCCGTTTACGCCCGCTGCGGAATCCATGGATGCGCTCAACGAAGGCGTCCGCTTGCTGGAAGCGGCCGGCCACTCCACCGCCGAAGCGGCCGTCCGGTATGACAACCGCTACCCGGATGCGTTCACCACGGCGTGGACCGCCGGCGTCGGGAGCGCCCGGATTGCGCCGCAACGCGAAGCACTCCTGACCCCGCTGACGCGCACGTTCCGGCGGCGCGCACAGCAGCGGAGCGCGTCAAAACTCAACGAAGCCCTGGGCTTCCTGCGGCAGTTTGAACGGGACACCGTAGCCCAGTACGCGCAGTGGGACCTCATGCTGATGCCGGCACTCGCCCAAACCCCCCGCCCCGTCGGCTGGTTCACGGGGGCCTCACACGGTGACGGTTACTGGCCCGTCTCGGAATGGGCCGGCGACGCGGACGGCGACTACCGGAAGCAATGTGAGTACGCCCCGTGGTCCAGCATGGTCAACGTGTGCGGCCTGCCCGCCATCAGCATTCCCGTGCACTGGACGGGGGGCTTACCCGGCGCCGGACTGCCCATGGGCATCCAGCTGGTGGGGCCGGCGGGATCCGAGAAGGTACTGCTGCAGGTGGCGGCGCAGATCGGGTTCTGACGGCGTGTCCGCCTTGCTTTCCTGCCAGCGGCAATGTGACAATCGCGCGGCCGGGTGCCACCCTTAAGTAAATGAGCACAACTCATTTATCCGACCGCCCCGCTACAACGCAGGGCGATACGTCATTTTTTGGCCACCCAAAGATGCTGGCCAGCCTCTTCTCCGTAGAAATGTGGGAGCGTTTCTCCTTCTACGTGATGCAGGGCATCCTCCTCTATTACATGTACTTCACGGCCGCGCAGGGCGGCCTCGAAATCGAGCAGGGCCTGGCCGCCGGCCTGGTGGGCGCCTACGGCGGCGGAGTCTATCTCTCCACCATTCTGGGCGCGTGGCTGGCCGACCGGCTCTTCGGTTCGGAACGGGTCCTGTTCGGCTCGGCCGTCCTGATCATGGCGGGCCACATCGCCTTGGCGCTTGTCCCGGGCATTCCCGGACTCATCGCCGGCCTGGTGCTGGTGGGCGTCGGCTCGGGCGGCCTCAAGGCAAATGCCACCGCGCTGGTGGGCACCCTGTACGGGGAGAAGGACGAACGCCGCGACGCAGGCTTCTCCATCTTCTACATGGGCATCAACGCCGGCGCGCTGATCGGCCCGCTGGTTACCGGCTGGCTGCAGGAAAGCCGGGGGTTCCACTGGGGCTTCGGCGCCGCCGCCGTCGGAATGGCCCTTGGCCTGGGCATCTACGCGATGGGACGCGGGAAGCTCCCCGAAGCGGCGCACCACGTGCCCAACCCGCTCCCTGCGGCCCAACGCACCAGATACGGGCTGATCTTCCTGGGCATCGCCGCCGTGGTGGCGGTTCTCCTGGCCACCGGCGCCGTGAACGCCGAGAACCTGGCCATGTCCATGGCGTACGCGGCCATCGGCGCTTCCGTGCTCTACTTCGGCCTGATCTTCTCCAGCAGGAAGGTGACGGGCGTCGAGCGCAAGCGCGTGGTGGCCTTCATCCCGCTGTACATCGCCTCCGCGGCGTTCTGGGCACTGTTCCAGCAGCAGTTCACGTTCATTGCCGTGTACTCAGAGGAGAAGCTGGACCGGAACCTCTTCGGCTGGGAGATGCCTGCCGCCTGGGTGCAGTCGATCAACCCGGTGTTCATCATCATCTTTGCCGGCGTCATGGCGGCCCTGTGGACCCGGATGGGCAACAAGCAACCCGGCTCGGCCCTGAAGTTCTCCATCGGCCTGTTCGTGATGGGCCTGGCCTTCCTGGCCTTCATTCCGCTGGCCGGCAGCGGCAAGACGCCCCTCCTGGCACTGGTGGGCATCCTGTTCCTGTTCACCCTGGCGGAGCTTTTCCTCTCCCCCATCGGGCTGTCCGTCACCACCAAACTGGCACCCCAGGCCTTCCATACGCAGATGGTGGCCCTGTTCTTCCTGTCCGTTTCGCTCGGCACCACCCTGGCCGGCATACTGTCCGGGCTGTATAACCCGGACGACGAACTGCCGTACTTTACCGGTATCGGCGGCACGGCCATGGTGCTGGCCGTCGGCCTCGCTGCCGCCTCGCCGGCCATCAAGAAGCTGATGGCCGGCGTACGCTGACCCGATGCCGGGGTGCGGGACTGGTCGGACTGAACCCGCCTAGTACCCGTACCCGGCGTTGGCCGCCGCGAAGATCGCCGCCACGGCAAATGTCAGTACAATCGCCGTCAGCGCCAGGCCGATGTAGCCGAGGACCAGGCCTCCTATGGCGAGTCCGCGGCCGGCAGGCTCGCGGAGCAAGGCCAGATGCCCCAGGATCACTGCGGCAAGCTGCGGCAGGATGAAAAGACCCAGTCCGAGGAACACCGCGATGCCGCAACACAGGCTGGCGATGCTCAGGCCCTTGGGCTCGGGTGGCATCCCGTAATAGGACGGCTGCCCATAGGCGGTGCCATACGGCCCGGGCTGCTGGCCGTATTCCGGTTGGCCATACCCCGGCTGGCCGTACGGCCCGGGCTGCTGGCCAAATCCGGGCTGCTCACCATAAGGGGCACCAGGCGGCACGGGCTGTGATCCCTGAGGTGGAATATACGACGGCGGCTGGTAGCCCTGGGGCGTCCCCTCGTCGCCGGGGGCAGGCTGGTTCGTCATTGGGAAATCCCTTTTTTGGTGGCTATAACCAGCCTACCAACGCGTCGCCCGGGCGGGCGCTGCCGTGATACACCCGTGATATGCCGGCCAGCCGGACTACCGGCTCCAGAGCGGCGCCGAGAGCGAGAACGCCACGATCCCCAGGACCAGCAGGCTCCACAAAAAGGCTGCCAGCTTGCCCGCGGAGGCTTGGTTTCCGAGTTGCGGGGGACTCGCCGCGGACCGGTATCCGACGCGCGCCGGCACCGGCGATGGATAAGCCCCGCGCTGGTACGGACGAGGTGCGGGATGGCGGGCCGCGTTCCCGCGGACGTCCGGCACTGCAGGCGCCTGGGGCTGCGTGAGTTGCTGTCCCAGGTGCGAATACAGGCCAACCACCGTCTGCGGATCAAGCACCGCCGGGAGCGCCGCAATCCGTGCCACCACGCGGTTGATGCCCAGCACTTCGATTCCGGATTCTGTTACCTCTGCAAAGTCGGGGTGGCCGGTGAGGCAAATGATGGAGCGGACCAGGCGCCGGTGCGGCGCGCCGAGCAGTGCGGCCACGGCTGCCGCCTGCCCCAGGGCGCCCTCCACTGCCGGGTTCCGCGAGTAGCCGTTCTGCCTCAGGATGCCGTCCCTGACCTCAACGGTGCCAGACCAGTTCTTGGCATCCACCACCACAACGCCGCCCGGCCCCACCAGGACGTGGTCGAGGTTGGCCAGCGGCCGGCCGGGCCAGTGAACGTCGTGCAGCATGAACCAGCCGTCCGGGGTCAGCCGGCCCAGCCGGCCGGCAGTGCGGCGCTCCCCCTCCGCCCCGGCGCCCCACGTTTCGGCCGCGCGTTCGGCATGGTCCAATTGGCGTTTGAGCCGTGCAATCCGTTCCGCGGCCAACCGTGACTGTTCTGACGCTCCCTCGCCTGCTGCCATGGAATGTCCTCCCCTTGGATTCGCCGCAACGCTGACGGCGGCGGAGGGCCCGCCGTCGTGATTTGTTTAGAAAATTAGCAGCCGCGGGATGGCCGGTATATAGGTAGTTTTGGCGCGGCCACTCGCTTTTTCACAGCCAATTACTGCCCCCAAATAAATGCAAAGAGGAATGAATTGGTAAATGCCGGATGAAATTCGGCGTCATAGGGCCCGGATTCCGGACAAAGCGTGTTGCGTCCCGCCGTCGTCTGGCATGCTGGTGCCATGGCTAGCCGCGCGGGCACAGTTGCCCAACCCCAAGACCTTGTTGACCTCACTGCGCTCCTGGATGCGTACTACGATGTTTCCCCCGATCTGAGCGATCCGGGCCAGCGCGTTGCGTTCGGCACCTCCGGCCACCGGGGATCCAGCTTGAAGGCTTCGTTCAACGAGCCCCACATCGTGGCCATTACCCAGGCGATCGTGGAATACCGCGCCGGCCAGGGCATCACCGGACCGCTGTACATGGCAAAGGACACCCACGCCCTCAGCGAACCGGCACAGAACTCCGCACTCGAGGTGCTGGCAGCAAACGGCGTGAACGTGCTGATCGACGCCCGTCACGGCTACACGCCCACGCCGTCGCTGAGCCACGCCATCCTCACCCACAACCGGAACGCCCCTGCCGGCGCACCCCAGGCTGACGGTATCGTGGTCACTCCCAGCCACAACCCGCCCGGAGACGGCGGCTTCAAGTACAACCCGCCGCACGGCGGACCCGCTGACACGGACGCCACCGGCTGGATTGCCAACCGGGCCAACGAACTCCTTGAAAACGGACTCCGGGGCGTCAAGCGCATCCCGGTAGCCGATGCGCTGGCGGCTGAGACCACCGGCAAGTTCGACTTCCTCAGCAGCTATGTGGACGATCTCCCGTCCGTCCTGGACCTCAACGCCATCCGCGAGGCCGGCGTCCGGATCGGCGCCGACCCCATGGGCGGCGCCTCGGTGGACTACTGGGGCGAGATCGGCGAGCGCCACCACCTGAACCTCACCGTGGTGAACCCCACGGTTGACCCGCAGTGGGCCTTCATGACCCTGGACTGGGACGAAAAGATCCGGATGGATTGCTCCTCCCCGTCGGCAATGGCCTCACTGATCAACCGCATGTCCAGCGGCGCAAATTTTGACGTCGCCACCGGCAACGACGCCGACGCTGACCGCCACGGGATTGTCACACCGGACGGCGGCCTGATGAACCCGAACCACTACCTCGCCGTCGCCATCGACTACCTTTACCGCCACCGCACCGGCTGGAACCCGCAGTCCGTGATCGGCAAGACCCTGGTCTCGTCGTCCATCATCGACCGTGTGGCCGAAAGCCTTGGCCGCAAGCTCGTCGAGGTGCCGGTGGGTTTCAAGTGGTTTGTTCCCGGGCTGTTGTCCGGCGAGGGCGCGTTCGGCGGCGAAGAATCCGCTGGCGCTTCCTTCAACAAGATGGACGGCAGTGTGTGGACCACCGACAAGGACGGCATCCTGCTGGCGCTGCTGGCTTCGGAAATCACCGCGGTCACCGGCAAGTCACCCTCGCAGCTCTACAAGGGACTCACTGACCAGTTCGGCGATCCCGTCTATGCCCGGATCGACGCCGCAGCAACGCGCGAACAGAAAGCGGCGCTCGGCAAGCTTTCCCCGTCCGACGTCACCGCCACCGAGCTCGCCGGTGAAACGATCACGGCCAAGCTCACCGAGGCTCCCGGCAACGGCGCGTCCATCGGCGGCCTGAAGGTGGTCACGGAAAACGCCTGGTTCGCCGCCCGCCCGTCCGGCACCGAGGACGTCTACAAGATCTACGCAGAGTCGTTCAAGGGCGCCGATCACCTCAAGCAGGTCCAGGCTGAGGCCAAGGCCCTGGTTGACGGGGTTATTTCGTAAGTTCCCACAGATGGAGGATGCGCCGGACGGAATGGTTTCCGTCCGGCGCCATGTCCACCAGGGCGACGCGGTCCAGTACGACGACGTCGCCCGGTCGAGGGCGCTTGTCCCCGTGATGGGACACATGGGGACGGTAGTTTTCCAGGATGTGGTGCGGCGTGGGCACACGGCCCGGCAGCCCCATAACGGTTCCCACGAGTGACTCGTGAAGGTCCTGCAAGGGCCGGCTGGGCTCGACGAGGCTGACCGGGACGGACTCCTGCCGGCCGAAGCCGGCATCCTCGCCAATGGTGAGCCGCGAACCGAGGGCAGCCCGTACGGGCTCGTCGATAAGGCCGGCAATCCGGTCGTCGAGGCCGGCGACCTGCCCGCCGCCGCCGGTACCGGCGTCGCCGGCCTGCATCTCGACGTCGAACCTCACCAGGGTGATATGCAGGGGCCAGTCGTCGCGGGGAAAGACGAGCCCGTCAGAGACGGGCTCGGTGAAGGCCACCAGAATCAGGTTGCGCATAGGGCCAGTTTGCCACGGCGCCGTTCAGCCTGCGCCGTCCCCGCGGGAGCGCGGGCACAGTAGCCAGAGTGGCGATTTTGACTAAAATGGGAACTGGCCCCGGATACATGCCGTGCACTCAACCGCAGAAATGTTGTCCAGAGTGCCTCCGGCGTGTCCCCCATCGTGCCCGGGGCCTCTTAGCGCGGCGGGCCGCTTGCTGAGCCGTTGCGGGACCGCCCGGGACGGGTGCGGACTTAGACGGTGCGGACCACATCTTCGTAGGCGAACTTCGGCTTTGCTGCGCCCCAGGCGTCGGGACCGGGCTGGCCGATGTTGACCACCAGGAAGCTCTTCTGGTCCCCGGCGGGGAAGAACGCCGCGTCAATGGCGGAGAAGTCGGCGCCTGTCATGGGGCCGGCCGCGAAACCGAGCGAGCGGACGGCCAGGATGAAGTAGCCGGCCTGCAGGTGGGCGTTGTTGTTGCCCGTGATCGCCGCAAGTTCCGGTGCGGCGTCGTACATGGCCTTGGGCGCGTTGTAGCCGGGAAGGAAGTTGTCCCACTGGTCCTGCCAGGCGGTGTCGTAGCTGAGTACGGCCACAAGCGGGGCGGACGCCGTCTTGGCGCGATTACCTGAAGAGAGGGCCGCCACCAGCTGTGCGCGGGCCTCGTCGGAGCGAACATACGTGACGCGCAGCGGCTGGGAGTTAAACGCGGTGGGGCCAAACTTGGTCAGCTCGTAGATGGCGCGGGCCTGCTCGTCCGTGACCTCTCCGGTGAAGGTGTTGGCCGTACGGGCTTCGGCGAAGATCGCGTCCACTGCGGCTGCGTCGATCACTGCTTCTTCATGGGCAATTGTCATCTGCCTACCTTTCGCTGGGCCTGCGCACCCGGAGGCGGCCGGCGGTTCTGCTCTCCATAGTTGCAACTTCAAGCGAATCTTTCCTCTTCCCGCAACCGCGCGTGACGTTCCACACAGCGGCGAACTGCACGGCCCGCGCGGTAATGTTGCTCCGGAAGATTCCTTCCCCGCTCCCGACACCCATTTTCTTTGAAAGGCTCCCGGCCATGAGCATGCTTGGTACCAAATGGAAGCTTCACGGCAACGGAAAGTCGGTCCGGCCCGGTGAGGTGGTGGCACCCGGTGAACGGCTCACCTGGCCCCTCACCATCGGGGTGGGAATGCAGCACGTGGTGGCCATGTTCGGTGCCACGTTCCTGGTGCCCATCATTACCGGCATGCCGCCGGCCACCACACTGTTCTTCTCCGGCATTGGAACTTTGCTCTTCCTGGTGATTACGCAGGGCAAGGTGCCCAGCTACCTCGGTTCGAGCTTTGCCTTCATTGCCCCGATCATGGCCTCCCAGCAGCAGTTCGGGATTCCCGGCGCACTGGGCGGCGTGGTTCTCGCGGGCGCCGGGCTGGCCGTCATCGGCGCCGTGGTCCAAAAATTCGGGGCCGGCTGGATCAACCGCCTGATGCCCCCCATCGTCACCGGTGCCATTGTGGCCCTAATCGGGCTGAACCTGGCGCCGGCCGCGAAAAACAACTTCGACGCCGCCCCCGTCACCGCGGCGATCACCCTCGCCACCATCATCCTGGTCAGCGTGCTGTTCAAGGGCATCCTGGGCCGGCTCAGCATCCTGGTGGGCGTGGTGGTGGGCTACTTGGTGGCCATGATCCGCGGCGAGGTGGACTACGCCAAAATGGACGCTGCCGCGTGGGTGGGGCTGCCGCATTTCCAGACTCCCGAATTCCACCTTGGCGTGGTGGGCCTCTTCGTTCCCGTGGTGCTGGTGCTGGTTGCCGAAAACATCGGCCACGTGAAGTCCGTGTCCGCCATGACCGGCCAGAACCTCGACGGCGTGTCCGGCCGCGCCCTGATGGCGGATGGTGCCGCCACGGTGCTGGCCGGCTTCGGCGGCGGTTCCGGAACCACCACCTATGCCGAAAACATCGGTGTCATGGCCGCCACAAAAGTGTATTCGACGGCGGCTTACTGGGTGGCCGGCATCTTCGCGATCGTCCTGAGCTTCTCCCCCAAATTCGGCGAACTGATCGCCACGGTTCCCCCGGGGGTGCTGGGCGGGGCCGCCACCATGCTCTACGGCATGATCGGCATCCTGGGCGTCAAGATCTGGGTCCAGAACAAGGTCAACTTCTCCAACCCGGTCAACCTGACCACCGCAGCGGTGGCCCTGATTATCGGCATCGCCAACTACACCTGGACCATCGGCGAACTGACGTTCACCGGCATCGCGCTGGGCTCAGCTGCCGCGCTGGTGATCTACCACGGCATGAAGGCGATCGCGAAGGCCCGCGGCAGCGTCGCGGAACCGGAAACCGAACAGGCGGGGCTGCCCCCGGCAGTCAAGGCCGCAATCAACGCCGCGGCCAAGCGGACGCCGAAAAAGCGCCCTTAAAAACGCGGGCGGGCGGCCGCAGTGCAGCCGCCCGCCCGGGCTGTTAAGCCGACGCCGAATTATCCGGCGTCGAAACTGTCGTCGCCGCGGTCCTTGGGCGCCTTGCTGTCCGGCAGGTCGGTGCCGCTGCCGTCCGGAATCCCGGCCGCGTCCGGGTTAGGTTCCGAGGAGAACGGCCGTCCGGCGTCGGGATCCTCCGTATTGGACTCATCCATCTCCGCATCCGCGGACGGCACTGCGACGTCGCCTTCGGCTGACTGCCCTGTGTTCTCCGGCTCGGTGTTCTCCGGCTCAAAGCCGGGGTCTGCGCTTTCGTTTTCTGCGTTCATCTGGTCCTCCGTTCCTCCGAAGCGTCCTGCTCCGGGTTCTCCTGCACTGTCCTGGTCCTCGGCGCCGAACTGGCTGAGGTCAGGCACCCCGGCGGGGTAGGTTTCGCCGTCGGGGCTGTCCTGGCTCAGGCCGGCCGCGTCGAAGGCCTCTTCCTCACGCGGCTGGGCGAATTTCTTCGTGTCCGCGCCGCCCATTTCCTGCTCGACTGTGGGCGTTCCGTAGCCGCCTTCTTCCTCGATGGGCGTGCCTTGGTTCTCCTGCGTCATGTCGTTCCTCCTGGGTAGTCGGGCGTGAATGGAAAGTCTGTGGCAAGCGCTAGAGGCCCTTACCGCCTGTCACCGGAAGAACTGCCCCGGAGATGTAGGAGCCGTGGTCGGAAGCAAGCAGGACGTAGGCTGCAGCGAGCTCCGCGGGCTGTCCCGCCCGCCCGAGGGGAGTGTCCTGGCCGAACTTCGGCAGCTTTTCCGGCCATTCAGTGGCGGGAATCAGCGGCGTCCAGATGGGTCCGGGTGCAACGGCGTTGACCCGGATGCCCTTGGGGCCAAGCTCCTGGGCCAGCGCCTTGGTGAAGGCGACCTGGGCGCCCTTCGTCATGGCGTAGTCGATGAGCCCCGGCGACGGGTTGAAAGCCTGGATGGAGGCGGTGGTGATGATGGATGCGCCCGCCTTGAGGTGGGGCACTGCCGCCCTGGCCGTCCAGAGCAGGGAATACAGGTTCGTCTTGAAGACGCGGTCGAATTCCTCAGTGGGAAGCGTCTCAAAGCTGTCGCGGTTCTTTTGGTAGGCCGCGTTCAGCACCACCACGTCCAGCCTGCCGAACTCCGCCAGGGTATCCGCCACGATCCGGGTGCTGAACTCTTCGCTGCGGCCGTCGCCCGGCAGCAACAGGGCCCGTTGCCCGGCCTTGCGGATCCACGCCGCCGTGTCCTGGGCGTCGGCTTCCTCTTCCGGGAGATAGGAAATCGCGACGTCGGCCCCCTCGCGGGCGAACGCAATGGCCACGGCCCTGCCGATCCCGGAATCCCCGCCGGTGATGAGCGCCGCCTTACCGGTGAGCGCGCTGCTTCCCTCGTAGCTTTCCTCGCCGTGGTCCGGCTGCGGCTCCATGGGAGCCGTAAGCCCGGGCTGCTCCTGGACCTGCTCCGGGAACGGCCCCTCGTGGTAGCCCGTCCTGGGGTCCCGCGGCTGGTGGTCCTTCTTGTTGTCCGTCATAGTCCACCTCGCTAGCGTCTCGGTTTTGTGCTGGGTCCGGTCCGTGACCGGCCCTTCGAAACTATCCCAGCAGACAGGGCAAGTCCATCGTTTTGGACAAATTAGTCAGCAAACTTAGTATTGCCCTGCAAACGGAGTATTGCTTGACGAAGGCTTCAAGCCTAGGTTGAGAGTTAGTTGCGCGCGGCGGCGTGCCAGGCCCGGAGGTGAGCCCATGTCAGAAGGCGACGCGGTGGTTGGCGACGGCAGGAACGAATCCGTCAATCAGCAGATGGACCGCAACTGGGGAGAGCTGATCCAGGAGCTCCGGGTACTGCAGACGGGAGTGCAGATCCTCGCGGGTTTCCTCCTGACCATTCCTTTCCAGGAGCGGTTCAAGACACTGGACGACTACCAGGTGGGGCTCTATCTGGCCAACGTGATCCTTGCCGCACTGACCACCGCCGTCATTCTCCTTCCGGTCAGCGTGCACCGCAGGCTCTTCCGTAAGCAGCTCAAGAAGACGCTCGTCTCGAGTGCGGACCGGATAGCAAAAGTGGCGCTTACCGGCGTCGCACTCCTCAGCGCGGGAACAGCGTCACTCGTGTTCGATGTGACCGCCGGGCGGGATGCCGGACTCCTCGCAGGCGGAGGACTCCTCACCGCCATGGTCCTGCTGCTTGTCCTCGTGCCGAACTGGCTCCTCAAACGGGCATCGAAGGTTTAACCACAGTGCCAGGGCGGGACCTGCGCCAGAATCCAATCAAACCCTCCGGGAGGCGCCATGAAGAAGTGGGTTAAGGAACACGGGCTGATGCTTGCCAACATTGGACTGTTCGCACTGTTCTTCAGCGGCATGATAGTCAGCGGCGCAAGCGACTACAGCGAAGACCAGCTCGCGCACGGACAGCCGGCAGTAGGAATTGCCGGCTACCTTGCCACCGGCGCATTCCTGGAAGCGACCTTCGAGAACTGGGAATCGGAATTCCTGCAGATGGGCATGTATGTCATCCTGACGGTCTTCCTCTTCCAGAAGGGCTCCTCGGAATCCAAACCGATGGACCGCACAGCGCCGCA
Source organism: Arthrobacter sp. PvP103 (assembly GCF_017833075.1). NCBI lineage: Bacteria > Bacillati > Actinomycetota > Actinomycetes > Micrococcales > Micrococcaceae > Arthrobacter > Arthrobacter sp. PvP103. The sequence goes on along the minus strand of NZ_JAFIBQ010000001.1, from coordinate 2,568,028 downwards.
GGACCAAGACCCTCGGAACGCAACGGTGAAGGCCTCCACTCCGTGGCCTGTGCGCCGTGGAGGGGTGGTGCTCAAGTTGTACGAACACTCACTGTCGATCATGTTCCTGCTGCTGTTCCTCGCATCCTTCACCCTCCATGCCGTCGGCGGCAGTGAGGAATACAGCCAGGAGCAGCAAAGCCACGGACAGCCTGGCGTGACGCTCCTTGGCTACCTCGCCACGAGCCGGTTCTGGTTTGAGTCATTCCAGAACTGGCAGAGCGAATTCCTGGCCGTAGCCGTCCTGGTCGGGGCTTCTGTCTACCTGCGCGAACGGGGCTCCCCCGAGTCCAAACCTGTGGCGGAACCGCACTACGAGACCGGCGCCTAGCTGCAATCCTGGGGTGCCGCGTCAGGCCCCTTCGAGGACCTGGCTTGTGGCCCAGGTGAGGTACTTCGCGGCGTTGGCGATGGCGTCTTCCGGGCTGGTTGCGACGTCCAGCAACTGAGCCGCGGCCACCACGCCGTGCTCGGCAAGGTCCTCCGGGGTGACCAGGATGCGACCGGCCACCACTATGACCGGGATGCCCCGCTCGCGTGCTGCGTCCGCCAGGGCAATCGGGGCCTTGCCGGTCAACGACTGCGAGTCCATTGACCCTTCACCGGTGATCACCAGGTCAGCCTCAGCCAGCTGGCCGGCAAGGCCGGTCAGGCCCGCCACCAGGGCGAAGCCGCCTTCGAGGGTGGCGCCGCTGAAGGCAAGGAACGACGCCGGGAACCCCCCGGCCGCGCCGGCTCCGGGAACGTTGACGTCGCGTCCCGTGGCCTGCCGCAGAACGGAACCCCAGTTGCGGAGCCCGGCGTCCAGCAGCTCCACGGCGTCCGCGTCGGCCCCTTTCTGCGGGCCGAAGACGTGGGCCGCTCCATCGCTTCCGAACAGCGGGTTCTGGACATCCACTGCGATCCGGAACTTCACGGACCCCAGCCGGGGGTCCAGGCCCGACACATCCACGTCCACAACGTCCACGAGGGAACCGCCGCCCAGGGGAACCACGTTTCCGGCCGCGTCCAGCGGCTTCAGGCCCAGGGCGCGCAAAGCGCCGCTGCCGCCGTCGGTCATGGCAGAGCCGCCCACCCCCAGCACGATTTCCGAGGCTCCGGTGTCCAGTGCGGCAGCGATCAGCTGGCCACAGCCGTAGCTGTGGGCGCGCAGCGCATTCGCGGGCGTAGGTTCCATGTGCGCGAGCCCCGATGCCTGGGCGGTCTCAATCACTGCGGTTGCACCGCCGAACGCATCCTTGCGGAGGGCCCAGGCGGCACCGATGGGCGCCAGAATGGGACCGACGACGGCGTTCAGCCGTTCCTCGTAGCCGGCGGCGACGGCAGCTTCCAGGGTGCCCTCCCCGCCGTCGGCCACGGGGAATTGCGTGGCGACCGCATCCGGATAGACGCGCAGCGCCCCCTCGGCGATGGCGCTGGCCGCCTCGGCAGCGGTAAGTGACCCTTTGAACTTGTCCGGAGCAATGAGAATGCGCATGTGTCTATCCTGCCAGCATCTCCCGGAAAGCGCTTGCCTGACCTGTAACGTAGCAGACGCTACGAGGCGGCCGGACGGGCAGGACTACTGACGGTTCACGGTCTGTTCCGGGGCACCGGAGCCGGGGAGGCCGGTAAAGCCGGTGATCGCGTCGGCCACCTGGGCCGTGCCGGTGTGCTGGACTACGTGACCGCAGCCGGGGACCTCCACCAGCGTCCCCGCCGGTGCGCGCCGCGCAAGGATGCGGCACCACTCCCCTGTTGCGATGGGGTCGGAAGCGCCGCGAAGGATCATCACAGGCGTGGTTAGCCCGCGGATCCGCTCCTCGGTCCGGTAGTTCATCATGACCCGCAGCTCCTTGAGGTACCAGAGTGGCCCGCAACGCAGGTAGTCACTGAACACCAAGGCGTTCGAACCGGGGGTTTCATGGAGGAGCGCGTCCTTGGTCAGCGCCAGGATCTGGCGGGGCAGCGTGCGGCGCCGGACATCCACCACGGGTCCCATCAGCACCACGTGCGGCACCTGTTCCGGCCGCTGCAGGGCGGCTTCCAGGACGAACTGAGCCCCCATGGAGTGGCCCACCAGGACCCGCGGCCCCACCCCGGCCTGATCCAGGACGTCATGGATAAAGGCTGCCTGGTCCGCCACCATGAGCTGGCGGTCCGGGCGCGGAGTGGAGCCGAAGCCCGGAAGGTCGATCGAGATAGTGTCCGCCACCCCGGCCAGGACGTGGTGCAGCCGGACAAGGTAGCGGTGGGAGACGCCGATCCCGTGGATGAGGACAAAGGTCGGGGCGTCCGCGCGGGGCCGGACGTCCGATGTGGCACGCGAAGCGTACATCCGACCGCGGAGGCCCCCGGCTTCGACGTCTGTGGTTACGGCACCCTTCATCCGTCGACAATAGCCCTCCGCGGCCAGGATCCAGCTATTCCTCGTGCCCCTGGTCGCCGCTCATGGAGTCTTCCGCTGGTGGCGTTTCGCCGGGCGGAACACCGCCGCCGGGCTCCAGTCCGGTGATGTTGCCTTCCAGCGGGTCGGGGTTCGCGGTGGCCGCCGGGTCCTTGGATGCCCGGTCTTTTGCTTCCGTTTTGTCAGTTTCCGGCCGCCCGGAGGCCGCTTCGGCGCTGCCGGGCCGGTCCGGATTCGAGGGGTCGTTCTCCGGGTGGTAGGTGCTCATGTTTGGTCCGTTCTTCGGGGTCCGCCTCGTGGGATAGCGGAGACGTGCAGGCTGATGGGTGGCCAGCCTAGCCTTCCCTGATTACCGCGACAAGGACTCACAGGCAGTAGTAACGTGGGCTTTCCTGAGCTATACGCAGCCAATGAGGGCGCACGCGGCCCGGGAAACGGGCCCGGACCAAGGGGGTAGCAATGCCGCAATCCTATGACCGCAATTCTTCCGGAAGAGGTCCCACGGGAACTGGACTGACCGAGCTTGTGCTGGTGCGTCACGGCGAGAGCGCGGGGAACGTGGCCGCGACGATGGCCAGACAGGCCGGAGCCCACGTCATCGACGTTCCGGCCCGGGACGCCGACGTGGAACTTTCCGCCACCGGACGCGATCAGGCCCTCGCCCTGGGCAGGCTGTTCGCTGATTTTCCGGAGGATCAGCGGCCCGCGGGAGTGTGGTCTTCGCCCTACGTCCGCGCCCGGCAGACGGCCGAGCTCGCCGTGAAAACCGGCGGCTGGCCCGCAGGTATCCTCATTGACGAACGGCTCCGCGACAGGGAACTGGGCATCCTGGACATGCTGACCTCCGCGGGCGTGGAGGCCCGGCTGCCGGAGGAGGCGGCGCGGCGGCGCTGGCTGGGGAAGTTCTACTACCGGCCACCCGGCGGCGAGTCCTGGGCAGACGTCGTGCTTCGGCTCCGCTCCCTCCTGGCCGATCTTGAACGGCAACCCGGCGGCGGCCGGATCATGCTCGTGTGCCATGACGCCCTGATCCTGCTGTTCCGCTACATCCTGGAAGGGCTCACCGAACCGGAACTCCTCGATATTGCCGCGACGTCCACCATCCTCAACGCTTCCCTCACGCGGTTCGTCCGCCCTGAGGGAGGCGGGCCCTGGATCCTGGAGAGCTTCAACATGGCCGACCACCTGGTCAGCGAAGGCGTGCCGGTGACCGAACATGCGGGAGATGCCAATGTCCACCCCGCATAGCAAAACGGCGGCACAGCCGGTCACGCCCACCCTGCTGCGCGACTGGCCGCTTCCGGGAGGCGGATCGGGCAAGGACGACCGCGGATCCGTGCTGGTCATCGGCGGAGCCCGAAAGACCCCCGGCGCGGCGCTTCTGGCGGGCACGGCGGCCCTGCGCGCCGGCGCGGGCCGGCTGACCCTGGCAGTCGCCGGTTCCACCGCGGTGCAGGTTGCGGTGGCCCTCCCGGAAGCGGGGGTGGTGGGCCTCGCTGAAACGCACGACGGCGCCGTCGAAGGTTCCGGGGTATCGGTCCTGGCCGAAGAACTGGACAAAGCCGCGGCCGTCCTGGTGGGACCGGGCCTGGACGACATGGACGAAGCGGAGTCCCTCCTGAGGGAGCTGCTGAAACTGGATTCCGGGAACGCCGGCGGCGACGGACGAAACCCCGGCGGCTCCGCCAGCAGGCCGGCGCTGGTACTCGACGCCTACGCTTTGGGCTGCCTTCCGGGGCTCCTCGGCGAACTCGGACCATGGGCAGGGCGGCTCATCCTGACCCCGAACGTCACCGAATCCGGAGTCCTGCTGGGACGGGAGGTCGAGGACCTGCACCGGGACGTTGCGGAAATTGCCCGGCGTTACGGTGCCGTGGTGAGTTGCCAGGGTGTCATCGCCGACCCCGGTCCGGGCGGGAAGGAGGGCGGAAGCCCGGGGAACGCCCCCGGAACCGGCAATATCCAGCTGTGGGAAATCACCACCGGCTACGGCGGCCTGGGCACCTCCGGCAGCGGGGACATCCTGGCCGGTGCCATCGCAGGCCTGCGCGCCCGGGGAACATCGGATGCACAGGCGACGTGCTGGGGCACCCACCTCCATGCCGCCGCCGGCGACAGGCTGGCGAGCCGGTTCGGCAGCCTCGGGTACCTGGCCCGTGAACTGGCTGATGAACTGCCCGCCCTGATGATGGAACTTGGCACCTAAAGGCTTCCCAACCGGCCAGGACCGCCGTTGAGGACCTGGCGGGCACAGCGCCCAGAACCGACGACGGGCATACGCCGGATCCCGACGACAACCGGGATTGAGCGACTCTTCCCGGCGCAGCGCCCCCGGCCCCGGGGGCCTGCCCGAACCGGAACCGGGCGACCTGCGCGCGGATCCGTCCGAGGCGGACGGCGACCCCTTAACCAGCATGGGCCGCGGCTAGCATCGGGCCGCACGGGGTGCGGAAGCGGCTCCTAGTTCCTTGCCTCCAGCACCGCAAAGTATCCGGGGATGAGGTCGGACCGCGCGGGGTTGGACAAGGGCATCGTCTCGATCGTCGTGGGCCCCTCCTCGATTAGCTCCCAGCGACTGGCCGGGAATGCCAGGCTCCGCTCCTTGGGGCCGAAGCGTCCCGGCATCGGCAGCCCGCGAATGGCGCCTTCAAGCGGCGCGGGAATGGACCGGAGCGTTGCGCCGAGGTGCGTCACGTAGTCCACGGCGTTTCCCCGGAAGTTGGTTTCGGCCAGGAAGACGCGGCCGTTCGCCCGCGTAATGGCGCGGGCATTTTCAGCCAAGGCATGCCGGTCACGTTCGCCCAGGACGTGCAGCACGCCGCGGATGAATACATTCGCTCCACCTCCTGCCTTGCCTCCCGTGTCCAGTACGGCAAGCTCCTCCAGCAGTCCGCTGCCCGCACCGGATGCCGTCATATCAGCGACGGCGTAGGAAATGTTGGCCAGACCGGCAGTCTCGGCGCGGGCACGCCGGACTGCGTGCGCAGAAACGTCGACCCCCACCGCATGCGGGAAATGCCCGGCCAGCTGCCTGGTGAAGCTGCCGTTGCCGCACCCGATGTCCACAATCGGCAGCCCGGGGTCCAGGTGCAGCCTGAGCCTGTCCACGTAGCCCTGCATCTCGTGGTCGCTTCCGGAGTCCCACAGCACGTCGCCGGAGGCTCCCGTGGTTTTCACATTGGACCAGAACCGGTCCCAGGCAATGTGATGGTCCCGCGGCGCGCCCGCGGACAACCGCACTAACTTGGGGACCAGCAGATACTTTTTCAGGGCGGCGAGCATTGTCCAAATATAAGGGCACCGGTGGTGACGCCCGGAAAATTAGGCGCCACGGGTCATGTGAGAGCAAGCCACGTCAGTGCGTCCCGCTCAGATGTGAAGAACTTGGTGGGGCACGGCACCGCGTTGATCCCCAGGAAGAAGTTTGCCAGGACCCGGTCAACCGGCGAGGACCCCAACAGGGCTATCCGGGAGGCCTGGCACGGGCGGCCGAACACTGCGCGGGCGCCGCGGGACACGTCTGCGGTGGTGGCCATGTCCACCAGCATGGGGTGCCGGTCATCGCCGCATAACTGGTTCACCCTGAGCATGGCGCGCTCCGCATCCGCGGCCGTTATCGCGGCCCCCCGCGGCCACGTCAGCCGAAGGATTCCGTCGCCTCCCAGCGTCAATCCCGCTTCCGTGCCCACCTCGCTGTCTCCGGACATATCCGCGCTTCCTCCCGCCAGGGTTTGGCCTGCACGGAATGCGTGCGACCCATGTCACCCTACAATGTACTCAACCGGGGACCGAAGGGGGCAGTGTGGTAATTCAGACGGCGGAGAATTCACTCGTACCACGCACGGCCATCGTGGCGGATCCGGACAGCGGACGCCTGTCCGCCACGGCCGGGGTCCTGGTAGCCGCGGGGTTCGAGGTCTCCACGGCCTCAAGCCACGAAATTTTGACCGGGCTCCTGGAGCAGCACAAGCCCAGCATCATCGTCGCGGACCATTCTTTTGGGGGCCCGCCGGTGGATGCACCACTGCTTCTCCTCGTCGATCTGGCCGACGAATCCGCGGCGGAAAGCCTCCGGACGCTCGGCATGGCGGACTACATCGCGAAGCCTGCCGCGCCGGACGAGCTGGTCCACAGGGCGGACGTCCTGATCAGCCGCGCCGCACAACGCTCCGACGCCCGGCAAAGCGCCGAACGGCTGCGTGAAAAGCTCCGCCTGGTCTCCTCCAACATCCGTGCCACGCACGATCCCCGCCTGATTTCGGATTGCCTGGTGACGGGATTCGGGGAGACGTTCGGTGCCGACCGCGTACTGTTCACCACGTTCGACGACGACCGCGTGCCCCGGATTTCCGCCGAGTGGCACCGTCCCGGCCTCCCCCCGGTCCCGGACGGACTGGGGCTCCAAGAGTCCTCCGCGCACCGCGTAGCGGACCGGCTGTGGTCGGAGGCCGAAGTTCTTGCGGTGGAGGACCACCACGTCCACGAATGGTCCCCTGAGGACCAGGAACTGGCGGCCTGGTCAGAAGATATGGGCCCGTGGGCGTCCGCATTCGTTCCCGTGGGCGAGGGAAAGTCATCGCTGGGCGTCATATGGATTGCGCAGCTGGACGAGCCGCGGGTCTGGACACGCACCGAAATCTCCCTGATCCAGCACGTTGCCGGCAACGTGGCGTACGGGCTCATCCAAAGCCATCTGATGAGCGCCCAGCAACAGGTGGTCAAGCAACTGCGGCAGCTTGACCAGGCGAAGACCGACTTCCTGGCCACCGTCAACCATGAGCTCCGGACCCCGCTGACGTCCATCTCCGCCTACCTGGACATGATCCAGGACGGTGTGGGGGGGCCCGTGCCCCCCGAAGTGAGCCGGATGCTGGACATCATTGTCCGTAACTCAGAGCGGCTCCGCCGGCTGATCGAGGATATGCTCACCGTTTCCCGCCAGGACTACGACGGCGCCAACCTGCACCTGGGTCCGGTCCAGCTGGGGCACACCCTGCAGATCGTGACGGTGGCGCTGCGTCCGCTGGCGGAACTGGGTGACGTTTCCATCTCACTGGAGCTCTGCGACGGCGACCCCGCGATTATCGCCGATGAAGTCCAGCTGGAGCAGGTGTTTACCAACCTTGTTTCAAATGCCATCAAATTCACGCCACACGGAGGCAGGATTGTTGTCAGCTGCCGTTTTCAGGCAATGACGGACGGGGAGCCGGGGGTAAATGTTCATGTCCGCGACACGGGGGTCGGAATCCCGGAGGAAGAAATCCCGCATCTTTTTACCCGGTTTTTCCGTGCCTCCAATGCCACTTCCACTGCCGTGCCGGGCAGCGGCCTGGGGCTTGCCATTGCGCACGACATCGTGAAGTCGCACAGGGGGTATTTGGCGGTCAGCTCCGAGCTCGGCGCAGGCACCACCATCACTGTTCAGCTGCCCGTTTCCGGCCCGTAACCTGTGGCCGGACCTTAAACGAAACTGCCCCCGGATATAGAATCCGGGGGCAGTCTTCTCGCCGAACTAGTTAGGCCACCAACCGATGGAGGACTGCGTAGTCGTCGTCTTACTTGAGCTGCTGACAGTTGTGTCCGACTTAGGAGCGGCGTTGGCGGGTGCTGCAAATCCAGCGACAGCCAGAACGCCGGTGAGCAAGAATGTTGCGGCAATCTTCTTCATCCGTTGGTCCTTTCAATCAATTAGGTTCGATCATGCATTACGAGCGTCATTATACGGCCGGATCATCAACGTAAAAGCCATGTAATACGAAAGTAATTCCCAGGACCCGACTCCAGCGGGGGCAGCGAGGGTGGATAATTGGCAAATGCCGTCTCCCCGGAATTTGACTCCCTACGTAGTGGCCGAGCTGCAGGCCCGTGAAAGCGCCAGAAATCGCGATTATGCCGCAGCAAAAGCGCAAGCCGCCGCAGCCGCCGCCCTGGCTTTGGAGTCCGGGGATTACTCCGGCTGGTGGAACATGATCTACCTGAAAGCCGAATGCCTCCGTGACGAGGGTTCGATCTCCGAGTGCTTGGAAATTGCCAGGTCCCTTGCCGAATCTCCGCTTTCGGCGGATCACGCCCTGCTGGCCGCCCGGGCGTACACGCTGCTGGCTGTGGCACAGCAAGGGCTTGGCCGGCTTCCCGATGCCGTGTCGTCGGCTGCTGCAGCTGCCAACCTGGTGGCTGGCGACGCCGAGTACGTTTATCTCCATGTGGAAGCACAGCGTGCCCTTATCGCAGCCCTCGCCGAGAGCCGCCGACTGGACGAAGCGTGGGAACAGTGCCTCCTGCTGGAAGGCCTGCTCACGGAGCTTGTGGATGAGGACACCGCCGGCAAGGCCTATTGGGTGATCGGAAACGTCGCGTTCCTTACCGGCAGGGTGACAGACGGAGGCCGCTACCACGATATGGCTGCGGAGAGCCTCTCACCGTCAAAGGACGTGGACCTCTGGGCCAGGTTCAACCGCGCTTCTGCGGTGATGCGCCTGGAGGCTGAGCTCACCGAACCTGCAACGCTTCGCTGCATTGAACGGGCAGAACTCGCCACTGAAGTGGTGGGCGGCAGCGACCGCGACCTTCTCGAGATGTCCTTCGCCCGTGCGCACTGGAATTTCCTGACCGGCGACATGGCCACCGCCATCAACATGCTCAGGCCGCTTTGCACCGAAGCCGGGATTTTAGCCACCCAAACGGCCGGAGAAGCCTCTTTCCTGCTGGGAAAATCCCTCCTTGCCAACGGTGAGCGCGACGAAGCGCTGCAGCGGCTGGCGGATGCTGCCGAGCTGTTCGACAATGCCGCCGCCTCGGAACGCAGCGCCCAGGTGCGCGCGTTTGCGGCCGATGTACGCTAACGCTCTCCGGACGCGGATGGACGGTGTATTTTAGTCGCAAGGCCTCACCGGAGTTTCGGCGGGGCTCGGGAGGCCAAACGGCTCCTCTCATATGTTCGGGGGATTGATGTCTAAGCCGCTTGGATTGATGCAAGAGCAGATTGTCCGGATCGTGCTTCCCCGGGACGAGCACTTGGACGAACAGTCGGCACAGCTGCTGGCTGCCGGCCTGCAGGCGCCGCAGTGGGGCTCCCCGTTGGCCGTACTGATGGATGTGACGGACGTAGCGTCGGTGAGCCGGGCGGCGAGGGCAGTCTTCAGCAATGTGAGCACCGTGGCTGCATGGGCACTGCTGGGCCGTACGCCGGTGGACCGGATCCTGGCCCATTTCATCCTTGGCGGTGACTTCAAGTCCGGGCCCGCGAGCTACTTCACGTCCGAAACTGACGCACTCAAGTGGTTGAAGGAAACCACCCATGTTCACTGACGGCGATCCGCGCCTGGGCAAGCTGCTGGACGGGATCGTCCGCCTTGCCGCAGGAGAGCTGCACTCCAGGATTGAAGTGTCCCCCGCCAGGGACGAACTGGATGCCGTCATCATGGGAACCAACCTCCTCGCCGAGGACCTGCAGATTATGTACCAGGAGCTGGAACAGCGGGTGGAACTGCGCACACGGCTGCTCAACGAGGCGCATCTGGAAATGCAGAAGATGGCACTCACGGACTCTCTCACGGGCCTGGCGAACCGTGCCGCTCTGGTCAGCGCCATTAATGAGGCACTGGCGGAGGCCGGGCAGGGTGGCCTGCCGCCGGCGCTCCTGCTGCTGGACCTTGACGCCTTCAAGGGCATCAACGACACCCTTGGCCATGCTGCCGGTGACCAGGTCCTGGCCGCGGTCGGGGAGCGCATCAAAGGTTCAGTCCGCGACACGGACACAGTGGCCCGCCTGGGCGGAGACGAATTCGCCGTACTGATGCCCGCTACCACGCTGGCCCGCGCCGCGAGCGTGGGCAACCGCATCCTCGCTTCCCTGGACGGCCAGGTGGAACTCGAGAACGACTCCGTCCAGTGCGGTGCCAGCATGGGGCTGTGCATTGGTGGAGCCGGCCAGAGCGCGGAACAGCTGCTCATCGAGGCTGATGTGGCCATGTACGCGTCCAAGGCCGGGGGCCGCAACCGGCTCAAGGTGTTCGAACCGGCGATGCTGCACGCCCGCCAATTGCGCAGCCAGCTCATTGAGGACCTGCGGACGGCCATTTCCGGCTCGGAGCTGGTGCTTTATTACCAGCCCGTGGTGGACCTGACCACAGGGCGGATCGAAGGCGCGGAAGCCCTGGTCCGCTGGAAGCACCCGTCCCGCGGGATGGTGATGCCGGACGAATTCATTCCGCTGGCGGAAGACGCCGGACTCATTTCCGAGCTGGGCGGCTGGGTCCTGCGCACCGCCGTACGGCAGTTGAGGGACTGGCGGGCAGAGGGCCGTGCGGGCGACGAATTCTCCATGCGCATCAACATCTCCCCCACGGACCTTCAGCGCCTCGAGTTCATCGAAGAGGTCCGGGATGCCCTCAGCGAGGCGGAGCTCAACCCGGAACTGCTGGTTCTCGAGCTGACCGAAGGTGCCATCGTCAGCGGCAACGAACTGGACCGCTACTCCTTGAACAGCCTGCGGAAGCTGGGTGTGGGGCTGGAAATCGACGACTTCGGCACTGGCTACTCCTCGATCAGCTACCTGCGCAGGCTCCCCGTGGACAAGGTCAAAGTGGACCGCTCGCTGCTGAAGGACCTGGGGACGGACCCGGCCCAGCCAGCCCTGATAGCGGCAATCCTCCAGCTGATCCGGGCCTGCGGCCTCGAGGCGGTCTGGGAAGGCGTGGAGAACGCGGAACAGGCAGAGCATCTGGCCAGCATTGGCTGTGTCAGCGCTCAGGGATATTACTTCGGCCGGCCGGTCCCGGCGGACGAGTTCGCAGCCGTGCTGGATGCTCAGCGGGCGTCACGCCACGGCGGCTAATCCCACTGCCCCCGGTCCTGGAGCACCTGTTTGAGGAGATCTGCCCGGTCGGTTACGATGCCGTCAACGCCAAGGTCCAGGAGCCGGTCCATCTCTGCGGGATCGTTGATGGTCCACACATGGACCTGGAGGCCGTGCCGGTGGGCGCGGCGGACAAAGGCCGGCGTGACCACCCGGATGCCACCGTAGCTGACCGGAACCTGAAGCGCGTGGACGCCCCGCAGGAGCCGCCGCATGACCGCTCCCGGAAGAACCGGGCCGAGCATTGTGAACAGAGCGTTGGAAACCATGCCGGCGGACGCCGCGACCGGCCGGCTCAACTGCTTAACGACAGCCCGGCGCCGGCGGTCGGAGAAGCTCGCAATCAGTACGTGGTCGTGAACGCCGTACCTCTCAATCGCGGCGGCAAGGCCGGTCACAGAGTTCCAATCCTTGACATCAAGGTTTAGCCGCACGTCGGGAAAGGCCCGGACCATCTCTTCGAAGAGCGGGATGGGTTCCACGCCGCCGATCCGTGCCCGTGCAACGGTCCCGGCAGGGAGCCGGGCGATGCGGCCCTGCCCGTCAGTGACACGGTCCAGCGAGGGGTCGTGAAACACCAGGAGCACGCCGTCGGCGGTGGTGTGAACATCCATTTCCAGGTACCGGTAGCCGAGTTCGACGGCCGCGCGGAACGCCGCCATCGAGTTTTCCAGCCCGTCCGGAGAAAACCCGCGGTGCGCCATCGCAATCCGCGCGGAGGCGCTTCCGGCGGCGAAGAAAGGCTGGGAGTCCGTCAATTCAGTCGCCTGGCTAGACGGGCTTCACGCCAAGTCCGGCGAGCTTGGCTTCGAGGATCTGGGCCACGCCGTCGTCGTCGAAATGGGGTGCCTGTTGCCCCGCTGCCCGGATGGCCTCCGGGTGGCCACTGGCCATTGCGTAACCGTCGCCCGCCCAGCGCAGCATCTCTATGTCGTTGGGCATGTCCCCGAACGCCACCACATCAGCGGCGTCAATGCCCAGGGTGGCGGCGTATTCGGCCAGCGTCACGGCTTTGTTGACGCCCGGCAAGGCGAGCTCCAGCATGGCCACGGTGGGTGCTGAGTGGGTGGCCGAAGCGAGGTGCGCCACCGCGGGTGACACCTCGGCCAGGAAGTCGTCGGCGGTGCCTTCGCGGACGATGGCCAGGAACTTCACCACGGCGTCGTCCGCGGTGAGGGTGCTGGCCAGCGGGGCGGGAGTAAATTCAGTGAGGAGCTCACTGGAATCGTTTTCGATGAAGCCCGGCTCCAGGTGGAAGCCGGTGAGGGTTTCCGCCGCGAACAGCGCGGATGGCCGCAGCTGCTTGATGATGCGGCGCGCTTCGAAGACCGCGTCCAGGGCAAGCGAGCGTGCGGACACCAGGCGGCCTGCCTCGAGGTCCCACACCACTGCGCCGTTCGAGCAGATCACCGTTCCCGCATGCCCCAGCTGATCCTCCAGGGGGTGCAGCCAGCGGGGCGGACGTCCGGTCACGAAGACCAGTTCGACGCCGGCGTCACGGCACGCGTGGAAGGCGCGGATGGTCCGATGGCTGATTTTGCCGTCATGCCCGAGGATCGTTCCGTCAATGTCACTTGCTACCAGCCGCATACTGCCAGTCTACGTTGGCCCGATAGTGGCGGCCGCTCAGCGCTCGAAGATGCCGGTGAGGGTTCCGCGGCCCAGCACGTGCCCGGCCAGTTTGGCTTCCAGCTTTGCCGGGCTGAACCCGGCGTCCAGGCCGAGGTGCTCCACGTCGAGGGCGTAGACGGTGACGATGTAGCGGTGCGGGCCGTGTCCGGGCGGCGGCGCGGCCCCGAGGTAGCCGTGGAAGCCGCCGTCGTTCTTCAGCTGCAGCGCACCGGCCGGAAGGAGCCGGCCGCCCTCGGCGCCCGCACCGGCGGGCAACGACGTGGCGCCCGCGGGGAGGTCCAGCACCGCCCAGTGCCAGAAACCGCCACGGCCCGGGGCATCGGGATCGAACACCGTGACCGCATAGCCCTTGGTTCCGGCCGGCGCGCCGCTCCAGCTCAACTGCGGCGATTCATCCTTGCCGCCGGCGCGCATCTTGCCGCTGCGCTGGGCGGGCGGCAGGGTTTGGCCGTCCTGGAAGGACTCGCTGCTGACGTTCAGGGACGGCGAATGGTGGGAAGACATGTGCTGCCTTTCAGTTGCTGGCGGAGTCGGCATTCCTCAGGTCGTCTCCGGAGAGCGCGGCGTTGCGCTCCAGGCTTTCGAGCTCGAAGTGGTTGAGTTCCGCCCTGGTGGGCGGGTTGGCTCCGGGGCGGGACACGGTGACGGCTGCAGCCCACGCGGCATGGGCCAGCAGTTCACGGAGCGATTCGGCCGGCAGTTCCCGCAGCTCCTTCCGGTTCTGTGCACCGTCCAGGCCGCGGTCCACCAGGCCGGAAATCAGTGCGGCCATAAAGGAATCCCCGGCACCCACAGTGTCCGCCACCTCCACCTTGGGCGCAGGGAATTCGGCTTCGCCGGCGGCGGTGATGCCCCAGGGGCCGGCCGCTCCGCGGGTCACCACCACCAGCGCGGGCCCTCCGGGACCGCCCAGGGAAAGCCAGCGCCGGGCCGAATCCAGGACGTCCACACCGGGGTACAACCACTCGAGATCCTCGTCGGAAGCCTTCACGACGTCAGCGAGGCTGACGAACTTTTCCGCCTGCCTGCGGGCGTAGTCCACGTCGGTGATGATGGTGGGACGGCAGTTGGGGTCGAAGCTGATGGTGGCGGACGGGTGGGCGTGTTCGACGGCGGCAAGCACCTCGGCGGCGCCCGGCGCCAGCATCGTGGCAATGGAACCGGTGTGCACCAGGGTGGTGCCCTGCAGCATGAACGGCAGCCGGTCCGCGAGGCCGGGAAGCTCCCAGGCGAGGTCGAACGTGTAGCTGGCGGCGCCGTCGTCGTCTATCAACGCGGTGGCCACGCTGGTGGGCAGGGCATCCGGACCCTGCGGCACCATCACCGAGCTGGATTTCAGGTGGGCGGCCACGGACTCGCCGTAGGCGTCGCGCCCGAACCTGCCGATGAACTGCACGGGATGGTCCAGCCGCGCCAGTCCAACTGCCACATTGAGCGGGCTGCCGCCCACGTGGGCCTCGATTCCCGAGGATCGTTGGACAACGTCGACCAGGCCTTCGCCAATAACTGTGAGCATGGTCATACTCTGCCAGAGAACGGGTGCGCGCGCTCCTGATTACGCCGAAGGGCCCTTCTCCAAGGGGACGCCAGCTCTTCCGGCATCCTCGAACCTCGCGTCCAGATGCACCACGTCCCTGCCTGCACGCTGCAGCAGGCTGGCCGCCACCCCGGCGCGGTAGCCGGTTCCGCAGTGGACCCACAGCTTCCCGGCCGGCACTTCGTCCATGCGGGTGAGGAGCTGGTGGACGGGAACGTTGACGGCTCCGGCCACGTGGGAGGCGGCGAACTCGTCCGTCCGCCGTACATCGAGGACCGTGTCACCGTCGGCGCGGCCGGCCAGCAGGCCGTCCCAGCCGACGCGCGGGTAGGAGTCGACGGCGGCGTCCGGCGCCAGTGCGCGCGGTTCGGTTCCGACGGCGGCATCCGGCGAATCGATGCCGATGCGGGAGAGATCGCGGATGGCTTTTTCGACGTCGTCCCGCGAGCCGACGAGGGTGAGCTTCTCATCCCACGGCAGGACCCAGCCCAGGTAGGTGGTGAAGTTGGAGCCGCTGCCGTATTCGAAGCTGACACTGCCCTTGAGGTGGTTGCTGGCAAACGCCACGCGGCGGCGGAGGTCGACCACCCATTCGCCGTCTTCCAGGCGGCGGGTGAGCTCAGCCGGGTCCACCGATTCCGGGACCGCGAGGTCCGCGGGACCCGGGCCCTTGGCGTTCATGGCCCCCATGTGCGCGTAGTACGCCGGGTACGCGGAGAGGTTGGCGATGAGTTCCTGGACGAAGTGGTCCTCGTCCGGATCGGTCAGGGCGTGGTTCGCGGTGAGCTGCTCACCGACAGTGGAGGAACCGGAGCGGGTGGCCGGCCCGGACGAACAGAACGACCCGAAGCCGTGGGTGGGGAAGAGCGCTGCGTCATGCCGGGCCTCGGCCACGAGGCGGCGCACGGACGCGTACTGGTCGCGGGTCAGGCCGACGGTGTCGGACGGAGCCACGAGGTCCGTCCGGCCGACTGATCCGTAGAGCAGGCTGCCGCCGGAGAAGACCGCCTGCTTGTCGCCGTCGTCCACGATGAATGACAGGTGCGTGTGGGTGTGGCCCGGAGTGGCCACGGCCCTGACGGTCAGCGTGCCCACGCGGACGGTCTGGCCGTCGGTGATGGCTTCGCGCTCGAACTGGACCGGGTCCGCGGCGTTGACCAGGTAGGTCGCAGCATGGGACTTTGCCAGTTCCAGGCCGCCGGTGACGTAATCGTTGTGCAAATGCGTCTCGGCGACGTGGGTGATAGTCACCCCCGCTTCGCGGGCGGCGGCCTCCACGCGGTCCGTGTCCCGCTGCGGGTCGATGACGAGGCCCACCGTGCCGTCGTGGACCAGGTAACTCCGGTCCCCCAGTTGCGGGGTTTCGATGACAACAACGTCCATGGCATCCTCCTCGGGCGGTGGCGGCGGCTTCCGCACCCTAGCAAAACCATACCCCTAGGGGTATGGTGCGGCAAGGGGGGTCAGGCCGTCAGCCACGGCTTTCGTGCTGGTAGACGTCGGGGATGCCGTCCTGGTCCGAGTCGACCTTCTCGAGTTCCTCCGCGCGGCGGTACTGGCGGTTCCTGGCCCGCAGCACCACGGTGGCCAGGATTGCGGCGAGCAGCGATGCGGCCAGGATGCCCACCTTGGCGTGGTCATCGTGCAGGCTGCCGTGGCCGAAGCTGAGTTCCGCGACGAGCAGGGACACGGTGAAGCCGATTCCGGCCAGCAGCGAGACGCCAAAAACATCGATCCACTTGAAGGATCCGTCCAGCCGCGCCCTGGTGGCTTTGGTGAGGATCCAGGTGGTGCCCATGATGCCGATCGGCTTGCCGAGGACGAGCGCCATGATGATGCCGATGGCCACGGGGTCAGCCAGGGCGGAACCCAGGCCTTCCCAGCCGCCTACGGCCACACCGGCGGAGAAGAAGGCGAAGATGGGAACGGCCACGCCGGCGGAAATGGGACGGAACCGGTGTTCGAAGATCTCCGCGAGGCCGGGGCCTGCTTCGGGACCCCCGCTGGCCTTGGACCGAAGGACCGGCACGGCGAATCCGAGAAGGACACCGGCCACCGTGGCGTGGATGCCGGAGGCGTGCACCAGTGCCCAGGTGACGATGCCGAGCGGCAGCAGGATGGCCCAGGCAGCCATGAAGTGGGCGCCGAAGAAGCGGCGGTACCTCTGGGCCAGGAAGGCGTACAAGGCAAGCGGGATGAGGGCGAGCAGCAGCGGGGCCGCCTGGATGTCGCTGGAGTAGAAGAACGCGATGATGCTGATGGCGATGAGGTCGTCCACCACCGCCAGGGTGAGCAGGAAGATGCGCAGGGCGCTGGGCAGGTGCGAGCCGATGATGGCCAGCACCGCGACGGCGAACGCGATGTCCGTTGCGGTGGGGATGGCCCAGCCGCGCAGGGTTTCCGGGCTGTAGATGTTCACGGCGGCGTAGATCAACGCGGGAACAAGCACGCCGCCGGCCGCGGCCGCCACGGGCACGATCGATTTGTTGAGCTGGCGGAGGTCGCCTGCCACGAACTCACGCTTCAGTTCGAGGCCAACCAGGAAGAAGAAGATGGCCAGCAGTCCGTCGGCTGCCCAGGCGCCCAGGCTCAGCTCGAGATGCCAGGGTTCGTAGCCGATTTTGTAGTCCCGCAAGGCGAAGTAGCTGTCGGAGACCGGCGAGTTTGCCCAGATCAGGGCAATGACGGCGGCGGCCACCAGGAGGGCGCCGCCGACTGTTTCCTTGCGCAGGATCTCACCGATGCGCAGCGATTCGGCGTAACTGCCGTAGCCAAGGACGGTGCGCGGTTTGGCGTCGGGGGCGGGCGTGGGTGCGGGGCTCATGAAGCGTCCTAAACGTTGAGTCGACAAAATCATGCCGACCAGACTTCCCGGCGCACCTTGGACCAGTCTAGGCGACAGACTCCGCCGCCGGGTAAACACGCCGGGCAGACGCCGGACCTCCGGAGCCGCCGGGGCCTCCGTTCAGCCCAGGAGTTCCTGCACCAGGTCCCGGCACTTGCGGTAAGCCGGCGCCTTGGGGTCAATCAGGGAAAAGTGGTCGCCGGGCACGTTCAGCAGCTGCACGGGCGCACCCGCGGCCTTGGCCGCGCCGGCGTAGGTCAGGGATTGGCTTGCGGGAACATCGTCGTCGTCGCTGCCGTGGACCGCGTAAACCGGGACACCCAGCGGGACCGCGCTCATGGGGTCAACAAACTTGTGCCGTTTCGGGTACTTCGCTGACGAACCGCCCAGCAGGTTGCTGACCGCGCCGTTGCTGAGGTTCAGCTTTTCAGCCTCGGCCAGGTTCAGGAGTCCGGCCTGGCTGACCACCCCGGTAAGGTGCACGGCACCGTCGTCGTTCTTCCGCTGCAGCTGGCGGTCGGCGTCCGGCGCGCCGAGCTGCCCCAGGCGGGAACGGCCAGCCGCCCAGACTGCAAGGTGCCCGCCGGCCGAGTGGCCCAGCGCCACCACTCTTTCGAGGCCCAGCCCGTGCATCGCGGCAACGTCCCGGAGCTTGTCGATGCCCGCCAGGACGTCCTCGAAAGTGTGCGGCCAGCCCCCGCCGTTGCCGGCGCGCCGGTACTCCAGGTTCCAGGCCGGCATTCCGTGCATGGCGAGGTCCCTGGCCAGCGGTTCGCCCAGTTCGGCGCCGTACTGCGAGCGCCAGTACCCGCCGTGGATGACCACCACCACGCCCCGGGTTCCAGGTGCGTCCGGCAGGAAGAGTTCGCCCCACTGGCTGGGGTCATCGCCGTATTGGTACTTGTGCCGCTTCACTGCGTCCTCCTTCGGGCCCGACGAACAGGAAGCGGACAGTGCCCCCAGTGTCACCGCTGCGGCAGCGCCCAGCCCCGTGGAAAGAAGGGTCCGACGCTGCACATCAGCCATGTGCCGAGCCTACCTTGGGAGCCGGACAGCTTTGCGCCAGCTGGGTCGACGGCGTCGCCGTGCACCTTGCGCCGGCGCTACGGGCCGGTCCGCCGCGAGGGTGTTAACCGCCCGGCTGTCGCAGGCCGCCCGTAAGCTGGAACCATGGCTACCAACTGGGACCGCCTGGACGCAGGCCTGCGCGAATCCGTGCAGGAAAACGTGGAGCTCTACGAACGGGTCCGCCCTGCCCTGAAGCTGGTCACCCGGGAAGTCCTGCTCACGCTGCGCAGCATGCTCAAGGACACCGAGGTGACGCCCCTGTTTGTCACCGGCCGCACCAAAACGGTGGAGTCCTTTAAGGAAAAGATTTCCCGCACGGAGAAGCCGCTGGAACCGGCCGGGCCGCCCGTACTGAAGTTCCCCGACCCGTTCCGGACCCTCAATGACATGGTGGGCGTCCGGGTGATCACCAAGCTGCCGGCGGAGAACGCGGTGGTGGCAAACCTGATCAAACGCCAGCGCCAGCTCTTTGACTGCCGCGGCGACCGGGAGAAGGACATCGGCTCCATTGAGTCCGGCACGTACGGCTACTCCAGCCGGCACCTGATCCTGCGGACCATCCAGAACGAAGCCGTCAAGGATTACCAGAAGGTGTTCAACCCGGACCTCCAGCCCAACGGCAGCTACTTTTTCGAATGCCAGATCCGCACGGTCTTTGCCCACGCGTGGAGCGAGATCGAGCATGATATCCGCTTCAAGGCCGAGGATCCCCGCGCCTGGACTCCGCACTTTGACCGGCAGTTCACCGCCACGGCGGCAATGCTGGAAACAGTGGAGGGCGCCTTCGCGGACCTGCACGAACGCTATGAGGAAGTCCGCGGCTACTGGGACACGGACGGCGAAGGCGGTGCGCAGCTCACCCCGAACCGGATCCGCGACGTCTGGCGGACACTTCTTCCGCACGTTGACCGTAAAGTGGATGATGACTGGGGCTGGGCAGCTGAACTCATGGCCGCCCATGGCCTCAACCAGACCGTGCAGCTGGCAGAGCTCCTTAGCGCCAACCGGATCACCGAAGTCCGCAAAGCCCTGGACCACAGGTATTCCCCCGGGCCCGACCGGCTGCTGGATGACCTGCTGCTGTGGCAGTACGGCACCAAACACATCGACCTCACCGCGGAGGCGCCCGACGCCGTGCCGCACCCCCGGCGCGACAGCCTCCTGCGGCGGCTGAAGCAGATCGAGCGCTACCGCCAGACCAAGCTCTAGGACATCATGAAGCCCGAACAACTCCAATCCGTCCGGGCTACGCTCCGTTCCCCGCGCCGGCTCAAGACGGAAGCCCTCGCCGGACTGGTGGTGGCGCTGGCGCTCATCCCGGAGGCGATTGCGTTCTCCGTCATTGCAGGCGTTGATCCCCGGATCGGGCTGTTCGCGTCCTTCACCATGGCCGTCACGATTTCCTTCGTGGGCGGCCGGCCCGCCATGATCTCCGCGGCCACCGGCGCGGTGGCCCTGGTGATCGCACCGCTGATGCGGAGCCACGGCCTGGACTACCTGATCGCCGCAGTGATCCTGGCGGGGGCCTTCCAGATCCTCCTGGCGCTCCTGGGCGTCACCAGGCTCATGCGCTTCATTCCGCGGTCAGTGATGGTGGGGTTCGTTAACGCGCTGGCCATCCTGGTGTTCATGGCTCAGCTGCCCGAGCTGATCAACGTGCCGTGGCTGGTCTACCCGCTCGTGGCCGTTGGCCTGGTGATCGTGATTGGACTCCCGCGGCTCACGTCAGCAGTACCGTCCCCGCTCGTGGCGATCGTGGCCCTGACGCTGTTTGCGGTGCTCGCCAAGATCGACGTTCCCGCCGTCCAGGACAAGGGCCAGCTTCCGGAAAGCCTGCCCACCCTTTTCATTCCCAACGTGCCGCTGACGCTGGAAACCTTCCAGATCCTCGCCCCCTTCGCGCTGTCCATGGCGCTTGTGGGCCTGCTCGAATCCCTGATGACGGCGAAGCTTGTTGACGACATCACGGACACCCGCTCGAACAAGACCCGCGAGTCCTGGGGCCAGGGCGTGGCGAACATCGTCACCGGCTTCCTGGGCGGCATGGGCGGCTGCGCCGTGATCGGCCAGACCATGATCAACGTCAAGGGATCCGGCGCCCGGAGCAGGGTCTCTACGTTCCTGGCCGGCGTCTTCCTGCTGGTCCTGGTGGTGGCGCTGGGCGACGTTGTGGGCCTGATACCCATGGCAGCGCTCGTGGCCGTGATGATCTTCGTCTCCGCCATCACGTTCGACTGGCACTCCATCGCCCCGAAGACGCTCAGGCGGATGCCCAAATCCGAAACAGCCGTCATGTTGATCACGGTGGGCACCGTGGTGGCCACCCACAACCTGGCCATCGGAGTAGGCGTCGGCGTCCTGGCGGCCATGGCCATGTTTGCCCGGCGGGTGGCGCATTTCGCCACGGTTGAACGGACGGAGATCGAGCTCAATGGCGAGACCGTGGCAACGTACACCGTGGACGGAGAGCTCTTCTTCGCCTCCTCCAACGACCTCTACACCCAGTTCGAGTACGCCCGCGATGCCGCACCCACGGTGGACCGCGTCATCATCGATTTGCATGCCTCGCACCTGTGGGACGCATCCACGATCGCTGTCCTGGACGCTGTCACCGAGAAGTACCGCAGGCACGGCCGTGAAGTGGAGCTGATCGGCCTGAACTCCGCGAGCACCCAGATGCGTGAGCGGCTCGCCGGAAAGCTCAACGCCGGGCACTGACGGACCAACAAAACGTTGTGTTGTTTGTGTGACAAGAATTGTCATCTAGGCTGGTTAGGGAGGAGCCTGCGACCACCTTGCAGGCGCACCACCTTGGGGGAGGTCCAGCATGGCAGGAAAATTTGAACTCGTCGCCGCCGAACAGGGCGGCGTCCGCATCCGGCTCGTCAACGGCGCAGGCAACATTCTTGCCGTCTCAGGGATCTACCGGGACAGCGCTGCGGCCGCTTCCGGCGTCACAGAGATTCGCGAGCACGCGGCCACCGCGCACATCGCAGATTACAGCGGCCCGCCGGCGCAATAGAGCGGCGCCACGGGGTGCCCGGTGGCGGGCCAGGCCGTGGTGCCGACGCGACATAAATGTCAGACGTCTGTTCACGAACTGGCCGGATCAGGGGTCGGAGTGTGAGCATTATTGGATGCTTGAGGCAACCAAATCCCACGAACACCCCAAGGCCGGCGCCGATGCTGATGCCGCACCGCTGAATCCGGCACTGGCGGCAGAGGCCAAAATCGCGCGAATCGCGGTCACCGTCTTTCCGCTGCTGGTGGTGGCTGCCGGCATTGCCGGTTTCCTGCTGCCGGGCGCCTTCAAGCCGATGGCCCCCGGCGTCCCGTACCTGCTGGGCGTCATCATGTTCTGCATGGGCCTGACGCTCACCCCGCCGGACTTCGCGTCCGTGGTCAAGCGGCCCTGGGCCGTGGTTCTGGGCATCGTGGCCCACTACGTGATCATGCCGGGCGCCGGCTGGCTGATTGCCGTGGCGCTCAACCTCCCGCCCGAGCTGGCCGTGGGCCTCATTCTGGTGGGCTGCGCGCCGTCCGGGACCGCCTCCAACGTGATGGCCTTCCTGGCCAAGGGGGACGTTGCCCTCTCGGTGGCCGTGGCCTCGGTCTCCACGCTGATCGCCCCGATCGTCACTCCCCTGCTGGTCCTCTTCCTGGCCGGATCCTTCCTGCAGATCGACGCCGGAGCGATGGTCGTGGACATCGTCAAGACCGTCCTCCTCCCGGTGATTGCAGGCCTGCTGGCACGGCTGTTCCTCAAGAAGCTCGTCGCGAAGGTGCTTCCGGCACTCCCCTGGGCCTCCGCCGTCGTGATTTCCCTGATTGTGGCGATCGTGGTGGCCGGCAGCGCCAGCAAGATCGTGGCCGCCGGCGGCATCGTGTTCCTCGCCGTTGTGCTGCACAACGGCTTTGGCCTGGGCCTCGGATACCTCGCCGGCAAGCTCGGCAGGCTGGATGACAAGGCCCGCCGCGCGCTGGCCTTTGAAGTCGGAATGCAGAACTCCGGGCTGGCCGCCACACTGGCCACCGCGCACTTCAGCCCGCTGGCCGCACTGCCCTCGGCGGTGTTCTCGCTATGGCACAACATCTCGGGCGCGATTGTGGCCGCATGGCTGGCCCGGCGCCCGCTGACTGATGCCCCTGGCCGCGATGCCCAGGTTCATAGCGCAGCCGCCCGGGACGCCTGAGCGCTCAGTTCCGGTGGTGCTCGATCAGCCAGCCGGCCATCTGCTGGGCCCGCTTTGACGCCAGGAAGTCCCCCTCGGTGGCCGAGATGATCGAGCCCTTCATCAGGATGTGCCAGGACCGGGCGAATTCTTCGGTGCGACTCAGCCCGGCTTCCTCCGCCAGGGCCTGGATGTGGCCGCGGATCCTGGTGAGGTAGCCGATGCTCGCCTTCCCCAGTGGATGGTCGGGACCCATCTCCAGCAGAACATTGATGAACGTGCAGGCCTCGAAGTCGTCGCGGTGGAACCAGTCACCGAACACGTCGAAAATCGCGAGCAGCCTCTCCTCGGGAGTGGTGCCGCGGCGGCGGGCTTCGGAGACGATGAGGTCCACGGTCCACACCTGGTCACGGAGCGCCAGGAAGGCCAGGACCAGGGCATCCTTGGACGGGAAGTGCCGGTAGAACGTCGCCTTGGCTACGCCGGAGCGGCTGATGAGTTCATTGGTTCCGACATCGCGGATCCCGCGGCGGGAAAACAGCTCATAAGCGGTGGCAAGAATGCGGTCCACGGGGTCATCGCGGCCCGCCATTGCCTGGGCGGGCAGCAGGGTGGAACGGTTGGCGTCGTCGGCAGTCATCGTAGAAGGAATTTTACATGGAGCCCTGTTGACGCCTCCCCGCAGGTCCGTGGACGCCGATTGTTCCGGGCCTGCGTCCGGCAGGCCCGCGGTGGAGTGCCTGAACGAAACCGTCCAGCAGTGCGGGGTCCTTGGCGTTGTTGGCCAGGGCCACGAGCTCTGTTGCGGTCCTGGCCAGCTTGATGTTGCTGTGCTGGCTGTGGGCGACGAGCAGCTTGAACGCCTCCTCCGATCCGATGCGCAGGGCACCCATCAGGATGCCTTTGGCCTGCTCTATGGTGCTGCGGCTGGCGTTGGCCGCTGTAACGGCCGCCCTGGCGAACTGCTCCGTCTCGCGCTGCAGCATCTTGGTGAGGTCTATCACGAAGGCGTCAATGTGGCTCAGCCTGCCCGCCTGGTCAAGCACGCCCTCGCCCGTCGTCAGGATCCTGTGCTCGCGCAGGCGCGCGTCAATTAGCCGGTCGTAGCTGAAGAAACTTCCCCCGGCGTTCCGGATTCGGGTCAATATCTCCAATCCGCGGCTTCGGTCGTCGGGATGCTTGTGCGAGAGCAGCAGGTCCAAGGTGGGCACGATCTCGCCGCGCCGATATCCGTGAATATGGAAAAGCTCCTCGGACCAGTCGAGCTTGCCGGTCACCGCGTCATACCGGAACGTCCCGGCGATGCATTCCCCGGCGGCGAGGAGACTGGAGTGCGCCTGCGGGACTTTCCGCGCGGTCACGGGGCTCACCACGCAGGGAAATCTGCGACGGCGGCCGGCCGCCTGAGCGATTCAGTGACAAAGCCCATGCCTGCGTACTCGCGCACCGCGGCGATCCCGGCTACTGCGGCCCGCTTGTCGGGGAACGGCCTCGACAGCGCCATGACCGTGCCGTCGGGTGCTGTCAGTTGAAATCTGAAGGAAGTGTCTGAGTCGGCGAATAGTTCGAACATGCCTGCCATTGAGCCCTCCTGAAACCCGGAGTCATGCCACTCCCGGTGACGCCATTGTCAGCGGAAGCAGCCTGAATCCATCCCCGGGTAGCCGGCCGCTTCTGAACAGCCGGTTCGAATTGATGAATTCATGAAATTCTGAACTACCCAACGCATCCGCGCAAGTGGCGCCCACGGACTAAATCCATCGATCATCCCAAACCAGCCGGAGCTACGATGTACATGCACTTCACGCCAACTGGCCGTGGGGGCGAGACAGACTTTTCTGTCTGGCATAAGCTGTATTCCTTGAACAAGCGTTATGGTTATCGCCCGGCTGTGGACGGAGGAAGGGAAGCCCGATGAAGGACGAGTTGCCCACAGGTCTGGTCCTGAGTGATGTAAAGGCCGAACTTTTCAAGTCCATGGGACACCCTGTACGGATCCAGGTCCTGGAGATGCTCGCCGACGGCCCCGTGGCCGTCAGCCGCCTGCGGGACGATACCGGCCTGGAGCCCTCGAACCTCTCCCAGCACCTTGGCGTGCTCCGCCGCCAGCGCCTGGTCATCCCTTCGCGCCAGGACGGCCGGCTGTTTTACGAGCTGTCCTGCCCCGAAGTGAGCAGCCTCCTCCTCTCGGCGCGCTCCCTGCTAGGCACTGTCCTGCAGTCGACCCGGCTGACCCTGAAGTCCGTGGACGTGCCCGCGAAGGAAGCGGTGGGCCACTAGCCTCCCGGCAACTCGCACGGGGCGGCGCCTTAGGGTTGTCTGCAGATTCCCTTCGGTATCCGTGTGAGGATGAAGCTGTGAGCCCCGTTCCCAAGCGTGCCGGTGTGTTGTTCGATTCCGGCCGGATGTTCTACGGCAGGCTGCCCCGGGCCATCATCGGTGGCAGCGCCTTACTGTTAGCAGGAATCCTGCTGGCAATCTTCATTACCGACGCGCTGCAGTCGGAACCCGTGGCATGGACTTCCATTGCATGCGCCCTCATCCTGATCACTTTCCTGGCGTTCGGCTTCTCCAGGATCCAAGTCCTCGAAAATGAAGTGCGGTTGCGCTGGTTTCCGTTCTACCGCCGCAGGATTCCCATTGCGGCGATCCGACGGGCCGCCCCGGCAACAGTCCACGGCCTGCGTTACGGATTCGGGCTGCGGTTCGGCGCCTTCGGGCTGGGAATCATCCAGGATACGGGCCCTGCCGTCCAGCTCGACGCCGGGCGGGGATATCTGCTGAGCCTTGGGTCAACGGACCGCCAGGCACGGTTCCTCGCAGCGCTGGCGGCTGCGGGCGTCAACGTCCAGCGCTTCTAACACCGGGTGCATTCTGCCCGCAGGTGTTCACGACGCGGGCGACGTACCCCTTTTCAAGCCACTGGGCGCGCCATACCGGCGCTTCGAATGCCTCGCTCAGCGGCCCGCACCACGGCATTTGGGCCCTCGCGCGAGCCGCGGAATTCACCTAGCCGATCAGCGCGAGCACCGCCCCGACACTGACCACGCCGCCGGCCTCGGCGCGGATGCCTGTCACCGTTCCGTCGCGGTGCGCCGTCACCTGCGTTTCCATCTTCATGGCTTCAAGAACGACGACGGCGTCCCCCGCCGACACTTCGGCGCCCGGCTCCACGAGCCACTTCACGACGGTTCCGGCCATGTCAGCGCGCAGCTCGCCGGGGTCGGCTGCGGAACCTGCGGCAGCACCGCCGTCGGACGCTCCATCCAGCGAGACGCCTGCGGGGAGGGCTCCGCCCGAGCGTGCCCAGCCGTCCAGCAGGTCAGCGGGCAGCCCGACTGCCAGGCGGCGGCCGTCCAGTTCGACGGTGATGGTGCGGCGTTCGCCCTCGGGGGCGGTGGTGCTGTAGCCCGGATCCGCCGGGATGCGGTCCGCGAAGTCCGTTTCGATCCAGCGGGTGTGGATGCCCAGCCCGGTCTCGGAGGTGAAGTCCGGCGATTGGAGCACCGCGCGGTGGAACGGCAGCACCGTGGCCACGCCGGTGATCTCAATTTCGGCCAGCGCACGGCGTGCCCGGCGAAGCGCCTGCTGGCGGTCCGCTCCGGTGACGATCAGCTTGGCAAGGAGCGAATCGAACTGCGGTGCGACGAAGGATCCGGCGCGGACGCCGGTGTCCAGGCGGATGCCCGGGCCGGTGGGGGCGTGGAACTCGGCGATGGTTCCGGGCGAGGGCAGGAAGCCGCGCCCCACGTCCTCGGCGTTGAGCCGGAATTCGAAGGAGTGGCCGCGGGGTTCGGGGTCCGCGGTCATGCGCAGCGCCTCGCCGTCAGCGATCCGGAACTGCTCCTGGACCAGGTCGATCCCCGTGGTTTCCTCGGTGATGGGGTGCTCCACCTGCAGCCGGGTGTTCACTTCCAGGAAGGCCACGGTGCCGTCCGCGGCAACCAGGAATTCCACCGTGCCGGCGCCGGAATAGCCGGCTTCCCGGCAGACCGCCTTCGCCGCGCTGTAGATCTGCTGCCGCTGATCGTCGCTGAGGAACGGTGCGGGTGCCTCTTCCACGAGCTTCTGGTGCCGGCGCTGCAGGGAGCAGTCGCGGGTCCCGACTACTACGACGTTGCCGTGGGTGTCGGCCAGGACCTGGGCCTCGACGTGCCGCGGACGGTCCAGGTAGCGTTCCACGAAGCATTCGCCGCGGCCGAAGGCTGCCACGGCTTCGCGGACTGCGGAGTCGAAGGATTCCTCGATCTCGTCCATGTTCCGGACCACCTTGAGGCCGCGGCCGCCACCGCCGAAGGCCGCCTTGATGGCGATGGGTAAACCGTGCTGTTCCGCGAAGGCTCGGGCCTCCGCCGCCGAATCCACGGGACCGTCACTGCCGGCCACGAGGGGGGCGCCGGCGCGGACGGCGATTTCGCGGGCGGTGATCTTGTTGCCGAGCTGCCGGATGGCTTCCGGCGCCGGGCCGATCCAGGCCAGCCCGGCATCCAGCACTGCCTGCGCGAAATCGGCGTTCTCGGACAGGAAGCCGTAGCCGGGGTGGACGGCGTCCGCACCTGACCTGGCAGCCACCTCGAGCAGCTTGGGGATGTTCAGGTAGGTATCCGCCGGGGAGTTGCCGTCCAGGCTGAAGGCTTCGCTGGCAGCACCCACGTGCATGGCATCGGCGTCGATATCCGCGTACACGGCGACGGATTCCAGCTGGGCGTCGTCGCATGCTCGGGCAATCCGGACGGCGATCTCACCACGGTTGGCAATCAGGACCTTGCGCATCAAGTTACTCACTTTTCTTGGGGAGTCTGTTCGGGGGAAGTCTGTTCGGGAACAATGCGGAAGCGGATGCTGCCGCCGATCGGCACCTGGGCGGCAAGGTCCAGCTGGTGGTCCACCACCACGCCGATCACCGGGTAGCCGCCCGTGATCGGGTGGTCTGCCAGGAAGAGGACGGGAAGGCCCTCGGGCGGGACCTGGATGGCCCCGGCCACGGTGCCTTCGCTGGGCAGTTCGCCTTGCCGGCTGCGTTGCAGGGGCGTGCCGTCCAGCCTCATGCCCACCCGGTTGGACTGCGGCTTCACCACCCAGTCCTGCCCGCACAGGGAGTCAATGGCGGACTGGTCGAACCAGTCGGCCCGCGGGCCCAGCACAATGTCCAGGACGGTGACGCCGTCCCCGGGGAAGTCCGGCTGGAGTTCGGGACTGCCCACCACGCCGGATTCGGTGACGTCGCCGGATGCCAGGAGCTGCCCGGCGGCCAGCGGTGCAGGCCCGATGCCGGACATCGTGTCGGTGGAACGGCTGCCCAGCACCGGCGCGGCGTCCACCCCGCCACGGACGGCCAGGTAGCTGCGGAACCCCGACTCCGGTGCACCGAGCGTAAGGATTTCGCCGTCGAGCAGGGCAAACGGGGTGGCCATGGGGACGGTGCGCTGCCGCGCAGGCTTGCCGGCGTCAGAATCGGATCCAGCGTCCGACGGTGAATCAATTGTCAGGGCCGATGGCGCCCCGGCGACGGCAAGGACCTGGTCCCCGACGGCCTGGACCCGAAGACCGCCGGCCACGCTTTCGATGGCTGCGGCGGAAGAACGGTTGCCCACCAAACGGTTGGCCCTGCGCAGCGAAGCCCGGTCCAGCGCGCCGGCGGCAGAGACGCCCAAGGCAGAGTGGCCGTGCCGTCCAAGGTCCTGGAGGAGGCTTTGCAGCCCGGGCGAAACGACCCGCAGCCCGGAAGGTGTTTCCTGGCCCGGCAGCTCCTCCGGCATCCCTGCAGCGGGTGCAGCGTCGGACGCTGCCGGCTCCGTTGCCATGGTCACAACGTCGCGGACGGCGCGGAACTGGACCCGGTGGCCCGGGCTGGCCAGGGCCGGCTCGGCCCGGTTGAGGTCCCACATGCGGGCGCCGGTGCGGCCGATCAGCTGCCAGCCGCCCGGGGACCTGCGCGGATACACCGCCGAATAGTTGCCAGCCAGGGCCACGGATCCGGCGGGCACGGCGGTGCGCGGTGAGCTCCGGCGCGGTACTTCCAGCGTCTGGTTCTCCCCCACCATGTAGCCGAAGCCGGGCGCGAACCCGGCGAAAGCCACCGTCCAGACCTGGCCGGTGTGGGCTTCGATGACGCCGTCCGTCCCCAGGCCGGTGAGCCGCCCGACTTCGGCGAGGTCCTCGCCGTCGTACACGGTGTCGATGAACACCAGGCCGCCGTCCTGTTTGGCCCGGGCAGTGAGGTCCAGCTCCAGCAGGAGCCCGCCCATGCGGCGGGCAGCCGCCGGCGAATCCGCGCGGACCATGACGGTCTGCGCTGCCGCAAGTACGTCCACCTGGCCCGGCAGCGGCGCTTCCAGGAGCAGGGCCTGCAGGGCGAGGACCTCCTGCGTTCCGGAAAGCTCCGCGAGCACCGCGCGCGTTCCTACGGGCCGCACCGAAAGGACCTTGTGGACGGTCAGGGTTTCCATGGCTGCTGCTTTCATCGTTGCCGGTGGCTTGAACGGGATTTCGTGCCGGTCAGGTTGACCGCGCCGGCTAGGCGTGGGAGTCCGCCAGGAGGCGCTCTTCTTCAGCGGTTTGCGGGTTCCGGCCGAGGGCCAGGCCCACCACGGTAACTGCCGCGGCCACCAGGAGATAGGCCGCGATCAGGAACCAGTCGCCGGAGACGGCGTAAAGGGCGGTGAAGATCAGGGGTGCCACGGCTCCGCCGATCACGCCGGCCAGGGTGTAGGCCAGCGAGCTGCCGGCGTAGCGCAGGCGGGCCGGGAACTGCTCGGTGATGTAGGCGGCCTGCGGGCCGTACATGAAGGCGTGGAACGCCAGGCCGATCACCACGCCGATAATGAGCATCAGCACGGACTTGCCCTCGATCATGAGGAAGAACAGGGGAATGTAGAGGGCCGTGCCCACCGCGGCGATGCCGTAGACCAGGCGGCGGTTGAAGCGGTCCGTGAGGGCGCCGGCCAGCGGTATCAGGAACAGCTGGAACGCCGAGCCGATCAGGATGGCGGTGAGGACGTTGCCGGTGGTCAGGCCGAGTTCCTTCGTGGCGTAGACGGCCACGAACACGGTGAACAGGGCGTAGAGGACGTCCGGGCAGACCCGGGACAGTGCGGCGGCAATAAGCGCGCGGGGTTCCCTGGTGAACACCTCGGTGATAGGGGCCTTGGGCTGTTCGCCGTGGGCCGCGATGGCCTTGAACACCGGGGTTTCCTCGAGCTTGAGGCGGATGATCAGGCCGAAGACCACCAGCAGTGCGGACGCGAGGAAGGCGACCCGCCAGCCCCAGGAGAGGAAGGCTTCGGTGCTGAGCGTGGCTGCGAGCACGGCCAGGACGCCGTTGGCCATCAGGTTGCCGGCGGGCGGGCCGATCTGGGCCGCGGAGGACCAGAAGCCGCGCTTGTTGGCGTCACCGAATTCGCTGGAGAGCAGGACGGCACCGCCCCATTCGCCGCCGACGCCGATGCCCTGGGCCAGGCGCAGGAGCACCAGGATGGTGGGGGCCGCCACGCCGATCACGGAGTAGTCGGGGAGCAGGCCGATAAGGACGGTGGCGACGCCGATCAGCATCAGGGTGACCACCAGGACGTGCTTGCGGCCGATCTTGTCACCCAGGCGGCCGAAGATGACGCCGCCGATGGGCCGCGCCAGGTAGCCCACGGCGAAAGCCGAGAAGGAGAGCAGGAGTCCGACGAACTCGTCATTGCCCGGGAAGAAGATCTTGGGGAAGACCAGCGCCGAGGCCACCGAGTAAATGGCAAAGTCGTAGTACTCCAGCGAAGTGCCGGTGAGGCTGGCGATATAGGCCTTCAGGGCGCCGGGCGGGATCTTCCGGCCGGAGCGGGCGGCCGAGTGGTGTGTGGTCATGGTCTTCCTTCAAGGGTGCGGTGGTGCTGCCTGCGTGCTGGGGCGCGGTTGCTTGGCGGAACTTTTTACTCCGCCGAGCGGTAACGGGGTGAAGCGAACGCGGTCTTAGGCAAAAGCTCTGATGTCGATGCCGGCGTCGGAAAGCGCAGCCCTTACTGCGACGGCCATGGCAACGGCCCCGGGGGAATCGCCATGGACGCAGATGCTGTCTGCATTGATTCTCAGGATGGAGCCGTCCACGGTGCGGATGGCGGAGTCGGCAGCCATCCGCAGGACGTGTTCGGCCACCTGGGCCGGGTCATGCAGGACGGCTCCGGGGAGCGAGCGGGAGACGAGCGTACCGTCGGGGTTGTAGGCCCGGTCGGCGAAGGCTTCGGAAACAGCGCGGAGTCCGGCTGCTTCGGCAAGGCGCAGCACCTCCGAGCCGGGAAGGCCGAGGATGGGCAGCGAGGCGTCGATCGACTTGACGGCGTCGACGACGGCGCGTGCCTGGGCGGTGTGGGAGACGATCGCGTTGTATAGCCCGCCGTGCGGCTTTACGTAGCGGACGCGGGCGCCTTCGGTGGCGGCCAGCGCCTGCAGCGCGCCGATCTGGTAGACGATGTCGTCAGCCAGTTCGCCGGGATCGATGTCCACGAACCGGCGGCCGAAACCGGAGAGGTCGCGGTAGCCCACATGGGCGCCGATCATCACGCCGGCCTGCACGGCTTCGCGGCAGGTGCGGCGGATGACCGTGGGATCGCCCGCGTGGAAACCGCAGGCCACGTTGGCGCTGGACACGGATTGGAACATCGCCGTGTCGTCGCCCAAGGTCCAGCGACCGAAGGACTCGCCTACGTCGCTATTCAGGTCCATGTACACCATTGTGATCCTCGTCTCATTGATTTGCTCCTACTAGGATGCACCAAATTTAGCGATTGTTCAACAATCCTTCGATTCAACGATGTGACGATCGTGTAAATTCTGGAGTATGGCCACTTCAGCAGCAGCAACCCGGGGCACCTCCGCAGCACTCTCAAGCGCATCAACGGCAGCAGCCCGGCTGCGCGTCGCCGTGCCGTCGGTGGCGGACAGGGTGGCTGATGAGCTGCGCCTGCAGCTGGCTGAAGGGGTCCTGCTCCCGGGCGCGCGGCTGACCGAGTCCACGATCGCCGAGGACCTTGGCGTCTCCCGCAATACCGTGCGCGAAGCCTTTGCTGAGCTCGCGAGCGAACGGCTGGTGATCCGCCACCCCAACCGCGGGGTTTTTGTGGCGAGCCTGGAAGCCGGCGATATCCACGACGTCTACACCGTGCGCCGGACCATCGAAGTCAGCGCCATCCGCGGCGGGGGCAGCCCGGAAGCCGTGGCCGCCGTCCGGGCCGCGGTGGAGGAAGGCAAGCTCGCGGCCGCAGCGAACGACGACGAGGGGCTGGGCACCGCGAACCAGCACTTCCACGGCGCGATCGTGGCCCTGGCCGGCAGCCGCCGGCTGAACACCATCATGTCCCAGGTGCTGGCCGAGATGCGGCTGTTCTTCCACAAGGCAACGATGGATGCGCACTTCTACAGCGGCTACCTCAAGGACAACGAGGAAATCTGCGAGGCCCTGGAGGCCGGTGAACTCGAGCGGGCCGCCGAGCTGCTGCTGGCATACCTGGACCGTTCGGAAGAGAAGCAGGCCGAGGTCCACGGGGAGTAGGGCGTGCCTGCCCTCCTAATGCCGGCTTAGCCCCCCGATGAAAGCCCCACCGGGGATTTCAGGCCACGGGAGGGGCCGTGGAGTCACGGACAATCACCTGCGTGGCCAGTTCGACGCGGTGGGAATCGAGGACTTCGCCGCGTGCTTGGCGCAGCAAGGAACGCAGCGCTGCGCGTCCCATTTCCTCCAGGGGCTGGGCCACCGAGGTCAGCGCGGGGACGGATTCCTGGCCCTGGCTTGTCCCGTCAAAGCCAATAAGGCTGATGTCGTCGGGGATCCTGAGGCCGTGGCGACCCGCTTCACTAAGAACGCCCAACGCAATGCTGTCGCTTCCGGCAAAGACGGCCGTGGGGCGCTGCTCGAGCTCGAGTAAGGCTTTGAGGCCGGACACTCCCGCGTCCCTTCGGAACTTGCCGCCGGAAACAATGTATTGAGGGTCGACGGGTACGCCCTGGGCCATAAGAGCCGCCATGTAGCCGTGCAGGCGAGCCTGGTTGCATTCAGAGCCCTCGATGCCGCCGATGTAGGCTATGCGCCGATGCCCGAGCTCCAGCAAGTGTTCCGTGGCGGCCTTGCCTCCGGCCCAATTTGTCGCTCCCACACTGACCACATCGGCCGAGGGCGGGTTGAGGGGGTCAATTACGACGACGGGAATTTGCCGGCGGCGGAACGCATGCAGTTGCGCCTCGCTGAACGCTGACGTCACGACGATCATTCCCGCCCTGCCCTCATCCAGCATCCGCTGGGCGCGGCCCTCGGGACTGATCCCGCCCGAAGGCGCCTGGCCGGTGACGCTTACCAGAATCTCAACATCGGCACCGGCGGCAAAGCGCAGTATCCCATTCAGGACCTCGACAGTGTAGGCCGAATCGAGGAAGTCAATGACTACCTCCACGACGGTGGCAGCCTCCGCAGCGGAACGGCGCTGGAGCGGGGACTGGTATCCGGCCTTCTCCAGGGCGGCCAGGACGCGGGCGCGGGTTTCCGGCGCAACATCGTCACGGCCGTTCACCACCTTCGACACCGTGGGCGCCGATACCCCCGCCTGCCGCGCCACAGTGACGAGCGTTGGTTTGTCCTGACGGGTCTTGGTTGCCATAAGATTCGAAACCTTTCGATAATTTCGCCGCTCCAATTGTGCATAAACTGACGCACGCTGGTCAAGCAGGGTCAATGGGCCATATTTAAATCCTCGGAAACCCCTTGACTACGGCACTTTTGTGGCATTAGTTTAGACCGTGACCTAAATCACGAGTGCGAAACATTTCGAGTGATTCCCGGAGGCTGTGCCTCGGAATACTCACCAAGCGATCACAGATGGAGAAGCAATGAAGCAACCCCAGTCCTCCCGGCGCTCCTTTCTTGCCCTTGCCGCCCTTGCACCTTTCGCCGCCATGGTGACCAGTGCCTGCGGGACATCGGGGCCGGGCGCCTCCAGCGGCGGGGGTGCCAGCATGTGGTACCTCTCCGGTGAGCCGAACCAGACCACCATGCAGAAGGCGGTGGATGCGTTCGGTTCAGCGAACCCGGACAACAAGGTCACAGTGACCTACTTCCAGAACGACGCATACAAAACCAAGATCAAAACGGCGATCGGCGCCGGCCAGGCGCCGACCATCATCTATGGCTGGGGCGGCGGGACCCTAAAGACCTATGCCGAGGCTAAGCAGGTTGAAGACCTGACCAGCTGGCTGGCAGAGAACCCGGACCTGAAGGACAAATTCTTCCCCGCATCCTTCGGCGCCGCCACCGTGAACGGTAAGGTCTATGCGCTGCCCAACCAGTACGTGGCCCCGATCGTGCTGTTCTACAACAAGGAACTGTTCGAAAAGGCCGGCGCCCAGCCGCCAAAGACCTGGGACGACATCATGTCCCTCGTCAAGACCTTCAACAACATGGGTGTGGCGCCCTTCTCCCTTGGTGGACAGTCCCGGTGGACCTCCATGATGTGGCTGGAGTACCTGCTCGACCGCATCGGCGGAGCCGAAGTCTTCACAGCCATTTTCGAAGGCAAACCCGATGCATGGAAAGATCCAGCCGTGATCGAGACGGGCACCAAGATCCAGGAGCTCGTCTCGGCGGATGGCTTCATCAAGGGCTTCTCATCCATCGCTGCTGACTCCAATGCTGACCAGGCCCTTCTGTTCACGGGCAAAGCAGCCATGATGCTCCACGGTTCCTGGACCTACGGCGCTATGAAGAAAGGCGGCCAGAACTTCGTCCAGGACGGCAAGCTCGGCTTCGTCCAATTCCCGGTCGTTGCCGGCGGCAAGGGCGATCCAAAGAACGGCGTGGGAAACCCCGCCCAGTACATGTCCATTTCCTCAAAGGCCTCTGAAAAGGAAAAAGAGACGGCGAAGAAGTTCTTCAAGGACGGCATCCTGACCGACACGGTCATAGACACCTACATCAATTCCGGGTCCGTTCCCATTGTCAACGGCATCGAGGACAAGCTCAACACGTCTCCGGACAAGGACTTCCTGAACTTCGTCTACGACCTGGCCAAGAACGCACCGAACTTCCAGCAGTCGTGGGACCAGGCACTCAGCCCGACCGCCGCCGAAGCCCTGCTGAACAACATCGACCAGTTGTTCCTCAAGTCGATCACGCCTCAGCAGTTCGCCGAGAACATGAATGCCACCCTCGGAAAATGAGTAACGCCGTCTCCACCGCCCCAAATACTAAGGCGGCCGCCAGAACTGCAACCGTAAAAGGCGGTCAGCGTGACAAAGCCCTCGCATGGCTGACAGCGCCCGCCTTGTTCTTCTTCGTGGTATTCGCCGTCGTGCCGCTGGCCGGTGTACTCATTCTGAGTTTCGCCAGTTGGGACGGGATCGGTGCCATCGGATCAGCGGGACTGGGCAACTGGTTCTCAGTGCTTGCGGACCCGGGGCTGTACAACGCTCTGGGGCTGACCTTCCTGATCATGCTCGCTTCGTGGCTCGTCCAGACTCCCATCAGCCTCCTTTTGGGTGTCTTCACCGCCGGCAGCCAGCGCTACCGGGCGGCCCTGGCGGTGCTTTATTTCCTGCCTTTGCTGCTCTCCTCCGCAGCAGTCGCGATCGCCTTCAAAGCCCTGCTGGACCCGAACTTCGGCCTGGCCACGGGCCTCGGATTGCCGTTCCTGGCCCAGGACTGGTTGGGGGTCCCGCACCTGGCCGTGGGTTTGGTCATCTTCGTTATTGCCTGGCAGTTCGTGCCTTTCCATACGCTCATTTACCAGGGCGGAGTGCGGCAGATTCCTAAATCACTTTATGAAGCAGCCGAAATCGATGGGGCGGGAACAATCAAGCAGTTCTTCCACATCACTCTTCCCCAGCTGAAGTACACCATCATCACTTCCTCCACCCTGATGGTCGTGGGGTCGCTGACCTACTTCGACCTGATCTTCGTCCTCACCGGCGGCGGCCCGGGAAATTCAACCCGGATCCTGGCCCTGGACATGTACCTGCGGGGCTTCCGGGCCAACCTTATGGGCCCGGCAAGCGTCATCGCCGTCATTCTCGTACTCATCGGCCTTGCACTTGCCTTGTTCCTCCAGCGCCTTGGAGGCAAGGACAAGCAAGGCAGCCAATTGGAAGGTATGTAGGGGTGAGCACTGTACTGAAAAGCAGCGCGGAGGAAACTCCCGCCGGCGCCCCATCGAACCCGGCCGCCCCCAAGCGGGGGCTGGGTTCACGGATGAGGCGGCTGAACGTCCCAGCAGGTCTGGGCGGCTGGATCTGGCTGGCCATCATCATCATTCCGGTCTACTACGTGGTGATCACCAGTCTGAAGACGCAGGCAGGCTACTTCGGCCAGAACCCGCTGGCCCTGCCCGCAGAGCCAACCTTGGAAAACTACCAGATGGTCCTTGAGGCCGACTTCGCGAAGTACTTCATGAACAGCACCATTGTCACGCTGGGTGCCGTCATCCCGACGGTGCTGATCTCCTTCATGGCCGCGTTCGCAATAGTCCGGGGCAAGGGCAGGTTCCTTAAGCTGGTCAACGGCATGTTCCTGATGGGACTGGCAATCCCGCTGCAGGCAACCATCATCCCGATCTACCTGATGATCATCCGCCTCAATCTTTACGACAGCCTGCTGGCACTCATGCTTCCCTCCATTGCCTTTGCCATTCCGTTGACGGTGCTGATCCTGTCCAACTTCATCCGCGACGTTCCGAACGAACTGTTTGAGTCGATGCGGCTGGATGGGTGCAGTGAATGGCAGACCATGTGGCGGCTTGCCCTGCCGCTGACCCGCCCTGCGATCGTGACCGTCGCCATCTACAACGGCCTCCACGTCTGGAACGGATTCCTGCTTCCGCTGGTCCTCACCCAGAGCCCTGGCCTGCGGGTCCTTCCCCTGGCGCTGTGGACCTTCCAGGGTGAATACAGCGTCAACATCCCGGCCGTGCTTGCCTCGGTGGTGCTCAGCACCTTGCCAATCCTGGTGCTTTACGTCGTGGGCCGCCGGCAGTTGCTCAGCGGCCTCACCGCCGGATTCAGCAAGTGATACACGGCCCCTTAGAAAGGAGACACGCATGACCACCGCAAAACCACTGCGCGTCGGCATGGTGGGCTACGCGTTCATGGGCGCAGCCCACTCCCACGCCTGGCGCACGGCGCCCCGGTTCTTCGACCTTCCGCTGCAGCCCCGGCTCACCGCCGTTGCCGGCCGGAATGCCGACGGAGTGCGGGCCGCAGCAGACAAGCTTGGCTGGGAATCGGTTGAGACCGACTGGCGGCGCCTGATCGAGCGCGACGACATCGACCTGATCGACATCTGCACGCCGGGCGACACCCACGCGGAGATCGCCATCGCAGCCCTCGAGGCCGGCAAGCACGTGCTGTGCGAGAAGCCGCTCGCGAATTCCGTTGAGGAAGCTGAACGGATGACTCTCGCGGCGGAGACTGCCGCCAAGCAGGGCATCCTCTCGATGTGCGGCTTCAGCTACCGCCGTACTCCCGCCCTGGCACTGGCCAAACGGTTCGTGGAGCAGGGCCGGCTCGGCGAGATCCGCCACATCCGGGCGCAGTACCTGCAGGACTGGCTCTCCGACGCCAACGCCCCCATGACCTGGCGGCTGGACAAGAGCAAGTCCGGGTCCGGCTCCCTCGGCGACATCGGTGCGCACAGCATCGACGCCGCCCAGTGGGTGGCCGGACAGAGCATCACCGGCGTTTCGGCGCTGCTTGAAACGTTTGTCCCGGAACGCCCGCTGGCCGGGGACCTCGTGGGCCTCGGCGGCCACGGCGACCTCAGCGGCGACGCGCCCCGCGGGAAGGTCACCGTGGATGACGCCGCCATCTTCAGCGCAAAGTTCGACGGCGGCGCTGGCTCCACGGGCGCGATCGCCGTCTTCGAAGCCACGCGGTACGCGCTGGGCCGGAAGAACGCCATGCGTTTGGAACTGAACGGCACCAAAGGCTCCCTCGCCTTCGATTTCGAGGACATGAACGTCCTGTCCTTCTACGACGCGGCGGAGTCCCCGGACGCCGGCTTCCGGAAAATCTTCGTCACCGAACCCGAACACCCGTACGTCGGCAACTGGTGGCCCACCGGCCACGGACTGGGCTACGAGCACGGCTTCACGCACCAGGTAGTGGACCTCGTCACCGCAATCGGTGAAGGCCGCCAGCCGGAACCGTCCTTCGCGGACGCGTTACAGGTCCAGCGGGTTTTGGCCGCCGTGGAGGCCAGCGCCGCCAATTCGAGCCAGTGGCAGAAGGTCTAGGAACGTGAACGCAGGAGAAGGAACGCCATGACACGACCAATCACGCTTTTTACCGGGCAGTGGGCCGACCTGCCGTTCGAGGAGGTGGCCCGGCTCGCCGGCGAGTGGGGCTTCGACGGGCTGGAGATCGCCTGCTGGGGCGACCACTTGGACCCCCGCCGGGCGGCGGAGGACGACAACTACCTCCAGGGCCGGCTGGACATCCTGGAGAAGCACAACCTGAAGGTGTTCGCCATCGCCAACCACTTGACCGGGCAGGCGGTGTGTGATGACCCCATCGACGAACGCCACCAGGGCATCCTGTCCGCGGAGGTCTGGGGCGACGGCGAAGCCGAAGGAGTGCGCCGCCGGGCCGCCGAGTCCATGAAGGACACGGCACGGGCAGCCGCCCGCCTCGGGGTGAAGACCGTAACAGGCTTTACCGGCTCGTCCATCTGGAAGGCGGTGGCCATGTTCCCGCCTGCTTCCGAGGCAATGATCGACGCCGGCTACCAGGACTTCGCGGACCGCTGGAACCCCATCCTGGACGTCTTCGACGAGGTGGGGGTCCGTTTCGCCCTGGAGGTCCACCCGTCCGAAATCGCTTACGACTACTGGACCGCCAAGCGCACACTGGAGGCGATCGGGCACCGCAAGAGCTTCGGCCTGAACTTCGACCCGTCCCACTTCATCTGGCAGGACCTGGATCCGGTGATGTTCCTGCAGGACTTCGCGGACCACATCCTCCACGTGCACGTCAAGGAGTCGGTCCGCCAGCTCGATGGCCGCAACGGGCGCCTGGGTTCCCACCTGGCATGGGCGGACCCCCGCCGCGGCTGGGACTTCGTCACCGCCGGGCACGGGGACGTCCAGTGGAACCGGATCTTCCGGACCCTGAATGCCATCGGCTACACCGGCCCCACCAGCATCGAGTGGGAGGACGCCGGCATGGACCGGCTCGTCGGCGCACCGCAGGCACTGGCCATGGTCAAAGAACTCGCCCGGATCGCCCCGCCGGCAGCAGCTTTCGACGCCGCCTTCTCCAGCCGCTGACCCACACTTTCCGGCCCCGGCCGGCAGCCAAACAAAAGGAACCCCCGACATGACAGAACGCAAGAACGCCCTGGTGGTCCGCGGCGGCTGGGACGGCCACCAGCCGTACGAGGCCACGGAACTCTTCATCCCCTACCTCAAGGACAACGGCTACGACGTCCGCGTTGAGGAATCCCCCAAGGTCTACGCCGACGCCGAATACATGGCAGGCGTGGACCTGATCATGCAGTGCATGACCATGACCACCATCGAAAAGGACGAGTTCGCCGGGCTGCGGACCGCCGTCGAAAACGGCACGGGCCTGGCCGGCTGGCACGGCGGGATCGCCGATTCCTACCGCAACAACTCCGACTACCTGCACCTGATCGGCGGCCAGTTCGCCTGCCATCCCGGCAAGCACCCGGACGAGTGCGTCGGCGAGCAGTCGGACAACTACGTGCCCTACACGGTCAACATGCTCCCGGCAGCTGCGGAGCACCCCATCACGCAGGGCATCGCTGACTTTGACCTCGTCACGGAGCAGTACTGGGTCCTCAGCGACGACTACATCGATGTCCTGGCCACCACCACCCAGAAGGTCCGGGAATGGGATCCGTGGAACCGGGAGGTCACCTCGCCTGCCATCTGGACCCGCCAGTGGGGCAACGGCAAAATCTTCGTTTGCACTCCCGGCCACCGCACCGAAGTCCTGCAGGACAAGAACGTCCGCACCATCATTGAAAGGGGTTTGCTGTGGGCAAGCCGTTGAACGTAGGAATCATTGGCTGCGGCAAGATCGTTGCCCAGTACCTGACCAACTTCCGCAGGCTGGAGCAGGTGCGTCTGGTGGCTGTTGCAGACCTTGACACCGCCCGCGCACAGGAGATCGCAGACAGCTACGAAGGCGTCCGGGCCGTTTCGGTCGATGAGCTGATTGCGGCGGACGATATCGACCTCGTCCTAAACCTCACTATCCCCGCCGCCCATGCCGATGTTGCGCTCAAGGCCATCGCTGCCGGCAAAAGCGTCTACGGCGAGAAACCGCTCGCTGCCACCACCGACGAAGCCCGGGAGGTCATAACCGCCGCCCGCGAAGCCGGCGTTGTGGTCGGTTGCGCCCCGGACACAGTGCTGGGTACCGGCATTCAGACGGCCAGGAAGGCCATCGACGACGGCCTGATCGGTTCCCCGATCGCGGCAACGGCTACCATGGTCACGCCCGGCCACGAGCGCTGGCACCCGAATCCGGACTTCTACTATCAACCCGGTGGCGGACCGCTTCTGGACATGGGCCCCTACTACGTGAGCGCCCTCGTGACGCTGCTGGGTCCCGTCGTCTCGGTAATGGGCGCCGCCAGCCACACCCGCACTGAGCGCACCATCGGCTCCGGCGAGCGTGCCGGACAGGTCATTCCAGTGAACATCGACACGCACGTCACCGGTGTCCTGGTCCACGCGTCGGGGGCCCTTTCGACCCTGGTCATGAGCTTCGACGCCGTGCAAAGCAAGTCCCCCAATATCGAAATCCACGGGGAGAAGGGTTCGCTCTCCGTTCCTGACCCCAACCACTTCGACGGCGACGTGCAGCTCTTCCGGCTCGGAGGCGAGTCCTGGGAAACGCTCCCTGTATCCGCCGGATACATCGACTCGGGCCGCGGCTACGGCATCGCGGACATCGCAGCAACCCCGGCGGGCGCCGAACCGCGCGCCGGCGGGGCGCTGGCGTTCCACGTGCTCGAAGTCATGGAGTCCGTGCTCGCGTCAGCGCACACGGGAGCCTCGGTGCGGATTGCCAGCACAGTCGAGCGGCCCTCGGCCGTCGAACTGGCGGATCTGGCCGCTCTGCCGCAGGAAATCAACTCCTAGCTAAGCAATCTCGCCCTCATCCGGTCCACGTCGGCCACGCCGGCGTAGGCAGCCTGCGTGCCCTTCCGGGTAGCGGCGAGTGCCGCCGCCACGGAGGCGAAGGCAGCGGCTTCGGCGAGCGGCTCGCCGGCGGCGAGCCGTGCGGCCACGGCGCCGGTGAACGCATCACCGGCGCCCGTGGTGTCCACCGCATGGACCGTGACCGGCGCGATCCGGGTGACACGGTCCGTCCCTGAAACCAGCGAGTCGAGCACTACCGAGCCGCTGGCCCCCAAAGTGACCAGGACCCGCTGTAGCCCGCGCTCGGCGAAACGCTCCCGGACGCCATCCCACGCGGCGTCGTGCGCTTCCGCACCAGGCATCTCCCCGGACCCCAGAAACAGCGACGCCTCGTGCGCATTGACCAGCAGGACATCGGTCAGTTCCGCCAGGCCCGGGGGGATCTCGCCATAAGGTGAGAGGTTGAGCAGGACTGTCGCGCCGGCGTCGTGCCCTGTCCGGGCGGCGGCTTCAACGGTGTCCAGGCTGACCTCTAGGCAGAGACACACCACGGAGGCGCCGGCGAACACGTCCGCTGACGCCGCGACGTCGGCGGGAGCAAGGGTTCCGTTGGCTCCCGCCGAGATAATGATGTTGTTCTCGCCGTGCGCGTCCACCGCGATCACGGCGACTCCCGTAGCGGCGGACTCCGAGGTGCGCACGTGCGAGATGTCCACGCCGGCGCCGGCGGTTGAGGAGAGGAGCATCTCGCCGTTGGAGTCGTCGCCCACGGCGCCGACGAGGCTGACCGCCCCGCCCAGCAGGCTGGCTGCCACGGCCTGGTTGGCGCTCTTGCCACCGGGATTCACGGCGAATCCGGTGCCGTGGACCGTCTCTCCCGGCAGCGGGAGCCGTTCGCAGTAGATGGTCAGGTCCGCATTCAGGGAGCCGACGACGACGATCCGGCCGTGCGCTTCCGCTCCGGCGCTCATTCGGCCACCTCGGCTTCAACCGGCTTGGGGATCAGGAGCGAGGCGCCGAAGGCGGCAACGGTGATGACCAGACCGACCACCACGACGGTCAGGTAGGACGCCTTGGCATCGCCGAGGGCGGAGGTTGCCACCAGCACGGCGGGC
The DNA here is from genome assembly GCF_017833075.1 of Arthrobacter sp. PvP103. Taxonomy (NCBI): domain Bacteria; kingdom Bacillati; phylum Actinomycetota; class Actinomycetes; order Micrococcales; family Micrococcaceae; genus Arthrobacter; species Arthrobacter sp. PvP103. The sequence continues at coordinate 2,526,252 of NZ_JAFIBQ010000001.1, read as the reverse complement.
AGCACCAGGAAGCTGAGTCCGGCGCCGAGGTTGAAGGCACCTGCGTTCATGCCCGGCAGGAAGCCCGGGTTTCCGGCGGGAGAGAGTACCACTCCTAGTCCGTTTAACATGATGTTGACCGTACCGGCGTACATGATGCCCAGCAAGACCGTTCCGGCGATCATCATCGGCAGGCTGCCCAGGCCGAAGAACGCAATCAGGGCGAGCGCGGCGATGCTGCCCAGCAGGCCGATGCGGAGCACCCTGGTGTAGCCAAGGACCGGAGCCAGCCTGCCGCTGAGCGGGCCCACCACCCAGCCAAGCAAGGCGTACGGGGTCAGGATGATCAGCGACATTTCCGTGGGACCCACTCCGAAGCCCGGAGCCGCCGCCTGCACGTAAGCGGGGACGATGCCGTTGATGACTGCGAAGATTCCGGTCATGGTGAGCGTGGTGGTCAGCAGGGGCGCCCACGTGGAGCGCTGGCGCAGGTGGACGGTTTCCACCATGGGCTGCTTGGAGCGCTTTTCCACGGTCCAGAAGGCGTAAAAGGCGACGGCGGCGACGGCCACCAGCCCGATGGCCAGCACGAGGGTGCCCGCCGAGAAGCCGCCCACCAGCTTGGAGCCCTCGTTGAGGGCGGTCAGCAGCGCGCCGACGGCCACAACAATGAAGAAGACGCCGAGCCAGTCCATGGTGGTGCCGGCCGCGGGCTTGCTTTCGCCGGCGAGCAGCGCGATCAGCGCAGTGGCCACCAGTGCCAGGACCACCATCAGCCAGAAGATGCTGCGGAAGCCGAAGTGCTCGGCAAAGTAGCCGCCCACGAAGGAGTCAACGCCTGCCACGCCGCCGTTGACCGCCGTGATGAGGCCCATGAGCGTGCCGTATTTGCGCGGGTTGCTGACGGCGGAACGCAGCATGATCAGGCACAGCGGAACGGTGGGGCCGCTGACGCCCTGGATGATGCGGCCTACGAAGAGCCACGTGACGTCCGGGGCGAGCGCGGCAATGACCGAGCCGACGGCCATCAGCAGCATCATGCCGATCAGGATCTTCTTCCGTCCGATGATGTCGCTCAGGCGCGGCAGGAAGAGGGAAAACAGCGCGGCCGCGGTGAAGAACCAGGTCTGGGACAGGCCGATGACGGCCTGGTCGGTGTTGAGTTCCTTCCCCATGGTCACCAGGGCCGGGCTGAGCATGGAGGCATTGAGCTGGAACGCAACGCAGGCGGCCAGCAGGGCCACCATCAGGGCAGTGACGTTGCCGCGGGTGGTCTTGGTTTCGGTGAGGGTGGTCATCTACTTGACCCCTCCGGTTGCTGCGCCGGCTGCGACGACGGCCGGTGCCGCGAGCGCGGGTTCGCCGATCCGGATGAGGGCGTCGGTGACGAGGTTCCAGAACCTTTCGTGGTCCAGGTCAACGGCCACGGAGGTGTTGCAGTCTGCCGGGGCCGGGGCACGGAAGTCTGCAACGGTCATCCCGAGGGTCAGCCTGCCGTGCAGTTCGATGTCCACAGGAACCTTACGGGTGGTGACGATGCTGGGATCGATCACGTAGGCCACGGCGCAGGGGTCGTGGACCGGCGGGTAGTCGAAGCCCTGGGCGTCCTTGTAGGTCTTGGTGAAGAACTCCATCAGTTCCATGACGAACCTCGCGGGCGCGGTGCCCACGGCGGCGATCTTCTCGACCACCTCTGGGGTGGCGAGCGCCTGGTGGGTGAGGTCCAGGCCCACCATGACCACGGGCCAGGCCTCGTTGAACACGATGTGAGCGGCTTCGGGGTCGATGATGATGTTGAATTCGGCCACGGCGCTCCAGTTGCCCACGTGGTAGCCGCCGCCCATCAGGACGACTTCCTTGACGCGTTCAACGATGCGCGGTTCCTTGCGGGCGGCCATGGCGATGTTGGTGAGGCCGGCGGTGGGGACAAGGGTCACGGTGCCTGGCTCATGCGCCATGACCGTATCGATGATGAGGTCGACGGCGTGGCGCGGGTCCAGCTCTATGGCGGACTCGGGCTGGGCGGGGCCGTCCATGCCGGTTTCGCCGTGGATGTCCGGCGCGGTTTCGATGGTGCGCACCAGCGGGCGGTCGCAGCCGGCGGCGAAGGGGACGCCCGTGATGCCGGCGATCGTGCCGACGGACAGGGCGTTGCGGGTGACTTTTTCGAGGGTCTGGTTGCCCACCACCGTGGTGACGGCAAGCAGTTCGATATCGGGGTTGCCGTGCGCCAGCAGCAGGGCCACGGCGTCGTCATGCCCGGGGTCGCAGTCCAGGATGATCTTCTTGCGGGCAGGGGTCACGGGGTTGGGGTCCACGTCTATCTCCACGTCGTTGGGGGCCCGCCCGGAGGCGGGGTGCAAAAGCAAACAGGGAGAGCATGACACCTCCGCAATGATTACGTCAAGCGCTTAACGTTAATTGCGTTAAGCGCTTGATGCCTTGTGCGGCAAGAAGTCTCACGTGGAGCGGCGTAAGGGTGCGCCGGGCCCACTACGATCGAGGGTATGGAATCCGCGCACCACGTACAGCACCCGCCGGGCACGGGACCCAGGGCCGCAGCGCCGCGGGTCACGGCGGCCATGGTTGCCGCCCGCGCGGGGGTTTCCACGGCCACCGTGTCCCTGGTGGCCAACGGCAAGACCCGCGGCCGTGTGTCGGAGGACAACATTTCGCGGGTGCGGGACGCCATCTCCGAACTGGGCTATGTGGTGGACGGCATCGGCAGCTCCCTGGCCAAGGGCGTGAGCTCGATTGTCATCCTGGTGGCGCCGGACATCTCCAATCCGTTCTTCGCCAAGGTGATCGCCGGGGTGCGCGAATCCCTGGGCGCGGACTACCAGCTGCTTTTGTCCGTCACGGAGGCCGGAGAGTTTCCGCAGGCCGACGACGTCCGGAAGCTGATGGCGCTACGGCCCGCAGGGCTTCTGGTGGACGCCCCGGACGCCGAATTCCTGGAGGAACTGTCGGCCGCGGGCCCGCTGGTGCTGCTCGACGCTCCCGGCCTGGAAGCCTACGCCCCGTCGGTGAACCTTGACGTGGCGCACGGCGCCCGGGAGCTGGCGGCGCACCTGGCCGCCGCGGGGCACAAGTGCGCGGCCTACGTGGACAGCGTGACGGGCACGGCCACCTTCGACGTGCGGCGCACCGCGTTCCTCGAGGAAGCAGCTGTGCGCGGGATTTCAGTGCCGCCCGAATGCATCATCAGCACCACCATCGACGTCGGGACCGCGGCCGCGGCGTTCGCCCGGGCGTGGCCGCAGTGGCGGCGGAACGGGGTCACCGCCGTCGTCTGCGGTACCGATACGCACGCCTACGGCGTGCTGCAGGAAGCGCGCGTTGCGGGGGTGCGGATCCCCGAAGAACTGGCGGTGGCGGGATTCGATGACCTGCCGTATTCCGCGACCAGCAATCCTGGCCTGACAAGCGTTCACCTCCCGGCCACGCCCCTCGGGCTCAAGGCCGGCGAGCAGTTGCGCTCCCTCATGGAGGGCCGCCCGCTGGAGCAGCCCCAGGTGACACTGGAAAGCTCCTTGGTGGTCCGCGGCTCTACAGCCTGACGAAACTCCACTCAGCGCTGGTTCTGGTCCACGCGTTCACGCTGCCGCCGGTAGGCCCTGATCGAAACCCAGGCAATCACGGCCGCTAGCGCGGCATAGACGGCGTAGTTGAGGTACTTGGAGTACTCCTCGATCAGCCGGTACTGCGCTCCGAGGAGCACACCGAGACCGATCAGCAGGGCATTCCAGAGCCCGCTCCCGGCAATCGTGAAGATGCTGAACGTGGCCAGGTTCATTTTCTCCGCACCCGCGGGCAGGGAGATCAGGCTGCGCACACCAGGCAGGAACCGGCCGAAGAACACCGCGGATTTGCCGTGGCGCTGGAACCAGTCGGCCGCCTTCTCGAAGTCCTCACGATCCATCAGCGGAAGCCGGGACAGCCCGCGGATGGCCCGCTCCAGGCCAAGCTTCGCGCCAATCCAGTACAGCAGGAGCGCACCGGCGTAAGCGCCGAGCGTGCTGGTGACGAACACCAGGGCCAGGCTCATGCTCCCCTGCTTGGTGAGGAAGCCCGCCAGCGGCAGGATGACTTCGCTCGGGATGGGCGGGATGATGGTTTCGGCAAAGGTGAACAGTCCCACGCCCCACTCCCCCAGCGTGTCGATACCGCGGGCGGCGAAGCCGGCTATCCCCGTGAGCTCGTCAACGGCATTTGCGGGCATCATGGCTGGCCCCGATTCAGGTCAGGTTCTTGCCTCACGGATGCATACCCCCCGTTGTCCGGACGCACCGTCAACACCAGCCACAGCGGGCAACGGGAGTCGACAGCCTATCGCTGCCAGCCTAGCCGAAGGTTGCGGAGTGCCGGGAAAGCGCCGCCGCTCAGCGGGCTGCGGGACGGATCCTCAGGAAACCGAAGGCGGCGGAGAGCAGGAGCATCCCGCCGCCGATGGCCATCAGGTATCCGGCAAGGGGAACGGTCCCCGCCGCGGCGCTGCCGGAATCCGGCGGAGCGGCTGTCAATGTCCGCGCTGAGCGGGACGGCACCGGCGACGACACCCTCGCCGGAGTGGCAAAGCCTGCAGCTGACGGCGTACCGGCCGACGCTGAAGGGGCGGACGCTGACCCCAGACCGGCCACGCTTTCCTGCGACGGCAGGTTTTCTGCTGCGGAACCGGGAACTGCGGGCTGGGTGCCTGCGGGACCGGACCCGCCCTGGGGTGGTTCGGGACTGGCTGGCCCGGCAGGGGCAGTTGCCGAAGCTGTGGGCGCCGGGGAAGGCGGGCCGCCGGAAACGCAGAAGCCGCCCGCGGCAGCCGGAACCTGCTTGTCCGGGCAGGGTGCGGCACTTGCGGGCGCCGCGACACCCAGGAAGAAGGCGGCGACGACGGACAGCACCGCGAGGATGCAGAGAACCAGCCGACCGTTGCGCATGTCACCCTACGCTACCCGCTCCGGCAAAATCCGTCCTGCGGCCCGGCGGCCTGACCCTAGCGCCGGGCGGTGAAGCGGGCGGGTGCGCCCCCGCCGTCGGCCAGGTCTGCAAGCACCCGGCCAACGGCCGGGGTGAACTTGAACCCGTGGCCGGAGAAGCCGGCCCCCACCACTACGGGACCGAAACGGTCCAGCACGAAGTCCTCGTTGGCGGTGCTGGTGTACGTGCAACTAATGGGAGCCGCTGACTCCGCATCCACGCCCGGCAGCCACTCCCGGACGTAGCGCATCAGCGCCTCCAGCTGGACAGGTTCGGGCGTGAAGCTGCGCCCGTCCGGGTCCGTCACCGGCCCCACGCCGTGCCAGCCTGCCTTGATGCCCTCGCCCGGGGTGAGCATGCCATAGACGGGGCTGTACCAGTACGCGTCGCGGGGGTCGTCCGGATCGGGGTTGTGGTTGAAGCTGGGCCAGGTCAGCGAGTCGTCCAAGGGCGTGAAGTGCGCCGGCTGCTCCTGCGTGACCACGAGCCTCGGGAGCGGGACCGTGCTCCCGAGAAGCTTGCTGGTCCATGCGCCAGCGGTGACCACCACACGGCGCGCGGTGATCTCGCCGGAGTCAATGACCACGACGGCGCGGTCGCCCTCAACGCGGATGTCGCGGGCCGGCGTCGAGTATTCAAAGCGGGCGCCGTGCGCCTCGGCGGCGTGGCGAAGCGCCAGCAGCGCGTCAGCGGCACGGACCCGTCCGGAGCCGGGCACCACCAGGACGTCACCCCTGAAGTTCATCCCCCGCCAGCGCTCTGCCGCCTCTGTTGCGGGAAGGAAGTGGCTCTCAATGCCGCGCTCGGCGTGTGACGACCGGACGTCCCGCAGCCGCCGGACGTTGCCGTGGTTCACCAGGCCCACGAGGTCCAGGAGCTGCATGCCTGTTGCACCCTCGAGCTCGTCCCAGAGATCCTTGGCCTCGGTGACCAGGTCCAGGTAATCGCCCTCGGCGTAGGCCATGTTGAAATTGCGGGTCGCGCCGTGGGAGGCGCCGATGTGATGCCCCTGTTCGAATTGCTCCAGGAGAACAACGGACCTGCCGCGGCGTGCAAGCTGCCACGCAGCAGCGGACCCCATTGCCCCTCCGCCGACCACGACGACGTCAACTTCCATCACAGCTCCACCCAACTCCGTCCCGCGGCCTCGTCAAGAGGCCTGTTGCCGGGACCTATTCTTCCGGGTTGCCGGTTTCACCCTGCGAAAGTTACGTCCTGGGTGTCTTCAACCGCAGCAGTGCGGCCTGGTGCCGTGTGGTACTTCCAGTAGAGGTTGGTGTGCGCGATGACCTTGTCCGGCGGCGGGGCGCCCCACTCGCTCTGGTCCTCGGTGGTGTGCGCATCACCAACGAGCGTCACGTCGTAGCCGCGGACGAAGGCGCCGTGGATCGTGGAGCGGATGCACTCGTCCGTCTGCGCGCCCGCCACCACCAGGCGCCCGACAGCCGCCGCGGCCAGGACATCTTCAAGGTCGGTGTCCTCGAAGGAGTCCGCGAACGACTTGTGCACCAGCGGTTCCGGTTCCTGGCGCGTCAGCTCCGGGACGTACTCCCAGGGTGCGCTTCCCTTTTCCAGTTGCTCATCCGAGTGCTGGATCCAGACGATCGGCACGCGTTCGCCGCGCGCTTTGGCCACGAGGGTGGCGATATTGGCGACGACGGCGTCGCGCTGGTGAACATCGGCCACCACCCCGTTCTGGACGTCGATCACCAGCAAGGCGGTGTTGGGTCGATCCGACAGTGTGGTCATAACGAGCTCCTCAGTTTGTGCCGGGATGCGCGACGGCTCTGCAGTGGCAATCCGTTGCATGCATTTTACGTGGGCTTAACTTGATCGGTCTTGTGAGCCTACAAGGGGCCGCGACAGACTTGAAGCACTTGATGAACTGATCAATTGATCGTTCGACCAGACCAGCGGAGGTTGTTCGCAGAGATGCGTTCGGCCCGTTTCGCGGCGAAGCTGCCGGCGGGCCGGCTCCGCAGACCGGAAGGATTAGTTATGGCCGGGAAGTTCGAAGTTTTCGTTGATGCAGAGCTGCAATACCGGTTCCGGCTGACGACGCCGGAGGGAGCCGAACTGGCTGTGTCAGGCGCGTACCGCGACAAGCCGTCGGCAGTGGCGGCCATCGAGGCGGTCCGCGAATGCGCGGGAATGGGACTGATCAGCGACCTCTGCCCTGCCGGCAATTCGGTCCAGGCACCCACCGAGGCACCGGCTGCTGCGACGCCTGCCCCGGCCCCGGCGGCCTGCGACACCCGGCGGTTCCCGGTTGACGGGTTCCGCAAACACGCCGCGGCCCGCCGTGCCCCGGCCGTGCCCCACTGGTCGGGGGCAGCCTGACCCGCGGCCGGTAACGTGGTGGGCAGTAGAGGGAGCATGCTGCGACCTGCCGCGCGGAGGGATTCACATTGCCAGAAGATTCGAACACCGGAGCACCTGATCCGAGGGGCCGACTGACGTCCCGGATCCTCCGAGGCGGCACCGAACCCGATCCGCGCTTTACCCTGGCGAACGAGCGGACGTTCCTGGCGTGGATCCGGACGTCGCTGGCACTGCTCGCCGGCGGCGTTGCGGTCGAAGCTTTTATGGCCGAGCTCCTGGGTCCCGAACTGCGCAAGACCATTTCGGTCCTGCTGCTCGTCCTGGCGTTGCTGATCGGGGGCGGCTCCTTCTTCCGGTGGGTGAACGTGGAACGCGCCATGCGGCGGAAAGCGCCTATGCCACTGCCGCTCATGGCGCCGGTGCTGGCAATCGGCGGAGCCCTAGTGGCGGCCATCATGGTGGTGTTCGTGATCGTCCGGCCGGCCTGAGCATGGCCACCCGGAGCGGTGCCGCCTGGCACGGCGATTCCGGCCTCCAGCCGGAACGCACCGATCTTGCCTGGAGCCGCACCACCTTGTCGATGGTGATCGCTGCGGCCGTTTTCCTGCGGTGGCTGCCCCACCACGGCTGGTTCGTCGGGACGCTCGTCGGCGGCGCCGTCGTCACCGCCCTGGCCATCAACCTCACCCAGAAACGCCGGTTCCACTGGGCCGTCCGGGGTATCAGACAGGAAACCATGCCACCGCATATAGGTTCGACGGCGGCAGTGGCCGCGAGCGTCGTCGTCCTCGCCCTGCTGGGGATTTACACCGTACTGTTCCTCCCGCTGCAGCCGTGACCGGTGCGGGCGGTCAGAAGAGCGCCAGCTGGCCGTCTAGTGATCCGTCGGAGTCGGGCAGCGCCCCTTCGGCCGCGCTGAGTCCCACCATGTCCTTGACGTCCGGCAGCAGCTCGCCAATGCAGGTCTGACCCTCCAGCACCGGGATCACCGCCATGTTTGCACTGCCATCGATGCTTGAATCTGCCACTGGGTGAGTTTATTGCAGGGCACCGACGCTGACGGGGCGACACTCCAACGTGCACCCGGTGGGGCTCGAACCCACGACCCGAGGATTAAAAGTCCCCTGCTCTCCCAGCTGAGCTACGGGTGCGCCGTACCCCGCTCACGCCCGGCCCTCCATGGCGACGGCTGGTTGGCCGGAACTGTTGACCGGAGCAGCAGCGGGCCGCTTCGCGGTCGGTTCCGTGGCAACAGCAGGCCTGTGGACCCGTCGCCACGCCCAAGGCAGCAGGTACCTGCGGGCCCACACAAGGTCCTCGGCCCTGGCGCGGCGCCAGTCGCCCTGCGGCAGGTCCCCCGCCTGCAGAGGCTGCAGCGGGTGCCGCACCCCGAGCGCATCGAGCACCCTCCTCGCCACGGCATAGTGACCCAGCGGTGACAAGTGCAGCCTGTCCCGGTCCCACATCCGCGGGTCCCGGAGCTCCCGCAGGCCCCAGAGATCGGCGATCACGGCGTGATGCCGGGAGGCGATCTCCCGGACGTTTTCATTGAACACCGCAACCTTGCTCCGGTTGCGGCCGAGCACCGGCGTTGACCCCCAATCAGGCCCGGTGAAGAGCACCAGGGTGGCACCGGAAGAACTCAGCAGCGCCACGCCGTCGTCGAGCTTGTCCGCGAGCTTGTCCGGATCGCTGCCGTGAAAGACCATGTCGTTGCCTCCGGCCGAAAGCGTGATCAGATCCGGCTGCAGGACCAGCGCGGGGCCGGCCTGGCGGGCCAGGATCTGCTCCAGCAGCAGGCCGCGCACGGCCAGGTTGGCATACGCGAAGTCCGTATGCCCTGCGCTCAGCTCCTCTGCCACCCGGTCGGCCCAGCCGCGGACGCCGCCGGGACAGCGGGGGTCCGGATCCCCCACTCCTTCGGTGAAGGAGTCCCCCAGTGCCACGTACCGGCGCCACGGATGCCCGTCTGCGGCAGCCGGATATCCCGTGCTGCGCACACCACCTTGGGGCTGGCGGCCTGACAGGTCCTTGTCATTCGTTGTCACCACACACCTCCTTGTGGGAAGCCTGCGCCCTTTCTCTGATTAACCACGGAACCGGTCCACATGTTCCGAAAATCGGGCGGAATGCCGTGTTTGTGAAAGGAATGCCTGCTGCTCGCCGGGTGTTAAAAAGAATGTCCGTTGTTATCGGTGACAGCGGACTGACGGGAAGGTAATGAGCAGGAAAATCGAAACAGTCGAGGACGACGCCGGGAAGGTCATCAGCTACCACCGGCACCCCAACGGCGGCGGCCTGATCGGCCGTGGGGCCGAGGTGGACGAGTCATCCTTCATCAGTCCAACCGCCTACGTGGAAGCAGGCGCCCAGGTGGGGCCCGGGTGCCGGGTGGGCGGCGGCAGCTGGATCGACCGGCGTGCGCGGGTCGGCCACCGGGTGGTGATCGGTGATGCTGTGTACGTGGGGCAGGGAGCGGTGATCGGGCACCGGGCCCGGATCGGCAGCCACTCCAAGATCGGAGCGGGCGCCATTATAGGTCACGGAGTCCGCCTTCACGGCGACAGCAAGGTCGCCCAGGGCAGCCGCCTCCCGGCCAGGACCAGGGCGTCGGCAAGCCCTCCGCCACCGTCCCTTACGGATGGTGACCGCCAGGCCGCGTGAAGCTTGCCGCCCTGCCGGTGGGCGTCCCTGTTCTGCACCCAAGCCAGGCAGGGCCCAAAGCCTCTCGTGGGTCGCGCCGGAGTGGGATTACGTTAAGGCATACCCACCGTTAGGTCATTGAAAGCGGGGACGCGTGATGGGTGGCGCAAGGGATCCTGATGGCGGATATGGCCGCGATGATCAACCTGACGAGGTTGTCCCCGACGGTGAGGACGCGGGCTACTTCGACGATACCGCTGCCCCGGAAGAAGCTCCCCTCCCCGAAGTTCCGGCGGCTATCATCCGGGAAACGGTGGTTGCCCGGCAAGAGGAACGGTTCGGCGGCATCAAGATCGGCGCGGCCTTCTTCGGCTGGCTGACTGCAACCGCAATGACCGTCCTGCTGGCGGCCTTGGCCATGGCGGCCACCCGGACAGGCCTGCTGACCGCCGCGGATACGGCCGCAGGTTACGGTCAGGCTTGGTCCTGGCCCGGGGGCGTCACCGGCGCTGCCCTGCTACTCCTGATCCCTCTCCTCGCCTACTTTTCGGGTGGCTATGTCGCGGGACGGATGGCGCGGTTCAACGGCGTCGGCCAGGGACTGATGGTGTGGCTGTGGGCGGTCATTGTGGCTGCGGCAGCAGCCGTCGTCGCCATGGTGAGTGGCATTGTCGGCGGGGGCCAGTTGAATGTCCGGAACACGCTCAACGAATTGCTTCGCCTGCCCGTGAACGAGGGCCCGCTGGGCACGGGCAGCATTGTCGCGGCCATCGCCGTCGCCGCGTTAGCCCTGCTGGGCTCCGTCCTGGGCGGCATGGTAGGAGTTCACTACCACCGGAAAGTGGACCGGGTGGGATTCACTCCGACGGAAAACTACTACCAGCCTTAGTCCGGGCTCAGGCCTGGACGGAAGCTGCGAAGCGTTCGCCGTTGAAGTATTCCAGCTGCCAGCCGTCAACGGCGTGGTGATGGGCGAGGTTGAGCACGGCGTTGTCGACGCTTTGCAGCGTGCGGCCGATGGCACGGCTAAGGCTCACGCGGATGAGCGTGCCGTGGGCGACCACCAGGACGCGGCGTCCGCGAAACTCTTCGGCCAGTGCTTCCAGCGCGGCCAACCCGCGGGAGGCTGCCTGGTCTTCGCTTTCCGCGCCGCGGAAACCGCCGGGGATGCGCAGGGCTTCAAGTTCGGGACCGGCCTGCAGGCCCTCCGCCTGCCCGAAGCTGCGCTCGGTGAGTTCCGGCACGTGCCGGGCCACGCTGAGGCCCAGCCCGTCGGCAATCAGGCTGGCGGTTTCCGCGGCACGGCTCAGCGGCGAGGATACGATCGCGTCCCACTCGTGGCCGGACAGGACGGCGGCGGCGTCGCGTGCCTGTCCGCGGCCGACGTCGTTGAGCGGAATGTCCGTGGATCCCTGCAGCCTGCGCTGCGCATTCCAGTCAGTCTGGCCATGGCGGACAAGGGCGAACGTCGTAAGGGTCATGCCTTCCATTGTGCCTTGACCCGTTGGCATTATCGTTGGAGACCATCTATCCGACGCAGGAGGGGCGATGGCACGCATCTTTATCACTGGCTCAACCGACGGACTTGGACGGTCTGCCGCGCAGTCCCTCCTCGACAAGGGCCACCACGTCATCGTGCACGCACGGAACGTCCAACGGCTGGCCGTGATACGGGATCTCCTCGCCCTCGGCGCCGTCGGCGTAGTCGGCGATCTGTCAGACATCGAGCAAACACGCGACCTCGCCCGCCAAGTGAACCGGAGCGGGCCGGTGGACGCGGTGATTCATAACGCGGGCGTGCTCCACGGCCCGCACATCTTCCAGGTCAATGTCGTCGCCCCATGTCTTCTGACCGCCCTCATCCATCGCCCTCGCCGGCTGATCTACCTCAGCAGCGGCATGCATCGCGGCGGCCGCGCCTCCCTTGCCGCCATCGGTCAGGGTGCGCATCTCCAAAGCGTCTCCTATTCCGACAGCAAGCTCTACATCACCACCCTTGCCGCAGCCATTGCCCGGCTGTGGCCGGACGTTCTGAGCAACTCAGTGGACCCCGGCTGGGTCCCCACCAGAATGGGCGGCGCCGGCGCTCCGGACGACCTGCGGCTCGGTCACCTCACCCAGGAATGGCTTGCCACCAGCGACGACCCGGAGGCAGTCACGAGCGGCGGCTACTGGCACCATCAGCACAGGGAAAAGGCACACCCCTCCGCCAACGATCAACGGTTTCAGGCTGAGCTTCTCAACCTCCTCGCCCGACTCACCGGGGAGAGCCTCACCTAGGGTCCCCGCACCGCGGGCTCAGACGGAAAGCTGGTTCGACCGGAGTCCTTCCGGGAATCAGCCCGCGCTCTGCCGGCGCACGATCTCGTTGATCCAGATCGGGGCGAAGGGCGAGGTGCAGTTCGGCGGCGTGGGGTAGTCCTTGAGCACCTCGAGCCGTTCACCGATATCGATCGCCCGGGCACGGTGCCCGGCATGGTGGATCCCAATCTGCGCAAGGCAGGTGTTCATTGCCCACTGCAGGCGGTCAGGGGCATCCTTTATCTCCGTCTCGATGGTGTCGAGGAGCCCTGACAGGTCGAGTCCCTCAGGATTCTTCGCGGCCCGCTCGCTGGTCAGCGCCCAGCCGGCGCTGGCGACCACCGGATCGGGATCCGCAGTCCAGGCCACGCGCAGCCCTTCGGCATGCGGGCTCCGCTTGACCACGTAGTTCACCAGCCAGTCCTGTACCTTGGGTGCCCGCGACTGACGCAGCATGGCATCCAGTTCCCCGCGTTCGAACTCCTTGGGCCGGCAGATCAACAACCCGAGCAGCCGGGCCGCGGTGTCTTCCGTCGCCCACAGCTCGCGTGCAAGGGCCTGCTGGGGCTTCAGCCGCTTGGCGATGGCGCGCAGCCTGGAGAGGTTCACGCCGTGATCATCGCCGTGCTTCTCGTTGACTGAGCGCATCCTCGGGTCTTCGAGTTCGGCCAGTTCGGCTTTCAACTCGGCAACTGTCGTCTCGGACATTCCATCCTTCCGGTCATTTACCCGCTGCGTCCCAGCCTAAGGCCCAACGAAGAAAGGGCGGCCGGAATTCGACCGCCCCTCCGCATCATGCGGCGTCGTCGACCGTAATCACAATCTTGCCGCGGGTGTGCCCCTCCATGTTGAGGCGGAAGGCATCTGCCGACTGCGCCAACGGGAAGGTTTGTGCCACCTCGACCCGGAGCTTGCGCTCATCGACCAGGTCGGCGAGTTCCTGCAGCTCGGCGCCTACGGGGTTGACCCACATCCAGGTACCGCCATGCTGCTCGACCTCGCTGTCCGCGATGGAGGCATGCCTGCCTCCATCAGCCAGGACAGCCAGCGTGGATTCCAGGTTGCCGCCCACGAAGTCCGCGACGACGTCTACGCCCTCGGGGCACAAGGCTCGGACCCTGTCTACGAGTCCTTCGCCGTATTGGACGGGCTCGGCACCGAGCGACCGGATGAAGTCATGATTCTTTTCTGATGCGGTTGCAATCACCTTGGCGCCGAGCGCCGCGGCAATCTGGATACCCAAGGACCCGACGCCGCCCGCGCCGCCATGGATCAACACGGTCTCCCCCGCCTTGAGGTCCAGGCGGTTCAGGACCTGATATGCCGTCAGGCCGGCCAACGGAAGTCCTGCGGCCTCGTTCCATGTCAGGGATGCGGGCTTGCGGGCCAGGAGCCGTTCCGGCAACGCGATGTATTCTGCGAAACTACCGCCGTGGACATAGTCCTTGCGGCCATAGGAAATGACTTCATCGCCTGGCCTGAAATGCGGGGCGTCAATGCCGGCCGACTCGACCACCCCAGCCACGTCCCATCCGGGAATGGCCGGGAATTGCAGGTCCATGGCCGGGTCCAAGTAGCCGGCCATGATCTTCCAGTCGACGGGATTTACCGCTGCCGCCTTGACCTTGACCAGGACCATCCCCGGCCCGACCTTGGGTAGCGGCTGCTCCGTCAGCTCAAGGACGTCCGGACTTCCGTATTCGCTGTAAGTAATTGCCTTCATGAACGCCTCAACGGATACTTTCCGGACACTATTCCGGACCTACCCGGCAGGCCTCGACTGTTCCGCGTATGCGTTTGCCTGGCCGCGCACCTGGCGGACGTAGGATTCGGATTGATTGTAGGAGAGCACGGCAGCGGTCCAGCCCCGGGCGGTGGTGAGGTCACGGCCGCCTTCACACAGGTACGTAGCGGCACTGAGTGCGGCGTCGTCGATGTTCAACGGGTCGGCGACACCGTCGCCGTTCCCGTCCCGCCCGGCCTGTTCCCAGGTGGAGGGGATGAACTGCATGGGTCCGACAGCGCGGTCCCAGAGGGCATCGCCGTCGAGCACGCCGTCGTCCGTGTCCGGGATCGCGGCGAAACTGTCGCCGTCGAGGCTGGGCCCGATAATTGGTCCGCTGACCTGCCCGGCGCTCGACAGGCTGCCGCCTCCGTGGCTCCCGTGCGCGGACTCAACGAAACCGATGGCAGCCACCGTATTCCATCCGATCCGGCACACAGGCGTGGCCGCGTTGGCGAGCTCCGCCGCAGCTGCATAGGCCTGGAGTGCCCGGGCCGGTATGCCTGTCTGCGTCGCGGTCTGCCCGAGCCATTCCGCGTCCATCGTGCTGTCAGTAATATCCACGGCGCGGGCGCTGAAGCCCTGCAGCGTCGCAAGTTTCGCGCCAGATTGCGGCGGTGCCGACTGGCTCCAGGACCCAGCCGCGCCGGACGGACCGAGCACCCAGAACAGGAGCCCGGTGATGACGCAGGTCGCGACAAGGCAGAAGACGGCTAGGCGTTTCAGGCGGAGCATGGACTCGAGGGTTCTCCCTTCCGGTGTGTTTTGATCAGCCGGAAGCAACTTACACCATCTTCCGGTTGTTCAATTCTTGGCACCAAAAAAGCCCCGGACCCAATGGTCCGGGGCTTAGTCGCCTGCTACCGCTCGATGCTGACGGCGAGATCCAGGTGAATGCCGCTGTCGGCCACAAGGCGGTCCTGGAGGTAACGGGCCAGGCTCGAATCGGTGGCGGTGTGAACGCTATTCGCCACCGCCCCCCGCAGGAGGGCCTGCGTATCCGTGGACTTAACCACGTCGAGCGGTGCCCAACCACGATGGCTGGAGGTAAGTCGCTCAATATCCGTGCGGAAAGAGCGCTTGTGGTCCTCGCGGACAGTGGCACGGACGGTGAACGGGATGAAGGCAATAGGCAAAAGAGGTCCTCTCAAGAGGCAACCGGTGATCGGCGCCCCGAAGATTACAAGTCGCATCGGGGCCCCTGTTATTCCCCCGAAACAGCCGACGAGTCCGACGTCACGGGCGGCGGGGAAAGCGGCCGTACCGCAGAATGACCGTCCGGTTTCCGCGCTGCACCTCGGATCAAAGCGGACTGGAGTGCTGCGGAGGCGGTCGCCTGATCCGGTCCGCCGGGGGCCGGGTCAAGGTTGTTGAAGCTGTAGAGGTGGATGCCGGCAATGATCCCCGCCGCGCTTTCCAGCCCGGCCACCAGGCTCTCCGGCGAGTAGCGGTCGCCGCTCAGGAGCTTGCGCGCCAGCGGCCCCTTGCGGCTGAGGAACTTGAGGGAACTTCCGACGCCGATCTGCGTCGCCAGCGAGACCAGCTTGGTCCGCGGGACGGTCCCGGCCACGCCGGCCCAGACGGGCAGCTGCACCCCTTCGCGGCGCAGGAGTGCCGCGAAGTCAAGGATTTTCGGCGCAGAGAAGCACATTTGCGTGACAACGTTCGATGCGAGGTGCTGCTTGGCCAGCAGGGCGTCCAGCAGGTCCACCGGCCCCACCGAGGGGTGGCCTTCCGGGTAACCGGCAACTCCTGCCCGCATCCTGCCGCCGGTGTACTGCGCGATGTCTTCCAGCAGGGGAAGGGAGGACGCGTACGGGCCTGCGGGCTGCTTCCGGTCTCCGCCGATCACAAACACTTCGTTGATGCCGGAGACATCGCAGTCACGCAGGATTCCGGTGAGTTCGGACCGGCCGGGCACGCTCCGCGCCGCGAGATGCGGAATGACAGAATAACCGAGCACGCCCAGCTGCACGGCGGCACGCATGGTCCGCTCAATGCCGTGGTGGGGCAGGCACGTCACGGTGAGCGTCGTGGTCAAAGGCACGTGCGCCTTGACCTGCTCAACGATTCCCTCTGAAGGGATGATTTCGATCCTGGTGGGGAACATCATTGGTCCTCTCTGGCGGTCAAATGGTTCTCAGGAGTGTGCTGCGATGAGCGAGCTGGCTTCCTGGCGGGTGCTGCCGGAGGACTCGATGTGCGCGAGTTCGGCCGGGATGTCCCAGCCCTTCTTGCGCATCGCGGTGGCCCAGAGCCGGCCGGCACGGTAGGAGGAGCGCACCAGCGGTCCGGACATCACGCCGAGGAAACCGATCTCTTCGGCCTCCGTGGCGAGGTCGACGAATTCCTGCGGCTTGACCCAGCGGTCCACCGGCAGGTGGCGTTCGGACGGGCGCAGGTACTGGGTGATCGTGATCAGGTCGCAGCCGGCCTCGTGCAGGTCGCGCAGGGCCTCGGAGATTTCCTCCCGGGTTTCTCCCATGCCCAGGATCAGGTTGGATTTGGTGACCATTCCCAGGTTCCGGCCCTGCGTGATGACGTCCAGCGACCGGTCGTAGCGGAACGCGGGGCGGATGCGCTTGAAGATCCGCGGGACGGTCTCGACGTTGTGCGCGAAGACCTCGGGCTTGGAGTCGCAGATCGCGGCGATGTGTTCGGGTTTGCCGGAGAAGTCCGGGATCAGGAGTTCGACGCCGGTGCCCGGGTTCAGTTCGTGGATCTTGCGGACGGTCTCGGCGTAGAGCCAGACGCCCTCGTCGGCGAGGTCGTCCCGGGCCACGCCGGTCACGGTGGCGTAGCGCAGCTGCATGGCCTGGACCGAGCGGGCCACCTTGGTGGGCTCAAACATGTCCACCGGTGAAGGCTTGCCGGTATCGATCTGGCAGAAATCGCAGCGCCGGGTGCATTCGGAGCCGCCGATCAGGAAAGTGGCTTCCTTGTCTTCCCAGCATTCGAAGATGTTCGGGCAGCCGGCCTCTTCACAGACGGTGTGCAGGCCTTCCTTCTTCACCAGGTTCTTGAGCTGGACGAACTCCGGGCCCATCTGGACCTTGGCCTTGATCCACTCCGGCTTACGCTCCACCGGAGTAGCCGCATTGCGCTGCTCAATACGCAGCATCTTCCGGCCTTCTGGTGCCAGTGTCATGGTTCTCTTTCCTTTGTGCGTGCGCCGGTAGTCCGGCAAAATTTTGGTGCGGGAGGGGTTGCTGGAGCCGTCCCGGTCGGGCTAGGGAGTCAGCATTCGACGACGTTGACGGCGAGGCCGCCCATGGCGGTTTCCTTGTACTTGGAGGACATGTCCCTGCCGGTCTCGCGCATGGTCACGATCACCTCGTCCAGGGACACCCGGTGCGTGCCGTCGCCCCAGAGCGCCATCTTCGCGGCATTGATGGCCTTCGCCGCCGCGATCGCGTTCCGCTCGATACAGGGGATCTGCACCAGCCCGCCGATCGGATCACACGTCAGCCCCAGGTTGTGCTCCATCGCGATCTCCGCCGCGTTCTCCACCTGCTGCGGCGTCCCGCCCATCACCTCGGCCAGGCCCGCAGCGGCCATCGACGACGCCGAACCCACCTCACCCTGGCAGCCCACCTCCGCCCCCGAAATGGACGCCTGTTCCTTATAGAGCACCCCGACCGCACCGGCAGCGAGCAGGAACTTCACCACCACATCATCCCGGTCCTCCCGGCTGGCCCGGTCCATGCCCGGCGCGAAATGCAACGCGTAATACAACACCGCCGGGATGATCCCGGCCGCCCCGTTCGTCGGCGCCGTGACCACCCTGCCGCCGGACGCGTTCTCCTCGTTCACCGCCAACGCGATCAGGTTCACCCACTCCTGCCAGTACTTCGGATCCCGGTACTCCGGGTCCTGGCCCCGGTTCTCCTTCAGCAAACGCTCGTGCCAGTCCGGCGCACGACGGCGGACCTTCAGCCCGCCGGGCAGCAGCCCCTCACGCTTCAGGGACACCGCCACGCACTCCTCCATCACCGAGTAAATGTGCAGCAACCCCTCCCGGATCTCCGCCTCGGACCGGGAGGCGCGTTCGTTGACGAACATGATCTCCCCAATGGACAGGCCCTTGGACTGGCACCGGCCCAGCAGCTCCGCCGCAGTCCGGAACGGCAGCGGCAACTCCTTCTTCGACTCCTCCAACTCCTGCTGCGCCGCGTCCTCCTCGCCCTCACGGACAATAAACCCCCCGCCCACCGAGAAGAACGTCGCCGCATGCAGCACCTCCCCGCCAGCATCCGTGACAGTGAAAGTCATCCCGTTCGTGTGCCGCGGCAGGATGGTCAACGGCCGCAACACCATATCCTTCACCCCGTACGGCAGGACCACCCCGGCACCATCAACAGCACCGGCCAGCCGCAGCATCCCGGACTCCGCGATCGCCGCCAGCCGCTCCTCCACCTCGGCCGGGAGGATCTTCTCCGGATGGAACCCCTCCAGCCCCAGCAGGATCGCCGTCATCGTCCCGTGACCGTGCCCCGTCGCGGCGAGCGAACCATACAAATCCACCCGCAGCCCGGCCACCCTCTCCAGGGCACCGGAAGCCTTCAGCTCCCCGGCGAACACCGCCGCAGCCCGCATCGGACCCACCGTATGCGAACTCGAAGGCCCAATCCCGATGGAAAAAAGATCAAAGACACCAACAGCCATGGCCGGGTTCCTTAGCTGCCCAGGCGCTGCGGGGCGGACTGGGGACGCGCACTGGGGCGGCAGGACACGCAGATGCGGCGGCCTGCAAAGGTGGAAGAGGACGGCTGAATCGTCACGAGAGGAACTCCATAATTCAGGTGGCGCAGGGCGCCACGTTGATTCGGGTTCCTCCCCGCTCTGTATTTGACCTGAGAGTTTCCGCGGACCCTGCTGTTACAGCGTGCCGCTTGCACCGTCGGTGAGCCCGGGGACCGGACTACTTTCCAGAGTTGCCTCGCCGCGGCGGTACGTGGGCCTGAGAGATTCCTGGGGAGGATTTGCTCCTACGGCGCCTGCTGAACGTACCGGCAGGACTCTCCCGCCGCAGATCAAAAGCGTGTATCACTTGTCGGTGACACGGCTCACACATTATCTGTTGCCGGGACGACACGCAACAGAGTCACGTCATATGGGTCATTCGTGCCGCTGACGGGAGGGATCCGTCGGTGGCCGAGGCACCGCTTGCTACGCTGGAACCATGAAATCCCGCCTCGCCGCCCTGTCCGCTGCTGCCCTCATCGTTGTACTGACCGGCTGCGGGCAGGTCCAGGACGCAGCCGAAAAGGCCGTGAGCGACGGCGCCTCCCAAGTTGCCACAGCAGCCGCCGACCAGGTCAAGGGACAGGTGTGCGCGCTCGTGGAGGACGGGCTTGTCAGCGTCAAGGACAAGGAACTGCTGGGCGGCCTCGTGGCCGGGGCCGACACCGCCGGCGTGCCGGCCGAGATCACCACTCCGCTACGCCAGATCGCCGAGGCGGGCGATCAGGTTCCCGCCGAGTCCGTCACCGCGCTCAAGGATGCCTGCACCGCCTAAGCCCTAGCGCTTGCCCTTCTTGCGCGATCCCTTGCCGCGGCCCTTGTCCGGATTGGGAGCGTATCGCTGGGCCACCTTGGGTTTTTTGACGCCGGTTCCCCGCCGGTCCGGTTTCGGTTCCTTCTTGGGCGGCTCCACCTTCGCCGACGGCTGGCGGGAGCTCTGGGCGGTCCGTCCGCGGACAATCCCGATGAACTCCTCGATCACTTCATCCATTGCCTGGTCCGCCGCCTCATCCCCGGCCCCACGCGTCGCTTCACGCGTGGCCTCATTGGGCCAGGCAAGGGCGATCTGTGTGGTGGGTGCGCCGGTGAGCTTCCGCGCCACCGTGTCCTTGACGTTGAAGTGGCGGGCGACGGACATCGGCAGGATCACGAGCCCGGCACCCGAGGCAACCACCTGCAAAGCAGCTTCCGGGCCGCCGAGCTCCGCCACATCCAGAAAGGTCTCTGCGGCAAGGTCCGCCAGCGCCACCTCTTCGAACACCGAAATCTCATGTCCCTTGGGAGCAACCACCACCGGCTGCTCCTCATACAGGGGAATCACGTTCAGGCCCTCACGCTCCACCGGCAGGCGGACGAAACTGAGGTCGGCGGAACCGTCACGGAGGACCAAAAGCTGGGCGCCGTCGTCGGACATAAAGGACTGCAACGGAACATCCGGCATCCGCTCTTCCCAGCGCCTGATCCACTTCCCCGGCGTTACTCCGGCAACGTAGGCGAAGCGCAGCACGCGCCCTTCCGGTTCAGCGGGTGCGGATGCTTGCGGGGATTCTTCTTCAGCGGACACACGTTCACAGTACCGCCAGAGCTGCGGGAGAGCCCTGCTGGTGCTGTTTGGTGCTGCTCTGGTGCCTTGTAGGCGGTCCGCCGGATACCCTTGAAGTATGACCTCTGCAAACTCCCAGTCCATGAAGCCGGCCACCGTTGCCAAGAAGCTTGGCATCTACCTGCCCGCAACACCCCAGGAGTTCCAGGATTCGGTTATCACCCGCGCCGATTTCGCCGAGCTCCAGGCCAACCCGCCGGAGTGGCTGGCCGAGCTCCGCCGCAACGGCCCGCACCCCCGCCCGGTGGTGGCGCAGAAACTGAACGTTTCCATTAGCGGCCTGGCCCGCGGCGGCGTCGAGGAAGCACTGACCTCGGCGGAGATCACCGCGCTGCTGCAGGCTCCCCCGGCTTGGCTGGTGGCCGAACGCTCCACGCACGCTGCAGTCCGCGCCGAAGCACAGCGCGTCAAGGACGAGGCCGCCAAGAAGGACGCCAAGAAAGCCCGTGCCAAGGCCGAGTAAGGCCCTGACGGCTTAATGTACGGGACGAAGGTCGTCCGGATCGCCTCGGTGGAACATTCGCCGGGGCGCCACGCCTTCGAAAAGGACCCACACCGTGGAGGCATCTTCGGTCATGGCGTCAACAATTCCCGACGCCGTGACGCGGTTGCCCCGCACAATCGCCACCTTGTCGCCGGGACGCAGTTCCGACCAGTCAGTTTCCTGCCGCAAGGGTTCACCGGCCGGGTCTGCGGCCTGGTGCCCGTGCGGAATCTGCGGACCTGCACCGAACAGCCATGCGGAGACATCGCTGCGCAGCACGAGATGCGGTCCGCCCGTTGCACTCACGCTTCCCGTGGGCACGTAATAGCCGCGGCCCGCCCCCGACCCGCCGGCGGCCCTGTCCAGGGCATCGAGAAGGCGCCTGGTGAGGTGGCCCTGGGGACCAATCTCCCGGAGCTCGTCGAGCTCTTCCGGGGAGAGCCGTCCCAGCACAGCAGCTATATCGGCCATGATGGATCCCTTCTAGCGGATGGTGCCTGAAGAACCACGCTAGAACCCCGTCATTAACGGCGCGTGAAATCGGGACGGCGAACAGAAAACAAGTTCCGCGGGGGACGAACAGCGCCGGCCTGGCGTTAAACGATCAACTGCCGGCCCCCTTCGCTGCACCAACTATCCGCCCCAAGGAAATGAGCCACCCCCTGTTAATCGTCCTCACCGGAATTGACGGTGCCGGAAAGACCACCGCCGCACGCGCAGCCGTGGAAGCCGCCCGCCTGGCCGGCGGCAAAGCCGTGTTGCTGCGCAACCATGCCGGCCGCCGCAACATGACGCAGTGGTCGGAGCGCTCCGGAATTCACCTCAACCGCCGCGTGGCGGATGCACTGGAGACCGGGATCCGGACGGTCAACGTTCTGGTGTCCCACGCCCGCGCGCGCAACTTTTCAGGCCTGGTGGTCATGGACCGTCACCTGTACTGCCAGCTTGCCCTGCGCAGCGTCCGGGGCCTCCCGCCCGGCCGGTTGCTCCGCTGGCTGCTGCGCCGCCTTCCCGCACCGGACCTGGTGATCCACTTCGACGTTAGTTCGGAGCAGGCCCTAAAACGCATCCTCCTGCGGGGAACGGACACCGAAACACTCGAGGAACTGACGGCCCTCGGCGAGGCGTACCGCGCCCTTCCTGAGTTCGCCGGATTCGTCCGCATCGACGCCGGCGGGGCGCAGGACGAGGTGCTGGCTGCGCTCACCGACACAATCAACGGCGCAGCCGGCGGCGCAGCCACAGGGGCTGGACGGATCAGCGCGAAATAATCGACGTCACTGCGCTGACGAAGGGAGGCAAGGCAACCACCGCCGCCAGGCCCAGAGCCGCGCGGCCGCCCCAGGACGGCGCTGTTGCCCGCCGCAGGGCACGCGCGGACCGGACTTTATCCGGACCCGTTTGCAGAGGTTCCCGCCCGGCGCGGCCAAAATGCGCGAGCCACAAGCACAGCATGACAACCAGCGCACCGATGCCGAGCAGGATGCCGGCGGGCGGGAAGAGGATGGCTCCGACGAGCGGGAGGTAGTACTTCCAGTCCCGGCCGGTCGGAAGGGGAAGACGCTGGCTGAACGCGCCGGCCACGGCGGCCACCACAGCGCCGTGCAGGACGGCCAGCGCGGAAAAGAGGATCACGGAAAGCCAGCCGGGCCCCACAATCGCGAAGTCGATGTTCTCAGCCCGAAGCGGGTCCACGGAGGCGCCGAAGACCAGGAGGAGCAGCACCCCCAGCGCGGGGCCTGCCCAGCGGCCGGCGGGGAGCCAGCGGCGGATGAACAGGTAGATGAACGCGGCGGCGAAACCTGCCGGAAGTCCGCCAAAGAACAGCAGGGCAATGCTGCCCTCAATGGTGGGAAATCCCACGTTGGCCTGGGCCTCGGTCAGTCGACCCTGGGCCGACGCCGGCGAGGTGGCGGCCAGTATGCGCATCGCCAGCCTGCCGCCGGCCCACGCGACCATGATCCCGGATGCGAGGGCGGCCGCCGTTGCCACGTTGGCCCACCAGAGGTAGAGCCGCAAGGGGGAAACCGGGGCGCCAGGGTCGGCGGGCCTCCGGACGAGGTGCCCGCCCCATACGATGACCATGATGACGGCAACCAGCAGGAATAGAGTGCAAACAACCACGATGGCCAGCGCCACGGTTCATCACCACCAATGTTTGGTTGATTCATTCTGTTCCCGCCTCGGGTTGTTGAACAGAGGCCCTCACCTGCCCGACGGGCTATCCGGCGTCATCGCGTTCAGGACAAGCCCGTGACGGCCAGTTTCCGAACAAAGGCCGCGCCGCCCTCCACGCACACTTCGGTGCCCAGGCTTCCGGACATCGGGAAGACCAGATCGCTCAGGACGACCCTGCCGCCTTGGGCAAAGACCTCCACCGAGCACTGGTCGACGATTACGCGGAGCCTTAGCACGCCGGCTTCGAGCTTCACCGGTGCCGACTCGGCAGACGCGAACTTTCCGTGGAAGGCGGTGTTTCCGGAGTTGCGGCGATCCAGGGTGAGCAGGCCCGTCACGGCATCGAGGCTGAGAACCGTTGCGGCGCTCCCGCCGGATGCGCCGAGAAGCCGGAAAACAACGGTCCGGGCCGTGCCGGGCAGGATCTCGGCGTCGATCAGCTGGGCTGATCCGGGCATTGCGTCGGGCAGTTGCAGCACGGAGTCGTGAAGTTCCACGTCCTGGATGGCGCAGGCCGGCTCGCCGCTGGCCAATGGCAGTACCGGGCGCTGCACCAGGCGGGGCAAACCGTCCACCGTCGCGAGCTCGATCTCGCGGGCAAGCGACATCCCGGAACGCCATGGAGACGTGGGCAAGAAGTTGGCGTAGTCCCAGTTGTTCATCCAGCCGATCATGATGCGGCGGTTCTCCGGGGCATTGCTGAAGGAGACGGCGGCGTAGTAGTCACGTCCCCAGTCGAGCCACAGACAGCGGCTGAGATCCGTGGTCCCGTCGGCATCGGCTGGAACGAGTGAATCAGGGTCGGCAGTGAACTTCACCCCGTCGAAGTCGCCGACGAAGTACTGCCCTCCCGAGCCGCCGGCCACGGCACCCGGATTGACATTGACTACGAGGACCCACTTGACGTTGTCCGGGTCTCCGTCGACGGGGAGCGGGAACAGGTCGGGGCACTCCCATTCGCCTCCTGTGGCGTTTGCAGGGCCGAAGGTGCTCAGGTGTTCCCAATCCTTGAGGTCGGCCGAGCGGTACAGCACAACCTGCTGGCGCCGGGCCTCCACCGCCACCATGACCCAGCAGGAACCGGCAGCTCCCTCGTAGCGGAATACTTTGGGATCCCGGAAATGGGCCGAGTCGCGGCCAAGCACCGGATTGCCTGCGTACTTGTTCCACGTCATTCCGGCGTCCGTGGAGAACGCGAGAGACTGGGCTTGTGTCCCTTGGTGCACCGAGCCTTCCTTGAAGGCGCTCGTGTAGATGGCCACCAGGGCCGGGTCTTCCACTGTGCCGAATCCCGACGTATTGCCGTGGTCCACCACGATGCTGCCGGAAAAGACGTCTTCTTCCTCGTCGCAGGCGATGGCAACCGGGTGTTCGGTCCAGTGCAGAAGGTCGGTTGAGGTGGCGTGCCCCCAGGACATGTTGCCCCAGACGTTGTCGAAGGGGTTGTTTTGGTAGAAGAGATGGTAGACGCCCTGGTGCCACACGAGTCCGTTGGGGTCGTTCAGCCAGGTGTTCTTGGCTGTGTAGTGAAGTACCGGCCGGAAGTCGGGGGCGGTGTCTTCGGCGGGGGCGGCAGGGTGCATTGTTGTTTCAGTCATCGGAGTTCCTTCGGGACGTCCGGGCCAGTTCCTGCGAGCGGATCAGTTCTGCCCGTGTCGGCGGGTTCGCCCCGTGCCGTCCGACCGTTATGGCCGCAGCGAGCGAGGCGGCTGTTCCGACGCGCGTGAGCTTGCCGTAGCCGAAATCGTCCTCCGGGTCCTCGATGAGGCCAGCGATAAGCGAGGACATGTAGGAGTCGCCCGCGCCGACAGTATCTTTGACGACCACTGGCGGTGCCGGCACTTCGATCTCGGCGGCGTTGGACCGCAGATAGGACCCGGATGCGCCATCCGTGATGATTGCCAGTTCTGTCCCGAGATCGAGCAGCCGCCGCGCGACGCCGTGAGGAGGCGTGCGCGGGTAGAGCCACTGGGCATCCTCCGCACTGAGCTTCACCACGGTAGCGAGGGCAACTGTGTGTTCGAAGGTCCTGAGCGCTTCAGCGTGGCTGTGGAGCAGTGTGGGGCGGATGTTGGGGTCGTACGTGATCAAGCAGCGGCGGGAGAAGAGCTCCAGCAAGGATCGGACCCGGGTTGCTCCGGGCTCCATGAAGGCGGCCAGTGAGCCCGTGTGCAGCACCTTCGGGAGGAAAGTGGGGCTGATTTGGGGGAGGTTCCATTCGAAGTCGAATTCGTATTCTGCGGAACCGTTGCTGTCCAGCAGCGCCCTGGCCGTGGATGTGCGGTTGAGG
The DNA here is from genome assembly GCF_017833075.1 of Arthrobacter sp. PvP103. Taxonomy (NCBI): domain Bacteria; kingdom Bacillati; phylum Actinomycetota; class Actinomycetes; order Micrococcales; family Micrococcaceae; genus Arthrobacter; species Arthrobacter sp. PvP103. Next base: position 2,500,952 of record NZ_JAFIBQ010000001.1, on the reverse strand, counting down.
TGTTCGGCTCCCGGAAGCAGGCGTACTCCCGCGGTGTCCAGGTGTCGTTGGATGCTCCTGCTGCGTTCATCGCTGCCCAGTGCGGTGAGAAATGCGGTGCTGACGCCCAGGCGGCCGAGTCCGTACGCGACGTTCATCCCTGATCCGCCTGGGAATTCGACGGGCCCTCCCGCGGTATCAATGATGTCGATTATCGCCTCGCCGACGACGACGACATCTGTTTCAGGGCAGGGGGGAACTGGGGAGCTGTGCATTCGAGGTCCTTAGAAGGTTGGGCGCGTCCTCTAGTGGACGCGCTCGAGGTCAGGTGTTGGCGCGTGGAGGTGAGTCCGGTGCTGCTCTGGTCGAGGCGCCCTTATGTTCGGGGGAGGCGACGGAATCGCGCAAAACCATGGGACAGGGCAAGACAGTCGGATGAGCGGCGAACAGCCGCAGGTCAGTTTTTCCCTCAATGGCGTCGATCAGGTTGTCGGTTGCCCACGCGCCCATTTCGTAGTGGGGCAGGGCGACCGTTGTCAGTGCGGGGTAGAGGTTTTCCGCGATGAGTTGTTGGTTGTCGAAACCGACGAAAGAAATGTCGTCCGGAATGCTAAGACCAAGTTCCCCGGCGGCCCGGTACGCGCCCATGGCCATGCGGTCGTTGTAGCAGAATACGGCCGTGGGCCGGTCCTCCTGCTTCAAGAGGCGGAGGGCCGCCTCGTAGCCGCCGCGCACCTCCGAATGCTCGGACTGGACCAGTTCTTCGTGGAACGTCAGCCCTGCGTCTGCCAGCGTGTCCTTGAAGGCCGTCAGCCGGGAGTGAGTTGCCGGCACGTCGTCGGTGTTATTGAGCATGCCGATCCGGGTGTGCCCGGCGTCGATCAGGGTCTGCACGGCCGACCTTGCGCCGCCCACTTCGTCGGGGATGACGGCGGAAACAGTGTGGCTGATGTCTTCAGAGTCCACCAGGACGGCCGGCAGTCCGGCCAGGTTCTTGGGGACAGCCAGCTCCCGGTGATACATCGTGGCGTACAGGATGCCGTCCACCTGCCGGTCCAGCAGATCCGCCACCTGGCTTTCCTTGGAATCCTGGGAACTGGTGCTGGTGGAGTTGATGATCATGATGCGGTAGCCGCGGGCCCGCGCCGTTTCCTCGGCCCCGAGGATGATCCTGCCTGCGTGCGGGGTGGTGGCGATTTCCTCGCTGATGAACCCGATCATCCCTGAGCGTTGAGTGCGCAGGGCCTGGGCGAGCCGGTTGGGCCCGTAACCCAGCCGTTGGGCCGCTTCGTGGACTCGTTCCCTCGTTCCTGCGCCCACTCGGGCGTACGCGACATCATTGAGGACGTGGGAGACGGTCGTGACAGAGACCCCGGCCGCGGCCGCCACGTCCTTGATACCGACTGATCTATTGGTCATTTGGTCTCCCACGTCCTTATGTTGTTGCTGATTCTACGTGCGGCTCAACAAGTGCGTGGGCTGCCTGGAAACCGACGGTGGGTGTGGCCCTCAAGGCGTTCACGGCCCTGTCTGCGATAACTTGGGCGTCGCTTCCGGAATCAAGGATCGTATTCCGAGCTGATTCGGAGTCGACCACGACGGCCGTAACGGCGAGGCCGTCCGACGCCTCGGTTGTTAACAGAGCGTCCACCTGAGCGGAAAAGCAGGACTCACTTGGCTTTGATTGGACGTCCATCGCCACCACGTGGTTGTTGGAGACGAAGTTACCAACCCCCGACGTGAGCCGGATGATGACAGGCGTCGCACCTGTCGGCCGGATGCTCTGTGAGTCGATGACCTCGGAGAAGTGGTTGCCGATGACAGAGTTGTTGCTGCCGCTGACACGGAGAAGCCCGTAGAGGTCGTTCAGTCCGTTGTCGACTCCCAGGAAGGGCGTCCAGGGCTCATGGTCACGCAGGAAGTGATTCGTGGCCACGAGGTTTTCTGAACTGTTCGCTGCGAGGATCAGCATCCCGGGGTAGAACGAATGCAAACGGTTATTGGTGACGCTTGAACGCGTGACGCCTACGAAATGGATGCTGCTTGCGCCACGGGGGAAGACGTTGTTCGCAGTTACCAGGAGGCCGCCGTGGTTCTCGGCGTAGATTGAGTGACCTTTGAAGCCTGCTCCGACCAGGTTGTCGGTGATCTTCGATGCCTGCCCCCACCCGCGCAGCTCGATGCAACTGCCGCATTCAGCGATGAAGTTGTCGTGAATGGAAAGTGCGTCCGCGTTGTAGATGGTGAGGGCGTTCTCAAGGTAGACAAACCCCATGCCGGTTATGCGGAAAGAGTCATTGGCGTTCGCAACATAGATACCGGTCTTGCCGTTGACGTAGGTGTTTTCCGGATGCAACCCCGAGCCATCCGGGTCGAAGTGCAAGCCGTCGATGCAGAAGTTGGAGAACTCCACCGAGCTGATCCGCGGGCTCCCGCTCCGCTCAACGTAGAAAGCGGCTCCCTTGGATTCCTCCCCGTCTCCACCTTCGTCTCCGCCGGGCGGAATGTCGACGATAATCCGGCTCCCACCGGGCCACAGCTCATGGAGCCCGGGCCATTCGTCTTCCGGAACATTGAACCGGATGCTGGACGACGTAAAGCCGTGTCCCGAGCCATGGATCCTGAGGAAGCTGATGTCGATCAAAACCTGCGTACGAAGGTGGTAGTCCCCCGGCGGAATGTAGATCACCGCGCCCGGCTTTCCTCCATTGTTCGCATCGGTGACCGTCTGCCGGTCCTTGATGTCAGCGATGATGCTGTTGATGACTTCACCGACGTCCTCGGACGGATTGCCGACGGGCCACGTGGTCACGTCGTAGTAGTTGTTGCTTGACACAGGTTCTTCCCTTTGTGTTGTGGTGTCTCAGCCCTTGACGGCGCCGAGCGTCATGCCTGCGACGATCTTGCGCTGCAAGAGGAGTGTGAGAAGGATGACCGGGATCGAGTAGACGGCGGCCAGCGCCGTCATGGATCCCCAGTCCAGGCCGAACTGGGTCTGGAAGTTCGCGATGACCACCGGCGTGGTCTGGGAGCGGATCGCCGTCATGAGGAGGGCGAAGAGGAACTCGTTCCAGGAGGCCAGGAAGGCGAAGATCGCGGTGACTGCGATGCCGCCGGAGACCACCGGGATGACCACCCTCCACAGGGCGCCGAGCCTGCTGCAGCCATCCACAGTGGCCGCTTCCTCCAGGTCCTTGGGCACGGCTTCGAAGAAGCTGGACATCAGCCAGATGGACAGCGGCAGCGAGATGGTGGTGTGGGCGATGGAGAGGGCAATCGGGGTGTCCGAAAGTCCCACGGAGGACATCATCGATGCCAACGGAATGCCGATGGCTACCGGCGGCACCATGCGGGTGACCAGTGCGGCCATGATGAACACCCGGCCGCTCGGTGTCTTGTAGCGGGTGATCCCATACGCCGCGGGAACCGCCAGGATCAAGGACAGCAGGGTGCTGATGATGGCGGTCTGTGCGCTGTTAATGAACGACGCCAGCACACCACTGCGGCCCAAGGCGTTGGCGTAGTTCTCCAGCGTCCATTCCCTGGGGAGAATGGTGGGCGGAACGGCGATGGTGTCGATCGGGGTCTTGAAGGATGTGAACAGCAGGTACAGGAATGGGAATCCGTACAGCACCATGGCTCCTGCCAGCAGGATCCAGAGAATGATCCGGGTGCTCCGCTTTCCAGCCTCGAGACCTTCGGCGTGGTGCCGGCGGGGGCGGCGGCCGTTACCTGCCGCCGTCGTCGGAGCCTCCTGGCTGTTGTTCTGTGCGGGAGGCACGACGCCGGCGGGCCGGGGACGGTAGGCCACCTCCCCGGCGGCGTTTCCGCCGGTTGTTCCTCCGCCAGTGGGGCGCGTCTCGGCGATGCTCATCAGTTGTCCTTTCCTGGCCGCCAGATGGTGGTCACCGCGAAGAAAGCGACGGCGAGCATCGCCAGCAGGTAGATGGTTCCCATGGCACTGGCCAGGCCCGGATCGCCGAAGCGGATCATAGTCCGGTAGATCAGCAGGCTCATGGTTTCCGAGGCGGACTGGGGGCCGCCGTTGGTTTGGATCAGAATGGTGTCGAAGGCCCTGGCGGCATCGATCCCGCGCACCACCAGCGCCACGGCGATGACCGGCCGGAGCAGCGGCAGGATGATCCGGAACAGCAGCGCGGGGGCCTTGGCGCCGTCGAGGCGGGCAGCCTCAATGAGGTCGCCCGGGATGTTCTGGAGTCCGGCGAACAGCACCAGGCACATGAAGGACGTGGTGAGCCAGATATCGGGAACAGCCACGGAGAACAAGACGATGTCCGGGTTGGAGAGCCAGCCGATCTGGTTGGGGTCTTGCAGGATGCCGGCTTGGTGAAGGAGGGTGCCGATCAGGCCGAAGTTGTCAATCATTAGGAACTTCCACAGCAGCCCGGCGACGATCGGCGCGATCATCAGCGGGTACAGGAAGACGGTCCGCCAGATCTGGGACTTCCTGCCCAAAGTGGTGAACAGGAGCGCCATGCCCAGGCCAAGGGCGAACTCGAGGGTCACCACCACCACGGTGTAGGCGAGGGTCCGCCAGCCGGCCCCGATGAAGTCCTCGGACGCGAAGGCCCGCACGTAGTTGTCCAGGCCGACGAAGTCGCGGGGACCGCCGACGATTGGGGAAATTTTGAAGAAACTGTCCGCGATGAGGCGGAACAGCGGGTAGGCGACAAAAACTGCCAGGAACAAGGCCGCCGGGGTCATCAGATACAGGGCGAAGCGGCGATCATTGATACGCACGGGATACTCTTCCGCTGGTTGGGTCCGCGGCCGGCACCCCTTCTGCCGTCATTGCAGCATCAGGCGGTGCCGGCCGCGAAGTCTCATTTGACGAGGGCCTGGATCTTGGTCTTGGCTTCAGCCAGGAGGGACGCGCTGTCCCCTCCGGCCACTGCCTTCTGCAGCGTCGGAACCAGGACCGTGTCCACAATCTGCTGCCACTTCGCCGTTGCCGGGCGGGTTGCCGTGGCCTCGCCGTTGAGCGTCTCGATCAACGGCTTGAAGCTCTCATAACCGGGCTTGTCCTGGTACTTCTCGAAGGCCGAGATGCGGGCGGCGAGCCCCAGTTTGGACTCGATGCCCAGGTCGTTGTGGTCGTAGGCGCACTTGATGAACTTCTTGGCGGCGTCTGCGTTCTTCGTCGTCTTGGGGACGGAGAGGTACCACGGTCCCGGGACGCCGGCGACGCCGGCGGATCCGCCGATCATGGGCGCCGCGCCCACCTTGCCGTAGACAGCTGCGTCGGCGGGGATCTGGCGGTAGGCGTGGGCCCAGAACCTGGTCATCGCGGTCTTGCCCTGGTTGAAGAGGTTCTGCGCGGCAGCCCAGTCGACCTGTGCCGCTCCGGACGGCGCGGACTTAACAAGGCTCGTGTAAAAATCGAGGGCTTCCTTGTGGGCCGCGTTGTCGACCACGACGTTGTTCTGGTCGTCCAGGACCATCGGGGACCCGGCCTGGAGAACATGGGCCAGCCATTCGGTTTCGACGGCACCCTTCACGTCGGTGCCGTACATGCCATCCTTGGTGAAGAACTCCGAGATGTCCTGGTACTGCTTCCAGGTGGTGGGGGCTGCAAGTTCGTATCCGTACTTTGCCTTGAAGTCGGCCTTGTTTTTGGCGTCCTCGAAGAGGTCCTTGCGGTACAGGATGATTTCGGCATTGGTCCAGGCGGGCATGCCGATGAAGTGGCCATCAACGTTGGCTTCCTTGACCAGTGCGGGGAAGATGTCCTTCTTGGCCTCATCGGTGAAGAGCTCGTCGATGGGCTGGACCGCATCCTTGAAGCTGGGGAGCCAGACGGAGTCCAGAGCGGCGACGTCGAAGGAGACAGTGCCGGAGGAAAACTCGCTGGAGAGCCTGTTGAACAAGCCGTCGTAGGGCAGTTCGACGAAGTTGACGTCGAGGCCGGTGTCCTTTTTGCAGGCCTCGGCAACGCCGGCGAGCTCGGCGTGCCCGCCCGCTTCGACAAGGACGTTGACGGAGCTTGCGGCGCTGCCGGACGACGCCGGACCCCCAGCGCCGCATGCGGTGGCCGTCAGGGCCACGGCCGTGCAAAGGCCGCCGATGGCGGCGAGCCTGGAGATGGTCTTTCGAGTGGACATCGCTGTCGACTTTCTCTCGGAACGGAATGGAAAGAATGTTTGCGGGGTGAAGAATCGTTTTGCCAAAACGACTTGGCAACACCCTAGGGGCGTCCGTTCAGGCGTGTCAAGCGTCACAATGCAAATTTTTTGGGGCCTTGACGCATGGGCGGGAGCAGCCCTAGAGTCGACGTCGAAGGCAGAAGAAACGGTTTGGCATATTTTGGCCGATTTGGCAGGTTTTGGCATCCGCCGGGTCCATCCGTGACAACGGAACCGAAGCACCGACGGACGTCTCCGCGTACGGCTGTATGTGGGGAGGCTGACTCACGGTCTCAGCCCGAGGCGCACATGGCAGTATGGCCCAGTTGCAGCCCGGCACCGGCCGGAGCTGCACTGCGCCCGATCCCGTTGAATCGCGGCGTTACTCCTTGGGCATGACGATCCACAACGCGATGTAGACCAGCTCGCCTACACCGAACAGGCCGAACAGCACAAAGCCAATGCGGACGAGGGCTTTTGAAATACCGAACCGGGCTGCGAGGCCGGCGCAGACGCCAGCGATCATCTTGCCGTTCCTGGGCCGTACCAATGCTGCGCTCATGCGGCCACAGTACCAGCCGGCCTCAGGGTCCGGTCCAGAGTCCCTTGCCCCCCAGTCCAGGTGAAGACGGACTAGTCCTGGTGCAGCTGCACGTAGTTCCCGCAGCCGTCGTCCAGCACCACAGAAATCCCCGTGGGGCCCTCTGTCGGTTCGCCCTGGAAGATGACGCCGCGGGCTGCCAGCCGCTTATGCTCAGCCCGCACATCGGGGACTCCGAAGACGATCGCCGGCAGCCCGGCGTCGTGGAGCCCGTTCATGTAGGTCGCTGCGATCGGATTGTCGCTGGGCTCGAGCAGGAGACCAACCGATCCCGAACTGCCCCCGGCGGAGCCGGGATCCTTCACGATGTACAGGTTGTATTCGGGCATGGCCATGAGCGTTTCAAAACCCAGCGTGTCCGTATAGAACTGGTGGGCAGCGGCCGGATCCTTGACATGGATACTGCACATTTTTAGTCGCATGGTGCCTAGGCTACCGGTGCGCGGCCCGGCCGGGAACGGGGCCGGGAGGCCACCTTCTGCCAGGCCCCCGGGGTCGGCCCATTGACGCACCGGGGCGGGGGGATTCCAATTGAAGTAGCGGAAACAGCCCGCCCGGGCAGGTTCCGTTGGAGGTGGAACGGTGTCTGTCATCACGGAATCGGTCCCCATGGGGCCCTTACAGCTAGCAGTCTGTGCCGCCGTCGTGGTGTGCGGCGTGGCCGGCGCCGTCTCTTCGGCGCGGTACCACGCCAGGCGCGATGCCGGGCAAATGACGGACGCCGTCTTCTGGGACGGCTTCGCCGGACTGGTGGTGGTGTTCCCGGCTGTCCTCATACCCTTCCTGGCGTCGCCGTGGCTGGGCCTCGGCGCGGGATTCCTTGCCGCCGCCACCGCCGTGGCCGCATATGTGTGGAGTCCCCGCGTGATGGCACGGCAGGAAGCGAGGCTCCACGATGCGGCCGCACAGGCAGAGATTGCAGCCGCGGCCGCAAGGCACCGCACAGTGCTGAGCAGATGGCAGCGCTATGAGCTGGATCCCGCGTGCTGCATCGACTACCCCGACATGACAGATGTGCGCCGGCCGGAAACGGCGGCCCTGATAAAGGCCATGCGGGAGGCTGAACGGCTCCGGGCAGTCGAGCCCGCCAGCTACCTTCCGGCCGTCACCCGGCTCGAACATGCCCTGGGCCGCGCGGAAGCCGCAGCGGGCGTGCCCTCGCGTTAGGGTTCGCGGGCGCCCCCCCGAATGGCACCGTGCCGTGGGCGTCGGCAGCCAGCGACGTTAACCGGTGTGTCGGAACCATTGGCAAGGCGGCAGGCGGCGGCGGTAGCATCCCATAATGGAGCCTTTAGCCACGGATACACGAGACCAGCACGGCAGGTTGCGATCTGACCGGGGAGTCTGGCGGCAGGCAACAACCCTCGAAGCCGCCGGAGAACTGACTGCGCGGTGGCTTGAATCCCACAGTGAGTACCAGCCTGGAACCTTTGCGCCCAGCATCGATAAGGAGACGCGGCCCATCGCCGCCGAACTGGCGGAGATCAACAGGAACGGCCTCTTCACCAAGGAATCCCAGCCGGGCATGCGCGGCGATACCGGCCATGCACAGAGGCAGTATGTAACCGGCTTCTGCAGCGCCGAGGCCGCAGCTGAACTCGTTGCCCTGTCCACCAGGTCCGAACTCATCACCATTGGCCACGCCCCCGGCGAGGTGAGCGCGGCCGCCGTCCCGGTGACGTTCGACGGCGGTGCAGTGGTCACCGTCCTCGGGTCCAGCGAAAACCCGGTGGACGAAGACGCACTCCGCGACTGGTCCGAGGAAACCAACGACGCACTGGCCCTGCTCCTCGCAGATTCCTGGTACGTGGAAGTCCTGGATCCGGTGTGGGGCCGGAACGACGTCCTGTTGCCGGAGGTGCTGGCGGCCCTCCGGCAACTGCAGTGAGGACTACAGGTCCACTGTGCCGCTTTCGCCAACGCTCATGCGGCTGTTCGTCACCTTCGACTTGACCCACTGAAGAACCGTGGCCGCCCGGCCGCCCGGGCTGGTCCAGTATTCAGCGGAGTCAGAATCAACGCGCAGCAGCACAACCTCAGGCGTGTCCGGGCCGTCCGGGAACCAGGCCTCGACCACCTGGTTCCACATGTCGTGGATCTTCTGCCTGTCGGTAACGATTTCCGCGGTGCCGGCCACGGATACCCATTCGGTGTTCTTGCCGAAGGACACGTTCACCCTCGGATCGGCGCGGATATGCGCCACTTGGGAAGTTTCCGATGACGTGAAGAACCACATGTCGCCGTCGTCCTTGACTTCCTGGACGGCCAGCGGCCGGCTCACCAGCGCGCCTTCTTCGTTGATGGTGGTCAGCATCCCGATGTGGGAATCGTTGATGATCTTCGTGACTTGGCCGATGTTCTCAGTGTCAGACATGCACTCACCTCGTTCGTGTCGAACGGGGAAGTTCCCCGCCAGCCCAGCCTATTAGTAAGTTTGCTTACTTTCAACGATGGTCCGGAGCTTCGGTACGCCAGTGGGCGGCGGCTCAGATTCCCCGCGCCAGCACCTGTCCCTTGAAGAACTCCGGGCGGAGCCTGGACATCACCAGCATCAGCACCACTCCCAGCAGGATCACGCCCATGCCCAGGATGAACACCAGGCCCACACCGCCCACGGAGGAGCCGGACCCGTAGGCGGGATCCATGGAGTCATAGGCGGTCTTGAAGAACATGACCAGCAGGATGACCCCGCCCAGGAGCGGCGCCAGGAATTTGAAGAAGAAAGCATGGACTCCGCTGAAGGCCTGGGCGCGGAAGAACCAGACGCAGGCCAGGGCCGTGATGCCGTAGTAGAAGCAGATCATCATCCCCAGCGCGGTAATGGTGTCCCAAAGCGCGTTCTCGGAGGTGGTCCGGGTAATGACGTAGAACGCTGCAGCGGCGATGGCTGCGGCAATGGTTGCATAGCTCGGGGACTTGTAGGTGGGGCTGATCCGCCCGAACTTGGCCGGGAGTGCCTTGTAGTGCCCCATGGAGAGAAGCGTACGGGCGGGCGACACAAACGTGGACTGCAGTGAGGCGGCTGAACTGCTCAGGATGGCCAGCGACATCAGGATGGCGAACGGACCCATGACCGGGCCGGCGAGGACGGCGAAGATGCTGCCCTGGTTATCGGGGTTGCCCGCGCCCAGGCCGGTGTCGCCGATGCCGGCGAATGCCAGGGTGGAGAGCGCCACAGTCATGTAGATGATCACGATGACCAGAACGGTGACGGTCGCGGCACGGCCAGGCGTCTTTTCCGGGTTCCGGGTTTCCTCGTTCATGGTGAGCGTGACGTCCCAGCCCCAGTAGATGAAAATCGACAGGGACACCCCGGCAGCGAAGGAAGAGAACGAGTCAACGGCGAACGGGTTGAACCAGTCGGGCGAAATGGCCGTGGCATCAAAAGCCGACCCGTTGGCAACATGGCTGAACGCAGCCACCGCAAACCAGCCGAGCACCAGGAGCTGGAACGCCACCAACACATACTGGACACCCTTGGTGGTCTCCATGCCGCGGTAGGAAATCCAGCACGCCAGCGCAATGAACACCAGCGTTGTGGCGATATTGAGCGGCAGGTTCTTGCTCAGCTCGCCCAGTTCCGGATTGCTGAAGAGCTGGGCCAGCATGAGGTAGAAGAAATCGACGGCAACGGCGGCAAGGTTGGACAGCACGATAATGGTGGCCGCAATCAGCCCCCAGCCGCCCATCCAGCCAATCCACGGTCCGAATGCCCGCGATGCCCACGTGAAGGACGTACCGGCGTCGGGCATGGCGTTGTTGAGTTCGCGGTAGCCGAACGCCACGAGCAGCATGGGGATGAATCCCACCAGGAAAATGGCCGGCAAGTGGACCCCGACCTCGGACACCGTTGGCCCGAGCGCTGCGGTGAGGGTGTAGGCCGGGGCGATGCAGGAGACGCCGATGACGACTGCGCCGATCAGCCCTACTGATCCGGCCTTCAGGCCTTTGGCACTAATGCCCTTGTGATCGGACTGCGATGTCGCGGACGTCGCGTGCTCTGTGGTCATGATGGTGCCTCTCCGGAGGTTTCATTCGACGTTGAATGGGTCTGGTGCTTGAGTGCGTAGTCGCTCGGCACCACGATCATGGGCACCGGCAGGGCGCGGAGGATGCGATGTGCGGTGGCACCCAGGAAGATGGACCGGCTCCTGGCCAGCCGGCTCGATCCGATCACCAGGACTTCGCCGTCCTCCCAGTCGAGCCGGTCCACGGCCTCCTCGATACTCCTGCCCTGAGCCACCACGACGTCCGTCTTCGCGGCGAACCGGGAGCCCGCTTCGCCGCCGGGAAGAGCGGCCGACACTCGATTGCCGGCATGGTTGCGGGCCGCTTCGGCGACGTCCGGCGACGCGCCGTCGTCGAGGCTTAACCCGCCGTCGTCGAGGGTCAAAAGGGACACTACCCGCAACGGCACATCACGGTTTGACGCCATCGAAACGGCGTAGTCCAGCAGCTCGCCGGCGCCGGGGCGGGCGCCGAGTCCGCAACTGATCCGTGTCAGGGCTTCCCTGCGGTGGTATCCGTGGGGTGCCAGGGCCACCGGGACGGTGGCTGCGTGGAGCAGCGCACCGGCCACGGATCCGATCGTGAACCGCTTGAACAGCCCGTTGCTCGTGGCCCCGATGATCAGCATGTCCGCCTGGAATTCCTCGCACGCATCCATGAGGGTCTGGGCGTCCGACTCGCCGCTGCGAACGTGCCCTTCCGCCGGGACATCGGCCGGGACCAGCGCCAGCGCCTCGTCGAGCCACGTCCGGGCCTGCTCATGGAGCAGGTTTTCGAATCCGGCCTTCGGCGCGTGGGCCGCGCTGAACGGCGACACCTCGGGAATGGCCACCACAAGGTCCAGCGTGGCTCCACGGCCCCGGGCCAGTGACACGGCCAGATTTACGGCGTCATGGCCCCTGGCATTTGCTGAATACCCCACTACGTAGCGCATCTGGCCGTTCCTCTCTGAACTGTCGTTGGATTCCTACTGCGTGACCGAAGCGCGGTGGGCGACGGCGGCAACCCGTGCGGCGGTCATCTGACCCATCCGGATGGCACCGTCGACGTGCTGGTACCCTTCGGCCGCCAGGTCGGAGGAACTCCAGTAGATGGGGCCCACGGGCTGGTGCTGGTCCTTGCCGTACCGGTGCAGGCCACCGAGGTCGTAGCTGGAGGCATAGGCGCCGCGCGTCCATTCCTCAGCGCCCCAGTCGGACTCGTAGTACACCTCGGGCTCCAGCGCCTTGTCGCCCAGGAAGGCCGCGATGGATTCCAGGATGGTGCGCTTGCGCTCTTCGGCGCTCAGCTCAAAGACGGCGTCGGCTTTCTCGTCCGAGACGAAACCCACCAGGGTGCCTCGGGAATCCCCGTGGTTGGTGTTGTCGTACACTTCCTGCACCAGCGAGCCGGCGCTGAAGCAGGTGCCGGAGAGACCCTCCTCGCGCCAGAACGGGGTCTTGTAGACGGCGTGGACCTTGATGACCAGTCCCAGCGACTGGTGCTGGTGCATCTGGTGCTGGCGGCGGGGCAGCGGCGGGTTGAAGGAAACCCTCGAATACAGGTTGGGCGGCACCGCCATGATCACATAGCGGGCATTCACCGTGGCCCGTTCCGACACCACGGTGACGCGCGGGCCGCCGTCGTGCTCTTCCGTCCAGTTAATGGTGCGCACCGGGCTGTTAAGAACGACGTCGTCACCCAGTTCGCGTGCCTGCAGCAGCGAAACCTGCTGCATGCCTCCCACAACCCGCTTGTCCAGGATGAAGTCCTCATCCGTCAAGTGGCTGAAGGATCCGGCGGAGGCAGCCATCAGGACGGCCTGCAGTGCGGAGAACGCGTGGGCGGGCTTGGTCAGCATGCCGCCGGCGATGAACAGGCCGATGTTGTTGCAGGCCTCCTCATCCGGGGAGTTCTGGCGGAGCCAGTGATGGAAGGAGACGGTGTCCAGCTCGCGGGCCTTGGGGTGGGCCCAGGGCTCGGTGGGGCCGATTTCCGCCGCCAGCCCGTCCAGCAGGCCAATCAGCTTGTCCATTTCCGCGGCCGTGGTGTCGCTGACCGGGAAGGAGTCCCCGGTGTAGCGGGTCTTCCTGCCATCGGCGCCGATGTAGATCGACTCGCCTTCGCGGTAGCGGGAGTACGTTTCCAGGCCCAGCTCGTCCAGGAGTTCCAGCAGCACCGTCTGGTCCGGCGAGACCCACTGGCCACCGATTTCCAACATGGCGCCGTCAACGGTGTCCGTCCAGGTGCGGCCGCCCACCCGGTCGCGCGCTTCCAGCACGGCCACGCTGAGGCCTGCCTTTTTCAGTTGGCGGGCCGCGGTGAGTCCCGAGGGGCCAGCGCCTACGACGACGACGTCGCGGTCAAGTTCCAGCATGATGTCCTCTCTGTGGCCGCGGGAGTGATGCGTACCACTAAATGAATGCCATTCATTTAGGAAAACTATAGCGGCTCCGACGCCGTCGCGGAAGGGGTCAATGGAATAATGCTGGGGACCCCGCCAGCAGAAAGGCCGACGATGCCGGCAGCCGCCCGCCAGAACACCCAACCCTCCGCTGACCCCACCGAAACAGAGACTCCGCCGAAGCGACGCGCGGGCCGGCCTGCTTCAGCGGTACTGGACCAGGCGGTGATTACCGAGGCAGCGCTGCGCCTGATCGGAAGAAGCGGCTATGACGGGCTTACCATGGCCGCACTGGCCCGCTCACTCCACGTGGCACCGTCCGCCCTCTACAACCACGTGACGTCCAAACGTGATGTGCTCGTCCTGGTGGAGGACCATCTCGCGGCCCTCGTGGACGTGTCCGCGTTCGGCCGTGAACCGTGGGACGAAGCCGTGCGGCGGTGGGCGTGGAGCTACCGGGACGTTTTTTCCAAGCACACGCCACTCATCCCGGTGATCGCGGTCCTGCCGGTCACGGACGCGCCCCAGACCCTGGCCATGTACGAGACCGTGAGCGAAGGGCTGCGGGAGGCCGGCTTCCCCGAGGAGCGCATCATCTCCTCGATCGTGGCGCTCGAGTCCTTTATTTTCGGCTCGGCTTTCGACGTCACGGCGCCGGCGGACATCTTTGATCCGGGCAGCATGGCGGAATCCACGCCCAATTTCACGGCTGCGGTGCAGAGCCTTGCCGAACAAGGCCACGAAAAGCCTGCCGACATCGCCTTCAGCCTGGGCCTGGAGGCATTGATCTCGGGGCTCGGGACGCTGCGGAAGTAGGAATGTTCACCTTTGACCAGCTAGCAGGGTTCATTGCCGTCGCGGAAGAACTTCACTTCGGCCGGGCCGCAGAACGGCTCAACATGACCCAACCGCCCCTGAGCCGCCAGATCCAGAAGCTTGAGAGGACCGTGGGCGCGGCGCTGCTGGAACGCGACAACCGGAAGGTCCGCCTGACGGCCGCGGGCACGGCTTTCCTGGAAGAAGCCCGACGCCTCATGGCACTGGCCAATCGTGCGCCTCTCACGGCACAACGAATCGCGTCCGGCAGCTCCGGCCTGATACGGATCGGCTTTACGGCGGCCAGCGGCTTCAGCATCCTGGGCCCGCTCCTGGAGAAGATTTCGGCAGGGCTGCCCGGCGTGGATATCGACCTGCAGGAACTCGTGACGGGTGAGCAGGTCGCCGGGCTGCAATCCGGCGAGCTCGACCTCGGCCTTGCCCGGCCTCCAATCAACAGGGACATTTTTGCTTCGCACGTGCTTCAACGCGAGACGATGGTGCTTGCTGCGCCGTCCGGGCACCCCCTGACGGAACTCAACCGGCACGTCAGGGAAGACGACCTCAAAGACGTGCCCCTCATCATGCATTCACCCGGCGAAGCCAGCTATTTCTACGACCTTGCGGTCAGGATGCTCCAAATCCAGCATGCCAACGTGGTTCACACGGTCAGCCAGATCCTCACTATGGTGTCCCTGGTTGCGGCGAAGCGCGGAGTAGCCCTGGTCCCCCGATCCACTTCCCTTCTTGGCGTTCAGGGCGTCGAGTTCGTGCCGCTGGAAGGCAGTGCGAACTATCCGGTGGAGCTGCACGCCGTCTGGAACAGCAGTATCACCAACCCCGCCCTGTCCCAAACCCTGAAAGTCCTGGGATACCGGGACGATTGAGTCCGGCTGCACCGGGAGACGTGGCTGGTAGGCGATACCGCGAGGGTATCAATGCATACAAAAATGAACTTAGACAGGCATCACATGGCTCCCTAGGCTGAAGGGGAAAACATCTACTGCCGCACCGACGCGGCGCCGACATGGAGGACTCATCGTGGCCAAACATTCACCCCAGGAACTTGCCAGCGTTCTCAAAGACGGGTTGCTCTCCTTCCCGGTGACCTCGTTCGATTCGCAGCTCCAGTTCGACGAGGAAAACTACCGCAAGCACCTTGCCTGGCAGGCCAGCTACCCGGTGGCGGGCCTCTTCGCCGCCGGCGGCACAGGCGAAGGGTTCTCCCTGACGCCGGCTGAATCCGCCCGCGTGGTCCGCGCCGCCGTCGAAGAAGTCGGCAGCACCGTTCCGGTTCTGGCATCCGCGGGTGGGTCCACGGCCCAGGCCATTGAAAACGCCCAGGCCGCAGAGACCGCCGGCGCGGAAGGCATCCTGCTGCTGCCGCCGTACCTGACGGAAGCGGACCAGGGCGGCCTGATCGAGCACGTCAGCGCCGTTTGCAGTGCCACCTCGCTCGGCGTCATCATCTACAACCGCGCCAACGCGATCTACAAGGACACCACCGTGGCTGCCCTGGCGGACCGCCACGAGAACCTGATCGGCTTCAAGGACGGCGTGGGCGACCTCGAACACGACGCCCGCGTTTACGCCAAGCTCGGTGACCGCCTGTTCTACCTTGGCGGCCTCCCGACGGCCGAGACCTTCGCCCTGCCGCTGCTGCAGCTGGGCATGAGCACCTACTCCAGCGCGATGTACAACTTCGTCCCGCAGTTTGCCCTGGACTTCTACCAGGACGTGCGCAACCACGACCGCGTGGCTGTAAACAAGAAGCTCAACGACTTCGTCATCCCGTACCTGGATATCCGCGACCGGGTCAAGGGATACTCCGTTTCCATAGTCAAGGGCGGACTGGATGCCATCGGGCGCTCCGCAGGCGGCGTCCGTCCCCCGCTGCAGAACCTGGCCCCGCAGGACCTGGCAGACCTCAAAGCGCTCATCGCCACCGTCTCCTGATCCAGCGTCTCCTAGGAGTAACCACAATGACACTCACCGGACATTCCCTGATCGCCGGGCAGGCCGTCGCCGGCGAAGGCAAGACTGCCTTTGGCTTCAACCCCGCCAGCAACGAACAGCTTGAGCCCGCCTACACCCTGCTCACCGAGGACCAGCTCAAAGCCGCCACCGCCGCGGCCGGCGAAGCCTACCCCTCCTTCAGCACACTCGATCCCGAGACCCACGCGAGCTTCCTGGAAGCCATCGCGGACAACATCGAGGCCATCGGCGACGACCTGATCGTCCGCGCCGGACAGGAGACCGGACTGCCGGCAGCCCGACTACAAGGTGAACGTGCCCGCACCACGGGGCAGCTCCGGCTGTTCGCCACGGTGGTCAGGCAGGGCGACTTCCGGGGGGTCCGGATCGATCCGGCCCTGCCGGAGCGCACGCCCCTCCCCCGCGCCGACATCCGCCAGCGCCAGATCCCGCTGGGACCCGTGGCGGTGTTCGGTGCCAGCAACTTCCCGCTGGCCTTCTCGACGGCGGGCGGAGACACCGCTTCGGCCCTCGCCGCCGGCTGCCCCGTGGTCTTCAAGGCGCACAACGCCCACCCCGGCACCGGTGAGCTCGTCGGCCAGGCCATTGTGAAGGCGGTCCGCGAGGCAGGCCTGCACCCCGGCGTCTTTTCGCTCATTTACGGCCCCGGCAGCAGCATCGGCCAGGCCCTTGTGGCGGACCCGGCCATCAAGGCTGTGGGCTTCACAGGTTCGCAGAGCGCCGGCATTGCGCTGATGCGCACCGCAGCAGCCCGCCCGGAGCCCATCCCGGTCTACGCGGAAATGTCCTCGCTCAACCCGGTCTTCGTGTTCCCCGGCGCCCTCAGCGGCTCCGCCGAGCAGATCGATGCCCTCGCCCAGCAGTACGTCACCGCCGTCACAGGCAGCTCCGGCCAGCTCTGCACCTCCCCCGGCCTGCTGTTCGCCCCCGCAGGTGAGCTGGGCGACAAACTGACTGCCGCCGTCGGCCGCGCAGTATCCGCCTGCGCCGGCCAGACCATGCTGACCGCAGGCATCGCCGGCTCGTGGAACACCGGGGCCGAGGCGCTCGGATCCGCCGCCAACGTGACCGTCGTCGGCCAGGGAACCGCCGGTCCCACCGAAAACGCGCCGGCCCCCACCATCTTCGGGACCGACATCGCCGACTTCGTCAGCAACCACGTCCTGCACGCCGAGATCTTCGGCGCGGCCAGCCTGGTGATCCGCTACTCCACCGCCGGGGAACTGATCGAGGCCACCAACCGGCTCGAGGGGCAACTCACCGCATCCCTGCAGCTCACCGAAGAGGACTACCCGACGGCGGCGCAGTTGCTGCCCGCCCTCGAACAGAAAGTGGGTCGGATCGTCGTGAACGGCTGGCCCACCGGCGTCGAAGTGGGCCATGCCATGGTCCACGGCGGTCCCTTCCCCGCGACGTCGGACACCCGCACGACGTCGGTCGGCACCCTGGCGATCAACCGTTTCCTCCGCCCGGTCGCCTACCAGAACCTGCCCCAGGAACTGCTCCCCGCTCCGCTGCAGGACGCCAACCCGTGGCACCTGAACCGCCGGATCGACGGCACGGTCGAAGCCGCAGCCGACGCAGAAGATAAGGTCAACGCATGAGCACCCAGCCCACCATCGCCACGGTTGAGGTAGTTCCCGTCGCGGGGTACGACAGCATGCTGATGAACCTCAGCGGCGCGCACGGACCGTTCTTCACGCGCAACGTGGTGATCATTACCGACTCGGACGGACGCTCCGGACTCGGCGAGGTCCCCGGCGGCGAGAAGATCCGCACCACCATTGAAGAGGCCGGGGCGTTCATCGCCGGCAAGCCCGTGGCCCGCTACCGCTCCCTGCTGCGGGAAATCGCGGCCGAGTTCGCGGACCGCGATGCCGGCGGCCGCGGGCTGCAGACCTTCGACCTGCGGACCACCGTCCACGCTGTCACCGCCGTCGAATCCGCCCTGCTGGACCTGCACGGCCAGTTCCTGGGCGTCCCGGTGGCCGAACTGCTCGGTGACGGGCAGCAGCGCTCCTCCGTTCCGATGCTCGGCTACCTCTTCTTCATCGGCGACCGCCGGCGGACGGACCTGCCGTACCTGGTGGAGGATGCGCCGGCGGACCGCTGGGAGCGGCTGCGCCGGCAGGAAGCCATGACACCTGCGGCCGTCGTCGCGCTGGCCGAAGCGGCGCAGGAACGGTACGGCTTCAGCGACTTCAAGCTCAAGGGCGGAGTGCTCTCCGGCGACGACGAAGTGGACGTGGTCACCGCCCTGGCCCAGCGCTTCCCCGACGCGCGGGTCACCCTGGACCCGAACGGCGGCTGGCTCCTGGACGAGGCCATCCGGTTCGGCAAGCGGATGCAGGGCGTGGTTGCCTACGCCGAGGACCCCTGCGGCGCCGAGGGCCGCTTCTCCGGCCGTGAGGTCATGGCCGAGTTCCGCCGCGCCACCGGGCTCAAGACGGCAACCAACATGATTGCCACGGACTGGCGCGAAATGGCCCACGCGATCCGCAGCAACGCCGTCGATATTCCGCTGGCAGACCCGCATTTCTGGACCATGCACGGCTCCGTCCGGGTGGCGCAGCTTTGCCATGAATTCGGGCTCACCTGGGGCTCGCACTCCAACAATCACTTCGATATTTCGCTGGCGATGTTCACGCACACGGGTGCAGCAGCCCCCGGCGAGATCACCGCACTGGACACCCACTGGATCTGGCAGGACGGCCAGGGGCTCACCAAGGACCCGCTGCAGATCAAGGGCGGCGCCATCGAGGTCCCGGACGCGCCCGGCCTGGGCATCGAACTGGACCGGGACGCTCTGGACAAGGCACACCAGTTGTACCTGGAGCACGGGCTGGATGCCCGGGACGACAGCATCGGGATGCAGTATTACGTCGACGGCTGGTCCTTCGACCCGAAGCGCCCGTGCCTGGTGCGCTAGGCGCCCTGCGAAGGAACTGAAGCTTCCGCACGGCCGGCCCTCCTGATGCAACAGGAAGACGGCCGTGCGGGACCCAAGACATACAGATAGATAGAAGGGCGCACTTTTGGGCGGGGTTGTCTCCGGAATACTCATCGTCTCCGCTGTGATTGCCGTGGGCTATTTCGCCGCCCGCTTCCGGATTTTGGGACCGGAAGTCCAAGGCGCGCTGACCCGAACCGCCTATTACGTCACCAACCCGGCGCTCCTGTTCACCGTGGTGGCCGGCAGCGATATCCGGGCGGCCCTCGGAACGGACGCCCCGCTGGCGCTGCTCTCGGCAGCGATCGTGGGGCTTCTTTACTGCATGGCCAGTTTCCTGTTTTTCCGGCGGCCGGCAGCCGAGACCGCCGTGGGCGCCATGGCCAGCAGCTACGCCAACGCGAACAACATCGGCATTCCTGTTTCCTTGTATGCAGTGGGCACGGCGCAGCATGTGGCCCCCGTGCTGCTGGTGCAGATCCTGGTGATGGCGCCGTTCTACCTCACGGTCCTGGGCCTGGTGTCAGGCTCCAAGATCTCCTGGAAGAAGCTGCTCCTCCAGCCTTTCGCCAACCCCATGATCATCGCCTCCGGACTGGGCGCCGCCGTTGCCCTGACAGGCTGGAGCGCCCCGGACCTGGTACAGAAACCCATCGACATGCTGGCCGGGGGCGCCGTGCCCATGGTGCTGCTGGCCTTCGGGCTGTCCCTCGCCGGACGTGCACCGCTACAGAAGGATGACGGCCGGGTTGAAACGCTCGTGGCAACGTTCCTGAAGATTGCCGGGATGCCGGTGGTTGTCTGGGTCCTTGGCCGGTTTGTCTTCGGACTGGAAGGGCAGCATCTGCTGGCAAGCGTCATCATGGCCGCCCTCCCCACGGCCCAGAATGTGTTCCTCTTCGCGTCGCCGTACGGCCGCGGCATGACCGTGGCCCGCGACGTCATTCTCTGCACTACCGTGCTGAGCGTCGGGGCGCTGCTCGTGGTGGCGTTGCTGGTGCATTAGGGCCGGGTTAGTGCCAACGGTGCGGGGGCTGCGGGCCCCAACCCTGGCGCACCCTGTCGTAGTCCGGAATTAGCGCCAGGGAGGAGGGTTTCTTGCAATGATCTCCGGGGTGAGGATCATCCCGCCGAAATCGGCCCGTGCCTGTGCCAGTATTTCCGGATCCGGGTCGATATTGGCATACCAGAGCCGCAGATCTTTGGCCTCCACCAGATGCTTGCCTCCACCAAGGCTGGTGATGTTCCACTCGGAGAGGTCGTTGGCGTGTTCCAGGTGGGCGTCGGTGAGGAGCTGGATTCCGTGGGCGTCGGGGACGCAGCGCGCGTTCAGGTGCCTGTTGTAGCGGACGTGATATTCCTCGACGTGGGGAAGAGTCGGCCTGGCATATGAGAGTTCACTCCAGCTGCTGGGGGCGGCGCTGTATTGGACGAATGCCAGGTCCGTATCTGCAGGGAACGCTGTCATGGCACGGGTGACCTGGGCTAGCCGGTCCTGCCAAGCTATGGTGTCGTCCATAACCCCGTAACAGGCCCGGCCCAGGGGGCTCATCGACGCCCAGGTAAAGCGGCGCGGCTCTGACCGCAGGTAGGCCACCCTGGCCATGGCGAATTTGATCGCCCCGACTGCCAGTGCCTGCCCAAGGTTCGGGTTCCTGGTGCGAGTTTGGTGGATCCTGCGTGACAGGTAAACGTCGGCGTCCTCGAAGCGGCCCCACGCCGTGGCGGCTTCGGCGATTTGCGCTGTAAGGACCGTAGGGACGTGCCAGGCGCGGCGTTCTTGCTCGGCGTCCAGCAGTGCCAGATCATCGGTCTGGTAGGACACGAACGCGTTCAACTGGAGCGGCACGTCCACCGCGCCGCTTAACCATTCCGGGAAAAACGCCTCCGGCGCGGCGGCGACCCGCCCGGATTTCCCGAGGGTCTCCAAATGTTGGGCGAAAGCAGCGAACCAGGCGCGCACTCCTTCCTCGGTTCCGGCCCTGCTCATCAGCGCCACCGGACCGGCGTCCGAGTCCGAGACCCCTGCCGTGAACACGTCATGGCCCCAGCCGGCGTCATCGACGGCCTGGTTCGCCATCTGGACGGCTGCCTCAACTGCCTCAAAGACATCCTTCGAACCACGGGGCCGGAACTGCAGCCACAGTTCTTCGTACTGGGCCTTCCGCCACGCCTTTGACAGGGCAGTCCAGACAATCTCGACTTCGGCTCCCGGCATCCGATTCCCCAATCCGCAGTTCTTCCACAAGTCTCCGGCGAACCTACCTGATTCCATTGCCAAAAGGGCTCTTGCGATCAATAACTTGTCTCGTAACCCCCATCCGAGACTCGTGACTGCATATCTGCCAATGAGCTGGCCCATCAGCCTTCGCAATCCCAGCCCCACGTCGCGGCCGAACGCCGCCGACCGCTACTACGGTAATCCACTACTTGTGATACAAGTTTATAACTTGTATCATAAGAACTGCGGGCGATGATGCCCCCTTCCGATTCCGAGGAGCACCCATGAGCACCGTCGATCTCATTCGCCATGTGAAACTTTCCACAGCGAGGCTTCCCCTCGCCGTGCCGATCAGTGATGCCAAGGTATTCACCGGCCGCCAGAAGCCCATGACCGAAGTGGTGTTCCTGTTCGCTGAAATCACCACCGAACAGGGCCACAGCGGCATCGGCTTCAGCTACTCCAAGCGCGCCGGCGGACCGGCCCAGTACGCGCATGCCAAAGAGGTAGCCGAGGGAATCATCGGCGAGGACCCTAACGACATCGGCAAGATCTACACGAAGCTGCTCTGGGCAGGCGCCTCCGTGGGCCGCTCGGGCGTGGCCACTCAGGCGCTGGCCGCCATCGACATCGCCCTCTACGACCTCAAGGCAAAGCGCGCAGGGCTTCCCCTGGCCAAGCTTCTGGGCTCCTATCGCGACTCGGTCCAGACGTACAACACGTCCGGCGGCTTCCTGAATGCCTCCCTGGATGAGGTCAAGGCCCGCGCCACCCAGTCCATCGACGACGGCATCGGCGGCATCAAGATCAAGGTTGGACTCCCCGACAGCAAGGGGGACCTGCGCCGCGTGGCCGGAATCCGCGAACACATCGGTTGGGACGTGCCGCTCATGGTGGACGCCAACCAGCAGTGGGACCGCGCCACTGCCCTGCGGATGGGCCGGCAGCTCGAGGAATTCAACCTCATCTGGATTGAAGAGCCGCTGGATGCCTACGACTTCGAGGGCCATGCCCACCTGGCCAGCGTCCTGGACACCCCCATCGCCACCGGTGAGATGCTGGCCTCCGTGGCGGAGCACAAGGGCCTGATCAACGCCAACGGCTGCGACATCATCCAGCCTGATGCGCCGCGCGTCGGCGGCATCACCCAGTTCCTGCGCCTGGCTGCGCTGGCGGACGAACGGGGCCTGGGCCTCGCACCGCACTTCGCCATGGAAATCCACCTCCACCTCGCGGCCGCCTACCCCCGCGAACCGTGGGTGGAGCACTTCGACTGGCTCGACCCGCTGTTCAATGAGCGCCTCGAAACCAAGAGCGGTCGCATGCTGGTTCCGGACCGCCCGGGCCTCGGCGTGTCCCTCAGCGACCAGGCCCGCGCCTGGACCACCGAGTCCGTGGAGTTCGGCGCGTAACCTTGAACCCATGAGCCGGAACCTGACCGCGGACCTCGCCGCCGACCTTCGCACGCGCATCGTTGACGGCGTGATCCAGCCGGGCGACAAGCTGCCCAGCGAAAACACGTTGATCGGCGAGTTCGGCGTCAGCCGCACCGTGGTCAGGGCAGCCCTGACCCGGCTGCAGGCAGAGGGACTGGTGGAAACCGAACGGGGGCGGGGAAGCTTCGCGCTGACCCCGCCCCCGCACGGCGATCCCCATGCCCCAGGCGGCCGGCCGGTGACCAGTCTGGAGGACCGGCTCCACCTGCTCGAGTTCCGGGTGGGCGTAGAAGCGGAGGCTGCAGCCTTGGCCGCCCGCAACCGGACGGACCGGCAACTGAGGGCCGTGCAGAAAGCTCTGGAGGACTTCACATCCAGCAGCGGCCACCCGGCGCATGCGATGAAGTCCGACTTCGAATTCCACAAGGCCATCGCCGCCGCGTCGGGAAACCCTTTCTACTCGGATTGCCTGGCGTCGCTGGGCCAGACCATGATCGCCATGCCCCGCACCCGGCTGATGACCGGCGACGAACACTATGCCCGCGAACACTTCGATCAAGTGGTCCACGAACACGAGTCGATTTACGCGGCCATCGCGGAGGGCGACGTGCCGTCGTCATCGGCTGCCATGCGCAGCCACTTGGCCAACTCGAGGCGGCGGCTCCGGGCCGGGCGGTAGCACTTCCGGCCTCCCGGTCGCGCGCAGCGCGAGCTTTACTCATCGCCGTCTTCGAACTCCCCAGCAACGTAATTTCGCCCGCTGGGTGGTGCCGGCCGGCCTGCGGGTGGTCGCCCTGCTCGTCAACCTGGGCGGCTTCGTGGCCCCGTTCGGCTTTTCGGCATCATCAAAGAACAGACGACGGCGGCGGGTCACCCGGACGACGATGGCGCCCGGCCGGGCCTCCGCAGCATGGCCTCCTCCAGGAGCGCCACCACGGTGTAAAGGATGATCGAAACAAGGGTGATCACCACCACCGACGCCCACACCTCGTTGTTCCTTGCCCGGGACACGGCGGAGATGATGGCGTAACCGATTCCCTTGCCGGTGGCGAGCCACTCCGCCAGCAACGCGCCCGTGATCGCCCCCGGAATGGAGATCTTCACGGCCGTGAAGAACGCCGGCAGGGACGAGGGCAAAGCAACCTTCAGCAGGGCCGTCCAGCGTGAGCCGCCGTAGACATCGATCACTTCGATCATGGCCGGGGACGCCGAGCGAAGCCCGAACACGATCGTCACCAGGGCTGGGAACAGCACCACGATCCCGCCGATGGCAGCAACCGCCGGTTCCTGGCGGCCGAAAATCAGGATTATGATGGGTGCCAGCGCCACGAGCGGAACCGAGCGCAGCAGCATGGCGACCGGCATCAGGGCATTCTCCACACCGCGGAACAACACGAACACACCGGCAATCACAACGGCTCCCACCATTCCCGCGGCGAACCCCAGGAATGAATCCACCATGGTTTGGCCGAGGTTCTGCAGGATGGCCTGCCGGTTAGCCTCCGCTGCCGGAACCGAGAACAGGAAGTTGAAAACATCCAGCGGTCCTTTGCCGACGAACGGCGAGATGTTGAAGACCTTCAACAACGCCACCCACAGCAGCAGCACCACGGCCAGGGAAACCAGCAGGCCGACGACCGCGCGCCCCGCGTCTTTCAGCGCGGCCAGGACAGCCGCGGATCCCGGCATCATGCTGCCGCCCGGCGTCCGGAGGACCACGGCGCAATGAATCGTGCCAGCAGCGCAAACACGCCATAGCCGGCGCCGGCAAGCAGCCCCGCCACCAGGGCAACTCCCCACGCCCTGGCAATTTCGAGGTTCTGTTGCGCATTGACCAGCGCCGGGCCGATCCCGCGGTCCACGCCGCCCACATATTCGCCCAGCACGGCGCCCAGCACGGCGGCCGGAACGGCGATTTTCAGCGCGTTCAGGATTCCGGGCAGGGCGGAGATGAGCTGTACCTTGACCAACTGCTTCAGCCGTCCTCCGCCGTAGACGGCGACGAGGTTCAGGCTTGCCCTGTCGGCGCTCTTGAGCGCGGCCAGCGCACCCACCACGGTGGTGAAGAAAACCGAGATGCCCGCCAGCAGGACGGCCGTGCCCGAGGATTCCCCCCGCGCGGGCGAGCCGATAACGATGAAGGCCAGCGGACCGATGGCAACGATGGGCAGGCAATAGCTGATCACCGCCAGCTGGGTAATCAGCCGTTCCAGGGACGGAAGCACCAGGACACTCGCGGACAACAGCAGCGCGCCGGCGTTCCCCCACAGATATCCCGCGGAAGCCTCCGCCATTGTCACGGCCAGGTTGGGCCAGTAAAACCCGACGCCGTCACTCGCCAGCTGTCCCAGAACTTCCGGCGGCGTCGGAACGGCGCCGCCGGAACCGTCCGCACTGGCACCCACTCCGGAAAGCACCGTCGCGGCAGCTAACCACCAGAGCACGACGGTGGCCGCTACGCCGATCCCGGCCGCGGCCCACGGCGGCAGCGGCCGGGCCGCCGTCGTACTTAACAGGAACGACCGCGTCATGGTGATTCCACCTCCTCAAGGGGTGCACGGGCGCCGAAAAGGAGCTCGGATGCCCGGTCACACAGCGCATGGAACTCCGGGGTCCGCATCATTTCCGGGGTCCGCGGCCGGGGCAGGTCCACCGTGATGATCTCCTTGATCCGCCCCGGACGGGCGCTCATCACAGCCACCACATCGGAGAGGAACATGGCCTCCGCGATGCCATGGGTGACCATCAGGGTGGTGGCAGGCTTCTCCGTCCAGATCCGCAGCAGTTCCAGGTTCAGCCGCTGCCGGGTCATGTCGTCCAGCGCCCCGAACGGCTCATCAAGCAGCAGCACCGACGGCTTGAGCGCCAGGGCCCGGGCAATGGACACCCGCTGGCGCATGCCGCCGGACAGCTGGGCCGGCTTGGCCTTCTCGAAACCCTTCAGTCCGATCAGCTCCACCAGGTCGTCCACCATGGCGTGGTCAACCGGAAGACCGGCCACCTCAAACGGCAGCCGGATGTTGGACACCACGCTCCGCCACGGCAACAGCGCGGGATCCTGGAAGGCGATCCCCAGCTCGTGCCGCGTCCGCAGCTCGGCCGGTGTGTGACCGTCCACCCTCACGTCTCCGGTGGTGGGGGTTTCCAGCCCGGCAAGGATCCGCAGGATGGTGGACTTGCCGCATCCTGAGGGTCCCAGCAACGAAAGGAACGTCCCCTTGGAAGTCATCAGGTTGGCATCTTCCAGCGCCACTACGCTCTTCCTGCCCATCCGGAAGCTCTTACCCAGGTGCCTGAGCGATATGCCGGTTCCGGAAAGCAGTCCCCCGGCCACGGCCTCCGTGCTCACGTCAGTCATGCGTCCTACTTCAGGTCCGGGTTCTCGGCATAGACCTCGTCGAGGAGGCTCAGGTCAAAGATCGCGTCCGCGGTGGTGTCGTAGCCGGCGAGCTTGAGGATCTCGATGTTCTTGTCCATCAGCTCCTTGGATACCGTGAACAGGCCGTTGCCTTCCGTCTCCGGTGTGGCGATGAGCTTGGTGTTCTGGGCTTCCGCCTGGCCCTTTTCCTTGGCCATGGTCAGGCCCAGCTCCTTGCCATAGACCTCGACGGCGAGCCGTGCAGACTCATCGGGATCGGCCAGGGCGTCTTTCCAGCCCTTGATGGTCGCCGCCAGGAAGGCCTTCAACTCCGGCCTCTTGTCCTTGATGGACTCGTCCGTGACCACGAAGCTCTCGGCAACGAAGGGCAGGCCGTTATCCGCAAACGGCAGGACCGCCGTCTTGTGTCCGCCCAGTTCAAGGGTGAGCACTTCATTGGTCAGGTACGCGAAGAACCCCTCGACGTCGCCGTTCAGCAACGGCTGCGGATCGTATTGCACCGGTACCTTGGTGACCTTCGTGGGGTCGATCTTGTTGACTTCCAGGAGGGCATCGAACAGCGTTTCGTTCACGCCTGCCTGCACGCCGATCTTCTTGCCCACGAGGTCCTGCGGTGCAGTGATCGAGTTGGCAGCCAGCGAAACGATGGTGAACGGGTTCTTCTGGTAGGTGGAACCAATGATCTTCAGCGGCGCTCCCTCGTTGAGCACCACCGGGGCCACACCCACGGGCGACGACGTGCCCACCAGGGCCTTCCCGGAGAGGACCATGGTCTCCGCCGAAGCCCCTCCCGGGCCGCCCGCGATCAGGTTGACGGCGCTGAAGCCCGCGTCCTTGTAATAGCCCTTGCTGTCGGCAAAGTACTCGCCGGCGAACTCCGCGTTCTTCAGCCAAGACAACTGGACCTCGAGTGTGCCGAAATCGGCAGCCGCCCCTGAACCCGTGCCAGAGGCAGCCGGGGCAGCGGATCCTGATCCTCCCCCGCAGCCGGTCAGCGCCACAAGCGCCGCCGATGAAAACCCTGCCAGCACCATCCGCCGCGATGGGCGCAGGGCGCCTTTTTCCGAACTGAAAGCCGTCATTCTTCTTCTCCAAATCGGGGGGCGGTCAGGTATGCAGGCGGCCTCGCAGGCCGTCAGGCTCCGACACTATGGAACGGTTGTTTCAGGAATCAGCCCGAGCCGTTTCAGAGAAGTTAACTGTCGTTTAGGGGCGCTGGTCCGGCGGGCGGGACGACGGGCCCGTCAAAGAGTGGCGCGTTAAAGCAGAAGAGCCCCGGTCCTAAGACCGGAGCTCTTCATTTGCGTGCGCGAGGGGGGATTTGAACCCCCACGCCCTTTCGGACACTGGCACCTGAAGCCAGCGCGTCTGCCGTTCCGCCACTCGCGCGCAACTTCTTTCACCCGACAGGAGCCCGTTTTCCGGACTGCCAGCCTCGTAAAAGCAGCGAGATCAAGCATAACGGACAACCACGGCAAAACACCAATCGGGCTCTGCGGCTGCCCCTGCGGGCCAAATCGTTCCCCGCACCGCCCCCCCGGGATATGCCCCTGGAACGGCACCGTCCGCCCCGGACCGGGCCCGGCTGATGCGAACTATTCTCCCCGCCCCGGCGTTGTGCATTAAGGTCATTCACAGCCCCGCCCAGTAGTATCAGATGTAGGAGTGCCCGTCCCCGGCGCACTCCCGGCTGTGTTTTGAGCTGAGTTCCGAATCGTGTGCTGCCCCGCAGCCGTCAGGAGAGGAGAGGTGCCATGGGAATGCTGGACAAAGTCGAGCGCGGCATCGAAAAGGCCGTCCGCGGTGTCTTCTCCACCGGCTCGCGGGCCCAGGTTGAGCCTGTGGAAATCGCCAGCCGGCTCCGCCGGGAGGTGGACCACAAGGCCATCACCATCGCCGCCGGGCGCACCCTCGCACCAAATGTGTTTGATGTCCGCCTCAGCGAAGACGACTTCAAGCGCGCCCAGGAGTGGGGCACGCCCCTGGCCGAAGAACTCTGCGATGTGGTGATCAACCACGTACGCAGCCAGGGCTACACGCTTCAGGGTTCAGTCCGCATTTCCTTCCGGCGCGATAGCGAAATCCGCGCCGGCGATTTCGAAATCGACTCAAGGACGGAAAAGGCCTCAGGTTCCGCAGCAGCCCCGCCCTTGCCGCGCAACAACGTGCCCGCTGCGCCCAGCCGCCAGCCTGTACGGCTTCAGCCGGTCCTGGACATTGACGGCCAGCGCTACTCGCTGAACGCCGCGTCCATCGTGCTGGGCCGCTCCTCGGAGGCGGACATCCTGGTGGACGATACCGGGGTCTCGCGCCGCCACCTCGAAATCCGCACCACCAACGGCACTACGGAGGCCGTCGACCTGGGATCCACCAACGGCAGCTACGTCAACGGACGCAAGGTCGTCGGCAGCGTCGACCTCACTGACGGCTCCACCATCACGATGGGACGGACCAAAATCATCTTCCGCCTTTTGCCCGCCAACTCCGGTGGCCGCCCGTGAGCGAACTGACTATTACGGCATTGCGATTCGGGTTTCTCCTGCTGCTCTGGGTCCTCATCTTCAGCATCGTGTCGGCAATGCGCCGGGACCTGATGATCGGCAGGAAAGCCGCAATGGGCGCTCCCACCGCCCGCCAGGTACGCAAGCATCCTGAACTGGCCGAAACCGCACCGCCGCCCGCGAAGCAGCAGGCCCGCCAGCTGGTTGTGACGGAAGGTCCGCTCAAAGGCCACACCATTCCCCTGGCAGACAGCCCCATCCTTCTTGGCCGCGCCCAGGAGGCCACGCTGGTCCTGGAGGACGACTACGCCTCCGGCCGGCACGCCCGGCTCTTCCCGCAGGGCAGCCGCTGGTTCATCGAGGATCTTGGCTCGACCAACGGCACGTACCTGGCCAATCAGCAGCTCACCCGAGCCCTCCCGGTGGAGCTCGGTGTCCCCGTGAGAATCGGCAAGACGGTCATCGAATTGAGGCCATAGCCGTGGCCGTCCCGGAAATTCCCGCCGACAAGGGCTCCACCCCTACGCGGCCGCTCATCATGCGCTACGCCGCCCGCTCGGACGTGGGACGAATCCGAGCCAAAAACGACGACTCCGCCTACGCCGGACGCCATCTGGCCATCGTGGCGGACGGCATGGGCGGCCACGCCGGTGGCGACGTGGCTTCCGCAGCGACCGTCCTGGACATGCTCCACCTGGACCACGGTCACTACGACGGCGATGCCGGCACCGTGCTGGCGGATGAGATCCAAACCGCAAACTCCCTCCTGTCTGAACTGGTCCACATCAATCCAAAGCTCGCCGGCATGGGGACCACCGTCACGGCGCTGCTCCTGGCCGAAGGCAAACTCCACTTCGCCCACATCGGCGACTCCCGTGCCTACCGGCTCCGCAACGGCGAATTCAAGCAGATCAGCGTGGACCACACCTTTGTGCAGCGGCTCATCGACGAAGGCCGGCTGCGCCCCGAGGAAGCGGAAACCCATCCGCACAAGAATGTGCTGATGCGGGTCCTGGGCGATGTGGACGCCAGCCCGGAGCTCGACCTGGCCACGCTTGACGTCGAACCCGGCGAACGGTGGCTGCTCTGCTCGGACGGCCTGAACTATGTTGCGGGGCACGTCGTGGAACGCACGGTACGTGAGACCAAGGACCTGCGCGAATGCGTCGAAACGCTCGTGGACCTCACCCTTGAAGCCGGCGCACCGGACAACGTCACGGTTGTGATGCTTGAAATCGCGGAACAAACCCCCGACGACGTCCGTACAGCCGCCGTCGAGATCGTCCCGCCCCTTGCCGGGGCGGAGGAGGCGGCCAAGGCGTCCACTCCCGTCGCTCCAGCCAAGTCTCCGTCCGCACTTCCGCAGGACGCCAAGCCGAAGGCTGCCGAAGACAAGGGCAGCAGCGACTCCGGCGGAGAAGACGCCGGCACCGGGCCGGCATCCAAGCCGGGCGAGCCAACCACGACGACGGACCCTCACCTGGGCGAGCATCTCTCTGCCGCCGTCCTCCGCGAAGAACTTTCCACACGTCCCCACGAGTTGGTCGGCGCAGCCGCCGCCGCTGCCGAATCCGGATCCATTCCCACGATTGCCGGCCGCACCGTCGCACGCCGTGCCGCGACCGTCCTTACCCACAAATCGGATCAGGACCGCGAGGAAACCGACGAATACAAGCCCGCCGCCAAACCGCGCCGCTGGGTCACGATCGCCACGGCTGCGGCCCTGCTCGTCATCCTCAGCGTTGGGCTGTGGCTCGGATATGCCTGGACCCAGACGCGTTACTACATCGGCGAATACGATTCGCGGGTTGCCATCTACAACGGTGTCTCCCAGCGCCTGGGACCAATCCAGCTCTCAACGCTGGAAACCGTAACGGACATCCGCATGTCCGACCTTCCGGAGTTCTCGCAGCAGCGGGTCCGCCAGACCGTGCCGGCACGCGACCTTTACGACGCACAGCGGATCGTCAAGAACCTCGACCTGACCGGGACGACGTCACCGGCGGAGGATTGCCCTAGCGCCTCCGCCACGCCCACGGCCTCCCCAACCGCTTCGGGCGCCGCGCCGGCGCCCGGCGGCACGGCTGCACCCCCCGGATCACCGACGAAGTCCGCTACCCCCAGCCCGTCCACCAACGCTTGTGAGGAGGCCAAGTGACACAGATTGAGCCCACCCCCAAGCCGCGGAGGAACACCGAACTGGCGCTGCTGATCCTTGCCCTGGCCGTGGGCATCGGCGCCAATGCCCTGGTGGGCGTGGACCAGGAAAAAGCCTTTGACCAGGATTTCTGGTTCCAGTCCAGCCTGCTCGCTGCCGCCGCCCTTATCTTCCACATCGTGCTGCGGATCCGTGCGAAATATGCCGATCCGGTAATACTTCCGCTGGTGGTCGCCCTGAACGGCCTGGGCCTGGCCATGATCCATCGCCTGGACGCCCCGGGGGACGATACGGGCAACAACCAGCTCCGCTGGACCCTGATTGCCATGGCCGTGGCCATCGCGGTCATCTGGTTCCTCAAAGACCACCGGATTCTCCGGCGGTTTACGTTCATTTCCCTGGCCGCCAGCGCGCTCCTGCTGATCCTGCCGCTGATCCCGGGCATTTCGGCCGGTGAAATCCTCGGCGCGCGTGTCTGGATCAAGCTGGGCCCCATGACCTTCCAGCCTGGCGAAATCGCCAAAATTACATTGGCCATATTCTTCGCCGGGTATCTTTCCTCCAACCGGGACCTGATTCTCCTCGCAGGCCGCAAACTAGGCCCGTTGCAGTTCCCCCGGGTCAAGGACATGGGTCCGATGATCACCGCCTGGCTGGTGAGCATCGGAGTGCTGATCTTCCAGCGGGACCTCGGGTCCTCCGTGCTGTTCTTCGGCCTCTTCATTGTGATGATCTACGTGGCCACGAGCCGGATCAGCTGGGTAGTGATCGGTGTGGCCCTGATCCTGGGCGGCGGATATGTGGCGTCCAAGGTTTTCTCCCACGTTGGCCTCCGCATTGACGGGTGGCTGAACGCCTTCACGGACGAGGTCTACGGGCGCCAGTTCGGCGGTAGCTTCCAGATTGTGGAAGGCCTGTTTGGCATGGCCAACGGCGGCCTCGTGGGCACCGGCCTTGGCCAAGGACGACCGAACCTCGTTCCATTTGCCAACAGCGACATGATTATCGCCTCCTTCGGCGAGGAACTCGGCCTGATCGGGCTCTTCGCGATCGTGCTGATGTACCTACTGCTGTTTACCCGCGGTTTCCGGGCCGCGCTGGGCACGCGGGACGCCTTCGGGAAGCTGCTGGCCTGCGGCCTGTCCTTCGCCATTGCACTCCAGTGCTTCGTGGTGATTGGCGGCGTAACGCGGCTGATTCCGCTGACCGGACTCACCACGCCCTTCCTGGCAGCAGGCGGATCCTCGCTGCTGGCCAACTGGATCATCGTTGGCTTGCTGCTGATGATTTCGCACACCGCACGCGGCCCGGTGGACACCACTCCCATGCCGCAGGGTGCCGCGCCCGGCGAACAGAAGCCTGTTCCGCCTTCTCCGCCGCGTCCGGCCAAGCAGCCCGGCCGGCAGCCCCCGTCCGCCCAACCCGACGCGCCAACTGAAGCGGTGAAACAACTATGAACCACGCCATCCGGAATTCATGGATCGCCGCTGTAGCCATGTTCGCGCTGATCTTCGGCGCCCTCAGCTATGTGCAGGTGGTGGGTGCCGACGAACTGCAGGCCAACCCCTGGAACAAGCGCGCCATCCTGCAGAACTACTGCAACGACCGCGGAGCCATCATTGTGGGCGGGAAACCCATCGCGCAGTCCGTTCCCGCCTCGGAAAGCTGCAAGTTCCAGCGGACCTACACGGAGCCTGAACTGTACGCCGGCATCACGGGGTACTTTTCCAAGAACTACGGCGTCACCGGGCTGGAAAGTGCGCTCAACGAGCAGCTGGCCGGCAGCTCTGACCAGCTCTTCCTGGACCGCGTGGGCCAGCTTTTCCTCGGCAACCAGCCCAAGGGCGCCTCCGTGGAACTCACCTTGGACCCTGCCATCCAGAAGCTCGCCTACGACCTGATTCCGGACGGTCAGCGCGGCTCCATCGTGGTGACGAACCCGAAAACGGGTGACATCCTGGCCATGGTCTCCAAGCCGTCCTACGATCCCAACCTGATCGCGACCCAGGACGCGGCCGCGGAGGCGGCGAACTTCAACGAGCTGAACAAGATTCCGGGGATCAACCTGAACCCGAACGTCAGCGGCCCCACCGGTGCGCTCCTGGCGCCCGGCTCGGTGTTCAAGCTCGTGGATACGGCCGCCGCACTCAGTTCGGGCAAGTACAACAAGGACAGTGAGCTGCCCAACCCCGCCGAGATGAGCTTCCCCGGGATCCAGTACAAGCTGCCGAACTACGCCGGGGGCAACTGCTACACCCAGACCACGGCGAGCTTCGCTTTCGCGCTGCAGCAGTCCTGCAACACACCGTTCGCTTCCATCGCCCGGGACCTGGGCCAAAAGGCGATCGCCGACCAGGCCGCGAAGTTCGGCTTCGGGGAGGATCTGGGCGACCAGCTGAAACTCGATTACGCGAAGAGGGCGTTCCCGGAGGAGGAGCTGGACCCGGCAGGGCTCGCCCAGTCCGCGATCGGCCAGCGCGACGTCCGGGCTACCCCGCTGCTGATAGCGCTGATGACGTCCGCCATCGCCAACGGCGGGGTCCAGATGCGGCCCAACCTGATCAAGACCGTGAGGTCCCCGGACCTGAGGGTCATCAGCGAACCGAAACCAGAGGTTCTCCGGACCTCCACCAGCCCGGAGATTTCCCGGCAGATCACGGAGTGGATGACCGGTGTGGTCAGTGAGGGCATCGGCCGCGGGGCGGCCGTACCTGGCGTCCAGGTGGCCGGCAAGACCGGCACTGCCGAGCTGGGAACCGACGGCTTGAACAATTCATGGTTTACCGGGTTCGCCCCGGCCAACGACCCCCAGGTGTCGGTGACCATCGTCATGCAGGGCGTGGACATCACCACCGGTGCACAGCTAACCAGTCCGAACGCGAAGAAGATTTTTGAGGCGGTGTTGAATAAGTGAGGCCTACATCAGGAATCACCCTCGGCGGGAGATTCCAGCTGACCACGCGTATTGCGATTGGCGGGATGGGAGAAGTCTGGAAGGCCAAGGACCTTATCCTTGGCCGGATTGTCGCCATCAAGGTGCTCAAAGAGGAGTACACGGGCGATCCCGGGTTCCTCCAGCGCTTCCGTGCGGAGGCGCGTCACACGGCGTTGCTGAACCATGTGGGCATCGCCAACGTCTTTGACTACGGCGAAGAGGAGGGATCGGCGTACCTGGTGATGGAGCTGGTCCCGGGCCAGCCCCTGAGCAGCATCATCGAACACGAACAGGTCCTTTCCCCGGACCGGACGCTGTCCATGATCGCCCAGACCGCCCGGGCCCTCTCGGTGGCCCACTCACAGGGTCTGGTGCACCGCGACATCAAGCCCGGCAACCTGCTGATCACTCCGGACGGCCGCGTCAAGGTCACCGACTTCGGCATCGCCCGGCTGGCGGACCAGGTCCCGCTGACCCAGACCGGGCAGGTCATGGGCACGGCCCAGTACCTCGCGCCGGAGCAGGCCACGGGCCAGACCGCCACCGGCGCCTCGGACATTTACTCGCTCGGCGTCATCGGCTACGAGTGCCTTACGGGTCACCGCCCGTTCTCCGGCGAATCGCAGATCGCCATTGCCCTTGCCCAGGTCAATGACGCACCGCCGCCGCTGCCGGAAACGCTGCCGACGCCGGTGCGTGCCCTCCTGATGTCCATGCTCGCCAAGGATCCCAAGAACCGCCCGGCCAACGCCATCAAGCTGTCCGAGGCAGCGGAAGCCATCCGCAACGGCGACATCGCCGCCGCGCACGCCGCCGTTCCCGGAATGCTGCTTTTCGAAGCGGCCACGGGACCGATCACCGCGCCGGTGGACATTCCCACCGCCGCCACCGGCGTCATCGAATCACCCGAAAAGGACAAATCGACGACGGCGACGTCCGCACTCCCGGTGGTCGGTGCTGCGGGCGCCGGCGCAGCGGCAGGGCTTGCAGCAGGGGCCGCGGCCGGGGCAAGCGGTCCGGGCAGCACACTGTCACGTGCTGACGCCCTGGCTGCCCAGCGCAGCTGGGACCAGGAAGAGGAGCAGGACCGCTACGACGAACCGGTGGACGAGCCGCAGCGCCGGGGCCGTAGCCCCTGGACGTGGCCGCTCATCGCCCTTATCGTGCTCGTCCTCTTCGCACTGGCGGGTATCCTGCTGACCCAGGCAGGCATCTTCTCCCCGTCCGGCCCTGTCGAATCTTCGGCCACGTCGAGCAGCGCGAAGCCCAGCAGCAGCAGCGCCTCACCGACGTCCACTTCAGCCAGCCCCACACCCAGCAGCGCAAGTCCCACGCCCACTCCCACGCAGTCGACTCCTGAAACCATCAACCTGATCCCCGATGCCTACCTGGGCCAGCCGTACAACACGGTCCGCAGCCAGCTCGTCGGCCTGGGATTGACCGTCAAGGGCGACCCGGTCTTCAGTGACGCAGCGCAGGGAACGGTCACCAACATCGAGCCTTCCGGCCCGGTAGCCCCGGGCGAGACCATCACGGTCACTTATTCGAAGGGCCCGGACCCGAGCCAGGAGTCTTCGGTGCCCGCGATCGGCGTTGGCAGCTCCGAGGCCCAGGCGCAGAAAGCGATCGAAGACGCCGGATTGCGCTGGGTAAAGGGAGCAGATGTGCCCGGCAGCGCCGGGCAAAAGGCCGGGACCTTTGTTAGTTCAGAGCCGGGCGCCGGACAAAAGGTGCCCGCCGGATCCGTGGTGACCTACCACCTCGCGGCTGAACCCGTGCCCACTCCGAGCACGTCGACGACGAACTAAGGCGCACCGTGCCGAACTCACCCCGTCTCCCGTCGCACAGAGAGGACAGCCTCCCAGTGAACACCCAGCGCGTCCTCAACGGACGGTACGAACTCGGTGAGCTGATCGGCCGCGGCGGTATGGCGGACGTCCACCGGGGCCTGGACACCCGGCTGGGCCGGACAGTGGCCATCAAGCTGCTGCGACCGGACCTTGCCCGGGATCCACAGTTCCAGGCGCGGTTCAAGCGCGAAGCCCAGGCCGTGGCCGCGTTGAACCATCCTTCGATCGTTGCCATCTACGACACCGGGGACCACGCAGTGCCGGGCGGTCCCGAGGACACTGTCCGCGTGCCGTACATCGTGATGGAATTCGTGTCCGGAAAGACCCTGAGGGATCTCATCCGTGCGAAGGAAGTCAGCATCGACCACGCCATCGACTTCACGCTCGGCGTGCTCTCCGCCCTCGAGTACAGCCACCGGGCGGGAATCGTACACCGGGATATCAAGCCCGCCAACGTGATGTTCTGCGAAGACTCGGACACCATCAAAGTCATGGATTTCGGGATTGCCCGCGCCATGGCCGATTCGTCCGCCACCATGACCCAGACCCAGGCGGTCGTGGGCACGGCGCAGTATCTCTCTCCGGAACAGGCCCGCGGTGAAACTGTGGACGCCCGGAGTGATCTCTACTCCGCGGCGTGCCTGCTGTACGAAATGCTGACGGGAAGGCCTCCGTTCATCGGTGACAGTCCCGTATCAGTCGCCTACCAGCACGTCCGCGAGATTCCGGAACCGGCCAGCAGCCTCAACCCCGAGGTGTCAGAGGCCCTGGACAGCGTCCTTTCGAAGGCCCTGCAGAAGAACCGTGCTGACCGTTTCCAGGATGCGGCCGCATTCCGGCGGGCACTCCGGGCGGCCCGCAACGGCATCCCCGTGCCTGATGTGGCGGCGGGCGAGGCCCCGACAGATCCCAACAACACGGTCCCGGCCGGGGAGCGGACGGCCCTCGCCGCGCCTTACTCGCTGACGGGGGCAAGCTTCCTCGATGATTCACCGAGCGGCCGGCTGCGGCCCGTCCATGACACCCTTGGCGACGACCAGGCGATTCCGGCGCAGGTTTATGAGCCCTCGGAATCCAGTGATCTTCCCCTCGGGTTTCCGCCGGAACGTGAGCGCACCCCGCGGCAGAAGTCCCGCCGTCGAACCTGGATTGCCACGTTGGTGATCTTCACCCTGCTGGTGCTGGCCGGCGGCGGCCTCTGGCTCTACAACATGATGAACCAGGCGCCCCCTCCGGTGGCGAAGGTAGAGGTGCCGGCCGTATCGTCGCTGACGGAGTCCGAGGCGCTTCAGCGGTTGTACAACGCCAGGCTGAGCCCGCAGATCACCAGGTTGCCGCACGACACCATCACCAAGGGCACGGCCATCGGCACGGTGCCGGCCGCCGGCACCGCCATGGAACCGGACTCGAAGGTAACCCTGAACATCTCCGACGGCCCGAGCGCCGTCAAAATCCCGGATGATCTGCCGGGGCGGACCGAAGCGGCGGCCCGGGACGTTCTTCGCCAGATCGGCCTCGCCGGCGCCCCCGGAACCACCATGGCCAACAGCGCCACCGTTCCCACCGGAATCGTGATCACCACCAAGCCGGCGCCGGGTCAGACCGTCGCAGTCGGAAGCACCGTGGAAATCGTGGTGTCCACCGGCAAGGTGGCCATGCCCGAACTCCGCGGGCTGCCCAGGGCGGAGGCGGAGACGGCACTCAAGAACCTGGGCCTTGGGATCGATGTGAAGGAAGTCGAAAACTCCGAAGTTGAACCGGGGAAGGTCACCGAGCAGAGCGACGCCGTCAACTCGCTGGTGGAGCAGGGCAAAACCATCTCCATTATTGTTGCCAAGGCGCCGGCGCCCAGCCCCAAGCCGACTCCAACGCCGACGCCCACGCCTACCGAGACGAGCCGGGACCGGGGATAGTAGGCCCGCCCTGTCGCCCGAGGAGTTTGCGCCTGAAGGATAGGCGCGCCGCCCTCAGTGCTGGATGAGGGGACTCAGTTTGGCAGCCCGCTCGGCCGCGCCGGCCATGCCGAGTGATTCTAGCCAGTTGCCCAGCATCTGGTAACCACCCTCAGTGAGGACCGACTCCGGGTGGAATTGCACACCGCAGAGCGGTGCCGTCCGGTGCTGCAGGCCCATGATCACGCCGTTTGCCGTCTGGGCTGTGATCTCGAGGATGTCCGGGATGGTTTCGCGGACGGCGGCCAGGGAGTGGTATCGCGTGGCAGTGACAGGGGAGGGAAGTCCCGCGAAGACGCTGGCTCCTTCATGCTCCACGAGGGAAGTCTTGCCGTGCATCAGCTCCGGGGCGTGCGTCACCGTGGCCCCGTAGGCTTCGGCCAGTGCCTGGTGGCCCAGGCAGACGCCGAACATCGGCTTGTCGTGGCTGCCGCACCACTTGATCAGATCAATGCAGACGCCGGCCTCCGCGGGGGTGCCGGGGCCCGGGGAGATGAGGACGCCGTCGCGCGCGTCGGCCATCTCGATTGCCTCAGCAAGGGTGACGTCGTCGTTGCGGACCACCGTTGTTTCGGCGCCGAGCTCCTGGAGGTAGCCCACCAGGGTGTAAACAAAGCTGTCGTAGTTGTCTACGACCAGGATCTTGGTGGTGCTCATTGTCGAGTTACTAAACCAATCGTTGAGTCGGTGAACTGGGTGAACTGTGACATCCAGGGGAAGAGGAACTGAACCATCAATACCAGCACGCCGGCCAGCAGCACCAGTGAGGTGGCAATCCTGAACCACAGCGGCCCGGGCAGGTGGCGGAAAATCCATCCGTACATGGCGTCAGCCCTTCCCGAGTGCCTTGGCCACTTGGGCCGCGATTTCTGCCGGCGGTCCAGCCGAGGCGGGCTGCCAGTGGTCCAGCAGTGAATA
This sequence comes from Arthrobacter sp. PvP103, assembly GCF_017833075.1. Taxonomy (NCBI): domain Bacteria; kingdom Bacillati; phylum Actinomycetota; class Actinomycetes; order Micrococcales; family Micrococcaceae; genus Arthrobacter; species Arthrobacter sp. PvP103. The sequence continues at coordinate 2,462,727 of NZ_JAFIBQ010000001.1, read as the reverse complement.
GGCAATGATGCGTTCCTGCGAGCCGAAGCGCGGATTGCAGCTGGTCATGGTGAGGTAAGCCTCCGTGGGCCGGGCGGCGGGCTGGGTGGGTACGGGGAGCAGCACATCCGTGGCCGACGGAAGCACGATCTGGTTGTTCCTGAAGACGTAGACATAAAACCCGTCCCTGGTCTGGACGTAGATCTTGTCCCCGGGGACCAGGGTGTGGATGTTGTCCAGGACCGCCCCGTGGGTCTGGCGATGGCCGGCCACAGCGAAGTTGCCGGTTGCCCCGGGCATCGCCGTGTCACTGTAGTGGCCAAGGCCCAGCGTATCCAGGACGTCCGTGGAAGTTCCCTGCACGATGGGCCGGGTGTAGTCCGCGCCAAAACGGGGGATGTATATGATGCCGATGGTTTGGCCGTGTCCTGGCGCTTCGGCGACCTTCGGCGGACCGTAGTCGGTCGGGGCCGGTGTCGAGGCGTCAGGCGCATCGGATGCCGCGGGAGCTGCGGAACCGCCCAGTTCCTGGGCGAAATTTTTGATCGTCTCGCTCTGCTTCGCATCGGACTCCACATTGGTCCACCAGAGCTGCCATGCGACGAACAGGAGCAGGATGACTCCCACCGTGATCAGCAGTTCGCCAACGATCTGGACGACTATACGGAGAACCCCGACGCCGCGTGCCGGCACGGCAGCAGTCGTCTCCTTCTCCAGCAACACCACGTGGTCTCCTCAATTGGCTGCCTGGACTGGCGCCGGTGTGTTCTGAACTACAGCTAGAATTGGCTGCTAGTAAGAATTCAGACCTGACCAAAGGCGCCAACCCCGCCGGCATATTCCTTCCTGCAGGATATCAAGCCGGAGGCTCCGCCCTTGATTCAGCCCGACGAGGAGGACCCGTGCCCGAGTCAAAGCCACGAAAGAAGACCGTTCCCGCGGGAAAGCCGGCTTCTGCATCGCAGGCGTACAAGCCGAACGCGGTGTGGTTCAAGCCCGTCATGTTCGGCCTGATGATCCTCGGGCTGCTGTGGATCATCACCTTCTACATCAGCGAGGGTGCCCTTCCGGTCAGGGATTGGGGATCGTGGAACATCGTGGCCGGATTCGGCATTGCCATCGCGGGTTTTTTGATGACCACCCGGTGGCGTTCGTAGCCCCAGGCGTCCGTTTGGCCGGCACCGTCCGGCGAGCACCCCGCGTTTAACGAAAAGCCGGACCGGCACATTGTGCCGGTCCGGCTTTTACTTTGCCGGTTTATTGCCGGCCGCTGCTGATTACTGGCCGGGGTTGAGCACGTGGATCGCCAGGTCGGTGCCGGCGTCGGACGTGACGGAAATCTCCACGCCGTGACCCGCAACCTTGACGCTTCCGTACGGGTTGTCGGAGCTGTAGTAGGCCAGCGGATCGCTGTCCTTGAAAACTCCGATCGGGGCGCTGCTCGGTGCGCAGGCGTCAAGTGAGCTGATCGACGGACTGCGCTTGGTGCCGGTCTGCACTTCCTTCGCGATGCACAGCGGATCCGTAGCCTCCAAACCGAAGGTCGCGTCGAACGGCTGGCGGCTGTTGCCGGGCATTGTTCCGTCGGACCACTTCAATGGTGCCGGGCGGGCATCCACGGGCAGCGCCGAGCCGGCGCCGGGGTGCGCCGACACATTGTTGTCCGCGTATGAGTCGTCGATGTACCAGACCAGCATGCCGTTCTGGTACTTGAAGAAATCCACCCAGTTCGGTGCCGAGATTCCCTTGGTGAAGGCATACGGTCCTTCCGCGAGCGTGGCGTCGAAACCCACGTACTCCCGGTTCTCCACGAGGTAGTACTGCTCAGTGGTCTGGGTTACGGAACCGCTGCTCATTTGCCACGGGTCCTCGGCAATCCACCGTCCCGCGCCGGATTCGACGTCGTCACTCAGGATTACGGTCTTTCCGGCCGAAATCGTGATGTCGTCTATGAAGGCACCGGGGTTGTGGACGCCTCCGTCGGTCTGGTACCTGAAGCGGAACAACGATTCCAGGCCCGCGGCGTCATAGGAGTAGCGCAGCTGCCCCCAGGAGGCGGAGCCGCTGAGTGGACGCCCGGCGGACTTCCAGGTCTTTCCGCCGTCGGTGGAGTACTCACCGTAGAGGTAGTCGTAGTTCGCTTCGACGTCGTACCACGCATTCGCCGTAATAGTCACGCGCGATTGGGCCGGGACGGCGTGGGCCAGGGATTTGTTGAGGTTATCCGCGCTGCCCGTCCACCACGCCTTGCTCCCTGAGGAGGGAGCTGTGTAGTTCGTGGTGGTGGTCTTGTCCGGCAGGTTGACCCGGACGGCCTGGTCCTTGCCGTCAACCTGAAGTTGGGACGGATTAAGGACAAAGTCCCCGCTCGATCCCGTGGTCACCGTGCTGTGATCGAGCCAGCCGAGGAAGAGTTTCTCTTCGGGTCCCATCAGGCCCGGGGTGGTGCCGATCCCTTCGTTGGCAGTAGAACCGTGGCCCAACCAGGAGCCTGAACTCATGAGGGTCCAGAACGCCGTACTGTTGGTGGCAGCTCCGGTGGTGTCATAGAAGTCCGGCAGTCCGAGGTCGTGGCCGAATTCGTGGGCGAACACGCCGACTCCGCCGTTTTCGGGTTCCGTCGTGTAATCACCAAGCCAGTATTTCGAGGATCCGATCCGGGTACCGCCGGAGAGGTTACCCTCCGGTCCGGCAGAGCCGAACTGGTTGCCGAAGGCGTACCAGCGGTGCGACCAGATTGCGTCCTCGCCCAGGGTGCCGCCGCCGCCTTCCTCGCCTTCGCCGGCGTGGACCGCCTGGAAGTGGTCGATGTAACCGTCCGGTTCATCGAAGTTGCCGTTCCCGTTGAAGTCGTAACGGTCCCACACATCAAATTGTGCAAGGTACGCGTCAATTTCAGCCGGTGTCTTGCCGGCCGCCAACTGGGAATCCCACCACGCGTTGCCGGAGTCCCGGACAAAAGCCCATGCGCCGCCCGTGTCCTCGGTGGCGTTGTCGCCGTAGAAGGATCCGTTGTTGGGCACCTTGACCCAGTTCGTCACCGTATTCGTGACCGAGTACTGGTTGTTGGAAACGGCCTCGTAGTAGCCCTTCATGGATTCGCCGCTGCCATTGAAAAGTTCTTCGTAGTAGGCGGGGCTGAAGTCCTTGGTCCACAGCGTGGTGTTGTCCACCGAGCGGTCCGGTTCAGCAATCGTGTTGTGCAATGGACCGGGCGTCGTTCCGAACCGCCCCGAGCCCTGGTCGCCGAACTCGGCCAGGATCGTGAAGATCTTGTCCTGTTTGGCTGTCTCTACCTCGGCGAATTTGTCCGGCGCCAGCTGGACCACGCCGTCGTCATTGGCTTTCGCCTGCCCCTTGGCCACCTTTTCAATGGCTGCCTTCCGCCGTTCAACGAGTTCCTTCGTCCGCGGTCCGGGACGGTTGTCCTGCCGGACTGCCGCGGCGGCCCCGCCCGACCCTTCGTCGACAGGTGGTGCGGCTACGGCAGGGGCCTGGATGCTGAGCATCCCGAGAACGACCCCCGCCACGCCGGCCACGGCAATTTTGGTTTTCCTCACACGTACCTCCCAGTAATTTGTGATCAGAGCCAAAGCATAATGTGAGAGTCATCGTTCGGCTATGGAATTCGCGGTCACCGGCGCATATCCTTCCCCGGCCGCTGAATATGCTGGAGTTTGCAGCACGATGCAGGACTAGCTAAGGACCCTAGATGACCCCGGATGAACGCGGCACCATCATCGGCAGTGACGGTCTGGCCCGGCCGCCGTGGGCTGCGGTGGACCCGCTGCTCCAGGCCTACTACGACACTGAATGGGGCATGCCGGTCCGTGACGAGCAGGGCCTGTTTGAACGCATCAGCCTGGAGGCCTTTCAGGCCGGATTGTCCTGGGCCACCATCCTGCGGAAGAGGCCAGCTTTCCGGTCTGCGTTCCACGACTTCCAGCCCGATATGGTGGCAGCGTTCACTGAAGAGGACGTCGAACGCCTGATGCTCGACGCCGCCATTGTCCGGAACCGGCTCAAGATCAGGGCAGCCATCACGAATGCCCGCGCCACCATCGCACTGCGGGATGACGGTGGTTTGGTGGACTTCGTCTGGAGCTTCCAGCCTGCGGTGACGCCGCGTCCGCAGAATCACGCGGAGATCCCCACAACATCGCCCGAATCCGTTGCCCTGTCCAAGGCCCTGCGCCGGAAAGGTTTCGCTTTTGTGGGGCCCACCACGATGCACGCGCTCATGGAGGCGATCGGCATGATTGACACGCATCTGGTAGATAGCCACCGGCGGGGCTCCTCCGGTGTGTGGACGGAGCGGGCCTGAGTTATCCCAAGCTGTGGGGAAACTTATCCACAGTGTTGAAAACTTCCGGATTGATGAGCGGCATTTCCGCTGGCCATGGCCTGCGCCGACCCACTCGGAGGATAAATGACAGGACCGTAAGTTATTAACAGTGTGGATTGTCTGTGGATAACCGCTGGGGGACCGCAAATCCGCCTGCACCGGGACTCTGACAGCGGCTAGGTTCCGGCTGCCGACCCCACGGCGCCCGCCGGGCGGACTTATCCACTTACGAACAGCGCTATCCCCAGAAGTTATCCACAGCTGGGGATAAACCGGGGGATAATTGGACCCCCGGTGCCAAAGACTGCGCCTTCCAGCTGAATTCCTTGGTCAAGCTACGATCCCGCGAGTTATTAACACTGTGCATAACCTGTTGACTAGCCCCTGGACCGCTCGTGACTCAGACGCCGAAGGTGCTCGTCCGGACCCTTGGTGAGGGCGGAGGATGCAAGTGCGTATACCCCGCGCCGGGCAGCTTACGGGAGTGCGATCAGCTCCGGCCCTTGAGGCAAGCCGGGCAAGGACCCGCCTTGGCGGCCGAGTTGTCCACTTAACCACAACCCGGAGGAACAACTTTATCCACAGATGTGGACAATCTTCCGGCTTCCGGTCGCTAATCGCCAGCCGGCAAGGGGTCCGCGGGGCAGCGGGCCCGAACTACACGCGTGTAAGTTACCAACAATGTGGATAACTACTGTGGAAAACTTTCCGGCGGGCGGGTAGTTGCCACGCACCGGAAGGAACGGGGTGCGTGACAGGCGTGCGTGGCAGCGAACTGATGGCAGCCGTACGCAGACCGGCTGGTGTGGAACGGAGAGCCGCCGGGGTGGGGTGCGGCCGCAGGAAGGGCACAGGACAGCAGGATAGGCCGCAAAGCGGCACCAAAGGCGTGGGGTTTGCAGGCAGCAGAATGGGCCGCAGGGCGGCGGCCGGCGAACAACGGCACGGGCGTACGCACATGCCGTCACAGGCGGTGCGGGTTAGCGCTGGGAGTGCTTAGGCGCCGGCCATTCGCAGGGCCGTGGCGGCGACAAGCAGGCCCAACACGAGCACAAGGCCTGCCGACTGCCAGAGCCAGCGTCGCGGACCGCGGGGAGCGTAAGCGATTGCTGCGGCGCAGGCAGCGCCCGTGACCAGGCCGCCAAGGTGGGCCTGCCAGGCAATCTGGGGGACGATGAAACCGATAACACCGTTGATGGCGATCAGCACCCAGAGCTGCTTCGTGTCCCCGCCGCGGTGGCGCTGCACCACCAGCATGGCGCCGAAGAGTCCGAAGATCGCACCGGACGCCCCCACGACGCCGGCGAGCGGCTGGCCGGGAGTGTAGGCAGGCGTCAGCAGAAGGTAGCCGACGGATCCGCCCACCGCGGCCAACAGGTAGAGCGCGAGGAAGCGGATGCGCCCGAGGAGGGGTTCCAGTGCTTGCCCGAACATCCACAGCATGTACATGTTCAGCACGATGTGCAGGATGAAACCCTGGGAATGGAGGAACGCGGAGGTCAGCATGCGCCATGGTTCGAAGACCCCGTACTCGGGGGTGGCGTAGACCGTGGCGAAAGCGAAATTCTGGTAAATGCCGTCATTCGGAACTATCCATTGGAGCACGTAGACGAGCGCACACACTGCGATGATCCCGAAGGTCACCAGTGGCCGGCCGGCAACGGCGGTTCCGCCGTAGACCGTCCTGGCTGCCGGCGTCGTACGTTTTGTTTCGTTGACGCAATCAATGCATTGGAATCCGACGGCGGCCGCCCGCTGGCATTCCGGGCAGGCCGGGCGCCCGCAGCGCTGGCACCGGACATAGGAAGGCCTGTCCGGGTGCCGGGGGCACACCGGAATCTGGGCGGACGGCTCAGCCGCCGGAATTCCGTAACTCATGAGGGGTTAGAGCTGCTCGACGTCGATGCTGTTAATAACGACATCCTCGACCGGGCGGTCGCCCATGCCCGTGCGGACACCTTCGATGGCGTCCACGACCTTCTTGGATTCCTCATCAGCAACTTCACCGAAGATGCTGTGCTTGCCCTGCAGCCAGTCGGTGGGGATGGTGGTGATGAAGAACTGCGAGCCGTTGGTGCCCTTGCCCATCTGGATGCCGGCGTTGGCCATGGCAAGCTTGTACGGCTCGTTGAAGGTCAGCTCGGGGTGGATTTCGTCGTCGAACTTGTAGCCCGGTCCGCCCACGCCGCGGCCCAGGGGATCTCCGGCCTGGATCATGAAGTCCTTGATGATGCGGTGGAAGATGGTGCCGTTGTACAGCGGGGTTCCGGTCTTGTCCTCACCGGTTTCCGGGTGGGTCCAGGCCTGCTCGCCGGTGGCCAGGCCAACGAAGTTCTTGACCGTCTTGGGCGCGTGGTTGCCGAAGAGGTTGACGACGATGTCGCCGAGGCTGGTGTGGATGGTTGCTTTTGCAGTTGCGATGGCAGTCATAGGCCCATTGTTCCACGTCGGCCCAACACGGCATCAGGCCTTCCACACAGTTCCGCGCTAGGTGAAATCGGCCCGAAATGGGCCTGAAGAATAGCCGGTGGGGGTCAACCCACGTAGGCTAACAACAGAACCGTCACATTAATCGGGAGGTAGTTGTGAAGAAATCGGATCGTATTGCCCGTGACCTGGAGCAGTCAGTCAGCAGCGCGGTAGAGAACGCCAAGGATTGGGCAGCCCCCCGCGTAGAAGCAGCCGTGGACTGGGCGGTTCCCCGCCTGCAGCACGGCATTGACACAGCATCCCCGAAGATCCAGGAAGGGCTCAAATCTGCAGCCCACAACCTGGCCGACGGCGTCGCCACCGTAACGCCGCGCATCCAGGACGGGCTTGCACACCTCGCGCCCAAGATCCATGACGTTGTGGACAGTGCCACCCCGCGCCTCCACGAAGCACTGGACAAGGCCACGCCCGTCATCTCCCAGGCCCGCGACCGGGTGGTCGTGGAGTACCTGCCCAGGCTTTCGGACCAGATCGGCCACGCATCCGAGGCAGTGCACCGCACGCTCGAAAGCGCGCCGGCACACGTGGATGCCGTCGCCCAGAAGCTTGCGGATTCCGGTGTTGTGCATTCCATCCAGGATCAGGCCCAGGCCGCAGGGCACCAGCTCAAGGCTGCCGCAGCGGAGGCCACCCGGGTTGTTACCGGGGAAGCGGCCAAGCCGCAGAAGCCGAAGCACCGCGGACTTCTTATTTTCGGCGTCATCGCCGCAGCCGTCGCCGCCGGCGTTGCAGCATGGAAAGCATCCAAGCCCGTTGAGGATCCTTGGAAGACCCCCGCGCCGGTAACCCCGGCACCCGTTCCCGCGACGACCGTCAACGACGTCACTGCCACGGCCAAGGACGCTGCGTCAGACGACGCCGCGGCGAAGGCTGCCGACGCCGCCGACGATGCCAAGGACGAGGCTGCCAAGGTTGCCACGGATGCCAAGACTGCTGTGAAGAACATCGCTTCGAGCATGAACAACAACGGCTCCGCCAAGGCAAACGAGAACTAGAAACCGGCCGTAACGGCACGGCACAAAAACAGGGGAGGCCCGCACATTTGTGTGCGGGCCTCCTCCGTTGTTTCCCCGACCTTCACCCGCAGTCCCGGGGTGAGGCCCACAAGGGTGCTAAATTTGTGGTGATGTCACCCGATAGATCCCCCGAGGATGCCTCGCACGACGCTGCGCTTATGCCGGGCGTATCCATCGTCATACCGGCGTACAACGAGGCAAGCGTCATCAGGCAGTGCCTCATTGCGGCCATCTACCAATCGGTGCCGGCGGCGGAGATCATCGTTGTGGACAACATGTCCAAGGACCGCACGGCGGACATAGTGCGCCAGATGCAGCAGGAATATCCGGAAAGTCCCATCATCCTGCTGAGCCAGGACCGGGACCAGGGCCTCATACCCACCCGGAATTTCGGCCTCAACCACGCCACCGGCGATGTCCTGGGCCGGATTGACGCGGACTCCGTCGTGGAACCGGACTGGGTGGAACAGGTCCAGAAGGCTTTCCTCGACCCCGCTGTCCAGGCTGCCACTGGCCCGGTGGTGTATTACGACATGCCGATGCGCCGCTTCGGACTCAAAGCGGACGACAAGATGCGCCAGCTAATGCTCAAGCTTGCCAAACACCAGTACCATTTCCTCTTCGGTTCCAATATGGCCTTGCGCCGTTCAGCGTGGGAAACCATCCGGGACGAAACCTGCCGGGATGAGAAGGACGAGATGCATGAGGACATTGATCTGTCCCTGCATCTGGCGGACCATGAACTGCGCGTGCAGTACTGGCCCCAGATGGTGTCCGGAATGTCCGCCCGCCGCCTCGAGGACTCACCGCGCGACTACCGGTACTACGTGACCAGGTTCGACCGGACCTATAAGGCCCACAACGTCAAGAAGATGGCCCTCAAGGCACCGATGGTGGTGTTCTTCTCCGTGTACTTCCCGGCCAAGCTCCTGCGGGCCATTCACACCGTGAACTCCGCCCAGCCCGTGCGCCGCGGCGGCCAGTAGCTCCAGTCGGCTGGACGGCCCGGCGCACCCACCAGGACCGACCGGGTTCAGTCCATACCCAGCTCCGCCAGGCGGGCTTCGCCGGCGGGCGGGGGCCGTCTGCGCCGCTGACCAGCCACCACGACGGCGAGCCCTACCAGAATGAGTGCCAGCCCGGCATAGGTCCCTCCCGGCAGCGTCTCAGCCAGGAACACGGCGGCCAGCAGCGCAGCGCCGGGAATCTCCAGCAGGATGATCATCGAAACCAGCAGCGGGCTCATGGTGGCCAGCAGGTGGTTGAACGCCGTGTGCCCCACCAGCTGGGCGCACACGGTAATGGCCACAATTCCCAGCCAGCCGGCGGCCTCGAAGCCCACCAGCGGCTGCCCGGAGGCAAGGGCCAGCAAGGCCACCAGGGCAGCGCACATGCCGTAGCAGAGTGTCGTATAGGTGCCGGTGCCCATGGTCTCGCGTGCCTTGCCGCCCGCCAGCGTGTAGAGGCCCGCCAGCGCGCCTCCTGCCACGGCCAGCACGTCCCCCAGCAGCGCATCCGGGGAGGTGCCCATGTCGAACCCCGTGATGGCGACAACGCCGCCGAACGCCATTCCAAGGCCTACCAGTACCTGCCAGCGGTGGCGTACGCCCCTGAACAGCTGGAACACTGCGATCCAGCCGGACTGGAGGCAGACCAGCGCCGTGGCCGCGGCTACGGACGTGAGCTGGAGCGAGGTGATGAAGCAGGCGAAGTGCAGTGCAAGAGCTACTGCTGCCAGGGCCGACCAGCGGAACTCGCGGCGCGTCACCTTGCCGAACTGCCGGGGGTTTCCCACCAGGACCGGAGTGGCCATCACCGCGGCTCCGATGGCGTTCCGCCAAAAGGCGATGGCGAGGGCACTGACCGTGGTGGCGCCCAGTGTGGCGGCGATAAGGGGCCCGGATGAGGCCACGCCGAGCACGCCCAAGGCGGCAAGGAAGAAGTTCACCGTTCCAACAGTAGTGGTGCCTCCCCGTGGTGCCGGTGCGATGGGCTGTCGTGGACGACTACGCGGAGCGCACGGGTCGAAGGCAAAGCAAAAGGCCCCGGATTGCGTTTCCGCATTCCGGGGCCTTCCTTATGGTGGAGGCACGGGGACTCGAACCCCGAACCCCCTGCTTGCAAAGCAGGTGCGCTACCAATTGCGCCATGCCCCCATAAGAAGCAACCCGTCAATCATACCCTAGTTCCGGATGCCTTCTGACCAGCATCCGTACCGGGATCCGGACTATTCGACAGTGTCAGTCGAATCGCTCCAGACCGTCTTCCGGGCTTCGGATTCCTGCACCTTCTTGAAGAGCAGCGCGCCTGCGATAGCCACTGCAACAACCAGCAACTTCTTCACATGCACCCCGTTCCGGTCCGGTTTTATCCGAACCATTTCCAAAACCTGTGCAGGTTCCGTGGGCGTACCAGGACTTGAACCTGGGACCTCTTCGTTATCAGCGAAGCGCTCTAACCGCCTGAGCTATACGCCCCGATGCCTCATCGGGCCGAGACATGACTTTACAGCACATCCCGGCCCGATCTCAAATCGAGGCATTTCACCGGTGGAATTCCGGCGAAATTCCGTGGACTAATCGTCCGTGAGGGTCACGCCGATGCCACCGACAAGGGTGGCGGAGATGTTGTACAGCACGGCCGAAAGCATCGACAGGGCAGTCAGGAGCACCACATTCACCACGGCGATGATGACCGCGAACGAGGCCACCTGGCCCAGCGAAGCGACCTTCTTCAGTTCGAACCCGCCGCCTTCGGAACCGGCAAGGGTTCCAAGCAGGCTGTCCACCTGGTCGAAGATGCCCGTGAGGTCCAGGACGGTCCACAGGACGATGGCCGCAACGACAGTGACGATGCCAAGCGCAACGGACAGCAGGAAGGCCATCTTCAGCACGGACCAAGGGTCCACCTTGCTGATGAGAAGCCGGGCACGGCGGACCTTGGCCTTCGGAGCCGGCTTGACCAGGCCCGGGGCACCCTGGGCGCCGCCCTGGGCAGGCCGCTGGGCCGGAGCCCCGGGACGTTGACCCTGGGGTGCCTGGCCGGGGCGCGGCCCCTGCGCCGGACGCTGGCCGGGGACCACGGGGCGCTGGGCCGGAGCACCCGGCGTCGAAGGCCGCTGCTGGGGACGTACGGGGGCGTTCACGCGCGGAGCGGACGCCGGCTGCCTGATCCCGCCGGGAGTGTTGCTGTTCGGCTTGGGATATGAGTCGGAATTACTCACTCGTTACCTCCGGTATTTTCTTCGTCCAGCTCAGCGTTGTCCGATGACTCGTCGGATTCCACGGCCGGTGCTGAATCTGCCTCTGCGGACCCGCCATGGGATCCGGCATCTTCAGCCAACGTTACGTCATCCCCGGCCGCAGCCGGGCTTCCTGCCGGGTTTTCCGGGTCGATGCCATCGGCCTCCTCACCCTCCAGGCCGCGTTCGCTGTTCCGCGCCACCTCGATGATGCGGTCGTTTTTGTCCGGCTTGGCGAAGATGACGCCCATGGTGTCACGGCCCTTGGCAGGCACTCCGGCCACCGAGGACCGGACCACCTTGCCGCCTTCCATGACAACGAGGACTTCATCCTCTTCCTGGACAATGAGGGCACCTACGAGATGGCCCCGCTCTTCCTGGTATTTTCCGACCTTGATGCCAAGGCCGCCGCGGCCCTGGAGGCGGTATTCCTCCACCGCGGTCCGCTTGGCGTAGCCGCCTTCGGTGACGATGAAGACGAACGAGCCGTCCTTGACGACGTCGGCCGCCAACAATTCATCGTCCTCGCGGAACTTCATGCCGGTCACGCCGGAGGTGGCCCGGCCCATCGGACGCAGCGCATCGTCGGTGGCCGTGAAGCGGATGGACTGGCCCATCCGTGAAACCAGCATCAGGTCATCGGTTTCCGAGACAAGCTGGGCGGAGACGAGTTCGTCGCCGTCGCGCAGGTTGATCGCGATGACGCCGGCGGAACGGTTGGTGTCGTAGTCCTCCAGGCGGGTCTTCTTGACCAGGCCGCGCTTGGTGGCCAGCACCAGGTACGGGGCGTGCTGGTAGTCGCGGAGGTCCAGCACCTGGGCAATGTGCTCATCCGGCTGGAACGCCAGCAGGTTGGCTACGTGCTGGCCCTTGGCGTCACGCCCTGCTTCCACAAGTTCGTAGGCCTTGGCGCGGTAGACACGTCCCAGGTTGGTGAAGAACAGCAGCCAGTGGTGGGTGGTGGTGACGAAGAAGTGCTCCACAACGTCGTCCCCGCGCAGCTGGGCGCCCTTGATGCCCTTGCCGCCGCGCTGCTGGGAGCGGTAGTTGTCGCTGCGCGTGCGCTTGACGTAGCCGCCGCGCGTAATGGTGACCACCATTTCCTCTTCGGGAATGAGGTCTTCCATGGACATGTCACCGTCGAAACCCATCAGGATCTTCGTGCGGCGGTCATCTCCGTGCTTGGCGACAATCTCGGAAAGCTCGGTACTGATGATTTCCCGCTGGCGCTCCTCCGAGGCAAGGATCGAGTTGTACTCGGCGATCAGGGCCTCGAGTTCAGCGTGGCGGTCCTGGATCTTCTGGCGTTCCAGCGCTGCAAGCCGGCGAAGCTGCATGTCCAGGATGGCGCGGGCCTGCAGCTCGTCGATGTCCAGCAGCTGCATCAGGCCGTCGCGGGCCGCTTCAGTGGTGTTGGACGCGCGGATGAGGGCGATGACCTCGTCCAGCATGTCCAATGCCTTGAGGAGGGCACGCAGGATGTGCGCCTCCTCTTCGGCCTTGCGCAGGCGGTACCGGGTCCGGCGTGCGATGACGTCCATCTGGTGGGCGACCCAGTGGCGGATGAAGGCATCCAGGCTGAGCGTCCGCGGAACACCGTCCACAATGGCCAGCATGTTTGCAGCGAAGTTGTCCTGCAGCTGGGTGTGCTTGTAGAGGTTGTTCAGCACCACCTTCGCCACGGCGTCGCGCTTGAGCACAATCACGAGGCGCTGGCCGGTACGTCCGGACGTTTCGTCGCGCAGGTCGGCGATTCCGGAGATCTTGCCGTCCTTGACGAGTTCAGCGATCTTGATCGCCAGATTGTCCGGGTTGGCCTGGTAGGGCAGTTCGGTGACCACCAGGCAGGTACGGCCCTGGAGTTCCTCCACATTGACCACGGCCCGCATGGTGATGGAGCCGCGGCCCGTGCGGTAGGCGTCCTCGATCCCCTTGTGGCCCAGGATGGTGGCCCCCGTCGGGAAGTCCGGGCCCTTGATTCGAAGCAAAAGCTCTTCCAGCAGCTCTTCGCGGCTGGCAGTCGGGTTGGCCAGGTACCACTGCACGCCGTCGGCAACCTCGCGGAGGTTGTGCGGCGGAATGTTGGTGGCCATGCCGACGGCGATGCCCGAGGACCCGTTGACCAACAGGTTGGGGAAGCGGGCCGGCAGGATGGTGGGTTCCTGGTTCTTGCCGTCATAGTTGTCCTGGAAATCGACAGTTTCCTCGTCGATGTCCCGGACCATTTCCATGGCAAGGGGGGCCATCTTGGTTTCGGTGTACCGCGGTGCTGCTGCGCCGTCATTGCCGGGCGAACCGAAGTTGCCCTGGCCCAGGGCCAGCGGGTAGCGCATGGTCCAGTCCTGGATGAGGCGCACCAGGGCATCGTAGATGGCCGTGTCACCGTGCGGGTGGTACTGGCCCATGACCTCGCCCACCACGCGGGCGCACTTGTTGAAGGAGCGGTCCGGGCGGTAGCCGCCGTCGAACATGGCGTAGAGAACCCGGCGGTGGACCGGCTTGAGTCCGTCGCGGACGTCCGGCAACGCACGGCCGACTATAACGGCCATGGCGTAGTCAAGGTAGGAGCGCTGCATTTCCGTCTGCAGGTCCACCTGCTCCACGCGGTCGACCAGCACGTCGCCCTCCAAAACGGGCTCAACGGGGCCGGCGGAATCCGCAGGAACCTCGGGTGTTTCGTCACTCATAGTCTATATTTTCCGTTTCAGGTATATGTCGCTTCAGGAATACTTGCGGGCTTGTTCGCAGGCCCGTTAGATATCCAGGAACCTGACATCCTTGGCGTTTTGCTGAATGAAGTTTCGGCGTGATTCAACGTCCTCGCCCATTAGCACGGTGAAGATCTGGTCGGCCGCGAGGGCGTCGTCCATGGTGACCTGCAGCAGAGTCCGGTGGTCAGGATCCATGGTGGTGTCCCACAGTTCCGTGTAGTCCATCTCGCCAAGGCCCTTGTAACGCTGGATGCCGTTGTCCTTCGGAATGCGGCGTCCTGCGGCCTGACCGGCCAGAAGCCGGGCGTCGCGCTCCCGGTCGCTGTAGACATAATCGTGGGGCGCGTTGGACCACTTGATCCGGTACAACGGCGGCTGGGCGAGGTACACATAGCCGTTCTCGATCAGCGGCCGCATGTAGCGGAACAGCAGCGTCATCAGCAGCGTGGTGATGTGCTGGCCATCCACGTCGGCATCGGCCATGAGCACGATCTTGTGATAGCGCAGCTTGGCGAGGTCGAAGTCCTCGCCAATGCCGGTGCCGAATGCAGTGATCATGGACTGGACCTCGTTGTTGCCGAGGGCCTTGTCCAGCCGTGCCCGCTCAACGTTCAGGATCTTGCCTCGCAGCGGGAGGATGGCCTGTGTTTCCGGGTTCCGGCCGCGCTTGGCCGAACCGCCGGCGGAGTCACCCTCCACGATGTAGACCTCGCACTTTTCCGGGTCCTTCGAGGAGCAGTCCGACAACTTGCCCGGCATGCCGAAGGACTCCAGCGGGCTCTTGCGGCGTGCGTTGTCGCGGGCCTTGCGGGCGGCCATGCGGGCCTGCGCTGCGGAAATTGCCTTGCGGATGACGTCGCGGGCCGGGCCGGGATTGCGCTCCAGCCAGTCGCCTAGGCCGTCGGTGACCACGCGCTGGACGAAGCCCTTGACCTCGGAGTTGCCGAGTTTGGTCTTGGTCTGGCCTTCGAACTGGGGTTCCGCCAGCTTCACGGAAATGACGGCGGTCAGGCCTTCGCGGATGTCATCACCCGTGAGGTTGTCGTCTTTTTCCTTGATGATGTTCTTCTCCCGCGCGTAGCGGTTGATGAGCGACGTCATGGCGGCGCGGAAACCCTCTTCGTGGGTTCCGCCCTCGTGCGTGTTGATGGTGTTGGCGTAGGTGTGGACGCTCTCGGAGTATGCGTTGGTCCACTGCATCGCCATTTCCAGGGCGATTTTCCGGTCTTTGTCCTCGGTTTCGAAGGCGATGACGTCCTCATGGACAACGTCGACCTTCTTGCCGGAGTTCAGGTGTTTCACGTAGTCCAGCAGGCCGTCGTCGTACTGGTACACAACTGTCCGGTATTCGGCGGCGACTTCGCCTTCGGTGGGAACGTTATCGAGATCCAGGTCCCCGTCTTCCGACGACTCCAGTGCCTCACGGCGCTCGTCCGTCAGCGTGATGCGCAGGCCCTTGTTGAGGAACGCCATCTGCTGGAAGCGGGCACGCAGCGTTTCGAAGTCGAATTCCGTGCTCTCGAAGATGCTTGCATCGGGGTAGAACGTCTGCGTCGTACCGGTCTGGTCCGTCTCTTCACCTTTGACGAGGCTGCCCTGGGGTTTGCCGCCATCGGCGAAGGACATCCGCCAGACGTGGCCCTGGCGCCGCACTTCCGTGTCCACACGGCTGGAAAGCGCGTTGACCACGGAGATGCCCACGCCGTGCAGGCCGCCGGAGACGGCATATCCGCCGCCGCCGAATTTTCCGCCGGCGTGCAGGATGGTCATGACAACCTCAACCGTGGGCTTGTGTTCGGTGGGGTGCATGTCCACGGGGATGCCGCGGCCGTCGTCCACCACTTTGACGCCGCCGTCGGCCTGCAGAACAATTTCAATGTGGGTGCAGTACCCGGCCAGGGCTTCATCCACGGAGTTGTCCACCACTTCGTACACGAGGTGGTGGAGACCGCGGGGTCCCGTGGAACCGATGTACATGCCGGGGCGTTTCCGGACAGCTTCGAGTCCTTCAAGGACGGTGATGTCGCTCGCACCGTATCCCTTGCGTTCGGCTGCCTCCGCCGGCGCATCAGGTGTACGGGCATCCTCAGCTGCGGGTTCCACTGCCGGGATATCTGCATTGTCGTTAGCCACAGGCGCTTTCGACTCCTCTGTATTCGTATGGCCGGCCGTCACCGTCTCCGATAGAAGAGGCTCCTGCCAACAGGCACGTCACTGATGACGCCGATTACTTCGTTGACTGGCGGAACCGTCCCCCGGCCGCAAAAAAGCGCCGGAAAACGGACTCAGTCAACGTTTCACCGGCGCCCAGTTATCTACCACGATTCTACCGTGCTGGAGAGTGTAATCCCGCATTCCAGGCCCGCAAACGCGGGGGAATATGGTGCTGGCAGGCCGTTGGCCCCACCTGCAAGGCTCCAGGGGTCCGGGTTCTGGGTTCCTATACGGCCACGGGTCGTTGGAGCGCCCTACACGCCGTTTGACCATTTTTCAAGAGTCCGTGCCAGCGGCTGCCGGGAACGCACGGGCAGCCAACGTGTTCCGCGCTATCCGTACGTGTCGCGGGGACCGCGGCCGTTGACCGTCCGCCCGCCCTTCCGCCAGCTCGGAGCCGCCGGTCCGAGGACCTGGATCTTGGTGACCACGCCCTCGCCCAGTTCGGTCCGGAATTTCTCGAGGAGGCTGAAGCTGAGCAGGCGCAGCTGGGTGGCCCACGCCGTGGAATCGCACCGAACGTGGAGCGTAGTGTCGGTGAAGCTCTCCGGCGTGCAGTGCGCCGAAATTTCCGGACCCACGAGGGTGCCCCACTCCGCCATCACGGACCCGACTGCCACCGGTGACGTCCAGCCGCGTTCGGCCACTAGCCGCCCCACCACTTTGCCCAGGCCCAGCGGGTCCCGGCCCGTGCCGTGGAACTGGGTGAAACCCCGGGTTCCGGCACTGCTGCGCCCCGGCTTCTTGGCTGCGCCGCCGGGAAGCGGAGCCTTCCGTCGGATTTCACCGCGGGCAGCGGCCGCCTCGCGCATCCGGTTGAGCGCCGCCTGGGCAGCATCGATGTCGTCTGGGTCGCGGCCCGGCTGCAGGCCGCCAGCATCTTTATTCATCGGGATTCCGACTCATCGATTCCTCCCGGGACCACCTTCACCCGCCGCCCGGCCAGCTCGTCTGGAATGTCGGCGTCGACGGCGGCGGTCACCAGCACCTGTTCGGCACCGGATACTATTGCCGCCAGTTTACGCCGCCGCTGAACGTCGAGTTCGGCAAACACGTCGTCAAGGATAAGAATCGGTGCGGAACCTCCGGTGCGGGCGTCGTCGAGCATCACGTAGTAGGACGCCAGCCGCAGGGACAGGCACATGGACCACGTTTCGCCATGCGAGGCATACCCTTTCGCGGGCGCCTCACCGAGGATAAGTTCGACGTCGTCGCGGTGGGGTCCCACAAGGGAGATTCCCCGTTCCAGTTCCTTGCGGCGGGACGCCGCAAAAGCCTGCACGTAGCGTTGGGTGAGTTCCTCGACGGACAGTGCCCGGAGGTCCTCGACGCGTTCGACGGCGGCGGGTTCCGCAGCGTAGCCGGCGCCGTCGTCGTCCAGTATGCCCTGGAGCGTGGAACGGTAGATCGCGTCAGCTTCCTTGGACCCGTCAGTCAGCTGGGCATAGGCAGCCTTCAGGTGGGGCCGGATCCGTTCCACCAGTTCCAGGCGAGCGTGAAGCAGCTCGGCGCCGGCCCTGGCCATGTGCTGGTCCCAAACATCGAGGGTGGCCTCGTGACCGGCTGTGAACTTCCCCGACCGGCCCGATTTGAGCAGCGCGTTGCGCTGTTTGAGGACACGGTCGTAATCGGTTCGAGTGGCCGAATGTCGCGGCATCAGGCTGACCAGCAGCTCGTCAAGGAAACGACGGCGGTTGGATGGATCCCCCTTCACCAGCGCAAGGTCTTCGGGTGCAAAAAGAACCGTCTGGCAGATACCCAGGATGTCGCGGGCACGGACGGGGTTGCTGCGGTTGATCCGCCCCCGGTTCGCGCGGCTGCCGTTGATTTCCAGCTCCAGCACGGTGGACTGCCCGCCCCGGACCAGCTTCGCCCTGATCAGCGCGCGCTCGGTACCGAAGCGCAGCAGCGGAGCGTCCGAACTGACGCGGTGCGAGCTGAGCGTGGCCAGGTACCCGATGGCCTCCATGAGGTTGGTCTTGCCGATGCCGTTGTACCCCACGAGCACCGTCACCCCGGGTTCGAGGGTGAGGTCCACCTGGGCATAACTGCGAAAATCGGTCAGCGAGAGCTTTTCTAGGTACACGCGGTCTTCAGGATTCCCGTACTGCCCGGATTGCCGCTACTTGGCCGGACGGGTGGCGTGCCCGCCGAACTGGTGGCGCAGCGCGGACACCATCTTCATGGCCGGCGAGTTGTCTTCGCGGGACGAGAAGCGGGCGAACAAAGCCGCTGTGATGGCCGGCGCGGGAACCGCATTGGCGATTGCCTCTTCAACGGTCCAGCGTCCTTCCCCGGAATCTTCGACGTAGTCGTCGATCGAGGCCAGGCCCGGATCTTCGTCCAGCGCCTTGACCATGAGGTCCAGCAGCCAGGAACGCACTACCGTTCCTTTCTGCCAGGCGCGGAAAGTCCCCGGCAGGTCCGTGACGATGTCCTTGGCAGCCAGCAGTTCGTAGCCCTCTGCGTAGGCCTGCATAAGCCCGTACTCGATGCCGTTGTGCACCATTTTCGCGTAGTGGCCCGCGCCGATGCCGCCAACGTGGACGAAGCTGTCCGCCCGGTCACCCTCGGGGCGGAGTGCATCAAAAGCGGGCATGGCCCGTTCAATATCGGCGGCATCGCCGCCGGCCATCAGGCCGTAGCCGTTCTGTAGGCCCCACACACCGCCTGACACTCCGCAGTCCGCGAAGCGGATGCCCTTTTCAGCCAGCGCGGCGCCGTGTTTCTGGTCTTCGGTGAAGCGGGAGTTGCCGCCGTCAATCACCAGGTCGCCGGCGTCGAGCTTGGAACCCAGCTCGGTGATGACGGCGTCAGTGATCTCGCCCGCCGGAACCATGACCCAGATGACGCGGGGAGCCGGAACAGCCGCGATGAGTTCGTCCACGGTGGCGACGTCCGTGACGTCAGGGTTGCGATCGAAGCCGGTGACTTCAAGGCCGCCCTTGCGCAGCCGCTCGCGCATGTTGAAACCCATTTTTCCAAGGCCGATTAGTCCGATGTGCACGGTAGGAACTCTTTTCTGCGCTGGTGTGGTGGAGGGGCTGCGGCTGCTGCCTAGTTGGGCAGGCGCACCGGCATGACCAGGTAACGGTAGTCGTCCTGGTCTTCGCCGTCGGCGTCGACCTGCGCCGTGATCATGGCGGGCTTGGGTGCCGTGGTGAAGGAAAAGCGCACGAACTTGGTTTCGATGACGCTCAGGCCCTCAATCAGGTAGTGCGGGTTGAACGCAACCGTGATTTCGTCGCCCGTCAGCTGGGCCTCAAGTTCTTCCGAAGCCTGCGCATCTTCGCCGGTGCCGGCGTCCAAGTGGAGCTGGCCGTCGGTGAAGGCCAGGCGGACAGGCGTGTTCCGTTCGGCGACCAGGGAGACGCGCCGGACAGCCTCGACCAGTTCCTGGGTCTGCACGGTGGCGTGGATCGGGGTGGCATCCGGGAACAGTGAACGGATCTTGGGGTAGTCGCCATCCACAAGGAGGGACGTGGTGGTGCGTCCGCCGCTTTCGAAGCCGATGAGCCGGCTGTCGTCGTCGGCCAGGGCGAGGTTGATGTCACCGCTGTTGCCCAGCGTTTTTGCAACTTCGTTCAGGGTTTTGGCCTTGACCAGGGCGCTGGTGGAGATTCCCGGGGTGACAGGCTTCCAAGGTACCTCGCGCATGGCCAGACGGTAGCGGTCTGTGGCCAGCAGGGTGATGAGGTCGTCTTCGATTTCCATCCGGACGCCAGTGAGGATCGGCAGGGTGTCGTCCTTGCTCGCGGCGATGATCACCTGGGAGACAGCCTGCGCAAAGGAATCGCCCGGGACGGTTCCGCTGATCGTGGGCAACGCCGGCAGCGGCGGGTATTCGGCTTCGGGCATGGTGGCCAGGTGGAAGCTACTGCGGCGGCAGGTGAGCGTGACTTTGTTGCCGTCGGTCTCGACGTCAACCGGGGCAGATGGCAGGCTGCGGCAGATGTCCGCGAGCAGGCGGCCCGAAACCAGAATGGTGCCTTCAACGCTGATGTCGGCCGGTATTTCAAGGCGGGCCGACGTTTCGTAGTCAAAGCTCGAGAGGCTGACGGTGCCTGCTTCGGCCTTGAGGAGGAGCCCGGAAAGCACCGGAACCGGAGGCCGCGGAGACAACGACCGGGCGGTCCATGTGACGGCTTCTGCCAGGACGTCCCGTTCGACTCTGAACTTCACGGAAGGGTGCCGCCTTTCATTGCTGCTGCCATTTTCTCAACGCGAACTCCCTTAGGGAACTCGAAAAACCTGCCCCCGGACACCGGAACCTGCATGGTCCACGCTTGCTGAACCACAAACAGACCCAAGGATGGGAGCGCTGCTGACAGCTTAGCCGGAAGATTCAGGATTTCCCCATCCCCGGCAGGCCCGGAGGCCCTTTGGGGCCGAGGCCACGAGGCTGTGTGTGGCGGAGAAGGAAATTGTTGTTTGAGGGAATTTCAATTTTTTGGGATTAGTAGTGTTAATAACTGCTGTGGAAACTGTGGATAACCCCGTCTCACGGCACGATTCCGCGGTTAAGCCCTGTTCATCCGTTGTGGGCGAAGCAGGTTTTAAACAGGGTGTGGATGGGGACAACTTTTTTGGCCGTTTCGCTGATCCACAGATGCCTTAAGGGTTTTAAGCCCATTAACCGGGGTTGTCCCCTTAACTATCCACAGGCTTATCCACATGCGCCTGTTAATAAGGTAAGAGTGCGGGGCGGAAGCCCGGCTTAGGAATCCCGCTGCTGCTGTTTGATGCGGTTGGTCAGCTCCGTAACCTGGTTGTAGATCACACGACGCTCGGCCATCAGTTCACGGATCTTGCGGTCGGCGTGGATCACCGTGGTGTGGTCGCGGCCGCCGAGCTCCTGGCCGATCTTGGGGAGCGACATGTCGGTCAGCTCCCGACACAGGTACATGGCGATCTGCCGTGCCGTCACCAGCGTGCGCGTCCGGGATTTGCTGCAGAGTTCCTCCATGCTGAGCTTGAAGTAGTCTGCGGTCTGCGTGAGGATCTGCGCGGAAGTGATCTCCTGGGCGCCGTCGTCCGTGATGAGGTCCTTGAGGACCATTTCGGCGAGAGCAACGTCCACCGGCTGCCGGTTCAGGCTGGCGAACGCGGTGACGCGGATGAGTGCGCCTTCGAGTTCGCGGATGTTGCTGGAGATTTTGGACGCGATGTACTCAAGTGCGTCGTCCGGCGCGGACAGACCTTCACTGAGGGCCTTCTTGCGGAGGATCGCAATACGGGTTTCCAGTTCCGGCGGCTGGATGTCGGTCAGCAGGCCCCACTCGAAGCGGGACTTCATCCTGTCCTCGAATCCTGCGAGCAGCTTGGGCGGCTGGTCGGAGGTGATGACCACCTGCTTGTTGTTGTTGTGGAGCGCATTGAACGTGTGGAAGAACTCCTCCAGCGTGCGGTCCTTGCCGGCCAGGAACTGGATGTCGTCGATCAGCAGGACGTCCACGTTGCGGTACGTGGTCTTGAAACTGGTGCCTTCATCGTCCCGGATGGAGTTGATGAAGTCGTTGGTGAATTCTTCGGAGTTCACGTAGCGGACCCGGATGCCGCTGTAGAGGCGGCGGGCGTAATGCCCGATCGCGTGCAGCAGGTGGGTCTTTCCCAAGCCGGAGTCACCGTAGATGAACAGCGGATTGTAGGCCTTGGCCGGTGCCTCAGCGACGGCGACGGCTGCGGCGTGTGCAAACCGGTTCGAGGAACCGATCACGAACGTGTCGAAGACGTACTTCGGGTTGAGCCGGCCGAATTCGTGGGACGTGCTCGGCAGCATGGGCTGCGGCTTCAGTTCCACCGTGGGATCAGTAGCGAGGGAAAGTTCGACGGCGGGTTCCGGCTCCGTGTGGACGGGCACCAGATCGGTGTCCACGTCGATTGCGCAGCGGATGTCGTCGGAGAAGACGTTGTGCAGGGCGTCGTCGAGAGCTTCTTTGACCTGGGTCTGCAGGACTTCGCGGGTGAGTTCGTTGGGTACGGCCACCAGGAGCGTTGAGCCGATGAGGCCCTGTGCCTGGGCGAGGATCACGAAGCCGCGCTGCCGGGGTGAAACCCGGTGGTCCTGCTCCAGAAGACTCACAACCCGCCGCCAGGAACTTCCGACAGTATTCGCGTGGTTGGCTTCGTCTACTGTCATCAATCAGTTCCTCAAACTTGCTTGCCTGCATTACCTGCAGCCACAAGTCCTGAACCAGGGGTCTGGTTCCGGCTTAATCCACAGGGTTATGCACAGAGCGTGGATAATCGGCTACTGAGCCACTCTAGGGGATGAAAAGCCTAGAAGATAGCTGGGTGCAGCCTTGTGGATAATTACACCGTTGTGGTTCGAAAACGTGCCCTGTGAGCCACTTCATCCACAGGCTGTGGGCAGAGGTTGACCACAGCAGCCGCAGGGTGGTGAAGACCAGTCCGGTTTGACTACGCGACGCTTCCTGGCCTAACGTTGTGAAGTCCTTTGTGTCCGCTTTTCGACCTCATTTGAATCTCTCTGACGTTCTGCGTCCTACGAGCCGAGGGCAGCGTGCATATACAAAACTTAGCGTCGGCCAGTTCTTCCCCTTTTTGATCGGGTGGGCGCACCTTTGATCCACTGGAGTAACTAACGTGAGCAAGCGGACTTTTCAGCCGAATAACCGCCGTCGAGCCAAGAAGCACGGCTTCCGCCTTCGTATGCGTACCCGTGCCGGCCGTGCCATCCTGGCAGCCCGTCGTGGCAAGGGCCGCACCGAACTGTCGGCCTAAATACACTGACTCGTCGGTCACCATCCCTTTGCGAGTTTAACGGTGCTAGCCACCAGGAACCGTCTGAGGACATCAACCGATTTTTCAACAACTGTACGTTCCGGCGTCCGCAATGGACGCCGGAACGTAGTGTTATATACGGTAGCTATTGCTGCTGACGAACCAAGCCGGATCGGATTCATCGTTTCCAAGAGTGTCGGGAACGCTGTTGTCAGGAACCTCGTTAAGAGGAGACTGAGGGAAGCCGGTGCTTTGTCGTTGCAGCAGTACGGTACCGGGTTCGCCATTGTGGTCCGGGCACTGCCTGCGGCCGCGGCTGCCAGCTGGGACCAACTGCTGGCAGACTACAACGCCGCTCTGGAAACGACCATGAAACGGCTGGGCGGCCGCCTTCCTCGGGCCGCTTCAGTGGTTTCACGGGAAACAAGACAGGAAGGGACACCGCGTGCGTAACTCGATTGCCGCCGTCGTCCGCTTCTTGAAACCCGCTGCCGTCCTGGTGGGCAGGACGCTCTGGAACCTGCCCCGCAACTTTCTTATTCTGCTGCTGATGACCTACCGCAAGGTGATTTCGCCCTTGTACGGCCAGGTCTGCCGCTTCTTTCCTTCGTGCTCGGCATACGCCCTCGAAGCAATCACGGTCCATGGCGCCGTCAAGGGAAGCTGGCTTGCGGCCCGGCGCCTGGTTCGCTGCCATCCTTGGAATGCCGGCGGTGTGGACCATGTCCCCGCCGGTCATCGCCACTGGCCTGAAAACCAGACCCCCACAATTGTTGTACTGAACAACCCGGACAAGTACCTGGCTGCACAGTCTGATGGAGAAGGCCGCACTGCGGCCTAACGAATAGGGATATCGTATGGACTTCTTTGAAACAATTATGTTTCCGTTCAAGTGGCTGGTGTCAGTCATCATGGTGGGCTTCCATGAAGGCCTGAGTGCCATTGGCCTGCCGGCTGCCAACGGCTGGACGTGGACGTTGTCCATCATCGGGCTGGTGCTGGTCATCCGTGCCGCCCTGATTCCCGTTTTCGTCAAGCAGATCAAGGCCCAGCGCGGTATGCAGCTCCTGCAGCCGGACCTGAAGAAACTGCAGGACAAGTACAAGGGAAAGACCGACCAGCTGTCCCGCCAGGCCATGGCGCAGGAACAGATGGCCATGTACAAGAAGCACGGGACCAACCCGTTCTCGGCCTGCCTGCCCATGCTGATCCAGATGCCGTTCTTCTTCGCACTGTTCCAGGTGCTCTCCGGCATCACGGCCGCCCGGACCAAGGGTGCCGGTATCGGGGCAATGAGCCACGAGCAGGTGGTGCAGTTCGACGATTCCAGCATCTTCGGGGCCACGCTTTCGGCTTCCCTGCTGCACGGCGGCGCCGGCAACCAGACCGCAGTCTGGATCCTCTCGATCGTGATGATCCTTGCCATGACGGCCTCGCAGTTCATCACGCAGAAGCAGATCATGGCCAAGAACATGTCCGAAGAGGCCATGGCCAGCCCGTTCATGCGCCAGCAGAAGATGATGCTCTACATCCTGCCGGTCGTCTTCGGCGTGGGTGGCATTAACTTCCCCATCGGTGTCCTCATCTACTGGACCACCACCAACCTCTGGACCATGGCACAGCAGTTCTTCGTTATCCGCCGCATGCCGACGCCGGGTTCCCCCGCCGCCAAGGCCCTCGCCGAACGCCGTGCCGCCAAGGGCCTTCCGGCCCTGCCCATCCTGGGAGGCAAGAAGGCCGACGTCGAGGCTGAAGCTGCCGCCGCTGCCGCGGTTGCCGAGGCCAAGGGCCAGCGCATCCAGCCACAACGTAAGAACAGGAAGAAGAAGTAATGTCTGTCGATAGCACCGAAAACGCCGTTTCCGGCGAGGCCATTGAAGACCAGGACGACGCCCAGGATGAGATCCAGGACGAGGGCAAGGGCTCTTCTGCGAGCCGGCTGGAAGAAGAGGGCGACGTCGCAGCCGACTACCTCGAGGAACTGCTGGATATCGCCGACATCGACGGCGACATCGATATCGAGGTCCGGAACGGTCGGACCTATATTTCCATCGTGGCCGAGGAAGAATCAGCGGGGCTCGAAAGCCTTGTTGGCCGCGACGGTGAAGTGCTGGAAGCCCTGCAGGAGCTGACCCGCCTGTCGGTCCTGTCAGCCACGGAGAACCGCTCGCGCCTGGTGCTGGACATCAACGGCTACCGGCAGGAGCGCGCCGGCCACCTGCAGAAGATTGCAGAGGACGCCGTGGCCTCCGTCAAGGAATCCGGAAACGCTGTGGCGCTGGAGCCGATGAGCGCCTACGAGCGGAAGATCGTCCACGACGCTGTGGCCGATCTCGGGTTCGTTAGCGAATCTGAAGGCGAAGGTGCCGGGAGGCACATCGTTGTCTCCGCAGACTGAAGACGCCGGGACACTGACCATGGTTGACATTACTGCCGCGGAACTCAAGGCGGCCGAGGCCATCTTTGGTGACCGCCTGGAACTGGCCGAGCGCTATGTGGAGCACCTGGCCACCTCCGGAACTGAGCGTGGGCTGATCGGACCCCGCGAAGTGCCGCGGCTTTGGAGCCGCCACGTTCTGAATTGCGCCGTCATTGAGCGCGAGATTGCCCGGGGAAGCCACGTCGCGGATGTCGGGAGCGGCGCCGGATTGCCCGGGCTGTGCCTGGCAATTGCGCGCCCTGACCTTGAACTGACGCTGATTGAGCCGCTGGAACGCCGCGTCATCTGGCTGCAGGAGGTCGTGGATGACCTCGGACTGACCAACGTCACGGTGATGCGAACCCGGGCTGAACTGGCCGTCGGTATGGTGAATGCCGATGTGGTCACGGCCCGGGCTGTGTCTGCATTGTCCAACCTGGCCGGGCTAACCATCCCCCTGCTCGGGGGCAAGGGTGAGGTCGTTGCCATCAAGGGACGCAGCGCCGGTGAAGAGATTGAGAAGGCTGCCAAAGCCATCCGCAAGCTCGGCGGCGTTCAGACCTCCGTGGTGGTTGTTGGGGAAGACCTCCTCGAGGAACCCACCACTGTAGTCCGCATCATCGTTAATAAGACGCAAAAGATTGCCTAGCAGCTGGCCCGGTGCCGCGGGTCTTTTGGGGGAAGCGGTTAGGCTAGTGAACGGCAGAAAAAGCCGAATGAGAGTGAGTGTGTCACAGTGACCAGTAGCGAAGCCTCCACACAGCGGATACCCCCGTTCGTGTCCCTGGGGTCCGCACGGGCTATGGTCGCGCCCTCGATTGCGCCGACTGACTCGTGGAATCATCTGAATTCGGTTGCAAGCCGTTCCAAGTCCACCGCAGTTTCACGTGAAACTTCCGGATCGGTCAGCGGAAACATCATGGACTCCATTGATGACTCGAGCCCCATCGCCCGTGAATTGGCCCACGAAAATAAACGGCGCGAGCGGCTGATCGGCCGGCAGCTCCCGAAGCCGGAGAAGACCCGTGTCTTCACCGTCTCGAACCAAAAGGGCGGGGTTGGCAAGACCACCACCACCGTCAACATTGCAGCCGCACTCGCTGCAGCCGGACTGAACGTCCTCGTCATCGACATTGATCCCCAGGGCAACGCCTCTACCGCCCTTGGTATTGAGCACCACGCAGACGTGGACAGCATCTATGATGTCCTGATCAACGATGTACCCCTCAAAGACGTTGTAGCCCAGTGCCCGGACATTGCGAACCTGATCTGTGCACCCGCCACCATTCACCTGGCCGGCGCGGAAATTGAACTTGTCTCGTTGGTCGCTAGGGAACAGCGACTCCGCCGTGCGATTGACGTCTACGCCAAGGAGCGCCAAAAGGCCGGCGAGGCACGTCTCGACTACATCTTCATTGACTGCCCGCCCAGCTTGGGCCTTCTGACAGTCAATGCCTTCTGTGCCGCCAGTGAGGTCCTGATTCCCATCCAGTGCGAGTACTACGCCCTGGAAGGTCTCAGCCAGCTGCTGAAGAACATCGAAATGATCCAGAAGCACCTCAACGCTGATCTGGTCGTCTCCACCATCCTCCTCACCATGTACGACGGTCGAACGAACCTTGCCGCGCAGGTAGCTGCCGAGGTCCGTGAACACTTCCCTGAACAGGTTCTCGGTGCTGTGGTGCCGCGGTCAGTCAGGATCTCCGAGGCGCCCAGTTACCAGCAGACTGTGATGACCTACGATCCGTCCTCCAGCGGTGCACTCTCCTATCTGGAAGCCGCAGCGGAAATCGCTGAACGTTAGAATTTTCAACAATTGCACTAGCCAGAGCCGGATCTGCCGGGCTCTTCCATTGGAGGGATTTATCCATGAGCGATAAGCGACGCGGCCTCGGTCGCGGTCTTGGCGCACTCATTCCAAGTTCCGCTCCGGCTAACGCATCCGGCAACGGCGCAGCACCTTCGCGTCCGGTGGATCTGTTTTTTCCGGAGGCCAGGAAGACGGCTACTCCAGTCGCGGTGATTCCCGTCGAGGACGACGCAGCTCCTTCAGTGTCCCCGGCCCCCAGTAAGTCCCCCGGCGTTACGCCGTCGCCTGATTCGAAAGCTCCTGTTCGAAAAACTGCGGCCAAGTCAGCCCCCGCCAAGAAGGCCGCTACCGAAAAGCCTGAGGGGAATGCCGACACTTCGGCTTCAGTAGCTGTAGTCGCCGACGCCGGGCCGGAACTGGTGGAAGTCCCCGGGGTCAGGTTCGCGGAGATTCCGGTTGGCGATATCCATCCCAACCGGAAACAGCCGCGTTCCGTCTTCGATGAAGACGACATGGCGGAGCTCATCCACTCCGTCCGGGAAATAGGCGTTCTCCAGCCAATTGTTGTCCGTACTTCAACCGAAAAGGGTGGCGAACCCTTTGAGCTGGTCATGGGTGAACGCCGCTGGCGGGCAGTACAGGCCGCGGGGCTGGAAACTATCCCTGCCATTGTCAGGGATACCACTGACGATGACCTGCTTCGGGATGCACTTCTCGAAAACCTGCATCGCAGCCAGCTGAACCCTCTGGAAGAGGCGGCCGCGTACCAGCAGCTGCTCGAGGACTTCGGTACGACGCATGAACAACTTGCCGACCGCATCGGCCGCTCCCGGCCCCAGGTGTCGAACACTCTGCGCCTGCTCAAGCTGCCGCCGTTGGTGCAGCGCCGGGTAGCTGCGAGCGTTTTGTCCGCTGGCCACGCACGCGCACTGCTGGCCCTGCCCGATGCGGCTGCAATGGAGCGTCTTGCCCAGAAGATCGTCGCTGAGGGAATGTCGGTTCGTGCAACTGAAGAAGCTGTCACTCTTTACCAGAGCCCAGCAACGCCGGCTAAGAACAACGTTCCCCGCCCGGGTGCCCGTCATGAGCGGCTGGACTATCTCGCGTCTTCTCTGTCGGATCGGCTCGATACCAACGTGAAAATCTCGTTGGGTGCCAGAAAGGGCCGCGTGAGCATCGAGTTTGCCAGCGTGGAGGACTTGAACCGGATCATGGAAGTTCTGACCCCGGGGTCAGAAAACTAGTTTTATAGTAAAAGTTCGGGGCCTGTTTCACGTGAAACAGGCCCCTTTTTTGTGGCTGGCGGGGGTAACGCTGTTGCCCAACCCTTTCGAGGTTGTGGTTCATCCTTTAGGAAACTGCCGGATCGCTGCCGGGGGTACGTAGCCGAAGGAAAGGCAGCCGCTCAAGTCCGGGCAGCAAGGATTGGAGCGGGCAACCCAGCCGCCCTGGTGGCGCACGGCGTTCTGTGTGAGTCGCTGCCAGTCCCAGGCTCCGTTGCTGCCGCCCCTGCGGTGGTGCCCCACCGGGGCTCTGGGGGCTGTACGCCGGGCGCGAGGAGCCTGACGGCACCACCTGGGCCGCTGGGCCTCGGAGAGCGCTCCGTGGCCGTTCTGACGGAAGCTGTTGCTGTAGTTCAACTGCGGAATCGCTGCACGGCCATGATTTGGCCCGTTTCCGCTCGGCGGCGAGGGCCCGGCGCTGCCAATTGTGGCAGCCACGCTGTCGATACTGTGTGTGGTGTGCGCACACAGCGGCAGGCGTTAGGACTATCAGGAGGCCCTCCCAAGCCTGTTGTATGTGCACGGTTCTACCGAGGCTGTGGTTGTGCCCCGTTGTTCCGGTGTTTTGAAAGTTGTC
Source organism: Arthrobacter sp. PvP103 (assembly GCF_017833075.1). Taxonomy (NCBI): domain Bacteria; kingdom Bacillati; phylum Actinomycetota; class Actinomycetes; order Micrococcales; family Micrococcaceae; genus Arthrobacter; species Arthrobacter sp. PvP103. Next base: position 2,433,898 of record NZ_JAFIBQ010000001.1, on the reverse strand, counting down.
TTCGGTAGTGGACGTCGTTCGCGGGAGGAAGCCATATTCTGTATGCCAACCATGCAGTAATTGTGGTTCAGGGGCCTCACGACGCCTTGTGAGCATGATGTTCGCGGTAGCAGGTCGCCTCATGTTCTTGGGCCTGCTTGGCGAGTGGCGGTGTTTCCTGTGCGACGAACGGGCAATGTGCGGAGCAGGCGCCACTGTTCGTGTTGTAGTCGGAACTGTGCCAGAGGGTCCGCAGTTGGGTGCGTGGCGCCTGGTGGTCTCGCCGCCACGAGTGCGTCCCCGCCCGTGGCACGGTGTATATGTTTCACGTGAAACCCCGGGGCTTAGAACGTGGCACTGGTGGTCTGGCCGGGAGTTCTACCGCGCTACTTTCCGGGTAGATCTAGACGAAGTGAGGCCCCCTGGTATCGGCATGCGGCCGCCCGTGGTTAGGTAAAGTCGCTGCCCACGCTCTCGTTGTTTAGTGAACGCGGTCGCCGGCAGCCCTGTTGCCGCCGCCGCGTGATGGTGAAATCTCAATCATATTGGTCCAGGCGGTCTTCCCGACCGCACGGTGTCGCAAAGCCTTCGGTCCGTCTCAACCGTCCTTGATCGGCTCGCTGCCGGGTTCGCTGTGATTCGCTCGTCGCTTCAGGGTCCGACAGACTGCCTAGACGAGCAAGGGTTGCGCTGAACACTATGGTTTGTTTCACGTGAAACCTACTCGTGAATGCCGGTCCGATGTTGTCATACTTCTTTGAGCCCCGGTAGCCAGCTGGCAGGTGATGATCAGAGCGGCGCGGGACGGAAGGGAGCTCTGCCAGCCTGGTCCCATCGTCGTCAACAGCCCGATGACCACCACCCGAATGTGTACTCCCCCGTGAGTACGTAATGTGGCTGCGTCGGGGTGAGGGACCGAAATGGCAGCTGGGCGCCGAATACAAGGAGTCCGCAGGAAGCCTGATCGGGATCGCGTGCAGCCCTGTTTCCTGGCTTCCCCGGCATTGCTCGTAGCTAAGTAGGGAGCACAAACCGGCCGCAGCAATTATCGGTGCCGGAGTGCCAGTGGGCAGACCGGAGCACCTATTCGGGTTGGCCATGGAGTGTGTTCATACCCGAGCAGGATGCCAGGCCTCGTGAGCGTCGGGATGGGTTGAGGTAGCAAAAGCCATTCGTGTTTGCGTCGAGCGATTGACCAACCTGACAGATACCAGTCCGTGAGTTCCTCCGGCATTTGATCGATGGCCTTGGCATGGAGACGCAGTGCCGGTTGATCCCTTCAGCGAAGGAGTGGCAAAGAAAATGTATCCATGATCAAGTTTCTGTCTGATCTAGTTGCCGTCGTCGTCCAAACTCCTCCCCTGCCGACACTTGGCATGGGAGGACGCGGTCCTGATGTGGGGGCAGCTTCGTTGTGTGGATGAAGTTTGGCCCTCAGCCCGGGGCGGTCCTATGGCGCAGATTGGTCATTTGCATCTATTCCTTGAATGTTGCTCATCGGAATTCGGGATCCGCCAGCATCGAGGTGTGGCAGTCTTCAAGTGGTCATGACGCCACCAGTTCTGTCTTGAACGACGTCAGAGGTGAAAGCTCTCGTCATTCAGAATGGTCGACCTCGGTGGATAAGACGGTGCATAACATGGTGGATATCGCTGTGGATAACTTTGGGGATAAGCAGAGGTTCAAGGCCCCACCACCGGCCCCTCCCAGACGTGCGCAGGCCGGATGAAGGCCGGGTAGAAAGCGCCGCCGCAGCACCGTTTCACGTGAAACATTGCTTGTCGCTAACGAAACCTCCTCCAGTGCGTGTAATCATGCGGAAATCAGCTAAAAACAGCACAATTAATGATGATTGCAGACGCCCCGGAAGGGCGTAGCCTTTCCAATTCCCATAGGACACAGAAGATGACGCAAGCCACGTTAGGACTTCTGCCGACTCGGTACAAAGCTATGTCCAAAGTCACGAGTAGGGGACAACCTGGATCCGTGTGGACAAACATGTGGATAACTTCTGTGGAGAAAGAGGGAAGCGGTGGGGACAACTGATCTTCAAACCCGTTCCAGGAGACTAGACACCGGTCTTACCGCGGACGCGTGGAATCAGAATCATGGAGCCGTCAAGTGCCGCCGGAGTCCGCAAGGCTCTCCCAACCCGTCCAGCGAGGGGGGACGTGGGTGACCGGACGGCGCGGAGTCGAACCCGGCCGTACGCTCGGTCGAGGGGGCGGCGAAGAGCTAGTGGGCATTTGGTCGACGCCCGCCGTTACCGGAACAGCTAGTGCATGGCGCCATTTCGCTAAGCCGCTGGGACGGTGGCGTTACCGCTCTCGCGTACGCGCTGCTTGGTTATGGAAGCAACTCCGGTGGCCCCAAGAGCAGCCGTACATAGTCCAACGGGCCTGGCTTCGCATGGTGTCGCGGGCCCCTTGAGTTCCTCATGGGTGGTCGGATCGGTCGCAGGCTCCCGAGCTCAGACCATTTCGGGACTACCCAAACAAATGAGTCGTCGCGCCGGGCCTCTCTCTCCCGTTACGGAACTTGCGCCTACGTGGGGTGATGCCGCGGGGCCAAGGTTCGGACGTCCTGTGCCTGTGCCATCCCGGCTCCACAGAAGGAGGCTGAAGCGGTATCCATGAGTGCTGCGGAAGCGTCGGGCCTTAGGACCGTGGCTCATTCTTCGCCGGCCGTATTGGCATGAGGTTCACGGCGTACCAAAGGCCATGACCGCCAGGGCAAGGTGCGTGGAAGAAGTAGAGGGCATCGCTGGACGTCCGGTCATGACTGTTTTGGTCCTGGCTCTCCCCCGAGGAGGGCCGCAGGGAAGGCTCAGGAGTGTGCAGTCGCTTTGAACGGAATAGGTCCGGCGAGCAGTGCATGTGTTTGAGCTCCTGGTGGGCAACTCTCCTGATGGGAACTGCTAGCCTTGTCCACCTGCCCGCCCGTGGCACACGTTGACTTGGCGGCTCGAGTGGCGTCTCGTGACTTACGCCATGGACATTGGCGGTGCGACGTCGACCCGGATTGCGAATCGGACTGTCGGGAACCGCCGCCGGGACTCTGGGTTAGGTGGGTGATGGCACCTGATGCGGATACTGCGGCGGCTACGGCTGCGTGGGTCCTGGCGTAGACCTTGGTTCTTGGTTCTCCCTTGTTCTTCGGTCATGAAGAGAAGGATGCTCCGCCGACGTGGGCCCACGTAACTCGAGCTGCGGTGCCATTCCGGTGGAGCACTTATCCACATCCCTCGTTCCTTTGGTCCAGTCGTGGTTTGCCTGCAGGGTCAGTCCCGCCGTCGGTATTCAGTGACAACTAAGGGTTGGCTACCAGGTAGAGAGGTGGTGTTCAGGACGCAGGCGTTCGGCAGGGCGGCGCTGTGCATATCGCTTACCGGACTGCGCCGGTCCCAGTCCTAGTTTTGCGATCATTCGTTCCAGGTTGACGGGCTGGCTAACTGGGCAACGAGTCCATTGATGCGCGTCATGTTTCACGTGAAACATGACGGTGTACAGGGCGCGTCTGCTAGCGGACCCTCGGGTTGTAGGTCTATAGGCGACGGTTCCTTGAAGCTCGAGTTGCTGCGAACCGGATTACTTCATTTCGAGCGGCTTCCGGTCCACCGCCGGCAAGGTCATTTGCGCCGCTCTGTAGTTGCAGAAGCGGAAGTCTCAGGTTGTTTGGAGGAAGTAAGTAGGACGACGTACATATCGACTCGCGGCTGCCGGTGCGAACGTTCCTGCCCTGGATCAGTGGGGCCCGGCCGGGCCCCGACCACTCAGCTGCTATCCGGTTCTGATGTTGGTGTGACACCTGCCCATGAACGTAGTGCCGGGGATCCCTCTAAAGACTGGAATGGGCCAATGTCCTTCCCCGGGGGAAGTGTTGAGTTTGCCAAGCGTCCGCGGTCAGTAGGTCTGCTTTGCCGTCGAAGACTTCGGGTTTGACCGCTGCAACGGGGACGGCAATGTTTCACGTGAAACAGCTGACCCTCGATGCTGCCCGCCATAAGGCGGCGGATGGCTGCCTTAGGTGCCAAGCGCAGGGCACCGGTCGCAACTTCTGATCTGGGTTGCTAACGGAAGCAGAGATGGCGCGTCTTGTACGCATTGAGGCTCAGGGACCGACCGCCCCCACTCCCACCCCGTCTCCATCAGAGCTTGGAACAATGCTTGGTGATTCAGTCATACTCCCAAGGTCCGTGGTCACCCCAAACGGGAACTGGTCGGAAGTAGCTGTCCACGGAGGGAAAGCATCTACTTGGGTGCCCCCACCGGACGTGTCATGTTCGACCAGTTCTCTGCATTTAGTCGGTCGCCAGCGCTTCCTAGGGGCTGTGAACGGCAAATTCCGGGGCGAAGACCATGCCGAGCTTCCAAATGATTGGAATTCCTCCCCCGGGGGCTACTGGGGTCGGAATGATATGTTCGCTGGGCGGCGCGAGAGCCGGGGCGGGTTGCGTCGCCCATGGTCGCCTCCTTGAGTCAACGAAGGGTAAGCCTGCCCCGTTGGGCTGACCTCGCTCGACTTGAAGTCGGAGGGATGGCCTCCGCAGCACGCATCGTGACCGCATATTCCGTATTCCATGAATTGCCGGTATCGACCGCAACGCCGTCCAAGGCTCTTGCTCCGTGCGGCGCCCATGCTGCTGTGATTCTGGCGCCTGTGCTTGCCAAGTTGGAACCCTCCCCTTCCATCCGACGGTGGAGAACTTGGCTCCCTCCAAACCAGTGCGGCAGCGGGGTCAGGGGTCGGCCCCCCTTGGTCCCCTGAACGTTTCACGTGAAACAACGTCAGTCTGAGACAGGACTTGGGACTGAACGGCTGGCCCCCCGCTCGTCAGGTTTTCCGACAGCCTGATGTTCTCGAAGCACGTGTGGATTCTTCTTAAATCGGACCTCGAAGCGATTGCTTTGTACCGCCGGCTTTCAGCCAAGGCGGCAGGCGCCTCATCCAGCGAAATGGACCGGACTAAGAGCGGGAACTGACACTCCGCTGTTTCACGTGAAACAGCACCCACCCCGGGAATGAATTTCGCTTCGACTAACCGGTTGTGGCACCGCCAGGCAGCGAGGTTCGCTGCTGCGGTGAACGATGAACCGGCGCCGTAGGTCGGGGGCCGCACCAGTCATAGCCCTGACTTCCTGCCCTACGTCGTCTCCCCTATAACCTTCGGAACGCTACTCGGTTCCTGGTCAGTACCAGCCCATCACGCTGCGCCCCTGTGGACTCACGCTCGGACTTAACGTGACTCTTCGGGTTTGGTCTGGCGTTGACCTGGCGTAAGCCGACTCGTCAGGTGCCAGAGTCTTGAGTGGCCGGATTGTGGGGCCAATCAGCCTACCCCTATTCAGGTCCGCCTAGTGCTTCCGGCGGGAACGGCCTTGAGCGGAATTACGGTCATTAAGCAGCCGATATGAGTTTTATTTCGGCCCCACCTGGAGGTACCGCGTTCCCGGCCCGCACTGCTGACCCTTAAAAGCAAAAGCGGTGGCTGGCACCCTTGAGTGAGTGCCAGCCACCGCCAATGGCTATCCGGAATCCCGGGCAGGGTGAGGTCCGCCCAAAGTTGTCCGGCTACTAGGATAGGACGTCAGCGAATTCCTTCTCGAAGAACTGCTTCGGCTTGGCGCCGATGACCGTGTTCTTCACTTCGCCGCCCTGGAACAGGTAGACGGCCGGAATGGAGGTGATGCCGTACTCGGCAGCGATTGCCGGGTTGTCGTCAACGTTTACCTTGACTACATTGACCTTCTCGCTGTACTCAACGGAGATCTCGTCCAGGATGGGGCCCAGCTTGCGGCAGGGACCGCACCACTCAGCCCAGAAGTCGACGATGACCGGCTTGTCGGCCGAGAGTACATCCGTGCTGAAACTTGCGTCCGTTACGTCTTTTGCGTTGCTCATTACCTTGTTGTTTCCCTTCGGATCAATGGTGCGCTGTTTAAGCGTGGATGTCTGCGAGGTAGTGCTCGACGTCGATAGCTGCCACGCAGCCCGAGCCGGAGGCGGTGATGGCCTGGCGGTACGTGGGGTCCACGACGTCGCCGGCGGCGAATACACCCTTAACGCTCGTCCTGGAACTGCGGCCGTCAACGGCAATGGTGCCCTCGGGCGTGAGCTCGAGAGTGTCCTTGATGAGCTCGGTGCGGGGATCGTTTCCGATGGCCACGAAAACGCCCGTCACAGCCAGTTCAGATGCGGTGCCGTCAACGAGGTTCTTCAGCCTCAGTCCGGTGACCTTGTCCCCGCCGAGGACGTCCTCGACGCCTGTGTTCCACACGAACTTGATCTTCTCGTGCGCCTGCGCACGGTCGCCCATGATCTTGGACGCCCTGAGAGAATCCCGGCGGTGCACTACCGTGACGGACTTAGCGAACTTGGTGAGGAACAGTGCCTCTTCCATGGCGGAGTCTCCACCGCCGATAACGGCGATGTCCTGGTTCTTGAAAAAGAAACCATCGCAGGTTGCACACCAGCTAACGCCGTGGCCTGACAGTCGCTTTTCATTGGGAAGGCCGAGTTCGCGGTATGCCGATCCGGTGGACAGGATAATGGCGCGGGCCTGGAAGGTCTCCCCCGTGGCGATGGTGACTGTCTTGATGTCGCCGTCGAGATCCAAAGCAGTGACATCCTCGAACTGGATCTCCGTGCCAAAGCGTGCAGCCTGCTTTTCGAAGTTCTCCATGAGGTCGGGACCCATGATGCCTTCAGGGAATCCAGGGTAGTTTTCCACGTCGGTGGTGTTCATCAGTTCGCCGCCGGCAGTGACGGAACCGGCAAGGAGCAGTGGCTTCAGGTTGGCTCGCGCCGTATAAACTGCAGCCGTGTAGCCTGCAGGGCCGGAGCCGACGATGATGACATCACGTACCTGGGACGCGGTGTTTTCTGCGGTGCTCACTGAACGGTGAACCTCTTCCTTTGTCGATGCGCCTGCTGTTGCTGGCCGGCCACATGGCACAACCCATTGTTGATCCTGAATATTCCGGGCATGGAGGCAGACCAACAAGACGCCACCACTCAGGGTACCGTCTTGCCGGGCCGGGAGACACCGTGTTACCGGGCCACCGAGGTACTTCGGGCCCGTTCCTGCCAGATGTCAGGGAAGCTACTGAACCTTGATCTCAGCGAGGCGGAGACCGTAGCCGAAGCGGGTCTTCGGCGCAGCCAGCTTGGGGAGATTCTTGATGGACACGATCACGTACTGTGCCGTGACCGGCTCCGGGAGCGGCATGGTCAGGTCCGGTGAGGTAAAGCTGTTGGTTCCCACCTGCTTGGCGCCTTCCAGTGAGGGCCGGTCATTCGTCAGGACGCTGATGTTACCGCCGCTGCCGCCCAGCTGGCTGAGAGTAATGGAGGAGACTTTCGAGGGGCTCTTCAGCTTCACGACCAGGGAAACATCCGGAGCAAGCCCGCCCCAGTTGTCCGTGGCGAATTCCATGTCAGACCAGTAGCTTGCCCCGTTGCCATCGAATGTCTTTGAAAGGTCGCCGTCGTAGGTGGCGGCAAAATCGAAGGTACCCAGGCGGGAGACGCCCTCGACGGCGGGCGGACCTGCCACCGGCGCTGAGGACCCGCTGGCTGTCGGAGCCTCGGACGTCTGGGGCTGGGATGCATTGCTGGAGGTTCCCGGTGCAGGATTGCTCTGGGGTTCGCTCTTAAACAGGCTTCCCAGGTTGGAGACTGCAAAGATCAGTCCGACCACCAACACAGCGGCCAGCAGCCCGCCCACAAGCCAGCGCATTGACCGCGGCTCGCGCTCGGGAGGCTCTTCGTCGTCGTAGTATTCGTCTGTTTCGTCGCGGCCGCCGCCGGCGAATGCCGGGAAGGTGGCTGCCATGCGCTCCCGGGCGGTCCTGGCGGGGCCGGTGGAGGGTGCCTCCCCTTCCGGGTAGTCGTAGTCGCTGTTCTCCCAGAGGGACACCTTGGGAGAATCCGTAGCCGGAGCCTGTGTGTTGATGGCTTCGGTATTGCGACTCCCGGTGGGAACAGCGCGCTGCGGCGTGGTGGCCTGGGGTGCCGTGGAAGGGGCGTTGGACTCCTTGGCCGCAGCCGCGGCTCCGGCCGCAAGCCCCGCCGCACCTGCGACTCCGGCGCCCGACCCTGCGACTCCGGGGCCTGTTCCGCGTGCACCGCCGGTGCGCGCAGCGCCTGCATCGGAGCCAGAGGAACCAACAGAGGGGGCCGCCGCCGGTCGCACCGGTGCGGCACGTGGCGGAACGACAGGGGGGACCACCGGCGGTGACGACTGCTTGCGGTCCTGGGCGGCCGGCTGGTTGTTGCCGTAGTTGATGTAGCCGGCCTCGACCTCTTCTTCGTCGTACTGGCCGTCATACGTTTCCGGTTCGTGCGACCGTGCCTGTCCGAAGATTTCACTGCCCAAGGTGTCCGTGAAGAAGGGTTCCACGTAGGGCGGGTTGGAGGCAACCACAAGGTCCAGGAGATCGGCAGCAGAAGTGTGGTTGGTGATCAGGTAGGTGGTGGAATCGCTGACGCCAAGGTCCAGGATCTGCACATTTCCGGGCCGCTCCCCGGTGGCAACCTCGCGGGCGCTCTGGGCGACCTGCTCCGCATTGTCCGGACCCGCAACGAGGATGCTTACCGGCCGGTTGAGGACCTGGTCAACGCCATCCAGCACCAGATCATGGTCGTGTGAGGTCAATACGGTGGCGGTGACCTTGTAGCGGCCGCCGAGCACTGATCCAACATCGATCGGGTGGGACACGGGTTCCTCCTAGACTGTCCGGGGAACCGCGCCTCAATCATGCGAAAGCGGATACGCCGGTTAGCCGGTTAATTTCTGGTCTGTAACTACTACCCTAGTTAGCTTCTGATCCTAGCCGATGGTGCGTTACGGCCGTGTGAGACAGGCTCGGTGGACCCGAGGCGGTCTCACCTTTTCTTCTTGCGCCGACTCTCTGACCGCCTGCTGAAGTGCGGGTTGCGGCCGGCCGTGCCCTGGAAGGTGCGGCGGCCCGGCAACGGGATTTCCTCCCGCAGGATGCCGCCCCTCGCGGTGTTGGGCACTTCCTCGGCCGGCAGGTATTCGCCCGGGGAACCGCTCTGCTGCACATCGGGGTGCGCCGCCGGGTCGTCAACCTGCGGTCCCGCACGGAACGACGCAGCGTCGAATTCGCCGGATATTCTCGGGATCAGGCCGGTGTCCACCGAGACAGTGGCGCGCTCCGGCGTCGTTCGTTGCGGGGCGGAGGGGGTGCCGGCCGGGGAGCCCGGGGCAGGCTCCGCCGGTTCGGCGGCGGGGGCGGCCCCCCGGCCCAGGCGGCCGAGCAGCGGCTGCAGCAGGTCGCGCAGTTCCGTGACGCGGAAAAGTTTCAGCAGGAAGAGGTACGCCACGAGCATCACGGGCCCGACGACGACGATGGTCACCAGGGCCTGGATCCTGCCGCTCCAAGCGAAGCCGTCGGCACTGTAGCTCCCCATCAGCCACAGGGCGCCGGCGCCGGCCAGCGCGGAACCCAGCGCTGCATATCCCATCCGGATGTATGAATTGGCGATCCGGGGGCCGTCCAGGTGCCCCAGGAGGCGGCGGAGGAAGAACGAGCTCACAACCACGGAAAGGATGTTTCCGCCCGTGTAGAGGATGGCAATGGCGAAGATGATTCGGTCATAAGGCAGGAACTGGATGGCAAAGGCCGCCACCACATTGACGATTGCCAGAACCAGTTGGATGTAGAACGGCGTACGGGCGTCCTCATTCGCGTAGAAGACCCTGGACATCATGAAGTTGGCGCTCATGAACGGTGTGCTCAGGGCCAGGATGGTCAGGGTCTGGGCGAGCATTACGCCGTCCTGCACCTTGCCGCCGGAGAAGAACATGCCCAGCGGACCGGCCAGTGCAAACAGCGCCAGCGCCCCGAAGACCGTGGCCACCGCCATGGTGCGAAGCCCGTGGGAGAGCGCGTCCCGGAGCCCTGCCCGGTCTCCGTCCTGGGAAGCCCGGGTCATGCGGTTGAACAGCACTGTGGCGAGCGAGAGGGCGATGATGGAGTGCGGCAGCAGGTACAGCTGGCTGGCCACCTCCAGTACGGCGTTGCCGGGCAGGGTGGCCGCGGCGGTGAGGTCCCCCGCGCGCTCGAGGCGGAGCCGCTCCGTACCCGGAATCGTGGCAATGCGCATGACGTAAAGGAAGGCGAGCTGCCCGACGGCGGCAGTGAGGAGCGTCCAGACGCTCAGCTTCGCGGCCTGCCCCAGGCCGACCCCGCGCCAGCCGAACCTGGGCCGGAGACCCAGGCGGAGGCGGAACACCGGGATCAGCAGGATGGCTGTCTGGGCCACCACGCCGATGGTGGAGAAGCCGGCTATGAGGAAGGTCTGGGTGGGTCCCCAGTTGTCCAGGGTGTGCGGATTGGTGACGTTGGCGCCGAGGATCCAGATGAACATGCCCAGGCCGGCGATGGCCACAACGTTGTTCAGGATGGGTGCCCACATTGCCGGGCCGAATGCCCCGTTGGCGTTCAGCACCTGCGTCAGGAGGGCGTAGAGGCCGTAGAAGAAAATCTGGGGCAGGCACCAGAACGCGAAGGAGACGGCGAGGGATTTCTGTTCGGCCGAGTAGCCCTGCGTGGTCAGCTCGATGACCCACGGAGCCAGCAGGGTGACCAGCAAAGTCAGGCTGAGAAGCACCACCACAGCCAGCGTCAGCAGGCGGCTGATGTAGTCCGCTCCCCTGTCCGGCGCCTTGCTGGCCTTGATGATCTGGGGCACCAGGACGGCGTTGAACACGCCGCCGGCCACCAGCAGGAAGATCAGGTTCGGCAGGTTGTTGGCGTTGATGAAAGTGTCATTGACCGTGGAGCCCAGGCCCAGGGCCGCTCCAAGCATCCAGGTCTTGCCGAAGCCCAGGAAGCGGGAGACCAGGGTCCCGGCGGCCATGATGGCGCTGGAACGGGCCTCTCCGTGTTGGACAGTCCTTGATTCGGCCTGGGAATCGGCGGAGCCGGATTCGGGGGAAGCTGGATTGGCTGCTGACATGGCCTTCATCGTCTCAAAGGTGCGCATTTAGGCACGTGGGCGGCGCTTCATGGAATCAGTCACGGGACCTCAGAGGTGTTCCGGCAGGACTTCTCTGGCGAGGTCGGCAATACGGCGCTCATTAGGGAAGGACAGCTTGCGGGCAAGTTCCTGGATGGGCACCCAGGCGACGTCCACAGCTTCCTGGTCGGGATCGTTTTCGATGGTCAGCTCGCCGCCCGTGGCCCGGAGCAGGTAGTGATGGACGGTCTTGTGGACGCGGTGGCCGCTGACGGTGAACCAGTAGTCGATGCTCCCCAGCGGGGCCAGGATGTCGCCGCTGATGCCGGTTTCCTCGGCGATCTCGCGGACTGCCGCTTCCTCGTTCTTTTCCTTGCCCTCCGGGTGGCCCTTCGGCAGGCACCATTCGAGGCGTCCGCCGCGGTTAAGGCGGGCGATGATCGCGACCCTCAGTTCGCCGTCGGACGTGTCAACGACTACGCCGCCGGCGGAGATTTCCTCGACCGTGGGCAGCGAGGCCGGCCCGGGGTGCTGGGCGGGCGCGACATGGGCACCGATTGCCGACGGCAACGGTGGGTTTGTCCTCCTGCCAGGAGCACTCGGTACGGGATGGGCCATGAAGTCCACTCTAACGACTCTTGCCCGTTGGTGATGACCGGAACATGACAAGAAAGTGGACTGCGTATGACGCGGATTCCCGAACCTGCGGTGTAACGGCGCGGTTAGGCGGGTCCGATTGGTGCTTGTTGGCGTGGTTTTCTGACAAGCTTAAGTAACTATGGCGCACGCACATCAAAAGTCCGACCCGCACACCGTCGATTTCCAGGTGGACCCGGTGGTCCTGGAACTCGGGCAGCGCTTCGTCGACGCCGGGTATGAACTGTCGCTGGTGGGCGGGCCCGTACGTGACCTGTTCCTGGGCAGGCGCTCCCCTGATCTCGACTTCACCACGGACGCCACGCCGGACCAGACTCTGGCACTGATACGCAAGTGGGCGGACAACTTCTGGGAGATCGGCAAGGCGTTCGGCACCATCGGAATGCGGAAGTCCGGTTTCCAGATTGAAATCACCACCTATCGCGCCGAGGCGTACGATCCGGAGTCGCGGAAACCCATGGTGGCGTTTGGGTCCTCGCTGACCGATGACCTGCTTCGCCGGGACTTCACGATCAATGCCATGGCGCTGCGGCTGCCCTCAATGGAACTGATTGACCCCTTCGGCGGTGTGCGCGACCTCCACGCCTCCGTGCTGGCCACGCCCGGTGCACCGGAGACGTCCTTTTCCGATGACCCCCTGCGCATGATGCGGGCGGCCCGCTTTGCCGCCCAGCTCGGCGTGGCGGTCCGCGGGGACGTCAAGCACGCAATGTCGCAGATGGCGGAACGGATCAGCATCATTTCCGCGGAGCGTGTCCGCGAGGAACTGGTGAAGCTCATCTGCGGAGCCCACCCCCGCGTGGGCATCGACCTCCTCGTGGACACCGGCCTGGCCGAATTCGTCCTGCCGGAAGTGTCCGCCCTGCGCCTGGAGGCGGACGAACACCACCGGCACAAGGATGTCTACCAGCACTCGCTCCAGGTGCTGGAGCAGGCCGCCTCCCTGGAGACAGATTCCGACGGCGCAGTGCCCGGCCCCGATTTTGTGCTGCGGTTTGCGGCCCTCATGCACGACGTCGGCAAGCCGGCTACGCGCCGTTTTGAACCGGGCGGCGCGGTGAGCTTCCGCCACCACGACATGGTGGGTTCCAAATTGACCAAGAAACGGATGAAGGCCCTCCGCTTCGACAACGACACCATCAAGGCAGTGGCACGGCTCGTCGAGCTGCACATGCGCTTCTACGGTTACGGGGAGGCCGGCTGGAGCGACTCCGCGGTCCGCCGGTACGTTACGGACGCAGGGCCGCTCCTGGAGCGCCTGCACCGCCTGACCCGGTCAGACGTGACCACCCGGAACCAGCGCAAGGCGGACCGGCTGTCCTTTGCCTATGACGACCTTGAGGCGCGCATCGCCGCACTGCGTGAGCAGGAATCGCTGGAAGCGGTACGACCGGACCTGGACGGCGGCCAGATCATGGCCCTGCTGGGGCTGAAGCCGGGGCCCGTGGTGGGCAAGGCATATAAGTTCCTGCTTGAACAGCGGATGGAGCACGGCCCGCTCGATCCTGTTGTGGCAGAGGCCAGGTTGCGCGAGTGGTGGGCGGACCAGCCCGAGGCCGCCGAACACCAGCCGGCCGCCGGCGTCGAACTTTCCACTACCGAGGAGTCATAAGTGGTTTCACTCAACAGCACTGCCCGCCCCCAGCTCTGGATCCTGCGCCACGGCGAAACCGAATGGTCCAAGAGCGGCCAGTACACCGGACTCACCGACCTGCCCTTGACGGTAGAGGGCGAGCAGCAGTCCGTGGAGGCACGCAAAGTGCTTGACGCCGTCGACTTCGACCTGGTGCTGACCTCGCCGCTGCGGCGGGCACGCCGCACGGCGGAATTGGCGGGATTCCCCGACGCCGAACAGGAACCCCTCGCGGTGGAATGGAACTACGGCGATTACGAAGGAATCAGCTCCGACCTGATCCGGAAGGATAACCCGGAGTACCTGATCTGGACCCATGGCGTGCCCAACGGGGAAGCCCTGGAGGAAGTGGCTGCCCGGGCGGACAAGATTGTGGCACGTGTGCTGGAATCCGGCCTGGACAACGTGCTCATAGTGGCCCACGGACACTTCTCCAGGATCCTGACTGCGCGCTGGTTGGGACTGGACCCGCACGAGGGCCGGCATTTCATCCTGGGGACCGCGAAAGTCTGCACCCTCGGATGGGATAAGAAGACTCCCGCAATCGTCCGCTGGGGACTATAAAGACGATTTATAAATATTCGGGGAATCTTCCAAATTCAGTAGTCAAGACCCCTGAAGATAGTGTAATTTTATTCCTGACTCCAGTGCGCTTTGCCAGGGTCACCGGCGCCCGCTGTCCAGTAGTCAACTGGGCCGCGGCATAGCAGAAAAGGAGGTTGGGAAAATGATTACTTTGACTAGCGGATGGAAGATGACCATCACCGCCTTCCCGGCCTTTGCTGCTGCCTCGCGCCCACTTCACGGACTGACTGCCTCCTGACCTGCAGATTCCGGCCCTCGGGCCGGAATTGAGTTAACCGGCTTCCCATCAGGGAAGCTGCCTGGCAGTCAGCCGTCTACGCGGGCCCATTCGGTTGCGCAACACCCCATAGTTCGGAACCCAGCTTCTTGTTGGGGACTGCGGCGCAGCTGCATCCAGGGGCCAACCTTCGCCTGGCGAAATCCATCAATTGCCTCGGTCTTTATGTCCGGGCATATCCACCGGGCATTCCTATGCCCTAATTTCCGCCATTAATTCAAGCAATTAATTGGCCTTAATTGTCATGCCCAATTTCGGGCGCAATCAATCATCAAAGGATTCAACGTGAGCATCAACGCCACTGCCACCGCGCAGGCCGATCATGGCCGGCGCCGCCGAGCAACATCACGGGAGGAGGTAACCATGCTGAAAATACTCCGAAGCGTCCTGCGCTTTGGCTGGCAGCCGGCTCTGAAGAACAAGACGCTGTTCAACGGCCAGCTTCTGGACCAGAACCGCGAAGACGTCTACGTCGTACTGCACCAGATGGGCGGCATCATCCGCTGAGGCCAAGGCCCTGTTTCTTGAGCTCCCGTGCTGCAGTCGGGAACGGAAATATCCAGGAGGACCCGATGGCGACGACCCATATCCATGCTCAAAAAGCCCACGCGGCCACGCGTGGGCTTTTTGTTTGCCGGAGCAGCTGTATACCGGAGCCGGATCCCGCAGGAGCGACGGTAAGCTCGAGGAATGCAGGAGACAATGCCGCCGGCGCACCGAAAACGGTCCCGCCTGGTTATCCCCAGCCGAAGTGATCTCCTGCTCAGGAACTTCACCGAGCTGATCGGCGGACCGATGGGACGGCGGGCCGCACCGGGCATCGTCTCGCCGGGATTCTTCACCGTTGAACGCGTCCTCATTATCCTCACCGTGCTGGCAGGCCTGGCAAGCATCATGGTCAAGAACTACTGCCGGGTGAACGGCTGGGAGTCGCCGGGCCAGTTCTATTCCACCTGCTACTCCGATTTCCCGGAACTCTTCCGCAACCGGGGACTCGGCGAGGGCACCTTTCCCTTCTTCAGTGAAGGCAGTTTCTTCGAATATCCGGTCCTGATGGGCATCATCGCGGGACTGACGGCCATGCTGGTGCCCGGACAGGGCGCCACTGACGCCCGCATTCTTGGCTACTTCGACGTCAACGCCACCCTCATCGCCGCCGTGTGGATTGTCACGGTCCTTGCCACGGCGCGCATGAGCGGGCGCCGGCCCTGGGATGCCGCCATGGTTGCGGTGGCCCCCGGAATCATCCTCGCCGGAGTGATCAACTGGGACATGTGGGCGGTGGGCCTGCTCGCCGTCGGCATGTATTTCTTTTCCCGCGAACGGCTAGTGCTGGCCGGCGTCTTCATTGGCCTGGGAACGGCCACCAAGCTGTATCCCCTACTGGTCTTCGGTGCGATCCTCCTGCTTGCCCTGAGGACAGGAAAAATCCGGCCGCTGCTGGTCACCGCAGCGGCCGCCGTCGCTGCCTGGCTCGCCGTCAACGTCCCCATCGCTGCAATGAACCCCTCGGGCTGGAAGTACTTCTACCAATTCACGGAAGACCGCCCGGCCGGTTACAGCTCACCCTGGTTTGCGTACAACCTCGTGGCCGGGCGCCTGCAGTGGCTGCCCCTGGGGCCCGAAGCCATCAACACCCTGGCCCTCAATCTGTTCCTCATCAGCTGCGTTCTCATCGCCGTCCTGGCCCTGACGGCCCCCAGCAGGCCCCGCCTGGCGCAACTGGCGTTCCTGATCGTCGCAGCGTTTATCCTGACCAACAAGGTGTACTCACCCCAGTTCGTCATCTGGCTGATTCCGCTGCTGGCCCTGGCCCGTCCGCGCTGGCGTGACTTCCTGATCTGGCAGGGCATCGAAGGGCTGCACTGGGCGGCCGTGTGGATGTACCTGGGACAGGTGACCAGCGGCGGCCCGACGCAGCACAATATCGACATGCCGTATTACGTATTGGCCGTGGGTCTGCACATGATCGCAACGGCCTACCTGATGGCCCGTGTGGCCTGGGATATCCGTGACCCCGGCCACGATGTGGTCCGCCGCCACTCGGTGGACGATCCGCAGGGAGGCCCGTTCGACGGCGCGCGCGACTGGTTGCGCCTGAATCCGGCAGACCCGGCGGCGTCGGCACTCCCCTGGCGGCGGACGGCCGGCAATGCCTGAGGTCACCGTCGTAGGTTCGGGGCCGAACGGACTTGCCGCTGCCGTGACCATGGCCAGGGCAGGCCTCAAGGTGCACGTGTTCGAAGCCGCGGAAACCGCCGGGGGCGGTCTGCGGACCTCGGAACTCATGCAGCCCGGCCACCTGCACGACATTTGTTCGGCCGTCCAGCCGATGGCCCTTGCCTCGCCGTTCTTCCAAGCCTTCGAGCTGTCCCGCCGGATTGACCTCGTCACTCCGGAGCTTTCCTTCGGATCACCTCTGGACGGCGGCCGGGCTGCCTTGGCCTACCGTTCCCTGGACCGCACTGCCGCAGGACTCGGACCGGATGGGCCCGCTTACAAGCGGCTGATGGCACCCCTCGTGCGCCGGGCGGACGGCATTGCCGACTTCACGCTTAACCAGCTCCTGCGGATCCCGCGCGATCCCGTTGCCGCCGTGCTTTTCGGCGTGCGGACACTGGAGCAGGGCTCTGCGGCATGGGACGCCAGGTTCAGCGACGAGCTTGTGCCCGCCCTGCTGACCGGCGTCGCAGCACACTCGGTGGGGCGGCTGCCGTCGCTGGCACCGGCAGGGGCCGGCCTGATGCTCGGGACGTTGGCACACGCGCAGGGCTGGCCGATCCCCGTGGGCGGGTCCGCATCCATCGCCCGCGCCATGGTGCGGGACATCGAAGCCCATGGCGGGACAGTGGAAACCGGACGGCGGATCGAATCCCTGGCGGAGCTGCCGCCGGCCAGGGCGACCCTCCTGGACATCGCGCCGCCCGCGCTGGTCAGGCTCGCCGGGGATAACTTGCCGGCCGGATACCGCCGGTCGCTGGAGTCGTTCCGCTTTGGGAATGCCGCCTGCAAGGTGGATTTCATCCTGTCCGGACCTGTCCCGTGGGAGGCGGCCGGATTGGCCGACGCCGGAACTGTCCACGTGGGCGGCACACGCGCAGAGATGGCCGAGGCCGAGAACCAGGTGGCTTCCGGGAAGCATCCGGAACGGCCTTACGTCCTGGTGTCCCAACCGTCACGGTTTGACGATTCCCGCGCTCCGTACGGACGGCACATCCTGTGGACGTATTGTCATGTTCCGTCAGGTTCAACGGTGAATATGGCGGAGGCGGTGACGGCCCAGCTGGAACGTTTTGCGCCGGGCTTCCGGGACCTCGTGGTCCAGGTCCATGTGACCACGGCTGCCGGGCTGGCGGAATACAACCAGAATTACGTAGGAGGGGACTTTGCGGCCGGGCTTATGGATCTCCGCGGATTGATCCAGCGGCCGGTGATCAGTCCCGTGCCCTGGCGAACGCCCCTGGCAGGCGTGTACCTGTGCTCCTCGTCCACACCTCCCGGGCCCGGTGTCACCGGCATGCCCGGCTTCCATGCGGCAAGGTATGCCCTCAAGGACATATTCGGCCTGAAGGTCCCCCCGCTCCGTTTTTGAGGCTGCGGATTCCGGAATCAGGCAATCAGGACACGGGTTGGGCCGCGGCGACGGCGTCCGTGTTTGCTTCAGGGTTCGCCACCGTGAAACGGGCGCGGACGTGGGACGGTTTCTCCAGCTCGTCCAGCATGGCTACGGCGAAGTCCTGGGTGGTGATGGACCGCCCCGCAGGCGAATTGTCGGCCGTGACGTACTTACCGCTCCGGGCCCCCGGCTGCATCACGGGGGCGGGCGCCAGCATGGTCCAGTTGAGGGCCTCCGGGGCTGAGCGGATCTCATCGTAAGCGGCGGCCATGCTGCGGGCTTCGGGACGGTAGGGCTCGGGGAAGTCGGGGGAATCGCACAGGCGCACGCCGTTGATTTCGAGAGCCCCCGCTCCGCCCACCACCAGCAGTCGCGTTGTGCCGGCGCTGCCGAAGGCCGCCTTCATCGCAGCCAGCCATTCGCCGTGATCCCCGCCCGTGCGGCTGGGCACCGTGGCCAGCACAACGGCGTCGTGATCCCTGGCAACGCTGGTAAACGTGTGCACGTCCGCCAGTTCCGCCCGGCACGCGGTGGCGCCGGGTACCGCCGCGCCAGTCCGCGAAATGGCCGTGACGTCGTGGCCCCGCCGCAACGATTCTTTGACGATCTGGCCGCCCACCATCCCGGTGGCACCATACACTGCGATTTTCATGCCGCTCCTCGTATTGGGTACCGTAGGAATTCACAGTATCTCTAGGATACCTAGAGGCTTAGAAGAAACGAGGTACCGAATGGATACCCTTACGCGCGAGGCCACGCCAGGTGCGGACATCATGGATCCGCGGTGCCCGTCCAGGGTTGTGTTCCAGCGAATCGGCGACAAATGGGCGTCGCTGGTGGTCCAGGTGCTGTCCGACGGCCCCGTCCGCTTCTCCGAATTGCGCAAGCACGTCCACGTGATCACGCCCAAGGTCCTGACGCAGACCCTAAGAGCGCTGGAACGCGACGGGCTGATCACCCGGACGGTATACGCCCAGGTCCCTCCCCGGGTGGACTACCAGCTGACCGATTTGGGGTTGTCGCTGCTGGGCCCTCTCACTGTCCTCCGGGAATGGGCGGAGTCCAACGTTCCCAGCATCCTGAACGCCCGGGATGCCTATGATGAAGCCCGCGACGGGGCACTGCCTGAGGGCTGAAGGGAACGGATCCGCCCGTCCCGCATGGTGGCCACGGCATCCGTCAGTGACACGAATTCTGTGTCGTGCGTGACCATCACCGTGGCCACATTGAATTCGTCGGTGACCTCGCGCAGCAGCCGGACAATGCCGGCGCTTCGCTCGTGGTCCAGCGCCGCCGTCGGTTCGTCCACCAGCAGTACCTTGGGCCGGCCCATTAAGGCCCGTGCAATGTTGACGCGTTGGCGCTGACCACCCGACAACTGGTGAGGGCGTTTGTCCCGGACTGTACCGAGTCCGACGACGTCCAGGAGCTCGGCCGCGCGCCTGCGGGCGGCCGCCAAGGGTTTCCCGCGCAGGTGGTCCGCCAGTACGAGCTGTTCGGCCGCAGTCAGTGACGGCAGGAGGTTGGGTTGCTGGAAGATGATGCCGATCTTCTCCCGGCGCAGGGCTGTCAGCTCAGCGTCCCGGAGGCCGGTGATCACCTCGCCGTCGATTGTCGCAGCGCCGGACGTGGGCCGGATGAGCGCAGCGGAGACTGCCAGCAGGGATGACTTCCCGGACCCTGAGGGGCCCACGAGGGCTAGGAAGTCCCCTGCGCCGACGGCGAGACTGACCTGGTCCAGTGCCTTGAGGGTGGCGTCTCCGTCCGGGTACTCGAGCGTGACGTTGACGAGGTTGAGCGGGGTGTCCAATGAGTATTCCTTTCGAGGAATATAGCTGTAGTGGGGAGAAATCAGTTGCCGCCGAGGGCAAGTAGCGGGTCAACCCGGGTAACGCCGCGGACCGCCACGACGGCTCCGCTGAGGCCCAGGAGCAGGATTCCGGCAATGGGAACGAGCGTGGTGTCCGGTGTGACCAGGAACGGGGCAGCCTGTGCCGCAAAAATCCCGCCGAGCAGTCCTGCTCCGCCGCCGGTAACCGTCCCTGCTGCCAGCACCATCCCGGCCTGCGCCATCGCATCGCGGAGCACATACCCCGGGGACCCGCCCATTGCCTTGACGACGGCAATGTCGCGGGTCCGCTGAACAGTCCATACCGTCAGGAACGCCACGATCACCAGGGCCGAGATGCCGTACAGGAACGCCTGCATCAGCACCAGCGAGCCGTTTTCGCTTTTGAACGACCCCAGCGCCTGGAACGAGCCTTCACGGGTGGCGCTGACTGTTCCCGCCGCCGCGTTGGCGGCGTCCACGTCAACCCGGGCGCCGGCGTCGAACGTTACGGCCAGCACGGTGCCGAGTGATCCGTTGCCTGCGCGGGCCAATTGCCGCCAGTCGTTCAGCGACGTCCAGATGACGCCGGTATGCGAGTACCACTCGTCCGGGACGATGTCCGCAACGGCAAGTTCCGCCCCGCCCACCGCAAGGCGGCTGCCGGGGCTCAGGTGCAGGTCCGCAGCGAGGGTTTCGCCCACCACTACTGTTCCGTCCTCCGGGTCCCCCGAGTTTCCGTTTCCGGATCCGAAGACGGCCACGTTTGCGGTGCCGCCCGGGGCTCCGGCGGGGCCAACGGCCTGAGCGCGGGCCTGGCTGATGCCGAGCGCCTCCACCCCCGAAACCCCGTCCCGTCCCGACCAGGCGGCCAGCTGGTCGCGGCTCACTTCCGATTCGGTGAAGGATGCCTTGGCCGGAGTGCCGGCGGGGGCTCCGAACACGATCTGGTCGGCCCGCAGCGCGGTGATTGCCGACGTCGACTGGTTTCCCAAACCGGCGGTGAGGCCTGAGAGCATCACGAGCAACAAGGTGATCAGGGCGATAACGGCTGCCATCAGGGCAAAGCGTCCTTTGGCAAAGCGGAGATCGCGAATAGCGAGAAACACGGGTTTCCTTTCGTGGCGGTGTGGCGTGCTGGTTCCACTCTTCCGCCGCGTGCGGCACTGCACATCGGCAGGCCGGTTGGTCAGCCGGAGACAGCTGGTGGAACCGCGGATCAACCAAAAGGTTGATCTCGGGCCGCGGGGCCCCTTTTCGCCGGGAAACCCGGGCCCCGGAGGATACGCTGGATTGATGCGAGGCAAGTATTGATACCGGGTGAATCCAGCGGGTCCGCGATCATCCTGCGGCTGCTGAGGGTCAGCCTCCACGTGGGCTTCGCCGTCCTGCTCCTCGTGGCCACGGCGCGCGTCCTGGTGTCCGGCCCCGGGCTGACCGGCTGGCTCAGCCTGGCCCTCGCCCTGCTGCTAGCAACCGTCTACGTCATCGGCACCGTGCTGGAGAAGCGCCACTCCACGGATACGGACCGCTTCGATCCACGCTCTTATGCGGTGTGGTGGCTTGGCGCCGTCTCGGTCCTGTGGCTGGTGCTGATATGGTCCAGCGCGGACTTCGTCTGGCTGGCCTTTCCGCTTTTCTTCCTGCAGCTGCACATACTGCCGAGGCGCGTGGCCCTGCCGGTTATTGCGGCGTCCACCGTGCTGGTTGTGGTGGCGCTCTGGTTCCACAACCGTGGCACTGCCGGGCCGGCGCTGGAGCTGCCGATGGCATTGGGACCGGTCTTCGGTGCAGCCTTCGCCGTGATCACCGGCCTCGCATACCGGGCGCTCTACCTTGAAGCGGAGAACCAGCGGCTGGCGGCCGAGGAATTGCGCCGGACGCGCGGGGAACTGGCCCGCAGCCAGCACGACGCCGGCACGCTGACCGAGCGGGCACGGCTGGCCCGCGAAATACACGACACCCTGGCCCAGGGCTTCTCGAGCATTGTGCTGATGGGCCGTTCGGCTGAGAAGGCGCTCGACGACGGCGACACGGCAACGGCGCGCGAGCGGCTCCGGACGATGCAGGAGACTGCGTCCGCCAACCTCGCAGAGGCGCGCAACTTTGTCCGCGGCCTGCAGTCCCCGGCGCTTGAGCAGATGTCCTTGGCGGGCAGCCTCCGCCGGCTCTGTGAAAAGACCGAGGCCGAGGCGGCGGCACGCGGAGCCGGCTTTCGTTGCCGCTTCGACCTCGAAGGCACTCCCGTTGAACTCTCCAATCCATACTCCACCACGCTCCTGCGTGCCGCCCAGGCGAGCCTCGCCAACGTGTGGGTTCACGCGAAGGCAAGCACCGCCGTCGTGACCCTGTCCTTCATGGGAACAGAAGTGGCCATGGACATTTACGACGACGGCGTAGGCTTCCGGCCGGAGCCGGAGGGATCCGGGGGCAGCCCGCAGCGCAAGGACGGTTCCGGGTACGGCCTCCGCTCGCTCCGGGAACGGGTGACGGCCCTGGCGGGAACGTTGGACATCGAATCCGCGCCGGGTGAGGGAACCGTGGTGGCCATCCGGCTCCCGCTGGTGGAGAGTGCGGCGGCCGCCGGGAAGCCGGCAAACGGGGAGCGGGCATGAGCGGAATCCGGATCCTTCTGGTGGACGACCACCCCGTGGTCCGTGCCGGTCTCCGCGCCATGCTGAGCGACTTCGAGGGCATCACCGTGGCGGCCGAAGCCGGCGACGGTGCCGCTGCGCTGGCCCAGCTCGCCAGGCTCCGCACACTGGGCGAGCCCGTGGACGTGGTCCTGATGGACCTGCAAATGGGTGCAGGCATGGACGGCGTCACGGCCACACGGAAAATCAAGGCCGGCGAGGCGGGCATTCCCGCCCCGCCGGTGCTGATCCTCACCACCTATGATTCGGACGCCGACATCCTGGCCGCCGTCGAAGCCGGCGCCAGCGGCTACATGCTCAAGGATGCCCCGCCCGAGCACATCCGCCAGGCCGTGCTCTCCGCCGCGGCAGGCGGGACGGCGTTGGCCCCCGAGGTGGCCGCGCGGCTGGTGGGCAGGATCCGTAATCCCGAACCGGCGCTGTCCGCACGGGAAATCCAACTGCTGCAGCTCCTGGCCACCGGACTGCCGAACCGCGCCATCGCCCGGCGGCTCTTCATTTCCGAGGCAACCGTCAAGACCCACCTGGTGCACATCTACGGGAAACTCGGCGTGGACAACCGCACCGCGGCCATTTCCGTGGCGACGCAGCGCCGGATCATCCGGCCCGCATGAGCCGGCGTCCCGTCCGGCGCCGGCTGGCCGCCTGACGGGCTTCCTTCAGCACGATCATGTGACAAGAACTTTGTCGGGGCTTGCGGGCATAATGGCGCGATGGGGAACTTTCAGAAACTTTCGCTTGCTCTTGTTGGCCTCGTTATCGGCGGATCGCTGGTGGCCTGCGACGACGGCCGTGCCGGGGCGCAGGACGCAGCGAAGCAGCTCGCTTCGGCGGTGGCGGCGCTGGACGTCGGTTCCGTCGCCTTTGATGGTACCGACGCCGCAGCAGCCAACGAACAGCTGAAAGGAGTTTTCCAGGGGCTCGATCCTGCCAAACCGGCTGTCGAAGCAGGAGAGTTGACGCTGGAGAAGGACACTGCCACGGTCCCGTTGAACTACAGCTGGAAGATCGGCTCCGGTGAATGGAAGTACACTGCCTCCGCCGAACTGAAGAAGTCCGGTGACAAGTGGCTGACCGTGTGGAAGCCGGCCCTGCTGGTCCCTGAACTGGCGGACGGCGAAGTTGTCGGCGCCGCCACGGACTCCCCGCAGCGGGCAGATATCCTGGGCGCCGGTGACGCAAAACTCGTCACCTACCGGCCGGTGGTGAACGTAGGCATCGACAAGCCCAGGCTGGCTTCCGCCGACCCCGCCGCGTCCGCCACCCGGCTCGCCCAACTGGTGGGAGTGGACCCCGCAGCCTACACGCAGCAGGTCCAGGCGGCAGGCCCGGAGGCTTTCGTCACAGCCATCACCCTTCGCCAGGACGGCCGGACCATCACGGACGAGCAGATCGCCCGTATCCCCGGCGCCAGGTCCATCGCAGGCCTCCTGCCGCTGGCGCCAACCCGCACCTTCGCCCGCGCCCTATTGGGCACCGCTGCCGAGGCGAATGCCGAACAAATCGAAAAATCCGGCGGAGCCCTCAAAGCCGGGGACACCACCGGCACCGGCGGGCTTCAGCAGCAATATGACGCCCAACTCCGCGGCACCGACGGAATCCAGGTCTTCGCAGAAAAGGCCGGGCTTACCACCGAGGAAAGGCAGGCCTTGCCCAACCAGGGCCGCCGGATCCTGTTCCAGGTTGGGATGAAACCGGGAACGCCGGTGAAAACCACCCTGGACCCCAGGCTCCAGCAGCTCGCCGAGGACGTCCTAGCGGATGTTGGCCCTGCGTCCGCCATCGTGGCCCTACGCCCCTCCAGCGGCGCCATCCTGGCCGCGGCGTCAGGACCGGGCAGCAACGGCTACAACACTGCCATGCTGGGACAGTACGCTCCAGGCTCAACCTTCAAGATGGTGGATTCGCTGGCCATGATCCGCAACGGCATGACGCCGGACTCCAAGGTTGAATGCACGCCCACGCTCACGGTGGACGGCCGCACGTTCAAGAACGCCGAGGGCTATCCGGAGGACTCGCTGGGATCCGTCACGCTACGGGATGCGTTTGCGCACTCCTGCAACACCGCCTTCATCGCGGCCCGCGATTCCGTCAGCCAGGCCCAGCTTGAATCCGCGGCCACCTCCCTCGGTGTTGCCGTCGAGGCGCCCGGGCTGGGAGCGGATGCCTTCCTTGGCTCAGTCCCCGGGGAAGCTGAGGGAACCGAGCATGCCGCATCCATGATCGGGCAGGGCAAGGTGCTGCTCTCGCCGCTGGCTGCCGCCGTGATGGCCGGGTCAGTGGCCAAGGGCTCCCCCGTGTCCCCCACGCTCGTGCTGAACGCGGAAGCAGGGGCCGGCACCGCAGCCCCTGGGGCGGCCGGAACACCGACGGCCGCCGGAACTTCGCCGTCGTTGTCCTCCACCGCGCCTGCTCCCGCTAAAGCTGCGGAGAAGCCGGTCACGGCGGCAGAAGCTGCGGCCCTGGCCGACATGATGCGGGCTGTGGTCACCTCGGGCCACGCCGGATTCCTGGCCTCGGTGCCGGGGGAACCGGTGGGCGCCAAGACCGGCACCGCCGAATTCGGCAATGAAAACCCGCCCAAGACGCACGCCTGGATTGTGGCCGTGCACGGCGACCTCGCGGTAGCCGTCTTCGTCGAAGAGGGTGGCCTGGGAGCCACGACATCCGGGCCCCTGCTCAAGGACTTCCTGGTCGCTGCCGGTTAACCCGGCACTAGCGCAGGTAGGCGGGGTCGGGGAGCATACCGGGCCGCTGGAGGTACGGGCGGGCTGCCGTGGGAAGATTGAAGGCGTGGCTCATATTGACGTTTCCAATATCGATTACTTCCTCTCCGACGGCACGCAGCTGCTGAACGGGGTGACCTTCAAGGTTCCGGACGGCACCAAGACGGCTCTGATCGGACCCAACGGAACGGGCAAGACCACGCTTTTCCGTATCATTTCCGGCGACCTTGTGCCGGATGAAGGCGTGATCGGCCGGTCCGGGAACATGGGCATCATGCGCCAGTTCGTGGGCCAGGTCCGGGATGACTCCACAGTCCGCGACCTCCTCGTCTCCGCGGCGCCGCCCGCCCTGGCGGCCGCTGCCCGCGCCGTTGACGACGCCGAGCTGGCCATGATGGAGCACGACGACGAGCCCACCCAGATGCAGTACGCCCAGGCGATCGTGGACTGGGGGGACGCCGGCGGCTACGACGTCGAGACGGTCTGGGACGAGGTCTGCATGGCCGCGCTGGGACTTCCCTTCGACCGCGCGCAGCACCGCCCGGCGTCGAGCCTTTCCGGCGGCGAGCAAAAGCGGCTGGTGCTGGAGGCACTCTTTGCCGGTCCCGACGAGCTGCTGCTCCTCGATGAGCCGGATAACTACCTCGACGTCCCGGGCAAGCGCTGGCTCGAGGCCAAGCTGAACGAGTCCAAGAAGACCGTTTTCTTCATCAGCCACGACCGCGAACTGCTGAACAACGCCGCCGGCCGCATCGTGACGCTCGAACCGGGCATCAACGGGGCCGGAGCCTGGATCCACGGCGGCGGCTTCGGCTCCTACGTGGAGGCGCGGGCGGACCGCAACGCCCGCTTCGAAGAGTTGCGCAAACGCTGGGACGAGGAGCACGTGAAGCTCAAGGAACTCGTCAACATGTACAAGAACAAGGCGGCGTTTCGCTCAGACATGGCCAACCGGTATCACGCCGCCCAGACCCGGCTGGCGAAGTTCCTGGAAGCCGGGCCGCCCGAGGCCCTGCCCATCGAGCAGAACGTGCAGATGCGGCTCAAGGGCGGCCGCACGGCCAAGCGTGCGATCGTCGCGGAGAAGCTGGAACTCACCGGGCTGATGAAGCCGTTCTCCACCGAGGTCTGGTTCGGGGACCGCGTTGGCGTGCTCGGCTCCAACGGGTCCGGCAAGAGCCACTTCCTCCGCCTGCTCGCCACCGGGGGAACCGATCCCGAGCGGGAGCACCTGCCCGTGTCCGACGTCGAGATCGCCGAAGTGCCGCACGAAGGCACCGTGAAACTCGGCGCCCGCATCCGTCCCGGCTTCTTCGCCCAGACCCACGTCCGGCCGGACCTCCTGGGCAAGACCCTGCTGGAAATCCTGCACCGTGGAGACGAACACCGCTCCGGGCTCGGCCGTGAGGCAGCGGCCGGTGCACTGGACGGATACGGCCTGGCATCCCAGTCGGAGCAGAAGTACGAATCCCTGTCCGGCGGCCAGCAGGCCCGGTTCCAGATCCTGCTGCTGCAACTCTCCGGCGCCACCCTGCTGCTACTCGATGAGCCCACGGACAACCTGGACCTGCACTCGGCCGAGGCGCTGGAACGCGCCATCGACCACTTCGAGGGGACCGTCCTGGCCGTGACGCACGACCGCTGGTTCGCCCGGACCTTCGACCGCTTCCTGGTGTTCGGTTCCGACGGCAGGGTTTACGAATCCGCGGAGCCGGTCTGGGACGAGAAGCGCGTGGAGCGAGCCCGCTAGCAAACGACTGGCTGGGTGCGGGCCTGGCGGGTGTGCCGGTTACTCCGGCAGCAGTTCGGAGCGTACCCCGGCTTCCGGGCCGGCAGTTCCTCCCATGGCGGCCACCAGCCGCTCCCTCGCCCGCCCGAGGTGCTCGTCGAGCAGTTCGGCGGCGGCGTCTCCCTGGCCCGCCTCAATGAGTTCGAGAATCTTCTGGTGTTCGGCCTGGATCAGGGCGGTATCCAGCAGGTGCAGGGACTGGATGCGGACCATGCACAGCCGCACCTCACCCACGAGCGAGCGGTACATCCTGCTGATCCGCTCGTTGCCGACGGCGTCAATCAGGCTGGTGTGGAACCGCATGTCCGGTTCGACGACGTCGAGCGGAGCGCCCGTCTGCACCGCAGCGATGTCGCGGTTGGCCTGCAGGGCCGCTTCCGGTACGTCCCTGGTGCGGGCGAGCCTGCGGAGCACTTCGCTTTCCAGATAGGCGCGCGCCAGGTAGATATCCCGCACCGAGTCCGGTCCGAGGTCCACCACCCGGGCGGTCTTGTGCGTCCCGCGCTCCAATAGTCCCTCTGCGACGAGCTTCTCGATGGAGGCCTTCGCTGTGGGACGTGCCACCTCATAGGACGAGGCGACCTCTGTCTCGGTGAGGGTCTGGCCGGAACCGAGATCACCGGCAAAGATGCGGCTCCGCAAATCCGCGGCGATCGCATCAACGATCGAAACTGCTGCAATTCGGCCGGCCACCGGAGCTCCATTCCCGCCAAGAGTTCTTGATTCATCTCAATCTTGCCAGACAAGTCAACAAGTCTCTCTTGACCATCATGTGTACTTGTTAGACAATCGTAGGGCGCCACGGTGTTGTGACGCCTAACACAATCTGGAGACACATGTTTCAGCAGATCCTCGATCCCATTGCCGGATCCCTAGTGATTTCAGCCCTCTGCGCGGCGCTTCCCCTCGTCCTGCTCTTCGTCCTCCTGGGCGTCTTCAAGGTCAAGGCACCGAAGGCGGCCCTGGCCAGCCTGGCGCTTTCCCTCGTCCTGGCCATCGTCGGCTGGCAGATGCCGGTCAACCAGGCCCTGAGCGCCACCGCAGCCGGCGTCTTCTACGGCCTGTTCCCCATCCTGTGGATCCTGGTCAACGCGCTGTGGATCTACCGGCTCACAGTGGCCACTCCCTGGTTCGAAGTGCTGGGCCGGACCATCCGCTCCATCTCGAACGACCTCCGCATCCTCTCCATCCTGATCGCCTTCTGCTTTGGCGCGCTGCTGGAATCCCTGGCTGGCTTCGGCGCACCCGTGGCAATCTCTGCGGCCATGCTGATGGCCGCCGGCATGAAGCCGTTGAAGTCGGCTGTGGTGTCGCTGCTGGCCAACACGGCTCCCGTCGCGTTTGGCGCCATGGCTGCGCCGATCATCGCCCTGAACGGCGTCACCGGCCTGCCGCTGCACGACCTCTCCTCGATGGCCGGACGCCAGACCCCGTTCATTGCGCTCATTGTGCCGCTGCTGCTGGTGTTTATCGTCGACGGCCGGCGCGGCGTGAAGCAGACCTGGCCCGTGGCCCTGGTGGCCGGCGTCGCCTTCGGCGCGGCCCAGTTCGTTACCTCCAACTTCTTCGCCGTGGAACTCACCGACGTCGTTGCCGCCGTCGTGACAGTGGCCGCCGTGCTGCTGATGCTGAAGGTCTGGCAGCCGAAGGAAGCCATCGGAATGAGCGGTGCCGTGGAAACCGCCCCGGAAGCTGCCCACGCCACCGCCGTCGTCGGGTCCGCTGCCGGTTTCCGCCGTAGCGGTTCCGGCGCCGGGCCGGCGGCCGGTTCCGGTGCCGGACACCCGGCAGCGACAGCAGCTTCAGGCACCACGGTGCCGACCGACAACTCCCGGCCGGAACCACGGCAGATCTGGATGGCGATCGCCCCATACCTGATCATCATCGCGGTGTTTTCGGTGGCCCAGATCCCGTTCGTCAAGACCTGGCTCGGTCAGGTGGGCAGCGTGACATTCGCCTGGCCCGGCCTGGACATTACCGATTCGGCCGGCAAACCGGTCGCGGCCACCAAATTCAAGCTTGACCACCTCAAGGCCACCGGCACGCTGCTGATGTTCTCCGGCCTGCTCACGATGGTGCTGTACAAGGTCACTGCATCACAGGGCCTGCGCATTTACCGGGACACGCTCGTGCAGCTGCGCTGGACAATCGTCACCGTCACCGCCGTCCTGGGGCTGTCCTTCGTGATGAACCTGTCCGGCCAGACCACCACCCTCGGCTTCGCGCTGGCCTCCGCGGGCGGCTTCTTCGCCATCCTCTCCCCGCTGATCGGCTGGATCGGCGTAGCCCTCACCGGCTCCGACACGTCCTCCAACTCGCTGTTCGGCCAGATGCAGGCCACCGCAGCGGCGCAGACCGGCCTGTCTCCGGTGCTGATGGCCGCCTCCAACTCCTCCGCCGGTGTGATGGGCAAGATGCTGTCGCTGCAGAACCTTGCCGTGGCCTCGGCGGCGGTGGGCCTTGACGGCGCCGAAGGGACCCTCTTCCGGAAGCTGCTCGGCTGGAGCCTCGGCCTGCTGGCGCTCATCACCGTGCTGATCTTCCTGCAGTCCACCCCCGTGCTGGGCTGGATGGTTCCCTGATGGCTCCCCTGGACATGGCTGGCCTCCGCGCGGCGGTGAAAGATCCGGCCCAGGTGAGGACCCGGGCCATCGACCTGCACGCGAACGCCCATGACGCCTCGCATTTCCTGCTGATCCCGCAGGCTGTGGTCACGGCCGGCAGTGCCGCCGACGTGGGGGGACTGCTGCGCGCCAGCGCCGCCCAGGGCGTGCCGCTGACCCTCCGCTCCGGCGGCACCAGCCTGAGCGGCCAGGCGGTCACCGACGGCGTGCTGGTGGACGTCCGCCGCAACTTCAAGGACATTGAAGTGCTCGACGACGGCGCGCGGGTCCGCGTCCAGCCCGGCGTCACTGTCCGGGCGCTCAACGCGAGGCTGGCCCGCTACGGGCGGAAGTTCGGCCCGGATCCGGCCAGCGAGGCTGCCTGCACCATCGGCGGTGTGGTGGCCAACAATTCCTCGGGCATGAACTGCGGCACGCTGGACAACACCTACCGCACCCTGGAGTCGTTGACCGTGGTCCTGCCCTCCGGCACCATGATCGACACCGGAGCGCCGGACGCGGACCGGAAACTCCGCGCCCTGGAACCGGAACTGTACGCAGGCCTGGCCCGGCTGGCGGAGCGCGTCAGGAACAATCCGGACTCCGTGCATAGGATCCGGCAACAGTTCTCCATGAAGAACACCATGGGCTACGGGCTGAACTCCCTGCTGGACTTCCAGACCCCGGTGGACATCATGGCCCACCTGATCGTGGGCAGTGAAGGCACCCTGGGTTTCGTGGCAGAGGCTGTCTTCCGCACCATCCCGCGGCTCCAGCATGCCGCCGCGGGCCTGCTGGTGTTCCCCGACCTTGAGGCCGCCAACGCAGCCCTGCCGGCGCTCGTCGACACGGGAGCCGCCACTATCGAACTAATGGATGCGCTGTCACTCAAGGTGGGCCAGACGCTCAAGGGAACTCCCGCCGTCGTGCAGGACCTGGCGGTCCGGGAGCATGCCGCCCTGCTCGTGGAGTACTCCGCCGGCAGCGCCGGTGACCTGGCGGAACTCCAAGGCAACGGCGAGGGTGTGCTCCAAGGCCTCGGGCTGGCCGCACCTGCCCGGTTCACCGGCGACGGCCGGGAACGCGGACGGCTCTGGCACTTGCGCAAGGGCCTCTACGCCTCGGTTGCCGGAGCCCGTCCGCAGGGCACCACCGCGCTGCTGGAGGACATCGTCGTCCCCGTCCCGGTGCTGGGCCGGACGTGCCGGGAACTGATCCGGCTCTTCGACAAGTACAGCTACAGCAACAGCGTGATCTTCGGCCACGCCAAGGACGGCAACGTGCACTTCATGCTGACCGACGGCTTCGCCACAACGGCAGAACTGGACCGCTACAGCGCCTTCACTGAGGACATGGTGGACCTGGTCCTCGCCGAGGGCGGATCACTGAAGGCCGAGCACGGGACCGGGCGCGTCATGGCCCCCTACGTCCGCCGGCAGTACGGCGATGAGCTCTACGACGTCATGCGCAGCATCAAGCAGCTCTTCGACCCCGCCGGGATGCTCAACCCCGGCGTGCTGATGGATGAGGACCCGCTGGCGCACCTGCGGCACATCAAGACCGCGCCTCCCGTCGCCGAGGAAGTGGACCGCTGCGTGTCTTGCGGCTACTGCGAACCGGTGTGCCCCAGCAAGGACATCACCCTCACGCCGCGGCAGCGGATCGTCACGCTGCGCGCCGTCGAATCCGCGCGGCTGGCGGGGGACACGGCGCTGGTCAGGGAACTGGAGAAGGACTACGAGTACGAGTCCGTGGACACCTGCGCCGTGGACGGGATGTGCCAGACCGCCTGCCCGGTGGACATCAACACGGGATCACTCGTGAAGAAACTACGGAAGGACGACGCCGGCCCGCTCGCCAACGGGGCGTGGAACGCCGCCGCCAGGCACTGGGAAGGCGTCACCCGCGGCGCTGCCCTGGCGCTGACGGTGGTGGACAAGCTTCCGGCCGCCGCCATCACCCCGCCCAACAAGGCTGCCCGGGCAGTGC
Source organism: Arthrobacter sp. PvP103 (assembly GCF_017833075.1). NCBI lineage: Bacteria > Bacillati > Actinomycetota > Actinomycetes > Micrococcales > Micrococcaceae > Arthrobacter > Arthrobacter sp. PvP103. The sequence goes on along the minus strand of NZ_JAFIBQ010000001.1, from coordinate 2,402,576 downwards.
TCGGCAAAGACACCGTACCGCTGTATTCCGCCGAACTGCCGGGCGGCGGTTCAGTGCGGAAACGTCCGACGCCGACGGGCGAAGTTGACGCCGTCTACTTCCCGGCCTGCGTGGGAACCATGTTCGGACCCGCCGGCGCGGGGTCCGACGCACGGGGACGGGGCGTCCAATACAGCTTCGAGCAGCTGTGCGACCGGGCCGGACTCACCCTCCTCGTTCCGGAAGGCATCGACGGCCTGTGCTGCGGCACGCCCTGGTCCTCCAAGGGCATGGCCGCGGGCCAAACAACGATGCGGGAGAAGACCCTGGCCGCTCTCCGCGAAGCGACCCGGGACGGCGAGCTTCCGATCGTCTGCGATGCGTCCTCATGCACCGAGGGCCTGCGCCAGGCGGTCGAGTCGGATTCACCCGCAGCCGGGCAGCGCGCCCTGCGCATGGTGGACGCGGTGGACTTCGCCGCGGAACGGATCCTCCCCCGGCTCCCCGGCCACGGAAAGCTGGAGTCGCTTGCCCTCCACCCCACCTGCTCGTCCACCCGGATGGGCCTCAACGGGGCACTGGGCGTCGTCGCCGGGGCTGTGGCCGAACGGGTCGAAATTCCGGAAAACTGGGGCTGCTGCGCGTTCGCCGGGGACCGGGGCATGCTGCACCCCGAACTGACGGCATCGGCCACCGCGAAACAGGCCGCGGAAGTGGCCGAGATGGGCGCCGCCGCCCACGCCTCATGCAACCGGACCTGCGAACTGGGCATGACGCGGGCAACGGGTGCCCAGTACAGGCACGTGCTGGAGCTGCTGGAGGAAGTCACCCGCTGAAGCTGAAGCCGGACGCTCTCTCACTTCCTGCACGTTTTCCGCCAACGCTCTCTCACCAGTGAGAGAGCGTTGGCGGTTTTGTTGCCGGAAGTGAGAGAGCGTTGGATCTCCGGACCAAGTGATTCGCTCATAGCTTCTGATTAAATGATCATTTTCAGTTAGCATTTGAACATGAAGACTGAAGAGCGGCACCGGTTGATCGGTGAGTTGCTGCGGAGCCGCGAAGAGGTGACCGTCGACGAGTTGATGGCAGAGTGCGGAGCGTCCGGGGCCACGATCCGCCGCGACCTGGATACGCTGGCAGTCCATGGCGTCCTCCGCCGGGTGCACGGCGGGGCCAAGAGCCTGCTGCTCCGCGGCGAGAACCCCGGGTACGGGCAGCGGGAGCTGGAAGGGCAGGATGCCAAGGCCCGGATTGCCGCCGGCGTTGCCGGCCTGCTGCAGGACCGCGAACACGTCTGGCTGGACAGCGGCACCACCGCAACCGAAATAGCCCGCCAGCTGCGGCATCGCGAACTGACGCTGATGCCCATGTCGCTGCCCGCCCTCAACGCTTTGACGGCGGAAGGCCAGGCCGGGCATCATCCCGCCCTGCTGGTTCCGGGCGGAAGCCTGATTCCGGGGGAGCTGTGCTTCCGGGGCCCGCTCGCCGAGGCAAACATCCGCTCCCTCCGATTTGATACGGCCGTGGTGACGCCCTGCGCGGTCAACCTCAAAGACGGACTGCTGGCGCACGACCTCGACGACGCCGCCGTCAAGCGCGCCGGCCTGGAATCCGCTGGCCGGGTCATTGCCGCCTGCGCAGGCTCGAAATGGAACGCCGCAGCCGTGGCGCTCGTCGCCGCCCTGGACTCCGTGGACATCATTGTCACGGACAGGTCATTCGGCCCGCAGGAACTCACGCAACTTGGAAAACTCTCAGTGAAAGTAGTGAATGTATGAGCATCGCCGTCTCCACACAGAAGCTGAACGCTGCGGCAGCCGCCACGTTCCTGATCTTCGGGATCAACGGACTTGTGTTTGCCAGCTGGGCCGCCCGCATACCGGCCGTCACCGAAATCCTGCATGTCACCTCGGGACAAATGGGTACGCTGCTGCTTTGCACCGCGGTGGGTTCACTGATCGCCCTTCCTACCGCGGGATGGGTGGTGGGACGGATCGGAACCGCCAACACGGTCCGTGCCAGCGGACTCCTGGCAGCGGTGGCAGGCGTGGGCATCGCCCTCTCGCTGACGGCCGAATCAGTGCCCGGGACCGCGGTGGCGTTGTTCTTCTTTGGCATTGGCATCGGCTTGTGGGACGTTTCGCAGAACATCGAAGGGGCCGACGTCGAGCACCGGCTCAAGCGCACCATCATGCCTCAGTTCCACGCGGCTTTCAGCGGTGGCGCTTTCGTGGGCGCCCTGATCGGCGCTGGCCTCTCCGGTCTTGGAGTGGGACTGCCTGCCCACCTGCTGGTCATTGCCGCCGTCGTAGCAGTCCTGACCATGGTGGCGCCGCGCTACTTCCTGCCGCACATTGCCGCCGAGGTCCCCGCCAGCGGCGAATCAGCCGCACCCAAGGATGCATCCGCATGGCGGGACAGCCGCACGCTGCTGATCGGCGTTGTGGTCCTCGGTGCCACCCTGACCGAAGGTGCGGGAAACGACTGGATCGCCAAAGCCTCCGTGGACGGTCTGGGTACCAGCGAATCCACCGGCGCGCTGATGTTTGCGGTTTTCGTCCTGGCCATGACGGCCATGCGGTTCTGCGGCGGGTTCGTGATCGACAAGTACGGCCGTGTCGCCGTGCTGCGCGCCAGCATGGCCGCGGCCGCCGCGGGTCTTGGCCTCTTTGTGCTGGCGGGCAACGTGTGGCTGGCCACGGCCGGGGCCGCGCTGTGGGGAGTCGGCGCGGCACTGGCCTTCCCGATGGGCATGTCCGCCGCAGCCGACGATCCGAAGAAAGCTGCCGCCCGGGTATCGGTGGTTTCCACACTGGGCTATATCTCCTTCCTGGCGGGGCCGCCGCTCCTCGGCTACCTCGGTGACCTCACCGGCATCCACCTCGCCCTGCTCGCCATCATGGTGCCCATCCTGGTGGCGCTCCTCCTGGCCGGAGCGGCCAAGCCCTTGCCCGGTGCGCCAATCCGCAACGAGTAGTACCGGCCATACGCGCCAGCCGCAGCCAACCCCGGCAACCGCCGTGTCGGCGGTAGGGTGGGGAAATGCGAAGGATGCTGAGGAAAGGCCCGGGCCTGGTGGCCGGACTGGACCGGACATTACTCAAAGCCGTGTCCAACCTGCCGGGCGGAAACCATGATGTCCTGTTCCGCCGGCTCTCGGCGGCCGCGAACCATGGAAAGTTGTGGGTTGCGGTGGCCGGAGGGCTGGCCCTCATACCCGGCAGGCCCCGCCGTGCGGCCTTGCACGGGCTGATTGCCCAGGGCGTGGCATCGGCCGTCACCAACGTGGTGTTCAAAACGCTCCTTCCCCGGGCCCGGCCACTGCCTGAGCATCTTCCCGTGTTCCGGTTCGTCAACCCTCAACCCACCAGCTCTTCGATGCCATCAGGCCATTCCGCGTCCGCCGCGGCTTTTGCCGTGGGGGTGGGGCTGGTGCAGCCGGCCATTGGCGTAGCGCTGGCACCCCTGGCCGCCGGCGTTGCATATTCCCGGGTCCACACCGGCGCCCACTGGCCTTCGGATGTACTGTTCGGGTCGGCACTGGGAGCCGGAGCGGCCATGATCACCCGTAAGTGGTGGCCCGTGCGGCCGCCCTTCCCGGAAACCGCCCGCACCCCCGCCCAAGCGGCCACATTGCCCGGCGGCGAAGGCCTTAGCATCGCGGTCAACACGCTGGGCGGTTCATATGCGCCGGAAACCATAAAGGCATTGCAGGATGTATTCCCATCAGCGCATATACATGAGATTGACGAGGACGGGGACGTCGCCGCAGAGATCAGGGCGGTGGCCGACCGGCCCGGAGTAAAGGCGCTCGGCGTCTGGGGCGGTGACGGAACGGTTGGCACCGCGGCTGCAGTCGCGGTCGAACTTTCCCTGCCCTTGCTGGTGCTCCCCGGCGGGACGCTCAACCACTTTGCCCGCGACGCCGGAACCTCCACCCTCGAGGACGCCGTGGAGGCGGCTTCGGCCGGTGCGGCTGCCCGGGCGGATGTGGGGCACGTCCGGGTGGAACGGGGGCTCGCCGGAAGCCCCGAAAGGCTGGAACGGACCATGCTCAACACGGCGAGCATTGGCCTCTACCCCAACCTGGTACGCCGGCGGGAACAGCTCCGGCCGGCCCTCGGCAAACCGCTGGCCGGAGTGGCCGCAATGTTCCGGACGTTCGCGGCCGGCACGCCGACCACCATGATTGTGAACGGCGTCCGCCACAAGCTATGGATTCTTTACGTCGGCCGGGGCCGCTACTACCCCCGCGACCATGCACCGCTGGTGCGGCCGGTGATGGACGACGGCGTCCTGGACCTGCGGATGATCACTGCCGATGAGTCGTTCGCACGGATCCGGCTCCTGTGGTCCGTCCTGACGGGCACAGTGGCCACGTCCAAGATCACGCACTTGAGTGAGTCCACGAAGGTGACGGTGGAAGCAGCGGGGTCGCCCATGGCGCTGGCCGTGGACGGGGAAGCCATGCCGGGCGTGCGCCGCGTTGAGTTTTCGGTGCTCCCCGGAGCGCTGACCTACTACTCCCCGACGCCGGCGTAGGCCGCCTGGTGGTCATCCCTTGGGACTACCCTGATTCCACCCTGAATCATCCCTGAGACCGGCGAAAAGGGAACCCTGCGTCTGTAGCGTGGAGGGTACGAACGGAGCTGCGACGAGCAGAGCCGTCACCGCATCCACAGCTACGCAAAGGAACGCTTCCATGATTGAAGCAAGAGGCCTGTCCAAGGTCTACGGCGAGAAAACCGCCGTGGGCGGAGTGGATTTCACGGTCCAGGCGGGCCGGGTGACCGGCTTCCTGGGCCCCAACGGAGCCGGCAAATCCACCACGATGAGAATGATCATGGGACTGGACTCGCCGACGTCGGGCTCGGTCACCGTCAACGGGGTCCCGTTCACCAAGCACGCGGCTCCCCTCCGTGAAGTGGGAGCCCTGCTGGACGCCAAGGCCGTTCACACCGGCCGTTCGGCCTACAACCACCTGCTGGCCATGGCCGCGACGCACAGCATTCCCAAGAAGCGCGTCAACGAGGTCATCGAAATGACCGGCCTGGCCGATGTCGCCAAAAAGAAAGTCAAAGGATTCTCGCTGGGCATGGGACAGCGGCTGGGCATTGCCGCCGCATTGCTGGGGGATCCGCAGACCATCATCCTGGATGAGCCGGTCAACGGGCTGGACCCCGAAGGCGTGGTGTGGGTCCGTAACCTGGTGAAATACCTGGCCTCGGAAGGACGGACGGTCTTCCTGTCCAGCCACCTCATGAGCGAAATGGCCGTGACGGCGGACCACCTGATCGTGATCGGCCGCGGAAAGATCATCGCGGACGCCCCCATCAAGGACATCATCACGGGGAAGGGTGCGAGCCGCACCCGCGTCCGCACCGATGAGCCGGACCAGCTGATGCACCTCCTTGCCGGAACCGGGGTTTCGGTAGAGGCACAGGACCACGAACTGCTGGAGGTCAAGGGCCTGGATCCGCGCCAGATTGCCCGCGCAGCCCTCGACAACCACGTCATGATCTACGAACTCACCCCGCTCCAGGCAAGCCTCGAAGAGGCCTATATGGAGCTGACCAAGGATGAGGTCGAATACCACTCGCTTATCACCACGGGTGCCACGGCTCCCATGCAGACCGGAGGGAAGTAAGCCATGGGCTCTACGACTTTGGAACCAAACCCCTCCGGCCGCAGGGCGGAGGGCGGAGCAGGACCCCAGGCCGGCGGTCCCGCCGGGCAGCCCGCCCGCCCGCCCGGCAATTCGGCATCCCCGGGCCCCGGCCCCAGTTTCCTGCGGGTGCTGAACTCGGAATTCATCAAGTTCCGCACCCTGTTGTCCACGCTGATCCTGCTTGGCTCCACAATGCTGGTGATGGTGGGCTTCGGTGCCCTGGCGGCGTGGTCCACCGGCCAGTTCCGCGAGCAGATGGCATCGGACCCGGAAGCCGCGGCCCAGATGGCGGCCCAGGGCGGGGACATCGCGGTGAGTGCCCCAACGTCGGGCATTGCATTTGCCCAGCTGATCCTCGGATCCCTCGGCGTGCTGCTGATGAGCTCCGAGTTCACCACGGGAATGGCGCGTTCCACGTTCGCAGCCGTGCCGAAGCGGACGCCCGCCTTCGTGGCGAAATTCCTTGTGGTGGTAGTGGTGTCCTTCGTCCTGACAGGCGTCTCGACACTGCTGGCGGGCCTGGTGTCAGTCCCGATCCTGGACAACTACGGCCTGAGCCTGGACCTTGCCAGCTCCCAGTCGGTCAAGCTCCTGCTCGTCAACAGCCTCTACGTGGCGGCGGTGGCCTCCATCGGCATGTCGCTGGGCAGCATCATCCGTAATTCCGCGGGGGGCATCATGAGCCTGGTGGGCCTGTTCTTCGTGGCTCCCATCGCCTTCCAGCTCATTCCCGGCGACTTCTTCGAGGAAGCCCGAAAGTACCTTCCCGGCAACACAGTGACGCCCCTGACTGCAGTGGAACACATGGACGGAACCCTCGAGGTCTGGCAGGCGGCCCTGGTGCTGGGCGCGTGGGTGGTCATCCCGGCAGCCCTGGCCATGGTTCTGCTCAAGAAGCGGGACGTTTGAGCGGAAAGGGTGGCCGGGCCGCCGTCTAGGCTCATCACATGAACGAAGAACCGCCGGCAAAGGACGCATCAACCCCCACCCAGATTGATGCGTCCTTTGCCGAACTCGCAGACCGCCGCCGCGGCCGACTCCGCCGTTACCTGTACCGGCGGCCCAGGGTCATGGATGCGGTGGTGGTGCTCTGCTACCTGTTGCTGGTCACGCCCACCGCCGTGGACGCCGTGCTCGACGGCGGCTGGGCGGCCACCGCGCTGCTCGCCGCAGTCGCAGCGGCCCTCCTTTTCCGCCGGTCCCATCCGGTGGCCGTTGTTGCCGTCGTCGCCGTGCTGGAGGTGGGCATCACCGTCCTGCACCCCTGGGGCTCCAACGTTTCCGCGGGGCTGTGGTTTGCGCTATATGCGTTGGCCGTCCAGCGGTCCCGCCGGTTCTCCATCACGGCGCTGGCACTGGCAAATGCCCCGCTTTCCCTGTTGTACTTCCTTACCCTCGTGGGACCGCTGGAACGCGCCCTTCCCAACGGCGGCCCCGCAGCGCCGGAGAATTCGCAGCTGGTCTTTGGCATCGTTGCCGGCATCACCATCACGCTGTCCAACGTCATCGCCACCGGCATCGGCATCTCCATCCGGCAGCGGCGGGAACACGAAGCGGAAATCGCGGCCTGGGCGGCCCGGACCGCGGCACTCGGTTCAGTCACCGAACGCAACCGGATCGCCAGGGAGATGCACGACGTCGTGGCCCACTCCCTGACGGTGATGCTCACCCTGTCCGACGGCGCCGCAGTGGTGGTCAGGAAGAGCCCGGAGCGCGCCGCTGAGGTCCTGGCGGAGATTTCCCGGACCGGACGCACGGCCCTGGGAGACATGCGCCGGGTGCTGGGCGTCCTGCGCGACGAGTCGCCGGCGGGCCAGGCGCCCAGGCAACCCCTGAGCGCCGGCAACAGCCTGGCCAAACTTCTCGAGGGCTTCCGCACGGCGGGGCTGCCGCTGCACTATTCGCATACCGGGCCGGCCCTTCCCGAGGACGCGGCCTTCCAACTGACCGTCTACCGGATCGTGCAGGAATCGCTCACCAACGTCCTCCGCTACGGCCGGGCGCTGAGCCGGGTGGAGGTGGGCATGGTCCGGGTGGGCGGGACGGTCACCATTGAAGTGCTCGACGACGGCAGAGGCACGGTGGGGTACGGGGCGGCGGGCCCGGGCGGGCCTGGCGCAGCGGCGGGCGGCGCCAGGGCGCTTGGTTCCGGCCAGGGCCTGACCGGCATGCGTGAGCGGGCCGGCATTTACGGCGGTACGGTGGAAGCCGGACGCCCTGCCGGCGGCGGATGGCGCGTCCGGGCAGTTCTGAATTGGAATGGGGACCAAGGAAAAACATGAATGGCAATACACCGATCAAAGTCCTGCTGGTTGATGACCAGCCGCTGCTGAGAATGGGCTTCCGCCTGATCCTTGAGGGCGAGGACGACCTTCGGATCGTGGGGGAAGCATCCGACGGCGCCGAAGCGATCCGGCAGGTCAGGGAAGTGGACCCCGACGTGGTGCTGATGGATGTCCGGATGCCGGTCCTGGACGGAATCGAGGCAACCCGGGCCGTGACCTCGTCCGGCTCCCACGCGAAGGTGATCATCCTGACCACCTTCGATCTCGACGAATACGCCTTCGCCGGGCTGCAGGCGGGCGCTTCGGCGTTTCTGCTCAAGGATGTGGCACCGTCCGAACTGGTGAGTGCCGTGCGTGTGGTGGCGAGCGGCGACGCCGTGGTGGCGCCCCGCGTCACGCGCCGCCTGCTGGAAGCGTACGTCCGGGAGGGCAACCCGCCCGCAGTCAACGGACAACGGGCAGGCACCTCCGCCCCCGCAGCCGGCCGGGGTCGGCATTCGCTCGGAGAAGAGCAGCAGAGGGACCCCCTGCTGGAGGCCCTGACGCCCCGTGAAATGGAGATGCTGGAAGCCATGGCAGAGGGACTGTCCAACGCCGAGATCGCCCACAGGTTCTTCCTTTCCGAGGCGACGGTGAAAACGCACGTGCGCCGGATCCTCGCCAAACTGCATCTCCGGGACAGGGTGCAGGCGGTGGTCTATGCGTATGAGACCGGGCTGGTGGTACCCAGCAATCCGGACTATTAGCTACTCTTAGGTAGATTTCGGGCACATTTCAGAGTTGTCCTAAAGGTCACTCCTGTTGCGTATTGATGTGCTTCATTGTGTGAAGCTCCCTTTGTGGGTACGTCAAAATGTTCGACTGCACATGATCCGGGCGGTGGCTTCCGGTCTAGGGTGAAAAAGAAATGTGGCCTGCAACACGGTGATCCGTGTAGCCCGGGGCCCACACCCTCAACGAAGGACGGCGCTTCCATGCACGCTGACCAACAGCTTTCCAAGTCCCTGAAACCACGGCACCTTTCCATGATCGCCATCGCCGGCGTGATCGGGGCCGGGCTCTTTGTGGGTTCCGGTGCTGCCATCCAGCAGGCCGGTCCCGGCATCCTGCTCGCCTACATGGCCGCAGGAATTGTGGTGATCCTGGTGATGCGGATGCTCGGTGAAATGGCTGCAGCCAACCCCGAGACCGGATCGTTCTCCACATACGCGGACAAGGCGCTGGGCCGGTGGGCCGGATTCAGCATCGGCTGGCTCTACGCATGGTTCTGGATCATCGTCCTGGGGATCGAAGCCACCGCCGGTGCGGCCATCATGCACCGCTGGGTTCCGGGCATCGATCAGTGGGTGTGGGCCCTGGTCCTCATGGTCCTCCTGACGCTCACCAACCTGGGCTCGGTGAAATCGTACGGAGAATTCGAGTTCTGGTTCGCCTCCATCAAAGTCGCCGCAATTGTGCTGTTCCTGCTCTTCGGCGTGGCCGCCATCCTGGGCCTGATTCCCGGAGTTCCGGCACCCGGACTGGACAACCTGGTCAACAACGGCGGATTCCTGCCCAACGGCCCCGGAGCAGTCCTCGCCGGCATCCTGGTGGTTGTGTTCTCCTTCTTCGGCGCCGAAATCGCCACCATTGCCGCCGGCGAATCAGAGAACCCGGTGGACGCCGTCAAGAAGGCCGTGAAGTCCACTGTCTGGCGCATCCTGGTGTTCTACATCGGCTCCATTGCCATCGTGGTCACCCTGCTGCCGTGGAACTCCGCATCCGTGGCCAAGAGCCCGTATGTCGCAGTGATTGAACTGTTCGGCATCCCCGGCGCCGGCACCATCATGGACATTGTGGTGCTGACTTCGGTGCTGTCCTGCCTGAACTCCGGCCTCTACACCGCGAGCCGCATGCTGTTCTCCCTCGCCCGCCGCGGGGACGCACCCCGCGCCTGGACAAGGATCTCCGGCCGCGGCGTACCTGCCTCCGCCGTGCTGGCCTCAACCGTGGTCGGGTTCATCACTGTGGGCCTGAACTACATCGCCCCGGACACCGTGTTCCTGTTCCTCGTGAACACCTCGGGTGCGATTGCGCTGTTCGTCTGGCTGGTTATCGCCTCCTCGCAGCTCGTCCTGCGCCAGCGCATGGGTGCCGCCGCCAAGGACCTTGCCCTGAAGATGTGGCTGTTCCCGTACCTGACCTGGGTGGCCATTGCCAGTATCGTCGCGCTGCTGATCGGCATGGTGATCCTGGAATCCACACGGGAGTCGCTGCTGCTTTCACTGGGCCTGGCCGCTGTGGTGGTGGGCGTGGGTGTCTGGCGCTACCGCAAGGGTCTGGGCGCCACTGGCACCGTTACGGAAGAAGCCGCGCCGGAAGAGGCCGGAGTGAGTGCCGGCCCGGCGTCGTAATTCAAAGGCGCTAGCCCGGGAAAGGGCTTAGCGCAGCAGCAGGAGCGGGCACAGTCCGCCCGGAAAGGAGTCCGGCCACCTTCAGTCAGGGTGGCCGGACTCCTTTCCGTTTGGATCCGGCTGCACCGCGTCGAAGAACCGATGATCCCCGGCTGCGGCGGATGATCCGTGAACGCGGGAGCGAATGAAGCTGACGTCTGCCGCCGTGAGCTGGATGGCACCGTGCTGGTCGAGGACCACGGGCTCATCCGCAACCCGGGCGACGATGGTCGAAATCGTCCTGGGCAGCACAACACACCCGGGATTGTCCATGAGCCACCGGCGGGTCGCGGGATCAAGCCGGTGCCACTGTGATTTCAGTTCCATGTGTTGTATTGCCTCTTTCCCGGTCGGGCTGTTGTTCGATGTCGGAGCTGCGGCTAATCGCGGCTAATGGGAAGCCGTTTCTCGGCGGCATCGGTTCCAGGTGCCGTGGGAAGAGGGGTCCTGACTTCCAGGACGCCGTTCCGGAAGGACACTTTGATGTCCTGGTCCGTCACACCCTCCGGCAACGGCAGGTTGCGGGTGAAACGGCGGTACCTCAGTCCGGAAGGAAAGCGGTCCCCTTCGGAGTGGCCGCCGGCCCCATCGCGCCCGGCCTGGATGTGCAGCACTCCGCCGGCCACGGAAACCTCAATGTCCTTGTCCGGATCCGCGCCAGGCATCTGTGCCCGGACCACGAGGGTCTCCCCGTCGACGTACTCGTCGACATTGACTTCCTCGACGCTCACGGGGCTTGGCGCGTGCGCGTGTTCGAAGGGACGCGCCGTTGCACCGACGAACGAGGACGGTGTCCTGCCCGTTCCTTCCTGGGCAGACGGCCACCGGGCCGATTCGAACGGGGACCATTTCAACGCACCGGACATAGCTCTCTCCTGATTGTTCTCCTGGCAAAGGCAAACCGACATCCGTTGGCGGCCCGGACCCAAACCCCAGTAGATACCCATCCCCGGACCGGGCAACAGGGCCCAAAGTCCCCGGATGGTGCGGGACTGAACCCGGTGACCGGGGGAGCCCGCGCCCATGTCCGGAATTTATCCAAGCAGAGGACTTTCGCCCCTTACCGGTTGAAGGGATGCGGGACACCATGGATGGGAATCCCCACGATCACCTTTGGAAGGAAACCATGGCGGGACAATTTGAACTTTTCGCGGACGATGCAGCCGAGGTGCGTTTTAGGATGATCGCCCCCGACGGTACGGTGCTGGCCGTATCCCGGCCGTATCCGGATACCAGGTCGGCCGCTGCCGGCATCGAGGCAATGCGGGAATGCGCCGGCACGGGCCTGATCAGCAACCTCTGCCCAAGCGTCCTCGAGCCGGTGAAGGCCCGCACCATGAAAACCCCCGCACCTTCGGCAGTCGCACAGCGGGCTCACAGGAAAGGCCTATGCGCGGCATAGCCCGTCGGCGTTTGATGTGTCCATGACAACCTCAACGCAACTTCCCCGCGAGCCCCATCCCGACCATGACCGCGGCCTGGAATTCGACCTCTCCACCCTGATGAGCCGGCGTTCCCTGGGCCTTTTTTTCGGCGCCGGCACAGCCGCCGCGGCGCTGGCGGCCTGCACTCCCGGCGGGTCCGCTTCCGGAACCGCGAGCACGACGGCGGCCGCCAGCAGTTCCGCAACCAACACCCCGGCTCCGTCAGTGACAGGGTCCGCCACACCATCCGCATCACCCACGCTAACCCGGGCCATCGCCGAATGCGGCGTGGAAATTCCGCAGGAAACAGCTGGGCCTTATCCCGGGGACGGTTCCAACGGGCCCAACGTCCTGGAGGCGTCCGGCGTGGTCCGGCAGGACATCACCGCCAGCTTCGGAACCTCCACCACCAAGGCGGAAGGCATCCCGCTGACGGTCACCCTGACTCTCCTGGACAACGCCAGCGGCTGCAAACCCCTTGCCGGCGCCGCCGTCTACGCCTGGCACTGCGACCGGGACGGCAAATACTCGATGTACGACGCCGGACTTGAAAATGAGAACTTCCTCCGCGGTGTCCAGGAAGCGGATGCCAACGGGCAGGTGTCTTTCACCACCATCTACCCCGGGGCATACAACGGACGCTGGCCGCACATCCACTTCGAAGTCTTCGAATCCATGAGCAACACCACAGCGGCCGGCCAGGTGCTGGCGGTCTCCCAGATCGCCATGACGGAAGCCGCCTGCAACGAGGTCTACGCCACGGCAGGCTATGAGTCCAGCGCCCGGAATTTTCCGAACACCACGCTCACCTCGGACAACGTGTTTGGCGACGACGGCGGCATCCACCAGCTGGCCACCATGTCCGGTTCAGTGGCCGGCGGCTTCTCGGCAGGACTCAACGTCACGGTGTAGGACAGGGCCTCAGGCGCGGGCCGCCGGGTCACGGCTAGACTCGGAGCCATGCCTTCCCACGCCACTGCCGCACACCACATCCAGGACCTCGGCGCGTACGTCAGCGCCTCGCCGTCGAGCTTTCACGCAGTACAGGAAGCCGCGAGCCGGCTGGACCGGGCGGGCTTCACCGGCCTGGACGAACTGGCGGCGTGGCCGGCCGGCGGCGGCACGGATGGCGGCGCGGCAGGGCGGTTCTATGTGGTCCGCGACGGCGCCCTGATCGCATGGGTGACGCCGAAGAATGCCGGCCCGACCACCGGCTTCAACATCCTCGGGGCCCACACCGATTCGCCGTCGTTCAAACTCAAGCCCAAGCCCACCACGGGAAAATTCGGCTGGCTGCAGGCCGGTGTGGAAGTCTACGGCGGCCCCCTGCTCAATTCCTGGCTGGACCGGGAACTGCAGCTGGCCGGCCGGCTGGTGATGCTGGACGGTACGCAGTGCCTGACCGCCACGGGGCCGCTGCTGAGGTTCCCGCAGCTCGCCATCCACCTGGACCGCGCGGTCAATGAGGGCCTGGCGCTGGACAAGCAGCAGCACATGAATCCCGTCTTTGGGCTCGGCGATCCGGGAGCTGAGGACCTCCTCGCGCTGCTGGCGGAACGGGCCACTGCAGCGGCGCCCGGCTTGGCGCCGGTGGATCCCGCACAGATCGGCGGGTACGACGTCGTCGTGGCGGACACGCAGCCGGCCGCGGTTTTCGGGGCCAAGGGTGAGTTCTTTGCCTCCGGACGGCTGGACAACCTGTCCGCCACCCACGCGGGACTGGCCGCGCTCATCGCCCACGCCGAAGCCGGGAACCATCCGGACGGGGGGCCCATCGCGGTGCTGGCGGCGTTCGATCACGAGGAGATCGGCTCCAATTCGCGGTCGGGGGCCTGCGGACCGCTCCTCGAGGACGTTTTGGTGCGTATCTCGGACGGCCTCGGAGCGTCGGTCAGCCAGCGCCGGCAGGCCCTGGCGGCGTCGTTCTGCGTGTCGGCCGATGCCGGCCACGCGGTGCACCCGAACTACGCGGAGCGCCATGACCCGGTCAACCGGCCGGTGCTCAACGGCGGCCCGTTGCTCAAGATCAACGCCAACCAGCGCTACGCGACCGACGGCCCGGGTGCCGCCTTCTGGGCGCGGCTGTGCGACGACGCGGGGGTCCCGTACCAGGAGTTCGTCTCGAACAACGTGATGCCGTGCGGGTCCACCATCGGACCGCTGACGGCGACGCGGCTGGGCATCAGGACCGTGGACGTGGGCGTGCCGCTGCTGTCCATGCACTCCGCCCGTGAACTCTGCGGCGTGGAAGACCCGTTCCGGCTGGCCCGTGTGACCGAACTGTTCTTCCGGACGGCGGCTTAGCCAGAGAGTGAAACAGGGCAGGCGTTAGGCGAGCCCGATCACCAGGTTGATGGTGGCGGCCAGGATGACGGTGCCGAAGAGATAGGACAGCAGGCTGTGTTTGAGGGCTTCGGCTCGGATGAGGTGGTTCTGCAGATTGGTGTCGGACACCTGGTAGGTCATGCCCAGGCTCGTGGCCAGGTAGGCGAAGTCCGTGTACTGCGGAGGCCGGTCCTGGTTGAAATCGATGCCGCCCGCGTCCGATCCGCCGCGCTTCCCGGGACTGTAGTACAGCTCGGCGTAGCGCAGGGTGAAAAGGGTCTGCACCAGGATCCACGACAACGCGACGCACGCCAGGGCCAGGAGGCCGCCGCTCAGTCGCGAGCCGCCGTCGGATCTGTGCGAGTCCACGACAACGGCTGCAACTGCGGCCAGGCTCGCGACGTTGGCCACCAGGATCAGCAGGTCGGTGGTACTGCGGGACGGGTCCTCGGACGTCGCGTGGGCGCGGGTCCCGGCGGGATCGAGGCGTCCGACCACAAGCCAGACCCAGGCCACGTAGACCAGCGCGGCGCTGCCCCAGCCGACGGCCGGCGCCTCCACCCAATATCCGGAAAGTCCGGTGGCCGCAGCGGCCGCCAGCCCGGTCATAACCATGGCAAGAAACCGCAGCCGGCTTCGTTTCACCCTGGCGGGCAGGGGGCTGGTGTCCATATGTCGATACTCTAGTCAAACAAACAGGCCGCGCCCGGATCCGGGCTGTTTTTCCACATAGGGACCTGGAGCGTTTCCGCCCGGGGCGGACCCGGGGCTAGCCTGAAGCGGTCACGAATCGCCGAAACCGGCCTAAATGCACTAGGATATTGAAGTCTGTGCTGCGTCCTGCCTCCGTTTTGGGGACCGGATGCGCACGGCACCGCAAATGAACCTCCTGTTACGGAAATGCCGTAACCGCTTAGCCCAAAGGAGGTGGGTTCACATATGCGTCCTTACGAATTGATGGTAATCATCGACCCCGAGGTCGAAGAGCGTACCGTTGAGCCGTCGCTTCAGAAGTTCCTGAACGTCATCACCAACGATGGTGGAACCATCGAAAAGGTTGACATCTGGGGCCGTCGTCGACTGGCTTACGAAATCAAGAAGAAGTCTGAAGGTATCTACGCCGTGGTGAACTTCACCGCCAAGCCGGACACCGCCAAGGAACTTGACCGCCAGCTGAGTCTCAACGAGACCATCATGCGCACCAAGATCACCCGCCCCGAAGAGCAGAAGGTCGTTGCTGAGTAATTTCAGCACCGTGCATTCAATCTTTATCCCGCAGGAACGAACAAGGAGGCAGTAGATGGCAGGCGAAACCACTATTACGGTCATCGGTAATCTCACCAATGACCCCGAACTGAGGTTTACACCGTCAGGTTCGGCAGTAGCGAATTTCACCATCGCTTCTACGCCCCGCACCTTCGATCGCCAGTCGAACGAGTGGAAGGACGGGGAAACCCTGTTCCTCCGCGCTTCCGTCTGGCGTGAAGCAGCCGAAAACGTCGCAGAATCCCTCACAAAGGGTATGCGGGTTATCGTTTCCGGACGTTTGAAGAGCCGTTCCTACGAAACCAAAGAAGGCGAAAAGCGCACCGTTATCGAGCTCGAAGTCGATGAAATCGGCCCGAGCCTGCGCTACGCCAACGCCAAGGTCAACCGCACCCAGCGCTCCGGCGGCCAGGGTGGTCAGGGTGGCTTCGGCGGCGGCAACAGCGGCGGTGGGTTCGGTGGCGGCCAAGGTGCAAGCCAGGGCGGCAATACCGGCGGAAACTGGGGCGGCAACCAGCCCGCGGCAGCGCAGGAAGACCCTTGGGCAACGCCCGGTGTCAGCAATGCAGGCGGCGGCTGGGGCAACGGCCCGGATTCCGAACCTCCCTTCTAACCAATAATTCAGGTCCGGCTCGGAACCCGCCGGGATGCCTTACGGCTCCCGGGTGAGTACCGCCGTCGAACCACCACCATCCCGTGGATCAATATCCACGGGCTCCATAGAATAGGAGCTCCACGATGGCTAAGGCTGAACTCCGTAAGCCCAAACCAAAGTCCAACCCCTTGAAGGCCGCTGACATCACCGTCATCGACTACAAGGACGTAGCATTGCTGCGCAAGTTCATCTCCGACCGCGGAAAGATCCGCGCCCGTCGCGTCACTGGCGTCACGGTGCAGGAACAGCGCAAAATCGCCCAGGCAATCAAGAACGCCCGCGAAGTTGCTCTGCTGCCTTACTCCGGCGCTGGCCGCGGCTAAGGAAGGGATTAACTAAAATGGCAAAGCTCATTCTGACCCACGAAGTAACCGGTCTCGGTGCTGCTGGCGATGTTGTCGAGGTCAAGGACGGTTACGCACGTAACTTCCTGCTGCCCCGCGGTTTCGCACTGACCTGGTCCAAGGGTGGCGAGAAGCAGGTTGAGTCGATCAAGGCTGCCCGCGTTGCCCGTGAGCACGCTTCCCTGGAAGACGCTCAGAAGCAGGCCGCTGCACTCTCCGCCAAGCCGGTCAAGCTCGTTGTCAAGGCTGGCGAGACCGGACGCCTGTTCGGTACCGTCAAGCAGGGCGACGTGGCCGACGCTGTTGAGGCCGCCGGTCTCGGCCGCATCGACAAGCGCAAGGTTGAACTGCCGGCACACATCAAGTCGGTTGGTTCCTACCAGGCCAACGTCCGTCTGCACGACGACGTTGCTGCTGTGATCGAACTCGACGTAGTCGCAGGCAAGTAGTTCCTCCGGCCATTCGCCAGAGCGCTACGAAGTCCTGAACTGCTGAAGGCCCCCGCTTCGGATTCCTATCGGAACCGAACGCGGGGGCCTTTGTTCTTAAATTCCAGGCTGCTTTCAGTGCATGGTGTCCGCGGGGCTATTCCTGGTGCATCACCGTGGTGGAGTGCCGGTGGCCCGCCCGGATGAGTTCTGCCAGTACGGCTTCATCCACGTCTTCCAGCTTGTTGATGTAGAGGCATCCTGCGCCGACCTTGTGCTTGCCTAGCCGCGGCAGGAGCTCCGCAGCTTCGGGCGCGTAGGTCAGTCCATAGAGTGAGAGGCTCCCCTTTCGCGGGGAGAAGCCGACGGCTACCGTGTCCCCCTCGCGGCCGCTCTCATACCGGTAGTGATAGCTGCCAAAACCCACGATGCCGGGGCCCCACATCACGGGCGTTTCGCCGGTGTGTTCCTTCATGAGGGCCAGGAGCCGCAGGCCGTCCCGCTGGCGGGCCGGATTCTCCACACCGTCAAGGAAGTCCTCCACGGAGGCGTCCGTTGCCTGGGTCTTGTTTTCAACCATGACGGCAGTCTGGCAGACACCGCTGCGCTTGTCAGCAGGGTCGCGGCAGCGTTCCACAGCAGGGTTCGGTTGCCGCGGAATAAAGACGGGCCCAGGCGGGTTTACTCGATAGATGCAAACGCATGTAGTCTGATTTACCGTTGACCCTCAGGAGTAAACCGTGGAAACCCGCCGCATAACCGTCCTCAGCGCCGGACTGGGCGTACCGTCGTCGAGTAGGCTGCTGGCCGACCAACTCGCAGCCGCAGCCGAACGCAGCATCACTGCCGCCGGCTATGAGGTATCCATCGATGTGGTGGAACTCCGCGATCTGGCCGTGGACATTGCCAACAACTTCGTCACCGGGTTCGCGCCACCGCGGCTGGCCGAAGTGATTGCCGGTGTGGAGGACTCCGATGGCATCATCGCCGTCACGCCGGTGTTCAGCGCCTCCTACAGCGGCCTGTTCAAGTCCTTCTTCGATGTCCTGGACCCCAAGGCGCTGGAGGGGAAGGCCGTCCTCCTTGGGGCAACCGGCGGCACCGACCGCCACCAGATGGTTCTGGACTACGCCATGCGGCCCTTGTTCAGTTACCTGCGGACCCGCACTGCTGCCACCGGCGTGTTCGCCGGGCCCCAGGACTGGGGAAACACGGACGACGGCGGCTCGCCCCTTTCGGTGCGGATCGAGCGGGCAGCAGAAGAGTTCGCGGGACTTGTTGCAGCTTCGCGGCCGCAGCGTAAGCCGGACGCCGCAGAGTCCCTGCCGTTTGAACAGCTGCTGGCGGGAATCTCGAACAGCCGGTAGGCGCGGCGCCCGGCACCAGGCCGGGCGTGTCCTCCGCACGTTCGCCGAACTATTCCAGGGGTCCGCTCGTTGTGCGGGACATGAAATGCCCTGTGGATTCAGTAGACCTGGTAATGAGTGAGCGCAGCGGAGTGGAGATCGATTACTGTCCGCAGTGCCGAGGCGTGTGGCTGGACCGCGGCGAGTTGGACAAGATTATCGACCGCGCAGCCGAGTTGATGGGGCCGGGGACGCCGGCTGCTCCCGTTGCCCCGGCGGCTCCCGCTCCCGGGCTGATTCCGCCGCCGCTGTACAACAACCTTGACCCGCGCCGGGATGACAGGCGGCCGGATGACCGACGCTATGACGAGCGCAGGGACCGGCCCCGCTATGATCAGCCCCGCCATGACGACCGACGCTACGACGACCGACGGCGGCCCAAGAAGAAAGAAGGCTGGCTCGGGGAGCTCTTCGATTTCTGAGTGGTCAGGCTGGATGCTCAGTCGTCGAGCAGCGCAATGAACTCCCTGGCCTGTTTCATGGAAATGTCCGAGTGCCGGGTCAGTGCCGTTGCTGCTCCCTCAGTGTCACCGCTTTTGGCCAGCGTGCGGATCCGGCCGTAGATCTCGTCGTTCAGCATATTGCTGCTGACCTCCCGAGTGACGTCGCCTTTACTGGCGATCGCGCGGTAGCGGTACGGGAAACGCTCGGGAGCATCGTCGTCGTCATGCTCCGGGGCCTCAGGGGCCGCTGAGTGGAACGGCTGCGGGTGGGCGGCCAGGGCGCCGACGGCGTCGCGGGAGGCCCGCAGGCCCTCACCTGATGCTTCGTAGTAGAGCTTGATGGCCGCCATGGCTTGGCCTTGGGCGATCAGGGCGTACAGGCGCCGGTGCTGGTCTTCGGTGAGTTTGGCTGCTGCGGCCTTGGCAGCTTCTACCGGATCGCCGGGCGGCGTGCCGCGGCCCGTCTTGGCGGCAGAACCCGTTGCGCCGGCGGTGCGGCGTCCTAGAGCACGGGCCGCCAGCAGGACGGCGGCCCCTACGATGAGCAGGATCAGGACGGGGATCACTAGCGATTCCATTGCTAAAGCCGATCTACATAATTTTTTGCGGTCAAGAGATCTGAGTGCGTTGCCTGCCGCAGCATCTTGATGGCTTGCAGTTTCTGGCCGTTGCGGGCCATGGACTGCAGCTGGAGGGCGAACTGCGGGTTCAATTGGCCGCCGGGGAGGACCGGACCTTGGTAGCCATGCATGCCAACGCCGGGACTGGACCCGGCCTGGGCGCGCAAGGCCGCCCGTGCGTGGTCTGCCTGCTGGGACTGCTGTTGCTCGTTCTGGCTTGGCCGGGTGGCGGCATCAACCCGTGCCCGCGCGGCGGTGGCTGCCTGCACCTGGGCGGCGTAGTGAGCCTGCGACCGTATGGCCAGTTCCAGCTGATAGCGCTCCGCATCCGAGATCCCTGTGTCCCGGGGTTTCAGTGCCGTGGAAACCGCCCAGATTACTGCCACAAGGATGAGGGCAGGCAGCATAACTATGAATACATCGCCCATGGATAGAGCTTATGCCAGTTCGCTGTTATCCACAGCATATTCTCGGTTGCGCATACAGCGCTGAGAGGAAAGCGTCAATTCGGACCCCGTGGAGCGGCCTAAATCACACAACGGGTATATTCTCCGTCACTTGTCCCCGAGTTACTGGCCGGTATCCCCAGTGGGAACCTGCAAGCTGTGGATGAACGTTCCCTAAAAGAATCTTTCATCCACAGGCCATTTTTAGCGTTTCCGCAGGTCAGAGCCATATTCGGTCTCAAAGTTTCTTGGTTTCCACAGGTGGACACACAGGCTGTGCACAAGCAGCGGCCGGTAGTCCACAACTTATCCACAGGTGTGCATGCATGTGGGCTTGGTGCCCGGGGGAAGGGGTACTAACGTAGCGGGATACCTGTTTATGGGGCATCAGTACTTGGTTTCGGGAGTCCGCAGAAGCATATTGCAGGCGATCCCGGGCCCGCCCGGACCACGAATTGTGGATAACCTCCGCAAAATGGGGATAACCGGGCTTACGGCCGGAACAGCGGGCGCGGGCGCAGTCCCGCGCAGGAGGACTGTCAGTGCCGGGTGGTAGTACTTGTCCTGCCACTAAGCGGGGTTTCGCTGCGCCGCGGCAGCC
Source organism: Arthrobacter sp. PvP103 (assembly GCF_017833075.1). Lineage (NCBI taxonomy): Bacteria > Bacillati > Actinomycetota > Actinomycetes > Micrococcales > Micrococcaceae > Arthrobacter > Arthrobacter sp. PvP103. Next base: position 2,382,254 of record NZ_JAFIBQ010000001.1, on the reverse strand, counting down.
CGATGGCAGATAGCTACAGCACCGACGGCATCAAGGAATGCGCCGCGGTACACAACGGAGGACGGCAGCTTTGTCAGTTACGCACCTGGACTCAATCGAGGGCACCCGGGGTTCCGAAGGCAGCCGCAAGCCGCCCCAGGACATCCCCGCTGAGCAATCAGTTCTTGGCGGCATGATGTTGTCCAAGGACGCCATCGCCGACGTAGTGGAGATCCTGCGGGGCCAGGACTTTTACCGCCCCGCGCACGAGACCATCTACGAAGCCGTGATTGACCTTTACGGCCGTGGTGAGCCCGCCGACGCCGTCACAGTGTCCGATGAACTGACCAAGCGCGGCGAGATCAACAGGATCGGCGGGCCCGCGTACCTGCATGAGCTCATCCAGACCGTCCCCACGGCAGCCAACGCCGGATACTACGCGGAGATCGTTGCCGAGCGTGCAGTCCTGCGCAGGCTGGTCAATGCGGGTACCAAGATCGTCCAGCTGGGCTACGGCTCGGACGGCGAAGTAGAAGACCTCGTCAACCAGGCGCAGGCCGAGGTATACGCCGTGGCCGAGCGGCGCACCGCCGAGGACTACGTGGTCCTCAAGGACGTCATGGAATCCACGGTGGACGAAATCGAAGCCTCAGGCCATCGCGGCGAGGGAATGGTGGGCGTACCTACGGGCTTCTACGAATTGGATGAACTGACCCACGGCCTGCACCCGGGGCAGATGATTGTCATCGCAGCCCGTCCGGCCGTCGGCAAGTCCACGTTTGCGCTGGACTTTGCCCGGTCCGCCGCCATTAAGAACAACCTCGCCACGGTGATGTTCTCCCTGGAAATGGGCCGGAACGAAATCGCCATGCGCCTGCTCTCCGCAGAGGCGACCATCGGCCTCCAGGATCTCCGGAAGGGCACCATCAAGGACGAACAATGGTCCAAGATCGCCACGACCATGGGCAGGATGAATGACGCGCCGCTGTTCATCGATGACAGCCCCAACATGTCGCTCATGGAAATCCGGGCCAAGTGCCGCCGGCTCAAGCAGCAGCACGACCTCAAGCTGGTCATCCTGGATTACCTGCAGCTCATGAGCTCCGGTAAGAAAGTGGAATCGCGCCAGCAGGAAGTCTCGGAGTTCTCCCGTGCACTGAAGCTGCTGGCTAAGGAGCTCCAGGTGCCCGTGATTGCCCTGTCCCAGCTGAACCGTGGCTCGGAACAACGCCAGGACAAGCGGCCCATGGTCTCTGACCTCCGTGAATCAGGCTCCATCGAGCAGGACGCCGACATGGTCATCCTGCTCCACCGCGAGGACGTCTACGACAAGGAATCGCCGCGCGCCGGCGAGGCGGACATCCTCATCGCCAAGCACCGTAACGGCCCCACGAAGGACATTGTGGTGGCCTTCCAGGGGCATTACTCGCGGTTCGCCAACATGGCGGCAGACGCAGGCGGCGGCGGCTTCTAGCCAACCCGACTATGCGGGCTCCTGCACGCCACCAGCGGAGAGCAGGTGGTTGGGCAGCCGGTTTCCCGGTGCCCGGCCACGGATTTCCAGCAGCTCCCGGGCATGGGCGTGCAGGCGCTAGTCCTCCTCCGAGACCGGCATCCACGGCGAAATCGGCACGGAGTTCCCCGCAGCGTCCCTGGCCACCATTACGGTCAGGCAGTACGTCGTCAGGTTCATCTCCCGCCCCTTGGGATCCCCGGAGCGGACGTGCACCGCAATGTGCATTCCCTTGGTGCCGGTGTACACGAGCCGCGCCTCCACTTCCACGACATGGCCGATCAGCAGTGGCCGGTAGAAACGCACCCCGCCGGAAAATACCGCCACGGTGTCCTTGCCGCAGTACCGGGACGCACAAACATAGGCGGCCTCGTCGATCCACTTCATGACGATGCCGCCGTGCACCTTGCCGCCCCAATTGACATCCGTGGGGGCGGCCATGAACCGAAGGACCACCCGTTCCGCGGTGCCGGCGTCCGTATATTCCTGTGCATTCATCGCCTGGACGATGTCCTCGCGGACCTTGATCCGCGCCAGGGCGTGGTCACGCTGCTCGATTTCCTCGGGAGTGGAAGGTTCGAACTGCGGGACGGGCGCCGGTTTACCGTCCGGGCCCACCGCCACAAAAATCACCATGCACTGGCTGCGCATTGTGGCCGCCCCGCCTTTGGGGTCGCCCGAGGACACCACCGTGCGGATATGCATGGAGGACCGGCCGGTATAGACGATCGTCGCGGTGACTTCCACCATGTCCCCGCTGTTGACCGGATCGGCAAAGTGGATGTTACCCACGTAGGCCGTGACACAGTACGACTTGGCCCAGCCAACCGCTGCGGCATAGGCCGCTTTGTCCACCCACTCGAGCACGGTTCCGGCATCCACGGAGCCGCTGTGGCCGACGTCCATGGGGGCCGCTAGAAAGCGGAGGGTCACTGAATTGGCGGCAGTCTCGCTCATGCTGAGAGTTTACTGATGACCCGGCATACCGGCGGGTCCGAATGACACAAAGGCCGCAGAACCCGCCACATGCGGGCGGGGCCGCGGCGCGCCTTGTCAGGACAGGCGGGTAGTCCTGCACATGACTGTTCAGCTTGCCCTTCTAATGAGAATGACTATCATTTAACTTATGAAGAATCAGCATAGCGTCAATCGCCGCCGCCTTAGACCCTCTTTTCCTCCACTTCGCCCGGCGCGGCGGCCCGGTTCGAGGGTTTCCCCTAACGGCTTTCCGGGAGCGGCGGGACTTGCCGTTGCCGCCCTCGTCCTGAGCGCTTGCGCCGCGGACCCGGGGCGGGGCGATGACGGCGCCCAGTCGGGAGGCGGCGCGTCATCCGCCGGGCAGTCCACCGGGTCGTCCAGTGCAAGCCAGGAGGTCCAGGGCCCCGCGCCCAGGCTGGTATTGACTCATGCCGGGGGCATCACGGTGCTCGATGCCACCTCACTGGAGGTCGTGGGGGAGGCCGAGCTTACGGGCTTCAACAGATTGAACCCTGCGGGCGACGGCCGGCATGTCCTGGTGTCCACCGGAAACGCGTTCAGGGTGTTCGATGCGGGCGTGTGGACGGAGAAGCATGGCGATCACGGGCATTCCTACGCCGTTGAGCCGTCCCTCACGGCTGCCTCGTTCGAAGCCAGCAAGGCCGGCCACGCTGTCTTTCATTCCGGCCGGACCGCCCTCTTCAGCGATGGTTCCGGAAAGGTGGAGCTCTTCGACCCGGCAGGACTGGGGGAGAGTGCGGGTGTCCTTCCGGACAGTGATGTCTACATGACTGCGGAAGCCCATCATGGCGTAGCGGTGCCGCTCGAGGCGGGCGAACTCCTCGTCACGCTCGGAGACGAGGAGTCGAGGCGGGGGATTGCCGTGCTGGCAGCGGGAGCGGGGCAGGACCGTGTGGAACTGGTGCGCAACGAGGACTGCCCCGGCGTGCACGGCGAAGCAGCCGCAGGCCCGGATACAGTCGTGGTGGGCTGTGAAGACGGCATGCTGATCTACCGGGACGGGAAGATTTCCAAAGTGGCAAGCCCCGACGCCTACGGGCGGATGGGAAACCAGGCGGGCTCGCCCAGGTCGCCGGTGGTTCTGGGTGACTACAAAGTGGATAAGGATGCTGCGCTGGAACGGCCCACGCGCGTCTCGCTCGTCAATACGGAGACGGCCACCCTCCAGCTGGTGGAACTCGGTACGAGCTATTCGTTCCGCTCGCTGGGCAGGGGTGCCGCGGGCGAGGCCCTGGTCCTGGGGACCGACGGCGCCCTGCGTGTCATTGACCCATTGACCGGAAGCATCACGTCCACCATCCCCGTCGTTGACGCCTGGGAGGAATCGGAAACGTGGCAGGACCCGCGCCCGACGCTGTTTGTGCAGGGCTCCACCGCCTATGTCACGGAGCCTGCAGAAAGCGCGATCCATGCCGTGGACCTTGCCTCGGGCAAAGTAACCAAATCGGCGGAACTCGCGCACGTGCCCAACGAGCTGATGGGAGTCTCGGGCTAGCATTCCGGCGCGGGAATACTTCTACAGGGTGGATGCAACGACGCCGGGCCAGCCACGTGAGTGGCCGGCCCGGCGTCGCGCAGGTCTTGGTCTTTGGCGCTTCCCGCCTTAGGCGAGGATGCGGAGCTTCGAGTTGCTGCCGCCGAACAGTGCCTGGTCGACGGCCAGCCTGCCGGCGCCGGTCAGGGCAATGGCCAGCGCTCCGGCTGCAAGCAGCAGCACCAGTTCATAACCGCCCGTTGCGGCAAAGACACCGGCGGAGGCATGCACAAGGAACAGGGCGCCGAGCATGTCCACGGCGAGAAGGGCTGCGAAAACGCGGGTCAGTACGCCCAGGACCAGCGCGATTCCACCCACAAGCTCGAGGGTGGCCACGGCAGGGGCCGCCAGCTCAGCAGCCGGGACGCCCATCTTGGCGAACGACGCCTGGGTGCCGGCAATGGTCCATTCGTTGAACTTCTGCCAGCCGTGGGCTGCGAACAGGAAGCCCGCTATGACGCGCAGGATAGTGAGTGCTGTGGTGGTCAGTGTGGACTGGGTCATGGGAATTTCACCATTTCGAGGTCGGGAGCATTGCCGTGCGTCCTCTTCGGACGCGGTTGAAGCTTCAGTACTCAACCTTGCCAGCTGGTTAGTTGAAGAGTCAACCAATGGGGTCGGCATGTGACAGGTCTCTCCAGCTAGGCTGGCTCCGTGCCAGAATCACGTGCCACCTCCCGGACTGTTCCCGCCAGCCGAAACGCCCGGGAAATCCTCCGCCTCGCCGTGCCGGCATTCGGCGCCCTCATCGCGGAACCGCTCTTTCTGTTGGCGGACTCGGCCATAGTGGGCCACCTCGGCGTGTCCCAGTTGGCGGGGGTGGGGCTGGCGTCGGCAGTGCTGCACACGGCCGTGGGCCTCATGGTGTTCCTTGCATACTCCACCACCCCTGCAGTTGCCCGGGCCATCGGCGAGGGCAAGCTTCCCAAAGCCCTCGCGGCAGGACGGGACGGTGTCTGGCTGGCGCTTGTCCTGGGCCTAATGCTGGCGGCGGCAGGGTTCGCCGGCGCCGAAGTGCTCGTTGACCTGATGGGCGCTACGGGCGACGTCCGCCGGTTCGCCGTGGACTACCTCCGCTGGTCCATGCCCGGGCTCGTCGCCATGCTGCTGATCTTCGCCGGGACCGGTGTGTTGCGTGGCCTCCAGGACACCCGGACCCCCTTGGCGGTGGCCTCTGCAGGGTTCACCCTGAATGTCCTCCTCAACCTGGCGTTGGTTTACGGCCTGGGCTGGTCCGTGACCGGTTCCGCCGTGGGCACCAGCATTGCCCACTGGGCCATGGCCCTGGTGTACCTGGTGATCGTCCGTCGCAATGCGCGTGATCACGGGGTTTCACTCCGTCCGGACTGGCGGGGCGTGCGTGCCATGACCAAAGTGGGGTCCTGGCTTATGCTTCGGACGCTCAGCCTGAGGATCGCGATCCTCGCGACCGTGCTGGTGGTCACGGCCCAGGGCCCGGTGAACCTGGCCGCCCACCAGTTGGCCATGACCATCTTCACCTTCCTGGCCTTCGCCCTGGATGCCCTGGCCATTGCCGCCCAGGCCCTGATCGGCAAGGAACTGGGAGCGGCAAACCCTGCCGCGGTGCGGGACCTGACCCGGACCATGATCCGCTGGGGTGCGTGGTTCGGGGTGATCACGGGAGTGCTGCTGGCAGCTGCGGCTCCGTGGGCCGGCGCCTTGTTCACGTCCGACGCCGGCGTCCAGTCCGCACTGATGCTCGCCCTGTGGGTGCTCGCCGCCGGACAGCCCGTGGCGGGCTATGTCTTCGTACTGGACGGCGTCCTGATCGGCGCCGGCGACGCGAAATACCTGGCGATTGCCGGCGTCGTGAACCTCGCGGTGTACCTGCCGCTGCTGGCAGCCGTCCGACTCGCCCATGTCGACGGTGCCGCCGGGCTGGCGTGGCTGTGGGTGGCCTTTTCGCTGGGTTACATGTCCGCCCGGGCGGTAACGCTGGGACTACGGGCAAGGACTGACAAGTGGATGGTTCTCGGGTCGAATCCGCTGCGCACTAAACTGGATCCGTGACCCTTCCCGCAACTCCTTCCGATCCCGCTGCCCTGACCGCTCCTGCTGCGGACCTGTGGAAGCCCGTGCTCACCAGGGCCCTGCTTGCCCTTGCCTTCGGTGCGGTGACGGTCTTCTGGGCGTCCCCGTCGGCGTCCGAAATGGGCTGGACCGGCGGGCTCTACTTGCTGGCGACCGGCGTCATACTGATCCGTGGAATCGGGAAGTTTGGCTTGGCGGCCAGGCAGCCTGCCGGCAAGGTCATGGCAGCCGCCGGGGCAGTCCTCACCGGTGCCGGTGTGGCCGTGGCGTTCCTGGGCAGTGAACTGGTGTTCGGTGTCCTGGCGGCCCTGGGCCTGGGCCTGCTGGGAGCTGCGGAACTCTATCTCGGTTTCCTGTACCGCGGACGCAGTGTCCTGGCGCGCGACTGGCTTGCCTCCGGGGTGATCGGGCTGGGGACTGCGGTGGCCCTGCCGTTCTTCATCAGCCTCGGAGCGCATGCGCTGTTGGGAGTGGCCGGTGGCGGAGCGATCATTTCGGGGGTTCTCTGGATCCTGGCCGGCCTGACCCTGCGGCACGATGCGCGGTCTGTTTCCAGCGAGGCCGTAAACTAGTAGGGAACGGTTCTACTTCGCGTAGAACAATCGCTTGACTTAAGCGGCAGGGCCCAGGCCGTGCTGCACGGGAGGAAACACCTTGGCACAGCAGAAACCAGGAGAACCGCGAAACTTGCGGACCTCGGTCAAGGGACCCCTCATGTTCTCCGCATTCTGGGCTGTCCTGGCCTTCTTTGCCGTGCTGATCTTCGCCTCCGGCGGCAGCGCCCGGTCCCCTCGTTTCGATCTCGCCTTCACGGGTGCGGGGATTGCGTTCATCGTGACCCTGGTCATCGCGGCGATGCTTTCCATGAGCCACAAGGACAATGCCGACCACCTGGGTAAGGGGTCCGGCGTCAACCTGAGTTCCAAGAAGTCTTCCGGCCATGGCGGCTATTCGGCGCGTCCGGACGCGCAGACTCCCGGTGCGCAGGCTCCCGGTGCGCGGGCTCCCGGTGCGCCGGATGCCGCACCCGGCGCCGATCCCCGCTAGATCCTCCGGGGGCTTCCCCGGCACCAGTTCCCTCAAGCAACGCTTCTTCCGCCACGCGTCCCTAGGACGCGGCTTTCCGTGCGCGGTAGGCGGCCACGTGTGCCCGATTGGCGCAGTTTCCGGTATCGCAATACCGCTTGGACCTGTTCCGGCTGAGGTCCAGCACGACGGCGTCGCAATCCTCCGCGGCGCACACCAGCATCCGGTCCATCTCCTTGCTGCGGATCACGTCCGCCAGCGCCATGGCGGCCTCGGTGCCCATCCGGTCCGCCAGCGGGGCCTCGCGGGTAGTGGCGTGCAGGTGCCAGTCCCATTCGTCGTGCTTGATCAGCTGCGGAAGGGCATTGGCTTCGCGGAGCAGGCGGTTCACCGTCCCGACGGCCGCGTCCTCGTCCATGGTCCAGAGCTCGGTGAGCTGGCTCCGCAACTTATGGACGCTGGCCAGTTCAGCCGCGTCCCGTGACCTCGCACCGGAGAAGCCCTCAGCCAGGAGGAAGCGGTCCAGGTCCGCGATCGTGGCGAGATGTTCTTCGCCGTTAGCCGCGCTGTTGATCAGTCCCACAACGGTGCGAAGTGCCACTTCAGTGTCAGGGGCAAAAACCATCTTGACTCCTTACAGGGGCGGGGCGTAATGTCATGACCATTACCCCACTTTACTCCTGACAGGAGGCAGCCGTGCCTGCCGCAAGCAAACGCGCCGATGCGTCCTTCCAGGGCGCCGCGTCCAGGGTCGGCGCCCCCCGCCGGCCGGCTGCCGGGTTCCTGGCATCCGGGCTCGGCGTGGCGCTATTCTCTTCAGCCGTCTTCGGCCTTTCCGGATCTTTTGCCAAGGCCCTGCTCGAAACCGGGTGGACTCCGGGTGCGGCCGTGACCGCGCGCCTGACTGGGGCAGCCCTCATCCTCGCGATCCCGGCAGTGCCCGCACTGCACGGCCGCTGGCGCCAGCTGAGGGACAACTGGCTGACCATCCTGCTGTTCGGGCTCATCGGGGTCGCAGCCTGCCAGCTGTTCTACTTCAACGCCGTCGAGCGGCTCTCCGTGGGCGTTGCCCTGCTGCTGGAGTACCTGGCCCCGGTGATCATCGTCCTCTGGCTGTGGGCCGCGAGCCGACGGCGTCCGCGCCCGCTCACCATTGCGGGAACGCTGCTTTCGCTGGGCGGACTCATCCTGGTGCTGGACCTTACCGGTGCCGTGAAGATCGACGTCGTCGGCGTCCTGTGGGGAGTCGCCGCAGCCGTCTGCCTGGCGATCTATTTCTTCATCACTGCAAAAGAAAATGACACCCTCCCGCCGATCGTCCTCGCATCCGGCGGCCTGATGGTGGGCGCCGTGGTGATGTGGCTGGCGGCTGCCACCGGACTTCTGCCGATGGCGTTCAGCACGGCGGACACCAAACTGGGGCCGTGGGTCACCCCGTGGTGGGTTTCGCTGGGCGGCCTAATCATCCTTGCCACGGTCCTCGCGTACGTCTCGGGCATCGTTGCCGCGCGGGCGCTCGGTTCGAAGGTTGCATCATTCGTGTCGCTCACCGAGGTGCTTTTCGCCGTCATCTGGGCGTGGCTCCTGCTCGGTGAACTGCCCGGTCCCATCCAGCTCCTCGGCGGTGTGCTGATTGTTGGCGGCGTCGTCCTGGTCCGCGTGGACGAGCTCCGCGGGCCGCGGGTAGCGCCGGCCTCTTCAGGCGGACCCGGTGCAGCGCCGGTGCCGGCGCCGCTGGACCACGCGAACGACGTCGAACCCGTCCCCTAATCTGCACCACGCGAATCTGCACCACGCGGCGGTCATCGCGTTAAGCGGCTTCGGTTTAAAGGCGGATGCCCCGGACGCTTTGTTGCGTCCGGGGCATCCGTTTCAGCGTTGCCAGCGGCGGGCGTTCCCTAGCGGGAAGCCTCTTCCTGCTGGGCGGCGTTCTTGCTGGCCTGCTTGCCGGCTTCTTCCAGTGCCCGGGCCACGCGGGCCAGGTCCGTTACGTGGCGGCCGGACCATTCGCTGCGGAACTTCTCCGCGTCCGGGCCCTTCCAGTCGGTGCTGTCAAGAGCTTTCGTCAGCTGCGACTTAGCCTTCTCGATCTCGGACGAACCAGCCTGAAGCTTGGTTCCGAGCGCCTTGAGCTGAGCAATGTCTGCACCCCAAATAGCCATTAGTTTTCTCCTTCAGTCAACGGACCCGATCCGATCGGCATCCCCAGCGGCCCCCGGCTCATCCGGAAGATCCATTACCTAGAAACTATCCCGCGGCCCGGTCACTGTCGATGGGCACCGCTCCCCATGCAGCCCTACCCGTGAGGGCAGCTGCCGGGCCAGTGGTATCCGTACTAGGCTTCGGACCTCGATCCCAGGCGGTCCAGAGCCTAGCATGGGACTATGTGCCGCAATATCCGGACCCTGCATAACTTTGAGCCCCATGCCACGTCGGCCGAGGTGGAAGCCGCTGCGCTGCAGTACGTGCGCAAGATCAGTGGCAGCACCAAACCGTCGAAAGCCAACGAGGAGGCGTTCAACCGCGCCGTGCACGAGATCGCGCACGCCACCCAGCACCTGCTCGATTCCCTGGTGACACATGCCCCGGCCAAGGACCGGGAAGAGGAAGCCGCCAAGGCCCGTGCCAAGGCGGCCGTCCGCTTCGGCGCCGCCTAAGCGCCCCGGCCGCCGGTCTTGCCGAAGCTGCGAAGCCGGAGCGAATTGGCCACCACCAGCACCGAGCTCGCTGCCATGGCTGCGCCGGCGATCATCGGATTCAGCAACCCCAGTGCCGCCACGGGTATACCGACTGCGTTATAGAAGAACGCCCAGAACAGGTTGGCTTTGATGGTGGCCAGCGTTCGGCGGGACAGTTCGATGGCCTGAGCCACTTGTCCCAGGTCATTGCCCATCACGGTCAGGTCCGCGGCTTCGATGGCCACGTCGGTGCCCGACCCCATGGCTATGCCCAGATCGGCCTGGGCCAGGGCTGCTGCATCATTCACGCCGTCTCCGGCCATTGCAACGGTTGCGCCGCCAGCCTGCAGTTTCCGCACGGCGTCGACCTTGCCCTCCGGCAGGACCCCCGCGAACACATCTTCCGGAGGGATGCCGACGGCGGTGGCCACCTGCTCGGCCACTGCGGCATTGTCCCCGGTCAGCAGGATCGGCCGGAGGCCCAGCTGCTTCAGCCGTGAAATCGCGGCAGCCGATCCGGGCTTGATGGTGTCGCGCAGGGAGACTATGCCCGCAGGTTCCCCGTCCACGGCAACCCAGATGGCGGTGGCACCGGATTCTTCGGCGGCCCCGAGTGCCTCCTGCTGTTCCGTCGTGACCGTTATGTCGTTGTCCCGCAGCCAGCCCGTCCGTCCGGCGATGACCAGCCGGCCTTGCACGGTTCCGGATACCCCGCCTCCCGGCGCGGAACGGAAGTGTTCGACGGCGGGAAGCCGCCCGCCGTCGTTCCTGCGCTCCGCGGAGAGAGCAGCAGCCGCAATGGCCTGGGCCACGGGGTGCTCGGAGGCGGCCTCGACGGCGCCCGCAAGGCGCAGCACTTCGGCGCTGCTGTACGTGCCGAAGGCCCGCGTGCCGTACACGGCCAGGTGGCCGGTGGTCACGGTGCCGGTCTTGTCCAGCAGGATGGTATCCACGGTGCGGGTATCTTCAAGCACCTGGGGGCCTTTGATCAGGATCCCCAGCTGCGCCCCGCGGCCCGTGCCGGTCAGAAGGCCCACCGGCGTGGCCAGGCCCAGGGCGCAAGGGCAGGCGATGACCAAAACCGCCACAGCCGCCGTGAACGCCGCGCGGATTTCGGCAGGCTCAATCACCGGGCCGCTGAAGACGATCCAGAGCACGAACGTGAGGACGGCGATGGCCAGCACAATCGGAACGAACACCGCACTGATGCGGTCCGCCAGGCGGGCGATGGGGGCCTTTCCGGTCTGCGCCCGGGCAACCAGCCGGGCCATCTGGGCCAGCGTGGTTTCGGATCCGACCCGGGTGGCACGGACCAGCAGGCGGCCGGAGGTGTTGATCGTGGCCCCGGTGACAGGGCTGCCCGGAGCCACCTCGACGGGTACCGACTCGCCCGTCACCAGGGAGGTGTCCACGGCCGAGGCACCGTCAACCACCACGCCGTCCGTGGCGATTTTCTCGCCGGGGCGGACCACTACGACGTCGCCCACCATGAGTTGGTCGGCGGGAATCCTGAGCTCGGCGCCGTCAACCAGGACCGCGGCATCCTTGGCGCCCAGGTTCAGCAGCGCCTTCAGGGCGTCGCCCGCCTTCTGCTTCGCGTTGGCTTCCAAGAAGCGGCCCAGCAGCAGGAACGTGGTGACCACGGAGGCCACCTCGAAGTACAGTCCGCCCGTACCCATCTCCATGCCGGGGTGTTCGGTCATGCGGGGATCGGCCAGCAACTGCCAGGCGGAGAACAGGTAAGCGGCCGTGACGCCCAGGGAGACCAGGGTGTCCATAGTGGATGCGAAGTGCCGGGCGTTGATGGCCGCAGCGCGGTGGAACGGCCAGGCCGCCCACGTCACCACCGGCAAGGCGAGCACCCCCGCCACCCAGCCCCAGTTGGAGAACTGGAACGCCGGAACCATCGATATCGCGAACACCGGGACGGTGAGGATGGCGGCAACGATGAGCCGCGTTTTAAGTTGGGCAGCGGCGGCAGGGTGCGTTAGGTGGTCGCCGTCCGCGGGCGGCCCACCGCTTTTGGTTGAGCCGGCCGAAATCTCAGCGTCGCCACCCCGTCTCGGGTAGCGCGGGGGCCGCACCCGGGCTTTGTAGCCTGCCGCCTCTACCGTGGCCGTGATCTGCTCGTCGGTGATGCCGGCGGGGACCGTGACCTGGGCCGATTCGAGGGGCAGGTTTACCGAGGCTTCGACGCCGTCGAGCTTTCCGAGCTTGCGTTCCACCCGGCCGACGCATGAAGCGCAGGTCATGCCTTCGATGTCGAGTTCGATGACCCGGGTTCCCGGCTGGTGCAGCAGTTGCTCGTTACTCACGGCGTGTCCTCAATTTGGGTGGGATGGGTTCGTGCGGTTCAGGCCTCGTTGGCCACCACCAGGTAACCGGCCTCGGCTACGGCTTCGCCGATCTCGGAACGGGAAAGGGCCTTATCGGATGTGATGGTGACGGTGGAGATGCCGCCGGCGTTGAGGTCGACGTCGACCGTTTCCACGCCTTCCAGTGCTTCCAGTTCTTCGCTCACGGAGGACACGCAGTGTCCGCAGGTCATGCCGGACACGTTCACGGTGGTGGATACGGGGCTCATGGTTTGCTCCTCTTTCTCGGTGGTGCCGGTGGTGCCGGCGGCACCGGATGGACCCGGTCGGGTCATCCGGATGGTGTGGTGGGTGGGATGACCGCTACCGCAGCAGGCGCCCGATGGCATCGGTGGCCTCCTTGACCTTGAAGTCGATGGCTTCCGCGCGGAGTTCCGGGTCCGGTTCGGAGGCGGCACCCACGACGCAGTGACCGATGTGCTCCTCGACGAGGCCCAGGCTCACTGCGTGCAGGGCCTTGTTCACGGCCGCAACCTGGGTGAGAATGTCGATGCAGTACTTGTCCTCATCCACCATCCTGGCGATGCCGCGGACCTGGCCTTCAATGCGTTTGAGCCGGCGCAGGTATGCCTCTTTGTTCGAGGTGTAGCCATGCTGGGGGACGGTTCCGGCGTCCACGGTCCGGGGTTCGGCGTCTTCTGCTGAGTCCATGTCCTCAAGATATACCCCTAAGGGGTATATGACAAGTACCCCCGGGGGGTATGGTGTGCGACTGCCGGGCCGGATGTCACGGTTTGGCGGCCGGTTCCGGCGACGGCGCCCGGCGGCCGATGCTGCCGACGCCGAGCAGGGACGCGGCGGCGACGGCCGCGGCAAGGACTCCGAGGCCCAGCGGCAGAGCTGAAGCTGTAGCCACGGCGCCAACCAGGAGCGGACCACCGGCGTCGCCAAGCTCCCGTCCCAGCTCGGCTGTTCCCATGGTCCGTCCCAAACGCTCAGGCGGAGTGGTGGCGGCAAGGTGCGCGAAGCCCAGCGGCGTGGCAACACCGATTCCCGTGCCGATGGCCGCCGCAGCGCAAAAAATGGTGACCGGTCCCGGAAGCAGTGCCACCGCGGCGATTCCGGCCGCCGTCAGCAGCAGCCCGGCTGTCATGCCGGGGCCGTCATGGAGCCGGCCCTCGTCACGCAGGCGGCCGATCCAGGGTTGGGTGGCAGCGGACGCGAGTGCCAGCACGCTGACCGCGGCAACGGCCGCCACAGGGTCCAGGCCGTGCCGCGTTGCCAGCGCAGGGAGGAAGCCGATGGCTGTGCCCAGGGCCCCGGTGGCTGCCGCAAGAACGAGCGTAGGCACGAGGAAGCTCCGATGGGTTACCTGGCGGGCAAGATCCAACAGCGTGTACCGCGGGCGGGGCAGAGGGGCCAGCTGCGGCAGCGTCACCATCGCCCACACCGCAGTGGCCGCCGCGAGGATGGCCAGGGCGGCAAAGAGAAGGGTGAAGCCGCCCAGGAAGATCAGGCCGGCACCGATCAGCGGGCCCGCGACGTACCCCAGGCTTTTCCACGAGCCGTAGCGGCCGAAATACGTTCCTGCGTTGCGGCCGGCAAGCCTGGCCACCATCGCCGAGGACGCCGGGAAAACGCAGAGGCGGCGGCGCCCTGGCCGATCCGGGCGAGCCCGAGCATCAGGGGGTTGGAGCCCCACAATCCGATCAACGACATCAGCGCAAACGCGAAAAGCCCTGCCACGACCACCGGCTTTGTGCCGATGCGGTCGCTCAAAGCTCCGAAGACCGGTTTCAGCACCACCTCGGCGAGGTCGTAAACAGCCAGGAGGACGCCCAGATTGAGCAGGCTCAGGCCGATATCACCGCTGTGGGCGCCCATCCCGGCTGCGATGCTGTGGGCACCAAAGGCTGTGACAAAGCCTGCGGCGTACAGTGGCGCGGTGACGGCTGCGGTCGGCGTGGGGATTGGCGCTGTGGTCACGGGATTGCTCCTGGCATGCGGCCGGCGCCGCTTTTCGCTTGACTATCCCCGGAATCCGGCCTGGCATTAAAAAGCTCCGGAGTGCGTTATTGGGGGATACGCACTCCGGAGCAGCTTCTGGGGCAGGTCCAACATCTTCCTGCGAACTCCAGCTTACGTGGCGGTAGCGGTGAGCGCCACCACCCTGAATAACTACTTTCGCTTTACTTTCACAGGGTCTTTCGTCCTGTCTTCCTGCCCCTTGTCTCTTGAGGCTGACTCCCGCCCAGGCTGAGCTGGGTGGCATGGAAGTCGAAATGTTCGATGGGATAGGCGTAGACCTCTGCCAAGGACATCCAGGGTGTGAAGAACGGGTCCCAACGGTCCGGAAAGGACATCCCGCGGGCCATCGCGGCGGCTGTCTCGCGCCGCATCCGCCGCTCAAGGGAGCGCGTCACCCGCCGGAGCTTCGCGGCCATCCGCCTGCGGTTGTACACGCGGGCCGCAGCCTTGGATCCGAGGTAATTGACGACGTCGAACGGTGCGGTTCCGGCATTCAGCATCCACGCAAACCCCCGGCTTAAAGGCGCCGGGAGCACCCCGAAGATCCGTACCAGGGGCAACAGGGCCTGCACCACCATGTAGCCGAAAACCATGTGGAACAGAAGCTCCTCGTTGGTCCAGCGGGTGCCGGCGCTGGTGCGGCGGAGGTCCGCGTCGGACGCGGAGGCCAGCCACCGCTCGAGTTCCCTGCAGTTGCGCTCATAGCCATGCAGGACCTTGCCCGGAACGGCGGTCACGCGGGGGTGTCCCGGTGGGCGCCCATATGTGCCGGGACCACCAGGACGGGGCGGTCCTGGTGGTGGGTCAGCCACGCAGCCACGGAACCGTTGAGGGCTGCCGAGAGGCGGTGGCCCAGACCGCGCTCGGGTGTTCCCACAATGATCATGGAGGCGTTGGCCTCCGCTGCCACACGCCCCAGGGCACGGGCGGGGTCCCCGGACAGGATCCGCAGCGTCCATTCCACCGATTTCGATGCGCAGGCGGCCCCCACGACGCCGCGGAGCTCTTCGCTCACGGCCCGGACGTCGGCGTCGTCCTTGTCCGGATGCAGGGACAGCCGGTGCGCTGACCGCGCCGGGTCCCACTCGACCAGGTAGCTTGCCTCGTCCACGTAGGCGCACAACAACGGAACGCCCAGTTTTTCTGCGAGGCCGGTAGCCGAGTGCAGTACCTCTGCGTGCTGGCCGGGCAGCACTCCGACCACCAGGGGAGGCGGACCGCTGAAGCGTTCAGGAGACATACTCCATTGTGGCCCCGCGTGCATTCATTGAACAGCGCGGCCACGCAGCAAGGTCACCCGGCACTGCCTGCGCCGGGGCGGCTTAGTCAGGGCCGCCCTCCGGAGCCTCCAGCGCAGGCTTGGGGCGCCGCCAGGTGAGGGTCACCGTGAAGTTTGAGCTGGTGCTGGCGGCGGCAATGAACGCCCCGGCTTCGGCCCACGCCCCGCACTGGAAGTTCGGCGACCGGCGTGGTCCGGCGGGCAGCCACGGCCGAGGCCAGGACCGTGGACTCCAGTTCCGCGCGGCGTGCCAGGATCCCGTCCACATCCAGCCTGAACAGCCCCGACGCATTGCCGCCTGCCGGGGCCTGAACGACGCGCACGGTGTACTCACCCGGCTCGGAACCTGATGCGAGTTCGAGTTCTATGTCGCCGTCCATGACAACCTTCTCAGTGCCGTGCGGAGCCTCCACAGCGGGCCTCCGACGCCTGTGGTGCGGGTGCGCGGGGCAGGCCCACAAGACAAGATTGGCGCAGTGGAAGTGCCGGCACAAGGGTCAACGGGCGCGCGGCCCGGGAACGGAGCGCCACGGCCGTTGGACCCTTGTACACCCCCTCGCCGCGGATTAACGTTGACGCATAAGGAGAGGTGGTCCGCGGTGGAAATCTACATGTGGTGGCTTGATCTGGACCTGGCCAGCAAGGAATGGCTGCGCGAGAATCTGCGCGCGGACGAACTGCCGTTGTTTGTGCTTCAAGGGATTGCCGAGGCCGGCGGACCGCACCCGGACACCGCTACGGGAGTCCTCACGAACGCGGACTGGGACTTCATCGAGACGCAGTCTGAATTCGTGGACTGACCCTGCAGGGCGCATAACGTCGCGCAAAAACCATTGCGGCCTCCGGGTCTGAGTGGTTGCATGGGGTGCATGGCCACCGAACAGAGTTATGTCCTAGCAATCGGAACCAAAAAAGGGCTGTGGCTGGCGACCAGCCACGACCGGCAGACATGGTCCATGTCCGGCCCTCATTTCCTGATGAGCGAAGTCCCCAGCATCGGCATCGACACCCGCGACGGCCGTACCCGCATCATGGTGGGTGTCCGCTCCGAGCACTGGGGGCCCACTGTCGCGCACTCGGATGACCTCGGCGCGACATGGACCGAGCCGGAACAGGGCGCCATTAAGTTCCCGGACGGCACTGACGCCGCGGTGGAGCGCATCTGGCAGATTTACCCGGACGCCGAATCCCGCCCCGGGGTTGTCTGGGCCGGGGCCGAACCCATTTCCGTGTGGAAGTCCACGGACGGGGGCGAACACTTCGAACTCAACCGCGGACTCTGGGACCACCCGCACCGCAGCGAATGGGGTGCAGGGTACGGCGGAGCGGCCGCGCACTCAATCGTCGTCAATCCCTCCGGGGAAAATGTGCACGTTGCCATGAGCACCGGCGGCGTTTACCGCTCGCTCGACGGCGGTTCCTCCTGGGAGCCGCGGAACAAGGGAATCTCTGCGTACTTCATGCCTGATCCCAACCCCGAGTTCGGCCAGTGCGTGCACAAGATCGCGGCCGATGCCGCCGTCGAGGGCCGGCTGTACGCCCAGAACCATCACGGCGTGTACCGCACGGATGACAACGGAGAGAACTGGGATTCGATAGCGGAAGGACTTCCGGCCGATTTTGGCTTTGTGATGCTCACCCATCCCCGGCGGGCAGGCACGGCGTGGGTGGTCCCGCTAAAGGCCGACGGCGAACGCATTCCGCCGGACGGGAAGCTGGCAGTACACCGGACGGACGATGCCGGGCAGACCTGGAAACGCCTTGATTCCGGGCTGCCGCAGGGCGAATACAACGCGGTGCTCCGTGACGCTGCCTCGGTTGATTCCGCGGAACCGGCCGGGGTGTACTTCGGAACGCGCGGAGGCTCGGTCTACGCCAGCCCGGACGAGGGCGAGCACTTCACCGAAGTGGCGTCACATCTTCCGGACGTCCTGTGCGTCCGCGCTGCGGTAGTGTCCGCGGCCCTGGTGCCAGACGCTCCGGTACCCGTTTAAGGGTCCGTTGTGGCTGACATCAGCGTGGTGCTGCCCAGTGTCCTCCAGCCGCTCGCCGGCGGGCAGTCCATCCTGACTACGCCCGCCGACGGTGCGGTGACTGTGGGGTTGCTGCTTGACTCGCTGGCCGGGGACTATCCGGTGCTTGCGAGGCGGTTGAGGGATGAGACCGGTGCCCTCCGCCGCTACGTGAATATTTACGTGAACGGGGACGAGGTCCGGCGCTTGCGGGGACTGGAAACTGAAGTGGCTGCCGGCCAGGAGGTGGTGATCATCCAGTCCGTGGCCGGCGGCTGAAGGGCTCAGGCTACTCGCCAAATGCTGCATTCGTCCGAATTGATCGCTTTGCGCATCCCGGTCTGACGGTCCATGATCCATACAACGCCGATGCCCGGCGCAGTTTCCTGCACGCGGCCCCGACGGATCACCACATCGTCATAGCTGGGACCCACGGAGAGGCGGGCTTCAATCTCGTCGCCGCGGTGCAGCTGGTCCAGGGCGCGAACGCGGGTCACATGGGTTTTGGCTTCCTTCAACATGGCGGGGCCTCCTGAGCTGGAGCTTGTGCTGTTGCCTGCAATTGCCGGCACATCCAGTGTCCTGCGCCATTGTTGCCGCCGCGTTTCACGCCGGTAATGGCCGCGTTAGCTTTCCGCGCCCGCGACGTTTCCGTGCCCCGAAGCAGCTGAAGGAAGCCCACCGCCGCGGCTGATCGGCGGTGTCATATCCGCCTCGGCGCTATATCCGCCTGTCGGCGGGGTGCTGGATCCGGAACCAGCGGTAGCCGTAGCGTTCCAGCTCGAGTTCGAAGCCGCCGTCGTCCGCCAAGGGGACATTGTCGCCGTCGAGCAGATCCCGCAGGATGGCACCGCCGAATGCCTCCTCCGGATCTTCCGGCGAGGAAACCCTTGCCGAGACGGAGGCCGGCTGCGCGGCCATGTTGTGCGCCAGGACCAGCGTTGAACCGGCGCGGGTGCAGCTGTGCAGGAGCACTCCGGGATTGGACTGCTTGATGAGCTCGAAGTCGCCCCAGGCAAGCTCCGGACTCTCCCGGTAGCTTCGGATCAGTGCGGCGATGAAATTCCACAACGAGTCCGGGTCACGCTTCGCCTGTGCCGCGTTGATGTTCTTAGGCCCGAAGTAGCCGTCAACTACCTGCGCCACCAGCTTGTCCGCCGGAGCGGTGGAGAACCCGCCGTTTGCCGTGTCAGTCCACTGCATGGGGGAGCGCACGGCGGAGCGGCCCTTCGCCCGCAGGTCCTCACCCATCCCGAGCTCCTCGCCATAGAAAAGGACCGGGGTTCCGGGGAGGGAGAACATCAGCGAGTAGACCATTCGGATCCGGGTGGGATCGCCGTCGAGCATCGGCGGCAGGCGGCGCCGGAGTCCCCGCCCGTACATCTGCATGTCCGGGTCCGGCCCGAAGGCGGCGAAAACCTCCGCGCGTTCCTCGTCGCTCAGCTTGTCCAGCGTCAGTTCGTCATGGTTGCGGACGAACATGGCCCACTGGTTGTCCGGATGGATGGCCGGCCTGCCGGCCAGGGTTTTGGCCAGCGGACGGGCGTCCTCCCTGGCCAGGGAAAGATAGAGGTTCTGCATGCTCAGGAAGTCGAACTGCATGTTCAGCTCGTTGCCGTCCGGACCGCCGAAGTATTTCAACTGCTCCTTGTAGGGGAGGTTGACCTCTCCGAGCAGCACCGCGCTGCCGTTGCGCCGGTTCAGGAAGCTGCGCAGCGCGGCCAGGTAGTCGTGCGGATCGATCTTGGCCGCGTCCTCCTTGGACACGCCCTGAAGCTCCAGGAAGAACGGCACGGCATCCAGCCGGAATCCGTCCAGCCCCATCTGGAGCCAGAACCCCATGGACTTGGCGATCTCGTCGCGGACCTTCGGATTGGCGACATTCAGGTCCGGCTGGTGCTTGGCGAACATGTGCAGATACCACTCGCCCGTCGCCTTGTCCTGGGTCCAGATGGACGTTTCCTCGCCGGGGAAAACCACTTGTTCCGACGTGTCCGGGGGAGTGTCCTTCCGCCACACGTAGTAGTCACGGTAGGGATTGTCGACGGACTTCCTGGATTCCTTGAACCAGGGGTGCTTGTCCGAGGTGTGGTTGATGACGAAGTCCGCGATCACCCGCATTCCCCGGTCCTTCGCCGTCCTGATGAACTCCACCACATCGCCCAGGGTGCCGAGCCGCGGGTCCACACCGTACATGTCGGTAATGTCGTAGCCGTCGTCCCGGTCCGGCGAGGGGTAGAACGGCATGAGCCAGATGCACGTGACCCCGAGGGCCGCCAGGTAGTCCACGCGCTGAATCAGGCCGCCGAAATCTCCGGTGCCGTCGCCGTCGTCGTCGAAAAAGGTTTCCGGGTCCAGGCAGTAGACCACGGCATTCTTCCACCACAGATCGGACGTCTCTGCGATCCTCATGCCGTCACCGCCTGCGTCCCGCTGCCGGCCCGCAGATGCGGCAGGACGTGTTCGGCAAACGCTTCGATGAAGGGTTTCTGCTGCTGGCCCACGAAGTGCAGGTAGAGCTCGTCGAAGCCCAGGTCCGCGTACTCCTGCAGCCATGTGGCGTGCTGGTCCAGGCTGGAGGAGATGTTGACGGCCTTCCGGACCTGGTCCTCGCCGACGTCGGTGCTGACGCCGTCAAAGTGGGCCGCTGTGGGAAGGTCCCAGGGGATGGGCGGCGCGAAGACGTTGGACCGCCACTGGTCCAGGGCTACGGAAACCGCGTCCTCTTGCCGCGGCGCCCAGGACAGGTGGATCTGGAGCACCGCCTTGCCCTTGCCGCCGTTGTCCCGGTAGGCGGCCAGCATCTCCTGCAGTTTGGCGTGCGGCTGGTTGACGGTGACCAGTCCGTCCGCCCAGGCCGCCGCACGCCGGGCTGTCTGCACGCTGATGGCGGGGGCGATGAGCGGCGGCCTGGTTTCCGGAACGTCCCAGAGGCGTGCCTGTTCCACGGTGACCAGTCCGTGATGGGTGACTTCTTCGCCGTTGTGCAGGCGCCGGATGACATCAACGCATTCCTCGAGGCGCTGCTGGCGTGTTTCCTTGGCCGGCCACGCATCACCCGTGATGTGTTCATTCATGTTTTCCCCGCTCCCCGGCGCCATCCAGAACCGCCCGGGGAACATGTCCGCAAGGGTGGCCGAGGCATGCGCGATGATGGCCGGGTGGTAGCGCTGGCCGGGAGCTGTGACCACGCCGAAGCGCAGCGAGGTGGTGGCCAGCGCAGCCCCCAGCCAGGACCAGGCGAAGCCGGAGTGGCCCTGCCGCGCTGACCAGGGTTCAATGTGGTCCGAGCACATGGCGGCGTCGAAGCCCGCCTGCTCCGCCAGTTGGACGTCCTGGAGCAGTTGTCCCGGGCTGATCTGTTCATGCGACGCGTGAAAACCGATAGTAGCCATCGTTAATGTCTACCGGCGGGGAGGAGGTGTGTCGAGGAATTACGCGTCTTTCTGCATAGACTCTAGCCAGTACCGACCCGGGGAAGCGATGAGCCGGGACAGCGATGACGCTGGAAAGGGAGTGGCGGGTGAAGCTAGGCATTGCGCGGGAACACCGTGAGGGCGAGCGGCGGGTTGCCGGAACACCGGAGACGGTGCAGCAACTCATTGGCCTGGGCCTTGAGGTCCTGGTCGAATCCCGGGCGGGAGCCGCGGCCGGCTACAGCGACGAGGCGTACGTCCGCGCGGGCGCCCGGGTCGTCCCCGTACTCGAGCCCGGATCACTCGACATCCTCGCCCACGTGCGCCCCCTGGAACCTGCGACGGCGGCGGCCTTGCGCCGCGGGGCCGTCACCGCGGGCCTCGCGTCGCCGTCGTCCGAATTGCCCACGGTCCGGGCGCTCGCCGCCGCAGGGGTGACCTCCTTCGCGATGGAACTGGTGCCGCGGATTTCCCGGGCGCAGTCGATGGACGCCCTGTCCTCCCAGGCCCTCGTGGCCGGTTACCGCTGCGTACTGGAAGCGGCCATCCGGCTGCCGAGGTTCTTCCCGCTCTTTATGACGGCGGCGGGCACCGTTCCGCCGGCACGCGTGCTGGTGCTCGGCGTCGGTGTGGCCGGCCTGCAGGCCATCGGCACGGCAAAACGGCTGGGCGCGCGGGTCTCCGCGAACGACATCCGGCCCGCCTCGGCCGACGAGGTCGCCTCGATGGGCGGCACGTTCATCAAGCTCGACCTGGAGACGGCAGAGGCCGCGGGCGGCTATGCCCGCGAGCTCAGTGCGGACCGCGGCGCCCTGCAGCGGCAGCTCCTGGCACCGCATGTGGCCCAGGCGGATGTGCTGATTACGACGGCGGCCGTCCCCGGCCGGAGGGCCCCGCTCCTGGTGAGCCGGCAAATGGTGCAGGGAATGCGGCCCGGATCCGTCGTGGTGGACCTCGCAGCGGAGTCCGGCGGCAACGTGGAGGGATCGGTGGCCGGCCGGGACATCCAGGTGGACACCGCCGACGGCCAGGGCACGGTGACGCTGGTGGGCCTGAAGGACGCCGCCTCCGCCATGCCCGCCGACGCCTCCCGGCTTTATGCGAAGAACGTGGCCAACCTGCTCGCCCTGGTGGTCCGCGGCGGAACCCTGTCCCTGGACTTCGGGGACGAGGTGGTGGCCGGCACGTGCCTGACGCACGACGGCGAGGTTAGGCACGCGCCCACGGCGGAGGCGCTGGCAGCGGGTCCCGGTGCAGCGGTTCCCGCTGACCCGCTTCCCACTGATCCCGGGAACCGCCGGTCCGATAACGAAGGGGTGGCCTGATGGACGGCATCAGCCTGCTCACGATCACCGTGCTGGCGGTCTTCGTGGGCTTCGAAGTGGTCTCGAAGGTGTCCAGCACCCTGCACACACCGCTGATGTCCGGGGCCAATGCCATCCACGGGATCATCCTGGTGGGGGCCATCATCGTGGCCGGGCAGGCCGCGGACCCGTGGGTCCTCGGCGTCGCGCTGCTCGCCGTGGTGCTGGCCACGGCCAACCTGGTGGGTGGCTTCGTGGTGACGGACCGCATGCTGGAGATGTTCCGCGGCCGCAAAGACGGGACGGGCCCGCGATGAGCATCCTGGACCCGACTTGGACGGGACTCCTCTACCTGGTGGCCGCAGTCTTGTTCATCCTGGCCCTCATGGGCCTGAACTCGCCCCGCACCGCCCGCCGCGGCAACCTCGTGGGCGCCGCCGGAGCTTTACTGGGCGTAGCCACCGTGTTTCTTTCGGCCCGGCTGGACAACATCCCGTGGATCCTCGGGGCGATTGCCGTGGGCTCCGCCGTGGCTGCTCCGGTGGCACGGCGCGTCAAGATGACCCAGATGCCGCAGCTCGTTGCCGCCTTCAACGGAGTGGGAGGCGGCGCCGCCGCCCTCGTGGCGTTGCTTGAACTCGCCCATACGGAGGACGCGTGGGTCCGGCTGGCCATTGCCTTCACCCTGCTGGTGGGCGCGGTGTCCTTCGCCGGTTCCGCCGTCACGTTCGCCAAGCTGCAGGAACTCATGACCACCCGGCCGGTGGTCTTCCCCGGACTGCCGGTGATCATGGGCTCGGTGCTGCTCGCCGCCGTGGGTGCCGGCACCGCCGTCGTTCTGATTGGTTCGCTGCCTCTGGCCCTGGTGCTGCTGGTGCTGGGACTCGCCGCGGGCATCTTGCTGGTGCTGCCTGTGGGCGGCGCGGACGTGCCGATCGTGATTTCGCTGCTGAATGCCTTCACCGGCCTGGCCGTCGCGGCCTCGGGCCTGGTGCTGGGCAACGTGCTGCTGCTTGTGGCCGGCACGCTCGTGGGTGCCTCCGGTACCATCCTGACCCGGGCCATGGCTGCCGCCATGGGCCGCAGTGTGGCGGGCATCCTGTTCGGGGCGTTCAGGGGAGGATCGACGGCAGGCTCCACCGCCGTCAGTGAGCGCCCGGTGCGCTCCTCCAGCGCGGAGGACGTCGCCGTGCTGCTGGGTTACGCGCAGCGCGTGATCATTGTTCCCGGCTACGGCCTGGCCGTGGCGCAGGGCCAGCATACCGCCGCGGAACTGGCCAAGGCCCTGCAGTTGCGCGGAATCCAGGTGGACTTTGCCATCCATCCCGTGGCCGGCCGGATGCCCGGGCACATGAACGTGCTCCTGGCCGAAGCGAACGTGCCGTACGAGGAACTGAAGGAAATGACCGAGATCAACTCGGAATTCAAAACCGCCGATGTTGCCCTGGTGGTGGGCGCCAACGACGTGGTCAATCCCGCCGCGAAGACCTCCTCCGGCTCGCCCATCTTCGGGATGCCCATCCTGGAAGTGGCCGACGCCCGCCAGGTGGTCTTCCTCAAGCGCTCCATGCGCCCCGGCTTCGCGGGCATCGAGAACGAACTGCTCTACGAACCGCAGACCACGCTCCTGTTCGGTGACGCCAAGGACTCGCTGACCAAGGTGCTGGGGGCGGTCAAAGCCCTGTAGCCGCCGGACCCCCGACCCGCCTGAGCGCTGCTGCGGAGGTTCCGGCCCTGCGGGGGTGGTGCGACGCGTACCGGCGGGTAAGAATGGGCGTTATGCAACTGCCGGTGATGCCCCCGATCGCGCCCATGCTCGCCAAAGCCGTCAGCGCCCTGCCCGAAGTCCCGGATTCCGGCCCGAAATGGAGCTTTGAACCCAAGTGGGACGGCTTCCGGTCCATCATCTTCCGCGACGGCGACGAGGTGGAGATCGGCAGCCGCAACGGCAAGCCCATGACCCGCTACTTCCCCGAACTCGTAGAGGCGCTGAAGGCGAACCTGCCGCCCCGCTGCGTCCTGGACGGCGAAATCATCCTGGTGGGTGCCTCCGGTGACCGGCTGGACTTCGAGGCGCTCCAGCAGCGGATCCACCCCGCCGCCAGCCGGGTCAGGCTCCTCGCCGCCCAGACTCCGGCCAGCTTTGTGGCGTTCGACCTGCTGGCGCTCGACGACGAGGACCTCACCGGCCGCCCGTTCTCGGAGCGGCGCAGCATGCTGGAGAAGGCCCTCGCGGGCAGTGCCGCGCCGATCCACCTGACTTCCACCACCCGGGACAACGGCACAGCTCAGCAGTGGTTCCACAGGTTCGAGGGCGCCGGACTCGACGGCATTGTGGCCAAGGCACTGGACGGCAGCTACCAGCCGGACAAACGCGTGATGCTCAAGGTCAAGCACGAACGCACGGCGGACTGCGTCCTGGCCGGCTACCGCG
This sequence comes from Arthrobacter sp. PvP103, assembly GCF_017833075.1. Lineage (NCBI taxonomy): Bacteria > Bacillati > Actinomycetota > Actinomycetes > Micrococcales > Micrococcaceae > Arthrobacter > Arthrobacter sp. PvP103. The sequence continues at coordinate 2,357,685 of NZ_JAFIBQ010000001.1, read as the reverse complement.
TGCACACCAGCGGACCGGACCGGATCGGTTCCCTGCTGCTGGGGCTCTACAACGGCGACGGCCAGCTGGCCAGCGTGGGCGTGGTGGGCGCCTTCCCCATGCAGCGCCGCAAGGACCTGTTCGAGGAACTCCAGCCCCTGGTGGCTGGCTTCGACGGCCACCCCTGGGCCTGGGCCAAGCAGGAGGAAGGCAGCCGGACGCCGCGGAACGCCGAGGGCAGCCGGTGGAGCGCTGGCAAGGACCTGTCCTTCATCCCGCTCCGGCCCGAGCGTGTGCTGGAAGTGAAATACGACCACATGGAGGGCGAACGGTTCCGGCACACGGCCCAGTTTGTCCGCTGGCGCCCCGACCGGGACCCTGCCTCCTGCACCTACGAGCAGCTGGAAGAGCCCCTCAAGTACGACCTCGCCGAGGTGCTGGCCACCTAGACGGCGCCTAAACCCAGGCGGCCGCCCCCCGGGAGGGGACGGGCCGCCGTCGTGCGTCTACTGTCCCTTTGAGGGAACGCGGCTTACTTCAGGCCGAGCTCCCGGGTGGGAGTCTTGAAGGATTCCTTGGCCGTGAGGGCCGAAATCGCCGCGATACCGCAGATGACTGCCGTGAAGATGCTGATCTGGACCCAGCCGCCGGGCTTGATGCCGCCCATTGCAGCCACGATCGCCGGGGCGAAACCGGCCATCAGGAAGCCGAGCTGGGTACCGATGGCCAGGCCGGAGAAGCGGACCTTGGTGCTGAACATCTCGGCGTAGAAGGACGGCCAGACTGCGTTGGAGGCTGCGTAACCGAAGGAGAAGAAGCCGATGGCGGCCAGGAACATCAGCGGGACGCTGCCGGATTCGAGGCTCAGCAGGAACACCGGAGTCAGGACGGCGCTGGCCACTGCGCCATAGATGAAGACGGGCTTGCGTCCGATCTTGTCCGACAGCATGCCGAACAGCGGCTGGGTGCCGAGGGCCACGAAGTTGGCGCCGACCACGAGCCACAGGGTGGTGGTGCCGTCAACGCCGGCCACGGTCTTGGCGTAGCTGATGGCCAGCGTGCCGAACACGGTGGACACGGCGGCGATGAATGCGCAGGCCACAACCCGGAGGACGTCGCGCCAGTGGTGCTTCAGCAGGTCGGCCACCGGCAGCTTGGAGATGGCGGCGGATTTCTGGGCTTCGGCGAATGCCGGCGGCTCGTGCAGGGTGCGGCGGATGAAGAAGGCCACCAGGACCACTACGGCGCTGAGCCAGAACGGGATGCGCCAGCCGATGCCGTACTTGACCTCGTCCGGGAGGGCGAGCACGGGGATGAAGACGAGGGCGGCGAGGATCTGGCCGCCCTGGGTGCCGGTGAGGGTCCAGGAGGTGAAGAAGGAACGGCGGTTGTCCGGGGCATGTTCCAAGGTCATGGAAGACGCACCGGCCTGCTCGCCGGCTGCGGAGAGGCCCTGGCACAGGCGGGCAAGCACCAGCAGGGCGGGAGCCCACCACCCCACCGTGTTGAAGTCGGGGAGGCAGCCGATGACGAAGGTTGAGGCTCCCATCAGCACCAGGGTGAACATCAGGACCTTCTGCCGGCCCACCCGGTCGCCGAAGTGGCCCAGGATGACGGCGCCCACCGGGCGTGCCACGTAGGCAAAGCCAAAGGTGGCAAAGGACATGATGGCGGCGTTGGCATCAGCATTGGGGAAAAACACGTGCGGGAAGATCAGCGCTGCGGCTGAACCGAAGATGAAGAAGTCGTAGTACTCGACGGCGCTTCCCAGGAAGCTGGCGAGGGCCGCCTTCTTCGGTGTCCCGGCCGGTGCAACGGTGCCCGGCGTCGTGGACGGGAGTGTCTGGCTCATGGTGTTCCTTTGTGTGACGACATTGTCGCGGATGGATCAGGATTTTCGCAGCTGCCGCACGTGGGGGGCCAGGCCTTGATTGGTGGGCCCTTGCTGGCGGCGGCCGGTGGTCCGTGTGAAGACCCGGACGAGTAGCCACATGGTGGGAGCTACTTGTGCGATATAGCAATGATGACTGTGAGGGCTGTCACCTGTCAAGAAAAATGATCACTATCTAGAAATAGCTCTCACAATGTGGCAACATCGAACTATGAGTGTGAATCAAACCACAGGGCTGGAAGCCGCCGGAACAGCCGCCGCGGCCACGGATGGAACAGCCGCAACGGCGAAGGCGCCCAGGGCTGCAAAGGATGACTCCCGGACGGACATGGTGGGCAAGGCCCTGGGTCTTCTCGTCCTGCTGGGTGATGAGCCGCGGGGCGCCAGTGCTGCGGAGCTGTCCCGGCGGGCGGAGCTTCCGTTCAGCACCACGTACCGGCTGCTGGGCTCGCTCACGCGCGACGGTTTTGTGGACTACGAGCCGGACGGCCGCCGCTACCATCTGGGCCTGCGCGTCTTCCAACTGGGCCAGCGCGTATCCAACCACCATGGATTTGCCGGAACGGCGCTGCCTATCCTTCGCCGGGTCACTGAGAAGACCGGGGAAGCGACCATCCTCTCTGTCCGCGACGGAAACCATCACCTCACCGTCAACAAGGTGGACGGGCCGCAGACGTTCCGCGTCACGAGTGATCCCGGGCATCTGGGTGCCCTCCACACTACGTCGGTGGGCAAGGCGCTGGTGGCTTTTGCCGAGGATGCCGAGCGGAAGCGCCTGGTGGAGGAGTTGGAACTTGAGCCGCTGACGGAATTTTCCATCACGGACCGGGAGGCCTTCCGGTCCGAGATCGAGCAGGTCCGCCGTCGCGGCTACGCCGTCATGGATGAGGAGAATGAGCTTGGCATGCGCGCCGTGGCCGTTCCTGTCTTCAATGCCCAGGGCTACGCCTTCGCGTCGCTGGCCACGGCGGTTCCGGTCTTCCGGCTCGGCCTGGAGGATCTGGTGGCCCTTGTCCCCGTGCTCCAAGAGGCCGCTGCGGAACTGTCTGCAAGGCTGCCGCAGAGATAAGCCGGGCCGCCCGCAGTGGTGGTCGTCGGCGTCGTCTTTTGTTCGTCATAAGAACATCAGTGCAATATATGAACATTTCCTGTACTGTAATCCCTATCACCCGGCACGCCGCCGGCGCCCAGCGCGTCCCCGGTACGCCGAGTGCCGTTGTCAAAGGAGCTATACGGATGAGCAATCGAGCAGAGTCCTTTTTGGTGGGCCTCGTAGGTGATGGCGTGATGCCGTCGCTCACGCCCCACATGCACGAGCGCGAAGGCGACGTGCAGGGCCTGCGGTACCTCTACCGCCCCATCGACCTGCTGGAGCTGGGCCTGCCGGGTGAATCGGTGGGCGAGCTCCTGCAGAGTGCCCACCGCATGGGCTTCAACGGGCTGAACATCACGCACCCGTGCAAGCAGCTGGTCCTGGACCACCTCGATGAAATTGCACCGGACGCCCGCCGCCTGGGTGCTGTCAACACCGTGATCATCCGGGACGGCCGCTTCACCGGCCACAACACCGACTTCTCCGGCTTCGCGGCCGCCCTCGCCTCCGGGCTGCCCGATGCAAAGCTTGACCGCGTAGTCCAGCTGGGTGCCGGCGGCGCCGGTTCAGCCGTCGCGTACGCCCTTCTCACCGCCGGCGTCCGCCACCTTGACCTCGTGGACACGGATGCCGCCCGCTGCGCCGAGCGCGCCGCCGAACTGGCCGGGTTCTTCCCCGACAGCTCGGTTACGGCCCGCACGACGGCGGAGCTGCCGCAGCTGATGCCGCTCGCCGACGGCCTGGTGCACTGCACTCCCGTGGGCATGGCCGCGCACCCGGGCGCGCCGCTGGATCTGTCACTGCTGGAGTCCCGGCACTGGGTTGCGGACATTGTCTACCGCCCGATCGACACCGAACTGGTCCGTGAAGCCCGCGCCAAAGGCTGCGAGGTACTTGACGGCGGACGCATGGCCGTGGGCCAGGCAGCCGACGCCTTCCGGATCTTCACCGGCCTCGAGGCCGACGCGGACCGCATGCGCGCCCATTTCCTGGAACTCGTTGCCGCCGAAGAGGTGACCGCCTGATGCGCACCGGAATCGCCACCGTGTGCCTGTCCGGCACGCTCAAGGAAAAAATGCAGGCATGCGCCATCGCCGGCTTCGACGGAATCGAAATCTTCGAGCAGGACCTGGTGACGTCCTCCCTTAGCCCCGAGGACATCCGGAAGACAGCCGCGGACCTGGGCCTGACACTGGACCTCTACCAGCCGTTCCGCGACTTCGACAGCGTCCCCGAGGACCTCCTCGCCGCCAACCTCCGCCGGGCCGGGGCCAAGTTCAAGCTGATGTCCCGCCTGGGCATGGACACCATCCTGGTCTGCTCCAACGTCGGCACGGCGACCATCGACGACGACTCCCTGCGCGCCGAACAGCTGGCCCGGCTCGCCGGACTCGCCGCGGACCACGGCGTGAAGGTGGCCTACGAGGCACTCGCCTGGGGCAAGTACGTCAATGATTACGAGCACGCCCACCGCCTGGTGGAGACCGTGGACCACCCGAACCTGGGCACCTGCCTGGATTCCTTCCACATCCTTTCCCGGGACTGGGACACGGCGCCCATCGAAGCGTTCAGTGCGGACAAGATATTCTTCGTCCAGGTGGCCGACGCTCCAAAGCTGTCCATGGACGTCCTGTCCTGGAGCCGCCATTACCGGGTCTTCCCGGGCGAGGGCCAGTTTGAGCTCGCCAAATTCATGGGCCACGTGGTGCGCGCCGGATACACCGGACCGGTCTCGCTGGAGGTCTTCAATGACGTCTTCCGCCAGTCCGACGTCGAACGCACGGCAGTGGACGCCATGCGCTCGCTGATCTGGCTGGAGGAGCAAAGTGCCAAATGGCTGGACGCAAACGAAAAAGCGGCCGGCCGCCGTCGCTATCCCATGGAACTGGCCACCCTCCCGCAGGTGGCCGAACCGGCCGGTTTCAACTTCGCCGAGGTCAAAGCGGCCGACACCGCGGGCCTGGAAAAGGTGCTGGGACAACTGGGATTTGAATTCAACGGCAGACACCGCACCAAGGACGTGCAATTGTGGAGCATGGGCCACGCACGCGTGATCATCAATGAGGCTTCGGCAGGCGCCGGGGACTCTTCGCCAGCGATTGCCGCCCTCGGCTTCGATGTCGATTCTCCCGTGATCGCCGCGGCCCGCGCCCAGCAGCTCAAGGCGCCCGCCGTGCCCCGCAAGAGCCAGGCCGACGAAGAAGTGTTCCAGGGATTCGCTGCGCCGGACTCCACCGAGATCTTCCTCTGCCAGGGCAGCCCGGACGGCACCGCAGCCTGGACCCGCGAGTTCGGCGAAGGGCTGGAGTTTCCGGGCGCCGGCGGACGCAACGCGGTGATCGACCACGTGAACCTCGCCCAGCCGTGGCAGCACTTTGACGAAGCTGTGCTGTTCTACACCAGCGCCCTGGCCCTGGAGCCGCAGCCGTTCGCGGAGGTGCCCAGCCCCAGCGGACTGGTGCGCTCCCAGGTGATGCTGACGGCCGACCGTGCCGTGCGCCTGGTGCTGAACCTTGCCCCGGTGATCCAGCAGGACGGCGCGGATTCGGGCACCGCGCACCGGAAGACCTACCAGGAGCACATCGCCTTCGCCGTGGACGACCTCGTGGAGGCAGCCCGCGCAGCCCGGGACCGGGGCCTGGATTTCCTGCAGATCCCGGCCAACTACTACGAGGACCTGGACGCGCGGTTCGACCTCGACCCCGCCTTCCTGGCCACGCTCCGGGAGCTCAACCTCTTGTACGACCGCGACGCCGACGGTGAGTTCCTGCACTTCTACACCGCCACCGTGGGCAGCGTCTTCTTCGAAATGGTGGAGCGCCGCGGCGGCTACGACGGCTATGGGGCGCCCAACGCGCCGGTCCGGCATGCCGTCCAGTACGACCACCTGCACCGGCTGGGCCGCACCAGCTGAACAGACCAGCCATCACCACCAACCATCAACAACAACTGAAAGGAGGCTGCTGTGCCTGAAGACATCAACCTTGAAATTTTCAATGCCGACCCGATCACCGAAGACGTGTCGGACGCGGCGCCCGAGGCCGGAACCGGAGCCGCACCGAAGACCTATGCGCCGCTTGACGCCGCTGTGGAATCGCAGGCGGACCTCAGCGCAGAAATGAAGTCGATCGGCGAAGCATATGCGGAGGCGCTCAAGAACGGAGCCAAGGCGGAAATCCAGCCCCGGCTGGACTACGCACCGTACCGCAGCAGCGTCCTGCGCCACCCGACCAAGGACCTGCACCACGCGGACCCGGAAACCATCGAACTGTTCTCACCGGCCTTCGGGCACATGGACGTTCACGCGCTGGAATCGGACCTGACCATCCAGCACAACGGGGAACCCCTGGGTGAACGCATCCTTGTGTCCGGCCGTGTGCTCGACGGCGACGGCCGTCCCGTAGCGGGACAGCTCGTGGAGATCTGGCAGGCCAACTCCGCCGGCCGCTACATCCACAAACGGGACCAGCACCCCGCCCCGCTGGATCCCAACTTCACCGGCGTGGGCCGCTGCATCACCGGTGCCGACGGCTCCTACAGCTTCACCACCATCAAGCCCGGCGCGTACCCGTGGAAGAACCACCTCAATGCCTGGCGGCCGGCGCACATCCACTTCTCGCTCTTCGGGCAGGAGTTCACCCAGCGCATCGTCACTCAGATGTACTTCCCCGGTGACCAGCTCTTCCCGCTGGACCCCATCTACCAGTCCATCGTTGACCAGGATGCCCGGGACCGCCTGGTGGCCACCTACGACCACGACCTCACCCAGCCTGAGTGGGCGATCGGCTACAAGTGGGACATTGTCCTGACGGGCTCCAAGCGAACCTGGACCGAAAACGAAGCATTTGGCACAGAAGGCGAGGAGTAGTCGGATGAGCAACCCCACGAAGCTGACCCCCACCCCCGGCCAGACCGTAGGCCCCTTCTACGGCTACGCCCTCCCGTACGAGAAGGACCGTGAACTGCTGGCTCCTGGTTCGCCGGGCTCCATCCGGCTGCAGGGCACGGTGTACGACGGCGCCGGCCACCCCATCCCGGACGCGATCCTGGAAATCTGGCAGCCGGACTCCGAAGGCAACGTCGTACACCGGACCGGTTCGCTGGTCCGCGACGGCTACACGTTCACCGGCTTCGGCCGGAGCGCGGTGGGCAACACCGGCGTGTACACCTTCACCACGGTCAATCCCGGCCCCACCGAGCCGGTTCCCGGAAAACCAGCGGCGGCTCCGTTTATTTCCGTGGCCGTGTTTGCCCGCGGCCTGATGAACCGGCTCTTCACCCGGGTGTACCTGCCGGAGAACGAGGAAGCTTTGGCGGCCGATCCGCTGCTGTCCTCCCTGGATCCCGAACGCCGCAGCACGCTGATTGCGCGCCGCGACGCCGATGGCGGACTCACCTGGGATATCCGGCTGCAGGGCGAGGGTGAAACCGTGTTCCTCGACTTCGAGGGTGCGGCTGCCGGGGGCGCCGCGCAGTGACTGCTTCCCACCTGTCGGATGGCGACGTCGGACTCCTTAGCCCCGTGTCGGCGTCGCCCTCGGTGGCGGTGCTGACGGGGGACCGTGCGGTCCTTGCGGCGATCCTCGCCGTCGAGGCCGGCTGGGCCTCGGTACTGGAGAAGGCCGGCCTCGCGCCAGCCGGCTCTGCCGCCGTCGTGGATGCCGCCGCGGACGTGGACCGCTATGACGTGGCCGGCATCGCCGTCCGCGCGCAGGGTGGGGCCAATCCGGTCATCCCGCTGCTGGCTGACCTCCGCGCGGAGGTCAAGGCACTGGACACGGAGAGCGTTGGAGCACTGCGTGCGGTGCACGCCTCGCTGACCAGCCAGGATGTGCTGGACTCGGCGCTGATGCTGCTGGCCAGGAACGCCGTGACCGCACTCATGACTGACGTTCGTGCAATCACGACGGCGCTGGCGGTCTTTGCGGAGCAGCATGCGGACACGCTGTGCGTGGGCAGGAGCCTGACGCAGCACTCGCTGCCGTTTACGTTCGGGCTCAAGGCGGCGCAGTGGTTCCACGGACTGGCCGCCGCTGTCCGGCGCCTCGAGGCGGTGGAGCTGCCGCTGCAGACGGGCGGCGCCGCGGGAACGCTTGCGGCCGGGACGGTGCTCACCAAGGGATCGGTGGATACGCCCTTCGACCTGTCGGGCAACCTGGCCGCGCACCTTGGCCTTGCGGTGGCACCGGGTCCGTGGCACACCAACCGGCTGGCTGTGACATCGCTGGGCGATGCCCTGGCAGCGGTGACGGACGCGCTGGGCAAGATCGCCGGCGACGTGCTGTTCCTCAGCCGGCCGGAGGTGGGAGAGCTCGCCGAACCCCGGGCCGCCGGTCGCGGAGTGTCCTCGGCCATGCCGCAGAAGCAGAACCCCGTGCTGTCCGTGCTGGTTCGCAGCGCCGCGCTGCAGGCACCCGGCCAGGCCGCGCAGCTGCACCTGGCAGCGGCCAATTTCAACGATGAACGTCCCGACGGCGCCTGGCACAGCGAATGGCCGGCCTTCCGCCAGCTCCTTCGGCTGGCACTCGGCGCCGCCGGGCACCTGCGGGAACTCGCGGAGGGCCTTCAGGTCTTCCCGGATGCCATGCGCCGCAACCTCGAACTGTCCGGGCCGCTGCTGCTCAGCGAGGGAGTATCCGCCGCCGTGGCGCCGCTGCTCGAAGAACGGGACGGCCGCACCGGCAAGCAACAGCTCCAGGACGTGGTGGACCGGACGCTCCAGGCCCCGCCCGCCGAGCAGTCCGGAACATACCGCCGACTGCTGCGGGAGGCCGCCCCGGCCAGCGCCCTGTCCGACGAACAGCTGGAAGAACTCCTGGATCCCGCCAGCTACCTGGGCCAGGCCGGCGAAATTTCCCGCCGCATCCTGGCCGCTTTCCCCGACTTTGCCGGCAGCGGTGAACCACCGGCTGACGCAGGCCGGCCCATTCCCGCCGGAACCACTACCGAAACAGACCTGAACGGAGACCCCCGTGGCTAGACCAACAGTCAAGGCAGTACTGCTCTCGCCCCAGCGCCCGCTGGGGGACAAGCCCTTGCTGGTGGTGGGCCCGTCGCTGGGGACGTCCTCACTGCTGTGGAGCCAGGCTGGCGCGCTCCTCGGCACCGACCACGACGTCGTCGCCTGGGACCTGCCCGGCCACGGCGTGTCACCGGCTGCGAAGGAAACGTTCGACGTCGCCGAACTGGCTGACGCCGTCGTCGACCTTGTTGACTCGATTGCCCCGGGCGAGAGGTTCCATTACGCCGGCGTGTCCCTCGGCGGTGCCATCGGCCTGCAGCTGGGAATCAAGCACGGCGAACGCCTCAAGAGCCTGTCGGTGCAGTGCACCGGTGCCAAGATCGGCACGCCCGAAGGCTGGCTGGAGCGCGCGGAGACCGTCCGCACCCAGGGCACGCCCGTGATGATCCAGGGTTCAGCCGAGCGCTGGTTCGCGCCCGGCTTCATGGATCGCGAACCGGAGCTCAGCGGCCGGCTCCTGCACTCCCTGCGCGATGCCGACCGTTTCAGCTATGCCTTCTGCTGCGAAGCCCTTGCCGGCTTCGACGTCCGCGCCGAGCTGGGCAGCATCCGTGTTCCCACGCAGGCTGTGGCCGGCGTGGAGGACGCGGTTGCGCCGCCGTCGTTTGCCAAGGAGATCGTCGAAGGAATCACCGCCGGCGGCGGCACCGCAAACGCCGTGACACTGGAGGGAGTGGCACATCTGGCTCCGTTCGAGGCGCCCGCCCATGTTGCCGAACTTCTGCGGAGCCTCATCACCTGGAGTGAAACCAGCGGAGCGGCCAAGTGACCGGCCCCGAGACCCCCGGCGGGGCGCCCGCCGGCCCGGAACGGCACGGGGTCGTCCAGCCGGGTGCCACCAGCCAGGACATCTACGACGGCGGCATGGTGGTTCGCCGCGAGGTGCTGGGCGCCGCGCACGTTGACCGCGCCAACGCCAACAAGGACTCCTTCACCGAAGACTTCCAGGACATGATCACCCGCATCGCGTGGGGTGGCATCTGGACCCGGCCGGGCCTGACCCGGCAGATGCGCTCCGCCGTCACGATCACTGCCATGGTGGCGCACGGGCACTGGGAAGAACTGGCGATGCACATCCGCGCAGCCATCACCAACGGCCTGAGCAGGGACGAGATCAAGGAAATCCTGCTGCAGACCGCCATTTACTGCGGAGTTCCCTCCGCCAACACCGCCTTCAAGACAGCGCAACAGGTCTTTAGAGACATGGACGCTGCCGCCCCGCCCAACTAGGCAGCAACAGGTGTCGTTTTGAGCCCTCATATCGACATTAACTGCGACCCAGTCGGGACTATCAGACGGAATTAGAGGAATAGTTATGAATCAAGCTTTTGTGTACGATGCCGTGCGCACGCCCTTCGGGAAGTTCGGCTCCGGCCTCGCTGCCGTCCGTCCCGACGACCTTGCCGCCCACGTGATCGGTGAGATCGTCAAACGCGCTCCAAAGCTCGACGTCGAGCGGATCGACGAGGTTGTCTTCGGCAACGCCAACGGCGCCGGAGAGGAGAACCGTAACGTCGCCCGGATGGGCACCTTGCTGGCCGGGCTGCCCGTGTCGATCCCGGGGACCACGGTGAACCGGCTCTGCGGCTCCTCCCTGGACGCGGCGATCATCGCCTCCCGCCAGGTCAATGCCGGGGACGCGGAGTTGATGCTGATCGGCGGCGCCGAGTCGATGTCCCGTGCCCCGTGGGTTCTGCCGAAGACCGAGAAGCCGTACCCGGCCGGCGACCTGAACCTGGCCTCGACCACCCTGGGCTGGCGGCTGGTGAACAAGGCGATGCCGAAGGACTGGACTATTTCCCTGGGCGAGGCCACCGAGCGTCTGGCTGAAAAGTACGGCGTCACCCGCGAGCAGCAGGACGAGTTCTCCGCGAACTCCCACAACCTGGCCGCCGCGGCGTGGGACGAGGGGTTCTATGACAACCTCGTTGCCCCGGTGCCGGGCACGGACCTGGTCCGTGACGAGGGCATCCGTGCCGGGTCCTCGGCGGAGAAGCTCGCGGGGTTGAAGACCGTGTTCCGAGCCGAGAACGGCACGGTCACCGCCGGCAACGCGTCCCCGCTCTCGGACGGTGCATCCGCGGCCTGGATCGGGTCGGAGAACGCCGCCGGGCTCCTGGGCATGGAACCGCTGGCCCGGATCGCCGGCCGCGGTGCGCACGCGAACGATCCGCAGTACTTCGGCTACGCGCCGGTAGAGGCAGCGAACAAGGCCCTCGCGAAGGCGGGCATCGGCTGGGACCAGGTAGGTGCCGTCGAACTGAACGAAGCGTTCGCCGCGCAGTCCCTGGCCTGCGTCAACGCGTGGGGCATCGACCACGCAATAGTGAACCGGCACGGCGGCGCGATCGCGATGGGCCACCCGCTGGGTGCTTCCGGCGGACGCATCCTGGGCACCCTGGCCCGGTCCCTGCAGGCCTCGGGGGAACGCTGGGGCGTCGCCGCGATCTGCATCGGCGTCGGCCAGGGCCTCGCCGTCGTCCTCGAAAACGTCACCACGGGAACTAAGGGCTAACAACATGCTGAATTTTATTGACACTGTCGGCGAGGCCGTCGCCGGCATCAAGGACGGGTCCACCGTGATGATCGGCGGCTTCGGCAACGCGGGCCAGCCGTTCGAACTGATCGACGCGCTGCTGGACTGCGGCGCCCGCGAGCTTACCGTGGTGAACAACAATGCCGGCCAGGGCGACCAGGGCCTCGCCCTGCTCATCAAGGAAGGCCGGGTGAAGAAGATGATCTGCTCCTTCCCGCGGCAGTCCGACTCCTGGCACTTCGATGCCAAGTACAAGGCCGGCGAGATCGAACTGGAACTCGTCCCGCAGGGCAACCTGGCCGAGCGCATCCGGGCCGCCGGCGCCGGCATCGGCGGCTTCTTCACGCCCACCGGCTACGGAACCATGCTGGCCGAGGGCAAGGAAACCCGCATCCTTGACGGCCGCGGCCAGGTCTTCGAGACCCCCATCCACGCCGACGTGGCGCTCATCAAGGCGCTCAAGGCGGACGGCGTCGGAAACCTGGTGTACCGCAAGACCGCCCGGAACTTCGGCCCGATCATGGCCGCCGCCGCGAAGCACACCATTGTCCAGGTCTCCGAGATTGTGCCCACCGGCGGACTCGACCCGGAGAACGTCGTGACCCCTGGCATCTACGTCAACAGCATTGTGAAGGTGGCCTGACATGAGCGCACAGACAAGCCGCGAGACCGGCTCGATCCAGAGCAGCGACCAGCCCCTGGGCCGCGACGACCTCGCCCGGCTGGTGGCGAAGGACATCAAGCCCGGCTCTTTCGTGAACCTCGGTATCGGCCAGCCCACATTGGTCTCCAACTACCTCGAACCGGAGCAGAACATCACGCTCCACACCGAGAACGGGATGCTGGGCATGGGCCCGGAAGCCAAGGGCGATGAGATTGATGAAGACCTCATCAACGCCGGCAAGATCCCCGTGACCGAGCTGCCGGGGGCGTCCTACTTCCACCACGCCGACTCGTTCGCGATCATGCGCGGCGGCCACCTGGACATCTGCGTCCTCGGCGCGTTCCAGGTCTCAGCCACCGGTGACCTCGCCAACTGGCACACCGGCGCGCCGGACGCCATCCCCGCGGTGGGCGGCGCCATGGACCTTGCCACCGGGGCCAAGGACGTCTTTGTGATGATGACGCTGCTGACCCGCGACGGTGCGTCCAAGATCGTGGAGGCCTGCACCTACCCGCTCACCGGCGTGGGCTGCGTGACCCGCGTGTACACGGACAAGGCCGTGTTCCTCACGGGCCCGGACGGCGTCCAGGTCCGCGAAACGTTCGGCTGCACCCTCGAGGAGCTCCAGGCCCTGGTGCCCGTCCCCCTCACGGCAGCCCCCGCCGTCGAACGCTAACCTCACCGCAGCGCGAACCGGCAGAAGATGACGCCAAATCCCCGATTTGGAGTCATTAGCTGCCGGTTCGCGCTCAGGGGAGACGACGGCGGCTAATAGGAGGCGGCTAATAGGATTGGTAACCATGACCGACGCAGCAGCCGAGACCGCGCCCAGGCCTTCCTCTGCGCCCCAGGCCAGTGACCAATACGTTCAATCGCTGGCCCGCGGGCTGGCGGTGATCCGCGCTTTCGACACCGACCACCCGGTGATGACGCTCACCGAAGTTGCTGCACGGACGGACCTGACCCGGGCCACTGCACGCCGCTTCCTGCACACCCTCGTGGAACTGGGGTACGTGCGCACGGACGGGAAGACGTTCGCCCTCACCGCGCAGGTGCTGCAGCTCGGCTACGCCTACCTGTCCGGGCTGTCGCTGCCCCAGCTTGCCCAGCCGCACCTTGAGGAGCTTTCGCTGCGGCTGGGGGAGTCGACGTCGGCCGCTGTCCTGGACGGCAAGGACATCGCCTACATCGCGCGTGTCACCACCCGGCGGATCATGAACGTGGGCATCACGGTGGGAACCCGCTTCCCGGCCTACGCCACCTCCATGGGCCGCGTGCTGCTCGCGGCGCTGCCGCCGGCCGCATTGAAGCAGTACCTCGCGGAGGCTGAGATCAGGCCGCTCACTCCCCGGGCCAGCGGCACCACGAAAGACCTTGTGGCTGCCCTGGACGCGGTCCGCGCGCAGGGCTGGTGCCTGCTGGACCAGGAACTCGAACTTGGCCTAATGTCCATAGCGGCGCCGGTGTACCACGGCCCGACGAAGGTGGTGGCGGCGATCAACGTGTCGCTGCAGGCCCAGTCGGTGGCCGCCAAACCGGATCCCAAGGCCTACCTGGAGATGGTGCGGAAGGAAACTGTGGAGACGGCCCGGCTGATTTCCGCGGACCTTTCAGCCAAGCACTAGCCCGTGTGGCTCATTCCTTCTTCCCCGGCGTGATCGGCTCCAGGGGCGGCCACCATTTGGTGGGCGGACCGATGACAAACCGGCGCCCGGTCAGTTCGCTGGGCGTGATCCGGACCAGGATGTCCTTGGCACCCTCCTGCCACGGCGACGGAGTCTCGTCAGGAGCGTCCTCGCCCGGCTGCACGGCCTCGGCGACCCCCTTGACCACCACGCTCCACGCGATGGTCCCGTAGACGTTCAGCCCGTCGGCTTCAAGAACCACCGGCTCCCCGGCGAGCACAGCGTCGAGCTTCGTCCCGGGACCGGTCCGGAAAATTATGGTGCCCTCGTCCGGCAGGTAGTTCACCGGAAAGATCTCCGGGGCAGCATGGCTGATGACGGCCAGCCGTCCCACTGACGCGGAGCGAAGGTGCCGCCAGCATTCACGGACGGTGAGTTCTGTTATTTCCGGCCCCGGCCCAGAGGTGTTCATGGTGCTGAGCCTAGGCGTCAGGTCCGCGTTGCGGCAAGGCAGTAAGACCCTGTTTTCAGTTACGCTTCAGTTTAGTGAGAACCCCCGACCATTTGCCCGTGAAGGATGCCATGACCCAGCACAATAATGAGCCGGAGAACACGAACACTCCGGAAGGCAGCGCCGCGCCGCAGGCCGGCACCGGTCCCAAGCGCGCCGCCGTGATCATCAATCCGGCCAAACCGGTGGACTTCGATATTCGCGGCATGATGGCCAAGCACTGTGCAGATGCGGGCTGGGATGAGCCCATGTGGATCGAAACCAGCAAGGAGGACCCCGGCGTCGGACAGGCGAAGGAAGCGCTGAGCCGCGGGGCCGACGTCGTGATTGCCGCCGGCGGCGACGGCACCGTTCGGTGCGTGGCAGAGGTCCTCTCCGGCACTTCCACGCCCATGGGGCTGCTGCCGCTGGGCACGGGAAACCTGCTGGCCCGCAACCTCGGCATGGACGTCACCGATATTGAAGGCGCCATGGCCGGTGCCCTGACGGGCGAGGACCGCAAGATCGACGTGGTCCGTGCCGTCCGGAGCGATCCGGACAAGGAGCAGCACTTCCTGGTGATGGCTGGCGTGGGTTACGACGCCACCATCATGGCGGACACGAATGAGGACCTGAAGGACAAGGTGGGCTGGCTGGCCTACGTTGATGCGGGCATCAGGAACCTTCCCGGCAAACCGGTGAAGGCGAGCATTGTCATCGACGGCAAATCAGTGGTCCATCGCCGGGTCCGCAGCGTCATGGTGGGGAACTGCGGCAAGGTTCAGGGCGGACTGGAAATCTTCCCCGACGCGAAGGTGGATGACGGCCTGCTGGATGTCGTGGTCCTGGCGCCCCGGGGCAAGCTCGGCTGGTTCTCCGTTGTGGCCGGCATGATCGGCAAGGGCAAAGGCAAGGACACGTCCGTGGAGTACTTCCAGGGCAAGGACGTGGAGATCACCCTTGAACACGCCGATGATTACCAGCTCGACGGCGACCATGAAGGAGACGGCAAGCACGTCCGCATGACCATGCTTCCCGGCGCACTGACGGTCAGGATGAACGCGCCCGCTGCCGCCTAGACGGCAGCGCGCAGCAGACTCAAGAGGGTTCGACGGCGGCCCGCTCCCAGTGGGCCGCCGTCGGTTCTTGCCTGGGCTGGATCAGTCCGTGAGCAGCCTGCCCCACCTCGGTGCGAGCAAGGGGGACCCGGCAAGTTTGAGGCTTTGCCACAGGGTCACGGCCACGGAGTCCAGCACCGGTACGCCGGTTTCTGCCTCCATTTCCGCTGCGATGTTGGCGCCGTACAGGTTGGTGCAAAGGTAGATCAGGGCGTCCGGCCGTGCCGCCGCGAGCTCCAGAGACCCCGGCCGCATCTCGTCCTCCGTGACCCGGGCAAACGACTCGTTGTCGCTCAGCCCGAGGGCCCGATGGCCGATGGTCTTGATGCCGTCCCGCTCGTAGGAGGCCATGATGGCGTGGTTGACGTCCGCCGTGTAGGGCGTGAAGAGCCCGATCCGCTCCGTGCCGAAGGATTCGAAAGCCGCCAGGTAGGCGAGCGTGGACGTTGTGGCCGGGATGCCCGTCGCGTCGACGATCTCACCGACCAGTTCGCGGTCGTGGTCGGCGCCGAGCCAGGAGCCTGACGTGCCGTTCCAGGCGATGACGTCCACGTCCGCCGTCGCCAGCAGCTCGGCGGCGGCCCTCATGACAGCGGGGTCGAACTGCCTGTCCGAGGAATCGTCCAGCGCGATGCGGGTAACGGGGATCCTGGTGAAGTGGATGGTGACGTCGTCCCGGCCGCCCAGGATGCGGTAGCTCTGCGGCTCCAGGCAGGTGTTGGAGGACGGCACGATCATGCCGATGCGGGTCTTACGTGCTTCGGAAGGCATGGCTGCTCCTACTTAGCTGCGGAGAGGGTGGCCGGAGTGGCGGCGGACGCCGTGGTGGACGAGAGGTGTTCGCGGAAGCCGTTCCGGGCCACGAAACGTCCCACGGCTCCGGGGTCATGGAAGCCGGCGCCGTCGAGCACCACCCTTCCCGCGGAAACCACGACGGCGGGCCAGCCGGTCAGCGTGCGGCCGTCGAACGGTGAGAAATCAGTGCCCATGTGCAGCGCACCGCCGTCCACCGTCCGTTCCTCGGCAGGATCGAAGATCACCAGGTCGGCGTCGAAGCCCTCGGCGATGGTTCCCTTGCCGGGGACTGCGTTGATGCGGGCGGGGCCGGCGGCGAAGACCTCCACAAAGTCCTCCACCGACGAGCCCGCGGACGCCATGGCCGTAAAGGTGACGGGCATCCGGGTTTCGACGCCAGGCAGGCCGTGCGGCATGGCGCGGATGTCATCGGTGCGCTCGCGCTTCTGCGAGAGGTCGTAGCAGGAGTGGTCCGAGGAAACCGTGTGGATGGCGCCGTCGGCCAGCCGCTCCTTGAGCGCGGCGACGGTTTCGGGGCTGCGCATGGGCGGGCAGCAGGCGTACCATTCGGGGAAAGCGGAGCCATACACCGTGTCATCGAGCGTGAGGTAGTGCGGGCACGTCTCGGAGAAGGCTTCCTGGCCGCGGGCCCGTGCCTCGGTGACCAGGTCGACGGCGCCCGGCGTGGATTGGTGCACGAAGTACACCGGTGCCTTGGTGTACTCGGCCATGGCCAGGGTTTCCTTGACCGAGATTTCCTCGGCGAGCTCGGGGCGGGTCCGGTGCAGGTGTTCGATGCCGATCCTGCCGTCGTCGGCGTGCTGCCGGGTGCAGTCGCTGATGATGGGGTCGTGTTCGGCGTGGATGTAGGTGAGGCCGTCCAGCCGGACCATCTCTCGCATCACTTTCAGGATGGTGTCGCCGTCCGCCATGGTGGTGCCGCGGTTGGTGGTGTACATCTTTACTGAACGCACCCCCTCGGCGGCGAGCTGCTCCAACTGCCAGGGCACGGTCTCGTCCCAGCTGACCACGGAGCCGTGGAGGGCGACGTCGCAGCGGGATTCCAGCGCCAGTTCCTTCTTGTGCAGGACGGCCGCCAGCGGGGTTTCCTGCGCGTCGCGGGGAATGCCGAAGTCGATGATGGTGGTGGTGCCGCCCCACAGTGCCGCGGTGGAGGTGGTGCGGTAGTCGTCCAGGGTGCGGAAGCGTCCGGTCACCTGGGCCACGTGGCAGTGGCCGTCCACGCCGCCCGGAATCAGCAGCTGTCCGGTGGCGTCGATGGTGCGGTTAGCGGCGGGGACGGGTTCCGCGGCATCGATGAGCTGTTCTATGCGGCCGTCGCGGACCACCACGTGGGCGTTCCGGCGGCCGAAGCTGTTGACCACGGTGCCGTGGGCGATGACGAGTTCGGGAATGCGGGACATCTTTGTCCTCCTAGTTCTTTGAAGCGGTGCGTGCTGACTGTGCTGACTGCGCGGCTGCCAGGGCGGCGTCGAGGTTTTCGGAGAGTCCCTTGCGGGCCTTGACCGGCGGCGGCGCGAAGGCTCCCGCGCGGTGCGGGCCGGATTGAAGTCCGACGACGGCCTCCGCCATGCGGATGCCGGCGGAGATGCCGTCCACCACCGGAACCGGGATCTGGCCGCTAAGTTCGCGGGCCAGCCCGGCGAGGGGCGCGCCGGCGAGGATGACGACGTCGGCCCCGTCCTCGGCGACGGCCTGCCGGCTGAGTGCCAGCAGCGTTTCCTTGAAGTCCTGCTGCACGGAGGCGATGCCGTTGAGCGAATCGTTGATGGAGCGGATGGAGGCCAGCCGGCCGCCGAGGCCGAAGCGCTCCACACAGTCCAGGTACCAGGGCCGGATCCGGTCGGAGATGGCGATGATGGAGAAGCGGTGCCCCTGCAGGGCTGCGGCGCACAGCGCGGCTTCGGTGATCCCGATGACGGGAACGTCCGTGAGCTCCTTCAGGGCGGGCATGCCCGGATCACCGAAGGCCGCGACGACGACGGCATCGACGGGTGCCGCGTCGATGCGGTCCGCGGGGTCGGCGCCGACAGACGGGCCGTCGTTGGCGGTTCCCGCGGTGTATTCGGCGATCACCTCGGCCACCGCGCCGGCGGCGATCAGGGACTCGAAGCGGGTTTCGATGTATTCGACACCTTGGGCCGCGGTGCGGACCACCAGTTCGGTGCCCGGCGAGGCGGAGCGCAGGGCCTCCGATTCGATCAGCGCCGTGACGTCGTCGCTGATATTGGGGTTGATGACGAGGAGTTTCATTTTTTCTTCCGGTGAAGGGCGGGTTCGGTTTTCTGGAAGTCGTCGGGGAACTGTTCGCGGTATTTGCCGATGTGCGACGCCGACTGCGCCGCGGCGCGGTCCGGGTCGCCGCTGGCGATGGCGGCGTAGAGTTCCCGGTGCTCCCGGATCAGTTCGGGCAGGTCGCTCACGTGCCGGAACAGCCAGTGCATGCGGCCCTGCAGGGGTTCCAGTGCGGACTTGAGGAAGCCGTTGTCCGCGATCCGGGTGATGGCGTCGTGGAATTCGCTGTTGGCGCGGTGGGCCTCCATGACGGCGCCCTTGGCGAGGCAGCGTTCGGCCTCGTCCAGCAGCCCGGCAAGGTATTCAAGGTCCTCGCCGGTGGCCCGGACGGCAGCAAGCCGGCAGGCAAGCACCTCCAGCGACTGGCGGACATCGAAGAGGTCCTCCACATCCTTGGGGCTGAGCGAGCTGACCTCGGCGCCGCGCGCACCCCGGTCGCTTAGGAGCCCTTCCTGGCGCAGCATCCGCAACGCCTCCCGGACAGGCAGCCGGGAGACGTTGAACTCTGCTGCCAGGTCGCGTTCCACCAGCCGGGTGCCGGGAGCGTAGTGCCCTTCGAAGATCCTGCTGCGGAGCGTGTCCCGGACAGTCTCGCGGAGGGGGCGTTCCTTGTCCTGGGTTTCTTCTGCGGTAAGCATGGTGCTCCATTCGGGTCTCTTGACGGGTGGTGCGCTCCCGGCGCCGGGAGGGGTGCTGCGGTGCCTAGCTTAGGGCCGCCAGCTTAGACAGGGAGGCGTTTGTTGTAGTCCAGCACCAGGACGGACACGCCCATGATGATCGCGGACCCGACGAAGTACAGCAGCGCCCAGGTGTAGGAGCCGGTGGCACCGACGATCAGCCCGACCGCGATGGGGGTGACGAAGCCGGAGATGTTGCCGCTGAAGTTCATCGCCCCGCCCAGGACGCCGGCGTTGGTCCGGCCGCCCAGGATGGAGGGAATGCTCCAGAACAGGCCGACCCAGCGGAGGAAGAACATCACCACGGAGAGGAGCACGACGGCGGTGGTCGGGTCTGCCACGACGGTCACCCCGACGAGGCCGCCCACCACAACGACGCTGGATGTTCCCAGCAGTGTGCGCATGACGCGGTTTGCCGAGGCCCCGGCTGCCCGCCACTTGTCGGCGATGGTGCCGCCCAGGATCTCACCGACGAAGCCTGCCCCGAAGATCACGAACGTGGACCAGCCGATGGTCTTCAGGTCGAAGCCCTTGGCCTGGGCGAGGTACAGCGGGCCCCAGGTGAGCAGGCCGTAGAACACGCCGTTGAAGCCCAGCCAGCCGAAGCACATGGCCCAGAAGGAACGGAATTTCAGGTAGGGCAGCAGGGCACGCTTGCCCTTGCTGCCGTCCAGCTCGGCCTCGGCGTCCTCGGCCGCGTGGGAGGCCTCGATGTATTCGGCCTCTGCGGCGTTGACTCCACGGTGCTGGCGCGGGTTGTCCCGGACGTACCACCAGACGGCCAGGCCCATCAGGACAGTGGCGGCACCGGCGATGACGAATGAACTGCGCCAGCTGCCGGTCGCGGCAATGAGGCCCGCGATGAGGATGCCGCCGAGCCCGGCGCCGAGCGGAGCGCCGGCGTCCAGGATCGTGGCGCCGCGGCCGCGTTCCGACTTGTGCATCCAGATCGCGTTGAGCTTGCCGCCGGCCGGCATGACGCCGGCTTCGGTGACGCCGATGCCGAGCCGGGCGATGAACATGCTGAGGAAGCCGCCGGCCATGCCCGAAGCGGCCGTTGCGGCGCCCCAGCCCACGCAGGAAGCGGTCATGACCTTGCGCGGGCCGAACTTGTCGATCAGCAGACCGACCGGGATCTGCATCAGGGCATAGGTCCAAAAAAAGGCCGAGAGCAGCAGGCCCACGAGTTCGGGAGCGAGGTTGAATTCTCTTTGGATGATGGGGAGCGCCACCGAGATGGAGCCGCGGTCGATGTAATTGACGGCGACCAGGACGAGGAGCAGCAGGAAGAGTTTCCAGCGGACGTTGGTGCGCCGTTGCACGCCGTCCTTGCCGGTTTGGCTCTCAGGGGATTGAACTGCGGCTGGATCGGTGCTGGAAGTTTCGGTACTTGGAAGAGACACAGCTTCTCCTTCACGGGGAAGATTGCGGGCAGGGGAAAGACTCTGGTGTTGTGGCTGGCCGCGGCCGGATCCGGCGGAGGCCTTACTGTCCCGGCCTGGATCTGGGTACGCCTTCATGGCGACAGGCTCCGGGAAGATGGTCACTTTTGGGATCCCGTTTTGGGATCCCAAAAACAAAGATAGAAGTGACCCGTGCCACTGTCAAGGGTTTTTTGCGCAGTGCCCGCCGGACGGCCTATTTACCGATTGTGACTACCGGCTGTCGCTGTGCGCCAGAATTTCCGCGAGCTCCGCCAGCCGGTGTGCCCGCGCTGATTCCGCCGGAGTGAACGGTTCGCCGGGCCGGTAGAAGGTGGCGGGCCCGTGCCACGCCGTCGGGATCTTCAGCACCGTCCCGGCGTCAGCGGTGGCCAGGAGTTCCTGGCGCCCCTCAGCAGCGACGGGGACAAGCCTGGCGGAAAGCAGCTCGGCAACGGCCAGCGGAAGCTCATCCGGGTTGCCCGCAATCCGGGCGGCGAGGCTGAGTGCCCTGGTCTGGCCGTCCGCCATGGCCAGGGCCGTGGTGGGCCAGACGTGCGGATGCCTGCCGCCGCCGTCACGCAGGGCGTCCAGGAGTTCACGTTCGCCAAGGTTCCCGGGCGCGGAGAGGACGAACTCGTCGAGTACGCCGCCCGCTACCGGATGGATGTGGATGCTGAGGATGTTCGTGTCCAGCCGCGCCAGGGCCTGCGTGACTTTCTGGAGCGACCCGGGCTGGTCGCGCAGCACTGTGCGTGCCCGCCAGAGGGCAGGGGCGGTATTCAGCCGTTTCCGGTGCCGCAGGGCGGGAGCGTGCAGCCAACTCCTCAGCATCCGGGCTGCGGAAGGCTCAGCCACCCAGATCACCAGCACTGTTGCCGTCAGGGTAAGGACCAGGACCTTGGCCACGTAGGGGAGGTGGGTTTCCACCACCGCAGCGTGCACCAGGAGCTCAATGGGCAGCATGACGGCGATATTCGCGAGGGTCAGCCGTGCTTTTGTCGGTTCCGGCATTTGCCCGCAAACTTCGCAGCTCAGGTCGGCCGCTTCGGTGGACTGTGCCTTGCGCTTCATACTCACATCATGGCCCGGCCCTGTTTCAATGGCGTTGCGACCGCGTCACGATCGCCAACATCCTTGGAATGGCGCGGATTTTTGGAGTACTTGCCCGGCCCGCAAGCTGCGGCCGGGAGGTTCCGGTTGCAGCTTGGTTGACGGCGCCGTGCAGGTAGTCCCGGGTGTCCTGGGCCTTAAGGCCGGCGCGTAATTTCCGCCTGCCTACCTAACGGTCATCCAGACGTCCGAGTAGCACCCGCATAAAGTACCGGACCGCTGCATAGAAAGCCGGGTAGGTTGCCCTCGTGACGGGGACAGGCGCCCACGGCTTGTATTGGGGAAGGCATCAACCGGTGCCGCCTACCAACGTCGGGGGGATAGGCAAATGGCGACCTCGTCTGCAGGCATATCGCTGTGGTCAGCCCTCAGTATGCGGGGGCTGAAATGAGCCAACTGGGTAAAACAAGCCCGTTCGTGCTGAAGTTCACTAGTCCCGGAGTGAGTTCCGGGACGGTCGCCGGCCCGCCACGGGCCGCCGTCGGGCATTCCCTTGGAGGCACCGAAGGGCAGCTGCCCGGGCGCCGGCTCTCCGGCCGAGAATGGGCGCGCTTCCTTGCCCGCTTCCTCCGCCTGACCGACACCCTGGTAGTCGTTTTTTCGGTGCTGATCGGATACGTGATCCGGTTTGACGGCGGGCACTCTTTTTCCGAAAGCGGCGACAATGCGGTGGGCGCCGTCCTGGCCGCAGGCCTCGTGGTGTTATGGACCGGCGCCCTCCGCTTTTACCGGACCAGGGATCCCAAGGTGCTCGGAGTCGGTGCAAGCGAATACAAACGCGTCGCCGTTGCAACCACCCGGGTGTTTGGCCTGCTGGCCGTGTTCCTGGTGGTATTCCGGCTGGAACCGGCCTGGGCCTTTTACGTCGCATCGTTTCCGTTGGGGCTCCTGGCCCTGGTGGGGAACCGCTGGTTCGCCCGCCGCTGGTACAACCGGAAACAGTCCGATGGTCAGTTCCTGGTAAGGGCGATGGTCATTGGACAGCCCGAAGATGTGCGCTACGTTCTCGGCCGGATCGCCAAGAAGACCGGTGCAGCATACGAAATCCTTGGGGTGTCGCTACCTGGTGCCCGCCGGGGAATGATGCTCGACGTCGACGGCCGCCGCGTTCCAGTGTTGTCCTCTACCGACGACGTTGTCCGGACCGTGGGATGGTACGGTGCCGAGGCCGTCATCGTGGCGGGACCGGTGCCGGGAGGCAACCAGTACATCCGGGAGCTGGGGTGGCGGCTGGAGGAGTATTCCGCCGAACTGGTCCTCGCTTCAACGCTCACGAATGTCGCCGGGCCGCGGATCCACTGGCGGCCGGTGGAGGGACTGCCTCTGATGCACGTGGACGTGCCGCAGTACAGCG
Organism: Arthrobacter sp. PvP103; assembly: GCF_017833075.1. Lineage (NCBI taxonomy): Bacteria > Bacillati > Actinomycetota > Actinomycetes > Micrococcales > Micrococcaceae > Arthrobacter > Arthrobacter sp. PvP103. The sequence continues at coordinate 2,334,591 of NZ_JAFIBQ010000001.1, read as the reverse complement.
GCGGCAAGCATGTTCTCAAGCGGCTGCTGGACATTGTGGTCGCCTCCGCGGCCCTCATCCTGCTGTCGCCGCTGTTCCTTGTCCTGGCGGTCATCGTCAAGCGGAACGGCCCCGGACCCGTGTTCTTCAAGCAGGAGCGCGTCGGCAAAGCAGGCCGCCCGTTCAGGATGATCAAGTTCCGTTCCATGGTCACCGACGCGGAAGCGTCACTCGCGGCACTGATGGCCCGCAACGAGGGCGCGGGCGTGCTGTTCAAGATGCAGAACGATCCGCGGGTGACCAGCTGCGGACGCTGGATGCGCCGCTACTCACTCGATGAACTTCCGCAGTTCTGGAACGTGCTCACCGGCGAAATGAGCCTGGTGGGCCCCCGGCCACCGCTGCAGCGCGAAGTGGAGGCCTACGAACGGCATACCCACCGGCGGCTGCTCATCAAGCCCGGAATCACCGGACTCTGGCAGGTCAACGGACGCTCGGACCTGCCCTGGGATGAGGCCGTGCGCCTCGATCTCTACTACGTCGAGAACTGGTCGATCATGGGGGACGTCATCATCATGTGGCGGACCTTCAAAGCAATGTGCATGCCTGCGGGCGCGTATTAAGTGGAGGGGACAGATATGGAATCGTCACAGGAGTCCTACCGCCGGGACCTTGACCTTATGGCATCCGCGGCACCGCTGCGGGCCGCCGTGATCGGTGCCGGCTACTGGGGGCCAAACCTAGCCCGGAATTTCAAGGCCAGCCCGGACTGGCAACTTGCAGCGATCGTGGACATGGACCGCGACCGGGCCGCCAAGCTTGCGGCAGCCCACGGCGGCGTGCCGGTCTGCGAATCAATTGACGAACTGCTGGACACCGTTGACGTCGACGCGGTGGCCATTGCTACTCCGGCGCACACCCACCACGGGATCGCCCTGACAGCGTTGCGCGCGGGAAAGCACGTGCTTGTGGAAAAGCCCCTGGCCGACAGCAGGGCCAAAGGCGTGGAGATGGTCGAAGAAGCAGAGAACCGCGGGCTAATCCTGATGGCCGACCATACGTACTGTTACACCCCCGCCGTCCTGAAGATCCGCGAACTGATCGCGGAGGGCTCGTTGGGCGAGATCTTGTTCATCGACTCGGTGCGCATCAACCTCGGGCTTGTGCAGCCTGACGTTGACGTGTTCTGGGACCTGGCTCCGCACGATCTGGCCATCATCGATTTCATCCTGCCCGGCGGCCTCCGTCCCGCTGAAGTGGCCGCCCACGGAGCGGATCCACTGGGAACCGGACGGGACTGCGTGGGGCACCTGACGTTTGCGCTGCCGAACGATGCCATGGCGCATGTGCACGTGAATTGGCTCAGCCCTACCAAGATCCGCCAGATGGTGGTGGGTGGTTCCCAGCGGACCCTCGTCTGGGATGACCTGAATCCGCAGCAACGGCTGAGTGTGTACGACCGCGGCGTCAGCCTGGACCGGAAATACCGTTCGCCCGCGGAGAAGAAGGCATTCGCCATTTCCTACCGGCTGGGTGACACATGGGCGCCCGCGCTGGCGGAACACGAGGCCCTCGGCCAGATGGTGGCGGAATTCGCCAGCAGCATCTGGCATCACCGGCCTGCGCGGACCAGCGGTACCTCCGGGTTGCGGGTGCTCTCCGTTCTGGAAGCGGTCAGCCGCAGCCTCAGCGGTGATGGGGCCTCGGTCGCCGTCACGGGCAACGAAACCCAGTTGGAGGGACGGCGATGAGCATGCTCCAGGGGGCGCGCGTCCTGGTCACCGGCGGAGCCGGCACTATCGGATCCACCATTGTCGACCACCTGGTCACCGCCGGCGTTGAACGGATAACCGTCCTGGACAACCTGGTCCGGGGCCGCCGGGCCAACCTGGACGACGCGGTGGCCACCGGCAGGGTGGAACTCGTCGAAGGGGACCTGCGCGACCGAGACCTCGTCCACGACCTCACCCGCGGCAAGGACATCGTCTTCCATCAGGCGGCCATCAGGATCACCCAGTGCGCCGAGGAGCCGCGGCTCGCCCTCGAAGTGCTGGTGGACGGCACGTTCAACGTCTTCGAGGCGGCGGCCGAACACGGTGTGGGCAAGCTGGTGGCGGCATCCAGCGCGTCGGTTTACGGCATGGCGGAGGAATTTCCCACCAGCGAACGCCACCACCACCACAACAACGACACGTTCTACGGCGCGGCGAAGTCCTTCAACGAGGGAATGGCCCGCAGCTTCCGCGCGATGACCGGCCTGGACTACGTCCTCCTGCGCTACTTCAACGTCTACGGGCCGCGGATGGATGTGCACGGCCTCTACACAGAGGTCCTGGTGCGCTGGATGGAGCGCATCGCGGACGGGCAACCGCCGCTGATCTTTGGTGACGGACGGCAGACCATGGATTTCATCCACACCCGTGACGTTGCCCGGGCCAACATCCTGGCCGCCGGAAGCAGCGCGCGCGAGGGTGTCTACAACGTGGCCAGCGGGGAAGAAACAAGCCTCCTGCAACTCGCCGAGGCGCTATTGCGGGCCATGAATTCCGAACTGCACGTGGAACACGGACCCGACCGCGCCATCAACGGCGTTGTCCGCCGCCTCGCGGATACTTCTGCGGCCCGCCTTGACCTTGGCTTCGCGGCCGAAACCGGACTTGAGGACGGGCTCCGCGAACTCGTGGACTGGTGGCGTCCGCTTCGCGGCGAAATTGCCGCCGCCCGGGTCGGAGGCGTGCGGTGACCATTAGCCAGGATCAGGCGCTGAGCCGGATCAACGTCATGAAACCGTGGCTTGGAGTCGAAGAAGCTGAGGCCGTCGCCGAAGTGATTGCCTCCGGCTGGGTGGCCCAGGGTCCCCGCGTGGCGCAGTTCGAGGAAGCCTTCGCCGCCGCCCAACAGGCGATGTTCGCCGTCGCCGTTTCCAACTGCACCACCGCCCTGCACCTGGCACTCAAAGTGGCGGGGATCGGTCCGGGAGACGACGTGGTGGTGCCGTCCTTCTCCTTCATTGCCACCGCGAACGCCGCCGGCTACGTGGGAGCGAGGACTGTGTTTTGCGACGTCGAAGAGGAGACCGGCAACGTTTCCGCACGGACCATTGCCGCAGCCCTGACCCCGGCCACGAAAGCTGTGATCGTGGTGGACCAGGGCGGAATGCCGGTGGACCTGGATCCCGTCCGGGCGCTGTGCGACCCCCTCGGCATCACGGTGGTCGAGGATTCGGCGTGCGGGGCGGGCTCCACCTACCGGGGCAGGCCCGTGGGGGCCGGCGCGCAGTTGGCCGCGTGGTCCTTCCACCCGCGCAAGATCCTGACCACGGGTGAGGGCGGCATGCTCACCACGTTGAACCCCGAGTGGGCCGGCCGGGCACGAAGGCTGCGGGAACACGCCATGAGTGTCTCCGCCAACGACCGCCATGCCGCCCTCCTGGCACCGGCGGAGGAGTACCTGGAAGCGGGGTTCAACTTCCGGATGACGGACATGCAGGCCGCCGTGGGGCTGGTCCAGCTGGGGCGGCTGGCGGAGGCCGTGGCCCGCCGCCGCAAAATCGTGGCCGGCTACCAGTCTGGTCTTGACCGCGTCGGAGGTCTGCGGCTGGTCCGTGATCCGGCCTACGGCACCAGCAATTTCCAGTCCTTCTGGGTGGAGGTCCTGCCGTCATTCCCCCTCAGCCGGGAGGAACTACTGGAGCGCCTGGCACGTGACGGCATCTCGGCCCGCCGCGGGATCATGGCCGCGCACCGGCAGCCCGCCTACGCCGGACGGGATACCGGCCAGGCCGACCTCTCTGTCACCGAACGGCTGACGGACAACACCCTGATCCTGCCGGTTTACCACCAGCTGACGCCGGGCGAACAAGCCCGGGTACTGCGGTCCATCCGCCTGGCGGGCGGTGAGGGAACCCGTGGCTGACCTTATTCTCATCGCGGCCAGCGGGCTCGCCCGCGAAGTGCTCGCCACAGTGCGCGACAGCGGCCAGTTCGACGTCGTGGGAATCCTCGACGACGATGCCGACAGGGCGGGCACCACAATGGACGGATCGCACATCCTGGGACCGATCAGCCACGCGCTCAACTACCCGGACGCGAAGATGGTGGTCTGCGTGGGCGCAGGCAACACGCGGGCCGGGATAGTGGCCAGGCTTGCCGGACTCGGCTTCCCGGAGCGGCGCTACGCCACCGTGGTGGACGCCTCGGTCCGGCTCCCGGAAGGGTGCCGGATCGGCCACGGCAACATCCTGCTGGGCCATGTCACCCTGACAGCCGACGTCACCATCGGCAACCACGTGGTGGTGATGCCCGGGGTAACCCTCACCCACGACGACGCGGTGGAGGATTTCGCCACGTTCGCGGCTGGCGTGTCGCTGGGCGGCGGTGTCCGGGTGGGACGGGCCGCCTACCTGGGCATGAACTCCTGCGTGCGGGAACGGACGGCCATCGGTGCCGGCGCCACCGTGGGGATGGGGGCCGTAGTCCTGGCCGACGTTCCGGCCGGAGAAACCTGGGCCGGCGTTCCGGCGCGGGCCATTGAACGCGTCATGCACACAGCTGCTGTTTCAGGAGGCGAACGATGACTCTTTCACCAACTTTCCCCTTGTCCGTACCTCTCGTTGACCTCGGTGCCCAACAGCAGGAAATCGCCGAGGAGGTCGAGAGCGGCATCCGGGAGGTTTTCGCGCGGACCTCCTTCATCGGCGGTCCCGAGGTCGCAGAGTTCGAGCAGGCCTACGCCGGTTTCCTCGGTGCCCGGCACTGCGTCGGCGTCGCCAACGGCACCGATGCATTGGAACTGGGCCTCCGTGCGGCCGGGGTCGGGCCCGGCGGCGAGGTCATTCTGCCGGCCAATACCTTCATTGCCACAGCCGAGGCCGTAAGCCGGATCGGGGCCACCCCGGTACCCGTGGACGTGGACCCCGATTATCTGCTGATCGATCCAGCCCGGGTCAGCGAAGCAGTGACCACGGCGACCCAGGCGATCGTGGCCGTACACCTGTTCGGGCAGACAGCCTTCGTTGAAAAGCTAAAGGCTGCCGCTTTCGGCTGCGGCGCCGTCATCGTCGAAGACGCGGCCCAGGCGCAGGGCGCGTCCCGGCACGGACGGTTCGCCGGCACCCTGGGAAGCGTTGCTGGCACGAGTTTTTACCCGGGCAAGAACCTCGGGGCGGCCGGGGATGCCGGGGCGGTCCTGACTAATGATGACGCGATAGCTGCCCGGGTCCGCCTGCTGGGCGCCCATGGCAGCTCCGTCAAGTACGAACACGACGCGATCGGCATGAACTCGCGGCTGGACACCATCCAGGCAGTGGTGCTGAACTCCAAGCTGCGGCGCCTTGCGGCCTGGAACGAACGACGGCGGGAGGCCGCCGCCCGCTATTCGGAGATGCTCAAGGACGTACCAGGCATTGTGCTGCCCCGCTCGGCCGATGGCAATTTCGACGTCTGGCACCTCTACGTCATCCGGATCCTGGACCGGGACCGCGTGCTCGCCGCGCTGAACGGGGCAGGAATCGGCGCCGGCATCCACTATCCGGTTCCGATGCACCTGAGCCGCGCGTACCGGCATCTGGGGTTGTGCCGGGGGTCATTCCCCGTCGCAGAAGAAGCCGCGGCAACGATGCTCTCCCTGCCGATCTACCCGCATATCACTGCACGACAGCAGGAGTACGTTGTCGGCCAGTTGCTCGCGGCCATGGACCGGTCATGACGCAGGGAAGCAGCGGGCCCGGGGCAGGGCTGCCGGTGTTGGATTTTTCGCAGCACACGTCTCCGGAAAGTGGTAGCGGAGCGGTAGGGCTCGCGCAGCGGGTTAGGGGAGGAGTGCTCTGGAATGCCGGGGGCACCGTCCTTCTTCGGCTCAGCAACATCGCGGTGATGGCTGTAGTGGCCCGCATCGTTGCACCGAACGAACTTGGGATTTTTGCCCTGGCCATGGTCGTACAGGCATTTCTGACGTCAATGGCGGAACTTGGCGTTGCTTCCGCAATCGCGCGGACGGATCTGGACATCGATAAGATTGCCCCTAGCGTGGCGACGATTTCCCTGTGCTTCAGCCTCGCGCTGGCCTCGGCGATGGCTGTCTTCGCCGAGCAGTTGGCCGTTGCGCTCGGGTCCGCCGAAGCGACCGGGGCGATTCGAATTCTCGCGATCAACGTCGCGCTTATCGGATTCTTCGCGCTGCCCGGGGCACAGATCCTGCGAGACTTCCGCCAAGACGTGCTGTTCTGGGCCAGCGTCATCTCATTTGCCGTGGGCAGTGGAGTGCTCGTCGTTCTGGCCTGGTTGGGCGACGGCGCAATCGCATTCGCTTGGTCACGCGTTGCGGGGCAACTAGTGACGGGTCTGGTGATAGTAGCCTGCCTACGCAAGATTTATTTCCCAGGGCTGGACACGAAGTACCTGTTACCCCTGCTCAGGTTTGGTATTCCGCTGGCCATGGCCAACCTGCTCAGCCAGGTTCTACTGAACGTGGATTATGTCTTCGTCAGCCAGTTCATGTCGACGGCGGATGTGGGCATCTACATGCTTGCCTTCAATGTTTCCAACTGGTCCGCGGCAGTCATAGCCACGGTGCTCAACACGTTGGTGCTCCCGGCATTTTCGACGATCAAGCGCGATGGCGGGGACGTGCGGGCTGCGCTGTTCCGCGCGGTGAGGACCGTAGCTTTGGTCGCCTGTCCGATTGCGGCTTTCACGGCTGCCTTCGGGACTGAACTCATAGTCACGATCTACGGGGAAAAGTGGGTCGCCGGCGGTCCCGTACTTACAGTGCTCTCCATCTTTGGTGCCGTATTCATCCTCAACCTGCTTTTTGCCAACATCATCATCTCGTCAGGTCGGACAGGCATCCTCTTCACCGTTCAGGCTTTGGCCCTCGTCGCGTTGCTTCCGGCGTTGTTCCTCGGCGTCACTTCAGGAGGCCTCGTCGGCGTGGGAGTCGCGCACATTGCGGTCATCGCTGGGGTCACGCTGCCGGTCTACCTCGTGGCAATGCGGAGAAGCACCGGGGCGGAGACAACGTTTGTACTCCGTGCCCTGCTCCGTCCGGCAGCGGGGGCCATCCTTGCCGCCGTGGTCGCGGCCCTGGTTACGGATGCGATTCAGGAACCGCTCTTGAGACTTTTGGCGGGCGGCGTCACGGGAGCGGTCGTCTTCGCGCTCTGGACGGGCCCGCTGCTGTTGGAGTTGCTGCCTGAGTGGGCCGTTGCCAGGTGGCGGGGCGCACGTGCACGGCGCAGCGCCGGACAACACCCGGACTCGGCTAACGGACAGACGAAAGAGGACTTGTGATGCTTCGCGTTCTGGTTCAGGTAAATCATCTCGGCCTGGGAGGCACGCAGATCAACGCTGTCGACCTGGCGGCGGCGTCCACGGAGTATGGATTCGAATCCGTAGTCGTCGGCCCCGAGGACACGGTGCCCGCAGTGGGGCCGTCGCTTCTGGACGTCGCGGCGGCACGCGGGGTGAAGCTGGAATCCTACGATCGCGGCTCCCTGGGTGTGCGCGGGGCGACGACGGTGCAGGGCGCCTGGACGCTGTCGCGCCTGGCATCACGCCACAGCGCCGACATAGTCCATGCCTACAGCACCGGTTTCAACAAGGCGGCCTATTGGGGCCCGTGCCTGCTCGGGAGGAGGCCGCTGGTGATCACCGTCTACGAGATGGAAGTCGATCCAGCGGTTCAGGAGCGGGCCAGCCTGATCGTCGGCACAAAGTACTTGTCCGAAGAACAAGCCACTCGGCCCGGAGCGACGGAGCTTATAAGCCCGCCCGTTGATTTGGACCGAGACAACCCCGATCTGGTTTCTGGCACTGCCTTCAGGGCCGTGCACAACGTCACTTCCGCACAGACTGCCGTCGTCATGGTCAGCCGGCTGGACGAAGAAATGAAGGCACTTGGAGTGGATGTCGCGATGCAAGCAGTCGATGCCATGTCCGATCCCGCCGTTGTCCTGATCGTCGTAGGAACCGGAACCGCCGGAGAACGCCTGAACCGGCAGGCTGCCGCCATAAACGCCAGGCAAGGCCGTCAGGCCGTGATCATGGCCGGTCCCACGTCCGATCCAAGGGCAGCCTATTCGGCGGCCGACATAGTTATTGGCATGGGCGGATCGGCGGCGCGCGGCCTGGCTTTCGGAAAGCCGCTCGTTGTCGCGGGTGAGATGGGCCAATTCCGAACGTTCGGGCCTGAAAACGCAGCGGCCCTGTTCCGCAACAGTTTTTGGAGCAACGTACCCTCCGCCGACGCCCGGGGCGAGTTGCTGGCATGTCTGCGTCCGTTGTTGGACAGCGCCCATCTTCGCGGGGAACTCGGCAGGTTCGGCAGGGATTTCGCCGCCGAGAATTTTGGGCTTCGGGCTATGGCCCGGAAACTGTCGGGGGTCTACGGATCGGCCGTCAGCACAAACGGTCCCTTGGTGTGGCTACGCGATTTTCCGTCACAGGCATCGGCCCCCATCCGGTGGTTCGGCCCAAGGGGGACCGGACCGCTCCCCCTTCCGCAACGGCCATTCCTGGACAACAAGGCGATGGCATGCGTGACTCCTGGCACCGAAAGGGATTCATAATGACGACTATCGGCCTTCGAGAGATACTGGCGCGGACCAAAGCTCAGGGGATGGCGGACACAACAAGGCGCGGGGTCCGCTCTCTATATGGCATTTTGAACGAGAGGATGGACCTCCGGGCCTTGGATTTTCCTCTGGACGATTGTGATATTGCCCCCGGTGTCCGTCCAGCCGCGCCGCTTCGGGAGTTCGCCCAGGGCCGACAGCACATCGGCTGGCTGTGCACCCCGCCCGGCGCCGGTTCCGGCGGGCACACGACACTGTTCCGGATGGTACGCGGAATGGAGGAACGCGGGCACCGCTGCACCCTCCTTCTGTACAACCGCCACAAAGGGAACATGGAACGCCACCGGGCAGTCATCAGGGAGTGCTGGCCGGAACTGACCGCCGATGTTCAAGAAATGCCAGCGGTTCTCGCTGGCTTTGACGCCTGCGTGGCGAGTTCCTGGGACACTGCGCACGTACTAGCTGCCCGGACACCCCGGGGATCCAACATGGGTTCCTACTACTTCGTTCAGGACTACGAACCGTACTTCTATCCGCGTGGCTCGCTCTATGCACTTGCCGAAGACAGCTACCGCCTCGGATTCACCCACTTGGCGCTTGGGGAAATGGTTGCCAGAACGCTTCGACGAGAGGTGGGTATCCGTTCGGAGGTTATTCCCTACGGCAGCGATCTGTCCGGTTACGGACTGGGCAACACGGGCCGGCGCTCCGGCGTCGTATTTTTCGCCCGGCCGGGCGTCGACCGGCGCGGATATGAACTCGGGCGCCTCGCGCTTGTGGAATTTCACCGACTTCATCCGGAGCAGGAGATACATACCTACGGGTCCAGGGTCCGGGGCTGGGGCATTCCGCTGACCCAGCATGGCATGTTGTCTGTCAGCGAACTCAACGAGCTTTACAACCGCACGATTTCCGGGCTGGCGCTGTCCTTTACCAACATCACCCTTGTCGCCGCGGAAATGTTGGCCGCAGGCAACATAGCTGTTCTCAACGATCACGAATTTTCGCGGCCAGTGCTCACCAACCCCGAAGCCGTGTGGGCTGCGCCCAGTCCTGCCTCACTGGCCCTGGCACTGAGCTCAGTGGTCACGGATCCAGGCCGAAATGACCGGTCCGTGCGTGCCGCAGCCCACCCGGGACCAAGCTGGGCCATTACCCAGGCGGAAGTTGCGCTGAAACTGACGGGGGCGTCCTGATGACTAATCAAGCAGCTCCAGGGCGAACTGTTCTGCACGCCGGTCCGGCTCCGGCCAGCCGGGTGGAATGGCTCGACGGAGTCCGCGCCTTGGCCGCCGTCTTTGTGGTTCTTCACCACATCTGGCTGATGAGTTATGGGGGCTATCCCGGTAACCGCGGACCTTGGCTGACGGACTGGATGGTCTACGGGCATCTGGCGGTATCCGTCTTTATCGTGGTTTCCGGTTTTTCGCTGACGCTCTCGCCAGCAGGACACGGTATGAGGCTGAAGGACGGCGGCCGGGGATTCATGCGGCGGCGCTTCTGGCGGATCGTGCCGCCGTACTGGGCGGCTCTGGGGATTTCGGTACTGCTGATTGGGTCCGGGCTGATCAGCTCTCCATCGGGGGAGCCTGTCACGGCCAGGGATGTCCTCGTCCATCTTCTTCTGATCCAAGACGCAGTGGGAAGCACGCCACCCAACGGGGTTTTCTGGTCCATCGCCGTCGAATGGCACATCTACTTCCTTTTCCCTTTGCTGCTTCTGTGCTTCCGGCGGTACGGCATGACGGTGACGGTCCCGGCGGTGGCTCTGCTCGTGGCGACGCTGCATGTGGGCGGCTTCTTTCTGCCAGCCCTCGCTGCACTCGATCGCTTCACGCCCGCATTCCTAGTGCTGTTTGCAGCAGGAGCCGCGGCAGCGCATCTGTCGAAGCGTGGCCACGCGGCAGCTTCCAGCGTGGCCATTGCAGCCGCTTTGACGGCCGGATTCCTGGCAGCGGCAGGGCTCGCGGGCTCGGAGTGGATAGTGTCGCAGTATTTCTGGGTGGATTTGGTTGTGGGCTGTGCCGCGGCTGCACTGTTCAACACCCTGGCCCAGGGCCGGTTGCGGCGGCTGGCCCGAATACTGTCCGCACGGCCGCTGGCCTTCGTGGGGGAATTCGCCTTCAGCCTGTACCTTGTGCACGCCTTGGTCCTTGAGTTGCTTCGTGTGCACGTGGTCCAAGCCGCCGGCCTCAGCGATGCCATGGCGTTCTGGACGCTTATGGCCTTAGGCATCCCCGCAGTCATGTGTATGGCCTATATGTTTTTTCTGCTGTGCGAACGACCATTCCTGACCATCCGCAGCTTCCGGGAGTTGGTGGGAGCGCTGAAACGACCATTCCGCCGCAAGGGCAAAGCTCGGGCATGACCGTGCCGGTCGGCAGACACACCAAAGGAATTTAGACATGAACACGATTACCATCTTGACGCCGTCGTTCCGTCCCGACTTCGACCGACCGGTCCAACTGCATGAATCCCTGCTTGAATTCACGGACGAATCCGTGACGCATCACGTGATCGTGCCCCGGCGGGATCTGGCATTGGTCAGCCCCCTGGAATCGCCCCGGCTAAGGGTGTGGCCCGAATCCGATTTCCTCCTGGCGGGGTTTGTCGCGACAGACCGACTTGCCGCCATGGTGAAAAAGCTGCCGTTCCTGCCTTCCATGGTGCGGTTCAGCGCATTAAACCTGCGTCGGCTTTGGCCTCCCGTTCGTGGCTGGGTGCTCCAGCAAATTTCGAAGTTGTCGGCCGGTCCGAAGCTTGGCACGGACGCCACCGTGATTATTGACTCGGACGTAGTACTCCTGCGGCCGATGCCTGCCGAACTCATCTTCCAGGGCAGGACGGTGCGTCTTTTCGAAATGCCAAATGCCATCTCCAGTGACATGGACCGGCATGTGAAGTGGACCCAAACGGCTCACCGGCTTCTAGGACTTCCCGTCCCGGAATCCGTCACCCACCCGGATTATTTGGGGGGAATCATCACGTGGGATCCGGATGCCTTAGCCGGGGTCCGTGTCGGGCAATTCATCGCAGACTTCGGACCAACGGATATTGCCGTCCACATCCAGTCGAACTCCATGACCAGCGCGGAAACCACAGGCCACGTGCTGTCTGCACTCCGTGCTGAGGCGAAAAGATGAGTACGCCCGCACGTCGCAGAACCCTCCTCGTGCTCCTTGGTGCCTACGTTGCGTCCCTGGCCTGCATTGCTTTCTGGCCCACTCCGGTGGACCGCCCACTGGCAGGATTCTTGAAAGATGTCCTAGCGGTCCTGCATACATACGACGTAACAGCAGGAATCCGCTACAGCCATGTGGAGGGCGCGGCGAACATCATGCTCTTTGTCCCGCTTGGCCTGCTGGTTGCCCAATTCTTCCCACCGCGACGCTTTTGGATAGCGCCTGCGACGGGCTTGTTGACGTCTACCGTGATCGAGGCCATCCAGTTCCTCCTGCTCAGCCAGCGCCAAGCCAGCTTGCGGGACGTCACCAACAACACGCTTGGCGCTCTGCTTGGAGCCTTCCTGGCCCACGTGACGAACCGCCGTCGCGGCGCGGCTCAAAGCGAGCCGGGAGCCGGAACAAAACGAAATTCCGGGAGGAACGACATGATCACCATTGCCAACACAGCTGACGTGGCGGACACAGCATCCATCGGTGACGGGACCCGGATCTGGCACCTAGCCCAGATCCGCGAAGATGCCAGATTGGGAAACAACTGCAATATCGGCCGGGGGGCCTATGTTGGTCCGGCCGTGCAGCTGGGCGACAACTGCAAACTGCAAAATTACGCACTGGTCTATGAACCCGCGCGCATATCCGACGGTGTCTTCATCGGACCCGCCGCTGTGCTCACCAATGACCTCCACCCCAGGGCCATCACCCCCGATGGAACACTGAAGGGTTCTGAGGACTGGGTGGCAGTCGGCGTCACGGTCGGCAAAGGCGCCTCGGTGGGTGCGCGTGCGGTCTGTATCGCGCCCCTCAGCATCGGCGAGTGGGCCACTGTGGCCGCTGGCGCCGTCGTGACCCGTGACGTTCCGGCCTATGCCGTGGTGGCAGGCGTGCCGGCGCGGCAGATGGGCTGGGTGGGCGAAGCGGGCCACCCGCTTAAGCAGGACGACGGCGGCAGCTGGCTCTGCCCGGCCACGGGGCGCCGCTACTTCGAAATCAACGGGCAGCTCGTGCCCGCGCAGAACTGAGGGACAACATGGAAAAGTTGGACAGAAACAAGGTAATCCTGGGCGGCACACCGGTTGACCTGATGGATCCCGAGCCGGCTCTGGAACTCATCCTTACCCGGGCCGGCCGCCGGGGATTGCCACCGCTGGGGGTGGCGTCCGTCAACTTGGACCACCTGCATCATTTCGGCGTCCGCGGTCGTTGGGCAGGCACGCTGCATGCAGACCCGGCCAGCCCTGTGGACTGGCTCTATTTGCTCGACGGCGCGCCGCTCGTGGCTCAGTCTCAGAGGCTGACCGGGCACCGCTGGCCCCGGCTGGCCGGCAGCGACCTCGCTTCCCCCCTCCTGGCACGAGCTGAGCAGCTGGGACTCAGGGTGGGTTTCTTGGGCGGCTCCGCGGCGAACCAGCGGTTGCTCGCCCGGAAGATTGAGGAAGAATACCCGCGGCTCCTGGTGGCAGGCATGTGGTCGCCGGACCGGGAGGAACTGGCCTCTGCGGAACATTCAGTGCGGATCGCCAAGGACATCGCCGAAGCCGGCGCCCAGATTCTCTACGTCGGGCTTGGCAAGCCCCGACAGGAACTGTGGATTGACCACTACGGGGCATTGAGCGGGGCCGCGGTGCTGCTGGCCTTCGGCGCAGCCGTCGATTTCCTGGCCGGCCGGGTACACCGTGCTCCACAGTGGGCAAGCGAACACGGGCTCGAATGGGGCTACCGGCTGGCGCTTGAACCCAAGCGCCTCGCCGGCCGCTACCTGATCGACGGACCGCCCGCTTATGTGAAGCTGCGGACAGCTTCCTGTACCGTTCCACCCGTGGTGCCGGAGCGCCTAGCCTCGGCCGTTCCCGCCCCGCGGACTCCCGGACGGTTCACCGGTCCAGAAGGCTCGACGGACGCCGTCGTGATTGTGGTCACCTATAACAGCATTCAGGGAATTGGTTCCCTTCTGCAGAGCCTGCGGGCCGAAACGGGCGACCTCACCCTGCGCGTGGTGGTGGCGGACAACGCCTCCGCTGACGGCACGCTGGGTTTTGTGCGCAGCCAGCATCCTGATGTGATCGCGTTTGCCACCGGCGGAAACCTGGGATATTCCGGCGGGATCAACGCCGCCATGCGCAAGGCCGGAGAAAGCGCCACCGTGGTGGTGCTCAATCCTGACCTGACCGTGGGACGCGGGAGCCTTACGACCATGCTGCATCGACTGGATGCTTCGCATGCCGGAGCCGTTGTACCCCGGCTCCTCAATGACCGCGGGTCACTAAGTCCCTCCCTGTTCCGAGAACCAAGCATCACGAACGCCTTCGGTGACGCATTATTAGGGCGCCGGGCTGCTAACCGTCCAGGCTGGCTTGCGGGTACAGACTTCAGCCCGGAAAGCTATGCCCACGCGCATACGGTTCAGTGGGCCACGGGGGCCGCGCTGATGGTTCGGCGCGACCTCGCCGACTCGCTGGCGTGGGATGAGTCCTACTTCCTTTATTGGGAAGAGACTGACTATTTCCGTAGCCTGCGGACGATGGGCGAAACTGTCTGGTACGAGCCCGCCGCCGCCATGACGCACGGCGGCGGCGGTTCAGGAAGTTCGGCTCAGCTGAACGCCCTCCTTGCCGTCAACCGGGTGCGCTATATCCGCAAATACCACTCGGCCGCATACTCCGCGGTCTTCCACGGCGCCGTAGTGCTGTCCGAGGCGCTGCGCTGCTGGAAGGCCGACCGGAGGGGTGTTCTCCGGACAGTTCTCAACGAAGACCGCTGGGCTGCCCTCCCCGGCCCCTGCAAAGACCCGGACGCGGGATACTTTCCGAGGGGTTCGGTGATCATACCGGCCCACAACGAGGCCAACGTGATCGCCAGGGCACTCGCCCCGCTGGCGCCGTTGGCTGCTGCCCGGCAGGTGGAAGTAATCGTTGTCTGCAACGGCTGCACAGACAACACCGCGGAGATTGCCCGGCGATTCGACGGCGTCACAGTGCTGGAATCCACAGCAGCGTCCAAACCGTCTGCCATGAACGCCGGGGACGCAGCGGCGACCGAATGGCCCCGGCTCTACTTGGACGCCGACGTCGAAATCACTGCTAATGCCCTGCGTGAGTTGTTCCTCGCACTGACCCCCGGCGGGCTGCTGGCGGGGCGTCCGGCTGCGCGCTATGACCTGCAGGGCGCCCATCCGCTCATCCGGGCGCAGTATCGGGCGCGGATGAGGTTGCCTTCCAATGCCACGAGCCTTTACGCTGCCGGCGCCTTTGCGCTGTCCAAGGAAGGGCATCTTCGGCTGGAGGAATTCCCGGAGGTGCTGGCGGACGACCTGTTCGTGGACAGACTTTTTGGGCCGGCAGAAAAGGCCGTTCTCGACGTCGACCCCGTGGTGGTGCGCCCACCGCGGAGCCTGAAGGACCACATGGCTGTGATGCGCCGCGTTTGCCGCGCCAACGCCCAGGTAAACAGGATGGAAGGACAGCGGAGCAGCACCGCGAGGACCGTTTCGGAATTGATCCGTTCAGTCCGCGGGCCGCTTTCGGCAATGGACGCCCTGATCTACGCGGGCTTCGCAATTGCCGGGCGCAAGGGGGCTGGCGTGCCTCGCCCCGGCTGGGAACGGGACGCCAGCAGCCGGCTGTCAACAACGGACGGGTTGCGACGCTGATGAATTACTCGGAGCTGCATCCGGCATCGGGTCTGACGCCCGCCGGGCCGCCATGGCTGCTGAAGGCAACCATGTTCTCGGTCATGGCGGTTCCGGCCTACCTGGTTCTGGAACCCATCGGGGCCAGTGCCAACCTCCCCGAACTGCTTGCGTTGGGTCTCTTTTGTTTGTGGACCATCTCCACTGTCCTGGGCCTGCACGACCCCGTGCCGTTCCGGCACCCCGGGCGTGCAGCATTGCTGATGCTGCTCCTGGCATCGTGCGTGAGCTACGCACACCTATTTGCAGGCCTCAGCGGAGCCAGCACCGTCGAGGGACGTGCCGCCGCCGACCGATGGATGCTCCTGATGATCGCGTCGGCAGGGATCGCTTTTGTTACGACTGAATCGGTGCGCAACCTTAATGATGCAAGGGCCTTGGTCCGGTGGGTTTTGGCTGGTGGAACGATCTGCAGCGTGGTGGCGATTATTCAGTTCAGCACGCACACGAATCCGATGGACTGGTTCAAGGTGATCATGGTCGGATTCGTCGAAAATGGAACCGCCAGTGCCTTCCAAGCGCGCGGCGCACTCATGCGAGTGGCAGGAACCACGTTGCACCCCATCGAATTGGGGGTTGTCAGTGCCATGCTGCTCCCGCTATCCATTTGGCGGGCATTTCATGATCCGAAGGGCCGGAAGACACTCCAGTGGATAGTGGTGGCACTGTTCGCCGTGGCGAATGCAATCACCGTTTCCCGATCAGGCCTAATCAGCATTGTGATAGCCCTTGCCATCACGGTCATGTTCGTGCCTCGGACTGCCAAGATGTGGGCAGCCGTGATCGTGCCGGTGGGTACAGCCGCAATGTTTGTGGGAGTGCCCGGTCTGATTGGCACCATGTTCTCCACCACTACGGCTGGCAGTTCGGATACGTCCATCACATACAGGACGGAAGATTATCCGTTGGCACTGCGCCTTGTGACTGATCGTCCGTTGTTCGGGACCGGACCGGGCACGTGGATCCCAGCACAACCTAAGGACATCTTTGATAACGAATACCTGCTGGTCGCCGTGACGATGGGCGTCATCGGGCTGATTGCTATGATCGCGTACCTCGCTGTCCCGGCGATTGCAGCATTGGCAGCTGCGCGGCATGCACAGGACAAAGAACTGAAGTTGTTGGGAGCATCAGTGGCCGCCGCCGGGCTTATAGCGACAGTGGCGTCCGGAACCTTCGACTCGATGTCTTTTCCGGTTTTTGCTTTGCTTTGTCCGTTTTTCACAGGTCTGTCAGGTGCCACCTGGCTGATGGTTAAGAATCAACTGGACCCGGTCCGGAATGCTTCCCTTGGAGCTGCATCCGGCAAAGTCCCCTGGGGGTAGGAAGAAGCCATGGATCCGATTTCCGTACTCAAGACGCTTTGGAGGCACAAGTGGGTGGCCATGCCAGTCGTTGTGCTGACCATGTTCGCATGCGTCTATGTCATGTTCTTTGCCGAGCGGAGCTATCAGGCCAAGATGAGCTATGCACTGATTACTCCTAAGGTGCCAACGGCCATCGAGCTGGAAACCAACCCCCAGCTGGCCAAGGTCAACGGCGACAACCCGTACCTCCGGAGCCCGGACAGCACCCTGTTGTCTCAAGTGCTGATGACCAAGTTGGGGGCCCAGGAGACGATGAAGTCCCTTCAGGAACGGGGTCTTGGCACCGAATACACGGTAGCCCAAGCCAGTTCCTTCGGGTCGGGAATGCTCCTCGAAGTGTCGGCATCGGGCACGTCTCCCCAGCAGGCGGTGGACACGGCCGTCGCTTTGGGAGATCGGTTGACCACCACATTGCACGATGTGCAGAAGATCAACGGGGCCGACGAAAGCTACCTCTTCTCCGCGCTCCCTGTCGATGGTCCGGGCCAGGCGGAGGAGATGTTTTCGAGCCGGCTGAGGACGCTGATCATTGTGGCCGTTGGCGGAGTGGTGTTGGTCTTCGGGGCTGTCTCTATCGCCCGTTCCCTTGAGCTGTCCAGCGCCGGCCGACGAACGAAGGAAAAGCCGGCCAGGCACGCCGGTACGCCCGAAGCGGAGGTCTTGGAGCCGGCAGGGCCCAGTACCGCCACAAGGCGTCAACGGGACCGTGGTGCCCACCATCCGTCGGACGCTGAAACCGGGTTATTGGACAACTCCCTCCGCGTCCCCGT
Organism: Arthrobacter sp. PvP103; assembly: GCF_017833075.1. NCBI lineage: Bacteria > Bacillati > Actinomycetota > Actinomycetes > Micrococcales > Micrococcaceae > Arthrobacter > Arthrobacter sp. PvP103. The sequence goes on along the minus strand of NZ_JAFIBQ010000001.1, from coordinate 2,317,033 downwards.
TCCGGACAGGGAGCGCAGGACCTGAGCCGCCCGACGACCGCCCGTACCTGCCAGGGGCCCCGGCAGGTAACACGGGGGTGTCCGGCGGCAAGTAGACCAAGTACTGCCTTGCTCCACGGGGAGTACCGCGGTTTCCAAGCGGGTATTCCGCGCTGTAAAGGCGGTGCTCGGCGGAAAAAGGCGCGTACGTTACTCTCGTGACCGCACCGTCGGGTGGCGCGTTGAATGGAAGGGCATACCTATTTCCTTTTGACGAGCGGGAGGTCCCGGTGACCATCAGCGAAGACCGTGCGGTTAGCCACATCGGCGTGATGAGGCCATGGCTCGGGCAGGAGGAAGCGGACGCCGTCGTGCAAGTGCTTTCTTCGGGCCGGATGGTTCAGGGGCCTCGCGTGGGGCAGTTCGAAGAGGCATTCGGCTCTGCCCAACAGGCGCCGTACGCCGTCGCAGTCTCCAGCGGAACCGCCGCGCTCCACCTGGCGCTCAGCGTGGCCGGTGTCGAACCGCAGGATGACGTCGTCCTGCCCTCGTTCTGCTCAGCAGCGAACGCCGACGCCGTCAGTCGCCTGGGCGCCCGGACGGTCTTTGCCGATGTCGAGGCGGGAACCGGCAATGTGTCCCGGAGGACCATCGAGGAGGCCCTCACGCCGGCCACCCGGGCGGTGATCGCGGCGGACCAGGGAGGGATGCCAGTTGACCTGGAACCCATCCGCGAGCTGTGTGACCCGCTCGGCGTCACGGTCATCGAGGACGCCTCCTGCGGTGTGGGCTCCACGTACCAGGGACAGCCGGTGGGAGCCGGCGCCGAATTGACCGTGTGGTCCTTCGATTCGTTTGAGGTCCTGACCACCGGCGAAGGCGGAATGCTGACCACCCGGAATGAGGGGTGGGCAAGCGCAGCCCGGGACCTTCGTGATGAGGGCGGGAGCGGTGAGGGAACCGATCACCGCATGACCGACCTGCAGGCTGCCATCGGCCTGGTCCAGCTCGGGCGGCTGCAGGAAGCCGTCGCCCATCGCCGGGAAATCGTGGCCAGCTACCAGCTGGCGCTCGCGCGGATCGGCGGGCTCCGGTTCATCAAGGACCCCGACTACGGCACCAGCAATTTTCAATCCTTCTGGCTCGAAGTGCTGCCGTCCTTCGCCGTGGCCCGCAATGAGCTTCTGGAACGGTTGTCACGCGACGGCATATCCGCCGGCGCCGGGATCGCGGCGGTCCACCGGGAGCCGGCCTACAGGAACCGGGACACCGGCGCGGCAGACCTCTCAGTCACGGAACGGCTGGCGGACCGGCTGGTGGTCCTCCCGGTTTACCACGAGCTGACTCCGGGCGAGCAGTCACGGGTACTTCGCTCCGTCCGGCTCGCTGCCGCCGGAATTCCCACCACGGTGCGGCGGGGCAAATGGAACGGCGGGTTCCGGCGGGCCGACGCCGCCAGCGCCTGACTGCCTCGGAGTCAGCGTGGTCCTTCCGGTTCTTTTGACGTTCCTGCGCTGGTGAGTTCCCGGTCGTTGCCGGCGAGCTGGGTCAGCAGGTCCCGGATCTCGGCCAGCAGCGCTGTGTCTGCCGGGATGGGCTCCTCCTCGGGCTCCGCCGTGGCCAGCCGGCTCTTCACCAGTGAGTTGATCTTGTTCATGGGCGCTACGAAGATGAAATAGACCACGGCCGCCGTGATGAGGAAGGTCACGAACGCGGTGAGCACGCCGCCGATGTTGACGAACGTCTTGTCATTTCCGGGCCAGATGTGGAAGCCCAGCCCTTCCGTCTGGACGCCGCCGGCCGCTGCGATGATCGGGTTGACGATGTTCGTGGTGAACGCGGCCACCAGCGCCGTGAAAGCCGTGCCGACGACGACGGCGATGGACAGTTCGATCACGTTGCCACGAAGGATGAAATCCTTGAATCCTTTGAGCATGGGGTCCTCCGGTATTCGATTCAGTCGGTGATTTAACCGATTGACAATACCAGTCCGCGCCTTCGCGCCGCCGTCGTTACCGCGCCCGAGGCCGTAGGATTTGGGGTGGACGCCGACGCTGCCGCCATCAGACTGGCACCGTATGGAAAGGCGTGACCCCCGTGAAGCTGTTCGCCGAGATGTTCACGATTGCCCCCGGCAATAAGGACCATCAGGTCGCGATCCGGTGCGCAGTTGGTGTCTTTGTTCCGCTGATCATCCTTGTCCTGATAGGCCGCAGCGACCTGGCAATCTTTGCTTCCTTTGGCGCCTTCACCGGAATCTACGGCCGCGGGGAGATGCACCGGAAGCGGCTCTTCATCCAGGTGCGCGCCGGTTCGCTCATGCTGCTCGTCATATTGCTGGCAACCCTGTCCGCCCGCGCCGGCCAGGCCCTGGGGCTGTCGGACGCCGCGAGCACCTGGGCGCAGGTGGCGGCCACCACCGTGGTGGCCGGAGCGTGTTCGCTGGTGATCGCCTTGTGGCGGCACCGGCCGGCGGGCTCGTTGTTCCATATCTTTGCCTTCGCTGCCGTCGCGTCGATTCCCAGCCAGCCGCCGCTCTGGCAATGCATGCTTGTCGCCGTCCTCACCACCGTGTTCTGCCTGCTGGTCGGCATTTCCTCCCGCCTGGTCCGGAGCCGGCGGACGCCGTGGTCCATGCCCGAACCTGCCCGGCTGACGCCCGATGAAAAGCGCGCCGCCTGGCTCGAGGCCGTGGGCTACATCGTGGCAGCTGGCCTGGCGGGCACACTGTCCACCCTTGTGGGCCAGCGGCTGGGCTTCGGCCACAACTACTGGGCCATGGTGGCTGCCGTTGTACCGCTGGTGGGCCGCACCACCCGCCACCGGGTGGCCAGGGGCATCCAGAGAATCATCGGCACCGTGCTGGGCCTGATCTTGCTGGCGGGTGTGCTGCTGCTGAATCCTGCGCCCTGGCAGATGGTGCTGGTGATCGCCGCGTGCCAGTTCGGCGCCGAGATGTTCATTGCACGCCAGTACGTCCTGGCGCAGATCTTCGTTACGCCGCTGGCTCTCAGCGCCACGTTGCTGGCTGCGCCCGCTGCCCCCCAGGTGCTGTTGCGGGACAGGATCGTGGAGACAGTCATCGGCGCCGCCGTCGGCATTGCCGTAGTGGTTGCCCCCGCCGTGTGGCGGCGGATGCGGGCCCGGAGCGGCGCCCGGCCCCTCTCGGCGTAGGTGTTCTATTCGGCAACAAGCAGGGCCTGGGGTGCGGCCTGTTTCATGCGCGTCCGCAGCCACCGGAGCTGGAGCTCGGTGTCCCCCTCGCACTGCGACACGACGTCCAGAAGCTGTTCGTCGCGGTCACCCTTCGCCGCCTGCGCCACCATCATCCAGGTGACATCGATGTGGTTGACCAGCACGTACAGGTCCTGCAGGTCCAGGAGCAGGGCCAGGGGCCCGGAACGGACTTCCCGGATTCCGTTAGCTGTCAGCCGGTGTTCCTCCTCGCCTTCGGTTTCCTCCCCGTAGCGTTCAATCACGGGACTCAGCGCCTCGCGGTGGGCGTCGCACTGCTTGGCGAGTGTTTCGAGCAGGAAGTGCACATCGGGCTCCTCGCCGTGCCCGTGCGCCACTACTCGAAAAGAGCTCGCCAAGGCGGCTTCAGCTTCCTGCAGCAGGCCGAGGTAGACGGGAAGTTTCATGCCGGCCCCTGCCCGGGGATCTTTTCAAGCCGCACCGCCGCGTTCTTGAAGACGGGCTGTTTGGACACTGGATCCCACTCCGTCAGCGTCAGTTCATTGGCTGCCCGTGGCCGGCCGCCCTCGTCGGGGCCGGCAGTATCCCAATAACCGTAATGGAACGGGGCGAAAACGCACCCAGGCCTGATATCCGCCACCCGCACCGGCAGTTCCAGCGTGCCCCGGCGCGACGCCACACGGACCATGTCGCCCTCCGCCACCCCGAGCTTTCCGGCGTCCTCCCGGGACATCTCCAACCACGGCGCGGGAGCGGCGTCGTTCAACGGCTTGCTGCGTCCGGTTTTTGTCCTGGTGTGGAAGTGGTAGACCGTACGGCCGGTGGTGTACCGGAACGGGTAGTCCTCATCAGGTTCTTCGTGCGGGGGTGTGTAGTCAAGTGCCTTGAACCAGGCCTTCCCTGACTGGACGCTCGCTTTGTAAGTCGTGGAACCTACGGTGGCGCCTGTGAGCAGGTCGTGTCCGAATGATTCGCAGTAGGCCGGATCGGTGGGAAAGTGCCCGTCGGTGTACAGCCGTTCGGTGCCTTCCCGGTGTTCGTCATTGCATGGCCATTGGACGCCGCTGGCGCCGCGGAGCAGCTCGTAGCTCAAGCCGGTGTAGTCGCAGGGGCGGCCGCGTGTGCATTCCTTCCATGCCTCAAAACCGTCTTGGGGGCCGGTCCAGTCCAGCAGGGGCCCGCCGTCCTTGTCCCTGAAATCCATGCGGCGGGCGTAGTCCAGGAAGACGTCCAGGTCGCTGCGTGCTTCGCCGGGCGGGTCAACCGCCTTCTCCGAAAGGTGGACCGTGCGGTCCACATTCGTAAAGGTCCCGGTCTTCTCTCCCCAGCCCGCGCACGGAAGAACGACGTCGGCATATTGCGCAGTTTCGGAGAGGTAGATGTCCTGCACCACCAGGAACAGGCTCTCCTTGCGCAATATGTCACGGATCCTGGCGAGCTGGGGCATTGAGACGGCCGGGTTGGTGGCCGATATCCAGAGGAAGCCGATGGATCCCTGCTCCGCGTAGCGGAAGATCTGCATCGCGTGGGTAGGTGGTGACCAGTCCGGGATGACGGACGGGTCGATGTTCCAGATGCGCGCGAGTTCCTTCACATGTTCCGGATTCTCCCAGTTCCGGAAGCCCGGGAGGTCGCCGTCGGCCCCGCATTCCCGGTTGTTCTGCGCAGTTGGCTGGCCGTTCATTTGCAGGATTCCGCACCCTTGCCTGCCCAGCTGGCCGCGGAGCAGGTGAAGGTTGTTCACCTGGCAGGCGGAGGCTGTGGCGTGGGCGGACTGGTAGAACCCCTGCAGGACCGTGGACAGGACCCGTTCACTGGCGCCAAAGATTGCCGCGGCCCTGCGGACGTCCGAGGCTTCCACGCCGCAGACTTCGGCCACCCGTTCGGGCGTCCACTTGTCCACCACGCCGCGCAGCTGACCGACGTTGAGGGTGTGCGCGTCGATGTAGTCCTGGTCAATCCAGCCGTTGACGAACAGTTCGCGGATCAGGCCGTTCATGAGTGCCAGGTTGGTGCCCGGCCTGACGGGCAGATGGACCTCCGCCGCCCTGGCAACCTCCGTTTCGCGGGGATCCACACAGACAAGCCGCGGCGGGTTTGGCCCGGACAAGCGGTCCAGGAGACGGCTCCAGAGGACAGTCTGGGTCTCTGCCATGTTGTGTCCGTAGAGGAACACGGCATCGCATTCGTCGATGTCCGCATAGCTGCCGGGCTGTCCGTCCGCGCCGAAGCTTTCCTTCAGCGATGCGGCCGCAGTGGCGGTGCACAGTCGTGTGTTGCCGTCCATGTGCGGCGTGCCGATTCCGGCTTTGCCGATGATGCCCAGTGCGTAGTATTCCTCCAGGAACAACTGTCCGCTGGTGTAGAACCCATGGCTCAACGGACCTTTCGAGGCAAGCAGCTCCTTACTTCGGGCCACGATGCGTTCCATGGCCGTGTCCCAGTCCGTGTCAACCAAGCGGCCATTCTCGCGGATCAGCGGCCGGGTCAGGCGGTCCGGGTGCTGCATTCCCTGCCAGCTGCCAAACAGGCCCTTGGGCCCAAGCCGGCCATGGTTGACCCGGTCCGTGGCCCGTCCCCGGATGCCCACCATCCGGCCGTCCTTGACGGCGATGTCGCATCCGCAGCCGTTGCTGCAGAGAACGCAGGCGGACTGCACCCATTCATCGACCTCGCCTGCCTCGATGTCCGCCTGCAGCACCATGTCGACGCGCTCGGGCCATCGTCCTCCCTGGGCGTAAGGTGTGCGGGCGCCCCAGATGTCGGCAATACGGTCAACCATGAGCTCACCTCGAGGAAATAAGTAGGCTTACTTCCTGCCTAGGCTACACTCGTCAGGCATGCTTGATAACCCGCCGCGGTGCGGGGATTTAGGAAGGCCCGACGGCGGTCCGCTTGCCCGCCGCCGCGGTGACCGCCTGCGGGACCAGGGCGAGGGCTGCAACGGCGAGAACGGCCGCGGCGGCAAAGACATAGAAGCCCCAGGGGTAAGCGATTCCGGCGGCCACAAGGGTGCCTGTCACGGCCGGACCGAGGATGGCCCCCAGGCGTCCGACGCCTGCGGCGAAGCCCAGCGCGGTGCCGCGCAGCCGCGGCGGGAACAGCTGGCTCACCCAGGCGTACACCAGCACCTGTGAGCTGAAGACGAAGACCCCGGTGACGAAGACGGCCGCGTTCAGGAGCAGCTCGTTCTGGATTTTCACGCTAAGTACTGCCAGGAACACGGCGGAGAGCCCGAACCAGAGAAGCACGATCTTCTTGGTTCCGTGCTTGTCCGCCAGGATACCGGCCACTACCAGGCCCGCCACGGCGCCCACGTTCAGGACCAGCAGGAGGGAGAGCCCGGCGCTGAGCGTGTAGCCGGCGGACGACATGAGCTGCGGCAGCCAGGTATTCAGTCCGTACACCAGCAGCAGGCCCATGAACGAGGCCACGGCCACACCGGCGGCCACGAGCGGGTACGGTTTCCGCCCGAGGTCCTTGAAGCTGGCACGGTCTTCCACCGCAGGAGCGGGTTCTTTTGCCGCGGCCTTGCCGGGCGCCGGAAGGGAGATGACGGCGGGCAGCGTTTCCGGCAGCTTGAACCACAGGAACGGGACCAGCACGAAGCCCGCAAGGCCGCCAACTACGAACATGATGCGCCAGTCAGGGATGACCATGAGCGCCAGGAAGGCGGTGGCCACTGCGCCTGCGTGGTAGCCCGTCATGGTCCGGGTGGTGGACTTGCCGGCGGATCCCGCGGGGGCGTAATCGTTCATGTAGGCCAAAGCGGCGGGAAGGCAGGCGCCCAGCCCCAGGCCCGCCAGCAGCCTGAAGGCGCTAAAGACTGCCACGTTGGGGGCAAAGACCACGGCAATGGTGAAGATGGAGAACCACGTAACGCAGGCAACCAACAGGTTCCGTCGGCCGAATCGGTCGGAAAGCGGTGCAATGAACAGCGCTCCGAGGCCCACGCCCACCAGGGAGATAGTCGCAGCAAAGGTGGCGCCCACGGCGTCGAAGCCAAGGTCGTGGGTCTTGATGAGCGTGGGGATGACGGTGCCAAGCACTACCAGGTCAAAGCCGTCCAGGACCATGGCCAGCCAGCAGAGCCAGACGGGCCAGCGTGATTTGTTTTCCAACGACGTCGTTGACATTGCTACCTCAAAAAGTTGATTGGTGCGCTCTGTTTCCGTGCGAAACAAGCCGGGATCAAAGGTTCCCCACCCTGAGATTTGTACCACTGGGCAGTGTTATGTGGGACACTTCGAACCATTCAATGGAAGGGGAAGTATGGCCAACTCGGTTTCCGGGGACTCTGTGGTGGACCGCGTGGTCCGCGTCATTGCCGCTTTTCCGGAGGGTGTGAACGTGCTTCCGCTTTCGGAACTCGCCGGGCGGGCGGGGCTGCCGCTCACCACGGCCCACCGGCTGGTGCGCCAGCTGGCCGGACACGGCCTGCTGGACGTCGGTGCCGGCGGTTCGGTGCAACTGGGGCTCCGGCTCTGGGAGCTCGTTAACCGCAATTCGCCCACACTGGAACTGCGCCAGGCCGCCATGCCGTTCATGGAGGACATTCAGCAGGTGCTCAATCAGAACGTGAACCTTGCGGTGCTGGACGGCTGGGAAGCCCTTTTCGTCGAGCGGCTTTCCCGGCGCGGCTCGGTGGCGAACCGGGCGCAGGTCGCCGGCCGCATGTCCGTGCACGTGTCCTCGGCCGGGCTGGTCCTGATGGCCAACCAGCCGCACGCGGTCCAGGCGGACTACCTTGCGGGTTTCACGGATCCTGCCGGCAGGTTGACGGTGGAAGAACTGCGCATCCAGTTAGGCCAAGCTGCACACCAGGGGTACGCCCAGCTGGCCGGTGTGGTGGACCCGGACACCTGGGGCATTGCCGTTCCGGTGATGGACCGGAGGAAGCGGACGGTGGCTGCGATCGGCGTCGTGGTTCCCTTGCGTGAGATGCGCCTGCAGGCGCTGGTCCCGGCCCTGCAGACAGCCGCCCGCGGCATCGGCCGCCGTCTCGCTGAATCGCAGAGCCCTGCAGAGCTGCGGGTTCAGACCTAAATTCCGTTCAACGGAATCACTGTAACGCGGATCACGCATCGGGGCGCACACTGTTTCCAGACGATCCAACAGGCCCCGGGCACTCCCGCCGGGCCCCGCAACGAAGCGAGGAAACACCATGGCAGCCCGCAAAGTACTCACCACCCAAGTGGCCATTCTGGGTGCAGGACCGGCAGGCCTGATGCTCTCGCATCTGCTCGCCAAGTCCGGCATAGAATCCACCGTCATCGAAATCCGGAGCCGCCAGGAAATCCAGGAGACAGTCCGCGCCGGCATCCTGGAGCACGGCACCGTGAACATGTTGGTGGACAGCGGCGTCTCGGACCGCGTGCTGCGCGACGGTGACCGGCACGACGGCATTGAACTGCGCTTCAACGGCGAAAGCCACCGGATCGATTTCCAGGACCTGGTGGGGGAGTCGGTGTGGCTCTACCCGCAAACCGACGTGTTCATGGACCTGGCCGCTCGCCGCGAGGCCGACGGCGGAGACGTCCGCTACAGCGTAACGGACACCACCATCCACGACATCGAAGGATCCCCAAAGGTCTGGTTCACGGACGCCGACGGTGTGGAATATGAGCTGCAGGCCGATTTCATCACCGGCGCGGACGGCTCCCGCAGCCACTGCCGCTTCCAGATCCCTGAGGCGGACCGCAAATGGTACTTCCACGAGTACCCCTTCGCGTGGTTCGGCATCCTGGCTGAGGCGCCCCGGAGCTCCGACGAGCTGATCTACGCCAACTCGGACAACGGCTTTGCGCTGATCAGCCAGCGGACCGAAACCGTTCAACGGATGTACTTCCAATGCGATCCCAACGAGGACGTGAACAACTGGAGTGAGGACCGCATCTGGGACGCCTTCCGCAGCCGGGTCAACGGCAACGGCTTCGAGCTCAAGGAAGGCCCGGTCATCGACAAGATGGTGCTGAAGTTCCGCAGCTTCGTCCACGCCCCCATGCGCCACGGAAAGCTCTTCCTGGCCGGCGACGCCGCCCACACCGTCCCGCCCACCGGCGCCAAGGGCTTGAACCTGGCCATCCACGACGTCAAGGTCCTTTTCGAAGGGCTGGAAAGCTACTGCAAGGGCGGTTCCACGGTGCTGTTGGACGCCTACAGCGACCGCGCCCTGGAGCGCGTCTGGAAGGCACAGCAGTTCTCCTACTGGATGACCTCGATGCTCCACACGCCGGTGGACGCCGACGACTTCTCCCGGGCCCGCCAGCTGGGTGAACTCAACTCGGTGGTCTCCTCCCGCCACGGCCGGGCCTACCTGGCAGAGGCCTACACCGGCTGGCCCGGGGCCCACTAGGCACGAGGGCGGCAGCAGCTCCGGCCGTAGACTCGGGAAATGTACGGCATAACAATCGTGGGCGGAGGCATCGCCGGGCTGGCCCTCGCCGCGACGCTTGATCCGGATCGCTTCCACGTCACGGTGCACGAGCAGCGGAACACGCTGCCGACAGTTGAAACGTCCCTGGCCATGTGGCCGGAGGCCCAAAAGGCGCTCGGCGCCGTGGGGATCCTGCCGCAGATTCAGGCGGCAGGCTCCGCCTTTGACGCCATGGCACTGCGGGACGTGTCCGGGAAGGCGTGGTTCCGGGCCGCGGTTGCAGGCGTGATCGGCGTTTCACGCGCTGACCTGCTTCGCCTCCTGGACTCTGCCGTGCCGCAGTCCGTGACCCGGGTGTCCGGTGCGGTGACCGCGTTTCCCGACTCAGGGCTCCTGGTGGGAGCCGACGGCGTCCACAGTGTGGTCCGCCGGCAACGGTGGGGCTCGCGGTCCCTGGAACGGCTCAGTCCCTACCTCGCCTTGCGCGGGATCATCGATGAACCTGTCGCCGGGGATACGGCCGGCGAATACTGGGGCCGCGGTGAATTGTTCGGCATCGCTCCGGCATCCCGGCAACGGACCTACTGGTACGCGTCCTACCGGTCGGACCTGGGGCCCGGCGGCGTCGATATCGCCGCGGCACTGGATCTCACCCGCCGGCGCTTTTCAGGAAAGGCTCCGGGAATCGTTCGCGTTCTCGCCGGGGCAGCCCCCGAAGGGACGCTCGCCCAGCGGATCTGGACAGTGCCCGCCCTCGGGGACTACGCACGCGGGGGCACCGCGCTGGTGGGAGACGCGGCGCACGGCATGACGCCTAACCTTGGACGCGGGGCCTGCGAGGCCCTGGTTGATTCGGTTACCCTCGCCGGGCTGCTCAACTCGCGGCCGCTTCCGGAGGCGCTCGCGGCCTACAATAAGCGGCGCGTGCTTCGCAGCCAGGCCTTACGGGTGGCGTCTTCCGCGATGACCCGGCTTGTGCTTGACGAATCGGCCCAGCCGTTCCGGGACAGGATTCTCAGCGTCGCCGGGCGGCTGAGCCGCACCGCTTAGCGGGCGCCGTCCGCCTGGTTGCGCACCGCCGTCGGACGCGGTCTTTCGGGGCTGGGCTTAGGGCACCGGACTCGGCGCGGACGCCTTGGCGTCCGCTGTCTCCGCAACGGGCGATGCCGCGGGAGCAGTCGTGTCGGCAGCGGCGCCGGATCCGCCGCGTGTCCCGTCCTTCCGCCGACGCATGGCAGACCGGCCGCCCGACCTTCCGTAGACCAGGTACATCGTCAGCCCGGTGATGACCATCAGCAGCACCGTGTACACAAAGGTGTTGGAAACACCGTCCACGCCTTCTGCGCCGTCCGTGTTGGCCTTGATGACAAGGCCCAGCGGCTGGACCAGCGGGTGGGCCAGGAAGATGGCGGTGTCGTAGTCGTCCAGCATGCTGTTGAAGTTGAGGGCAGCGATGGCGGCAGCGGCGGGAAGGACCAGTGGCAGCAGGATGCGCCGGAAGACGTAAATCGTTCTTGCCCCCATGATGGTTGCCGCCTCCTCCAGCGATGAATTCACCGACGCAAAGGACGCCTTGAGCATCCTTAACGTGAAGGGGATCTTCACCGTGACAAACGCGATCAGGAGGATGACGGTGGTCCCGGTCAGGACGGCACCGCCCACCAGCGGATTCGGGTGGTCGTAGCTGATGATCAACCCCAAAGCCAGCAAAGCCGACGGCAGGATCCACGGGATGTGCAGCAGGTACTCGAACGACGCCGTTACCCAGTTCTTGTGTTTCTGCAGGATCCGCGCCACGAAGAGCAGGCCGCCCACGGCGATCACCGCAGCAAGCGCGCTGTAGACAACGCTGATGACAAATGGCCTCAGGCCGGAGGGCTGGGTCAGCACGCGCACATAATTGTCGAAGGTGAGACTGCCCGGCGAGAGCTGTCCGGTCTGGATGGCGGCGCCGTCTGCGAAGGAAAACAGCACAATCAGGACCACTGGCAGGGTGTACACCGCAAACAGCAGGTAGGCGGCCGCGTGGACGGCAATGTTTGCTGCCGGGTTGGAGATTTCCTGCTTCTGGAGCGCCGAGGAAACCTTGGATACGGAAAAGTAGGTGCCGCCCTTTTCCAGGCGCGACATGACCGCGAGCATCACGATGGTGGCCACACCGAGGATGACGGCGAGCAACGCCGCCAGGTCTCGGGAGGTGGGGCTGTTCGTGAACGTGAGGATCATCGGGGTGATGGTCTGGAAGTCGCGTCCGCCCAGGACCTGCGGCGCGCTGAGTGCCCCCAGGCCGGTCAGGAAGGACAGGATGGTGACGGCGAAGAGGGTGGGCTTCAGCATCGGCAGCACGATGCGGCGAAGGATGGTCCAGGTTGACGCGCCAAGGTTTCTGGCCGCTTCGATGGTCTGGTAGTCGACGCCTTTGAGGGCGTTCGCAACGAACAGCATGTGGTTGGTGGTGGTGGCGAAGGTCATCACCGCCAAAACGGCGAAGAATCCCGAAAACCATCCCGGATCCATCCCGGGAAAGATGTTCAGCAGGAATGCCGTGACGATTCCCTTGTCGCCGTAAATGAATTTGTAGCCCGCCGCCAGCACGATGCCGCCGTAGATGAACGTGGTGGCGTAGCCCAGGAACAGGATCCTGGAACCGCGGATCCTGAAGTAATGGGTGACCAGGACGATGAAGATGCCCACCACGTTCACCGTGATGGAGAGTGCCACTGCCAGCAGGAAGCTGTTGCCCAGGGATTTCATGGCGCGCTGGGAGGAGAAAAGCTTTTCGGCCGCCCGGCCCGAAAAGTTTCCTTCGGGGAAGAAGGTTTCGATCAGCACGTTCGCGTTGGGCCAGACGAGGAACGCCGCGATGAACCAGGTCAGGACCGTTCCCACGATGATGATGAACGGGGAACGGAACATGCTTCTGGCTGAGTTGCCGCTGCTCATCGGAGGGACGCTGCCTGATCCTGCGCTGCCTGCTCCTGACCGGCCGGATCCTGCGAGGCAAGCGCGGCGCCGGTATCGGGGTGGTACTGCAGCACGTGGCCCGGCTGCACGAATATCGTGGTTTCCGCCCCCGTCGCGGGATGCACCCCGCCGTCCTCCTTGACCAGCAGGCGGATGTCGGCGCCGTGGCTGCGCACCACGTAACGGCTGTGGAGCCCGTGATACGTGCGGGACACCACCTTTCCGGAAAGCCCGACGGCGGTGCTGCCGGCTGCGGGCGGCGTCAGCGAGGCTTTTTCCACCCGCAGGTAGGAGTTTGCTGCCGTGCCGAGCCCGGCGTCCGAGAGCCTGTTCAGTTCATTGATGAAGTCCGCGGTCAGGGCGGAGCTGTCGCCGATGAAATTGCATACGAATTCGGTGGCCGACCGGTCGTAGATGTCCTGCGGAGTGCCCACCTGCTCCACCACCCCCTTGTTGAAGACGGCCACGCGGTCGCTCATGGCCAAGGCCTCGTCCTGGTCATGGGTCACGTACACAGTGGTGATGCCGAACTCGCTCTGCAGGTCCTTGAGCTGTTGCCGCAATTGGTGGCGCAGCTTGGCGTCGAGATTGGACAGCGGTTCGTCGAGGAGCAGGATCTTGGGCCGAAGCACCAGGGCGCGGGCAACGGCAACCCGCTGCTGCTGGCCTCCCGACAGCTCTGCCACGTTCTTGTCCAGCTGTTCATCGCTGAGCTCCACCCGGCGCGCGATGTCGCGCACCAGGCGGTCGCTCTCGGCGGACTTTTCCTTCCGCACACGTAGGCCGAACGCGATGTTTTCCCACACACTCATGCTCGGGAACAGAGCATAGTTCTGGAAAACCATCCCCACCTGGCGCTTGTCGCTCGGCAGGCGCGTGACGTTCTTGCCGTCCACATGGACCGACCCCGCGGACGGCTCGATGAAGCCTGCCAACGTCCGGAGTGCCGTCGTTTTGCCGCACCCCGACGGGCCCAGCAGCGTGAAGAATTCACCGGGCCGGACGTGGAGGTCCAGGTGCGGGATGGCAATAAAATCGCCGAAGGAAACTTCGATGTTGTCCAAGCGGATCATGGGAAACCTGTCTTGTGGGACTGCGGAAGCGGGGGGCGGCCAGGGTTACGTCATGTACTCGAGCTCGATCTTTTCCACCCACGAGCCCATGTTTTCCTGGACGAAGTTCCAGTCGATCTCCTGCTGCTTCAGTCCGTTGAAGAACTCCACCACCTCCGGCCTGGCCTTGGCGGCGGCGCTCTTGTTCACCGGCATGGAGTTGAACTGCTGTGCAAACTCACCCTGGACGTCGGCACTGCCGAACCAGTCGATGAACTTTTGGGCCTGTTCCTTCTTGTCGGTTCCCTTCACCAGGGCGACCTGCTCCACGGCGAGGGGGACGCCCACGGACGGCACCACCGTTTCGACATTCACCTTGAAGGACTTCTCACGTTCCGCCACGATGGACGACGGCATCTGACCCATGTCCACGTCGCCAGACGCGATGCGGGCGAAGAGATCGGTTTTCGCGACGGCGGGGCTGCCGTTCTTGAAGTACTGCTCCACCTGCTTCCAGCCTTCATCGGAGATGCCCAAGTCACCGGAATCGTCCTTGTAGCGGGCGAGAATACCGGCGAATACCAGCTGCGCCGTGGCGGTTCCCAGACCAGTGACCCGCTCATAGCGTGTTTTGAACTCGTCTTTGGACCACAGGTCCGTCCAGTCCTTCGGTGCCTGCTCCTGGGTGAACTTATCCGAGTTGTAGCCGAGCATAATGGCCTGCTTAACCAGCGGCCAGTAGGCCTTGTCGTCGTCGCTGTCTGCGAGCGAGGGATCCACTTCGCCTGCCCAGGCAGGCTCATAGGCCTCGATCGCACCGGCCGCTTTGACCTGGGCGAAGTACATGTTGTTGAGGCCGAAGGCGACGTCCGCAATGGGGTTGTTCTTTTCGGCGATCAGTTTGTTGGTCGCGTCTGCGCCGCCGGCGCCCACAATCTCAATCTTGAAGCCGGCGTCCGCTGCCTTTTTCGTCAGCCACTCTCCGCGGCCCTCTCCGTTGGAGTTGGTGTACACCACCAGAGTGTCGCCCGACGCCCCTGCGGCGGAGGAACTTCCGGAGCTTTCGGGAGCCGCGCTGCCGGCGCCGCAGCCGGCTAGAAGGGTGATGGCGACGGCGGCGGCAACCATTGTCTTGAGTTTGTGCACGATTGAGACCCATTTCTGAACTGGAACCGGAGCATTGTCCGGCAAGCCTATAGCGGCTCATGCCGATTCGGGCCGTTTATAGCTATCGATTCGATAAACTACCCGGCCCCGGCGTTCGAGTCTTGTCCAGGCGCCCCAACAGCGCATGCCCGTGGCTTTAACGCATCGTGAACTTCCGGAGTACCCCGGAAGGGTCAGTCCTGTTCCAGGGTCTCGGTCAGGTGGTGGGTGGGGATGCGGTCGCGGTCGTAAGTGATCTCGGTATAGCCGTGGGGTTCGGGCTTGCCGTGCGGGTCGAGGTTCACGAACACGATTTCCTCGATGGTGAGGATGCTCTGCCGGGTGATCATGTTCCGCACTTCGGCGCGCATGGTCAGCGATGTCCGGCCGAATCGCGTGGCGGTCAGCCCCATCTCAATCAGGTCTCCCTGTACCGCGGAGCTGACGAAATTGATTTCGGAAATGTACTTGGTGACTGCCCGGCCGTTGCCAAGTTGCAGGATGGCGTAGATGGCCGCTTCCTCGTCGATCCATTTCAGCAGGCTCCCGCCGAACAGCGTGCCGTTCGCATTGAGGTCTTCAGGGCGCACCCATTTGCGGGTGCGGAAGGTAATGTCTGCCGATTCCATAAGGCGAGATTAGCCGACGGGCCTGCGCCTGCCGCAGTATGACGGCGCGCCAAGTCACGACTGCGGCAGGCGCTGCCGCAGTCAGGCCATGGCAGTGTGGGCGGCGCTGTGGGAATCGATCTTCTTGGCGTAGCAGTAGGAGTGCTCCATGCCGATGTAGGGGCCGAAGTTCGGAATTTCGTCAAAGCCGCAGCTTTGGTAGAAGTTCCTCCCGTCCGGCTGGGCGGAGCCCGCTTCGGCGGTGATGGAGGTGACGCCCATGCCGTACGCGTGCGCCTCCAGTGCTGCAAGGATGGAGCTCGCCACCCCCGAACCGCGGGTGTAGGGAAGTACGTACAGCCGCTTGATTTCGGCCGTCGTGGAGTCCAGCATCCTCAGTCCGCCGCAGCCCACCGGCTGGCCGGAGCTCTTCTCATAGGCCACCAGGAACACGGCGGTATCCGCTTCCGACGGCGGCGGGCCGGGTTCGTGGTCCTTCGTGCCGAAGCGGGCGTCCAGTTCCGCCTGCTGTGCCGCACGCAGGTCGGCGCCCACGGGGTTGGCCCAAGTGACCTGCCTGATGTTGAGACGGGGGTTGGTCTGCATCACTGCCTCGATTCGCCGAAGGGTTATGCAAAATAAGCCTAAGAGGGTGCCGTTACCGCGGTGTTTCCTGCGGGTAAGCGGCCGGAGAACAAGATGTCCGCCCGTGAGGATTTATCAAGTCCGTCTAGATATCAGATCGGCTAGTATTACTCAATGGCTTTGAACAGCAGTGCCGGATCCGGCTATTGGTACGGCGCCGACGGGCAGTTCGACCATGGCGCAGCCGTATTGCAGTCCCTGCGTGACTATCGCAATGCCGAGGTGGCAACGCGCCGGGCAACCAGGGATTCGATGGGCATGGGGGAGACGGATATCCTCGCCCTGCGATACCTCCTGCGCGCACGGGCCTCGAACAGGGCGGTTGTTCCCAAGGACCTCAGTACATTCCTGGGCATTACCAGCGCCTCCACGACTTCGCTGATAGACCGCCTCGTCGGCAGTGGCCATGTGCGTCGCGAGCCGCACCCCACCGACCGGCGATCGTTGATAGTCGTACCGACCGTCGAATCCGATACCGAAGTCCGGGCCACCCTCGGAGCCATGCATCGCAGGATGATGGCGGTGGCGGAGGGGCTGACCGCGGAAGAAGCCGGCGTCGTTATCGCTTTTCTCCAGCGAATGCGCGAGGCGATCGAGCCGGACGACCATCCCTTCACCTGAGTAGATAGTTAGACAAGCTAGTTATATTGACTACTTATATGTATGCTTACTATTAATAGGGTTGACCGTAGGTAGTTTGGCGCTTGGCATAGGGAGTTGGGTTCGCTTGGTTACGTTCACACGATTTGACGGACGGGGCCAGGGGACCGAAATGACTGCGGGGCCATCAGGCACCATGACCGATTCAGCCCGTATCCCGGACGGATCCGGCGCGGCTGGATACCCGCCCAAGCACTGCGGCGTTGCCATGGAATGGTCCAAACCGGCCGCGCAGACCATGTCGGCCTACTCCTACGATGCCGGCGAAGCCCTGGCCGACCTGCCCGAAGTGTGGCGGTGCCGATGCGGCTTCCAGCTCGACTCTTGGGTAAACGCGGCACCCGCCGCCAGCCTCCTGGCCGATATCCGCATGTCATGACCAGCGACTGCGGCGGCCAGCCTCCCGAGATATGGGATGCCGGTTCGGACACGCGCTATCTGCTGCATGAAAGGTTAGGCGTCGGTGCCACCGCCCAAGTGTTCCGTGGTACCGACCACCGTGACGGCCGTCCGGTCGCCGTTAAAGTGGCTGCACTGGCGGACAAGCGGAACGGGGAACGTATCGCCGCCGAGGCTGTCCTGATGGAGGGATTGCGCCATCCGGCGCTCGTAAAATTTGTTGACAAGGGCACCGGGGCGGCGGATTCCCGCTGGGCAGGCTGCCCCTTCCTGGTCCAGGAACTGGTGTACGGCAGCAGCCTTGCGGAAACAATCCGTTGGGGGCCAGTGCCCGGGAGCGAGGTAGCTCCTTGGGCGGTGGGTCTCCTGTCCGGACTGCGGCACCTGCATGCGCGCGGGATCGTGCACCGTGACATCAAGCCGGCGAACCTGCTGCTGAGCCGCCTGCGCAAGTGCCCTGTCCGGATCATCGACTTCGGCATCGCTGCACCTGCCGGAACCGAGCCGGAGCCCGGGACGTCTTCCGGCACCGTTCAGTACATGAGTCCGGAGCAGGCGAACGGCGAGACAGTCCGGCCGGCTGACGACATCTATGCCTTGGGGCTGGTGCTGCTCGAATGCCTGACGGGAGTCAAGGCCTTTCCCGGGACGGCCGCCGAGTCCCTGGTCGCAAGGACGCTGAGGAGCCCCGGCATACCGCAGCATCTCGGTTCACAATGGGCATCGCTGCTGGGATCGATGACAGCCAGGCATGCGGCGGAGCGCCCCACAGCACTGGAGGCCACGGCAGAGGCCGCGATGCTCCTGCAGCGCCCGCATCCCCTGCGCCGACGGGTGGAGGCGCGCTCGGGGAGCTACTGCTAGGCCTGTCTGCCGGTGGGGTCTTGCGCGGTCGGATCGGCCAGAGCCAGGCCGCCCACGGGGCTGTCGTCCCAGTGGATGAGCTTCCAGCCGTCGTCGGGATCGCCCTCCAGGGCCACAATGCCGGTGTTGTTCAGCACATGCTTCGCGGCAAAGTCCGGCTCAATGTTGCCTGCCCGCAGTCCTGCCCATACGCGGATGGCCGCCCCGTGGCTGACCACGGCAACGGATCCGGAATCCCCGATTCCGTTTGCCCGCTCCGCCACTGCAGCGATCGCGGCGTCATAGCGGTCGAAGAAGTCCCGGCCGCTGGGACCTGCAGGCATCCGGCGGTCCAGGTCGCCGTCGGCCCAGGAAAATATGGTGCCCAGGTACCGCTTGTGCGATTCATGGTCCGTCAGCTTTTCGAGCGCACCGGCTTCGATCTCGTGGATGCCCTCAATCACCTCAGTGTCCAGCCCGTGGAGCCGCGCCAGCGGCGCTGCCGTGATCTGGGTCCGGACCAGGGTGGAGGCGTAGAGGGAATGGATCCGCTCATTCGCCAGGGCGCGGGAAAGAGCCTCGGCCTGGCGTTCGCCGAGTTCCGTCAGCCCCGGTCCCGGGTGAGCGGTGTCCAGCTGCCCCAGGACGTTGCCGGGGGTCTGGCCGTGGCGAATGAGCAGAAGCCTCATTTGAGGTGGTCCACCAGCTGGTCCGCGATGCCTGTGTACTTGCCCGGTGTCAGGGCCAGCAGCCGGGCTTCGGCGTCCGCGGAGAGGCCCAGGCCCTGGACGAATTCCTGCATCCGGGCGGCATCCACGCGCTGTCCGCGGGTCAGGTCCTTGAGCCGCTCGTAGGGGTTTTCCATTCCTTCGACGCCGGCAATCGCCTCGGCGCGCATCACCATTTGGATGGCCTCGCCCAGAACTTCCCAGTTGGTGTCGAGGTCGCCCGCCAGGACGTCCTCGGCTACGTCCAGGCGCTCCAGGCCCTTGACCACATTCGAGATGGCCAGCAAGGAGTGCCCGAAGGCCACGCCGATGTTGCGCTGGCTGGAGGAGTCGGTGAGGTCGCGCTGCCAGCGCGAGGTGACCAGCGTGGAGCCCAGCACGTCCAGCAGGCCGGAGGAGATCTCCAGGTTGGCTTCGGCGTTCTCAAAGCGGATCGGGTTGACCTTGTGCGGCATGGTGGAGGAACCCGTGGCGCCCGCCACCGGGATCTGCGCGAAGTAGCCGATGGAGATGTAGCTCCAGATGTCGGTGCACACGTTGTGCAGGATCCGGTTGAACCGCGCGACGTCGGCGTACAACTCCGCCTGCCAGTCGTGGCTTTCGATCTGGGTGGTCAGCGGGTTCCAGGTCAGGCCCAGGCCCTCAACGAAGGACTTCGCCACGTGCTGCCAGTCCGCGCCGGGAACGGAAGCGACGTGGGCGGCGTAGGTGCCGGTGGCGCCGTTGATTTTGCCCAGGTATTCCGTCCTGGCAATCCGGTCCAGCTGGCGGGTCAGGCGGTGCGCGATGACGGCCAGTTCCTTGCCCAGGGTGGTGGGTGTGGCCGGCTGTCCGTGCGTGCGGGAAAGCATGGGCACGCTGCGGTTGTCGTCAGCCATCCTGCTGATCTGGGCCACCAGCGCCTTGGCGGCGGGCAGCCACACGTCCTCCACGGCGCCCTTGACGCCCAGCGCGTAGGAGAGGTTGTTGATGTCTTCCGAGGTGCAGCCGAAGTGCACCATGGCGGTAAGCCGCTCAATGCCGATGGCCGGCAGCCTGCGGCCGATGTAGTACTCGACTGCCTTGACGTCGTGAACCGTTACGGCCTCGATGTCGGCCAGCTCGGTGACCGACGCGGAGTCGAATTCCGTGACGATGGCGCGGAGCTGGTCCTGCTGTTCGGGCGTCAGCGGACCGGCGCCCGGGAGGACGCTGTTGCTGGTCAGGTGGATGAGCCACTCGACTTCCACGGCCACGCGATCCCGGTTGAGGGCCGCCTCGGACAGGTAATCCACCAACGGTGCGACCGCGGACTGGTACCGGCCGTCCAGCGGGCCTAGGGCGATCTTGTCCGGCGAGGCGGCAAGGGCCAGGCGTCCGGAAGGCGTACGGGTCTCAGCTGTGGCGGCAGTTTCAGGCATGTGCTGATTCTTTCACGAAGTCGCGCTGCCCCTTAAGCGCGCTGTCCGTGTGACTTCTCCCCGCCGGGCCTCAGGTTCGGGTGCCCTCCGTTTTCCACATAGCCGACGCCGCCAGTTCCATGCCGCTGCACCGCTCCGTAGCGTCGTTATTACCGACCATGGGGAACGACAAAAGTCAGGGGACAAGGGAATGAGCGGCAGCATCACTGCAGCGGATGCCAACACCTGCGGTTCGCGAAGCTTTGAGGTGCAGCAGCTGGCCTGGCGCGTCGCGGGCTTTGCGCACCGCCTCGATACGTCGATGCTCGCCTTCCGCCGGGTTCAACTCTCGGAGTGGCAGTCGCCGGCCGGCGAGGCGTACCGCACCGCCATCTCGCTGCAGGCGGCCGCGCTGAGTCGCGCACGGGAGCGGCTGATGGCGGCCTATGAAGCTGTCCTCCGCCACTCACAGCAGGTTTCTGTCTCATCCCAGCGGACGCCCGGCGGAGGGTACTGATGGCAGAGGCCACGCCCTCAGGAAGCGGCGGACAGCTACCACCGCTGGAGCCGGCAACGGACCGCAGCATGCGGATCCGCGGCGGAGTCGGAGGAATCAGCTTTCAACTGGAAGAGCTTATGGCCGGTGTGGCTGAACTTGACGGCATGGCTGACGAACTCGCTGCGGTTGAGATCGGGGTCCGGCGGATCTGGGAAGAACTGTGTCCCTACGAGAACGATCCCCGAACAAGCGGCACGGCCGCACTGATTGCGGTGGGTGAAGGGGGCCAGGCAGTCCGCGCCGTCAGGGAAGAACTCCAACACCTCAGCAGCCAGGTCCGGGCGAGCCGCCGGGACTACGAAACGGCAGAGTCATTGGCCGCCGCGGGGGTCCGCATGCCGGACGACGGCTGGGGCTTCCTGCCTGCGCTCTATCTGGACCTGAAGACCACGTTTGTGCCGAGCCGCGACGCTGCCGAGGCGCTCGCGGCGCCTTTGTCACTCGCACTGATGATAGGAATTTCCCCTGCGGAGCTGGCTCGCGCGTTGGCAGCCGAGGTTGCAGCAGGCCGGGGTTTCCTGGCCATTGGCCCGTTGATGCGGAGGCTGGCGGAGGGCACGCTTCCCTTCCTCAAGCCGCGTCCCGTCACGGCCGTCGAGGAACTCACCCGGGATGTGGTCGTGGACACCTCGCCCGCCGGCCTCCTCGCCAGGCTTCGCGAACTTGACGCTGAGGGCCACGGAAAGATCGAGGTGGTGCAAGTGGAGGCGGACGGCCGAAAAGCGTATATCGTCATCATCCCGGGAACCCAGCCCGGGGATCCGGCAGGGGGTTCGAACCCGCTGGATGAGGCCGGGATTGCCGAGGCCCTGGGCTATGGCTCGGAATACCTGAATGCTGCCGTGCTGTCGGCATTGCACCAGGCCGGTGCAGTCAAAGGGGATCAGGTAGTGGCTGTGGGCTACAGCCAGGGCGGGGCACATGCCATGAACCTCAGCAGTGACAAGGCGTTCCTCGCCGAATTCGACCTGAAGTATGTGCTGACGGCCGGTTCACCGGTGGGCGCGATTTCGCCGGCACCGGGAATCACGTCCCTCCACCTCGAACATCGCCAGGATTGGGTTCCCGGTAGTGACGGAACTCCTAACCCGGACACCAGGGAAAGGGTCACCGTCACGCTGACCGACAGGGTGTTCAGGCCGCCGGGTTTTGATCTCAACCTGGGGCCGGGCCACAACATTGGCAACTACGAGGAGGGCGCCAAGGCAGTGTCGGCCAGCAAAGACCCGTCCCTGGTCGCGAACACGGCGGTCCTCGCTGGCGTTGTTGGCGCGGGAGGGGCAGGGACCGCCACCCGCTTTGCCGTAAACCGGGAACCGAAGGCCCCGACGGCGCGCCAGCAGGACAGGCCGCTCCAAGGGGCAGCCAGGTGGGTCGGCCGCTAGGCGGGCAGGTGCTGGGGCGCGCTAGCCCGCTTAGCGCCGGACGCCGGTGATCCTGCCCGCAACGAGGGAGACCACCGTGATGATGATGGCAGCCAGCACGGCAGTCCAGAAGAAGGAGTCAATGGTGAAGTGGACGGGGGTGTAGCTGCTCAGCCAGGACGTCAGGAACAGCATGGCGGCGTTAATGACGATCGTGAACAGGCCCAGCGTCAGGATGGTGATCGGCAGGGACAGCAGGCTGACGATCGGCCGTACCAGTGCATTGACCAGGCCGAAGATCAGGCCAATGAAAAGGTAGGCAAGAATTACACCAAGCGGATCCGTTCCCTGTGTGACACCACCATGGGCAACGGCTTCCGTCGTTGCGGTGGTGGAGATATCCAGGCCGGGCAGGATCCAGCTCGCGATCCCGAGAGCCAAGCCGTTGATGAGAACCCGCAAGATGAAAGAGAACATGGCCCCATGCTTTCATACGGCGCAGGAAAGCGGCAGGACCGGAGAAGTAGGCTAGTTGGCATGACTTCACCAGAGAACCCCGCCGGGGGAATCAGGCCCCGTCCGGTCGTGGACAGGCTGCCCCGCTATGCCGCCGGCAAGCCCCCGGCCGCCGTCGAGGGCCTTGCCAGCTACAAACTGTCCTCGAACGAGAACCCGCTTCCGCCCCTGCCTGCAGTGCTGCAGGCCATCGCGGACCAGACGGACTTCAACCGCTACCCGGATCCGCTCAGCAGCAAGCTCCGGGGGGCGCTTGCGGAATTCCTGCAGGTCCCTTCCGAAGACATTGTCACCGGTGCTGGCAGCCTCGGCGCCCTGAACCAGCTCCTGGTGACCTTCGCCGGGCAGAACGACGACGGCAAAGCCGATGAAGTCATCTACGCCTGGCGGTCCTTTGAGGCCTACCCCATCTGCGTCGGGCTCGCCGGGGCTGAGAGCGTGCGGATCCCGCTGACGCCCGACGGCCGCCACGATCTCGACGCCATGGCAGCAGCCGTCACCGCGCGCACCAAAGTCATCCTGCTGTGCACCCCCAACAACCCCACCGGGCCCATCCTTGAAGCCGAAGAAACCGAACGGTTCATCCGCTCGGTCCCTTCGGACGTGGTCATCGTCATCGACGAGGCCTACCAGGAGTTCGTTCGCGCGGAGCACGCCGTGAACGGGATCGAGATGTACCGCAAGTACCCGAACGTGGTGGTCCTGCGGACATTCTCCAAGGCCCACGGCCTGGCCGGGCTTCGTGTGGGGTACAGCGTCTCCAACCCGGACCTTACCCAGCACCTCCGGGTCGCCGCCACGCCGTTCGCCGTATCCCAGATCGCCGAGCGCGCAGCCGTCACGTCCCTGCAGAACTTCAGCCAGGTTGTAGAAAGGGTACAAAGGCTGGTGGATGAGCGTGACCGCGTCACGGCCGGGTTGCGAGAGCTCGGCTGGTTCGTGCCGGACGCCCAGGGCAACTTCGTGTGGCTCGATCTGGGCGAAAACAGTGCGGACTTCGCAGCACTGGCGGGAGAACGTGCCCTGTCCGTGCGGGCGTTCGGCAATGAAGGCGTCCGGGTGAGTATCGGCGAGGAGGAAGCGAACACCCGTTTCCTCAAACTCTGTGCAGACTATACAAAGCCGCCACGGAGTTCCTAGCGCTTAACATAACGCCCCGCGTCCGCCTACTGCGGATAAAGTAAGGGACAGTAAGCCAATATATATGCCACATCTGGAATCTATTCCGGATGCGGCATATATCCCAGCGAGATTGCGACGCATTCAAGTGCGGCAAGCAAGGAGACGGTATGGGCGCCACACATCTGCCCGCTACCGAGTTCGACGGAACCGGGGTAGACGACCAGCTCGAGGCGGAAGCCGAGGCCGTACTGGGTGAACCTCCCACCCGAATGGTCCAGCTCCTGGGGCCGGACGGCACCTTGGGCGAGGACCCGGTCTTCTCCGCCTATGCCAACCGGCTCGACGCTGAAAAGCTGCGCGGGTTCTACGCGGACATGGCAGCCATCCGGCGGTTCGACCAGGAGGCAACCGCGCTCCAGCGCCAAGGGCAGCTGGCCCTGTGGGTGCCCCTGACCGGCCAGGAGGCCGCCCAGATCGGATCCGGACGGGCCAGCCGGCCGCAGGATTACATCTTCCCCACGTACCGCGAGCACGGGGTCGCCCTGACCCGCAACGTTGACCTGGCCGAGCTGCTGCGCCAGTTCCGCGGTGTGTCCAATGGCGGCTGGAACCCCAAAGACACCAACTTCCACCTTTACACCCTGGTCCTCGCGGCGCAGACTCCGCATGCCGTTGGCTACGCCATGGGTATCCAGCGGGACCAGAAGCTTGCGGCCGCCAACGCCACCCCGGACCAGCCGCAGGAACCGAAGGCCGCCGTCATGGTGTACTTCGGCGACGGAGCCAGCTCTGAAGGCGACGTGCACGAGTCCATGGTTTTCGCCTCTTCGTACAACGCGCCGGTGGTCTTTTTCTGCCAGAACAACCACTGGGCCATCTCGGTGCCCAGCACCGTGCAAACCCGGGTCCCCCTCGCCGACCGCGCCAAAGGATACGGTTTCCCCGGCATCCGGGTGGACGGCAATGACGTCATCGCAGTGCATGCCGTCACGGAGTGGGCTTTGGAACGGGCCCGTGAAGGAAAGAGCCCGGTGCTGATCGAGGCCTTTACGTACCGGGTCGGCGCCCACACCACGGCGGACGATCCCACCAAGTACCGCGGCTCCGATGAAGAGGCGCAATGGCGTGCGAAGGACCCCCTCGAACGGCTGGAGAAGTACCTCCGGGCCGAGGGTATGGCTGATGACGCCTTTTTCGCCACGGTCAAGGCCGACGGCGACGAACTCGCCGCCTATGTCCGCAAGACGACCCACGACCTCGAAACCCCGGACATCCGGACGGCATTCGCGAACACTTACGCCGAGGCCCACCCGCTGGTGGCCGAAGAGCTGGCCTGGTTCGAGGAGTACAGCGCGGGCTTCGCTGACGAAGCAAGTACAGACGAGGCAGACAAAGACGGGGCAGCCAACCGATGACCACCATGACCATCGCCAAGGCCATCAACGAGGGCCTGCGCGCGACGCTGAACAACAACCCCCGCACGCTGCTCATGGGCGAGGACATCGGCCCGCTCGGCGGCGTCTACCGCGTCACTGACGGGCTGATCGGCGAATTCGGCGCCGACCGCGTCGTGGACACCCCGCTGGCCGAATCCGGAATCATCGGAACCGCGATCGGACTTGCCCTCAGCGGCTACCTGCCGGTCTGCGAGATCCAGTTCGACGGCTTCGTTTTTCCGGGCTTCAACCAGATCACCACCCAGCTGGCCAAGATGCATGCCCGCAGCAACGGAAACCTCACCGTGCCGGTGGTCATCCGCATCCCGTACGGCGGCGGCATCGGCTCGATTGAACATCACTCCGAGTCCCCGGAGGCGCTGTTCGCCCACACGGCCGGCCTGCGCATCATCACCCCTTCCAACGCGCATGACGCCTACTGGATGATCCAGCAGGCGGTCGACTGCCAGGACCCGGTTATCGTCTTTGAGCCGAAGCGGCGCTACTGGCTCAAGGGTGACGTAGACACGGAGTCGCCCGGCGCTTCGGCGGATCCGTTCACGGCCCACGTGCTGCGCGAGGGCGCCGACGCCACCGTGGTCGCTTACGGTCCGCTGGTCCCGGTGGCACTCGCTGCGGCCAGTGCCGCTGCCGAGGACGGCCACAGCGTTGAAGTGATCGACCTCCGGTCCATCTCGCCCATTGACTTCGACACCGTTACCGAGTCCGTCAAGAAGACGGGACGCCTGATCGTGGCCCATGAGGCACCGACGTTCGGTGGCATCGGCGGCGAAATCGCGGCCCGTGTGAGCGAGCGTGCGTTCCTGTCCCTCGAAGCGCCGGTGATCCGTGTTGGCGGCTTCCACATGCCCTACCCCGTGGCCAAGGTGGAAGAGGACTACCTGCCGGACATCGACCGCATCCTCGAGGCGCTGGACCGCGCCCTTGCCTACTGACAACTGCGTCCTGAAGATTGCCTGCTGACGACGCCTTCCAAACCGAGGACCCCATGACTGTAAACAAGTTCAACCTCCCCGATGTGGGCGAAGGGCTGACCGAGGCCGAGATCGTTTCGTGGAACGTCAAGCCCGGTGACAGCGTCGCGATCAATGACATCCTGTGCGAAATCGAAACGGCAAAGTCCCTCGTGGAACTCCCTTCGCCGTTTGCGGGGACGGTCACCGAACTGCTCGTTCCCGTGGGGGTCACGGTCGACGTCGGCACTCCGATCATCAGCGTGAGCGACGCCGTGTCCGGCGACCCCACGCCTGCGGATGCGCCTGTTCCGGTGGCCCCCGCAGCTGCAGCACAGACGCCCGCAGCTCCCACCGCGAACGCCCCGATGTACGGGAAACTCTTCGAGGATCACGACGAGCAAGACAGCGGGACGCCAGGCGCGCAGGCTGTTCCCGCCTCCGGCAAGGCCGTAGGTCCCCTGGTGGGCTCGGGTCCCAAGGCCGACGCCGTCAAACGCCGCCCGCGCAAGGCGTCGCCGTCCGCGGCGGTACTGCCGGCACCGGCCGAGGCCACCTCGCCGGTAGTTGAGCCCGCCCCTTTGGCCGAGCCGGTCGAAACCCAAGGCATCTGGATCAACGCCGGCGCAGCTTCCGCCTCCGGCACCCCCGACACCGCGGGGGTTCCCGAAGAAGCTTCCGGGCGTCCCACCCTCGGCGGTACCATCAGCGGCCTGGTCAACCGGGTCCTGGCGAAGCCTCCGGTGCGCAAGATTGCCCGCGACCTCGGGATCGACCTCGCAGACGTTGTCGCCACCGGCGCGCGTGGCGAAGTCACCCGGGAGGACCTGGTGAGCTACCAGGCCCAGCGCGACGCCGAGGTGGACAAGGCGGACACCTTCTGGGGCAAGTCCGGCCGGCCCCAGGACCAGCGGATCGAGCGGATTCCCGTCAAGGGTGTCCGCAAGGCCACGGCCAAGGCGATGGTGGAGTCCGCGTTCGCCGCACCGCACGTGAGCATCTTCGTGGACGTCGACGCCAGCCGCACCATGGAGTTCGTCAAGCGGCTCAAGGTGTCGCGTGACTTCGAAGGCATCAAGGTCTCCCCGCTGCTGATCCTGGCCAAGGCAGTGATCTGGGCCGCCGCCCGCAACCCCAGCGTCAACGCCACGTGGGTGGACAGCGCCGACGGCAGCGACACGGCCGAGATCCACGTCAAGCACTTTATGAACCTGGGCATCGCAGCGGCAACCCCGCGCGGCCTGATGGTGCCGAACATCAAGAACGCACAGGACCTATCGCTCAAGGAACTGGCTCTGGCACTCAACGACCTGGCCACCACTGCCCGCGCCGGCAAGACCCGGCCCGCGCAGATGCAGGGCGGCACCCTGACGGTCACCAACATCGGTGCCCTGGGCATCGACACCGGCACCCCGATCATCAATCCCGGCGAGGTGGCCATCGTGGCGTTTGGCACCATCAAGCAGAAGCCGTGGGTCCTGGACGGCGAAGTCATCCCGCGTTGGATCACCACCCTGGGCGGTTCATTCGACCACCGGGTGGTGGACGGGGACCTCTCGGCGCGCTTCATGGCGGACGTCGCGGCAATCCTTGAGGAGCCTGCCCTCCTGCTGGACTAGGACGCATCGGACTGGATGAGGGCGTCCCGGACGGGAATCGCCAAGAACGAAGGAACCCCGCCGCTGGAAAATTCAGCGGCGGGGTTCCTTCGTGCCAGGCGGCCTAGTAGGCGGGGTAGTTCGCGAGCATCTGGGCCAGGGCCGGATCGGACGTCAGTCCGCTCAGGGCTACAGCCGCTGCGATCATCGCGCCGGAGAAGCCGGTGACGCACGCAGTGACCACCGCAAAGAACTTCCAGTCATCGCGCATGACGCTTCGGATGGTCTCCGGAAGATTCAGGCCGGGAGCGATCAGGTTGGGGGCGGTGTCCGTGGAACCGTCGTCGAGGAACGCGATCACCCGGTCATTGGCGCGGTCCACACGCATGGTGCTGATGTGGTTCCCGTGGCGGGCAAGAAGGATGTCGTGCCCTACTAGCTGGCGGCGCTGAAGCGTAAGAATGATGTTCCCCTGAGGTCGACGGTACTCGGATGTCCGCACCATCGAGCACCTTCCAATTTTATCGCTGTAAACCGCGTGATTCCGCCGAAAATCGGGTGAGGCTGCCCACCAGGGAGAGTGACGCCGGTCAAGCCGGGGACGCTGCATCCTTGACATGCCGAACTAGAGTTGCACCAGCTGCCGCCGGAAATTACCGCCAGCTGCTGGAGCGGATCAAAGGAGATGTTGCGTGTTCTCAAGCCCCTTTTCGGATGTTGTCATCCCGGACCAAAGCGTTTATGAGTACCTCTTCGGGGGTCTCACGGAAGCGGATCTGGACCGGACCGCCGTCGTAGACGGCAGCAGCGGCGCGGAAACCTCCTACCGCCAGTTGCTGGAACAGATCGACGCCGTGGCGGGAGCAGTCTCCGCACAGGGACTAGGTCCGCACGGGGTTGCCGCAATCCTCTGCCCCAACGTCCCGGCGTTCGCTGCCGTCTTCCACGGCCTGCTCCGGGCCGGCGCCACCATCACCACCATTAACTCGCTCTATACCGCCGATGAAATCACGCTTCAGCTGCAGGACGCCGCTGCAACGTGGCTGTTCACGGTGTCCGCCCTGCTTCCGGGTGCCGTGCAGGCGGCCGAGCGTGCCGGGATCCCGGCGGACCGGCTCGTGGTGCTCGACGGCGCCCCGGGTCACCCCTCGCTGAAGGACCTGCTCACCGCCGGAGCGCCGGTACCTGCCGTTTCCTTCGACCCGGCCACCCATGTGGCCGTGCTGCCGTACTCCTCCGGTACCACCGGGCGGCCCAAAGGCGTGAAGCTCAGCCACCGCAACCTCGTGGCCAACGTGGAACAGTCCCGCGGGCTTCTGAAGGTGAAGCCGCAGGACCGGCTTCTTGCCCTGCTGCCGTTCTTTCACATCTACGGGCTTACTGTCCTGTTGAACCTCGCACTGCGGGAACGGGCCTGCCTGGTCACCATGCCCCGGTTCGACCTCGCCGAGTTCCTGCGCACCATCCAGGACCACAAATGCACGTACCTGTTCATCGCGCCGCCGGTGGCCGTGGCGTTGTCCAAACACCCGCTCGTTGCGGAGTACGATCTCAGCACCGTCCACACCACGCTGTCCGGTGCCGCGCCGCTCGACGGGGAACTCGGCGCCACGCTCGCCGAACGCCTCCATTGCCGTGTGCTGCAGGGTTACGGGATGACGGAGATGAGTCCTGTGTCGCACCTGATCCCGGTGGATGCGCCGGACGTTCCGGTGAGCTCGGTGGGCTTCACGGTGCCCAACATGGAATGCCGGCTGGTGGACCCTGCCACAGGCGAGGACATCGACATCCCGGCGGAGGGAACCAGTGCCCCGGGCCACCTGCTGTGCCGGGGACCGAATGTCATGCTTGGATACCTCAACCGTCCGGAGGAAACGGCCGACACCCTGGACCCGGACGGTTTCCTGCACACCGGTGACATCGCGACAGTCCGGGCCGACGGTGTGGTGACCATCGTGGACCGGCTGAAGGAACTCATCAAATACAAGGGATACCAGATCGCACCGGCCGAACTTGAGGCGCTGCTGCTGTCGCACCCGGGCATCGCCGATGCCGCCGTGATTGGGACACCCGACGCCGACGGCCAGGAAGTGCCGATGGCCTTCGTCGTGCGTCAGCCGGGCGGGGAAGGGGAAGCGCTCGATGAAGACGGCGTCATCGACTTCGTGGCCTCCCGGGTGGCACCCTTCAAGAAGATCCGCCGGGTGGAGTTCATCGAGGCCGTGCCCAAGTCCGCCTCCGGGAAGATTCTTCGCAGGATGCTCAAGACGGCCCAGTCGGCCTGAGAAGCGCTAGTCGGCCACGTCAGTCTTGGCGATGTAGACGTCGCACGGGGCGTTGTGCGCCACGCTGTTGGCGACGCTGCCCAGGACCCGGCCGAGCCCGCGCATCCGGCGGTTGCCCACCACGATCATGCGGGCGTCGAAACGCTCGGCTTCCTTGATCAGGGCTTCCGCCGGTTTGCCCCGTGCCGCTGAGTAAGTGACCTTCAGTTCGCCCGTGCTCAACCGGGTGGCAACGTCTTTGGCCACCTTTTCGGCGTCCCCTGCGTCGGACACAATCCAGCGGTCGCTGCCGCTGCCGTAGACCTCTGTGCGGTCACTGTCAAAGGCCGTGACCACATGGAGGGTCGCGCCCAGTGACGCGGCCAGGCCCTGTGCTGTTTCTGCGGCCCGCATTGCGGTCTCGCTGCCGTCAACACCGACAACAATAATTCCGGTCATGCTCCTGCTCCTAAGGGATCGGTCAGCCTAATGAAAAATGCCCAGCTGCATGCAGTGATGCTTCAGGCTACAGCGCCGCGACGGCGTCCCGCAGTACCGGCGCGAGCCGCCGTACGCCCTCGGCAATGGTCTCGGGCGGAACCGCACTAAAGGCGAGGCGCAGTTTGTTGGACGGTTCGTCCGAATGCGTGAATGCCGCTCCCGGAATGAACACCACGCCGGCGTCGATCGCCTTGCGCAGCAGCGGGTACGTGTCCACGCCCTCGGGCAGCGTTACCCAGACGAAGAAGCCGCCCTCGGGCCGGGTCCAGCTGAGCCCCTCCGGCATGTACTCCTCCAAGGCGGCGAGCATCGCCTGGCAGCGCTCGGCGTAGAGCCCACGATAGGTTTCGATCTGCCCTTTCCAGTCGTAGTCACGCAGATAGGCGGAGACCAGCATCTGGTTCAGCGTCGACGGGCAAAGGGTCACGGCCTCGGACGCCAGGTAATAGCGGCGCTGGAGGTGTGCCGGCACCAAGGCCCAGCCAATCCGCAGCCCCGGGGCAAAGATCTTGGAGAACGAGCCCATGTAGATGACGTCGTCGGGATTGGCCGCCCGCAGCGGGGCGAGGGGCTTGCCGTCGAAGCGGAGGAGTCCGTAGGGGTTGTCCTCCAGCACCAGGATATTCGCCTTGCGGCATATATCCACGATCTCCTGCCGCCGCTCCACCGCCAGGGTGATGCCGGAGGGGTTGTTGAAGTTGGGGATGGTGTAGAGGAATTTGATGTTCTTCCCGGCGGTCTGCAGGGCGGCGATCCGGGCTTCGAGGAGGTCCGGCACCAGGCCGTGCTCGTCCATAGGGACGGTGGCCACCTCCACCTGGTAGGCCTCAAACGTGTTCAGGGCGCCCACGTAGGTGGGGTCCTCCACCAGGACCACATCCCCGGGGTTGCAGAACACCTTCGTGGCCACGTCCTGGGCAGACTGGGAACCGGCAGTGATCACCACGTTCCTGGGATCCGCGTCGAGGATTCCCTCGGCCGCCATCACCTCGCAGATCTGCGTGCGGAGCTCTTCCGTCCCCTGGCCGTTGCCGTACTGGAGCGCCGTCAGGCCCTGTTCGCTGATGATCTTCGCTGCCGTCTGGCCGAGCCGTTCGAGCGGCAGGGACTGCAGGTAGGGGCTGCCGCCGGCTAGTGACACCAGGCCCGGGCGGAGCGAGATGTCAAAGACGTCGCGGACGGCGGACTGCTTGATATTGGCTGCGCGCTCCGAGAAAAGTTCATCGTGGCGGTGGGCGGACGTTGCCGCGCGTTCGATTGCGTCAATGGCTTCGGCCGGCAGGACATCGGCAGCGGCGGCGTCGAGTGTTTCGTGGGTCACATTCACAGGATACAGCCATATGTTGTCAATTAGGCAACGTTTGTTGATAGAAAATCCGGTTCAGTTCCCGGCGCGGTCACGGAATGCTTTACCTTGGGCGACGCAGGGCATGGAATGGACCCATGACATCGCACAGTCGCTCGGGATCCCCTGCCGCCGTCTTCCACGCACTCCACGACGGCGCGGCGCCGCTGGTCCTGGTGAATGTCTGGGACGTGGCGTCCGCCCGTCTGGTGGAGGAGGCAGGGGCGGCGGCACTGGCCACGTCCAGTTCCGCCCTGTCATGGAGCCTGGGCTTTCCGGACGGGAACCATCTTCCGCGCGAGCTGGCCGTTGCGGCCCTTCGCCGCATCGCTGCCTCCACGGAACTGCCCGTTACCGCGGACATCGAATCCGGGTACGCGGACACAGGGGGCACGTTTGACGACGGGGAGCTGCGGGAAACCATCCGCAGTGTCCTGGCCGCCGGGGCCGTCGGTATCAACTTGGAGGACTCCGGCGACGAGCCGCTGACTGACGTGGGAGAACAGGCGCGCCGGATCGCCGTCGTCCGCCGCGCGGCGGAGGAAGCGGGCGTAGACCTGTTCATCAACGCCCGCACCGACACATACCTGTCCGGCAGGTTTGCGGACAGCGCCTTTACGGAAACCCTTCGGCGTGCGGATGCATACCTGGCCGCAGGGGCCAACGGAATCTTCGTGCCCGGAGTGCAGGACCTGCACGTGCTCCATGATCTGTCCCGGCGGATCGCCGGGCCCCTGAATGCGCTCGCCGGCCTGGGTGCGCCCTCCGTGGGGGAACTGCACGACGCCGGGGTCCGCCGGATCAGCATCGGCGGCAACACCGCGAAGGCTGCGTACGCCACCGTCTCCAGGGTGGCCGGCGACGTGCTCGGGGACGGCAACTGGTCCGAACTGGCCGGCGCCCGCAGCCACGAGGCCATGGATGAACTATTTCGGCGGAGCTAACTGCCCTGCCCCTTCGGAGGTCCCAATTTGCCGCAGCCTCCTGCTCACCGGAGGCTTAGGACGTCCGTCAGCCGCTGTCCGTCCACGTAGATTTCCGCACGCGCCGCGCCGACGGCAGACACGGCCGTGTGCGTGAGCTGGGCTTCGAGGCGGGGGAGGTCGCAAACGCCGCCGGGCCGGATGGTTCCGGTCAGGTTCACCACCACCGTGGTGCCGTCGAAGTAGGCGGAAACGTAGTCCAGCGCGGAATTATGCAGGGAGTTGTACAACCCGTCCGGGGAGTCGCCGCCGCCCAGCAGGACACCGAAGGCGGCCCGGAGCGGTTCCTCCGCTGCGGCGGTGCTGTGGAAGACGGCCACCAGGCTGTCGTTGCAGCCGAACCGCACGCCGGTGCTCCCGCCGTCGTCCAATGCCACGAAGTACACCGGCGTTCCGCCGGCGAGACCGCTTCGCGGCACCGCCTGGCCGGCCGCGCCAGATTCCTTCGGAGCTGCCAGGCTGCCGGATCCGGAGGCGCCCGGGCCGCCTGACGCTGCAGTGGCGGGCACGGTGCCGCCGGTTGTGGATACGGCGGTGGCGCCGTCGACGGCCGCGGCGCCGTTGATGCCTGCCTGCGGGATGATGCTGCCGCCCGTCATGGGTTTAGCCGCCGGGATGGAAACTGCAATGTCCGGTCCGGAGGGGGCGGATGCCGGGAGTGTGGCGGTTGTTGTTGTTGTTGCGGCGCCAGGGAACGGCGGCGGGAGAGGTTGCGGTTCCGGCACGCTGCCCGGCTGGGCGGTTGTACCTGCCAGGGACGCCGCAGGGGGCAGCGAGCAGGATCCGAGCCACAGCGGAAGTATCAACGCGGCGGCCGCCGCAGCTGCCCGGACCCCAGGCGTGACCATCATGAAGGCACCGCACTTCCAGCTCTCGCACGTCCCCGTCTCCACGTTACGGCGGTGCAACTGTGTACGGAATATGTGCTGAGTGACGGTTCTGCGTCAGCTCCATCACGGAATGGTGACGCAAAACGCCCCCGGCGCTAGCCGAGGGCGTCTGGCGCGGTTAAGGCTGTGGTCAGGCAGCCTTGGCGGCTGTTCCGGCGTTGGCCAGGGCGTCGAATACGCCCTTGATCTGCTCCACAACTTCGGCGTCATCCTTGGGGTGGACTTCGGCAAAGCGGACCATCGAGCCGGGGACAGCCAGCTTGGCATCTTCAAGGACCCGGGCGCCGGCGATGCCGACGGCCTTGCGGGCCTCGTCCTGTGCCCAGACTCCGCCGTACTGGCCAAAGGCGGTGCCGACGACGGCGGTGGGCTTGCCGTTGAGGGCGCCGGCGCCGAAGGGGCGCGACAACCAGTCGATGGCGTTCTTGAGCGAAGCGGGCACGGTTCCGTTGTGCTCCGGCGTGACCAGCAGCAGGACGTCGGCGCCGTTGGCGGCGGCGCGGAGGGCGGCGGCTGCAGCCGGAACCCGGCCCTCGACGTCAATGTCCTCGTTGTAGAACGGGATGTTGCCCAGGCTTTCGTGGATGACAACCTCAACCTGCTCGGGCGCGTTCAGCTGGATGGCTTCGGCGAGCTTCTGGTTGGTGGATTCGGCGCGCAGGCTGCCGACCAGCGTAAGTACGGTGCCCTTGGACATGTGAACTCCTAGTTTCCGGCCGCGGGAGGGGTCCGCAGGCTTATTGGTCGCGGAGGCTGGTGAGTGCCTTCACTCATGCTAAACGGACTACGGTCCGGATATTATTCCCCGGGCTAGAATAAAATCTGTGAGCCTCATCCCAATCCGCTCCGGATCGCCACAGGGCGGGGAAGCGGAACGCAGCGACGCCGCCCGCAACCGGGAACTGCTTCTCAGGGCTGCCCGTGAACTCATTGAGGAGTGCGGGGCGGACGGCCTCACCATGGACCGGCTGGCCGAGCGCGCGGGCGTCGGTAAAGGTACTGTCTTCCGGCGGTTTGGCTCCCGGGCAGGTCTCATGATGACGCTGCTCAGTGACTCGGAGGCCGAGTTCCAGGGCCGGTTCATGTTCGGTCCCCCGCCCCTCGGCCCGGGTGCTCCGCCACTGGACCGGCTTGCGGCGTTCGGTGCTGCGCGGATTGCCTATGTCCTGGAGTACGGGGAACTGGCCCGGGCCGCGGACGCCTCCGGCTACAACCGCTTCGATGTGCCGGCCGCTGTGCTCTGGCGCCGGCACATCGAAATGCTCCTGCGGGCGGCCGGAGTGACAGCGGATCCCTGGCTCATGGCAATGTCACTCAGCTCCACCCTGGACCCGGAAAGGTTGCTGTACGCCGTGCGGGTGCACCAGGTGACTCCGGAGCGACTTACCGAGTCCTGGCGCGAACTCGTCACCCGCGTGGTGAGCTGTCCCGGCGGCTTCGACACCCGGACAGGGAATACTTCGAATGAAAGGTAATCCATGGCCCGGGATTGCACGGGTCAAATCAATCCTCCGGATTTATTCATAACGATCTGATACAGGACGCCCGTGTTTCCGCTCCAGCTCACCAGGGAGGCCTCCGCATATGTGGTAGTTTCCTCTGGAATGTGACCCGCAACATAGTCCACCAGGACAAAGCCACTGGGCTCGCGGGGCGGCCAGACACCCGCTGGCCATGATCCCGAATCGGCGGCGGAACCCCTGCCGGTTGGGGGATGACGGAAGGATCGACTGCTGTGAATGCTGATATGACACCCGCCCGTAACGACGCCTCCGAAGCGCCGCCGTCACGGCGCGACGCGGAACTGGCTCCGGCGATCCTGAGCTAGGCAGACGTGTTCCGTTACCTCGCCAAAAGGGCAGCTACCTACCTGCTCATGATCTTCCTGACCACCACGGCGGGGTACTTCCTCGCCGTCAGCACGCTTCAGCCGGCGCTGCTGGAGCAGGAACGCATTCCGCGGCCGACGCCCGAGCAGGTGACAAACTCCTTCCGCCTCAAGGGCCTTGATCCGACGCTGAGCCCGTGGGAGCGCTACGTTGACTGGCTGACGGCAGTGGTCACGCGCTGGGACTGGGGCCGAAGCCCCAACGGCGCTTTCATCAATGCCGAGTTCGGCGACCGCGTCTGGATCTCCACCCGGCTGTTCCTGGCCTCCATCGTCCTCACCCTGATCATCGGCGTGGCACTGGGCGTGTACACCGCAGCCCGGCAGTACAAGTTTTCCGACCGCGCGATCACCTCTTACAGCTATCTCGTATACATCGTGCCCGCGCCCATCGCCTACTTCCTGGTCCAGCTGGGTGCCATCAACATCAACGAAACGGTCGGCGAACGGATTCTGTTCGTCACCGGCATCTCCACCCCCGGGCTGGAAGGCAACGGCTGGGTCCAGTTCCTGGACATGCTGGCCCACTACGCCGTGCCCACGTTTGCCATCACCATCGTGGGCTGGGGGACCTACCAGATCGCCCAGCGCCAGTACCTGCTGGACAACGTCAACGCCGACTTTGTCCGGACGGCCCGGGCCAAGGGCCTCACCCGCAACCAGGCCATCACCCGCCACGCCCTTCGGGTCTCGTTCATCCCGGTGGCGCAAAGCATTGCGTTCACCATTCCGGCCATCTTCGCCGGCGGATTCTTTGCCGAGAAGATCTTCGCCTGGCACGGCGTCGGCTCCTGGAGCATCGACGCGATCGCCTTGCAGGACGTGAACGCGGCCACGGCCACTTTGGCTTACGGCTCGGTGATTTTCGCGATCGGAGCCATCCTCGCGGACTTTGCCACCACCCTTGTCGACCCGAGAGTGCGGGTGCAGTAGCCATGACCAACCTGAACGCGGTAGACCCCGGCGCCGTCGCCGAGGAAGCAAGGATCGAGAACGACGACGTCGTGATCGCCAAATCCGCGATCATCCTGCGGCGTTTCCTCCGCAACAAGACCGCCGTGGCAGGCATGGTCATCTTCCTCGCCCTGACGGTGTTTTCCTTCGTGGGCGGCTATTTCACCCCGTGGGACAAGGAGACCATCGACCCCTTCAACATCGGCATGCCGCCGTCTGCCGACCACCTGCTGGGCACGTCCCAGGCGGGCATCGACCTTTACGCCCTCACGGTCGAAGGCACCCGGATCTCCATTTTCATCGGCCTGGTGGTCGGGCTGGTGTCGGTACTGATCGCCGCCGTGTACGGCTGCACCATGGCCTACTTCGGCGGCAAGGTGGACAAGGTCATGCTGTTCATCCTCGAAGCGCTGATCATGATGCCGGCCCTGCTGGTGGTGGCAGTGGCCACCAGCGGCGGCGGCAACGGCCTGCAGGAAAACCTTCCCAGCTGGCTGCTGCTAATCATCGTCCTGCTCGTCTTCAGCTGGATGGGTACCGCCCGCCTCATCCGTTCCCTCTCTATGTCGCTGATGCAGCGCGACTTCGTCAAGGCCGCCCAGTACATGGGCATCCCCGCCCGACGGATCGTCTGGCGGCACCTGGTGCCCAACATCGGATCCCTGCTGGTCCTGGACATCACCCGCGGCGTGACCGGAGCCATCCTGGCTGAGGTCGCCTTCTCCTTCATCGGCATCGGCATCAAGGTCCCCGATGTCAGCCTGGGCGTGCTGATAGGCCAAGCCACGTCGCAGGTGTCCACCTTCCCCTGGATGTTCTGGGTTCCTCTGGTGGTGATGTTCCTGCTGACGGGTTCGCTGGCCATGATGAACGACGGGCTGCGCGATGCGTTCGATCCCAGCTCAAGCTCCGTGGGCAGCGCCAAAATGGGCAGCGCCAAAAAGGGCAGGGCCCAGACGGGCAAAACAGCCAAGACCACAGCAAAGAAGAGCAAATGAGCAGCGAAACCACCGCCAGCACGGAAATGACTGCGGAGCGACTGCACGTTGCGGGGCTGCACACCCCGGGTGATTCCCCGGCGGATGCTGTCCTGTCCGTCCGGGACCTCAACGTCCGGTTCAATTCGGAGAACGGTGTTGTCCACGCGGTCCGCGGCGTGGACTTCGACCTCCTGCCCGGCAAGACCCTCGGCATCGTGGGGGAGTCCGGCTCAGGCAAATCCGTCACCTCCCTGGCCATCATGGGCCTGCTCCCCGCCATGGCCGAGGTCACCGGCTCGGTGCGGCTGAACGGCAGGGAACTGCTGGGCCTCAGCGACAAGGCCATGTGCGCGTACCGC
Organism: Arthrobacter sp. PvP103; assembly: GCF_017833075.1. Lineage (NCBI taxonomy): Bacteria > Bacillati > Actinomycetota > Actinomycetes > Micrococcales > Micrococcaceae > Arthrobacter > Arthrobacter sp. PvP103. The sequence goes on along the minus strand of NZ_JAFIBQ010000001.1, from coordinate 2,279,326 downwards.
GGCAACGACATCGCCATGGTCTTCCAGGACCCGCTCTCTTCCCTGACGCCCGTGTACACGGTGGGCCACCAGATCATCGAGGCGCTGACGGTCCACCACCCGAAGATGAGCAAACAGGCAAAGGAGGCCCGCGCCGTCGAACTTCTTCGCATGGTGGGCATTCCCAGCCCGAAGGACCGCCTGAAGGCGTTCCCGCACGAATTCTCCGGCGGCATGCGCCAGCGCGTCATGATCGCCATCGCGATTGCCAACAACCCGCGGGTGCTCATCGCGGATGAGCCGACGACGGCGCTGGACGTCACCATCCAGGCGCAGGTCCTGGAGGTGCTGCACACCGCGCAGGAAGAGACCGGAGCCGCCGTCGTGATGATCACGCACGACCTCGGCGTGGTGGCCGGCATGGCGGACGACATCATGGTGATGTACGCGGGAAAGCCGGTGGAGACCGGCAGCGTGGACGACATCTACTACAGCCCGCGGATGCCCTACACCATGGGCCTGCTGGGCGCAGTTCCCCGCGTGGACGTTGCGGAAAAGTCCTCGCTGGTGCCCATCGAAGGCATTCCGCCCAACCTGATCCACACGCCCACCGGGTGCTCCTTCGCGCCCCGCTGCCCCTTGGCGAGTGACGCCTGCCTGCAGGGGGAACCGGAGCTGTGGCCGGTCAGCGGCCCGCGGGCAGCGGGGAACCCCACCGGCAGCGGCGCCCACAAGGCGGCCTGCATCAAGACGGACTCCCTTGGCGCGGAAGTGGATGTCCACGAGATCTTCCGGGCCCCGGCCGTTCCGGTCTCCCGCTTCGACGCCGTTCCGCGGCAGGAGCGCCGGACCGTCCTGGAACTGAAGGACGTCCGGAAGCACTTCCCGCTGCTGAAGGGCTCACTCATTAAACGGCGGATCGGCACGGTAAAGGCCGTGGACGGGCTGAGCTTCGATATCCGCGAAGGAGAGTGCTTCTCGATTGTCGGCGAGTCCGGCTGCGGGAAGACCACCACCCTGCTGGAAATCATGGAATTCCACAAGGACCAGGACGGCGAGGTGACCATCGGCGGCCTGAGCAACAAGGCGGCCTCCGATGCCCGGACCAAGGCCGCCATGCGCAAGGAACTCCAGATGGTGTTCCAGGACCCCACCGGCGCACTGGACCCGCGCTTCACGGTCTTTGAAGTCCTGTCCGAGCCGCTCGAAAACGCCGGCCTGGCCAAGCCCGCGATCCGGAAACGCATCATGGAACTGATGGAGCTGGTGGGCCTCCAGCCGGATCACGTCAACCGCTTCCCCAACCAGTTCTCCGGCGGCCAGCGGCAGCGCATCGGGATTGCCCGCGCGCTCGCGGTCAATCCCAAGCTGGTGGTCCTCGACGAGCCCGTGTCAGCGCTGGACGTGTCCGTGCAGGCGGGCGTCATCAACCTCCTGGACAAGCTCCGCGCAGAACTCGGCCTGAGCTACCTCATGGTGGCGCACGACCTCTCCGTGGTGCGCCACATCTCCAACCGCGTGGCCGTGATGTACCTGGGAAAGATCGTGGAAATCGGGGATGTGAACAGCGTCTTCGACAACCCGCGCCACCCCTACACCCGCGCACTACTGTCCGCGATCCCGGTACCGGACCCGCAACTGGAACGCACCCGCGAACGCATCATCCTGCAGGGGGACCTCCCCTCGCCGCTGGATGCGCCCAAGGGCTGCAACTTCGCCACCCGCTGCCCGGTGTTTGCTGCGCTGCCTGCCGTGAAGCAGGAGAAATGCCTCACGCTCGAGCCGCCCCTGGAAACTGCCGCCCCTTCGCAGGCTGCCCCGGCGGCCCGGACAGCCGCGGCGTCAGTCCAAGATACCGGCCGGCTGGCGACGGACCAGCAGTTCGCCTGTTTCTTCCCGGACGGCGAACTCGACGCGGAAATGCTTGTTGTCCACGAAAGCCCATGACTTGCCCAGATCCCCCAATGCACCAACTCTCGCACCAAAAAATGAAGGGAAACCCATGAAGAATCTGACCAAGATTGGCGGGGCGGCCGCCCTAACGGCAGCGCTTGCGCTCACAGGCTGCGGCGGAGGCGGGACCTCCTCCGGCCCCGAGGCAGGCAAAGGCCAGGACTCCGGCAGCGACCTCACCAAGCTGATCAGCATCAATGCCAAGGACGCCAAGGACCTGGAACCGGGCGGCACCGTGACCCTTCCGCTGGGCAACATCGGTCCGGACTTCAACGGCTTTTCCAACAACGGCAACAGCGCGGACAACACCGCGCTGCACCGCCCCATCGACGGTGCGGGAACGTGGGGCTGCTGGAACTTCGACTTCGACGGCACAGCCACGCCGAACAAGGACTTCTGCGAAGACGTCAAGAGCGAGGTCAAGGACGGCAAGCAGACCATCACCATCAAGGTGAACGAGAAAGCCACCTACAACGACGGCACGCCGATCGACGTCAAGGCCTTCCAGAACACCTGGAACATGCTCAAGGGTGAAAACAAGGACATCGACATCGTCAGCTCCGGCGCGTACGAGTTCGTTGATTCCGTGAAGGCCGGTTCCAGTGACAAGGAAGTTGTGGTCACCACCACCCAGCCGGTATTCCCGCTGGATGCCCTCTTCACTGGCCTGATCCACCCGGCAGTGAATACGCCGGAAATCTTCAACACCGGCTTTACCGGCGACATGCACCCGGAGTGGATGGCCGGCCCGTTCAAGCTGGACCAGTACGACAGCGCCGCCAAGACCGTGACCCTGGCCCAGAACGACAAGTGGTGGGGCACCAAGCCGGTCCTGGACAAGGTGGTGTTCCGCCAGCTGGAGACCAGCGCCCAGATTGCAGCGTTCAAGAACGGTGAAATCGACGGCGTCTCGGCCAACACCATCGCGCTGTACAAGCAGCTCGACGGCACCAAGAATTCAGAGGTCCGCCGCGGCCAGCGCCTGTTCGCAGGTGGCCTGAACCTGAACGCCCAGAAGGCTCCGATGACCGACGTCGCCATCCGCAAGGCGATCTTCACCGCCGTGGACCGCGAAGCACTCCGGAAGGTCCGCTTCAACGGCCTGAACTGGGAAGAGACCAGCTCCGGCTCAATGATGCTGCTGCCGTTCTCCAAGTACTACCAGGACAACTACCCGGCCACGGAATCCGGTGCCGAAGCAGCCAAGAAGGTACTGACCGATGCCGGCTACAAGCCCAACGCAGCGGGCATCATGGAGAAGGACGGAGTCCCGGCCGCCTTCAAGATCAGCAACTTCGGTGACGACCCCACCACCCTGGCGTTCGTGCAGACCCTGCAGAAGCAGCTCCAGGCCGGCGGCATGGACGTAGGGATCGACCAGCGCGCCTCCGCCGACTTCGGCAAGGTACTGGGAAGCCGCGACTTCTTCCTGAGCGTTTCCGGCTACACCGTCGGCGCTGACGCGACCGACGCCGTCAAGCAGTTCTACGACTCCAAGACCAACGAGAACGGGTTGGGCGACGCGGAGCTGGACGCCGAGATCAAGGCCCTCAGCAGCATCGAGGACAACGCCGAGCGCAACAAGGCGGCCATGGAGGTTGAAAGGAAGCACATGGCCAAGTACTTCTCCATGGGTGTTGTGATGAACGGCCCGCAGATCTCGTTCGTCCGCACGGGCCTGGCAAACTACGGCCCGTCCCTGTTCAAGAGCCTGTCCCAGGTTCCGGACTGGACCAGCCTCGGCTGGGAAAAGAAGTAACAACAGCAACGCTGCGCTAGCGCCGGGGCCGGCATCTCCGTGATCTCTTCACGTGGGGGTGCCGGCCTTCGCCGTCCCCATAACTCCTCTCCGGGGGTAGCGTTGGTTTCATGACCACAGCAGCAACTTCGGGCTCCGGCCAGGGCAAGCCCGCGATCCGGACGGCGGTCGCCGGGTTCGGGTTGTCCGGCCGCGTGTTCCACGCCCCGTTGATCGCCGCCAATTCGGCCTACACCCTGGACGTCATTGCAACGTCCGACGCCGGGAGGCAGTCCGACGCGTCCGGCAGCTACCCGGCCACGCGGCTCGTGGACACTCCTGCCGATATTCTGGCGCGCGCCGGCGAACTTGACCTGCTGGTCCTGGGCACACCGCCGGCCACGCACTATCCGCTGGCCAAGGCCGCGCTGGAGGCGGGGCTCGACGTCGTCGTCGACAAGCCTTTTGCGGTGCGCAGCGCCGAAGGCCAGGAACTGATGGAACTCGCCGGCCGGCTGGGCCGTGTGCTGACTGTCTTTCAGAACCGCCGCTGGGACGGCGACTATCTCACCGTGAAGGGTTTGCTGGAAGGCGGCGTGCTGGGCGACGTGACCCGGTTCGAGTCCCGGTTTGAGCGGTGGTCCCCGGAAGTCTCCAAGGCATGGAAAGCGGGTGCCACGGCGGACGACGGCGGCGGGGTGCTTTTCGACCTCGGTACGCACCTTATCGACCAGTCGCTGCAGCTATTCGGGCCCGCCACGGTGATGCACGCGGAACTTAGCGCCCGGAGGCCAGGAGAAAAGACCGACGACGATGTCTTCCTGGCCCTGCAGCACGAGTCCGGTGTGGTCAGCCACCTCTGGATGAACATGCTTTGCGCCCAGCAAGGACCCCGCTACCGGCTGCTGGGCTCCAAGGGCGGCTTCACTAAGCACGGCGTCGACCCGCAGGAACCGTACATTGTGGCCGGCGGTGGGCCACTGGACGAGGAATATGGTATCGAGGACGCCGAATGGGCCGGCTCGCTGGGGCGCGACGGCCACCTGGACCGGCTGTCCACCGAGCGGGGAGCGTACCCGGCGTTCTACCGGATCCTGGCGGACAAAATCCACGACGGCGGCACCGCCTCGCCGCTGCCGCTTCCCGTGGACCCTGCGGGCCCGATCGAAGTGCTCAAATTAATCGAAAAAGCACGGGAACTGGCAACGCGTAACTCCGTTAACGCATGAACGGCGTCCATCCGGAAAGCGTGCGTCTAAGCGACGGTGGGGAGCGAGCACGCGGGGATGGACGCCGTTCATGCGCCGGTCAGGAGTTATGCGGAGACCAGTTCGTGCCAGTCGGCTACGAGCGGCAGGTCATGCGCTTCGGAGACCGAGTGGTGGGCGACCTGCCCGGCGGCGATGTTGAGGCCGGCTGCGAGGGCGGGGTCCTTCTCAAACGCGGCCTTGACGCCGAGGTTGGCCAGGGCCACGCCGTAGCGCAGGGTCACGTTGGTCAGGGCGTAGGTGGACGTGTTCGGAACCGCGCCGGGCATGTTGGCCACGCAGTAGAAGATCGTGTTGTGGACCTTGTACGTGGGTTCCTGGTGCGTGGTGGGGTGGGTGTCCTCGAAGCAGCCGCCCTGGTCCACTGCGATGTCTACGAGCACGGAGCCGGGCTTCATCCGGGAGACGAGCTCGTTGGTGACCAGCTTGGGGGCCTTTGCGCCCGGGATCAGCACGGAGCCGATGACCAGGTCCGCGTCCACGACGGACTTTTCGATTTCGTACTTGTTGGACGCGACCGTCTTCAGCCGGCCCTGGTACTGGGCGTCGAGTTCGCGCAGGCGGTTGATGTTGATGTCCAGGATGGTCACGTCCGCGCCGAGGCCCAGGGCCATGGCTGCGGCGTTGGTGCCGGCGACGCCGGCGCCGAGGACAACAACCTTGGCCGGACGGACGCCCGGGACGCCGCCGAGGAGGACGCCCTTGCCGCCGGCGGGGGCCATCAGGGAGGTGGCGCCGACCTGGACGGACAGGCGTCCTGCAACCTCTGACATCGGGGCCAGAAGGGGCAGGGTGCGGCCTTCCTGGACCGTCTCGTAGGCGATCGCGGTAACGCCGGAGTTGATGAGCTCCCTGGTCAGTTCGGGCTCGGCGGCCAGGTGCAGGTAGGTGAAGAGGATCAGGCCCTTGCGGAAGCGGTGGTATTCCGCGGCGATGGGCTCCTTGACCTTCATGACCATGTCGGCGCGGGCCCAGACGTCATCGGCTTCGGTGACGATCTCGGCGCCGGCGATGGCGTATTCCTCGTCCGTGATGCCTGAGCCCAGGCCTGCGCCGCGTTCCACCAGGACGGTGTGGCCGTGGGTGCGGAATTCGTGGACACCGGCGGCGGTGATGGCCACGCGGAATTCGTTGTTCTTGATCTCTTTAGGGACGCCGATGATCATTTCTTGGGCTCCATTGTTGGTGGCCTTTGTGGGCCGAACGTGCGGGGAATCTGGTACTTCCAGAATAAATCCGGGTGTGAGGTAGCTGACAGGATGCCGCCAAGCCGGCAGGCGGGCTTCCGCTTGTTTCCGGGCTTTTTGAAATCGACGACTAGACATCTGTCGAGCTGTGAAGCGTCAGGTGTCGCCTGCTGTCCGTTCACGTTCCGGCGGCGGCGGGCAGTAAGGTGGCAACCATGCACCAGCAGGATGTGGAACAGCTCGTGGAGCAGGTAGCCGTAAAGCTCGGCCGTGGACTGTCGCTCGAAGATCTCGACGGCGTTCTGCTCGCCTACAGCTCCAATCAGTCCCACGCGGACCGGGTCCGGGTGAACTTCCTGCTCAGCAAACGCGTACCGGCGGACGTGAAGGCGTGGCAGCTATCGCACGGTATCGCGACGGCGGTGCGTCCCGTCGTCGTACCCGCCAACGAGGATCTTGGCATGCTGGGACGCGTCTGCGTCCCGCTGCTGGTCCGCGGTTTCCGCGTCGGTTACCTGTGGGTGCAGCAGGACATTGACGACCAAAGCGCGACGGCGATTCTCACCCAGCTGCCTGGCGTCCGGGACGAACTCGAACTCCTGTCCGGGCTGCTCCTCGAGTCGAACACGGCCGAATCCGAGTTCCGGCGCCGCAGGGAGCAGGAGTTCCTCAGCGCCTGCCGCGGTGAAGCAAATGCCGTTGCCGCCGTGGCCGGCTGGAAGGAGGTGCAGGGCCGCGGCCCGTGGCAGCTGGTCACAGTGCTCGACGCCGACGGCTGGGCGGAGGGATCCGACCCCATCGCCTCAACCCTGATCCACCGGTCCTCGGCCCTGCAGGCGACCATCGGGGTGGACGCGGCGCTCTTCAGTGCCGGCACGGAAACCCACGCGGTGGTCCTGTTCCGGGAATCTACCGGGCGGGCGGCCCATGCGCAGGTCCTGGTCCACTACCAGCTCGAACTTGCCAAGCGGTCCGGGCGGCCCGTGCACCGGATCATCCTTGGAACAAGCGAAGGCTTCGCCAAGCCGCGTCAACTGGCAGACGCCTACCGGCAGTCCAAGCAGGCCGCGCAGGCCGCCGCAGTGGATCCCCAGCTGGGCGAGCTGGTGGATTGCCGGGCCACCGGCGTCTACCAGCTGCTGGCCTCCGCCGGTGGCGGCGCCGGGGCCTGGGCCGACGCCGGTTCCGTCTACTGGCGCATCCTGGAAGACCACGATCGGAACGGTGAGCTCCTGCCCGTGCTGGAACTGCTGTATGACAATGACGGTTCAGTGCAGGACGTCGCCACCAGGCTGCATCTGCACCGGAGCAGTATTTACAACCGGCTGGGCCGCATCCGGCAGGTCCTTGGCGTGGATCCGCTGAAGGGCATGGTCCGGCTCGAACTCCATGCGGCCCTCAAGGCCCGCCGCTGGGCAGGACGCCCACGGATTTAGGCGGCCGCCGACCTAGTTTCCGAAGACCTTCCGGGCCAGGAACTCATTGCGGAATTTGTGCTCCGGATCCATCCGTTCGGCAAGGTCTTTGAAGTCGGAAAAGCGCGGGTACAGCTCGGCCACGGCATCGGCGCCGGCATGGAACAGCTTGCCCCAGTGGGGCCGGGCGTTGAATGGCGCCAGGGCCTCCTCCATGACGGGGAGGACCTTCTCCACCTCATCCTGCCGCTGCTTCCAGGTGAAATGGAACCCCACCGAATCCTGTCCGTAAGCGGTGCTCAGCCAGAGCTTGTCCGCCGCCACGGTGCGGATTTCCGAGACAAGCAGCAACGGGGTGATGCGGTCCGAGAGGGCGCGGAGCTCCCCGATGGCGGCCACGGCATGTTCGCGGCGGACGAAGAACTCGCTCTGCAGTTCCTCGCCGCTGCTGGGGGTGAAGGCCATGCGGAAGTGCGCCAGCCGCTCGGACCAGGACCCCGGAACCCCGAGCTGTTCGGTGCAGTTTTCGGCCGAGACTCCGGGCAGGGGGTGCCGGGCGACCCCCGCCCGCGTCCCGCCGAAGAACGTGCCGGCGGCGAAGGCCTCGCCAGCCAGGGTCGAACCGGCATCGGAACTGGCGGCCGAGCCGGATAGGCGGCTCTTGAGCCAGGCCTGCGCCACGTCGTCCCCGCTCCAGTCCGTGAACAGGCTGACGCTGTAAGCACTGGAGGTGACGGCGTCGAAATTTCCCAGAACCGTGTCCCACGGAAGGGCTTCGAAGACGTCCTGCCGCACCGTGAAGGTGGGCTCGATGTCCAGCGTCACCTTGGTGACGACGCCCAGGGCGCCAAGCCCGACGACGGCGCCGTCAAAGCCGGGCGAGCTGCCGCGGTTGAGGCGGTGGACGGTTCCGTCCGCTGCTACGAGTTCCAGTGCGGCAACCGAGGTTGCCAGGTTGCCGTTGGCATCGCCGGACCCGTGGGTTGCGGTTGCGATGGCTCCGGCCACGGAGATATGCGGGAGGGAAGCAAGGTTGGACAATGCGAAGCCGGCAGATTCCAGCTGCTCCGCCAGGGTGCCGTAGCGGGTGCCGCCGGAGACAGTGACGGTACGAGTGGCGGCATCGATGCGGATGCCGGGGTCCAGGTCTTCAAGCGAGACCAGCGATCCGGGGGAGTCTGCGATGGCATTGAACGAGTGCCGGGAGCCCAGGGCGCGGATTTTCGAGGCGCCGGCCACCACCCCCTGGACTTCCTCGAGGGTGCGCGGACGGTGGATCGAAGCGGCCGTGTAGCGGTAGTTACCGGCCCAGTTCAATTCCGGAGCGGAACTTCCGGCTCCTGTGCTGCCGCTTAGCCCGGGCAGTTCGCTGACAGTGCGCATTGCATCCCTTTCGCGCCGGACCAAGGGGGCCATCGGCAAAGTGTTATCGCTAACAAGTCTGGGGAGCGGTGCCGCCTCATGTCAATGGCCATCCATGGCCAGATGCGTCAGCGGTCCTCGACCGACGTCCGGGACTGGCTTTGCTCGAGGAGGCGGACGGCAGCTTCGCGCCGGCGGCGGGCGAGGTGGCTTTCCAGGCCCTTGGAGACGGCAACAAACGCCACGCAGCTGGCCATAAAAGCGGCGGTGTTGTTCAGGCCCATGGCCGTTCCGAGGGCGGCAGTCAGCAGCATGGCGGCGAATCCCGCCACAATGTGCCACCCTCTGAACTTACCCACAAATAAAGGGTAACCCCGGCCTTTGCGGCGTTTCGGCGGTAAGCGGGGATCGTTGCTTGATCCTTATCACTGCTTCACAAATCGCATCCGGCGCTACATCAAAGCGGCTCGTCGCTGCTGCCGGCCGCCTTGGTCTTCTTCTGCGTCTCCAGCCACTCCATGATGGCCGCCAGCCGGATCCGACGGTGCGTGCCGCGGTACTCCACCGGAATTTCGCCGCGGTCCGTCATATTGCGAAGGTACGTGTGCGAGATCCCGGCGAGGTCCGCGGCCTGGGAGGTGGTCAGCATTTCCTCAACGCTGCTGACCGTCACCGCTTCGCCACGGCTGAAACGGCTCAGGAGATCCACGACGGCGTCGCGCGCCTGCGGCGGCAACCGGTGGACCGTGCCGTCCACAAACACGGTGATGTCATGGCTGCCGTCGAGGGCACGCTTCAGATTCAGGGCTTCATCGCCGGGAAGCCCGGCGGTCACGCGGGGAGCAATCAGTGCCATGCGGAAATCCTAGCGCCCCCGGCGTGACCCGGCCGGTATCGATGATCCGGTACCGACGCCGCTATTCGGCGTCGAGGTCCGTCTCCAGGAGGGTGACCAGAGCATCCAGTGCCTGGTCGGCGCCGTCGCCGTCGGCCCGCAGCACCACGACGTCTCCCTTGGCGGCCCCCAGCGTCATCAGCGAAAGGATGCTGGCGGCATCGAGTGCTTCCTCCGCAGGCTCGCCCTGCATGGAAATGGTGACGTCAACGCCGGCATTGCCGGCCGCTTCGGCGAACAGCGCGGCAGGGCGGGCGTGGAGGCCTGAGCGGCTGGCGATGGTTGCGGTACGTTCGGGCATTGCTTCTCCTGATGGATTGTCGGTGGGCGGCTTTTAGAGGCCGAGTTCGGCGAGCACGGGCAGCTTCTCGCGCACCCAGGCCCGGGCTTCAGTGGCACTCGGTGCGGACAGCGCCAATTTGGCCAGGTCCTGCGCTTCGGCCAGCGTGACGGTCTTGAGCACGGCGGCCACGGCCGCAAGGGAGCGTGCGGTCATGGACAGTGTGGTGACGCCCAGCCCGGTCAGCACGACGGCGAGGGCCGGATCCGCGGCAGCCTCGCCGCAGACGCCCACGGGTTTGTTGTGACCTTCTGCGCGCGAGCCCTCAACGGTGAGGCCGACGAGGCGCAGCACGGCGGGCTGCCAGGGCGTGTTCAGCGCGGCCAAGGGGCCGAGTTGGCGGTCGGCTGCCATGGCGTACTGCGTGAGGTCGTTGGTTCCCAGGCTGGCGAATTCCACTTCCCGAAGGATGGCCTCGGCCGTCAGCGCGGCAGAGGGGACCTCCACCATCACGCCCGGGGTTTTGATCCCGGCATCGGCGCACATGGAGGCGAAGCGGGCGGCCTCTTCCGCCGTGGAGATCATCGGGGCCATGACCCACACGTCCGCTTCGGACTGCTTCTCGGCCAGGGCGATTGCTTCCAGCTGGCGGTCCAGCACGCCCGGCGTGGTGAAGTCCGTGCGGTAGCCGCGGACGCCCAGTGCGGGGTTGGGCTCGGTGGAGTCGGTCAGGAAGGGGAGCGGCTTGTCGGCGCCGGCATCGAGCGTCCGCAGCACCACCTTCTTGCCCGGGAAGGCATCAAAGACGCTCTTGTAGGCTGCTGCCTGTTCTTCCACGGTGGGCTCGGTGTCCCGTTCCAGGAAACAGAATTCGGTACGGAACAGTCCCACGCCCTGGGCGCCGAGCTTCGCGGCCGCCTCGGCATCCTTGCCGCCGCCTACGTTGGCGAGGAGAGGCACCAGGTGGCCGTCCGCCGTCGCGCCCGTGCCGCTGAACTCGGCCAGCAGGGAAGCTGTGGCCGCCCATGCGTCCGCTGCGGCACGCAAGGATTGGTCGGGCTCGGACGTGACGGTGCCGGCGGCGCCGTCCACATAGACCTCGGTGCCGTCCGGGAGCTCGTCCACGCCTACTGCGGCGACGACGGCAGGAAGGCCGAGGGAGCGGGCGATGATGGCAGTGTGGGACTGGGGGCCGCCGCCTGCCGTGACGAGCGCCAGGACCTTGTTCGGGTCCAGGGTGGCGGTGTCGGCGGGGGCCAGGTCCTCGGCCACCAGGACGAACGGCGTGTTGGAGGCGGGGATGCCGGGGGCGGGCACGCCCCGCAGCTCGGCGACGATCCGTGCGCGCACGTCCAGGACGTCCGTGGCGCGCTCGGCCATGTAGCCGCCCAGGTTGTGAAGCATTTCCGAGACGGAGGAGCCGGACTCCCAGATGGCGCGCTCACTCGAGACGCCTCGGGCAACGAGCTTGGCCGCGCCCTTGATCAGCATGGTGTCCTTGGCCATCAGTGCCGTGGCTTCCAGGACAGCCTTGCCGTCGCCCGTCGCGTGGGCGGCACGGGCCTTCAGTTCGTCGTGCACAGCCTGGGACGCCGACTTGAGGGCGGCGGTCGCGTCCTCGGCCGTGACTCCGGCCGGCAGTTGTTCGCCTGCCGGCGGTTCGCTGATGGGCTTGGGCATTTGGCGGATGCTGCCGATGATCCGGCCGGGGCTGACGCCTACTCCTGGGAAGTTCTGCACTGAAGGTCCTCGTTCTCTGCCGTAAGCAGGCCCCGCCATTCGTTGCCCGGGCGATTGCCCGGACCGTCGCGACGGCTACGTCCGACGGCTTTGCGGTGCCTGAAAAAATTGTATGTGATGCAGTTCATATAGCGGTGCTATAGGTGATAGGGTAGCGGTTATGAGTTTCGATGGCCAGCTACCGCCCAAAATGAGGTTGTTGCGTGCGGCAGCCGAGTTGCTGGCCAAATCAGGGGGCGCGGCCGTTTCCACCCGCCAGATCACCCAGCTGGCAGGTGTTTCCGCTCCCACCCTCTATCACCACTTCGGTGACAAGGAAGGGCTGTTCGACGCCGTCGTCGCGGCGGGTTTCGAAGAATATGTGGCCGGCGAACGCGACTTTGCGCCCTCCGGGCATCCACTGGAAGACATCCGGCGGATGTGGGACAACCACGTTCAGTTCGGACTGAACCAGCCGGAACTGTATCTGGTCATGTTTGGCAACATTCGCCCTGAGAGCCGTCCAGCCATCGTTGCCGATGCCGAGGCCCTCATGGAGGAAATGCTGAACAAAGCTGCTGTGGCGGGGCAGTTGAACGTCCAACCGCGGGAAGCGGCCAGGAGCATCCTGGCGGCGAACGTGGGAGTGACGCTCATGCTGATCGCGGAACCTGCCGCAGAACGCAACCTTGAATTGTCCACTATGACCCGCGACGCCATGATTTTCGCAGTCTCCGCGGAGCAGGCCAGTGGCGCCGGACCGGAAACATCCGGGAAATCGTCGGTGGTGGTGGCGGCAATCGCCTTGAACGCCGCGCTCCAGGCGTCGCACTCGGATCAGCTCTCCAGCTCGGAACTCAAGCTCTTTCTCGAATGGCTCCACCGGATCTCCACAAGTTCCACCAGCTAGTCGTCGAAAATATCGGACCATCCTGCGGTGCAGCAGGAATCACGGTTAGGAAATCACATGGCAACAGAGACAGTTGCAAAACCCCGCACCAGCCTGCGGGTTGGCGTCCAGAAATTCGGGACGTTCCTGTCCGGAATGATCATGCCCAACATCGGCGCTTTCATCGCCTGGGGCATCATCACGGCCTTCTTCATTCCGGCGGGCTTTACTCCCAATGAGGAACTGGCCAAGCTCGTTGGCCCGATGATCACCTTCCTGCTTCCGCTCCTGATCGGCTACACCGGCGGCCGCATGGTCCACGGCGTCCGTGGCGGCGTTGTCGGCGCGGCCGCAACCATGGGCGTGATCGTCGGTACGGACATCCCCATGTTCATCGGCGCCATGATTATGGGCCCGCTGACCGCATGGATCATGAAGAAGCTGGACAAGATCTGGGAAGGCCGGGTCAAGCCGGGCTTCGAGATGCTGATCGACAACTTCACCGCAGGCATCGTGGCAGCAGCCATGGCCATCGTGGGCATGCTGGTGATCGGCCCGGTGGTGAAGGCCTTCAGCAACGGCGCCAGTTCCGTCGTCGAATTCCTGGTCAACAACGGCTTGCTGCCGTTCACCAGCATCTTCATCGAGCCGGCCAAGGTACTGTTCCTGAACAACGCCGTGAACCATGGCATCCTGACGCCGCTGGGTACGGAACAGGCACTGCAAAACGGAAAATCCATCCTGTTCCTGCTCGAAGCCAACCCGGGTCCCGGCGTGGGCATCCTGCTTGCGTACATGATCTTCGGCAAGGGCCTGGCCAAGGCGTCAGCCCCCGGCGCCGCCCTGATCCAGTTTGTTGGCGGTATCCACGAAATCTACTTCCCGTTCGTACTGATGAAGCCCATCATCATCCTGGCCGCAATCGGAGGCGGGATGACGGGCATCTTCACCCTGGTGCTCACCGGCGCAGGCCTGCGCTCCCCGGCCGCCCCGGGCAGCATCATCGCCGTCTTCGCCGCGACCGCCAGCGACAGCTACTTCGGAGTCGCGCTGTCCGTGCTGCTCGCCGCCACGGTGTCCTTCCTGATCGCTTCGGTGATCCTGAAGTCCAGCAAGACCCCCGTGGGCGAAACCGAGGAGGACAGCCTGAGCGCCGCCACCTCCCGGATGGAGTCCATGAAGGGCAAAAAGAGCTCCATCTCCTCCACCCTGACCGGCGCGGGAGCAACGACGGCCGTTATGGCTGGCCCCATCAAGAACATCGTGTTTGCCTGCGACGCCGGCATGGGCTCAAGCGCCATGGGCGCTTCGGTTCTGCGGAACAAGATCAAGGCGGCCGGCTTCCCCGACGTCAAGGTCACCAACTCCGCCATTGCGAACCTGAGCGACACCTACGATGTGGTCATCACCCACCAGGACCTGACCGAGCGGGCCAAACCCGCCACGGGCAGCGCCGTGCACGTATCCGTGGACAACTTCATGAACAGCCCGCGCTATGACGAGATCGTGGAGCTGGTCAAGAGCAGCAACACCGAAGGAACGGCCGGCGCCGCTGCTCCCGCTGCCGCTGCGGCGCCAGTGGCGACTGCAGCCCCGTCAGCTGCCGAAGCCGCAACGCCGTCGGACATCCTGGTGGCTGACAGCGTTGTGCTCAATGGCACGGCCACCACCCGCGACGCCGCAATCGACGAAGCGGGCCGGCTGCTGCTGGACCGCGGCGCCGTGGACAGCGGCTACATCGATGCCATGCACGAACGCGAGGAATCCGTGTCCACGTACATGGGGAGCTTCCTGGCCATTCCGCACGGCACCAACGCCGCCAAGGACCACATCATGAAGTCCGCCGTGTCCGTGATCCGTTACCCGAACGGCATCGACTGGAACGGCAAAGAGGTCAAGTTTGTGGTGGGCGTGGCCGGCATCAACAACGAGCACCTGCAGATCCTGTCCTCCATCGCGAAGGTGTTCACCAACAAGGCCCAGGTGGCACAGCTCGAGGCGGCCACCACGGTTGACGAAGTGCTGGAACTGTTCGGAAAGGTCAACGCATAGTGAAGGCTGTCCATTTTGGAGCCGGGAACATCGGCCGCGGCTTTGTGGGACTGCTGCTGCACCAGGCAGGCTACGAGCTCGTGTTTGCCGACGTCGCGGAGGAGCTGATCTCTCAGCTCGCCGCCGCGGACAGCTACGACGTCCACGAGGTGGGGGATAACCCCACGGTCCGGACCGTGGATAACTTCCGGGCGCTCAACTCCGCGACCCAGGAAGCGGACGTGGTGGCGGAAATCGCGACGGCGGACGTCGTCACCACGGCGGTGGGGCCGCACATCCTCAAGTTCGTGGCCCCCGTGATTGCCAAGGGCATCGCCGCGAGGGCCGCCGGGCTGGCCCCGCTGCAGGTGATGGCGTGTGAGAACGCCATCAACGCCACGGACATCCTGCGGGATGAAGTGGCAGCGCAGTGGGACCCTGCTACGGGACCGCTCGAGGCCGCGGCCGTGTTCGCCAACACGGCCGTGGACCGGATCGTCCCCAACCAGGAGCCGGGCAAGGGCCTGGATGTCACGGTGGAGACGTTCTACGAGTGGGTCATTGACCGGACGCCCTTCGGGGACAATGTGCCGGTCATCCCGGGCGCCACGTTTGTGGACAACCTGGAGCCGTACATCGAACGGAAGCTGTTCACCGTGAACACCGGGCACGCCGCCGCTGCGTACTTCGGGTTCGAGGCGGGGCTAAGCAAGATCTCCGAGGCCATGGCGGACCAGGATGTGGCTGCGGATGTGCGCGCTGTCCTGGACGAGACCAAGGAGTTGCTGATCCACAAGCACGGCTTCAACCGCGAGGAGCAGGAAGCCTACGTGGAGAAGATCCTGAGCCGCTTCACCAACCCGCACCTCCCGGACACCGTCAACCGGGTGGGCAGGGCACCGCTCCGCAAGCTCAGCCGGCACGAGCGGTTCATCGGCCCGGCGGCGGAGCTGGCCGAACGCGGAATCGTGCCGGAGGCGCTTCTGGGAGCCATTGCCGCTGCCCTGCGATTCAATGATCCCGCCGACGCCGAGGCCGCCGAGCTGGCGCAGATCGTGGCGTCGTCCACGGCCGCCGAGACCACGGAGAAGGTGACCGGCCTGACGCCCGGGCATCCGCTCTTTGCCGCCGTCGAGGCGCTGGTGGAAGAGGTCAAGGCGGAGGTTAAGGCCTAGGGCCTCCCCAGCCGACGCTCTCTCACTTCCTCCCGCTTTTTCATAGACGCTCTCTCACCCTGAACTGGTCCACCGCCTGGCCGGGTGAGAGGGCGTCTGTGTTTTTGGCGTCGGAAGTGAGAGAGCGTCTGTGGCAGGCTGGTCGCGTGACCTCCGAGCGATTCAACCAGCCCGCACTCCCGGACCAGCCCGCCCTGCTGACCCTCGACGTCGACGGCGGCATTCTCCGCCTCCGCCGCGCGACGCGGGCGGACCTCCCCCTGATCCTGGAGCTGCTGGCTGACGACCGGTTGGGTGCGAGCCGCGAGGACACCTCGGACATGGCACCGTATCAG
This sequence comes from Arthrobacter sp. PvP103, assembly GCF_017833075.1. Classification (NCBI taxonomy): domain Bacteria; kingdom Bacillati; phylum Actinomycetota; class Actinomycetes; order Micrococcales; family Micrococcaceae; genus Arthrobacter; species Arthrobacter sp. PvP103. The sequence goes on along the minus strand of NZ_JAFIBQ010000001.1, from coordinate 2,263,100 downwards.
CGTGCCTTCGAAGCGATCGACGCCGATCCTTGCCACCTTCTGGTCGTCGGCGAGCTCCTCGTGCAGGGGAAGCCGGCCGGCCCGGTTGTGGCCACGTTCCAGCTGAGCTTCATTCCGGGCCTCTCCCGGCGGGGGTCCTGGCGCAGCCAAATCGAAGCCGTGAGGGTGTCTGCCCAGTTGCGTGGCCTTGGGATCGGAGCCGCCATGGTTACGTGGGCAGCCGACGAGTCCCGCCGTCGGGGGTGCTCGCTGATGCAGCTGACCACCCACAAGTCCCGCAGAGATGCCCACCGCTTCTACGAACGTCTCGGCTTCGCAGCCAGCCATGAAGGCATGAAGCTCACGCTTTGACGCCCCGTGAGGCGGCCCGAAGGGAGAGAGCGTTTGGCCTTTTCGTGCGAAAAGTAAGAGAGCGTTTGGTTGATTTTTAGGTACCCTAACTGTTAGGCTACCTAACTATGAACAACGTTCAGTCCGCGCCCGTCGCGCTGCAGACCCTCGCCCAGGATTTCCGGGAAGCGCTCCGCCACAGCGTCTACCTGGTCCGCCGCCTCGACGCGGAGGGCGAGCTCAGCGCCGCGCAGCTCGGCACGCTCAAGATGCTGCTTGGCGACGGCGTCCGGGTCGGCGAAATAGCCAGGAACCTGGGCGTCCGGGTGCCCAGCGCCACCGAGCAGATCATCAAGCTCGAGAAGGCCGGCCTCGTGCGCCGCGACCCCGATCCGGACGATTCGCGCGCTGTGCGGGTTGTGCTGACCGCGGAAGGCCGTGCCGCCGTCGACTCTGCCAATGAGCGGCGCAATGCCGTCATGGCCGGAATCCTCGAAACCCTCACCGATGATGACCGGCAGGCCCTCGCCGCCGCGCTCCCGGTGATCGAAAAGATCAATGGAACCCTTCACAACTAATACCCACAACCTAGGAGTGCCCTTCATGGAAGGCCAGCTCGCCGCCACGCGGCCAGCAGTAGAAGAAACCCTGGAAGCCGAGAAGGCCTCCTTGCTCAAGCAGCCCAAGGCGGTGTGGGCCACGGCCCTCGCTGCGGTGTTCGCGTTCATGGGGATCGGGCTGGTGGATCCGATCCTCCCGGCGATCGCCAAGAACCTGGACGCCACCCCAAGCCAGGTGTCCCTGCTGTTCACGAGCTATTTCCTGGTCACGGCGGTGGCCATGCTGATCACCGGCTTTGTGTCGTCCCGCATCGGCGGCAAGAAGACCCTGCTGATCGGACTGGCGGTGATCGTGGTCTTCGCCTCGCTGTCCGGAATGTCAGGCAGCGTGGGTGAACTGATCGGCTTCCGCGCCGGGTGGGGCCTGGGCAACGCGCTCTTCGTAGCCACCGCCCTGGCCGTCATTGTGGGAGTGGCCAGCGGGGGCGCCGGCACGGCGATCATCCTTTATGAGGCGGCACTCGGCCTGGGCATCTCCCTCGGCCCGCTCCTGGGTGCCCTGCTGGGCGGCTGGCAGTGGCGGGCACCGTTCTTCGGCACCGCCGTGCTCATGGCAGCGGCCTTTATCGCCCTCATCGCGCTGCTCCCCACCACCCCGCTGCCGGAGCGGAAGGTCAGGCTCCGCGACCCGCTGCTCGCCTTGGGCCACAAGGGGCTGCGGACGACGGCGGCCAGCGGCCTGTTCTACAACTACGGCTTTTTCACCATCCTGGCTTTCACGCCGTTCATCCTCGGCATGGACGCTTACGGCATCGGCGGGGTGTTTTTCGGCTGGGGCGTGGCCGTCGCGGTCTTCTCGGTCTTTGTGGCGCCTGTGCTGCAGAACCGGTTCGGCGCCACCAGAGTGCTCACCGGCACGCTGGCCGTCCTGATGCTGGACCTGGCAGGGCTGGGGCTGGCCGCCGGGCACTCGGTTCCCGCCGTCGTCGTACTGGTGGTGGTTTCAGGTGCGCTGCTGGGCATCAACAACACGGTGTACACGGAACTGGCCATGGGCGTCTCCGACTCGCCGCGGCCGGTGGCGTCAGCCGGCTACAACTTCGTGCGCTGGATGGGCGGCGCCCTGGCACCGTTCGCGGCCGCCCAGCTGGGTGAGCACTTCGGCCCGCAGGTTCCGTTCTTCGCCGGCGCCCTGGCCATGGTGGTTGCCATCGCGATTGCCTTTGGCGGACGCCGCTTCCTGGCGGCCCACGAACCCCACGTGGTCTAGTCCGAACGACCCTCTCTCACTTCCTGCCGGTTTGCCACAAACGCTCTCTCACCTGCCGTGCCGGGGTGAGAGAGCGTATGTGTCTTTCGGTCCAAAAGTGAGAGAGCGTCGGCTAGACCTTGACGGTGCCCTTCGGGACGAACAGCGTCTCCGCCTGTTCCAGGGACATCCCGTTGGTCTCCGGAACCTTGAACATCACGAAGAAGAACGACGCCGCCGCGAACAGCGCGTACATGGCGTACGTCAGGGGCAGTGAAGCTGCCGCCATCACGGGGAAGCTCAGGGTGATGGCGAAGTTGGCGATCCACTGGGCAGCCGCGGCGAGGCCCAGTGCGCGGGCGCGGATCCGGGACGGGAAGATTTCGCCGAGGAGCACCCATACCAGCGGGCCCCACGAGGCGCCGAAGCTGACCACGAAGACGTTAGCGGCCACGAGGGCAACCGGACCCCAGGCGCCGGGCAGTGAAATCTGCTCACCGGACCCGGTTGCCGAGGCGAAGGCCAGGGCCATGGCCCCCAGCGAAACGGCCATGCCCACGGAGCCTGCCAGCAGGATGGGGCGCCGTCCGATGCGGTCCACAAGTGCGATGGCTACGAGGGTGACCAGGATGTTGGTGACGGACGTGGCCACCGAAATCGTGAGCGAGTCCTTCTCCTGGAAGCCCACGGCCTTCCACAGGGTGGTGGAGTAGTAGAAGATCACGTTGATGCCCACGAACTGCTGCAGCACGGAGAGCGTGATGCCGATCCACACCACGGCCTGGAGGCCGAAGACCTTCCCGCGGAGTGAGCCCTTCTGGCCTGCGAGTTTGTCTTCCTCGATGGCGGACTGGATTTCGCGGATATGGCGGTCGGTGTCCTCTGCCGGGGCGATGGTTTGGAACACCTTGCGTGCCTCGTCCTCCTTGCCCTTGAAGACCAGGAAGCGCGGGGATTCCGGCAGGGTGTAGGCGATCCAGCCGTACACGACGGCGGGGACGGCACCGGCGAGGAACATCCAGCGCCAGGCCTCGAGTCCGAGCCAGAGCGGCTGGTCCGCGCCGCCTGCCGAGTTGGCGAACAGCGCGTCGGAGAGGAGGGCGGCGAAAATACCGGTGGTGATGGCCAACTGCTGCAGCGACGCGAGCCGGCCGCGCACATGCCGCGGCGAGATCTCCGAGATGTACGCAGGGGCAATGACGGAGGCCAGGCCGATGCCGAGGCCGCCCACCAGGCGCCAGAAGATCAGGTCCCAGACGCCGAACGCGAAGCCGGTGCCGGCGGCGCTCACCAGGAACAGGATGGCGCCGAGCTTCATGGCGGGGATGCGGCCGTACTTGTCGGCCACCTTGCCCGCGAGGAAGGCGCCGGCAGCGCAGCCCAGGAGGGCCACGGCCACGGCGAAGCCGGTGACGGCCTCGCTCAAGGCAAATTCGTCCTTGATGGCGTCCACCGCGCCGTTGACTACGGAGGAATCAAAGCCGAAGAGGAACCCGCCCACCGCTCCCGCGATTGCGAGGCCGATCACCTTGCGGGGAACGCCAGGGCGGCCTTCGGTGCTGGATGTGGACATGGATCTCCCTTGGGCTTTTTGATGCGTTGGGTTTTTAGCTGTGCGGACATCGTTGACCACGGAACCGGCCCTGTTGGCCGGCGCACACGCGCTAAACAGTGTGCCACTTCACGCTGTGAGGTTCCACTTAGGGCGGGTGGACGAAGGAAACAACACGGGAGGCGGCCCGGAAGGCCGCCTCCCGTGGCATGCGCAGGAACGGTGGACGGGCTTAGTGGGCCGCCACCGCTTCCTTTGAAGCCGTCTTCGGGTCCGTCAGCTTCTTCTTCGGCAGCGCGAAACTGATCAGGAAGGCAACCCCGGTCAGCACGGCTGCAGTGAGCATCACGGCGTCGATCGACTGTGCGAAGCCCTCGGTGATGGGGCGGGTGAGCACGGGGTTGGCCGTGTGTAGCCAGCTGGTGTCGTTGAGGGAGTCGTTGGTGGCGCCGTTCTTGAAGAACTCGTACAGCTTGGCGTTGGCGGGGTCGGCGGCCACGGAGGGGTCCTTCAGGACCTTCAGGTAGTCGGCGTTCTGCATGGCATCCTTCATGCCGGTGGCGATGCGGTCCGCGGCCAGGCTGAACAGCATGGAAATGAAGACCGCGGTGCCCACGGCGCCGCCCATGGACCGGAAGAACGCCGCGGAGGAGGTGCCCACGCCCATGTCCTTCGGCGGAACGGACACCTGCATGGCCAGCGTGAGGGGCTGCATGCAGAAGCCCAGGCCCAGGCCGAAGAAGACCGCGATGAGGCCCGGCACCCAGAGCGCGGTGTCGACGCCCAGCGAGAAGCCCATCACGGTGGCGGCCGCGGTGAGAACAGCAGTGCCCATGATGGGGAAGATCCGGTAGGTGCCCGACGCCGAGATGGTCCGTCCGGCGGTGATGGAACCGGTGAGGATGCCCACGGTGAAGGTGATCATCATCAGGCCGGCCTCGGTGGGGGTGAGGCCCTTGACCAGCTGGAGGTACATCGGGAGCATCGCGATGGCGCCGAACATGCCGATGCCGATGATGAAGTTCAGCAATGAGGACAGGCCGAACGTGAGGTTCCGGAAGAGCCGGAGCGGAATCAGAGCGTAATCGCCGGCGCGCTTCTCGGCCAGCAGGAACGCGATGATGCCCACCATGCCCAGTCCTATGCACAGGAGGGACGCCGCCGAGGTCCAGCCCCAGCTGCGGCCCTGTTCGGCTACGAGGAGCAGCGGAACGATGGCCAGCGTGATGGCCGCGGCGCCCCAGTAGTCGATCTTCTGCTTGACGTGTTTGGCGGGCAGGTGCAGGTAGAGGAAGACGACGGCCAGTGCGGCCAGCCCGATGGGCAGGTTGATGAAGAACACCCAGCGCCAGCCGTCAAAGCCCAGGATGTTCGCGGACCCGGCGAAGGCGCCGCCCACCACGGGGCCGAGGACCGAGGAGATGCCGAAGACGGACATGAAGTAGCCCTGGAACTTGGCCCGGTCCTTGAGGGCCACAATGTCGCCGATGATGGTCAGCGCGAGGGCCAGCAGGCCGCCGGCGCCCATGCCCTGGATGCCGCGTGCGATGGCCAGTTCGGTCATGGAGTGCACCGAACCGGCATACAGCGAACCCGCCAGGAAAATTACGATGGCGGCCAGGTAGAGCGGCCGGCGTCCGAAGATGTCGCTGAGCTTGCCGTACAGCGGTGTGCTCACCGTGGAGGTGATGAGGTACGCGGTGGTGGCCCAGGCCTGCAGGGAGAGCCCGTCGAGGTCGTTGGCGATGGTGTAGATCGACGTGGACACGATTGTCTGGTCCAGCGAGGACAGGAACATGCCGAGCATGAGACCCACCATCACTGTGATGGTCTGACGCTTCGTCAGGACGTCCCCGGCTACGGGCCCGGCGGCGGTTTTGGACATGACTGCTCCATTACAAAGAAAAGGGAATCAAGCTTGATAGTTGCTTTCAGTAACTATCTTACTTTGCGATTTGTTCCCTTTATCCTGCGAAGCCGCTGCGAAATGAAGAATTAACCTTGGCGTTCCACCAGGATGCCGTCCGGATCACACCACATCATGGCGCCCGGGCGCACCGTGACGCCGTCGATCTCCAGATCCACTTCCGTTTCGCCTGCGCCGGTTTTGGAGCTCTTGCGCGGATTGCTGCCGAGCGCCTTGACGCCGAGCGGCAGGTCGGCCAGGACCTCGCGGTCCCGGATGGCGCCGTTGATGACGACGCCGGCCCAGCCGTTTGCGACGGCGCTCGCGGCGATCATGTCCCCCATGAGCGCCGTCCGCAGGGAACCGGCACCGTCCACCACCAGCACGGCGCCGTCGCCCGGGGTTCCGAGCGTGGACTTAACCAGGGCGTTGTCCTCCAGGCACCGGATGGTGCGGACCGGCCCGCTGAAGTGCGAGAGGCCGCCCAGCGACTGGAACTGCAGCGCGATGGAATCGAGTTCCTCGCCCCGTTCGTCATAAAGGTCGGCAGTGTTGATTCTGCGGCTCTCGGGGATGCCTTCGTTGTCGGGGGTTTCCGGGGTGGCTGCGGAAGCGGTCATTGGTCCTCCTTGGAATCGGCTTATCGGGGGGGCATCACAACCCGCATGCGGGCCGTGATGCTCACGATAGTCTGATCGGACACCAATCATCAGTTCCCGGGGGAGCCGCCATGAGCCTGTCAGATCTGCCGGGGCACGTCCCGGACCCCTCCGCTGTGGCCTCGCCGCAAGCGGGAAGCCCGACGGCGGCGCTCGCCGAACCGGAGCGGCGCGTCCGTCCGCTCTGGACCACCGGCGTGGTGCTGGTGAATGTGGGAATCAACGCGGCTTTCTTCGGCCCCATCCAGGTTCTGCTCGGCCAGCAGGCCGCGCACTTCAGCGAAGGTGACAAGGAAGCCATTCTGGCGCTCGTCACCGGCGCCGGAGCCGCTGTCTCCCTGGTGGCCAACCCGCTCTTCGGCGCCTTCAGTGACCGCACCACATCACGGCTGGGCCGCCGGGTGCCGTGGGTTGTGTTCGGGGCTGTTCTTGGCGCAGCCGCACTCATTGCCCTGGCCGGCGCTCCGAACGTGGCTGTCATGACCATCCTCTGGTGCCTGGTCCAGGCAGGCTGTAATGGCGCCTACGCCGCCATTACCGCCGCGATCCCGGACCGTGTGCCGGTGCCTCAGCGAGGTGCCGTCGGCGGGCTCGCCGCGATGGGGCAGACGGTGGGAATCCTGATCGGCGCGGTGATCGCCGCCGTCGTCAGCGGGAACTTCGGGGTGGGGTACCTGGTGTGCGCGGGAGCGCTGATTGCCGGCGTGGCACTGTATTTCTTCAAGAGCGACGACGTGCCGCTGCCCGCGGAGGCACGCCCGCCATTCAGCCTGGCCGGTTTTGCCAGGGGTTTCTGGATCTCGCCCCTCCTCTATCCGGACTTCGCCTGGGCCTGGTTGACCCGACTGCTGGTGAACATCGGCAACCACATGGTCACCCTGTACCTGCTGTTCTTCCTGACGGATGCAGTGCACCTGAAGGAGACGCAAGGGATCGAGCCCGCCTTCGGCGTGCTGATCCTTACCGGCCTGTACGCGGTGATGGTGATCGTCACCAGCGTGATCGGCGGTCCGCTCAGCGACCGCATGGGCAAACGGAAGCCGCTGGTTATCGCCTCGTCTGTGATCATCGCCGTCGCGTCGCTGATCCTCGCATTTGCTCCCAACTGGGCGGGCGCCATAGCGGGCGCTACGGTCCTGGGAATCGGCTTCGGCGCCTACCTGGCAGTGGACTTCGCCCTCATCACCCAGGTTCTGCCCAGCGCCCTGGACCGCGGCAAGGACCTCGGCGTCATTAACATTGCCAATTCGCTGCCGCAGGTCCTGGCACCCCTCATTGCATTCCCGTTCGTCACGCTGTGGGGCGGCTACGTTTCGCTGTACGTCGCCGCCGCAGTGATCGGATTGCTGGGCGCTGTGTTCGTGGTGAAGATCAAAGGCGTGGACTGAAAACGGCGCACCGCGGCGGCTTCGGAGCCCACCGTTTTGACTAATCGGCGCCATGACCGGTGCCGTATAGTGGACTCGAATTGCTGCGGCAGTGCTGTGATGGGGATCGCCTGACCGCTATACGAAACCCACTCCCGGAACGCTGCTGATGCTTGAACTCAATCCAGATCTTCCCCCCATGGCGTCGCCGCCGACCCTGCCCAGACAACAGATCCGCTACGCCCGGATCCTGGATGCCGCCGCAGGATTCGCGCGGAAAGGGCTGGACTCCGTGAGCCTGTCCGAGGTGTCCGCGAAAGCCAATGTTCCGCTGGGAACCCTGTACCGGTACTTTCCTTCCCCCACCCACCTGATGCTGGGCCTCTACCGGAAGCAGCTAGGAGAGCTGCAGGTGGGAAGTTGGCCGGAATCCGGCGGAGGCCGTGTCCATTCCGTTGCGGGCGTGATGATGGAAATCTTCCACATGCGGCTGATGCAGCCAGCCGTGGAGCAATGCCTGAGCCAGTGCGTCTACGCAAAGGACAAGGACACCACGGTTCTCCTGCGCGAGATCGACGTGATCGCAGAGCAGGCCGTCACGGCGGCAACCGGTGACGCCGCCAAATCCCGCGTTCTGCTGCTGACCGTCTCCGGCCTGGTGCAGGCAGTCCGCTGCCGCAGGCTGTCACTGTTCGGGGCCGAAGAGGACCTGAAAAAAGCGTGTTCGCTCCTCGCCCGCTGCTAGCGCAGGCGTAACCGGTCTAGACCACCAAGGCATTCATGACGGCAAATTTAAGTGACGTAGCTCACCTGGAAGTGTGAATAAACGTTTTATCATGCCGGGTGGTCGGCCCAGTGTCCATTCTGCCGCCGCGCGTCTGTTTACCATTGCAGAACCGGAGCGGCTAGCAGCCCGTACCTTGCAGGAGCTTCACCGCGGCCCCACCATCCCTTGGGCCGCAGAATTTCCAGCCAGCCCACCTTGAGCCTCCTATGTGCTTGAGCCTTCATGTGCCGTGTGCCCACGGCTAGCCCCAGGAGACAACGACGTGTCCACTGAAACAATCACTCCCGCTGACAGCTCCGCCAGTTCCTCCGAGGAGGCAACCGTGCTGACCGACCAGGAGATCTTCGAAGCCCACCAGGGCGGCAAGCTGTCCATCTCCAGCACGGTTCCGCTGTCCAGCAAGCGCGATCTTTCCATTGCCTACACTCCGGGTGTCGCCCAGGTCAGCCGCGCCATCCACGGCGAACCCGAGCTCGCCAAGACCCTTACCTGGGCCCAGCGTCTGGTGGTTGTGGTCAGCGACGGCACCGCCGTGCTGGGCCTCGGCAACATCGGCCCCAGCGCGTCGCTTCCCGTCATGGAAGGCAAGTCCGCGCTCTTCAAGGCCTTCGGTGACCTGGACTCCATACCGCTGGTACTGAACACCACCGACGTGGACGAGATCGTTGAGACCCTGGTACGCCTGCGCCCCAGCTTTGGCGCCGTGAACCTTGAGGACATCTCCGCCCCGCGCTGCTTCGAGCTTGAGGAAAAGCTCATCGAAGCCCTGGACTGCCCCGTCATGCACGATGACCAGCACGGCACCGCCGTCGTGGCCCTCGCCGCGCTGACCGGCGCAGCGAAGGTGACCGGCCGCGAACTCGAAGGACTCCGCGTTGTGGTTTCCGGTGCAGGTGCCGCGGGCATCGCTGTCGCGGAAATCCTGCTCACCGCCGGCATCCAGGACGTCGTCCTGCTCGATTCACGCGGCGTCATCAACAAGGACCGCGCGGACATCGCAGCCGACCCCGCCAGCAAGAAGGGCCAGATGGCGCAGCGCAGCAACCCGCGCGGAATCACCGGCGGCCCCGGCGAGGCGCTGCTCGGAGCCGATGTGTTCATCGGCGTCTCTTCCTCGAAGCTGGACGAGGAGCACCTGAAGCTCATGAACCACAGCTCCATCGTGTTCGCCCTTTCCAACCCGGATCCCGAAGTCCTGCCGGAGGTCGCCTCACGCTACGCCGCCGTTGTGGCCACGGGACGCAGCGACTTCCCCAACCAGATCAACAACGTGCTGGCCTTCCCGGGAATCTTCCGCGGAGCGCTGGACGCCGGCGCCCGCCGGATCACGCCCGCCATGAAGCTTGCCGCCGCCCGCGCCATCGCTGAACTGGCCGAAGCAGAGCTGTCCGCCGACTACATCGTGCCCAGCCCGCTGGATCCGCGAGTCGCACCGGCCGTTTCCGCCGCCGTGGCCGCGGCGGTCGAGGCGGAGTAACAGCGGAGCATCCTCCGCCATGAAGTTCGACGGCGGTGCCTCCCGTGCTGGGGAGGCGCCGCCGTCGTCGTTTTCGAAAGCAGCCGCCGGGCGCTGCCCGCCGCAGGCAACCCTAGACTGGGGGCATGAACCCCGAGATCCTCGTGACCGTCCTCTGCGGCCTTGCCATCGTTGTGGGCGTGGCCGGCACCGTTATCCCCGTGCTGCCGGGCAGCATCCTCATTGGACTCAGCCTGCTGGCCTGGGCCATCTGGGGTGGCGCCGGAACAGCCGGGTGGGTGGTGTTCGGGGTGGGCCTGGCCTTCGTGCTGGCGGGAATGGCTGCCAGTGCCGTGCTCACGGGACGGAAACTCAGGGAGCATCGCATCCCCAGCCGCAGCGTGGTGACCGGGCTTGTCTTTGGAGTGGTGGGCATGTTCCTCATCCCGGTGGTGGGGCTCTTTGTGGGGTTCGCTGCCGGCCTGCTGCTCAGCGAATCACACCGCACGCGTGACTTCCGGACCGCCATGACCACCAGCTGGGCAGCCCTGAAAGCCACCGGCGTGGGCATGCTGGTGGAGTTTGGCCTGGCCTGCCTCGCCGCGAGCACCTGGATTATCGGTGTCTGGGTGGCCGCCGTCAGTTAGGCTCCCAGCGGCTGCCAAGCGTGCACCACTAGCATGGAAGCATGAGCGCCGGACAGACCTCAGGACCGATTTACCGCGACAGCCGAGACCTCACCCCGTTCGGCGTCGCGCAGGTCCGCACGCCGGTGCGTGACCTCGCCGACGGTGTCGGCGGGATCCTGCACACCGCCCTGGGCGGCCGGAACGGTGCTCTCCTTAGCGTGGACGGCCCCGTCCCCAGGCTCAAGCGGCTCCCGGGGAAGGCTGCCAAGACGGTGTACGACGCGGTCTTCCACAACACCGACCCCAACCGGCTGATCGCCGCCGGCCGCGCCTACCCGGGGTGGGCCGGGCTGTGCTACGTCATGGCCGGGCTCCTCGCCTACAAGCAAGGCGGATACCTGCGCGCCTCGGAGCTGCTGCAGCGGGGCCTCACCACCAGGAACGACGACGACGCCAACCAGTTCGCGTCCGGCTACCTGACGCGCGTGGTCACCCGGGTTGAAGTAGCCGAACGCATCGACGTTCCGGTGCTGTTCAGTGAGGAAGCCGTGTTCCTGGCACTTTCGCACTCGCTGCGGGAAACGGGCCACCTTGAGGCGGCGCTGCAAACCGTGTCCTCGCTGCCGCCGTCGCTGCCTGCCGCCCTGGCCCGCTGTTCGCTGGCGCACTCCCTGGGGCGGGACAAGGAGGTGGTGGTCTGGACTGAAGGGCTGCTTAATTCCGATGACCTCGCAGCTGCGCTGCTGCTGCTTCGCGCCCGTTCGTTGCGGCGGCTCGGGGCCCACACTTCAGCCCAGTCCGCGCTGAAGGAGGTTCTACGGCGCCGCAAGACGCATCTTGCGTTACGCAACGATGCCCTGACGGACCGCGCCCTGCTGCTGTTGGACAACGGGCGGAAATCACTCAATCCCCGGGACTGGCTGCGGGGGAAGCCCGCCGAACTGGAAACCTTTGAAGTCATCCGCAAGGACGTTGAAGAGCGCAGGCTCTGGGAACAGGAATGGAAACAGCTGGACCGGGAATGATCCGCGGGCCGGTACTGCCCCCCCGGGCAGCGGGACCCTTGTAGGCGGTGCCGGGTCGGGGTACAACGGACCAATGAGCGACGCAATCAAGCAGTGGATGGAAAAGTACATTACGGCGTGGACCACCAATAAGCCCGAGGACATCCGGGCACTCTTCACGGAGGACGCCGTGTACGCCACCCGGCCCTACGACCCGGATGCGTGGCGCGGGCACGAACAGATCGTGGAACGCTGGCTGACGGCGGCAGACGAGCCAGACGAATGGACCTTCGAGTGGTCGCCGCTCGGCTCAGACGGTGACCTGCATTTCGTCCAGGGACGCACCACGTATCTGGGGGACCGCCCCAGCTACGAGAACCTCTGGGTAGTCCGGCTTGGACCGGACGGGCGCGCCACGGCCTTCACCGAATGGTTCATGGAGCGCAAGGCCTAGCCTGGCACTGGAGGGTGCTACTGCCAGGTGATCCCGGCCGCCAGGGGAATCAGCTGCTCCGACAGCAGCACGGACCCCAGCGCCACCATGATGATTCCGCTGGCAAGGGTTACCCGCCGGGCGGCCCCGGGCCGCGAGTGCAGCAGCTTCCGGGACAGCAGGGCCACGCAGGTGTACACGACAGCCACCAGCAGGACGAATGTCAGGCCCAGCAGCGCGGACTGCACCGGAACGGGCAGGGACGCCTCCGGGCTGACGAACTGGGGAACCAGCGCCACGAAGAACAGCAGCCCCTTGGGATTGATCCCGCTCGTGCCCACGCCCTGGAGGAAGGTACGGAACTGGTTGGACTCTGCCTGGGGAGCCTCGCTCGTGCTGAAAGTGGCGCCGCGCCATGAGCGGATGGTGCCGAAGCCCAGCCACAGCAGGTAAGCGGAGCCGGCCACGGTCAGCCACCCGAGGACGCCCGGAAGGCCAGCGAGCAAGGCGGCCAGTCCCGCCACCATCAGCACTGTGTGCAGGACATAGCCGCCGCACAGGCCGGCCACCGCGGGGACGAAGCTGCGCTGTTTCAGGCCCGCCGCGATGGAGTAGGCCCAGTCCACGCCCGGGGTGCAGGCAAGGACGCCGGCAACCACCAGGAATGCGAGGAATAACTGGGGATTCAATGCGGCCTCCTACGATGTGCTGATAGGAGAAACTCTAGGGAAAACGCCGCCACAAGTGTTCCCTGATTTACTCCGGAATTGCAGCGACTCGGTAAGATAATTGCGTGATTGACCATATTGACAGAAATATCTTGCGCCACCTCCAAGAAGACGGCCGGATGACTGCCACTGCGCTGGCCGCAAAGGTGGGACTCACGGTGGCGCCGTGCCACCGGCGGCTGCGCGACCTGGAGTCGTCGGGGGTGATCCGGGGCTACCGCGCGGACATCGACCCCGCCGCCGTCGGGCTCGGGTTTGAGGCGATCGTTTTCGTGACGCTGCGGCAGGTGGACCGGCCCACCATGGAGATCTTCGAGAACCGGGTGGCGGACAATCCCAACATCGTGGAGGCGCAGCGGCTGTTCGGCTCGCCGGACTACCTCCTGAAGGTGATCGCGGAGGATCTGCCCGCCTACCAGCGCTTCTACGACGCCGAGCTCACCTCGCTGCCCGGGGTGGAGCGGCTGACTTCAACGCTGGTGATGAAGAACCTGAAGTCGAACGCCGGCCCGCCGGTTTAGGGGTCCGGATTCCCTCGCGAGGGCCGGGGCCTGCCAGTCAGGCTGCCGGGCTGACGTGGACGATGATCACCTGGGTGTCCTTGGCGCCGTCGTACCGGAGGTCGTAGTTGACCTCCAGCCCGGTGGACGTCCCCGGGGTGATGGAGAAGTCGCTTTTCTTCGCGGGGTCCGCTTCCGCGGAGGCAATCCACCGTTCGGCGGAGACGCCGTCGATTCCATAGCGCTGGACGCCGTCGCGGATCAGACTGACGTACTGGTCCACTGAATCGGCCGTGAGGAAATAGGTGACTTCACTGAAGTCGGGGCGCTTGTCCGTGGTGTTGAAACGGATCCGGTCCGTTTCGCCGGTGATCTCGCCGCTGGGTGCGGCGATCGTCAGCGCGATCTTTCCCGAGTCGCGGGTGTTGATCTCCGGGCCGTAGCTCTCCTCGGCAACCCGGACGTCCGCCTTCTTCAGGGAGCCCGAACTCATGTCCAGCCGCGCGGTCTTGGTGGCGCGTATCTGCTCCACGCCGGCGGCGTCGAGGGTGGAAAATTCGGAGGTACTCACGGTGCTCCCTTGGGACGTCGGTTCGGTGGCGTTGGGGCTGCTGATCTTGCAGCCGGTAAGGGCGAGGCAGCAGGCAAGGGCAACAAGAGCGGCGGCCTGCCGGCCAAGGCGACTCGTTAACGTCGGCTGCTTTAACGTCGGCTGCGCGGGCGTCACTGGTGCACCTCTGCGTCGAAGCCGGAGACGAAGCGGTCCATGATTCCCGGAATGTTATTGGTGGGGCGGTATTGGTCCACGCGGTCGTTGAAGTCGGAGCCGATGATTTGCCGGGCTCCCGCGGGGTCGGTGGCCAGGAGGTTCTGGTAGGCCGGCAGGGTGTCCTGCTGGATGAGGGCCCAGCGCTGGTCGGCGTTGGCGATGTTGCCGTCCGGGAAGCCGGTGGTGAAGTCCGTGCGGAACTGGGCGGGATTGTCCCAGCTGGTGAAGGGCACGTTTTCCGGGCCCGGACTTTCCACACTGAACTTGTAGGGGAACACTTCCGGGTAGCTCCTGGCGCCGGGGATGGACGGTTCGCCAGCCAAAGTGACCATGTACGTCACTGCCTCCCCGCTGGCGTGGCTGCGCATGGTGTCGTAGTCGTCGGCGATGATTTCGTTTTGCTCCCGGTAGAGGAGGGCAGTGTTGCCTTCCTGAACCTGGGCCGGGTCGCCGGAGTCGATCTGTGACCAGGCGCGTGCTGTCGGGTGATCGATCACCCCGGAGTCCCGGAGCCGGTTGATTTCGTCCAGTCCGTCAGTCATATAAGCCTGGTGCTGCCGGGCCTGGTCAAGGAAGATCTCCTTGTTCATGTCCAGCATGCTGGTTTCGTAGAATTTGATCTCCTGATCAGTCATGCCCGCAAGCTGCTCGATCTGATCCAGCATGGGAAGCGGAATGTCCGACGCCGGGTTGTCCGCGATCTGCTGGGCGAGGTCCCGCATCATGGCCATGTCCTTGAATCCGCCGGCAAATGACGGACCGATCATGTTGGCCATGCCCGCCCACTGCAGGTCCGGGTTGGACAGGTAGGCCTGGCCGTAGAAATCGTAGACCTTCTTGATGGTCTCCCAGTTGTACTCGGTGCCTTTGGAAGTATCCCAGTCGGCCGGGTCGATCCCCATGTCCCGCATGGCCTGCCGGTTCCAGTAGTCAGTGAGGAAGGCCGAATACTCCGGCGAATTCTTGTCAATCAGCCCGGAGTCGGCAGCTGCGTCGAGGGCGGCCTTTGCCGCGTCGGGGTTGGCAAGCGCCCAGTTCCTGAACTCGTCACTGTTCAGGTACGCATCGCGTTCCTCAGGCGTCATGCCGTTGAGCCGGTCCGTCAGTTCCTGGGCGGCGCCGTCCGTGGGAGAACTGCCACCGGTGCCGGTGCCGGGGCCGCCCGCGCCGCCGCCTGCTGATCCGGTGCTGGCCCGGTCCTGCTGCTCCGCGTTCTGCAGGAGGGCTTTGGATACGCTGTGGATGCCCGCAGCCGCAGCCCTGAGCGTCTTCGCGTGGGAGCCGTTCCAGTCGCTGCGGAAACGCTCGCCGTCGTTGCCTTTCCAGGGGCTGGAGGCGATGGAGCCGCCCAACTGTTGCCCCAGCTGCTCCAGCCGGCTTGCGCCTTTCGCCAGATCCTTCGCGAGCTGGCGTAGCTGTGCGACGTCCGCACCGTAGAAGTTTCCCGCCACTTTTCCCCCTGGTTGAAGTCCACGGCAAGCCTAACGGCTCAGGCGGGACGCGGCGATGGGGAGGACTCCCCGGTGCCCCTGGCTTCAGGCACCCAGCAGCCCGGTGGTCCGGTAGGGAATGACCTCGCGCAGGAACATGCTGGTGGACGTGCGGACGATCCCGGGGCAGAGGCGGATTTCCTCGGACACCCGGTAGAGGTCGTCCGGGCTTTTGGCCACCACGCGGATGAGGAGGTCGGTGTCGCCGGCCGGCGCGTGGCATTCCAGTACTTCGGGGATCTTGCGCAGCGCGGCGATGGCTTCGTTCAAGTGGCTCTGGTCCAGTTCGGCGCTCACCGCTGCTGCCACGCCGCGGCCCAGCGCCGAAGGCAGCACGCGGCTGCTGTTGGGGCGGAGGGCGCCCGACGCCGTCATCCGCTCCAAGCGCGACTGTACGGTTCCTCGCGCCAGGCCCAGCTTCTGTGCCAGCACCATGATGGGCACGCGTGGGTCGTCGTCCAGTGCGGCCAGGATCCGCCGGTCCGTTGGATCGAGTTCCTGCAATCTGACCACTTCCTGCCTGTCGTCCGCCCGGTGATTGATCAAATTGACCAAAGAAGCACCAGCTCGTTGCGCCTACTGTAGGGCTTCTGTTGAAATGATGGCAACAAGGGAGGCAGGCTACCGCCGGATCCCGCAGGCTACAGGAGCCCCGGCACACCACCCGGTCCCTGGACAAGGTTTCCCGCAAGGCGGCCGCCGCTGATTGGCACTTGTTCACGCATCGTCATTCGCAATCGTTATTCCGCTAGCAGTGCAACGGGTCCGGAGCCACGCTCCCGGGCCCGGCACGGCAAGAGCCCCTGAGCCACCGACGCCGGATCACCCGGAGTGTTCGGTAGCTGAGGGGCTCTTGTGTTGTCCCGATTAGGCTGGTGCCATGACATCAGCCGGCCGTTTCGCCCCCAGCCCTTCCGGCGAACTCCATGTGGGGAATCTCAGGACGGCGATCCTGGCCTGGCTCTTCGCCCGCTCCACCGGCCGGCGGTTCCTGCTGCGCGTGGAAGACCTGGACCGGGCCCGTGCGGGCGCTGAGGCGGAGCAGCTCCGCGATCTGGCGGCGATCGGCGTGACCTGGGACGAAGGCGTCGTGCGCCAAACAGAACGCGAGCCGCTGTATGCGGAAGCGATCAACAGCCTGGCCGCCGCCGGCCTGACGTACGAATGCTTCTGTACCCGGCGCGAAATCCAGGAGGCGCCGTCCGCGCCGCACGCCCCGCAGGGTGCCTACCCCGGAACATGCCGGAACCTCGATCCGGCGGAGCGTGACTTCAAGAAGTCGATTCGGCCCGCTGCCATCCGGCTTCGCTCGACCGTGACCGACTGGACGGTGGAAGACCGGCTGCACGGCACATACACCGGCGTGGTGGACGACTTCGTACTACGACGGAATGACGGGGTGACTGCCTACAACCTGGCAGTGGTGGTGGATGACACGGCGCAGGGTATAGACCAGGTGGTGCGCGGGGACGACCTGCTGCCCTCCACGCCCCGCCAGGCCTACTTGGCTTCCCTCTTGAATATTCCCGTTCCGGAATATGCTCACGTGCCGCTGGTGGTGAATGCCGACGGCGCCCGGCTGGCCAAGCGCGACGGCGCCGTGACACTGGCCGACCTTGCCGCCGCCGGGCTGGATGCCTTGCGGGTCCGGGACATCATCCTGGAGTCGCTTGGGCTCCCGCCCGGACCTCTGCCGCGGGCCCTCACGCACTTTGATCCCTCGGCGCTGCCGCTGGAGCCGTGGGTGTGGCCCGGTGTACCGGACGCAGGCGCGTAGGCTGGAACCATGCCAGAAACAGGAACCACGGACT
Source organism: Arthrobacter sp. PvP103 (assembly GCF_017833075.1). Taxonomy (NCBI): domain Bacteria; kingdom Bacillati; phylum Actinomycetota; class Actinomycetes; order Micrococcales; family Micrococcaceae; genus Arthrobacter; species Arthrobacter sp. PvP103. The sequence goes on along the minus strand of NZ_JAFIBQ010000001.1, from coordinate 2,245,870 downwards.
CAAACGTCCCCCAGCCACGATTCACTGTTGAGACGGCCAAGGTCCTCGCCGAAGTTGCCCATAACCGCCAAAAGGACAAGCTGAAGCGGCCGTACCGCGAACATGTTCTCGCCGTCGGCGATGCGCTGGCGGACTTCGACGACGACATCCGGATTGCCGGCTACCTGCACGACATTGCGGAGGACACCCCCATCACCCGGCAGGCTCTGCTGGACATGGGTGTTTCCGAACGCGCCGTGGGCATCATTGAGCGTGTCACCAAGCGGTTGCACGACAACCCGGACGACTACCAGGCCGGCATCCGGTTCATCGCCGAGGACCATGACGCCACCCTGGTCAAAATCGCCGACAACGCCCACAACTCACTGCCCGAACGGGTCAAGGCGCTGGCGGAAAAGTGGCCGGACAAGCCGCCCGTCACCCGCTATGACGATGCCCGGCCGGTGCTCTATGACGCGGTGCCCGTTGAAGAAATCCGGTTGATCCTGGCCCGCGTGAACCCCTGGTTGCTCGAAGAACTGGACGACCGCTTGGACGAGGCGGACGACACCGACTACGAGAACCTCTCCTACGAGTCCTAGCGGACGCCCTCCCAGAGGTCCCGTTCCCATGACCGGGGGTCGTAGACGACTCCGGCGCCGGTATTGAACAGCATGGTGGCGCGGCGCTCGGGATCGTAGCCGGGCCAGCCCGGATCGCCTGTAGAGGCGAAGGAAATCCACGCGGCGTGCATGGCATCAGCCAGTTCCTGCGGCGGGTCTGTTCCAAGCAGCGGTCCGAAGAGCCTGGAGCTCGTGTCCAGGGTGTCGAAAACGAACGGCACCTCCATGGCGTGGACTGCGCCAAGGCCCGGGGCAGGCCAGGCAAATTCGTACATGTACGTACGCGCCGACGCCGTAGACAATGCTTTCGCATGGGCATCCGCCAGGCGTAGCGCCGGAATCCGCACCCACCAGTCGGTTTCCACAGCGGCAAGCAGCTCGCCGGGAGAACTGGCCGGATAGTGGGACCGGTACTCGCGCAATGCAGTCTCGGCGGGGAGCCCGTACACGCCGATTGGCGGGAAGCCGTCCACACTCCTGGACTCCGCCAGGTCGCGCTCCGTGACCTTGGCGATTACCCCGGTAATGGCAAGGAACAGCTTCCAGTCCTCGGCATTGCTGCCGATCATGACGTCCACTGTGGAGCCGGCGCCGGCAGCGATCCGTTCGATGGGGCGGCGGGGAATGACGTCGCCGTCGACTGACGGTTGCCAGAGCATCGAGCTGGCCACCACCTCGGGTCCCCAGCGCGCCGGGTCCGGGCGGGCCGCCAGGTCCGCCTTCAGCTCCGTCTGCGCCGCGAGGAATCGCTGAACGGGGACCGCTGCCATTGCCTCCCGGGTCGGCGAAACCCCGAGCTTCTCGGAAAGGAATCCGCCGATCCTTTGGGCGGTCTCGGTGGGGAGGACATGATGGGCGGCGCCGCTCTGAAGGATGGCCCGACGGAACAGCCCCTCGGCGCGGGGCATCGAGAGGAGAACTCCGATGCTCATGGCACCTGCCGACTGGCCGAACACGGTGACGTTGGCGGGATCTCCGCCGAAGGCTGCAATGTTGTCACGGACCCACTCCAGGGCCGCCACCTGGTCGAGGAGGCCGATGTTGGCCTGACCGTCACCAAGGTCCAGGAACCCGTCGGCGCCGACGCGCCAGTTGATCACCACACAAATGACGCCATCCCTGGCGAAGGTCCTGCCGTTGTACGACGCCGTCGAGCCGATTTCGAATGCGCCGCCCTGGATCCAGACCATAACCGGCAGGCCGCCGTTGCCGGGGTCCGGTGTCCAGACGTTGAGGTTCAGGCAGTCCTCGCCGGCCAGGGCTGTGTCCCACTCCGTACCCGCACTTTCCGGAGGAGCAAGCTGGAAAGGGGAGTCGCCGTACTTCATGGCGTCCCGCACGCCGCTCCAGGGCTGGACCGGCTGCGGCGGCCGAAGCCGGTTCACGCCCGCCGTCGACGCCGCGAACGGAATGCCCAGGAAACAGTGCACGCCGTCGGCAAGGCTGCCACGCAGCTGGCCGTGCGTGGTCTTGACGACAGTGTCCATGGCTACCACCTCACGGGTCGGGGGTTTCTGGCCCTGGGGACACCTTGGCAGCCCGCGGCGGTGTTGTTGAAGGGCCGAAGGTCACCCCTTGGTGGTCGGGCCCGTCGAGACCTCCCGCTCCAACCGCTCCAGTGCTGCGCTCATTTTGCCGGTGCCGCGCTTCTCGTCAATGACAATCGAAACGCCCAGCGCCAGCACGATCACCAGCAAGCAGACGGGCACGGAGACCCCGGCAGCGGCGAGCCCAACGCTGCCCGCCAGCGCCGCGAGGACGCCCGCCGCGACGGCAATGACGGTGCGGTCCACGCAGATCATCACGCTGTAAAGCCACGTCAGGGAGAGTTTGAACACCGCTACGGGGGCCGCGATGCAGGCCACGGCCAGTGCGGCGCCTATATGGGCCTCATCGTCGATGTAGTAGGCCGCCACGTGCAGTCCGGCGCCGGTTGCAGCGATGGCAGCAAAGATGGGGATGTGCCCGTAGCCGAAGAAGAAGGAGCGGTGCCGCTGAAGGTGGAGGGCACGGCCGGCGGGCAGGATGAAGTAGATCCACCACATGGCGAAGGCCAGCGCCGTGCCGCCGAAACCCACCAGGGCGGCGTCGACGCTCCAGCCATGGTTTGCCACGATGGCGCGGAGGGTTTCGATGGCGCCGATCAGGCATTCGCCGAGGGCAATGATGGCCAGGAGCCCGTAGCGTTCGGCAATGTGGTGCGCGTGCCACGGAGTCCGCATGGAACGTTCCGCCACGTACGGCGTCGCCATTTCCAGCACGTAGAGGGGGACGGTCATCAGGATGGTGGCCAGCAGGTCCGCCTGAATGATCAGCACTGCGATCCAGCCGAGCTGCACCACACCGAGGTAGGTTGCATAGCGCAGGCACGTCTGGCGGCGGGCCGGGTCCTGCCGCGCCGCACGCAGCCACTGGAACACCAAGGCCAGGCGCATAATTACGTAGCCGCCCACAATGACGGCGTTGTCCACATGGTCGCCCTCCACCAGTGAGCGGAACAGCGGCTCGATCCCCATGGCCAGAATGAGCACACCAAGAATCTGGATCATAGTGACCACCCGGAAGACCCAGTCGTCCGTGTCGTACGCGCTGGCGAACCAGGTGAAGTTGATCCATGCCCAGATCACGGCAAACATGGCGAAGGAGAACCCGAGCAGCCCTGCACCGAAGTGGGCCTCGGCGATTTCGTGGGCGAACTGGCTTCCCGCCACTCCGAACGCGATCACAAAGGTCAGGTCGAAAAACAGCTCCAGCGGAGTAGCTGCCCGATGCTGCTCATGCGGGTCGCGGCCGCCCATGCGGGCCATGGCATGCCTGAGGGGGTTGGAAGACATGGGTCAAAGATTACCGCCGAAGCCACAGCAGACCGATATACGTGAGGTCGAAGACGCTGCAGAGGGCGTCGCTGTCCAGGTGATGCCGCTGACAACAGCGGGGAACAGAACCCCCCGGCCTGCTACACCCGGCCCAGCGAGTCGATGTCCTCAAGGAAGTCCTGGTGGACCTCCTTGCTCACCGTGGTCCGCGTGTCGGCAATGGCGTCGAGGTAGTCCTGCGTGGCGGGACCCTTCCGGACCGCGTCGCGGACGGAGACGTCGCCCCCGGAAGCCAGCCCGCCGTCGTCGTACACTGCCTTTTCCAGCGCACGCTGGGAGGCGCTCCGGGCCGCATACTCAATGTCCGCGGGGGAGAATCCCTCGGTGCGGTCCACCAGCAGCTCAACGTCCACGTCGTCCACCACGGCGGCCGGGATGAAGCGCTGCCACATGGCCTCGCGGGCCTGGCGGTCGGGCAGGCCGATGGGGATCACGTAGTCGAACCGGCCGTGGCGCAGGAAGGCTGTGTCCAGGGCGCGGATGAAGTTGGTGGCGCACACCAGCAGGCGGCCGGGCTGTTCGCGGAAGGCCGGGATGATTTTCAGGAGCTCGTTGGTGACGCCCTGCAGCGGGGACGGCGGCTCGCCGGACCGCTGGGATGCGATCTCCTCCACCTCGTCAATGAACACCACGGCATGTTCCAGCTCGGCGATTTCCAGGAAGGTCTCCCGGAGGGCTCCGGCCAGGCCCTTCGGGTCGGCCGCGAGCCGGGAGGGGAATACTTCCACGAACGGCCATTCGAGTCGCGACGCGATCGCCTTCGCAAACGTTGTCTTGCCGGTTCCGGGAGGGCCAAAGAGGACGACGGCGCGCGGCGGCACCACGCCGAATTCGTCCGCCAGGTCCGCCTCGGCCAGGGGAAGCACCAGCCGGCGTTCCAGCAGTTCTTTCTCGTTGCGCATGCCGGCAACGTTTTCCCAGAGGTCGCGGGCCAGGATGCGGCCGCCGAGCAGGCCCAGGGGCTCGAGCTCCTGGCGCTGCACGGGGATGGTGCGTTCGAAGTAGCGAAGGTTCTTCTTGAGGACGAAGCCGCGGCTGAGGAAGGCTTCCACACGGGTTTCGGACTCCGGCATCAGCGCGGACAGTTTGTTCAGCCCGTGCGGTGCCATCCGGTTCTCGACGGCGGCCAGCAGCGAAGTGCCGATCCCGCGGCCGCGGTATTCGGGGAGCGTGGCCAGGAAGACGATCCAGCCCTGGTCGTGCGCGGCGCGTCCGACGGCGGCGCCCACCACCATATCGCCCTGCACTGCCACTACGGCGTGGTCCTTTTCGCAGGATGCCAGGACCTCGGACAGCGCATAGACGGGCTCCACGTTGGTGGCCTTGAGCGATTCCCAGAGGTGCAGGATGCCGTCAAGGTCGGCCGAATGGAAATCCCTGATCCGCCAGGTGGTCATGAGCGTTTCTCCTGTGGTGGTTCGTCGTTGAGCCAGCGTGAACTTCTCCGCTGAGCATATGCGAACCTGCACCCGGCCGGGGTTGCGGCGGCGTTGCATTACGCCAGCGCAACCCCGGGCCGCGGCTATCTGTGCGCGAGCGGACACTTGCGGCCCGTGGACGACTTTGCCGTTACGGAGCCGCGGAGGCCAGCAGCTCCTTCATTTCCTCGATTTCGGACTCCTGGGCCGTGACGATTTCCTGGGCGAGCTTCACGGCGCCGCTGTTCTGCCCGTCGGCTATTTCGGCCTTTGCCATCTGCACGGCGCCCTCGTGGTGCGCAATCATCTGGGTGAGGAACAGCCTGTCAGCTTCCTTGCCCTGGGCGGCGTCGAGCGCCTTGAGGTCGTCGTCGCTCATCATGCCGGCCATGCTGTGGCCTGCTTCGCCGTGCCCGGCCATGGCCGTGGGTTCATTCCAGCCTTTGAGCCAGCCGTTCATCTGTTCGATCTCCGGGCCCTGTGCGGCCTTTATTTTGGTGGCCAGTTCCGTGACGGCCGGGTTGATGCCCTGCTTGCTGAGCATCATGTCGCTCATTTCCACGGCCTGTGCGTGGTGCGGAATCATGGACTGGGTGAACAGCGTGTCCGCGGAGTTGTGGCCCATGGCCCCAGGGCTGCCATCCGGCGCGCTGGAGCTCATCGCCCCGTGGTTCGCGGGCATCGTTGAGGAGCCGGGGGTGGCGTTCGAGCCGCAGCCGGCGAGCGTGATGACGGCTGCCAGGGCAGCGGCTGAAAGGGTGATTGGTTTCTTCATGTGAATGGTGTCCTTGGGGAATCCGGCACGGGGCGCCGGGAGGGGCGGCTGCCAGGCTTCCTGCGCGGGGTTCAACGCGGGGAACCGGCATCCAGGGGCAGGTGGAAGCACCGGAAGCGTCACGGTGCAGCTCCCGGTTTTATGTCCGGCTAATGGAGAGTTCGCCGGGCGTTGGACTGCCAGGAACGTGCGTGGCGGCACACAGCACCCGGGCTGTGTCCGCGGCCGGTTCCGGGCCGGCGAAAGAGGTGGTGCCGGGCGATGGCGCGGAGAGACCCGCAGTAGCCGGGGCGGGAATGCAGCTTGCGTGCGGAGCAGACATCTCACCGGTTGCGCCGGTGGAGACGCACGACGGCGGCGGTTCCGGTGCGCTGCTGCCCATTGGCCGGGCGGACGCCGGATCCAAGGTCGCGGCGTGCACCATGCCGTCCGCCATGGCATTCGGCGCGGTGCGGGCCGCTGTACTCGGCGCCGCGGCGTGGGTTGCGTGGGCGCCGGCAACAGCCGCCAGGGCGCCGGGGCCGTGCTGCGTGTGCGAGGACGCCAAGACGTGCATGCCGATTAATCCGGCGAGGATTGCGAGGACGCCAAGGAACAGGGCGGTCCGAAACCGGCGAGTCACAGGGAGAGGCAGGGAGCCGGCAATGTGAGGCATAGCGTTCTCCCTTCCCTTGTTGCCGTGCGCAGTGGCTGTTGAGTCCGCACCGTTCAACGAAGGGTGCGGCTCTTAGATTCCCAGCGTACCCATCGTGTTCCGCAGTGTGTCCGCCGAATGCTGCAGGGCGGCCAGTTCTCCATCGTCCATCGGCGTGTGAAGGACGCGGTGCACACCGCCGCGCCCCACGACGCTGGGCAGGGACAACGCCACGCCGGAGATTCCGTAGGGGCCGTCCAGCACGGTGGACACGGGCAGCACGGCGTTCTCGTCACGGAGCAGGGCTTCCACAATCCGCGCACCGGAGAGGCCGATGGCGTAGTTGGTGGCACCTTTGCCGGCGATGACCTTGTAGGCCGCCTGCGTCACCTCTCGTGCCGTTTCGGCAAGGTATTCCGGGGTGAAGATGCGTTCGCCGTCAGCTTCCCAGTCGAGGATGGGGACGGGCCCGATAGTGGCGCCGGACCACACCGGAAACTCCGTGTCGCCGTGCTCGCCCACCATGCTGGCATGGACGCTGGCCACGGAGACGCCGGCGCGGCGGGCCAGCAGCCAGCGCAGCCGTGACGTATCCAGCACGGTGCCGGAGGAGAAAACGCGCTCCGGGGGCAGGCCGGAGATCTTTTGCGCCGCCACGGTGAGCACGTCGCAGGGGTTGGTGACCAGGACATAGACCGCGTCCGGGGCTTGCTGAAGCAGTTGCGGCATGAGCTGTTCGAGGATGCCGACGTTCGTCCCGGCCAGGTCCAGGCGCGTCTGGCCCGGAGCCTGCTTCGCACCGGCCGTGATCACGACGACGTCGGCGCCTTCCGTCACCGCGATATCGCCGCCGCCGGTGACGGTGGCGGCCGCCGCGGCGAACTGGGTGCCGTGGGCGAGGTCCAGGACTTCCGCTTCGGCTTTGAGGGCATTGACGTCGAACAAGGCGATGTTGCTTGCCGAACCGCGGATCAGGGCGGCGTAGGCCAGCGAGGTGCCCACGCTCCCGGCGCCCACCACGGCAAGTTTGGATCCTGACATGAGCTACCTCTTCCCCGGCCCCGGAGCTCCAGGACCCGCGCTGATGGTGCGACTGCCCGCAATGGCTTCATGCTACCGATTTAGCAGCGGCCACACATCAGCGCGAACGGACACTTGCGGCCCGTCTATCCGGAGATTTCAGGGCCGCATGTGTCCGTTCGCGCTAAAGGAACCGCCTGGCTGGAGTTAGCTCTTGTTCTTCGCGCCCGGGCCCGGGCGGTTGGCTACGAGCGGGTACGGGCCGGTGAAGCCGTCGCGGACCGCGGCGATCTCCAGGACGCGTTCCCGGCAGAGGCGCCAGCCCAGCATCAGCGCGGGGATGACGATGACCAGCGAAGCGATGGTCCAGGTTCCCACGGGGGAGTCGAAGGCCATGAGGACAAGCACTGCCAGCAGGAAGGCCAGGGTGATCCAGCCGGTCACCGGGGCGCCGGGCATACGGAACGCCGGCCGGAGGAGTTCGCCGCGCTTGGCGAGCCGTGCCAGCTGCATCTGGCACATCACAATCACGGCCCAGGTGCTGATGATGCCCAGGGACGCCACATTCAGCACGATTTCGAAGGCTTCGGCGGGCACGACGGCGTTGAGCACCACACCAAGGACGGCCACGGCTGCGGTCAGGGCAATGCCGCCGTAGGGGACGCCGGCCTTGTTCATGCGGGCCGCGAACTTGGGCGCAGATCCGGCGACGGACATGGAGCGCATGATCCGGCCGGTGGAGTACAGCCCGGCGTTGAGCGAGGACAGCGCCGCGGTGAGGACCACCAGGTTCATGATGGCGTCCACGCCCTCAACCCCGATGGAGCCGAAGAACGTGACAAACGGGCTTTCCCCGGCTTTGTAGGAGGTGTACGGCAGGAGCAGGGAAAGCAGCACCAAAGATCCGACGTAGAACACCGCGATACGGAAGATGACCGTGTTGATGGCCCGGGGCATGATCTTTTCCGGGTTCTCGGTTTCACCGGCAGCGGTGCCGATCAGCTCGATGGAAGCGTAGGCGAACACCACACCCTGCATAACAACAATCGCGGGAAGCAGGCCGTTGGGGAACAATCCGCCGTTGTCCGCGATCAGGCTGAAGCCCACCTGCTGGCCCTCCACCGGCGTGCCGAAGATGACGAAGTAGATACCCACCACTAGGAAGGTCACCAGGGCAACCACCTTGATGAGCGCGAACCAGAACTCAAGCTCGCCGAAGACCTTGACTGAGATCAGGTTCAGGCCGAGGACCAGGATCAGGGCCGTCAGCGCCCAGGTCCACTGCGGAACGTCCGCGATGGGTGCCCAGTACTTCTTGAAGAAGTTCATGTAAAGCGCGACGGCGGTGATGTCCACGATCGCCGTCATCGCCCAGTTCAGCCAGTACAGCCAGCCGGTGACGAAAGCAGCCTTCTCGCCGAAGAACTCGCGGGCGTAGGAGACGAACGATCCGGATGAGGGACGGTGCATCACGAGCTCGCCGAGGGCGCGCAGGATCATGAAGGCGAAGAAGCCGCACACCGCGTAGCTGATGATGAGGGCCGGCCCGGCAGTGGCAAGCCGGCCGCCGGCACCCATGAAGAGCCCGGTGCCGATCGCGCCGCCGATGGCGATCATCTGGACCTGCCGGGGCTTGAGTCCCTTGTGGTAGCCCTCATCCTCGCGGTGGAGGGAGGCTTCGGAGGCGTGGGCGTGCGCCGGGATGGTGTGGTCGGTGATGACCTGCTTTTGGGCAGTGTCCTGTTGGGGCTGTGTCATGGGGGTCCTTACAAGATGAGGTCGGGGACTACTTGCTTAGGTTGGCCAGGCGTTGGGGGCTAAGGAGGTCTTCGAGTTGCTCGGCGGTGAGCAGGTTGTGTTCGAGGACGAGTTCGGCGACGCCTTTGCCGGTGGCGAGGGCTTCCTGGGCGATGGCGGTTGCGGTGGTGTAGCCGAGGTGGGGGTTGAGGGCGGTGACGAGGCCGATGGATTGTTCGACGGTTCGGCGGAGGTGGTCGGTGTTGGCGGTGATGCCCTGGATGCAGCGTGCGGTGAGGGTGCGGCAGGCGGCTTCGAGGTGGGAGATGCTCTTGTGGAGGCTGTGGACGATGATGGGTTCGAAGGCGTTGAGCTGGAGTTGTCCGGCTTCGGCGGCCATGGTGATGGTGACGTCGTTGCCGATGACTTCGTAGGCGACCTGGGAGACGACTTCGGGGATCACGGGGTTGATTTTGCCGGGCATGATGGAGGATCCGGATTGCACGGCGGGGAGGTTGATTTCGCCGAAGCCGGCGCGGGGGCCGGAGGAGAGCAGGCGCAGGTCGTTGCAGATTTTGGAGAGTTTCACGGCGACGCGTTTGAGGACGCCGGAGAGGTGGACGAAGGCGCCGACGTCCTGGGTGGCTTCGATGAGGTCCGGGGCGGTGACCAGGGGCAGGCCGGTGATTTCGGCGAGGTGGCGGCAGGCGGTGGCGGCGTAGCCGGCGGGGGCGTTCAGGCCGGTGCCGATGGCGGTGGCGCCGAGGTTGATTTCGTGGATGAGCAGGTCCGCTTCGGCCAGGCGGAGCCGGTCTTCGCCGATGGTGACGGCGTAGGTGCCGAATTCCTGGCCGAGGGTCATGGGGACGGCGTCCTGGAGCTGGGTGCGGCCCATTTTGACGACGGTGCGGAATTCGAGGGCTTTGGCGGCGCAGGCGTCTTCGAGTTCGGCGAGGGCGTCCAGGAGTTCGCGGGCGGCGAAGATGGTGCCGAGTTTCACGGCGGTGGGGTAGACGTCGTTGGTGGACTGGGAGAGGTTGACGTGGTCGTTGGGGTGCAGGCGGGTGTAGTGGCCTTTGGGGTGTCCGAGGATTTCCAGGGCGCGGTTGGCGATGACCTCGTTGGCGTTCATGTTCGAGGAGGTTCCGGCGCCGCCCTGGATGACGTCCACGACGAACTGGTCGTTGAGTTTGCCGTTGAGGACGTCGGTGCAGGCCGCTGCGATGGCGTCGGCGCGTTCGGCGTCGAGGAGGCCGAGTTCGTGGTTGGTGCGGGCGGCGGCGAGTTTCACGGCGGCGAGGCCGCGGACCAGGTGCATGTTGGTGGAGAGCGGCTGGCCGGTGATGGGGAAGTTCTCCACGGCCCGGAGGGTGTGCACACCCCAGTACGCGGCAGCGGGAACATCCCGGTCACCCAGCAGATCATGCTCGGAACGGAAGGCGGCGGGGGAAGCGTTTTCGGTCATGGGGATCCTCGGGAGGCGTGGCTGGGGAGAAGAGTTGGGGGCAGGGCGGCTAGGTTGCCGGAATGAAGTCGGTGGCCGTCAGCTGCCCGACGGGGTGGCCGCCGCCCAGGACGGCTCCGGTGGCGATGCCCGCGAGCGGTGAGGTGTCGACGTCGAGCGCTTCCAGTACGCGGACGGTGGCCGGCATGCGGGCGCGGTCCCCGCCGTCGGAAATTTTCACGGCCACGGCGCGGCCGTCCGGGAGGCCCACGAGCTGGACCCCTTCGAAACCGTCCTTGGCCACCGCTCCGGGGAGCAGGCGCATCAGTTCGGTGACATCGCGGCCTTCGCCGGCCACCATTTCGGGGTGCTGGATCATGGCCCGGCCGACGGCGGCTTCCGGACTTCCGGGATCTGTCACCACTGCGGCGGCGAGGCGGCCGAAGGCGCGGGCCATGCCGCGGAGGGTCAGTGCGAACAGCGGAGTGCCGCAGCCGTCGGTGCTGGTGCGCTCGGGTTCTTCGCCGGTGAGTTCCCGGACTGTGGCGGCGACGAGCTGCTGCAGGGGGTGTTCCGGATCCAGGTAGCCGCGGACCGGCCAGCCGTTGATGACGCAGGTTGCGGCCATGGCGGCGTGTTTGCCGGAACAGTTCTGGGTGAGCCGGGTAGCGGTGCCGCCGTTGCGGAGCCATTCGTTACGTTCGTCCGGCCCGTACGGCAGGTCGGTGCTGTTTTCCAGCGCGTCGGCCGTAAGCCCGTGCAGTTCGAGGATGCGGAGCGCGCCGTCACGGTGCACTGCTGCTCCGGAGTGGCTGGCCGCGGTGAGGGCCAGAAGGTCGGCAGGAAGGTCGAGGCCGGCACGGACCATCGCCACGGCCTGCAGCGGCTTGAGTGATGAGCGCGGGTAGAAAGGTGCCAGGGGAGCACCCGCAGAGAACAGCGTGCGGAGGCCGCCGTCGGCTGATTCGTCCGGGGCGGTGGCGATCACCGAGCCGTAGTGGATGCTTTCCACGAGCCCGTCGCGGGTCTGCACGGCCAGCGGAACGTGCTGCGGCAAGGCTGTTAAGTCCGGGGCCGGAGCCTGGGCGTGGACGGGCAGGGCAGGGGAGAGCATGGAGTCCTTGGGATCGGTGACGGGCGTCGGTTGGGCGTCGCGGCTATTGGCTGAGGATGGAGTCGAGGGCTGCGCCTACGGCATGCAGGTGTTCCTGCATCGCGGCGCTGGCCTCGGTGGCATTGCCGGATTCAATGGCGGCCAGGATCCGCTGGTGTTCCTGGTCGGAGGCGTGCTGGCGGTCGGCCACCATGTTGAGGGTTTCGGATTGGTGCGCCAGGGCGTCGCGGATGTCGGAGACCACGTTTTCAAACACCTTGTTGTGGCTGGCCCGGGCGATGGCTGCGTGGAAGCTGGAGTCGAGGGCAACCCAGGATTCGGGGTCGTCCTCGGCGGCCATGGCGGCCACGATATCCCGCAGGCCTTCCAGCTCTTCGGCCGTCCGGCGTTCGGCGGCCAGGCCGGCGGCCGGGACTTCGATGTGCGGGCGGGCCTCGGTGAGGTCCAGCGCCGAGTACTGGCCGAGGACCAGGTCCTTGGCCACCCGGTTGGCGACCACAAAGGTGCCGCGGCCGGTCTTGGTGGTGGTGAGGCCGAGGGCGTTGCACGAGCGCAGCGCTTCACGGACCACGGAACGGCTCACCCCGTACTGCTGGGAGAGCGTGGCTTCGGAGCTCAGTTTGGCGCCGATCTCGAGCTTGCCGGACTCGATTTCGGCGCGGAGGACGTTGAAGACGGCTTCGGCTGCGCTGAGGCGGGCGAGGGGCTGTCCTGCTGTCCGGCTGTCTGACAGGTTCACGCTTAAAATATGGCACGGGTCACACGGGGTGTCAACTGTGAAGCGGATCGCCCGGAACCGGACGTTGGATATTCGGTACGTTCATTCCGATTCTTTGCTGTACAAGGGCGCTCCCCGTCCCTAGACTTGGAATTCCAAGGGAAACGGTACGTTCGTACCTGTCTGGGGAGTCTGAATGGCCGATACGTTCGCTGACATGCTTGCCGCCGAAGTCAGGGCCAGGCGTGCAGCCCTGCAACTGACCCAGCACGACCTTGCCCACCTCGCAGGGGTATCCGAGCGCTTCGTCCGATTCGTGGAGCAGGGGAAGCGCAGTGTGCAGCTGGACTCGCTCCTGGCGTTGCTCGAAACCCTTGGCCTGGAGCTTCAGCTGACCACGCGGACCCGCCCTGCGGCCCGCGCCATTGGGGGCATCCGCGCCCCCGCGGACGGCCCCGCTCCCGGCAAACCGCTGGGAGAGGACCAGAAATGAGGCACCGCGTCGCCGATGTCTACAAGGCCGGCGTGCTGGCCGCGCGGCTGGAGCGGCACGACGGCGGCACCAGGTTCAGTTACCTGCCGGCGTACCTCGCGGCGGGAGGTCCCGCCGTCGCCAGTTCCCTGCCGCTAAGCGCTGAACCGGTGCTGTCCGCGGCGGGGGCCGCGCCGCCGTACTTCACCGGGCTCCTGCCGGAGGGCAGGCGGCTGAACGCGTTGCGACGATCGGTGAAGACGAGCGTTGACGACGAACTCTCGCTCCTGATCGCCGCCGGGGCCAACCCGGTGGGCGATGTGCAGATCGTTGGCCACGGTGAGCCCCTGGACCCGGACGAACATGCCGTCGAGCTTAACCCGAAGGCCCCGGTCGACTTCGACGCGCTGCTGGGCGACTCCGGGCTGATCGACCCCGTGGCGCTCGCCGGCGTGCAGGACAAGCTGTCCGCCGGGATGATCTCCATGCCCGTGGCCAGTGCCGGCCGGCGCTACATCCTCAAGCTCAATGCCCCGGAGTTCCCGCATGTGGTGGAGAACGAGCTGGTGATGTTCCGCTACGCCGCCAAGCTGCGGATTCCGCTGAGCAAAGTGCGGCTGATACGGGATGTAGAAGGCCGGCCCGGGCTCCTGGTGGAGCGGTTCGACCGGATCCCGCTGGCGGGCGGCGCGCACGGAGCGGTGCAGCGGCTCGCCGTCGAGGACGGTGCGCAGGTGCTGGGGCTGTACCCCGCGGACAAGTACAACGTGGCGTACGGGCAGGTGTGCCGCGCCCTGGCGGAGTACTGCGCGGCGCCGCTGCCTGCGCTGCGGAACCTTGCCATCCAGGCGGCATTCGCCTGGCTGAGCGGGAACGGCGATCTCCACGCGAAGAATGTGTCGATGGTGCAGCAGCCCTCGGGGGAGTGGTCCATCGCGCCGGTCTACGACATCCCCTCCACAGTGGTCTACGGGGACAAAACACTCGCCCTCACGCTGGACGGCAAACGGACCGGGATCTCGCGGAAGCATTTCCTGGGCTGGGCCGCCGGCCTGGGGCTGACGGAACGCGCCGCCGTGCAGGTGCTGGAGCTGGGATTGAAGGCGTCGGGTCCGCTGGTGGCCGACCTTGAAGCGGGTACGGCTTTTGCCGGAGCGAACGACGACGGCGCCTCACCGTTTTCGTCGATGGTCACCAGGTCATGGCTCAAGGAGCTCAAACACCGGCGCCGGCTGCTGGAAGCGTAGGAAGCGACTAGAGGTGCTGGATCCCGGCGCGCTGCATTGCGTCCCTGTAGATCTCGACGCTTTTGCTCAGCAGTTCTTCCTGCTTGTTCGCGGAAACCGCGAAGGCCCGGCCGCCGAGGGCACTGGCTTTGTAGATCTTGATTCCGGAGTTCTTCAGGGACTGGTGGTACGTCTTCTCGAAGAGGGTAAGGAAGGTCTGGGCATCCGTGCCGTGGGCGATGATGGCCGAGACGCGCCTGTTGATCTTCAGGAACTGGCGGAAAGGACGCAGGCCGTCCGTCTTTTCCTGGACGTTGAGGGCGGAGGGGAGGTCGGGGTCCCGCACCCACGGGTAGGCATTCCACGGCATGACGTAGCGGGGGTCGAGTTCCACGATTTCGTAGATCGACGTGGCCCGCCGGGCCGCTTCATCGTCATTGAAGTGGGATACGAAGCCCGATTCGGTGCCTTTGCCGGGGCTGACATGGAGACTGACGATCCTGCATTCGTCCTCGTCATGGACGGGGTCAATGTACGGGACTATGGAGCCCGGCTTCTTTTCCATGAGTTCGTCGCAAAGCTGGGTTACAGCAGCGATGTTCGGTTCCTGCAGCAGGGCCTTTTTTTCGTCCCAGTCAATCGTCACGATTTCTCCCTCAGCACACGGCGTCCAGAATCAGGCGTCTGGTTCCACTCTACGCTTTTGGCCGGGGTTGATGTTCTGCGGATTTCAGCAATCGGCAGAGGCGGCAACGCATCCGGGCTCCAAAGCAAGAGGCTCCCGGCCTATTTCCTCCCGGACCGTGCGGGCGTACGCTTAAAGCGCCTGCAGGTAACCGTTCAGATAACGCGGGCCGTTCGGGACATGAGAATGTCCGGGCCGTCTCATAGCGAGATCGCGAAGGTACCTGCAGGTCTTTGCTGTTTAAGCCGGTCTTTGGGATTGCGGCGGCGATCACGTCGGTGATCGCCGCCGCGTCCACTGCTCGCAGCGAGACAGTGCTAGTGCTGGCCGAGGCTGCCTGCCGCAGGCGGAAGGCCGCCGTCGCGGTTTTCTTCGTCCCTGCGCTCGGCAGCGCTCCTCGTGTCGCTGTCGGCGGTCTCATCCGAGTCGCCTTCGAAATCGACCAGGCCGTTGGTCTGGTCGAACGGCTTGGCGATCCGGTCGTCACTCAACGCGGAACCGGGGCCGGATACCGTGCCGGCCGCTTCAGCGGGCTCCACATAGCCGGAAGCGTTGGTCGCCGGAACGGCTGAAACCGGGGTCTCCGAAACGGGAACCGGGGTGCTGGCGGGCTCCGTGTCCTTGTCCCGCATGCTCGCGGCCACGCCGGCTGCCGCTGCGGCGGCAACCCCCACACCCGCCGCGACCTTTCCGGAGAGGCCGGCCTTGCCGGAATCGCCGCGTGACGCCGCTGCCGCCTCCACTCCGGGAGTCCCCGCGGAGGCGCCTTCGTTGACGGTCCCGCGCCAGGCGCCGCTGGCATAGCCCTCGTCCTCGATGAAGTCCTTGAACCTCTTCAGGTCCCCCTCAACCTGCCGGTCGACGACATGGAGTTTGTCTCCGATGGTCTCCACGATGCCTTCCGGCTGGTATTCGAGGGACAGCTGTACCGACGTCTGGCCGCCGCCCACGTCTTCGAAGGTCACGGTCCCCGCGTTGGTCGCGCCTTCCGTGGCAGCCCACGCCACCTTGCGGTCCGGGACCTGCTCCAGGATCTTGGCCTCCCACTTGCGGCGGACGCCGGCGATTTCAGCCACCCATTCAAGGCGGTCGTCGCTGAGCTGCGTCACGCTCTTCACACCACCCATGAAGTGCGGAAATTCCTCGAACTGGGTCCACTGGTTGTACGCCGTGCTTGCCGGGACGTTGACCAGAATGCGTTTCTCGACCTTCGTGCTCATGGTGTCTCCTTTGACTAGAAAAGGGTTGAACGTTGCCTGGCGATGACGATGATTCGCCAAGTAATCAGCATGCTTACTATAACTTTGATGTCGCCATCCGGCTAGAGTTTCTTTGGCGGCCGCCGCCACTCCACGTGTTCACGAGCCAAGGACCCCCATCATGCAGGTCACCAAGAGGGCACTCCGGGAAGACGGGTTCGCTGGCTTCCGGACCTTCGCTGAAGTCGAGGTCAACCGGATCCCGCAGGCACCCGGGATCTTCGCTGTCCTCCAGCCCGAAGGATTCCAGGCGCAATTCCTGGCCAGGAGCACGGCCGGGGTTTTCAAGAAAAAGGACCCCTCGCTGCCGGCGGAAAAGCTCGCTGCCGAATGGGTGGACGGCGCGGAGGTCCTCTACGTTGGAAAGGCCGGACCGGGGAGCAAGGGCAACCGCGGCCTGCGCCGGCAGATCCAGGAGTTCCTGGACTTTGGCAACGGTAAGCCTCCCGGGCACTGGGACGGGCGGCTCATCTGGCAGCTCGCAAACGCCAAGTCCCTGCTCATCGCCTGGAAGGAGCTTCCCGCCGGCGGGCTGAATGAAGCTGAGGCCAAGTATCACGCAGACTTCCGCGAGGTTTATGGCCGCCTGCCGTACGCCAACCTTGTGCAGTCCCGCGTCAAGGGTTAGGCATGAGCCGCGTTCGCGCCGTAAGTTGCTGTCGGCGCCGCTGGAGTGCGACGACGGCGGGCGGCGGTTGGGGCCTTAACTGTCCGTTCGCGCTGGTCAGGCTTCGGACGCAACCGTCCCGCCGCCGTCGTACGTGAACCTGCCGGCAACCAGCGTCGCCGCCACCGGCATCGACGCGAAGACCTCGTGCGGTACGCCAAGCGGGTCGTCGTTGAGCACGGCGATGTCCGCGGGATCGCCTGCACGGATCCGGCGCCTTCCCCGGGCGGACGCCGCCAGGGCTTCCTCGCGGGTGATTGCCTGTTCCGGGTGCCAGGGTCCGCGTCCGTCCGGGCCGGACCGGGTGGTCGCGGCCGACATCGCGGTCCACGGATCCAAGGGCGCCACGGGAGCGTCCGAACCCAGCGCCAGGGTGGCTCCGGCAGCCAGCAGGGACCGCAGCGGGAACGCCCGGTCGGTACGGTCACCCCAGTTGGCGTCGGCTGCGTCGCGGTCGTCGAGGGCATGCGCCGGCTGCACGCTCGCCGTCAGGCCCAGTCGGCCAAAGCGGGCGAAATCCTCCTGCCGGACGAACTGGGCGTGTTCGATCCGTCCCCGGATGCCGGCAGCCTCGAAGGCGTCCAGCGCCACCTGGTTCGCGGCATCGCCGATCGCGTGGACTGCGGGAACGAAACCGGCTTCCCTCGCCCGGACCAGCAGCGCCAGCAGTTCCGGTTCGCTGACGGTGAGCAGCCCCCGCCCGCCGTGCGGATAAGGGTCCACGCAGTAGGCGGTGCGCGTGTTGAGGGAGCCGTCGATCAGCACCTTGAGTGGCCCCACCCGGAGCAGGCCGTTCCCGCCGGGGATGTCCTGCCCTGTCCGCATTGCCTCGCGCCGCGCACGGTCCAGATGCTCCGGATAGACGCCCGCTTCCACCCGCAGCGAACGGAAACCGCCGCTGACCCGCCGCAGCCACACCTCGCGGTTCCACGTCATCTCGAAATCCACGATCCCCACCACCCCGCGGGCGGCTGCCTTCCGCGCCGCCTCATCGACCCAGGCGTCCACCACTGCGTCAGGCAGCCTGCCGAGCTCGCGGGTCAGGGCAAACGCCGGCTCCTCCCTTAGCAAGCCGCTGGCGTCCACGTGCACCCCGTAGCGTTTCGCGGCAGCGCTGTTCAGCCACACACAGTGGAGGTCATGGCTGATGAGCGCTGCGGGACGGCCCTGCGTCGCGGCGTCGAGCATCGCCAGGCTGGGAACGTCCGCCCAGAGGGCGTCGCGGAAGCCGACGCCCACCAGCGTGGGGTCGCTGCCGCCGTCGTTCTCGCCGTGCACCGCAACGCTGAGGCGACCGTCTGCGAGACGGGACCGGACGACGTCGACGGCGTCTCCCGCCGACGCGGCGTGCGACAGGTCGATGCGGTTGGCGGCCATGGCCCACTGGGTCATGTGCACATGCTCATCCCACAGGCCCGGGATGGCGTACCGGCCCGCTAGGTCGACCGTGCGGGCACCGCTCCGGTGCTTATCCGCCGCCGTTATCCGGCTGACCACCCCTCGGGCAATGTGAATATCCAAACAGTCCTTCCCACCGGGCTGCCGGACGGAGGCAAGGACGAGATCGGGTGCAGCGGGTTCAGGCATACGGAAAGGCTACTAAGAGTTCCCCTCTGCGCGACTCCTGATCCCGTGGAGCATGCGCCGGGACATGACGAAACTGGCAACCTCCACCACCTCGACCAGGCACCGGGCCCACCACTGCCGGTAGGCGTACCGTTCCCGTACCACCAAGCGGGTGGCGCCGGCGGGCTGCGGCTGCAGGACAAACGCCCAGGTGAAGTCGAACGGCCCGGGCGGGGATCCGGGAGGAACGCGCAGTACGAGCGCGTTGCCCTGGTCCACTAACGCGACTTCCAGGTCCGCGGAAGCAGCCGGGGCCAGGTGAAAGCGGTCGCCTGCCTTGATGTCCTGCCACTCCGGGTGGATACGGTCGGCACTGTGGATGTCCAGGCCGGCCAGGTTTTCGAGGAAGTCGTAGCTGTAGAGTCCACCGCGTCCCTGCCCCATCTGCGCCAGCCAGGGCCACACTTCATTCGCCGGAGCCTCGATGGTGATGGCCCGCGTGGACTGCAGATCCACCGTGGACAGGAGATCGTCGCCCGGCAGCCCGCCGTCGGCTTCGGCGTCCGTGGCGCCCCAGCGCAACTGAAAGCGCCGGAACAGGAAGGCGGACGCCACCAGCCAGGCGAACACTGCGGGCTTGGAAAAATGTTTCATGGTCCGTGGCTTCGTCATCGGGCAATTCTCCAGACCGCCGATTCCCCTGTCACGGGCCATAAGCCCCGGGGGCGCCGTGGTTCGCCCACGCAGGCCTCCGCATAGGGGTCTTTCGTCCCTTACCGTTGCTGCGCCGGGCCGCCATCCTTGATGTGGGGCATCTCACGCCTGCGTTACTCGCGCACGCACCTTGGGGAGGGGATATGCTTCGCCGATCAACACCAGGTCTCGCTACAACATTGGGGAAGGGCTGGCGCAGTGCGCCTCCCGGACATAGCAGGAGACCCGGCTTCATGAATCAACACGCCCGAACTGTCCTGGGTACTCGACCCTCCGTCCTCTCCCGTCATGGAGCCCCATCCACCACGCACTATGAGCACTCTGACCACCGGCTTAAGGTGGTGGTCCGCATCGAAGCGGACCTGGAGGCTGCCAGTATCGAAGTCCGTGGCGTCGTAACGGGGGCCAACCTTCGCGCCCTGTACGTGGTCGCGCGGCGCACCACTTCACTGCTGCACGGCAAAGAACTCACCATCGATCTCTCCCGCGCCCGGGTCACCGACACGGTCCTTGAACAACTCCACGAATGCGCCCGCCTCTCCCGGCTGGCATCCGGGGTGGACCGTTCGGTGGTCGCATGCAACGTGAAGATCGTGGACCCCGGCTTTATCCACAGAGTCAAGGAGTACGCATGAAAGCGCTCGTCTACGGCGGTCCCGGCGAAAAGTCATGGACCGACGTTCCGGATCCCGCCATCCAGAACCCCAGCGACGTAATCGTCAAGGTGGACACCACCACCATCTGTGGAACGGACCTGCACATCCTCAAGGGGGACGTGCCCGCAGTTCAGAAAGGCCGGATCCTGGGGCATGAGGGCGTGGGAACCATCACCGAGGTGGGCTCCTCGGTCACCAGCCTGAAAGTAGGGGACCGGGTCATCATCTCCTGCATCAAGTCCTGCGGCCACTGCGCCAACTGCAAGACCGGTCTTTATTCGCACTGCATGGGCGAGGAAGGCGCAGCAGGTATCGGCTGGGTCTTCGGACACCTGATCGACGGTACGCAGGCCGAATACGTGCGGGTCCCATACGCGGAGAACTCGCTGCACCTTCTCCCCGAAGGGGTCAGCGACGACCAGGCCGTGATGCTCTCCGACATCCTGCCCACCGGCTTTGAAATCGGTGTGCAGTACGGGCGGGTCAAGCCGGGGGACACCGTGGCGGTTGTAGGCGCGGGGCCGGTCGGGTTGGCAGCAATCGCCACCGCCGGGCTGTACGGCGCGGCAACCATCATCGCGATCGACCTTGACGCCAACCGGCTTGAAAAGTCCCGCGAATTCGGCGCCACGGACGTCGTGCTCTCCGGCGACGCCGACTGGAAGGAACAGGTGCTGGCGCTCACGGACGGACAGGGCGTGGATGTGGCCATAGAAGCGGTGGGCATCCCGGCGACCTTCGGAATGTGCACGGAGATCGTGCGCCCCGGCGGCAACGTGGCCAACGTCGGCGTGCATGGAAAGTCCGTCGAACTCCATGTGGAGAACCTCTGGATCCAGAACATCAACATCAGCATGGGCCTGGTCAACGCCAACACCACGCCGATGCTCCTCAAGCTGGTGGCGCAGAGGAAGGTTCCCGCGGAGAAATTCGCCACCCACCATTTCACGTTCGACCAGTTCATGGACGCCTACGACACCTTCGCCCGCGCAGCCGAAACCAAGGCACTCAAAGTCGTGATCACGGCGTGAAATCGGCGCCCGCTCAAGGAGCGGGCGCATAAGACTCCGGGGGGCCAAGCAAGAGGCAAGAAAGGACTGGCCATGAAACCAGGCCGGATAGTCATGCTGGTACTCGGCACCCTCGCGGCCCTGATGGGGCTTGGACTGCTGACAGCCGCCGGCGCCGTCGGATGGGTCAATTTCCAGCAGCGCGACAACGGATATTTGACCACACCCACAGAGCGCTACGACGTGGCCACTCGGGCCATCACCTCGCCCGGCCTGAACGTCCTGGTGGACGAGGAACTGCCGGATGTCCTGCCCGTGGACAGTGCAGGGCGATTGCTGTTGCGCGGCACGTCCGCGTCCGGCCAACAGATCTTCATCGGCATCGGACCCCAGGAGGACGTGGCCCGGTACCTGGAGAACGTCCGGCACTCCGAAATCACCGAGTTGAAGTCCTACCCGTTCCGCGTCCAGTACCGTGAGGTCCCCGGAGACGCCGTACCCGCTGCCCCGGGCGCCCAGTCATTCTGGTCCACGTCCTCCCAGGGAACTGGAACCCAGCAGATTGAGTGGGACCTGCGCAGCGGCCGCTGGGCAGTGGTTGTCATGAACGCCGACGGCGCCGCTCCGGTCTCCGTGGACCTGCAGGCGGGCGTCCGGTCCGATCTGTTGTGGCCGGTCTTCATTGGGCTCCTGATCGGCGGCATCGCCCTGCTGGCGGTGGGGGTGCCGCTGATTGTGGCCGGCGCCGCAGGGCTCGGCAAGCACGGCCCGCCGCCGCATTACCCGGCGGCCGCACCCGCGGGTCCCGGTCCCGTACCAGTAGGCCCGGACTCCCAGGCCCCCTACGCCACGGCCGCAGCGGCGATACCGCCCGGAGGCGGCCGTACGCCGCTGCCCACGGACCCGCAGCCCTCGGACACCTCCCGGTACCCCGTGCGGCTGAATGGCTACCTCGACCCCGGGCTCTCCCGCGGCATGTGGCTGATCAAGTGGTTCTTGGCCATTCCGCACTACATCGTGCTGTTCTTCCTGTGGTTCGCCTTCTTCGTGACCACCATCGTGTCCGGCTTTGCCATCCTGTTCACCGGCCGCTACCCGCGCTCGCTGTTCAACTTCAATGTGGGCGTCCTGCGGTGGAACTGGCGGGTGGCTTTCTACGCCTACGCTGCGATCGGGACGGACCGTTATCCGCCCTTCACGCTGGCGCGGACCGACTACCCGGCAGATTTTGACGTCGAGTACCCCGAGCACCTCTCCCGCGGCCTGGTGCTGGTCAAGTGGTGGCTGTTGGCCCTTCCCCAACTCCTGATCGTCGCCGCCTTCTCAGGCGCGGCAAGCACCTGGGGCAACCGGCGTACATGGGTGGATGGCAGATGGGTGGACGGCACCTGGGTTGATGGAACCTGGGTGGGATACCAAGGCGGCGGCGGGATCTCGCTGATCGGCCTTCTGGTGATCGTGGCCGGGTTCAGCCTGCTGTTTACGGGGCGCTTCGGCCGAAGGCTTTTTGACCTGCTGATCGGCCTGAACCGTTGGACCCACCGCGTTATTGCCTACGTGGCGCTGATGCGGGACGAGTATCCGCCCTTCCGTCTCGACATGGGGCCGACGGATCCTGCCGACGCTCCGCCGACAGGCTATCTGCCGCCGCCGGTCCCCGCCTCGCAATCCGCCCCGCCGCCCGTGCGGCCCCCGGGCCCTCCCGCGCCCCCGGCCGCGCCCGCGGAGGCGCCTCCCTCAGCTGGCCCGCGCACGGAGCCCCCGGGAGAACCGCGCCAACCCTAGGCATACGGCAACCCTAGGAATACGGCAACCCCAGGAATCGGTGGCCACCACCACCAGGTTCCCGCCGGGGTCCTGGATGGGGAATCCTGACTGCACCATGGCCCGAATGTGCCCCCGGGCAGCCACCCGGTCAAGGCGCGTACGGAGGCAGCACCCTTGCCACCCGCCGCCCACAGGAAGATAGTGGGAGGATCTGACCACTCCCGGGCAGGAGGCCCGCAATGCTGCTGGAACAAGGTACCGGGCCGGCTGGCCTGCTGCAGGGCCGGACCGCTTTGGTGTACGGCGCCGGCGGTCCCGTCGGAGGCGCCGTGGCCCGGGCCTTCGCGGCGGAAGGTGCGGAAGTCTTCCTGGCCGGGCGCACGGAGTCCCGTCTCCTCAAAGTAGCCCGGGACATCCGGGAGGCGGGCGGCAGCGCGGATACCGCCGTCGTCGATGCCCTCGACGAAAACCAGGTGGATGCCTTCGTGGACCAGGCCGCAAAGAAGACCGGGCGCATCGACGTCTCCTTCAACCTGATCTCCTACGGGGACGTCCAGCAGCCGCTGATGGAGATCTCCGCCGACGACTTCAGCCGGCCCGTCAGCGCAGCTACCCGGACGCACTTCCTCACCACCCGCGCCGCGGCGCGGCACATGATCAGGCAGCGCTCCGGCGTCGTGCTGATGTTCGGCGGCTCAGGTCCGCAGACCCTGCACGGGCTGGGCGGGTTCAAGATCGCGCTGGATTCCGTGGAGGGGCAGCGCCGGCAGTGGGCGCTGGAACTGGGCAAGAGCGGCATCCGCGTGGTCACGATCGTGACGGGCGGGATAGTGGAAACACTTCCCTGGCAGACCGAGGGCCGCGAAGAGATTGTTGAGGAAATCACCAGGAGCGCGCACCTGAACCGGACAGCAACGCTGGAGGACGTGGGCAACGTGGCGGTGTTCATCGCCTCGGACCGGGCCGGCGCCATCACCGACGCCACAGTGAACATTTCCTGCGGCGCCATTGTGGACTACTGAGCCGTTGCGCAGGACGTAGCGGCGCGCTGTCCCTTGCTCAGCCCGGCTTTGTGTTCGGCGTGCCACGTCCTCTTATGCCCGGTCATGTGCCCGGCGGAGGGGCTGGAGCTGAACCGTCTATGCCACCAGGTTGTCCGCGGCGGTGTCCATGTGTTCGCGGATGGTCTTGCGGGCCAGGGAGGCGTCCCCGGTTTCGATGGCGGCCACGATGTCGTGGTGGCGGTCCACGCTCATGTTCGAGACGCCCTTTTCCAGCCCGGCAAACATGATGGACATCCGGATGGAACCCTCCAGCGATTCCCAGGAGTGGAGCAGCGTCTCGTTACCGGTGAGGCGGCACAACGTGCGGTGGAATTCGAGGTCTGATTCGATCCGGTCTTCGAGGCTGCCCTTGGCCGCCGCATCCATGGCGCCGATCGCCGCGCGCAGCGAACCGATCACATGCTGGCGGTCCGGCAGCTCACACAGGGTCCGGGCGGCAAGGGATTCCAGCGCCGCCCGCACGGAGTAGATATCCCGGATTTCCTTGGCATCGAGGTGCCGGACGGAAAGGCGGCCCCGCGGACCCGCCGACAAAAGCCCTTCCTGCTCAAGCTGCCGCAACGCCTCCCGAAGCGTTCCCCGGCTGATCTGGAGCATGTCCGAGAGTTCAGTTTCCACCAGGTGCCGGCCCGGTTCCAGCTCTCCGCTGGTGATGGCGGTGCGCAAGGCGGAAAGGGCCTGCTCGCGGAGGCTCTTCTTCTGCAGTC
The DNA here is from genome assembly GCF_017833075.1 of Arthrobacter sp. PvP103. NCBI lineage: Bacteria > Bacillati > Actinomycetota > Actinomycetes > Micrococcales > Micrococcaceae > Arthrobacter > Arthrobacter sp. PvP103. Next base: position 2,221,739 of record NZ_JAFIBQ010000001.1, on the reverse strand, counting down.
CCAGCAGGGGTGCTGTCACTCCGGCCATCGTGGCACTTCCTCACTGTCAGTGGTCGACTGTTTACAGTCGGTGCGTTAACTTTTGATGTTACGGCAGAAGCGCGGACCCGTGTGGTCCCGGGGCCGCGCTCCCGCCGCTCGTTCCCGGCTAGCCCAGTTCTGCCAGGACCTTCGCCACGATCCGCTGGACGGACAGGCCGTAGCGCTCGTGCAGCGTGGGCAGCGCACCGGCGTCGAGGAACTCGTCCGGCAGTGCCACGGGCACCACCCGCTTGCCCAGTCCCGCGGTGACGACGGCGGACGCAACCGTTTCGAAAAGGCCGCCGATCACGCTGTGGTTTTCCAACGTCACCGCGAGGCGGTCGGTATTGATCTCGGCCAGGACCGTCGCGGCGTCGAACGGCTTGATGGTGGGGGTGTGAACGACGGCGACGTCCACGTTGTGTTCGGCCAGCGCCTTGGCTGCCTGCAGCGCCCGCATGGTCATGAGTCCGCTGGAGATGAAGACGACGTCGTTCCCGCCGCGCAGGACCTTCGCCTTGCCGAGCTCGAAGGTATAGCCGTATTCGTCCAAGACCGTGGGCACGTTCCCGCGGAGCAGACGCAGGTACGTGGGCCCCTCGCTGGCCGCGAGCTGGGGGACGGCCTGTTCGATGTCGATCGAGTCGCAGGGGTCCACGATGGTCAGGTTGGGCATGCCGCGGAAGATCGCCATGTCCTCGGTGGCCTGGTGGCTGGGGCCGTAGCCGGTGGTCAGGCCCGGCAGGCCGCCCACGATGTTCACGTTGAGGTTCGGTTCGGCGCTGTCGAGGCAGAGGAAATCGTAGGCCCGCCGCGCGGCGAAGACGGAGTAGGTGGACGCGAACGGCACCAGCCCGGTCTCGGCCAGTCCCGCGGCGGCCCCGAAGAGCAGCTGCTCGGCCATGCCCATCTGGAAGAACCGTTCCGGGAAGGCCTGCGCGAAGATGTGCATGTCCGTGTATTTGCCCAGGTCCGCGGTGAGGCCCACGATCTTGTCGTTCTCCTGGGCAGCCTTCACGAGTGCATGTCCGAACGGCGCGGAGGCCGTTTTCTGGCCGGGATCAGCGAAGGACGCGATCATGGCCGAGGTCTTCAGCTTGGGGGCGGCGCCCTTTACTGCGGTGCCCGTTGAAGCGGTGGCGGTGCTCATCGTGCGGCCTTTCCTTCGTATCCTGCGGTCAGCTGTTCGCGGCATTGCTGCCATTCGTGTTCCTCGATGCGCATGAAGTGCGCCTTCTCGCGCTCCTCCAGCAGCGGCACTCCGCGGCCCACCTTCGTGTCGCACAGGATCACGGAAGGACGTCCGACGGCGGCGGCCTGGGCGGCTGCGTTATCGAACGCCGCCAGCAGCGTGCCGACGTCGTTCCCGTCCACCCGCTGGGTATACCAGCCGAAGGATTCCCACTTTTCCGTTACGGGCTCGGTGCGCAGCACGGTGTCCGTCTTTCCGTCCGCCTGCAGCGCGTTGATGTCCACCATCGCAGTCAGGTTGCCCAGCTGGTGGTGGTGCGCGCCCATGGCGGCCTCCCAGGTGGAGCCTTCGTCCAGTTCGCCGTCGGAGAGGAAGTTGTAGACCCTCGCCCCGGAGCCCTGGTATCGGAGGCCGAGTGCCATGCCCACCGCGATGGTGAGGCCGTGGCCCAGGGAGCCGCCGGAGATCTCCATCCCGGGGGTGTACGTGGACATCCCGGACATCGGCAACCGGGAATCGTCCGAGCCGTACGTCCCAAGTTCTTCGACCGGAACGATGCCGGCCTCGGCCAGTGCGGCGTAGTGTCCGATCGCGTAGTGCCCGGTGGAGAGCAGGAAGCGGTCCCGCGCCTCCCATTCCGGATCCTCGGGGCGGAAGCGGAGCTGGTCCGCGTAGACGGCGGCCAGCATGTCCGCCGCGCCGAGCGCCTGGCCCACGTAGCCCTGGCCTTGCACCTCGCCCATGTTCAGGGCGTGGTGACGGATGCGGTAGGCGGCGGCGCTGACGCCGGCGACGCGTTCGGTCGCGGGAGCCATGGTTTCCTGGGTGGCAGTCATGTGGGCTTCTTCTGTGGCGGTGGTCATCAGGCGTTTACTGTCTGCGGCGTGCTTTTGGTGGCCTCATCTGCCAGGCGCCGTTCGCGCTTGCCCCAGGTTTCCCGGGTGACGAGGGCGGCCCAGAGCCCGATGGCTGCGTAGAAGCTGAAGAGGAGGGCCGGGCCCATCCAGCCCAGGCTGACGAAGAGGAGCGTGGTGATGAAGGGAGTGAAGCCGGAGACCATGGCGGAGATCTGGTAGGCCAGCGAGGCTCCGGAGGAGCGGGTCTTTGCCTGGAACAGTTCGGGGAACCACGCCCCCTGGGCGCCGGCCAGGGAGTTCTGGCAGACAGCGTAGGAGATGACGATGGTGGCGATGATGAAGATGAACATTCCGGTGTTGACCAGCAGGAACATGGGGATGCCGAACAGGAGCGCGAAGGCTGTGGACCAGATGTAAAGCGGCCGGCGCCCGATCCTGTCGGTGAGCCTTGCCCAGGCCATGGTGGCGAAGATGCCGATTGCGGAGGCTATGCAGAGGGCGACGAGCGTCTGGGTCTTGTCAGCCAGGTGCTGGGTGTGCAGGTAGGAAATCATGTAGGTGATCGATACGGCGTAGCCCGCGGTCTCGGCAATGCGGAGGCCGATGCCCCGGACGATGCTGCGCCAGTCCGTCTTGATGACCTCGAGGATCGGCGACTTGACGATGGAACCGCTCTCCTTGACCTCGTCGAAGACCGGCGATTCCGGCACCTTGGAGCGGATAATCAGGCCGACGACGACGAGCAGGATGCTGGCCAGGAACGGGACGCGCCAGGCGAGTTCGCCGCCCAGGTTGACGCTGACCAGGAAGACGAGGTTGGCCAGGAGGAGGCCAACGGGGAAGCCGGCCTGCACGATGCCGGTGTACTTTCCCTTGGACTTCCAGGGCGCGTGCTCGTAACTCATCAGGATGGCGCCGCCCCATTCGGCACCGAAGGCGAGGCCTTGGACGACGCGGACGAACACCAGCAGCGCCGGCGCCAGCAGGCCGACCTGTTCGTAGGTGGGCAGGAGGCCGATGAGGAACGTGGCGACACCCATGAGGATCAGGGAGGCCACCAGGACGGGCTTGCGGCCCACCTTGTCGCCGAGGTGGCCGCCGATGATCCCGCCGATGGGGCGGGCGGCGAAGCCGACGCCGAGCGTGGCGAAGGCGGCCAGGGTGCCGGTGACCGGGTCGCCGGTGGGGAAGAACGCCGTTCCGAAGTACAGGGCGGCGGCAGTGCCGAAGCCGATGAAGTCATAAGTCTCGATGACGGCGCCGACACCGGAGCCGATGGCGACGCGTTTAGCGTCCTTTGTGCCGTGCACGTGGCCGCGCATTTTCAGAGCCTCATTGCTCATTGCTGAATCCCTTTCGAAGAGCGGGCAACGCTTCCGCACCGCCGCTGTCGACTGTTAACAAATGATATGCCAGTGTGACCCGGGTCATGCTCCAATGTCAACAGTCAATGTTGGAGGTTGACTGTCAACAATGAAACGCATACAGTGATTCACATCACCCCACCCTTTCAGAGGATCAATGAAGATGTTCAACTCCCGACTCGGCTGCTCGTCCATCAGCTTCCGCCACCAGGACCTGGTCACGGCCCTGAGGACCATCGGCGGCCTTGGCTTCGAAGAAATCGACCTCGGCGCCCTTCCCGGCGTCTGCGACCACGTCCCGTATGAACTGGATGCGAACGCCGTCACGGCTGTCACCGCGGAGGTTGCCGCTTCCGGGCTGCGGGTCCGCTCGGTCAACGGGGACATCGGAGACCTCAATGCAGTGCTCGACGCCGGCGGGCAGGGCGCCCGCGAACGGCACCTGGAGGCGCTGCTCACCCTCGCGGCCAATACCGGCGCGAAGGCGCTGGTGCTTCCGTGCGGTGCCCTGGGCCACAATCCGGTCCGGAGCGTCGAGGAGGACCTCGACACCATCGCGGCCCAGCTCATCCATGCCGGGCAGCGCGCCGCTGAATTCGGCGTAGAACTCTGGACCGAATCGCTGCACTTCCTGAGGTTCTGCTGGAACCTGGAGCGCGCCGAACTGCTGGCGGACCGGCTGGCGGGCTCGGGCGTGGGAATCGTCATGGACTTCAGCCACATCGTTGCCGCCGGCGAAGACCCCCTTGAATACCTCGAACGGCACGACGGCCGGATTACCCACGTCCACATCAGGGACGCCGTACCGGGAAACATCAACCTCAGCATCGGAAGCGGCCAGGCGGACTTTGCCGCCGGGCTGCGCTCGCTCGCAGCGCGCGGCTACACCGGCCACTTCTCGCTGGAACTCGAAACCCGGGACGTCACCCACGACGAACGCCCCGCGGCCGCCGCCAAGGCAGCCAGCTTCATCACAGACCTTATCTAGAGCACAGCCTTACCCGAACCACCACCAAGCAACCCAAGGAGCACCACCATGAGCACCACCATCCAGCGCACCGCCGTCCTCACGGGGGCCACTTCGGACCGCGGCATCGGCATCACCACCGCACGCCGCTACGCCAACCAGGGCTGGGCGGTGGTGATCCTGGACCTCGACGGCGAGAAATCCGCCAAGGTCGCCGCCGAAATCGGCAACGAGTTCAACGTCCCCGCCTTCGGCCACGAGATCGACGTCGCCAATGAGGGCTCCGTCAACGCCGCCTATGCAGCCGTCGCCGCAGAAGTCGCCGCCGGTAACCTTCCCCCCGTGGGCGCGCTGGCCAACATTGCCGGCATCACCTCGCCGGTGCCGTTCCTGGAAACCACCCTGGAGCTCTGGCACAAGGTGATGGACGTCAATGCCACCGGAACCTACCTGGTCACCAAGGCCTTCCTGCCGGACATGATTGCCAGCGGCTGGGGCCGGATTGTGAACATGTCCTCCGTCTCCGCGCAGCGCGGCGGCGGCGTCTTCGGCAAGGTCCCCTACTCCGCCGCCAAGGCAGCCATCCTGGGCTTCACCAAGGCGCTCGCCCGCGAAATCGGCGCCACCGGCGTGACCGTCAACGCGATCACCCCGGGCGCCGTGGACACCAACATCCGCGTGGGCAGCACCGAGGAACAGGAGGCCGCCATCAACGCCGGCATCCCCCTGGGCCGCAACGCCACCACCGAGGAAATTGCCGCCGTCATCACATTCCTGTCCTCCGAGGAATCGGCCTACCTCACGGGAACCACCATCGACATCAACGGCGGAAGCCACATCCACTAGCAGTCTCGCCATTCAGAAGACCGAGCGCAGCCTGGAGAGCCCACCATGACCAGAATTTTCAACGATCCGTCCGATTTCGCCGAGGAAGCCCTCGCCGGTTTCTGCGACGTCCACGCAGGCCTGGTTCGCCAGGTTCCCGGCGGGGCCGTGCGCCGCCAACGCCCTGCCAAACCCAAGGTGGCCGTCCTTGCCGGCGGCGGCTCCGGCCACTACCCGGCCTTCGCCGGCCTGATCGGTACCGGACTGGCCGACGGCGCCGTAGTGGGCAACATCTTCACCTCGCCGTCCGCGCAGCAGGCCTACGCCGTGGCGAAGGCGGCGGACTCCGGCGCCGGTGTGGTGTTCACCTACGGCAACTACGCCGGGGACGTCCTGAACTTCGGCATGGCCAGCGAACGGCTCGCCGCAGAGGGAATCCAGGTGGAAAACGTCCTGGTGACGGACGACGTCGCCAGTGCCCCGCCGTCGGAAGCGGAGAAACGCCGCGGCATCGCGGGCGACTTCACGGTCTTCAAAATCATGGGCGCCGCCGCGGAGGCGGGAGCCGGCCTGGCCGACGTCGTGCGCCTGGGCCGGAAGGCCAACAGCCTGACCCGAACCATCGGCAGTGCCTTCAACGGCTGCACGTTCCCCGGCGCCGAGGCTCCGCTGTTCACCCTCAAGGACCGTCAGATGGGTCTCGGCCTGGGCATCCACGGCGAACCCGGCCTGTTCGACACCGAACTGCCGCCCGCCAAGGAGCTGGGCCAGGAATTCGTCTCCCGGCTGTTGGCGGAGACACCGCACGGTGCGGGCGACCGCATCGCCGTCATCCTCAACGGCCTGGGCTCCACCAAGCACGAGGAACTCTTTGTCCTCTGGCTCACCGTTGCCCCGCTGCTCCGTGCCGCCGGCTACACGCTGGTCATGCCGGAGGTGGGAGAACTGGTCACCAGCCTGGACATGTCCGGTGTCTCCCTCACCATCACCTGGCTGGACGAGGAACTTGAGCCGCTGTGGACTGCGCCGGCTGAAACGCCCGCCTACCGGCGGGGCAACGCCGCCCTGCAGTCCGGCGACCTGATGGCGGAACATGCGTCAGACGGCACCGCCGCGCCCAGTGCCTTCGAAGCCACCGAAGAGTCGCGCGGCTACGCGGCCAGCTGCCTGGCGGCGCTCGCCGCCGCCCGGGACTCACTGCACTCGGCCGAAGCGAGGCTCGGGGACATGGACGCTGTCGCGGGCGACGGAGACCACGGGCGCGGGATGGTCCGCGGTATCGACGCGGCCGTGGCCGCAGCCGGGGACGCCTTGGCCCGCGGTGCCGGAGCAGCCGCGGTTCTTTCGGCCGCCGGGGACGCCTGGGCTGACAAGGCAGGCGGAACCTCCGGCGTGCTGTGGGGTGCAGGCCTGCGGTCCTTCGGCGAAGCCCTCGGCAACCAGCTGGCTCCGGGACCTTCGGAACTGGCCGCGGCTGTCGCGGCATTCTCGGCACGGATCACCGGCCTCGGCAAGGCGGACATCGGGGACAAGACCATGGTGGACGCCCTGCTGCCCTTCACCGAAACGTTCAGCCGGCTGGTGGCCGACGGCGGCAGCCACGCGGCGGCAGCCGAAGCGGCATGGGCCGAAGCCGCCGCGGTGTCCACGGCGGCAGCGGAAGCCACCGCCTCCCTGCGGCCGCTCAAAGGCCGCGCCCGGCCCCTCGCGGAAAAGAGCGTTGGCACGGCGGACCCCGGCGCCACGTCACTGGCCATGATCTTCACCGTGATGGGCGCGCACCTTGCAGCGCCGGTTCCATCCCGCCAGCCCGCCGGAACACCGTCATGACCAGGGAAGGACAGGCCGTGGGTATCCGACTCATCCTGGGCGCCGATGAAGCCGGCGTGGACTACAAGGACCGGATCATGGAGGACCTGCGGAAGGACCCCCGGGTCAGCGAAATCATCGACATTGGCGTCAACCGCAGTGATGCCCCCGAGAAGTTCACCACCCCGTACCCGTACGTGGGGATCTCCGCCGGGGAAATGATCAAGGACGGCCTGGCCGACCGGGCCATCCTGTTCTGCGGCACCGGCATCGGCGTAGCCATCGCCGCGAACAAGGTGGAAGGAATCCGGGCAGCCACGGCCCACGACTCCTTCTCGGTGGAACGCTCGGTGCTGTCCAACGACTGCCAGGTGCTCACCATGGGCCAGCGCGTGGTGGGTGTGGAGCTCGCCCGCCGGCTCGCCCGGGAGTGGCTGGGCTACACCTTCGACCCCGTATCCGCCTCGGCGGGCAAGGTCAAGGTCCTGACCGACTTCGAAGGCTGCTGACGCGGGGCAGGGCTACTCGACGCTCACCTTCACGCGCTGCACCACGTTGTTGCCCATGCCCTGGTAGTTCCAGACCTGCTCCAGCGGCTGCGTTGATCCCGTGGCGTCGGTGGCCCGGCAGGCGAGCTCATGCTCGCCCCGGTCCGCCACCCACGGCAGCGTCCATTCGCACCAGGCAAACGGCCCCGCCGGGTGTCCGAGGTGCGCGGTCACCCATTTCCCGTCAATCCCCACTTCCACGCGGACCACGGAGCCTTCACCGGACCAGGCCCTGCCCGTAAGCATCACCGGGCCGGCGGAGAGGACCCTGCTGCGGGTGAAGAAGTCCGGGATGCCCGGCGGAATCATCAGCGAACGCACCTTGATCCGGGAGACCGGAGTGCCGGCGTCGTCCGCGTCCTTCTGGTAGCGGTACGCCACCGACTGCTGGAATCCCTCAAACGGGTGGGTCAGCACCTGAATGGACTCCAGCCACTTCACGCTGGCCATGCCGTACCAGCCAGGGACCACAAGGCGCAGGGGGTAGCCGTGCTGCGGCGGCAGCTCGCGACCGTTCATCTCATACGCCAGGACGACATCGGGGCGCATCGCCTCCTTGATCGGAAGGCTGCGCGCATACGTCTGCCGGACTCCGCCCTGGATGCCGGCGTCGGCGCCGGTGAACACCACTTCGACGGCGTCCTCGTCAACGCCGGCCTGGGCCAGCAGGTACGCGAGCGGAACCCCGGTCCACTCCGCCGTTCCCACGCCCTCGAGCCGCCACGGCTGGCTCAGCGGCCGCGGATGCAGCAGCGAGCGGCCGTTGCCGGCGCACTCCAGCGTGACCGGAATGCTGATGGTCGGGTCCCGGCGAAGCGCCCGGAGGTTGATCTCGACGGCGCGCTGCACGGCACCGCCGATCCGCAGGTGCCAGGAGTCGGCGTCAATGAACGGGATGTCGAAGTGCGTCAGGACGTAGTGCAGCCCCGGCGGTGTGGTGGCCTCCCGCAAGGCCTCCAATGGCATCGAATGGTTCCTGACGGCCAGCTGCAGTTCCTCTGCGGTGAGCGGACCGTGGGTGGGCTCTCCTGCGTGCGCCGCGGGCTTCACGGACTGACGGCGCCGGGAAATCTGCTTCGTCATGGCACAGGTCTACGCCGCTGCCGCCGGTGCGTCAAGGCCGGATCCACACGGCAATGCCGGGCTCCCCGAGAGGGAACCCGGCACCAGCGACTGACTTCGAACCCGTTCTAGCGGACGACGACAGCGGGAGAGCCGGCGGCAACATACTCGGCGTTTGTGGCCGCAACCAGGCCGGCCGGGGAAACGTAGTAGAGGGAAGTGCTGCCGGTCAGCTTCACAAAACTGCTGCCCGGAATGAGCGTGCTTGTCTGCGGCGTGGGCATGCCGTAGCTCTGCCACTGCGCAAAGTTAAGATGGCTGCCCTTGTAGGTGCTTCCCACCAAGTAGATGGCGCCGCTCCAGGAATTCTTCACGAAACGGCCCGTTCCGAGATCCATGAATGTCCGTTTCGCCGCGGGGATGGCCATCCATTCCGCGTAGGTGAGTTCGTGGACGTTGCCAGACGGAGACTTGAGGTAAATGGTGGGCAGGTTGCTGTACTTGCTGGCGATGGAGCCGCCGATGAAGCCGGTGACCACCGGAGTGGGGTAGCCGGCGGCGCTCCAGTCGGAGAAACTCAGGGCAGACACTTTGGCGTCGTATTCGGCCTGGCCGGCTGCTGTTGACTCCACCTTGAAGATCGTGGGCTCCCACGCATACTTCACATATCGCACGGGCAGGCTGACGGTGGGTGATCCGGCGCTGGTCCACTGTGCCTGCGACGCCGTGGTCTCCCCGGCGGGGCTGTAGTAGTACAGGACGGAGTCATTAAACTTGCTGAAGAAATACGTTCCGGCCAGGAGCTTGTAACTCACCGGGGCGGGCTGGCCGTAGGCAGTCCAGTCGGCGTAGCTCAGGGCTTTGCCCTTGTTGGTGCCGTCCACCGCGTAGATGGTGGTGCTCCAGCTGTTCTTGACAAAGCTGACGGCCGGAAGGGTGGCGTACGCGGGGAACCCCAGATCCGAGTACTCGCTCCAGGTCAGCGACTTGAAGGAGCCGTCGGGACGTTTGCCATAGATGCTCGGTGAATCGACGTGTTTGAAGTAGGAGGAATACGGGCTCTTGCCCCGGATAGTGATGGTGGCCGCGCTGCTCGTGATGGAGTCTATGGTGATCGTGGTGCCTGCGGCAGTGGTGAACCTGCCCCCTTGCCAAGCCAGGTTCGGATGGTACCAGCCGTCATAGGGTTTGGTATTGGGCATAAGGATCATTGACGCAGCCGGATCCGACGGATCGGCCTTCAGGATCTGCACGCCCTGGTTGCCCGACACTGCGGTGATGGCGTCGTAGCCCACAGGCATGCGAAGTTCCACGTAATAGACCTCGTTGCTGATGGGGTCGGTGAACTTCAAAGCACGGTAGTCACCGGTGCCGGCCCAGGGCGTGACCTTGAAACTCTTGGCACCCAGGATGGTACCGGCATCGCGGATCTCATAGCCGTTGCCGAACGAGCCCAGGTCGTAGTGGTAGGAGTCGATGGTGGGGATGGCGGCGCGCGTGGGACCCATGACAGACGTGTCATTGCCGTACGCACGCGACCAGCAGTTGCCGTTATCCAGCCGGCCGAACGACGCCGTCGAGTCGGAACTTCCGTCGGAGCACTGGATGCTGTTGGCGTGGTCCAGACCGAAGACATGGCCGAACTCGTGGGTCATCACCGTATTCGTGTACGTCCCCGGGTAGGGCATCAGGACACGCCCGCTGGTGGCTCCGCCGGACCAGCCAGCGCCAAGATTTCCGCCCTGACCGTAAACCACCACGTCGTTTCGGGGCATGAAAATCACCAGGCTGGTGTTGGCTGTTTCGATCCAACCAAGTTCCTTGGTGACTCTCTCCAGGATGTCGTCGAAGTTCCAGTCCGAGCGTGCGCTGGTCTTGAACCCTTTGACAACGTCAACAATAGACAGGGACAGCCGCCCGCCGGACATTCCGTTCCAGTAATTGCTGGCGGCGCCGATCGAATTCTTGGCGGCGTCCACATTAATGGCGTCCGTCTCGGCGGTAGTCTTATCCGCGGTCTGGATGGTGACAAGCGATACCTTAACGTTGCCGGCACGGGGGAGCCATTCCGTGGTGAGCGACCCGGACGTGACCCCCGAAGGCAGTGACCGGATGAAGTCGACGGGCCCTGGCGGCGGCGCCGGCGGTGCGTCTACGGCCTGCGCCGGAGCGACGGCCACGAGGCTTCCCGAGACCAGGAAGGTCAGTAAAGTCAGAGCCCGCAGAACCGCGGAAGTTGTAAAGCGCATTGGATCCCCAAAAAGTGCGTGCTGTAGCAACATGCCCCGGCCGAATGGCGGGTGAGCAAAGCATAAACCGTTATTGGGGTTTTGAGAATAACAACAGCAACTCTAAAGAACTCGAACAACACCGTTAACACGCAACGTGACGGACGTTAGAGGTGATGCGCCTCCTCGAGGAAGGCCGCGAGACCCTGGGGTTCCCTGCCCGTAAGGACATGAACGTCCGACGTCGGCCCGGCCAGTTCGCCGTTGGCTATGGCCGTGTACGTGCTTACCCAGGCGTCCACCTGCCAGGCCGGGGCACCGTAGGACGCGCGGGACGCATAGGCCTCCTCCACGGTTTCATTGTGGTACCTGACAGTCCGCCCGGTACCGGCGGTAAGAAGCTCCGCGGCCCGCTGCAGCGAAATGTCCTCCGGTCCGGTCAGGTTATAGGTCCGGCCCACGTGCAGTGCCGGGTCACCCAGCACCGCCGCGGCGCACCGGGCGATGTCCGCGCGGGTCACCGCAGCCATGACGCCGTCGCCCGCCGGGCCCCGGATGACGCCGTCTTCTCCGGTGAGCAACGGCAGGAAGTCGAGGTAGAAGTTGTCCCGCAGCAACGTGTACTTCATCCCGGAGGCCTTGATCCGCTCCTCGGTGGCGTAATGATCCCTGCCCAGCGTGAACGTGCAGTCCGCGGACGCGCCGAAAAAGGACGTGTACACCACATGCTCAACCCCGGCCGCGGCAGCCGCGTCAACGAACGCGAAATGCGTCTGGAGCCTGTCCTCCGCCTCCGCGGCGGACACCATGAACAGCGTTTTCACGCCCGCCAGGGAGGCCGCTGCCAGCACCGGATCGCCGTACGTGGAGACCACCGGCACTGCGCCCGGAAGATCAGGCGCCCGTGCGGCGTCGCGCACCAGCAGCCGCTGCGGCAGTCCGGCGTCGGCGAGGATCCCGACGACGAGCCTGCCGAGCTGCCCGGTGGATCCGGTGACGGCCAGATCGGGAAGGTCCCCGGCCGCCATGGCTAGGCCTCCCGGGAGGCGGGCGACTTGGTCTGGGCCGGGTCCCGTTCAGCCAGCGAGCCGATGGCGTCGTCGATCTTATCCATGATGGCCTGGTCCAGCTTGACGCCGGCGGCCGCCACATTGCCGGCAATCTGCTCGGGGCGGGACGCGCCCATGATCGCCGAGGCCACGTTCTTGTTCTGCAGCACCCATGCGATACTCAACTGGGCCATGGTCAGCCCGGCCTCCTCCGCGATCGGCTTGAGCTGCTGAACTCCGCTCAGGACCTCGTCGGACATCCAGCGTTCGATCATCCGGGCGCCCCCCTTGCTGTCCGTGGCGCGGCTTCCTTCCGGGGCCGGTTTCCCCGGCCGGTACTTGCCGCTCAGCACGCCCTGGGCCATGGGGGACCAGACGATCTGGGACAGGCCCAGCTCTTCGGATGTCGGGACCACTTCGGCTTCGATGACCCGCCACAGCATGGAGTATTGCGGCTGGTTGGAGATCAGCTGGAACCCCAGGTCCTTGGCGAGGGCGTGGCCGTCCCTGATCTGGTCCGCCGTCCATTCGCTGACGCCGATGTACAGTGCCTTGCCCTGCCGGACAATGTCCGCGAACGCCTGCATGGTTTCTTCCAGCGGCGTCTCGTAGTCGTAGCGGTGGGCCTGGTAAAGGTCCACGTAGTCGGTCTGGAGGCGTGTCAGGGAACCGTTGATGGACTCCATGATGTGCTTGCGGGACAGCCCCACATCATTGTGGCCCTTGGGTCCGGTGGGGCCGAACACCTTGGTGAAGATTTCCAGGGACTCCCGGCGCTCGTCCTTCAAGGCCTCGCCCAGTACCTTCTCCGCCGCCGTGTTGGCGTAGACGTCCGCGGTGTCGAACGTGCTGATGCCCGCGTCCAGTGCCGCCCGCACGCACTGGGTGGCCACGTCGTTCTCCACCTGGGAGCCGTGCGTGAGCCAGTTGCCGAAAGTGATTTCGGAGATCTTGAAGCCGCTGTTGCCGAGGTATCTGAATTCCATGGTTTTCACCGTAGCCCACTTGGTTGCTCAGGGTAAGGGCTTTCCGCCAGCTACCTTCGCCGGAGCTCCGCATACTCCAGGGAGGGGACCACGGCGCCGGCGTCCCGCTCCACGAAATTGGTGCCCGGGGGCACCAGCTCGTCGATGGCATCCAGCACGGATTCGTCCAGCACCGTGTCCGCAGCCTTCAGGTAGGCGTGCAGGTGCTCCTCGCTCCGCGGCCCAATGATCACACTGCTGACAGCCGGGTGGTTCAGCGCGAAGCCGACTGCCAGGTCCACCAGCGGAAGTTCCAGCTTGTCCGCCAGCCTGGCCAGGGCATCTGCGGCGTGCAGCTTGCGCTCGCTCGCCGGGCCGGAAATGTCGTACCGTCCGGGAAGCGAGTGAACGCGCGTGGGCGGCTTCCCGGCATCCAGGACAAAGCTCCCGGACAGCCAGCCGCCGGCCAGCGGACCGTAGGCCAGCACTCCGAGCCCGTACTGCTGGGCGATCGGCAGGACATCACGCTCGGTGCCCCGGACCAGCATGGAATAGGGGACCTGGTTGGCGACGGGCGGGATGAGGTGGTTGGTGGTTGCCAGCCACTGGGCCTCCACCAGCTGCGCCGGAGTGAAAACGGACGTTCCGTAGTAGAGGATCTTGCCTTGGCGGATGAGGTCGTTCAGTGCCGTGATGGTTTCCAGGACGTCGGTGTTGTAGTCGGGACGGTGCGCCTGGTACAGGTCGATCCGGTCCGTCTGCAGGCGGCGGAGGCTGCCCTCCACTGCCTGCATGATCCAGCGCCTCGAGTTGCCGGAGTGGGCCGGGTTGGCGCTCATCTGGCCGTGGAATTTGGTGGCAATGAAGACATCGTCGCGGCGGCCCTTCAGGGCGCGGCCCACCACCTGTTCGCTCTGCCCCTGCGAGTAGACGTCCGCCGTGTCCACGGCGGTGATGCCGGCGTCCAGGGCAGCGTTGATGATGCGGATGCTTTCATCGGCGCCGGTGGGCGCATAGCCCTGGGCGGTTCCGCCGACGCCCGCCGGGTCCGCCCGTGCGCCCTCGCCGAAGTTCATGGTCCCCAAAGTGAGCGGGCTGATCAATGTCCCGCTGCGCCCGAACACCCGTAGCTGGTTGAGGCTCATTCCCGGTTTCCTCACGTTTGACTCCCACGGCCGATTGCTGTGGATCGTCACGAGGCTACACAAAATCGGGAAGGCAGAGGACGCTGGCGAAGTACTTCTTAGTCTTGAGTAGTCCGGGGTAACGCAGCGGACATCAATGACGAATTGTGAATTAGCCGGCGCGGCGGTGCTCAGCCGGCGGGAGGCGTTTCAGCGCGCCGGGATGCCCGGCAAGGGAAACCAGTGAGCCGGTGTCCAGCATGGCCGTCCGTCCCGGTGCAGGCGGCTTTTCGAAGGAGTGCGGGGTGGCCTTGACGGTGGCGTGCTGGTCCGTGGCGGACTCCACGAGGGGAGCGACCGCCCTGACGTCTTCCACCGGGGCATCCGGGCTGGGGAGATCACGAACAGTGACCTTCACCTCGGGCGGTGCCGACGCCTGGGCCCTGGCTGCAGCACGGGCGTCTGCCCGGGCGACGGCCGCGGCCCAGTCCCCGGCCAGGGCTGGAGCTTCCCCGCGGGGAGTGCGGGTGCCCGCCGGTTGTTCCTTTTCGCTGCGCAGCTTCGTTTTGAGTGCGCCGGACACAAGGGCCGTCTTCAGGCTGAATGTCCGGCGCGGCATGCGGTCGGCGCTTATCGCAGGGGTCCGGACGGGGCGGGGGGACCTGGCGGGGCGGCGGCCGAACAACGCCATGACCGTGACGCCCACCAGCCGGCCGAGCCCCGCAATCAGCAGGGTGGCCACGAAGACGAGGAAGAGTCCGATGAACATGACGAAGGCCACACCGAGCGTGCCAAAAAAGGTCAGGTTCAGGGCAATGGTGGTGGGATCTTCCATTTACCTCTCCTCACGGCCTGCAGCGCCTGTGTACGGGTAATACGACCCGCCGATAAGCACCCCTTAACAATACGGACTTTTGCCGGGCAACACGCCCGCATCGAGGCCCGCGACGGGGTTGTGTCGAAGCTGTTATCGGATATGACACAGACGGTTCCGGCCCGGTCCGGCATATAGTCTGAGGCAGCCAATGGAACCCCCTGCCATCACGAAAGGACTATCCGTGCCCCACCCCGGAAACTGCCCCTGCCTGTCCGGTGAACAGTACGCGGACTGCTGCGGCCGGTTCCACAGCGGCGACGCCGAAGCCCCCACGGCGGAACAGCTCATGCGCTCCCGGTACAGCGCCTTCGCGGTCCGGGATGCCGCCTACCTGCTCCGCACCTGGCACCCGGATACCAGGCCCGCGGAACTCGACCTGGATCCGGCCATGGAGTGGCGCCGGCTGGACATTGTCTCGACGCTCCGCGGCGGACCGCTGGATTCGGAAGGAACCGTTGAGTTCAAGGCCCACTTCCGGCACGACGGCGAGCGGGGAGTCCACCACGAAACCGGCCGGTTCCTGCGCTTGGACCGCCGTTGGTACTACGTCGACGAGGCTACGCCTTAGCGGTCAGCGTCAGCTTCAACCGGAGTGAACCCGGCCCGGTCCACCTTGCGGTGGAACCGCATGCCCGCCATGCCGCCCACCACGGCGCCAATCAGCGCAACCACGGCCACCACGATGGCGGCAGTAATTCCGGTGGTGGTTAGCTGTCCTTCATTGACCGGGATCCGCGGGAAGCTGTTCAGGTTGGCCAGGATGTTGAAGCGCTCGCCGGCGATCATGGCCAGCAGTGCAACAAGGATTGCGAAGATCACGGCCCAGACCCACACCATGAATCCCTGTTTGGCGCCGTTGAAGCGGGCCATGCGTCCGGCTACGTAGCCGCCGCAGTAATAGGCCACAAAGAGAATGACCAGCAGCACGATGATTCCCACCAGTCCGACGGTCTGGTCGGAGGATGCCTGGTTCACGGCTTCGTTGACGTCCGTGCTGGTGGCGAGCCCCACTGCTGTCCCGGCTGCTGCCACCAGGGCCGTCAGCAAAACGGCTGTTCCCGTCGCTGCCAGCCAGCCAAAGAAGGCGGAGCCGATCTTGATGCCGCCGAACTGTTCCTTCTCCCTGGCAACCACGGTCTCGCGGGTGGCGGCATTCGGGTCGGCAGCCACAGCGGGTTCGGCGGTAACAGGCACCGGGTAGGCGCGGGTGTCGTCGTCGTAATCCGTGACGGCGCCGTCATTGCGGGCGGGACGCGCAGCGTCAGCGTAACTCCGCCGGCCCTCCAGCCTGTCCTCCACGCCGTTACGGTCCACCCGGCTGGCGTCGAGGCCGTCGGTGGCCTCGCCGCGGGCGCGTCGGGACTGTCTGTCTTCGGGCCCTACTGTGCTGCTCATCAGGCGTTCTCGCTTTCATCGATCGGACCGGGACCATTGTTTGGGCCGGCCACCGCTATGCGGAGACGTGCATGGTGCTCTTCTCACCACCTAACCACGGCACACCGGTGGTAGCAAGGATGCTTAGCATCTGGGGCGGTCCGAAAACCAGCGTAAATCAGCGGTATTTGCGGTGCAGGTTCTCCTTCACGGATGCCCGGGGAGACGCATCGGCGATCCATGGCCCGGTGCCTTCGGACTGGTCCAGGACCCCCGCCTCCAGCCAGGTGTAGTCGCCGGCGAGAACCCTCTCCGTGAGCGCGCGATCGGCGTCGTCCGTATTCCGCCAGAGCTGGTCGAAGTACTCGTCAACGCGGACCCGTGCCTGTTCGCAGTACGCTTCGGCGAGTTCATAGGCGGTGGCGGCCTGCTCGGGCGCAGTGTGGAGCATGCCTTCAGCCCGCGAACAGCAGGCCGCCATGGCGAACAGCTCGGCCCCGATGTCAACGATCCGGCCCAGGAAGGCCTGCTTGTGCTCCAGCTTGGCCTGCCACCGTCCCATCCCGTAAAACGTCTGGCGGGCCAGCCGCCGCGAGGACCGCTCCACGAAACGCAGCTGCTTCGCCAGCCGGCCGAACTCCGTGTAGGACCGCGGGTCCATCCCGGCGCCAGCCACCAGCTTGGGCAGCCACTTCGCGTAGAAACCTGAAGCGCCGACGGCGGCCCTCGCCTTGTCGGACAGGCTGGCATCCGCGGAGGCAAGGTCCCCGGCGGCGGCGAGGTGCGCGTCCACTGCCTCACGGGCAATCAGGAGCCTCATGATTTCCGAGGACCCCTCGAAGATGCGGTTGATCCGGAGGTCCCTGAGCTGCTGCTCGGCCGGCACGGCGCGCTCGCCGCGCGCCTCCAGCGAATCCGCCGTCTCGAAGCCGCGTCCGCCGCGGATCTGGACCAGCTCGTCAGCTATCCGGCAGCTGATCTCCGTGGACCAGAGCTTGGCGAGGGCGGCCTCGATCCGGACGTCCTTCTGGCCCGCGTCGGCCATTTCGGCGGACAGTTCAAACACGGCGTCCAGGGCGAAGGCGCTCGCTGCAATGAAAGCGATCTTCTTGCCCACTGCCTCGTGCTTGCCCACTGGCCGGCCCCACTGGGTGCGTGCGTTGGACCATTCACGGGCGATCTTCAGGCTCCACCGGCCGGATGCCACACAGAGGGCCGGAATGGAAAGCCTTCCCGTGTTAAGGGTGGTGAGGGCGATCTTTAGGCCCTGGCCTTCCCGCCCGAGCCGGTTGGCCGCGGGTACCCGCACCTGGTGGAAGCGCGTCACCCCGTTTTCGATGCCGCGCAACCCCATAAAGGCATTGCGGTTTTCCACCGTGATGCCGGGGGAATCCATTTCCACCACGAAGGCGCTGATGCCGCCTTTGTGGACGGTGCCGTCCGAATCCCTATGCTCCGGGACCAAGGCCATGACCACCACCAGTTCGGCGATCACGCCGTTGGTGGTCCACAGTTTGACGCCGTCCAGGATGTAAAAGTCGCCGTCGTCCGTGGGAACTGCAGTGCTGCCCATCCGGGCGGGGTCGCTCCCGACGTCGGGTTCCGTCAGCAGGAATGCCGTGATGGCGCCGGCGGCGCAGCGGGGAAGGTACTCCTGCTTCTGTTCCGCAGTGCCGAACACCTTGACAGGCTCAGGGACGCCGATGGACTGGTGTGCGGAGAGCAGCGCCCCGAGGCTCGGGTGCACCGAACCCAGCAGGGCCAGCGCGCGGCCGTAGTACACGAGGGAGAGGCCCAGGCCGCCATACTCGCGGGGGATCTTCATGCCGAAGACGCCCAGCCCTGCCAGGCCTGCGATGTATTCGTCCGGGATTTTGGCGTTCCGCTCGATCACCCGGCCGGACATGGTCCTGGAGTAGGCGGTGAGGCGGGCCATGAACTCTTCGCCGCGTTCCACGTCCTCGGCCCTGGCCTCGGGCCAGGGATGGATCAGTGAGAGATCGAAGCTGCCCAGGTACAAGCCCTTGGCGAAGCTGGGCCGGTCCCAGGAGGTTTCGCGGGCGGCCTCGGTGATGGCCCGGGCGTCGGCCTCGGTGGCTTCCGGCCCGATCTTGTCGGGCGCTACGGGAACATCGGCGGCTGGACTGTCAGTGGCAGAGCTCACGGGGCATCTCCTCTAACCGGGGTGGCCGGCTCGAGCCCTGGGTCCGCCTCGGGTGGAGAACCCTTCAGCTGTCCCTCAATGCTACCCGCGGGTAAGTTCCCGTGCTAGGGGCAGGCTGCCCCTGAAAGTCGCCGGGGAGTTCCACGGTGGAGGCATGGTGCACCATTCGGTCCCACAAGTGGTTGATGCCGTGGACCAATCCCACCAGGGTGCCGGCAATGATGAACCAGGCGAACCGGCCCACCCCCACGAGCACCATGGCCAGGAATCCGGCCGTCATCATGAAGCCCACGATCAGCATTCCAAACACCAGCGTTCCGATGAACACGAACGTGCCTGTTTCAACTGCACTGAGATCGAACTGCATGTTTCCCCCTGCGTCACTGCCTGGATGGATCAAGTAGGACGAGCGTAGGGTGCGGGCGCCGCCGTCAGCCAGACTCAGCACGCCGTGGCGGAGGGGTTGATACGGGATCGAAATGCTACCGGTGCGTAGGTCACGGCGCGGTCACTGAAACCCCACCAGTAACACGCGTAACAGGAGAGCTGCCCACGAAGTGCGCCGGACCTGCCGGCCGGGGCACTGCGTTAACCTTGTAGTTGGCAGTTTTCGGGTTTTCCGCTGCCCGACGAGTCCTGTGGCAGCTGAAGGAGAGTGTGTGTCCCGATCCGCCCCGTCCTCCGCGGACGCGATCAGCGCCCGGCTCCGGGACCTCGAACTCCTCACCAAGGGACCTGCCTGGGCGCTCACCCGGTCCGCGCCGTGGGTCATCGCCGTCCTGCAGGCTTCCTTCACCCGAACCCGTCCGCAGCTTCCGCTGGAAGAGTTCCATGCCGACGTCGATGCCTTCCTTGAGCAGCTCCGCCGCCAGGACCCCGGACTGGGCGGAATGGCCAACGGGAAGTCCTTCGGCGACGAATGGACCCGTAAGAACTTCCTGACCCGCCGTAACCAGTCGGGTCAGATCGTCTACGAAGTCACCGAGCCTGCGGCCCGCGTCCTCGCCTTCCTGGACAGCCTCTCCAGCGAACGCTCCACGCTGAACGGTTCCCGGCTGGGGACGCTGCTGGGCGACGTCGAGAAACTTGCCAATGAGACCAACCCGGACCAGAGCGCCCGGCTGGAGTCGCTCGAGGACGAGATCGAGGAGCGGCAGCAGCTCATCGAGGACATCAGCTCCGGGGACTTCGACGGCTTGCTGGACGATGACGAAGCGGTGGAGGCCGCAGGAAACATCCTGGACCTCGCCGCCAGCCTGCCGGCGGACTACAAGAAGATGCGTGACCGGATCGAAGAACTGGTGGGCGAGCTCCGCAACCAGATCATCGAGGAGTCCCTCAGCAAGGGCGCCACCATGGCACAGGTGCTGGAGGCGGACAAGCGGCTCAGGCAGAGTCCTGAAGGCAGGACGTTCCGGTCATTTACGGCATTCCTCGAGGACCCGCAGCAGCAACTGCGATTCCGGTCCGCGATCGGGGAGGTGCTCAGCCGCCAGTTCGCGGACGACCTCAGCCATGAGGACCGCGAGACGCTGAAGAACCTGGTGGCTGAGCTCCGGACGCAGCACGGCCAGATCCAGCGGATCTACGGCAAGCTGAGCGAAAGCCTCAACACCTACGTCCAGAGCGACGATTTCCGCCAGTCCGTGCGGCTGCGGAAGGTGCTCCGGGAGGCTGAACAGGCCATCCGTTCGCTGCCCTACGAACGTGAACGCCCCGGCCTGGTGCCCGGACCTGTGCTCTTTAACGCGGGTTTCGAATCCTTGTCGATGGTCAAGCTCTTCGACCCCGACGAGTTCGCGGCGCCGCCCAAACTTGCCGACCCCATAGCCTTCAGCGACTCGGACCGCGTGCGCTCGCCGCGCACCGGGAAGGCCAAGCCGGCGGCCATCCGCGCCGCGGTCGCCGGAGCGGCCACCCTGCCGGAGGCATGGGAGCAGCTTCCGCCGGAGGAACGCCACATCAACTCCATCCGCGCGCTGCTGTCCCAGGCCCTGCACGACGGCGCCGGCTTCGACCGCGCAGGCTGGGACGCCATCGACTTCGAACAGATAGACGGAACCACCCGCAAGGCATTCCTGCCGGTGGTCACCCTCAAGAAGGATTGACGATGACTGACGAGATGACGACGACGGCGGACGCCGGCGTCGACGGTGAGACCCCGGACGTGCGACCGGCGCCCGAACACATCCACGGCGCCCCTTTCGCGGTAACGCCCAAGGACACCTTTGTCGACGGTGCGGCGCTGTTCCCGGGCGACACCGGCGTGCTGCCGATGAAGGTCCGCCAGGCCCTGGTGAAGCTGCTGAAGGGCCCGTACATCGACGGCGGCCGGGATGAGAAACTCTGGACTACGCTTCTGGACAACCAGCTGATCCTGCGCAGCCGGCTGTCCGAGCTGTTCCTGACGCTGCAGCTCGACCACGAACGGAAGGTGGCAGTGCTGCGTCCGGTGGATCCCGAGGCCATCGGCGGCAGCACCCGCTCCAGCATCCTGCGCCAGCAGCGTGCGCTCAGCCGGGTGGAAACCATCGTGCTGCTGCGCCTGCGGCTCCTGCTGGACCGCCACGTCACGGCCCAGACGGATCCCACGATCACGAAGGAAGAAATCGCCGAGCTGGTGGCCCACTACCAGCCGTCCGGCCAGCAGGACGCGCTGCGGGATTCCGACGTCGTGAACCGCGCCATCACCAAGCTCCTGGCCCGCCAACTCCTCATCACCACCGGCCTCGAGGACGTCTACACCATCTCCAACGCACTCCCCCTGGCCCTCCCCTTCGAAAACATCGGCGACATCCCCGCGCACATAGAAGCGCTCGTGGCGGCAACAGCAGACCCCGCAGGTACAGAACCCCTTTTGGAACTGGACCGGGAGAACCCCGTTCGCTCGGATGACGGCACGGAAGACGACGATTCGGTGACTGACAGCAGCGACGACGCCGGGGACATGCGGCAGCATGCGTCTAAGCGAGGAACGAGCGAGCATGCAGAGCATGTGTCCGGTGGCGCCGCGACAGGCGACCACGAGGAAGGGAACGCCAAGTGAGCATCGCAACCATGCTGCCGATGGGCGAGCTCACCAACCCCGGCCAGATGCGTCTCGCGCTGGTGCAGGTGGTCAACTGGGGCACGTTCCATGGCGCCCACACGATGCACGTGGACCGTAACGGCACCCTGCTGACGGGCAACTCCGGAGTGGGCAAGTCCACGCTGTTTGACGCGATGCTGCGTGTGTTCGATGCGCGGCCGCGCTCCAACGAGGCCGCGGCGCAGCGCTCCGGCGCTGTGGAGGACAAGCGGACAACGTTCACGTACATGCGCGGCAAGGTGGGCGACAAGGCTGTGGGTGAGGGCTCTGCCAGTGCCTTCCAGCGCCCCGGCGCCACGTGGTCCGCCGTCGCCCTCACGTTCGACAACGCGGCCGGCACGAAGGTGACGGTGTCGGCGCTCTTCGACCTGCCCAAGAACGGCACGGAGTCGAGTGTCGGCCGGTATTACCTGATCGACAACAAGCCGCTGGACCTTGCGGCGATCGAGGGCATCGCCGAGAAGCGCTTCACGAAGGCTGCGCTGGACACGATCTTCCCGGACGCGCAGGTCTTCGACGTGCACAAGGCGTTTGCCGAGCGGTTCCGGCGCCTGCTGGGCATCAATTCGGACCAGGCCCTGCCGTTGCTCCGGGTGATCCAGGCCGGCAAGGGCCTCGGCGGCAGCGTCAACACCTTCTTCCGGGACCAGGTGCTTGATGCTCCCGCCACGCTGTCCGCAGCGGATGACGTCGTCGAGGAATTCAGCAACCTGATGTCCATCCGGCAGCGGCTGGAGGACGTGCGGCAGCAGCGCGACCAGCTGGCTCCGGTTCCGGGCCTCAACAAGGAATACGCGCAGTCCCTCCTGGATGCGAACCGCCTGCGGGAACTCGCCGGTGAAGAATTCGATGCCTACAAGCAGCAGCTCGCGGTGACGGTCCACGAAAAGACCCTGGTCCGTTACAAGGACCTCGCCCGGGCCAAGGCTAAGGACCTTGCCGCGGAGCGCGCGGTCCGGGACGGCCTGGCGAAGGACCTGCGCCAGCTCGAGGCGGACTATAACAACCAGGGCGGCAACGCGATCTCGGCGATCGAGCAGTCGCTGGAGAATGCCCGGGTGGGACTCAAGCTCCGCCAGCAGGTGGAGGAAGCCGCGCGGCAGGCGTTGGCCGATGCCGGGCTGAAGCTCGAGTGGTCGGCCGAGGGCTGGGAACAGGCGCACACCCACGCAGCCGACCGCTCGGCGGAACTGCAGGATGACTCCGAGGCGCTCAAAGAGCTGCGCTTCGAGGCATTCGACGGCCACGCCACGAAGAAACGTGAGCTTGCGGCGGCCCAGCAGGAACTCGTCTCGCTGAAGACGCGCAAGTCCCTGCTCCCGCCGTCGAGCATCGAAAACCGGACCGCCATCGCGGCGGCAACCGGCGTGCCGGAGGAGCAGATGCCGTTCGGCGGCGAACTGATCGACGTCGCCGAAGGGGAGGAACAATGGCGGCCCGCCGCTGAACGCGCGCTGCGCAACCTGGCCACCACGCTGCTGGTTCCCGGCGAGCACTTCGCCGCCGTCACCCGCTACCTGAACCACAACTCCGTCCGCGGCGCGCTCCGTGCCGTGGACGTGTCCAAGCCGCTCGCTGGCGGCGCGCTGGCCGTTGAAAACGCGGCCGACGGCGATCTGCTGACCAAGCTTGACATCCTCACCACCGGGCCGGCGGCCGACGCCGGGCAGTGGATCCGCGAGCGGATCGCGGTCGACTTCGCCTACCCATGCGTCGAGGACCCGGACGAACTCGCTGCGCTGGACAAAGGCCTGAGCCTGGGCGGCGTGGTCAAGCGCAACCGCCACACGGTGGAGAAGGACGACCGCTTTGCCAGCAGGCAGGACTACGTCCTGGGCTTCGACAACGCCTCGAAGCTCGAGCTGGTGGCTGCACAGGTGGAGGACCTGCAGCAGGAACTGGCGAAGGCCGCCGAACTCGCGCAAAGCCGCGAGGAGTCGCACCAGGGAATGACCCGCCAGCTGGAGGCCCTACGCCGGATCGCCGAGGACAACCGGCCCTGGGAGCAGGTTTCCGCGGCTGTCGCGGAGGACGAGCTCGGGAAGATCGAGCAGCGGCTCAAGGATGCCCTCGCCGCCCAGGCCGACCTGGAGCCGTTGCGCGCCAACATCGAGGCGGCCCGGCAGAAGCACCAGTCCAGCACCGAGGCCGCAGCGGTCCTGCAAAGCGAATACAAGGCGCTGGACCACCAGCTCACCGCGGCGGATTCGCTGCTGGAAGCCGCGCGCACCCGTCTGCGCCAGGCACCGCCGTCGGACGCCACCGTCGCCGCGCTGGAACAATATTGTGCCGACTTCGGCGGCGTGGACGACGTCGCGGAAATGCATGAGCTGGACAACCTGGCCCACCAGGTCCGGACCCGGCTCCTCGCAGAACTGCACGCTGCAGAGTCCCGCGGCCAGGCCACCTCGGAGCGCCTCACCCGTATCTTCGAAGGATTCGTCCGCGAATGGGGCACGGCGATCTCCGCGGACCACGGCACCTCGATCGGCGCCGCCGGGGAGTTCGAAGCCCGGTACCATGCGATCGTCAGCGACGGCCTGCCCGCGCAGGAAGCCGAGTTCCGGCAGTTCTTCAACCAGCGCACGCACGAATCGTTCAGCACCCTGCTGCACCTGCTGGACGAGGAACGCCGGTCCATTACCAGCCGCATCCTGCCCCTGAACGGCATCCTGTCCGAGGTCAACTTCCACGAGGGCAGCTTCCTGGAACTCGACATCAAACAGACCCTGCCGCCCACCGCGAAGCAGTTCAAGGACGCCATCCAGAATGCGCTCAGGACGCGTCACACGCGGCCCTCGCGCGCTGCGGGAGCGACAGCTGCCGGCGCCGAAACGGACGACGACGCCGAGCTCACCAACCGCTACAAGTCGCTGGAAACGCTCGTGAAGCGACTGGGGTCGCAGACGCCGGAGGACCGGCGCTGGCGGGCCGAGGTGCTGGATGTGCGCGGGCACCTGTTCATCCAGTGCAAGGAGCACCGCGAAGTACTTGGTCCGCGCGGCGGCAAGCGGACGGACGTGTTCATGCACGCGGATACGGGTTCCATGTCCGGCGGCGAGCGGCAGCGGTTCACGGCGTTCATCATGGCCGCGGCGCTGAGCTATCAGCTGGGCATCGCGGAGCAGGGCTTCACCACCTACGGCACCGTGATGATGGACGAGGCGTTTGTCCTTGCCTCGGAGGAATTCGCCGGTGCGGGCATCAAGGCGCTGCATGAATTCGGCTTCCAGCTGCTCCTGGCCGCTCCGGAGAATGTGATTGACCTGTCCAAGCACCTGGGCTCCGTCACGGAAATCCTGCGGGACAAGCGCACCAACCGCTCCGGAGTCCTCACGGCTCCCGTGATCGGGCCGCGGGCGGGTGCTGAAGGCCAGTGGAGGTCCGAGGCGAACCCGGTGGATATCGTCCTGCGCTAACTCCGGCCGCCTAACAGGACGCTCTCTCACTTCCTGCGGGTTTTTTACGGACGCTCTCGCACTTTTCGTCCGTCGTGACGTGTTCGGACATTTATAACAAATCGATGGATTTATTCGCAGCGGTATGGAGGTGCACTGTCCCTGCGTGCGATTCTGTAGTGCACAACACATCGCCACATGCTCCATCAGGGTCATCACGAGCCACTGCCATCGCGGCGGGACCGGAAGCCAGCCCCACCGAGCTGACGGCCTCTTCGTGAAAGGCACCATCATGCATTCCGCACGTCGCGTCCCCTTCATCGCCGCCCTCGCGACCGCCGCAGCCCTCAGCCTGGCCGGCTGCGGGGCGGCCGTCCCCGCGGCTTCCTCCGGCGGCGCATCGCCGTCGGGCATCGGCACCTCCTCGGAGTCGGCAGGCGCAACATCCGCACCCGCTACGGCGGGCCCGACGACGAGCGGTGCCCAGCCGTCGTCGTCCGCTCAGGTTTCCGCCGGCATCGCGACGTACACATTCCCGGACGGGCGCCTGTCTTTTAATTACCCGGCGGACTGGCGGGTGGAACTGTTCACCGGGGCGGGGGAGCCGTCCCTGTCCCGAACGGCGACCGTCTTCGATGCGAGCGGTACGGAGCAGGTCACCGTGTATTCCGGACAGATGGCTGATGCTGTTAGCCATCCGGTCAACCGGACAGTCTTCGAGTCCGAACCAGTTCCCGGCCTCAGCAGGCAACCTGCTCCCGCCGCCCACTATTCCTTCTATGTGGACAGGATGGATGGCAGCCCGACGTACCGCATGCACCTGACGGCCGGGACGCCCGCGGCCGGTGAGGGCTCCCGGGTTGACGGGATCATCCGCATCGGCGAAGAGGTCCTGGTGGCCGACGTCCGGTTCATCGAGAAGCCGTTCGCCAGCGACGAGGCGGCAAAGTCGTGGCTGGCAGGGGCCGAGGGGCAGGCACTCAAAGCGCTGTTGTTGAGCATTTCGTACAGCTGACTTCTCCGGGCCGGCGCTACCCTGTCGGCCGGGCGGGAACGTGCCCGCCCCCGCCCCGACAGCCCTAGCGTCCTTGGACCCGGTTGATGAACAGTTCCGTCCGCGCTGTCAGTCCGTCGATCTGCCGAAGAACGACGGCGGCCGGGTCCGGGTTGATCTCATTGGCCGGCGGTTCCACGCGCACGTTCCCGCTGCACAGGAAATCGGCGCAGATCAGCGTCCCTATGGTGTTGCCGTTCCGGCCCGACTGGCCGGCGCGTTTGGCAACCCACAACAGGACGTCGTCCCTGGAGAACACGTCGCGGCACAGTTCGCATAGTACGGACCGGCTCTTCTTGGATCCGCCCTCGGGAGCGCGGAGCATGATTCCGGTCAACCCCGAGGGGCCCGGGACTACGAGGTAGCCGCGGAGCGGCATCTTGGCGTCCCGCCACCCCAAAAAGTCCAGGCTGTCCCAGTCCAGGGAGTCGAACTCCCGGGGCAGGGTGAGCTTGGCCGCCTCGGAACGGCTGGCATTGATGAAGGACGAACGGATCTGCTGGGCAGTGATTTTCTGCATGACAATGAGCTTTCGAAAACGTAGGGTCCCCAAGGGGGAATAGCAGTCTCTTGTCAGCTGATTCCGGGCGCACCAGGAGCCCAATGAAGGAAGATACCTGTCGGACGGCTAGGGGCAGGTCCGGCGCGGGAAGGCTGACGTCGCCGTGGCCGCAAAGCAGGCCATTCCGGCCGCCCCGCTTCCCGCGGCTGCGATGACCTCGACGGTCTTCGGCATGCTCATTCCCCTCGTTGTGCAGGCAGTCCGATCCGGACCGCCTGATTGCCGGGCGCCAGCGGCCCGCCCCGCCATCCTCCCAAATGCGCAACGCGTCGGCAACCGCAGGCTGCGGCCGGAAGTGAGAGAGCGTTAGGGGCGGGTCTCGCCGCACGCGTCGACCTGTGCCTGCACGATGGCCCCGTAGTGGGCCACCAGGTCGTCGAAGTCCCAGTCGTCGAACATGCCGAGAGTCCTTACCGCTTCGCCAAAACCGGTCATGAGCGCGACGACGGTGGATGCGTAACGCCGGTCCGGCGTCGTATCCTCCAGGTGCGTGGCCATGGCGGTGAGGTACCGTTCGCGCGTTTCTGCGCGGGCGGCGTCGGGCGTCGGGGAGTCCTGTATGGTGAACGGGAGCATGGCCCACGGCTCTTTCAGCCCGCGTTCCCGGCGCATCAGGACACGGAACACCAGTGTCGCGCCGAGCTCGGCGGCCGGGACGTCGAGATCGGACAGCAGCGACTCGTCCGGTTTGGCGGCGGCAAACAGTTTTTCCTTGGAGCCGAAAAGCTTCATCACCAGGGCTGCTGAGACGCCGGCGTCAGAGGCGATGTCGCGGACCGTCACGCCGCGGTAGCCGCGCTCGCCGAACAGCCTGCCGGCCGAATCCAGGACGGCGTCGCGGCTGGACACCACGGCCGCGCTCACGCGTCCACCAGCTGTCCGGCCGGGGCGTCCATCGCCAGGTCCGCGGTCACCGACCGGTTGTCCACGGCCAGCTTCCGGGCGATGGCCTGGTGGGTCGCCGGGTTCAGCAGGGTCACGATGTAGCGCCCGGCCAAGGGCAGCGGCAGTGAATAGCGTCCCTCCGAATCGGTGCGGACTGTCGCCACGTGTTCGCCGGAGGCCTGCAACAGGGTGACCACCGCGTCCGTGAGGGCCGTGCCTCCCACCGTGGCGGTTCCGGCCAGTTCCAGGCGGTTTTCCAGGTGGAAGTTCTGCTGGAGCGTGCGGCCGTCGAAGTCGAACACCTCTGCCATCGGCGCCCAGCCGGCGGCGTTGGCCACCATCAGATATGTTCCCGCCCCGGGCAGTGCCACGGAATAGTTGCCATCGCTGTCCACCCGGCTCCAGTCCACCGGTTCGCCGCTTGTCTGCAGGACGGTGACGACGGCGGGAGTGACCGGGCGGCGGTCGGCCGTCAGGACGCGCCCCTGCACCACCAGTTCGGTGGCGGCCGGCGCAGGGAGGGCCGCCTTGGCTGCGGCCGCGGCCCGCGGGATGAACACGGCAGCCACCATGGAGGCCGCGGACGCCAGGGCGGCCATCCAGAAGACGTCCTTGAATGCCTCGAAGGACGGCAGCCGGGCGGATCCCACGGTAATGGTCACTGAGGTGAGGACGGCGGCGACTGCTGCACTCGACGTCGAGGTTCCAATGGACCGCACCAGGCTGTTGAGGCCGTTGGCCGAGGCTGTTTCGGTGATGGGCACGGCGCCCATGATCAGGGTGGGCATCGCGGCGTAGGCGATGGCGGTGCCGATGCTGACCACCGTGGAGCCGATGATCACCGAGGCAATGGAATCCCAGAAGAAGACGCGGCCAACGTACCCCACCACCATGACCGCCGCGCCCGAGATCAGCGCAGTCTTCCCGCCGAACCGCCGGATGATGCCGCCGGAAACGGGAGCGAAGACCACCATGGCCAGGCCGGATGGAACCATGCAGAGGCCGGCGGTGATCACGCTGAGCTGGAAACCGTAGCCGGTGGAGGTGGGCAGTTGGAGCTGCTGGGTGGTCAGCAGCATGTTGGCGAACATGGCGAAACCCACCAGCAGGGATGCCAGGTTGGTCAGGAGGACAGGGCGCCGGCCGGAGGTGCGGAGGTCCACCATCGGCTGGCTGACCTTCAGCTCGTAGGGCAGCCAGGCGGCCAGGAGGATGGCGGCGGCGAGGAACAGAAGCAGCACCGGTTCGGAACTCCAGCCCCACGATCCGCCCTTGGAAATGCCCAGGAGCAGCGCTGCCAGTGCCGCGGAAAGAATCACTGCGCCGAGGTAGTCGAAGCGGCCCGGTGTGCGCACCTTGGATTCGGGAACCACCAGGACGACGGCAGCGAGCAGCAGCGTGCCGGCGCCACCGGAAACCCAGAAGATGGACTCCCAGCCCAGGCTTTCGTAAAGCAGCCCGGCCAGCGGGAGGCCCAGTGCGCTGCCGATGCCCAGCGTGGCGCTCATCAGGGCTACGGCGGATCCCATCTTTTCCTTGGGCAGTTCGTCGCGCATGATGCTGATGCCTACGGGAATCAAGGCCGAGGAGAACCCCTGCAGTGCCCGGCCGACGATAAGCCAGAGGAAGCTTCCCCCCACCGCGGCCACGATGGAGCCGGCAACCATGATGGCGAGGCAGATCACCATCATTTTCCGTTTGCCGTACATGTCCGCGCTGCGGGACACGATCGGGGTGGCCACGGCGCTGGAGAGCAGCGTGGCGGTGACCAGCCAGGACGCGTCGTCGGCCGTAACGCCGAGGATTCCGGGGAAATCCGGAAGGAGCGGCACCACGAGGGTCTGCATCAGCGCCACCACCGTGCCGCTCAGCGCAAGGACTGCCGTGATGGCACCGGGGGACATGGATCTATTGCGGGATGGGGGCATCAGGGCGGGACCTTCTGGGCGTGAGGCGGCCACAAGGGGTGAACGCGCGTTTACTGTCCCTTCAAGTGAACCACTGTTCACCCCGCGCACCCAACGAATTCGGGCGTGTGAAGCCTCACTTTTGGTCCGCGGCAGCCGACCAACCAGGCAGGCAGGCCTGATTGAGACAATTACGTTACGCAAACCTTCCGTAATTCACAGAAGGGTAGGCTAGCCTTACTTAGGTTCGCATCATTGACCCTAAGGAGTTCCGTGACTTCCCCCCTCTTCTCCGGCCTCGGCGCCGGCCGCAGCGGATTCGCCGCCGGTCCGTCCCGCCGCATGCTGCTCAAGACCGCCGGCAAGGCAGCGGCCGTCCTGGCAGCAGCAGCCCTCTCGCTGACTGCCTGCTCCACCGGTCCGGCGGCATCCGGCACCGGCACGGCGACGGCCAGCCAGTCCGGCAGCTCGCAGTTCCCCGTCACCATCAAGCACGTCTTCGGCGAGACCACCATCGAGTCCCAGCCGCAGCGCGTGGTCACGGTTTCCTGGGTCAACGACGACGTCGCACTCGCCCTGGGCGTTGTCCCCGTGGGCGTACCCAAGAACGAATGGGGCGGCAACGACAAGGGCTCCACGCCGTGGAAGGACGCCAAGCTGGAAGAGCTGGGTGCCGGCTTCGGCACGGAAAAGGCGCCGGTCCAGTTCTCCGAGGCGGACGGCATCAACTTCACCGAAATCGCCAAGCTCAACCCGGACGTCATCTTGGGCGCCTACTCGGGCCTGACGGAAGAGGACTACAAGAAGCTCAGCGAGATCGCCCCGGTGGTCGCCCACCCGGAGATCGCCTACGGCACCTCCTGGCAGGACTCCACCAGCATCATCGGCAAGGCACTGGGCAAGGAAACCGAGGCCACCAAACTGATCTCGGACACCGAAGCCACCATCAAGGACAAGGTTTCCAAGTATCCGCAGCTGGCCGACAAGAGCTTCATCTACGGCAACTTGGAGCCCGCCAAGAGCGACGGCGTGAACGTCTACACCGGGAACGATAACCGTCCGCGCTTCCTCTCGGAGATCGGCATGAAGCTCGCCCCGGTTGTGGAGGAAAACTCGAAGGGCTCCAAGGAGTTCTTCATCCCGTGGTCCGCCGAAAAGGCCAACGAACTCGAATCGGACATCTTCGTGACCTGGGTTCCTGACTCCGGCACCACCGATTCCATCAAGGCCGATCCCCTGCTGGGCCAGATCCCGGCCATCAAGAACGGCGCACTGGTTGCCGACTCGGACAACACGCTCACGCTGTCCATCTCGGCGTCGTCGCCCCTGAGCCTGCCGTGGTCGCTGGACACCTTCCTGCCCCAGCTGGCCAGCGCAGCGGACGCAGTGAAGTAGGCATCTCACCATGACACCAAGTACGACGACGGCGGGCCGGGGCGGCGCGTTAAGTCCGCCTTCCGTCCGCCCCGCCGCACGCAAGCGGGCCGCGTGGCTGATTACCGCCGTCGTCGTACTTGCCCTTTTTTCCGCAGTTTCGCTGGCCGTCGGCGCCCGCGGGCTTCCCCTCGACACCGTGTGGCAGGCGCTCATCCGGTTCGATCCCGCCGACGGCGACCACGCGGTGGTCCATGCACGCATCCCGCGCACCGTCCTGGGACTCCTCGCCGGCGGTGCCCTCGGCCTGGCCGGCGCCGCCATGCAGGGCGTGGCCCGCAACCCGCTGGCCGACCCCGGCATCATGGGTGTCAACGCCGGCGCCGCGCTGGCCGTGGTCACCGGAATCTACGTTTTCGGGATCTCTTCCCTGGCCGGATACATCTGGTTCGCCTTCATCGGCGCCGCGGCGGCTGCCGCCGTCGTTTACCTCGTCGCCTCGCTGGGCAGGGAAGGCGCGACGCCGGTGAAACTCGCCCTGGCGGGCGCCGCCCTCAGCGCCGGGCTGTACTCGTTGATGAACGTCATCCTGGTTTCGAGCCAGGACACGCTGGACCGGTTCCGGTTCTGGCAGGTGGGCGGAATTGCCGGGCGCGACTGGTCCGTGGTGCTGCCCGGCGTGCCGTTCCTTATTCTCGGCGCGGTCATCGTGCTGGCTACCGGCCGCATCCTCAACAGCCTGGCACTGGGCGATGACATTGCGCGCGGACTCGGCCAGCGGGTGGGGCTGGTCCGCGGTGTGACTGCCTTGGGCATCGTGTTGCTGTGCGGGTCAGCCACCGCCCTCGCCGGGCCCATCGGCTTTGTGGGGCTCGTCATTCCGCACGCCGTCCGCTTCCTGACCGGACCCGACTACCGCTGGATCCTGCCCTTTTCGCTCGTCCTGGCGCCGGTGCTCCTGCTGTCCGCGGACATTCTCGGCCGGGTTGTCCTTTTGCCCGGTGAAGTCCCGGCGGGAATCATGACGGCCCTGGTTGGCGCGCCGGTCTTCGTGTGGCTGGTCCGCCGCGGGAAGGGGGCCGGACTGTGAGCAAGGCAGACCTCGCCCACGTCGGGCGCGAACTGGGAGACAACGCCCCCGGTGCCGGGCGCGAACGGGCAGTTGATGCCCTCAAAACCGCGAAACCAGGGCCATATCTGCCCGTTCCCGCTGGTAAGGGGCACCGCAACGGCCTGAACCGGACCGCCATGCTGGCGTTCGCCGTCGTGGTCCTCTTCGCCGTCAGCGTTCTGCTGGGCAGCTACACCGTCACGATCCCCGACTTCTTCAAAATCCTGCTCGCCCACCTCACCGGCGGCCAGAAGATCCCCGGCGCAAGCTTCATCGTTATGGAAAACAAGCTTCCCCGCGCCGTGATCGGCACCATGATCGGTGCCGCGTTCGGCCTTGCCGGCGCCCTCTTCCAGACGATGCTCCGCAATCCGCTGGCCAGCCCGGACGTCATCGGCATCAGCTACGGTGCCAGCGCCGCCGCCGTCACGGCAATCGTTGTTTTCGGAGCGTCCGGGGCCGTGGTCTCCGGTGCCGCCCTCGCCGGTGCGCTGGGGGTTGCCGCGCTCATCTACGCCATCTCCCGCGGCGGGTCCCTGGGGTCCGGCGGCGGAAACAGCGGCAATGCGGCCGGCAGCCGGCTGATCCTGGCGGGCGTGGGCATCGCCGCCGCCCTCCACGCCGTGGTCAGCTTCCTCATGACCCGGGCGGACATCCGCACGGCGGCCGACGCCCTGGTGTGGCTTAACGGCTCCCTCAATTCCGCCAGCTGGGACCGCGCCGGCGTCCTTGCCCTCGCGCTGCTGGTCCTCATCCCTGCGGCAGCCGCACTCTCCGGCCCCTTGCGCATCCTGGAACTGGGCGATGACGCCGCCGCCGGGCTCGGCATCAGGGTCGGCTTCACGCGGCTGGCCGTCGTGGTCGTCGCCGTGGCCCTCGCGGCGGTGGCGACGGCGGCGGCCGGCCCTGTCGCGTTCGTCGCCTTCCTGGCCGGGCCCATCGCCCGACGCTTCACCGCAAAAGCCAGCCTCCCGGCGTCGGCCCTCGCCGGGGTGCTGATAGTACTGGCGGCGGACTACTTCGCCGCGAACATCGCGCCCCTGCTGCTGGACGGCACCGTCCTGCCGGTCGGCGTGGTCACCGGCGCCCTGGGCGCCCCGTTCCTGCTGTGGCTGCTGGTCACCTCCAACCGAAAGGATGCCTGAGATGGCTGTTCTGCGCGCCACGGACCTCACCCTCAAATACGCCCAGCGCACAGTTGTGGAAGGGCTGCAGGCGGAGATCCCCGAGGGCAAGGTGACCATGATCGTGGGCGCGAACGCGTGCGGGAAGTCCACCCTGCTCCGCGGACTGTCCCGGCTGCTGAAGCCTGCGGCCGGGACCGTGGCGCTGGACGGCAAGGACATCCACACCCGCTCGGCCCGGGACGTCGCCCGGACCCTGGGCCTCCTGCCGCAGCATCCCACTGCGCCGGACGGCATCATGGTCCGCGACCTGGTGGGACGCGGGCGGTACCCGCACCAGGGCTTCTTTCGCAGCTGGTCAACGGACGACGACGCCGCGGTGCAGCGCGCGCTGGAGGCCACCGAAACGCTGGAACTCGCCGGGCGCAACGTGGACGAACTGTCCGGCGGCCAGCGCCAGCGCGTCTGGATCGCGATGGCGCTCGCCCAGGAAACTGACGTGCTGCTCCTGGACGAACCCACCACCTACCTGGACCTCGCCCACCAGGTGGAAGTGCTGGACCTGGTCACCGACCTCAACCGCACGCGCGGCACCACCGTGGCCATCGTCCTGCACGACCTGAACCTCGCGGCACGGTATGCGGACCACGTGATCGCCATGAAGGGCGGCCGGATCGTGGCCGAGGGCGCGTCCACCGACGTGGTCACTGAGGACCTGGTCCGGGACGTTTTCGGTTTGGACTCCCGGGTACTTTCCGACCCCGTTTCCGGCACGCCGCTGATCATTCCGCTCGGCCGGCACCACACCACTGCAACTGAACTGGAGTTCGTTTCATGAAGACCCGCGACATTGCCGGTACCGAACCCATGACCCTGGCCTTCGACGTGACCGTCACCGCCGTGCAGGAACTCAGCCCAAACTTCCGCCGCATCACATTCGGCGGGTATTCGCTGCGTGACTTCGGCGTCCATGGCGGAACCTTGGACCTTCGCGTGAAGCTGATGATCCCTTCCCTTGCCGAGGACGGCACCCGGCTGCCGCTGCCTGTTTTCCAGACGGAGCAGTCCGGCTGGTACCGGGAATGGCTGGCCATGGACCCGGCGACCCGCGGCTCCATGCGCACTTACACCGTCCGGCAGGAACGGCTCGATGCCGTCTACCCCGAGATCGATGTGGACTTCGTGATGCACTTTGACTCGGCGGGCAACGGCGGTCCCGCGGCAAACTGGGCACTGAACGCTAAGCCCGGGGACGCCCTCACCCTCATCGGACCCAACAACCGCGCGGCGCACTGCGTTACGGCCGAGATCTACTCAGGCATCGAATGGCGTCCCGGACTGGCCCAGCGCGTGCTCCTCGCAGGCGACGAAACCGCTGTCCCTGCCATCAGCGCCATCCTGGAAAGCCTCCCGCCTTACATGAGCGGGCACGCGTTCCTTGAGGTCCCCGAAGCCGGCGATTTCCTGGACCTGAAGTCGGACGCCGACGTCGAAATCACCTGGCTGGCGCGAGGCGCCTCGATCGGTCGATCGCGCCCCCATGGCGAACTCCTGCAGGCGGCCGTCCGCGCCGCCGTACCCGAGCCAGGCTGGGTGGGCATCAAGGCCGCGTCCGGCGGGGCCGGTCCGGAACCCGAGGATGTTGACGTGGACCAGGAGATCCTCTGGGAGACGCCCGCGAGGATGGAAACCGCGGCCATCGCAGCCACGAAGAACCCCGGCATGCCCGCTGGAGCCATGCCCTTCTACGCCTGGATTGCCGGCGAGGCAGGGGTCATCAAGGAGATGCGCCGGTACCTGGTGCGCGACGTCGGGATCGACCGCAAACAGGTGGCGTTCATGGGCTACTGGCGGCAGGGCAAAGCGGAGCTGTAAGCCTTTTGTCGGTTTGGTGCCCCGTCAGCGCCGGCGGACAGTATTCCAAACGCTCTCCCACTTCCGGCGGGTTTTTCCAGTCCCTCTCACCCCTCGTCGTCGGCCGTTAACCCTGTCTTTTCTTTGTATGAGTAGGGTGCCGGGATGGGTTCATTTCCTTTGCTTCCGGACAGGGATGGGCGACGGCGGTTTGTTGCCCTGGGCGACTCGTTCACCGAGGGCGTGGGGGACCGGAGCAAGCGGCTGCCCAACGGGGTGCGCGGCTGGGCCGACCGGGTGGCTGAGAAGCTGGCCAAAGCCGAACCCGGGTGGGAGTACGCAAACCTGGCCATCCGCAGCAAGAGGCTCCGCCACATCATCGACGAGCAGCTGGAACCGGCGCTCGCGATGGAGCCAACGCTGGTCACCCTGTATGCCGGCGGCAATGACATCCTCGACTTCGGCACCGATGTGGAGGCGCTCATGGCCGAGTACGAGGCCCTCGTGGCCCGGCTGGCTGCCACGGGTGCCACGCTGGTGTTGTTCACCGGTTTCGACGTCAAGGTTTCGGCCGTCCTTGAGCCGTTGAAGAAACGCAACACCGCCTACAACCAACGCGTCCGGGACATCGCCGCCAGGTACAACGCCGTTCTGGTCGACTACTGGTGCTTCGATGCCTTCCATGACCGGCGGATGTGGGACTCGGACCGCTTGCACATGTCCAAGGCCGGCCATAAATACCTCGCCGCCCAGGTTCTGGACCATTTGGGTGTTCCGCACAAGATCAGCCCGCTGGAGTGGGAGCCGCCGGGCAAAATGAGCCTGCGGGAGTGGGAACAGCGGCAACGGCGATGGGTGCACGACTGGGTCCTGCCGCTTTTCGGCCGCAAGCTGCGCGGCGTGACCCTGGGGGACAGCCTTAGCCCGCGCTGGCCGGAGCCCGTGAGGGTTCCGCGGAAGGGCGGGCTGAAGAAACTCTTTGAGAAGGCTCCGGAGGCGAATCTCCCGAAGGGCTAGCTGTCCAGGAGGTTTTCGTAACCGGGGGCCACCCTGCCGGCGTGGAATTCCTCGACATCGAACTCCGCCACGCCGTTCGTGTAGAAGGGGTCCTTGACCAGCGCCGCGTCAAGGTCTGCCCGGTCCGCATTGGACAGCAACAACGCGCCGGTGCGGGGAATCTTCCGGCCGGCCACAATGAAAATGCCCTGGTCGAAAGCGTCCTGCAACCACTCAACGTGTGCTTTGAGGTGGAAATCGACGATCTCTTCGGGAACCTTGTAGGTCAGGGAGACTACGTACATGCGGTCAGCCTACCGGTTCCTGCTAAGGAAGCAGTTTCAATGCGCTGTTCCAGTTGTACTGGGGGTGGGCGTCGCTGGCTTGGAGCCCGATAATGAGCAACTGGAAGGCTTCCAGTTCCCGCGCCCGGCGCAACGGCCCCACGTCGACCGCGCGCAAACCGGAATCATTGATGAAGCCGGCCACAGCGGCCTTGGCCTCGGCGGAATCCCCTGCCAGCAGGACATCGAGGGTCTGCCCGGCCACTTCTCCGGCGGCCAGCGTGGAGGCGAAGACAGTGTTAAAGCCTTTGACCACGTTCGCGCCCGGAACCAGCGCCTGGATCTCCTCGGCCGCGGAGCTCCCGGCAGGCACGGTGAGGGAGTCGAGGGTTTCGTTGTTGACGGGGTTGGAAATGTCCACGATCGTCTTGCCGTTGAGTGCCTCGCCGTAACGCCCGGCGATTTCCTTGGACACGTCAAAATGGGTGGCAAGCACAACGATGCTGCCTTCAATGTCCTGTCCGGTGGTGCCGGGGGTCGCGTTCGTTTCGGCAGCCAGTGCGGACGCGGCCACTGCATCGCGGCTAAGGATCTGGATGCTGCGGCCGGCACTGGCTGCTCGCGCAGCGATTCCTGCCGCCATGTTTCCCGTGCCGATGATCGTGATGTCAGTCATGGTCCTTCCTTCGATCTGGACGGCGGTTGATGGGAACAGCCCGGGCTTGAACTGTCAATCAATTTTTCTCCTAGGATGTATCCATGACCGAACCGCGCTGGCTCAACGCCGACGAACGCCGTGCATGGCTGGCCCAGCTGAGCATCAACACCTTGCTGCCCGCAGCGCTGGATACGAAATTGCACGCGGCGGGCAAGCTTTCGCTCTTCGACTACAACGTACTCGCCATGCTCTCCGAAGCGGAAGGCCGGTTCCTTCCCATGAGTGAACTCGCCGCACGGACCAGCGCCTCGCTGTCCCGCTTGTCGCATGTGGTCACCAAGCTCCAGAACCGGGGGTGGGTGGAACGCCGTCCGCATCCGCGCGACGCGCGCGTGACCACAGCCCACCTGACCGACGCCGGCATGGCCACCATTGTTGAGCTGGCACCCGGCCACGTGGAAGCGGTCCGGGCGCTGTTCCTTGATGCCCTGACCGAGCGCGACGTCGCTGACCTGGCCCGCATCGGCGAGAAGATCGTGGGCCGTCTGGACGCCGATCACTGGATCCTGCGCGAGTCCTGACCCGCGACGCGTCCCGGGGGCTGGCCACGCCCGTAGTGTTGGTTCCATGGAATCGCCCATCCAGAGCTACCTGCGCCAAATCCACGCCGAGATCGCCCAGCTCAGGGACGGCAAGCCCTACGGCACCATTCCGGCCATGGCCAACGTGGACCCTGACAACTTCGGCATTGCCCTGGCCACCGTGGACGGGCAGGTCTATGAGGTGGGGGACTCCCGCGAGGAATTCACCATCCAGTCCATCTCGAAGCCTTTCACTTACGGGCTGGCACTGGAGGACCTCGGCAGCGACGCCGTGGATGCCAAGGTGGATGTTGAACCTTCCGGCGACTCCTTCAACGAGATCTCATTGGCCGAAGGGACAGGCCGCCCGGCGAACGCCATGATCAACGCGGGCGCCCTCACCGCCACGTCACTGATCAGGGGATCCGGCGGCCAGTCGAGCTTCAAACGGATCCTCAGCACATACTCGGCGTTCGCGGGCCGTCAGCTTTCGGTCAACGAGAAGGTCTTTGAGTCCGAGTTGAAGCACGGCCACCGCAACACGGCGCTGGCCCACCTGCTGCGGTCCTTCAACATCATCGAGGACGACCCCACGCCTGTCCTGGAGGACTATTTCCGCCAGTGCTCGGTCATGGTGAACACCTTCGACCTAGCCATCATGGCCGCCACCCTCGCGAATGGCGGAAAGAATCCTCTCACCCACAGGCAGGTACTGGACATCGGCCCGGTGGAACGGGTGTTGTCGGTGATGATGACGTCCGGCATGTACGACGACGCCGGTGCCTGGATCAGCAGCGTGGGCATGCCCGGAAAGAGCGGTGTTGCCGGCGGGATTATCGCCGTCCTGCCGGGCCAGGTTGGGCTGGCGGTCTACTCTCCGCCGCTCGATGAACACGGTGGCAGCGTCCGGGGCCTGGCAACTGCCCAGCGGCTCTCCCGCGACATGGAGCTGCATTTCGTCAGGGCGGCGCGCACCGGGCGTTCGGCCATCCTTGCCGCATATGACGTCACCGAAACGCCGTCCGGCATCCGGCGCAATGCCGAAGCGTCCGACGTCCTCCGTGCCCACGGGCACCGGGCCCGGGTGATCGAACTCAACGGCGACCTCCTCTTCGCCGGGAGCGAATCCATGGCGCGCGAGCTCAGCGGACTGGATGACGACGTCGAACTGGTGGTTCTGGACTTCCGCCGAACCGATCAGGTGAGCGAGGTGGCGCTGCGCCTTCTCGAGGCGGCGCGTCAGGGCCTGTCCGGCGGGGGTCGCGAGCTGGTGCTGATCGAAGCGGACGGGGCGGTGGCGGATTCCCTTGGCGAACGGGACGGGCACCCCGACGGGGCGGTGCCGTCGTTTTCGACCCGGAGTGCCGCCGTCGAATTCTGTGAAAACCGGCTGCTGGCAAAGTACGGGGACGGGCTGCTGCTCCGGGACCACGTTCCGGTCACCGACTCGCCCGCGCTGGCGCCGCTCGAGGAGGCGGACGCGCTGGCCCTGCAGGGCCTCATGACAGCAAAGAAGTACGACGACGGCGACGTCATCCGCCGCATTGGCCTGCGGTTCGGCGGGGTCTACTTCATTACCTCGGGCAAGGTCAGCAGTACGTCGCCGGGGCCCACCTCGGACCGGGTCAAGCTCAACACCCTCAGCGCCGGCATGACGTTCGGCGAGCTGGCGCTGGGCAGCGGAAACCGGCAGGAAACGACGGTCAGGGCGGACGGCCCGGTGGAGGTGATGGTGCTCAGTGCCGAGGCAATCGCCGACCTGGAGTCCACAGATCCGAGGCTTGCCATCGCCCTGTGGAAGGCCCTGACCCGGGATGCGTACACACGGGTGGAACAGTACCTGCGTGAATCGGCCGTCCGGATCCGCGAATAGCCGCCGCTTGGTTGCTCACGGCAACGGATGGCAGACTATCGATATGGATTTTGCCGCCCGCTATGTCGCCTTGGGAGATTCGTTCACGGAAGGCGTCGGTGACGACGATCCGGCACGCCCGAACGGCGTGCGGGGCTGGGCGGACCGCGTGGCCGAGCAGCTCGGTGCGGCGGATCCGGCCTTCGGCTACGCGAACCTCGCCATCAGGGGCCGGAAGCTCCGCCAGATCATGGCGGAGCAGGTGGACGCCGCCATCGAACTCAAACCCACGCTGGTGACCATTTACGCCGGGGCCAACGATATTCTCCGCCCCAAGGTCGACATCGACGACCTTTTGGCGGAGTACGACGCCGGCATCCGCAAGTTGAGTGCCACGGGTGCCACCGTGGTGATGTTCACGGGTTTCGACGCCCGCGGTTCCAAGGTTTTCGGCACGATGCGCGGCCGCACCGCCATTTACAACGAGCTGGTGCGCGGCATTGCGGGCGACCACGGCGCCCTGCTGGTGGATTACTGGCGCTTCAGCGAATACTACGACTGGGGCATGTGGGCCAAGGACCGGATGCACATGTCCGCGGCCGGTCACGCGAACATGGCCAAGAGGGTGCTGACTGTCCTCGAACACGATCACTCCATCGATGTGCCGCCCATGACTCCTGTGCCGGAGCTGAGCCGGGCGGATGCGATCCGGGCCAACGCGCGCTGGGTGCGCGAGTTTGCGGGACCCTGGGTGGTCCGCCGGGTCACGGGCAAGTCCTCGGGTGACGGCCTCCAGCCGCGGTACAGCCAGCTCACCCGGCTCTAGCGCCGGAGGCTAGCGCCGGAAGCCCGGTGTCGCGAGCAGTTCGCCGCCGGTCCGCGCAGCCAGCACCTCGATGTCCCACCCGTCCGTTGCGCGGTCCAGCATCGGCAGGCCGCCGGCCACGATCGCCGTCGCCAGCACATCAGCAGTGACGATGTCCGCCGCCGCAACGGAGACTTGGCGGAACACCGGCGCAACCCGGCCTGCTCCGGCGGCCCAGATGTGGTCTCCCCGCTCCGCGGAGCCGGAAGTTGCCAGTGCATGTTTCGCCCCGGCAAAGCCGCCCAGCGGGTAGCCGGCAATAAGGGTGCGGCGGTCTTCCGGATCAACAATCCCGGCCCTCCACGGCTCGGTTTTTCCGGATTGCGTGGTCCCCGGTGCGGGGGATCCGCTGACCAGCACGTCGCCCCCGGCGTTCAGGCACCAGTCTCGAAGGCCCAGCGCCAGAAGAGAGGTGCCCGCCTCCTGGATTGCATATCCCTTGACGATCCCGGACAGGTCCAGGACGCCGTCGGGCCGTTCAGGGGTGAAGGCCCCCTCGGTCAGCAGCCGCCAGCTGACGGCGTCGGCGTAGAGGCGGCGCATCTCCTTGGACGCGTCCGGGAGCGCTATTTCCGCCCGCGCCAGCCTGCTGGCTTCCGAGTCAGGCCGGTAGAGACTGAACGTTTCGTCGAGTCCGGCGAAGAGCTGCTCGACGACGGCGGTGGCCGCAACCAGCTCGTCCGCACCGGAGGCTGCGGGCAGGGTGAGGCTCACCACCGTTCCCATGCAGCTGAAGGTCCTGGCCCGCAAGACGGGCTGAACTTTCGCGCCGGTCCGGTGATCAGAGGTTCGCTGCATCGATGGCCGCCTGGAGTGAGCTCAGGTAGGCGTCGCTAGTCACAGTGGCGCCTCCAATGGTCTGGACGTCCGCTGACTGCGCAGCGAGGACTTCGGCCTTGAGGAGGGGTGCGGCCCGGTTGCTGATCTGGATGGACTTGCGGTCGTCGTCTGTCAGCTGGAGGGCCTGAACGTCGGTAATGGATCCGGCCGATACCGTGATCTGGACCTGGACGGCGCCGAAGCGCGTCTGCACCACACTGCCGGCGTAGGTGCCGCCGGCCTTTGCGGCGGCCCCGGTTGCGGGCTCCGCAGCAGTGCCTGACCCTGTCCCGGTAGTGCCGTTGCTGCGGCCGGTGCCGGTGGTGCCGGAGGCGGCGCTTGAGGAGCCTGAGCCTGAGCCGGAGGAACCCGTTGCGCCGGTAGCGCCGGTGGTCCCGTTGGTTCCTGCCGACGTGCTGCCTGCGGCGCTTTGGGTGTTCTCCACGTGGATGCCTGATTGCCACCCCGCAAGAAGGATGCCCGCGGAGGCAAGTGCTGCTGATACTGCTGCGCGGATTCTCACCAGTCAAACCTTTCGTAGTGGAGTTGGTCTTCCTTGACGCCCGCGGCGCGGGCGTCGGCAATTACGTTTCGGGCCCACGCCGCCGGCCCGCAGACATAGACGTCCGCGTTTGCGACGTCGGGGGCATAGTCGGCCAGTCGATGGCCGGCCCGTGTGGCGCTGTCCGGGAGCCAGCTTCCCGTGTGACGGACCGAGCGGGCGCCGGTCAGATGGAACAGGGTGGCTCCCCGGTTCCGGGCAAGTTCCAGGATCTCGTCGCCGAGGTACAGTTCCTGCTCGCTGCGGCCCCGAAGGATCACGGTCGCCTGCCCTGGCGCGAAAGGCGTCGATTCAAGGAGGGCCCGAAGGGGCGTGATCCCGATCCCGGCGCCGATCATCACCACCCTGTCGCGGCTGCGGGCCGCGGTGCTGAAGATTCCGTACGGTCCCTCCACGGCGACCTTCGTCCCCGGTTTCACGGCGGCGAGCTGGGCAGATCCGCGTCCAAGATTGCGGACGGTGATCCGCAGCAAGCCGCGCCCTGAGGAATCGAACTGCAACGGCTCGGCGGAGAGGCTGAACGGATGAGGGTGCCACCACAGGCCCGGGGCCAGGAACCTCCAGATGAAGAACCTGCCTCCGGTTCCGGCCAGTTCGTCAAGGTGCAGCCCGTGCATCTCAATGCTGACCACTCCGGGTGCCACCTGCACCACGCGGCTGACGGTGAGCTGATGCCGGAACGTGGCAACGACGGGCTCAAGGACGCGGTAGTGCAGGAGCGCGGCGCCGGTTGCGATGCATACGGCCAGCCAGTACCAGCGCTGCCAGGTGCCCTCGGCGAACAGTCCGCCTACGCTGAACTGGTGGGGCAGCGACGTTGCGACGGCGGCGTAGGTCAGCAGGTGCACCGCGTACCAGAACTCGTAAGGAAAGCGCCTGCGGACAGCCACCAGGGACGTCACCACAACGGCGATGAACAGCGCCATGGAAATAAAGGCCAGCCACATGTCCGGCACCAGCACCCAGAGGGACACGGCTTCGCTGACGGGATCAAGCCCTTCGGCCATTCCGTAGCCGATGGCGATCAGGATCCCGTGCCCCAGCAGGAGGTAGAGCGACGGCTTCCCGAGCTTCCGGTGGAATTCCAGGGCGCGGTCGTGGCCGACGGACTGGTCGATGAGAGGAATCCGGGCCGCCAGCAGCAGCATCAGGAGGACCAGGTCCATGCCGGCCAGCCCGGCCACAATGCCCAAAGCAGTGAAGGATCCGGCGGGTGTCGAGAATCCTGTCGTGCCGCCGTCGGCCAGCCACAGTGCCACGGCGGCTGCAACGGATGCCCAGGCCGCCGTTGTCAGCAGGTCGGCGCGGAACAGGCGACGGCGGTGCATGGCCGTGAAAGTTCCCCGCCCCTTGCGGGAGCCGTTGGGCCCGGCGGGCAAAGCCGGCAGGAGTTGTGTGTTCATGCTTCAACATTGCGGCCGGATCCTTTCATTCTGCTGTGAAAAGACTGCGGCGCCGATGTGACTTGGGAACGGTGAGGCTGGCGGCCTTATACACCCGGGGGCGGGCAACGACGGTTACCCGATTGGCCTTTAATTAGTCAAGCTCGTAGACTTGGTAGGCGCTAGGTGGCGCGGAGCGTGTGCAATTGCTCCGGTTGGCGGGATCTGTCCTCAATATCGACAGTCCTCAAGGCCGGTAGTTAGGGGCTCAAGTTGCGTGCACTCCTGTATTCGCCCAGCATCCCGGTACTTCGCAGTGGATTCCGCTGCCCGGTACTCGTGGCCAACCATGTTCGCCCGTAGTGCGGAAAACAGCCGGCTCTTGCCGACTGTCCACGCCTGCGGACCGCCGAATATGTGAAAGCTGGATGCGGACGCCACCTGTCGCACGGGACGCGGAACGCTGCGGACCGTTTCATTTATTTCACGAGGAGAGTCGTCATGGCAGCACACTGCCAGGTGACCGGAGCCGAGCCGGGCTTTGGACACAGCATTTCGCACTCGCACCGCCGCAACAAGCGCCGGTTCGACCCGAACATTCAGAAGAAGCGCTACTGGGTTCCGTCCCTGCGCCGTAATGTCACCCTGCAGGTCTCTGCACGTGGCATCAAGACCATCGACGTGCGCGGCATCGACGTAGTCGTAGCCGCCATCCTGGCACGAGGAGTGAAGCTCTAGTGGCTAAGGACAAGGACGTACGTCCGATCATCAAGCTCAAGTCGACCGCTGGCACGGGTTACACCTACGTCACGCGCAAGAACCGTCGTAACGACCCGGACCGCATGGTTCTGAAGAAGTATGACCCCCGCATCCGTAAGCACGTCGAATTCCGAGAGGAGCGCTAAGCACTATGGCTAAGAAGTCAATGATCGCTAAGAACGAACAGCGTAAAGTCA
Source organism: Arthrobacter sp. PvP103 (assembly GCF_017833075.1). NCBI lineage: Bacteria > Bacillati > Actinomycetota > Actinomycetes > Micrococcales > Micrococcaceae > Arthrobacter > Arthrobacter sp. PvP103. The sequence goes on along the minus strand of NZ_JAFIBQ010000001.1, from coordinate 2,178,001 downwards.
TCGTCGAGCGCTATGCCGCAAAGCGCCTCGAACTGAAGAAGGCCCTGGTTGACCCCGCGTCGACCGACGAAGCACGCGAAGCTGCACGCCTCGGCCTGCAGAAGCTGCCCCGCAACGCCTCCCCGGTACGTCTGCGTAACCGCGACATCATCGATGGACGCCCCCGCGGTACCTTCCAGAAGTTCGGTATCTCCCGTGTTCGCTTCCGCGACATGGCGCACCGCGGTGAGCTTCCGGGCATCACCAAGTCTTCCTGGTAATTCAGCACAGCTGATTCCAGTGGTCTAAGAAGGGCCGGCAACCTCACGGTTGCCGGCCCTTCTTGCGTTTAACCCGCCCTCGAGTGCGGGCGGTCAGATACGGTGATGCAGCACACACAAACCAGGTACGACGACGATGTCCCTGGGAGCGCCCTCGCGGCCCCTTCCGCCGCGGATTGGCGCGGTTCAGCACCCCGCGTGGGGAGGGTTTGCGGTGGGACCAAAGTAGGTGTATTGTTTTCTAAGTCGCCGAGAGGGGGCCGGCGAGAAGCCGGTTGCCGAAGGTGGCCAAAACCCCTTCTAAACAGCCTGAAAAACGGTTCGTCACTTGGCGTGCTGCTTGAGGGCGGGGATGGTCTCGATGACCGGCGGATCGCGGAAACGTTGATTTGCTTTGAGTCTCAGGATCGGGTAAGTTTGGGAAGTTGCTCCGGAGCGATCCTTGACCGTGTGGTTGTGGTGGTGCCGGGTGTGTCTGTTGTTTGAGAACTCAATAGTGTGCCAAGTTTGTTGATACCAATTTATTTTATGGATTGGTTGAATTGACTGGATTATGCCACCCCGTGGTGTGGTCTGGTTTTTACAGCTGGTTTCAAATTTTGTGCAGCCGCTTTCTTCCGTTTTCCCGGGGGTGGTGGTTGTGTCTGTTTTTGTTTTACTTCAACGGAGAGTTTGATCCTGGCTCAGGATGAACGCTGGCGGCGTGCTTAACACATGCAAGTCGAACGATGATCCCAGCTTGCTGGGGGATTAGTGGCGAACGGGTGAGTAACACGTGAGTAACCTGCCCTTAACTCTGGGATAAGCCTGGGAAACTGGGTCTAATACCGGATATGACTCCTCATCGCATGGTGGGGGGTGGAAAGCTTTTTGTGGTTTTGGATGGACTCGCGGCCTATCAGCTTGTTGGTGAGGTAATGGCTCACCAAGGCGACGACGGGTAGCCGGCCTGAGAGGGTGACCGGCCACACTGGGACTGAGACACGGCCCAGACTCCTACGGGAGGCAGCAGTGGGGAATATTGCACAATGGGCGAAAGCCTGATGCAGCGACGCCGCGTGAGGGATGACGGCCTTCGGGTTGTAAACCTCTTTCAGTAGGGAAGAAGCGAAAGTGACGGTACCTGCAGAAGAAGCGCCGGCTAACTACGTGCCAGCAGCCGCGGTAATACGTAGGGCGCAAGCGTTATCCGGAATTATTGGGCGTAAAGAGCTCGTAGGCGGTTTGTCGCGTCTGCCGTGAAAGTCCGGGGCTCAACTCCGGATCTGCGGTGGGTACGGGCAGACTAGAGTGATGTAGGGGAGACTGGAATTCCTGGTGTAGCGGTGAAATGCGCAGATATCAGGAGGAACACCGATGGCGAAGGCAGGTCTCTGGGCATTAACTGACGCTGAGGAGCGAAAGCATGGGGAGCGAACAGGATTAGATACCCTGGTAGTCCATGCCGTAAACGTTGGGCACTAGGTGTGGGGGACATTCCACGTTTTCCGCGCCGTAGCTAACGCATTAAGTGCCCCGCCTGGGGAGTACGGCCGCAAGGCTAAAACTCAAAGGAATTGACGGGGGCCCGCACAAGCGGCGGAGCATGCGGATTAATTCGATGCAACGCGAAGAACCTTACCAAGGCTTGACATGGGCCGGACCGGGCTGGAAACAGTCCTTCCCCTTTGGGGCCGGTTCACAGGTGGTGCATGGTTGTCGTCAGCTCGTGTCGTGAGATGTTGGGTTAAGTCCCGCAACGAGCGCAACCCTCGTTCCATGTTGCCAGCGCGTAATGGCGGGGACTCATGGGAGACTGCCGGGGTCAACTCGGAGGAAGGTGGGGACGACGTCAAATCATCATGCCCCTTATGTCTTGGGCTTCACGCATGCTACAATGGCCGGTACAAAGGGTTGCGATACTGTGAGGTGGAGCTAATCCCAAAAAGCCGGTCTCAGTTCGGATTGGGGTCTGCAACTCGACCCCATGAAGTCGGAGTCGCTAGTAATCGCAGATCAGCAACGCTGCGGTGAATACGTTCCCGGGCCTTGTACACACCGCCCGTCAAGTCACGAAAGTTGGTAACACCCGAAGCCGGTGGCCTAACCCCTTGTGGGAGGGAGCTGTCGAAGGTGGGACTGGCGATTGGGACTAAGTCGTAACAAGGTAGCCGTACCGGAAGGTGCGGCTGGATCACCTCCTTTCTAAGGAGCACCTACAACAACCCTGCCCCGTGTATGCGGGTGTGGTGGTGTTGTCAGGAGTACGCCCGTTGCGCAGACGTAAGTTCTGCGGCGGGTGCTCACGGGTGGAATATCAGCAAATAGCGGCCGGTGGTTCTTTTTCCTGACTTAGTACGGATGTTCTTCACGTGTGGAGGGTGTCCTGGAAGGGTTCGGGGGGAGGGGTTCCGGTTTAGTGTTTGGCACACTGTTGGGTCCTGAGGCAACAGGGCCATGGCGTGGCCGGGTTTCCTTTGCGGGGGATGCGGTTGTGGTGTGGGTTTGTTTGTTTCTGGTTTCCTGGCTGCACCGATCATGCATGTTTGTGTGTGTGGGGTGTGTGGTACGGGGTTGTTGTTTGAGAACTACATAGTGGACGCGAGCATCTTTTATAAGAAGCAATTTCCAAGAATATGAACCTGGATCTGTTGTTCTGTCTTTCGGGATGGAGCGGTGGTTTCTGTGGTTCTCTCGAAAATTAGCGTTTTTGATCTTTTGTGGTCAAGTTTTTAAGAGCACACGGTGGATGCCTTGGCATTAGGAGCCGAAGAAGGACGTAGGAATCTGCGATAAGCCTGGGGGAGTCGATAACCGGACTGTGATCCCAGGGTGTCCGAATGGGGAAACCCCGCCAGGGACGCGAGTTGCCTGGTGACCCGCATCTGAACACATAGGGTGCGTGGAGGGAACGCGGGGAAGTGAAACATCTCAGTACCCGCAGGAAGAGAAAACAATAGTGATTCCGTTAGTAGTGGCGAGCGAACGCGGATCAGGCTAAACCGTTCCATGTGTGATAGCCGGCGGGCGTTGCATGGTCGGGGTTGTGGGACTTTCCGTATCAGTTCTGCCGGACTGGTGAGGTGTGATGTGCAGGCATAGGTGAACGGTCTTGAAAGGCCGGCCAGAGAGGGTGTGAGCCCCGTAACCGTAATGTTGTGTACCGCCTGGAGAGTATCCCAAGTAGCACGGGGCCCGAGAAATCCCGTGTGAATCTGTCAGGACCACCTGATAAGCCTAAATACTCCCTAATGACCGATAGCGGACCAGTACCGTGAGGGAAAGGTGAAAAGTACCCCGGGAGGGGAGTGAAACAGTACCTGAAACCGTGTGCTTACAATCCGTCGGAGCCAGTCTGATTCTGGTGACGGCGTGCCTTTTGAAGAATGAGCCTGCGAGTTAGTGTTACGTCGCGAGGTTAACCCGTGTGGGGAAGCCGTAGCGAAAGCGAGTCTGAATAGGGCGTTGCAGTGGCGTGATCTAGACCCGAAGCGAAGTGATCTACCCATGGCCAGGTTGAAGCGACGGTAAGACGTCGTGGAGGACCGAACCCACTTCAGTTGAAAATGGAGGGGATGAGCTGTGGGTAGGGGTGAAAGGCCAATCAAACTTCGTGATAGCTGGTTCTCCCCGAAATGCATTTAGGTGCAGCGTTGCGTGTTTCTTACCGGAGGTAGAGCTACTGGATGGCTAATGGGCCCTACAAGGTTACTGACGTCAGCCAAACTCCGAATGCCGGTAAGTGAGAGCGCAGCAGTGAGACTGTGGGGGATAAGCTTCATAGTCGAGAGGGAAACAGCCCAGACCACCAACTAAGGCCCCTAAGCGTGTGCTAAGTGGGAAAGGATGTGGAGTTGCGAAGACAACCAGGAGGTTGGCTTAGAAGCAGCCATCCTTAAAAGAGTGCGTAATAGCTCACTGGTCAAGTGATTCCGCGCCGACAATGTAGCGGGGCTCAAGTACACCGCCGAAGTTGTGGCATTCACATTTTATCCAAGCCGCCTCCTTTGTGGGGTTGGTTCAGGAGTGTGGATGGGTAGGGGAGCGTCGTGTGGGCAGTGAAGTCGCGGTGTAAACCAGCGGTGGAGCCTACACGAGTGAGAATGCAGGCATGAGTAGCGAAAGACGGGTGAGAAACCCGTCCGCCGAATGATCAAGGGTTCCAGGGTCAAGCTAATCTGCCCTGGGTAAGTCGGGACCTAAGGCGAGGCCGACAGGCGTAGTCGATGGACAACGGGTTGATATTCCCGTACCGGCGAAAAACCGCCCATGCTGAACAGGGGATACTAACCGCCCGAGACCTGCCCGATCACCCTTGTGGTGTGAGGGTTTTGGTGGAGCGCGGGACCTGATCCTGGGAGGTAAGCGTATTAACAGGTGTGACGCAGGAAGGTAGCCGAGCCGGGCGATGGTTGTCCCGGTCCAAGGATGTAGGGCGAACGGTAGGCAAATCCGCCGTTCATGATGCCTGAGACCTGACGGGACCCCTTTAGGGGGGGATTCGGTGATCCTATGCTGCCTAGAAAAGCATCGACGCGAGGTTTTAGCCGCCCGTACCCCAAACCGACACAGGTGATCAGGTAGAGAATACTAAGGCGATCGAGAGAATTATGGTTAAGGAACTCGGCAAAATGCCCCCGTAACTTCGGGAGAAGGGGGGCCCCAACCTTGATGGACACTTGCTGTCCGGAGGGGATCGGGGCCGCAGAGACCAGGGGGAAGCGACTGTTTACTAAAAACACAGGTCCGTGCGAAGTCGCAAGACGATGTATACGGACTGACTCCTGCCCGGTGCTGGAAGGTTAAGAGGACCGGTTAGCCGCAAGGCGAAGCTGAGAATTTAAGCCCCAGTAAACGGCGGTGGTAACTATAACCATCCTAAGGTAGCGAAATTCCTTGTCGGGTAAGTTCCGACCTGCACGAATGGAGTAACGACTTCCCCGCTGTCTCAACCATAAACTCGGCGAAATTGCAGTACGAGTAAAGATGCTCGTTACGCGCAGCAGGACGGAAAGACCCCGAGACCTTTACTATAGTTTGGTATTGGTGTTCGGAGTGGCTTGTGTAGGATAGGTGGGAGACGTTGAAGCCCGGACGCCAGTTCGGGTGGAGTCATCGTTGAAATACCACTCTGGTCACTTTGGACATCTAACTTCGGCCCGTAATCCGGGTCAGGGACAGTGCCTGATGGGTAGTTTAACTGGGGCGGTTGCCTCCTAAAAAGTAACGGAGGCGCCCAAAGGTTCCCTCAGCCTGGTTGGCAATCAGGTGTCGAGTGTAAGTGCACAAGGGAGCTTGACTGTGAGAGAGACATCTCGAGCAGGGACGAAAGTCGGGACTAGTGATCCGGCGGTACATTGTGGAATGGCCGTCGCTCAACGGATAAAAGGTACCTCGGGGATAACAGGCTGATCTTGCCCAAGAGTCCATATCGACGGCATGGTTTGGCACCTCGATGTCGGCTCGTCGCATCCTGGGGCTGGAGTAGGTCCCAAGGGTTGGGCTGTTCGCCCATTAAAGCGGTACGCGAGCTGGGTTTAGAACGTCGTGAGACAGTTCGGTCCCTATCCGCTGCGCGCGCAGGAAATTTGAGAAGGGCTGTCCTTAGTACGAGAGGACCGGGACGGACGAACCTCTGGTGTGTCAGTTGTACTGCCAAGTGCACCGCTGATTAGCTACGTTCGGATGGGATAACCGCTGAAAGCATCTAAGCGGGAAGCTCGCTTCGAGATGAGATTTCCATACACCTTGTGTGTGAGAGGCCCCCAGCCAGACCACTGGGTTGATAGGCCGGATGTGGAAGCGAGGACTAACGACTCGTGAAGCTGACCGGTACTAATAGGCCGATAACTTACACCACACACCCTTTTCGTGAACGGATTCAAAAGACGTTCACACCATGGAAAGGGTACAAAGAAAAAACAAGACTGCTTGCGTCCACTATGTGGTTCCCAAACAACAAACCCGTTGCTTGAGGAACAAACACAACAACATAACAACACCACACCTGCCCTGAGCGGCAGGAGCATGTTGTAACCACTAATTTTCCCAACCCCCGCACCGGGGGTCCGGGTAAAAGGGTTACGGCGGTCATAGCGTGGGGGAAACGCCCGGTCCCATTCCGAACCCGGAAGCTAAGACCCACAGCGCCGATGGTACTGCACCCGGGAGGGTGTGGGAGAGTAGGTCACCGCCGGAACATCATTCAGGTCGAGAGCCCCAACCAGGCAACTGGTCGGGGCTCTCCCACGTTAACCACCAAAACCCCTTTGCCGGCCGCTCCCGCACCGCCGCCCCTAGACTTACACTTCATGAGCCACAAACCGTCCGGTTACCCGGCCAAGCCGGCCACCATCCTTGACGTGGCCGCGGCTGCCGGGGTTTCGCGCCAAACAGTTACCCGGGCGATGAATGACATGCCTGGGATCAAGGAATCTACTCGCCTGCGGGTGCAGAAGTTGGCGCAGGAGCTCGGTTACACCCCGAGCCGTTTCGCTAAGGGCCTCGTCCAGGGAGCAAGGACCTCAGTTGGCTTGGCGATCCCTGATCTCACCAACCCCTATTTCCCGGCGTTTGCCTCAAGCGTCGTGGAATTGGCCACGCTCCGAGGATGGCACGTGGTGGTAGACGACTACGGTCATGGCGGCCGCAGCGGTCTGGATGCCGTAGAGCATCTGGCGCCACAGGTGGACGCGGTGATCGGCTACCTTGGCGGTTACGCCGACCAAGCCCAGACCGTTCTGGGCCGTCGTCCGCTGATTGTCCTGGACGAAAATCCCGGAGGTGCAGCCGGTAGCATCAACTTCGATTACCAGCATGCGGCGAAGGTTGCTGTCGCTCAGCTGATGGATTCGAAGCGCCAGCACATCGCCTACCTCGAGGCGGGGTCAGCCTCTGAGAGTGACGAACCTGTCCCGTGCACTGTCCGCGGGAAAGCTGTGGCTGGACGCCTGGACGAACTCGGGGCGTCGTGGTCCCTCATAGTTGCCGAAGAGACAGCGGAGGCAGCCAGGGAGGCAGCAGCTGCATTTCTTCGGGAACATCCGGAGACCGACGGGATCCTGGCATTCAACGATTTGATGGCCGCCGGCGTATTGAAGGCACTTTCAGGTTCAGGGCTCAGGGTGCCCGAGGACTGTGCGGTCATCGGCATGGACGGTATCCCGCTCGGCGAGCTGCTAAGTCCCCAGCTCAGCACTATGGCGCTGGACCTCCGCGAGGTCGGAAGGGCCGCCGTCGAACTTCTGGTTGGGTTGCTCTCGGGGGCGGTCACTCCGGGATCACAGTCATCACGGACAACCTTGAAACATCGGCTGGTCCTCCGGGAAAGCACCTGACGACACACTACTGCCGCCGCGGCGGCGTGCCGAACTGGTCCGGTACCTGGCCTCTGACGAATCCGCCTCAGTGCCGGGCTCGGAGTTTGTGATCGACGGCGGTGGAATTGCCGGGACCCTGTGGACCCTTTTCAACCACGCTGCATTCGCGTACGATCGGTAAGAACGTGAACGTTCACGATTGTCAGTCGGTCGCAGTCGCGCGCCATGTGCGATGACCGGAGCCAACACCAGACCCGAGGACCACCATGCCCGTTGAGCCCACAACATCCAGCCTCTCCTCCGCTGCGGGCCGCGGCGCTGGACCCGGGTCCGAGGCAGCGGTCAGGCAGGCGGTGCACGCCCCGGAGCGGATCCTCGACGTCGCCGCCGAGCAGGTGGCCGCACTCGCTTCCGTAGCCCCGCCACAGGGCACGACGCCGGCACGGGCCTACCTTGTGAGTGATGCCCCGCGTCTGCCGCTGAACGGTGTGTGGAAGTTCAGGCTTCACGCGGGCATCCGGCAGGCGCCACAGGACGGCTGGCAGTCGGGCGGCGATCGTCCGGATTTCGGCGACCTCCCGGTACCGTCCAGCTGGCCCATGCACGGCCACGGAACGCCCTGGTACACGAACGTTCAGTTCCCCTTCGCCGTGGAACCGCCGCATGTTCCTGACGCCAATCCCGTCGGCGATCTCTTCGTCGAGTTTGAGGCGGGCCCGGAGTACTTCCCGTCAGCCTTGATCCGCTTCGACGGCATAGAATCGGCCGGAACTGTATGGCTGAACGGCACCTTGCTTGGCACCACACGCGGCAGCCGGCTCGCCCACGAATTCGATGCCACGGGTGTGCTGGTACCGGGACGGAACGTGCTTGCAGTCCAAGTGGCGCAGTTCTCGGCAGCCAGCTATGTGGAAGACCAGGACATGTGGTGGCTGCCCGGCATCTTCCGGGATGTGACGCTGCAGGCGCGGCCGTCGGAGGGGCTCGACGACGTCTTCGTCCACGCTGACTATGACCATCGCAGCGGCGAAGGCATCCTCCGCGTAGAGGCGAGCCGGGCAGGGCAGCCGGCTGCCGCCGTCGTGCGCATCCCTGAACTGGGGCTGGAAGTGCCCGCCGGGGAGGAGCGTCGGCTCCCGGGCATCGAGCCGTGGTCGGCAGAATTGCCGCGGCTGTACGACGCCACTGTCAGCACCACGGGGGAGACCGCCTCGGTGCAGCTCGGCTTCCGCACCATCAGTATCGAGGATGCCCAGTTCAAGGTGAACGGCCAGCGGATCCTGCTCCGAGGCGTCAACCGCCACGAACACCATCCCAAGCTGGGCCGCGTGGTGCCCAGGGAGGTCATGGAAAGCGAACTGCGGCTGATGAAGCAGCACAACATCAACGCCATCCGGACCTCGCACTACCCGCCGCACCCGGACTTCCTGGCGCTGGCGGACCAACTTGGCTTCTACGTGGTCCTTGAATGCGACCTCGAAACGCATGGCTTCGAACAAGGCGGCTGGCAGCAGAATCCCAGTGCCGATCCGCAGTGGCAGCAGGCCCTCGTGGACCGAATGTCCCGGACCGTGGAGCGCGACAAGAATCACGCGTCGGTGGTTATGTGGTCCCTGGGCAACGAGGCCGGCACGGGCGAAAACCTTGCAGCGATGTCCAGCTGGACCAAACTCCGCGACCCCTCCAGGCCCATCCATTACGAGGGCGACTGGAGCTCCGCCTACGTGGACGTATATTCGCGGATGTATGCAAGCCAGGCGGAAACGGAGCTGATCGGCCGTGGCGTGGAACCTCCTTTGGATGACGCGGACCTTGACGCGCGGCGGCGCGCCATGCCGTTCGTCCTGTGCGAGTACGTTCACGCCATGGGCAACGGCCCGGGGGGCATGTCCGAATACCAGGAACTTTTTCACCGGCACCCGCGGCTGATGGGCGGCTTTGTGTGGGAGTGGCTGGAGCATGGCATCACCCGAACGGCTCCTGACGGGCAGGAATACTTCGTCTATGGCGGCGACTTCGGCGAGGAAGTCCACGACGGAAACTTCGTCACTGACGGCCTGGTGGATGCCAACCGGGTGCCGCGCCCGGGCCTGCTGGATTTCAAGAAGGTCATCGAGCCGCTAACCATTGACGTGGCGGCGGACTGGTCCGGGTTCTCGCTCACGAACCGCTTCGATTTCGCCGACACATCGGGGCTGGAGTTCCGCTACTCTGTGGAGGCCGACGGCGTCACGGTCGACGGCGGTCCGGTTGACGTTGCGCCTGTGGCGCCGCACGAATCAGCCGACCTCCGGTTGCCGGCCGGGCTGCTGGAACGAGCGGGGCTGGCTCCTGCCGTGCTGACGGTCAGGGCAGTTCTCAAGGAAGACGCCGCCTGGGCGGACGCGGGCCACGAAGTTGCGTGGGGCCAGAAGTCTGCCAATGTGCGGGTGGCTCCGGTGCCGGCGGCAACTTCCGCCGTTCAGGTGGACGGTGGCCTCCTTCGCCTGGGGCCGGCTGCCTTCGATCGCGCGACGGGTTCGCTTGTTCGGCTGGGCGACACTGCAGTCGAGGGGCTTCGACTCCTGCTGTGGCGTGCACCCACGGATAATGATCTTGGGGCGGAGTGGGGTAGCCCGGATCCCCGCCCAGTAGCCACACAGTGGCTGGATGCGGGACTCAACCGGATGCACGCCCGGCTTGTCGGCATTTCCTCCCGGCCCGCGGCAGGCGGCGGGGACGAGCTGGTGGTGCGGACGCGGGTTGCAGCCGCCGGTAAGCAATTCGGGGTGCTGGCCGAATACGCCTGGACCAGTGACGGCTCCAGTGTCAGCGTGCGGACAACGGTCACACCCGACGGTTCGTGGGTCAACGCCGGCTGGCCAGTGCCGTGGGCGCGCATAGGAGTGGAACTCGTGATGGGTTCGGCCACCAAGTCCGTGGAGTGGTTCGGCCAGGGGCCGCACCACAGTTACCCGGATACAGGCCAGGGCACCAGGCTTGGCTGGTACGACCTGCCCTTGAAGGACCTGGACGTGGAGTACGTCCGGCCCCAGGAATCGGGCGCCCGTTCCGGCGTGTACTCGGCAGCGTTGGAGCTCGACGCCGGCCGGCTTACCATCGGCGGCGAGCCGTTCGCACTCACCGTGCGCCCCTACAGCCTGGCGGCACTGGAAGCCGCCACCCATCGCCCGGACCTTATTCCGGACGGCCGCACCTACGTGTACCTCGATCACGCCGTACTCGGAGTCGGAACTGCGGCCTGCGGTCCGGGGGTGCTGGAAGGCTACCGGCTGGCGCCGCGGGAAGCCGACTTCTCGTTCGTCTTTGGTGTGACTCAGTCCACATAGAGTTGTAGCGTGCCGCGGAACGCCCAGAAGCAGCGGAACCGGCCGGAAATCCTTGTCATTCCGGGGTTTTTGGTTGGGTTCTTGCTGTGTGGGGGTGGATTTGTGTGGGGTGCTGTGGGCGTGTAAAGTAATTCGAGTCGCCGCCGCTGATGCGGAGAGATTGCGACCGACCCCCTTCTGAATGGCCTGGAAAACGGCGCTGTTATGGCGTGCGGATATCGGGTGGGGATCCTTCCTGTGGTGCTTGTGGCTGGCGGAATGCCGGTTTGCATTGTGTTGCGGGATCGGGTAAGTTTGGGAAGTTGCTCCGGAGCGATCCTTGACCGTGTGGTTGTGGTGGTGCCGGGTGTGTCTGTTGTTTGAGAACTCAATAGTGTGCCAAGTTTGTTGATACCAATTTATTTTATGGATTGGTTGAATTGACTGGATTATGCCACCCCGTGGTGTGGTCTGGTTTTTACAGCTGGTTTCAAATTTTGTGCAGCCGCTTTCTTCCGTTTTCCCGGGGGTGGTGGTTGTGTCTGTTTTTGTTTTACTTCAACGGAGAGTTTGATCCTGGCTCAGGATGAACGCTGGCGGCGTGCTTAACACATGCAAGTCGAACGATGATCCCAGCTTGCTGGGGGATTAGTGGCGAACGGGTGAGTAACACGTGAGTAACCTGCCCTTAACTCTGGGATAAGCCTGGGAAACTGGGTCTAATACCGGATATGACTCCTCATCGCATGGTGGGGGGTGGAAAGCTTTTTGTGGTTTTGGATGGACTCGCGGCCTATCAGCTTGTTGGTGAGGTAATGGCTCACCAAGGCGACGACGGGTAGCCGGCCTGAGAGGGTGACCGGCCACACTGGGACTGAGACACGGCCCAGACTCCTACGGGAGGCAGCAGTGGGGAATATTGCACAATGGGCGAAAGCCTGATGCAGCGACGCCGCGTGAGGGATGACGGCCTTCGGGTTGTAAACCTCTTTCAGTAGGGAAGAAGCGAAAGTGACGGTACCTGCAGAAGAAGCGCCGGCTAACTACGTGCCAGCAGCCGCGGTAATACGTAGGGCGCAAGCGTTATCCGGAATTATTGGGCGTAAAGAGCTCGTAGGCGGTTTGTCGCGTCTGCCGTGAAAGTCCGGGGCTCAACTCCGGATCTGCGGTGGGTACGGGCAGACTAGAGTGATGTAGGGGAGACTGGAATTCCTGGTGTAGCGGTGAAATGCGCAGATATCAGGAGGAACACCGATGGCGAAGGCAGGTCTCTGGGCATTAACTGACGCTGAGGAGCGAAAGCATGGGGAGCGAACAGGATTAGATACCCTGGTAGTCCATGCCGTAAACGTTGGGCACTAGGTGTGGGGGACATTCCACGTTTTCCGCGCCGTAGCTAACGCATTAAGTGCCCCGCCTGGGGAGTACGGCCGCAAGGCTAAAACTCAAAGGAATTGACGGGGGCCCGCACAAGCGGCGGAGCATGCGGATTAATTCGATGCAACGCGAAGAACCTTACCAAGGCTTGACATGGGCCGGACCGGGCTGGAAACAGTCCTTCCCCTTTGGGGCCGGTTCACAGGTGGTGCATGGTTGTCGTCAGCTCGTGTCGTGAGATGTTGGGTTAAGTCCCGCAACGAGCGCAACCCTCGTTCCATGTTGCCAGCGCGTAATGGCGGGGACTCATGGGAGACTGCCGGGGTCAACTCGGAGGAAGGTGGGGACGACGTCAAATCATCATGCCCCTTATGTCTTGGGCTTCACGCATGCTACAATGGCCGGTACAAAGGGTTGCGATACTGTGAGGTGGAGCTAATCCCAAAAAGCCGGTCTCAGTTCGGATTGGGGTCTGCAACTCGACCCCATGAAGTCGGAGTCGCTAGTAATCGCAGATCAGCAACGCTGCGGTGAATACGTTCCCGGGCCTTGTACACACCGCCCGTCAAGTCACGAAAGTTGGTAACACCCGAAGCCGGTGGCCTAACCCCTTGTGGGAGGGAGCTGTCGAAGGTGGGACTGGCGATTGGGACTAAGTCGTAACAAGGTAGCCGTACCGGAAGGTGCGGCTGGATCACCTCCTTTCTAAGGAGCACCTACAACAACCCTGCCCCGTGTATGCGGGTGTGGTGGTGTTGTCAGGAGTACGCCCGTTGCGCAGACGTAAGTTCTGCGGCGGGTGCTCACGGGTGGAATATCAGCAAATAGCGGCCGGTGGTTCTTTTTCCTGACTTAGTACGGATGTTCTTCACGTGTGGAGGGTGTCCTGGAAGGGTTCGGGGGGAGGGGTTCCGGTTTAGTGTTTGGCACACTGTTGGGTCCTGAGGCAACAGGGCCATGGCGTGGCCGGGTTTCCTTTGCGGGGGATGCGGTTGTGGTGTGGGTTTGTTTGTTTCTGGTTTCCTGGCTGCACCGATCATGCATGTTTGTGTGTGTGGGGTGTGTGGTACGGGGTTGTTGTTTGAGAACTACATAGTGGACGCGAGCATCTTTTATAAGAAGCAATTTCCAAGAATATGAACCTGGATCTGTTGTTCTGTCTTTCGGGATGGAGCGGTGGTTTCTGTGGTTCTCTCGAAAATTAGCGTTTTTGATCTTTTGTGGTCAAGTTTTTAAGAGCACACGGTGGATGCCTTGGCATTAGGAGCCGAAGAAGGACGTAGGAATCTGCGATAAGCCTGGGGGAGTCGATAACCGGACTGTGATCCCAGGGTGTCCGAATGGGGAAACCCCGCCAGGGACGCGAGTTGCCTGGTGACCCGCATCTGAACACATAGGGTGCGTGGAGGGAACGCGGGGAAGTGAAACATCTCAGTACCCGCAGGAAGAGAAAACAATAGTGATTCCGTTAGTAGTGGCGAGCGAACGCGGATCAGGCTAAACCGTTCCATGTGTGATAGCCGGCGGGCGTTGCATGGTCGGGGTTGTGGGACTTTCCGTATCAGTTCTGCCGGACTGGTGAGGTGTGATGTGCAGGCATAGGTGAACGGTCTTGAAAGGCCGGCCAGAGAGGGTGTGAGCCCCGTAACCGTAATGTTGTGTACCGCCTGGAGAGTATCCCAAGTAGCACGGGGCCCGAGAAATCCCGTGTGAATCTGTCAGGACCACCTGATAAGCCTAAATACTCCCTAATGACCGATAGCGGACCAGTACCGTGAGGGAAAGGTGAAAAGTACCCCGGGAGGGGAGTGAAACAGTACCTGAAACCGTGTGCTTACAATCCGTCGGAGCCAGTCTGATTCTGGTGACGGCGTGCCTTTTGAAGAATGAGCCTGCGAGTTAGTGTTACGTCGCGAGGTTAACCCGTGTGGGGAAGCCGTAGCGAAAGCGAGTCTGAATAGGGCGTTGCAGTGGCGTGATCTAGACCCGAAGCGAAGTGATCTACCCATGGCCAGGTTGAAGCGACGGTAAGACGTCGTGGAGGACCGAACCCACTTCAGTTGAAAATGGAGGGGATGAGCTGTGGGTAGGGGTGAAAGGCCAATCAAACTTCGTGATAGCTGGTTCTCCCCGAAATGCATTTAGGTGCAGCGTTGCGTGTTTCTTACCGGAGGTAGAGCTACTGGATGGCTAATGGGCCCTACAAGGTTACTGACGTCAGCCAAACTCCGAATGCCGGTAAGTGAGAGCGCAGCAGTGAGACTGTGGGGGATAAGCTTCATAGTCGAGAGGGAAACAGCCCAGACCACCAACTAAGGCCCCTAAGCGTGTGCTAAGTGGGAAAGGATGTGGAGTTGCGAAGACAACCAGGAGGTTGGCTTAGAAGCAGCCATCCTTAAAAGAGTGCGTAATAGCTCACTGGTCAAGTGATTCCGCGCCGACAATGTAGCGGGGCTCAAGTACACCGCCGAAGTTGTGGCATTCACATTTTATCCAAGCCGCTCCCTTGTGGGGTTGGTTCAGGAGTGTGGATGGGTAGGGGAGCGTCGTGTGGGCAGTGAAGTCGCGGTGTAAACCAGCGGTGGAGCCTACACGAGTGAGAATGCAGGCATGAGTAGCGAAAGACGGGTGAGAAACCCGTCCGCCGAATGATCAAGGGTTCCAGGGTCAAGCTAATCTGCCCTGGGTAAGTCGGGACCTAAGGCGAGGCCGACAGGCGTAGTCGATGGACAACGGGTTGATATTCCCGTACCGGCGAAAAACCGCCCATGCTGAACAGGGGATACTAACCGCCCGAGACCTGCCCGATCACCCTTGTGGTGTGAGGGTTTTGGTGGAGCGCGGGACCTGATCCTGGGAGGTAAGCGTATTAACAGGTGTGACGCAGGAAGGTAGCCGAGCCGGGCGATGGTTGTCCCGGTCCAAGGATGTAGGGCGAACGGTAGGCAAATCCGCCGTTCATGATGCCTGAGACCTGACGGGACCCCTTTAGGGGGGGATTCGGTGATCCTATGCTGCCTAGAAAAGCATCGACGCGAGGTTTTAGCCGCCCGTACCCCAAACCGACACAGGTGATCAGGTAGAGAATACTAAGGCGATCGAGAGAATTATGGTTAAGGAACTCGGCAAAATGCCCCCGTAACTTCGGGAGAAGGGGGGCCCCAACCTTGATGGACACTTGCTGTCCGGAGGGGATCGGGGCCGCAGAGACCAGGGGGAAGCGACTGTTTACTAAAAACACAGGTCCGTGCGAAGTCGCAAGACGATGTATACGGACTGACTCCTGCCCGGTGCTGGAAGGTTAAGAGGACCGGTTAGCCGCAAGGCGAAGCTGAGAATTTAAGCCCCAGTAAACGGCGGTGGTAACTATAACCATCCTAAGGTAGCGAAATTCCTTGTCGGGTAAGTTCCGACCTGCACGAATGGAGTAACGACTTCCCCGCTGTCTCAACCATAAACTCGGCGAAATTGCAGTACGAGTAAAGATGCTCGTTACGCGCAGCAGGACGGAAAGACCCCGAGACCTTTACTATAGTTTGGTATTGGTGTTCGGAGTGGCTTGTGTAGGATAGGTGGGAGACGTTGAAGCCCGGACGCCAGTTCGGGTGGAGTCATCGTTGAAATACCACTCTGGTCACTTTGGACATCTAACTTCGGCCCGTAATCCGGGTCAGGGACAGTGCCTGATGGGTAGTTTAACTGGGGCGGTTGCCTCCTAAAAAGTAACGGAGGCGCCCAAAGGTTCCCTCAGCCTGGTTGGCAATCAGGTGTCGAGTGTAAGTGCACAAGGGAGCTTGACTGTGAGAGAGACATCTCGAGCAGGGACGAAAGTCGGGACTAGTGATCCGGCGGTACATTGTGGAATGGCCGTCGCTCAACGGATAAAAGGTACCTCGGGGATAACAGGCTGATCTTGCCCAAGAGTCCATATCGACGGCATGGTTTGGCACCTCGATGTCGGCTCGTCGCATCCTGGGGCTGGAGTAGGTCCCAAGGGTTGGGCTGTTCGCCCATTAAAGCGGTACGCGAGCTGGGTTTAGAACGTCGTGAGACAGTTCGGTCCCTATCCGCTGCGCGCGCAGGAAATTTGAGAAGGGCTGTCCTTAGTACGAGAGGACCGGGACGGACGAACCTCTGGTGTGTCAGTTGTACTGCCAAGTGCACCGCTGATTAGCTACGTTCGGATGGGATAACCGCTGAAAGCATCTAAGCGGGAAGCTCGCTTCGAGATGAGATTTCCATACACCTTGTGTGTGAGAGGCCCCCAGCCAGACCACTGGGTTGATAGGCCGGATGTGGAAGCGAGGACTAACGACTCGTGAAGCTGACCGGTACTAATAGGCCGATAACTTACACCACACACCCTTTTCGTGAACGGATTCAAAAGACGTTCACACCATGGAAAGGGTACAAAGAAAAACAAGACTGCTTGCGTCCACTATGTGGTTCCCAAACAACAAACCCGTTGCTTGAGGAACAAACACAACAACATAACAACACCACACCTGCCCTGAGCGGCAGGAGCATGTTGTAACCACTAATTTTCCCAACCCCCGCACCGGGGGTCCGGGTAAAAGGGTTACGGCGGTCATAGCGTGGGGGAAACGCCCGGTCCCATTCCGAACCCGGAAGCTAAGACCCACAGCGCCGATGGTACTGCACCCGGGAGGGTGTGGGAGAGTAGGTCACCGCCGGAACATCATTCAGGTCGAGAGCCCCAACCAGGCAACTGGTCGGGGCTCTCCCACGTTAACCACCAAAACCCCACCACCCACCCACAAACCCCCACCGCCCCCTGGGACGCTCTCTCACATCCGGCACCCCTTCCTGCCCACGCTCTCTCATTACCTGCCGTGTTGTGCCGGAAGCGCTCCCACCCCCTGCGGCACCCAGCCCCTGGCACGTGGGCCACACACCGCCGTCGAACCCCGCCACAACCGGGAGAGCGTCCCCAGGGGGAGTGCCAAAGGTGAGAGAGCGTCGGCAGGGGGAGTGCCAAAGGTGAGAGAGCGTCCCGCGCTGGTCCTCAGGCGGGAGCTTCGGCGGCCGTCCGCTGATGGCGAAATAAGGGGTCAAAAGGCCTCAAAACCGGTGATTTACCTCAAAAAATGGCGGAAACACGCGGAATTTGCGGACCTGACCGCGGCAAGCTGGTAAGTTTTCGAACAGTGGCTTGTGCGCATGCCGCGTTCAGGCTCCAGAAATCATGACCGTCCAGGAGGACATAAATGGCTAAGAACCGTAGTGAACTTGTTGCAGAGGTAGCAGGCAAGGCCGGCACCAGCCAGGCAGCCGTCAACTCCGTGCTCGATGCACTGTTCGAGGTTTTCGAGACCTCTGTCGCCGCGGGCGAGAAGATCACCATCCCGGGCTGGCTCGCAGTTGAGCGCACCGACCGTGCAGCCCGTACGGGCCGCAACCCGCAGACCGGCGAGACCATCCAGATCGCCGCCGGCCACAGCGTCAAGCTGACCGCGGGCTCCAAGCTGAAGGCTGCTGTCTCCAAGAAGTAGCATCCGGCGTCCAACGCTTGAAAGGGAGCGGCAACCTCAGGGTTGCCGCTCCCTTTGCGTTGTGCTCCGCAGTCAGGCCGTCGATTCGCGGCGCAGGCACCCGTAGCGGACAATGGATAGGTGCCCTCCGCAGCAAAATCCCGCCCCACCCATCCGCAGCCTTCCCCCACTCCGGGAAAGACGGGGGTCTCTGCGGGCGCTGCGGGCATTTCCCGGCCGTGGCAGTTTGCCGGCCTCGCCGCGCTCTTCCTGGGGCTAACAGCGGCCCTCCTGTTCTCCGGAGCGGCTGCCGCGCGCGAGGTCTCTGATCCCGGCGCCCTGATTCGCTGGGGGCTGCCCATCAGCAAAGCCATCCACAACGTCTCACTGGCCACGGTGATCGGCGGCCTGGTTTTCGCCGTCGGCATCCTGCCACGCAATGCCAACGCTTCCCGGTCCAGGGACACCGCCACAGCAGAGCACCCTGCGTTCTCCCGTGCGCTGGCCGTGGCGGCAGGTGCAGGCGCAGCGTGGACGCTGTCAGCCATTGCCGTGCTGGTGCTCACCTACTCGGACGTGGCTGGCCAGTCGCTCTCCGGTGATGCGGAATTCACCCGCGCACTGGTCTACTTCATGACGGACATCGAAACCGGCCGCGCCTGGCTCGCCGTGACCATCGTGGCGGCCGTGGTGACTACCGCCTTGTTCGGGGTCAGGTCGCTGACCGGGCTGGCGATGACGCTGACGCTTTCACTGGTGGGCATGGTGCCCATCGCCCTCATCGGCCATTCCTCGAGTTCCAGCGACCACGAAGGGGCCATCAACTCCCTGGCCCTGCACCTGGTGGGCGTGTCCGCCTGGGTGGGCGGCATCATCATGTTGGCCGTCCTGTCCGGCATCCTGACCGGAGGCAACACCAGCGCCGGCTCCAAAGCAGACATCACAGAGCCCACGCTCCGCCGCTTCTCTTCCCTTGCCGGATTCGCCTTTGTCCTGGTGTTTGCCTCCGGTGTCATCAATGCCAGCATCCGGATCACCAGCTGGCACGACCTCTTTGGATCCGCCTACGGGCAAATGGTGCTCGCCAAGGCCGTGGCCACCCTGATGCTTGGCGCCATCGGCCTGATGCACCGCCAGTGGGTCATCCCGCAGCTGAACCGCAAGGGCGGGGCTGCGCTGTCCTCCCGACGGGTGCTCTGGCAATTGGTCATCGCGGAACTGCTGATCATGGGCGCGACGTCGGGAATCGCCGTCGCCCTTGGCCGTTCCGCCCCGCCACAACCCACCACCTTCGCTCCTGACGCCTCCCCGGCCTTCATCCTCTCCGGCTACGAACTGCCGCCTGAGCTGACCCCGGAACGCTGGCTCACCGAATGGCGTCTGGACTGGCTCTGGATTGCCGTAGCAGCGGTCGGCCTGGTGTCGTACTTCCTCGGCGTGGCCAAGGTCCTGCGCCGGGGCGACAAGTGGTCCTGGTTCCGCAGCGTCAACTGGGTGATTGGACTGGTGGTCCTCACCTGCGTCACCTCCGGTCCGCCGTCGGTGTACGGGCGAGTGCTGTTTTCCGCCCATATGGTGGATCACATGGCGCTGACCATGGTGGCCCCGATTTTCCTGGTGCTGGGCGCCCCCGTAACGCTCGCGCTGCGCGCCCTGCCGGCCCGCGCTGACGGCTCGCGGGGGCTGCGCGAATGGCTGCTGCTGTTCGTGCACTCCAAGTTCTCCCAGCTGGTCACGCACCCGCTCTTCGCCGCGGCCAACTTTGCCGGTTCAATCGTGCTGTTCTACTACTCCGACGCGTTCGGCTACGCCATGCGGGACCACGTGGGCCACGAGCTCATGAACCTGCACTTCGCCCTCACCGGCTACATCTTTGTCCTGACCATGATCGGAACGGACCCGCTGCCCCGCCGCGCACCATATCCGATGCGGTTGCTGCTGCTCTTGGCCACCATGGGCTTCCACGCATTCTTTGGGGTGGCGATCATGGGAGGCACCGGGCTGCTGGCCGCGGACTACTTCGGAAACCTGGGCCGGACCTGGGGGCCCTCCGCGCTGCTCGACCAGCAGATGGGCGGTGCAGTGGCCTGGGGCATCGGCGAAGTACCCACGCTGCTTGTGGCAATCGGCGTGGCAGTGATGTGGTCCCGCTCGGATGCGCGGGAGTCCAAAAGGACCGACCGGGCCGCGGACAGGAATAACGACGCCGATCTCACTGCTTACAACGATATGTTTGCCAAGTTGGCTGAACGCGACGCCAAGCTGGCTGAACGCAACTCAAAGCTGGAAGGACGCTGATGAGCGAAACCGTACGGACCCACCACCGGGTCCGCGCCTCCGAACTGGTTGGCCGTAACTGGCTCAACACCGGCGGGAAGTCCCTGGACTTGGAATCCCTGCGCGGCAAGATCGTGCTCCTGGACTTCTGGACCTTCTGCTGCATCAACTGCCTGCACGTACTCGATGAGCTGCGGCCGCTGGAAGAGAAGTACTCGGACGTCCTGGTGACGGTGGGCGTGCACTCGCCGAAGTTCGAGCACGAGGCCGACCCCGTTGCCCTCGCCGCCGCCGTGGAGCGCTACGAGATCCACCACCCGGTCCTGGACGACCCCGAACTGGAGACCTGGAAGGCCTACACCGCCCGCGCCTGGCCCACCTTGGTGGTCATCGATCCCGAGGGCTACATCGTGGCGCACCTTTCCGGTGAAGGCCACGCGGACGGCCTGTCCGTGCTGATCCCGGAACTTATCGCCCAGCATGAGGCCAAGGGCACCCTGCACCGCGGCGACGGCCCGTACGTTGCGCCGGAGCCGACGTCGGGCACCTTGCGCTTCCCCGGAAAGGCACTCTTCCTCCCGGCCGGCCGGGGCACCTCCGCCATCGGCGGACCGGAGGCAAAAGCGTCCGACGCCGGGACTTCCGACGCCGGCTCCTGGCTCGTCACCGACACCGGCCACCACCGCTTGGTGGAGCTGGGCACGGACTTCCACACGGTGCTGCGCACCTACGGCTCCGGGACCAAGGGACATGCCGACGGCCCCGGCGCCGACGTCGACTCCGTCAAACCCACCGCACAGTTCAACGAACCGCAGGGCCTGGTCCTCCTGCCGGAAGACGTGGCAGCGAAGACGGGCTACGACGTCGTAATTGCCGACTCCGTCAACCACCGCCTGCGCGGGCTGTCCCTCACGGACGGAACCGTCAGCACGCTCGTCGGCAACGGCGTGCAGCGCCTGCTCGAGACAGGGCCGGCGCGGGTGGACGAGGATGCGGCTGGCTTCACCGGACGCCTCAGTGACCATCCCCTGGACGTTGCCCTGAGCTCGCCGTGGGACGTTGTCTGGTCCGCCAAGCTCAATGCCGTGGTTGTTGCCATGGCCGGCGTCCACCAGATCTTCAGCTTCGACCCGATCTCCGGAGCCGTATCAATTCTTGCCGGTAACGGCCTGGAAGGGCTCCTGGACGGCGCCGCGCACGAAGCCTGGTTCGCCCAGTCGTCCGGCCTGGCCGAGGACGCTGACGGCAACATCTGGGTGGCCGACTCGGAGACCTCCGCGCTGCGCAAACTGGTAATTGACGACGCCGGCACGGTCACCGTGGAGTCCGCCGTCGGCAAAGGCCTTTTCGACTTCGGCTTCCGCGACGGTCCCGCCGCGGAAGCACGGCTGCAGCACCCGCTCGGCGTCACCGTTCTGCCGGACGGATCCGTGGCCATCGCCGACACCTACAACGGTGCCGTGCGCCGTTACGACCCCGCCACCGGGACGGTGTCCACGCTCGCCCGCGGTTTGTCCGAGCCCTCCGACGTGATTGTGGACCACACGCACACAGCCGGCTCGGAGCCGCTGCTGGTGGTGGTGGAAGCCAACAAGCACCAGCTGATCTACGTGCCCATCCCCAAGGAGGCCCAGCAGGTGGACGAGGGCGCGGTGCAGACGCACCGGCCCAAGAGTCCGGTCGCTCCCGGCACACTGGAGCTGACCGTTCGGTTCACGGCACCCACCGGGCAGAAGCTCGACGACCGCTGGGGGGACCCCACGCAGCTGAAGATTTCCTCAACGCCGCCCGAGTTGCTGGTTGCCGGCGGTGGAACCTCGGTGGGGCTGCAGCGGACGCTGGAGCTCTCCGCCGACGTTCCCGACGGCGTGCTGCACATTACGGCGCGCGCAGCGGCCTGCGACGGCCCCGAAACGGCCGACGGCGAGATCCCCGACCACGCTGCCTGCCACCTGTACCAGCAGGACTGGGGCATCCCGGTGGTGCTGCAGGCCGACGGCGACACTGAGCTGGTCCTGGACCTCCGCGGCATGGACTGAGGTTCTCCTCAAACGCACCACAGAAGGCTGCGGCCCGTGACCCTGCGTCACGCGCCGAAGCCTTTTGGCGTATACGGGGAAGTGGCTGCCGCCCGGCCGGAGCCGGCCTAGTAGCTGAGGAGCGGGGTGACCCTGATGGTGTCGCCGTCGACGTCCAGGCGGGTCGTGAAGCTGAAGTCGTGCTCCACGTCGAGGTCGCCCACGATGCCGGTGAACAGGTCGGTTTGCTGCGCCTTCAGCCGTGCCTTCCCGTCCAGCGGGGCCACCACCCAGCGGCCGCCGAAGGGCTCGATGGAAACCTTCGGGTATTCGCTGATGCTCCAGTCGATGGTCCCCGGCGTCACCCGGTTGAACGTGGCGTGGTAGAACGGGCAGTCGGGCTGGAGTTTCTGCTCCTTCACGGCTTCTGCTGCGCAGGCATCCAGGAATTCCTTGACCTTGGCGCCCACGGCGTCCTTCAGTGCGGGGGTGGCTTCGGTCAGGAGGCTCAGCGGGGCGGTGGGGACGTCACGTCCGGACACCGTGGCACGGGTGGGCGGGGCGGAGAAGTACTCGCCGTTCAGGCTTGCCTCGTACTCCCCTGGATAGAAGACGGCGAAGGAATTGCGGCCGTTGGGCATGTTCACCGGAACACCGTTGAGGGTGGCCTGGTTGGAGTTGACCACTGTGACTTCCAGGACGGGAAGCTTGGCCGGCACGAACGCCCACTTGTTAAAGAAGAGCCATTCGGTACCGGTCCGCTCCAGCAGGAACTCGGTGCTGAGCCGGCTGCCGTCAATGGTGTAGTCCATCGGAACCATGACCTGGTTCCCGGAGCGTTCCTGGGTCTCGCCGAACTTCACGTTCGTCACCCGGGAAGCCGCCGTTTGCAGGGCCGTTCCGTCGAGCATGGCGGCGTCGCTCTCCGGGACAGAGGCGCGCAGGAGGCCCAGGGCTTTCTCGCCCTCGCCCTTCTGCAAAGCGTCCAGATATTCCCGTACCGGCTGCTCGGGACTCGCCACCGAGGCGTTCACCAGGTTGACCGCGACGATGGCTCCGGCGATGGCAAGCATCAGGCCCAGCAGCCATCCGGCCGCGATCCTCACCAACGCTTGACTCATCTGCACGCACCTTACGTTACCTGCAAGGCGCGTGAAAGCAGGTGTGGGGGACCTCCGGTATGACGCCGCCCGGTGGCTGTCAGACAGTCCGACGGCGGCCGGCCGGCACCCTTGCCAGCCCCGCCGCGGCGCTAGCTGCTGCTCTACCGGCGGCGGCGGGAGGACGTGCCGAAGACGCCCCGCAACAGCTCCCGGCCCAGTTGGGTTCCGAGCGAGCGGGCCATGCTTTTGAGGCCGCCGCCCAAGGCTCCGGCGAGATCGTCAGCCATGCTTCCGCCTGATTCCTTCCGGGCCTGCGGCGCTGTGCGTTCGCCGCTGCGTGGCCGTTCCGGTACCGGGGCGGGTCTGCTGCTGGGGCGGCCCAGAATATCTTCCTCGATGCGCCGGGCATCGGCGTCCACGGAGGCCTGGTCCATGGTTCCGGGAACAGGGCTACCGGGCGCGGGGCTA
This sequence comes from Arthrobacter sp. PvP103, assembly GCF_017833075.1. NCBI lineage: Bacteria > Bacillati > Actinomycetota > Actinomycetes > Micrococcales > Micrococcaceae > Arthrobacter > Arthrobacter sp. PvP103. The sequence goes on along the minus strand of NZ_JAFIBQ010000001.1, from coordinate 2,154,400 downwards.
TTGGGCACAAAAATTTCCGAGTTCGGAGCGGGAGGCTGCCCGGGCGCCGCGGCTCCCGTGGGGGCGGCGCCCTTTCCTGAGATCTTCTCGTAGGCGGAGACCTTGTCCACGGCCGTGCCGTATTTTACGAGCAGCGCGGAACCGGCCACGGTGCTCTTGACGAGGTCCTCCGTGCTGGGGCCCATCAATGATTCCGGGGCGCGGAGGCGGGTCAATGCCACCGGGGTGGGGGCGCCCTTTTCATTCATCACCGTGATGACGGCTTCACCGATTCCGGCCGAGGTCAGCGTTTCCTCGAGGTCGTAGTCGCTCACCGGGAACGTGGACACGGTGGCTTTCAGGGCCTTGGCGTCTTCCGGGGTGAACGCGCGCAGGGCGTGCTGGATGCGGTTTGCCAGCTGCCCCAGGACATCGGCCGGCACGTCCTTGGGCGTCTGGGTGACAAAGAAGATGCCCACGCCCTTGGAACGGATGAGCCGGACAGTGGTGGTAATCGCCTCCAGGAACGCCTTGGAGGCATCGTTGAAGAGCAGGTGTGCCTCGTCGAGGAAGAAGACCAGTTTGGGCTTGTCCAGATCCCCGGCTTCGGGCAGGTCCTCGAACAGGTCCGCGAGCAGCCACATCAGGAAGGTGGAGAACACCATGGGCTTGGTTTGCAGCGTGGGCAGTTCCAGGCAGGTGATGACGCCGCGGCCGTCAGGGGCGGTGCGCAGCAGTTCGGCGGTGTCGAATTCGGGCTCGCCGAAGAAAGCTTCCATGCCCTGTGCCTCAAGGGTCACCAGTTCGCGGAGGATGACGCCGGCCGTCGCCTTGGAGAGCCCGCCCAGCGCCTCGAGTTCGTCCTTGCCCTCGTCCGACGTGAGGAACTGGATGACCGCCCTGAGGTCCTTGAGGTCGATCAGTTCCAGGTTGTTCTTGTCCGCAAAGTGGAAAGCGAGCTGCAGGCTGGATTCCTGGGTGTCGTTGAGCTCCATGATCCGCGAGAGCAGGATGGGGCCGAAAGAAGTGATGGTGGCCCGGACAGGGATGCCGTTGCCGTCGCCGCCGAGAGCCAGGAATTCCACGGGAAAAGTCCTGCCCGCCCAGGCCTGGCCGATGCTGTCCGTGCGCGCTTTCAGTTTTTCGCTGCCGGTTGCGGCGGTGGCCAGCCCGGAAAGGTCTCCCTTGATGTCGGCGAGGAACACCGGCACCCCGGCCGTGGACAGCTGCTCCGCCATCATGTGGAGCGTGACGGTCTTGCCGGTACCTGTTGCGCCGGCCACCAGTCCGTGCCGGTTCATCATGGCCAGGGGCAGCCGGACGGGGGCGTCCTTGTGGAGCTCGCCGTCGACGATCGCGGCCCCCAGTTCGATGGTGGCGCCGTCCAGGGTGTATCCCTTCTGGATGGTGGCGACTTTATCTGCAGTGGATTTGATGGCCATGCCGATAGCTTAGCCGCGGGGGCCCAGATCTTTGCTGAATGCCAGGAACTTGATGGTTTCCGGATCTGCCGCTTCCCAGGGAACCAGTCGCGGACAGCATCAAACTGCAGCCGACCGACTGGCAGGAGTACCCCTACTCCGCCCTTCGGCAGTCAGTCCTTCGGGGCCTGGGCGATCCGGACCATGTTGCCGGAGGGGTCGCGGAAGGCGCAGTCGCGCGGCCCCCAGGGCTGGTCGATGGGTTCCTGCATCACCTCCGCGCCGGACGCCCGGACCTTCTCGAACGTTGCGTCCAGATCGTCGGTGCGGAAGACCAGCATGGGCAGGACCCCCTTGGTGAGGAGTTCCTGCAGCATGTCGCCGTCCTCCTGGGAACGTCCGGCATGCGGCTCGGAGAGCACGATCTCGAGGCCGGGCTGGACAGCGCTGCCGAGCGTGATCCAGTGGAATCCTCCGGAGGCCACGTCGTTGCGTAATTCGAGGCCGAGGGCGTCCCGGTAGAAGCCGAGGGCCTTTTCGGTGTCGCTGACGGTGATGTTGCAGTACTGGAGTGAAATGGTCATGCAACCAAGCTATTCGGCGGCCGTCAGAACCGCTTCTTGAATCCTGCTCACTTGTGCGGGTCGCCGGCTGGGCCGCGTGGCAAGCCTGGCCACGCAGCCCGGCATCGCTTCCACCGCGCTGTGCTCTCGTACCCGGTACGCACTGGGCGGTTCGCCCACGAGCTCCGTGAAGCGTGAGCTGAACGAGCCCAGCGACGTACAGCCCACCGCCATGCAGGCATCGGTCACGTTCATGCCGCCGCGGAGCAATGCCATGGCCCGCTCGATCCGGCGGGTCATCAGGTAGCTGTAGGGAGTCTCGCCGTAGGCGGCCCGGAACTGCCGCGAGAAATGCGCCGGCGACATCAGGGCCTTGCGCGCGATGGTGGGCACGTCCAAGGCCCGGGCGAAGTCCCTGTCGATCAGGTCCCGCGCCCGGCGCAGATGCGCCAAGTTGGCGAGCTCTTGCGGGGTCATGTCACGAGCGTACGCCGCGGCGCCCGGGAACGCCACGGCGAAGGTCAGTCGCCGGGTTTGACCGTGAAACGGGCCACGGGTTCCCTTTGAAAGCGTCGGATTTCGTGCTTCAGCACGTCCTCCACGAACCACGGGGTGTTGGATCCGGTGCCGCCGTTGAGTTCCTCGTCGTCGGAGAAAACGGTGAGGCGAGACGGCCGCGAACGCAAACTTCCCGCCGTCGTCAACGGCGCTGAGGAGGCCTGCCCTACCGTGGCAGAACGGCATCACCATGCCGGGGTTGCGATGTGCACCGTGTGGCCGCGTCGCAATGTCCGGTGCGATACCACCAACTCCTCCGCCGAGCAGCCCGTGGGGTGCAAGCTGAGTATTCCTGCCAGCGGGGGCGCGCAGTAAGCTTTGGCATGGCCACATCACTGCTGAAGATGGTTCTGTCCGTTGCCACGGCACTTGCGCTGGCCCTGATGGGCGGCAGTCCGGCGACGGCGGGACCGCCGCGTACGCCCGACCGCGTAGGCATCGATGTCTCGTGGCCGCAGTGCGGAAAGACCCTGCCCGAGGGGCTGGCTTTCGCGATCGTGGGCGTCAACAACGGACTCGCGAACAACACGAATCCCTGCCTCGGGGACCAGCTTGACTGGGCCGATTCGACGATTGTGGAAGACCAAGTCACCAGCCAGCCGCGCGTCGCCCTCTACGTGAACACCGCCAACCCCGGGCTGGCCGGTTCCTGGTGGCCCAAATCCAACTTCTACATGGGCACCGTCGTGGACAATCCCTACGGGAAGTGCCAGGGCAAGAACGACAAGGCCTGCGCCTATATGTACGGCTACGCGAAAGCATACGACGACGCCGTGCTGCGCGGCGTTGACGGCCCGGAGGACTACTTCTGGTGGCTGGATGTGGAGGCAGAAAACAGCTGGCAAGCCGACACCGAAGCCAACCGGGCCGACCTGGAAGGAATGACCGCCTACTTCGAAAGCATCGGCGCCGACGTCGGAATCTATTCCACCGGCTACCAGTGGGGCAAGATTGCGGGGACGGTCCCCTCCACCAGCAACCTGGCGGGGCTTCCCAGTTGGCTCGCGGGTGCACGAACCCTGAAGGGAGCCAAGTCCAACTGCTCTCTGGAAGGGCTCACGCCGGGCAGCACAGTGGAAGTAACGCAGTATGTCTCCAACGGCCTCGACTACAACTACGCCTGCGAATAGCTGGCTTGTAAGCCGTGTTACAGAAGTTCAACAGATTGTTTGGAATTAGTCTCAGTGGAACCTGACTACTGAAGACAAAAAACAGGTATATAAACACCAAAGTCGAGTGGAACATACTGATGTTTTCCTGAGTGAACACCACGGAGGCCCAACTTAAGACCCTCCAAGCGCAGCTGACAGCGCTGGACCAGCAGGTGACGACTGCCCAAGGACAGCTGAGCACGCTCACGGCCCAAAAGAAGACAAACAAGGACGCCATCGAGGCCCAGCGCATAAAGGTCAAGTCCCTTCAAGACCAGCTCGGCGCCGTTCAGGGCCAGATAGCAGCCATCGACGGGCAGATCCTGCTGGGTGGCTGCGTAGCGAAATAGCACAAGCGAGCTAAAAAGGAGCGGGGTCGCCGGAAACGGTGGCCCCGCTCCCGCGTGTCCGGCGCCACGACTCCCGCGTGTCCGGCGCCGCGGCGACGTTGAGAAATAACCCGGGCGCCGCCGTCGTTGTCGCCAGTGTGCCTGTTCCGCAAACGGAACGGCGCCGCCAACGCTCCGCTATGAAAGGCCGGCTCCTCCGTGACTGTTCCGCTTTCCATCCTTGACCTGGCCACCATCGCCAAGGACCAGACCGCAGCCGAGAGCTTTGCCGGCAGCGTGGCCATGGCGCAGCGGGCGGAGGAGCTGGGGTACCGCCGGGTCTGGTACGCGGAGCACCACAACATGTCCTCTATCGCTTCGTCGGCAACGAGCGTGCTGATCGCCCACATCGCGGCCAACACCAGCACCATCAGGCTGGGTGCCGGCGGCGTGATGCTGCCCAACCACTCCCCGCTCACCATCGCCGAGCAATTCGGCACGCTGGAGACCCTGCATCCGGGCCGCATCGACCTCGGTCTGGGCCGTGCGCCCGGCAGTGACCAGAACACCATGCGAGCACTCCGGCGCGACCCGATGTCCGCGGACAGCTTCCCGCAGGATGTCCTGGAACTGCAGGGCTACCTCACCGGCCCCACCCGCATCCAGGGCGTTGAGGCGACGCCGGGCAAGGGCACCAACGTGCCTCTGTACATTCTGGGGTCCTCGCTTTTCGGGGCCCGGCTCGCAGCGCAGCTTGGATTGCCGTACGCCTTCGCTTCGCACTTCGCTCCCAATGCCCTGCAAGACGCGGTGGCCATCTACCGCCGGGAATTCAAGCCCTCGGCCCAGCTGGATGCCCCGCACGTGATTGCAGGCGTCAACGTGATAGCGGCCGATTCCGCCTCCGAGGCCCAAGAAATGTTCCAGGCCACCAAGCGCGCCCGCGTGTCCCTGTTCTTTGGCAACGGCAGGGTGTTCACCGACGACGAGGCGGACATGATCCTCGACTCGCCGCAGGGCCAGCACGTAGCCCAGATGATGAAGTACTCGGCGATCGGGACCCCTGACGTGGTGATGGACTACCTGGACGAGTTTGCCGCCCACGCTGATGCGGACGAACTGATCGTGGCCCACCAGAGCAACGGAACCGAGGCCCGCCTGCGGTCCGTGGAACTCCTCGCCAGCGCTGCGGGACTCGTCCGCGCCTAGAGGCACCGCCCCGTGCCGCAAACCGGGGCGGTGCTAGTGTTGCCGCGTGAGTGCACACAGCCCGGACGTCGACACGGCGGTCCACGTCGGGACCATTGACATGATCGCCCAGCTGCGCGGGGTCGATGCGTCTGGTTCCGGCTTATCGGACCGGATTTCGCGGCAGCTCGAAAGTGCCATTGCGGTGGGCCTGCTCAACGACGGGGACAAGTTGCCGCCGGAAAATGTCCTGGCTGAACAGCTTGGCGTATCTTCGATTACGTTGCGCCAGTCCCTCGCCGAGATGCGGCTCAAGGGCCTGGTTGAAACGCGCCGCGGCCGTGGGGGCGGCAGCTTCATCAGCGGAAAGGCGCTGGCCACTCCGGAGCAGCTGCTATCCGAGTTCAGGCGCCGCAGCCCGGAGGATCTGCGTGACTTGGGCGATCTTGCCGCCACGGTAGCGGCCGGTGTAGGACGGCGGGCGGCACTCCGGGCGGACGAGCAGGATTTGCGGCGCTGCCGCGAACTGGCGCACCGTTTCGCACGCGCCTCGACAGCCGAGGAGTTGCGGCGAACCGATAGCCGTTTCCATATCAGCCTCGGCGTGGCCGCCCAGTCGCGCCGGCTGACCAACGCCACCATCCAGGTCCACAGCGAGCTGGCGGCGCTGATGTGGATTGCCGGGGCCTCAGCAGGATCCATCAAAACGGCCAGCGAAGAGCACGACGCCATACTCGACGCCATCGAACGACGCGACGAGGAAGCCGCCGACCGCCTCTCCGCAGCACACTTCGAGCGCGAATCCGAAACGCTGCTGGACTTCTTCCTCGAACTGGCTACCACGACCCCGGAGGAAGCATGAGCCCGGAACAGCTCTCGCGGATCATCCGCACCACGGCGGAGCTCATCGGCGCTCGCCTGGATGCAGTCTTTGATGACCTCAACAGCCTGCTCCCGGATATCGTGCGCATCGCCGAAGATGCTCCGGACCGACGACCCGCGAAGGTGGATTTCGAGCCGCTGCGCCCGCAGTTGCAGGCCATCATTGCCCGCCACGAGGGATTGGTAGACGGTGCGGGCATAGCCTTCGGCCAGGATGTCCTTCGGGACGCTGCATCTTGGCTGGAATGGTGGCGAGTGGGGCAGGGCGGTGAACCAGAATTCGCGGCCCACGTTTTCAACCCTGATTCCATCCGGTACTACGACTATTCCGCGATGAGCTGGTTCCAGCTGCCCACCACAAGCGGGCACTCCTTGGCCATGGGGCCCTACATCGACAGCGGCGGCACGGACCTCAACATCGTGACCCTGGCCGTTCCTTTCCAGACCGCGGAGGGGAGCCCGAGCGCGCTGGGGGCGGATATTTGCCTGCCCGTACTGGCGTCAATCTTCTTGAAATCCGTCGCCTCGAGGGACCGTGCAGTGGTCCTGGTGAACGACGGTGGACGCGTGGTCACATCCAATACCGCGCGACACTCCACCGGAACGCTCCTGAGTGCCGCTGACACTTCGGCGCTAGCGGCACTCTTCGAGGATTACGTGCCAGTGCCTTCCGCAGTGCCCGGGCGAATCCCCTGGCATATGGGAATCCTAAAGAACGGCTAGCCGCCTCGCGGACAAAAACTTCCCTCGCACCCTTGTCAAACCTTTAAAACTAAAGTTCAATGGAATTATCTTCCCCGAATGTGATGCGGCGCACACTGCAAGCGCCCCTCGCAACAACGCACCCGAGAAATCCGGAGTCCGCGATGACACAGATAATTTCCCATACCCTCCCCGAAGTCCGCCGCGCCGGCGGGGCAGGCCACCGCGACGATGCGCTGGCTCCCGCCGGCCACTTCATCAACGGCAGCTTTGTCCCCGGCAGCGGCGGCAGCATCGACGTCGTCAACCCCGCTACCGGAGAGACCATCACCGCCGTGGCGGCGGGGACCGCTGAAGACGTAAACAACGCCGTGGCCGCCGCCCGGGCCGCTCAGCCGGCGTGGGGCGCCATGACCCCGCGCGAGCGATCCGAAATCCTGCACTTGATCGCGGACCGGTTGGCGGCGAACTCCGGTGACCTCATGCGGCTGGAGTCCTTCAACACCGGAAAGCCCCCGGCTGTGGCAGAGGACGATGTCAGCAGCGCCATCGACACCTTCCGATTCATGGCGGGGGCCTGCAGGACAATGACGTCCCTTGCCGCAGGCGACTACGCTGCAGGGCATACTTCCGTCATCCTGCGCGAGCCGCTCGGCGTCGTTGGTGTCATCACGCCGTGGAATTATCCACTGCTGATGGCGGCCTGGAAGCTCGCTCCCATCCTGGCCGCCGGCAACACCGTGGTGCTCAAGCCCTCGGAACAAACACCGTTGACCACGCTGAAGCTGGCCGAACTCATCGCGGATATCGTTCCGGCCGGCGTCGTCAACATCGTCACCGGCTACGGTGATCCTGTGGGATCCCGGCTGTCCGCCCACCCCGACATCGCACTCGTGGCGCTCACCGGCAGCGTTGGCAGCGGCTCCGCCGTCGCCGCCGCGGCTGCACCCTCGCGCAAGCGGGTGCACCTTGAGCTTGGCGGCAAAGCCCCGGTCCTGGTGTTCGCTGATGCGGACCTCACCGAGGTTGCCCGGGGCATCCGGACCGCCGGCTTCTGGAATTCCGGCCAGGAATGCGGCGCAGCCTGCCGGATCCTGGTGCACGAAAGCGTCGCCGAGGCCCTGACCGAAGAACTGGTCCGCGAAGTCGGCACCCTGGTGGTCGGCGAGCCTGGCGCAGGGGCCGACGTCGAGATCGGGCCGATGGTGTCTGAAGCTCACTTCGAGCGGGTGAAGGGTTTCCTGGAACGCGCCGCCGACGAAGGGCTGCACACAGCGGTGGGCGGCCGTCCGCTGCCGGGGCCCGGCTACTTCATCGCTCCCACCGTGTTGACCAATGCCCGCGAGGGCTCCGAGGCCACTCGCAACGAGATATTCGGGCCCGTGGTTACGGTGGAGACCTTTGCGACTGATGAAGAAGCCGTCCGCCGGGCCAACGAGACCGAGTACGGCCTGGCCGCGTCCGTATGGACAAGCGATGCCAAACGCAGCACTGCGATTCCCCGGAATCTGGATTTTGGCACTGTCTGGGTCAACTCTCACCTAGTACTCGCCAACGAGGTGCCGTGGGGCGGCTTCAAGGGGTCGGGTTACGGCCGTGATCTCTCGCTCTACGCCTTGGACGACTTCAGCCGGACCAAGCACGTCATGACCAACCACGGCGCCTAGGCACTCGACGCCCGCACCTGTCCCGGTGCATTTCGCACTCCGCAATTTTCGTTGACAAACCAAGGACACACCATGCCCACCAAGACCCAGACCACCGAGTTCCCCGCCGTCCCGCATGAAATCCACCGCCAATGGAGCAACTGGGGCGGAAACCAGTCAGCCACCCCCGCCTATACCGTCCGCCCCCGCACCGACGAGGAAGTGCTCGAGGTGGTCCGCTATGCCATCAAGGCCGGCCTGCCCGTACGCGCCGTTGGTGCCGGGCATTCTTTCACCCCGCTGGTGCAGACCGGCGGGATCCTGCTGGACCTGGCGGGGATTTCGGGAATCACCGGAACCGACACCGAGCGGCTGCGGGCACGGGCCCGGGCCGGCACTGCGATCAGCGACTTCGGCGAGCCGCTCTGGAACGCCGGACTTTCCCTGAGCAACCAGGGGGATATTGACAAGCAAGCCATCGCAGGGGCGCTGTCCACCGGTACCCATGGCTCCGGCGTCGAACTGGGCAGCTTCTCCTCCGCCCTGCGCTGGGCGCGGCTGATCAACGGCCACGGCGAGATTGTGGAAATCGGCGAAAACGACCTGCGCGAGCTCAAGGCCGCGCAGGTGGCCCTGGGCACGCTCGGAATCCTTCTGGAAGTGGAGCTGGCTGTCTCTCCGCGCTACCATCTGGCCGAGCAGATCACGTACCCCACATGGGGTGAAACGGTGGCGAATTGGGATACTGATATTGCCAGCAACCGCCACTATTCCTTCCTCTGGTGCCAGGGTGAGGAGTCCGCGGGGCTGTATGAACTGCCCACCCCGGCGGGAGAATCCATGATTAACCGCAGCTACACCAAGCGCTACAACGCCGTGGACCTCGATGAAAGCACCGATCTTTCCAGCGCTGAAGGGGCCCGGCGGGACCGCGCATACCGCATCTACGCCGGCGGCTTCATGATCCCGTTCCACGAGCTCGAATACTACGTGCCCATGGAGCGCGGCCGGGAGGCAGTGGAGGCGCTGCAGGACCTGATCCGTACCCGCCACGCGGACCAGAAGTACCCCATCGAAGTGCGTTGGGTGAAGGCGGAAAACGGCTACCTCTCCCCCTTCCAGGGCAGGAACACCACCGTACTTTCCGTCTCCGGAGCACCCGGCACCAACTACTGGCCCTACCTGCGCGATGTCGACGAGATGCTCCAGGATTTCGATGCCCGCGCCCACTGGGGCAAGATCCACTTCCTGACCCGCGAACGGGTCGCAGCGCTGTACCCGGGGTATGAGGAGTTCGTGGCCGTGCGCCGGGAATTCGATCCTCACGGCGTCTTCCTCAACGACCACACCCGCGCCCTGCTGGCCTGATCAACGAATCGGAACCGGACCAACCATGGAAATCATCGGCCAAGTAATCATCTACATCATGATGGCGTTCCTGCTCGTCGGGGCGGTCAGTGCCATCTTCAACGACGAAAAAGGCTTCGGGAAGGAGTTCAAAGAGGGCATTTACTCTATCGGGCCCATCTTCCTGCCCGTGGCGGGCATCATGTGCTTCATCCCCATCCTCAGCGACCTGGTTGCCCGCTATGTGGCACCGCTGTACTCGTTGCTGCACGCCGACCCCTCCCTGGCGGCAACCACGCTCATCGCCGGCGATATGGGCGGCTACCACCTTGCCCACGAGACCGCCGGCAGCCACAGCGCCTGGATCATGGCCTTCGCGGTCAGCTTCACCGCCGGATCAACGATCATCTTCTCCATCCCGGTGGGCCTGGCCATGCTGCAAAAGCGTGACCACAAGTACATGGCCCTCGGCGTAATGGCGGGCCTCCTGGCCATCCCCTTTGCCGTCTTCATCATCACGTTGCTGCTGCAGACCGCCCATACCCCTCTGCGCGAGGATGTCTCCACCAGTTCGGCCTCGACGGCACCCTTCGACCTGCCACTGGGCGAGATCCTTCTCAACCTGTTGCCGCTGACGGTCTTCGTGATCCTGCTGGCGGTAGGGCTGCGGTTCGCTTCCCGGATCATGGTCACCAGCTTCATCTACTTCGGCCGGTTCCTGGACATCCTGATCAAGCTGGCCCTGGCGCTGTCCGTGGTGCAGTACTTCACCAACGTGTTCGACGTCTTCGGGCCGTGGCCGCTCGCGCCGTTTATTGCCGACGCCGATGACCAGTTCCGCGCACTGGAGGTGGCCGGCTATATCGGAGTGATGCTCGCCGGCGCTTTCCCCATGGTCTACGCCATCCGTACTTGGCTCGCCAAACCGCTGGAAAAAGCCGGCGGGAAGCTCGGCTTCAGCGAAGAAGGGGCCACGGGCCTGCTCGCCGGGGCCGCGAACATTTTGGCTCTGTTTCGCATCATCACGCTGATGCCGCCCCGGGATAAAGTGCTGACCATCGCCTTCGCAGTCTGCGCTGCATTTACCTTCGGAGACCACTTGGCGTTCAGCGCCAACTTCCAGCCGAACATGGTCTTTGCCCTCATTATCGGCAAGCTCGCCGGCGGCGTGATCGGCATCGTGCTGGCGCTCTGGCTGGCGCTGCCCTACGCCCGCGTGCTGGAATCCCAGGACCGTGCAGCGGGTGTGATCGGTGCCGACGAATACCGCCATTCGCACCTTCCCGCCCACGCGAGGGCGCACGCGAGGATGGAGCCGGTCGGCGGGGCTTCCGGTGTCATGGCCGACAAATCCGTAGACGGCGGTCCTGATTTGGACCCGCCTCGGCTGAACAGTCCGGCAACGCCCGGGCCCGGGGGCGGAAGCGCGGTCCGCGCCTAGAGGCACCGGATCCTCCAGCGGCCCGGCACCCGTGTGGCAGAACGATCCGGCTGAGGCCGATGTGACAACACCAGCCTGCACGGAGTCTAATAAGGGCATGACTGATGAGCCGGAGGTACGCCGCGCCCTGGTCATTGAGGACGATGACGACATCCGCGGACTGCTGGTCCACATTCTCACCAAGCAGGGCTTCCAGGTGTCCGCCGAATCCACCGGGCGGGCCGGGGTCGAGCTGATGCAGCGGGAGGGCGCCGAACTGGTGACGCTGGACCTCAACCTGCCGGACATCGACGGCGTTCAGGTCTGCCGCGAACTGCGCAAGTTTTCCGATGCCTACATCCTGATGATCACAGCCCGCGGCGAGGAACTGGACCGCCTTACCGGGCTCGACACCGGCGCGGACGACTACCTCACCAAGCCGTTCAGCCCCCGCGAACTCGCGTCCCGGATCACCGCCCTGTTCCGCAGGCCGCGCGCCAGTGCCGTCCACGAGGCCGCAGCCCAGGACGAATTGCGACGCGCCGTCGAAGTCCAGCGCAGCCTCCTGCCGGCGGAGGGGTTGTCCCTTGACGGGTTCGACATCGCAGGATCCTTCCGGCCCTCCCGCAATGTGGGCGGCGACTTTTTCGATTGGTACCCCAGCGACGGCGGCCTGCAAATGACGCTCGCCGATGCGATGGGCAAAGGCATGGGCGCCGCGCTGATTGCCGCCACAGTCCGCGCCGTCATGCGCTCCGTGGCCCACCGGACGCCGCTGAGTGAGGCCTTCAGCTCGGCCGGCAGGATCCTGGAAGCCGACCTCGAACAGTCCGCGTCCTTCGTCACACTCTTCCACGCCAGGCTTGACGCGGCCACCGGGATCCTCCAGTACCTGGACGCCGGCCACGGCCTGGCGCTCCACATCAGGGCGGAAGGAAGCTGCTCACGGCTGCTCACCAGCGGACCACCGGTGGGAGCATGGCCCGACCAGGAGTGGGATGCGCACCAGGTTTCGCTGGAGCCCGGCGATTGCCTGGCGGTGGTCAGCGACGGCCTGCTGGATGTCTACCCCGACGTCGAGGTCCTCACGGCCGTCGTGGCCGGCACCGTTTCCGGCCGCGCCAGCGCGCAGGCTGCCTGCGACGCCGTCCTTGAGCTGGCCTCGGGCCGCGACGTTTCCGATGACGCCACTGTGGTTGTGCTGAAACGGGCACTGTAGTGCATCGGGTACGGTAGCTGCCGCGCCGCCTTCCTGAATAGGGGCCGCACACACGTTACATTCCCGCAATGACAGGGATATTCTGGTGTAACGACGGCATCGGAGACTGGGGGTATGTCCCTCGCCGGACTTTTCTCATCATTGGGGATTATCCGAAGGACGTCGCCTGTGCCTACTCCGCTCAACCAGTCCGTGGCCGATTCCGCCCTCCTAACGCGCTCCCTGCCGCTCGGCCTGCTCCGCGCCTTTGTTCAGTCCGATGCAGCCGACGACGGCCTCACGCCAAGCCTGCTCGCTGAACTCAAGATCCTCGCACGCACTCCCGGGCTGCTGGTGGCCTGCAACTACGGCGGCACGCTCTGCGACGCGGAGGGGATCTCCACCGAAACCCTGCCGCTGGGCAGCGCCGCGATCGCTCTCCGGGCCCTTGCCGCACTACCCAACACCCACGCGGCCGTCATCTCCGGCAGGTCGCTGCGGGACCTGGCGGCAGTTTCCAGGCTTCCGGCGGAGGTGCACCTCGTGGGCTCCCACGGCGCCGAATTCGACATGGGCTTCGCCCACGGCCTGTCCCTGGCCACCGAATCGGTGCTGCAGCAGGCCAGCCAGGCCCTCGTTGAAACCATCGGCGCCTACAAGGGGATCAGCATCGAGCGCAAGCCCGTTGCGGTGTCCGTACACACCCGGCCGGCCTCGCCCGCGATTGTTGCCAAGGTGCTGGAAAAGGCCGAAGAGGTGGCCCGCGCCCACGGCCTGTTCTACATCGTGGACGGCTCCGTGCTGGACCTTTCCGTGGTGGAGCCGTCCAAGGCCGATGCGCTGGAGCACCTGCGCGCCCGCTTGGGCGTGAGTGCCGCCCTCTATGCCGGCGACGCTTCCAGCGACGAACTGGCAATGGCCACCCTGCGCGGCCCGGATATGGGCATCAAGGTGGGGGAGGGCGCCACCGCGGCCACCCACCGCCTCCGGGACCCCGAGTCCTTCGCGCGGGTCCTGGCCATCCTCTTCGAACTGCGGCGGGCCTGGCTTTTCGGGGAGGACGCCGTTGGCCTGGAGCGCCACTCGATGATCGGCAACGGCTCGTCCACTGCGCTGATCACGCCCGAAGCCAAGGTCTGCTGGATGAGCCACCCGCTGCCGGACTCGGGGTCCCTGTTCGCCCATATCCTGGGTGGCGACGCCGCGGGCCACTTCTCGGTGGAACCGGTCAAGGCATCCCAGGTCTTGGGCCAGCGCTATGTGGACAGCACCATGATCGTGGAAACCCGCTGGGCTGACGTCACCGTGACCGACTATCTTGAGCCGGCCCCGGACGGGATCACGAGCCTGGTCCGCGTGCTGTCCGGCAGCGGCGCCGCCCGGATCGTCTTCGCGCCCCGGCCCGACTACGCCAACGCCCCGTTCAGCATGGAGGCGCGGGGCGAGGAACTGCACGTGGTGGGCACGTCCGACCCGATCATCCTGCTGGCTCCCGGCGTCAGCTTTTCCATCACTTCGGACGGCCGCCATGCCACTGCCACCGCGGACGTCAACCTGCGGAATGGCCCCGTGGTGCTCAACCTGCGCTGCGGCGACACCGAGCCAACTCACGCCGGGGTGGGCGGCGAAACCGAGCGCCGCGCCGCCGTCGCCCATCACTCCCGGCGGTGGGTCCAGGACCTGGACCTGCCGGGCGTCAAGCCGTCGCTGGTGCGCCGTTCGGCGCTGGTGCTGCGCGCACTGGTGCACGAACCCACCGGCGCCGTCCTGGCCGCCCCCACCACCTCGCTGCCGGAAGGAATCGGCGGCACCCGGAACTGGGACTACCGCTACTGCTGGTTGCGGGACGGGTCCATGACCGTCAATGCGCTCGTGGACCTGGGTTCCACGACGGAAGCGCATGGGTTCCTGCGCTGGCTGGGCCGGATCCTGGACAACGCCCCCGGACCGGAATGGCTGCACCCGCTGTACTCGGTCACCGGGGCGCCGCTGTCCACTGAGGCCATCATCGAAAGTCTGCCCGGTTACGCGGGATCACGCCCCGTCAGGATCGGCAACGCCGCGGACCACCAGGTGCAGCTGGATGTGTTCGGGCCCATCGCGGAACTGATCTGCGCGGTGAGTCAGCGCGAGGGCACTTTGGAGGATTCGCACTGGGAGCTGATGATCCAAATGGCCTCCGCCGTGATGGCCCGCTGGCACGAGGCCGATCACGGGATCTGGGAAGCGCGCCGCGCACCCCGGCACCACGTCTACACCAAGGTGATGTGCTGGGTAACCCTGGACCGGGCGCTGCGCACGGCGGCCAGGCACGGCAGGGCGCCGGAACCCGAGTGGGCACCCACCGCCGCAACCATCCGCGAGGAAGTCCTCCGCGAAGGCTGGGATGACGGTGCGGCGTCCTACACCGTTGCGTACGACAGCCCGGACCTCGACGCCGCCGTGCTGCACATCGGCCTGTCCGGCCTGCTGGATGTGAACGACCAGCGGTTCCTGGACACCGTCACCGCTGTGGAGCGGGAGCTTCGGGTGGGACCCACCGTTTTTCGGTACAGGTACGACGACGGGCTGCCGGGTTTGGAGGGCGGCTTCCACATCTGCACCACGTGGCTCATCGAGGCCTATGTGGCGGTGGGCCGGATCGAGGAGGCGTGGGACCTGTTCGACCAGCTGGTAAACCTGTTCGGCCCTACCGGACTGCTGCCCGAAGAATACGATCCCGGGACCGAAACCCATCTGGGCAACCACCCGCAGGCTTACTCCCATCTGGGCTTCATCCGCTGCGCCCGGATCCTGGACCAGCACCAGAAGAACTAAGGCGTTGGCCGGGGTGCGGGCCTAGGTAAGGAGCAGGGCCACGCAGATCATGGCCGGCACTGCCACCACCGTGGTGACCAGCACGGTGTCCTTGGCCACGATGATGCCCGTCCGGTAGCGGCTGGCCGCGACGAAAACGTTCTGCGCGGTGGGCAGTGCGGACGTCACGACGACGGCGAAGAGGGCCTGCCCCTCCATGCCGATCAGCCGCGCCACCAGATAGGCGATGGAGGGGTGGATGACGAGTTTGAACGTACTAGCCAGGAGCACGTCGATGCGGCGGCCGGTATCTGCCTGCAGGGGCCGCGACCCGTTCAGGCTCATGCCGAAGGCGATCAGCATGGCGGGGATGGCCGCACCGCCGATCAGGTGGATGGGCTGCATGACCAGCTCCGGCACCTGCCATCCCGTTCCCGCCACCACCAGGCCCAGTGCGGAACCCACGATCATCGGGTTTTTGAGGATCATGAGGGCAAAACCGGCGGGCGTGGTCCGGTGTGAGCTGGTGGTGGCATCCAGGGCCATCAGGAAGAGCGGGGTAAAGAAGGCCAGCTGGAAGATCAGCAGCGGCGCAACGTAGCTTGCATCGCCGAGGACATACACGGCAATGGGAATACCCAGGTTGGCGGAGTTCGCCAGGGACGCGCTCATGGACGACATCAGCGATTCGGGCACGGTCCGTTTCAGCAGGAACCGGACAATCACGAAGAAGATTGCGGCCGTGACCATCGCGCCGACGGCGGTCACCAGCAGGGGAGCGGCAAAGACATCGTGGAGCTTGGCCTTGCTGAGGGTCTCGAACAGGAGCGCAGGGCTCGCCACGAAGAATGTCAGCGCGCTGAGCACGGACCGGGCGTTTTCTCCCAGCACCTTCCGGCGGCCAACGAACATGCCCACCAGGATGATGAACCACACCACGAAGAAGCCCGCGAGAACGCCTAGCACCCGGACGTCCCTGGCGGTTTCCCTGGCAGGCCGGGCGGGTGGGGTTCGGCGTTCACGATCCCAGCTAATCAGATTTATTCAGCCTGAAGCCGGATTGTGGGCAGGATCTCGGCATCCGGACGGGGCCGTTCCGGGGGAGGGGGCCTAGTTCAGGGCGGAGTTGTTGAGTGCGAACGGCGGCCGCATGAGGCCGCGGGTGTGCCCTTCAGCGGGGTCGTTGCCGATCTGGACAATCTTGTTGTCCTTGTCAACATGGACCACCTTGGGCGTGTAGGCCTTGGCTTCTTCGGTGGTCATCTCGGCATAGGTGATCAGGATGACGATGTCATTCTCGTGCATTAGGTGAGCAGCCGCGCCGTTGATGCCGATAACCCCGGAACCGCGCTCTCCGGCGATGGTGTACGTCTCCAGCCGGGCCCCGTTGGTGACGTCAACGATCGCCACGAGTTCTCCGGGAAGAATGTCCGCAGCCTCCAGCAGGTCCAGGTCAACGGTGACCGACCCCACGTAGTGCAGATCGGCATGCGTGACAGTGGCCCGGTGGATTTTGGACTTAAACATTGTGCGATTCATAACGTGCCCAGTCTAACGCCCGGCGCCCTTCCGCGCTGTGACGTAGGGAACTTCCCGCCGTGACCGCAGGGCCGCCGTCGCGCTGTTTTCCCCGGGGATCACGCGGATTTGGCCTCCGGCGGCACCGGGCCGGCGGGGGCAATCGAGTCGGCTGTGACGGCCAGTACCTCGCGGGCGGCGAGGATGGCGGGCCGCTTGGCGCTGGACCTCCGCACGGACGTGAAGACGGTCCGGTGCGGGTTGCCGGGCAGCAGCAGCAGCTGCGCCGACGTTTCCCTGCCGGTCCAGACAAGATCGGGCATCAGGCCCACGGCGTTGCCGGACTCAATCAGCCGGATCTGCGCCTGCAGGTCCGCCGTTTCGTACCGGACGTCAGGCTCGAAACCCGCGCTGCGGCAGGCCTGTTCAGCCCAGTGCCGGGACGCCGCACCCCGGGGCTCCATCACCCAGGCCAGGTCCGCCGTGTCTTCGAGCGAGCGGACGGGCGGCATGCCCTTGTCCGCTCCGGGTACGGCCAGCCGGATGGCGTCCCCGGTGAGCCGGAGGCGGTCCAGTTCCGCGTAGCGCGGGGCGGCATGGCCGGGGTACTGCTCGGCGATGACCAGGTCAAAGTCCCGGGCCCATGTTTCATGCAACGCCGTTTCCGGCTCCCGCTGGACCATCTCGATCCTGACTTCAGGATAAGTCGCCGCCATCCGGGTCAGGGTGCCCGGCATCAGTGCAAGGGCGGCGGACTGGAAGACGGCTATCCGGACCGTTCCGGAAACTGTGGTCAGGCTGGCGGCCAGATCGGCCTCGGCCTGTTCCAGCGTTTCAAGCAGGTGGGCAGTGTGCGCCACCAGGACTTCGGCTTGCGGTGTCAGCTGGACCCGGCGCCCGGTCTTGCGCAGCAGCTGCACCCCGGCCTCCTTCTCCAGCAGTGCCAGCTGCTGCGAAACCGACGAGGGACTGTATTGGAGGGCATCCGCCACCTCGGCCAAGGTTCCACGGATCTTGAGTTCACGGAGCAGCCTCAACCGCCGGACGTCGAGCATCGCTGTTCCTTCGCTAAATCTAATGAATATTAATTAGGAGAATTCACTTTATCTAATGCAATTGGGCTTGCATACTAAACAGACTGAGTTACCCCCATCACAGGGCGGATTGATGGGTCCACATCTAAGCAGGAGTCCCTGATGAGCACAAAAGATTTAGCCCAGTCGATCATGCGGCGTAAGCCTATTGACGACATAGAAGAAGAAAATAAACACAGCGGGTTGATGAAAAGCCTGGGCCTGTGGCAGTTGACGGCCATCGGCGTCGGCGGCATCATCGGCGTCGGCATCTTCTCCCTGGCGGGCCTCGTCGCCCACGGCAGCGAAAGCGAGCCGGGCGTGGGGCCGGCGGTGCTGTTTTCCTTCCTGATTGCCGGCCTTGCCTCTGCGGCCGCCGCGTTGTCCTACGCGGAATTTGCCGGCATGATTCCACGTGCGGGCTCGGCCTACACCTACGGCTATGTGGCCCTTGGTGAAGTGATCGGCTGGTTCATCGGCTGGGACCTGCTCCTTGAGTACATTGCCATTGTGGCCGTCGTGGCCATTGGTATTTCCGGCTACTTTGACGCGTTCCTCTCCGGCATCGGGGTCCACATGCCCGTCTGGATGACATCCACCCCGGACGAGGGCAAGGGCGGAATCGTCAACATCCCGGCCATCGTCGTCTGCCTCATCGTGACCTGGATCCTGTCCCGCGGCACCCGGGCGTTCGGCCGGTTTGAACTGGTGGCGGTGGCCATCAAGGTTGTCCTCATTCTGTTCATCATTGGCCTGGGCATCTTCTACATCGACACGAACAATTACAACCCGTTCATGCCAAGCGGCTTCGGCCCGGTGCTGGCTGGTTCGGCCACCGTGTTCTTCGCTGTCTTTGGCTACGACGCCATGAGTACCGCGGCAGAGGAAGCCACCGATGGCAAGAAGCACATGCCGAAGGCGATCATCCTCTCGCTCATCATCGCCATGTTGCTCTACGTGGCGGCCACGCTGGTCCTCACCGGCATGCAGAACTACAAGGACATCGATCCGAAGGCCGGATTCGCCTCCGCGTTCACCGGCGTCGGCCTGCCCGTCATTGCCACCATCATCTCCGTGTTCGCGGTGCTGTCCATCCTCACCGTGATGCTGACCTTCCTCCTCGGGGTCACCCGCGTATGGTTCTCCATGAGCCGCGACGGCCTGCTCCCGGGCTGGTTCTCCAAGACGGACCATCACGGCACTCCGCAGCGCGTCACCTGGATCGCCGGTGTTGCTTCGGCCCTGCTGGCAGGCGTCTTCCCGATCAAGGCCGTCGCAGACCTGACCAACATCGGCATCCTGGCCGCGTTCGTGGTGGTCTGTTTCTCGGTGATCGTCTTCCGCTACAAGAAGCCGGACGCTCCGCGCGCCTTCCGGCTGCCCTTCATGCCCCTGGTTCCCGCATTCGGTGTGCTGGCCTCGGCCTTCCTGATGTTCCAGCTGCACTGGGAAACCTGGCTGCGCTTCGGCATCTGGCTCGTGGTCGGGCTGGTCATCTACTTCGGCTACGGCCGCAAGCATTCCCTGATGAACCCGGACAGTCCACGGCACGAAGAGGCCGTCGAGATGCACCGCCCCCTGGCGTAGCCACCCAAAGCCCTCTCGCTTCCTGCCACAAACAACCGGACGCTCTCTCAGATCCGGTGCCATATCGACGAACCCTCTCTCACCCCGGTGGGAGGGGGTTCGTCGTTTCCGGCAGGAAGTGAGAGAGGGTCCGTCAGAAAGGGGCAGGAAGTGAGAGAGGGTCCGGGTGGTTTCCGAACGTTCGGGCGGGATTCAGAATCATCGGATTTTCTAACCTGTATTGCTCAGAAAACGTCGCTTTATCTTAAGTTACGGCAGGCTCATACTGGTGGAAAGAAGGTCCTCACCAACGGAAAGAACGAGTGTTAGCCATGACCCATATTTCTACGGAGCCCGGTGTCCTCGCCGGAAAGACGGTCACCGAAACGGCCCCCGCGGGCGGTTCCCACGTACCCGAGGCCCAGGCCCTGGCCGGGGATACCATCGGTCTGGTGCGCCACTGGTTGACGGAGGCCGCCAAGGTTCCCGTGGACGCCTCCGCTGAACAGCTCGCCGGCGTGCTGAAGGACCCCAACGGGCTCGACTTCACGGTCGGCTTCGTCGACGGCGTGGTCCGCCCGGAAGACCTGCATGTCGCCGCCCGCAACCTGGCAGCACTGGCCCCGAAGGTTCCCGCGTTCCTGCCCTGGTACATGCGCAGCGCCGTCCGTCTTGGCGGCACCATGGCGCCCGTCCTGCCGCAGGTCGTTATCCCGGCGGCCCGGAAGGTGCTCCGCGAAATGGTGGGCCACCTGATCGTCGATGCCACGGACGCCAAGCTTGGTCCGGCCATCGCCAAGATCCGCAAGGACGGCATCAAGCTCAACGTCAACCTCCTCGGCGAAGCCGTCCTCGGTGAGCATGAGGCTTCCCGCCGGCTCGAGGGCACCCACACCCTGCTGGCACGGCCCGACGTGGACTACGTCTCCATCAAGGTGTCCTCCACCGTCGCCCCGCACTCGGCCTGGGCCTTCGACGAGGCCGTGGAGCACGTCGTCGAAAAGCTCACTCCCCTCTTCGCCCGCGCCGCGTCCTTCGCCTCCGGCGGGCAGAAGGCCAAGTTCATCAACCTGGACATGGAGGAGTACAAGGACCTGGACATGACCATCGCGGTGTTCACCCGGATCCTGGACAAGCCCGAATTCAAGGACCTCGAGGCCGGCATCGTGCTCCAGGCCTACCTCCCGGATGCCCTCGCCGCCATGATCCGCCTGCAGGACTGGGCTGCTGAGCGCCGCGCCCACGGCGGTGCCGCCATCAAGGTCCGGGTGGTCAAGGGTGCCAACCTGCCCATGGAACAGGTCGAATCCTCCCTGCACGACTGGCCGCTGGCCACCTGGGGCACCAAGCAGGACTCGGACACCAACTACAAGCGTGTCATCAACTACTCGCTGCACCCGGACCGGATCAAGAACATCCGGATCGGCGTCGCAGGCCACAACCTTTTCGACATCGCCTTCGCGTGGCTGCTCGCCAAGCAGCGCGGTGTGGAGTCCGGCATCGAATTCGAGATGCTGCTGGGCATGGCGCAGGGCCAGGCTGAAGCGGTCAAGAAGGACGTCGGCTCGCTGCTCCTCTACACGCCCGTGGTGCACCCGGCCGAATTCGACGTCGCGATCGCCTACCTGATCCGCCGGCTCGAAGAAGGCGCCAGCCAGGACAACTTCATGTCCGCCGTCTTCGAACTCTCCGAAAACGAAGTGCTCTTCGAGCGTGAGAAGCAGCGCTTCCTTGCCTCTCTGGCAGAGCTCGACGACGAAGTCCCCGGCCCCAACCGCCGGCAAAACCGCAGCCTCCCGGCCGAGCCGATGCCGCATGACTCCTTCGAGAACACTCCGGACACTGACCCGTCCCTGCCCGCCAACCGCGACTGGGGCCGGGCCATCCTGGAACGCGTTCCGTCCTCCACGCTGGGCAATGCCTCCGTGGAAGCGGCCACCATCACGGACGCTGAGACCCTCAACACGGTGAT
The DNA here is from genome assembly GCF_017833075.1 of Arthrobacter sp. PvP103. Taxonomy (NCBI): domain Bacteria; kingdom Bacillati; phylum Actinomycetota; class Actinomycetes; order Micrococcales; family Micrococcaceae; genus Arthrobacter; species Arthrobacter sp. PvP103. The sequence continues at coordinate 2,133,091 of NZ_JAFIBQ010000001.1, read as the reverse complement.
CGCCACTGCCGTCGAAAAAGGCAAGGCCTGGGGCGCCCTCAGCGGCGCCGAGCGCGCCGCCGTCCTGCACCGCGCCGGCGACATCCTGGAGGCCCGCCGCGCGGACCTGCTCGAGGTCATGGCCAGCGAAACCGGCAAGACCATCGACCAGGGCGACCCCGAGGTCAGCGAAGCCGTGGACTTCGCCCACTACTACGCCGAGTCCGCCCGAAGGCTCGACGACGTCGACGGCGCCACCTTCGTGCCCGCGAACCTCACCGTTGTGACCCCGCCGTGGAACTTCCCGGTGGCCATCCCGGCAGGCTCCACCCTCGCGGCACTCGCCGCCGGCTCCGCCGTCGTGATCAAGCCCGCCAAGCAGGCCCGCCGCAGCGGTGCCGTGATGATCGAAGCACTCTGGGAAGCCGGTGTGCCCCGTGACGTCCTCACCATGGTCCAGCTGGGCGAACGTGAGCTCGGCCAGCAGCTGATCTCGCACCCGGCCGTGGACCGAGTGATCCTGACCGGCGGCTACGAGACCGCCGAACTGTTCCGCTCCTTCCGCAAGGACCTGCCGCTCCTGGCCGAGACCAGCGGCAAGAACGCCATCATCGTCACGCCCAGCGCAGACCTGGACCTTGCCGCCAAGGACGTGGCCTACTCGGCCTTCGGCCACGCCGGACAGAAGTGCTCCGCCGCCTCGCTGGTGATCCTGGTGGGATCCGTGGCCACTTCCAAGCGGTTCCACAACCAGCTGATCGACGCGGTCACCTCACTCAAGGTTGGCTACCCCGCAGACCCCGCCAGCCAGATGGGTCCGATCATCGAACCCGCCAACGGCAAGCTCCTGAATGCCCTCACCACCCTCGGCGAAGGCGAAAACTGGGCCGTTGAGCCGCGCAAGCTCGACGAAACCGGCAGGCTCTGGAGCCCGGGTGTCCGCTACGGCGTGCGCCGCGGATCCTACTTCCACCTCACCGAGTTCTTCGGCCCGGTGCTTGGCGTCATGACGGCGGATACCCTCGAGGACGCCATTGCCATCCAGAACCAGGTGGAGTACGGCCTGACCGCCGGCCTGCACTCACTCAGCACCGAGGAAGTGGGACTCTGGCTGGACACCATCCAGGCCGGCAACCTCTACGTAAACCGCGGCATCACCGGGGCCATCGTGCAACGCCAGCCGTTCGGCGGCTGGAAGAAATCGGCCGTCGGCGCCGGTACCAAGGCCGGCGGGCCCAACTACCTCGTCGGCCTGGGCGAATGGGTCAGTAAAGCCAGCACCGCGGGCGGAGCATCGGCGGCCGTGACCAACTCCGGCGTTCGCCGCGTGTTGGGTGCCGCGAAGGGCTCACTGGACGCTCCCGCCGTCGAAGCCCTGGAGCGTGCTCTGGCCTCCGACGCCCTTGCCTGGGTCGAAGAGTTCGGCACCGCCAAGGATGTTTCCGGGCTGAGGGCGGAGCGGAACATCTTCCGCTACCGCTCCCTGCCGGTAACGGTCCGCCTCGCCGAAGGCGAGCCGGTGGCCGCCTTGGTCAGGACAGTAGCCGCCGGCGTCCTGGCCGATTCGGCACTGACGGTTTCCACCGCCGTCGAGCTCCCCGCTCCGCTGCAGGCAGCGCTCGCCGCCCTGGACATCACCGTCACGGTGGCGGACGACGCCGCGTGGCTGGCTTCCGCAGCCACGCTCGCTGAGGCCGGAAAGCTGTCCGGCGGTCGGATCCGGCTTCTTGGCGGCGACGCGAAGGCACTGGCTGAAGCCACCGGTGGACGTCCGGACCTGGCCATCTACGCCCACCGGGTCACCGAAGCCGGCCGCGTGGAACTGCTGCCGTTCCTGCATGAGCAGGCTGTCAGCATCACTGCGCACCGGTTCGGGACGCCCAACCACCTCTCGGACAGCCTGATCTAAGGGGCTCCTTTTCTCAAGGGGTTGGGGGCCGCCTTGCCAGTGCTGGTTCCAGCCAGAAATAAATCGCCGCCGTCAGGCACCCTCGGGTGCCTGACGGCGGCGATTTATTTGCTGACGTGAAACTGTGTAGGTGAACGGCACCAACCGTTATTAGCCCAAGTACCAGCCTGGCGGCACCCACGAGGCAGGGACCGAGTGTGCCGAAAATTCTTCGCATCCGGTGCAGAAATACGTGACTTCGCCCGGCTTCCGGAGCGTGCCGTCGTGCCGGTACTTTGCCGGGACAAACGTCTCCAGGTAAATGAATTCATCCGTCCCGCAGCGTTCGCAGTAGGGGCTGCCTACAAACTCGGTGTCCACCAGGGTGGCGGCGGGGTGCGGTTCGCGCTGACTGACCAGATCAGCGTGTGCGCTTGTTTCGTGGTGTGCCGGCGTGTTGCGGTGCGTCCCTACGGCCAGCGGGCGTACCGTTTTGAGGGAGTGGACTGTATTTGAGACTGAAAGATGCGGGTGGTTCGTGGTTGGCGTCATAGCATGCCTATCCCGAACTTTGTCCGTCAGGCGCCCCAGGGCAGCGTGGGCGGACACGGTTCGTCATCGAATCGTTGTCAGCGGCTTCTGCTTAACCTTTAACAAAATTCAGCATAATTTACGCACGTAATAACTTCAATCACTTACGTGGAATAACCACTTGCCCGGGCCCGACTACCTACTTACTTGGTCAGCTCCAGTGGCTTCACCCAACGACAGGTACGAAAGCCTAGGCGGGTCGCTTCAGGGTGCGCCCTACAATCGCCTGGGTTAGCGCATCGATTACTTCGGCATTGGCTAAGGGATTTCGGATCAGGGTGAAGTCGACGTCTCCCACGGGAGGCAGGTCAAAGCGGCGGGTGATGATCTTGAGGTCGTCCGGAACCAGCGAGGACGGCATCACGGCGACTCCGATTCCCGCCCGAACAGCGGCCAGGACCCCGCTGATCTGCCGGGTGGTGCACGTGATTCGCCAGGTCCGTCCCCGGGATTCCAGGGCGTCGATGGCAAGCTTCCTGCTGAGGCTGGGCGACGGGTAGGCGATCAGCGGTACAGGGTCTCCGGGCTCCAGCACCGTCTGCTCCAGGCCCACCCACGCGAAGGCGTCGTGCTGGACCACCGTTCCGTCCTTGGCGCCGGCCACCCATTTCACGAAGACCAGGTCAAGTTGGCCGGCATTCAGTTTCCGGTAGAGCTGATCGCTCTGGCCCACGGTGAGTTCAAGGTTGATCTGTGGATAGATCTGGCGGAACTCACGGAGGATACGGGGGAGCCCGGTGATCGCGAGGTCGTCCGCCGTCCCGAAGCGGAGCCGGCCGCGCATCGCGGACCCGGAGAAATAGCGGGACGCGGCATCGTGGGCCGCAAGGATGGTCCGCGCGAAGCCGGCCATGGCATCGCCGTTGTCCGTCAGCCGTACGTCCCTGGTATCCCGGGCAATCAGGACCCGCTTGGCCGCGGCTTCCAGCTTGCGCACATGCTGGCTGACCGTGGGCTGGGCAAGCCCCAGCCGTTCCGCCGCCTTGGTGAAGCTGAGGGTCTCTGCAACCGCCAAAAATGAGCGGAGCTGGGCGGGTTCAAACATGGCACTCCTGCGGGGCTGGGGAATGACTATTGCGGTTCGCAATGTTAGTTATAGGAACAATACGCTTCCACAATCCCATCGGGCCACCATAGCGTGGACGTATCCCGCCCGCCCGCAGCTTTGAGGATTCCCTGTGGCACCCCCTCCGCCTTCCACGGCAACCGTCAGCCAGCCCGTCATCGATTCCGCCGCATCTCCGCCGCTGCAGAACGCACCGCAGACCCTGCCGCAGCCGCGGGACGTCACTCAGCCGATCGCCGTCGTCAGCGAACGCCTGCCCTGGCGCCACACCTTCATTTCCCTCCGCGTCCCCAACTTCCGCATTTTTGCCATCGGACACTTCATCGCGGTGATCGCGCTCTGGATGCAACGGATCGCGCAGGACTGGCTCGTGCTGCAGCTTTCCGGCTCCGTCACGGCGGTCGGCATCACCGTGGCGCTGCAGTTCATGCCGTCGCTGGTGCTGGGGCCGTGGGGCGGGATGATGGCGGACAGGTTCCCCAAACGGAAGATCCTCATCCTCTGCCAGTCGGTGGCCGCCGTGCTTGCCGCCGCCCTTGCCGTCCTGGCGCTGAGCCAGCGCATCGAAGTGTGGCACGTCTACGCGATCGCCCTGGTCCTGGGATTGGTCACCGTGCTGGACCAGCCGGCCCGGCAGGTCTTCGTCAACGAACTCGTCGGCCCCACGTACCTGCGCAACGCCATCAGCGTGAACTCCACGACCTTCCAGCTGGGCGGCCTGATCGGGCCCGCACTAGCCGGGCTCCTGCTCACCGCGGTGGGTGCCGGCTGGGCCTTCGCCGCCAATGCCGTGGCCTGCTGTTCCACGGTGGCAATGCTGCTGCTCCTGCGCAAGGACCAGCTGTTCATCACTGCGCCCGCGCCGAAGCGCAAGGGCATGCTTCGGGAGGGGCTACAGTACGCGCTGAGCAAGCCCACCATCTACTGGCCCTGGCTGATGGCAGGGTTCATCGCAGTTTTCGCCATGAGCCTGCCGGTGCTGCTGGCCGCCTTCGCGGACAACGTGTACGACGCCGGCGCCGGAGGCTACGGCCTGCTGAACGCGCTGGTGGCGCTGGGTGCGCTCGCCGGGGCTGTTACCTCCACCCGCCGCCGGCAGCTGCGACTGCGGTCGGTGGTGCTGGGTGCCGGAATGTACGGGCTGATGCTCTGCCTCGCGGCCCTGGCGCCGTCCATGGTGTGGTTCGGCGCCGCCATGGTGCTCTCCGGATTCTGGTGCCTGATGTTCCTAACCGCGGCCAACCAGCTGGTGCAGATCAGTTCCAACATGGGAATCCGGGGACGCGTCATGAGCCTGTACATCATGGTGCTGATCGGCGGGCAGGCCATCGGCGGTCCCATGATGGGCTGGATTGCCGAGCACCTGGACCCGCACACCGCCATCCTCGTTTCCGGCGGGGTGCCGGTCCTGGCAGCGGTGACTGTCGCCGTCGTACTGGCCCGGCGCGGTGAGCTGACCCTCAAAGTGAACCTCAGGGACCGGCACCACCTCATCCGGATAGTCAGCCGGAAGGCAAAGAAGCCGGGGCGCGGGCCCTCAGGGCCGGCGCCCCGGCCCGCTGCTACGCGTCCAGAGGGGCGTGCGGGTACTCCGCCTGCCGCTGCTGGAACTGCAGCACGTCCTTGTTGAGGATCTCTCCGCCGCGGATTTCGATGGCACGGGCGATCGTGTCGTTTCCGGCCCAAGCCTCGGGGCCGGAAATGACGGTTTCCAGGAAGGGGAGCAGCGCCTCGCTGATCTCCCAGCTGGAGGAGTTCCACAGGTAGGAGGGGCTGTGGTCCACCGCGTAGTAGTCAATGTGGTCGCCCACGGTGGGCATGGGCTCGGCGAACGTGGTGGTTTTCGCCCAGCTGAAGCCCATTCCCTCGTCGCAGGAAACGTCCACGATCAGGCTGCCGGGACGGAACGCGCTGAGGTCCTCTTCACGCAGGTACGTTAGCGGGGCGTTGGGGTCCTGGAGCGTGCAGTTGACCACGATGTCGCTTTCGGCCAGGAACGGCGCCAGCGGAACCCTGCCGCGTTCGGTGATGACCTGGCTGAGGAACGGCGCCTTGTCGTCATGGTCGAACTGGGCGATCCGCACCGAGTGGATGGGCGAACCCACCGCGGCGACGCCCCGGTTGGTTAGCACCTGGACGTCGTGGATGCCGTGGGCGTTCAGCGCCGTGACGGCACCGCGGGCTGTGGCCCCGAAACCGATGACGACGGCGGTGAGCCGCCGGCCGTAGACGCCCGTGGAACCGGTGAGGGCAAGGGCGTGGATGACCGAGCAATAGCCGGCCAGTTCGTTGTTCTTGTGGAAGACGTGGAGGCCGAAGCCGCCGTCGCCCGCCCAGTGGTTCATGGCCTCGAAGGCGATCAGCGTGAGCTTCTTGTCGATGGCCAGCTGGGTGATGGCGCGGTCCTGGACGCAGTGCGGCCAGCCCCAGAGGACCTGGCCGTCGCGGAGTTCCGCGAGGTCCTCCGGCTGCGGCTTGGGCAGCAGGACGACGTCGGCGTCGGCAATGATTTCGCCGCGGGTGGCAATCCGTCCCACGAGGGAGGCCAGATGGGTGTCCGAAACGCCGAACCGTTCGCCGTAGCCCTGTTCGAGGATGATGTTCCGCCGCAGTTCGGGTGCGATGCGGTCCAGGTGGAGGGGGTGGAGCGGGAGCCGGCGTTCGTCAGGTTTGCGCGTGCTGGCGAGGACTCCGAGGCTGAGATGGTTCGCGGAACCGGTCACTTCTTTTTGGGGCTCGCTGCCTTGGTGGCGGTTGCCTTGTCGAGGGAGCTCGGCGGCGCTGCGGCTGCCCTCTTGTCGGCGCGTTTTTCCTTGATGGATTTGCCGGATTTCGCGGATGCTGCTTGACGCGGGGACTTGTCAGCCATGATTGCTCCTGTAGCGGAACCGAAGGGGTTCCTGACTTCTGACGATACAGGTAGCCGCCTAATGCCCGGCGGAAGGAATGGAGCGGCTGACGGGAATCGAACCCGCGTATCAAGCTTGGGAAGCTAGCGCTCTACCATTGAGCTACAGCCGCAGAGGGACCAGCCACTTACCTCGGCCATGTCCCGGTTGCGTCAACCGGATTTACTTTACCCCAGCCGTGCGCACTCCCAGAACAGGGACACGACCGTCGGGCGACAGCATGCTTTCGATAACTCTTCGGTCCGTTCGATAACTGTTCGGTTAAGGCACGGCCGTGGCCGCTGGGAAGCAGTCCGAGCTGACTATCCTATTGGGGTTAGCTGCAGTATCAGGGGAACGGGCTACGCAAGAAAGCTGTCCGACAATCAAGGGATCCCCGTGGCATTTGCAGAGTACGAGGTCGTCGTGGAACGCGATGCCATGACCGTGTACCAGTTCCTGCAGGACGGGCTGAACCTTCCCTCGTGGCGGGAAGGGATCCGGAACATCGAACTGCGTTCAGGTGCGCTGGGAGCCTGCGGCGCGGTCTACCAGCAGACCCTGGCCGGCCCTGCGGGACGCCCCATCGCCGCCGACTTCCAAATCACGCAGCTCCGGCCGGGCGCCGAGATCCAGTTCCAAGTGGTTGCCGGCCCGGCGCGCCCGCACGGCGGCTATTACCTGAGCACCGAGGGAACAAGCACCCGGGTCAGGTTCGCCCTGGAGTCGCGGCCCAAGGGACTGGCCGGGCTGATGGACTTCATGATCCAACGGACCATGAAGTCGGAAGTCGCGCAGTTGGAACGCCTTAAGGAAGTCCTGGAAGCCCGGCCCGCGGAGCCGTAACCCGCGAGACCCGCGCGCAGGGTAAGGCGGCTATTGCGCGAGGCGCTGTCCCGCCCACGTTCCGGGGATGGACGACGGCGACGTCAAGGCGCCCGTGCTGAGGTCCCAATACTGCACCACGTCGCCGGCTCGTCGGAGGGCCAGTCCCGTTGAGTTCAGGCCCGTGACATCCCGCAGCGGACGGATGGCTGTAACGTCCGACCATCCGCTGGCCACCACAGCCCGGGTTTCGGCGCGCGGTGCCGGCGCGCCCGAGCCGCGGAAGAGCCGGACATAACCGTCCGACTGCCGGGCCAACAGGTCCTGGAAGCCGTCGCCGTCGTAATCCGCCATGGCCAGCCGGTTGGCTGAAACGCCGGACGCCATCAGAGTCCGCTGCACAAGGTCCGCTTTGCCCCGGTTGGGGTACAGCCAGAGGTTCCCGGAGGTGTCCAGCGCCACCAGTTGCGGGAGGCGGTTGTTGGCACACCAGCCCCCGACCGCCAGGGTCATTCCCGCCCACCCGGACTGGCCCAGTGTCACGCCTGGAAGGAATCCGCCGCCCACCGAGCCGGCGTGCAGCGTGACCCTGCCATCAGTCCACTGGACCAGGATGTCAAAGACTCCGTCCCGGTCCCAGTCGGTGACAAAGAGTTCCTTTGCGGAGCCGAATCCGGTCCCGATGACCTGTTGTGCGCCGTATTGCCGGTTTCCCAGGGACGGGCGGTTGATGAGTTCCCCGGATGAGTTCACCGACACGAGGTCGCCGGGACCCTTGATCGCGGCCGCCGCAAGGTCCGCCGACGGCGGCATGTGCCGCACCAGCGGATCGCACACGCTGGCGGGCTGTACGGGCATTTCAGTGCTGCCGCCCGGGCTGCTGGTGGTTCCCGCGGGCAGCGTGCCGTATCCGAAGAAGTCCACCACGCCCCACATGGTGTAGCGGTTGGGCGTGGTCTGCCAGTTGCCGTCCGTGAAGGTGATCCCGATCCCCATCACATTGAACCGCGGGTCCTTCAGGATTGCATTGTGGGCGGGCGAGCCCTTCCACCACTCAACAAGCTGGGCGGCGTCGCGGTCCCAGCGGACGGCAATGACCTCGCCGGCGCCATTGGTGGGGCTGAGCGCCCGCGAATCGGTCCAGAAGCTCGAGCGGTGCTCGATCACTTCCCGGGCCGCGATGCTGTCGGACCACTCCTGGGCCATGGCGGCCACTGTGGCGTGGTACTTCACGGCGGGCAGTCCGAACGAAGCCCGGTAGCTGTTGATGGCTTTGAACACCGCCAGGATTTGGGACGACGCGTCGTCCCTGACGAGGGCCTGCGTCGTCAGTGATTCGGTTCGGAGGGCTTCGGTGCCCGCCGTGGGTGCAGGCCGGGTCTGCAGCCCGGCCTGGGTGAGGGCCGCCAGGTCGGCGTCGGTGGCGGACAACGGGGGGACGGACGCCGGCTCGGGAGGGGAGTCTCCTGCTGGCAGCGGCGGCGTGTTGGTGGAGAGTGTGCCGGCGCCGCCACCGGCGCCGGCCGTTCCTGAGGTATTGACCAAAGCGGCAGTTGTGCCGTCTGGGTCCCCTTCCCTGACCGCCGGGTCCACGGCGGGGGCGAGGCGCTGCCCTGGTGTGTCATCCGCGGTGCCCGTGCCGGCGTCGTACACGAACGATGGCGGGCCGAGGGCGACGCTTTGCGCCTGCTGGTCCGCCACGGCGGACACATCGGGTTTTGGGCTTGAGGAAGGTCCCCCCAGCTGGCCGGCCGCAGGCGTGATGAGTGCCAGTGCGCAGATCATGGCTGCCAGTGTCCGTGCCGAAATCTTCCTCAAGCCAACCCCAGATCCGTCGGTGCCGCCTCCTTCAGGGCGAAGGCAACCCGTCACAGCCGCAACATCAGACTCATCCTGTATCGGAGATGACGTTTCTTATCAGCAGTAACAGTAACCCCGGGCAACGGGCGCGGCAATGGTGCGGTATTTTTGAGTGTGCTGATCTCTGACCGCGATATTCGTGCCGAAATTGATTCCCAACGGATTGTCCTGGATCCGTACGACCCGGTGATGGTCCAGCCGTCGTCCGTGGACGTCCGGATCGACCGGTTCTTCCGGTTGTTCGACAACCACAAGTACGCGCACATCGACCCTGCCGAGGACCAGCCTGAGCTGACGCGCCTGGTGGAAGTTGACCGCGGAGAGCCGTTCATCCTTCACCCGGGCGAGTTTGTGCTGGGCTCCACTTATGAAACCGTCACCTTGCCGGATGACATTGCGGCACGGCTCGAAGGCAAGTCCTCGCTGGGCCGGCTGGGGCTGCTGACGCACTCCACCGCAGGGTTTATCGATCCCGGGTTCTCCGGCCACGTCACGCTGGAGCTTTCCAACATGGCCACGCTGCCCATCAAACTGTGGCCCGGCATGAAGATCGGCCAGCTGTGCTTCTTCAAGCTCAGCTCCGCCGCCGAATTCCCCTACGGCTCCGGTGAGTACGGCAACCGCTACCAGGGCCAGCGTGGTCCCACCGCCAGCCGCAGCTACCTGAACTTCCACCGCACTGAGATCTGAGAGAGCGTGCCCGAAAAGGCGGCAGGATCTGAGAGAGCGTGCCCGAAAAGGCGGCAGGATCTGAGAGAGCGTGCCCGAAAAGGCGGCAGGATCTGAGAGAGCGTCAGATGGGGCGGGCGGCCGGCCGCGGTTTTGCCGGGCGGCGCAGCATCTTCACAACCGGCTCCACGTAGCGTGCCGCCAGCGGACCCATGATGGCCATGATGAGCACGTAGGCCGTGGCCAGCGCCGCGAGATCGTGCGGCACCACACCGGAAGCCACCGCCAGGCCGGCAATGACGATGGAGAACTCACCGCGCGCAATCAGCGCAGCTCCCGCACGGAACCGGCCCGGCAGGCCAATTCCTGCCCGCTTGGCCGCCCAGATTCCCGTGATCATTTTGGTGGCGGCGGTGAGGACCGCCAGGATCAGCGCCCACCCCAGTACCGGCGGGATGGATGATGGATCGGTGTTGAGGCCGAAGACCACGAAGAAGATGGCCGCGAACAGGTCCCGGAGGGGTTCGAGGATCCGGGTAGCGCTGTGAGCCGTGGCGCCGGAAATGGCGATGCCCAGCATGAACGCCCCCACCGCGGCCGAGACCTGCATGGCGGCGGCGAGACCGGCAACCAGGAGCGCCGCGCCGAGAAGGTTCAGCAGGAACACCTCGGAATTTTCGCTGTGTACTGCCTTGGACACGTGGTGCCCGTGCCGGAGGGCCACTACCAGCACCACAGTGACCACAGCGAGCGAAATTCCGACGGTCTGCAGCCCCACCAGGAAACTGACCCCGGCCAGCGTGGCAGTGAGGACGGGCAGGTAGACGGCCATCGCAAGGTCCTCGAAGACCAGGATGGACAGAACCACAGGGGTCTCGCGGTTACCGATCCGGCCGAGGTCCGTAATCACCTTGGCTGCGATGCCGGAGGACGAGATGTACGTGACGCCGCCCATCACCATTGCTCCCACCAGGCCCCAGCCCAGCAGCACGGCCAGGCCGGCCCCCGGAATGAAGTTCAGGACGAGGTCCAGGACGCCGGCCTTCCACGACCGCCGGAGGCCGGTGACCAGTTCAGCCGCCGTATATTCCAATCCGAGCATGAGTAGCAGCAGGATCACGCCGATCTCGCCGGAAAGATGCGCGAATTCGTGCATACCTTCGAGCTTGACCAGTCCACCGGCGCCGAAAAACAGCCCGCCCACCAGGTACAGGGGAATGGGGGACATCCCGATCCGCCCGGCCAGCCTGGCCAGCAGGCCAAGGCAGAACACGACGGCCCCCAGTTCGATGAGGGTTAGCGCGAGCGGATCCATGCCGCTCAGCCGTTGCGCAGGATATCGGCTGCTGTATCGAGACCTTCTTGCGTGCCGACCGCCACGAGCAGGTCGCCGGGGTGAAGGACGACGTCGGGTCCAGGGGAGGGGAGCACCTCGCCTTCCCGCATGATGGCGACGATGGAGACACCGCTGCGGGTGCGGATGCAGGCTTTGCCCATGGGCTGGTTGTGGAACGGTGAGTCCCCGCCGATGGAGAACTGGCGGGTGACGATTCCCGGGATTTCGCGGTGCTCTTCGGAGAGCTGCATGGCCAGGCGCTGCCCGCCCAGCAGGTTGCCCAGGGCGGCGGCTTCTTCGGCCGTCAGCGGGATGGACGCCTGGCACGTGTCGGGATCGTCCCAGGTGGAAACAATCAGCTCGGTCTGACCCTCGCGGTATTCCACCACGCCGATCCGGCGGCCCGAAGCGGTCATGAAATCCTTGCGCCTGCCAAGGCCAGGGAGGTCTGTCTCATCCACGTTCATGGCACCAGCCTAGTCCGCGCGGACGGTGTTGGGGTGTCGAAACCTCGAATTGCCGGCGGGACCCTCAGGCCGCCGGAACCACGGCGATTTCCACCTTTCCGGGAGCCTTGACCGGAAGCAGCACCAGCAGCCCGGCGAGGAGCACCACCATGATGCCGAGGATCCCCCAGCGCTGGGCTTCGCCGGGTGCCACGAGCGGCGACGCCACCGCGATGCAGAGCGTGAAAAGCGTTGGCGCCAGGAAGCTGACCGCCCGGCCCGTGGTGGCATAGAGGCCGAAGAGCTCCCCGGATTCGCCATGCGGCGCCAGCCGGGCAAGGTACGCGCGGGAGGAGGACTGCGCCGGTCCAACGAAAAGGCACAGGAACAGCCCGAACACCCAGAACGTGGTGGTGCCCGGCCAGGCCTGGCCGAAGAAGACATAGCTGCCGTTGCCCAGGACCAGGATGACGGTGCCCGCAACCAGCAGGCCGGCAAGCGAGCCGATGATGACGGCTTTGGGTCCGATCCGGTCATCCAGGAAGCCGCCGATCATGGCTCCGACGGCCGCAACGACGTTGCCGAAGATGGCAAAGAAGATGACTTCCTTCAGCTGGAAACCGAAGGTGCCCGCAGCGATGATCCCGCCAAAGGTAAAGACGGCGGCCAGGCCGTCGCGGAAGATGGCACTGGCAAGGAGGAAGTAAATGGTATGCGGGCTGGTCCGGTAGATCGCCTTGATGCGGCGCACCAGCAGGCCGTAGGAAGCCAGGAACCCCAGCTTCGGGCCCCGCTGCGGCCTGCGCAGTTCCGGCACGGCGAACAGGACGGGCAGCGCAAAGATGAAGAACCAGAGGGCGGAGAACACCGCCACGAGGCGGATGTTGAGGCTGTCTTCGGTGGACGCCCCGAACCACGCGAAGCTGGGCTGGACGAACAGCTGCAGCACGATCAGGAGCGCGACGATGCCGCCCAGGTAGCCCATGCCCCAGCCGAAGCCGCTCACCTTCCCGATGTTCTTCGGCGTCGAAATCTGCGCCAGCATGGCGTTGTAGTTCACCCCGGCGAATTCGAAGAAGACGTTCCCCAGCGCGATCAGTGTGACGCCCAGCAACAGGAACTCCGGCCGCGGAAACACAAAAAAGCACAATCCGGTCAGGACCGCGACGGCGGCCGTGTTGACTCCCAGCCACAGCTTCCGGCGGCCGCCGGTGTCCGACCGCTGGCCCGTCACCGGCGCCAGAAGGGCGATGGCCGCCCCGGCGATCGCCAGCGCACCGCCGAGCACAGCGGAGGCCTGGTCCTCGCCGCCGAAGGCGTTGGACGTCAGGTACACCGTGAAGACAAACGTGGTCATCACGGCGTTGAAGGCCGCCGAGCCCCAGTCCCAGGCGGCCCACGCAAGGACCTTGCCCTTGCTGGTGGCCGACGTTCCGGACTCCAGTTCGGACGGGGGCTGGGTAGCCGCGGAAGCGGCAACGGGGTTCATAGGCTGAATGCTATCCGCCCCTGGCGATACGACGAACCATTTGCAACGGCGAGTGAACAGGCGGTGGAAACTCTCCGGCGGCAGGGAGAATCCGCCCCGCGCGGCACTGGCAGGTGGCAAAAGTGTTTGCATCCGCTTGATAAACTGTGTGCACCGAACCTGACGAATGACCGCCTGCTCCAACTTTTGACAATCGAATTCCTGACGTTGCGGAGATACCAGTGATCACAGTCCTTGCCGTGCATTTCGCGGTGGCTGCCGTGGCGCCGTTCCTCTTCCGAAAGTTCCGCAGGAACACGTTCTACGGGCTGGCTGCGGTCCCCGCCGGTTCCTTCGTCTGGCTGCTCCTGCAACGCGACGCCGTGTACCAGGGAGAGTACGAGCAGGCCTCCGCGGCACCACCCTTCACGGGCAGCGACGTCACTGAACTCCTTCCCTGGATCCCGGAACTCAAGATCGAGCTGGCGTTCCGGATGGACCCGCTGGCCTGGATCATGTCACTGCTGGTACTCGGCGTGGGTGCCCTGGTGCTGGTCTACTGTGCGCGCTACTTCAAGAACAAGGACAGCAACCTGGGCGGGTTCGGTGCCCAGCTCCTGGCCTTCGCGGGGGCGATGTTCGGCCTGGTCACCGCCGATGACCTGCTCCTGATGTTCATCTTCTGGGAACTCACCACCGTCCTGTCCTACCTGCTGATCGGCTACGCCCGCACCCGGCTCTCCGCCAGGCGCTCGGCCCTGCAGGCCCTGATGGTTACCACGGCGGGCGGCCTGGCCATGCTGGTGGGCCTCATCATTCTGGGGTCCAGCGCCGGAACCTACCGGATCTCGGCAATCCTGGAACAGGCTCCCGGGCTGACCACCGGCCCGGCAGCGGGGGCCGTGGGCGCCGCCGTCGTCCTGATCCTCATCGGTGCCGTGACGAAGTCCGCGCTGATACCGTTCCATTTCTGGCTCCCCGGAGCGATGGCGGCGCCCACACCGGTGAGCGCGTACCTCCATGCCGCCGCGATGGTGAAGGCCGGCGTCTACCTCGTGGCGCGGCTGGCGCCGGGCTTCGCGGAGACGGCGTACTGGCTGCCCATGGTGCTGGGACTGGGCCTGGCCACCATGCTGGTGGGCGGCTACCGCGCGCTGCGGCAGACCGACATCAAGCTGATCCTGGCGTACGGCACGGTGAGCCAGCTGGGCTTCCTCACTATGGTGGTGGGCCTCGGCAAACCCGATGCGGCGCTGGCCGGGTTGGCCCTGCTCCTGGCCCACGGACTCTTCAAGGCCACCCTGTTCCTGGTGGTGGGCATCATCGACCACCAGTCCGGAACCCGCGATCTCCGCAAGCTCTCCGGCGTCTACAAGTCCTCCCGCGCCCTGGCCGTGGTGGCGGCCATCGGTGCCGCGTCGATGGCCGGCATCCCGCCGCTGGCAGGCTTCGTGGCCAAGGAATCGGTGTTCGAGGCCTTCGTGCACTACGGCACCTCCGGTGATGCGGCCGGCTCCTGGGGCCTGGTGGTGCTCGCCGGGCTGGTCCTGGGGTCCATCCTTACCTTCGCCTACAGCGCGCGTTTTATGTGGGGTGCCTTCGCGTCGAAGCCCGGCATCGAATCCACACCGTTCAAGGCCATCAAGCCGTCCTTCCTTGCAGCCCCCGCACTGCTGAGCCTGCTGACCATCGTCTACGGCCTGTGGCCGGCGCCGGTGGACGCCTGGATCCAGCCGTACGCCGCAGAATTCGTGCACGACGGCGGCGATCCGGCCACCGCCGCCGGCCACCTCGCGCTGTGGCACGGACTCACGCCCGCGCTGGGCCTGACGGCCATCACCTTCGTGCTCGGCCTGGCGATGTTCTATGGCCGCAACATGGTCGCCAGGGGCCAGAGCCTGGTGCCGGCGTGGGTGGACGGCGACCGCGCCTACCAAATCACCATCGGCGCGCTGGATGACGTTGCCGTGTGGGTCACGGGACGCACGCAGCGTGGTTCGCTGTTCTTCTACCTCGCAGTGATCCTCACGGTGGCGTTCGCCCTTCCGCTCACCGCCCTGCTCATCGCCGGGAAGCCACTGCCGGACGGGCTGTACTTCATCGATCCCAATTCGCCGCTGCAGCTGGTGGCCGGAGTCGGCATCGTGATCGGGGCGCTGGCAGCCGTGCGTGCGAACAAGCGGTTCCTCGCCGTGCTGATGGTCTCCGTGACCGGCTACGGCATCGCCCTGATGTTCGCCCTGCAGGGCGCACCGGACCTGGCCCTGACCCAGATGCTGGTGGAAACCATCATCCTGGTGGCGTTCGTCCTGGCCATGCGCAGCCTGCCGGCCGAACTCCGGGACCGCACCGGCGGCAAGTACCGGGTGATCCGCGTGATCATCGGGGCGGCGTTCGGCGTCACCATGATCTTCGTGGCCATCTACGCGATGGGCGCGCGGGTCGCGACGCCCGTCGCGTTGGAGTTCCCGCGGCTTGCCTACGAAGGCGGCGGGGGACTGAACATCGTCAACGTCACCCTCGTGGACATCCGGGCGTGGGACACCTTCGGCGAGATCTCCGTTCTGGCACTGGCCGCCACCGGTGTCGCCAGCCTCATCTTCGTGAAGGGGCGCGGCGACGGCATCCGGGCCTCGTCCTCCGTGGCCGAAGGGACCGTGGGCCGGCGCTCCGGTGCCGGACAGAGCTCCCGTGACAGCGCCGCGTTGGCCCTGAGCCGCAAATTTGCTGCCTCCAACAGGGACGCCTGGCTCGTGGCAGGGCGCACCATGGCTCCCGAGCGCCGCTCCATCATCTTCGAAGTGGTCACCAGGCTGGTGTTCCACTCGATGATCGTCTTCTCCATCTACCTCCTGCTCGCCGGTCACAACCTTCCGGGCGGCGGATTCGCCGGCGGTCTGACGGCCGGGCTTGCCCTGACCATCCGCTACCTCGCCGGCGGCCGCTTCGAACTGCGGGAGGCCACCCCGGTGGGTGCGGGAACGCTCCTGGGAATCGGGTTGGCCACGGCAGCGGCCTCCGGAGTGGTGCCGCTCCTGCTGGGCGGGCAGGTGTTCCAGAGCGCCATCATCGAACTGTGGCTGCCGGTGTTCGGCGACATCAAGTTTGTCACCTCCACCATTTTCGACATCGGCGTCTACATCGTGGTGGTAGGTCTGGTGCTGGACGTGCTGCGCAGCCTGGGCGCGGAAATCGATGAGCACTTTGAAGAGAACCCCG
This sequence comes from Arthrobacter sp. PvP103, assembly GCF_017833075.1. NCBI lineage: Bacteria > Bacillati > Actinomycetota > Actinomycetes > Micrococcales > Micrococcaceae > Arthrobacter > Arthrobacter sp. PvP103. The sequence continues at coordinate 2,116,856 of NZ_JAFIBQ010000001.1, read as the reverse complement.
AGGGCGAGACCGAAGGGCAGGAACCGGACGGAATTCCCGCCGAAACCACGGGGAGGGGGAAAGCATGAGCGTCAACCTGACATTGCTGACCGTCATGGGCGCGCTCTATGCCTGCGGAATCTACCTGATCATGGAACGCAGCCTCACCAGGGTGCTGCTGGGCCTGATGCTGCTGGCCAACGCCACCAACCTGCTGATCCTGGCCACCGGCGGCTACGCCGGCCTGGCACCCATGTTCAGCAAGGACACGGACCCCCGCGACTACAACGACCCCCTCCCGCAGGCACTGATCCTGACATCGATCGTGATCTCCTTCGCGGTGACCGCGTTCATGCTTGGCATCATCTACCGGACCTGGGTGCTGGCCCGCCGCGATGAGATCCAGGACGACGTCGAGGACATCCGTGTTGCCGAGACCCCCAGCTTCGACGCGGAGGATGATTCCGAGATTCCGGTAGAAACCTCGGAGTTCCCGCTGACCATGATCGGTTCGGACGGCAAGGGCATCACCGGTTCGGACCTGTCCGCCGACAGCGGTTCCGGCCGCGGCGCTTCAAGCGACGGCACTTCAGGCGACGGCCCGCAGGGCGGCGTGGCCACGGTCAAGGCCGGCGACCGCAAGATCAAAGCCAAGGACGCCGCTGCGGAAGAGCAGCCCGGCTCCCAAAACGTGACCCCCGGCCCGGAAGGAGGCGTGAAGTGAACATCGCAAGCTTTGCCCCGCTCGCCGTCGTACTTCCCATCCTCGGTGCCGCCCTGACGTTCGTGCTGATCCGGCACTCCAAGGCCCAGCGGGCCGTCAGCATTACGCTGCTCTCGCTGACGCTCCTGCTGGAATGCGTGCTGCTGGCGTCCGTCTGGGACGGCGGAACCGCGGCCGTCAACATCGGCGGCTGGCTGCCCCCGTGGGGCATCGTGATGGTGGTGGACCAGTTCTCGTCCCTGATGCTGGTGGTCTCCTCCACGGTCAGCCTCGCGGTGCTCGTGTACGCCACCGGCCAGGGCATGGCCGACGGCGACCAGGACGCGCCGCTGTCGATCTTCCACCCCACCTACCTGATCCTGGTGGCCGGCGTGTCCAACGCGTTCCTGTCGGGCGACCTCTTCAACCTCTACGTGGGGTTCGAGATCCTTCTGACGGCGAGCTATGTGCTGATGACCCTCGGCGGAACCGGCCCCCGCATCCGTGCCGGCGTGACTTACGTGGTGGTCTCCGTGGTGTCCTCCGTCCTGTTCCTGATCGCCATCGCCATGATCTACGGCGCCACCGGAACCATCAACATGGCGGACCTTGCCGTCAAGCTCGCGGACCTGGACTCCGGAACGCGGATGCTGCTGCACGTGATGCTGCTGGTGGCCTTCGGCATCAAGGCGGCTGTCTTCCCGTTGTCCTTCTGGCTTCCTGACTCGTACCCCACGGCACCAGCCCCCGTCACGGCGGTGTTCGCCGGCTTGCTGACCAAGGTGGGGGTCTATGCCATGGTGCGCACCGAGACGCTCCTCTTTCCGGGGGACTCGCTGAACACTCCGCTGATGGTGGTGGCATTACTGACCATGGTGGTGGGAATCCTGGGTGCGCTGGCCCAGAGCGACATCAAGCGCCTTCTTTCGTTCACCCTCGTCAGCCACATCGGCTACATGGTGTTCGGGCTGGCGATGTCCTCGGTGGCCGGACTTGGCGCGGCGGTGTTCTACGTGGCCCACCACATCACCATCCAGACCAGCCTCTTCCTGGTCACGGGCCTGATCGAACGCCGCGGCGGAAGCTCGTCGATCGACCGCGTCGCCGGCCTGGCCAAACTGTCCCCGATCCTGGCCCTGCTGTTCTTCATCCCCGCCATGAACCTGGCCGGCATCCCGCCGTTCTCGGGTTTCCTGGGCAAGCTCGGGCTGCTGCAGGCCGGTGTGCAGCTTGGCACCCCGCTGGCCTACGCCCTGGTGATCGGCGGTGTCGTGACCAGCCTGCTGACGCTCCTGGCCGTCGCCCGTGTGTGGAACCGCGCGTTCTGGCGCAAACCCGAGGACGCCGAGAACCCGGACCCCGTGCTGCTCGCGGCCCCTGAGGATTCCGAGACGGGCGACCGCGCAGGCAAGCGCAACGTCACGCTGCTGCCGCGGACCATGGTGGGATCAACCCTGGGCCTCGTGGCCTTCGGTGTGGCCCTCACCGTCTTTGCCGGGCCGCTCTTCCGGGTGGCGGACCAGTCGGCCGTGGAAATGCTGGACCGGTCCGCCTACATCCAGGCCGTGCTGGGCGAAAACGCCCCCGTGCCCCCGATCGCGCAGCCTGAACCCGTCCAGCAGGAGGGGAACAAATGAACCGCCGACGGATCTCAATCCGGCAGGAACTGCCCCTCCTGGTCTGGCTGGTGTTCGTCTGGGCAGCGCTCTGGCAGGACTTCAGCCCCGGTAACCTGCTGTTCGGTGCGCTGATCGCGGTAGTGGTGGCACGGCTTTTCTACCTGCCCCCGGTGGAGCTGGGCGGCCGCTTCAGCATCGTGCGGGCAGTTCCGTTCGCACTGGTGTTCCTGGCCAAGGTTGTGGCCGCCAGCTTCCAGGTGCTGTACCTGGCGTTGGCCCGCGGGCCCAAGGTGACCAACGCGGTCGTCGCGGTCAAGCTGCGCAGCCACTCGGACCTGATGGTGACGGCCACCGGCCACGTCATTTCGCTGATCCCGGGTTCGCTGGTGGTTGAGGTGGACCGCTCCACGTCCACGCTCTACATCCACGGACTCAACGTGCGGAGCGGAGAGGACATTGTGAACCTGCGCAAAGAGGTCCGGGACGCCGAGGCGGCACTGATCAGGATCATGGGCACCCGCGAGGAACTGGCCGCACTGAAACAGGAGGTAGCGGCATGATGGGCGTTGTCCTGGCCGTGACGGCCGTGATCCTATCCCTGGCGGCAGCCGGGGCGATTGTCCGGATCGCCATCGGCCCGTCCCTGCTGGACCGGGTGCTGGCCTCTGACGTGCTGCTGGCCATCATCGGTGCCACGCTCTGCATAGACATGGCCGTCAACCGGCACCTGAACAACCTGATGCTGCTCGTGGCGCTGTCCATCATCGGGTTCATCGGATCCGTGACCGTGGCGCGCTTCGTGGCCGACCGGCGGGAGCAGCCCCATGAATCCTGAACCATCTGCCGTGGACACAATCATTGATGCAGTGTCGGCCGTCTTTATGGTGGTGGGCGCCCTGATGTCCCTCGGTGCGGCGGTCGGCCTGTTGCGCTTCCCCGACCTGATGAGCAGGATGCACGCCGCCACCAAGCCCCAGGTGCTGGGGCTGTTCCTGCTGCTGGCCTCGGTGGGCCTGCAGCTGCGGACCTGGTGGGTGTGGCCCGTGCTCTTCGTGGCGTGGATCTTCCAGGTGCTCACCGTTCCGGTGTCTGCCCACATGGTGGGCAGGGCAGGCTACCGCACCAAGCACCTGCACAAGGAACTGCTCACCACGGATGAACTGGAGGCCGTGGTGCTGAAGGCAGCCGACAAAAAGGCCGCCGCCAAGCGCGCCGCCGACGAGGATGACGGCGGCGCAGCCTAGCGGCGGCCCTCAAATGCCTAGACGATGTCCTGGCTCTTGGCGAAGCGGGTGATGGCACGCTGCGTGCCCCGGTTGGCCAGGACCTGGATGATGGCGCTGACAGCCGCCGAGATCAGCGCAAAGGTCAGGGCGCTGCGCAGGGTGGTGGGGACGTCGTCCTTGTCGCCCTTCGGGGGCTTGCGGCCGGTGATCTTTTCCCAGACGACGTCAACGGCCTTGGTGCCGGCGAATCCGGCAAGCAGGCTCACTCCGGTTCCAAGCAGCTTGATGAAAAAACTCACTCCAGTACCCCTTACAGGTGGGAAACGACGGAAACAGGGCTTCCCCTAGCCTAGCCGCATCAACCCGGCCGCATCACCGCCCATTGTGACACCCTCCCCGGGATTTCGCGGGCCCGCGGGTGTAAACTGATCCACGCCCACAAGGGCGAATTGATACGACAGGGGAGCGTCGCCGTCGGGCATCACTGGAACATTCCAGGGAACCGGAGGCGGGCGCTGAGAGTGCGGACAGCCGCAGACCCTCGAACCTGATCCGGTTAGTACCGGCGCAAGGGAGTCGAGTTCTCAGAGTGTCCGGCAGCTGGCGGCGGAAGCCGCGGACTGCCCGGGTAGCACTCTCCCCTCCTGTACCTCAGGAGGAAGAAAATGACTGGAATGACGGCCAAGCAGACGCTTGGCAACAGCAAGTACAACTGGCGTGTGGTGGACATTGTGGTTGCCGCGTTGATCGCAGTAGCCGGCGGCGTCATTTTCTGGGCCTGGTCCCAGGGGGCCGCTGCCGTTTCGCCGCCCATGAACGCCGTCTACCCGCCGCTGACCGGCCTCATCGCAGGCGGCTGGATGATTCCCGCCGTCCTGGGCATGCTGATCATCCGCAAGCCCGGAGCCGCCCTGTTCTGCGAAACAGTGGCCGCCACCGGTGAGCTGATCATGGGCTCGCAGTACGGCGCGTCCGTGCTGTTCTCCGGCTTCGTGCAGGGGCTCGGTGCGGAGATCATCTTCGCGGTGTTCGTTTACAAGAAGTTCAACCTCCCCGTTTCGCTACTGGCCGGTGCCGCTGCGGGCCTCTTCTGCGGCCTGAACGACTCGTTCGCCCCGTGGGGGTGGAATATCGCCTACGCCGCCGGCGACAAGCTGGCTTACATCATCTTCACGGCCATCTCCGGTGCGATCATCGCCGGCGGCCTGTCCTGGATCGCCACCCGCGGCCTGGCCCGGACCGGCGTGCTGAGCTCCTTCGCCTCCCGCAAGGCAGCGGCGGAGCCCGTCTTCTCCTGATGAACGCACACTGCTCATGACGTCTTCCGACACCGTCCGCCCGGCAGCGGTCACGGCACGCGGCTGGGGCTGGCGGCATGCCGGCCGGTCCCGGCCCGCCGTCCACGGCCTGGACCTGGACATTCGGCCGGGCGAACGCGTGCTGCTGCTGGGTCCATCCGGCGCGGGCAAATCCACGCTGCTGCATGCCCTCGCCGGGGTGCTCGGTGACAGCGACTCCGGAGCCCACCACGACGGAACGCCGGATGCCGACGACTCCGACGAGACCGGCACCCTGCTGATCGACGGCGCCCCGCCGCGTGCCCGGCGCGGGCGAGCCGGCCTGATGCAGCAGGACCCCGAGACGCAGGTGGTCCTTTCCCGCGTGGGGGACGACGTCGCCTTCGGCGCCGAGAACCTCGCCGTCCCGCGCCCGGACATCTGGACGCGTGTCGGAGAGGCGCTCGACGACGTCGGGCTGGCCCACTTGCCGCTGGACCACCCGACGTCGGCCCTGTCCGGCGGGCAGAAGCAGCGCCTCGCGTTGGCCGGCATCCTCGCCATGCGCCCGGGGCTGCTGCTCCTCGACGAGCCCACCGCCAACCTGGACCCCGCGGGCGTCCTGGAAGTCCGTGACGCCGTGGGCCGTTGCCTGGACAAGACCGGGGCAACGCTGGTGGTGGTGGAACACCGCGTGGGCGTATGGAAAGACCTTGTGGACCGGATCGTGGTGCTGCAGCCGGGATCCGCCACGGACACCGCGGTGCTCCTGGACGGCCCGCCGGACCAGGTCCTGGCAGAGGCCCGGGACATGCTCGTTGCCGCCGGCGTCTGGGTGCCCGGGTATGTGCCCGCCACCCGGGCGCGGACCGGTGCCACCGAAGCACCCGGCACCGGAGCGCAGGGCGGCCCGGGAGAGCCGGGCGCCGGGAACCTCCTGCTGGCCTCCGAGAACCTTGCCGTGTCCCGCGAACGTCCCCGCCGGCGGCGGTTCAAGGCTGTCCAGCCGGTACCGGTGCAGTCCGGCATCACGGCGCAGGTCCGTGCCGGCCAGGCACTGACCATCACGGGGCCGAACGGTTCCGGAAAGTCCACGTTTGCCCTGACCCTCGCCGGCCTGCTCCAGCCGGTGGCGGGCACGGTTTCCGCCACGGTTGACCTCAGCGAAGGTGCCGGCATTGACCCGTACAAGTGGAAGGCGGAACAGCTGATCTCCCGGATCGGAACCGTGTTCCAGGAGCCGGAACACCAGTTCGTCACCGGCCGGGTGCTGGATGAGCTGATGTTCGGCCCGCGGCACCTGGGCCACGGAGAGGACCGAGTGGACGAACTCCTGGAGCGCCTCCGGCTGACCAAGCTGGTGGACGCCAACCCCTACACACTCTCCGGCGGAGAGAAGCGCCGGCTGTCCGTCGCCACCGTGTTGGCCGCCCATCCCCGCGTGCTGATCCTCGACGAGCCCACCTTCGGGCAGGATGCCAATACCTGGGCGGAACTGGCGTCCTTCCTCTCCGAACTCCTCGACGCCGGCACCGCCGTGGTGTCGGTGACCCACGACCAGGAGTTCAGCGACGTCCTCGGCGGCACCGAGCTGAACCTTGGCACGCCTGAGCCCGGCCGTCCCGGCCTGCGCAACCCGGAGGTGGCTGCACCGTGAGGGAAGCGCTGACCCTGCAGGCGAACCACGCCCTGCTCACCCGGGCCAATCCGCTGGCCAAGTTCGCCGTCGTGATGCTGATGACCGTAGTGCTGGCGCTGTCCATCGACTGGGTGTCCGCCTCCGTTGCGCTGGCCTTCGAGCTGCTGCTCTTTCCGCTGGCCGGACTGACCGTCGCGCTGCTCTGGCAGCGTGGCTGGCCACTGATCGTGGCGGCTGCACTGGGCGGCTGGAGCACTTCGATCCTGGCGCCGGACGCCGGAAGGATACTGCTCGACGTCGGGATCTGGTCCATCAGTGAAGGCTCGCTGGAGCTGGGGCTGGGATTCCTGCTGCGGGGGGTGGCAATCGCCCTTCCCGCGGTGCTGTTGATGAGCTGCACGGACCCGACCGACCTGGCAGACGCCCTCGCCCAGAAGGCGAAGCTGCCGCACCGTTTCGTGCTGGGTACGCTGGCCGCCATGCGGCTCGTGGGGCTGATGGCCGAGGAATGGCAGACGATCGGCATGGCCCGTCGCGCCCGCGGTGTGGGCTCGCACGGCAGCCCGGCACAGCGCCTCCGGGCGACGCTGGGGCAGAGCTTCGGACTCCTGGTCCAGGCCGTGCGCCGGGCGTCGCGGCTTGCCGTCACTATGGAGGCGCGGGGGTTCGGCGGCGCGCAGCGGACCTGGGCGCGTGAGTCCACGTACAGCCCGCTGGACGTCTGGGTGGTTCTCGGCGGCGTGCTGATTGCGGCGGCGGCCGTGTCCGCGGCAGTCGGGGCAGGGACCTGGAATATGGTGTTTCTGGAGCAGCAATAGCGGCCGGCTGACACCCTGCATATCGCACGACATGGATATTGTGTGAGTTCAAGTGCACTTTTCCGCGTTTCGCGTTCCCGAATAGCTCATGCGTGATATTTTTCTTGTATGACTCAAGAGACTGCTGAACATGTAGGCCTGCTGCTCCGCGATGCCCGCGGGGAGAAGGGCTGGACCCAGGGACAGCTGGCCGCCGAGCTAGGCACCAGCCAGAGCGCCATCGCCCGGATGGAACAGGGCAAGCAGAACCTCAGTCTCAAAATGATCCAGCGGCTCGAGGCCATTGTGGGCCGCAGCATCGTCAAAGTGGGCCGGCCGCAGATGACACACCTCCGGGTGGAGGGCGGCCGCACTCTGTCCGGTTCGGTGGACGTCAACAGCAGCAAGAACGCAGGAGTTGCCCTTCTCTGCGCCAGCCTCATCAACCGCGGCACCACCACGCTGCGCCGGCTGGCCCGGATCGAGGAAGTGAACCGGATCGTGGAGGTGCTCACCAGCATCGGCGTCGAATGCACCTGGCTCAATGCCAACGATCTGCAGATCCGCCGCCCCGCCGTGCTGGACCTGGATTCCATGGACGTGGAGGCTGCCCGCCGCACCCGCAGCGTGATCATGCTGCTGGGGCCGCTCCTGGACGAGTCCGCGGAGTACCGTCTCCCGTACGCGGGCGGCTGCGACCTCGGCACCCGCACCGTGGAGCCGCACATGCAGGCCCTGCGCCAGTTCGGCCTGTCCGTGGAAGCCACCTCCGGCTTCTATTCGGTGCAGGCACCGCCGGCCGACGGCGACAACCGCACCTTTGTGCTGAGCGAACGCGGTGACACGGTCACCGAGAATGCCATCATGGCGGCCGCCCACCGCCGCGGCACCACCGTGATCCGCAACGCCAGCCCGAACTACATGGTCCAGGATCTCTGCTTCTACCTGCAGGGCCTCGGCGTGAAGATCGACGGCGTGGGGACCACCACCCTGAAGATCACCGGGCTGCCGTCCATCGACGTCGACATTGAATACTTCCCGTCCGAGGACCCGATCGAAGCGATGAGCCTCATCACCGCCGGCATCGTGACCAATTCCGAGGTCACCATTCGCCGGGTCCCCATTGAGTTCATGGAAATAGAACTCGCCACCCTGGAGCAGATGGGCCAGGAACTGGAGATCTCCGGCGAGTACTTTGCCCGTAACGGCCGCACCCGGCTGGTGGATGTCACCACCAAACCCTCCGCATTGCATGCCCCGACGGACAAGATCCACCCCATGCCGTTCCCCGGCCTGAACATCGACAACCTGCCGTTCTTCGCCGTCATTGCCGCCAACGCCGAAGGCCAGACCATGATCCACGACTGGGTCTACGAGAACCGTGCCATCTACCTCACCGAGCTGAACAAGCTGGGGGCCCGCGTCCAGCTGCTGGATCCGCACCGGATCTACGTCAACGGACCCACCAGGTGGCGTGCCGCCGAGGTGGGCTGCCCGCCCGCCCTCCGCCCGGCCGCATGCATCCTGCTGGCCATGCTGGCCGCCCGCGGGGTTTCGGAGCTGCGCAACATCTACGTGATCGAGCGCGGGTACGAGGACCTGGCCGAGCGGCTCAACACCATCGGCGCGAAGATCGAATACTTCCAGGACTGACCCGTCCGGCGCCGAAAGAAGGCGCCGTTGCGGCGCCTGTCGTACAGGGCGGTCACGGGGGCACAATGTATGCATGCGAACTTTCGGGGTTGAGGAAGAGCTGCTGATTGTGGACCCCGTGACCGGGGAGCCGCTGGCACTGGCGGACGCCCTGCTGACAGGGCGGAAGCTTGCTGCGGACGATGCTCCGGACAAGCCCCGGATCCTGGACCCCCACGATCCAACCCGTGACGACGGCGACACCGGGCTCACTGCCGAACTGAAACTTGAACAGATCGAGACGCAGACCCGTCCGTGCCTGAACTATGAGGAGCTGCTCCTCCAGATCCGCCAGGGCCGGGCCCTGGCAGATACCGCCGCGAAGAAACACAATGCGCGGGTGGCCGCGCTGGCAACATCGCCGATTGCCTCCACGACGCACACCACACCGAACCCCCGCTATGCCACCATGCAGGAACGCTTTGGCCTCACCGTCCATGAGCAGCTGACCTGCGGTTTCCATGTCCACACTTTCGTCGAATCCCCGGAAGAAGGCGTGGCTGTCATCGACCGGCTCAGGGACAAGCTGGCGGTGCTCACGGCGCTCAGCGCAAATTCGCCGTACTGGAACGGCGTGGAGACCGGCTTCGAGAGTTACCGCACGCAGGCCTGGAACCGCTGGCCGACGTCGGGCCCGTCCCAGATCTTCGGGACGCACTCCATGTACCGCCGCGTGGTCACCCGGCTGCTGGACAGCGGCGTGCTGCTGGACGAGGGCATGATCTATTTTGATGCGAGGCTCTCCCGGAACCACCCCACCGTGGAAGTCCGGGTGGCGGACGTTTGCCTGCAGGCCGAGGACGCCGCCCTGATCGCCGTGCTGGTGCGGGCGCTGGTGGAATCGGCCAGCAGGGAATGGCGGGCCGGTGTAGACCCCGCGCCCGTGCCGACGGTGCTCCTGCGGATGGCCGCGTGGCAGGCAAGCAACTGCGGACTCCGGGGAGACCTTCTGGATTTCGGCACGTTCCGCCCCGCTCCCGCCGAGGAAGTCGTGGAGGCGCTGGTGGACTACGTCGCGCCCGTCCTGGCGGAACAGGACGAGCTGGAACTGGCCTGGGAAGGCGTGCGGAGGATCCTGGACCGGGGGACCGGTTCGGAACAGCAGCGGCTTGCCATGCAGGAAGGCCTTGCCGGTAACCCGGAGGCCGCCGCCGGGCTGGCCGCCGTGGTTGCCCACGCGGTGGACGTGAGCATGCGCCGGACCGAAGCCGTCACCGCGCGCGAGAAGGCGCCGGTGCTGCTGCGCGTTCGCCAGTCCTGAACAGGTTCCTACTACCCCGGAGCGCGCCATGGAAACCGAATACGCAACAGTCGCCGGCCACGATGTCACCACCATCACCTGCGTCTGCGGAAACACCGTCAGCGACGAAGGGCTGATCCAGGCCAACTCCGAAGGCATGCCCGTCCACCTTGGCGAGGGCACTCCTGTCCCGGCCGGACTGGCCGAGTGGCCCGGGGATGAGGACCTCTACACGCTGTGCCCGGCATGCGGCCGCGTCTACCATGACACCGTCATCGAAGAGACCGGCACCGCGCCAGTCGCCTTCACTGTGGACGTTGCGGCCGCCCCGATAGCCGAAGCGATCCGCCTGCACTGGGAGCTGGACACCTGACGTTCGGCGCGGAAGGCCTTCGTAGCTTGGCGCTGATCAGGGGCGGGATGGTCAGATCTGTTTGAGCGCCTGCTCCAGGTCGCGGATGAGGTCGTCAACATCCTCGAGTCCGACCGACAGGCGGACCACGCCGTCGCTCAACCCGATGGCGGCCCGGCCATCCGGCCCCATGGCACGGTGCGTGGTGGTGGCCGGGTGGGTGATGAGCGTCTTGGCATCGCCGAGGTTGTTGGAGATGTCGATGATCCGCAGCGCGTCCAGCAGGGCAAAGGCTGCTTCCTTCGCCGTGCGGCCCGCCGACGGCAGAAGCTCCAGCGTGAGCACGGTACCGCCGGCCTTCATCTGCTTGGCCGCCAGCTCATACTGCGGGTGGGACTTCAGCAGCGGGTACTTGACCCAGCTGACCGCCGGCTGGCCTTCCAGCCACTCGGCCAGGCGAAGCGCGGAGGCCGAGGAATGGTTGACGCGCAGCGCCATGGTTTCCAGGCCCTTCGTCAGCACCCAGGCGTTGAAGGCGGAAAGCGCCGGCCCGGTGTGGCGCATCAGCTGCTTGACCGGGCCTTCGATGAACTCCTTGGTGCCCAGGATGGCGCCGCCAAGGACCCGCCCCTGGCCGTCAATGTGCTTGGTGCCGGAGTACACCACCACATCCGCGCCGAGCTCCCCGCAGCGCTGCAGCAGGGGGGTGGCAAAGACATTGTCGACGACGACGGTCGCCCCGGCAGCGTGGGCCAGTTCGCTGACCGCGGCGATGTCCACGATCTCCTGCATCGGGTTCGACGGCGACTCGAAGAAGACCGCCGTCGTCGGTTCCGCCAAAGCGGTCCGCCACTGTTCCAGGTCCGGGCCGTCCACGAACACCGTTTCGACGCCCCACCGGGGCAGGATCTCGTTCAAAATGACAAAGCAGGAGCCGAACAGCGACCGGGCGGCAACCACCCGGTCACCGGCAGCCAGCAGGGCACCCAGTGCCGTAAAGACGGCGGACATGCCGGACGCCGTCGCAAAGCACGCTTCGGTGCCCTCGAGCAGCCGGAGGCGTTCCTGGAAGGTGGCCACGGAGGGGTTGCCGTACCGGGAGTACACAAACCGTTCGTCCTCGCCGGTGAATGCCCGCTCGGCAGCTGCCGCGGATTCGTAGACGAACCCCGAGTTGAGGAAGATCGGCTCGGCGGTCTCCTGGAAATTGGTGCGGTCGAGTCCGCCGCGGACAGCCTGGGTGTCAGGGCTCCAGCCAGCGGCGTCGGGATTGAAGGTCACTTAGTTCTTTCCGAGATTGGTGGGCAGGCCGCGGTTCTTCCAGCCGTTGACGGTGCGTTCGCCGTAACGGTCCGGTTCGCCTTCGAAGCCTTCGAGGACGTTGTAGGCGGTGAACCCGGCCCGGGTGGCGGCAATGGCCGCGGCAACGGACCGGACACCGGAACGGCAGAGGAACACCAGTTCGACGCCGGAGTCCTCGGGGGCCTGCTGCTTCAGCTGGTCGACAAAATCCGGGTTGGGGATGCCGCCGGGGAAGGTCCACTGGATAAAGAGGGGATCGTTATCCGTGGCTTTGGTGTCCGGGATGCCGATGTGCGCCCACTCGCCCTCAGTGCGGACATCCACCAGGACGGCGCCCTGCTCCAGTTTGGCCCAGGCGTCCTGCGGGCTCAGGTCTCCGGCGTAGCTCATGCGTGGCCCTCGAAGCCTTCGCCCGGGAAATCGGCGTCGAACTCAAGTTCGTCCACTGCAGTTGCCACCGCCGCGTCGGAGCTGGCGACTGCCTCGGGCAGGATCACGGCCTGGGCAACGATCACGCTGGTGCCGTTGAAGGTTGCCGCCGGGCCTCCGTGCAGGACATAGCCGTCGGCCAGTGCTGCGGAAATGCGCTCGCAGAACGAGCGGTCGTCGGGGCCGGTGATGAGCCGGTAGGCCAGCCTTTCCTGCGGCAGTGCCAGGGCCGGTTGTTCCTGGCCGGCGGCGGCTGGTTCGGCTGCCGGGGCCAGCTGTGCGGGTGCGTCGGACACGACGGATCTCCTTCTCTCACGCTTGCAATTCGAATATCGATATGCCGAGTATTCACCTGAGGCACCCCGCCGTGGAAGGAGGGTTGCCGACCGGCCAGTCAGGGCTTGGCGCCGGTTCTCATTACTCCCCAAAAACGTAACACTTACGACGGCGGCCCGCACCGCCGTCGTCGTCATCTTCCGTAACGGGAACGCCCGCACCGCGGCCCCGCATCCGCCCCGGCGGTACCCCCGGCTGCAGTTACAAAAGACCCTGCCGGGGGGATAATGACGGGAGATGAACCGCTGTAACGCCGGATGAAATCAGGCAGCCGTGAATGAATCGAATCGGAATACAGGCAGTCCCATGCTGCACTTCGGTTGGTTTGTGGGTCACGGGTTCGGCGTCCAGGGGTGGGGTACGCCCGGGTATGGCATCGGGTACGACTGGAAAAAACCCGCCCTGTACCAGCACGCCGTGCGGGAATTCGAGCGGGCAGGGCTGGACCTTTTCATCATCGAGGACTCGCTCACCGTACCGGACACGTACGGCGGAAGCGCCAAGGTGTCGCTGGCGCAGGCGTCCTTTGCGCCGAAGCACGATCCGCTGGCACTGGTGCCCTACCTGCTCTCCGCCACGGAACACCTGGGCATTGTTCCCACGGTGAGTGCGTCCTTCTACCCGCCGTTCACCGCTGCCCGGCTCCTGGCCACGCTGCAGCATTTCTCCAGCGGCCAGCTGGGCTGGAACGTGGTGACCTCCGGCAGCGATCTTGCTGCGCAGAACTACGGGCTGGACCAGCAGATCGAGCATGACCTCCGCTATGAGAAGGCGGAGGAATTCGTGGACGTGGTGCGCAAGCTCTGGCGCAGCTGGGAGCCGGACGCCATCGTCGAGGATTCGGACGCCGGCATCTTTGCCGACCATACGAAGGTCCATCCGATCAACCACGACGGCCAATTCTTCAAGGTCCGGGGCCCGCTCAACACCGCGCCGCTGCCTGAGGAACCGGTGCTGGTGCAGGCTGGGGCGTCCCCGCGGGGCAAGGCTTTCGCGGGCGGCAACGCGGACGTCGCAATTGCCCTCGCCAGGGGCGCAGACGGCATGAGGGCCTACCGTGATTCGATCCGGGCCGAGGCGGCCGCGGCGGGGCGGGACCCCGACGACGTCAAGGTGCTGTTTGTCCTCAAACCCACCGTGGTGGGCTCCCGCGCCGAAGCGGACGAGCTCCGGGAGCAGCGCCGCCAGCTCACGCAGCGCGACATCGACAGCCAGCTGAACTCCATCTCCTACCTCTCCGTGATCGACTTCCAGCAGTTCGACCTCGACGCCCCGCTCCCCGAGCTCACCACGAACAGCAACCAGGGCACCCTGGATCATTTCGCCAAGGCGGGTCCTCCCGGGTCCACGCTGCGCCAGCTCCTGCAGGCCCGCAGCGGCGGCGCCGGGGACAGCATCATCGGCACGGCCGAGGAAATTGCCGACTACGTCGAAGAAACCGGCGTGCAGGTGGGCGGGGACGGCTTCCTGTTCTCGGGTTTCGTTGATCCGGCCACCGTTCATGGTGTGCTGGACCGGCTGGCCCCGGTGCTGCGACGCCGCGGGCTGCTCCGGACAAGCTATGGCGACGGCGGCTTCCGCCGGAACCTGCTGGACTTCTAGTGCCATGGGCGGCGGCAGCGGAGACTTCCTGATCGGCACGGCGCACCTGCGCGCCAGGGACGTCGCCGAGGCCGCGGCTGATCCCGCGGTTAAGTTCGTCCTGAGCGTGGACGCCCTGGAGCTGATCGGGCTCTCGCGTGAGGTGGTGCAGCAGGCCATCGACTCCGGCCACCGCGTCTACGGACTCAATACGCTGCTGGGATCCGGGCGGGACACCGCCGTGGAGAAGAAGTCGATCCTCGCCTACCAGGTGCAGGTGGTGCGGTACCACAACAGCGGGGTGGGCGTGTTTCTCGGCGCCGATGAGGTCCGGGCCGTGATCCTGGCGAGGCTTGTGGGCTTCAGCCGCGGCGGCTCCGGCGTCCGGCCGGAAACAGCCCGCTTCTACGTTGAAATGCTCAACCGCGGCGTGGTCCCCGCCATCCCGCGCGAAGGTTCCGTAGGCTCCGCAGACCTGACCCACCTCGCCGCAGTGGCCGCCGTCGCCATCGGGGAGGGCCAGGCGTTGGCAGTGGACGGCCAGCTGCTGCCCGGCGGCCAGGCCCTGGCGGACGCCGGGCTGGCTCCGCTGGAACTCGCGCCCGGCGAAGCCCTGGCCCTGGTTAGCTCCAACTCCTATTCCATCGGCGTGGGCGCGCTGGTGCTGCACCGCATCCTGCGGCTCGCCGACCTGGCGGACACCGCGCTCGCGTTGTCGCTTGAGGCGACGGCAAGGCACGACGGCGGCGGCAACCTCAGCCCGTTTTCGCCGGCTGTGCAGGCGGCCAAGGCAGTGCACGGGCAGTCGGTCACGGCGGCCCATGTGCTACGGCTCCTCGAGGGCGGGTGGCTGGAGGACCCGGAGCGGGAGGTGTCGGTGCAGGACGCGCTTTCCTTCCGCGCGGCACCCCAGACCCACGGCGCCATCCGGTGGCAGGTCACGGCGCTGGAAGACGCTCTGGAAGTGGAACTGAACGGCCGGGGCGACAACCCGCTGACCGACATCGGCTCCGGCCGGATGGTCTCCGGCGGTAACTTCCAGCCCATGCAGCTGGCCCTGGCATTCGAGGCGCTGCGCCTGGGACTGGCCCACCTCGGGATCAGCAGCGAACGCCGGATCGCCAAGCTCTACCCGCCGCAGCGTCGGATCCGCCAGCGGCACCTCGAGGCCGCCACGAACGGAGCACCGCTGGAGCCGGAAGAGCTGCCCGGACTGCTCTGGTATTCGGCCGCAGGCCTGCTGTCCGAGCTCAAGTTCCTCGCGGCGCCGGCAACACTTGGTGCGCCCACGCTGTCCGCCGATGTCGAAGACCACTCCACACTGGCGCCGCTGGCACTCCAGCAGCTGGAGCGTTCCGTCGATGCTGCCGGGAAGCTGCTCGCCATCGAAGCGCTGACAGCGGCGTACCTGCTGGGGGCGGCGGAAGCGCGCGCGGTGCGGCCGCTGGGAAACGGGACGGCCGCCGTCGTCGACCGTCTTTCCGGCGTGCTGGCCCGGCACCTGCCGGCCGCGGCGCTCGTGGACGAGGCGCGCGTTGAACTGGACGCGTTCCTCGGCAACGGCTTCAACAGTGCCCTGAACGGCGGCCGGGATTCCCATGCCGTCGGCGGCACGGAAAGGCAGCGATGAGCACCATGACAGGCAGGCACGCGGTCCGGGAGGCTGATGTTGCGGCGGATGCCGCCGCCGTCCTGGCACAGGTGGGAAACACCCCGCTGGTGCCGCTTGACGTCCTGGGCAAGGGGCTGGGCAGCACGGTTTACGTCAAGCTCGAATCCGACAATCCCGGCGGCTCCATCAAGGACCGGACGGCCCTGAGCATGGTCCGCGCGGCTGAGCGCAGCGGTGAGCTCCGGCCGGGGGCAACCATCGTGGAGAGCACGTCCGGGAACACCGGGATCGGGCTGGCGCTGATTGGTGCCCTCACCGGACACCCCGTGGTGGTGGTCACCGGGGACACCATCTCATCCGAGAAGCTTGCCGCGCTGCACCGTTACGGTGCCAGGGTGGTGGTGACGGACTGGACCGCGCCGTCGGAGTCGCCGGAGAACGCACGGGCGGTCGCGGCCCGGATCACGGCAGAGAACCAGGGCGCCTGGCGGCCTCAGCAGTTCGACAATCCGGCCAATCCGCTGGCCCATTACGAAGGGACAGCGCCGGAAATCTGGCAGCAGACGTCCGGGAGAGTGACGCATTTCGTGGCCGGGATCGGCACTGGCGGCACCATCAGCGGCAATGGCCGGTACCTGAAGGAAAAGACCGGCGGCCATGTGGAGGTGATCGCCGCGGATCCTGTTGGTTCCGTGTACAGCGGGGGCAACCCCGGCGAGATCCTGGTGGACGGCGTGGGCAACTCCTGGCCGGAAGCCGAGTGGCCCAAGATCTTCGACCGCGGCATTGTGGACCGCTTCCTGCGCATTCCCAACAACGAGGTGTACACCACGGAGCACCGGCTGCTGAATGAAGAGGGGCTGTCCCTGGGACCCTCGTCCGGGCTCGCGGTGGCTGCGGCGCTCAGGGTCGCTCGTGCCGCGCCGCGCGGGTCCGTGGTGGTGGCGATAGCTCCCGACGCCGGCAGCAACTACCTGAGCAAGGCCTTCAATCCTGTGTGGCTGGCCGACAAGCACATCCATCTGGCCGCTGAATTCGTGGAGGAGTAACTCGCCTGCTTAGCATTACGACTCGGATACAGCTAGAGACAGACGGACCGGTCGCGTTGTACTCTTTTGAAACGTTCGCGGTTCCCGCATCCTCGAATAAGAATGCGGTGCAATCATGGACGGGTCCCGGGCTCAGCCGGGACCAGCACTTATAAAGGAATAGCCAATGTCAATGGATGAGACTTCTTTTCCAGCATTGACCGATGGAGAATCCACTGCTTTCCGGGGACCGCAGTCGGTGCCGCCTTCGGACGTGAGTGATCCGACGATCCGTGGACAGGCGCGGGACATCATCGAGTCTGTACTGGGTGACGCCACTCCGCAGAGCGAGTGGGCTCGTGAACAGTTGCGAAGCCGGATGGAATCGTACCCGGGTAATCCCGAACGCGCCCTCCTTGAGCACCTCATGGCCACCCGGAGCATCACGGACGAGCAGCCGGAAGAATCCGAGGCCACCCTTCCCAGCCCCGACTTGCCGACTCCCGATGAGGACTACGGCAACACGGTGCTGTTCACCCGCCGGAGCAGGCGCCGCATCGAGGCGATCCTCGGCGACAGGATGCTCCTCACCGCGTTCCAGCCCATCCACGAGCTTCGTAGCCGGAACGTCGTTGGTGTTGAGGCGCTGACGCGTTTCGTCAGTGACGACGGCGCGAGTGCGGACCACTGGTTCAATGAGGCTGCTGCCGTAGGCCTCGGACCCGACCTTGAATTCGCTGCCCTGCAGGCAGCACTCGTTGCCGCCGAACAACTGCCGGCCCACGTCTACGTGGCTCTGAACCTGTCACCGGTCACCTGCCTGGACCCCCGGCTCCGGGCGTTCGTGGAGCAATCCCAACTGGCCGTGGACCGGATCGTCATCGAGTTGACGGAGCGGCTTGCCGAGCATGAATACGATCCCGTCGTGGCAGCGCTGGCACCCCTTCGCTTGCGCGGACTGCGGGTAGCTGTCGACGGCGCCGGAGCGGGTTTCGGCTCGATGAGCCAGGTCACGCACCTCAGCCCGGACATCATCAAGCTCGACCGCAGCCTCATCGCGGGAATCGACCATGCCGCCGGCCAGAAGACCCTGGGCGCGGCCATGGTGGAGTTCGCCCGGCAAATCGGCGCGGACCTGGTGGCCGAAGGAATCGAAACCCAGGCCGAGCTCGCCTCGGTGATGGACCTTGGGATGGCCTACGGGCAGGGATACCTCCTGGGCCGTCCCTCGGTCCAGCCCCTCGACTGGGCCGCCTGGCGAACCTCCTCCGATCACGAAGCCTCCATTTCGGGGTCCGCCGGCCCGGCCAACTAGACGCTCTCTCACTTGTGGCCGTCTGAGTCGGGACCCTCTCTCACTTGTGGCCGTCTGAGTCGGGACGCTCTCTCAGTTGTGGCCGCCTGAGTCGGGACGCTCTCTCACTTGTGGCAGCCCCGTTGGGCGAGGGGTGGGTATAGTGCGCGCTATGGATGACAAGGCAACTCTGCACCGTTACCTGCGCACGCGGCGCGTGGACCTCCTCGCCAAACTCGACGGGCTGGATGAGTACGACGCCCGGAGACCCCTAACGCCGACCGGCACCAACCTCCTGGGCCTGGTGAAGCACGTGGCCAGCGTGCAGCTCGGATATTTCGGCGAGGTCTTCGGGCGCCCGAGTCCGCGGAACTTGCCCTGGGATGCTGAGGACGCAGAATCCGACGCCGACATGTGGGCTGGTCCGGAGGAAACCCGCGAGCAGATCGTTGAACTCCATCGGTTCTCCGCCGAGCACAGCGACGCCACCATTGACGCACTGCCGCTGGACGCCCCCGGCGAAGTGCCTTGGTGGCCGGAGGAACGCAGGCACGTGACCCTCCACCAGATCCTGGTGCACATGTGCGTGGAAACGGCCCAGCATCTGGGCCACGCGGACATCCTCCGCGAGCTCATCGACGGATCAGCGGGCCAGCGGCCGGGCGACCCCAACCTGACGACCCGCACCCCCGAGGAGTGGGCTGCGCACCGCTCCCGGATCCACGCGGCTGCCCGCGCGGCCGCGGACCAAGTGAGAGAGCGTCAGGATTTACCCGACATCAAGTGAGAGAGCGTCAGGATTTACCCGACATCAAGTGAGAGAGCGTCCGGGGAAAGGGGGGGGCAAGATGTGAGAGAGCGTCCGGGGGAGGGGGTGGAAGGAGGGGCTATTCGATCGTGGCGAACAGCTGGTTGAGCTCGTCGGTCAGCTGCTTCCGGAGGGCGGGCGTGCCGATTTCCTTGCCGTCAATATGGTTCACGGGAGCCAGCAGCCGGATGCTGGAAATCAGCCACACGGCGTCGGCATCGAAAAGGTCCCTCGGCTCCAGCGGGCCGTAGCCGAGTTCCCAGCCCGCAGCTTTGGCGGCAGCAAAGAGCGCGCCCTGAGACGTTCCCGGGAGGATGCCGCTGTCCAGCTGCGGCGTGATGAGGCGGCGCACCGTGCGGGTGCCGCCGTCGCCGTCGTCGACTGTGTCAAGGTGCGCCAGCAGGACGGTGGACGTGGGGCCTTCGAGGACCCGGCCGTCGGACGAGGTGAAGATGACGTCGTCCGCTCCCTGGTTGTGGGCGTACCGCAGGGCCGCCATGTTCACCGCGTAGGAGAGCGTCTTGGCGCCCAGCAGCAGCCACGGCGCCCGTTCACCCACTTCACTGTCGTAGCCGCGGTCCAGGAGGATGACGTCTATCCCCGTCTCGCGCTGGCGCCGGCCGGCGGCGGGGACGGGGGAAGCCTGGACCCAGCAGGTGGGGCGTGCTCCGCCCTCGGCGCCGCGGGTGCAGATCAGCTTCACCACCGTCTCGTCTTCCTCCGGTGTGCCGGCGGGATGCTGGGAACGGTATTCGGCCACCGCCGTCGCTATGGCCCGGCGCCAGGTGTCCTCGCCCGGGATGTCCAGCTCCAGCGCGCGGGCCGAACCCTGCAGCCGCCGCAGGTGGGCGTCCAGCTTCCGCGGGTTTCCGCCCACGGCCAGCATGGACTCAAACACGCCGTCGCCGCGCGTGGCACCTTGGTCCGTGGCCATCAGCTGCGGCTGCGAAGCATCGGCAATCCGGCCGTCGTCGAACCGGGGATCAAGGAATACGAGAACGGTGGCCGGGGCAGCAGGAGTCATGCCTCCAGCTTATCCTCGGTCCCGGACGCCGGCCGCGGGATAGGCTGTGCTGGATGCCTCTCCGGAACCGGTCCGGCGGGCGAGTAACCGTGGGAGTCTGTCTGTGTTGTGGCCGTTTCCGCTGGTGGGCACCGCGCCTTACTGGCTTGTGCTCGCGCTGAGCATTGTTGACCTGGTGATCCGGGTGCTGGCGTTGGGAATCATTCCGGGGAACCGCCGTCCCACCACGGCCATGGCCTGGCTGCTGGGAATCTTCTTTGTGCCCGCCCTCGGCCTGATCCTGTTCCTGCTTTTTGGAAACTTCAAACTCTCCCGGAAGCGCCGTGCACAGCAGGATGCCGTGAACAAGCGGGTCCGCGCCGGCACCTCCCAGCTGGCCGCCGTCGAAAGCGAATACGACGGCCCGGAATGGGTAGCGTCGGCGGCAGAACTGAACAAGACCCTTGGTTCGCTGCCCATGGTGGACGGCAACAGCGTGGAGCTACTGCCCGGTTACCCCGACTCGATCAAAGCCATGGCCGCCGCCGTGCGCGGGGCGAAGAACTTCGTCAACGCCGAGTTCTACATCATGAGCACGGACCACATCACCGATGACCTGTTCACCGCACTGGAAGAGGCCGCGGAGCGCGGCGTCCAGGTCCGAGTGCTGTTCGACCACCTCGGCACCCTGCGCATCAAGGGCTACCGCAAGCTCATCGCGCGCCTGAAGGCCAGCCAGATCCAGTGGCGGCCCATGTTGCCACTGAACCCCGTCCACGGCCAGTGGCGCCGTCCGGACCTGCGCAACCACCGCAAGATCATGGTGATCGACGGCGAAATCGCCTTCACGGGCTCGCAGAACCTGATCGAACCGTCCTACAACAATCCCCGGCACCGCAAGGTGGGGCGCGAGTGGGTGGAGCTCATGGCATGCATGCGCGGGCCGATCGTCACCACGCTCAACGTGGTATTTGCCACCGACTGGCTCAGTGAGACGGACGAGTCCCTGGAGGACCAGCTGGCCTACCAGCCCGAGACGGCAGCGGGCGCCGTGACCGCCCAGGCCGTGCCCAGCGGCCCCGGCTTCATCACCGAGAACAACCTGCGCCTCTTCAACACCCTCATCTACTCCGCGCAGCACAAGATCTCCATCTGCAGCCCGTACTTCGTCCCCGATGATTCGCTGCTCTACGCGGTGACGACTGCGGCGCAACGCGGCGTCGACGTCGAACTTTTCGTCTCGGAAAAGGGGGACCAGTTCCTGGTCCACCACGCGCAGCAGTCCTACTACGAGGCGCTGCTGGAAGCGGGCGTGCGGATCTACCTGTACAAGGCGCCGTTCGTGCTGCATGCGAAGCATTTCACCATCGACGACGAAGTAGCGGTGCTGGGGTCCAGCAACATGGACATGAGGTCCTTCTCGCTGAACCTGGAGGTTTCGGTGATGCTCCTTGGCGCCGACATCGTGGCCAAGATGCGCGCCGTGGAGGACACCTACCGGGGCATCTCCCGTGAACTGACGCTCGAGGACTGGATGGAACGGCCCATGGCGGTCAAGTACGTGGACAACGTCGCCCGGCTCACGGCCACGCTGCAGTAGGGCCGCCCGGCGTCAGGGCCCCCGCAGCAGGCGGGTTCAGCTTTCCGGGAAGTCCGCGCCCAGCGCGGACAGGACCCCGTACGCCTTGGTCCGGATTTCGTCGTACTCTTCCTGCGGTGAGGAATCCGCGGTGATGGCACCGCCGACGCCGAGGCTCAGTTCAGTGCCGCCGGCACCGTCGGCGCGGATCACCAGGGTCCGGATGGCCACTGCGGTGTCCATCGCCCCGCTCAGGGAGAAATAGCCGATGGCGCCCGAGTAGACCCCGCGCGGCGCCCCTTCCAGACGGTCCAGGATGGCCATGGTGCTGATCTTCGGCGCCCCCGTCATGGAGCCCGCGGGAAAGCATGCGGCGACGGCCTCGGCGCGCGGCAGCCCCGGCCTCAGCTTCGCATCGATGGTGCTGACCATCTGGTGGACCGTGGCATAGCTTTCGATCGCGCAGAGCCTGCTGACAGTGACAGACCCTGCCACGGCGAAGTGGCTGAGGTCGTTGCGGAGCAGGTCCACGATCATGATGTTCTCGGCCCGGTCCTTGGGGGAAGACTCTAGGTCCTCGCGCAGCTCCCGGTCCCGGACCGGTTCCGCGGCCCGCGGGCGGGTGCCCTTGATCGGCTCGGCGCGCATGCCGCCGTCGGCCGCTATCCGCAGGAAACGCTCCGGCGACGTGCTGGCGACGGTGAGGCTCCCGAACCGCAGATAGCTGGCGAACGGTGCAGGGTTTTTCCGGCGCAGCGCCAGGTAGGTGCGCCAGGGATCCAATCCGTCCGCACCGGCCGGCACGGCTGCGCTAACGGCCGTGGTGAGGCACACTTCGTAGGTGTTTCCCTCGGCGATTTCTCGCTGCGCGTCGGCGATCTTGAGCTTGTAGGCCTGCTCGGTGTCACGGCCCGTGAATGCGGGGGCGGGCCCTGTTCCGGGTACGACGGCGGCGCTGGCGCCCGGTTCCGAGGGGCCGCCGGCCGCCGCGACGGCTGAGCGGGCGAATGCCAGCCACTCCGCGGCATCGGGAGCCTCCAGGGCCAGGAGCCACACGCTGCCATCCCGATGGTCCAGGACCACGGCCCGGCCGGCGAAGATCATGGCGGCATCGGGGATTCCGGACGGAACGTCGCTGCCGCCGGTTTCGCGCTTGAGTTCGTAGCCCAGGTAGCCCAGCCAGCCGAGGGTGAATTCGCAGGGGTAGCCCTCCGGCGCGCGGAGGGCGCGGCGGCCCCAGACGGCATCGAGCCAGCGGAAGAACGGTCCGGCGATGGCAACCGTGGCGGTGCCGGTGGTCAGCCGGGTCACGCCGGAACGGTGCCGGACGTCCTGGCCGAAGCTGCCGCCGTCGTCCGCCATGATGCTGAAGCGGCTGCGCTCGGCGGCCGCTCCGTCCGTCCTGAGCGAGGAATCCAGCCACACGGCATTCGGTGAGTCGCCGTAGAGTGCACCGAAGAGCCGGGCGGCGTCGGGAACGCAGTCCAGCCGTTCGGCATGGAGCTGAAGGCCGCGGCGGGCCGAGAGCTCGGGCAGCAGCACGGCCGCAAGGGCGGGAAGGTACTGGAGGGCCCGGAGGACATCATCCGGCGCGGTGCCGTCGGCCAGATTGAGCACCCGGATGTCGGCATGGTCCTGCACCCTGTCCGTTGCCAGCCACTCATCCTCCTGAGCTGCCCACTGGTCCCAGAACGGTTCGTAAGTGCTGCCGTCGCGTGCCAGGGCGCGGGTGCGGCGGTCGACGTCGGAGGACTCCGCCCAGACCACGGCGTCCAGCAGCGGGCGGGCGGATGCCGCAGCGGCGCCCACACCCTCCACGATGACGATCTCTGCCGGAAGTGTTGTGCGCGACTGGCCGTCGTAGTGGTTCTCCCAGTCCCAGCTGACCCACTCGGCAGCTTCGCCGCGGCTCAGCGGGGCCAGCACGGTGGTGACATAACGTTCGATGCCCGCCGCCAGGCCGTTCCAGCCGGGATAGACGTCCTCCAGATGGAACAGCGACACCTTGTGATGCTCCCGCAGCCGCGCGGCAAGCTCGATTGCGAGGGTGGTTTTTCCTGCGCCGGACCGGCCGTCGACGGCAATGATCACGGGTGCAGGGGTCATGAAATAGAGCGTACCTGCTGCCCGGGCTGCTTCTGTTGCTGCACTTCCCGCCGCACATGGTCCACGATTCCGGGAACGGCAGCCTTGATGAGGTCCCAGGTGATGTCGAAGTCGGCATGGCCGCCGTACCAGGGGTCCTCGATGCCCTGGTCCAGGAGGTCCCTGCCGGAGACTGCCGGGTCGAAGCTGCGCAGCATCCGGATCCGGGCCAGCGCCTCGCCGTCGGGGGCCGTCGCCCGGAGCCAGCCGTAATGGTCCACGTCCAGGGCGAGGATCAGGTGACGGTCACGGAACCACTCGGGACGCCACTCCCGCGCCACGTGCGCGTTGGAGGCGAGTTGGTGGGCGGCCAGCTTTCGGGCGGCCCGGGGATCGATGGGGCGGCCGGCCTCATAGGCTGTGGTTCCGGCTGAATCCACCACGACGTCGCCGGCGAGCCCCGCTGCTGCGAAGGCCTTGGCCAGCATCAGCTCGGCCATCGGGGACCGGCAGATATTTCCGGTGCACACCGCGATGATCCGGTATGGGCTCGACATTGAGGACATGGAGCAAGCATGGGGGATGGTGCCCCCTCTTGGCTAGTCACAAGCCGTGCGCATTACGGGCGCGTCAATATTGTGTCGAATCCTGTCATATCCGGTGGACGCGGGCAGCACGCGGGAACAGATTGAGTGGCATCTCAGTTATCAGTACTGAGGAAGAAAAATGAGCACTACATGTACTGCACTGGTCATTCCGGCCCGGTTGGGTGACGCCCTGAAAACCGTGGCTCTTGAGGCGACTACCAACACTCTTCAGCAGTTGGTCGGGGGACACCTGGAATCCGTCAGCCGCGGCGACTGGCATGTCTACCTGAACGCCGAAGGCCATCTCATGAACCTGCCGGCGAACATCCGCGCAGCCCAACTTATCCGCGAGGCCGGCCTCGACCTGTCCGATGCTGCCAGGGGTACGGCTGTGTTCCTTGGCCGGACCGAGCGCGGAGGCGAAGCGGACGTTCCGGAGCACCTGCTGCGGCGGGCTGCGGAAATGTTCGGCTCCCCGCTGGCCGCCTAGGTCGGCCGCCTGCTCAGAAGCCGGCCAGGCGCGCGACCAGCGCGTACATCCCCCAGAGGCCGGCGCCCAGGAGGAGGCCGAGGTAGGTGAGCACCAGCCTGGTGTCGCGCAGGTAGCACTTCGACTTTGTCAGCCCCTTGCGGCGGGCCTTCCAGTATCCGACGAACCCGATGGCCGCGAACACGGCCAGGGCAACCGGACCGGTCAGCCAGCCCAGCACGGCGATTGTGGCGAAGATGCAGAGGCGCAGCGGATCGAACGGAACGCCGGCCTGCGGATCCGGGTCGGCGCCCGGCTGGACACCGTGGGCGCCGTGGCGGACGCCGTGGGCGCGCATCAGCTGCGACGGCAGGGGGCCGGAGGCGATGCGTTTCGCGTCGGAATCGGAGCTCATCATCATCCTCAGAGTTGGCGCACCGGGAGCAGCTGCACGCCCGTGGCCGTGCTCATCCGTTGTCTGGACAGGGCAGGCCACGCCTGGACGGCGCAGAAGGGGGCGCACTGGTGATCGCCTGCGTCACTCTTGGTTCCGACGTGCACGCAGCATTGGGTGAGCCTCTCCTCGATCATGGTCGAAATGTCCATGAATGGCTTGACCATGATCCGTGTGACGCGTTCGGCCAGGAGCCTGCGCAGCCGTTGCTGCTGACCGGGGAGCTTGCCGGCCGCCAGCGTGGTGAGCGTGCCTATCCCGAGGTCGCACTGAGTGCAGATGTTCTTCCAGAGATCCGCTGTCCGCGGGTGGGAAAGCGACGACTGTTCGCTCAGCAGATCGAGCAGCGAGGACTTCATCAGGCTGCGCAGCTCCAATGGGATTGCTCTGTCTGCGATGCGGTTGGCGAGGCTGTCAGGATTGAGCTCCAGCCAGGCGAGTAGCTGGTCGTGCCCGATGAGGGCGGTCAGCGACCGCCAGACGCCGGAGTCGTCCTTCAGCATGTAGCCGACGGAGGCGCAGTGCGGATGCGAGCAAGGGAGGGCTGTCAGGTCGTGCCACGAGACGACCCCGTTGGTTTGCTCCGCCAGCCTTTCGAGGACGCCCGTGTGGGTGAGCCGGTCCATGGGATCGATGCCGTGTCCGCGGCCGGAACCGAACACCGGCTGGAGTGCGACTCCGCCCACGAACGGGGTTTCCAGGGCGCGCATGACGACGGCGCCCACTTCGCCGTCGTTGACGCCGAGGGTTGCTGTCATCGTCAGGGTCGTGAAGACGCCCGCCTCGGACAGGCGCGAGATCGCCGCATCCTTGAAGCGGGTCAGATCGCCTCCGCGGTGGTGAATCGATGCCTCCTTGGAGGGTCCGTCGTATTGGAGGTACACCTCCACCCGGTCTCGATGCTTCGCCAGGAGGGCGAGCAGCTCGTCGTCGGTCGCCATCAGCATGCCGTTGCTGTTCACCATGATCCGGACGATCGGCCGTGCGACGAGTTCCTCCAGTAGTTCGGCGAGATGAGGGTAGAGCGTGGGCTCGCCGCCGGAGAGCATCAGCACATCAAGGCGCCCGTTCTCGCGGGCAAGCCGTGCATCGACGTTCGCGAGCACCTCGGCGAGCGGCGCCACGCCTTGCAGCTGCGGGCCGGAGGAGGTGAAGCAAGTGGGGCAGCGTAGGTTGCAGTGCTCGATGATGTCCTGCAGAAGGATGCACGTGTGCTGCGTCTGCATGGCGGGAAGCCCGTAGGCGTACGCCTCGGGTACCGGGCGGAAGTTGTCCGCCTGGTCGGGGATGTGCTGCTTGGTGGGCGCCTGCCATTTCTCCAGGTAGCGCAGGATTTCGGGCGATTCGTCGTACAGCGTGCGCACCAGTCCGTGGTCGGGGCAGCCGCGTTCGAGCCACACGCGGTCGTCACGGATCAGCAGTGCCCCGGACAGGCGCCGCACCTGGGCAAGCGGGGGATTCGTCTCGTGGCAGCGGGGGCAGAACGCCGTGACATACCGGTGGATGCGGTCGCCGCGCAGCGGCTGGCCAGGTCCAAGCGGCGTCCGGGAAGAGAACGAGGACGGATTCATCTCAGGCCTCTCATCTGCGCGAGGGATCCGACGCAGATCCCACCGCCGAGCAGGGTGAAGACTCCCAGGCCAATAAGGAGCCCCGCGCCGAACCGGGACGTGCGTGGCCGGACCGCCAGCACAACGGCTACCGCCAGATACACGGCGATTGGTACGAACGCTGCGGGCCCAGCGAGAAAGGTCTTGTACCCTTCATCCGGAGCGATACCCGATGTTGTCCCAAAATAGAGGGCATAAAGGGCAGGAGTCCCCAACAGGATTCCGAGCACCATGGAGCCACGCCTGGGTGCAGAGGGCGGCCCCTCTATTTGGGGCGGGGGCGGGTTCCGGGGAACGTCAGGGGTGTCCTCGCTCATGCCACTCTTCCTTTCAACTCCGGGCGGAGCGGTTTCCCGAACACCCGCCAGATCCGCCAGCCCAGCAGGGGAAGAACCGCCAGCAGGAACCACTGGGGGCGGCTCATTCCCAGCCAGATCACCTCATTGCCGCGGACAAACTCCACCCCGAACCTGAACAGCGCGTAGGCGGTCACATAGCAGATGAAAAGGTCGCCGGGGTGTGCGAGGCGGTCTCGAAAACGCCACATGACGGCGAACGCGGCGGCGTGGAACACGATCTCGTAGGCAAAGGACGGATGGAGTCCGGCCCCGGGGGGCCCGCCGATCTGCGCCGCTTGCGCCGGGCTGAGGACTATTCCCCAGGCGCCCCCGGTCGGGGTGCCGGGCAGTTCGGTGAGGAGGCAGCCGATCCGCCCAACGATCAGGGCCAGTGCCACCGACGGTGCGAGCAGGTCACCGGTGGATTCCCGGTAGCCTGTCAGCCGTTTGCCCAGATGGACCCCGAACCATGCGCCGACCAGGCCGGCGAGGATGCTGCGGTCGCCGTTGCCCCACCAGTCCGCCAGGGAGACCTGCCGGGAAATATCCCAGGTGAGCACGCGTGATCCGATGGCCCCGAAGGCGACGGCGAAGCCTGCGATGGGCCACAACCGGGGATCAGTCAGGCCGCGGCGGCGCTTTTCATAGGCGTAAAACAGCAGGGCTGCGAAGATTCCGAGCCCCGTCATAACGCCGTGCACAAGCCCATTTCCCGCGAAGGGAAGCCCGATCATGTGCAGAGTGTAACAGCGGGCGCTCAGGCTGCCTTGACCACGGGAAGCTCGTCCCAGTGCGTGGTGTACCTGGGCGAGAGCATGGTGCGCTGCATGGACCAGTCCGGCCCGCCCCGCATTCCGGCATGGCCGAGGCCCACGGATCCGCGTCCGTAGCGGCGGGTGATGTCCTCCAGCAGGGGGCCGATGCCGCGTTCTTCGTGCGGGTTGGCAAACACCGGCAGGGGTGACTGCTGGCCCGAGGGGCGCAGGTCGGTGACCATGATGCCCGCGCGGACGTATTTGGTCCCTTCCTGGATCCGGGGGAGCAGGGCATGCGCCGCTCTGGTCAACAGCACCGGGTCCGCGGTGGGCATGGGCAGGGTGACGCAGACCGACGGATAGGACGTGTCCAGCGGGTTGTAGTGGGAGGTACCGGCGAAGGCCGTGAGGACCTTGGCCTGCAGGCTGTGCTTGGCCAGGCGGGCGCTGGCTTGCTGGCCGTAGACGCTCATGACCTGTCGCAGGTCCGCGGCGGTGGTGATGGGCGTGGAAAACGAGCGGCTGAAGATGAGCTGGTCACGTCCAATGCGCTCTGCTTCCATGGGGATGCACGCGGTGCCCTGCAGTTCCAGGACCGTGCGCATCAGCACCACCGAGAAGCGGTCACGGATCCGGACGGGATCGGCGCGGGCAAGGTCCAGGATGGAATGGATGCCCATGTTGTTCAGGCGTTTTGTCAGCCGGGCAGCCACGCCCCAGAGTTCGATGACGGATACCCGGCCCATCAGCGCTTCGCGGGCCGGGGGCGGCATGGAGTCCCAGTGGCACACGCCGTTGAGGCCGGGGTTGTTCTTCGCCCACTTGTTGGCCAGCTTCGCGAGAGTCTTGGTATTGGCAATTCCCACGCAGACCGGCACCCCGACGTTGCGGCGGACAGCCGTCTTGATGGTTTGTCCCAGACGCAGGAGCTCATCCGGGGTCCCTTTGACTCCCAGGAAGGCTTCATCGATGCTGTAAACCTCCAGCCAGGCCGAGTAGCGCCCTAGAAGCTCCATCACGCGGGCGCTGATATCCCCGTACAGCTCATAGTTGCTGGACTTGGCCACCAGCCCCCATTCCTTGGCCCGGGGCGCGATCTTGAACCACGGCTCGCCGACGGGGATGCCCAGCGCCTTGGCTTCGGGGGACCGGGTGACCGCGCAGCCATCGTTATTCGAGAGGACCACGAGGGGGCGGCCTTCCAGCGAGGGATCGAATGCCCGCTCGGCTGAGGCATAGAAGCAGTTGACGTCCACCAAGGCAATCTGCCGGGCCGTGTCCTGCGCCCGCCTCTCAGGCGCCCGCGACTCAGACATGGTGCAGGCACCGCGTGGCCACGCCCCAGATCACCAGGTCCGACAATGCCGGGACCCTGATATCCGGATACCGGGGGTTGTCCGCCTGCAGCACTACTCCGGATGCCGTAACCCTGAGCCGCTTGATGGTCAGTTCACCGTCCAGGACCGCTATGACCACTGATCCGTCCTTGGGGTCCAGGGCACGGTTGACGATCAGCTCGTCGCCGTCGCTGATCCCGGCCCTTTCCATCGAGTCTCCGGACACCCGCACGATATAGGTGCTGGTGATGTCCTTGATGAGGTGTTCATTGAGGTCGATCCGGCCGTCAAAGTAGTCCTGCGCCGGCGACGGATAGCCCGCCGCGACGGGTACCGGGGAGATCAGTACCGACAGCAGGGACGCGCCCGCCTCTATCACGCGGGGACCGATAACTATGCCCACAACACACCTTTATTCGAATATATGTTCGATAATTCAGTGTAGACCCAGGCTCCGACATTGGATATTCCCTGCGAAATTTCCTGGCGTCTTCGCGTCGGCGGGTCACCGCGCAGCGCGCGTGAGCGAACCAGGGCCATCTCCCGTCCCCGGTGAACGAGTTCTCCGTTCGCGCCCAAGGAAAGACCCCCGCCCGGAACTGCCCGGCGGGGGTCTTGTGCGGTGGATCCGCTGCGGCCTCGGCCGGGCCGTTGGATTAGCGGGTCGAAGCGGTCTGCAGCGACTGTTCCATAGCTGCCCACGCGGCGTAGCTGCCGTCGAGTTCGACGACGTCGTACCCGGCCCGGCGCAGCGCGCTGGCGGCTACGGAGTTCCGCACACCCGACTGGCAGTAGGACACGATGGTGCCGGCGGCGGGCAGTTCATCCAGGTGCCACATGACGCGGCCGCCGCTGAGCTGGTGCGAGCCCGGAACGTGCCCGGCCTTGTGCTCGGTCTTGTTGCGGACATCCAGAACCATGGCGGCGTCGAAGCCCTCGAGTTCCTCGGGCTGGATCAGCTTCGGTGTGAAGGTGGGCAGCCCGTCGATGCCGGTCAGGTAGCCCGCCACGTTGTCGATGCCCACGCGTACCAGGTGGTCCCACATGCCCTGGGCCTGCTCCTGGTCCTTGGCCAGGAGCACCAGCGGGTTCTGATCCGTCTCGGGGTTCACCACCCAGGCGCCGTAGCTGGCAACGGATTTGCCGGCCGGAACGTTCAGGGACCGGACCACGGTGCCCTGGTGGACGTCGCCGTTGGGACGGGTGTCGATGAAGGTCAGGGTGTCTTCTGCCAGGCTCCTTGCGACGTCGGCCGCGTCCAGTTCCTGCAGCGGCGCACGTTCGCCCATGATGGCGGGGCCTTCGCGGTTTTCGCGCTTCATGCGGCCGAAGTAGGCGTGCGCGTCCGGCTGGCCGTCGAGCAGTTCGTCGATGAACCCCTGCTCGTCGTTGGCGGCCAGGTACGGGCCCCACCAGGCGTACAGCCGCTCGTAGCCCACCGTGGATGACGGGATGGCGCCGAGGGCCTTGCCGCAGGCGCTGCCGGCGCCGTGTCCCGGATAGACCTGGACGAAGTCGGGCAAGGGCAGGAACTTGTCACGCAGGCTGGCGAACAGCTGCTTGGCACCCAGGAAGCGGGTATCCACGCCGCCGGCGGCTTCGTCCAGGAGGTCAGGGCGGCCCAGGTCGCCGGAGAAGACAAAGTCGCCCGAGAGCAGGTACCCGGCCTCGCTGCTGAATGCGCCGTCCGTAATCAGGAAGGACAGGTGCTCCGGAGTGTGCCCCGGAGTGTGGAGCGCCTGAACGGTGATGTTACCGATGGTGATCTTGCTGCCGTCGAACAGGCGCTCACCGTCGAAACCGTACTGCCAGTCGGGGCCGCCCTCTCCGGAGACATAGATCTTTGCCCCGGTGGCGGCCGCGAGTTCACGGGTGCCTGAGAGGTAGTCGGCGTGGATGTGGGTCTCGGTAACGGCCACGATCTTCATGCCGTTGGCTGCTGCGAGGGAGCGGTAGGTGTCGATGTCACGGCGGGCGTCGACAACAACTGCCTCACCCTTCCGCTGGCAGCCAATGAAGTAGCTGGCCTGGGCGAGGTCTTCATCGTAGATGCGTTCGAGAAGCATGGGTTCTCCTTCGTAAAAGCTTGCGGGGTTCCGGGGTGGCTCCCCGTTGGTCTAGTTAAAATCATAATACCCCGGGGGGTATACAGCAAATGGCGTGGCGCTGTGGTTTTGAAGCCGTCAGCCGGTGCTTCGGCCGCGCCAATTCGCAAGTTTCTCCAGTGCAGATCTCCAGCGTCCGGACGGAAGTTCGTCTGGCGCCGGCGGTGCATAGCTCACCGGATGGCCTTCCCGGTACCACTCCGTCATGCCGCCCGCGATGTTGACCGCGTCGTGGCCCTGGGCAGTGAGGAGCGCAGTGGCCTTGCTGCTGCGCTTGCCTGACCCACACAGGACGTAGAGCGTGCTGTTTGGCAGGTCCTGCTGCCGGAAGGGCAGTTCATCGAGGGGGATGTTCAAGCTGCCCGGGATATGGGCTACGGCATATTCATCCTGACGCCGCACGTCCACCACCACCGTGCGGGGCCAGATTGCCGCCAGGTCGCCGGGCGTAATACTGCGCATCGGCTTCTGTGGATATGCGTCAGGACTGATGCTGCGCTGCCTGCTCGCGCAGTGTTGCCATATCGAGGTTTTTGACGCCCTGGATGACCTGCTCCAGCCCTGCCGCGTTGAGGGCGCCTGGCTGGGAGAAGACGAGGGTCTTGTCCCGGAATGCCATCAGCGTGGGGATGGACGTGATGCCGGCAGCGGCAGCCAATGCCTGTTCGGCTTCCGTGTCCACCTTGGCGAAAACGACGTCCGGGTGCTTCTGGGAGGCTGCGTCGTACGTGGGGGCGAACATGCGGCAGGGGCCGCACCAGCCGGCCCAGAAGTCGATGAAGACAATGTCGTTATCTTCAAGGGTCCGGGCAAGCGATTCTTCCGTGATGTCGATGGTTGCCATGGCTGAATTCCTTAAGTATGGCTGGAGGGGGTGGATAGCTGCGGTTGCGGCAGGCGTGTCAGGCGGCGGGGAGTCCTGCGCGGCTCCATGCGATCATGCCGCCGGTCATAGTGTCGGCGCTGAATCCGGCGCCACTGAGCGCATCTGCCACGCGGGCGCTTCGATTGCCGCTGCGGCAGACGACGATGACGTGTACGCCGGGGTCCAGCTCGGAGAGGCGGGCCTGCAGCTGCCCCATCGGGATGTGCAGGGCGCCGGGGATCATGCCTTCGGCGACTTCGAAGTCTTCGCGGACATCGAGGACTTGTGAGCTGGCGCGCCGTTGCTCAACTTCGGTGACGGTTATTTCTGCCATGACGGGTTCCTTTCGGGAGTGTGGGGTGGATGTTTAGCGGACCGGTTCGCCGGCTTGGCGCCAGGCCCCGATGCCGCCGCGGAGCGAATATGCCTCGTAGCCCTGGCTGGCCAGCAGCCGCGCGGCCGAGGCTGAGCGGACTCCCGATTGGCACATGGCGACGACGGGACGGCCCTTTTGCAGGCCCGTTACGCCGGCCTGCAGCTTGTCCAGGGGCAGGTGCTTGGCCTGGGGTGCGTGGCCGCTTCGCCATTCCTGCGCGGAACGGACGTCGATCAGCACCGCCCGCGATACCAGGAGCTCCTTGGCCTCGGCCACCGAGACGGTTTTGTACGGTTTGCTGAAAGCCTTCTTCAGCGAGTCGATAAGGCTCATGGGGTTCTCCTTCGTGGGACTTTTGGTGGTGTGGGACGGGCGGGTGCCGGTCAGGCTGTGACGGTGCTCGCCGTGACCCAGGCGGCGACGGCGAAGATCAGAACGGCGAATGAGACGCGGACGTGCCTGTCCTTGAGCAGGCGGGCCAGGCGGGCCGCGGCGAGCGAGCCGAGGATGGCCGGCACCGTGAAGGCCAGGACCGTGGACCACTCGATGGTGAAACCGGCGGCGTGAGCTCCGAAGCCTGCGGCGGAGTTGATGACGATGATGGCCAGGGAGGAGGCGACGGCCTGCTTCATGCGCAGCCCCAGGAAGAGCGTGAGTGCCGGTGTGATGAGGAATCCGCCGCCAACTCCCAACAAGCCGGTCAGGAAGCCGACCAGCAGCCCGACTCCAACGGCCTTGGGGGCGCAGGATCGGAAGGCCCTCGCGGGGCCCGTGCTACAAGAACCCTCCAGTTCTTTGGTGCGCATCAGCATACGGACGCCGGCAACCACCATGATGCCTGCGAATGCCAGCATCAGTACGTTCGGATCCAGCAGCCGGCCTACGGCCGCCCCTCCCCAGGCGGCCGGGATGCCGGCAGCCCCGACCAGCAGGACAACCGGCCAGTTGATGCCTTCGCGGAGCCGGGGCAGGAGTGCTGCCAGTGACGAGAGGCCTACCACCACCAGGGAAGTGGGGATGGCCTCCGCGGGGCTTAGGCCCACCCCGTACACCAGGGCAGGGACGGCGATGATCGAGCCGCCGCCCCCGACTACGCCGAGCACGACCCCGACGAGTAGCCCCAGGGCCAAAGCTGAAATCATGCCGCCTGCGCCCGGTCCTGATCGGTCTGCAACGCTGCCGTGGGCAGCTGCAGGATGGCGGATTCGCGGGTGGGTTCCTTTGCCGCCTTGTTCCACGGCATCGCCGAGAGTGCCTGGCCCATGGCGCAGGTGTTGGTCGCGGCGGAGAATGTCAGGCCAGTGCCGATGGCTCCTGCGAGCAGGCGGATTTTGGGTGAAACGAATTTGCCGCCGGCCAGGCCCAGCACCACCAGGGAGCCGGCTGCCAGGCGGACCTGGCGTTCCAGGTCCCAGCGGGCCTTGCCGCGGACAACGTTTCCGCCGGCTGCTGCGAAGCCCGGCACGCCGCCGGTCAGGACATAAGCGGTACCGATGCCTGCACCGCCGAGGCGCTGCCGTGCCTGCTCGGCCCGTGCTCCGGACTGGCAGACAAGCACAACGCGGCTTCCCAGCCGGGTGGCCAGTTCGTCGGTGTGCTCGGAAAGCAGGGGGAGCGGGACGTTGTACGACCCCCGGATGTGCAGGGATTCGAATTCTGCGGCCGATCGTACGTCGATCACCACAAGGTCCTTGTGTTCTTGAAACCAGGTCTGCAGCGTTTCCGGATCCAGGGCGGTGACTGCGGGGGCCGCAAGTGAAGCGGAGGAGGATGCCGAAGCGGAGGGGCGTGTCATGGATGTCCTTTCAAGACGGATCAGACAGAAGCTGAATACCCCACCGAGTATTGCAGATACCCCTGGGGGTAGTCAAAACACCCCGGGGGGTATACGCTGGAAGCATCCAACCCTTACCCGGAGGCACCATGGAACTCGATTCAACCGACCTCGCCCCGGTCATCAACCGGCTCAAGAGGGCCCAGGGGCAGCTTGCCGCAGTAACCCGGATGCTCGAAGAAGGCCGCGAGTGCAAAGACGTCGTGACCCAACTGGCCGCGGTGTCGAAGGCACTGGACCGCGCGGGATTCGCCATCATTGCCAACGGACTGGAGCAATGCCTTGTCCGCAAGGATGCGAGCATGGACACGAAAGACCTGGAAAAGCTCTTCCTGTCCCTTGCCTGAGCCGCACCCAAGCCGCAAAACCACCGACAAGAACACCCGACCGTTCCGGCCCACCGGCCATAGCCAAGGAGACAATATGAGTTATACCCACACCGTGACCGTCCCGCTGTCCTGGACCGACGCCGTCGAACAAACGCGGGAGGCGCTCGCCGGACAGGGGTTCGGCATCCTTTCGGAGATCAACGTCCGCGCGACCTTTGAGGCCAAACTTGGCGCCGAGGCCGCTGACGCCCTGGGCGACTACGTCATCCTGGGCGCGTGCAACCCTGCCCTGGCCAGCCGCGCGCTTGCCGCCGAACCGGACCTCGGTGCACTGCTGCCCTGCAACGTCGTGGTGCGCCGCGGCCGCGACGCGGACATGACAACCATCCAGGCCATTGATCCGCAGACCATGGTGCAGCTGAGCGGCAGTCCCGCCGTTGCGGAAGTGGCCAACGACGCCGACACGCGGCTGCGCGCCGCGCTGGAAGTGCTGTCCTCGGTAAAGAGCCCTGGCTGAGCAGTTCCCGGCACGGTCTCTGGTTATTTTCGTCACGGTTTCTGCGTCCTGCCGGAATCCTGGTTTGGCTGGCCCCATACTGAGATTGACGCGGTAAAGTCCGGCGCCAAACCAGTCAGGAGGAAGAGCATTGAACACTGTGATGACCGTAGTGACGAACGAGTATTTCCCTGCTGCAGCGGTGCTCTCCGGAGTCGTTCTTTTTTGGACGGTTGCCTTCCTGGGCGGACTGTCCCTCCTCAGCACCAGCCAGCCGCCCATTGCAACACTCACATGGCTGCTCTTCGTCTACACCGCAGCAGTCCTCTCGCCCTTGGCGGGACTCCTGGCCACGGCGGACCTCGTCCGCCGCTGGTGGCGCAACCGCTCCGCACGCGCCGCAGGCCGCGTGGCCGGAACTACGTCTGCATAGCGCAACCGGGGGAAAACGGGTAGCGTCCACTCGCACGCAGCGGGGCGGAATCTCCTAAAATTGTTATGGGGCCGGCGGCGAAAAGCCCGCTGAGACCCGGGCTGTCCCCAGTCGCCGTCGGCCCTTCCGATCGGCGTGTTTACGCTGTGGGGCGGGATGCCCGGCGCCCGTTCCGTGCGTCACCGGATGCCTGCCCTGCCCTCTAGGCAGACCACGCTTACGGAAACCAAGGAACGTACCCATGACGCCCGGAAACACCTCCCCGAAACATCAGCCCGGCACTAGGGGTGCCATAACCCTGGGGCTGCGGCAGAATCTTGCCCAGTTCATGATCCTGGTGGCCGTCAATGCCCTGGTCGGCGGCACGCTGGGCCAGGAGAGGACCGTCCTGCCCCTCTTGGCCGGTGAGGTCTTCAAGCTGGACCTGTACACCAGCGCCTTGACGTACATCCTGGCGTTCGGGGTGGCCAAGGCGGCCACCAACTACTTCGCCGGAACCCTGTCGGACCGTTACGGGCGCAAGCCGGTCCTGGTGGCGGGGTGGCTGGTCGCGCTGCCCGTCCCGCTGATGCTGATCTTTGGGCCGTCATGGGGGTGGATCGTCGCGGCCAACATCGTCCTCGGCATCAGCCAGGGGCTGACCTGGTCCACGACGGTCATGATGAAGATGGACCTCGTGGGTCCTTCACGCCGGGGCCTGGCCATGGGCCTCAACGAGGCCGCCGGCTACCTCGGCGTCGCCGGGACCGCCCTGGCCACCGGCTACATCGCCTCCACTTACGGGTTGCGCCCCGGCCCGTTCCTGCTGGGTGCTGCCTTCATCGCCGTCGGCCTGGGCCTTTCCGTGCTCACCGTGCGGGAAACGCACCACCACGCCAGGGCTGAGGCCGCCAGCCACGTTGCGGTCCACGAGGGGGCGCACGGGCAGCTGAGCAACCGCGAGGTGTTCACCCTGACGAGCTTCCGTGACAAGTCGCTGTCCGCTGTCAGCCAGGCGGGCATGGTGAACAACCTCAACGACGGCCTGGCCTGGGGCCTTTTTCCGGTCCTCTTTGCGGCCGCCGGATTGACAATTGAACGCATCGGCATCCTCGCGGCGGTGTATCCGGCCGTGTGGGGCGCCGGCCAGCTGGTGACCGGGGTGCTGTCGGACCGGATCGGGCGCAAGCCCCTGATCGTGGGAGGCATGCTGGTGCAGGCCGTCGCGCTCGGCATGGTCGCCTTTGGTGCCGGCTTTGAGATCTGGCTGGCCGCGGCAGTCCTGCTGGGGGCAGGCACGGCCATGGTCTACCCGACGCTGCTGGCCGCCATCGGCGACGTTGCCCACCCCGAATGGCGGGCCACGTCGGTGGGGATCTACCGGCTGTGGCGCGACGGCGGCTTTGCGGTCGGCGCCCTGCTGTCCGGAATCATTGCAGACGCCTACGGCATTCCTGCGGCAGTCGCCGTCGTTGCCGTCCTGACCGGAGTGTCCGGTGTTGTGGTGGCTGTCCGGATGCGCGGCGCCGATCACAAGCCCTCCTTCCGCTAGGCGGTTGCATCGAGGCTCGGCTCAGCTAGTCTATAAGTGCACATTAGTGCACATATGCACTTGAGGAGTCTGGTGCTCGCGGTCCTTCGCAACGGAGTCTATGCCCGGTTGTTCTGTGCCCAGATCGTGGCTTTGGCGGGGACGGGTCTGTTGACCATCGCCCTGGGGCTGCTGGCGTATGACCTCGCGGGCAGGAACTCCGGGGCCGTCCTTGGCACAGCGCTGACCATCAAGATGTTGGCCTATGTGGGGCTGGCCCCGGTGATCACCGCGCTGGTGGCGCGCCTGCCCAGGAAGCCCGTTCTGATCGGAGCTGACCTCGTGCGGGCGGCCATGGCCCTATGCCTGCCGTTCATCACGGAAACGTGGCAGATCTACGTGGTGATCTTCCTGCTTCAGTCCGCGTCCGCAACGTTTACCCCGGCGTTCCAGTCGCTGATACCGCTGATCCTGAAGGATCCCAGGGACTACACGTACGCCCTTTCGCTGTCCCGGCTCGCCTACGACATGGAAGCACTCGTCAGCCCGGCCGCCGCCGCGCTGCTGCTGACGGTAATGAGCTACAACAGGCTGTTCATCGGTACGGTTGCAGGCTTCCTGGCCTCGGCGATCCTCGTCGCCATGACGGCCATTCCCCGGTCCGCCGCGCCCGGAGGTCCTCAGCCTTCCCTCTGGCACCGGACCACGCTGGGAACGCGGATCTTTTGGCACAACCGGCGGCTGAGGTCGCTTCTCGCGCTGAACCTGGCGGTGTCCGCGCCGACTGCCCTGGTGCTGGTCAATACGGTGGTCTACGTCCGGGACAGCCTGCACCGTCCCGGATCCGATCTCGCCGTAGCCCTGGCCTGCTTCGGTGCCGGTTCCATGGCCGTCGCCCTGGCTGCCCCGCGGCTCCTTGACCGCTTTGGAGACCGTGCTGTCATGATGACCGGAGCCGCCCTGATCCCGCCGGCGCTCGCCGGTGCCGCCGCGGTGATGTTCCTGGCGACTGCGGAGACGGGGTGGTGGCCGTTGCTGGCGCTGTGGCTCCTGCTGGGGGCTGCCACTTCAGCCGTCCTTACACCGTCCTCCCGGTTGCTTCGGGAGGCCTCCACCGAGGGTACCCTTCCCTACGTTTTCACGGCCCAGTTCTCGCTCTCCCATGCCTGCTACATCCTGAGCTACCCGCTGGCAGGCTGGATTGGTGCCGCCGCGGGCCTGGGCTGGGCTGCAGCAGCGCTGACGATCCTTGCGATACTTGGCAGTGCAGGAGGCTTCCTGTTCTGGCCCGGAAAGACCC
The DNA here is from genome assembly GCF_017833075.1 of Arthrobacter sp. PvP103. Taxonomy (NCBI): domain Bacteria; kingdom Bacillati; phylum Actinomycetota; class Actinomycetes; order Micrococcales; family Micrococcaceae; genus Arthrobacter; species Arthrobacter sp. PvP103. The sequence continues at coordinate 2,078,477 of NZ_JAFIBQ010000001.1, read as the reverse complement.
CTTTAGGACCAGGCCCAGCTTTAGGATCAGACCCAGCCGCCATCAAGGAGCACAGTTGAGCAGCCAGCCGAGCAGTCCGTTCAACGCCGGAACTGAGGAGCCCTCGCTCGTCCATCCGGTCACACCTGGCGCGGAGTTGCTTGAAAATGCCGCCGCCACGCTGCGGATGCTGGCCGAGCCGACCCGCCTGCATCTGCTGTGGCAGCTTTCGCAGGGCCCCAAGAGTGTCACTGAACTCACTGAGGCGGCAGCCGTACCGCGGACCGTAGTCAGCCAGCACCTGGCCAAGCTCAGGCTTAGCGGAATGGTGGACGGGAGGAAGAGCGGCAGGCAGGTCATCTACTCGCTGCACGACGGCCACCTCGTCCGGCTGATCCGGGAAACCATCAACCACGCGGACCATCGGACCACGGGAGAACCGTTCCACGACTGACCCGGCTGCGGTATTCTGGCTTCGGGCTATGCAGGCAGCCTCCGGATTCTTCGCTGAGGATGTCCCATGCGCCGCAAACTACACGCCGACAGAAGCCGCCACGCCGGCATCGCCGAACGGCGTGTCATCAAGGCGTACGCCTCCTTGTCCGCTGTCCCCACCGGTGAGCTCGAAGCGCTGGCCGGCCTCCTCAGGGACTGCAACACCCCGGGCCCGAACCACGCCGGCCTGGTGGGGCCGGTGGTCATGGCAGAGTTGGCGCGGCGGAACCAGGCCGCCCGAGAGGGGCGCTCCCGCCCGGCCCGCTAAGCCGGGCCCGGCACCCCGCTAGGCCCGCCCGGCCCGGCCCGCCCTCATTCGGGCAGCCCGGCACCCCACAATGCTTTGCGGAGCAGTGCCTTGAGCTGGGCCGATTCCTCCGCGGGCAGCCCGTCCAGAACTTCCGCCTCAGCCCTTCGTGCAGCCTCGCTGGCCTGGCCGAGCAGTTTTCCTCCCTTGGCGGTAGCCGTCACGGTCTTTGCCCGGCGGTCCTGCTTCCCGGGCGCCCTCGCCACCAGGCCACGCTTCTCCAGCTCATCCACGAGGGCCACAATCTGGCTCGGGTCCAGGCTGAGGAAGTCGGCCATTTCGCGCTGCGTCGGCTCGAGCCCGCTGTTTGCGAGGATCAGGACGGAGTAGGAACGCTCTTTGAGGTCGAACTCGGCCAGCGCCCTGTTGTTCACAACGGACCCTGCGGCGTGCAGCTTGGCCAGCAGGAAGCCGAGGTCCTGGCTGATGGACGCGGCGACCAACTTGTGGGCCTGTTCGGTGCGCTGACCGCCCTGTATCTCGATCGTCATGCCCAACTCCAATAATCCTCAAAATAAATCGTTGACATTTTCAACTATCCATAATTTCATGGATACAGAACAGCATCCCACGCCGATGGCGGGAATGCACGAGGTCAGCTAGCAAAGGAGCAGCCATGAGCCTGTCAGGCAAAGTAGCAATCGTCACCGGAAGCGGCCGGGGCCTGGGCCTGGCCTACGCCCGGGAACTCGCCCGGCAGGGCGCCGCCGTCGTCATCAACGACGTGGACGCCGAGGTGGCCGCGGAAGCGGTCCGGACCATTGAGGCCGACGGCGGGAAGGCCACCGCCGTCGTCGCTCCCGTCGGCAGCACGGAGGCGGCCAGGCAACTTGTGCAGGCAGCCGTGGAAAACTTCGGCCGGCTCGACATCCTGGTCACCAACGCCGGCATCCTGCGGGACAAGAGCCTGCTGAAGATGACCGACGAGGATTTCGACGCCGTCATCAACGTCCACCTCCGCGGCACCTTCACGTGTGTCCGGGAAGCGTTCGCCTACTTCAAGGAGAACGGTGTTGCCGGCCGGATCATCACCATCGGCTCGCCCACCGGGCAGCGCGGCAACTTCGGCCAGACCAACTACGCCGCCGCCAAGGCCGGCATCGTGGGCATGGTCCGCACCTGGGCCCTGGAAATGAAGAAGGCCGGGGTAACCGCCAACGCCGTCATCCCGGTGGCGGCCACGGCCATGACAAAAACCGTTCCCTACTTCCAGAAGGCAGTGGAGGCGGACGAGCGCGGGGAGGCCATGCCGGCTTTCTTCCGCCACGAACTCGGTTTTGGAACGGCCGACGACGTCTCCGGACTGGTCGCGTTCCTCGCCTCCGATGAGGCGGCCGGCATTACCGGCCAGGCCATCGGCGCCGGCGGCGACCGGCTCCAGCTCTGGACCCACCCCGAGGCGGCGGCCACCGAATACCGCGAGGGCGGCTGGCGTTACGAGGACCTCGTGGCCAACTTCGGCCCGCTCTTCGGCGGGAAGCTTCAGAGCGTGGGCGAGGAGTTCCTGCCGCTGCCCGAGGACCTGCAGCCCGACGCGCGTCCGGCCGGGAACCAGCCGGCTCCCGTGAAGGTGGGCTAGCCATGCCTGCCACCCGCTATGAGCTCGGCATCGACGCCGCGAAGCTCGACGCGATCGACATGCACGTCCACCTCGAAGTGGACGGCCACGGCCACGAGTCGCTCCCGCCGGCGCTCACTGAAGCTTCGGCCAAGTACTTCAAATCCGAGGACCGCACCCCCTCGCTGGACCGCATCGCCGAGGTGTACCGGGAACTGAACATGGCCGCCGTCGTTTTCACCGTGGACGCGCGCACCCAGCTCAAGCACGAACCCAACAGCATTGAGGACCTGATCGCCGGCGCGGCCCGGAACAACGATGTGCTGATCCCCTTCGGCAGCGTGGATCCCCGCACGGGGGCCGAAGCCATCCAGGGCGCCAAGGACCAGGCCATCGACCTTGGCGCCCGCGGCTTCAAGTTCCATCCCAGCCTGCAGGGCTTCGACCCCTCGAACGAGCAGTTCTATCCGCTGTGGGAGACCCTGCAGGAACTGGGCCTGCCGGCCATTTTCCACACCGGCCAGAACGGCATGGGCGCAGGCCTCCCCGGCGGGTACGGCATCAAGCTGGCCTATTCCAACCCGCTCCTGCTGGACGCCGTCGCCGCCGACTTCCCTGAACTGCAGATCATCATGGCGCACCCCTCGGTGCCGTGGCAGGACGAGGCAAACTCCATCGCCACGCACAAGGCCAACGTACATATCGACCTCTCCGGCTGGTCGCCCAAGTACTTCCCGGAGTCGCTGGTGCGCATGTCCAACTCGGTCCTGCAGGACAAGGTCCTGTTCGGCACCGACTTCCCGCTCATCACGCCGCAGAAGTGGCTTGGCGCCTTCGCGGACCTGCCGCTCAAGGACGAGGTCAGGCCCAAGATCCTCAAGCACAACGCGGTGCGCCTGCTCGGACTGGGCGGCTGAGATGAGCCTCGATACCGATACGGGGACTGTGGCGGCGGCCCGCCTCTACGGCGTCTGCGACTACTACGACGCCGAATCCCTTCTCACGGAGGACGAGCGCCGCGTTCTGGGTCGGCTGCGGAACTTCCTGGACCGGGAAGCGCAACCGCTGCTGGCCGACTACTGGGAACGCGGGGAGTTCCCCACACAACTCGCCCAGCCCCTGATCGACCTGGACCTGATGGAACCGGCGGAGCTTACGGGCGCCCTGGGCGCAAAAAGCAGCCCTGCCCGGGGCATCTACCAGGGTTTCCGGATCTTCGAACTCGCCCGAACGGACGCCTCGCTGGCCACCTGGTACACGTCCCAGGCCGGACTCTTCCGCACCGCCATCCGGGTGGGCGCCTCGCCGGAGCAGCAGGCCGAGTGGATGCCGAAGGTCGTCGACTTCTCCCTCAAGGGCGTCTTTTCCCTCACTGAACCTGACTCCGGTTCGGACATCGCCGGAGGGCTGTCCACCACAGCCCGCAGGGAAGGGGATTCCTGGGTGCTGAACGGCGCCAAGCGCTGGATCGGCGGCGCAGTAAGCGCCGACGTGCTGGCGGTCTTCGCCCGGGACCAGGAGGACGGGCAGGTCAAGGCCTTCCTGGTGGACCGCCAGGCTGAGGGCGTGACACTCGAGAAGATCCACGGCAAGACTGCGCTGAGGATGATGCAGAACGCCCATATCAGGCTCGACAGTGTCCGCGTGCCGGATTCCATGCGGCTGCACAACGTGAACTCCTTCAAGGACGTGGCCGCGATGCTCCGGGCCATGCGATCGGACGTTGCCTGGATTGCCACCGGCATCCAGGCCGGGGCGTTCGAAGCCGCCCTCCGCTACGTCACCGAACGCACGCAGTTCGGCCGCCAGTTGGGCTCCTTCCAGCTGGTCCAGGAAAAACTGGCACGGATGCTCGGCAACGTCACCTCCTCGCTGTCCCTGGTGGTCCGGCTGACTGAACAACAGGCCCGCGGCATCTACCGCGACCAGGACTCCGCACTCGCCAAGATGCAAACATCCCTGCTGATGCGCGAAACCGTGGCCCTGGCCCGCGAGGTGGTGGGCGGCAACGGAATCACCCTCGAGACGGACGTGGCCAGGTTCCACGCCGACGCCGAAGCCGTCTACTCCTATGAAGGCACCCACGAAATCAACGCACTCATCGTGGGCCGCGCCCTCACCGGCGAAAGCGCCTTCACCCGCTGACGCGCCGCTAACCGGACGCCGCTGACGTACCGCTAACCGGACGCCGCTAACTGAATCGAACAACAACCAAAACCCGACGGCGGCAGCACCGCACCGCCGTCGTACTTCCGCAACTCCAAAACCACACCAGGAGGCCCACATGCCCAATCTCGTCGTCGACTTCGACAAACTGCTCACGCTCGCCGGAACCGATCTCGGCGTGACCGAATACCGCGAAATCACGCAGGAGCAAATCAACAAATTTGCCGACGCCACGGGCGATGACCAGTGGATCCACGTAGACCCGGAGCGCGCCAAGGACGGCCCGTTCGGCGCCCCGATCGCCCACGGGTTCCTCACCCTCTCGCTGATCATTCCGTTCTGGGGCGAGCTGTTCGACGTGGACGGCGTCACCACCAAGGTGAACTACGGCCTGGACAAAGTCCGCTTCACCTCCCCGGTGAAGGTGGGCTCGCGGATCCGCATGCAGGCCACCATTGCCGAGGTCACCGAGGTCAAGGGTGGCGCCCAGATCAAGGTGGCCAACACCATCGAGATCGAAGGCCAGGAGCGGCCCGCCGTCGTGGCCGAATTCCTGGCCCGCTTCTACAAATAATCACCACGGAACCCGCCTTTCCAAACACAACCCCCCTTTTTTATCCCTCTGTCCTAAAGGAACAGCCATGTCTGGACTCACTCAGCTTCAAGCCATGGGTACGGCCGAACGCCGCAAGGAAGCGCGCACGGTCATCGCCTCCAGTTATCTGGGCAGCACCATCGAGTACTACGACTTCCTCCTCTACGCCACGGCCGCCGCCGTCGTTTTCCCGAAGGTCTTCTTCTCCGGGATGGACGAATGGGTAGGCGTGGTGGCGGCCTACGGCACCTTCGCCGCCGGCTACGTGGCCCGCCCCCTCGGCGGCATCATCTTCGGCCACTTCGGCGACAAGCTGGGCCGCAAGGGAATGCTCATCGTCTCCATGCTGGTCATGGGCGTGGCCTCCACCCTGATCGGCCTGGTCCCGGGCGCCTCCGTGGCGGGGCCGTGGGGCGCCGTGATGCTGGTGGTCCTCCGCATCTTCCAGGGCATCGCCGTCGGCGGTGAATGGGGCGGCGCCGCCCTGATGGCGCTGGAACACTCGGAATCCGGCAAGCGCGGCTTCGCGGCGTCGTTCGTGAACGCCGGTGCCCCGACGGGCGCCGTCCTGGGCACGTTCATCATGGGCGCCTTCTCGTCACTGCCGAACGACCAGTTCCTTGCCTGGGGCTGGCGCGTACCGTTCCTGCTTTCCTTCGTGCTGCTGGGCGTGGGCATGTTCGTCCGTCTGAAGGTCTCCGAGAGCCCCATCTTCAAGGCTGCCCTCGAACAGGAAAAGCGCGTGCAGGCCGAAGCGGCGCGGACGGAAGGCGCAAGCGGAGCCCGCGGCACCGCACCGGTCCGCCGTGAAATTCCCCTGCTCCAGGTGCTCCGCCGGCCCAAGACCCTCATCTTCACCATGCTGGCCGGAGCCGCGGGGTTCGCGCTGCAGGTGGTGCTGGCAACGTTCGCGGTGACCTTCGCCGTCTCCAAGGGCGCCGACCGCCAGGGCGTGCTCTACGCCTACGCCGCAGCCTCCCTGGTCTCCATCGTCTTTGTGGTCCTGGGCGGCAGGCTCTCGGACAAGCTGGGCCGGCGGCCGGTGATGGTGGGCGGACTCGTGCTGTTCATCGCCTACCTCGTGCCGATGTTCCAGCTGCTGTCCTCCAACGACATCATGCTGATCTTCGTGGCGTTCGCCGTGGGCCTGATGATCCACTCGACGCTCTTCGGCCCGCTCGCGGCCTTCGTCTCCGAACAGTTCGGCACCACTTCGCGGTACACGGGAGCCTCGCTCGGCTACCAACTGGCAACCCTGCTCGGTGCGGGGTTCACGCCCGGCATCGTGGCGCAGATCTTCAAGGACTCCGGCCAGAACACCGGTTCGGTGGTCTGGTACCTCGCCATCATGTCCGTGGTGTCGATCGTCTTCATCCTGCTCACCCGGGAACCCAAGAACAACGATCTCCAGACAGTCCGGCTCTGATCCGGCCGCCAGGGACTACCGTCTAATTAGAAAGGATTTGCCGTGGAAAATTTTGGCATCGGCTCGTGGCTGCAACGGCGCCGCCCGAAGTCGGGCAACAAGACAGCAATTATCGCCGGAGACCGGGAGGTCAGTTACGAGCAACTGGCGGAACGCTCGGCCCGGCTTGCCAATGCCCTCCGTGACCGCGGCGTGGCCCGCGGGGACCGGGTGGCCTACCTGGGGGAGAACGATCCGTCCTTCCTGGAGACCCTTTTCGCCTGCGGCCTGGCCGGAGCCGTCTTCGTCCCACTGAACACGCGGCTGGCGCCCCCGGAAATTCAGTTCCAGCTCAGGGACTGCGGCGCCGTGCTGCTGGTGCACGCGGAGAGCCTGTCGGACCTGGCGGTCCGTGGCGCGGCCGGCACCGGCGCCGTCCGGCGGATCGCCGTCGACGAAGCCGCCCCGACAGGAAAGCACGACGGCGGCGCTGCCGCCGTGCGGGGGGACCAGCCGGCGGAACGCTACGAAGACGTGGTGGCGTCCGGCGCGAACGTGGCCCCCGACGAGCCGGTGGGCCTGGACGACGGCGCCATGATCCTCTACACCTCGGGCACCACCGGTCACCCCAAGGGTGCCCTGCTGACCCACGGGAACATCACGTGGAACTGCATCAATGTGATTGTCGATTTCGACTTCGCTTCCACGGACGTTGCCTTGATGATCTCCCCGATGTTCCATGTGGCGTCGCTGGACATGGGCGTCCTGCCCACACTGCTGAAGGGCGGGACCGTGGTGCTGGAGGCCCGGTTCGATCCGCTGCGGACGCTTCAGCTCATCGAACGGCACCGGGCCACCACCATCAGCGGGGTGCCCACCACCTACCAGATGCTCTGCGAACATCCCGCCTGGGAAACCACGGACCTGAGCTCCCTGAACAAGCTGACCTGCGGAGGGTCGGCGGTGCCGCTGCGCGTGCTGGATGCCTACGAGAAGCGGGGGCTGCACTTTTCGAACGGCTACGGGATGACCGAGACGGCGCCGGGTGCCACCACGCTGCCGGCGGCGCGGTCCCGGGACAAGGCCGGATCGTCCGGGCTGCCGCACTTCTTTACGGAGGTCCAGATAGCAGACCTCGCCAGTCCCGACACGGAGCCGGCGGCACCGGGCACGGTGGGTGAGATCCAGATCAAGGGTCCCAACGTCATCCACGAATACTGGAACCGGCCCGACTCGACGGCCGATTCCTACACCGCGGACGGCTGGTTCAAGTCCGGCGACATGGGCTACAAGGACGGCGAGGGCTTCGTGTTCATCTCGGACCGGCTCAAGGACATGATCATCTCCGGCGGCGAGAACATCTATCCGGCGGAAGTGGAGCAGGCCATCACCGAGCTGGAGGCCGTGGGCAGCGTGGCGGTGATCGGCGTGCCGGACGAAAAGTGGGGCGAAGTGCCGCGGGCCGTGGTGCTGCTGCGGGAGGGGGCGCAGCTGAGTGAGGAGCAGCTGCGGGCCCACCTGGACGGGCGCCTGGCCCGCTACAAGATTCCCAAGTCGGTGGTGTTCGTGGACGAGATGCCGCGGACGGCGAGCGGCAAGATCAGGAAGGCGGACCTGCGGAAGCTGACCCCCGCAAACGGCCAGCTGCAGTAGCGCGAACGGGCACTTGCGGCCCCGGGGGCGGGCGCGCACGGACAGTTGCGGTCCCGTCCCCGGACCGGGAATAATCTTCGTAGCTAGAGACTTGAGTCAATTGCACTCAACTTTACCTACGGAGGGTACATGCCAACGTTTTTTGGACCTGCCGGTACCGGCAGCGGTTCGTTTGACGAGTTCCTCGCGCGCTACCTGCAGGGCCAGCGCGCTGCCCGGTCCGGGCGCCCCACGGACATCACCCGGCTGCTGAGCCGCCGCACCCATGAAGTGCTCTCGCTCGCCGGCCAGTTCGCCGTGGACCTCGGACACGGCGATGTGGATGCCCTGCATATCCTGCGGACCATGGCCGGGGCGGAACCGGCCACCAGCTACGTGCGCCGCGCCGGGGCCGACCCCGCGGCAGTGGCCAGGGCAGCCGAAGAACGCCTGCCGGAGAAATCCGGCCGGGCGGCGACAAGCGCCCCTGCGCTGACGCCGTCCGCGCAGCGCGCACTGCTCGATGCCTACCAGGTAGCCCGGGCGTTCGGGTCCACCTACATCGACCCGGAGCACCTCTTCTTCGCCCTGGTGCTCAACCAGGACGCCCCCGCCGGGCAGGTGCTCGCTGCGGCCGGCGTCACGCCGGAGTCCTTCCAGGCCGGGGCGCGCGAAACTTCCGGTACCGAGCCGTCCGGAGCCGGCGCACCGGACGCTGCAGCATCCGCAAGCGGTACCGGCACCGCTCCGGCGACCCCGATGCTGGACACCTACGGGACTGACATGACGGCCCTGGCGCGCTCAGGCGGCCTTGACCCGGTCATCGGGCGCTCCGACGAAACAGCCCAGACCATTGAGGTCCTCGCCCGGCGCACCAAGAACAATCCGGTGCTGATCGGCGAAGCGGGGGTGGGCAAGACGGCCATCGTCGAAGGCCTGGCCCAGGCAATTGCCGCCGGCACTGTGCCGGAACAGCTCCGCAACAAGCGGGTCATTTCGCTGGACCTTCCTGCCATGCTCGCAGGGACCCGCTACCGGGGCGACTTCGAAGAGCGGCTGACCAAGGCGATGGACGAAGTCACCGCGAACCCGGGGCAGTTCATCCTGTTCATCGATGAGCTGCACACCGTCATCGGCGCAGGCGGCGCAGGGGAAGGTGGCATGGATGCGGGCAATATCCTGAAACCGCGGCTGGCGCGTGGCGAACTCCATGTTGTGGGTGCCACCACTTTGAACGAATACCGCAAGGTGGAGAAGGACCCCGCGTTCGAACGCCGGTTCCAGCCCGTGCAGGTGGGGGAGCCCGCCGTCGAGGATGCCGTGCAGATCCTTTCCGGGCTGCGCGAGCGGTATGAAGAACACCACGGTGTCCGCTACACCGACGAAGCGGTCAGGGCCGCCGTCGAACTGTCCGCCCGGTACGTGACGGACCGGTTCCTTCCCGACAAGGCGATCGACCTCATGGACCAGGCCGGTGCCAGGCTGAGCCTGAAGCTCGGTTCCCGGCAGGACGCTGCCGCCCTGCGCGAGCGCTTGGTGGCGCTTGAGGAATCGAAGACCGCCGCCATAGCGGCGGAGGACTTCGAAGCGGCCTCCCGGCTCCGGGACGAAGCGAACGCGCTGAAGGAAAAGCTCGACGGCGGCGCGGCCAGCCAGGAAGGCCCCGGCAGCGAGTCCGCCGTCGTGGGTGAGGCGGAGATTGCCGAGATCATCTCCCGCGCAACGGGCATCCCGGCGAGCCGGATCACCGAGGGTGACCGTGAACGCCTGGCCAGGCTCGAAGAGGACCTGCACCAGCGTGTTGTGGGCCAGGAGGATGCCGTGAGCCTGATTGCGAAGTCCGTTCGCCGCAACCGCACGGGCATGGGCGCCGCTGGCAGGCCGATCGGGAGCTTCCTCTTCCTGGGCCCCACCGGCGTGGGCAAGACCGAACTCGCCAAGGCGCTCGCAGGCTCGCTCTTCGGCAGCGAGGACTCCATGATCCGCTTCGACATGAGCGAGTTCGGTGAACGGCATACGGTGAGCCGACTGGTGGGTGCCCCTCCGGGGTACGTGGGTTACGACGAGGCCGGGCAGCTGACCGAGCGGGTGCGGCGCAATCCGTACTCGATCGTGCTGCTCGACGAGGTGGAGAAGGCCCACCCGGACGTGTTCAACCTCCTGCTGCAGGTTCTCGACGACGGGCGCCTGACGGACGGGCACGGACGTACCGTGGACTTCCGCAACACGGTGGTCATCATGACCTCGAACCTGGGGTCGGAGTTCCTGGCCAGCAAGGCGGGACCCACCGGGTTCACCGCGGCGGGGGACGCGTTCGGCTCGGAGAAGGCCCTGCGCGACCGCGTGCTGGCGCGGCTGCGTGAATCGATGCGGCCGGAGTTCCTTAACCGCATCGACGAGATCGTCCTGTTCCGCAAGCTCGACCGGGCCCAGCTGCGCCAGATCGTGCGGCTGATGCTGGACGAGACCGACGCCCGCCTGCGCTCGCAGGGCATCGGGCTGGTGGTCAGCGAGGACGCGGTGGACTGGATTGCCGAGCGGGGCTACGAGCCCGAATACGGTGCCCGGCCCATGCGGCGCGTGATCCAGCGCGAGCTTGATGACCGGATCGCCGACCTGCTGGTGGGCTCCGGCCTGGCCGCCGGGGGACAGGTCACGGTGTCCGCGGACGGGCCCGAACTGGTGGTGGCTGCGGGCCGTCCGGAGGTTCCGCTGGCCGCCTAGCTAGTGGATCAGCGCGAGCATGATGCCCACGGCCACGAAGAGAACCCCGAACGTCCGGTTCAGGATCTTCTGCCCGTGGGCATTGTGCGTGAAACGCTGGAAGGACTTGGCTGCGGCGGCGAAGAAGAACCACATCACCAGAATGTCGATGACCACCACGGTGACGGTCAGGACGAGATACTGGGGCAGCAGCGGCTGCTCAGGCCTGATGAACTGGGGCATGAAGGCCAGGAAGAAGACGACGGCCTTGGGGTTGAGCAGATTGACCCACAGACCCCGGCGGAACATGGATGCCGCCGGTTCGTTCCGAAGCTCGGCGGCCTTCTCCTGGTCCAGGTCCGGCTTGTGCAGGAACTGCCGGATGCCCAGATAGACCAGGTAGGCTGCGCCGGCATACCTGATCACGTTGAATGCCACAGGCGAGCTGGCCACCAGGACGCCGACGCCCAGGGCCACGATCAGAACGTGGATCACCAGTGCAGCCTGCTGGCCCAGGATTCCCCAGATTGACCGCCGGAAACCCGAATTCAGCGAGTTGCTCATGGTGTTGATGGCGCCTGCTCCGGGGGTGAAGCTGATCAGGACGCCGGCGCCGGCCAGGGCCAGCCAAAGGGAGGGTTGCACCCATCCAGTTTAGTGGGGCTGGGCCGAGGGGCGGATGCCATAGCTGAGGATCATGTTCCCCTTGCTGGTCCGCTGCGAATCCTGCAGCTCCAGCCGCGTCACCGGGTCCCCGTCCTCGAACAGCCGCCGCCCACTTCCGGCAATGACCGGGTGCACCATGAGCATCAGCGAGTCGAGCAGCCCGGCGAACAGGAGCTGCCGGGTCAGAGAGATGCTGGCGAACACGGCAATTTCGCCGCCGTCGCCGTTCTTGAGGCCGGCCACGAACTCCTCCAGCGGTGCGTCCATAAGCCGGGAGTTCTGCCATTCGAGTTCGCCCGACAGCGTCCTGGAGGCCACGAACTTCTGCAACGGATTGATGAACGCGCCGAAGTCGGCGTCAGCGGCCGCGCCAGGCCAGTAGCCGGCCCACTGCTCGTAGCCCACCCGGCCCAGGAGCCCGGTTTCCACCCGGGCCATCATTTCGTTCATCCCGGCGCCGAGCTCCTCATCAAAGCTGTCGAACTGCCAAAGATTGGGGGATTCAACCACCCCGTCCACAGAGTAGAAAAGGCCGGCGGTCAACTTGCGCATGGGGATTCTCCTCGCTGATGGTTTTCTTGCGTCCTAGGTACGGATGGTCCAGCGCGGCAGCCTAGGCCCGCGCGATGACCTCGCCGTTGGGGATCAGGAACCAGCCGTCGTCGGTGGAACCCCAGCGGTGCCAGCCTGCGGAAATCCGGGCGAGGTCGGCGGCGTTGGCGAAGCCGTATTCCAGGGCCTGGTCCGCGAACGCCGAATGCAGCACGCGCTCGCCCCAGACCCGGGCCTGCCACCGGCGCTGCTGGCCCGTGGCATACAGCCAGTTGCTGCTGGAGGGGGCCACGTCCGTGAACCCTGCGGCCTGCGCCCACGAGACCAGCCGGCGGCCGGCGTCGGGTTCCGCGCCGTTGCGGCGTGCGATGCGCTGGTACAGCTCCATCCATTCGTCCAGTTCCGGGACGGCAGGGTACCAGCTCATGCCGTGGAAATCGGCGTCGCGCACTGCCACGATGCCTCCCGGCTTGGCGACCCGGCGCATTTCGCGCAGGGCCTCCACGGGGTCCGTCAGGTGCTGGAGCACCTGGTGGGCGTGGACGACGTCGAACGTTTCGTCGTCGAAATCCAGGTCGTAGATGTTTCCGGCCACGAACCCGACGTTCTCCACGCCGCGTTCGGCGGCAAGCGCGGCGGCATGCGCGATCACGTCAGGGGAGCGGTCCAGCCCGGTGACCTGTCCCGGCGCCACGAGGCCGGCGAAGTCGCAGGTGATGCTGCCCGGCCCGCATCCCACATCCAGCACGGAAGTGCCCGGGGTGAGGTACGGGATCACGAACGCGGCGGAATTCTCTGCGGTCCGCGAGGCATGGGCGCGGACCACGGACTCGTGGTGTCCGTGCGTGTACACGTCTTCAGGCTGCTGTGCACTCATAAGGAAACGCTACCGCTCCGCCAGGAAAATGCGCGTCAATCGAGCGGACCAAAACAGGCAGTTGCCGCGGCTCGGCTGAGGCGTGTCCAATGCGCAGCGGGCCTCGCGTCGAACCGTTGAGACCGGTTGCCTCGCAGGGGGCCGCGTGGCAAGCTCGAAGTGATCCCCGTCGCCGGGCGACGAAGGCGACGACGGGCGACAGAGGACGGAGCAAGGCATGGGACTCATTCACATCGACCTGTTCACAACGCTCGACGGCGTCGCGCAGGCGCCCGGCGGGCCGGACGAGGACCCCTCCGACGGGTTCGCGTTTGGCGGCTGGCAGGCACCTCTCATCGACGAAGTCGTTGGCGAACAGGTCGACTCCGGGATGGCCGGGATGGACGCGCTGCTGCTCGGGCGCCGGACCTACGACATCTTCGCCGGATACTGGCCGCAGGCGGAAGGGGGCATCGCCCGGCTGTTCAACCGCATCCCGAAATACGTGGCCTCGCGCGGGACGCCTACCCTCGAGTGGGCCGGGTCCACGCTGCTTGGTCCCGATGTCGTCGCCGCCGTGCGCGAACTGCGCGACCGGCACGAGAACATCCACGTCATCGGCAGCCTCGACTTCGTGCAGACCCTGTTCGCGGAGCGGCTCTTCGACCGGCTCACGCTCTGGGTGTATCCGATCCTCCTCGGCGGCGGCAAAAAGGTCTTCGCCGGCGGGGTGGTTCCGACCAACCTCAGACTCATCGAACCCGTCGTCGCCTCACCGAAGGGTGCGGTGCTGCAGCGCTACGCCGTTGCCGACGGCACGCCTGGCGTCGGCGATATGTCGGCCGTGGAGCAGTAGACGGCGGAGCCGGACTTCACTGGCCCGTGCCCTCGTCCTGCCCTGCGGCCTCCTGTGCCGCACGGATGGTCGCCTGGGTCATGGATTCCATGAAGCGTGCCGCCACCTCAAGCTCCGCGGGGGTGAATTCAGCCATGGCCGCGCCCATGTGGCGGGCCAGCGGCAGGAACATGGCGCCGCCGTCGCGGTAGGCCTTGGGTGTCATCCGGAGCTGGACCTGCCGGCGGTCGGAGCCCAGCCGCTCGCGGACCACGTGGCCGGACTGGTCCAGCCGGTCGATCAGGGCTGTGGTGGCGGGGGAGCTGAGGTGGAGTTCCTTCCGCAGGACGCCGGGTGTGACCACCATGCCCTTGGCGGCATGCCGCATGATGACGGCGAGCGCGTTCAGGTCCGTGCGATGCATGTCATTCCGACCGCCCGCCGTGTCCACGTAGCGGTTGGCCTCCAGGGTGAACTCCTGAAGCAGCAACACAAGCGCCGGCGGGCCGCCGGGAGTGCGGGCTGCGTCGTCGTCTGCCATCCCTGCCTCCATCCGTTTCCCAAGCTGTTCTTACGGCCGCCGTCCTGAGGATCTTACTTCAGCGCGGTGCCCCGCCAGCCTGGCATTGCTTCCGGGCCGGGCAGCCATCCCCGCGAGGGAGGACATCTTTCAAAACAAGCTAGGCTGGCACTTATCTCCACAGCAGAGATAATCTATGCTGGAATCAATTCTAGTCCGCCCGCGACCTCCAGAAGGAACAATGAAACCCAAACCCCACTCCCGGGAGCGAGTGCCGTTCTGGCTCCGCTGGCTGGTTCCCGTGTTGCTCGTGCTTACCTGGCTGGCTGTCGCCGGTGTTGGCGGCCCCACTTTCGGCCGTTTGGAAGAAGTGTCGTCCAACGACCAGGCTTCGTTCCTGCCGTCCGGCGCAGAAGCCACGGAAGCGCAGGACTGGCAGGCAAAGTTCAGGGACTCTGACGAGATTCCGGCCGTCATTGTCGTCGAGAGCGATTCGGCCTTCACGCCCGCGCAGCTGGGCGAGGCTGCCGCCCTCAAGTCCAAGCTGGAGGAACTGCAGGCAGTCGGCACGGTCATCGGGCCCATCCCGTCGAAGGATGGCGAGGCCGTCCAGTTCGTGGTGCCCATTTCCTCCTCCGGCGAGGTCAAGGAGATCGTCCAGGAGCTCCGCGATGAGGTCAAGGCGTCAGCTCCGGAGGGGATGCAGACATTCGTGACCGGTCCAGCGGGATTGACCGCAGACCTGGTGAGCGCCTTTGCCGGCATTGACGGCATCCTGCTCCTCGTGGCCCTTGCCGCAGTGTTCATCATCCTGCTGATTGTCTACCGCTCGTTGCTGCTGCCCATTGCGGTGCTTTTCACGTCGGTGTTCGCGCTCTGTGCGGCCATCCTGCTGGTCTTCGGCATGGCCAAGCTCGGCTGGATCCAGCTCAGCGGCCAAAGCCAGGGCATCCTCTCCATCCTGGTGATCGGCGCAGCGACGGACTACGCGCTGCTGTATGTGGCCAGGTTCCGCGAGGCGCTGACCCACACCACCAACCGCACCGCGGCCGTCCTCACGGCCTGGAAAGCCTCCTTCGAGCCCATCCTGGCCTCCGGCGCAACTGTGATCATCGCCCTGCTCTGCCTGTTGTTTTCCGACCTCAACTCCAACAAGGCGCTGGGCCCGGTGGCGGCAGCCGGCATCCTGTGTTCGCTGTTTGCAGCCCTCACGCTGCTCCCGGCCCTGATGGCGCTGCTGGGTCGCACCGCCTTCTGGCCGTTCCGGCCCAAGCTGGTGCCCGAGGCTGAACGTGAACCTCAGTTCGTCACCGGACTCGAAGGCCAGAAGGGGCTGTGGCGGGCTACCGGCTCCCTCGTGTCCCGTCGGCCCCGGACTGTCTGGATCGCCTCCGTGCTGTTGCTCCTGGTCGCATCCGCGGGCATCCTGCAGCTCAAAGCCAACGGGGTGCCGCAGACCGATGTCATCCTCACTGCCTCCAATGCGGTGGACGGCCAGGACGCCTTGGCGCGCCATTTCGACGCCGGTTCCGGCAGTCCCGCGGTGATTGTCGCCGACGAAGCGAAGGCCCGGGAGGTGCTGGACAAGACAAAGGCGACCGACGGCGTCGGCGACGCCTACCTCCTGGCGGAGGGGAGCGTGCCGATCACAGGCGCCCCGGGTGCCCCGAGCGCGCCCGATGTCCGCGAGGGAAAGGTGCTGATCAATGCGACCCTGAACTACGCGGCCGACTCCGGTGACGCCGAGAACGTCGTGGTGAAGCTCCGCGAGGACCTCAAGAAGATCGACGCCGGCGCGCTGGTGGGCGGCGTGACCGCCACGGCCCTGGACACCAACACCACTGCCCAGCGCGACCTGGTGGTCATCATCCCCGTGGTCCTCGCCGTCATCCTGGTGATCCTCATGCTGCTGCTGCGCTCGGTACTGGCCCCGATCCTGCTTGTGGCCTCGGTGGTTCTTTCCTACGCCGCCGCCATGGGCGTATCGGCACTCGTGTTCAACAACATCTTCGGGTTCCCCGGCGCCGATGCCACGGTGCCGCTGTTCGGCTTCGTGTTCCTGGTTGCCCTGGGCGTGGACTACAACATCTTCCTGATGAGCAGGGTCCGTGAGGAATCACTTAAGCACGGCACCCGGCCCGGAATCCTGCGGGGCCTCGGCGTGACGGGCGGCGTCATTACGTCCGCGGGCGTGGTCCTCGCCGCGACCTTTGCGGCGCTGGGCGTCATCCCCATCATGTTCCTGGTCCAGCTCGCCTTCATCGTCGCCTTCGGAGTCCTGCTGGACACTGTGCTGGTCCGCTCGCTGCTGGTCCCGGCGCTCTCCTACGATCTCGGCCGGCGGATCTGGTGGCCCGGCAAACCGGGGCGGCTGGAGGACGACGAGCGGGCGCTCGCCGGCTCGCGCGGCGACGAAGGCAGCCTGGAGACCGATCTGGAGGGTGCCGGGCGCAGGTAGGCGCGCCGCGGCGTCACGCCTGGGCCCTCCACCACGCCACCGTTGCCGCTGCGGCTTCCGGTAGCGGGGTCGGATGCAGGCCCAGGCTGGCCTCGCTCACCCGCGAGTCCATCACGAAGGGACGCTCGAACTGGTAGAGCATCTCGGCCAGTTCCCGGGTGCCGGAGGAGAAAAGTCCCACGGCCCTGAGGAGCCGGCCGGGAACCGCACCCATTTTGGGTGCCGGTGCCCCGCCCGCTTCCGCGAAGGCCGCCGCAAGCTGGCGCTGCGTGACGGCCGGGCCCGTGGGTGCGTGCCACACCCGGTTCCACAGGGACGGCGTCTGGGCGGCACGGATCATGGCGGCAGCAAGGTCCGGCACGTAGGTGAAGGAGTGCAGCTGGTCCGCGCTGCCGATCACCAGCAGCCTCTTTCCGGCCAGCACTGCCGGGACGACGCGTTCGCCGGCGTGGGAGGTCCGCACCCGCGGCCCGAAGAAATCGCCCGCCACAACACTGACGGTGTTCGTGGGGGACGCCGCGCGCGCCTTCAGCAGGGCTGTCCGGACACCGCGCTTTCCGCCCTCCGCCTCCCGCGGACTGTCCTCCGCCATCACCTCGTCCGGCTGGCTATAGGAATAGAGGCTCTCAGGAAATACGACGACGGCGCCCGCCTCGCCTGCAGCCGACAGCACCGTCTCCTCCGCCGCCGGAAGTTCCCGCTGCCACGCCTCCGCAGTGTAGGCGGAGCCGTGGATGCAGTGGAAGACGGCGGACGCCCCCGCGAAGGCCGTGCCGAGCAGTGCAGGGTTGGAGACGTCCACGGACATCCTCTCGATGAGGGCGTGATCCGGTCCGCTGCCGGAGCGCGTCAGGACCCGCACCCGCTTCCCTTGGCCGGCAAGCTGCTCCGCCACGGTCCAGCCAACGGGGCCGGCGCCGGTCACCACATACAGTTCGGTCATTGAATTCTCTTTCCTCCGGATGTCCCGTGCGCGCTTGCTTCGGCGCGTGAATAAGAGAGCGGTGCTCTCGGAAACAAGGATGCCCTGCCGGATGCCGCTCGTCAAGAGCACTGCTCTCTATTGTTGACACCGCTCTGGGTCGTGGAATGCTGGAGGCATGCCAGTTACCGATGCCGCCACCCCGGCGCTCCGCACGCCGCGGGAGCGCGCCCGGGCGCAAACCGTCGCCGATATCGTCCGCCTCGGACGGGAGCACCTGGCCCGCCACGGAGCGGCGGCACTGTCGCTTCGGGCTGTGGCCAGGGAGCTGGGTGTGGTGTCCTCCGCCGTGTACCGGTATGTGCAAAGCCGGGACGAACTGCTGACCCTTCTGCTGATCGACGCTTACGGCGAGCTGGGTGACGAAGTGGATGCCGCCGTCGGCCGCGTTGCGGAGGGGGACTTTGCCGGGCGCTTCCGGGCGCTGGGCCGCGCTGTCCGCGGCTGGGCCCTCCGCGAGCCCGCCCGCTACGCCCTGCTGTTCGGCAGCCCCGTGCCCGGGTACCGGGCCCCGGCGGAGCGCACCACGGAACCGGGGACCCGGGTGGTTTACAGCCTGATGGCCCTCCTTGACAACGCCTGGCGGGCCGGCGCCCTGGGGGCGGAATCCGGGGCCGTGGCTGCGGCGCCTCCGGCTGCAGTGCCTCCGGCTCTGGCTGCCGACTTGAAGGTGATCCGGGAAGAGCGGGGCCTGGGGCTTACGGACGGACTCCTGGCACGCGGGGCGCTAGTGTGGACATCCCTTTTCGGGGCCATCAGCTTCGAAGTCTTCGGCCAGTATGGCGAGGGCACCTTCTCTGCCAGGGACGAGCTGTTCGAACATCACCTGCAGGTGCTGGCCGGCATCGCCGGGCTCGAATAGCAGCTGCTGCATCGGGCCGCAGCAGGGTGGCAGCCGCTCCTTTGTGAGCGCTAACAAATTTTCCTTGTGTCTAAATTTACAACGATGTAAAGTGTGTCTCAGCCCACAGCCGCCGGGCCCGGCCCAACCGGGCCGCAGGAGCCCGGACGGCCGGCGATCTTTTCCAACGGCTACGTCCAAAGGAGTGACGGTGAAGCAAGTTGATTCACGCCCGATGCGGATGACACGCAGGCAATTGCTGCTCGGGGGCGGTGTGCTCGCAGGCAGCCTTTCACTCGGCACCAGCCTGACAGGCTGCGGAGGTGCGGCCCGGGCGGCCGGCAACGACATCCGGTTCTGGCATCTCCTCTCCGGCGGGGACGGCATCAAGATGATGGCCATGATCGACAAAGTCAACGCGGACCACCCTGACTTCAGGGTCAAACCCACCGTGCTCGCGTGGGGCGCCCCGTACTACACCAAACTGGCCATGGCCTCCGCCGGCGGACGGCCGCCGGAGGTGGCCGTGATGCATGCGGCCCGTGTGCCCGGCTACGCTCCCGGCGGACTGCTGGACGCCTGGGACCTGGACCTTCTGGCGGAGTTCGGCGTGCGCCCGGAGGACTTCGCCCCAAGGATCTGGGAGAAGAGCCAGTTCAACGGCCAGGTATTTTCGCTGGCGCTGGATTCGCACCCGTTCGTGATGCTCTACAACACCGAGGTGGCGGACAAGGCCGGCGTGCTGGGGAAGGACGGCCGCCTGGCGGAGATCTCCTCGCCGTCGCAGTTCCTCGAGGTGAGCCGTGAACTGCAAAGGGTCACCGGCAAGCACGGGCTCTCCTACGGGTACCTGGGTGATGGCGCGCAGATGTGGCGCCTGTTCTATACCCTCTACCGCCAGCACGGCGCGGACTTCGTCCTGGATCCCGGGAAGCCGGCGCGGGTGGAGCGTGACGTGGCCATCGACTGCCTGGAGTTCATCACGTCGCTGCTGGATAACACCATTTCCACAAAAAGCGGCGACGGCGGCACCGCCATCGCTGAGTTCGCGGGCCAGGGTTCGGGGATGCTTTTCACCGGTGTGTGGGAGCTGCCCACAATGAAGACAGCAGGAGTTCCGCTCGGCGCCAGCACCATTCCCACCCTTTTCGGAACGCCGGCGGCCTTTGCCGACTCGCACTCGTTCGTGCTGCCGCATCAGGCCACGCTGGACGAGACGAAGCGCCGCGGCGTGTACCAGTTCGTCGCGTCGATGCTGAAGGGATCCCTGAGCTGGGCGGAGGCCGGCCACATTCCGGCCTACCAGCCGGTGGTGAAGTCCAAGGAGTACGCGGCCCTGACCCCCCAGGCGGACTACGCGCACGCAGCAGACATCATCAACTACGACCCCGAAGCCTGGTTCACCGGTTCCGGGTCCGACTTCCAAGGCTATTTCGCCGAAAACGTCCAGAACGTGTTCCTTGGACGGGACAAGCCCGCAGACGGATGGGATGCCTTCATGAAGCGCATCAATACGGTTCTCGCCATGCCGAACCCGGTGTGAGCACCAGACCCGGCAACGCCGCCGATCCCCGCTTGAGCATCAACCCGCTTGTGACAAAGGAGTCCCCATGAGCACCGCCCGCACGACAGCGCCCGCCGCGAGATCCCAGCGCTCCAGGCGTGACAATATCCACGGCTGGGCTTTCTCTGCCCCGTTCCTCGTATTCTTCCTGATGTTCCTGGTCTGGCCCATGATTTCCGGCGCCATCATGAGCCTCACCGGAAAGTCCCTCACCGGCGCCAACAGCGGGTTCATCGGCCTGGCCAACTACATCGAGGCGTTCGCCGACTCGGACATGTGGCGCTCGCTGGGGAACACACTGTACTTCACGCTGATCAGCACGGTGCCGCTGGTGGTCATCGCCCTGGCGCTGGCAGCACTCGTCAACATGGGACTACCGGCGCCGTGGCTGTGGCGGCTCTCCTTCTTCTCCCCGTTCCTGCTGGCCTCCACGGTGGTCTCGCTGTTCTTCGCCTGGATGTACAACCCGGAACTCGGCCTGTTCAATGACCTGCTCGCCAAGCTGGGCATTCCGCCGGTGGCGTGGCTGAACGATCCCGCCGTGGCGATGTGGGCCATCGTGATCGCCACGGTGTGGTGGACCGTCGGCTTCAACTTCCTGCTGTATCTGGCGGCGCTGCAGAACATCCCGCAGCAGCACTACGAGGCAGCCTCGCTCGACGGCGCCGGCGGCTGGCGCCAGTTCTTCTCCATCAGCCTTCCGCAGCTGGGCCCCACCACGGTGATGATCGTGATCCTGCAGATCCTCGCGTCCCTGAAGGTCTTTGACCAGATCTACCAGATGACCGAGGGCGGCCCGGGCGGGGCCACCCGTTCGATCGTCCAGTACGTCTTCGAGGCCGGATTCACAGGCTACCGGCTGGGCTATTCGGCAGCCATTTCCTACATCTTCTTCGGTCTGATCCTGGTTATTGCGTTGGCCCAGGTCTTCATCACACGGAAAAGGAGCGCCTAGCCATGGCTACCACCACACTTTCCAAGCCTGCTGCACTCCAGCCCAAACGTGCCGCCGGGACGGCGCCAAGCAGGCGCCCGAAGACGCCGCTGTCCCGCATGCTGGCCACCGTCATTGTGTCCGTCCTCGCCGTTGCGTGGCTGGTGCCTTTTGCTTGGGCAACAGTTACCGCACTGAAGAGCGAAACGGATGCCGCGTCAACCCCCATCAGCTGGATACCGGCGTCGGGCTTCACGCTTGATGCCTTTGCCAAAGTGCTGCAGAGCGGCAACATCCCCACCTGGACGCTCAACTCGCTGTTCACGTCCGCGGCGATCACCGCCATCACCCTGGTGATATCCGCGTCCGTCGCATACGCCATTTCGCGGATCGATTTCCGCGGCAAGAGGATGCTGATGGGCGTGATCGTGGCATCCATCATCATTCCGCCGCCGGTCCTCATCATCCCGCTGTTCCAGCAGATGCAGTCACTGAACCTGATCGACACGTACTGGGCGCTGATCCTGCCGCAGGTGATCCATTCGCCGATGGTGTTCGTGCTCAAGAAGTTCTTCGACCAGATCCCGCGGGAACTCGAGGAGGCCGCCTTGATGGACGGCGCCGGAAGGCTGCGGATCTTCACCACCATCGTCCTGCCGCTGTCCCGGCCCATCCTGGCCGCCGTCGCAATCTTCGTGTTCATCGGTGCGTGGAACAACTTCCTCTGGCCGTTCATTGCCACCAACGAAAGCTCGCTGCTGACCCTGCCCGTGGGCCTGCAGACCATCAAGAGCGCCTACGGGATCCAGTACGCCCAGAACATGGCGTCCGCGCTGCTGGCTGCGTTGCCCCTCATCGTGGTGTTCCTGTTCTTCCAGCGCCAGATCATCAGGGGCGTGGCCACCACCGGCTTGGCCGGCACCTAGTCCCGCCACCCCGTCCCGCCCGCAACAAACACCCGCCAACCCACATCAGGACAGGAGCAAAATGTCCCGCGCACGCATCACCATTGACCGCGACTTCACCGTAGGTGACGTTCCCCGCCGGATCTTCGGATCGTTTGTTGAGCACATGGGCCGCTGTGTCTACACCGGCATCTACGAACCGGGCCATCCCCGGGCTGACCAGCGCGGCTTCCGCCGCGACGTCATGGACCTCGTCAAGGAGCTCGGCGCCACGGTGGTCCGGTATCCCGGCGGCAACTTCGTCTCCGGCTACAACTGGGAGGACGGCATCGGGCCCGTGGCGGAGCGGCCGCGCCGGCTCGACGGCGCCTGGCACACACTGGAAACCAACGCCTTCGGCCTGCACGAATTCGTGGACTGGTCCCGCGAAGCCGGGGTGGAGGTCATGGAGGCGGTCAATCTCGGCACCCGGGGCGTGGATTCCGCCCGCGAGCTGGTGGAGTACGCCAACATTCCGTCCGGCACGCGGCTGTCCGACCTGCGCCGCAAGAACGGCCACGAGGATCCGTTCAACATCAAGCTGTGGTGCCTGGGCAATGAGATGGACGGACCGTGGCAGATCGGACACAAGACGGCCGAGGAATACGGCCGGCTGGCGCAGGAGGCCGCCAAGGCCATGCGCTTTGTGGACCCGGAGATTGAACTCGTGGCCTGCGGCAGCTCCAACTCCGGCATGCCCACCTTCGGCGCCTGGGAGCAGACCGTCCTGACCCACACCTACGAGCAGGTGGACTACGTCTCGCTGCACGCCTACTACCAGGAGCACGACGGCGACGCCGGGAGCTTCCTGGCCAGCGCCGTGGACATGGACTACTTCATCGAGTCCGTGATCGCCACCGCGGACGCCGTCCGGGCCAAGGGGAAACACAAGAAACACATCAACCTCTCCTTCGATGAGTGGAACGTCTGGTACACCCGCCCCGGGGACGCCGACAGCCCCGCGGAAGTGGGCAGGCAAGGCTGGCGGGAGCACCCCCGCGTCATCGAGGACAAATACAACGTGACGGACGCCGTCGTCGTCGGGACCTTCCTCAACTCCCTGCTCCGCCACGGTGACCGCGTCAAGATCGCCAACCAGGCGCAGCTGGTCAACGTGATCGCACCTATCCTCAGCGAGGAAAACGGCCCGGCGTGGAAGCAGACCATCTTCCATCCGTTCGCCCGCATGGCCGAACTGGCACACGGGCAGATCCTGCGGCTGGCGGTCGACTCCGACAAATACAGCAACGCAAAGTTCGGCGACGCCGACCTGGTGGACGTCAGCGCCACCTGGAACGAGGAAACCGGGCGCATCGCCTTGTTCCTCGCCAACCGCGGCCTTGAAGAAGCCGCCGACGTCGAAGTGGTCCTTCGCGGCTTCGATGCCCGGCAGGTGGTCCGGGCCGACGTGCTGCGGATCCCCGACGGCGCGGACCGGTTCATCACCAACACGCAGGACAATCCCAATGCCGTGGGCCTCACCCCGCTCGAAGGTGTCAAGGCTGCCGGCGGCGAAGTCCGTGCGAGCCTTCCGGCGCTGTCCTGGGCGGCCATCGAACTGGAAGCCGTGCGCAACTGAAACGGGGCGCCCGCCCCTGTTGGAGCGCCGGGCGGATGGATAGACTGCCCCTGCGTCCGTCCGGGCGCCCGATGCTTCCAGGAGGGAACCGTCAGTGTCAGAGAACAGCGAATTCGAAGCGGAAGAACAGCGCAGTACCGAACCGGCGCCGGCAGTCGAAGGGGAAAGCGGCCAGTACGTCGACGGCGACTACGGCAAGGCCGGACTTGCGCATGAGGCCGAGGCGGCAACCGGCGACGGCGAATATCCCGAAGGCGATTACGGAACCGCCGGGGCGGTCGAGGAACCTGCCGGCGCCGTGGAAGGCGAATACGAAGCCGGCGACTATGGCAAGGCCGGCACGGCGGGGGAGAACCTGGTGACTCTGGAAGAAGCCGAGTACCCGGACGGCGACTACGGCAAGGCCGGTACTGCCGGTCCGGCCCCCGGTGCTGCCGGCCCGGCGGATACTGCCGCGGAGACCGGCGACGTTCCCTGACAGCCCCTGACCGGCGGCCGGCGTACCCGGCCGCCGGTTTCACGCACAGCGAAACCGCAGCCACGCGACCGGATGTCCGGCGGAAATCCGCGGATTTTCAAGCTTGCAGTTCTCCGTGTGCGCCCACATCCCGCTGGCGATTCACAGAGTTGAGTGCAATTGACTCAACTTTGGATTGACTTAATTCCGGCCCCGAGTAGAGTTGAGTGTAGATCGCTCAATCAGTGGGCGTGCCTGAATTTCGACCAGCCTGAATCGTCCGTCCCGGCGACCCGGCGCCGGATCGTTTCCAAGGAAAGAAGGAAGCAACACATGTCACGTGCAGTAGGTATCGACCTCGGAACCACTAACTCCGTCGTCTCCGTTCTCGAAGGTGGCGAGCCCACCGTTATTGCCAACGCCGAGGGTGGCCGCACCACGCCGTCCGTCGTTGCGTTCTCCAAGTCCGGCGAAGTCCTGGTCGGCGAGATCGCCAAGCGCCAGGCCGTCAACAACATCGATCGCACCATCGCCTCCGTCAAGCGCCACATGGGCACTGACTGGAACGTCGCCATCGATGACAAAAAGTACACTGCGCAGGAAATCTCCGCGCGCATCCTGATGAAGCTGAAGAACGACGCCGAGTCCTACCTCGGCGAAAAGGTCACCGATGCCGTGGTCACCGTTCCCGCGTACTTCAACGACGCCCAGCGCCAGGCCACCAAGGAAGCCGGCGAAATCGCGGGCCTCAACGTCCTCCGCATTGTCAACGAGCCCACCGCGGCGGCGTTGGCCTACGGCCTGGACAAGGGCAAGGAAGATGAACTCATCCTCGTCTTCGACCTCGGCGGCGGAACCTTCGACGTCTCCCTGCTGGAAGTAGGCAAGGACGAAGACAACTTCTCCACCATCCAGGTGCGCTCCACCGCCGGTGACAACCACCTCGGCGGCGACGACTGGGACCAGCGCGTGGTCAACTACCTGCTGAACCAGCTCAAGGTCAAGGGCATCGACCTCTCCAAGGACAAGATCGCCCTGCAGCGCCTCCGTGAAGCTGCCGAGCAGGCCAAGAAGGAACTTTCCTCCTCCACGAGCACCAACGTCTCCCTCCAGTACCTCTCCGTCACCCCCGACGGCCCGGTCCACCTGGACGAGCAGCTGACCCGTGCCAAGTTCCAGGACCTCACCAAGGACCTCCTGGACCGCACCAAGAAGCCGTTCCAGGACGTCATCAAGGAAGCCGGCATCAAGCTCTCCGAGATCGACCACATCGTGCTCGTGGGCGGTTCCACGCGCATGCCCGCCGTGTACGAGCTCGTCAAGGAACTCGCCGGCGGCAAGGAGCCCAACAAGGGCGTCAACCCGGATGAGGTCGTCGCCGTCGGCGCCGCACTGCAGGCAGGTGTCCTGAAGGGTGAGCGCAAGGACGTGCTACTGATCGACGTCACCCCGCTGTCCCTCGGCATTGAAACCAAGGGCGGTGTCATGACGCACCTGATCGAGCGCAACACGGCCATCCCCACCAAGCGGTCCGAGACCTTCACCACGGCTGACGACAACCAGCCGTCCGTGGCCATCCAGGTCTTCCAGGGTGAGCGCGAGTTCACCCGCGACAACAAGCCGCTGGGCACGTTCGAGCTGACCGGCATCGCTCCGGCTCCCCGCGGCGTCCCGCAGGTCGAGGTTACCTTCGACATCGACGCCAACGGCATCGTCCACGTCTCGGCGAAGGACAAGGGCACCGGCAAGGAACAGTCCATGACCATCACCGGTGGCACCGCGCTCTCCAAGGAAGACATTGACCGCATGGTCAAGGACGCCGAGGAGCACGCAGCCGAGGACAAGGCCCGCCGCGAGGCAACCGACACCCGCAACACCGCGGAGCAGCTCGCCTACTCCGTGGACAAGCTGATCGCGGACAACGCCGACAAGCTGCCTGAAGAGGTCAAGACCGAGGTCAAGGCCGACGTCGACGCCCTCAAGAAGGCCCTCGAAGGCACCGATGACGCCGCCGTGAAGACCGCCTTTGAGAAGCTGCAGGCTTCCCAGAGCAAGCTCGGCGAAGCCATCTACGCGCAGGCCGGTTCGCCGGACGGTGCCACGGGTGCTGCAGGCGCAGAGGGTGCCGCAGGCTCTGAAGGTGCCAAGGCTGATGAGGACATCGTCGACGCCGAGATCGTTGACGAAGACGAGAAGAAGTAATCATGCCGCATCACGGTAACGAGGAAGAGCACGACCCTTCCGCAGGCCACGCCCGCGACAGCCGCGAAAACGAGCGCCAGGAGAACGAGCCGCAGAAACCGGTCATCCACGACAACCGCAAGGTTGATCCGAAGACCGGCCAGGCCCGCCACCCTGACCAGGAACACGCACCTGCAGCGAACACCGGTTCCGGGGACGCACTGTCCCAGGCCGAGGACATCCTCAACAGCGTTGAGGTTCCGGCCGAGGAATCTGTGGCCCAGGGCGTAGGCGCCGAGGAGGCGGAGGAACTCAGGAATGATCTCCGCCGCCTGCAGGCCGAATACGTCAACTACCGCAAGCGCGTGGAACGCGACCGAGCCGTGGCAGGGGAGATGGCCGTCATCGGCGTCCTGAACTCGCTGCTTCCGGTGCTGGACGACGTCGACGCCGCCCGCCAGCACGGCGACCTGGCCGACGGCCCGTTCGCCGCGATCGCCGCCAAGCTGGAGAGCGCGCTGAAGACCTACGGCCTGGTGCGCATCGATGAGACCGGCGTGGAGTTCGATCCCACGATCCACGAGGCCCTCATCCAGCAGCCCGGCCAGGATGTCGAAATCGACACCGTCAGCCAGGTCCTGCGCTCCGGCTACAAATCCGGCGAGCGGGTCCTGCGGGCAGCCCAGGTCATCGTCGCAGTTCCGGCCTAGCATTACCCCATCGAGATGGCAGTTCGCATCAGTGATTCGCAAGAACATTGCCGCGAGCTGCCATCTCGGCACAAAGATTTGAAAGGAAACGCCATTGGCTAGCCAGGACTGGGTCGACAAGGACTTCTACAAGATCCTTGGAGTCGCCAAGGACGCTTCCGACGCCGATATCAAGAAGGCTTACCGGAAGCTCGCTCGGCAGCACCACCCGGACACCAACGCGGGGAATGTCGCATCGGAGAAGAAGTTCAAGGACATCTCCGAGGCGTACTCCGTGCTGTCCGATCCGGACGAGCGCCAGCAGTACGACGCCATCCGTGCCATGGGCGGCGGTGCGCGGTTTGCTCCCGGCGGCGGGGGCGGCGCAGCGGGCGGTGCGGGCTTCGAGGACCTCTTCGGCGGCCTCTTCACCGGCGGCGGCGGACGCCACTCCGGGGGCTACAGCACCTCGGGCGGCATTCCGCCGGAGTTTGCCGACCTCTTCGGCGGACAGTTCGGCGGACCCGGTTCCGGTGCGGGATTCCAGCGTGCCCCGCAGAAGGGCGCCGACCGTACGGCCACCACCACCATCTCCTTCGCCGGTTCCATCCGCGGCACCACCATCGGCCTGCGCGAACCGGACGGCGATGTGATCGACGTCCGAGTCCCGGCCGGGATCAAGGACGGACAGAAGGTCCGCGTCCGCGGCAAGGGACAGTACGGCCCGGCAGGCAACGGCGACCTGATGGTCACCGTCAACGTCAAGGGCCATGACTTCTACACGCGCGACGGCGACAATCTCCGCATCCATGTTCCGGTCACCTTCCCGGAAGCTGCCCTGGGTGCCGACATTGAAGTGCCCACGATCGACGGCGAGAAGGTCAAGGTCCGTGTCCCGGCAGGGACGCCGTCCGGCCGGACGCTGCGCGTCAAGGGCCGCGGGGTCAAGCACGCGAAGGCCACCGGCGACCTGCTGGTGACCATCGACGTCGTGGTTCCGCAGAAACTGACCAAAGAGGCGGAGGACGCCGTGAAGGCGTTCGCCGCGGCCACTGACGGCCAGGACGTGCGGGCGGGACTGGCAGCCAAGGCGCGCCTCTAGGAAACGCACGTGCACGGACTGGGACTAGCGGGAGGAGCCGGCCATGGACATTGATTTCGATCAGCCGATCTTCGTGATCTCCGTGGCTGCGGAGCTGGCGGACATGCACCCGCAGACGTTGCGCCAGTATGACCGCCTGGGCATCGTCTCGCCCAGCCGCGCGCCCGGCAAATCCCGGCGGTACTCCCAGCGGGACGTCAACGTGCTCCGCGAGGTGCAGCGGCTCTCCCACGAGGGGGTGTCGCTGGAGGGCATCAAACGCATCCTCCAGTTGGAAAACCAGGTGGCTGCCCTGCAGCGCCGGGTGAGCGAACTGACCGAAGAACTCGGCCGCCGGCGCAGCCCGCTGGATTCGCGCATTTTCGCGGCCGGAGCAGCCGGCGACGTGGTGAGCCTGGCCCGCGGCCAGCGTCCCCGCGCCCGCTCCCAGGCTGTGGTGGTGTGGCGGCCCCGCCCCACGGAGTGACCGCGGGCGGGAGCGTGCTGTGGGTTCTTGACAGCTCAGGGATGCCGGAACAGAGTGGATGGTTACGCCTGTTCACTGCCAGTCTTCACTGTCCCGGAAGGAACGCCTCATGGCTTTTGTCTCTGTTGGAAAAGAAAACAGCACCACCGTAGAGCTTTACTATGAGGACCACGGGCAGGGACAGCCGGTGGTCCTCATCCACGGGTACCCGCTGGACGGCGCATCGTGGGAACGGCAGACCAGCGCGCTGCTGGAGGCGGGCTACCGGGTCATCACCTATGACCGCCGCGGATTCGGCAAATCCAGCCAGCCCACCGAGGGCTACGACTACGACACCTTTGCCGCCGACCTCAACGCCCTCCTCACCGAACTCGACCTGGCCGATGCCGTGCTGGTGGGCTTCTCGATGGGCACCGGCGAGGTGGCCCGCTACCTCAGCACCTACGGCTCGGACCGGGTTTCCAAGGCGGTGTTCCTCGGATCCCTCGAGCCGTTCCTGTTGAAGACGGAAGACAACCCCGACGGCGTCCCCCAGGACGTTTTCGACGGCCTCCTGAGTGCGGTCAAGGAAGACCGCTACGCGTTCTTCACGGAGTTCTTCAAAAACTTCTTCAACACCGACGACACCCTGGGCAGCCGCCTCAGCGAAGAAGCGCTGCGTGCCAACTGGGCCACCGCAAGCAAATCCTCCGCGCACGCCTCCGTGGCCGCCCAGCCCACCTGGCTGACCGACTTCCGCGCGGACATTCCGAAAATCGATGTCCCGTCGCTCATCGTCCACGGAACCGCGGACAACATCCTGCCCATTGACGTGACCGGCCGCCGCTTCAAGGAAGCGCTGCCCAACGCGGACTACGTGGAGATCGAGGGAGGTCCGCACGGGATGTGCTGGACCCACGCGAAGGAAATCAACGAAGCACTCCTGGCCTTCCTGAAGAAGTAGGCGCCGGGTACTCTGAAGGATTTGTGGCCGAAATCCAGGAGGCCATCATCAAGCTGTCCCAGCGCAGCGGCATGCGGGTCCTGCTGGTGGAGCAGCACATCGGCTTTGCGTTGAACGCCGCGGGCAGCTTCTACGTGCTCGCGGACGGGCCCTGGCGCTCGTGCGTCTGGCCGAAGGGAACGTCCGCGCTGACGGCTACGGTGAACGTGGTGTGGCCCAGCCGTGTCACCAGGATGCCGGACGTGCCCTCTTCCATGGCGTGCTGCCGTGCCTGCTCCACCGCCGCGTTCAACTCATCATCAATGAGGCGGGGGTCGGTGGTTTCGACAAAAAAGGTCCGTCCGGCCTCGATTGTGCTGATCATCCTGCGGTTCCCGTTCTTGGTTCTTGGTTGGTTTGTATCGTGGCGTCCCGGTCAACGTCGGAGATCGCGCGAAAAATCCGCTCCTGCGTCGCAAGCTCGATGCCGAGCGCCGTCGCAGCGATATCCTCGAGGGCTTCGTGCATCCAGTCCGTGGCGGCCCGGTTGTCCGGATGCAACGGGTCGTGCAGGGACGGGTCGGACCGCAGGAGCGAGTAGCGCGCCACCTTCGCCTTCAGCTGCCCCACGAGGTCCTCGATCTCCGTCAATAGCTCGTCGCGCCAGCTTTCGGAATCGTCCGGCATCGTAGTTTGCCTTGCGTCAGGGGAACTTCGGTCCAGGCTCAAATCGGGCCGGCGCCAGTGGCTGGCGGACATGGCAGCCCTCAACAACTCGCCATGGTCCGGAGATGCCGCATGCGTGAGCGATACTTCTAGGAATTGGTGGCCGCGCATTGATTGGACTCCTCCTGGGTAGCTCGCCGACAATGGGCGCTACCGGGGTCCGGGGCAACAATTAAGTATATCCCGCCTGGCAAGGGGTGCACAGGACCCGGGCGGCAGCCAGCGGACTGACTATAAAGCAGGCATAAACTGTAGGAACAGCAGTTGATGCATGGAAGGTGCCTTTCCGATGGTTCAAGCGACTTCCTTCCGTGGCCCGGATGCGGCTGGCGCGGCGTGGTCCAGCCATGGTTGAACACTCCTGCTCGATGACCGAGGGGCTGGACGGGGGCCTCTGCGCCGGGTTCCTGGAATCCCTGCCCGTCTCCGGAGTGTCGATTTCCGTCTTTTCCGGGCTGGCTCCGGAAACGATGGTCTGTGCCAGCAACACGGTGTCGGCGAGGATTGACGAGCTCCAGTTCGACCTCGGCGAGGGCCCGCGCTGGGAGGCGCTGGGAACCCGGAGGCCGGTCCTCCTTCCCTACGTGCGCTCGGCTCCGCACCCGGACTGGCCCGTCTTCGCTGACGCCCTGCGGGACCTTGATGTTTCAGCGCTCTTCGTCTTCCCGCTGATGCTTGGTGCCATGGATATCGGCGTGGTGGAACTGTACAGCTCCGACGCCGGCCCGCTGAGCCCCGCTGACCATTCGACGGCACTGCAACTGGCCGATGCCGTGACGTGGCAGCTGCTCCGCCAGCTCCTCACCCTGTCCCCGGGAGACGGGACAGACGCGCCGCATGACGGCTCGCCGCTCTCCCGGCGCGAGGTGCACCAGGCCACCGGAATGGTCCTGGCCCAGACCGGGGCTTCCGCCACCGACGCTCTGCTGCTGCTGCGGGCGCACGCGTTCGCGCAGGGGCGCACGGTCCGCGACGTGGCCCGCGACGTGGTCGCCAAGACCCTTGACTTCACCCCGAATGACGGGTGAACGGCGAACCATGACGTGCAGTAGAATCCCTTCATGGCGATGATGAGCCGCGCCGGGCGCGTGAGTGCCGCGTTCGTCAAGATTGCGGACACCCTGGTGGCGGATTACGACGTTTTCGACCTCCTGCACACCCTGGTGGAGGAATCCGTGGGAATACTCGACGCCGCCGCTGCCGGGCTGGTGCTGGTGGACCCGGCCGGAGATCTCCAGGTGATGGCTTCCACGAGCGAGGAGAGCCAGCTGGTGGAAGTGCTCCAGCTGGAGGCCGGCGCGGGCCCGTGCGTGGACTGCTACCACACCGGCGCCGTTGTGGCCGTTGACGATATCGCGGCGGACGGATCCCGGTGGCCGCTGTTCCAGGCGTCCGCGCTGGCACAGGGGTTCCGCTCACTGCACGCCGTCCCGATGCGCCTGCGCAGCCGGACCATTGGCGCCATGAACCTCTTCGGCCGCGAAACCGGTCCCCTCAGCGCGGACGACGCAGCCATTGCGCAGGCGTTTGCCGACGTCGCCACCATCACCCTCCTGCAGGAACGTGCGGCGAGGGAAAGCGCCATCATCAATGAACAGCTGCAGCGCGCGCTGAACAGCCGCATCCAGATTGAACAGGCGAAGGGCGTCATCTCGCATACCGCGAACGTGGACATGAACCGGGCTTTCTCGATGCTGCGCGATTATGCCCGCGCCCACAACCAGACCATTTACGATACGGCCGCAAAAGTCGTCGGCCGCAAGATCACGCTCTGACGAAGATCATCCTGACAAACGGCATCCGCCGGGCCGGACTGAGTACTGAGGCGCGCCTCCGGCGACCCAAGCCGGCAGAATAGAGTACACACTACTGGTGACGGACCGCCGCGGCAGCGGATTGAATGGACCACAGCTTGGTCTCACAGCTTGGTCTCTGGTCTCTGGGGGTTTTCCTATGTTTGTTTTGTGCGTTCCCATGGTGTCCTACCGGCTCCCCGCAATGACGGGCGGCGTCCGATGAGCGCGGGGATGGAATCCGTTGCCATGTTCGCCGGATCGATGGCCGGTCTGGTCATCCTGTCCCTGGGGCAGGCCATGGTGGTGGCGTGCCTCTGTTTTGACATGGTCCGTGCACTGTCCGTGCCCAGGTCCCACCGGCGTTATGTGGCCAGCACCGTTTTCCGGACGCTGGCATTGCCGTCGGTCCTCGCCATGGGTATCAGCGTCCTGGTTGACGCCGTGTTCTGGTCATGGATGGACGTCGCCATGGGTGTCTTCGTGATGGTCATGATCATCTTCCGCCTGCACCACGACAAGGACGAGGACAACTGGTGGAAGGGCAAGGGCAAGAAACTCGCCCGCTGGGCCCGGAAGCAGCTGTCCTCCGGAAGGTCCTTGGCCCCGGCCATGGGCTGAGGGGCCGCCCAACCGGGGAGCCGGTCAACCGTCAGTCGTTGAACAGGCCGGCCAGGTCATCGGCCGTCAGGGAACCGCCGGAGAGCGCGTCGCCCTCCATGACGTCCGCGAACAGCTGCGACTTCTTGGCCTTCAAGGCCATGACCTTTTCCTCGATGGTGTCCTTGGCAACCAGCCGGTAGACCATCACGTTGCGGGCCTGGCCGATCCGGTGCGTACGGTCCACCGCCTGCGCCTCGGACGCCGGGTTCCACCAGGGGTCCAGCAGGAACACGTAGTCCGCCTCTGTCAGGTTCAGGCCGAAGCCGCCGGCCTTCAGGCTGATCAGGAACACGGGGGCGGAGCCGTTCTTGAACTCGTTCACCACGTCGGAGCGGTTGCGGGTGCTGCCGTCGAGGTAGCAGAATTCGATCTTCTCCTCGACGAGCCGTTCACGGACCTTGCCCAGGAAGCCGGTGAACTGGCTGAAGATCAAGGCACGGTGCCCTTCGGCCACGAGGTCCTCAAGCTGCTCGAAGAGCACGTCCAGCTTGCTGGACCGGACGCCGGACAGGGACGGGTCCACCAGCGATGCGTCCAGGCTGAGCTGACGGAGCAGGGTGAGCGACTGGAAAATGGTGAAGCGGTTTTTGTTGACGTCCTCAATGAGGCCCAGGATCTTCTGGCGCTCCCGCTGCAGGTGCGTCTGGTAGACCTTCTGGTGCCGCGGATTCAGCACCACCTCGAGGATCTGCTCCTGCTTGGGCGGCAGGTCGTGGATGACCTGTTCCTTGGTGCGCCGCATCATGAGTGGACGGACCCGACGGCGGAGCTTGTCCAACTGCCCCTTGTCGCCGTTCTTTTCCACCGGCTTCTGGTAGTACTCGGCGAACCGGCTGGGGCTCGCGAACAGGCCCGGCGCCACGATCGAGGTGAGCGCCCAGAACTCCATCAGGTTGTTTTCCAGCGGTGTTCCGGTGATGGCCAGCTTGAACGCCGCCGGCAGCTTGCGCGCGCACTGGTAGGCCTTGGACTGGTGGTTCTTCACGAACTGCGCCTCGTCCAGCACCAGGGCGGCCCATTCCCGTGACGCATACGCTTCGTAGTCGATCCGGAACAGGGCGTAGGACGTAATCACGATGTCCGCGCCGGCCATGGCCTCGGCCGGGTCCACCCCGTTTTTCGCGAACGTCTCGCCGATGGCGCGGACGGTAAGCCCGGGGGCGAACCGCGCGGTTTCGGCCTCCCAGTTGCCCACCACGCTGGTGGGGGCCACGACGAGAAAGGGCGCGGCGCCGTCGGCAGCTTTCCCCTCAGACGCGGCGGCTTCCTTAGCCGCGCAAACCAGCGCGAGGGCCTGGACGGTCTTGCCCAGGCCCATGTCATCGGCCAGCACCCCGCCCAAGCCGTGCCGGTAGAGGAAACTCAGCCAGTTGAAACCCTCCAACTGGTAGGGGCGAAGCTCGGCATTCAGGGTTGGCGGCAGGGGCAGCCCCTTGATGCCGCCTTCCAGCAGTCCGCCCACGGCCTCGCGCCAGGCGGCCGCCTGCTCATCGACAACGCCAAGGTGCGCCAGTTCATCCCAAAGCCCGGCCTGGAACCGGCTGATCTGCAGCGGCGCGTCCTTGTTGTCCTGAAGGGACCGGGCCTCCTCGATCAGGGCCCGCAGCTGATGGAGTTCCGGAAGGTCCAGCGAAAAGTAAGCGCCGCCGGGCAGGAGCATCTTCGTCTGGCCGGCGGCGAGGGCGGAGAACACCGCTGCGAAGGAAACGGGCTGGCCTTCAAGGGAGATCTGGATACCGAGATCGAACCAGTCGCGCTGGTCCGTGGCCTTGGTGGAGATGGCCACCACGGGGGCTTCCTCGGCCTCCCGGTAGTCGGCGATCTCACCTGAGGTGTCCACCACCACGTCCGGGGCGTTGCGGAGCCGGGGAAGCACTTCCTCGGTAAAGGCAAGCGTGTCCAGCCCGCTCAGCTCGGCAGAAGCAGCAAGCCGCGGAGTTCCCCAGCCTCCGGTGGCGGATTCGCCCAGCTTGGGGACAACCTCCCAGGGCTGTCCCACTGCCTCGAGGATGCGGGCCTCCGTGGGGTCGTCACGGTAACCGTGGTCGCCCGGATGCCGCCAGAGGGGCTGCGCCGTGACCAGGTTCCCTGACGTGTAGTGCCATTCCCAGTGCAGCCGGACTTTGTGGTCGGCACCGTAGTTGGCCAGGAGCGACAAGGTGGGGACGGCCAGCGTGGGCAGTTCCACCGACTGGTCCGACGCGGTGACGCGGGCGGCCTGCTTGAGCTTGGGGTAGAAGCCGGTGAGGAAGCGGGTCTCGTCCCGCGCCGGAATGTGCAGCGTGCTGCCGGCCGTGACGAATGTCAGGAGTTCTTCGCTAAGCCCGCTTTCCAGCGGAGCCAGCGTGATGATCGATCCGTTGCCCGTGCCGGGAAGAGCGTCCGCTCCGGACGTCAGGAAGATCCCGTGGGCCGGCCGGCCGATGGTCCCCACGGACGCCGGGTCAACCACTTCCCCTTCAACGGTGATGGTGGGCGCCAGCGTCAGCCCGCCGTCGTCGGACGTCTTCGCGTTGACGGCGGCGGCCGGCCCGACGGCGGCACGTTCGACGGCGGCGCCGCCGCCCGTTTCCCCGCCGGACGCGCCGAAACGGGTCAGGTTAAGTCCCACCGCGGCCGGCTCCTCCACAAACCGCACGGGTTCCTGGCTGCCGGCATGCACCAGCGCGACGCCGATCTTCCGGGCCTGGGCGAGCAGGCTCCACAGGTTTTTCCCGGCGTAGGTGTTCAGCCCCAGCCAGGGCGCGGTGGAGTTGTGCTGCCGGTTCGCGAGGGCGGTGTGGGAGGCAAGGAATTCCTGCATCCACTCCACGTGGGCCTCGTTGCATTCACGCCGGTAGTTGAGGTAGCTCAGGGTGTTCCAGGAGACGTCGCCGCGGATCCACTTGCCCTTGGCGCCCATGATCACCGGGCGCGCCTTCAGCTGGCGGACGCTGCGGAGCGGATCACGGCGGCCGGTGTAGGAAAAGTGCGGGGCCGGCTCTTCAATGTCGAACTGGAGGGCCAGCGGGATGCCGTTGGTGGACGGGGTGATTCCAGGGCGGGCAATGAGCGGGCCCAGGGCCTGCTCCCAGTCCGGCATGTCCTGCGCCAGGGGTTCACGGGACAGGCGGGTGGCCTCGGCCGGGGCCAGGAGCTGGACGCGGATGGCGGGACTGTCCTCGGCCGCGAACAGCAGCGCGGCCACATGCTTGCAGTCCTTCCGCACCGGGCAGCTGCAGACGCCCACGGTGCAGCTCCAGCCGCCCGCCTTCCGGACGAGCTTGGCAGTGGTTGAATAGGGCGCGTCCGAACCGCCGCGGACCTTGCCGAGCATCAGGCCGGTGGCGGCATCGAAGGAAATCCCCGAGACCCGGCTGCCCATGGCGTAGGCGAGTCCGGCCGCGAGGGAGCGGTCGTTGATCGCGGGGGTCTGTATTGCCAGTGCCGCACTCTCGTCCGGTTGGGATGGCATGGTGCGCGCTACTTTCAGCAGGTCAAAAATCTGCAGGTTATCTGATCCATCTTACCGAGCCGGAAGAGGCCCTGAAACTTCGCCCAACGTTCAGCTCATCCTCCACCTGCGGACCGGTGCGCCACGTAGCGTGAAAGGGTCCAGAGCACCACCCGCTTTCAGCAGTGAGGATCTTCCATGAGCACCGGTCAGCCCGCCAGCAAGCACCCCGTCGTCCTGGCACCCGAAAGCGCCGAGGCGGCCAACGAGGACGTTGTGGACTCCAACGTGACCGTGGTCAACGCCATGTATGCGGAGCTTCTCGACGCCCCGGAAATCGCGCCTAACGCGCTCCGCAGCTACTACGTCGACTTCTACCTAACCCAGGCGCTGGCAGGCGGCTTTGCCCAGTACGTCTTCACGGTTCCGGAGCGCGAAGAGATCGACGCCTATGTCCGCGAAGGCCTGGAAGGCATGCGCGCCACCGCCCACCTGGCGCTGTTCAACCGCACCGCCGCGGCTTTTGATGCGCTCTCAGAGGACGACGCCGACGCGTACTTGGATGGGGATGCAGACGGGGATACGGAGGGCTTTGGCGGCGCCGACAACGGCGGCGGGACCGCCTCCCCGGAGGCGGTCCGGGAACTCGAAAGGCTCGACGACGAATTCGAGTCGCTGCTGGAGAGCGAGGACATCCTCGCGCTCAACGCCGCCTGGCTCCGCGGCCAGGAAGGCCTGCTGCTGCTTGACGGGGAGCAGCTGGAACTCCACATCGCCGAGCGTGTGGCCCGGATTCCCAACCTTGCCGAACGCCAGGCCGAAGCGGCGGAAGAAGCCCTGGAGAACGCGCCGGAGTTCGAACTGATCATCCGCGAACTGTGCGACGTCGCGGGCCAGGAGCTGCAGAAGATCACCATGGGCGATCCCAACTACGAGCACAACGGCGAGACCGTCCTCGCCTGGCACTTCACCACGGACCAGGGCGACTTCATCATGGTGGAGGATGACGAGGAGGCCTACATGATCAGCCCCTCGACCAAGGAGATCATTGCCGCCGTGGAGTTCGAAGAGGCCGACGCCTAGGGTCCCCGAACCGCCCTGCCGGGACCGCGGCGGGAACGCGGAAGCGCGGCCCCTGTAAAATTGAGCGAAATCAGACCAACACGCACGAACGCCGGCGCCGGCTTATATACCGGCGCCGGCGTTTGTGCATCACGATGATCGGTGGACATGTCGCTCAGGTTTCCCCCCAGCAAACTCACGCCACGGGCCCTATGGGTCGCGGTGGCCGCTGCCCTGGCGCTCGTCTTGGCGGCGGTAGCCATCGTGGTGGGTGCGGGGTCGCAGCCTGGCCCGGGCAGCCCCGCCGCGGACGCGCTGGCCGACGTCGCCGGCGCCCAGGCGGAGGCCAAAAAAGACGCCGGCCGCTATGGCTCGTTCTGGCTGGCCGGGGGCGACCGCAGCCTGGAGGGCCTGGCACGCCCGCTCCGGACCGACGGCGTTTCCGACCTCCGCGCCATTGAATGCGCCGATGGATGGGTGGCCGCCGCCAGGGTGGGGCAGGACGTCTTCGTACGCTCCAGCAGTCAGGACCAGGTGGTGCGGGCTGGCTCCGCGGACATCCGCCGCCCGGACTGCGTCACAGCTGTTGCAGTGGAGGCCATGCTGTCCGACCTGGGCGCACGGCCCGAGGTTCCGGCGCCGGCGGAGTCCGCGTTCGCGCGGCCGGACGGTGCCTCCGCCTACCGCCCGGGCTACCACATCACCCCCCGCGAAAACTGGATGAATGATCCGCAGCGGCCGTTCTGGCTGGACGGCCTCTGGCACTACTACTACCTCTACAACGCCGGCTACCCGGAGGAGAACGGCACTGAGTGGTACCACCTCACCAGCACCGACCTGGTGCATTGGAAGGACGAGGGGGTGGCCATTGAAAAGTACAAGAACGGCCTGGGCGACATCGAAACGGGCAGTGCCGTGGTGGATTACGAGAATTCCGCGGGGTTCGGCAAAGGTGCCGTCATCGCCGTCATGACTCAGCAGGACGACGGCATCCAGCGGCAGTCGCTGTTCTATTCCACCGACAAGGGCTACACATTCAAGCCCTACGAGGGGAACCCGGTGATGGACAACCCGGGGGAGCAGCACTGGCGCGATCCGAAGATCATCCGTGATAACGCGAACAACCAGTGGGTGATGGCCTTGGCGGAGGGCGAAAAGATAGGTCTGTACGCGTCCGCCAACCTGAAGGAATGGCACTACCTTTCGGCCTTTGAACGCAAGGGACTGGGGATCCTTGAATGCCCGGAACTCTTCCAGCTCGACGTCGACGGCGATCCCGCCAAACGGACCTGGGTCCTTGCTGCCAGCGCCAACGGGGCCGAGGAAGGGAAGTCCACCGGCGTCGCCTATTGGACCGGGACCTGGGACGGGACCCGGTTCGAGCCTTCGGACCAGAAGCACCAGTGGCTGGACGACGGCTCCGACTTCTACGCCGCCGTGACCTGGGACGACCCCCGTCTCACGGAAAGCCAGCGCATGGGGTCGCGCCACTCCATCGCGTGGCTGAACAACTGGGCCTATGCCCGCAAGCTGCCCACAGACGACTGGCACGGGGGCGCCGACACTCTGGTCAGGGATATCCGGCTGAAGACGGTCTCCGGCAAGCCCACGCTCGTCTCCATGCCCACCAGTGCGCTGAAGTCGCTGGAAGGAGACACCGCCACCGTGGAAGACCGGAAACTGACTCCTGACGGTGCAGCCGGGCTACCCGTGCCTGACCGCGGAGCGTACCGGCTCGACCTCACGCTCGAACGCGCGGCAGGCGACGACGGTTCCGAGGCCAAGGTGGAACTGCTCGCCGAAAACGGGGTCTTTGCCACAGTGGGCTATGACTTCGAATCGGGAACCGCCTTCGTCACGCGGGACGGTGCCGCCAAGGAAACGGCCGGACTCGCGCCCGATTACGGCGTGCTCCGGCGTGCGGAGTCCGCACCCCGCGAGGGCCGGGTCCGGCTGACGGTCTATGTGGACCACAGTTCCGTGGAAGTGTTCGTCAACGACGGCGAGAGAACCCTCACGTCTCTCGTGTTCCCTGCCGGGGCGCCTAAGGGCCTGAAGGCGCTGACGAAGGACGGGACGCTGACGCTCAAGTCGTTCAGCTATACACCGATGGCGGCCACGTCCTGATCCGGCACTGATTCTGCCCGCTAGGCGTCGTCCACCACGCCGGTCCGGTACGAGGCGAGGAACGCGGCGATCCGGCGCACTGCTTCCTCGATGTCCTCCACCGACGGAAGGATGACGAAGCGGAAGTGGTCCGGCCGGGGCCAGTTGAACGCCGTGCCGTGCGAGACCAGGATCTTCTGTTCACGCAGGAGGTCCAGGACGAACTGTTCATCGCTCTTGAACGGGTAGAGCTCCGGGTCAAGACGCGGAAACAGGTACATGGCCGCCGCCGCGGGAACACACGTGACGCCCGGAATGGCGGTGAGCAGCTTATGGGCGCGGTCCCGCTGCTCGCGGAGGCGGCCGCCCGGCCGGACCAGGGCCTCGATGCTCTGATAGCCGCCGAGGCACGTCTGGATCGCGTGCTGGGCGGGGACATTGGGGCACAGGCGCAGGGATGCCAGCAGTTCCAGGCCTTCCCGGTAGGCCAGCGTTGCCGCCAGCGGGCCCGTGACGGCCACCCAGCCTGCGCGGTACCCCGGCATCCGGTACGCCTTGGAGAGGCCGCTGAACGTGAGGACGCAGATGTCCTCGGCCACCGAGGCTGTATGGATGTGCTGCGAATCCTCGTACAGGATCTTCTCGTAGATCTCGTCCGAGAACAGCACCAGATGGTGTTTGCGCGCCAGTGCGGCAAACTGCTCCAGGACGTGCCGCGGGTACACGGCTCCCGTGGGGTTGTTCGGGTTGATGATCACGATTGCCTTGGTGCGCTTGGTGATCTTTGCTTCGACGTCGGCCATATCCGGCCACCAGTGCTCGTCCTCGTCGCACAGGTAGTGCACAGGCTTGCCGCCGGTCAGCGTGACGGCCGCCGTCCACAGCGGGTAGTCGGGCGCCGGAATCAGGATTTCGTCGCCGTCTTCCATGAAGGCCTGGAGGCACATGGAGATGAGTTCGCTGACGCCGTTGCCGATGAAGATGTCCTCGACGCCGATCTGCATCAGGCCGCGGGTCTGGTAGTACTGCGAGATGGCCGTGCGCGCAGAGAAGATGCCCTTGGAATCGCTGTAGCCCTGGGCCCCGCGCAGGTGGTGGATCATGTCCACAACCACGGACTCGGGAGTCTCCAGTCCGAACGGCGCGGTGTCACCCAGATTCATCTTGAGAATCCGGTGCCCTTCAGCTTCCATCTCCTTCGCGGCCTGGAGGATGGGTCCGCGGAGTTCATAGCGGACGTTCTGGAGTTTGCTGGAGTGCTGCATGGGACGCATGCTTGATCTTTTCACAGCACCGGGCGGTCTACACTGTGGTCAGCGCCCTTGAAGCAGCCCGGGGGATTCTTTATCTGTGCCTGGGGGGACAGACGGATGAAACGTATCCATGCAAGCGATCCGATTGACATGACGCAACCGGCGGCAGGGCCGGGCAATGACAGTCCACCAGCAGAGGGCGCATCGCCCGCCTGGGATGCGCTGTTGGCCGACTGGATCGACCGGTTTTTCGGCAGGCTCGGAGTCCGGGGCCGTGTGGTGATGAGCCAGCTTCCTCTGCCCGTTACCTTGTCCCTGATAGTTGTTACTGCCGCGATCTTCAGCCCGGCAACGCTGGCGGACGACGCGTTCAGGATTGCCTTGCTGGCACATGCCGCGTTGTTCGGCCTCTGCCTGGCCGTTCCCTGGGGGAAGCTGCACCCCGAAGCGTTCACGCTGATACCGGTCCTGGACTGCGTTGCCATCGGATTCACGCGGCAAGCGGGCGGCCCCAGCTTCAACGTCCTGAGCCTGCTGCTGGTTTTCCCGGTGGTCTGGCTGTCGGTGAGCGGGCACAGGCACCGGGTTGTCCTGGCAGTCCTCGCCACCGTACTCAGCACCGTCGTCCCTGCCGCCGCCCTGGGAGCGGACCCGGCGCAGGGTTCCATGATCCGGACCATCTTCTTGCCGCTCCTGATGGCTGCCATCGCGGTGACGGCCCACGTGGTGGCCGGCGCCCTCCACCGGCAACGCGGGACGCTGGTCCGGAAGGACCGTGACCTGGCAGCAACCCTCGCCGAGAGCGTCCGACGCCAGCGGCTGCTTGATGCCGTGCTTTCAGCCGTTGATGTGGGCGTCTGGGTGGTGGACGCAAAGGGTCAGGATGTGCTGACCAACAGGGCGATGCGGACCGACCCCTCGTTGGCCCGGCTGGTCCCCGCCACGGGATCTCCTCAGCTCTTTTATGGTGACAGGACCACCCTAGTGCCGCCGGACGGGTTCCCGGCAGCGCGGGCGTCCCGCGGTGAGGCCTTCACCAATGAGCTGTACTGGGCCGGCGAGGGTAGCGGGCAACGGGCCTATTCCGTCAGCGGCCGCGCCATTCCGTCCCCGGACGGGGACAACACGGGGGCCGTGGTCACCTTCGCCGAGGTGACCACGCTGATCAACGCCCTCGCTGCCAAGGACAACTTCGTCGCCACGGTGTCCCACGAGCTGCGCACGCCGCTGACGTCAATACTCGGTTACCTGGAACTGGTCATCGACGAACCGGGCCACGAGGACATACAGGCTGAGCTGCGGATCGTGGAGCGGAATGCCGTCCACCTTCTGGGCCTTGTGAATGACCTGATTGCCGTCGCTTCTGAAAGCGTGGAGCTCGTCCTGCAGGAGACGGACATTGCAGGCCTCCTCGCTGCCGCCGTGGCCGCCGACCACGAGAAGGCTGCACTCTGCGGAGCGGCCCTGGTGCTCGACACGGAAGAACCGCTGACTGCCCGGGTGGACCCGGTCAGGATCCGGCAGGTGGCGGGCAACCTGATCTCGAATGCGGTGAAGTACTCACCGGACGGCGGAAGGATCACCGTCCGGGCCCGCAGGAACGGCGAAAAGCTGGTCTGCTCAATCACCGACACGGGCATAGGTATGACGAAGGAAGATCAGGAACAGGCCTTTGCCAAGTTCTTTCGATCCGCACGGTCCCGCGATACGGCCATTCCGGGAGCAGGGCTTGGCCTTCCCATCAGCAAGACCATCATCGAAGGACACGGCGGATCAATCAGCCTCACCAGCGCCCCGGGAGAGGGCACAACGGTGTCTTTCGTCCTTCCCGCGGCCCACGGTTGACCCACCATGGTCTGCCAGGTCCTCGCGGCATTCTTCAGATCGGTCGGCTTGCCCGGGTCCCGATCCTAATGCCGGGCCCGCGGCCACAGGCCTGCCCGGGTCCCGCAAAAAGAATTTTCGGCACCGCGTAACTTTTCCGGAACACGCAGCGATGTAAGGGGAGTGCGGACCGCGTCCGCACAGCTTGAGTGGCCGGATCCAACCTGGCCGTTACTGACACTGTTGTATATGTTTTCGGAGGGTTTCATGTCCTTGTTCACTGTTTTTGCCACTAGTAAGGTTGCCGCGAGCGCATTGGCGGCCGGTACGCTGGCGGTCGGTGGCACCGGCGCAGCCGCCTTTGCCGGAGCCCTTCCTACTGACGTTCAGCAGAGCGCCCACGAACTGCTCGGCGCTCCCGCCCCGCACGTCGGCGGTGTCTCCGAGACCGCTACGGCCGGCGCCACCGCGGAAGCGTCCGCCTCCGCCTCGCCGTCCGCTTCCGCTTCGGCTGATGCTGCAGCAACCGGCTCTGACGAGGACGCCAGCGCTGAAGCCTCGGCAACCGCCGTCGGCCCGGACGCCACCGGCCCCGCCGCCTACGGCCTGTGCACCGCCTTCACCAAGGGCGGCCTGGACGCATCCTCCACCGGTTTCAAGTCGCTTGCCATCGCCGCTGAGGGCGAAGCCAACGTCGAAGGCTACTGCGCTGATGTAACTGCCGCAGGCAAGGCAGCTGCCAACGCATCGGCCAAGTCCGAGGGCGGCAAGGTTGAAGGTGCGGGCTCCGGCGAGGCCGCAGCAGACGTTCAGGCCCCGGAGGTTCCGGAAGCCCCTGAGCTGCCCACCCAGGCAGCAGTTCCGGCCACCCCGGAAATCCCCGCCGAGGTCCCCACCGAGCTCCCTGAGCTGCCCACCTCAGCTGGCCGTCCGTAATACAGCCGCCTATGGTGGACCGCGGGACTTTTCGCTGTGGCGGAAGTCCCGCGGTGCAACCGGCGCAGGTTCGCAGCCTTCCGATCTTCGGACATATGTGACCGCGCGGCACGGGATGGAGGAGCCCTAGGGTGCTGGACACTTTGGCAGATGAATATGTGCGCACGGACGGGACCGACCCCGCCGTGCTGTTCACCCTTGTCTACCGAAAGTTCTCCGGCGCAGTTCTTGGCTACCTGAGGGCGCGCGGAGTGGATGATCCCGAGGCGGTCACCCAGGACGTGTTCCTTGCCTTCTATCCGAAGCTTGACGGCCTGAGCGGCGGACTTCAGGGCGCCAAGTCGCTCATTTTCTCCATTGCGCATGCGCGCATGGTGGATTATTACCGCCGCAACGAGCGCACTCCGTCCCTCAGCCCCTACGAGTCTGAACTCGACGGCCGCAGTTCGGCTTCGGCCGAGGAACTGGCGCTCGCGAAGGTGGACTCCGGAGGCGCAGGTGCCCTTCTCGAAGGACTCAGCCCGGACCACCAGGAAGTCCTCGCCCTCAGGGTGGTGGCGGACCTGTCCGTGGAGCAGGCCGCCGAAATCATGGACAGGACACCTGGAGCCGTCAAACAGTTGCATCGCCGGGCGCTCATCGCCCTTAGGGAACGCGCCTCAATAGGAAGCCAGGCAGACCATGAGTGACAACTCCTCATTCCGGAACCAGCGGATCATCGACGAACTGCTGGCTGACGCCGGCATGGAAGACGCGGGCGAACTGCGTCCCGTCCTGCTGGAACTGCGTGCACTGGCCGCCGACAGCCCGCGGCCGTCCGCCGCGGTGGAAGCGCTGATGGCGCCGGCCGTCACGCTGACCGTGCTTCCCGCTGTTTCTGCTGAATCCGCCGCCGCCCGCACGCACGCCATGGCACTGCCCGCCGCCTCTGCCGAGCCCTCACCCGCCGACTCCGCACCTGGTGAGCCTGCCGTGGATGAGCTGGCCGCCCGTCGACGGCGCAAACGCCGGCTGCCGCTTACGGCGCTTTCCGTCGCGGCTGCCCTGGCCGCCGGTGGCGCCGCCGGTGGCGCCGCCGCGGCAGCCTCGGATCAAAACTTCCGCCACACCCTGGGTAACGTCGGTCATGCCGTGACCTTCTTCGTGGGGACCGTAACTCCGGGAGGCGGGGGAAGCACCCCAGGCCAGCCGGTGCCGGGCACCGGGGGAACGTCACCGGGCGCACCCGCGCCCGCCTCACCGGCGCCTTCGCCGGCGGACGGCGGAACAGTCTCCGGCGGGCAACCAGGTCAGGGCAGCGCCGGGGAAACCGCCGCCCCCTCGCCGGGCACCGTCCCCGCGCCCGGACACGCCCTGCCGGGGAAACCCGATCCCCGCAACCCGGCCAACGTTCCGGGACTTGGACAGCTGCCCCCGGGCAAGTCGCTTCCGTCCGCCCCCGTGAGCCCCGGTCCGTCCGGTCTTGTTCCTACGTCGCCGGTAGAGCTGCCAGTCCCCGAGCTGCCTGCTCCCTCGCCGGTTCGCTAACCGCGTGCCCGGTCGGGCTCTGTGCTGAAACGGGGCTCTGTGCTGAAACCGTCGGCTAGTAGCCGCCAGCCGCGGTCTTCAGCATGTCTCCTGTGGGGCCGACCAGGTACCAGACGTCGTTGACGCCCTGGCCGGTGATGTCACCTGCGGCTTTGTCCTTGACGTAGTAGTAGACCGGCAGGCCGTTGATCGTCACCTGCTTCTTTCCCTCCGGCGTCGCGATTGTTGCCACCGTTCCCGTAACGCCCTCCACGGCTGGCGCGT
Organism: Arthrobacter sp. PvP103; assembly: GCF_017833075.1. Lineage (NCBI taxonomy): Bacteria > Bacillati > Actinomycetota > Actinomycetes > Micrococcales > Micrococcaceae > Arthrobacter > Arthrobacter sp. PvP103. The sequence continues at coordinate 2,033,502 of NZ_JAFIBQ010000001.1, read as the reverse complement.
CCGATTCGGTGAGGACCGGCGGCCACGCGGCGATGCATGCGCCGGTGCACGCGCTGGTGCCGGAGTCCTTCACGTCCTTCGTGAAGAAATAGACGCTCATGCCTTTCGCATCCACCACGATCCGGCCCGCCGCAGACGAGGCAGTCTTCAGTTCAGCCGCTCCGGCGGGGACGGCGGCTGTCGAGCTTTCCGCGGGAGCGGAGGCCGACGTCGTACCTTCCGCAGCGGTGGGCGTCGACGTTCCGGTTGCGCCGCCACAGGCCGTGAGGGCCGCGGCCAGCGCCAGAACGTACAGGCCTGTTCCCCAGTGCTTCTTCATGTCCAGCTCCTTGGATTCGTGCCGGCCAAAAGGTGCGGAATGCGGGCCGGCGCTATCCGGTATGACGTGTCAGGGAACAGAATGGTTCACAAGCAGAGTCGTTCAGTGCGGCGCCTCCGTGGACCGCACTCGGCGGTGAACCGTTTCGGGCCGGGCGGCGTCATAACTGGGGAACGGCGGGCGTCCGGCCGGCCGCGGCACCATGAGGCATCACAGATAATGCAGGGCACCATCAGCACAGCGGGAGGGGCGGGGATGCCGCTCGATGAAGATGTGGTGGCAGCGATTTACCGGGAGCACGGCCCGGCGCTGCGGCGCTTTGTACTGAGCGCCTGCCGCGATCCGCAACTGGCTGAGGACGTTGTCCAGGAAACCGTCCTCCGGGTCTGGCAGCAGGCCCCGGAGATTACCGGCAGCCTGCGGAGCTACCTTTTCCGCACCGCCCGGAACATCATGATCGATAACTACCGCAAGGCCCAGCGCCGTCCCCTCGAAGCGGCCGAACGGGATGTGGCAGACCCCGCGGAAGCCAGTGAACGCGTTGACGAACTGCTCAACCGCGTACTGATGGAGGAAGCCTTGCTGCGTCTCAGCGCCGAACACCGGGACGTCCTGGTGGCACTGCACTACCGCCGCTGCACTGTCGCGGAAACGGCCGTGGAGCTGAGTATTCCCGCCGGGACGGTGAAGTCCCGCGCGTTCTATGCGGTGCGGGCGCTGCGGACCATCCTTGACGAAATGGGGGTGCAACGGTGAGCAGCGCGGACGTGCACCAATTGCTGGGAGCCTACCTGCTGGGCGGCCTGGAGCAGGCTGACGTGTCGCGGTTCGAGCAGCATCTGGCGGGGTGCCCGGACTGCCGGCGGGAGCTGGACGAACTTGCCAGCCTGCCGGCGCTTCTGGACGCCCTCCCTGTTGCGGACGCCGTCGCCCTGGCCGGGCCGGCGCCCGCGGCGGCAGCCCCGGAAGCCACTGCGTTGGGGGTAGTGGCTTCCGGGGCGGAACCCGCCGCCCTGCTGGACGAACTGGCAGTACGGCGGCGGAAATCACGACGGCGGTGGGCGGCTTTCGTCGGGGCGGTGGCCGCCGCGTGCCTGGCAGTGGGGGTGCTGGCCGCTCCGCTGTTCAACCAGCCGCCCCGGCCGGACGCCAGCTACTCGGTGGAAGCGCCGGGCGGCCTTCAGGTCCAGCTTGCACTGATCAAGAAGGCGTGGGGGACCGAGGTCTCGTTTTCCGGGACCAGCCTGCCCACCCAGGGCACCTTGTCCCTGTGGGTCAAGGGCCAGGACGGCACAGAGGACCGGGCGTGCAGTTGGTCCGCGACGCCCGGTGGCAGGTCCAGGATCACCGGGGCAACGCCCACCCAGATCAGCCGGATCAGCAGTGTGGAACTGCGCAACGAAGGCCAGCAGACAGTGGCTGTCATTTCCATGGTGGGCGGCTCGTCCGGGGCCCATTGACGCGCTCCGCGCCCGGTGGGACGCTGGGCACATGGTCCGCGGCAGGACCGGGCGTTTTGCCCGGATTCAGCCCTTTGGCATCGACAAGGTGGCAGCCGCCGTCGGTGGTGATCCCGACGTGCTCCGGATGGAGAACCTGGACACGGACATCGCGCCGCCGCCGTCGGCCATCATCGCCACCCGCGAGGCTGTGGGAAACAAGGCAGCCAACAGCTGGCTCCCCTTCACCGGCACGCTGGCCCTCCGCCAGGCCGTGGCGCACCGGCTCCGGCAGCAGACCGGGCTTTCCTACGATCCCCGTTCCGAGGTGGTGATCACCGGCGGCGCTCTCGCCGGAATGCTCAGCGTTCTCCTGGCAACCGTGGACCACGGCGACGAAGTGATCCTCACGGATCCCACCTATGCGGGCATGATCAACAGGGTCCGGCTTGCAGGGGCCATCCCGGTGTTCGTTCCGCTGATGGTCTCCGGCGGGCGCTGGCGCCTGGACCCGGTGAGGCTCGCCGCGGCGGTTTCCGCGCGCACCCGGGCCATCCTGTTAATGAGCCCCGCCATGCCCACCGGCCACGTGCTCAACGACGCCGAATGGGGCGCAGTCCGTGATGCCTGCCTGCACGCGGACTGCTGGCTGCTATATGACGCCGCCATGGACCGGATCCTGTTCGACGGCCTGCCGTACCGTCATCCGGCGTCGTTTCCGGAACTGGCCCCGCACACCATCACCATGGGCGGAGTCTCCAAGAATTACCGCATGATCGGCTGGCGCGTCGGCTGGGTGGCCGGACCCCCGGAGGTGATGGGAGACGTGGCCCTCGCCGCGATCTACAACACTGCCGTGGCCAGCGGCTTCAACCAGGCCGGGGTCCTCGCCGCACTGACCAACAGCGACGACGGGATCACCGGTGCCGTGCGCGAGTGGCAGTCGCGCCGGGACCTGGTGACCGCGGAGTTGGCAGGGCTGCCCGTTGTGGTGCCTGAGGGCGGCTGGTCGCTGTTGCTGGATGCCGAGGCACTGGGGATGCGGGCGCCGGAGCTGTCCCGGCGGCTCCTGGTGGCGGGCCGCATCGCCGCGACCCCCATGACGGCGTGGGGCCAGGACGTGGCTCCCCGGTACGTACGGCTGGTCTACGCCACCGAACCGGTCGAGCGGCTGCGCGGCATCGGTGCGCGTGTCCGGGCCGCCCTCGAGGGCGGGCGGCCCTAGGACCGCAGGGCGCGGAACTCCGCCATGAGCTGCGGGTCCTCGCACGCCCGGGCGAAAGCCCCGATGCGCTTTTCGATCTCACGGCCCAGCAGCCAGCTGCCGATCCGCTCCGCCACGGGCCGCAACCACGCCGGCCGGCAGGAAAAGGTGTACTTCCAGACAGCCCGGGTGCCGCCGTCGGCCGGGGTGAAACGCCAGCCGCCGCCAAAGTTGGCGAAAAACCACGGCCCGGACACCATGGTCATGCCCACGTTCCGGGGCGGTGCGTAGGAGACGTATTGGCTCACCATCACCAGACCCATTTTCGAGACCGTCCGCGTTCGGACACCCTTGCCGGCCGCCCGGGCGCCGTCCAGCCAGCCCTGAGCTGAAATGAACGGATCCCACTTCAGCCGGAACTCGCCGGTGGTCTGGGAGAACGCAAAAGCGGTCTCAGGGTCGAGTCGGATGAATCGTTCGGCGCGTACCTGGGGCATGCGTCCACCCTAGCCGGGCGGGTGTCCGCAGGCGGCCTACATCTTCGCCAGCTTTGCCCGCATCATCGAGTACACGCCGTAGCAGATCAGGCCGATGCCGGCGGCGGCCAGCAGGTACAGCCCGAACGGCTGGTCCCGCAGCGCCTTCAACCCGCCGTCGAGCCCGGTGGATTCCTCCGGGTGCGACCGGATGGTGGCAATGACAATCAGCAGGCCTACCAGCAGCAGTGCGAAGCCCTTCGCGACGTATCCCACCACGCCCAGGACCGTCACCGCGGTTCGGGTGGTGCCCGGGGCAGGCATCCTGAGGTTCTTTTCGAACGACTTCCGGACGCCGCGGATCCCGTACACGATCCCCGTGACGGCCACCGCGGCGCCGATGACGATCAGCAGCGCAACGCCGCCGGGGGCCTTCATCAGCGCGATGGTGAAATCGCTGGTGGACTGGCTGTTGTCCCTCCCGGTGCCGATGGCGAACGAGGCCAGCGTGACGGCGAAGGCGGCAAAGACCACGGCCTGGCCCGCCGCCTTGAGCTTCTTGCCGATCTTTTCGCGCTTCGGCAGGTGGCTGAAGTCGAAGATCGCATCGCTGGTCTGCCAGATGGCGAGCGCCACGCAGGCGGCGAAGCTGCTCCACAGCAGGATGGGTCCGGCGGGCTGGCCGGCTAGCTCCTGCACGGCGCCGCTGACGTCAGCTTTGCCTTCGCCCCCCATGGCCAGGCGGATGGCGATGGCGCCCACCAGGAAATGCAGGATGCCGCTCACTGCGAACCCGGCACGGGCCATGAGCTCCAGCGGCCGTGAGTTGGTGACTTCCTCAGCCGTCCCGGCGGCTTCTCTCAGTTCTCTTTTGATGTCCGGACCCTCGTGCAGTTCTCGTGGCCGCGGGGCTGTCCCGCAGGCGGTGTTAAAGGCCAATCGTGCCACGGGAACCGGCTCCGGAACAGCTCGCCGACGGCGGTTATGCACCGAGGCAGGGTGGCGGCGGACGGACTCAGGCTGCTCGCGGGGCCCCATGGGTAGTGATGCCCATGGCACCCCCGGGGGCAACATGGCACGATATGGACCAGCCACCACCTCGCAACTGCATCATTCTCTGGGGAGACATCATGACTTTTTACGGTGCTGACGTCAGTCAGCTTCGCGCCTTGGCCAAGGCCGCAGACAAAGCAGCTTCACTGCTCAGCACCAGGGCGTCCTCGCTGCAGAGCCAGATCCTTGCCGCCCCCTGGAAAGGCGGCGACGGCGAGCGTTTCCGGCAGGAGTGGACGGGCAGCCACCGTCCCAGCATCGAACGGGTGGTTGCAAGCCTCCGGCAGAACTCTAAGGTCCTGCTCCAGAACGCCGCGGAGCAGGAAAAGTCCTCGGCGGCGGGGACGGGCGCCACCAGCGCGGGCCCGGGCGGGCTGAAGGGCCTGTTCGACCAGATGAAGAACTGGGCGCAGGAAAAGCTTGAGGCTGCCCGCGAGGCGGCGGAACACCGTGCCGAGCTCCAGGGCCAGCTGGACACGATGGCCGGGGCCAGCCCGGAGGAACAGGCCAAGTGGTGGGACGGTCTCTCGGCCGCCGACAAGAAGTACCTGATCGAGGGCGAAGGCCCGGACGGTCCGCTGGCCAAGGACCTGATGGCCATGGACGGCGGAATCCCGGAAGCAGCGCAGGACCTCGCCCGGCAGCACCTGCTGGAGCTGGCCAAGGAAGACATCCCGGTCTACACGGAGACGGGCAAGGCCTCCATCGAAGCCCGTGTCCTGTGGGTCCACGGCGGCGCCGAAGTGGGCACCGAAGTGGTGGAAAACGCGGACGGCTCGGCCACCGTGAAGGTCTACGGCAACATGGGCCTGGGCGTGAACGACGCTTCCGGGACCGCCGGGGCCACCCTGACGGGCGAGGTAGCCCGCGAATACACGTTCGGCAGCATTGAAGAAGCCATGGCGGCGCGGAACCAGATGTACGCCGACCTCCCGCCGGACAGCGCGGGTGACATCAAGGACGTGGCCGGCAACGCGCCCGACTACATCCTGGACACCCTGGACGACGCCGCCTCGGACAACGGCTCCAACGGACACGAGGACAAGGCCAAGGGATCGCTGAGCTTTGAAGCCGGTGCCGATTCGGCTGATGCCGCCGCCTCCGCGAAGCTGGAACTGGCCTATGAAAAGAACCTCAGCGACGGGACGTCCAAGGGGAGCGTGGAAGTCTCCGCGAAGGGCAACCTGGACCTGGACGGGCGGACGTTCGAGGCTTCGGGCAAGGGTGGCCTGGAACTGAACATGGACAAGGACAACAACCTCAGTTCGGTGTCCCTGTCCATGGAGGGTACCGTGGCGCAGGGCGTCAAGGAGGGCATGGACGTCAAGGCCGGCAACGTCGAATCCAGCGTGACGGCGGGCACCCAGGGCACCGTCAAGATCGACATCGACTACACGCCGGAAAACAGCGCCGTGATCGACAGCTACATGAAGAACGTGGCGCTCGGGAACGACGCCGCAGCTGCCCGGGACGCCGCGAAGCTCTACGAGGCGGGCTCGGCTACTGTACAGGTGAACAGCGTGGTCACTGCGTCCAACGAGGCCGGGTTCGACGTCAAGGCAGGCGAGGTCAAGGTCAGCACTGAAAACCAGGTCAGCACGAACGTCAGCACGTACCAGAAGGTCCCGAACGACACCAAGCTCTCCCGGCTGTAGTTTCGCCGCCGCCGCCCCATATACACCGAGTTACCGCTGAAGGAGCAACCACCAGCCATGACAGTTCACATCGAATCCCCGCTCGGTTTCACCGCGGACTTCCCCGAGCACACCCTGGTCCTGGACGACTCCACCGCCGGCCCCAACACCGAACAGTACGGGCTGCTGGGAGACGTCCTCGTCACCGTCATCAAGGATGACACCTCCGTGGAAGGCCCGGCCGAGGCCAACGGCTGGGCGCACCTGATGTCGGCCCACTACCTTGATGAGCGCGGCGGCAACCTGCTGACCGAGGGCGAACTAAACCTTCCCGGCAAAGCCGCCTACGCCGTCGTCGTCGGCTATGACGACAAACGGGGCGACGCGAAGGCGGCCGCCACCGTGGGGGTGTGGGAAAAGGAACGGTTCATCGGCGTCGTGGTGATCTGGCCCTATGTTGACCCCCAGATCGAGCCGCGGATCGGCCTCCTCAAGGAAGTGGTGGGCGCCATCAAGGTGAGCTGACCGGCGCCTACCTACCCGAAGAGAACGTCGACAGGCCGAAGACGGCCCCAAACGGTGCCAGCGCGGCAGACGCCAGGCTGCTGATGTCGGCTGCCGGCCCGCGGGAACCAGCGGAGGGGCGTTGCGGGGTGGAGGGCTGTGCGGAGGCCATGGTGCCTCATAGCCGCCGGTAGCAGAGATCGAAGATGAGGCGGCCTGCCTCATGGGCCTTGTTTTCGAAGCTTGTCCGTATGCGGCCCTCGAAGCGTGGCGCCCAGCCCCCGGTTTCGTCCACGCCCTCATTGGGTCCGGTGTGTTCGGTGCTTACCGGGGCACGGCCCTCCTTGACGGGCGCGCCGCCCACCAGGGATTCGACGCCGGACTGCCACACCTGGGTGAGCGGGCTTTCGGGACCCCTGCGTTCGCCGTCGTGCAGGTTGACGAAATCGGCCGAGCCGGCCATGACGTCGCGGACGTGGACGGCGTAGTTGGACCAGTCGGTGGCCACGCGGAACAGGCCGCCCGGCTTCAGGGCGGCGGCAACGAGCGCGGCGAACTCGGGCTGGATGAGCCGGCGCTTGTGGTGGCGCGACTTGTGCCAGGGGTCGGGGAAGAAGACCCAGACCTCGCTGACGGACCCTGCCGGCAGCATGGTGGCCAGGACTTCCGGGGCGTTGGCCTCCACGACGCGCACGTTGCTGAGTTTGCGGCTGTTGATCTTGATCATCGTGTTCGCGAGGCCGGGGGTGTAAACCTCCACGGCCAGGAAGTCCCAGTCCGGGTTCTCCTCCGCGGCGTGGCAGACGGCATCGCCGAGGCCCGAACCGATCTCCACGATCAGGGGCGCCGAGCGGCCGAACTCCGCTTCGGCGTCGAACACGTAGTCCGGGTGCACCGAGGTGTTGGCGATGTGCCGCGGGACGTCCACCGCCCAGCGGTCCGAGTGCTCCTCCCAGGCCTGCTGGCGGCGGCCCTGCAATCGGGTTCCGCGGCGCACGAAGCTGACCGGCCGGCCGCCGTATGTGCCGAACGAAGCCTGGCTGCCGGGAGTCACCGGGCGCGCTGCCTGCGGCTGCTCCGGAGCGGCCTCCGGCGACTGGGCAGGGGACGGCTCGGGGGTTTCTGGGGATTCACTCATCCTTTCCAGAATAGTTGAGATCACCCGCTTGGAGTTGTGACGTCCCAAGACTGGCAGCCAGGGCATGCTGGCGCGGGAGCGCTTCAGAACAAGATCATCAAATCCCCCTTCGCGAGCACGAGCGTCAGGGCAGCGGCCGCATGCAGCCCGGAGATCCACAAGCCGGCGATGGCGGCAGTCCAATTGTTTGACCCCGGGGAGGAGCGTCGGACTGCGGCGATGCCAAGAGATAGGGCCAGAAGGCCCAGAACCACTGGCAGGCTCCAGAGGACCAGCGGTGCAACCCAGTCCCGCTGGCCGCGGCCGGTGTCGGGCCGGGTCAACAGCGCGGCCATGAGGCTCAAGGGCACGGTCACGATCAGACTCATAGAAGCAGCGACACTGATGACCAGGCTGGCGATACCCGCCCCGCCATCACCGGCGCGCCGCAGCTGGACGGACGGTGCGGTGGCCGGCGGCGGCTCGTGGCCTGGCGGCACGAGCGATGACCCTGCGGGTAAGACGTGCGGTTCCGGTGGGTTCATTGGCTCTCCTTGGTCCTGTAGGGGGATGCCCTGTGGCGCCCCGGGGTTGGCCAGTCCAGACTATGGACGGCAGGGCGGGGCCGCTGCCGGGATTCGCCGCTATGTGGATAACTCCTGCAAGAATGGGGCGCGTGACCGAAGCCGCGAACGAAGCCGAAAACCAAGCCAGGAACCCAGCCGTGAAAACCAAAGCTCCGGGCCGGGACCCGCGCGGAAACCCGGGCACGCTGGTGGACGCCGAAATCGATGAATTGCCCGCTGCCGAACCCACCCGGGTGGGCAGCCGCCGTGCCCTGGCCTACCTGGGCGTGTGCCTGGTCCTGATCGGGCTGAACCTCCGCACCGTCTTCTCCAGCTTCTCCGCAGTACTGCCCGAAGTAACGGCAGACGCCGGGCTGCCGGGCTGGGCGGTGGTGGTCCTCACCACCGTGCCCGTGACCCTGCTGGGGGTCTTCGCCCCGCTGGCGCCGGTCCTTGCCCGGCGTTTCGGTGCGGAGCGGGTGCTGCTGGGGGCGATGGGCGTGCTCACCGGCGGGCTGCTGCTGCGCCCCGTCGAGCTGCCGGGCGCCGGCCACCTGCCCGCGCTGCTGGCCGGAACAGCGGCCTGTGGCGCCGCGATCGCTTTATGCAACGTGCTGCTGCCGGGCCTGGTGAAACGTGACTTCCCGCACCGGCTGGGGCTGATGGGCGGGCTCTACACCACCGCGATCTGCGCCTCGGCCGCGCTGGGTGCGGGGTTCACCTACCCCGTGTTCAGCGCATCGGGGGAGTGGACGGCGGCGCTGTGGTTCTGGGCGCTGCCCGCCGCCGGCGTCCTTCTGTTGTTCCTTCCGATGGCCCTTCGGCAGCGGCACCCGCGGCACCAGGCCGTTGCCGACGGCGTGAACGTGTGGCGCTCGGCGGTCGCCTGGCAGGTGACCATCTTCATGGTGCTGCAGGCCATGATGTCCTTCAGCGTGTTCGCCTGGCTGGCACCCATCCTGCGTGAGCGCGGAGTGGACGGCGGGACGGCCGGGCTGATCGTCTCCGCGTCCATCGTGCTGCAGATGCTTGGTTCGCTGTTCGCCCCGGCGCTGGCCGCGCGGTTCCGCGACCAGCGGGCCATCAACACGGTGGTGGCGCTGATGACCGGCGGCGGGTTCGCGCTGAGCATTTTCGGACCGCTGGACTTCATTTGGGTGTGGACCGGGCTGCTGGGCCTCGGGCAGGGCAGCCTGACCGCGGTGGCGCTGACCATGATCATGCTGCGCACCCGTGACGGGCACACGGCAGCCCACCTGTCCGGCATGATGCAAGGTGTGGGCTACGGCGTCGGCTCCACAGGCACTCTGATGGTGGGGCAGCTGCATCAGGCCACGGGATCCTTCGCCGCGGCAGGTGTGCTGTTCCTGGTGGTGGGGGCGCTCGCCGCGGTGTTCGGTTTCCGCGCCGGGCGCAACCGTTTCATCGGGGGTTAAGCGGCTGAGGGGGAGGCCTCCGCCGCCCCCTCAGCCCTTGCGGCGTCGGCGTCTCAGTCCGTGCCGAGTCCGGCGGCGGAGACCTTGCTGCCGCCTGTTTCGGCGGTGACGCTGTTCAGGGCGGTGAGGTCGAAGATGCCGGTGATGTCCGCCTGCTTAGTGGTGCCGGCCTTCACCCCGTCCTCGAGCAGCTTTTTGTAGGTTCCGGCCAGCGGATCCACGGTGAAGACGATGTTCTTCAGGGACCGTTCAATGACGTCGGCTTTCAGCTCGGCGCCGGACGCTTCCTTGAGGGCGGCATTGATGACAGTGGACTTCTCGGCGGCGGCCGCGGAGTTGAGCCAGGCCACGGACTCGGCGTGGCCCTTCAGCAGGGCCTTGACGGTGTCCGGGTGGTCAGCGGCGAACTTCTTGTTCACGACCAGGATGGTGGTGGGGAACTCGCCCGGCTTGCCCGTCAGCGACCCGTCCCACAAATCCTTCTCGTCCACCAGGACCTTCGCGCCGGCCTGCAGCACCAGCCGGGACGCCCACGGTTCCGGCAGCCACGCGCCGTCGAGCTTGCCGTCCTGGAACAGCTTCAGCGTCTGCGCGTTCTCGGTCGGGTTGATCGCCACATCCCCGCTGCCGTCCGTGTTCGTCTTGTACCCCTGCCCGGCGAGCCAGGCGCGCAGCGCCACGTCCTGGGTCCCGCCCAGCTGCGGCGTAGACAGGGTCTTGCCCCTCAGATCCGCGGCCGAGCCGATCTCCGGCTTCACCACCAGCTGGGCGCCGCCCGCCGCGGCGCCGGCAATGATGCTCACTGACTCGCCCCGGCTCTTCACGAAGGAGTTGATCGCCGGGTTCGGGCCGATATACGTGGCGTCGATCGCGCCGGCGTTCAGCGCCTCGATCGCGGCGGGACCGGCATTGAACACCTGCGTGCTCAGCTTCGTCCCGCCCAGGCTCCCGGCAATGAAACCTTCCTTCACCCCCACCAGCGCCGGGGCGTGCGTGACGTTGCCGAAGAAGCCAAGCTTCAACTCCGCGGCAGGCGTGCCGGTGGCAGCTGCTGCGGCCGGCTGTGATTCGGTGCTGCGGGCGAGGTTCGACGCCACTGCCGCGCCGCCGGCGATCAGGGCGACGAGCCCGGCCGCGATGCCGATTCCGAGGGCGCGTTTGCGCTTTGCTGCGGAGTTTTGGACTTTGCTGCCTTGGCCCGCCACGATGCGGGTGGATCCTTCTGGGTTCTGATGCGATGACATGGGGATTCCTTCACGAATGCGGCCTGCCCGCACAGGGCTGCCGCCGGACAACAGTCGGGGATGGAGGTCGAAGGGACGGAGGCTCGAGGCGGCATCTCTGCCGCCCTCCATCGTTGGTCAGTGGCGGGGCCTGCTGCTCTTGTGGAGCGTCCCCGGTGCCCCGGTGCCAGCGCTTGGACCGAGATTACGGTTTGCCGCGCGGCACTATCAACGGTCCGCGACGCGCGCGTTCACCGGCGTTCACGCGGTGACTCAAAGCGTCATCGGGGAAGCCCGGAGCGGCCGAGTGGCGCGTCCGGAAGGTAACGGAGCGTCACGTGAGGTAACTGCCGCCGTCGTCGTCAGTTCAGTCCGGTGGCTCCGGACCGCGGCTGCAGCGCAGTCCAGATGATCACGGTGACCACCAGCGCGATGGAGATCAGACCAAGCCCGGAATAGCCGACGGCGGCCAGCACCGGGCCGGCCAGCGCACCGCCGGTAGCCGCAGCCGCGTTCATGCTCAGGTCCGAAACGCCCTGGATGGCCGGCCGGTCCTGCACCTGCGCCGATTCGGCCACCAGCGCGGACCCGGCAACCACCGAGGCGGACCAGCCAAGCCCCAGCAGGATCAAACTTGCGGTCACGGCCGGGCCCGAATCGGACGCAAATCCGGCCAGTACCAGCGAGGACAACAGCATGGCCTGGCCCAGCAGGATGGTGCGCAGCCGCCCCGCTTTGTCCGCCATCCAGCCGAAGACGGGGGACAACCCGTACATGCCGGCGATGTGGAGGCTGATCGTCAGGCCCACCACTGTGAGGCTGGCCCCGTGGTCGCGCAGGTGGACGGGCGTCATGGACATGAGCGCCACCATGGTGGCGTGGCTGAGGGCGACGGCGGCCACCGCGTACCGCGCCTTGGCGTTGCTCCGCAGGATCCGCAGGCCGCTCTGGGGCCGGGGGGCTGTGAGATCGGGGACGCGGGAGGCCATCGCGGTGAGAAGCGGGTCCGGCCGCAGGCCGGTTGCATAGACGACGGCGGTGGCAAGCTGGGCGGCCACGGAGAACGCGAAAGCGCCAGTCAGCGGTGGCAGGCCGAGCGCGGCGCCCACCACCTCGCCGGGGCCGAAAAGGTTCGGGCCCAGAACGGCTCCGATTGTTGTGGACCAGACCACGATGGAGAGATCCCGGCCGCGCGACCCGGGGAGCGAAAGATCGGTCGCAGCGAAACGTGCCTGCAGGTTCACGGCGGAGCCCGCTCCGAGGAGCATGAGGCCCAGCAGGAGCAGCGGAAAGACCGTAAGTGCGGTTGAGGTGATGGCCACGATGGCCCCGGCCCCGGCAATGAGGGCGCCCGTGGACAGGGAGACCCGGCGCCCCCGGGCTTGGGCAAGCCTGGCCAGGGGGACAGCAGCGAGGGCAGCGCCGAGGGTGCTCATCGTGGCGGCCATTCCGGACCACGCGTTGGATCCGGAGAGCTGGGCAGCCAGCAGGGAACCCAGGGAAAGCGTCGCGCCCATGCCGATGCCGCCGAGGATCTGGCCGCCGACCAGGACGGAGACCACGCGGCGTTGCAGGCTGCGATCGTGCGGGGCGGCCTGGACCGGGGTGGCGGCGTGGCCCGGTGTTGCCTCGTCCAGCTCCCGGCTTTCCGGCCGTTCCTCTGCGTTCATGCTGATCCTTAAGGGTTCGAGCCCCTTAGTCGCGGAACTTTAGTTGCAGAGCTGCCCGAAGGTCGCGCCGGCCTTCTGGTACCCCGCCTGCAGCTCAGCCACCTTGTCAGCGTCGGGGTTTTCCTTGGCGTTCTCGTCCGCGTAGTCCAGGATGGCCTGCACGGCGGGCTTCATCTCGTCCGAGGCCCCTCCCACGAGCGGGCGGAGCTTGTTGCCGAGGATGACCATTCCGGTTTTGCCGGCGTTGGCGCTGGGGTCCGTCACAACGATCTTGAGCCGGTCGCAGGTCTCAGCGGTGGTCAGTTGTACCGGCGCGGAGCAAGCGGAAGCGGAGATGATGAGCCCGGCGGCAAGCAGGGCCGTGGTGAGTTTCTTCATGGTTCCCTTAATAGATGTCTGTCGGTCGATTGTACGCAGATCCTGCTGGGGCTCCGGTGTGCGTACCCGGCCTGTGACGCTTCGGGCAACCCTAGTGCGTCAGATCCTTGCCCTTGGTCTCCGGGATCGTGAAGACAAACGCGATGCCGACCAGCAGCAGGAGCACGGCGTAGACGTTGAACAGGTTGGCCTGTCCGATGGTGCCAAGCCAGGTCTGCAGGTAGGGGGCCGTGCCGCCAAAGACAGCGACGCAGATGGAGTACGGGACACCGACGCCGACAGTGCGGATCCTGGTGGGGAAGAGCTCGGCATACACCGCCGGAACGATGGCGGCGCTGGCTGCGATGAAGAACAGCATCACGGACATTGTGACGGCCAGCTGCCAGGGGGAGTCCTTCAAGAGCCAGGTCATGGGGAAGTGCAGCAGGGCGGCGCCGGCGGAGCCCATGACCAGGACCGGTTTGCGGCCGATCCGGTCGGACAGTTTGCCCCAAAACGGCAGGGCGGCGATGAAGACGACGTTGGCGATCACGCCGGCCCAGAGGGCTTCGCCGCGGTCCATCCTCAGTGTGGTTGCGGCGTAGCTCGGCGCCACGACGCCCCAGATGTAGTAGCTCACGGTGAGGCCGACGGTCAGGCCGATGACCTGCAGGGCCTGCTTGCGGTGCCGCCAGATCTGCGGCCACATCGGCTCATGCTTCTCGGTGGGAGTTTCGGACTCGAAGGCAGCAGTCTCCTTCATCCTGGCGCGCATCACCAGGGCGTAAACGCCCAGGGCGCCGCCGATCAGGAACGGGATGCGCCACCCCCATGCGTTCATGTCGGCCTGGCCGAGGACGTTGGACAGGATGGCGCCGAGCAGGGTCCCGGCCAGGATGCCGGCGGTACCGGAGGTGTAGATGAGCGTGGCCCAGAAGCCCCGCTTTTCCTTGGGCGCCATTTCGGAGAGGTAGGTCTGCGACGACGGCAGCTCGCCGCCGTGGGCCAGGCCCTGGATCAGGCGGGCCACCAGCAGCATCACTGACGCAAAGGCGCCAACAGCTTCGAAGGTGGGGGCGACACCGATCAGCAGGCTGCCGAGCGCCGCCAGACCGACGGCGAATGTCATGGACGTCTTGCGGCCGATCCGGTCACCGATCCAGCCGAACACGAAGCCGCCGAACGGACGGGCCACGAAGCCGACGGCGAAGATCGCCAGGGTGGCCAGGAAGGCCGACGTCGGATCCGCTTTGCTGAACAGTGCGCTGGCGATGAATGGCGAGAACGTGGCGTAGATCGCCCAGTCGTACCATTCAACGGCGTTGCCGATGCCGGTGCCGATGAGGGTCCGCAGGTGGGACTTGTGAACCTGGACCTCGGCTGGCATGCCTACGGTGGAAGTCATATGGTGCTCCAAAAGTGGTGGGAAGGTCAGTTGCCGGCAGCCGCAAGGGCCGCGATGCGGGAAACAGCGAGCTCCGCGTAGAGCGCTGCTCCGTCGGAGAGGACGCCGTCGTCAAAGGTGGCGTAGGGGGAATGGTTGAAAGGGGTGGACGTGTGGTCCGCACCCGGTGCAACGGCGCTGAGCCCGATAAAGGTTCCGGGCACCTCCGCCATCACCCGGGAGAAGTCCTCCGAACCGCTGAGCGGGGTCGCCCAGCGGGTAAGGCGCGACTCTCCGAACAGCTCCTGGATGGTCCTTTCGGCAGTGTTCGTCTCGTCCTCGTCCGTGACGCTGAGCGGATACTCGGAGCGGTATTCCACATCCACCTCCAGTCCGTGGGCGGCGGCGATGCCCTTGAGGAGCATGGGAACGGCCGTCATCATCCGTTCCCGGGATGCCTCCGAGAACGTGCGGATGGTGGCTTCGAAGCGCGCGGATTCCGGGATGACGTTGCGCTTGGTGCCTGCCTGCAGGAGGCCCACTGTGAGGACCACGGGATCAAACATGTTGAACTGGCGCGTGATCATCACCTGCAGCGCGGTCACCATCTCGGCCACGGCCGTCACCGGGTCCTTAGCGGAGTGCGGTGCGGAGCCGTGGCCGCCGGCACCCAGGACGGTGACGAAAAGTCCGTCCGAGGCGCTCAGGATGACGCCGGGCTTGGTGCAGAACTGGGCGTACGGTTCCAGGGCGGAGAACACGTGCATGGCGTAAGCGGCATCCACTCGGTGGCCGGCAGCGTCCAGGACGCCTTCACGGATCATGTGAGAGGCGCCGTCGAAGCCTTCCTCACCCGGCTGGAACATCAGGACAACATCGCCGGCCAGCTGATCCCGGCGATCGGCCAGGAGCCGGGCGGCGCCGGCCAGCATGGAGGTGTGGAGGTCGTGGCCGCAGGCGTGCATGGCGCCGTCGACTCGTGAGGTGAAGTCGACGCCGGTGCGTTCCTGGACGGGCAGGCCGTCCATGTCCGCGCGGAGCAGGACCGCCGGTTTCCGGGCCGAAGCGTGCGCTGCGCCGCCGCGCAGGACCGCGGTGACCGACGTCGTGCTCTCCCCAAGGGTGATTTCATACGGCAGGCCGTCCAGGGCCTTGAGTACCTTCTCCTGGGTCCGGGGGAGGTTCAGACCGATCTCCGGCTCCCGATGGAGTTCGTGGCGGAACCGGGCAATTTCGTCCTGCAGTTCCTTGGCATCGACGGTGATCGACATATGTTCTCCTACTTCCCGAACGATTGGTAAGTGACCTGCGTCCATTCTGGAGTGAGCTGGTTCACAATTACGGAAATAGCTCGAAAAAATCAAAAGTAAGATTGATCTTGCAGGATTCGCGCATGTGAGAGGGTGACGGCAGATGAACGTCAGCGAAGACGATCTTGAACTGATCAATGCGCTGCAAATCGCACCACGTGTCAGCTGGTCCGATGCCGCCGGCATCCTGGGGGTGCATGCCACCACCCTGGCGGCCCGCTGGGACCGGCTGCGGACAGCCGGCGTCGCGTGGACAACAGCCCACCTGATCGGCGACCCGAAGCAGATGTGCCTGGCGCTGGTGGACGTGGACTGCGAAATGCGGCAGCGCGCTGACGTCACCGCGGCGCTCGCGGCCATCCCGGAGGTGGTCACGGTGGAGGAAGCTGCCAGCAACCGCGACCTGATGCTGACGGTCATCACTCCCACCCTGGGCCACTTCAGCGAGTCGGTGGTGCCGCAGTTCAAGGAAATCCCGGGCCTGCTCAAATACCGGACCTCCCTTTGCACCCGGCTTCACGTAGGTGGCTACGCCTGGCGGCTCAACGTCCTGAGCAAGGCGCAGCAGAACGCCCTCAACGCGCTCGCCGGACCCGAGGCCGCCGGCAACGTTCCGCCAGCCGGCACGGCTGCCCCGCTGCCCCGGAGCCACCTGGACCTGATTCCGTTCCTCGCGCAGGACGGGAGGGCAACGGCGGCTGAGATCGCCCGCAGCCTGCGCCGCAATCCGGCCACCGTCCAGCGGCAGCTGAACCGGGTGCTGTCCAGCCAGTTGCTGTCCTTCCGCTGCGAAATCGCGCAGAAGTACTCCGGCTACCCGGTCACGTGCCAATGGTTCGCCAATGTGCCGCCCGGCCGGCACGAGGCCGCCGCTGCGGAACTTCGCGGTTTGCGCAATGTCCGGCTTGCCGCGTCCACCACCGGCCGGACCAACTTTGTGATCATCATGTGGCTGCAATCACTGGCCGAAGTGATGAATGCCGAACTGGCCCTCCAGCAGCGGATTCCCGGGATCGAACTGGCGGAAAGTGTGGTGGTCCTGAGTGCCGCCAAGCGGGTGGGCTGGATGCTTAACCCGGATTCGACCGCCACCGGAGCCGTTGTTCCGTCCGCCGGCCTGGGCCTGGAGGCCTAGCCGCGCGGGGAGCGGCGGCGCCGGCCGGGTGATCCCCTACCGGCGCACCACGGCCCCGGGGTGTTTAATGGCAGGCACCATCCATGTCTACTGATCAGGCCACCACCGTGCAACGAAGCGCCCCCGCCGAGGCCCCAGAGAAGGCCGGAATCCTGCACCGCCACTACCTGCTGGTGACGGCCGGCGCATGCGCCCTGGTGTTCCTGGCCGCCTTCGAGTCCCTCGCCGTGACCACCATCATGCCGCTGGTCAGCCGCGAACTGGACGGCGCCGCCTTGTACGCCCTGGCCTTCGCCGGACCGCTCGCCACCGGGGTGATCGGCATGGTGGCGGCCGGCAACTGGTCCGACCGCCGCGGACCGGTGGGTCCGCTGTACGCCTCTGTTGCCCTGTTCGTTCTGGGGCTGCTGATCGCCGGAACGGCCGGAAGCATGGCGGCCCTGGTGGCCGGGCGGCTGGTGCAGGGCCTGGGCGGCGGCGCCATGACCGTAGCGCTGTACGTTGTGGTGGCGCGCGTTTATCCGCCCCTGCTGCACCCGAAGATTTTCGCCGCGTTTTCCGCGGCATGGGTCATTCCTTCCCTGGTCGGACCCTTCGCGGCCGGAATCGTGGCCCAGGCGGCCAGCTGGCACTGGGTGTTTCTGGGCGTGGTGGGACTGGTGGTTCCGGCGCTCCTGATGATCGTGCCCGCGCTGCGCGGACTCCGAGGCGTCCCGGAGGGCAGCTCGGACCCGGGGCGGTGGTCCTACGGCCGGCTCGCGTGGGCAGTCCTTGCGGCGCTGGCCGTCCTGGGGCTGAACCTGTCCGCGCAGGTGCCGGGGGCCGGAGGATACCTGGCGGCGGCCGCCGTCGTGATTGCACTGGTGGCGGTGCGCCCGCTGGTGCCCCGCGGCACCCTGCTTGGCAGACGGGGGCTGCCGAGCGTGATCCTGGCCCGGGGCCTCGTTTCGGCCGCGTTCTTTGGGGCAGAGGTCTACCTTCCGTACCTGCTGGTGGAGCGGTACTCCTTTTCCCCGACGTTCGCCGGTCTGACCCTCACCGGCGGCGCCCTTGCGTGGGCCGGGGCGTCCGCAGTCCAGGGCCGCCTGGGCGCCAAGCTCAGCAACGTCCGTGCCATGAAGATCGGGTCGGTGATGGTGCTCGCCGCCGTGGCCCTCGCCCTGGTGACCACCGTCCTGGGCTGGCCGGCCGCCGTCGCGATTGCCGGCTGGATTTCCGCCGGCGGCGGCATGGGACTGATGTATCCGCGCCTGAGCGTGATGACCCTGGCCATGTCCACGCCCGACACCGAGGGGTTCAACAGTTCGGCCATGTCCATTGCCGACTCCCTCGGCGGAGCTTTGGCCCTGGCCACCACCGGGATCGTGTTCACGGCGTTAACGGCAACGACGACGGCGGGCGGGGTTTCGGGCGGCTCCTTCGCCGGAGTCTTCGCCCTCACGGCCGCCATCGCCGTCGTCGCCGTTGTTGTTGCGCCGCGGGTGGCGGCGCGGAAAAAGTCCTAGCTGGCTAGCGAGCCGGCCGTTGTGCGTCCGGCAGCGGCCTTATCTGACGCAGACTCAGCCTTCCACTCTTCGATCCGGGCCTGCTGCAGCGGCGTCTTGCGGTTGAAATGCCAAGCCGCGCCGAGGATCAGGAACCAGAGGGGAGCCACCACCAGGGCAAGCCGGGTGTCCTCGGCCTGGGCAAGCGCCACAAGCATGAACACAAAGAATGCCAGCACCACGTACGGCATAAAGGAGCCGCCGGGCATCTTGAAGGCGGACGCGGCGTGGAGTGCTGGCCGGCGGCGGCGGAACACAATGTAGCTGACCAGGATCATAGACCAGACGAACATCGTGAGCACGGATGCCACCGAGGTGACCACGGTGAACGCGCCGATGACGGAGTCGCCCGAGTAGAGCAGCACCAGTCCGGCGAGCAGGAAGATGCAGGAGAACAGCAGGGCGTTCTGCGGAACCTTGCGGATGCTCAGCTTGCCGAAAGCCTTCGGGGCGTTGCCGTCCTGGGCCAGGCCGTAGACCATGCGGGACGTGGAGTAGATGCCGGAGTTGGCGCTGGAAGCCGCGGAGGTGAGGACCACCAGGTTGATGACCACTGCCGCGATTCCCAGGCCGGCCAGGGTGAACATGCCGATGAACGGGCTGCTGGCGGCGTCGATGGTCCGCCACGGGTTGACCGCCATGATGACCACCAGGGCGCCCACGTAGAAGAGCAGGACGCGGATCGGGATGGAGTTGATGGCCCGCGGAAGGTTCTTCTCCGGGTCCTTGGTTTCAGCTGCCGCGGTGCCCACCAGTTCGATGCCGGCGAAGGCGAAGATGGCGATCTGGAAGCCGAGGATGAAGCCGAACATGCCGTGCGGGAACATGCCGCCGTCGTTCCAGATGTTGGCGAGGCTTGCCACTGCGCCGTTGGGCGAGGTGAAGTGCGTCGCGATCATGACGATGCCGGTGCCGATCAGCGCCAGGATGGCAACCACCTTGATGATCGCGAACCAGAACTCGGCTTCACCGAAGGCCTTGACCGTCGGGAGGTTCAACAGGATCAGCACGACGGGGGTGATGAGCGCGGGGATCCACAGCGGGGTTCCGGGTGCCAGCTTGTCCACGTAGCCGGCAATTGCCACGATGTCCGCCACACCGGTGACAACCCAGAAGAACCAGTAGGACCAGCCCGTGAAGAACCCGGCCCACGGGCCCAGGAGGTCGCCGGCGAAGTCGCTGAAGGATTTGTAGTTCAGGTTGGAGAGCAGGATTTCGCCCATGGCCCGCATCACGAAGAACAGCATGGAGCCGATGATCATGTAGACGAATATGACGGACGGGCCGGCAAGGGAGATGGTCTTGCCGGAGCCCATGAACAGGCCGGTGCCTATGGCGCCGCCAATGGCCAGCAGCTGGATGTGGCGGTTGCCCAGTGCCCGGGCGAGGTGCGGCTCCTGGCTGTGGCCTCCGCGGGCGGTTTCCGTTGCAGTGTTCCTGGCAACCGTGGTGGTGCGTTCAGACATCAGTGCTTCTTTCCTTGTCTCAGGCGGAACGCGCCGCAGGCGGCCTGCCGTCGGCAGGTTGCACCGCCGCCGTCCGCACGGAGCCGCCACAGATGTGACGGAGGTAACAGTTGGGGGTGTGGATTAAGACTAGGGGGCGGGCGGGGGCCCCTCCTCCGCGGCGGGGCAACCGGTGCTGGCGGGCGGGACGCCGGAATGCCGACGGCGGCCGGCCCCGATTGTTCGTCGGTTCCTCGGACGGGAAAGGGCGTGCCCCCGCTTGGTGCCGGGCTGGGCGGCCATGGCGGAGCCTCCCTGTCCTCGTCTCCAAGGACGGCGGACCAGCCGCAGTCCGTGTTGCCTGCACCTCGACAAACGTCGAGCCTCAGGGCATCAACTGTAGTCCGTTGTTGGACGTAACGATGATCGGCAGTGGTACGTTGCGGGCGCCGGCTACCGGTGTGTCGGCTGGGGACCCGAGATCGCGGCCACCTGCACGTCCACGGTGACGGACCGGGGTTCAAGGTGCCGGCGGACGGTCCGCGCAGGGAACCCCGGCGTGCGGATGCTAGACTGGTGGAACTTGATGTGCAGTGATGCCCACTTTGATTCGGTTCATCAACCGGATCCCCCGAAGGATTTGTCCGGCAGGGAGTGGGTTTTTTTCATGTGAGAGGCACATCCTGCGTCGATGAACGCGTTCTATTTGGTCCCGGCCGCCGCTACCGCAAGGTTTGCAGCAGCCCGGTTGATCACCTGACTTTTCTTCGGCGAACCCCTGGGCCAACCGGCGCCGGGGGCCGATATCCGCACGGATACCGCCTGAAAGACCTTTGAAACACATGACTACTTTTGCTGGCCTCGGCACGCCCAAAGAACTTGCCGACACCCTCACCGCACAGGGAATCACCGAGCCGTTCCCCATCCAGGTCAAGACCCTCCCGGACACCCTGGCCGGACGCGACGTCCTGGGCCGCGGCCGCACCGGCTCCGGCAAGACCATCGCCTTCGCCATCCCGCTTGTAGCACGACTCGCTGAGCGGGAAGCCAAGCACTTCCGCAAGCCCGGCCGCCCAATGGGCCTGGTCCTTGCGCCGACCCGCGAGCTGGCCACCCAGATCAACGCCACCATCGAGCCGATGGCCAAGGCCATGGGCCTGAACACCACCGTTATCTACGGCGGCATCTCCCAGGCGCGCCAGGAGAAGGCGCTGCGCGCCGGCGTTGACATCGTCATCGCCTGCCCGGGCCGCCTGGAGGACCTGATCCGCCAGCGCATCCTGACCCTCGAAGCTGTCGAGGTCACCGTGCTCGACGAGGCCGACCACATGGCCGACCTCGGCTTCCTGCCGGTGGTCAAGAAGCTCATGGACATGACCCCGAGCCAGGGCCAGCGGCTCCTGTTCTCCGCCACGCTGGACAACGGCGTGGACAAGATCGTCCAGCGCTACCTGTCCAACCCGCTGACCCACTCCGTGGACGATCCGCAGGCCGCGGTCACCACCATGGAACACCACGTGCTCGTCGTCAACGACCAGACCGTAAAGAAGCAGCTGATCGTCGAACTCGCCTCCGGTGCCGGCCGCCGCGTGCTCTTCATGCGCACGAAGCACCACGCCCGCAAGCTTGCCAAGACCCTGACCGACGCCGGCATCCCCGCCGTCGACCTGCACGGCAACCTGTCGCAGAACGCCCGTGACCGCAACCTCGCCGAGTTCTCCTCCGGCGACGTCCGCGTCCTGGTGGCCACCGACGTCGCAGCCCGCGGCGTCCACGTGGACGATGTCGAACTGGTGATCCACGTTGACCCGCCCACAGAGCACAAGGCATACCTGCACCGCTCAGGCCGTACGGCCCGCGCAGGTTCCGACGGCACCGTGGTCACGCTGACCCTCCCGGAGCAGCAGTCCGACGTCAAGAAGCTCATGAAGGCTGCCGGCGTCGAGGTCAACTTCGAGCGCGTCACCGCCAACTCCCCGCTGGTTGCAGAACTGGTGGGCGAAATGGCGGACAAGATCGACCCGCGCACCCGCGCCGCACTTCTGGCTGCCAAGTCCAACCAGGGCGGCGGCACCTCCACCGGTGCAAACGCGGAGCGCAAGCGCGCACGCCGCACCACGCAGGCTGCACCCACCGCGGGTGGCCGCGGTGGACGTGGCGGACGCGGTCGCGTCGGAGCAGAGGCTCCGCGCACCGATCTTCCGCGTTCCGAGCGACGTGCCGTGGCCTATGAAGGCCAGGCCGCTGCCCGCAACGCCGCTGAGCGCGTGGCGGAAAAGAACCAGGACCGTGCCGACGCCGAGCGCGCCGAGCGCCGCAATGCCCGCGGCCGCGGCCGTGCCACTGCTTACTCGCACCACAACGACGTTCCCGCAGCAGGCGGCCGTGCATCGGCCGGCCGCGGGTCTGACGCACGTACAACCGACGGCCGTGGCGACGCCCGCGGCGGCGCAACCCGCACCAGTGCACCGCGAAGTGGTGCTCCCCGCACCGGTGGCGCTCCCCGCACTGGCGGAGCAACGGGCGGCCAGCGCAGCGGACGTCCGGCAACGGGCCAGCGCGCCGCTGCCGGCAGCAAGTCCGGCTCGGCCGGCGGTAACGCTGCAGTCTGGTCTTCCAACACGGGCGGAACCTCGGGCGGATCCTACGCAGGCGGCGGCAACGGCCGCTCCGGCGAAGGCCGTCCGGCACGCAGCGGCGGCCCCCGCCGCGCGTCGGCTCCGGCCTCGAACGAACGCCGCAGCCGCTAGAGTTCGCGTTTTCGCTACCTAAAGTAGCGGGCGACACGCTAAATGCCGGTCGCTGCGGGTATATCCGCAGCGACCGGCATTTAGCGCAGCGTAGATCACGAAGCGCAGCGCCAGCCTGAAAGCTACCAGCCGCGGGCGCGCCACTCCTCCAGGTGCGGGCGTTCCGCGCCGAGGGTAGTGGGTTTGCCGTGGCCCGGATGCACCAACGCGTCATCCGGGTACACGTCAAACAGCCGCTCGCTCACATCGCTGATCAGCTGGTTGAACCGCTCCGGATCCTTCTGGGTGTTGCCCACGCCTCCCGGGAACAGTGAATCGCCGGAGAAGATGTGCACAGGCCCCTCCGGGTCCTGGTACACCAGCGCCACCGACCCCGGCGTGTGCCCCCGAAGGTGCACTGCCGTCACGTCGAAACCGTCGAAGTTGCCCACGTCTCCGTGGTCCAGCAGGACGTCCACCGGTACCGGCAGTTCCGGGGCGTCATCCGTCCCGGCCGCCGTCTTCACCCCGGTGGCTGCCACCAGGCCCGGCAGCGCACGGACATGGTCCCAGTGCTGGTGGGTGGTGGCAATCAGCGCCAGCTTCGGCGTCGCGGGGGTATCCGCGGCGGCCTCCGCAAGCAGCCCTTGGATGGCGGCCAGATCATCGGCCGCATCGATCAGGAGCTGGGCACCGGAAGCCTTGCTGGTGAGCAGATAAACGTTGTTGTCCATCTCGCTGACCGAAATCCGGCGGATGGTGATGTCACGCAGGTCGTGAATGAGGGAATCCATGGGCCTCAGTCTACGGAAACCCTATTCGCGGCCCTGGGACACCCACTTGGGGTCCGCCGAGCGGGAGCCGACGACGGCGTCCGCGGCGGCATCGAGCTTCTCCAGTTGTGCACTGGTGAAGTTGAGCGACAGCGCACCCAGGTTCTCGTCGATCCGTTCCGCCTTGCGCGTGCCGGGGATGGGAACCACAGGCAGGCCAAGCTTTTTGCCCTGGGCAAACAGCCAGGCCAGGGCCACTTGTGCCGGAGTCGCCGGCTCGCCGGCGACGGTGAGCTCGGCTGCGACGGCCTGAACCGCGGCCACCACTCCCCGGTTGGCATCCGCCGCGTCAGCGGCGAAGCGGGGGATGTTGCGGCGGAAGTCGCCGCTCCCGAGCTTCGAAGCGTCCACTGTGCCGGTGAGGAATCCCCGGCCCAGCGGTGAATACGGCACGAAACCCACCCCAAGTGCGGCCGCCGCGGGAACAACGTGGCGTTCCACATCGCGGCTCCAGATGGACCACTCGCTCTGGACCGCCGCGATCGGGTGGACGCTGCTGGCTTCCCGCAGTTCCTCGGCCGTCACTTCCGACAGGCCGAGGTGCCGCACCTTGCCTTGCTGCACCATCGCCGCCATGGCCTCCACGGTTTCCACAATCGGAACGCGGAGGTCGCGGCGGTGCATGTAGTACAGGTCAATGGTGTCGGTGCCCAGGCGGCGGAGGCTGGCTTCCACCGCCTCCCGCACATAGGCGGCGTCGCCCCGGATGTCCGTGTAGCCGGTGGACGGGGTGCCCACCAGCCCGAACTTGGTGGCCAGCTGTACTTCGTCCCGGCGCTCCTTGAGCAACCGGGAAATCAGTTCCTCATTGCTGCCGCCGCCGTAGATGTCCGCAGTGTCGATAAAGCTGACGCCCGCATCCACCGCATGGTGCAGGGTCCGCAGGGCCTCGGCCTCGTCCACTTCGCCGTAGACCGGGGTCAGGGCCATGCCGCCGAACCCCAGGGGGCTGACGTTCAATCCGTCGCCGAGGTGGACTAATGGTGCGGGTGCCGGTGCCATAAGGGTCTCCAATTCGCTGCTGTGCGTGTTCCGGGAAGTGCCGTCCTAGCCAAGAACTCCTGCGGCAAGGCCAGTATTCCTTATGAATCGACGGCCTGCTCGAGTGCTGCCGGGCGGGGCTGAAGGCGGGCACCCGAAGCCAGGAGCGTCTCGATCGCCTCGGCGGAACCCGGGCGGGCCAGGAAGTAGCCCTGGCCCATCGGGCAATCCAGGGCGCGGAGAAGGTCCAGCTGTCCGGGCTCCTCCACCCCTTCGGCGATCACGTCGAGGGAGAGCATGCGGGCCAGCCCCAGGATGCCTTCGAGCATCGCCGCCGATTGCGCCTCGGACGATTGCCGTCCAAGGAACGAACGGTCAATCTTGAGGATGTCCGCCGGCAGCACCGCCAAGGAGCTCAGCGAGGAATATCCCGTCCCGAAGTCGTCGATAGCCACGCGCACACCGGTCTCCTTCAGGGCCTTGAGTGCGGCGATGCCGCCGTCCGTGCTGCCAGCAAGGGCTGTTTCGGTGACTTCGAGTACCACCTTTTCCGCCTGTGCCGCGGGGTCGGCAAGGATGCGCGTGATGGCGACCAGGTTCCGCGGGTTGGGCAGCTGGATGGTGGAGAGGTTGATGGCAATCCAGAGGTCTCCGCAGTGCGGCAGGGATTTCCGCCAGCTGGCCGCCTGGCGGCTCGCGTTGTCCAGCACCCAGCAGCCGACGGCGTCGATGTCGCCCGTCTCCTCGGCGAGCGGAATGAACTCCGACGGCGCAAGCAGCCCCAGCGTGGGGTGCTCCCAGCGCACCAGAGCCTCGACGCCGAGGATGGCTCCGCTGTTCAGATCGGCAACGGGCTGGTACTCGAGGCGGAGCTGGCCGGCGGGCACGGCGGAGGCCAAGTCCCGTTTGAGGGCGGCGCGGTACGTCATATGGTCGTAGCCCTCGGCGTCGAAAAGCTGGAAACGTGCCTTTCCGCCGTGTTTGGCCAGATACATCGCGAAGTCCGCCTGCCGCAGCAGCTCGGCAGCGTCTGTGGTTTCCGGACGCCGTTGTGCCGCGCCCATGCTGGCCGTGACGGTCAGCCGGTCGTCGCCGACGAAGAACGGTGCGCGCAACGCCCGGTGGATCCGATCGGCGATCCAGGCGGTGACCGAGCCGGCGTCGTCGTCCATCACAACGATCGCGAACTCGTCTCCGCCGAGCCGGGCAACCACGTCGTCGGAGCGGACGCAGCCCTTGAGGCGGGCGGCCAGCTGGATGAGCAGGGCATCACCCCGCTCATGTCCCAGCGAATCGTTGACCTCCTTGAAGTCGTCGATGTCGATGAACAGCAGCCCCTCGTTCCGGTTCCTGCGGGTGCTTCCGGCCCCAAAGGATGCCGTGAGGCGTTCCATCAGGGCCGCCCGATTTGCCAGGCCGGTGAGGGGGTCGTGCGTCGCCCGGTGGGTAAGGGCCTCATGGCTGCTGTGGACGGCGGCGGCCATGCCGTTGAATGCCTCCGCCAGTTCGCCGAGTTCGTCGCGGCGGAAGACCTCGATGCGGTGGTTGTAGTTGCCTGCCTGCAGCTTGCGGACACCCTGGTGCAGGCTCCCTACCGGGCGCATGAGGTCCTTGACCATCCTGCGGCGGAAGTAGACCGTAGCGCCCACTGCCACCACGAACAGGAAGCTGCGCGCGACAACCAGGAACCGCTCGAGTTCGGCGCTGTGCGCGAGTCCCTTGTCCATTTCCGCCAGGGAGTAGCGCCGGATGTCCGCCAGCTTGCTGCGGATTCCTGCGCTGGAGGCGGCCAATGCAGGGGTCTCCTCCACGTGGCTGCCCCGGAGTGAAAGCACCCCGCTGCCCCACAGGCCGTGTTCCGCCAAGGCCTCCTCCCACGACTGCCGGGCCGCGGCAATCGTTTCCCGCACTTCTGTCTCAGCCGGCAGGACGGCGGCGACGTCCTCGAAGACGCGGGTTATCTCCTCCTGCTGCCGGAGGAAAACGGAGCGGTCCACGGGGGCACTCGAGAGCAACTGATGCCCCAATTGCTCGTGGCTGTCGAGTGCCGACCGGAGGGTCTCTACTTTTTCGAGCTCGAGCTGCAACCGGCCGGACGTTTCCTGCACCTGGTCCATCAGGCCGCGCACACCCACGATCGTGACCACGGCGCCGATCAGCAGTGCGGCGAGCATCAGCAGGAACGCCCTGGACCATTCGCGCCGCAGGCTCCACGTGCGCCCGGACGCGGCAGGCCCGGTTGCGGGGTCCCGGGGCGTGGCCGCTGGTCCTGAAGCGTTGTCCGGCGCTTGCGCATCCATGTGCTGTTGTCCTCTGCGTCCAGGAGCCACGGGGGACCCAGCCACCGGCTGAGACCCAATGATGGTCCGGTGATCCTAGGAGCAGGCTAACAGGGCTGCACTGCCTTGGACCGTTTGCCGCTGAAATAAGACTTCGGGAACCCCGGTCCGGCCGGCGGTGAACGAACGGGGAACCCTAGGACCAGGGAATGATCCGGTCCGCGGCAGCACGGGTGGATTCGATCAGCCGCGCGTTGGCTTCGTCGGAGCCGCCGGCCCATAGCTCCGCAGCAGGCCGGTCCATGCCAAAGTGCACATGCCTGTCCACCAGCCGCTCGAGCCGCAGGTCCGGGGGAGTGTCCATGAACCAGACCTGGTCCAGCTGCGCCCGGACCTGCCGCCACACCGGGTGGTCCGCCAGCAGGTAGTTCCCTT
Organism: Arthrobacter sp. PvP103; assembly: GCF_017833075.1. Lineage (NCBI taxonomy): Bacteria > Bacillati > Actinomycetota > Actinomycetes > Micrococcales > Micrococcaceae > Arthrobacter > Arthrobacter sp. PvP103. Next base: position 2,006,429 of record NZ_JAFIBQ010000001.1, on the reverse strand, counting down.
CGGTGATCACCAGCGGCACCGAGGCCGGAACGCCGATGGAGGCTGCCACGGGCTCGTCGATCTCCCGGCGGAAATCCGGCGCGTAGACCACCGGCTCATCCCGCCGGGCGAGCCGCCGCAGCAGTGAGAGGTAACCGCCGGCGTCGAACGTGTCGATTGCCCCTTTGCGCTGCCGCAGCGGCGTGCCGTCGATGATCGCGTTGCCCAGATGGAAGCCGTCCATCGGCACCACCACGGCCAGGTCCGGGCCGAAGAGGGTGTGCAGGGCAGCCGCAAACGTCGATTTGCCGGATCCCGGCGAGCCCGTGATGCCGAGCAGCGTCCGGTTCCCGGACGCCAGGCGGCCGCGCAGGTCCGCCACGGCCGCCCTCAGCTCCGGATGCCGGAGCGCGTCCGGCTGGATAGATGCCATGGCCACCAGCCTAATTCGCCGTTACCTGGCCTGGAACACCGCCACCGTGCGGGCGGGGACGCTGAAGGTCCCCGACTGCGCATCATATCCGGCCGCCTTGACCACGGAATCGACGCCCCCGGCCTGCACCGGGTGCAGGGCGTAGACGGAACCCACCGTGCCGGACAGGGTTTGGCTCGTGGCCTCATCCGAGGCATTGAACACCACCACCAGCCCGCGGAGGTTCGGGTCCACGTCCGTCCCGACCGAATCGTCAATGCGCATCACCACAACGCCCGGGGTTTGTTCCGGGCCGCCCGCCGGGAAGGAGACCTTCTGCTGGACCAGTCCGGCATCGCCCAGGTGGAACAACGGCGTGCTCTTGCGGATGCGCAGCAGTTCCTCGGCCCGTTGACGGGCTTGCGTGATGTCCGCGGAAGCCGGCTTCTGGGCCGGATCTGCCAGCAACGGGCGTATGTAGCCGTACTTGTCCTCGTTGTCAGCCTTGGGCGGCAGGCCGCGGCCGAATCCATTGGTGGCGTCCGTGTGGTCCAGGACGTTGAACCAGTCGCCGGAATCGTAGCTGTTGCGGTCCAGGGACTTGCTGCGCAGCGATTCGCCTCCGGCATGCCAGAAGGAGATGCCCTGGCCGAAGGCCGTGGTGCTGAGCGCAAGGGTCTGCATCCGGGTGCGGTCGGCCATGGGCGTATCCTGTGGCAGTTTCAGGGCCAGGGCGTCGAACAACGTCTCGTTGTCGTGGGCCTCCACGTAGGTGATGGCCTCCTGGGGATCGCTGGTGTACCCCGCCGGGGCGCCGTTGTACGGTACGTCCGAACCCTTGACGGCGGCGCCGGTGCGGTCAATGAAGGAGTAGTCCTTCAGGTTGCCGGTCAGGCCCACCTTCACCAGGTCCTGTGCGAGGAGGAGGGCGGCCTTCTGCTGTTCGGGTGTGCCGTTGGCCGGGGAATCGTTGGGATCCGTGAACAATCCGGAAGCGAAACCCTGGACGCGCGGATCGGGGTCGAACGGGCCCCCGCCGCGGACGGCGTCGCGCAGGCGGTCGTTGAACGTCCCGATGCCGGTTCCGGCCATGTTCGCCTGGGTGGCCTGCACGAACCTGGCATTGTTGGCCACCTCGCCGAAGTTCCAGCCCTCGCCGTACAGGGCGATGTTCTTGCCGTCCACGCCGTCCCTGTGCAGGGTCAGCTTGTCCAGGGCAGCCCTGACGTCCAGCATGTTCTGCTTTGAGTGGTGCCCCATGAGGTCGAAACGGAACCCGTCCAGTTTGTAGGTCCTGGCCAGCGTCACCAGCGAGTCGACCATGAGCTTGCCCATCATGGCGTTCTCGGTGGCCGTGTTGGCGCAGCACGTGGACGTCTCCAGGGAACCGGTGACGGCGTTCAGGCGGTGGTAGTAGCCCGGGACAATCCGATCGAGGTTGTTGCTTCCGGACTGGCCTGCGCTGGAGGTGTGGTTGTAGACGACGTCCTGGATGACCCGCGCGCCGGTGGTGTTGAGGGCGGCCACCATTTCACGGAACTCCGTGATCCTGGTGGCTCCGTCCGGGTTGGTGGAGTAGGAGCCTTCGGGTGTTGTGTAGTGCAGGGGATCGTAGCCCCAGTTGAAACCGTCCTTGGCTGCCGTCCCAGCCACGCAGGCCTGTTGTTCCTCTGAGTCGGCGGGAAGGGCTGCGAGGTCACAGAGCGGCTCGCGCTGCTCGCTGCGATGCTCCTCGATGGTGCCGATGTCGTTGACGGGCAGCAGGTGGACCGCGTTCATCCCGGCGTCCACCAGTTCCTGCATGCGCCTCATGCCGTTGCTGCCGGTGTCCGTAAACGCCTTGTAGGTGCCGCGGTGCCCGGCCGGAACGGAGTCGTCGGTGATGGAAAAGTCACGCACGTGCAGCTCGTAGACGGAAAGGTCCTCCGGCTTGCTGAGCGCGGGCTTCTGGAGTTTGGCCCAGCCGGACGGTGCCAGGGACTTGTCATCCAGATCCACGAAGAGGCTGCGCTCGGAGTTGGCGGAGAGGCCAACGCTGTAGGGGTCGGTGACAAGGTTCCGCTCGACCTTGCCGGTTTCCGGAACGAACACCTCCACTTCGTACAGGTAGTAGCCACCGTTCCAGTCCTTGTCCCCGGTAATGGACCATACGCCGTCCTTGCCCGGTTTCATGGCCGTGGTGGCGACGGGTTCGCCGCCGGAGCCGGAGGCGTAGGTGCGGACAGCGACGCTGCGGGCCGTGGGGGCCCACAGCGAAAGCTCCGGTCGCTTGCCCTTCCAGGCCAGTCCAAGTTCCCGCTCTGCCGCTCCGGGGTACAGCGAGTCCAGGACGCCGGGAACCTGGATCCCGGTAGTGGCTGTGACTTTGCCGTCCGGGCCGATCGCGGCCACCAGCAGCTGGCCCTTGAGCAGTTCCTTGGCCTGGTGTGAGCCGGCTTCCGTCAGCCGCAGCGAGGCGAGGCCCGCCACGTGCGGATACTTTGCCGCAAGGCCTGCATCCAACCCTTGGGCATCGAGCTCGAGGGGAAGGGCGGAACCGCCGGTGACCTGTCCGTCGGCAACCGCCAGGCCGCCGTCGGGGGCGCTGTAGAGCCGGTAGGTCGTGCCCTCGGCTGCGGGGGCCTTCCAGGCGATGGTGTCCGCCGTCAGCCAGTGCGCCCCGGCGTCGGCTCCCAGCGCGTCCGGCACGTCGTCCGTGAGGCTGTGGCTGGCGTGGTCGTACGTGAAGGTCACCGGTCCTCCCGGCGCGTTGAGCACGATGTCGCCCCCGCCGGCCGCCCCGCCTGCGCCGTAGTTCTCGTCCCATGAATTGTTGAGGGCGACTTTCATGGCGTAGGTGCCGGCCGGGACATCGAAGGTGGCCCGGAACAGAGTTGCGGATCCCTCGACCGGCAGCAGCCTGCTGGCGGGGCACTCCGGCTGCCAGTCGCCCGGGCAGCCGATTTCGGACTGCAGCGATCCGACGAGGGCCACCGTCCCCGGAGTGGCAGTGTGGTCCGCAAAGGCGGGGAGGGCGAGGCCGCCCAGGGTGAGGGGAGTGACGCAGGCTGCGGCCAGCGCAGCCAGGAGTTTCCTGTTGAGGACGGGCGGGGACCCGGGCAGGCGGGAGTGGCGAATCATGGGAGACCTTCCTTGGCAATGCCCCAGAACGGCATCAGCGGTGAGCGGGGATACCGATGAGCCTAGGTAGCCGTTGTGACGCACGTCAACCATTTACGGAAAATTTTGCGTTCTGTTTTCATCGTTTGCGGCGTGCCGTTTACGTAGACTGGGGGCACGATGACATCCGGACGGCTGTTCCGGTGAAGGAGCCTTATGAGCACGACGGCGGGCCGCGCACACCCTGACGCCCCGGAGCGACCCAAGCTGGAGGACCTCGCCCGGAAGGTGGGAGTCAGCATCGCCACGGTGTCCCGCGTGGTCAATGGACGGAAAGGCGTTTCGCGCGAGGTGCGGCAGGCGGTCCTCGCCGCGATGGACGACCTTGGCTACGAGCGGCCGGACCGTGCACGAAGCACCACCCGGGGCCAGGTGGGGATCATTGTTCCGGACCTGACCAATCCGATCTTTCCGGCAATTGCGCAGACTGTCGTATCGCTCCTGTCCCAGGAGGACTTCATCCCGATCCTCTGTGCCTTGCCGGGCGGGGGGCGCTCAGAAGACGAGTACATCGAGATGCTCGTGGCGCAGGAAGCGTCCGGAATCATTTTCATCTGCAGTTCACACGCCGACGGCCAGGCCAGCCTGGAGCGTTACCACCGGCTCCGCGGCCGCGGCATCCCGTTCGTCCTGGTCAACGGTGCACGTCCGGAACTGTCGGCCGCCTCCGTGTCCAATGACGACGCCGCGGCAATCAGCACGGCGGTGCACCACCTTGCCAGCCTGGGGCACCGGAAGGTGGGGCTGGCTATAGGCCCGCACCGTTTCATCCCCAGCAGGCAAAAGCTGGCCGGATTCCGCTCCGCCCTCGCCGAGTACCTGGACACCCAGGACCCGGAACCGCACACGGCTACCAGCATGTACACGGTGGAAGGCGGGCAGAGCGCGGCCAATGAGCTCCTGGACTCCGGCCACACGGCCATAGTGTGCGCCTCCGACGTCATGGCACTCGGCGCCATCCGCGCCGCCCAAGCCAGGGGGCTGCGCGTCCCGGAGGATGTGTCCATCGTCGGTTTCGACGACTCCCCGCTGATGGCGCTCACCAATCCGCCGCTGACCACCCTCAGGCAGCCTGTCGCCGCGATCGCGCACGCCGCCGTCCATGCCCTGGCGGCCGAAATTGCCGGCGAACAGTCCACCCGTTCGCCGGTGGTCCTGGCGTCCGACCTGGTGGTGCGTGGATCTACCGGTCCTGCGGCAGCAGCTTCAGGCCCGCCGCGCAACCCACGATCCCGGCGATGAACAGCAGCTTGAGCGGGCTGGCGGGCTCGACGCCGGTGGCCATCGCCCAGCCCACGGTAAGGGCGGCGCCGATCCCCACCCACACGGCGTAGGCAGTCCCGAGCGGGATCGACTTCACAGCGATCCCCAGCCCCGCCATGCTCAGTGTTGCTGTGACGGCAAAAACGGCAGTGGCCAGCGGCCGGGAGAAACCGTCGGACAGGCCCAGTGCGGTGGCCCAGACAGCCTCAAGCACAGCGGAAGCGAGCAGGATCAGCCAGGCAGTCGCATTCCTGGTCATTACGCCACCACCTTCAGGCCCACCACAGACGCCGCGATACCGGCCAGCAGCAGCAGTCGCGCCGCCGTCGCGCGTTCCACCTTGGTGACGATCGCGTAGGCGGAGGTCAGCACCACGCCGACACCCACCCACACCGCGTAGGCGGTGCCTGTGGGGATCGACTGCATTGCGATGGCCAGGCCGCCGGTGCTGGCGATGACGGAGACCAGGAAGACCGCCGCGGGCAGCACGCGCCGGCGGCCTGTGGCCTGGGAAGTCCGGTGCAGCGCTGCGGCCCAGACGGCCTCGAGCGCGCCGGAGAAAATGAGGATTAACCACGACATGACAGATCCTTTGGCCAGTCTTGTCGCGTGCCGGGTACTGAACCGTCGTCCGGAGGCTCCGGAAGGGGAAGCCTTGGTCCCAGCGTAGCAACGCCCGAAGCCGGGCGGCCACCGTTGGTGGCCAAGCTCACCGGGGCTGCTTGGGCAGGGGTGGGGACCGGTGCGGGATCGACGCGGCGAGGGCAAGCAACACGATGAACGATGCGGCCAGCACCGCAAACCAGGCGACGCGCGGTTCGGTGATGGCGAGCCTGGGGCCGGCGATCCCGGGCCCCGTCAGGGCGAGTGCCACGGCGAGGGCAGCGCTGACGAGTCCGCAGGCAAGCCTTGCCCAGAGCGGCCCGCGGCGGGAGAGGGCGTAGCCGCCGCCGATCCCCGTCAGTGAGACGGCGATGGCGCCTCCGCCGAGGCTCTCGGTGAGAAGGCCGGCAATCGCGCCCGGCATGAACAGGGGAGCGACGGCGAACGCGAGGGGCGCAAGGGCGAGCCAGCGCCAGCCCCGCCGGCCGCCTGCCCGCCGCAGTGCTTCCGCCCAGCCCAGTAGCCCGCCGGCAACTGCCCCGGGCAGGAGGATCGCGCCGAAGGTTCCCCACCAGGTGAAGGTGGACTCCGGGCCCACCAGCTCCACCATGTAGCTGCGGAATCCTGCGGCCCAGGCAATCCCGCAGGTTATGCCGATCGCTACGAACGGCACCGTTGAATGGAGGGGCGCGGTCCGGGGGACGGGCGCGGCTTGATGGGCGGCGGGCCGGGCGTCGCCCGCGGTTGATGCAGATTCCTTGTCGCTCATGCCCGGCTCCAGAAGTTCAGCCAGTAGCTGGGGACATTAGGGCACTGATGCGGAAACATCAAGGCCCCTCGCTTGGTCTTAGCTGCTACCGGGTGCCGCCAGCGGCAGCGGAATCCGTTCCACCACCCGCGGTGCAAGGAGGAGCTGCCTTTCCGGCGGGGCGGGAGCTGCAGTGAGGGCCCCGCCGGCGGTTCGGCCGGTGCCCGAACCGGCAAGAGATCCGCTTCCCGCCAACTCGTAAGCCAGCACGCGGATGATGTGGCGCGCCGCCTCCTCCACGGGCTGGGCGACGCTGGAGAGACCCAGTGCCGCAGCCACGGGAGTGTTGTCGAAGCCCACGACGGCGGTCCGGCCGCTGGGGCCGTCCGGCCCGGCACCCGGCCGGGCGCCCCTGCCGGCAGCCTGCCCGGAAGAGGACCCGCCACGCCGTGATTCCCGGAGTTTCTCCATGGCTCCCAGCGCCAGGGAGTCGCTGGAACAGACCATGGCCGTGGCGCCCCTAGATGCCAGCAGGCCCGCTCCGGACGCGCCGCCGGCAACGGTGTCCTCCGCTTCCGCGCTGAGTCCCGGCACATCCTGGCCCCGCCCTGCCGCGGTCATGGCGCGCTCCCAGCCCCGGCGGCGGTCCGCACCCACCGGATCGCCCGTGAACCAGCCCAGGAATCCGATCCGCGAGTGGCCCTGCGCCAGCAGCATCTGCACGGCCGCTTCCGTTCCGGCTGCCCCGTCCACATCCACCCAGGGGTGGTCCGCCGCTGCGGGGTGCCCGGCGGCATCCCAGGGCCGGCCGAAAACGGCGAAAGGCGTGCCGCGTTCCTGCAGCCACCGGGTCCGGGGGTCGTCGGGGGTGCTGGAGGTCAGGATGAATCCGTCCAGACCGGCAACGTCCAGAAGTTGCCCGTATTGTCGTATTTCGTCCCGGTCCGAGTCGGCGCAGAAGAGCGTGAGCCGGTAGCCGGCCGACTGGGACGCTTCCGTGAGCGCATGCAGGAAGCGGTCCAGGACGGCACCGTTGATGCCGTTCGTGGCGGGAAGGAGCCGCATGCCGAGGTTCATGGAACGCCGGGTCCGCAGTTGGCGGGCCGCGGCGCTGGGCCGGTAGCCGGCCGCGGCGATGGCGGCCTGGACGCGTTCCCGGGTGGCGGGCCTGACCTTGTGCGGGGCGTTCAGCACATTCGAGATGGTCTGCCGCGACACGGCAAGTTCGCCAGCCAGGCTGGCGAGGGTGGGCCGGGGCAAGCGGGTCTCCTTAGGACGCGGGTACTGAGTGGCTAAATGCGGCCGGTGGCCGGTGGCCGGCGGGCGTCCCGGCGTTGCCGCGCCACGGCGGACTTTTCCTTCCCACACTAACGTGTGAGACGATTTAACCGCACAAATTTGATCGATCAAATTCGTGCGGCCAGGTTCACGCCCGGTAATGCGGACGCCAGCCTCCGCCCCCGAAACCCAGCAGCACAGGAGTTGTTTCACCGTGGCCTCTGAACAGCCATACCTGCACAATCTCTCGGGCGTTTTCAGCGCTCCCATCCAGGCCTGGTCCGACGCCCATGGGCAGGTCCGGCATATCGGCGCGCAGGGTATTTACTGCGGTGATGACCGTGTGCTCAACACCGCAGTCGTCACGGTGGACGGGCGGGAGCCTGAATGGGTGTCCACCCAGCTGCGTTCCTCCAAGGAAACCGACTACATCTATTTTGTGCGCGCGGACGCCGAAGTGGCGGACCCTTTGCTCTCCCTGGTGCGTACGCGTTCGGCCCAATCCGGCCGTATCCGTCCCGGCGCGGACACCGAGAGCCTCACCGGTTGCTCCGGCCGGGTGGCTGAGACGCTGCGTCTTGAGTCGGCCATGCGGGAGCCGGTGTCGCTGACGGTCCGGCTGACCCTTGGCGCGGACAACACCACGATGGAAGACATCAAGCAGGGCGCGCGTGGCGGCGCCCCGGTGGAGCCGCAGGGGACCACCTGGTCCTGGCGGGACCAGGACACCACCCTGGCGCTGACGGCGGGCAACGGAACCGTCGGCGTCAATGGCAACACGGTGACCATCGACTGGGCCGTGCAGGTGTTTCCCGGGGTGCCAGTGGAGCTGGCCTGGGCAGTGGACCTGACGGACGAGGACTCCCCGATGCTCGCCGCGGACGGGGAACCCATCGTGGCTCCGGCCTCAAACGACCCGCGGCTCAGCAGGCTCCTGGAACGGTCCGTCAGCGACCTCAACAGCCTGCGCCTGGCGCACTACTCGCATCCGCGTGACACGTTCCTGGCGGCCGGTGCCCCGTGGTTCTTCACCATGTTCGGGCGCGACTCCATCATCGCGGCGCGCATGCTGCTGCCCATCAACACGGCCATCGCCGGCGGAACCCTCCGTGCGCTCGCCGGCCGGCAGGGCACCGAGACGGACCACACCACGGCCGTCCAGCCCGGCAAGATCCTGCACGAGGTCCGCAGGACCGTCCTGACCATGGCCGAGAGCGGTCAGGCCCTGCGCCTGCCGCCGGTGTACTACGGAACCATTGACGCCACGCCGCTGTGGATCTGCCTCCTGCACGACGCCTGGAAAGCCGGCATGCCGGATGCCGAGGTGGAGGAACTCCTGCCCAACCTCCAGGACGCCCTCGAATGGCTCCGGGACCATGGCGACCTGGATGGGGACGGCTTCCTGGAATACCTCGACGCCTCCGGCCAGGGCCTGGTGAACCAGGGCTGGAAGGACTCCGGCGACGCCATCCGCTGGCACGACGGCTCACTGGCGAAGGGGCCCATCGCGCTCGCAGAGGTCCAGGCCTATGCTTACGAGGCCGCCGTGGTGGGTGCGGAAATCCTGGACGCCTTCGGACGTCCCGGGGCGCAGGAATGGCGCGACTACGCGGCAGGCATGGCCGAGCGCTTCCGGGCGCAGTTCTGGTGCGAGGACGAACTGGGTCCCTACCCGGCGCTCGCCCTTGATGCCGACAAGCGCCCGGTGGACGGCGTGACCTCCAACATGGGGCACTTACTCGGCACCGGAATCCTCAATGAGGAGGAACAGCGGATCGTCGTGCGCCGCGTCATGGACCCCACCATGTTCTCCGGCTACGGCGTCCGGACGCTGTCCACCACCAATGGCGGCTACTGGCCCACCCGGTACCACGCGGGCGCCGTCTGGAGCCACGACACGGCCCTGATCATCAGCGGCATGCTGGCGGACGGATACCCGGATGAAGCTGCGCAGCTCGCCGCCGGGCTGTTGCACGTGGCCGAAGCCAACGACTGGCGGCTGCCGGAGCTCTTTGGCGGCCACGGCTCGGACACCATGCGCACCCCCGTGCCGTTCCCCGCGAGCTGCCGCCCGCAGGCCTGGGCCTCGGCCAGCTCGGTGGTGATCGCCGCTGCGCTTACCCCGAACGGGCGGCCGGCAGCGCGGGAGGACCTGCAGGCGTCGGCCGCCAGCCTGTAGCCGGGCTAGGCGGTAACGCGGTCTATCGACACGACTGCAAGGAAGCCCCGGCCCAGGATTTCCGGCGTATTGGAGTCGGAACCGACGACGGCGTCATAGCGGCCCAGCGTCTCCGGCTCGCCTGATGCCCGGGCTGCTTCTGGTGCTTCGCCGTCGCCCGGGGTGTCCCCGACGCCGGCGATGCCGGGGGTGACAGTGGCCTGGCCCTGCAGCAGGATGCCCAGCTGGCCTTCGAAGACGGGGTGGGCGCGCTTCTTGGAGAGCTCGATGATGGACGTGTACCCCTTGAACGCCCCGTTACGGGTAATCACATTGAGGTCGCGGATGTCGCCCGTGGGCAGTGCGCTGGCGGTGTCGGCGTCGCCGGAGAACCGGAACGGCCGGTACTTCTCCAGCGGGTGTTCGGTGCCGTCTACCGTCAGCAGGAGGAGTTCGCCTTCGATCACCGTGAGCACTCGGTCCATGCCAGGAAAAGAAGAGAACGCGCCGGCCTTGGACACCTCGGCGATGCTCACCCGCCAGTCCCACGCGCCGTCCTGGGCGGAGGCGGCCTTCGGATGGCTGGCCAGTTCGCGGGTGACACCGCCTTTGTTGCGCCACGGTTCGGCCCTGAGTTCGGCATAGCGGATGATCTCCATCGGACCAGCCTAGCGGCCTGACGCCGGGCCGGGCCCGCAGCGGCGCCGGTGAAGAGGTGTCGGTGAGCGCTTCGCAGGCTTGCTAACGTCAGGTGGAGGAAACACGGCAGGAGGAGCCAGGGATGTTCGTCAAGGTGTGCGGGCTGAGTACGCCCGAGTCGGTCCGGGAAGCGGCCGGCGCCGGTGCGGACGCCGTCGGCTTTGTCCTGACCAGGAGTCCGCGCGAGGTCACTCCCGCCCGGGCGCGGGAGCTTCTTGCCGACGTTCCGGCCGGCACCCCGGCCGTGGGCGTATTCCGCCACGAGGCCGTGGCGGACGCCATCGCCGTCGCCCGCGACGCCGGCCTGGACTGGATCCAGCTCCATGGGGACCGCACCCCGCAGGACGTCAAGGCAGCGCACGACGCCGGCATGAAGGTGATCAGGGCCGTCACCATGGGTGCCTCCCCGGAAGCATTCGGCAGCTGGGGCGAGGAACTGCTGCTGATCGACGCCGCTGTTCCGGGCTCCGGCGAGGCCTGGGACTACGCCTCGGTGCAGGCAAAAGGGCTGGCCGGCCGGAACTGGCTGCTGGCAGGGGGCCTCGACCCCGCTAACGTCGCCCGGGCCGCGAAGGAAGCCGGTGCGTGGGGAGTGGATGTCTCCTCCGGCGTCGAAAGTTCCCGCGGGGTGAAGGACCTGGCGAAGATCCGGGCGTTCGTGCTGGCGGCGAAGGCTTAGCGCCGTCCCGACGGAGTACACGGCCTCAGCCGGAATGGATAGCGCACGGTTCTTGTTGCCGCAGTCATGAAGCGCATCGGATTTCTTTCCTTCGGCCACTGGGGCAACGTTGAGGGGTCCCGTACCCGCACGGCCCGGGATGCGCTGCTGCAGGGTATCGACCTCGCCGTGGCAGCTGAGGAACTGGGGATCGACGGCGCATTCTTCCGGGTGCACCACTTTGCCCGGCAACAGGCGTCCCCGTTCCCGCTCCTGGCCGCCATCGCCGCGCGCACCAGCAGGATCGAAATGGGCACCGGCGTCATCGACATGCGGTACGAGAACCCGCTGTACATGGCCGAGGAAGCCTCCGCCACTGACCTGATCAGCGGCGGGAGGCTGCAGCTGGGTGTCAGCCGCGGTTCGCCCGAACCGGCCCGGGACGGAGCCGCGGTGTTCGGTCATGTTCCGGCCGACGGCGAGAGCCCGGCAGACATGGCACGCCGGCACACCGCGGTGTTCCGCCACGCCATCACCGGCGCCGGGGTGGCCGAAGGGGATCCGCGCTACGGCGGCGGACCCGGCAAGCTCCCGGTCCAGCCGAACTCGCCCGATCTTGCCCGCCGGATCTGGTGGGGTGCCGGATCCCGCGCCACCGCGGTGTGGACCGCGGAGCAGGGGATGAACCTGATGAGCTCCACGCTGCTGACCGAAGACACAGGCGTGCCCTTCGACGAGCTGCAGGCGGAGCAGATCAGCATGTTCCGTGCCGCCTGGGCCGGCGCAGGCCACCAGCACACGCCGCGGGTTTCGGTCAGCCGCAGCGTGCTGCCGATCGTGGACGAGGAGGACCGCCGGTACTTCGGGCTCAGCGCCCTACGGGAAAAGCGGGACCAGGTGGGCATCATCGACGGGCTCGTGGCAAGGTTCGGGAAGAGCTACGTGGGCGAGCCTGAGGCGATCGCCGGGGAACTTGCGGCAGACGCCGCGGTGCAGGCTGCCGACACGTTGCTCCTCACCGTCCCCAACCAGCTGGGCGTGGACTTCAACGCCAAACTCCTCGGCACTGTTGCCCGCCACATCGCCCCCGCCATCGGCTGGCAACCCAAGTGGTCCCCGGCCGCGGCTCTGCCTGCGGCGGGGGCGTCCGGTGCCGAGGCTAGCCGCGGCTGAGGGTGTTCGCTAGCATTCAGCTGGGGAGCACCCCGAAGAACCCGGCGGCCACGCCCGCCACCCGAGTCAAAGGAGACCCGTTGTGACTCTGCCCCAAGGTATTACCCCCGGCATCTGGACACTCGACATGTCCCACAGCGAAATCGGGTTCACGGTCCGCCATGCCGGCATCAGCAAGGTCCGCGGCCGCTTCACCGACGCCTCGGCCGAAGCGCACGTGGGCACGTCCCTGGCTGCGTCCAGCCTGCACGCCACCGTCAAGACGGCAAGCTTCGACTCCGGCGATGCCAACCGTGATGCCCATGTGCGCGGGGCGGACTTCTTCGACGTCGAGCAGTTCCCCGAGATGACTTTCCGGGCCACCGGCATCGAAGGCGACGGCGAGGACTACACCGTCACCGGTGACCTCACCATCCGCGGCATCACCAAGCCCGTGGAACTCGAGGTGGAATTCACCGGCGTGGCTGTCGATCCGTTCGGTGCCACCAGGGCGGGATTCAGCGCCGAGGCCGAAATCAGCCGCAAGGAGTTCGGGCTGACGTGGAACGCGGCCCTCGAAGCCGGCGGGCTGCTGGTCAGTGACAAGGTCAAGATCAACGTGGAGGCGGCCCTGGTCAAGCAGAGCTAGACCGGAATCCCGTGGCCGTCCGGCGCAAGCCGGGCGGCCGCGGCGGCCCAGGTCCGGACCGGCTCAGGTCCAAGGTATGCGGAGGACCAAGGAAAACAGGGTGGCGTAGTCGTAGCTCGTGGAACTGTTGGACATGAGCACGACTGCCCTGCCCCGTTCCGGGTAAAGGCGCATGATGTTCCAAAACCCCAGCCCCGTGCCGAAGTGCTCCACGTAGGATCCGTGCGGCCCGTGGGAGTGTTTCCGGAACCAGCCTGCGGAGTGGTCAAACCCCTTTCCCCGGACCTGGATTTCGCGCATTGCCCGGGCCGTGGAGTCCTGCAGGATGCGGTTCCCGCCCGGGCCGCCGGCAGCCCCGGACACCGTGGTTCCGGATGCCGTGGTTCGGGAAGCCGGGACCAGGCCGTCGTTGAGGTGCAGCCGCGCAAACTCGGCCGCGTCCAGCACGGTTCCCACCAGGCCCCCGTAGCCTGCGCCGTCAACCAGGAACGGGTTCAGCGAAGAATAGTCGCCGTGCCGTGGCCCCAGCGTTCCGGGCGGGAGGATCCGTGCCAGCGCCGGTGCGAGCGGGCGGGGGAGCCGAACATAACCGGTGGCCGCCTGACGCCCTGGCGGATACGAAAAACCGGTTGAATCCATTCCCAGCCGGGTGAGGATCTCGCGTTGGACATAGCTAGTGAACGGCTCGCCGGAGACCTGGCCGATGATCTGCGCCGCCACAAGGTAGCCGACGTTGGAATAGTGTCCTGTGCCTCCCACCCGGTAGCGGAACGGCCTGCGCCGGGCCATCAGTTGCCGCAGCATCCGTTCCTGGTCCGGCCCCGGCGTGTCCGCCGGGTGAATCCACCTCACGGGCAGCGGATTGCCCAACCCCGCCGAATGGCTGAGCAGTTGCCATACGGTGGGCTGGACCGGGCCGGGGGCGCGCAGCCAGGGCAGGTACTCGTGGACTGGTGCGTGCAGGTCCAGGCGACCCTCATCGGACAGCCGGTGGGCGGCAGTGGCTGTCACCGGTTTCGTCATCGAAAACCACGGATACGCCGTGCCCGCAGTTGCCGGCGTCAGTGATGACACATCCGCATACCCTGTCCCGCCCGAATACAGCACGCGGTCCCGCGATACGACCGCCAGGGACATCCCCGGAACGCGGGCCCTGCCTGCTACATCAGCCAGGGCCGCCCCGAGCGCCGTCAGATCCATTTGTTGTGCCGGAAGGCTGCATACAGGATCACGCCCATGACCGCCATCAGGCCCAGCGCCATGGGGTAGCCAAAGACCCAGTCCAACTCGGGCATGGTGCGGAAATTCATCCCGTAAATGGTGCCCACCAGGGTTGGAGCGAAGAGGATGGCAGCCCACGAGGAGATTCGTTTGACCTGCTCGCTCTGCGCGAAGCTGGATTCCGTGAGGCGCCTCATCTCATCGTTCTGCCGCTGTGCCACCAGCGCCGCGTTGACCGTGAGCGCGTTCTGTAGCAGGGCCCTGAAGGAAGCGGTCCGCTCGCCAAGGCGCAGGACGTGGTCCAGGACGTCGCGCAGGTGGTCCTGCAGTTCGGGGCCGGGCCGATGCTCGGGTGTGCCGGTGAGCAGGGCCTGCAGGATTCCCGCCAGGGGACTGGTGCCGCGCTGGAACATAATGACCTGGCGGGAAAGTTCGTATATCCGGCGTGACACGTCGGGGTCGCCGCCGAAGAGGTCATCCTCGATTTCGTCAATGTCGTTTTCCAGCCCGGCGGCCACCGGCTCATATTCATCCACCACCTGGTCCAGGATGGCGTACAGCACGGCGTCCGGCCCCAGTGCCAGGAACTCGGGCTGCGATTCCATCCTGCGGCGGACCCGGGCAAGGTCCGGTGACTCGGCGTGGCGGACGGTGACCACAAAGTCTGTGCCCACGAAGACGTGGATTTCGCCGAACTCGACCTTTTCGACGTCGTCGAGATAGCGCGCCGGGCGAAGCACCAGGAACAGGGTTTCGCCGTAGTGCTCAAGTTTGGCCCGCTGGTGCCCGGTCAGGGCGTCCTCCACCGCGAGGTGGCTGAGTTCGAACTCGTCCGCCACGGAACGCAGTTCCTGCGAGTCCGGCCGGTACAGCCCGATCCAGGCCATCCCCTCACGCTGCCGCAGCAGGAAGTACGTCTCCTCAAGTCCTTCCGGGTCGGTGGTCCGGCGGCCATTTACATAGACGGCATTGTCAACAATGGTCACGCTGCGCCTCCTTCTGCGGACCGTCCCTTGCTGTGACGTTAGCCCTTCGCCGGGACGCTGCCAACAGTATGCGCCCGGGCCGGCGTGACGCCGTGACGGGGCAGCGTAAGGATTTCGTAAAGACCGGGTTAAGCCGGAACCGGGCGGTGCTACGCTCCGTGATGCGTCGAACAACAGGCACGTTATAGAGGCACGGCGCCTGAAGCACTTTGCATGCCCGCCGATGAGAGGATTTCCAATGGCGGCACAGCTGAGCGGGTCGGCAAAAGCGGGCACAGACATCCGGCCCGGCGACAGCCGCATCAGGCGCCTGCTACTGCACCCGGTCAGGTCGGTGCCGGTGGCATTTCTTGCCGTGATCATGCTGGGAGCCGGGCTGCTCCTGCTTCCCGCCTCGCATTACCCCACGGATTCCGACACCGCTATGCCCGCCCTGTTCACCTCGGTTTCCGCCGTCTGCGTGACAGGGCTGATAACTGTGGACACCGCCACGTTCTGGACGCCCTTTGGCCAGGCGGTCATCCTCGGGCTGATCCAGGTGGGCGGCTTCGGCATCATGACGCTGGCAACCCTGCTCGCACTGCTGGTCCGCAAGAACCTCGGCCTCCGCGGGCAGCTCGTGGCGCAGTCCGAAACGCACACCCTGAACTTCGGCGATGTGCGGTCGGTGCTGGTTCGGGTCGCCAAAATCATGGCAGCCATCGAGGGCAGCACGGCGGCGGTCCTGACGCTCCGCTTCTGGTTCGCGTATGACGCCAACCCGGCCACGGCACTGTGGCACGGCATCTTCCACGCGGTATCCGCCTTTAACAACGCAGGCTTTTCGCTCTACAGCGACAACCTCGTCGGGCTCGCTGAAGACCCGTGGATCATCATCCCGATCTGCGCGGCAGTGGTGGCCGGCGGCCTGGGCTTCCCGGTCATCATCGCCTTGATGGGAGGCGGGTTCCGGTTCAAGGAGTGGACGGTCCATGTGCGGCTTACCGTCTACGGCACCCTCATGCTGCTCGCCGCCGGCTTCGTGCTCTTCGCCGCCTTCGAATGGAACCGGCCCGAAACCCTGGGGTCGCTCAGCACCGGCGGAAAGTTCCTCGGGGCGCTGGCCGGCAGTGTGTTTCCGCGCACGGCCGGCTTCAACAGCATCGATTACGGGGCCGCCACGCCGGAAACCCTAATGGTCACCAACATCCTCATGTTTATCGGCGGCGGGAGCGCCGGGACCGCGGGCGGTATCAAGATCACCACCTTCCTGATCCTGGGATTCGCCATTTGGAACGAGGTGCGGGGCCGTGAGCAGGTCACCATCGCCCACCGGTCCATCAGTTCCTCGGCACAGCGCCAGGCGCTTTCGGTTGCCTTGCTGGGGGTTGCCGCGGTCATCGCGGGAACGCTCCTGCTCCTGATGTTCACCGACTACAGCCTCGAAAAGGTGCTCTTCGAATCCATTTCCGCCTTCGCCACAGTGGGCGTGAGCACCGGCATCACCTACCACCTGCCGGCCAGCGCGGAGTGGGTCCTGATGGCGCTGATGTTCATCGGCCGGATCGGGACCATTACCGTTGCCTCTGCCCTGGCCCTGTCTGCGCATCCGCGGCTCTACCACCTGCCCGAAGAGCGGCCGATCATCGGCTGACGCTGCGGACCCGGGATTCAGGGCCCGTTCAGGGCAGTCCCCTACTCCCGATCACTCGCCCGCGGTGGACAATGGCTGTATGAAGACATTGCTCAACATCATTTGGCTGGTCTGCGGCGGACTCTGGCTGGCGCTCGGGTACTTCTTCGCGGGGATCATCTGCTGCCTGCTCATTGTGACCATCCCCTGGGGCATCGCGTCCTTCCGGATTGCGTCCTACACGCTGTGGCCCTTCGGCCGCATGGTGGTGGACAAGCCGGGCGGCAACGGCGTGTTCTCGCTGCTGGGCAACGTGATCTGGCTGGTGGTTGCAGGCATCTGGATCGCCATCGGCCACGTGGTGACCGCGTTCGCCATGGCCATCACGATCATCGGGATCCCGCTGGCGATCGCCAACCTGAAGCTCATCCCGGTTTCGCTGATGCCGCTCGGCAAGCAGATTGTGCCCTCCGACCGGCCCTTCGTCACCAGCTACCGCTAAGCCCGGCGGAACGCGCCGCCGTCGAGAAGCGCGACGGCGGCGCTCCCGTTGAGTTCAGCAGCGATCTCCACGTCCTCCTGGTAGCCGCCGAAAACGAGCTCCCGTCCGCTGGAGGATTCCAGCAGCGTGCCACCAAGGCGTGGCTCCGCAGCGGTGAACGCGTCCATCGCCCCCTGCGCCTCCGGGGAGAACCAGTTCCGGCGGTGCTCTGGCAGCGCGGCCAGGAAGGCCCCCGCTCCCAACTCGTCCTCCAGCGCGGGCCGGAGTCCGCCGTCGGGCCATTTTTCGCCGGCCGCGATGACGGCGATCACCGCTGCGGGCGGAAGGTTCCGGGCCGCCCACTCGGCGGTGGCGCGGGCGTTGCGGAGGCACACCGCGGCCACCCGCGGTACGGTACCCGCCAGGGAGTGGGCCAGGGCGGAGCCGTTGGGCGAGGGAAGCACCACCCTGTCCAGAGCCGGCGCGGAGCGCAGGCTGGCAGGGGAGAGGCTCACCCCGCTCCCGCCGCGCCTGTCGGCGAGAACCGCGTCCTGCTCCGCGGCGAAATCAGCGGCGGTGCCGTCTTTCCAGCGATAGGGGAACACGTCGGCGCCGCGGTCCACGGCGACGCTCACACAGGTGGTGAAACACAGGACATCCACCACCACGGCCAGTTCGGCTCCCGGCGCTACGGCTATGGCGCCGTTGTGGCCCCACTCGAAGCGGACGGTAAACGGCAGTTGCCGGTGCGCGGCCTGAACCTCGCTCACGCGAGCTCGCCCGCCAGGTTTCGCCGGGCGGAGTCAAGCCAGAGCTCACGGCCGCGGGCCGTGTTGAACAGCGGGTCCAGATCCAGCAGGTGGCGCACGACGGCGGCGCGTCCCGCCGCGAAGTCGGCGTCGCCGATGTGCGCGAAGTCTTCCCGGACGGCGCTGAGGTAGCGGCCGTACGCCTTGGGTTCGCCGCCGAGAACCGACAGGTCCGCGTCGCACAGGAGGGCGCCGTCGTCGTCTCCCGGCACCGGGCGGTGGTCCGCAGTGAGACGGACCAGCCGCCCCACCTCGTACGCCTCATCCTCGGTAAGTCCGGCGTGCAGGAGCCTGTCCTCGGCCAGCCGCGCCGATTCCTCCTCGTCCTGTCCGGCGATCCCGCGGTAGACGGCGTCGTGGAACCAGGCGGCGAGAACCACGGTGCGTGGCGGGTCAGCCGGTTCAGTGAGCAGGTCCAGGGCCTCCAGGACGGACAGCAGGTGGGTGCGGCCGTGGTACTTCCGGTGTTCCTCGCCCCAGCGGTCCAGCAGGTCCAGGAACAGGGCGTCGTGGCCGGGCAGCACGGCGTTCCAGCGGTTCAGGAGCGGCACCTTGAGGGCCTTGCCACGCTGGCGGGCGGGGATGCGGAGTCCGCAGGCAATCAGCTTGCGGACCAGGATCCTGGCCTCCACGGGGATGGCACCGGCCTCCACCAGGGAGTCGTACCTGGCCTCGGAGACGTCGTAGTGGTCGCCGTCGAACGCGCGCTCCGGAATGCCGGCGGCCTCCGCGAAGCGGTGCAGCTCATCGAGGGAGGTGTCCGAGATCAGGTGCGAAAAGTGGGTTCCGTGGGCTGGCCAGAGCGGCGGATCCAGGTAGACGGCCATGGGGGAAATTCTAGTGCCGAGGGTGGGACACCTGCTTCAGCGCGGCAGAGTCCCGTGTTTCAGCCTCCCGACGGACCGGCGCCGCCAACCTCGCACGCACCCACATCGCCAACAGCCTCACGGCCTCAGTGACCGGAGCCCTTGAGGAACGCGAAAACGTCCAGCCGGGAACCCTGGAGAAAACCGCCTAATACCCGGCAGCCGGCACGCCCTACTCCGGGGCGGGCGGAATGTTCTGGTTGCCGCGGAACACGTTGTCCGGGTCGAAGTCGCGTTTCACCCGGGACAGCCGGTCGAAGTTCTCATTCCCGAAGGCCGCGCGTACGCGCGCCTGGCCTTCGTCGCCGATGAAGTTCAGCCACACCCCGCCGGTGGCATACGGCGCGATGTCGTGGCGGAAATGCTTCACCCACGCCCTGGCTTCCTCGCCCTCCTCCGGTGTTTCACCCAGCCCGAACGGGTGGCTGACCCAGCTGGCGTTGCGGTTCAGCAGCGGTGTGGCTGCCGCGGCCGGTCCGCCCACCGCACCTCCCCAGTGTGCGATCAGCTGCTGTGAGTGCTGGCCGGGCAGCCTACGCGCAGAATCGATGATGACGTCCAGGGCGTCGTCGGAAAGCTCATTGTGGTAGTCGGCGCTCCAGTAGTTGTACATGCCCGGGGGATCGTCCAGCGAGCACTGGAAGTCGGCGTAATTGGTGTCTCCCAGAAGATCCACCGCCGGGTCGAGCGCGCGGTACGGCTTGGCCCTCTCCGCGCCTTCGCCGGCGTCCCCGGCATAGATGTACACCACGGCAACAGCCATCTTTCCCACCATCTCCGCGGGAACAAACGGCTCAGGCGGGGCTGTCAGATAGATGAGGGTGGCACATTCCTCGTTGGGTGCCGCCAGGGCAAGTTCCCGGAAGCCGCGGCTGACGTCGGTGGCTGCATCCCCCGGCCAGAGCATAATGCCGGCATGGACCTTCGGGCCCAGTTCGTGGAGCCCGAACGTGAAGGACGTGGCCACGCCGAAGTTGCCGCCGCCGCCGTGCAAGGCCCAGAACAGTTCCGGGTTCTCCCGTGCGCTGGCGGTCACCTGGTCGCCGCCGGCAGTAACCAGGTCCACCGAGACCAGGTCGTCGCAGGCAAAGCCGAAGGCCCGCTCCAGCCAGCCGGAGCCGCCGCCCAGCGTGA
This sequence comes from Arthrobacter sp. PvP103, assembly GCF_017833075.1. Taxonomy (NCBI): domain Bacteria; kingdom Bacillati; phylum Actinomycetota; class Actinomycetes; order Micrococcales; family Micrococcaceae; genus Arthrobacter; species Arthrobacter sp. PvP103. The sequence continues at coordinate 1,986,562 of NZ_JAFIBQ010000001.1, read as the reverse complement.
AGCCGGCGAGCCCGGTGGTGGAGACGCGGCCGCCCGTCAGGGCCAGGCCGTGCTCCTGTGTTGCGCGGTCGAACTCACCGCAGGTGAGGCCCGCTCCGGCGGTGACCGTGCGGCTTTCCGGATCCACCCTGACCGATTTCATGGGGCGGACGTCCACCACCAGGCCGCCGTCGTTCATGGACATCCCGGCCACGGAGTGGCCGCCCGCGCGGACGGCCACGGGCAGTTCGTTGTCGCGCGCGTGCTGGAGGGCCCGGGCAACGTCGGCGGGGGTGCCGCATTGGGCAATGACGGCCGGCCGCCGGTCGATCATTGCGTTGAAAAGCTTCCGGGATTCGTCATAGTCCGGACTGTCAGGCTTGATCCATTTCATGGCAACGCTCCTCGGCGCTGGCGGCTTCGCCCCCAGGAAAAATCGTACTGCGGCCGGTATCGGCGGGCTACGGCTGAGATTTGCGGTAGAGTGCTCACCGAGGCACGGGACCGGATATGCGGATGAATAATGCTTTCATAACCGCATATGAGGTAATAGGCTGGACAAATGCCCACCATACGCATTGCGGAAGCAGCCCGGTTCCTCGGTGTCAGCGACGATACCGTCCGGCGCTGGACCGAGAACGGAAGCCTCACCCCGGTGAAGGACGAATCCGGCCGCCTGGCCGTGGACGGGTTCGAGCTGGCATCCCTGGCCCGCGAGCAGGCGCAGCTGCCGGATGACCCCACCCGGGTGGGCAGTTCCGCACGGAACCGTTTCGTCGGCCTGGTCACGGGAATCACCGCAGACAAGGTCATGGCCCAGGTGGAACTGCAGTGCGGGCCATTCCGCGTCGTGTCCCTGATGAGCAGCGAAGCTGTCCGCGAGCTCGGCCTGGAGCTCGGTTCCGTGGCCACGGCCGTGGTCAAGGCCACCACCGTGATCATTGAAACGCCGCAGGGAAAGAGCATCGTGTGAACACCAGGAAACCGCGCGTTGCAGCACTGCTGACAGCGGCGGCGCTCACCGCAGGCCTTGCCGCTTGCGCTCCGTCAGCGTCGACGTCGGCCGGCCCTGCGGCCGGCGCATCCTCGGACACGGCCGGGCAGCTTTCCGGGACCATCACCGTTTTTGCGGCAGCTTCGCTCAAAGCCACCTTCACAACGCTCGCGGACGAGTTTGAGAAGAAGAACCCGGGCACCAAGGTGACACTCAGCTTCGCCGGTTCCTCGGACCTGGCCACGCAGATCAGCCAGGGTGCGCCCGCTGACGTGTTTGCCTCCGCAGACACCACGAACATGGCCAAGCTCGCCGACGCGGGACTCCTCGACGGCGCGGCGACGAACTTCGCCACCAATGTCCTGCAGATAGCGGTCCCGCCGTCCAACCCGGCGTCGATCGGTTCCTTCGCGGACCTGGCCAGGCCCGGCGTCAAAGTGGTGGTCTGCGCGGGCCAGGTCCCGTGCGGTGCCGCGGCGGACGCCGTTGAAAAGGCTGCCGGCGTCACGATTGCCCCGGTCAGTGAAGAATCATCCGTCACCGACGTCCTGGGCAAAGTGACGTCGGGTGAGGCCGATGCCGGCCTGGTGTACGTCACCGACGTCAAGGCCGCCGGCACCAAGGCGAAGGGAATCCCGTTCGCGGAAGCCGGCAAGGCCGTCAACACCTATCCCATCGCCACCGTAGGCGCCAGCAGGAACAAGCAACTGGCCGCAGCGTTCGTCGCCATGGTGGCCAGCGCCGACGGCAGGAAGACCCTCGCCGACGCGGGCTTCGGGGCTCCCTAAGGATGGACCGAGCCAACGTGAGCGGTTACCACGGCATCCCGCGCTGGATCTATGCCATCGCAGCGGCAGGCGGACTGTTCGTTCTCCTGCCGCTGGCCGCGATGGCTGCCAGGGTCAACTGGCCCCAGTTCATCCCGCTGGTCACGTCCGAATCCTCCCTGACGGCCCTTGCGCTCAGCCTGCGGACCTCGGCCGCGAGCACCGTCTTGTGCATCGTTTTCGGCGTTCCGCTTGCCCTGGTGCTGGCCCGCTCGAGCTTCCGGGGCCAGCGGCTGCTGCGCGCCTTCGTGCTGCTGCCACTGGTGCTGCCGCCGGTGGTGGGCGGCATCGCGCTCCTGTACACCTTCGGCCGCCAGGGCCTGCTGGGGCGCAGCCTTGAGGCTGCCGGGATCCAAATTGCGTTTTCGACGACGGCGGTGGTGCTCGCGCAGACCTTCGTGGCGTTGCCGTTCCTGGTGGTGAGTTTGGAAGGCGCACTGCGCACGGCCGGCGGACGATACGAGGCTGTGGCGGCCACACTCGGTGCCCGCCCCACCACCGTGCTGCGCCGCGTCACCGTGCCGCTGGTGTTGCCCGGCCTGGCGTCCGGCGCCGTGTTGTCCTTCGCCCGGAGCCTGGGCGAATTCGGTGCGACGCTCACCTTCGCCGGGAGCCTGCAGGGGGTGACGCGGACGCTGCCGCTGGAAATCTACCTGCAGCGGGAGACGGACGCCGATGCCGCCGTCGCGCTTTCGCTCGTCCTGGTGGCTGTCGCCGTGACAGTGGTGGGACTGACTTACCGGCGCCCGGCTCAGCAGAGCCAACGCAGTTCGCCGGCAGACAGCACCGCCGGCAGGCTGGACACCGGCCGGCCGGACGATGGAAGTCTGGGCGGTGCCCGGTGAGCTTCCACCTGCAGGCAACCGTGCGTGCCCGCGGATTCGACGTCGGACTGAGCCTCGCGCCGGGCGAAACCGTTGCGGTTCTCGGCCCCAACGGGGCCGGGAAATCGACCCTCCTCAACATCATCGCCGGGCTGCTGCGGCCGGATGCCGGCCGCGCCGAAATCGACGGCAAAGTGCTGTTCAACCTCGACGGCGGCGCCACCGCCTGGACTGCACCGCACCACCGCGGCACGGCCCTGCTCGCGCAGGAACCACTGCTGTTCCCGCACCTCAGCGCCTTGGAAAACGTGGCCTTCGGGCCCCGCAGCGCCGGGACGGCAAGGAAAGCGGCGCGGGAGTCGGCCCGGAAATGGCTGGCCGCGGTGGATGCGGCGGACCTCGAAGCCCGCCGCCCCGCCGAGCTCTCCGGCGGCCAGGCCCAGCGCGTGGCCGTCGCGCGGGCGCTCGCGGCCAACCCCGAAGTACTGCTGCTGGACGAGCCCATGGCCGCCCTGGACATCCACGCCGCGCCGCTGCTCCGCAGGCTCCTGAAAAAGGTCCTGGCCGGGCGCCGCGCCATCATCATCACCCACGACGTCCTGGACGCCCTGATGCTGGCCGACCGGGTGATCGTGCTCGAAGGGGGCAGGATCGCCGAGGAAGGGCCCACCCGGCAGGTCCTGCAGCGGCCCCGGAGCCGGTTCGCCGCCGGGCTGGCCGGGCTCAACCTCATTTCCGGGACCCTTACCGCCACAGGGCTCCGGACCGCGGAGGGCATGGAGGTGGCCGGTCACCGGGACGAGGAAGCCCTCCCGGACGATGCCTGGCCCGCCGGTCCCGCCGGTCAGCCCGGCGTGGCGGCCTTCCCGCCGTCGGCCGTTTCCGTGTTCCTGACGGACGCGCACGGCAGTCCGCGGAACTCGTTCGCCGTCGCTGTCACCGACCTGGAGCAGCACGGCGACCAGATCCGGGTGCGGGCCGACGGGATGTCGGCCGATATCACTCCGGCCGCCTCCGCAGACCTGGGACTGGCACCGGGAATGACCGTCTACTTCGTGATCAAGGCGGCAGCGGTAGCCGTCTACCCGGCGTAGCAAACTCCCACAAACGGCCGCAAACGGCACCAAACGCGTGAGTAGTCTCATAAAACTTGGGGGTCCGCCGGACCGCGTTGGTACCGTCGAAAGCCAAGCCAGACTCAATACGACCCCTGGCCCCCGCCTCCGTGCGCCACAGCGCGGCCGGGAGACCCGGCGTCTGGACCGCAGCCTCAAAAACTGAAATGGGACCAATGAGCCACAACTCCTCAGCGCGCCCCGGCGCAGCGCCGGCCGCTGGCGCACCCTCACCACCAAACCAGTCACCGTCGCAGGACGCCGCGCCGGAACGCACCACGCGGGTCAACAAGACCGTCTTTTTCGGCTCGGCTGCGGGCGTGGTGGGCATCGCGCTCTGGGCCATGCTCGCCAAGGACAACGCCGAGGCCGTCATCGGGTCCATGGTGGGCTGGGTGTCCACCAACATGGGCTGGTACTACTTCCTGATTGTCACGGCCGTGGTGGTTTTCGTCATCGTGGCCGCGCTGTCACGGGTGGGCAAGACCAAGCTCGGACCGGACCATTCCAAGCCCCAGTTCGGCATGTTCACCTGGGCCGCCATGCTGTTCGCCGCCGGCATCGGGATCGACCTGATGTTCTTCTCCGTGTCCGAACCGGTCAGCCAGTACCTTGCCCCGCCGCAGGGCGAAGGAGGTACCGCTGAGGCCGCCCGGCAGGCCCTGGTCTGGACCCTGTTCCACTACGGCATCACCGGCTGGGCGCTCTACGCGCTGATGGGGTTGGCGCTGGGCTACTTCGCCTACCGCCACAATCTTCCGCTAAGCATCCGCTCCGCGCTGTACCCGATCTTCGGCAAGAAGATCGAGGGCCCGCTGGGGCATGCCGTGGACATCGCCGCCCTGCTCGGCACCATCTTCGGTATCGCCACTTCGCTGGGCATCGGCGTGGTCCAGCTCAACTACGGCCTGAACTTCATGTTCGGCATCCCGGAGAACCTCGCCGTCCAGATCGGCCTGATCGCCCTGTCCGTGGTGATGGCCACTGTCTCGGTGGTGTCCGGCGTCGAGAAGGGCATCCGGCGGCTGTCCGAACTGAACGTGATCCTGGCCGTGGCCCTGATGCTGTTCGTGCTGGTGACCGGCAAGACCAGCTTCCTGCTGGACGGCATCGTGCAGAACGTCGGCGACGTCATGAGCCGCTTCCCGGCCATGACCCTGGACACCTTCGCGTACGACCGGCCCACCGACTGGCTGAATGCCTGGACCCTGTTCTTCTGGGCCTGGTGGATCGCCTGGGCGCCGTTCGTCGGCCTGTTCCTGGCCCGCATCTCCCGCGGCCGCACCATCCGCCAGTTCGTGCTCGGCACCATGACCGTCCCGTTCCTCTTCATCCTGCTGTGGATTTCCGTGTTCGGGAATTCCAGCATCGACCTGATCATGAACGGCAACGCGGCCTTCGGCGAAGCCGCGATGAGCCACCCGGAGCGCGGCTTCTACAGCCTGCTGTCCCAGTACCCCGGCGTTCCGGTGACGGCCGCCGTCGCCACCTTCACGGGACTGCTGTTCTACGTGACCTCCGCCGACTCCGGAGCCCTGGTGATGGCCAACTTCACCTCGCACCTCAAGGACGCGGACGCCGACGGTCCGGAATGGATGCGCGTGTTCTGGGCGGTGGCAACCGGCCTGTTGACGCTCGCCATGCTGATGGTGGGCGGCGTGGCCACCCTGCAGAACGCCACAATTGTCATGGGCCTGCCGCTGTCCCTGCTCCTGGTTTTCATCATGCTGGGGCTGTACAAGGCGCTGCGGGTGGAGAACTCGCTCAACGACAGCTACCGCGCCAGCCTGCCGGGCATCATCACCGGCCGTGCGGGCGAACAGCGCGGCGGCCGCAGCTGGCGCCAGCGCCTCACCCGGGCCATGAGCTATCCCGGCCGCCGGCAGACCACGCGGTTCGTCGAAACCGTGGCCGTGCCGGCGCTCCGGGAGGTCAGCGAGGAACTGAAGGCCCAGGGCGCCGAGACCGTGCTTTCGGTGTCCACGGTGGAGTCCTGCGGGATCGACAGTGCGGACCTGCAGCTCGCCATGGGCGAGGAGCGGCCGTTCAAATACCAGATCTACCCGGTGCAGTACGAGACGCCGTCCTACGCCACCCGGCGGGCGGACCCGGACGACCACTACTACCGGATGGAAGTGTTCTCCCTCGAGGGCAGCCACGGCTACGACCTCATGGGCTACACGAAGGAACAGGTCATCACCGATGTCCTGGACCACTACGAACAGCACCTGGAATTCCTGCACCTGAACCGTGCAGCGCCGGGCAACACCGTCCTGGTCGAAGACCAGGTGGCTAAAGACAATTGGGAATCAGACTTCGAAACGCAGGAGGCAGCGAAATGACCACCGCAACGCTATTCATCGGCGGCACCTGGAGTGCAGCGTCCGACGGCGGCACCCGTGAGATCCGCTGTCCGGCCGACGGCGAACTGGCCGGCGTCGTCTCCGAGGCCAACGCCTACGACGCTGTCCGCGCCGTGGCAGCCGCCAGGGCGGCGTTCGACGGCGGCGAATGGGCAGGTGTCCCGGCCTTGGAACGCGGGTCCTTCCTGCTGCGCGTCGCGGCGAGGTTGCGGGAGCGCAAGGACGAGTTTGCCCGCGCCGAAACGCTGGACACCGGCAAGCGCCTGGTGGAGAGCGAAATCGACATGGACGACATCGCCAACTGCTTCGAGTACTTCGGCAAAATCGCGGGCCAGGACTCCGGACGGCTGGTCGACGCGGGCAGCAGCACCGTGGTCAGCCGGATCGAATACGAACCCGTAGGCGTCTGTGCGCTGATCGCCCCCTGGAACTACCCGCTGCTGCAGGCCGCCTGGAAGATCGCCCCGGCGCTCGCGGCAGGCTGCAGCTTCGTGCTCAAGCCGAGCGAACTGACGCCCCACACCGCCATCCTGATGATGCAGGTCCTGGAAGAACTGGGACTGCCGTCCGGGGTCGCCAACCTTGTTCTGGGCGACGGGAAAACCGTGGGTTCAGTGCTTTCCGGAAACCCGGATGTTGACCTCGTCTCCTTCACGGGCGGGCTCGAAACCGGCAAGACCATCGCAGCTTCGGCCGCCGCCACGGTCAAGAAGGTGGCGCTGGAGCTGGGCGGCAAGAACCCCAACATCATCTTCGCTGACGCCGACTTCGACGCCGCCTTGGACAACGCGCTCAACGCCGCCTTCGTGCACTCCGGCCAGGTCTGCTCCGCCGGCTCGCGCCTGATTGTCGAGGAATCCATTGCCGAACGGTTCGTGGACGAGCTGGTCCGCCGTGCGGAGCAGATCCGCCTGGGCGGCCCCTTCGATCCCGACGCCGAGACAGGGCCGCTGATCTCCGCAGCCCACCGCGACAAGGTGACCGCCTACGTGGACAAGGGCGTCGCCGAGGGTGCACGCCTGCGCTGCGGCGGTACGTGGGGCGACGGCGAGCTCAAAAAGGGCTACTACTACCTGCCCACCGTCCTGGACCAGGTCACCAGCGGCATGTCCGTGCTGAAGGATGAGGCTTTCGGTCCGGTGGTCACCGTGGAAACCTTCAGCACCGAAGAAGAAGCCGTGCGGCTGGGCAATGACACCCACTACGGCCTGGCCGGCGCCGTCTGGAGCCAGAATGCCGGCAAGAGCCAACGCGTGGCCCGCAAGCTGCGCCACGGCACCATCTGGATCAACGATTTCCACCCCTACCTGCCGCAGGCGGAATGGGGCGGCTTCGGCCAGTCCGGCGTCGGGCGCGAACTCGGACCCACGGGCCTGGCTGAATACCAGGAAGCCAAGCACGTCTATCACAACATCGATCCGCAGGTGACGGGCTGGTTCGCGGACCCTGGCACAGCCGGGAACACAGCCGGCAACACAGTCACCGCAGAGGGGAACTAAGCGCATGACAGCATTGGACAAGACTGACTTCGACTACATCGTCATCGGCGGCGGGTCCGCCGGCGCAGCGGCGGCCTCCCGGCTGAGCGAGGACCCCTCGGTGGAAGTGGCGCTCGTGGAAGCCGGCCCGGACGACCGCGGCGTGGACGCCATCCTCCAGCTGGACCGCTGGATGGAACTGCTGGAATCCGGCTACGACTGGGACTATCCCGTCGAGGAGCAGGAAAACGGCAACTCCTTCATGCGCCACGCCCGTGCCAAGGTGATGGGCGGCTGCTCCAGCCACAACTCCTGCATCGCCTTCTGGGCGCCCCGCGAGGACATCGACGAGTGGGAGCAGAAGTTCGGCGCCACCGGCTGGAACGCCGAGACGGCCTACCGCCTGTACAAGCACCTGGAAACCAACGAGGACGCCGGACCGGAAGCACCGCACCACGGCGACAGCGGCCCGGTCCACCTGATGAATGTGCCGGCGGAAGACCCCTGCGGCCGTGCCCTGCTGGACGCCTGCGAGGAAACCGGGATTCCCCGGGTCCGCTTCAACTCCGGCGAAACCGTGATCAACGGCGCCAACTTCTTCCAGATCAACCGCCGCGCGGACGGCACCCGCTCGTCGTCGTCGGTGTCCTACATCCACCCCGTGGTGGACCGTCCGAACTTCACCCTGCTGACCGGGTTGCGTGCCCGTGAGCTGAAGTTCACGGCGGACAACCGCTGTACCGGCGTCGACGTCGTGGACAATTCCTTCGGGAAGACGCACACGCTGACCGCCCGGTCCGAGGTGATCCTGTCCGCTGGGGCCATCGATTCGCCCAAGCTGCTGATGCTGTCCGGGATCGGTCCGGCCGCCCAGCTGGAAGAGTTCGGCATCCCGGTCCGCTCCGATTCCCCCGGGGTCGGCGAACACCTTCAGGACCACCCGGAAGGCGTCATCCAGTGGGAAGCCAGGAAGCCCATGCCCGAGACGTCCACCCAGTGGTGGGAAATCGGGATCTTCACCACCACAGAAGAAGGCCTGGACCGGCCGGACCTGATGTTCCACTACGGCTCGGTGCCCTTCGACATGCACACTGTCCGCCAGGGCTTTCCGACGACGGACAACGGCTTCTGCCTGACGCCGAATGTCACGCACGCCAGGTCTCGCGGGACGGTCCGGCTCCGCAGCCGCGACTACCGGGACAAGCCCAAGGTGGATCCGCGGTACTTCACCGACCCGCACGACATGCGCGTGATGGTTGCCGGCATCCGCAAGGCCCGGGAAATCGTGGCGCAGCCGGCCATGGCCGAATGGGCGGGCAAGGAGCTCTATCCCGGCGAAGCCATTCAGAGCGACGCGGAAATCACGGACTACATCCGCAAAACCCACAACACGGTCTACCACCCGGCGGGAACCGTACGGATGGGCGCGTCGGACGACGTGATGTCCCCGCTGGATCCTGAACTGCGGGTCAAGGGCGTGACCGGACTGCGTGTTGCGGATGCCTCGGTGATGCCGGAGCTGACCACGGTGAACCCGAACATCACCACCATGATGATCGGGGAGCGCTGCGCGGAGCTGGTTAAGGCCGCGCGGGCACAGGCTTCCTAGCGCGTTTCGGAGTCGGCCTTTGCGTCGCGCCGCACGGGGTGCTGGCTGGTGATGGACACGCGGTTGAACGCGTTCATGGTGATCACCAGCCAGCTCACCGCCGAATATTCGGCCGTGTTCAGGTGCTGCCGCGCGTAGGCGTCCTCCCGTTCACGGGTGTGGGCGTCCGGCAGGATGGTGATGGACTCGGCCAATGCCAGGGCCGCGCGCTCCTTCTCAGTGAACAAAGCGGTGTCGCGCCAGGCGGACAGCACGGCGAGGCGCTGCGTGGTCTCGCCCTTCTTTAGCGCATCGGCAACGTGCATGTTCAGGCAGTAGGCGCAGCCGTTGATCTGCGAGATGCGGACGTTGAGCAGCTCCGTCAGCGCCCTGCTGATGCCGGCTTCGTCGGCCGCCTCCCGTGCCTTCAGGCCGAGTCCGTTCAGCGCACGCCAGACCGCCGGGCTTTCCTTGTCAATGAAAATGTGCTGGGTGGTGGGGTTGCCGGCATCATGAGTCTGGTCCATGGCTTCCAGAATACCCATCAGGACATGACCGATTTTGTCACAGTCGTGACAAGGCCATTGAAGCGCTGTAGTGTTTTCACCGGACCGCCTGTCCGCCCCGCGGCGGGCGGCGGTCCACCAGAGAAGTTCCTGTGTGTCGGGCCGTGCGCATGTCACGCGCAGGCTCGCATGCCAGCCGGAGGGCGGTTCCTTGGGGGAGCCGCCCTCCTGCATGCCCGCCTAAGGGGCTAACGTTTCCCGGGCCGCAGTCCTACCATGTGAAAATGCGTTGTCGCCTGAGGTTCCAGGGTCGCCGCACCCCGCGGGTGATCTTCGCCGTCGCGCTGCTCATTGCCCTGCCGCTGGCGCCGGCGTTCGGTTCGCCGGTCCCCGATCCGCCAGCCCTCACCTTCCTGGCTTCGGGTCCGCCGGACCCGGGTCCGGCGGACACGAACATTGCCGGCGGCGAGGCTGTGGCCATGTCCGACGCCCCATTCGCCGCCCAGATCGCCTACGACACCGCGGGTGCCAGGGTGGGCTGCACGGGCAGCCAGATTTCAGCGGAGTGGGTTATTACTGCCCGGCACTGCGACTCTGCCCGACTTCAGTCAGTCCGTCTTGGCAGCCCGTACCTGGGCGTCGGCGGTTCCGTGCGGAAAGTCGCTGCCCGGTACCCGTCGACGACGGGCGACGTTCTCCTGCTCAAACTCTCCGCCCCGCACCCCGGACAATATGCCAGCCTCTCCCGAACCTTCCCGGCTCCCGGCTCGGACGCACGGGTATTCGGCTGGGGGGCCCAGGCTGAGGGGTCGGGTGCCATGTCCTACCAGGTCAAGGCTGCCGGTGTAACCGTGGCTGGGCAGGGCTCGGACGCTTTTGGCGGCCTGTCCGTGCGGACGCAGTCCCGGACGGGGCACCCGCTGTCCGGGGACTCTGGAGGGCCCCTCATTGTCGCCGGGAAGCTGGTTGGCGTGCTGTCGACGTCGAGCGTCCTGCCGGCCGGCAACCCCTCCGGGTTCGCCGGCCTCTACAACGACCACGCGGCCGTCTCGCGCCATCTGGGCTGGATCGCGGTCATCACCGGCGTCGGCCCGTCCTGACGCCCGGACGCCTTGGCGGCCGGCGCCCCTGCCGGTGCCGGTCAGCGGGGGGCCAATCGCCCCTAGACAGCCATTTCGCCGTCGGCAAACATGGAGCGTAGACCCCGTCTGCAAAGTTGAGTCATGTACACTCAACTTTAAGAGTTGATCTATCCCCGAAAGGAGCTCTCTTTGGACGCCAAGTTCACCACCAAGAGCCAGGAGGCTCTTTCGGCAGCAGCCATGAACGCCTCCACGGCGGGAAATCCCCAGGTTGAGCCTGCCCATCTGCTCAAGGCGCTGATGGACCAGCGGGAAGGCGTGGCCGTCGCGCTCCTGCGAGCCACCGGCGCCGATCCGGACGCCGTCAGCGTCCAGGCGAGCACCGCCATCAAGGCGCTCCCGGCGTCCTCCGGCGCCTCCGTTCAGCAGGCCCAGCTGTCCCGCGCCGCCCTGCAGGCAATCAAGAATGCCCAAAACGAGGCAGACAAGCTGGGGGACACGTATGTCTCCACCGAGCACCTGCTGCTGGGCCTCTCCGCCGGCAGTGACGCCGTCGGCAAGCTGATGCGCGACGCCGGCGCCTCCCACGAGGCCTTGCTCGCCGCGCTGCCGGGTGTCCGCGGTGACCGCAAGGTCACCAACGCCGACCCCGAGAACACCTTCCAGGCGCTGGAGAAGTTCGGCACGGACCTTACTGCCATCGCACGGTCCGGCAAGCTGGACCCGGTGATCGGCCGCGACGCCGAGATCCGCCGCATCATCCAGGTGCTGAGCCGCCGTACCAAAAACAACCCGGTGATCATCGGCGAACCGGGCGTCGGCAAAACCGCCGTCGTCGAGGGCCTGGCCCAGCGGATCGTCGCCAATGACGTCCCGGAGAGCCTGCGTGGCAAGACCCTCATCGCCCTGGACCTCGCCTCGATGGTGGCCGGGGCCAAGTACCGCGGCGAGTTCGAGGAACGGCTGAAGGCCGTCCTGGAGGAGATCAAGAGCTCCGAGGGGCAGATCGTGACCTTCATCGACGAGCTTCACACCGTGGTGGGCGCAGGCGCCTCAGGAGACTCCTCCATGGACGCCGGCAACATGCTCAAGCCCATGCTGGCCCGCGGCGAGCTGCGGTTGATCGGTGCAACCACGCTGGACGAATACCGCGAGAACATCGAGAAGGACCCCGCGCTGGAGCGCCGCTTCCAGCAGGTGTTCGTGGGTGAGCCGAGCGTGGAGGACACCATCGGCATCCTCCGCGGCCTGAAGGAACGCTACGAAGCCCATCACAAGGTGTCCATCGCGGACTCCGCCCTGGTCGCTGCGGCGACACTCTCCAACCGCTACATCTCCGGCCGGCAGCTTCCGGACAAGGCGATCGACCTCGTGGACGAGGCGGCGTCCCGGCTGCGCATGGAGATTGACTCCGCACCGGAGGAGATCGACCAGCTCCGGCGCCAGGTGGACCGGCTGACCATGGAAGAACTCGCCCTCGCCAACGAGAAGGACGCCGCCTCCGTTGAACGCCTCGCCGCGCTGCGGGCGGACATGGCGGACAAAAAGGAAGCGCTGTCCGCACTGAATGCCCGCTGGGAAGCTGAGAAAGCCGGCCTCAACCATGTCGGTGACCTGAAAGCCCGGATCGACGAGCTGCGGTCGGCGGCTGAGAAGTACCAGCGCGAAGGCGACCTCGCTGCCGCCTCCCGCATCCTTTACGGCGAACTTCCCGCACTGGAACGCGAGCTGTCCGCTGCCGCCGAGGCGGAAGCCGCACGGGTTGCCGGCGGTGGCGCCAAGCAGGAACTCATGGTGGCAGACGAGGTCACGGCTGGTGACATCGCAGAGGTGATTTCGGCGTGGACCGGCATCCCGGCCGGCCGCATGCTCCAGGGTGAAAGCCAGAAGCTGCTGCACATGGAAGAGGAACTCGGCAAGCGGCTGATCGGCCAGAAGAAGGCCGTCACTGCAGTGTCGGACGCCGTCCGGCGCGCCCGTGCGGGCATCAGCGATCCCAACCGGCCAACGGGCTCGTTCCTGTTCCTGGGACCCACCGGCGTAGGCAAGACCGAACTCGCCAAGGCCCTGGCGGAGTTCCTGTTCGACGACGAGCGCGCCATGGTGCGGATCGACATGTCCGAGTACGGCGAGAAGCACTCCGTCGCGCGGCTTGTCGGTGCACCTCCTGGCTACGTGGGCTACGAGGAAGGCGGCCAGCTGACTGAAGCCGTCCGCCGTCGTCCGTACTCCGTGGTGCTGCTGGACGAAGTGGAGAAAGCCCATCCCGAGGTGTTCGACATCCTGCTGCAGGTGCTCGACGACGGCCGCCTCACCGACGGCCAGGGCCGCACCGTGGATTTCCGCAACGTGATCCTGGTGCTGACCTCGAACCTTGGCAGCCAGTTCCTGGTGGACCAGACCCTGGATGCCAACGCCAAGCGCAGCGCCGTGATGGCAACCGTGAATGCGTCCTTTAAACCGGAATTCCTGAACCGGCTGGATGAAGTGGTGCTGTTCGATGCCCTGGACGTCGAGGAGCTGGCCCAGATTGTGGAACTCCAGGTGGCTGAACTTGGCGGAAGGCTGCGCGAGCGCCGCCTGGACCTGGAAGTCACCGAGGGCGCCCGCGCCTGGCTGGCCATGACGGGCTTCGATCCCGCCTACGGCGCCCGCCCGCTGCGCAGGCTGGTGCAGCGCGAGATCGGCGACCGGCTGGCCAAGGCCATCCTCGCCGGGGAAATCGCGGACGGCGACACCGTACTGGTGGACACCGCGGCCGACGTCGACGAACTCACCATTGCCAGCCTGGGCGGACAGGAATCGCCCGATGGCCGTGCCCTCGCCGGCAGCGGGCTGTCAGTGCGGCGGAAGGGCTAGCAGCGCAAGGGCGGGTGGACGCGGTCCGGCGCGGTCCTAGGGGATCAGGGATTCCATGATGATGTTGCCCTTGTCCGCCGTGACATAGCAATCCACCCGCCGGTCGCCCTTCTCCCAGCTGGTGTCGCTCGGATAGGCGTTGCGCTGCATGAGGACGTAGTTTGCCACGGCGTCGGTGAGGCCGGCGTCCTGGCAGATCTCGCGGCCCTTTTGCCGCAACGCGGCGATGCCCGGATAAGAGTCTGATTCCGGGTACCGGTACAGGGCGACCAGTTGGGCCGAGTGGCCGGTGGTGCAGGCCACCACCCGCGATTCCGTAGCTTCGGGATCGAAGTTTTCGAAGCAGTCGCCCAGCTGGTAGTCCAGGGCGCTCACGCCGTCCTGGGGAAGCTGGCTCCGGGTTGCCGGCGCAGACTGTGACGTCTCCGAGACAGCCGGGGCCGGGTCCTGGCTGGCGGCCTGCTCGTTTGCGCTGGCGATCAGGGAGGCCAGCCACCAGATGAAAAGGCCCAGCAGCACAAGTCCGGCCACCACGAAGCCGGCCTTGAACAAGTTCTGTTTTTGTTCGGCGGTTTGCTCGGCGGTTCTCCGGGTATTGCTCGCGGGCCGGGCGCCCGGGGCAGGCTCCGCAGGCTCTGTTGTCACGGCCGGCGCCTCTGTTGTCGCGGCGGGCCGCTGGATGGGGAGGCCGCTGGTCGGTGGCCTGGCAGGCGGAGGCGGCACCACGGGCGGCGTCCCGGCCCCCGGGGATGTCTTGTGGTTCCCGTCGCTGGTGCCCGTTGCGTTCTCGTCATTCACGTGAAGATTCACCCTTCCCGGCGTCTTTTCCCCCGCCTTGTGCCGTGGCTGCGGCCGCCGGCGTGGAGTCGCTCAAACGACTCTACCGAAGAAAAAACCGAGGGCCGAAGAAGGCCCGGACCTGCGTAAACGTGGCTGCTGTCCGCCGGGGGCGCGTTCCGGGGAGCAGTTACCGCTGAAAGCATGTAATCTAGGTGTACGACAAATTGACCAAACATTCCGGGGCCTCACTAACGCCAATGGTGACCACCTCCGGTCCGAGTACAAAAGGGGGTCACGCCATGGGGCGCGGCCGTCAAAAGGCAAAAGCTACCAAGCAGGCTCGGGATATTAAGTACTATTCCCCGAATACTGACTACACGGCTCTCCAGCGCGAGCTCAAGAGCTCCGAGGGTCGTGCACCGAGCCGTTTCTCGAGTGAGCCGGTAGAGCCGGATTATTCGGCCTATGTGGATAAGTACGCGGATGATTTGGAAGACGACGACGACGAGGTTGACACCCGTCGAATCGGTTAGTTGTCGCCCCCTGAACCTGCCGTAAGGCACTCAGTGGCGTGCCGCCGTCGTTCATTCACCACAGTGATCCGTACGATGCTTCGGCTCTTCTTTCCCAGCACCCCCGGGTGCTGACCTCAGATATCAGGCCCGTCAGGGCGCGCCGGTTTCCGGTGCGCCCTGACGGGCCTTTCTGCTGTGCGCCTACACTGTTGGGGTCGAAGGGAAACAATTTTATGACCGAGCGCAGCACGTACAATGCGGGCGAGATCTGCTGGACGGACCTGCAGGCCAAGGATGTCGAGGCCGCCAAGTCCTTCTACGCAGGCGTGTTCGGATGGCGCTACGAGGACCTGCCCACACCGGACGGGCGAAGCTATTCGAAGGCCTACCTGGGCGACGACCTCATCACTGTCATTGCGCCGCAGAATCCCCTGCAGGAGGCATCCGGGACCGCCGCGCAGTGGAACATCTACTTTGCCGCGGGTGACGCCGGCGCAATAGCCGAGGAAACCCCGCACGCGGGCGGCACACTGGAGTTCGGTCCCGAGGACGTGGCGGACACCGGTGTCATGGTGTTCGTCGCGCCGCCCGGAGGCGGAACCACCGGGGTGTGGCAGCCGGGAACGCATACCGGCACCGCCCGGTACAACGAGGCCGGGGCGCTGGCCTGGGCCGAACTGTTGACTGCCGAACCGCAGGCAGCGGTCGCGTTCTTCCAGCAGCTGTTCGGGCACGAGGTTACCGAGTACCCGCAGGACGACGGGGGGACGTACACCACGCTGATGGTGCACGGTGCGGAGGTGGCCGGGATCGCCAGGGTTCCCGGCGATGCCCAGCACACGCTCGAACCCGGCTGGCAGGTCTATTTCGGCGTTTCGGACGTCTCGGAAGCGGTGGCCGCTGCGGTGGCAGCAGGCGGCGTGGTCCTTGTTGAGCCGGACGACATCGAAGAGGCAGGAACTATTGCCACGCTGAAAGACCCCCAAGGCGGGGTGTTCAGCGTGCTGGAACTTTAGACAGGCGAGTGCTCCGCAACTGCCGTTTTCAGCTCGCTAGACGGCGGTTGCGGAGCACTCGGTCAGTTGCTCGGGGGAGGAGCTCAGGCGTACGTGTTCACCAGTCGGACTGCGCCGCCGTCAACACCCTTGGCACCCTGGACGTAGTCCGGGCCGGTCTTCACGATCGAGTCCGAGTTCTCCTCCACGGTGCCCATGATCCAGGACGGCAGGCCGCGGTCATTGAGGCGGTTCACTGCGGCGTCGGCCGCTTCGGGGGAGACGATCGCCACCATGCCCACGCCGAGGTTCAGCGTGCGCTCAAGGTCGGCCAGCGGGACGTTGCCCAGTTCCGAAACCAGCTTGAAGATGGCGGGGAGTTCCCAGGTGGCGCGGTCCACCGTGGCGATGAGGCCCTGGGGGAGGACGCGGGCCAGGTTGGCCGCGAGGCCGCCGCCGGTGACGTGGCTGAAGCCGTGGACGGCCGCGCCTGCCGTAACCGGGAAGGTGCGGGCCAGGTCCAGGCAGTCTGCGGCGTAGACCCGGGTGGGCTCGAGCAGTTCCTCGCCCAGCGTGCGTCCGAGTTCGGAGACCTGGCGGTCCAGGGCCCAGCCGGCGTGGTTGATGACGCGGCGGACCAGGGAGTAGCCGTTGGAGTGCAGGCCCGAGGAGGCCATGCCGATCACTACGTCGCCGGCGCGGACGCGGTCCGGCCCCAGCAGGGCGTCGGCCTCGACAACACCGGTGGCGGCACCGGCGACGTCGTACTCGTGCTCACCCAGCAGGCCAGGGTGCTCTGCGGTTTCGCCGCCCACCAGGGCGGTGCCGGCCACGGAGCAGGCTGCCGCGATGCCGCGGACGATGTCCGCGATGCGCTCGGGGACAACCTTTCCGCAGGCGATGTAGTCGGTCATGTAGAGCGGTTCGGCGCCCACCACTACGATGTCGTCCACCACCATGCCCACGAGGTCGAAGCCAATGGTGTCGTGGATGTCCATGGCCTGGGCGATGGCCACCTTGGTGCCCACGCCGTCCGTGGAGGTTGCGAGCAGCGGCCGCTTGAAGGTGAGGAGCCTCGAAACGTCATAGAGTCCGGCAAAGCCGCCCACTCCGCCGATCACGGAGGAATTGTGGGTGGCCTTGACGGCGTCCTTCATGAGTTCGACGGCGCGGTCGCCCGCTTCGACGTCAACACCGGCAGAGGCGTACGTGATGCCGGCGTTCTGGGCGGAGGAAGATGCGGAAGTCATACGGACTCTTTCTTGTCAGCGCCGGCGGTGGCGGCGTGCACGTCTGGCACAAGGTCGGCTTCGGTCAGCAGGTTCTCGAACTCGGCATCAGGTCCAGGGTCGCAGCCGGTGGCACCGGCCTTCCCGGCCGGATCCTCGTCGGAGTCCACAGCCACGGTGGCGGATGCCGGGGCGCTGGCTGCGGATCCGGCAGCGGGCAGGCCGCCGAGATCCGTGCGCTCGAGCAGGTTCTTGCCCAGCTTGTCCGAGCCCGGGAGCTCGATGGGGTACTTGCCGGTGAAGCAGGCGGTGCAGAGGCGTTCGCGCGGCTGCTGGGTGGCGCCGATCATGCCGTCTTCGGAGATGTACGCCAGCGAATCGGCCCCAATGGCTTGGGAAATTTCCTCAATGGTGGCGCCGTTGGCGATCAGTTCCGCGCGGGACGCGAAGTCGATGCCGTAGAAGCACGGCCACTGGACCGGCGGGGAAGAGATTTTCACGTGCACCGCGGCGGCCCCGGCTTCCCGGAGCATCCGGACAATGGCGCGCTGGGTGTTGCCGCGGACGATCGAGTCATCCACCACCACAACGCGCTTGCCGCGGATTACGGATTCGAGGGCGTTGAGCTTGAGGCGGATGCCCAGCTGGCGCAGGGTCTGCGAGGGCTGGATGAACGTGCGGCCCACGTAGGAGTTCTTGACGAAGCCGTGCGCGAAGGGGATGCCGGATTCCTCGGCGTAGCCCACGGCGGCGGGGGTTCCGGACTCCGGGACCGGGATGACGATGTCCGCTTCCTGGGTGTTTTCGCGGGCCAGCTGGCGGCCCATCTCCACACGGGACTCGTACACGGAGCGTCCCGCGATGGCCGCGTCCGGACGCGCAAGGTAGACGTACTCAAAAACGCAGCCCGCCGGCGTCGGCTCCGCAAAGCGCTGGGACCGCACGCCGTCTTCGTCGATGGCGATGAATTCGCCGGGTTCGATTTCGCGGATGAAGCTGGCGCCCACGGTCGCCAGGGCAGACTGCTCGGAGGCGACTACCCAGCCGCGCTCCAGCCGGCCGAGGACCAGCGGGCGGATGCCGTAGGTGTCGCGTGCCGCGTAGAGGGTGCCTTCGTCCATGAAGACGAAGCAGAAGCCGCCCTTGATCTTGGGCAGCAGCTCGATGGCGGTCTGTTCGAGGGACTTGCCCTCTTCGCCCTCCAGCAGTGCCGTGACCAGGGCGGTGTCCGAGGTGTTGCCCTGCTTCATTTCGCCGCTGAGCTGGCCGCCGTTGCGCTCAATGATCATGGCATTGAGCTCGGCAGTGTTGGTGAGGTTGCCGTTGTGGGCCAGTGCCACGGTGCCCGTGGCGGTGGCGCCAAGCGTGGGCTGGGCGTTGGCCCAGTGGCTGGCGCCGGTAGTGGAGTAGCGGCAGTGGCCGACGGCCAGGTGCCCGGTCAGGGTGTTCAGCGTTGTCTCGTCGAAGACCTGGGATACGAGCCCCATGTCCTTATAGACGTTGATCCGCTTGCCGTCACTGGTTGCTATGCCAGCCGACTCCTGACCGCGGTGCTGCAATGCATACAGCCCGTAATAGGTGAGTTTTGCTACTTCTTCACCTGGTGCCCAGACCCCGAAGACGCCGCAAGCGTCCTGGGGGCCTTTTTCGCCAGGGAGAAGATCATGAGAAAGTTTTCCATCGCCGCGTGCCACTGGTCGATTATCTCACGTGATGGGGTAGGACTTTTCCGGTTGCCCGTTTATGACTGACGGCCGCCCGCGGCGCCGCTGTCCTCGCCGTCGTCCGTCTCGTTGCCCGGGGCCTCTTCCGGGACGGCCTCGACGACGGCGTGCTCGGCGCGGCGGACGCTGAGCCGGTCCAGGAGGAGGGCAATGATGGCGCCCAGAATCACGCCGCCGGCGCCGAAAAGGACCAGGAAGAAGCCGAAGACCGAGCTGGGTTCGTAGCTCGGGTCTCCGGGCAACGCAAGGGCGATGACCGCCGCAACGATGATGCCCACTAGTCCGCCAAGTATGAGGAACGGCACGTATTTGGGTGCTCGGCGCACGGTGATTTCGCGCCTCTCGGCGGGGGTGTCTTCAGAAGCCATGCCCTCTAGCCTACTGCCCCGGGCTCTTCCTCCAGCGCCTAGCTGCCGCGGTACGTCGAGTAGGCGAACGGGCTCAGGAGCAGCGGCACGTGGTAGTGCTCCCCGGCGTCGGACACGGTGAACACCAGGTCCACTTCCGGGAAGAACGTGGCCGTGCCCAGGCCCTCGTAGTAGGCGCCTGTGGCGAAGTTCAGCCGGTACGTCCCGGCCGGGAGCAGCTCCGGACCGAGGTCCTTCGCCCGGCCGTCACCGTCGGTGGTGCCCGAGGCAACGAGGTTCCAGCCGCCGCCGTCGCGCGCGTACAGCCCGACGGCGACGCCGGCAGCCGGGCGACCGGCTCCCGTGTCAAGGATGTGGGTGGTCACCTGTGAAACGGTCATTCGCTGATCACTCCTTCGAGCCGCAGCAGGGCGATTTCGCGCAGCTGCCGGGCCACTATGGCGTCTTCTTCTTCGGGTGTGTGGTTGAGGCGCTCGTGCAGCGCCGCCAGGATTTCCGGGGCGGTGCGTCCGGCGGCCCGGATCAGGAACACCCGGCCGAACTTTTCCTCATAGGCGCGGTTGCCTTCGGCCAATGCCGTGACGATCTCCTGGTCCGCGGGATCCACTCCGGCCTGTTCCGATCGGGACATTGAAGCCTCCGTGGTGGAAGCGGCGGGCCGTTCCCCGATCCGCGGATGGTGGGCCATGGCCGACTCCACTTCGTCCGGTGTGAACGGGGCGGCGGCGTCGCGGGCGAAGTCCAGCAGGGCCTTGCTGCTGGCAAAGGGTCGTGCGTCTGCGATCTGGTCCACCCAGCGCTGGACGTCGATGCAGGGGCGAAGCGCCGCGGTGACTTCCGCGCGGTCCGCCCCGTTGAATACGGCAAGCTGCATGCTTGTTCATCCCTCGTGCAAATGCTGGCATCCATGGCGTCGGCTATGCGGAAAAGGGAGTGCCCCGCTGTAGTGGCCGCCACGGATCCGGTCAGGGCCGCCGCAGTCGCCTACATTCCGCATCATGGAACTGTTATTTCAGCATGCGTAATAGTCAACCTGAAATTTGCGGTTGGTGTCAAGAGACTACCTCACCCCCGTGAGCGGCAATCCGCTCCGCTAGACTCCTGCTGCGGGGACTGTGGCGCTTGGCCGGGTGCTCTGGGGATGGAAGGGACTTAAGTGGCTCAAGCAGATGGGCGCAGCCTTGTCAGCGCTGACTTGGCACGGCGCTCCGTGCTGGGAGAGTACGGACTGTTGGAAGAGAGTTCCAGTGCCGGCGCGGCGCGCGCACTGAACTTCCTGGTGGACCTTGCGGCGAAGCTTTGCGGCGTGCCCTTCAGCGCCGTCAATATCATCACTCCCGAGCAGCAGGTCCAGCTCGCGGCTGCGGGCCTGAAACCCGGACTGTGCGCACGCGAAGACTCGATGTGCGCACAGGTCTTCCAGCAGGGCCGCACCACCGTGGTGCCCGACGCTTCCGCGGACCCCAGGTTTGCGGCCAATCCGTTTGTGACCGGAGAAATCGCGAGCGTCCGGTTCTACGCCTCGTCCCCGCTGGTGACCGATTCCGGCTTCACACTGGGCTCCCTGTGCATCTTTTCCGATGCGCCGGCCACCATCTCCGCCGAACAGACCGCCATGCTGGATGTCCTCGCAGCACAGGTGGTGGAAGTGCTGGAGTTGCAGCACCGCACCCTGCAGCTCCAGCACGCCCTGGAAGAACTCGCCCGCAGCAACCGCAAGCTCGCTGATTTTGCCGGCCGGGTCAGCCATGACCTGCGGATCCCGCTCACCACCATCCTTGGCTATGTGGAACTGAGCGAGGATGACGAGGACATCCGTCCGGACAGCCCGGCTGCGGGCTACCTGGAACGCATCCGGGGCAGCGGGCGCCGGATGCTCTCCATGCTTGACGACGTGCTCAGCTACTCCCAGGTGGGCGGAATGCTGCGTCTGCGGCCGGTGTCCCTTAAGGACACCGTTGCAGCGGCGGTCAGCGACCTGGGCGACGTGTTCAGCCATGGCGCCAAGCTAAGCTGCGAGGACGCGGACGTGGTGGCTGACCCGGCGCAGCTGCGGGCCTTGCTGCAGAACCTTCTCGGCAATGCCTCCAACTACCGCAGCCCCGCGCACGAACTCAAAGTCAGGGTCTACGCGCTGGCAGACGACCGCGGAGTCACCGTCCGGGTGGCGGACAACGGCAAGGGCATCAGCGCCGCCGACCGCGAACGGGTCCTTGAACCCCTGGTCAGGCTGCACCGTCCCGGCGACGCACCCGGCTCGGGCCTGGGGCTGGCTACCTGCGTGCGGATCGTCCAGTCGCACGGCGGAGAGCTTTCCCTCACGGAAACCCCGGGCGGCGGAACGACCGTCTCGGCCCTCTTCCCGAATGGCGCCCCGCATGAATCCGCCTAAAGCCTTCTGCCGGACCGCGCTCCTGGTGCTCGCCCTGGTGCTCTTCCTTCCGGCGGGGGCCGCGCAGGAAGCCGTGGCAGCGCAAGCCGGAGCGGCAGCGCAAGCCGGAGCGGCAGCGCAAGCCGCCCTTCCGGCGTCGAACATTAACAGCGGCGAGGACCTCGGTTCCTCATCGGGGAAACCGCTCCTGGGCGGCGTGCTGGAGTGGGGCGAGGACGACGCCGCCGGGTTCGCCGGACGGCTGCAGGCAACCCCGGCGGTGCTCGGCCACGACGTCTCCTTTCCCATCAGGAGCGGTGAAAAGGGCTACCTGCGGGAGTTCCTGGCCCAGAGTGCCGCCTCCGGGGCCCATGCGCTGCTCACAGTGAATCCCACAGTGCCCCTCGCAGAGGTGGGCGCAGCCGGTGCCGCCGATTTTGCCGGGCAGCTTGCGGGTCTCGCGCAGGGTTTTCCCGGGAAGCTGCTGATCCGCTTCGCCCCGGACATGAACTCAAGCTGGGTTTCCTGGGGCCAGCAACCCGGAGACTACGTGACGGCGTTCCGTGCGGTAGCCCAGGCGTTCGAACCGGAATCAAATGCGGTGATGGTGTGGCAGCCGTTCCAGGCGCGCGACTATCCGTTCACCAGGAACCGTGATGCCCCGGCACCCGGCACCGCGGGTTTCGCCGCACTGGACACGAATTCCGACGGCGCCTGGAACGGTTCGGACGCACCCTACGCCCCGTACTACCCCGGGGACGACGTGGTTGACTGGGCGGGCCTGACGGCAGTGCATGACGACACGGGCGGCGGAGCCGCCGTCAACACACTGCCCAGGGACCGGGAACTGGCCTCCCTGCTGAACGGGACCGCCCGGGGGGCCGCCTCCGGTGAGGGGACCAATTCCGACGGCGGTGACTCCGACTTTTACGAGTCCTACGCGGTCAAGCGGGACAAGCCGCTGCTGCTCCAGACCGCGGCGTACTTCAGTCCGACGGCGGGCGGCCCGTCGGAGACCGACATCAAGTCCGGCTGGTGGAAGCAGGTGCTGGGCGAGGCCGCGCCGGGCAAACTGGAACGGATTGCCGCCGTCGTCTGGGACGAGAAGACGGACGTGGGTGACGCCGGCAACACCATCATTGACTGGCGCCTCACCCGGAACGCGGACGTGGCAGCCGACGCCGGGGCGGCCCTCAAGGAGTCCACGCTCGTCACAGGACCGGTCACCAGGACTGTGGACGGGCTCGGCGGGGCACCCGGCAACACGCTGTCCGGTGTGCCGGCGGGGATCGCGGCAGCCGCCCTGCTGGCAGGCGCGGTCCTGCTGTGGTTCCTGCCGGTGCGGGTGCGCCCGGCGAAGGGCTGGACGTATTCGGACAAATCCCCGCGCGACTCCCGCGTGGACCTGATGCGCGGGCTGGCCATCCTCTTTGTGGTGGTGAACCACGTGGGCATGACATCCCTCTTTCAGCTGTTCACGCAGGAAACCATCGGCTTCGTCTCCGGCGCCGAACTGTTCGTGCTGCTGTCCGGACTGGTGCTGGGGATGGTCTACGGGCCCAGGGCCCAGGACAACATCGGCGAGGTCGCCCAAAAGACCGGCAGGCGGGCGGGCAAGCTGTACGTCACGGCGCTGGCAGTTGTTGTCCTGGTGTTCGCCCTCAGCCTCATCCCGGCCTTCAACTCGGACGTGCTGACCTCGTTCACGGACCAGGGGACCGGCGGCGCCGGCAGGTCAGGCGCGGGCCGGACCTACGACCTCTACACCGGCATGCAGGGCCTGCTGCAGTTCCCGGTGTCCGGTGCCGTCATCCCTGCGGTGCTGCTCCTGCAGTTCGGGCCATGGCAGTTCAACGTCATGGGACTCTACGTGATCATGCTCCTGGTCAGCCCGCTGATCCTGCTCGCGCTGGCCCGCGGCAAGGTGCTGTGGGTACTCGCTGCCACTACCGCGCTATACGTCGCCGGCACGGTGTTCCGGTTCAGGATCCTGCCGTCCCAGTTCGAGGATTCCTTCCCGCTGCTGGTGTGGCAGATCCTTTTTGTACTGGGCCTGGTGGGCGGCTACTACCGGCGGACCCTCGTGGCTTGGTTCTCCGCGCACCGCTGGGTAGTTGGTGTCTGCGCCGCCCTCACTGTGGCTTTCGTCCTGATGTCCTGGGCAAACCCGTACCTGGCCAACGAATACGATGTCCGGCTGGCGCTGACGTCCGACGCGAACTACCGCGCCGTTTACGACGAGTTTTTCGGGCGGACCTACCTGGAACCGGGGCGGCTCCTGAACGTCCTCACCCTGCTGGTGACGGCCTACGCGCTCCTTACGGCCTACTGGAAGCCGATCGAACGCGCTGTCGGCTGGTTGCTGATTCCGCTGGGGCGGGCCACGCTGTACGTCTTCATCATGCACGTGGTGCTGATCGCGGTGGTGGCGAACATCCCGGCACTGCAGCAGGGGAACATCTGGCTCAACACCGCCGGGTATGCCCTGATCGTGGCGCTGCTGTGGGTGATGGTCCGGACCAAGTTCCTGTTCCGTATTATCCCCACCTGACGCTCTCTCACCTGTGGTCGCCTATTTTCCGACGCTCTCTCACCTGTGAGAGAGCGTCGGGGAAAACCCGGCGGGAAGTGAGAGAGCGTCGGGCGCGGGGAGCCGGGGTTAGCGGGCGGGGGAGGCGCCGCCGAGACGGGCTGTAACGCGGTCCGCGGCCGCCTTGCAGGATTCGCCGAGGCGTTGCAGCGTGTCCGGGGAGACCCGGAAGCGCGGTGCCGGAATGAGGACGGCCGCCACGATGTCGCCGCGGTGGTCGAACACGGGGGCAGCCAGGCCAACCTCGTCCAGTGACGACTCCCCGTAATTGGTGGCCCAGCCGCGCCGGGCGACATCGCCGAGCCGGATCAGGTAGGCCTCCAGGCTGGTGTCGTCCAGCCCCGGATAGGCAATTTCGCCGCTGCGGAGCAACACCCGCACGCGCTCGGCGGGTTCGGCGGCGAGGAAGACCTGCACGGAAGCGCTGAGGGCGTCGTTGTACCGGGCGCCCAGCGGGGTGGTGTGCTTGATCTGGTGGTGGCTGGCAATTTGCTCCACGCACATCGACTCGGAGCCGTTCCACACCATGAGGGCACTTGTTTCGCCGGTCTGCTCCGTCAGTTCGCGCAGGACGGGGTAGGCCACGCGGCGCTCTTCGAGTTCCGCCAGCAGCGGTCCGGCGACGGCGATGAGGCCCAGTCCCAGGCGGAACCTGCGGGTCTCCGGGTCGCGCTCCACCAGGTGTTCCTGTTCGAACGTGGCCAGGATGCGGGAAACGGTGCTCTTGTGCAGGCCGACGCGGTTGGCGATCTCGGTGACGCCGAGCAGCGGCTCGTCGGCGGTAAAGCTTCGAAGCACCGCGATGGCGTTGACGATGACGGACGTGCCTTTGGCGTCGCCGTTGCTGCTGGTTTCGGGGGCTTCTGCAGAGGTCATGGTGTGCACCATCATTCCGTATGTAAGCCGGAAAGCGGCGCCACGAAGGACGTGGCGCCGCTTTCGGGCGGTGGCAACTGCGGTGCTTATCAGGCCCCGATGATGTTGTATTCCGGGCCGAACGGGAACTTGGTGATGTTCTCCGCGCCGTCTTCGCCGACCACCAGGATGTCGTGCTCGCGGTAGCCGCCGGCACCGGGCTGGCCGTCCATGACCGTGATCATCGGCTCCATGGAAACCACCATGCCCGGCTCCAGGACGGTGTCGATGTCCTCGCGCAGCTCGAGTCCGGCTTCCCGGCCGTAGTAGTGGCTCAGGACGCCGAAGGAGTGGCCGTAGCCGAAGGTGCGGTTGGCGAGCAGTCCGTAGCCGACGTAGATCTCGTTGAGCTCGGCGGCGATGTCCTTGCATACCGCGCCGGGCTTGATCAGTTCCAGGCCGCGCTTGTGGACCTCGACGTTGATGTTCCACAGTTCCAGCGAGCGGGCATCCGGTTCGCCGTAGAACAGGGTGCGTTCCAGGGCGGTGTAGTAGCCGGAGGTCATGGGGAAGCAGTTCAGCGACAGGATGTCGTGTTCCTGGATCTTGCGTGTGGTGGCCCAGTTGTGGGCACCGTCGGTGTTGATGCCGGACTGGAACCAGACCCAGGTGTCGCGGATCTCGGAGTCCGGGAAGGTCCGGGCAATCTCGTGGACCATGGCCTCGGTGCCGATCAGGGCGACCTCGTACTCGGTAATGCCTGCCGTGATGGCGTTGCGGATGGCCTCGCCGCCGAGGTCGCCGATGCGCGCCCCGTGCTTGATGACCTCGATCTCCTCGGCGGACTTGATCATCCGCTGGCGCATGGCGTCCTGCGCGACGTCCACAAGGGTTGCCGACGGGAAGGCGGCCTGGATCTTGTTGCGGTTGTCCAGCGGCAGCGAGTCGTCCTCGACGCCGAGCCGGCGCGGGTTGATGCCGCGGGTGCGAAGCACTTCCTGGATGGCGAAGATGTAGTTGTCCCGGCGCCAGTCCGTGTACACGATGTTGTCGCCGTAGCTGCGGCGCCACGGCATGCCGGCGTCGATATTGGCGGTGACCGTGACGGTGTCATCCTTGGTGACCACCATGCCGTAGGAGCGGCCGAAGGTGGTGAAAAGGAAGTCGGAATAGTACTTGATGGAGTGGTAGCTGGTCAGGACGACGGCGTCCAGGTCCTTCTCTGCCATGATGCGGCGCAGGCCGGCGAGGCGGCGTTCGAACTCCGTGTCGGAGAATGTGAGCTTCACCTTGTCCCCGTTTTTCAGGACCTTGGTGCGCTCCAGCTCGGCGACGGACGTTGCGTTCTCGGATGCTGTGATGGTCATGGTGGTGTTGCCTTTCTGTGGTGCAGTTACGTGAGGTGAATGGAAGAAGTTCGGCTATTCGTGGCGCAGCGGTTCTTTGCAGGTTTCCCTGGAGAGCGAAACGGCGATCAGGGAGATCACTGCCGCGGCTACGAGGTACCAGGCCGGTGCCAGATCGCTGGCGGTGGCAGCGATAAGGAGGGTTGCCATGAACGGGGCGGTGCCGCCGAAGAGGGCGTTGGAGAGGTTGAAGCTGACCGCGAAGCCGCTGTAGCGGACACGGGTGGGAAACATTTCGGCTAGGAAGCTGGGGAGCGTGCCGTCGTTGAGGGTGAGCATCGCACCCAGCAGGATCTGGACCAGGATGATGATCAGGAAGTTCCCGGTTCCCAGGAGGGCGAATGCCGGCACCGTCAGCACGATGAAGGCGACGGATGCACTGATGAGCACCTTCTTGCGGCCGTAACGGTCCGAGAGCATTCCGGTAAGGAAGATGAACCCGATGTACGTGACCAACGCGATGGTGGTGGCCAGGAAGGATTCCGTTGCGCCCAGGCCCAGCTCTGAGGACAGATAAGTGGGCATGTAGCTGAGGATCACATAGAAGCCGACGGCGTTCAGCAGCACAGCTCCGACGGCCTGCAGCAGCTGCCGCCAGTGGTTCCGGAACAGGCTGGAAACAGGTGCCTTGACCGCCTCGTCCTCTGCTGCCATTTCGCGGAACACCGGGGTGTCTTCGAGCTTGGTACGGATGTAGCGTCCGATCAGTCCCATCGGGGCAGCCAGCAGGAACGGCAGGCGCCAACCCCAGCTTTGCATTGCGTCGGAACTGAGCAGGACTGTCAGCAGGCCGGCCAGCAGGGAACCAAGGAGCAAGCCTGCTGCGGTGCTCGCAGGAACCACCGCGGCGTAGACGCCCCGCTTGTTGGCGGGGGCGTATTCGACCAGGAACGCCGATGCTCCGGCGTACTCCCCTGAAGCCGAGAAGCCCTGCACGACCCTGATGATCAGCAGCAGGATCGGAGCCCAGATGCCGATCGTGTCGTAGCCCGGAATGAGAGCTATGCAGAAAGTCGCTCCGGACATGATCAGGATCGACAGGGAGAGAGCGGTCCGCCGGCCCACCCTGTCACCGATATGGCCCCAGACGAACCCGCCGAGCGGGCGCACCAGGAATGAAATCGCGAACAGGGCGAAAGTCAGCAGGAGCCCGGTCTGGGGATTCGATTCAGGGAAGAATACCGTCGCGATCGTTACGGCCAGGTAGCCATAGACGGCGTAGTCGAACCATTCGACGAAGTTGCCGATGAAGCTGGCCGCGATGACTCTCCGGCGCGTTTCCCTGCTGACATCGTTGTCAGCAGGTTGGAAATTCTGGCCGCTCAAGGTGCTGCGGCCGGCGCGGCGGCCTTCATGCACGCCATCCTGCTCCGCGCCCAGTCCTCCCGCAAGAGCGGGAGAGGAAGTTTCGTTACTCATGTATCCACCAAATTGTTTGTGGTTGCATTCAGCGCAACGCTGTTGCACTAGATTATGCGTGACCTGTAACACAGTCAATACCTTTGCGTTTCGGAATTGTGAACTTTCCAGCCCCTGAAGTGCTGGGCGAGCGCACTCTGAAAGCGTGATGGAGTGAGGTGGGTTGCGCTGGAAGCGACGCTGTTGCGTTTGAGAACGTCCCGACGGAAGTCCACCGTGATGCCGCGCCGGACCCCCGGGCGTAGTACTCCGGTGACCTATTGACACCCCTTGTGACGGCTGTCATATTTTCCAGTACGCGCTATGTGCATCGTGTTGTGTAATACGCAATTAGCGGAACCCTAATCCGCGGTGTGCAGGCCTGCTTCTCGATCAAGGAACGGCGACGCCGGGTCCTCGCGACGTACAAGGAGACTTTGCAGAATGACAGAGACCAGCTACGACTACGTCATCGTCGGTGGGGGAAGTGCCGGTTCCGTGCTGGCCAACCGCCTGAGCGCAGGGGGCACGCGCAGCGTCCTGGTCCTGGAAGCGGGACGAAGCGACTACCCCTGGGATCTGTTCATCCAGATGCCGGCTGCCCTGACCTTCCCCAGCGGGAATCCTCTCTATGACTGGCGCTACCAGTCGGATCCGGAGCCGCATATGGGGGGACGCCGGGTGGCCCATGCCCGCGGCAAGGTCCTGGGCGGCTCGAGCTCCATCAACGGCATGATCTTCCAGCGTGGAAACCCGCTGGACTACGAACGCTGGGGAGCCGACGACGGGATGGAAACCTGGGATTTCGCGCACTGCCTGCCGTACTTCAACCGGATGGAAAACGCGCTCGCGGCGGATCCGGACGATGACCTCCGCGGCCACTCGGGACCCTTGGTCCTGGAGCGCGGCCCTGCCACCAACCCGCTGTTCCAAGCCTTCTTCAAGGCAGCACAGGAAGCGGGATTCCCGCTGACGGATGACGTGAACGGCTACCGCCAGGAGGGCTTCGCGGCGTTTGACCGGAACGTGCACAAGGGGCAGCGGCTTTCCGCGTCCAGGGCCTACCTGCGCTCCGGGGCCAAACGGCCCAACCTGACGGTCCGCACCCGCGCCCTGGTCACGAAGGTGAACTTCAAAGGCAACGTTGCCACCGGCGTCACCTACCGCCGCAACGGCAGGACGCACCAGGTGAACGCCGGAGAGGTGATCCTGTCCGGCGGCGCCATCAATACCCCCCAGCTGCTGCAGCTTTCCGGCATCGGGGACGCCACCCACCTCAAGTCGCTCGGCATCAAGCCCGTGGTCCACCTTCCCGGTGTGGGCGAGAACCTGCAGGACCACCTTGAGGTCTACATCCAGCACGCCTGCACCCAGCCGGTGTCCATGCAGCCGAACCTTGACCTGTGGCGCTACCCGCTCATCGGCCTCCAATGGCTCCTGGGCCGCAAGGGTCCCGCGGCCACCAACCACTTCGAGGGCGGCGGGTTCGTCCGCTCCAACGATGAGGTGGCATACCCCAACCTGATGTTCCACTTCCTCCCCGTCGCCGTGCGGTACGACGGCCAAAAGGCGGATGCGAAGCACGGCTACCAGGTGCACATCGGCCCCATGTATTCCGACGCCCGCGGCAGCCTCAAGATCACATCCACGGATCCCACCGTGCACCCCTCCATGGTGTTCAACTACCTCTCCACCGACCAGGACCGCCGCGAATGGGTGGAGGCCATCCATATCGCCCGCGACATCCTCGGCCAGTCCGCCATGGGCCCCTTCAACGGCGGGGAGCTTTCCCCTGGCCGGGGTGTCCAGACCGACGCCGAAATCCTGGACTGGGTGGCGCGCGACGCCGAAACAGCCCTGCATCCGTCGTGCACCGCGAAGATGGGGCCGGAATCGGACCCGATGGCCGTGGTCAACCCGCTCGACATGAGCGTGCACGGGGTCAAGGGCCTCCGCGTGGTGGATGCCTCGGCCATGCCGTACGTGACCAACGGCAACATCTACGCCCCGGTGATGATGCTCGCCGAGAAGGCAGCCGACCTGATTGCCGGAACGGCCCCGTTGGCCCCGCAGCATGCCGAGTTCTACCGCCATGGGCACAGCCCGCTGATGCGGGACCAGGCCGCCGCCGCAGCGGCGAAGGGCTAGGGAGGCAACATGACGATCGAAACCCAAGTGGAACTCGCCCGGGGCGTTTATGTCGACGGCGGATGGTCGCCGTCGTCGGGTAGCCGGACCCGGACCATCAGCTGCCCGGCCGACGGAACCGCCATTGCCGTGGTGGCCGAAGGCACCGCGGCCGACGCCGAAGCGGCGGTCGCCAGCGCCCGCAGGGCGTTCGACGACGGCGAGTGGCCCCGAACGCCGGAACGCGAACGGGGTAGGGTTCTCCAGCGGGTCGCCGAGCTGCTGGAACGCGACAAGGCCGACTACGCCAGGGCGGAAGCGCTGGACACAGGGAAGAGGTACGTCGAAGCGGAGTACGACATCGACGACGTCACCGCCTGCTTCCGCTACTACGCCGGCATCGCGGGCACGGACGCGGGCCGGGTGATCGACACCGGAAACCCGGATGCGGTCAGCCGGATCGTGCACATGCCGGTGGGTGTGTGCGGGCTGATAACACCGTGGAACTACCCCCTGCTGCAGGTGTCCTGGAAGGTGGCACCGGCGCTCCTGGCAGGAAACACCTTTGTCCTCAAACCCAGCGAGCTGACACCGTCCACGGCCGTCCTGCTCATGGAGACGCTCCGGGAGGCGGGGGTGCCTGCAGGCGTGGCCAACCTGGTGACCGGCACCGGGCCGGAGGTGGGCGCCGTCCTCAGCACCGATCCGCGGGTGGACCTCGTGTCCTTCACCGGCGGCCTGGCCACCGGGAAGCGCATCATGGCCGCGGCCGCAGGCACGGTAAAACGGGTTGCCCTGGAACTCGGCGGGAAGAACCCCAACATTGTGTTCGCCGACGCCGACCGGGAGGCCGCCGTCGACTTCGCCCTCACCGCCGTATTCCTGCACTCCGGGCAGGTCTGCTCCGCGGGCGCGCGGCTGATCGTCGAGGAGTCCATCCACGAGGAATTCGTGGCCGAGGTGGCCCGCAGGGCCCGCAAGATCCGCCTGGGCGGTCCGTTCGACGAAACGGCCGAGACCGGTCCGCTGATCTCGTTCGCCCACCGGGACAAGGTGCACGCGTACGTCCAGTCGGGGGTGGCCGAAGGGGCGAGGCTGGTGTGCGGGGGGATCATCCCCGGACAGCCGCACCTGGCTGCGGGAAGCTACTACCCGCCCACCATTCTGGACGGCTGCAACAGCACCATGGGCGTGGTGCAGGAGGAATCCTTCGGGCCCGTGCTCACCGTGGAAACCTTCCGGACCGAGGCCGAGGCCATCCGGCTGGCCAACGATACCGTCTACGGCCTGGCCGGCGCAGTGTGGTCCGGTGACGGATCCCGCGCGCAGCGCGTGGCGCAGGCACTGCGGCACGGCACCGTGTGGATCAACGACTACCACCCCTACGTCCCGCAGGCCGAATGGGGCGGCTTCGGGCAGTCCGGCAACGGACGGGAACTTGGAGTGCTCGGCCTGGCGGAGTACCGGGAAACCAAGCACATCTGGCAGAACACCCGGCCGGGTCCCAGCCGCTGGTTCGGCACTTCCACCGAAAGGTAAGGCGCGCCACCAGCCAAGCATCACCTATGGGGAAACCGGTCAGGCGCAGTTTGTGCGCCGGCCGTTGATTACGCCTGCGCCTTCAGGCAGCGGGCCGGCAGCATCGTGCTATTCGAACTTAGGAGCTCAGATGTTAGAACCCACCACATCGGCACCCAGCAAAAGCGCCGACTCAAGCGGCATGGACGAATTCGGCTACGCCCAGACCCTGGACCGCAGCATCGGCAAGTTCGCCAGCTTCGCCGCGGGAGTCAGCTACATCTCCATCCTCACCGGCGTCTTTCAACTGTTCTACTTCGGTTTCTCCATGGCCGGGCCGGCGTACGCCTGGTCCTGGCCCCTCGTCTTCGCCGGCCAGCTGATGGTGGCACTGTGCTTCGCCGAACTGGCAGGCCGCTACCCGGTGGCCGGCTCGGTCTACAACTGGGCCAAGCGGCTTTCCTCCGGGACGTGGGCATGGCTGGCCGGCTGGCTGCTCCTGCTCTCCTCCATGATGGCGCTTGGGGCCGTCGCCCTGGCCCTGCAGCTCACGCTGCCGCAGATCTGGTCCGGCTTCCAGTTCATCGGGGACGGGACCGGTCCGTACGACTTCGCCGTCAACGGCGTGATCCTGGCCAGCATCATGATCGGCATCTCCACCCTCATCAACGCATTCGGCGTGAAGCTGATGACGCGGATCAACAGCATCGGCGTCTTTGTGGAACTGGCCGCGGCCGTGCTGCTCATCCTGGCGCTGGGCTGGCACGTAGTGCGCGGTCCCGAAGTCCTCTTCGAGACCGCCGGTTACGGCGACGACCACCCGCTGGGATTCTTCGGGGTGTTCCTCATCGGCGCCATGGCCTCCGGTTACGTCATGTACGGCTTCGACACTGCGAGTTCCCTTGGCGAGGAGACCAAGGACCCGAAGCGCACCGCCCCCAAAGCAATCCTCCGCGCCGTCACCGCATCGTTCGTGCTCGGTGGCCTGATCCTCCTCGGCGGGCTGCTGGCTGCGCCGGACCTGAACGACCCGAAGGTGGGCGCTGCGGACGGCGGACTGCAGTACGTGGTCCTGTCCGTGCTGGGCGGGCCTTTCGGCAAGGCATTCCTGGTCTGCATCGTGGTGGCTGTCGTGGTCTGCACCCTGGCCGTCCACGCCGCCGCCATCCGGATGATGTTCGCCATGGCGCGGGACAACAACCTGCCCTTTAGCCGCCAGCTCAGCAAAGTGGATCCGGCCCGCAAGACGCCCACTGTTGCCGCCATCGTCATCGGCATCCTGGCCGTCGTCCCGCTGATCGTCAACATCACGCAGCCGGCAATTTTCACCATCATGTCCAGCATCAGCATCGTCCTGATCTACCTGTCCTACCTGCTGGTCACGGTGCCGATGCTGCGGAATCGGCTGCAGAAGAAATGGCCGCTGGCTGAAGACGACACCGAACCCGGCTTCAGCCTGGGCAAATGGGGGATGCCGGTAAATATCCTCGCCGTACTGTGGGGCGGTGCCATGACCCTCAACCTGATCTGGCCGCGCCCGGAGATCTACAACTCCGTGCCGCCGTTCGAGTGGTACCTCCAGTGGGGCGGCGTCATCTTCGTCGGTGCAGTCGCGATTGGCGGGGCGTTGCTCTACCGTCTGAGGATCAGGCACCGCACGGGCGTCCTGGCGGAGCACGCCGCAGTGCCCGCCGCAGCCCGGGCAGTAGCGCACGCCGCCGTCCCGGGCCCGGGCCCGGGCCCGGATCAGGTCCGGGTTTCGGGCGCCGGCCAAGGCCCCGGCCAGGGCGCCGATCAGGGCCTTGAGCCGCTGGAAGAAGATTTGGAACCGCAACGAGTCAGCTAGATTGGCAATGGGTGCCGTTGCCAGCGAGCCCCCCGGGCTCAGGAAAGGAACACAAGAATCATGGTTCACAAAGTAAAAGCCGTTGTCGTCAAGGAGAAGAACGCTCCGGTTTCGCTGGAGACCATCCTGGTGCCGGACCCGGGGCCGGGTGAAGCACTGGTGGACATCCTCACGTGCGGGGTGTGCCACACGGACCTGCACTACAAGCAGGGCGGTATCGGTGAGGACTTCCCCTACCTGCTGGGCCACGAGGCTACCGGCGTGGTCAGCGCGGTGGGACCGGACGTCACCGGAGTGGCTCCCGGCGACCGCGTGATCCTGAACTGGCGCGCCGTGTGCGGAGAATGCCGCGCCTGCGCCAAGGGCCAGCCGCAGTACTGCTTCAACACGCACAACGCGACGCAGAAGATGACGCTGGAGGACGGCACTGAGCTCTCGCCCGCGCTGGGCATCGGTGCTTTTGCGGAGACGACGCTCGTTGCCGCCGGGCAGTGCACCAAAGTTGACGACGACGCTGATCCCGCCGCCGTCGGGCTGCTCGGCTGCGGCGTGATGGCAGGCATTGGCGCCGCGATCAACACCGGTGAGGTCAAGCGCGGCGAATCCGTTGCCGTGATCGGCTGCGGCGGCGTGGGCATTGCCGCCATCGCGGGGGCCAAGCTGGCCGGCGCCACCACCATCATCGCGGTGGACATCGACGCCAACAAGGTGGAAATGGCCAAGTCCCTGGGCGCCACCCACGGAGTGGACTCCAGCAAGGAAGATCCCGTCGAAGCCATCCGGGCCCTCACCGGCGGCAACGGCGCCGACGTCGTGATTGAAGCGGTGGGCCGCCCCGAGACATACAAGCAGGCGTTCTACGCCCGCGACCTCGCCGGCCGCGTGGTGCTGGTGGGTGTTCCGACGCCGGACATGAAGCTTGAGCTGCCGCTGCTGGATGTTTTTGGCCGCGGCGGATCCCTGAAGTCCTCCTGGTACGGCGATTGCCTGCCCTCCCGCGATTTCCCCATGCTGGTGCAGCATTACAAGCTGGGCAACCTGGACCTGGACGCGTTCGTGACCGAACGCATCACCATCGACCAGGTGGAAGAGGCGTTCGCCAAGATGCACGAGGGCAAGGTGCTGCGTTCCGTGGTCGAAATCCACCCGTCCGCCGAAACCGTCACTGCCGCTGAGACTGCCCCGGAAGCGGCCGCCGTATGAGCGTGACCATCGAGAACCTGGTCACCTCGGGCACGTTTTCGCTCGATGGCGGCACCTGGGATGTGGACAACAACGTCTGGATCGTGGGAAACAACGACGAATGCGTGATCATCGACTCCCCGCATGATGCGGAGGCCATCATCGGCCAGGTCCGCGGCCGGAAGGTCCTGGCCATCCTGCTGACGCACGCGCACAACGACCACATCGGCGCGGCACGTGCCGTGGCCGAGGCCGTGGGCGCCCCGATCTACCTGCACCCTGACGACCTGGTGCTGTGGGACCAGGTCTATCCCGACATCAAACCGGACCGCTACCTCGCGGACGGCGATGTGTTCCGGGTAGGCGGGGCAACCCTGCGCGCCCTCCACACCCCGGGCCACTCGCCCGGGTCCACGTGTTTCCAGCTCGAGGAGGAGGGGACGGTGTTTTCCGGGGACACGCTGTTCAACGGCGGCCCGGGCGCCACGGGCAGGTCCTACAGCGACTACCCGACCATCCTCGCCTCCATCCGCGAACGGCTGCTGACCATGCCCGCCGCCACGGTGGTCCGCACCGGCCACGGCGACAACACCACCATCGGGGCCGAGCGCGAGACGCTGGCCAAGGTGGACCAATGAAACCTCCCAGGTTCGGCAGGCAGCCGGCCCCGGTTGCGGACATCAACGAGGACGAGCTTGAAGTCCACCCGCCGAAGAGGGAAGCGGCCGGCGTCAAGGCTGTGATGGTTGCGCTTGAACGCGCCGTGGCGCAGGCCGGGGTGTCCCGGACGGCCCATTCGCTGCTCCGGCTGAACCAGCGTGGCGGCTTTGACTGCCCCGGCTGCGCCTGGCCTGAATCGGACAAGAAACGCAAGACGGCGGAGTTCTGCGAGAACGGCGCCAAAGCCGTGGCCGAGGAGAACACCCTGCGCACGGTCGGCGCCGAATTCTGGGCCCGGCATTCCATCGCCGAACTGTCAGGGAAAACGGAGTACTGGCTGGGCAACCAGGGCCGGCTCAGCGAACCCGTGGTGATCCGCGAGGG
This sequence comes from Arthrobacter sp. PvP103, assembly GCF_017833075.1. Classification (NCBI taxonomy): domain Bacteria; kingdom Bacillati; phylum Actinomycetota; class Actinomycetes; order Micrococcales; family Micrococcaceae; genus Arthrobacter; species Arthrobacter sp. PvP103. The sequence continues at coordinate 1,950,999 of NZ_JAFIBQ010000001.1, read as the reverse complement.
CGAGACGCATTACTCGCCGATCTCCTGGGCGGACGCGTTCGAGCTGATCGGTGAACACATCCGGGCCAGCACGCCGGACCGCTGCGTCTTCTACACCTCGGGGCGCACCGCGAACGAGACCGCGTTTATGTACCAGTTGTTCGCGCGGGCCCTGGGCACCAACAACCTGCCGGACTGCTCGAACATGTGCCACGAATCGTCGGGATCAGCGCTGAACCCGACCATCGGCATCGGCAAGGGGACCGTCTCCCTGGATGACATCCACGACTCCGAGCTCATCTTCGTGGTGGGGCAGAACCCCGGCACCAACCACCCCCGGATGCTCTCGGCGCTGAAGGAATGCAAGGACAAGGGCGGCAAGGTGGTGGCAGTGAACCCGCTGCCGGAGGCCGGCCTGTTCAACTTCAAGGACCCGCAGACCGTCTCCGGCGTGGTGGGGCACGGAACACCGCTGGCGGACGAGTACCTGCAGATCAAGGTGGGCGGGGACCTGGCACTGTTCCAGGCCCTCGGCCACCTGCTCCTGGCGGAGGAAGAGCGGAACCCGGGCACCGTCGTCGACCGGTCCTTCATCGACGCGCAGACGGACGGCTTCGACGCCTACCGCGACGCCCGCCGCGAACTGGACTGGGCGGAGACCGAGAAGGCCACGGGCCTGGCCCGGAAGCAGATCGAGGACGTGGCCGGGATGCTGGTCCGGTCCAAGGCCACGATCTTCTGCTGGGCGCTGGGCGTCACGCAGCAGCCCCACTCGGTGGACACCATCAAGGAAATGGTCAACGTCCTGCTCCTGCAGGGCAACTTCGGCAAGCCCGGCGCCGGCGCCTGCCCGGTCCGCGGACACTCCAACGTCCAGGGCGACCGGACCATGGGCATCTGGGAGAAGCCGAAGGAATGGCTCCTGGAAGCACTGGACAAGGAGTTCAAGATCCAGTCACCGCGCGGCCACGGCTACGACGCCGTGGAAGCGATGGAGGCCTTCGAACGCGACGACGTGGACGTCTTCGTGTCCATGGGCGGCAACTTCTCCCTGGCCTGCTCCGACACCGCGACCTTGGAAGCCGGGATGCAGCGCATCGGCCTGACAGTGCACGTGTCCACCAAGCCGAACCGGTCCCACGTGGTGCACGGGCGCACCTCGCTCATCCTGCCCACGCTGGGCCGGACGGACAAGGACGACAAGCACCCGGGCGGTGCCCAGTTCCTGTCCGTGGAGGATTCCATGTCCGTGGTCCACTCCACGCAGGGCAGGCTCCACCCGGTCTCCGACCACCTTCTCGCCGAGCCGGTGATCATCGCCCGGATGGCAGACGCCACCTTCGGCGAGGACCACCCGGTGGACTGGAAGGCCATGGCCGCGGACTACGACGTGGTCCGGGACCACATCTCCCGCGTCATCCCGGGCTTCCAGGACTTCAACGAGCGGATCCGGACCAGGAACGGCTTTGTGCTGCCCAACCCGCCACGGGACACCCGGTCCTTCAAGACGGACATCGGCCGCGGACGTTTCACGGTCAGCCCGCTGGAGTACCTGACCCCGCCCGAGGGCCACCTGGTCCTCCAGACCATCCGCAGCCACGACCAGTACAACACCACGTTCTACGGCGTGGATGACCGGTACCGCGGCATCTCGGACGGCCGCCGGGTGATCCTGGTGCATCCGGAGGACCTGGCCGAACTCGGCTTCAAGGACCGGGACCTGGTGGACGTGGTGAGCACATTCCGCGGGAACGACCGGCAGGCGGACAAGTTCCGGCTGGTGGCCTACCCGACGGCCAAGGGCTGCGCCGCGGCGTACTTCCCCGAGGCCAACGCCCTGGTCCACAAGGAAAACGTGGCCCGTGAATCCAACACCCCCGGGTTCAAGGCCATGTTCGTCCGCTTCGTGCCGCACCCCGCGGAAACAACGCCGCACCCTGAAGGCGCGGCAGCCCGGCCGGCGTCGGTCGGCTAAAGCAGCTAGCTGTTCCCGAGCACTGCCCACCCGTAACCGGGCAGGCCCACGGCATCCCGATCCGGATGCCGGTGGGCCCGCCCGGCCAGGAGGCCGCCTGACCCGGACGGTACGGGCAGGTCCGCCGGCGTGCCGGAAAGGTTCAGCGCGACTGTCAGCGCGGCGCTTGCGCCGCCCTCCTCTGTGCTACCTGCTGCTGCCTTACCGTTGCCGCGGACCTGGTAAACGAGGTGTTCGTTGCTGAGCGTCAGGACCGTGGTGCGGGCCCGGTGCAGCCAGGCATGCCGCCGTCGGAGGCTGATCAGTTCCTGGTGCAGGTGGTAGACGGACCAGCCGTCCTCCGCCAGTTCTGCGGGCCCCGCGGGGAACGCCGGACGGACGGCGTCATCTCCGCCGGCCCGGTCCTCCTTGACGCCGCGGAAAGCCTGCTCGTCTCCGTAGTAGATGCAGGGCGTCCCGCCCACGGTCAGGAGGACTGTGAGCGCAAGCGCCAGCTGGTCCGGGTTCGTCAGCTTGCTGGCCAGGCGGGTGACGTCGTGGTTGCCCACGAACGTGAGCGGCACGAACGTGTCCAGGAACCCGTTGTGCCGCTCGAGCGCGGATGCGAGTTCGTAGAAGTTGGCATCGTTGAGTGAACTCCAGACGGCCTTCCACAGTTCGTACTGCGTGACCGAGTCGAGCGTGCTCCGCTCCACCTCCTCGGCGAAGTCGCCGTGGATGTACTCGCCCACGAAATAGGAGTCCGGATACTCGCGGCGCACCTCAGCCAGCACCGGGGCCCAGAACGACGCCGGCACAGCGTACGCCGCGTCCAGCCGCCAGCCGTCCGCTCCCCGGCCTAGCCAGTGCTTCATCACGTCCGTGACCAGGGCGGCAACTGCCGGTTCGTCGTGGTTGAGCGCCACCAGGTGATGATGGCCCTCAAAATCCTCGTAGCCCGGTTCGGTCCCCGGCGCCCATCCGGACTCCGGCCACCGCAGGCGGAACCAGGAGGCTGCAGGAGACCCGGGACCGTCCGTGAGCACACCCTGGAACGCCCCGAAGCTGCGCCCCACGTGGTTGAAGACGCCATCCAGCAGGACTTTCAGTCCGCGGGCGTGGCACTGGGCGATGAGCTCGTCAAAGTCCGCGTCATCGCCCAGCCGGGGATCGATCCTGAAGTAGTCCGTGGTGTCATAGCCGTGGGTTTCCGAGGCGAAGACGGGCCCCAGCGCGAGCCCGGACGCGCCGAGTTCCAGCACGTAGTCAAGCCAGGGAACCAGCTGCCCCAGCCGATGGGCCACAGTCTGGCCCGGCGCCTCGGACGTCGGCGCCTTGGACGCCCGCTCAGCGGCAGCCTGCTCCGCGCCGACAAAGCCGATCGGGTAGACCTGCCACCAGATTGCGTGTTTTACCCAGTCCGGTTCCGTCATGGAGATCCACCTTTCATCAGCTTCCCAACATACTCGGTCGGCTCCCTGGCCGGACCTTGAGCCAATCCTTGCACTTCTTTGAGCCGACGCTGAGCTACGTTCGCCACACTCGAAGGGAAGGGTCAGGTAAGAGTCAGTCTGCGCACCGGGGATGGTGAAGGTCCGCATGGAAAGAATTCAAATCGGGGAGAAACTGCTGGGTGAAGCCCTGGCCCGGGCCGCCGTCGGACTCGTGCGGGAAGCCCCCGGATACAAGAGGCGCGCGGTCCACTACATGAAGCACGCCTGGAAGGTCTACGCCCTTTCCCGTGCCCTGGCCAAGGCGCTCGAAGACTCGTGGGAGGCCTCCAGCTGGCCCGGCGACCGGCTCCAGGTGGGCACCCGGATGTCCCGCCGGGTGGAACTGATCACCCGGCGCCTGCAGCGCGAGACGGATGCATACGCGGCAGGCTAGGAACCTTTTCCGCGAGCCCTCCTGCCCGTTTTAAACCGAGAACGACGGCGACACACCGGCTTTACCGGTGTGTCGCCGTCGTTCCGGCGAAAGAGAACCTAGCCGCGCAGCCGCTCCATGCCTGGGTCGAACAGCGGTTCGGCTGAGACGGTGGCCGCGATGCGCCGGCCGAAATACTCAACCTCCACGGCGTCGCCCTCGCATACTGCGGCAGGCAGCCAGGCGTAGGCAAGGGGCTTGCGGATCGAGTAGCCGTAGGCGGCGCTGGTGACATAGCCGGCGGCCTCGCCGTTGACGTACACCGGTTCCTTGCCCAGGACCAGGGACGTGCCGTCGTCCACGGTCAGGCAGCGCAGCACTTTGTCCAGCGGCTGCTCCTTCCGCGCGGCCAGGGCCTCGCAGCCCACGAAGCCCGTCTTGTCCTTGGCAATCGAGAAGCCCAGGCCGGCCTGGTACGGGTGGTGCTCCGAGGTCATGTCCGTTCCCCACAGCCGGTAGCCCTTCTCGAGCCGCATGCTGTTGAACGCGCCGCGCCCCGCGGCGATGATGCCGTGTTCCTGGCCTGCCTCGAACAGCAGGTCCCACAGTTTCAGCCCGTATTCGGCGGTGGTGTACAGCTCCCAGCCGAGCTCGCCGACGTAGGAGAGCCGCATGGCCGTGACGGGGATCCCGCCCACCGAGATTTCCTTGGTGCGGAAGTACTTCAGGCCGTCGTTGGAGAGGTCGTCCGTGCTGAGCTTGCCGATCACTTCACGCGCCAGCGGCCCCCACAGCCCGATGCAGCAGGTGCTGCCGGTGATGTCCGAGACGTGGACCCACTGCGCCGGATCCGCGGCTGACTGCTTCCTGGCCTCGACCCGGAGGTAGTCGAAGTCCACGTTGCTGTTCACGCCAAGCTGGAACTGTTCCTCAGCGAGCCGGGCGACGGTCACGTCGCTGCGGATGCCCCCGTCGTGCTCCAGCAGCAGGCAGTACGTGACGGCGCCGGGCTTCTTGGCGATGTTGCCGGTGCTGAGCCGGTGCAGCAGAGCCTGGGCCCCAGGCCCCACAACGGCCAGCCGCTTCAGCGGCGTCATGTCGTAAAGCCCGACGGCGGTACGCGTCTTCCACGCTTCGGCCGCCGAAATGGGGGAGTAGAACATGGCGGACCACTCGTCGCGCTCCGGCGCCTGCCATTCTGCGGGAAGCTCCTCGAGCAGGACGCGGTTGGCCTCGAACCAGTGCGGCCGCTCCCAGCCGGCGGACTCCAGGAAGAATGCACCCAGCTCCTTCTGCCGGACGTTGAACGGGCTGACCCGAAGGTCCCGGGGGGATTCCTTGGGCTGCAACGGGTGCAGCACGTCGTAGATTTCCACGAAGTTCTGCTGGGACGTTTCGCTGACGTACGCGTCGCTGGTCTGGACTTTCTCAAAGCGGGTGAGCTCGCAGCCGTGCAGGTCGGTGCGGGAACGGCCCTCGACGAGCAGCTCCGCCATTGCCTTGGCCACGCCGGCCGAGTGCGTGACCCAGACGGCTTCGGCCACGAACAGGCCTTCGAGGTCGGGCGCCTCGCCCATGAGCGGGCCGCCGTCAGGGGTGAAGGAGAAGATGCCGTTGAAGCCGTCCTGGATCTCGGAGCTACGCAGTGCCGGCAGCAGGTCCTGGCTGTCCTCCCAAGCGGGCAGGAAGTCTTCCAGGGTGAACTCCAGGCGGGAGGGCATGCGGTGGTCCGACATTTCCTCTGCGGAGACCTTCGGCAGGGCGGACATGTCTACCGGCATGGGTCGGTGGGCGTAGCTGCCGATGCCGATGCGGTCGCCCCATTCGCGGTAGTACAGGTCCTTGTCCTGGTAGCGCAGGATGGGCTTGCTGGCGCCCTTGGGGAGCTCGTTGACGCCCTCGACTTCGGGCAGCGGGGTGCTGATGGCGTACTGGTGGGCCAGCGGCAGCAACGGGACTTCCAGGCCCGCCATCTTGCCGAGTTCACGGCCCCAGAAACCTGCGCATGACACCACGATGTCCGCCGGGATCACGCCGTCGGCCGTTTCGACGCCGGTGACCTTACCGCCGGTCTGTTCTATGCCGGTCACGGCGGTGGAGCCGAGGTAGGTCACGCCGCGCTCGCGGGAACGCTCGATCAGCAGCTGCACGGCACGGGCAGCCAGGGCCAGCCCGTCCGTGGGGATGAGCAGGCCGCCCAGGACCTCGCGGCCGCCGGTGAGCTTACCGGTGTTCAACAGTGGGTAGATCTTTTCGCATTCATCAGCGTCGATGATCCGGCTTTCGACTCCCCAGGAGGTCATCACCCCCATCTTGCGCTTGAGGTCGGCCAGGCGCTCGGGGGTGGTTGCCAGTTCCAGGCCGCCTACCTGGTTGAAGCAGGACTCCCCGTCCTTGCTCAGGGAGAGGAACTTGTTGACCGTGTAGGTGGCGAATTCGGTCATGGTCCGTGACGGGTTGTTCTGGAACACCAGGCCCGGCGCGTGCGACGTGGAGCCGCCGGCAAGTTCCAGCGGGCCCTGTTCCACCACCGTGATGTTGGTCCAGCCGCGGGTGGCGAGTTCGTCGGCAAGGTTGGTTCCGACAATGCCGGCGCCGATAATGACAACGCGTGGTGATGCGCTCATGGGTTGTTTCTCCTGTTTTGCGTAAGAGGCGTTGGCGTTAGCGGAAGACGACGGTGCGGGTGTTGTTGAGCAGGACCCGGTGCTGGCAGTGCCACTTAACTGCACGGGACAGTGCCTGGGATTCGGCGTCCCTGCCTACCGTGACCAGTGCGTTCGGGTCCAGGCTGTGGTCCACCCGGAACACTTCCTGCTCGATGATCGGGCCCTCGTCCAGGTCTGCGGTGACGTAGTGCGCGGTGGCTCCGATGAGCTTCACGCCGCGGTCATAGGCCTGGTGGTAAGGCTTGGCACCCTTGAACCCGGGCAGGAAAGAATGGTGGATGTTGATGGCACGGCCGCGGAGGCTGGCGCACAGGTCGTTGGACAGGACCTGCATGTAGCGTGCAAGGACCACCAGGTCAGCGTTGTACTCGGCCACCAGTTCCAGCAGGCGCGCTTCAGCTTCGGGCTTGGTAGCGGCCGTTACCGGGACGTGGATGAACTGCAGGCCGGCGGCTTCCGCCATGGGGCGAAGGTCCTCGTGATTGGACACCACGACGGCGATCTCCGCACCCAGGCTGCCGGCGCGCCAGCGGAAGATGAGGTCGTTGAGGCAGTGGCCGAACTTTGAAACCATCACCAGCAGGCGCTGGGGGCGGCCATCGTGGATGGCGAATTCCATGTCGAACTCTTCGGCGATGGCGGCGAACTCCGCGCTGAGGCCTTCCGCGGAAACTTCCTTGTCTCCCGGAGTGAAGGCCGTGCGCAGGTAGAGCTTGCCGCTGATGTGGTCATCGAACTGCTGGTGCTCAACAATGTCGAAGCCGCGATCAGCGAGGAATGCCGTGATGGCCCGGACGATTCCGGGGCGCTCCGGGCACGCAAGGGTAAGGACATACTGTACGGTGTCGGTGCCGCGGACGCCGGCAACGTCGCCGGCCTCCACCGTCGCGTTACCGGTGGGGCGGCCTTCGAGGACTGTGGTCATGGTCTACTCCTAATTCTTTGCGGGGGCTTGGGTGTCAGCGGGGGAAGCCGCGCAGCGGCCGTCGTCCGGACAGCGCTGATCACATTGATGTTTGGTAACGAGATCGAACTGGACGCCGCCGTGTTGGTCCACGCCGCTGCGAATGGCGCGCTCCACTACCGAGTCCGCCAGTCGGCGCCGGAGGGACAGCGGATCCCGGCGCAGGTCCTTGACCAGGGCGAAGCACAGCAGCAGCATGACCAGCACAAACGGCAGGGCCGCCACGATGGTGATCCGCTGCAGGCCGGAGAGCGCCTCCGAGGGTTCATCGCCGCCGGCCAGCATCATGACGGCGGCTACTGCGCCGGTGAGCAGGCCCCAGAAGATGACCAGGCCGCGCTTCGGGTCGGAGGACCCGTTGGAGCTCAGGGATGCCATGATGATCGATGCGGAATCGGCTCCGGTGATGAAGAAGATGGCCACCAGGACCATGGCGAGAACCACCACTGCTGCGGTGAGCCAGGCAGGCATGGACATGTTCCGGACGAGGTCGAACAGGGCGCCGTCGAAGTCGATGGACGGTGACCCGCTGGCCATGGACACCAGTCCGGGGGTACCCGCCTTGTCCGCTTCCTCCTGGACGTGGAACGCAGTGCCGCCGAAGATACCGAACCAGATGACGCTGACGATGCTGGGGACCAGCAGGACGCCGGTGACGAACTGGCGGATGGTGCGGCCGCGGCTGATGCGGGCGATGAACATGCCCACAAACGGCGTCCACGATACCCACCAGGCCCAGTAGAAGATGGTCCAGCCGGACATCCAGGTCCGGAGCGCCTCGTCGCCCACGGCTTCGGTGCGGGAGGACATCTCGGCCAGGTCCCTGGCGTAGTCACCGACTGCTGCGGGAATGAGGTTGAGGATGAACAGTGTGGGCCCGGCGAGGAAAACGATGAGCGCCAGGATCACGGCCAGGACCATGTTGATGTTGGACAGCCACTGGATGCCGCGGCTGATGCCGGACACCGCCGAGGCCACGAAGCAGGCTGTCAGGACGGCAACGATGGCCACCAGGATGGGTGTTCCCACTTCCCCGATCCAGCCGTTCGACGTCAGGCCGCTGCCGATCTGGAGGGCGCCGAGGCCCAGGGAAGCGGCCGTGCCGAAGAGCGTGGCGAAGATCGCCAGGATGTTGATGAACTTGCCCACCGGCCCTTCCACCGTCCTGATGCCGAACAGCGACGTGAACGCTGCCGAGATCAGCTGGCGGCGGCCCAGGCGGTAGGTGCCGTAGGCCATGGCAATGCCGACGACGGCGTACATCGCCCAGGGGTGCAGGGTCCAGTGGAAGATGGAGGTTGCCATGGCCGTCTGGATGGCTGCCGGCGTCCGTCCGTCCACCGTTCCCGGCGGAGGGGAGATGTAGTGGTACAGCGGCTCGGCCACACCGTAGAACATCAGGCCGATGCCCATGCCGGCCGCAAACATCATGGCAATCCATGACACGGTCCGGAACTCGGGCTTCTCGCCGTCCTTGCCGAGGGGAATGTTGCCCCACTTGCCCAGGGCCAGCCAGAGCACAAAAACAACGAACAGCGAGGCCAGGACCATAAAGAGCCAGCCGGTGTACTCCATTACCCAGTCGAGGGCGGCTGTTGACGTGGCGGCCAGGCTGTCCCGGCCCAGGAAGCCCCACGCCACGAAGGCCAGGGCCAGGACCCCGGTGATGCCGAAGGTGGCCTTGTCGAGGGTGAGTTTGCGGTTCCGCCGCTCTGCCACAGCCTGCTCGGCTTTGGTCTGGCGGAGTTCCTGCATGATCTGTTCGGTGTCCTCGGCATCGTGTGAATCGTGGGAGGAAGGAGAGTTCTCGGACGCAGGAACGAGCTTGGGCTCCTCCAGCTCAACGGGGGGGTGGGCATCCGTGCGGATGTCGCTGTTCAAAGCCATGTCAAGTCCTTTGGTTTGAATTCATGGGCTGAAGCTGTACTCCGGTGTCCCCAAACCGGGCGGAAGATCGGGGCCTTCCTGGCATTCATTGTTCAAGGTCAGCTTTGCTTGCATCGCGGCAGTTGTTCCGTAAAGAGCAACACGTCTCGCCATAAGCAACAGCGTGGCCCGTATCACAGTCACGTGTCAAGGTTTTTCTGAAGTCTTAAGCCCTATTTCAGGCAATCCGGCTGCGCCTTGACGGTGGGCCGGGGCAGGGGCTAGGCATCGATAACCAGGTCCGTCTGCGCCGTGGAGCAGCAGGGCAGGAACTTGCCCGCCGAGATTTCCCGCGCCCGGATCCCTCCCTGGTGGTTCATCTCGATCTCCCCTGAAAGCTTGACGACCTTGCAGGAGCCGCACATGCCTTCCTTGCAGTTCGCGCCAATCCTGACGCCCGCACGCTGGGCCACCTCGAGGATGCGCTCGGTGGGATCGATCCGGACATTGATGCCGGTACGCATGAAGGACATGGTGAGGCTGCCTGTCCCCACCGTGCCGAAGCTCGAGGCGTCAGGGGAACCGGCTTCCGGCTCCAGGCCCGGGCTGTCGACGGCGGGGTCGGAGCCGGGTGCCTCCGGGCCGCTGATTTCCAGCGGCAGACCCGAGGCCTGCAGAGTCCCGTCGGCGTCGTAGCCAGGCTCGTAGAGCCCGAATGCGGCGGGCTGGCTTTCAAAGTAGTCCTCGGCGGATTCGGCGATCTCCTCGGCGATCTCCTCCGCGACGTCGGCTGCAAGTGCCACCTCCGCCTGGTATTCAAGGAGCGTCTGGCGGTCTCCCGAGAAGAACTCCATGTATATGGAAGTGTCATCGACGCCGACCTTTTGGAGGAGCTCGGTGGCGGTGTTCAGGTAACCCTCGGGACCGCATGCGTACACCTGGCGGCCGTTGGCATCAGGGGCCACCTCCTCGAGCATGGCCGCCGTCAGCCTTCCGCTGAGCCCTTCCCACCCCTCCGGTACGCTGCGGTCGCCCAGGGAGTAGTGGACCTTGACGCGCGAGTCCACGGAGGCGATATAGGCCAGTTCCCGGTGGAAGGCAAAGCCTCCAGCATCCGAGCCGTGGTAGAGCACCACAACATCGGCGTGTCCGGGCAGGGAGTGGATGGTCCGCACCATGGACATGATGGGGGTGATGCCTGCGCCGGCAGCAAGCAGGAGATACCGTGCCCGTCGGTCGGCATCGGGCAGGTGGAATGCTCCCACCGGTCCCAGCATCTCAAGAACGGTGCCGGGTTTGACGTTCTCGTGCACCCAGGGTGAGACCAATCCCGTGGGGTCGCACTTGACGGTAATGCTGAAAGTCCACGGCTCGGTGGGCGAACTGGACAGCGAGTAGCTGCGGTCCACCGGTTCCTGGTCCTCGCCATTCACGGGAAATGCGACGTTCACGTACTGGCCGGCACGGAACGCCAGGGGTGCACCGTCGCATCGGCGGAACACGAAGGTCATCATGGCGCCGGCCTCGGGAACGGTCTCGACGCATTCGGCCATGAACTCCTGCGGATGCCATGGGCCCAACGCCCGGGCTGCCCGTGCGGGTGCCTCGGGGCTTCCCATCACCCTGTTCCACGGCATCTCAAGACCGCGAATACGCTGTGGTTCCTGGATTGCCGTTTCGGTGAGGAGTTCAATCATGCCAAGTGCTCCTGCACGCGCTGCACGTACCAGTTGATGAATGCCTCGACCTGGTATTCGCTCTTCATGTACGGACCGGGCTCGTAGGCGGGACTGCCGGCACCCTGCTGGCACAGCTCCACGAACGCCTTGTCCTGCAGGTTCGTTTGCTTCCAGGTGTAGGTGAGCTTCTCCAGGTCGTAGTCGACGCCTTCCACGGCGTCGTCAGCCACCAACCAGGTGGTGCGTACGAGGCTCTGGTGTTCGTTGATGGGAAAGACGCCGAACGTGATCACGTGGTCGCCGAGGAAATGGAACCAGCTGTTGGGCTGCAGGTGCATCGAGCAGCGGCCAAGGCGGAAGTCGGGCAAATCACCCAGCAGCTTCTTGGAAAGCCTCCGCCCGTCCGCGGAGAACGACTCACCCTCTCCATCGAGTGATTCCCGTGAGATACGGATTCCCGCGATACGCGTGTCAAGCTGCTCGACCACCTCGTAGGGAAGGCCGTAGCGGCGGCAACGCTCCTCGAGGGAGGACTGAGCCTCCTTGTTCCGGTTCCACACTTCCTCAAGATGGGGCGGGATCAGGCCCTCCGTCAGGCCCCAGGTGGGGAAGAGGGAGCAGGCGAGCTCAGGGTGGCCGTCGCAGTGGTAGCACTCACGGTTGTTCTCCATGACGAGCTTCCAGTTGCCCTCTTCGATGATGTTCTGCTGGTAGGCGATTTTTGTCTTCGAGAGATCGTGGGGCGCCAGGTAGGGCTCAAAGATCTTTGCGGTTTCGTCGAAGTCCGTCGGCGCATCATCGGCAATGCAGACGAAGATGAGTCCGGCGACTTCGCGGCCGTGGGCGCGTTTGAGGCCGAAGCAGCTCTTGTCGAACTTCGTTTCCCCCGGCGCGGAGGCATGGATCAAATTACCCTCCGGGGAGTAGGTCCAGGAGTGGTAGCCGCAGACCAGGTTTCCGGTTGACCCGGCAGCTTCGGTGAGAACGCGGGCGCCGCGGTGGCGGCATACGTTGTGCAGGACGTTCACGGCGCCGTCGTCGTTGCGCAGCACAATCAGGGAGTAGGGCCCGTAGTCGACGGTGACGTAGTCGCCCGGCTCCGGCAGTTCGGCGGTGCTCGCGGCAAAGATCCAGTGCTGGCCGAAAATGGCCTCCATGTCGATGTTGAAGATCGAGCGATCGGTGTAGAAGGGCGCATCGAGGGAGTAGCCGGTGCGCCGGAACTCAAACAGCGCGGTAATTTCTGCCAGCTGCTCGGCCGGCAAGGATGCAGCGAGTTTTCCGCGTGAATTGAGGGGGACGTTCACTGAAGCAGTCATGGGTTTCCTCCCGGGAGGCATGGGTAGTGGGTGTTGCGGCGGCCATGCGTGGGCGGGTGCTAACGGCCGGTCGAAGTACTTGTAATGATGAGATTAGGGTCACGGGAGCTGCAACAAAAGCGCGTGATTTTGAAGATAACCATGCAGAATAGATGCATGATCGATCCACGGCTCATAACACTTCGGGTGTTTGCCCGGTGCGGCACTATTGGCGCAACCGCGGAGCTCACGGGTTATTCTCCCTCCGCTGTCTCCGCGCAATTGCGGGAGCTCCAGCGCGTGCTTGGAATGCAGCTGCTGACGAAGGACGGCCGGGGTGTGCGTCTTACCGCCACGGGACGCTTTCTCGTGGCGGGCTCGGACACCCTCATCGCGGAATGGGAGAGCCTGCGCGCCGAGGCCATGGAGGCCGGTGACCAGGTGCAGTCCCGTTTTGGGCTTGGGGGATTCTCCACGGCGGCCGCCCAGTTGCTCGCGCCGCTGGCTGCCACCCTGCGTTCAACCCGCCCCCTGCTGGAGGTGCAGGTTCTTGAGGCTGATCCGGCCCGCTGCTTCGACTTGTTGATTGCGGAACGAATCGACCTTGCAGTCATTGTCGCCATGCAGTCCGACAGTTATGGTGAGGACGATCCGCGCTTCGAGCAGAGAGTTCTGCTCGACGATCCGCTGGACGTCATCATTCCCGGTGACCATCCGCTGGCATCACGGGAAACAGCGACGCTTGAAGAACTGGCATCGGAACCATGGATCACGGAGGCAGTCGGTTCCACCTACCATTCCCTGTTCACCGCGGCGTTCACGGCAGTCGGGGTGACACCGAGGATTGCCCACGAGGCCGTTGAATGGGAAACCCAGATCGCGTTCGTGGGTGCGGGGCTGGGCGTCGGCCTGCTGCCCCGGCTGGCGCCTTTGCATGGTGCCGAAAACGTGGTTCGGCTACGCATCACCGGTAGGGCGAAACCCACGCGCCGCATTGTCGCCGCGGTGCGCAGGGGCAGCATCGCCTCACCCCTGATCCAGGAGTCGCTCGGCATCCTCCAGGTCAATGCCAATCGGATCCTCACCGCCCGGCCCGAAGTGGACCCCTGAGCGCTGCCGGCGTGGGGCGTCCTGGACCTGATGCCTTAGCGGCGGGTGTAGCCCATTCTTGCGCTGATCTGCAGTCCCGCCTCTTTCAGCGCCTCAAGGAGTCCCGGTGCCTTTTCGGGATCAAAACGGAAGGCAGGCCCGGAGATGCTGACCGCACCGATCACAGCACCCATGTGGTTGTACACCGGCACGGACATCGAGTTGAGGCCGATTTCGAACTCTTCGCGGACCACGCCGTAGCCGTCGCGGGCGACGTCGAGGAGCTGGGTTTCGAGCGCCTTCCGGTTGGTGATGGTCCGGGGCGTCCGGGCCGGGAGGCCGGTCTCTTTCAGGATGCGGTCCCGGTCGTCCGCGGACAGCGCCGCCAGGAGGACTTTGCCGCTCGAAGTCGCATGGAGCGGGGTCAGGCTGCCCACCCAGTCGTAGGTGGCAAGCGTTGACGGTCCCATGGCCTGGTCCACGTTGACGGCGTAGTTGGAGCGCAGGACGGCCAGGTTCACCGTCTCCTTGAATTCCTCGGCCAGCCCTTCCAGTACAGGGCGGGCTTCACGGACCAGGCTGAGCCGTCCGGGGATGGAGCTCGCCAGCCTCAGGATGCCGAAGCCCAGCTGGTACTTTCCGCGCTCGCTGTTCTGGTGGACCATTTCACGGCTCACCAGCGAGCCCAGCAGCCGGGACACGGTGGACTTGTGGATGCCCATCTCCTCGGCGATTTCACTCACGCCCGCATGGCCGTCCCGGGCCAGGATCTCCAGGACTGCCATTGCCCGGTCCACTGACTGGACGCCGCCGTGCTGGCCCGAGTCCGCGTCGACGTCGGATTCGGGGTCGTTCTTCGAAGCCATGATCCATACCCTTAAGTAGTTTCTGCGGCTTGCTTACCCGCCACAAGGCCGCTTAGAGCGTCCTCTCGGTTAGTTCCACACTTTCGATCCTATGCCGAGACGGGTGCGTCAGGCGGCATTGCGTTAAGCGCGGGGTCGTCACGACAGGTCCAGGCGCATCAGCACCCGGGGGAAGCCGTTAAGCACGGAGTCGGTGTCCGCGGCCTTGGTGAAACCGGCCTCCTCGAAGAGCTTGCGCGTGCCGACGTAGGCCATGGTGATGTCCACCTTCCGGCCCTGGTTATCGACCGGATAGCCTTCGATTGCCTGAGCGCCGTGGCTGCGGGCGAAGTCGATGGCGCCCTGCAGCAGGTGATGGGAAATCCCCTTGCCTCGATGCCCGGGCCGCACCCGGATGCACCACACCGACCACACGTCGACATCGTCTACGTGGGGGATCTTACGGTTACGGGCGAAGCTGGTATCGGCGCGCGGATGGACAGCGGCCCAGCCCACCACCTCGTCGCCGTCGTACGCGAGCACCCCGGGCGGCGGGTCCTGCCGGACCAACTCCTTGACGACTTCGCCGCGCTCAGGGCCGCGCAACGCCAGGTTCTGTTTGGAGGGGATGCGATAGCTCAAGCACCAGCACACGGTCGCATCCGGCCGCTTGGGGCCCACCACCGCCTTCACGTCCTCGAAGCAGGTCGCCGGACGGACTTCGATGGCCACGGCTACCGCACACCGTTGCTGTGGGCCATGGCGATCGCTTCGGTGCGGGAGGTGGCGCCCACTTTCCGGTAGATGTTGCGCAGGTGGAACTTCACTGTGTTCTCGCTGATGTGCAGTTTCGCGGCGATGGCCCGGTTCCGTTGTCCGGCGGCGAGCAGCTGGAGCACCTCGAGTTCGCGGTCCCCGAGCTTCCAGTCGGAAACGTCGGCCAGCGGGCGGGCAGGCGGATCAAGGGGGAGTGAGATGGCGACGTCGGCACCCCAGCCGGGCATCACATCCACGGACATGCTGCCGTCGAGGGCTTCCACCCGCTGGGCGAGGCGGGCCATGGCGGGCGCGGCCGCGGAGCGCTCGCCGGGTCCGTCGTCGCGGACGTTGACCAGGAGGTTCTCGCCGTCGCAATCCCACTGCGTACGGATCCGCCGCACTCCCGCCTGGTCCACCATGGCAAGGACCAGCCCGCGGACGATCGCGCGGGCCGCGTGAGCCACTTCGCCGGGCAGGGCACGGCCGTTGACGGGCGGCTCGATGAACTGGACGTCGATGCCGCTGAAGTTCATGAGCGGTTTCAGGTCCTCGCGCAGCCGCTGGAAAGCCGTGGCCACCGGTTCCTCCACGAGTTCGGTGGTGCGGTCGTTGAGGGTGCGGAGTCCCACCAACGCCCTGGCGGCGACATCGGTGGCGGACTTTCGTGCTGCGTCGTCGCTGAGCGCAGGCGACCGCAGCGCGGCGAGCAGGGTTTCGAGGGTGGTGGAGTGGTGATCCACCAGTTCCGCCGTCACCCTCACCCGCTCGGCCGAGGCCGCGCGGGATTCGATGAGGTACGACGGCGGCGCGTCCGCCACCTTTTCGCGGATCCGCTCCGCTGCCAGCGTCCACAGGTAGCGGAGCATGCTCTCCGTTGCATCGTGCCCGGCCGGATCCGGCAGCTGCGGGTCGGCGAGGACCAACAGGGCGTTGCTGGGGGAGGACAAGGCGAGGACCTGGCGTTCCTCGCCGCCGAGCACGGCTCCGCCTTGCCACCGGTCACCCGGCGACAGTCCCCCTGCCGCGGAGAGCGACGCCCGGATCTGGTCCAGTTCCGCGATGGAGACCCGGCTGATGATCGATTCGTCTCCGGCCTTCTTCTGCGGCCTGCCCGTGCAGTCCTCGGTGAAGATGACCAGGGCGCTGCTTCCCAGATAGGGGAGGGTGGCCTCCCGCAGCCGCTGGGCAATGGTGGCCAGCGGGGCGGTGGCCAGGGCGGCAACGGCTTCCAGCAGGACTGTGTCGGGGGCTTCCACCTGCCCAGTCTACGACGCCACGGGAATAGACCTATCCCTTTGGGTAGTAAATACCGTTCAATCATGGCGTTGGAACTACCTGTCGGGCGGGTGAGGATGAATAGGTAGCAACTTTCGTGAAGGAGGAACCCGCAGATGAGCGTCATCGCCGAAACCGATCCGGCCGTCCTGGCCGATGCGTCCCGCGCCTTTGGCCGCAATCGGGACCTGGTCCAGGACGAGATCAGGGCTGTATCCGGACGCGTTGATCCGGTTCAGGTGGCGGCGCTCGTCACCGAGCTCCGGCTGGCGGGCAGGATCTTCGTGACCGGAGCCGGCCGCAGCGGGCTGGTCCTGAAAATGGCGGCCATGCGGCTGATGCACCTGGGACTGACGGTGCACGTGGTCGGTGAGACCACCACGCCTGCCATCAGCGCAGGGGACCTGCTGCTCGCGGCTTCCGGTTCCGGCACCACCCCCGGCGTCGTCAAGGCGGCGGAGACAGCGGCCGGCCAGGGCGCGCGGGTCGCTGCCTACACCACTGACGCCGGTTCCCCGCTCGCGGCGGTTGCTGCCGCCGTCGTGCTTATCCCGGCCGCCCGGAAAACGGACCACGGCTCGGCGGTGTCCCGGCAGTATTCGGGCAGCCTCTTCGAACAGGTGCTGTTCACCACCACTGAAGCCGTCTTCCAAAGCCTTTGGGACGAGGACGCGGCCGCTGCCGAGGAACTCTGGCGGCGCCACGCGAACCTCGAGTAAACCACGCCAATTTCCACCGAGACCCAACCCCAACCAGAAAAGAGACACCACGTGAAACTGCAAGTCGCCATGGACGTCCTGACCGTCGAAGCCGCCCTCGAGCTCGCGGGCAAGGTCGCCGAATACGTTGACATCATCGAGCTCGGCACCCCGCTGGTGAAGAACGCCGGCCTGTCCGCCGTGACCGCCGTCAAGACCGCCCACCCGGACAAGATCGTCTTCGCGGACATGAAGACCATGGACGCCGGCGAACTGGAGGCCGAGATCGCCTTCGGCGCCGGTGCGGACCTGGTGTCCGTCCTCGGCAGCGCGGATGACTCCACGATCGCCGGCGCGGTCAAGGCGGCGAAGGCCCACAACAAGGGGATTGTTGTTGACCTGATCGGCGTCGCGGACAAAGTCACCCGCGCCAAGGAAGCCCGCGCACTCGGCGCCAAGTTCATTGAGTTCCACGCAGGCCTCGACGAGCAGGCCAAGCCGGGCTACAACCTCAACTTGCTGCTCAGCGCAGGGGAGGAAGCCCGGGTGCCGTTTTCGGTGGCCGGTGGAGTAAACCTGTCCACCATTGAAGCCGTACAGCGCGCCGGTGCGGACGTCGCCGTCGTCGGTGGCTCCATCTACAGCGCAGAGGATCCGGCACTGGCCGCCAAGCAGCTGCGCGCGGCGATTATCTAACGAGTATTCCGCGCGCCTTTCGGTGTATGACCGCGGCAGGATTCGAGTAGTCCCGGCCGTTCCGTCCTGACTGCGGCCATGCCACACTTGATGGACTATCGAGTGACTGGGGGGATCCACGTCAGGAGATTGTCATGCGACCATCGATGCCAGCCAAGAATTCGTGCCGCAGGTTGGCGGTGAACACCGCATGATGATCGGCTGGGCCTACCTTATGGCGGCCATCATGACAGTGGACTCGCTCCTGCTGGGCCTTCTGCTGCTGAACGTGAAGTGGCCGAAGGGCTGGAAGAGGAACAGCTGACCACCTTGCGTGGATGCCCTCGACCCTCCACCTGATCTCCCGGCCCGCATTCACAGCCTGCCGACAGGATCCGAACAGCAGCGCCATACCTTGGTGCCGCATCTTTGAGTGAAGGACGGTGCAAACCGGCCGTTCTTCCCCAAAGAGCCGTTCACACGGCGGATCGAGGAGACATCAGATGTCACGCACGAAGAGAATCACGCTCGGCCTGGCGGCCGGGGCACTGGCGCTCGGCGCCGGGCCGGGAGTCACCGGGATGGCCTCGGCGGCCGAAACCCCTAGCCCCAGCGCAACGGCCCAGAGCACCGCGTCCACCGACGGATCCACAACCACTGACGGCGGCATGCGCGGCGGCCACAGGGGCGGCGACCGCGGCCAGCTGGCTGCCGACCTGGCCACCAAGCTCGGCGTGGAGGAGTCCAAGGTGACCGAGGCCCTCCAGGCGTTCCGGGATGCCAACAAACCGGCTGACGGAACCAAGCCAACCGAGGGGACCAAACCGGACCGCTCCGCCATGGACGCGGCGATGGCCAAGGACCTGGCTGGGTCACTCGGCGTCGAAGAATCCAAGGTCACCGCAGCCCTGGAAGAAATCCGCACGGCCGGCCAGGCTGAACGGGCGGCCGAACTTAAGACCCGGCTTGACCAGGCTGTCACCGACGGCAAACTGACCCAGGTCGAGGCGGACGCCGTCACGAAGGCTGTGGAAGCAGGAGTGATCGGAGGCGGCGGCCACTAGGAAGCAGACAGGACTGGAAAGCAACGCAGGACGCTCTCTCACTTCCTGCCGGTTTACACGAGACGCTCTCTCACTTTCTTCAGGTTTACACGAGACGCTCTCTCACTTTCTTCAGGAAAGTGAGAGAGCGTCTTGGGGTTTAAGGCCAAAAGTGAGAGAGCGTTTCTGCCTTGGGGCGCCTAGAGCACCTTGCGGATGGTCTCTTCGAAGCTTGTGACATGGTGCAGGGCCAGCTCGCCGGCTTTGTCGGCGTCGCCCGCGGCCACCGCCTTGAGCAGCTCCACGTGCTCGGTGATGTGGCCGCTCACCGAGGGCACCTTGTCCAGGACCAGGCACCAGATGCGGGTGGCCAGGTTGTCGTAGCGGATCAGGGTGTCTTCCAGGTGCGGGTTGGCAGCCGCCTTGTAGATCAACCGGTGCACTGTCAGGTCATAGCGCATCAGCTCGCGGGACTCGGCAGGGCTGGGATCAAGCTCCGCGATGATCGTGGCGACTTCCAGGAGTTCGCGGCGCATGGCGGCGTTTGCCCTCGTGGCAGCACTGCGGGCGGCCAGCGGCTCCAGCAGCTCCCGGACCTCCGAGACGTCAGCCAGTTCGGTGAAGTCCACGGTGGTGGCAAAAGTTCCCCGGCGCGGATAGGACACCACCAGATGGTCCACCTCCAGCCGCTTGATCGCCTCGCGCACAGGAGTGCGGCCGAAGCCGAGCTCGGCCGCCAGCTGGCCGTCATTGATGGGCTCGCCGGGCCGGATCTCGAGCATGATCAGCTTGTCGCGCAGCTGCCGGTAGGCGGCCTCCGCCTGGGACAGTACTTCGTCCTCGGCGGGTGGCAGGGCGGGAAGTGCATTCAAGGTGCCGCTCCGTTCTTCGCTACTCAGGTTCCTTATGGCTCGTCGTCACCACAGCGGCCGGCCTCCAACCACCGGTTGATGCGGTTCCAACCGGAAGCTCAGTGCCACTTTGCCACCGGCTATTGACTCTCATGTGATCCCAATCATACCATTGACCTCACACTGATATATCAGTCATAGCAATAGTGGTATTTCAAAGGAGCACCCGTGGTTGAGCAGTTGAACGAGCGACTTTCCGCAGTCGATCCCGAGGTCCAGCAGGCCATCGCCAATGAGCTGGGCCGCCAGCAGTCGACGCTGGAAATGATCGCCTCGGAGAATTTCGCCCCGTCCGCAGTCATGGAGGCGCAGGGCTCGGTACTGACCAACAAGTACGCCGAGGGCTACCCGGGCAAGCGCTACTACGGCGGCTGCGAGCACGTTGATGTGATCGAACAGCTGGCCATCGACCGGGTGAAGGCACTCTTCGGCGCCGAGTTCGCGAACGTCCAGCCGCACTCCGGCGCCCAGGCCAACGCTGCCGCCATGTTCGCGCTGCTGAACCCGGGCGACACCATCATGGGCCTGGACCTGGCCCACGGCGGCCACCTCACCCACGGCATGCGGATCAACTTTTCCGGCAAGCTCTACAACGTGGTCCCGTACCACGTGCGTGAATCGGACCTCCGGATCGATATGGCCGAGGTCGAAGCGCTGGCCCTGGAGCACCGTCCGCGGCTGATCGTCGCCGGCTGGTCCGCCTACTCCCGCCAGTTGGACTTCGCCGAGTTCCGCCGCATCGCCGATCTCGTGGACGCGTACCTGATGGTGGACATGGCGCACTTTGCCGGCCTGGTGGCCGCAGGGCTGCACCCCAACCCGGTGCCGTACGCCGATGTCGTCACCACCACCACGCACAAGACCCTCGGCGGTCCGCGCGGCGGCGTCATCCTGGCCAAGGAGGAATACGCCCGCAAGATCAACTCCGCCGTGTTCCCGGGCCAGCAGGGCGGACCGCTGGAGCACGTCATCGCCGCCAAGGCCGTCGCCTTCAAGCTGGCCGGCACCCCCGAATTCAAGGAACGCCAGGAGCGCGTCCTGCAGGGATCCAAGCTGCTGGCGGAACGGCTCCTCCGTGACGACGTCGCCGCGGCCGGCATCTCCGTAGTCAACGGCGGCACCGATGTGCACCTGGTCCTCGTGGACCTCCGCAACTCCGAACTCGACGGGCAGCAGGCCGAAGACGCCCTGCACCGGATCGGCATCACGGTCAACCGCAACGCCGTACCGTTCGACCCCCGCCCGCCGATGGTTTCCTCGGGCCTCAGGATCGGAACGCCCGCCCTGGCCACCCGCGGCTTCGGCGCCGTGGAATTCACTGAGGTCGCGGACATCATCGCGACGGCGCTGATTGCCGCGGCTGCCAACGGCGCCACCGGGGCAACGTCCCTGAGTGACAGCGCCGTCGTCGAACTTCGCGCCCGGGTGACCGCCCTCGCCGAACAATTCCCCCTCTACCCGCATCTTTCCCAGGACAGTGGCGATGAAATCGCCGCCTTTGAAACAGACATGATTGGAGCAGCCCAGTGAGCACCCAACAGCTCCCCGAGCACCCGGATTTCCTCTGGCGCAACCCGGAGCCCAAGTCCTCCTACGACGCCGTGATTGTGGGCGGCGGCGGGCACGGCCTGGCCACCGCCTACTTCCTGGCCAAGAACCACGGCATGACCAACATCGCCGTTCTGGAAAAGGGCTGGCTGGCCGGCGGCAACATGGCACGCAACACCACCATCATCCGGTCCAACTACCTCTGGGACGAGAGCGCTGCCATCTACGAGCACGCCCTCAAGCTCTGGGAAATCCTGCCGGAAGAGCTCGAATACGACTTCCTCTTCAGCCAGCGAGGCGTCATGAACCTCGCCCACACCCTGGGCGACGTCCGCGAAAGCATCCGCCGCGTGGGCGCGAACAAGCTCAACGGCGTGGACGCTGAGTGGCTGGAACCGGACCAGGTCAAGGAACTCTGCCCGATCCTGAACATCAGCGACAACATCCGCTACCCGGTCATGGGCGCCACCTACCAGCCGCGTGCCGGCATCGCCAAGCACGACCACGTGGCCTGGGCCTTTGCCCGCAAGTGCGACGAACTGGGCGTGGACATCATCCAGAACTGCGAAGTCACCGGCTTCCTCAAGGACGGCGACCGCGTGGTGGGCGTCAAGACCAACCGTGGCACCATCAACACCGAAAAGGTGGGACTGTGCGCTGCCGGCCACAGCTCGGTCCTTGCGGAAATGGCCGGCTTCCGGCTCCCCATCCAGTCCCACCCGCTCCAGGCCCTGGTCTCCGAACTGCACGAACCGGTCCACCCCACCGTGGTGATGTCCAACCACGTCCACGTCTATGTCTCCCAGGCCCACAAGGGCGAACTGGTCATGGGCGCCGGTGTCGACTCCTACAACGGCTACGGCCAGCGCGGGTCCTTCCACGTAATTGAGAACCAGATGGCCGCCGCCGTTGAACTGTTCCCCATCTTTGCGAGGGCACATGTGCTCCGGACCTGGGGCGGGATCGTGGACACCACGCTGGATGCCTCGCCGATCGTGGGCACCACCCCGGTGGAGAACATGTTCGTGAACTGTGGCTGGGGCACCGGCGGCTTCAAGGCCACCCCGGCTGCCGGACTCACGTTCGCGCACACCATCGCCACGGGCACCCCGCACAAGCTGAACAAGCCGTTTGCGCTGGAACGCTTCGAAACCGGCGCCCTGATCGACGAGCACGGCGCAGCCGCAGTAGCCCACTAGCCGCCGTCCCATAGAAAGAAGACGCACATGCTGCTTATCTCATGCCCCAACTGCGGCTCGCGCGACGAGACCGAGTTCCACTACGGCGGCCAGGCCCACGTGCCGTACCCGGAAAACCCGAACGACATGAACGACCGCGAATGGGCCGAGTTCCTGTTCTACCGCGACAACACCAAGGGCGCCTTCGCCGAGCGCTGGCTCCACAGCACCGGTTGCCGCCAGTGGTTCAACATGCTCCGCGACACCGTCACGTACGACATCCAGGCCGTCTACCCGATGGGTTCACCCCGGCCGGACGTGTCCGTCGCGGCCGCGGCCGAATCCGGCACTGCCAGCACCGCCGCTGACAGCACCACCACCGGCACCAGCGCGCCCAGCACCTCTGCAACCAGCATCGCACCGGCCGGTTCAGCCTCAAGCACCACAGCCTCAAGCACCACCGCCCCGGAAGGAGCAACCAAGTGACTTCCCAGAACGCCCGCCTCGCCGCCGGCGGACGCATCGACCGCAGCATCTCCTGGCGTTTCACCGTGGACGGCGAGGAATTCACCGGCCACCCCGGCGACACACTCGCCTCGGCCCTGCTAGCCAATGGTCGGATCGCCGCCGGCAACTCGCTGTACGAGGACCGCCCCCGCGGCATCATGTCCGCCGGCGTGGAGGAATCCAACGCGCTGGTCCGGGTCGAAGCACGGTTCCCGGGCCACGTGGCAGAGTCCATGCTCCCCGCCACCACCGTCACCCTGGTGGACGGCCTGAAGGCAGACCTGCTCAACGGCCTGGGCCGGCTTGACCCCGAGGAGGACCGCGCCGAGTACGACAAGAAGTTCGTGCACACGGACGTCCTGGTGATCGGCGGCGGCCCCGCCGGCCTGGCCGCGGCCCGCGAGGCCGTGCGCACCGGCGCCCGGGTGATGCTGCTGGACGACCAGCCCGAACTGGGCGGCACGCTCCTGTCCGGATCCACCGCACCTGACCTGGCCGAGGCCATCGAAGGCAAGCCGTCCCTGGAATGGGTGGCTGATGTGGAAGCCGAACTCGTCTCCGCAGCCGAATGCACCGTCCTGAACCGCACCACGGCCTTCGGCGCCTACGACGCCAACTACATCGTCGCCGTCCAGAACCGCACCGACCACCTCTCCAGCCCGGCCGCCCCCGGCGTGTCCCGGCAGCGGATTTGGCACATCCGTGCCAAGCAGGTGGTGGTTGCTCCCGGCGCTCACGAGCGCCCGCTGGTCTTCGAGAACAACGACCGCCCGGGCATCATGCTCGCCTCGGCCGTCCGCAGCTACCTCAACCGCTACGCCGTGGCCGCCGGGCAGCGCGTCGTCATCAGCACCACCAACGACAGCGCCTACGCACTGGCCTCGGACCTGCGCGCCGCCGGCGTCAAGGTGGCGGCCGTCGTCGACGCCCGTCCCCGCCTTACGGAAGTGGCAGCCGCCGCCGTCGAGTCCGGCACCCGCGTGCTGATCGGCAGCGCCGTGGCCAACACCTCCGCCTCAGGAGAAGGCGCCGCAGACGGCCGGCTGGACAGCGTCACCGTCCGCAGTATCAACGACGACGGCGAACTCACCTCCGGCATCGAAGAGATCGCCTGCGACCTGCTGGCAGTCTCCGGCGGCTGGAGCCCGCTGGTGCACCTCCACTCGCAGCGGCAGGGAAAGCTGCGCTGGGACGAGGACCTGGCGGCGTTCGTACCGAGCACCGTGGTCCCGAACCAGCAGACCATCGGCTCCGGCCGCGGCAGCTTCGAACTCGCCGACTGCCTCGCCGAAGGCATCTCCGCCGGAGCTTCGGCGGCCATCGCCGCCGGCTTCAGTGCCGCCGTCGAACCTTCTGTCATCGGCGAGCCGAAGGCATCCGCCCCGACCCGCCAGCTGTGGCTGGTGCCCGGCCAGGCCGGTACCCCGGACGACTGGCACCACCACTTCGTGGACTTCCAGCGCGACCAGTCCGTGGCTGACGTGCTGCGGTCCACCGGCGCCGGCATGCGGTCCGTGGAGCACATCAAGCGCTACACCTCGATCAGCACCGCCAACGACCAGGGCAAGACTTCCGGCGTCAACGCCATCGGCGTGATCGCCGCGGCTCTCCGCACCGCCGGCGAAGCGTCCCGGGGCATCGGCGACATCGGCACCACCACGTACCGGGCACCGTTTACCCCGGTGGCGTTTGCGGCACTTGCCGGACGCCAGCGCGGCGAACTGTTCGACCCCGCCCGTGTTACGTCGATCCACCCGTGGCACGTGGCCAAGGGTGCGCTGTTCGAGGACGTGGGGCAGTGGAAGCGCCCCTGGTACTACCCGCAGGACGGGGAGGACATGGACACCGCCGTGCTGCGCGAGTGCGCCGCCGTCCGCGAATCCGTGGGCTTCATGGACGCCACCACGCTCGGCAAGATCGAAATCCGTGGCAAGGACGCCGGTGAGTTCCTCAACCGGATCTACACCAACGCGTTCAAGAAGCTCGCCCCGGGTTCCGCCCGCTACGGCGTGATGTGCATGGCGGACGGCATGATTTTCGACGACGGCGTGACCCTGCGCCTCGACGAGGACCGGTTCTTCATGACCACCACCACCGGCGGTGCCGCGAAGGTGCTGGACTGGCTGGAGGAATGGCTACAGACCGAATGGCCTGAGCTGGACGTGCACTGCACCTCGGTGACCGAACAGTGGAGCACCATTGCCGTCGTCGGGCCCAAATCCCGCGCGGTCCTCGCGAAGGTGGCACCCGAACTCGCCGCCGGCGGCGGCCTGGAGGCGGAAGCCTTCCCGTTCATGACCTTCCGCGAAACCACCCTCGCCTCCGGCGTGCAGGCCCGGATCTGCCGGATCTCGTTCTCCGGCGAACTGGCCTACGAAATTAACGTGCCGTCCTGGTACGGCCTGAACACCTGGGAAGCTGTTGCGGCCGCCGGGGCCGAATTCAATATCACCCCCTACGGCACCGAAACCATGCACGTGCTCCGCGCCGAAAAGGGCTACCCGATCGTCGGGCAGGACACCGACGGCACTGTCACCCCGCAGGATGCCGGGATGGAATGGGTTGTCTCCAAGGCCAAGGAGTTCATCGGCAAGCGCTCCTACGCCCGTGCCGATGCGAAGCGCGAGGACCGCAAGCACCTGGTCAGCGTCCTCCCCGTGGACGGAACGCTGCGGCTGCCGGAAGGCACCCAGCTCGTGGAAAAGGGCATCCCGACCAACCCCGCCTACGGTCCCGTCCCGATGCAGGGCTTCGTGACCTCGAGTTACCACAGCGCCGCACTGGGCCGGTCGTTCGGCCTGGCCCTGATCAAGAACGGCCGCAACCGCATCGGCGAGACCCTCGTGGCCGCCGCCGGTGATCAGCTGGTTGATGTCGTTGTCGCCGAAACCGTACTTTTTGACCCTGAAGGGACCCGCAAAGATGGCTAACACAGCAGCACTCGAAGGCATCAATGGACTCCGGGACATCCGCCGCAGCCCGGCCTCCCACCTGGCCGAAGCGCTGGAGGCCGGCTCCGTGGCGGGCACGGTTGTCCTCAAGGAAGGCCCGTTCCAGACCATGGCGGGGATCCGCGTTGACCCCCGCTCCGAGCAGGGCTCTCGGATCGCGTCCGTTGCCGGCGGCCTGCCCGCTCGGTGCGGCGAAGTGGCCGGCTCGGACGGCATCAGCGTCCTGTGGCTCGGCCCGTCCGAGTTCCTGGTGGTGGCACCGGAAGAAGCCCACGACTCCCTCGGCGGGCACCTGATCGGCTCCCTCACGGCAGCCCTCGGCGACGCCCCCGGCCAGGTGGTGGACCTCTCCGCCAACCGCACCACGTTCGAACTCTCTGGCCCCCGTGCACGGGCAGTCCTGGAGAAGGGCTGCGCCTTGGACCTGCACCCCCGCAGCTTCACGCCGGGAACAGCCCTGAGCACCGAAGTGGGCAACATCCCGGTGATCCTGCTGAAGACCGGCGAGGACAGCTTCCGGCTCTTCCCGCGGGCTTCGTTCGCGGACTTCCTGGGCCGGTGGCTCCTGGACGCCATGAGGGAATACGCCTCCCCCGAGGTGCCCTGATGGCGCTGAGCGCCCTGGACCTCTTCTCCGTTGGCATCGGGCCGTCGTCGTCACACACGGTCGGCCCGATGCGGGCGGCGAAACTGTTCGCCGAAGGGCTCAAAGGTGACGGCCACCTGAGCGCCACCACACGGGTCCAGGCGGAACTGTTCGGATCGCTCGGCGCCACCGGCAGGGGCCACGGCTCCGACAAAGCAGTCGTGCTCGGACTCCAGGGCCTGGACCCTGAAACGGTGGACACCTCCACCGCGGACGATCAGGTGGCAGCAGCCGCGCTCGACGCCGAACTCCGGATCGGCGGGGACCACCGGGTGGACTTCAACTGGGACGAGGACGTGGTGCTGCACCGCCGGAAATCCCTGCCTGCCCACCCCAACGGCATGACGTTCCGCGCGCTGGACCACACCGGCGCCGTGCTCAGTGAACGGAGCTTCTACTCCATTGGCGGCGGTTTCGTTGTTGACGGCGATGCCGACGCCGGAGACAAAGTGGTGGCGGACGACACACCGCTGCCATACCCTTTCACCACGGCCGACGAACTCCTGGAGATCTGCCGCCGCGAGGGAATGTCCATCTCCGACGTTATGCTCGCCAACGAGCTGGCATGGCGCAGCGAAGCGGAACTCCGCGAGGAGCTGCTGAAACTCTGGGCCGTCATGCGCGAATGCGTGGACAACGGCTGCGCCGCGGAAGGGATCCTTCCCGGCGGGCTGAACGTCAGGCGCCGGGCGCCGTCGTTATTCAAAACCCTGACCGCGGACACCGGCGTGACCGATCCCCTGCGGGCCATGGAGTGGGTGAACCTCTTTGCCCTCGCCGTCAACGAGGAAAACGCCGCCGGCGGGCGGATCGTCACCGCCCCCACCAACGGCGCGGCCGGGATTGTTCCCGCCGTCCTGCACTACTACGTCAAGTTTGTTCCGGGGGCCGACGACGACGGCGTGGTCCGCTTCCTGCTGGCGGCGGCCGCCGTCGGGATTCTATTCAAGATCAACGCCTCAATCTCCGGCGCCGAAGTGGGCTGCCAGGGCGAGGTGGGTTCCGCCTGCTCCATGGCGGCCGCCGGACTGTGCGAAGTGCTCGGCGGCACGCCAGAACAGGTGGAAAACGCGGCTGAGGTGGGAATCGAACACAACCTGGGCCTGACCTGCGACCCCGTGGGCGGCCTGGTGCAGATCCCCTGCATCGAACGGAACGCCATTGCCAGCGTGAAAGCCATCAACGCCGCCCGCCTTGCCCTGCACGGGGACGGCAGCCACAAGGTATCGCTGGACAAAGCCATTAAAACCATGCGCGAGACAGGAGCGGACATGAAAACCAAGTACAAGGAGACCTCCCGCGGGGGCCTCGCCGTGAATGTGATCGAGTGCTGAGCCATGACTGCCATTGAGACTGAAACTTCTTCCCTCCCGTCCTTCGCGGGCCCGGCCGCGACCACCGTGGAACATGTCCTGACGCTGGACTGCAACGAGTCGCCGGGCATCGTCCACGCCGTCTCCGGCTTCCTGCTGGAACACGGCTGCGACATCATCGACAACCAGCAGTTCGGCGAACGCTCCGAAGGGCACTTCTTCATGCGGGTGCATTTTGCGTCCGACGGCGATGCCTCCACCGCGGAGACCCTGCGGGCCGCTTTTGCCCCGGTTGCTGAACGCTTCGGGATGAGCTGGCGGTTGGAGCCGCACGGTTCCAAGCGCCGCGTGCTGATCATGGTGTCCAAGTTCGGGCACTGCCTCAACGACCTGCTGTTCCGTGCCAGGATCGGCGAGCTGCCGGTGGACGTGGTGGCCGTGGTGTCCAACCACACGGACCACCAGGCGCTGGTGGAATGGCACGGGATCCCGTTCTTCCACGTGCCCGTTACCGCCGCCACCAAGCCCGGGGCCGAGGCGCGGTTGCTGGAGCTGGTGGACGAGTTCGACGTGGAACTGGTGGTGCTGGCCCGCTACATGCAGGTCCTTAGCGACGGCCTCACCCGCAAGCTGGACGGCCGTGCCATCAACATCCACCACTCGTTCCTGCCCAGTTTCAAGGGCGCCAAGCCGTACCACCAGGCCTACGCCCGCGGCGTTAAGACGGTAGGGGCTACCGCGCACTACGTCAACGGCGAGCTGGACGAGGGACCCATCATCGCCCAGCAGGTGGTGGAGGTGGACCACACCTACGGCCCGGAAGACCTGGTGGCCGCCGGACGCGACACCGAGTGCAAGGCCCTTTCCAACGCGGTGCGCTGGCATTGCGAGGGCCGTGTGATCCTGCGCGGCAACAGGACAGTGGTGCTCCGCTAGGACGCTCTCTCACTTCCGGTCGGTTAAGCCGGGACGCTCTCTCACTTTCTTGGAGAAAGTGAGAGAGCGTCCCGGTTTTTCCTGCGTTAAGTGAGAGAGCGTCCATTCACGCGTTGGCCACTCGCTACAGCGCGGCCAGCCGGGTGGCGAGGTGCAGCGCAGCGAGCCGGCCGGTTCCGCGCGGATCGCCGCCGCACAACTCAAAAATTCGCTGCAAGCGGTGATGCATCGACTGCCGCTCAACATGCAGTTCGCGGGCAGCCTGCGCGGTGTTGCAGCCAGAGTCCAGCCAGGTTGCCAGGGTTGCGAGCAGCTGGGAGTTGCGCCGCGCGTCGTGATCCAGCAGGGGCCCCACCTGCTGGCGGACGAAATCCTGCCGCGCGCCCTGGTCCAGATGCTGCACCGCCAGGCGTTCCACCGCCAGATTTTCGACGTCGATCACCACGCCTTCCGTGTCCGACGCCGGCCGGGCCGCTGACCGAAGTGAGCCGTTCACGGCGAGATCCAGGGCGCTTTTCGCCTCCGACAACGACCAGGGAGCGTGTTCGATCCCCGCGGCCAGCGGACCCACCGCCGTCATGGTCCCCGCCTCAACCGGGAGCTCCCTGAGTGCTGCCACGAGCCCGGCCCGCGCGGCCGCCGCCCCGTCAAAAGGGAGGGCGGCAAGCGCCAGGAGCTCGGCATTGTCCACATAGCTGGCGCTCTGCTGCGCCGACCGCTTGAGGATAGTGTCCATTGCCGCCCGCAGCTGCTGTGAGGTGGACGACCGGACGACGACGGCGACCACCGTCGCAGAGGGAAGGATCCCGGCGGCGGGGGAGAGCTGCTGAAGCCGCCAGGGCTGGCTGCCGGAACTGACGGCCCGCAGCAGCGCCGTGCCGGCCACTTCTTTCAGCCCGGGCGGCATCCGCTGCAGCAGAGCGAGCGACAGGATGTCCACGCAGCGGCCGCCGGCCACGCGCGCCAGGTTGGCGTCGCCGTCGGCCGGGACATTGATGAGCAACCTCGCGGAGGGCACGCCACGGACCGGCACATCAATGCTTATCAACGTGCCGCTGATGCCCGTCTTTGCCGCGCTTCCGGGATCTGCCGCCCTTCCGGGCTCTGCCGGGGAGCCGGTGCCGGACTCCAAGCCCTCTGCCGGCTGGGAAGCCGTGCCGTCCCCCGGATGCGTACCGGCGCTGCCCGGGCCGGCGTTGCCCAGCGTTACACCGGACACGGACGAGAGCTCCAGGGTCGCATCAATGATTCCGGCCAGCACGGCAAGGATCTGATCCAGGCTGCTCCCGTGGGCCAGCTCAACGGCCATGGCGTGGCTGGCCTCATCCGCGCGGCGCAGATGGGCCACCGATTCACTGACGAGCATCGAGTTAATCGCCTGCATGATGCCCACGAAGGGCACCACCTTGCGGAATTCGATAAGGGGAAGCCCGGCGGTTTCCGCTGCCTGGATCATCGACGACGGCAGTGAAGCGAGCCGCTGGCCAGTTTCCACCGCCAGCGCACCAACCCCGCGCTCCGAGAGCTGCCGGACGTACTCCGCCCGGCGTGCATCCGAGGCAGTAACCAGCGCGTCGCCGCCGGTAAGTAGCAGCTCGCCGCCGCTAAGTAACGGCGCGATGTCCAGGACTTCACTGGAGTGCACCCACCGCAGCTGCGTACCCGCCACTGCGCCTGCACCCGCGCGGATCACGGGATCGGCGGCCGTGAGGGTGGCATGTTTGAGGATCTCACTGAGCTTTATTGGCATTACGCTCCGTCATGCAAATGGGGCTTTTGATGTACATATCGTATCTTGTTGCGTGTGGTCTGCGGCACATACTCTGGCTGTATCCCCTTTCTCCCACGGAGGCCCACATGCAAAACAACTCCACTGCAGTCCCGGCCGGCCACGTGCCCGCAGCCGGCGAAGACGTTGAAGCCTGGCTTCAGCCCATCCCCGAATCACAGCGGACCCGCAAGGTTTCCGGACAGTTCTGGATCTGGGCGGGAGCCAACCTGGCGCCCATCAACTGGGTGCTCGGCGCCCTGGGCATCCACCTCGGACTTGGCTTCGCCGACACCGTTACCGTCCTGGTTTTGGGGAACCTGATCGGCATGCTCCTGTTCGGCTGCTTCGTACTGCTGGGCCAGAAGACAGGTGCCACGGGCATGGTGCTGGCCCGCGCGGCATTTGGCCGGCGCGGAAACTACCTTCCCGCCGCCATCCAGGCACTACTGGTCATCGGCTGGTGCGCCGTCAACACCTGGATCATCCTGGACCTTGTCATGGCACTCTTTGGCACCCTCGGCTGGGTGGACCCGACAGCCCACAACTACGCCTGGAAGATCGGTGTCGCCACCACCATCATGGCTGCGCAGGTTGCCATCGCCTGGTTCGGCTACAAGGCTATTGCGGCTTTTGAAAAGTGGACCGTGCCGCCCACCATCATCATCCTCGCGGTGATGTCCGCCGTCGCCTGGTTCGGCATGAAGATCAACTGGTCCTACGCCGGACCCGCCGGCAACATCCTCGAAGGCTCGGAGCGGATCGCGGCCATGAGCGCCGTTATGACGGCCATCGGCATCGGCTGGGGAATCACCTGGTTCACCTACGCCGCTGACTACTCCCGTTTTGTGAGCACCGAGGTGCCGAAGCGCAAGGTCTACCTGGCCTCAGTGCTGGGGCAGTTCATCCCGGTCGTCTGGCTCGGAGTCCTGGGCGCCAGCCTTGCAACCAACAGCGGCGAGATCGACCCCGGAAAACTCATCGTGCAAAACTTCGGAGTCCTCGCGCTTCCGGTACTCCTGATGGTCCTGCACGGACCCATCGCCACCAACATCCTGAACATCTACACCTTCTCAGTCGCAACCCAGGCCCTCGACATCACCATCAGCCGCCGCAAGCTCAATCTGTTCGTCGGCGTTTTCTCGCTCATCGCCGTCGTATTCTTCATCTTCCAGGAGGACTTCGCCTCCGTCCTGGATGCGTGGCTGATCGGTCTCGTGGCCTGGGTGGCCGCCTGGGGCGGCGTCATGCTGGTGCATTTCTTCTGGATCGAGAAGCGCTGGCCCGGCGAGGCCTCACGGCTGTTCGACGGCGTGGGCACTAAGCGGCTCCCCGGAGTCAACTGGGCGGGCGTCGTGTCCCTCCTGGTCGGCATTTTCGCCACCTGGCTGTTCATGTACGGCCTGGTTCCCGCAATGCAGGGCCCCATCGCAGTGGCACTGGGCGGCTGGGACCTCTCCTGGCTCGCCGGCGGCGTCAGCAGCGCAGCGTGTTACGCAGTTCTTGGCCCCCGGGTCCACCGGAAATTTCTGGCCGGCGGCGCCGCTGAGCCGGTCCAGGTAATCGTCCCGGAGACGACGGTCCCGGAACCTTCAGCCCGCCCGTCAACCACCGCAGTTTCGCTGTAGAAAGGATTCGGACCATGGAATTCCCCGCCTTCCCGGACTCCGCCCATCCCATCACCTGGCCCGAAGGGTTCCGGGCGGCCGCGTCCTTCACCTTCGATGTGGACGCGGAATCATGCACCATTGCGCACGACCCCACCAGCACCCGCCGGATGTCGCTCATGACGCACCAGTCCTATGGGCCCAAGGTTGCAGTGCCCCGGCTGCTCCAGATCCTGCAGCGCCAGGACATCCAGGCCACGTTCTTCATTCCCGGATTCACGGCTGAAAGCTACCCCGACGTGGTGCGCCGGATTGTGGACGCCGGCCACGAAATCGCCCACCACGGCTACCTGCACGAACCCATGCAGGGCATCGACGCGGCCACCGAGGCGAGGTACATCGACCGCGGGCTGGAAGCGCTGGCCAAGGTCGCCGGTGTCCGGCCGGTCGGTTACCGGGCCCCGTGGTGGGAACTGAACTGGCACTCGCCAGCGCTCCTTGCGGACCGCGGCTTCCTCTACGATTCAAGCCTGCTCGACGGCGATGCACCGTACCGCTTCAGCGTCGGCGAGGGCGATTCCAGGGACCTGGTGGAAATCCCGGTGGATTGGGCGCTCGACGACTGGGAGCAGTACGCGTTCTATCCCGGGGTCACCGGCAGCGGCGTCATCGAAAGCCCCGCCAAGGTCCTGGAAATGTGGACGCTGGAAGCGGAGGCACACCATGCGGCCGGGAGTTGCTTTGTACTGACCAATCACCCGTTCATCTCCGGCCGGCCCTCGAAAGCCGTGGCCCTGGAACAGCTGATCAGCCGCGTCAAGGACATGGACGGAATGTGGGTCACCACCATGGCCGGGATCGCCCAGCACATCCGGGACACGGTCACCGAAGTCCACAGCCACGCACGGATTGAGGTTCCGGGATTCCCCGACGCCGGCGCCCGTTTCACCCCGGCACAGGTGCGCCAGCCAGCGCTGGCCGCTGAACCGGCCGGTCGCTAGCCACCGGAGGCCCGAGCCGGCGAACCAATCACCGGCGGCCCCAACCACCCTCGGCCCCAACCACCGGAACGCTCTCTCACCATTTACAGGAAAAGCCGGAACGCTCTCTCACTCGGTGAGTGAGCGTTCCGGCTTTTGTTGCGATAAGTGAGAGAGCGTCGGCCCAGATCCCGCCGGAAGTGAGAGAGCGTCGGCCCAGATCCCGCCGGAAGTGAGAGAGCGTCCGGCGGGAGGAGGGGCTAGAGGCCCAGGGTTTCCTTCAGCGCTGCGACGTGGCCCTGGGCCTTGACCTGGTACTGGGCCAGCTTCACTCTGCCCTCGGGGTCGAGCACCACGGTGGAGCGGACGATTCCTTCAGTGACCTCGCCATCGCGCAGCTTTTCGCCCCAGGCGCCGTAGGCGAGGGCCACGGAGTGGTCCTCGTCGGCCAGGAGCGGGAAGGTCAGGGCAAAGTCGCCGGTGAAGTGGGCCAGCTTTTCGGGAGCGTCGGGGGAGACGCCCAGGACCTCGTAGCCGGAGCCCTGCAGGGACTCGAGGCTGTCGCGGAAGTCGCACGCCTCCGTGGTGCAGCCGGGCGTGGCCGCTTCGGGGTAGAAGTACACGATGACGTTCTTGCCGCGGTAATCGGCCAGCGAGGTGGGCTTGCCCTCAGCGTCCGGCAGGGTGAAGTCCGGTGCCTGGGTTCCGGGCTGGAGCTTGGTGGTCAGAGTGGGGCTCATAATGATCCTTCGGGAGTCTGTTGCTGACAAAAGAGCTGCGTAAACAACGGGGTGGGGCAGACGGCTGTATGGCACAACCACCGGTTCAGATGCTGTATTCCGCGGGGCCGCGAACTTTAGTGTGCGCGCCCGGGACGAACTGGTAGCCGCCGCCGCGCACTGTGGCGATGGCGTGCCGGCCGCGGCGCAGCTTCCGGCGCACCCGCCCCACGTATACATCGATAGAGCGCGAGGCCGCCGCTGGGGAATCAAAGGATTCCAGGAACAGCCGCAGTTCCTCCCGGCTGACGGTCCGCGAGCAATTTTCCACGAGGTAGCGCAGCAGCTTGAACTCGACGCCGGTGAGCGCCACCAGCTTGCCGTCCAGCCGGACCTCACCCGCGGCGAGGTCCACGGACACCAGGCACGCGGGACCGGCCGACGGCGTCAGGGGAGTGGCGCCGTCGTCGTCCCCTTCCGGGGAGTCCTCCGTAAGGGGCGACGACGGCACCCGGGTTCCGCTGCGGGCTGCCCCGTGCGGTCCCCCCGGCAGGGCAGCCTCGGCAGCGGAAGTTGCAGCTCCGGCGGCGGGCCAGACGTGGACTTCCGCCTCCGGAGCAATCTTGAGGGCACGCGCCAGCAACAGTTCCGCGGCGCGCGCCATAACGGCGTCGTCAATGTCCTGGCCGTCGTCCGGGGTTACCCAGACGGCCAGGCCATGGGCTTTGAGCTGCGCACCCGGCTGCGCCGGACCGGGCTGCCCCGGACCGGCCTGCGCCGGACCGGGCCGCCCCGGGCCAGCCTGCGCCGGGCCCGCAGTGCATATGCCGCGCGGGGAATGTACCTGGACAGCCATGGCGTGGTGCCTCAGACGCCGCCGCGGCGGATCAGCTTGCCGCCGGGGGTCTGGCCGTCGATTTCATGTCCGCGCAGGAATGTCTTCCGGACCACGCCGGAGAGTGCCTTGCCGTCGTAGGGCGTGATGGGGTTCTTGTGCTTGAGCTTGGAAACGTCCACCACGAAGGCCTCATCGGGCGCGAAGACCGAGAAGTCGGCGTCGAAACCGAGCGCCAGTTGGCCCTTGTTTGAAAGGCGTGCCAGGGCGGCCGGCTTCTCTGCCATCCAGGAAACAACCTGCTCCAGCGGGATGTTGCGGTGCCGGGCCTCGGTCCAGATCAGCGACAGGCCAAGCTGCAGCGAGGAGACGCCGCCCCAGGCCACAGCGAAGTCGCCGTTTTCCAGGTCCTTCAGGTCAAGCGTGGACGGGGAGTGGTCGGAGACGATGCAGTCGATGGTGCCGTCCTGCAGTCCCTTCCAGAGGAGCTCGCGGTTGGAGGCTTCGCGGATGGGCGGGCAGCACTTGTAGGCGGTGGCGCCGTCCGGGATCTCCTCGGCCATCAGGGTGAGGTAGTGCGGGCAGGTCTCCACAGTGAGGTGCACGCCGTCGCGCTTGGCGCTGGCGATCATCGGCAGCGCATCGGAGGAGGAGAGGTGCAGGATGTGGGCGCGGGCGCCGGTCCAGCGGGCCCGTTCGATCACCTCGGCGATGGCCTTGTTCTCTGCGCCGCGGGGGCGGGATGCCAGGAAGGTGGAGTAGTGGTCGCCGCCCGGATGCGGTGCGCGGTCAATGGCGTGCGAGTCCTCGGCATGGACGATCATGAGCGAGTCGAAGGACTTGAGCTCGGCCATGTCTTCTTCCATCTCGTCCGCCTCCAGGTGCGGGAACTCGTCCACGCCGGAGTGCAGCAGGAAGCACTTGAAACCGAACACACCTTCGTCGTGCAGCGGGCGCAGGTCCGCCTTGTTGCCGGGCACGGCGCCGCCCCAGAAGCCGACGTCCACGAACGCCTGGTCCTCGGCCACTTCGCGCTTGAGCTTAAGGCCTTCAACGGTGGTGGTGGGCGGGATGGAGTTCAGCGGCATGTCGATGATGGTGGTGACGCCGCCGGCTGCCGCGGCGCGGGTGGCGGACGCGAAGCCCTCCCACTCGGTGCGGCCGGGCTCGTTGACGTGGACGTGGGTGTCCACAAGGCCGGGGATCAAGGTTTCGTCGTCGGCGAGTTCGATCACTTCGGCGCCGGCCAGGCCGTTGCCGAGCGGTTCGATGGCCACGATCTTGCCGCCGCGCACGCCCACTTCCCGGGGTGCGATGCCGGCCGTGGTGAGGATACGCTGCCCCCGGATAACGAGGTCAAAGCTTTCTTCAGACATTGAGGGGCTCCTTAGTGCGGGCGTTGTTCGCTGGCGCGGCGGAATCAACCGTGGTGGCGGCCCGGGTCAGGTCCGCCAGTTCCGCGCCGATGTGCTTTCCCAATTGTTCAAGCAGGGGTGCTGCTTCGGCTATACATATTTCTACCTTGGCCTCCAGCGAGGTCAGGGGGTAGACCTGCCGGAATCCGGAATCCTTTTGCTGCTCCGGCGTCAGCGTGGTCCGCCCGCAGACGGCCACCACCGGAACGCCGGCCCGGGCGGCCGCTCGCGCCACGCCCATGGGCGTTTTACCGAGCAAACTCTGTTCGTCCAGGCTGCCTTCCCCGGTGATCACCAGGTCTGCCCCGGCCAGCCGGTCGGCGAGCCCGGTGAATTCAAGCACGACGTCGATGCCCGGCCTGCGCGTCGCGGCCAGGACGGCTATGGCCGCGTAGCCAACACCGCCCGCCGCTCCGGCGCCCGGTGCGTCCGCGGCCTTCAGCGCGCGGGGCCCGATCTCGGCGGCGAGGACATCCACAAAGTGTGCAAGCGCGGCATTAAGGATGGACACGTCCTCCGGGTCGGCACCCTTCTGCGGGCCGAAGATCGCCGCGGCTCCTTCGGTTCCGAGCAGCGGGTTGTCCACGTCGCTGGCTAGGACGAAGCGTGTCTCGTCCAGCCGCGAATCGAATCCGGAGAAATCGATCCGGTCCAGCCTGGCGAGGGCCGCGCCGCCGGGCGGAAGTTCGTTGCCGTCGGCGTCGAGGAGCTGGGCGCCGAGTCCCTGCAGGACGCCGGCGCCGCCGTCGGTGTTGGCGCTCCCGCCGACGCCCAGGATGATCTGCCGGCATCCGGCGTCGAGCGCTGCCCGGATCAGTTCACCGGTGCCCAGGCTGGTGGCACCCCTGGCGCTGGCGGAATCCGGCCGGCCGGATGAGCCGCCTTCAGCGGGCAGGACGGCGAGCCCGGACGCGGCGGCCATCTCAATGACCGCCTCACGGCCGCGGACCGCGAAGTCCGCCCGGAGCGGCTGCCCGGTGGGGCCGCTGACCATGGCGCTCCTGCGTGTGAAGCCGGAGCCGACGGCGGCATCGAGGGTGCCCTCGCCGCCGTCGGCCACCGGAATCCGGAGCACGTCAAGGTTGTGGCCGGTCGCCGACTGCAGCCCGGCATCCAGGTGCCGGGCCACCTCCGGGGCGGACAGCGAGCCCTTGAACTTGTCCGGTGCGATCACGATCCGCATGATTAGGCCTGCATCGCCAGGATGGCGGTGGGGGCGTCGGCGCTGGTCTCGGCCAGTTCCTCGAACTCGTTCACCGCGTTGATTTCCACGC
Source organism: Arthrobacter sp. PvP103 (assembly GCF_017833075.1). Lineage (NCBI taxonomy): Bacteria > Bacillati > Actinomycetota > Actinomycetes > Micrococcales > Micrococcaceae > Arthrobacter > Arthrobacter sp. PvP103. The sequence goes on along the minus strand of NZ_JAFIBQ010000001.1, from coordinate 1,913,752 downwards.
CCATGGAGATGTTGGTGATCTTTTCCAGGATCACTTCAACCACCACGGGAACCTTGAACTCGCCGGCCAGTGCCTTCGCCTTGTCGAAGGCGGCACCCAGATCGTTCGGGTTCTCCACCCGGACGGCCTTGCAGCCCAGGCCCTCGGCCACCTTGACGTGGTCCACGCCGTAGCCGTTTGTTTCCGGTGAGTTGATGTTCTCGAAAGCCAGGGACACGTTCTGTTCCATGTTGAAGCCGCGCTGGGACTGGCGGATCAGGCCCAGGTAGGAGTTGTTCACCACCACGTGGATGTACGGCAGGTTGAACTGCGCGCCCACGGCCAGTTCCTCGATCATGAACTGGAAATCGTAGTCACCGGACAAAGCAACAACGGTCTCGTCCGGCTTGCCGCGCACCACGCCCAGGGCGGCCGGAGCGGTCCAGCCCAGGGGCCCTGCCTGGCCGGCGTTGATCCACTTGCGCGGGCCGAAAACGTGCAGCATCTGCGCGCCGGCGATCTGGGACAGGCCGATGGTGGAAACGTAGGTGGTGTCCTTGCCGAAGGACTTGTTCATCTCCTCGTACACGCGCTGCGGCTTGATGGGGATGTTCTCGAAGTGCGTCTTGCGGTGCAGGGTAGCCTTGCGCTCCTGGCATTCGGCGGCCCAGGCGGAGTAGTCCGGCAGGGATCCGGCGGCCTGGCGTTCGCGGGCCAGTTCAACCAGCCCGGTCAGCGCTGCGCCGGCGTCGGACGCGATGCCGAAGTCCGGGGAGAACACGCGGCCGATCTGCGTGGGCTCGATGTCGATGTGCACGAACGTGCGGCCGGCCGTGTAGGTGTCCAGCCCTCCGGTGTGGCGGTTGGCCCAGCGATTGCCGACGCCGATCACGAAGTCGCTGCGCAGGTAGTTCTCGTTGCCGTAGCGGTGCGAGGTCTGCAGGCCCACCATGCCGGCCATCAGGGGGTGGTCGTCGGAGATGGCGCCCCAGCCCATCAGGGTGGGGATGACCGGAACGCCCAGCAGTTCGGCCAGTTCCACCAGCTGCTCGGAAGCGCCGGCGTTGATGATGCCGCCGCCGGCCACGATCAGCGGGCGCTCGCCTGCGGTCAGCATGTCCAGGGCCTTTTCCAGCTGCTTGCGGCTGGCCTTGGGCTTCTCCACGGGCAGGGGCTCGTAGGTGTCGATGTCGAATTCGATCTCTGCCATCTGCACGTCGATCGGCAGGTCCAGCAGCACCGGGCCGGGACGGCCGGAGCGCATCAGCTGGAAGGCCTTCTGGAAGGCGCCCGGAACCTGGCCGGGCTCCAGGATGGTCATGGCCATCTTGGTGACAGGCTTGGCGATGGACTCGATGTCCACGGCCTGGAAGTCTTCCTTGTGCAGCTTGGCAACGGGGGCCTGGCCGGTGATGCAGAGCATGGGGATGGAATCGGCCCAGGCCGCGTACAGCCCGGTGATCATGTCCGTGCCGGCCGGGCCGGAGGTGCCGATGCAGATGCCGATGTTTCCATCCGCGGCACGGGAGTAGCCGTCCGCCATGTGGCTGGCGCCCTCAACGTGGCGGGCCAGCGTGTGGCGGATGCCGCCGTGGTTCCGCATGGCGGAGTAGAACGGGTTGATCGCCGCGCCTGGCAGGCCGAACGCCTCAGTGGCGCCCTCCTTTTCCAGGATCGCGACGGCAGCGTCTACGGTGCGCATCTTGGTCATTGTGTACTCCTAGGGGAAGTCTGTTTTTGGGTGTGATGAAGGAAGGCCCGGCGTTCGTCGCGGGGCACTTTGCGGGATTCGCCGTCGTAAATTACGACGGCGGCCGGCGTGTCCGTGTCGAAGTGCCCCGTTTCGGGGCGGCTCCTACTTCCGGCCGCTGAGCTGGAGGACCTGCTTGAAGAGGCCCGAGTGGTCCAGGCCGCCGTCGCCCTGGTTGACGGTGGCGGCGACGAGCTGTGCGACGACGGCGCCGAGGGGAACGGCGACGTTGGCTTCGCGGGCTGCGGAAGTGACGATGCCGAGGTCCTTGTGGTGGAGGGCCAGGCGGAAGCCGGGGTCGAAGTTGCGGTCCAGCATCTTCTGGCCCTTCTGGTCCAGGACCTTGGAGCCGGCGAGGCCGCCGCCGAGGACCTTGAGGGCTGCGTCGGTGTCCACGCCGTAGGCCTCGAGGAAGGCGATGGCCTCAGCCAGGACCTCGATATTGACTGCCACGATCAGCTGGTTGGCGGCCTTGACGGTCTGGCCGGAGCCTGCCGGGCCGACGTGGACGATGGTCTTGCCGACGGCGTTCAGGACGTCCGAGGCTGCCTCGAAGTCGGCCGCTTCGCCGCCCACCATGATGGAGAGTGCGGCGTCGATGGCACCCTGCTCGCCGCCGGAGACCGGGGCGTCGAGGGCACGGATGCCGGCTGCCTTGGCGTCGTCCGCCAGCCGCTTGGCCACGTCCGGACGGATGCTGGATGCGTCGATCCAGAGGGTGCCCTGCTTGGCGTTGGCGAAGACGCCGTCCTTGCCGCTGACTACACCCTCAACATCGGGGGAGTCGGGGACCATGGTGATGACGACGTCGGCGTCCTTAACAGCGTCCGCGATGCTCGTGGCGCCCTTGCCGCCTTCGGAGACAAGCTTGTCGATCTTGTCCTGGCTGCGGTTGAAGCCGGTGACGGTGTGGCCGGCCTTGACCAGGTTGATGGCCATGGGCAGGCCCATGATTCCGAGTCCGATGACTGCAACGTTGCTCATGATGGTTCTCTTTCTGAAGTCTGTGGTGGTGCCGGTGGGGGTCGAAACCTACTGCGAGACGCGCTGGCGGATGGCCCAGCTGAAGGCCGTTTCCTGCGGTTCCTTGTATTCGAGGCCGATGTAGCCCTCGTAGCCGAGTTCGCGGCTGCGGGCGATCCATTCGCCGAGGGGAAGCTCACCGGTTCCGGGAGCCCCGCGGCCGGGGTTGTCGGCGATCTGGATGTGGCCGAAGTCCTTTGCGTGCTTTTCGATGACTGCGGCGACGTCGTCTCCGTTGACGGCCAGGTGGTAGAAGTCGGCGAGGAGCTTGATGTTCTCAGCGCCGGACTCCTCCTTGACCCGGGCAATGACGCTGAGGGCGTCCTGGGCCTTGAGGAGCGGGTACCTGGGGGCGCCGCTTACTGGTTCCAGGAGGACGGTGCCGCCGATACGGCCGACGCCGGCAGCTGCCCTTGCGAGGTTTTCGGCGCCGATGGCGTCCTGCTGTTCGGCCGATTCGCCGTCGATGCGGTTGCCGTAGAGGGCGTTGAAGGCCTTGCAGCCGAGGCGCTCACCAATGCCGGCGACAACGTCGATGTTGTCCTGGAATTCGGTGGAGCGTGCAGGCCAGGAAACCAGGCCGCGATCGCCGCCGGGCATGTTGCCGGCGTTGAAGTTCAGGCCCGTGAGCTGAACGCCGGCATCCTTGATGGCGGTTTCAAACTCGTTGATCTGGGCGTCCGTGGGGACGGAGGACTCGAAGGGCCACCAGAACTCGACGGCGTCAAAACCGGCTGCCTTCGCGGCGGCGGGGCGCTCGAGCAAGGGCAGCTCCGTCAGGAGGATGGAGCAGTTCACTGTGTACGTCATCGTAGGTCCTTCCGAGGAGGGGCTTTGATCTATCTTCCTCTTTGCTTGCCTCTGCCTGTTCGGCGCCGAAGCATTTCCGCTTTGTGGAATTTAGATTCTGCTTTATGAAAAGTTTAGGGAACGCTGGGGTGCGAGTCAAGGGGGCAGGGCGGGTGCGGGCGTGAGGCATATCGAAATGGGGGGTCCGGGGCCGCATCCGCTGCGCCCACACATGGGCCATGCCCTTGTCCGCTTGACTCTGACATCGCCGTTCGCCCCTGCGACTATGCTGAGGAACGCCCGTAAGGCACGGCGGTGGTATGGCGGCAAGGACCAGTGTCACTGGTCGCGGAAGGACAATCGAATGGCGCGAGCGACAGTCCAGGACGTCGCCCGAACGGCGGGGGTGTCCGTGGGGACGGTGTCCCGTGTCCTAAACGGAAGTCCGGCTGTCAGTGAGGCGAGCAAGGAAAAGGTCAATGCCGCAATCCGCCAGCTCAGCTATCGGCCGCTTGCCTCGGCCCGGGACCTTCGCCGGGACCGGACAATGCGTGTTTTGGCCCTCGCCAAGAACCTGGATTCTTTGGTGATTAGTGAAGTCTTCCGGGGTGTGGGCGACGCTGCCGCGGAATCGGGCTATGTCAGCCTCATCGCGGCGACGTCCGGGGACCTGGAGCGCGAACAGCAACTGGTGGACATGCTGCGGAATGGCTCCGTGGATGGACTTGTCCTGTTTTCTCCGACGATGTCGGATCAGGAAGTTGATGCCGTTGCCGAGCAGATGAGCGTGGTCCAGGTCTGTGAGATCGTCGACGCCGAAGCGGCCTTCGGTGTGTCCATCGACGACCGTCAGGCCGCGTATGACATCACCCGACACCTGATCGACACCGGCGGCAAGAGGCTGGCCATGCTCGCGCACAGAGGCGCCCGCTCCGGCCGGCTGCGCGAAGAGGGCTTTCGGCAGGCGCTCGCCGAATCGGGCTTGGCGCCGGACAGAATCCTGTTCGGCGAAGGCAATTTCGGCTTCCACTCAGGGCGCGCTCTTGCGCGGAAACTGCTGGAGGCCGGGGACCTTCCGGACGCGGTGTTTTGCGGCACCGACATCGTTGCGGCCGGGTGTGTCCGTGAACTCACCGACGCCGGGTTGCGGGTTCCGGACGACATTGCCGTGGCAGGTTTTGATGACTCGGCCCAGGCGGAAATGTGCGTCCCGGAACTGACCACGGTCCGGCAGCCGGCCTATGAGATGGGCCGTGTGGCATTCGCTGAGCTCCTCGAAAGGATGACCGTGCCGGGCGCCCACCGCCGCGGCCGGACTTTCCTCCCCCACGAGCTCGTGGTGCGGGACTCCACCAAGGGCTAAAGAAACAGGGTTGACAGCCTCGAGTGGTCCCTGTCACACTACTTTGGAATCGATTCCACAGCCGCGGGAACCTATATTTTTCGCAGTTTTGGAATCGATTCCAAAATTCAATGGACCATCGGCAAAGAAGCCATGTTTAGGGTGCGCGGCAGCCGCCGCCCCCTGAACTTCCCACCGCCCACAGACCCCCAAAGGAGCCACTTGTGGACTTGATTCGACCTGCTTCTCCGCTCCAGGAGGACACCGCAACATCACAGACGTCAGCACACATCACTGAACTGCGCGCAGGTTCCTTGCGGACCCGCTTGGTGACTGTCGCCGCAGCGGCTATCGCTGCAGGCCTCCTGATCAGCGGTTGCGGCGGGGGAGCCGCACCCCAAGGTGCGGAACAGGCGGCTGCTGCCGATCCGGCGTCGGGCGCTAATGCAGGCGGCAGCGTCAACATCTGCGGCGTCAAGGACGCGTCGGGGATCTACAAAGGCACTGCGGCGGCATTCACCAAGGCGAACGGCAAGGTCACGGCCAAGTACACCGAGATCGGTGCCACCACAGACGAGGCCCGCACCCAGATCGTCCAGCGGCTCGAAGGTAAGTCCACTGAATGCGATATCTTCCTCACGGACGTCATTTGGACCTCCGAGTTCGCATCCCAGGGCTGGCTGCTGGACCAGACCAAGCTGGTAGAGGCCAACAAGGACCGGCTCATTCCGTCCACGGTGGAGACCACCAAGTACCAGGACAAGTACTGGGCCTCGCCGTTCTTCACGAACGCCGGATTGGTCTACTACCAGAAGGACAAGGTGGCCAAGCCTGAGACGTGGCAGCAGCTCTACGCAGAAGCAGCCAAGGCGCCCGGCAACGGATACGTCTACCAGGGCAAGCAGTACGAGGGCCTGACGGTGAACTTCCTCGAAATGCTCTACAGCGCGGGCGGCGAAGTACTCGACGACAAGGGCGAGGTGGCGATTGATTCGCCGGAGACCCGCGAGGTCCTCGATTTCATGAGCAACGGGCTCAAGAACGGCTCAGCTGACCGCGCAGTCCTGACCTATAACGAAGATCCCGCCCGTCTCGCTTATGAGTCCGGCAACTTCGGCTACCAGCGCAACTGGCCGCATGTATACCGCCTGCTCAACGCCACATCACTGGCCGGCAGTTTTGGCGTGGCGCCGCTGCCCGCATGGGAAGGCGGCAAGGCGTCCGGCGTGCTGGGTGGCTGGAACCTGGCCATCTCCGCCCACGCCACGAACCAGTCCGGGGCCGTGGCGTTCATCGACTTTGCCACCACGCCGGAATGGCAGAAGCACGTGGCCATGGATTACTCCCAGGCCCCGGTCAATGAAGCCGCCTATTCTGATGCGGCAGTTCTCCAAAAGATGCCCTTCGCCACCGAACTGCTCGCGTCCGTCAAGGGTGCCAAGCCCCGCCCGATCTCCCCGGTCTACCCGCAGATCTCCCAGGCGATCTACAAGAACGTCTATGCCGTCCTTTCCGGTACAGCCTCCGCCGAGGACGCCGTGAAAAAGATGGCCGAGGAGATCACCACCGCCAAGGCGAGCTTTTAGACATGGCCAATAAAACACTTGTTCCCGGTCGCGGAGTGAACGGCCGCGACCGGGCCGAGCGGCGGCTGGCGGTCCGCATGACGGCCCCCTCCCTGGTCATCATGGCCCTGGTGGCGGCGGTCCCCATTGGCTACGCGATCTGGCTCTCCCTGAACCAGTACAGCGTCCGCACTGCAGGCCTCTCCCGATTCGTCGGTCTGGAGAACTACATCTCTGCCCTGAGCAGCTCTCAATGGTGGGCTGCCTTCGGCCAGACGTTCCTCTTCGCCGGACTTTCGGTCTCCTTGGAGTTGGTGCTCGGTACGGCCATGGCCTTGTTGCTCAACCTCGCGTTCAAGGGCCGCGCCCTCCTGCGCACAGTGGTTCTGCTGCCCTATGCCATCATCACCGTGGTCAGCGCCATCACTTGGCAGACGATGTTCCAGCCGAACATGGGCCTGGTAACCAACGTCCTCTCCGCGCTCGGACTGCCCGGCGGCGATGTCGTCTGGCTCGGCGAGCACGGATACGCCATGGCCGTGATCGTTCTGGCCGACGTCTGGAAGACCACGCCGTTCGCGGCACTCATCATCCTGGCCGGCCTGCAGGTCATCTCCTCCGAGACCTACGAGGCCGCAGAACTCGACGGCGCCAGCAAGTGGCAGGCATTCGTACACATCACCCTGCCGCTCCTGCGTCCTGCAATCGTCCTTGCGGCGATCTTCCGCACCATGGATGCCCTGCGCGTCTTCGACCTGCCGTTCGTGCTGACCCGCGGCGCGAACGGCACCGAGTCCATGTCGATGCTGGCCTACACCCAGTTGCGCGAAAACCGGCTGGTGGGTGAAGGATCGGCGCTGTCCATTCTGACCTTCCTGACCGTCATGGTGGTCTCCGTCATTTACGTCCGCTTCGCCGGCGGCAACATCCGCGAAGTCGCCAAGGAGGAACAATGAGCACGCTGACTGCAGAACGCCCGACGGCGGAACCCGCCACCCGCCCCAGGGCACCGAAGCGTCGGCTCCGGGGCGAAGCGAAACTGCACCCGCTTGTTTGGGTGTTCGTCGTGGCCGTCATGGGCTTCTCGCTCATACCGTTTTACTGGCTGGTGAACACCTCGCTCAAGACGGGGGCGAGCCTGTCCCAGGGCGAGCTCTACCCGAGCCAGCCCACCTTTGAGAACTACCTTGTGGTATTCCAGAACCCCGAGTTCCTCCTGGCCCTGCGCAACTCCGTGATTATCGCCGTCGTCACCACCACAGTGGCACTGGTGTTCGCATCGTTCGCTGCTTATGCCCTGGCCAGGCTGAAGATGCGCCGCAAGGCCTTGATCCTGACGCTGATCCTCTCGGTGACAACTTTCCCGGCCATCGCCATCGCGGCCCCGTTGTTCTCCATCTGGCGGGAAATCGGACTGTACGACACACTGCTGGGCCTCATCATCCCGAAGCTGACGTTCGCCTTGCCGCTGGCGATTTACACGCTGACGTCCTTCTTCAAGGAGATCCCGCGGGAACTCGAGGAATCCGCGTACATGGATGGCGCCACGCCGTTCACCGCCTTCCGCAAAGTCATCCTGCCCCTGGCGGTCCCCGGCCTGGCCACGACAGCGATCCTGGTGTTCATCTCGGTCTGGAACGAATTCCTCCTTGCCGTCACCCTGACCACCTCGCCGGAGGCCCGCCCGGTCCCGGTCGCGATTGCCTTCTTCAGTGGAACCAGCGAGTTCGACCAACCACTGGGCACCATCAGCGCCGCGTCGGTGATCATCACGGTCCCGCTCGTCATCCTTGTGCTCTTGTGCCAGAAGCGCATCGTTTCGGGCATGACGGCCGGCGCCGTCAAGGGCTAGCCACCACTGGCAGCAGACCCGTCCACAGACTTCAACAAGAATCACAGAAAGAACAGGAACAACGTGAGCATTCAGCAGCACGCCCCGTCCGCGACCCTCAAGGTGGGAGTTGTGGGCATCGGCTGGGCCGGCCAGCAGCACCTCAAGGCGTACAGCAACATCGACGGCGTCGAAATTATCGCCGTCGCGGGCATGGAAGCAGAACTCCTAGCCGGGCTGAAAGAGGAGTACAGCATTCCCCATGCCTTCGCCCGCTGGGAAGACATGATCAAGCTTGAAGGCCTCGACGCCGTCAGTGTCGCCGTGCCCACTTTCCTGCATGCGCCGATTTCGATTGCAGCCTTGGAACGCGGGTTGCACGTGCTGAGTGAAAAGCCGTTGGCCCGCAACGGCGTGGAAGGGCAGGCGATGGTGGACGCCGCCCGCGAGGCCGGGCGGGTCCTGGACGTCGCGTTCAACCACCGCCGGCGCGGCGACATCCAGGCCCTCAAGGAAGTGATCGACGACGGCACGCTGGGCCGCCCGTACTACGCCAAAGCATCCTGGCTCCGCCGCCAAGGCATTCCGATGCTGGGCAGCTGGTTCACCAATCCGGAGCTCGCCGGCGGAGGTCCGTTGGCAGACATCGGCGTGCACGTCCTGGACTACGCACTGCATCTCCTTGGCGAACCCAAAGTTCTGGCTGTCTCGGCCTCGACCCACTCCGAACTCGGTCCGCGCGGCCTTGGCGGGAACGCCCGCTACACCGCCTCGAACTCCAGCCACAAGTTCGAAGTGGAAGACTTCGCGTCTGCCTTCATTCGGCTGGAAGGCGGCGGGACGCTCATCCTGGAAGCCGGATGGGCCAGCTACCGCGACGAGCGGGACCTGATGGACTTCACTGTCTACGGAACCGACGGAGGTGCCGAACTGCGCTCTGTCGGCGCTTCCGAGAATCCCGTGGCCGACGTGCACGTTTTCACTGAAAAGGACGGCGAAAACGCCGACTTTGAAGTGGTGGCCGAACCCGGCCGCGCCCACCAGGCCGTCGTCGACGACTTCGTTGCCGCCGTGCGCGGCGGCGAGACAGTGTGGGGCGGCCACGACGGGTCACTTGCCCTCAGCCGCGCCCTGATTCTTGATGCCTGCTACAAATCCGCCCTCGAAAAACGTGAAGTGGTGCTCTGATATGACTGATTCAAAACTCAGGATTGTTGTCTGGAACGAGGCCGTGCACGAGGCCCGCAACGAGCCTGCAACCATCGGCGAGATGTACCCCGAAGGGATCCACGGCGCCATCGCCGCCGGGCTCCGCGCCTACTACCCGGACTCCGAAATCTCCACAGCCACCCTGGCCGATCCCGAGCACGGGCTCTCCGAGGAGGTCCTGGAGCAGACCGACGTCCTGCTGTGGTGGGGTCACATCGCGCACCAGGAAGTCAGCGACGAGGTGGTGGAGCGAGTGCAGCGCCACGTGCTGGGTGGCATGGGCTTGGTAGTCCTGCACTCGGGGCACTTCGCCAAGATCTTCACCAGGCTGCTGGGCACCACGTGCTCGCTGAAGTGGCGCAACGAAGGCGAACGCGAACTCGTGTGGACGGTCAAGCCTTCCCACCCGATCGCGGCCGGCATCGAAAGCCCCATCGTCATCCCCAAGCAGGAAATGTATGGCGAACTGTTCGACATTCCGGAACCCGACGACCTGATCTTCATCAGCTCTTTCGCCGGCGGCGAGGTGTTCCGCTCCGGCGTGACGTTCTCCAGGGGAAAGGGCCGAATCTTCTACTTCAGTCCCGGTGACCAGGAATACCCGGTGTACCACCAGCCGCAAATCCAGAAGGTCATCGCCAACGGCGTCGGCTGGGTGGCCCAGCCGGATCAGTTCAGGGAGGCACCCGAGGTCTCCAACCCGGCCCTGGGCTGGTTCGAGGAAGCCTAGGCCCTCGACTTTCGCAAAATACCCACTCTCAAGGAACGAATACATGACCACCTCCGCACACTCGTCCCGACCTTCCTCGCCGGTTTCGCGCCCGCTCGGCGTGGCCGCCATTGGTTATGCCTTCATGGGGAAGGCCCATTCGAATGCGTGGCGGAACGTGGCCAGTTTCTTCGACGTCCCGGCCATCGAGCAGAAAGTGCTCGTAGGCCGGGACGGCACCAAGGTGGCCGAGGCCGCAGCCAAGTACGGCTGGGCCGAGTCCGCCACGGACTGGCGTGCCGTCATTGAACGGGACGACATCGACATCGTGGACATTTGTGCCCCGGGCTGGATGCACGCCGAAATCTCCATCGCTGCACTGGCTGCCGGTAAGCACGTCCTCGTGGAAAAGCCCCTCGCGAACACCATCTCGGAGGCGGAGGCCATGACGGCAGCCGCTGCTGAAGCCCGGGCCCGCGGCGTGCTATCGATGATCGGCTTCAACTACCGCCGTGTCCCTGCCTTGGCACTGGCACGCGAGCTCATTGCAGAGGGGCGGCTGGGCACTGTACGGCACGTCCGCGCTGCCTACCTGCAGGACTGGCTCTCCGAGGCAGAGTCCCCAATGACCTGGCGGCTTCGCAAGGAAACGGCCGGATCCGGAGCGTTGGGTGACATCGCCTCGCATGCCATCGACCAAGTCCAGCACCTCACCGGTCAAACCGTCACTGAGGTGACCGGAACGTTGAGGACCTTTGTCACCCAACGTCCCGGCCCCGGCGGTGCGGAGAAAGTGACAGTCGACGACGCCGCTTGGGCCACCCTTGGCATGACGGGGAACATCAGCGCGTCCGTGGAGGCATCGCGGGTTGCCACGGGTCAAAAAAACTCGCTCAAGCTCGAAATCTACGGTTCCCTCGGATCGCTGACGTTTGACCTCGAGAACCTGAACGAACTGAATTTCCTCGACGCCAGACTTCCCGTCCGGGAGCAGGGATTCCGGCGGATTCTCGTGAACGAGCCGGAGCACCCTTACCTCGAAGCGTGGTGGCCGCAGGGCCACATCATCGGGTGGGAGCACACGTTCACCCACCAGATCCGGGACTTCCTCCTTGCGATTCGGGACGGAAGCCAGCCGTCGCCGTCGTTCGACGACGGGCTCCAGATCCAGCGCGTCCTGACCGCGGTCGAAGAGTCCGCCAAAAACAGGAGCACCGTCACCGCGGTCAAGGCCTCCACCCGGCGGTGCGTCCCGCCCGGGGAGAAAGACGACCCGGACGACCTTTACGCGGCGCTGCCGGGCCTTGTCTCCGGCGGCTGAGCTTCTTCCAGGCTTCAGGCAGCTATCCCTGCCCGCACCCGAGGACATATGTTTTGTAGCCGGAACGCAGAAAAGCGGGCGGTTCCTTTCGGAACCGCCCGCTTCATCGGTTTGTCGCCTAGTGCCGCTTGAAGGCGTGCCTGAATTTTTCGCCGGCCTGCTTGAGATCGGCCTTGATTGCCTGACCCCTGCCTTCGGCCCTCATCCGGCGGTTGCCGCTGGCCTCGCCGGCGGCTTTCTTTCCCTTGCCGTGAAGTCGCTCCGCGGCGTTGTGGATCCTGTCACCCAAACCCATTGCGGTCCTCCTTGTGGTGCGGCCCATGCGGCTGGTTGCCGCAATTCCCGCCACTTAAATTGTAGGAAGAAAAAGCCCAAGGTCCATGGCGTCCGGGAAGGAGTACCCTATGAACCATAAGCATGCTTGCTATCTGAAGGGGTGGTTCCCATGAAGAAATTTCCTGTCCTTGGCGTTGCAGCCGCGGCCATCCTGGCCCTGGCCGGATGTACCGGCGGGGGTGGGCAAAGCCCTTCACCCACTGCCACCGCAACGACCAGCGCGGCGCAGGCCAAGGTCTACAGCGAAGATGAACTGCGCGGGCTGATCTCGGGCAGGACCGACAAGGACGGCAATGAGCTCAAGCTTTTCTCCAAGGACCAGGTGGAGCAGGGCAGCAACATCGCCAACCTGCTGATGAGCGCTGCCACTACCGACCCTGCGGGCTGCAAGGGGATTGCCACGGCGGGGTTGCTGGACAAGGTTGAGAGCGGTGACGTGGCCATTGCCATCTCAGGGGGGTCGCAGCCGCGCACGTTGTCCGCCCAGTCGGGCAGCGAAGGGCCTGACGCCGCCGGCCTGCTCAACGACGTAAGCGGCAATATGGACCAGTGCGCCAAATTCACGCTCTCAGTGCTGGGACAGCGTTATGAGGTGGCCAGCAAGGAACTGAATGCCGACACCAACGGCGAGGAGACATTCGCGACCGTCAGCACCCGGGACGGCAACGTTTCGGACATGCTGATGCAGGTTTCCGCGGCGCAGGGCCGCCTCCTGGTGGTGGCCACCAAGGGCGGCGCGAACCTGGGCGACGCCGACCAGAAGGAGTTGGAGGACATGGTCAACGACGTCCTGGACAAGGCGGAGGGCGGTTCCTCCGGAACGGCCACCCCGACGCCGACCGGAACCTCGACTTCGACGGTCACCGGAACCTCAACGCCAAGCGTTACGGAAACGACGACGGCGACTGTTACCGCGACTCCGACAGCCTCGGAATCTGCAATGAGTCCCTCGCCGTCTAAATAATCATTCGCCCAGGTACCAGGCCGGAACGCCAATGCGGGGATCGCAATATCCCGAACAGAAGCGAACATTTTCTGACATTTCAGGTCGATAAATCCTTGACTGATCCAGTCACGCCCTGATAAACCTTAGGTGCGGAAAGCGCTTTCTCTGCCGCCCGGCTCCCTCTCCAAATCTTTCGGGGAGGTGGCCGGTGCAGCAAATGAAACGATACAAAACCCCCTGGCGGCAGACTCAGCTGCCACCAGCATCAAAGGAGATGTTCTTTGGCATACCCCGCGAAATGTTCCCTTCCCCAAAAGACCGGCCGGTTCCGAAAAACGGCGCCAGTGGCCGCCGCGGCAACCCTGGCGGCCGCCCTCGCATTCACCGGCGTCCCGCTGGCGCAGGCTGATCCAACCCAGGCGAGCCCCGGCCAGGCGGCCCAGCTGCCGGGCCAGTCAGGCAAGTCCGCACTCAAACGCCAGGTGGAAAACCTGGACCGTGCGCCCGTGGCGGTTCTCACGGACCAGGGCGTCACGCTCAGCTGGCGGATGCTGGGCCTGGACCGGGACAGCATCGGTTTCCATGTGATCCGCGACGGCGTGCAGCTTACGGTTGACCCCATCCGGAACGCCACCATGTACGTCGATCCGGAGGGGACTGCGTCCTCCACGTACGTCATCAAGGCAGTGGGCAACGGTGACGGGCAGAACCAGCTCACCGGGGAATTCACTCCGATGGCGCAGAACTACCTGGCCATCAAGCTGGACAAGCCGGCCGACGGCGTCACCAAGGACGGCAAGCCCTACACCTACTCCGCCAACGACGCCAGCGTGGCCGACCTGGACGGCGACGGCAAGTACGAGATCATCCAAACGTGGGCGCCGTCCAACGCCAAGGACAACTCTCAGTCCGGCTATACCGGCAACGTCTACGTGGACGCCTACAAGATGGATGGCACCAAGCTGTGGCGCATCGATCTGGGCCACAACATCCGGGCGGGCGCGCACTACACCCAGCTGCTCGCCTACGACTTTGACGGCGACGGCAAGGCCGAGCTGTCAATGAAGACCGCGGACGGCACCACGGACGGTGCCGGTACCGTGATCGGCAACCCGTCCGCGGACTACCGCAACACTGCCGGGTATGTCCTCTCCGGTCCTGAATTCCTGACAGTCTTCAACGGCGCCAGCGGCACCGTCATGGACACCGTCAATTACGACCCGCCGCGCGGCTCCGTGGCCGCATGGGGCGATGGCTACGGCAACCGCGTGGACCGTTTCCTCGGCGCGGTGGCGTACCTGGACGGCGAGCACCCGTCCATGATGTTCAGCCGCGGCTACTACACCCGGACCGTCCTGGTTACCTATGACCTTGTCAACGGCAAGCTGGTGCAGCGCTGGAAGTTCGATTCCGACGTCGCCGGCGCCGAATACAAGGGCCAGGGAAACCACAACCTGTCGGTGGCTGACGTGGACCAGGACGGCAAGGACGAGTTCGTCTTTGGCTCCATGACCATTGATGACAACGGCCAGCCGCTGTACAACACCAAGCTGGGCCACGGCGACGCCATCCACACGGGTGACCTGGACCCGTCGCGGCCCGGCCTGGAGACCTTCGCCGTGCACGAAAGCATGAGCCAGAGCGGGAACCGGGGTGCCACCTTCCGCGACGCCGCCACGGGTGAAGTCCTCTGGAGCATTCCGGCCATCAAGGACACCGGACGCGGAGCCGCGGGGGATATTGACCCCCGCTATGCCGGCGCTGAAGGCTGGGCCGTCGGTGGCAGTGCCGCCTGGAACTCGCCGGTGGGGCAGTTGATGTCCGCGAAGGGTGAACTGATTGCGGAGAACATCCCGGCCGCGAACTTCCTGGCCTGGTGGGACGGCGACCTGTTGCGCGAAATCGTGGACCACGACTATGACGCCGCCACGTCCGTCGGCGTGCCCACCATCTCCAAGTGGAACTGGGAGACCGAGACGAGCGACCGGCTCCTGACCGCCACGGGAGCCCGGACCAACAACACCACCAAGGGCAACCCGTCCCTGCAGGCTGACCTGCTGGGGGACTGGCGCGAGGAGCTGGCTTTCCCGTCCAACGACAGCACCGAGTTGCGGATCTACACCACCACATCGCCCACCGGGGTGCGGCTCCGCACCCTGATGCACGATCCGATGTACCGCACCGGTGTGGCGCGGGAAAACGTGGCTTACAACCAGCCCCCGCACCCGAGCTTCTTCATTGGGGCGGGAATGAAAACACCGGCGATGCCGTCAGTCACGTACGTCGGCGCGGGCAAGTAGGACGCCCGACGGCGGGACAGCGCACCGCCCGCATCGTGAGGATGCGGGCGGTGCTTCGCGCCGGTTCAGTGCTGGCCCAGGCCGCCTCCCATGGGCGGCAGGTTACCGTCGTGGCGGCGCTGTTCCCGTAGCCGTTCCGCGGCGCTGTAGTTCTCGCCCTCTGCCGTCTCGTCGGACTCTCCCTCGAAGTCGACCAGCCCGTTGGTCTGATCGAATGGATGCGCGAACCGGTTGTACTCCGGGCTTGCGCCGGCCTGCGCGCCGCCGGGAACCGGTGCCTGCCAGTCACCTGTTGCGCGGCCTTCATGTTCGATGAACTGCTTGAACTTCTTGAGGTCGTGCTCCGCCTGGCGGCCCACTATGTGGAGCAGGTTGCCCACCTTCTCGACAAGGCCCTCGGGCTGGTACTCCAGGGTGAGCTTGATCGAGGTCCTGCCGCTCCCGGCGTCGTCGAACTCCGCGGCGCCGGAGTTGGTGGCCCCCGCGGTGGCCGCCCACGCCACCCGGCGGTCCGGGACCTGCTCCAGGATTTTGGCTTCCCATTCCCGGCGGACCCCTGCGATGCGGGCCACCCATTTCAGGCGGTCATCACCGAGCCGGGTGACGCTCTCTACCCCGGGCATAAAGTGTGGGAAGTCCTCGAACCGGGTCCATTGCTTGTAGGCCTCGCTCACCGGCACGTTGACCAGAATCTGCTTTTCCACGCGTGTGCTCACGGCGTCTCCTTGGGTTGGAACGGATTCGGATGGAATGGAAGAGCCAGGGGCGTGGCGCCCCTGGCTCCGTGAGGATCGGACGGCGGAGCGGTCAGCGGATGACGGCTACGTCGCTCCTCTCCCACTGGGTCCAGTCGGACCAGTTGTTGCCGCTCTTTACCCGGAAGGAGACTTCCTGGTACACGCGGTCCTTACCCTTGTCCTTCTCGACACTGTCCTTCTTGCTGAGGGTCATGCGCTCATCGTGCCTGTTGAACTCCAGCCTCCGCCATTCGGAACTGCCGAGCCTGTCGTCGCGCCCATGCCGGTCCCTTTCAAAGCGCTTCTGGCGGACATCCACGATCTTGTTGCCGTTGCAGTGGATCCTGATCTTAAACTCTGCGAGGTTCTTCCCCGCGTCCGTCGGCTTCAGCGGGTCAACGGTACAACCGCGCAACGACGTCGATGCGTCAGCGGGCACAGCCAGTGCAACAGGTCCGCCAATAAGACCCAGCGAAACAGCCGATATCAATGCGAATCGGGTTCCGAAGGGGCGGGATTTGGTTGATTGAGTGATGGACATTTCTCTTGCTCCTACATAAGGATGCGAGTGATCATTTTCGGGCAGGACTGGCCAGCCGCGATCTCACTCCCCTGTGAAGCGGCGCCCAGTTCCATCCGGTTTCAAACAGCACACCCGGTCTCTGCGGGGGCTTGACTCCGGGCTCTTCCCACGTGAATTCGTGGCCCGGTAGTACAATCGTCCGCCTGCTTTTGCTCAAGCGCCAGAGTCGCGAAGCCCCTATTTTCCGCGATTTCACGGGAAAAACCGGGATTGATTCCGGATGTTATGCATCTGGAAACCTCGCCACTGCAAGACGCGAAGCCATAGGCTTGCAGTGCCGGCCGGACGTTGAAAACGAAAGGTCACACGTAGGCCAACCACCAACGAAAGGCTCCATCATGACCGACCCCCAGGAAGCTGCAACCGACCCCGCAAAGCTGATCGGCCCGGGCGATCCCGATGCCGTTGACCAGCAGCAGGCGCATCCGGGCGCCGGTGCGGCGAAGAACATCCGCGAAGAGCAGCAGACGCAGGCTGCAGGCACCGTTCCGGCGTCGTACGTGGGCAGTGGCGAGCCGGACGCGGAACGCAAGCCGGAGGATGCGGCGGCGGATGCCGGCACCTGGGATGACCAGGTATAGGGGGCACCGCCGGAGCTGGCATCAGATTCCATTCTGCGGTTAAACAATTCCGCAGTACGGATTTAGCATTCCGGAAACACGGGGTCCCTAGCGTTGCCTATGACCTGAAGGCGTCCAGCGCGCCTTTTCCCCGTTGATTGGCAGCCCTGATGAAACTCCCCTCGCCCCTGGTGCCCGACGCAAGCAGTGCGGCCCCGAAGAAGCCGCTTTACAAATCGCTCTTCTTCCAGATTCTGGCGGCCGTGTGCCTGGGCATCGGGGTCGGCCACTTCTGGCCGGATCTCGGCTCGGCCCTGCGGCCGCTGGGTGACGGTTTCATCCAGCTGATCAAGATGATCATCGCTCCGCTGATCTTCCTGGTGATTGTCACCGGCATCTCGGCCGTTGGCGACGTGAAGGCCGTGGGCCGGGTGGGCGTGAAGGCGCTGCTGTACTTCACCGGCGCTACGCTCTTCGCCCTGGTGTTCGGCCTGGTGGTGGGCAATATCGTCCAGCCGGGCGCGGGCCTGAACATCGATCCGCATACGCTGTCCCAGGACGCCCTCAACGCCAAGACCGGAACGGCCCCGCCCAAGGACGCCGGCGCCTTCCTGCTGGGCATCATTCCCACCAGCGTGGTGGGAGCCTTCGCGTCCAACAGCCTGTTGCAGGTGCTCTGCTTTTCGGTGTTCTTCGGCGCGGCGATCGTTGTGGTGGGCCGGGAACGCTGCCTGCCCGTGGTGACGCTCCTGGAGACGGTGCTGGAGCTGTTCTTCAAGATCATGGGCTGGGTGATGCGCGTTGCCCCGGTGGGTGCCTTCGGCGCCATGGCGTTCATCATCGGCCAGTACGGCCTTGGCTCACTGAGCACTTACGCACTGCTGATCGCGGCCTGCTATGGTGCGGCCATCATCTTCATCGGGCTGCTGTTCGTGGTGGCCTGGGTGTACCCGCGGGTGCCGCTGTGGCAGTTCATCAAGTACAGCCGCGAAGAATTCCTGCTGGCGCTGGGCACGGCGTCCACCGAGTCCGTGCTGCCGCGCATCATGGCCAAGCTGACCAACGCGGGCTGCTCCCGGGCCACCACCGGACTGGTGGTGCCTACGGGCTACTCCTTTAACCTGGACGGCGCCGCGCTGTACCTGTCCATCTCCTTGCTGTTCCTGGCCCAGGCCTTCGGGCACAACCTTGACCTTGGCCAGCAGCTCGCGGCCCTGGGCATTTTGATGCTGACTTCCAAGGGCATGGCCGGCGTCCCCGGTTCGGCCTTCCTGGCGCTCTCGGCCACCGCGGCCGCCCTGGGCATCTTTCCGGTGGCCGGCGTGGCCCTGCTCCTGGGCGCCGACCGCCTCATGGACTCCATGCGCGTCTCCGTGAACCTGCTGGGGAATTGCGTCGCCACGTTCGTAGTGGCCAAATGGGAAGGCCAGTTCGACCGGGAGGCCATGCTCCGCGCTTTCCGCGGGGAAGCGGAGGAAAGCCCGACGGAGGAAAGCCCGACGGCGGGCGGCGCACCTGAGTATCCTGCCGCCGTCGAGCCTGCCGGCGCTGCCGAACCGGCCGGTACCGTAGCGGCTCCGGTGCGGTAGGACAGCGGAAGCCGGCGGACGACGGCGGCACTGACGCACGCCGTCGTCGTCCCGCCATGCGGAACGGGGCTGGTTTGACCGCCGCAGAACAGGCAGACTGGGCCCATGAAAACGCTTTCTCATGAAGCCCCCGCCACCGTTCCGGCCAGCGGGAGCACCAAACCTCCAACGACCTTTGCCGTCATTGGCGGTGGCTACCGGGCAGGCTTCTTCCTCCGTGTAGCCCAGGCCCTTCCGCACCTCTTCCGGGTCTGTGGCGTGGTGGCCAGGCGGGAGGAAAGCCGGACAGCGGTGGAAAGGGAGTGGGGCGTTTGCGCGTACCCCACCCTGGCGGAACTCCTTGA
The DNA here is from genome assembly GCF_017833075.1 of Arthrobacter sp. PvP103. Taxonomy (NCBI): domain Bacteria; kingdom Bacillati; phylum Actinomycetota; class Actinomycetes; order Micrococcales; family Micrococcaceae; genus Arthrobacter; species Arthrobacter sp. PvP103. The sequence continues at coordinate 1,894,839 of NZ_JAFIBQ010000001.1, read as the reverse complement.
CGAGGCGACGCCGGACTTCGCGGTTGTATCCGTCAGTGCAGGCGCAGCCCCGGGTGTCATCGCTGATGCCGCATCGCGGGGTCTCCCCGTGCTGACGGAGACGCCGCCGGCCCCGGACCTCGAGGGGCTCCTGTCCCTGTATTGGCTGGTGGAGGACGGCGCGCGGATCCAGGTTGCCGAGCAATACCACCTGGAACCCCTGCTCTCGGCGCAGATCGCCGTCGCCCGCTCGGGCCGGCTGGGCAGCGTTGCAGAGGCCTTCGCCTCGGTCTGCCACGGGTACCACGGGGTCAGCGTCCTCAGGCGGCTGCTGGGGATCGGCTTCGAAAACGCCGAGGTGACCGCCCACGAGTTCCGCTCGAGGATGCAGGCCGGACCTGACCGCTCCGGGGATCCGCAGGAAGACCATCTGATCGATGAGGCGCACGTGTCCGCGCGGCTGGACTTCGGCGGCAGGCTGGGCGTCTTCGATTTCACCACCGACCAGTACCGCTCCTGGATCCGCTCCCCGCACGTGCTGGTCCGGGGCGACCGTGGCGAGCTCCGCGATACCGAACTGCGCTACGTGGAGGACTTCCGCACGCCCATGCGCAGCGAGATCCGGCGCATCGGTGCCGGGCATGCCGGCAACCACGAAGGCATGTTTCTCCGCGGCCTGGTGGAGGGCGGGAACTGGCTCTACCGGAACCCGTTCGCGCCCGCCCGGCTCGCCGACGACGAACTTTCCGTCGCCGCGCTGCTGCAGGGCATGGCCGACTACGTCCACGGCGGTCCGGAGGTTTACAGCCTCGCGGAAGCTTGCCAGGACCAGTACCTTGCGCTTACCATCCAGCAGTCCGTGGAATCAGGGAAGAGCATCCGGACCAAAACCCAGCCATGGGCCGCCGCCTAGCCCACCGGCTGGAGTGCCGGGAGGTGTCCGCCGATCAGGGCCAGGTTTTGGATCACCGCCAGGCCGAACTGCGCGGCGTCATTGGTGGACACTGTCACGGCCTCGTCCACGGGAGAGAGGACATACGGCGGTTCGATCTTCCGCAGCGTGAACGCTTCCCCGTGGTTGAGGTTCTCGCCGCCCTCCGCGAAGCTGTCCCAGGCGCGGCCGGCGAGCTCAGCGTCACCCAGCCGCGCGGCTGCGTAGGCGGAGAGGCGGCTGTGGGCCTGCGTCAGGTAGATGCCCTCCAGCGGCCGGCCCACCTCCCGGGCCTGTTCTTCGGGTGTGGCCAGGAACAGCCGGCAGTACTGCAGCCAGGCGCTTTCAAACGCGGCATCCGGCACCAGGCTGACCAGTTCGCTGCAGATTTCCACCAGCCCGAACACCGCACTCAGGTGCGAGACGCTGATGACTTCGCGGCCGGCGTCGAACCTTCCTTTATCCAGGTCGTACAGCGCTTCGCCCGTGAGGAAGCCGTATTTCAGGGCGCCGATGTCCGCCATGGTGCCCAGCAGGCGGTCCCGTGAGCGCGGGTTGCCCGTGCGTTCCCAGTCGGTCAGCCAGGTGGCGGCCAGCGATCCCCAGTCGGTTCCCAAGCCCACGGCCAGCGCGCTCCGGTCCTGCCGGTACGTGGCGATGTCCGGGCGCACCTTGCGGGTGGGGTCCAGGCCCAGGAAGTTCTGGTCGCTGTCCACGAGCTCGGAGAGCAGGTCGCCGGTGCGTTCGTCCGCCGTTAGGTAGTAGTAGAACCGGCGGTAGGCGGGAGTGCTGATCCGCAGCTGCTTGGCGCTGCAGCCCCAGTGCTGGACGTTGTGCCGGGATCCCAGCCCGCGCCACTCGCCCAGGTGGTAGACGTCCACTTCGCCGGTGTGGCGGGTCATGGCCTCGGCGAAACGGAACACGTCCGCCCGCCCGGACCGCAGGTACATGTACCAGAGCCACAGGTCGGGGGAGAGCTCCGAGTTGTCCCAGGCGTACCCGCCCACGTCGTAGCGCCAGACGTGCCGGTCGGCGTCGTAGGTATGCATCACGTCGCCGTAGTTCCAGAACCCGTACCAGCGGCGCTGCTCCACCTGGCCGGTGTAGAAGTCGAACAGGAAGTCCAGCTTGTCCTCCAGTCCGGCCCGCTCAGGCGTGCTGCGGTCCACGGGCGACCAGTCACCGAACACGCCGGCCGAGTGCAGGTACTGCGGGGTGGCCTGCAGGAGAGGTGGCGTGGAGGTGGCCTCCGCATCAGCGGCGAGGGCAGCGGTGTCCGGAGTGGAGTCGTAGGCGAACAGCGTCAGTTCGTGGGTGCGGGCAATGCCGGCGGGGTTGCCGAATCCCGGTTCGTAGTCCTCGTAGGTGATCTCCAGCCCTTCGAGCTGTTCCTCGAACGTGTCCTGCCCCAGTCCGTCGTGGTAGAACCGCAGATCCATGGGCTGCGCCTCGGGTGAGTACAGCCACGCCGTTACGGCGGCCTGGGCGGTGGCGGCACCCCGGATGTCCAGCTGCCCCGGGTGGGACTGCCAGAAGTTGCGGACGCCGACGCCGAAGCCGCCGCGCGGACAACTCAGTGAACAGAATCCCGCAGCCCGCGTGCCGCCGGAGATTCCCACCCAGCCGTGGCCCTCGCCGGTCCGTTTGCGGAGCTCGAAGCCGTCCGCGCTCAGCTGGGTCAGGGTGTAGTCGTTCCATGCGGGGATCAGGTGGAGCCGCTTGGACACCAGGTCGCTCCACTCCTCCAGCGGCGGAGTGGCCCGTCCCTCGATCTGGGCGCGACGGACGGCCTCGCCGGGGTCGCGGCGCAGGCCGGTCAGGCCGCGGACCGCCTCGGTGAGGAAACCGCCGTCGGCCCCTGCGATGCGTACATGCCTGTCGTGCAGCTGGCCCTCGAGCGGTACCGTGAACCGGACGCCGAGTCCGGCCAGGAAGTCACGCTCGGCATCGCCGTCCCAGATGAAGGAGTGGACCATCCGCACGCTGCGGGCTCCGGCGTGGAAGTAGAACCGGACTACGAACGGCAGCCAGCTGCGCCCGTCACCACTGTGGTTATCCGGGCGGTGTGAGCCTTCCAGCCGCACCACCGCGCGTACCGGACCGCTTTGTTCAAGCACGACGGCGGTCACCTCACCCGTGAAGGCCTGCCGGCTGACGCTGCCGGCGGCCTCCGCGACACCGTCCTGGAGCAGGCTGACCAGTTTGCCATCGCGCGCCACCACGGTGCCGGCGCGGGAGAGGGTGGCGAACAGGGATGAGCCGTTTCGGTTGATGACCATGTCCAAGGTGCCGGTGGAGATCGTCATGGTGTCTTCGGTTTCCGTCACGGTGATCTCCTGGGCGGGGGCAGCCTCCGGTGAGGGCCCGGACTCCGGGGAGGCGCCGCCGTCGGACGTTACCCGGTAGTGGGCGGAGGGTGCGTCGACGGCTGGCAGGGCGACGCCGGCCCACTTCAGCGAGCCGTCCGGCCAGGTTGCCAGCGGCCAGGCCTGCGAAGCGACCGGCCGCCCGTCGGCGTCCGAGACGGAGATTTCGCTGACGCCGGCCAGCGAGCCGCGGGCGAAGGGCATGCCCCAGGTGGTGCCGCCGGATAGCCCCGCGGGAGCCACGCCGTCCAGCCAGTTGAGTGCTGCTTCGGTCGTCATTGTCCGTCTCCTTCGAGGGCGCGTGGATTAACCAGCATGCAGGGCTGCTCTTCACCATGCTTGTATCGTTTCAAAACTCCTGCAGAATCCGACCCGTGGCCCGGGGGGTGTTTGTTGGGGATCGGTCGGAAACCGCTTTCCGATCAGTTCTAACAGTAGGAAGCAGTGCAAGTCAATGATTTTTGTGGCACACCTGTGCGCTTATGAGCGTTAATGTGTGACGCTATGTGCCCGGCCCGGAGCCCTGGGTGGCGCCGCGGCCGGCAGTGTCGATGACGCAGAAACGGTTGCCCTCGGGGTCGGCCATGATCACGTAGTCCGCGTCCGCGGGCCGTTTGCTCCACTCGATCCGGGTGGCGCCCAGATCAAGGAGCCGTTGCACTTCGCCGCTCTGGTCCTCGGTGTAGAGGTCCAGGTGGATGCGCGGCGGAATGTGGACCGAGGACGGCACGCGGTCCAGCGAGATGCAGGTGCCCGCGCCGCCCGGCGGCTGCAGGATCACGAAGTCGGCCTCGGGTTCATGCCGCGGCTCGAAGCCCAGGGCGGCCTGCCAGAAGGCCATCTGGGCCGGGAGGTCATCAACGCGGATCACGATCGAGCCAATGCTCAGCATCCGGCCAAGCTACACCGACGCAAAGTGGCCCGCAACGCCCTGGGACTGCTTGCCTCCACTAGGCTGGCAGCAAAGAACCCCGGCAGGCCGCGCTGCACTGGCGCCGACCTGCCCGAGCCGACGGAGCTGTTGGAGAACCATGACCCGGAAGATCACTGTCACCCTGCCCGATGCCGTACTTCGCGAATACCTGACGCCGCACCCGGATGTCACGGTGCTGGAGTGGGACTTCTCGGGCGAACCGCCGCAGGCGCAGATCGACATCGTGGTCCCGCCGTACATGGGCGGGACGCGGATCCTCCGGAATCTTGAAGCCGTGGAGACTGCCCTGGTGCAGAGCCAGTCGATCGGGTACGACGGCGTGGCGGATTCGCTCCCGGCCGGCCGGGTCTTTGCCAACGCGGCCGGCGTGCATGAGACCTCCACCGCGGAACTGGTCCTCGCCATGATCCTGGCCAGCCAGCGCGAGTTTCCGCGGCTGATGCGCAACCAGCAGGAGGGCGTCTGGGAAACCCGGCCCACCGCCAGCCTGGCCGACCGCCGCGTTCTCATCGTGGGTTATGGCGGCGTGGGCAAGGCAATTGAGCAGCGGCTCATCCCGTTCGAAACCAGCGTCACCCGGGTGGCCAGCCGGCCGCGGACCGATGAAAACGGCGTCATTCACGGGATCGCCGAACTGCCGGAACTGCTGCCGGAGCACGACATTGTGGTGGTGGGTGTCCCGCTCAGCGACGCCACGACGCACCTTATCGACGACGCCTTCCTGGCAGCAATGCCCGACGGCGCGCTGCTGGTCAACGTGGCCAGGGGCCCGGTGGCGGACACCGAGGCCCTGGTCCGCCACACCGCGTCGGGACGGATCCGCGCCGCGCTGGACGTCACGGACCCCGAGCCGCTGCCGCAGGACCACCCGCTGTGGGGCACCCCCGGCGTCATTATTACTCCGCACGTGGGCGGAGCAAGCTCCGCCATGCGCCCCAGGATGGGCCGGCTGCTGCAGCGGCAGATCGACCTCATGCTGGCCGGGGAACCGCCGGTCAACGTGGTCCTGGGCGGCTGAGCTAGCCCCGGCCGCGCTGCAGACCTGTCAGTAAAGCCTCGCCGGTCTGCCTCCAGATGCCCTGGCCGGCCTTGTCCGCGGAATGCCCGGCCGCGGCTTGGGCCACCAGCCAGTCCCCGAAATGCGTGATGTCCCTGCCGAGGGACGCCGCTACCGCATCGCAGGCAAATCCCACGGCGGTGGACCCGTCACTGAGCCGGACGGATCCCAGGAGCATGGGTTCGGGGAGTTCCGCGAGGAACGATCCCAGTGCGGCCTCGGACAGCAGCCACCGCTCTGCTGCCAGTTCCGCGCCGTCGTTGGAACGGATGACGCCGGGCTTGGGCGGGTGCGTGTCCAGCGCCACCATCCGGTAGCGGGGCGCCAGGGTGACCGGACCGTCCCAGTACGCGCCCCGCCGTTCCAGTTCGTCCACCAGCGGCTGGCCTTTGCGGTGGGCGCCCACCACCACTAGCGGCACGGCCCGCGCACCGGCGGCCACGGGCCACGGCAGCCGTTCTGGGGAGGCAGGGTTAAGTGCGGTGCGGCTCGCTGCGGCGCCGGAGGCAAACAGGGCCGGGAGGTCCGGTGTCGCTTCGATCCTGCGGGCGATATCGGCCACCACGCCGTCGTCGAACGTCCTTCCCACGACGGTGAGTCCGAACTGTGCGGCTCCATCGCCTCCTGCGTCTGCGACGGTGCCGGCAGGCACCGCGACTGCACACATATCGAAGAGGTTGCAGAAGTTCGTGTACGTTCCCATCCGCGAGTTAACCCCCACGGGGTCCGCGGCAACCTCTGCCAGCGTCGGATGGAACGGTGTGGTGGGCACGATCAGCGCATCGAGTCCCTCAAGCCGGGACAGGGCTTCGCGCCTCAGCTCCTCCAGTGCCGCAGTGTCGCTCACGTACTGATGGGCGGCCACACGGCCTGCCGCAGTGATGATGCCGGTGACCGTCGGGTCCAGCCCGGCGGCGGTGCCGCGTCCGGACTGGTCACCCGCGATTGCAGCGTCGATGAAGGTTCCGACGGCGGCGTGGCGCTCTGCCACGAGGGCGCCGTCGTACAGCAGCCTTGCCGCCTGGAGGAAGACGTCCAGTTCGATCGGCTCGGCGTCCACGCCGGTGGAGCGCAGCCGTTCGATCTGGGCGCCGAACTCCGCAGCCCACGCCTCCGGCAATGCCGGCAGCGACGCCGGGTAGGCCACCCGCGGCCGGGACGGCGCGGCGAGGCGCACGTCCGCAGGCCATGCCCGCGATTCTCCGGCCATGATCCCCATGGCCAGTTCGGCGGTAGCCAGGTCGCGGGCCAGGATGGTGGCGGTGTCCCAGGACCGGCAGGCAGGCACCATTCCCGCCGTGGACACCACGTTGAGGGTGGGCTTGATGCCCACAATTCCCTGCAGCCCCGCCGGAACCCGGCCCGAGCCGGCTGTGTCCGTTCCGATGGCAATGTCCACCAGCCCCAGGGCCACAGCCACGGCGGACCCCGAACTGGAGCCGCCCGAGATCCGGTCCGGCCGGCGCGCATCGCGGACTGCGCCGTACGGGCTGCGGGTTCCCACGAGCCCGGTGGCGAACTGGTCCAGGTTGGTAGAACCCAGCACCAGGGCCCCGGCAGCGCGGAGCCGTGCCACTGCCACGGCATCTTCGGCGGGCTCATAACCGAAACCGGGGCACGCCGCCGTCGTGCTGACTCCGGCGACGTCAACATTGTTCTTGACCGCCAGCAGGAGTCCGGCCAGGGGGAGTCCGCCGGCGGAGGCGTCGTTGTCGATACGTGCGGCCTCGGCCAGCAGCTCGTCGCGGCCGCGCACCTTGATCCAGATCTCCGGCCGGTCGACGGCGTCGATGGCGGCAAGAGCCGCCGTCACACGGCTGGTGGCAGATTCGTTGACGCCGCTCATGCCGCGCTCCCTTCGAGGACAAGCCCGGTTTCGTTCAGATCTGCCGCTCCCAGGACCACCAGCGGCTCGCCGGCCACCACCTGGGATCCGGCGGTGGGCAGGACGCGGTGCACAATCCCGTCGCCGGGTGCGGTGAGCACGGTTTCCATTTTCATGGCTTCGATGGAGACCAGCGGCTGGCCAGCCACCACCTTGTCTCCGGGCGCCACGTCCACCTTCCAGACGCTCGCCGCGAACGGCGAGCTGACCAGGGTTCCGCCGTCGGGAACCACCACTTCCTCTGAAGGCGGGACGACGGCGACAGCCTTTTCGGCGCGGTCGAACTCGCCGGCGTCTTCCCAGGCCGTGCGTTCGATGGCGAAGGCTTTCTCCTGCCGTGCCCGGAAAGCGGCGATCGAGTCGCTGTTCTCCTCGAGGAAGTCCTCGTGTTCGGCCAGCGAGAAGGTTCCGTCCTCGATGTCCACGCCCCGGCCCCGGCCGGCCGCCATGTCCGCCCGCATATCCAGGAGTTCCTCCGGGCTGACCGGGTACCAGGAGATCCGGTCGAAGAACCTCAGCAGCCACGGCGAACCGGGCTCGAACGGCGCGGCGGTGGCGTGCCGGGACCAGACCTGCGTGGTGCGGCCGACGAACTGGTAGCCGCCCGGACCCTCCATGCCGTAGATGCACATGTACGCGCCGCCGATGCCCACGGCGTTTTCCGGGGTCCAGGTCCTGGCGGGGTTGTATTTCGTGGTGACCAGGCGGTGCCGCGGATCCAGTGGCGTGGCGACGGGAGCGCCGAGGTAGACGTCGCCCAGCCCCAGCACGAGGTAGTCCGCGTTGAAGACAGTGTCGAAGACGTCATTCACGGAGTCCAGCCCGTTGATGCGGCGGATGAACTCGATGTTCCACGGGCACCAGGGAGCGTCGTCCCGCACGCCCGCCATGTACCGCTCGATTGCCTCACGCGTGGCAGGGTCGTCCCAGGACAGCGGAAGCCTGACGGTGCGGCTCGGAACCACGAGCTCCGAGCTGGCAGGGAGCGCAGTTTCGATCTCCCGCACGATGCCCAGCAGGCGCGCGGTGGGGAGGACCGACGGGTCAGCCTTGACCTGGAGCGACCGGATGCCGGGTGTCAGGTCCACGATGCCGGGAATCCGCAGCTTCTCAAGCTCCTGGTGCAGGGCGTGGACCCGGGCGCGGAGGCCGAGGTCAAGCACCATGTCACCGTATTCCACGAGCAGGTTGTCGTCGCCGGAACGGCGGTACGTCACGGCCGGGCGGCCGTCGCCTCCCGGCACGCGGCCGAGCACGCCGTCGTCGCAGTCGCCGGCTGAACCGGAACGCCCGACGGCGGCAGGGACGTCCGTCCGGACCCTGCCGCTTGCAGGGCTTCCACCGGGGAGGATCAGCTGCTGCCGGGCCGGACCGAGCTCTTTGGCGGACGGTGCCTGGACGGTCTTCACCGGAATGAAGCGGACCGTGTCGCCGGGCCGGAGCTGGCCGAGCTTCCAGCGCTCGCCGGTCACCACGGTGACCGGGCAGACGAAGCCGCCGAGGCTGGGCCCGTCCGGGCCGAGCAGGATGGGCGTGTCCCCGGTGAAGTCCAGGGCGCCCACCGAGTAGGCGGTGTCGTGGATGTTGGAGGGGTGCAGGCCGGCCTCGCCGCCGTCGTTGCGTGCCCAGCGCGGCTTCGGGCCGATGAGCCGGACGCCGGTCCTTGCAGAGTTGAAGTGCACCTCGTAGGACGCGGCGAAGAGGTCATTGATGTCCTCACGCTGGAAGAACTCCGGGGCGCCGTGCGGTCCTTCCACCACCATGAGCTCCCATTGCGTGGTCAGCGCCGGGCGGCTTCCGACAGGGACCGGGGCCGGCACAGTATCGGGTGCCGCCCCGGCCACGGTGCGGAGCACGTCGCCGGCGCGGAGCACGCGGCCGCCGTGGCCGCCAAACTGGCCGAGGGTGAAGGTGGAAGCGCTGCCGAGGTAGGTCGGGATGTCGAGGCCGCCCTCGAAGAGGATGTAGCCGCGCAGCCCGGCACCCTCGGCCGATCCGACGTCGAGCACGCCGCCAGCGGGGACCGTAACTGGTTCCCAGGCCGGAACAATTTGTCCGTTGACGGTGACGGCTACCTCCGCGCCGGTGACGCAGACGGTGGTGGCGTGGGTGACGCGCAGCGCCGGGCCGGCCATGGTGAATTCAAGTCCGGGTGCCCCTTCCGGATTGCCCAGTGCCACGTTGCCCAGCCGGAAGGACAGGTCGTCCATGGGGCCGCTCGGCGGCACGCCCACCTGCCAGAGGCCGGTCCGTCCGGGCCAGTCCTGCACGCTGGTTTGCAGGCCGGGGCGCTCCACCGTGATGCGGGGTTCGGGGTCGCCTACGCTGTCCAGCGTGCTGGTGGAGTGCGTGGAGGTGCGGACCACGTCCAGCCCGGTGACGGAGCGCAGCATGCCGAGGTTGGTTTCGATGCCGTCCATCCGGGTTTGCGCGAGGGCGTCTGACAGCGAGTCGAGGGCCTCGTCCCGGCTGGCACCGAAGGAGATGATCTTGCCCAGGAGGGGGTCGTAGTTGGTGGACACTTCGCTGCCGGTTTCCACCCAGGCGTCAACGCGGACGACGTCGGAGCCCGGGTACTGGGCGTTGGTGACGGTTCCGGCACTGGGCTGGAAGTTGCGGGCCGGGTCTTCGGCGTAGATCCGTGCTTCGACGGCGTGGCCGGTCACCGGAAGGCTGTCCGGGAGGCCGTCCAGCACGGGCCGGCTCTGGGCGAGGTTGAGCATCCATTCCACCAGGTCGACGCCGGTCACGGCTTCCGTGACCGGGTGCTCCACCTGGAGGCGGGCGTTGACTTCGAGGAAGGATGCTTCCTGCCGGACGGGGTCGTAGACGAATTCCACGGTGCCGGCGGAGCGGTAGCCCACGGAGGCGCAGAGTGCACGGGAGCTGCGGTGCAGTTCCTCGCGGAGCCCCGCCGGCAGGTCCGGCGCGGGCGCTTCTTCGAGTACCTTCTGGTGCCGGCGCTGCAGGGAGCAGTCGCGGTCCCCGAGGCTGACCACGCGGCCTTCGCCGTCGCCGAAAATCTGTACCTCGACGTGGCGGGCGTGTTCGATGTAGCGCTCGGCGAAGACGCCGGCCGTGCCGAAGCTCGAGCTGGCGAGACGGGCCACCCGGGCGTAGTTCTCTGCCAGTTCGGCTTCGGTGCGGCATACGGCCATGCCGATGCCGCCGCCTCCGCCGGTGGCCTTGAGCATCAGCGGGAAGCCGATCGTGGCGGAGGCCGTGATGGCTGCATCGAGGTCCTCGAGCAGTCCCGAGCCGGCGATCATGGGCACTCCGGCGCGCTGGGCGGCGTCCCGGGCGGTGTGCTTGGTGCCGAAGATCCGCAGCTGTTCCGGAGTGGGGCCAACGAAGACGAGCCCGGCGGCTTCCACGGCCTCGGCGAACCCGGCGTCCTCGGACAGGAAGCCGTAGCCGGGGTGGATGGCGCCGGCGCCGGTGGCTGCAGCTGCGGCCAGGATGGCGTCGACCCGGAGGTAGGACTCTTTGGCGGGTGCCGGCCCCAGCAGGACGGCCTCATCGGCGAGGCGCACATGCTTGGCGCCGCGGTCCGCCTCGGAGAATACGGCCACGGTGCGCAGGCCGGCCTTCCGGGCGGATTCGATGATCCGGCAGGCGATCTCGCCGCGGTTGGCGATGAGCAGGGTGTCGAAGCGGTTCATCAGGATGCCTCCGGACGGGTGACGATCATGCGCACGGGCGTGGGGTTGAAGCCGTTGCACGGGTTGTTGATCTGGGGGCAGTTCGAGACGAGGACCAGGGTGTCCGCCTCGGCGCGGAGTGCCACGCGTTTGCCGGGAGCGGAGAGCCCGTCCACGATGCCGAGCGCACCGTCGGGGTCCACGGGTACGTTCATGAACCAGTTGATGTTGGAGACGAGGTCCCGCTTTCCGAGGCCCCATTTGGAGCCTTCGATGAGGAAGTTCTCCACGCAGGCATGCTGTTCGTGCGTGTGCTGGCCGTAGCGCAGGGTGTTCGATTCCTGTGAGCAGGCGCCGCCGATGGTGTCGTGGACACCGACTTCATCGGCCACAACCGTCATGAGGGCTTCGCCGCCGTCCGCCCGCAGCACGGATCCGGTGGTGAGGACGATGGAGCGCTGCGCGGCGATGGTTGCGGCGGCGGAGTAGCGCGTGGCGGTGTCACTTGCCGCGTAGAGGAGGCAGTCCACGGCCTGGTTGCCTTCAAGGTCCACGACGGTGAGGACGTCCCCGGCTTCCACCACCGCGGACCACGGACCGCGGGCTTCGACGTATTCGTCGAGGACGACGTGTCCCGGGACCAGGGCGGCGGCTGCGGCGTCAGGCTGGAAAGCGAGCGTGCTGGTGTTCATGCGGAAGTCCTTGCGGTGAAGTCGAGTTCAGTGTTCTGGAGGGCAAGCAGGTGCTCGGGGCCGGGGGCAAATCCAAGGTTGCCGGTGGCAAGGGCCGCGAGGTCGTCGGGCGCCCGCCACGCAACGATGTCCACGGTGCTTCCGGTGAAGTCCGGACGCGGGTCCAGCGGGTGGGCCGTATTGGCCAGCACCAGGACAGCGTCCATGTGCAGGAGGAGTTCGACGGCGGTGCCGGCACCGGCGCCGCCGGTGAACCGGATGGTGCCGTCCGCATCCACGGCGGTGCCCTTGAAGAAGGAGATCGACGGCGGCACTTCCCGCTGGCTGATGCCGTGCTTGAGGGCGCCGAGGGTCAGCAGTTCGCGGCCCGCGGGTGAGGCGCTGTGCGCGGAGCCTGCACCGTATTTGGCCTGGTTGCCCGCGAGGCTGGTGGTTCCGGTGAGGGCGTCATGCCTGCCGGAGGAATCGGCCACGAGGCTCGCCATCAACCGGCCGGCATCGGAGAGCAGCGGATGGCCCGGCCCGAGGTAGGCCTGCCACGGGACCTTCACGGTGTCCGCGACGTTAATCCGCTCGTGGCTCGCACCGGCCCGGAAGAGCACGGCGTGGACGCAGGCGTCGCCGTCGATATCGGTGAGGCGGATCCTGGTTCCGCGGGCCAGTTCCAGGTGGGTGTACCGCCCGAACGCGAGCGATTCTGCCCAAGTGAGTGAGGCGGCGGCTCCCGCCGGCAGGCCCGCCGTGAGGCGTTCGGGTGCTTGGGCCGCAGGCACGTGGATCATGGTGGCCGCAGTCCGTCCGTGCTGGGCACGGGCGTGTGCGCGCGCACCGGCCGTGGTGGCGGTCCCGGCAGGGGCGGTTCCGGCGGGGGCGGTTCCGGCGGCGGGCTGAGCGGATTCGAGGGTCTGTGTCATGTCAGTCATTCCTTGGCGGTGGTGGCTGTGGCGGTGGGCATCAGTCGTGGGTTCCTAGGCTGCGGCAGCGTCGGCGGTCTTGCGGCTGCGCACCCAGATACCCAGGAGCAGCACGGCCCCGACCATGAGGGGTGCGGAGAACAGCAGGAGTCCGTTTTCGCCGCTGGGGTCGTAGACCTCGGGACGCGGCCAGGCGAGATTTACCACCATCACGGCGCCGTAGAGAACGGCCAGGATGTTGACGGGGAGCCCCCAGCGTCCCAGCGAGAACAGTCCCGCCGGCATGGTCTGGCCCACCCGGTCCCAGTCTCCCCGCAGGCGGCTGAGCAGCTGAGGAACAGTGACCAGGAGGTATGCCAGGTACACCATGACGATGCAGACGCTGCAGAGCGTGGTGAACAGGGCGGCGTTGCCGATGTTGATGGCGAGGACGCCGACGGCGAGGCCGCCGATGGCGATGGACGGCCACATCGGCGTGCCGCGCTCCGGGTGGACCGAGGACAGAAGCGCGGAGGCGGGCAGTTTGCCGTCGCGGGCCATCGAGAACACCAGGCGGGATCCCGCCGTCTGGATGGCCAGGGTGCAGACGAAGATCGCGACGGCGACATCCACCAGGAGGACCTTGCCCCAGAAGGTTCCCAGGACGGCGGTGAGCACATAGGGCAGGCCCTCTGCGGCGAGGCGTCCGTCGTCGAGGCTGGGGGCGGCCATGAGTGCGGTGATGATCATGAGTCCGCCGCCGATACCGGAAATGACCAGGGCCGAAAGGATGGTGCGGGGTGCGGTCCGGCGCGGGTCTTTCGTCTCTTCCGAGAGCTCCCCGGCGGAGTTGAAACCGACCATGACGTAGGCGGCCATGAGGCCGGAGACGAGGAACGCGCCCACGGCCCCGAGGTCCGAGCCGGCCACCACGCTGACGTCCGCCACTACCTCGGGTCCGCGCTGGGCGGCGGAAATCAGGGCGAGGATGACGGCGGCGACGCCGACGATTTCGCAGGTCACGCCGATGGAGTTGACGTGCGACATGAGCTTGACGCCCAGGCAGTTGATCACCGTGGTGACCACGAGGAGTGCGGCCCCGAGGACTACGGCGTTGGCGGCGCCGGTGACGGTGGCCAATGCGGGATCGCCGCCGACAACCTGGAAACCGTCCCACAGCTGCGGGAGGACCACCTGGAGTGCGATGGCGGCCGCGGCCGCAGTGACAACCTGGGCGATCGCCATGAACCAGCCCGCGAACCAGCCCACCACTTCGCCGCCCATGCGGCGGGACCACTGGTAGACGGCGCCGGACAGAGGGTAGCGGGCGGCGAGTTCGGCGAAGTTCAGGGCAACGAGCAGCTGGCCGACCAGCACCACCGGCCAGGTCCAGAAGAACGCGGGTCCGGCAAAGGAGTACCCGAAGGCAAAGAGCTGGAAGATCGTGGTCAGGATGGAAACGAACGAGAATCCTGCGGCGAAGGAAGCGTAGCGGCCAAGTTTGCGGTGCAAGGACGGCTGGTAGCCGAGCGAGGTCAGGTCTGCATCGTCTGCGTGGGCGGACGCCGTCGAAATGGTGGAAGTCATCGGTTTCTCCGTGTCTGGAACGGGGGCTGGTGACCACATCTGGGTAGCCACTGGATGGGCCCCTCCCGAAATACCGGTCACTTGATAGTTTTCCAGCGCAGTGTCCCCGTTCCGTTTCGCCCGTGTAAAAGCTGGATTTCGAGGTGTTTCGGTTCGGTGAACAAAAACTCACCGTTACCCCGGCGTCCAACGGCAGGGCATCCGGCAGCCGCCCGCGGTGTAAGAATGTGGGGTGACTTCAGCCGGACCGGGACGACCCCGCAAGCAGCAGCCAGTGCGCCCGGGGGCCACCGCCCGGGACGAAATCCTCGATGCGGCCGCCGAACTCTTTACGGGCCAGGGCTTCGCGAACACTTCCACGAGGGCGATCGCCGATGCCGTGGGCATGCGCCAGTCGTCGCTCTACCATCACTTCGGCACCAAGGATGACATCCTCGGCGAGCTGCTGAAGGGCACCGTGGCCGGTGGCCTGGACTTCGCGAGGGCCGTCTGCGCAGCTCCCCGCCCGGCCGGTGCAGTGGCGGCGGCCGCGGCGCTCCATTCAGTCGCGCTCTATGACGGCGGCCTGCTGTGCAGTGCACGGTGGAACCTCGGCATCCTGTACCACCTGCCGGAAGCGCGCGCCGAGCGTTTCGAGCCGTTCATGGCGGACAGGCGGGAGCTGCGGCAGCGGTACCAGGACCTGGGCCAAAAGGTGGAGGAGCTCCTTCCGGCGGCCGGCGGTCCCGGCAGCGCGCCGCTCGGTGAGCTGGCATTCCGCCTGGTTGAGTCCCTGATCAACCTTCGCGCTGACGGGCTCGCGGACAGTGCGTCACCTTCCCAGACGGCCGATGCCGCCGTCGTGCTGGCCGGACTTTCGGCCGAACTGCCCGGGATTCGCGAACTCAGCAGGGAACTGATCGCGCAACACGGGCGCGGCTAGGCGCTCGTGGCGTCCTGCACTTCGCCCACCAGCTCTTCGATGATGTCCTCCAGGAAGAGGACGCCGGTGGTCTTCCCGTCCGCGTCGAAGACCCGGGCCACGTGGGCGCCGGTGCGGCGCATGGTGGCCAGCGCGTCCTCGAGGTCGCTGCCGCTGAACGCGGAGGCGAGCCGGCGGATTCTCTTGGCCGGCACGGGCCTGGCGAATTTTTCCGGGGACGTCAGGTCCATGACGTCCTTGAGGTGCAGATAGCCGGAGGGCACGCCGTCGTCGTCCGTCAGGATGTAGCGGGAGAACCCGTGCCGGGCCACCGCGCTCTGGATGTCCGCCGGCGTCGACGAGGCCGGCAGGAGCACCATCTCGCTGATCGGCACTTCCACGTCCGCCACGGTCTTGGCGGTGAATTCGAACGCCGCATTCAGCGTGCCGGTGGTGTCCGTGAGCATGCCGTCCCGGGTGGACTGCTCCACGATGTTGGCCACCTCGTCCAGGGTGTAGGCGCTGGTGGCCTCATCCTTGGGCTGGACCTTGAAGAGCCGCAGGATGGAGTTTGCGATCCCGTTAAGGGTCCAGATCACCGGCTTGAACAAGCGTGACACCATCACCAGCGGCGGGGCAAGGATGAGCGCGGCCCGGGTGGGAACGGAGAACGAGATGTTCTTGGGCACCATTTCACCGATGACCACGTGCAGGAAGGTCACCAGCAACAGCGCGGCCACGAAGGCGATGATCCCGATCGCTTCGCCGGAGAGCGAGGTCAGGCCCAGGGGGATTTCCAGCAGGTGGTGGATGGCGGGTTCGGAAACGTTCAGGATCACGAGTGAGCACACGGTGATGCCCAGCTGGCTGGTGGCCAGCATCAGCGTGGCATGCTCCATGGCCCACAGCGTGGTCTTTGCGGCCTTGCTGCCGGCCTCGGCCTTGGGCTCGATCTGCGACCGGCGGGCGGAGATGACAGCGAACTCGGCCCCGACGAAGAAGGCGTTGACCACCAGGAGCACCACCAGCCAGATGATGCCGGGAAGGTATTCACTCATGGGTCAGCTCCGAGGTCAGGGTATCGATGATGCGGTCATGCGGGCTCTGGGGTGCTTCCTGTGATTCGTCCGGCGTGAAGCGGAGGCGCTCCACGTGGGTTCCCACCACGCGTTCCACGCGCAGCGTTCCGCCATCCACGGTGACTTCGTCGCCGAGCTCGGGGATCCGGTCCAGCTGGTCGGTGACGAAACCCGCGATGGTGTCGTACTCCTCGCCGTCGGGCACTTCAATCCCTGTCCGGTCCAGCAATTCGTCCGGGCGCAGCGAGGCGTCGAATGTGATGGCGCGGCCGATCCGGACCACACCCACGCGTGCGCGGTCGTGTTCGTCCTCGAGTTCGCCCACGATCTCCTCCACCAGGTCTTCGAGGGTGACGATGCCGGCCGTTCCGCCGTGCTCGTCGGACACGATGGCCACCTGGAGGCCCTGCTTGCGGAGCAGGACCAGCAGCGTGTCCACGCCCATGGATTCGGGGACCCGCAGCGGGTCGATCATGAGGCTCGCGGCGGTCACACTGGCGCGTTCTTCCAAGGCAACAGCGAACGCCTGCTTGACGTGCAGGACCCCCAGGACGTCGTCGCGATCCCGTCCGATCACCGGAAAACGCGAGTAACCGGTGGACGTGGCCAGGGTGACGATCTGCTCCGCGGTGTCGTCGGCGTTCACCGCCGTCATCCGGACGCGGGGCGTCATGACGTCGGCAGCGGAGTGCTCGGAGAAGCGGAGGGTGCGGTGCAACAGGACGGCATGGTCGACGTCGAGCACGCCTTCCAGCGCGGACCGCCGCACGAGCGAGCTGAGTTCCTCGGCGCTGCGCGCGCCGGACAGCTCCTCTTTCGGCTCGATGCCAAACGACCTGATGATGCCGTTGGCAGTGTTGTTGAACAGCAGGATGACGGGCTTGAAGACGGCGGTGAACAGGGCCTGGAAGGGGACCACGATCTTGGCGGTGGCCAGGGGAAGGGCCAGCGCGAAGTTCTTCGGGACGAGTTCGCCAATCACCATCGAGAAAATGGTGGCCAGGAAGATCCCCGCCACGGCGCCGATCCCCGGCACCACGGACTCAGGCAGGCCTGCGGCCAGCAACGGGCCGCTGAGCATTTTGCTGATGGCCGGTTCAAAGGTGTAGCCGGTGAGGAGCGTGGTCAGCGTAATGCCGAGCTGGGCTCCGGAGAGATGCGTCGAGGTGATCTTGAGGGCCTTGATGGTGGGCGCAAGGCGTTTCTCGCCGCGGGCCTGGCGGGCTTCAAGGTCGTTGCGGTCAAGGTTGACCAGCGCGAACTCGGACGCTACGAAGAAGCCGGTACCCACCGTGAGGACAAGGCCGATACCGAGCATGATCCATTCATACATTCGGGCGCCCCTCTCCCGTAGTGGCCGGTGAACCGGTCAGAAGGTGGAGGGGCTTGGGCATATGTGAAGGAGGGTCATCCATAATGCCGTCTAGTCTACGGGCTTTGAGTCCTTTGGTGTTGACGGGGCATGCCGTCGCGGGGCCGCCGGTTCCGGCGCCGGCAGCCCATCCTGCGAATGGTGGTCGGACCCGGCCCTAGCCGCGGCTGATCGGAAGTTTCTTGGGAGCCTCGGCCTGGGCTGCGGCTTCTTCCGGCAGGGGTGTGCGGACTTCAAGGACGCCGTCGGTGTAGGAGGCCTTGATGTCATCTTCCTTCACGCCCTCGGGCAGGGGGATGCTGCGGCTGAAGGATCCGTAGCGGAATTCTGACCGATAGCGGTTCTTGTCCTTGTGCTCTTCCTTTTCCTGGCGTTCGGCGTGGATGCGCAAGGTGCCGTCAACGATGGTGATCTCCACGTCTTTGTCGGGATCAACTCCTGGCATCTCAGCCCGTACCACCAGGGTCTTGCCGTCAACGAACTCCTCGACGCGGATCGGAGAAGTTCCGGCCGTCGATTCAAACATGCGGTCCAGGGAGTCCATGAACTCCAGGGGAGACCTCAGCAAAGCGTCGAACGGTGAGGTCCATCGGGAAGCCGCGCGCGGCGACCATTTACGCAGATCAGACATGGCTTTCTCCAAACTAATGTCAGGGATGGCCCGCGCTGGGGCGGGTGTACTTTCAGTACATACCTGCCGGAAAACAACTAACAGGGGACAAAGACCCGTCGTCGCGGGAGGGCCCAGTGAAGGCTCTGCCCCTTGGCAAATGCGTCAGCCGGGACCGGACAGCCGGACGGCGGTCAGCTTGTACTCGGGGCATCCCGTGACCTCGTCCTCAACGGGTGAGGTGAGATTGTTGACCGCGGCACCGGGGAAATGGAAGCCCGCGAACACCTGGCCGGGTTCCACCTCGTCCGTGATCCGCGCTGGCAGGACGGCTGTGCCGTGGCGGCTGCTCAGCCTGACGGCGCCTCCCTCGACCAGCCCCAGGGCAGCGGCGTCCCCGGGCTCGATGTCGATCGTCTCCCGGGGCAACAGGGTGCTGTTGTCCGTACGGCGCGTCATGCTGCCTGAGTTGTAGTGCTCCGCCCGGCGCCCGGTGATGAGCAGGAACGGGAAATCCTGATCACATTGCTCGCCCGGCGGCAGGTACGGCCTGGCGGCCAGGCGCGCCAAACCATCCGGTGTGGCGAAATGATCCTCGTAGAGCCGCGGAGTGCCGGGGGAATCGACGGATCCGCACGGCCAGTGCAGGGGACCGTCCCGGTCCAGCCTCGGGTGGGAGATGCCACCGAACAGCGGGGCCACCGCGGCGCATTCCGCCAGCGCTTCCGCCGGTGTGGCGCAGCCAAGATCCGCGTCCATGCCGGCGGCGACTGCGTGGAGCACGGCGAAGTCGGTGCGGACGCCTGCAGGCGGTACGACGGCGGCCCGCACCCGCTGAAAGCGCCTGTCGAAATTGACGAACGTGCCATCCTTCTCGAGCCACGAGGCCACCGGGAAGACGACGTCCGCGGCGGCGGCGGTAGGCGAGAGGAACGGATCGTTGCAGATCACCAGCGGACAGGACTCCAGGGCCGCCCGCACCGATGTGCTGTCCGGGTCGGTGGTGAGCACGTCCTCTCCGATGATCCACAGCGCCTTCAACGCCCCGGCACGGGCGGCAGCGAACATCTGGGGGATGCGAAGGCCAGGCTGCGGCGGCACATCGGCCTGCCAGGCCGCGGCGCACCGGGACCGGGCCGACGGATCCAGGACTTTCTGGTAACCGGGCAGCAGGTCGGGCAGGGCGCCCATGTCCGAGGCGCCCTGAACGTTGTTCTGCCCGCGGAGCGGGTTCACCCCTCCGCCGATGCCCGGCCCCACGGCGCCGCGAAGGATTGCCAGGTTGGACAGCGTCCGCACCCCATCCGTGCCGTGCCGGTGTTCGGTCACGCCAAGGCCGTAGAAAATGGCGGGAGCCAGTGCCTGACCGTACACGACGGCGGCCCGCACCAGATCGTCTGCCGGGACACCCGAGATTCGGGCCACCCGGTCCGGAGGGTAGTCGTGGAGCATCCCGGACAATTCCTCGTAGCCGCTGGTGCTGGCCGCAAGGAACGCCTCGTCCACCAACCCCTCACGGACCAGGACGTGCGCCAGTCCGTTGAACACGGCCACGTTGGTGCCCGGCCTGGGCCTCAGGTGGACGTCCGCGTGCCGGGCCAGGAAGGTGCGACGGGGATCGACCACCACCAGGCGGGCGCCGTCCATGACCCGCTGGAAGATGCGGGATCCCACCACCGGGTGGGCGGCCGTCGGGTTTGCGCCGACCAGGAGGACCGCGTCACACCGGTCCAGGTCGTCGAACGGGTTTGTTCCGCCGGACAGGCCGAACGAGGCGGTCAAGCCGGCGGCTGAAGGGGAATGACAGAGCCGGGAGCAGTTGTCCACGTTGTTCGTACCCATGAGGGCCCGGGCGAACTTCTGGGCCAGGTAGTTCTCCTCGTTGGTGGCCCGGGCAGAGGAGATGAGGGCAAATCCGTCCGGGGCCGTGTCCCGGACCGTGGCGAGCCGTACAGCAACGTAGGCGGTGGCCTCCTCCCAAGTTGCCGGTGCGAGGCTGCCGTTCCTGCGGATCAGCGGGGTGGTCAGGCGCTCAACCGATCCGAGGAATCCATGGGAAAACCGTCCTTTGACGCAGGCATGGCCCCGGTTCACCGACCCCTCGCGGGCGGGCCGTACAGTCATTATTTCGTTGTCGCGGGTGGAGACCTCGAGGCTGCAGCCCACTCCGCAATAGCCGCATGTGGTCAGGGTCTGGCGTTCGATCGGCAGTAGATTCAGCAGCCCGGGTTCGGACAATGCACTGGTGGGGCACGTGTCCACGCAGGCCCCGCAGGAGACGCAATCGGATTCCACCCAGGGACCTCCCGTCCCGGGTGCCACCACCGTGCCGGCGCCTCGGCCCACCAGGGTCAGGGCGAACGTGCCCTGGATTTCCGCGCAGGCGCGGACGCACCGACCGCAGGCAATGCAAAGGTCACGGTCGAGCTTGACGTAGGGGTGGGAGTGGTCGGCTCCGCGCGCTGGAAATTCCACGGAACCCGCCGGAGCTACCACCCCGTACTCGACGCATTGCCGGACCAGTTCGCTGCGGTCTGCGGGGACTTCCAGCGCGCGGGCCGGCAACCCCGCCACGATGGCCGCCAGCGCGTCGCGGCGGACGGGCCGGGACGCCTCGACCGCGATGCGCAGCCCTTCCTCGGCTGGGGTGCTGCAGGCGGCAGCAACGCCGCGGCCGGTGACGTCAACCAGGCACGTCCGGCACGAGGCTGCCGTGGTGAGCCGGTCATCATGGCACAGCGTCGGGAGGGCCAGGCCGGCTGCCCGCACCGCGTCGAGCAGCGTGGCTCCGGGCGGGACATCAACCTGGCGGCCGTCGACCAGAAGTTTCATGACGGCCACCCGGCAAGCCCGTAAACGCGGACAAGGCTGCGGACCGCGGCAGGTACCCGGCGGCCGAAGGCGCACAGGCTGCCCGCCGCCATCGTGCGCAGCACATCGCCGCGTTCGCTGCCGACATCCGGGGCGTCCGGGAGCTCCGCCAAGGCGCGTCCCCGCCACGTTCCCACCCGGCAGGGCGAGCATTGTCCGCAGCTCTCGGCTGCGGCAAAGTCCCACAGGTTCCGCAGCACCTGCTCACCACTGAGCCTGTCATCGAAGGCGACGATTCCCGCGTGGCCGAGGGCTGCCCCATGCCGTGCCAATGCTTTGTCGCTCAGCGGCACGTCAAGGTCATCGGGCCCAAGGAAACCGCCCAGCGGTCCGCCGATCTGAATGGCGCGCAGTGTCGCCCCGGCGCGAAGCCCGCCGCCGAGTTCCTCCACGATCCGTCTCACCGGGGTCCCGATCTCCACCTCGTAGGCTCCCGGCCGGAGGAACCGTTCGGACAGGCAGGCGATCACGGTGCCGGCCTCATCCGAGGTTCCCATCGCCGCATACGCCGGACCGCCGTGCTGCACGATCCACGGGACCGCGCACAGCGTTTCGACGTTGTTGACCACCGTGGGCCGGCCGTGAAACCCGCGCTCCGTGGGGAACGGAGGCCGGGGCCGCACGACGCCGCGCAGCCCGTCCAACCCGTTGAGCAGGGCCGTCTCCTCGCCGGAAACGTAGGACCCTGCGCCTTCGGCAACGCGCACTTCCAGGCTGAAGCCGCTGCCTGCAATGTCCGGGCCGAGATGCCCGTCCCGTCGTGCCTCGTGCAGCGCACTGCGGAGCCGGGCGGCGGCGAGCGGATACTCGGAGCGTACAAATACGATGCCGGTGGTTGCACCGACGGCGAAGCAGGCCAGGACCAGCCCCTCGAGCACGCGGTGCGCGTCCTGTTCCATGAGCAGGCGGTCCGCGTAGGAACCAGGGTCGCCTTCATCGCCATTGGCCACGACCACGCGTGGTGCAGGGTGGTCGAGGGCGGCCCGCCATTTGGCGGCGGCGCGGAACCCGGCCCCGCCCCGCCCTCTCAGCTGTGCGGCTTCAACCCTGAGCAGAATGTCCTCTGGGGTTGCTGAGGCGGCCACCTCCGGCCAAACCGACCACGGGGGCGACGCTCCGAGCAGTCCGGCGGTCACCACGGGGACTGGGCTGTCGTTGTAGACCGGGATGGGAGGGTCCGTCCGCGGGGACGAGCCAAGCAGCTGTGCTGCGAGGTCGGGGCCGGCGCAAGCCTCGTCACCGACGAGGGCCGCGGGTCCGGCGAAGCAGTAGCCCAGGCAGCGCACTGCCTGGAGCGAGACGGTGCCGTCCGGGCTTTTGCTGCCGGACGGCACCCCGAGGGCAGCCTCCACTTCGGGGACGTGCGCGCCGCCGGTTGCCGCGAAGCAGGCGGCGGCGGAACACACCCGGACGTGCCGGGCTCCGCGGGGCGCGGAGAAATCAGCGAAGAACGATGCGGGTCCTTCGACGGCCGCCGCGGGCAGTCCCAACGTGCGGGCTACTCCGGCGGGAGGGGTGCGGGAGGAACGGAGCGCATCCGGGACGTCCCTCAGCGCCCGGTCGAAGCGGCCGGCATACCGGAGGAAGGGATCGTCATTGTTCCGGTCCGGCCGGTCATCGGCTTCGGTGCCCGGGCGCCCTGTCGGTGGTTCCCGCATGCGTTCAACGTTCACTCCTGAACTCCCGGACGGGAAGAGCCGAAAGTCCCCTTGCCGGCAGGTTCCCGCATTGAGTAACTCCGCTTAATTGCGGGCGCAATATGGAGGTCCCGTTGAGTATGAGTTTCCTTGACTGAAGATTGCGGATTCCTTTTCGAATACTTTCCTCCTGCTTGCGTTCCGGTTGAAAAACTCGGAGTCAACAATCAATTGACTAATTCCGATGGGGAGCTGCGGAGCCTGTGTGTGACAATGTGAATTCTGTTCCCGGGACTGCGGGTGCCGAAGTCCTGTGATTACAGTTCTTATCCCTGCGCATAATGAAGCTGCAGGTATTTCTGACACGCTCGAATCCCTCAAATCCCAGACTCAGCCGCCGGACAGGGTGGTGGTGGTTGCCGACAACTGCACCGATGCCACCGGGGAAATCGCACTGGAGCTCGGCGCAGAGGTCATCCGCACGGTGGGAAACACAGACAAAAAAGCCGGCGCCTTGAATTTTGCACTGGAGGGACTACTGCCGGGCGCGAATCCGGAAGACATGATCCTCGTCCAGGACGCGGATTCGCAGTTGAGCCATGACTTCATCGAGCGGGCAACCGCTCACCTGCGTGCCGACAGGCGGCTTGGCGCCGTGGGTGGCGTCTTCCGCGGCGCCGACGGCGGCGGATTCGTGGGTCACCTTCAGCGTAATGAGTACGCACGCTACGCCCGGGACGTGAAGCGGCTTCACGGCAAGTGCCTTGTGGTGACCGGAACGGCCGCGCTCTTCCGCGTCCGGACCTTGGAGGATGTCATCGAAGCCCGGCTTGACGGCACGCTGCCGCCGGGTAACGGCAGGGGAGGCGTTTACGACACCTCCGTCCTGACCGAGGACAACGAGTTGTCCTTCGCGCTGCTGACCCTCAACTACCGCATCAAATCGCCGGCCGACTGCACGCTCGTCACCGAAATCATGCCGACCTGGCGTGAGCTCTGGGCACAGCGGCTGAGGTGGAAGCGCGGAGCCGTGGAGAACTGTGTCCAGTACGGCTGGACCAGGGTGACCCGGCCGTACTGGGGGAGGCAAGCGCTCTCCGTGACAGGCATTGTGGTGTCGTTGGCCTACTTCGGAACGGTGGCTTTTGCACTGGGCACGGGAGAAGGGCTGCACATTCAGCCCTTCTGGATGGCCGTGACCGGTGTCTTCGTGATCGAACGGGTAGTGACTGTGCGGCTGCGTGGCTGGAAGTACATGCTCGCCGCCGCAACGATGTACGAACTTCTGATCGACCTGTTCCTTCAGGTAGTCCACGCGAAGGCTTACGTGGATGTAGCACTCAACAAAAAGAAAGCTTGGTAACACTTTATGTACAGCAACCCAGCAGCTCCCGCAGCAGCCGGTGTCGGTGCCGGAACCCTCGCCGCAACCGGGGCCGGTGACCTCTTTTGGTTCGCGCTGGCAGCCTTCGCCCTCGTGGCGCTCGGCATGGCCGTCAAGCGGATCGTGCCGGTCCGGGCAAAGTAACTCAGCCTGATCGTGCCGGTGGCCCGGATTCGCAAAGAATCCGGGCCACCGGTTCGTGTTCGGCTCAGGTCACCACACTTACGGCGTTGGAGCATGCGGCAGCATCGCAGACCTTGTAGCTTGTGGTTGCTCCGCCCTTGAACTTGTTCACGAAGCTGCCGGTATTGGGGACGGTCTTCGGGGTGCCATTGATCCACAGTGTGACGCTGGACCCCGTGGCCCCGGTCCACTTCAGGGTGGTGGAATTGACGCCTTTGACCTTGCTGTTGGCGGCCGTCAGCTTGATGGGTGACTCGGCAACCGGGGTGGTGCTGGCAGCCGGTGTGAACGAGAAGTCCCGGATCACCACGGATTCGGGTTTCACATGTTCGGGATCGCCGCCGCCACCGCCAGTGACCCAAAGGTTGAAGTGGATGGCTTCTTTGGCCGGCACGGGAACGGTGCTTCCCTGGAGGACTGTTCGCTTGAGAAGGGTTCCCCCGTAGCCCTCGCCGGCGAAGGTTTCGAAGGTGATCTTTCCCGGTTCCCAGACCATTTTGTGGGTGAGGATTGCGTCATTCGTCGTATCAAAGACGATGGTGTTGTTGCCCTGCCCCGGCGGCTTGGTGGCATCGAACCAGTAGCCGTGCGCCTGGGTTACGGGCCAGGATTCCCCGTAGCTTGCGCCGCCGCCCCAGGCGGATGCCTCGCACAGGTCGATCTCGTTGTAACCGGGAGTGGCGAGGGGATCGTAGGTGAACAGGCAACCCCACACCACTTCCTTCTGGAGGGCGCTCACATCTTTCTCCACCGTGGTGCTGTAGGTGCCGTAGCCGAATCCCTGCCGGGTGGACTGGAACTCTGCGCCGACAGGGGCGCTGCCGGTCGGGTTGGTTAGGGAAAGCGTGACGTATCCGTTGCTGTCGGGATTGCTGACGTTGGCCGCGTCGAAGGTCTTGTTGAACTGTGGCGCACCGCCCCAGAACCGCTTTTCCCAGTTGAACCCCTTCCAGGCGAAGCTGCCCGCGGGGCCCGGGTCCGGGTCCAGGGGGGTGGTGTCGGCGGCATGCGCCGGGGTTGTTGCGGACAACATGACCAGGCTGGCGGCTGCCAGCATTGCAAGCGGTCTGTTCAGCCAGACCGCTTTTGCGACGCGAGACCTCAAGGAAACCATTTAACGCCCCCTACTTTTGCGCTGATAACAGCAGCGCCGCGCCCCCAGTGAGCACATGATGATCATCATTCAGTGGGGTTTGGTTGGCAATAGCTGAATGCTGATATTTACTTTTTGACCTTCCTCAATAAATGCACAATTTTTACGCAATTCGTAATTGAGGAATTGCTGGTACTTACTAAAGCTGAATATGTACGAGAATTTCTGAGGGGTTTTGATGGTTACGCGCGGCATGGCTGTGGTGGTTGACGGCGACGGTCGCAGCAGGGAGGCTCTGGAGGAGTTGCTTGTCCAATCCGGATTCGAGGTTGTTGCAGCGGCGTCCGGCGCCGAAGGTGTGGCTGCCGTGCGGAAGCACGACCCCGTCCTGGTCACCGTGGAGGTAGGGCTCCCCGACTTTGACGGCATCGAGGCCTCGCGCAGGATCCGTACCTTCAGCCACGCCTACGTGGTCATGGTCAGCGCACTGGCGAGCGAAGCGGATGCGCTGCTTGGGCTTGAGGCCGGTGCTGACGACTACCTGGCCAAGCCCTTCCGTCCGCGCGAGCTCCGCGCCAGGATCGCCGCCCTGCTCCGCAGACCCAGGCGTCACGCGATGGTGGAAGCGGCCCAGTGCGCCGCCGGACACTTCGTCGCCAAACCTTACAGTGCGGAAACGCCCGCTGCAGCCGCCTCTGCAACGCCTCAACCGGCGGCCGCGGCTTCTGCCGCAGGAGTCGGATGGGACTTTGAACATCGGGGCCTTGCCCTGATGGACGGCACCCGCACGGTATCAGTGGACGGAAGAGCCGTTGACCTCACCCGGACCCAGTTCGATCTGCTCCGTGCACTGCTCCAAAACAGGGGTGCGGTGCTGACCAGGGCGGACCTTGCCCGCTATCTGCGGAACGAGCCTGCTGTCCCGGGTTCCGCCGTGGCGGCCCGGGACGAACGGGTTCTGGAGGTGCATATGGGGAACCTGCGAAAGCGCCTGGGTGACAGTTCCCGTTCCCCGCGGTGGGTGCAGACGGTCAGGGGAGTAGGCTACCGGCTGACCATGCAGTAACACCCCACGCAGTCCGCTAGATCGACACGCGGCCGCTCACCACGGCGCGGCTGGTTCCGCCGATCCAGATGTCCTCCTCCTCGACGCTGACTGTCACCAGGCCGCCGCGTCCCAGGGCGGTGCCTTGCTGGACGGTGTAGTTCCCATCCACAGTTCCTTCGCTGAGGAGCCATTGCGCCAGGCCGGCGTTGAGGCTGCCGGTTACAGGGTCTTCGGGAACGCCGAACCCGGGAACGAAGGCCCGGACCTCGAAGTCCGCCGGTCCTCCCTCCGCGTACCTGCCGATGACGCCCACACGGAGCTGGTCCATGAGGGCAAAATCCGGCTGGAGTCCCAGCACCTGTTCCGCTGATTCCAGCCGGATACCCAGCCAGCCGGGACCGTTGTCCACCCAGTTGCTGCCGAGGACCTGCCCGGCGTCGACGCCCAGGCTGGCGACGGCCTGTTCCAGGGCTGCCGGGTCAACCGCGCCCGAGCGGACCAGCGGCGGTGCCGCAAATGCCAGGTCGGTGCCGGCGCGGCGGATCTTCACCAGGCCGGCCTCGCATTCCTGTAGCAGCTCACCTTCACGGAGCGGCTGTCCGCCCTCTGCTAGCCAGGCGTGGGCCGAGCCCAGCGTGGGATGCCCGGCAAAGGGCAGTTCGGATGCGGGCGTAAAAATCCTCAGCCTGTAGTCCGCTTCCGGGTGGGACGGCTTCAGCAGGAACGTGGTCTCCGACAGGTTGGTCCAGTTCGCGAAGCTCTGCATCTGTTCCGTGCTCAGTCCGTCCGCGTCATGAACGACGGCGACGGGGTTCCCGGCTTTGGGGCCGGGAGCAAAGACGTCTACCTGGGAGAAGGGATATTCGTTCACATCGGTGGGCATGGTGGTCTTTCTCTGGATGGCGGGGAGCTCCGGGGAGTGTTCCCCACCAAGCTAGGCGGCGGTCCGGCCGGGAACCATAGCCATTTCCCGAAAGTGGCCTTGTCGCGAACCTTATGCGTACCGCATGCCGCCGGGGTTAAGCTGTGACTGCGGGTTCGAAACTCGTTCCCGCACATGATTCTCCGGACGGTCCGCCGACTCGGATGGTCCGGCTACCGGCCGGAGGTCCGTCCATGGCAAAAAAGCTTCCGTTGGATGATCTCTCCGGCGCGATCGGCAGGATCCGCGGTTTGCTCCTGACCGAGGAGGAGGTCGGCGCCGCCGTCGGGCTCCTTGCGAGGGCCATCAAGGATTCTGTGCCCGGCACCATCGGTGCCGGCGTCTCTGTCCTCGACTCACAGGGACGCAGGACCAGCCACGGTGCCACCGACAGGGTGGTGGAACAGGCTGATGCGCTGCAGTACGAACTTGGTGAAGGGCCGTGTCTGACGGCGTGGGGCGCCGAGGAAACCATTCTTGTGGAAGACGTTCGCGCGGATGACCGCTGGCCGCGGTGGAGGGCGGCTGTCAAAGGACTCCCCATCCGATCGGTGGTGAGCACAGCGCTGATCGCGGACAAGCAAAGTATCGGCGCCATGAAGGTGTACGCGGCGCTTCCCGCCGCCTACACACCCGCCACAGCGAGTCTGCTGGAGCTGTACGCCGTCCCGGCCGCAACGTTGCTGTCCCACATCCAGGCCAGCGAGATGCCCCAGCACATCAGCGAGGACCTGCATGTCGCACTCGAAAGCAGGGACACGGTGAACCGGGCCTGCGGGATCCTGATGCAGCGGCACGGGTTCGGCCACGAGCGTGCCCTGGAGGAATTGATTCGCCGGTCCAGGCAACACAGCCTGACACTTGCACAGGCTGCTTCCCAACTTATTGCCGCGATGCCGGCCGGCCGGAACTAGGGGAGCGCCGCCATGGGCTTCGACCACCACGAACCCGATCAACGCATGCAGCTCCGGGCGGCGCTGAAGGCCGTGGGCATCACGCCCGGAGAACTCTGGCTGAACTACTTCAGCATCGGCGGCAGCGTGGGTGAATACGAAGTCGAAGCGTACCTGCAGGGATTGCTCTCCCTGCCGCCAGTGCAGCGGGACCTTCTCGCCATGGCCGCCAACGAACTCATCGAGGCCGTTCCGCGGCTGTACGCACCCTATTCCAACGACCTGCGACTCTCGGATTCAGCCCCCGAATCCGTCGAATCCGTCGATCCAGCACGCGCATCAGGCGAGTCCTGCGAACCCGGCCAGGAGTCCGAGTCCGCCGGTGGTCACGACGGCCACGGCCGGTCCGGACCTGACGAGTTTACCGACCCTTCCGAGGACGGCTAGCTCTACTCAACTAGCAGACCGGGCGCAGGGGCGGAGGGGGCCTTTGGCCCTGATCTGCGCGCCCGGAGTGAGGCTAGGCTGGAAAAGGTGAATAAAACGACCTTGAGAGTGGAGAGTGACAACGATGTCCGGACACTTCGAACTAATTAGCGCGCCCGACGGCGGGTACAGGTTCAGGCTTATCGGCAAGGCCGGGGAACTCGTGGCGATTTCATTGAAGTACCCTACAAAGCGGGCTGCCGCGCAGGGGATCGCGCTGGTTCGTGAGATCGCCGGAACCGGCCTGATCCGCGATATGAGCAGCAGCCGCCGGATCGAACCGTCCCACCGGATCCGGCCCTCGCAGCCGGCGCCGGTCCACAGCGGCGCCGCGTTGCTCCGCATGCGCGCCGCCCACAACAACCCGCACCCGGAGCACGGGCAGCCGCAACTCAGCTCGGCAGCCCGCCGGTAGGCCGGCTGCCCGGCTAAGCCGGCTGAACCGGGTACCGGGGCTGACCGGCGCCTAGCGGGGCGCCCCGGCAGGCTGATGGTCTCCCCGGAAGAACGCGTTCGCCGGCGGCAGCCACATCAATACGGCGCCGGCCAATGTGAGGGCCAGCCCGGTCACCACAACAGGTGACAGATCGAACGGCGCTCCTGCGGCGGAAAGCACGGCGATGACCGTGAGCACGGTGCGGACCCACCTCACACCTGCCAAGAGCTGGAAGGCCCCCCATACCTGCAGGGCCACCAGGGGAACTGCCAGGGCAATCACGGCCCAGATGGGCGTGGACGGACCGGTGCCGGCTCCAGCGAACTCCAAGACGACGGGCAGCACGCCGGCCACCAGTGCACTGGCCAGCCAGAGCGCCGTCGACGCCCGCACCACCGGCGGTACCGTGGCCGGTCCGCCAAAAATCACACGCTGTTCCCCCAAGGGTCCCCCATCTTCACCATGAATTCCGCGCCCTCGAGCGCGCCGAATGTCCCAGCCTAGCCACCGGCCGACTAGGCGTCTTGTCACACGGGCGGCCATCGGGCTGCAGCATTCAGTGAGCTACCCGGTACTGCGCTACTTCCGCACCATCCAGGGCTGGCGGCGGAGATGCTGCGACGACGTGCTCGTAAGGGAGTCTCGCTGGTCCTGTCTCAGCAAAAAAAGGTCAGCCGTGAGCGCCACTGATCGCCTCGTCCATCGCGGCTTTACCGGCCCGAAGGCCGTCTGAGGAGACAATGTGGCCGGCCTTGATGACGATGCGTTTCCGGCTCCCGTCCCAAAGCACCGAGGGCTCCTCGAAGGGATCGCCGTCCAGTATCACTAAGTCCGCGCAGGCCCCCTCCGCGATGTGTCCTAGGTCTTCCCGCCCGAGGAGTGCGGCGTTCGTCGATGTCGCCGAGCGGAGTGCGTCGTAGACGCCCAGCACTTCGACCTGAAGGCGCAGCCCGGCCAGCTGTTCATCCTCAAGTTCACCCATAAGGTCGGTGCCGAAGCCAATCCGGACCCCGGCCTCCCGTGCCAGTGTGACGGCGTTCTTGCCCGCGGCCAATACTTCGTGATTCTTGGCGGCGCCCATTTCGGTAAGCCCGATTTCCGCTCCGCGGCGGCCCATCGCATCGTACGTCACCAACGTGGGCACGAGATAGACGTCGTACTCCGCCATCAGCCGGGCGGTTTCAGCATCCAGGAGGTTGCCATGTTCGATGCAGCGCACCCCGTTGAGCACCGAATGGCTAATGGCTTCTGGTGAGTAAGCGTGCGCGGTGGCGTAACTGCCCCGCCGGGATGCCTCCTCAGTGACCGCCCGGATCTCCGCGGCGCTGTACTGGGGGACACGAATCGGATCGACGGGGGAGATCACTCCCCCGGAGGTCATGAGCTTGATGGCGGTGGCACCGGTCCGGAACCTGTGGCGCACCGCCCGCAGCAAGTCCTCAACGCCATCCACCACCTCGCACATATGACCGCCATGAAAGCAGCTTCCATCGTTCGCGGCGCGAATATCACCGTGGCCGCCGGTTTGGCTCAGCGCGGGACCGGTATAGAAGTAGCGGGGTCCGGGGCACAGTCCTTCCTCGATTGCAGCCGAAAGGCCCACATCGCCCCCAGCCACGTCCCTCACCGAGGTGAAGCCCCGGCGGAGTGCGGCCTCAAGTCTGCGGGCACCGGCCAGCGCGGAGTAGCTCAAAGGCCCTGTTTCGTTCAGCGCCGAGGTCAGGCTAAGCGCGTAGGCGTGGAAGTGGGCGTCGATGAGGCCGGGAATCACCACCCGGCCGCCCGCGTCGAGTACTGTCTCGGAGAGGGGCGAGGCGCCACTGTCTTCTGCGCTGCCGCGCACGGCTGTGATCCGGCCGTCGCGGACAGTGATGGAGCCCTCAACGAGAGCCGGGGATTCGCCGTCGAAGATCCTGGCGTTCCGGATGGTCAGGTTTCCCGGGAGATTGGGGACCACGTGAAGTGTTTCCTTCCTGTCGACGTCGGCGGGCTAGCTGGTGGCTGCCAAAGCGGCTTCGAGGAGGTGGACGGAGCGCCCCGCAACTACCACGGCGGCATCCACGGAAGACTGGTCATAGCTGCCTTCGGGCGCCAGGAAGTTCATGGAGCCGATAGTGCGCCCACCGCTCACCACCGGAACATTCACGATCGCGCCGCACCCCAGCGATTCAATGGTTCCGGAGTCGAAGAAGAATGCCCTGACCGCTTCTATGTCAGCGCCCAGGAATGGCTGCTGGCCGATGAGGACCTGCTCCAGCCAAACCGGATTAGTGTCCCCCGAGAGGGTCTTCTTCCCGCCTATCGGGTAGACCTCGGGGTGGGTGGTGTAAATGCGCGCCATGCTGCTGCCTTCGTCGGCGATCACGGAGGCGGTGAAGAGACGCACGCCCACTGTTTCCCGGGCGGAGGCGCAGACGTCGTCGAAGGATTCAAACTGGGAACTCATGGGAGTCCTTTCTGGTTTCGTATGGATTTGGGGAAGTTGGTTTCTCATGTGCTGCCGCCAGCACGGCGAGGATCAGATGGACGGACAGCAACTCGGCTGGATGGTCCAACGGGACGCCGAGTTCCCGTGCACGGCTCAGCCGGGCCTGAAGGGTGTTGCGGTGCACATCGAGCGCCGCCGCTGCGAGGGTAACCGATCCGCCGTGATCAAGGAACGCTGCTACAGCTGCCACTATCGCCTCCCGATCAGGAGAATCCATAAGCCGCGGCAGGGTCAGCGCAGCCACCAGTGCCACGGCGTCCTTGTCGACGAATGTAGATGCCGCCGCTACGCCCAGGCCGGCAAAGCCAAGTATTGTGCCCGGGCCCGCCGGCCGCGCTGACACTGCAGCCAGCCGGGCCTCCTGAATGATGGACGGAAGCGGCGGTGCCTCTTCCGTCCAGCGGGACAGGCCGGCGACCAGACGCAGTTCGGCCAGGGCGGGCCGCAGCCTGGCCTTGAGGCGGAGCTCGAGCTGTGCCACCGCAGCCTGATGCGCTGACGGGACAAGTGCCAGCCAGCCGCCGTCGACCTCCGCCAGCGGACTGCGTGCAGCGACCTTACGCCAGAGCAGCCTCAGCACAGCCGTCAGGTCGGGACCAGATGCGTGCACGTCGCTGGGGCAGATCCACGCGGCCACGTAGCGTTCGTTGCGGCGCCAACCAAGCTGCGACAGGAGGTGCCGGTGATCTTCCTCGAAGGCGGCGCCCGAAGAACCTGGGTCCTGGATTAGCCCGGCGAGCGCCGCAGTGGGAACAGCGCGGGCCGCGTCCCGGGAGTTGCCCAACAACCATGCGGCCTTTACGGAAGGAGCCGCTACTTCGAGGATCGAACGAACCAGCCGCAGGTTGTGTACACCGGAGGCGGGTACACGGGCGGTGAGGGCTGAAGGGACGGCGGCGTTGGCAGCGCCAATGTCAACCCTAATGACCTCGGCCGAATCCCGCGGGGCAACACCGGCTGAGGCGAGGAGGACGCCGTCGTATTCGAGCGAGACGCCCACGCCATCCAGTTCACCGGATATGGTCTTGAGGACGTCAGCGAGTGTGCTGTCCTTGGCCACGGCACGGGCGAACCGGGCGAGTTCGGCATCCACCACGGACAGGGCAGCACCGATCTCAGCTGCCAAAGACAACGCGACTTCGGCCGGGTTACCTTCAGCGGCCAACAGCGTGATGCCCAGTCGTTCTGCCAGGCCGATTACAGCGTTGGAATAGGTGCTCCCGGCGACGACGACGGCACTGGCCCGCCGCTCCCAGGCATGCCGCAGTGCCGCGGACACAAGCCATCCACCCGAGCCCATTTCTGCCGCGAGGACCACAACTGTGTTCGGGCGCACCCGCTGGATCGCCTCCAGTTGGGAGACAAGGACGACGCTTTCGACAAGTGCGCTGGTGGGGGTAAGGTACAGCGGAGTCGTGCCGCGCAGGGACCCGTGCGCCAGCAGTCCCGCAACATCGAGCCGCGTGTCCTTCATCGACCTACCCATGGCGCCGCCTTGGATGCTTGAGTGGAATGCCGAACGCAGCCGGTTCGGCCAGGTCCAGTCCGGCCTCGGAGTACCACTGCGGGGCGGCATTGAGTCTAAGCACGTCCACAACGTTGCCTACCCGGACGTCGTCCAGGTTGGCCACAGATCCGTGTTCGGGGTTGAGCAGCGTCACCATGTCGGGGACGGCTGCCGCTACGGCACCGTCCACGAGCACCAGCAAAATCTCATTCTGGACCTCCAGCCGGATGATTTGGCCGGTGGTTTCATCCTCCAGGGTCACACTTGATGGCTGGGCCGGCAGTCCCAGGTCGGTAGGGCGGGAGAGGCCTTCGATGTGGCTCACCCGCGCCCGTGCAATCCGGGTCACGCCCAGGAAGTCGGCAAGTGACAGGAATTTGCTCTCCGCTGAGGTTTCGGCGTCGAGGATCTGTCCTATTCGGATCATCCGGCTGATGGAGCCGTGGACTCCGTGCTCCTTCAGCTCACGTGCGGAGCATGGATACATGACGGTGGCGGCCCAGCCGCCGAGCTCGGTGACGAGTGCACGCACCAGCGTCTCGGCGCGTTGCGGATCACTGGCCTCCACCAGGGCGCGCTCGCCGGTTACTCCCATGAGCGCTATGGGGCCGATGCTGACCCCGCCAATGTTCAAGGTGGTCTGGCTGATGAGGGGGAACACGCGCCCCATGGGGTCGGAGTCGATAACGGGAAGCGAGGACTGGAGCCCTACCATGAGTGGAATTATTCCGTTGATGTTGGCGGCGGCGAGCGAATAGATGGCCCGCACCTTGCGGCCGAGCCTGGTTTCGATCGCGTCGATACAGCCCGTGAACTCGTCACCCACCGGGGGCATGTCAGCGATGAACAGGCCTTGGGTCACCATGCCGACAGCCACGACCAGATCCTCTGGAGCGAGTTCATCCACGGTGACGAGCTCCACGGACCGGTTCTTCATGGCCTCCTGGATCATGCCGGCGTAGATATGAATGGCGGTGGGATCGATGGCGCAGGCCAGGAAATGGGCACCGGTTCGGAGGTGCCGAACGTCTTCGGCTGTGAGGATGGTACTCATGCGGTGGCCCCCAAAGAGTGTGTGGCCAAGCCATGTTCTTCATGGCTGGAGGTCCCACCTGCGGCCTGGACCCGGATCCGGACGATTCCGGGATTCCCGTAGGGCATGGCGAACACGTTCGATTCGATGATGCGGGTGTCCGTGGGGCTTGCTCCCAGCTGGACCGCCGCAGACCGGGCTTCCTCCTCGGCGCGGTTCTGCACCCGCTGCAGGTCCGCCTGTCCGCTGACGCTTTCGAGCCTGTCGATCCACGCTGTAAGGGGTGTCGCGGCACAGCCTATGAGGGTCAGGTCCCGGGCGTCTGGAAGTGTGGGAACCAGGCCGTAGTCGGGCGGGATGTCCTGGCTGGTGCGGGCGTCGGCGACCACTGACGGGATGTCGTGCCGGACTAAATGGTTGGCGGTGTACGGTTCGACGATGGCGGCGTTGGTGGCGAGGCCCGCTTCATACCCCTGTCGGATGAGGCTGTGGGCAACAGGGAGACCACGGCGCATGTTGCCCACGCTGACATCCTCATCGGTGCAGACAACTACTTCGCCGTCAGGCAGCCCGCCCAGCGTTGCTGCGCCGAGGATCGCCATTGCAGGTTCCGGACGAAGCGCGTGCACGGGGGCCACCGCCAGCCGCGCAAGGGGTGCCCGGCCTCCGTCGTTCCTGGCATAGGACAGTGTGGCGGAGGGGAAGTGGCGCTGCCCCGCTTCTTCCAGCATTGCCGCCAGCCCTTCACCCGATTCCATCAAGGCACTATTAAGGACGGCTGTGTAGTCGCGGTCGCGGAACACGCTTGAGTAGAAATCACTGGAGATGCTGATCCGCATGTCGCTGTTGTTCGACAGGATGGCATCCGCGATACGCGTTTCGTGCTCCGGGGAGGCGGTGGAGCCGACGGCGGTAATGGCTACGTTCCGCAACCCCCCAGACAGGATGGAGGGTAATTCCACCAGGAATGCTTTCAGGTCCAGCGGCGCAAGGGGCCGTCCCCGCAGGTCGTGGCCGCCGCGGACATGCATGGTCCTGATCACGGCCGGCTCAATGAGCGCCGGCAGGCTGGTGTTGTGGAACCGATCAGCCGGAGGGCGGGGAGAGATGCGGATAGCGACGACGTCCCCTGGCTGCCCCGCGCCGAGTACGCGTCCGACGTCGGCCGTTACGTCCGTGATCCGGCTCCCGAACTGCAGGCGTAACTCGGACAGCACCCGGTCCAGCGCTTCAGCCAGGCTGCTGGCCTGCGTCTGCTCGGCCGCGGAAATGACGGAGCGTCCCTCCAGAACAAGCGCCCGGCAGCTGCTGCCCTGAAGCATCAGTCCTATCCGCATCGCCGGGCCTCCTGTTCAACTTCCTGCCGGGCCGCTGCCCCGCGCTGCATCCATGTCATATAACTAGGGTCCACCCTGGACAGTCATCTGGTCGCTTTGCGGAAGAACAATCCGTCCGCTGCAACGGCCACCAGGATGAGGACGCCTGTCACCACCTGCTGGTAAGTGGTATCCCAATGCAGCAGGTTGAAACCGTTGCTGATGACGGTGAGGATCATGACTCCCACGAAGGCCCTCCACATGGCGCCCTGGCCGCCCAGGATGCTGGTCCCGCCGATCACCACGGCGGCGATGGCCGTGAGTTCGATGCCGATGGCCATGGCCGGCTGAGCCGAGCCGGCACGCGAGGCCAGGATCATCCCGGCCATTGCAGAGCAGAGGCCGCTGATAGCAAAGACCGCAACGTGGATTGAACCCGTACGGATGCCGCTAAGACGGGCGGCTTCCTGGTTGCCGCCTACTGCGTAGATCCTGCGGCCGAAGGTGGTGCGCCAGAGAACAATTCCCAGCACCATGGTCATCACCAGCATTAATACCGAGCCGGCAGTCAGGCCGAAGAGGCTGGGCCAGGTCCAGGTCTGGAACGATGCAAGCTGGTCAGGCAGCGGTGCCACAATTGCGCCGCCGGTGATCACAATAGCCAGGCCCCGGTAGATGATGCTCACCGCCAACGTTCCGATGAACGAGTTGACCTTGGTGCTGACCACGATCAGCCCTGTAACGGTCCCCAGCAGGGCGCCCACCAGCAAAGCTCCGAAGAATCCAGCCGCAACGCCGAAATGCTGGGTGAGCATTACCCCTGAAATGGCGGAGACAGCGAGGGTCGCTGTTGACGAAAGGTCAAAGACCCCGCTGATGATGCACAGCGTGGCTGCCGCCGCGAGCAGCCCCACCACGGCGGCCTGGTCGAACAGATTGATGAAATTGCGGCCCGAGAGGAATGTTCCGGTGTTCAAGGCCAGGAACAGCATGATGGCGGCCAGGCCAAAAACGATCCCGAAATCTTTGAGGTTCAGATTGAACTTTTTCTCTGCCGTCGAAGGCACGGCAACTGTTGTTGTGCTCATTTTGGATTCACCTATTTCAGGAAAGCGGAAGTCATGACTTCATCGCGGGAGGCGTTTCGGTCGAACTCGGCAACAATGCGCCCGTGCCTCATGACATGGATACGGTGGGACAGGCCGAGTACTTCCTCGAGCTCGGAACTGACGACGATGACTGCTGTACCTTTGGCAGCCAATTCGGCGATGATGGTGTGGATCCGGGCCTTGGCTGCGATATCCACTCCCCGGGTGGGTTCATCCACCAACAGCACTGCCGGAGGATCCAACAGCCATTTGGCGAAAAGAGCCTTCTGCTGGTTCCCGCCGGAAAGGTTGGCAATAGGCTGTCCCGGGCGGGCGCCGCGCAGGTCAACTGACCTGCTGACGTCCTTGACGGCCGCCTTTTCCCGCCGTGCACTGACGAAGCCGGCCCATGACCGGCCGGACAGGGTTGAGAGGGCAATGTTCTCTGAGGCCGGCCGGGACATGACCAGGCCCTGTTCTTTCCGCGACTCCGGAATGAGCGCTATACCGGCTTTGATGGCGTCCCTGATGGAGCTGGCGCGGATGCGGCGTCCGTTGACTTCCACGTGGCCGCCGGTCGTCCGGTCTGCACCGAAAACGGCGAGCAGGGTTTCGCTGCGGCCGCTGCCCACCAGCCCGGCGATGCCCAGGATCTCCCCCCGGCGAACTTGAAAAGAGATCTCCTTGACCTTGGCGCTGGTCAACCCAACAACCCGGAGAACCGTGTCAGCTTGGGACTGAACCTGCCGAATCTCGGGGAGGAGGAAATCGACGTCCCTGCCGACCATCAGCCGCACGAGCGACTCCGGCGTATGGCCGGCGGCGTCTTCGGTGACGATGTGCTGTCCGTCGCGGAGTATGGTCACCCGGTCCACCAACTCCAGGACTTCCTCCAGGTAATGAGAGACGATGAGGATTGTGGTCCCGGTCTGGGCCAGCCTTTTGATGACCTGCAGGAGTTTTTCCTTCTCCGCCTCGTTAAGGACCGCTGTGGGTTCGTCCATACACAGCACCTTCGCCCCGCGGGCGAGGGCTTTCAGGATTTCTACCTGCTGCTGTTGGCCGATAGGCAGGTTCCCCACGGTTGCCCGGGGGTCCAGGTCAAAACCGGTCTCTTCCAACAGCCGGGCGAAATGGTCACCGTCCTTGGTTGGGCGGAGGAGGCTTCCCCTGTTCGACCAGCGGCCCAGGAAGACATTCTCCAGCACCGACAGGTTGGGGATCAGGGCCAGTTCCTGGGAGATGAGGGAAATCCCTTGGGAGATGGCGTCCCGTGGGGTTGTGATCCTGACCGGATTTCCGTCCAATTCCATGGTTCCGGAGTCCGCCATGATGGCACCGCCCAGGATTTTCAGCAGGGTGCTCTTTCCGGCGCCGTTTTCCCCCATGATGCCGTGGATTTCTCCGGGGGTTACCGACAGGGTGACGTCCATCAGCACCGGGGTTGCACCGTACCGTTTGCCGATTCCGGAGACGGTGATCTCCGGGGCGGTCCGCCGGCCGGCATGCTCAGGTTTTTCCAACTGTTGTATCGCCATGTTGACCTCTGGAAATGGAAGGGACTTGAGGGCCAGGGTCCCCGGGGGCCGAAGCGGTCAGGCTCCGGCCCCGGGGTTGCCCCCTGGAGGGGGGTGGACTAGTCCGAGTATTTTGAGACGTAGTTCAGGGCATCAAGTGCCTCTTTAGTGCCCTTGCCGTTGTTGGGGGACAGGCTGGCTTCGTCGATGGCAGTTTCCACCTGCTTGCCCCGCGCCTTGGCGAGCCCCAGTTCGGTGGCCTTGGCACCGTTGGCCACGACGTCGCTGACGTAGATGGAGAACCATTTACCGGACCGGACCGCCTCCACATTGGAAACGGATGCACCGTTGCCGATGAACTTGACGTCACTGTTCCCGGCGGCTGCGGCGGCCCCGGTTATGGCCTGGGATGCGCCAATCACCACGTCAACATCAGGGTTCGCCTGTGAGACGTTTTGGAATGCCTGGCGGCCGGTGTCCTGGGTGTACCCGCCTTCGACACTGGCAACGAGCTTGATCTTCGGATCGGTTGCCAGTTCCGCCTTCACAGCATCGGTCCGGGCATTATCCAGGGGCAGGGACTTGAAGCCTTCAAGGTAGGCTACCTTGCACGTGTCACCCGGCACCGTGGCGCAGGCTTGCTTGCCCATCTCGCCGAGCACCTTGCCGTTGCGGGTGGGCAGGTCCACGATGCTGATGGCACCAGGAACCTGCGGCTGGATGGTGTCGAACTTTGGCCCGATGACAGAGAATTCGACAACTACCGTGATGCCCGCCTGTACGGCCTGCGTCAAAGGTGCGATGAGGGCCTGGTTGTCATTTGCCTGGACTACGATCACCTCGAACTGCTTGGAGGTGACGGCATCCTGGATCTGCTGGACCTGCGTCTGGGCACTGAAATTGGAGTCCACGAAGGTGGCGCTGGCGTTGTTGGCTTTCGCCGCCTGCTCCACGCCGAGGTACGTGCCCTGGGCAAAGCCGTTGGATTTGGCAAAACCGAAGAATCCAACGTTGAGTTTCTGGTCTGCACCGGCAGCCACTGCTTCTGTGGTGCTGCTTTGGGCAGGCGGGGCGCATGCTGAGGTCAGCAGGGCGAGGCTCATGAGGGCCATCGCTGCGGCTGGACGCTTGGTGATTTTCACGGTCAGTCCTTTCTATGCGGCGTTTAGTAGCCGTAGTGGGTCTTGGCGAAGTCCTCGGTGATGAAACCGTTGACGATGTCGTACTTGATGTCTTCACGGGTACGTTTGGAGACATCTCCGAAACCGCCACCGCCCCCGACTGCCAGGCGGACGACGTCGCCGGCCTTGACCTTTCGTGCGTTGGCCTTCAGCGTCCGGACCTCGTCGTGCCGGCCGGGGTTGATCACCACTTCCGGGCCCTGGGCGTCGGAACCGCCGAAGAGGCCCCAGGCCGGCGTCTTGGACCTTTCGAACCAGAGGCCTACCACGCAGTCGGCCAGGAACTCGTATTCACGGATAACTCCGTTGCCGCCGCGCCACTGCCCTGGGCCACCGGAGTTCGGCCGGATGGAGTACTCGTTGATCCGCAGCGGGTACCGGGTTTCCATCATTTCGATGGGCAGGTCCTTGAGCGAGCCGTTGACGTTGTTGATCATGGCGGATTCGCCATCCGTGCCCTGCCAGGCGCCCCAGCCGCCCAGAGTGGCTTCCATGCTGACGAAGTTCCGGCCGAAGCGGGGATCGAAGCCGGCGGCGGTGATGATCATTGAGTCGCCGTGGCTGGCGCTGGCTACGCGTTCAGGCATTGCGGGGGCCATTGCCTTGGAGACCAGGTCGATCAGCAGCCCCAGATGGGAGAAGTACCACTGGCACGGTGCAGGTGCCACGGCGCCGAGCACCGACCCGGAACGCACCTGCGTGGTCAGTGGGCGGAAGGATCCGCCGTTGGAGTTGGAGTCCGGGCTGACGAGGAGCTTGTACCCCACGCGCAGGGCCGAAACGGCTTGGGCTGCGCCGCAGTTGACCGGGCCCATGGTCTGGTCGGCGGAGCCGGTGACGTCGAAGTCAACAGTGTCGCCGGCAACGGTGATCTTCAGCCGGATGGGGATGGGCGTGTCCAGGTTGATGCCGTCGTTGTCCAGCACGCCTTCGGCTTCATAGACGCCGTCCGGGATGTTTCGGACGGTTTCGCGCTCGATCTCCTCTGTCTGGCGGAAGATTTCATCGCGGGCAGCATCGAGCTGCTCCATGCCGTACCGGCCCACCAGCTCCTTCATCCGGGTGGTTCCCATCCGGAGTGCGGCGATCATCGCGTGCATGTCGCCGATGGTCTGGTAGGGGAAGCGCACGTTGGTGCGGATCAGGTCCACCACGGAGGTTTCAATGCCGGCTTCCATGAGCTTGACCGGCCCCATACGGAAGCCTTCCTGGAAGATGTCCGTGGCATCCATCGAGCCGCCCACATCCTTGGACCCCATGTCCATCCAGTGCGCGCGGGTGGCGGCGAAGCCAACCACCGAGCCGTCATCAAAAATCGGCGCGAAGATGGTGACATCGTTCAGGTGCGTTCCGCCAAGGTAGGAGTCGTTGAGGATCCACACGTCCCCTTCCTGCCAGACTTCGCGGCCGTACAGCTCCTCCACAGCGATGGAGCACGTTTCCAGGTTGCCGAGGAACAGCGGGAGCCCCGCGGATTGTCCGAGTACACGGTGTTCCTTGTCCAGCAGCGCCACCACGCAGTCACCGCCCTCATAGAGGATGGGCGAGTAGGCGGAGCGGATCAGGGTTGCATTCATATCGTCCGCGGCGCTGGTGAGCGCGTTGCGGATGATCTCCACGGTTACGGGATCCAGGGTTTTGACTGCAGCGATTGTCATTAGTGGTACCTCAATTTCCTTCTGCGTCTTCAGTGCGGATGACCAGGGAGCCGAACTCGTCGACTGTGACGTTGAACCCGGGCGGCACCACGGTGGTGGCGGTCTGCTCCACGATGATGGCGGGACCTTCAAAGGTGTGCCCTGCGGCCAGGTCGTCGCGGCGAACCACGGTGGTCTCGTGTTCTTCGTGGTCAAAGACCACCCGGCGCATTTCGTGCTTGAATTCCGGGCTCTGTGCTGCGGCGAAGAGCGGTGCCTCCAGCCGGCCCAGGTCGCCCACCGCCTGCGTCCGCAGTGCGACGATTTCGATGGGGGCGCCCAGGTTGGAGTGCCCGTAGCGCTCGTGGTACATCGCGGAGAAGCGGGTAGCCAGGTTGGCGACGAAGCCCTCTGACTCGGGTTCGTCGGCGGACGTCAGTGGGACGTTCAGCGAAAATTCCTGCGACTGGTAGCGGACGTCCACGGAGACGGTGGTGCGGCGGCTTTCCTCGGGGACGCCCTCGGAGACAAGGGACCTCAGCCCCTCAACTTCCATCCTTCGCAGGACACCGGCCATGTCAGCCACGTCGATGTCCTCGTCGAGGAAGAAGTACGGTTCGGAGAAGTCCTTGCGGATGTTCGTCTGCAGCATGCCCCACGCCGAGAACGCGCCGGGGAAACGGGGAACCACGGTTTCCGGTATTCCAAGCTCCTTGGCGAGGAAGACTGCATGCATTGGTCCTGCGCCGCCGAAGGCGACGAGGGCAAAGTCGCGGGGTTCGATGCCGCGGGAGATGGTGATGGTCCTGATGGCCTGGGCCATCTGGGAGTTGGCGACGTCGCAGATGCCTTCGGCCATGGCGATCGGATCCAGGCCGAGCTGGTCTCCCACGGTTTTGAGGGCGGTGACGGCTGCTTCCCGGTCCAGGGTGACCTGTCCGCCTGCGAACCAGTCGGGGTCGACCCGGCCGAGCACCAGGTTGGCATCGGTGACGGTGGGTTCGGTGCCGCCGCGGCCGTAGCAGGCCGGCCCAGGGGTGGCGCCGGCCGAACGCGGGCCCACCCGGAGGCCGCCGGCTTCGAGCCATGCCACAGAGCCGCCGCCGGCGCCCACGGTGTGGATGTTGACGACGCTCATGAGCATTGGCAGGCCTTCGAGGTGGGCTTCGGTGGACACATCGGGTTTCCCGTCGACTACCAGGGAGACGTCGAAGGAGGTGCCGCCCATGTCAACACCGATGAGGTTGCGGTTGCCGGACACGCCGGCCAGTTCGACATCGCCCATGGCGCCGCCCACCGGCCCGGACAGCAGGGTCTGAAGGGGACGCTTGCGGGCGGACTCGGCGGTGAGCACGCCGCCGGAGGACTGCATGATGTGCAGGGGAGCCTCCACGCCGCGGTCGGCAAGCTTCTCCTCCAGGTCCAGGAGGTAGTTGCGGACCACGGGGCCGGTGTACGCCTCGACGACGGCGGACGAGGTGCGCTCGTATTCGCGCCATTCCTTGGCTGCTTCATGCGAAAGGGAGATGGTGAAGTCTTCACCCAGTTCTTCGAGCAGGATTTCGCGGGCACGAAGTTCGTGGGCCGGGTTCTTGTAGCTGAAGAGGAAGGCAACGGCCACGGCGCCGTATCCTTCGTCCAGTGCCCGGCGGGCCGCCTGGCGTACTGCCACCTCGTCGAGCGGCCGGATCACGTGGCCCTGACCGTCCAGGCGTCCGCCGATCCCGATGACGTCCTTCCGCTCGACGAGGGGAGCCGGCTTGCGGTACTGGGCGTTGTAGAGCTCGAGGCGGGGGCCGCGGGCAATGTGGTAGGTGTCCTCGACACCGGCAGTAGCCAGCAGCAGCACGGGAACGCCGCGGCGTTCGAGGAAAGCGTTAAGGCCCTGGGTAGTGCCGTGCACCAGGAATTCGATGTCGGACAGGTCGCTAACAATCGATTCGAGGCCGGCGATGACGCCGGCGCTCAGGTTGCCTGGCGTGGTGGATGCTTTCGTCGCCTCATAGGTCCCCGCAGCCTGGTCGTACGCCA
The DNA here is from genome assembly GCF_017833075.1 of Arthrobacter sp. PvP103. Lineage (NCBI taxonomy): Bacteria > Bacillati > Actinomycetota > Actinomycetes > Micrococcales > Micrococcaceae > Arthrobacter > Arthrobacter sp. PvP103. The sequence continues at coordinate 1,852,161 of NZ_JAFIBQ010000001.1, read as the reverse complement.
CGATGTCCGTGAACGTCCCGCCGATATCCATCGACACCCTGTAGTTCGGCATGTGTATCTCCTCATCGTTCTGAATGATTTGGTGTGTGGAAGATCACGTTAGACATCAGGGGTTCCGGAACCGGTTGCATTATGCACAAACCTGGAGGAGGGGAAAGGGCGTGCTGCCTAATGAGGCTCTGGAGAACACCATTTGGAGCGGGATTTTGGCACCTGAGAAATTGTGGGATGGATTTCAGCTATGGTGCTTGACGCGTTCATGGCGGTGTTGTCAGGCGGTCCTACCGCTCCATGGCCGGCCGCCGGGAAGGTTAGCCGACGGCGCCTGGGAGCGCGGGGAATACGCTCTGGGAGAACCCGCCCACTTCTGCCGGACGCCTGCTGGTTGCCCCCAGCAACCAGACGTAAACTGACCTTCGAACCGCTTCCCGCGGGACCGAAATGGGTTGGAGTTCCGGATGCTCTGGAAACTGCTTGTTGAATACCTGCGGCCGCAGCGGCGGCTGCTGATCGCCGTCGTGATTTTCCAGCTGGCGCAGTCCATCGCGTCGCTGTACCTGCCTACGCTCAACGCGGACATCATCGATCAGGGCGTGGCCAAGGGGGACACCGGCTACATCCTGCGGGTGGGCAGCCTGATGCTGATAATCACCATGCTGCAGATCGCGTGCGCTGTAGTGGCCGTGTACTTCGGGGCGAAGGCGGCCATGGCCCTGGGCCGGGACCTGCGCGGCGCCATCTTTACCCGGGTGGGGGAGTTCTCCGAGCAGGAGGTCACCCGGTTCGGGGCGCCGAGCCTGATCACCCGCTCCACGAACGACGTCCAGCAGGTCCAGCAGCTGGTGCTGATGTCCGCCACCCTGATGGTGGCCGCACCCATGCTCAGCATCGGCGGGGTGATCATGGCGGTCCGGCAGGATGCGCAGCTGTCCTGGCTGATTGCCGTCAGCGTCCCGGTGCTGCTGATCGCCGTCGGGCTCATCATCACCCGGATGGTGCCGCTGTTCCGCAAGATGCAGGTGCGGATCGACACCGTGAACCGGGTGCTCCGCGAGCAGCTCACCGGCATCCGGGTGGTGCGGGCGTTCGTGCGCGAGGACATCGAAACCGCCCGGTTCGGCCGCGCCAACGAGGACGTCACGGACACCGCGCTCCGGGCCGGCCGGCTGATGGCGCTCGCCTTTCCCGTGGTGATGCTGGTGCTGAACGTCTCCAGCGTGGCGGTGATCTGGTTCGGCTCGTTCCGGATCGAGGACGGCTCCATGCAGGTGGGCACGCTGATCGCGTTCCTCAGCTACCTGCTGCAGATCCTGATGTCCGTCATGATGGCCACGTTCATGGCCGTGATGATCCCGCGCGCGGCTGTTTCGGCGGACCGGATCGGGCAGGTGCTCACCACGGAGTCGAGCGTGCGGCCCCCCGAGCATCCGGTCACCGCCGCCACCGGCCGGGGCGGTGCGGGCAGCGGCGAGCTGGAAATGCACGACGTCGGGTTCGCCTACCCGGGTGCCGAGCAGCCGGTTTTGTCCGGCATCAGCTTCACGGCCCGCTCGGGGCAGACGACGGCGATCATCGGCAGCACCGGGTCCGGCAAGACCACCCTGGTGAACCTGCTGCCGCGGCTTTTCGATGCGACCACCGGTTCGGTGAAGTTCGACGGCGTGGACGTCCGCGAGCTGCAGCCGGACCAGCTGTGGGGGCACATCGGGCTGGTGCCGCAGCGGCCGTACCTGTTCTCCGGCACGGTGCGCAGCAACCTGCTCTACGGCAAGCCCGATGCAACGGAGGATGAGCTGTGGCGGGCGCTGTCCACCGCGCAGGCGCAGGAGTTCGTCCGGGAGATGGAGGGCGGCCTCGATGCGCCGATTTCGCAGGGCGGCACCAACGTCTCCGGCGGGCAGCGGCAGCGGATCGCGATAGCCCGGGCGCTGGTGAAGCGGCCCGAGCTCTACATTTTTGACGACTCGTTCTCCTCGCTGGACACCGCCACGGACGCCCGGCTGCGGCAGGCGCTCAAGCACGACACCTCCGGCGCCACCCTGGTGATCATCGCCCAGCGGGTGTCCAGCATCGCGGACGCGGACCAGATCCTGGTGCTCGACGACGGCAGGATAGTCGGCCACGGAACGCACGATGAGCTTCTGGAAACGTCGGAGACGTACCGCGAGATTGTGTCCTCGCAGCTGGCAGCGGAGGAGGCGGTATGAGCACCACAGGCAGGCCGGCAGGCGGGGCACCCGGCGGGACTGCCGCCGTCGAACGCATCCCCAGGCCGCGGGGCGGCCCCGGGCACGGGGGACCGTTCGCCGGGATGAACGTCCCCGCCGAGAAGGCGATGAACTTCTGGCCGTCCGCCAAGCGGCTGCTGGGCACGCTGCGGCCGGAGCGGCTGTGGCTGGTGCTGGTGATTGTGCTGAGCGTCGCTGCGGTGGCGTTGTCCGTGATCGGGCCGCGGCTGCTGGGCGAGGGCACCAACCTCATCTTCGCCGGCGTCGTATCCAAGCAGCTCCCGGCGGGGGTGAGCAAGGCGCAGCTGATCGCGCAGCTGCGGGCCGCGGGGGAGAACCAGAAGGCGGACATGCTCAGTGCCATGGCGCTGACTCCCGGGCAGGGGATCGACTTCACTGCGCTGGCCAACGTGCTGCTGTGGGCGCTGGTGCTGTATGTGCTGGCGTCCGCGTTCATGTGGATCCAGGCCTACATACTCAACGGCGTGGTGCAGCGGACGGTGTACCGGCTGCGCGAGCGGATCGAGGCGAAGATCAACCGGCTGCCGCTGCGGTATTTCGATTCGATCCAGCGCGGCGAGCTGCTCAGCCGGGTGACGAACGACGTCGACAACATTTCCCAGAGCCTGCAGCAGTCCATCAGCCAGGCGGTCACCTCGCTGCTGACCGTGCTGGGCGTGCTAGTGATGATGTTCCTGCTCTCGCCCACGCTGGCGCTGATTGCGCTGGTGACCATTCCGCTGACGCTGGTGACGACGACGATGATCGCCAAGCGCTCGCAGAAGCTGTTCGTGGCGCAGTGGAAGCACACGGGCGAGCTGAACGGGCAGATCGAGGAGACGTACACCGGGCATGCGCTGGTGAAGGTGTTCGGCCGGCAGCAGGAGGTGGGGGAGCGGTTCCGGCAGAAGAACGCGGAGCTGTATGAGGCGAGCTTCGGCGCGCAGTTCATCTCCGGCTTGATCATGCCGGCCATGACGTTCATCGGGAACCTGGTGTACGTGGGGATCGCCGTGGTGGGCGGTCTGCAGGTGGCGTCCGGGGCGATGCAGCTGGGCGATGTGCAGGCGTTCATCCAGTACTCGCGGCAGTTCACCCAGCCGCTGGCCCAGCTGGGGTCCATGGCCAACCTGCTGCAGTCCGGGGTGGCTTCGGCGGAGCGGGTGTTCGAGCTGCTGGATGAGGAGGAGCAGTCGCCTGAGGCTGCTGGTTCTGTTCCGGCCGGCGGGCGGGGGCGGCTGGTGTTCGAGAACGTCTCGTTCTCCTATTCCCCGGATAAGCCGCTGATTTCGGACCTTTCGTTGGTCGCCGAGCCGGGGCAGACGGTGGCGATCGTCGGCCCCACGGGGGCAGGGAAGACGACGCTGGTGAACCTGATGATGCGGTTCTACGAGATTGATGCGGGGCGGATAACGCTCGACGGCGTGGACATCACCTCTGTTTCCCGGCGCGAGCTGCGCTCGCGGATGGGCATGGTGCTGCAGGATACGTGGCTGTTCGGCGGAACCATCCGGGACAACATCGCGTACGGCCGGCCTGACGCTACCGAGGAGGAGATCCTGGAGGCGGCGACGGCGACGTACGTGGACCGGTTCGTGCACTCCCTGCCGGAGGGCTACGACACGGTGCTGGAGGACGAGGGCGGGAACGTTTCGGCGGGCGAGAAGCAGCTGCTGACGATTGCCCGGGCGTTCCTGGCGCGGCCATCGGTGCTGATTCTCGATGAAGCGACCTCGTCAGTGGATACCCGCACTGAGGTGCTGGTGCAGAAGGCGATGAGTGCGCTGCGGTCCGACCGTACTTCATTTGTCATTGCGCACCGCCTGTCCACCATCCGCGACGCCGACCTCATCCTGGTGATGGAGGCCGGCCAGATCGTGGAGCAGGGGACGCATGCTTCCTTGCTGGCTGCGGGCGGGGCCTATGCGCGGCTGTACGAGGCGCAGTTTGCGGCACCGGTGGCGGAGGTTTAACCGGGTTGCCATTAAGTGAATGGGAGGCTCCGTGCTCATATGAGTACGGAGCCTCCCATTTGGTTATGGAGGCAATTAGCCCGCCTTGTGGTTGCTGGCGTTCATTGCCCGGCATTGCCGAGTTAGCCTACGAGGGCCCGCGTGTGGTCGTTGAGGAACATTCCGCGGGGATCAAATTCGCGGCGGACCTGCATGAAGGTGTCCAGTTCCGGGTAAAGGCGCTCAAGGCGGCCCCGTGTCATGAAGTGGATCTTCCCCCAGTGGGCCCGCGGCTCGAATTCCTGCAGGACAGCGTCGGCATCCCGGAAAAACTGCCAGTAGTCGGTTCCCGGCTCGGTGGTCAGCGTGATGACAGTGCTGTCACGGCCTTGGAACTGGGACATGTAGGCGTCGTCGGCTTTCACCCAGCGGACTTCCACGGGGTACTTCTGCTCGGGGTACCTGCTGCGGATCAGGTCCTGGATGGCCTCGACGGCGGCCAAGCCGTCCTCACTGCGGACGAAGTACTCCAGTTCATGGAACTGGGTGGTGAAGCCGCCGGGATAGATCCGGTACGAGCGGTCCAGCCGGGCACCTTCAGTGCCTGAGATCTGGCGTTCATCCTGGACGTCCACGATGTTGTACTTCTTGGTGTAGCTCCGGCCGCCCATGCGGTAATCCGGCGAACCCGGCAGGTCCAGAAGCTCGCACGAGTCGTCTTCGGGGCACCAGAGGAAGGAGTAATGCCGGTTGTTGTCGATGTCGGCTTGCCACGTGGACGCGGTCTCCGCCCAGGTGGGGTAGGTGATCTGTTCCTGCAGGTAGTAGCTGTCCTCGACCGCCAACTCGACTTCCAGGAAGATCCCCAGCGTGCCAAGGGCTGTCTGTGCCGCACGAAGTTCGCGGAGCTGGTCCTCGCCGATCTCCACGATGTCGCCGTAGCCGTTGATCAGCTTCACCCAGCGCAGTTTGGAGGAGAAGCTGCCCAGGTCTTTGCCGGATCCGTGCGTGCTGGTGGCCAGGGCCCCTGCGATCTGCTGCTTGTCGATGTCGCCCTGGTTGCTGAGCGCCAGTCCCTTGTCCCACAACGCGTCCCCGAAGGCGTTGATGGTGGTGCCGGCCAGGGCCCGGGCGCGGCGCCCCACCCGGTCGGTGCCGGTGATGGCGGAGAGGCCGGACATGTCCATCAGGACGCCGCCGGTTTGAACCAGGGGTGAAGACGAATGTCCTGAGCCGACCGCCCGCACAGGCAGGCCTTCGCGGATGGCGAAGCGGACGGCGTCGAGCGCTTCCTGTTCATTCCTGGGCCGGACCGTAAACGCCGGCGTGGCGCTTTGGTTCCCGCCCCAGTTGGTCCAGGTGACGTCCGTGCCGAAGGGAGCGGAGGGCGTGGAGGCACCTGCCAAGGAGGCGGGACGGGAGACGTTGGTGGTCATGGTGAAAGCTCCGTTGCTTGTCCGGGTGCTCATGCGCCGTGGTTGATCATGACGTGCTTGGTGCGCGAGTAATCATCCAGGGCGTAGAGCGACAGGTCGCGGCCGTAGCCGGATCCCTTGAATCCGCCCCACGGTACCTCGCAAGCCAGAACCAGGTGGGCATTGACCCAGACGGTGCCGAAGTCGAGTTGCTTGGGAATCCGCAGGGAGAGGCTGGAGTCCTTGGTCCATACCGAGGCGGACAGGCCGTAAGGGCTCTCGTTGGCCCGGGTGACAGCTTCTTCGGTGGTGCTGAAGGTCTCGACGGTGACTACGGGGCCGAAGATTTCGTGGGTGGCGATGTGCGCGCCGGCCGGGACGTTGCTGATGACCGTTGGCTCGATGAAGTAGCCGGGGCCTTCCAATGCCGAACCGCCAAGGGCGATGTTAAGGCCTCCGGCCCGGGCTTCGGCGAGGGCTTCCTTAACACGCTCGAAGTGGGGGCCGGAGATCATGGGACCGATTTCGACGTCGTCCCCTGCCGCCGGAGTGCCCACTACCAATGTGCCAACCTCCCGGACCAGGTGCTCCGTGAATTCTGCCGCCACGGACTCATGGACCAGAACACGGCAGGCGGCACCACAATCCTGGCCGGCATTCCAGAAGCCGGCGTTCCGGACTCCAGCGGCAGCCGCGCGGAGATCGGCGTCCGGGAAGACAACGACTGGAGCTTTGCCGCCGAGCTCCAAGTGGACGCGCTTCACGGACTTTGCGGCGGATTCCGCAACGGCCTGGCCACTGACAACGCTGCCCGTCAGCGCCACCAAGGCGACGTCGGGGTGCTCAGAAAGCCGCTGCCCGACCGTCCTTCCCCGACCGGTGATGACGTTCAGGATGCCATTGGGGATGCGTCCGGCCACGAGTTCGGCCAGTTTTAGCGTGGACAACGGGGTCTGCTCGGAAGGCTTCAGGACGATGCTGTTGCCTGCGGCGAGAATCGGTGCGATCTTCCAGGCGGCCATCAACAGCGGGTAGTTCCAGGGGGTGATGACGCCGACGACGCCCACGGGTTCGCGAAGGATCACGGAGGTGTGGCCGGTGGCGTAGTCGCCGCCGGCCATCGACGTCAGCGTGCGGGAAGCGCCGGCCATGAAGCGGAAGGTGTCAATGGTGCTGGTGACATCATCCTCGGCCACGGCGTGCGGCTTGCCCGTGTTGGCGGACTCGATGGCCTCGAACGCTTCGCGGTTGGCCTCGATGATGTTGGCGATCAGGTTCAGGACATCAGCCCGTTCCTTGGGGGTGGTGGCTCCCCAAGATTTCTGGGCTGCGATGGCGGCTTCAATCGCGACGTCGACGTCGTCAGCGGTGCCTGCCTGGACGGACGCGATGACCTGTTCAGTGGAGGGGTCCATGACGTCGATGAACTCGTTGGAGGAGCCCGGAACGAACGATCCGTTGATGAAGTGTCCGGCGGGAGGCAGCGGAAGCGGCACGGCACCGGCGGAAGACTGGTCAGCAGAGGAACGTCGGACGGTGAACTGTTCGGCCTGGGTGGTGGTCATGATGGCTCGCTTTCAGATGAGGTCTGGGGTCAGTGCAGGGGAAGGAACGGCGGCGGGTTCCGTCTTCTGACGGAAGACGCGGGCAGCGACGTAGTAGAGGGGAGCAACCACTGCCAGCCCGACGATCCAGGAGATGTCCACGCCGCCCATCGCGGCGGCCAACGGCCCGGTGTAGACGGCCGTTGCGGAGAACGGGACCTGGATCAGGGCGCCTGCCAGGTAGGAGCCGATGGCGACCCAATTGAACCGTCCGTACACACCGCCGTCGCGCTTGAAGAAGTCTTCCACCCGGTAGTCGCCATGCCGCAGAAGGTAATAGTCCACCAGGTTGATGGCCGTCCAGGGAACCAGCACGTACATCAGGAAGGACAGGAAGTTGGTGTAGAAGAGGATGAAGTTGTCGCGGGCGAACAGGGCGATGCTGACGGCGACAACGAAGACGATGACTGCAGCGATGCTGCGGGTCTTGGCGCGCGGCAGCCAGGTCGGCCTGAACGTCTGCCCGATGGTGAGGATACAAAGAACACCGCAGTAAAGGTTCATGGCGTTCGACGCCGCGACGCCCAGGCAGAAGATGCCGACGATGATCAGGGTCCACGGCTGAAGCAACGCGCCCAGGCTGCCAACGATCTCCACGTCGCCGGCGCTCAAGGTCATGGCGAGCGTTCCTACCAGCGCGCCAAGGATCATGGGGAACAGGGTTCCCAGGACGCAGCCCGAGTAGGAAGCCCAGAACGCAGGGCCGGATCCTGTGCCATGCGGCATGTAGCGGGAGTAGTCGGAGACGTAGGGTGCGTAAGCCAACTGCCACAGGGCGGAGACGGAGATGGTCCCCATGAAGCCCACCCAGTTGAAGTTGCCTTGCTCCAGGAAGCTGGCTGGCAGGCCGTGGACCACGAGGATCCAGCCGAAGGCCAGCAGCAGGGCCAAACCGGCTGCGACGCTCAGGATGCGTGCATACGCGTGGATGAGCCTGTAGCCGAAAATCGTGGCGATAACGCTGACAACGCCGATGATGATGATGCCCGCGTCAACGCTGATGCCCGGGCTGACTGCGGCCATTGCTTCGCCACCGAACACGAGGTTTGCGGCGAAGAAGCCGACGTACATGACCACCACGATGACCACGATCAACAATGCACCGAAGGAGCCGAACTGGCCGCGCGTCTGGATCATCTGTGCCACGCCCAGTTGCGGGCCCTGGGCGGAGTGCAGCGCCATGAAGATGCCGCCCACAACGTTGCCGATGATGATGCCCACGATCGCCGGCACAAAGCCGAGGCCGAACACCGTGGTGGCAAGTCCGCCGGTCACGATGGTCATGATCATGATGTTGGAGCCGAACCAGATGGTGAAGAGGTCCCGGGCTTTGCCGTGGCGTTCGTTGGCCGGGATGGGCTGAATGGTCTTGTCTTCGAGCCGCGGTACTTCTGTTGCCGGAGTGTCAGTGGGGCTCATGATGCGGTCCACGTGGCTTCTTGAAGTTCACGGACAGAGGTGGCCTTGCTGCGGTTAACCATGAGCCCGAGAAGGTCGAAGACCAGGGTGGCCGCGGCCAGGGTGGTGATGTCCGCATGGTCGTAGGCCGGTGCGACCTCCACGACGTCGGCGCCCACAATATTGATGCCGTTCAGTCCGCGGAGCAGGGCAAGGAGCTCGCGGGAATGGAGCCCGCCCATCTCCGGCGTTCCGGTGCCAGGTGCGAAGGCGGGATCCAGGACGTCGATGTCGATGGAGACGTACACCTGGGTATCGCCGAGCCGGTCCTTGACCTGGGCGATGGCCGCAGGAACACCGATGACGTCCAGGTCCGAGCAGCGGATGATCTGGAATCCGAATTCGTGGTCGCGGAGGAAGTCGTTGCGGTCATAGACCGGTCCGCGGATGCCCACATGCATGGACTTGTCCTCCACAAGCAGGCCTTCTTCAAATGCCCGCCGGAAGATGGTTCCATGCGTGACGGGCTGATCAAAGTACGTGTCCCAGGTGTCCAAATGTGCGTCGAAGTGCAGCAAAGCCACCGGACCGTGGACCTTGTTCAGGGCCCGCAGCATGGGAAGGGCGATGGTGTGGTCGCCTCCGATGGAGATGAGCCGCTGGTCCTCGCTGATCAGGGGCAACGCTTGCTCCTCGATTTCGCGGACTGCCCGGGTGATGTCGTAGGGAGTGCACGCGATGTCACCGGCATCCACAACCTGGGCTTCGTGCACGGGCTCTACGTCGAGCTCGGGGTGGTAGCCGGGGCGCAGGAGGCGGGAGGCCTCGCGGACTGCGGCAGGACCGAAACGGGCGCCGGGCCGGAAGGAGGTTCCGCCGTCGAACGGTACACCGACAATTGCGATGTCGTAGTCCGGGACGCGGTCAATCTGGGGGAGGCGGGCGAAGGTGCCGAGGCCTGCATACCGGGGGACTTTGGTTGCGTCGACAGGGCCGATGGGCTTGTGCGTTGTCATGCCGGATCCTTGGGTTGAGGGGTGCTCGCCGTTGAGCGGGAACTAAGTAATTCCATTGTTGGTGACGCGGATCACCGCGGATAGCGCTACATTGACTACAAATGGTCGAGGCGTTTAGACGAATGTCTAAGCACCGCTACAGCAGGCAGGAATCAAGGAACCAGGAGGGAATCGGATGGCAATTACCGTGGCCGAGCTCGTGGCTGAACCGCAGCTGGGGCTTACCCTCATTGCCGGCGCGGCCGGGCGGGACAACCGCATCACCTGGGCCCACACCTCCGACCTTCCCCGGCTGTGGGAATGGGTCACCGGCGGGGAACTCATGATGACCAACGGCCTGTCCATCCCCGCCGATGCCCCGGGGCAGGTGGCGCTCGCAGAGGCCCTGATGGATTCGGGTGCCAGCGCCTTGGCCATCGGCGAGAAAATGCATGCGCCCCCGCTGCTTCCGGAGTTCCTTGACGCCTGCGACCGGCTGCCGCTGCCCCTGATCAACATCCCCTACCCGTTGCCGTTCATCGCGATCGCCCGCTCGGTTGCCGAATCTTCCCTGCTCGAAGAGTCCCGCCGCCTGCGGCAGACGGCCCGCGTTTACGATCTGCTCAGAACAGCGGGGGCCTCCGAGGACCATTGGCAGAGCCTCGTCCAAAGATTGGCGACGGAACTGGACGCTGAACTCTTCGTGGTGGATCGTCGATGCCTTCACCCGTGGCATCCCGACGGGCAATCACTGCCGGGGTTCCTCGCGGACGAGTGGGCGCCGCTCTCCGGGCAGGTGTCCCTGGCGGGCAAGAACTTCCAGTGGCATCGGGTCAGGGGCCGCCACGTGCTGACCATGGACATCCCGACGCACGCCAACGCGCTCCTCGTGGTGCTGCCCAGGAACGAACCGCACCCGGACGCCGTCGTACTTTTGCATGCGGCAACCGTGCTGGGACTCCAGCTGTCGCGCGTTGTCCTGTCGCTGGAAGGGCAGCATCGGCTGGCGGGTGAGTTCCTGCTGCAGGCAATGGAAGGCCGGCTTGGGACGGCGGAGATGGAAAGCCGGTTGGCGGCTTTCAACGTCCCGGCGCAGGCCTTTATGATCGCCTCGATCTCGGCGGACGACGGCGAACAGCTGGCTAACGTCCACATCGAACTTTGGCGTCACGGAGTTTCAGCGGCCTCCTTGAGGCGGAACAACAGGCTTCACGTTGTGGTTCCGGCGGATGTCCCCGACGACGTGCTGGCGCACTGTGCCGGGTCCAGTGCCGCGATGGGCATCAGCGCCCCGACGACGGTTGCCGGCATCCAGCGGGCATTGCAGGAGTCCCTCTGGGCGCTGGGATCGGCCCGGGCCAACAAGCTGGGGCTGGCCCGGTACGCGCAAGGTCCGTCGTGGCTGGGGCTGACCGGCTTCGAGGAAGGAACCGCCCTGGTCCGGCGCCTTTTGGGCCCGATTCTTGAATACGAGCAGAGCCAGGAAGGCGATCTGATGGTCACGCTGAGGACGTATTTGGACTCGCAGCGTTCGTGGCAAAAGACTGCTGCTGCCCTGTTCGCGCACCGGCAAACCATCATCTACCGGATACGGAAAATCGGTGAGCTGACGGGGTTGGACATGGGTGAAACGTCCACGCTTGCACAGTTGTGGTTCGCGCTGCAGATTCACGAGGCGATGCGGCGGTAGTTACGCCCGACGGCGCCGGTGGGGCGGCTGTACGAGGCGCAGTTCGCGGCACCGGTGGCGGAGGGTTAGGGAACGGGCGCGGCCTTTTTGAGACCGCGCCCGCTGCAGGTATGCGGGTCGTGCAGGCGCTTGGCCAGTACCTGCGGGACGCCTGCTTTGGTTTCAACGCTGACGCTTATGCCGGTGCGCCCACGAGGTGGCCGGCCGTGAGGGGCAAGCGCCGCCCGTTGATCTGTTCTGCCTCCAGGCCGAAGATCCGCTGTACAGCGTCGGCAAGGACACTGACATCGGTGTAGCCCGGAAATTTCCGTTCCGGCTGGGCTGCGCGCATCCGGTCGTCGACCAGAGCCTTGACGACGAAGACCAGGGCGGCTGAGTGCTGAGCGGAGTGAGGGCCTCCATCTCCGCCCTGCAGGTGCCGGAATCCGTCGGCCACGGCCAGGGTCCATGCCTCGGCGGCGGACTTGACGGCGGCATAGGCGGCGCCGCCCGCTGTCGGCGAGGCGGCGGACTGTGCGGAAACAACGGCCAGGCGGCCCGCAGGGGAGGCAGCCAAGTCATCGTAAAAAGCGCGGCTGGTGTTCCTCAGGGTGGTGAGGACGCTGGTGTGCAGGAAGTCCCAGTCTTCATCCGTCTGGCCGGTAATTCCGGTACCGCCCCGCCACCCACCTACAAGATGGATAAGGCCGTCCACGGGACCCAGATCGTTCCGGACAGACGTCGCCAAGTTCTCAACGGCTTGCAGGTCCGCGAGGTTGCAGACATAGCCCGTGACGTTGTTGTACGCGACCGCGAGCTCCTGCACGCGATCCTCAAGGATGTCCACGGCGGCCACGCGTGCCCCTGCTTGCGAGAGGGTATGGACCACCGCGACGCCTGCGGCGCTTGTCGAACCGGCGACGACGACCGTACGTCCTGAGAGATCCTGGCTCATGCGCCCGCCTCGCCCTCAGTCTTCACAGGGCTCTTCCCGGTGATCCCGGCAGTTGAGTCAATAACAGGGCGCATCTTCTTCTCCAGTGCTTCGTAGAACATCGACAGGGGGAATTCGTCATCAAGGATCTGGTCCGTCAGATCCCGGAGAGGGCCGTTCAGCGGAAGGGCCTCCGGTCCCTTGGCCCATACGGAGGCCGGGTGGGGGGTGAGGGTTTCCGAGACGAGCTCGTAGGCAGCCAGCCAGTGTGCGGTCTTCGGCCGGTCGATTGAACGCCAGTAGAGTTCCTCGATGCGGAGACCCAGCCCGACGACCACGCCGGCGACGTCCGTCCAGTCGATGCTCAACTTTCCATCGGTCCAGTGCAGGACCCGGTGCTGGTGCATCCAGGCGAACAGCAATTGGCCGCCCACGGCGTCGTAGTTACGGACCCTGTTCCCTGTAATCGCGAATCGGAAAATGCGGTCGAAGATCACGGCGTACTGGACCAGCTTGGCGTGCTTGCGCGCGTCCTCGGAAGCCGTTTCGTCCCGCTCGATGAGGACGGACTCGCGGAAGGCGGTCAGATCGCACCGGAGCTCCTCCAGGGAGTACAGGAAATACGGCATCCGCTGCTTGATCATGAAGGGGTCAAAGGGCAGGTCACCGCGCATGTGGGTCCGGTCATGGATCAGATCCCACATCACGAAGGTCTTCTCCGTGAGGTGTTGGTCGTCGATGAATTCTGCGGCGTCAGCCGGCAGGTCCAGGGAAGTGATGTCCGTAGCAGCTTTGAGGACGCGACGGAACCGGGCAGCTTCGCGGTCCGCGAAGATACCGCCCCACGTGAAGGAAGGGGTGCTCCGGACCGCTACGCTCTCGGGGAAGAGAACTGCGGAGTTTGTGTCATAGCCGGGCGTGAAATCGATGAAGCTGATGGGGACGAACAGCTTGTTGGAGTATTTTGTTGCCTCCAGGTCAGCCACGAACGAAGGCCAAATGACCTCGATGAGGACGGCCTCGAAGTAGCGGTTCGTGCTGCCGTTCTGCGTGTACATGGGAAACAGAACCAGGTGCGGCAGCCCGTCGATGCGCCACTGCTCGGGGTGGAAGGCTACCAATGAGTCGTGGAAGTCCGGTACGGCGAAGCCCTCGGACGCCCACCGCTGGAAGTCCTGCACGAGCAGTTCAAGGTAGTCCGTGTCGTGGGGGAGGTGGTGGCGAAGATCGTTGAGTGAGTCCGTAATGATGCCGACATTCCGGCTGGCCTGGCCGTGGTCAGCGGGTTCCGGAACGGAACCGTCCTGCACTTGTATTTGCTGCAGCCCGACGACGGCTGCCTTCAGGGCCTGCCATGCGGGGAGCGCCCTGAGGTCTTCTGCCCGGATGGTTGTCACTTCAGGGTTTGCGATTACAGACATGCTCTTTCCTTCCGTTGAGGGATTTCCTGAAGAAGCTAGCAGTGCGTAAGCATCCGTGAAGGGTTCTTCCATACTGCATAAGAGATACTTTTGCTCGAGGACTGCTCTTCAGCGCAATGCCTGTGTCTGACCTTGGGGTCGGTGCTTTTAAGACATCCCCAGAAGCGGCGTATCACCGATGAAGCGGCGGCGGTCTCGGGACGAATGGGGGTTCGGCTCCTGCACCCTGCGCCCTCAGTGGCATTGGCTGCTCGCCGTCTACCAACGCGCCATAGCAGATCATCAGAGCCGCTTAGTCACCGAGCGAGATCAAATCAGCAACTCTTGGGCTCGGATTGGATTGCCACCGCCTATGCGTAAGTACTTGACCCGTCGGACGTGCAACATTCGCCACGCCAAAAGTCGCTTCCTTTGCCTGTGTTAGCTTGATCACCGTCCTTCCCGGCCCGAGGGCTTCGGAAGGCCCCAATTCACCGCAGCTACCTTTTCGGAGGCACCATGGGACTTGGCTCCCGCACACAAAGAAGTGATCGGACTATGGCGGCCTATCTGCTCGACATGGCAGTCGCAGAAGCCTGCACTGGTCGAGCCGCTATTGGCACCGGGAACCCGACCCGGACCGAAACGATATCCCAGGGTGGTGCTGCATGACACCACCGATCGGAACTCTCGAAGAAATCAAGCCCGATGAAACACAGGGGTCCTCCCTTGCGATAGCGGCAGATCGCCCTACCGGCGGATCCACCAACGAACTCAAGCGCGGGCTGAACCACCGCCATCTGCAGATGATCGCCATCGGCGGTGCGATCGGTACCGGGCTGTTTGTGGCCTCGGGCAGCACCATTTCCCAGGCGGGTCCCGGCGGTGCGTTGGCCGGCTACGCGCTGGTCGGGCTGATGGTATTCCTGTTGATGCAGTCACTGGGCGAGATGTCGGCCAAAATTCCGGTTGCCGGTTCGTTCCAGTCCTTTGCCACCCGTTTCGTCTCCCCGTCCTTTGGGTTCGCGATCGGCTGGAACTATTGGTTCAACTGGGCCATCACGGTGGCCGCAGAGCTGGTCGCGGCCGGAATCATCATGGACTTCTGGTTCCCGGGGGTCCCAGGGTGGGTGTGGGCCGGGTTCTTCCTGCTGGTGCTGACCGGGCTCAATGCCCTCTCGGCCAAGGCCTTTGGTGAGTCGGAGTTCTGGCTCTCACTGATCAAGGTCAGTGCAGTGGTGCTCTTCCTGATCGCTGGCGTGCTGATGATTTTCGGCATCCTCGGGGATAACTCTCCGGGACTGAGCAACTGGGAAAACCGCGACGATGTGTTCCACGGGGGTTGGGTCTCGATCATCTCGGTCTTCATGGTTGCCGGGTTCTCCTTCCAGGGCACCGAGCTCGTAGGAGTCGCTGCAGGCGAAGCGAAGGACCCGCGCCGCGAGGTGCCGAAGGCCATCCGCACTGTCTTCTGGCGCATCATGCTTTTCTACATTGGCGCCATCTTTATCATCGGCTGTCTCATCCCGTTCACCGATCCGAGCCTGCTGGCCTCCGGTGAGTCCGATATTGCCTCATCGCCCTTTACCCTGGTCTTCTCTCGCGCCGGAATCGCCTTCGCGGCGGCCTTGATGAACGCCGTGATCCTGACAGCAATCCTGTCCGCGGGCAACTCCGGACTATATGCCTCCACCCGGATGCTTTACGCCATGGCCCATGACGGCATGGCCCCGAAGATCTTCGGCCGAACCAATGCGCGTGGTGTGCCGATCGCGGCGTTGCTCGCGACGGCGGCCGTGGGACTCTTCGGGTTCCTCTCCGCGATCGTCGGGCAGGGTGCAGCCTACTCCTGGCTGCTGAACATGTCGGGCCTGTGCGGCTTTATCGTCTGGGCGGGAATCGCGGTCTCCCACTACCGTTTCAGGCGCGGCTTCCTGGCCCAGGGAAACAAAGTCAGCCACCTGCCATACAAAGCATCTCTGTTCCCCATCGGCCCGCTGCTGGCCTTCGCCCTGCTCATACTGGTCATTGCAGGACAGAACTACGAGGCTGTGCTTGCCGGACGGTCCGCGGAGGTGCTTTCCTCCTACATCGGGTTGCCGGTCTTCCTCGTTCTATGGCTGGGTCACCGCTACAGCACCAAGTCCAAAGTAGTGCCGCTGCTCGAGATGGATCTCAAGGCACCTCAGGACGTCGAGGACGAACCTAGGGGCGCCACCCATTAACTAGGCAAGACGGAGGGAAGCCGGGTGAGAACAGCACCCGGCTTCCCTCCGCCCCCAAGGCCAGCGACGGTCGTTTCTGGCGTTTCTGACCCACGCCTGGCAACCCTCAGGCCATCGTCACTCGCGGCATCCGGTTCCCGTGTTCGTTGCCGGGAAGACGACGCTGGTGAACCTGATGATGCGGTTCTACGAGATTGATGCGGGACGGATAACGCTCGACGGCGTGGACATCACCTCCGTTTCCCGGCGCGAGCTGCGCTCGCGGACGGGCGCAGTTACACCGAATAATTGACCGACCCGGCCACCTCGATCAGCGTCCACGGCACCGGGTTGCTGTACCCCGGAGATCTCGGTCTTGCCCATGAAGAGGGTGTCCTGCGGATCGGTGAACTGGCAGGGGGGTAGTGGCGGAGGTTTCGGCTGGAGCAACCCGCGCCTGGTCCAGCCCGTGGTGCTGCCGGTCACGGTGGCCTGCGCCTTGGGCCATCCTGCCATCAGCTGTGACTGACGCCTGGTCCTGCGGCCCGCATGGACCCGCATTGGCGCTTATGAGTATGGAAGAGCTGATCGGCGCGGTGGAGGGGCGTGAGGTAGACCGAACGCCAATCCCAGCGACACCTGCTGTACGGAGCAGCTCCACCCGCGCCACATCCCCAGGGTGCTGCCACCCAAAACACATAATTTTGGTGGCGCAATCCAGGCCAGACAAGGCACCCCTGTGAGCGAGATGTCGCACGCGTTGGTGCGCTAACACCGAACTGTATCGTTCATGCCACCCTGTCTTTTTCCAAAGAATCCCTTATTTTCGCAGGAGTATCACAAGGGTATTGCGTTCAAACGGGGTTGGCCCCTATATTTGTGTTAGCGCTAACACAAGGCGCGAACTTGTTTGGGAATCGCATCCCGACGGGCATAGAACCTCAGGGAGCGCTAACAATGTGCTCGCCGGTTCGCCCAGGCCCGGCATCGCCGGACACCAGCTGCTCGGCTCCACACAGGTGGCCACCCAGCTCTCAATCGAACGTCAATGACGACCCCTGGATGGAGAACCATGGCAAACTCGGCACTCACTCTCACCCGTCGCAACCTCCTCGCTGGGACCGCAGCCGCTGCTGTGACGGCGGCACTCGCCGCCTGCAACCGCGGCGGAGGTCCCACGCCTGCTGCCTCGTCCTTCGCGGCGGGCGATCCTCGCAGCAACGGTTGGCGCACCGTTAACCAGTACTTCAGCTCGAACAACGCCTTCTTCAACAGCTGGCAGCAGGGCTCAGATGAGGCGGCCCGCGCACTCGGTATGACGAACGAGGCGCAGGTGGACAACTCCAATAACGACAAGGCACTGACCATCTTCCGCAGCGCGGCAACCCGGGGTTTCAATGGGATGACTTCGATGGTCTCCGACCCTGGGATCTCCAAAATCATGCTCTCAACCGCGCAGACGAATGGCACGGTCGTCGCCAACGCGTGGAACGTCGCTCCGTGGCTCACGCCATTCGATATCGGTGACAAATGGGTTCAGTTCATTGCCCCCAATGACGTCGCCGGTGCACAGGCCGTAGCCAACGTCCTCTTCGATGCGATGGGAGGGGAGGGTGAGCTGATCCACATCACCGGTGTGCCGGGAAACACGGCCGACCTCCTCCGAACCGAGGGCGTCGACCGGGCTCTTAAGAAGTTCCCCGGTGTCAAGCTCGTGGCTCGGGAACCGGGAAAGTTCAATCGTGGCGCCACGGAGCCGGTTATCAGCGCGCTCCTCACGGCGCATCCGAACGTCAAGGCAGTCTTTTGCCAGAACGACGACGAGGCGATGGGCGTGCTCGCAGCTCTCTCCGCCCGCGGCCGCAAAGACGTTCTCGTCACGGGCATCGACGGCATCCCGGACATGCTCGACGCAATCGCGAGCGGTCGTGCATTGGCCACTTGGGCGCAGCACGGTGGGTTCGCGGCGGGGTGGCTGACGGTTCAGGTGTTCGACGCACTCGCCGGTGTGACCCTGGACCCTCTCGAGCGGATGATGTGGCTCGGCACCTTCGTGATCAATACCCCGGAGGCGGCCAGCGCGTACAAGAAGATGATGTACGGCGGCGCCTTCCCGTTCGACTACGTGAAGATGTCGCGAGCCCTGCACCCTAACGATTGGGACCCACAGAACTCCTTCGCGCCGATCGACCTTGAGACGTACTACACCCTGCTCCAGCCGAAGCCCTCAGGCTATGAGCTGCCGGCGAAGTACACCAATGCGGCCTCGGCCGCCGGGATCGAGGCCGTTGCGAAGTCATATTCCCAGCGGGTTAACACCGACCCCTTCGCCAACGTGCGGAAGCTATGCAAGGGCGAGGGCGGCCGCGACCTGACCGGCTTCTGACACCTCCCCTTCCGTCCACCGAACTGGAGCACCAACACTCATGCAAAGTCCAGATCTGGCACGCGCCAACGCGCCGCTCCTCGAACTGAGGGCACTCACCAAGGAGTTCGGCCCAGTTCGGGCGTTGGACGGAGTCTCGTTCAGCGTCCGAGTAGGGGAGGTCGTCGGCCTGATCGGCGAGAACGGCGCCGGCAAGTCGACGCTCCTGAACATCGTCAGCGGAACCGAGACCGCGACCTCCGGCCGTGTCGTAGTCCGCGGCCGCGAGGTCGCCTTTGAGAACTATCACCAGGCCTCGACGAACGGTGTTTACAGGGTCTTCCAGGAGCTCGCGCTCCTGCCCAACCTCACCGTATGGGAGAACCTCTTCTTCGGCCACGAAAACCTTCTCACCAAGGGAGGTGTAATCCAACGGGGCGCGGCGATCCGCCGCGCCGAGGCGATCCTAGAGCGGTTCGACCACGGCTGGATTGATGTGCGCCAGCCGGTTGGTTCGCTGCCCTTCGCGCTCCAGCAGGTGATCGAGATCCTCCGGGCGTTTGCGCTCTCCGAGCTGCTTGGCCAGGAACACCCGATCATCCTGCTCGACGAGCCGACGGCGGGGCTGTCCTCCGACGAGATTCACTTCCTCGCGGAGACGATCGAGAAGGTGAAGGCCAACAGCGCGATCGTCTTCGTCTCGCACCGCCTCACCGAACTCCTGGAATGGAGCGACACGATAGTAGTCATGAAGGACGGCGGGGTCGTCGCCCAGGCAGCGGCGAACGAGCTCTCCGAGGAACGGCTACACCTGCTGATGGTCGGTCGCGCCCGGAACGACCAGTTCTACCGGGAGAACCTGCAGCGAGAGCCCGAGGACGAGCTTCTGCTCGAAATCGCGGGACTCGGGGACGGCGACGCGTTCCGGGATGTGTCATTCCAGGTGCGCGCCGGTGAGATTGTAGGCGTCGCCGGGGTCCTCGGCTCCGGCAAGTCTGAGCTGGGCCGCGCTATCTATGGGGAGTGGCCGACCACCGAAGGCGTGCTGCACCTGAAGGGCAAGGAGCTGCCTCGCTCCTACTCGGCGCGCTACACCTCGAGCCAGAGGGTCGGCTACATCACCCCTGAGCGCAAAGACGACGGACTGCTCGACACTTTCAGCGTGGCCGGGAATATCTCCTTCGCGCGCATCGCCTCGCAGAAGGGAATGTTCCTCGACCTGGGGTTGGAGGCACGGCAGGCCGACGAATACGTCAAGAAGTTGTCCATCAAGACCGCCGGGATCGGCGCGCCGATTACCTCGCTGAGTGGAGGGAACCAGCAGAAGGCACTCATCGCACGTTGGCTCGCGCGTGGCGTCGACCTGCTTATCTTGGACAATCCGACTCGAGGCGTCGATGCCGGCGCAAAGGAGCAGGTCTATGAGCTTCTCCGGGAAATCGCGTCTACCGGCGTCGGGATCCTGCTCATCAGCGATGACCTGCTCGAGGTCATCGGTCTATCAAATCGGGTCATCGTGATGCGGGACGGCGCCATCTCCGATCATGTGTCCGCGCCCGTCGACGCCAAACCCTCGGAATCCGCCCTCGTCTCCAGAATGGTGTGAGAAGAAATGAATCAGCAGTTGACAACGACTAAGAAGCCGGCCGCACATGGGCCGGCCCCCTCATCGACACGCCCCGGCTTCGGCGACTGGGCCAGCAAGAACCGGAGCATCCTCGCTCCCGTCGGCGCATTAATCGTCATGATCATTGGGTTCACGATCATGTCCCCGGAGTTTCTGACGGTGGGCAACGCGGTGAACATCCTGCTGGACTCGTCCGTGCTCATGATCCTCGCGCTCGCCTCGACGATCATCATCCTGATGGGCAGCATCGACCTCTCCATCGGGTCAACCCTCGCGATCTGCGCATTCACTGGCGCGCTGCTGGCGCAGAGTACGGGGGACAACAACCTCCTGCTCCTGGTGCCGATCGTTGGCCTCATCTGTGGACTGCTCAACGGCCTCGGCGTCGCATTCCTCGGCCTGCCCTCGTTCCTCGTCACCCTCGGTTCGTTCTTCGTCTATAACGGTCTGGCGAATTACTTCTCGGGAGGACAACCGGTGACGCTGATGTCGGCGGGGCCGCTCGTCTGGTTCAGCGGCACGATCGGAGGGGTGCCCGTCATTGCGTTGTGGGCGGTCGTGATCCTCGTGATTGTCCACCTGGTGTTCCGCTACACGCGGGGCGGCCGGTACGTGTATGCCATCGGCGGCAACGAAAAGACTGCCCGCTTGGCCGGGGCTCCCGTCCGCCGGGTGAAGGTGTGGGCATTCGCCGCAGCAGGGACGCTCGCTGGAATCGCCGCGCTTCTGCAGCTCGCCAAGTTGCAGAGCGCGAGCCCGGATATGGGCGCGCCGTACATGCTCCCCGCAATCGCTGCGGTCGTCATGGGCGGTACCCCACTCACGGGCGGGATCGGCGGGGCGTTGCGGACGGTGATCGGTGTCCTCGTCATCGCGATCCTCTCGAACGGGATGGTGCTGGCGGCGATCGATCCGCACCTCCAGGACGTAGTCCAGGGCATCGTCGTTGTGGGGGCTGTCGCGGTCACCATGCAGCGCCGGCGCGCCGACGTCGTCAAGTAGGGCCACAAGAACCGAATCAACGGACCGCGGTGTGCGGTCCGGAAGGAGAACAATGCTCGGAGAACTGGGCTCGCTATTCGATCAGGCGGAGAAGCGAGCGGAAGAACTGGAAGCGGCTTGTGTCGTGGCGGCGGTCGATCCACACGGCAATCTCGTCCTGCTCATGCGGATGGAGGGAGCCCCGGAGTTCGCTATCCACATGGCCACCCGAAAAGCGTACACCGCCATCTCGATGCGCCTCGAAACCGCGGCGCTGGCGCCGCTGGTGCAACCGGGCCAACAACTGTTCGGGCTGATCGAGGCGAGCGGCGGCCGGCTGCTGCCCTTCGGCGGCGGCGCCCCCGTCACCCTCGAGAACGGCTCCTCGCTCGGGATAGGTGTCTCGGGAGGGACGACCGAGCAGGACGTCGCCGTACTGGAATCCATCCAAGCACTGGCGCACACGCCCCAGCCGGCGTCCTGACCTCGCCTCAACAACCGGATATCAACATCAACGAAAAGGAAAACAATGGTCGATCCATTTGTCGTCGTTGCGGTTTCGCCGCGGACAATCAATGTGAAGAATCCCGGCGACGGCGTCGCCAACGTCAAGCGCATCAACGAATTCATCGACACGGCGGTCATGGTCGGCGCCTGGGAAGGCTCTCCGGTCAAGCTGGTAGTCCTGCCCGAGATGGCGATCCAGGGCATGATGGCTAACACGCCTGGGAACCGTAAGAAGGAGGCCCACTTTGCCGTGACGATCCCTGGTCCGGAGACGGACGAGCTGGCGAAGAAGGCCGTGGAGCTCAATACCTACATCGCTGCCGAGCTGTACATGGTCAAGGACGAGGACTTCCCGGACCGCCACTTCAATGTCGCCTTCATCATCGATCCGCAGGGCGAGATCATCTACAAGCGCTACAAGGCCACCAGTGATGCCTACGAAGGCGGCATGCTCGGCAACATGAACCCGCACGACGTGTGGGACGAGTGGATTGAAAAGAAGGGAAACGGCAACGCAATGGACGCCATCTTCCCTGTGGCTAAGACCGAGATCGGCAACATCGGGTACGCCATCTGCCACGAGGGTGTCTACCCCGAGGTGCCGCGTGGGCTCGCGATGAACGGCGCCGAGATCATTATCCGGGGCACCCTGATCGAGCCGGCCGTCCAAAACGGCATGTGGGAACTGCAGAACCGGGCACACGCCATGTTCAACTCGGCGTACATCGTCGCTCCGAACCTGGGGCCCGAAGTCCGCGACGACGGGAGCATGCAGGACCTGTTCGGCGGCCAGTCCATGATCGTCGGTCCACGCGGGCAGATCCTCACCAAACAGCAGGGCTGGACCTCGGGCGACTCGTTCGTCTGCACCACAATCGACATCGAAGCGCTCCGCCGGGCCAGGGTCGCCAACGGCCTGTACAACCAGTTCAAGGACCTGCGCACCGAGCAGTACCGGGTCATCTATGACAACCCGATTTATCCGAAGAACCAGTACCTCGACGCGCCGCCGAGCGAGGGATGGCTCGCCCGGGAAGACGCAACGCGGGCCGCTAATATCGAGAAACTCATCGAGCGCGGCGTGCTCACACCGCCCTCGGGCTATAAAGCCTGAGATGGGCGACACAGGCGGGCGCCGCTGCCCGCGGCGTCCGCCTGAACCTATGCGTGAGCCTCGATTATCTTTGTCACGCTGACTAAGGGGGCAGCGGGGCCCGTGTCCGGGGTGCTGTCAGTTTCTGGGGAGCGCCCGTAGAACATTGATTGAGCGACGGGCGAGCGCGAGCACGGCTTGCTGGTGGCGAGTTGCGGGCGAAGGCATGCTGGCTACTGGAAAGACCGGAAACCATTGGAAAGCTAAGACCGGTGGCCTGGGGCAGCGGCGAGCTAACCAAGGCCTGCTGACCAAAACCAAGAAGGGTATGGAGCAATGGAGAGCGAGAAGAGCTTCCGGGTGGCAGTGCTCGGGATGGGGCGATGGGGGCACGCATGGGCGGACGTCATCGATCGGGCCGAGGGAACGTCGCTGGTCGCGACAGCGGGCGGGCGGCCCTGGCAAGGCGGCGATGAGCGGCCTCCGCGTCACTTCCCGAACTATCGGGACGCCATCGAGGCGGCCGACGTCGACGCGGTGGTGGTCGCGTTGCCGGTTCAGCTTCATCTCGATGCGGTGCGAAGGGCTGCGGCCCGCGGTTTTCACGTGTTGTGTGAGAAACCGGCAGTGCCTAGCCGGAGGGAGCTTCGGGAGTTGGAGGACCTCGCCGAGAGTACGTCGATCCTCATCGCCATCGATCAGAACTACCGGCAGCGGCCGTGGGTCGACGCCGTCCGGCGCAGCCTTCCTCAGATCGGTCGCATTGCACATGTGTCGATCGAGTTCGCGCAGCCGGAGTTTCTGGACGGCGGCCGCGGGGACCTCGCTCACCCACTGATCGCTGACATGGCCATCCACCACGTCGACCTTCTGCGCCATCTGACCGGACAGGAAGCGCGCGTCGTCGGCGCGCTGTCTGGGCGCCCAATGTGGACAGAGTACCGGGGAGAGCCGGATCTGAGCGCGGTGCTGGCGCTGGAGAACAAAGGGACCGTCACCTACACCGGCACATGGTCCGCCCGAGGACGCACGACGCCATGGGACGGGGACTGGCTCATCCGGGGAGAGAACGGCAGCATAGCGGTCGCCGGACTGGAGGTGACGCTGGATCTCGGCACGGGACCCCAGCTCGTGGCTCCCGCCCAGGACGTTCAGAATGACTCTGACCTGGCCCGGGTTCTCCAGCAGTTCCGGCGAGCGGCATTGGGGGATTCGGCAGAGAATGTTTCGGTTGCGGACAACGCGCGGAGCTTGTCTCTCGTCTTCGACCTAGCCGATATCGTCGGGCTCCGGGACACCTCCCGCTTGGTAGGTGCCTCTGCATGAATAATAACCTCCGGGCCCCTGTGCCCCGCCCCGTGCGCCAGCACACTTGCTGCGTTAGCTCACAGGAGGAAGCGCCACGCACCCCCGCCGTAGTACACGGACACACAGCGCAACGTTCCAGCCCCCACACGTAATCTGTTTAGATGCCTCGTTTTGCGCTTGATATTGAGTCCGTTTCCCGTCCCGTTCGCGCCCAGGCGCTCCTGGATGCCGTGAACCACCGGGTCGTCATCGCTGATGGGGCCATGGGCACCATGCTGCAGGGGCGGGACCTGTCGCTCGAGAAGGACTTCCTGGGGCTGGAAGGCTGCAACGAGATCCTCAATGACACGCGCCCGGATGTCCTCGCCGACATCCATGACGCCTACTTCGCCACGGGAATCGACGCGGTCGAAACCAACACCTTCGGTGCCAACTGGTCCAACCTCTCCGACTACGGCATCGACGACCGCATCGAAGAGCTCGCCCGCAAGGGCGCGGAGATCGCCCGCGAACGCGCCGAAGCGGCAGAAAAAACAGACGGACGCATGCGCTGGGTCCTGGGCTCGATGGGGCCGGGCACCAAGCTCCCCAGCCTGGGCCACACCAGCTACGACTATCTCAAGCAGACCTTCGCACTGCAGGCCGAGGGCCTCATCGACGGCGGTGCGGACGCCTTCCTCATCGAGACCAGCCAGGACCTCCTGCAGACCAAGGCCGCGGTCAACGGCTGCAAGCAGGCCATCGTCACCCGCGGCGTCCGGCTCCCGATCTTTGTCGAGGTGACCGTCGAAACCACCGGAACCATGCTCATGGGATCCGAGATCGGCGCTGCGCTCACCGCCCTCGAGCCGCTCGGCGTCGACGCCATCGGCCTGAACTGCGCCACCGGGCCCGATGAGATGAGCGAGCACCTGCGCCACCTCGCCAAGCAGTCCTTCGTGGCCATCGCCTGCATGCCCAACGCCGGCCTCCCTGTGCTTGGCCCCAACGGCGCGCACTATCCGCTGTCACCCAGCGAACTCGCCACCGCACACGAGCAGTTCGTGCGGGAATTCGGCCTGGGCCTGGTGGGCGGCTGTTGCGGTACGACGCCGGAACACATGGCCGCCGTCGTCGAACGCCTTGCGCCCTTGCGCGCCAGCGCCGCCGTCACCAGCGGCGGCAGGGGCGCCGACGGCAGCCGCGTCCCCACCGAACGTGAAGCCGGCATCGCTTCCCTTTACCATCACGTGCCGTTCGACCAGGAATCCGCCTACCTCGCCATCGGGGAGCGCACCAACGCGAACGGTTCGAAGGCGTTCCGCCAGGCGATGCTCGAAGAACGCTGGGACGATTGCGTTGACATCGCCCGCGAGCAGGTCCGCGTTGGCGCGCACCTGCTCGACGTCTGCATCGACTATGTGGGGCGCGACGGCGTGGCCGACATCAAGGAAATCGTGTCGCGTTTCGCGTCGGCCTCCACCCTCCCGCTCGTCATCGACTCCACCGAACCGCCCGTGCTGCAGGCCGGCCTCGAACTCATCGGCGGCCGCCCGGTGGTCAACTCCGTCAACTATGAGGACGGCGACGGCCCGAACAGCCGCTTCGCGCGCATCATGCCGCTGGTGAAGGAACACGGTACCGCCGTGATCGCCCTGACCATCGACGAACAGGGCCAGGCCCGCACCACCGAAGGCAAGGTGGCCATCGCCTCCCGCCTCGTCGACGCCCTGGTGGGCGAATGGGGCATGCGCGTCGAGGACATCATCGTGGACGCCCTGACCTTCCCCGTCGCCACCGGCCAGGAAGAAACCCGCCGCGACGGCATCGAAACCATCGAGGCCATCCGCCAGATCACCACCAAGTACCCCGGCATCAACACCACGCTCGGCGTCTCCAACGTCTCCTTCGGCCTCAACCCGGCAGCGCGGGTGGTGCTGAACTCCGTGTTCCTGCACGAAGCCGTCCAGGCCGGCCTGTCCAGCGGCATCATCGACGCCGCCAAGATCGTGCCGCTCGCCTCCCTCCCGGAAGAACAGCGCAAAGTGGCCCTGGACCTCGTCTATGACCGCCGCGAATACGATGCCGACGGCAACGTCACTTACGACCCCCTGGCCATCATGCTGGACCTGTTCGCCGGCGTCGACACCGCAGCGCTCAAGGACCAGCGCGCCGCCGAACTCGCCGCCCTGCCCACCGGCGAACGGCTGCAGAGGCGCATCATCGACGGCGAAGGCAAGGGCCTGGAAGCTGACCTGGACCTCGCCCGCAGCGAAGGCATGACCCCGCTCGGCATCATCAACGACCAGCTGCTCGAAGGCATGAAGGTGGTGGGTGAGCGCTTCGGCGCCGGCGAGATGCAGCTGCCGTTCGTGCTGCAGTCCGCCGAGGTCATGAAGAACGCGGTGGCCCTGCTCGAGCCGCACATGGAGAAGTCCGACGCGTCAGGCAAGGGCACCATGGTGATCGCCACCGTGCGCGGCGACGTGCACGACATCGGCAAGAACCTTGTGGACATCATCCTCACCAACAACGGCTACAAAGTGGTCAATATCGGCATCAAGCAGGGCATCGCCGAGATCATGGCCGCAGCCGAGGAGCACAACGCCGACGTGATCGGCATGTCCGGGCTCCTGGTGAAGTCCACCGTGGTGATGAAGGAAAACCTCGCGGAACTCCAGTCCCGGGGGCTCGCGAAGAAGTGGCCCATCATCCTCGGCGGCGCAGCCCTGACCCGCGCGTACGTGGAGCAGGACCTGGCAGAGCAGTTTGAAGGGACCGTCCGGTACGCCAAGGACGCCTTCGAGGGCCTGGCACTCATGGAACCCCTGGTGCAGGTGGCCCGCGGCGCCGATCCGGACGCCGTCGGCCTTCCGCCGCTGAAGAAGCGGATCCATAAGGGCGGCCCGAAGTTCACGGTGACCGAACCGGAAGCTATGCCCGGCCGTTCCGACGTCGCCTCCGACAACCTAGTGCCTTCGCCGCCGTTCTGGGGCACCCGCATTGTCCGCGGCGTCGCGCTCCACGACTACGCGGCGTTGCTCGACGAGCGCGCCACGTTCATGGGGCAGTGGGGGCTCAAGCCCGGCCGCGGCGATGACGGCGCCTCCTATGAGGAACTGGTGGAACTCGAGGGCCGGCCGCGCCTGCGGTACTGGCTGGACCGCATCCTCGCCGAAGGAATGCTCGACGCTTCCGTTGCCTACGGCTATTTCCCGGTGGTCTCCGAGGGGGAACAGGTGGTGGTGCTGCACCACGGGGAGGACCCCGACGGCGTGCTCGGCACCCCGGGCCTGCTCGCCCCCGATGGTGGCTCAGGCGGTCCGATCGGCACCGAGCGGCTGCGTTTCGACTTCCCGCGCCAGCGCCGCGACCGGCACCTCTGCCTCGCCGACTTCGTGCGCTCGCGCGAATCGGGGCAGGTGGACGTCCTGCCGGTGCAACTGGTCACCGCCGGTTCGAAGATCGACGAGGTGACGTCCGAGCTGTTCAAGGGGAACCATTACCGCGACTACTACGAGCTCAACGGCCTGGTCATGCAGCTCACCGAGGCGCTCGCGGAGTTCTGGCATGCGCGCATCCGCTCCGAGCTCGGCTTCGCGGCCGAGGAGCCCAAGGACAAGGCCGGGTACTTCAAGCTCGATTACCGCGGCGCGCGCTTCTCGCTCGGCTACCCGGCGTGCCCGGACATGGAGGACCGCCGCAAGGTGACGGAGCTGCTGAAGCCCGAGCGGATGGGCGTGGTCCTCAGCGATGAGCTGATGCTGCACCCCGAACAGTCCACGGACGCGTTCGTGTTCCACCACCCGGAGGCGAAGTACTTCAAGGTGTGAGTTGGAGCCGGATCGGGGCGGGGACGCAGCGCCTCCGGGGTAACCGGTCCAAAGCTGCTAAGTGCAATGCCGCTGTGAAAGGCTGCAGTCATGGACACCTCATCTCGGGAACATGACCTCGTGATCTACGGAGCGACGGGTTTCGTTGGCAGACTGATTGCCGCCTACATTGCCGGGCATGCACCGGCCGGGATGCGGGTTGGGCTCGCGGGCCGGTCCATGTCCAGGCTTGAGGCGGTTCGGGCGGAGTTGCCGGCCGCGGCGCACGGGTGGGCCCTCATCGAAGCCGCCTCGGAGGACGTGGACTCAATCGCCGCCCTGGCTGCGAACACACGCGTGCTCTTCACAACCGTCGGTCCATACGCGAAACACGGACTGCCCGTCGTCGAGGCCTGTGCCCGGGCCGGTACCCACTATGCCGACCTCGCCGGTGAGGTGTCTTTCATCCGGGAGGCGATTGATCGCTACGACGCCCTGGCCAGGACGACCGGGGCACGGATCGTGCACTCCTGCGGCTACGACTCTGTGCCGTCCGACCTCGCCGTACTGCTGCTTCATCAGGCGGCAGAAGCCGATGGCGCTGGCGGTCTGGTCGAGGTCCAACTCGAGGCTAGGGCCAGGGCCGGCATCAGCGGGGGCACCCTCGAATCGATGCGCGGGCAGCTCGATGCGATGCGATCGAGCACCGCACTGAGGTCACTAGCCGCGGACCCCTACGCCCTGAGCCCCGACCGCACACGGGAGCCAACGACACCACAGCCGCCTGACGCCGGTCCTGTGCGCCGTTCCGCTGACGGCACCTGGACCGCGCCTTTCATCATGGCCCCGTTCAACACCCGGATAGTGCGCCGCAGCAACGCATTGCAGCGCTGGGCCTGCGGGCGCTCCCTTCAGTACGGCGAGGTGATGGGGGTGGCCCCCGGACCGGCAGGAGCGGTCATCGCAAGGGCAATGGCACTCGGGCTCAGGGCATTCACGGGCGCGATGGCCTTCCCGCCTACCCGGAAGGTGCTCGACCGCTTTCTTCCGGCACCGGGTACGGGTCCGAGCACCAGCACGCAGCGCGCGGGCTGGTTCCACTCCCAGGTGACCGCCCGCACCGAGGACGGCCAGCGTTACCAGGCGATTGCTGCTGGCCCCGGTGATCCCGGCTATGCCGCCACCGCCGTGATGGCAGGGGAGACTGCACTCGCCCTTGCCCTCGATGGTGACCGGCTGCCGACCGCTAAAGGGTCACTGACGCCGGCCACGGCACTCGGCAACGTGCTCATACAGCGGCTCCGCGCGGCCGGCCACACTTACCAGGTAACCAAACTCGCCTGAACCCGGATCCTGCAGCTCGCCTGAAAACGGGGCAATCCTGTTATCCGGGCACCCGCGGGGGTGTTTGATGAAAGAAGGTTGCAAAACCGGGCGGGGGAGAGGCCCGCGGTGCCTGTCAGGAGCGGGTGTCGAGGTAGTGCAGAATCGCCCGGGCTGTTTCCTCCGGGGCGCTGACGTGGGGGCAGTGCCCGGTGGCCTGGAGCTGCACCAGGGTGCTGTGTTCCAGATTCTTGTGCAGGTAGGCGCCCACTTCCGGCGGGGCAAGCCGATCGTCGGAGCACTGCAGGATCAGGCAGCTGGTGCGCAACTTTTTCAGTTCAGGGCGGGTGTCGGAAAAGAAAGTTACCCCGGCGAAGTGCCGTGCGATGGTCGGATTCGTCCGGCAGAAGCTGACACGCAGGTCCTCCGCTAGTTCAGGCTCCTGCGGGTTGCCCATAACCATGGGGGCCAAGGCCGCGGCCCACGCGAAATAGTCGCTGTCCAGAGATGCCAGCAGGCCCTCGATGCCTTCCCGCGAAAAGCCGCCCACGTAGCCGTCGTACGGGTCATCCGTATGACGGGGCGAAGGTGCAAGCAGAACCAGGTGGGAGAAACGGTTGGGGTCCTGCACAGCGGCGATCACGGCGATCATCGTGCTGACACTGTGGCCCACCAGGATGACGTCCTCAAGGTCAAGAGCGGCGCAAATCTCCAGCAGGTCCGAAGCGTACCCGTTGAGGGACCCGTACTTCTCCCAGTCATAGGCGCTGATGTCAGAGTGTCCTGCACCAACATGGTCAAAAAGCACCAGCCGGTAATCATCAACGAAATAGGGCAGCAGCTTCCGCCACATAGCCTGATCGCAGCCAAAACCGTGGGCAAACATCATCACAGGCCCGTCATCCCGGCCCGATATGGTGACGTTGTTCCGGCCTATTACCGCAGCAACTCCTTCTTTCACATTCTCACTGACCCTACATCGGGTGGCGTCCTGTCCCAGACTATCCACGGGGAATAGCGAATCCTAGGGATCCCCGCACTATGACCTTCAAGGCGACGTCCGTTCAGCCCATTGCGTGCGACGCGGCTTACGCGACTCCCCGACAGGGACCTGTGTCGGGTGTCCTCAAACTCCAATGTGCAGCCGGTCCTCGGACTGGGTGGATTTAGCCTGGGCGGATTGAGCCTGCACGGCCTGCCCGCCGGGTCCAGGAACCATGCCGGAGACCGGCTTCACCCGCCGGAGCGCGGCCAGGATCGCCCGCCCCACCAAAGCGATTCCGATGATCGTGGTGATTGCACGCAAGGTGTCCCAGCCCGCCGTCGACGTCAACAGCGAGTAGAGCAGGAAGCTGCTGAGGTTGGTGCCCAGCGGTGCGCCGGGCACGTAGGAGATGCCGGTGCCGGCGCCCACCGCGAAGGGCCAGAACCACAGGTTAGTCAGCAGGCCGAACAGGTAGGACGCCACGACTCCGTAGCCGCACAACATCCACAGCTCGGCTTTGCCCCGCACCCGGCGGGGGAGCAGGCCGGCCCCGGCGCCCACCCACGCACACGCAAAGATCTGGAACGGCGTCCACGGCCCGATGCCACCCCACAGGGCGCTGGAGAGGGCGATGGTGGCGGCGCCGAGGAGCATGCCGAAACGGGGGCCGAAGGCCCGGCCGGCCAGGATCAGCAGGATAAAGACTGCCTCCACACCCCCGACGCCGGTGCTGGCCACCCGCACCGCCGAACCTACTGCCGCCAGGACGCCGAGCAGCGCCACCGTGTGTGCGGAGCGGACCGAGCCGTCAAGGGACACGACAATGGCGACGACGGCGATCGGCGCAATGGCCAGCGCCGCATAGGGGAGTGCCGCGGCGGCATCCTCGGGGAAGGCCGCGGCGAGCAGCGGCCAGCAGAATGCTGCGAGGGCCAGAAGGTTTGCAGCTGCGAGGACGGCGAGCTCGATGCCCCGTGGCATCCGGATGCGGCGCCGTCTTTCTGCGCCCTTCGAGTCTGGTTCGATGACCTCCGGCCTTGGTCCGGCGCCCGCCGTCCGGGGGAGCGGAAGGGGCGGTTCAGGTACATCGGCTGCCGCAGAGGAGGGCGCGACGCCGTCATGCATCGGGAGGATCCGGGCGCCAAGGCTGTGGGCAAAGTCGAGGTCGTGCGTGGCGATCAGGACCGCCGCACCGGAATCCGCTGCAGCCCGGAGCGCCGCCGAGACTGCCGTGCGCGCCGCGGGATCCAGTCCGCGGGTCGGCTCATCGATCAGGAGCACCCGGGGGTCGTCCATGGTCTGGAGCACGATCGCCAGGATCCTGCGTTCCCCCGAAGAGAGGTCCCGCGGATGCTCCTGGCCAATGGGGATCGTGACGTCGCCCCGCAGACGGGCCAGGCGCGACGCCGCAAAGCCGGGCGCGGGCTGTCCGCCGTTCTTTCGGCGCGCAAGGCGGCGCTCTGCCGCGCGGAGCTCGCCGGCGACGGTATCCCGCGTGAAGAGATCGTCCGAGGCGTCCGGGACCAGGGCGACGCGCCCGCCGTCGGCCTTTCCGCCGTCCACCGTGCCGACGTCGCGCTTTCCTGCACTGCCAGTTCCTTCACTCACCATGCCCTCACCAAGGGCTATCGCCACCAGGAGGGACGACTTCCCGGCCCCGTTCGGCCCCACGAGGGCCACCACTTCACCGCGGTGCAGGGTCAGGGATGCGTCGCGCACCAGCGGCGTGCCCTTGCGGTGCACCGCAAGCTGTGTCGCCGTCAGCACGGGCGCGAGGTCCGCCGGCTCTGCCGGCATTCGACGGGCGTCGACAAGGCGCGGAGGCGCGGATGGTGCGGCACCCGGCACCAGGCCGCCGTCGTCGATAGTCCACCACGAATCGGCGACCGGGACGAGCGGCTCGGCTCGGTGCTCCGCCACGATGACGCAGACACCGGCGTCCCGGGCGAGGGCGTGAAGCACCGCGATGACGTGTCCGCGTGCTGCGGTGTCAAGGTCGGCCAGGGGCTCATCAACCAAGAGGAGGGCAGGCTGCTCCACCACGGCAGCGGCGATGGCAACGAGCGTCGCCTCGCCCGCCGAGAGGGTGCTGACATTCCGGTCCAGCAGGGCCGAGACTCCAATGCTCTCCGCAATCTCCAGCACCCGGGCCTTGGCGGCACCGGATGCCATGCCGCGCAGCTCAAGGGCCAGGGCGATTTCGTCCCGGACCCGGGTGGTGGCGAATGCGGCGCGGGGATTCTGCAATACGACGCCGACGAGGCGGGCGGTATCGCGCGGCGGCGTGGCGGAACGGTCCGCTCCGGCGACGCGCACGGTCCCGGTAATTTCTCCGCCGTCAACGTGGGAGAGGAGACCCGCGATACCTCGCAGGATAGTGGACTTGCCGGAGCCCGTGGGCCCGGTGATCACCGTTATGGACCCGCTAGACGGCGTGAATTCCGCGACGCGCACCTGCGCGTCACCAATGCGGAACTCGGCATTCCGGACGAAAAGCGGTGTTTCGGTACCGCTGCCGGGCTGGGGTGCCGCCCGGCTCCCGAATCCACGCAGCTCCAGGGCCGCGGCAACCCGGGCCGCGTGCTCAAGGGTGCGCTCCAGCACGGGAACAAGGGCTCGGGGCCCGAAGCGTTCGCCCCGCAACCGGAATGCCAGGCGCACGGAGGTCACGGCGTCGGAAAGCGCGGGGAGTGCCGCCCAGGCCACCACAAGCGTCCGGGCCAAGCCCTGCATGGGGCCGCGGCGGGCCAGGTGCACAAAGCCGCGGGCCACGTCCACCCAGGCGTTGAGCAGGCCGAAACCAAGGAACATTCCTGCAATCGGCAGGGCGGACAGGACCGCCGCCCACAGTCCGGGCGCCGTGACCGGGCCGAGGAGGACCACATGGGCGTACGGGGCAGGCAGCCGAATCGCCGGCAGGTCGAGCAGAACCGGCTCGGCGATGCCTGCCCCGTTGAAAAGGACGCGGTAGATGACCCGCGCCACGATGAAGACGACGGCGAGGGCCGCCCCTGCACGTAGCGGCGCGGGTCGGAAGGTCATGCCGCGGGTGCGGCCGGTTCGCCGTCGACCGTGAAGAGCAGTTCCAGGCTCTCGCCGGGGCTCACCTTCAACGTGGCGAGGCCTTCCTGGGCGTATGCCCAGTCACCGGAAGCCGGCTTCACCCAGAGGGCCCAGTACGCAAAGGCGGCAGGCATCTTGCTGCAGTCTTCCCGGTACGTGCCGCCCTTGTGGGTGATGTCGAAGTCCGCGGCGGGCACACCGTTCACCCGGCACGCCAGTTCCTTGGGATATTGGGCGGTGCCCTCGGTTTTCACCTTGGCCTCTTCGAGCACCGTGGACGCGAGGATTGGCGCGTCCGCGGGCACGCAGACGGATGTGTCAGCGGCAGCCTGCTTCAGGGCGCCGGAATCTACGATGACCTTCACTCCGGTGCAGGGCCCGGAGGAGGCGCTGGATGAAGCCGTTGCCGGCGACGCCGGTGCGGAGGTGGTCGGCTGGGTGGCGGCCGGCGTGGAACAGGCGGCGAGGGTAAACAGGAGGCCTGCGGCGGCGAGGGAGCTCGCGGCGGCGGTGCGGATCTTAGTCAAAGTCACATGTCAAGGGTAGGGCGTGGCCTGTCCGGATCGGGATGCCGTCGCGTTGTGTGACGTTAGCGCGGTCTGCACCGTCCTTCGGCCCTACCGGGATAATGCCGGAAGTCCTAAGTTTGACCTGCCACAGTCCGAGCGAAAGGAACGACGATGTTCACCTTGCAGATCAGCTATCCGGTCCGGGATTACGAGGCCTTCAAAAAAGTATTCGACAGCGATCCTGCAGGCCGCGCGGCCTCGGGCGCCAGGTCTGTCCGCCTGTTCCGGGATACGGAGGACCGGAACAGCGTGGCTGTGCTCCTTGACTTCGACACCAAGGACTCTGCGAACGCCTTTCTGGGACGGCTACGCAGCGAGGTGTGGGACAACCCCGAGGTGATAGGGCAGCTGATGACCGCAGCCCCCACAGCCAGGATCCTGGAGGAGACGGCCCGCGAGGGCCAGGGCGCGGACTGACCGCTGCCCCGCACGGCAGCCCTGTGTGGAGCAACGCCAAACGCAAGCGGACGACGGCGGGACCTCCCGCCGTCGTCCGTCCCTTCTGCTGCGGCCGGTCAGGATGTGGACCGGGTATCGAACGCTGCCGCCGATTCCCGCAGGAGGCGCGCGACTGTGTCCACGGGCATGTTGGCTGACCGCCGCCGGTCGAACCGTCGCAGGACGATACGTCGCGTGCCCAATCCGGGGACGTCCAGGACATCCACCCCGTCATGGCGGACGCCGCTCAATGCCAGGGTGGGTGCGATCGCAATACCCTCGCCCGCGGCCACGAGCGCGAGGGCGGTAAGCGTGTCCTGGTACTGATGGACCGTCTCCATCCGGGCACCCGTTGACTGGCGAAGGCGACCGAGCACCGCCGCGTTGGCCGCGGACGGCTCGACGCCGAGCCACGGAAAGGGCAGCCCGGCAAGATCAACGTTCTCGGTGGTGAGCAGTGCACCCGACGGAACCACCAGCTTCCATGGTTCGTCAAGGAGGGGCTCTTCAATCATTCCGGCGGACAGTGAACGTTGCTCGGCGGTCGTAGAGTCGAGCTCGACCACGACGGCGTCGAGCTGGCGCTGACGTAGCAGCCGCATCAAGGCAGGGAAGTCGTCCTCAAAGATCCTGATCTCCAATTGCGGGTACTGGGTGCGCCAGCCGGGCAGGCGCGGGATCACCACCGTCCGAACAAAGCTGGTGAACCCGCCCACGCGCACGACTCCTGCGACCTTGGCCCCGCCTTCGATTCGGGCGCGAGCAACACTGAGGGCGCGTTCAATCTCCTCGCCTGCTTCGGCAACTGCCAGGCCGGCGGGTGTCAAAACCGAACCCTTGGGCGTGCGCACCACCAAGGCGTGCCCCGTCTCGTCCTCCAATTTGGTGAGCTGCTGTGAGACGGCCGAGGGCGTAAGTCCCAGCTCGTCCGCTGCGGCCAGCACGCCGCCCGTACGAGCAATTGCAAGAAGCACGCGCAACCGGCGCGGATCGATGTCCATGTTAAGTAGTTCTAAACCAGGACTTCAGTGGAATGCAATTGCTCTAAAGGTGGTACGTCCCCATAATTGCTGTTGAAACGGCAGGCCCGCGGGCGACATCCAGGCCGGACTCCAAACACACGCGTAGCCCGCCAACTTCATTCCGCCAGCGGATGGCAGCCGGGCATCACCTCGAAAGGACATCATGGAACTGCTGTGGGAAATCGCAGGTTGGTCGGGGGCAGTTCTGATCCTGTCGGCATACCTGTCCGTCTCCATGGGTTGGTTGAAGGCCGGCAAGCGCTTCCAGGTGGCCAACCTCATCGGTGCATGTGCCTTCATCGTCAATGGTGCGGTCCACGAAGCGTGGCCTTCCGTGGTCACGAACATTGCCTGGTGCCTTATTTCCGCCATCGCGATTCTTCGCATGCGTGCCACGCACGATTCGCCGGTGGACGCGGTTGAGGCGCCGCAGGTGCAATTTCCGGGCGTCCCCGACACGACCGGACAGATCGCTGTTGTCGAGGCAATTACGTCTGCGGTTCACGGCGACGTCGCCGGACGTGCGGCCGAGTGCCACGCCAGCCTGCGTGACGGGTGGACAGCGGACTCCGCGCACCTGAGCAGCACTGCCGGGACTCGCTGACGGGGTTCCCGCTCACGTTGACGTCGCCGCTTTTAGTTCCTCATTGTGGTGGCGGCCCAACAGGGCCACCATGATGCTATGAACGCTGAAACACCGAACGCAGCGGAGTTGAGTCTTCCCCAGGCCTTCCTCCTTCTGGCAACGAACGACAACAACGGCAAACCTGAAGTGCCGGTGTTCGCACTCAGGACCACTGTGGCAGGGGCAATATTGGCCGAGCTGGCGCTGCTCGGTGCGATCGAGCTGCAGGGGAAGCACGTCAGGGCCACCGGGACTGTCCCGCAAACGGACTTCCAGGACGAGCTGGAACTCATCCGCGGCAAATCCCGTGCCCGCACTCCCAAGTGGTGGGTCTCCGTACTGGACAGCCGCGCCGAAGTGCAGGGTGTGTACGAGGGAATGGCGTCGGCGGGCATCGTGGAGCACGTCGGTGAAAAGCATCTGGGCCGGTTCCGGGCCGTACGATACCCGCACAAGGACCACGCTGCGGAGGAGGTGCTCCTGAAAAAGATCGAAGCGGCACTCAGTGGTGCGCCGTCCAATCTCGAGGTTCCTGAGGCGGGGGTTACCGAGGCAGGGGCGCCTGATGCAGCGGCGGCTGAGGCCGGGGTTTCCGGGGAAGGGGCGCCTGATGCTGCGAAACCTGCCGCGAAACCTGAGTCCAAAGGGCCCGATCTCCGGACCACGGTGCTGATCGCCCTGCTTCAGGCGGCCGGACTGCTCGGCAAGCTCTTCCCGGCAGCAGACCTAACCCGGGCAAATGAGCTGGCCAGGGACTATTGGCCCACCCGTGCCGTGGAGGACGAACTCCGCCTGATCAGACTGGCGGAGGAAGAAGCCGCAACCTTGTAGTGCTGTCCGCGGACGACGGAGGGGGAGTCCGCGCCTCACCGCGGGGCGACGGCGGGCGGTCCCGCCGCCGTCCGCTACGAGACGGTGGTGCGGGGGCGCAGTCTTAGGGCCTGCATGCCACCATCGACGGCCAAATCCACACCCGTGGTGGATCCGGCCAAGGGGCTGGCCAGATACACGACAGCCGCTGCCACTTCTTCCGGGGCAACGAGCCTGCCGTGCGGTTGGCGCGCCTCAAGCGCGGCGCGTTCCGCGGCCGGGTCCGGAGCCGCCGACAGGAGGCGATCGATCCATGGCGTATCTGCGGTGCCAGGGTTGACGCAGTTGACCCGGATGCCCTCAGGGAGGTGGTCCGCCGCCATGCTCAGGGTGAGCGAAAGCACCGCGCCCTTTGTCGCGCTGTAAAGAGCACGCTGGGGCAGGCCCGCGGTGGCAGCAACCGAGCATGTGTTCACGATGGCGGCATAACTGGAACGGCGCAGGTACGGGAGGGCTGCACGGGAAACCCTGACCATTCCAACAACGTTAATGTCGAAGGCCCGGTGCCACTCGTCGTCGTCGTTGTCCTCGATGGTGCCTTGTGCGCCGATGCCAGCGTTGTTGGCCACAATGTCGATACCGCCCAGCAGCTTCGCGGCTTCTTCGACAGCGCTCCGGACAGAGGCATCGTCCGATACGTCGCACCGGAGGGCGATGAGGCCCGCAGCGGCCTTCTGGGGTTCGAGGTCCAGCACAGCAACGGCTGCACCCCTCTCCCTCAGCAGCGCAGCGATTGCCGCGCCGATGCCGGAAGCGCCTCCTGTGACCACAGCTTTGAGTCCTGCAAACTCCATTGTTTTTCCTTCCCGGCCGAGGCCGTTCTGACTAGGATTGCGAAAATTCCTGCCGCTGGCGCCCGAGGCCGGCTACTTCAATCTCGACGACGTCTCCCGCCTTGAGGTAGGGGAATCGGCCCGAAAGCGCCACGCCTTCCGGAGTGCCGGTACATACCAAGTCCCCCGGTTCCAGGACGAGGTACTGGCTGAGGTCGTAGATGATCATTTCGACGTCGAAGATTAGATCGCGGGTAGATGAATCCTGCCGTGCTTCGCCGTTCACCCAGCTCCTCAGCCGAAGGTCCCCGGCGTCGACTTCGTCGGGCGTCACAAGGAACGGGCCGGTGGGGCAGAACCCCGCGCAGCTCTTGCCCTTGGACCATTGGCCCCCGGAGACCTCCAGCTGGAACTCCCGTTCGGAGAGGTCATTGACGGTGACGAAGCCGCCGATATGCTCCCTGGCTTGATCTGGCGAGTCAAGGTATGAGGCGCGTTTGCCAATGACGACGCCGAGCTCCACTTCCCAGTCCGTCTTGGTTGATCCGCGGGGAATGGCCACGCGATCGTAAGGACCGGCAACGGTGTTGGGCGCCTTGTGGAAGATGATGGGGACCGTCGGCGGCTTTGAGCCGGACTCTGCCGCATGGGCTGCATAGTTCATGCCGATGCAGATCACTGATGAGGGGCGCGCGATGGGGGAACCGATCCGCGCGCCATCCAGGGTGATTTCGGGCAGGTCTCCGGCGGCGAGGGCCGCCGCAACACGTGCGGGGCCGCCCGACTCCCAGAAGGCCGTGTCGATATCGGCGGTCACCGGCAGCAGGGAATAGTACTTGTTCTCGTTCACGACGGCGGGGGCTTCGGCGCCGGGCGCACCTATGCGTGCAAATTGCATCGGTTCTTCTTTCTCAAGTGTGTTCGGTTGGCGGGGCGTTGCGGCCGCCCGGTTATGTGATCAGGCCGGTTTCGCGCAGCTCGTCCCAGAGGGCCGGGGGCACGGACTGCGCTGCGAGGTCCAGGTTCTGCGTCACCTGTTCCGGGGTGCGCATGCCAAGTACCACGCTGCTCACGGCAGGGTGCTGGTACGGGTAGGCGAGGGCGGCCGTTGGCAGGGTTGTGCCGTGGGATTCACAGATTCGGGCCAGCCGGTTTGCCCTGTCCAACAGTTCGCGGGACGCGGCCTCATAGTTGTAGGTGGCGCCGGGTACGGGCCTGTTCTTTGAGAGGAGCCCGGAGTTGAAGACGCCCACGTTCACAACGGCAACGCCCCGTTCCAGGCACGCAGGAAGCAGGTCCCTGGCCGCACCCTGTTCAAGGAGCGTGTACCGGCCGGCGAGCATGATGACGTCGATGTCGGTCTCGGCGACGAAGCGGTGCAGCATTTCGGCCTGGTTCATGCCGGCGCCCCAGGCGCCGATGATCCCTTCATCCCGCAGGGCGGAGAGCGTGGGGACGGCGCCTTCCAAGGCCTCTTCCCAGTAGTCATCGGGATCATGGATGTAGACGATGTCGAGCCGGTCTGTGCGGAGTCGCTGCAGGCTTTCTTCAATGGAGCGGAGGACCCCGTCCCGCGAGTAGTCACGGACGCGGGCGAGGTTGTCCGGCACGTCGAAGCCCTCGCTGTCCCGCCCTGCCGGGGCGGTGTTGGGTCGCAGGAGCCGGCCAACTTTGGTGCTCAGCACGTAATCGCTGCGCTCGCGTCCTGCCAGTGCGGCCCCGATCCTGCGCTCAGAGAGTCCCAGGCCGTAGTGGGGTGCCGTGTCGAAGTACCGGATGCCGCCCTCCCAGGCGGCGGTGACGGCGTCGAGCGCTTGCTGTTCAGGCACCTCCCGGTAGAGGTTGCCGATCGGCGCGGCGCCGAACCCCAGTACCGGCAGTTGCACGTCGGTTCCCGGAATGGTGCGTTTTTGCTTGAGATTTGCGTGCATTGGGTCAATCCTTGTCTGATCTTTGGAGACGCCTGCTAAGCAGGAGTGTCTAGTCGATAGAAGCGGGCGGCGGTCGCCCAGGCGACGCCGTCACGTTCAGCGGCGCTGGCCCCCGCGAGAGCGCTGTCCATGACCAGGTCGATCCACCCCTGGTACGCGGCCGGATCCGTCATCGAAACCGGCCAATCGCTTCCGATCATGCAGCGTTCCGGCCCGAAAATCTGGAGGGCCTCTTGAATGAAGGGCAGTGCCTGGCCTCCAAGGGGCCTGCCGGGTGCTGCTTCGGCCCCCGCCCCCGAGAGTTTGATGACGACGTTCGGCAGCCCCGCCAGCTTCCGCATCGAGTCACGCCAGGCGCCGAGGGTGCCTTTTGCGACCGGCGGTTTGCCCATATGGTCCAATACGATGCTCAGTTCCGGCACCTCCCTTGCCCAGTCCGCCAGGGTGCCGAGCTGCCAGGACCGGACGCAGGCGTCAAAGGTGAGCCCTGCGAGAGCCACCTGCCGGGCGCCGGCAATCATCTGCGGGGCGAGAATTTGGGAGTCGTCCAGATCTTGGAAGAGGTGCCTTACTCCCCGGACCAGCGGCCGCTGGGCCAGCTGCTCCAGGTCCCGGGCCAGTTCGTTGCCGCCGTCGAGGCGGGCGAAGGCGACGACGGCGGACAGTGCAGGCCAGTCGGCGGCCAGCGCGCTCACCCAGTCCACTTCCTTGAGGGCCTGGTCTTCCCTGCAGTCAGCCTGGACGAAGACTGCACCGCGGGTGTTGTTCGAAGTGTGCGGAAGGTCCTGGGGGAGGAACGGTTTGTTCAGAGCCGCGCTGTTCGCCAACCACGTATAGTCAAACAGCGTCGGGTCCCAAACGTGGACATGGGAGTCAATGACCTTCACGGCATCCGCCCATCACTCGGTTGCCTCTGCACGGACGCCGATGGTCAGCAGGAGATTGGCGTAATGACGGGTGTCTCCGCTTGCGATGACGATTGCGACATCGGCTGATCGGGCTGCGTCATAGAAATCAAAACGCTGGTGGGACGTGATGGGGACGTCCTTGCCAAGGGCCTTCTCATAGCCCTTGACTGCTTCCGTCCAGTTTCCGTCCGGGGGCGTCATGACGGCGGCGGCTTCGATCGGAACCGCGTCGACAAGGACCTCAAGGATCTGGTCAATGCCGAGCAGCCCGGGACGCAGATTGAGGGCGACACGCGTGGCGGTAGCGGGGGCTCCGGTGTTGTGCGGATAGTTGCCGTCCGCGATGAGGATCTGGGAACCATGGCCTGACTCCGCTAGCGCTGCAAGCAGCCCGGGGTGCGTCAGGGTGTAGTTGATCATGCGCCCGCTCCTTCGCGTGTGGTTGCGAACATCATTCCACTGACAACGCGTGCGGACTTCCGGGCCTCTTCATCCCGGCCCTTTTCGGTCCCTGCCCAGTAGTTGCCCGAAGGGAAGGCATATTCCTGCAGCGTTAGTTCCTTGATCTCCGCTGAGTAGCCCGGATTCATCGGAGCTACGTAGGCGCCGTCGGCGATGATGCAGGGATCCACGAAATGCTCATGCAGGTGGTCAACGTACTCGGTGACTCGCCCTGAGAGGTCGCCCGACACTGCGATGAAGTCGAAGATCGAGAGGTGTTGTACAAGTTCACAGAGCCCGACGCCCCCTGCGTGGGGGCAGACAGGGATGCCGAATTTGGCGGCCATCAGCTGCACCGCGAGCACCTCATTCACGCTGGCGAGGCGGCAGGCGTCCAACTGGCAGTAGTCGATGGCCTCGGCTTGGAAGAGTTGCTTGAAGAGGACGCGGTTCATGCCGTGCTCGCCGGTGGCTACGCCGATGGGTTGGACTGCCCTGCGGATCTCGGCGTGCCCGAGGATGTCGTCGGGGCTTGTTGGTTCCTCGATCCAAAGGGGGTTGAATTCCGCCAGTTGTTTCACCCAGTCGATCGCCGCGGGAACGTCCCACACCTGGTTGGCGTCGATCATGAGGTTGCCCTCCGGCCCGATCACATCGCGGGCGATGCGAAGTCGGCGGATGTCGTCCTCCAGGGAGGCCCCGACTTTCAGCTTGATATGGCGGTAGCCCTGGTCCACAGCCTCCTGGCACAAGCGGCGCAGCTTTTCGTCGGAGTAGCCCAGCCATCCCGCGGAGGTGGTGTAGCAGGGATAGCCTTCACTCATCATTTGTTCGAGGCGGTGGTTCCTTGTGGGGTAGAGGCCGGCAAGGATTCCGAGGGCCTCATCCCGCGTCAGCGCATCCGACAAATACGTCAGGTCCGCGGCGTCGACGATCTGCTCCGGGGACATGTCCACGAGCAGCCGCCACAGCGGCTTTCCGGCACGCCGCGCGGCCAGGTCCCACACCGCGTTCATTACCGCTCCTAGTGCAAGGTGTTCCACACCTTTGTCCGGTCCGAGCCACCGCAACTGTGAGTCCTGCTTCAAGCTCCGGTAGGTCTTCCCGAGGTCCTGGCAGACATCCGCGACGTCGAGTCCGACCAGGGGGCGCGCGCGCAGCTCCATGGCCGCGGCGCAGATCTCATTGCCCCGTCCTATTGTGAAGGTGAATCCGCAGCCGTAAACGGCGGGATCCTCCGTCCTCAGGACGATGTACGCGGCGGAGTAATCGGCGTCGTGGTTCATGGCATCTGAACCGTCAGCGGTCAACGAGGTGGGAAACCGCACGTCGTAAACGTCGTATCCGGTGATGTTTGGCAAGGTAAGTCCTCCAGGTTAAGCGAGGCAGCTGACGCTCTAGCGACGTTGGCGAGCATCATCTGATGTATTTGGGGATATTTGATGAGAATATAGTAGTAGGAGGCTTTTTCCAAGCAATACATCAGATGACCTGGGTTCCCGGCTAAAATCAGCGGAACCCTGATGTTTCGAGAAAGGCGGACCGGATGGACAACCTTCCGATGTCCCAGACAGACGTCGTCATCTCCGGCGTAAAGCAAATGCTCTCCACCCGCAGGCTCAAACCAGGGGATCGCCTGCCTATCGAGAAGGACCTTGCGGCAGAACTCCAGGTGTCCCGGGGGTCCCTTCGGGAGGGAGTCAGGGCACTGTCCACGATGGGAATCCTGGAGACCCGCCAGGGCGCCGGCACGTTTGTCACCAAATTGGAGCCAGCCGCCTTGCTGACGGCTATGGAGTTCTGGGTGGGTCTGCAGGACGGTGAGCGGGCCAATCAGGTGCACACCGTCCGCCGGGCACTGGAAACGGAGGCCGCTTCTGCCGCGGCTTCTTCCATTAGCGAGGAGGAACTTCAGGTCGCGGAGCAGGTCCTTCAACGTGCGCACGATGCGATCGGCGGGACTCCTGTTGACCATAACGCGGCGATGCAATGCGATATCGAGTTCCACAGGCT
This sequence comes from Arthrobacter sp. PvP103, assembly GCF_017833075.1. Classification (NCBI taxonomy): domain Bacteria; kingdom Bacillati; phylum Actinomycetota; class Actinomycetes; order Micrococcales; family Micrococcaceae; genus Arthrobacter; species Arthrobacter sp. PvP103. Next base: position 1,809,729 of record NZ_JAFIBQ010000001.1, on the reverse strand, counting down.
GATAGCCAGCGCTTCCCGCAACCATGTGCTGGCCGCCCTGATCGAGACAGTCTCCACGAAGACGATCCGCGGCCGTATGTGGCGGTCCATCCACGACCATGAGGGGTTGCTGGCGACGCATCGCGAACACCTGGGAATCCTCGACGCATTGAGACGCCATGATGCGGAGCGCGCCAGGACCCGGATGGCAAACCATCTTTATGCGGTGGAGGACTATGTCAGTGCCATCCCTTCCCCCGTTTTGGACGAAGCCCTCCAGCAGGGGCGGTTCGACGAAGAAAGTCCAGTTGAAGGCAACAGCACATTCGTCTGATGTTGTATGGCCGACATGACTCTTTTAGGGGAAGAACTGCTGCTTTTGACTGATGAGTGATGAGAAAGATCGGATGTATTTGGCTTTTTCTCTTGACTTCCCCAAATCAGGGGGACATTCTGGAGCGACAAAGGTTGCGTGTATCACATCCGTCAGGCCACGAGGACGTCGCCCGGCAACCGCCTTTGTCCCCAAGAGATGAAAGGACATCCATCGTGTCGCAAACCCGCGCTTACGCCAGGCTGCTCACCGCGATTGCGGCTGCAGCTGTTGCCGCTACTGCCCTGACAGCCTGTGGCTCCGGAGCCACCTCATCATCGGAGAACGGCAATGAGGCTTCCTCGATGTATACGTGGATTTCAAACGAGAACGACCGGGCCCAGTGGCAGGCGTTCGTGGATGCGGCGAAGAAAAAGGATCCCGGGTTCAACCTGGCGTTGGAGGGACCGAGCTTCACGGATTACTGGACGAAGGTCAAGACCCGCCTCTCCAGCTCTGGTGCCCCCTGCATCATCACGAGTCAAGCAGCGCGGATGCAGGAGCTAAAAGACCTGACAGTGCCATTGGATGACCTGGTCAAGAGCAACAACCTGGACATATCTGTCTACAACAAGGCAATGATGGACGGGATGACGGTTGACGGGACGCTGCGCGGCATCCCGTATGACGCCGAGCCTACGGTTTTGTACTACAACAAGGACCTGCTGGCCGCGGCCGGCGTGAAAGAGCCAGGCGCCAGCTATACCACCAGCCAGTTCCTCGCGGACCTGAAGGCGGTGACTAAGGACGGCGGTGCCGGTCTGGCAGTGCCGCCCGGTTTTGTGGCAGGTCCGGGCCTGCCGTTGGCCTTCGCCAACGGACACGAGCCGGTTAAGGATGGAAACCTTGATCTGACCAACCAGGGCCTCGTGGACGCACAGCAGTTTGCCTTTGATCTTTCAGCCAAGGAACAGGTAGCCGGCGCACCGCAAGCCTCGGATGCCCTTGACGTAGCGGAGCAGCAGTTCATGAGTGGAAAAGCCGCGATGATCATTGACGGTCCTTGGATGTACGACTCCTTGACCACCAAGACCAAGGGCAAAGTAGGCATCGCCGTTATTCCGTCGGACTCCGGTAAGAGCGTAGGCATGATCCAGGGTTCAGGCTTCGCCATAGCTGCTTCGTGCAAGGACAAAGAAGCGGCCTTCAAAAACATCATGAAGATCACCACCGCAGAGGTTGTGGGCGCCGTTGGGGCTGCCCGCGGCACCGTTCCGTCCATTGAATCGGCGGTCCAGGATTGGGCGGGAAACAAGCCGGCCTCCGACGTCGCTACTGTCAAGGCCCTTTTGCAGAGCGGCAAGCCGTTGGTGACCACGCCAACCTGGAACCAGGTGGAGACATCTTTCACGCAGTACTCAGGGCAGGGGTTCCGCGGCACCAAGTCTGCCGAGGAGATCCTCAGCACCATCATGAGCTCAGCTAAGTAAATCCCCAGGGCGGGCTTCTGCCAAGGAGCCCGCCCGCACGATTGATGGAATAGGTCAACGATGACTGCCATACCTCCAACAGCTGTTACAGACCGGAAGGTGCCCATACGAAGCATGGGTCACGGACGCGTTGCCGCCGCTTACCTGGCGCCGGGAATGCTCGGTTTCCTCATCTTCATTGTGTTGCCCCTGATCGCTTCGCTGGTTATCAGCCTGTTCGACTGGCCCCTTTTCGGGACACCGGAATTTGTGGGTCTGGACAATTACGTGCGGATGCTGACCACCGACCCTGTGTTCTGGACGGTGCTTGGCAATACCATGTTCTTTGCTTTTTGCTACACGGTGCTCAACCTCGTTGTGGCGCTCGCCCTGGCGACTTGGGTGCACAACCTCGGCAGCTGGGGGCCGTTCTTCCGGGTCCTGTTCTTTGTCCCCGTAGTGACTCCCATGGTGGCGAACGCCTTGGTTTGGCGGCTGATGCTGACGGACGACGGGGCGGTGAACAGCTTCCTGGCAACCTTGGGAATTCAAGGGCCTTCATGGCTCAGCGACAGTCACCTTGCCATGGGATCCCTGATAGCAATGTCCGTCTGGCAGGGAATCGGCTACAACATCATCGTGCTCGGGGCCGGGCTAAGCGGCATCTCGCCGAACCTGCTCGAAGCCGCGCGGATCGACGGGGCGGGAGCCTGGCAACGATTCTTCCGTGTGGTGCTTCCCATGCTCTCGCCGTCGCTATTCTTCTGCACGGTGATGACCATCATCGGCTCGTTCAAGGTTTTCACCCAGCCGTACCTCCTCACGCTCGGCGGCCCCGGTGACTCCACGAACACCATTGTCTTGTACCTCTACCGCAACGGCTTTTCCTTCGACAAGCTGGGCTACGCCTCCGCCTTGGCCTGGGCACTGTTCGTGATCGTCATGTTAATTACGGCGCTCCAGTTCGCGCAGCAGAAGAAGTGGGTCAATTATGACAACTGAGATTCTCGTTCCGCGGGCAGCAGATCGGACTCCGGACCAGCAACCCAGGAAAAACCGGCGCAAGAGGTTTCCCGCCGGACGCGTCTTTAGTCGGGTAGGGGTGGTCCTCGTCGGGGCCGTCTTCTTCTTTCCCTTCATTTGGATGTTTGCTTCCTCGCTGAAGCCGACCTCCGAAATCTTCTCGACCGGTTCAAGCTTTTTCGCCTCCCGCGTGGAGTGGTCCAATTACGTGACGGCGTGGACGGCCATTCCCTTCGGGCGCATCATCCTGAACAGTTTCCTCGTGGCCACGGCCGGTGCCCTGCTGACAACCGTCGTGTCGTTGCTTTCCGCCTACGCCTTCGCCCGCTTGCAGTTCAAGCACCGGGACAAGCTGTTCCTCGTTTTCCTGGGCACGTTGGTATTGCCCCAGGAAGTGTTAGTGATTCCCCTCTACATCATGATGAACAAGCTCGACATGGTTAACTCGTTGCCCGCGCTGATCGTGCCCTTTGCCTTCGGAGCCTTCGGGGCATTCCTTATCCGGCAGTTCCTACTCGCGCTGCCCATTGAGTTCGAGGAAGCGGCCAGGATCGACGGCGCAGGCTCGATCCGAATTCTTTGGAGCGTCATTCTGCCTTTGGTCCGTGCGCCACTTGCCGTCGTCGCGGTCTTCAGCTTCATCGACTACTGGAGCAGCTTCCTCTGGCCCCTGGTCGTCATCAATGACGTCTCCCAGGCCACCATCCCGCTGGGCCTTTCCATGTTTTCAGGAGAGCGCGGCACCGACTGGGGTCCGCTTATGGCGGCAGCCACGGTGGCCGTTATTCCCAGTCTGCTGATAGTGGTCCTCCTGCAGCGCCAGCTCGTCAAGGGCGTCAGCATGGGCGGCTTCGGCGGACGCTGAATATGCACCACCACCCGAAACCCGACCCACACCTCATGTATTGGAGCAAAATGAACAACTCGACTGTCGACAATAACGACTGGAAGAAGCTTTCGCGGCCCGTCCCGGAGTGGTTCCAAAACGCCCCGTTCGGCATCTTCATCCACTGGGGTGCGTACTCCGTCCCTGCCTGGGCTGAACCGATCGGGGCGTTGGGCACGATCGACGACGACCGTGAATGGTTCACACACAACCCCTACGCTGAGTGGTATTACAATACGATCCGGATCGACGGAAGCCCCGCCCAGCAGCACCACAGGGAGAATTTCGGCGGAGAAGACTACGATGCCTTCCTGGAACAGTGGAAGGCCGAGCAGTTCGATCCGACCGAGTGGGTGGAACTTTTTCAGTTCGCTGGCGCAGACTACGTTGTTCCCACCACCAAGCATCACGACGGCATCGCTCTCTGGGACGCACCAGGGACGGGGGATCGTAATACCGTCCACCGCGGCCCGGGCAGGGACCTGATCAGGGAGATTGCAGATGCAGTCCAGGCAAAGGGCCTCAAACTGGGCCTCTACTACTCCGGCGGCCTCGATTGGCACGTTCGTCCGTTCCCGCCGCTCATCACCAGCGAAAGTGTCCATGACTCGTCCCGGCCCAAGGACGCCGGGTACGCGGAGTATGCCTACAAGCACGTCATCGACCTGGTGGATAAGTACAAACCGCACGTTCTCTGGAATGACATCGAGTGGCCGGATGCCGGTAAGCATTTCGGCGAACACGGACTCGGGCGACTCTTCGAATATTTCTATTCGGTCAACCCGGAGGGCGTCGTAAATGACCGCTGGGGTGATACGCACAAGGACTACGCGACCAGCGAGTACGAGCACTTCTCGCAGTCTGAGTCTGAATCGCAGTGGGAGAACTGCCGTGGTGTCGGGTTCTCCTTCGGCTACAACCAGGTGGAAGGCCCGGAGCAGTCCCTCAGTGGCAAGGAGCTGGCGCGGCATTTGACTGATGTCGTCTCCCGGGGTGGACACTTCCTGCTCAATGTGGGGCCCAAAGCCGACGGAACCATTCCCGAGATACAGCGCCAGGCGTTGACTGACCTCGGTCACTGGATGGCCACGGCCAAACAGTTCCTGGTCGGTGCTATGCCGCTGGCAGAGGACATAGCAGCCAAGGAGGACGCACCGTGGGTCCGATGGCTCGACAGGGGCGATGAAGTCATTGCGTTTGTGGATTCATCCGATGAGCACTCAGAGGCTGTCTTGGAGCTCGACGCCGGTCAGTTCGCACTCGGAAAAGCCGCGGTGGCCGGTTCCGGGGGCGCCTTGGGACACGAGGGGGCCCGGCTCAAGGTCGAACTACTTCCTGACCGTCGAGGGCCAGTGATTGTCCGTGTTCCGAGACTTAACGTCGCGGGTTAGGCGCTCGGCTGCATTATGCACCGAACGAGCGCGGGCGACGGCGGGAGGTTTCCGCCGTCGCCCGCTTCCTGGGTGGCGGGTGGCGCCGCTTAGTTCGGGCTCCGGGAGTTCGCACCAGCATCGCCAGCCGAGCCACCGCGCCTCAACGCGGTGCGAGGACGCAGAACTCGTTGCCCTCTGAGTCGGCGAGGCACACCCACGGCACATCGCCCTGGCCGACGTCGGCGTCAGTGGCGCCCAGAGCCCGCAGCCGGGCCACCTCGGCCGCTTGGTCATCACCGGGGTATGGCATCAGGTCGAGATGGACGCGGCCGCAGACGGTCTTCAAAACTGGCTCGCGAAGGAACTCAAGATACGGCCCCACACCCTTGGCGGATCGCAGCCTGGCGTGATCGTCGGTCACCTCATGCAGGGTCCAGTCCATCGCCTCGCCCCAGAACCGGGCCATGGCCCGCGGGTCCGCGCAGTTGACCACCACGGCGGCTATCGGCCCGGTGTCCCGGTAGATCGACCGGGGTTCCAGCACGCGGAACAGGTTGCCCTCCGGGTCGGCCATGGCCGTCCACGGCACATCACCCTGGCCCACGTCGGCGGGCGTCGCACCGAGCTCCTTCAGCCGGGCGACCAGCTCCGCCTGGTGGGCCGCGGAGGTGGTGGCGAGATCGAGGTGCGCGCGGTAGTTGACCGTTTCGGGGTCCGGGACGGTGACCACATCCACGCAGACGGCGACGGGGTCCGGCCAGACGAAGCCCACGGGTTCAACATTGGTCACGCCGGGTCCCTCGCTGGAAACACCCCAGCCGAGTGCCTCCGCCCAGAACCGGCCGATCGCTGCGTCATCCCGAGCCTTGAAATTCACCTGAACGAGTTGCAATGCCATACCGCCAGACCCTATAACAGCCAGCATCCGAAACGGGAGGCGAACCCTAGTTGTTCAGGGCCGCGTACAGGTTCAGGCTGCCCGAGAACACCAGCCACGAAACGTAGGGCAGCATCAGTACCCCCGCCGTCGTACTGATCGGCCCGAAGTGCAGCACGGCGAGGGTCGCAATCACCGCGTGCGCCGCGATCACCAGCAGCGCCAGCCACAGGGCTGCGGTGCCCATCATCGGATACATGCCGAAAAACATCAGCGGCCACGACAGGTTCAGCAGCAGCAGGCTGCCATAGACCTTGAGCGCCGGCCGGCGCGGGTGCCGCTGCTGACGCCACACCAGCCATGCCGCCACCGCCATGGCGGCGTATAGCACCAGCCAGACCGAGCCGAACATCCACCCCGGCGGGGTCCACGGTGCCTTGTCCGCGGCCGCGTACCAGGCACTGTTCATCCTGATCGGCAGGGAGCCCAGCAGCGACACCGCACAGGACGCCGCCAAGAAACCGAGGAGGGCCGCGATCTGCCGCCTCCGCGGCCGGGTGCCGGGGGCGGGAGTGCCCGGGGCGCTTTGTTCAACGTTCAAGAGCACTGACTTACTGTGAACAACTGCGAGCCCTCCCGTCAAACCACGACCGTCAAACCACGACGGCGGGACCCCCGCCGTCGTCCGCCCGCCGTCGTTCGCCTACTGGCTTTCACAGCCTGCCCATAGGCAATCGGTGACTTGTTCCAATGCGGGTGGACGACGATCAGGGTATGAGCGCATGGAGAAGGAGAACAGTTCGCGGGCTGGCCGCCGTCGCGGCGTTCTTCCTGGTCGCAGCCAGCGTGGCCGGCATCGATGAGATGGCCAACGCAAAAATACCGGGTACGGCCACGGGAACCGTCCAGGCAACCGCTATGAACACCGAGGTGCGGCTTGAGCACGTCCTTCTGGCCGGCCTCATTCAGGGCAGCCTTCCCGGTGGTTTCCCAAATGACGACGTCCGGGACGACAAGTACGACGAGGACTATCTGGAAACCCTCCACGTCGAGCCGCGTCCCCCGGCCTGAAAGCCGCCCGCTCACCCATTGCCGTAACAGGTGAAATATGTTTCACTATTTCGTACGGAGGGGAGTATCCCCTGAATGTTCCGTCGTCAGTCCGGCCGTCCCTGAACGGCCCGGCGGGACAGGTCCCCAGAGGACCGGGAAAGACCTCCAGTTGGTTGAACTGACTGGAAGCGGGTTTTGTCTGATGAACGTTCCCCTATGGGCCTGGTTGGCCGTTCTTGGCTTCATTGTCCTCATGCTGGCTGTGGACCTTTTCGCGCACCGCAAGGCACATGTGATCGGTGTCCGGGAGGCGGCCCTGTGGTCGGCTGTCTGGGTTGCCTTCGGAATTGGTTTCGGTGCGCTGGTATGGCGGATCTACGGGGCCGAGTTCGGCCAGCAGTACTTCGCCGGATACCTGATCGAGAAGTCCCTGGCCGTGGACAACGTGTTCATCTGGGCCATCATCTTCACGTACTTCGCGGTGCCCCGGGAGTACCAGCACCGCGTCCTGTTCTTCGGTGTGCTGGGCGCGCTGGTGTTCCGCGGCATCTTCATCGCGGCCGGCTCCGCGATCATCGCCAGCGCCGGATGGGTGCTGTACCTCTTCGCGGCCTTCCTGCTCTACACCGGCTACCAGATGATTCGCCACCGCAACGAGCACCTGGACCCGGAGAAATCCAAGGCGCTGGCGCTCTTCCGCCGACGGGTGCCCATGACCGAGGACTTCCACGGCCAGCGGTTCCTGATCCGCAAGCGCGGCGCCCTCCTCGCCACCCCGTTGCTGGCCGTCCTGGTGCTGGTTGAAGTCACCGACATCATCTTCGCGGTTGACTCCATTCCGGCAATCTTCGCGGTCACCGACGAAGTATTCCTCGTCTTCACCGCCAACGCCTTCGCCATCCTGGGACTCCGGGCCATGTACTTCCTCCTGGCCGACCTGATCCACCGGTTCATCTACCTCAAGATCGGCCTGGCACTCGTCCTGATCTGGGTCGGCATCAAGATGCTCCTCAAGATCGACATCTACTACATCCCCACCCCGGTGTCGCTCGCCGTCATCGCCACAATCCTCGGCGTATCCATCGCGGCAAGCCTCTGGGTCACCCGCGGGCAGGCACGTCACGCGCTCCCCGCACCGCAGAACCCGCCCTTCGGAACCGCCTCAGCCGAGGAGATCGAAGCGCTGGAACCGTTGTGGCGGCGTCCCGGTAAGAAATCGGTCCGGACGTGAACCCGGAGGAAGCATCCCGCCCCGGCCTGCCCGCTTCCGGGCGGGCCGGGTGGACCTTCCTCACCAACCACGGGCACGTGCTGCTGGCCGTGGCGGCGGACCCCGAAATGCGTGTGGCGGACATCGCCGACCGGGTGGGCATCACGCCGCGGGCGGCCCTCCAGATCCTCAAAGACCTTGAAAGCGGCGGATACCTGCACCGCACCCGGGTGGGACGCCGCACCTTCTACAACATTGAACCGCATCAGCATTTCCGGCATCCCACCGAGGCAGCACGCGAAATCGACGGGCTGATCCGCCTGTTCTCCGATCCGGCGCCGTAAGAACGTTGCCCGTTTTCAAACGCAAGCGGACGACGGCGGGACGTCCCGCCGTCGTCCGCTTGGCAGTGCGCCCCCAAGGAGGACCGTAACGTCCGTACCTGACAATGGAAGGGGCCGGATACCTCGCCGGAACATTTAGACGCAGGAACAAGGAAGGCGGAACCTTGAATGGCGGGAATGCCACCAGCCACGGTGGAAGTGAGTGACGCCGTCGTCCAGGGCCTCGTCCGGGACCAGCGGCCCGACCTCGGCGATCGTCCGTTGGAGCGGGTGGCGAATGGCTGGGACAACGCGACTTTCCGGCTCGGCGACGACCTGGCCGTCCGGCTGCCACGCAGGCCGGAGGCGGTTTCCCTGATACTGCATGAGCTGCGTTACCTTCCCGGCATAGCCCGACGCTCCCCGTTTGCGGTTCCTGTCCCTGTCCATGCCGGCCGGCCGACGTTGGACTTTCCTTGGCCGTGGAGCATCGTGCGGTGGGTCCCCGGAGCCGCCGCTGCCGACGCCGGCCTTGCAGACCGCGGGCCGGCCGCCGAGGGCCTGGCCGAGTTCCTCCTGTCCCTCCACGTGCCCGCCGAAACCGGCGTCCCGGTGAATCCTTTCCGCGGCGTGCCGCTGACGGACCGTACCTCTGCGGTGGTGGAACGGCTCGCGGACCGCGGACGCTACCCGCAGGCGGCAGCACTGAAGGAGGTGTGGGCGCAGGCGTGTGCCGCTAGAGCCTGGGACGGCCCGGCGATGATGCTCCACGGCGACCTTCACCCGGGCAATATCCTGCTGGCGGAGGACGGCTCGCTGGCCGGCGTCATCGATTTCGGCGACGTCGGGGCGGGGGACCCGGCTGTCGACCTCGCGGTGGGGTGGCTGATGTTCGACGCCGGCGCCCGCCGCCGCTTCACGGACGCCTTTGGCCCCGCAGTGGAATGGGACACCTGGATGAGGGCCCGGGGCTGGGCTCTCATCCTGTCCACCGCCATGCTGAGCAACTCCGACGATAATCCGCGGATGTTCGCCGTGGGGGAGTTCGGGATCAGGCAGGTCCTGGAAGGCTGACTTTGCCTGCAACTCCCGCGTTAATTGTCAGAGCCTGCTGTCATGCTGTGGGTATGGACGGCAAGGCGGTTGCGGAGACGTTGGAGGCCATGGGGGCTTCCCTTGCTGCGTTGGCTGCGTGTGCCGGCCGCGGGGCCGGGAACGGCGCCGGGAACCTGGCCTCGTCTGGTGCTGATCCTTTGCGGGACGAGGCGGACGCGTGCCTGGACGGCCTGGCGGGGGTGGGTGGCCTGGAGGCCATGCTGGCCGCGGTGAAGGTGCACTTCGCCGCCGGGTACGTCCGCGCTGCCGCGGCCTTGGCGGCCCCGGCCGTTTCCCCGCGGGAGCGCACCGCGCAGGAGATGGCGGTCACGGCGGAGGTGGCCTGTGTCCTGACGGTGGGTGAACGGTCGGCAGCGGCGTTCCTGGCGGAGTCAGCCCTTCTGAGTACCGGGTTGCCGCTGACGCTGTCCGCGCTGCGGGCTGGGGGCATTTCGTGGCAGCACGCGCGCATCATGTGTGATGAAACATCCGGTCTGGACCCGGTCGCGGCTGCTGCCCTGGAGGCTCATTTCCTGGACCCCGGGGCTCCCTTTGCTGCGCGGGGCTGCCCGGCCGGGCAGCTGGTGCCGGGCAGGTTCCGGGCCAAGGCGCGCAGCTGGCGTGAGCGGCACCATCCGGTCAGCCTCGAAGCACGCCACCGCAAGGCCGTGGAGGACCGCCGGCTGGACTATGCCCCGGACCGGGACGGGATGGCCTGGCTCTCGGCCTATGTGAGTGCGGACGTGGCAGCGGGGGTGTGGGCCCGTGCCACGGACGCGGCGCGTGCCCTGCAGGGCCCGGCCGAATCCCGGACCCTGACCCAGCTCCGTGCGGACGTCGCCGCTGACTGGCTCATCGCCGGCGTTGCCGAGGGTGTTCCGTCGCCGAAGGCGCAGGTGTTGGTGACCGTCCCGGTGGTGTCGCTGCTGGGCGCGGGGACGGAACCGGCCACCCTGGACGGGTATGGTCCTGTTCCGCCGTCCATGGCCCGACGGCTTCTCGGCGAGGGCGCCGGATCGTTCCTGCGTGTGCTGACCGACCCGCGCAGCGGGGCGCCGCTGGAGATCGGACGCAGCAGATACCCGGTTCCGAAAGCGATGCGCCAATGGCTGCGGCTTCGGGACGGCCGGTGCCCGTTTCCCGGCTGCAACAACCACTCCCTGGATAACGAAGCGGACCACCTGCTGGCCTGGTCCGCAGGTGGCGGCACCGGTATCACCAACCTGGGCCAGCCATGCCCGAAGCACCACCGGCTCAAACACACCACAGCATGGACGCCGGTCGGGGCCACCCGGGACCAGCCACCGGGCTGGATCTCACCCGCAGGACGCTCCTACCCCAGCGAACAACAGGACTGGGAACCACCACACTGGCCCGACATACCCGCCGGCGCGGAGCCCGCGGGCGAAAACCCCGCGGTGGAGGACGACGACCCGGAGTGGGTACCGGAATGGGAACCACCCCACTGGCCGGACATACCCGCCGGCGCCGAGGGCAACCCCGCAGGCGAAGACCCCCAGTGGGAACCACCCGACTGGCCGGACATACGTGCCGGTGCCCCCGGTCCCGGCGAGACCGGGCCACCACTACCCGCCGACCCCTTCCCTGACTGGGCACAATTCATCGCGGCATAGGATCACCCGTGCACGGTCCTGCCCGCTGCCCAGGCAACCACCGGTGGCGAATGCCGAGGACTGCCCGGGGCGGCCCTTATACTCAAGAGTCCTAGCCGGACGGCCTTATTGGGGGAGACGTGGACGAGGGAACTGCTGTGCCTGCCCAGGAAACGCAGGGACTACCGCCGGTGTACCTGGAAGTGCCGCACCCGTCGGGTTTGCAGGATGCCGGGACATCCAAACTGCTGAACACCGGGCTCACTGCGGCTGAAGCTCTCATCGTCTCCGAACCGGCCCCCGTCCAGTACGCCACCAGATCACAGAAACGCATCCGGGATGTCTTGGGCGTCACGTGGATTCTGTCGTGCATCGCCGCCGGCGTGATGTGGTCCGTCTACAGCGACGCGGCAGACGGGCCCTACCAAGGGGAAGCGGACTGGGCGCTTGTGTTGCTGGGAATCATCGCGCCGTTCGCAATCGTCTTCAGCTTCTACCCGCATTGGCAGGAATGGCGGCACAAAAAGCGGCACAAGGCGTGGCTTGCCCGATTCATCGCAACATGGCCGCTGCGCGAAAGTCTGGTGAGCGTGGAGAGCATCCCTGACGTGTGGCAGCGCATCACCGTGGGCACCATGGCTGACACGCTGGCGGCTGATCGCGGGGCCGTACTGATGCAGGGCGGTGGCGCATCCGGGGAGATTCCCCTCCGGCTGCTAACCGAAGCCCTAACCGCAGTTGGCACCTATGCCCGGGCCGCTTCCCTGGTTCCGGACTTGCAGGCGGCGGCCCAGCAGGCTGTCGACCGGTTTAGCGAGCTGGCCGGACGACGGCGGGAAGACCTCCCGTTGGCAGGCCCGCCGTCGGTGCCGGGTCAACAGCTGCGGCGGCGCCGTAAGGGACCCGTCAGCGACGTCGGCCGCCTGCCGGAATAGCCGGCGGACCTCTCGTTTCGGGGGGACATTCCCCAGATCAAACGCAATCGGAGCGGCGGGAAGTCCCGCCGTCGTCCGCTGCCCGTATCGGGTACTGCTTAGAGTTCGCCCTGGTGGGGAGTCCCGGCGGGGATCGGCACCAGTCGCGTGACATCCACCGGTTTCTCCAGAAGACCCTCGAGCGAGGCGTTGAGCCGTTTGACGGCATCGCCGGCGCCGTGGGCATCGAGCAGCTCGGCGCTTTCCCACTTTTCAATCATCATGATCTGGCCGGTCGGCGATTCATGGATGGCGTACAGCAGGCAGCCGGGTTCTTCGTGCACCTCTGCAATGGCGGGGGAGAGCGCGGCGACCACCTGGTCGTAGGCGCCCTCTTTGGGAGTGAATTCTGCGGTGACAATGACAGTCATGAAATTTCCTTAGCTGATAGGGGAGAGGGCGAGAGGTGAGCAACTGCTGCGTGGGACAAAGTCGGCCTTAACTTCAATCGTGCGGGGAGCCGCAGGGAGCCGTCCCTGCATCCTGCCCAGAACCAGCTCCAACGAGTGCACCGCGAGCATGTCGATCGGCTGACGGATCACGCTCAACGGCGGGTTGGTCAGTTCTGTCCAGGGGTTGTCGTCAAAGACAATGACCGACAGATCGTCAGGTATCCGCACGCCGATCTGGACAAGGCGTCGGACGGAGCTCAGAACCTGGGCGGTGTTGGCCACAATGAGCGCCGTGGGGCGGTCCGGCAGGGCCAGAAGAGACCCGACGGCGTCACCCCCGCCGTCTCCCCGGAACGCTACATCCCGGATGAGCTGGGGGTCCACGCTGATCGAAAAGTTGTTGTGCGCGGCTTTGTAGCCCTCGATCCTGGACCGCCCCGTCGAGGTGCTGACGGGCCCGGTAATGAGGCCAATACGCCTGTGTCCGAGGCCGAGCATGTGTTCGGTGGCGCGTCGGGCCGAATCTACGTTTTCGATGCTCACCAGGTCCACGTCTTCGAGTTCCGGAATGGTGCGGTCGACGAAGACAACATTCACACCCAGGGACTGGAGGCGTGCCCACTTCTCAATGTTTGCTCCGGTGGGCGTGGCAATGACCCCTCCCACTGAGCGGTCAAGGAGTGTGTCCAGGCTGTCGGCTTCGAGGTGGGGGTCTTCCTGGGTGGTCATCACCATCACCTGAACGCCGTGGCTGCGGGCCTCCCAGACAACGCGGTCGGCTAGGTGCGCAAAAAAGGGGTTGGCCAGGTCTGCCACCACCAGGCCAATGGTGGGGGTATGGCCGACGCTGAGTTCACGGGCGGCGGCGCGGGGCCGGTACCCGAGTTCATCAATGACCCGCAACACCGTTTCGCGCTTGGCCGGCGCGACCGGGCCTGAGTCCGGATTCAGTACGCGGGACACCACCGAGACTGAAACTCCGGCCGCCGACGCGACATCGCGAATTGTTGGCGCCTTCTTCACTTCTCCTCCTCGGTGAGGGTCCTGGCCTGGCGTGCGATCACTAAGAGCTGTTTCGTTGGCCCTGGGATGCTCGCTGAGAAACCTTCGTTTGCGTTCCGGTGTGACTGTTGACACAGCCTATCACTGACTGGTACAAAAGTGGAACCGGTTCCACTCCGGTCCTAAAATTCCTATTTGCGACGAAGAAGTTGCTCCGCCCCTCCGGTGGAGGGCCCTTCTCGACGCGGAACGCCAATCAGAGAGATCCCCATGAACCTCCACAAGCTTCTTAGCGACCGCGAGCAGGATGGCCGTCCGATCCGAGTCGGACTCATCGGAGCCGGCCGCTACGGCACCATGTACCTGGCTCAGGCAAACAACATCCCGGGAATCCATGTCGTCGCTATCGCCGACATCAACGTCAAGCGCGCCGAAGGGGCATTCGAGCTTGTGGGTTGGCCCAAGAACCAGATCGCGCCGGACATCGCTACCGCCCTCAGGGACCGCTCCACGACCATCGTGGCCAACGCGGACGAGCTCTTTGATGTAGATATCGACGTCATTGTCGAAGCGACGGGCAACCCCATCGTCGGAGTGAAGCATGCACTGCGTGCCATCGAGACGAAGAAGCACATCATCATGGTCACGGTGGAGGCCGACGCCCTGGCGGGTCCGGCCCTTGCCAGGCGCGCAGAAGCCGCCGGTGTGGTCTATTCGATGGCTTACGGTGACCAGCCGGCCCTCATCATGGAACTTGTCGACTGGGCACGCACCAGCGGCTTCGATGTTGTCTGTGCCGGCAAGGGCGCAAAGTTCCTTGAGCACTATCACGAGATGAATCCCGACAACGTCTGGGAGAACTGGGAGTTCTCCAAGGAACTCACCGATTCCGGGCAGCTGAACCCGAATATGCACACCTCCTTCCGTGACGGCACAAAGGCCTCCATCGAGATGGCCGCCGTAGCCAACGGCGCCGGACTCGTGCCTTCCGACACCGGGCTTACGTTTACGCCGGGGGACGTTGAAGAGATCGCCACAATCTGCCGTCCGGCCGACGCCGGGGGAGTCCTCGCCCACGAAGGAACCGTTGACGTCATGTCCAGCGTCAAGCGTGACGGCACGTGGATCCCGCACAACACCCAGGAGGGCGTGTTCGTCGTGGTCAAGGCCACCAACGCCTACGTTTCCGGCTGCTTCACTGAGTACCCGTGGCACCCGGACCCCACCGGCCAGTACGCCGCGCTCTACCGCCCCTACCACTACGTGGGCCTCGAATTGAATATGTCCATCGCCAACGCAGCTCTCCGCGGGATCTCCACAGGTTCGCCGATCGGGTTCTTCGGCGACGTTGTTGCGACAGCAAAGAAGAACCTCAAAGCCGGCGAATTCCTCGACGGCGAAGGCGGGTACACGGTCTGGGGTCAGCTGGTTTCGGCCAAGCACTCCGTCGCAACCGGCGCCCTCCCGGTTGCGTTGGCCCACCACGTGGAACTGCGGAACGACGTGGCCAAGGGCGGAATCGTGGGCTGGGACGACGTCATCATGGACGACTCCCTGGCCCAGGCCCTGGAGGTTCGCCGGGAAACCGAAGCGCTCGTCGCGGAATTCGCAATCAACGCCTGACCCTCCCGCACCAAACCGGGCGCGGCAATGAACTTCGGCCGATGACGTTCACGCCTCCGGAACAAGACTCCTTCCAATGAAGAAAGGCATCACATGAAATCCAAGACCCGCGCCCTCACCGGAGTGCTGGCATGCACCCTCGCCGCCTCAGTCCTCGCCGGATGTGCCTCAGGGGCCTCCGGCGGGACTGGAGCGCCGGTGGCCAAGATCCAGCTCTCCATCCCCGATCCGCTCACGTCCTCCGTCGGTGTCTCGGCCCAGCATTTCGCCGACCAGGTCAAGAAGACGTCCAACGGGTCCGTGACTGTCACCGTTGTCCCCAACGGAACGAGCTTCAGTGGAGACCAGAACGCGGCTGTGACACGCCTGCAGGGCGGTTCCCTCGATGCACTTATCCTGTCGACGTCCGTCTACGCAGCCGTCGTACCTGAAATGAACGCCATCAGCATTCCGTTCCTCTTCAAAGACACCACCGAGGAAGCGGCGTTCCTGGCAGGAAAGCCGGGCCAGGCGCTGAAGGAAAAGCTTGCCGCCAAAGACACGGTCGCGCTTTCCTTCCTCACCCGGACCGGCCGGGAAATTACGAACTCCGTTCGCCCCATCGAACAGCCCTCGGATCTGAAGGGACTAAAGATCAGGGTTCCAGGCAACCCGTTGTGGACCGACTACTTCAGCAAGCTCGGCGCCAGCCCCACCACCATGGCATTCTCTGAGGTCTTCACCGGTCTGCAGACCGGAACGATCAACGGCCAGGAAAACCCGATTGAGGTGCCGTGGACGAACAAGTTCTCCGAAGTCCAGAAGTACATTTCGATGACCAACCACATCAACGACGCCTGGGTACTCGCCCTCTCCTCGAAGAAGTGGGACACCCTCACCGATGAGCAGAAGAAGGCCCTCACGGACGCCTCTGAGGAAACCGCCACCTTTAAGACCGGTTACGACGCCGAGCAGTCCAAGAAGCAGCTCGAGGAACTCACCGCCAAGGGCATGAAATCCAACGAGCTCAGCGCCTCCGGTCTGGAGGAATTCAAAGCGGCTTCCAAGAGCCTTTACCCGACCTTCTCCCAGCTGATCGGCAAGGACTTCTTCGACCAGGCCATCGCTTTCACCACCACCAAGTAGCCCCCGCCGGCCCGGGGAGCCGAATGCTCCCCGGGCCACCCGCAAGGAAAAGTCCCACTCTCAATGTCGACAGTCTGGAAGCCCATGAAAAACATCACTACGCCCGAGGAACTCGAGGAGGTCCTCCCCTCGGACGCGGAAGAGATACTCCACCACGGCCATGTACCCCCGCGTTGGAGCGGTGCCCTGTGGCTCGACAAAACGCTTGAATGGGTTGTGGGCGCTGCCATCCTCGCGGAGCTCGTCGTGATCCTGCTGAACATCATGGTGAGGGTGATCACCGGCGATTCCGTGCTCTGGACCCAGGAAGTCTCCGAGATCGCGCTGCTGACCATCGCTTTCATCGGCGGCGCCATCGCGTACCCCAAGGGCGCGCACATGTCCGTCCAGGCCCTCATCATGCGCCTCCCCGCCACTTGGAAGCCTTACCTGGCCGCCCTGGTCGACTGGCTGGTGTTCATTATGAGCGCAGGCGCATTTGCGCTGTTCGTTCCCACCCTTGTCCAGCAGATCGAGGAAAAGACCCCGATCCTGCAGCTGCCCGTTTTCTGGGTCTCACTGCCCTTCTCCGTCGGCATGGTGCTGATCGCCTGGTTCGCCCTCCTCAAACTGTGGCGCCAGGACCGCCGGCCGGCACTCATTGCTGCGGGAATCGCCGCCGGACTGATTGTTCTCGTCCTTGTGGCCCAGCCGCTTTTCTACTACGCCACCCCCAACGTCCTGCTCGGCGTCGTCCTCCTGCTTTTGTTCATGCTGCTGTTCCTGGGCCTGCCCATCGCATTCGTCCTTGCCCTGGCATCCGGGATCTACCTTTACCTGGGCGGCATTTCCGAGGTCAGCGCCATCCCCATCGGAATGGCTTCCGGGGCTAAGGGCTTCGTCCTTCTGGCGATCCCGTTCTTTATCCTTGCCGGCACGGTCATGAACTCCGCCGGCCTGACCCTCCCGCTGGCCAAGCTAGTCGATGCCCTGATCGGGCACCTGCGCGGCGGCCTGCTCCAGGTGGTCGTCGTGACCATGTACATCTTCTCCGGCATCTCCGGCTCCAAGGTGGCCGACGTCGCAGCAGTGGGGACCACGATGCGCGGCATGCTCGAAGAACGAAAGTACCCCCGTGGAGAAGTCGTCGCCGTCCTGTCGGCCTCGGCCATCATGGGCGAAACCATCCCGCCGAGCATCGTGCTCCTGATCCTTGGATCCATCACCACCATCTCCACCACCACGCTGTTCCTGGCCGGCTTCGTTCCCGCCGCCTTCCTGGCCCTCTGCGTCATGGCACTCGTCTTCTTCCGCGCCCGCAAACAGGGCGGCGTCGCCAGCCCCAAATCCAGCTGGCGTGAACGCGGATCGGCAACCTTCTTCGCAATTCCGACTCTCCTGCTTCCTGTGGGCATGGTGGTGGGAATCCTCAGCGGCTTTGCCACACCCACTGAAGTGTCGTCCGTGGCCGTCGCCTACGCCTTCATCCTCGCCGCCGCTTACCGGCGCGGCAGCAAGCGGCTGCTGGGTGACACGCTGCGGGAAACCACGACGACGGCGGGAATGGTGTTGTTTATCATCGCGGCGGCGTCGCCGCTGGCCCAGACCCTCGCGCTTGCAGGTGTCTCCCAGCAGATCCACGACCTCATGTCAGGGCTCGGCGACTCACCACTGCTCTTTATGCTGTTCACCATCGTCCTGCTGATCATCATGGGCCAGCTCCTTGAAGGCCTCCCCGCGGTACTGATCTTCGCGCCCCTGCTCCTGCCGATCGCCGTCGACTTCGGCGTCAACCCGGTGCAGTACGCGATGGTACTGATCATCTCCATGGGTATCGGCTCATTCGCACCGCCAGCCGGCGTCGGCTTCTACGTCGCCTGCGCAACCGCCCACGAAACTGTCGAGAAGAGCCTCAAGCACTTCTGGCCCTACCTCATCGCCGTGTTCCTCGGGCTCCTCGTTCTTGCCGCAGTCCCGTGGTTCAGCACATTCCTTCCCGCCCTCGCCGGACTGATCCCCTTCTAAGCGAATGACAACACCCGCAATGAGTGAGAAGGAAATGCCCGGCTTCCGCGGCTCCGTGGCCCTCATCGGCACGGGGCCCATGGGGGCCCCGATCGCCCGGAACATCCTCGCCGGCCACGTTCCGCTTACTCTCTGGAACCGCACAGCGGAAAAGGCCCGCGCGATCGGGGGAGGGACCGTCGTAGCCACCCCGGCCGCGGCCGCAAGCGAAGTCGTGCTGACTGTATTGCCCGACCTCCCCCAGGTTGCGGCGCTACTTCCCGGCGAGGACGGCCTGCTGGCAGGATGGAAGGCCGCCGGCATCGAGCATCCGGTCTTGGTGATTCACGGGACGGTGTCACCGGTGGCGGTCGCGGAGTTCGCCGACGACTGCCTGCGAAACTGGGGACTGACCGTCGTGGACGCACCCCTCAGTGGCGGAACCATCGGTGCTGAAGAGGGCCGGCTGAGCATCATGGTTGGCGGACCGGCCGAGGCCGTGGAGCGCTTGACCCCGCTCTTCGGGCTATACAGCTCGACAGCCGTTCATTTCGGCAAAACCGGCGCGGGGTCAACGGTGAAGGCGTGCAACCAGATCGTCGTCGCCGCCACGGTAAACGCCCTGGCCGAAGCGATGGCCCTCGCAAGCACTGCCGCATTGGACCTTGAGAAGGTGCAAACCACCCTGGCAGGCGGCCTTGCCAACTCAGAGGTCCTAAGGCAAAAGGGACACCGCTGGATCGACCAGGACTTCGAGGGTGGCGGTTCTGCGAAGAACCAGCTCAAAGACCTCAACTTCATAGCCGAGATTGCCGCGGCACACGGGATAAACCTTCCGTTGGCTGCGTGCCTGCAGAGTTCGTTCGAAGAGATGATCGCGGCCGGCGACGGCGACATGGACCATACAGGGATCTACCGGACCTTACTGTCTTAGCCTCCAGACAGGGGAACGGCGCCAAACGCAACGGCGCGCCTACGAGGGAGTGGCGTCGCCGGGAACGGGGGATCAGCTCACAAGCTGCCGAGGAAGTCCTCTGCGAACCGCCTGACACCATCCCACTCGGTGTAGACGTAATCCTGCGATGTGTCGGTATCCAGGCTGCCTTTGTCGCTGGCGATCTTCTTCATCATGTGCCGCTTGAGGAACCCGTACTGCGTGTAGAGCAGCGCCCCGCCGAAGAGTCCCACCCGAGCAGGCCGCCAGCCCGTTTCATGCTCGAATTTCTCGACGTAGCTCTCCGCGTTCTCGGCGTCCCCGTGGGCAGCCAGGCTGACAGAAAAGAGCGCGGACGGGAGGCGCGTCAGGACATCACCGTTCTTCCGCACGAAATCCCGGACGTAGTCTTCGTGCTTTCCCAGGTGGACCGACGCGCCAACGATCACGGCGTCGTACCCGTCCGGGATCGTGTCCCCGGCCTGCTTGATGTCCGCCGGGTCCGCGCTGTGGCCGTGTGCCCGCACCACGTCCGCGATGTACTCGGCGATCTTGGCAGTCTGCCCCTCGGTAGTCCCGTAGGGAAGGTAGATCTTGGCCATGATTGGCCTCCTTGTGCTGACGGCCCGCGCGCGAAGAGGGCATCGCCTGAATGATCCACGGACCTTCTCACACCAGTCTGAGCACGCCCGGGGATGCAGCCGTAGGGTCGAACGACCCGGAACGGGAGCCGGCTTTTCACCGCTGGCCGCGGCCCGGGCGGCGGACTCCGGGGCTGCCGCCGGTTCGTTTCGTGTTGGTCACCGATGATGACGAATGGGGCCGGTGTTTATTACCCGGCTGCGCGTGGAAGAACAGCCAGCCCGTCGGCGACGAGCCTGCCGTCGTGTATGACGGTGCGGTCGGTGCCGCGGTCCATGACGGTGCTGGTGACGGTTTCGCCGTCTACCAGGACGACGTCGGCCCGGTCGCCTGGGGTCAGGCCCGGCCGGTCGTCGGGGCTGGTGAGCCGCGGGACGGTGCGGTCCATGATGGACGCGCCTCCGACCGTGGCGATCGCCGCGCAGTGCTCGATGAGACGGTCCTTGCGCAGCCGGTGCGTGAAGGCCAGCTGCCAGGTGCGGTCGAGCATGTCGCAATTGCCATACGGACTCCAGTAATCCCGTTGACCATCCTCGCCCAGACCAACGCGGATCCCGGCCTCCGTCATCCGGGCCAGGTCGAACTGGGCGCCTCCACTTGCCGGGGCCACGGTCGCCCAGGCGACGTCCAGCTCGGCCATCTGCTCCACGATCCGGGCGGTCACATCGGGGTGGACGTTGGCCAGATCGTAGGCGTGGGAAAGCGAGACGCGTCCCTGCATGCCCAGTGCGCGGGTGCGTTCGAAGATGAGTTCCGCACTGAAGACCCCCAGATGGCCGGGCTCGTGCAGGTGAATATCAACGTCCACCCCGTACTTCTCGGCCAGCCCGAAGACGATGTCCAGATGGCGGGCCGGGTCGCGGTCCAGCTGGCAGGGATCAATGCCGCCGATGGTGGTCGCCCCCGCACGGAGGGCCTCCTCAAGGAGCGGCACAGTGCCGTCCTCGAGGAGGAGGCCCGCCTGGGGGAAAGCCATGACTTCTACCTCGGCCGCGTGGGCGAAGCGCTCCTTCGCCGCCAGGACTGCTTCGAAGCGCTCAAGCTTGCAGTCCACATCGATCTGCGCATAGGAACGGACGCGTGTGGTGCCCCGCGCAATCATCCGTTCCAGCGTTCCTGCCACCACATCCGCGTACGGGATGGGCGTGTCACGCCAGTTTTCCCGGTCGTTGCACATCATGTTCCACACCCCGGGAGAGGCGGTGTGCTCCCGAAACGGCAGTCCTATCCGGGTCGAGTCGAGGTGGACGTGCACGTCCGTGAAAGCGGGGAAGGCGATGCGGCCGCGTCCGTCGATCGTGCCGCCGGCGGCGTCAGCTGACACGTCGCCGGTCCCCGCGGGATGAACGGTTGCAATACGCCCCTCGTAAACCTCGAGGTCTACGTTGTCCCCGCCCCAGGGGCGGACGTTAGTGATGAGCATGATTCATTCCTTTCGGATGGGCTGGTGAACACGACGGCGGGGAAGGCTCCGGTACAGTGGCACCGGCGCCTTCCCTACCGCACCATGGACTAGAAGTGGAAGGCAACCTGTGCAATCGCTGCCGCGGCGACGAAGCTCGCCGTGAACGTCATCAGGGCGACGATAATGATCTTCCAGCTCAGTGAGCGCAGGGCCTTCACGTCGCGGCCCAGTGACATGCCGATCAGGGCGATCATGGGCAGGCCTGCGAAGAGGACGCTGATGTGCTGCGTGGCGGAGGCGACGAAGGGCCCGATGGGCAGGAACGTTGCGGAGGCAATCGTGGCCAGGGCCAGCACCCAGATGCTGGACGGAACAACCGGGACGAGCTTCGCGAGCACCAGCGCGATGGCGGTGAGAGCCAGCAGGATGAGGATGCCGACCACGTCCAACGGCTGTGCTGAACCGGTGCCAAGGGCGTTCAGGAAGAAACCGGCCACTCCGGTCGCGGCGAATGCGATGAGCCACGTCCTGGGTGTCCGGACAACTGTGGGATCCTCTTCGATTCCGTTGACGTCCACGGTGTCCGAGCCAGGCGCCTCATCGGAGTCGGTCAATGCCCCGCCCGGGAGCGCAGCGCCTGTGCGGCCTGCTCGGGCTCCGACTGTCGCGCCACTGGGAACACTGTGGCGGACACGGCGGCCGAGGTCGTCCCGTCCGAAGATGCGGGACCACATCTTGTAGAGCTTCTGGCACATCGGCAGCGCGATAAAGACGCCGGCGTAGAAGCCGACGATGTTGGTCACGAGGTTGGAAAGCGCAGCGAGGGCCATGATCTCCCCGGCCATCTCGGGGTAGAGGATGGACAGGGCGCCGACGCCCCCGAGCATCATGGAAGCGGAACCCAGTCCCAGGCCCAGCGCCAGGGCGCGGGGATCGAAGAAGTCCAGTCCGCCGAGAAGACCGGCGAGCAGGGAGATGAACACGGCGCCAAACACACTGCCCAGCACCCACACTGCGAAAACACCGCGGTACTCGGGGGAACGGACGCCGAATCGTTGGATGGCGAAGGCCAGGTAGGACTCGCGGTCGATCGACCAGGTGGCGCCGATTGCAGTACGGCCCAATCCAAGGGCAACTGCCACCGGCAGGGCCAGGATCACGGTGCCGACCACGTGCCCGACCTCCTGGAGGAGTATCGCGGGGCCAATGTCGGTGAACTTCGTCAGCGACGGGCCAATCTGGGTCCCGAGGCCTGCCAGGAAGAAAACGATGGATACGTCCATCAGGTGCGTGGACACCGCACGTGCACGCCCTCCGATCGGCTTCCACTTCTGGACGCCGAGGAATCCGCCAATGAGCACGGTCCACAGGATGGGCATCAGGACGATGGCTGCCGGACCGAGCTGCAACTTGTGGGTGCCGATCGTGATGGCCACGGCACAGACCGCTGTGGAGAGCGCGATCATCCCGAGCCACAGGGCGGGCCGGGCACGGAAGGAACGGGAGGGCGGCGCGTCCACTAAGGCGGGTACCGGGCCGCCTGTGGTCTTCGTTTCGTTGGGCATGGCGCAGGCCTTTCCAAGGAGGAGTTGGGGGATCAGAACAAAGACGTCTCGCATTTGCGGAATCAAGCTTTGGTATACCAAGTGACTGTATACTCGTACCCATTGAGAGGCAAGTCACATTTTTCAAACGCCGGTAATCCCCGGCCGCTGCCCCAAGGAGGCACCTTGTACACGAAGATCTCGGCCCGGTTCGTTCTGGGGTTCGACGGAAGCCGGCACACGCTCATCTCCGACGGCGAAGTCGTCTTCGAAGGAGATTCCATCATCTTCGTGGGTCGCAACTATGAGGGCCCGGTTGATGAGGAACGCGACTTTGGCCAGAGCCTGGTGATGCCTGGACTGATCGACCTGGATGCCCTCGCCGACATCGACCACCTCATCCTGGACTCGTGGCCCTCGCCTGACGTCGCCGCCGGCCACCTGTGGTCGGACGACTACTTCGCCAGCCGCCGCCGGGACGTGTTCACGCCGTCGGAACGCGCCACCATCCGCGAATTCGCCCTTGCCCAGCTCGCCCTGCACGGCATTACCACCTACATGCCCATCGCCTCAGAGATCCACAGTTCCTGGGCCGAAGGCTTCGACGAGCTCGTGGACATGGCAGAGACCAGCCGACGGATCGGCCTGCGGGGCTACCTCGGCCCCGCGTACCGTTCCGGGGTCCACGTCACCACTGCAGCAGGCAGCCGCGAGGTCCACTTTGACGAAGCCCGGGGGGTTGCCGGCCTGAGCGACGCTGAGCGTTTCCTCGACCATGCCGCCGGGCTAAATGACCCCCTCGTCACTGGCGTATTGCTGCCGTGCCGCATTGAGACGCTGTCCGAAAACCTCATGCAGGAGACGGCGAGGATCGCCCGCGATCGGGACGCGATTGTCCGGCTCCACTGCCTCCAGTCGCCCCTCGAGGACGAGCTGCTGCAGCGTTCAGCCGGACGCGGCGTCCTGGAACTGCTCGAATCCACCGGCCTGTTCGGCACCCGCCTTCTCATTCCGCACGGGGTGGTGATTAGCGGCAAGGACCCTGCCGCGTCCGCTCCCGGAGGTCCGCTGGACGTGCTGGCCCGGCACGGCGTCAGCATTGTCCACTGCCCGCTGACCTCGTTCCGCTACCAGAAGCAGCTCGATTCGTTCGACCGTTTCCGCGAGGCCGGAATCAATATGTGCCTGGGTACCGACTCTTTCCCGCCGGACCTGGTGCGGGGCATGGACGTGGGCATGCACCTGACCCGGATGGTTGAGGGGAGGCCCGACGCCGGGACCCTGGCCGACTACTTTGACGCCGCGACCCTCGGCGGTGCGCGAGCTCTTGGCCGGAAAGACCTCGGGAGGCTGGCGCCCGGCATGCAGGCCGACATCACGGTGTTCTCCCTGGGCCACTTCCGCGACGGCGTCGTCGAGGATCCGCTTCGCACCCTGGTGCTCAACGGCACGGCGCGGCAGGTTACGGATACTTTTGTGGCCGGCCGCCCCGTGGTGGTGGGCGGTGCCCTGCCCGGCGTTGACCTGGACGCGCTGCGGGCCGGGGGTCAGGGGCTGTTCGAGGCGATGCGGGCTGCCTACTCGGAGCGGGACGTCCGGCGCCGTGCTTCCGATGAGCTGTTTCCGCCCACCTATCCGCACGCCGAAATTGCCCGTCCGGTTGTTGTCCCGTAGCGACGGGAGCTACGGACTACCATGCCGCCCACTATTGGCTTGGTATACCAAAGGCGGTATGGTGGATACATGCGAGGGCTGCCGGCGCATCCTGGGACAGCTCCTCCGCCCCCTTACCGGAACCATGACTTTGACCTGCTGACATCGGCTCCCGCAGTGTTGCGGAGCGGCCCATTCCATTGGAGAAAACAATGTGCCTGCATGATCACACCCCTGCCGCTGTGCCCCCCGCTGCGGTTCCGCGCCGCGGCATCCTCGCCGGGGCGGCCGCCCTCGCCGGAATCTCAGTGGCAAGCCTTGCCGCTCAGCTGGGAGGTGCCCCGGCCGCGAAAGCGGAGGGCAACGCATCCGGTCCCGGCTACCCCGGCCGGCCCGCTTCACCGCAGCCCATGATCATCGAGGGCGGCACCATAGTGGACCCCATGACAGGCGACGCCGTGCCAGACGGGGTCCTTGTCCTGGAAGGCGGTAAGGTCACCGCCGTCGGCAGCCGGGAGGAAACACGGCGTGCCGTGGCCGCACTTGCCGGGCGCGCCCGCATCGTGAATGCCGCCGGCCGCTTTGTCCTCCCCGGCCTCATCGACGTGCACGTCCATGCCAACGCACTGGCCGATGCACGGGCCATCCTGCAGGGCGGCGCGACCAGCGTCAGGAGCGGGTCGAGCAGCTTCTACCAGGACGTCGCCCTTGCTGCCCTGCCCGCCTGGGCCGTCGGCGCCTCGCCCCGGATGAGCCCGGCCGGGCTGTTCATTTCACCCGAACTCGGGGACTCGCTCCTTGCAGACCCGGACCTTGCACCACTCGCCTCCCTGTCCGGGGGAGTCGCCGAACCATCGGACCTTGCCTACCTCACCCGCACCAACCTGAAACGCGGCGCCCAGGTGATCAAAACCCGGGCCAACCCCCGGGCGGGGCTGCCGGAACAGGACCCCCGCGAACTCGTCTACACCTACGATCAGCTCTCTGCCGTGGTCAAGGCCGCAGGAAAAGCAGGAGTGCTGTGCCACGCCTACAGCGCGGAAGGGATCGACGGCGCAGTCCGGGCCGGTGTTCGGAGCATCGAGCACGGCGTCTTCGTCACCGAGGAGACCATTTCCCGGATGGCCCGCCGAGGGACCTACTTCACGCCAACCATGGATGCCATCACAGGGATGGCGGGCTCGCCCAATCCCATCCTCGCCGCCCGCGGCAAGGAATACACGCCCATTATTAAAGCCGCCGTCAAAGCTGCCCATGAAGCCGGTGTGACCATCGTTGCGGGGACGGACTCTTTCGGATCCGACGTAACCCCGATTGGCACGGAAGTCCGTCTTCTTGCCGAGGCAGGGCTGTCTCCGCTGGAAGCGCTCAGGGCAGCGACGGTGAACGCCGCCGCCCTGCTCGGCTGGGGTGAGAGCGCGGGCCGACTGATGCGCGGTTCTTTCGCCGACGCCGTCATTGTGGACTCCGATCCGTTGAGCAGCGCTTCGGCCCTGGAAGAAATCCGGGCTGTGGTGGCACAGGGGGTCCTTGTCCGGAACGACCTCTGATCGAGGGCCAGGGGATAGCGGCGACGCTGTCCCCGCCCGCCTTACCCTGCCCGAGCGTTTAGCCGCGCCCATTTGAGAAAGCCACCCATGACCCTGATTCTTAAGGCCTCCGAGCTCCAGGCCCTGGCCGATATGCCCGCGACGATTGCCGCCGTCGAACGCGTTTTTGCCGGCCTCAGCCGGGGCACCGCCGTTCAGCCGGCGCCGGATTCCCTCCTCCTGCCCTCGTCTGACGCGAGGTTCCTGCCGATGGCAGCGCTGTCCAGCGCCGAAGAACTGGCATCAGTGAAACTGCTGGCGGACATCCCTGCGAACCGGGAGTCCAGCCTCCCCACCCAGCGGTCCACGATCATGCTCGTCTCCCAGCTGACCGGTGAGACCCTGGCGATCCTGGACGGCAAAGTGCCCACACGGGTCCGGACTGCCGCCGCCAGCGCCGTGGCGACGAAGCTGCTCGCCAGGCCAGGCAGCACCACCCTGGGGCTGGTCGGGGCAGGTGCCCTGGCGGTGGCGCATGTGGAAGCCATGCTTTCCGTCCTCCCGATCGAAAACGTGGTGGTGTGGTCCCGTTCCGCGGGCACCGTCGCCGCCTTCTGCGCCGAAATATCCCATCACGGCCTGAACATCACGCGGGCTGCCAGCGTCCGGGAAGTGGTGGAGGCCGCCGACGTGCTGTGCACCCTCACACCGGCCGTTGCGCCCCTGGTAAAAGGCGAGTGGTTCAAGCCCGGGCTGCACGTGAACGCTGTCGGATCCCGTCCCCGCGCGGACCACCGGGAGATAGATTCCGCGGGCATGGTGAGGGCGAGGGTTTTCGTGGACAGCCTGGCCACGGCCAAAGCAAAATCCGGCGGGCTCATCATCCCGGTGGCCGAGGGTGTGATGGGCTTTGAGGACGTGGAAGCCGAACTTGGTGACGTGGCGGCCGGGACACGACCGGGCCGCGTCAGTGCTGAGGACGTAACCTTGTTCAATTCGGTAGGTATCGGTCTGCAGGACCTTGCGATCGGGCGGCTCCTGTACGACGCTGCGCTCAGCAAGGGGGTTGGCACCCGCGTGGCGTTGAATAACTGAGAGGCTGCGGAAGCACGACGCCGCAGCAATAACGGGAGGTATGTATGACGGTCCAAGCGGAATCCCCCGCGTCCTCCTCGGACACGGCCCGGGCGCGGATCCGGGAACTGATCATTTCAGGCGACTTCGCGCCGGGCTCCCGGCTCCGGGAACGTGAGCTGTCCCAGACCCTGGCCGTTTCCCGCGTACCCGTCAGGGAAGCCCTCCAGCAGCTCGAAGCCGAAGGCTTTATTGATACGTCCCCCCGGCGTGGTGCCACCGTCAAGCAGATCACCCTGCGCGACGTGAACGAACTCTTTGACGTGCGGCTCAGCCTGGAAGTCCTCGCCGCACGCCTCGCCGCCCAGGCCGCGGCAAGGGGCCAGTCCTCGTCGCGGTTGCAGCACATGATGGACCAGGCGGAAGAAGCAACCCTGCGCCACGATCACGCGCAGATCCCGCTCAGCAACACGGCCCTGCACGCAGAGATTGTGGCGATGGGAGGCAACTCGCTGCTGGAGTACTCCATGAAGCCGCTGCTGGGCCGGATGCAGTGGCTCTTCAC
Organism: Arthrobacter sp. PvP103; assembly: GCF_017833075.1. NCBI lineage: Bacteria > Bacillati > Actinomycetota > Actinomycetes > Micrococcales > Micrococcaceae > Arthrobacter > Arthrobacter sp. PvP103. The sequence continues at coordinate 1,782,070 of NZ_JAFIBQ010000001.1, read as the reverse complement.
CTTGACCGGGCACCGTGATCCCCAGGTGCAGTGCGCTGAGCACCTGAGCCTGTGCAAGGCCATCTATGACGGCAAGGCGGAGCTGGCGGCGGCGCTGGCCTACGCGCATGTGGAGCTGGGCCGCGAGCCGTCACTCCAAGGACTGGCCGGGCGCCTGCCCGAAAGCTGACCGGACAAGCTGACCGGACAGGCTGACCAAACGGAAAGGACGACGGCGGGATGTCCCGTCGTCGTCCTTTCTGTTTGTTCCGAAAGCCGGGGGTCCTAGTGCCAGAGCCCCAGGGCGAACTCCGCGATCACGGTGGAAAGCAGGAAGGACGCCGTGATGGCCACCAGGCCCACCGGGATGATCTTCCAGCCGATGTTCTTCAGCAGCGGGATGTCCTTGCCCAGCGACAGGCCCGCCAGCGTCAGCATGACCGTGGCGATGGACAGGAAGTCCACGGTCTTGACGGCGGCATTGAGCGCCCCTGCCCCGAAGAACCACGGGCTGGAGATGTAGGCGCCGATGGTGGTGATGAAAACGATCGCCGAGATCTTGCGGGTGACTTTCGCCAGGGCAATGCTGACCAGCACGAGGGCGAGCATGATGGCGTAGCCGGCCACAATCGTCAGGCTGAAACCCTTGGCCGCCACCGAAGCCGTGGCGATGCCGAGCACCGTCAGCACCGACAGGGACAGCCACAGCGGGAGCTTGATGGCTGCCGACGATTCGGCGACGCGCTCGCGGAACAGGCGGTTTTCCTCGGCCTGTGCTTCTTCACGGTCGATGTCGGCGGCGCTGCGCTCGGCGGTGGCGCCTGCTGTTACGGCGGCAGCTTCGCGTGCTGTCTGCTTCCGGGTGAGGGCCTTGTAGAAGCGGTCGGCCAGCGGCAGCGCAATGTAGATGCCGACGTAGACGCCTAGGACGGTGGTGATCAGGTTGGACACGGCGGCCATGCCCAGGATGGCTTCCTGATCGGCCGGGTAGGCGGCGACGATGCTGGCCGCGGAGGCGGCCATCATGGAGCCGGAACCCACGCCGGCGCCCATGGCCAGGGCCAGCGGATCGAAGATCTTCCAGTTGGCCACCAGTGAGGTGAGGAGCGTGATGAACACGGCCCCGAACAGGGTGCCGAAAACATACATGGCCAGCACGCCGCGGTACTGGTCCGAATCCGGTCCGTACTTTTCCGAGACCATGGCGAACGACGGTTCCCGGTCCAGGGAGAACGTGGCACCCACGGTTGCCTTGCCCATCCGGAGCAGCACTGCCAGGGGGAGTGCCAGCACGATGGTGCCCAGCAGGTGGCCTACTTCCTGGAGGAGCAGCGCCGGCCCGGCCTTGATGAGGCTGGGAAGGCTGGGTCCGATATTGAAGGCCAGCCGGGCCACCAGCAGCAGCACGGCGACGCCCACCAGGGCAGCCGCAACGCGCTGGAGGTCAAGGCCGAGCGGCTTGAATTTCTGGATGGAGACGAGCAGGCCCACGATGAGGCCCCACACCATGGGGAAGATGATGATGGCGCCAATTCCGACGTCGATCTTGGCCTGGCCGATGAACTGGACCGCGACGGCGATCACAAGGGCCAGGGCGGCAATGGGGATGGTCAGCTTGGTGCCGGCCTTGTCTATCCGCGCTGTTTTGGTGGTGCTCATGATGTGCCTTCCTGGGTGAAAGTACGACGGCGGTATGCCGCTTTGATGAAGCGTTCTCTTTGTGCGGGGGTTGAGGCTGCTGCGGCGACCGTCCAGGCCAGCGCGGTGGCTGCTTCAAACATCACCCCGTAGGCCTCCGGGGAGTCGGCCAGCGCGGCGAACGCATGCGAGTGAATGGGAACGTCAGCACCCGGAATGCTCAGCCACGGATGCAGGGACGGGATGACCTGGGAGATGTTGCCCATGTCGGTGGAGCCGCCGCTGAGGCCTGACGAACGCGAGATGTCCTTGCCGAACACCTCCATCGCATCGGTCCAGTGCGCAGCCAGGGCATCGTCCTGGAGGAGGGGCTCGTAGAGGGGTTCCGCCTCCTCGATGGCCAGCGTTGTTCCGGTGGCCATCGCGGCTCCTTCGAAACAGCGGCGAACGCGCTGGTGCAGCGCGTCGTATTCCGGCAGGGTGAAGGCCCGGCATTCAAACTGGACCACGGCCCGCTCCGGAATGATGTTGGTGACGTGTCCGGCTTCCTCAACGAAGCAGGCGATGCGGTGGTCCGAGGGGATCTGCTGGCGGAGCAGCCCAATGGCCACCTGGCTCAGCACGGCCGCGTCCGCGGCGTTTACGCCCAGGTGCGGGGCCGCTGCCGCGTGGGCGGCCTTGCCGGTGAACGTCGCCTTGTAACGGCCCACGGCCTGCGCACTGGTGCCGGCCGGGTTGTAGGTCAGCCCGTCCTGGACGGGATGGACCATCAAAGCCAGCCCCACGCCGTCGAACGCTCCCTGCTCCAGCATGAGCGCCTTGCCGCCGCCATGCTCCTCGGCGGGCGTTCCGATGGCTTTCAGCGTGATGCCCAGCTGGTCCACGTGCGGTTGCAGGGCCAGTGCGGCGGCCACCGATGCGCCCGCGATCAGGTTGTGCCCGCAGGCGTGCCCGATGTCCGGGAGCGCATCGTATTCCACGCACAGCACCACGGTCAGTTCGCCGCTGCCCGCGCTCGCGGTGAACGCTGTGGGCAGCCCGCCGGTGCCGCGTTCAACCTCGAAGCCGCCTTCGGCCAGCAGTGCCGCCGCCGCCTCGGCGGAACGGACCTCCTCGAAGGAGACCTCCTTCGCGGCGTGGATTTCCCGCGCCATGGCCTGGACGCGGGGCTTCCAGTTTTCGACGCCGGCGGCAAGGGCCGTGCGGAGCGCCGCCAGGGCGGGGCTTGAGTCTGTCAGTTCCATCAGTATCTGCCTGTTCTCGTAGGGCGCTTTAGTAGGACAGGGACGGGAAGGGGGAACCGGCAGCCCGCGTTGGCACCCAGACCGCCTTCGTCTGGGTGTACTCGTCCAGGACGCCAGGGCCGGACGAGCGCCCGTGGCCGGAGTCGCCGAAGCCGCCGAACGGAACCGCCACGTGGATGGTCTTGTAGGAGTTGATCCAGAACGTTCCTGCCTTCACCTCGCGGGCGATATGGTGCGCGCGGGAAATGTCGGACGTCCATACGGCGCCGGCCAGGCCGAAGTTGGTGTTGTTGGCCCGGGCGATGGCTTCAGCTTCGGTGTCGAAGGCGTCGGCACCCACCACCGGACCGAACACCTCCGTCGTTTCGAGGCGGTTTGCGGGCGTGACGCCGTCGAGCAGGGTGGGCATGACCCAGTGCCCGCCGGACAGCGTGGACCCGGCGAGGGCGTCCGGAAGTGCCGCCCCGGTGACCCGGCGGCCGCCGTCGTTCATTCCTGCTTCGATGAGGGTGTTGACCGTGGCGAACTGCCGGGCCGTGATGATCGGGCCCACCTCGGTGTCCGCGCTGAGCGGGTCGCCCACCCGCAGCCGGGCGGCACGGTCCGCCACGAGCTCAATGAACTGTGCGTGCACGCTCCGCTCCACCAGGAGCCGCGATCCGGCGACACATGACTGCCCGGCGCCGGAGAAGATCGCCGAGATGGCGCCGTCGGCGGCACGGTCCAGGTCCGCATCGGCGAAGACGATGTTCGCGCTCTTGCCGCCGAGTTCCAAGAGGGCGGGAATCCCGGCCTGCGCAGCCGCAACAGCCACGCGCCGGCCGGTGGGGACGGAGCCGATGAAGCTGATTTTGCCCACGCGCCGGTCGGTGGTGAGGGCCGCGCCCATGGTCTGGCCCAGCCCGGCCGCCACATTGAACACACCTGCCGGCAGGCCTGCTTCGTGCGCCAGCTGGGCGAGCCGGACGGAGGATGCCGGAGTGAATTCGCTGGGCTTGATGATCACGGCATTGCCGGCGGCCAGCGGGGCGGCGGAATTCCAGCCCGCCGTAAACAGGGGAGCGTTCCAGGGCGTGATGGCGACGACGACGCCCCAGGGGACGCGTTCGGTGTAGGTGTGCCACGGGCCGGGAACCGGAATGGTGAGACCCGTCAGCTTGTCCGCCCAGCCGGCGTAGTAGCCGAACATCTCGGCCACCTTGGCGGCCTCGACGCGGGCGTCCCGGATGGGTTTGCCGGTGGTGGCGGACTCGAGGATGGCAAGTTCCTCGCCGTGCGCTTCCACGACGCGGCTCACATTGCGCAGGATGGCGGCCCTTTCGAAGCCGTTCATCGCGCCCCAGACTGCCGCGCCCGCCGTCGAGCTTTCCTGGATGGCGTTGGCACCTTCGGCGCCGGGGTCAGCGTAGCTGGCAAAAGCTTCGCCGGTGGCCGCGGCAGTGAGGGTGATGCTCTCCCCGCTGCCGGGAACGGTCTTACCGTCAAGGAAGGCGCCGAGGCCGGCCGGAAAGGCTGCGTCGAGGACGGCCCGGGCGGTGGCCGCCGAGGAGGAGGTGGGTGCTGTGGTGATGCTCAACGTGATGGTCCTTCAGGGCTGGGATCCGGGGATCAGGAGACGGGTGCGGTGGACGGCGCGCCCGCTGGCGTGATGGCGGGGGCGACGGTCCTGGCGATTTCGGTGAAGTCGGCGCGCGGTCCGAGGGCGGCGAGGGCGTCCTGCCACTGCCCGGCCACGGCTGCAAGGAGGGCCGGGCTTTCGCCGATCTGGGCGGCGACCTCCACGGCGAGGGCGGCATCCCGGGCCATCAGGCCGAGCGAGAAGCCAGAATCGTGGGTGCCGCTGAGTACCCAGGTGGGGTACATGTTGGCCGAGACTCTGCTGCCGCCGGAGGCTTCGCTGATGCTGGCCGCCGCCTTGGCGGGATCGATGCCGTAGGCCTTGGCCACTCCGAGCGCCTCGCCCACGGACACCAGGTTGGCCGCCGCCAGGACGTTGTTGAGGAGCTTGACCACGTTGCCGCTGCCGGGGCCGCCGATGTGGCTGTACTTGCCGCCGGTGAGGGCGAGGAGTACGGGTTCGGCGGCGGCGAGGGCGGCGTCGGTTCCGCCAACGAACGCGCTCAGGGATCCCGTTGCTGCACCGTCGCGGCCACCGGAGACCGGAGCGTCAACGAAAGCCGCGCCCTGTGTGTCGGCAAGGTGGGCCATCTGCTTGCTCGTGGCCGGTTCGGAGGTGGTGGTGTCAATGATCGCCACGGTCCCCGGTACGGCCAGGAGCCGGGGAACGGTGGTTTCCACGATGCTGGCTGCAGGCAGTGAGAGGACGGCGTAAGGGGTTCCGGCGACGTCGTCAAGGCTGGCGGTGGTGGCGATTCCGGTTTGGGCGGCTGCGGTCCGGGCGGCCTCGGAGGGGTCGAAGCCGGTGACGTCCCAGCCGGCTTTGTGCAGCGTGGCAGCCATGGCTCCGCCCATGGCTCCAAGGCCAATGACGGCTATGCGGGTGCTGGTGTTCATGAAGTACTCCTGGAGGATACGTGTGGGGGTGTGGGGGTGTGGGGGTCAGTCGAGGTAGATGTCCAGGTCTTTCCAGAGCTGTTGGGTACGCCGGATGGCGGCGCGGCTGCGTTCGGGATGTGCAGCCTCCATGCCCGCGAGGAGGCCGTAGACCACGGAGTTTGCCGCGGTGACGGACTGGAAGAAGGAGATGCCTTCCGAGGCCACCACCAGGAGGTGGTCGGCGGCCGCGGCCAGGCGGCCGCGGCGCATGTCGCTGATGGCGATGACCGCGGCACCTGCCTGCTTGGCGGCTTCGGCTGTGACGATGATCTGCCGGATGGAGCGCCACATGTTGATGACCACCAGGACGTCCCCTTCGCCGAGGGTGTTGGTGCTGGAAGCGAGGTGGACGCCGGCGCGGTTCTCCAACGTGATGGGGTAGCCCATGGTCGAGCCCAGGTGCGCCATCACGCTGGCGGGGCCGGCGAAAGAGCCAAGCCCGACGACGGTGATGGATTTGGCGGCGGCCATGGCCGCAATGGCGGCCTCGGCGTCGTCGCCCGTATTGGAGTCCAGCGTCAGGCGGAGATTCTCGATGTCGTGGTTGATCGCGTCGTGGAGGGGGCTGCGGTGTTCGCCATGCTCGGTCAGGGTGTCCTCGGTGGAGATCATGACGAGGTAGCGCGAGCGCAGTTCCCGCTGGAGATCGGGCCAGCCGCGGTAGCCCAGGTGTTGGGCCGTGCGGACCACCGTGGAGTTGTTGACGTCCGCCCGCTGGGCGATCTCGGCGATGTCCGCGTAGGAGGAGAGCTGCGGATTGCGGGCGATGACATCCACCACCCGGCTCTGCGCCTTGGACAGCGGAACGTCCGGCAGGGCGTCGCCGAGCCACGCGTGGGAAACGTTGCCCGCGCCGCCCGCGCCTGCTCCGCCGGCTTCAAGATCGACCGCGTTGGTGTTCAAGTCCGGACCTCTTCTGTAACGCACATCACTCTGCAAGGCTGATTGCATCAAATCTACTATGCAATTTCGTTTGCGAACAGGCTTTTTGGTTTCCGGCTTGTTAATCCTCGTTGCGGCGGCCTTTGGGCTGCCGCGGCGCAAACAGCAACGGACGACGGCGGGAGGTCCCGCCGTCGTCCGTTCACCTTTTGGAGTCAGCTGTTGGAGTCAGCGCCGATGTCCGCGCTGAAGTGGCGCCTAGGGCCCAGTGTCTGCCGGCCCGGTGTCTGCCGGCCCGGTGTCTGCCGGCCCGGTGTCTGCCGGCCCCGCAGGTTCGGTCCGGAACTTGATCAGCTTGTGTGTCCCGTCGCAGTAGGGTTTGATCGCTGACGCCCCGCACCGGCAGAGCGCCACCGTCCGGCGCTGCCTCGGCACGGGCTCTCCGGAAGGCGTGACAATCTCGAAGTCACCACGGACCAGCAAGGGCCCGTCCGGGCAGACGACGATCGAACCTTCAGCGGGCTCCTGGTTCATGTGCCCTTCCTGGTGCGTGGTCATGCGGCAGCGGGGAGGCCGGTGCGGAGTGAGGTGCGCCCGTTCTCCCAGGCCTCGAGGATGCGGAGGGTGAGCCTGGTGTCTAAGGCAATGGCCGCCGTCGCCCCGAACAGCACGTCGGGGAGCAGGTCCGGTTCTGCCTCCACCAGACCTCCCGCGAGATCCCGTCCTGCGATCTGCTCGTGGACGGCGTCGGCCTCCACGTGTTCATCGAAGTAGGCGGTTGCTGCCGCGTCGAAATTATGGCGGCGGAAACCGTTGCCATAGAGCTGGTTGGGCCGGGAGGACGTCATCTCGTAGATCGCCAGGTGCCCGGAGATGGCACCGCGGAGGCGGCGGTTCAATCCGAAGAGGGACATCATGTTTACCGAAGCAAGGGCAATCGCGGGCACTGCATCGACGTAGGCGCCGTACCGGTCATCGAGATCGAGGGCGCGCATGGTCCTGGCGAAGAGGGCGCTGTGCATCCGGTCCGCGCGGCCGCCGCCGTATTCGTCGGCCTGGATCTCCACCAGGGCGGCTTTGGCGCGGCCGGAGAGGCGGGGGATTGCCCACGTGTGCGGGTCCGCTTCCTTGAGCTGATAGAGGGATTTGTGGATGAGGAATTCCCGGAGCTGGTCGGGGCTGGCCATCTTCGCGACGTGCTTTGAAAGGCTGGGCCCGGTGTCCGCGGCCGCGAGGGTGAACAGGACGGTGGCCACGGCGTCACTGACAAGGACTCCCGTGGTGACCGGGGGAGCCGCGGGGGCCTCGGTCCGCGCCGCCGTCCGCAACGCCTCCTCGAACGGCTGCTCCAGCAGCCGCCGGACGGCGATCAGGCCCGGAGTCCACTCCCAGCCGTCATCCACGCCGTCCAGTCCGCCATAGTGCAGCTCGTAGAGACAGAAAAGCGCCAACTGGAGGTCCTCGTCCTCGATGACGTCCCCGGTCTCGGCCAGCTGAGCGGAGACGAGTACCTGCAGGCCGGTAAGGGCTGCTGCGTCCGCGTCGGGCTGGCCGGCGAGGAGTGCTAGCAGGGCGGCGCTGACCGGCCCCCGCGGGTCGGGGATGTTCATGGTTCTCCTAGGGATTCTCGTGCCAGGCGGGCGCTGCTGCGGACGGGGTTAGAGCCGGTTCCGGTTGCGGGGGTTGGCGGCAGGGTTCTGTTTCGCCCGCCGGGCGCGCATGACGCGGCTGATGATGGTGGGGAGGAAAGCGATGAGCAGTTTCTTCATGGCGGTGGTTCCCTTCGTCGTGATGGATACTAAGCATACTTGCTATTGAACGCGCAAGGGCTGGTGGCAGCGCGCGGCGGCTTTGCCGAGACTCATTGTGGTAGTCGCGTAACTGCGCCACCATGATCGTATGGATGCACAAACACCTCAGGCGGAGGAACCCAGGGCCCCGGAGCTGAGCCTTCCCCAGGCATTCCTCCTCCTGGCTACGAACGACACCGACGGCGCCCCCGAAGTGCCGGCCTACATACTCCGGACCACTGTGGCAGGGGCAATATTGGCCGAGCTGGAACTACTCGGCGCGATCCGGCTGGACGGGAAGCACGTGAGGGCTACCGGGACCGTCCCGCAATCGGACTTCCAGCACCAGTTAGAGCTCATCCGTCACAAATCGCGGCCTCACACTCCCAAACGGTGGGTCTCCATGCTGGAGGGGCGGGCAGAAGTGCAGCGCGCCTATGAGGGGATGGCTTCGAAAGGCATTGTGGACCGGGTCGGCGAGAAGCATCTGGGCCTGTTCAAGTCCGTGCGGTATCCGGAGAAGGACCACGGTCCGGAGGCCGCGCTTTTGAAGAAGATCCATGACGCACTCGGACTCAAGCCGGCGGCTGCGACGCCGGCCTCGCCGCCGGCAACTGCGGCGCCGGTAGCGCCGCAGGCAACTACGACGCCGGCCGATGCCAAACCGGCAGACGCCAGGACCACAGCCCTGATCGCCCTGCTTGAGGCGGCCGGGCTGCTCGACAAAATGTTCCCGGAAGCTGATCGGGACTTTCCTCGAAAGCTGGCGAAGGACTACTGGCCTGCCCGTGCGGTGGCGGACGAACTGCGAATGATCCGGATGGCGGAGGCAGAGGCTATGACCTAGCCCGGGGCTGTTCGCCCGCGGGCTGGAACAACTCGACGACGTTTCCGGCCGGGTCCACGAGCAGGATCTGCTGGCCGCCCGGGCCGCTGACGATGTCGTTCCGGAAGGTGAGCCCGGCTGCGCGCAGCCGGTCGACCTCTGCCGCAATATCGTCCACGATGAGATGGATGCGGTTCCATCCTCCCGGTAACGGCACCGCGCCATCCGGCATCGGCCGCCCTGCCGAGCTGGCCGGCCCGCTCAGCAGGAGCCGCAGCCGGCCGCGCCCGACGTCGGCGAACGCCGGCGCCGCGCTCATCCTGAGGGTGAATCCGAGGTGTTTTGTGTAGAAGTCGACGGCCGCCTCGACGTCGTCAACCATGTAGCGGACGCTGACCATGTCCGTAAGATCGTTGGGCATTTCTGGCTCCTCTCCGAAAATCAGATGGGAATACTCGATGACGTACAGCAGAAACCGGACAGATCCAACCTTCAGCCACGGCTACGCGGACAACAACGGCCTCCGCATGTATTACGAGGTCCACGGGGGGGCGTTGCCGGGCCGGCCGCCGCTGCTCCTCATCCCGGGCGGCGGCTCCACCATCGGCACGAACTTCAGTGAACTCATCCCGCTGCTGGCCGAACACCGCCAGGTGATCGCCGTGGAGGAGGAGGGCCACGGCCGCACCCAGCCCACCAGCCGCCCGCTCACCGCCGAGAACTCCGCCGGCGACATTCTCGCCGTCCTGGGCGACCTCAACGTCGAAACCGTTGATGTGCTGGGATTCAGCGCCGGCGGGCACACCGCGATCGCGCTGGCACTCGCACGCCCCGCCGCTGTCCGGCGCCTCATCGCGGCTTCCACCTTTGTGAGCCGCGACGCCGTGCCGGAGGAGTTCTGGGACGGCATGGCAACGGCCACGCTGGAGGACATGCCCGACACCTACAAGGACGCCGACCGCCTCCTGAACCCGGAACCCGGCCACCTGGAGCGGCTCTTCGAGCTTGATCGCCGGCGCATCCTTGACTTCCCCGGTTGGTCCGACAACGAACTGGGCACCGTCACGGCGCCCACACTGGTGGTGTGCGGCGACCGGGACATCGTCACCGCCGCGTACGCCGACCGGATGGCCACGCTCATCCCGGGGGCCCGCCTGCTGGTCGTCCCCGGCGGCCACGGCGACTACCTTGGCGAGCAGGCCGCCAGCGTCGGGGACCTGCGGACGATGCACGCCACCGCCCCGTTCCTGATGCTGTTCCTCGACGGCTAGGGGCTTAGCTGTTCTCCTGAGTCCTGCCCAATGTCAGTCCTGCCCGTCGCCGGCCGGATTGGCGAGCGTAATTTCGGTGTGGACAATCTTGGCGGAACACTGGAATTGCGCGCTGCACGTTTGCAGGTAGACCGAAGCCGCGGCGGCACCTTCGTTGAACGCCATCATGTTCGGGATTACTCGTATGGTGACTGTTTGGGTCTGCTTGGTGCAGCTGAGCTGATCATTTCCGCCGCCGGCGGCGATCCGTCCGTCGCTGACTCTTTGGGTGAGTTGGACCACGGGTATTGCGATGATCAATGCGGGATCGGTGTCGCAAACGAAGGTGACGGGAACATCCACCGCTGCGCCGTCGGCGACGAGGATTCCCGGCCCGGCGCTTACGAGCGTTGCGGGGGCTGCTTGTGCGGGGGTGGCTATGGCCACGAGGGTGGCTGCAAGAGCGGCGGCAAGGCAGCTTCTGGTGCCTAACATCAGGTTCTCCCTTGAATGGAAGCGTGGCGTCCTGGTTCCGCATGGCGGGCCAATGCGGTGGCTGGGCGCCTTATAGGTACGGGGCGTGGCCCCTGACGACAGCGCCGTTCCGGGCGCCGCCTGATGCGGCGGAAAGTCCGGATGGCCGTAGACTACTCACTAGCTGCCTGCGTGACAACGCTTAACGCAAACGGACGTCGGCGGAAGGTCCGTAGAATTAAACAGGGCGGGCCGGAAACGGCGGAGAACAACCTGAATTAGTGCGCTGGCCGTGTTGGGCGCATGGCTCCCGGGAGTCATACCAGTGGTTCAGGTGGCCCGCACTCAGTGCAAGACGGACGACGGCGGGAGGTCCCGCCGTCGTGGTCTAAGCAGGGATGAGACCAGGATCGGGCGCAAGCCCCCAGGTCATCTTCCGGATCGCCTCGCTGGGGAGCCCGCTCAGTGCGGCAAGTTCGTAATCGTCCATGGTTCCCAGCCTGCGCGCCGCCGCCAGGAGCTTCAGCCGCCGCCCTTCCAGGGCCGCCTTCGACTCCTCCAGCTCGGCCAGTTCGGACTTCACTCCGCTAATCAGGGCAAGCTGCTGCTCAGCCGTCAGCCCGGACGGTGCCAGGTCGTCAGAGGACAACCCGATGGTCCGCACTGCCCAGCGGGAAAGGCCGGCGGCCCTGGCAAGGCCTGTCATCTTCAGGCCGTCGCACAGTGCCTGGGCGACGTGCTGGTTTAGGCGGACCGAAAGCGCCCTTATGCTGCTGGCATTGAAGGAAATCCGTCGCCGGTCCTCCTTGAGGAGCTGCCGGAGCTGTTCCGCCTGGACAGCTGCCGCGTCAGGCTTCCGCCGTCCCCGGTAACGGTAGTAACCGCCGTCGGCCGGGTGCGGAACAGATGGCTGCAGAACAGGGCTGTGCAAAACAGGGCTGGACAGAACGGCCAAATGCACTCCTCGGTTCGGAATCACGTCAGTTGGCGCCGGCGAAAGAACCGCCAAGCGGGCCAGCGTAAGTAAAACGCTAGACACAACGGTCCGCCCGCGGAAATACCAATTCTGCGTGGACCCATAACCGGAAAATGTGGGCACAGGGCCATAAGAGACGCTTATCCGTCCACGCACTTTAGGTCTTATCCAGACGCGCCACGATTCCCTAGGGTCGAAGGAAGCGAGTACCGCTCCCTCCTGAATCCGTAGGAAGAGACCATGCCTAAATTTGAACCTGCATCACGGGTGTCCCGCATCAAGTCCTCCGCCAGCGTGGCCGCCGCGGCCCGTGTGCGTGAGCTGAAAGCGGAAGGGCGCCGGATCCTGGACCTGACGGTCGGCGAGCCTGACTTCGACACCCCGGAGCACATCAAGGCAGCCGCCAATGAGGCGATCACCCGCGGGGAGACCAAATACACCTCCGTCACCGGAACCCCCGCCCTGCAGCAGGCGATCCTCCAGACCCTAGAGCTGCGCACCGGCATCCACTACACCCCGGCCGAGATCACCATCGGCGGGGGCGCCAAGCAGGTGATCTTCACAGCCTTCATGGCCACCCTGGACGCTGGCGATGAAGTAGTGGTGCCCGCGCCGTTCTGGGTCTCGTACCCGGACATGGTGCTCGCGAACGAGGGCGCGCCCGTGGTGGTTGCCTGCGGCGAGGAGACGGGGTTCAAGCTCACCCCCGAGGCCCTGGCCGGAGCCCTCACCGAGCGGACCAAATGGGTCATCCTGAACACACCGTCGAACCCCACCGGCGCCGTTTACTCCGCGGCGGAACTGCGCGCGCTCGCCGATGTCCTGGCAGGCTTCCCGCACGTGCACATCCTGACGGACGAGATCTATGACCAGATCTACTTCGGCACCGGCAAGCTCTCCAACCTGGTGCAGGTGGCCCCGGAACTGAAGGACCGCATCCTGGCGGTCAACGGTGTGTCCAAGGCCTACGCCATGACCGGCTGGCGCCTGGGCTACGCGGCGGGGCCCGCCCCGCTGATCGCCGCGATCAATAAACTCCAGTCGCAGATTTCCTCCTGCCCGTCCTCCGTCAGCCAGGCCGCCGCTGCCGCCGCCCTCACGGGCAGCCAGCGCTTCGTGCAGGAAAGCCTCGAATCCTACCGCGGCCGGCGCGATGTGGCAGTCGCCGCGCTGAACGCCGTCGACGGACTGTCATGCACGACGCCGGAAGGCGCCTTTTACGCGTACGTCAACTGTGCGGGCGTCATCGGGAAGACGACCACCGAGGGGCAAATCATCGCCAACGACGAAGACTTCACCCTTTACCTCCTCGAGGCAGCCTCCGTAGCCGTGATCCAGGGGTCGGCTTACGGACTGGGCCCCTACTTCCGCATCTCCTACGCCACCAGCCTCGACGTCATCGAAGAGTCCATCGCGGCCATCGACAAGGCCGTCCGGGCCCTCAACTGATCCACATCCACCGAAGGAAAACGCCGTGATCCACGTAAAAACCACCATCGAACGACCCGAAGCCGACGCCGTTAGCCGCCTCGCCAAGTTCTCGTCCGCCACCATCCACGAGGCACAGGGACGTAAAGGCGCCCTCAGCTCCAGGATCAAGCCCATCGACCGGAGCATGTCCTTCTGCGGCCCCGCCGTCACCGTGCGCTGCGCCCCCAAGGACAACCTCATGCTGCAGGTGGCCATCCACTATGCCGAGGCCGGGGACGTCATCCTTGCCGCGGCGGGGGAGTACGAGGAAGCCGGGACATTCGGCGACGTCCTCGGCAATGCCATGAAGGCCAAGGGCCTCGCCGGCCTGGTGACCGACTCGGGCGTCCGAGACACCCAGGACCTCATCGAACTGGGACTGCCCGTATTCTCCGGCAGCGTTTCCATCAAGGGCACCGTCAAGGAAACCATCGGCCCCATCAACCACCCGGTGGTCTTCGGCGACGAGATCATCTATCCCGGCGACGTGCTCCGCGGCGACGCGGACGGCGTAGTGGTGGTGCGGAAGGACGAGATCGAGGAAGTCATCCGCCTCTCGCAGGAACGCGACGACGCCGAGCGAGAACTCATCGGCCTCTACCAGGCCGGCGGAACCACCATCGAGCTGTGCAACCTCACCGAGGTCCTCAAAGCCAAGGGCCTGCTCGTCGAAGAGGCCTAGCCGCCCGCACAAGCCGCGGCAGCACCGCCGTCGTACGGGAAATCCCGTGCGGCGGCGTCCGCATATCCAGAAGCGCGCGGCCGCGGCAAGTGGAATGGGAGGGCTCGATGTCCGTTGCAGGACATCGAGCCCTCCCATTCGCGATAGCTTCCTACCGGGCCGGAAGGTAATGGGTAGGCGGGCCAAACACGGCATCCTCCAGATACCAGACAGTGGACCCTCCGCTGCTGGCCGGCATGATGCTGCCTTCGAAAACAAAGACAGGGGCAACCGAGCGGTCCTCCGGGCGCCAAAAACCGTTTGCGGGGCAGTGGAAACCCGTTTTGGCCATCAGCCCCGGGTTTGTCTCGGAATTCCTGCGGATAGCGTTGATTTTTTTCACGGCTCACTCCCAATTAATTCTCCATAAATGCAACCGCCGCAATTTATCGGCCTACGTACAATTTTAGGATTAGGAGCCCCCGGATACTAAGACGAATGATGAGTGCCCTAATAAGCGGATGCTATGGCAACGCTATCTCGCATATTTATTGCTAAGCATTTCCTGGAGCATTTCCTTCAGCACCAGTAGCACCGCCGACGCCGCCTCGGAAAGCGGATCATGGTCGGGGGTGCACAGTGCGATCTTGCACTGCAGGGCCGGGTCCACAATCCGCAGGACGTGGAAGTCCTCCTCGTGGAAGAGTGCGTCAGCCGCTGACTTGGGCATGATGGTGGCCCCCAGGTCGGCCCGCAGGAGGCGCGCCAGGGACGGCACGGACTCCACTTCACCGACCAGCTTGAGGGTGAGCCCCTTGTTGGTGAAACCGGCCTCCACGGCCTGCCGAAGCGTGTGGATCTTCTCGGGCAGGAACAGTCCGTGGCGGGCCACTTCCGCCAGCGAAATCTCGCCATTCCCGGGTTCAACCGGGAATCTGCCCGCGTTGACCACAAAGTGCAGGTCTTCGATGATCATGGTGGTGAACTGGACGCCGCGGATAGGTCCCGGCTCGTAAATGAGGGCCATGTCCAAGCGGCCATTCTTGATTGCCTCACTCAAGACGCCGCCATAGATTTCCGTGACATGCAGGACGATGTCCGGGTACCGGCGGCCCACTTCGCTGATGATCTTGGGCGTCAGGCTGGACGCCATGCTGTAGGGCGCGATCGCGATGGACACCCGCCCGGACGGTGCGGCGCCCGACGCGGCCACGTCCTGGCGCGCCTGCTCCACCAGACGCAAGATCGACTGGGCATGCCGGTACAGGGTGTGCCCCGCGGCCGTGGGCTTAACGCCCTGCTTGCTGCGGATCAGGAGCCGCTGCTTGAGATCCGTTTCCAGTGCCGACACCTGCTGGCTCAGGGCAGGCTGTGCCACATGCAGCGCCGCCGCCGCCTTGGTGATGCTTCCCGAATCCACAATCTGGACGAAATACGCAAGCTTCCGCGTGTCCATGGCCGTCTTCTCTCTTCGCGGCGTCCTGAACCCGGGAAAGGTCATAACCGGATGCTATGGAGGGATACGCAACAGGTCTTTGTGTGATCCACATCTCTGACACTAGGTTGAACCCAGAACGCTATTTCATTCATCGAACATTCTACCCCTCCGATGGATATGCAAATTAACAATGACCCCAGACGCATTTTGCATGCTATTGGGTTTTACCGGAATAGACGTTTTCTTTTACATTTCCGAAATGTGCACTCCTTAGCGTCGGAACATCAGGATCCGCCACCAACACCCCGGATTCTTCCTTATGAGAAAGAGATGACAAATGCGAGCAACCATCAAAGGCAAGATCACAGCAGTCGCCGCGCTGTCCGCTGCGGCGCTGGTACTCTCCGGCTGCGGGGGCGGCGCCGGAGCAGCCAGCAACGACAGCGCTACGTCAGGCGAAGTGAACCTGATTGCCTACTCGGGCGTATGGCAGGACCAGTACACCGCCGCAGTCATCGAACCGTTCAAGGCCAAGTACCCGGACATCAAGATCAACTACGCCTCCAAGCGGTCCTCGGCTGAGATGCTCAGCGCCCTGCAGGGCCAGAAGACCAACCCGGCAACCGACGTCGCCATCATGGACAACTCGGTTTCCACCACCGGCAACAAGCAAGGCCTCTTCGAGAAAGTGGACGCCGCCGGCGTCCCGAACCTCGCCAACGTCCCGGAAAAATTCCGCGACAAGGACGGGTACGGCCCGGTGGCCATGCTCGACGCCGTGGGCCTGGTCTACGACACTGCCACCTTCCCCCAGGCCCCCGAGAGCTGGGACGTGCTGTGGGACCCCGCGTACGCCGGAAAGATCAACGTCAACGCCCCGCCGTCCCTGCTGGGCCTGTCCCTGACGGCCATCACCGCCAAAATGGCGGGGGAGGACTACACCAAGGGCATTGATGCCGCGGTGACCCGCCTCAAGGAGATGGCCCCGGGCGTGCAGACCTTCGCGCCCAACCCGGACGAATACCAGAACGTCATCACGGGCCAGACCGTCCTGGGCCTCGGCCAGAATGCCCGCGGCCAGTTCTACAGCGACCAGAGCAACAAGAAGATGGGCGTCACTTTCCCCAAGGAAGGCACCGTCTACCAGATCAACACCATCAACGTGGTGAAGGATGCGCCGCACTCAGCCGCAGCCAAGACGTTCGTGGACTACGCCCTGTCCGCCGAGGCGCAGACCGCCTTTGCTAAGGCACTCTTTTACGCACCCTCCGTCAGCAATGCAGAACTTCCGGCAGACGTGAAAGCCCGTGTGGTCCCCACCGACGGGTCACTGAACATTGTCCCGCTGGATGTGGAATTCCTGTCCTCCGCCCGTGATAAGTGGACCGACATCTGGAAGCGCCAGATCATCACCAAATAACCGCGAACCGGTGCCCCTCCCCAACATCACTTCAGGAGAACTGATCCCGTGACTGAACCAAAACTGTCGATCGTAGATCTGACCAAAAGATATGCAGCAGGTCTTGAGCCCGCCGTCGACCGCCTGAACATGGAAGTTGAGGAGGGGCACCTGGTGGCGCTCCTCGGCCCGTCCGGCTGCGGCAAGACCACCACCTTGCGGATGGTGGCCGGCCTCATGGACCCGACGGCCGGGTCCATTGTGGTGGACGGCAAAGAAATCACCCACACGCCGGTAAACAAGCGGGGGATGGGCATGGTGTTCCAGTCCTACGCCCTCTTCCCGCACATGAACGTGGAGCAAAACGTGGCCTTCGGCCTGGAAATGCGCCAGACGCCGAAATCCGAGCAAAGAGCCCGTGTCGCGGCGGCCCTGGACATGGTCCAGCTCGGCCACCTAGGAAAGCGGCAGACCAAGGAACTCTCCGGCGGCCAGCAGCAGCGCATCGCACTGGCCCGAGCGCTCGTTGTCGAGCCCACTCTCCTCCTGCTCGATGAACCCCTGTCCAACCTGGACGCCAAGCTCCGCGAAACCATGCGCACCGAGATCAGGTCCATCCAGCAACGCACCAGGGCCACCACCCTCTTCGTCACGCACGACCAGGACGAGGCCCTGGACATGGCCGACCGGATCGCCGTGATGAACGGCGGCCTGATCGAACAGTTCGGGTCGCCCACCGACGTCTACGAACGCCCCCGCACGCACTTCGTGGCCAACTTCATTGGCCAGGCCAACTTCCTCACCGCCCGGGTGGGCGCCGAAACCGGACGGGCAGGCGTTGCCGGCGAAAGCTACTACAAAGTGGACGTCGAAGGCCTGGGCCAGTTCGGCGCCGTCGGCGCAGCGGGCCTGTCAGGCAGCACCCATGAAATGGTAATCCGCCCGCACCGGCTCACCGTGGCCCTGCGCCCCGGAGCGGACCAGGCACCCGTCGCGGGAACCATCGAACGGGTGAGCTACACCGGCGATGCCCTGGCCGTGGCCGTCCGCGTGGGCGAGCAGCAGCTGCAGGCCCAGCTGCTGACCTCCAGCGGCGACCTTCCCTGCACCGGGGACGCCGCGTACCTCTCATGGGCGCCCGAGGACGCCTATCTCCTGCCCGCGGCTGCGTCCGCGGAAAGGCTGGCGGCATGACGCTCCTGCAAACGCCGGTTGCCGCGGAAGAACGGACAGGCCGGGACGAGGGCCTGCTCGAAAAGGCCACCGAACGGCGCAACCGGCGCACCTACCTCGCCCTGCTCCTGCCCGGGCTCCTGGGCCTGCTGGTCAGCTTCGTGTTCCCGCTGGCCTACATGGTCCGGATGTCCTTCAACAAGGGCGCCCCTGACGGCGTCATCGTGGAGACGTTCACGCTGGACACCTACATCCAGCCGCTGACCGACCCGTACTACTGGCGCGTCACCCTGGACACCTTCCAGATGGGCGTGACCGTGGGCATCCTCTGCGCCCTGGTGTCCTACCCGGTGGCGCTCTTCCTCGCCCGCAGCACCAGCAAGTACCGCGGCCTGCTCATCGCCATCGCCATCGCCCCGCTGCTGACCTCGGCCGTGGTGCGCACCTACGGATGGATGGTGATCCTCGGGACCAACGGACTCATAAACTCCTCCCTCGAGGGCCTGGGCCTGATCGACACACCCCTGAAGCTCACCAACAACATGACCGGTGTGACCATTGGGCTGGTGGAGATCTTCATGCCCTACGCGATCCTGGCCATGATCTCCGGCTTCGGCCGGCTCAGCCCTCAGCTTGAGGAAGCCGCCGGCTCCCTCGGCGCCAGCAAGTTCAAGGTCTTCACCCGGGTCACACTCCCGCTGAGCCTGCCCGGCCTCCTGACAGCGTTCCTGCTGGTCTTTGTGCTTGCCATCAGCACCTTTATCACCCCGCGGCTCCTGGGCGGAGGCAGCGTGCAGGTCCTGGCCACCGAAATCTATGACCAGACCACCGGCCTGCTCAACTGGCCCTTCGCCGCCGCCCTGTCCGTCATCCTGCTGGTGCTTTTCGGCCTGATCATTGCCGTCTACCAGCGCCTCACTAAAAAGATCGGAGGCTGACCGTGAGCGACGTCCGGATATTCAAGCCGCGCTTCAACCCCGCCAAGCCTGCCTTCGGGCTGCTGGTGTTCCTGCTGTACCTGTTCCTTCTGGCACCCCTGCTGATCGTCTGCGTCGTTTCCTTCGCCTCCAACCAGTACCTGTCCTTCCCGCCGGAAGGGCTGACGCTGAAGTGGTACGAGATGCTCCCGCAGGAGAGCACGTTCATGGAAGGAATGAAGGTCAGCCTCATCGTGGCCGTCATTGTCACCCTCATTGTCCTGGCACTCGGTGTGCCGGCCGCGCTGGCGCTGGACAGGTTCGATTTCAAGGCCAAGGCAGCCGTGCAGTCGTTCTTCCTATCGCCGCTGCTTATTCCCAGCATCGTGCTGGCCCTGGGCATGGTGCTGCTGTTCGGCCCGCTGGGACTGACCAACACCTATGCCGGCATCATCATCGGCCACGTGGCCATCACCATCCCGTTCGTCATCCGCACCACCCTGATGAGCCTGGCCACCACTGACACGTCCTGTGAAGCGGCCGCACGCGTCCTGGGTGCGGACTCGTGGACGGTCTTCCGCCGGGTGACCCTGCCCATCATCCAGCCGGGCGTGATCGCCGGTGGCGTCATTGCGTTCATCGTCTCCTTCGATGAAGCCGTCATCTCGCTCTTCGTGGCCGAATCCGGCCTGCCCACCCTGCCCGTGCAGGTGCTCAGGTACGTGGAAAACTCGGCAGACGCCGCCGTGGCGGCCCTGTCAGTCATCCTCATCCTGATATCCCTCGCGGTAGTAGTGGTGGTGGAACGCGTCATGGGGCTGCGCAAAGCCCTCCGCTAGGCGCTGCGGTCATAACCGCCACCTATCCCGTGACACCGATTACGTCTTTGTGTGATCAAACTCGCGGTGTCAGACTTTTTTGCAGAAGCCGGTCAAAACGGCACACCGAACCACACCCACCCAGGAAGGCACTCAATGGGACCCATCGTTGATCTCGTCGCAGATCTCGGAGAAGGCTTCGGCGCCTACTCAATGGGCGACGACGCGGCCCTGCTCGAAGTGGTTTCCAGCGCCAACATCGCCTGCGGCTTCCATGCCGGAGACCCGGACATCATGCACGCGACTGTGGCCGAATGCGTCCGCCGCGGCGTCAGCATCGGGGCGCACCCGAGCTTCCCCGACCTCCGCGGCTTCGGCCGCCGCGCCATGGACCTGACCGCGGACGAAGTCCGCAACGACGTCGTCTACCAGTTCGGCGCACTGAGCGCCTTCGCCGCCTATCACGGTGCCGGCGTCGCCCACCTCGCACCGCACGGACGACTCGGGAACCTCGTGGCCACCCGCGCCGACTACGCCGGCGCAGTGGCCGACGCCGCCGCCCGCATCAACCCTGACCTCATCGTCCTGGCCCAGGACGGCGAGCTGGCCACGGCGGCGGCCGCGCGGCGGCTCCCGGTGGCCATCGTGGGCATCGCAGACCGCGCCTACGAGGCGGACGGCACACTAGTGCCGCGCAGCCGCCCCGGCGCCGTCATCCACGATCCTTCAGCCATCGTGGACCGCACCGTCCGGATGGTCTGCGAAGGGCTTATTTCCACCGTCGCAGGCACCGACCTGCCCATCGTCGCCGACACGGTCCTGTTGCATGGAGACACCCCCGGCGCGGTGCAGCTGGCCCGGCAGGTACGCGCCGAACTCGAAAGCGCCGGAGTGACCATTGCCCCGCTGTCACAGGTCCTCGGCGCCAAAGTGAAAGCTGCCTGACATGGCAGCCACCCCAACCCCAACTCCGGTGGAGGTCCACGAATCAGGGGACGCTGCACTGCGCGTCGTCGCTTCGTCCCCGGATACGGAAGCCAACTGGACCACCGTGCATGCCCTCGCCGAATGGCTTGAGGAAGCCGGCGCCGACGGCGTCCACGGCGCTGTGCCGACGTACGACTCATTGCTCGTGGAATTCGACCCCGGGGTCACCTCAGCACGCCAGGTCCGGGCCTTTGTACTGATGGGCCTGCGCCAGCTCGATTTCATCGGTGCGCCGTCCCGGGCTCCCCGGATGTTCGAGGTCCCCGTGGCCTACGGCGGGGAGTACGGTCCGGACCTGGAGCGGGTTGCCGCCCATGAACAGCTGTCGGTCCAGGAGGTCATTGCCGTCCATACAGCCAAGTCCTACGTGATCCGCTGCCTCGGCGCCCCGGCCGGCTCGCCCATGATGGACGGCCCCGATTTCCCGCTCCCCGTCCCGCGGCTGAAGGACCCCCGCCTGTCCGTTCCGGCAGGTGCCGTTTCCGTGGCGGGCCGGCAGGCAGTCATTGCCCCAGCGGCGGCACCCGGCGGATGGTGCGTCATCGGCCAGACACCCCTGACCGTTCTCGACGCCGCCAGCGAACCCCTCGTCCCGTACGTTCCCGGCGACGTGGTCAGGTTCCACCAGATCCAGCCCGAAGAGTTCGCCAGCTTCGCCGGCCGGAAACTGGAGGCAGCACAATGAACGGGCCGTTGATCATCCAGCAGCCCGGCAACTCTGTGGTCACCGACCTGGGACGCTTCCGGGGGCCCCGGTTCGGGCTGCCCGTAAACGGTGCCCTGGACCAGTTCTCCGCCCGCGCAGCGAACATCCTCGCCGCCAACGCCGACAACGCACCGCTGCTGGAGGTCACCGCCCTGGACTTCCGGATGCGGGCCACCACGGACATCCTCATCGCGGTCACCGGAGCACCCCTGCACCTCACTGTGGGCGGGCGCGAATGCCCGCAATGGGAACCGGTGTCCGTCCGTGCCGGGGAAACGGTGGCGCTGCGCCGGATCACCGGCGGCCTGCGGGCCTACATTGCCGTTCACGGCTCGGTGGAGGCGCCCGTCCTGCTCGGCAGCTGCGCGCCGGACACGGTCGTCGGATTCGGACTGCGGCTTTCAGAAGGCACCGAACTGAAGACCTCACGAAGCGTCGGACCGATCCGGCAGCCGTACTTTGACCTGCCGCTCTTCCGGCTGGGACTGACCCGGCCCGAATTCAGCAGCCGGGCGGTTGTGGAAGTCACGGACGGCCCGGACCTGGACGAGTTCGGGGACACCGCCGACCTTCTCTACAACACCGAATACACCGTCAGCGGCCGGAGCAACCACATCGGCCTGCGCCTCGGCGGCGCGCTTCCCGAGCGCCAGTCCACAGCGGAAGTGCTGTCCCGCGGCGTTCCGGTGGGGGCTATCGAAGTGCCGTCCCGGGACGAACTCCTGGTGTTGCACCGCGGACGCGGAGTCACCGCCGGCTATCCCGTGCTCGCGGTGGTTACCAGCCGCTCACTGGACGTCCTTGCCCAGGCAAGGCCCGGGCACACCATTACTTTCCGCAAGACCACCGTCCCGGAAGCAACAGCTAAGCATCGGGCCGCGCTTCGGGAACTGGAAACGCTCCGTTCCACAGTCAGCACCGTCTTCTCCCTCCTGGGCATCGGCAGGCAGCCCGGCTGGCCGGAACTCGTACCGGCAGCAGGCAGCTGAGAAACACCGATGGCCCCCTCTTTTCGCACAAGATTCAAGTTAGGAATGAACGTGTCAACATCAATGCGCGAGACCGCCCCGCAGCAGGACCGGCTCAGTGCCAGGCAAACCCGGAAAGTCATTACCGCCGGGTGCGTGGGGATTTTCGTCGAACTCTACGACAACGGCATCTTCGCCTTCATGGCCGGTACCCTTGCCCTCGTCTTTCTGGCACCCGGCAACCCGGACAACGCCCTGTTGTTCGTCTTTGCGGGATACGCCGTGTCATTCTTCGTGCGGCCGCTCGGCGCCGTGGTCTGCGGATACTTGGGCGACCGGATCGGGCGGCAAAAGCTCCTGGTCTTCGTCATCCTGCTGATCAGTGTGGCGACGGCGGGCATCGGCCTGCTGCCCGCCTACGCGGCCATCGGCGTCGCGGCCCCCGTGCTCCTGGTGTTGCTCCGCATGCTGCAGGGCTTCTCCGTTGGCGGCGAAGCCGCCGGCGCCATGACCTTCCTCGCCGAACATGCACCCGAAGGCAAGCGCGGCGTGATCACGTCCTACGCGCAGATCGCCTCCTTCGCCGCCCTCCTTACCGGCACGCTCGTCGCGTTCTCCATGTCTCCCTGGCTCACCCAGGCAGCGATCGACGGGGGCGGCTTCGGCGCGTTCGCCTGGCGCATCCCGTTCCTGGTGGCCATCCCCATGGGCATCATCGGCTGGTACATCCGCAAGGCGATCAGCGACACCCCCAACTTTGAAAAGCTCAAGGAAGAAGGCGGGCTGTCCGAGAACCCGCTGAAGGAAGCGTTTGCCTCGGCCGAACACCGCCGGGCAATGCTGCTGGCCCTCTTCATCCCCCTCATGAACGGCTCCGGCTACTACGTCCTGTTCTCCTACATGCCCACATTCCTCAAAGGCAAGCAGCTCAACTTCACCATCGGCGAAGCCCTCCTGGTCACTGCCTGCAGCCTGGTGGTCATCTGCATCGCTATCCCCTTCATGGGCGCCCTCTCGGACCGCGTCGGCCGCAAGAAAGTCATCGCCGGCTCCGCGATCGCCATGGCCGTCCTCGGCATTCCCTCCTACGCGCTCATCGCCACCGGCCAGATGGCACTGGCCATACTCGGCGCCTGCATCATGGCGGTGGTCTTCGCCGGGCACACCGCAGTGATCCACATCCTGATCGTGGAACTCTTCCCCACCCGGGTCCGCTATTCGGCCTACGGACTGGGCTACAACATCTCGTCCGCACTCTTCGGCGGCACGGCACCGCTGCTGATGACCTGGCTGATCTCATCCACCGGCAACATCTACATGCCAGCGTTCTACGCAGTCATCACCGCGCTGGGCACCCTTGCCGCCGTCAGCACGGTGAAGGACCGGGCGCATCTGCCGCTCCGCGACGCCTAACCACCCCTGCAGCACTGCACCGCAATCCACCAGGAGACTTCCATGCCTTTTTCAGATTATTCAACTGCCCTCGTTACGGGCGCGTCCACCGGAATGGGTGCCGCAATCGCCGGCCGCCTGGCCAAGCGGGGACTAACCGTCCACGCCCTGGCCCGCAACGAGGAGCGCCTCAACGAACTGGCCGACAAAACCGGCGCGGTCCCGCACGTCGTCGACCTGACCGACACCGCGGCGCTGGCTGCCGCCGTCGGCAATCTTGAAGTGGACGTCCTGGTGAACTGCGCCGGAGTTTCCCGCCCGGGGAACATCCTGGACTCCAGCGAGAGCGACATCGACGAACTGGTGGACGTCAACCTGCGCGGCCTGCTGCAGCTGACCAGGCTGGTGCTGCCGGGGATGGTGGAACGCGACCGCGGGCACGTCATCAACATCAGCTCCATCGCCGGCGTGTACAACTTCTACGGCCACACCGTCTACCACGCCACCAAAGCGGCGGTGCACCAGGTCTCCCGGCAGTTGCGCAACGACACCGTGGGCAAGCGCATCCGCGTCACCGAAATCTGCCCCGGCCGCGTCGAAACTGAGATCTTCGGCCGCAACATGGGCGGTACTCCCGAAGCCATGGAGGAGGCGTGGAAGACGTACTACGAGGGCTACGAATCGCTGACCACGGACGACATCGTCAACGCCATGGACTACGCCATCGAAACACCCCGCCACGTCAACGTGGGCATGCTCGAACTCATGCCAACCTTCCAGGTCCCCGGCGGCCTCACCTTCGACCGCCGCTAACGGCCCCCGCCCCAACCCGCCACCGATTGATAGGTTCTTCGATGCAAACAGTCCGCACCGTCAGCTTCCCCGACCCGCAACTGCTCGCCGATCTCTCGCCCCTGCCCGACGGGCTGAGGGGAGTGGTGTGGGACTTGAAGACAGATCCCGACGGCGGGACGCTCAGTGAGATCGACGGCGTCATCCTCCCGTACATCGACGCCTCCGCCGTGCTGGGCTCCCTTGCCGGCGTCCCGAACCTGAAATACGTCCAGACGCAGTCCACCGGATACGACGGCGTGATCGAGGCCGCCGGTCCGGCGGCCGGCGTGGCCAGCGCCTCCGGCGTCCATGCCGCCGCCACCGCCGAACTGGCCCTGGGGCTAATCCTGGCGAAGCTGCGCGGCATCGACCAGGCGGTCCGCGATTCGCAGTACGGGCTGTGGCGGCCGGAGCGGCGCCAGTCGCTGGCGGACCGGCGGGTGCTGCTGGTGGGTGTCGGCGGGATCGGGCACGAAATTGCCCTGCGCCTGGCGCCGTTCGAGGTCACCGTCACCCGGGTGGGCAGCTCTGCGCGCACGGATGAGCACGGCGAGGTTCACGGGTCTTCCGAACTGACCGCGCTCGCCGCGTCGCACGACATCATCGTTTCCGTGCTGCCCCTGAACCAGCAGACCCACCAGCTGATCGGCGAAGAGGTCCTCGCCGCCCTCCCGGACGGTGCCCTGGTGGTGAACGTGGGCCGCGGCTCCGTGATGGACACGACCGCCCTGACCAAGGAAGTCCTGTCCGGCCGCCTGCAGTGCGCGCTCGACGTCGTGGATCCCGAGCCGCTGCCGCAGGACCACCCGCTGTGGTCCACGCCCAACGCCCTGATCACGCCCCATATTGGCGGCAACGCGTCAGCGTTCCAGCCCAGGATCCTCAAGCTCCTGCGGCAGCAGTTCGAAGCCCTCGCAGCGGGACAGGCGCCCGCCAACCTGGTGCAGGCCGGTCCTTTCGCATGAGCCCGCTGTTTGACCTGACGGGGCGTGTTGCCCTGGTGACCGGTTCGAGCCGGGGGATCGGCAACGCCCTGGCCCGGGCACTGGCCGATGCCGGCGCCACGGTGGTGCTGAACGGCATCAACCAGGAACGCCTGAAAGCCGCCGAAGCCGCGATGGCCGCCGACTATGCTCCGGGCCGGGTACACAGCTGCGCCTTCGACGTCACCAGCGACGCCGGGGCCGCGCGGGGAATTACGTGGGTGGAGGATAACGTGGGACCGCTGGAGATCCTGGTGAACAACGCCGGAATCCAGCACCGGGTGCCCATGCTGGAGCTGGATGTGAAGGACTGGGAACGCGTCATCTCCACCGACCTGACCAGCGCCTTCCTGGTAGGCAGAGAGGCTGCCCGGCACATGATCCCGCGGGGACGGGGCAAGATCATCAACATCTGCTCGGTGCAGACCGACCTGGCCCGGCCCACCATCGCCCCGTATATCGCGGCCAAGGGCGGGCTGCGGAACCTCACCCGGGCCATGACCGCGGAATGGGCGGCCTCCGGCCTGCAGATCAACGGGATCGCGCCGGGCTACATCCACACCGAAATGACGCAGAACCTGGTGGACGATGAGCAGTTCAACGCCTGGATCCTGGGCCGCACCCCGGCCCACCGCTGGGGGACCGTGCAGGACCTGGCCGGCCCGGCCGTCTGGCTGGCCTCCGACGGTTCCAACTTCGTGAACGGCCAGACCATCTTCATCGACGGCGGAATGACGGTGGTGGTCTGATGCCCACCACCGACGCCCTGGCTGTCGAAGCCCTTCCCGTCTCTGGTCCTGCCGTGGTGGCCCACGCCGCCGGCGACCTCCGGATCGACGACGTAACTCTCGCCGCCCCGGCCCCGGAGGAGGCCGTCATCGAGGTTCTCTACGGCGGCATCTGCGGCTCCGATCTGCACTACTGGCTGCACGGTGCGGCCGGCGAATCCATCCTGAAGGCGCCCCTGGTGCTTGGCCACGAGATTTCCGGGACTGTGGTCCGCGCCGCGGCTGACGGCACCGGTCCGGCCGCGGGGACCGCCGTCGCCGTCCACCCGGCAACTCCGGCACCCGGCGCAGCCCGGTATCCGGCGGACCGGCCCAACCTCTCGCCCGGGTGCACCTATCTGGGCAGCGCCGCCCGCTACCCGCACACCGACGGCGCGTTCAGCCGGTACGTGAACCTGCCGGCGCGGATGCTGCGCGCGCTGCCGGAGGGCATTGACCTGCGCACGGCAGCGCTGATCGAGCCCGCCTCCGTTGCATGGCACGCGGTGTCCCGGGCCGGTGACGTTGCGGGGAAAACTGTCCTGGTGATCGGCAGCGGCCCCATCGGCGCGCTTGCCGTTGCGGTCCTGAAGCGGGCCGGCGCAGGCCGGATCGTCGCCGTCGACATGCACGCCAGGCCGCTGGAAATCGCTACGGCCGTAGGCGCGGACGAGGTCCTCGCCGCCGACGACGTGGAAGCGATCGCAGCCGTCGAGGCCGACGTCGTGATTGAATCCTCCGGCAACCACCACGGGCTGGCGTCAGCCATCCAGGGCGCAACCCGCGGCGGCACGGTGGTGATGGTGGGCCTGCTGCCCACCGGGCCCCAGCCGGTCCTGATCTCCCTGGCCATCACCCGCGAACTGGAGCTCAAGGGATCGTTCCGCTTCAACGGCGAGATCGACGACGTCATCGCGGCCCTCGCCGACGGCTCCCTGCAGATCGATCCGGTGATAACGCATGAGTACCCGGTGGAGGCAGCCCTCGAGGCTTTCGGCGTCGCCCGGAACTCCGCCGAGTCCGGGAAGGTGCTCCTGAGCTTCGGGGGCGCAGGCTGACCGTGTCCGTCCAGTCAACCGGGACGCGATGGCTGCGTCCCATGCCCGTGTCCAGGCCCGCGCCTAGGCCGGCCCGCGCAGGCGTTCCATTTCCCGGCGGTCCTTCTTGGTAGGCCGCCCGGTTCCGCGGTCGCGTTGCGGAAGACCGAGTGCGGGCGCCACCGGCCTGGGCGGCGTGTGGTCGGTGAAGCAGTGTGCGGCCGCCTCGGCGCCCACGCGCTTGGCGATCAGCCGCCGGACCTCAAGAATCCGTTCGTAACCCGGCTGGCGGACCCGGACGGTGTCGCCCGGAACCAGCGACTGCGAGGCCTTGGCAGGGTTTCCGTTGAGCCGGACGTGCCCGGCCCGGCAGGCGGCAGTGGCTGCAGAACGGGTCTTGTAGGCGCGAATGGCCCACAGCCAGGCATCAATGCGGACTGTGGCGGGGGCTGACGGAAGGCTGCTCATGACTGCAGCCGAGTATAGCGGGACGCGATCGTCCAGCGACCGTGCGGCAGCAGGCGTGACCTAGCCTTCGCAATCCTTGCAGTACTTCATGCCGTCCTTCTCGCGGGCCAGCTGGCTGCGGTGGTGGACCAGGAAGCACGACATGCAGGTGAACTCGTCCTTCTGGACGGGGATGATCTGAACCAGGAGTTCCTCATGCGACAGGTCGGCTCCCGGGAGCTCGAAGGAGTCGGCCAGATCGGACTCGTCCACGTCGATCTGGGACGTTTGCGTGGCCGAGCGCTCGGGTTTGAGAACGTCGGCCGCGTCATTTGCCTCGTCCTCTGTGGTTACCCGGGGCGCGTCATAGTCGGTTGCCATGTGCCGGTCTCTCCTTGGAGCAGGCGAAGACGGCGTCTGTGTACCGTCTGAAGAAAACACATCTTAGCCACTCCGGCGGGAACATAAAAGGCCTTCCGCTGCGGCACCAAACGCAAGCGGACGACGGCGGGAAGTCCCGCCGTCGTGCATTTGCGGAGGGGCGGAAGGCGGTCAGCTTTGTACCCGTTGCCGGTAGTTCCGGGGGGTTTCGCCGGCGTCGTTAAGGAAATGCCGGTTGAAGTTGGACAGGTTGGAGAAGCCGACTTCGTAGCAGATCTCGGAAATCGCTTTGTCGCTGCGCTCCAGCAGCCGCCGCGCGTGCGCCAGCCGGAGCTTGCGGACCAGGGCGCTGAAGTTCTGGCCGGTGGCGCGCTTGAAATACTTCGAGAAGGTAGGCTCCGGCATTCCCACCAGGGCCGCGGCCTCGGACATCTTGACGTTTCCGGCATGGTTGGTGAATACGTACTCCAGGATGATGTCCACCACGGCCGCGGCCTGGCCGTCCAGCTGCGGCCGGAACCACTCATCGGCGAGATACCGGCGTTCTTCAGCGGGTGCATGGGCAAGTACCGCGAACAGTTCAAACAGATGATGAAGCCGTTCCAGCCCGGTGGAGGCGCCCATCGCCTCAATGGACGCGGCCGCCTTCACGGCTGAGCGGCCCAGGAACTCGATCCCGCGCGCGGACTGCTCCAGCAGGGGCCGGACCTCCGCTATCTCCGGGACCAGGGCGGCGGTCTGCTCGACCCATTTCCCGTCGAACTGGATGACGGCGTCGCGGTTCGCCAGCACTTCACCGGGCGCAAGGTCGCTGACCCAGTCGTGGGGCAGTCCGGAGCCGACGAGGGACACATGGCCGGCCTCGAAGGTGCCGATGTGGTCTCCGACGATGAACTTTCCAGTGCCCTTCCGGATCAAGTGGATCTCGTACTCGGGATGGTAGTTCCACCGCGCCACGGGGCTGGGGTAGTCGTGCTGGTGCCACCGAACGGAGTGGTTGGGATCGGGCGGGATGACTTCCCTGTTAGCCCGCATCCCCAGCAGCCTTTCGGCCAGCCTCGCGGTGGCTCCGTCGCTGGGGTCGGCGGCACTCATGATGGGTTCTCCGTGGGATGGGCGGTTATGAAAAATGGAACGCTCGCAGGAGCCTTTTCCTTAGATTAGTACCTGCCGGAGGCGGGCAGGCGGGAAGTGTCGGGAAAATAAGTATCAGAAACCGGCAACCACGGCGCTAGTTGTGCCCTGTCCCGCAAGCCTAAAGTTGAGATACATCAGCGCGGCGCATCGGATCCCCGATCGTAAGCCCCGCCCCAGTCCGGTACACCGAGGCAGCAGTCGGGGTGCGGCGGCTGTGCACCCCCATGAAGAACAAAGGAGTCCTTAATGCGTCCAAAAATGCGTACTGCGACCCTGGCCGCCGGCGCCTTGTGCGTGGCCCTGAGTGCCTCGGCCTGTGCAGGTGCTGGCGGAGGCAATTCCGCCGGCGACCCGAACACCATCAATGTCCTGATGGTGAACAACCCCCAGATGGAGGACCTGCAGCGGCTTACCGCGGAGAATTTCACCAAGGAAACCGGCGTCAAGGTCAACTACACGATCCTGCCCGAGAACGACGTCCGCGCCAAGATCAGCCAGGAGTTCTCCAGCCAGGCCGGCCAGTACGATGTGGCCTCACTGTCCAACTACGAGATTCCGTTCTATTCCGCCAACGGCTGGCTCGCTCCGCTGGACAAGGTGGCCGCGGACCCGGGGTTTGAACAGGACGACATCCTCCCGGCCTACACGGCATCCCTCACCGGCACCGACGGCAAGCTCTACGGCGAACCCTTCTACGGCGAATCGTCCTTCCTGATGTACCGGAAGGACATCCTGGACGCCAAGGGCCTCACCATGCCGGAGAAGCCCACCTGGTATGAAGTCGCGGACATAGCCGCGAAAGTGGACGGCGCCGCTCCGGGGATGAAGGGCATCTGCCTGCGCGGCCAGCCCGGCTGGGGCCAGGTTTTCGCGCCGCTGACCACGGTGGTGAACACCTTCGGCGGCACCTGGTTCGACAAGGACTGGAACGCCCAGGTCAACTCCCCGGAATTCACCGAGGCAGTTGAGTTCTACACCAAGCTGGTCCGCGAGCACGGTGAATCAGGCGCCGCCCAGGCCGGCTTCACCGAGTGCCTGAACAACATGAGCCAGAGCAAAGTGGCTATGTGGTACGACGCCACATCGGCCGCCGGAGCCCTGGAATCCGAGGCATCGCCGGTGAAGGGCAAGATCGGCTATGCCCAGGCCCCTATCAAGGAAACCAAGTCCTCCGGATGGTTGTGGACCTGGTCCTGGGCCATGCAGGCAGCTTCGAAGAAGCAGGATGCTGCCGGGAAATTCATCGCCTGGGCCAGTTCCAAGGAATACGAGGAACTCGTCGCGGCCAAGCTCGGCTGGGCCAAGGTTCCCTCCGGCAAGCGCATCTCCACCTACGAGAACGCCGAATTCCAGAGGGCTGCGCCGTTCTTCAAGGCTGAACGCTTCGCCATTGAGAACGCAGACCCGAAGAACCCCGGCGCGCAGGAACGCCCGGCCGTCGGCATCCAGTTTGTCGGCATTCCCGAGTTCGCCGCCCTCGGCACCAACGTGTCCCAGGGTGTCAGCTCCGCCATCGCCGGTCAGGGTTCTGTGGCTGACGCGCTGGCCAAGGGCCAGGAAGCTGCACAAAAAGTCGGCAATAAGTACAAGTAGCAACTACCCAACAGCAGGAGAACATCATGACTACCGCAACGGCGCGTATCTCCCGATCGGGACGCAGCGCAGCCACCCCATCCAAGAACGCCAAATCACGTGAGCGTGCGCTGGCCTGGGCGCGGCGCGCGCCGCTGCTGCCGGCCCTGATCTTCCTCATCGTCGTCACCCAGCTTCCGTTCGTGGTGACGCTGATCATCTCGTTCCTAAACTGGAACAGCCTCAGCCCGGACAAGACCGCCTTCGCCGGGTTGGAAAACTACGTCACGGTCCTCACGGATCCCGACCTGCGACAGGCAATCTTCACCACCATCCTCCTTACCGTCTCAGTGGTCCTGGTGAGCCTGCTCGTCGGCCTGGGCCTGGCCCTGCTGCTGGATAAGAAGTTCATCGGCCGCGGACTGGCACGGACGCTGCTGATCGCCCCGTTCCTGGTGGTGCCCGTAGCCGCGGCGCTGATCTGGAAGCACGCCCTGCTCAACCCCACCTACGGGTTGATCAACGGCATCCTGACCTGGGTCTGGTCCCTTTTTGGCAGCGCCACGGCACCCCAGCTGGACCTCCTGTCCCAGGCACCCATGATGGCCGTCATCGTGTCGCTGGTCTGGCAGTGGACGCCGTTCATGATGCTCATCCTGCTGGCCGGCCTGCAGTCCCGCCCCATGGACACCGTGGAAGCTGCGCAGATGGACGGCGCCACACCATGGGCCATCTTCCGCCACCTCACGCTGCCGCACCTGCGCCAGTACCTGGAGCTGGGCGGCCTGCTTGGGGCGATCTACATCGTGCAGAACTTCGACGCCGTCTTCACCCTCACCGCAGGCGGACTGGGCACGGCCAACCTGCCCTACGCGATCTATCAGACGTTCTACTTCGCCAACGAATACGGCCTGGCATCCGCAGCAGGCGTCGTGGTGGTCATCGGCACCATCATCGTGGCCACGTTCGCACTCCGCACCGTCTTTTCACTCTTCAAGAAGGAGGCAGCACGATGAGCACCCTCACCCCCGCCGCGCCCCGCGAAACCTCCGCCGGCCCCACCGCTCTGAATACCGGCCGCTCCCCGCGCCGCGGCAAGACCCGCATGGATCCCACCCGCAACAACACCGCGGCCGGCCTCGCGGCCTGGCTGCTCGCCCTGCTCTTCGCCGCCCCGGTCGTGTGGATGATCCTGACCTCCTTCCACTCCGAAACCGACGCTGCAACGAACCCGCCCTCCATCGCTGCGAACCTCACCCTGGACGCGTACCGGGAATTCTTCGGGGAAACGTCCGGCGTCAGCCCGTGGCCTTCCCTGATCAACTCCGCCACCGCTTCGATCCTGTCCACCGTCTTCGTCCTGGTCCTGGCGATCCCGGCGGCCTACGCCCTGTCCATCCGGCCGGTCAAGAAGTGGACCGACGTGATGTTCTTTTTCCTCTCCACGAAGATGATGCCCGTGGTGGCTGCAATCCTGCCGCTCTACCTTTTCGCCCGAACCGTCGGAGCCCTGGACAACATCTGGTTCCTGATCCTGATGTACACGTCCATGAACCTCCCCATCGCGGTCTGGATGATGCGGTCATTCCTCGCAGAAGTACCGGTGGAAATGCTCGAAGCCGCCCAGATCGACGGCGCCGGCCTTCTGCTGACGCTCCGCAGGATTATCGCCCCCGTGGCGATGCCCGGCATCGCCGCGACCGCCCTGATCTGCTTCATCTTCAGCTGGAACGAACTGCTCCTGGCCCGGGTCCTGACCGGCGTGGTGGCAGGCACCGCCCCGGTCTTCCTGACCGGCTTCGTCTCCGGCCAGGGCCTGTTCCTCGCCAAGGTCTGCGCAGCCGCCGTCGTCATTTCGCTCCCGGTACTGTTCGCCGGCTTTGCCGCCCAGGACAAACTCGTCCAGGGCCTCTCCCTCGGCGCCGTGAAATAGCCCGCCGTCCCTTCGATTCCCAAAGGATGACTCAGATGACAACCCCAACCGTCCAGTCCAGCACCCACGCGCACGCCGAACTGCCCGCCACCATGCGGGCCGCCATCCTGAAGCGCCAGGGCGACATGGCGATGGAGACCCTGCCCGTCCCGCAGCTCGACGCCGACCAGGTTCTGGTCCAGGTGGCCGCCGTCGGCGTCTGCGGCAGCGACGTCCACTACTACGAGCACGGCCGGATCGGCGACTACGTGGTGGACCACCCGCTGATCCTTGGCCACGAACTCTCCGGCCGGATCGCCGCCGTCGGGAGCGCCGTGGACCCCGCCCGCGTCGGCAACCGGGTCGCCGTCGAACCCCAGCGCCCGTGCCGCAAATGCAAGCAGTGCAAGGCCGGCCGCTACAACCTGTGCCCTGACATCGAGTTCTACGCCACCCCGCCGATCGACGGCGCCTTCGCCGAATACGTGACCATCCAGGGCGACTTCGCCTACGACCTCCCGGACAGCGTCAGCGACGAGGCAGCCGCCCTGATCGAACCGCTCTCGGTGGGGCTCTGGGCCTGCGAACGCGCCGAGATCAAGCCCGGCAGCCGGGTGCTGATCGCCGGCGCGGGACCCATCGGCATCATCGCCGCCCAGGCGGCCCGGGCGTTCGGCGCCACCGAAATCTACGTCAGCGACATTGCCGAGGACCGGCTGGCATTTGCGCTCAAGCACGGCGCCACGCACGCGCTCAACGCGAGGACCGACAGTGTGGAAGGGCTCGACGTCGACGCCTTTATTGACGCTTCCGGCGCACCGCAGGCTGTCCGTTCCGGCATCAAGGCCGTGGGGCCGGCCGGAAGGGTCATCCTCGTCGGGCTCGGCGCGGACGACGTCGAACTCCCCGTTTCGTACATCCAGAACCGGGAGATCTGGCTCTCCGGGGTGTTCCGCTACACCAACACCTGGCCGCTGGCCATCCAGTTGATCGCCGACGGAAAAGTGGACCTGGACATCCTGGTCACCGGCAGGTTCGCCCTGGCCGAATCCGAGCAAGCGCTCACGGCCGGCAAACAGCCCGGGCAGCTCAAAGCCGTGGTCTACCCGGGCCGCTGACCATGATCACCGTCATTGGCGAATCCCTCGTCGATATCATCAGCGATCCGCGCCGGGCCCAGGAAATCCAGGCACACCCGGGCGGCAGCCCCCTCAACGTGTCGGTAGGGGTTGCCCGGCTGGGCCTGGCGACGAACCTCGTGACGCACTACGCCGATGACCGGCACGGGCTCATGATCGAGGAGCACCTGCACTCCAACGGAGTCACCGTGATAAGGGGCGGCAGCACACCCACGTCAACGGCGACCGCCACGCTCAGTCCCGGCGGCGCCGCGACGTACGCCTTCGACATCAGCTGGGACATCACCGGGGCGTCGCTTCCTGCCCTGGCCGCTGTCGAGGGGTCCACCCACGTCCACACGGGGTCGATCGCGGCCGCGCTCCCGCCGGGGGACCAAGCCACGCTGGCCCTCGTGAAGGCGGCCCGGGCGCACGCGACCGTCAGCTACGACCCCAATTGCCGCCCCGGGACCAGCCCCGATGTTGCCGCAGCGCGCTCGCAGGCGGAACTCTTCGTGGCCGCCAGCGACGTGGTCAAGGCCAGCGATGAAGACCTGGCCTGGCTCTACCCGGACAGGACGCCGGACGAGTCGATGGCAGCGTGGCTCGAGCTTGGGCCGGCCGTCGCGGCACTGACACGGGGCGCGGAAGGGCCTGTCGTCATGACCCGGCGCGGCCGCGTGGAAATGGCCGCCGAAACCATCACGGTGGCGGACACCGTCGGGGCGGGAGACTCGTTCATGGCCGGCCTGATCAGCGGCCTTGCCCAGCTGGACGCGCTGGGCGCTCCCGCACGCTCACGCCTGCAGGACATCACCCCGGGTGAGCTGCACGCCCTGGCCGCGTTTGCGAACAGGGCCGCGGCCATCACCTGTTCCCGGCCCGGCGCCAACCCGCCCACGTCAGCCGAACTGGGTTTTTTGACCGGCTCCCTCACTGCATCGGAAGGCTAGACCATGCCTGCACCCGAACCCGGCGTCCTTGCCGGACTGCCTGACTCCCTGGCAGTGCCCTCCTACGACCGCTCCGGCCTGACCGCCGGGATCGTCCACTTCGGCGTGGGCGGTTTCCACCGCGCACACCAGGCCATGTACCTGGACCGGCTGATGAACGCCGGCAAGGCGCATGACTGGGCCATCTGCGGGGTGGGCGTCCTGCCCGGCGATGCCCGGATGAAGCAGGTGATGGACAGCCAGGGCTGCCTGTACACGCTGGTGGTGAAGAACCCGGACGGAACCCGGGAAGGGCGGGTCATCGGTTCGATCATTGAGTATCTTTTCGCGCCCGATGATCCCGAAGCCGTCATCGAGAAGATGGCGTCCGACGCCGTCCGGATCGTTTCGCTGACGGTCACCGAGGGCGGCTACAACTTCCACCACGTCACCGGCGACTTCGACGCCGGCAACCCCGACGTGGTCCACGACCTCCAACCCGGCGCCGCACCGAG
Source organism: Arthrobacter sp. PvP103 (assembly GCF_017833075.1). NCBI lineage: Bacteria > Bacillati > Actinomycetota > Actinomycetes > Micrococcales > Micrococcaceae > Arthrobacter > Arthrobacter sp. PvP103. The sequence goes on along the minus strand of NZ_JAFIBQ010000001.1, from coordinate 1,746,891 downwards.
GACGGCCTTCGGCCTCGTCACCGAAGCGCTCGCCCGGCGGCGGGCGCGCGGATTCGCACCGTTCACAGTGATGTCCTGCGACAACATCCAGGGCAACGGCGACGTGGCCCGCACAATGTTCACCGCTTTCGCCAAGCTCAAGGACCCCGAGCTGGGCGCCTGGGTGGAGGAGTGCGTTCCCTTTCCCAACAGCATGGTGGACCGCATCACTCCGGTAACCACCGACGCCGACCGTGAGGAAATTGCCGAGGAATTCGGCGTCCAGGATGCCTGGCCGGTGGTGTGCGAACCGTTCGAGCAATGGGTCCTTGAAGACCGTTTCAGCCTCGGCCGGCCTCCCTTCGAGGAAGCCGGCGTCCAGCTGGTGGAAGACGTGGAACCCTACGAACTGATGAAGCTGCGCCTGCTCAACGCCAGCCACCAGGGAATGTGCTACTTCGGCTACCTCGCCGGCTACCGCTACGCCCACGAGGTGGCCCAGGACGGTTTGTTCGCGCAGTTCCTGCTGGGCTACATGGACAAGGAAGCCACGCCCACGCTTCACCCCGTCCCCGGAATCGACCTCGATGCCTACAAGCGGACACTGATCGAACGGTTCTCCAACGAGCACGTGCGGGACACCCTGGCCAGGCTGTGCGCGGAAAGCTCGGACCGGATTCCCAAGTGGCTGGTTCCGGTCATCCGCATCAACCTCGAACAGGGCGGGGAGATCCGCCGGTCCGCGGCGATCGTTGCCAGCTGGGCCCGGTATGCCGAGGGCACCGACGAACAGGGCGATCCCATCGACGTCGTGGACCGGCTGAGAGGGCCGTTGATGGCAGCCGCCGCGCATCAGCGCGAGGAACCGCTCGCCTTCATCTCCAACCGCGAAGTCTTCGGCGACCTGGTGGACAGCCCGGTCTTTGTTGCGGCTTACCTTCAGGCCCTCGAGGACCTCCACAGCGTCGGTGCCCGGGGAACGCTGGAATCCCTGCGGTCCCATTCATAGGTCAACGCAAACGGTCGACGGCGGGATGCCCCGCCGTCGCTCATCACCGGGGAGAGGCTAATGCGGCACCAGTTCATCGCTGGGGCTCCTGGGCCGGCGGTTCCTGCGCGAACTTGTGAAAAGCGCGGTGATGCCCCTGATGAGTCCGACCGTGAGGGTCTTCAGTACGAGGAGAACGATTCCAACGGCTCCCGTCACCAGCAGTAGCAGGAGAAACAGGACGAGGATCGGCAACAAAAGGACAACTATGCCCGCTATTGCTGCCATGTAAATAAGCGCGTACCCGGCAACGGTGGTCGGATCCACTGGACTTCCTGTCAACAGCCGGACCATTTGCTCCGGATGCTTGCTGCCCGTTCCCGTTGCAGCCTGGGGTGGTGCGGCCTTGAGTATCTATGACGTCGGCCGCTTTGGCGGAGCCCGTTAGGGCAAGGAAGGGTGCCGCCCGCACTGGAGTGGCACCCTTCCTGTTTGGCGGCGGATTATTCCTTGAAGGCGTCCTTGACCTTCTCGCCGGCCTGCTTCAGGTCGGCTTTGCTTTGATCAGCCTGACCTTCGGCCTTCAGGCCCGGATCGCCCTTGGCTTCTCCGGCAGCTTCCTTGCCCTTGCCCCCAAGCTTCTCGGCAGCGTTATCGATCTTGTCTCCCAGACCCATGGTGTTACTCCCTCCGGTTTGGTTGCCGCCGGCGTTCCGCCGGTGGCCTACAACTTCATCGTAAACCCGATCATGCCCAAATAGTAAGCATGCTGACTGGATTGCGGCGCAAGTGCCGATGCAGCTGAAGTCGCATGCGGGTCCCGGCGCCACGAGGACGAGGACTCCAAGTCCCAGTGTTGAAGTGGCGGTTATTTTAACCCTTGACGGTGTGATCTACGTCGCGTAGATTGTTCAACAGTTCGGATTGTTCAACGATCCAACGATCGCTCGTATTTTCGACTTCCGCAGCCCATCACGGTAGTCGCGCACCCCGCCATTTGCGCGCTTGCAACTTCGCTAGCCGGACAACGTGGCGCCCCAGCACCATCCGCCGCACGCGGATTAAATTCACACTTTTCATGGAGGATACACATGGCCACTCCATCAGTTATGGCCCCCGGCGACCCGAAGCCCGTTATAGGGCGCAAGAGCATGTACAAGGCATTCGCGGCCAGCCTGACCGGAACCGCCCTGGAGTTCTACGATTTCGCCGTCTACTCCGCCGCCGCCGCGATCGTTTTCCCGCTGATCTTCTTCCCGGCCTCGGACCCGGTCACGGGCACCCTGCTGGCCTTCTCCACCTACGCCGTGGGCTACATTTCCCGGCCCGTCGGCGGCATCATCTTCGGACGGCTGGGGGATGAGATCGGCCGCAAGAAGATCCTGGTCATCACGCTGATGCTCATCGGCGTCGCCACGTTCCTCATCGGCCTGTTACCCACGTACGACAACATCGGCGTCATCGCCCCCGCCATCCTGGTCTTCCTCCGCTTCGCCCAGGGCGTGGGCGTCGGCGGCGAATGGGGCGGGGCAGTGCTGCTCTCCAGCGAGTTCGGTGACCCCCGCCGCCGCGGATTCTGGGCATCCGCGGCGCAGATCGGCCCGCCTGCCGGCAACCTGATGGCCAACGGCGCGCTCGCAGTCCTGACCCTGACCCTGTCGGAGCAAGCCTTCCTCGACTACGGCTGGAGGATCGCGTTCCTCATCTCCGCACTGCTGGTGGCCTTCGGCCTCTGGATCCGGCTCAAGCTTGAGGACACCCCCATCTTCAAGGCCATGGAAGCCAGGGGAGACAAGCCCAAGGCCCCGATCCGGGAAGTCCTGACCACCCAGCGCCGGCCCCTCATTGCCGCCATGCTCAGCCGGATCGGCCCGGACGTCACCTACGCATTGTGCACCGTCTTCACCCTCACCTACGGCATCCAGGAGCTCGGCTTCGACCGCGGCCAGGTGCTGGTGGCTGTGCTCGTCGGTTCAGCCGTCCAGCTGTTCACCATGCCGCTTGCCGGCGCCATCTCGGACCGCATCAACCGCCGGCTGGTCTACGCCATCGCAGCAGTGGCCGCCGCCGTGTGGGCGTACTTGTTCTTCATCGTCCTGGAGGGACGGTCCCCGGTCATGCTGATCGTGGGAACGGTCCTGGGCCTGCTGTGCCACTCCTTCATGTACGGGCCGCAGGCAGCCTTCGTAGTTGAACAGTTCTCGCCGCGGCTCCGCTCCACCGGCAGTTCACTGGCCTATACCTTCGCAGGCATCATCGGCGGCGCCATTGCACCGTTCATGTTCACCCTGCTGCTGAGCACCTTCCATAGCTGGGTCCCGGTTGCCATGTACCTTAGCGTCGCCTGCCTGCTGACCCTGGTGGGGCTGGCACTGGGGCGTGACTCCAACGTTGCCGAGGACGAGGAATACCTGCAGTCCCCGGTGGAACTCACTGAGGCCGTGGCCCGATGAACCAGGCAACCGCCCTCATGGCGCCCTCCGACGCACGCCTGAAGTTCCGCAACGGCCTGGTCACCCCCACCTCCGGATGGAGCGACGGATACACGCAGGCGAACCTGATTGCCGTGGCGGCCGACTACGCCGATGAATTCATTGAATTCTGCCGGCTCAATCCCAAGGCCTGCCCCGTCATCGACATCATCCCGGCGGGGCGTCACGAAAGCGTCCTCGCCGCAGGATCGGACATCCGCAGCGACGTCCCGGCCTACCGCATATGGGTGGACGGCGAACTTGCCGACGAAGTCACCGATGCGACGTCGGTCTGGCGTGATGACATGGTGGGCGTCCTTATCGGCTGCAGCTTCACTTTTGAGGCCGCCCTCGCCAGCGAGGGCATCCCGCTGCGGCACACCGAAACCGGCCGCAACGTGCCCATGTACCGTACGAACATTGAGTGCACCCCTGCGGGACGCATCCACGGTCCGATGGTGGTCTCCATGCGTCCCATGCTGCCGGGGCTGGTCGACACGGCCATCCGGGTGACGTCGGAAGTCCCGAAGGTCCACGGCAGCCCGGTTCATGTCGGGTCTCCCGAAGATCTTGGCATCGCCGACATCAACCGCCCCGACTTTGGAGACGCGGTGGAGATTCGGCCAGGGGAGGTGCCGGTCTTCTGGGCCTGCGGGGTGACCCCGCAAAGCGCCGTGATGGCATCCAGGCCCTCGTTTGCCATCAGCCACGCCCCCGGGCATATGTTCATCACGGATGTTCCCGAGAGCAACTACCGGGAACCGGCAGGAGTGTCATTGTGAAGAAGAGACTTCCCGTTGCCGAGGCACGGGCCCGCAGGATCATGAACCTGACCGCACCGCGGCGCCAAGCCACCGGGACGCACTGCGAACTGACCGGCGTCTGGCAGAGTCCAACAGGAACGAGCGTCTCCCTGTTCGAGGGCCAGCTCCTCCCGAGCGAGTCCGGCCGGCCCTGCATTTGGACCTACGTTGGCCTCCCGGCCAGCAAAGCCGGATCCGGCGACGCCCGCCGTGCAGCGCCGGAGCACCACAGGCTGTAAGGACCAACCGGCAAGCGGACGACGACGGGACCTCCCGCCGTCGTCCGCTTGCGTTGCCTGGGACCTGCTACGGCAGCCGGGACGCCCGCAGCAGCGTGGGTGTGCCGGCACTTTCGGGGGCGAGGGGCACGGGGCTGACGAGCACTGCCGGGCCGCGGTGCAGGATGCCGCCTGAAACCACCTGGCAGCGCACGCCGCCCCGCCCGCGCATGGCCTTGTGCGCGCCGGGCGCGAGCATCTGGTCCATCCAGGCGCAGGGGTTGGCGGGCCGCCCGGCCTTGAGGCGAACCACATCCCCGCGCGATTCCAGCGCAAACTCCCCGCCCAGCAGCGGAGCCAGGTGGGCACCCCTGAGGACTACGTTGCGCCGCGTCAGCAGCGGGTCAAACGGTGCGGCCCCCAGCTCCGCGGCCATGGCCTCGAGTGCCTCGACGGCGAAAAGGGTGACGGCAGCATCCATGTGGGCGGCCTTACCGAAGAACCTGTCGCCCACGATGCCTTTGCCGGCCACCATCTCCACCTGGTCTGCGTCGGTGGTGGGCACGTCCGCGGCCCCCTCCCGTGCGCGGCCAAAGTAGGCATGGGCCGGCGACACCAGAAGATGCAGGACCTCAACGTTGTACCTGTAGCTTGCCGTCATGCCTCAAAACTATCGTTCATCGGAGGGCAGCCGTTTCAATCCAAAAAAAGGATGCCGGTCGGACCGAATCTTGCCCCGGCAATCCAACAGGAGCATGATTCGGAGGTACTGGGGAGTTTCTAGCTCGATTTGGATCAATGAATATTCGGTTGTAACTAGAGCCAAAGGTGCGCCGATGCCCAACCCAAAGCAGCCCCCCAGTGCCGCCGCAGATCCCACGGCAGAGGCGCGTCCACCAAAGCCCTCGCGACTTCCCCGACAATTGAGTGGCAATGTTGCCAGGAAATCGAAGGCATTGGTCGTATTTGAAATAGTAGGCGGCCTTTCGGCGATCATTGCCTCGCTGATTGCCATCTTGGCCTGGCTTCCCCAAGCCCAGGACACCCTTTGGCCAAACGAGAAATACTACAAGATGCTGGGCGAGCTCAACGCCGGCCACAGCGTCGCTCGGTTCGACTCCGAGCTCGGTCCTCCCACCCTCATCCGGGTCCACAGCACCTCGACGCCGGTTCTAACCGAGCGTCTCTACATGAAGGAGCAATTTGTGGTCAGCACTCTGACGCCGCCTGAGGGCAACCGAACCATGGTCTATTCGGTACTGTCATGCAATCCAGAATTCCAGCCGTCCTTCCACACGCCCGACGGTCGAACCCTCCAGCTGCAGTCAAAACCCCTTGACGCTCTGGACGGCGTCATCACTATGTCGGGCAGCTTGAACTATTCGCCCGGCGCAACTGGCAGCAGCGTTCGACTCAACGCGGAGATGGCAGTCCGAATTCCGGCAACCGCGAGTTCCAACCGCGCCTACGCGTACGGCGTCAACGGAGCGTGCGGACCCACCGCTCTGCCACGGGCAGACGGAAGCTACAACCAGGAATTTAAGGGAACCCTGGGCGAGGCGCCGGACGCTGTGCGCTCATACAGACACACCGTGGCGCCCAATTTCTACGCAGAGGCTTATCCGGAGGACGGGTTTTTGGATTTCGAAACAATAATAGGCATCGCCTCTCCGTACCACTTCGACCTGCCAGCCCGATACCTCAACGAGAGCGGTACCAGAACATTCCGCCGATGAGGTGCAGCTCGGCCGGACCGGAGGCTCACGTGCTCCCTGACAAAGCAACCCCGTTAGTCCACCCGGACCTTCACCCCAGCAGGTCGTCCTCGTAGCACCAGCGCCAGTCTTCACCCGGCTCGATGCTCCGCATCACAGGGTGGCCGGTGGCCGCGAAGTGCCGGGACGCGTGCGTTCCGGGGGAGGAGTCGCAGCACCCCACGTTTCCGCAGGCCAGGCACATCCTGAGGTGGACCGGCGTCGTCCCTTCCCGGCGGCAGTCCGCGCAGAAGGGATCGCGCGGCACCTCCGGGGACCGGGCGGACTCGAGGTGGCCGCACACCCCGCCCGGGCGCGCGATGCCTTCTCCGCCGCCCTCGCCGGAAGTGTCCAGCTCATCCAGTGAGAGGTCGAGCATCGACTCCTCAACGTCCAGCCGGTCCAGGACCTCGCTGAGTACTTCGTGCGCGTACTCGCCTCCGCGCCGCAGCTCCAGCACCTTGGCCCGCTCAGCTTCCAGCATGGCAAGGCGCAGCTGGGCGTAGCGCTGGCTCGGGGTCGCGGCCTCCGCCGTCGGCCGGCCGAGCCGCTCCCAGGCCGCCAGCCCGCGCTCCTGGGTCCGCCGCTTCAGCATCGCGACCACCTCCGGCGGGTCATCGTCGCTGCGCAGTTCCTGCAGCCGCTGCACTCCGGCGGCGGTGGCCAACTGCATCAGGGAGGCCTGGTTCAAGGCGTCCTCGCGCTGGTCCGGACCCTGAACCCGGAGCAACCGGACCAGCGCAGGCAAGGTGAAGCCCTGCAGCGTGAGGGTCCCGCCCACCACCACCATCGCGGCCAGGATCAGCACGGAGCGGTGCTCCAGGTCGGCGGGCAGCACCAGCACCGCGGCCAGCGTCACCACCCCGCGCATCCCTGCCCAGGACACGATCGCGGCGAACTGCCACGGCGGCGCCGGATCCTTTCGCCGCACAGCCGGGATCAGCCGGGGCAGGTAGGTCGCCGGGAAGACCCACACCGGCCGCAGCAGCAGCACCGCCAGCAGGATCACGGCGCAGCCGGCCCAGATCCGGCCGGCGCCCAGCGAATCGTCCTGGACGCCCTCGATGATGGTGCGGACCTGCAAGCCGATCAGCAGGAACACGGAGTTTTCCAGCAGGAACTGCACCGTGTTCCAGTTGCTGCGCTGGCTCAGCCGGGCGGCGCCGTTGGGCATGGACGGCGCTTTGGTGCCCATCACGAGCCCGGTGACGACGACGGCGAGCACCCCGGAAGCGTGGATTGCCTCGGCGGGGAGGTAGGCGACGAACGGGGCTATCAGCGACGTCGAGGTGTTGATCGGGACGTTTCGGATCCGCTTGCGGAGCTCGGTCAGTACGTAGGCGGCGGCGAGGCCCACCACCAGTCCGCCGCCTGCCGCCAGCAGGAAGCCGCCGGCGATCCCGGCCGCGGACACGGACCCGGCGATCGCCGCGATGGCGGCGCGGAGGCAGACGAGTGCGGTGGCATCGTTGACCAGGGATTCGCCTTCGAGGATGGTGACGATCCGGCGCGGCATCCCCACTTTCCGGGCGATGGCGGTCGCGGCCACGGCGTCGGGCGGCGCGACGACGGCGCCGAGGGCGATCGCGGCGGCCAGCGGGATCTCCGGGAACAGCCACCAGACCACAAAGCCCACGGTGAGGGTTCCGAAAATGACGTAGCCCACTGAAAGCAGCCCGATGGCGCGCCGGTTGGAGCCGAAATCGAAGAGCGAGGTCCGCAGCGCGGCCGCGTACAGCAGCGGCGGCAACAGCCCGACGAGGACCAATTCGGGATTGAGTTCAATGCGTGGGACGAAGGGGAGGAAGGAACCCGCGACGCCGGCCAGCACCAGCAGCAGGGGGACGGACACGTTGAGCTTCCGGCCGAGTGCGCTGCCGGCGCAGACAACGGCCACGAGAACCAGCAGTCCCAGTGCGATCTCCATGGGGTCATTCTGTCAGGCGATAAAAGGTGCAAGGCGGTGTAGCGACATTTTCCGTTCACGGCGCCGACACCGTGCGGTTCTCGCGCGTTATTCCGGGGCGGGCACTCTTTTCACGCACCCACGTTCAGCGCGTGACCGCCTGAGAGGAAACCCGTTGAGCTCCACCAAGGAGAACCCCTGTGCTCGTGAAAACCGCTGTCACCGCCGTCGTGGCACTCCTGTCCCTGGCCGGGATCGCAGCCCCGGCATCCGCCGCCCCCCACGCCAGCGAAGATCCTTCCAGCCAGCAGGCGTTTAGCTTCGGTGTCATCGGGGACATCCCGTACGGCGACGCCGAGACCGCAAAATTCCCTTCCCGCATCCAGGACATCAACGCCGACCGCGGCCTGGACTTTGTTGCCCACGTGGGTGACATCAAGAACGGGTCGTCCGTTTGCTCGGACGAGTACTTCGCATATATCCGCTCCGAGTTCGACTCCTTCGAACATCCGTTGGTCTACACGCCCGGCGACAACGAATGGGTGGACTGCCACCGGGGGAACAACGGCGCGTACAACCCCCTGGAGCGGCTGGACAAGCTTCGGGAGGTCTTCTTCAACGCACCGGGAAAAACCCTCGGCCGGACCATGCCAGTGAAGAGCCAGGAAGCCCTCGGGCTGCCGGAGAATGTCCGCTTCACCAGGAACCGCGTGGCATTCTCCGTGGTGAACGTCCAGGGCAGCAACAACTCGCTCCAGCCGTGGACCGGCATCGGTGAAACCGCAGTGACACCCGAGCAGCAGGCCGAGGTGGACCACCGAACAAAGGCGGTCCTGGATCAGGTCCGGGACACCTTCAAGGATGCGACCCGGCGCAACGACAGGGCTGTGGTCCTCATGACCCAGGCGGACATGTTCGACCTTTCGCTGCTCGACGCGGCTACCGCCAACCCGGACTCGGTCTCGGGCTTCCGCGAGATCGTCAGGACGATAACCGAGGAAACGAACCGCTTCGATGGCCCGGTCTACCTCATCAACGGCGACAGCCACGTCTACGCCGAAAACCAGCCCCTTGCCGAAGGCTCGCCCTGGCTGAAGATCTACGGCCAGGAAGCTGCGGATGACCTGCAGCGCATCACCGTCGACGGCTCGGCCAACGCCACGAATTACGTGAGGTTCACAGTGGCGGAAAACAACGCGTCCGGCCACGGCGTCCTGTCCTGGGAAAAGGTTCCTTTCCGTCCGTAGTCCGGCGGGGGCGATAATAAAGGCCCCGTACCGGAAGGCGCTTACATGGAAATGGCAAAAGCCACCGAGGCCGACAAAGAGCAGTTCAGGTCACTGATGGCAGGGCTGCCGGGCATCGAGATCAAGCCGATGTTCGGGAACCTCGGTGCCTTCGTCAACGGAAACATGTTCGCGGGGCTCTACGGCTCCACCCTGGGACTGAAGCTCGCGGATGCTGACCGCGAAGAGCTGATGACGAGCCGGGAAGTCCTGCCATTCATCTCGGCCGAACGGCCCATGGGCGGCTATGCGGGGCTCCCGGTCCAGGGCCCGCCGGAAGAGATCGAACCGTGGCTGGCCCGGGCGCTCGCGCATGTCGCCGCACTGCCGCCGAAGGCGCCCAAGAGTTCCAAGCCGAAAAAGTAATGAACGGTGGCGGACTTGCCTCGTCCTAGGCCTTCGTCACCTCAGGAGGTGCTGTCCCCGGGAGTTTGAACTCCGATTCGCTGAACGAGGGCGTCAAGGATGGGAAGCTGGCCTTTCACGAGCTTGGTGCGCGCCTCCGCCTCGGTGAACCAGCGGGCGTCGTCGATCTCGGGATAGTGCCTGATGACGCCGGAGCCCCTGGGCCATTCCAGCGGGAAAGTGTTGCTCTCAATGCGTTCGGGCCGGAAATCCCACTCGGCCGCGAAGACGGTGATGACCTTGCCGGACGGCTGCCGGAAGGCGCCCAGGCCGATGTAGTCAGCGGGCGGGGCCGGGGTGCCCATTTCTTCTGCGAACTCGCGTTTGGCGGCCGTCAGGGCATCCTCGTCCTCAGGGTATTCACCCTTGGGGACGGACCACGCGTGCTCGTCCTTCCGGGCCCAGAACGGTCCGCCCATATGGGCTATCCAGACCTCCACCTGAGCCGCGGGATTCCACCGGTACAGCAATATGCCTGCGCTTCGAACCGTCATAGTGCCTCCTGGTCCAAGGCTATACGCGACGACGCTGAGGGTCGGCTCTCGGGTAGTGTGTGGGCATGGTGCGTGGACTTGCCGACATGGGAGCAGAAGGCGTTCTGCTGGCTGGGGCAGGGCGGGCAATTCTGCTGCAAATCGCCAACCCGGCGGTGGGTCACGGCGTCGCCGAGCACAGCAACTTTGCCGAGCGTCCGCTGGACCGGCTTCGTGCCACCCTCACCTACGTGTATGCCGTTGTCTACGGCACCGAGGAGCAGGTGGCGGCGGTGCGTCGCCGCGTGAACCGTGCCCACGGCCCCGTCCGCCGGAAGCCCGACGCCCGCTCCGCCGGCTATGACGCCTTCGACGCGCAATCCCAGCTCTGGGTGGTGGCAACCCTGTACGACACCGCCGTCACGGTTTACGAGAGAATCTACGGAACGCTGGACGATGACGCGGCAGACCTCATGTACCGGGACTACGCGAGACTCGGCACCGCCCTCCAGCTTCCCGCGGAACTGTGGCCGGCAGACCGCGAGGCGTTCGGAAGCTACTGGAAGACCTCGCTGGAGGGGCTGGAAGCCGACGACGTCACGTCACACGTGGCCCGCAGCCTGCTCTATCCGGAGGACCCCCTGCTGTGGCAGCGCCTTGCCATGCCGCTGGCCCGCTTCATCACCGCAGGCCTGCTGCCGGACAAGCTCCGGCGGGGTTTCGGACTGCCGTGGAGCGAGCGCCACGGCCGCTGGTTCGACCGCACCATGCGGTGGTCCGCCGTGGTCTACCCGCGGCTGCCGCGGCGGGTCCGACACTGGCCCAAGAACTACTGCCTGGGCCGGCTCGGCGCGGCATAGGAACGGCGTATCAGCGCGGAGTTCCGGCCCGCTCGAAAACCTGCTGGATGATGGTGGCCGCGGCGTCGACGGCAGCCTGGATATCGCCCTCCCCGAGCGGCCGCCAGTTCATGGTCGCAACCTCCACTGAGTCTGTTCCCCTCCGGGCGCCGAGGCGGACATACCAGCGGCCGGGATCCTTAGCATCCTGGTAGCTGAAGGCGTAGCTTGATGCGGCGTCGAGCTTAACGTCCAGGCGTCCCACTGACGTCCAAGAGAGGGCGCCCTGGCCGAAAACATTGGCCTGGATTGTGGTGCAATCAGCGACTGCGGACGTTCGGGTGTCGAAAGGATGGGGCGGCTGGACCGCTGTGCCCGTGCTGATGGCGGTGATGCCGAGCGCGATCCCTTTGTCCTCAGTGGAGGCAATCGCCTTGGCCATGGTGGCGCCGGGCGCCAGCGATTCCCAATACGTGGCATCGTCGTACGAGCAGCTGGTCGGCGACGGGAGCGGTGAGGAACCTGATGACCTCGTGATCACCCCGGCTTCGGTGGGGCTCACGTAGAACTTCGTGGCCGACGGTCCCGGCACGCCGGCGAGCAGCTGGGTGAGCTCTTCCGGGGTACGGGCGCCGGCCGGATTCGGCTGCGGGGAGCTGGGCGGGTTCTTCACGGCCTCATCGATCAATTCGCGGGCAAAGGCGGCCATGGAGTCCATGGCGCGCCCTGTCGCCTCTGGATCCACCGGCCAGAGCGTGAGTGCCATGTCGATCGAGAGGGTCCCGTCCAGCACCTGCATCCCGGCCAGTCCGATGTCCGCCGCGCCCAGGCCCTTGGCCTTCTGGACGGTCCCGTAGGCCTTCTGGCCAACAGGCGGCGGGTCCACGAGCTGGACCCTATACGTCGTGGTGTAGGGGGCGCCTCCGCCGGGGGCTGAGACGGTGATAGCCCGCTCGAAGTCGGTGCACCCCGACGTGAGGCCATCGACGCCGTTGACGTCTGCCGCAACCAGCTTCTCGTGCGGCGCACTCCTCACCGTAAACGTGATGGTGGACGTCGGGGACTGCTGGGGGCCAAGCGGCAGGGTGCCCGCCGCAAAAGCTATTTCAGTGTCCGTCCGCCGCGGATCGCTCTCCCCAGTGGCAGGCAGCCGGAACGCACCGCACTCTTCGGGGGTGGTGACGCTGGTGCTGCTGGGACGCTGCATCCCCTCGGCCGTGCTGCGGAGTGTTCGGGTATCGATCACCATCCCCTGCAGGTTCCGTGACTGCACCACCCTGGTGGCGATGTCCACGAGCTGCTGGTCGCCATAGGCTTCTTCCGGCTGAGCGGATGCGGTTGGTGATGCCGATGACGAGGCCGGCATACCGCTCGACGATTCGCTGCCAGGCGTCGGGCCGCCGGGCGCCGGAGAGCACCCCGCGAGGACCAGTGCCATAGCCGTGCCGGCCACCCAGCGGCGCCAACGGCGGCGGCGGACGGCCCTACAGCCCGGCATTGGAGAACACCTTGCCGAAGAAGGTGGCCAGCCCGTCTGCTGTGGCCTGCGCTTCGGACGGTGAGGACGCCCTGCTGGCCTCCACCGAAAGGCTCCCCCTGCGGGCGCCGGCCCGGACATGCCACTCGCCCGTCCCGTCGGATAGCTGGTAGACGACGGCATAGCTGGAGTCGGCAGCAAGGGTTGTGTTCAGTTGCGAGACGGCCGACCACTCGCGCGAGCTGCCGCCAAGGGCGACCTCCTGGATCGTCGCGCAATCGCGGAGTGCGGCGGCGCGGGTGTCAAACGGGTAGGGCGGCGCCGCAGTCGTCGGCATGCTGATCACGTTGAAATCGCTGTAGTCCATCTTGCTCACACTCTGTATCTGCCCCTGACCGAAGACCGAGCCTGCGAGGGAGCCGTAATATGCTTCATCGCTGAAGGTGCAGGGACCCGCAGGTCCCTGCGACGACGGGGCGGCACTGAAGCCGGGCACCGGGCCGAGGACTGAAGCGCCGGGCATGGTCGCCGGACCGCCGTCCGGGCCGGTGACTCCCTTGAGGAGTGCAACGACGTCGTCAGCAGACCGGGAGTTGGGCGGTACCGGGGCCAGTGTGGGTGGCTTCTTCACAGCCTGGTCGATGAGCTCCTTCGCCAGGCCGGCCATGGAGTCGAGGGCCGGTTTGGCCGCGGACTCGGAGTCGAGCGCGGCCACCGAGAGATTCAGGTGGATGGAAAGTGTCCCGGCAAGGACCCGCAGGCCGACCGTTCCGACACTCCCTGGCCCCGTCGGCTTCGTTTGCCTCAAGCCGTATTGTCTCTCCCCGACCGGCCCCTCCCCGACCCGGGGAGCGGCCAGCAGTTGGAACGTGTACGTTGAGGTCTGGCCGGACTCCGTTGTTGCCACGTCAAACTGGCCGCAGCGGGATGCCAGATCGTCTGTGTAGCCGAAATCGGCCTTGGCGATCGCATCCTTTTCCGCGCTGCGGAGCGTGAACATGATGGTGGTGGTGGGCCCCGACTGCCCGCCGATTGGCATGACGCCGTCGGCAAAATTGACGCTCTTGTCCGCCCACCGAACGAAGGGGTTTTGAGGGGCGAAGGCGATACATTCGCGGGGGGTTGTCTCGGTGCTGACCTCGGGGAAGGTGCCGCTGGAGGCTCCACTTCGCTGGCGTGCGGAGTCCTGGGCCGGGGGGAACTGCAGGTTCCGGTTCTGCGCGACTCCGTTGATGATTGCCGCGAGCTCCTGGTCCGTGAAGACTGTCTCTGGAAAGCCGGTTGCCGCAGGACTGCCTGATGGGGACGCAGGGGGCGTAGCACCGGGCGTCCCGCCTCCGGATGAGCACCCCGCCAGAGCGAGCACGGTCACCACGGCGCAGGCGATCCGGCGACCGACCGACCTGAGCGCATCGCCGGTTTCGGTTCCACGAACGGACACCATCTGCCTCCCTTGCCAGAAGCCAAGGCTATGATTCACGGGGCATACCCAATAGGGTATTTGGACCTCACGCGAGCTCCGCCGCTTCGGGACGGGCCGCCGGAAGCACGTGGCACGGCACGCCGCCACTCTGATGCGCGTAGTCCGTGCTGGCGGTGCACGTAAGCGGCCGCATATTCGGGTGGCGGCCACTCGTGACGGGCCACAGGACAACCCCTAGAATGCACTCACCGGCAGGTGCCGGCAACCCGGACCGCGGAGGTCAGCAGGCAAGCGGCATGACCCGCCCAGCAGGAATCCCTGCTCCTGCCGCAGCTAAGCGGTTCTCTCATTCGGAAGGAAGCTCGTCATGGGAATTCTCGGATTTCTCCTGCTCGGCTTGATCGCGGGAGCTATCGCAAAGGCCATACTTCCCGGAAGGCAGGGCGGCGGCTGGGTAGTCACCCTGGTACTGGGTGTGGTCGGCGCCATCCTTGGCGGATGGATCGGTTCGCTGGTCTTCGGCGGCGGCCTCGCTGAGTTCTTCGATCTCAGGACCTGGCTGCTGGCTATTCTGGGCGCCGTGATTGTGCTGGGCATCTTCGGTGCCGTCACGCGTCGAAGCAGGGCCTGACCCGCGGCTTGTGAGGCCGGCGTAAGGCAAAGAAAACCGAGACGGACGACGGCGACTCCTCCCCGCCGTCGTCCTCTCACCGGCGCCCGCCGCAGGGGAACTAGGCCGCCAGGTAGCCGCCGCTGGCCCAGCGGCGCAGCGCCGCCTTCTCGCCGTCGTCGAACTCCATCAGCGCCACGCGGCAGAGCTCTTCCACGTTCTCGGTCCAGGCCGCCGCCAGCCCCTCCGCCGTCGCATCTTCATTGAGCTGGTAATTGACGTAGCCGAGGCCCTGGACCACAAAGTTCACCGCACCGCGGGACACCGGCTGGCCGGCGGTGACGCAGTCATCCCGGACGAGCCGGGAGAGCTCGTTGCGGTTGACCGGCTGTTCGCGAAGCCGTGCTGCCAAAGCCTGGAAGAGCTGCCGGAACTGCGCCTCGGAGAGTGCGGGCACGTCCGTCACCCTGGTGACCCGTTCCTCGATGCCGGGCTCGACGTCCGCATCGGCGGGCAGGTCGTCGCTGGAAAACCTCTGCGCGTCCCAGACCCAGCCGCCCCGTGAGGGGGAGTATTCAACACCGTTGCCGATCTGGGCCACCCAGGTCCCGAACTTCCCGTACCCGCCCCAGTCTGTTTTCAGGGAAGGGTCCGCCGTGAGTGCACGGTGGGCCACCATGGCTCCGACAACAGGACCCGGTGCGGCCCGGACAAAATCGCAGACCTCCCGGACCGCGGCGGAAACGGCCTTCGACTTTGCCTTGGGTTTTACCTTGGCGGCCGTCTGTGCCTGCAGGGGCTGGACAGAGGCGACGGCGTGGATTGGCTCAGCGGTGGTGCCGTTGAGGATCGCCACGAAGTCGTGGGACTCCACCACGCTGTCCGCCATCTCGCGGTAGGCGAAGGCAACCGCACCGGCGGCGATGACCGTGGTCATCTTGTCCGCTGCCCGGAACCGCTGGATGAGGGACGTGAAATCGGCATCTGCCGAAGCGATGAAGAACTCGTCGATGCCTGCGCTGCCGGACAGCGCGTCCATCGCATCCAGCACCAGGTTGATGTCGGTGCTGGACTTCCCGCGCTGCGTCAGCGACGGGCAGTCGATCACCCGGAAACCGGCACGGGTCCAGTACGTCCGGTACTTCGAGTACACCACCGGGTTCAGGTAACAGTTTCTGATCAGGAAGCGGCGGGAACTTTCGGCGGAGCCGCCGGCGGACAAGGCATCGGCCCAGTGTTTGGGATCCTCGGCGAAACGCTTCGCCGCCAGGGGATCGAGGGCCAGCAACCCCGTGTACACGTTGTCGAAGTCGACAAACATGGCCGCCCGGATTCCGGGCCGTCGGGCAGGGGACGGCGACTCTTTCATCTGCCCAGTGTGCCAGCACGCCGGAAAACCTGCAGCCGCCTTATTCACGACACGCTCAGGCGGTCGGGACGCCGGCGGATAGCAGCCGCCCAAGAATATCGGGCGTCTGTGCAACAGCCGCAGCGCCACGGGCCTCCGACGGTTCCCCGTAGCCCCACGAGACAAAAATCGTAGGGATCCGGTGTGCGGCCGCTCCGGCAATGTCGTAGCTCCGGTCGCCCACCATGACCGCGCCGGAGATGTCCACCCCCTGTGCATCGAGCCGTGCCAGCGATTCGGCAATGACATCCTCCTTGGAGGCTCTTCCTGCTGCGTCGGAGGCACCGCAGATGTCAGCGAAGTGACGGTCAATCCCAAGGGCGATGGCCAGCCGGACCGCCTGGTCCTCCACCTTGGACGTTGCCACCGCCATCGGACACTGCAACGAATCCAGCTGACCCAAAAGGCTGTCAATACCGCCAAATAGGCCGGATTGCAGTGCCCCTGTCTCGGCGTAGGCTGCGCGGTAGTGCCGGAGCGCGTCCCGGGCGGTTGCTTCGTCCAGGCCGGCGCTGTGCCTGAACGACTCGTACATGGGCGGTCCGACATACTTGAGCAGTTCCCCGCGTGGAGGGACGGGGGCATTCACCGCCCTGAGCGCCCGGGCAGCGCTGTCCATCACGCCCGGAGCGGAATCCAGAAGCGTCCCGTCCATGTCGAACAGAATGCAGGTGATGGCGGCGGGCGGCTGATTGTCCCCGTGTGGACGTATCATTTCTGCGGAGCCTTTCTGGCTACGGCATCGGCCACCCTGTCTAAGGGACAAGGGTGAGCCGATGATTGCGGCGGAGGGTAGGGATGGACGGGGCGGGTTTGGATCACATCGACCAGAAGATCCTTGCGGAACTGACGAAGAATGCCCGGGTGTCCCATGCCGAACTGGCCGGCAGGGTGCTTTTGTCCCGGAACGCCGTGCGGCAGCGTGTTGACCGCCTGGAGCGGCAGGGCTACATCCAGGGCTACACGATTGTGGCGGGCAGCGTGGGCCAGAGCATGGTCTCCGCATTCCTCATGATTTACCGCAAGGACCGCATGCGTGGTGCCGACGTCCTGGCAGCGCTGCGGACCATTCCCGAAGTGGTCCTGTGCGATGTCCTGAGCGGCGACTTTGACCTGCTGGTGAGGCTGGAGGCGCGCTCGCTGGACAGGGTCCAGGAGATCTGGGAGCAGATCGCGGCGCTGCCCGGGGTCGGCGATACCGTCACGGCGCTGACCCTGTCCAACGTCATCCGGCGGCAGGGATCAGACGGCCCCGGAACGGCCGGGCCATAGGCCTGCTGCCTCGCTAGCTTCTGATGCAGACCACCTTGGGCTGCGTCATCTCCTCAAGGGCGAACCGGACGCCTTCGCGGCCCATGCTGCCGTACTTGGACCCGCCGAACGGCATGCCGTCGAACCTGTAATCGGAGGAGTCATTGATCATCACGCCGCCCGCGTCCAGGTCCCGTGCCGCGCCCATGGCGGACGCGAGCGAGCGGGTGAAGATGCCTGCATGCAGGCTGAACTCGATGGAGTTCGCCAGTTCGATGGCTTCGGCACACGTGCTGAAAGCCCTGAGCATCACCACCGGTCCGAAGACTTCCTCCTGCCAGAGGCGGCAATCCTCCGGAACGGACTCCAGGACCGTGGGCAGCAGGACATTTCCCTCCGCCCGGTTCCCCGCCAGGACCGTCGCGCCGGCGTCAACGGCCCCGCTGATCTTGAGCTGGACCTCCCGAACTGCAGCGGGGGTAATCATGGGGCCAACGTCGGTCCGTTCCTCGGCGGGGTCCCCGGTGACCAGCGCGCTGGTGGCCGCCAGGAACTTTGCACGGAATTCGCCGTAGATGGAGCGGTGGACCAGGATCCTCTGCACTCCGACGCAGTTCTGCCCCGCAGCCCAGAACGCTCCGGATACGCAGGAATCCACCGCACGGTCCACATCCGCATCGTCAAGGACTATCACCGGTGCGTTGCCGCCCAGGTCCATGGCGAGCTTCTTCAACCCGGCCGTGCGGGCGATTGCCTCACCGGTCGCGAACCCGCCGGTAAAGGACACCATCCGCACGTCCCGGGTCCTGATGATGGCAGCCGCAACATCCCTCCCGCCGTGGACCACCGTCAGGACCTCCGGCGGCAGGCCGGCGTCGTACAGGGCGTCGGCCAGCAGCTGTGCGGACAACGGCGTGAGGGCTGACGGCTTGAGTACGACGGCGTTGCCCCCTGCGATCGCCGGGCCCACCTTGTGTGCCACCAGGTTGAGGGGATCGTTGAACGGAGTGATGGCCGCGATGATCCCCAGCGGCTCACGTGTGAACCAGCCGGTCCGGTCCTCTGATCCGGCATAGGAGTCGAAGGGGATGACCTCGCCGGCGCCGCGCGTTGCCTCCTCTGCGGACAGCCGGAGGGTGTTGATGGCCCGGTGCACCTCCTTGCGCGCCTGGCGGACGGTCTTCCCGGCCTCCGCCACAATGGTCCGGGCAAAGACCCCGCTCCTGCGCTCGATGTCGGAGGCGGCCGCGGACAGGATGGCGGCACGTTCATGGCGGGACAGGGATTTCGCCGCCACGGCGCCGGAGCGTGCCGCGGCCATCACTTCTTCGACAGCACTGACATCGGTGATGGGGACGTCTCCCACAACCCTGCCGTCGTAGGGACTGGTCACCTCGTGGAGCCGTGGGGCGCGGACAACCTGCAGCATGGTGGCCTCAGACACGTGCCAGTCCTTCCGAGATCTTGTGGATGGCCATGATGTCGGAGAGCAGCGCGTAGGCCGTCTCAATGCGTCCGGCGCCGGGGCCGGAAACCGTCACGGGGCCCAGCAGGTCGGTCTCGAACGAAACCGCGTTCGTGGCGCCCGAAATGCCGGCAAGGCTGTGCGCAACATCAACGGCGCGCGGTGCAACGCTTGCCGCGATGCCGCCGTCGGGAGTCCGCCTGGCGGATCCGATCAGCTTCCAGCGCCGGCCGGCCGAAGCGGCTGCCCGGATATCCTCGGGCGTCAGCGCGGAGATTCCCTCCCGGCGGACGTCCTTCAGCTCCAGGTTCCCGCCAAGCAATTCGTTGGCGAGGATCAGCACCTTCAGCTGCACGTCGAAACCCTCGAGGTCCGCGGCGGGATTCGCCTCTGCGTAACCCAGCTCCTGGGCCTCCCGGACAGCCTCAGCAAGTTCAAGGCCGGCTTCCATGCGCCCCAGAACGTAGTTGCTGGTGCCGTTCATGATCCCTTCGAAGCCGTTGAGCTGCAGGCCGCCGAACATCTGCTTGGCAAGCCGGATCACCGGAGTGCCGCTCATGACGGCACCTTCAAACTCGAAGCGGACACCTTTCCGTTCCGCCAGGGCTGCCAGTTCCCGGCCCCGAAGCGCCACGGGTCCCTTGTTGGTGGTGCAGACGCTCTTGCCCGACTCCAGTGCCCAGCGGACGTGCGACACCGCGGGCTCGCCGTCCTCGGGATTGGTGAAGGTGGCCTCGCAGATGATGTCCGCTGTGCAGTTGCGGATCGCGCCCTCGTTATCCGGCTCCGCGGAACCGCCGTGCCGGGCAAAGGTTTCGCCGTCGCCGCCCAGCGCCAGGGCCATGGACAGATCAATGCCGCCGGCGTCCACGAGGGACCCGAGGCGCAGATCCGTGATGGCAACTACACGCAGGCCGAAGCCCAACTCGGCGCGGAGTGCTTCCCCGCGGGAGGCGATCAGCTCAGCCAGGCTGCGGTTCACTCCGCCGAAGCCGATCAGTGCAAGGTCATAGGTGGTCATGCCGTGTCCTTCTCTCGGAATTGCTTGGTGTTTCCATGCTCAGGGCGCTCCGTGTCCGTCCCGCCATGTGATTCCGCCCAAAGGACTGCGCAAAGTGACCAAGGATGACGCCATACGTATCGTCAGCCCTTAACAATCGTGCAATATATGCATCTAGGAATGTTTTTAAAGATCAAGAAGGCGTTTTGGTGTTACTTTCATCACGGTGGTTGGGTTTACCGGTCTGGTCCCCAACGCCCTCCGAGGCTTTCCGGTGCATCAATCCCGTTCGCACCTCGACTACTCTCCCGGGAGCAATTCATGGAACTTTCCTCCACAACCCGCTTGGATCCGCGGGCTTCTTTACCGCCTGAATCGGAACCCGCTGCACCAGAGCGCGGTCCGGCGCCGGGGCTCCAGCGATCCATGGGCCCGCGGCACCTGGTGATGATCGCCATGGGCGGCGTCATCGGGTCGGGCCTTTTCCTCAGTTCGGGCTACACGATCTCCCAGGCCGGCCCGCTGGGCGCGGTTCTGGCGTATCTCGTGGGCGCCTTCGTCGTTTACCTCGTCATGGCCTGCCTCGGGGAACTGGCCATCGCCTACCCGGTCTCGGGCGCGTTCCACATTTACGCGGCCAGATCCATCGGTCCCGCCACCGGTTTCACCACGGCCTGGCTTTACTGGCTGTGCTGGGCCGTGGCCCTGGGATCCGAGTTCACCGCGGCCGGCCTGCTCATGCAGCGGTGGTTCCCGGGAATTGAGGTGTGGGTCTGGTGCGTCGTTTTCGCGTCCATCCTGTTTGCCCTGAACGCCGTCTCTTCGCGGTTCTTCGGCGAATCCGAGTTCTGGTTCTCCATCATCAAGGTGGGCGCCATCGTGGTCCTGATTGCCTTTGGCGGCGCCGCGCTGGTCGGCTTCCACCCGCTGGCCGGCGGCTCCCACCCGTTCCTGCTCGAAAACTTCAATACGTCGGGCGGACTGTTCCCCAACGGCTTTTCCGGCGTCCTGGTGACTGCCCTGGCGGTCTTCTACGCGTTCTCCGGTTCGGAACTCATCGGCGTCGCAGCGGGCGAAACGGCCAACCCCGAGACAAGCATTCCCAAAGCAATGCGGACCACGGTGTTCCGCCTGCTGATCTTCTTTGTAGGCGCCATCGCTGTCATCGCCGCCACCATCCCCTTTGACCAGGTAGGCCTGGACGAGAGCCCCTTCGTCACCGTCTTTTCCTCCATCGGCATCCCCTATGCCGCGGACATCATGAACTTCGTCATCATCACCGCGCTGCTCTCCGCCGGAAACAGCGGCTTGTTCTCCTGCGCAAGGATGCTCTTTTCCCTGTCCGAGGAAGGGCACGCGCCGAAGGCATTCCGGAAGCTCACCAAACGCGGGATTCCCCTCATCGCCCTCTGCGTCAGCATGGTCGGCGGGCTGGCTTCGCTCATCAGCAGCGTGGTCGCTCCGGAATCGGTCTATCTCGCGCTGGTTTCTGTCGCCGGGTTCGCTGTTGTGGGGGTATGGATGTCCATCACGGCGTCGCACTTCTTCCACAGGCGGGCCTTCGTTCGGAACGGCGGAAACGTCGACGACCTCGCCTACAAGGCGCCGCTGTTCCCGGTGGTTCCGATCCTTGCCTTCGCGCTGTGCCTCATCTCGCTGATCGGCATCGCTTTCGACCCGAACCAGGTCGCAGCCCTGTACTTCGGCATTCCGTTTGTGGGCGCCTGCTACGCCTTCTTCTACTACAAGTACGGACGGCGGCAGCAGCTCGCCAAGTAGCCTGCTGCGGCAGATCTACGGCAGATCTGCGGCAACCCGCATGCCCGGCGGCCGAACCAGTGTTCGGCCGCCGGGCCTTTGGCGTGTGCCTCCGAAGGCGGCCGTTCCGGCAGGACGAAAGCTGCCGGTCACCACTGCCTGCGCTGTGTGAGAATGGGCGTTGAAGTCCACCAGAAGGAGCGGTTCAGCTTGGAATTGTCGGAAGCGTCATCGCTGGGCCAGGGCCTTCGCATTGTCCGGCTGATCGTCGACCGCGAGAAGAGGGGCAGGGGACTGCTGGGGGTATCTCAGCTCGCCGCCGAATTGGAGATGGACCAAAGCCGGGTGTCCCGGCTTACCCAGGAGCTGTGCGAGCTGGCCATTTTGGAGCGGGTGGAACGCGGACCGTTCCGTGCCGGTCCGGCCTTCTTCCAGCTTGCGGCCAGCCTCAACGTCGGCTGGATCGGCCAGGCCAAGAGCGAACTGG
Organism: Arthrobacter sp. PvP103; assembly: GCF_017833075.1. Taxonomy (NCBI): domain Bacteria; kingdom Bacillati; phylum Actinomycetota; class Actinomycetes; order Micrococcales; family Micrococcaceae; genus Arthrobacter; species Arthrobacter sp. PvP103. The sequence goes on along the minus strand of NZ_JAFIBQ010000001.1, from coordinate 1,724,890 downwards.
AACTCTTCGTGGCGGAGTTCGGGCTGCGGGCCCGGCTGTCAGTCCGTGACGGTGTGCGGGTGATCCTCCTCAGGACGTCCAGCAATGACGGCGTGCTGGGAAGCTTTGTGAAACCGGGCATGGTCACACCCGTCTGGTGCACGGGATCAGGCCGTGCCCTGCTCTGGGACCACAAGGCAGCCGATCTTGAGGAGCTTCTTCAGGGCATGGACTTCATCGGCGTGGGCGGCCCCAGGGCGGCCCACTCCGTGCCGGAAGTGTGCGAATTGATGGAGCAGGACCGGCCGCAGGGCTTCATCAGGGCGGCCGAGGAGTTTGAGCACGATGTCCATGAGCTGGCCGTGCCCGTGAGGGATCCGGACGGACGGGTCAGCGCAGCCCTCTCCGTCCTGGGCAGCCGCAACGCTGTTGAGCTCCGGACCGGGGAAATTGCCGATGCACTGCACTCGGCGGCAAGGCGCCTCGCAGCGGTGGGTGCGGCCGGCGCCGGAGTCAGCTAGGACGCCCCAGGGCCGCTTCCAACCGGCCGCCCCACTTCAGGGCCGCGGCAGCAATCTCGTCGCACTTCGGCTCCAGCCGCGCCTTTGATCCGACCACCTGCAACGCGGCGACGGTCTCGCCGCGGAAGTCGCGCACCGGAACGGCCACGGAGTACAGGCGAGGCTCCGCCTCTTCATCCACCACGGAGTATCCGCGCTTCCGCGCCCCGGCCAGGCGAACAAGGAAGTCCTCGACGTCGGCGGGAGTGTTGGGGCCGTGGCGCACAAATTCGGTATGGCTGAAGACAGCACGGACCTCGGCATCGCTGGAGTCCCACAGCAGCGCCTGGCCGGCGTCGCTGCAGTACGCGGGGTAGGGCCGGCCGATCCACGAGCCCACCATCGTGCTGTTCGACGGGACATGCTCACCGATGGTCACGGTGCTGTCACCGTTGAGGACACCCAGGAAGCAGCCTTCGCCGGTATCCTCGACGAGCCCCTCCAGTGCCGTCAATCCCTCGGTCCGCAGCCTTTGCTCAGTGAGCAACTGCGCATCCGTATAGAGGCTCCAGTCCAGCGAATACTCCCGGTGCCCGCCACGCAGCAGGAAGTTTTCCTGCTGGGCGGCCTTGAGCCCGCGGGAGATCTGGCTGCGGTCCTTGCCGAGATCTGCGGCGATGTCCCCGACCGTCGCGCCCCGCGCCCCGCCCTTGTGACGGGACCCGACGGCGAAGACGACTTGCATTCCGCGGCCCATGCTGGAGATCTTCGACATGGATCCGATCTTAGTTCCTGGCTCAGGAGGGGCAGGGGGATTGTGCCTAGTGGATCGCGAAGACCCTGGCGGGGAATCCACTTCCGCCTTGCGGCTTCGGCCAGGCAGCCACCAGCACGGCACCTGATTCAGGCAGGCCGTCCAGGTTGGCGAGCAGCTCTATCTGCCAGCAATCCTGGGCAAGGATGTAGGTTTCCAGGCTGAAGTCCTGGTTCGACGTCGCCTTCCCCGGGTCCGTGTCGGTCTGCTCGTGGCCGATCGCCGTGATGTTCCGCTCGCCGACCAGGAAGGACAGCACCTCCCGGGACCAGCCCGGGGTGTGGCTGACGCCGTCGCGATCCCGGTTCGCCATGGCCTCCGGGTCCGGCCAGCGGTTGCTCCAGCCGGTCCGGAGCGCCACGAACGCGCCCGCCGGGATCCTTCCGTTGCGCTCCTCCCACGCGCTGACGTCATCCAGCGTGGGCGTGGCGTCAGCGTCAGCCGCGGCCCTGGTGCTGATGTCCAGCACCACCAGGGGCAGCACCATCTCATCCACCGGGATATTGTCCAGCGTTCGCCCGCCACGGATAAAGTGCGACGGCGGGTCGACGTGGGTGCCCCACTGGCCGACGATGGAGTAGACGTGTGCCGTGAAGCCGTCGCCGTTTTCCAGATCGAAAAGAGCCGTCCGGCGTTCGTCCGGAAAAGCAGGGAAGTGTGGCTGGCCGGGGTGGAAGGCGTGCGTCAGATCGGTGAACGACCGGCCGGACAGCAGCGACTGGAAACCTTCCCAGAACCCGGTGGCCTGGACCGTCATGATGCCCGCCCCAGTGCGGGACGAACAGACGCTGCCGTGGAAACCCGGACCGGCCCGGAAAGTTCGATGACCGGCACCTCCCAGGGGTGAACTTCGATCATGCGCTCCACGAGCCGGCTGACGGCCTCCTCGGACAGATCCGCGTCCAGATACGTGGTCAGGACAAAGGTGGGCGAAAACGTTCTTTCCTCTGCGCGGCCGAAGGTGGGATTTGCCCCGGCCGATGCCGTGAAGCCCTCGAAGCCGAGACTCGATTCGAAAACATGCCGGTAGTTTCCGAAGTCCCCGAGATCGGGGCAGGACTCGAGTGTGTCGAAAAGTGACGAAAGGCCGGGGTCCGCCTTCAGGACCTCCAGGTCGCCCTCCACCAGCCGCCTCAGGGAACCTGCGCCAATGGGCCAGTGGACGCGGAGTTTGCGCACACTTTTCATTCCAATATCCATGCCTTGATGCCTCTTCCCTCGATCGTCCGGAGCCGTCGTGCGGCTTTTGATTCATCCTGACAGACTGTGATGAGCAGCACAAGCATATTTACTTGTATATGATGCACATAGATTGTCATTGCCCCGTCTACGAAAGCGAAGTGATTCCGTTGAGCACCCCCGCCACCCCGCTGCTTTTCGCCCTCTACGAACAGGCTAGCGTCGGTTGCGGCGGCGCCCCGAGCCTCTGGACGCATCCGCTGGATGACCGCCTGGCGGTAAATTCCCTGGACCGCTGGCGGGATGTGGCCGTGACGGCGGAACAGGCCAACCTTGATGCGCTGTTCTTCGCCGACGTGCTGGGCCTCTATGACGTCTACGGCGGATCTGCCGACGCGGCCTTGGGCTGGGCTGTCGAGGCACCGGCGAATGACCCGTTCATCTATGTCCCGGCGCTGGCGGCGCTGACGGAGCGGCTGTCCTTCGTCATCACGGCGTCGACCACCTACGAGCACCCGTTCTCCCTTGCCCGCCGCTTCGGCACCCTGGACCACCTCAGCAACGGCCGGATCGGCTGGAACATCGTCACCTCATACCTTTCCAGCGCGGCCAGGAACTTCGGTATGGACGAGATGCTCAAGCACGCGGACAGGTACGGCCGCGCGGACGAGTTCATGGATGTGTTCTACAAACTGCTGGAAGGCAGCTGGGCGGGCGACGCCGTCGTCGGCAGCAAGAGCGAAAAGGTGTACGCGCGCCCCGGCTCTGTCAGGTCTATCAACCACGACGGCGAGCATTTCCGGGTGGACGGACCGTCCTTGACCTCGCCGTCGCCGCAGCGGACCCCCACCCTGTTCCAGGCGGGGTGGTCTCCGCGGGGCCGCGAATTCGCCGCCAAGCATGCCGAAGTGATCCTGCTGCCCAAGAAGGACCCGCAGGAAATCTCCGCGGGACTGGCGGACATCAACCGGCGGGCGCTGGAGGGCGGCCGTCCCGCCGGCGAGGTCCGCTCCATGGCACTCGCCCGGATCATCACCGCGCCCACCGCGATCGAAGCGCAGGAAAAGTACGAGGAACTGCAGCGCAACTACCATCTGGAGGCGCAGCTGGTCAGCTATGCCGGCGACACCGGGATCGACCTCAGCAAATACGCCGACGACGAGCCGCTGGCCACGGCATCCAACGGACTAACTTCCTACGTGGTCAAGGGGGCGCCGCAGGACCGGCCGCTCACCGCGGGGGACGTGCGGCACAAATTCTCCGAGGTCACCCGCGGAACGGACCTGCTGTTCATCGGCACGCCGGAGGATGTCGCCTCGCAGATCCAGGACCACGCGGCGGCGTCGGGGCTGGATGGCTACATGATCAACCCGCTGGTCAGTCCGGGTTCCCTGAATGACTTTGCGGAGCTGGTGGTGCCGGAGCTTGCCAAGAGGGGGCTCTACGACACGGAACCGAAGAAGGGCACATTGCGCTCCCGGCTCCGTGCCGACGGTGCGGACCTGATGGCGGGCACGGCTTACGGGGCCGGATTCCGCCAGCGCTAACCCATTGACAGCATGACGCGGCAGTCATAATCTACAACCAAATGGTTGTAGATCAGTTGAGTGATGCCGACGTTGACCGCCTGTTCCAAGCGCTCGCGGATACCACCCGCCGGGACATCGTCCGGCGGGTGGCCGTGGCGGATTATTCTGTTTCCGGCCTCGCAGCCCTCTACGCCATGAGCTTCGCCGCCGTACAGAAGCACGTGGCGGTGTTGGAGCGCGCTTCCCTGGTCACCAAGGAGAAGCGCGGAAGGGAGCAGATCGTGCGGGGTAACCGTGAAGCCCTGCAGAAAGCCCGCCGGCTGCTTGACGAGTATGAAGCGATCTGGCGGCAGCGCGCCGAGCGGATCGCAGACATTCTGGCTGAAGGATAGGAAGGTTTCGCAATGCCTGTTATCAGTTCCACCAAGAATCTCGAGGCACTCAGGCTTACACTCGTGGCCGAGTTCGACGCCGGCGTCGAGCGTGTCTGGCAGATCTGGGAAGACCCGCGCCAGCTGGAGCGCTGGTGGGGCCCGCCCGGCTATCCTGCCACGTTTGACCGGTTCGACTTCCAGCCCGGCGGGAAGGCCGGCTATTACATGACAACCCCCGAAGGCGAGAAGCCCCGCGGCTGGTGGAAGTTCATCACGATCGAGGCGCCGAACCAGCTGGAGTTCGACGACGGTTTTGCCGACGAAAACGGTGACCATATTGAAGCCATGGGGATCGCCCACGCCACTGTCACCCTCGAAGACCTCGGCGGACGCACCCGCATGACCATGATGTCCACCTTTGAATCCGAAGAGCAGATGCAGCAGATGGTGGACATGGGTATGGAGGAAGGTCTGAAGGAGGCCGCCGGGCAGATCGATGCCCTCCTCACCGAGCACTCCCACGCGTAGCGGGCCGCCCGGACCGGCACCGACGGAATAATCCGAAAACGCAAGCGGACGACGGCGGGAAGATCCCGGCGTCGTCCGCTTGCGTTGTGTTGAGCCTGGCTTACCAGGCCGCGACTTTACCGGACTGCGGGTTTCCTAGACAGCGGCGCCCTGGGCGGCGCTGCGGTTCAGGCTCACCGTGAAGGTGTTCGGTCCGCTGAGGGTGACGGCAACATCGTTCCGGTGGGCGTTGGCCTTCGTGGAAATGTCGTGCACCAGGGCGTCCAGCGTGTGGTCGATGGCGGAGCGGTCCCAGATCTTAAGGGTCACGGAGTGATTGGTTTCGAACGTCATTATTCGGTGCCTCATTCATAAATTTGGTCATGGGCTTCGCATCGGCGCGGAGCCCGGGACGGGTCTATTCATGAACGCTCTGAGGCCTTGCGCAGCTCGGCGAGCTCACTGGTTTGGCCTCGTTGCGTCCACCAGGTTGGGTCGTTCTAAGCCGCTGCATTCCCTGCGCCTTAGCGCGGAAACAAGGGCTGGTGAGGCTGTGAAATCGCATTCTCAACCGTCCTTTCCATGATGCACGGAGGGGTGGCGGCGGCTCAAGCCAGGATCCGTTCATTGCACGTGAGACTCATCACAGCCCTGTGCGCGGGGCGGGGCGGGGCGGCGGGGCGCACTTTCATTGACAAGTGTACGGCGTACACCTATCCTCAATCGCAAGAGGTGTACGCCGTATACCAACCATGCGAAGGGCCGGCCATGTCAACCGAAACCATCACTCCCGCCGCCGCCTCCGTCCGGCGCCCCCGGCCCCAATGGCCCGTGCCCGCCGGCCTCATCCTGCTGAGCCTCATTCCGGTCATTTTCGGGGCCCTCCGGCTGGCCGAACTGACGTCCGGTGCAGAGGTGACGCCGCAAAACGCGCGGTTCTTCGCCTCTCCCGTCCCGGTGGTGACGCACATTGTCAGCGTCACCGTCTACTCCCTTCTGGGGGCGTTCCAGTTCGTTCCCTCACTACGGGGCAGGCGCGGCTGGCACCGTATCGCCGGACGCGTTCTCATCCCGGCAGGCCAGCTCGCAGCGCTCTCCGGGCTGTGGATGTCCGTCTTCTACCCGCTCCCGGACGGCTTCACCGACGTCCCGCTCCGGCTCTTCTTCGGCTCCGCGATGCTCGTGAGTATCGTCCTGGGGATCCTCGCCGTCAGGCGCCGGGACTTCGCAGCGCACAGCGCCTGGATGACGCGCGCATACGCTATCGCCGTGGGCGCGGGAACCCAGGCCCTGGTGGGCATCCCGTGGCTCCTCCTGGTCGGCCCCACGGATGTGCCCACACGCGCGGTGCTGCTGGGAGCGGGGTGGCTGATCAACGTCGCGGTTGCCGAGTACGTCATTCGCCGCCGCGCCCGGCGGGCGGCGGGCGGGGTCCGGCGGCCGGTCAGTACGCCTTCACCCGCTGTTCCACGATGAGGTGGATGAGGGCAAACGTCCCGTCCCGGTCGATGGCCCCGAAAGCGGCGTCGAGGGCGGCCGGCACATCCTCGTCGCGGGTGACGGTGACGCCGAAACCGCCAAACGCTTTAGCCATGAGGCCGAAGTCGGGGTTCTTCAGCTGCGTCCCCGAAACCCGGGACGGGTAGTGCCGTTCCTGATGGGTGCGGATGGTGCCGTATTCCTGGTTGTCCATCACGATGATGAGCGGCGTTGCCCCGTACTGGGCTGCCGTGGCCAGCTCCTGCCCGTTCATCAAAAACTCGCCGTCGCCCGCGATGGTTACCACCCGCCGCTGCGGGCTGGCCAGCGAGGCGGCGATGGCGGACGGGATGGAGTAGCCCATCGAGCCGTTCCTGGCGCTGATCATGGAGGCATAACGGCGGGTGGGGAAGTAGCGGTGCGCCCAGTTGGTGTGCTCACCTGCACCGAACGTCACCATGGCGTCCTCGGGGAGCCGCGGAACGAGGTTGGCCATTAGCGTGTCCATCCTGGCCGGCCCCGCAACCGGCGCTGCCGGCGGCAGCGCCGCGAACGCCGCCTGCTCGGTGCGCATCCTGGCCGTCCACGCTTTCCACTCGTCTTTCACGGGCAGCTCTATGCCCAGCAGATCGCGGACGAAGGCTTCCGGTTTGGCCACGATCTGCCGTGAGACGGGGCCCGAGCGGCCGCGCAGCGAGGGGTCGATGGTCACCAGGAAGTTCTGCTTGTTCCAGTCCTGGCGGCAGACAAAGCCGTCAGTAATCACGTCCCCGGGCACCGTCCCGACGAAAACGAGCAGGTCGGTTTCCTCCAGGAGGTCATACGTCGGGCGGGGGCGGCCGTAGCCGATCGGGCCCACGTAGGATGGCGAATCAAAGGAGACAGTACCCTGCGTGCGCCATTCCGCGGCGGCCGGGATGTGGTGCTTTTCGAGCCAGCCGGTCAGCTGGCCGGCCGCCTCCTGTGTCCAGTCGTTGCCGCCGGTGACAAACAGCGGCTTCTTGGAAAGAGACAAGGCACCGGCAAGGGCTTCTGCGTCCGTGGCGCTCATGCCGCCCGCAGCCACGGGGATGGCCGGGTGCAGCGCCGGATCGACCTGCTGCCGGATGATGTCCTCCGGCAGGCCCACCACAACGGGACCCGGCCGCCCGCTCATCGCTGCAAACATGGCTTCCGCAACGATCTCGGATGCCCGCTCGGCGTGGTCCAGCACCATGACGCGCTTCGCACCGGTGTCGAACCAGGCCTTGATGTCGAATTCCTGGAATGCCTCGCGGTCACGGTGCGCAAAAGGAATGAGCCCCACGAAGAGCAGCATTGGGGTGGAGTCCTGCCAGGCGGTATGCAGCCCCACGTGGGCGTTGGCCGCACCGGGTCCGCGGGTCACCATGGCCACCCCCGGGCGCTGGTTCATCTTGCCGTCGGCTTCGGCCATATACGCGGCGCCTCCTTCGTGCCTGCAGACCACCGTGTCGATGCCGGAGCCGTGCAGCCCGTCCAGCACGTCCAGGAAGCTTTCGCCGGGAACAACGTAGGTGCGTTCCACCCCGTGCATCGCGAGGGAATCCACTATGACGTGCCCGGCGGATTTCAGGGTCCCGGAGCCTGCCCTACCGCCACGGGGGTTCAGTGTTCCGGGGTCGGCCGCGGAAGCGGGCCGTACCGCGAGGTGATTGCTGGTGCCGGCGTCGATCGGCCTGGTGTCGGTTGCTGTCATGGTGGATGCGGATTCCGTTGTCATCTCTGCTTGTCTTCTGGGTTGGGTGTTGGTGTGCGTGCGTTGGGTGGAGCGCCGTTGGCGCCTAGTCGGTTTCCGGTCCGGTGCAGAAGAAGCAGCCGTCCTCGCAACTGTCCGTCGTCTGGTTTTCCGTTGACGCCCCGATGGTTTGGGGGCTTAGCAGGTCTTGTCGGTTCATGGCGGGCTTTCGTCGGTTGTTGGTGGGGTCTGGGGCTGCGGGGCCGGGGGAAAAAGCGGGCGGGTGTGCGCTTACCGGATGGGAGTTCTGTTGGCCACCACGGGTGCGGCGCCGGTGTATCCGTTCCGGACCTCGGCGATTTCATGGATCCGTTTCCGGCAGGAGTACCAGCCCGCCACCATCAGCGCGCAGGCCACGAGGGTCACCAGCAAGGTAAGCGGGGAATCGATGAACACCATGACCAGCACGCCGAGCAGGAACAGCAGGCTGAGGTAGCCGGTGTAGGGCGCACCGAACATCCGGAAGGCGGGACGCTCCACCCAACCCCTGTCCGCCCAGCGTTTGAGCTGGATCTGGCACACCACGATGGTGGCCCAGGTGACAACGATGCCCACGGAGGCCACGTTCAGCACGATTTCGAAGGCCTGTGCGGGGACGAGGTAGTTCAGCGGCACGCCCAGCAGTGAGACCACCGCCGTGAGGGCGATGCCGCCGTAAGGGACGCCTGCCTTGTTCATGCGGGCCGCGAACCTGGGGGCGGAACCGGCCATGGACATGGAGCGCAGGATCCGGCCGGTGGAGTAGAGGCCGGCGTTGAGGGAGGACAGGGCGGCCGTGAGGACCACCAGGTTCATGATGACGTCCACGCCTTCGATGCCCAGCGAGCCGAAGAATGTCACGAACGGGCTGACGCCCTTCTCGTAGGACGTGTAGGGAAGCAGGAGCGCCAGCAGCAGGACTGACCCGACGTAGAACACCGCGATGCGGAACACCACCGAGTTGATGGCCTTGGGCATGATCTTCTCCGGGTTCTCGGTTTCACCGGCGGCGGTGCCCACGAGCTCGATGGAGGCGTAGGCGAACAGCACACCCTGCATCAGGATGATCATCGGCAGCAGACCAGTGGGGAAGATGCCGCCGTTGTCCGAGATCAGGCTCAGCCCGACGTCCTGCCCGTCCACCGGTGTGCCGAAGATGACGAAGTACGTGCCGATGATGAGGAACGCCCCCAGCGCTGCCACCTTGATCAGGGCGAACCAGAACTCCAGCTCGCCGAAGACCTTCACCGAAACGAGGTTGAGGCAAAGAACCACTACCAGCGCGATCAGGGCCCAGGTCCACTGCGGCACGGCGCCCATCCACGGGACGTACTTGCCGAAGAAGTTCATATAGAGCGCCACTGCGGTGATGTCCACGATGGTGGTGGTGGCCCAGTTGATCCAGTAGAACCACCCCGAGATGAAGGCGGCCTTCTCACCGAAGAACTCCCGGGCGTAGGACACGAACGAGCCCGACGACGGCCGGTGCAGCACCAGCTCGCCCAGCGCGCGGAGGATCAGGAAAGCAAAGAAGCCGCAGACGGCGTAGGCGATCACCAGGGAGGGTCCGGCCGCGTTGAGGCGTCCGCCGGCGCCAAGGAACAGGCCGGTGCCGATCGCGCCGCCGATCGCGATCATCTGGATCTGCCGCGCCTTGAGGCCCTTGTGGTAGCCGGCGTCTTCAGCGTGGATGAGGGAATCGGGTGCGTGGGCGTGGCCGCCGTCGGCCTCGTACAAAGCAACCTCGCCATTGGGGTTGTTGGACATGGGTGTTCCTTTCGACCTGTCAAAGATCTAAATGGGGGTTCTAGCGGGAGTTATTGGAAACAGCTGGGGGACGGGTTAGAACACAGACCATCCGGTGCGGTCGGCCAGATCGGCGAGGGCGGCAGTCCCGGCCAGGGAGTTGCCTTTGGCATCCAGCCGGGGGCTCCACACGCAGATGGCCCCTTCGCCGGGCACGATCGCCAGGATGCCGCCACCCACACCGCTCTTCCCCGGAAGCCCGACGCGGTAGGCAAATTCGCCGGCCGCGTCATACATTCCGCACGTGAGCATGATGGAGCTGATGCGTTTGGCCTCGCTCCGGGACACCACGGTGCCCTGCGCGCCCCGGCCGCCCTGCGCGAGGAAGAGCGCGGCCTTCGCTGTCTCCACGCAGGTCATCATGATGGAGCACTGCCTGACGTAGTTTTCCACTACTGCCTGCGCGGGGTAGCGCAGGTTGCCGAAGCCCTTCAGGAAGTGGGCCAGGGCAAGGTTTCGGCTGCTGTTGGCCAGCTCACCCTTCGCGGCTTCCTCGTCGATGAACGGGCCCTGCCCGCCCGTGCGGCGGCCCGATTCCCGGGAGAGGAAGCGCAGGAGGTGTTCGGCGGCGTCGGGAAATTCTTCCATGAGATGGTCGGTGACCACCAGGGCGCCCGAGTTGATAAACGGATTCCGGGGGATCCCGTGCTCCACTTCGAGCTGTACCAGGGAGTTGAAGGACGTGCCCGACGGTTCGCGAAGGACCCGGGACCAGAGCGCGCCGGGGTCGTCCGCGCTGAGTGCCAGGGCCAGCGTGAAGACCTTGGAGATGCTCTGGATGGAGAACGGAACGTCGGCGTCGCCCGCGCTGAAGACTTCCCCGGACGAGGTGGCCACGGCAATGCCGAAGCGGCTGAACGGCGGGGAGGAGAGGTGGGGGATGCCTGCGGGAACCGATCCTGCTTCGGCCCGCGGCCGGTGGTTTCGCACGATGTCGTCCAGGACCAGGTCGAGAGGCGGCGAGTCGAGTGCTGTCTTCATGGGTTGCCCGGGTGCTCCTTATGCTTGCCGGCCCACTCCCGGATGTGGAGCAGGGCGACCAATGAATGGCGGGGATCGGTGAAGTTCAGGCCGGTCACGCGGCTGGCCTTGCTGATCCTGTAGTAAACGGTGTTCTTGTGCAGCTTCATTCGCCTGGCGCATTCGCTGACATCCAGTGACGCCTCGAAATACACCCGAAGGGTCTCAGCCAGTTCCCCGTCGTGGCGGAGGAGGGACCAGAGGCTGCGATGGCGGAAAGCCGAAGCGGTGAAGTTCTCCAGTGCTTCCTGGAAGAGGATGTCCACTTCAAAATCGTCAACGGTGGCCACCCCGGCCGTCCCGGACCGCCGCATGCAGCCGAGCAGTGCCTCCGTTTTTGCGGTCACCGAATGGATGGACAGAAGATCAGGGGCGATGGGTCCCACCGCGGCGAAGGGACTGATACCCAGATGCTTTCCAGCGTCCCGCACGATGGCTTCGGCGAGGCTCCGGAGTCCGGCTTCGGCATTCGCGGACTGGAGCGCCGGGATGATCACCGCGGTGTCGCCGTTGAACTGCCCCACGACGGCTGACTGTTTATAGGCGGCCGCATGGATGGAAGCGAGGTTGGCGAGTTCACCGTGTTTGAGGGCCGCATCGTCCGCCTGCGCGTCAGTTGCTGACATCCCTAGCAGAACGAGTGCTGCGGGGCGGTCCGCCGGAATCTTCTCGCTGTGGGCGCTCGCCGCGGCTTCGGCCGGCCCGGAGAGGATCCGCGCAATCCGGTCCTGCCGCATGTGCACGGACTGCTGGTTGCGGTAACGGATCAGCTCGGCGGACGCCCGCGCCGCGGATCCGGTGAGGACGTAGTCGACGTCGGCCCCGAAGCCGTCGCCGGTTTCCTGCAGCCAGATGTACCCCATAATGCGGTCGCCGGCGAACAAGGTGATGGCAATGCGCTCCCGAAGTCCGTCCTGGGGCCGGGCCGGAACCCTGACTGGCAGGCGGGTCCGGTGCAGTTCGCGGTAGGCGCCGAGGTCCTTGAGGAGGAGTTCGTATTTCCGCGGACCGCGGCGGGCAAGGATCGATGCCTTGCGGAGCTCGTCGATGTCATTCGTCACCGTGGAGTACGCCAGGACCTTGTTGGCGGCGTCCTCGATGACCACGTGGCTGGACGTCAGGCGTGCGGTGGTCTGCGCGATGGCGAACAGGTCTTCTTCCAGCAGCGTCAGCACCTCGCTCTGGTAGCTGCGCGGCGTGATGCGGTCCTTGGCGATGGACAGGAGCCGGTCCCAGTCGGCGGCCGGGTCCACCAGGAGAAGGCCTGTTCCTGCTGCGCGGAGCAGCTCTTCGGCTTCCTCGAGTTCACCCGGACTGCCCTTGACCGCGATCACCAGGGGAGGATCCTTCAGAAGGCGCCGCAGCGCGGGCAAAGCGGAGCGCCCGCGAACCCCGATCAGCAGCACAAAGGCGGCGCCGCCGTCGGACGTCTCGTCGTCGGAGTCAACGATCAGGAAGCGTTCAATGGGGGAATCCGCGCGGGACGGCCGGAGGATGAGGCTGGCGAAACCCAGAGGGAGATCCGACAGGATGTCGTCCACTGTAGCTGCGGCCATGGGCTTCCTTCTGCGTTGATACCCCGCCGGACGGCTCTGTCCGGTCACCCCATGCTATCCAGAGCATTTCGGGGAGAATATGGATGCCGGACTAAATCCTCCGCTGCGTTTTAGGTCCCCGAACCAAGGCGTTGCCGGCCGGGGACGCTGACGTGGAACTTCGGCTTTTTCTGGACGCCGGTTGCTTTTCTGGATGCCGGTTAAGGCACAGCGGACGACGGCGGATGGTCCCGCCGTCGTCCGATTGCGTAGTGGCCGGCGCCGCCGGTCAGGAATCCGGCTCTGTTCTTCCGGGGGCGAGGGCGTAGAAGGGCGTGAACCGTCCCCTTTCTCCGGGGGCGATGTTGGAACGGACGATCGAAGCGCTTTCAAGGGCGGCCAGATGGTGCCTTACGGAGTCCCGGCAGGAAGCGATGCCGCTACTGATGTCGGCTACTTTGCTAGCGCCATTGCTTGCCAGGTAGTCGATGATTTGTGCCCTGATCGGTGTTCTCCGCGTCCTTGCCGTCCGCTCGAGGGTTTGCACGTCCTTCGGGCTCTGCAGCTCAAAATCAGCGGTCATTGGCATGCCCTTTCATTCGGTGGGGTAGTGGTGGTTGCAACGAGGGTGGCCGGGCGAGGTCCTTTAGTGCATCGAAACGCGCTCAGGCTCTCTACTGAATTCAGCGTCCAGCGCTCCGAGGGCCGTTCCGGAAGAGGCCTCTTCGGGGGCGGAAGAGGATTGGTCGTGCTTCTGGCCGATCACCGCGGTGGCGATGGCATTTCCCAGGATGTTGGTGGCGGTGCGTCCCATGTCCAGGAGCTGGTCGATCACCAGCAGGACGCCAATGCCGGCGGCGGGGATACCGAAGGCAGGGACCACCGCGGCTACGACGACGAGTGACCCGCGCGGCACGCCGGCCATGCCCTTGCTGCTGAGGAGGAGCATTGCGGTCATCGCGATCTGCTGGCCAAGGTCCATATCGATGCCGTAGGCGTTGATCAGGAAGACCGAGGCGAAGGTCATGTACATCATGGAGCCGTCCACGTTGAACGAGTAACCCAAGGGCAACACGAAGCCGGTGGTGCGCTTCTCGATGCCGAACTTGGTCAGGCCTTCGATGAGCTTGGGCAGGGCGGCTTCACTGCTGGAGGTGGCGAACGCGATCACCATGGGTTCACGCACAATTCGGACCAGCCGGAAGGCCGCCCGTCCGAGGAACGCGACCGCGACCGCGATCATGATCACCCAGAGCGCGGAGAGGGAAACATAGAAGCCGCCGATAAACGAGGCATAAGTGGCAAACGCATCCAGGCCCTTGGATGTGAAGGCTGCTGCGATGCCGGCAAAAACGCCCACCGGGGCCGCCTTCATCACATATCCGGTGACTTTCAACATGACGCCCATCAGTTCATTGATGGCATCCGCTATGGAGGAGCGGCCCTTCTTCCGAAGATTCAGCAGGGCGATGCCGAAGAGAGCGCCGAAGACAAGGATCTGAAGGGGGTTGTTTTCGGTCAGTGCGGCGAAGACGCTCGTGGGGATGATGTGGGTGACAAACGCCTGGTAATCGAGGGGCTTCGTTTCCATCCCCGAGTCACCGCCCGGCATCAGGTTGAGCCCGTCACCGACGTTGAGCACATGGGCGGTGATGAAACCGAAGGCGCCCACCAGGACGGAGGCGGACAGGAACCAGATCATGGATCGCCCAAAGAGCTTGCCCACGCCTGCGGATTTGGCCGCTCCCGCGATGCCGGAGACGAGGGTGGCAAAGATCAGCGGGGCAATGATCATTTTGATGAGGTTCAGGAACATGTGCGTCACGGTGTCCAGGACGGACACGACGGATTCGCGTGAGTCCACCGGCAGCAGCCAGTGGAAAAGCAGCCCGCTGAGGATTCCGAAGACGAGTGCGGCCAGAATCCACATCGTTGATTTGTTTTTCATGGTCAGTCCTTGGGTAAAAGGCCTGGGAAATTTGGGCACGGCGGTGTGCCCCTGCTCCCGTGGCGGGTGGGGTGTGGTTTGGGTTGCGCTACTTGCTTAGGTTGGCCAGGCGTTGGGGGCTGAGGAGGTCTTCGAGTTGCTCGGCGGTGAGCAGGTTGTGTTCGAGGACGAGTTCGGCGACGCCTTTGCCGGTGGCGAGGGCTTCCTGGGCGATGGCGGTTGCGGTGGTGTAGCCGAGGTGGGGGTTGAGGGCGGTGACGAGGCCGATGGATTGTTCGACGGTTCGGCGGAGGTGGTCGGTGTTGGCGGTGATGCCCTGGATGCAGCGTGCGGTGAGGGTGCGGCAGGCGGCTTCGAGGTGGGAGATGCTCTTGTGGAGGCTGTGGACGATGATGGGTTCGAAGGCGTTGAGCTGGAGTTGTCCGGCTTCGGCGGCCATGGTGATGGTGACGTCGTTGCCGATGACTTCGTAGGCGACCTGGGAGACGACTTCGGGGATCACGGGGTTGATTTTGCCGGGCATGATGGAGGATCCGGATTGCACGGCGGGGAGGTTGATTTCGCCGAAGCCGGCGCGGGGGCCGGAGGAGAGCAGGCGCAGGTCGTTGCAGATTTTGGAGAGTTTCACGGCGACGCGTTTGAGGACGCCGGAGAGGTGGACGAAGGCGCCGACGTCCTGGGTGGCTTCGATGAGGTCCGGGGCGGTGACCAGGGGCAGGCCGGTGATTTCGGCGAGGTGGCGGCAGGCGGTGGCGGCGTAGCCGGCGGGGGCGTTCAGGCCGGTGCCGATGGCGGTGGCGCCG
This sequence comes from Arthrobacter sp. PvP103, assembly GCF_017833075.1. Taxonomy (NCBI): domain Bacteria; kingdom Bacillati; phylum Actinomycetota; class Actinomycetes; order Micrococcales; family Micrococcaceae; genus Arthrobacter; species Arthrobacter sp. PvP103. The sequence continues at coordinate 1,709,682 of NZ_JAFIBQ010000001.1, read as the reverse complement.
AGGTTGATTTCGTGGATGAGCAGGTCCGCTTCGGCCAGGCGGAGCCGGTCTTCGCCGATGGTGACGGCGTAGGTGCCGAATTCCTGGCCGAGGGTCATGGGGACGGCGTCCTGGAGCTGGGTGCGGCCCATTTTGACGACGGTGCGGAATTCGAGGGCTTTGGCGGCGCAGGCGTCTTCGAGTTCGGCGAGGGCGTCCAGGAGTTCGCGGGCGGCGAAGATGGTGCCGAGTTTCACGGCGGTGGGGTAGACGTCGTTGGTGGACTGGGAGAGGTTGACGTGGTCGTTGGGGTGCAGGCGGGTGTAGTGGCCTTTGGGGTGTCCGAGGATTTCCAGGGCGCGGTTGGCGATGACCTCGTTGGCGTTCATGTTCGAGGAGGTTCCGGCGCCGCCCTGGATGACGTCCACGACGAACTGGTCGTTGAGTTTGCCGTTGAGGACGTCGGTGCAGGCCGCTGCGATGGCGTCGGCGCGTTCGGCGTCGAGGAGGCCGAGTTCGTGGTTGGTGCGGGCGGCGGCGAGTTTCACGGCGGCGAGGCCGCGGACCAGGTGCATGTTGGTGGAGAGCGGCTGGCCGGTGATGGGGAAGTTCTCCACGGCCCGGAGGGTGTGCACACCCCAGTACGCGGCAGCGGGAACATCCCGGTCGCCCAGCAGATCATGCTCGGAACGGGTTTTCGGGGCGGTAAGGGGAAGAGTCATGGGGGTCCTCGCGGGGCTTCGTTGACGGGTTTGGACGATGGAATTCTTGGGGTACAGAGCTTGGGGCCGGTGCAGGCTTGGGGGACGCCGCCGCCAGCACGGAGGCATAGGGGTGCCACGGCGGGGGAGGCACGCGGGTTTGCGGCGGGTAGGGCAGGTCAGGGGACGCTGGATGGACTTCGGGGCTTAGGAGGGTTTAGCGCGTATGGCCGGACGTGGAGTTCTCGCTTCCGGGGACGATGGTGCCCAGGGCGCATTCCACCCCGTGCAGATGCATCCTCATGGCCTGGGACGCTTCCTCGGCTGATCCGCTCTCGATGGCAGCGAAAATGCGCGCGTGCTCTTCGCCGGATTCCTTGCGCCGGTCAGCCACGAGGTTGAGGGTGTTGGACTGGTTCGCCATGGCGTCACAGATATCCGAGAGGAATGATTCGAACACGCCGTTGCCGCTGCACCGGGCGATGGTCACGTGGAACTCGGTGTTCAACAGCACCCACTGCTGGAGGTCGTCCTCCTGGGACATTTCCCGAAGGATTTCCCGAAGTGCCTCCACATCTTCGGCGCTGCGGCGCTGGGCTGCCAGGCCGGCGGCAGGCACTTCGACGTGGGGGCGGGCTTCGACGAGGGCGCTGGCCGAATACTTGCCGAGCTTGAGGTCCTGGGCCACCTTGTCAGCGATGACGAAGGTGCCCTTGCCTGTGTGGGTGGCCGTCAATCCCAGTGCGGTGCATGAACGCAGCGCCTCCCGGACCATCGTCCGGCTCACACCGTATTGCTTGGCGAGCGAGGCCTCCGAGTCGAGACGGGTGCCGACCGGAATCCTGCCGCCCTCGATGGCGCTGCGAAGGGATGCAAACACCGCCTCGGCCGCGCCAACGCGCACCACTCGGTCTTGCGCAGCTGTCCAGCTGTCCAACAGGTTCATACGACGACTATGGCACTTGTCACAGAACCTGTCAAAGGGCTTCTGAATATTGCGTACCGCGAGGTGCTTTCGCCGCCGAAAAGGACGCCGAATCAGCCGCGGTAGTCCTCCACCTGCTTGACCGGCCGCACCTCGGCCTCGTCCGGATTCTCGCCGTACTGCTTCTTGGCCCGCCGTTGGCGCAGCAGGTCCCAGCACTGGTCCAGGTCCTCTTCGATGCGCTGCAGGCGCGCGCGGTCCGGGGTATGTTCGGCGCCGGGCGGGGCGGCCTCCGCTTTGTCGCGAAGTTCGCGTTCCTCTTCAACGAGGCTTTGGATGCGGTGCAGGATGTCCTGTTCGTCCACGGTGTCCTTCTTCCTGGAGGGGTACCAGCCAGCGTAGTGTCGCCCGCGGTGCGTGACCAGATCTTCGGGCGGGCCGTGCGGACCCGCGGCCGGCACAAACGGCAGCCTGCACACGCGAAAGCGGACGACGGCGGGACGTCCCGCCGTCGTCCGCTCCCGGACCGTCTGCTTTCGTACTGCCGCTAAAGGTTCCGCGCGTTGGCGAGGACCGGCAGCTTTGCGCGGACGTCGGTAATGACGGCGGTGTCGATGTCCACCACGGCCAGCTCGGGTTCGCCGCCCAGGGTGACCAGGGGACTGCCGAGCGGTGACACCACGGCGCTGTGGCCGATGCCGGTGGGCGCAGTGCCGGCGGCGGGGAGCCCGATGCTGGCGGGATTGCCCTGGCCGCATGCCACGACGAACGTGGTGCTGTCCACGGCGCGGGCCCGCACCAGCAGGTCCCACTGCTCCGCCTTGCCTTCGCCGGCGCCCCACGAGGCGCAGACGATGTTGACCTGAGCGCCGGCCCGCGCGTTGGCCGCAAAAAGCGCGGGGAAGCGCACGTCGTAACAGGTCGCAAGGCCGATCACCGTGCCGTTGAGTTCGAACGTCACAGGCGACGTGCCGGCGTCCACCGAATCGGACTCGGCGAAACCAAAGGCGTCAAACAGATGGATCTTGTCGTAGGAAGTGTCCAGCCCCGGGCCGGTGACCAGCAGCGTGTTCCGTACGCGGCCGTTGTCTCCCGGGGTAAACATGCCGGCGACGACGGCGATACCCAGGTCCCTGGCAATGGTCCGGACGGCATTGGCCCATGGTCCGTCCAGCGGCTCGGCGATGTCTGCCAGGCTGTTGCCGAAGCCGCGCATGGCTGCCTCCGGAAACACCACCAGCTCGGCTCCGGCGGCTTTGGCCCGGGTGGCGTATTCTCGAATCAGCTCCAGGTTGGCGGCCGGATCGGCTCCCGTGATGATTTGGGCCACTGCTAAACGCATGAAATTACTCCAGTCTGTTGTATACATGATGTATGCGAAAAAGTTCGGGGACAGCGGCGTCCGGCCGCGAGAAGGCGTACGCGTACCTGCGTGAAAACATCCTGATCGATCCCGAAGTCCAGGGGAAGTTCCTGAATGAGCAGGAGCTTGCCGCCGAGATCGGGGTCTCGCGCACTCCGGTGCGGGAAGCGCTCCTGCTGCTCGTCTCGGACGGCCTGGTGGAACTGATTCCGCAGCGCGGGGCGTACGTCCCACCGGTGACCGGCCGTGAAATGTCCGAGCTGATGGAACTGCGCGGAGTGCTGGAAAGCCATGCCGCCCGCCTGGTAATCGAACAGAAGCGTGTCCCCGCCCGGACGATGCAGGACACCCTGGACCAGCAGGCGGCCCTTCCCGAGGACCTGAACCCGGAGGCTGCCCGGGAGTTCATCCGCCTGGACACCCTGTTCCACCAGCAACTCATTGACGCCGCCGGAAATGAGCTCATCTCCCGGACGTACAGCAAGCTCCACGTCCGGCAGATCCTGGTGGGCGTGTCCGCGCTGTTCCGTACCGGAGGCCGGCGCGAGCAGGTGTGCGCCGAACACCAGGGCATCCTCGATGCCCTGGTGTCCGGCGACGCGGCGAAGGCGCAGGAAGCCATTGACCATCACCTGGCCGTGACCCGGGACATCCTGCTCCGCACCTGAAAACGCCGGATCGTCAGCGGGATTCCGCGACGGCGGACGGCTGGCGCGCTGCTGCGGATCCTTCGAGCAGCAGGCGGTAGTCCTCGTCCTCCACTGTGTTGGAATCCCGGCCGAGCGCCAGGCCTACTGCGGTGACGGCGGCGGCCACGGCAACATAGATGGCCACCGGAATCCAGGTGCCGAACTGGGACAGCAGCAGCGTGAACATCAGCGGGGCAATCGCGCCGCCGATCACGCCGGCGAAGGTGTATGCCAGCGAACTTCCGGTGGACCGGAGCCTGGGGGAGAACTGCTCCACAATGAAGGCGGCCTGCGGTCCGTACATGAATGAGTGTGCCATGAGGCCCAGGACGATGCCCGCGATCAGCATCGGCTCATTGTCTCCGCCGAGGATGCCGAAGAAGATGAATGTCCAGACGGCGCCCAGCACCGCGGCCGTGCCGTAGACCAGGCGGCGGTTGAAGCGGTCCGATACGGCGCCGGCCAGCGGGATCATGAACAGCTGGAATGCGGAGCCGATCAGCACAGCGGTGAGGACCTGGCTGCGCTCGTAGCCGAGGGCCTGGATGCCATAGGTAAGGGTGAAGACGGTGAACAGGGCGTAGAGCACGTCAGGACCAACCCGGCAGAGCGTGGCGGCGATGAGCGGCCGGAGTTCCTTGCTGAAGACCTCCCGGACCGGGGCGTTGGGCTGTTCGCCGTGGGCCTCAATGGCCTTGAAGATCGGAGTGTCTTCCAGCTTGAGCCGGATCCAGAGCCCGAATCCGACCAGCACGGCCGAGACCAGGAAGGCGATGCGCCACCCGAAGCTGATGAACTGCTCTTCGGTCAGGGTGAGGGTCAGGACGGCCAGCGCGCCGTTCGCCATGAGGTTGCCGGCGGGAGGGCCCACCTGGGCGGCGGATGCCCAGAAGCCGCGCCGGTGGGGATCCCCGTATTCGCTGGAGAGCAGCACGGCGCCGCCCCATTCGCCGCCTACGCCCACGCCCTGGGCGAAGCGCAGCAGCACCAGGATGATCGGGGCGGTGATGCCGATGCTGCCGTACCCGGGAAGCACGCCGATCAGCACGGTGGCCACGCCGATGATCATGAGGGTGGTGACCAAGACCTTCTTGCGGCCGATCCGGTCGCCGAGCCGGCCGAAGATGATGCCACCCACGGGGCGGGAAACGTAGCCCACAGCGTAGGTTGAAAACGCCAGGATGGTGCCGGTCAGGGGATCGGATGACGGGAAGAAGACGATGGGGAATACGACGGCGGCTGCGGCTGAGTAGACGGCGAAGTCGTACCACTCGAGTGCGGTGCCGGTAAGGCTTGCGGCAAAGGCCTTATACAGGCCCTTCGGGTGCATCGGCTTGCCCGGGCGCGGCGCTGCGCCGGAAGCCTGAACTGGGACGTTGGCCATGGTGTTGTCCTCCACGAGATGTTTACGGTGACGCCTGTCACGCTGGCGTTAAATGTATACATTACGCATACTGGATGTACATTGGCGATCGTTTCCGGTTTCCGGTTTGTAAATTTCTCGAGCAGGACACGCAAAGGATGGACAGAACATGACGACTCTGAGCTTCGAACTTCCCGACGGCACCACCCGAAAAGTCGAGGTCAAGCACCTCCTGAACGCCGGCTACGCAGGGCGGCAGCAGGAAGAGGTACAGGCCCACATCGCCGAGTTGGCCGAGCTGGGAGTTCCCGGCCCCGCAACCACCCCGGCGCTCTATCCCGTGTCGCCGTACCTGGCCCAGCAGGTTTCCGAAGTCCGCGTGCAACATGACCGGACTTCAGGAGAAGCCGAATGGGCGCTGGTGATCACCGAGGACGGCGTACTGCTGACGGTGGCCTGCGACCACACTGACCGTCAGCTGGAGGTCCACGGCGTTGCCTGGAGCAAGAACGCCAGCCCTGACGTCCTGGGACGCAAAGCCTGGCGCCTTGACGACGTTCGGGAGCACCTGGACCAGATCACGCTCAGGGGCTGGGTGGGGGAGGGCGACACACCGGACACCCTCATCCAGGACAGCTCGCTGGGCGCGTTGCTGAGCCCCGACTACTGGCTGGACGTCCTCGCCGAACGCGGTCTCAACGAGCCCGGCACGGTGCTCATCTCCGGCACGGTGGCCATGACCCACGGGGTGGACCAGTTCGCCCGCAGCTGGAAGGTCGAGATGGCCGATCCGGTGACCGGCGCCTCCGTGGAGGCCCAGTATGTGGTGGAACAGATGGCCGAGCCGATAGGCTGATGCGGCTCCCCGGAACAAACAGGAGCGGACGACGGCGGGAGGTCCCGCCGTCGTCCGCGCCAGGGACGGTCAGTAGGTGCCGAACGCGACGTCCACCGACGATGCGCCTCGCAGCGCCGCGACCTGCCCGGCCTCACCCTGTAGCGACGTCCTGTCCCGATCCGGCAATGAGCCGAACGTCGTGATGGTGAGGGCCAGCTTCCGGCCGCTCTTGCGTGAGCGCCATGTGCCGGTGATTTTGCCGCCTGCGAGGACTGTTCCCGGTCCGCCGGCCATCCTCCACACTTCCCGGTGGTACTTCTTGTCGACGATCGTTTCCCGGTCGCGCATCTGCGTGTAAGGGTCACCGGGCGGGAGCAGCCGCACCCCCGTCGGCGCCGGGGCGGACCGCAGTGCGTCGAGATCTTCGGTGAGGATCCAGGACGTGCCGCCGAACTCGACCGGGGTCAGCTCGGTCCCGACCAGGTTCCACCAGGGGCCGGTGTCACCGGCATGGACCCCCGCCCACGAGGCGAAGTCGCCCCGCGTGGACGGTCCATAGCAGCGCAGGTAGCGGCGAAGCAGTTCGGCGCGCGCGAGTTCAGGGTCGATGTCCGGGATTGGATCGCCAAGCCACTCGTCGACCAGGACGAACGGAGATTGGTTCCCCACGCGCGGCGCGAGGCAGAGCACCCTTTGCAGCGTGAGGATACGGACGCAGAAATGCACGACGCCCTCACCGAGCGACTGCCCCGGGGCGTAGGGACCGTTGTCCTCCCAGATGTCGCGTTGTCGCTTCGGCAGCCTGCGGGCAATCCGCGTGGCGATCTCCGCCCCCAGCTCGTTGATGGCGAGCCTGCGCCCGGACAGTACCTCATGGATTTCCGCACCGGCCAGCTCCACCGCCTCGGTCAGGCTTATGGCAAGCTTGTCCAGCGCCGGCTCCACCCCGACCACCAGATGGCGCATCGCCTCCTCGGTCGGCGGTAGGACTCCGGTAGTGAATACCGGCGCGTCCAGGGCCGGGAAGTAGAACGGTGATCCTCGCATGCACCAGGTCTGCAGCAGGCTCTTCTCCTTGGCGACGGCGCCGGCCACCTGTTGCTGTGTCAGGTTGCGCACCCTGGCGTGCAGGGCTAGTAGCGCCGACCCGGGCGGGCTGTTCTGAATCCCGCACCTGCCGGCTGCGTCCAGCAGACCGCCTTCGCCCAACCGTTCGTCGAGATGATGGGCGGCCAGGCGGAACGCTATGACGTCGACCTTCGAAACCCTGTCAGCCACTGGCACATACTATCGCCGGCGGCCAGCCACCGCGGGAGCCAACCCCGCCACTTGGGATTCCGGCCGCGTCAGTCGCCGCCGCCACCGCCGTCGCCGCCACCGCCGTCGCCGCCACCGCCGTCGCCGAAGTAGCCGTTTTCGCCTGAGCCGCCTGATCGGGAACCATTGGCGCGGCTGCGAGGCTTCATGACCCCGAACAACAGCACACCGGCCGCCTGGGGATCGCCGCCGGAGGCTGCAAAGGCGGCCCGCCGCATGACTCCGAGGCGCCAGGTGACGAACAGGAACAGGGCATACGAGAGCGCCAGTCCCGAGTAGGTGGCCGTCCGCGCCGCGGAAAGCTCGAGCCCGAATGCGGCGATTACCATGGCGGCCAAGATCAGTCCTGCCGGAAAAGCAAGAAGAAGCCGGAGAATCAACCGGCCACGCAGTCTGGCCTTTGGCACGGGAAGCGGCGCGGTGCCCGGGTTGCGGGTGCGTCGCCGTCTTGCCTTCATGGCGAGCCTTGGCTGGTCCATCTGGCCCTCTCGGATATAGGTCTCGGTGAAACTCCGCGTCCGGGATGTTTCCTGGTGCTGTTTGAATCCTATGCCCGGGGGAGCTGTCGCCCGGGCAGTGCTTGTGTCCCCGGTCCCGTTGCCGCCTTATTGAAACTCCCTCAAGGCCTCTGAATACTGGAAGGCAGGTTATTCAGGATCGGGGCGGTGTTTACATGACCAGCGAAGGAACCGGCGGCGCGTTCAGGCGCCGGGTGGAACGTGCCGCCGAGCTACGCGCCGTCCGCGCAACCGGAATGTCGGCCCAGGAGGAGGCCGAGCTCGCCGCTGCCGAGGAAAAGGAACGGGACAAGCGGCGGAAAGTGGATGACGCCAGGCGGGTTGAATACCTGATCCGGGACGCCATGGCCCAGGGAAAGTTCGACAACCTGAAGTACGCCGGCAAACCCATCCCGGGGCTGGGCGAAGGCTACGACCCCGACTGGTGGGTCAAGGGCCTGATCCAGCGCGAGAACATCACCGGGATGGGCCCGAAAGCCATTCTCCTGCGGACCGAGGACGCCGGGCTGGATGCCAGGCTCGATGCCCAGTATTCGGAAAAGCAGGTCCGCGACATCCTCCAGGACTTCAATAAGCGCGTGATCGACGCACGGCGCCAGCTCCAGGGCGGGCCGCCCGTCATTACCAGGACCCGTGACGTTGACGCCGAGGTGGAGCTCTGGCGCGAGCGCCGTGCGGCCGTTGCTGCAGCCGCGCCGCCGCCACCGGAGCCTGAAGTGAAGCGCTCGTGGTGGCGGCGGGTCTGGAGCGGTGGAACCTGACGGCCACCTGACGGCCAACCGCAGGTGGCCGTACTGCGTGAACGTCAGATGGTGCGCGGAGCCCGGTCCAAGCTTTCCGTAAGCTCGGCGGCAGTCTGGCGCACCACATACGCCGGGCGGTCGCGCTCAACGCGCCAGCTTTCTGACAGGGGACCGACGTTGACGGTGTCGAAGCCGAACTCGTCGTAGAACCTGGTCACGAGTTCCGCAGCCTCGGGATAGTCGCTGGCCGTGGCAAGGGCCCGGCGGCCTTCCGTGCCGGCCGGCGTTCCGTCAGTGGTGATTTCCCTGGCCATGATGTGGTTGAAGCCCTTGGCCACCTTGGAAGTGGGGAGGTGCTTCTGCAGCAGCCCGGACGTTGTCTCCTGGCCGCTGTCCAGCTCAGGGAAGCGGCCGTCCCGTTCCCAGTAGTAGTTGTTGGTGTCAATCACGATCTTGCCTTCCAGCGGCTGCACCGGAACGTCCCTGATGCTCTTGAGGGGCACGGTCACGACGGCGAAATCGCCCGCCGCGGCCGCCTCCGCCGCTGTTGCGGCTCTAGCCCGCGGTCCCAGCTCCGCCACGAGGTCCGTCAGCGTTTCCGGTCCGCGCGAATTGCTGATGACCACCTCGTAGCCGAGTTCCACGGCCTTGCGGGCAATCTGGCTGCCAATGTGTCCTGCACCGATGATTCCGATTGTTGTCATATCCGGGCCAACACCAACCCGGCAGGGGATATTTCACAGCGTGCAACAAATCGTTATGCCCGGCATCGGTTCGGTGCCAATCGGGTAAACAACGATCCCGAGAACCCTGCGAAGCGTCAGAATAAAGGGACCGGATCCTGGCCCAAGGAGAATGGCATGAACTCGCGAACACGATCCCGTTTTCTTTCCCCTGCCGCCTTCCTCATTGCCAGCCTGCTGGCCGGTTGTGCCCAGCCGGCGGGCCCGCCGGAAACGTCGGCAGGAACCGCGAGCGACCTGCCTGCCTCTGTGACGGCATCCGCCCCGCCGGGATCGACGCATGTCCCGGGCGAAACGACGAGGCCGGATGGGACCGGGACGTCCACCGCCTCCGCGGCGTGGACCAGCTACACGACGGCCGACGGCCAGCTGATTTTCGACCATCCCGCCTCGTGGAGCGTGAAGGATCCGGCCGGCGAGCTGGCGGAGGGCGGCGGCGCCTTCGCCGAGATCACCAACCAGGCCGGGAAACCGTTGGCCACGCTTCGGACCAACATGGCAACGGGGTCAACCTGCACCGACCGGTTCCCCTACTCCGTCCTGGACTCGCAGGATCTGCCGGCGCTGACTCTCAAGGGATCCACACCCCGGTTCGTGTATGAGACCCGCGGAAACGCGGCTGCCCCGGGACCGGCAGATACCCCCGCTGCGGGCTACGGCATCACCTCCGGTCCGCCGGCGTCGGGGGACTCCGCATGCGCCATCTTCCACTTCTTCACCTGGCCGCCGAACGCTGCCATGTTCGGGGCGTTCTACGACCCGGCGAACAATGAAACACCGGGCGACCCGTCCCTGCCGTATCTGGAGAAAGCCAAGATTTATACGGAGACCGCGGAGTACCGCGACATCAGGCGGATGATCACCTCGTTGCGGCCCGCGGGCTAGCCAGCCGCCACCCCGTTCAGCGCCAGTCCTCTTCGAAGTCCGGGTGATCGGCGTAGGGCAGCGCCAGGGCCTTCAGCGATCGAGTGGTCCATTCGATGGCTTCAGGAATCCAGCGGGATTCCTCTTCGAACGGGTCGCTGACCATAGTGGCCAGCGCGGTCTGCCGCGCTGATTCAACGATCCGGATGACCTTCTTCTTCGCCTCGCACTCCAGCAAAAGCCGGTGCTCGTACCATTTCGCCGACTCGGAAACCGTGCGGTCGCTGAGGATTTTTAGGGCTGCCGCCTCATCTTCCCTGATGCGCAAGGACAGGAATTCGACAATGTCCACAACGGTTCAGCCGCCGGCCGCGCCATCCGTGAGGTCGGCGCCTGTGATGTCGGGGCCCGCCCCGCCTGTTACATCGGAGCCTTCGGCCGGCTCCTGGGAATGCACCCGGATGTCCCTCGGATCAGCGTTCTCGTCGCCCTCGGCCGGAGCTTCACTGTGGACACGCTCCGACGCGCGTGGGTTCTCGCTCATGTCCGGTCCTTTGCTGTGCTTTTGTCCTGATTTGTGGATCCCCGCTACTGATCATCTAGCTCCCGGTGCCATGGGGCTGTCAAGGACCTTTCCGCCCCTACCCGCGCTGCCGGGGTGGAGGACAATAAGTCTCATCGGAGGACAGCCCAGCGAAGGAGCAGGACAGTGTCAGAGACGAACGGACCACGGCGTGCGGCGCAGCAGATGCAGGAAGCGGCCCGGTACCTTGCCCGTGCCACCAGGAACCTGGACGCACCCTCGGACAGCCATGAAATCCTCCGCAGCCTGACGGAAACTCAGGGCTCCATCGCCCAAGCCATCCGGGAACTGGCCGCATGGCACCGGGCAGCGGCAGCCGGAACGCACTATTTCCGCCCGCACAATGAAAGTGCCCGCGGCGTGATGACAGCGGTGGCTGAGCTGGACATCGCCGCGCAGGAGGCCGACGCCCTCCAGGAGACACTCAGCCGCGCCCACGGCGGCAGCAGCGTGGTGAACTGGATGGAGACATCCGAACCTGAGGCGCCGGCGCAATGACCGCTGGATGCCGGTAGCCGGCAAACGCAAGCGGACGACGGCGGGAAGTCCCGCCGTCGTCCGCTGCGTTCAGTTAGTAGTCCCCGCGGGGAGTGCCGCTACGCGTGCGCGTAGGTAAGGCAGTCGGCGTTGTCCGCCCCGGGACCCACGCGGACCTCGGGCGCCTTGCACATCAGGTGGTCGTTATGGGCGCATTCCGAGCGTTGGCAGGCTCCGACGTCGGCCAGGACCTTGGGCAGGCCGCCATGGATGCCGGTGTCGATGAAAGTGGCGCATGACGCGTGGTCTTCGCTCCCGCCCACCGTGATGGCGGCGGCGTTGCAATGCGAGTGGTCGTTGAAGGAACAGTTGGAAACACTGCAGTCTGCGACGTGCGTTGTCATAGGAAGATCCTCCGTGGTTCGGCTGCCCGGGCGGGCGGCTCCCTGCGTCCACGGTAGGCCCGTTCCGCCCAATCAAAAAGACCCAAACGCATGACCTAATTGCGGGAATTGCGGGCGCTTAGGGCACAAGGGCCTATGGTCCGGAAATGCCCCGCTCCCTAGAATTGAGGTAGGGCCGACGGCACGACTCCCGGTACGTCCGGGGGGCCTTCCCAAACCGCCGCCGGCCCCTCGATCCTGATCCAGCGAAGCACACCCGGAGAAGGCAGCTATACCAGGCTGTCTTCCTTTTCCTGCGCTGCCGGAGCGGTTGCCGGAGCGGGCACGTGGTGGTGGAACGGGTTGAAGCGGCTGCGGGACAGCTCACCGAATGCGTAGGCGGTCTCGGCGTGCTCGGACAGGTCCACCCCTGCGTTCTCCGCTTCCTCGCTGACCCGGAAACCGAGGGTCTTGTGGATGGCGAGGCCCAGCACGGCGGTCACCAGGCCGGAGAGCAGGACAGTGACCAGCACGGCCACCGTCTGGGCCACCAGCTGGTGGAGTCCGCCGCCGTAGAAGAGGCCGCCGCCCTGGCCGTCCACCGGCAGTGCAATGAAGCCAAGTGCCAGGGTTCCGATGAGGCCGCCGCCGAGGTGCACGCCCACCACATCGAGGGAGTCGTCGAGGCCGAACCGGTACTTCAGGTCCACGAAGATGGCGCAGAGGGCGCCGGCGGCAAGGCCCAGGCCGATTGCGGCCACGGGGCTGATGTTGGCGCAGGACGGGGTGATCGCCACCAGGCCGGCCACCACGCCGGAGGCTGCGCCCAGGGAGGTCGGGTGTCCGTGGCGGATCTTTTCGGTGACCAGCCAGCTCAGCATGGCCGCGGCAGGGGCCACCAGTGTGTTGATCCAGATCAGGCCGGCCTGCTCTGCCGTGGTGGCTGCGCCTCCGTTGAAGCCGAACCAGCCGAACCAGAGGATGGCGGCACCGAGCATGATGAAGGGGATGTTGTGCGGGCGGTGGTTGGGGTCCTTGCCGAAGCCCTGGCGCTTGCCAACGATGACGGCCAGGACCAGTGCTGCAACACCGGAGCTGATTTCGACCACGGTGCCGCCGGCGAAGTCGATGACCTGCCCGAACACGGAGGTGATGGCTCCGTTGGCGCCCAGCAGTCCGCCGCCCCAGACCATGTAGGCCAGCGGGCAGTACACCAGGGTGACCCAGATGGGCACAAAGAGCGCCCAGGAGCTGAACTTGGCGCGGTCGGCGATTGCGCCGCTGATGAGGGCAACGGTGACCATGGCGAACGTGCCCGCGTAGGCTGCCTTGATGAGGTCCGGGGAGCCGATGAGGTTGGTGAGCCCGAAGTTGGCGAACGGGTTGCCGAAGATGCCCAGCACGCCTTCCCCGCTGCTCATGGAGTAACCCCACAGCACCCAGATGACGCCGACGATGCCCGCGGAGATGAAACTCATCATGATCATGTTGAGCGCCGCCTTGGCCCGGGTCATGCCGCCATAAAAGAGGCCGAGGCCGGGCGTCATGATCAGCACGAGGGCCGTTGACACCAGCACCCAGACGTTTTCCGCAGTGATTTGCACCTGCGTGTCCCTTCTCATCAAGTCTTCCGTACGGGACCTCGAGTGATTCCGGGCCACGCCCCCGCTCAATGGTTCATGTTCCGTGTTTCCGATAATGGGGCGCCACGTTGCGGGAAAGTTACAGGAACGGCCCTTGCGTGAAGATCACATGACCGCTGTGTTTCGGGAATGTTAACGGAGGCGTGCGGATGGGATGGCGGGATGCTTTTGGCGGGATACGTTTCCGTGAGATGACCGGCTGCTCACTTCCCTGGATTGACGGTTGAGCATCCGGCCAGGCCGGCGATGGGCTGGCGTTAAAGCGAGAACGACGGCGGTACGTGCCGCCGTCGTTCTCTGTTGCGTTACCGGGTTGACCCGGAGATGGTTCGGCCGGCTAGCCGGCCAGGCCGGCCACGCCGAAGATGGCGGCAGCGATAGCGAAACCCATGACGCCGATCAGCGTTTCCATGACGGTCCAGGTCTTCAGGGTGGTCTTGACGTCCATGCCGAAGAAGCGGCCCACCAGCCAGAAGCCGGAGTCGTTGACGTGCGAGACCACCACGGAGCCGGCGGCTACGGCGATGACCAGGGCGGCCACCTGCATGCCGTTCATGCCGGCCAGGGCCACCGCGGGAGCGATCAGCCCGGCGGTGGTGGTCAGTGCCACGGTGGCGGAACCCTGTGCGATGCGCAGGATGGCCGAGATCAGGAAGCCGGCCAGCAGCAGGGGGATGCCGACGTCGCCGAGGACGCCGGCCAGGGCGGTGCCAATGCCGGAGGTGCGCAGCACGCCGCCGAACATGCCGCCGGCGCCGGTGATCAGGATGACGGAGCAGACCGGGCCGAGCGAGGATTCGAGCAGCTTCTCCAGGGTGGCGCCGCGGGAGCCGCGAAGCCTGCCCAGTACGAACATGGCCACCAGTACCGCGATCAGCAGTGCCACCGGCGTTTCACCGAGGGTGCGCAGGATCTGGTACCAGGCTTCGGTCTTTGCCGAAGCCGGAAGGACACCGGAGGAAGCCAGGGTGCTGAGGCCGGTGTTAAGGAAGATGAGGACCAGCGGGAGGAGCAGGACGCCCACGACCGTGCGGAAGCGCGGCGGGTTCTCTTCGGCGGCGGAGTCGGCGTGGCCCAGCAGTTCCGGAACGGGGAGGACCAGCTTCTTGCCGGTCCACAGGCCGAACAGGTAGGCAGTGACGTACCAGGTGGGGATGGCAGTGATGAGGCCGGCGATCAGGACGAGCCCGATGTTGGCGTCGAAGAACGTAGCCGCGGAGACCGGTCCCGGGTGCGGGGGCAGGAAGATGTGCATCACGGAGAAGGCACCTGCGGCCGGCAGGCCGTAGCGCAGCACGCCGCCGCCAAGCCGGTGCGCCACTGCGAAGACCACGGGCAGCATGACCACCAGGCCGGCGTCGAAGAAGATGGGGAAGCCGAAGATCAGCGAGGCGAGGCCCAGTGCGAACGGCGCGCGCTTCTCACCGAAGAGGTTGATGAGATAGTCGGCCAGGGCTTTGGCGCCGCCGCTGGTCTCTACGATGCGGCCCAGCATGGCGCCGAGGCCGACCAGCAGGGCAACAGTGCCCAGGGTGCTGCCGAATCCGTTGACCAGCACCGGAACCACCTTGTCCGCCGGGATGCCGGTGGCGAAGGCGGTTGCCAGGCTGATGAGGATCAGGGCGAGCAGCGCGTGCATGCGCAGCTTGATGATGAGGAACAGCAGCACCAAGATGGCGGCGCCGGCAATCAGCAGCAGGGGGCCTGCGCCGAGGGTTTGAGTCCATCCTTCGATGGTCATGGTTCTCCTTTGAAACAGATGTGTTGGGGGCTGTGGAGCTTGGGGGAGTGGAGCTTAGGGGAAGCGGGAGATCAGGAAGTGCTGGGGGCGTGGCCGGCCGGCAGGTGGAGTTCGGCCTTGATGGCCTGGATCAGGTCTTCAGGTGTGCGCGTGATGTCCAGCCGAAGGCTTCCGGCGGCGAGCTCCTCCGGCGTCAGCGGCTCAAGGGTGGCCAGCTGGCTGGGCAGGAGCGTCACCGGCATGAAGTGTCCCTCGCGTCCGCGCATGCGCTCGCCGAGCAGGGCGGGATCGCCGTCGAGGTGGATGAAGACCACCGTGCCTTCTGCCTCCGAGAGGAGCTGGCGGTAGCTGTGCTTGAGGGCGGAGCAGGTCAGGACGGTGCTTTTGCCTTCCGCGGCCTGGGCGGTCATCCAATCGCGGATGGACTGCAGCCAAGGCCAGCGGTCCTCATCCTGCAGCGGTGTGCCGGCGTTCATTTTGGCGATGTTGGAGTCGGGGTGGAACTGGTCCGCCTCGGCCATGTCCCAGCCGAGATCCCGGGAGAGGGCCCCGGCGATGGTGGACTTGCCGGCTCCGGCGACACCCATGACTACCAAATGCATGGCAGGAAACTTCATTGTTCTACCTCCGTAGAAGACGTCGTTGGCTTCGGAATGAAGCTCAAGCCAGCAGCGGACGCTGGATAGGAAAATAAGATAGCACCATTTGAGGCGATTAGTAGCATCTTTTTGTAACACAGGTCATACCTTTGACGTTTTGTGGCCTAAACTGGAGGCCAGGCGCCGCGGCGCAGAGGGAGGCTACAAAGATGTCGATGGAGACAGAGGACCACGCAGGCGCAACCGATGGTGAGACGGCGGTTCCGGCCCTGCACCTGCGGGTGCTCGACGCCCTCGGCGAAGCCATCGTTTCCGGTGAGCTGGCCCCCGGCCGCCGGCTGACCCTGGACGACCTGCAGCAGCAGTACAACGTGTCCCGCACCCTGGCCCGGGACACCATGCGCGTCCTGGAATCGATGAACCTGGTGTACTCACGCCGGCGGGTGGGCATCGTGGTGCAGGACCCCGAACTCTGGAACGTCTTTGATCCCAAGCTGGTGCGGTGGCGGCTCGCGTCCAGCCGCCGGGCCGAGCAGTACAGCAGCCTCACGGAACTCCGGATCGCCGTCGAACCCATTGCCGCGGCGGGTGCTGCGCGGCGTGCGGGCGCAGCCGAACGCCGTCAGCTCACCGCGCTGGCTGCAGAATTACGGCGGCTTGGCGAAGCCGGCGAGCTGGAAGCATTCCTCAAAGCGGACATCGCCTTCCACAGCCTGCTCCTGCACAGCAGCGGGAACGAAATGTTCAAGGCCCTGGACGGCATGGTGGCCGAAGTCCTGTCCAGCCGGACTAAACAAGGATTGATGCCCTTCAAGCCGCGTCCTGAAGCGCTGGCGGCGCACGAGGCCGTGGCGGCGGCGGTTGCCGGGGGCGATGCCGGCACAGCGGAGGCCGCCATGCACAACATCCTTGATGAGGTCCGCACTGCGATGGGGCTGCCCTAGGACCTAGCGGGAAGGCGTCGGCGCCGGCGTCGGGTTGCTCATGGACGGCGGCGGCGGAGGGAAGGCCTCGGCCGGGTATAGCCCGGCCACCTGCATCATATAGTTGGCCCACTGCGGCCCGGCGAGCATGTAGCCGTCGACCGACTTGTAGAACTTGCCGTTGATGGTGACGTTCTGGCCTGCCCGCTGCTGGCCTTCCAAAGTGTCTCCGAAGAAGGACGCCGTGGCCAGGCTGGAGGTGTAACCGACCACCCAGGTGGCGCCGTTGTTGTTTGACGTTCCCGTCTTGGCCGCCACCGGCACCTTGCTCTGGACTTTCGGCTCGATATAGACACCGGATCCCAACTTCAGTACGTCCTGGAGCACGGCGTTGACGCCGCGGGCCACATCGGGCTTGACGGCGCTGCGGCACTGGGAGGACTCGGACGGCAGGTGGCGTTGTGCCGTGTCAGTCACGTCCGCTATGGCGATGGGCGAGCAGTAGCGGCCGTCATCGGCGAACGTGGCAAAGGCGTTGGCCAGGTGAAGGGGAGCCACGCCGATGGCGCCCAGCAGGTTGCCGAGCTGGTGCATGTTCACCTGCGCTCCGTCCAGGCCGCTGTGGAGGCCCACTGCATCCACCATCTTCTGGATGCCGCAGAAGTCCAGCTGCGCGGCTTCAGCGAAGGTTGCCGTATTGATGGAGTTGTACAGGCCGTAATTGACGGGCATGGGCCGGTAGTAGCCCGGGTCGTTGTTTTGGAGATCGTCCGCCGCGCCCTCGTTCCGCTGGGCGGTGTTGTAGGCACCCAGCACCTTTCCGCAGCTGGACCGCCACGGGAAGTCGAGCGGATAGGTCCGCCGGGAGGCGTCGACCATCGCGTTCAGGGGTTTGCCTTCATTCAGCCATTCCGCGAACGTGAACGGCTTCATGGTGGATCCGGGCTGGAACCCGCCGGCCCCGTTGAGGTCATTGCCGTTGGCGTCCTTGGAGTCGACGTTGAAGTTCAGCTGGGTGTCGAACTTTCCTTCCGCGGGAAGGAACACGGTGTTCTGCGCCATGGCCAGGATCCTGCCGGACCCGGGCTGGATGGTTACCAGGGCAGCCCCCCATTTGTCCGGGTTCGCGCCGGCGGTGGCGTCCACCTGGGCCTGGGCTGCGGCCTGCAGCCTGCTGTCCAGCGTGGTGACGATGGTCAGGCCGCCGCGGTACAGCAGCCGTTCCCGGTCGTTGGGGTCCGCGCCGTAGGCCGGGTTGTTGAGGACCAGGTGGGACACGTAGTCGCAGAAGTACGGTGCAATAACGGCGGCGGCGCAGCCCTGCCGGCCCGGGGTGACCTTCAGTTCCACCCCCGTGGCCACGGCGGCGTCATGCTCGGCCTGGGTGATTTTCCGCTGCTCCAGCATGTTGCCCAGGACCTGGTTGCGGCGTTGCAGCGAGTTCTCCGGATGCACGGCGGGGTCGTAAAAGCTGGGGCTGTTCACCAGCCCGGCCAGCATGGCCGCCTGCGGCAGGGTGAGGTCCTTGGCGGACGTGCTGAAGAAGTGCCGGGCGGCTGCCTCGATTCCGTAGGCGTCCCGGTTGAAGAACACGATGTTCAGGTAGCCTTCGAGGATCTGGTCCTTGGTGTATTTCTTCTCCAGCTCGACGGCGAGCTTCATCTCCCGGACCTTGTCGCCAACGCTCTTCTGGCCGCTGAGGACCACCTGCTCGCTTTGATCCGCAGAGAGATGCGACTCGTTGATGACGTTGGTGACGTACTGCTGGGTCAGCGTGGACGCACCCTGACGGCCGCCCTGGGTGACATTGAACGTCAGCGCCCGGAGGATGCCCTGCGGGTCGACGCCGCCATGTTCGTAGAAGCGGCTGTCCTCGATCGCCACGATGGCGTCCTTGATGAAGGGCGACATCTGGTCGAGGGTGACCCGCACCCGGTTCTCCGCGTAGAAGGTGGCGATGGGCTGGCCGTCTGCGGTCACCATCTTGGTGGCCTGCGAGGGAGGATCGACGGTGAGGTCACCGGGCAGGCTGTTGAAGAACGTGATCGAAGTGCTGACCGTCACACCTGCCGCCGCCACGCTGGGTGCCACCAGGCTGGCGGCCAGGACCCCGCAGACGGCGCTCACGGCAATAAATCCGATCAGCCTTCCCAAGGCTGCGGCCAGACGGGAACCCCATCGCTTCTTCGGCGCCATTTTTCCAGCTATCACGCGTGCCAGTGATTCAAGGCTACGCCGGGCGGCCGCCCGCCGGACAGAGTCCTACTGCCCTACCCCGCCGTCCTGCTGCCCTACCCGCCGAAGGGGGCGGCTCAATAGCTGGCCGGGGTGTGGGGCGGCTCAACCACCGGTTCCGGACGGATGTATTCGTCGGCGAGGGCTTCGGTGCCGCGGGCCAGAATGGCGACGTCGGCGCCCACCAGCACGAATGCGGCGCCGGCCGCGAGGTAGCTGCGGGCGGTGGCGGGGTTGAAGGCGTTCACTCCGGCTGGTTTGCCTGCCGCTTTGGCGGCGGTGAGGCAGTGTTCGACGGCGGCGCGCACCTGGGGGTGTTCCTGCTGGCCCAGCACGCCCATGGAGGCGGCGAGGTCGGAGGGGCCCAGGAAGATGGCGTCCACGCCGTCGACTGCCAGGATGTTCTCCACGGCGGCGACCGCGGCTTCGGATTCGATCTGGACGGTGACACTGATGGTCCCGTTGGCGCGGGCGAGGTAGTCCGGGATGCGGTTCCACCGCGAGGCCCGGGCCAGGGCTGAGCCCACACCGCGGACCCCGTGGGGCGGGTACCGGGTGGCGGCCACTGCGGCTTCGGCCTCCGCGGCGGAGTTCACCATGGGTACCAGCAGGTTCTGGACGCCCAGGTCCAGGTACTGCTTGATCAGCACGGTGTCGTTGACCGGCGGCCGGACCATGGCCTGGACCGGGTAGCCGTGGACGGCCTGCAGCTGGGCGAGGACGGATTCGAGCCCGTTGGGGCTGTGCTCGGCGTCGATCAGCAGCCAGTCCAGGCCGGCCCCCGCGCAGAGTTCGGCCACCAGGGGGCTGCCGGAGCACACCCACATCCCCATGAGCGGCCGGCTGGCGGCGGCGAGGGCGTGGCGGAACGTGGCGTCCGGTTCTACTCGAAGCGGCATGTCACAACTCCCAGGGGTCCGTAGTCTGCGTGGACGGTGTCGCCCTTATACACCCAGAGGGGGCGGGTGAAGGAGCCGGCGAGGATGATGTCTCCGGCCTTCATGCCGTCACCGTGGGCGGCGATTTTGTTGGCGAGCCAGTGCACTCCGTTGGCGGGGTGGTCCAGGACCCCGGCGGCCACGCCGGTTTCTTCAACGGTCTGGTTCTTGTAGAGGATGGCCGAGACCCAGCGGAGGTCCACGGCGTCCGGCTTCACCGGGCGGCCGCCGACCACCATGGCGCCCATCGCGGCGTTGTCCGCGATGGTGTCCACGATGGTCCGGCCCTCCATTTCGATCCTGGAGTCCAGGATCTCCAGGGCCGGAACCACGTAGTCGGTGGCGTTCAGGACATCGAAGATGGTGCAGCCGGGGCCTTTGAGCCCGTCCTTGAGCACGAATGCCAGCTCGACCTCCACCCGCGGATGCGTGTACCGGTCCCACTGCACGGAGCAGCCGGTTTCGAGGACCATGTCATCGAAGATGGCGCCGTAGTCCGGTTCGGTGATGCCGGTGGCGGCCTGCATCGCCTTGGACGTGAGGCCGATCTTGCGGCCGACGAGCTTCCGGCCGGCGTCCTCGTTACGGTTCCGCCAGAGCTGCTGGACGGCGTAGGAATCCTCCACGGTCATCTCCGGGTAGCGGGACGTCAGGCGGGGCACCGGCTTGCGGTTGCGGCCGGCTTCCAGCAGTTCGTCTGCAATGGCTTCGATCGTCTTGGCATCCAGCATGGCTAGACCTGGACTCCGAGCTTGAAGCCCGTCCGGTCACCTTCGGGCGAACCGTCCTTGCGGGTGTAGGAGAAGCCGTCGGCGCCCACGGTCACGGCCATCTCGGACTTTTCCTCGCGGACGATGACGGGCTGCGGGTTGCCGTCGAGGTCCAGGACGAGGGAGGCCTCGGTGTACCAGGAGGGGACGACGGGGTTGCCCCACCAGTCGCGGCGCTGGTTGTCGTGGACGTCCCAGGTGATGGTGGGGTTGTCCGGGTCGCCGGTGTAGTAGTCCTGGGTGTAGATCTCGATGCGGTGCCCGTCCGGGTCCAGGATGTAGAGGTAGAAGGCGTTGGACACGCCGTGCCGGCCGGGGCCGCGTTCGATCCGGTCGCTGATGCGCAGGGCGCCCATCTTGTCGCAGATCTGGATGATGTTGTGCTTCTCGTGGGTGGCGAACGCGACGTGGTGCATGCGGGGGCCGTTGCCGCCGGTCAGTGCGGTGTCGTGGACGGTCTGCTTGCGGTGCATCCACACGGCGTAGGAGACGCCGTCGGAGTCCTGGATGTCCTCGGAGACACGGAAACCGAGGTCCTCGAGGTACTTGCGGCCGCGGGGAACGTCCGGGGTGACCTGGTTGAAGTGGTCCAGCCGGACCAGTTCGCCGGCGGAGTAGAGGTCGTAGCGCTGGGTGAGGCGTTCCACGTGCTCCACGTCGTAGAAGAATTCGTACGGGAAGCCCAGCGGGTCCTCGACGCGGACGGAATCGCCGATGCCCTTGGTGAAGCCTTCCTTGCGGCGTTCGGTGCGGCAGCCGAGCTCCTTGTAGTACGCCTCGGCGGCGTCCACCTCGGCGGGGGACTTCACCCGGTAGGCGAAGGCTGCGACGGCGGCGATGGGTCCCTTGCGCAGCACCAGGTTGTGGTGGATGAACTCCTCGAGGGAGCGCAGGTAGATGTTGTTCTCGTCTTCCTCGGTGACGTGCAGGCCGAGGAGGTCAACGTAGAACTCGCGGGACTTCGCGAGGTCCGTGACCACGATTTCCATGTACGCGCAGCGGACGATGTCAGGGGCCGGAACGGAGGGCTTGGGGATGACGTTGCTCATGGTGTTCTCTCTTCTTTGAAAGGGGGTCGGGTGGTCTTGCGGACCGGGACTAGGCGCCGAATTTGGGGGTGTGGACAGTGCCGAGGGTGATGTGCACGGCCTGCTGGTCGGTGTAGAAATCGATGGAGCGGTAGCCGCCCTCGTGGCCCAGGCCGGAGGCCTTGACGCCGCCGAACGGGGTGCGGAGGTCGCGGACGTTGTGGCTGTTCAGCCACACCATGCCGGCCTCGACGTTCTGCGAGAAGTTGTGGGCGCGGGTGAGGTTCTGGGTCCAGATGTAGGCGGCCAGACCGTACTTGGTGTTGTTCGCGAGGGCGAGTGCTTCGTCGTCGTTCTCGAACGGGGTGATGGCGACGACGGGGCCGAAGATTTCCTCCTGGAAGATCCTCGCGTCGGGGGCGACGTCGGCGAACACGGTGGGGGCGATGTAGTTGCCTTCCGGCAGGCCTTCCGGGCGTCCGCCGCCGGCGAGGAGCCGGCCTTCGGATTTGCCGATCTCCACGTAGGAGGCCACCTTGGCGAAGTGCTCCGGGTGGACCAGCGCGCCCACCTGGGTCTTGGGGTCGTGGGGGTCGCCGACGACGATGTTCTTGGCGCGGGCGGCGTACCTTTCGCAGAACTCGTCGTAGATGGCGCGTTCCACCAGGATGCGGGAGCCGGCGGTGCAGCGTTCGCCGTTGAGGGAGAAGACGCCGAAGAGGGCGGAGTCGATTGCGGCGTCGAGGTCGGCGTCGGCGAACACGACGCAGGGGGACTTGCCGCCGAGTTCCATGGAGAGGCCCTTGAGGTTGGCGGCGGCGTTGCGGAAGATCGTCTGCCCGGTGGTGGTCTCGCCGGTGAAGGAAATCAGCGGGACGTCCGGGTGCTTGACCAGGGCGTCGCCGGCTTCCTCGCCGAGGCCGTTGACCAGGTTGAACACGCCGTCGGGCAGGCCTGCGTCCTTGAAGATGGTGGCCCACAGCGAGGCGGAGAGCGGCGTGAATTCGGCGGGCTTGAGGACCACGGTGTTGCCGGTGGCCAGTGCCGGGGCGAGCTTCCAGGACTCCAGCATGAACGGGGTGTTCCACGGGGTGATGAGCCCGGCGACGCCGATCGGCTTGCGGTTCACGTAGTTGATCTGCGAGCCCGGGACCTTCATGGCGTCGTCGAACTGGGCCACGATCAGGTCCGCGAAGAAACGGAAGTTCTCTGCCGCGCGCAGGGCCTGGCCCTTGGCCTGGGTGATGGGCAGGCCGGTGTCGAACGTTTCCAGTTCGGCCAGGCGTTCTTCCTGGGCTTCGACGGCGTCGGCGATTTTGTTCAGGATCCGGGCACGTTCGCGGGGCTTCATCTTCGGCCAGGGACCGTTGGTGAAGGCTTCGCGGGCGGCGGCGACGGCGAGGTCGATGTCTTCCTTCTGGCCGGCGGCGGCGGTGGCGTAGTTGGTGTTGGAAACCGGGTCCAGGACGTCGAAGGTCTTACCGCCCACGGAGTCAACGAATTCACCGTTGATGTAGTGCTGGATGTGGCTGGGAAGGTCCTGCGGAACGTAATGGGACGTGGTTTCTGCGGCAGTGAACGTCATTGTTTTTCCTTACTGCTGTGCGGTGTGTTGTTCGGTGGAGGTGGCTTGGGCCAGGTAGGCGTCCAGGGTGGCGCTGCGGTGCAGGCGGGCCGCCTTTTCTATTTCGTCGGCCCCCGCACCGGATTCGATGAGCCGGAGCAGGGCCTCGTGTTCGTCCACGGAGTCGCGGGCGCGGCCGGGGACGAACCGGAACGTGGAGGACCGCAGCGAAGCTAGCCGGTTCCAGCCCCGGTGGACCAGGTCCAGGATGTGCGGGTTGGGGCAGTGCTCGAACAGGACGCTGTGGAAGTCCTGGTTCAGCCGGGTGAAGCGGACGGGGTCGAAGTGCTCGAGGCATTCGCGCATTTCCTCGTTGACGGCCCGGGCCCGGGCCACGTCCGCCGACCCGATCAGTGGAGCCGAGAGAGCCGTGGCGGCACCTTCGACGATGCTCAGGGTCTGCATGGTGTAGAGGTACTCGGTGGGGTCGATGCCGGACACGGTGGCTCCGACGTTCCGCTCGAACGTGACCAGCCCTTCGGCCTCGAGCCGGCGGATGGCTTCGCGGACGGGCACCACGCTGACGCCCAGGTCCTCGGCAATTTTTGCCAGCACCAGCCGGTAACCGGGGGAGTAGGTGCCGTCCACGATCCGGGCCTTGACGGCCGCGTACGCCTGCTCGGACTTGCTGCCGGCCATCACTGTTTCAGTCATGTGCGGGGCCTTCCCATTCGTCGTACTTGGCCCGCCATTCGGAGTTCAACGGGTAGAGGCCGTCCACGCTGTGGCCCTGCCGCACCATCTCGGCGATGAACGCCTCCTCGCGTTCCTGGGCGATGGAATCGTCCGCGAGTTCTTCGGCGAGGGCCGGCGGGATCACCAGGATGCCGTCCGCATCGGCCACGATGATGTCCCCGGGCTGTACGGTGGTGCCGCCGCAGGCGATGGTGATGTCGGTGTCCCACGGGATGTGCCGGCGGCCCAGCACCGCGGGGTGCGGGTTGGAGTAGTACGTGGGCATGTCCATGGCGGCCACAGCGGAGAAGTCACGGACGCCGCCATCGGTGATGACGGCGGCGGCGCCGCGGACCTGGGCGCGGAGGGCCAGGATGTCGCCGATGGTGCCGGTGCCCTTTTCGCCGCGGGCTTCCATCACCAGGATTTCGCCCTCGTTGATCGAGTCGATGGCCTTCTTCTGGGCGTTGAAGCCGCCGCCGTGGGTCTTGAAGAGGTCCTCGCGGTTCGGCACGTAGCGCAGGGTCCGGGCCAGGCCCACGATCCGCTTCTCCGGACGCGTTGAGGTGAGGCCGTCGATGCTGACGTTGTTCAGGCCGCGCTTGCGCAGCTGGGAGGACAGCGTGGCCGTGCAGACGCTTTCCAGCTTGGCCTTCAGTTCCGGCGAGAGGACAGGTCCGACGGCGGCAAGCCCGGCCGCTTCCCGCGAACCGTATGCTTCCTCCCGCTGGACGTCATCGGTCTTGGGACGGGCGCCGAAGTCCGCGAACGGCGTCGTGCCTTCCTCCACCCGGGTGGCCAGCCGCCCGGTGGTCGCGTCAGGAGTGCTGACTTCAACCTCGATGACGTCGCCCGGCTTGGCGACGGAAGCGCCGGCCGGGGTGCCGGTGAGGATGATGTCGCCCTCTTCGAGGGTGAGCAGCTGGGACAGGTCCGCGATGAGCCGGGCGAACGGAAAGAGGAGGTCTTCGGTGGTGTCGTCCTGGACCAGTTCGCCGTTATGCCAGGTGCGGATCCGCAGTCGTGCGGGGTTCACGGCGTCGGCCGCGATCAGCCCCGGGCCGATCGGCGTGAAACCGTCCCCGCCCTTGGAACGGAGGTTGGAGCCCTTGTCCGCGTAGCGGAGGTCGTAGACGCCGAGGTCGTTGCTGGCGGTGACCCATTCGACATGGCTCCAGGCGTCCTCGATGCCCACACGGCGGGCCGGCTTGCCGATGATCAGGGCGATCTCGCCTTCGTAACCGAGGAGCTCACATCCGGCCGGGCGCTCCACCGTTGAAGGGGCTTCTGCCGACCCGATCGCCAGGGATGAGGACGGCTTCAGGAAGTACGAGGGCTGCTCCGGAGTGCGGCCGCGCTGGGCTGCCCGGCTGGGGTAGTTGATATGCACCGCGATGACTTTGCGGGCCGCGGCCAGGAGGTGGTCGGTGACCTGTTCCAAGAATTACTCCTCATCGAGTACGAAATCGTATACGATAACTATTGCCTAGGAAGCGTGGAACGTCAACCCTTTGTGTTCGGGAGTTTTCCGGGCTGCTTGTAACGCAGGTCATATCTGCGTACAGTTTTGAATGAGCATTAGATTTCTATTATCGAACACTGAGTTCTGATATCGAATACCGAAGACGGCGATTCGCCGCCACACAATGAAGTGAGGACCCCCGTGCAATTCCACCATCACGGTTACGTATCCGGTGACCCGCGAGTCCAGCCGGCAGCAGGCGTAGGCATCAATCGGCCTACTGAGCTTCCTGATGAAGTGGACGTCCTGATTGTCGGCACAGGCCCTGCCGGCATGCTGGCCGCCGCCCAGCTGTCCCAGTTCCCGGGCGTCACCACGCGGATCGTGGAACGCCGTGCCGGCAGGCTGCCCATCGGCCAGGCAGACGGCATCCAGGCGAGGAGCGTCGAGACCTTCCAGGCCTTCGGCTTCGCCGAGCGGATCATCGCCGAGGCGTACCACATCACCGAAATGGCGTTCTGGAAGCCGGACCCGGCCGACCACTCGCGCATCATCCGGGGAGCCCGCGCGGTGGACGACGAGATGGGGATCAGTGAGTTCCCGCACCTCATCGTCAACCAGGCCCGCGTGCTGGACTACTTCGCTGAATTCATGGCGAACTCGCCTACCCGCATGGCGCCTGACTACGGCTTTGAGTTCCGGAGCCTGGAGGTCACCGGCGAGGGCGAGTATCCGGTCACGGTGACCTTGCTTCACACTGCAGGCCCCCAGGAAGGCCGGGAGAAGGTTGTCCGGGCCAAATATGTGATTGGTGCAGACGGCGCGCGCAGCAAGGTACGCGATGCGATTGGCTGCACCCTGGCCGGCGACGCCGCCAACCACGCCTGGGGTGTTATGGATGCCCTGGCCGTCACCGACTTCCCCGATATCCGCACAAAGTGCGCCATCCAGTCCGGGTCGGGCGGAAGCATCCTGCTCATCCCGCGCGAAGGCGGCTTCCTGTTCCGCATGTATGTTGACCTCGGCGAGGTGGACCCGAACGACAAGGGCGCCGTGCGCAACACTTCCATCGAAGAGATCATCCGCAAGGCGAACGAGATCCTCCACCCGTACACGCTCGACGTCCGCAATGTCGCGTGGCACAGCGTGTACGAGGTGGGCCACCGACTCACTGACCGGTTCGACGACGTCCTCCCGGACCAGCGGGGCACCCGCACGCCGCGCGTATTCATCACCGGCGACGCCTGCCACACGCACAGCGCCAAGGCCGGCCAGGGCATGAACGTCTCCATGCAGGACGGTTTCAACCTGGCCTGGAAGCTTGGCCACGTCCTCGAGGGCCGCAGCCCGGAAAGCCTGCTGACCACGTACTCGGACGAACGTCAGGTCATCGCCAAGAACCTCATCGACTTCGACAAAGAGTGGTCCACGATGATGGCGAAGAAGCCTGAAGAGTTCGAGAGCCCCTCCGAGCTTGAGGACTTCTACGTCAGCACCGCCGAGTTCCCGGCCGGATTCATGACCCAGTACGCCCCGTCGATGCTCACCGGCGGCACCGGACACCAGGACCTGGCCGCCGGTTTCCCCGTCGGCAAGCGCTTCAAGTCAGCGCCCGTCGTGAGGGTCTGCGATACCAACCCCATGCAGCTCGGACACCACGCCACGGCCGACGGACGGTGGCGCATCTATGTCTTCGCCGACGCCGCCGCGCCGGCAGCGGGACAGCAGGGTGTCCCCTCAGCAGTGGCCGACTTTGCCGAGTGGATTGCGCAGGCGCCGGACTCGCCGCTGGCCGCCACGCCGTCGGGCGCCGACCTCGACGCATGGTTCGACGTGAAGGTGATCTACCAGCAGCCCCACACGGACATCGATATCAACGCAGTGCCGGCGGTGTTCAAGCCGCAGGTTGGCCCGTTCCAGCTGACGGATTACGAGAAGGTGTACGCCACCGATCCGAAGGCTGACATCTTCGAACTGCGCGGCCTGGACCGCGGCGGCGTGATCGTGGTGGTGCGCCCGGACCAATACGTGGCCAACGTCCTGCCCCTGGCTGCGACGGCGGAACTCGGTGCGTTCTTCGCACCCCTCCTGGCTACGGGACGGGCCGCGGCAGTCTAGCCCCGGACGTCAGCCGGCGACTGCCTGCCCGGTCCGGTATTCGGCGGCGGCATAGACGCCCAGGATGCGCACTTCGGTGGTGAAGAAGTCCAGTTCCTCGAGGGCCAGCCGGACGGGCAGGTCCTCGGGGTGGCCTTCGACGTCGGCCATGAACATGGTGGCGGCAAACTCGTTGCCCACCATGTAGCTTTCCAGCCGGGTCATGTTCACGCCGTTTGTGGCAAATCCGCCGAGGGCCTTGAAGAGCGCGGAGGGGACGTTGCGGACCCGGAACAAGAGGCTGGTCACGGCCGGTCCCGGCAACGCCTCCCGGGAGGGCAGTTCCTTTTCCGGCGCCAGGACCACGAACCGGGTGGTGTTGGAGGGGTCATCCTCAACCCTCGACGCGAGCACCTCCAGGCCGTAGATCTGTGCCGCGAGCGGGGGAGCGAGGGAAAGTTTGGCAGGATCGTTCCATTCGCTCACCTCCCGGGCAGAGCCTGCAGTGTCCCCGGCAATGACAGGCTTCAGGCCGGCGCTGCGGATGAGGCGCCGGCACTGGCCCAGGGCGTGGATGTGGCTGTGGACCTCCGTGGCGCCTTCGATGGTGCTGCCGGGGATGCCCAGCAGGTCGAAGTGGATGGGCAGGAAGAACTCGCCCACGATCTGCAGGCGGGACTGGGGGAGCAGGATGTGGATGTCCGCCACCCGTCCCGCGATCGAGTTCTCGATCGGAATCATGGCCAGGTCGGCTTCACCGCCGGATACCAGCTCGAAGGCGTCCTCGAAGCTGGCGCACGGGATGCTCTCCAGCTCCGGGAACATCTGGGCGCACGCAATATTGGAATTAGCGCCGGGTTCACCTTGGTACGCAATCTTCTGGGCCATGGTCGGTATGGTTTCACGTCCTGGCGGCTCCCACCCAACCGGCTCGCATTTAACGTCGCCATTCGCGCGTTTCACGACATTCACTGCCAGTCAGTTGGGTGGGACGAGAACAGCCGCGCTCCCGTCAGAGCGCCAGCCGCATCGACACCTGGTACCGGTCTGAGCGGTACGTCGAGATGGAGTACTCGATGGGCGTGCCCGGATCCTCCTGGCCGGTGAAGGAGCGGCGCCTGAAGAGGAGCACGGGGGCCCCGGGCTCGATGTCCAGCAGGACCGCGGTGTCCTCCGATGCGGCGGCAGCCTCGACGGTCTGTTCCACATGCTGCACCGGATGCCCGGAGGCAGCGAGGACCCGGTAAAGCGAGCCAGTCAGGTCCTCGGCGAGCAGGTCCGGCAGGAGCGGGGGCGGCAGCCAGGATTCGTCAACGCTGACGGGTGCCCCGTTTGCGAGGCGCAGCCTGCGTACCTGGTAGGCCGCCTGCCCCGGAGGCAGCCCCAGGTGCTCGGCCGCCGCGGCGGGCGGCTCCGCCGTCGCGGCCGTGATGACCTTGGTGCTGGGTTCGAAGCCGGCAGCCCGCATGTCCTCATTGAAGGAGGCCAGATGGAGGGTTGAACGAACCAGCCCGTGCGAGACGAAGGTCCCCTTGCCCTTGATCCGGACCAGTGCCCCGTCCTGGACGAGGTCCGAGATTGCCCGCCGCACCGTAATGCGCGACACCCCGAACTGTTCCTCCAGCTGGCGTTCCCCCAGCAGCGCGTCCCCGGGCCGCAGCCTGGTGGCCACGAGGTCCTGGAGCTGCCTGCGCACCCAGACGTGTTTGAGTTCCCCCGCCGTATCCATAGCTCTATTGTCCGGGCAGGTTGAACAGGTGTCCGCCCGCTTCCACGCGGCCGCCGGAGGCCGGCAGTTCAACGGCATCCGCTTTGCTGTCCAGGACCACCACGGGGCTGCACATGCTCAGGTTTTTCGAGCGGACGAACGTGACATCGACGCTGATCATGGGGTCTCCGGCCCGGACCTGGTCCCCTTTCTGCGCCAGTACGCTGAAGCCTTCGCCCTTCAGGCCCACCGTGTCGATGCCGACGTGGACCAGCACTGCGGGTCCCGAGGCGTGCTGGACGATGTAGGCGTGCGGCATGACTTTGATGACCCGGCCGTCCAGCGGCGCGACGGCGGTGAGCACCCCGGCGTCGTCGTCCGGGATGACGGCGGCGCCTCCGCCGACGAGCCCCTTGGCGAACACGGGGTCCGGCACTTCGCCCAGCGGGATGAGCCGGCCGGGCAGGGGCGAGGCCACGCTGATGGCCCCGGCCGGCGCAGCCTCCACTTCCGCCGTACTCATATCCGCCGTGCTCACATCAGGTCCTGGATGTCTTCTGCCAGGCTCTCCGCTTCGGGGCCGACTACCACCTGGACCACCGAGCCGGCCATCATGACGCCGTGGGCGCCCGCCGCCTTGAGGGCTGCCTCGTCCACCTTTCCGGCGTCCACCACTTCGGTGCGCAGGCGGGTGATGCACCCTTCGATCTCTTCGACGTTATCGGCGCCGCCCAGGGCGGCGAGGATGATTTCTGCTTTGGACATGTCCACTCCTGTTGGTCGTTTTCGCGGTGAGTCCGGCCGGTCCTGAAGCTTTTTTCCTGCCTGAGGTTGACAACTAAGCCCGGTGCACTTCACAGTGATGATTGTCACTGGTTATAACCAGTTAGCAAAACTCTACTGAATCCCGCATCCCCGCACAAGCACCCCTTTCTGGAAACGAGGAACCTCATGTCCACGGAAAACCCGTCCGCTTCAGCCGGGGCCGGCCCGTTGGCCACACCGGCCCCGGGCAAGGCCAAGGGCAGCGGCAAGGCATTGCAGAACATGCAGCGCTTCGGCCGCAGCCTCATGCTCCCCATCGCCGCCCTTCCCGCCGCCGCGCTCCTCCTGCGCCTGGGCCAGGACGACCTGCTGGGCCGGTTTGAAGGCCTGACCACCGTTGCCCAGGTGATCGGCGCGGCCGGCGGAGCTCTCTTTGAGAACCTGCCTCTGCTCTTCGCCGTCGGCATTTCCTTTGGCTTCGCCAAGAAGGGCGACGGTTCCACGGCGCTGGCCGCCGTCGTCGGCTTCCTGGTGCTGACCAACGTCTTCAAAGTCATGGCACCCATGGTGCTGGGTGCCGCCCCGGAGGGCGGCAAGGATCCCGTCATCAACTACGGGGTGCTGGCCGGCATCGTGATGGGCCTGACCACGGCCTGGCTGTGGCAGAAGTTCCACCGGACCACCCTGCCGGACTGGCTCGGGTTCTTCGCCGGCCGGCGGCTGGTGCCCATCCTGACCTCGTTCGCGGCCATCGTGATCGGCGTGGTCATGGCGCTCCTCTACCCCTTCTTCAACACGGGCCTGACAGCCGTGGGCAACGCCGTCGCGGACAACACGGTGGTGGGCAGCGGCATCTACGGCACACTCAACCGGCTGCTTATCCCGCTGGGCCTGCACCACATCCTGAACTCGATCGTCTGGTTCATCATCGGCGACTACAACGGCGCCCACGGCGACCTGAACCGCTTCTTCGCGGGTGACCCTTCGGCGGGTGTCTTCATGACCGGGTTCTTCCCCATCATGATGTTCGCCCTGCCGGCGGCCGCCCTCGCCATCTGGCATGAGGCCAAACCGTCCCAGAAGAAGATCGTCGGCGGCGTCATGCTCTCCACCGGCCTCACCGCCTTCCTCACCGGCATCACCGAACCGCTGGAATTCTCCTTTATGTTCGTGGCATGGCCGCTCTACCTCGTCCACGCCGTCCTGACCGGAACTTCCATGATGCTGGTCAACTTCCTGGGCATCCACCACGGGTTCGGGTTCTCCGCCGGGGCCATCGACTACCTGCTCAACTTCGGCATCGCGCAGAATCCGCTCTGGCTGGTGCCCATCGGGCTGGGCTACGCGGCGGTGTACTACGTGGTGTTCCGCTTCGTGATCCGGCGCTGGAACCTCCGCACCATGGGGCGCGAAGACGAAACCGACGAGAACGGCTCGATGGCCAAAGCCGATGCAAGCTGAACCCGGCTTGCCCGGGCTGACTCAACCCGGAGCGGAAGGCGAAGACGGCGGCGGCCTGGGGCTGCGGGGCCGCCTGGTCACCGGCCGCCCCGGGGATGGAGTGATCGACGACGGCACGGTGGTTATCGCCGGGGGGCGCATCGTGTGGTGCGGCCCGACGGCGGAGCTGCCCGCCGGCGTCCAAACAACACAGGTTCCGCTCATCCTGCCCGGACTGGTGGACGTGCACTGCCACGGCGCAGTGGGGCACACCTTCTCCGCGGATTCGGACGGCGCCCGCCGGGCGGCAGGTTTCCATGCCGGGCAGGGTACGACGTCGGTGCTCGCCTCGCTCGTTTCGGCGCCGTCCGGTGTGCTGCTTGAGCAGATCGCCGTGCTGCGGGAGCTGGTGCACGACGGCACGCTGGCCGGCCTGCACCTGGAAGGGCCGTTCATCGCCAGGAGCATGTGCGGAGCGCAGGACCCGGCGGCCATCATCGACGGGGACCCGGCGCTCCTGCGGCAGTGGCTCGAGGCGGGGCGGGGAACGGTGCGGTCGCTGACCCTTGCCCCGGAAACGCCGCACTTTGCCGAGTTGGTTGCCCTGTGCCGGGAGTACCGGGTGGTCCCGTCCCTTGGCCACACCGGTGCGACGGCGGCCCGGACGCGTGAAGTACTCGGGGGAGGGGCGGGCGCCGGACGCTGGTCCGCCACCCACCTGTTCAACCGGATGCCGGCGCTTGGCCACCGGGCGCCGGGGCCTATTCCGGTCCTGCTGCAGGAGGCCCGGCAGTCACCGGACCGGATGGTCGTGGAGCTGGTGGCCGACGGTGTGCACCTGGACCCGGAGATTGTCCGCATGGTGTTCAACCTGGTGGGACCGGGCTCGATCGCGCTGATAACGGACGCCATGGCCGCCGCCGGGATGTCCGACGGCCAGTACACGCTGGGGAGCCTGGACGTGCTGGTCCAGGACCGGGTGGCCCGGCTGGCGCCCGCGGCGGAGGGTGCCCCTCCCGGGGCGATCGCCGGGGCCACCAGCCTGTTGCTGGAAAACGTCCGCCGCTGCGTCGGGTGGGGCGTGCCCTTGGCAGACGCCGTTGCTGCGGCCTCGGCCACTCCCGCCCGCCTTATGGGCCTGGATCAGCCGGGCCCCTCGCAGGTCGGATCCATCATCACCGGGTACCGCGCCGACGTGCTGGTGGCCACCGAAGAAATTGAACTGCTGCAGGCCTACCGGGCCGGCGCACCGCTAACGGAGGAAAGGAAAACGAGTGCAGATCATTCTGTGTGAGTCCGCGGAACACGTAGGGGGCAGGGCCGCCGACATCATTGACGCCCGGGTCCGGCAGGGCCCGGCCGTCCTGGGGCTGGCCACGGGAGGTTCGCCAAAATCCACGTACCGGGAACTCATCCGGAGGCACCGCGAGGAACAGCTGAGCTTCAGCCGGGTCACCGCTTTCACCCTGGACGAATACGCCGGGCTGGCGCCGGAGCACGAACAGAGCTATCACTCCACTATCCGGCGCGAATTCACCGACCACGTGGACCTGCCGCCGGAGCAGCTCATCACCCCGCAGGGGAATGCGCCGGACCTCATCGCCGAAGCCGACCGCTACGACGCCGCCATCTCGGCCGCCGGCGGGGTGGACATCCAGATCCTCGGCATCGGTGCCAACGGCCACATCGGCTTCAATGAGCCCACCTCATCCCTTGCCTCGCGCACCAGGGTGAAGACCCTGGCCGGTGCCACCCGTGCCGACAACGCCCGGTTCTTTCCGGCTGGCGACGTTCCGCGGCTGTGCCTGACACAGGGGCTGGGAACCATCCGAGAAGCCAGGCTTGCGGTACTCGTTGCCATGGGGGAGAACAAGGCCGGTGCGGTCCAGGCCATGGTGGAAGGGCCGGTCAGCGCGCACTGCCCCGCTTCCGTGCTGCAGCTGCACCGCCGGGCCGTGGTCATCCTGGACCCGGCAGCCGCGTCCCGCCTGAGCCTGCTGGACTACTACCGGGACGCCCAGGAGTTCAACGACCAGCTGGGCCAAACGCCCACCAGGCCCTGGCTGCAGCGGCCGCTGTAGCCAGGGCCCGCGCTAGCCGTTGATCACCTGCGGGACGCCGAGGGCTTTCAGGCCTTCGACGCCGAATTCCAGGCCGTAGCCGGACTGCTTGGCGCCGCCGAAGGGGACGCGGGGGTCAACGGCGCCGTGCTTGTTGATCCAGACGGTGCCTGCCTCGAGCCTGGCGGCAACGTCCCGCGCGGCGGCGGGATCGGAGGACCAGACGGAGGCGCCCAGCCCGACGTCGAGCGCGTTCGCCATGGTGACTGCCTCATCCACGGTGCTGTAGCGGATGATGGGCAGGGCCGGGCCGAACTGCTCCTCCGCCACCAGCGGGTTGCCGTTGTCGATGTCCGCCACGAGGGTGGCGGGGTAGAAGTGGCCGGGCTGGTCCGTGTCCGGGTTGCCGCCCAGCAGCACGCGGGCCCCGGAGTCGCGGGCGGCCTCGACGAGGCGGGCCACGATGTCGTACTGCTGCCGGTTCTGCAGCGGGCCCAGGACGTTGTTCTCATCCAGGCCGTTGCCCATGGGCATCGCGGCGGCCACCGTAGTGAGCTCCTCGCACACGGCCTCATACAGCGAATCGTGGACGTAGAGGCGCTTGAGGGCCGCGCAGGTCTGGCCGGTGTTGATGAAGGCGCCCCAGAAGAGGCCTTCAGCGATGGCCTTGGGATCGGCGTCAGGAAGGACGATGCCGGCGTCATTGCCGCCGAGCTCCAGGGTGAGGCGCTTCACGGTGTCCGCGGAGGATTTGATGATCGCCTTGCCCGTGGCGGTGGAGCCGGTGAACATGACCTTGCCGATCGCGGGGTGTTCGGCGAGCCGGGCGCCGACGTCGCGGCCGCCGGAGACCACCGTGAGGAGGCCCTCGGGGAGTTCCTCGTTGAGGACCCTGGCCAGCGCCAGGACGGACAACGGGGTGTATTCGGAGGGCTTGACCACCACTGCGTTGCCCATCCGCAGGGCGGGGGCGATCTGCCAGACGGTGATCATCATGGGCCAGTTCCACGGCCCGATCGCGCCCACGACGCCGATGGGCCGGTAGTGCAGTTCGGCCCGGGTTTCGCCGTCGTCCACCACGGTTTCCGGTTCCAGCGGCGTGCCGGCAGCGACGCGCAGCCACGCGGCACAGGCACCGACTTCGAAGCGGGCGTTGGGGCCGTTCAGCGGTTTGCCCTGCTCGCGGGAGAGCAGCCGGGCGAGTTCTTCGGCGGAACGTTCGACGGCGTCGGCTGCTTTGAGGAGCGCGGCGGACCGGGCGTCGTGGCCCAGTGCTGCCCACGCGGGCTGGGCGGCTGCGGCGGCGGCGATGGCCGCCTCGAGGTCCGCAACGGTGTGGACCGGCGCCTCGCCTACAGGTTCCCCGGTGGCGGGGTCCAGGATGGTCCGGGTTTCGCCGGTGTCCGCGGTGATCGAGGCCAGAAGGGCGTCGTAGGTTTCCATGGGGTACTCCACTTCGAGTAGGTCAGAGAACGCGGCCGGTACGGCCTAATAGCGCTGCCTTAAGCGTGCTCCGGCCGGCGCCGCGGGTCTTGTGTATCCGCGTACGGCACTTGACCTGTGGCGAACAGTCCGGCGGGCCTGAACGACAGGGCTGGCCTCAGGGCTGTGTGCCGGAGCCCGTCCTGAGCAGGAGTACCTCGTGGACTTCCTCGAGGGATGCCGCGATCGCTGAGCGATCGACACCTGCCAGATACTGGAGGACAAGGCCATCGAGGGCAGCAAACAGAGTGCGGGCCACAACCTGAACGTTGTGGGTCACGCCGGAGGCACTCAGCCCTGCGGCCAGGGCCCCGACATAGTTTTCGTAGAGGGCGGTGACCGCTTCCGAAAGCTCGGGGCGCCGCCGCGCCTCCAGGATCATCTCGTACTGAAATACCTGTAGTTCGGGGTCGGCCAGCAGCAGCCCCAGCAACGTCTCCGTGAACGAGTGGCCCAGCGTGGCCGCCTCGCGCAACTTGGACGCGCTGATGGACTGCTCGGTGGCCCAGTCCAGGGCCGCGGCGATGAGCGCGTCCCGGGAACCGAAATGGTGGGCCACCAGCGTGTTGTTGACGCCGGCAGCTTCTGCCACCGACCGGTACGTCAGCCCGCGCAATCCCTTTGCTGCCACCACAGTCACGGCGGCGCGGAGCAAGGCCTCCTTGCCCGTGCCGTATTTTGACGGCGGGGCGGCGGCAGGAGAGGAATTCATAATCCGAGTCTAGCCAGCGACGAAGAGCCGTTAAAACGCTATTGACTTAAACTAAGCAACTGCTTAGATTGATCCCAGGTGGTGATGCGGCTCACTATTCAGCCTTGCTGGAACACCACCCCAACCCAACCCGACCCGCGCCCGGCCGAGCCGCCGGCGCCGTCATTCCCCTTGGAGTCAACATGCCAGAGCCCATTGCTTTCACCACTTCGTCCGCCCTTAATCCAGAGAAGATAGAACCCTTCGAACTCGGGCAGGTTCAGTGGGTGCGCCGCTTCGGGGAGGGGGACCGTCCCTCCCTTGCCTGCGGTTACTGGCATGTAACGCCCGCCGAGGCGCCGGAGCCTTTCGACCTGGTGATGGAGGCGGACGAGACGATCTCGATCGTCGACGGGCACCTGCGCATCGAAGTGGAGGGCGGGGACGCCTACGATCTCACTGCCGGAGGTGCAGCCTCCTTCAACAAGGGTGCGCGTACCCGGTGGGCTGTCCTTGCGCCCACCGTCGAATTCTTTGTGTACTCGTAGGGCGCGCCATGGGAAACGAAGTGTATGACGCAGTGGTGGTCGGCGCAGGCTTTGCCGGTCTGACCGCGGCCCGCGAGCTCAGCAGGCAGGGACTGGCCGTCCATATCGTCGAGGCCAGGGACCGGATAGGCGGCCGGACCTGGCTGGACCACCGCTTGGGCCGGGACCTTGAAATCGGCGGAACCTGGGTGCACTGGACGCAGCCGCACGTCTGGGCCGAACTGACACGCTACGGGCTGGAGACCACGCCAAGTCCCGAACCGGAACGCGCCTTCTGGTGGGCGGACGGGTGCCGTCACGAAGGCAGGCCGGATGAGTTGCTGGGGCTCATCGGCCAGACAAACGAGGAGTTCGTCCGCGACTCCCGCAAGTATTTTCCGGAGCCCTTCAGGCCCATGGCCCGCGACGATTTCAAGTCGATCGACCACGTGTCAGTCCAAGCGAGGATCCGTGAACAATTCCCCGCAGGCGCGCCGCGGGACATTCTTGAATCCTTTTGGGCCCTCAACTTCAATGGTCCACTGGACAACGCCGCGTTGACTCAGGCTTTTCGCTGGGTGGCACTAACCAACGGCGACTGGGCGGTGAACTTCGAGGCGTGTGCCACGTACAAGATCGTTGGTGGCACAGCCGCACTGGCAGCTTCGATGCTCGCGGACTCGGGGGCCGGCATCCAATACGGCTTTAAGGTTGAAGCCGTCGCTGAGGACGCGGATGTCGTGGAAATCCGCAGTGCGGACGGTCGGACGGTCCGTGCCCGGACTGCGATTGTCACCGTTCCGCTTCATGCCCTGAATGCAGTTGACTTCGAGCCGCCCCTGCCGGCGGCCAAGGCCGAAGCCGCCAGCCTTGGGCAGGTCTCCAAGGGGGCCAAGGTCTGGTTCCGGCTTCGCGGCGAACATGCACCGTTCGTGGCCCTGGGAGGTGCCGATTGGCCACTGAATTTCTTCCAGGTGGAATACGCGCTCGACGGCGACACGATCGCCGTCGGGTTCGGTCCTGACGCCGCAAAGATCGAGGTGGAGGATCCGGTCGCCGTCCAAGCACAGCTCGCGCGCCTGGTGCCGGGAGCCGAAGTGGTCGCGGTGGCCAGCCACAACTGGGTGGACGATCCGTTGTCCGGTGAAACCTGGCCCATGCACCGCACCGGCTTTCTGTCGACGCACCTACCCGCCATGCAGGCCTCGCACGGCCTGGTTCTCTTTGCTGGTTCCGATATTGCCAACGGCTGGTGCGGATTCATCGACGGCGCCATTGAGAGCGGCATGGGGGCCGCCCTTGACGCAGCGTCCCTGCTGGCAGGCGGGCGGCCCTGAACCACGCTGCGCTCAGGAACAACAACTGATCGCTGCACGACAAGCCGGGCCCGGCGGCAAGTGCCATGCTGGATTTCACGGTGCACCTTTGCCCGGGCCCAGGCACCCTCCCCTAGCTCTTTCACCCAGCACTCATTACCGTTAAGAAGGATCCAATGAGTATTTCGAACCCTGAATCGCGGACCGCAGAACCCGGTTCCCGCCAGGAACACTCCACCGCCCTGCGCGCAGGAAGCATCGGAGTCCTGGGCATCCTGTTCTTTGTCCTTTCCGCACAGGCCCCGCTGACCGGCATCGTGGGAGCAGCGCCGCTCGCTGCCGCGCTCGGCAACGGTGCCGGCGCCCCGGGCGCCTACCTCGTGGTCGGCATCGTCATTGTCATCTTCGCGGTGGGCTTCGTGGCCATGAGCCGGAAGGTGCAGACCAACGGCGCCTTCTACGCTTATGTCACCGCAGCGTTCGGCCGCAAGATCGGTGCCGGCGCGGCGTGGCTTGCCCTCCTGGCCTACAGCACGGTGCAGGCGGCGATGTACGGGCTGTACGGAGCGGCATTCTCCGGGCTGCTGGCAACCGCGGGCGTAACTGTTCCCTGGTGGCTGCTCGCGGTGGCCACCATGGCCGGCGTCCAGGTCCTGGGTTCCATGAACATTGAACTCGGAGCCCGCGTCCTCGCCGTACTGGTGGGCCTGGAAGTGGCAATCCTCCTGATGTTCGGATTCGCCGTGCTGTTCAAAGGCGGCGGCCCCGAAGGGCTGGACCTCGCCGCCTCGTTCGCGCCGGAAGCCATTGCCAGCGGAGCTCCCGGCGTCGCCATCATGTTCGCAGTGGCCTCCATGTTCGGCTTCGAATCCACCGCCATCTACTCCGCCGAGGCCAAAGACCCGCACCGGACCGTTGCACGGGCCACCTACCTGTCCGTGGGCATCATCGCCGTCTTCTTCTCCTTCATCACCTGGATGCTGGTCAGCTTCTACGGGCCCTCACACGTGGCGGATGCCGCGGGCGCCGCCCTGGAATCCGGCGATGCCACATCGTTCGTAATCGGCCCCATCGTTGAAATGTTCGGCCCCTGGGCCGGCATCACCGCCGGAGTGCTGCTGGTGACCTCGCTGCTGGCAGGCATCATTGCCTTCCACAACGGCATCAACCGATATCTCCACTCGCTGGCCCTGCGCGGTTCCATGCCGGCAGTGGTGGCCCGGACCAACAGGCACCGCGCGCCGGCCGCCGCGGCCTGGATCCAGACCGTAGTGGCCGCCCTGCTGGTGGCGCCGTTCGCCTTGCTGGGGCTGGACCCGGTGCTGACCCTGTTCTCCTGGTTCAGCGGCCTCGCCGTCGCGGCACTGCTGGTGCTGTATATGCTGTCCTCCCTCGCCGTCGTCGCCTATTTCCGCCGGGAAAAGGTAGCCGGCCAGCATTGGCAGACGTTCATCGCCCCGGTGCTCGCTTCCGCGCTGCTGGCGTGGGTGCTGTATCTGGTGGTCAGCAACTTCACGTCCCTTATCGGTGGCAGCACCGAAACGGCCGCGGGCCTGCTGGCGGCTGTTCCCGCCCTGTTCCTGGCCGGCGTGCTGGTGGAGATCCGGGTGGAGCGGCAGATCCGGGCCTCAGAGCTTGAGCTGGTCCGGTAGCCGGCTTTCCGGGGTAACAACAGGGACGCCGAAAGAGCCGGCGACGGCGGCGCGGGCGGCGGTGTGGCGCCCGCGCCACGCGAGGCAGCCGGCCAGCAGCAGAAGCACCGCCAGAGCTGCTGCGCCGCCCGCCGCCGTCGTCGCCGCTTCCGGACCATCGGGCCAGCGGCCTGTCATACCCATGAACGCCGGAATCGTTGCCGATGCCTGGCTGGTGAGGACGAGCGACCATCCGATGAGTGGCGTGAGGCGCTCCATGCCCAGCGCAAGCTGCAGGTAGAACAGCAGCCACAGGTAGGTCCAGCAGAGCCAGAGAACGGCCAGCAGCGGATCCTCCCCGGACCAGGCGGCGGCAAGCAGGAGGCCGCACAGCCCCACCATCCCGCAGAACCAGCCGAGCCCCCTGGACCCGAGCCCCAGCAGGAAATCCAGGCCGACGTACATGTAGGTCAGTCCAAACAGGAACATCCCGGACGCCCCGAGCAGCAAATGCGGGCCGCCGTCGCCGGTGCCCGTATAGGCGCCGGCGACGTACGTGATGCCGAGGACCAGCTGGATGCTGCCGATGACCAGGCTGATCACCGCGGCGTCCCTGCGGGGGAGCAGCTCCAGCGCTGCGAGCCCGTTGATCAGGAGCGCGGCCCCGGAGAGAAGCAAGCAAATGTGGGCCATCAGGAGTCCCCCGCCGGAGCTGGAACCGAGGCCGTAACTTTCGTTTTATGGAAATTAGATGTCACAATACGGAGGTTAGTGGAACGGCGACTGGCCGTGTGTGGCCCTCGCAGTCACAATTGGGTATGTTGAAGTTTCAATAAAAGGCTGCCGGTGCGGCGTCGCCGGAGACGTCCCGGGCCCCGGTTCGACGTAAGGAATCATCATGGATGCACGGCTCGAGGCCATCAGGGACACCGTCCTGGCCAGGAACCCCGGAGAAGCGGAG
This sequence comes from Arthrobacter sp. PvP103, assembly GCF_017833075.1. NCBI lineage: Bacteria > Bacillati > Actinomycetota > Actinomycetes > Micrococcales > Micrococcaceae > Arthrobacter > Arthrobacter sp. PvP103. Next base: position 1,669,880 of record NZ_JAFIBQ010000001.1, on the reverse strand, counting down.
TTCCACCAGGCAGTGGTCGAGGTGTTTGAAAGCCTGGGCCCTGTCCACGACCGTCACCCCGAATTCCTCGAAGCGGCCATCCTGGAGCGGCTCTGCGAACCCGAACGCCAGATCATTTTCCGGGTGCCGTGGACCGATGACCAGGGCCGCGTGCAGATCAACCGCGGCTTCCGGGTGGAGTTCAACTCGGCGCTCGGCCCCTACAAGGGCGGCCTGCGATTCCACCCGTCCGTCTACCTGGGCATCGTGAAATTCCTCGGCTTCGAGCAGATCTTCAAGAACGCCCTCACCGGCATGCCCATCGGTGGCGGCAAGGGCGGCTCGGACTTCGACCCCCGCGGCCGCAGCGATGCCGAAGTCATGCGGTTCTGCCAGTCCTTCATGACCGAGCTGTACCGCCACATCGGCGAATACACCGATGTGCCGGCCGGCGACATCGGCGTCGGCGGGCGCGAAATCGGCTACCTTTTCGGCCAGTACAAACGCATCACCAACCGCTACGAATCCGGCGTCCTGACCGGCAAGGGCATCTCCTGGGGCGGGTCGCTGGTCCGGCCCGAGGCCACCGGCTTCGGCACGGTGATCTTCACCCAGGAAATGCTGAAGACCCGCGGAAAGTCCTTCGACGGGCAGCGCGTGGTGGTTTCCGGTTCCGGGAACGTGGCCATCAATGCGGTCGCCAAGGCCCAGTCGCTCGGTGCCACGGTGGTGGCCTGCTCCGACTCCTCCGGCTACATCGTGGACGAGGCGGGCATCGACGTCGGGCTTCTCCGCGAGATCAAGGAGGTGGAGCGCGGACGCCTGAAGGACTATGCGCTGCGCCGTTCCGGCGTCTCCTATGTGGAGGCCGGTTCGGTGTGGGACGTCGACGCGACGGTGGCGCTGCCGTGCGCGACGCAAAACGAGCTCGACGGCGATGCTGCCGCGAGGCTGGTCCGCAACGGACTGCTCGCCATCGGCGAAGGCGCCAACATGCCGTCCACCCGCGAGGCCGTAGCGGTGTTCCAGGAGGCCGGCGTGCTGTTCGGCCCGGGCAAGGCCGCCAACGCGGGCGGCGTGGCGACGTCCGCGCTGGAGATGCAGCAGAATGCGAGCCGCGACTCCTGGTCGTTCGAGCACACGGAACAGCGGCTCACGGACATCATGGTGGGGATCCACCACCGCTGCGCCTCCACAGCCGACGAGTACGGGGAACCCGGCAACTATGTGCTGGGCGCCAATATCGGCGGCTTCGTCAAGGTGGCCGACGCCATGCTTGCGCAGGGCCTGATCTAGCAGCCGATTCAGGCGCCGCGGCGCCAGTCGCTGGGGGATTCGCCGTAGGCATCCCGGAAGGTGCGGCTGAAATGCGCTGCGTCCAGGAACCCCCACCGTGCGGCGACTGCCCCCACGGACGTGCCGTTGAGTAGCGGATCCCTCAGGTCGCGGCGGATGCGTTCCAGGCGCTGGCTCCGGATCCAGCTGGCAACAGTGGTGCCCGTCTCGTGGAAGATGTTGTGCAGGTGGCGGGTGGAAATGAAGTGCGCCGCCGCAATGCTGGCCGGCGAAAGCTGCGGATCGGCGAGGTTGGCCTCGATGTATTCGCGGACGGACGTGGCCAGCAGTACCTGGGGCTTCATGCTGTCCCGGGCCATGTCCAGTTCAGAATGAAGCATGGTTGATACCAGGTCCAGGGCGTTGGCTGCCAGCCGCGAACCGCTGGGGCCGCTGAGGGCCTCGAGGTTCTCTGCCAGTTGGGCAATGAACGGGCCCACGATGCCGGTCAGCCCGTGCCCGCCGGCCAGCCGGACCGCCGAAAGCTGGCCCACGTAATCCGGGGGCAGGGACAGGGAGTCGTGCGGAAACATAACCACCATGACCCGGGCCTGCTCTTCGAACGCCAGGGTGTACGGGCGGTTGGTGTCGTAAATGGCGAGGTCGCCTGGGCGCAGCACTGCCTCACGGTTGTCCTGGATGAGCAGCCCGGTGCCCTCCAGCTGGAGGTTGAGCTTGAAATAGCGCTGGCCAGGCCGGGCCACCAGGGCCGGCGTGCGGTGGACGCTGTGGCCCGAGGCGGAGACCTCCACGATGCACAGCCGGTCCAGGACCCTGGAGCGCATCCGGCCGCGGAAAGTGTCGGGATGATCCGTCTCGGCGGCCAGCGGCACAAAGGACTGCGCCACGAGGTGCCGCCAGTGGTCGAATGAGGTGGCCACGCTGGACGTGAGGTCCTGGCCAGCGGGGCGGGCTGTAATTGCAGACATGGATGTTCCTGACGCCGGATAGCCATCTGAATAGTGGTTCCCCAATACTGTGTCCTGCGACACAGTCATTTCAGGTTAGCGCCGATGGCTGGCATTGTCATCTTTTTTCGACGGACGTCGAAAAAAGATCAGGGCGCGGCCTGAAGCAGGGTCAGGAATGCTTCCAGCTGGTCGTTCAGGCCCGGATCCGCCTGGCCGTCCGGGGCGAGTGCGGCAGCTATTTGCGCGCCCAGCAGCATGTTCAGCAGGTGACCGGCAACCGCTGAGTCGTCGACGGCGGCATGCACGTCACCCCGCGTCCTGGCCTGGGCCAGGTGCGCCACGATCGCGGCATGCCATTGGTCCATGGACTCGCGGTGGATGGCAGCCTTTTCCGGATCGTTGATGGCCTTCTGCCAGAACGGGACCACGATCCGCGCTTCATTGACGCGCTCGGAGTCCAGCGGCAGCACCTCAACGCAAAAAGCCCTGAGCGCCGGAATTCCGGCCTTGCCCGCCGTCACCTCCCGGATGCGCTCATTGGTCCTGTTGAAGACGTGACCGAAGGCAAATGTCAGCAGCGTGTCCTTGGTGGGGAAGTACGGCTTCAAGGCGCCGTTGGCGAAGCCGGCCTCGAGGGCGATCTCCCGCATGGTGGCACCTTCGATGCCCAGCCGCGCGATGATCCGCCAAGTCGCATCCACGAGTTCCAGGCGCCGTTCATCATGGTCAACAATCTTTGGCACGGTGGTGCTCCCCCGGAAATATTTTGCGGCTGGCTATTGTGAGCCATCTTACGGACGGTTATTCTCTACAACTATAGAAAATAAAAATTCCGACCCCAACACGGTCCCGGACGAAGGTCGAGCGCATGACACTTGCATCAACTGACACAGTCACCCCGTACCGCCTGGCAACCGGCGCTGAAATCACCGAAGTCCAGGGCATTCTCCGCGCCGGGGGACTGCTGGACCCGGCGAAGCGGATCGCCTACCTCGGCCTGCTGGACCCCGCCCGGGGCAGTGCCAAGGATTCCGAGGACCGTCGCTTCCGCGTGTTCGTCCACGATGTTTCCGGCGGCCGCCCCCTCGACGTGACGGTCTCCGTGACGCGCGGCGAGGTGACCTCCGCCGTCGAACTGGACACCGCCGTCGCCGGCGAACTTCCGGTGCTGGAAGAGGAGTTCGAGGTGGTCGAGGAGCTCCTGGCCTCCGACGGGCGGTGGCTGAAGGCCCTGGCCGACCGCGGACTCGACGTCCGCAAGGTCCGCGTTGCTCCGCTGTCCGCCGGTGTCTTCGAGTACCCGGAGGAAAAGGGCCGGCGCATCCTCCGCGGGCTGGCCTTTGTGCAGGACTTTCCCGAGGACAGCGCCTGGGCGCATCCCGTTGACGGCCTGGTGGCCTACATCGACGTCGTCAGCAGGGAAGTCACGCAGGTCCTGGACCTGGGAGCCGTGCCCATCCCGGCCGAACACGGTAACTACACCGACCCCGAGCTCACCGGTCCGGTCCGCACCACCCAGAAGCCGCTCCACATCACGCAGCCCGAAGGGCCCAGCTTTACGGTCACGGGCGGCAACCACGTTGAGTGGGAAAAGTGGAGCGTTGACGTCGGCTTCGATGTCCGCGAGGGCGTGGTGCTGCACAACCTGGCTTTCCAGGACGGCGACCGGAAGCGCCCCATCATCAACCGCGCCTCCATTGCCGAGATGGTGGTTCCCTACGGCGACCCGTCGCCCATCCGGTCCTGGCAGAACTACTTCGACACCGGCGAATACCTGGTGGGCCAGTACGCCAACTCGCTCGAACTGGGCTGCGACTGCCTCGGCGAGATCACGTACCTCAGCCCTGTGATCAGCGATGCGTTCGGCAACCCACGCGAAATCCGCAACGGCATCTGCATGCACGAGGAGGACTGGGGCATCCTGGCAAAGCACAGCGACCTCTGGACGGGCATCAACTACACCCGCCGCAACCGCCGCCTGGTCATCTCCTTCTTCACCACCATAGGCAACTACGACTACGGCTTCTACTGGTACCTCTACCTCGACGGCACCATCGAATTCGAGGCCAAGGCCACCGGCGTCGTCTTCACCAGCGCCTTCCCCGAAGGCGGCTCGGCCAACATTTCCCAGCTCGCACCGGGGCTCGGCGCACCGTTCCACCAGCACCTCTTCAGCGCCCGCCTGGACATGGCGATTGACGGCTTCACCAATCGGGTGGAGGAGGAGGACGTGGTCCGGCAGCCCATGGGCGAAGGCAACGAGCGCGGCAACGCGTTTTCCCGGAAGAGGACTGTCCTGACCCGGGAATCCGAGGCCGTCCGGGAAGCCGATGCACGCAGCGGCCGGACCTGGATCATCTCCAACCCGGAGTCGCGCAACCGGCTGGGCGAACCGGTGGGCTACAAGCTGCATGCCCAGGGCCAGCCCACGCTCCTGGCGGATCCGGATTCCTCCATTGCCCGCCGGGCGGCGTTCGCCACCAAGGACCTGTGGGTGACCCGGTTCGCAGAGGACGAGCGGTACCCCACCGGCGACTTCGTGAACCAGCACTCCGGGGGAGCGGGGCTGCCGGCCTACATCGCCCAGGACCGCGAGATCGACGGCCAGGACATCGTGGTCTGGCACACCTTCGGGCTGACCCACTTCCCCCGGGTCGAGGACTGGCCCATCATGCCCGTGGACACGGTCGGCTTCAAGCTGCGGCCTGAGGGTTTCTTCGACCGCAGCCCCGTGCTGGATGTGCCAGCCAACCCGAACAGCACGCCCGCCGGCGCACACTGCCACGGCTAGGACGACGCCATGACAGCACTGCGTGGATGGAGCCGCGCCGCCGGCTCCGTCCGCCACCCCCGGCCCGTGCTGCACATGCGCGCCGTTGCCGCGGCCACTGTTGCGTCCTCCCTGGTGCACCTGTGGCTCGTCGCGGGAAACCACCACGGGATGTGGCTGAACCTGCTGATGCTGGCCATGGTGGGGGTATGCCTGCCGTGCGCGGTCCACATCTGGCGCGACGGCAGGCCTGGTTCGCTGCGGCAGGTGATGGCGTGCGCGCTGGCGATGGCCGCCGTGCACGCTTTCCTGTTGCTGGGCGACGTGCCGGCTGCCGGTCCGGCCGGCCACAGCCACGGGGTCTCCGGGCTGCCGGCAGCGGACGCCGCGGTTTCCGCTGCCGGGGGCATGCTCCCCATCATCGCCATGGAAATCACGACGGCGTTACTCGCCGCGACGCTGGTGGCCAGGCTGCGGCGTACGGCCTTGATGGTCGGCCCTTAGCGCTCCGCAATGAGCTTGAGGTTTTCCAGCGTCTGCTGCCGTGCGCGTTCCTGGAGGTGTTCAATCATGACATGGTCCACGAACTTGCCGATCGCACTGCCCGGCACGTTGTATTCGATCTCCATAGAGACGAGCGTCCCGGTCCCAGCTGGTTCGTAATCCCAGTTCTGCCAGCCCTTGAGCGGACCGTCGAATTCAATCCGTACGTGTTTCCCTCCGGCGGGCGTCGGCTGGTTCTCCACAACGTGCGTGGTCACCGGAAACGGAACGCCGGCCATCAGGTAACTGTGCTCCACCACGGTGCCGGCACCGCCGTCGCCCGTTACTTTCTTGGCTTCTCCGAGATTCACCCACCAGGAGGCCCAGTGCCGCGGATCCGTGGCGATCTCCGTGACCCGCTCCACGGGTGCGTCAATCGTTGTGTTCAGCTTGATGTGGCCCATCGGAACTCCTCTGGTGGCAAATGGCAACAGCTGTGTTGTTTCCCCGGCCTCCAGCCAACCACCTGCCGGCGCAGGGCCGCAGAGGACAAGGTCCCATTGTTGCGGCGGGCAACTGTGCGCGGGCCTGCCGGGACCCGGGTCCCGGCAGGCCGGACCGACTGTCCGTCAGTGGACCGAGTTGCCCAGTTCGCGCAGCGGGGTCTTGCTGGTCTCGCGGGCCCAGATCGCACCGGCGACGGCCAGGAGCGAGGACGCGGCCACGATCCAGGCGGCGGGGCCCCAGTTTGCCTTGTCCGCGCCGACGAGTGCGGTGCCGAGCAGCGGGGTGAAGCCGGCGCACAGAATGCCGACCTGCAGGCCGATGGCCATGCCCGAGTAGCGGACTTTCACGTTGAATAGCTCCGAGAACCAGGCCGGGTAGATGGCGTTGGACATGGCGTAGGTGCCGGCCGTGATCAGCGTGCTTGTCAGGAAGATCATGGGGACGTTGCCGGTGGAAATCACGGAGAAGTAGACGAAGATCATGGCTCCTGATCCGAGGACGCCGGTGATGAACACCGGGCGGCGGCCGTACTTGTCAGAGAACCAGGCCATCAGCGGCTGGGTTGCGATGGCCAGGACGTTGCCGGTGATGCTGACCCAGAGCATGGTGGAAGCGGGAACCCCGACAGACACCGCATAGGCCAGGCCAAAGGACTGCATGAAGGTGTTGGTGACGGTCTCGAAGGACATCAGGGCCACCTGGAAGAACTGGGCCGGGTGCGTTTTGAACATCTTGGCGAAGGGGAGCTTCACCAGCTCGCCGTGATCATGTTTCTCCTCGAACACTTCGGGTTCCTCGAGCGAGCGGCGGACCAGGTACGCGACGATCAGCACGATCAACGAGAGCCAGAACGGGATGCGCCAGCCCCAGGCGAGGCGGTCGGCTTCACTCATGGCAGCCACGGGCAGGAATGCCAGCGAGGCCAGGACGATGCCGGCGGAGATGCCGCTCATCGCAAAACTTGCGAAGAAGCCGCGGCGCCCTTCCGGGGCCTCCTCGGTGGACAGGGCGGAGGCGCCGGCCGTTTCGGCTCCTGCGGAGAGGCCCTGCATGAGTCGCAGGAGCACCAGCAGGGCAGGGGCCCAGTAGCCGGCGGTGTTGAAGTCGGGCAGCATGCCGATGAGGAACGTGGCCGAACCCATCAGCACCAGCGTCAGCACCAGGGTGTTCTTGCGGCCGATCTTGTCACCCAGGTGGCCGAAGACTACCGCGCCGAAGGGGCGTGCCACATACGCCACGCCGAAGGTGGCGAAAGAAGCGATCAGGGCAACGGTGGGGTCTCCTGCCGGAAAGAAGATCCTGGAAAAGACCAGCGACGCGGCGGTCGCGTAAATGAAGAAGTCGTAATACTCCAGCGCGCCGCCAAGGAACGCGGCGAGGGCTGCTTTCTTGGCCCGCTTGAGCTGGCGCTGTTCGGCTCCGATGCTGGCGCCTGTAGCTGTATTTGTCATGGTGCTTGCCCTTCCGCGCTGAAAGACGGTCGTTGTTTGCTAAATTTGTGCGCATTCCGAACAGCTGTGCGGTATGCGATTATTGAAAGAGTAGCGCAGAGTGAGGTGCCTCACAACACCCCCGGCTGAGTCTCCCAAGCGAAAGGTGCCACCATGGAAAACCGCACACCGGCCTCCCGGCTGTTCCTCATCGGCTCGCAAGCCTCGGCCGCCATGTCACCCGGGCTCTGGGGTCCTGTCCTGGAACAGCTGGGAAGCAGCTGGACCTACGAGGCCTGGGATGTCCCCGCCGGGCAGGACATGTCCGGCGTCCGCGCCGCGATGCTGGGCGCCGACGTCGTGGCCGCAAACGTGACAATGCCCCACAAGCAGTGGGCCGCGGGGACGGCTGACACTGTTACCGAACAGGTCCGGATCAGCGGAGCTTCCAACCTGCTGGTCCGGCACGGGCGGCGGCTGAGTGCACACAACACTGACATCACTGCCGTCGCCGAGCTGCTGGGCGGCGGGCACCAGCAGCATGCCCTGATGCTCGGGGCGGGCGGCGCCGCGCGTGCAGCACTGGTCGCGCTGGCGGGACTGGCGGACCGGGTCACTGTGACAGACAAGGATCCGCGTGCGTCGCGGCAGTTGCTGGATCTCGCCACCAGCCTGGGCATGGAAGCCGCTGCAGTGACGTGGGCCGAGGCGCGGGATCATGCGGCGGACGCCTCGCTGATCGTCAATGCGACGCCCCTCGGCAAGAGCAGTGCCGACGAACCTGCCTGGGGTCCTGCAGGGCTCTCGCCGGACACCTTTGTCTATGACTTCGTCTATGCAGGCCACACGACTGCCACCATCGCAGCCGCGAGGGCGCAGGGCCTGCCTTGTGCCGACGGCTGGGACCACCTTCGGGCGCAGGCGGCGGCTATGATCCCCATCCTTGGACTGGCACCGGAGACCGGTGCCCTCCTGGGCCGGACACTCGCGGACATCAGGACAGGGAACTGACCACGGGCCGAAACCGGTCTGACCCCGCGGACCCGCCGCGCTTTATCCGGATATGATCGGAATAAGCCTGCGGACCCGCGTCCGCGGAGGCCGACATTGAGCTTCAGGGAGGGCAAGCGATTCCATGGCGGAGCAACCCGATTACTTCGTGAAGTCTGTGGAAAAAGCGTTTGACGTGCTGCGCTCCTTCGCCCCCGACGAGCCCCGCCTGACTGTGTCCCAGGTCGCCGCAAAATCGGACATGACCCGGGCCTCCGCCCGGAGGTTCCTGCTGACGCTGACCGACCTCGGATACCTTCGTGCCGACGGTCCGTACTTCGAACTGACGCCCCGTTCGCTGGACATCGGACAGTCCTTCCTGGCGAACCTGGCACTTCCGAGAATCGCCGAGCGGCACCTCAAGTCGCTGGCCGCGGAACTCAACGAAACGACCTCCTTGTGCATTCTCGACGGCACCGACGTCGTCTATGTCGCCTGCGTTCCGTCGCCCCGGCTCCTGAGTGTCTCCATCAGTGTGGGCACCCGGTTCCCCGCCTGGGCAACCTCGATGGGCCGGGTCCTGCTGGGTGCGCTGTCCACCGCCGAGCTGGAGACGTACTTCGAGTCCGTCCAGCTGCAGCGGTTTACCGAACGCTCAATAGGGAGCCTGGAGCAGCTCCAGGCCGAGGTGGACCAGGCCAGGACGAAGGGATGGTCCATGGTCTCGCAGGAACTGGAGGAGGGCCTCCGCGGTGTGGCCGTTCCGGTCTGGCGCGGCCACGAGGTGGTCGCCGCGGTCAACGTGTCCCTCCAGACCCACCGGGCCCCGGCGGAAGCCATCGAAAAAACGGTGGTTCCGCTGCTGCAGGACGCCGCACGGCAGATCGGCCACGACTACGGCGGCCGGGCCGCCGCACCACTCACTACTGCAACCCGGGGATAACATGATCACACGCCACGACGTCGATGAAGCCGCAGACAGGATCGCCGGGCTGATCCGCCGCACCCCGGTGATCGAAGCGGACCGGGAGAGCTTCCCCGGGACTGTCTGGCTCAAATGCGAGTTCATGCAGCACACGGGTACGTTCAAGGCCCGGGGTGCGTTCAACCGCGTGCTGGCCTGCCGCGAGAGGGGCGAGCTCAAAGAGGACATCGGAATCGTCGTCGCCTCCGGAGGGAATGCCGGCCTCGCCAACGCCTATGCCGCAGCACAGGCAGGCGTGCCTGCCACGGTCTTTGTCCCCGAGACCGCCCCGGCCATGAAGGTGAAGAAACTCCGGGAATCCGGGGCGTCCGTCGTCCAGCGCGGTGCCGAATACGCCGTCGCCTACGACGCCGCGATCGCGTACGCGGCCGAAACCGGGGCCGTGTACTGCCACGCCTACGACCAGCCCGAGATTGCCGCCGGTGCCGGCACTGTCGGCTCGGAACTACTGGAACAACTGGGCGGAGTGGATACCGTGCTGGTGGCAGTGGGCGGCGGGGGCCTGATGGCCGGGATAGCGGCCGCCGTCGAAGGCTTTGCCAAGGTGGTGGCGGTGGAGCCGGCAACGGCCCCCACCCTGCACGCCGCGCTGAAGGCGGGTACGCCGGTGGACGTCGCCGTCTCCGGGATCGCCGCCGACTCGCTGGGGGCGCGCCGGATCGGACAGATCGGTTTCGATGTCGCGGTACGGACGGGCGTGGTGGGCGTGCTGGTGTCCGACGACGAGATCGTCGCCGCGCGCTCGCGGCTGTGGGCCGACTACCGGATGGTGGTGGAGCATGGCGCGGCGGCCGCTTTTGCCGCCCTGGCCTCGGGGGCCTACGTCCCGACGCAGAGCGAGCGCGTAGCCGTGATCCTCTGCGGAGCGAACACGGACCCGTCCACGCTCTGACCGCCGGTCACTTCGCCGCGTCGGTCAGTTCGCCCGTCGATTAGATCGCCGCGCGGCCGCCCGGGCGTGCTGCGATCCGTTTTGGCTCCTTGCGGTCGCGCCGGGCGTAGATGCGGGACCGCTCGCTGGACAGGGCCAGGATCAGCAGGATATCCAGGGTGAGGCCTGGCAGGTTGGTCTGCAGGGTGATCCCCGGGCCGCCGTTGGCCACGTCAATGACCTGCAAGCCGATCGCCGCCGTACTCACCGCCATCGTGAGCGTTCGCGCCCAGTTCCGGCCCAGGAAAACGAACCAGGCGAGAAGCATTTCAGCGAAGGCAAAAAGGACCACCACGGCCACGCCAAGGTAAAGCGCCAGCAGCGCCTGGCCCGTGGTCAGGCCCGCCCCGGTTCCGCTGCCAGGTTGAAGGAGCGGCTCCAGGTGCGCGGCCGGGAAAAGAATGATGGACAGGGCCAGGGCTGCCGCGGCCACTGCACGGCCGGCGACGAGGACCGCCCCGATGATGGTGGGGGCGGGCCGCCTGTTCCGGCTGTCGCTCGGGAGCCGCGGCGCGGCAAGTCCGGGCACCGGCGTTGCGCGCAGGTCAACAATGGGGAGGTCCCCGTCGGTGGCAATCTCATCACCCCCGCCGTTGCGGCTGTGGTAGCCGGTGGAGAAGTCCCGGATGACCCGGACGACGGCTGCCGGGTCGGCGTCGGAAATGGACGCGACGATATGGTCCCGCTCGTCGTCCGTGTGTTCGTCGATCTTGTGCGTGATCTGGAGGGTGAACAGCGAGAAGCCGACGCTGCGGTCATAGGTACCGGCAGCCAACCAGTCCGCGGCCACGCCGCCGGGGAGCAGCCAGCCGGGCGGGCATCGCCAGAAACGGACGTGGTGGCGCTTGCCGGGGTTTCCGTCCACCTCCTGCTGGTAGGCGAAGTCCTGCTGCCGGCCGAACAGGAAGAGCGGGCTGACCGGAGCCTCAAGGTAGCTGCGGCGCAGCACGGTGGAGGTGACGATCCTCCAGCTGCTGGCGAGGGTCACGTCGTCCGCGATGGTCCAGCCCGCCCGGCGCATCACGTGGTGGAGCTGGGCTTCGGAGCCAAGCAGGGCAACGTTCACCGGATCGCCGAGGAGGCCGTCGCTGGTGCGGGCGCGCCCGATGAAGTAATCGGGCACATAGAGGCGGGTCAGGATCGAGTGGAGCCTGGGCAGCACGAGGTAGGCGAGCATGGCCCAAAAGATGAACATGAACCAAAGCTGGCCCCAGCCCCACTGGAAGCTCAGCTCAAGGAGAAGATAGGTCAACCAGACGGCGGCGACACCACCGACCAGGAAGAAGATCCGGTCCCATGCGGTATCGAGCGCTGTGCGGGAAACGCCCGCGACAGGCACCTTCACCGCAGGCCTGGTCATGGGCAGAATAATACTGGAGCAGGTGGCTGGTCCTGTGGGCACAGCGGCCCGGACTGAGGTGCATGGTGTTTCCCCCCGTGAAGCGTGGCGGTCAGTCCAGTGGAAGGGTGACCGTGATGCGTGTGCCCTGGCCGGGCGCGGTGTCGACGGTCGCGGTGCCGCCGGCTTCGTGGACCGCGATGGACATCAGGAGCAGTCCGAACCCCTGCGGCCGGCTGCCGCAGCGGTCAGCGCGGTCGAAACCGGTGCCGTTGTCAGCCACGGTCAGCCGGATGCCGTGGTGCACCGCAGCGAGCCGGACCGTGAGTTCGGTGGCGGCGGCGAATTTGAAAGCGTTGCTCAGCGCCTCCTGCGCGGCGTGGTAAAGCAGCCCGGCACTGCCGGCCGGGATCTCGATACCGTGGTGCGGCGTCTCCCACCGGACCGTGGTCCCCTGCTCCCGGAGCGGGGCGGCGAGCCGGTCTATGCAGCCAGCGAGCCCGAGGGCATGAAAATCCACCGGTGCCTGATCGGTAATGACGCCGTGGATCGCGGCGACTTCATTGACAGCTGGAGCCTTTTTCATGGCCAGTCCTGCTTCCTTGCAGCCTGTGATGCTTCCTTCTCACGGGTGCTGGGTTCCCGCCTGGATGTATGACTCAAGGGTGGACCGGCGGAATCACGAATGACGCGACTTTGACGCAATTTTTGCTCAAGTTCAGGAGGATTCCCGTGGTCGTCTCAAGAGATGCACAAGATTTGATGACCCGGCGATGCCGCATCTCGCTCCGTGTGTAGGCTCATCAACGAACCCCCTTAAATCCAGATAATGGAAATACCCATCCAAGGTGTTTTCGCAGACGAATGTTTAAGGGTGTGACCGGAGACTATGGGGGCATAGATGGAAGAACGCGGTATTGCCGTTGTTGTAGAGGACGACGACGACGTTAGGCATTCCCTCAGGGAAGTGCTGCTGCAATCAGGGTTCTCCGTTTACGCGACGTCTTCCGGGCTCGAAGGGGTAGAGGCGGTCCGCCGGTACAACCCCGTGGTGGTCACCATGGACCTGGGGCTTCCGGACTTTGACGGCCTTGAGGCCTCCCGCCGCATCCGCACGTTCAGCGACGCCTACCTCGTCATCGTGACCGGCCGGGTGGACGAAGCCGACGCCATCATGGGATTCGAAGCAGGGGCGGACGATTTTCTGACCAAGCCCTTCCGCCCCCGCGAGCTCCGCGCGAGGATCGCCGCGATGCTCCGCCGGCCCAGGCAGGCCGTCGAGGCGGCCGTGCCTGCCGGTGACCTGCGCGGAGCCCCTGCCGGGCCGGCCGTGCCAACGCGTCCGGCCGGCATGGTGCAGGTCGGACCCCGTGAGCGAGACCGTTCCGGTTCAGATCTCGCGGAGTTCGAGCACAACGGGCTCACGCTGAGCGAGGGAACCAGGACCGCCGAGTTTGAGGGAACGAGGGTTGAGTTGACCCGGACGCAGTTCGATCTCCTCCTGGTCCTCCTGGAAAACGGACGCCTGGTGCAGACCAAGGCCGACCTGGTCCGCCGCCTGAGGAACGAACCCTACGACACCGGTTCCTATGTCAGCACCGCCGAAGAGCGCGCCGTCGAAGTCCACATGGGGAACCTGCGGAAAAGGCTGGGGGACGATTCGCGCGCGCCGCGATGGGTTGAGACCGTCAGGGGAATCGGCTACCGGCTCGCGCCGCAACTGGCTGCCGGCTGACCTGCCCCCGGCTGCAGTCCCGAGCCATGGCCCCGAACTAGGCACCGAACTATGGCCGGGGGCCCCGTGGCATGGGATTCTTAAGCTTGGCGGAGGGAAGCACCGTGACTCCCAAGCAACTGGTTCTCGTAGTGGCTGCCACCGTGGGCGTCCTGGCCCTGGTGCTGATTTCGATCGACTGGTCCCCGGCTGCATTGCAGGATCCCGCCCGGACCTTGGGCGTCCTGAATGCCCAAGGAGTCATCCGCTGGGGCGAGAACCCGGACAGGGCACCTTTCTCCGTGTTTGAACTCTCCCTGTTCGTGGCAGTGGGACTGGCCTTTGTCCTGGCCGGCATGACGGCGTGGCAGACCCGGCCCAACCGGAATCCCGGCCTTCTGCTGGTGCTCGCCGGACTGCTGTGGCTGGCCGCCGGAGTGCGGCGGTCCAGTGATCCGGTGCTGTTCACAGCCGGTGTGGCGCTGACGCTCATGTACCAGCCGCCGCTGCTGCAGCTGGCCCTGAGCTTCCCCTCGGGAGTCCTGCGCTCGCGGACGGAACGGGCTGCCGTCGTTTTCTTCTTTGCTGCCTGGGCAGTCATCGCAGTGGCGAGCTGGGCCTTTTTCGACCCGCGGCTGCACATCGCGGCGGGGGAGTCCACCTCCCGCAACCTGCTTCTGCTGTGGGACAGCCCGCAGCTGACCAGCGCCATCGGGGACGCTGCCCGCATTGTCCAGGTGGGCATCGGCATGGCCATTGTGGCCGTGCTGGTCTCCCGCTGGCGGTCCGGCTCGCCCGCGTACCGGGCAGCATTCCTGCCGCTGTGGCTGGCGGTGATCATCAAGACCGCGTCCACCGTCTGGGTCTCACTCGCCGTGGTGCAGCTGACCGGATCACTCTCCAACGAGGCTCTGTTCTGGCAGTACCCGGCGACGGCGATCGTCCCGCTCGCCGTCTTGCTGGGGCTGTGGCGCTACAGGTTCGCCCGCGGTGCCCTGAGCGAGCTGATGGTGGAGATCGGGATGGCGCCGGTCAGCGACCGGCTCATCCGGGCCCTGCGCAGGTCGGTCCGGGACCCCACACTCAGTCTGTGGCGGTGGTCGCCCGCGCTGTCCGGCTTCGTGGACGACGACGGCGTGCCCCGCGCGGTCCCGGAGGACGGATCCGGGCGGGCGGCCATGGTGCTGGAGCGCAACGGCACTCCTGTGGGGGCGCTGGTTTTCGACGAGGCCCTCCGGGACCAGCCCCAGCTAATGGCCGCCGTGCGGAGCGCCACGTCCCTGGCCCTGGACAACCAGAACATGGAACAGCAGCTGCGGGACCAGCTGATCGAGGTCCGGCGCTCCCGGGAACGGATTGTCACGGCCGGGGACGCCCGGCGTCGTGAGCTCGAGCGGGACCTTCACGACGGCGCCCAGCAGCGGCTCGTTGCGGTGTCCATGGACCTGGCAAGGGCGCGGCGGGCCGCGACCCCGGCGGAGATGAAGGAGCTGGTGGACCAGGCCAGCGACGAGCTCGCCGTCGCACTGGCGGAACTTCGTGAGCTGGCCCGGGGCGTTTACCCGCCGTCGTTGCGGGAAAGGGGGCTGGCAGGCTCCCTGACGGCGCTCGCCGAGCGCTCGGCGCTCCCCATCGAACTGGACGTTGACCTGCCGCAGAGGCCGCCGCCGCAGGTGGAACTCGCGGCGTATTTCATTTGCGCCGAGGCCGTGACCAATGCGGCCAAACACGCCCGTGCCTCGAACCTGCAGATCAGCGTCACGGGCGCGGACGCCGGACTCAGGCTCCACGTCACGGACAACGGGATCGGCGGGGCAAGCCCCGGGGCCGACGGCGGGCTGCTGGGGCTGGCCGACCGGGCGGCAGCCCTGGGCGGCTCCCTGACGGTCACCAGTCCGGAAGGCGGCGGAACAACCGTGGCGGCAACCCTGCCGTTCGCGGCCGACCCCACGGAGGACATGCCATGACATTGCGCGTCGCCATCGCGGACGATTCGGCGCTGCTGCGCCGGGGCCTGGCCGCGCTGCTCGCCTCCGAAGGGCTGGAGGTGGTCTGCGAGGCTGCGGATGGCCAGGAACTGCTGGCGTGTGTTGCCGCCCTTCAGCCCGATGTTGCCGTCGTCGACATCCGCATGCCGCCCACCTTCACTACCGAAGGGATCCAGGCCGCGACGGCGATCAGGCAAGACCAACCCGGAACGGGCGTCCTCCTGCTGTCCCAGTATGTGGAGACGGAAAACGCCATGCAGCTCCTGGGGAACGGAGCGAAAGGCCTGGGCTACCTCCTGAAGGAGCGGGTCTCGGACATCGACGAGTTCATCGACGCGCTGCACCGGGTGGCAGCCGGCGGGACCGCCGTCGACCCTGAACTGGTGGCACGGATGGTGGCGCGGCCGCATAACGGCCACCAGCGGGAAGATGAGCTCAGCAGCCGGGAACGGGACGTCCTGGAACTGATGGCCCAGGGGCGCACCAACCAGGCGATCGGGAAGACCCTGTTCCTGGGGGAGCGGACGGTGGAGGCGCACATCCGGAGCATCTTCCTGAAGCTTGGTCTGCGACCTGAACCCGAGGACCACCGCCGGGTCCTCGCCGTGCTCACCTACCTGCGCCAGCACTAGCAAACCCGGCGGCCGCCCTTGTGGGGACGGCCGCCGGGTTCCGGTCAGAGGGATGCCGCTAGTTGGACATCGCGCTAGTTGGACATGGACGTGGTGCCGCTGCTCTTCCAGCCCGTGAACGGCGACCAGACCCCGCCGGCTCCTTCCTGGTGGCGGACCTTCTGGTACACCTCCTCATTGCCGATCTCCGTATTGGTCAGGGTCCGGACGTTGTGGATGGTGACAGTGCCGCTGTAGTAGCCGAGGCTGCGGCTGAAGCTGGAGTTGCCGAGGTGGTCGTCGCCGTTGGGCCAGTCGTCACTTTCCCAACGCTGCTGCTCGATGTAGACGGAACGGTTGTTGTAGCAGCGCACCTGGATCTGGTAATCCACCAGCTTGGTGCCCGAGGAGTTGAAACCGGCAAAGACGGGCTTCAGCGGGGTGACGGTGCAGGCGTAGTTGGTGGTGGCGGCCTGGGCAGGCGCGGCCAGGGCGACGCCGCCCGCAGCAAGTCCCAGCGTCATTGCTGAAACGAGTGCGATCTTGGCGCGGGAGGGACGGGACTTCGTTGTTCCGGCGGTCATGGACATTTGTTTGCTCCTGTTGCGGTGATTGTGGTTTCGGCCAGGAATCCTTTCCTGATGCCGTGTTTCCATGGTGCGGCGGGGGTGCTGTCGCTGACTTCCGTGCTAGCACTGTTTGTCCGGCACTGTTTGGCCGGCACTGTTTGTCCGGCGCAGCAGGATTATCAGCTTGCTTATTATTTCCGGGGTTCCTAGTGTTAAACCCGTAAGGAATCCGGCAAGAGGAGGACATATGTCAGCGCACAATATTGCAGGCAAGAAGGTTGCGTTCCTGCTGACCGACGGCGTGGAACAGGTGGAGCTCACCAGCCCTTGGAATGCCGTGAAGGAAGCCGGCGGCGAGCCCACGCTCGTCGCGCCCAAGGCGGGAAAGCTGCAGGGTTACGACGGCACCGAAAAAGGCGAGACCTTCGACGTCGACATCACGGTGGCGGAGGCCAATGCCTCCGATTTTCACGCCCTGGTCATCCCCGGCGGTGTGGTCAACGCCGACCACCTTCGCGTGGACAAGGACGCCCAGGCCTTTGCCCGCAGCTTCTTTGAGCAGCACAAGCCCGTGGCCTCCATCTGCCACGGCCCGTGGCTGCTGATCGACGCCGGAGTGGTCCGCGGGCGCAAGCTGACCTCGTACCACACGCTCCAGACCGACCTGAAGAACGCCGGTGCGGACTGGAGTGACGCGGAAGTGGTGGTGGACCAGGGGTTTGTGACCAGCAGGCACCCCGGCGACCTCAACGCCTTCAACGACAAACTGCTCGAGGAGATCGAGGAAGGCGAGCACGCCGGCCAGACTGCCTGACCGTCGCGCAGCAACTGCGTGACCCCAAAAGAAGAGAGGCCCGACGGCGGCAATTGCCGCCGTCGGGCCTCTCTTCTTCTGTCACCAGGGTCAGTCGCTGGAGCTGGGTTCCGTGGTGAGGCCCCGGTCGTCTGCGGTTTCGCTGTTCTGTTCCTCGGCCGGTCCCGGAGGCCTGGTGCCTCCTGAGCCGGCCGGGCCGCCATCAGCGGGGCCGGAGGCTGCGTGGCGGCCGGAGCTGCGGTCCGCCGGCTCCTCCCTCGGCACTGGTCTTGTTCCGTCCTCGACGCCGTCGCTCACGATGTCTTGGGGCTCGTTGTGTTCCGTGCTCATTGACTACTCCTCGTCTTGCGGTGTCTGACTGCACGAGCGTGTAGAAAGTGCACTGACTTTCCCACGCTACAGGCGGGCGGGAAGCGAGTACAGGCGCCTCCGCTGCTGCCCTATGCCATGGAAGCCCATTGCCGCAGTTCGCGGGTTTCGCCGTAGGGAACGTCGCGGCTGACGGCCACGGTGTAACTGGAGAAGCCGGTCTGGGTGACCAGCACACCGTGGCGCCGCTCCTGCATGGCGTGCCGGAGGGCGATGTCCACCGCACTGTTGAGGTCGTTTTCGATGGTTGCGGGGTCGTGGGCAATGATTTCCAGCAGGATGTCCGAGTGGTGCTTGATCATGGGGTGCTCTCTTTCGCGATGACGGGGCGGTAGGCCTCTGAGGGCGGATTTGGTGAGGGGTGTTCCTTGGACAAAATTGCCGAGGACAAAAGTAGCGCCGGTTGAGGCTGGAGATAATTCGAGGGGGCCCGGCATTCTGTGATGGGGCGGGGCCGGTGCGAAGCTTCCGGCGGAGGGACCGGGAACGTTGTGTCGTTCCTGTGGATCCACCCTTAGTGTGGCGGACAGCCGGGCCGCAAGGCAATCATTTCGGTGGAATTTCCCGTGTGTCCTGCATCACACGTTTGTCCGTCGGCCCCTTGCCGCGGCGTTCCCCGATCAGCCGCAGCTCCACGTAGTTCCTCCCGGCGGTGTTCCCTTGATGGCCCGCTCCGGGGGTTCGTATCCGCGTGCGGCTTTGCTCGGTCCTGGGCTACTTCCACGCGTCCGCGGTCCTGCCGGCAGGGGGATATATTGGCAGGACAACAGCTGGCGCAACCGGGAGGGACCATGGCGAACTCCGCATCGGGGGAGTCCGTCATCCAGCGCGTGGTGAAAATCCTGGACGCCTTCTCCCGGGGGAATCCGCGGCTGACGCTCGCTGAGCTGGTCCGCATCACCGGGATGTCCAGCAGCACCGCCCACCGCCTGGCAGGCGGCCTGGTGGACAGCGGGCTGCTCAACCGCGGCGCTGACGGGGACTACGGCGTAGGCGTAAAAATGTGGGAGCTCGCCTCGCGCAGCAACCCCCTCGAAGAGTTCCGGCGCCGCGGGCTTCCCTTCCTGGAAGGCGTCCACGCGGCCGTCCGCGAGAACGTTTCCCTGTCCGTCCCCGACGTGGAATCCTGCAGTGTCCTGTACCTTGAGCGGCTTGACCGGCACGGCACAGTGCTGAACCTCGCCGACGTCGCCGGCCGGCTGGACATCCACAACACGTCATCGGGCCTCGCCATGATGGCCCACATGCCCCGCCACGTCCAGGAGCGTTTCCTGGCGGGCCCGCTGCAGAAGACCACGCCCGCTACGGAAACGGATCCCGTCAAGATCCGCGCGCACCTGGCCCTGATCCGCGAGCGGGGCTACGTCCGGCTGGCCGGCGTCCTGGTCCCCGAAAACACCGCGTACTCCGTGCCTGTGTTTGGTGAGGGCAATAGCGTGATCGGTGCGATCGCCGTCGTCGTCCCCACCGCTGACGAGAAGCCCCAGGTGATCCTCCCGGTCCTGGTGGCCGCGGGCCGCGGCCTCTCCCGAACGATGGGTGCGGAGCGCCGGCCGTACGGCACCCGGCCCTGGCTCGAGACGGGCCGCCAGTCCGCGGACGCCCGGGACGCGAACATCTAAGCATCCGCCACCGTCCCGTTGAATGGGATTGACCGCTGTCTGTCGTGATGCCGCTCATACAGTTTTGAGTCAGGGAGCCACGCAAGCCACCGCCAACGGGCACCCGGAAGTCCGGCCCTGAACAGGACGCCGGCCGCGAGAACTCTTACGGACCGTGCCGCCGCATTGTGGCGCCGGCTCCCACCACACTTAGCCCGTGAACTCGATGAGGAGACACTAATGGGACTTGTCCAAGAACCCCCGGCACTTGACGTCCGGGAGACTGCCGTCCTGCGCGGCGACGTCCTGGAACCGGACATCCAAAACCAGGCCGAAATCCGTCCGGCCAAGATGCCCAGGAAAGCGGCGCTGGCCTCGTTCCTGGGTTCCACCCTGGAGTACTACGATTTCTTCATCTACGGCACCGCGGCAGCGCTGGTCTTCCCCAAGATCTTCTTCCCCGGCGGCGACCCCGTGGTGGCACTGCTTGGAGCGATGGCCACCTTCGGCGTCGGTTACCTGGCCCGGCCGCTCGGCGGCATCGTGATGAGCCACTTCGGTGACAAGGTGGGCCGCAAGCAGGCCCTCATGATCACGCTGGTGATCATGGGCGTCGCGTCCATCGGCATCGGCTTCCTGCCCACCTACGGCCAAATAGGCTACTGGGCCACGGCCCTGCTCCTGGTTGGCCGCCTGGCCCAGGGCTTCTCGGCGGGTGCCGAAGCCGCCGGCGCATCCACCCTCACCATGGAACACTCCCCGGAAGGCCGCCGCGGCTTCTTCACCAGCTTCGTCATGACCGGCTACGCCTCCGGCATGGTGCTCTCTACCGTGGTCTTCATCCCGCTGGCGGCCCTCCCCGAAGACCAGCTGCTCAGTTGGGGCTGGCGCATCCCGTTCTGGCTCTCCGTTGTGGTCCTCGGCGTCGCCTACTGGATCCGCACCCGGCTGGAGGAACCGCCGGTCTTCGAAGAAGCCGTGGATCCGGCCAAGCCCAAGGGCATGCCCGCGGCCGAAGTACTGAAAACCCAGTGGCGCGACGTCCTGCGGGTAGCCCTCGTCATGCTGTTCTCCGTCATGCAGACCACTTTCACTGTCTACGCCCTGGCCTACGCCACGGGAAGCTCCATCGGGCTGGACCGGACGTTGATGCTCACCGTCAACGCCGTCACCATTGGCCTGTCCATGTTCACCATCCCGCTGGCCGGCATCATCTCGGACAAGTTCGGCCGCAAGAAGGTGCTCCTGGTGGGCGCCCTTGGCTGCGCTGTCACCTCGTTCGGCTACTTCTGGGCCATCAGCGAGCACAACGTCCCCCTGATCTTCGTTTTCGGCTTCCTGAACATGAGCGTGTTCTACTCCTGCTGGAACGGCGTCTGGACGGTCTTCTTCCCCGAGATGTTCCCCGCAGCGGTCCGCTACTCGGGCATGGCCATCGGCAGCCAGGTGGGACTGATCCTCACCGGGTTCGCCCCCGTCATCGCCACGGTCCTCGCACAGCCCGGCCCCGGCGGCTGGATCCCGGTGGCCAGCTTCACGGTGGTCTGCCTGGCGGTCTCCGCGATCGCCATTGCGACGGCGAAGGAAACCCACAGGACCCCGCTCGAAGAGCTCGGCCTGCCCCGGAAGCGCCGCGTTTTCGCCTAGCGCACCAGTTTGTGCCCAGCGCCCCGCCCGCTTGGCCGCCCGGCTGGCGGCCCGCATCCACGCACCAGAAAGTTGATCCTCCCGTGACTCCATCAGTATCCGCCCGCACCTTCCGCGTCGGCATCGTCGGCTGCGGCGCCATTTCCCGCAACCACCTTGAGGCCTTCGGCTCCCTGGCCAACGTCCGGATCGTCGGGGTCTGCGACATCGACCTGGACCGGGCCCGTGCCACTGCCGAGTCCTGGGATGTGCCGAACGCCGTGAGCACGGTGGGCGAACTGCTGGACCTCGGCGTGGACATCATCTCGGTCTGCACGCCGCACCCCACCCACGAGGAAGTGGTGCTGCAGGCGGCCGCCGCCGGCGTCCACGTGCTCTGCGAGAAGCCCATCTCCACCGACCTGCCCTCCGCCGAGCGGATGGCCGCTGCCTGCGCCGACGCCGGCGTGAAGCTGGGCGTGCTCTTCCAGCGCCGCTTCTGGCCTGGCGCCCAGCGGATCCGTAAGGCGATCGACGACGGAACGCTGGGCCGCCCGGTGATGGGCCAGTGCTCGGTGATGCTGCACCGCGAACCCGAGTACTACTCCAAGGACGCCTGGCGGGGAACCTGGGCCAACGACGGCGGCGGCGTGCTGATGACGCAGGCCATCCACTACATCGACCTGCTGCAGTGGTTCATGGGGGACATCGCCGAGGTCTACGGCAGGATCAACAGCTACAAGCACGGCGCCCACATCGAGGTGGAGGACTCCGCCACGGCCGTCCTGACGTTCACCTCGGGGGCCATGGCAACGCTGGAAGCCTCGACGGCGGTCTCGCCCAGCCTGGGCGTGCAGATCCGGATCACCGGCGAGAGCGGCGCGTCGGCTTCCCTCACCGAGTTCCCCGAGGGCAGGGACGGCCGGTTGGACCTGTGGGCCGTCGGCGAGACCATCAGCACGGAAGCCGTCCACCCGGCCGGCGTCCGCCCCAACGTGGACCTGGCCTCCATCAACGGCCAGCTCATTCCGCACCACACCAGCCAGGTCCGCGACTTCGTGGCCGCGCTGGAAAACGGCACCGAACCGGCCATCACGGGCGAGGACGCCACCAAGGCGCTGCGCATCCTGCTGGCCGTCTACGAATCCTCCCGGACCGGCGTCCCGGTCCGCTTCGCCGCCGTGGAGCCACCGGACATCACCGGCCGGCACTCCGCGCCGGAGGCGCCGGCAGTTCAACTCACCAGCCGCACTGCGGCCGCACGCTAGGGAAGGCCCATGACCACCAAACGCTACGCAGCCCGCCCGCTGACCCTCGGACGCAACGGCCGCACACCGCGGACCCTCCGTAACCGGCTGGCGTCCGCTCCGATGGAACGCAACTACGGCACCACGGACGGCCGCATCACCGAGCAATACATCGATTACCTCGTAACCCGTGCCAGGGCCGGACTGGGTATGGTGACCACCGAGGCCACCTACGTCCGCGCCGACGGCAAGGGCCGCACCCACCAGCTGGGACTGCACAACGATGCCATGGTCCCGGGCCTGCGCAGACTCACGGACGCCCTGCACGCCGAGGGCGCCCTCGCCGCCGTCGAAATCAACCATGGCGGCCGCACCGCGCAGGCCGCGGTGTCCGGGTTCAAGAACCTGGCGCCGTCGCCGATGCCGTGCGAGGTGGCCGGCGGCGAGGTGCCGCGCGAGCTCACCGCCGGGGAGTGCCACGACCTCGTGGACGCGTACGGGCAGGCCGCCCGCCGCGCGGTGCAAGCCGGCTTCGACGTCATCAACATCCACGGCGCGCACGGCTACCTGATCCATCAGTTCATGTCCCCGGTCTCCAACCGCCGCACGGACGAATTCGCCGCACCGGAACGCTTCATGAACCTGGTGCTCGACGAAGTCCGGCACGCCGCTCCCGATGCCATCGTCGGCATGCGCGTCTCCGTGGTGGAGGGCCCGGCCGACGGCATCACCGCTGACCGGCAGCTGGAGATCATCGCCAAGGCCCACCTCGAGCACCTCGACTTCCTGGACATCTCCGCCGGCAGCTATGAGGCAGGCGAATGGATCGTGCAGCCGGGCGAGTGGAAGCCCGGCATCCTGGCCGATTACGCCAAGGCTTACCGCCGCTTCGGCCTCCCCCTGGGCATGGCCGGCCGGCTGACCTCCGCGGCCATCATCGAGGAGGTCCTCAGCGAGGGCACCTGCGACTTCGTCAGCCTGGCACGCGCCATCCATGCCGACCCCGCCTTCGTTGGCGGCGTCCTTCACGACGAGCGGTACCGCCCGTGCATCGCCTGCAACGTCTGCATCGACAACCTGGGGCTCGGCCAGGTGACCTGCACCGTCAACCCTGCCGTCGGCCGCTCCCGCGTCCCTGTTCCCACGCCCGCCGTCCGGGAAGGCTCCCGCGTAGTGGTGGTGGGCGCCGGTCCGGCCGGCCTCACCGCCGCCCGTGAACTCGCCGAAGCCGGTGCGCAGGTGACCGTGCTCGACGACGGCGCCCGCCCCGGAGGCCAGTTCGCCCTCGCCGAGCGCATGAAGTCCACCCCGGACTTCCACCGCTTCGCCGAATGGTCGGCGGAGGAGAACGCACGGCTCGGCGTCGAGGTCCGGCCGGGCACGCACGTGGACACCGACGACGTCGCCGCGCTGGTCCGGGAAACCGGTGCCGACGCCGTCGTGCTGGCCACGGGCGGGCTGCGCCCGGCCGCCGGGTTTCCCGGCGGGGATTCCCCGAACGTCCTGGACATCCGCGAGTGGCTTGCCGCCCACCCGCGCGTCCTGGACGGTTCGGAGATCCCCGGGGCCGTGACCATCTGGGGTGCCGACTCCGTGGCCATGAGCGTGGCGGACACCCTGGCGGACCGCGGCACCGCCGTGCTGCTCGTAGGGCGGCAGGAGGTCATCGCGCCCGAATCGGGCCGGCGCGCAAAGATCCTGGCCGTGCCGCGGCTCGAGGAGAACCCCCGGGTCCGGATCCGGCTCGGAGTGAGCATCGAGGCATACGACGGCGCCCGCGTCCGGCTCAGCAGCGGCGAATGGCTGGACGCCCCGGGGCCCCTGCTGGTCTCCCGTTCGGTTGCTCCGCTGGACGGCTCCGTGCCTGCCCGTGAGCGCGATGCCGCACTGAGCTTCGCGGCCGGAGTTCCCGTGACCCTCGCCGGCACAGTGGTGGACCGGACCCCGGCCATCGCCTCCAACGCCGTGAAGAGCGGCTACGACGCAGCCCAGCGCGTGGCAGCTGCGCTGGCCGCCCGCCCCTCTGCTGATCGAGGCCGCCGAGATCAAGCGAATCTTTCCCTGAACGGAGCAGCATCATGACCACGCAGGCACGCCGCCGGGTGGGCCTCGCCCAGCTGTCCCTCGTGGGGACCGCGCCGCCGGACCTCGTGACCATCGCCGCAGAAGCGGGCTTCGATTTCATCGGCGCCCGCGTGCGGCCGGTCACCGCCGCCGAGCGGGCCTACGACCTGCAGCCCGGATCGCCCATGCTGAAGGAAACCCTGGCCCGGATGCGGGACACCGGGGTGGCGGTGAAGGACACCGAGTTCCTGCTCCTGGATGGCAGCGAGCAGCGCGAGGCCTGGCTGCGGATGATGGAAGCAGGCCACGCGCTGGGCGCCGGCTCGCTGACCGTTGCCGGCGCCGATGCGGACACCGCCCGGCTGGCAGACACCCTGGCCCGGATGACGGAGGACGGCCGGGACTTTGGCATCGTGCCCACGCTGGAACCGATCTCCTACCAGGCGGTACATTCCATCCCCGCCGCCGCGGAGCTGGCCCGTGCAGCCGGCTGCAACATCGTGGTGGACGCCCTGCACTTCAACCGCTTCGGCGGCACTTTCGAGCAGCTGGCAGCCAGCGTGGACCTTGTCCCGCTGCTGCAGCTCTGCGAAGGCCCGGTACAGCGGCCCGCCAGCCGCGAGGAACTCGTGGCCGAGTCACGCTCTGAACGCGGCGTTCCCGGCGAGGGCGCCTTCGATCTCGCCGCACTGGTAGCCGCCTTCCCCGCCGGGACACCGGTCAGCGTGGAAACGCCGTCGGACCGGAGGGTTGCCCAACTCGGCGAGCAGGGCTGGGCCCGGGCACTGAAAGCCGCTGCCGACGCCGTGCTGGCGGCAGCGGAGGACCTCCAGGAAGCGGGGTCCAAATGAGCACGGTGCAGGAAAGCACGACGACGGAGCTCGCCCCCGGCATCCACGTTCCGCTGATCGGGCTGGCCCAAGCTACGGACACTACGAGACACCGAAAGAACCACAAATGGAGAACCCCATGAACGCGAGCACCGATTCGGCAATGCCGGACTCGACACAGGCACCGGCTTCCACACCGGAACAGGACCACCGGCTTCCCGCCCTGGACTGCGACGTCCTGGTGGTCGGATCCGGCGCCGGCGGGCTGTCCGCCGCCGTCACGGCCGCCTACCACGGCCTCAAGGTGATTGTGGTGGAAAAGGCCGAGGTGTGCGGCGGCGCCACGTCCTGGTCCGGCGGCTGGGCCTGGGCCCCCGGCAACCCCCTGGCCAAGGCTGCCGGTGTGAACAAGGACAAGGAAACCTTCCGCACGTATCTGCGCCACACCCTGGGGAAGGAGTACCAGTCGGACAAGGTGGACGCCTTCCTCGAGGCCGTGCCGCACATGGTGGGGTTCTTCCAGGACAAGACGTCCCTTCAGTTCGTCCCGGGAGCCAGGATCAATGACATCTACGGCAAGGTACCGGGCGCAGGCACCGGCAACCGCTCGGTGGGGCCCAAACCCATCAACGCACGCCGGATCCGCCCGGAACTCCGGGCCAAGATGCGCCACCAGCTCTACGAGACGTCCTTCCTGGGCATGGGCATCATGGCCGGACCGGACCTCAGCTTGTTCCTTTCCGCCTCGCAGGGAAACCTCAAAGGCATCTTCCACGCCGGCTGGCGCCTGGGCCTCCACCTCCTGGACCTGCTGATCCACCGGCGCAACATGCAGCTGGTCAACGGCACTGCCCTCACCGGGCGCCTCCTGAAATCCGCTGACGACCTGGGCGTGGACCTCCGCGTCTCCACGCCCGCGAAACGGCTTCTCACCGACAACACAGGCAAGGTGACCGGCGCCGTCGTCGGTTCCCCGGACGGTGAGCTGCAGATCAACGCGGCGCGCGGCGTCGTGCTCGCCGCAGGCGGCTTCCCCCACGACATCCAGCGCCGGAAAGAGCTGTTTCCCCACACTCCCACCGGCCGCGAACACTGGACGCTGGCCCCCGCGGAAACCAGCGGCGACGGCATCAGCCTGGCCCAGGCCGTGGGCGCCCGGTTCAAGACCGACGTGAAGTCCGCCGCGGCGTGGTGCCCCGTCTCGCTGGTGCCTTACCGCAACGGCCGCACGGGCACCTTCCCGCACATCATGGACCGCGCCAAGCCGGGCAGCATCGGCGTCCTCGCGAACGGCAAACGCTTCGTCAACGAGGCCAACGGCTACTACGACTATGTTGCCGCCCTGATGGCGGCCACGCCCGCGGGCGGCACCGCAGAGTCGTGGCAGATCGCGGACAGCCGGTTCGTCCGGAAATTCCCGCTGGGCATGGCCAAGCCGCTGCCGGTCCCGCTGTTCCCGTATCTGCGCTCCGGCTACCTCAAGAAGGGGCGCACCATCGAGGAACTCGCCGCAAAGTGCGGGATCGACCCCGGCGGCCTCAAAGCCACCGTGGAGGAGTTCAACCGCAACGCCCGCGACGGCGTGGACCCGGACTTCGGGCGCGGCGAGACAGCCTTCAACCGCTACGGCGGCGACGCGGGCAACCGGCCCAATCCGTCGCTGGCCCCGATTGAGAAGGGGCCCTATTACGCCGTCCGCGTGGTTCCCGGCAGCTTCGGCACCTTCGCCGGTCTGGAGGCGGACGGCCGCAGCCGAGTCCTGGACAACCACGGCCGGCCGATCGAAGGTCTCTACGTTGCGGGCAACGACCAGGCCAACGTGATGGGCGGGCACTACCCCGCGGGCGGCATCAACCTGGGACCGGCCCTCACCTTCGGCTACATCGCCGGCAGGGACCTGGCCGGGGCCGGCGCGTATGAGGACGACATCAATGTGGCGCAGGCGACGCCGGAGGGACCTGCTGCCGGGCCCGCTGCGCCGCCGGCTACCCATGCGGCGTTGACCGCCTAGGGTGCCGAGCGTAAGCTGACGCTCACCTTCCGGGGCCCCCGCTCGGCGGGGGCCCGGGTCTCCTTCTAGAACGCACGCGGCCGCCGGGTGCCGAGGCTGTTTCCGGCGGCGCGCCAGGGGGCACAATTCCATGTCTGAAATAACCATCAACGGCATCACCATTGATCCGATCAAACAGAACCGGGCCCTGCGTGACGCCGGGCTGGTTGCCGAGGACGCCTCGGAGTCGGACCACATCCTCATCCAGACCGCCGAGCCGCTGACAGCGGAACAGCGTGCGGAACTTGCCGGCATCGACGTCGAGATGCAGGAATACGTCTCGGACAACACCTACCTGGCGGCGTTCCCGCCGGCGGACCTGAACCGGGTGCGCGCCCTGCCGTTCGTGAGCTGGGCGGACGTTTACTCCCGCGTTTTCAAGATCCCGCCGCCCCTGCTGCCGCGCAGCGCGGACACGGGCAATGTCCGGTCCCTGGCGGACCATGAACCGCATCCGGACCGGCGGCTGGAAAGAGTGGACCTGCTCCTGCACCCGGGCATCGAGGCCGGACCGGAGCTGATCGCCCGGGTGGCCGCCGCCGCCAGGGTGGAGCCCGACGCCGTCGCGGTGACCCCGGGCAAGCTGCGCATCACCACGTCGGTCGGCCAGCTCCCGGAACTTGCCGCCATCGATGAGATCCGCGAGATCCATCCGGTCCGCGAGCGCCAGCTCTTCAACAACGTGGCCCGGGAGATCCTGAACGCCGACGTTCAGCTCAACGGGACAACATACCGCGGCGCCGGCGAGGTGGTGGCCGTAGCGGACACCGGCTTTGACACCGGAGACGCCGCCAACCCGCACCCGGCATTCACCGGACGGGTCCAGACGCTCTACGCATTGGGCCGCACGGCACCGGACAAGGCAGACGACCCGCATGGCCACGGGACGCACGTGGCCGGCTCGGTGCTGGGCCGGGGAAACTCGGCCACCATGGGCGGAGCGATTGAGGGCACGGCGCCGGAGGCCCTGCTGATCCTGCAGAGCCTCCTCGACCCCAACGGCGGCCTGGGCGGCATCCCGGTCAATCTCAACGACCTCTTCCAAAAGACGTACGACGACGGCGCACGCGTACACACGAATTCCTGGGGCGTGCCCGGACTCAACCTTCCGTACGACGCGAGTTCGCGGGAAATCGACGAATTCGTGTGGAACCACCCGGACCAGGTGATCTGCTTTGCGGCGGGGAATGACGGCGTGGACGGCAACAGCGACGGCACGGTGGACTCTAACTCCATCGGTTCCCAGTCCGCTGCGAAGAACTGCATCACCGTGGGCGCCAGCGAAAGCCTCCGCAAGGAGTTCACGCCGTCCTACGGCACCTACTGGCCCGGAG
Organism: Arthrobacter sp. PvP103; assembly: GCF_017833075.1. Classification (NCBI taxonomy): domain Bacteria; kingdom Bacillati; phylum Actinomycetota; class Actinomycetes; order Micrococcales; family Micrococcaceae; genus Arthrobacter; species Arthrobacter sp. PvP103. Next base: position 1,641,403 of record NZ_JAFIBQ010000001.1, on the reverse strand, counting down.
ATTTCCCCGCGAATCCCGTCAAGCGGGACAAGCAGGCCAACAACCCGGACGGGATGGTGGCCTTCTCCAGCCGCGGGCCCACCAAGGAGGGCCGCATCAAGCCCGACGTCGTGGCGCCGGGAACCAGCATCCTGTCCACGCTCTCGCGGAACGCTCCGATGGGCAACACCTTCGGCACCTCCACCGATCCGCTGTTCTTCTTCGACTCCGGAACTTCCATGGCCACCCCGCTGGTGGCCGGCTGCGCCGCGGTGCTGCGCGAGACCTTGGTGAAGAACGGCCTCAACTCGCCAAGTGCGGCCCTGGTCAAAGCCCTCCTGGTCAATGGCGCCGACGTCCTGCCCGGACAGTACAACCCCAGTGAGGCCGGGGAATCGCCGAACGGGAACTCCGGGTGGGGCCGGGTCAACCTGGCCCGGTCCGTGGTCCTGCCCGGGCAGCCCGGCAACGCCGGCCTGGGCGAAGGGGGACCGCTGGAGCAGGGGCAGGAGGACTCCTTCACCATCGACATCCCTGAGGAAGTCCCGAAGGTTGCTGCCAAGGGGAGGCGGAACCGGGGCCCGGCCGCGGAACCGGCGCTGACCGCAGCCGGGGTGACGCTGAAGATCACCCTCGTGTGGTCCGATCCGCCCGGCCCGCAGCTGCAGAACGACCTCGACCTCATTGTGCTGGCAGCCGACGGCAGCGAGCGCCACGGAAATTCAGGAACGACCGCCGGCTTCGACCGCCGCAACAACGTGGAACAGGTGCTCTGGACGGGCATGCCGCCCGGCCAGGCCAGGATCGTGGTCAGGGCTTTCCGGATCACGCAGTTCCCGCAGCCCTACGCCTACGTTTGGCGGCTGTCCTAGCGTGCCGGAACTCCACGTGCCGGACTCCCACGTCCAGGAGCAGTTACCCGGGAAAGTGACGATGGCGCACGCCGCGCAGCTTCCCGTGGAAGAGGTCCTGGACCAGTTGGAATCCGGCAGCGGGGGGCTGGCCAGCGGGGAAGCCGCCAAACGGCTGGCTGCCGTGGGCCCCAACGCCGTGCGGACGCATCAAGCCAGCGGATGGTCTGTGCTGGGGCGGCAACTAGGCAGCCCCATCCTGATCCTTCTCGCCATCACTGCCGGGCTGTCGCTCTTCCTGGGGGATGCCACAAACTCCATCGTGATCGGTGTGATCCTGCTTGTCAGCGTCGGTCTGGGCTTTACCAACGAGTTCCGGGCCGAACGCGCCGCCGAGGCGCTGCACTCCCGCGTCACCCACCTGGCGGCGGTTCTCCGCGACGGGACCGTGGACGAAGTCGGCGTCACCACGCTGGTGCCCGGCGACGTCGTGCATCTGGCCATCGGTGCGATCATCCCGGCCGACATCAGGTTGCTGACGGCCAAAGACCTGCTCTGCGACGAAAGCATCCTGACCGGCGAATCCCTGCCCGTCAGCAAAGACCCTGCACCAGTCACCGGTGCCGTTGCGCTCGCGGACCTGACGTCCTGCCTGTTCATGGGGACCGTGGTCCAATCGGGGAGCTGCACAGGGGTGGTGGTGGCCACGGGCGGGCGGGCCGAATTCGGAAGGATCGCCCTGGGGCTCGGTGAGCGGCAGCCGCAGACCGAGTTCCAGCTCGGCCTGAAGCGTTTCTCCTACCTGCTGCTGCAGGTGGCCATTGTTCTCACCTCGCTGATCTTCATCGCCAACCTCCTGTTGCAGCGGCCTGTCATTGAATCCCTGCTGTTCTCGCTGGCCATCGCCGTCGGAATCACCCCGCAGCTGTTGCCGGCCGTCGTGAGCACCAGCCTGGCCACGGGTACCCGCCAGCTGGCCAAACGCAAAGTGCTGGTCAAGCGGCTGGTGTGCATTGAGGACCTCGGGGACATGGACGTGCTGGTCACGGATAAGACCGGCACGCTCACCGAAGGCAGGATCAGCTTCACTGCAGCGTTGCCCGCCAGGGACGGCGTATCCCCGGGCGCCCTGTTGACGCTGGGACTTCTCGCCACGGAAGCGGAGTACACGGAAGCGAAGGTGTCCACGGTGGGACTAAACCCGCTGGACATGGCGCTCTGGGCCTCCGCCGACGCGGCCGGATTCCAGCCGGACCGCTACGAACGGCTCGACGTCATTGATTTTGACCACCTGCGCCGCCGGACCAGCGTGCTGGTCAGCGAGGACGGCGCAGCGGCGCGGCTGGTCACCAAGGGCTCGCCGGAAGATGTCCTGGCGCTCTGCGTGGACACCCCGGCAGGCGTGCAGGCGATGCTGGACGAACAGTTCAACGCGGGATCCCGCGTGGTGGCCGTCGCCAGCCGGGCCGCCGGCGGAATGACGTCGATTGAACCCCCCGACGAGAAGGACCTGGTCCTGGAGGGGCTGCTGGTCTTCCTGGACCGGCCCAAAGCAAACGCCAGGGCTTCACTGGACCAGCTTGAAACGCTCGGCATCACGGTCAAGATCGCCACCGGGGACAACGCCAAGGTTGCCGAGAAGGTCTGTGACGAGCTCGGGGTGCTCTCCGGCGGCACGCTCACCGGCGCCGAGGTGGAAGCCCTCTCGGACTCAGAACTGGCCGCGGCGGCCCGCGAGGCCAGCATCTTCGCCCGTGTCTCGCCGGAGCAGAAGGCCCGGATCATCCGCCTGCTGCGCCAAAGCGGGGGGTCCGTCGGGTTCATGGGCGACGGCGTCAATGACGCGCTGGCCCTGCACGCGGCGGACATCGGCATCTCCGTGGACAGCGCCACCGATGTGGCCAAGGATGCCGCCGACGTTGTCCTGCTGGACAAAGACCTGGGCGTGCTGGCGGAGGGGGTGATGGAAGGGCGGAGGATTTTCGCCAACACCATCAAGTACGTGCTGATGGGAACCTCGAGTAACTTCGGCAACATGTTCAGTGCCGCCACGGCCTCCGTCTTCCTGAGCTTCCTGCCGATGCTGCCCGGGCAGATCCTGCTGAACAACCTGCTCTACGACACCGGCCAGCTGGCGATCCCGGGCGACCGCGTGGACAAGGAACAGCTGCTGGCCCCGTCGCACTGGAACATCGGCTTCATCCGGCGTTTTATGCTCCTCTTCGGCCCCATCAGCTCCGTGTTCGACTTCGCCACCTTCGCCCTGATGCTGTTCGCGTTCAACGCGGTGCCCGGCGAATTCCGGGCCGGCTGGTTCATCGAATCGATCGCCACGCAAACACTGATCATTTTTGCCATCCGCACCCGGCGGGTTCCTTTCCTGCGGAGCAGGCCCTCGGCCGGCCTGCTGGGCGCATCCCTTGGCGTGGTGGCACTGGGTATCTTCCTCCCGCTGTCTCCGCTGGCCGGTGTTTTGGGGTTCGACCCGCTGCCCACGCCTTTCTTCCTGGCGCTGCTTGGCATGACGGTGGTGTACCTGGTCATGGTCGAATTCGCCAAGAGCTGGTTCTTTGCCCGCACAGCCCAGCAGCCTCCGGTCCGGCCGGCCGTCATTCCGCGACGGCGGTCCACGCACCATATTTCCCGCCGCGCGGCCCGTTTCAGCACCCCGGTAGCCCGCCCCCTGCGCGGACAGCTGGTCCGCGGCGGGCGGAAGCGGAAGGCCAGGACCAGCCATGGCCGCTGACGGGCGGGCGCCCCGCACGGGAAACCATGGATTCAGCGCTGCAACCGGCGTACTCTGCAGCTGATAGCATCTGGTGATTTGGCCTGGATCCGAGGCGCATCATGAGTGGTGAATCGCATGCACCGGAGTCCGCGGGAAGCATCCGCTCCCGGATAGCCGCGCACCCTGTTGCCGCTTTCCTGATCCTCGCCATCCCGTTGGCCTGGCTGGCGCAGGCCCTGGCCATCGTCCTGCTGCAGGACATCACTCCCGGACTCCTGGTGGAACTGCTGGTCCTGCTGGGGACCGCGGTCCTCGTGACGGCGGCGGCCGAAGGCCGCGCCGGCGTCAGGCGACTCTTCGCCGGGGTTGTCCGTTGGCGCGTGGCTGCCGGCTGGTACGTCATCGCGTTGCTGGCGCTGCCGGTCCTGACGCTGCTGACCGCCGTCGTGACCGGTACCCTCCGCGAGCCCGGCAGCGGGTGGGCATCAACCGCAGGGCTGTATCTGCTGAAGGCCGTGGTGATCGGCGCCCTGCTGGGCAACGTCTGGGAGGAACTGGCCTGGGCAGGAGTGGTTCAGCGGCGGTTGATGGACCGGAAGGGCGTGCTCGCAGGCTCCCTGCTGACGGCCGTACCGTTCGCTCTGATCCATCTGCCCCAGGCGTTCGCGCAGCGCGGGTTCGCCGCCACGCCCTGGGCGGACGTTGCCCTCTCGTGGGCCGTCCTTTTCGGCTTCGCCGCCATAGCGCGTTACCTACTGGGTATGGTCTTCGTTGGAACCGGCGGAAGCATCCTGGTTCTCGGCCTCCTGCACGGGTCCATGAATGCGTCCCAAGGCATGGACACGGTGGACTGGTGGCAGTTCATCCCGGCGGTGGTGGTGCTGACAGCGGCGGTCGCGGCGTACCTCGCCGTGAGGTCCCGGACCACCGGCCAGGGCAGCAGCGGACATGCCCTGCGCCGGCGGCGGATCCGGCCGCTCCGGGCCGCAAACCCCTAACTGTGATCTGACGGAAGGGACCAAGTGCCATGGACGATACCCCGGACGACGGCGTGCTCCGCCGCCCCGAGCTGCGGCTGTCCGCCACGCTGCTCTTCGCCGGCGTCCTTGTGTCGCTGCTGTCCGGGCTCCAGCACCCGGATGCGGCCAGCGCCAACGACCACCCCGCGACGTTCGCCGAATATGCGGCCAGTGACATCTGGATTGCGGTCCACCTCGGGCAGTTCCTCGGCATGGCGCTGATCCTCTGCGGACTGCTGGTGCTGGCCTACGCCCTCAACGTGCGGCACGGGCGGGCGGCCTGGGCAGTCCGGCTGGGAGCTGCGGCAGCCGTCGCAGCATTGGCGCTCTACGGCGTCCTGCAGGGCGTGGACGGAGTGGCCCTCAAACATGCCGTGGATGCCTGGGCAGGCGCTGCCGAGGGGGAGAAGGCCCTGCGCTTCGCGGCCGCGGAGGACATCCGGTGGCTTGAGTGGGGAGTCCGGAGCTACCAGAGCTTCATGTTGGGAGCGGCGCTCATCCTCGTCGGCATCTCAGTCGCCGCCACGCACAGGATCTCCCGAATCATCGGGTACCTGATGGTGCTCTCCGGTGCGGCCTACCTGGCCCAGGGCTGGATCATCGGCGCCGAGGGCTTCTCGGTGTCCAATACCCTGCCCACCCTGGCCGGCATAGTGCTGGTCCTCGGCTGGACCGGCGGGCTCTTCGCCTCGGCATGGCGGAGGGAGGAACACGGAAAGACCCGCGCCCGGTCCTCCGCCGCCTAGTCGTGCGCCGGCCAGACTTCCGTCCGCAGCCAGGTGCGGATATTCTGGGGACTGCCAGGATGCTGCCAGAACAGCACCCAGTTCCTGGCCAAGAGAGGCACTAAATGACCGAGAAGCTGCATCTCACCCCGGAAGACGAGTTTCCGGAAGACCTCACCAAAGTCGAGGACAAGGATCTTCAGATCCTCGACAGCCAGGTCCAGCGCCAACTGGACTATGAATACGTGGCCGAGGGCGAACCGAATCCGGAGACCGAATTCAGGCACTACGACCTCGATGAGGAATTCACCGATCGGGACAAACGGGACTAACTGTCCACCGGTATTTCCAGCACGTTCGATTCGTCGATCCATCGGCTCTGCGTTCCCAGCTGCGCGCAGAGTCCCTTCATCCGCATGGCGATGTGGCGTGCGCCCCTACCGGCCAGTTGCGCCTGGAACCCGGCGATGACCGTTGGATGGAGCTGCAGCCGGGCAGGCGAGATCCCTGCGGTTTCCATGCAGAAGATGAACGACTGGTCGTTGCGCTCCCCGGGGTCCACGGCATAGTCGTCAATGAAGTCGCCGGCGCTGTAGATGAGGGGCCGGCCGCGGTAGAGTTCCACGCCGCGGAAGATATGCGCCGAATGTCCGAACACGACGTCGGCCCCGGCATCCACCAGCGCCCGTCCCAGGTCCCGGTGGCCGGAGGGCACATCGGCTCCCCAGTTGCCGCCCCAGTGCGCCGAAACCACCAGCAGATCGGCCCTGGCCTTGGTGCGGCGGACCAGCGCCAGCAGGTCATGGACTCTTCTGTCGTCCTTCTGCCGCCCGGCCACCGGCACGTAATACACCCCGGGGCGGTCCGGACCCGCCTCCCAGTCCGGCTGGTTGTCCGTGAAGGCGATGAGCCCGACGGCGGCCGGACCCGCCCGCCTGATCGCCGGCCTTTGCGCGGCCTCAAGGTCCGGCCCCGCGCCGGCGTGCAGGATTCCGCTGCGGTCCAGCGCCGGCAGCGTCTCCCGGAAGGCGTCCGCCCCGTAGTCGAGCACATGGTTGTTGGCAAGCGATACGGCATCGATGCCCGCCGCGGCCAGGACGGCCGCGTTGCGGGCGTCCGAGCGGAAATGGAACACTTTCCCCGGTTGCGGCGTCCCGCCGTCGGCCAGGACGCATTCGAGGTTGGCGAACCGGATGTCCCCCTGTGCCAGGACGGGGAGGGTATCGCCCCAGGGGAAGGCAGGCGGGACGGTCCTGAGCTGCCGGTTCACCAGGCGGCCCAGCATCACGTCACCCAGGAATATCAGGCGCATGGTCCGCCTCCCGCCCCTTTCCGCCGCCTACTGCTCCGCCGCGTGCGTCTCTGACGGGTGCTTCGCGGGGCCGGCCACGGCATGCCGGGATCCAGCTTTGAGGGCGGTCCTGATGCTGACCTTCGAGGTGTAGGAGATGGACCCGTATTGGAAGAGCCGCACGGCCATCCGGAGCATCAGGGCGGCCCCGATGTAGAGGACGGCGATCACGACGGCTGCCTCCACGATGTTCAGTGAGCCGAAGGCGTTCCGTAGCAGCGCGGTAACCGGGGCGGAGAACGGGAAGTAGGTGAACACCTGCACGATCGGGGAGTGCGGCTCGGAGACCACCAGGCTGACGGAGTAGAACGGAATAAAGATCAGGGCGATCATCACGCCCATGAAGTTCCCGGCTTCCTTGGCGGTGGGCATCACGGCGCCGATGGCCACCAGGGTGGTGGTGAACAGGGCGAAGCCGCCCACGAGGATGAGTAGGCCGACCGTCATGCGCAGGGGGTCGAAGACGAGCTGCGACGCGTCAAACTCGGGGATGCGCATGGCGTCACGATAGAAAAGGGCGCCGATCAGGATGGGGGACGCGAAAACGGCCACCTGCACCAGGCCCACCATGAACAGGGCCAGCACCTTTCCGGTGATGAGGGTGGTGGGCTTGAGCGTTGTCAGGATCATTTCGGTGACCCTGTTCTCCTTCTCCTCCAGGGTGGAGTTCAGCATCTGCCCGGCAAGGAGCACCACCAGTCCGTAGAAAACCACCAGGAATGCCATCGGCGGGATCACGGAATTCATGCCTCCGGACACCTCGGACCCCTGGTAGGTGACGGTGTCCACCTGCGCCGACCCCGACGCGAGGCTGGACAGTTGGGGCGAGCCGATTTTGACTGCCACAGCGCGGGCCAGCATGGCCTGCGCGACGGCGGCGTACTTGCCGTTCTCGAACAGTCCCCGGTCCGCGCCGTACGCCTTCACCGCAGTGGTCTCGGGGTGCGCGGGGAACTCGAAGTAGGCATCCACGGCGCCGGACTGCACGGCCCGGATCCCGGCGTCGGACGAGGCCGCGGGAACGGCGCCGAATGCGGCCGCGTCGGCGGGTGTGATGAGGCCGGAGGCGTCCAGGTAGGAGATGCTGAACTGGGCGTTCTTCTGGGCCTCGGCGGCAGTGCTGGTGCTGGTGTTGCTGAGGAAGATCATCCCGAACACCACAGCCATGATGACGGGCACGGACAGCGTGCCGATCCAGAAGCGCACCTTGGTGACGGTGCGCACGAATTCGAAGCTGATGACCGTTCCAAGGTTGTGCTGTGCCATGGCTAGGCACCCCGCTCTGCGGCTGCGCGCCCGGGAACGGACGACGGCGGCTGGGTGCGGTCCCCGTACACGCGGATGAAGATGTCCTCCATCGAGATTTTGGTGGTGGTGAAGCTGCGGATGACCAGGCCGGCGTCCATGAGTTCCCGCAGGATGGCCGCTTCGTCGCTGTCGTCCGTGATGGAGAGCTCCGCATAGTTGGTCTCCTCCAGCGTCACCTCGTAATGGGGTGAAGGAGGTATGGGCCCGGCATGCCGGATACGGACGATCCGGCCGCCGTATTTGTTCTGCACCTCATCGATGGTGCCGTAGGCCTCGGACGTGCCGTCTTTCAGGAGGATGATGCGGTCGCAAAGCCGCTCCACCTCCTCCATCTGGTGGGTCACCATGACCACCGTGGCGCCGTCGTTCTTCTGTTCCCCGATGATGTCCATCAGCAGCCGGCGGTTCACGGGGTCGAAGCCCTTGGTGGGCTCATCGAGGATGAGGAGCTCCGGACGGTTCATGATGGTGACGCCGAGCTGGACTTTTTGCTGCTCGCCGCTGGAGAGCTTGTCCACCTGGGTGGCGGCCTTGCCGGCCAGGTCCACCCGGTCGAGGTAGGCCAGGGACCACTGCCGCGCCGAATGCCGGTCCATTCCCTTGAGCCGGCCGAAGTAGGTCATGACGTCCATGACCTTTTCCTTCTTGTAGAGCCCGCGTTCCTCCGGAAGATAGCCCAGCCTGCTGCCGTGCTCGGGTTTGAAGGGCCGGCCGTTGATGTGGAGGACCCCGGCCGTGGGTTCGTAGAGGCCCAGGAGGGCGCGGATGGTGGTGGTCTTGCCCGAGCCGTTGCTGCCCAGGAACCCGAACGTCTCGCCGGCCCGGACATCGAAGGACAGGTCGCGGACCACGGTGGTGTCCGCGAAGTCCATCCGGAAACCGCTGATATGCACCACTGGCTCGTCCATGGCTGTCGCCGCCTGTACCGATCATTGCCCGCCGTTGTCGGTTCCCCCCGGGGCAGGCTGCCATGTGACAAGACTGGTCGCGGACGCCCTCAAATGGAAGGGGCGAAGGTCCCGGCAAGCCGGGTCCGGACACCAAATGGCCGGGACACGGAAGGTTCCGCGCCCCGGCCATCGGGTAACGACTACTTGTCGTTGATGGTGTCCTTGACGTCCTCGGATGCGTGCTTCGCATCTGCCGTGCCCTGATCAATCTTGCCCTCGGTCTCAAGCTTGCTGTTGTTGGTCAGCTTGCCCAGTGCTTCCTTGGCCTCGCCGATTGCTTTCTCGGCAGCGTTCTTGATCTTGTCGCCCAAACCCATGTTTGTTTCCTCAATCAGTTGATCAGTCGCAGGCGGGCGGATGCCAACCGTTGCCCCTCCACCCTTAGGTGCAACCGGCCCCCGGTAGTGCCAAACACAGTTATGCGTCCACGGCGCCGCGGCCCGCGCACTGTCAAACGTTGAGGCGGCGGCGTAACCGGAACACGAGTTCGACGGCGGCGCACCCGACAAGCGCCGCCAGCAGGGCCGCGTTGCGGAGCTCGTCCGGGGGCCACGAGATGCCGAAGAAGTCTGCGATGACGGGGACGGTGAGCAGCGCGAGGAGGCCGGCATACATTGAGGCGACGATGAGGAGACGCCAGCGGTTCAGCGGCCGGGAAAGCACCACGAGCACCCAGAGTGCCACCAGGGCGAGCACCATGACCGACCCGGTTCGCACGGAATCCTCCCCGTACACGCCTGCGATCGCGGCATAGGTATTCAGTGCAACGACGGCCACGGTAATGATGAGGCCTGCGGGCACGGCAAACGTCAGGGAGCGTTTGAGGAAGCCGGGCCTGTAGAGCCGGGCGTTGGGCATGAGCGCGAGGAAGAAAGCGGGGATGCCGATGGTGAGCCCGTCGGTGGCGGAGAGCTGCCGCGGCAGGAACGGAAAGCCCCACAGCAAACCGCCGAAGACCACCGAAAGGGCAATGGCATACGCTGTCTTGGCAAGGAACAGCATCGAGACGCGCTCGATGTTGGCGATGACCCGTCTTCCCTCAGCCACGACGCCGGGAAGCCTGTCGAACCGCCCGTCCAACAACACAAGCCGGGAGACGGCCTTGGTGGCCGCGGCGGCCGTGCCCATGGCAATCCCGATGTCCGCTTCCTTCAGCGCGAGAGCATCATTGACGCCGTCCCCGGTCATGGCCACCACGTGGCCCCGGCTGCGCAGCGCAGAGACCATGGCCTTCTTTTGCGCGGGGGTAACCCGGCCGAATACCTTGTGGTCCTGCAGGACGTCCGCCATGAGTTCGGGATCTTCCGGCAGGTCGCGGGCATCGTAGCCGTCAGCGGTGTCCAGGCCCACGTCGCGGGCGACTGCCGCCACGGTCCGCGGATCGTCACCGGAGATAATGCGGAGGTCGACGCCCTGTTCCCGGAAGTAGGCGAGGGTCGTTGCGGCGTCGGGCCGTATCTTTTCGCGGAATGTCAGTATCGCGGCAGGCACCAGCACGGACGGCAGGGCTGCCTCCTCGGCTTCCCGGACTGCCATGGGCTGTCCGGCATGGGCCAGAACCAGGGTCCGGAGGCCGGACGATGCCAGCCCGGCCGCGGAGGACAGGGCCTGGACGTGTCCCGGGGTCGTGGACTCGAGGACGAGTTCCGGCGCGCCCAGCACCCAGGTGCCGGGCGCGGACCCGTCGGTGAAGCTGACGGCGCTCCATTTCCGGGACGACGCGAAGGGGACGGAGGATACCGGGCGGGGGACGCCGTCGTCCTTGTAGACGGCGGCGAGGCAGCGGGCGGTGGCGTTTGCATCGGGGTCGGCCCCGAACCAGCCCAGCGCCTCCTTCCACCCCTGCACCGGTGAGGCGCCGGCGTCGTGCATCCCGTCGAAAACGATTCGTCCTTCAGTGAGGGTGCCGGTCTTGTCCAGGCAAAGCATGTCCACCCGGGCCAGCCCTTCCACGGCTGCCAGTTCCTGGATGAGGACCTTGTCGCGCGCGAGCCGCAGCCCGCCGAGGGCGAAAGCGACGCTGGCCATAAGCACCAGGCCCAGCGGAACCATGGCGATGACACTGGCCACGGCGCCGACCGCGGCGGTCTTCCAGGAACCCGTGGCCAGCGCCTGGTTCCAGCCTCCCTGGGCTTGCATCTCCCCGTTGACAACGACAGCCATGACAGGAAGGAGGCCCCATGTGATCCAGCGCAGGACCCGGTTGAGGCCGGTGCGGATTTCCGAGTTGACCAGGGAAAAACGCTTGGCTGCCGTCGTGAGCTTGCCGGCGAAGGAGTCGTCCCCCACCCGGACAACCTGCGCCCGGCCCTGGCCGCCCACAACACTGGACCCGGCCAGCGCCTCGGACCCAGCTTCTTTGTCCACGGGGTTGGATTCACCGGTGAGCAGGGACTCGTCGATTTCCAGACCGTTGGCGGCGAACACGGTGGCGTCCGCAGGCACCTGGTCTCCGGCGAAGAGCAGGATGACGTCGTCAAGGACCACCTCGGCCGTGGGAATATCCTGGATGGCGCCGTCCCTCAGGACTCGTGCGTGCGGGGAGTTCAGCACCGCAAGCCGGTCCAGCGACTTCTTGGCCCGGTACTCCTGGACCACCCCGATGACGGCGTTTCCGACGGCGGCGAAGCCAAAGAGGGCGTCCTGCCACTGGCCCAAGGCCAGGAGCAGCACGAAGCTGCCGGCCACAATCGCATTGAAAAGTGTCAGGACGTTCGCACGGAAGATGTCCCACAGGCTGCGGCTTGACGCGTTGGAAACCAGGTTGGTCAGGCCCCCGCGGACACGTTCGGAGACGTCCGCACTGGACAGGCCGTTCCCGCGCCACCTGTCCTTGCCAAACCGGTGGGTGCGTTGCCCCGTCACCATGTGTGTTGCTCCCTTAGGCGTGCGCCGTTCGTAGTCCTTAGTGTGGCACGCCGACCGGGCTCGTGGCCCGCCCCGGAGCGGACGACGGATGTGGCCCGTGAATGCGCGGGAACGGTAGCATCGTGACCATGCCCGGAGTTCTTGACATTGCAGGCCCCATCCTGGAAGTGCTGACCTGGATTTGCCTGCCTGCCGGCCTCATTCTTCTGGTGGTGGTGGAGACGATGAGGCGGTTCGAGGATCAGTGGACCCAGTCGGAGGGCGTGGTCTACTCCGACGAGAGCGGCGTGGGGTTCCGCTGGTACGACCACCATCACGAGGTCCACAACGCGCCCATGTCCCCGTATGACATCCGGCATATGGCCCCGGGGGACGCCGTCACCATCCACTACGCGGTGAAGACGCCCACCCGCTGGCGGACCAGTGCCCCGGAGGTGCGCGGAGAAGCGGCCGGAGTCCTCGGCTGGATCCTGAGCGGCATCGGTGCAGCGGCCATGGTTGCCGGGTTCCTGCTGCCGATGTTCTGAGTAGTTACAAGGCGGCCCTGACGGACGGCCAGGTTTTGAGGATCTCGAGCACGCCCGGATCGCGCTCAGCCAGGATGGCCTCCGCGTAGGACTCTTCCAGCAGGCCATCGACGGAAACCCTGGTTCCTGTAGCGGCGCTGAGAACGGCGGCCTCCACCATTGCCAGGCTCATGATGTTCCGGTGAACCTGACCCATGGGGGTGCCGCCCGTGCGGAGTGCTGCCACGAAGTCCCGGAGAGAGCCGGCGATCTCCTGGCCGGGGTCGGCGCCCGGCGCCGATCCGGCCGGTTTGGCCGATTCCACGGTGGGTTCGTTGTCGCCGTCCCACAGCACAGCGCCGTGCTCGCCGCTGATCCGCCACGAAGCGTTCCACGACGTCTCCTGCCCGGGGCTGCACCAGCTGCCGGTGAAGACGAAGCGTTCCCCGCCGGTCATTTCGAAGATGGCGCTGGCCCCGGCATCGCCGCGGTACCAGCTCCATGACGGGTTGTACTCCTCGCAGAAAACCGACACCGGATCGGCGTCGAGCAGGAACCGGGCCATGTCGAACTGGTGAATGGCCATGTCCAACAGCAGCGGGTGGTCCATGGCGTCGCGGAAACCGCCGAAATGCGGGGCTTTGAAGAACTCGGCCGACACGATCCCGATGCTCCCCAGCGATGACGCCAGCCGTTTCGCCTCGAAGAGCTGCCGGTTGTAGCGCCGCGACTGGCTGACCATAAACAGCTGGCCGGACAGTTGGGCGGCGGCCGCGAGGGAGAGGCCCTGTGACACGGTGGAGGCAACCGGCTTCTCGCCCAGGACCGGCAGGCCGGCGGCCAGCGCCTCGGCGGTGACCGGGTGGTGCGCGGCAGGAACTGTCACGTTGATGACGGCCCGGGCGCCGACGTCGGCCGCCAGTGCTGCAGTGCCGGTGCCGACCGGAAGGTCCGGGCGCCCGATGGCGGCGGCTGCCGCGCGGGCGGCATTCAGGTCGAGGTCAACGATGCCGGCCAGTTCCACCTGGGGCGACTGCTGGACCGTGTTTAGCCAGGCGCGGCCCATGCCGCCGGCACCGACGACGATGACGCGCAGGGGAGATCCGTCGTCGGGAATAGTGGCGAAGTCCGTGCTCACGCGTTGGCCCCCTGGTAGCTCTTGCCGTTGAAGAAGTCGTTCGTTTCGTAGCGCAGCAGTTCGGGGTAGGCGCGTTCGGGGCGGTCGGTGACGGCCCACTCGACGGCGTTGGCGATGACGCGCCGGACGTCCTTGTGGTGGTAGACGGGGTAGTCCTGGTCGCCGGGGCTAAAGAAGAAGATCTTGCCGTGGCCGCGGCGGAAGGTGCAGCCGGAACGGAACACCTCGCCGCCGCTGAAGGAGCTGATGAACACGAGTTCCTCAGGGGTGGGGATGTCGAAGAACTCGCCGTACATTTCCTGCTGGTCGATCACGATGGGATGCGGTACGCCCCTGGTAATCGGGTGGGTGGGGTCCACGGTCCAGACAAGTTCGCGGTCCTGTTCGGAACGCCAGCGCAGGGTGCAGGAGGTGCCCATGAGCTTGGTGAAGATCTTGGACCAGTGGCCGGAGTGCAGGACGATCAGGCCCATGCCGGAAAGGACATGGCGGTGCACGCGCTCCACGATCTCGTCTTCAACGTCGCCGTGCGACATGTGCCCCCACCAGGTCAGGACGTCGGTGTTGGCCAGGACCTCTTCGCTAAGGCCGTGTTGGGGTTCGTCGAGAGTGGCGGTGCGGACACTGACCTTGGCGCCGAGGTTCTCCTCGATTCCCGCCTTGACGGCGCCGTGCATGCCGTCGGGATAGAGGCGGGCCACGAGTTCGTCGCGCTTTTCGTGGCGGTTCTCGCTCCAGACGGTGACGCGGACGGGCTTGGTGTCAGTCATGATGTTCTCCTCGTAAGTGTTGTTGAAGACGGCCTATTTGACCGCGCCGCCGGTTGTGCCTGCGGCGATGTATTTCTGGGCGGCGACCAGCAGGATGATGGCAGGGATGGATGCGAGCACGGCCGTGGCCATCACCGAACTCCAGTCGTTCACGTAGGCGCCGATGTACTGGAAGATTCCCAGCGTTACGGGCCGGACAGCTTCGGTGGTGGTCAGGGTCAGGGCGAACAGGAAGTCGCTCCAGGCGAACAGGAACGTGAACAGTCCGGCGGTGATGAGCGAGTTCCGGCTCAGCGGCAGCACGATGGACCAGAACGCCCGGATGTGCCCGGCGCCATCCACCCGGGCCGCCTCGATCACCGATGCCGGCATGCCGTTCATGAAGGCCCGGATGATCAGGATTGCGAACGGGATGCCGTGCGCCGAGTCCGCCAGGATGAGGCCCGGGATGGAGTTGAGCAGGCCGAGGTCGTTGTAGGCGGTGTAGAGGGCGTTGGCCACTACGATTCCGGGGATCATCTGGCTGATCAGGATGGCGAACAGCACGATGCCGGCGCCGCGGACCTTGAAGTAGGCCAGGGCGTAGGCTGCCGGAGCGGCGATGGCCAGACTCAGCGCCACGCTGCCGAGCGAAATGACCAGGCTGGTGCCCAGGTTTCCGCCCTGTTCGCTGATGGCGGTGGCGTAGCCGGTGAAATCCGGTTTCAGCGGCAGCCAGGATGTTTCCAGGGTGGTGCCGTTCGGCTGCAGCGAGGCGTTGACCATCCAGTAGACCGGAAACAGCATGACCGCCAGGAAGAAAATGGCGAGCGCCGTGGCGCCCCAGTTCTTGCGATCCGGGGTCGGCCCGGTACTGCGGCCGGCCGCCTTGCGTCCGCCGGGCCGGTGACCGCCGGCGCGGGAGGTGATTGTTGTCGTCGTCATGGTTTCCTCACTCATCAACGGCTCGCCGGCTGGCACGGAGATACAGGACCGCGAACACCAGCGAAATGATCACCAGGATGTTGCCCAGCGCGGCGCCCTCGCCGAACTTGAACTCCTGGAAGGAGAGCGCGTAGGACTGCGTGGCGATCGTCTGTGTCGAGTTGGCCGGTCCGCCGTTTGTTAGCCCAAGGATGATGTCCAGGACCTTGAGCGTGTAGACGACGCCGAGCACCAGGACCACACTCACTACCGGCCGGAGCATGGGCCACGTAATGTGCCGGAATGCTTTCCAGCCCGTGGCACCGTCCAAGGAGCCTGCCTCATACAGCTCGTCGGGGATCTCCTGCAGGCCCCCGTAGAGGATAGTCAGGTTGAACGGGATGCCGATCCAGATGTTCACGCCGACGACGGCGATCAGGGCCAGCGACGTGCTGGTTAGCCACGGCACCCCGGTGTCCACGATGTTCAGGTCACCCAGGAAGCGGTTCAGTGCACCGCTGTCCTTGTCCAGGATCCACCGCCACACGGCGCTGGAGACAATCAGCGGCAGCAGCCAGGGGAGCAGGAGCAGGCTCCGGAGGATCCCGTTGAGCGGGAACTTTTGCTGGAAGAAGATCGCCAGCGCCAGACCGATCACGAACTGGCCCAGGATGGACCCTACGGTGAACAGTGCGGTGTTGAGCAACGCGGTGGAAAACAACGACGACGACAGCACCGTCACGTAGTTGGCCAGCCCCACCCACGGGGCCTCGCCGGTGAAGAACGTGGCGGTTGTGTAGTCCTGGAAACTCATGACGACGTTCTTGACCACGGGGTAGCCGAAGAAGAGTGCCATGTAGACCACCGCGGGCACCAGGAACAGCCACTGGAAGAGGCGCTCCCGCCGCTGGCGGCTGCGTCGGCGCGGCGCCGCAAAGGTATCCTTCCTTCCGGCGCCGCCGGACTGCCGGCCGCCGGCCCTCCATCCGCCCGGCTTTCCCTTGGATGCCTTTCCATTGGGAGGTGTCGCCTGCGATAAATCAGTTGTCAGTGACATGGCCGCTGCCTACTGTCCCTGCGCTTGCTTCAGGGCCTCGGACGGGGTCGCCTTCCCGGTGAGGGCCGTCTGGATGGCGGTGTAGATCTTGGTGGCCTGCGCGGGCCATTCCTCACCCAGCTGTCCCGTGCGGGCGCGGGCGGTTTTCACAAGTTCGGTGAACGTGGCGAGTTTTGGGTTTTCTTCGGCAAACTTGGCTGCCAGGGTCGTTTTGGACGGGATAGTGTTCCGGACCTTGGCCATGGCCAGCTGGTTTTCGTCGCTGTTGAGGCAGGAAACCACCTCTGCGGCCTTGGCCTGCCCGGGCCTTGTTCCCGGTCTGCGGAACAGTCCAGACTTCTCCGCCGAGCGGGGCAACAACGGTCTGCCCGGCCTCCCTGACGGGTATCTTCACCACGCCGTACTGCAGGGAGGCCTGCTTGTCGAGGGAGGGGATCTGCCACGGTCCGTTGACCATCATGGCGGCCTTGCCGGCCAGGAACTGGTCCTTGACATCGGCCTGCGTCCAGTTCAGGGCGGAGGAGGACACCGAGCCGTCCTTCACCAGGTCGGTCCAGAGCTGCAGGGCCTGTGCCGTTTCCTCCGTGTCGATGTTCTTTTCGTTGCCGCCGTTGGACCACATGACCGGCAGGAACTGCCAGGTGCCTTCATAAGTGGGGTTGGCATTGAACGCCAGCCCGTATTGGTCCCCGGACGTCAGCTTGGCGGCGGCCGCTTCCAGCTCGTCCCACGTGGCCGGCGGGGTCACTCCGGCCTTCGTCAGGATGTCCTTGTTGTAGAAGAGGGCGATGGTATTGACAGTGGGGGCCAGCCCGTAGACCTTGTCCTTGTACGTGCCCGCACTGAGCACGCCGGGGGCGAAGTCGGCGGTGCTGATGTTGAAATCGGCCAGGGGAGCCAGGGCGCCCGTGGCCGCAATCTGCTGCAGGTCCGGGTTGTCCAGCATCAGCACGTCCGGCAAGGTCTTGGATGAGGACTGCTGAAGGACCTTGGAGATCAGGGATTTACCGGGCACCGTTTCCCGCTTGATGGTGACGCCGGCCTTGGTGCCGCAGGCGGTGAGGGCGTCGCCGATGAAGGTCTTGTCAGGTTCATTGTTGTAGTAGTCCATGACGGAGATCTCCGAGACTGACTCCGTGGATGATGATGAGGCGGCGGTACCGCAGCCGGAGAGCATGACCGGCAGCCCGATGAGGGCGGTGACGGCAACGGCGAGAGGACGGCTCTTGGTGAATGCTGACTTCATTGTCTGTTCCTTGGGTTGTTGGGCTGAGTCATCGATGCGTATCGACGATGGACAAAATGAATACTTCGGGCAGGGGGTGCGAGTGGTGTTAGGCGCCGTGGGGTGGACGGAGCGTGCTGGAACGGTGCGTGATGACCGTGGGCACCAACTCCAGGGATTCGTGTGGTCCCTGGGAATCGGCGTCGAGAAGCTGGCAGATGATTTTCACCGCCCGGCGGGAGACCTCCGCGGGGCGCAGGTCGATGGTGGAGAGCGGGACGGGCTGGAGTTCGGCCAGAGTGGGTGAGGCGCTGCCAATAACCGAGACATCCACCCCGGGAGTCAGTCCCCTGGACGCGAGGGTCCGGCGCAGGATGTCCTGCACCGTGCCGTCCGGTGCGATGAAAGCCGGTACACCCGTGGTCCGAGCAAGGGCCCGGTCCACGGAAGCGGAAATGGTGTCCCGGTCCGCGCCGCCGGGCAGGTGCTGCACGGTGACGCCGAGGGTTCGTGCCGCGCTGTCCGTGCCAAGCATGAACCGGTCCACGTAATTCACATGGCGTTCCACCACTTCAGGCTGCCAGTCGATGACGGAAATGACGGAATGCCCCGCTGCGGCGAGGTCCCGGACGCATTGTTCGCCTGCCATTTCGAAGTCCGCGTCGATACAGACGAGGCCGGACGGGTCGCGGGGGATGCCGATAAGAACCACCGGTACGTTCAGCGTCCGCGCCACGGGAAGGCGCTCATCCTCGCCCTCGACCTGCATCAGGATGAGGCCGTCGCAGATCTGCTGTCCGACGACGCGGCGGAGCCCGGCGGCTCCTTCATCCTCAGTGACCAGCAGGATGTCGTGGTCGTATTGCCGGGCTGTGGAGGCGATGACGGAGACGAACTCCATGATGGAAGCCATATGCAGTTCGGGAATGAAGGGGATCACAAGCCCGATGACCCGGGTCTTGCGGCTGGCAAGCGCCCGCGCCCCGGCGTTGGGCTGGTAGGTCAGCTGCTCAATTGCCGCTTCGACCTTTCTTCGGGTTTTCTCGGAGATGGGCCGCTTGCCGCTCAGGACGTAGGAGACAGTGCTTTGGGCGACGCCGGCGGCTTCCGCAACGTCTTTGCTGGTTGGCACTCGTCTCCACCTCCTTTGTTCCTGGCACTCTTTGGGTCCCGAGCCTACCGGTTCCGGGCCGCGCCGGCACTGGGTAAATGCACGTTGTCGATGCGTATCGTCGATGCGTATCGAGAAGAGTATGGCACGCATCACATTCGTGCGCAATGCTTATTTCGGTCCACAGCCCCGGCCGAAGCTGAACGGCGCCGGTTACAGCTCGAAGTGCGTCCTCGTTGGTCCCTGGCCCAAGGAATCCACAATGGCCGTTGCCACGCCGTGCAGTTTGACGTTCCGTGCACTTGAGGCCGCCTTCAGGAGTTCGAAGGCTTCCTCCTGGCTGCAGCGGTTCTGGGCCATGATGATCCCGATGGCGACGTCGATCGCGGTGCGGGACTCCAGCGTTGCCTTGAGGTTGGCCGCCGTATCGCTGAAGTGGGCGAAGCGCACGGCCAGCCGGAGGGCCATGGACGTCTGGCTGACAAAATCCTCGGCGAGCTCCAGGACCTTGCCCTCGAAACGGCCGGGGCGGTGGGAATAGAGGTTCAGCGCCGCGCGGGTGTCGCCCTCAAGCTGGAAGGGCACGGCGAGGATGGACCGGACTCCGTGCCCCAGGACTGTGGTGGAGTACGTCGGCCAGCGTTCGTGGGCTTCAAGGTCCTTGATGTGCACCGTCACCTGGTCGCGGGAAGCGGTCATGCACGGGCCGTCACCGAAGGCGTACTGGATTTCATCCATAGCTTGTGCTTCCGGGCTGCTGCTGGCCACGGTGGCCGCTTTCCGGTGCCGGAGCAGGGTGATCCCGCACAGGACGGCGTCCCCCGGTTCGGAGAGGCTGCGCGCGGAGACGCGCGCGAGTTCGTGGAGGAATTGCTCGACATCCGAGCTGTTCAACACCAATTCGTTCAGGTGCTGGCTGATGGACGTTGCGGTGTTTGCGGTCGACTCGCTGGCCACGATGTTCTTGCTGCCGTTTCGTTCAGGTCAAAACGAACCGGCAACGCGGCCGCCCACCTTGTCGGTCGCAAGGCGGGTAGCAGGCAGAGAACCGGATCGTAGAACTATCCAACGGCTCTCTGCTAAACCGTACCGGGAAATTATATACATCACTCGCCTGGCTCCGGACCCGTGTGACAAGGCCCACCCCCGGTCCTGCGCGCACCGCGGACGAGGCCGTTGATGCCTGCCGAATCCGGGCCGAAAGTCCCTCGCAACCGGCCGCCACCTGCCGGATAGTTGGAGAAAAGCGGCCGCAGTCCGTCCCTCCACGCCGAGCTTCCTACGCCGGCTCACCGGACCCGCCTGGCGGCCTTGAGCCACGAGGCGAACGGCTGGCCATGAGCATTTTCGAGGACAGGGTAGAAGCGGGACGGCGGCTGGGGCAGCGGCTCGAATACCTTCGCGGCCAGAACATCGTAGTTCTGGGGCTGCCCCGGGGCGGCGTTCCGGTGGCGTTCGAGGTGGCCACGGCGCTGGATGCACCCCTGGACGTGATCGTGGTGCGGAAGCTGGGAGTTCCGTTCCAGCCTGAGCTGGCCATGGGAGCCATAGGCGAGGGCGGTGCCCGGGTCCTGGACAAGCACATCATTTCCCGCGTGGGCGTGACGCAGGCAGAGCTTGACGCCGTTGAAGACCGGGAGCGCGCCCTGCTCGAGACGCGGGTGGCCCGGTTCAGGAAAGGGCGGACCCGTGCGGATCTGAGGGGATGCACCGCGGTGATCGTCGACGACGGCATCGCCACCGGCTCCACGGCCCGCGTTGCGTGCCACATCGCCCGGCAACTGGGCGCCGCCAGGGTGATCCTGGCGGTTCCGGTGGCACCGGCGGACACGCTGGCGGACCTCACGGAACCGGATGAAGTGGTCTGCCTGGCCACGCCGCGCCAGTTCACCGCCGTCGGATATCACTACCGTGACTTCTCGCCGACTGACGACGCCGAAGTCGTGCTGCTGCTCGACGCGGCAGCCAAGCGGCTGCACAGCGCCCAGGCCGTAGCCAACGGGACTGCCGTCGACGAGGATGTCCAGATCGAAGCGGGAGCGGCGCGGCTCCAGGGGCACCTCTACGTGCCGGTGGAGGGCGCCGCCGTCGTCGTGTTCGCCCACGGCAGCGGCAGCAGCAGGCACAGTCCCCGGAACCGTTTTGTGGCGTCGTTCCTCCAGCGGGCGGGACTGGGAACCTTGCTGCTGGACCTGCTCACCCCGGCCGAGGAACTTAATCGGGCCAATGTGTTCGACATCGGGCTGCTTGCCGGCCGACTGACGGGGGCAACGGAATGGCTCGCCGGACGGCCGGAGACCGCCCGGAGCAGGGTGGGGTACTTCGGTGCAAGCACGGGGGCCGGGGCCGCTTTGTGGGCTGCGGCGGAACCCGGCGCCCGTATTGGCGCCGTGGTGTCGCGGGGCGGCCGTCCGGATCTCGCCGGTGACAGGCTCTCAGCCGTCCGTGCCCCCACGCTCCTCATAGTGGGCGGGGCGGACCGGGAGGTCCTGGAACTGAACCGCTGGGCCCAGGCACTGTTGCGCTGTCCCAGCCAGCTGTCCGTGGTCCCGGGGGCCACGCATCTTTTCGAGGAACCCGGCACGTTGTCGGAAGCCGCGGCGCTGGCCAGGGACTGGTTCCTCCGCTACCTTCAGCCGGGCGGGGACGGGGCCGGCGACTGATCCAACCGCTTGTCCCGCAATATCTCCTCATACAATGAGATGTGATCGGCCACCATCCGGCCCACGCTGAAGCGCAGCTCGGCGGCCCGGCGGCAGGCAGCCCGGTCCAGGCCAGGGGCCAAGGTCAGGGCCTCGGCGAGGTCGTCGATGCCGGTCCGGAGATAACCGGTGACGCCGTCGTCCACTATTTCAGGGGCCGCACCGGAACCGGTGCCTACCACCGGGGTGCCCGTTGCCAGTGCCTCGATCATCACCAGGCCGAACGGTTCGGGCCACTGGATCGGGTTGAGGAATGCCGCTGCACCGCCCATGAGCTGATATTTTTCCGCGACATTGAGTTCTCCGAGGAACTCCACCTCCGGCCCAAGGAGCGGGGCAACCTGGCTGTCGAAGTATTCCTGTTCCTCCCGGCCTTGGATCCGGGCGGACAGCAGAAGCCTGAACCCGGCCTGCCGCGCGATGAGGATGGCCTCCCGCGGCCCTTTGTCCGGGCTCATCCGCCCGAGGAACGCCGCGTAGCCGCCGGTGCCGTCTCCCACCGGCACGGCATCAACGTCGATTCCGTGATGGATCACCCGGGCGATCCGCACACCCCCGGCATCCGCCGCCTGCCGGTGCGAAATGGCCACCATGGCCACATCCGGCCCCATCAGCCGGTAGAGGTCGCCAAGGCGCGAGCTGAACGGCCCGTGGTTGGTGGTGACCACGGGAAGCGAGGCCGGGCGGTAGCGGAAAAAGGGACCGGCCACCGTGTGGTCGTGGACGAGGTCCACGTCCGTCAGGGCGGCATAGGCCAAGGCCACATGGTAAAGCTCGGCACCAGCGGACCAGGTGGCCGACGAACCGAAGCTGGGCTCCGGCATGTCCGGAACAAGGGGAACCGGGCAGGTGCTTCCCGCCGGGGCGGCCAGCAGCACGTCATGACCGGCGGCTACGAGTCCGCGGGCCAGCCCGTCAACCACCACTTCGGTGCCGCCATAACGGGGCGGCGGGACCTGCAGCCAAGGGGGAGCGATCAGTCCGATACGCACGTTGGATCATCTCCTCGCACCCGGGGACGCCGCAGTTTGCCGCTCGATCAGATTCCCAGCCGTGCAGGTGGATGCCCAGTGCCTTTAGTCCCGTTACGCTGTCTATTGAGCCCCTGTGTCGGTCTTGGTACTGTGTTGGTATCAGTCTGGGGTTGATGCAATAGAACTCGGTGAAGCAGTCCGCCGTGTGTGTCTCACTGCTGTGGGGAGTCGCATGAGCCCGGACCTTCCGGTAGTCACCATATATCGGTCAAACAAAATTCTTCTTAGTCGCCCGAGCGGCGCACCTTTTACTGCGCCTGCCGTTGGACTGGCCGACGGCCTCTTCCGTGGTCCTTGCCTTCGGGGGCGCCATGTGGCGTGAACCGATCCGCCGGCGCACCGAGGACCTGTTGCGCGACTTCGTGGCCCGGGCAGATGAATTGGTGCGCGCCCAGGACCAGATGCAGGGCCTGCTGGGTGCCGTGGTTTCGCTCACCGAAGACCTCAGCCTCGAAGCCGTCCTGGACCGTGTGGTGCAGTCAGCCTGCGAGCTGGTGGGCGCGCGCTACGGCGCGCTGGGCGTGATCGACGGCGACCAAGAGCTGGGGCACTTCATCACGGTGGGAATCGACGACGACGGCGTCCGCCTGATCGGCGACCTTCCTACGGGACGCGGGGTACTGGGGCATCTGATCCGCCAGCCCGAAGCGCTGAGGCTGGAGGATCTGGGCGCAGACGAAATGGCCAGCGGGTTCCCGCCCAACCACCCGGACATGAAGACATTCCTTGGGGTGCCGGTCAGGGTCCGCGGTTCCGTCTTTGGGAACCTCTACCTGACGGAGAAGCTCGACGGCGGCCCGTTCACCGCAGAGGACCAGGAGCTCGCTTCCGCGTTGGCGGCGGCTGCCGGCGTCGCAATCGAAAATGCCCGCCTGTACGAGGACACCCGACGCCGGCAACGTTGGCTGGAGGCCGGGCTGGAGGTCAGTGACCAGCTGAGTTCGGCGATGTTCCCCGGCGAAACCGACAACCTGGACCTCGTGGCCGAGCGGGCACTGACTGTCTCGGATTCGATCCTCGCCGTGATTGCCTACCCTGACGCCGACGGCATGCAACGGTGCCGCACCATGGTGGGGGTCCAGTCCCTTCCTGCCGGCCAGGAGCTGCCTGCGTCCAAGGTCATCGCCGACGTCCTGGAAACCGGGCTTTCCGCCCTCGTCAGGGACCCGTACGAGGTCTTTGGGCCGGGTACGGACGAGAAACTCGGCCCCCTGCTGGTGGCTGCCCTGGGACGGAAGAGCGGTGAACGCGGCCTGCTGATCCTGGCGCGTCCCCCGGGAGGTCCGTTGTACCTCCAATCGGACATCCAGTCCTGCGCCGTTTTCGGCTCCCGGGTGGGCCTGGCGCTCGGGCTGGCCAGGGCGCGGCGGCGGCGGGAAGAGCAGTTGCTGTCCACGGACCGCGACAGGATCGCGCGGGACCTGCACGATCTGGTGATCCAGCGGCTCTTCGGTGCTGGGCTGAGCATGCAGAGCCTGCGTCGCTATGTCCCGGACCCTGTGGCCCAGGAACGTATCTCTGCGGTGACAGCCGAATTGGACAGCACCATCCATGAGCTCAGGGACACCATTTACTCAATGCGGACCGGCCACGGCCTGAAGGAGCCGCTCACCGGCCTCATCATGCGGACCATTCACGAGGGGATCCGGAACTCCGACTTTTCCCCCAAGGTCCAGCTGACGGGACCGGTGGACGAAGCGGTGCCCGATGCCGTCGTCGAGCAGTTGCTGCCGGTGCTGTCCGAGGGACTGAGCAACGCCGTCCGGCACTCCGGGGCGGACGAAATCGAGATTTCGCTGACCGCCCGGCCCGACGGCGTGGAACTTCGGATTGCGGACAACGGCTGCGGGTTCGAAAATCCCGACCGCATCAGCGGCATCGCAAACATGAAGCACCGGGCCAGGGCACT
This sequence comes from Arthrobacter sp. PvP103, assembly GCF_017833075.1. Lineage (NCBI taxonomy): Bacteria > Bacillati > Actinomycetota > Actinomycetes > Micrococcales > Micrococcaceae > Arthrobacter > Arthrobacter sp. PvP103. The sequence goes on along the minus strand of NZ_JAFIBQ010000001.1, from coordinate 1,617,269 downwards.
GGGCGGCGAGTGCTCCATCACGAGCAGCCCCGGGCACGGCACCCGACTGACATGGACCGCACCGTCGAGATGAACTGGCTGCGTCAGCGCCCTAGTCCACCGGCCACTAGCCGCGCAGTTCGAAGCCCAGCTTGGCCAGGATGCCGGCAACCTGTATCGTCACCGCAGTCCGCGCGAAGCGCGTCTCCTCGCTGATCTGGCTGTTGGTCAGGCCCTCCGCCATGAGGGCCAAAACCCTCAGTTCCTGTGAGCTGAGCCCGCGGTTCGCCTGCGCCTTGTACAGGCTCTCCATTACCTTGCGCTCGGTGCCGGGCTCCAGCAATGACTCGCCGGTGGCCACCCGGCGGATTCCCTCAACCAGCGCGGTTCCGGGTAACTGCCGGAGCACGTAGCCGGCTGCTCCCGCCAGCACGGCGCTGCTGAGTGCATGGTCGTCGTCGTAACTGCTCAGGAGCAGGCACCGGACGCCGGGATTGTCCGCGAGAATTTCCCGGCACACTTCGATGCCGGTGCCATCCGGCAGATGGGCTCCGATCACCACGAGGTCGGGACACAGTTCCGGGATCCGGCGGCTTGCTTCGGAGGCGGATCCGCTCTCGCCAACCACCGTGAAGTGAGCTTCTTCCAGCAGCTCGCGGAGTCCTGTCCGGACCAGCGCATGGCTGTCCAGGATGTATACGCGCGTTCCCCCAACAACGGTGTTGTCGATTGCTGGGTCAGTGGCCACCGTGAGCATCACCCAGTCCCGGCTTCATCTGATCCGGCACGGCACGGCCCGTGTGCCGGCTGCCGCTCCGGCGGTTATGGAATGCGTAGTACAGCAGGCACACGCCGGCTATCAGCGGCACCACGGCGGTGAGGTACTCCATGGTGCGGAAATTCACGGCCGACTGGATGGCGAAGGACAGCCCAAGAACGGCCAGCACAGCCGCCGGGATTAATGGCCACTTCATCCTCTCCGGCGTGAGGGTCAGCGCTGCAAAGGTCGCAGCGAACCCCAGGAACAGCACCGCGGCCACGGGTGTGCCGTCCAGGCCCGGCGGCAATGCCACCACCAGTGCAAGGGTGAGCAGGACGCCGCAAGGAATCAGCGCCCACCAGTTGGCCCGCTCCCGGAGGTACACGGCAGCGAAGCCGGCGGAGATGAAGAGGAAGAACAGCGAACCTGGCCAATCGCCCGCCACCCCGGGCCACAGCTGTGTGGTGGCGACCACCGCGGCAAGCCCAAGGAGGACAAAGCCCGGGATGGCTGCCCACCAATTGGCGCGGCTTCTGGAAAACACTGCCAGGAAGGCGGCGCCGGAGGCGCCAAAGATGAAGGGCCACACCAGCAGTGCGGTGTCGAGGATGCGCAGGGCGTCCAACAATAAGAGGATTCCGGCCAGCAGGAGGACCACGCCTGCGATGATGCTCGCCGTTGTTGCTTTCATGACGATGCTCCCGGGACTTGGCGCGCGGGGCGTGCCGCGCTGATGCATTCAGGTTATGGCTTGGGTACGAACCGTGATCAGGGCACAAAGTCACTGAACGCCCAGGGGCCTGCCACGGGGATGCCCGGCTTCACCCGGACGTGGGACCCGGTTCCGGTTCGGCAACCTTCGAGTCCTGGCCCACCACGAGGACCGGGCAGTGTGCGTGCGCGGCGCAGGCTCCGCTGACGGATCCCATGACCTGGGTCAGGAACCCGCCTTCCCCTCGCCGGCCCACCACCAGCAGCTGCGCATCGCGGCTTTCATCGACCAGGGTCTTTGCCGGCGGACCGAACTTCACGGTGCGGGACAGCCGCGCCGGAGGTTCTGCCCCAAAGGCCCTTTCCACGGCCTGGTCCACCAGGCGCTTGGCTGTCTCTTCGAGTTCCTCCATGCTGGGGACCCGCCCGGCAGGCATGTGCGAAGCGAGGTAGAAATCAGAGGTGCCCAGGCATGTGATGATCTCCAGCGGGGCGTTGAGGCTTCGGGCCATTCGTCCGGCGAGCTGCAAGGCAGCCGTGGAGAATTCGGAACCGTCCACACCCACCACAATGCGTTCTTCAGTGTTCATGGGTTCCAGCGTGCGCCGCCCGGCACCCCTTGCCTAGGGTCCAAAGTCACCGGGGTTCCGCCATGACTTTCGGCTCTATTGACTTAACCGTCCGAGGGGCGATCCTTAATATCAATCCGGTTCGGAGGTCAATGATGCCGCTTTCTGAACATGAAAAGGACATCCTCAGGCAGATGGAGCAGTCGCTTCACGAGGACGATCCGCAATTCGCCGCGCGCATGGAGGGCCAGTCCTGGTCGCTGATGCGGCGGATCGTCCTTGGTGCCCTGTGCGTGGTCTGCGGATTCCTTGCAGTGATCGCCGGCGCCGCCTTGCAGATTGTCTACCTGGGCGTCGCCGGGTTCGCCGCGATGGTGGCCGGCGGCTATTACGCATCCCTGGGCATCAGCCCGAGCAGGCTTCCTTTCGGCCGGCCGAGCCTTGGTTTACCGGGCCAGTCGCAGCACATCTGACAGCCATCCCGGATGACTTCACCTAGCCAGGTGGCCGCCGCCTTCAGCATCATCACGAACACCCTCCCGCTGCTGTTCCGGCTTGGCTGAAGGCCGCCGGCAGGCAGGGGCGTTCCTTCCTAGGACTCAGAGGGCCATGCTGAAAGGCTGCATCCGTACCGCTGCGCCTCTAGGGTGGAATGACGACGGCGGCGGCGCACGGTCGCGGATGACCGCCGGCCGCCAACTACCCAGAGGAGTTCCTGATGAGAGTTGCTGTAACCGGAGGAAGCGGAAAACTGGGCAGGAGCGTGGTCCGCAGGCTCACCGAGGACGGCCATGACGTCCTGAACCTGGACCGCACGGGCACCCGGGACCGCGGTTTCACCGAGGTTGACCTGCGCAATTACGGGCAGGTCCTGGACGTCATCCTGGGCCTCGATGACCGCCACGAGGGCTTCGACGCGATCGTGCACCTGGGGGCCATCCCGGCTCCGGGCCTCGCGCCGGATGCGGCCACGTTCGAGAACAACATTCTCGCCACCTACAACGTCTTCCAGGCCGCACGCCGGGCCGGAATCAAGAAGGTGGTGTACGCCTCCAGCGAGACGGTGCTGGGGCTGCCGTTCGACGTCGATCCTCCCTACATCCCGGTGGATGAGGAATACCCGGCCAGGCCTGAAAGCACTTACTCGCTGGTGAAGCACCTGGAGGAGCAGATGGCCATCCAGCTGACCCGCTGGGACCCGGAACTGAGCATCACCGGCCTGCGGTTCTCCAACGTGATGGACCCTGAGGACTATGAGGCTTTTCCCTCCTTCGACTCCGACGCCTCCCTGCGGAAGTGGAACCTCTGGGGGTACATCGACGGGCGCGACGGCGCGCAGGCCGTGGCCCGCGCGTTGGAGAACGGCAAGCCCGGATTCGAGGCGTTCATCATTGCCAACGAAGACACCGTCATGAGCCGGTCCAGCGCCAGCCTCGCAGCGGAAGTCTTTCCGGACGTCAAGGTGGTCAAGGAGCTCGGCGAACACGAGACCATGCTTTCCATCGACAAGGCCAAGCGCCTCCTGGGGTTTGCCCCGGAGCACACATGGCGGACGTACCACTCGAACCGCACCACGCCCACCGAGGACTGAGGAGAACCATGCAATACCGCACACTAGGCAACAGCGGCGCCGTCGTTTCCAATTACGCGCTGGGCACCATGACCTTTGGCGCAGAGGCCACCGAGGAAACATCCTTCGCCATTCTTGACGACTACCTTGCAGCAGGTGGCAACTTCATCGATACTGCGGACGTCTACAGCCAGGGCGTCTCGGAAGAGATCATCGGCCGCTGGCTGGCCGCCCGTCCCGACGTCAGGGACCGCGCCGTTCTGGCCACCAAGGGACGCTTCCCCATGGGGCAGGCCCCGAACGACCTCGGAACCTCCCGCCGCCACCTCACCCGGGCGCTGGACGACTCGCTGCGCCGTCTCGGCGTCGAACAGATCGACCTGTACCAGATGCACGCGTGGGACCCCATTACGCCCCTGGAGGAGACGCTGCGCTTCCTGCATGACTCCGTCAGCAGCGGCAAGATCGCCTACTACGGGTTCTCCAACTTCCTGGGCTGGCAGCTGACCAAGGCGGTGCACCTGGCCAAGGCCCATGGCTGGAGCGCGCCGGTAACACTGCAGCCGCAGTACAGCCTGCTGGTCCGGGAGATCGAATCAGAGATTGTTCCTGCGTCACTGGACGCGGGGATCGGGCTGCTGCCGTGGTCCCCCCTTGGCGGAGGCTGGCTCTCCGGCAAATACAAGCGCGATGAGGCTCCGGCCGGCGCGACCCGGCTGGGCGAGAACCCCAAGCGCGGCATGGAAGCCTGGCAGGCCCGCAACGACGATCCCCGCACCTGGGAGGTCATCGGAACGGTCGAGAAGATCGCGGCGGACCACGGAGTGAGCGCATCCCAGGTGGCACTGGCCTGGCTGGCGGACCGGCCGGCGGTTACGTCCGTGATCCTCGGCGCCCGCACCACGGAGCAGCTGGCGGACAACCTCGCAGCCGCGGACCTGGAGCTGACGGAGGAGGAGACCCGGCGGCTGACCGAGGCCAGCCAGCCACGGGTGGGCGTGTACCCGTACGGTCCCATGGCCCAGGAGCAACGCAACCGGAAGATTGAGGGCGGCCGGTAGCCGGCGCACAAGCAACTGACAAGGGAGGCCGACGGCGGCAGGAGGCTGCCGCCGTCGGCCTCCCTTACTTGTCACCGACCGACGCCAAAGCGAGAGCGGTTCCCTTAGCTAAGCGGTAGAACCTCGTAGCCGTCGGTCTTGGACACCAGCTGTCGGCCGTGGTTGCCGTCGAAGCGCAGCCACATCACTGAGGAATCATGGGTGGCGTCTTCCACCTCCCCGGTGCGGACTATCCGGCCGTCGAGCCGCAGCTCCACCCGGCTGCCAATCAACTGCTGCCAGGTTGAGGTTGGGTCAGGTGCGGGGGCGGTCATCCGGGGTCCTCTTCTGTGAGCGCTAACAGTTATGGAATGCTATCCATCAAGAGGGTGTGAAGCAAATCACACTCACTGCGTGGAAGTCGGGCGCGTGCGCTGGGGCCGGGAACGCCTCTCGATTCGGAGGCCGCCGCGTTGCCGACGCTGGGATCAACCCTCCAGGTCAGACCTCGACGAGGAACTGCGTGTGGGCGTACCGGACGCCGTTGATCTGGAGCTCCAGGGCGTGGCTGCCCGGATGGTGCACCCGGGTGGTCATCTGGCGGAACGCATGGCGTTTGGACACTGTCCGGGTTTCGCCGGGATTCAGGGTCAGGGCCGCCAGTTTGAAGACCTTCTCCGTTTGTGAGCCGTTTGCCTTCATGTAGTGCACGATGTAATCAACCGCGAGCCTGGCCGGATCGGCACCCGTGTTGGAGATCTCGAATTCGAAGGCGAGGTCCGCCGGCAGGGCCACGGTGTGCCGGTCCAGCCTCGGCGGGGATACCGAGAGGGACGCGGGAGCGAACCCCTGCAGGGCCAGTGCGCCCGGGTGGGCCTTCTTGACGAGGGTGCGGAGTCCATGCCGGACCACCCACGGAGTATTGGCGTCCGGCGCTGCAGTCCAGCCGGCAGCTGCGGCCAGCACCGCCTCGGGAGAATGGCGTGCCAGGTCGTTGAGGTGATTGGCCACTGAACGCCGGACGTACTCGTGCGGATCCCGGTAGAGCGCGTCCAGGATGGGAATCGTGGCCTCCGGGCGCTGGACCAGGCCGGGAATCCGGACCGCCCACGGGAGATACGGTCGGGTGCCTTCGCTGGCGAGGCGGCGCACATGCTGGTCAGGGTGGGCGGTCCAGGTCAGGACGACGGCGAGTGCACGGTCCAGGTCGGCGGCCAGCATCCGCCGGATGGCGAATTCCCCGGTCAGCCGCGGAGTCAGTTCGGCCAGAAGCTGGAGGCAGTCTTCAAAATCCGCGGACCGGGTCGAATTCAAGGCCAGCGTTACCGCTGTTTCCGTAACCGGCCAGAGCGTCCAGCCGGTGAAGCCAGGATCCAGGAGGGCGCTCCGGAAGACGCGCGCCGCCGTCGAATAGTCCGCCGGACTGGCGGCAGCGGCAAAGTCGGCGAGCAGTCCCCGGCTCACATGATCGGTGCGTTCGCGCAGGCTCAGGTTCCCCAGGGAAGACCCTGCGTCGCCGAGGTTGGACCAGCAAGCGCCGGGGGCGGCGTCCGCGAGGACCCGAACCAGCCGGCCGACGGTGGCCTGGTCAATCAGTTCGTTCATGGCACCCATGCAGTCAGGCTACCGTGTGCAGCCAGGTTGCCGTTGCCCCGTCCCGGCCTGTCTGCCGGTGGCCAGGCGGCACTGGCTCTTCGTGCCGCCGCGAGCCAAATCCTGGGAATCGGGATAATCTCAGCGGACACAAATTTTCAAGACTGCATAGGCGGAAGCGGGACATGACTGAAGATCGATCACGGAAATCGCCCCACTGGTGGCGGGTCTTCCACGACAAATTCGTGGTCGAAGAGCGGTTCATGAGCGCTGACTCCAGGAAGAACCTCTACCGCATCGCAGTGACCCTGATGATTGTTGGCGCAGTGCTGTTCTCGCTCGCCCTGACCGGGGTGCTCGGAAAAGACGGCCTTACCTTCATGGACGAGCTGGTCAGGGCGTGGCTTGTCACCCAGCGGTCGGAGCCGCTCACCGCCGTGATGATCTTCCTTGCGATCGTGTTCGGGCCAGTGGCGTTGCCGATCATCGTCCTGGTGGTCACCGTGGCCTGGGGCATCGCCGCCAAGCACGCCTGGCGGCCCATGCTGCTGGCCGGGGCAATGCTCACCGGAGTTGCGCTCGCCCAGATCATCGGGCGGTCGGTCGGACGGCAGCGGCCGCCGCTGGACCTCATGCTGTTCGGTCCGGACGTCACCTTCTCCTTCCCCTCCGGGCACGTGCTCGGTGCTTGCGACTTCCTGCTGGTCACCACGTTCCTGATCTTCTCGCGACGCCAAAGTACCTGGCCGGCGGTGGCCGCCTTCGCCCTGGCCGTTTTCGGGATTTTCCTGGCATCCATCAGCCGGCTCTACCTCGGCTACCACTGGGTCAGCGACGCCCTGGCCTCTCTGTTCATCTCCTTCGTCGTTCTGGGCGCCGTCATCGCCGTGGACACGTGGCGAACGGCGCGCATCCCGGGAGAACAGATCACCGGTGAATTGTCCAAGGCCGATACGGTGGAAAGCTAGGAGCAGGCGGAACTTCTCGGGGAGTCCTACCTGATCGCGGGCGGCCGGCCCTGAATACCCGATCATCTGCGTAAATCACCTCTGCGGGGGTCAGCCCCGCGGGCGAGAGCGGGCCTTCTTCAGCTCGATCCTGAGCTTCGCATTGGCTGCCTCGAGCTCCAGGACCTTCGCCACTCCGGCCAGGTTGAGCCCCTCGTCCAGCAGTTCACCGATGCGTTTTAGCACCGCGAGGTCCGCGTCGCTGTACTGCCGCGTCCCTCCAGAGGTGCGGTCCGGAGTGAGCAGACCCTTCCGTTCGTAAAGCCTGATGTTCTGCTGGCCCGTTCCCACCAGGTGGGCCACCACGGAGATCGCGTAGAGGCCTGTCTCCGCATTGCGCTCGGCCATGATCCTCCCCGAAAAATTCGTGCAAATCGGTCTTGCAACAGTCTCCCACCGGTGCTATAAAAAATCTATACCCGCCACCATAGATATGCGAGGCGGGCGGCCCAAGAGAATGCAACAACCACATGCTGAAGGAGTGGGAAATGATGTTGATGCGTACGGACCCGTTCCGTGAACTGGACAGGCTTACCCAGCAGGTGTTTGGAACCGCGGCCCGGCCCGCGGCCATGCCGATGGATGCCTGGCAGGAGGACGGGGAGTTCGTAGTCGCGTTCGATCTGCCGGGAGTCGACATCGACTCTGTGGACCTCAATATAGAGCGGAACGTGCTGACTGTGCGGGCTGAACGGCGCGATCAAACTCAGCCCAACGTGGAACTGGTCGTTTCGGAGCGCCCCCGCGGCGTCTTCAGCCGCCAGTTGATCCTCGGCGACACCCTGGACACGGACAACGTCAAGGCCAGCTACGACGCCGGCGTGTTGACTCTCCGCATCCCGGTTGCCGAACAGGCGAAGCCGCGCAAGATCGAAATCGAAACCAAGCACGACAAGATGCACGAGATCAGCACCTAGTCCCCAGTGGAACCCGCGGGGCGGCAGCCGGCCGGTGCCGGCGGCCGCCCCGCCACGCAGCGGACAGAAGTGGCACCGCCATGATCAACCAGTCCCCGGACTACTACGACGTACTCAACGTGGCCAGGACAGCCACAAGGCAGGAGATATCGCGCGCCTACCGGGCGCTGATGCGCCTCCACCATCCCGACCTCGAGGGCAGGTCCAGCAGCGCCGGCCCGGACACCGGCGGCGGACCGAAAAACGGCGGCGCGGACAACAACGGGCTGCTGGGCATTATGGAAGCCTTTGCGGTCCTCAGTGATGCCAAAACGCGTGCTGAATACGACCGGACATTATCCGTTTCCCGCCCTGGCGGGGGAGAACCCCGTGAGGTGCCGGTCCGCCGGACTTACACTCCGCAGCCGCCGTTGCTGCGGGTCACACCAGTGCTTTGGGAGCGCGGCCCCTGGCCGGGCACCGGATGAGTAGAGAAGGAGCAATCCATGAGCGCCTGGCGCCGTTATGATTCCCATCTGATTCCGGCGTTCCATGAACGCTTTGAGCAAAGGTGGGGCGTGGGCACGGCCCCGTTCCTGGACCCCGAAGCTCATGAGGAGCCGCTGCCGCGGGCCCAGTGGATCCATCCGGAGACGGGTGCGGCACTGGCCGTGGTGCCCGTCTGGACGCCGGATGACAGCCAGCACCGGTCCTTTGGGGTCTTTTATCTCCCACCGGGCGGCGATATCTGGGTGCTGCGCCCTGGCTTCACGGGCTACCTTGAACCCGCAGCGGATGAGACGGAACACCTGATTACGCTCCGCAACGACGCGTTCAAAAAAGCCCTGGCGCATGCCAAGGAATTCCTCTTCGGCTCCGACGCCGCGGTGCACTAAAATCAGTCCACCACCCGAACTACATAAGGGATCAAGCAGATGAAGCACTCCGCCAAAGACCTGGCTGCCAGGATCCCGCCGTCCTTCACCCTGGGCGTGGCCACAGCCGCCTTCCAGATTGAGGGAGCCCTCGACGAGGACGGCCGCGGGCCCTCCGGGTGGGACGTGTTTGCCCGGAAGCCCGGCGCCATAGTGGACGACCACAGCCCTGTCACAGCCTGCGACCACTACCACCGCATGCCTGAAGACGTTGCGCTGATGAAGGAACTGGGGGTGGATTCCTACCGGTTCTCGCTGTCCTGGTCCCGCATCCAGCCCGGCGGCAGCGGCCCGGTCAATCCCAAGGGCCTGGACTTCTACGACCGGCTGCTGGACCAGCTGCTGGCCAGCGGCATCTCACCCATGGTGACGCTCTACCACTGGGACACCCCGCTGCCGCTCGACGAGGCCGGCGGCTGGTTGAACCGGGACACGGCGTACCGGCTCGGCGAGTTTGCCTCTATTGCGGCTGCGGCCTTTGGCGACCGCGTGGCCCGCTGGGTCACCGTCAATGAGCCTGCCACCGTGACCACCAACGGCTACGCCCTGGGACTCCACGCGCCGGGCGAATCGCAGTTGCTCAAAGCGCTCCCCACAGTCCACCACCAGCTCCTCGGCCACGGCCTGGCCATGCAGGCATTGCGGGCTGCCAACGTACCCGGCGAAATAGGCATCACCAATGTCTATTCGCCCATGGTTCCGGCCTCGATCAACCCGCTGGACAAGCTGAGCACGGCGCTGATGGACGTTTTCCAGAACAGGCTCTTCGCGGATCCGGTGCTCCTCGGAAAGTACCCTGACGTCGTCCGGGCCGCCACGTTCTTCAGCTCGTTCAGCCCCTCCGATGAGGACATGGACCTGATCTCGCAGCCGTTGGACTTCTACGGGCTCAACTACTACATGCCAACGCGGGTTGCGGCAGGTCCCGGCGACGGCGCCGTTCCCCCGGGGATGGCCGAGGCCATGGGGGATGACCTCAGCGGCAGCGCTCCCGGCGCACCGTTCCACATCACTGAGTTTCCGGATGCCGAGACGACTGCGTACGGCTGGCCGATCAGGCCCGACTACATGCCCGTGGCCCTAGCCGAGATGGCCGAACGCTACCCGGAGCTGCCCCCCGTCTTCATCACGGAAGGCGGAGCGAGCTTTGAGGATGTGGTGGTCCGGGACAAGGCCGGGGACAGGATCATCATTCCGGACGAGCGCCGCCTGCGCTATCTTGCCGAGCACATCTCCAGCGCGGTGGAGGCCACCAGCCCGGGGGGACCTGCGGAATCCATTGACCTCCGTGGCTACTACGTATGGTCCCTTCTCGACAACTTCGAGTGGTCCGCGGGCTATAAGCAGCCCTTCGGACTCCTGCATGTTGACTTCGAGACGATGGCCAGAACGCCCAAGGCGTCCTACTACTGGCTGCAGGAGCTGCAGGAAGCCCGCAAGGAAGCCGCGGCTGAGGCTGTTGGCGAGAGTGCAGCCGGGGAACCGGAGCCCGTAGCCTGACGCGTCACCTGCGGCCGGCCGGTATGCACACCGGCCGGCAAAGGTGCTTGAATCAGACGATCCTGAGGTCCGCCAGGCCCTTGGTGATGCCGGCGCCGTCGGGGGAGTAGATCCACGGAACGGTTGAACCGGTGTGGTCGCCGTTCTCCGAGTGGCCGCCGGCCAGGACGGACTCGCCGACCGAGAGCTGGCGGATGGCAATGGCGGCTACGCGGTCGCCATGATCCCGGGCGAACCGCGAATAGATCTGTTCGTCGTGCTGGCCGTTGTCGCCGATCAACAGCCACCGCATGTCGGGGAATTCCTTGGCGAGCCGGTCCAGGTTCCCATTCTTGTGCTCCTGGCCGCTCCGGAACCAGCGGTCCTGGGTCAGCCCCCAGTCCGTCAGGAGGAGTGGACCGGCCGGGTACATGTTGCGGGTCAGGAACCGTGCCAGCGTGGGTGCGGCATTCCACGGCCCGGTGGACAGGTAGATCACCGGCGCATCGGGGTGCTCCACCACCAGCCGGTCCATGAGGACCGGCATGCCGGGCGTGGCCATCCGTGCCCGCTCACTCAATACGAAGGTGTTCCACAAGGCCAGGAACGGCCTGGGCAGCGCCGTGACCATCACGGTGTCGTCGATATCCGACACGATGCCGAACTTGGTGTCAGGACCTATCACAATGATATTGGCCTGCACGGCTTCGGTTCCGACAGCCCGCAGCGTCGCCGTGTGCCAGCCGGGGGAGAGCGCTACCTCCACCACAGTGTCCACCAGGCCGCCGCGGTCCGCCTTGACGCGCGTGGTCACCCCCTCGATCTCGATGTCCACCTCGGTGAACTGGAGGGGCACGCTGGTGAACGCCCGCCAGCCGCGGATGTTCTGGTTGCCGTTTTTCGCGGCGTGCTCGGCGCGGCTGCCCGGCTTCGGTTTGGTGGTCAGAACCACCCGGCCAAGGACCCGCACCCACGACGTGGAGCCGTACCCCTGGTAGGCGACCGTCTGCGGAATAAAATTCCAGCGCCGGGCCAGCTTGATGCGGGCGGTATTGACCGTGTCCGAGACCTTGTGGGCCGCCCGGAACGCATGATTTCCGGACACCGATGATTCCTGCGACGCCAATTCCATGCCTCCACTCTGCCACAACGGCGCCCATCGCCAACCGTGCGGTGCCACTAAGGCGCCGCACCGTAACAACAGAGTCAGCCGTCGCCCAACAGCCATCGCAGGGTGTCGGCGTTCCGCACGGCGTTGCCGCCGCCGTCGTTGTTGAAATAGACGAAGACGTCCTTGCCCTGGCCCTGCCACTCCCGGACGCGGTCAGCCCACCACCGCAGGTCGTCGTCGGCATACGATCCCCCGTAAAGGTAATCATGGTCCGGCCCGTGCAGGCGGACGTACACGAACGGCGCCGTGGCCCGCAGGATGCAGGGCAGGTTGGCGCCGCTCATGATGCAATAGGCAGCCTCGTGGCGTTCCAGCAGGGCATATACCTCGGGATGGTCCCAGCTGGGGTGGCGGAATTCCACCGCCACGCGCACCCACCAGGGCAGCGCCGCGAGGAAGTAGTCAAGCCGGGCGTCGTCGCGGGCGAAACCCGGCGGGAGCTGGACCAGCAGGACCGCCCGCTTGTCGCCGAGCTCATGCCAGCACCTGATGATCCGTTCAACCCAGACCTCGGGGGCGTAGAGCTTCTTCGCGTGGGTCAGTCCGCGCGGGGCCTTGACGGACATCATGAAGCCGTCGGGAAGGCGCCGGCGCCAGCTGGCGAAGGATGATTCCCGCGGCCAGCGGTAGAAACTCGCATTCAGCTCCACCGTGCCGAAACGGGCCGCGTAGTGGGCCAGACGGTCGCGCGCCGGAAGTCCCGGCGGGTAGAGCACGTTCTCCCAGTGGTCATAGCTCCAGCCGGACGTTCCGATGTGGATCCCCATGGCGTCCTTCGAACTCAGCCAGCCGCCGCAGCAGCGGCGCTGACGTCGTCAAGGCCAACATGGCCGGGGCCGAACCCGAGGTCGGACACGGTCAGGGACGAGTTTCCGAAGTTCCGTTGCAGCATGCCTTGGATAGTAGTCGGCCCGGTCCGGTTGTGGCACTGTAAGGTCCATGGCACACATCGAGGACTACGCGGTAGTGGGGGACCTTCACACGGCGGCCCTCATCAGCACTGAAGGCTCCATCGACTGGCTCTGCCTGCCGCGGTTTGATTCCCCCGCCTGCTTCAATGCGCTGCTGGACACGCCGAAGGCCGGGCGGTGGCTGCTGGCGCCTGCCGGGGCCGGGGACTGCACCCGGCGCCATTACCGCAAGGGAACGCTGATTCTTGAGACCGAATGGGAAACCCCCAGCGGCAAGGTGAAGGTCATCGACTTCATGCCGCCGCGGGACAGCGTGGCGGACATTGTGCGGATAGTTGTGGGTGTCCACGGGTCCGTCCGTATGCGCGGCGAACTGGCGCTCCGGTTCGACTACGGGCACATCGTGCCGTGGGTCCGGCATGATGAGCACGGCATCCACGCCGTCGCCGGGCCGGATGCGGCCTATCTGGTCACCAACGCCCCGCTGCGCGGCGAACGCATGAAGACGGTCAGCGACTTCACCGTCCATGCAGGCGAGAGGGTCCCGTTCGTGCTGACCTGGACCCCCAGCCACCTGGACCGCCCCCGGGCCATTGACCCTGAGGCGTACCTGGAGTCAACGGAATCGTTCTGGCGGGAGTGGTCCGCCCGGTGCAAGATCACCGGCCCGTACCGGGAGGCCATCCAGCGCTCGCTGATCACTCTCAAAGCGCTGACGTACGCTCCGACCGGCGGCATTGTTGCCGCCGTGACCACGTCCCTCCCGGAACAGCTGGGCGGACCGCGCAACTGGGATTACCGGTACTGCTGGCTCCGGGATGCCACGCTGACGCTGCAGGCGCTGCTCGCCGCCGGCTACACGGAGGAAGCCGCCTCCTGGCGGGACTGGCTGCTGCGGGCGGTGGCCGGGGACCCGGCCGACCTGCAGATCATGTACGGCATCCACGGCGAGCGGCGGCTGCCGGAGATGGAGCTGCCCTGGCTGGCCGGATACGAAAATTCGACCCCCGTTCGGATCGGAAACGGCGCCGCGGGTCAGCTCCAGCTGGACGTGTGGGGCGAGGTACTGGATTGCCTGGCCCTGACCCGGCACTCCCTGCTGAAGCATACCGACGACGCCTGGGACGTCCAGGTCGCCCTGATGGAACACCTCGAGGGGGCCTGGCGACGGCCGGACAACGGCCTGTGGGAAATGCGCGGGCCGCAGCGCCACTTCACCCACTCAAAGGTGATGGCCTGGGTCGCGGCAGACCGCATGGTTAAGGGCGTCCGGGACTTCGGCCTGGTGGGACCCGCTGACCGTTGGGAGGTCCTGCGCGACACTATCCACGCCGACGTCATGGCGAACGGCTTCGACGCTGAACGCAACACCTTTGTCCAGTCCTACGGCAGGCCCGAGCTGGACGCGAGCCTGCTGCTCATACCCCGCGTCGGGTTCCTGCCGCCCGACGACCCCAGGGTGGTGGGCACCATCGACGCCGTGCAGCGGGAACTCACCCGCGACGGCTTCGTGCTCCGGTACCGTCCTCAGGACTCCGACGACGGACTGCCGGGCGACGAAGGCGTCTTCCTGGCCTGCTCGTTCTGGCTGGTGGAAGCACTCATCGGCGTGGGCCGGCGCCGCGAAGCAAGGGAACTGTTCGACAGGCTTCTGGCGCTGCGCAACGACGTGGGCCTGCTTAGCGAGGAATGGGGCGTGGAAGCGGGGCGACAGCTGGGGAACACGCCGCAGGCGTTCAGCCACTTCGCGCTGGTCATGAGTGCCATGGAGCTGCACGAGGACAGTGTGCAGCGCAGTGACGCCCCCGTGCACGGGCACTAACGGTCACATTTGGTTCAGCTGGGGACCGCGGTCCCCCGCGTGGTTCCATGGTCAGGGAACCTATTGGAACAGGCACGAAGGAGTGTGGACCGGTGAAATTTGCGCGTCTTGGAGATGCCGGCAGGGAGCAGCCGGCCGTTCAGCCCGGCGGGCCCGAGTCCAACGGGAAGTGGTATTCACTCGCCGGCATCACCGCCGACATTAACGGAACGTTCCTTGGAACCGGTGGCATTGACCGGGTTCGCGACGCGCTCGCAGCCGGGGACCTGGCCGAGATCCCCGATGCCGGCAGCCTCCGCCTCGGAGCCCCGCTTTCCCGCCCCGGCGCCGTCGTGGGGATCGGCCTGAACTACGCCGGGCATGCCGCCGAGTCCGGTGCCGCGGTGCCGGAGGTGCCGGTGGTGTTCCTGAAGCCAAGCAACACGGTGGCAGGGCCGTTCGACGACGCCCCCATCCCGCCGCTGTCGCGCAAGTACGACTGGGAAGTTGAGCTGGCCGTGGTGATCGGACAGCGAGCCTGCTACCTGAAATCAGTGGACGAGGCCGCGGGCTGCGTCGCCGGCTACGTGCTGGCCAACGACCTGTCGGAACGGGACTACCAGCTGCCGGGCGCGGCGGGGCAATGGGTCAAGGGAAAGTCGCTTCCCGCGTCAACGCCCCTTGGCCCCTGGTTCGTCCCGGCCGCAGACCTGGACCCGTCGGCCCTGCGGCTGCGGACCTGGGTGAACGGCGAGCTGCGCCAGGACTCGTCCACGGCGGATCTCATCTTTGACGTCCCGGCCGTGGTGCACCACCTGAGCCAGTTCATGGTGCTGGAACCCGGTGATGTGATCCTTACGGGGACACCGGAGGGGGTGGCTCTGTCGGGGCGCTTTCCCTACCTGCAGGACGGCGACGTACTGGAGCTGGAGGTCGAGGGACTGGGCCGCCAGCGCCAGGTTCTCCGCCGGACCACGGCACCCTAAGCGCAACCCAAAAGCCCTCGCCAAGGGTTCCGGCTTGTGGAACTCGGGGCGCCAGCGCCTGACAACTCCTGGGGACTTCCGAATCCAACACAGGTAAGTATACTTACTAATACCTCAGGTTGGGGTAAAAACGGAGGAGTTGCAATGGCTGGACATTTCGAGCTGGTTGATGCCCCGGATGGCGGCTATCGCGTCAAGCTCATCGACGGAAGCGGAAACCTGATGGCCATCTCGGTGACATTTCCAACCAAGCGCGCCGCGGCGGCGGGTGTGGCCAAGGCCCGGGAGATCGCCGGAACCGGGTTGATCCGGGACCTAAGCGTTAGCCAGGACTCGGAACCGCTGAAGCAGCCGCCCGTGCGGCAACATGTGAAGGCACCCAAGAACATCGGCGTTCTGGGTTCCGGTAGGCCCACCGGAGCCACGGGTGTCAAACGCGCCCGGACGCACTACTGAGTCCACAGCCGACCATGTCGCCTAACGGGCCTGGCGGGCGAAGGCGCGGCGTACTTTTTGATGTCGACGGTACCCTGGTGGATTCCTGTTACCTGCATACCCTCGCGTGGTGGCAGGCGTTCCGGGAGTCGGGGCTGGATGTGCCGATGGCATCCATCCACCGGTCCGTGGGGATGGGGGGTCGGGAGCTGCTGGACAGGCTCCTGCCGGCTGGCCGGGACAAATCCCTTGACTCCGCCATCATGTCCTCCCACGGGGCGGTGTTTGCCACGTTCTGGCCGTCGCTCCGTCCGCTCGACGGGGCCCGTGACCTTTTAGCCCAATGCTACGAAAGCGGCTTCGCCGTCGCGCTGGCCTCCTCTGCGCGCCAGCGGGACCTTGAGGTACTTCGTGCCACTTTGCGGGCCGACGCCTTTATCCATGCCGCCACCAGTGCCAACGATGCCAAAGAGGGTAAACCCGCTCCGGACATCCTGGAAGCGGCCCTCGCCGCGGTCGGCCTGCAGGCAGCGGACGTTGTGTACGTGGGTGATGCCGTCTGGGATGTTTACGCCGCCGGCAGGCTGGGCATTCCCACCATAGGACTCACCTGCGGCGGCACCTCCGCCGCTGAACTGCTGGAGGCCGGCGCAGTGGAAATCTATGAAAATCCGAGGGAGCTCCTGGCGAACCTGCGTGACAGTGCAATCGGCAGGCTCGCCGGAAGCTCGCAGTGACCGGGGATCTTAGACGTCCGCGATGGCACCCTTGTTCCAGGAGACGGCGACGCTGACCGAGCCGTCGTCGTCCCGCTCAACTTCGGTGATGACATCGTTGGGCCCCGCGCCCATTTCCATCAGCTTGGCCCGGTATGACGTGATCAGTTCTTCAAGGCTGGATTCGGTCCACTCGCCGGGACGCATCCGCGTTGAGATCTCTACCGGCTCCGGTTGATAAAGCGTCATGTCGTTGCCTTTCCTCGATGCTCGGATTACTCAACGCTATGATCCGCCGCCCTGCTTAGCAAGGGATTGCTCAGGGTGCTTAGCTTTTCTTGCAAAGAATAGTAAGCTTGCTGATCTTCAAGCACCCTGCTGAGAGAAAGGCGCACCATGAAGGCACTTACCTGGCAAGGCAAACGCTCAGTCAGCGTGGAGAACGTTCCTGATCCCATCATCCAGGAGCCCACGGACGCGATCATCCGCGTCACCTCCACCGCAATCTGCGGATCGGACCTGCACCTCTACGAGGTTCTCGGCCCCTACATGCACAAAGGCGACGTCATAGGGCATGAACCGATGGGCATCGTGGAGGAAGTTGGAAGTTCGGTTACCAACCTGTCCATAGGGGACCGCGTGGTGATCCCCTTTAACATCTCCTGCGGCAAGTGCTTTATGTGTTTCCGCGGACTGCAGTCCCAATGTGAAACCACGCAGGTGAAGAGCCATGGTTCAGGCGCCGCCCTTTTTGGCTATTCAGAGCTGTATGGCTCCGTGCCCGGCGGACAGGCCGAATACCTGAGGGTTCCGCATGCGGATTATGGGCCGGTCAAGGTGGGAACGGAGCTGCCGGACGAACGCTACTTGTTCCTCTCCGACATCCTGCCCACGGCATGGCAGGCAGTGAAATACGCAGACACCGAGGAGGGCGGCACGCTGGCAGTGTTTGGCCTGGGGCCGGTGGGTCAGTTCGCGAGCCGCATCGGAAGGCATCTCGGCCTCCGTGTGATCGGAGTCGATCCCGTACCCGAGCGGCGGGCGATGGCCGAGCGGCATGGCATCGAAACCATGGACTATGCCAAGGGCGTTGCCGACGAGCTTCGTGAGGCGACCAAGGGTAGGGGGCCCGATTCGGTAATTGACGCCGTCGGCATGGAGGCGCATGGTTCCCCGGTCGCAGGTTTTGCCCACCAGGCGCTGGGACTTCTGCCGGACAAGTTGGCGCAAAAGGCCATGGAAACCGCTGGCGTGGACCGCCTTGCGGCTCTGCATGCGTCCTTGGATGCCGTACGCCGCGGAGGCACGGTTTCCCTCAGCGGCGTCTATGGCGGCCAGGCGAGCCCGATGCCGCTCCTGTCGATGTTCGACAAGCAGCTCCAGCTGCGGATGGGCCAGTGCAATGTCCGGAACTGGACCGATGAGCTCCTGCCACTGGTAGAAGACGAAGCTGATCCGCTCGGCGTCATGGACCTGGTGACGCACCGGGTGGGCCTGGAAGAAGCTCCGGCGATGTACGAGAAATTCCAGAAGAAAGAGGATGGCTGCATCAAGGTGGTGCTGCAGCCCTAGCCGCGGGCCCGGTGGCGGGAAAATTTCTTCCACCGGGGAGCCCTCCTGCCCAGGTCGGCCAGGAAGGTCCACGCGACAACGCTGGCGCTTGGCCGACCTCGCCGGCCGTGGTGGGCATGCTTCACTTTACGTCGCCCGGGGTGCCGCCAGAAGGGCCGCACGACCTGCCGTTCCCCGGATAAGCTGCGACCTAACAGCTTGCGTTGAGGGCTTCCTCCACGACGTCGGTGAGGTCGTCCACGATGCCGTTGCCGGTGTAGCTGAATGGCTGCGGCGGAATGGCAAGGGCGAACGATGCCTGCCGGGTTCCGTCAGCGCTGGACATCGAAATGGCGCCGTACCCGGCGATCTGCCCGGCATGGCCGTAGTAGAAGTTGTTGGTGCAGGTATCGTTCCAGCGCTGGATGCCCAGGCCGTACTGCGCGTAGGGAGGGTCCTGCATTTCCGTGACCAAGGCCCGGGGGATCAGCCGGCCCTGGAGAAGTGCCGCGAAGAAAACGTTCAGATCGCTGACGGTGGACACCAAGCCTCCGGCAGGATCGCCCGCATGCAGTGCGGCGTAACTGGCGTCCAAGCGCTCGCCGAAGCTGGTGACATAGCCATGGACCAGCGAGGGCGGGGCCGGACCGAAGCCGGTCATCGAGGTGGAACGCAGCCCCAGCGGCTCAATGATGTCAGACCGCAGCACGTCGCCGATCCGGCGTCCGCGCAGCCGTTCCACGATCATGCCCAGCACGACGTAGTTCGTATTGGAGTGCTCAAAACCCTGTGCGAGCCGGCCCTTCCACGGCTGGGTCGCTGCCAAGGCAAGTAATTCGCGGTGGCTCCGGCCAGTGGCCAGCACCTCGCGCAGGCTGCCCTGCTGGAGGAGCGGGATGATGTAGTCCGGCATCCCTGATCGGTGCTGCAACAGTTGCCGGACCGTGACCGGCCCTGGCGGGTGCATGATGGCCCCAAAGTCCGGTAGATGCTTGCTGACGTCGTCCTCGAGCCCCAGCCTCCCTTCTGCGACCAGCTTGAACACGGATACAGCCACGAAGGATTCGGTCACGCCGGCAATGTGCACCTGATCGGCGGACTCCACCGGCTCCCGGCCTTCCAGGCTCCTGACACCGGAGGCGCGAGCCCATTCTCCACCCCGCACTTTGGCCTGCATCAGGACGGCGGGGGCGCCGTCGTCGAGCATTTCGTTGCCAAACTCTTCCAGCTCCGCCGCCAGCCGCGCCAGGGACGACGGCGGCTCCGGGGCCGCGGTGCAGCCGCCCAGTGCGGCGACCAGAACGGTGACGGTTGCCGCGGCCGCCGTCCGAAACGGAAGTGCGCGAATCCGTGCCACGGAACTCATGTTCCTCAGGGCTCTCCGACGCGTCAATAGCTAGCGGGCGCCGCCGTCGCAACCCGGTCAAAGTCCCGTTAACCCCCAACTGACCCGCAGTTAACGTTGCGAAACCGCGTTTTGGCGACGTTAACTGCCAGTCAGTTGGGGTGGGGAAGGTCAGGCCTTAGGTCAGGCGGATCTGGCGGTTCATGTCCTTGTACAGCAGGTAGCGGAACTCGCCCGGGCCGCCGGCGTAGCAGGCCTGCGGGCAGAAGGCGCGGAGCCACATGAAGTCGCCGGCCTCCACCTCAACCCAGTCGTTGTTGAGCAGGTACATGGCCTTGCCCTCGAGGACATACAGTCCGTGCTCCATGACGTGGGTCTCGGGAAACGGGATGACCCCGCCCGGCTGGAACGTCACGATGTTCACCTGCATGTCGTGGGCCAGGTCGCTGGAATCCGTGAAGCGGGTGGTCTTCCAGGCGCCGTCGGTATCCGGCATTGCGGTGGGTTCCACCTCGGCATCACTGGTGACGAAGGACTTTGCCTCGTAACCCTCAAGCCGCTCATAGGCCTTGCGGATCCATTGGAAGGAAACGATGTCATCCGAGACGTTCTCCAGGCCCCAGGTGGAGCCGGCGGCCAAGTAGGCATAGCCGCCCTCCTCAAGCTGGTGCAGTTCGCCGTCGAGGGTCAGGTTGACCTTGCCCTTGGTGACGAAGACGACGCCTTCGACGCCGGGCTCAAACTCGGCTTTCGGAGCGCCGCCGCCGGGGCCGATCTCCACGATGAGCTGGGAGAAGGTGGTGGCAAAGCCGGCAATCGGGCGGGCCAGGATCCAGGACCGGGTGTTGGAGAAACCCGGCAGGGTGCTGGTCACGATGTCGGTCATGACGCCCTTGGGGATGACCGTGTAGGCCTCCGTGACGATGGCCCGTTCCGTGGTGAGGTGGGTCTGGGGCGGCAGGCCGCCCTGGGGGTAGTAATACTTTCCCATCATTGGATCCTTACTTCGAAGTGGAGTGGGCCAGCCGAGGGTGGGCCAGGCCGGTCAACTGGGGGATTCCGACGCCGGCAAGCGCCTGGACGTCTTCGGCGCCGACGGCTCCGCACTGGACGCCGCGCAGCACGAACGCTGCTAGCGCACGTGCCGTGGCGGGCTCGTCCATGACCCCGCCTTCGGTGTGTTCCACGTAGTTGCGCAGCCTGGCCGCCGCGGCGGGGAGGCCTTGGCGGTAGAACGCGTAGGTGGCCGCGAACCGGCTGGGCAGCTGCGCCGGGTGAAGGTCCCAGCCCTGGTAGTAGCCGCGCTCCAGGGAACGCCGCACCAGCCGGCCGTGCAGGCGCCACGCATTTTCCACGTTGTCGCCCACGGGGATGATGTTGGTGGAGCCGTCCGACAGCCGGATGCCCGTTCCGGCCACCGCCAGCTGCATGACTTCTTTGGCGAAGTCAGCCACCGGGTGCTCCATGGACTGGTACTCGGCCGAGATCTGCAGCGAGGCGGAGTAGTCGTAGGTGCCGTAGTGCAGACCGCTGATCCGACCGGGCACGGCGTGGGGCAGCTGCGCCACCGGTGACGTTCCTTCCGGACCGAGGATGAGCTGGGGCGTCTCCACCTGCACCTCGAACCGCAGCCGGCCTGCGGGCAGGGAGTGCACGTCCTCCAGCCGGGAGACGGCGAAGTCCATCGCCTTGACCTGCGCCACGGTGGTGACCTTGGGCAGCGTCAGGATCAGGCCCTGCGGCAGCTCGCCCGCGGCGGCCAGACCGGAGACGAACAGGTCCAGTGTGCGCAGGCCGCGCACCCTGGTGGCCGCCTCAAAGCACTTGAAGCGGATGCCGATGAACGGGGGAGCTGTGCCGGCCGCAACGGCGGCGGCCACGGCGGAAGCCGCCGCAACAGCGGCCGCGTCCTCGGCGTCGTCGCCCCTGTCCCCGAAACCGTCTTCGAAGTCCAGGCGCAGGTCCTCAACCGGTTCGCTTTCCAATTTCGACTGGACGCGCGCCGCTACGGCCTCGGCGAGCTCGGCGTCCTGGCCCAGCAGGTGGCCCAGACGGGCCAGGCCGCCGTGGGCTTCCGCCGTCGCCAGCGCCGTAGCCCCCCACTCAGCGGAGAACGACGGCGTGAAACGGTCCGCCGGTACATACACGGTATGTACCGGCTGGCGGGAGCCATCATCGCCCGGGTAGTTGCGCTCCAGCAGCTGGTCGGTGGCGGCCAGTTGTTCGTCGATCTGTGCCAGATCGGCAGCGCTGAGCGATCCGGAGGGTACCGCCATGCCTCAGCCCACCAGTTCGTAGGCCGGCGTGGTGAGGAAGTCGGTGTAGTCCTCGGAAAGGCAGATATCAGCGATCAGTTCGCTGGCCGGCTGGTAGTACTTGGCGAAGGTTTCCTCGCCCACTTCACCGCGGAGCTTGTCGGTTTCCTGGGCCAGGATGCTGCTGACCAGTTCACGGGTGACAGTGTTGCCGGTATCGGCCAGGACCACCTTGTTGCGGATCTGCTGCCAGACCTGCGAACGGGAGATCTCGGCCGTGGCGGCGTCTTCCATCAGGTTGTGGATGGCCACCGCACCGTTGCCTGAGATCCAAACAGCCGTGTATGCGACCGCAACGTAGAGGTTCAGCCGCAGCCCGGCCTCCGTCACCGTGCCGTCGGCCGAGGCAATGTCCAGCAGTTGGTCCGCCGTGACATGGACCTCCGGGCGCTGCTTGTCCAGCTGGTTGGGGCGCTCGCCCAGGACGGAATCGAACACTTCCCGGCACACCGGCACCAGGTCAGGGTGGGCCACCCACGAGCCGTCAAAGCCGTCGTTGGCTTCGCGCGTCTTGTCGGCGCGGACCTTCTCGAATGCCTGGGCGGTGACCTCGGGTTCGCGACGGTTGGGGATGACCGCGGCCATGCCGCCCATGGCAAACGCGCCGCGGTGGTGGCAGGTCTTGACGAGCAGCTCGGTGTAGGCCCGCATGAACGGTGCCGTCATGGCCACGGTGGCGCGGTCCGGCAGCACAAAGTCCGCTCCGGCGTCGCGGAAGTACTTGATGATGCTGAACAGGTAGTCCCAGCGGCCGGCGTTCAGCCCGGCGGCGTGGTCGCGGAGCTCGTACAGGATCTCGTCCATCTCGAAGGCCGCGGGGATCGTCTCGATCAGCACGGTGGCCTTGATGGTGCCCTGCGGAATGCCCAGGAAATCCTGCGCGAAGACGAACACGTCGTTCCAGAGGCGCGCCTCAAGGTGGCTCTCCATCTTCGGCAGGTAGTAGTACGGGCCCTGGCCGTTGAGCAGGAGCTGCTTGGCCGTGTGGAAGAAGTGCAGGCCGAAGTCCACCAGCGCGCCCACGGTGTGTTCGCCGTCGAGCAGCAGGTGGTGCTCGTCCATGTGCCAGCCGCGGGGCCGGGCCACCACGACGGCGAGCGGGGCGTCGGAGCGGAGCCGGTATTCCTTGCCCTCCGGAGAGGTGTAGCTCAGGGTTCCCGTGGCGGCATCGCGGAGGTTCAGGATGGCGTCAATGACGTTGGCCCAGGTGGGCGTGCTGGCGTCCTCGAGGTCGGCCAGCCACACCTTGGCGCCGGAGTTGAGGGCATTGATGGCCATCTTGGCCGGCGAGGCGGGTCCGGTCATTTCCACGCGGCGGTCCTGCAGCGCGGCGGGCGCCGGCGCAACCTTCCAGTCGCCCTCGCGGACATCCTTGGTTTCGGACAGGAAATCAAGCTTTCCGGTCCGGGCTACCTGCTCGCGCTTGGCCACGCGGGCTTTGAGGAGTTCGGCGCGGGTGCCCGCAAACCGCTTGTGGAGCTCCTCCACGAAGGCCAGTGCCTTCGGGGTGAGGATTTCCTCTGCTCGTGCAATCGGCTGCGGGTCTGTGACTGTGAGAGCCATTGTCCGGGTCCTTTCTAGGCTGCGAATCAGGCGTTGGCGGGTTCTAGGTTTGCGTGCGCTGCGCTTGCTGCCTTGGCGGCGCTTGCTGCGTTAGCTGCATTTGCGACCGCGGTGGCCACATCGGCCGCAACATGCGGGTCGAAGACGCTGGGGATGATGTAGCTGGCATTGAGTTCGTCGTCAGCCACGCGGTTGGCAATGGCTTCGGCGGCCGCGACCAGCATGTCCGGCGTGATGTCCGAGGCGCCAGCGTCGAGCAGCCCGCGGAAGAACCCCGGGAATGCCAGGACGTTGTTGATCTGGTTGGGGAAGTCGCTGCGCCCCGTAGCCACCACTGCCGCATGCTTTGACGCTACCACCGGGTCGATTTCCGGAGTGGGGTTGGCCATGGCGAATACGATCGCCTTCTCAGCCATCGCGGCCACCTGCTCCTCGCCGATCACATGCGGGGCGCTCACACCGATGAAGACATCCGCGCCGACGAGTGCCTCATGCAGCGTGCCGGAGAAGCCTTCTTCGTTGGTGTTCGCGGCGATCCAGCTGCGGTGTTCGTCGCTGTATTCCGCGCCGGAGTGGATGGCGCCGGAGCGGCCGGCAGCGATGATGTGCTGCGCGCCCTGGGCCTTGAGGAGCTGGATGATCGCCGAGCCCGCGGCGCCGACGCCGGAGACCACGATCCTGACCTCCGAAAGCTTCTTGTCCACCACGCGGAGGGCGTTGACCAGGGCAGCCAGGGTGACGATGGCCGTGCCGTGCTGGTCGTCGTGGAAGACCGGGATGTCCAGTTCCTCGCGGAGGCGCTTTTCGATTTCGAAGCAGCGCGGGGCGGCGATGTCTTCAAGGTTGATGCCGCCGTAGACGGGGGCCATGGCCTTGGCGATCATAATGATTTCTTCGGTGTCCTGGGTGTCAAGGCAGACCGGCCAGGCGTCAACGTTGGCGAACTGCTTGAACAGAGCGGCTTTGCCTTCCATGACGGGCAGGGCCGCGGCCGGGCCAATGTTGCCCAGGCCAAGGACGGCCGAGCCGTCGGTCAGGACTGCGATGGTGTTGCGCTTGACTGTCAGGTTGCGGGCCGCTGAGGGGTCCTCCGCGATGGCCAGGCAGACGCGGGCGACGCCGGGGGTGTAGGCGCGGGAGAGATCGTCCCGGTTGCGCAGGGCCACCTTCGGGACCACTTCGAGCTTGCCGCCGAGGTGCATCAGGAAGGTGCGGTCGGAGACGTGCTGGACCGTGACGCCGTCGAGCGCGTTCAGGGCGTCCTTGACGCGGGCGGCGTGTTCGTCGTCGGTGGTGTTGCAGGTGACGTCAACAACCAGCGTTTCGTGGTGCGATTCGGTGACGTCCAGGGCTGTGATGGCTGCTCCGGCGGCTCCGACGGCGGCGGCCAGCTCGCTCGTCGCGGTAAAGCTGGACGGCGCTTCCACGCGCAGGGTGATCGAATTTCCGGGGCTCGGGTTCGCCATTGAATGTTCCTCCTGGTCGGGTCCGGACGCGGAGCGCACCCGGACGTACTGCTCAAACAAATGTTTTCGTATTATGGATATTATTATCTACTTTGTGGAAACACAAGCCCCGCCCGTGCATCGACGGAGGGCGATGCGTGCTGTATCTTGGGACTTCTAAGCAATTTTTTTCACGATGTGGATAAGAGTTGTCGGAATCGATACCGCAGGAGACCACGGTTATGGCTGAAAAAGCCCCGGGAGGCGTGCAGTCCGTTGAGCGCGTCTTCGAACTTTTGGAACTGATCACTGACGCCGGCGGAGACGTCACGCTCAGCGAGCTGTCTTCCTCCACCGACCTGCCTCTTCCCACGATCCACCGCCTGCTGCGCACCCTGGTCACGCTGGGCTACATCCGCCAGCTGCCGAACCGGCGGTACGCACTCGGTCCGCGGCTCATCCGGCTCGGCGAAGGTGCCAACAAGCAGCTCGGTGCACTCGCGCGTCCGCAGCTCAAGTCCCTCGTGGACCGGCTGGGGGAGACGTCCAACATGGCGGTGCTGGACTCGGACATGGTTATTTACGTGGCCCAGGTGCCGTCCCTGCACTCCATGCGCATGTTCACCGAGGTGGGCCGCCGCGCGCACACCCACGCCACCGGCGTCGGCAAGGCGATCCTGGCCCAGCTGGATGACGAGACGGTCCGCGGAATCGTCCAGCGCAGCGGCATGCCCACGCCCACCCCCAAGAGCATCGGCGACATCGACTCCCTGCTCCTTGACCTGAAGCTGATCCGGGAACGCGGCTATTCCATCGACGAGGAGGAGCAGGAGATCGGCGTCCGCTGCTTTGCGATGGCAGTCCCCAATGCGCCGACGCCCACGGCCATCTCGGTGTCCGGGCCGGTGTCGCGCGTGGACCAGTCCTTCGCCGAACGCGCCGTGCCGCTCCTGCGCGAGGCAGCCCAGACGATCTCCGACGAGCTCAACCAGAACTGACCTCCCGCCGTCGTACGTCCCGCCGTACGCGAGGTCGACGGCGGCCGGTCCTAAACCAGCGTGCCGTCGCTGACGGTGCCGCTTTCCTCGCCGGCCGGTTCAAGCGAAATCATCGGTGACCGCCGCTCCAGCGCCCGGAAGACTACGTAGCCGAGGGCGCATCCGAGGAACCAGCTGTAGTTGCCGATCCAGGTTGCGTTCACTGCCGTGGCACCGGTGTCGAGCAGGATCTTGGGAATCAGCACGGAGGCGATGGAGGTGGCTCCGCTGATGGCCACGGCCTTGACGGCGTTCGGGTTGTAGCCGTTCCGGAACCAGTACCGGCTTGTGGTTTTCAGCGTGTACATGTCGTCCACCCAGACCTTCTGGCGGCTCACCACGTAGTACCCGGCGATCAGGATGCCAAACAGGGGGCCGATCAACGCGCCCAGGACACCCAGTGTGTAGTGGATGGCGTCGTTGTTGGAGTACCAGTTCCACGGCGTCAGGATGACGGAGCCGACGGCGGCAATCATGCCGCCTGCCCGCCAGCTGATTTTCTGCGGGCTGACGTTGGAGAAGTCGAACGCGGGCGAGATGAAGTTGGCCACGATGTTGATGCCGACGGTAGCGATGACGAAGGTGAGTCCGCCCAGCAGCACGGCGAACACGGTGTCGATTTCCTGGACGGTCTTGACCGGGTCCGTGATGAGGCGGCCGAAAACCGGGATGGTGGCTGAGGCGGTGATGACGGTCAGGAGCGAGAAGAACAGGAAGTTCACCGGCAGCCCCAGGAAGTTCCCCTTCTTGACCGCCTTGTAGCTCTTGCCGTACCGGGCGAAGTCGCCGAAGTTGAGCATCGGGCCGGAGAAGTAGGACACCACCAGCGCGATGGCGGAGACCATGACGGGGATGGAGGCGGCGAAGTCCAGGGGCGGCCCGCTGGACAGGTTCAGGCTGATGTTCCCGATGCCCGCCTTGGACACCAGGTAGATGGCCAGGAACAGCATCACCACGTAGACGGCGGGGCCGGCGAAGTCGATGAACCTTCGGATGCTCTCCATGCCGTTCCAGAAGAGTGCGGCCTGCGCCACCCAGAGGATGCCGTAGCAGATCCAGCCCAAGGTGGAGAGGCCCAGGAAGCCGTTCTGTTCGACGTCGTACAGCGGCGCCATGCCGGGGAAGAACTTGAGGAAGACAATCACCAGCGCCTCGGAGGCGAGGAAGGTCTGGACGCCGTACCAGGCCACTGCGATCAGGCCGCGGATGATGGCCGGGATGTTGGCGCCCTTGACGCCGAAGACGGCCCGGTTGATGACCGGGTACGGAACACCCGTCAGCTGGCTGGGCTTGGCCACGAGGTTGCAGAAGATATTGACGATCACGATGCCCGCCAGCAGGGCCACGAGCACCTGCCAGCTGGCCAGCCCCAGGGCGAAGAGGCTTCCTGCCGTGACGTAGCCGCCGATGCTGTGGACGTCCGACATCCAGAAGGCGAACAGGTTGTAGCTGGTCCAGCGCTGGTTCTTCAGGGGGACAAGATCCTCATTGCTGAGCTGCGGATCGTAGTCGGGGAGCTGGCCGGTGCGGGCGGATGCTTCAACCCGGGGGGCGGCCATCGCGGAATCTGTCATGGTTTCCTCTAAGAGATTGGGACAGCCGCCGATCCGGCCGTTTCACGCTTTCAATTAGATGGAACCAATGTTTCAAAGCTGTTTCTGGCGCAACAATTCCTGTTTACTTCGCTTCGATCTCGCCCAGGGTGTCGAATATTCCCGTCACCTCGCGGACGCGCTCGCGGCCGGGACGTCCCAAGGCTACGAGGACGCCGTTCGCAAGGACGCTGACCAGGCTCATGGCGGCGGCGTAGCTGTCGAAGGCGTGGGCGCCGTCCACCGGGCACTCGAGCCACAGGGCGGCATCAGCTGCGAGGCGGCGTGCCCCCGGGTCCCCGATCAGAATCGTGGTTGCCCCTGTGGCGGCCGCCGCCTGGAGGACTTTACGGAACCCGGCGGGCCGCCGCCGGAAGCCGAACAGGACCACCGCGTCGCCGGCGCCCAGCCCGGCGAGCTCCTCGCCCAGGCTCTGTCCGGGCTGTGGCGCCACAGACACCGCGGGGCGGCACTGGAGCAACTGCTGCCGGAAGTGCAGCGCCACGGGAAAGCTGTTGCGGAAGCCGAGCAGCAGCACGGTCCCGGCGCCGGCGAGCTTGCCGCAGGCTGCCGACAGTTTGTCCTCGTCGAGCGATTCAGCCAGGCGGCGCAGGTTTTCCTGCTCCTGCCCCCAATGGGTAGGCAGGCCGCCGTCGGACGACTGCGGACCCAGCGGCATGCCGCTGGAACGGATGGACCGGGTATGTTCCTTGACCTCGTTGAAATCCTCGAAGCCGAGGCGGCGGAACAGCCGGCTCATGGTGGCTTTGGAAACGCCGCTGAGCCTGGCAAGTTCGGCGGCGTTGTACATGGCGAGGTCGCCGAGGCGGTCCAGGAGCGTGTCTGCCGCCTTTTGTTCCTGCGGGCCCAGCTCCGCATAGTGCCGTTCGATTCGTTCATCGATCCTCATGAAACAACCGTCTCACAGCGGGGACCCGGTGGCATGGATCAGCGACGCAGAAGCGCGAACGGACAGTGGGGCCCCTGTGGGAAAGGGGCCCCAACTGTCCGTTCGCGCTTGTTGTGCCGGTCTGCGGGCTTAGTGGTCAGATTTCGACGCCGACTCCACCGGGACTTCCTTGCCGTCGCAGTCGATCAGCTTCCCGCCTTCGTAACGGTCGCCGTCGGCCAGGCATTTCAGGTCCTCTTCGCGGACAACCCGTCCGGTTCCCGCCACGAAGACGGACTGGTTCTCTGAGTTGCCGGCCTTGAGGTGGTTGAAGAGCAGGTTCAGCAGGATGGCCATCACGGCGGCCGAGCTGATGCCCGAGTGGAAGATGGTGCCGAACCAGGACGGGAACTTGTCGTAGAACGCAGGCGCGGCGATGGGGATCATGCCGAAACCAATGGACGCCGCCACGATGATCAGGTTCATGTTGTTCTTGTATTCCACTTTGGCGAGTGTCCGGATGCCGCTTGCGGCAACGGTTCCAAAGAGAACGACGCCGGCGCCGCCCAGGACGGGCGTCGGCACCGCTGCGACCACGCGGCCAAGCACCGGCAGCAGGCCGAGGATCACCAGGATGAGTCCGCCGGCGCTCACCACGAAGCGGCTCTTGACCCCGGTGATGGCCACGAGGCCAACGTTCTGGGCAAAAGCGCTCTGGGTGAAGGAGTTGAACAGCGGGGAGATGGCGCTGGAGAGCATATCGGCCCGCAGGCCGTCGCCGATGCGCTTGGAGTCAACCTTGGTGCCCACGATCTCGCCGACTGCGATGATGTCCGCCGAGGTCTCGGTGAGCGTGACCAGGATGACGATCAGCATGGAGATGATCGCCGCGAGCTCGAAAGTGGGCGGCCCGAACGCGAACGGGGTGGGGAACGCCACGATTTCGCCCTGGCCCACCTTGGAGAAATCAGCCATGCCGAAGGCGAAGGCAATCACCGTGCCGAGCACCATCGCCAGCAGGATGGAAAGCCTCGAGATTGCCGCGTTGCCCACCTTGCTCAGGAGCAGCACGATCGCCATGGTGGCCGCGGCCAGGCCGATGTTGGCCATGCTGCCGTAGTTCGGGGCCTTGTTGTTGCCGCCCATGGCCCAGTTGGCCGCGACCGGCATGAGGGTCAGCCCGATGGTGGTGATTACTGTGCCCGTCACCACCGGCGGGAAGAACCGGATGATCTTGGAAAACAGTGGAGTGATGAGCAGGCCGATCAGCGAAGCGGCAATCACCGAGCCAAAGACCGCCTGGATACCGCCGCCGCCGTGGACGATCGCCACCATGGTGGAAACGCCGGCGAAGGAGACGCCCTGGACCAGCGGGAGCTTCGACCCGAAAAACGGAATGCCGATGGTCTGCAGGATGGTGGCAAGGCCGCCCACAAACAGGCAGGCGGCGATCAGCAGGCCAATGTCCTGCGAAGACATGCCGGCGGCTGCGCCGATGATCAGCGGCGGGGCGATGATGCCGCCATACATGGTGAGGACGTGCTGGAAGCCGTAGGCGAAGGTGCTTCCGAGGGGCAGCCGCTGGTCTTCGGGGCGGTCGGACTTCTTGCGGCCGGCTGCGGCTGCGGCGGCCGATTTCTTCTTGGTGTTCATGGCAGACTTTCTTGGTGTTCATGGCAGACGTCTTTGTCTGGCTAACGGTGTCTGGCTAACAGTTTTGAATCGTTGGTGGCCCGGGTGGTCGAGCTGGGGAGTGAGGCCGGGAGGTGCCCGGTGGTCGAGACTCGCGAGACCCGGGGATGTCGGGCCCCGCCTGCCCCCTGACCTCGCAAGCTCGGTCAGGGAACCCGTCAGGCGGGGCCCGGCTCAACCACCGGCGCGGGCCGCTAAGTGCGGTCTAGCAGAAGCCGGCGATGCCGGACCAGGCGATGTCCGCCGGGGTGGCGTCCTCGCGCTGGACCGTGGCCTCGATCAGGCCGTACGGACGGTCCGCGGCAAAGAAGACCTCGTTGGGGTTGTCGAGGCCGAACGGTGAGAGGTCCACCAGGAAGTGGTGCTTGTTGGGCATCGAGAACTTGATCTCGTCGATCTCGCTGTGCGCTTCCAGTACCTTGGCGCCCATGTCGAACAGGGTCTGCTGCAGGGCGTGGGAGTACTTTTCGGTGAAACCCTCCAGCAACAGGCTCTTGACGTCCTCGTAGCTCTTGTTGAAGTCGAGCGCGCTGAAGTCCGTGTTGGCGTTGAAGCGCCAGCGGGCGGAAACGTCCGTAGCCAGGATGCGGTCAGTGGTTTCCGGAAGGGTGGTGTACTTGTCCCGCGGGTAGCCGACGAAGCCGGACTGGGTGGACTTGAGGACGGTGAGGTCCTTCAGGCCGGAGATGAGGTGAGCGGCCGCGCCGTCGCGGACCAGCACCGCAGTGCGGACTTCCTGGCCGTTACGCACGAAGGAGTGGTCGTGCTCGGCTCCGTGGGCCTGGATCCGATCCCAGCTGTAGGACTCGGCTTCCCAGCGGCCGCCCGTGACCCAGTCGAAGCTGGAGGTGAAGTGCTCGCCCAGTCGCAGGAGGAAGGCCTCCGGCGAACCGACGCCTTCACGGGCAAACGCATAGATGGTGTTCTTCTGCGTGTCCGTGGCAACGACGTGGCTGTTGTCGCCCTGGAGGTGCGCGGCGGCGAAGTCCCCGCGGAGCTGCGAGGTGACGTTCAGGTCTTCGATCTCGTGGCGGTCGGTGTCCCTGGTGATCTTGACGACCCGGACTTCGGCCTTGCCGTACTGGTTCTGGCCGAGGATGATTTTGCTGCTCATGGTCTATTCCCAACTTCCGTGATGTGGAACCTAGGTTCCATCATTGAAATTAAGCGCGTGTTACACACGCGTTTCTGATGGAGCCGACCCAACAAAAAAGAGCCGGCATCCAATGACGCCAGCTCATTACGACCCTGCCTGCTGCTCCCAGGTTACGTGACCTACGCCACGAGTTGACTTAAAGCGTAGCCGAGCATCGCCGTGGTGTACATCACTAGCTGAAAAATCAGATTGTGACCGGCGGCCTCCCGGACCATTGACGAATACCGGGCAGCGCTCTACGCTATTTCACATAGCAAAAGTTATTTTCCATTTTGTGGAAGTTGAGAGCTTAACCAAATCGCCTTGGAGGAGGATCAGATGTACCAGCAGGACACAACGCCGGTTGCACCGGCACCGACGGCGGCACCTTCAGTCCCGGAGTTCTACCTCCCCCTCGGAGGCGGAACGGATCCGGACTTCTACCTGCCTGCAGACCGGGAGCACGTCCCGGGCCGCTTCTCGCGCTGGGTCCACGGCCTGCCGGGCTTCGGCGGCCAACGGTCGCAACGAGGCTGACGACACGCTTCTTCGCTGACGACGCCCAAAAGGCCTGGCGACACCCGAATCCGGGTGTCGCCAGGCCTTTTGCGTGTCGCCGGACACTTTGCGTGTCGCCAGGCCTTTTGCGTGTCGCCGGGCGCTTTGCGTGTCGCCGGCGTCAGGCCCCCGGGCGCCCCGGCCATTCCCTGCCGGCCCAGGGGTCATAGTCGGCGATGAGCTCCTCCTGCGCTGGACGCTCCGCTTCGGGGATGTGTTGCAGGTTCACCCGCACCCTGTACCAGAGCGAGCTCGATCCGCGCATTCCGTCGACGAGGACATCGGCCGGGTGCAGGGCCGGGACGAGGTCCGCATGCCGGGACTTCCACTCGTCGAGTGCCGCGAGCGCCTCGGGTCTGGTCCTGGTGCGGGCCACCTCGATCAGCGGCATCACCGACTGCCGGCGGCCGGAGCCGTCGCCGCCGCGCGGCGGCTTCTCGGCGGGGCCGAGCTTGGCAGCCAGGGCGAGGAGCCCGTCGAGGCTGCCGGCCGCGTCGTCGATGCCGGCGTGCGGGTCGCCCACCTCTGCAAAGCGCCCGAGTACGGTGGGCACCGTGAACTGTTCGGGCCGGGTGGAGCGGACCTCGTCCCAGGTGAGCGGCGTCGAGACCCGGGCATCGGGCAGGGGCCGGATCGAGTATGCGGAGGCCACGGTGCGGTCTTTGGCATTCTGGTTGAAGTCGACGAACACACTCTCGCCGCGTTCCTCCTTCCACCAACGCGCCGTGGCAAGGCCGGGAGTGCGGTTCTCCACCTCGCGGGCGAGGGTCTCGGCGGCGAGGCGCACGTCTCGGTACGACCACTGCGGCGCGATGCGCACCAGGATATGGAGTCCCCGCGAGCCGCTCGTCTTCGGCCACCCCACCAGTCCCGTGTCGTCGAGGACCTCCCGTGCCACATACGCGACGTCGACGATCTGCGACCAGTCGACCCCCGGCATCGGATCGAGGTCCACCCGGAGCTCGTCGGGGTGCTCGAGGTCCTCGGCGCGTACGGGATGGGGGTTGAGGTCGAGGCATCCAAGGTTCACCACCCACGCCAGGCCGGCGGCATCGCGGATCACGGCCTCTTCGGCCGATGTTCCGGACGCATAGTGCAGTGTTGCCGTCTCGATGAAGTCGGGGTGGTTTTCCGGCACGCGCTTCTGGAAGAACGGCTCGGCGTCGATGCCCTTCGGGAAGCGCTTGAGCACCATGGGCCGGCCGCCCGCGCCGCGCAGCGCACCATCCGCGACTGCGAGGTAGTAGCGCACCAGGTCGAGCTTCGTCAGCCCGGGCTCGGGAAAAACCACCTTGTCCGGACTCGAGATGCGAACCTCGGTGCCGGAAATGTCGAGGATCTCGGCCGGCGTCTTCGACGGATTCATGCCGCCACGCTAGCAACGAACACCTGCCGGGGCATAGGCCCGTTTCGACGGTTCCCTGCGCCCACGACGCCGCCGAACGTCGTGGGCGCAGGGAACCGTCGAAACGGCGGGAAATGGCTACCCGTTCACCAGCTTCCGTGCAGCGGCCGAGTGTTCCGCGATCAGCCCGGCAACATCAAGGCCCGGGATCTGCCCGTCCACCACGCGCCACTGCCCGCCCACCATCACCCGGTCGGCCCGGTCCGCTCCGCACAGCAGGAGCGCGGCGAGGGGGTCGTGGCTGCCGGAGAACCGCAGCTCGTCGAGCCGGAACAACGCCAGGTCCGCCTGCATCCCGGGTGCCAGCTGGCCCAGGTCGGAGCGGCCCAGCACCGCCGCCGATCCCCGGGTCGCCCAGCCCAGCGCCCGCTCCACCGGGACCTGCGCCCCGTAGCGCAGCCGCTGCAGGTACAGGGCCTGCCGTGCCTCCAGGATCATGTTCGAGGCGTCGTTCGACGCCGACCCGTCCACTCCCAGCCCCACCGGCACTCCGGCATCCTCCAGTTCGAGTACCCGGGCAGTGCCCGAGGCCAGCCGCATGTTGGACGTGGGGCAGTGCGCGACGGCGGTGCCCGCGGCTCCCAGCGCGGCGATCTCTGCATCGCTGAAATGGATGCCGTGGCCCAGCCAGGTCCGGTTGCCGAGCCAGCCCACGCTCTCCAGGTATTCCACCGTGCGCAGGCCGAACATCTTCCGGCAGAAGTCTTCCTCGTCCAGCGTTTCAGCCAGGTGCGTGTGCAGCCGGACGTCATGCCGTTCGGCCAGTGCGGCGCTCTCGGCCATGATCTCCTTGGTCACGGAGAACGGCGAGCACGGGGCCAGGGCAACCTGGATGACGGCGCCGTCGCCGCGTTCGTGATACTCCCGGATGAGCCGCTCGCTGTCCGCCAGGATCACGTCCGGCTGCTGGACGGTGGACTGTGGCGGCAGGCCGCCGTCGTCCTCTCCGAGCGTCATGGAGCCGCGGGTGAGCGTGGCCCGCATGCCGAGCTCCCGCACCGCCCGGACCTCGATGTCGATGGCGTCTTCCATGCCCTGGGGGAAGAGGTAGTGGTGGTCAGCGGCTGTGGTGCAGCCGGAGAGCAGCAGTTCCGCGAGTGCAACGGTGGTAGCCAGTTCCAGGTCCCGCGGCTTGAGCCGGGCCCAGACCGGGTACAGGTTCTGCAGCCACGGGAACAGCGGGGCGTTGGCCACCGGACCCCAGGCGCGCGTGAGTGTTTGGTAGAAGTGGTGGTGGGTGTTGATCAGGCCCGGCAGCAGGACGTGGCTGCCGGCCTCGAAAGTTTCCTGGCAGGGCGCGGAAGGCTGCTGGCCGGCGGCCAGGACTTCCGTGATGATGCCGCCGGCCACCACGATCCCGCCGGTGGCATCAAGATTGTTGGCGGTGAAGGCTGCGAGTGGATTCCGGATCCAGAGCCTGTGTGCGGAGCGGTGGGTAGCCATAAACGGGATTCCTGTCTGAGCGTGCGGATGGAATGCCAGCTCAGTGAGGGCCTGTCTGCTGATCCAGGCTCCCGGCGCGGGTAAGGCGAGCGCCGGTTCGGCATCAGCGTAGGACGGCGGGAAGCGCCGCGTCAACGCACTGGATTGTGACAGCACGTGGCGCCCCGTCTGGCGACCGGCCCGGCCGCCGCAATTTCACATCACGAAATTAACTTTCCAAAACCTATGGCGCAGCTCACGTTCAGGTGCTAATCTCGATTTTGCCAAAGGCGGGCCCCCGGACTCCGGGGAAGCTATCTACCAGGCGCAACTTAACCTTCAAAAGCACATGCTGAAGCCTGGTAACCGTCGCATCTGGCCTTTTCGTCCCACCTCGGCGTACCGGCTTCCCAGCAAAGGGAGTCGCATCATGAGTACCACCGTCACGGCCCAGGATTACCTGGCCAAATCAATCAGGTTGGCCACGGCCAACGTCCTTAACAGCGGCGGCCCGTTCGGTGCCGTCGTTGTCACGGCAGACGGACAATCGTTCGGCGGCGTCAATCGCGTCACCGCAACGAACGACCCCACAGCCCACGCCGAAGTCACGGCCATCCGCCGTGCCTGCAGCGAGCTGGGCACCTTCGACCTCACCGGCGCCACCCTCTATACGAGCTGCGAGCCGTGCCCCATGTGCCTGGCGTCAGCACTGTGGGCGCGGGTGGAGCGCGTGGTGTTCGCAGCGGACCGGCACGACGCCGCCTCCGTTGGCTTCGACGACGCAGTCTTCTACGAGTACTTCGAAAACGGCGGGCGCGACGCGCTGATGCCGGTGGCCAAGCTGGAACTCGACGACCCACAGGCACCGCCGATCCTCGAACCTTTCAACACCTGGAACACGCTCGACTCCAGGATTGACTACTAGGGCCGGCGGCTGAGATGACAATCCTGGACACTACCTCCGACGAGCGGCAGCAACCGGCCGCACCCAAGCGCCCGCAGCCAGCCAATGCTTTCCTGGACCGTTTCTTCGAAATCACCAAGCGCGGTTCCACTGTGGCCCGCGAGGTTCGCGGCGGCCTGGTCACCTTCTTCACCATGGCCTACATCGTCATCCTGAACCCGTTGATCCTGGGTGGTTTCAGCGCGGACAATGCCCCCACCGACGTTGCCGGGGGCTGGCTGTCCGCAGCGCAGGTGGGCGCCGTCACCGGCCTCACCGCCGGCGTCATGACCATCCTGTTCGGCCTGATCGCCAACCTCCCCTTCGGGCTCGCGGCAGGGCTGGGCATCAACTCCTTCCTGGCCGTGGCCGTGATCCAGG
Organism: Arthrobacter sp. PvP103; assembly: GCF_017833075.1. Taxonomy (NCBI): domain Bacteria; kingdom Bacillati; phylum Actinomycetota; class Actinomycetes; order Micrococcales; family Micrococcaceae; genus Arthrobacter; species Arthrobacter sp. PvP103. Next base: position 1,581,437 of record NZ_JAFIBQ010000001.1, on the reverse strand, counting down.
AGGTCACCTGGGCCGAGGCCATGGGCCTGGTGGTCATCAACGGAATCCTGATCGTCCTCTTCGGCGTCACCGGCGCACGGACCGCCATCTTCCGGGCCGTGCCCAAGGAACTGAAGGCCGCCATCACGGTGGGCATCGGGCTGTTCATCGCCTTCATCGGATTCGTGGATTCCGGATTTGTCCGGGCCACCACGGCGGGTCCCCCTGTCCAGCTGGGCGACAACGGTTCCATCACGTCGGTTCCAACCCTGGTGTTCATCGTGGGCCTGCTCGTCATGGGAGTGCTTGTGGCCCGCAAGGTGCAGGGCGGCCTGCTGATCGGCATCGTGGCGACCACCGTACTCGCCGCGGTGGTCGAGGCAGTCATGAAGATCGGCCCCGGCAGCGCGAGCAACCCCGGCGGCTGGCACCTGAACACCCCTGTCCTCTCCGGCCACCTGGTGTCCGCCCCGGACCTTTCCCTGGTGGGGCAGTTCGACCTGTTCGGCGCCTTCGGCCGGATCGGCGGCCTCGCGGCGACCATGCTGGTGTTCACGCTGGTGTTCACCAACTTCTTTGATGCCATGGGCACCATGACCGGCCTGGCCAGGAGCGCCGGAGTGGCGCACAAGGACGGCACGTTCCCGCGGCTGAAGTCCGCCTTCATCGTCGAAGGTCTGGGGGCCGTGGCCGGCGGTGCCACGTCAGGTTCGTCCAACACGGTGTACATCGACTCCGCCGCGGGCATCGGGGAAGGCGCCCGCACGGGTCTGGCCTCCGTGGTCACCGGCGCGTTGTTCCTGGGTTCGATGTTCCTGACGCCGCTCACGTCCGTGGTGCCGCTGGAAGTGGCCGCGGCAGCGCTGGTGGTTGTTGGCGCAATGATGATGGCCCAGATCCGCGAGATCAAGTTCAGCAAGTTCTCCGTGGCACTGCCCGCCTTCCTGACCATCGTCACCATGCCGCTGAGCTATTCCATCGCCAACGGCATCGGCGTGGGCTTCATCTCCTGGGCGGTCATCAGTGCCTGCTCCGGCAGGATCCGGAAGGTGCACCCGCTGATGTGGGTGGTCACGGCCGGCTTCCTGATCTACTTTGCCCGCGGTCCCATCAACGCGCTGCTGGGCGCATAGGACCCCCCCCGTAGGGACCACATAGACCGGACCGGGGCAGGCAGATGGGGCCGGCCCCGGTCCACCAAACCGCTGGTTCACTACCCGGCTGTTCAACAACGGCAACCCACAGAGTGCAATGAAACTGACGCAGGCGCCACAACTGCCGGTGCTTCCCCCGGCGCACGATAGGAACGAGAATATGGACACCATCGCCGCACAGGAAAAGGGAGTGCAGCAATGTTGGATCTGATGCCTTCACTGAAGGAATGGCGGCCCGCCGCCACCGGGCAGCGCTGCGCACTGGCAACCGTGGTGGGGGCCGGCGGATCCGTACCCCGGCCCTTGGGCACCTCCATGCTGGTGTCCGAGGCCGGCGACGTCCTGGGGAGCCTGTCCGGCGGCTGCGTTGAGGGCGCCGTCGTGGAGGCGGCGCTGGCGGCAATGCACGACGGCGGCACACGCCGCGAGTTTTTCGGCTACAGCGCGGAGGACGCGTTCGCCGTCGGGCTCACCTGCGGGGGAGAGCTGGAGATCCATATCGAACCCCTGGGCACGGCGCCCGGCGCGCTCCGGCTGGAAAGCCTGCGGCTCCTTGCCGGTCAGGGATCCGCCAGCGCACTCGCACTCATCCGCAGGGTGGACGCCCACGGGGGCGGCGCCGTCGTGATTCCGGACCCGGCAAGTTTCCAGGCGGAGCATTCCACGGAACTCGCGGCGCTGCTGGGCCTGCCCGGGCTGGGAGCACCCGCGGCCGGGCATCTGATGCTGGCGGCCGCCGCCCAGCTGGAACCCCTGCTGCGCGGCGGCCGCACGGGCCTGGTCCGGCTCGCCCCGCCGGAAGGCTGCCTTTCCGGCGCAGCCGTGCCGCCTAACGCCCCAACCAGCCCGGCCACCGTAGCGGAACCCGTCACACTCCTCGTAGAGAGCCGGCTGCCCCCTGCGCGGCTGCTGATCTTCGGAGCCAACGACTTCGGCGCCGCCCTGCTGCCCGCCGCCCAACTGCTGGGCTACCACGTGACCCTCTGCGACGCCCGCCCGGCCTTCGCCGGCCAGTCACGGTTTGCCGGGGCGGACCAGGTGGTCACTGCCTGGCCGCACCGCTACCTGGCCGAGGAAGCTTCGGCAGGGCGCATCGACGCCCGTACCGTGGCGTGCGTCCTGACCCACGATCCCAAGTTCGACATCCCGCTGCTGCACACCGCGCTGGGGCTTGACCTCGCCTATGTGGGCGCCATGGGATCGCGGCGCAGCCACCGGCAACGCGTCGATGCACTGCTTGCCGCCGGGGTAGGCCCCGAAGACCTGTCCCGGCTACATTCACCCATCGGGCTGGACCTCGGCGCCGTGACCCCGGCCGAAGTGGCCGTGTCCATCACCGCCGAACTCGTGGCCAGCCGCAGCCGCTCGGCCGGTGCCTCCGTGCTGGCGGCGTCGCTGAAAGACGGCGCAGGCCCCATTCACAGGACCGGCCCCGTTCACGAAACCGGGCCCATTGACAACGTCAACACCGCGCAACACCAGGAGACCCCATGGACATGAACACCATCGACGCCGTGGTCCGCACCGAGGACCCGGCCGAATGGCGCGACGGCGATGCCTGGCTGGCCGGCGGAACGGTGCTCTTCTCCTACGGAAGCCTTGCCTTCGGCAAAGAACCGCTCCGCCGTCTGCTGGACCTCGGCTCCGCCGGCTGGCCCGCCGTCACGGTGACGGACGCGGGCATCGAGCTCGCGGCGACCTGCACGGTGGCGGAGCTGTACGCCCTGCCCGGGTCCGCTGCCGCGGCGGACCAGGACACTGCCTGGCCCGCCTTGGACCTCATCCGCCCCTGCTGCGACTCCTTCGTGGCCTCCTTCAAGGTGTGGAACATGTCCACCGTGGGCGGCAATCTCTGCACCGCGCTGCCCGCCGGCCCCATGACCTCGCTCTGCGCCGCCCTCGACGGAGTGGCCACGGTGCTCGGGGCGGACGGCGCCAGCCGGACCGTCCCGGTGGCGGAGTTCGTCACGGGGGACGGGCGCAACTGCCTGGCACCTGGCGAGCTCCTCCGCAAAGTCCACCTTCCGCCGTCGGCCCTTGCCGCCCGGGTGGCTTTCCGCCGGCTGTCGCTGAGCAACCTGGGACGGTCTGGGGTGCTGCTGCTCGGAAGGCTCGACGACGACGGCACCCTGGTCCTGACCGTCACGGCCGCCACCAAACGCCCCGTGCAGCTGCGCTTTCCGGCCACCGCGGCGGTGTCCGCGGCTTCCCTCGTAGACGCGCTCGACGCCGCCATTCCGGCGGAGCTCTACCACGATGACATCCACGGCCTGCCCGCCTGGCGGAAGGACATGACGTACCGGCTTGCCGAGGAAATCCGGGCAGAGCTGGCAGCCCCTGCCGGGGTTCCGCCGGTCCGTGTCTCCGGGGATTTCTGGCCGCCGCAGCGAAAATCACCACAGCACGGTTCACCACAGCAAACGTCTTCACCGCAGGCTTCGCCTCTGCAGGAAGGGGCCTGAGCATGGCCAACGACACCACCCGCGCCATTGAAATCAACGGCGTCCAGGCCGAAGCCGCGCCGCGCCCCGGCCAGTGCCTGCGCACCTTCCTGCGCGAACAGGGCAACTTCGGCGTCAAGAAGGGCTGCGACGGCGGCGATTGCGGTGCCTGCACCGTGCACGTGGACGGCACTCCCGTGCACAGCTGCATCTACCCGGCCGTTCGGGCCGAAGGGCACTCCGTCACCACGGTCGAGGGCCTGGCCGGCACCTGTGGAACTGCCGGCGCCCTCCACCCGATGCAGCAGCAGTTCCTGGACCGCCAGGGATTCCAGTGCGGATTCTGCACCGCCGGCATGGTGATGACGGCGGCCACGTTCGACGAGGAGCAGAAGGAAAACCTGCCCCGGAACCTCAAGGGAAACCTGTGTCGCTGCACCGGCTACCGGGCCATCGAGGATGCCGTGTGCGGCCAGGAAGGACACCCGGACCCCAGGGGCCCGGGTTCGGGCATCGCCGGCGAAGGCCAGCCCGAGCCCAAGCCGGGCCAGCTCGGAGACGACGTTCCCGCCCCTGCCAGCCTTGCGGTGGTCACCGGGAAAGCCCGCTATACCCTGGACGTTCCGGCAGAGGAGCTGCAAGGGCTGCTGCACCTGAAGCTCCTGCGGTCACCCCACGCCCATGCGCGGGTCGTCTCCATTGACTCGGGCGCGGCCCTGCAGGTTCCGGGCGTCGTGGCCGTCCTCACCCACGAGGACGCTCCGGCGCAGCTTTTCTCGACCGCCCAGCACGAGCTTTACACCGACGATCCGGACGATACCCGCGTCCTGGACAACGTCGTGCGGTTCATCGGACAGAAGGTGGCCGCCGTCGTCGCCGAATCCGTGGCGGCGGCGGAAGCCGGCGTCCGCGCCCTCACAGTCGAGTACGAGGTGCTCGACGCCGTCTTCACCCCCGAGGACGCGATGCGCCCCGGTGCCCCCGCGATCCACGGGGAAAAGGACGCGGTCACGGCCCGCATCAGCCGGCCCGGGCAGAACGTCGTGGCAGAGCTGCATTCGGAACTCGGCAGCGTGGCAGCCGGGTTCGCCGAGGCCGACTTCATCCACGAACAGACATACCGGACCCAGCGGGTGCAGCACACCGCACTGGAGACGCACGCCGCGATCGCATCCGTGGACGGGGAAGGCCGGCTGCAGGTCCGCACCTCCAGCCAGGTCCCGTTCCTGGTCCGGCGCACCCTGTCCCGGGTCTTCGATATCCCGGAAGAACAGATCCGCGTGGTGGCCGGCCGCGTGGGCGGCGGCTTCGGCGGCAAGCAGGAGGTGCTCACGGAGGACGTGGTGGCACTGGCTGCGATGAAGCTGAAGCGGCCGGTGCAGCTCGAATTCACCCGGACGGAGCAGTTCACGGCCGCCACCACCCGGCACCCGTTCACCATCCACCTCAAGGCCGGCGCCAGCAGGGACGGCAGGGTCACCGCGCTGCAGCTGGACGTGCTCACCAACACGGGCGCCTACGGCAACCATGCCCCGGGCGTGATGTTCCACGGCTGCGGCGAATCACTCGGCGTGTACAAGTGCGCCAACAAGAAAGTGGACGCCCACGCCGTGTACACCAACACAGTCCCGTCGGGCGCGTTCCGGGGCTACGGCCTCAGCCAGATGATCTTCGCCATCGAATCCGGCATTGACGAGCTGGCCGCCGGGATCGGGATGGATCCGCTGGAGTTCCGCCGCCGCAACATGGTCCTGGAGGGCGACGACATGCTCTCCACGCATCCCGAGCCCGAGGAAGACGTGCACTATGGCAGCTACGGGCTGGACCAGTGCACGCGGCTGGTGCAGGGTGCCCTGGCCCGCGGGTTGGAACGGTACCGTGCCGCCGGACTGGACGACCTGGGCCCGGACTGGGTCACGGGCGAGGGGACCGCGCTGTCCATGATCGACACCGTCCCGCCGCGCGGCCACTTTGCCCACTCAAAGCTCCGGCTCCTTCCGGACGGAACGTACGCTGCCGACGTCGGGACCGCCGAATTCGGCAACGGCACCACCACCGTCCATGCGCAGCTCGCGGCCACCGCGCTGTCCACGACGGCGGGGCGCATCACGGTGCGGCAGTCGGACACGGACCTGGTGCAGCACGATACCGGCGCGTTCGGCTCGGCCGGAACCGTGGTGGCAGGCAAGGCCACGCTGGCCGCGGCCGAAGAGCTCGCCATCCGGATCCGGGCGTTCGCTGCCGGCATCCGTCAGGTCCAGTCCTCCGGCTGCGTGCTGGAGGATGACGCTGTGGTGTGCGAAGGAACGCGGGTGCCGCTGACGGAAATTTTCGACGCCGCCGAGGCCGCCGGCGTCGAACTCGCCACCGAGGGACACTGGGGCGGCACGCCGCGCTCGGTGGCATTCAATGTCCAGGGCTTCCGCGTGGCCGTAAATACGGGCACCGGCGAACTGAAGATCCTGCAGAGCGTCCAGGCCGCCGACGCCGGCGTGGTGGTCAACCCGCGGCAGTGCCGCGGGCAGATCGAAGGCGGGATCGCGCAGGCCCTCGGCGCTGCGCTGTACGAGGAAGTGAAGGTGGACGCCGGCGGAAAGGTCACCACGGACATCCTGCGGCAGTACCACATCCCCACTTTCGCGGACGTGCCCCGCAGCGAGGTCTATTTCGCCGAGACCAGCGACAAACTGGGCCCGCTGGGGGCGAAATCGATGAGCGAAAGCCCGTTCAACCCGGTGGCGCCGGCGCTCGCCAATGCCATCCGGAACGCCACCGGAGTGAGGTTCGCCGAGCTGCCCATCGCCAGGGACAAGATCTACCTTGGTCTGAAGGAAGCAGGCGTCGCCTCGCGATTTGAGAGCGCTAACGGCCTATAGTCGGATGATGGAAAAGCGAATATTGGGCAAGACCGGACGGAACGTCTCCATTGTTGGCCTGGGGACCTGGCAGCTTGGCGCGGACTGGGGCAACGTGGACCCTGCGCAGGCGCAGGCCATCCTGGCTGCATCCGTGGAAGAGGGCGTCACGTTCTTCGATACTGCAGACGTTTATGGCGACGGCCGCAGCGAGCAGGCCATCGGCGCGTTCCTGGCCGATAACCCGGGCCTGGACATCACGGTGGCCACAAAGATGGGCCGCCGGATGGAGCAGCGGCCGGAGAACTACAACCTGGCCAACTTCCGCGAGTGGACGGACCGGTCCAGGCGGAACCTGGGCGTGGACCAGCTGGACCTGGTCCAGCTCCACTGCCCGCCCACCGCTGTGTACAGCAACGCGGAAGTCTACGATGCGCTGGACACCCTGGTGGCCGAGGGGGCCATCCGTAACTACGGCGTCAGCGTGGAGCGTACCGACGAAGCCCTTGAAGCCATGCGCCACCAGGGCACTGCCACCGTGCAGATCATCCTTAACGCTTTCCGGCTCAAGCCGCTGGACGACGTGCTGCCCGCGGCGGAGGCTGCCGGGGTGGGCATCATCGCCCGCGTGCCGCTCGCTTCCGGGCTGCTCTCCGGAAAATACACCGAGGATACCTCCTTCGCGGAGAACGACCACCGGAATTACAACCGCACCGGCTCTGCGTTCGACGTCGGGGAGACCTTCTCCGGCGTGGACTTCGGGCAGGGCCTCAAAGCCGTGGCCGAGTTCGAGGAACTGGTGCCCGACGGCGTCAGCACCGCACAGGCGGCCATCGCCTGGATCACGGCTCAGAACGGGGTCAGCACGGTGATCCCGGGTGCACGCAACGTGGACCAGGCGCGCTCCAACGCTGCAGCTGCGGATGTCAGCGGCATCGATGCCACGTTCGACGTCGGTGTCCACGAAATCTACGACCGCTACTTCCGCGAATCGATCCACCCGCGCTGGTAGCGCGCAGGATTCCTTGACGGTCAGGGGCACTTCGGGAGCGGGGAAATTGGCCGATGACCAAGCGTTCGGATTACAGGGCGGTGCTGGAGTCGCTCCCCGCTGACCAGTTGGTGGCCTACCTTAACCACGAATCCGGCCTTCCCGGCCCCCGCGGCAACATAGAACTTGCGGAGGCATTCGCCGACGTGGCTGACCCCGCCCTGATCCGAAGGTGCGCGGAGAGCCAGGACGAATTCCTGGCCACCTGCGGCGCCGTCGGCTTTGGCCGTTTACTTGCCGACGGCGAGCCGCAGGCTGCGGAAGTGTTGAGGTCGCTGGCAGCGGATTCCCGCTGGCGGGTGCGCGAGGGTGTGGCGATGGCCCTGCAGCGACTCGGCGATGCGGACATGCCGGCATTGTGGGCCGTAACCGGTGACTGGGTGGATGGCCCGCTACTGGTGCAGCGCGCCGTGGCGGCCGGTATCTGTGAACCCCGGCTGCTCGCCAATCCGGACGATGCCCGCCGGGCGGTGGAGGTCCTGGACCGGATCACGGCGTCAGTCCAGGGCCTGGGGCCCCAGTCCCGGCGTGCCGAAGAGTTCCGCGTGCTGCGGCAGGGGCTGGGGTACTGCTGGAGTGTTGCCATTGCGGCGTCACCGGCGGAGGGCTTCCGCCGGCTGGAAAGGTGGGCGGCCAGCGACGACAAGGATGTGCGCTGGATCGTGCGGGAAAACCTCAAGAAGGCACGCCTGGCCCGGGCCGACCCGGCAGCTGCCGAGCAAGTGGCCGCCGTCCTGGAACGGACAGCTCGTTAGTCCGCCGGATACCACACCCGCTCTCCCTCGACGCGTGCAAACGAAGTCAGGGTGTGGGGTTTGGCGGACTTTTGGGTAATGATGTCCAGCACCTGGACGTTGCGGACCAGGAGTGCGTCACCGATCAATGAGCGGTGGCAGCGCCACGGGACCGCCTCAGCGCACATGATCGCCGCGTTGTTGGTGCGCCCGCGTTCCATCAGCTGATCGATCGCTGACGAGAACTCTTCGGTCTGCATGTAGTCCGCGTACCCCCGGAAAGACGCGTTCCGCCAGGCGCCGTTGGAGCTGTCTTTCCGGGCGTGCCGCAGTCCGCCAAGGGATTCCATCCGCCGGTAGGTGATCCCGCTGGCGCGCACGCTCGCCGCCAGGGCGCCCTCGTTGAACTGCGGATTGTGCCGCGACTTCGCGACGGTGCGCACGTCGATCAGCTTCTTGATGCCGTGGGCCTTGAGGATGCCGACGAATTCGTCGATGGCATGAGTGGAGTGCCCCACCGTGAAGATGGTCATATCCGTCATGCCCCCATGCTACGGCGGCGGCCCGGATATTCTGGATGCCCGACCAGCTGCCAAGGGAAACGGGCATGGAATGACTTCATCGGCAATCGATGCCTTCATCGAGCGGCTCGCGGCCGTGGCAACAGGGCCGGGGTGCAACAACTTCTTCGACCACGCCGTCCCGGAAAATGCGCAGCGCCGGCGGAACCTGGGGATCTACCTGCAGGAAATGCTGGACCGATCCCCGAAAGTGCTGCTGGTGGGGGAGGCCCCCGGCTTCAGGGGCATGAGGGTTACCGGTGTTCCCTTTACCAACCGCACCATGTTTGAGGGTCCGCCCAACAGCTTTGGCCTGTTCGGGCCGGGCAAGGGATATGTGCTGCCGGCTGAAGCAGCCGGCGTCGCAGCCGAGCCCACCGCAACAGTCATGTGGCAGGTCCTGGCCGAGCTGGAAGTCCTGCCCCTGCTGTGGAGCGCCTGCCCGTGGCATACGCACGTGCCGGGGCGTCCGTTGTCCAACCGCACACCGAAGCCGGCCGAGGCAGCACTCGGGACTCCTTTTTGGCAGGCACTGACTGAGCTCTTTCCGATCGAAACCGTGGTGGCCGTAGGCAATGTGGCGCACCGCAGCCTGCACCGGAGCGGCCTGGACGTGCCGAAGATCAGGCATCCCGCCCATGGCGGCCGGTCCGGCTTCAAACGCGGACTGGAGGAGTTGCTCGCAGCGGGAATGCGGCCGTGAGCCGCTAGCCGAGAAGCCCCAGCTGCTCAGGGGTGTCGAGGTCCCCGCCGCCGGACTGGTCGCTGCAGTCCACCAGATCGATGAGCTCGGGGTGGGCCTGCAGGAAATGACGGGCTCCGGCGTCGCCTGTTGCTGATTCAGCCGCGTCGGCTCGCAGGCCGGCGTCCAGCAGCAGCGGATGGCCGCGCCGGAGGACACCGTCCTCACCGCGGTAGGCGGCGGCAGTCACCCGGCCGGGCGCGTGGGCTGCCAGGAGCCGGGACACGGTTTCCGGAGTCAGACCGGGCTGGTCCACCAGCGCGACCAGCACATGGTCGTCAGCTGCCGCTGCGGCAACTCCCAGCCGGAACGAACCGCCCATCCCGGACTGCCAGTCCGGGTTATGGACGACGGTGTACGGGGCCAGGTCGGCGGTTTCGCGGACCCGGACCGCGTCGGCCCCGAGGACGATCACGACGTCGCGGCATCCGCCGTCGAGCAGCACCCCGGCGATCACGTCCACCAGGGTGCGGCCGCGGAACGGCAGCAGGGCCTTGGGGCCCCGCCCCAAACGGGTGCCCGCGCCGGCGGCGAGCAGCACCGCCGTCGTACTCCGTTCCCGTAAGTCAGCCATCGCTCCAGCCTATCCAGCCACATGACAGTTGACGGCAGTGTTCCGTGCGGAACACTGCCGTCAGCTGTTGTATCGATGAGGCGGTCAGGCGTCGCCGCCGGCTCCTCCGGTGGTTCCGGCGTTCACGTCCAGGAGTTTGTAGCGGTCCATGGCGTACGACGGCGCCCCCTCCTCCACGTCGCCCCTCGCCGCGAGCATTTGCAGCGTCTTCACCACGATGGAGTGGGTGTCGTTCTTGAAGAAGCGGCGCGCTGCGGCGCGGGTGTCGGAGAAGCCGAAGCCGTCCGCGCCGAGCGAGGCGAACTGGTTCGGGAGGAACTGGCGGATCTGGTCCGGGACGGCCTTCATGTAGTCCGAGACCGCAACGACCGGGCCTTGCGCATCAGCCAATTGCTGGGCCACAAACGGAATCCGGGCCGGTTCGCCGGGGTTCAGGAAGGCTTCCTCCTCGGCGGCGAGGCCGTCGCGGCGAAGTTCATTCCATGACGTGACGGACCAGACGTCCGCGGAGACACCCCAGTCCTCGGCCAGGATCCGCTGGGCTTCCAGCGCCCAGGGCACCGAAACGCCCGAGGCCAGGATCTGGCTCTTGGGACCTTCCGCACCCGACGCCGATACCCGGTAGATGCCTTTCAGTACACCGTTGACGTCGAGGTTCTCAGGCTCGTTGGGCTGGGTGATGGGTTCGTTGTAGACGGTGAGGTAGTACATCAGGTTTTTATCGGATGCAGCTCCGGTTCCTTCGCCGCTTGCGGCCCCCGGTCCGTACATCCGCTCGATGCCGTCGCGGATGATGTGGCCCATTTCGTAGCCGTAGGCGGGGTCGTAGGTGACGACGGCCGGGTTGGTGGCGGCGAGGATGGGGGAGTGGCCGTCGGCGTGCTGGAGTCCTTCGCCGGTGAGGGTGGTCCGGCCTGCGGTGGCGCCGATGATGAAGCCGCGGGTCATTTGGTCCGCGGCGGCCCAGAAGGCGTCGCCGGTGCGCTGGAAGCCGAACATGGAGTAGAACACGTAGACCGGGATCAGCGGGACGCCGTGGGTGGCGTAGGCGGTGCCGGCGGCGGTGAAGGCTGCGACGGCGCCGGCTTCGTTGATGCCGGGGTGGATCAGCTGGCCCTGGGCGGATTCCTTGTAGGCCAGGACCAGGTCCCGGTCCACGGAGAGGTAGTTCTGGCCGCCCGGGTTGTAGATCTTGGCCGTGGGGAAGAACGCGTCCATGCCGAATGTGCGGGATTCGTCCGGCACGATCGGAACAATCCGGTGCCCGAACTTCTTGTCGCGGAGCAGGTCCTTCAGGAGCCTGACGAAGGCCATGGTGGTGGCGGCCTGCTGCTTTCCGGTGCCGCGCTTGGCGACGTCGAAGGTCTTGGCTTCGGGTAGTTCAATGGCCTTGTGGTCGGGCCGGCGCTCGGGCGTGTAGCCGCCGAGTGCCGCGCGGCGCTCGAGGAGGTAGGCGATCTCCGGCGCATCGTTGCCGGGGTGGAAGTACGGCGGGCTGTACGGGTCCTCCTCCAGCCGGGCGTCGGAAATGGGGATCCTTAGGTAGTCCCTGAATTCCTTGAGGTCGTCGAGGGTGAGTTTCTTCATCTGGTGTGTGGCGTTGCGGCCTTCGAAGTGCGGGCCGAGGCCGTAGCCCTTGACCGTTTTGGCCAGGATGACGGTGGGTTTGCCCTTGAATTCGGTGGCTGCCTTGTACGCGGCGTAGACCTTGCGGTAGTCGTGGCCGCCGCGCTTGAGGTTCCAGATCTGGTCATCGCTCAGGTCCGCGACCATGTCCTTGGTCTGCGGGGTCTTCCCGAAGAAGTGTTCGCGGACGAACCCGCCGGATTCGGCCTTGTAGGTCTGGTAGTCCCCGTCCGGGGTCTCGTTCATGATCTTCACCAGGGACCCGTCGTTGTCCTTGGCCAGGAGGTCATCCCATTCCCGGCCCCAGACGACCTTGATGACGTTCCAGCCCGCGCCGCGGAAGAACGCTTCGAGTTCCTGCATGATCTTCCCGTTGCCGCGCACCGGCCCGTCCAGGCGCTGGAGGTTGCAGTTGATCACGAAGTTCAGGTTGTCCAGGTTCTCGTTCGCGGCGAGCTGGAGCAGGCCGCGGGACTCGGGCTCGTCCATTTCCCCGTCGCCCAGGAACGCCCAGACCTGCTGGTCGGAGGTGTCTTTCAGGCCGCGGTTGTGCAGGTACCGGTTGGACTGGGCCTGGTAGATCGCGTTCATCGGCCCGATGCCCATGGACACGGTGGGGAATTCCCAGAACCCGGGCATCAGCCGCGGGTGCGGGTAGGAGGACAGGGCGTGGCCGGCCTTGGACTTTTCCTGCCGGAACCCGTCCAGGTCCTCCTCGGTCAGGCGTCCTTCCATGAACGCCCGGGCGTACATGCCCGGGGAGGCGTGGCCCTGGAAGAAGACCTGGTCCCCGCCGCCGGGGTGGTCCTTGCCGCGGAAGAAGTGGTTGAACCCGACCTCGTACAGGGTCGCGGCCCCGGCATAGGTGGAGATGTGCCCGCCGACCCCGATGTTCGGGCGCTGGGACCGGTGCACCATGACCGCGGCGTTCCAGCGCATGTACGCCCGGTAGCGCCGCTCGTATTCCTCGTTGCCCGGGAACGGTGCTTCCTGGTCCGCGGGAATGGTGTTCACATAGTCCGTGGTGGTGACCATCGGAACCCCGACGCTCTGGGCGCCGGCACGCTGCAGGAGACTGCGCATGATGTACTGGGCACGCTCGGTGCCCTGTTCCCTGATCAGCGTATCCAGGGACTCAATCCATTCGGCGGTCTCTTCCGGATCACGATCAGGCAGCTGGTTAGTCAACCCGCTGAGGATATGGGAGGTATCTTCTCCTGCAGCCATGGCAGCCTCTTTTCATCTTTGAATGTCTGGGCTCTAAGTTTTCGTATTGTGAGAAAACATTCTTGCCATTCGAGATTATGCAGAAGCGGCCGGGCGGTCAAGGCGGCTGTGCGATGCTGACTCCGGGGCAGGGGGAAAGCTCCTGCGGACGGATTGTGACAGTCTGATGCGCCGCGACGCCCTTGACCATAAGGTGACCCAGGTCATAAAGTTATTCCACTCCTCAAAACCAAATTTCCATCTTGTGGAATTACTCTCTCGGAAGCAGTGGCTTCCGCCATCACCGTCCCTAGAACTGGAGAACCAGATGCAGACGACCCCATCAGTCGGCGTCGAAACGGATTCCGGCCCGACAGAGTTGTCGGACCAGCCGGTCCATCCCGCAACGGGCGTCGAAGCCCTGTGTGAAACAGCGAGCGCCGCGTCCGGGCGCACCATCAGCCCCAGCCTGTACAACATCGACCTTGCTCCGACGAAGCGGGAAGGCCGCCGCTGGACGAGCTACAGTATCTTCACCCTGTGGGCCAACGACGTCCACAGCCTTGGAAACTATGCCTTCGCCATCGGGCTTTTCGCACTGGGCCTCGGCGGCTGGCAGATCCTGCTGGCCCTCGGCGTCGGTGCCGTCCTGCTGTTCGGGCTCCTAAGCTTCTCCGGGTTCATGGGCGTCAAAACCGGAGTGCCGTTCCCCGTCATGAGCCGGATCAGCTTCGGCATCAGGGGAGCCCAGATTGCCAGCCTCCTGCGCGGTGCCGTGGCCGTGGCCTGGTTCGGCATCCAGACCTACCTGGCGTCGGTGGTGCTTCGCGTCATGCTCGTGGCCATGGTTCCTTCGCTGAAGGAGCTGGACTCCAACTCGATCCTGGGGCTGTCCACACTGGGCTGGGCCGCCTTTGTGTTGCTCTGGATCGTGCAGCTGATCATCGTCAGCTTCGGCATGGAAATGATCCGCAAGTACGAGGCTTTTGCCGGGCCCATCATCCTGGTGACCATGGCGGCCATCGCCGTCTGGATCTTCATCGAAGCCGGCGGCTCCATTGCCTGGTCTTCGGACAACGCCCTCGAAGGGGCGGACATGTGGCGCACCATCTTCGCCGGCGGCGCCCTGTGGGTGTCCATCTACGGAACTTTCGTCCTGAACTTCTGCGACTTCACCCGGTCCGCCGTTTCCAAGAAGGCAGTGGTCCGCGGCAACTTCTGGGGCATCCCCATCAACATGCTCCTCTTCGGCGCCATTGTGGTGGTCATGGCCGGCGGCCAGTTCAAGATCAACGGCACGGTCATCCAGAGCCCGTCGGACATTGTCCAGACCATACCGAACACCTTGTTCCTGGTCCTGGCGTGCCTCGCGCTGCTCATCCTGACCATCGCCGTGAACCTGATGGCAAACTTCGTGGCCCCGGTCTACGCCCTGACCAACCTCTTCCCGAGGCACCTGAACTTCCGCAAGGCGGCCTGGGTCAGCGGCACGATCGGACTGATCATCCTGCCGTGGAACCTGTACAACAATCCCCTCGTGATTGTGTACTTCCTCGGCGGCCTCGGAGCGTTGCTCGGCCCGCTGTTCGGTGTCGTGATGGCCGACTACTGGCTGCTGCGCCGCGGCCGGGTCAATGTCCCCGAGCTTTACACGGCTGACCCCGCCGGAGCCTACTACTACAAGAAGGGCGTGAACCCCCGGGCGATCATCGCGCTCGTCCCGGCGGCCGTCGTCGCGCTCCTGATAGCCTTCGTTCCGGCGCTCGAGGCAGCCGCCCCCTTCGCCTGGTTCTTCGCGGCCGGCATCGCCGCAGTGGTGTACTACTTCATCGCCGACCGCTCGCAGCGGCTCGAAGATGTCGACGGCGAATCCATCGCCGTCGCGAGCACGCACTGACGAACGCCACCCGGCCCCACAGACAACGGAAGAAACAACCATGCGCATACTTGTCGCCAACGTGAACACCACGCAGTCCATGACCGACTCCATCGCCGCCCAGGCGCGGTCCGTCGCGGCACCAGGCACCGAGATCGTGGGGCTCACGCCGCGGTTCGGCGCGGACTCCTGTGAGGGGAACTTTGAAAGCTACCTCGCCGCGATCGCCGTCATGGACGCCGTGGTCAACTACCCGGAGCCGTTCGACGCCGTTATCCAGGCCGGGTACGGAGAGCACGGACGGGAGGGGCTGCAGGAGCTCCTGGACGTCCCCGTCGTCGACATCACCGAGGCGGCGGCCTCCACGGCGATGTTCCTTGGCCACAAGTACTCGGTGGTCACCACCCTTGACAGGGCGGTTCCGCTCATCGAGGACCGGTTGAAGCTGGCCGGCCTCGATGCGCGGTGTGCCTCGGTGCGGGCCAGCGGGATGGCCGTCCTGGAGCTGGAAGAGGAGCCGGAGCGGGCTGTCGAAGCGATCATCGAGCAGTCGCTGGCGGCGGTGCGTGACGACAAGGCCGAGGTGATTGTCCTGGGGTGTGGCGGGATGGCCGGCCTGGACGAGGAGATCCGCAAGCGTGCGGGCGTCCCGGTGGTTGATGGAGTGGCGGCCGCCGTGACCATCGCGGAGTCCCTGGTGCGGCTGGGGCTGTCCACGTCCAAAGTCCGGACCTACGCCAGCCCGCGGCCCAAGACCGTCATAGGCTGGCCCGTAACGGCAGCGGACGTGCCCGCTGCGCCGTAGCCGCGGCCCTGGCGGTCCGGCCATCAACGCAAGGAGCGACGAATGACTGCAACCCACCGGCCTGTACCACCCCACCGGCCGGGGCCGGTCGCCGTCGTGACCGGTGCAGGGTCCGGGATCGGCCGGGCGGTGGCGCGGCTTATGCTGGCCGAAGGCTACCGCGTGGTGCTGGCCGGCCGCCGTGAGGCTCCGCTGCTGGAGTCCGCAGCAGGTCACCGCCAGGCACTGGCGGTGACCTGCGATGTCACGGTGCCCGACGACGTCGAACGCCTTTTCGCCACGGCCCTCCGGAAGTGGGGGCGGGTGGATGTCCTGTTCAACAACGCGGGGGTCTTCGGCCCGGCTGCGTCGGTGGACGAAATCAGCGTGGCGGACTGGGATGCGGTGGTGGCGGTGAACCTCACCGGTTCCATGCTGTGTGCCGCCGCTGCGGTGCGGGCGATGAAGGCCCAGGAGCCGCAGGGCGGCCGGATCATCAACAACGGCTCCATTTCCGCCCATTCCCCGCGGCCCCGGACCGTGGCGTACACGGTGACCAAGCACGCCATGACAGGCCTGACCAAGAGCATCGAACTGGACGGCAGGGATTTCGGCATCACGTGCGGCCAGATCGACATCGGCAATACCGCCACGGACATCATGGGCACCATCGGAGTGGACTCCGGCGCCCTGCAGGCTGACGGCAGCCGCCGCGTGGAGCCCACGTTCCCGGTGCAGGACGCCGCCCGCGCAGTGCTGCTGATGGCAGGCATGCCACCAACGGCCAGCGTCGGCTCGGTGGTCATCACGGCAGCAGGAATGCCGTTCATCGGCCGCGGCTAACAACAAGAAAAGCCATACTTTCCGCTGCGTAGGCGGACGTTTGGGCCGGGGTTTCCCCGGACAGGCGTCCGTTTCCGCAGCGGATTTTGTATGCCCAAAAAATCCCATATGATTCCACACTGTGGAAATTGAATTTCCTCTTGCGGAATAATGTGAGCGGGGTTACTTTGGAAACAGACCCCGATCTCCGGGGCTGTTCCCGATTGATAGGTACAGATCAATGAAGATCCCAGACTCTGCGGCGCTGAAGGCGAGTTCGGCGCCGTCGAAGAAGAAGCCCCTGTATAGGTCGCTCTTCTTCCAAATTCTGATCGCCGTTGTGGCAGGTGTTCTTATCGGACATTTCTGGCCGGACCTCGGCTCGCAGCTGAGGCCTCTCGGTGATGGATTCATCCAGCTCATCAAGATGATCATCGCGCCGCTGATTTTCCTGGTGATTGTCACCGGAATCTCGGCCGTAGGCGACGTCAAGGCGGTCGGAAGGGTTGGAGTCAAAGCCCTTCTCTACTTCACCGCGGCCACGCTCTTCGCGCTGGTCTTCGGCCTGATCGTAGGCAACATCGTCCAGCCCGGTGCCGGGCTGAACATCGATCCCAGCACGCTCTCCCAGGAAGCGTTGAACGCGAAAACCGGCACCACGCCGCCGAAAGACGCGGCCCACTTCATCCTGGACATCATTCCCACCAGCGTGATCGGTGCCTTCGCGAGCAACAGCCTCCTGCAGGTCCTGTTCTTCTCCGTGTTCTTCGGCGCGGCCATCGTGGTCATCGGACGCGAGCGCTGCATGCCGGTCATCAGCCTCATGGAAACTGTCCTGGAGCTCATCTTCAAGATCATGTCCTGGATCATGAAGGTGGCGCCCATCGGTGCCTTCGGAGCTATGGCATTCATCATCGGCCAGTACGGCCTCGGTACCCTCGGCACCTACGCCAAGTTGATTGCAGCCTGCTACGGCGCCGCCGTCGTCTTCATCGCGCTGTTGTTCCTTGTCGCCTGGGGCTTTGCCCGGGTTCCGCTCTGGCATTTCCTGAAGTACACCCGCGAAGAGTTCCTGCTGGCGCTCGGAACTGCCTCCACCGAGGCTGTTATGCCGCGCATCATGACCAAGCTGACCAATGCAGGCTGCTCACGGGCCACGACCGGCCTGGTGGTTCCCACCGGCTATTCGTTCAACCTCGACGGCGCCGCCATCTACCTGTCCATCTCCCTGCTCTTCCTGGCGCAGGCTTTCGGCCACAACCTGGACCTTGGCCAGCAGTTGGCCGCCCTCGGCGTCCTGCTCCTGACCTCCAAGGGCATGGCCGGAGTGCCCGGGTCCTCGTTCCTCGCCCTGTCCGCCACCGCAGCCGCCTTGGGAATCTTCCCGGTTGCCGGCGTGGCACTGCTCCTTGGCGCAGACCGTCTGATGGATTCCATGCGGGTTGTGGTCAACCTGCTGGGGAACTGCGTAGCCACGTTCGTGGTCTCCAAATGGGAGGGCCAGTTCGATCGCGGCGTCATGGTCCGTGCGTTCCGCGGCGAAATCACCAATCACGACTCTGCCATCATGCTCGGCGTCGAGGATGACTTCGAGGACCAGGAGCTCGAGCGGATCAGCGGCGGAGAGGCTCCGTCGCCCAAGTTCCGCGGCGGTCCCAACCCCGAGGATATCCCCGGATTCCAGATGAGCCGGCCAGGAGGCCGTCCGGCCCCGCATGAGCGCAGCTCGGCCGCTATCAACCACGAATAGGCGCCGTCCGTCCAAGCTATAGAGGCCCTACACCGCACCAAACGCAGCCCCGTCCCGGGAATCACCGGGGCGGGGCTGCGCGTTGCCGCCGCCAGCGTCCGGCCAACGTCGGCTGGAGCAGGGGCTACAGCGGGAGAAGTTCCGACAGGTCCGCCCGCAACCCAGATGCCGCCACTTTCCCGGATGCCACGGCGTCGGCCCAGCCCACCTGGCCGGTGGCCATCGCAAGCCAGGTTGCGGCGTCGCACTCGATGACGTTAGGGGGAGTTCCGCGCGTGTGCCGCGGTCCTTCCACGCACTGCGTGACGCCGAACGGCGGAACGCGCACCTCCACGGAGTTGCCCGGCGCCCTCGCCGTGACCTCCTCCAGGGTGTAGCGCACCGCCGTCGCGGTCACGGCACGCGGAACGCCCGACGCCGGTCCGCCCGACGCCGGTCCGGCGGCTTCCAGCCACGCGGCCAGGGCGGCGCGGCCTTCTTCGATATCAATGCGTCGACGTGAAACAGCCATGTCAGTCCAGGAGCGCCGAGACGGCATGGCCCAGCCGGATCTTGCCCACAGGCCGTCCGCCGCCGAGGACGGGTTCCACTACTTTTTCCAGCACGCTGGAGACGCCCGGGATGTCCACGGCGCCCGAGGCGGCCAGCAGGGTCAGGCCCACCAGCGTGGTGGCGCGCAGGTTTCCGTCCAGCACCTTGATGGCCACGGAAACGCCCGTGGTGGTGGCCATGGCAAGCACGCCTTCCGCACCGATCTTGGCGATGATCTCCAGTTCGTCCATCACGATGGTGTTGGGCTCACCCTTGCCCTGGACTGCCCACGGGTAGTCGAGCATGGAGGTCGCGATGGTGGCGGCGCGCGCATTGGAATTCTTGTCCCCGGGGGCCTTGGCCAGCCGCGAGTAGGCCCGTGCCAGCCCGGTCAGGGAGATGGCCGCCACCGGAGCGCCGCAGCCGTCGATCCCCAGGTGCGCGATCCGCTCGCCGGAGTATTCCTCGATTGCGGAGCGGACGCGCTGCTGCAGCGGATGGTTGGGCTCAAGGTAGCTGTGTGTGTCCCAGCCGTTTTCCGTGCAGGCCCACAGAAACGCGGCGTGCTTACCCGAGCAGTTGAACGCGAGCTTGGACCTGCCCTGTTCGGACCGGATCAGCCAGTGGCGGGCGTTCTCGTCCTGCGGCCAGGCAGCAGGGCACTGCAGCTGCTCCTCCTTGACCCCCGCGGCCTTCAGCATCCCCTCCACGACGTCCATATGGTCCAGGGAACCGGTGTGGCTGGCGCAGGCCAGGGCGACCTGTGCGCCGCGCAGGGGAACCCCGGACTGCATGGCCGCCAGGGCCTGCAGGGGCTTCAGCGCCGAGCGGGCGTAGATGGGGGTGGTGATGTCGCCGAGCTGCGTGACCACCGTTCCGTCGGCGGCAAGGACCACGGCTGAGCCGATGTGCCGGGATTCGACGAAACCGCTTCGTTCCACGACTGCCAGTTCGACGGCGGACTCCACTGTGAATGTGGCATGCGGATTTTCTGGCATGGCTAAAGTCTATGGTGCCGTTGCCTGAAACCCGGGCTATTGCACGGTCACCATGACCGACTGCCAGCCGGAAGCGCCGTCGGGCACGGGATCGGCGCGCTTGTCCGTCTGGACCTCGCCGGTACCGTCCGTGGCCCGGGCCTTGATGTAATGCGGGCCAGGGGTGGCGTCCCATTCGAACGACCACTGGCGCCACGTCACCACGGATGCTTCGGTGGACAGCACCGCCTCGGTCCAGGGGCCGTTGTCGATCTGCACCTCCACCTTGGTAATGCCGCGCGTCTGCGCCCAGGCGGTGCCGCCGATGGCCACTTTGCCGGCCGGGACCTGCGCGAAGGACTTGGGCACCTCCACCCGGGCCATGGTCTTGATGGGACCGCGCTCGGACCAGCCGCGGTCCGTCCAGTAGGCCTTGCTGTCAGCGAAGCGGGTCACTTCAAGGTCCACCACCCATTTGGTGGCGGAGACAAAACCGTATAGGCCCGGGACCACCATGCGGACGGGGTAGCCGTGTTCCAGCGGCAGGGGCTCGCCGTTCATGCCGATCGCCAGCATGGCGTCGCGGTCATCCTGCAGCACCTCGAGCGGAGTCGACGCGCTGAAGCCATCCTCGGAGGTGGACAGCACCATGTCTGCGCCGTCCTTGGGGCGGGCCATCTTGAGGACCTCACGGAGGGGCAGTCCCAGCCATTTGGCGTTGCCCGCCAGGTTGCCGCCCACGGGATTCGACACGCACGTGAGTGTCACGTGGGACTCAATCAGTTCGGCGTCGAGCAGGTCCTGGAACGTCAGGGTGACTTCCTGCTCCACGAGGCCGTGGACGCGAAGCTCCCATTCCTCGGCGTTGATCTCCGGCACGCTCAGGGCCGTGTCGATCCGGTAGAACTCGTTGTTGGGGGTAATCCACGGCGTGACCCCCGGGGCGGCGGACTGGACACCCGCCGGTACAGCGGGGGCTGCCTTGGCCGGGGAAGGCAGCTGGAGCGATTCGCGGGCCTGGGCAATATTGCTCCGTGCCGCGCTGAGCAGCCGGCCGCCGGTTGCCGCGATGGCAGCCGCCACTGCGGTGATCCCGCTGGCGGCGAAGAAGGCGCGGCGGGTGGTGGCCGGGCGTTCGGTGTCCTTGGCGGCGACATCCGCGGCGACGCCGGGCCATGAACGCATCCGCCACAGCCGCGTGATCAGCAGCCGCAGCACCACCAGCCCGGCCGCGGTGCCGATCAGCGAAGGGATGGCGTCCAGCGGTTCCACGCTGGCCCGGGTCACAACGCTGGCAACAATGACCGCGCCCATCAGGAGGACGCCGGCCACGCCCAGCGACCACTTCCGGTACGCCACGACGCCGAGCACGCAGGCGAGCAGGAAGATGGTCAGTCCCATCCCCGCGAACAGTGCCGCCTTGTCATTGGTGCCGAACGTGGCAATGGCGAAATCCTTCAGCCACGGCGGCGTGAAGTCGATAAAGGTTGAGCCGAGGGCAATGAGCGGCGTTGCCCGCGCCGTGAAGAAGGCGCCGATCAGTTCCGCAACGGAAAGTACGACGGCGGCCGCAGCCACGCCTGCCAGCGCGGCCAGCGCAGTGGGACCCTTGAGCCAGTTCGTAAGCTTCTTCATGCCGGGGGTTCGTAGCTGCGGCCGTTAAGGATTGACGGGGGCAGGTCACGGCTTAGGACCGGACCGGGTGCACAAAGTACCCTTGGAGACTGTGAAGGTACTCGTCATTGGCCCTGGTGGCCGCGAACACGCCATTGTCCGCTCCCTGCTTGCAGACCCCAACGTTTCCGAAGTCCATGCGGCTCCGGGCAACGCGGGTATCGGCAAGCTGGTCCCCACCTACGCCATTGACGGCAATGATCCGGACGCCGTAGCGGCCCTGGCCACCAAGCTGGGTGTGGACCTCGTGGTGGTTGGTCCCGAGGCGCCCCTGGCCGCCGGGGTTTCCGATGCCGTCCGTGCAGCCGGGATCCCCGTCTTCGGACCCAGCAAGGCGGCCGCCCAGCTGGAGGCCTCCAAGGCATTCGCCAAGCAGGTCATGGCCGAGGCCGGCGTTCCCACCGCCATGGCGCGCGTTGCGAGCACCGCCGAGGAAGCTGCCGACGCGCTGGACACCTTCGGCGCCCCCTACGTGGTCAAGGACGACGGCCTGGCCGCCGGCAAGGGCGTGGTGGTTACCAACAACCGGGACGAAGCCCTGGCCCACGCCCAGAGCTGCTTCGACGCGGGCGGCTCCGTGGTGATCGAAGAGTTCCTGGACGGTCCCGAGGTTTCCGTGTTCGTCCTGTGCGACGGCCGGAACACGGTGGCACTCTCCCCGGCGCAGGACTTCAAGCGCATCTTCGACAACGACGAAGGCCCCAACACCGGCGGCATGGGCGCCTACACCCCGCTGGAGTGGGCGCCCGAAGGCCTGGTCCAGGAAGTCATCGACCGCGTGGCGCAGCCCACGGTCAACGAGATGGCGCACCGCGGAACCCCGTTCGTCGGCGTGCTGTTCGTGGGCCTGGCCCTGACCTCGCGCGGCACCCGCGTCATCGAATTCAACGTCCGCTTCGGCGATCCGGAAACCCAGGCCGTCCTGGCCCGGCTCAAGACGCCGCTCGGTGCGCTGCTGCTGGCAGCTGCCAAGGGCGAACTGGACAAAGCGGAAGAGCTGCGCTGGTCCAAGGACACCGCGGTCGCCGTCGTCGTCGCCTCGGAAAACTACCCGGACACCCCGCGAACGGGTGACCGCATCCGCGGCCTCAAGAAGGTGGACGAGCTGGAAGGCGTCCACGTGATCCACGCCGGCACCAAGCTGGACGAGGAAGGCAAAGTGGTCTCCGCCGGCGGCCGCGTGCTCGCCGTGGTCGCGCTGGGAACCGACCTCGTGGAGGCCCGGGAACGCGCGTACGACGGCGTGGAGCTGGTACAGCTCGAAGGCGGGCAGTTCCGCACCGACATCGGGCGCAAGGCGGCCCGCGGCGAAATCAAGGTCTCGGCCCCGTCCACCGGAACGCTGCCCGTAACGAAGGCGAAGGCATAGCATGACCGAAAATTCCCCCCTTGAAGCAGCTCCCAAGGCCGGGCTGGACACCGCCACTTTGGATCTTCCGGGCTGGCGCCACGTCTACTCCGGCAAGGTCCGGGACCTCTATGTGCCCGCGGACGATTCCCTCGCCCGGCAGTTCGGCCAGGACTGCGTCCTGGTGGTGGCCAGCGACCGCATCAGTGCCTACGACCATGTGCTTTCGAGCGAAATCCCGGACAAGGGCCGCATCCTCACCCAGCTGAGCCTGTGGTGGTTCGACCAGCTCGACGTCGCACACCACGTGCTGGCATCCACCGTTGAGGACGGCGTCCCCGCGGCGGTCGAGGGCCGCGCCATGATCTGCAAGAAGCTGGATATGTTCCCGGTGGAATGCATTGCCCGCGGCTACCTCACCGGATCCGGGCTCCTGGAATACCAGAAGTCCCGCACCGTGTGCAGCATCCCGCTGCCGGAAGGCCTGGTGGACGGTTCCCGGCTCGACGAAGCCATCTTCACGCCGTCCGCCAAGGCAGAGGTGGGGGAGCACGACGAAAACATCACCTATGACGCCGTGGTGGGCCTGGTGGGCGAGGACGTTGCCGCCCGCCTGCGCGAGCTGACGCTGAAGATCTACACCAAGGCCGAGGAAATCGCACGCGGACGCGGCATCATCCTGGCCGACACCAAGGTGGAGTTCGGCTTCGACGTGTCCACCGGCGTCATCACCCTGGGCGACGAGGTCCTCACCCCGGACTCTTCGCGCTTCTGGGACGCGGCCACGTATGAGCCGGGCAAGTCCCAGCCGTCGTATGACAAGCAGTACGTCCGCGACTGGCTGACATCCGACGAGTCCGGCTGGGACCGGGCTTCGGACGTACCGCCGCCGGCGCTGCCGGAGGACGTGGTGAGCCGCACGCGCGGCCGCTATGTCGAGGCGTACGAAAAGCTCACCGGACGGGCGTTCGTCTAGGGGACGTTATTGAGGCCGGGCTCGCCTAGCTGGCCTCAGCAGCTGCCTGGGCAGCTGCTGCGCGCCGCTGGGCGAGCTTGATCTCCAGCACGGCATCCATGGCCTGCTGGACGCGGTCGGAGGCGCCGGCGGCACTGAATTCCTGCTGCGCTTCCTCGAGGAGCACCAGTGCCTCGTCGGATTCACCGGCGGCCTTGAGCGACTTCCCCAACAGGAGTGAGACTTCGCCTGCCGTGTGACGGGCCAGTGCCTTCCGCTCGGCGTGGATTTCGCGGAGCTTCTCCACGGCGGCCGGGATGTCGCCGGTCAGGTACAGCCAGCGCGCGCGGATGAACGCGACTTCCAGCTGGTCTGTCTTGTTCCCGCCCACGATGGACAGGGCCAGTTCGGCGCGCTCGATGGCGGAGAGGGTTTCCGGTTCCACGATGCCCGAGGAGAGCCGCACTGCCGCGGATGCCTTGTTGAAGCGGGCCCACAGCTCGATGTCATTTGCCGGCGAGAGCAGTTTGGCGGCGCGTTCGTGGTACTTGATGCCCTCGGGGTAGTCATGCCGCATGAACGCCACGTTGCCAATCACCCAGGCCACCTCGCCGGCGAGCTGCGAAATGGATTGGTCGTCCATCTGGTCGTTCATGGCCTGGCAGTAGGTCCAGGCTTCGTCCAGCCGTCCGCTTTCAGCCAGCGCGCCGATCAGGGCACGCAGGGCACCGATGATCAGCGTTGACCCCTTCGGCAGCTGCGAGCAGAGTTCCACGGCCTTCTGGGCATGCTCGACGGCGGTGGCCAGCTGGCCCTGCCCGTGGCACACCGCGGCGAGCATCTGGCGGGCGCGTACGCCCAGGCCGGCGGACTCCGTGGCCATGGGGTGCTCCAGGAGGTGCTGCATGATGTTCTGGCATTCCTGCAGCTGGCCCTGCTTCATGAGGCACTCCGCCTGCATGTAGGTCATGTTCCACCAGGCGCTGGTGTTCTTGCCCTCGAGGGCTATCTGGGCCGCTGTGGCGGCGTGCGCCGCCGCGAGCGGATAATCCCGCAGGTCCCAGGCCTGCCGGGCGTAGAGACCGGCCAGGACATACTCGGCGTCGCTGACCGAGATGGGCTGGCTCCACGCTTCCAATGCCTTGGGGGCCAGCTCGAGCCTCCGGGCTAACTCTTCGATAACATCGGCGGTAGGTTCACGCCGGCCTGTTTCCAAGAGGGAGATGTAGCTGGGAGAATAAAGGTCCTTTCCCAGTTCTGCTTGCGTCAACCCACGTTCGAGTCGTTCGGCGCGGAGCTTCTCCCCGAATCCGTTCCCCACGGGTTTCCTCCTTATTCCGGACAGTCTTTATACCAAATGCTTGACAGTCTCTGTGGAAAACATTTTACAATGTATGTCAACAAGGGCAGTGCTGACTTTGTAACGAATCCGACTCGTATTGAGGAAACCTAATGTTGAAGAAGATCGCAGCCGCCGCCGCCTTGGCTGGCGCACTGGCATTTTCAGCCGCAGCCCCCGCAGTGTTGTCTGCAGGTCCGGTCGGCAACTGGGCGGATCAGCTGGGAAGCACCACCGCTATTGGTAACTGGCCGGATCCCATGCAGTTTGCGCAGTCCATCGGTAACTGGCCGGATCCCATGTCTTACCAGGCGTCCATCGGCAACTGGCCGGACCCGATGTAGACCCTGACGTACCTCCCGCAAGGGACCACCAGCCCCGGGACATGCGCGAACCATGTCCCGGGGCTGTTTTTTTGGCCACACGATGTAGGGGGAGTGTCATGAACCGCAGGGAATCGAATGACTTGAAGCGGGCCCATGCCGCGTGGACCATCGCAGGGGCTTCGCTGATCGTGGCCGCCGTGGCGGGGTCGTCGATAATCGCCGTGGCGGGCGGAACGGCGGACGCCGGAACCCTGGTCTGGGGGATGGTGGGCATAGCGTTGCTGTTGGAGGCACTGGTGCTCTTTGCCTATGGACTCCGGCTTAGGCACCGGTATGTCAGCCAGGTCCAGACTTATGAAACGCGGGGAAGCTACCGGGAGGATGACGGCTCCAACCGGCCACGGGTTCCCCTGCTGGGTGACGGCCAGGCCAGCCAGCGTTCCACCTTCGAGGGCCTCTAAGGCCACGGCCGGACGCGCCGCAGGCGCAACACAAAGAGGGCCTTCCGAATGGAAGACCCTCTTTGTGTTTGGTCGGGATGACAGGATTTGAACCTGCGACCTCGTCGTCCCGAACGACGCGCGCTACCAAGCTGCGCCACATCCCGATCCGTTGCTTCAAAAGCAACTTCACAAGAGTATCCGATTCCTGCCCCGGATGTGAAATCGGCACCCCGCGGCAACACGAAAGCTATACGAGCGAGTCCTTCCAAGCTCCGTGCAGTTCGGCGAATCGCCCGCCGCCGCCGATGAGTTCCTCCGGTGTGCCGTCCTCCACCACCCGTCCGTCGTGGACCACCAGGACGCGGTCGGCGGTCTCAACCGTGGAGAGCCGATGGGCGATGATCAGGGCCGTGCGGCCGGCGTCGTGCCCTGCCACACCCTCCAGCAGGCTGGCGAGTCCGCTCTGGACCAGGCGCTCCGAGGGGATGTCCAGCGAGGAGGTGGCCTCGTCCAGGATGAGCACCGCCGGGCGGGCCAGGAAGGCCCGGGCAAAGCTGATGAGCTGGCGCTGCCCGGCCGAGACACGCCCGCCGCGCTTGTTCACGTCGGTGTCGAAGCCATCGGGCAGTTCCATGATGAACTCGTAGGCGCCAACGGCGCGGGCGGCCTCCTCGATCTCCGCCCGGGAGGCTTCCGGACGGCCCAGTGCGATATTGTCCGCCACGGACCCGCTGAACAGGAAGGCCTCCTGGGTAACCATCACCACGTTCCGGCGCAGGTCCGGGGTGGTGAGGCTCCTCAGGTCCACGCCGTCCAGCGTCACCGACCCCTCGGACACGTCATAGAAGCGGGCAATCAGTTTTGCCAGGGTGGACTTGCCCGCGCCGGTCTGGCCCACCAGGGCCACAATCTGCCCGGCCGGTATGTGCAGGTCCAGCTTCGGGATGATGACGGGCCCGTCGCCGTAGCGGAACTCCACGCCGTTGAAGTCGATGGTGCCGCGGGCATCGGGGAGCGCTACGGGGTTCTTCGGCGGCCGCACGGTGGGAACCTCCTCCAGCAGGCCGGAGACCTTCTCAAGGGCTGCCTGGGCGCTCTGGAAGGAGTTGTAGAACATGGCCATCTGGTCCACCGGCTGGAAAAAGCGCTTGGTGGACAGGATCAAGGCCAGCAGGACACCCACGGCGAGGTCCCCGTCCAGCACACGGAAACCGCCGAACAGCAGAACCACCGCCACGCAGACGTTGCCGATCAGCACCAGGCCCGGCTGGAAGATGCCGTTGAGGTTGATGGACCGGACAGTCACCCTGCGGTAGTCCTCGGACAGTTGGCCGTAGCGGTCGGCGTTTTCGCGCTCCTTGCGGAAGGCCTTCACTGCCCGGATGCCGGTCATGGTTTCCACGAAGTGCACAATCAGGCGCGCGGACACCACCCGGGACTCGCGGAAGGCGATCTGGGAGTGCTTCTGGTACCAGCGTGCCAGGAAGTACATGGGCACGCCCGCGGCCAGCACAATGAGGCCGCTGCGCCAGTCCAGGGCGAACACCGTGATGGCCGTGAACACCATGAACAGCATCCCGGAGGCCAGCGAGCTGACGCCCGAGTCCAGGAGTTCACGCAGCGCCTCGAGGTCCGAGGTCTGCCGGGCGATGATCCGGCCGGACGTGTACTTCTCGTGGAATTCAAGGCTCAGCCGCTGTGTGTGCCGGAAGACGCGGACCCGCAGGTCCAGCAGCATCGCCTGGCTCAGTTTCGCCGTCGAGGTCACGTACAGGGCGGTGAGGCCCGCCGTGGCGACCGCCGCGGCAAGGTAGGCGACGCCGGTGAGGACCAGCGGCATGTTGTCCCCGGACCGGAGGGCAGGCAGGGCGTGGTCGATGCCGAAGGCGATCAGCGCAGGCCCGGCCACCCGGGCGGCCTGCGAGAGGACCACCATGGTGATGGTGAGCCAGAACCTCAGTCGGACGGGACGGATCAGGGACGCCAGCAACGCGAGCGAACGCCGTCGCACGGTTTTGCTTTCGCTCTTGCTCAGGTGGGCGTTGTCCTCGTTGGCGGTGCCGAAGGTAGCGGTGGTCATCGGGAAATCTCCTCGGACTCGTCGCTTAATTCTGAAAGGTCCGACAGTTCGGAATCCAGGTCACGGGGTTCAGTTTCCAGGCTGGCGATCACGTAACGGTAGTGCTCGTTGTGCGCCAGCAGTTCGGCGTGGGTCCCGACGGCGGCGATCCGGCCGTCCTTGAGCAGTGCCACCCGGTCCGCCAGCGCCACGGTGGACGGCCGGTGGGCGACGATCAGCGTGGTGGTGTCGGCAAGCACCTCGCGCAGCCGGGCTTCCACGAGTTCTTCGGTGTTGACGTCCAGGGCGGACAGCGGATCGTCCAGCACCAGCACCTTGGGCTTCGCGGCGATGGCACGGGCCAGGGCGATGCGCTGCCGCTGGCCGCCGGACAGGCTGAGGCCCTCCTCGCCGATCAGCGTGTCCAGGCCGTCCGGAAGGGAGTAGGCGAAGTGGGCCTGGGCAACGTCCAGGGCTTCCTCCAGCGCTTCCTGGCTCCGCTCGCTGGCACCGAGCAGCACGTTGTCGCGGACGGAATTGGAGAACAGGGTGGTGTCTTCGAAGGCGACGCCCACCACCGTGCGCAGCTGCTCTACGGAGAACTCGCGCAGGTCCACGCCGTCGATCGTGATGGAGCCCGCGGTGACGTCGTAGAGGCGGGGGACCAGCTGGAGCAGTGCGCTCTTGCCGCTGCCGGTGATTCCCACAAGGGCCATGGTCTCCCCGGGACGGACGTCAAGGCTGATGTCCTTGAGGATCGGCTTGTCCGGGGCGTCCTCGAACGCGAACGTCGCGGCATTGAAGCTCAGGGCGCCCCTGAGTTGCGCGGGCTGCCGGGGCTGTTCCGGGCTGGTGATGGTGTTGGCAGCGTCCATGACCTCGAAATGCCGGTCGATGGCCGTTTTTGCCGTCAGCGCCATGGCGAGCAGCATGCCGCTGAATTCCACGGGCGCCGCGACGACGGCCGCGGTGGCGAAGAACGCTACCAGCGAACCGATGCTTAGCTGGCCGTCCGCGGCCAGCGTGATGCCCGCCACCAGCCCGGCGCCGAGCGCAAGTTCGGGCAGGAGAGTGACCACCATGCTGAAGGTGGCCTGGTGTTTGGCCTTGGCGATCTCGGTCTGCCGGAGTTCCTCGGCCTGTTCGTTGAAGTTCTCCAGGGCTTCGCGGCTGCGGCCGAAGGCCTTGAGCACGCGGATGCCGTGCACGGATTCCTCCACCGTGGTGGCGAGGTCGCCGGCCTGGTCCTGGCTGCGCCGGGCCACCTTGCTGAAGCGGGTCCTGAACCGGAAACCGTAGATCATGATGGGCACGGCGGCGGCCAGGAAGATCAGTGCCAGCTGCCAGCTCATCGCAAACATCACGACGACGCCGATCACCACCGTCAGGGTGGTCACCACCAGCATGATGGCGCCGAACGCCATCCAGCGGCGCAGGAAGTTCAGGTCCGTCATTGCCCGGGAGAGCAGCTGCCCGGATCCCCGGCGGTCGTGGAAGGACACGGTCAGGTCCTGGAGGTGTCCGTAGAGCGATACCCGCATCCGCGTTTCCACGGTGGTGGCGGGATTGATCACGAACTGGCGGCGGAGGGCAACCAGCCCGGCTTCGGCGACACCAAGTCCCAGGATGGTCAGGGAGGCGATCCAGACAGCGTCCGTGGCGCCGCCCGGCCGAAGCGAGTCATTGATGAGCACCCGCAGCACCTGGGGGATCGCCAGTGCCACGATGCTGGCCAGGAGGGCGCATAGAAGTCCCATAAAAAGCCGGGGGATGATCGGCTTTACGTGGGGATAGAGTCGGCTGATTGACGTGAAGAATGGAGTCTGCTTGGCCATGCCCGCTTCTTGAAGCTCAACTGCGAATGTAGTTTCCTTTAGCAACTACCCTATGCCATGGCGTGACGTCGTTCACAGGATTTTGCGGGCTGCGGAGATCTTGCCCAGTCATTGCGCTTCGTAATGGTTCCGGTGGTGGGGCCTGCGGAACCGGGCGCCTCAGCGCTCCGTCAGGGTGAGGAGTACGGCCTCGGGCCGGCAGGCGATCCGTACCGGTGCGAAGCGCGAGGTGCCGATCCCGCCGGAGACGTTGACCGGCGTCGTGCTTCCATTGCTTTCCCAGTTGTGGAGTCCCTTGGCCCGCCACGTGGGGAGGTCGCAGTTTGAGACCAGGGCACCGTACCCGGGCAGGCAGATCTGTCCGCCGTGGGTGTGGCCGGCGAGCAGCAGGTCCGCCCCGTCCTCGGTGAAGTGGTCCAGCACGCGCTGGTAGGGCGCGTGGATGACCGCCACGCGCAGGTGGGGTGTGTTGTCCTGGCCCTTGGTCCCGCGGGGCCAGCCGGCATAGCGCTCCAACTTGAGGTGGGGATCGTCCACACCGGAGAAGTCAAAGCGCAGACCCTTCAGCACCACGGACTGGTTTCGGTTGGTCAGGTCCACCCAGCCGGACATTCCGAAGGAGGAGCGCAGCCTCGGCCAGTCGAGTTCCACGGGCTTCTTCTGGGCTTTTGACGGACCCAGCAAGTAGGACGCCGGGTTTTTAACGGTGGGTGCGAAGTAGTCGTTGGAACCGGGCACGAAGACGCCGGGAAATTGCAGGAGGGGTTCCAGCGCCGCCAGCAGCGGGTCGATCGCCTTGACGTGGCTGAGGTTGTCCCCGGTGTTGACCACCAGGTCCGGTTTCAGCTCAGCCAGGGAAGACAGCCACTCCGCTTTCCGGTTCTGCCCCGGAACGAAGTGGATATCGCTGAGGTGCAGGACCCGGAACGGGCCGAAACCGGCGGGAAGGACGGGCACGGTTTCCTCGCGCAGGACGAACTGGTTCTTCTCCCACAGCCCGTACCCCGCCGTTGCCATGCCGGCTGCGGCGCCGGCTGCTGCAGTTACGGCAAGGCCGCGTCCGATGCTTCGGGCGCGGCCTGCCAGCGTTGTGTTGTCCCCCATTGGTGCGCTACCCGTTGCCCTTGCCGTTGTCCTTGTTGCTGGGTGCCGGAGCCGGAGCTTCGGTGGTGGGAGCCGGCGCCGGTGCTGGCGCACCGCGCTGCGTCGACGGGGTGTTCTGCCGTGTGGGCGTTCCATTGACCATGTTCGACGGCGGTGCAGTGAACGGGTTGGTACCGTACGCGGGCGCGACCTGGGACATGAAGTTCGAGAACATCGGCCCGGCGATCATGTAACCGTCGATTCCGGTGTAGAACTTGCCGTTGACGGTCACGTTCTGGCCCGCGCGCTGCTGCGTTCCGAGGGCGTCACCGAACCACGCCGCGGTGGCCAGGCCGGTGGTGTGGCCCACCACCCAGGTGGAGCCGTTGTTGTTGGACGTACCGGTCTTGGCCGCGATGGGGAAGTTGGTCTTGGTGGAAATGCGGGGCTGGATGAGCGAACCCGAGCCGCGGTTGAGGACTTCCTGGAGGGCATAGTTCACGCCGCGGGCAACCTCCGGTTTGAGGGCGTCCCGGCAGTTCGTGGACTGGGCCGGCAGCTGGGCGCCGGTCTGGTCGGTGACCGACGTGATGGCGATCGGGGCACAGTACTTGCCGTCATTCGCGAAGGTGGCGAAGGCGCTTGCCATGGCCAGCGGCGACGTCTGCCTGGAACCCAGGAGATTACCCAGCGTCGTCATGGTGATGGGCGGCGTCGGGTTGGTGATCTTACCGTCACCGTCCCGCTGCGGAAGGCCTTCGTGCAGGCCCACAGCGTCCACGACCTTCTGGATTCCGCAGAGGTCCACCCTGGCGGCGGTGGCAAACGTCATGGTGTTGATCGAGTTGGCCAGGCCATCGAGGACCGTCATTGACTTGTAGTAGTTCGGCTCCGCATTCTGCAGGTCCGTGGACTCGCCGTTGGTGCTGTCATACCAGCCGACCGTCGGGGTCGGGCAAGTGTTCTTCCAGGGGAAGTTCTGTGGATAGCGACGAACCGCGCCGTTCAGGATTGTGTTCATCGAATTGCCCTCGTTTAGCCACTCGGCAAACGTGAACGGCTTCATGGTTGATCCGGGCTGGGCTCCGCCGAGGCCGTTGAGGTCGTTGCCGTTGGCGTCGTACTGGTCAACGCTGAAGTTGAGCTGGCTGTCGAACTTGCCGTCCCCGGCGAACCACACGGTGTTCTGCGCCATGTTGGTGATCTTGCCGGTGTTCGGCTGGACCGAAACAACCGCCGCACCCCACTTGTCCGGGTTGGCTCCGGCCGACGCGTCCACTTGGGCCTGCGCCGCGTTCTGGGCCTTGGGGTCAAGGGTGGTGGTGATGGTCAGGCCGCCGCGGAAGATCTTCCGCTCGCGCTCCGTGGCATCGGCGCCGTAGGCCGGGTCGTTCAGCAGCAGGTGCAGGACGTAATCACAGAAGTAGGGGGCCGTGGAAGCATAGGCACAACCTTGGCGGGCCGGGGTGACCTTGGTTTCCACCGGTGCGGCCACCGCTGCTTCGTACTCGGGCTGCTTGATCTTGCCCTGCGTGTACATCGCCTTGAGCACCAGGTCGCGGCGGTTCTTCGCGTTCTCAGGATTGGTGATGGGGTCGTAGAACGACGGGCTGTTCACCACGCCGGCCAGCAGCGCGGCCTGCGGAAGGGTGAGGTCCTTCGCGGTGGTGCTGAAGAAGAACTTGGAAGCCGCCTCGATGCCGTAGGCGTCACGGTTGAAGAACACGATGTTGAGGTAGCCCTCGAGGATCTGCTCCTTGGTGAACTTCTTCTCCAGGGCGATGGCCAGCTTCATCTCGCGGAGCTTGTCGCCTACGCCCTTGTTAACGCCGTTGAGCTTGATGTCCTCGGTATTGCCTTCAGCTTCCAGCGAGGCATTGATGACGTTGTTCACGTACTGCTGCGTGATGGTGGACGCGCCCTGTTTATTGCCGCGGGCAGTGCTGACCAGTGCACGCATGATGCCCGTGGTGTCCACACCGCCGTGCTCATAGAAGCGGCTGTCCTCAATGGCGATCACTGCGTCCTTGATGAATGGCGACATCTGGTCCAGTGAAACGCGTGTGCGGTTTTCAGCGTAGAGGTTGGCGATCAGGCTGCCGTCGGAGGCGAGGATCTTGGTGGACTGGCTCGGCGGATCCACCTGCAGCTCCGCCGGGAGCGTGTCGAAGAACTCGATGGAGCCGCTCGCAGTGCTGCCGGAAACAGCCGCCGCAGGGACCAGCAGGCCTGCCACCAGGACACCACAAATCGCGCTCACGCCAAGGAAAGCAAGGATCTTTCCGAGGGTGGTGGCCGTGTCGAATAAAGGGTTCTTACCAGTCGCCATGTTTTCCACTTTACCGGCAAGGACTAGTCTTTAGCTCATGACCAAATGGGAGTACGCCACGATTCCGCTCATTATTCACGCCACGAAGCAGATTCTGGACCAGTGGGGAGAGGACGGCTGGGAGCTCGTCCAGGTAGTCACCGGTCCTGACGGCAACGGCCTCGTTGCCTACCTCAAGAGGGAGAAGCAGTAGTTATGACAAGCCCTGCGGGCACGGCGCCGGAATCCCCGGCCCACGCCGAAAATCCGGCCTCCGGAGCGGAAAACGGAGCACCGGTTTCCGCCGTAGAACAGCGTCTGGCGGAGCTGGGATTGGTCCTTCCGGACGTTGCGGCCCCGGTGGCCGCCTACGTTCCGGCCGTCATCTCCGGCAACCATGTTTATACGTCCGGCCAGCTGCCCTTTATTAACGGCAAACTCGAAGCTACCGGCAAGGTGTCGACGGGCACCGAGGGCTACGCTGACGAACCCACGGTTTCTCCCGAGGACGCCAAGCGCTTCGCCGCCGTCTGCGCCGTCAACGCCCTGGCCGCGGTCAAGAGCGTGATCGGCGACCTCGACCGCATCACCAGGATCGTCAAGGTGGTGGGCTTCGTTTCCTCCGATCCCACCTTCACCGGGCAGCCGGGAGTCATCAACGGCGCCTCGGAACTCCTGGGCAAGGTCCTCGGCGACGCGGGCCAGCATGCACGGTCCGCCGTCGGCGTATCGGTTCTTCCGCTGGACTCGCCGGTCGAAGTCGAACTGATCGCCGAATTTAGCTAAGGCCGGTCACTTCCCTTGCCCCAGTTAGCCCGTCGCCTGTTTGTGCTGCCTCCCGATCTTGAGGGGGCAGCACAAAGCTGGCTCGAACATGGCGAGCGGACACCGCGCGCCGCACGCTACGCGTCCTCGGTCGTCCTGCTGCGGGACTCTCCCACAGGGCTCGAAACCTGGCTGGGCTACCGGCCGGGTTCCTCCCCGCTCGGCGTTCTCGCCTTCCCCGGCGGTTCCCTGGAGGCGTCCGACGACGACGCCGTCGGCTGGCTGGGCCCGACGCCGCAGCATTGGGCGGAACAGATGGGGACGGCCGACGTCGGGCTGGCGCGCCGCCACGTGGTGGGTGCCATCCGTGAACTCTTTGAAGAAACAGGCGTCCTCCTCGCCGGCCCGGACATCTCCACCACGGTGGAAGCCACGTCCACGCCTGAGTGGATGCGTGCCAGGATTGCGGTCGCCGAGCAGGAGAAATCCTTTACGGACGTGCTGGCCAAGCGCGGATTGTCGATCCGCACTGACCTGCTGAAACCGCTGGTCAACTGGCTCAGCCCCGACTTTGCCCACCGCCGCTTCAACACCCGCTACTTTGCCGCCACCGTGCCCGTGAACCAGCAGCCCACCCTGCTGGGAAGCAAGGGCGTGTGGGGCCGGTGGGTGTGCGCCAGCAAGGTTATCGCCGAACGTGACACCACCGCCCTGGGCGACGAAGTGGGCCAGGAAAACACGGTGGGCCTGAAACTCGGCCAGCTGCTGGTTCCCGGCTCCGAAATCATGCTCGAGAAGATGGCGGCCGCCAACGGCTGCATCGCCTACCTGAGCTACAAGCGCAAGCCGCACGTGTACCAGCCGAAGCTTGTCGAAGAAGACGGCAAGCTGATGCTCGAAGTCGAAGCCGCCAAGACCGTGGCAGGAGAACCGCAGCGCGAACGCTAAGCCGACCGGGGCGTAACATCCTCGGCCTGCTCGCTCGTTCCTCCCCACCGTCTCCCTAACCTCGCAAACTCGGCCAGGGAACCCGGACAGCGTGGGCCCTGCTTAGACGCACGCTGCCGGATGCCACACCCCGGTCGGTGAACATGCAGAAGGCCGGCTCCTTACTACGGGCCGGCCTTCTGCATACGCTGTAAGGGTGTTGTGAGGACTAGCGGGAGCGCTGGCGGAGGCGCTGCATGTCCAGGATGACTACGGCGCGGGCTTCAAGGCGGAGCCAGCCGCGCTGCACGAACTCGGCCAGGGCCTTGTTCACGGTTTCGCGTGACGCGCCCACCAGTTGGGCCAGTTCTTCCTGCGTGAGCTCGTGGGCCACCAGGACGCCGTCGGTTGCCGGGCGGCCGAAGCGGTCGGCCAGGTCCAGCAGCGCCTTGGCCACGCGGCCCGGGACGTCGGAAAATACCAGGTCCGACAGGGAATCGTTGGTGCGGCGCAGGCGTCGGGCCAAGGCCTGCAGCAGCTGGGCAGAAACCTCGGGGCGGGTGCGCAGCAGGGCGTTGAGGCTCTCGTTCTTCAGCCCGGCCAGGCGGGTCTCCGAGACAGCAGTTGCCGTGGCCGTGCGGGGGCTCGGATCGAAGAGGGCCATTTCGCCGAAGAGCTCGCCCGGGCCGAGGATTGCCAGCAGCGACTCGCGGCCGTCCGGGGACGTGCGGCCCAGCTTCACCTTGCCGGAGACGATGAAGTAGAGCTGATCACCCTGGTCGCCTTCGCGGAAAACCGAGGCTCCGCGTGAGAGGTCCACCTCCGTGAGCTCGTCCGTGAGCAGGCGGAATGCCTCGTCGTCGAGCGTGGCGAATAGGGGTGCGCGGCGCAATACCTCGATGTCCATGAAATCTCCTGAGTAAATGTGTCGGCTGGGGCGCTTCAGCCATTGTTTCAGAATTTTGAAGGTTCTGTGACGTACTTGGCACCCGAAACGCCTGAAACGGCGCCCATAGGGCCGTCGCGGGGCCCATCCAGGGCGGTTTTCGACGGCGGGAACGGGGTTTGCCGGGCACGATGCCGTTTACTGCGGCGTCCGGCCCCGGTCGGCAAACTGTCAGGGTCCGCCCCTAGAATTAGGGCTTACCTGTTTTGTGAGGAGCCCGTGTGTTCGGCTTGACCATCCTGGACCTGGCGTTGATCCTGGTGCTGCTGTCGTACCTGATCTACGGCCTGCGCAACGGCTTCCTGGTGACCCTTGGCGGCATCGCCGGGTTTATCGTCGGGGCCGTGGCCGCTTTCGTTTCGGTGCCCGTCGTCAGCAACCTGGTGGAGGACAGCGGCTGGCGGCTCACCGCCATCGTGGCCGCCGCCGTCGTGCTGATTGTCCTGGGGCACGCGCTGGGAACCATGATCGGCCGCAAAATCCGCAGCGCCGTGCGGATCCAGCCCCTGCGGGCAATGGACCGGCTGGTGGGCGGAGGCGTCAACGTGGTGGTGGCAGCACTGGTCATGTCCATGCTGTCCTTCAGCATCAGCGCACTGGGCGTTCCATTCGTGTCCCAGCAACTGGCTGAGTCAAAGGTCATCCGCTTCATCGACGGACTCACGCCCGTGCCGGTGAAGACGGCCGTGGCGCAGCTGCGCTCCACCGTGATCGGTGACGGCATCCCCACCCTCATTGAGGGACTCGGACAAGGCCAGCAGGTGGCCATTCCCAACGCCAGCACGGACACGCCGGCCCTGAACCGGGCAGCGGAGTCCGTCCTGAAAATCGCGGGCACTGCCTACCAGTGCGGCCAGAACCAGACCGGAAGCGGCTTTGTGGTGTCGCCGGGGCGCGTTGTGACCAACGCCCATGTGGTGGCGGGCGTGTCGCAGCCGGTGGTGGAGATTCCAGGCGGGGGAGCAATGCCCGGCCGGGTGGTCTACTTCGACAGCCAGCACGACCTTGCCGTCCTTGCCGTGGACGGCCTGCCTTCGTCCCCGCTGCAGCTGAGTGCGGACCTTCCGGCCGGCAGCCCGGCCGCTTTCGCGGGCTACCCGCACGGCGGTCCGTTCCAGTCCAAACCGGCAACGGTGCAGGACATCGCCACCGTCCTTGTTCCGGATATCTACGGCAGCAACGCGGCACCCGAGGATGTTTACCGGCTTGCCGGCGATGTCCAGCCGGGCAACTCCGGAGGCCCGCTCCTGACCACCGAAGGCCAGGTGGCAGGTGTGATCTTTGCCAAGGCAACCTCAGATGCGGATCTGGGCTTTGCCATCACCATGGATGACCTCGGTCCGGTGGCCGGCCAGGCCGCAGGACTGAGCAGCCCCGTCTCATCCGGGCAGTGCATCCAGAAGTAAAACCGGGCGCCGAGCCCTAGAGCCACTCCAGGCTTTGGCCGTGCGGGCCGGCGATGGCCACGGGAACGCCGTCCTGGAGGAGGAGGAAGCGGCCGCGCAGCCGGGCATCATCCATTTCCGGCACCACCACCGAGCCGTCGGCCTGGGCAAGCACCGTGTGGCCCTCGTTGGACAGCCAGTGGCATCCCTGCTCTGCGGCAAGAGTGCCGATGGTGGCGCGAAAAGCTTCCCGTTGCGCGGCGTCCAGATAGGCCATCACCGCGCTGTGGAACACCACCAGGGTTGCGTCCTGCGGCGCCTGGCCGGCCAGTGACACCAGTTGCTCGTTGAGGTCGCCCGCCACGAGCAGCGGCGGGTCCTGCCGCGCGATGGCGATGGCCCGGCGCAGCCGCTCCCGGCGGAAGTCCTGTTCCGGCCAGATGAGGGCCTCAAGCCAGGCGACGTCGTCGGGGTTGTTGATGTCCAGGGGGTTCAGGTCGATTCCGGCCCGCCACACCACCTCGGGGAGTCGGGACGGAAGCGGGACCTCGCCTTCCAACGTGCACCGCAGAACCGGCGGCTCCTGTGCCGGGGACGGGGCGTCGTCCGGCAGAGGGTCCAGCCGGGTGACGGACGCGCCGTTGACGTACTCGTAGGCGTACTTGTCCGGGTAAAGCGCCAGCCCGGCGGAGGCGCCCACCTCGATCAGGGCCAACGGACGGCCCGAGGCCGCGGCGATGCCCGCGAGGGAGGGTAGCAGCGTGGCGCAGCGGCCGGCCTCGTTGGTCTGCGTGGCGCGGGAGAGCACAACCCGGGAAACCTCGTCCCAGTTACGGACCAAGAACTCCCGGAACTCGCGGTAGGGGGTAATTCCAGCCCCGAGGAAGCGGGCGGCAGCGAGGATCAGCAGCGGCTGGCGCTTGTTGTGCGGCCACTGTTCGATGCGGCGGATCAGCTCGGGATCGTCGGCGATTCCCACGGACCATTCGGCGTAGCAGGGCGAGGAAGACGGCGCATCGTTAGTCCCGAAGTTCCGGTACCAGTCCGCCGTGCCCATGGTCAGGCCTTGCCGGCGTTCAGTTCTGCGAGGTATTCGACGGCGAACCGGTAGCCCATCACGCCGGCGCCGGCGATCACGGCCTTGCTGACGTCCGAAAGGTACGAGTGGTGCCGGAATTCCTCGCGGGCATGGACGTTGGTGATGTGGACCTCCACTGCTGGCAGCTGCACCGCGGAGATGGCGTCGCGGATGGCCACGGAGGTATGGGTGTAGGCGCCGGCGTTGAGGACGATGCCGATGGCCTTGCCCCGCGCGGCGTGGATGGCATCAACCAGTGCGCCCTCGTGGTTCGACTGGAAGCACTCAGCCTCGAGGCCGTACGTTGCGGCGGCGTCCTTGGCGAGCTGTTCGACGTCGGCCAGCGTGGCCGTGCCGTATTTCTCCGGTTCCCGGGTTCCCAGCAGGTTCAGGTTGGGCCCGTTGAGGACAAGGATGGTGCCGCGGCCGGCGTCGGTGGCAGGGGAGGCTTCAGTCATGTCAGCCAATCTATCGCTTTGCCGGCGGCGTGCGCTGTTCTTTACGGCGGGCTGACGGGACGGGCGGTGATCTTGGCGATCCGGCGCAGCGCCGCCGCGCACACCGGAAGGTAGGCGGGTGCCCACCACGGGACCGTAAACGTGAGGCGGCACCCTTCACCCTCCGGAACCACAGCGTGACCGGTGGCCCGGATACCGGCCACAGCCCAGGACCAGGACCGGCCCGCGTCGAATTCCGTCACCGTGAACGGCAGCGTGATGCCGGGCAGCGTCCGCACGCGGCCCGTGCTGCCGGCCATGAGGCAGGGCGCGTAGAGTTCGGCACCCGTCACTGAAGGGCCCCATTCCGGCCAGCGGCCGACGTCGGTGAGCAGCACCCATACCTCCTCCGCGGGCGCCGAAATGTGCCGCGACATGGAAAACCGCATGCGGGCTACCCGAAGTCCGGGCGCAGGACCGCCTGCGCCGCGCGGTGGCCGCTTTCGAGGGCACCCTGGATGGACGCGGTTGCGCGATAGTCGCCGCAAAGAAAGAGGCCCGGCGAGGTCTCCGCCGGGTGTGGTGACCCCAATGGCGGTGGCTGGGCGGGCAGGGCCTGTGGAACTTCGTGCCTGGCCACCAGTTCCCAGTGTGTAGCATCCGCCCCATAGATCTCCGCGGCGTGACGGCGGACCTCGTCGTCACCGGGCACCGGCCGTCCCGGGCCGAACAGTGCCGAGGTTTGCACCAGGTGCCTGCCCGCGGGTGCGTACCCGGGCGCGGCGTTGGATACGACGGCGGTATTGACCAGAGGACCGCCGCGAGGTTCCCGGGCATCGACGCAGAGCATGTTGAGCCGCGACGGCGGCTCGCTGGCCGAAAACCAGTGCGTCAGGACTCCCTTCATGGCGGGGGAACCTCCGCGCCTCGGCCTGACGGCTGCCGCACCGCCGGCCGGCGCGCCGGCGTCGTCGTTTCCCGGCGCCAAGGTTCCGGCACTGACCGGATCGGTGGCCAGCACCACCTGCTCGGCGCGGAGCTCCGCTCCGGCGGCGCGGACCAGCATGGAACCGCCCTCGCGCCGGACGGACTCCACCCGCGTCCGGGTGTGCACCGGCGCGGCGAGGGAAGCCGCCAGCTGCCTGGGCAGCGCCTGCATGCCCAGCCGCGGCAGCCCTGGCACACCCAGCGCGAACGTGCGCAGCAGGAGCCGCGCGAAGTCATTGGAGGTGCTGCCGTCGTCTTCCAGGAGCACCCCGGCGAAAAACTGTTCAACCACGCGGCGGAGTTCGCCCGAAAGGCGGGCGTCATCCAGCGCCTGCCGCAGCGTGAGGTCCCGCCCGGACTCTCCGTTGCGACGCTCTCCGGTGCGACGTCCGCCGTCGTCGTACTGCCGCCAGGACCGGACAAATGCGGGCGCCGCCCAACGGAGGAGGGCCGCCGCATCACGTGGTTTGGCGATGCCGCTGCCGATCGTCCGGGCGATCAGCCGGGGTTCGCGCAGCGGGTGGGCGAGCACGGCGAAACCGTCATCGCGCCGGACGCCGAGGCCGGCGCCGAAAGGTTGCAGCTCCAGCGCGCCCACGTCCACCCAGCGGCGGACGGCCGGGTAGGCGGGATTCAGCACCTGGAACCCGCGGTCCACCAGGAAACCGTCCACGTGCTCCGTGCGGATCCTGCCTCCGACATCGTCGGCTGCTTCCCACACCCGCACGTCACGCCCGGCGGCCTGCAGTTCGCGGGCACACTGAAGCCCCGCGAGCCCGGCACCGACCACCAGAACTTCACACGAATCGGTCATGGTTCATCTTGGCACGCCGGGCGGGCGCAACCGGCGGCCCGGGCCAGCCGTTTCCCGCGACTCTGGCCACCCATAGCGGGGGTGCCTAGACTTGAAGGACCATCGTGCGGAGCTCCCGTACCGGTCAGCTCGCGCGGAAAGCCCGATCTGGAGAGAGCGTCATCATGCGCTGCAAAAATGTGGATTCAGGAAACGCAATTCGCCGTGCCGCCGTGGGACTTGTTGCCCTCGCAGCACTCCTACTGCCGGCGCCGGTGGCGTCCGCCAGCCCGCCGTCAAACGGCCATGACAAAGTCATTGAGCTCCCGGGCGCGTCGTCCGCCGAGGGCATAGCCGAGGGTGCGGGCACTACCTTCTTTGCCGGGGACCTGCTCAAGGGGGACATTTTCCGCGGTGATATACGCAGGGGAACGGCCAGGCTCTTCATTGACGTGCCCGACGGCCGGATGGCGGTCGGCATGAAGGTGGATGTGGAGGACGGCCTGCTCTTCGTGGCCGGCGGCGCCACCGGCCAGGCCTACGTCTATGACACTGACACCCGCAAGACAGTGGCCACCTATCAGCTCACCACGGAACCGGCGTTTATCAATGACGTCGCAGTGACCCCCGACGGCGCCTGGTTCACGAACTCGCGCAAGGGTGAGCTGTACTTCGTCCCGGTTGACCGCCACGGCACGCCGGGCGAGGCCCGCACGCTCGAACTGACCGGACCGGCCGCGGCCACCCCGGCCGACTTCAACCTGAACGGCATCGCGGCCATCCGGGGCGGCCGAACCCTGGTCGTCGCCCACACCGCCAACGAGGCCCTCTATACGGTGGACCCGGACTCCGGTTCCAGCGCCTACATCACCGGTGCCGGCCTGCCCTACGTGGACGGGATCGTGGTGAAGGGGAACACCCTCTGGGCCGTGCAAAACATGCTCAACCAGGTGAGCCGTGTCCGGCTGGACGCCCGGCTGGATTCCTTCGAGGTCAGGGACGTGATCACCAGCCCTGAGTTCCAGGTCCCGACGACGGCAGCGCTGTTCGGCGATACGCTCGCCGTGGTCAATGCGAAGTTCGGCGTTCCCGGGGCCAGCACCTACGAAGTGGTCCTCGCCGACGCCCGCTAAGCGTCTCGGAAAGCCAAGAGCCTGCCAACCGGGTTCGTACCCGGCCGGCAGGCTCTTTGGGACGCGGTGAAACTACACGGCGTTGAGGCTACACGGCAGTGAAGCTGAGCAGCAGTGCGTGCTCCGGGTTGAGGACGGGCATGGGCAGGCCCACCTCGGACAGGAACCGGCCGCTGGCTTCTGCACCCGCGGTCAGCCATGCGGGGGGCTGCGCCTGGGTGTAGTTGTGCGCGTAGTCGGCATCGCCGGGCGTCGGGAAGATGGCCTCCACGCGGTAGCTGCGGTCCTGGTCCAGTCCCGGAATGGTAATGCGGCCCGGACGCTCCGCGGGCGACGTCCTGGTGCTGACCAGCGCGAACAGTGCCGCCGTGTCCCCGGTTGCTGGGCTGCCGTGGGAAACGACGCCGTGCAGCATCAGCGAATCGTCGGCAACATCCGCCCGGACCATCCGGCCCGAGTGGATCAGGCCGCGGTGCTCCTTATAGAGCCCGATGAACCGCTTGAGTTCTTCGCGCTCCGCGCCGTGAACCTGGCGGACGTCCCATTCGAGGCCGAAGTGTCCGAACAGGGCCGTGATGGCGCGGAACGAAACGTCGTGCGTGCGGGCCGTGGTGTGTGACGTAGTGGGGCCGATGTGTCCTCCGACCAGTTCCGGCGGCACCACCAGCCCGGTCCAGCGCTGGATGGTCTGGCGTTCCAGGGCATCGTTGCAGTCCGAAGCCCAGATCCGGTCCGTGCGTTCCAGGATGCCCAGGTCCACGCGTGCCCCGCCGGAAGAGCAGCTCTCGATTTCGAGGCCCGGATGGGCTTTCCTGAGCTCATCGAAGAGGCGGTAGGCGGCCAGGGTCTGTTCGTGGACGGAGGCGCGCCCGGCGTGGCCGTGCTCGGTGAGGTCCCGGTTCTGGTCCCACTTCAGGTAGCTGATGTTGTTTTCGCGCAACAGGGCGTCAATGCGGTCGAAGACGTACTGCCAAGCCCCGGGATTGACCAGGTCGATGACGTGCTGGTGGCGCCAGGTCAACGGCAGCCGGCCGCCGTCCTTGTGGGACCGTGCGGCCGGCCCGACGATCCAGTCCGGGTGGGCGCGCGCGGTGTCGGAGTCCAGGTTGATCATTTCGGGCTCCACCCAGAGGCCGAACTCCATGCCGCGCGAGGTGACGGCGTCGATCAGGGGTGTGAGCCCGTCCGGCCAGAGGCCCTCGTCCACGTACCAGTCGCCCAGGCCTGCCTGGTCGTGCCGG
Source organism: Arthrobacter sp. PvP103 (assembly GCF_017833075.1). Taxonomy (NCBI): domain Bacteria; kingdom Bacillati; phylum Actinomycetota; class Actinomycetes; order Micrococcales; family Micrococcaceae; genus Arthrobacter; species Arthrobacter sp. PvP103. The sequence continues at coordinate 1,538,713 of NZ_JAFIBQ010000001.1, read as the reverse complement.
CGGCCGCGGAACCACCCGTCGTCGAGGACAAAGCGCTCCACGCCCAGGTCCGCCGCGGAATCGGCAAGTTCGACCAATACACCCAGATCGTGGTTGAAGTAGACAGCTTCCCAGACGTTTAGCACTACAGGCCGGGCCTTGCCGGTGCCCGCATGAGCTGCTCCTGAGACGGCTGACGCCGAAGGCAGCACATGGTGCGGCCGGTTCCTGAACCAGCTGTAGAACGCTTCGCTGATACCGTCCAGGCCGCGGTCCGAGTAGGCCGCGAAGAGAGCGGGGGTGGTGTAGCTGCCGTTCGGCTGGAGGACCACTTCGGCCGGACCCAGCAGCTCGGAACCACCGATGACGGTCCGTCCGTCCCCGATGCTGTCCGCGAACTGCTCATGGTTTCCGCTCCAGGCAAGGTGGGTGGCCCAGACCTTGCCGTGGCGGTTGCCGAAGCCTGCCGTGCCGGCGGCCAGCAGCAGGGAGGAGTCGTGGCCGGTCCGGCCGTGCCGGCCGGTCCGCACCCAGGTGCCCTGCTGGATGGCGCGGCGCTGAGGGTGGCGTTCACGGCACCAGCGTCCGGTCAGGTCAAGGAGTTCGACGGCGTCGGGAGCCACCGGCAGCACCGTGGCCAGTTCGTCGAGCTGAAAAGGCGAAGTGCCGGTGTTGGTGACGGTGTGGCGCATTTCCAGCAGCCCGCCGGCGTGCAGTTCCAGCGTGGATTCAACAGAGATTCCGGCATCGGGATCAGACTGGACGATCACAGCTGAACTTCCTGCGGTCTTGACGTCCGTGACGCGCAGGCGGACGGAAAAGTCGTAGCCGGGCACGCCGTCGGCGATCCGGTGCCCCCGGAGGGCCGGGCGTCCACGCCAGCTGGAGGATGCCTGCGGCAGCAGCCCGGCGGGGACGGAGGCGTCGATGGCGGAGGGCGGGATCGGTTCGCCGAGGATGGCCAGATCGGGGAGTGAAGCGCCCAGATCGGCGCCCCAGTGAATGACCTCGGCCTCCCCGCTGTCGAAGCTGATCACCAGGCTGGTGCCGGCGGAGCGGAGGTGCAGGGGATCCATGGGGGTTCTCTTTCGTTGTGGCGGGCGTCCGGTGACGCTGCCGGCGGGGTCCGTAAGGTGTGTTTTTCAGTACGTGCGGGGTGGAGCGCCCCGGGTGCCGCCGCTTCGCGAGGATGAAGCGGCGGCACCGGGGCAGTGGCTGCGACCACTTACGCAGCCACTACAGGTGCGATCTACTTGAAGAGATCGTTCACCTGGTTGTTGGCTTCGGTCAAGGAGCTGGCAGGCTTTTTGCCGGATACTACAGCGTCCATGGCAGGCTCCATGATGCCCTTGACCTTGGCAGTATTGTCAGTGATGGGGTATAGGAATGTGGTTCCATTCTTGACGTGCTCGGTGAAGGCGGTGACATCCACACCCTTGGCCTTGAATGCTTCCGCCGCTTTTTCGGAAGAGGCTTTCAGGGCCGGGAACACCACAGCCTTGGATGCGACGACGTCCTGGCAAGGTGCTGAGGCAAGGTACTCCACCCACTTGATGGCGGCGTCCTTCTTCTTGGTGCCGGCCCAGATCGAGTCGGCCAGGCCGTTGAACATCGACGCCCGCTTGCCTTCAGGACCCACGGGGGTGGGAGCGATGCCCACCTCAACACCCTTGTACCCGGTGTACTGGCCGATCATCCATGAGCCGTGGGCGTTGATGGCAGACTTGCCCGCGGCGAAGGTGTCGGCCATGGCTGCGCCAACAGTGGTTTCGAGCTTGGGCATGTAGCCCTTGTCAACCAGCCCTGCGAACCAGTCGATAGAGGACTGGAATTTGGGGTCGTCATAGTTGTAGTGAGTTCCCCACGGGTTCTTGTCCGTGTGTGACCAGCCGGTGGTGTTGGTGAGGTAGCTCCACTCAGTCTGGCCTGAGGAGTCGCCGCCGCCGTTGAGTCCAAGGCCGTAGACATCCACATTGTTCTTGTCGAAGCCCGCTTCGTCCCCGCGCTTGCCGTTCTTGTCAACGGTCAGGTGGGCAATGACCTTCTCGTACGTTCCGCCGTCCTGCGGGTTCCAGGTGAGGTTCTTCATCTCTTCTTCGGAGACGCCGGCCTTGGAAAGCATGGCCTTGTTGTAGAACAACCCGATGGTGTCCCAGTCCTTGGGCAGGCCGTAGCGCTTGCCGTCCTGGCCCACCCAGAGGTCCGCGAGTCCCTCGTTGTAGGCGGACAGGTCCACGTTGTCCTTCTTGACGGCGTCGTCAATGGGCAGCAGCTGCTTGTTCGCGGCGAGCTCGCCGTAGCGGCCCAGGTGGTTGGTGAAGACGTCGGGAGCCGTGCCGCCAACGAACCCGTTCGTGAGCGTGCTCCAGTAATCGTCCCAGCCGCGCTGGGTGATCTTGACCTTGATATCCGGGTTGGCCTTCTGGAAGTCATCAGCGCACTGCTGGTAGGCGGGAAGCTGGTTGGCGTCCCAGAGCCAGTAGCTGAGCTCGCCCTTGGCCGATTCTGCAGAGGAGCCTGAGCCGCCCCCACAGGCGGAGAGGGAGAGCGCGATGGCTGCGGCGACGGCGGCGGTGCCGAGGGATTTCTTCATTTTTTTCTTTCCGTTCGGGAGGGGTGGTGAGTCGGGCGGTGGGGAGAAGCCGGTGGTTATTTGATTCCGGAGAATCCGATGGAGTTGACGATTTTCTTGCCGAAGGCGGCGAAGAGGATCAGTACGGGCAAGGCGGACACCAGGGTTGCGGCCATGAGGCCGGACCAGTCCGGCGCTCCCTGCGGGGATTGCGACTTGAAGACGCCGAGCCCCACCTGGAGGACGCGGACATCGTCCTGGGAACCGACAAGCAGAGGCCAGAAGTACTCGTTCCACTGCCCGATGAAGGTCAGCAGGGCAAGGGTGGCCAAGGGCGCGGCGGCATTGGGGAGAACGATCTGGAAGAAGATGCGCAGGTGCTTGGCGCCGTCGAGCATGGCCGCCTCTTCCACTTCGCGTGACATGTTCAGGAAGAACTGACGGAGGAAGAAGATCGCGAAGGGGGTCATGAACACGTAGGGCAGGACCATGCCGAGCATCGTGTTGAGCAGGTCCAGGTTCTTGATCAGCAGGAAGTTGGGCAGCGCGGTGAAGATTGGCGGGACCAGCATGGTGCCCAGGAACAGGCTGAATACTGCGTTCCGGCCCTTCCAGCGCAGCCGGGCAAAGGCGTAGGCCGCCATCGCGCTGAAGAACACGGCTCCTGCGGTGGTGATGGAGGAGAAGATGATCGAGTTGCGCAGGTACAGCCAGAAGTCGATGGCTGCGCCGGAACCGCCTTCGGCGACGGCGTCGGCCGGGCTCTGCAGCCCGAACACGCGCATGAAGGCACCCAGCGTGAAGTCCGCGGGAAGGAGGCTGGCCGATTGGGAGGCCAGTGATCCGTTGGTGGACAGTGCTGTGCGGAGCACCCAGAGGAATGGGACCACGGAGACCGCGATGGCCAGGGCCAGCAGTGCCCAGGCGCCTGCGCGGCGGGTGTTGAAGGGACGGCGACGGCGGGTGGTGGCCGGCTTCGGTGCGCGGCTGGTGGTGGTGGTCATGCGGGGCTCCTTAGTCCAGGTCCGACTCGTTGCCCCGGAGGAACTTCATCTGAATGAAGGCAACGAGGGCGAGGATGAGGAAGAGAATGACGGCGATGGCGGACCCGTAGCCGAAGTCCGACTCAGTGAAGGCGCGCTGGTAGATGTAGTACTGGATGACGCGGGTGGCGTTGACCGGTCCGCCCTGGGTGGTCACGGCCACGGTGTCGAAGACCTGGAAAGAGCCGATCACCGTCACAACGAGTACCAGAACCAGGACCGGGCGCAGCAACGGCATGGTCACCTTGCGGAAAGTCTGGAACGGAGAAGCGCCGTCCAGGTTGGCCACTTCATAAAGGTGCTGCGGGATGGCCTGGAGGCCGGCAAAGATGAGCAGTGCGGTGTAGCCCATGTGCCGCCAGGTGTTGATCAGGGCCTGGGTGGGGATTGCCCACTCCTCACTGCCGAAGAACGCGACGCGGGGAAGGCCGCTCCATTCGATGAACTGGTTCACCACGCCGATTTGGTAGTCCAGCATCCAGAACCAGAGCAGGGCGGCGATTACGTTGGACATCAGGTATGGAAGCAACAGGGCCCCTCGCACAAGGGTGGATTTGGCCACCCTGTCCATCAGGAGCGCCAGGCCGAGCGCCAGGGCCGTCTGGAGCACGATATTTATCAGGACGTACTGCCCTGTGACGGCCAGGGAATTCCAGAACAAGGCATCCTTGGCAATCGCCGCGTAGTTGTCGAAGCCGACCCATTCAGGGTCACCGAGGATGTTGTATTCCGTGAAGCTCAGGTAGATGCCGCGGAAAGTTGGCACCACGTAGAAGAGGATGAACCCGATCATTGCCGGGGCAATGAAGAAGAGGGCGATCTTGAGGTCGCCGAACCGGTGGAGGCCGCCTCGCGGCGTTGGCGCTCCGGACCGGAGCTTTGCAGAACTCTCGTGCTTGGTAAGGGTGGTCATCTTCGACCCTTTCCTGACTGTGATGTGGGTAACAACTGGGATGAATCTACACGAGTAGATATGAAGTGGCAAGTATTTCATCCGGTAAATGCTGAGGATTTCCAATGTCACCGGATATTCGTTGACTCGAGTAGATTGCAGTGGAAGACTGTGCCCAGGCCCACACGGGCCATCCGTGCCCGGTACCGCGGGCCACTCAGGGAAAGGTAAACAATGACGTTTTCAATCGGAGTTCTCGGCGTCGGACAGTTCGGCGGCCATTTCGCCCACCTCTTCAAGCTCCACCCGGGAGTCAGCGAGGTCTACGTCGTCGACGAACGGCCCGAACGCGCCGCCGCAGCTCTTGAGCGCTGGGGGCTTGACGGCACCAAGGCGAGCTTCGAGGAGCTCCTGGCGTCCGACGTCGACGCCGTGGCCATCTTCACCCAGCGCTGGACCCACGGCCCGCTGGTGGAGCAGGCGCTGCGGGCCGGAAAGCATGTCTACTCCGCTGTTCCCATGGCGGTTACGGAAGAGGAGATCGAGCGCATCATCGCGGCCGTGAAGGAAACCGGGCTTGTCTATGCGATGGGCGAGACCAGCTACTACAACCCCGCCACTGTGTACGCCCGCAACCAGCACGCGGCCGGCAAGTTCGGCCGGATCTTCTACAGCGAAGGAGACTATGTCCACGACATGGACCTGGGCTTCTACGACGCCTACCAGTACAGCGGCGGAGAGTCGTGGAAGTCGACGGCGAGCTACCCGCCCATGCTGTACCCCACCCACGCCATCGGCGGCGTCCTGGGGGTGCTTCCCTCCCACGCAGTCAGCGTCAGCTGCATCGGAGTCCGGGATGACCGCGACGACGGCGTCTTCGACAAGGACGTCAGCATGTTCGGCAACGACTTCTCCAACGCCACGGCACTCTTTGAACTGAACGACGGCGGGGCCATGCGCACCAACGAAATGCGCCGCGTCGGGTACCCGTCCCACATCCGTGAATCACGGTTCCGCTTCTTCGGCACCGAGGCGAGCTTTGAGCAGCTTGCCAAGGTGACGGTGTGGCAGGACAAGGAAAACGTCCACGACATCTCCGAGCAGGTGGAAACCCGTCCCAGCATCCCGCTGGACGACCCGTCGCTGGCCGATGTCGCCCCGGAACTGCGCGACGCCTTCATCTCCGGACTTGCCCCTGTGCACGACCGCGGACGCCTGCCGGAGGAATTCCGCGGCGCCCCGAACGGCCACGAAGGAAGCCACCAGTTCCTGGTGGACGACTTCGTGACTGCGGTCAACGACGGGACGCTTCCGCCGGTCAACGCCTGGGTGGCCGCACGCTTCACCCTTCCCGGGATCGTGGCCCACGCCTCGGCCCAGCAAAACGGCGAACGGCTCCCGATCCGCGATTTTGGCGACGCTCCGCACGGTGCATAGCTAGCATGTACTCCATGACCATTCCCGCAACGCACCCGCCCCGAGGCCCGGTAACCCGCAAGGATGTTGCCCGCTATGCGGGTGTGAGTACGGCGGTGGTCAGTTACGTTGTCAACGGCGGACCCAAGCGGGTTGCGCCGGCCACCGAGGCGAAGGTCCAGGACGCAATCCGCGTCCTGGGCTACCGTCCCAACGCCGCGGCGCGGGCGCTGAAACTCGGCTCCAGCGAAACCATCGGCCTGATCATTCCGGACAACAGCAACCCATTCTTCTCCTTGCTGGCGCACGCGGTGGAAGACGCCGCAGCTGACCGGGGATTTGCGCTGGTTCTAACGAACTCGGACGGCAATGTAACGAAGGAACGGCGGAACATCCGCAACTTGGCCGCCCGCCAGGTGGACGGCGTGGTGCTGGCCAGCGTGTTGTTTGAACCGGACCTGGCGGAACTTGAGGCGGCCGAGATCCCCTCGGTATTGCTCAATCACAGCGGGGATTCTCCCGGCTTCAACAGCGTGGGCGTGGATCTTGCCGCCGGTGCCAAGATCGGTGTGGAGCACCTGATCGGGCATGGCCACAAGAATATTGCGCTGGCCATGGGCACCAACGTCTCCAACGAGGTCGACGGACGTGAACAGGGCTGGCTCCAGGCGCTGGCTGCGGCCGGCCTGCCGGAAGGACCCATTGTCCGCGGTGAATTCACCCGGGAGGGTGGCTACGCGGCGGGGCAGCGCCTGGTGGCTTCTGCCAGCCATCCGACCGCGGTGTTTGCGAGCTCCGACATGCAGGCCATCGGAATCCTCAGGGCCCTGCATGAGGCCGGCGTATCCGTTCCGCAGGATATGGCGCTGACGTCCTTCGACGGGTCCGCCGAGGCGGAATTCAGCTGGCCCGCACTGACCACGGTGGAGCAGCCGGTCCGCGCCATGGCGGAGGCCGCCGTCAGTGCCCTGGTGGGTGAAACGAAAGGAAGCCCGCCCGAACATAGGCTGTTCCCCACCCGACTGCGCATCAGGCAGTCGTGCGGCTGCCCGTAGCCGGACCCGGGGCCGTGAACAGCGCCGGACGCAGGGTTACCCCGCGTTGGCGATCCTCAGCCGGCTGACGCTCTCCTGCAGGATCCGCCGCGCGTCGCTGCTGAGCCCGGCGTCGCTGATGACCTCGTCCGCTTCCTCGAACCCCGCAATGGTGCTCATGCCCTGCGTGCCCCACTTGGTGTGGTCGGCCACCACCACCACCTTGCGGGAGGCCGCCACAAACGCACGGTCCGTCTCGGCCTCCAGCAGGTTGGGCGTGGTGAAGCCGGCATCCGGATCCATTCCGTGCACGCCCAGGAACAGCAGGTCCAGGTGCAGCTGCTTCAGCGCCCCCGTCGCAATAGGCCCCACCAATGCGTCCGACGGCGTGCGCTCGCCGCCTATCAGGATCACCGTGGAGCCGTAGCGGCCGGCCCCGGAGGACGAGCCGTGATGGAAGAGATCGGCAATGCGGATGGAGTTGGTCACCACGGTGATTCGCGGCCCGTTGACGAGTTCCTTGGCGAGCGCCCATGTGGTGGTTCCCGCGCCCAGCCCAACCGCCATGCCCTCATGCACCAGCGAGGCTGCTTCCAGGGCGATGGCCCGCTTCTCTGCCGTGAGCTGTGTTGACTTTTGCTCGAAGCCGGGTTCATGGGTGCTGGCATCGCCGGGAAGCTTGGCACCGCCATGGATCCGCTCCACCCGGCCGCCCTCTTCCAGCAGCTCGATGTCCCGCCGAACGGTCATGAGCGACACACCCAGCTGCTGGGCGAGGTCCGACACGCGGACCACCCGCTCGCGCTGGACGGCGTCCACGATTGCCTGGTGGCGTGCTGCGGGGAGCATGGAGTTCCTTTCGGGCTGCGGCTGGGGGAGTGCTGTCCCCGTCAGCTTCCATCATGGTCTACCCCTTGGAAGAACCAAGAGTCAGCCCTGCAACAAACTGCCGCTGCAGGAGCAGGTAGATCACCAGGGTGGGGATGACCGTGATGACGGCGCCGGCAGCCAGGAGGTTGTAGTTGTTCAGGAACTGCCCCTGGAGGTTGTTGATGGCGGTGGTGATCGGGAGCCGGTTGCCGCTCTGGATGAACAGCAGCGGCCAGAAGTAGTCGTTGTAGATGAAGATGACCTGCAGTGTGCCGAGCGCGGCGAAGGCCGGCCGGCACAGCGGAAGGATGATCTCCCGGTACTGCCGCCAGATTCCGGCACCGTCCACCAGAGCGGCTTCGGTGAGGTCGGCGGAGAGCGCCTTCATGTAGTTGGAGAGCACGAACGTGCAGAAACCCATCTGGAAGGCCGTGTTGACCGCGATGACAATGATGTAGGTGTTCAGCATGTTGCCGGAATCGCTGAAGGAGTACGGCACCTCGAAGTGCTTGGCCATCTCGAACAACGGCGCGGCAAGGACCTGTGGCGGCAGGAGGTTGCCGGCGGTGAACATGATGAGCAGGGTGATGTTGAACTTCCAGTTCACCCGGCTCACGGCGAAGGCCATCAGGGAGGCCAGGAAAAGGGTCATCAGCACGGCCGGGACCGTGATGAGTACCGAGTTCCAGAAGTACGTGGCGAATCCGCCCTGTGTCCACGCCTGGATGAAGTTATCGAAATTGAAGTCGCCCGCCAGGCTGAAGTAGCCGTGCTCGTTGGTGGACGCCACCGGACGGAGGGCGGTGAAGACGGACCAGCCCAGCGGGACCAGCCACATGACGGCCATGACGGTCAGGAAGATATGGGTTCCGTAGTGGCGTTTGGGCCGGCTGCCGGACCGGGGACCTGCAGCAGTATCTTTCCTGCCGGCGCGGACTGCGGTAGTGCTCATGCTTTGTTCTCCTTGCCAAAGGTGCGGCTGAGGTAGAAGACGATGGGGACGAGGGAAATGACCAGCAGCACCACGGCCAGGGCCGAACCGACGCCGATCACCTGGCCTTCGCCCACCAAGTTCTGGATCACCAGGGCACTGAGCATTTCCAGGCCGTTGGTGCCGCGGTTGATGACGTACACGACGTCGAAGGCTCGCAGCGATTCGATGATGGTGATGACCACTATCACGATGTTGATGGGCCGCATGGCCGGGAAGACCACCCGGAAAAACGTCTGGACGGCGCTCGCGCCGTCGATGGCGGCGGCTTCCTTCAGGCTGGGGTCCACACCCTTGAGCCCTGCCAGGTACAGGAGCATGACGTAGCCGGCATGCCGCCAGGTGGCCGCGATCATCGCGGCCCAGATGTTGACGGATGAATCCCCGAACCAGTCCACGGCCTGCGGCGTCCCGGCTGTGCCAAGCAGGAAGTTCAGCAGGCCGTTGTCGCGCTGGTAGAAGAGCTGCCAGATGATGCCGATCAGGGCCAGCGACAGCATCACGGGTGCAAAGAAGATGCTTTGGTAGATCTTGCTGCCGCGGATGTTCTGGTCCAGCAGCACGGCCAGCAGCAGGCCCAGCGGCGTGGCGATGAGGGCCAGGAACAGGAGCCACAGCATGTTGTGCTGCACCGCCGGCCAGAACGGCGGGTAGTCCTGGGAGATGTACTGGTAGTTGTCCAGGCCCGCAGGGCGGATGTCGCCCAGGTCCAGGCCGTTCCACCGGGTGAAGCTGAGGCCCACGGACATCAGCATGGGCAGCCACACCAGGGTCAGTTCAATCAGGGTGGGGATGCCCACCATCAGCGACAGGACCACCTTGTCCTGTCCGGACAGGCGGCGGACCCGGCCGCCCCTTGCCCGCTGCGCGGGAGCGCCTTCAGGCTCCCGTGATTCCGGCGGAACCAGTTCTCTTGCTGTACTGCTCATGGAAGTTTTCCCTCGATTGGTCCGGATTCCGGGAAGGAACGACGACGGCGGAAGGCTGTGCCGCCGTCGTCGTTCCTTCCTGGATGGTTGCCTGTGATGCGCGGCTGACGGGGCCGGAACTACTGCGCGGCGTACAGCGTCTTGGCCTGTGCCTCGAGGTTCTTGACGTCCATCTTGCCGTCCTTGATGAAGCTCTGCAGGGCCGGGATCATCACGTTGTTGGCCATGGCCGGAAGGGCGTCGCGGTCGAAGAACTGGCTGATGTATTTTGCGTTTGCGATGGTGTCCGCGCACGTCTTGTTGAGCGGCGTGAACTTGGACGTGTCGGTGCCCTTGGCCGTGGCGATGTTCGAGGAATCCACGGCGGCGTAGGCGTCCTGGGCTTCGGCCGTTCCCAGGAATGCCATGAAGTCGCGGGCTGCCTTGTTCTCGCCGCCCTTCTTGGACAGCAGGAGTCCGTCGATGGGGGCTTCGACGGCGTCCCGGCCTTCCATGGCGATCTCGGGGAAGGCGAAGAATTGGATGTCCGCCAGGACTGCGGGATCGGTGAACTGCTGGGTCACGAAGGACCCGAGCAGGTACATGCCGGTCTTCTTGGCCTCCAGCGCCTTTGCCGCGTCCTGCCATGTCTGGCCGAGGGCTGCCGGGTCCTGGAAGGGAAGGAGTTCCGCCCACGTGTCAAAGACCGCGCTCACTTTTTGCTGGTCCCAGGATTCCTTGTGCGCGCAGAGGTCCACATGGAACTGGTAGCCGTTGAGCCGCATGTTGATGTAGTCGAAGGTGCCCATGGCCGGCCAGCCGTCCTTGTCGGCAAAGCCGATCGGGATGATGCCGTCGGCCTTCATCTTGGTGGCCAGGGCCTTGAGGGCGTCGAAGGTTTCCGGAACCTCGTAGCCCTTCTCCGCCCAGAGGCTCTTCCGGTAGAAGAAGCCCCACGGGTAGTTGTAGTTGGGGACGAAGTACAGCTTGCCGTCCGGGCCGGTGGACGCCTTCTTCAGCGCGTCGGAGTAGTTGGCGCCGATGCTCTCCCAGACGTCGTCGATCGGCGCGAGCAGTCCCTTGCCCGCGTAGTACTGCATGCGGTAGCCGGCGAACCACGTGAAGGTGTCGTCCGGGGAGCCCTGCAGGTAGGAATTGATCTTGTTCTGGAAATCGTTGTGCGGCACCACGTTCGTGGTGACTTTCTTGCCGGTCTTGGCGGTGAAGGCATCGGTCACGGCCTGGTACGCGCGCTTGGGGACGTCGTCCGAGGATCCTGAACCGAAGGTGAGGCCGGGGGAGTCGGAACCCGTGGCCGACGGCCCGCTCCCGCCCGTGCAGGCGGCGAGGAACGGAATGCCGGCCAGGCCTGCCGCGCCGACGCCGACGGTCTTGAGGATGGTCCGCCGGCTCGGGTAAGCCGTTGCCGACGCATCAAACTGTGCTGCCATGTTCTCTCCCTTGAAAAATAGCTGCATGTGAGGCACCTCACATGCTCTGACTATAACCTCTCAAAAGAGAACAGGAAAGAACGGGAAACAACATTCTGGGTGCATCATGTGTTTGAATCGTCACAAAGCAGTGCGGCCCCGCTTTTCCGCGCCGGAGCGGGGAAAAGCGGGGCCGACTGGCGCCCGTCAGCCGGAGTTCCCGGCGAGTGTTACTTTTTGAGCGACGGCTACTTTCTGAGCGACTGGGCGATCTGGGCCATCACGGTGTTATCCGCCAGGGTGGTGGCATCGCCGACTTCACGGCCCTCGGCGACGTCTTTGAGGAGGCGGCGCATGATCTTGCCGGAACGGGTCTTGGGCAGTTCGGGCACCACCAGGATGGTCTTGGGCTTGGCGATCGGGCCGATCTCCTTGCTTACGTGGTTGCGGAGTTCCTGGACGATTGCATCCCCGGAGTCCACGGCGTCTTCGCGGAGGATCACGAAGGCGACGACAGCCTGCCCGGTGGTTTCGTCGGCGGCGCCGACCACGGCCGCTTCCGCAACCGCGGGGTGGCTGACCAGGGCCGATTCGATCTCCGCGGTGGAGAGCCGGTGGCCGGAAATGTTCATCACGTCGTCCACGCGGCCCAGCAGCCAGACGTCGCCGTCGTCGTCCCTCTTGGCGCCGTCGCCCGCGAAGTACATGGTCTCGAAACGTGACCAGTAGGTTTCCTTGAAGCGTTCCGGGTCACCCCAGATGCCGCGGAGCATGGCCGGCCAGGGCTCGCGGATGACCAGGAAGCCGCCGCGGCCGTTCGGTACGGATTCGCCGGCCTCATCGACTACGTCCACGGCGATGCCTGGCAGCGGCACCTGCGCCGAGCCGGGCTTGGTGGCGGTGACGCCGGGCAGCGGGGCAATCATCTGGGCACCGGTTTCCGTCTGCCACCAGGTGTCTACGATCGGGGCCGGGTTTTCCTTCTTCTCACCGTTCTTACCCGCGTTGGCGCCGATGACGTCGCGGTACCACATCCAGGCTTCGGGGTTGATGGGTTCGCCTACCGAGCCGAGGACGCGGATGGAGGAGAGGTCGAACTTGGCAGGGATCTCCTTGCCCCACTTCATGAAGGTCCGGATCGCGGTGGGTGCGGTGTAGAGGATGGACACCTTGTACTTTTCGATGATTTCCCACCAGCGGCCCTGGTGCGGGGAGTCCGGGGTGCCTTCGTACATGACCTGGGTGGCGCCGTTGATCAGCGGGGCGTAGGCGACGTAGGAGTGGCCGGTGATCCAGCCGACGTCGGCGGTGCACCAGTACACGTCCGTCTCCGGGTGCAGGTCGAACACCGCCTTGTGGGTGTATGCGCCCTGGGCAAGGTAGCCGCCGGTGGTGTGCAGGATGCCCTTGGGCTTTCCGGTGGTTCCGGAGGTGTAAAGGATGAACAGCGGGTGCTCGGAGTCATGGCCCACTGCGGTGTGGTCCGGTGAGGCGGCCTCCACGGTGTCGGCCCACCAATGGTCCCTGCCCTCGTGCCAGTCCACGTCCTGGCCGTTGCGCTTGACGACGACGACGTTCTCGACGGTGTGCCCGCTGCCGTCCCCTTCGTGGGACAACGCGTCGTCCACCGCGTGCTTGAGCGAGCTGGGCTTGCCGCGGCGGTAGGTGCCGTCGGCCGTGACCACGAGCTTGGCTTCGGCGTCGTCGATCCGGGAGCGCAGGGCTTCGGCGGAGAAGCCGCCGAACACTACGGAGTGGATGGCACCGATCCGGGCGCAGGCCAGCAGCGTGATGACCGCCTCGGGGATCATGGGGAGGTAGACGGCCACGCGGTCGCCCTTGGCCACGCCGAGGGATTCGAAGGCATTGGCTGCCTTCTTGACCTCTTCGGTGAGCTGCGCGTAGGTGTACGTACGGGTGTCGCCCGGCTCGCCCTCAAAGTAGATGGCCACCCGGTCCCCGAGCCCGTTCTCCACGTGCCGGTCCAGGGCGTTGTAGGCGGCATTGATCTCGCCGCCGACGAACCATTTCGCGAAGGGAGGGCTGGACCAGTCCAGCGTCTGGGTGAAGTCCTTGCTCCAGGTCAGCAGCTCGCGGGCCTGCTTTGCCCAGAACGCGGGACGGTCGGCATCGGCCTCTGCATAGTCCGCGGCGGTGACCACCGCGTTGGCGGCGAACCCCGGTGACGGGGCGAACTTGCGGTCCTCTTGGGAGAGGTTCTCGAAGGCGTCGCCCTGCCGGGGCGTTGTCGTGGTGGAGCCTGTGGTCTGTTGGGACATGGTGAACCTCATCATTCATCGATCTTTGCTGCGCGGGACGGACCGTCACCGGGTCGCAGCCGGGCCGCATGCGCGGCATCGGGCGGCGGCTGGTCACGGCTGTACCGCAAAGAGCTGTTCCGAAATACACACTAATACCTGCCCCGCAGCGTGCGTGTGCCCCGTCACATAGTGAACCGTGAGCGGCGTTTATTAAGCGCCGAGTGGTTCTGAAAACGCACAGCCCGCGACCCCGGACCCGTTACCCGGACGCTTGGCCGCCCCCTTCCTCGAGGGGCATGTCCACCCCGCAAACAGGCGGGTGTGCTATGCAAATTCCGCCGACATTCCGCTACGCCCGCCTCCGGCCCGTCAGCTAGTGATCGGCCAATCACTTGGCTAGGCTGAGATGGAGTTGTGACATCCGATGGAGGCAACAGGACCGCTTGGCGGTCCCGTTTCTGCCTGCCGTTAGGAGGCGCTGTCCAGGGCGCCGCCGTGCTAAGGAGAACAGAATGAACCAACAGAGCCATGGACAGCACAAAGCCGTCCATCAGCATCCCGGTCAGGCGACAGGCCCGGCGAGTTCCGGCCAGCCGGCAAGCGCGGAAGGGGCGAAGCCCGCGGGAAGCAGGCTGACCGGAAAGAAGAATGAAACGGTCCTTGGCCCGTTCACCGTCCGCGACCTCACCGTCTTTGCGTCGACGCTCCTTCTGTTTGTCGCGTCGCTGATCCCGATGTTCGGTTCCCGGTACAACCTGTGGAACCTGGGCAACCTCTTCTTCCTGGGCCTGGGGATCATCCTGCCCCTCATTGTGACCGCCCTTTTTGTGGCCCGCCGGTTGAGCCCCGAGTCCAGGGTGCGGATAGGGTCCCTGTCCATTGACCAGTTCGCCTCCGTGGTCGCGTCGTTTTCCCTGGGGTTCTTCTTCCTGGCCGCCGCCCAGGAATTCGTCCCGGTCCTGCTGGTGGGACTGATCGGATCCGTGGGACTTTTCGGGGCCACTGTGCTGGCACGCTTCATTCCCTTCCTGGCCGGTGACTTCCTGGACCGCGCCGAGGTTCCCGCGCATGTTGTGGCCCGGGAGTCCGCCGCACCGTTCCGTAAGCCCAGCGCCCCGAAGGAGCCCAAGCCCGCCAAGGAGCCCGGCTCCAGCACGTTGGCCGGCTGGTCCAAGCGACTGACAGCCGGAGCTGCAGGCGGTGCCGGTGCCGCCGACGCCGCCGGAAAGGGTGCCGCCGGAAGCAAGGGAGCCGCCGACGGAAGTGCGGTCCCGAACGGCGGCCGCCCCTATGCCGGCGCCGCAACTGCGGCACCGCCTGCGGCAACCCAGCATGGGACAACCCAGCATGACTCGGCACAACATGGGGCCACTCCGCATGAGCCGGCACAGCATGAACCGGCACAGCACGGCGCAGCCAGGCAGGGAGGTGCCGTTCCGACAGCTGCCGCAGGCGTGGCCGCGTCGTCGGGCCACGCGGCCGGCAACAACGCCGCTGCCGCTGCCGGGGCCGCGGCGGTAGGTGCTGCAGCGGCCAGCCGTGGTGCCGGTACGTCGCCCGCTACGCAGGCCGCCGCCGTCGTTCCTTCCGTTTCCGAGCGGACGCAGGCCGCCGACGTTGTTCCTTCCGTTTCCGAGCGGACGCAGGCCGCCGACGTTCCCGCCGACGGCCGGGAGTCCCACTCCGGTCAGGCCGCAGGCGCGGTGCCTTCCGCATCGGTTCCCGCTGAGACGATGCTGAACCCGCAGGTGAGCTCGCAGGAGCCCATCGGTGCCACCGTTGACCCGTACAGCCGCCCCGAGGAACACGAGGAGCAGCCTGTCCACGAGGCTTTCTGGTTCGCCGTGGCCCAGCCCCGCACTGCCATCGATGAGCGGACGGGCATGCCCGCATTCGTGATCGATCCCGGCGGATGGGTTCTTGCCCTGGAAGACCGGGGGCATGAATTCCTGGTGCAGCACACTGACGGCCGGGTGGGCGTGCTGCGGGACCTCAGCAACATCGAGCGCGGCTAGCCGGCCGCCGGTGGCCACTCTTTCCGGCACCCCGAAGCCGGGCAGCGTTATCCCGCGGACGTCCGGGGAGTCCCTGCTGGGGCTGAAGCGGCGGGCCCGCAGGATCAACCGGGCGCTCGCGGAGCTCTACCCTTATGCGCACGCCGAGCTGGACTTCCGCAGCCCCTTCGAGCTCCTGGTGGCCACCGTGCTCTCGGCCCAGACCACCGACGTGGTGGTCAACCAGGTGACACCGCTGCTGTTTGCCCGGTATCCGGATGCCCGGAGCATGGCCGAAGCCGACCCCGTCGAGCTCGAAGTGATCCTCAAGCCCACCGGTTTCTTCCGCGCAAAAGCGAGGAACGTCATGGCCCTGTGCAACCGGCTGGTGGACGAGTACGACGGTGAGGTGCCGCCGCGGCTGCAGGACCTGGTAACGCTGCCCGGCGTGGGCCGCAAGACCGCCAACGTGGTGCTGGGCAACGCCTTCGGCATTCCCGGGATTACCGTGGACACGCATTTTGGCCGCCTTGCCCGACGGTTGGGCTGGACCGAATCTGACGATCCCGTCCGCGTTGAGGCCGATGTGGCCGAGCTGTTCGAACCGCGGGACTGGACAATGCTCTCGCACCGGGTGGTGTTTCACGGACGGCGCGTCTGCCATGCACGCAAGCCCGCCTGCGGTGCCTGCGCGGTGGCCACGTGGTGCCCCAGCTACGGGGCAGGGGAGACGGACCCGGAGAAAGCGCGCAAGCTGCTCAAATACGAGCTCGCGCCCGGGCAGGAGGCGCTCCTGGCGCAGCTGCTGGCTGAAACACACCGGGCCGCGGAAATCCGGATGGAATCACAAAAGCGGGGAAAATGACCGCCCGCCAGGACCTCGTGGACCTCATTGCCGCCATCGACGCCGGGAGCGGCCCGGCGCGCAATCCCTACTGGCGCGATCTCGCGGTGGATGACAGCGTTGCCCGCAAAGCCGCAGTGCTGATGCTGTTTGGCGCCTTGGACAACGTTCCGGCTGCGTCGGGAAAGCCGTTGGCCCCGGCCGACCTCGATGTCCTTCTGCTGGAACGCGCCCACACGCTGGACGACCACCCCGGCCAGGTGGCGTTTCCAGGCGGCGGGATCGACCCCGGCGAGACGCCCATCGAAGCGGCACTCCGCGAAGCCGAGGAGGAAACAGGGTTGGACGCGGCCGGGGTGGAGGTACTGGGTGCCATGCCGCAGTTGGCCCTGCCCCGCGGGAATTTCCTTGTGACGCCCGTCCTTGCCTGGTGGCACTCGCCGTCGCCTGTCCGGGTGGTGGATTACGGCGAATCGGCCCAGGTTTTCCGGGTCCCGGTCCGGGACCTCCTGGATCCCGACAACCGGGTGATGGCAACGGTCAGCCGGGCCGGCCAGTCGTTCCTAAGCCCCGCCTTCGTGGTGAACAAGGTGGTGGTCTGGGGCTTTACCGGGATGATCCTGAACGAACTGTTCGATCACCTGGGCTGGTCCGTTCCCTGGGACCGGTCGCGCTTGCACCAGATCGATGTGTGAACTCCCGGTGCAACTCCCGGGCGGCCCGGTTGCCCGTCCCGGCGGGCCCCCGGGACTATCCAGATACCAACTCCCTTGGGGCGCGGTTCACCACAAGCCCGGTGGCGGCGCTTTCGCGGACCGCGTTGATACCTGCTACAACGCCTTTGAGCGTCTTGAACCGTGGCGAAACCGCCACTATCGTGCCATCGTCGGCCTTTAGCCGGAAGTAGAAAGCCTCGTCTTCAGCGTTAATGATTTCAAATGTGCCAGCCACTGTGTGGTGCCTCCCCAAATTTCCATGCGTCATTGCATCGGCCGGTCCTTTATCGGAGCTGCACTGCCACTGCTGCGAACCGGCTAATCGAGCTTAACCGGGATGCGAGACAGTCCACAAAGCTACCGACAGGTAGGTTACAAAGCGCGACTTACAGGGCTATTTCGCCTTGTCGTAGGAGTCCACTACCGCCACGCTTACGGGAAATTCCACCGGAATCCGGCCGAACAGCAGTTCCTTGGCGGCCGCAGCTGCCTCCTCGATGGCCCGGATACAAGCGTCCACCGAGTCGTCGGGGCAGTGGACCATCACTTCGTCATGGAGGAAGAACACCAGCTCGCCCGTGGGTCCGCCGGCCGACCGCATGGCGCGGAGCCGCCGTCGTAATTCCGCCAGCCAGCAGGCCGCCCAGTCAGCTGCCGACCCCTGGACCACGAAGTTGCGGGTGAACCGGCCGCGGGAGCGGGCAATCGCGTCCGCCCGGCGCTGTTCCTCGGCGGTGGTGGATTTCTGGCTTTGCAGCCAGCGGTCCGACGGCGGCGGGCTGCTGCGGCCCAGCCTGGAGGTGACCGTTCCGCCGGCCTCTCCCTCCCGGGCGGCCTGTTCCACGAAGCCGACGGCACGCGGGTATGTACGGGTCAGCTGCGGCATGAGGCGCCCGGATTCACCGGTGGTGGCACCGTAGATGGCACCAAGCAGGGCCACCTTGGCTTTGGCACGGTCCCCGCCGAATCCCTGGGCTGCGATGCCCGCATAGAGATCCTTGTCCCGGGCCGCTTCGGCCATTTTGGAGTCCTGGGCCAGGGCCACCAGCACCCGCGGCTCGAGCTGCGAGGCGTCAGCGACGATGAGTTTATGGCCGGGATCGGCGTGCACAGCGCCGCGGATCTGGCGCGGAATCTGCAGTGCTCCGCCGCCGCGCGATGCCCACCGCCCGGAGACGACGCCTCCCACCACATACTCGGGCTGGAAGCGGCCGTTATTCACCCAGGCGTCCAGCCAGGCCCAGCCGTTGGCCGCATGGAGACGGGCCAGCTTCTTGTAGGCGAGGAGCGGTTCGATGGCCGGGTGGCTGGATTCCTTGAGCTCCCATTGCCGGGTGGTCTTCACCTCAATGCCGTTCCGGTGCAGGGCGCGCATCAGTTCCTGGGGCGAATCCGGGTTGAGGCCTGGCGAGTTCAGCAGCCTGCGGAGTTCGGTGGTCAGCGCCTCGAGCCTGGCGGGCCGGTGGCCCAGCGGCGGGCGCGGACCCAGGTAGTCGGCCAGGATCTCTTCGTGCAGTTCTTCCCGCCAGGGCACACCGGTGTGTTGCATTTCCGCGGCGATCATGGCCCCCGCGGATTCAGCGGCGAGGAGCAGCTGGAGCCGCTGCCTGCGGTTCGCGTCCGTGCTCGCCTGGCTTAGGGCTTCCTGCTGGTCGGCGTACTCGGTGCGCAGCTCTTCGAGTGAATGCCTTGGCGCCCGGCTGAGTCCGGAGTCCTCGAAGAGCGCCCCCTGATGTGCCGGCTGGGGCGGCGGCTGCAGGCTGCGTGGCGGCTGCTGCGAGTCGTCGTCCTGGGTGAGCTTTTCCGCGTTGCGGGCGTAGGCAGTGTGCGCGGTGAACTCAGAATGCGCCAGGATGGCGCCGCAGAGTGCGAGGTCGTAGCAGCGTTCCAGCTCAACTCCCGCGGCCAGGAACGCCGGGTACCAGTCCTGTGTCCGGTGCCAGATCCAGCGCGGGCGCCGCTTTTCGAGCTCACGTACGACGCCGGCCAGCTCGCCGGCGCCGATGAGGCGGGGTTTGGGGTTGCCCGCGGCAGCAGAGCCGTCCGCTGCGAGTTCCTGGAGGGCTGCGCCGTCGGCGTGGGCGGACAGCAGCAGGAACATGGTCCTAATTCTGCCTTGTGGAGTGCCATGTCTGCGCCTCCGGCCGCCGTTGTAGGCAGCCTGTGCCCTTGTGCGGCTCCAGCGGGGGGTACTGGGGGAGTCCTGCCGGCGCACTGCCCCTCCACAGATTGTTCGGCGCCGGAGGTTGTCCACATGGCGTGCGCGGGGTCTGTCCGGACGGGCTGGCCGGCGGCACAGTGGCAGGATGAGCAGGCAGCATCTTCAGGAACCCACGCCGGAACCCGCGCCGGATTTCAGCGGCCCCGGCCCAGCGACGGCCCCGGGCCGAGGTATTGGTCCAGCGTCGGGAGCGCCAGCCGGACCTCCGGAGCCAGCCACGGCGGTACGCCGTGCGGCGCGGGCCGCACCGCCGGGAGGTGACGCTATAGCGCGCCGAAACCAGTCCCGGGTACGGACCGGGACTGATACGGAAGCAGCCGGATCGCACGCACGGGAAGGACGGTCCAGGCGCGGGCGGCAGGCGGCCGGCCGGCAGGCTGATGCGGGCAGGCGGCCAAACCAGGCCAGGACGGCAGCCAGCGGAAGCCCGGCAAGGGATGCAACGTCGGCTGCCCGGGGTCCCGGCGCCTGGCTTCCGGCCGAGTCTGCGGAAACGCTCCTGGTAACCGGCTTCGATTTCCTACGCGGCGAGGTTGAACGGATTGTGGCTGCTGCCGGCGGCCAGCTTCGCGTCGTAGCCGATGCCACTGAAGCGGCCCCTTTCTGGGACACCGCGGCCGTAGTACTGGTGGGCAGCGATATCCGCGAGCTGCCGCCCCGCCGCCGGGCACCTGCGGTGCTCGTGGGACTGGGCGGTGAGGGCGATAGTCTCTGGCACCTTGCCGCCGCCCTGGGCGCCGAACGCGTGGCGGTTCTGCCGGATGCCGCCGCGTGGCTGGCTGAATACCTGAGCCGCTCACGGTCGCCGGAAGCCGGCGGGCTCGTCCTGGGTGTGACGGGCGGGTGCGGGGGAGCCGGTGCCACTACAGCTTCGATCTGGATCGCCCAGGCTGCCGCGGAGTGGGGAGCCCGGGTCCTGTTGATTGATGGCGATCCCTGGGGCGGGGGTTTGGAACTGGCCCTGGCTGCCGAAGAATCACCCGGTCTCCGGTGGACCGACCTTTCAGAGGCAAGCGGAACCATCGATCCGGAACAGCTGTCCGACGCGCTGCCCGTGGCGGGCGGGTTCTCCTTCCTGTCCTGGCCGGGCAGCCGCGAACGCCAAAAGGGTGTGGAGGCAGCAACCGTGGGCGGCGTCCTCGATGCCGCGCGGCGGGGCTACGAACTGGTCCTGGTGGATATCGGCCGCGGAACGGAGCCGCTGCGGACGTTCGCCTGGGACTGCGACCGCATCCTGATGGTGGCCCCCGCGCAGCTAAAGGCCGCCGTTTCTTCCGCCAGACTGCTGCAGGAACTCCCCCCGGTGGAGACTGCGCTGGTGATCAGGGGCAAGGCGGGGGCCGTCCTCGACGGGCCGCTGATCGCGGAATCCGTGGGGTTGCCCCTGCAGGGACTTGTTCCGGAGGTGAAAGGCACGGCCAGCGCCACGGAGCTTGGCCGCCTGTTGGAAATGGGCCGCCGGCGCAGCGTGCGCCGGTTCGCCGCCTCGGTACTTGACCTCCTGGGTGGGGAGTTTCCATGAGCACGCTTCCACAGATGCCGGGTGCGTCCCGGTTTCCCGGGCCGGCCGGCGGCCTTAGGCGGCGGCAGAACAGTGCACTGGACGCCGGGCTGCTCGAATCCGTCCGCGAATCAGTGATGGCCGATTCCGGTCCGGTGACCCCCTCCCGGGTGGCCGCGGCCGTTCAGGCCACGGGAAGGCTCCTGGGCACGGCGGGGTCGCTGGCCGCCGTCGAACGGATCAGCGCAGAGCTCAACGGTCTGGGACCGCTGCAGGTGCTGACCAGGGATCCGTCCGTAACGGACATCTTCGTCAACGCCCCGGACTCCGTCTGGCTGGACCGCGGAAACGGCCTGGAGCAGGCGGCGGTGTCGTTCTCCTCCGAAAGCGAGGTACGTTCGCTGGCGGCCCGCCTCGTGGCGGCAGGCGGGCGGCGTCTGGACGACGGATCCCCGTGCGTCGATGTCAGGCTTGAGGCCGGATACCGGGTCCACGCAGTCCTGCCGCCGATCTCGACAGCCGGGACGCTGTTGAGCGTCAGAGTCCGCCGTCACGAGGTGTTCACGCTGGACGAGCTCCGGGACGGCGGCATGTTCGGTTCTTTGGTCCAGGACGTACTGGAACGCGTGGTTTCCCGGCGTCTGAGCTTCCTGGTCAGCGGTGCCACCGGGTCAGGGAAGACCACCCTCCTCTCAACACTCCTGGGGCTGAGCGAGCCTGGCGAACGGCTCGTCCTGATCGAGGATGCTTCCGAACTGAACCCCGTCCATCCGCACGTGGTGTCACTTGAGTCGAGGCACGGAAACCTTGAAGGCGGCGGTGCGGTGGACCTCGCCGAACTGGTACGGCAGGCCCTCCGAATGAGACCTGACCGCCTGGTGGTGGGGGAATGCCGCGGAGCCGAGGTCCGCGAACTGCTGACGGCTATGAATACCGGACACACCGGGGGCGGCGGAACGATCCACGCGAACACGGCTGCCGCCGTGCCTGCCCGCCTCACTGCGCTCGGTGCCCTTGCCGGAATGGGCCAGGACGCCATGCGGCTGCAGGTTGCCAGCGCTTTGGACGTTGTGGTGCATGTTGAGCGTTCCCGCGGCATCCGTCAGGTGGCCTGCATCGGGGTGGTTGACGACGGCCCGCTCGGACTGGAAGTCTCGGCGGCCGTGGCTGTGCAGGCGGGTACCGTCACCCTGGGACCCTCCTGGCCGAAGCTTGCGCGAAGACTGGGCATTGATGCTTCCGGCGCCGCAAACCACGGCGCCGCGGACCCCGGCCAGGCAGCCACCGGTGCCGGACCGCTGAGGCCAGTGCACAGGGGAAACCAGTGATGGCTTTGTTCGTCACAGCGCTGGCACTCGCTGCATGGCTGGTGGCCCGGCCGCCAGGCGGGCGTGCAGGAAGGATCCGCAAGGCACTGAACACCGGGCATCCCGACTCGCAAGGCAGGCGGGGCTCCCGAAGTGCGTGCGGCGTCAGGGGAAGAGGCGCCTCGCCCGGCGGGTCACAGGCCCGGAACGCCATCCGGGCAGGGAAGCCCCGCCAACAATCCCACGGGGTGCCCATGACAGTGGTGGTCCAACAACTGGCTGCGCTGCTCAAAGGAGGCCGTACGCCGTCACGGCTGTGGGATGAGCTCTGGATGGTCTACTCCGTGGAGGAGCCTTCCGGATCCGGACCCCGTGATGAACCGGGACTCACCGCCGGGTCGTTGTCGATGGTGTCGGTGGCCCGGGCAGCCGCCCTGCGGGGTTCCCCCGTGGCGGAGGCCATTCGCGCGGCATCTGCTGCTGCCTTCCCCGGAAGCCAAAACCGCGAACGGCGAATCTGGGGCGAACTCGCGGCGTGCTTCGACATTGCGGCAGCGAGCGGCTGCCCGCTGGCCGACGTCCTGACCCGTCTGGCGGCGCAGCTCGAAGCGGAGGACGACGCCGAAGCCGCCCGCCAGACCGCCCTGGCAGGTCCGAAGGCAACGGTCACCCTCCTGACCTGGCTTCCCCTGTTGGGCCTGGGGCTTGGGGTGGCCCTTGGCGTGGATCCGCTGTCCATCCTGCTCGGCACGCCGTTTGGGATGGCTGCGCTCGCAGCCGGTGTAGGGCTGACGGTGGCGGGCCGGATCTGGTCCGCCAGGCTCGTCCGCTCTGCCATTGGAACTCCATGACGGCGGAATGGCTGCCGTCGGCGGTCGTGGCACTTGTGCTGGCCGCTGCCGCAGCACTCGCCTTGACCGGACGGGGCAGCACGCACAGGAGGCTTCGTCGGCGGTGCCGGCAGAACCTGGACAACGGAGGGAACGGTGACGCCGGGACAACCCGGCAGGCTCTACGGGCCGGCGAGGGCCTGCGCGACACCGCCATGATGCTGGAGCTGATCGGGGCCATGCTGGACGCCGGTTCGGGGATCGGGCGTGCGCTGGAACTCGTCGCTGATTCAGCCTCACCCGAGTACCGCCATTCGCTCCGGCCCGTTGTGTCCGCACTGGCCATTGGAGCCGACTGGGAAACAGCGTGGCGCAGTTCCGAAGTCAGGACTCCGGAGCTGTTGGTCCTGAGGCAGGCCCTGGGCTTTGCCGCCCTGACCGGGGCGCCGTCGTCGGCCATCCTCTACGCGCAGGCAGCCAGGCTGCGCAGGGAACGCTTCAGGGCGGCGGAAAAGCGTGCTGCCGCGCTCGGCGTACGACTGGTGGTCCCGCTTGGCCTCTGCTCGCTGCCCGCCTTCGTCTGCCTGGGCGTGGTCCCGGTCCTGCTGGCGATGCTTCCCTCCGGAAGCTGACCCCGGACCGGGTGGGGCCGGGTGGGGGCACGACGGCGGCCGAGTCTTCCTCCACAGCCACGGCTTGCCCGGCTTTTCCACTTAGTCGAACCTCTCCCTTATCTCCATTCAGCCAAGCCGGGAGAGTCGAATCAGCCGGCAGACCAGCCGGAGAACAATGAAAGGAACCGCAATGTCAATCACATCCAACCACCGCCCGTACGCCCAGCCTGAACCCTCCGGCCAGACCGTCCCCGCAGACGCAGAAGTGCTGGAGATCTACCCGGGTGCCAGGGAGGCGGCACCCGTCTCCGGCCGGGCGCGCTGGCGTCTTATGGGATCCGAAGTGGGAATGGCCACCGCGGAATACGCCATCGCTACCCTCGCCGCAGTGGGTTTCGCCGGGATCCTGGTGTTCATTCTGCGCAGTGACGAAGTCCGGGGCTTCCTGCTGAACCTGATCCGGACGGCGCTGGCGTTGCCATGACGCCGGGATTGCGCCGCTGCCGGGTGGCGGACCGCGGAGCTGTCACTGCGGAATTCGCGGTGGCGTTGCCGGCGGTCCTTCTTCTCCTGGCGCTCCTGCTTGCGGGATCCGCGGCCGGGATTACCCAGCTTCGGCTCGAAGAAGCGGCACGGGCCGGGGCAAGGGCACTGGCGCGGGGGGAAGACGCCGGAGCGGTGGAGGGAATCGTCCGGCAGCTCGCCGGGGGCTCGGCATCATCATCCATCATGGGTGAGGACGGATGGCTCAGTGTCACGGTTTCCGGCCGGGTGTCCGGTCCCGTCGGGTCCATCATCCCGTGGACATTGTCCGCCCGGGCTTTGGCCAGGAGTGAAACCGCTGAGTCCGCGCCCATCCGTCCGGCGGAGACATGGCCCGTACCGGCACAATTCGGGAACGTCCGGGAGCAGCGTCCCGAAGCTGCGGCCTCGTGAACGCCGCGGGGTCTCCGGACCCGGGGCATCCGAAACCGGGAAACGGCGGACTGGGGAATCCGGAACCCGGCGGAGCACAAGCGGGTCAGCAGGAAGGTGGCCATGATCGCGGATCCGGAACGGTTCTTGCCGCCGGGCTCGGCATGGTGGTGATGGTCGCCATGGCGCTGATGCTGTTGCTGGCCCAGTCGGCTGTGATGGCGTCCAGGGCAGCGGCGGCCGCCGACCTCGCAGCACTGGCGGCCGCCGACGCACTGCGCGGGATCAGCCAAGGCGTGCCGTGTTCTGTGGCGGCCGATGTTGCGGGCCGGCACGGAGCGAAAATAACCAGTTGCACGGAAGGAGGAAGTGACACCATCGAGGTCCGGACAGAGCTCCTGAACCGGAGCATGTTCGGCGTAGCGACCGGCCACGCCAGAGCAGGGCCGCCGCCATGACCAGGAAGCCGGGCCCACGGGGGCCGGGCCCAAGGGGTTGGCCCCCGAAGCCGGGCTCAGTGGGAAGCGGGTTCAGAAGCGCGCTGCGTGCTCTTCCGCCCGTGCACCAGGCGTCGGGGCATCGGCCGGCTGCACGGCGAGTTGTTCGGTGGCGTCCTTCAGCAGGACCTCGATCAAGGTGATCGCTGCCGCCTTGTCCAGCGGGTTGTTCTTGTTGCCGCACTTGGGTGACTGAACACAGGACGGGCAGCCGGCGTCGCACTCGCAGGCCGCGATGGCGTCGCGGGTGGCGGAGAGCCATACTTTGGCCTTGTCGAAGCCGCGCTCGGCAAAGCCTGCGCCGCCGGGGTGCCCGTCGTACACAAAGATCGTGGGCACCCCGGTGTCGGCGTGAATGGCAGTGGATACCCCGCCGATGTCCCAGCGGTCGCTGGACGCCACGAGCGGCAGCAGCCCGATGGCAGCGTGTTCGGCTGCATGCAGGGCACCGGGGAACTGGGCTTCGATCAGCCCTGCCCCGGTCAGGGATCGGTTGTCCACCACGAACCAGACAGCCTTCGTGAACAGGTCCCTGGCGCCGAGCTCCAGCGGCTCCTCGCCCAGGATCTCATTTGAAATCAGCGCCTTACGCTGGAAGGAGACCACCTGTGTTGTCACCTTCACATCCCCGAAGTGAACGGCGACATCTCCCCATTGCGCGGTCCGCTGCGTCTCCAGGACTTCGATTTGGGTCACGTCACGGGCAGTGGTGTAGTAATCGGGGTTGGCGCGGCGAACCATCACGCAGTGGTCAGCCTCGTTCAGGTCCTCCACCACGTAGCTGTCGCCCTGATGGACGTAGACGGCACCTGTGTGGGCCTGATAGTGAGTTTGCGGCGAGTCCATGGTGCCCAGCAGGGAACCCGTCTCGGCGTCGACGATGCTCACCGGGCCGCCGCCGTCGGCCCTCAGGTTCACCATGGCCGCCGCGCTTTGCGGGTGGGTCCAGAACCAGCCGGCCGGACGCTTGCGGAGGTAACCCTGGGAGACGAGCTGGTCCAGGAGTTTCCCGGACGTGGGGCCGAACAGGTCAAGCTCCGCGTAACCCAGCGGCAGTTCCGCTGCGGCGGCACAGAGGTGCGGCCCCAGCACGTACGGATTGGAGGGATCGAACACCGTGGCCTCGACGGAAACATCAAAAATGGCTTCCGGGTGGTTCACCAGGTAGGTGTCCAAGGGATCGTCGCTGGCCACAAAAGCAGCGATGGCGTCCTGGCCCGCGCGCCCCGCCCGGCCGATCTGCTGGAAGAGGGAAGCCCTGGTCCCGGGCCACCCGGCAACCAGGACGGCGTCGAGCCCGGAGATGTCGATGCCGAGTTCAAGGGCGGAGGTGCTGGAGACGCCCAGGAGTTCTCCTGACCTCAGTGCCCGCTCCAGGGCCCGGCGCTCCTCGGGAAGGTAGCCGGAACGGTAGGCGGCAACACGCTGGGGGAGGCTGGGATCCACCTCATCCAGAAGCCGCTTGGTGATGGCGGAGATGGTCTCGGCCCCGCGCCGGGATTTGATGAACGCGATGGTCCGGATGCGGGAGGACACCAGGTTTGCCAGCAGGTCGGCGGTTTCGGCCACTGCGGTCCTGCGTTCCTTGGCGCCGTTCTCGCCGCGCAGTTCAGTGAGGGCAGGCTCCCAGAACGCCACGGTGGTGGAGCCGTGCGGTGAGGAATCCTCGGATACGGCGCGGACCGGGGCGCCGATGAGCCGGCCGAAGGACGTTCCCGGCTCGGATGCGGTCGCCGAGGCGGCAATGAACACCGGACCTGGCTGGGGGCCGCTGGAGCCGTAATAGGCGCAGATGCGTCGCAACCGACGCATCAGGTTTGCCACATGGGAGCCGAAGACGCCCCGGTAGCTGTGGGCCTCATCGACAATCACGTACTTGAGCCGGCGGAAGAAACTCGCCCACCAGGCGTGGTTGGGCAGGACGCCAAAGTGCAGCATGTCGGGGTTGGCCAGGATCACGTTGGCGTGGTCCCTGATCCAGCGCCGGGACGCCGGGTCGGTGTCGCCGTCGTACGTTTCGGCCCTGACAGTCGGGAGCCTGAGCGAACGGATGGCGGCAAGCTGGTCGACAGCCAGGGCCTTGGTGGGGGATAGATACAATGCCACGGCGCCGTCGTCGTGGATTTTTCCCGGTTCGGAAAGCACCCGCAGCTCCGAGCGGTGGATCGCGTCCAGCGCAGGCAGCTGATATGCCAGCGACTTTCCGGAGGCGGTCCCGGTGGCGATCACTACATGTTCCCCGCCGTGGGCAAGGTTGGCCGCCTGGATCTGGTGGCGGTACGGTTCGTGGATGCCCAGTGCACCGTAAGCCTCGACGAGGTCGGGGTGGGCCCATTCCGGCCACGGCTCGTTCACGGCCTGGCGGGCCGGAATGATTCGGACATGACGCAACTGTTCCGGGTCCGGGCCACGGCCCAGCAGCGGAATCAGGGAGTCATGGGGGTTCACTTCAACATTGTTTCATCCGGGCTCAAATCGCCGGGCATTAGCACCCCGGCACTGGCAACCCCGCCCGGCTGCAGCAGTCCTAACCTACGGAAAGGTCAGCGCCTTCGTTCGATGACGACAGCATCAGCACGTGGCACAGGGTGGTCCAGCCCAGGTGCGAGTACAGTTTCTGCCCGTCCAGGGAAGCCAGCAACAGGCCGTTTTCCACGTCGTGTTCGAACGCCTGCGCAGCCAGTGCCTTCATGATGAAACTCCCCAGCCCACGCCGCTGGTAGGCCGGTTCGGTGACGATCTTGTCGAACACTGCCGTGTGGCCCACCACGAATACACGGCCGCTGGCTGCCACGGATTCCCCGGCATTCACCACTGCATGGTGGACGCCGTCCTTCTTGAAGGTAGTCAGCTTCAGGTCATCGTCGGAAAGCCAGGGATCCTCGGAGTCCTGAGTCTCCATGTCCACGATCATCATGGTCTGCGAGGCGGAGGTGACGTTCAGGCCGTGCTGCTGGGCGAGGTAGGTATATCGTGCGACGTCGTTGGTAAGGATGGTGAGGATCCTGGCCGGCGCCTCGGCCGTCTTGGCAGCCAGCTCGGCGAATTCGGTGTCCGAGGGATCGTGGGCGAAATATTCCCATTCCTTCGTGGTGTCCGCGCGCAGCGCGGCCGGAAAGCGGCCTTCCGTTCGCGTCTCGTAGTTCCGGCAACCGGCCCATCCGGTCACCCAGATTTCCACGAGGCGGGTGATGTCTTCAACCATGGCGTCTGGACTCATGTGATGAGAGTATTCCAGCCCTGACGCGAGCAACAGGGGTAGGGTCCCGGAAGTGGTCTTGCTTATTGAATTGTGATCGGAACCGCAGGTAGAGGCTAAGGCCCCGGTTAAGCCGCTTTCGCTCAGCAAGTACCCTTAAATACGTGGCTCTGAACCGAATTGTGCTCTTTTACGGCTTTACTCCGATCACCGACCCCGACGCTGTGCGCCTGTGGCAGCGCGCCCTGTGCGAGAAGCTGGGCCTGACCGGACGCATCCTCATCTCCAAGGACGGCATCAACGCGACCGTAGGCGGAGAGCTGAACGCCGTCAAGCAGTACGTGAAGACCACCCGCGAATACAAGGGTTTCCACGGCATCGACGTCAAATGGTCCGGCGGCGGAGCGGAGGACTTTCCCCGCCTCAGCGTCAAGGTGCGGGACGAGATCGTATCCTTCGGCGCCCCGGGTGAACTCAAGGTGGACGCCAACGGTGTGGTGGGCGGGGGCACCCACCTCAAGCCCGAGGAACTGCACCAGCTGGTCGATGCCAAGAAGGAACGCGGCGAGGAAGTGGTGTTCTTCGACGGCCGCAACGCCTTCGAAGCCCAGATCGGCAAGTTCAAGGACGCTATCGTCCCGGACGTGGCCACCACCCATGACTTCATCAAGGAACTTGAGTCCGGCAAGTACGACTCACTCAAGGACAAGCCGGTCGTTACCTACTGCACGGGCGGAATCCGCTGCGAGGTGCTCTCCAGCCTCATGGTGAACCGCGGCTTCAAGGAGGTCTACCAGCTCGATGGCGGGATTGTCCGCTACGGCGAGACCTTCAAGGACCAAGGCCTCTGGGAAGGGTCGCTGTACGTCTTCGACAAGCGCATGCACCTCGAATTCAGCGACGAAGCCAAAACGATCGGTGAGTGTGTCCGCTGCTCGGCCCCGACTAGCAAGTTCGAGAACTGTTCCAACCCGAGCTGCCGCACGCTCACGCTCTACTGCACAGAGTGCGCCTCCAGCCCGGAGACGCTGCGCTGCCCGGAAGGCTGCGCCGCATAGCCTGGCATCCCGTGTTCAGATCCTGCTGATCCGGTAGGCGAAGTTCGCTGCGGACTGGGCCGCCACTTCCACGCTGAGCACGGCGTCGTTGGACACATGGATCACGTTCACGCGTGACGTTCCGCACCGCAGGCTCAGGTCCACGAGAGCCAACTCCCCGTTGCGGACGGTGAACGACACCCTGCGCGGGCTCTTGCACGCGAGGGTCAGCGAGTATGTGCCGCTGGGCAGCTGTCCGGTGCTCTCCTGGCGTGCGGTGCCGGCCTTGAGCAGGCCGAAACCCGTGTGGAAAACCTGGCCGGCCGTGTCCGGGAGGACCCGCCCGACCCACGCCTCAAGTTCCGCTCCGGTCACCGGGAGGTTTCGCCGTGGGTCCTGGGGGAGGGCTGCATCCGTGAAGGGCGGCGCGGTCGCGGTGGGCAGCGGCCCGCGGCCGTCGTCGTACACGTACTCGCACCCGCTCAGTGCCGCTCCGGCGGCCAGCGCACCGCAAAGCGCGACGGCGACCGCCGCGGCAGTGCGCCGTGGCACCCGGGGTGCCTGCACCGTGTGCATACTCTGACTCTAGGCCTGCCGCCATCCCCAAACCAGAGGCGGCAGGACGCACGCCGAAAGCCCATCCGGGCGTCAGTGCCGGGGGTCCAGAAGCCGGACAGCCCCCACTGCCGCTTTGTGGACCCGGTCCTCATCCGCACTCACGATATAGGCGGTCACCGGACCGGTATTAAGCTCGACCTGCTCGCTGACCGGTTCCCCGCAGGGCACATCAATACGATGGGTAGTGCCGGTGGATCCGCGGGAAGTGACCACCAGCTGCGCCTCCGCCGCACCCACGCAGACGGCCGTGACGGTGTACGCGCCCGCCTCCGTCAGGACCCCGGTGAACGTCAGGCCGCCTCCTGCTCCGCTGTGCCCGCTGATAGCTCCGGCAACGCCGCCCGCACCAGAGGGGACGTCCGCCAGCAGCAGTTCAACGGCCGCCATGTTGCGGTCCTGTTCAGCTTTCAGTCCGGGATCCATCGAGGCGACCGGAAGGGGCGGTGCAGCCGTGGCCGGTCCCGGCCGGGCGGTCGGGAGGGACGGCTCCGGCCCGACGTCGTTTGCGTATTCGCAGCCGGCCAGGCCGGCCGCGACCAGGGCTCCTGCGACCAGAAACAACGCGCGCTGCGGCCCCCTGTGCACCATCAGAACCCACTCCCGGCGGAGGGCTTCAGGCTGTACGCAGTCCGTACCGGAGCGTGGGTCGAATCCACCCTCACCAGGATGCCGTCGGGCCCCACCGGGATATCTGTGGGACGCGGCGCGCCGCAGGGAAAGCCGGTGCCGGAGAGCAGATCGTCACCATTCGGTTTGAGCACAGTAATCTCAACAGCGCCGGTCCCTTCGCAGGCAAAGGTGAGGGTCAACATTCCGGGTGACCCAACCGGCCCGGAGCGATGCCACCTGCCCGGCACCGGATAGCCCCGCACCTCAGCCGGTTGCGCCGGGCCGAGTTGTTCCGCGGCCCAGCCTGCGGCCGGCTCCGCAGTTGAACCAGGTGCGTTAGGGTAGGGTTCCAGCCGGAAGCCGCTCGCGCCGAACCGCGGCTCGGCAGCGGCAGTAACCCGTGCTGTGATGAGGCCGCCTTGATGATTGAGGCGCATGACCCTCCGCGCGTGGCACAGGAGGTTTGACTCCTCCGGGGCGGCCCCGGCCAGGCGCACGTCGAGCACGGCATACTGTGCCGCAACGCAGGCGGCCGTGAGGAGGTAGTCGCCGGCGGGAACCTCGGTGCTCCACGCGGCCGCGCCCCCCGTTGCAGTGACGTAGGGCAGTTGATCCGTTCCTGGCGGCCCCAGCAGCCGCCTCAACTGCTCGTCGTTGGCCCGCTCCGGCGGGACCGTGGGAGAGTCCGGGGCGTTCCCGGAGTCCGGCCGGTCCGGTCCGGAAGTCGACCGTGGCGGGGACGCAGCAGGACCCGGCGGACTGCCGTCGCCCGCGTATTCACAGCCGCTCAGCGCCGCCGCAAGCAGGCCCGGCACAACGGCGGCGAGGACCATCATCCGCTTCCCCCAAAGAGCTGACATGTCCCTGAGCATACGCACCCTCGCCGGCGGGGCAAGTCACAGAACTAGCTTCCGGCCGCCAGATGGTAGGCGTAGATGAGCGGAGCGTCCACGCTGGAGGTGCTGACCTGCACGGTGCCGGCGGCGGGCACGGTGATTTTGGCGCTCTCGCGGCTGCCGTTGCAGGCGGCCCCGGCCTCGGCGAGCTTCGTGCCGCCGGCGGTGACAGTGAAGAAGGCCTTGCCACCGCCGTCGCACGTCATGGTCAGGGTGTACACGCCGGCCGGGACGTCGGCGGCGTCCTTGACCAGCGGCTGGCGGTTGAGGATCTTGCCGGCATCCTCAAGCACCGTTCCGCCGGCTGTCGGCAGTGCCGTTGCCTTCCAGGCCGGGACGTCGGCGTTCTCGATGGAAACGGCTGAGGAGCAGGCCGAGGCGGCCAGCAGCAGGCAGGTGCCCGCGGCCGCCGTGCCGAGGACGCGCCTCAGTGCAGGCTGCGGCCGGGGCCCGGAGGTACGTGAAAACATACCTCCAACTTACCCGGTGACGCGGGCCGCGCTGACCGTGCTAGCCGGCAATCAGCTCCTGCACTTTTCCCTGGTGGAGGGCGATGTACACCCGGTCGCGCAGCCGGTTGGCCTGCTGATCGGTCAGTGTCCGCTCGAGCGGCTGGAGCACCAGCCGGAGCAGGACGTTGACGTCGCCAGGGGCCATGCGGAGGCGGTCGACGGCGGCAGGCGGCAGCTCCGCCGTCGGCGTCACCGCTTTGATCTCCAACGCCGCGAGGACCTCCGCGTCGTCGCCAAGGACCCGCCGCGCCCGGTCGCCCAGAAGTTCGACGTCCGCCTCGGCAGGGTCGGCCAGCACTAGCGAGAGGTCCCGGCGGACCGGCGGCATGAGTGAAACCGGCCGGTAGGGAGCAAGATCCAGCAACTGCCCCTGGATCTCCGGATTCTTGGCGCGGAGCAGCCGGATGTCGTCGATGCCCTTGCGCAGCATGAGTGCCCGGTCCAAGCCCATGCCCAGCGCCAGGCCGGCCCACCTCCGCGGATCGAGACCGGAGCTGCGCAGGACCGGTGCAGCCACCAGGCCGCACTCGGCGAGTTCCAGCCATTCCCGCCGGCCGTCCTGCAGGGTGACCAGGACGTCCAACTGCCTGCCCGCGGCGGTATAGCTGTGGGCGGACGGCGTTGCCCGCCACTGCACGCCGGGGTGGTCAGCCGCCGGCAGCACGGCGTCCACGACCGCCGCCATCATCGCCTGCAGATCGCTGGGCCCCAGCAGGCCGCGCGCCTTGATGCGCCACACATCGACCTGGTGCGGTGTTCCCACATGCGTGCGGTCTACGGCGTCCCGGCGGTAGACCAGCCCGGGCAGGACGTGCAGCCTGTCGTAGCGGCCATGCTCGCCCCGGAGCGAGTCGAGGACGGCCGGGATGCCCGCGGAGGTGTGGCTTCGGAGCATCACCGTGGGGCTGATATGGCGCGAATAGCGCGACTCCCGGGTGACATCGCCGGGTGAATAGCCCAGCCTGTCGTAGTTGTCGGCGGTGGCCACCAGCGGGTTCAGCCGGTGGGTTTCGGACGGGATGTCCCACTGCCGTTCGAATGCGGTGACCACGTCCGCCAGAAGCTGCTGCATGGCATGTGCTCCGGCGTCGGGGTCAGTCAGGTCACGCAGGGCGAGGGCGGTGTTGAGTTCTGTCAGGGAGAGATAGTTCTTCATGGGGTTTCCTTAAGGGGCAGCTGTGTGGAAGGGGAGGAAATCACCCTCAGCCGCTGCACCGGACGGACCCCGGCGGCCGCAGTTATGCGCGCAACAAGAAGCCCGTGCGGCCGGAAAGCGGCCGAGGGCTGATAAATCGTTGCGGCTGTTGCATAGGTCCATGGTGCCCCGGTGCATGCGCGATCCGCAACCTCTTGGAATACAGGCCGCTGCAGCGCGTGGTTGCCACGGTGCTGCTACTGGACGAGCTCATCCAACCGGCGCCAGAACGCCGCCCGGATGGCCTTGCGGATGTCCTGAAGGTCCGTCTTGGCTTCGCCGATCTTCGCGGCACAGTCCTTGATGAGCACCCGGTCAATCGTCGGCGGCAGCAGCGGCCGCTCGGCGAGGAGTTCGTTGAGTTCGCGCTGGCTGACGCTGCCGTGCCAGTTATCCGCGAGGCTGACAGCCACCGCTTCGGCACTTTCCACCAGGTCGAACCAGGGGCTTTGGGCGGCAGGGGCGCCAGTTGCCGTGGAATAGACCGGTTCCCGGCGCGCAACGCCGGCTGCCGGCACCGGACGCGGGTCCGGCTGCACACGCCGCGGCCCGGGCGTCGGGACCGGCCTGCCGGATAAACCTGCCGTGCCCGCAGCAGCCGCGGCAGAAGCAGCCGCGGGCTCTGAAGGCGCGCCGGATCCGGCAGCCTCGGCAGCGGAACCCGGCGCGGAGCCAGCTTCCGGAGCCGCGGTGGCACTGCGGGCGGGAACAACGCCCGGGCCGGGGACAGGCCGCCTGCCGGGAAGATGGCCTGCACCGTTGCCGGAAATGCTGACTGTAGTTCCGGTTTCGGACGAAGCGGGGGCGTAGGCGGCAAGCTCAGCCACTGGCGCCGACTTCGCAAAGCAGCGGTCCAGGAGCGTCTGCGGCAGGGTGGCAATGTCGTCAACCTGCAGTGCCAGATGCTCAGCCACCGCGGTGACCCCCAGCCGGTGGCCCTGGTTCTCAATTCCCAGCAGCACCACCTTCATGCCGAGGTCCTGCGCCGCTTCCACAGCCTCTGCGAGGTCATCGTCCCCGGAGAGCAGGTAGGCGACGTCAGCCGACCGGTTCCGGGCCACTCCCACCAGATCCAGCCCGAGCTTAAGGTCCACGCCTTTTTGTTCGCCGTTGTAGGACATGCGCCCGAGCCGGACTTTCACGCCCGGGAGCAGTCCGATCCGCTTGTGTTCGTCGCTGAACAAGCCGTCCTTGGCGGCGTCGTACCAGTACATCCTCAGCAGGTCCCGGCTGTCGCGCTCGCTGACAAACTCCTGGATGCCGTCCACAAGGCTCTTGTATTGGACGGAAAAGGCAGAGCGCAGCGAGTTCCCGGTGACCCGGAGCCCGCCTGTGGCCAGGAGGAAACCTGCGTCAATGAAGATCACACTTTTGCGGCTCATGCTCTGAAGCATAGGTGGTGCTGCTGACAATCCCGCCCCGGCGGCGCTGAGCCGGACAAGCCCGGCCTGGCGGGCGCAGCCCGGAACCATAGACTTGCCAGGTGACTGAAACAGCTATGCATTTCACGGCCGGCAACACTTCCGACGCCCCGCGCAGCGACCTCCCGGAGCTGCTGTCCGCCCTCGCCGCGGACCTGCGCGGCGTCGGTTACACCGTGGACGGAGTAGCAGGATTGCTTGGCGAGTCCGCCTATTCCGCCCTCGGCCGCGACCAGATCATCCCGTCGTTGATCGCCACCGAAAGTGCCGCCAAAGGCGACCCGGAGGCGGCGGCGCTTGCCGCCGTCGTACGCCTGTGGCTGCTGGCAGTGCCACAGCGCGCCGAAGTGCTCGACGCCGCCCTCCCGGGGGTCCGCACCCAGGGCCTCCTCACGCTGGGACTTGTTGAACCTTCTGCGGCAGGGGAGACCGGCCCGGATCCGGCTTCGGGAACCGTCAGGGCAAAAGCAGATCTGCGGCCGTACGGCTGGAGCGGCGATGCTGCAACGGGAGCGGGCGGCGCCGACCTCTGGGTGGCCAGCGACCTCGCGGCGCACCAGCAGGCCGGCGTCCTCCGCCACGACCATGTGCTGGGGATCGGGCAGGCTTCTACCACCCTGGTGCAGACCACCATCCGCCGGCAGGTGCCCAGAGCCTTGGACCTGGGCACCGGCTGCGGGATCCAGACATTCCACCTGTTGCACCACGCAGACCACGTGACAGCCACGGACATCTCAGCCCGGGCGCTTGCCTTTACCCGGTTCAACCTGCTCCTGAACGCCGGGGCGCTCGGTATCGACCCGGCCACGCCGGAAGACCGGGTGAGCCTGCGCCTGGGGTCGCTGCTGGAACCTGTGGCGGGGGAGGCCTTCGACCTGGTGGTGTCCAACCCGCCGTTCGTCATCACACCCCGAAGCGTGGGGGAGGCCGCGGCGGACCAGTACACCTACCGCGACGGCGGCCTGCCCGGAGACGACATCGTCGCCTCACTGGTCCGGGAACTGCCGTCCGTCCTTACCCCGGCCGGAACAGCCCAGCTTCTGGGCAACTGGGAGGTCGTCGCAGGCACGCCGTGGCAGGAAAGGCCGCAAAGCTGGGCGGGCCCGGATGTCGACTCCTGGTTCATCCAGCGCGAACTGGTAGGGCCGGAACAGTATGCCGAAACCTGGCTGCAGGACGCCTCCGAGTCCCGAGACCGCCGGCGCTACCAGGACGCCTATGCCGCCTACCTGGACGACTTTGCCTCAAGAAACGTGGAGGGGATCGGCTTCGGCATGATCTTCCTGCGGAGGCCCGCCGACGGCGCACGGCCGGTCATCAGCCGCTTCGAGGAGATAACCTACGCCATCGAGCAGCCCATCGGCCCGCACCTGGGGGCAGCAGTTGAACGGGCCGACTGGCTGGCGGCGAACGATCTTTCCGCCGCCCACCTGCTGGTGGCGGAGGACGTCACGGAGGAGAGACACCAGCGCCCGGGTGCGGAACACCCCGGCGTCATCCTGCTGCGCCAGGGCGCCGGACTCCGGCGCACCAACCTGCTGAGCACCGAGCTCGCCGGCTTCGTGTCAGCGTGCGACGGCGATCTGTCCGCCGGGCAGATCATCGGCGCCCTTGACGCGCTGCTGGGCGGGGGCGACGGATTCGACGGCGAAGCGTTCCGGAACGGGCTCCTCACCGAAGTCCGGAACCTGGTCCGCGACGGGTTCCTCCTGCCGGCCTGAACCGGTAACGGCGGCGGGCGCGGAGCCGTCCGGTCCAGCCGGAGCCGGAGCCGGGTCCGGAGCCGGAGCCGGGTCCTGGGAACCGAAGCGCCACAGGACGGTGACGGCGATGGCCAGGGACACCGCTGCGCCGGTCCCGCCGATCAGCAGGAACCCGGTCCGGACCGGCAGCAGGGCACCCAGGAGCCCGCCGAACGCCAACGCTGCAATGGTGATGGCCCGGGTCATTCCACCGATCATGGACATCGCCTGGCCGCGGCCTTCCTCGGGCATCCTGAGGATCACGATTGCCCCGAAGCAGGCATTGAGGACACCGCAGGCAACACCCATCCCGGTGTAGGCGACGAACATGATGTCCACGGTGGGCACCAGGCCGATAAAGGCGAGGACAGCTGAGGTTAATGCCATCGACCCCAGCAGCATGCGGAGCCGCAGCGGGGGTCTCTTGATCTGGCCGGCCAGGACTGCCCCCGCCGCCATTCCCAGGGCAAAAGCGGCAACAAGCAGTCCGTACTGTGTTTCGGAGGCGCCCATTTCGCCCCGTACCAGGAACACCTCGAGGACGTTGGTTGCCTCCCCCACGGCAATGAAGAACAGCGCGCCGAGCACGAGTGCCCATACCAGGCTGTCCCGCCGGATAAGCCGGAGGCCGTCCATCAAAGCGGGCTGCTTCCGCCCGGCCCGTTCGGCTGCGGTGCCCCTCCGGGTCCGGATCAGGAAGGCGCCGGCCCCCATCAGGACATAGCAGGCGCTTGCCACGGAAAACACCAGTACGGAGCCTCCCCAGCCACTCAGCAGTCCCCCCGCCGCAGGTCCGGCCATTCCCGCGATCATGATGGTTGCCTGCATGGTGCCCACGGCGCGTGGCGTGCGCTCTTCGCCGACGATCCGGGGCACCAGGGCTTGGAACGTCGGGCCAGCCACGGCCTGGCAGGCGTTCAGCACAAGAGTCAGTGCGAAGAGCGCGGGAATGTGGTCTTCCAGGTAGTACATGCTCAGGCCCATGCCTGCAACGGCGGCGGCACTTCCCGCGGAGGCCGCCGTGGCGAGTGTGCGGGAATCCCTGGTATCCGCCAGTCTGCCGGCCCACGGGGCCAGGACCACCAGCGGCAGGGCCGAGCACAGCAGATAAACGGCCACCAGCCAGGAACCGGCAAGGGAAATAGTGCCGGCCGCAGTGGCGGCCTGCAGATGCAGCATCACGCTGACCACAACGGCCCCCATGCCGGCGGCAGCCATGAAACGGGCGCTGCTCGCCAACAGGAAATCCCGGTTTCGCCAGAGCGGTGGATTTGCTGGTACTAAGGCAGGCGATGGCCCTGCAGTGTCCCCCATGTCCGCGAAGCTACTCCGCGGCGAACGGGGATGTCAAGCGTTTCTTTCAGACCCGCCGGAGGGCCGATAGAATGGAGGCGTGAATGCAGAAACTCCGGAGCCGGCGCCGGCCGCGCCAGAGGCTGCCAGGCGCAGGGCCCGGCCGGAGAAGAAAGTGGAGATCACCGACCCCAAGGCTATCCGCGCGCTGGCCCACGCCGCACGCCTGGAAGTGATCTCGGAACTGTATTCCACGCAGGTCAGCCGGACGGCCACGGAGCTGGCTGCCCAGACGGGCCTGACGCCGAGTGCCATGAGCTACCACCTGCGGGCCTTGCAGAAGTGGGGCATCGTGGAGCCGGCCGCTACCGCGGGCGATGCGCGCGAACGCCGGTGGCGTGCCGCCGGGACGGACTTCACCATTAACTCGGGCGGCGGTGTGGCCAGTCCCGAGTTCGCCGTCCTGGACCTCGAGCTGGACGCGTTCAGGCGCAGGGTCGACGCCTACGCCAAGGTCCGCGACGAGCGACGCAAAAACAATGAATCCATCGAGGCGCCTGGCGTGGTGGTCCTGTCCAGCGACCTGCTGTACCTGACCCCGGCGCAGCGGGCGGAGCTGACCGGACGGGTGTTCGGGCTGCTCAAGGAATACGAGCTTGAGGACCCGGACCATGTCCCTGAAGGGGCCGAGCGCACGGCCGCAATGTGGTCCCTGATTCCGGACGACCGTAAGTGATCCCCGGCACCTGTTTTCCACATGAATGCGCATCATCCTCCAAAATATGGTGAACTAGGCGAGTATGGGCTCATCTGCCCGAGCCAACCTTTTTCTGTAGGAGCACCGTGCCAAGCAAGGCCAAAACCGGCAAGAAACTCGTGATTGTGGAGTCTCCGGCCAAGAGCAAGACCATCGCCAAGTACCTGGGCGAGGGCTTCATCGTTGAGGCCTCCATCGGTCACATTCGTGATCTGCCGCAGCCGTCCGAGCTCCCCGCCGAACTCAAGAAAACCTCCATCGGTAAGTTCGCGGTCGACATCGAACACGACTTCAAGCCGTACTACGTGGTGTCCCCGGATAAGAAGAAAAAGGTGACTGAGCTTAAGGCTGCGCTCAAGGACGCTGACGCCCTCTACCTCGCAACCGATGGGGACCGCGAGGGAGAAGCCATCGCGTGGCACCTGCTGGAAGTACTCAAGCCCAAGGTCCCCGTCTACCGGATGACCTTCGGCGAAATCACCAAGGAAGCCATCCAGCGCGCCATGGGCAACTTGCGCGATGTCGACCAGGACCTCGTGGACGCCCAGGAAACCCGACGCGTACTTGACCGCCTGTACGGCTACGAAATTTCCCCGGTGCTGTGGCGCAAGGTCGCCCGCGGCCTGTCCGCCGGCCGTGTCCAGTCCGTGGTCACCCGCATGGTGGTGGACCGCGAACGGGAACGCATGGCGTTCAAGGCCGCGTCCTACTGGGACCTCACCGGCCAGTTCGGTGCCGGCAACGGCGCGACGTCGTCATTCAAGGCGAAGCTCGCTGCCGTCGACGGCGCCAAGGTGGCCAGCGGCCGGGACTTCAACGACGACGGCGAACTCACCTCGCGCAACGTCACACACCTGAATGAGGAACTTGCCACGTCGCTGGCAGCGGGACTGCAGAACGCGGAATTCCGTGTCCGCTCCGTCGACACCAAGCCGTACACCCGCCGCCCGGCCGCTCCCTTCACCACGTCTACGCTGCAGCAGGAGGCGGGCCGCAAGCTGCGGTTCTCCTCCAAGAGCACCATGCAGGTGGCCCAGCGCCTCTACGAAAACGGCTACATCACCTATATGCGTACGGACTCGTCCGCGCTGAGTGATGAGGCCGTGACGGCTGCGCGGCGCCAGGCCTCCGAGCTCTACGGGCCGGAGTACATACCGCAGTCGCCCCGTGTTTACACCGGCAAGGCAGCCAACGCACAGGAAGCCCACGAGGCCATCCGCCCCGCCGGCGACTCCTTCCGCACCCCGGCGCAGGTGGCTAAGCAGCTCTCGGGTGACGAATTCCGGCTCTACGAGCTCATCTGGAAGCGCACCGTTGCCTCCCAGATGGGCGACGCCAAGGGCTCCACGGCCACCATCCGCCTCGGCGCGGTGGCTGCGGACGGCCGCGACGCCGAGTTCTCCGCTTCCGGCACCGTCATCACCTTCCCCGGATTCCTCGCCGCCTATGAGGAAGGCAAGGACGAAAGCCGCGGGGACGATGACTCCGAGGAAGCCCGCCGCCTCCCCAACGTGGCCAAGGATGACGCCCTCACGGCCTCGGAGATCGTCGCCGTCGGCCATGAGACCTCGCCGCCGCCGCGCTACACGGAAGCTTCCCTGACAGCCGAGCTGGAAAAGAAGGGCATCGGACGCCCGTCCACCTATGCGTCCACCATTTCCACCATCCAGGACCGCGGCTACGTGCGTAAGCAGGGTTCCGCGCTGGTCCCGAGCTGGATAGCCTTCTCGGTGATCCGCTTGCTCGAGCAGCACTTCCATGACTACGTGGACTACGAGTTCACCGCAGACATGGAAGGCGACCTGGACAAGATCGCCAACGGCCAGGCCGTGGGCGCCGCCTGGCTCAAGCATTTCTATTACGGCGAAGACTCCGATCCCGGCCTGCTGAGCATCGTGAACAACCTTGGCGAAATCGACGCCAGGGAAATCAACTCCGTACCGATCGCCGAAGGCATCACCCTGCGCGTGGGTAAGTTCGGCCCGTACTTGGAGAGCTCCGTTCCCACGATCGATCCCAAGACCGGCGAAGTGGTGGAGTCGGCCCGCGCCAACGTCCCTGAGGACCTGGCCCCGGACGAGCTGACGGCCGCCAAGGCGAAAGAGCTGATGGAGACGGCAGCGCCGGAGGAGAGGGTCCTCGGCGAAGACCCGCACACGGGCCACACGATCGTGGCCAAGAACGGGCGCTACGGTGCCTACGTCACGGAAATCATTCCGGAGATGACGGACGAGCAGCTGGCCAACCAGCCCGTCGAGTACTACAAGAACGGCAAGCCCAAGCCGCCGAAGAAGCCTGTGAAGGCCAAGCCGCGCACGGGTTCGCTGTTCGCCTCCATGAGCGTGGACAGCGTCAGCCTGGACGAGGCCCTGCAGCTCATGAGCCTGCCGCGCGCTCTCGGCCAGGACGCCGAAGGCAACGTCATTACCGTGCAGAACGGCCGCTTCGGCCCCTACCTGAAAAAGGGCACCGACTCGCGTTCCATCGGTTCCGAAGAGGAAATCTTCACGATCACGCTGGAGCAGGCGCTGGAGATCTACTCCCAGCCCAAGCAGCGTGGAGCGCGTGCGGCCGTCCCGCCGCTCGCCGAGTTCGGTCCGGACCCGGTTTCGGAGAAGAACATCGTGGTGAAGGAAGGCCGCTTCGGCCCCTACATCACCGACGGGATCACCAACATCACTGTTCCGCGGTCCACCTCGCTGGAGGAACTGACCCGCGAACAGGCCGTGGAACTGCTCGCGGAAAAGCGTGCCAAGGGCCCGGCCAAGCGTCCCGCGGCGCGCAAGGCCCCGGCGAAGAAGAAGGCTGTCGCCAAGAAGTAGCCACTCGAGAACGTGGGTGTGGGCCGGGGGCTGCGTTCCGGAACGCAGCCCCCGGCCCACACCCACGTTCTGGGTTGTCCACATAGCCCGGCGGGGCGCTTTCACGATCCCCGGTGCCCGTGGAGGCTGGTGGAATGAACAGTCAGGGAAACCCCCGGCCGCATGAAGCCATTGACCCGCTCGCGGACGTCTGGGCAGAGATCGCGGGCACACGTACGGGTGGCTGGGTAGCAGGAACCACGGCGCCCCGACGCCCCGCGCTTCGGACGGATGCTGCGCCGATCCCTTCCGTTGCCTCCGCCCGCGTATCGCCTCCGGCGCGTGGTCCCGTCGCCTTACCAGCGAGTCCGCTGCCTGGCGGCTCAGTCATGTGGCGGACGGAAGAGTTGCTTGCCAGCGGG
This sequence comes from Arthrobacter sp. PvP103, assembly GCF_017833075.1. Lineage (NCBI taxonomy): Bacteria > Bacillati > Actinomycetota > Actinomycetes > Micrococcales > Micrococcaceae > Arthrobacter > Arthrobacter sp. PvP103. The sequence continues at coordinate 1,497,376 of NZ_JAFIBQ010000001.1, read as the reverse complement.
CTTAGTAAGCGGCACATCAATGAGCACCTCCTCGCAGGCTCCCTTGTCCGGGTCCGCACGGGCATTATGGCCCTCGGCAGTCATTGGAATGCCCTTTCTGACGGCGACCGGGGGCGTGCCCGGCTCGCCGCGTACAGCAAGCGGACCCTGGCTGCCACGGCTGGCGACGGCCTTACGTTCAGCCACACGTCCGCCGGGCGGCTGCATCGCCTGTATCTGTGGCGGCCTGACCAACTGATTCATGTCATCGTTCCCTACCACGCGGCCCGCGGTTCTCACGCGGCCGACGTCAAAGCCCATTCCGCTCTTCTCCTGCCTGGCGACCGCACCGAGATAGACGGTTTGCCAGTAACTTCACTGGATCGGACTGTGCTTGACTGCGCTCTGATGCTCAACTACCGGCAGGCCCTGATCCTCCTCGACCACGGGCTGCGCAGCGGATGCGACCGGCAACGACTGGAATCGGCCTGCGCAGGACTGGCCGGAGTCCGGGGAGTGGCAGGCTTCCGCCGGGCGCTGGCTTTTGCGGACCCGATGTCCGAGTCTCCCGGCGAGTCATTGGCCAGGGACATCATTGCGCGGCTGAGGTTCCCCGCTCCTGTGCTCCAGTTCCGGGTTCAAACAGTCCGCGGCACCTACCGATTCGACTTTGCGTGGCCGGATCTTCGCGCCGCCCTGGAATTCGATGGAAAGTCCAAGTACTTCGACTACAAACCGACAGCCCAAGTGATCTATGAGGAGCGCCAACGGGAGAAGCTGTTGACCGAACAAGGGTGGCGGATCCTGCGCATCGGCTGGAAGGACCTGTTCGACGAACGGGGAATGAAAGGGCGCCTACTGCGGCTCCTGCGTGGCTGAGATCGTGGGTGCCGGCCGGAGCCTGTGTTCCGGAACGCAGCCTCCGGCCCGCACCCACGAAGTCGAAGCCCGGATGGGGAAGGAATTGCGCCCTGCCCGGCAAACGTGGTCGAGTAGATGCATGACTGAACAGCCTGCACCCGCGGAAATCCAGCCCCTGAACGACCTTGAAGAGAAGCTCGCCACAGGTGACCAGCCGGATGCAAACCCGGTGGACGTCATCCTGTCCTTCCTCAACAACGAGGTCTACATCATCAGCTCCGATGCGCTCGAGGGCGAGGACGCGCAGGTGGAACCCCTGGTGCTGTCCAACGCCGAGGGCAAGCCTGTGCTGGCCGTGTTCTCGCACCCGAGCCGGGTGGACCAGCAGTTCCTCGACGCAGCCCCCAACGTCCTGGGCACCCAGGGAGCAGCGATCATCGGCAACCTCGGTGATGAGCTCGGCATGGTGATCAACCCGGGCAGCGCCTTCGGCTTCGAAATCGATCCCGAGGGCGTGGCCAACATCCGGCGCGACTTCAAGCGTGCCGACCAGCCCGCAGAGGATTCCGGCACACCGGCAGCCGAGTAGCTGCAGCCTCATTCCGACTTGGACGGGCAAGCCGCCGACGCAGTTGCGCCGGCGGCTTGCCATCGGTGAATAATGGCAGAATGCGTCTAGGCGTCCTCGACATCGGTTCAAACACTGTCCACCTGCTCCTGGTCGACGCGCATCCCGGCGCGCGGCCGGTGCCCTTCGCTTCGCATAAGCGCCCGCTTTCGCTGGTGCAGTTCCTCGACGCCGACGGAAACATCAACGACGCCGGCCAGCACGAACTCATCGAATTCGTCCTTGAAGCGTGGGAGTTCGCGGCCAAACACAAAGCCCAGGATCTGCTGGCCTTTTGCACCTCTGCCATCCGGGAAGCCACCAACGGGCCTGCTGTCCTCGCCCGGGTCAAACACGAAACCACCGTGACGCTGCAGGAACTCACCGGCAGCGAAGAAGCGTCCATGACGTTCTTTGCCGTCCGGCGCTGGTACGGCTGGGGTGCCGGACCCATTCTGAACCTCGACATCGGCGGCGGCTCCTTCGAAATGGCGCTAGGCCAGGACGAGCTCCCTGAGCTGGCCACGTCCGTGCCGCTGGGCGCGAGCCGCCTCACCCGGGACTGGCTGCAGGAGGACCCTCCCACCGCGAAGAGCGTCAAGGAGCTACGGCGCTACATCCGGGCAACCCTCAAACCTGCTGTTCGGAGCTTCAACGAACTGGGCAGGGCCAACGTGGTGGCCGGGACGTCCAAGACCTTCCGATCCCTGGCCCGGATCGCCGGGGCAGCCCCCAGCGCGGCCGGACCGTACGTCAAACGCGAACTGGGCGCCACGGATCTTGGCATCTGGGCGCAGCGGATCTCGGCCATGAAGACCGAGGATCGTCTGCACCTCCCCGGTGTCTCCGAAGCCCGCGCCAACCAGCTCCTCGCAGGAGCCCTCGTGGCAGAGGCGGCCTTGGAACTCTTTGAGTTCAAGAAGGTCAAGATCTGTCCGTGGGCCCTGCGGGAAGGACTGATCCTCCGCCGGCTGGACCAGTTGATCTTTGAAGGACCACTGGAACCGGTACACCAGGTGGTGCTGCCTCCGGTTGCTGCCCCTGCCGCGGCTTCGGCTGCCGCGCCCGGCGCCCCGGCCCGCGCCGCCTCCGGCGGGAGGGCTGACTGAGATGAGCGCCGCCGTCGAACGTTCCCCGGAAGAAAAACGCGTGATCCCGGTGGCGCTGTCCAGCGCGTCTGTCTACCCGCTGAGCGTGCACGATGCTTTCGCCGTGGCCCAGGACCTTGGTTTTGACGGCGTGGAAGTGATGGTCACCAACAATGCCACCAGCCAGAGCCCGCACTCCCTCCTGGAGCTCAGCCACCGTTACCGGCAGCCGATCGTGTCCATCCACGCGCCCACGCTGCTGTTGACCCAGAAGGTCTGGGGCTCGGCCTGGAACAAGATCGAAATGTCCTGCCGGATGGCGCGTGAAGTGGGCTGCGGGACCGTGGTGGTCCATCCGCCGTTCCGCTGGCAGAACAACTACGCGGAGAACTTTCCGGCAGGCATTCGCCAGCTCGCCGACATGTACCAGGTGCGGATCGCCGTCGAAAACATGTACCCGTGGCGCGTGCGGGGCCGGGAGACTGTTGCCTACCTGCCGCACTGGGACCCGCTGGGCCAGGATTACGACGACGTCACGTGGGATTTCTCGCACGCCGCCACTGCGGGGGCCAACAGCGTTGAGGCGATCAAGGCACTCGGCAGCAAGCTCAGGCACATCCACCTCACGGACGGCTCGGGTTCCAGCCGGGACGAGCACTTGATTCCCGGCCGCGGCAACCAGGGCTGTGCGGAAGCGCTGCAGCACTTGGCGGGCAGCGGATTCGACGGCGTGGTGGTGGCGGAAATTTCCACCCGACGGGCAAAATTCGCAGGTGAACGCGAACTGTGGCTTAACGAAACCCTGAAGTTCGCACGCCAGCACCTGAGCCACCCGTTGGTCGGTGCACGCGAGGCGTAGCAGGTTCTTCGCAGAAGGAACGCGGGCGGTGTGTCGATACGGGCGGGAGCCATTCGTATAGAAGGTGAGAGGCGGGCACCCGGCCGGCCGACTCCTCAAGGAGGAAAACCAAATGTCACAATATCTGCTGAGCATCTACCAGCCTGACGGTCCCGTCCCGGACGCGGAGTTCCTGGAGCCCATCATGCGCGGCCTTGAAGGCCTGAACCAGGAAATGAAGGCGGCCGGCGCCTGGGTGTTCGCCGCCGGCCTCCATCCCGCCGACACTGCCACCGTCCTGCGGCCGGACGGGGACGACGTCCTTATCACCGACGGCCCGTTCACCGAAGGCAAGGAGCATCTGGGCGGCTTCACCGTCATCGATGTGGATGATCTCGATGCAGCCCTTGACTGGGCCCGCCGGCTAGCCAGGATCGTGACTTTGCCAGTCGAAGTCCGTCCCTTCCAGCACTAAGCCCTCGGCGACGTCCGGATGACGGGGCGCGGTTCCGCTGCCGGGGGTTCCGCCTCGGGGGATTCCAGCAGCGAGATAGCCCGGATCTTCCGCCGGGAGTACGGCCGCGCCGTGGCAGTGCTGGTCCGGCTACTCGGCAGCATCGACCTCGCCGAGGACGCCGTGCAGGACGCGTTCACGGCGGCGGTGCAACGCTGGCCCTCCAGCGGCGTCCCGCCCAGCCCGGCCGGATGGATTATCACCACGGCCCGCAACAGGGCCATCGACCGGCTCCGGCGTGACGCCGCCCGCGACGACAAATACGCCAGGGCCGCCCTGCTGCATGCCCGCGCCGGAGACGCCTCCGGCGCGGCGCCCGAGGATCTGCTGATGGATGAGCTGGAAGAGGAGGCCGGGGTGCGCGATGACACGCTGCGGCTGATCTTCACCTGCTGCCACCCGGCCCTGGGAACCCCGGCCCGCGTGGCGCTGACGCTACGCCTCCTGGGCGGGCTGAGCACCGCGGAGATAGCCCGCGCCTTCATGGTGCCGGAAAAGACCATGGCCCAGCGGCTGGTCCGGGCCAAGGCGAAAATACGGGACGCCCGGATTCCCTACCGCGTGCCCCACGGTTCCGAGCTGCCGGAGAGACTGACGGCCGTTCTCGCTGTGGTCTACCTCATCTTCAATGAGGGCTACAGCGCAAGCTCCGGCGACGCACTGGTCCGGGTCGAGCTCTGCGGGGAGGCCGTCAGACTGGCCCGGCTGCTGGTGGCCCTGATGCCGGATGAACCCGAAGCCCAGGGGCTTCTTGGGCTGCTGCTGCTGGTGGAGTCGCGGCGCGCAGCCAGGATGGCACCCGACGGCGGCATGGTGCTGTTGGCGGACCAGGACCGGCAGCTGTGGGACAAGGACCTGATCCTTGAGGGGCAGGCCCTTGTGCGCCGGTGCCTTCGCCGGAACCGGCCGGGACCGTACCAACTTCAGGCCGCCATCAACGCTGTGCACAGTGATTCCCCGTCAGCCGGCGAAACGGACTGGGAGCAGATCCTACAGTTGTACGATCAGCTCCTGCAGGCGTCGCCGGGTCCGGTGGTGGCACTCAACCGCGCGGTGGCCGTTGCCGAAGTGCACGGCCCTGAGGCAGCCCTCGGCCTGGTCGACGCCCTGGAACTGGCAGGCTACGGGGTGTTCCACTCCGTGCGCGCGGATCTCCTCCGGCGCCTGGGCCGCTTTTCCGAAGCCAGGGAGGAATACCGCAAGGCACTGGGGCTGGCAGGCAACGCGGCCGAGAGGCGGTTCCTGGAAGGCCGGCTGCTTGGGCTGCCCGCGGCGGACCGGCCGGGTTAACGAGAAAACGCCGGGCGGTCCTGCCGAAGGAATTGGGGGAACCCTTCCGCAGCCGCCCGGCGCTCCGCCGGTTCCGAAGAACCGGCTGTCATCACTCGCACCTGTGAGGCACTTTCCAAGTTACAGACACACCTTGGGCGTTTCGGGAGTTTACCCTGTGCGTTGGCTGGCAATCCGTGCGCTGGGCGGGACTTGAATGCGGTGGCCAGGGCTTAAATGAGAAGCACCGGCGGCCTCGCAGGAAAATGGGGGAAACCTGCTGCAGACCACCGGTGCCGGGCAAACATCCCCATGCTTGCCTCATCACTCGCACCCTCAATGAGGTAATAACTACGGTAGGCGCCGACTTTGTGAGGAAGCTGCGCCGATCATGTGAGCCAGCTGTGAATGGGGGCGGGCCCGTTTGCCGCTGGCTGCCACTGCGCGGCTGGAGGGCGTCCGGATAGCAGCCCCCGGATGCGGCGACGCGCGCCGAACTGCAATGATGGACCAATGAGCAACCGAATCGCATTCCTTGGCTGTGGATCCATGAACGAGGCCGTCATGAGCGGCATGCTGGAGGCCGGAACGGACCCGGCGGACGTCGTGGCCACTGTCCGGCGCGCGGAGCGTGCTGCCGAACTCGCCCAGCGGCACGCCGGCATCACCGCCATTGCCGGCGAGGAGGAGCCGGAGAACAACAAGCAGGCGGCAACCGGCGCCGACGTCGTGATTCTGGGTGTCAAGCCTGTGGGAATCACCGACCTCGCGCGGGAAATCAGCGGTTCGCTTTCCCCGGAAGCCATCGTGGTCAGCGTTGCCGCTGCGGTGTCCATTGCCCAACTTGAAGCCGCCCTGCCAGCCGGCCAGCCGGTGATCCGCACCATGCCCAATACCCCTGCCAAGCTGGGCCGCGGCGTCGTGTCCGTCTCACCCGGTACCAACTGCTCGGCCGAACAGCTGCAGTTGGCCAAGGACATCCTCAAGGGTGCGGGCACCGTGGTGGAGGTGCCCGAAGAACAGGTGGACGCGCTGTCGGCCATCAGCGGTTCGGGGCCGGCCTACGTGTTCTACCTGGCCGAGGCGATGGCTGCCGCCGGTGTGGAGCTGGGGCTGGATCCGGAGTTGTCGCTGCTGCTGGCGCGGGAAACGGTTGCCGGAGGCGGCCTGATGCTGGCCGAGCCCGGCGCGGACCCAACTGCCCTGCGCAAGGCCGTGACCAGCCCGAACGGGACCACAGAGCGCGCAATAGCCACGTTCGACGAGCGGGGCCTGCCCGCGATCATCGCCGAGGGCGCCCGCGCCGCGGCAGCCCGCGCAGCCGAGATCACGAAGCAACTGGGCTAACGGCTCAACCGCCGGCCCGGCTAGGGGCGGGCGGCAAACCGTTCCAGCAGGTCCACGTGGCCGGACACGATCAGCATGTCCCGGGAGGACACCTTGGTTTCCGGCCGGGCATACGTGAAGTCTTCGCCCGGCGACTTTACGCCGACAATGGTTACGCCGTACTTGGAGCGGACCTTGGACTCGTCCAGGGTGAAGCCCACGGTTTCGCGCGGCGGGTACATCTTCACGATCGCGAAGTCGTCGTCGAACTCGATGAAGTCCAGCATGCGGCCGGAGACCAGGTGGGCGGCCCGGACACCGGCGTCGGCCTCTGGGTAGATCACGTGGTTGGCGCCGATCCGGGTGAGGATCTTGCCGTGCGAGGGCGTGATCGCCTTGACCCACAGGTGCTCGATGCCGAGGTCCACGAGGTTCACGGTGATCAGCACCGAGGATTCGATGGACGTCCCCACTCCCACCACTGCGGAGCTGAACTCCTGTGCACCGAGCTGCCGGAGTGCGTCGATGTTCGTGGCGTCGGCCTCGACGACGTGCGTGAGTATGGGCGCCCATTTCTGCACCAGGTTGCGGTCGCGTTCGATCGCCAGGACCTCGCGCCCCTGCTTGACCAGCTGTTCGGCGGTGGACGAGCCAAAGCGGCCCAGCCCGATCACCAGCACGGGGGCGTTGTGGGCGGGGCGGTTGACGGCGCCTGAGGGATTAGCCAATGATGGGCCTCTCTTCCGGGTAGTGGTACAGCTGGCTGCGCTGGCGCAGTGCCAGGGCAGCGGCAAGGGTCACGGTTCCCACACGGCCGGCGAACATCAGCGCGGTCAGGACATAAACGCCCGACGGCGGCAGCTCGGCACTGAGGTTGGTGCTGAGGCCCACGGTGGCGAAGGCTGAGATGGTCTCGAACAGTACGCGGTCCAGGGGCGCGCCACTGATATGCAGGAGCGTGAAGGCAGAAACGGAAACCAGGGTTGCGCCGGCGACGATCACCGAGATGGCAACCCGCATGGTTCCCTGCGGGATGGTGCGGCCGTAGACCTTCACGTCGGCGTCGCCGCGGGCCTCGGCCACGATGGCCAGGAACATGACGGCGATGGTGGTCACTTTGATGCCGCCCGCAGTGGAAGCTGAACCGCCGCCGGCGAACATGAGGGCATCAGTGAGGAGCATGGTGGTGGATTCCATGTGGTTCTGGTCCACCAGGTTGAAGCCGCCGGACCGGGTCATGACGGAGGCGAAGAGCGAGTGCGTGATTTTGTCGCCGACGTCCATGGACCCGATGGTCCGCACGTTTTCCCACTCCATCAGCCCCCACAGCACGGTTCCGGCAGCCAGCAGGATGAACGACACCTGGATGGTCAGCTTGGTGTGCAGGTTCCATTTCTTCCAGTTCAGCCCGTTCTGCTGCAGCACCATCACCACAGGGAAACCAAGGCTGCCCAGGAACACACCGAGCATCAGCGGGACCAGGATCCACAGATCGGTCTCGTACGGGACGATCCCGTCCGAGTGCGGGGTGAAACCGGCGTTGTTGAAGGCGGAGATCGCATAGAAAACGCCATGCCACACGGACTGGCCAAAGCTCTCGCCCAGCGCCAGGAAGCGGGGGATAAGGGCCAGTGCCAGGCTGCCTTCGATGACCACGGACGTGGTGATGACGATCCGCAGCAGGGTGCCCACTTCGCCAAGGCGCCCGGCATTGTTCATGGCTTCCTGGGCAATGAGCTTGCCGCGAACCCCGAGCTTCTTGCTGACCATGAGGGCCAGCAGCGAGGCCAGGGTCAGCGTGCCCAGGCCGCCGACGAAAATGCCGATCAGGATGACCAGCTGGCCGAAGAAGGACCAGTGCACGGCCGTGGACACGACGGTGAGGCCCGTAACGCAGACGGCGGACACCGCGGTGAACAGGGCCTGGTGCAGGGGAGTGAAATTGCCGGTGGCGGACGCCGCCGGCATGGACAGGAGAGCTGTGAACAGGATGATGACAACACCGAACGCAGTCAGCGCCAGCCGCGCCGGTGACGTGTTGGCGATGTTGTCGATGAAGTCGCGGATCCCCGTGAAGATCCACAGACCTTCACGCTCCGGCATGCCGGGGTGCCAGTTCGCCGGGCTCTTGGACCTCGGCTGGCTTTGCGTCATGTGCGGCTTTTCCTCGGTTGAAACTGCTTCCTTCAGTAGTAAACCACTATATTCCGCGCGATGACCGGGAAATCAGCGCGCCCGGCTCAGGTAGCCTGTCCTTGATGACATTCCTGCCCGGACTCGCTCAATCCGCACTGCCAACGATGGTGGTGTGGGATATGGCCATGACCGCCTATAACTTTGGCCACGGGCACCCGATGGCACCCGAACGCATGGAGCTCACTGCCCGCCTCGCCCGCAGCCTGGGCCTGCTGGACCTGGGGCACGTTACCGTGGCTGCCCCGGAAGTGGCCGGTGACGACGAACTGTGCACCGTCCATAGCGCCGAATTCGTGGCGGCGGTCCGGCGGGTCAGCCTGAACCCGGACCAGCCCGACCTGGAGCGGGGCCTGGGCACGGAGGATGACCCCGCTTTTGCCGGCATGCATGAGGCCAGCGCGCGGCTTGCCGGCGGTTCACTGATGGCAGCCAGTGCGATCCTTGACGGCAGCGCCGTCCGGGCGGTCAACTTCGGCGGCGGCATGCACCACGCCGCCAAGGAGCGGGCCAGCGGCTTCTGCATTTACAACGATGCCGCCCTGGCCATCCAAAGACTGCTCGACGGCGGTTTGCAGCGCGTGGCATATATCGACGTCGACGCCCACCATGGCGACGGAACGCAGAGTATCTTCTGGGATGATCCGAGGGTCCTCACCATTTCCCTGCACGAGACCGGGCTGACACTTTTCCCCGGGACGGGCTTCGCCAACGAGATCGGCGGCCCCAACGCCCAGGGCAGTGCGGTCAATGTGGCCCTTCCGGCCGGAACGGGCGACGCCGGCTGGCTGCGGGCCTTCCATGCGGTCGTGCCGCAGCTGATCGGCGCCTTCGAACCCGAAGTGATTGTGAGCCAGCACGGCTGCGACTCGCACCGGCTTGATCCCCTGACGCACCTCAACATCAGCGTGGACGGCCAGCGTGAAGCGGCCACCGCCGTCGGGAATCTCGCAGCGCGCTACTGCGGCAACCGGTGGATTGCCACCGGCGGGGGCGGCTACAACGTGATCAGCGTGGTGCCGCGCTCCTGGAGCCACCTGATCGCCGTCGCGGCCGGCAGGCCCGTGCCGCTCCGGACGCCCGTTCCCGAGGACTGGCGGACGTACGTCCAGGACAAGTACGGGGCACTCTACGGGGTGACGGCGCCCGAACTCATGGGCGATGACGTCGATCTGTGGTGGCGTTCATGGGAGGTCGGCTTCGATCCCAACGACGAGGTGGACCGCACCGTGATGGCCACGCGCAAGGAAGTGTTTCCGCTATACGGCCTGGACCCCTGGTTCGACTAGCACCTGGTTGGACAAGCGCCTGGTTGGTCAAGCGCCTGGTTCGATTAGGTGAGCGGTTTTTCCGTCTGGAACACCACCCCGGCGGCGCCGATGAGCCAGCCCAGCAGGGACAGTGCGAAGGCGCCAATAAGGTCCGTTGACGCAGTTCCCTTGACCAGCCAGAGGAGCAGGACCAGCAGCCCCACTGCGAGGTAAACCACCACCGCGGCCACGATCCGCCCGGACAGCCGGGCCGTGACTTCGGCCGGGTTGAAGGCGGCGGTGGCGCCGGCTTGGCCGGGTTTCAGATCGCGGCGGGCTTCCTCGTCGCGGCGGACTTCGGCAATGGTGAAACCCAGGGCCGAGGCGGTCAGGGAGCTCAGGGACGTTGCCAGGACGCCCGCTGCCGTAACCAGGGCTCCGTTCAGGGGCGGCGCGACCGTCCTACCGTCCGGCACCCAGAAGCCGACGCGCAGCAGCACGGATCCCCAGACCGCCACGAACAGGCCCAAAAACACAAAAGCGATGATGTTGAACAGCTGCTGGCGCAGGAAATCCATGGCCATCCACCCCTCATATTTGAGCGGCCGCAGCCGGACAGCCCGGGGCAACCGTGAGTCCGTTGTAGCACTGCGGCAGATGCGGGGCAATGGCCGTTGTGCGCGGGAGGTCCGCGGGAGGAAATAGTGGATGCCATCCGGCGTATATGTCGCTAGGGTGGATCCCATGGTGACAGACGACGTATTTGCCGTCATTGCTGAGGCAACCCGGCGTGACATTCTGGTATCCCTCCGCTCGGGGGACAAAGCAGTGGGGGAGCTGGTTGAGGAACTGGACGCCAGCCAGCCCACCATCTCCAAACATTTGAAAGTGCTTCGCGAGGCTGATCTGGTCAGCATGCGCGCCCAGGGCCAGAAGCGCTACTACGCGCTGAACCCCAAGCCGCTTGCCGGCGTCGCCAGCTGGCTGGAGACGTTCGACGTCGGGCCGCGTGCCGCCGCCGTCAGCTCACCGGCCGCGCAGGTCCTGGAAGAAAAAACGGTGCAGGCAGCGGAAACCGCGGCTGCCGCGCCGGTGCCGGCCGCTACGGGCCCCGGCCGTCCGGCTGCCGCAGCGGTGCCCGGCGCCTCGGAAGGCGGGCAGCTCAGCCCTGCCGTGGCGATTCCGGTGGCCACGGCAGGGGACGACACCGTCCCGCAGCAGATCGGCCGCACCGTGGGCCGGGCCGCCACGAAGGCCGCAGACCTCATCGCGAACCTGCCAAAGTTCGGCCGCAAAAAGTAGCCCCGCGTCACCCAACTGACTCGCAGACAACGCTGTGAAAACCCGTTGTGGGTGCGTTAACTGCCAGCCAGTTGGGCGGGGCAGCTGGTGGCCGGGTGTGCCGGCCTACTTGCCGAGGATCCGGACGTGGTCCGGGGTGAGCTCGGAGAGCTTGCTGACGCCCAACAGCGCCATGGTGCGGGTCATGTCCTTTTCCAGGATCTGGATGGCGCGGTCCACGCCGGCCCGGCCGCCGGCCATAAGGCCGTACAGGTAAGCGCGGCCGATCAGCGTGAAGTCGGCGCCCTGGGCCAGTGCGGCAATGATGTCGGCGCCGCTCATGATGCCGGTGTCCAGGATGATGGCGGCGTCGGAGTTGTCCTTGGTAAAGGCTTCCTTGACGCCGGGCAGGAGGTGGAACGGGATGGGCGCACGGTCCAGCTGGCGTCCGCCGTGGTTGGACAGCACCACGCCGTCGGCGCCGTGGTCCACCACCTTGCGGGCGTCGTCGACGGTCTGGATGCCCTTGACCACGAGCTTGCCCTTCCAGGTTTCGCGCAGCCAGTCCAGGTCCTCGAACGTCAGGGTGGGATCGAACATGGAGTTGATCAGGTCCGCCACGGTGCCGGTGTAGCGGGAGAGCGACGCAAACGTCAGCGGCTCGTGGGTGAGGAAGTTGAACCACCAGGCCGGTCGGTAGGACGCATCCAGCACGGTCTTGATGGTCAGCGCCGGCGGAATTGTCATGCCGTTGCGGACGTCGCGGAGGCGGGCCCCGGCGACGGCGGTGTCCACGGTGACCATCAGGGTGTCGTTTCCTGCCTTGGCGGCGCGCTCGATCAGTTCGAGGGAGCGGTCACGGTCCGTCCACAGGTACAGCTGGAACCAGTTGCGTCCGTTGGGCGCCGCCTCGGCGACATCCTCGATGGATGCGGTGCCCATGGTGGACAGCGTGTAGGGAATGCCGGCGGCTTCGGCGGCCTGGGATCCGGCGTACTCGCCTTCGGACTGCATCATCCGGGTGAAACCGGTGGGCGCGATGCCGACGGGCAGTCGGGAGGGCTTGCCCAGGATGTCGGTGCTCAGGTCGATACTGGAGACGTTCCGAAGGACGCCCGGCCGGAACTCGATGTCCAGGAAGGCCTCACGGGCGCGCCGCAGGGTGATTTCGGCTTCGGCGGCGCCGTCGGTGTAGTCGAACGGTGCCTGCGGGGTGCGGCGCTTGGCCATGTCCCGCAGTTCCCAGATGGTGCTGGCGCGCTGCAGCTTCGCGGCACGGCTGAACTCGGGTTTCTTGAACTGCATCAGCGGGGCGAGGTCCGAGTACTTCGGCACGCGGCGCTTGAGCGCGGCCGGGACTGCCGCTGCTGCCCGGTTCACTGCGCCGGACAACGCTGCGCCGGTCTGGGATGCTACGGCTGCGCTGCTGGCGGCCGTGGACGGCACGTCCGTTGCGTCGGGGGCCGGGGTGGCCTCAGGGTTGTTGGGCTGGATGGTGTGCGTCATTGCTGCCTCCGGGGGCATCGGGCTGAAGTGGCTCTGGACGGGCCGCTCTGGACAGATGGATCTGTGGTCTAACCACACTCTAAAGGATGTGGTCCAACCACATCAAGTACCATTGGCCCATGCGTACCCATCAATTGGTCCTGCAGTGGATCGAGAACCAGCTTTCCAGCGGCGAACTGGCCCTGGGCGGCCGGCTGCCGGCTGAGCGGACGCTGGCCGAACAGCTGCAGGTCTCGCGGACATCAGTCCGTGAAGCGATCCGGATCCTGGAAGCCATGGGCGTTGTCCGCGCCGGGGTGGGATCCGGTCCCGACGCCGGCACGGTGGTCATCGCGGACCCGACGGCGGCGCTCGGATCGGCGCTGCGACTCCACGTGGCCACCTCGCACCTGCCCGTGGCGGATATCGTGCAGACCCGCGTGCTGCTCGAATCCTGGGCGGTTGCCCGGGCCCGCACGGACTCCCCAGCGCTGGCAGAGGCCGCCGAGCTGCTGGAAAAGATGGAGGCGTGCCCGGACACCGACGAATTCCTGGCCCTCGACGTCCGCTTCCACCTGGCCCTCGCCGAAGCTGCCGGCAACGCCGTGGTTAGCGCCATGATGGGCTCCCTGCGGGAGGCGATCCAGAGCTACGCCGGCAAACTCACGGCGAACCTTCCGGACTGGGATGCCACTGCCGCCCGGCTCCGCGCCGAACACCGCGAGATCCTCGCTGCCATTAACCACCACGACGGCGGCAGGGCGGCCGGGCTCGTGGCAGCCCACATCGAGGGGTATTACAAAGAGGCCGGGCTGGGTCCGAAGGATTCGGACCCGGCCCGGCCGTAGCCCGTGCGGGAGGGGGCGTCAGCGCAGTTCGATCTCCAGTACCTGGAAGTCGTCAGCCGCGTGGCGGCCCACCAGCAGGCGGAACGCGCCCTGCTCGAAATGCGAGCCGGCGGACCGGGCGCAAGCAGCGGAATCCTGGGGAATGGTCTTGACGGCCACATTGCCTCCTGACGAAAAGTGACCCTCCGTTGGGTCCTGACAATGATGGTAGCGACAAAAACCAAGTCTGACTAGATTTTTGTGGAAAGGAGTGAAATACACTGACTCAATGTCAACGTCGAAGCCACGCGGCCAGTACGCCAAGGGAGCGGAACGCCGCGAACAGATAATCCAGACGGCCACGGATGTTTTTGCAACAGAAGGCTTCGAGGGTACGGCGCTCAAACGCGTAGCCGAGCTGGTGGGGGTGAAGGAAGCCACCCTGTTCCATTACTTTCGCGGCAAGCAGGAGCTGCTGACCGCTGTGCTCGCCGAACGGGACCGCAGGAGCCTGGCCGCCGGGGAAGACGAGGAAGTGGGCCTGCGGCTGATGGCGCCGATCGCCGAACGCAACCGCAGGGAGCCGGGGCTCACCACGCTTTATGCCGTGGCTTCAGCGACGGCGAATGATCCGGGGCATGATTCGCACTCCTATTTCCAGGAGCGCTACGCCCAGGTGGTGGCGGAACTGGCCGAGGACATTGGCCGACGCCAGGAGGCCGGTGAGGTGCGCCGGGACGTGCCCGCGCAAAAACTGGCGCGACTGGTGGTGGCCGCGTTTGACGGCCTGCAGTTGCAGTGGCTTTATGACAAGAACGTGGACATGGCGGACGGCCTGACGCAGCTGGTTGATGTCCTCCTGGCGCCACCCGTAGCCTAGGCCCGGACCGGACCCTAGCCCTTCACCGCTCCCGTGCTGCCGCGGACTTCGAGCCGCGGCTGGAACACTGTGGGTCCTTCGGCGGCCGCATCGGAGGGGACGTGGCGGATCAGGTCCCGCATCCGGTGCCACGCCTGCTGGCCCAGTTCGGTGATGGGCACCGCCGCCGTGGTGAGCGTGGGGGTGGTGTAGCGGGCAAAGGGGATGTCGTCGAAGCCGGTGACGGAAATGTCCTCCGGGACCCTGACGCCGCGCTCGTGGAGACCGCTCAGCAGACCCATGGCCACGAGGTCGTTGAAGGCCAGGATGCCGGTGGCTCCGCTGGCAAGGACCGCATCCACCGACTGGTGCCCTACCTCGAAGGTGGAGCCGCCGTCGAGCATCTTGAGGTCAATCTCCGGGTGGGCCGCTGTGAACTTTTCCAGTCCGACGAGACGCAGGCCGTTCGACGCGCTCCGGGCCGGTCCGGCCAGGAAGGCGAGGCGCGTGTGGCCCAGGTCCACGAGGTGTTCGGCCAGTTCCTGGATGCCCTGGCCGTAGTCCACCATCAGGCTGGGCGTGTGCGTGTCCACAGTGGTTCGGTTGATCAGCACCATGGGCTGGAGTGACGGCGCGAGCTCTTCCAGCTCGGCGTCGCCCATGCGCGGCGCACAGAGCACCAGTCCGTCGCAGCGCCGGCGGGCCTCGCCGGCGAGGATGGCTTCCTCGCTGGACACTTCGGAGGAGTCGGCGATCAGGACCCGGTAGCCGTCCTGGGCGGCGGCCATGCTGAGGCCGCGGAGGATGGCCTGGAAGGTGGGATTGGAGAGGTCCGGCACCACAATGCCGATGGTGTCCGTTTTTCCCAGCGCCAGGCTGCGTCCCACCGGGTTCGGCTGGTAGTTCAGTTCGGTGGCCGCAGCCCTGACGCGCTCGGCGATGGCGGGGTCAACAGTGAAGTTGCCGTTCATCACACGCGAAACGGTCGCGTGTGAAACGCCTGCCTTGAGGGCGACGTCGGCAATGCCGATTCGCCGGGTGGTGGCTCTCCTGCCCAAAGTGGCCCCTTTCCGGGCTTCTCCGACTCCTTCGCCGTCTTCCCCTACGGGCATTGCCGTTCGGGACGATGGTTGACGTGACCGCCAGAGTCTTGATACAAAGCTTATAACGTTCCGAGAAAACGCTTTCTCATAATTCTCACCGCACCACCACCGGCCGTCAAGCGGCCACCTTCCTGCCTTCCGAAAGGGTTACACCGCAATGGGCAACACAGCCAACACCGTCAATCCGGGCAGCAGTGCTGCCGTGGCCAGCACTGCCGCTGCCGCCGCCCCCGCCAGCGCTGTCCACCCCGCCGGCGCAGCCCCCGCCAAAGCGGTCCGCAAAGCGCGGATCGTCCTGATCGGCACGGGTGGCCGGTCCGAAATGTACATCCGCGCGATCTTCGGCAAGCATTCGGACACCGCTGAACTGGTGGCCTTCTCCGACGTCAACCCCGGCCGCGTGGAGTTCTACCAGAAGCTCATCCAGGAACTCGGCGCTCCCGGCCCCGTCGCAGCATTTGATCCCGCCGACCTGACCGCGTTCATCCGGGACAACGACATTGACCGCGTTGTGGTGACCACGCCGGACTACACCCACGCCGACTACATCGTGGAAGGCCTGGAAGCCGGTGCCGACGTGGTGGTGGAAAAGCCGCTGACCATCGATGCCGAAGGCTGCCGCCGGATCACCAGGGCCGTCGAAGAAACCGGCCGGAACGTGGTGGTCACCTTCAACTACCGCTACTCGCCGCGCAACAGCGCCCTGAAGGAAATCATCCAGAGCGGCGTGATCGGCAAGGTCACCTCGATCGACTTCAGCTGGGTTCTGGACACGGTCCACGGTGCGGACTACTTCCGCCGCTGGCACCGTGAGAAGAAGAACTCCGGCGGCCTGCTGATCCACAAGGCATCCCACCACTTCGACCTGGTCAACTGGTGGATCGACGACGTCCCGGAACGCGTTTTCGCCTCCGGAGGCTTGAAGTTCTACGGCGATAAGAACGCTGCCGAGCGTGGCCTGGGCCCGCGCCCGGAACGCGGAACGCCCGACGCCGGAACAGGCTCGGCAGAAAAGGATCCGTTCGCGCTGGACCTGCGGGAAGACGAACGCCTCAAGGCGCTCTTCCTGGACAACGAGCACTTCGACGGCTACCGCCGCGACCAGGACGTCTTCACGGCCGGCATCACCATCGAGGACAACCTCGCCCTCGTGGTGGACTACCACGGCGGCCCCATCCTCAGCTACTCGCTCAACGCCCACAGCCCGTGGGAAGGCTACCGCGTGGCAGTCAACGGCACCGAGGGCCGGGCAGAACTCGAAGTGGTGGAACGCGCCGCTGTCCTGCACAGCACGGACAAGAAGACCGTGGTGGACCCTTCGGCGACGCCCGTCGAGGAAGAGGACGCGGTGCGCCGCAACGGCGAACGCCTGGTGGTACAGCGCCACTGGGAGGCGGCCTACGAGGTGCCCATCGTCAACGGCGAAGGCGGCCACGGCGGCGGCGACGAGCTCCTCCTGTCCGATCTGTTCAACGGCCCCGGCGAGGACCCGCTGGGACGCCCCTCCGGCTACGTGGACGGACTTCGCTCCGTCTCGGTCGGCATCGCGGGCAACGCGTCCCTGGAGTCCGGGCTGCCGGTCCGCACCGCGGACCTGGGGCTCGGCGTCGACCTCCGCAGAACCCCACAGACCCGGGCCCAGTGACCTGAGCCCACAGACCGAATAAGGACCCGATCACCATGAGCAGGATTTTTGTCACCGGCGGCTCCGGCCGGCTTGGGCGCAGTGTTGTTGCCGGCCTCGCCGGCGCAGGCCACCACGTCATCTCCGTGGACCGCGACGCTGTTCCCGCCGCCCAGCTGCCCGACGGCGTCGAGCAGCGCACGGCCGACCTCCTGGCGCCGGGGGAAGCGGAACGCCTCCTGCGCGAAACAACGCCCGACGCCGTCGTCCACCTCGCGGCGATCGCCGTGCCGTTCAGCGCGCCGGAAGACGTCATCTTCAGCACCAACACAAGGCTGGCGTACGCCGTCATCAGCGCGGCCACCGAACTGCGTATCGGCAAGATCGTCACGGCAAGCAGCCCCACGGTACTGGGCTATGGCTCGCCCGCGGGCTGGCTGCCGGAGAGCTTCCCGGTGGACGAGCAAACCACGCCGCGGCCCTGGAACGCCTATGCACTGTCCAAACTCATCGCTGAACAGACGGTGCAGATGTTCGCCGCGGCGCAGGGGGATGACATCCGCTATGCGGCCTTCCGGCCCTGCTACGTGATCTCGCCCGAGGAATGGGCGGGCGCGCCCACCCAGCAGGGCCACACCGTCCGTGAACGGCTGGATGATCCCGCGTTGTCCGCGCCCGCGCTCTTCAACTACGTGGATGCGCGGGATGTGGCGGACTTCCTGGACCTGCTGCTCGCCAAGATGGATAGCATCCCCAACGGCCAGACCTTCTTCGTGGGGGCAGCGGATGCGCTGGCCACCGCACCGCTTGCGGAGCTGATGCCCCGGTTCCTGCCCGGCAGCTCGGAGCTTGCCGCGGGACTCACGGGCACCAGCCCGGCGTTCTCGATCACCAAGGCCCGTGAACTGCTCGGCTGGGAACCCAAACGCAACTGGCGGACCGAACTGAAGACTGAAACCACGCTCAACGACGAGACCCCTGCCGTGCTGGTCGCGGCCGGCACAGGATCAAAGGAGACCCCATGAACTTCGACGGCGTACTGTTCTTCCCCGTCACACCCTTCACACCGGAAGGGACTGTTGATGTGGACATCCTCAAGGAACACATCACCTCCCGTCTCCCGCATGGGCCCGGCGGAGTGTTCCCGGCCTGCGGCACCGGCGAGTTCCACGCGCTGAGCATTGACGAGGTGCGCACCGTGGTGACCGCCGCCGTCGAAGCCGTGGCGGGGCAGGTGCCGGTAGTTGCCGGCGCCGGCGGACCGCTGGGCCATGCGCTTGCCTGCGCCCGCGTGGCCGAGGAAGCGGGCGCCGACGCGCTGCTGGTCCTGCCGCCGTACCTTGTGACCGGCCCCACCGACGGTTTGGTGGCGTACATCGAAGCGGTGGCCGCGGCCAGCAGCCTGCCGGTGATCGTCTACCACCGCGGCAACGCCAAATACACGGCAGCCTCCATGGCACGGCTCGCCGCCAACCCCAAGGTGATCGGTTTCAAGGACGGGCTGGGCGACGTCGGCCTGGCCCAGGAGATCGTCAGCGCCGTCAACACCAGCGGCCGCACGGACTTCCTGCTCTTCAACGGCCTGCTCACCGCGGAGCTGACCCAGGGCGTCTACCGCGGCCTGGGCATCCCGCTTTACTCCTCGGCAGCGTTCGCCATGGCCCCGGAGATCGCCAAGGCCTACTACGACGCCTACATCTCCGGCGACGAAGACCGCCGGCACGCGCTGCTGGACGGCTTCTACGCGCCGCTGGTGCGGCTCCGCGACCAGACCCCGGGTTTCGGCGTTTCCCTGATCAAGGCCGGGCTGCGCCTGGGCGGACTGCCGGTCGGACCGGTGCGGGCTCCGCTGGTTGACCCCACCGAGGAACAGCTCGTCCAGCTCAAGTCCATCCTGGCCAAGGGCTACGAGCTGGCCGGACGCTGATGGGATCGCCAGTAGCCGAAGCGCCGGTCGCCGCAGCGGTGCGGACGCTGCCCCGGATCACCGGGCTGTCGAGCCGCCTGCTGACTGTTCCGCTCCTGCGGAGCTGGGGTGCGGAGGCACCGGAAAACCATGTGATTGTCACCGAAGTCCGGACGGACGACGGCGGCACGGGTCACGGGTTTTCATGGACCCCCACCATCGGCCCGCAGGCGGTCAAAGCGCTCCTGGACTTCGACGTCGCGCCTTTCATTACCGGGCTCGAAGCGAACCCCGAGGGTGTGTGGGACCAGCTGTGGAAGCGGCTGCACGAAGCCGGGGGCGGGGGACTGACCACCATCGCCATGGCCGGCGCGGACCTTGCCCTGTGGGACCTGCAGGCGCGCCGCGCCGGAACCTCGGTCACCGGGCTTCTGGGCCAGCGCCAGGACTCCGTGGAGGTGTACGGTTCCGGCGTGAACCTGCACTACTCCATCGGGGAGCTCGTGGCGCAGGTGGAACGCTGGGTGGCTGCCGGGCACAACGCCGTCAAGATCAAGGTGGGCAAGCCGGACATCCGCGAAGACGTGGAACGCGTGGCCGCTGTCCGGAAGGTCCTGGGCCCCCACCGGAAGCTGATGATCGACGCCAACCAGCGCTGGGACCTGCCCGCCACATTCCGCGCCCTGGAGGTGCTGGGGGAATTCGGCCTCGAATGGCTGGAAGAACCCCTCCGGGCTGACGACCTCTGGGCCTACCGCAGGCTGCGCCAACACTCGCCGGTACCCATCGCGCTGGGCGAGAACCTGCACAACATCTACCGCTTCCGCGACTTCATCGAGGCGGGAGCGGTGGACATCATCCAACCCAACATCATCCGTGTCGGCGGCATCACCCCGTTCCGCCGCATCGTGGAACTCGCCCGCACGCACAGCATCAGGGTCATGCCGCACCTGCTGCCGGAACTCTCCGGCCAGCTCGCGCTGACCATGGCAGAGCCCACCCTGGTGGAGGACGTCGAGGACGCCTCCTTCGAACAACTTGGCGTGCTGGACGCGCCCTCACCCGTGCAGGTCGGCAACAGCCGGCTCACACTCACCGGCAGGCCCGGGCTGGGGTTCGTCTTCTCCGGGGCATCCGCCGATCACCAGAACAGGAACTCACTGTGACAACAGCAACCCTCGAACTCACCGCCCTGACCGCCGCCGCCACCCGGGCGGCCAAATCCGCCGCAGCCGCGTCAGACGTCGAACGGGCCGCCTGGTTGAACGCCGTCGCCGATGCGCTGGACGCCAACGTGACGGAACTGGTGGCCCTCGCCGACGAGGAAACCCGGCTGGGCACCGCGCGGCTCACCGGCGAGGTGGCCCGCACCTCCGGGCAGCTGCGGCTTTTCGCCACGGTGATCACCGAAGGCTCCTACCTTGAGGCCGTCATCGACCACGCCGACCCGTCGTCCACTCCGCCAAAGCCTGACCTGCGGCGGTTGCTGAAGCCGCTCGGCCCGGTGGCTGTCTTCTCGGCATCGAACTTCCCGTTCGCGTTCTCGGTGGCAGGCGGCGACACTGCGTCGGCGCTCGCCGTCGGCTGTTCAGTCGTTGTGAAGGCGCACTCCGGCCACCTCAGGCTCTCCGAACGGACAGCGGAAATCGTCACGGATGCGCTGGCTGCAGCCGGTGCTCCCGACGGTCTGTTTGCCCTGGTCAGCGGACGGGACGCCGGCACCGCGCTGGTGCAGGATCCCGCCATCAAGGCCGTGGGCTTCACCGGATCCATTCCCGGCGGCCGGGCGTTGTTCGACCTCGCGGTTGCCCGGCCCGAACCCATTCCGTTCTACGGCGAACTCGGCAGCCTCAACCCCGTGGTGATCACGGCCGAGGCACTGAAGGCCCGTGCAGGCGAGCTGGCAGCAGGCCTGGCAGGTTCCTTCACCCTCGGCGCCGGGCAGTTCTGCACCAAGCCGGGGCTCGTGTTCATCCCGGCCGGAACCGACTTCCCGGCGCTGCTGGCGGAAGCCGCCAAGGACAAGGGCGCGGCTCCGATGCTGACCGAGCGCATCGCCGACGCCTACCCGGACGGACTCCGGGCGGTGGCCGCACTGACGGATGCGTCGGGCCGGCCTGCCGTGCAGGTGGTCAGCGGGTCGGTTGACCAGGACGCAACAGCGAACGGTGCGGCACCGGTGGTCTTCCTGACCTCCGCGGCCAGCGTGCTGGAGCGCCCGGCGGAACTGCTGGAGGAGTGTTTCGGCCCCACCACGCTGTTGATCGAATACTCCGGCCACGATGAGCTGGCCGAGGCGCTGGCCCTGGTGCCCGGCAGCCTGACCGCCACTGTCCACGCGCAGCCGGACCAAGGCGTGTCGGAGCTGGTGGAGCAGCTGTCCGGTCTCGCCGGCCGGGTGCTGTTCGACGGCTGGCCCACCGGTGTTGCAGTGAACTGGGCCCAGCAGCATGGCGGGCCCTACCCGGCCACCACCTCGCTGTTCACCTCGGTGGGGGCGACGGCGGTGCGCCGCTTCCAGCGCCCCGTGGCCTACCAGGACGCTCCCGAAGCCGTGCTGCATCCCGCCCTCCGGGAAGCCAACCCGCTGGGAATCCCGCGGCGTGTGGACGGCGTCCTGGTGCTTCCCTAGGTTCATTAGGTCAGTTCACGGGCAGGCGACACAGGAAGATCACCGTCCGGAAACGTTGCCGCAATCTTGCTGGGGGAAGCTGTTTTCAGGAGTATCGCCAGGGGAGGCACACAGTGGAAGCAAGCGGGAATTCAACCATCCGGACGTCTTCGGACTTGGCGGTCGGGGAAGAAATCGAGGCCTGGCACAAGGGCCGGTTGTTCCACCGGGGGAGCGTGACAGAGACGATTCCTTCCACGGACCTGTTCTGGATCGTGGATTCGCGAACGGGGGCGCGCAAGCTGCTGGACGTGGAGGCGCTGGATATCGTCAGGGTCGAAAAGACGGTTGCGGTTGAAACCGCCCGGGCGGAGCCCGTGACTGCTAAGCCCGCGAGACCTGAGCCGGCCAGGCGGCTCGCCGCTCCGCGCGCCGCCCGGCGGGAACCGCACACCGTGTGGTTCTCCAACGCCTGAAGCAGGCGCGCTTAGCGGCTCTCCCGGGAGGCGTCCAGGTGGCCGATGCCGTCGGGCGTGATCTGCAGGACGCGGGCCGTGGAGATGTCGTAGAACAGCCCTGCGACGTGGACGCGTCCTGAGTCCAGCGGTTCCCGCAATCCCGGGTGGCCCAGGAGCCTGTCCAGCTGGACCGCAACGTTCACCATGGCCAGCTGGTCCACGGCACCGAAACCCGCCTCGGCTGCAGCTGCCTGGACGGGGTGCCCGTCGCGGAAAGCCATCAGGCTTGGCCGGGCGTGGTCGAGCCAGACGTCGATGGCGCCTCGATCGCCCGCGCCGTCCGGGTCCGCCCACAGGGCGGTCATGGCACCGCAGCCCGAATGCCCGCAGACCACAATCGACTCCACCGAGAGTTCGTTGAGGGCAAACTCCAGGGCTGCCTCGATGGAGGCGTCCCGGCCGTCGTCGCCCACCACATTGCCCACGTTCCGCACGGTGAAGAGATCACCCGGGCCGCTGCTGGTGATCAGGTTCGGCACCAGGCGGGAGTCCGAGCAGGCCACGAACAGCGTGCCCGGATCCTGGTACGAGGACAGCTCCTGCACATGGGGACGCATCAGATGGGCGTTCCGCCGGTGGTAGTTGTCCACACCGTCCAGCACCGACCGCAGCGGCCCGGGAACATCGGGCCCTGGAACCCGCGGTCCCGCAACGTTCGGCCCCGCAGCCTCAGTCCCGGAGGCCGCGTGCCCGGTGAGCCGCTGCTGCCAGCTGCGCCAGGGGGCGAAGCCGCTCCGAAGGGCGGAGCGTGAACTGCCGCGGCTCGGCGGGCCGGCCTGTGCGTCGTGGAGCGTGGCCGTGCCGCTTTCCTCAACGACCACCGTGCCGCCGTTGCCCACGTGCCTGTTGCGCCAGGCGTCAAGGGTGTCGTGGACGGGATGGTCCAGGAAGTCCACCTCCAGCTCCACCGTGACGTGCGCCCCGGCCGGAACCGAGGCCAGCACGGCGCTCAGCCGCGGGAGGGAGAGGAAGCTGCATGAGCCGTCGATCACCACCCGCCAGCGCTTCCCGTCGCCGGTGCCTGCCGGTTCAGCGTGGATGCTGGCCCTCGCCACACGCCAGAGAACCAGCGCAACGGCCAGGACCAGGCCGGTCAAAACTCCCACGAGCAGATTGATGAACACCACGCAGAACAGGGTCACACCGTAGACGGTCAGGTCGCCCGTCCGCCGTGCGGTCCTGATGTCGGCCGCCCGGACCAGGCGCGAACCGATCACGATGAGCAGTCCTGCGAGGACAGCCTGCGGAATCAGCTGGATCAGGCCCGCCAGCAGCAGCGAGAAGACCAGCACCCAGACACCGTGGAGGATTGCGGACTTGCGCGTCCGGGCACCGGCCTCAAGGTTGGTGGCGCTCCGGACGATCACGCCGGTCACGGGCAGGCCTCCAAGCATCCCGGAGGTCACATTGGCGGCGCCCTGCCCCAGGAGTTCGCGGTTGAAGTCCGTTCGCCTCCCGTGGTGCATCTTGTCGACGGCCACGGCCGAGAGCAGGGATTCCACACTGGCGATGAGCGCGATGGTCACCACGCCCAGGACAACCGCGGTCCAGTTCCCGTCGGGCAGCTCGGGAAAGGCAAGTGCGCCCAGCAGGGAGCCGTCAAAGGTGATCCGGTCCACGTTGAAGGGCAGGGAGAGGGCGGTGGCCGCGATGACGGCAACAAGGGGCCCGGGAACCCGGCGGACAGCGGGAGGAAGGTGCTTCCAGCCGAGCAGCAGGGCGATAACTACAGCACCAAGGACTGCAGCGGCGATGTCGGCGGCAAGGAAGCTGCCCGGCATGGCCATGATGTTCTCCCAGGCCTCGCTGGCCGACTCGGCGCCGAGCATCACGTGCAGCTGCTGCAGCACAATGGTGATGCCGATGCCCGCGAGCATGGCATGGACCACCACCGGTGCGATGGCCAGCGCGACGCGGCCCACCCGTGCCAGTCCGAGCAGTGCCTGGAGCACGCCGGCTGCCGCGGTGATGGCGCAGGTGACGGGCCAGCCGAACTGTTCAATCAGGCCGGCAACGATGACTGTCAGTCCGGCGGCTGGCCCGCTGACCTGCAGCGGGGAACCACCCAGGCTGCCGGCGACGATCCCGCCCACGGCGGCGGCAATCAGGCCGGCCATCACCGGGGCGCCGGAGGCGGCCGCGATGCCCAGCGACAGCGGGACGGCCACCAGGAACACCACCAGCGACGCCGGCAGGTCCCAGCGGAGCCCGGTGGTCAGGAATTCCCGAAGGCTGCCGGGATCCTTACCAGCGGGGTTCTGGCCTGATGGGGCGGTCTGTTGCGGTGCGGGCGGGTCCGTCTTGGCGGGTGCTGATGGCATTGCAGTCCTTCGCTGGTACGTCGCGGTCCCGTGCCACGCTATTGACGCTCCAGTTCAGCCCGCAAGGGAACCGGTCGTGAGAAAGAACACGCCCGGAATCCTCTCCGGGCCGCGTAATGGAGGCTCAACATTGCCGCAGCGGCGGATTGCGGCGCCACCCGCTTGCCCGCTCCCGGGAGGCACAGGGAGGCCCACCGAACGGGACTCGGTTTTCAAGTCAAATCCAATCGATGGGGCATCAAATCGGCGCCAGGCGCGGAAAAAGTTCCTTGGTTTTTTCTCGAACGGGCCTGCCGGTCTATACCAGTGACTCCGTGTTGCGGCAGCAGTTTGGCACCCGTTCCATCGGGTGCCGGTGCCGTTGCCAGGAAGCGGGCGCCGGCAGCAGGCGGCCGCTCACAGCTCCAGGGTCAGCGGCCGCCGGATGCCGTTAACGACGGCGGCCGGCCAGTTCGGGTCCACGCTGAGGACGGTGATCCCCGTCTCCGTCAGCTGGACCGTGTCTTCGATCTTCACTCCGGGACCGGAAGGATTCCAGGTGAAGGTCTGGTTGAGGACCACGGCATCGTCGGTGCCGGGCGTCGCCCGGGGATCGCGGCCCGCGTAACCGGCCGGGCCGCCCTGATGGTGGAGGGTCCATTGGTCTGCGCCGAAGCCGTGGCGGAGGTAGGCTTCCTGGATTTCAGCGAAGATGCCGTCCAACCGTGCACCGGGCACAGTGGCGTCGAAAATGTCCGCTTCTACTGCGGCAATCCGGGCTTCGGCGTCGAGTTCGCCCGGGGTTCCGGCGTCAAACCGCACCCAGCGGGTCACATTGGCCACCAGTCCGTTGCGCCGCGCGCACACCACCGCCATGGCCCGCCGGCCGATCGGCGCGTGGGTAGGCAGCGGGTGCCGGAACCCGCTGCGTCCGGCGCCGCTGCACAGAAGCACCAGCGGCTCGGCCCCCATCGCCACGATCCGTGCAGCCAGGGCGGAGGCCACAGCGAACTCAGTGGTTTCCGTGGTGGTGCCGGAAAGGACGGCTGTCATCGCTGCAGCGGCGTCGGCGCACAGCCGGGCGTACCGGGCGCTCTCGCCGGGCAGGAACGGCTGGCGGGCGGTCCTCAGCTCGGCGGCCACATCAGCCTCCGCAAGGGGCCTTCCGTCGGGGGCGAGCATGGCTGCGGCGGCGTGCAGCTGCCCGTGCCAGGGCACCGTGTGGAGGTTCACGCCGTCGGGCAGTTCCTCTGCCGCAATCCGGGCGGCTTCGTTGTTGTAGGTGACCAGATGGTCACCGTCACGGTCGACCAGCATGGCGGCGACGGGGTCGCCGGCGAGGCTGATGTGGACGCGGCTCCCGTCCAGGTACCAGGTCAGCGCCGTGTTGGTGGTCAGGAGCAGGGAGTCCCTGCCCGCGGCATCCAGGATGTCCAGGACCCGCCGGCGCTTGACGGCCCGGTCTGCGGGGTTCCACGGTCCCGTGGTGGTGCCGGTGGTCGCCTGCTGTGCCTGCTGTGCCTGTTGGGTAGCGGTGTTCATTTGGATTCCCCCAGAGTGGTGATGAGCTGTTCGATATCGCCGGTGGACAGGAGGCCGTCGGCCACCAGGACGGTGACGGTGCGGTGCACGGGGCTGGCGTGGCTGGCTGTTGCCGGCCGCTCCCACGCCAGGGACAGTCCGACGCCGGGATAGCCCGCCACGCGGACAAACCAAGGATCGCCGGGCTGCTCCGGCTCCGGCCGGGGCAGGAAGACGAGCGTGGCCGGGCCGCCGTCGGGCTCTCCGGTCCGGAAATTTCCGGACCACGCCAGCCACGGCGCCGCAGCGGAGGGGAGGGCGCCGTGGACCGCCTCTTCCCCTTCCGCGGACGCTGTCCACACCCTGGCGCCGTCGACGGCGGGAAGGCGCCAGAAGAAGCCGCCGTACCCGCCCTGCGGCCGGCCGTTCGAGCCCGGGCTGCCCAGCGTGACCGGGGCCGGTCCGGACGGCGTCAGTGTGAAGTCCAGCGTGAGCTGCCACGAGGAGGAGCCGACGGCGGCCCAGATCCACGTACGGCGTTCGCTGAGCAGGGGAGCGCCGGGCCCGGTGGAATCCGCCGGTGCCAGCCAGCTCAGGGTTTCGGTCCGCGAGTCCCCACGGGCGCCGTCTTCCACCGCGAGGGTGGCGATCCGGCCGTGGTCCTTCCGCCAGATGTAGGCCCCGGCGTCGCGGGTGTACGTGCGGCCGCCCCAGAAATTGACACCATTCACGTCCTGGATGGCAACGCCGGCCCCGAGGTGCCACACGTGGTCTTCGGGGAGATGATCGGTCACGACGGTGCCGGCCATCGTGCTGACCGGATGGAGGTAGGGCCGGGGCGATGACGTGGGTGTTACCCGGCTGCCGTCTGCCGGCGTCGCCACCACTGTCCCGTTCACCCTGAATACGGGTTGCTGCCCGGCTGCGGGCAGCTCGCGGGCCCACGGCGCGCCGAGCTCCGCGAAGGTGGCCTGCGCTGCTGCGGCCCGGCGCACCAGCCGGCGGATTCCGCGGACCACGGGGTGGGCATCATCGCCCTCGCCTTCCCAGTCCACATGCGTTGCGCCGATCGCGCGGGGCTGCTCCGCCGTCCGGATGGCTTCCAGTACCTTGATGAAAGCGCCGTTCCCGGCCAGCGGGCTGAGCAGCTGGCTCTCGCCGCCGGGCGCGCGGCGGGCGGCCAGGAGGTTTTCCAGCAGATCGGTGCGGTCGAACGTTTCAGTGCGCTCGCCGTCGGGTGTGGTAACGGTCAGCCGGTCCTCGGTGTAGAAGAAGTCTGCCCGGCCCAGTGTGCCGTGGACAGTGACGGACGGCGCGGTCTGTTCGTCGGCACACAAGGTCAGGGCGCAGAGGAGGACGGCGCCGCCGGCCGTGCGGACCCGGATCACCGAGGTGTCGTCGCTTTCGGTCGCGTGGGCACGGTACAGATCCGTCTCCACGGAAAGGACGTCGTGGGCCAATTCCGCACCGGCGATCTTCAGCCCGGTGGCCACCGCATGCGCAAGGGCATTGGTGGCTACGCCGTCCACCACATCGGTGCCGTCCAGGCTGCGTTTGCCCGCCCAGCGTGATCGCTTGAAATAGCCCTTGGTGCGCACCCACGTACCGACGGCGCTCACGCCGCGGACCTCGCCGATATCACCGGACGCCACCAGGCGGTCCAGCGCCGGCAGGGCGTGGGAGCCCAGGCTCTGGAAGCCGACCTGAACCAGCCGGCCGGCCTCCTGCGCCGCGGCAAGGACGGCGTCGAACTGGGCCAGGGACGCCATGGGCGGCTTCTCCACGTAGACATCGGCCCCGGCGGCGATCGCCGCAAGGGCGAGCGGCGCGTGCGTCTGGATGGGGGTGGCCAGGATGATGACGTCAGGGGCCGGACCGGAGCCCAGCAACTGTTCCAGGTCCGGGAAGACGGCCACAGAGTCCGCGAGCCTCCCGGGCGCAGGGGGAGTGGGGTCCGCTACGGCCACCAGTTCCAGGGCTCCGGCTTCCTGGAGCCGTACGAGGTTGGCCAGGTGCCGCTCACCGAAGCCGTGCACGCCCACCAGGGCGATGCGCGGGCGGGCGGCCGGATCTGCGGAGTCAGCAGCGGTGCGGCTGCCAAAATCCGCGGCGACGGATTGCTGAGTCATGAAGTGGTCCTCAAAGGCTTAGGGGTTGGAAGGTGGAACGGTTCTGAGACCGCTGGGCCCCGGGCGTCCAGGGCTGCCGACAGGAAACTGATCGCTTCCTGCTGCATCCGGGCGGTGAAGACGTGGCCGCCGGGCCAGAAACTTCCCGTGTAGGCGCCCGGGGGATGAAGTGACTCCAGCTTGGTGTGGGCGGCCCGCATGCCCGCCTCGGGGAAGAGCGGGTCCGCCAGCGCGTACTGGACCAGGAAGCTGCCGGCGCCGGACCGGGTGGTCAGTTCCGGCCAGTCACCGAGCTTCCACAGCCCCGGGGTCTGCAGCAACCAGGAATGCGCGTCCAGGTATGCGGGCAGAAGGGATTGGAAGGTGGTCATCATGCAGGTCACCACGTAGGTCCGGATCCGGGGGCTCAGGGCGGCCAAGGTCAGCGACCGGCCGCCGCCGCCGGAAAACCCGATGCAGCCCAGCCGATCCTGGTCGACGTCAGGGAGGCCGGCGAGCACTTCCAATGCGGAGAGGTCGTCGTGCGCCACCATTCCGGCGAGGCTGGTGCCAAGCAGCCCGGCGGCCTTGGCCACCGTATCCTCGTGGAAGCCGGCGGCTGCATTGTAGACGTCCGCTTCGGAGGGCTCGACGCCGTCCTCCCGCCACTGCGCTTTGCGTGAGTCCACGGCGGAGGCTGTCCGCCACGGCGGATCCGCCAGGTCGAAGCGGCGGCTGCCCCAGGCGAACGTGTCATGTGCCAGGACTGCGAAGCCCTGCCGCGCCACGTCTGTTGCCAGCGCCTGCCCGTCATAATGGCCGGCGCGGGCAGCCGCGGCGGAAGGGTGTGTTTGGGGAAGCTCCACGAGCCGGTCCGCCCCACCGAACTTGTTTCCGCCGTGGCAGTGCAGGCCAAGAACGCCCGGCAGGCGCTTGGTGATTCCTGCCGGGCGGACCAGCCAGCCCGTAGTCCGGGGGCCGAATCCCAACTGCCAGCTCAGCTGGGACGTGGTGACGCCGTCGTGCGTGTCCTCCCAGTGGACTTGCAGGTCCTCCGGGACGGAAGGAACCGGCACGCCGAGGGCGTCCGAGAGTTCCTGCGCGCCAGGTCCGGAAGCCTGGTAAGGGGGGTGCTGCCGGACCCAGCCGGGCCAGTCCTCATAACCGGCGATCGCACTGGGCCGGAGCGGCTGGATGGTTTCGTTCACGGGCCTGCCTACTGTTCAGGGAAGGTGCTGTCCTGGCGGACAGACGATGCTCAATGGTGGAGGAGGATACCGGCGAGGATGCTCAGCCCAGGTTCTGGTTGACCTCGGAAATGAAGCCCTTCGCAGCGTCCTGCGGGGAAATCTTCCCGAACAAAACGTCCGTGTTGTAGCGATTCAGCACCTCAAGGGTGGCGGAAGAACCGGCCGGGAACGGCTTGGGCGGGGCCACATTCAGCTCCGCGATCCGGTCCAGGTATGCGGCCTCCTTCTGCTGGCCTTCCTTCAGCAACGGGGTGATACCGGCCTTCAAGTCCGTGTTGGCGGGCATGCCACGGTCGCTCTTGATCTTGGTGGCGGCGTCCATGTTGTTGACCAGGTAGTTGATGAACAGTGCGGCTTCCTTGGACTGCGCGGATTTCGAGGAAATGGCATATTCCATGGAGGAACGCAGCCAGGCTCCGGGCTGCTTGCTTTCACCGGGCATCTTCATCATGACCAGCGGGGAACCGGAATAGGACGTCATCTGGTTGCTCCACGAAATCTTCATGGCCTGTTTGCCTTGGCCCATGAGGGTCAGTTCGGGCTGGGCCGAGCCGTCCTCCACGGTCTGGGAGGCCGACGGGGCGCCGCCGGTGTCCATGAGCTTCTTGTTCAGTTCAAACCAGCGGGTCAGGGTGCCTTCGCTGATTCCCATCTTCTTGCCGTCATCCGTGTAGAGGGCCTCGTTGTTCTGGCGTGCCCAGACGGCCAGGAAGGAATCATTGGCCATGGGCGTGGTGCCGAACGTGCCCGCCGGCGACTTCTTCGCGATCTCCGCGGCAATGTCCACGTAGTCGTCCCAGGTCCAGGTTTCGTCATTGGGCAGCGGCACCCCGGCAGCCTCGAAGACCTGGGGGTCGATGACCATGGACATCGAGTTCACGCCGGCCGTGATGGTGTACTGCTTGCCGTCGATCTTGCCCAGGTCCACCGTTCCCTCGGCGAACTTGGAGGTATCGATCTGGTCTTTGACCTTGTCCAAGTCCAGGAGCACACCGCGGCTGGCGTATTCGCTGGGGTAGGCGCCGCTCATGGCGAACACGTCCGGCGTGGTTCCGCCAGCGATCTGGGTTGCCATCTTGTCCCAGTAGGAGCTGAACTCGGTGTTCTCACCCTGCACCTTGATGGTGGGGTTGGCAGCCTCGAAGTCCTTGATCACTTCCAGGGTGGTCTTGGCGCGGGAGTCATTGCCCCACCATGCGAACCTGATGGTCACCGGGTCCTCCGCCGTTCCCACCTTCCCGGCCTGCGGGCTGTTGCCGCAGCCCGTCAGTACCAACGCCAGCGCAGCCGTGGCGCCGGCAACACCCATTACAGACTTCTTGAGAGCTAACCTCATTGTCCCGCCCCTCAGTTGTTGCTACGGCGGGTGCTGCCGCGCGTAGCAGAAAACGTTTTCTCAAAAACTAACAAAGGGCTATACAGGAGTCAAGAAACCGTTTACTTTGGTACAAAGCCGCTGTTGTTCAGCACCCTCGCAAGGTGCCGGAAGAGGCCGTTGCGGGAGATCCTGCAGGACGGCCGGATCGGCCACAAGGGCGGTGCATACACTGATCGCGCAGACGATCGCCAAGACGTGGAGGGCCACGATGACCAAAGGAGACCACATGGCCGCTAAACACATCCCCAGGGCTACGCGCCCGGCACACATGCCGGCGGCAGCGGGCCTGCTCTGCCGGACGGAGTTGACGCAGTGAGCGCCATTAGCGAACTCAGCTCGATCTCCCGCCGCAAGGGCAAAGCCACCGCTGAGGAGAAGAAGGCCAACGGCCGCGACAACAAGGCTGCCTATATCTTCCTGCTGCCATGGCTGGTGGGGCTCGTCGCCATCACCATCGGCCCCATGCTGATGTCCCTGTACCTGTCCTTTACGGACTACAACCTGCTCCAGCCGCCGGAATGGACCGGACTGGACAACTTCACCCGCATGCTCAGCGACGCCCGGCTGCACAATTCGCTGCGGGTGACGTTCACGTACGTCTTCGTTGGCGTACCGCTCCAGCTGGCCGTCGCGCTGTTGATCGCGCTGGTTCTTGATAAAGGCCTGCGCGGACTGCCGTTCTACCGTTCGGTGTTCTACCTGCCCTCCCTCCTGGGCGGCTCAGTGGCTGTGGCCATCCTCTGGAAGCAGATCTTCGGCACCACGGGCCTGGTGAACCAGGTCCTGGCCATGTTCGGCGTCCAAGGGCCCGGCTGGATCTCGGATCCCAGCACTGCCCTGGGGTCGATCATCCTGCTGCACGTCTGGACGTTCGGCGCTCCGATGATCATCTTCCTGGCCGGCCTGCGGCAGATCCCGGTCATGTACTACGAAGCGGCCAAGGTCGACGGTGCAAGTACGCTGCAGCAGTTCCGGCGGATCACCATGCCGATGCTCAGCCCCATCATCTTCTTCAATCTGGTGCTCCAGATCATCGGCTCATTCCAGTCATTCACCCAGGCGTTCATCGTCTCCGGCGGCAATGGCGGTCCTTCCGATTCGACGATGTTCTTCACCCTGTACCTCTACCAAAAGGGCTTCGGCCAGTTCGACATGGGCTACGCCTCCGCCATGGCCTGGTTCCTGCTGGTCATCATCGGCGTGTTCACCGCCATCAACTTCATCGCTTCTAAGTATTGGGTTTTCTATGACGACTAAGCTTGAGACGCTGCCCGCTCCGGACAAGAAGACGCCCGGTGCCGGCAAGCCTACGAACCGCAAGCCCAAGGTGCGGGAGTCCAGGGGGACCCTGGCGTTCAGCCGGACGCAGCGCAGCAAGGCGCTGATGAAGCACGCCATCCTGATCGTCGCCGGCGGCCTGATGATCTATCCGCTCCTGTGGATGGTGGTGTCCTCGCTGCGGCCCAACGAGCTGATCTTCCGTGAGCCGGGACTGTGGCTGAACAGCCTGGAAATGGGCAACTACACCGATGGCTGGTCTGCCCTGACCCACCCGTTTGGCCACTACATGCTCAACTCGGCGATCGTGGTGCTGGGATCCATCCTGGGGAACCTGATCTCCTGCTCCATGGCGGCCTACGCCTTCGCCCGGCTGCAGTTCACCGGCAAGAAGCTGTTCTTTGGCATCATGCTTTTGACCATCATGCTGCCATTCCACGTGATCATCGTTCCGCAGTACATCCTGTTCTCGCAGATCGGCTGGGTGAACACCTTCTGGCCGCTGATTGTGCCCAAGCTCCTGGCGACGGATGCGTTTTTCGTGTTCCTCATGGTGCAGTTCATCCGGGGCATTCCCAAGGAGCTGGATGAGGCCGCTAGGATCGACGGCGCGGGGCACCCCCGCATCTTCCTGCGGGTGATCCTGCCGCTGATGGTGCCGGCCCTGGCCACCACCACCATCTTCACATTCATCTGGACGTGGAACGACTTCTTCGGGGCGCTCATCTACCTGACTGATCCGGACATGTTCACCGTTCCGGTGGCGTTGCGGGCCTTCGTGGACTCGCAGTCCGCCACGAGCTGGGGTTCGCTCTTCGCGATGTCCATCGTGTCCCTGCTGCCGGTGTTCCTGGTGTTCCTGTTCGGGCAGCGCTTCCTGATCAAGGGAATCGCGACGACGGGTATCAAATAAGCCTGCCGGCTCACGTCTGCGCGGGGTGGATGGGCGTTCGTCGCCCGTCCACCCCGTTTTTGTTGGGCGGCCGCTTAATCAGCAGGCCAAACGCTAAATCAGCAGGCCAAACATCTTGTAATACAAGTCGCTTGCTTGTAGCATCAGTGTTGAGAAAGCGTTTTCTCGTCAACTTTCCAGCTCACTCAATGTCGAACTCAATCAGCTTTCAAGATCAAAGAAGATCGGAGAATCCAGTGCCGCTATTTTCCCGCCCTGCCTCAGCCGCCAGTCGTGGCGTAGCAGAGGCCACATCCGCCCGGGCCGGGCGGAGGCTTCGCCGAACCGGCGCAGTCGCCGCAGCTGCCGCCGTCGTCCTTGCCCTCAGTGCCTGCGGCGGGGGAGCCGCCCCGCAAAGTGCCGACGGCAAGGTTGAACTCCGCTTCTCCTGGTGGGGAGGAGACAAGCGGGCGCAACTGACGCAGGCCGCGATCGCGGCCTTCGAGGCTGAGAACCCGAACATCAAGATCAAGCCGGAGTTCGGCGACTGGAGCGGTTACTGGGACAAGCTCGCCACGCAGGTTGCTGCCAACGACGCCCCGGACATCATCCAGATGGACGAAAAATACATCACGGAGTACTCCAGCCGCGGCGCCCTGCTGGACCTTTCCAAGTACGACATTGACACGTCAAAGTTTGACGAAGCCGCCCTCAACGCCGGGAAGAGCGAGGACGGCCTGACGGGAATTGCCGCCGGCATCAACGCTGCAACCATCCTGGCCAACCCGGCAGTCTTCAAGGCCGCAGGCGTTGCGCTGCCTGACGACAAGACCTGGACCTGGGAGGACTTCGAGCGCATCGCTGCCGAGGTCACTGCGAAGTCGCCCAAGGGCACCTACGGCGCTGCCGCCTACGGCACCGATGAAGCCTCGCTCGGCGTATGGCTGCGGCAGAACGGCAAGTCGCTGTACACCAGCGACGGCAAGCTGGGCTTCGAGCCGGGGGACATCGCCGAATGGTGGGCGTTCCTGAAGGAACTTAGCGAGAAGAAGGCCGTGCCCTCAGCCTCGGAGGTGGTTGAGGCCGAGGCGGCACCGCTGGACCAGAGCGGCCTGGCGACAGGCAAGAACGGGCTCGCGTTCTGGTGGTCCAACCAGCTGCCGGCGCTGGAGAAGGCTGCCGGCGGAGAACTTCAGATCCTGCGGTTCCCGTCCAAGACCGGCAGCTCCGCGGACGCCAAGCTTTGGTACAAGGCCTCGCAGTTCTGGTCAGCTTCTTCACGCACCAAGCACCCGGAAGAAACCGCGAAATTCATCAACTTCCTGGCCAACAACACCAAGGCCGGCGAAACCCTCCTGGCCGACCGCGGCGTTTATCCCAACTCCGATGTCCGGGCGGCAATCGCACCCAAGCTGACCCCCGCCGACATCAAGGTGGTCAAGTTCATTGACCAGATCAAGGGCGAACTTGGCGAGGCTCCGGAACCGCCGCCGAAGGGCGCGGGTGCCATCCAGGAAATCGTCAAGCGCTACACCTCGGAGGTTCTCTTCAACCGGCTGTCCACGGAGGAAGCCGGCAAGAAGGCAGTCGATGAAATGAAATCAGCCATCAGCAACTAGAACGCAGGGCTGAATAGCCGGAAAAACCCGGGGCCTGTCCGCAGCGCCTGACCTTTTAGGCCAGGCTCTGCGGACAGGCCTTTGTCATGGTGCGGTGGAGCGTCCCGGCCGGACCGCCTGGGCTGCCTTAGGCCGCCCAAGCCTTCCCGTTCCGGGTCAGTCCTCCGCGATCACCGCCACGCCGCCAGCCGGAACCGTGCCGGTGAACCGCTCGCCGGACAGCAGATCTGCCCCTGCCGCGCGGACCGTGGCATCGGCGCGTGAGTGGTTGATGGCGAAGATGAAGCTGGTGCCGTCGCCGGTGCGGCGTCGCGTCAGTTCTACGCCCTGGTCCGCCTCCGCCACTGCGGAAACTCCGGAATCAGCGAGCAGCCGGTCCACCAGCGCCTCGATGCCGTCGCGGTCCGGGAAGGTGGCCAGGTACCAGGCCGAGCCCGTTCCGACGGAGCGCCGGGTCAGGGCGGGGACGCCCTCCAACGGGTATTCAGTGAACGTCTGTACCGGTTCAGCCCCGGCCAAGTGCACGTGCTCGCTCCATACCGTGCCCACTCGGCCGTCGCTGAGCTTGGCCGTGGCACCGGTCAGCAGGGGGTGGAATTCCTCCACCCTGATGCCCAGCAGCTCCCGGAAAGCGCCCGGGTACCCGCCGAGGCGGATGTGGTCCTGTTCGTCCACAATCCCGCTGAAATAGCTCACCAGGACTGTTGCGCCGGCGCGGGCAGCCGATGCGATGCTGGCGGCAGCCGGGTCGGTGACGTTGTACAGGGTGCACACCAGCACCAGGTCGTAGCCCTCCAGGGAGGCGGAAGGGTGCACAAAATCCGTCGAAACCCCGCGCAGGAACAGCGAGCGGTGGAAGGCGCGCATCAGGTCCAGGTACTTCACGTCCTGGCTGGGGTGGGAATCGAGTTCGCTGGCCCACCAGGCCTCGTAGTCGAAGACGATGGCCACGCGCGACTCAACGCGCGATCCCCGCACCGCGGCCAGCTTCCGGAGTGCGGCGCCGAGCCCCACCACCTCGTGGAAGATGCGGGTGTCCCGTCCGCCGTGGGGCACCATAGCGGAGTGGAACTTCTCCGAACCGGCGAAGCTCTGCCGCCACTGGAAGAACATAACGGCATCAGCGCCGCGGGCCACGTGCGCCAGGGAGTTGCGCAGCATTTCGCCGGGCATCTTGGGCTGGTTGCGGGGCTGCCAGTTCACTGCCGACGTCGAATGTTCCATCAGTATCCACGGGTCACCGCCGGCAACGCCGCGCGTGAGGTCCGCACTGAACGCAAGTTCGATCTGACGCTCCGGATCGGCGGCCACGAGGTAGTGGTCGTTGGCGATCACGTCCAGGTCCTTGGCCCAGTCGAAGTAGTCCATGGATTTGGTGGCGCTGGAAACCATGAGGTTGGTGGTGGCAGGCACCCCGGGCGTTACGTCGCGCAGCACTTCGAGGAGGGCGCGGTAATAGTCCATCAGGGCCCAGGAGCTGAAGCGCTGGAAGTCCAGCTGCTGCCCCGGATTAAGCGTGGACGGCGCCGCCGCTGGCGGCAGGACCTCCTCGAACGAGGAGTAGTGCTGGGACCAGAACGCCGTTCCCCACGCCGCGTTCAGGGCATCGATGCTCCCGTACCGACGCTCAAGCCAACGGCGGAAGGCAGTGGCATCCTCGTCGCCGTAGAACTCCGAAACGTGGCAGCCGAGTTCGTTGTCCACGTGCCACAGCGCCAGTGCCGGGTGGTCCTTGTAGCGCTCTGCCAGCACCCGGGTGATGCCGGTTGCGTACCGCCGGTAAACGGCCGACGACGGCGTGTAGTGCCGCCGGGAGCCCGGCCCCAGCACGGTTCCGTCAGCGGTGACCGGGAGGATTTCCGGGTGCTTGCGCACCAACCATGCCGGGGGCGCGGCGGTTGCGGTCGCGAGGGCCACCTTGATGCCTGCTGCTGCCAGGTTGTCCAGGACGTCGTCCAGCCAGCCAAAATCGTAGTCGCCCTCGGACGGTTCCAGCAGGCCCCAGGAAAAAATGCCCACGCTGAGGAACGTGACGCCGGCTTCCTTCATGAGGTCCAGGTCCTCCAGCCGGGTGCTGACAGGCCATTGCTCGGGGTTGTAGTCGCCCCCGTAGGCGATACCTTCGAGGCTGCTCCACACTGCGGGTGGAGTGGGATTTTCCTGGGATGACATGTGACTCCTTCGT
This sequence comes from Arthrobacter sp. PvP103, assembly GCF_017833075.1. Taxonomy (NCBI): domain Bacteria; kingdom Bacillati; phylum Actinomycetota; class Actinomycetes; order Micrococcales; family Micrococcaceae; genus Arthrobacter; species Arthrobacter sp. PvP103. Next base: position 1,460,706 of record NZ_JAFIBQ010000001.1, on the reverse strand, counting down.
CGAGGCCGGTGCACGATCATGGCATGAAAGCAGATGTTTGGAAAACGCTTGCCCAAATGTGGGAATGAGGATATTGTATCGTTTCAGAAAGCACGTGTAAGACAGGTCACTACCCTCGTCGAAGAGAATCACAGGGAGTCGGGCTTACACAACCGAGCAAGGAGGCTCTAATGATCAGCAGAAGGAATTTCCTCACCACCGTGGCGCTGGGCACCGCATCTGCCGCTGCCCTGGCTGCGTGCGGACAGTCCGCTCCCGCACAGACCGGATCGGCGCAGAATCCTGTCACCATCAATTACACCTGGTGGGGCAACGATGACCGTGCCGCCCGCACCCGCAAGGCCATCGAACTGTTCGAGTCGAAGAACCCCGACATCAAGGTCAACGGCAACTTCACCGACTTTGCCGGCTACTGGCAGAAGCGCGCCACCGAAGCTGCCGGCGGCGGCCTGCCTGACGTGATGCAGTGGGACCTCTCCTACCTGCGGGACTATGGCCAGCGGAACCAGCTCCTGGACCTCGGCACCGTAAAAATTGACACTTCGGGCTTCGACAAGTCGCTGCTGCCGTCCGGCCAGATCAAGGGCAAGACCTACGGCATCCCCACCAGCACCAACGCTTTCGCCGTCTACTACGATCCTGCCAAGCTCAAGACCCTCGGCGTTTCCGAGCCCGACGGCAGCTGGACCTATGACGAATACAAGGCCTGGCTCAAGGAGGTCGGCGCCAAGGGCAACGGCACCATCTTCGGTTCCACGGACTTCACCGGCATCTGGTGGCAGTTCAACATCTGGCTCCGCCAGAAGAACATTGAAGCCTTCACCGAGGACGGCAAGCTCGGCTTCAGCAAGGACGACCTGAAGACCTGGTGGAACATGGCTTCGGACCTGCGCGGTACCCCTGCCCTGGTCTCCGAGGAACGGGTCACCCAGCTGGCACCCAAGTCGCCTTTCGGCTCCAACGTGACCGTTGCGGAAAACACCTGGGACAACTTCATGGCCGGCTACCTCGCGGACAGTGGCGCCAAGGAACTGAAGATTGTCCCCGTTCCCTCCGACGACCCGGACAATCTGGGCCTGTTCCTCAAGCCCTCGATGCTCATGGTGGCCAGCGCCAAGACAAAGTTCAAGGATGCCTCCGCACGCTTCATCGACTTCATGATCAACGACCCCGAGGTGGGCCAGATCTTCAAGACCTCCCGCGGCGTTCCCGCCTCGAAGACACAACGCGACGGCACCACCTTCGAGGGCACCGACAAGATCGTGGTGGACTACGAGAAGTCCATCGAAAAGTACCTCAAGGATGCACCCGAGCCGCCCATCGTCGGTTTCGGCACCCTGGAAGCCTCCTTCAAGCGCATCAGCTCGGACCTGAACTTCGGCAAGCTGACCGTTGACTCGGCGGCCGACGCCTGGTTCAAGGAAGCCGAAGACCTCATCAAGCAGAACGCCTGAGCAGCGTATTGTCTGCCCGACGTTCACAACTGACGGAATGCACTCGTGACTCAAATCCCAACCCTGAGTAGGCGTTCGACGTCGTCCACCCCACCGCTGCCGCGCAAGTCGCGGCAGCGGGGGGCGGATGCCCGCGCCGGCTACACCTTCCTGCTGCCCTGGCTGCTGGGATTCATCGCCCTGACCGTGGGCCCGATGATCTCCTCGCTCTACCTGTCCTTCACCAACTACAACCTCTTCGAACCGCCCAAATGGATCGGCCTGGACAACTACACCACCCTGTTCCAGGACGAACGGTTCCTGCAGTCGGTGGGCGTGACCCTGTCCTACGTGGTCTTCGGCACCCCGCTCAAGCTCGCCGCCGCACTGGCAGTGGCCATGCTGCTGAACAGCAAGCGCAAGGGGCAGGGGTTCTACCGCTCGGCGTTCTACGCCCCCTCCCTGATCGGCGCGTCCGTCTCGATCGCTATCGTCTGGAAGGCGATGTTCGGCGACGCCGGCCCGGTGGACCAGGGCCTGTCCTTCTTCGGGATCAACCTCGGCGGCTGGGTGGGCAACCCCTCCATGACCATGCCCATGATGATCCTCCTGACCGTCTGGCAGTTCGGCGCCCCGATGGTGATCTTCCTCGCCGGCCTGAAGCAAATCCCCGCCGACCTCTACGAAGCCGCCTCCATGGACGGTGCCGGCCCGGTGCGGAAGTTCTTCAACATCACCTGGCCCATGCTCTCCCCGGTGATCTTCTTCAACCTGCTGATGGAAACCATCCACGCGTTCCAGATCTTCGCCTCGGCCTACATCATCTCCAACGGTGAAGGCGGCCCGGCCGGGTCCACCCTCTTCTACACCCTCTACCTCTACCTGCGCGGCTTCTCCGACTTCCGGATGGGCTACGCCTCGGCGATGGCCTGGCTCCTGGTGATCGTGGTCGGCATCATCACGCTCATCTTCTTCAAGACCTCCAAGTCCTGGGTCCACTACAGCGGTGATTCGAAATGACAACCATGGCAACACCCACCCAACCGAAAGCCGGCGGCACCGTCCCCGCTCCGGCACCCGACTACAACCCGAAGTCCGAGTCCGTGGGTGCCAAGCGCGCCAAGAGCCTCATCTTCCACATCGTGGCGCTTGCCCTGACGGCCATCGTCCTCTACCCGGCGCTCTGGATGGTGGCCTCATCCTTCAAGCCGAACGCTGAAATCGGCGGCACCAACACCTCCCTGTGGTCCAGCAACTTCAGCTTCGATAACTTCACCACCGCCATGGAGGGGATCGGCGGGGTGTCCACCCTGCAGTTCTTCACCAACTCGCTGGTCCTGGCCATCGGCGCCGTCGTGGGCACCATCCTCTCGGCCAGCGTTTCCGCCTACGCGTTCGCGCGGATCAAGTTCCCGGGCCGCAGCGCGCTCTTCGGCATGATGATTGCCACCCTGCTGCTGCCGTTCCACGTGGTGATCATCCCGCAGTACATCATCTTCCAGCAGCTGGGCCTCGTGGACACCTACATCCCTCTGCTGATCGGCAAGTTCCTCGCCGCCGACGCGTTCTTCGTGTTCCTGATGGTCCAGTTCATGCGGAACCTGCCGGCGGAACTGGATGAAGCGGCACGCATCGACGGCGCCGGCCACGTCCGGATCTTCACCTCGATCATGCTGCCGCTGATGAAACCTGCCCTGATTTCGACGTCGATCTTCTCCTTCATCTGGAGCTGGAACGACTTCCTGGGCCCCCTGCTCTACCTCAACACCCCGGAAAAGTACCCGCTGCCACTTGCCCTGCGCCTCTTCGTGGATCAGACCCAGTCCTCTGACTACGGAGCCATGATCGCCATGTCTGTCCTGGCCCTGCTGCCGGTGTTGATCTTCTTCCTGGTCTTCCAGCGCTACATTGTTGAAGGCGTCTCCACCCAGGGCCTCAAGGGCTGACAGGAAATGAGCATCATGGACAGCACCACACCCGCGTCAGGCCACGACGACCGTATCCCGGTAAACCGCTTCGCCCTGTTTTCCGAGACCCTCCTGGCCGGAGTGCTGGTGCTGGTGCTGTCCATTCCGCTGGTCACCATCCCCGCCGCCTATGCCGCCGGCATTGCGCACCTCGAACGCCACCTTTCCGGCAGGGATGACTCCCTCCGCGCCCTCTGGGACACCTTCCGTTCGGCGCTCCCGGGCAGCTGGAAGATTGGAATCACGACGGCGGCAGCCGCCGTCGTGATTGTCCTTAACCTGTTGCTCGCATGGGTGGGGCAACTGCCGGGCCGGGAAGTGGTCCTGCCGGCAACCCTCGTCCTCGCTGCCGCCGCAGCCGTCCTGCTGCTGCGCACCGCTGCTGCATGGGCTGACGTTGCGGGCAGCCCGGCTCCAGGCATCGCCTGGACAGCGGCCATTGAGGCCGCCAAGACTATTTCGCTCCGCGACTGGACGGGTTCCCTCCTGCTGGCCGCCGCCCTCTTCGCCGGAGTTGTGTTCGTCTGGATGCTGGCAGCCCTGTTCGTTGTGGTTCCCGGCACCCTGATCCTTGCCTCGGCCGCCGTCAAGATGCGCTCGGCACGCGCGTAGCACCACCAGCGCCACATCCCGTTCCAGCAGGTCCACTTCACTACCGAGTTGAGCCAGACGTGTCTTCCGACCGCACCCAGTCCGCCGAGTCCCTCCAAAACGCAAGACAAGCATCAGACGGGCCGCTGCGTTGGTACCACCCGCTGGCGCAGCGCAACTACCGGCTCTTCATCGCCATTCAGCTCGCAGGCAGCACCGGCGTCTGGATGCAGCGCCTGGCCCAGGACTGGCTGGTCCTGCAACTGACAGGCAGTCCCGCCGCCGTGGGCGTGGCGGTGGCGCTTCAGTTCCTGCCCATGCTGGTGGTGGGCCCGCTCAGCGGCATCCTGGTGGACCTGTTCCCGAAGCGCCGCATCCTGCTGATCTGCCAGTCCATCACCGCGCTGCTGGCCCTGGCCCTCGCGGCCCTCGACGCCGGCGGCGGCATCACCGTCTGGGCCGTGTACGCCTGTTGCGTGGCGCTGGGCATCACGTCCGCCGTCGATGGTCCGGCCCGCCAGGTGTTCGTGAACGAGGTGGTGGGGGACGCCGCACTGCGCCCCGCGATCGGGTTGAACAACGCGATCGGCCAGCTCGGCGCGATGGCGGGACCCGCCCTCGGCGGCCTGCTGATCGCCAAGGCAGGTTCCGCAGCTGCCTTCGCCGCGAACGCTGCGGTGTGCCTGGCGGTTATTGGCTTGATCGCAGCGATCCGGACTTCCCGGCTCTACCCCGGCCCGCCGCCTCTCCGGGGCCGCGGGCAGGTCCTCGCTGGCTTCCGCTACGTCCGAGGCCGGCCTTCCCTCCTGCTGGTGATGCTGCTGGCCGGGCTCCTCGGCGCGTTTGGCATGAACGGGCCGGTGGTACTGGCGGCGTTCGCCGAAGATGTGTGGCACAGCGGCGCGGCGGGCTTCGGCATCTTCAATACGTTCAGCGCCGCTGGTGCCCTTGCGGGCGCGCTGTTGGCCGCGCGGCTGCGGACTTTGGGACGGCGGGGGATCGTAGTGAGTGCCGGGCTGTTCGGGCTGACCCAGCTCGTGGCCGCGCTCATGCCCACGCAGGAGCTGTTCGTGGCCATGCTGGTCCTGGTTGGGGTCATGACGCTGCTCTTCCTGACCAGCGCGGCCACCACCGTCCAGCTGGAGGCCGGCGCGGAAGTCCGCGGGCGCGTCCTGGCGCTCTACCTGCCGCTGCTGCTGGGCGGCCACGCCCTCGGCGGGCTGCTGGCCGGCTGGCTGACGGAAGAGTTCGGTGTCCGTGCCGGCCTCGTTGTGACGGGCGCTCTCGGCATGCTCTCCGCCGCAGTCATCGGGCTGCTGATGTGGCTGAACGCCCGACGGCGGGCTGCGGCTGCCTGACCAGCAGGCACGTTTTTCTGCCGCCATTTGCCGGTAACGGCCGCCAAGCGCGGGCCATTCCGGCCAAAACCGGCAAAAGGCAAGCTACTCCTTGACTGTGACGCGGCGCACATTTAGGGTAGGTGAGAAAGCGTTTTCTCGCCTAATCGAATCCCGCCAAACCCAGCCGTCACAGAGGACATCGAATGATTTTTCGCGCCCTGAAATCCCGGACTCCCAAGATTGCGGCGGTGGCAGCCGCCCTCGCACTGACCCTCTCAGGCTGCGGGGGCGGTGCGCAGTCCGAAGCGGGCGGCCCGGTGACCCTGCGGTTTACCTGGTGGGGCTCGGACGTGCGGCACAAGATGACCCAGAAGTTGATTGACGCGTTCGAGGCCAAGAACCCGAACATCAAGATCGAGGGTGAATACGGGGAGTGGTCCGGCTACTGGGACAAACTCGCCACCCAGGTGGCATCGCAGCAGGCCCCGGACATCATCCAGATGGACCTTCAGTACCTCGGTGAGTACGCCAAGCGCGGGGCGCTCCTGAACCTGAAGGACGTGGATCTGTCCAAGTTCGACAAGGCTGCAGCCGATGCCGGCAAGACACCGGAAGGGCAGTTTGCCGTGACAGCCGGCATGAATGCGCTGGTGGTAGTGGCCAACCCCGCACTGGTGTCCGCCAGCGGCGTGGCCCTGCCGGACGACGAGTCCTGGACCTGGCAGGAGTACGAGAAGACGGCTGCAGACATCACGGCCAACAGCAAGGCCGGCATCTACGGTTCCGGATCAATCACCGGCGATGCATCGTTCAATCTTTGGTTGCGCCAGCATGGCAAGTCCCTCTTCTCTTCGGACGGAAAGTTGGGGTTCGATGAGGCTGACGCCACGGAATACTTCGAGTTCCAGGCCGGCCTTCGCGATGCGAAGGCGGTGCCGCCGGCTTCGGTCATGACCGAAGAGGCCACCGCCGCGCTGGACCAGACGGGACTGGCCACGAACAAGTTCGCCATGGGCTGGCTGTGGTCCAACCAGCTCGGCGCCCTGACCAAGGCCTCCGGCCAGGCGCTGGAAATAAAGCGCCCGCCGAGCACCGACGGTAACGCCAAATCGGCGCAGCAATACTACAAAGCGTCCCAGCTCTGGTCCGCAAGCTCGCGGACCAAGCACCCGAAGGAAGCCCAGCAGTTCATCGACTTCCTGTCCAACAGCGTCGAGGCCGGCGAAATTGCGCTGGCTGACCGCGGCATCCCCGGCAATACCGAAGTGCGCGATGCCATTACGCCCAAGCTGAGCGCGGCGGACGCCGCCACGGCCGCCTTCATCAACGACATTGCGGATGAAGTGGGCGATGCTCCTGTCGTCCCGCCGGCAGGGTCCAGCCCGGCCTCGGAGATCCTCACCCGCTTCACCACCGAGGTCCACTTTGGCAGGGTGAGCCCGGAGGAAGCCGCGAAGAAGTCGATGGAGGAACTCAAGAGCGCACTGAGCTAGCGCACTCGGTCAGCTCATTCAGCCAACGCGGTGCGGCTGTTCCGGCCTGGCGTGCCAGGTCACCGGTGATCGGCCAATACCGCAGCTTCCGCGGGGGACAGCGTGCCGTCGGCGATCCACACCGTGAAAGAGCGCCGGACGGATTCTCCCGCGGCGAGGATCACGGGCCGGTCCCAGGCCAGGGCGGAGCCCACGCCGGGGTAGCCGGACAGGCGGACGAACCAGGGGTCCGGCGCCTCGGCAGGGGCGGCGAACACCAGGCTGGCCGCGCCGCCGGGGAAGGTCCCTGTCCAGGCCAGCCACGGCGCGGCGGCGCCGTGGACAGCTGCCTCGCCCTGCCGGTCGGCAGTAAAGACATTCACGGCGGAACACGCGGGCAGCCGCCAGAAGAACCCGCCGTAGCCGCTTCCGGCGGCACCGTTGGAGCCAGGACCACCCAGCGAAGCGTCGACGACGGCGGTAAGTTCCGTTGCCAGGTCCAGCCGCCAGGTGCGGGCGTCCACCCGGCCGGCGCGGACGGTCCGGTGCTCGCGCAGCAGTTCGAGGCCGTCCGGTGCCTGCCAGCTGAGTTCCTGGTGGAACGAGTCGCCGCCCGGCGGTCCGGGCTCTGCGGACAGCTGCACGATCCGGCCGTGGTCCGGGTGTTCCTCATATCGCCCGGAAGCGCGGGTGTAGGTCTTCCCGCCCCAGAAGTTCGTGCCGTTCACATCCTGCAGGGCGATGCCGGCGCCGAGGTGCCACGGGTGGTCCGCCGGTAAGTGGTCGGTGACGATGACGCCGCCGAGCGAACGCACCGGATGCAGGTAGGGGCGGGGAGAGAGCCGGGCTGCGACGCCGGAGCCGTTCCGCAGGGTGGCCAGCGCAGTGGCGCCGCTGTGCGCGCCGGTTGCTGCTCCGCCGTCGTGCCCGGCGTCCTGCACGGAAAGCGACAACGTATCCGCATCATCAGCCGCCGGCCGGGCCCAGGGCAGGCCCAGTTCGCTGAAGGTGGCGTGCGCCGCCGTCGCGCGTTCCAGGGCATCTTCGATACCGGAGACCACGGCGTGGGCCGAGTCGCCGTCGCCCACCCACTCCAGGTGCTGCCCGGCGATGAGAGCCGGGGCTTCGGCGGTGCGGATGGCTTCCAGCACCCGCATGAACGCGCCGCTGTCCGCGAGCGAGCTGATCAGCGGCGCGCGTCCGTGCTGGTCGTGGCGGCGGTGCCGCAGATGGTCCAGCAGGTTCCCGGTGAGGTCGTCCCGGCCAAACACCTCGTGGCGTTCGCCGGCTGCGGTGCTGACGCTGAGGCGGTCTTCGGTGTAGTGGAACACCGCGGTTCCTTCGCTGCCCTGCAGGGTGACGTACGGTTCCACAGACTCCGTGGCGCAGAGGGTCAGCGCGCAGGTGACGGGAAGGCCGGAGGCGGTGCGTACGCGGATGACGGAGGTGTCGTCGGATTCGATGTCGTTGGCCCGGTAGAGGTCCGTTTCCACGGAGGCGAGGTCGCCCACGGTCCGTGCGCCGGCGATCCTCAAGGCAGTGGCGATGGCGTGCGCCAGCGGGTTGGTGGCCACGCCGTCCACGACGTCGACGCCGTCCAGGCTTCGCTTCCCGGCCCAGCGGGACCGCTTGTAGTACGCGCGGTCCCGCACCCAGCGGCCGGTGGCGGAGATTCCCAGGAGGGTGCCGATTTCGCCGGCGTTGAGCAGGTCCTCGATCGCCTTGAGGGCATGGGAGCCGAGGCTCTGGAAGCCGACCTGGACACTCTGTCCGGCAGCCGCAGCGGCCTCCTGCAGCCGGTTGAAGTCGGCCAGGGAAGCGACCGGAGGCTTTTCCAGGTACAGGTCGGCGTGGGGGAGGGCCGCGAGCGCCAAGGGTGCGTGCGTCTGAATGGGCGTGGCCACAATGACGAGGTCGAGTTCCGGTGTCGCGGCCAGGAGGTCGTCTAGATTGCCAAAGACTGCCGTTTCGGGAGGGAGAGCGCCGCTGGCCGGGGGATTCGGGTCGGCAACAGCCACGAGGGTAACGGCCCCGTCCTTCTGGAGCCTTTCGAGGTTGCGGAGGTGGTGGGTTCCGAAGCCGTGGACTCCCACCAGCGCAACCCTCGCCGCGGCGGAGATGACCGTGCGTTCCATTGTGGGGATTTTGCGTTCTTCCGGGACTGGCGCGGACAGGGTGCCCATGGCTCTCCTCTTCTGTCCCCGGGACGGGGTATTGACGTCGGTGTCGTTTGCCGGAAATCGCCGGGCGGAGGCCCGCTACCGGGTGCTATCAGCGTAGGCCGGTTCGGCCCGCTGACAATTGTGGTAAGCGCTTTCCAAATTGCTCTCGCCATCAGTCTAACCCCAGCGGGTTCATTATGTAACGATTCAAAATTCACCTTGACCGCCGCTTCAAAAGCGTCTAGATTTTCGAGAAACCGCTTACTAACGTGACGTGGACCACTGCGGGCCCCGTTTCTGCAACGATGGAGATCCGAAGGGGGCTAGCTGTGCTGGCTGGAAGTTTTAGCGCCAAGGCATATTCATTCTTCGACACCGTGCTGTGGATTGCATGCCTGAATCTGCTTTGGCTGGTGTTCTCGCTTGCCGGCCTGGGTGTACTTGGCTTGGGCCCCGCCACGGCGGCGGCGCAGATCCTGGTGCGCCGCAGGGTCCGGGGCGAGGCTGCTCCGCTGCTTCGCTCCTTCACCGTGGAATATGGCCGCAACTTCGGCCGCGGCAACGGACTGGCGCTGCCGGTCCTGCTTGCCGGAGCGGCCCTGGCCCTGAACTGGAACTACTTCTCCCGCTCCGGCGACCTCCTGTCCCAGCTGATGGCTGCCGGCGCGTTCGTGGCCGCGATTTTCCTGGTGGCCGTGGCCTGCCACCTCTTCCCGATGTTTGCCCGCTATGAGCTTCCGCTCCCGCAGTACCTCCTGATGTCCTCGCGGTTTGCGCTCAGGCACCTCGCGGGCACGGCAATCCTGCTCTTCGTGACCGCCGCAGCGCTGTTCGCCAGCCAGGCCCTCCCCGGGCTGATTCCGTTCTTCAGCGTCGGAGCCTGGCTCTACGTGACCGGCTGGCTGTGCGACCGGTTCTTCACTGCGAACGACGAATCCGTGACCGGCGCGGCCGGGGATGCCGCGGCCAGGGACGCCGAGGGCACCGCGCGCCCGGCGGTAATGGCTGGAGCCCCCGTTGCCTGAGGCGCCGGGCATACGCCGGAGCATGAATGAAACGTATCAATATCTTGCCGCCCCGCTGCACCTCCTGAACTGCACCAACCGACCTGCACCACCTGACCTGCACCACCTGACTTGCACTGACTAGACCCGGAACCAACCCCGAAGAAGTGGAAAAGGAAAACACTATGACCCGTAGAAAACTCAGCCTGGCTGCCGCCGTCGTGACCGCCGCCGCACTTACCCTCACAGCGTGCAGCGGGGGTGAAGCACCGGCCGCGGATTCCTCGAAGATCAGCGTCATGGCGCCGTTCCTGGAGGCGCAGCCACCGTCCGCTGACGGCGCCGTGCAGAAGAAGCTCGAGGAGCTCACCGGCAAGGACGTGAACATCACGTGGACGCCGAACGCCTCCTACGAGGACAAGATGAACATCACCCTGGCATCCTCCGAAATCCCCCAGGTCATGGTGGTGCAAAGCAAGTCGCCGGGCTTCGTGAAGAACGCCGAGGCGGGCGCATTCTGGGACCTCACGGACAAAATTGACGAGTACCCCAACCTGAAGACCACTTTCCCGGACGTCGAGAAGAACGCCAGCGTGAACGGCAAGGTTTACGGCGTCTTCCGGGCCCGCAACCCCATCCGCGCAGCAGTGATGTTCCGCCAGGACTGGCTGGACAAGCTGGGACTGAAGGCACCCGAAACCACCGAGGACCTCTACACCGTGGCCAAGGCCTTCACCGAGCAGGACCCGGACGGCAACGGCCAGAACGACACCTGGGGCATCACCATTCCCAAGTGGGGTGCCCTGGGCTCCAACAGCCCCTACGACATCATCGAGGAGTGGTACGGGGCCGGTAACCGCTGGACCGAAAAGGACGGCAAGCTGATCCCCAGCTTCGAAACCGAGGAGTTCCTGGAAGCCAACCGGTTCGTCAAGAAGATGGTGGACGAAAAGCTCATCAACCCGGACTTCGCCACCTTCGACGGCACCAAGTGGAACGAGCCGTTCTTCAACGGCAAGGGCGGCATTATTGTCGACGTCGACTCCCGCGTCAGCGTGCTGATCAACCTGTTCAAGCAGGCCAACCCGAACGATTTCCAGAACAAGGTGGGCTTCGTCGGCAACCTCAAGGGACCGGACGGCGAACTGCACGCACACCCGACGGACGGCTACTCCGGGTTCCTTGCTATTCCCAAGACCAGCGTCCGCACCGAGGCTGAACTGAAGAACGTCCTGGAATTCCTGAACACGATGAACGGCAAGGACGTGGCCGTGCTCCTCAACAACGGCATCGAAGGCGTGAACTTCACCGTGGAGGACGGCAAGGCCGCCACCATCAAGCCCGAAACCCCTGAAGGCAAGGCTGTGGCCACGGACATCAAGAGCTACGCGCAGCTGGGCACCAACGTCACCGGCAACAACTTCTACCCCGTCAAGCAGGCCTCGGATTACGAACAGAAAGTCTTCGACAAGCGCGTTGAGGTCATGGCCCAGGACCTGAAGAGTGCCGTCTACAACCCGGCCGCGGCCTTCGTGTCGCCTACCTACGTGGCCAAGGGCGCGCAGCTGGACAACATCGTGGCCGATGCCCGGATCAAGTACCTGGCCGGCCAGATCGATGAGCAGGGCCTGAAGGACGCCATCAAGCTGTGGAAGACCAGCGGGGGCGACAAGGTCCAGGAAGAGATCAACAAGCTCTGGCAGGACAGCAAGTGACAACGTCCACCGTTGACGTCAAAACCCCGGAGCAGGCGCCGCCACCAGCGCCTGCCCCGGGGCGGCGACGCCGCTTCGCCGTCCACTTCGCGCACTACAAGTGGCTCTATCTCTTGCTGCTGCCGGGGGTCATCTACTTTGCGGTCTTCCGGTACGCCCCGATGTACGGGGTCAGCATCGCGTTCAAGGACTACGTCCCGTTCCTGGGCGTCAATGCCAGCCCGTGGGTGGGTCTCCAGCATTTCCAGGACTTCTTCGGTAACCCTGATTTCGGCCGGCTGCTGGGCAACACCCTGATTCTGGCGTTCCTGAACCTGGGGATCGCGTTTCCGCTGACCATCGTGCTGGCGTTGTTGCTGAACGAGGTCCGGCTGTCCATCCTGAAGCGCACGGTCCAGACCCTGGTCTACATCCCGCACTTCTTGTCCTGGACCATCGTGGCGTCGCTGAGCTTCCTGTTGTTCGCCCTGGATTTCGGGCCGCTGTTCCTGTTCATCAACAACGTTTTGGGCACCGACATTGATTTCCTGTCCGATCCCGCCTGGTTCCGGCCGCTCATTGTGCTCCAGGAGATCTGGAAGAACACCGGCTGGGGAACCATCATCTTCCTGGCCGCCCTGGCCACGGTGGACCAGGACCAGTACGAGGCGGCGATCATCGACGGCGCTGGCAGGTTCCGCCGCGTCTGGCACATTACGCTTCCGGGCATCCGGTCCACCATCATCGTGATGCTCATCCTGGCGATCGGGCAGATGCTGAACACCGGGTTCGAACAGATCTACCTCATGACCAACGCGCTCAACCGCGACGTGGCGGACGTCTTCGACACCTACGTGTACTTCGTCGGCATCACCCAGGGCGCCTACTCCTACTCCACCGCGGTGGGCCTGTTCAAGTCCCTGGTGGGCATCGTGCTGATCTTCGGCACCAACGCCCTGGCCAAGCGGTTCAACCAGAGCGGACTGTTCTAATGAAGATCCACAACACCACCGGCGGCCGGATATTTGACGGCGCCAACTACGTCTTCCTGACACTGATCGGCGTCCTGACGCTGCTGCCCTTCATCTACGTGTTCGCCGGCTCCTTCGCCACCGAAGCGGAAATCACCCGCCGGGCCTTCTTCGTCTGGCCGGAGCAGTTCAGCCTGGGTTCCTACGAATACATCTTCTCCACCCCGGCGTTCGTCCGCGCGCTCATCACCACGGTGCTGGTCACCGCCGTGGGCACCGTCATCCAGCTCATTCTGACCGTCACCATGGCCTACCCGCTGGCCAAGCGGAACCTCCGCGGCCGCCAGCTGATCCTGTCCCTCGTGGTCTTCGCCATGGTGTTCTCCGGCGGCATGATCCCCACGTTCCTGCTGATCAAGGACCTCGGCCTGCTCAACAGCTACTGGGCACTGATCCTGCCGGCCGCGATCAACCCGTTCAGCCTGATCATCATCAAGAACTTCTTCCAGGAACTCCCCGCCGAACTCGAAGAGTCCGCCAAGATGGACGGCGCCACGGAAATCGGGATCCTCTGGCGGATCCTGCTGCCGCTGTCCAAACCCGTGCTGGCCACGTTCGCGCTGTTCTACGCCGTGGGCATCTGGAACGACTTCATGTCACCGCTGCTCTACCTGAGCGACAACTCCAAATGGACCCTGCAGATGTACCTCCGCCAGGTCACCGCCTCCTCCGACCTCCTCGGCACCGGCAACGTGGACCCGAACTACATCCCCCCGGAACAAGGCATCAAATTCGCCGTGATCGTGGTGGCCACGCTGCCCATCCTGATCTTCTACCCGTTCCTGCAGAAACACTTCGCAAAGGGCATGCTCATCGGCTCCGTCAAGGGCTAAGCCGCCCGCACCGCCGTCGCCCGCCCAACCAACAGAAAGCACAGCATGAAAATCCTGCTCGCCGGAGATTCCACGGTGGCCAACTGTCCCACCCACGAGTACCCCATGAGCGGCTGGGGCGCCCGGCTGCCGCGGCATGTCTACAGCTGGGCCGCCGTGCACAACTTCGCCAAGGGCGGGGCCAGCACGGAGTCCTTCCGCGACGAAGGGCTCTGGGGCCGGCTCCTGGAAACAGCAGGAGCGGGCGACCTGGTGCTCATCCAGTTCGGCCATAACGACCAGAAGCGCCCTCACCTTGCCGCCAGGACCGGGTACGCAGCGAACCTGCGCCGCATGGTGGCGGAGGTCCGGGCGCTCGGTGCGGTGCCGGTGCTCTGCACGTCGGTGGAGCGCCGGCACTTCCTGGACGGCGCACTGGAGGAAAGCCTGGAGGACTATCCCGAAGTGGTCCGCGAGATAGCGCTCGAGCTGCACCTCGCCGTCGTCGACCTCAACACCTGGACCCGCGGCCTGTACACGGAGCTGGGCGTCGAGGAATCGAAATCGCTCTTCTGCCATTTCGCTCCCGGCGAGCACGCCCACTGGCCGGACGGGCTGGCGGACAACACGCATTTTTCCCAGCGCGGTGCGTCGCTGGTCGCCGGGGAAGTTGCCGGCAGGCTTGCGCTGCTTGGATTCGGCGGGGATGCCCTGGCGGACTCCCGAAAGGGCTCGACGGCGGGACTTGCGGCGGCGGGAGGGGGCTAGGTGGGTGTGATACGGCCCGGCCCGGAACTGCTGTACACGAATCCGCTTGCCGGGCCGCGCGACGTGTCCGGCTGGGTGGCGGAAGGACCCCTGCGCCTGGGCACCCGCGACGGCGCACTCGAACTATCAGGCCCGGCGGACGATGAAGAGCTCGGGGACCACGCGCATTGGACATTCTGGTGCCCGGTGGAGTTCCCGGACGGCATCCGAGTCAGCTGGGAGTTCCTGCCCCTCGCGGAGCCGGGACTGGCCATGGTGTTCTTTTCGGCAACCGGTCACGCCGGCCGGGACCTGTTTTCGGCAGACCTCGCGCCGCGCACCGGTTACTACCCGCAGTACCACTCGGGGGACATCGATGCCCTCCATGTTTCCTACTTCCGGCATAAGCACCACTCCGAACGGGCCTTCCGGACCTGCAACCTGCGAAAAAGCGCCGGGTTTGAACTGGTGGCCCAGGGTGCGGATCCGTTGCCGCCCACGGAGGATGCCCGGGATTTCTACCGCATGGAACTCGTCAAGGACGGCCCCGGCGTGGCGTTCTCCATCAACGGGATGCCCCTTTTTGCGTGGACGGACACCTCGGACAGGGTGCTGGGCGGAGGCTATCTCGGATTCCGGCAGATGGCACCGCTGCGTGCCGCCTACCGGAACCTCACCGTCGAGAAGATCTGACCGCCACACTACGGCCGACAAGACAGGACGGCCGTTCAGTAACCGGTCGGCATCCGGACCGTGTACGGATCTTCGAGCCGGCGGGCCTCCTCATCGGTGAGCCGGATGTCCAAGGCAGCCGCCGCGTCCGTGAGGTGGCGTGTCTTGGTGGCGCCGACGATCGGGGCAGCCACAGCGGGGTTCCGCAGCACCCATGCCAGCGCCACCTGGGCCATGGGCACACTGAGGTCCCGGGCCACCGCGGCCTAAGACCCGAGTCAACTAAAGCCGGCGCAGGCCCTCTCATTTAGCAGATGGAGAGGGCGCCGATTAGGTCCGGGCGAGCTCCCGAAGGGCCGGTTCAGCGTTAACTTCACCGGTGGTTGCACCGATATGTGGCAATGATCGGGGCCTTACCCGAAAGTACCATTGGAATACTCACGGGCGCCGGCACACCGCCGTCTGTCAAAGCAGGCCCAGGATACGTTCATTGGTAGCCAATAGGCCGTCCGCAGGCTCCATGTCACGTTTGGCGGCGTTGGTTCACAGCGTCAGAAACTGCTACGCCTGCGAGGGGAAGAACGGCCCCCATAGCGGCAACGAAGGCCGGGAGGAGGAGGCTCAAGCTTGCCAGGACCGCCAAGGCTCCGATACCGACGAGATCGGATGGTTGGCGTTGGCCCAGGACCCGTCGAATAAAAACGCCCCGGCCGGCGAGGAAAAGGGCCGGCCCGCCAAAAAGAAACAGAACGGTGGCCAGATCAGGGCGCTCGGCCGGACCGCTGATCACCAGCTGATCACCAACCGCCACCAGAATAAGGCCCGCGAGTAACACGACCAAGGTGTTGCCCGCCAAAATACCGGGCCGGAACTGGTCATCAACGGAAGCAAGCTTTTCCAAAATCTGTTGCTCAAGGCCATGGAAGTAGCACCACCAGATCGCGACGCTTCCAGCAAAACTTACGGTCCCGGTCAAAAGTATCAAGGGGTCCTCCAGGTTGCCTGCTATCGCCAGCCCGGTTGAAAGGATCGTCTCGCCGAGCGCGATCAGGTAGAACAGCCCGAACCGCTCAAAGATTCTCTCTCCCGGGAGCGGGACACGGCTGCCTTCGGTTTTCCGGCCCGGCAACCGGTGGGCCACCATATGGCCGCCCAGATCGATCGCGGCAGCGACACTCCAGAACATCAAACGCGGCCCCGGAGCGAAGAAGACGCCGGCAATCCAAAAAGGCGTGCTCATACACCCCCAGATCAGTGTGCGCACGAAATGGTCGTGGGTGGTCCGGTCAAGTCCGGCAGTGAGCATCCACGCACCTCGGCCCAACTGGACCAGGAGGTAGCTCGCAGCAAAGAGCCAACCGAAATCACCAAACGCTGAGCCGACTGAGGCGTTCATGAACAGTGTGACAAGCATGACGATCAGCAGCATCCACTGCACCTCAAGCCGCGAAGTGTCCAGCAACGTCGCCGACCAGGTCGTGTACACCCACACCTTATAGACGGCAAGAAGAAGCACAAATGTCTCACCGGCCCCCACCCATGAAGGATGCTCCAGTAAATGATGGGACAGTTGCGATAGCGCGAAGACAAATACCAGATCGAAGAATAGCTCAAGGCGCGTGACCCGGTCTCCGGAGGTTGCATAACGCATCAGCGACCTGGCACGGAACATCAGAAGCCTCCATTGGGCTAGGAGCGGGCAGACGCCCCCTCCTCTTGTCGAAAAGACTGACGACGGCCAGCAGAGAAGTCAAGGGGAACTCGCTGGAGAGGTGGAACGGCGCACCGTCCGGCGGCGTCATGGAACGGGTACCCGCCGCCGCGGCCCCTTGACAGGTTCAAAGGCCCGGGATTAGCTTCGGCCTTGGCGGGGCGATTCGCCCCTTCGCTTACTTCTCAGACGCAATGTCCTTTGGGACATGCTCCGCGACAGCACCGCGGCCGCCCTGCAGCCCCTTGGTGCGGGCAGGGGGGCGTTCGCGAAGGTGAATTCGGCGGCCGAGCGCCGCCCAGCGGAGCTGTATCAACCTCCCAGATCATCCAGTCGGACGCGCAAACGGTTGAACCATCGACCGGTTTGAGGCGGATTTCTTGTGTCCCGGACTTGCACATGTCTTAGCGCATCCTCAAAGAAGGCTAAACGCGTGGCAGGTCTCGCATACCGGCGCTGTCTGAGAACGACCTGAACTGTCTGAACTGTAAGGTACATGCCAGGCACGAGCATGAAGGTGCCAAGTGCAATGGACGTAGGGGTCGTCCATTGTTTGTCATTTTGAAGTGAAAGTGCCGATATCATCGGTGAACTATCACGGCGCGACCCGCACGCCCGCACTAACCCGCGTCCTCGTCGTTCTGGTATCAGGACGGCGTGAACCAGGCCCTTCTTGAGCTTCCGTCGCCCAGCACGGCTGGAGTGCCGGCCGCGCACTACGCTGCCGATCGGTGACTGCGTTCTGGTCTTCGGGGAGGTTACCCATGCCGTGGTTGATATGGGTGTTCTGGATGACTGCCAGCCACGCATCGACCTGCTGGAACCGCTGACACGGTTGGGGCTTGGTGAGTGAGGCACTACGGTTCGGTGAGGGAGCTGAAGCCGATCCGCAGGACCGATTGGCCTGGCGGATTCCGGCTGAAGAACCGCTCCGAAGGCTAAGCCGTTGCGGGGTGTCTGTATGGTCCCGGGCACCCCGCAACGGGGCTTGTTGGTTAGCCGAGGCCGAGCTGGACGAAGATGAGCCAGACGAGGAGCGGCACGATACCGATCATCGCGATCGCCCAGAGCAGCAAGGCACGGAAGAACATCCGCTCATCCTTGGGCTGGGCGCTGGCCATGAGAAGCGCCCCGCTGGTCGACATCGGACTGACATCCACGACGGAGGAACTAATGGCGATGGCTGTGATGACGCCGATGGGGGAGAGCATCGGGTCCATTGCGATGGGGGTGACGATCGGGCTGACCACGCCAAGGGTGCCCGTGGTGGAAGCGAAGGCGGAGACGACCGCCACCACGTAGCTGGCGATCAGGGCGGCGAGGGAACTGTCGCCCAAGCCCGCGATACCTGCCTCCAGTTCCTTCAGCGCCCCCATTTCTTCGAGCAGGCCCACGTAGGTGACGATGCCGGTGACCAGGATGATGGCGGACCAGGGCATGCTCTCCACGGCAGGCTTCTGCACGCCGGGGTTCACGCAGATCAGCACCAGGCCGACGACGAGGGACGCCACTCCGACGTCGATGCCCAGAACCGTCGTCAATACAAGCAGCGCTCCCAGGCCGGTCAGGGTCAGGATCCGTGTCGGTGTTGCCGCTACCTTGACCGGGCCCTGACGCAAGGCGGGGTCGGTAGCCACCTGTGCAGGCGCTGCAACGGTGAGCACTGAGGTCCCCGAGCCGCCGGCCGCGCTGCGGGCTGCCCCGGGCTGTTCGGGGTCCCGGCTGCACGAGGACGTAGGCGACGGCGGCCAGAACGGCGTTGAAGACGAAGCAGTAGACATACAGCTTCAAGGAATCGGCGGAAGCCCCCGCATCATCGAGCATGGCGCTGGCGAGCACGCCAAAGGGATTGACCGGAGAGAATGCTCCGGCGTTTGCGCCCTGGACGATGACCAGGCCCATGGCCAGGGTGCTGATGCCGAACCGCAAACCAAGCGCCAAGGCAACGGGAGCGACGATCGCGATGGCGGCCGGCGTGAATGCCCCCGCGGAGGCGAGTGCCGCAGTCAGGAGGAACATCAGGACGGGAACGAGCACCTTGCGGTCACCGGCGAGACGTTCGGCCCAGTAGGCGAGCAGGTCAATGGTGCCGTTGATCCTCACGATAGCGAAGAGCAAGGTGGCACCGACGAGGATGAAGAACAGGCCCGCCGGGAACTGGCCGATGACGTCCTTGATGGGCATGCCCACCAGAAGCGTGCCGACGCCGAAGGCGGCGACGAGGGCAAGGAGTCCGGCGTTGACCCTGGTGAACGAACCGATGGCAAAGGCCGCTACGAGGATGAAGAACGCGATGAGGGATAACGACATGGCAAGGTTCGCTTAGATGCTCGCGCCGGTCAGGGCGCGCGCTCCCGAGAGGAGGCTGCCGGCGCCGGTAATGGCCGGAGTGTGCCCGAGCGCTTTTAGGATTTCATACGTCGTGGCCGTCGCGGCGGTGATGACGGGCAGGCCGAGTTCATCTTCAACGGCCTGGACCGCGGGAAGTGAAGGCATCTGGACGCAGGCGGAAAGAACAATGGCTTCGGCGCCTTCGCGCTTGAGGTTACGCGCAATCCCCGGCAGGTTCTGCGGGTCCAGGCAACCGACCGCCAGGTTGTCGGCTACTTCGAGTACCGGGCGCTCACGATTCGCTTCTGGAGATTGCAACCATTCACGACAGGGTCACCTGGGCATAGTTATTCCGAGCCTTGCCATGCGGCGGTAGATTGTCGCCCGGCTCAGGCCCAATTCGGCCGCCGCGGCGGCGACGGTCGTGCCAGGACGTGAGAGGCACCTGATGATCTCGTCGCGTTCGACGGATTCGATTCGGGTGAGGTGGGGGCCGGGTGTTCCGACAAGGGCAGCGGGCAGGTGGTGGACTTCGATTGTCTCGGTTCGCAGGGCCGCAGCGTGAATCAGGCGGAAGAGCTCATCGATGTTGCCTGGCCAGTCATAACCGGTCAAGACCCGCTCCGCTGCCGCCGTGAAGTCGACATTGCGCAGCCGGGTCTGCCGGGCAGCGTAACGGGCCAGCGGCAACACGTCGTCTGTGCGCTCGCGCAGTGACGGAATCGGTACGACCGTGTCGACAATGGCGGAAAGCGGCTGTGGGACGACGGCGAGGTCTTCCGCAGTGAGAGCCCACGTGATGCGCGGCGGACCGCCGGTCGGGGAGACGGGCACTGACCGCAGCGCTTCGGCTGCACGGTCCTGCAGCGACTGAGCCGCCCACGCGGGAAGGGAGTCGACGTTCTCTACGATGACAGCGGTTTCGGGTTTGGCCAATTCTGGCGTCCAAAGAGAGAGCCAGGCATCGACGTCTTCGGGGGCGGGCGCGGCAGCGCAGAGTATGCGGCTGCGTGGGTGGGCTTGGCGAATGGCCTGGCCCAGCAGGGTGGCACGCCCCGTACCGGGCTCCCCGACGGCCGCGACCACTCGGCCGGCCGTCAGCGCCCGGGTTGCGTGGTCGAGTGCTTCCGTCCACCGGGCCGACATGGCCCGCATCGTCCCCGATCCGGGTTCAAAGCGGCCACGCTGCACTCGGAAGACGCCGCCTTTTGGCGCAGGTTTTTCCGTCCGTCCGTTGGACCGGGCGAGCATCAGCGTGGACGTGTTGCTCGCCGCAGATTGCACCAAAGCCAGCAGCAGTTCCGGTGAGGATTTCGACCACGTGGTGATGTTAACACTGCCTTCGAGACAGCCCGTGACGGGATCGAAAACGGGAACGGCGGCGCAGGTGTAGGAGCGCAAGCTGGCACTGTAGTGTTCCTCGGCCCGCACGAGCGTGGGCGTACGGTCGGCTAAGGCAAGTCCCAGGCCGTTCGTTCCGGCGTCCCGCTCTGAGAACGCGAAGCCCGGCGCCAGATACACCTTGTCCAACGCCCGAAGGAGCGATGTGTCACCGCTGAGGCGGTTGAGGACGAGACCGTCCGCGTCGGTGAGCATGAGGCTGAGGGGCTCGTTCGCCAAAGTCCTGTGCAGCGCGATCAGCACCTCCTTGCCGCATCGGAAGAAAAGCGAGTCACTCTCTATCGAACCCGCCCATGTCGGCGTTGCGGTTTCTGCCGAAACACCGTACTCCTCACTGCGCTGCCAGGACGCGAGGAGGCGCTTGGCGGCAGTGACGATCTGGCCAGTCTTCGACTCACCGGCAATCGCGGCGAGTCTTTCGTCGTGGTTCGGCGCCATTGCCGTCCTCCTTGGTTCAGTCATTCGAGAATACTGCTAATCACGCGTCCCCCGCGTGGCGGGAGTCTCAAATTGAGACACGCGCCACATGTTGACAGCTGTTCCACCCGCCTAGTCTCGATGATGTCGCGACTACGGCAGTCGCCAGAAGGAGACCGGACATGTACAGCAAAGACGGCGAAAACTACTTCATTGTCGACGCCCACATCGCATTGTGGGACGCCCGCCCGGAAAACCAGCGGAATATCCCTGGTAAGCAGTTCATCGATTGCTTCTACGACTACCACCGCAACCTCTCTCCCGACGCGGAACAGTGGTCCTACGAGGAATTCCTTTACCAGGGCGGCGAACGCCTCATGAAGGATCTGTTCGAGGACGGCTACGTCGACCACGCGATCTTTCAGCCGGCCTATCTCGGCGCGTTCTACAAAAACGGATTCGCACAGGTGGAGGAGGCGTACGGACTTGCCGCGGCGAATCCGGGCAAGCTCACGTACAACCATTGTTATGACCCCCGCGATGGTGAGGCAGGCCTTGACCGGCTGCGGGCCGATCACGAAAAGATGGGCTTCAAAGGGGTGAAGCTCTACACCGCCGAGTGGCACGGTGAATCCCGTGGGTACAAGCTCTCGGACCCCTGGTCCTACCGGTATTTCGAGGAGTGCCGCAAACTCGGCATCAAGAACATCCACATCCACAAGGGTCCTACCGTCCGCCCGCTGGACCGGGACGCTTTTGACGTCGCCGACGTCGACCACGCCGCCTCAGACTTCAACGATCTAAACTTCGTGGTCGAGCATGTCGGTCTGCCCCGGTTGGAAGACTTTTGCTGGATCGCCACCCAGGAGCCCAATGTTCATGGCGGCCTGGCCGTCGCGATGCCCTTCATGCACACGCGGCCGCGGTACTTCGCCCAGATCATCGGCGAGCTCATCTATTGGATCGGAGAGGACCGGATCCAGTTCTCCAGTGACTACGCCATCTGGACACCCCGCTGGCTAATTGAGCGGTTCGTTGACTTCCAGATCCCGGAAGACATGACCGAATACGCCCCGCTAACCACTGCCCAGAAGAAGAAGATCCTGGGACTCAACGCTGCGAAGATGTACGACATCCCGGTGCCTGCAGAGCTTCGGCTTCCCGATGCGGACGAGACAAAGACAGGACCCCGACAGCCCGAACGAGCCGACCTGGCAGGCGTCCGATGACAGCTCTGCACCTCGATCCTGCAGCTCAAACCCGCTGGGACGTGACCGAGGAGGACATCCGCCGCGCCTTGGCCTCGGTGTTCGACCCGGAACTGGACGAACCGATCACTGATCTTGGCTTCGTTCGTTCCCTCAAGGTCCAGGCCGGTGTCGGTGGTGCGCGGGCGGAAGTTCACCTGCGCCTGCCCACCTCCTTCTGCTCGCCCAATTTCGCCTACCTGATGGCGTCCGACAGCAAGGACGTGATCTCGGCGCTGCCGACCGTGACGCAGGTGGTCGTCGAGCTGGACGATCACCACGACTCCGACGTCATCAATGCCGGGCTGGCCGCGGACGCAGGGTACCGCGGCACGTTCCCCCACGAGGCTGAGGACAGTCTGGACGAGCTGCGGTGGACGTTCCGTCGCAAGGCTCACACCGCTGCAATGGAGCGATGTCTCACTGATCTCCTGCGTGCCAACCCAAGTCTCGTGGAAACGGAGATGGGAACAATTCGTCTCTGGGACCTTCCGGCTGGAAGGAACAAGGAAGCGCTGATGCGCCGACGGTCAGCGCTTGGCTTGCCCGAGGCGGGGGATTCCATTGTCCTGGTTAACCACGAAGGGCACCCTTATCCTCCTGATGCCGTTCCGATGGCACTGCGCCGGGCCCGCTCGACTCGCATTTCCATTGACGGAAACGCGCATTTCTGCCGAGGTCTGCTGCGCACTCGCTATGAGGGATCCGGCGCAGACCAGAGCGCGCGGCCCGAGGGCGCTGAGGCCGCAGACCACCACGAACTACTTCCGCTAATAGTCAAGGAGATTCACCCATGAGCACCATGCGAGCCGTCCAGGTCGTCGGCTACCACGAGGGCCTGAAAATGGCAGAAGTGCCGGTCCCGGAAGTCACGGGCCCCTTGGATGTCGTCGTCAGAATCGGGGGAGCCGGGGTTTGCCGCACGGACCTCCACATTCTCGAGGGCCAGTGGGCGGAAAAATCGCAGGTACACCTGCCGTACACCATCGGCCACGAGAACGCGGGATGGGTGCACGCAGTCGGTAGCGCCGTTACCAATGTGAAGGAAGGTGACAAAGTCATCCTGCACCCACTCATCACGTGCGGTCTGTGCCGTGCCTGCCGTTCCGGGGACGACGTGCACTGCGAGCAGAGCAAGTTCCCTGGCATCGACACCAGCGGCGGATACGCCGAATACCTCCTGACATCCGCCCGCTCCGTCGTCAAAATCGACGACTCCCTGGAACCCGCCGACGTGGCCGCCCTGGCCGACGCCGGCCTTACCGCCTATCACGCGGCCGCTAAGGCGGCCAAGCGGCTGACCGCTAGGGACACATGCGTTGTCATCGGCGCCGGAGGGCTCGGCCATATCGGAATCCAAGTCCTCACAGCGCTAACACCGGCCCGCATCATCGTTGTTGACCGTAACCCTGCCGCCTTGGACCTGGCCAAGAAGATCGGTGCACATGAGGGCGTGCTGGCTGACGGGTCACAGGTCGAGCAGGTCCTTGCCCTCACCGGTGGTCATGGAGCGGAGGCACTCATCGACTTCGTTGGCGAAGGCGGCGCGACTGCCCAAGGCGTCGCCATGCTGCGCCGGGCGGGGGATTACTTTGTGGTGGGCTATGGCGAGAACATCGACATACCTACCATTGACATCGTCTCAGCCGAGATCAACATTATCGGCAACCTCGTCGGCTCCTACAACGACCTTCAGGACCTGATGGCCTTGGCGGCACGGGGTGCCGTCACCCTTCATACCCAGAAATACGCCCTCGACGACTTCCAGCAGGCGATCAGCGACCTCGACGCGGGCAAAGTTCGTGGCCGGGCAATCCTCGTGCCCTGACGAACAAACCGGGGGGCTCGACGCATGAACAGACTCGACGCATCAACAAAATGGAGAGAATCGACATGAAACCTTACATAGGCGTGGGTTTATCCGTCGGCGTACTTGCCGGAATCTGGACGCAGGTAAGCGTGGAACTTGGCCTCATCACGTGGGTTGCGTTCGTGGCATGGGCATGCTTTTTCGCCGCAGGAGGAGGGGCACTTGGATTCAGAAAGGGTCTTGCGGCCAACCTTTCAGGAGTCGTCTATGGCTGGCTCGTGGCGCTGCTGACCACCGTGGCGGATTTTCCAGGCGTACTTGCCGTTGGAGTTGCGGTTGCAGCCTTGGCCATGTGCCTGCAAGCGGGCTGGGCGCCGCTCTCCTTCATCCCAGGAGCCTTTGCCGGGACGGCCGTGTTCTTCGGAACTCAACTGTCTTTTTGGCCAACCATCACTGCCCTCATCATCGGCGCCGGACTGGGGTGGGTCTCGGCGTTTCTGGGCGACCGTGTACAAGCCCTCATCAGCAACCCCCTCGCCGCACCTGCGATCGATGAGCAGAAACGTCCAGTCGAAACAGCCTGACCACTATCCCTCCAGTCGGACGCTGTCCTTCGGAGCTGGCCTATCAAAGGAAAGAAATTGATCTTTATCACCGCAAAATTCCCCGTCATGCCTGCTCATGCCGACGCATGGCCCGAGATCTCGAAGGACTTCACCAATGCAACCAACGCAGAGGAGGGCTGCCTGTTCTTCGAGTGGTCCCGCTCCATCGAAGAACCGAGCACCTACGTCTTGATTGAGGCGTTCCGCGATGATGAGTCTGGCGCAGCTCACGTGCAGTCGGACCACTTCAGGGAAGCTACCGAGAAGCTTCCTAAATATCTTTCTGCGACGCCGGACATAGTCAACGTCAAGGTGGACGGCTGGTCGAAGTTGGGGGAGCTCGCAGTCAGCTAACCGAACACCCAGGCCCTCGGTGCCCTCGTTCGCCGGGTCACCTCACGGGGGGCGTTAGGTGTTGGTGCCCTGCTTGAGGACGGCTAGCAGTGACATGCCCAAACGGTGGCTGATTTCGTAGGATTCCATCTGCTTGGCTGTGTGCAGGTCGACGAACACCCGCTCATCGAAGATGGTCAGCCATAGCAAGGCGGCATAGTCGATGTCCTGTGCCGGGATCACGCCAGCCGCAATGAGCTGATCGAGTACCCCCGTCACGAGCCGGTGATACGAGGAGCTCAGGGCGTCGCCGCGCTGGACCCGCTCCAGAATTCCTTCGGCACTGCGGATATACGTCGCCGCTCTGGCCCAGGGCAGCTCCAGTTCAACCCAAATCTGGCAGACCCGATGGAAGAGATCCAAGCCGGTGTATTGCGCCGTCAGTTTCTCAATCGCGCTGATAACCCGATCGAAGATCCGGTTGTAGAACTCCGCCCGCAATTCTTCGACATCCCCAAAATGCCGGTAGGCGGTAGCGCTGGAGACCCCGGCTTCCCGTGCTATTCCGGGCAGGGTGACATCCAGCCCCCGGTGTTCCAGCAGGCGGCCCAGGGCATCCATGAGCTTCTGCCGGGTATTCACCGAGTCGGCACGGGGGGATCTGTTAGACGTGGGCACGCCTCCAAAGTACCCCACAAACTCAATGCGAAGATCTTCTCATTTAGAGCAATAAATAGTAGACTTTGAGAAGTTCTTCTTAGTTACCCTCTGATGGAACGTCATCCGGGAAAGCCCACACAAGGGGGCTCTCCCGGATATCCACAGCAGAACAGCACTCAGCGCCGAACGCATACTTGTATAGGAGACCATCATGAGGGTGGAAGAATTTCAGACCAATCCCGTGTACCCGGGCACGGCGGGCCTTGGGAATGCAGGGTCCGGGACAGCAGTTCTGGAGAGTATTGCCCAGCGGGTGCGCTGGACCGCCGCCGCAATCGTGGATGCCGCCAACCGCGGACGACCCAACACCAGCGGCATCAAGGTCGGCGGACATCAGTCCTCCAGCGCCTCCATGGTGGAAATCATGACCTCCCTCTGGTTCTCCGAGCTGACCGAGGCGGACCGTGTGTCAGTCAAGCCCCACGCCTCGCCGGTCCTGCATGCCATCAACTACCTCCTGGGCGACTTGGACGAAAACAAACTCGGCACGCTTCGACAGAAGGGCGGCCTGCAGAGTTACCCCAGCCGGTCAAAGGACCCTGACACGGTGGACTTTTCCACCGGGAGTGTGGGTATCGGGGCCACGGCCACCATTTGGGCTGCCATGTCACACCGCTTCGTCAGCGATAGGTACGCTGAATCCCGCAAATCCGGTCGATTTATCGGACTTCTGGGCGACGCCGAACTGGACGAAGGCGCCATCTGGGAAGCTGTCGCCGACCCGACCGTGGCGCAGCTCGGCGAATTGCTCTGGATCGTTGATTTGAACCGGCAGTCATTGGACCGGGTCGTACCTGACTCGCAGATGATGCGCCTGCAGGGCATGTTTGAAGCCGCTGGCTGGCAGGTCCTAACCCGGAAGTGGGGAACCCGGGTTCAGGAACTCTTCACCCGTCCCGGCGGTACGGATCTACACCGCCGGCTGGAGACCATGCCCAACGAGGAATACCAGCGACTGCTCCGCTCTCCCGACTTGGAGATCTTCGACCGCCTGCGCGCCAGCGGTTCGACCCCCGCCATGGAAACCCTGCTCAGTTCGCTCACCGCCACAGAACAGGCTGTGGCAGTACGTGATCTCGGCGGACACGACATCGGACTGCTGCTCGACACTTACAAACAAGTCGATCCCACCCGGCCCACCGTCATCTTCGCCTACACGATCAAGGGCCGTGGACTTGCCACGGAAGGACATCCGAACAATCACTCGGCGCTCCTGTCCAAAGATCAGATGGAAACACTGGCCAAGACCTCCGGGATGGACCTTGACGATCCATGGCGAAAATTTCAGCCGGGCACCGTCGAAGAACGGGCCTGCGCCCGGACATCCCTCCGGCTCAAGCGGCGGCAGCCCGCGATGGCCCCGTCCCTCCAGATCCCGGCCTCCCTGCCATGGGGCTACGGCGACAGAATTTCCACCCAAGCCGCACTGGGACGGTTCCTGTCCGACCTGAAACGGGCAGCGCCTGAGGTGGCCCACCGTGTAGTCACCTGCAGCCCCGACGTTGCCTCCTCCACCAATCTCGGCGGCTGGATTAACAAAACCGGTGTCTGGTCCGTCGGTGAACGCCAGGACTGGTTCGCGGACGACTTCGAACGGGTCCTCCGCTGGATTGAAAACTCCCACGGCCAGCACATCGAACTCGGCATCGCCGAAACCAACCTCGTGGGCCTGGTCTCCGAACTCGGAACGACCTGGAGCCGCTGGGGCCAGCCGTTGATTCCTATCGCCACCATCTATGATCCGTTCGTTGCCCGCGCCCTCGAGCCGTGGTCCTTTGGCATGTACGCCGGGGGCCAGTCCATCCTGATCGGGACGCCGTCAGGGGTGACTCTGGCACCGGAGGGCGGCGCGCACCAGTCCCTCACCACTCCGTCCATCGGCTTGGAACAGCCGGAGTGCACGGCCTGGGAGCCAGCCTTCGCTCAGGATCTGGAATGGTGCATGCTGGAAGCCATGAGCCGGATCGGCATTCCCGGAGGACGCTCGGCCTACTTCCGGCTCACCACCCGTCCACTGGACCAAGCCCTGGCTGCCATGCCGACCGACGCGGTGCTGCTGGAGCGACGCCGTAGGCACGCGGTGGCCGGCGGATACCGGCTGAGCGACCACGACCCGGTCGAGGACAGGGTCACTCTGGTCGGCGTCGGGGCAATGATGCCCGAAGTCATTGCCTCGGCCGCACGGCTGAAGGCACTTGGCATTACGGCCGGCGTAGTCTGCCTCACCAGCCCTGACTTGGTCTTTGAATCCCTCCAGCGCCGCAACTCGCTAAGCCAAGGAACCAAGGCGATCGGATTCGACATCATCGACGGACTCTTTCCACGACACGCCCCCGCGCCCCTCGTCACGGTCCAGGACGGACACCCCCACACCTTGTCCTTCCTGGCCGGGGCCCGCGGCGACCGCACAGTCTCCCTGGGAGTAAAGGACTTCGGTCAGTCCTCTGATCTGCAGGACGCCTACCGGATCCACGGCATCGACGAAGCATCCATCGTCAACGCGGCGCTGAACCTCATTCGCTGACATCTGCCGCCTAACGGTGGCGGGGCGGGATTCGTCTCTCGGGTGACGAAGAAGGGCTACGTTCACGATGAACTGGTCCGCGGAAGTTGGGCTGGTTGACGAGATCGCAGAGGATTGCGCCGAGCGATAGCAGTGGCTCCCTATATATATGCTTAGCAGGGCAACCGGTCCGTCATGCCTGCGCAGAAGGCCTCTCGCCCTGGCGAGCTTCATCGGGTGTACAACGCTCTGGTACTGATCGATGTGGAACGCAGGAGGTTCGTCTTGGATATAGCACCTGTACCGCGTTCAGACGCGGAGGTCCGCCCGTACCTCGACTCACTGGGCTTGCCGGGAATTATTGATCTGCATGTGCATTTCATGCCTTTCAGGGTGCTGGAGAAGGTGTGGATGTTCTTTGACCGCGTCGCGGACAGCGGTGCTCCCGCCTGGCCCATCACCTACCGGGACTCCGAAGAGGAACGGGTGCGAACGCTGCGAGATATGGGAGTGAAGGCATTCACCACGCTGAACTATGCGCATCGCCCCGGCATGGCGCAGTGGCTCAACGACTACTCAACAGCATTCGCCTCGGCACATGCTGACGCCATCCACTCTGCCACTTTCTACCCAGAGCCAGGTGTGGAAACCGTCGTCGCGCACAGCTTGAAACAAGGCGCTCGAATCTTCAAGGTACACATCCAGGTGGGAGGATTCTCGCCCTTGGACCCTCAGCTTGGACCCGCATGGGAACTTATCGAGGACTCCGCTACACCGGTCGTCATTCACTGCGGCAACGGTCCGCACCCTGGAGAGTACACCGGGCTTGAACCCATACGCGAACTCATCAAAAGGTATCCCTCGTTGGTGCTCATCATCGCGCACGCAGGCCTGCCGGAGTACCAGGAGTACGCCGACCTCGCAGCAAACAATCCTCACGTCTACCTCGACACCACCATGGTCGGGACCTCCTACATGGAACAGGTCGCCCCGATCCCGCCCCGATACCAGGAAACCCTTGCCGGGCTGTCACACAAAGTTGTCTTCGGCACGGATTTTCCTTCGATTCCTTACTCCTACAGCCACCAAATTCAGGTACTCGAAGCCTGGGGACTCGGAAGCCAATGGATGAAAAATGTCCTCT
This sequence comes from Arthrobacter sp. PvP103, assembly GCF_017833075.1. Lineage (NCBI taxonomy): Bacteria > Bacillati > Actinomycetota > Actinomycetes > Micrococcales > Micrococcaceae > Arthrobacter > Arthrobacter sp. PvP103. The sequence goes on along the minus strand of NZ_JAFIBQ010000001.1, from coordinate 1,431,559 downwards.
GGCACACCCCGCAGACACTCCTAAGGCTCGACCGGCTGCCCTAGCCACGCCTGTCTTTGCTCTAACCCTGGGGGAGCCGTGTCCGAGCCCTTGCGCCCGCAAAAGTGTCCGTCGTGCGGCACCGTCCTGTGGTCAGAGGTGGCCGTGCTCTCGCGAGTCCACCGAAACCGTTCATCGGTCAGCCTAACCGGGTCCGCCTCGGCCATAAGCTTGCCGTGCATGTGCTCACGCGCCCTGTCGGACGCGTAACAGCGGTTGCGCTTTCAATCCGCCTGCCACGGACCGAACTCCGAGGGAAGGTCCCGCCAGGCAATGTTGCAGCGGGCGTCCACTCCATTTAGGGGAAAGCTCCCTAGTGATCGCCGGGCGGGTCTGAGCAAGCTCCCAGTGCGTCTAGGCCGGGGTGGCGGCGCCCGCGGTGCTTTGCCGCACCACCAGTTCGGGAGTGAAGATCACGGCGCGGTGGTGGGGCCGCACCGAGGCGGGCCCCATGGCGTCCACTTCCTCGGCCAGCAGCTCGATGGCGGTCCGGCCGAGCGCTTCCGTTGGCTGGCGGATCGAGGACAGCGGCACCACGGCTGACACGGCGAAGTCGATGTCGTCATAGCCGATCAGGGCGATGTCTTCCGGGATCCGCAGTGTGTGCAGCATGGTGAGGGACTGCATTACGCCGAGGGCGAGCAGGTCGTTGGCGCAGAACACGCCGTCCGGCAGTTCGCCGGAGCTGCGGCGCACCAGCTGGTCGCCCACTCCCCGGCCCGCCAGGACGGTCTGTCCGGCCGAATCCAGAATTTCAAGTGAAGCGTCCGGAACTTCGGCGACGGCGCGTTGCGCCCCCTGGAGGCGGTCCGCCACCTGGCGTATCGACGTCGGGCCTCCCACGAAAGCCAGCCGACGGCGGCCGATGTCCAGCAGGTGCCGTGCGGCGAGGTAACCGCCGGCGTCGTCGTCAACGGAAACTGAGCTGTACTTCGTCTCATCGGCCAGCCGGTCCACCAGAACGGTGGGGACGCCGCGCTCACGCAGCTGGTCGAGGCGCTCAGTGACGTCACCCACGGGCGAGATCAGCAGGCCCTGCACCCTCTGCTCCTGGAAGAGGTCGATGTAGTTCGACTCCCGGCCGGCATCGTGCCCGCTGTCCCCGAGCAGGACGGCGCTTCCCTGCAGGGCGGCGGCGTCCTCGGCGGCCCGGACCACGGACGTGAAGAAGGGGTTGCCCACATCCAGCACAATCAGGCCGATGGTGCGGCTGTGTCCGGCCCGGAGCTGCCGGGCTGCGTCGTTGCGGACGAAGCCAAGCTCGTCGATCGCCTGCAGAACGCGGTCCTTGGTCCGCTGTGAAACCCGGTCCGGGTAATTCAGGACGTTGGACACCGTTCCCACCGCTACGCGGGCATGGTTCGCAACATCCTTGATGCTGGCTGACCGTGACATGTTTCTCCAAGCTCTCTCTTGCGGGGCGGCGTGTGCAACCGCCGGGATCACGCCCCCGGCCCAATTGTCCTTGCCCGGTCCGCGTTCCCTGACTAGCGAAACGGCATACGGTCGGAAAAAGGGCTTTCCATCCACTGACAATTGCTTGACACCTGCTCGACTTCAAGAGTACTTTGAATCGTAACAATGAAACGATTCAAAGAATCGGAAATTCAGGAGAGTCGCAGATGAGGGTGTGTTTTCGCTCCTCAGTCCAGCCCGGACTGATCGATGAGTACAGGCGCCGGCACGCCGCCGTCTGGCCGGAGATGCTCCGTGCGCTGAAGGATGCAGGCTGGCACAACTACTCGCTCTTCCTGAGCGCGGACGGCCTGCTGGTGGGCTACGTGGAATGCGACGACTTCGACGCCGTCAGGGCGCGGATGGCGCTTACCGAAGTCAACGCCCGGTGGCAGACGGAAATGGCCTCGCTTTTTGACAACCCGGAAAACCCGGACCGGGCACCCGATGAAGGGTTCCAGGTCCTCGAAGAAGTCTTCAATCTTGACGATCAGCTTGCGGCGGCGCAGTCCACCGCGAGCTGAATCACCCAGGCTCCAGCAGCGGGGCCGCAGCACCCTCCCCAAATACCGCAGCAACACAAGACATTGGAAAGAACCATCATGAATGACGTAGCAACGGCGCTGGGCAGGCTCGAGGAGCTTGCCATCGAGGTCCCTTCGTGGGCCTATGGAAATTCGGGTACGCGCTTCAAGGTGTTCGGCACGCCGGGCACTCCCCGGACCGTGCAGGAGAAGATCGCGGACGCCGCCAAAGTCCACGAACTGACGGGCCTGGCGCCCACCGTTGCGCTGCATATTCCGTGGGACAAGGTGGATGACTACGCCGCACTGCGCGAGTATGCGGCAGGCCTGGGCGTGGGCCTGGGCACCATCAACTCGAACACCTTCCAGGATGACGAGTACAAGTTCGGTTCCCTGACGTCCTCGAACGAATCGGTCCGTCGCCGTGCGATCGACCACCACCTCGAATGCATCGACATCATGCACGCCACCGGCTCGCGGGACCTGAAGATCTGGCTGGCGGACGGCACGAACTACCCGGGCCAGGACGACATGCGCGGCCGGCAGGACCGCCTGGCCGAGTCCCTGCAGGAGATCTACGCCGGCTTGGGCCATGCCCAGCGGCTGGTGCTGGAGTACAAGTTCTTCGAGCCGGCTTTTTACCACACCGACGTTCCGGACTGGGGCACGTCCTACGCCCAGACCCTGGCGCTGGGGGAGAAGGCGTACGTCTGCCTCGACACCGGCCACCACGCCCCGGGCACCAACATCGAGTTCATTGTGATGCAGCTGCTGCGCCTGGGCAAGCTGGGCTCCTTCGACTTCAACTCGCGCTTCTACGCGGATGATGACCTGATTGTGGGTGCGGCGGATCCGTTCCAGCTGTTCCGGATCATGTACGAGGTGATCCGCGGCGGCGGGTTCGGCAAGGACTCCGGTGTGGCGCTCATGCTGGACCAGTGCCACAACCTGGAGGAGAAGATTCCGGGCCAGATCCGCTCGGTGCTCAACGTCCAGGAAATGACGGCGCGTGCCCTTATGGTGGACACCGCCGCCCTGGGCGAGGCCCAGCGCGCCGGTGACGTGCTGGCAGCCAACGCCGTCTTCAACGACGCCTTCTACACGGATGTCCGCCCGGCCCTGGCGGCATGGCGTGAATCCCGCGGCCTGCCCGCGGACCCGATGGCCGCCTTCAAGGCCAGCGGCTACCAGAAACAGATCAACGAGGACCGCGTGGGCGGCCAGCAAGCCGGATGGGGCGCATAACAGCATGAACATGCAGAACACCAACAGCACTGTTGAAGACCTGATTGCCCGGTCCAACCGCCTGGGGGCGGACAAGCGGAACACCAACTTCGCCGGCGGCAACACCTCGGCGAAGGGCGCCGAGAAGGACCCGGTCACGGGCGAGGACGTCCAGCTCCTCTGGGTGAAGGGTTCCGGCGGGGACCTGGGAACGCTGAAGCCGGAAAACCTTGCCGTGCTCCGCCTGGACCGGCTGAACGCACTGAAGAACGTCTACCCCGGGGTGGACCGCGAAGATGAAATGGTGGCTGCATTTGATTACTGCCTGCACGGCAAGGGCGGCGCTGCACCGTCGATCGATACCGCCATGCACGGGCTCGTGGACGCCGCGCACGTGGACCACCTGCACCCGGATTCCGGCATCGCGATTGCCACGGCCGTAGACGGGGAGTCGCTGACCACCAAGATCTTCGGTGACAAGGTGGTGTGGGTTCCCTGGCGCCGCCCCGGGTTCCAGCTGGGCATGGACATCGCCGCGATCAAGGAAGCCAACCCGCAGGCCGTGGGCACCATCCTGGGCGGCCACGGCATCACCGCCTGGGGCGCCACCAGCGAAGAAGCCGAAGCCAACTCGCTGTGGATCATCGACCAGGCTGAGAAATTCATCGCGGAAAACGGACGCCCCGAACCCTTCGGTCCGAAGCTGCCCGGCTACGGGGCCCTGCCGGAGGCAGAGCGCCGCGCCAAGGCTGCCGCGCTGGCGCCGGTGATCCGCGGGCTGGCGTCCACGGATAAACCGCAGCTGGGGCACTTCAGCGATGACGCCGTCGTCCTTGACTTCCTGGAAGCCGCTGAACACCCGCGCCTGGGCGCGCTGGGCACGTCCTGCCCGGACCACTTCCTGCGCACCAAGGTCAAGCCGCTGATCCTGGACCTGCCCGCGGATGCGTCCGTTGAGGATTCGATCACCCGGCTGCAGGAACTCCACGCCGACTACCGCGAGGACTACCAGGCCTACTACGACCGTCACGCGGTTCCGGAGTCCCCGGCGCTGCGCGGCGCGGACCCGGCGATCGTGCTGGTGCCGGGTGTGGGCATGTTCTCCTTCGGCGCGAACAAGCAGACCGCACGCGTGGCCGGTGAGTTCTATCTCAACGCCATCAACGTGATGCGCGGCGCCGAGGCGATCTCCACCTACGCCCCGATCGAGGAATCCGAGAAGTTTCGGATCGAGTATTGGTCCCTCGAGGAAGCCAAGCTCGCCCGCCTGCCCAAGCCCAAATCCCACGCCACCCGCATCGCGCTGGTCACGGGCGCAGCCTCGGGGATCGGCAAGGCCATCGCCACCCGCCTCGCCGCGGAAGGCGCCTGCGTAGTCATCGCCGACCTGAACCTGGAGAACGCCCGGGCCGTCGCCGCGGAACTCGGCGGCCCGGACGTGGCCATCGGCGTGCAGGCGGATGTCACGGACGAAGCCCAGATCGCCGCCGCCATCCAGGAAGCGGTGCTGGCATTCGGCGGGCTGGACCTGGTGGTCAACAACGCCGGGCTCTCCATCTCCAAGCCGCTGCTGGAAACCACCGAAAAGGACTGGGACCTCCAGCACAACGTCATGGCCAAGGGCTCCTTCCTGGTGTCCAAAGCTGCGGCGAAGGTCATGATCGGCCAGGACATGGGCGGGGACATCATCTACATCTCCTCGAAGAACTCCGTGTTCGCCGGCCCGAACAACATCGCGTACTCCGCCACCAAGGCCGACCAGGCCCACCAGGTCCGGCTCCTTGCGGCGGAACTGGGCGAATACGGTATCCGCGTCAACGGCATCAACCCCGACGGCGTGGTCCGCGGCTCCGGGATCTTCGCCGGCGGCTGGGGCGCCAAGCGCGCCGCTGTCTACGGGGTGGACGAGCAGGAACTGGGCAAGTACTACGCCCAGCGCACCCTGCTCAAGCGCGAAGTCCTGCCGGAGAACGTGGCCAACGCCGCCGCCGTGCTGACCAGCGCCGAACTCTCCCACACCACCGGCCTCCACATCCCCGTGGACGCCGGCGTGGCCGCCGCCTTCCTGCGGTGAGCACCATGCCCCCAGCACCGGACGGTGCATCAGTGGCCACTGTCCCGGCCAACGCCGGGGCAGTGGCCGCCGGCAGTGTTTTCGCGGCCGTCGACATTGGCGCCTCTTCCGGACGGGTCATCCTCGGCCGTGTCTCCGGCGTCGCCGGTTCGGAAAGTGCCACGCTGGAGACGGTCCACCGCTTCCCGAACGGTGTGGTGGAGTCCAACGGCGGTCTGCGCTGGGATTTCGACGCCCTCTTCGCCGAGGTACTCACCGGCCTCGCTGCCGCGGCCCGCGTCGCCGGGGAGCGGGGCGAGGCCATCAGCAGCATCGGGATCGACACCTGGGCGGTGGACTACGGCCTGGTGAACGCTGCCGGGGAGCTCATCGCGCAGCCCTTCAGCTACCGCGATGACCGCAGCCGCGCCGCCGTCGCCCGGGTCCACCGGAAACTGGACCCGGCCCGGCTCTACGCCACCACCGGGCTGCAGTTCCTGCAGTTCAACACCCTCTACCAGCTGGCCAGCGAACCGGACCTGGACGGTCTGCAGGCGCTGCTCATCCCGGACCTGATCGCGTTCCTGCTCACGGCGCAGCGCCGCACCGAGGCCACCAACGCTTCCACTACGGGGCTCTTTGATGCCGTCGCGGGGGAGTGGGCCACCGAATTCCTTACGGCCCTCGGGCTCCCGAAGAACCTGTTCCCGCCGCTAATCCAGCCCGGCGAAACCGTGGGTACCCTGCTGCCCGGCCTCGCCGCCCGCACCGGGCTGCACCAGGCCACGAAGGTAGTGGCCGTCGGCTCGCACGACACCGCCTCCGCCGTCGCCGCCGTGCCCGCCGAACACGGGAACTTCGCCTACATCTCTTCAGGGACCTGGTCTCTGGTGGGCGTGGAACTCCGGAAGCCGGTGCTCACCGAGGCGAGCCGGCAGGCCAACTTCACCAACGAACGCGGCGTGGACGGCACCGTCCGCTACCTCCGCAACGTCGGCGGGCTCTGGCTGCTCAGCGAATGCCAGCGCACCTGGGCGCAGCAGGGATATACGGCGACGCTGGACGACCTGCTGGCCGGCGCCGCCGCGCTGCCTTTCGGCGGACCCCAGATCAACGCCGACGATCCCTACTTCATCGCCCCGGACGACATGCCCGAACGCATCCAGGCCGCCGTCCGCAACACCGGCGACGTCCTCACCGGCAACCCCGCGGCGATCACCCGCTGCATCCTGGACAGCCTCGCGGCCGGCTACGCCCGGACCATCGCCGACGCCGAACGCCTGGCGGACGTGCCCGTCGATGTGGTCCACATCGTAGGCGGCGGCTCGCAAAACCGGCTCCTCTGCCAGCTCACCGCCGACGCCACCGGCAAGCGCGTCATCGCGGGACCGGTCGAGGCCACCGCCTTGGGCAACGTCCTGATCCAGGCACGGGCGGCAGGCGTGGTCTCCGGCGGGCTCGGCGAGCTGCGGGCCCTGGTGCGCGGCTCGCAGCCATTGGAAAACTACCAGGCGGCGCTGGTCTGAGCGGCGCGAAAGCGTGTCCAGGACCTTCACCCTGAGGCCCCACCTGGGCGCAATCCTCAACCAGGCGTCGTGGCGGCTGGATACTGCAGCGCCTGCCTGACACGATCACCTCATAGCACTTATCAGCCCGCTCCACAGAACCGGAATCCCGATGCCCCTCTTCGACCTACCGCTTGAGCAGCTCCGAAACTACACGTCCGGCGTCACCGCACCCGCGGATCTTGACGCCTTCTGGGACCGCACCATCAGCGAAGCCCGGGAGTACCCGCTGGACGCAGTCTTCGAACCCGTGGACAACTACCTAACAGTGATCGACACCTTCGACGTCACGTTCGCCGGCTTCGGCGGTTCCCCGGTGAAGGGCTGGCTGCACCTGCCGTCGAACCGGCCCGCGGACGAGCCGCTTCCCGTCGTCGTGCAGTACGTGGGGTATTCGGGCGGCCGCGGGCTGTCGAACCAGGACACCAAGTGGGCGCAGGCCGGCTATGCGCACTTCATCATGGATACCCGTGGGCAGGGTTACGGCGGGCTCCTGGGCCACACGGCGGACCCGCACCCTTCCGCGGGCGATGTGGCGCACGCGGGACTGATGACCCGCGGTGTCGGAAGCCGCGAGGACTACTACTATCGCCGGGTCTACGTGGACGCCTTCCGCGCGGTGGAAGCGGCGCAGGCCCATCCCGCCGTCGACGCCTCAAGGGTTGTGGTGGCGGGCGTCAGCCAGGGCGGCGGTATCAGCGTTGCCGTGGCCGGTCTGGCGGCCGGAAGGCTCGACGGCGTGATCGCCGCGCTGCCGGATGTGCCGTTCCTGCAGGACTTTCCCCGCGCCATCGACATCACGCCGCGTGGACCCTATCCCGAGATCGCCGCATTCCTTGCCCGCCACCGCGACCGCTACGAGTCGATCCTGGCGGTACTCAACTACTTCGACGGCGTCAACCTGGGACGGGCGGCAACGGCCCCGGCGCTGTTCTCAGCCGCGCAGGCGGACGACATCTGCCCGCCGTCGACGGTCTTTGCCAGCTTCAATGCCTACGGAACGAAACCGGCAACGGCCGACCCGGCCAGCGGCCGAGGCGCTCCGGCGAAGGACATCGAGGTGTACCGCTTCAACAACCATGAGGGCGGCCAGGAACACCAGTGGAACCGCCAGTTGGAGTACCTGCGCAAGATGCTCGGCTGAGGTTCCGCGCCCCTGGGTGCCCCGAAATATTCAGGGTGAATTTGCGGACGGTGCGTCCTGCCGTTATGGTCATGGCTATGACTAACCGTTGGTATGCGTATTTTTCGTTGGCTCTGGAGGGGCCCGCGTCTAACTGACACGCATCCAACTTTCCTTCAGAGCCAACAGGGCAGAGATCATTCTCTGCCCTTCGCCATTTCTCCGGCGGGTTCTGATCTGGGCCCGCTCCGCACCATCCGGAACAGGACCCGCACCCATGAGCACCGCAGCAGCCACCGAGACACAGCCTTCCACTTCCCCGGAAACCAACGGTTCCCCGGAAACCAACGGTTCCCCGGAAGGCCCCGCGACCGCGCAGAAATCCACCTCGAACCTGCGCGTCAGCGAATTCCAGGCCCTGCCGTCCCCCCAGGACATGATCGCTGAACTGCCGCTGGACGCCCGGGTGGCAGATGTCGTCGAACGCGGCAGGGACGAAGTCCGGGCCATCATGGACGGCGTTGACGACCGCCTGCTGGTGATCGTGGGACCCTGCTCCATCCACGACCCCAAAGCCGGCTTGGAGTACGCCCGCCGGCTGGTGAGCCAGGCGGAGAAGCACAAGGAAGACCTGCTGATCGTCATGCGGACTTACTTCGAGAAGCCGCGCACCACGGTGGGCTGGAAGGGCCTCATCAACGATCCCCACCTGGATGGCAGCCACGACATCGCCACCGGACTGCGGGCAGCCCGCCAGTTCCTGAAGCAAGTCACGTCGCTGGGCCTCCCCACCGCCACGGAGTTCCTGGAACCCATCAGCCCGCAGTACATGGCCGACCTCGTCTCCTGGGGCGCCATCGGTGCCCGCACCACCGAAAGCCAGATCCACCGCCAGCTGGCCTCCGGGCTGTCCATGCCCATCGGATTCAAGAACGGGACCGACGGCGACCTCCAGGTTGCGGTCGATGCCTGCAGCGCCGCCGCGGCATCTCAGGCCTTCCTGGGGATCGACGGCGACGGCCGGGCCGCACTCGTGGCCACCGCCGGCAACCCGGACACGCACGTGATCCTCCGCGGCGGACGCAAGGGCCCCAACTACTCCGCAGCGGATGTCGAAGCGGCCTCGGCGAAACTGGCCGGCAAGCAGCTCAACCCCCGGCTGATCGTGGACGCCAGCCACGCCAACAGCGGCAAGAGCCACCACCGCCAAGCCGAAGTGGCGCTCGAAATCGGCGCGCAGCTGGAAGACGGCGGGGCGGCGGCTGCGGCGATTGCCGGCGTCATGCTGGAGAGCTTCCTGGTGGGCGGGGCGCAGAACCTCGATGTGGCTGAGCACGCGGCCGGCACCGGCGAACTGGTCTACGGCCAGAGCGTGACGGATGCCTGCATGGAATGGGACGTCACGGCGTCGGTGCTCGGCCAGCTGGCAGCATCCGCCCGCAAGCGGCGGGGCGCCCTGGAGGGCTGATTTTCCCCCGGATCCACGGAAAACTGGTACCGCCCAATGACTTTCACAATGGCACCATCAGCCACTAGAGTAACTAGCACAGGGTAGGTTGATGGCTCAGCATCGGCACACCGCAATGGGGTTTCAATGGGGTTGCCTTTATCAGCTGTTAACAAAGGAATAAGGGAAATGTCCGCAGAGTCGAACTTCTCGAACGCTCAGTTCTTGACTGTGGCCGAAGTGGCCGAGCTCATGCGCGTTTCCAAAATGACCGTGTACCGCCTTGTCCATTCCGGAGAGATGCCGGCCGTCCGCTTCGGCCGGTCCTTCCGGGTGCCGGAGTCCGCCGTCGAACAGTACGTCAAAGGTGCTGTCGTGGAAGGCCAGTCGGACACCGCCTGAACTGCCACAAACGGAGTGCGGTCAGTGGGTGCGCCGGATAAGCGGTACCCTGTTAGGGAACGTTTTTCGTTATTGTAAGAATCTGTTTGTTGTTTAGTCTGTTGCCTAGTCCACGGACCTCTTCCATCAGACAGGTACTCCATCTAGTTTGTAAGGAACTTTCGTGGGTTCAGTTATTAAGAAGCGTCGCAAGCGTATGGCCAAGAAGAAGCACCGCAAGTTGCTTCGTAAGACCCGCCACCAGCGCCGTAACAAGAAGTAGAGATACTTCCTACAGCGTGAGATGCCCGTTGCCTTTGGCAGCGGGCATTTTCTTTGTCCCGCGTGAATCCTGCGACGTCCGCTGCAAGGGCGGCCCTGGAGCTGAGGCGGGCCGCGGGTTAGACCGTGGGACCGCGGAACCGCGTGAAGCCCTTCCAGAGGCCGTACACGGCCCCGCCAACCGTGGCCGCCTTCAGTCCGAGCGTGGCGGCACGGCGCCCCGAGCGGAAGTCGTACACCGGCCAGTTGTTTTCGCGGGCGTGGCGGCGTAGCCGCGAGTCGGGATTGATGGCCACGGGATGACCCACCATGCTCAGCAGCGGAATGTCATTGTGGGAATCGCTGTAGGCCCAGCACCGTTTGAGATCCAGTCCCTCGGCATCCGCGATGCCCTGGACAGCCACCGCCTTGGCCTGGCCGTGCAGGATGTCGCCCACCAGCCGGCCGGTGTAAGCACCGTTCTCGATCTCGCCCACTGTTCCCAGTGCGCCGGTCAGGCCCAGCCGGGTGGAGATCACCGTGGCCACTTCGATGGGAGTAGCGGTCACTAACCACACCATGCGTCCCACGCGGAGGTGCTGCTGGGCCAGTGCCTTGGCGCCGGGCCAGATCCTGGACTCGATCATTTCGTCGAAGACTTCTTCGCCGAGGGCCTTGATGTCCTCCACCGTGATTCCGGCGGCCAGCGTCAAGGCCGAGTCCCGGACCGCGTGGACGTCATCCATGTTCTCGCCGCGGAGGACGAACTTGAACTGCTTCCAGGCCATCCCGGCCGCCTGCGGCAGGGTGAACGCGCCGCGCTGGTGCATTTTCCGGGCCACGTGGAAAAGGCTGGCGCCCTTCATGAGGGTGTTGTCAACGTCGAAGAAGGCGGCCTCGCCGTGCTGCAACGCACCGGCCGGCTGCCGGACTACGGCGACGTACTTCTCCTCGGGCATGACTCGAGTCTAGTCAATGGGCCAGTCCACGCTGTCACAGGCCCGCCGTCGCGGTGGAGCGGCGGCCCGGGCTACGGTTGAGATATGGCAAAACCCGACGTCGTCCTCATCACCAAAGCTGACTGCCACCTGTGCGAGGAGGCCCGCGACGCCGTCGAACGGGTCACTGCCTCCCTGGGACTTGAGTGGACGGAACAACTGGTGGACAACCAGCCCGAGCTGCGCGAGCGTTACGCCGAAGAGATCCCCGTGGTCCTGGTGGACGGCATCCAGCGTGACTTCTGGAAGATCGACGAAACCCGCCTTGAGCGGATCCTTCGTCAGGCTGCCGCCAAATAGGCGCGGCGACTTCTGCTTTGTTGACAGTGCGGACGTGGCTCTAGAGTGGACTCACAACGCGACGCAATGGAGCAGATAGTGACTTCGCTGGATTCATCCCCCGAGGCTGTTCACGGGGACAGCGGAACTGCGGCCAAGCAGATTCCGCCCGCGGCCGTGGCACGGCTGACCATCTACTTGCGCGCCCTCACCACCATGCTGACCGAAGGCGTCGAACGCGTCTCCTCAGAGTCCCTGGCCGAAGCTTCCGGTGTCAGCTCGTCCACCCTCCGGAAAGACCTCTCGCACGTTGGGTCCTACGGCACCCGCGGCGTTGGCTATGAAGTGCAGTACCTCAGCCGCAACATCTCCGCCGCGCTCGGGCTTACCCGCGACTGGAAAGTGGCAATCGTGGGCGCCGGCAACCTCGGCAAGGCCCTCGCGCGGTACGGCGGCTTCGAATCGCGGGGATTCGACGTCGTGGCCATTTTCGATGCAGACCAGATGGTGGTGGGCAACGAGGTGGGCTGGCTGCGGGTCAGCGACGTCGCGGACCTCGAAACGGTCCTCCAGCGGACCGGCGCCAACATGGTGGTGCTGGCACTGCCTGCCGCCGTGGCGCAGGGCGTGTGCGACCGCGTCATCGCCGCAGGAGTGCGGAGCATCCTCAGCTTTGCGCCGGTAATGCTCCAGGTCCCGCCGGGCGTGAACCTGCGCAAGGTGGACATGGCCACCGAGCTGCAGATCCTGGCCTATCACGCCCAGCGGATCCAGGCCCCGGAAGACGCGGAGTAGTACTGCCGTCAGCGGCCGTAAGGATAGCCCGGCTGGCCGTACGGGCTTCCGAACGGGTGGTACTTCCTGAAATACGGTGCGGCGGAGGGAAGGTAGAGGAGCACCATTGCGGCCACTCCGGCGAGGATGGACGGCGTTCCGAGCCCCATCTGGAAAACTCCCAGCAGTGAGAAAGCCGCCAGGATGGTGCCGAGAATCCTGGCCCAGTTCCGGCCCTTCCGGATGTTGAACGCCACCAGCGCATACAGCAGCACTCCGACGGCCGCGATCAGCACCACCATTCCCACGATGATGCCCTTGAGGGCCTCGAAATCCAGGTCAGCCCGGCTGGTGGCCAGCCTCGCCTCGAACGCCCGGCGCATGGCGGGATCGTCGATGGATCCCAGCGAGAGGAGCACCGAGCCAACCCAAAGGAGGCAAGCGACGATTAGGAGCCAGAAGGAGATGTTCACCAGCGGGGGAGCGGCGCTTGCCTCGGAGGTTCCCCGCTGCGGCAGCTCCGAGGGGTACACCGTGTACTGCTGGTTCCCGAACTGCTGCGGCTGTTGTGCCTGCGCGTACTGCGGCTGACTGTACGGTGGCTGACTGTACTGAGCCGCCGGCGGGCCGTACTGGGCAGGTTGGCCGTACTGGGGCGCCTGAGCGTACTCCGGCGCCTGCGCGAAGGGCGACGGGCCCTGCCCGTACTGCGGCTGCTGGCCGTATTGCGGCTGCTGGCCGTATTGCGGCTGCTGGCCGGATTGCCCGCCGGACGAGGAATCGCCGGGGTACGACGGCGGGACGGGCGGAGTGCTCATGGTTGATCCTTTGCGAGTCGGCTACTGGGCAATCAGCCACCGGGATCAGCCACGTCTTCCTGCCCCCAGCGTGATTTTGCTAACACGGTACCGTGTGCAGGGGCTTTCTGTGCATAGTTTGCGGCTCAATTTCGGCTCAAGGAACAGCCGGGCAAACGCAGAGGGCGCGGACTCCGGGGGCCGGTGACTGTAGTCGCCCGGGCCCACCAAAGTCCACGCCCTCTGGCTGTAACCGTGGTGCTGTCAGGATTAGCGGCCGTACGGGTTGCCCGGCTGCGAGTAGGGGCTGCCGAAAGGCTGCTGCTTCCGGAAGTACGGTGCTGACGCCGGGAGGTAAAGCATCACGATGGCGGCGATGCCAAGCAACGCCGAGATGGTGCCGATGCTGAACGGAAACAGGCTGAAGATCGACAGTGCCGCGAGGACGGTGCCGAGGATGCGGGCCCAGTTCTTGCCCTTGCGCACATTGAAGGCAACCAGGGCGTAGAGGCCGGCGCCGATGAGGCCGATGACCACCATCATGCCGATCACAAGACCCTTGATGGACTCAAAGTCGACGTCCGCCCCGCTGGCCCTCATCTGGTCCTCGAACTGGCTCCGCATGGCGGGATCGTTCAGGGCGGGAATGGCCACCAGCATGGAAATGACGTACAGGACGCCCGCTGCGATGATCATCCAGAACGCGTTGTTGACCATTTTCGGCACGCCGCCCGCGGCGCCACCCTGCGGCTGTTCGGACGGGTACTGGGCATACGGGGACTGGCCGTACTGCTGCGGCGCCTGTCCGAAGGCCGGCTGCTGCCCGTACTGGGGTGCGGCAGGGGGCTGCTGGCCGTACTGCTGCTGGCCGTATTGCGGTGCGTTCTGGCCGTACTGGGGTGCTGCGGAGGGCTGCTGGCCGTACTGCTGCTGGCCATACTGTGGCGCGTTCTGCCCGTACTGGGGTGTTGCCGGAGGCTGCTGCCCGTACTGCGGCGCTGCGGGGGATTCCGGTGCGTTCTGCCCGTACTGGGGGGCGTCGGGGCCGGGCTTTCCGTTTTCAGGTTCGTTCGGGTTGGCCGGGTTTGCTGGAGGCGTGCTCATAGTTGGTCCTTTGCGGGTCGACTACTGATTAAACGGGTACCGGGATCAGTAACGGTTCCCTGCCCCCAGCATGGTTTGGTTCAACCGTACCGCGCTCCGGCCCGGCGGTGGATCATTCGGAGGAGGTATTCTGGCGGGCCGATTTGGCCGCGCGGCGTAAGCGGCCGCGTTAAACGCAGCACCCCGCTCCGTCGTGGTGGCGGAGCGGGGTGCTGAGCAGCTACGAAGCGAAGAAACTATGCGGCAGGTGCGATGAACGCGAGCTCGAGGTTGATGGCAACCTTGTCGCTGACCAGCACGCCACCGGCTTCGAGGACAGCGTTCCAGGTCAGGCCGAAGTCCTTGCGGCTGATGGTGGTTTCGGCGGTGAGGCCGGCGCGGGTGTTGCCGAAGGGATCCACGGCCACACCGTGGAGCTCAGTTTCGAGCGCCACGGGGCGGGTGACGCCCTTGATGGTCAGATCGCCCTGGAGTTCGTAGGCGTCGCCCTTGGGCACGATCGCGTTGGAAACGAAGGAGATTTCCGGGAACTTCTCGACGTCGAAGAAGTCTTCACCGCGGACGTGGCCGTCGCGGTTGGCGTCGCCCGAGTCGAAGCTGGCGGTCTGGATGGTGGCGTTGACCTTGGAGTCGGCAACGTTCTCGGAAAGTTCCAGGGTGGCTGCGGCGTCCTTGAACTGGCCGCGGACCTTGCTGATCCCTGCATGGCGTACGGTGAAGCCGATTTCGCTGTGCGAGTTGTCGAGGGTCCAGGTGCCGGTGGTGGTGTTGGCGGGCAGTGCCATGGTGTTGCTCCTTGTGATCTTGGATGGAAAGTCTCTTGCGGAAGGACATCTGATCGCCAGCCGAGACGTCTTGGTTGAAGTCTCAACTAACTGCTTCACCCAGTATAAACATGCATTTGCATCTTTTATTCCAACTCCGGGGAACATTCTTCAAAACTTCTCAGTTCTACTTCTTGTAGAAGATTTCAGATCGCCCGACATCTTTGAGAAACTGGTACACATGCCCCAAGCCACTGTTCATCTCCTTCGTCACGGCGAGGTCCATAATCCGGACGGCATCCTCTACGGACGGCTGCCGGAATTCCACCTCTCCGAACTCGGGCAGCAGATGGCCAGGACGCTCGCTGCGCACTTCAGCGACCGCGTGGCCGGCGGGGCTAAGATCGTGCACCTGGTGGCCTCGCCGCTTACCCGCGCGCAGGAAACCGCCCTGCCCATTGCAGACGCGCTGAACCTCGAAATCCACACCGAGGCCCGCATCATCGAAGCCGGCAACCACTTCGAAGGCACCCGGGTCAACAAGGCCGAGCTCCTCAAGCCCAAGCACTGGCCGTACCTGCGCAACCCGTTTGTCCCGTCCTGGGGTGAGCCGTACAAGGACCAGGCGGCCCGCGTCATCGCCGCGGTGCAGGACGCCCGCCGCCGTGCCATCGAGCTGGGTGGCGACCAGGCCGAGGCAATCCTGGTCAGCCACCAGCTCCCCATCTGGTCCACCCGCCTGAGCGCCGAAGGCAAGCCTCTCTGGCATGACCCGCGCAAGCGCGAGTGCACCCTGACGTCCATCACCTCCCTGGTGTTCGACGACGACGGCACCCTGCTCCGCGTGGAATACAGCGAGCCTGCTGCCGCACTCCTGCCCGGCGCTTCAAACACTCCGGGGGCCTGACGGTGGCCGGATTCAAATCCCGCAATGCAGGTGATGACGTGATGCGCTCCGCCTCGCGCCGCAGTGTCCTGGCCGCGGGCGGCCTGGGGCTGGCCGCCCTTACCCTGGGGCTTTCCGCGTGCGCCCAGGAGGATGCACTGGCGAAACAGGCCAAGGCCGGGGACAACAAGAACTATGTGGCCGGTGACGGCTCCGTGACCGAATTCGCCGCTGCCGACCGGAAATCCGCCGTCACCATCAAGGGGACTCTCTTCGACGGCACCGCCGTGGAACCCGCGGACTTCGTCGGCAAGGTGACCGTGCTCAACTTCTGGTTCGCTGCCTGTGCGCCGTGCCGTGTCGAAGCCCCGTCGCTGGAAGCCCTCCACCAGGAATTCAAGGAGCAGGGCGTGCAGTTCTACGGCGTGAACCTCCGCGATGAGAAGGCCGCCGCCGAGGCATTCGACAAGACCTTCAACCTGACCTACCCCAGCTTCAATGACAAGGACGGCGGCGTACTCCTGGCCGTCTCCGGGCTGGTTCCTCCCGGGGCCGTCCCCACCACGCTGGTGCTGGACAAGCAGGGCCGGGTAGCGTCCCGGGTCCTGGGCGAAATCCAAAAGGGCACGCTCAAGGCCCTCATTACCGCCGCCGTGGCAGAGTAACGGCGGCGCCCACACCGTGAACAGCCCCTTCGCCGAAGCCATCCTGAACGGTTCCCTGCTGCTTGCCATTCCCGTGGCACTGCTCGCCGGACTCGTCTCCTTCCTATCGCCGTGCGTCCTGCCGCTGGTTCCGGGCTACCTGGGCTATGTCACCGGACTGACGGGCGTGGACCTGGAGAAGCAGAAGCGCGGCCGGATGTTGGCCGGAATCGGCCTGTTCGTGCTCGGCTTCTCGGTGATCTTCGTCCTGCTGGGCGGAGCGTTCGGACAGCTGGGATCCATGATCAGCGGCGGCCAGAACGCCTGGATCACCCAGGTGCTGGGCATCCTCGTGATCATCATGGGCGTGGTGTTCATGGGCGGCTTCAGCTGGCTGCAGCGGGACGCCAAGATCCACGCCAAACCCCCTGCCGGGCTATGGGGCGCACCGCTGCTGGGCATCACCTTCGGACTGGGGTGGGCGCCGTGCATCGGGCCCACGTACTCCGCGGTCCAGCTGCTCAGCATGTCCGGGGGGTCCTCCGCCGCCAAGGGCGCGTTCCTTGCCTTCGTCTACAGCCTGGGCCTGGGCATCCCGTTCCTGCTGATTGCCCTGGCCGTGCGCCGCGGCGTCGGAGTGATGTCCTTCTTCCGCAAGCACCGGCTCGCCATCCAGCGGATCGGCGGGGGAATCCTGGTGGTCCTCGGCCTGCTGATGGCCAGCGGGGTATGGGGTGCCTGGGTTTCCGGGCTGCAGTACTGGTTCCAAACCGATGTGAAATTGCCGATCTGATGAGCGAGCGAGTGAACGAAAAGAAGAGACCTGCTCCTGCAGACAAAGCGGAGAACGCTTCCCCCGACAACGCGGCAGCGACCCCCGTGGCCAAGGCCAAGGCGGAAGCCGCCCTTCCTGCGCTGGGACTCAAGGGCATGCTCCGGTGGGCCTGGACCCAGCTGACCAGCATGCGCACCGCGCTGTTCCTGTTGCTGCTGCTGGCCGTTGCCGCGGTACCCGGGTCCCTGTTTCCGCAGCGTCCGGCGAACCCCTCCATCGTCACGCAGTACATCAAGGACCACCCCGAGTACGGCAAGATCCTGGACTCCCTCCAGCTCTACGACGTCTACTCCTCCGCCTGGTTCTCCGCCATCTACATCCTGCTGTTCATCTCGCTGATCGGCTGCGTGGTTCCCCGGGCGATTGCCCACTACAAGGCAATGCGCTCCCAGCCACCGCGCACTCCGGCCAGGCTCTCCCGCCTGCCCGAGTACGGCACACTGGTGATCCCCGCGGACGCCGGGATCCCGGCGTCGCGCGCTATTGCTGACGCTGCCGCGAAGCTGAAGAAGCGCGGTTACCGCGTGGATGTCAGGGACGACGACGGCGCGCGGCCCTCTTTGGGGGCCGAGCGCGGCTTCCTGAGGGAAGTGGGGAACCTGGTGTTCCACACCTCGCTGATCGGCGTGCTGGTGTCCGTGGCCGCCGGCGGCCTGTTCGGGTACAGCGGGCAGCGGATCCTGGTGGAGGGCGACACCTTCGTGAACACCCTGGTGGGCTACGACCAGTTCACCCCCGGCACCAACTTCCAGAGCAGCCAGCTCCAGCCGTACTCCATCCAGCTGGACAAGTTCCAGATCACGTTTGACCGTGAGTCCAAGGGCAAGTTCGGGCAGCCCATCGACTTCAAAGCGGACGTGACCACCCGGGAAACTCCGGACGCGCCGGCGGAGAAGCAGGTGCTGAAGGTCAACGATCCCGTCAGCCTGGGCGGCACCAGCATCTACCTCACCGGCAACGGCTACGCCCCCGTGGTGACCATCCGCGACGGCGCCGGCAACGTCGCCATGCAGGGCCCGGTGGTGGCCAAGCTGCAGGGCGACAACTATTACTCTTCCGTGGTGATCAAGGTTCCCGACGCCAAGCCGGATCAGCTGGGCTTCGCCGGGTTCTTCCTGCCCACCGCCTTCGTTACCGAGGAAGGCGTGTCCTTCAGCGGGGACCCCGAGCTGATCAACCCGCAGCTCACCCTGAACTCGTACTTCGGCGACCTCGGGCTCGACGCGGGCTCCCCGCAGAACGTCTTCGAGCTCGACGTGAAGAAGCTGACGCCGCTCAACGCCCGGAACCTCGACGCCGGAGGCATCACCCTGGCTCCCGGCAGCACCTACACGCTCCCGGACGGCAAAGGCTCCATCAGCTTCGACGGCGTGAAGCGCTACATCGGCGTGGACATCCACCACAACCCGGGCCAGCTGTACGCCCTGATTTTCGCGCTGCTCGCCGTGGCCGGGCTGGTGACATCCCTGTATGTGAACCGCCGCCGGGTCTGGGTCCGCACGGGATCGCACCCCGATGGCCGCACCATGGTGGAGTACGGGCTCCTGGCCCGCGGCGAAGACCACCGCCTCGCGGCCGAAGCGGAGACGATCCGTGGACTGCTGGCGGACGAATGGGGCCTGGACTCCCAGAAAGCTCACAGCGGGCAGGGGGATAATGGCCCGGCGGACAGTGCGTCTTCAGGCACTGTTCCCAACGAAGCCTCCACGGAATCGCGCACAGAAGACTTCATCCAGTCAACAGCAGGCTCAGCCGAGTCGAAGAAGGACCAGTAATGTTCCCCATCAACGAAACCATGGGCCAGTACAGCGAGCTCTTTATGCTGCTGGCCGCCGGCACGTACACTGTTGCCTTTATCGCCTTCGCCTGGGACCTGGCCAAGAGCAGCAAGGCGCTCCGGGCTATTGACCTCAAAGCCGCCGCCGCGGCGCAGGCGTCGGCCTCCGCCGCCGCCAAGGTTCCGGTGGGCGCCGGCGTGGGGGCCGGAGCCTTTGTTGAGCGTGCCGATGCCAGCCATGCCGACGTCGACCGTGCCGCTTCGGACGTCAGCGGACCGGCCGGCCGCGCCGAGCGGCCGTCGTCGGCTACCGGCCGGGCGTCCAAAACGACCGGTTCAGGCGCCGGGCAGACGGCCGACGGCGACATGCGCTATGCCGCTGAACGCCGCGTTCCCGCCCGCGTTGCCGTTGCCCTGACGGTGCTGGGCGCCGCGATCCACGCCGCCGGTGTGGTCACGCGTGCCCTTGGTGCGGGCCGGGTGCCGTGGGGCAACATGTACGAGTTCCTCACCACCGGCGCCTTCGTGGCTGTTGCCGTCTTCCTGCTGGTGCTGATCCGCCGCGACCTGCGCTTCCTGGGAACGTTCGTGATCGGCCTGGCCATCATCATGCTGGTCGCGGCGTCCGTGGCCTACTGGACGCCCGTGGGCCACCTGGTGCCGGCGCTCCAGAGCTACTGGCTGATCATCCACGTGTCCATCGCCGTGATGTCGTCCGCGCTCTTCACACTGACGTTCGCGATGTCCGCCCTGCAGCTTGTCCAGGCGCACCGGCAGAAGGCCATCGCGGCCGGCGGCGAGGACAAGCTGGGCTTCATGCGCCTGGTACCGTCCGCGCTGAGCCTGGAAAACCTGTCCTACCGCATCAACGCAATCGCGTTCGTGGGCTGGACGTTCACCCTGATGTTCGGCGCCATCTGGGCCGAAAAGGCCTGGGGCCGCTTCTGGGGCTGGGACACCAAGGAAGTGTGGACTTTCGTCATCTGGGTGGTTTACGCAGGCTACCTGCACGCCCGCGCCACACGCGGCTGGACCGGCACCCGTGCCGCATGGCTGTCGATCGTGGGCTACCTTTGTGTGATCTTCAACTTCACCATCGTCAACCAGTTCTTCAACGGCCTGCACTCCTACTCGGGTCTGTAGGCGGGCGCAGGACTCCGGTGACGCCGCGCGGCTCGGGACTTCGGGCCGACTCGCGGCCCGGGCGCACGCGCTCCTTGACGCCGCTCCTTGACGCACGATTTGCCACTTTTGGCCGCTAAGCCCCGGGCTTAGCGGCCAAAAGTGGCAAAGGGGCGATGAGCTGCGCCAGGTCAACGGCGACGACGGCTGGCCGGCTCCGGTGCCCAGTCCCGTTCCACGAGGGCCTTGCGGACCCGCGTGACGGCGCGCGGCTCCATGCCGGGCGCGAGTACGTCGAGGTCAGCCTGGGTCAACACCACCACCCGCCAACCTGCCTCCCGCGCATTCTCGTCGCGGAAGATATCGCTCCGCCGCTGGACGGCCGAAGTGTGATGCGCACCGTCGTACTGGATGGCCACTTTCTCGCGCTCGTAGGACATGTCCGGGTCCTGGATCCACCGGCCCGTTTCATCGAACATGGGTACGTTGATGGCAGGCTCGGGAAGACCGTAGCGGCGCAGCATCAGCCTGACTTCCGTCTCCTTGGCTGAGTCGGTGTTGGCCCGCAACAGGACACGGGCCCGCATAGCCTTACGGTAACCGGGCTTGGCCGCCTTGGCAGCCAGGAAGCCGTCAAGCTCGGCAAGGGTGGACAGCGGATTCCTCCGCCGGAGCAGGAAATCACCGGCGGCTACCAGGTCCTCGAGCTCAAGCATTCCGGCAAGATCGAACCAGGTTCGCAGGGCAGAGGTGCATTGCACGTGTGTGCCCGCTGTGATTTCCGCGGGTTCCAGATCCAGTTGGTGGCCGATAACTCCCGTGCGCCGGAGGGCCCGCCTGCCCACGGGCAAGGTCAGATGGATCTCGTCCCTGTTTCGGCAGGCCAAGGGCAACGGAAATCCCCAGAGCAGGGCTGCCGAAAGATGGCTGGCAATTGCACCAGTGACCGCGCCAACGGCAGCGACGCGGAGCAGCAGGGTTTCCTCCGCCGCTGCTGAAACCCGTGCCCCGGTACAGGGCCGCACCAGGTCGCCGGCGCGTAACCGGCGCGGGGTCAGGCCTGCTGATCGGGCCTGCTCCAGTGTGAAGGGCCGGTGGCGGAGGGCCTCGGGGAGCTCTGGTGGACGGCGCATAGGAGCATTGTGTCCCGGTGGCGTGCGGGTATAGCGGGTATCCACAATCCGACGTCGGTGTGGAGGACAAGTGAGGGTCCGGAATGTTTGGGCGGGCGGGCCGTGCGCCGCTTTCTGCTCGCGCCGCACTCTGACCTGGCCCTTTGCCGCTTTTGGCCGCTCTGCGCGAGGTTTAGCGGCCAAAAGTGGCAAATCGCAGAGGAGCCGCGGGCCGGGGGCGCGGGCTGGAACCGCGGGCAGAGGAGCCGCGGTGAGGAGTCGCGGGCCGGAGGCGCGGCCGGGCAACGGTGTGAGGGGACCGGGGCGCAGGCGCGATCGGGGAAGGGCTTACTTGACCTCGTCGGTGCCGTGCGCGTCGGTTTCGGGGTGGTGCGATTCTTCGGGGTGGTTGTCGCCACGGTGGTTGCCGTTCGGCTTCCCCTTGCCCTCAGCTGTGCCCGTGCCGGAGGCGCCTCCGTTGGTCTTGCGTTCCTTGGCTTCGAGCTCTTCCTTGAGCTTCTTGAGGCGGTCCGCTTCAGCCTGGTTGCGGCGGCGGATTTCCAGGTTGCGCAGGAAATCGGGGTCATCATCCGGTGCCGTCATGTGGCTGTACGACTGCGGGGCCGGGCGGCTTCCGCGCGGCCGTCCGATGATGAACCACAGTGCCGCTCCCACTACGGGAAGGACAACCATGACGACGATCCAGGCTGTCTTGGAGATGCCCCTGGTGAGGTGCTTGTCAGTCCGGATCACGTCCACGAGGCCATAGACGAATATGGCTAGAACGGCAACGGCGACCAATACACGGGGCATACCACCAGTCTACCGTCAGGGGCGCAGGCGCCGGACGGCTAAACTTGGACTGTGGCCTTTATGAAATACTCCCTGATCCGACTGGCACTCTTTGTGCCGCTGTTCGTGCTGTTCAGCGTCCTCCAAATCGGCATTTTGCTTTCCGCAGTATGCGCCGGACTGATCGCCTTCGCCATCAGCTACCTGTTCTTCCAGAAGCAGCGCGACGCCGCCACGGCCACCTTGCACGAGCGGTTCTCCGGCCGGGCCAAGCCCATCCGCAGCGCAGGAGAGGTTGAAGACGCGGACGCCGAGGACACCCTGGTGGACGCGAACCCGGACATCACCGTCCGTTCCGAAATTCCCCGCACGGAAGCGCTTCGCACAGAGTCTCCCCGCAAGGAAGCCTGACCCTAGAGGCCGTGGCTGAGCACCAGGCCCAGGGAAAACAGCACGCTGTAGCCCAGGTTGATCAGGCCCGTCTGCTTCAGGACCGGAATGAGGCTCTTGCGCTTCCGGCCGTTGATCATCAGCCATGACGGCATCAGGCTGGCGGGTATCAGCAGCAGCACGATGAGTACCCACGGACGCCCCGGCGCCAGGACGACCACCAGCAGGATGGCGACGGCGAGCATCAGGACGTAGCTTTCGCGGGCGTGCTTGTCGCCCAGCCGCACGGCCAGGGTTTTCTTGCCGGCCTGCGTGTCTGTGGGGATGTCCCGGACGTTGTTTGCCATCAGGAGCGCGCAGGCGATCAGCCCCGTGCCGATCGCGCCGATGACGGCAGGCAGGCTGATCTGTCCCGCCTGCGTGTAGGTGGTGCCGAGCGTCGCCACCAGGCCGAAGAACACAAACACGAACACGTCGCCCAGGCCCATGTAGCCGTAGGGGTTCTTGCCCCCGGTGTAGCCCCAGGCGGCCAGGACACAGCCCAGTCCCACCAGAATCAGCCACCACGCCTGCGTGATAAGCACCAGGACCAGGCCGAACAGCATGGCCGCGCCGAATGCGGCGAATGCCGCGCGCTTCACCATTTCCGGCTTCGCGGCACCGGAGCCCACCAGGCGGAGCGGGCCCACCCGGTCCTCGTCAGTGCCGCGGATGCCGTCCGAGTAATCGTTGGCGTAGTTGACGCCCACTTGGAGCAGCAGCGCCACCAGTGCGGCCAGGATGGCGTTGAGGGGCTTGAACGCGTCCAGGTCGAAGGCCGCGGCGGTGCCGATCAGGACCGGTGCGATGGCAGCCGGCAGGGTGCGCGGTCGGGCGCCTTGGATCCATTGTGCGGCTGTAGCCACGGTCAGTACTCCGATGTGGTTCGTTGTTCGGTTCGGTCTGGCAGGCGGGTTCCACCCGCCGAAAAGGTGTGTGTTCCCGGCTTCAGTCCGGAGAGGGGCTTCTCTATTTTCCCTGATGCAGGGCGTCCAGCTGAACAGTCATGCCCAGCCGGTCCGGTTTGCCGTTGGGGAGCATCATGAGTTCACCGGCCGCGAGGACGGTTTTCGGCGCCAAGGCACCCAAAACGCCCAGGACGTCGTGCCGCCTGGCGGTGAAGCTTTCGACGCCGGCGGGGGAGCTGTCCTCCACAGCGACGTAGGCGGCCACGGCCTGGCCCCACTCCGCCGAGGGGACGCCGGCAACAAAAGCCGCCAGCACGCCGTCGAGCTTTTCCAGCTCTGCCTGGACGTGCGTAGCGGAAACCTTCACGCCTCCGGTGATGATGACGTCGTCGGCCCTGCCCAGAACGGTGAGCCTGCCGGTGGCGTCGATGGAGCCGAGGTCGCTGGTGCGGTACCAGCGGATGCCGTCCTCCTCGAAGAAGGCCTCGGCAGTGAGGCCGGGCTCGTGGAGGTACCCGGCGGCCAGGGTGGCGCCGCCCAGCAGGATCCGGCCGTCCCCGTCCACCCGGGCCAGCACGTCCTCGAGCGGGAAGCCGTCGTACACGCAGCCGCCGCAGGTTTCCGCGGAGCCGTAGGTGGTGATCACCCGGGCGCCGGCATCGCGGGCAGCGGCCAGCAGCTCGGGCGAAGCGGGCCCGCCGCCCAGCAGGATGCCGTTGAACCGGCGCAGAACGGCCAGCGTCTCGGCCGACGGCGAATCCAGCAGCCGCTGCAGCTGCGTGGGAACCAGCGAGGTGAAGCGGATCTTGTCCGTGAGTTCCTGCGCGGCCGCGGTAAACGCCTCCGGCGTAAACCCGTCCGAGAGGTCCATGGCCCACGGCCGGGTGCCGGCGAAGAGGGAACGCACCAGGACCTGGACCCCGGCCACATACTGCAGGGGGAGGGCGAGCAGCCACTGGCCTTCGCCCTTGAGCGCGAAGGCGGTTGCCACGGAGGAGGCCGCCAGGGCGTCCACGGTGAGGACCGTCGCCTTGGGCACACCCGTGGAACCGGAAGTGCGCACCACCACGGCGGCATCCTCATACCCCGGCGTTTCCACGGCGGAGACCACAACATTCCCGCCGGCGTCGGCGGAAAGTTCGACGGCGGGTCCCTCACCATGGAGGGCATCCGCCAGCGCCTTAAGTGCGGGTTCGATGTTCGGGGGCTGGGAAGTCACGGGGCTGCCTTCGGAGTAGGACGGGCTAAAAGTAATACGGGAACTGCGACCAGTCGGGATCGCGCTTCTCGAGGAAGGCTTCCTTGCCCTCCACGGCCTCATCGGTCATGTAGGCCAGCCGGGTCGCTTCGCCGGCGAACACCTGCTGCCCGGCCAGGCCGTCGTCGGCCAGGTTGAAGGCGAACTTGAGCATCCGGATGGCCTGCGGCGACTGCCGGGCGATGTCCGCCGCGTATTCCAGTGCGACGTCCTCGAGCCGTTCGTGGTCCACGGCCTCGTTCACGGCGCCCATCCGCACCATGTCCTCGGCCGAGTATTCCCGGGCCAGGAAGAAGATCTCCCGCGCGGCCTTCTGGCCGATCTGGCGGGCCAGCAGCGCGGAGCCGTACCCGGCGTCGAAACTTCCCACCGTGGCGTCCGTCTGCTTGAACTTGCCGTGCTGGCGCGAGGCGATGGTGAGGTCGGAGACCACGTGCAGCGAGTGCCCGCCGCCGGCGGCCCAGCCGTTGACGACAGCGATGACCACCTTGGGCATGGTTCGCATGAGCCGCTGGACTTCCAGGATGTGGAGCCGGCCGGCACGGGCAGGATCGATGGTTTCCTTGGTCTCGCCCTCTGCGTAGCGGTAGCCGTCCCGCCCGCGGATCCGCTGGTCACCGCCGGAGCAGAACGAGTGCCCGCCGTCCTTGGGCGAGGGCCCGTTGCCGGTGAGCAGCACGGTGGCCACGTTGGGGGTCATCCGGGCGTGGTCCATGGCGCGGTAGAGCTCATCCACCGTGCCGGGGCGGAACGCGTTCCGGACCTCCGGGCGGTTGAAGGCAATGCGGACCGTGGGGAGGTCCCGCAGCACCGCGCCGTCCGCATCCCGCTCCACCTGCCGGTGGTACGTCATGTCCTGGAAGTCGTCAAAGCCGGCCACGGTGCGCCACCGGGTGGGGTCAAAGACGTCGGATACCTTGGCTGGGAATACGTTGCTCACAGACCGAGTCTAGTAATCGCCTCAGCTGATGCAGAACTCGTTGCCTTCCGGGTCCGCCATGGTGTGCCACGAATGCGGCCCCTGGCTGGCCGTCCAGAGGAACGTTGCACCCCGCGCTTCGAGCTCCTGGCGGGCCACATCCTTGTCCTTGCCCTCAAGGCGGACGTCCCAGTGCACGCGGTTCTTGACGGTCTTTTCCTCCGGTGCGGTCTGGAAGAGCATGCGGCGGGCGGGTGCCTTGGCGTCGATTTCTTCCACCGGGCGGATGGCGGCGCCGGTCGCCCAGACAAGCTTGCCGTTGTGCGACTTGGTCTCGGCTTCGGTGGCATAGCCCTGGTCGATCATGGACCGGATGAACGCCTCGTCCTGGGGCTCCACCGCCCAGTCCAGGGTTTCCGCCCACCAGTCGGCGAGTTCGTGCGGGTTCCGGCAGTCGATTGCTATCTGAATGTTGAGTCCCATGGGTCAAAACTACGACGGCGGCGTCCCCGCCGAAAGGGGCTGGAGGACGGTTCGGGGGCTGCAGGTGCCCCGCGAGTGCGCACTTAGCGGCGGTGTTTCCGCCTGGAACTGCCGTGATCTGCCACCCTCGACGCGGGATGTCCGCGTTTAGGGCTGGACCTGCTGCAGCTGTTCCATCAGTTCGGGCGGGATGGCGTAGATGAACACCACTGCCAGCAGGTTCTTTGCGGCGTGGACGAAGTAGGAGAACATCAGGTTCTTCCCGGTCCACACGTACACAAACACCAGGGTGGCGCCCATGGCCAGGTACGGCATCAGCACGGGCAGGGTCAGGGTTTCCTGGCCTACGATGTGCAGTGCCGCGAAGAGGAAAGTGGAGAGGACACAGCACACCCAGATGTTCACCCGCCGGCTCAGCTTGCCGATCAGCAGGTGTCGGAAGATGTACTCCTCCACGAACGGACCCACAATGACCAGCAGGGGGACGATCAGCCACGGCGGAACCTGCTGCACGAGTGCCTGCACGTTGGCCTGGTTGGCGGAGCCCTGCACGGGCCCGGTAAGTGCCACCAGGATGGCCGTCAGGATCAGCATGGCCACCACTGCCACCGGAATCATGATGAGCGTGAACCAGGGCCTGGTGGCCAGCACGCGCAGGTCGCGGGAGGCAACGCGGCGGGCGGCGGCCACGGCCAGGATTCCCACGCCGCCGTAGAACAGCAGGTTGACCGAGTACACGGCCGTGGTGGGGTCCGGGGACAGCTGAAGCAGCAGCGGCTGCAACAGCGGGCCCGCAACGGCAAAAAGCGCAGCGACAGCCACGTACAGCCCCACGGTGGTGTAATCGAGCGCAGAGAAACGGTAGAGCTCCGGCTGTGGCGCCGGGGAATTGCGGACAGCTGTTCCCATGGTTCCAGCCTAGCTTCCCCAACTGCCTGGCAGTTGACGTGGTGAAAACGGCAAAAGGCGACGCCATGTGCGAGTCAGCGGGTGGAGCTGGACCCCGGCGTTGCAGCGGACTTCCGGCGCCGGGTAGAATATTCGGTATGCCTAAATTTCTGTTTCGGTGCGCCAAAGTAGTCCGCCGAACCGGGGTCCTTCGCTCTGCTGGGGCCGCCGCCGTCGCCCTTTCCCTTTGCCTGTCCCTCACCGCGTGCGGGGGTGCCGCCCCCGGCCAGGGCCCAGGCGATGAGAAGCCCGTGGTGCTGACCACCTTCACCGTGCTGGCCGACGTGGCGCAGAACGTGGCAGGGGACAAGCTGCAGGTCGAATCCATCACCAAGGCCGGCGCCGAAATCCACGGCTATGAGCCCACGCCCGGGGACATCCGGAAGGCCTCCAAGGCGGACCTGATCCTGGACAACGGGCTGAACCTGGAGGCCTGGTTCGCCCAGTTCGTCGAGGGCCTGGATGTTCCGCACGCCGTGGTGAGCGAGGGCGTGAAGGTGATGTCCATCAGCGAAGACTCCTATCAGGGCAAGCCGAACCCGCACGCGTGGATGTCGCCGGTGAACGTGCAGATCTACGTGGACAACATGGTGAAGGCCTTCTCCAAGCTCGATCCGGACAATGCCTCCACCTTCGAGGCCAACGGTGCCGCCTACAAGGCCAAACTGCAGGCCGTGAAGGACGAGATGGTGCAGAAGCTCGCAACCGTCCCCGAGGCACAGCGTGCCCTGGTGACCTGTGAAGGCGCCTTCTCCTACCTGACCCGCGACGCAGGCCTCAAGGAGGTCTACATCTGGGCCGTCAACGCCGAGCAGCAGGCCACGCCGCAGCAGATCGCCCGGGCCATCGAATTCGTCAAGGCCAACAAGGTCCCGGCTGTCTTCTGCGAGTCCACGGTGTCCGACGCCCCCATGCGCCAGGTGGTGGGAGCCACGGGAGCGAAATTCGGCGGAGTGCTCTACGTCGATTCCCTGTCTGAGGCGGACGGTCCCGTGCCCACGTACCTGGACCTGATCCGGCACGACTCCAGGATCATCACCGAAGCACTCGCTGGTGCTCAGGCGGGGGCGGCATCATGAGCAGCCCGGCCATCCTGGTTGAAAACGTCACGGTCCACTACGGGGAGGTCCTGGCGCTGGATGCCGCGTCCCTGACCTTGGACCCCGCCCGGATCTGCGGCCTGATCGGCATGAACGGCTCCGGCAAGTCCACGCTGTTCAAGGTGATCATGGGAATGATCAAGCCCGACGCCGGCCGCGTCCTCATCAACGGAGCGTCACCTGCCAAGGCCCGCAAGGAAGGGGGAATCGGCTACGTCCCGCAAAGCGAAGACGTCGACTGGCAGTTCCCGCTGTCCGTCCGCGACGTGGTGATGATGGGCCGCTACGGGCACCAGGGCTTCACCCGCCGCCCCTCCAAGGCCGACCGCGAGGCCGTCGACCTCGCGCTGGACCGGGTGGAACTGTCCGAGTTCGCGAACCGGCAGATCGGCCAGCTGTCCGGCGGCCAGAAGAAGCGCGCGTTCGTGGCCCGCGGCATAGCCCAGGGTGCCACCATGATGCTCCTGGACGAGCCGTTCGCCGGGGTGGACAAGCGCTCAGAAGCCACCATCACGCGCCTGCTGCGTGAACTCGCCTCGGACGGCTGCACCATCCTCATCTCCACCCACGATCTCCACGCCCTGCCCCAGCTCTGCGACGAAGCCGTGCTGCTGATGCGCAAGGTCCTCATGCACGGCCCGCCCGAGGTGGTCCTGCAGCCCGAGCACCTGGCCATGGCCTTCGGCCTGGACGTCCTCAACCGGGACCTCCCAGCTACGGACCGTCCAATCCCGGACCTTCCAGCCACGGACCTTTTCCGGCAACAGGGCAGGAACTAAGCCATGGACCTCTTCGACCTCGTGCTTGAACCCTTGAGCTACGACTTCATGGTGCGCGCCATCATCACCACGGCGCTCGCGGCCATCGTCTGTGCCGTGCTGAGCTGCTGGCTGGTGCTCATCGGCTGGTCGCTCATGGGCGACGCCGTCTCCCACGCCGTGCTGCCCGGCGTCGTCCTGGCCTACATCGTCGGGGCGCCGTTCGCGATCGGGGCGCTGGTCTTCGCGCTGATCGCCGTCACCCTGATCGGGGTGGTCCGGAACACCAGCCGGGTCAAGGAGGACGCCGCGATCGGCATCGTGTTCAGCTCGCTGTTCGCCCTGGGCCTGGTGCTCATCTCCGTCACGCCGAGCCAGACCGACCTCAACCACATCATCTTTGGCAACCTGCTGGGCGTCAGCATTCCGGACCTCATCCAGGTGCTGGTGCTGGGCGTGGTGGCGTTCGCCATCCTCATCCTCAAGCGCCGGGACCTGACGCTGTACGCCTTCGACCCCACGCACGCCCACGCCATCGGCCTGTCACCGAAGCGGCTGGGGGCGCTGCTGCTGGGCCTGCTGGCGCTGACCTCTGTGGTGGCCCTGCAGACCGTGGGTGTCGTGCTGGTGGTGGCCATGCTGATCATCCCCGGAGCCACGGCGTACCTGCTGACGGACCGCTTCTCCCGCATGCTGGTGATCGCCCCCGTGATCTCGGCGGTGTGCTCGATCACCGGCATCTACCTGAGCTACTACCTCGACACCGCCTCGGGCGCGATGGTGGTGCTCACCCAGGGTGTGGTGTTCGCCGCGGTCTACCTCTTCAGCCCGCGCCAGGGATTGATCGGCACCCGGCTGGCGAAGGCCCGGCGCAGGAAAGCGGTAGCGCTCGCAGTCTGAGGACTCCGGCGGTAGCGCTCGCAGTCTGGGGACTCCGACGGCGGCGCTTGACGCGGGGGGCCCGGCCGGGCAGGCTGGAGCGATGAAGTCCTAACCAGCAGCGCCCATTTCTTCGGACCCCGTTAGGACTTTTCCCTTGACTGAACATCTTTCCCTGACCGGCGTCACCCATGGCTACGGCGACCGCCGGCTTTTTACCGACGTCCATCTCTCCATCGGTGCCGGCGAACATGTGGCCGTCGTCGGCGAGAACGGCGCGGGAAAATCGACCCTGCTCCGCATCCTGGCCGGGATCGAGGCCCCGGACGAAGGCACTGCCGTCAGCCACGGCCGCGTCGGCTACCTGGCCCAGACCACTGGCCTGCCGGCGACGTTCACCGTGGGCGACGCCGTCGACGACGCGCTGGCGTCACTCCGCGCCCTGGAGGCGGAGCTGGACGGCCTGGAAGCCGGCCTGGCCGATGCCGACGAGGAGCTGCTGGAACGCTACGGCAACCTGCAGACCCAGTACCAGCTCCGGGAAGGCTATGCCGCGGAGTCGCGGGTGGAAGCGGCACTGGACCGCCTTGGACTGGGCGGGCTGGACCGGCGGCGGACGCTGGGTTCGCTCTCCGGCGGTGAGCAGCACCGGGTGGCGCTGGCCTGTGTGCTCGCAGATCCCGCGGACATCCTCCTCTTCGACGAACCAACCAACCATCTGGACGCCAGCGGAACGGCCTGGCTCGAGGCGCGGCTGGCCGCCTACCGGGGGACCGTCGTCGTGGTTTCCCACGATCGGGCGCTGCTGCGCACGGTGGCGTCCTCCATCATCGAGGTGGACGCCGAACGGTGCGCCGTCAACCGCTACGGGAACGGCTACGAAGGGTACCTGCGGGAGAAGGCCGCAGAGCGTGAGCGCTGGGTGCAGCAATACCGCGGCTGGCTGGACGCGATGGCCGCCGAACGGCTTCAGGCGGACACCGTAGCCGGGAAGATGGGCTACGCCCGCCGCCGCGACGGCGACAAAATGGGCTTCGACTTCAAAGCCGGCACCTGGCAGCGGGCGGCCAGCAGCAAGGTCCGCAACGCCCAGGAACGGCTGCGCCGGCTCGAAGCCAGCCCGGTGGACCGCCCGCCGGTTCCCTTGAAACTGGCGGTGGACCTCCAGCAGCTCGGGGAGTCCGGCCTCGGTGAAGGAGCGGCTCCCGGCGCGGGTGGCGCCACCGCCGGCGCCGGCGAGAGCGACGACCCTGCGCTGGAAGTCCGCGGCGTTGAGGTGCACGGGCGGCTGGAACGGACGGATTTCCGGGTGGAGGCCGGCCAAAAGATCCTGATCACGGGTCCCAACGGTGCCGGTAAATCCACGCTGCTGTCCGTCCTCGCGGGCACGCTGGAGCCGGACGCGGGCACGGTGGAACGGCACGGCCGGATCGGCTATCTGCAGCAGGAACTGGAGCCGCCGCTCCGCCCCGGGCAACGGCTTCTCCCGGCCTTCGTGTCCGGCCTGGGAGGCAACATTGACGAGCATGCCGAGGCGCTGCTGCGGCTGGGCCTCTTCCGAACCACCGAATTCCACGTTCCGGTCGGCAGCCTTTCCGCCGGTCAACAGCGCCGGCTGGCCCTTGCCCGGCTTCTGCTCGGCGGCTACGGAACGATGCTGGTTGATGAACCCACCAACCACCTGGCGCCCGTGCTGGTAGAACAGCTGGAAGCGGCACTGTCGGAGTTCGGCGGAACGCTCATCATGGTGAGCCACGACCGCGCCCTGGGGGAGTGGTTCAACAAATGTGCGGCACGAGGGGCCGGAAGCTGGCTGCGGTACACCATGCGGGACGGCGCGCTCGTCTAGCTCCGGGACTGTGCGGGCCACGGAAGGCGGCCCCAAAAACGGTGAGGTTTGCGTTAAGGGATCGTTACTCCCTGCGCGCCGGGCCGAAACAACTGCGGAGCAGGATGGAAGGGAGTCAGTGATTCCCACGCTCAAGTAGCACCCGCGCGGTCCGCCGCCGGGCCTACCCAGCCGGCCGAAAGGATCCGTCCCGTGATCACCAAGAACCTTTTCCTGCAGGGCGTCTTCCCCTTTGTGGGGGCCGGACTTGAAAAGCCCGCTCCCATCCACCGTGAGCTCGCGCACTTCGTTCCGGACGGAATCATCAACCAGACACTCTACTTTCGCGGCGGCAACTCCAGTTCCGAACTGATCACCGTGGTCCTGATGCGCGACGGCGTGCCCATGCGGTATTTCCCCATCGGCGCCAAGAGCGACATCCACGTGCCGCTCCGCGTGGTGGAGGACATTGAGGGCGGCTCCGTGATCGAGGTGTACCTTCTGGCGGCGGACGGCGTCACGGGCTTCGTGGTCGTCGACCTGGGCATGGTGGAACACTGATGACAGCAACCCTCGATAGTCGCCAGCGCGGGCCCCTTCCGAAGGGCAAGGTCCCGCAGGGCAAGCCGAACGCCCGCCGTCGGCTGGTGGTGATCGGCAACGGCATGGCCGGCGCCCGGGCAGTGGAAGAGATCCTGGCCCGCGGCGGCGCCGAACAGTTCACCATCACCATGTTCGGAGACGAGCCGTACGGCAACTACAACAGGATCATGCTCAGCCACGTCCTCTCCGGCGAGGAAAGCGACACGGACATCTTCCTGAACTCCCTGCACTGGTACCAGGACAACGACATCACGCTCCACGCAGGCGTCCGGGTGGAACGGATCGACCGCTTCACCAAATACGTCTTCGCCAATAACGGCCACGTGGTGCCGTACGACGTGCTGATCATCGCCACGGGCAGCCAATCGTTCATGCCGCCGATGGACGGCCTGTATACGCCCAGCGGCTCGATCAAACCCGGCGTTTTCACGTTCCGCACCCTTGACGACACCCGCAACATGGTCCAGCACGCGCAGCACGATCACCACCACACGGCCGTGGTGATCGGCGGCGGCCTCCTGGGCCTGGAAGCCGCGCGGGGGCTCCAAAGCCATGGCATCGCCGTCGACGTGGTGCACTCCGGCGGCCACCTCATGAATGCCCAGATGGGACCCGACGGCGGAGCCATCCTCCGGCGGAGCGTGGAGGCCCTCGGAATACGGGTGCACACCGGAAGCCGCACCACCGCGGTCCTGGGTGCGGATAAAGTCACGGGCGTCCGGCTGCGGGACAAGCCGGACATCAGCTGCGACATGGTGGTGGTGGCCGCAGGAATCCGGCCCAACGTGGATCTCGCCGTGCTCAGCGGACTGCACGTGGAACGCGCCATCGTGGTGGATGACCAGCTGCGGGTGGTGGACGAGGACGACATCTATGCGGTGGGCGAATGCGTCCAGCACCGCGGCGAGGTCTACGGCCTGGTGGCACCGCTGTGGGAACAGGCCGTGGTGCTCGCCGACCACGTGACCGGCGCTGACACTTCCTCGGTATACCTGGGATCCCGCATCGCCACGAAACTCAAGGTGGCCGGCGTCGAGGTCGCGTCCATGGGCCTGCAGGGCCCGGAGCGGGACACGGACGAGCACATCGTGTTCTCCGAGCCCAGCCGCGGCGTGTTCAAGTCCATCGTCATCCGGGACAACAAGATGGTGGGCGCCACCCTGCTCGGTGACAGCCGCAAGGTGGCCTACCTGACCCAGGCCTTCGACAAGGGGCTGCCCCTGCCGGAGGAGCGGATCTCGCTGATGTTCGACCTGGGCGGCCCCGCGGAGGAACAGGGGGTGGCCGAACTCGACGACGACGCCCAGGTCTGCAACTGCAACGGCGTCAGCAAGAAGTCACTCGTGGACGTGGTCAAGGGCGGGTGCAACACCCTGACCGGAGCCATGGACGCCACCCGGGCAGGCAAAGGCTGCGGTTCCTGCAAGCTGCTGGTGAAGCAGGTGGTGGAATGGGCTGCCGACGGCGCGGTGGAGGAGGACCCCGCCGCCAGCTTCTACGTGCCGGGCATTCCACTGGACAAGACCTCGCTGATGGCGGCCATCCGCAAACAGGGACTCCGCTCCGTGTCCGCCGTGTTCGCAGCGCTGGCGCCGGGCAGCGCCGAGGACGCGAAATCCAAAATGGGCCTCGCTTCACTCATGAAGATGATGCTCGCGGACCAGTACATCGACGAGCGGGACGCCCGGTTCATCAACGACCGCGTGCACGCGAACATCCAGCGCGACGGCACGTTCTCCGTGGTGCCGCAGATGAAGGGCGGCGTGACGTCCGTGCAGCAGCTGCGCCGGATTGCCGACGTCGCCGAGAAACACAACATTCCGCTGATCAAGCTGACCGGCGGGCAGCGCATCGACCTGCTGGGCGTGCCCAAGGAGGACCTGCCACAGGTCTGGGCGGACCTGGACATGCCTTCCGGCTATGCGTACGGGAAGAGCTTTCGTACCGTCAAAACCTGCGTGGGCAAGGACTTCTGCCGCTACGGCACCGGCGACTCCACCAAGCTGGGCATCGAGATCGAATCGCGGTTCCAAGGGATCGAGGCACCGGCCAAGCTGAAGCTGGCCGTCTCGGGCTGCCCGCGGAACTGCGCCGAGTCGCTGGTCAAAGACGTGGGCGTGGTGGCGGTGGAAGGCGGCCGCTGGGAGATCTATATCGGGGGAGCGGCCGGCGCCCACATCCGCAAGGGCGACCTCCTCGCCACCGTCGGGGACCCCGAGGAAGTCAAGGTGCTGACCGGCCGGTTTATGCAGTACTACCGGGAGAACGCCAACTGGCTCGAGCGGACCTACTCGTTTGTGCCACGGGTGGGCATTGACCGCATCCGTGCCGTGGTGGTGGACGACGCGGAAGGCCTCGCAGCCGGGTTGGACGCCGCCATGCAGGCGTCCGTGGACAGCTACGTGGATCCCTGGACCGAACGGGACGATCCGCTCACACCCGGTCAGTTCCGCACTTCGCTGCCGCTCACGGTGCTTCCCCAGGTTCCGGTCCGATGAATGCCGGCCACAACCTGGGCCCCGTAAGCCAGGTCCCCTTCGGGGAGGGGAGGGCGTTCGGCGTCGACGGCGAACAGGTGGCGGTGTTCCGGCTCCGGGACGGCAGCCTGCGGGCCCTGTCCGCTGTCTGCCCACACAAGGGCGGCCCGATCGCGGACGGCACCATCGACCAGGACGTGGTCCTGTGCCCGCTGCATCAGAACGCCTTCAGGCTGGACACCGGGTGCTCCACCACCGGTGCCGAACCTCTGACTAGCTACGACGTCCAGATCGATAATCATCAGAATATTATTCTGCGAACCTCCGCAAGATAGCTAAATTAATTCGGCATATCCTGTTTCTACTGTTGTCTGCGTCACTGACGGTTCCGCGGGCCTTGTAAACTGGGGAGGCCGCGCAACCTTCGACGCCTTGCGAGTTTGGTCCGGATAATTGCCCCAGATGAGGGACAAACCCGAATTATCCGGACAATAGCTCTGCGTTCCTGAGCCGGCCATACTCCGACCCACAAGGAACAGTTGTGCCACAAAGTACCCCAACAGAACTTAAGAGCCCGACGGCGCAATCCGCCGTCGTCGACTCCACCCTCAGTGCCGAGGGCTACAAGAAGTCCCTGAGCGGCCGCCAGGTCACCATGATCGCCATGGGCGGCGCCATCGGCGTCGGCCTTTTCATGGGTGCCGGCGGACGCCTGGCCTCCACGGGCCCCGCACTGATTTTCTCCTACGCCATTGCCGGCGTCATCGCTTACCTGTTGATGCGCGCCCTGGGCGAGCTCATCATGTACCGCCAGACGTCGGGCTCGTTCGTCAGCTACGCCGGCGAAATGTTCGGCAAGAAGGGCGCGTATGTGTCCGGCTGGATGTACTTCATCAACTGGGCCATGACCGGCATCGCCGAGCTCATCGCCATCGGCCTGTACTTCCAGTTCTTCTTCCCGAACGTGCCGGTTGAACTGACCGCCATCGCCGCCCTGCTGCTGCTCGTGGGCGTGAACCTCATGAGCGTGAAGGCGTTCGGCGAATTCGAATTCTGGGCGTCCTGCCTCAAGGTCGGCGCCATCCTCATCTTCCTGGCCGTAGGCACCTTCATGGTGGTCACCAACGCCCAGGTGGGCGACGGCCACGCCTCGGTCAACAACCTCTTCGCAGCCGAAGGCGGAATGTTCCCCAAGGGTGCGCTGGTGATGATCCTGGTCCTGAACGCCGTGATCTTTGCCTACAACGGGATTGAGCTCGTCGGCATCACGGCCGGTGAAATGCAGGATCCGGCCAAGGAAGTGCCCAAAGCGATCCGCGCCGTGGTCTTCCGCATCGTGGTGTTCTATGTCGGTTCCGTCACGCTGCTGGCCATGCTGCTGCCCTCGGACCAGTACGTGGCAGGCACCTCGCCGTTCGTCACCGTGTTCGGCCAGATGGGCCTGGGCTGGATGGGCGATGTCATGAACATGATCGTCATCACCGCCGCGCTCTCCTCCTGCAACTCGGGCCTGTACTCGATCGGCCGGATCTTCCGCACCATGGCCAATAACGGCCACGCTCCGGAGTGGCTGACCCGGATGTCCAAGAGCCACGTGCCGTACGCGGCCATCCTGGCCATCGGCGGCGTCTACCTCGTCGGCATCCTGCTGAACATCTGGCTGGGCGGCTCCCACGCGTTCGACCTCGCGCTCAACTCCGCATCAATCGGCGTGATCTTCACCTGGGGCGCCATCTTTGCCAGCCAGATCGCGCTGCGCAAGACGAAGGGCAAGGTCTCGTCCCTGCCCGCGCCCGGCGGAACCTGGAGCAGCTGGGCCGGCCTGGTTGCCCTGCTGGCCATCACCGTGCTGATCGGCTTCGACACCATGACCAGCAAGACCGGTGAGGTCTTCCACCTCGGCCTGTGGACCCTCGCCACCATCCCGTTCTTCGTCCTGGTGCTGTGGCTTGGCTGGAAGAAGGTCAAGGACAACGAGCCGAAGAGCGAGCTCTTCAGCTAGCCACTTGCCGGCGGCACGCCGCGTCGTGGAAGTACGACGGCGGCAAGTACGACGACGGCAATGACGACGGCGGCGGCGGTCACCTCACAAGGTGGCCGCCGCCGTCGTTCTCCCCCGGGGAGCGCGAACGGACACTTCGCGCCCGGGGGTTCAGCCCTTCAGGTACCGGGCGAAATGGTCTTCGATCCGTTGCCAGGCTTCTGCAGCCGCGTCCGGGTCCGGCTTGACGCCCATCACCCGGAACAACGGGCGGAGGAGCCGGGGGCCCTCCTCGGCGTCATTCATGAAGGCGTGGCCGGCGCCGTCGAATTCCTTGATGTCGTGCTCGATGCCCAGGTTCTCCAACGTTGCTTCGAGTTTCGCTGCGGCTCCGGGCAGGGAGCGGTCCGCTTTGCCGAAGTTGCCCACCACGGGGCAAGCCCCCGCCAAGGCGTCTTCCGGATTCTTCGGCAGCCTGCCGTAGTTGACGGCGGCGGCGTCAAAGCCTTTGTTGGCGAGCAGCAGGGCGAAGCCGCCGCCCATGCAGAAGCCGATTACGCCCACCTTGCCGTTGGTCCGGCCGGACTTCTCCAGCCAGGCCTGCGCAATGGCCAGGTCCGTGAAGGCCTGGCCGGAGCCGGACGCCATCGACCGCATGGTGGAGACTATGCAACGCCGCATGCCGCCGTTGCTGAAAAGGTCCACCGCCAACGTCAGGTAGCCGGCGGCTGCCAGCCGGTCCGCCTGGCGGCGTGAAATGTCGTTGAGGCCGAATGCTTCGTGGATCATCAGGACGGCGGGGAACGGGCCCGGTCCCTGTGGCTCGGCCAGGTACCCGCGCAGGTTCGGGGATCCGGTTCCGGCGGCGCCTGAGGGCGTGGCCGCGGTACTGCCGGCACCGCTGAGGTCGATGATCGTCATGGTGCGGACCTTCCGTTGGCGGTTGCTGTCCACCCGAGAATCTCACAAAAACGGCGGGCATCCCCCAAAGGAATGCCCGCCGTTTTTCCAGGACAGTGGCCGTGGCCGCCGCCTGTGGTGCTTTAGTCTCTTTTGAACTCGTCCTTCACGTTTTCGCCAACTTTCTTGGCGTCGGCAACAACCTGGTCCTTCTGACCCTCTGCGCGCAGACGGTCATTGTCCGTGGCGTTGCCGGCCGCTTCCTTGGCCTTGCCGCCAAGGTGCTCTGCTTCGTTCTGAATTTTGTCTCCGATACCCATGGTGTGTTCCACCTCTCGTTTCCGGTAAAAAACTAAGCATATTCACCCTAGCACGAAGCATGCTTACTAAATCAAGCGGGCCGGAGCGGGCGCCCCTCCGCCACTTTCGGCGCGTCCGCGCAGCGTTCAGTGCAGCGCCGCCGCTGACGCTTGTCGGCGCTCCCGGATAGGCTCGAAGGCATGGACCACAAGACCACGCTCACGCATCACGTCAATGCCAGTCCGGACAAGGTCTGGACCGTGATCTCGGACATCCCGGGCTCCGCCGCCACGCTCTCCGGAGTCGACTCCATCCAGATGCTCAGCGAGGGCGCATACGGTGAAGGGACCCGGTGGAAGGAAACCCGGACCATGATGGGCCGGGCGGAAACCGTCGAGATGTGGGTGTCCCAGGCTGAGCCGCCGTCGCCCACGCGGGCCGGAACCACCACGGTCAAGGCGCTCCAGGGCGGTGCCGACTACACCACGCGGTTCATCCTCGCGGAGCGGGACGGCGGGACCGACCTCACGCTGACCTTCGGCGCCAAAGTGGTCAGGCCCACCCTTCTTAGCAAGGTCATGCTGGCACTGTTCGGCAGGATCGGCATGAGCATCACCCGGAAGGCGCTGGCCAAGGACGTCGCCGAGATTGCAGCGAAGGCCGAGTCCCTCTGATGGCGGACGGTCGCGCGGCAGGAAGGGCAACCAAGGCGCCCAAGGTGACGGCCCCCAGGCTTTCCCCGGTCAGGCTGGAGGAGTTGCGGGACGATCCCGCACCGGATTTCCAGCGGGGCGGGCGGTACGACGGCCTCAGGTTCAGCCGCGCCGATGCCGACGGCCTCGAGCTCAGCGGCACGGATTTCGCCGAGTGCGCATTTGAAGGGGTCTCCTTCAATGAGACGCAGCTGCGCGGCGCGACGTTCCGGGACTGCGTCCTGGCCGAAATGTACGCCCCGGTGCTGACTGCGGCGCGGGCCACGCTGCGGGATGTGGAGATCGGCAATCCCCGGTGGGGTTCGGCGGAGCTGTACGAGAGCGGCTGGACGTCGGTGCGGATCGACGGCGGGAAGCTGGACTACGTGAACCTGCGCGGCTCACGGCTCACGGATGTGCAGATCAGCGACTGCATCATCAATGAGCTGGACCTGGGCTCGGTGACGGGAACCCGGGTGGCGCTGAAGAACTGCACCATCGGCACGCTCGACCTCGCCGGCGCCAAGCTCAAGGACTTCGACCTCCGCGGCACGGATTTCCGCACCATCAGCGGACTCGGAAGCCTGTCCGGTGTGGTGATCGACGACTACCAGCTGAGCCTGCTGGCGCCGCTGCTGGCAGCCCACCTTGGCGTCACTGTCCTGTAAGTACCGGGAACTTGGTTGACCCCTTGCGGCCGCAGTGTAATCTTTATAGAACGAACGGTCGGTAAATTAGTCGCCAGGCTCTTGCCGCCGCAGATGACATTGCCGTTAATCGCGTGAAGGGTGTTTCCATGGCCTCAGCAGTAGCAGGACCGCAGGCATTTTTGGTGGGCGGTGCCCGCACACCGGTGGGCCGCTACGGAGGGGCGCTTTCAGCGGTCCGCCCCGACGACCTTGCCGCACTCGTGGTCCGCGAGGCCGTCGCCCGCGCCGGCCTTGACCCGGATTCCATCGACGAAGTGATCCTCGGCAACGCCAACGGCGCCGGCGAGGAAAACCGCAACGTGGCCCGCATGGCCACCCTGCTGGCCGGGCTTCCCCTCCACATCCCCGGCATCACGGTCAACCGGCTGTGCGCCTCCGGCCTGAGCGCCATCATCATGGCCAGCCACATGATTAAATCAGGAGCCGCGGACATCGTCATTGCCGGCGGCGTTGAATCCATGAGCCGGGCGCCCTGGGTTCAGGAAAAACCGCAGACGGCGTTCGCGAAGCCCGGCGCCATCTTCGACACGTCCATCGGCTGGCGGTTCGCCAACCCGCTGTTCCAGAAGGGCGAGCTGTCCCGGGACGGCAAAATGACGTACTCCATGCCGGAAACCGCCGAGGAAGTGGGCCGGGTGGACGGCATTTCCCGAGAGGACGCCGACGCCTTCGCGGTCCGCTCCCATGAACGTTCGCTCGCGGCCATCGCCGCCGGCCGGTTCAAGGACGAAATCGTCCCGGTGACGGTGAAGACCCGCAAGGGCGAAACCGTGGTTGACACGGACGAGGGCCCCCGCGCCGGGACCACCATGGACGTGCTCGCCGGGCTGCGCCCCGTGGTCAAGGGCGGCTCGATTGTCACGGCCGGCAACTCCTCCACGCTGAATGACGGCGCCTCCGCCATCATCGTGGCGTCCGAGGTGGCCATCCGGAAGCTCGGCCTCACCCCGCGGGCGCGCATCGTTGACGGCGCCTCCGCCGGCTGCGAACCCGAGATCATGGGCATCGGCCCCGTCCCCGCCACCCAGAAAGTCCTGGGCCGGAGCGGCTACAGCGTGGGCGACCTCGGCGCCGTCGAACTTAACGAAGCGTTCGCAACCCAGTCGCTTGCCAGCATGCGCCGGCTCGGGCTGGATCCGGAGATTGTGAACCGCGACGGCGGCGCCATCAGCCTCGGACATCCGCTCGGGTCCAGCGGCTCACGGATCGCCATCACCCTGCTGGGACGGATGGAACGCGAGGACGCCAAGCTGGGCCTCGCCACCATGTGCATCGGCGTCGGCCAGGGCACCGCGATGCTGCTGGAGCGCGTGTAATGCCGGCCCCGGGAAGCGCGAACGGACACTTGAGCACGCTGGACTTCAAAACCCTCCTGGTCGAGGAGCGGGAGGACCGCGTGGTGGTGCTCCTCAACCGCCCCGAGGTCCGGAACGCCATCGACCAGCAGATGGTGGACGAGCTCCACATCGTCTGCGCCGCGCTGGAACAGAACCCCAAGGTGCTCATCATTGCGGGCACGGACGGCGTCTTCGCCTCGGGCGCGGACATCGCCCAGCTGCGTGAACGGCGCCGGGACGATGCCCTGCAGGGCATCAACTCCACGATCTTCGTCCGGATCGCGAAGCTGCCCATGCCCGTGATTGCGGCGCTGGACGGCTACTGCCTGGGCGGCGGCGCGGAGCTGGCATACGCCGCGGACTTCAGGATCGGAACGCCCAGCGTCCGCATCGGCAACCCCGAAACCGGCCTGGGCATCCTCGCCGCGGCCGGTGCCAGCTGGCGGCTGAAGGAACTTGTGGGCGAACCCGTTGCCAAGCAGATCCTGCTGGCCGGCCTGGTGCTGCGGGCCGAACAGGCCCTCGCCGTCAACCTCATCACCGAGATCCACGAAGCCCCCGTCCTCATGGACGGCGCGCATAGCCTGGCGGACCGCATTGCGCGGCA
Organism: Arthrobacter sp. PvP103; assembly: GCF_017833075.1. Taxonomy (NCBI): domain Bacteria; kingdom Bacillati; phylum Actinomycetota; class Actinomycetes; order Micrococcales; family Micrococcaceae; genus Arthrobacter; species Arthrobacter sp. PvP103. The sequence continues at coordinate 1,390,486 of NZ_JAFIBQ010000001.1, read as the reverse complement.
GGATCCGCTGGCCGTGCGGATCACCAAGTCCGTGTTCCATGCCCCCGCCGAGGCACATCCACTGATCGACCAGCTGGCACAGGGGATCCTTTTCGAATCCCAGGCGAAGTTCGACCGGATGCAGGCCTTCCTGGATAAGAAAACAGTCAAGAAGACAGATAAGAAAACCGCCAAGAATTCAGACCAGCAAGACGGGACGAAGTAACCATGAGCAATTCCGTACTTCCGGCGGGCCTTCCCGCCACGGTGGGCGTCCTCGGCGGCGGCCGGATGGGGGCGGGCATCGCCCACGCCTTCCTGATCAACGGTGCCAACGTCCTGGTGGTGGAGCGGGACGAGGCCTCGGCCGAAGCCGCACGGGAACGGGTGGAGTCCGCGGCCGCCAAGAGCATCGAGCGCGGCGCCACGGACGGCAACCTGGACGAAATGGTGTCGCGGCTCTCCGTGACGGTGGACTATGACGACTTCAAGGACCGCGAGCTGGTGGTTGAGGCCGTTCCGGAGGACTGGGAGCTGAAGGTCGCCTCCCTCCGGGAAATCGAGGCGCGACTATCCGACGACGCCTACCTCGCCTCCAACACCTCGTCCCTGTCCGTGAACGGACTGGCCCGCGAACTCAAGCGCCCGGGGCACTTCCTGGGCCTGCACTTCTTCAACCCGGTTCCCGCGTCCACGCTCATCGAGGTGGTGCTCGGCGAGCAGACGTCCCCGGACCTGGCCGCTGCGGCGAAAAGGTGGGTGGAGGCGCTCGGCAAGACCGCCGTCGTCGTCAATGACGCTCCCGGCTTTGCCTCGTCGCGCCTTGGCGTGGCCATTGCCCTGGAAGCCATGCGCATGGTGGAGGAAGGCGTCGCGTCCGCCGAGGACATCGACAACGCCATGGTGCTGGGCTACAAGCACCCCACCGGCCCGCTGCGGACCACGGACATTGTGGGCCTGGACGTCCGGCTGGGCATCGCGGAGTACCTGCAGTCCACCCTGGGGGAGCGCTTCGCTCCGCCGCAGATCCTCCGCGACAAGGTGGCCCGCGGCGAACTGGGCCGGAAGACCGGCAAGGGATTCTTCGACTGGCCGGCTTAGGGCCTGCGGCGAAGGGCCCGCGGCCTTAGGGGTCCGGGCCTAGCGCCCGGCCCGCGCGTCGAGGGCGGACTTCAGGCCGTTCATTGCGGGATCCCGGAGTGACATGAACGCCGGCTTCATGAACGGTTCAATGAGCCTGAGCGCGCCCTTGAGCTGGAATTCGGCCGTGTACTGCACCGTGCAGCCGGTCCCGTCCGGGGAGACGTCGATCGAGTCCTCGGATATGACCGTTTTGTTTTCGCCCCGGAGCTTGATGTGGTTGCCGGTCAGCTCCACCACCTCGTAGATGAGGGTCTGCCGCTTGCCACGGAATTCCGCTTCGGCGTGGTACCGGTGGCCCACGGCGACGGGGCCCCCGGAGAGCTTCTTCACCACGGGGGTGCCCGGATCCCACTCCGCGGTGTGCTCGAAGGCCGACAGGTAGTTGAAGGCTTCCTCTGCCCCGAGGGGAGAGCTGACGGTTCCCGCTACTGTGATCATCCCAACAGCCTAGCCGCTGCCCCTAGGATGGTCCGGTGACTTCCATCGATCCCATCACGCTGACCGGTCAACACGTCGTTCTCGAACCGCTGAGCCACGCGCACCACGACGGCCTGGTGGAGGCTGCCCGCGACGGTGAACTCTGGAAGCTCTGGTACACAACCGTGCCCGGACCGGAGGGCATGGCCGCGGAGATCGACCGCCGCCTCCGGCTCCAGGAAGCCGGCTCCATGCTCCCGTTCACCACGCGACTCCTTGATCCCGCCGCCGGTGGTCCCGGCCGGGTGATCGGGATGACCACGTACATGAATATCGACGCCGCCACTCCCCGCGTGGAGATCGGTTCCACGTGGAATGCGGCTTCTTCGCACGGCACGGGGACAAACGCGGACTCCAAGCTGCTCCTGCTCCGGCATGCCTTTGAAACGCTGGGGTGCCCGGCCGTCGAGTTCCGGACGCACTGGCTCAACCACCAGTCCCGGGAGGCGATCGCGCGGCTGGGAGCGAAGCAGGACGGCGTACTGCGCAGCCACACCCGGACGGCTGACGGGCAGCTCCGGGACACTGTGGTGTTCTCGATCCTCGAACATGAGTGGCCCATGGTCCGTGCCGGCCTGGAGTTCAGGCTGGCCAAGCAACGCTAGGGCCGGCGCCCCCGGGGCGGGCAGCCCTGGCCCGCGCGGTCCGGCGCGGTCCGGCGTGGTCCGGCCCTACCTCGCCAAGGTGCCCGGCTTGACGTCGCTCATCACGGCCGTGGCATAGGCGCGGTGCCCGGTGGGAGTGGGGTGGAAGTTGGAATCCGCCAGAGGATTCCCGCCGTCGTACGCGATCCACGGATCGGCGGAGTTGACGGCGTGCCCGGCAAACCTCGCTGTGACGTCGACGAACTGCGCGTTCGCCCCGTAAGCATTGGCTCTGGAGACTGCCGTGGCGATGGCGGCATTGAGCTTGTCCGTGGCCTGGTTGATCAGCCGCTGTTCGTCCACGGAGAAGTACGGATTCCCGTCAGCCGGCTCGAACAGCCGCGGATACCCCAGGACAGCGATCTTCGCGGACGGAGCCGCCGTGTGAATCTGCCCGTAGATGTAAGCGAGCGCCTCACCCACCTGACCCATCCCGCTTTCGGAAGACGCCACAGCACCGGCGCACACTTCAACGCCGTAGGCCGCGCAGGCGCCCAGCACCTGACTCACCCCGGCGTCGTTGGCTCCGGCGGTGATGGTGACTATTCCGGTGGAGGGATTCAGTTTCCCTGCGCCGACGAGGCCCGTGAGCTGGGTGGTGACGCTGATTTGTTTCTGGAGCGGGTCATCGCCCGAAAAAAGGAGTGCCCCGTGGCAGGCGGCATTGACCACCAGGGACACTCGGCCTGTTTTGTCGACGTCGGCAACATACCCCGGGCTGCTCTGCCAGCACGTCGCTTCGGGTGGTCTGACGGCCGCACCCGCACCGGTTCCCGCGGTGTAGGAGTCACCTACCGCGATGTAATCAAGTCCCCCCGCAGGCACCGCTCCCGCCGGCCCTGCCGCGGTTCCCAAGGCCAGGGCCAGCGTTGCCAGGCCGGCAGCGTACGCCGCGTGCCGCCGTCGTAATATCCGGTCACTCATCAGTTTCCCCTTTGTTCTGATCTGTGCACCGGGCTTTTGGGCCGCGGGCCGCGGCCAAGCCGCAAGTACGCCCAACGGTACCCGGCCGCCCGCCCGCCGGACACGGGCCGGAATACCCGTTTATTCGCCGGGCGCCACCCCATTTTCCGGCCGGTACCCGTGCCGGATGCCGGGGGTCTGTGATTAGCTGTCTGGATGGAACAGCCTGGACAGCCCGTGAACTGGGACGGAGCCGTGAATGCCTGGCGCATTTCCGGCAGCGTGTTCCGGATGGGGCGCCGGGAATGGGTCACCGAGACGGGCTGGAAACAGGCGTACGACGACGGCGTCCGCACCGTGATCGACCTCCGGAACCCCTCGGAACACGGACTGAGGGACACGGACCCCGCCGTTGGCGCGGAGGTGCTGGCGGCGTTCGACGTGGTGCATGCGCCCACGGAGGATCCGGGCCACCCGGAGTTCAAAGAGTTGTGTTCCCCCTACCTGAACGATCCTGCCTGCTACGCGGCCAATGCCCGGCTGTTTCCGGAAAAGCTCGTGGCCGTCTTCAAGGCGGTTGCCGCGGCCCCCGCCGGTGTGGTGATCCACTGCTCGGCAGGCCGGGACCGCAGCGGGATGGTGGCGGCGATGCTCCAGGACCTTTCCGGCGCCGGTGACCATGAGATTGTGTCCGGTTACCAGGCGGCCATGCGGGGCATCAATGAGCGCCACCGGCTTGTGGGTCCGCCGCACAAGCACGAGCGCTACCTGGCGGAGGAGGTGCTGGTGCCGCTCCTGGAGAAGCGCGGCGGCGGAGTCCTGGAATTCGTCCGCGGCCTTGATACCCGGAACTATCTCTTGCACCACGGGGTCACCGTGGCCGAGCTTGCTGCCATCCGCTCGCGGCTGGCAGCAAGGGTGACGACGTAAACACACAATGGGGGACACCATGACGCATCATTCCGGCCGGAACCCGTTCAACCGCGCCCTGGGGCTGGCCGCTTGTGCCGCCCTGGCGTTCGGCGGCACCTTCCTGGCTGTTCCCGCCGTCGCAGAGTCCGGTTCGCCGGTTCCCGACCCCTCCGTGTCGGCGCCGGCCGCAGCCACCCCGGACCCAGCCACCCCGACCACCGCCGCGCCTGCACCTGCGTCCGCGGCGACTGCTACCACCGCCGCGACCGCACCGCCCGCCGCGGGCGGTTCCGCGCCCGCCATCAGCGACGCCGGCCTGACGGAGGCCATCCTCCGCGACCTGGGCATGACACTGGAGCAGTTCAACGCCGCCGGTGACCAGGGCAAACGCGCGGCCGACGCCGTCGCCTCCTTGCACGGATTGCCCGGCTACGTGGGAATCAGCTTGAAAGACGGCCGGATTGTGGTCGAGGGCAGCGGCCCGGAGCTCGAAGCCCGGGTGGCGGAACTCAACGCCGCGGGACCCGGGGATTTTGTGCTTGTGGCGTCCAGCGCGGCGCCTGCGCCTCCGGCCGCACCGGAACGCGTCGCGGCCAGCACGGACCAGCTGTTCAAGGACTACGTCCGCGAGGTGGGCGCCGCAGGCCTTCAGGCTGTGGCATATGCCAACGGCAGCTTTGTGATCCGCGCCGGCGGCACCAACCAGCCGGAGGCCGAAGGCGCCCCGGCCAACCCGGCCAACCCCGGACCCTCAGCGGCCTCGCCTTCACCGTCCGAATTCGTGGCGCGCTACTCGAACGTCCGCCTGGAGGAGGGCGCACCCCTTGCCCCGGAGGAGGACTTCTTCGGCGGGCAAGGCTATGTCCTCAACAACGGCGTCATCTGCTCCGCCGGTTACGGCGCGTACAGCCCGGACGGGAAACCGCTGGTCCTGACTGCCGGCCACTGCACCGAAGACGGCACCCTCACAACAGCCAACGTGGAGAGTCCGGAATCGCCCGCTAACAGACTGCTCGGCACCCTGGGCTACAGCCAGTTCGGCGGCCCGGGCAACTCGTGGATCACCGGCGACGAGGCCAGCCCCGGAAACGTGGGCACGGACATCGCCGTGATCGGGGACATCCGGCCGGGCCTCGACGTCCAGCCCGCAACCACCCGCTGGGATGCGCCCACGGATCCAGGATCCACGGCCGTGAAGATCATCGGAACCGCATCGCCGTCCCCCGGACAAGCCGTCTGCCGGTCCGGCCGGACCGCCCGCTGGTCCTGCGGCACCGTGGACGAAGTGGGCATCTACGTCGTGGGCGGTTTCACCGCCGACCCGTCCGACCTCCGGGCCTTCCGCGGCTTCCTGTCCACCTCCGTCCAGTCCAGCGGCGGCGACTCCGGCGGACCTTGGATCAGCGGTAATTTCGCCGTCGGCACCCACTCCGCGGGGGACCAGGTCGTTCCCGGCCAGCCGATCAACAACTTTGCCGTTGCCACCACGCTGGAGGATGCCATGACCCGGCTTCCCGGCGTGCAGCTTCAGCTGTTCCTGAACAAACCCCTGCTCACGGAGCCGGCCGACGGCGGCGGAGTGGCACTCGGCCAGGCCATCACCGGGAAGGTCCCCGCGGCCCCCGCCTCCGCCGTCGCCGCGGGTTCGAAGGTCCGCATCACCGTGCCCGGGCAGGAACCTGTGGAGGTGCCCGTGGACGCCGCCGGGCAATGGCAGTTCACAGCCCCCTCACCGGCCGGCCGGCTGCGGTTTACCGCCGAAACGGTGAACGGCTTCAGCCACTCCGGAGCCAGCAGCTTGGACGTCACAGTGCTGCCTTCGGAGCTCCCGGCCCCTGTCATTGCCAGCCCGGCCGCGGGTGCCGCGCTCACGGCCCTGGAACGCATTGAGGGCACCGGAACGCCCGGTGCCACGGTGGAACTTTCCGGCGACGCCGCCGGGCAGGCCGTGGTGGGGCTGGACGGCAAATGGGCAGTGCCGGTGACAGGCGAGGCGAGGTACGGATCCTTCACCGTCAACGCGGTGCAGACCGCCCGGGGCGTCGCCGCGAGCCCGGCGGCGAGCCGGACGTTCACGGTGGTGCCGCCATCGCCTGTGATTGCCAGCATCCGCGACGGTCAGCACTTCGCCCACGACGCCGTTCCCCGGAGAATCACCGGGTCAGCGCTGAAGGGCGCGGCGGTGACCGTCACGGTGGATGGCGTACCGGTGCAGGCCGCCTCGGACGGGACCTGGAGCGCGCCGTTGCCGGCGGGGCTCGCGACCGGCACCCACAACGTGACGGTCAGCCAAGCGGTCGACGGCGTGGCTTCCGCGCCGGTGAACCTCACCTTCGTGGTTGACCCGGCACCGGTGGTTGTTCCCGCCGGCATCACCCCGGCAGCCATCTCAGGGCAGTTGCCGGCCACCGGCGCCGACGGCCTGCTCACTGCGGCCGGTGTCGGGGCAGGCGTGCTGCTGCTCGGCGGTGTTGTCCTGGTCCTTGCCAGGCGACGCTCCCGCCGGTAGGCAGCCCCCCGGCGCTGAACCCGTCCCCCGAACCTGCCCCTTGAGCCGGAAGCCGTTACTGGAAATCGGCCTGCCAAAGGTCCGGGCCGGCTTCACGAAGGTAAACGGGCCGCAGAGGTAAATACTCGGCGGCGTGGCTGCTCAGCTTTCCGCGGCCAATTCACCCCGCGCAATGCTGTCCGATGAATGTGCGGGGTTGCCGTCGAACGGCTCGTTGGACACATCAACGATGGGGTACTGGGCAAGGTCGAGGCCGGCGGGGATGGCGAAGACGCCGGGCTCGCCGTCCAGCACGCCAAGGCTCACCAGTTTGGAGAGGTCCGGCGAGATCACCCACACCTCACGGTAACCGCTGATTTGGCCCGCCGAGAGCTGCACCACCAGCTGGCGTGTGCCGTCGGGAAGCTCCTCCACCAGGGCCTTGCCGCTGGCGGTGTAGGACTTGAGGGGCTGCAGGGGAGCCTGGGCGATGACCACCGCCTGCGGGGCCGTCGGCGTGGGTGAAGGCATTGCTTCCGGCCCTTGTCCAAGGACGTTGTAGCCGGCCCACACTGCGGCAGCGCCCACCACGATCCCTGCGGCCGCGGCCATGGCCACCCACCGCCGGGCACCCGAAGCTGTTCCGGGGGACCCGTTCCGACGTGCCGAACCCGGCCTCGCGCCCCCGGCGCGCCGCCGGAGAGGCGTCGGCGCGGCGACAGGCTCCGAGGCCGCCTGCTCCGCTCTGACCTGCTCCGCGGTGGCAGGCACGGTGGCGACAGTCGCCGTCGAGCCGGCGCCCGCCGTCGTGCCTTCCGTCGCCGTCGAGCTTCCCGTCGTGCCTCCGGCGGGGGCCGGCCTGCTCAACGGGTCCTGCGCCTGCTCGGGGGAGAGGCCCAATGCCTGATGGATGGCTGCCCAGGTGTGCGGTCCGGGCGTGGCCAGTTCCACTTCCGCGGGATCCACGGTGGCGGCGCGGACGGTGCGTTCCAGGGCCGCCAGAGTGCCCGCGCATTCACGGCAGAACGCCAGGTGGTCAGCCTCGGCCGGCGTGAGGGCGGGTTCACCGAGGGCCATCAGGCTCAGCTGCTCATCGTCAAGATGCTTCATGGCCCACCTCCAGGCGGGTGCGCATCCGCGAAAGGCTGCGACGGATGTGGCTCTTGACGGTGCCGAGGGGCAGCTGCAGGCGCGACGAAATCTGATCGTGCGTGAGGTCCTCGTAGAACGCCAGCTTCATGATCGCCTTCTGTGGATCGCCCAACCGCTCCAGCTCTTCCTCCAAGGTTATGCGGTCGGCCACGGCTTCCACGTCAGCAGCCACTGGTCCGGCGCCGCGCTCATCGCCGACGAACTGCCCCGCAGCATGTTCCAGCTCCTGCCGGCGCATCCGGGCGGACAGCGCATCGGAGATGGCATTACGCGTGATCCCCACCAGCCAGGCAGGAAGCCGCGCGGCCTCGGGCCGGTAGCTGAGGCGTGACTTCCAGGCGCGGATGAAGACTTCCTGCGTGACGTCGTCGGCCGCTGCCCGTTCCCCCAGCGACCGCAGCGCCAGCGTGTAGACGAGCGGGCTCAGCCGCCGGTAGGCCTCGGCAAGGGCCGCTTCCTGCCCGGCCGCGAACGCATGATCGAGAGCGGCGTCCCAATCGTGCGGGCCGGGAGGCGTCATCAATGGCTCCTTCGAGCGGCAGTGAGACCTGTGGAACCACATTATGCCGTGCCCGCTGGCGCTAGGCCATAGTACGGGGCCTTGACCGCCGACTCCGCAGCGGAGCAAGCTCAAGGAAGGCCCTCCGGCAACCCCGGGCCCCGCAGAGCCTCCGTGCCGCAGGTCCTCAGCCTTGACCCCCGACTCGAGGAGAGCCCCATGAGCGCCGCAACATTCAATGACCTGCTCGCCAAACAGGTGGGCAATGAATTCGCAGCATCCCAGCAGTACATCGCCATTGCGGCGTGGTTCGACGGGCAGGATTTGCCCAGGCTGGCCAAGCACTTCTACCGGCAGTCGCTGGAGGAGCGGAACCACGCGATGATGATGGTCCGGTACATCCTGGACCGCGGCATCAGGATTTCGATTCCCGGCATCGACCCGGTCCGGAACGACTTCACTTCGGCGGAGGAGCCCCTGGTCCTGGCCCTGGCGCAGGAAATTGAGGTCACGGACCGCATCAAGGCGCTCTTCGCCGCGGCGAGGGCCGAAAACGACCCCCTGGGCGAACAGTTCATGCTCTGGTTCCTCAAGGAGCAGGTGGAAGAAGTCGCGTCCATGTCCACCCTCCTGAACGTCGCGCGCCGGGCGGACAACCTCTTCGACGTCGAGATGTTCCTGGCCCGCGAGCGGGTGGGTGACGCCGGCGGCGGCGCCGGTCATGGCGGCCACCATGGCGGCGGACATGGGGGTCACGGCGGCGGAGGCCACGACTCCGGAACGCCGGAAGCGGCGGGCGGGGCGCTCTGAAGCACGACGGCGGGACGTCGCGTTCGCGGCCGGGCGCGGGGTGGAAACGACGGCGGGGCCGCCTGTCAGGCGGCCCCGCCGGTATTGGCGATCAGTGATGGCGCACGTCGTTCCTGCGGGCCGCCTCAGCGACGGCCGTGCCACCGGTCCTCGGAGTCAACAACCTGGACGGCCACGCCCAGGGTACCGTCGGCCAGGCTTCCCCAGGCGTAGACGATCGTGTTCTTGCCGCCCTCGACGGTGATGTCAGCCGGCCCGATCACGGGATCGGTGGTCCCGGCCGCGGCCACGGACGCCGAGATGGTTCCGGCCTTGAGCTTCAGGGTTGCCTCGTCCGGATTGCTGAGTCCCTCGATCACTGCCGATCCGCCGGCCAGGACGTCGACGGCGGGTGCTGCGGCTACGTGCCTGACCGTCAGCTTGCCCTTCTTGTCGTTGCGGGGAGCTTTGGTGTCGTTGGTGAAGAGCGTGGCCGTGGGGGCGCCGTCGGCGTCGAGGTGGGCCACCGCGGTGTAGTTGCCGCCTTCCTCCAGATCCACGGTCACCGGACCGATCACCGGGTTGTCGGCGCTGGTGGCGTTCCAGGCGGTGATGGCGATTTCGTAGTCGCCGGCATCCAGCTCCAGCGGGCCGGCCAGGGTTCCGGGAGTGAAATCATCCAGGGTGAGCTTGCCGTCCACCCATACGTCCACGGTCAGGCCGGGCACGCCGTGCAGGACCGAGAGCTTGGCAGGGTCGTCGTCGTGGTGCCAGCCGCCGGCCTGTGCCGGGGATGCGAAGGCCAGTGCGGCCGCGAGCGACAGTGCTCCGGCGGCATACGTTGTTTTGCGCATTTCAAACTCCTCAGAGGGACGCCCGGTAACGGGCTGTGTTTGTGCTTACGCCCTTACTACCTGCGGGACGTCCTCTTTGGATGCAAACTCATGGATCTTTTTTGGCGTCAGTTTTTCCGGTCCATCAGGAGGTTGGTTATCCGGAGGGTGCACAGGCGCTGCCCGGCCTCGTTGGTAAGCAGGACCTCGTGCGTGGTCAGCGTTCCGCCCAGGTGGATGGGTGTGGCCGTGATGGTGATCTGGCCCTCGCGCGCCGACTTGTGGTGGGTGGCGGAGACGTCCACGCCCACGGCGGTCTTGCCCATGGTGCTGGCGTGGATCACCGCGGCCCAGGAGCCCACGGCCTCGCCCACGGCCAAGGAGGCACCGCCGTGCAGCAGCCCGAACGACTGCCGGTTGCCCTCCACCGGCATCGTGGCAACAACGCGTTCCACGGATTCCTCGACGATCTTCACGCCCATCTTCTCGTCGAGTTCCCCCAGTGTGATCTTCCACAGTTCGGCGCTGCCGGTTTCGGGCTGCATGGCCACTTCTCTTTCCTTAGGGTGCCGCGGACGGCTTGCTTGGGCGGGACCGGCATTGGAACCAGTCCGGCTTCTCTAGTGTGCAGCAAGGCACATTCATGTACTGTAGACATATTACCGAACGGACGGTCAGTAATGCACTGGCCGTGATGATCTTGCCCCGCGCTGGAAGGACCCGTCAACGATGACCACCACTGCAACTGCTCCGAAATCCTCGCTGGACACTGTGGAGACTGTTCCCAGTTTTGTCCGGGACGCCTGGTGGACGCCCGACGCCGGAGCGACGGCTTCCGCCGTCCCCGTCCTGGACGCCAGCACCGGCGAGCTCCTCGCCAAGGTGAGCACCGAGGGACTGGACCTTGCCGACGTCGTGGATTACGGACGCACCACCGGCCAGAAGGAACTCGGCACGCTGACTTTCCACCAGCGCGCCCTCAAGCTCAAGGAACTGGCGCAGTACCTCAACGCCCGCCGCGAGCACTTCTATGAGCTGTCCGCCCAGACCGGCGCCACCAAGATCGATTCCATGGTGGACATCGACGGTGGAATCGGCGTGCTCTTCACCTTCGGCTCCAAGGGCCGCCGCGAGCTGCCCAACTCGCAGGTGGTGGTGGACGGCCCCATGGAGGTGCTGTCCCGCGACGGTTCCTTCGCCGGCGAGCACATCTACACCCGCATCCCGGGCGTCGCCGTGCAGATCAACGCCTTCAACTTCCCGGTGTGGGGCATGCTGGAGAAGTTTGCGCCCGCCTTCATCGCCGGTGTTCCCACCATCGTCAAGCCCGCAACTCCCACGGGCTACGTGGCGGCGGCCGTGGTCAAGGCCATGATCGAGTCCAACATCCTGCCCAAGGGCTCGCTGCAGCTCATCTCCGGCTCGGCCCGCACCATCCTGGACAACCTCGATTACCGCGACCTGGTGTCCTTCACCGGCTCCGCCTCCACGGCCAATTCACTGAAGTCGCACCCGAATGTGGTCAAGGGCGGCGTCCGCTTCACGTCGGAGACGGATTCGCTCAACGCCGCCATCCTGGGCCCGGACGCGGTCAAGGGCACCCCGGAGTTCGACGCTTTCATCAAGTCCGTGGTCACCGAAATGACCGTCAAGGCCGGCCAGAAGTGCACCTCCATCCGGCGCACCATCGTGCCACAAAGCATGGTGTCCGACGTCGTTGCCGCCGTGGGTGCCCGAATCGAGGAACGCGTGGTGCTGGGTGATCCCCGTGCCGAGGGCGTCACCATGGGTGCGCTCGCTTCCCTTGAGCAGCTTGCCGATGTCCGCGCCGCTGTTCAGTCAATGCTCGACGCCGGCGGCGAGCTTGCGTACGGCACGCTCGATTCGCCCAGGGTGACCAAGGCGGACGGGGGAGTTGACGTCGTCGAAGACGGTGCCTTCATGTCCCCGGTGCTGCTCAGCTGGGCGGACGCCGAGGCCGAGGAAGTCCACTCCCTGGAAGCCTTCGGCCCGGTGTCCTCCGTGATTGGCTACACCGACCTGGCCGACGCCGTGCGCCTGGCCGCCCGTGGTGGCGGCTCTCTGGTGGCTTCGGTGTGCACCAACGATCCCGAGGTTGCCCGCGAGCTGGTCACCGGGATCGCCGCGCACCACGGCCGCGTCCTGATGCTCAACCGCGAGGACGCCCGCAGCTCCACCGGTCACGGTTCGCCGGTGCCGCACCTGGTCCACGGCGGCCCGGGACGTGCCGGCGGCGGTGAAGAACTGGGCGGCATCCGTTCGGTGATGCACCACATGCAGCGCACCGCCATCCAGGGTTCGCCCAACATGCTCACCGCCGTCACAGGCATCTGGCACACGGGGGCCGACCGTAACTTCACGCTCGAGACCGAAGGCCAGCACCCGTTCCGGAAGCACCTGAGCACGCTGCACATTGGCGACGCGATCCGCTCCGAGCTGCGCGAAGTGAGCCTGGACGAGATCACCAAGTTCGCCAACTCCACGGGCGACACGTTCTACGCCCACACCAACCAGGAGGCTGCGGAGGCCAATCCGTTCTTCCCGGGCATCGTGGCGCACGGCTACCTGCTGCTGGCGTGGGGCGCCGGGCTGTTCGTGGAGCCTGCCCCGGGCCCTGTGCTGGCCAATTACGGCCTGGAGAGCCTGCGTTTCATCACCCCGGTGGCGGCGGGCGATTCCATCCGCGTCACCCTGACCGCCAAGAAGATCACCCCGCGCGAGACCGACGAGTACGGCGAAGTGGCCTGGGATGCGGTCCTGACCAACCAGAACGACGAAATCGTAGCCACCTACGACGTCCTCACCCTCGTCGAAAAGTAACCCGGAGACAAAACAACCCCTGGGACGCTCTCTCACTTGTGGCGGGCTTTTCCCCAATGCTCTCTCACTTGCGGCGGGCTTTTCCCCAACGCTCTCTCACCATCCGGGTGAGAGAGCGTTGGGGTTTTGGCTGAAGTTCAGCCTTGGCGGGCCTTCATTCGAGGGTTCTTCTTATTGATAACGAAGGTGCGGCCGCGACGGCGGACAATCTGGGCTCCAGGTATTTTCTTCAGTGCCCGCAGCGAGTTCCGAACTTTCATGATGTGCTCCTTTGCGATGTTTCGGTTGGGTGGTTAAGGCCGAATGGATCAGGGAATGCAGGGAATGAGGCTGTGCCCGAGAACATTTCCGTCTCTGACAGCTCACACGCCGTAAGCAACGCGGCGACCTCTGCGGCGTCGGCCTCGTCGCCCGTGACGGCCAGGACGGTCCCGCGGTCGCCGAAGTCCGGGTGCCAGTCGAGTGCGGAGTCGGGGCCGGCCTCCGGAGGCATGGACGGGCGGGATGCCCGGCCGGCCTGCCAGGGTCCAGTGTTTTCAAGCCACACGCGCGGGCCGATACCCTCGATGGCGATCCGGCAATCGGGAGCTGATGCCATCCAGAGCCGCCCACGGAGCCAGCAGCATCCCTCCGCAAGCGCCGCCAGGGCGTGCCGGAAGCGCTCAGGATGAAGGGGCCGCTCTATCCGCTGCACCACAGTGCTGAACGGTGTGCAAGACTGCGCGGGTACCCGCACTGAGCCGGGTCTGGTCCTGGCCGTTGCCTCCGAAGGGTCATGCCGTCCCGGCCGGACGCCGCCGTCGCCAGTGGTCACCCTCGCGTGGGGGGCCAATTCCCGGATGAGCTGCATGCCACGTTCCCGGGCACCGGGATCCACTGGCACCAGGGCGGGATCGGCCAGCAGGACCGTGTCGCTGAACGCGAGTTCCCCGACCAGGAATTCCCCCGGCGTCCGGTCATCGCTCGCAACCGGAGTGAAACCGGACTCGAACAAGGTGTGGTGGTCCCAGATCTGGTCCTCCACTGCATCGGGAGCGCAGGCAAGCACTGCCGAATCGACTGTGACTGATGCCCCGAGGCCTTTCAACAGTGCGTCCACGGCCGTCGCTGACGCCACGGCGGGCGGCAGGCCCAGAATAATGTGGGAGCCTTCCTCCAACAGACCGCCCACGGTGGGCACAACATGCAGGCGCACGGTGCAGCTGAGGCAGCCGTGCTCCAGTAGCGATTCGTCACGGTCAATCCGTGTGCCATCCCTGAAGATCCGGCGAATGACCAACCCGTCTTCGAGCAGGTCGTGGAATACAACTAGGGCGCCGGGCGAATCCGCGGCCAGGGCTGCGCAGGCCTGTTGCCGGCAGAAGCCATCCAGGGAACTTACAACTGTCACATTCATGACTCGAGAGTATATGAGAATCATTCTCATTTGCAAAGAGGCGTCAAAATCCTGACGTCCGCGATCGCGTTCAGCAGATGGGGGCGGATGTGAGAGAGGGTTGGGTGTTTTGGAGGCGGAAGTGAGAGAGGGTTGGGTGTTTTGGAGGCGGAAGTGAGAGAGGGTTGGGTGTTTTGGGGGCAGAAGTGAGAGAGGGTTTCGTAAGATCTTTCCGGGCCGCCCCGGCGTAAAATTTTCAGCGTAGGAGGTGGCGAAATGTCCCTAGTTCTCAACAAAGCCACAACAGTCCTGCCAGTCGATGATGTAGAGCGTGCCCGGCATTTTTATGCGGACACTTTGGGGCTCCCGCACCGGGGCGTGGCAGATGACGGAAGCGAATTGTTCGGCTCGGAGGGCGGCCCGATGCTGCAGCTGATGCCGGTCAAGGATGGTAAGCATTCAGAGCACACCACCCTGAGTTTCGAAGTCAGCGAGATCGAACGCACGGTCAGGGAAATGGAAGCCAAGGGCGTCGCATTCCAGGACTACGATCTCCCAGATCTCAAGACCGAAAACCACATTTGTACAACTGAATCCGAGAAGTGCGCCTGGTTCATGGACTCCGAGCACAACATCCTCTGCGTGCACGAGAACATCAGCACGATGGCGGATTACCAGCTTTGACCCGCAGCTCCTGGCACCCTGCCTGAGGAACAGCGCCCCGTCCGTCGGGGCGCTGTTCTCCGTTAACTCTCCCTTTCAGCCGCCCCTTTTCAACCGACGCGAGGTGCAGCACCATGACTGACCCGCAGCCAGGGCAACCGCCCCCGGTTCCGCTCCGCCGCGGGTTCCAGTGGCTGCCGCGGACCAAGATCGGCAAGGTGGCGGGGATCCTGGACCTCGTCATGCTGGCTTTCCCGGCATGGGTCCTGCCGTCCTGGTTCCTCATCTCGTTTCTGGTTGGTGCGGGCGGCATGTTCGAGTCGCCCCGGGTGATTGCTGCGAATAGCCTCTTCCAGGCCCTGGTGGTGGCAGGCGTCCTGGTGGTCAACCTGGTGGCCCTGCTCTTTAGGAAGGACCATGCGATCCTGCTGGGACTGGCCGCCGTCCTGCTCTCCGCCGTGTTGGCCTACGCGGGCTGGTACACCGCCGTGCACTCGTCAGGGTGACCCGGCCGGTGTCGTGGACCACGGCGTGACCGGCCGCTCCTGCCGGACGCCGTCCACGGTGATGTCCACGCGTTCGTTGAAGAAGCACACCAGCCCGTGGATTTGCGCGGCGTCGCGGAAGCGCTGGTCGTACATCCACGCGACGTTCCGGCCGTTTTCGGCAGGCGGGTAGCTCAGGTAGCTTGCCGTGCCCTTGTAGGGGCACACCGTCTTCTTGTCGCTGGCCTCCATGAGGTCCAGCCGCACGTCCGCCGGAGGGATGTAGTAGCGCACCGGCAGCATGGTCTCGTACAGCAGCTGCGCAGCGTTCGTGGCGGCCAGCGTGACGTCGTCGAGCCTTATCTCAACGGTGAGTGACGACGCCCGGATGTCCACGCGGTGAAACGGATCGCGGGGATGGCCGATGATCTCCTCGTCGTCCTCGAGCCAGTCGAAGGCGTTGAAGTCCAGCACCACGTGCCCGGCGAGGTCCGGATCAGCCGGCCGGAAGGCGGCGCGGGGCAACCTCGCGTCGGAAGTCACGACGTCGAACTCCTCCCCGGCCGCTGTGTGCCGGCCGAAACCGGTGCGCGGATCCAGCGACGGCGGCGCGTCCAGCATGATTTGTACCCCGTATTCCGGGGTGTCGCCGGGCACCTGCGCGGGCTGCGCCAGCTCTGCCCGCAGGTCCACTTCGGGGACGGCGAAGACGGGGGTGATGCGTTTGGGCTCCCACACCAGGAGTGCGTAGTTCGTGTCGACGACGGCGTTCCCGCCCGCCAAGGCGCGGACCCGTTTCGGGGTGGGCTGGTAGCGCAAATCCGGGAACGCGCCGAAGATGACGTCTGATAACTTCGTGGCCATGACTACAGGGTGAACGCCACTTTTCCCGCCGTCAATGACCGCCCCGGCAGCTGTTCGGCGGCCGGACGGAGACCATGGGGAGGAACGGACCTAGGGTGTCGCGTTGAGCCCTTTGAAAGCCATTGTGATGACGTCGTCGGCCAGCTTTTCAGGCGACAGCGAGCCGCCCGGCTTGTACCATTCGACGATCGAGTTGATGGTGCCGAAGAGGAGCCGGGTGACCGTGCGGGGATCGATGTCCTCGCGCAGGGAGCCTTCGTCGCGGGCGGCGGAGATTAGGGCCGCCACCTTGTGGTCGAAGGTGCGGCGGCGTTCCATGGCGTCGCGCTCGATGTCCGTGTTGCCGCGCAGGCGCAGTAGCAGGGTGACGAACGGAAGCCGTTCCACCAGCACGGAGATCGTCTCGCGGAGCACGAACTCCAGCCGCGCCTCGGCACTGCCGGACTGGGCCCGCGGCTGCTCCAGGATGGCCTCGAGCCCGCCCAGCGCCTCTTCCAGGGCAAGCTTGAGGAGATCGCCCTTGGACGGCACATGGTGGTAGATGGCCGACTTGGAAATCCCCAGGTTTTCGGCGAGGATGCCCATGGACGTGGCGTCGTAGCCGTGTCGGTTGAAGACCTCGACGGCGATCTGCAGCACCGACTGCTGGTCGTATCCCGGGCGGCCGCGCTTGGTTGGTGCATCAGTTGGAGACATACCGGCTATTTTCTCATGAACGTTCGGTCAATAGGCTCATCCGGTGTCATGTACCCGAAATCCCTTGCCTGCCCCGTGCTCCGGTGCTAGAAAAACGTATAGGAGTAACCACCGGCGCGGGGGCCGGTGCGAAGACTCAAAGAACTTCATAGACCGGGACGGGATCAGGCACCTCGGGCTGCCCGGCTGGCGGTTAGCCATCGGCACGTCACAGCGCTGTCGCGCATTGGCAGCAGTGCACTGAATGCCTCCCGTAAAAGGATGGTCCCCGGCTACAGCAGCCGGGGACCATCCCTATATTCGGAAGCTACATGTTCGGAAGCTACGCCTTCGGGCGCAGGTCGTAGATCCGGCGGAGCTTGCCGTTTGAACGCTCCAAGGAGCCGGGCTCTACGACGTCGACGGTGCAGGAAGACCCGACGTGGATCTTGATCTGCTGTTGCAGCATCTTGGCGGCCGGGGCGACACTCTCAATGGTCACCGATTCCCGGCGTTCGATCTTCACCGTGAGCTGGTCCATGCGCTGGCCCTCGGGGCGGGTGAGTTCCAGCTGGAAGTGCGGGCTCAGCTCGGGGATGCGCAACGCGATTTCCTCGATCTGCGAGGGGAACAGGTTGACGCCGCGCAGGATGATCATGTCGTCACTGCGGCCGGTGATGCGGCCCATGCGGCGGTGCGCCGGGCGGGCGGTGCCGGGCAGCAGGCGCGTGAGGTCCTTGGTGCGGTAGCGGATGATGGGCAGCGCTTCCTTGGTCAGCGAGGTGAACACCAGTTCGCCGTGTTCGCCGTCGCCCAGCACCTTCGTGGGGTCGAAGGCGTCAATGATCTCGGGACGGAAGTGGTCCTCCCAGATGTGGCTGCCGTCCTGGGTTTCCACGGCTTCGCCGGCCACGCCGGGGCCCATGACCTCGGAGAGCCCGTAGATGTCGCAGGCCTTGATGTTCATGGTCACTTCGAGTTCGTGGCGCATCTCCTCGGTCCACGGCTCGGCGCCCAGCACGGCGTACTTGAGCGAGGTGGAGGCCGGGTCGATGCCCTGCTTCATCATCGCGTCGGCGATGGTGAGCAGGTAGGTGGGGGTGGCCAGGATCGCGTCGGGCTTGAAGTCCTGGATCAGGGTGATCTGGCGTTCGGTCTGGCCGCCCGAGATCGGGATGACCGTGCAGCCGAGTGCCTCGGCGCCGGCGTGGGCGCCCATGCCGCCGGTGAACAGGCCGTAGCCGTAGGCGTTGTGGACCTTCATGCCGGGGCGGACGCCGGAGGCGCGGAGGGAACGGGCCACCAGCTTGGCCCAGTCGGCGAGGTCCTTCTTGGTGTAGCCGACGACGGTGGCCCGGCCGGTGGTGCCGGAGCTCGCGTGGATGCGGGCCACCTCGTGCTGCGGCACGGCAAACATACCGAAGGGGTACTCCAGGCGCAGGTCTTCCTTGGTGGTGAAGGGGAACTTGCCCAGGTCGGAGAGCTCGCGGAGGTCCGTGGGGTGGACGCCGGCCTCGTCGAACTTGCGCTTGTATAGCGGAACGCGGTCATAGGCGTAGGCGACCGTGTGCTGGAGGCGGCTCAGCTGCAGTGCCTCCAGCTCGTCGCGGGATATGGTTTCTTCGCGGTCCAGCACGGCGTCGGTGGCGGCTGCTGGTTCAGTGGCGTGGAGGGTCATCTGGGGTCCCTGTTTCTATTTCTTGGAGATGGTGCGGCAGCGGCCGCGGAACTCGGCGATGAGCTCGCCCGGGGTTTCTTCTGGGCCGGCGCCGGCGGGTGGTTCCGCCGGGGAGCTGGCGGTGTGGCCGCCTGTGTAGTCACCTGCGGCGGGGTGGGGATCTGCGGCGAAGATCTGGACGTCGTAAAGACCGCTGCGGCCTGCATGGGCGCGGCGGTTTGCGACGGCGGTGATCACCTGGCCAGTGAAGGCCGGCTTGAGGAAATTGATGTCGACGCCGGAGGCAACGGTGATCGTGTCCGCGCCGGCCTGCGGGTCTGCCGGGTTGCAGGCCAGGGCGAACGCGGTATCGCCGAAGGCGAAGATCATTCCGCCGTGGGCCATGCCGAAGCCGTTGAGCATTTCCTGCCGGAGTGTCATGCGGATGCTGGCGTGACCGTCGTCCACTTTGAGGACTTCGATGCCCATCCATTCGGAGGCATAGTCGTTTTCGAGGATGGGGTGGGTGGCCCCGGAGAGTGTTGCTTCAGCCATGCGTCATCGCCTCCAGCTTTATTTACCGAATGTTCATTAGGTAATCCCATTTTGGGGCATGCTGTCAAGGGCCGGTGCTGATTTCGGCGCTGATCCCGGCGTTCAGGCGGGGTTGTTCCCGCCGGTCGGGCCGGAAGCCCCTAGCTGCCGGCGGCCGCTGACGCCATCATGAAACGACCACCACCCGCTGCAGGACGCTGCTGTGTGGACGCTGAGAGGGGAACTCCGATGAAGGTGCTTGTGGCGTATGCGAGCCGGCACGGCGCAACTGCCGGGATAGCCGAGCGGATTGCTGCCGGCCTGGGGAAGGCCGGACTGGACGCCGAAGCCCGCTCGGTGAGCCAGTACTTCGATGCAGCCCCGTACGACGCCTTCGTGATCGGCGGGGCAACGTACATGGCCCATGTCCTGAAGGATGTCACTGCCTTCGTCAAGACCCATGAAGTCCTCCTGTCGGACAGGCCTGTCTGGCTGTTCAGCAGCGGACCGCTGGGCACGGACCGCGTTGATGCTCAGGGCCACGATGTCCTTGAGTCCACCAGGCCCAAGGAGTTTGAGAAGCTGTCCGGGCTTGTGCACGCCCGCGGGGAGCAAGTGTTTTTCGGAGCCTGGGATCCGGAAGCGCCACCCGTCGGGGTGGCGGAGAAGCTGATGAAGCTCATGCCTGCCGCCAAAGATGCGTTGCCCGCCGGGGATTTCCGGGACTGGGACGCGGTGGACGCCTGGACGGCGGAGATCGCGGCGGCGCTCAAGTCCTGAGGCGGCCCTCACATCCTGACTGGGACGGGAGCCCCCAAGTCCTGAGGCGGCCCTCACATCCTGACTAGGACGGGATGACCGGGGAGTGCTTTGGCGGCCCGCTCGACGCGCGGGGGATAAGCGCCGGCATGGATTTGCGGATCCGTGGTTCTTTGCCTGGATTGACGATGAGGTCGACGGCGGTGCTTGCGATTTGATCCAGGGGCACCCTCACGGATGACAGTGGAGTGGGCAGCCTGGCGGCAAGCGGAGTGTCGTTGTAGCCAACAAGGGCAAGGTCCTCCCCGACAGTGATACGGGCGCGGTGTGCTGCCGCCATGATGCCCATGGCTATGTTGTCGTTTGCGGCGAAGATGGCGGTGGGGCGCTTGGCCTGGTCGACGCCGAGGAGGGATTCTCCCGCTGAGTATCCATTCTCGATGCCGTAGCCTGCGGCAATCAGCCATTCCTTGGGGGTTTGGATGCCGGCCTCCTCCAGCGCCCTGCGAGCGCCGGCAAGGCGGGCGACGGCGCTGGAGGTGAAGGACGGGCCGGTGACGACGGCGATATCCCTGTGGCCCAGATCTATGAGGTGGCGGACGGCCAAATATCCGCCGACTTCGTCGTCGCCGATCGCGGAAGGGCTTTCTCCGTCCGTGCGCAGGACAAGGGCGTGGGCTACACCGCGTTGGCGGAGGAGGCGCGGAAGTTCGTCATCGAGTCGGGCCGTAGCGAGGATGAGGCCGTCAACGTTGCGGTCGAGGAGGGTTTCGGCGGCCCGGCGTTCGTCCTCGGGATCGTCGCCGCTGGTGGCGACCATGGCGAAGTAGCCGCGGCCGGCCGCAGCTCTTTCAAGTTCCTCGAACATGAGTGCCATCACGGTGTCGCTGAGGCGCGGCACCAGAACACCCAGGGTCCGCGTTTCGCCCCGGCGCAGGCTGGAGGCGAAGGAGTTCCTCCGATACCCCAGCTCTTCGGCGATCTTTCGGACGTGCGCTGCCGCGGCTGATTTGGAAGCTGTTCCCCGCTCGTCCAGGGCGCGGCTGGCTGTGGACACGCTGACTCCGCTGGCTGCGGCAACGTCCCTCAGTGTGACGGTAGTGCCTGGGCTGCCCGGTTCCATGCGCGTTCTCCTGTTCAAAATGCTGTTAGAAGACACTCTATTTCCTCCCCGTTCACAATGGGCCCTTGACAGTGAGCTGGCGCACACCGCAGAATGAAAACGTTCCCGCAAACGTTCTCATAATAGCGGGAGAGACCATCGACAAGACAGAGGTAGCTCTAATGACCATCGATCTCCGCGGGCTGGTTCCCGCTCCCGTAACGCCGTTCAACCGGGACGGAAGCGTCGACGTCGACGCCATCCACCGCTTGGGCGGATGGCTGGCTAGCGTTGAGGGCGTCAAAGGGCTGGTCGTCCTCGGCCACGCCGGCGAAGGCACCTTCCTGACCCAGGACGAGCAGGCGCTCGTTATCCGCGCTTTCAAGGAAGCGGTCAACGGCGAAATGCCAATCATCGCCGGCATCACCGGCGAGGGCAACATGGTCGCCGCCCTTGAGGCCAAGCGCGCGGTTGAAGCCGGGGCCGCAGCCGGCCTGGTCTACCCGTCGCACGGCTGGCTTCGCTTCGGGTACCAGAAGGGCGCCCCGCAGACCCGCTACAAGGAAATCTACGAAACCTCCGGTCTGCCGCTGATCCTCTTCCAGTACCCTGACGCCACCAAAGCCACTTACGACCTCGAAACCCAGCTGGAGATCGCGGGCCAGGACGGGGTATTTGCCACCAAGAACGGCGTCCGCAACATGAAGCGCTGGGACACGGAAATCCCGGTCCTGAGGGCCACCTATCCGGACCTGCAAATCCTGACCTGCCACGATGAGTACCTGCTGCACACCATGTTCGATGTCGACGGCGCGCTCGTCGGCTACGGCGGACTCGCCCCCGAGCCGTTGGTGGAGCTCATCGCCGCGGGTAAGGCCAAGGACTACGCTGCGGCCCGCGCCATTCACGACCGACTCCTGCCCGTGACGAAGAACGTCTACCACCGCGGATCTCACATGGAGGGCACTGTGGCCCTCAAGGAAGGCCTGGTGGCCCGCGGCATCCTCGATCACGCAACTGTCCGCCCGCCCCTGCTTCCCCTCGCGGAAGGCGCCGGAGCTGAAATTGCGCTGGCACTAAAGTCCGCGAACCTGGGCAGCGTCACCGTTCCTGCCTGATCTACGGATCCTTACAGGTGGCGGGCGCAGCCCGCCGCCTGTATCCCCATCGAATGCTTTATTCTCCAATTAGGTCAACGACGACCGCAGCAGTGCTGCTGTAGAAGGAGGACTCGCAATGAGCGAGCCGAACAACACCATTACCTCCCCGCACACTCATCGACGACGTACCGTCACCCCCGACGACCACCCGGGTCCGGCCGCACCTGCCAAACGCCGGACGTTCCTGGGCTACCTCGCCCTCATGGGCCCCGCTTTCGTCGTTGGCGCCTGGCAATTCGGGCCCGGGAACCTCACCACCGCCGTGCAGGCCGGCAGCCGGTTCGACTACAGCCTGGTCTGGGTCATTGCCGTCTCCACAGTTCTGATGATCTTCTTCACCGACATGAGCGTCCGCCTCGGTATCACCGCTCCCGGTTCCCTGATCACCGCCATCAAGCAGCACCTCGGAAAGTGGGTCGGCGTGCTGGCCGGTCTCGGCGTCTTTGGAATCACCCTGATGTTCTCGGTCGGAAATGCCGTCGGATCAGGCCTGGGCCTTTCGCTCGTGTTTGGCGGTTCTCCCGTTCTCTGGTCAGTGGTCTGCACGGCAGCGGTCGGCTTCGTCCTGGCTTTCCGCAACGTCTACGGAGTCGTGGAAAAAGCACTGCTCGTCATCGTCGTCCTGATGGGAATTGCGTTCATAGCCAGCACTATCGTCGCGCAGCCCGACTGGTACCGGTCCATGGAGGGCATGGTCCCGAGCCTTCCGGCAGGGAGCGAAATTCTCATCGTGGCCCTGGTCGGCACTAACTTCTCCATTAACGCCGCCTTCTACACCTCATACGGCATCAAGGAAAACGGCCGCACGCGCGCCGATTACCGCGACATCACCCTTGTTGACACGATCCCGGGCATCGTTGCCCCCGGCATCATGACGGCCCTGGTCATCATGGTGGCCGCCGCAGTGCTCGGCAAGACGGGCGCCGAAGCCGGCACCATCAACGCCCTGGCCTCCGTCTTTGCACCACTGGCGGGGCCGGTCGGGTCAATGCTCTTCGCGCTTGGCCTCTCCGGCGCGGCGTTCTCATCCATGATCGCCAATGCCACCGCCGGAGGCACGATGCTCTCGGACGGCCTCGGCCGCGGCGCCCAGGCCGGATCCCCGACGGCGCGCATTTTCACCGGTGTCATCCTGGCTTTCGGCCTGGTCATCACGCTGTCCTTCCAGTCCTCGCCCGTGGGGCTCATCGTGATAGCCCAGTCCCTGACCGTCCTCATCGCACCGCTGCTCGGTGCACTCATCGTCATCATGGCCAACAAGAAGGCCGTCATGGGGAACCTGCGCAACACGTGGTGGCAAAACCTGTTCGGCGCCATCGGCCTGATCGCCATCATCGCTTCGTCGATCCGGCTCATCACCACGCTGGTCGGCTAGAGCGAAAAGCCTCAAATCGTCACGGCGCGAGGATCCCCGGCCCGCAAGGGGTTGGGGATCCTGCCGTGTGCCCCGGCGTCTTATGGGAAAGCATTTTTGGCCGGTCCGGCGGGTGCCGCAGCTGCAGTCGTCAGGGTACGATCAGAGCCGGGGAAACCGACCCACGACAGGGGCCCAATGGATGGAATTTTGGGGCGGGCGGAGACGTACTCCAGTGTGTTGGGTGCGTCCAAATTGCTGGTCGGAACGTTTGTTTTTGATGTTAAAGCCGGGACCATGGAGTGGTCGGATGAGCTCTACGCCATCCACGGCTATCGTCGCGGGGAAGTCGTCCCTACCCAGAAGCTGTTGCTGGCGCACAAACACCCTGAGGACCTTCCGCGGATCCTGCAGATCAGCGCTGAGGTTTATGCGCGCGGCGGCCACGTGGCCATTTATCATCGCGTGATCGATGCCGCGTCGCGCGAGCGCAAGGTGCTGACGGCGGGGGAGGCGGTGCTGGACGGTGCCGGGAACCTGTCGACTGTTTCGGGAGTCATGCTTGATCTGACGTCGACGATCCATCGGGAAACGGAGCTGGCCGCCCGGGAAGCCGTCCGGGGCGCAACGGGTACCCGGAGCACCATCACCAAAGCCGAAGGCATTCTCATGGGGCGGCTGGGCATCGGGTCGGCCGAGGCTTTCCAGATGTTGACCAACTACAGCAACAACAGAAATATCAAGCTCGCCGCCATCGCGTGCGGGCTCGTGGCCCTTGCCGACAACCCTGCGGACACGGGAACGTTGGGGCGCTTCATTCAGGAACTGGGCGAGGCCCGTCACCAGCGCCCGGACCCTCCGTCCCGCTGGGGCCGCCCGCACGGCTGATCGCGGTCCGACGCCCATAAATCATCTGCGAAAAACTTGGACCCATCCTATTCCGCCACCGTTCCGAACCTCTTCCGGGGAAATTTTGAATCTCTGGAACCGGGGAGGTACGGGTATGCAGGAAGACGATCAACAAGCTCTCACTGCCACAGTGATCCGTGAGCTGGCGATCGATCCTTTTACGCTCTGGATGCATTACCTGAGCATTGGCGGGAAACTCGAGTATCAACCGGTCCTGGCTTACGTCCAGGGCCGCGGGCCGCTGCCGACCAAGGAACGGGACATGGTTTCCGTGGCGGTGAACGATTTTGCGCTGGAGCCGCTGTGGCGGCCGCGGGCACCATATTCGGATTCGGAAACCGCCTGACACTCGTAGCCACGCCAGGCCGTCACGTAGCCTGACCCTCGCCGACGGGCTTTCGACGGCGGCGGAGCAGTCCCAGGCAGAGCGCGGCCGCCGCTGCGGCTGCGGCCGCGACGATGCCGAACGGCACGGGATCGCTGGCGCCGCCGATGCCCACCAGGGGAGCGGCCAGGCCCCCGAAAGCGAACCGCGCCAGGCCCAGGAGCGACGAGGCTGTGCCGGCGATGTCCGGGTATCCCTTGAGCGCGAGCGAGGTGGCCGGCGGGCTGGTGACGGCCACGCCGCTGACCATGGTGAACAGGGACAGGATGATAGCGATCAGGGGCAGGTGCAGGAGCGCGGTCGCCAGCAGGCCCAGCGCACCGGCGAGGGTCATGGCCAGGCCGGCGGCAAGGGTTCCCCGCTCGGACCAGTGCTCGGCCAGGCGGCCGGCAATGAACCCGAAGATCACGAAGCCCAGGGAGTTCAGCCCGAACGCGAACGAGTAGCCCTGCGGCGAGAGGCCGTACATGCCTTGCAGGATGTAAGTTGCCCCGCTGAGGTAGGCGAAGATGGCGGAGTAGGTGAAACCGGTGATCAGGACCGCTCCCACGAACATCGGGTCGGCAAGGAGCCGGCGGAAGTCGTTGAACGTGTGGGAGAGGCCTCCCGTGCTGCGCCGGCCTTCCGGCAGCGTCTCGTGGAAGATCATCAGGCACGCCGCAAGGATGGCCACACCCACCGCCGCGAGGAACAGGAAGACTCCGCGCCAGTCCGTGACCGCTGCCAGCTGGCCGCCGATCACGGGGCCGATGATGGCGGCCAGCCCGCCCAGGACGGTGAGGCGGCCGTAGTACCGGATCAGCTTCCCGCCCGAGTACACGTCCCGGCCTGCCGCCTGGGCGATGACGATGCCCACGGCGCCGGCGAGGCCCTGGACGAACCTGGCGGCGATGAGGGTTTCAACGGTGGGACTGAGCGCGCACAGCACCGAGGTGACGGTGTAGGCGATCACACCGATGAGCAGCGGCGGCCGGCGGCCGAACCGGTCAGAGAGCGGGCCGGCAATCAGCTGGCCGATGGCCAAGCCGAGCAGGCAGGCGGAGATGGTCAGCTGCGCCACGGACGTTGTGCTGTTGAGCTCGGAGGTGAGGGCCGGCAGCACGGGAAGATAGAGGTCCATGGAGATCGGGCCGAAAATTGTTAGCAGGCCAAGGACCACCGCCAGCGGCCGGCCGACGGCCTGTTTGGGTGCGGGAGCTGGCCCGGGTGCGGGGGCTGGCCCGGGTGCGGTGGCGTGCGCAGGGGTGCCGGTGGCGGTCATGCTGGCTCCGTTCCAGTGATGATTTCGGGTTGGATTCCAAGTCAACCGGGCTGCGCCGTTCCTAGCGACGGCTCTCCTTATCCGGGTTCTGGCAGTACCTCCCTCGGCCGGCCCGCCCCGGTGTAGCGTGAACGGGTGGATAACAGGATGGCGGTGCGGGAATTCCTCGCCTCAAGACGCGCCAAGATCACCCCGGAAATGGCCGGACTGACGGTTTTTGGCGGACGACGGCGGGTCCCCGGCTTGCGCCGGGAAGAGGTCGCCATGCTGGCGGGGGTCAGTGTGGATTACTACACCAAGCTGGAACGCGGAAACCTGTCCGGCACCTCCGAAAGCGTGCTTGACGCCATCGCCAGGGCACTGAAACTGGACGAGGCCGAACGGGACCACCTGTACAACCTTGCGCGTGCGGCCGGCGCTTCCGGCAGGAGCAGGCAACGCCCAATCCAGAGCGGGAACGTCCGGCCCGCCCTCCAGTTCATGCTGGACGCCATCACCGGGGCGCCGGCCTTCATCGGCAACCAGCACATGGACATTATGGCCGCCAACCAGCTCGGCTACGCCCTGTACTCCGAGATGTACCGCGGGCCCGCCCGGCCGGCCAACCACTCCCGTTTCATCTTCCTCGACCCCAAGGCCCGGGACTTCTACCCCAACTGGGAACTGGCGGCCAACACCAACGTGGCAATCCTGCGCACCAACAGCGGCCAGAACCCCTTCGACAAACGCCTGGCGGACCTCGTCGGTGAACTGTCCACGCGCAGCGAGGAATTCCGGACCCGCTGGGCAGCCCACAACGTGCGCCGCCATTACGCCGGCACCAAGGTGTTCCACCACCCGGTGGTGGGGGAGCTTGAGCTCACGTACGAAGCCATGGATCTCGCCGAGGACCCGGGCTGCCGGCTCACGGTCTATCCGGCCGTGCCCGGATCGCCCTCCGACGAACGCCTGCGGCTGCTCGCCAGCTGGGCCGCCACAGAGCGAACCACCGAACTGGCTCTCGGGGCGGCCCCGCAAGCCTCGTGGAGAAACCCGGCCAACAAGTGAAAGTATGGAGGGACGGAGCACCACCACGTCACTACCTAAGGGCGGACCATGGCCAAGGGGATTTACGTCAGCGCGACCACACCGGGATCCGGTAAGTCGCTCATAGCGCTGGGGCTTGCGGACACGCTGCACCGGCATGCGGACCGTATCGGCTTTTTCAAGCCCGTGGTCCACGGCCCCGATGCCGCGTCGGACCCCATGGTGGCGCTGATGAAGTCCCGCTTCGATCTCGACGACGACCGCTGCCGCGGCGGCCTGACGTATGCCGAGGTCCGCGCCCTGCTGGCCGAGGGAAACCGGGCGGAGATCGACGCCCGCTGCGTGGAGATCTTCGCCGAAATGTCACGGCACTGCGACGTGGTGATCGTGGAGGGCACCGACCTCACCGGCCAGGATGCCGCCGTCGAATTCGACCTCAACGCACGCCTCGCGAACAACCTGGCCGCCTCCATCGTGGCGGTGGTCGGCGCGAAGGGGCGGACGGTCGAGGAGGCGGCTGACGCCGTCGAGGTGGCCCGCAAGGAACTGGCGGCGGAACGCTGCAGCCTGCTGGCCATCATGGTGAACCGCGCGGACCCGGAGGACGTGGACGGGATCGTGGCCGCCGTGAAGCCCGGCGCCTCCGGCCGGCCCGTTTATGTGTTCCCGGAGCTGGAGGACATTGCCCGGCCCACCACCGGAGAGGTGGCCACGGCCCTGGGAGTCGGCCAGGTGGCCGGCCGGCAGGACATGGAACGCGACGTCCACTCCATCAAGGTGGCGGCCATGAGCGTGGCCAACTTCCTGCACGTGCTCGACGACGGCGCGCTGGTGATCGTGCCGGGTGACCGTGCGGACGTGATGGTCGCGTGCCTGGCGTCGTCATTCTCGCCGGAGTTCCCGGTGCCGTCAGCACTGATCCTCACCGGCGGCCTGGCCCCGGAACCGAACATCTACTCGATGCTGGCGCAGGCGCCGTTCCCCGTGTTCGCCAGCCCGGACGACACCTACACCACGGCCAAGCGGGTGTCCGAGGTCCGCAGTGAAATCTGGTCCGGGCACCGACGCAAGGTGGCCTCGGCCCTGGGGCTGTGGGCCAGGCGGGTGGACGAGGCCGAGCTGGTGGAACGCCTGCACCTGCCGCGGCTGGAGCGGATGACGCCGCTGCGGTTCCTGCACGACCTGATTGAGCGGGCCAGGCTGCAGCGCCGGCACATCGTGCTGCCCGAGGGAAACGACGTGCGGATCCTGCGGGCCGCGGAGATCCTGCACCGGCGGGACGTCTGCGACCTCACCATCCTGGGCAACGAGTCGGACGTCCGGGAGCTGGCGTCCACCCAGGGCATTGACCTCTCCGGCATGACCATCGTGGATCCCGCCACGTCCGAACTGCGCCGGCAGTTTGCCGAGAAGTACGCGGAGCTCCGCGCGCACAAGGGCGTGGACCTGGCCCGGGCACTGGAGGTCATGCTGGACGGCAGCTACTTCGGCACCATGATGGTGCAGCTGGGCGTGGTGGACGGCATGGTGTCCGGTGCCGCGCACACCACCGCCCACACCATCCGTCCGGCGCTGGAGTTCGTGAAGACCCGCGACGGCGTGAAGATCGTCTCCTCGGTGTTCCTGATGCTGATGCCGGACCGGGTGCTGGTGTATGGCGACTGCGCGGTCAACCCGGACCCCAACGCGGAGCAGCTGGCAGACATCGCGCTGGCCTCGGCCGAGACGGCCACGCAGTTCGGCGTGGAGCCGCGCGTGGCCATGCTGTCCTACTCCACCGGCGGGTCCGGAACGGGCGAGGCCGTGGACAAAGTCCGGCAGGCCACCGAACTGGTGAAGGGCCGCCGCCCGGACCTCGCCGTCGAAGGCCCCATCCAGTACGACGCCGCCGTGGACGCAGCGATCGCGCAGTCCAAGATGCCCGGATCGTCCGTGGCCGGGCAGGCCACCGTGTTCATCTTCCCGGACCTCAACACCGGCAACAACACCTACAAGGCGGTGCAGCAGTCCTCGGGGGCGGTCGCCGTCGGGCCCGTCCTGCAAGGGCTCCGCAAGCCGGTGAACGACCTCTCCCGCGGCTGCACGGTGGAGGACATCGTGAACACGGTGGCCATCACCGCGGTGCAGGCGCAGTCCGTGGCGCCGGTCGAAGAGCCGGCGGCCGCGGCCGCGCACGCGTAGCCGTGGTGGTGCCGGCCCCGGCGCCGGTCAGCTGGCTCCCACTAGCTGTTTTCCGGCTCGGCGGGACTGTCCGGGTCTTCCTGCTTGGCCGGCTCATCAGCCAGGCCTTCCGGGGTGAGGTCCAGGTCCTCCACGTTCTCGGGCGGCTCGGGGGAGTCGCCCACCTCGGCTGCCTTGACGTTGCCGGTGTCGTCCAGGGCCGGGTTGGCGCCTTCGACGCCGGTGGGATCCGGCTTCTTCGCCCCGGTGTCCGGCGCAGTGTTGTCCGCCGCAGTGGTGTCCGGCTCGCTGGCGTTGTCGGTCATGGAAAGGCCCTCCTTGCGTAGTCCAATTTGTCCGCCGACTCTAAGCGCCCGCAGAACCTTTCGCAATGGCGCTACGATCGAACTTCCACCGACCACCGCAGCAGCCAAGGCTTAGGAGGCCCAGTGCTCGTCCTCGTCATCAACTCCGGTTCGTCCTCGCTCAAGTACCAGGTTCGTGATGTGGCATCGCACAGCGTCCTCACCGAGGGACTGATCGAAAAGATCGGCATGGGCAACGGCGGTGAAGGTGACGGCGAGATCGAGGGCCCGCGGGACCACGCGGAGGCTCTGGAGCAGGTGGACGCAGCCATCCACGAAGTGCTGGGCGACAGGACGCTGGATGCCGTGGGCCACCGCGTGGTGCACGGCGGCGAGCGCTTCGGCGAGCCGGTGCTGATCGACAACGAGATCACCCGCGCCATCGAGCGGCTCAACCCGCTGGCGCCCCTCCACAACCCCGCCAACGTGCTGGGCATCCGCGCCATCGCCAAGAAGTGGCCGGACATGCCGCAGGTTGCCGTGTTCGACACCGCCTTCCACCGCACGCTGCCCGAGCACGCCTGGCGCTACGCGGTGCCGGACTCGCTGTACACCAACCACGGAATCCGCCGTTACGGCTTCCACGGCACCTCGCACGAGTACGTGTCCCACCAGGCGGCGGCGCTGCTGGACCTTCCGGTGGAAGAGTTCGACGGCGTGATCGCCCACCTGGGGAACGGCGCCTCCGTCACGGCCATCCGCGGCGGAAAGTCCGTGGACACCTCCATGGGCTTCACCCCGCTGGAGGGGCTGGTGATGGGCACGCGCTCGGGCGACCTCGACCCCTCCATCCTGGTGTTCCTGGGCCGCGCCGGCTGGTCCACCGAGGACATCGACTCGCTGCTCAACCGCGAATCCGGGCTCAAGGGCCTCGCCGGGAACAACGACATGCGCTCCGTGGTGGAGGCCTCCGAAGCCGGCGACGCCCGCGCGGCCACGGCGCTCGCCGTCGCGTCCTACCGTCTGGCCAAGTACATCGGCGGCTACCACGTGGCCGTGGGCGGAGCCAAGGCCCTGGTGTTCACCGCCGGCATCGGCGAAAACTCGCACCAGTTCCGCGCGCTGGTGGGGGACAAGCTGGGGGCGCTGGGCGTAGAGCTCGACGTCGGGCTGAACAGTCAGCGGTCCAAGGAACCGCGCGTGATTTCCACCGCGGCGTCCCTGATCCCTGTCCTGGTGGTGCCCACCGACGAGGAGCGCGCCATCGCGGAGGCAACCGCCGCCGTCGTGCATTCCGCCTCCTGACCCGGACGCTCTCTCACTTTTGGCCGCTTTTCCCGGGACGCTCTCTCACTTGTGGCAATCGTTCCAGCTCAGGCGCGGCCCTTGAGGATGAGGTTCCAGTAGACCTGCGGGAAGATGTCGCGGTCCACCACCCAGGAAGCCCGGCTTTCTTTCCAGGTGGGGACACGCGGGATGGTGGGCATCGGCCGGTACTGGTCGTCGAACTCCGCGAAGATCACGGTGGACCGGGAGGCGGTGAACGGGCACACCGCGTAGCCGTTGTACTTCTGCTTTAGCGGTTTGCCTTTCCGGGCCGCCACCAGGTTCTTCGCCAGCACTTTGGCCTGCTTGCGCAACGCTCCGCCGCACTTGGAGTTGGTGGTGCCCGCGGCATCGCCCAAGGACCAGACATTCGGGTAGCGGACATGCTGCAGTGTCTCCGGGTCCACCTCCACGAAGCCGCCCGCGTCGCCGGGCGCGGGCAAGTCGCTGCGCTTGAGCCAGTCCGGCGCCGACTGCGGCGGGACCGCATTCAGGACGTCGTATCTCAGTTCCTCGGTGCCGCCGTCGGAGTTGTTCCGGATGTGCGCCGTCCGGGCCGCCGGGTCGACGGAGACCAGTTCGCTGTTGAGTCGCAGCTCGATGCCGTATTCGGCCACTTTCCGGTCCAGCTCCTCGTCTACGCCCGGGACGCCGAACACGGTGGGGTAGGGCTGGACCATCACCACACGGATGTCATCCAGGACCCCTTGTTCCCGCCAGTAGTCGCAGGCCAGGTACATGGGCTTTTGGGCGGCGCCGCCGCATTTGATGGGCCCGGCCGGCATGGTGAACACCGCGGTGCCGGACTTCAAGGTGCTGAGCAGGGTCCAGGCCTTTGGCGCCAGCTCGAACTCGTAATGGGAAGCGCCATGCGGCGAGTGGACTGCCTCGGCCAGGCCGGGAACCTGTTCCCAGTCGAGTTGCAGGCCGGGGCATACCACCAGGTTGCCGTAGGTGATTTTGGCGCCGGAGGCCATCGTGACGGTGTTCGCGGCGGCGTCGACGCCGGCTGCAGCGCCGTGCAGCCACGTCACTCCCCGCGGGGTGACGGAAGCCTGCGGCCGGATGGCCTCGGAGGCGGTGGCCCGGCCGCCGGCAATGTGGGAGAACAGCGGCTGGTAGAGGTGGTGGTCTTTGGGCTCGGCCACGGCCACGTCCTTGACGCCGTACCGGTGCAGGCGCGCCGCCAGGGAGATTCCGGCATTGCCGCCGCCAATGATCAGGACGTCGTGGTGCTCCCGCGCGGGCACGGCCCTAGCCCTTCTCGGTCAGGGCGGATGCCTTGTGGGCTGCGCGTGCACCGGTCTTCGCGGACTCCACCACGTACTGGGGCTTCCTCGCTGGCGCGGTGCTTGTTTCCGTCCAGGTCGAAGTCGCTGGTCTTTTTCTCCACGATCTTGCCGTGGGTGGGTCCCTGGGGCGTGTTCCATTCCACGGATGTTCCCTTGCGTAGCGCCATGACTGCTCCTTCGGTGTGACCCTGACAGCTGAACCGGCCGATTGAACCTCTGTCAATTGAACCGGCTGGAAACGAGGTGCACACAATAGTAAGCATGGTTAGCTTCCTGGCGTCGCCGGCGGCGGTCACGGGCTGGGGCAACCGGGGGATCCCAGGTCTCTGGTCTGAGCAGTTGCGCAGGCGTAAAGTCCGTCCATGGCGAACGATCCTGTTGACACGAATCCGGAGAATTACCGGGTGGCTTTCGAAAACGAGCGGGTCCGCGTGCTCGAGTACACGGACATACCCGGGCATAAGACCACTGAGCACAGCCATCCCGACAGCGTGATGATTACGCTCAGTGATTTCCGCCGTCGTATTACCTCAAACGGGAATTCCGTGGAAGTGGAGCTGCCGGCCGGGGTGGTCCGCTGGCTGCCCGCGCAGGATCATTCCGGAGAAAACATCGGGGAAACCGAAACTCACACGTTCTTTGTTGAGCTCAAGGGTTCTGCCCGGCCCGCGGACAGTCAGGCGCCTCAACCGCTCGGACCCAGCGGCTCATAGGCCTTGCCGGACATCGGACTGGACGTCAGTCCGCCGAAGTGCGCTTCCAGGTGTTCGGCCCCGAAGAGGAGTACCTGCGCCCCTTGGGCGTGCGTGCGGCCGCCTTCATCGTGACCGAGCCGATCCTGAATGCCCGCTACCGGACCATGAAGGCCGCCACCTCGTCCGAGCGGAGACTGTAGAGCCCGACCATGCGGTCGATGCTGTCGGGCCAGTGCAAGTCCGTGGCCGACGTGGAGAGCGGTCAAGGCACTGTTCAGTGCCGAGCCCCTAGGAGCTTCCGGACCGGGACTGCCCGGTTCCCGGGGTTGGGGTAACTGGGTGGCCGCACCCCGCAAGCCAGGCGAATTGCAGGAGGGTACGCTCAATCCATGCCGGACATCAGACTGCCCATCCGCACCGAACGCCTGGTCCTGCGCCGCTTCGAAGCCGCGGACCTCGACGCCTTCCATGCCTACCACTCGTTGCCCGGCACCGCACGGTTCCTGCCTGGGGAGGCCAAGAGCTACACGCAGTGCATGGAACGGGTGGGCAAGTACGCCAATTTTGTGTTCGACCAGGAGGGCGACTGGGTGGCGCTGGCCATCGAGGCCGCGGACTCGCCCGGGCTGATCGGCGAGGTGGTGCTCAAATGGCTGCCGGGCTTCGGGCAGGCCGAGGTGGGCTGGAGCCTGGCCCCAGGAGCGCGCGGCCACGGCTACGCCACCGAAGCGGCCGAGGCGGTGCTTAAGCTCGGCTTTGAGGGCCTGAACTTCCACCGGATCGACGCCAAGCTGGATGCGCTGAACACGGCATCGGCAGCCATCTGCGAGCGGCTGGGCATGCGCCTCGAGGCCAGGCATGTGGACAAGTGGCGGTACAAGGGGGAGTGGGCCACGGAAGTTGTCTACGCCATCCTGCGTGACGAATGGGCTGCACGGACGCGTTGACGGTAACCCGCACGCTCATCGATTTGACGATTTTGGCCGCTATGCACCTCGCATAGCGGCCAAAATCGGCAAATCGCCCGGGGCTTCGGCAGGCTCATCCACCGTCAGGCCCACTCGACGGACAGCCTTACTCGCCGTTCGACGTGGGTCCAGGTGTGGCTGGTGCCGGTTCCGTCGACGTCACGGTCGGCGTGATCGTCGGCTCCGCAGTCGCAGCTGGTGTCTCCGTTGCCGCACCTCCGGTGGCGGGAGCAGCGGGCGCCGGATCCGCCGTCGTCGCTCCTGCGGGGACCGTTGGCGTCGCCGTGGCTCCGGGGGAGGGGGCCTGGCTGGATCCGAGGGTCGCGGTAGCCGTGGAGCTTGGTGTCGCGGACGTCGCGGTGCCCTTGGTGGCGCTGGGGTCGTTCCGGACGATCTCCATGACTTGCTCCTTGAACGCTTCGAGGCGTCCCTGGATCTCGGAGAGCGGAACGTTCTGCAGGTTCCGTCCGAATTCGGCAATCTCAGCCCACAGCGCGTTGAGCCGGGCCATGCCGTCACCGCTGAGCGGTCCGTCCAGCGTGAGCACCAGCTGGTTGGCCAGCGCATACGTGAGGCACCGGACGCAGTTGTAGTTCGCGGCTGCGGAAAGATTCTCCGGAACAATCACATTCGCCTGGCCCACGATCAGCACCACCTGGAAGCCCACTGCCACCGCGGCGCAGTCGGAGCAGCTGGCAAAGGCGTAGGCCTCGTTGGTGGTGTCCACCGGTTCGCCGTCCTCGGCCCAGACGAGCGCGAAGGCGACGTCGTACACCACCGAGCCGTCCTGCGTGTTGACCGCCAGCGCCTGGTTGTCGCCCTCTTCGGGTGCGGCCGGCTGGTTGAACGGGAACACCCACGACGGCGGTGCGGCGGCACCGCTGCCGGCGTCCGGGGTGCCGGCGGCGGCTGGACCCGTGCGGGGCACCATCACCATGCTCAGCTGGGGCTGTTCCCTCGTGGGCTTGGCTGCACCCGCAGGCCACAGTGCCACAGTCTTTCCCGCGCGTCCTTCCCGAAGCGTTGTGGACGACGCCGTGGGGAACACCGCCGTCGTAACGTCAGCCAGGGTGCCGCGTTCGTACGGCTGCACCGGCCGGTACGTGTCCGCTCCGGGCCACCACGCCCAGGCCAGGCCGGCGGTCACAGCAGCGACGGCGGCCATCGCGGCCCCGCGCTGGATTGCCTTGCCGCGGGTCTTCTGCCAGAGCCCCGTGGTCAGCTGACGGACCAGGCGCAGCAGGACGTAGAAGATGCCCACCACGGGCAGCGCGACGGCGGCGATCGCCAGGGCGCGGACGGCGGCGCCGGCGACGTCCCCGGCAGCGAGGCTGTCGGTCAGCTGGGACTGTTGTTTGAGCACGCTGGCCCACACCGTGCCCAGAAGCCGCGGCAGTGAGATCACCATCATTGCCAGGCTGAACAACAGCAGCGGCACGGTGACCAGCACCCAGATGGTCACCACGGCCCGGGCCCAAGGCTTGAGCACCTGGGCCTCCGGGTCCGACCGGCGCCAGGGCAGCAGTCCCAACAGGGTCGGCTTGATGCGCTGGAAGAGGTCCGGGACCCCGGTGGCGTCGGCCAGGATGTGGTAGCCGTCGAATCTGACCAGGGGGAGGAGCTGCCGGACCATCTGCAGGATCTGGGTGACCACCACCAGCAGCAGCGCGTCGAAACCGGTGGCCCACCAGACACCCATGATGGCCACGGCCACGATCGCGTTGAAATACAGTCCGCCCAGGTCCGTGCGGATCCGGCCGCCGCGGCCAAGCCGGTAGGAGTCGGTGACGTCGGTGAAGAAAGCGGGCCAGATCAGGTAGAGGCCGGCGCCCATCGCTCCCGGCGTCGCACCGCCACGTCGTGCGGCGGCGGCATGGCCGAACTCGTGGAAGCCGGCGGACAAAACGGTGACGGCCAGGACCAGCAGCACCAGGACCGGGTTGGCGAAGGCGTCGTGCGTGGCGGAGCCGAGTCCCTTGACCATCAGCACCCACCAGCAGGAAGCGAGGAACGCTGCGCACACCGCCACGATGATGAGCGGATTGAAGAGCACTGCAAACGGGGCGGTCAGTTTCCGCGTGCGGTCCGGATCGGTCACGGTGTAGCGGAAGCGCATCCCCAGCAGCGGGTCGGCTTTCCTGACCTCCGGCTGCGAACCGTCGGCCAGCCGGAGCAGTCCCAGGGGCAGGAGCTGCGAGCTGATCAACGTGCGGACGTTGTCCGGGCTGACCAGCCTGCCGAAGCGTGCGCTGGCATGCTCTGCAACCTCGTCGACGCTGCGGTTGCCGTCGATCGCCTCGAGTACCAAGTACAGCAGGCGGGTGAGCTGGATGGCCTGCCCGTCGGCGCGCCTCACCAGCGAGGGCGGCTCGCGGTAGCCGGATCCCTGTGTTTCGCCGATCAGCTCGATGCCGTCGGCCCGGAAGGGAACGTCGGGCAAATCAACAGCGGGCCCGGAGTCTTCAGGCTGGCGTCCGGCGGTGGTGGGCGCGTAAGAGGCCGGCGGGCCGTCCAACCGGGACGGCCCGCCGTGCACTGTACTCATGAGGACGTGCTCATCATTGACGTCGGATTCCGGGCGTTACTGGCGGAGATCGGACTGCTGGTCGGCGGTAGCGGTGGCTTCGCCGTCGATGTGCTGGCTGATGATGGCGTCCTGCTGGGCCACGGCGAACGCGTCGCTGTCGATGGATCCGATGTTGGCGGCCACGGCCGCGTCGATCGGTGCGGCCACGTTGGCATTGGCCGCAACCGCGCCGTTGATCGGGGCGGCGATGTCCGCATCGGCGGCAAGGTCAACGTTCACGTTCAGGAGGTCACCGTCCAGGGCTGCAGAGGGATCCGCCGGCAAGGCGCCGACGTCGGACGTTGAGCCCTCGGGCAGGGTGCCGTCGGCGGTTCCGTCAGCGGTGGTTCCGTCAGTAGCACCGCCGTCGGTGGAATCGGCGCCCGTGCTGTCGGGCGCCTGGTCAATGGTGCTGTCCTGGGTGGAATCCGCCGTGGCGTCAGCGGTGATCCCCTGATCGATGATCACGCCCTGGTCTGCGAGGGCCTGGGACTCGGAGCCGTAGGAGAGGATGTTTGCGGAGGCTGCCGCGTCGATCGGGGCCGCCACGTTGGCGTTGGCTGCCACGGCAAGGTCGATGGGTGCTGCAGCGTTGATGCCCAGGTCAAGGTCGGCGTTCAGGTCCAGGACGGAGGCCACTTCCTTGTCGGGAAGCGCGGTGCCGCCCTGTGCCATCAGTTCGTCGTCGGAAAGCGGGGTCAAACCCTGTTCAGTGCTCACGAATAACTCCAGTTCCGGCACGGTTTCTGCTGCCCCCAGTGAGCAGTTTCTACACCGATGTGCCTAATGCCAGTCAATAGTAAGCATGATGATCATATTTTGGGTACACACCGGCAGTTCACCGCGCGTTTCAGGGCGCGACGTCTGCCTCTCCTACTGTCTGGGCATAACGGCGGACCGGAACTGCGGCCGCCTCTGTGCAGCATCAGCAACGAGAGGTCTCAATGAACACCAGTATCGACCAGCCCAAACTCAGCAGGAGAGCGGCACTGGCTGCTGCCGGAACGCTTGGAGCCCTGGGAATCACCGTGGCCGCAGCGGCCGGCAGCCAGGCGGCGCCGGGTGCGAAGGCGCCAAAGCCAAGCCTCCTCTTCCGCCCGGACGGCACGTTCAAGATTGTCCAGTTCAACGACACCCAGGACGACGAGCAGACGGACCGTCGCACGATCGAACTGATGAACCGGACCCTGGAAGCCGAGAAGCCGGACTTTGTGGTGATCAACGGAGATGTGATCAACGGTGGGTGCGACTCGGAACTTGAGGTCAAGCAGGCACTCAACCACGTGGTCCAGCCCATGGAAAGCCGGAAGATCCCGTGGGCCGTGACGTTCGGCAACCACGACGAAGATTCAGTGCAGCGAACGGGTATGACCGAAGCCAAAATGCTGCAGTTCCTGCAGAGCTACGAGTTCAATGTGAACGCTGATTCCGCCCCGGAGCTCACCGGCACCTCCAACTCGCAGCTGCTGGTGCAGTCCTCGCGGTCCAAGGCTCCGGCCTTTGGGCTGTGGCTCATCGACACCGGCCGCTACGCTCCGGACACCATCAACGGCCAGGACTTCGAGGGCTACCCGGACTGGGACTGGGTACGCATGGATCAGGTGAGCTGGTATCGGAATCTGTCCATCGCAACCGAGCAGAAATACGGCAAGAAGGTACCGTCTCTCATGTGGGGCCACATCGCGCTTCATGAGCACCGCAACATGTGGTTCTCCAGCCTTGATTCACGAACGGAGGCTGATCACGCCCGGGCACTCACGAAGCACAGCATCGTGGGGGAGCGTAACGAAGATGAATGCCCCGGACCCATCAACTCCGGCCTGTTCAACGCTTTCCTGGAACGCGGGGACGTGCTCGGATACTTTGTGGGGCACGATCACGTCAACACCTACATGGGTAACTACTACGGTGTTCAGCTGGGCTACGCCCCGGGGACGGGATTCGGCGCCTATGGACTGCCCGGCGCCGACCGTAACCGTCTGCGCGGAGCCCGGGTCTTCGAGCTGGACGAGAACCACCCGGGAATCTACAAGGACACCCGGCTCGTTTTCGCGAAGGATTTCGGCATCGACCTCGCGGCCAACGACCAGCCCATCGTTCCGCTCCCGTTGGGGCCGGAGCAGAGGTAACCCGCACACTCATCGATTTGACGATTTTGGCCGCTATGCACCTCGCATAGCGGCCAAAATCGGCCAATCGCCGGGTTTCGGCAGGCCCTCGCACCCGGCCGGGCCGGAACCCCCTACTTAATCCCGGCCCCCGGCAGCAGTTTCGTCGCGCCTACGGAGTCGGCCACGAAGGCGTAGTCCCAGGCCCGTTCGCGCCACTGGACGTACCTGCCGGACGCTCCGCCGTGGCCGCCGTCCATCTCGATCTTCATCACGATCGGCTCCGCCCCGGTGGTTTCGGAGCGCAGGGCCTGCACCCACTTGGCCGGTTCCACGTACAGCACGCGGGTGTCGTTGAACGAGGTCACGGCGGCGATCTTCGGATACGGCAGCGGCCCAACGTTCTCGTAGGGAGTGTAGGACTTCATGTACGCGTAAACCTCGGGGTCCGTGATCGGGTTGCCCCATTCCTCCCATTCCAGGGCGGACAGCGGCAGCTCCGGATCCAGGATGGTGGTAAGCGCGTCCACGAACGGCACGGCCGCCACAATGGCCGCGTACTTTTCCGGCGCCAGGTTGGCCACGGCGCCCATCAGCAGCCCGCCCGCGGAACCGCCCATCGCCGCAATCCGCGCGGGATCAACCCACCCGGACGAGGCCAGCCAGTCCGTGGCCGCGATGAAGTCCGTGAACGTGTTCTTCTTGTGCAGCTTCTTGCCGTCCTCGTACCAGTGCCGGCCCAGCTCGCCGCCGCCGCGGATGTGCGCGATCACGAACACGATCCCGCGGTCCAGCAGGGACAGCCGCGGGATGCCGAAGCCCGGATCCATGCTCAGCTCGTAGGAGCCGTATCCGTACACGAGCCCGGCCGCGGAGGAACCGCGGGAAACCGACGCGTGCCGCAGCACCGAGAGCGGAATGCGGGTGCCGTCGGCCGCCGTCGCCCATTCCCGGGTGGCCACGTAGTCGGACGGGGAGTAGCCGCCCAGCACCGGGCTCTCCTTGCGGAGCAGCAGCTCGCCCGCCGGCTTCTCGGGGGTGGGAAGCACGAAGTCGTACACGCGCGACGGCGTGAAGTAGGAGGTGTAGCCCATCCGGATCACGGGGGCCTCGTAGTCGGAGCCTGCGACGCCGGCCGTGTACAGCTCCTCGTCGAACGCCGGCTCCACCGGATCGCCCTGCGCGGGCGTGCCCAGTCCGGCCAGGGCCAGCACCTGGACGCGCTCGATGGTGTCCTTGCGGACGGACACAATCACGTGCGTGGACGTGACGCCGGCGCCGTTGACGCGCACCTGGTCGGAATGTTCGACGACGGTGGTCCACTGCTGCTCGGCCAGCGGCTTGGCGAGCTCGGCCGCGTCCACAAGCGACACCATGGAGTTGATGGCGTTCCGGTTGTGGGTGACCAGGATCTTCTCTGCGCCATCCAGCAGGAACGGCTCGGCCTCGTAGAGGACGCGTTCGTCGCGGGAGATCACGGTGCTGAGTCCGGCGTCGTAATCGTCAAAGCGGAGCAGCCGCGTCTCGCTGTATTCGGAGCAGCCGATGCTCAGCACGAGGTGCCGCCGGTCGGAGGAGAGGTCGAAGCCCAGCCACATGGCGACGTCGTCCTCCTGGTAAATCACCTCATCGTCGCTGACCGGCGTGCCCAGCACGTGCGACTTCACCTGGTAGGGGCGCCAGGCGTCGTCCACCACGGTGTAGAACAGGCGTGTGCCGTCGGGGGAGAAGGAGACGCCGTAGAAGATGTTCTCGATGACGTCCGGCAGCATCTCGCCGGTGCGCAGGTCCTTGAAGCGCAGCGTGAAGCGTTCGTCGCCGGCGTTGTCCACGGCGTAGGCGTAGAGGTTGCCGTCCACGGTCACGGCGGTGCCGCCGACCGCGAAGAACGGCTTGCCTTCGGCTTCGACGTTGCAGTCCAGCAGGACTTCTTCACCGGAAAGTTCGACGCCGGCCTCCACCGCCGGGGGCGTCCAGTCGGCCACCGGATCCCCGGTATTTTGGGCCTGGACGCGGCACTGGATGCCGTATTCCTTGCCTTCGACGGAACGGGTGTAGTACCACCAGCCGTCCTTGCGGTTCGGAACAGACAAGTCTGTCTCCTGGGTGCGTCCCTTGATTTCCTGGAAGATGGCTTCGCGCAGCGGTTCCTGGTGGGCGGTGACCGCCTCCTGGTAGGCGTTCTCCGCCTTGAGGTGCTCCACCACATCCGCGGAGTCCTTGGCCCGCAGCCATTCGTAGTTGTCCACGAAAGTGTCGCCGTGGTGGGTCCGTTCGAACGGCACCTTCCTGGCTACGGGGGCGGCGGCCGCAGGGGTGTTGTCGGCTGGGTGCTGCACTGGAGTCTGGGTCATTGACTCAATATATAGAGCTATTCCGCCAGAGGCACACGCGTTCGCTACCGGGGGATAGAGTGGTCCGCTTATGCCCTGCGTAGCGCGTTGCACATCGCGTTACTCGAGCAACATAAAGACGAGTAGTGGCCACTCACGCACAGGATGTTGACGGTAAATAGTCTTTAGGAGTCGGTCGGCGGAGGACCTGGTCCCCCTGGGAACTCCCGCCAGTCCGATAACTGGCCCGGACAACGATCCGGATCACGTTGAGCTGGGCCGGCGGTGACAAGCCTTCTGAGACCGAGGCTTCCCCAGGCGCCGCCGGCCCTTAGCTCACGTGAAATGAGCCACCATGCCAGCGGACTCCACCAGGGTCTCTGCGTGACTACCACGCATTACCCCACGGCGCGGCCGGGTTCAACGGTCCGCGCCGTTCATAACGCCGGTCGGTCTGCATATGACGCGCAGTGTTGCGTAGGTCACATTCGCTCCATAGGCTGATGGCGGTCGCAGCGTCGCGGCCATGCAGGAATAGGGGAAACACTTGAACGACAAACTCAAGGTTTTAGTACGGCTCGACCTCGATTGCGGAGAGGCAGAAGTAGCAGCGCAGGGCCATGTGACGGCCAAAAGCATCCAGGCACTGTATGTGGTTGTGAAGAGGGCAAATCATTTGAAGGAAGGACTCCACCTGGTGGTGGATGTGAGCCACGCACGTGTTGAGCCGGCTGCAATGGAGCAGCTGCAGGCATGTTCGGAATCCCATCACCTGCCGGAGTCGATTGATCCGCTGCAGTCGGAATGCAACATCAGCGTTTTGGCTCCGACGGGCTGGGCACCCATGAGCCTCGCCGCCTAAGCGGCAGGCGTTCAACGGCAGAACTAAAACGGCAGAACTAAAACGGCAGAAGTACGACGGCGGCACGTCGCCACCGTTGTCCGGCTCACCAGCATCGTCCCACCCACCAGCCAACTGTGTAGGCACCTAATCGCCTGCAGTTGTACCTGTGCGTGGTGGAGGAGCCCTCAGTTCCCGTTTTGAAAGCCGTTGGCCGCCACGTAGTCGGCCAGGGTACCGCTGGCGAGTGCTGCTGACACGGCACCCACCGCCCCGGGATTCTGGAGAACGATCGACTGCCCGTCGGTGCTGGTGCCGAAACCGCCGTCGGGCAACCGGAAGAAGGCGGCGTCCTCAGGCCCCACATCACGGAGGCTGAAGCCGAGGCGCACCAGCACTTCCGGGGTGAGCCCGGGGTCCACCATCACGTGCGGCAGTACGGCGTTCACCACATTCGCCACCGTGGCCGGATTCGTGAGGGTGCCGGAGCTCATGAACTTGCCGATGAACGCCTTCAGGAACGTCTGCTGGTTGCGGACCCGCTGGAAGTCGCCATCGGCAAAGGCGTAGCGCTCGCGGACGAACTGCAGGGCCTCCGCGCCGGAGATATGGTTGACTCCGGCCGGGAAGTAATGGCGGGAGTCCGTGCTTGAGGTGAACGGAACGGTGACGTTCACGTCCACCCCGCCGAGGGCGTCCGTCGCATCCCAGAGCCCTTTGAAGTCCACCAGCACCGTGTGGTCGATGTGCGTGTTGAACAACGTTTCCACGGTGCGGGTCATCAGGGGGATGCCGCCGAGTTCCAGTCCGGCGTTGATTTTGGCCTGTCCGTAGCCCGGGATATCCGCCCACGTGTCCCGAAGGATCGAAATGCCATATATCTTTTGACGGTCCGCCGGTATATGGACAAGCATCAGGACGTCGGCGCGCTGGTCAGCTGGCGTTCCGGCGGCAGCCTGGGCTTCCTCGGCCCGGAAGTCTCCGCGGCTGTCGCTGCCCATTATCAGGACGTTCATGGCAACCGGCGGCGGTTCAGGGGTGGGCGTCGGCGTCGGAGTCGGTGTGAGGGAGGGAGCTGACGGCGACGGGGTGGCTGTGCCGCCTTCCGCCGTCGTGATTCCGCTGGCGGCGGGACCGGGCTGTCCGCCGCGTCCCAACTGCGAGAAGGCGTAGGCGGTGCTGCCCAGGGCGATCACCAGGACCATCGCCAGGACCGCCTTGAGCCAGGTGGGCTGCCGGCGCAGCCAGGCGGGGAGCCATGCGAAATTTCCCTGCGGCGGCTTGCTTTCAGCCGTTCCTTCCGGATCAGACTGGTTGTCCATAACCGGACGCTACCACCGCTGATGCGGAAAAGGACGACGCCGAAAGTCCTGTTTATGCGGGCGTGTTGAGCCGGGCGTAGCGGAGGATGGTGAGGATGGCGGGGGCCAGCTCGTCTTCCATCTGGCGGTACACCTCGGGGCCACGCTTGTAGGGGTCGATCACTTCGTTGTCCGCGCTGTCCGCTGCCAGGGCGAGGTGCCGGACGGAGGCGAGGCGGGCGGGCAGGCCGCGCCACATCGTGCCGGCGTCGGACGCTTTTTCGGCGGGTGCCGTGCCGGTGGCTTCGCCTGCGGAGTCGCGTTCTTCGAGTGCTTCCAGCATGCGCGCGAATTCACGGATGGTGAAGGTGCGCTTGAGCAGGGAGGCGTCCAGCTGCAGCACCTCGCCGCGGTGCTTGGAGGTCATGGTCAGCACGATGTCCGTGTCCCGGAGGATCTTTTGGGTCAGCTGCCGGGCAGCGAAACCCTTGTCCGTGCCGCCGTACATGTTCACGATGTCGGCGGAGAGCGGCTGGATGGGGTTGCCCACCATGGCGCGGGTGCCGGCGCTGCGGACTTCGAAGCCGCCGGGCAGGACCTGGTCCAGGCCCGCCTGCAGCAGGCGTTCGGCCACGGGGGAGCGGCAGATGTTTCCCGTGCAGACTGTGAGGATCCGTACGGGTTTTGGCGATTCCACGGTGAGGGCTCTTTCCGGAGTTGCTGTCAGATCGGTACGATCCCTGATCTTCAACTTAACATGCAGGGCCCCTCCGCCCCGGGTCGAATCGCCTCCTGTACGTGTTGGCTCTGTCCGCCGTGGCGGTCTGAAGAGGCTTTTCGGCGTGTCCCGGGGCTATATTGCTAATTAGTCCAAATGCGTGATAATGAACTACCGCAATGAGGCGGTCGCGAGGAGGACACCATGGAGCAACACATGAACGGCCGATCGCTTCGAAAAAATGCAGC
This sequence comes from Arthrobacter sp. PvP103, assembly GCF_017833075.1. Lineage (NCBI taxonomy): Bacteria > Bacillati > Actinomycetota > Actinomycetes > Micrococcales > Micrococcaceae > Arthrobacter > Arthrobacter sp. PvP103. The sequence continues at coordinate 1,346,756 of NZ_JAFIBQ010000001.1, read as the reverse complement.
TGCGTTTGCAGTCACAGCATTGGTTTTAACAGGATGCCAATCCGGTAACCCCAGCACCCAACCAGATCCAACGGGATCGTCCGGCACAGCGTCACCGACAGCACCCGCAACAGAAATCCCCCACCACAAAGACGGTGGTCTGACCATGGCCGATTCCCTGCCCCACGGTAGTGATCATCCGGTGGATATGACTCCGCAGCAGATGTATGCAGTTGGTGAACAGGCAGTCTTCTCGATCCAAGGCCGCCGTCCGGACGACTTCACAGGGTTCGGGACGGGGTTCCTCGTAGATAAAGAGGGAGCCATGGGCGTCACCAATGCGCACGTGGTGGAGGGCCTCGCCGCCATCTCGGGGCGCTTCAACACCGGCGAGAAGGTGGCGCTTCACGTCATAGCCTCAGATCCCTGTACGGACCTCGCCGTAGTCCACTTCTCCACGCCTCTGCCGGAAAATTCCGAGGCGCTCATCGTCGGTAACTCGGCCGACGTCAAGCCTGGCGATACAGTCACCGTTCTCGGCTATCCCGATACACTGACCCAGAGCCCCTCGGAACAGAAACTGCTCATCACCTCGGGTCTCGTCAACGCGACGTCCGTCAAAGCACGTCCTCAAGGTCTGCCGGAGTACAAGGACACCATCCAGCACGGGGCAGCCATCAACTTTGGCAATTCTGGTGGCCCCTTGCTGGACCATCACGGCCGCCTCGTGGGGATCAACACGCTGTCCAACCCCGGATCTGTGGCCGCGCCGGTTCAGGGCCAGCACTACTCCATAGCAATCGACTCAGCCAAACGCGAGATTGTGGACAAGCTGCTGAAAGGTGAGTCCCCGAACAACATGGGCTGGGCTGTTGAGGAGTATTATCCCGGGTACTTCAAGGGGCTGGACCCCGCTAAGGGCCCTGCAATGGATGAACAGCTGGCGAAGGCGGGAGTCCAGGGAGGCTTGTACGTCAAGGCCGTCACACCGGGTTCCGGGGCCAGCAAGGCAGGGATCAAATCGGGGATGCTCCTGACCAAGCTGCAGAACACGTCCACCGCCACCATTTCCCAGATGTGCGATATCTCTGAGTCCATCCTCCCCGGCTCCGCGGCCGAGGTTGAAGGGCTGTTTCTCCTTTCTGACCCATCGAAGTTCAGTACAGCGTTCAAGACGGAGTTCACCGTCCCCGGCAAGCATTGACGAGCAGCGCAGGGGCCACTGAAAGTCCCATAGGAAGACCCGGCCCGAATTCTCTGGGCCGGGCCTTCCTATAGGCGCTTCACGGCGCTGTGGGCTACCACTTCTCTTTCCACCACTGAAGCAGCCTCGGCACGTCCGCGCCCCTGGAACCGGCCCATACTTCCGTCAGTGACGCCTCCTCGTTCCAGACCAGGTAATTTGCTCCGTCTACGGACACACCCAGTATGCGTCCCTTGACGGTTTGGTCTCCCTGGACCCAGTCCTGCCATCCCGGAGGTCTTTCCGGCGGACGTTCGGCTGCACCATATTGGTCGATGATCTTGTCAAAGGCACCCTTCATCGCTCCGACGGACGTGTAGCCGTACACAGAAACTTTGGGCCGTTCAGTTGAGCTAAAGCCGCTGTCGGAGGACGGGTCGCAGATGATGCCGTAACTGGCCATCAAAAGGTCTTTGTTACTTGCGCAGGTGTCCGGCGCCACTAGGTGGTGGGCGGCTGCGGTGGTGAGGAGGTTGCATTCGCCGTCCGAGAAACGGGGGCGTTCCTCGCCCGCGCACTTCCTTCCTTGTTTGGTGGCCGCGGTTCCCGTGGACGTCTGTGTCGGTGACGGGGGTGCCGGAAGGAAAACGGCCGATACGGCAACAGCTGTCCCGAGTAGCACCACAGCCGCACTGACTCCGCCGCCGATCAGCACTCTCTTACTCAGCCGCCGCCTTCTTCTGCCGCCTGAGGTGACAACCTGATCGTCAGCACGCGGCAGCTCCCTGACGGGACCGGGCTTTTCGACCACGGGGGCCGTCAGATCGGCGGCTGCCCTGCTGCTCGGGGCGGGGGCCTGCAAAGCTCCGATGCTGGTGATTTGTTTGGGGTCTCCCATTAGCCCCAGTTTCATCGGCAGGATCTCTCCGAGGGTCGCCTGCAGTACAGGAATGTGGCTGGAGCCGCCCGTGAGGTACACGCGGTGTAGTTGCTGCGCTGAGGGAAGCGCTTCCCGGATGACACGCTGAACCAACTCCACAGCCCGGCGTATCTGATGACTAATAAGCTGCTCGAATTCCCCGCGAGTGACGGTGCAGACCCACTCGTGGTCTCCCGAGCGAACGCCTATGGGCGCAGACCCGTGAAAACTCAAGGCGTGTTTGGCTTCGCGTATCTGATCCCGCAGGACGGCCCTGTCCGCACTGGCGCGCTCGGACTTTAGGCTTTGTAGCAGCGCCGTTTTCCCCTCAGCTGCCAACTGGGCGTAAACCCAGTTTTCCAGCTGAGCGTCGAAGTCATGGCCGCCAAGGGGATCTATTCCCCCGGATGCCACCACGCGAAACGATGGCCCGGCAGGAGTCTGCACGAGCTCAAGGACGGCGGCGTCGCACGTGCCGCCGCCGAAATCCAGCACGGCCACGTGTGCCCCCGGGGCCACGTCGGAACCCGCTGCGTAGTGCCATCCGGCCGCCACGGGTTCAGGAAACAGCAGGATGTTCTGCTCCGGTATGCCCGCTTTGAGCGCAGCCGCCGTCAGCCGCCCCTTCATGTATTCGTCCCACGCCTCCGGGTGGGTCAGGATCACCTGGGCCGGAGCGTCACCGCCCACGAACCGCACCGCCTGACCCACAACAAATCCGATGACCGCAGCGACGAGGTCCACCGGGTCGAACACGCTGCCGCCAAGGACTACGGCGTCCTCGCCCAGCCGTCGCTTCGGTGTCGGTTCGAACGCGGAGGGGTAAATTCCCGCGATTTGAAGCGCCGCATCGCCGGTGAGGATTTCGCCGTTGTACGCGGCTACGCAGGATGGGATCGCATCAGAGCGGGATCCGAGACGGAGGACGCGCACGTCCCCGCTTCCACGGACCACTGCGGCCGCTGTATTTGACGTTCCGAAGTCGATTGCCAAACGCCAGGGGTTTCCCTCCATGATGGCTCCTTCCTTCTTTCGCGTTGAGAATGTTGGCACAAACTGGCTACCTGTTCCCTTTGCCCCACCAGCTAAAGAGCGTTTTGACGTCCGTGATGTTGGATTCAGCCGAAATCCACGTGAGCTCAGTCCAATCAGTCCAGATGAACAGTGCTTCCCCGTCGCGCACCTGGCTCAGCAGTTGGCCCCTGTGCATGTCTGGTGGGTCAGCCGGAAATCCCCAGAAACCGGCCGCAGGCGGATACTGAACGTCGCCTTCCCTGATCCCGCCGCTCCTTGTGTAGGAGGTGAAGCCGTCCTTGAGTGACTGCAGGTTCGCGAAACCGAAGACATACACTTTTGGCTCCTGGCCCTCGGGGAAGATACCCATTCCGCGTCCCCGGCATTCCACTGCTGCGGTAGCGCCACCCTGTGGTGGGTACGTGCCGCAGGTTCCCACATTGAGGAGTCCCAGATTGGCTGAATTGACCAGATCGCATTCCCCTGCCGAGAGCTCTGGCCTCTGGTACCCGCCGCAGATACGCGGAGCCGTCTTCGTGGAGCCGGGCGAGGCCGGCTCCGCCGTCGTCTGGGTCGGTGACGGGGAATCCGTTGTCGGCGGTGCGGGCGCGCCGGGGGCCCGCCCGACGGCCGGCGCGCAACCTGCTAGGGAAACGGCGGCGGCCAGGGCCGCCCAGCGGATCGATGGTCCGGGCATGTTCTACTCCTTGTAAACTTCGACGTCGGCGAGGCGGAGGACCCCGTCGTCGGTACGCCATCCCGGCCTGAGGACCCGGACGATTCGGAGCGCCAGGCTCGGCGAGGGGGCCGTGACTCCGGTGACGCCGTTGTGCAGCCGGATGTCGAAGCTGTCTCCGGGCTGCGGAGTGATGGGAGTGACTCCAACGGCCCGGAGGGATTTCTGAATATGGGCCCGCACCACTTCACTGGCGGAGAGATCGTATGTCCCGATGAATGCCTGCAGCAGGGCCTCGTACGGCGCGGTGGGGCCTCTGGGTTCCAGCCTGAGTCCCGGCACGGCCGTGGCGGTGTGCCCCTCCCGGGCTGCCCTTCGAAGCAGCCCGGCCAGGACCAAGCCCAGTAGTACAACCGTCAGCAGGAGAACGGCGATTGCGACCACCAGCCAAAGCGGCAGATTGGCGAGCTGAAAATCCGTTGCTGGCGCGCCGGGACTTGGGCCGGGAGCACTCGTCGGCGTCGTCGGTGGTTGCTGCTCCACTGGCAGGGTAGGTACCACCGGCTGCCGCTGTTCAACCGGCCCGGAAGGGATGGCCGGTTGGCTGGGCAGGCACAGTTCCCCTCCGTTTGTTGGCAGGTTTCCAGGGCAGGGGCGGGGTGCAACGCCGGTGGCGGTCACGGCCTACCTCACTATGCCGTTCAAAGGGCCTTGAGGGTGGCGGCAGCCAGCGTAATCGGGAGCAGCACCCACGGGTTCTGGATAGCCAGCGACGTGGTGGCTTCCAAGGGCTCCGCGCTGGCGGCCTCGCTCAATCCCGGCGAGCCGGCGAGGAACGCGTCAGGGGTTTCCAACGATCCTGCATCCAGCGGTTCGTCGTTCCGTTCGGAGGCCTGTGGTTCGGCCGTTTGCCCTTCCGCTGAGAGGTCCTGGACGGACTCGCTGCCTGCGGCGTCCGCCGGCGGTTCGTCGCACACAATCATGGCGTTCTGGGAGTCGGCCCATGAGTTGAGGAACAGGCCAATGGGCACTTCCGCGAGGTTGCCGCCCGGACTGCCCGGATCCGACAGAATCACGGTGCCCCGCTCGGTGTTGATGCCTGTGATAACGACGGCGTGGTCCGCAGTGTTATCTTCGGAGGCCTCCCCGGTCCACAGCTCGCCGCTGTCCACCGCCAGGATTATGCTGTTGCCCGCTTCAAGCTCTGCAGCGAGGGTGTCGAGGTCGCCGAAACGCATTTCGGCAGGGACGCCAGCAGCGTTAAGGATCTCCACCCCTTTTTCGAAGGACATGCTCGGAACGCCGTCATGGCCAACACTGAAGGCCCCGATCTCGTTTGCCAAGTCCACAAACTCCATCTCATCGGTGAAGACCACGCCGGTGTATTCGGAGACGATTTGGGCAATGCTCGCGGGAAGGCAGAATCCGTTCTCTGCCTGTTGGAACCAGTACTCGGAATCGCCCACCGGATCGCCAATGAGGACTCCGTCCTCAACGCTCCAGTCTGTGCTGCCCGGATCCGGCTCGATCGGCTGATCGGTGGTTTCATCGCCGCGGGGGTTGGCGGACAGCTGCTGGTCCAGGGCCGTCACGAGTTCGGGAGAGGCTGCCGTGAGGTCCTCCCTCGAGACCCATTGGGGCTCGCTGTTCCCGGAAGCATCGGCAAGGAGATACCCGCCGTCCGACTCGGTGACAAGGACGTCCACCTGTCCATCGCCGTCGAGGTCCAGATAGGCGGTGTCGAGCGCAGTATCTTCGTCCGAATCGAGGGCTACGAAGGAAAACGATTGGTCGATTCTTACGTAGAGCGCATCAATGGAGCCGTCCTCGTTGAGGTCCACTGATTCGTACTCGGTGCCAGCCGTTTCCTCGGCGGCCTCGGGTTCGGGCAATTCTTCGGTCACGGTGTCTGGGGTTGTGTCCATGGTTTCCTCCTGCTGGGAATAGTGACTGTTAGAGGTGCCGCGCAGGCAAAAAGTTCCTCTTAGAGGAGTCGGAGTTTCGTCAGGCTCCCGTCGATGTCCTCCAGTTGCTTGTCGATCGCGGTGATGTCGCGCTTGAGGGCGTCGATCCGCTGCTGTGATGCCTGGGCTGAGAGTTGTTCCTGGGCCTGGCTCTCCCGGATGAGCTGCTGCAAGGTGGCCAGGGAATCCTGTAGCTGGGCCCGGTAGGTGACCACAATCTCCGGTTTCACACGGCGAAGCCGGGCGTCCAAATAGTCCGCAATGACTGCTCGCTCGGCCTGGGCCAGCCGGGGGACTTCCCCCAAGAGCCGGGTCTTCTCGAGCATGTTCTGGCGGTAGTAGCGGTTGATCGCAAACCAGCCCCCGGCGCCGACAACCGTGAAGGGAATGCCGATCGTCGTAGCCACCCCCGTGACGGCGGTGCCGAGGATTGCGCCGGTGGCAACGCCGACGCCGGTGACAATCCCCGCGGCCGAGCCGCCAATACTGGACCCCATGACAAGGGACATCACTTGGGAAGGGTCAAAGCCCCCGGGACGGCGGTCGCTGCTGAGCTGCGGGGTGTCGGCCGGGAGCTCAGCCGCCCGCAATAATTCGTCCAGCACCGCGGGGAGGGGCACATCGCGAAACACTCCGCGGATCAGGGTGCTGAGCTGGTGCTCGGCATCACTGATGATGTCGGCGCGGAGTGCCATAAGCTCGGCAAAGATGTCGCTGGTGAGCTGGCGGGTGGTTTTCTCTTCCCGCAGGGCCTTGGTTGACTGGATGCGGTTCTTCCAGTTCGCGGCCCAGCCGTCAAACGTGCGGCTTGCCTGGCGGAGTATGCCGGCGCGGAGCTCACCCAGGTCACGTTCCAGGTCGAGGGTCCACCGCTGCTGTTCGTCCTTCAGCTCGGATAAGCGCTGACGCTCGGTGACCATTCCGGCCCTGGCTTCGGCCGGATCGTCGGCAATCACCAGCTGAGTGAGCCGAGTTTGGCGGTGCGTGTCCAGCGCGGTGCGAGCCAGTCGGAGGGCATTGGCCGTGGGGGCGGTGCCGGCCCGGGCAAGGTCGCGCTTCAGGGATTGAACAAACTGCGGGAACCCGGACGCGTTGAGAAGCCCGTCGCGGAGGGAGGGATCCGTGATGGAGTTCGCCGCGTTCGCCGCGACGGCCGAAACGCCAATGACGAAGGCGTCGGCCAGCCTGGGGATCCGCGCCCTCATCAAGGCCGCGTTTCCCGCCACCGTGTCATGCCAGGAACCGGGGAAGAGGTCGGTCTTGGTGACCACCACGCTCACCGATTCCACTTGGGCAGAACACTGCTCCAGATACGCAATTTCGGCGCTGGAGAGCAGCGAGCCGGCGTCGGTGACAAAGACGGCTACTGAAGCCGCTTCCAGGATCTTGAGGTTCAGCTGCGACTGGGGTCCTGCCAGGCCCCCGGCGCTGGGTGCGTCCAGCAGGATCACGTTTCCCAGCAATCCCGCGCCGGTCTGCACCTCCTTCCCAACGGCGTCGCCCGGCCCGTCCTCAGAGCGAGTGCCATCTGCGTAGACCCATACGGTGCGGCCGGTGACTGTTTCGTCGCTATCCACCTTGGCCGGAGCCACCAGCCTGTACAGCGCATGTCCAGCCTCCTCGAAGTCACTGGCGCGCAGGTCCGGGGCCATCAGGTTGACCAGGGAGCTCTTTCCCCGGCCGCTTTCCCCGATGAAGACCACCACGGGTGTGCCGGCGGCACCGGTGGCCTGCCGGATGATGCGGTCGGCAGCGCCCGCCTGCCCTACGGCCCGGAGTAGACGCGTGGACGTGCTGAGCACCGCCCTCGCGGAGTTCAAGGTGGACAGCCGCTGCAGGTCAGAACCCTGAGGCATGGCCCTCGCCCAGCGGATCGTCGCCGTCGTCCCAGCCGGCCGCTGCGGACAGGTCTTCCTGCGCGGGGGCGGAGGCGGGACTGCCGTCTGGCGGCAGCATGTCGCCAGCGGAATCGCTGTCGTCGTCGCCGTCGTCGTCAATGCCCGTGTCAGCGTTTGTGTCTGCGGATGCGGTATCTGGGACGGAATCGACTGAATCGTCCTGTTCGGAGTCCGGCTCCGCGGCCGTGAAAGCGGCGTCCAGGGCACGATCCCAGACGGCTTCGGGTGGCCCCTCGGGCACCAGGAGGAACTCTTTGAAGGAGCCCTCAGGAAATTCGTCGCTCATTTCTATAATCCTTGGTTTAAAGGGTGGTCGATCAGATCCGGCGGGTCTATAGTGGCCCTACTACCGGCTAGTGCGGGGGGCACGGCGACCTGAACCCACATGGGGGAACTATGGACGCGACCGTGGCCCAATCGCTGCTTCTGGATGCGGCTATAGGGGGAGATGCTCGTTCCTTCGAGTCCCTTGCCACGCAACACAGGACCATGATTTGGTCCGTCTGCTTGCGCATCACGGGGAACACATATGACGCTGAGGACGCCCTTCAGGACACGCTGCTCGCCGCTTGGCGCGGCATCGGGCGCTTTCGTCGAGACGCCAGTTTTGGTACGTGGATCTATCGGATTGCGGCCAACGCCGCACTGGCGGTCATCCGTTCGAGGCACTCCACCGAGACCGAGATCGCCGATGATTTCGCGCCGGAACGGGATTTTGCGGAGCAGCTCGCCTCTGCCGACCTCGTACAGCAGACGTTGAAGACTTTGCATGAAGATCTGCGCGTAGCACTGGTGCTGAGGGAATTGTGCGACTTCACCTATGCACAAATTGCGGAGTACCAAGGCGTGGGCGTTGCCACTGTCAAGAGCAGAATCAGCCGGGCGCGGCATGCCTTCGAGGCTGCCATTGGGGCTGGCTTCAACTAACTTCCGAGTCTCCTCCGGCAGATACACGTTTCCAGCATTCTGGCCGTTCACGGTGCACTCCTGGCAGTCCCGGCGCGAATGAGCAGGGACCGGGCAATGACCCGTGCGGCGCGGGCCTCCGCTCCGGTTGATGCCGTGCCCACCATCGACTGGTAGTACGAGGCCAGCTGCAGGTACTGCTTTCCGCCGTCCAGTGTTGGGCCCAGGTCCGGCAGCACCGGATCGGGCTTGGTCAGGCCCTCAAGCACTGCTACCAGTTCGTGATTCGGGTCGGCGGCCCGAAGCAAGGCTAGCGCAGCTTCTTCCTGCAGCCGATGGAAGGCGGGCGCGTGCCTTGCTGATTCGATGCGGACCCTTACCGCGCTGGGCCAGGAATGGTCGCGGGCTGCTGCCAGCAACCCGGTCAGCACCGCGTCAACCCGGGCGTTCTCGAGAGGCGCGGTCACCTCTGTGCGCAGAACACGCTCCAGCTGAGCCAGCCCGGATCGCTCGTGAAGCCACGCCATCAATTGCCCTGCCGAACCGCAGTGTTCCCTGCCGAACTTGATCCCGTAGGAGCCGATCAGTCCGGTGAGCCTCTGAAAGTCCTCCTTGCGGACGCCTGGAGGTGGTCCAAGTTGTTCCGCAAATTGCAGATGGATGTCGTCCGCATCCTTTAGTTGGCGCAGGACGCGGACGTCCTGCTCACGCAGGGCGCCTGTCCGAACGGATTCGGCGAGTAAACCTGACACGGGAAGGACCGCTGTCAGCTGAGGCATCCGGGCTGCGAGCCCGGCTGCGGCGGTGCGTGCGGCTTCAATTGGATCGCTCCCTTGCCAGGGACCTGCGCCGAAGTTGTCGGCGTGGGCCACCAGGGCGATCACCGGCGCGCGTCCTTCTGCGCTACCCGTTGCTGCCGCTCCGCCTCCCGATGGACCGTTTCCACGGTGTTCTCTGTAGCTGGAAATGAAGTCCTCATCGTCGGGCCGTAATTCGTCACGGATGAGGAACAGCAGTACGTCCGGATCCACCGCGGTATCTCGGCTTCCAAGCATCCCGGACTCGGTTCTGGCGGAGTGGTCGGTGGCCGCGGAGCCCAGCCCAGGCGTGTCAATGATGGTGTAGCGCTCCAGAGCTCCGGCCTGCAGATAGATGCGGAGGTGGTCAATGGTCGCTGGCGGGATGCCGTCGGTGAGAGGGCCGTTGGCGGCCAGTGGAAGCGGAGCGATTTGCCCCGACGTCAGGACAGCCTCCGCCCGTGCCGGCGCGCCATGCGTGTAGTGGCACAGCAACGCGGTTGTTTCCTGGGCGGCGGTGGGGGCCATCTTGGCGCCGAGGAGGCCGTTAACCAGCGTGGACTTGCCCGTGTTCACGCGGCCTGTCACGGCAACGACGGCCTCTTTTCCGAGCGTGTTCCTGAGTTCATCCACCACGTGTGGTCCGGCGAGGCCAACCAGGGCTTCCACATCGTCCAGCAACTGTTTGGCAGCGGACCGAAGGTCCGGAAAGCCCTCGGATGGTGCACTCACGGCCGACGCTCCTTCCTGCCCAGTAGTTCCTCGATGCCTAGTTTGATGCGGGATTCGTCCCAAAAGTTCCCCGGAAAGAGAACGCATTTTGGGGAACATTCTGTTTCTCGAGCGTCTCTAATCATCACCAAAACAAAAAAGGAAGCAAGCCTTCCGTTTCAGAAGGAGAGCATCATGTCACTCGAAAACTACTCGTTCACCGACAGTAACGGCGACGGTCTGGGCGACGTCGGCGCGGCAGACTTCAACGGCGACGGCGCCGTGGACAGCTACGCACTCGACACCAACTTTGACGGCTACGTGGACAGCTACCAGCTTGATGCCAACGGCGACCAGTACTTCGAGTCGGTCGGCTATGACAACAACCAGGACGGTGTTGCGGAGACCTTGGCGACCGACACGAATGTGGACGGGAGGATAGACGTGACGGTCACCGATAGCGACCAAAACGGTGCGGTGGAAACAATGCTCGTAGACCGGGACGGCGATGGCGTACAGGAAATGGGCCTTTACGACTCCAATCAGGACGGCCGGTTCGACAGCTTCACGACGCCGGAGACGGGAAACGTCGCTATTCAGGATCCCTCCGTCGACCCCGCGCTACAAAGCACCACGATTGGGGGAAACGCGTACAGCGGGACCCCCGGAGGACTGTCCAACAGCCCGGTGCTGGACAGCACCATTGTTGGGGGAGGTGCACACAACGGAACGCTCGATGCCATGGCCACCAGCCCCGTCCTCTTGAACAGCCCTTACGCCACCAGCATGATCAATCAGATGGCGCAGAGCCAGCAGATCGCCGGCCAGACCTGGTTGTTGCCGGACAATTTCGAGATCGTGAAGCGCACCTACTGAAATTGAGAACAAAGTTGGGCCGCGGGCGGCGAAAACGGCGCCTGCGGCCCACCATCATGGATGTCAATTCCCCCCGAATAGTTCGGAGTGGGCCATGGATTTGCCACAGATGCCGGCTGACCTAACGAACACTCTTTACGACGGCGGCGCGTCCGGCGGCGGGGGGACCTTTAGTTTGCCTTGAGGACGCTGTGCCGTTTGGTGGCAGCCAGTGCCTTCCCGGCCGTATGTTTTCCACGCCGCAGCCATCCAGGGAGCATCAGCCAGGGCCCAACCCGCCCGGCCAGCTTCTTCCGCGCCCGCCGGTGACGGCGGAACCCGAACTCCCGTTGCAGGACCTAATGCAGCTGGGTTCATACGATCTGACGGACTGGCTCATACCCTTGTTGCTGGTGTTGACGACGTTGGTGGGTGGCTACGTGATGATCCGCTACCGTTGCATCCGGTTTCTCGCAACCTCTCGGTACAAGCCCCCACTTCCGTGACGCAGGAACGGTTGACGTCCCACGGCGGAAACCTTGACCCAATCTTGCAAAACGATTGCGGGAACCTAGAGTTCCAACCGGCACAGTGGGGTCAACCGGTGAAGAACACGGCCAAAGCAGCTGGGCGGCCCGGCGGGGGAGGCCCAACCGAATGCTACGGGGGGACGAAGATGTCAGAGATCGCCTATCGCACAAAGGAACATGCCGGAGTCAGCCGCCGAACCCGGGCGTGGGGAGGCGCACGGCCCTTACAGGCCCCGGTCCTCCCTGTTCCCGCCGGGCTGATCCCGGCTACGGCCGTTCCGGTCACGCCGGCTTCCGCCGAGCGGATCACGGCCCCGCCGGCTTCCTCGGGGCGGATCCCGGCCACGGAGGCGTCGGCTGTGTTCCATTTGGGTATTCGGCCCCTCCCTTCGACGTCGCATCCTCATGGGACCGCCCATCTCCGCCCTGCCGTCAAAGTGCCCGTCCGGCTCAGCCTGGCTGGACTCGGAGCCGTCTCCGGTTCCCTAAGCGTGCGCACGACCATCAGCCCGGTCACGCGGGCCACCGGTGACGTCTCGGTGGCGTTTTCATATGTGGATGTGGGAACGGTATCCCTTCCGCCGGCGCTGAAGCGCGCGGGTAATACGTTCACCGCTGACTTCACCTGCGTTGTGGCACCCGGTTCAACGCAGCTGGACTTCGACTTCGGCGGCCACAGCTACCGGGGAAGGAACAGCGACCGCGGCGACTTCCTGCTGGCCACCGAGGTGACTTTCCAAGAGCACGGCAAGCAGGAGCCGACGGTTCTGGCTACCAGTGTCCTGTTCCACCTGTAGCCGGGACCTACCGTAAACACCCCACGACGAAGGTCCGGGGTTAGGCGGTAGCCACTCAGGCTTCCTTGAAGGAGCCTGTGCTGAGTCAGCTATTCAGCGCCTGAAGTATCAGCATCTGAAGTAGTTGTTTCGTCTGGGTTGTTGGTGTGGGTCGATGTGGGGTGGCGGGATGAACCAGGGGATCCGGTTTTGACCTGGATGTGCCATTGCTCTTTGTGGATCAGGTGGTGGTGATGGCTGCAGAGCAGTGTGCCGTTGTCTGTGCTGGTGGTTCCGCCGTGTGACCAGTAGGTGGTGTGGTGGGCTTCGCACCAGGGGGCGGGGATGGTGCAGCCCGGGAAGGCGCAGCCTTGGTCGCGGGCGGTGATGGCTTTGCGGATGTGGGGCGGGAAGATCCTCGTGGTGCGGCCGATGTCCAGGATGCGGCCCTGGCTTCCGAGGAGGACGGGGATGATGTCCGCGTCGCAGGCGATCTTCCGGACCGTGGCGGCCGTGACGGGCCCGGTGAACGTGAACGAGCCGGTGCCAGGGATGGTCCCGGTGCCGGGGATGCCTCCGGTGCCGGTTGGCCTGTCGCTGTTGTCGTCGAGGCGGTTCAAGCGGTTCAGGAGGTCGCGGTAGTCGATGGTGACCATGACCTGGGGACGCAGGCCGCCCGCGGCGGGGAGGTTTCCGGTGGCGAGGGCGGTTTTGGCGGCGCTGACGAGGCCGTCCAGGAGTTGCTGGGGCCGGGTCCGCCGGTCCAGGTCGCCCTCGCCACCATGGGTTCCGTCGTTGCCTTCAGCCGCTTCTGGTTGGGTGCGGGGTTGGTGGCGGTGTTCATGACGGTCAGGAGGGGTTCGTACTGGTCCGGGGTGGCGAAGAATTCCACGTGCTGTAGTCCGCGGCGGGGTTTCCGGATGAACACGCCCTGCCGGTGGCGGAGTTCCTCCTCGGAGGGTTCGCTGCCGTCCTGGTCGATCGCCTCTGTCCACTGCCGGGCGATGCGGGTCACGAAATCGGTGTCGTGCTCTGCCGCGGTGCGGGTCAGGGCGTGTTCCATCCGGGCCGTGGTGTCTTCGGTGGCGTGGTGGCGGACCCGGTCCAGGGCGAGGGTGATGATGGTCGCGGACCGGGAGCCCACGGACCCGGATGCGACGGCGGCGGCCAGTTCGGGTCGTTCCGGTTCTTGGGGGTGGCCGGTGATTCCGGTCCGGGGTAGCACGGCTTCGGCGAGGGCGAGTCGGCGGCGGGCTTCGCCGGCACCGATCCGCAGCCTCATACGGAGGAACTCGGTAGTGTTCCGGCACCCGTCATCGGCCGGATCCGGATCGTTGGACCTCGGCGGTTCTGGGTTTGGCACGGAACCCGCGGCGGCCTCTGGGCCTCCATCGCTGTCCCCCGGGCTGCAAGCGGGAGTTCCGGTCGCCCAGCCGATCGGCCCGTGGACAGCCGTCTCGTTGCCCCACCCGGTGGTCCAGCTAACCCCGGCACCCGAGCGCGCAACAGCACTGGCCTCGCGCCGCGTCCGGTCCACCGCCCCGGCAGCAACCACCTGAAGGTATTCCAGCATCCGGGAGGCTTCCTCGACGCTGGCGGCGAAGTCAGCCGCCTCCTGGAAACCCAACACCGCAGCGTCCGCGACCGCCGTCGAACTAATGGCCTCCAGCAGCTCAAGGCACCGGGCCAGACCACCGGAACCACCGCCGTCGAACACTAACGGCTCCGGCCGGCCGACGAGAAGCTCAGCCGGCGGCACCGCCCGTAGGGTCCGTTTCGGCGTCGCCAATTCTAAAGGCGCGTCGGAAATCCGCCCAGGGCGCAGGGCCTGGTTCGGGGCGAATTCTCCAACGGCTTCCATGGGATAACTCTGCCAAAGGGGTCCGACATTTAAGCCCGCTTCGTCGCGGTGCAAACCCCGAAAGCCGTGGACCCTCTTGGCAGCGGCGAAATCTCAACTCCGCCCTAACGCTCAATTCGCCATGTGCAGAAAACCTTGACCGAATCTTTCAAAACGGTTGCGTGAACCTTTGGCGTCGTTGGGGAAAGTGGGTGCAACCGGCGGAAACGCGGTGAAAGCATCTGGCCGGTCCATGAGGGCTGGTCCCAGTCGAAATCTATGTGGGGGCGCAATTGTCTGAGGTTCTGAACGCAGAGGTCACGAGCGGCGAAGAGGGCGGTTTCAGTCGTCGCAGGGTAGTAAAGGGTGTGGCCTGGTCAGTGCCCGTTATTGTCACGGCCATCGCGGCTCCGGCGGCAGCCGCGTCGGGCGGAGCGACAGCAACATTCATTGGAGGGACCGCGAATATTCCCTCGACCACCCAACCGAACGGAAATGGTCACCTCCGCTCTAACGTTGCAGTCCCCGTTACGCTCAGCCTTGCCAGTCTCGCCGGCGTCACAGGCTTGATAAACGTCGTCATGACTATCAGCCCCGCGACGCCAGCTACCGGTGATCCGTCGGTGTCCTTCTCCACGGTTCAGGTTGGGACCGTGTCAGTTTCGCCGGTATTGGTGCTCACGGGGAACGTGTTTACGGCTACATTTGCATACGCTCTCCCCGCAGGGTCAACTCAGGTGAACTTCGCCATCGGAGGGTACACGTACCGGGGCAAAGCGGGAGATCGTCGAGACTTCCAAGTGGCTGCAGCGGTAACGCTTGTACAGAACACCAAGACTGTTTCTCTGTCACCGACCTCGACCATCTCGTTGTAAACCATGATCTACCACCACTCCACCCTCGTCGCCGAAGTCCGCACCGAGTCAACAAACAGGGTTGCCCTGCTCCACTTGGACGCAACCCAGCCGGTGGTCCTCGAAGGTACGGCGGCAACAATTTGGGAACTGATCGACGGCCGTCGCGACCAGGCGGACGTCATCGCCGAATTGGAGGCCGCCTTCGAGGACGCGGCTGGCGAGCTGGCGCCTCAGGTCGAAGCCTTCCTGGCCAGCCTTGAGGCCCAGCGGCTCATCGAGACCGCAGCCACCGCAAACTAACACCGGCAGGACTGATGGGGGAGTCATGAAAGGCGAGGACAAGGAGCGCGGAGCCAATCCGCAGCTCGACTGGGACTTCCCCGGCGAGTGGATCTTTGAGGACCTCAAGGGAGGCGGCGAACTGCTCAGCGTCGACGTCTTCGGCACGCAGTTCGCAGTCCGCTGGGGTCGCTCGGTCACCCTCGAGCAGCAGCACAGCATGCGCTCCGCCTGGTCGCGCTGTGCCAGCACCCGGGACGCCTTGATCCCGCCGCTCGCCAAGGAGCCCACGGAATCCCTTCCGTTCTCCGCCTCCGTTTCGTACTTGTCATTAATGCACGACGGCGGGACGTTCGCGCTGCAGGCAGCCTCCTTTGAGGAGCTGGCTGAGAACCTGACCTCCCGGCTGACGGTCGCGGCCATCCTGGAGAACGCGGGCGAGTTCATGATGCTCCACGCCTGCGGCGTCGCGGACCCGGCCACCGGCGCAGTGGTGGCGCTCGTCGCCAAGTCCGGAACGGGCAAGACCACCGCGGCCTCGGTGCTGGCCGGGACGTACGGGTATGTCACGGACGAAACGGTCGCCATCGGGCCCGACGGTTCGGTGCTGCCCTACCCCAAGCCGCTGTCCGTGAAGCAGGGGCCCGGTTCGCCCAAGCACCAGGTGGGTCCGGATGAGCTTGCGCTCCAGCCGGCACCGCCCAAGCCGTTCATCCAGTCCATCGTCCTGCTCGATCGGATCGAAATCGATCGGATCGACCTCAACCGGGTTGAACCGGACCGGATTGAACCGCACCAAGAAGCACACCAAGAACCAACACTCCGCCAACTCCCACTGGCGGACGCCTTGCTCGCCCTCATCCCGGATTCGTCCTCGCAGGCCGAGATTGACGAGCCGCTGCAGTCCCTGTGCCGGCTGATCGACCGTGTGGGCGGCGTGTGGCAGGTGACATATACCGAGGCCGCGGACCTGCCCCAGGCCCTGGCACCGCTCTTCAAAAAGCAGCGCCGCTCGAAGCCCGCGTGGGAAGCCCGCGCTGCAGCAGCAGCCGAAGCCGAAGTGGGAGAGATCCCGGACGGCTGGATCCGCCGGGTGGAACCACTGGATGCCGTGGCTGTCGACGGCGACCTGCTGGTGATGCTGGAATCCGAGATCGTGCGCCTGAGCGGGATCGGACCGGCCATCTGGGAGGCCACGGCCAGCGCAGTTCCGCTGGACCAATTGGCAGAACAAGTAGGCGAAGTGCACGGCCGCCCGGAGGACTACCGGGCCGCCGTCGCCGCAGCCGCGGGGCAGCTCATCGCCAAATCAGTCTTGGAACAGGGCGGCGACTAGCCGCCACCCGTGTGGGAGACCACTCCGTGGGGGACCACCCGACGCAGTAACCCGGCAACGAAGACCGGGCAAAGAAACATACAAACTTGGAAGGATCCACCATGAGCGTCAACATTGCAGCCGGCGCAGAAGCACCTGCCGGCCTGGACCTGGCCGACTACCTTCGGGTGGTGCGGGTGTACTGGAAGGCAATCGTCGCCTTCACCCTGCTGGCCACATTGACGGCGTTCGGCTGGACCGTCCTTCAGCCCAAGATCTACTCGTCCGATTCCAGCGGCATTGTGGTCACACCGGGCTCGGACAACGTGAGCCTTTCACTGGCCGGGGACAGCCTGGCCAAGGCAAAGGTCAAGAACTACGAGTCCGTGGCCAAGTCCCGCCTCGTGGCTGACCGGGTCATCGCCTCCCTGGAACTTAAAACAACCGCAGACGCGCTACTCGGCACCATCAGCGTCAAGGTTCCGCTGGATACCGCCGAGATCCGGGTGACGGCCCAGTCGCCCGATCCGGCAACCGCCCAGCGCGTCGCGGACGCCTGGGTCAACGGCCTCGCCGCCCAGGTGGAAGCGATCGAAACAGCCACACCCGGAACAGCAACGCCCGACGCCGGGACCTCGCCGGACGCTGCCACCGCACCAGCGGCGACGGCCTCCGCCGTCAGGATCCTCCCGCTGGGCAAAGCAGTCCTTCCCACCAGCCCGGTTTCCCCGAACGTCAAGCTCACCCTGGCGCTCGGTGCACTCATCGGCCTGGCCCTCGGAGTGGCCTATGCACTGGTCCGCCGGCACCTGGACCGTCGCATCCGGAACGCCACAGAAATCGAACGGCTCTTCGACGTCCCGGTGATCGGCACCCTCCCCGTGGACCATCGCCTGGACGAGAAAAGCACGATTCTGGACGCCGGCGCCGCAGCCCAGCTGCACGATGCCGGCGGGGCGATGGCCGAGGCCCTCCGGGAACTGCGCACCAACCTCAGTTTCCTGGACGTGGACCAGCCGCCGCGGATCATCGTGGTCACCAGCTCCATGCAGGCCGAAGGAAAGTCCACCGTCACCGCCAATCTGGCGGTCACGATGGCGGCCGCCGGCGAGAACGTCGTAGTGGTCGACGGCGACCTCCGCCGCCCCACGCTGGTGGACGTTTTCAACCTGGTTCCGGGAGCCGGGGTCACCGATGTGCTCACCGGCACCGCTGAACTGGAGGATGTCCTCCAGCCCTGGGGCGCGCTGCCGAACCTCTCGGTCCTGGGCTCCGGCCGCATTCCGCCGAACCCCAGCGAACTGCTGGGCTCCAAGGCCATGAAGAACATGCTCAACGCCCTGGCAGAGAACGCAATCGTGCTGATCGACGCCCCGCCGCTGCTGCCGGTCACGGATGCTGCGGTACTATCCCGCGTGGCGGACGGCGCCATCGTGGTGATCCGGACGGGCCGGACCACCCAGGAGCAGCTGGGCCAGTCCCTGGGCAACCTGGAAAAGGTGAAGGGCCGCATCTTGGGCGCCGTCCTGAACTACGTGCCCACCAAGGGCACGGACGCCTACTCCTACTACGGGACGTACACCTCGGCTCCTGAAACGCAGGACCTCCCGGAGCTTGCGCAGCCCGATGCCATGGCGCACGAACCGCAGTGGGACACCGAACACGACGACGTCCTGGAACCCGCCGCGGCCGGCCGCCGCGCCCGGGCCTAGGCCCCGCCATGCAGACCCCCGCCATGCAGAACCGGACCATGGGGAACCCGGCCGACGAAACGCGGAACCCCGCCGACGAAACGCAGCTGAGCATTCCCGAAGCCGTGCTCCTGGGCCATGCCCTGGTGCAGCGGGTGGCGGACAGCCTGGGAATCAGGGCCTTCTTCATCAAGGGCCCGGCCAGCGTGGTCCAGGGCCTGCGCCTGCCCAAGATCTCCGTGGACGTGGATGTCTTTGTGCCCCCGGCGGACCTGGAGCGGTTACTGACCGGCATGCGCCAGCGGGGTTGGCGGGACCGCCCGGTGGACCCGGACAGCAGGACCTTTCCGAAGCACTCCGTCACCATCGACCATCCCGAATGGCCCTGCTGCATCGACGTCCACTTCCGGTTCCCCGGCATGGAAGCTTCCCCCGGGGACTGCTTCGAGGCGATGTGGGCGAACACGGAGGCCCTTGAACTTGCAGGGCAGGAGGTGCGGGTTCCGTCAAAGGCGCTGGGCATCCTCATCCTTGCCCTGCATGCCCTTCGCTCGCCCCACCTGCCGGCGTGCCGGCAGGAACTCGATTACCTGGCGGAGCTCACGGAGCGGGAATCACTCGCTGCCGCCATCCTGGAGATCTCCGAGGCTACCGGCTCCCTTGCAGCCATGCGCCCCTTCCTCGAGGAACACCTGCCACAGAAGGAAGCAGCAACGGACTGGCCCCAACCGTCCACGGAATGGCGGAACCGCCTGCTGTCCAAGGAGCCGGGCAGCGCCCGGATCATTGCGATTGCCCAGGCCCCGCTGCGCGAAAAACCAAAGATGCTGTTCCGTGCGGTCTTCCCGGCTCGGGAAGCGTTCGTGGGTAGGAATATCTACGCAGACATGTCGCTCCGGGGCCGCCTCGGGCAGCATCGGGCCCGGTGGGCCAGGTTCCTACGGTCGGCACCAAAGATGGTCAAAGACCTCAGTCAGCTCCGCCGGGTTCGTAGCCGATAAGCCAGTGAAGTCCGTGCCGGTCGATCACCTGGCCATCGGATGCGCCCCACGGCTTGGGGGCAAGGGGATCCACCACCTGGCCGCCGACGGCGAGCTTGTCGAACCACTCGTGGAGGGTCTCGGGTTCGGCGGTCCCCAGCAACGAGAGCATGAGGCCTTCGAACCGGACCGTCTTCCCACCGGCTGGCGCATCCGATCCGGCCAGGGCCACAGTGCCGCTGAGGACTCCGTGGGCGATGTGGTCCGGCGGGCCGTCGCTGCTACCGAAGTCCTCCTTGGTGAACAGCGATAGCTCTCCACCGAAGACGTCACGGTAAAAAGTGAGTGCTTCGCGGGCCGTGCCGGGGAAACTGACATAGATCTGCGGTGCCGTCATGCCCACAGCCTACACACGCGGATTTCGTGGCCGGTGACACGCGCGCGCTCAGTCGACGGTTCCGTTCACGCCCCGAAACTACCCCACCAAACGCCGCATGTGCTTGACGCATCTCACGGCTTCCGCATATCCTGAACGAACGGTCGGTAATTATTTATCGGATATGCATAGGAGCAACCATGGCATCGCAGACCCTGCAGTCAGTGCCCGCTGATCTGACACCTGAACAGCTTGAGGCAGCAGCCCGGCACGAGGCAGAAGGTCAGGCGTACTTTGACCGCGTTATGGCGGAGGATTCGCGCATCGAACCCCGCGACTGGATGCCCGCTGCCTACCGCAAGACCCTCATCCGCCAGATCTCGCAGCACGCGCACTCGGAGATCATCGGCATGCAGCCGGAAGCCAATTGGATTTCCCGTGCACCCAGCCTGAAGCGCAAGGCCATCCTGATGGCCAAGGTGCAGGACGAGGCAGGCCACGGCCTCTACCTGTACTCCGCCGCGGAGACCCTGGGCCAGCCGCGTGACCAGATGATGCAGGACCTGATGGACGGCAAGGCCAAGTACTCCTCCATCTTCAACTACCCGGCACGCACCTGGGCGGACATGGGTGCCATCGGCTGGATGGTGGACGGCGCCGCCATCGCCAACCAGGTCCCGCTGTGCCGCGCGTCCTTCGGCCCCTACGGCCGGGCCATGGTCCGCGTCTGCAAGGAAGAGTCCTTCCACCAGCGCCAGGGCTTCGAGATCCTGCTGGAACTCTCGCACGGCACCCCGGAGCAGAAGCAGATGGCCCAGGAAGCTGTGAACCGCTGGTACGCCCCGGCCCTGATGATGTTCGGCCCGCCGGATGACGATTCACCCAACTCCAAGCAGTCCATGGCCTGGAACATCAAGCGCTTCAGCAACGATGAGCTCCGCAACCGCTTCGTCGGCATGATGATGGAGCAGGTCAAGGTCCTGGAGCTCACCCTCCCGGACAAGGACATCCGTTTCAACGAAGAAACCAAGAAATGGGAGCACGGCCCGCTGGACTGGGACGAGTTCCACGAAGTCCTGAAGGGCCGCGGCCCCTGCAACGCCCAGCGCCTGGAACGGCGCCGCGAAGCACACGAGAACGGTACCTGGGTGCGCGAAGCGGCCGCAGCGTACGCCCGCAAGCAAGCAGAGAAGGAATCCGCAGCATGAGCCCCGAAACCCCCGCCGGCAACGTCTGGCCCATCTGGGAAGTCTTTGTCCGCTCCAGCCGCGGCCTGTCCCACGTGCACGCGGGATCCCTTCACGCGCCGGACGCAGCGATGGCGCTGCGCAACGCCCGCGACCTGTACACCCGCCGCAACGAGGGCGTGTCCATCTGGGTTGTCCCCGCGGAGGCCATCGCGTCCAGCGATCCGGACGCCAAGGGCGCCTTCTTCGAATCGCCCCAGGGCAAGGACTACCGGCACGCGACGTACTACACCAAGAGCGAGGGCGTGAAGCACCTGTGAGCACCTCACCGGAAACCACCACCGAAGAAACAACGCACGACGGCGGCCACGGGGACATCTCCGTGGGCGTCGCCACTGCCGGCACCAGCGGTGACGCCACCGCCAGCGCCACCCGCATCACGCCGGGCAACGCCCTCCGCCCGGAGGACATCGCGCTCGCCGTCAGCCGCGGCACCGCCAAGCCCTCCGAGGACGTGGCCGAGTTCGCACTGCGCCTGGGCGACGACGCCCTGATCCTGGCCCAGCGCCTGGGCCACTGGATCTCCCGCGCACCGGAGCTGGAGGAGGACATCGCCCTGGGCAACATCGCCCTGGACCAGCTGGGCCACGCCCGCTCCTTCCTCAGCTACGCCGGCGGCCTAAACGGCAAGAACGAGGACGATCTTGCCTACTTCCGCTCCGAGGAAGAGTTCCGGTCCATCGAACTCTTCGAGCAGCCCAACGGGGACTTCGCCGTCACCATTGCCCGGCAGTTCGTGGTGAGCTACTACCAGTTCGAGCTCTACAGCCGGCTGACGAAGTCCACGGACCCCACCCTGGCCGGCATCGCCGCCAAGGCCGTCAAGGAAGTGGATTACCACCGTGACCACAGCGCCCAGTGGGTGCTGCGACTGGCCCTCGGCACGGACGAATCGCGCCGCAGGATGATCCACGGCTTCAAGGTCATCTGGCCCTATGTGGACGAACTGTTCCGCGACGACGACCTCACCGCCCGCCTCGCGGCGGCGGGTGCCGCCGTCGAACCTTCCAGCCTGCGGGCGGACTTTGACCGGCTCACCGGCGAGGTCCTGGCCGAGGCGGAACTCGAGTTTCCGCAGGTTCCGGCCGCCCTCGGCGGCGGACGCCAGGGCAAGCACTCCGAGCACCTGGGCTACATGCTGGCAGAGATGCAGGTACTGGCCCGCCAGCACCCCGGAGCGAGCTGGTAGCCATGCCGGACATGTATGTCAGCCACCCCACCGCGGACAACGACACCGCGGGCACTGCGGACACCAGGTCCGCGGAGCAGAAGGCCTGGGACCTCGCCGCCACGGTGTGCGATCCCGAGATTCCTGTTCTCACTATCGCGGACCTGGGCATACTGAGGGACGTCAGGCTGTTCGACGACGGCGGCATGGTGCCCGCCGTGCAGGTCACCATCACCCCCACGTACTCGGGCTGCCCGGCCATGGACGCCATCCGCGATGACCTCAGCGCGGCGTTCGCGAAGGAGGGCTACCCCAACGTGCATGTGGAGCTGGTGCTCTCCCCGGCGTGGACCACGGACTGGATGACCGAGTCCGGCAAGGCCAAGCTCAAGGAATACGGCATCGCGCCGCCCACCGGCCGCTCGAATGCGGCCCGCCACGCAGGCCCGATCCGCCTGCAAATGGCTGTGAAGTGTCCCCAATGCTCCAGCCTGAACACCAAGGAACTCACCCGCTTCGGTTCCACCTCCTGCAAGGCGCTGTACGTCTGCCAGGACTGCAAGGAACCGTTCGACTACTTCAAAGTTTTGTAAGGAACAGGTGCTCCCATGACTGTTGTCCGCCAGACTGCCGCCGAACAGGCAACGGCCACCGGCCGCCGTCGTGCGTCCTTCCACACGCTGACGGTGGCGGAAGTCCGCCGGCTCACGGACGATGCCATCGAGGTGACGTTCGGGGTCCCGGCGGAGCTTGCCGGCCAGTACGACTACCTGCCCGGGCAGTACGTGGCCCTGCGCACCACCATGCCGGATGAGAACGGCCAGCCGCACGAGGTGCGCCGCAGCTACTCCATCTGCGCTGAGCCGCGCAGCTTCGCGGACGGCAGCAGCGAGATCCGCGTGGCCATCAAGAAGGACCTGGGCGGGCTGTTCTCCACGTGGGCCAATGCCGAGCTGAAGCCCGGCGACCAGCTGGACGTGATGAGCCCCATGGGTGCGTTCGTCTCCAAGCACGGCCGCGACGGCAAGGCTGTGGAGCAGAACGTCATGAACTCCATGAACCACCCGGAGGACCTGGTGGGGGAGCCGGGCAGCTTCGTGGCCATCGCCGCCGGTTCCGGCATCACCCCGGTGATCGCGATTGCCCGCACGCTGCTGGCGGCCAACCCGGAGACCCGCTTCGACCTGATCTACGCCAACAAGGCCGCCATGGACGTGATGTTCCTGGAGGAGCTGGCGGACCTGAAGGACAAGTACCCGTCCCGCCTGGCCCTGCACCATGTGCTGTCCCGCGAGCAGCGCATCGCGCCGCTGCTAAGCGGAAGGATCGACGCCGAGAAGCTCCAGGCGCTGCTGGGCACCGCCATCCACGCGGACGATGTGGACGAGTGGTTCCTGTGCGGGCCGTTCGAGCTGGTGCAGCTGTGCCGGGACACCCTGGCAGCCCGCGGCGTGCAGCCCGAGCATGTGCGCTTTGAGCTGTTCACCTCCGGGAAGCCGGACCGCCCTGAAGGCAACATCGGGCGTCCGGTGATCGCGGACGAGTCCAAGGACACGTACAAGATCACGTTCAAGCTGGACGGCCTCGAGGGCAAGGTGGAGAGCCCCACCCATGCCCGCGAATCCTTGCTCAACGCCGCGCTGCGCGTGCGCCCGGACGTGCCGTTCGCGTGCGCCGGGGGAGTGTGCGGCACCTGCCGCGCCAAGGTGGTCACGGGTGCCGTCACGATGGACGAGAACTACGCCCTGGAGCAGGATGAGCTGGACAAGGGCTACGTGCTCACCTGCCAGTCCCACCCCACCACCCCGGAAGTCACCGTCGACTTCGACGTCTAAGCTTTTTCTACCCCGGCTGTCACGGCCACGAACAGGAGCCCCATGATCTCCCTCTCCATCGCCGACGGCATCGCCGAGGTTGTGCTGAACGCGCCGCACAAGCTGAACTCACTGGACGAGCAGGCGCTGAAGGATTTAACCCAGGCGTACGACGACGCCGCTGACGCCGCCTCGCGCGGTGAGGTGCGGGCGCTGCTGCTCAGGGGAGAGGGACGCGCCTTCTGCGCGGGCCGGGACATTGCCGGCGTGACGCCGGAGACCGACGACGTGCAGGGGTACCTGGGCGGGCTGCTGCAGCCTCTGCTGAAGAAGATGACCGCGTTCCCGGCGCCCACATTCGCGGCGGCGCAGGGCGCGTGCCTGGGCGTGGGGCTGGGCCTGCTGCTGGCCACGGACGTGGTGTACGTGGCGGAAGACGCCAAGTTCGGCTCGCCGTTCGCCAAGCTGGGCGCCACGCTGGATTCCGGCGGCCACTGGTACTTCACGGAGCGGCTGGGCATGCACCGGACGCTGGACCTGATCTACACGGCTGAGCTGATGTCCGGCGCCGAGGCCGTGGCGCAGGGGATGTTCAGCCGCGCCATGCCCAAGGGCGAGCTGCTGGAAAACACCCGTGGCATCGTGGCGAAGGTTGCCACGGGCGCCACGGGTGCTTTCAACGCCAGCAAGGACCTGGTGGCCCACATCCGCGACCAGCGCCTAGGCCTCTGGGATGCCATGGAAGAGGAGAATGCGGAGCAGGCCCGGCTGTGCAAGTCGGAGGACTATTCAGAGGGCTTCAAGGCGTTCCAGGAGAAGCGGACCCCGGAGTTCAAGGGCCGCTAGAGGTGGGGGCCCGCCTAAATCAGGCCGCCGGATCGTCAACCATGGTGACGCTGTCCGTCAGCTCAGTCCAGAGCTCTGATTCCGTGGGGAGGTCTGCCGGGCAGGCAAGGATCAGTTCCATCAGGCCGTCGCCGGCCGGCATGGACCGCACAGCGATGCGGTACACCACGTCCACGTCGCTCTTGTTCCTGAACCGAAGCTCGGCTTCCTGCAGTTCAATGACGCGGCCATGGTCATTCCGCAGCTTGGTGTAAAGCGAGTCCGCGTCGGTCACAACCGTGACCGGCTTTCCCACCGTTGACTTGATGCCGTCGATTTCGAGCTGCATCGAGGCTTTGGTGGCTGCTTCGTCGGTGGTTTCATCACGGGGCGGCAGGATGGCCTGGTGCGTGGTGAAGTTGCAGGGGCTCTCTTTGCTGCGGTACTGGATGGTCCCGCCTTTGACCTCTGACATGGTCCAGCCTTCCGGCATGTTGGTGGACCAGACAGGTGCCGAGGTGAAGTCGGCATCCTGGAAGATGTAGAGATCCTCTTCGCCCGAGGCTGCGGCCGAGGACTCGCCAGTTGCACCGTCGGTTGCCCCGGCCGATTCCGAACTGCCGGAGGTCTCTGTGGGGCCAGGAGCCGCTTCTTGTTGTTTGTTTGAACCGAGGCCGCCGAGCACCATCACGCCGGCCACTGCCAGGACTGCCACGGCACCCACGCCGCTGGCCACCCAGCCCCAGACGGGGAAGCCGCCCTTGGGCGGGGCCTGGCCGAACTGTCCCGGTCCCGGCTGACCGTACGGAGGCTGGCCGTACTGGCCTTGCCCGGGCTCGCCATAGGGCGGCTGGTTGACGTTGTACTGGTCCGCGTGCGGGGGATAGGGCGGCTGACCGAACTGCGGCTGCTCGGGCTGTCCTTGGAAGCCGGGCTGACCCTGCTGGTTGGGGTAGCCGGGCTGGCTCTGCTGGCCGGGCGGCTGCCATGCGTTGCGTTCTGGGTGCTGCGGTTCGCCGGGCTGCTGGTCGTTATTCAAGATGTCCCCCAATATTTGTGAAAGTTGCACCAGAAGTATGTCCCAAAAACGAAACCCCTGCGATGGGCAGGGGTCCCCATCAGCCGCGTAATCTTGGCCGTGAATTGCAAGTTTCCGCAAACGATTTGTATGGTTCAGCTATGACTTTGGGGAAATCAGTAAGAAAAGCCGTCATTCCTGCTGCCGGTTTGGGAACTCGCTTCCTGCCCGCCACCAAGGCAATGCCGAAGGAAATGTTGCCGGTCGTGGACCAGCCCGCAATCCAGTACGTGGTGGAAGAAGCCGTCAAGGCGGGGCTGACGGACCTCCTGATGATCACCGGGCGCCAGAAGCGGGCCCTGGAGGACCACTTTGACCGGGCACCTGCCCTGGAGCGCACCTTGGAGCTCAAGGGAGACCTGGACCGACTGGAGGCTGTCCAGCACGCCTCCAGCCTCGCTCCGCTGCATTACCTGCGTCAGGGCGATCCCAAGGGTCTGGGCCACGCCGTGCTGTGCTCACGCCAGCACGTGGGGGACGAGCCGTTCGCTGTCCTGCTCGGTGACGACCTCATCGACGAACGGGATGAGCTGCTGAGCACCATGATCGACGTGCAGGCCAAGACCGGCGGCTCCGTCATCGCCCTGATCGAAGTGGACCCGTCCCAGATCAGCGCCTACGGCTGCGCGGACATCACGCCCGTGGACGGCGAGAACTATTTCCAGGTGAACCGCCTGGTGGAAAAGCCCTCTGTAGACGACGCCCCCTCCAACCTGGCAGTCATCGGCCGTTACGTGCTGCACCCTGCCGTATTTGATGTTCTGGAAAAAACTGAGCCGGGCCGCGGCGGCGAAATCCAGCTGACAGACGCCCTACAGACCCTTGCAACGTCTGATGGCGAAGGCGGGGGTGTTTATGGCGTAGTGTTCCGCGGGCGCCGCTACGACACCGGAGACAAGCTGAGCTATATCAAGGCCGTTATCTCCATTGCCTCGGAGCGCGTCGACTTTGGGGAAGACCTGAAGGCCTGGATGAAGGAATTCGTGAACGACTAAGCCAGTTCACAGGCTGTTCTTTGGCAGGCTCATCGTCAGTTGGCGGTGAGCCTGTCGGCGTTTAAGCTCCCGGACACTAACCCGGGCTGCCAGGGCCCCTATGACACAGCCGGCGGCGTTTGTGACAAGGTCCAGCGGGCTCGCAAAACGATCGTGAAGAAGAAGCTGTTGCCCCAGTTCCATACAACTGGAGACCACCAGGCCAAAGGCGCCGAGCCGCCAAATGCGTTTGCTAGGGAAGGCCTGGGAAACAACGAGGCCTACAGGCACGAAGAGCACGATGTTTGCCGAAGCCTCTATGAGGGAGTAATTGACCCAGCGTGGAATTCCCAAGGCCTGGATAAGGATGAGGAAGCCCGCGAGTTCCCCCTGCACGGGTTGGTCTACAGGGGTGGGCCAGAAAGCCACCATCGCCAGCGGTACCAGCATGGCAGCGAGCACTGTCCGCCAAAACCGCGGCTGCTCCAGGCGCTTCAAACGGGCCTCAGGACGTCCGGAGGAGTGCAAGGGTTGCCACTCCCAGCGCAGCGACGGCTAGGAGCGCCAGGAGGAGGTAGGGGAGTGCCTGTGGCGGGGGAAACGGCACCGTGAAGTCGAACTGCCAGCGTGGTCTGCGCCAATGTCTCCCCATAACTCTTATGAATACCACATTGCGGTGGTTGAGCTTGTCGAATCCTTAAAAGCCGAGGGTGGGTGGTTCTCCGGTTGCCCGGAGAACCACCCACCCTCTTTGGTGCTTGTTGGCTTAGCCTTACGCTGCGGCCTCAGCCTTGGCGCGGCGGCGAACCACAACTACCGAGGTTGCGCCGGCAGCCAGTGCGCCAGCGCCCACCAAGGACCAGAGGACCAGGCTTGCGTCTGCACCGGTGTTGGCCAGGCCAGCGCCGGTGTTCGCCAGCGGGGCACCGCCGGTGTTGGCGAGGCCGGCCGGAGCAACAACTACAACCGTGACGGGACCAACGGTGCGGCCGGAAGTTCCGGTAGCGGTCAGGGTGTACGTGCCGGACTCGCTGATGCTCAGCGGGAAGGCGAAAGCGCCGTTGGCGTCAGCCTTGGCGGAGAAGTTCTGCGGTGCCAGCGGCAGGGTGATCTTGGTCGGAACCGTGCGGCTACCGTTGGAGACGCTGGAGCCGTTTGCTGCGGGCGGGTTGCCCGGAGTCACGGAGATGGTGAGGCCTTCGCCGGCGAGGAACCCCTGGCCGCGGAAGACGAACTGCTCGCCCGGGCCAACGGTACCGTCGGAAACGGCTGCCTGTGGCGGGAGCGGCGGGTAGTTGGCAGCCATGGAAGGAGCTGCGCCGATAAGTGTGATGGAACCTGCAAGTGCGATTGCTGCAAGTGTTTTCTTCATGAGTCCCCCTGAGACCGTTAATACGATGTGTGCCACGTGGTTGGTGGAGATTTCCGATCCCCCGAGTGACCGTAGGTTGAAATC
Organism: Arthrobacter sp. PvP103; assembly: GCF_017833075.1. Lineage (NCBI taxonomy): Bacteria > Bacillati > Actinomycetota > Actinomycetes > Micrococcales > Micrococcaceae > Arthrobacter > Arthrobacter sp. PvP103. The sequence goes on along the minus strand of NZ_JAFIBQ010000001.1, from coordinate 1,318,648 downwards.
TCATTTGATGTGCCCGAGTAAACGGTAACACCTGGTGACGGGTGTTACCAAAGTGAATCAAGTCGCTTTACATACTGTTAACGCGATGTCTACTTACCCGGAACGCATTCCGCGGTTGTGGTGCTGAGGACTACATCCTTGACGGGTTGGACCGTTGGTGTGACAACCAGCTTAGGTTCCGTGTGTTGAACAATTTTTCCGAATGTCAGGTCCACCGTGCTGGTCTGGCCGGGTGCCAAAGCCACGGTCACGGATCCCACGGGCCGGTTGCTGTGCATATACGAAGCGAAATCGGCCTTCTTGCCGTCAACAACTGCATTCTCTACGTTCGCTTGGATCGGACCGTAAGCTATCACATTAGTTTGCACTGATCCTGCAGGAACGCCATATGCCCCTCCGGCAGTGACGTACTCGGGCAACGACGTGGCGGCATCCGCTGGCGCGGTATTAGTGCTGGTGATGCGCACCTTTACCTGCCCGTATTCGTCGCCGGTGCATTCCTGGACCAATTGGACGGTTCGTTTGACGTAGTAGTCCATTTTTGCGCCCGTACCATCGTTGAAGTACACACCGAACTGAGCCGGAGCTACGCTGGGACCCGCAATTGCGCCACTGACTGGGTACGTTGAGATGACATCTTGTTCAGCCTTATGAACGGACCAAACGAGGAACCGACCCTCCGCCGTACCCCGAGTAATTCCTTCGATCAGGCCCTTAGGATCACCCTGGCCGGCGGAAAGCGAACTGAATATTTCTTGGGCAACGCCGGCAAAGTACACATCCTGCATTTTGGGTTCAGGGATTTTTGCGTACACGTCGGACAAGAGGGTGCGAGTGACGTTTGCCCCATCTAACTTCGTGGGAAGCGATGAGCCAGCAAGGGCGCGAAGCTGTGGATCCGAGAGTTCCACAGGGCCTATTGCGTCCAAGATGTATCCGAGCGAGACCGGATCAATGGAGAGAACTCCGTCCACGTCATCGCCGTACTTAGATTTCCACATCGCCCGAGCGGTGGATGCTGTCGTGGGAAAGTCCGGAGTGAGGTTTGCATCCTGCATGAACTTGCCGAGACGAGTGGAGTAGATACCCACCTGTTCAGGATCCACGGGCAGGGACGGCGTGAACGCACCAAGCGCAGTTGCACTCGTCTGAGAACCCAACGAAAGCTTTCCCTGGTCAACCGTGAGGACCGCCAAAGCGCCCGGAATTCCGCCGGTAGCACGTGCCTCTGCGTTGTTTTGTATCAGTAGGAGATAGCGTCGGGACCCCTGGTCGCCCATCATCTCTGGGGCGATACCCGCAACACTGGCGGCGGTGTCAAGGCCGCCGCGCATGGATTGCAGCTGCTCCCTAGCGAGAATCAGCGGAGAAGCAACCTGCGGCAGCAAGGAACTCGTATCAATGTTATTCAGCCTGTCAGAAGACTGTCTCACCGCGTGCGCTGCAGAACTGAGCTTCGGCGCTGCTCCTGCCAGCGGTTTCAAATCGACCCCGGTGTTGCTAGGAAGAAGGGTCTTCCAATCCAGAGTGTTGAGGACCTGCACCAGAGGGGCGGCCCCAAGCTGGGCCACGTCGTCGGCTGAAGTTGCTACCTCACTTACCGCCCGAAAGTTTCCTCCCAACCACGGCAGCATCCCGGCCATTGTCCACAGCGGATCATTTGCCGCGTTCCGCGCACTCGCAGTGTGTTCCTTCAGGTTTTCCAAAGTTGCCGTGGCCGCTTCAATGTCGTCCCTTAAAACATCGTCTTTCAGCTGGGGGACTGATTGAGCGGCAGACTCTAGGTCGTCCTTTATTGAGCCAGCCTTGGCACCCAGCCAGAGGGCCGAGGCAAGCATGACGACAAGGAGGCAAGCTGAAACGGCCGCGGCGCCTACAAGGCGGCGACGTCGTTGCCCTCTATGGGCGTCGCGTCCCCACGTTGTTCCGTCATTGTCCGAGCGTGGAGCTTCGTATTCTGAGTCAGTCACCGTTACGGTCTCCCAAGTCCGCGGTACTGCCAGCCTGCAGTGCGCCATTTTTCGGGGTCCAAGACGTTGCGACCATCGAGCAACCGAGGTGAGGCTACTCGGCCGATCAGCTCGTACGGGTCAAGGTCTCGGTACTGCTGCCACTCCGTTAGGAGAAGCAACGCGTCCGCTGAAGCGACAGCTTCCTCCAGGTTGCCCTCGTAGTGCAGTTCCGGGAACCGTTTGGCGGCGTTAGACAGGGCTTTCGGATCGGTAACTGTGACGACCGCACCTTGGAGCTGGAGTTGCGCGGCGATGCTGAGGGCAGGTGAGTCTCGCACATCGTCACTTTCCGGCTTGAACGCTGCTCCGAGTACTGTGATTCGTTTACCCAAGAGCATGCCGCCGCAGAGTTCTCTGGTTAGTTCGACCACGCGGGACCGACGGCGCATGTTGATCGCATCCACTTCCCTTAGGAAGGTCAGGGCCTGGTCTGCTCCGAGCTCGCCGGCCCTTGCCATGAAAGCGCGAATATCCTTCGGCAGGCAACCACCGCCGAACCCGATGCCCGCGTTGAGGAACTTACGCCCAATGCGATCATCCATTCCGATAGCGTCGGCCAGCCGGGTCACATCCGCACCAGCGGCTTCGCAGAGCTCTGCCATGGCGTTTATGAACGAGATCTTCGTGGCCAGAAACGAGTTCGCCGCCGTTTTGACTAGTTCCGCAGTTGGATGGTCGGCAACCAAACGGGGCATACCCGCAGAAAGAGGGACGGCGTAGACCTCGTCGAGGACGGCAACAGCGGGATGATCCTCGGAACCGTCCGCCACGCCGTATACGAAGCGATCAGGACTAAGGGTATCGGCCACTGCGTGTCCTTCGCGGAGGAATTCGGGGTTCCAAACCAAATGTGCGTCCGGTACCCGTTCCTGCACAAGGGATGACAGCCTAGACGCTGTGCCCACCGGCACCGTCGACTTCCCCACGACCAGGTCGCCTGGAGCCAAATGTTCCAGCAGCGCAGTCGCCGCGGCGTCAACATACGTCATATCGGCGCCGTTTTCACCTTTTTTCTGCGGAGTACCCACACAGATAAAGTGCACGACGCTACCTGCCGCGGCGGACATGTCTGTCGTGAAGGTTAGCCGTCCCGTTGCCTGGACTTCCTCAAGGAGCCGTTCGAGCCCCGGCTCGTAAAAGGGAGCCTTAGCCGCTGAGAGCGCGTTGACTTTATGTTCGTCCACGTCAATTCCGACCACGTCGTGTCCGAGCTTCGCCATACAAGCCGCGTGCACCGCTCCAAGGTAACCGCAGCCGATAACTGAAATGCGCATTTTGATAGGTCCTTCCCCAAGAGGGCAGTCGTCCGAGGTATGAGTTGCTAGTATGCGCCAGTGCTGTGAAAAACGGCACGGACGGTTCGAAGAATGATCACGAGGTCGCCGGCCAATGACCAGTTTTCGACGTAATAGAGGTCGAGTCGAACAGAATCCTGCCACGACAGGTTCGAGCGCCCGCTAACTTGCCACAGGCCTGTGAGCCCAGGCTTGACTAGCAGTCGTCGTCGGACGTCGTGCTCGTAAGCTTCGACTTCCCGTGGTAAGGGAGGGCGCGGACCAACAAGGCTCATGGACCCGGTGAAAATATTGAAGAGCTGCGGGAGCTCGTCCAAGCTGTACTTGCGCAGGAATCCGCCTACGCGGGTGACTCGCGGGTCATTCTTGATCTTGAAGAGGACGCCGTTCCCTTCGTTGCGATGTGCGAGTTCAGCGAGTCGCTGCTCAGCATCTACAACCATGGAGCGGAATTTCAGCATGCCAAAATGGGCGCCCTCCATGCCGACGCGTTCCTGCCTGAAGAGCACAGGCCCGCGGCTGTCGGCCTTGACCATAATGGCAAGAATGGCCATCAGGGGTGCAGCCACGACGATCAGCAGACCGGATACCACTACATCAAATAGCCGCTTGGCAACTCGCTGACCGCCCTCCAAAGTGGGTGTCGTCACGTGAATCAGCGGTAGCCCAGCCACTTGTTGGGTATGAATTCGGGGCCCGGCTATGTCGGTGAGAGCAGGGGCCATGATGAGTCCGACATTGCGAGCAGCAAGTTCCCAGCCCAAATGGCGCAACATTTGAGGGTGGAGTTGAACTCCCGCAGACACGGCCACGGCGTCAGCGCGGCATTCGTCAATGGCCCGCAGTATTGAGGTTGTGTCAGCCGTGTACCCCAAAATCGGCAAACCTGACTCCGGTTCAACGCTTGGACCCGTGTGTGAGCCGGGCGTGTACGCAGCAACCGGCTCGTACCCCGCGTGTTTTGCACGTTTCAGGGAAGCATTAAGGTGTGCCACGGCACTGGGACCTCCAACCAACATCAGCCGATTCATGCTAGTGCCCTTTAACCTGTCAACGCTCAAGTGCTGGCGCAGCAGCCACCTCGCGAGAAGAAGACCAAGCAGCCCCACCGGCAACGCGATTCCGACGTATCCGCGAGCCGTGTCTATGCGCAGGACGTAGGAAACGATCGCGATCAACCCGAAGAGCCAGAGTGACGCCGCCGTCACTCGCTTGTATTCGTCGGGCCCTGAGCCCAGTATCCGGTTCTGTCGGCTGTTCCACGCCCCTAGCATCAGCCACCAAGCAAGAGCAATAACTAGCGATAGCCAACCATATGCAAATTCTTGGGGAGAACTCTCGAAGCTAGGCTCCAGACCGAAGCGCACGACGAATGCGCCACTTACCGCCCAAATGACTACAAACGCGTCTACGACTCGCAAACGGCGAGCCGTCTTAGCTCGCCAATCCGACATTGACCCCGACATACATCCCCAAGTTCTAATTCTGCTGGCGGGTGGACCCGCAGCAACCCCACGGCTCGAGGCTTTCTGAGCCAATTCTTCCATGAGCTAGCCCCGGCGGTCTCAACGGGGGCCACTGTGTCCTTTTTGTTCCGGCCGGATGGCGAACGAGTTAGAGCAACTTCTTCCGCGTACGAGGCGTACCAGAGGATGGCACAACCGGCCTGGTCGCGACTCTCGCTCATTCCGTGAAGAGCGCACCTTTCCTCATGTTTCTTGCCGGATTACCTACCATGACTGAATTGGGCAGTACGTCTCCGACAACCACGGCCCCGGCGCCTATGACGGCACCATTACCAATTTCGTATGGCTTTCCTGCTTTCGGAATAATAATAGCTCCGGCCGCGATAATAACATCGTCACCAATCACAGATTTACCCTGGCCGCTGCCAGCTATGGTCACCCCGTGTGCGATTTGAACACGGTGCCCAATTCTAATTGATGGATGCACAACGGTCCCTAGACCGCGATGCCAGAGGGTGATATGGCCGGAAAGTTCGCACTCGTATGGGAGTATGCAGCGAAATATCAGATAATTAGCGAGTTTCAACACCTTTGCGCGAAAAATTCTTCCACGATAATATGCTCTCGACGACAGCTTCCAAAGTGTGGCGGGATTCATTGGTCTCCAAATTTGCATTGAGCATGCCATCTAAATCAAAACTAAAGTCGATGAGAGGGTCGCATACCGGCTGCTAGGCCGCGTACGGATGACAGTAACTTCGAGAGCCTGCCCTCCTTCTCACGCAGCGGTCGAGCCAGGAGGCGAATCGTTTCCATGCAACCTTTTCCAGCGACCAAGTTCCAGATACTCGAATATTCGGACTCGACAATTAGTCTGTTCTTCTGCATGTAGTAGTAATAGACAGCGCTGCGTCCATTGCCTTCCCCCGATCCACCCTCTTCATGCCAGATGAGAGCATCGAGTTGGACTCCCATCTTTAGCCCGATTGCCTTGGCGCGCAGTGAAAAGTCAGCATCCTCCCAGTAAAGGAATAAGCTCTCTTTGAACCCGCCGGCCCTCTGCCAAGTTGCAAAGGTCATCATTGGAGCAGCACCGGTCATAAAATCTGTAGCTCTGACGCCTGAATTCGTGGGTAGTGGTTGGCCATAATCCCAGTGCCGGGTTGAACCGTTAGTGTGATCGATATCCCCCCCGACAAACCACGTAGTTGGTGAGGAACGTGAGCCCGTTGCTATGACTGGGGAAACTATATCCAGCTCGCCGTCTGTGATTTCCTTGGCAAGCGTCGCCGCACAGCCGTCCGTAACGACAGTGTCGGGATTCAGCACCCAGATAAGGCCGCCGTAGTCACTCTCGATGCAAGAAGCCGCCAGATTCACTCCAGCTCCGAATCCTAGATTCTCAAGACTGCGGATCAGTTGAACGTCACAGGCAGCAACTGATGGCACGTTCTGAAGGCTACGCCACTCATCTTCACCGGAGCCATTTTCGAGAATTATGATCCGCGCAATAGGCTCCGTCGCGAGACTTTTGACGCATGATATTACGTATTCTGAGCTTCGGTAATTGACCATTACGACAGTTACAGGCATTTCCATGGGAATCACAATACTTATCTCCTGACAATCATTCCCGAGGCGTAAATCGTTCGAATGGGAAACCGAGGGCTATCCACTTCCGCGCTCCTTACCTCGTGTGAAGGCGGTCAATTTTCCCAGAATAAGGCGGATATCAGACGGTCGAACGGAATAGAATGACCATATGTGCATGCCGAAGTATCTACGAACGCACCACAGCGTGTAGGCACTGGCCACTACATTTCCGATCAGCATCGCATAGGCCGCACCCAAAGCACCGCCTCCGGGGACCAAAAGTATAAGGCACATGACATTAGCGACTGTGGCTATAAAGAGACCGATGCTGCGCTGGCCAGGTCTTCCCCTTGCCGACAGCGTAGCGCCAGCCATGGATCCTGGAACCCAGATTATATAGGCCGCAATAAGTACCGCGGCTGGCAGTATCGACCCATCAAACTCGCCGCCAAATACGACCGGAACCCACATTGGCATGGAAAGGCAAATGATGAGCCCTATCAATGCCGAGGTGAGCATCGATAGCCTGGAAGACATATAGATTCTCTCATCATTTGAATCTGCGGCATCGGCGGAAAACATCACGTCCCTGACAGCATGATTTGTTATAAGCACGACTTCTGCAATGTTGACGGCTACCGCGTAGAGGCCTAGTGCATATGCGCCTCCCAACGGCGTCATCAGCACTTGGTCGATTCGTGCGAGCAGGATGCCCGAAAGTGATCCTAGCCAAATTCGAGTGCCATAGCCCATGAGTGTGCCAACTGGCATCTTTTCACGATGTCCAAGTTTCTGGAGAGGAAGGCGTACATATGCGAGGCCGCCCAGAAGCGGACTAATCACTAGGGCCAGTGTTCCCGTAAAGGGAGTGAGATGCCCTGACGCCCACAGTGATATGAGGGCCAGTAGACGGGTCGAGGCCGTGACGTAACGCTCTGCGTTAACCCGATTCCAAAGATGCAGGCCTTGCGCCGCACCACGGACGGCGCCGATGATGAGTGTGGGCATGGTTGCCAGGACCGCCATAACGATCAAACTTTGTACGGTTGCGCTGCCGCCGGCCAGGAGTGGCGCCGCTCCGATGGCAATGACTGTTGCTAAGGCACCGCTAAGGGCTAATAACCATGAAGCACTCCGAACCACAGACTGAGACAACCGAGGATTTCGGGCGACGAAGTAGTTGACTGCTTCAGGAAGTCCGATTGTTCCTATCGCAGTAAACAACATGAGCGGCGCCACTGCGGCGGTTAGTTGCCCGCGGCCCTCGACGCCAAGCGAATGGGCGAGTATGGGGCCTGCAGCGAAAGCGGCCATGGGAAGAGCAAGATTTGATGCAGCCACGGAGATCACGTGTTTGGTCAAATTTTGAGAACTCATTGTCTGCAATCAATCTCCCGAAAAACATGCCCGCTTCTGTGAGCGGTCATCCTTGGCCATTCTTTGATTCCAGAATTTCTCCCAGGCGGGCTGCCATAACCGAGGAGCTATGTTTCGCCGCCACGTGTGTCCGGGCAGCGAGGCCAAGCTCTTGTGCCTGTGAAGGTTCATCGAGAAGACGAATCAGGGATTCAGACATTGCCCTAGCGTCGCCGACTGGTGTCAGGAGCCCGGTCCGGTCACGCCGGACATAATCGGTCATTCCAGGCGTTTCCGTTATTACGACGGGGCGCCCGGTGGCAGCGGCTTCGAGGGAAACGGTCATTCCAGATACATGCAGGTTTGGTTTCGTTGCAACTGCGATGATCGCTGCCTTGGCATACAGCTCCCGTAACTCGGCATGATTCAACCGGCTCACCACGGTTACGCCCGCAGGCGGCGTCAGCGTTGATGTGGTTTGCACGACGGCTCGCGTGCCGGGTCTGGAAGTGATGGTAGTTGCCAGCGCTGCGAAGAGCGTTTTGGGGTCACGGTCACGGTCGCCGCCGACGCTGAAGATTAAGTTGTCGCTTTCCGGCGGTCGCATGGAATAGAAGTCAGTGTCGATTCCAAACGGCAGGTAGTGGGCGCCCCCGCTTCTCGAGCGTCTCCCCAACCAACGATCAAGGACGGGTATTTGCGCGGTTGATAGGCACCATAGGGAATTGGCGGAGCGGAGAACTCGGCGCAGTAGGTGGATTCTTAGCGCTTCAGAGGGGATGTGAAGCTGATCGGTTGCCCAAATTACGCCCGTTGCCAAATGGTCGGTCCGCCCCTCTAGGAAGAGGTCAAGGGCAGTCCTTTCGTCCCAAGTAACTGACAAGGCATCATCGGGGCCCGGCAGTTTCGGGTACCTCGGTGTAACGCGTCTCAACAGGGCACCCGCCGCTGTTCTAAACGAACTCTGACGGTGGATACTTTTGTGTTTCACCGTTCGCGGGCCGTGCTCAAGCCGGTTGAGGCCGTATGGCCAAGCGTCGGGCTTGCTTTCGGCCTGATAGGCCATCTGCCAAGCAGCAACATCGACCTGACTCGGGTAGTAAACATCGTAGTGGTTCACAATTGAATCCCGGACTTCGATTTCGTTGAGAATGTGTATTCGTTGAGCCAGAGATCCGCCTCAAGTCGCCCATCGACTTCGGGAAGGTCCTCTTGTACAGCATCCGCGCTTCGTCGGGGTAAGAGGTTTCCCAGGAGGGCGTCCGTCAACGTATTGGTTGTAAACAGCTCGGGCAAAACAGTATGTCCGGAGCGTCGAAGGAGATCGGCGATCCCGGTGGCATCCGTTGTGATCAGGTTGCAGCCGTAGCTCCACCCTTCAAGAAGAGGCAACCCAATTTGTTCCCTCCATATCGTAGACGTACTCGATAACAGAACAAGTGTTTCCGATTTTGCAAGCGTCTCGCGAATAACTACCCTGCTGGGACTGACTTTCAAAGTTACTTCAGGACGGTCGCGCGCCCAAAGTTTTACGCGTTCGAGCTCTTCTCCCATTCCGATAATGCAAAGCGTGAGACCGTGGTTTGGCGGAAGAGTATCCCAAGCGTCTATAAGTCGGTCAATCCCCTTACGAGCGGACAGGTCGCCGAGAAATAGTACAGACCCGGGAACCTTCTGTTCTGCTTCGATCAATTCCGCTGATGGAAGCGGATCTATTTGGCGCACCTTGGCCTGCAGCCGGGCTTTCTTCCAGTGCGATCCGAGTAGGGAGGCATATAGGCCCATGGATCCTTGTGTTCCGAACGCAACGCGGTCAGCCACAAGGAACGCAACTCGGCACGCTAACGATGTGATTCCCTTGGCGACCTGAGTGGGTAGATGGAGCCGCGCAGCGAGGTTCGGACTTGGATCCAAGTTTTCTATCGCATAAAAGACAATCCGAAGCTTTCGCATCGCAGGGTGAAGAATGCAGAGCAAAAGAATGGGTATCAGAACACGCCAAGCCGGAAGCATAAGTGGCTCATTTACTTCAAGAATCCTGATGTCGCTTCTCTTGACGAAACGAGGGAGCATCCAAGGGGACATTTTAACCGCAAGTTCATTGTTCTCGAGTAGCTGCGCATCAAGGTCGTAGTTTGTCTTGGAGTAGAGAATCCAGCTGTTGTTCGAGTTGAGAGAACGCTCCAAATGGGCAGATCGAATTATCGAATAAAATTTTGCTGTATGAATATCGGTGTTATGAGCTATCGTCGTCATCATGAGTCCTTCGGCCTGCCCTCACTTCGGGTTTCTAACTAGTCGTGTCTGAATTGCGTTCGAAATATGATTGCCCAATATTCCAAACGGGTGACTCGTTCCAGACCAATCGCCCAAGGGTACTCCAGCGAACTTGGACCCGGTCGACGTCCTTTCCAAGGATCCGCCCGTTCAGTGCCACTGCACTTCGCCACCTCTGCGGAAGCCGGCGGATGCTTCGGGCTTGAGGTAGTCCTGCGGGCATTATGGCAGAAATTCGTTGCAGCTGGATTCCGGGGAAGTACTTTTGACGCAGATCAGAGTACTTTTGGCGCTGTTCAAGCTATAGCCATCGTCACCTTCATGACGCTTGCCGGCGCCGTCAGATGGTGCTTTCGAGACACATGCTTGGCCAAAAGGGGACCCCAGAAGGCTTTCAGCGGAGATGAAGTCGAGCGCCTGGGACTTCGGTCAAACGCCAAAGGCGAGAACCGGCCCTGGGAGGTTTGACCGTGATTTCAACTGCCGACACCTCCCCCAACGGCGCTTCGCTTTCCGGTTCGTTGCAAACCTAACTGCCAGCTAGAATGCTACAGCAGGACCTTAGCGCGTACTGGTCTTGCTCCAGACTGATAGGACACGCTTGCTGCTAACCTATCCGATTGAATCTATGAAGTGAGTGGCCTCCTTAGAGGCGAGCCAGGGGGAGGCAAATATGAGGGCACAACGGCTGACCTTTGTTACAACGTACAACCCGAATCTTTCAGACCTTGGCGGGGCATCGTGGGTCGATACGACTCTACTCCGTGCCCTTAGCGAGTCGTTCGAAGTGGACGTTCATGATATCTGCGGTGAGCGGGGATCGGGGCGTGTTCCCCTGGAGATTCGAAGCTCGAAGAAATTGCGCGCTCGAACTCTTGCCAGAATGGTGGCCCTCAAAGAGGCGTACCAAGTGGCGAAATTTCGTGTCTCGCCCGAATGGAAACGGGAAGTACGGAAGATCCGAAGTCTCGCTCGGAAGCGGAGCGCCGACCATCTGATCGTGACCAGCCAGTGGCCCGCACTTCTGCTTCTTGCCGACGCGGGCGTCGAGAGCGATATCCATATTGCACACAACGTTGATACCGTTATTTCTCGGAGCCATGACCCAGCCCAATTTAGGTGGCTTGGCAACTCGCATCGAATGGAAATCAAGGAACGCGAGATACTTCGTCTTCCGAAATCAGTATTGGCCATTTCCAAGAGCGACACCGATCGGATCCGGAAGTGGGGAGTGCCGTGTCGGCACTTGACGATTGCGCCTCGAAACTTCAACGAAAGACCTCCGTCTTCAACCGTGATTGGTTTCATAGGCAAGGCGACCTGGCCGCCAAATGCACAAGCCATACGTATACTTGTCGACGAGGTTCTCCCAAAGGTTCGTGAGAAAATCCCAACCGCCAATGTAGTTTTGTCAGGGCGAGAAACTGAGAAATGGTCAGATAGCGACGGCGTGACGAGCTTGGGTCGAATCGATCAATTGTCTGATTTTTATGACCTCGCGGACTTGGTCGTGGTTCCCCGTTTAGGGGAGTCGACAGGCGTCTCGGTAAAGATGCTGGAGGCAGTAACCTTCGGGCGTCCGGTTGTTGCCCCATCCATACTGGCCAGTGATGCCGGTCTGGATCAGGGGGTCATCAAAGCTGATGACGTAAACGCTACCGTTGACGCAATTGTCGAATACTTCAGAAGCGGTGGCAGACGAGATGTTTCCGCTGGCGACCACGCGAGCGCATCGTTCGATAATCTCAAGTTGGATGAATTGGAAAGCTTCATGCAGACACAGACGTACACACAGACCTTAAGGACTTCTAATGGGCCGGCAACTATTTGAATCGCTACTAGATAAGTGCGTAATTTCAGAGGAAGATCTGATCGATCTAGTGGCTGGTCGCCCGAGAGCACGCATTCAAACACTAAACCTGCATCATTTTGCTTTGGCCAAGCGCACAGGAAGCTTTGCAGACGTGACTAAGGCCGCAGATTACGTGACGGCCGACGGTTGGCCTATTGTGTCTGCTCTACGAGGACTGGGTCTGCAGACCGATAGAGTCACAGGCTCAGAATTTACTCAGCGACTGTTCACCGATAGTAGGCTGCGAGACCTACGCATCGGCTTACTGGGAGCTGCTGAGACCGTCGGTTCTGACTTCGACAAGAAGCTCAGTGCTGCCGGTGTGAAATTGGTCTTTCGGGAGCACGGAAGTCGGAGCGAGTGGATTCCCAAGGCCATTTCAGAGGCCCTGAGCTCTGCGTCGGTGGACTTACTATTGGTTGCCGTGACCCCACCTTTTGGGGACGAGATAGGCAACGCAATACACGAGGCCGGATTTCCTGGCACAGTAATGGCCGTAGGCGGGGCCGTAGACATGGTGGTAGGTGCACGAAAAGCAGCCCCCAGCCTGATTAGGAGCCTAAACGTTGAGTGGGTCTTCCGGTTGGCGCAAGAGCCCAGGCGACTGTTCAGCCGATACATCTTGCTTTGCCTTCCAGTATTCGTCACTGACGTTTTGCCGTTAGCCCTCCGTGGGTTGCCGCGCAAATGAAGCCAGGGTCCAGGACGCGGCGGCTAGGCGATTGGGTCCATGCGGACTTTCAGTCCCGCAACGTAGCCTGGATTGCATCGGTTAGTTTGGCTGCTGTGGCAGCTCTTCTGACAGTTGGTTTTGGCGCTCCCATCCTGATTGCTGTTCTGGCACTCCTGTTTCTGGGATTGAGCCTGAGGTTCCCGTGGATCGCTGCCTACACGGCGTTGATCTCGGCGTTCTTGACGATGCCGGCTGGCGTGCCAACCCAAGTGCCGGTCGCGGGCATCAGCATGTATACGTTCGAGCCATTCCTATACCTAGCCGCGCTGGTAGCCATCCTTCGGCTACCGGCAGTGCGGTCTACCGATATCGCATCTCTTTCTATAGTCACGATTCTTTTGTTGGGAAGTCTGCTGTCGCTCAGTTCTGGAACGTCGGCAGCGCACGTCGTATCCGATGTTCGAAGTCTCGGCTATTTTACTGCTGCATTATTCGTTGCTGGCAGGTTCGCCGCAAGTTTGCATACACAAGATGTCCCAAGGCTAACCTCATGGATTCTTTGGATTTCTGCAGCGCTCATGCTCTTTAGCAGCGTCACTGGGATACCCGTGGCCGGACGACAGGAAGAGGCTACGCTCTACTTGGAGGGTTCTGGCACAGGCAATGGAGCCGCTACACGAATTATCACGGGAACAACCAACCTTGCTCTACCAGTCTTAGCGGGTTGGTTGGCTCTTTGGGTTGTGGGGAAGTCGCCCAAAGGCACTGCTATAAGATTCATGCTCCCAGCTCTACTGATATCATTCCTAGGCTTCTCGAGAAATACACTATTGGGGGTCGGCGCTGCCATCCTCTTCGCATTGTTGGTTACGGGTTCTTCGCGTGGTTGGAATATGGCCTTCAAGCGCCTATTGGCCGTGTCAGCGTCGATTATCGTTATTTACGTATTGCTACCGGTCTTGCAAATACTTCCTGGTTCCAGTTTTATTGGCGGGCAACTCATTTCATATGGCTCTCGAGTCATAGACGGCCTCAGCCAGCAGACTTTGGCAGTGGACACATCCGTTTTGTATAGAGAAAGAGAAAATTTCTTTCTTTTCCAGGCGATACGAGAGCAGCCCCTCATGGGGCACGGGTTCGGATACGCTTATAAGCCCGGCGAAGGTGAAACGGGCTCTTTTTGGGCGGATAAAGGCACCATATATGCGCACAATTTCTACCTTTGGGTCGTTGTTAAGACCGGCCTTCTCGGCCTTGTGGCGTGGTTTTGCATGTCAGCCGCTCCACTTTTGAGAGCTATTCGCCATCGAGAGCCAACGACACTTTTCCTAGCCAGTGGCACCATTGCCCTCCTCGCTGTGAGTGTTGTCGCTCCTATGCCAATTGGTTCCGTCGGTTCTGTGGCCATTGGTGGATTCCTTGGAGCGGCCTGGGTAATTAGGCTCCAAGGAAAATAGGTTGTGGAGTGTTCTGTCTTTCCTCTATTGGTAGCCGAGAAGGGAAGTTAACTTCTCGGCGTCGGGCACTGTTGCGAGGAGGTTCGGCCAATCGGGCGCTTCGCAATAGACATGTTTGGTCTGCTTGATCCGGTAGAGGCGGTGGCAGCCGGCCGCGAGTAGGCATTTGGCCTGTCATTGCTGAAGTTGCGGAAGCCTCGCGCTATTCAGCGGATAGTCTCGATGACGCCATTGATCGGGTCTTCGCAGATAAGCATGAATGCAGTGTCTGAGGACGGCGCCGTCGCGTAGGCATTCCGCGCTGCGGCGTAGTGCGGCAGGAAGAGGGCAGGGCCTCTTGAATTGGTAGCGACCAAGCAACCAAAACCAAAAAGAGACGCTGACATGAATAACTCTATGTCTTGTTCCCATGGCCGCTGGCGCAGATGCGCTGCTCGGCGTCGAGGGCATCGACGTCCATTCCGTCACGGCAACCAGGGCTGGCTTGGCTCTGGGCGTCGAGTCCGGCCAGGAACTCGGAGGTTGTTTTGAGTGCGGCGTCGTCGCGGTCGGCCACGGACGCCGCCAACTCCGGCTCCGTGACATTCCCTGTTTCGGGAAGCCGGTGTGCCTGCTGTGGGCCAAACGGGTCTGGGGCTGCCCAGACCCGGACTGCCCAAGAACAACATTCAGCGAAGAACACCCCGTTGGCAGTGGCACGGTCGAACCTCACCGCCTCAGGAGCTCCGATCGGCTCGCCGGAGTCGACGCGCGGCGTCGATGAGGACGTCTGGTCACACACCGGCCCGCCGGGAGCCGGCATGGTCACCGGAATCGTGGACCACACTCGCGACGACCACTTCGTGGTGCACGCCCGGCTGCTTGACCTGGTTCCGGGCCGGTCCGGAAAGGCCTACGCCGACTGGCTCAAAGACCGCGGCCCCGGCTTTCCCGCCGGGATCAAGGTGGCTCATCAACTTTTAGCGTGGTGTCCTTCAAATGAAGGGGCTCGTAGCCCTGCGAGCATAGGTGTCGTCGAGACATCTATTGCTGAGGACTACGCAGACGTGCGATGCCGCGTCGATGCTGTTCAATTTTGAGGGCCATGTTGTGCTCTCCGCCGAGCGTACCGACACGGGCCGGAGGGTGCTGGTCGAGCCCGTCGAACGGGAAGGCGCCTGCCCGGACTGCGGGGTGCTGTCTTCCCGGGTCCAGGGCCGCCCGTCCACCGCGTCCACGACGTCCTGTGCGGCGGAGCACCAGTCGAAGTCCTGGTCCGGAAGCGGCGTCTGGCCTGTCTGGAACCGGAGTGTCCGCGGTCCTTAGTTTGCAGACCTCCGACGAAATTCCGTTGCGGTCACGCCTGACCAGCAGGCTCGTGGCCGGCATTATCGCCGGGCTGTCCACTGAGCTCCGTGCCGTCTCCCGGGTCGCTGCGGCCGCCGGCGTGTCATGGACAACCGTCATGCGCGTCACCGCGGACACGGCTGTCCTGGACGGCGGCGCGGACAGAAGACTGATCCGCCGCCTGGTCGTGGATGAACACCGTTTCCGGCGGGTCCGGTATCTCAAAGACGACGCCGGCAAGGTCACCCGGGACGAACCCTGGTCAATCGTTTTCACCGGCCTGGATACCGGGGCCATCCTGGACATTGTCGACGGCCGCCGCGGCCAGGCAGCGCGGGACTGGATCCGGGCCCGGCCACGGTGGCGGAACAGAGTCGAACTGGTGGCTATGGACATGTCCACCGAGTTCCGCCGGGCCGTTCGCAAGGCCCTGCCCAAGGCGGCGATCACTGTGGATCACTGGCATGGCGTGGCCCCGGCGAATCAGATGGTCACCGAGGTCCGTCGGCGCCGCGCCCACGACCTGCACGGCAGACGCGGCCGGGCCACGGATCCGGCCTGGATGTACCGGAAACTGCTGACCTGCACCCAGGAAAACATGTCCGGCGCCCAGCGCGGACGGACGCAGGAAATCATCGCCTCAGACATCGAACCCGGCGTCGTCTGGGGCATCAAGGAACACGTCCGGCAGCTGCTGAAGACCGATCACATTGACGCGTTCCAGCGCGCCTGGGCCGAAGTCGAACACGCCGTGAAGGCAACCAGGATCCGGGAGGCCAAATCACTGTTTCTGACACTGAAGATGTGGCGCAGGGAGCTGCTCACGTTCTGCCGGACACGGGCCACGCAGCGAAGCGGCGAACCTCAGCGCGAAAAACCTGAAGCGGGCGGCGCGCGGATACCGGAACCACGACCATTACAGGCTCCGGTTATTGTTGTACACGGCAGCCCAACAAGCCTGCTGAACACCTGCCGCCACGCTAGAAGTGGAAGAGCCATCAAGGCCGTGGCGCTGGATCCCTTCCGCGGCTACGCGGACGCGATCCGCGATGAACTGCCCGAACCCCCCCACCGTCCTGGACGCTTTTCATGTCGTGAAGCTCGGATCAGCCATGGTCGACGAAGTGCGCCGCCGGGTCCAGCAGGACACGCTCGGGCACCGCGGCCGCAAAGGCGGTTCGCTCTACGGGATCCGCCGGACCCTGCAGATTGGAGTCGAACACCTGACCGACAAGCACGCCGCCCGGCTCGCTGCTAAAGTCATTGCCGGGAACCCCGACGACGGAGTCACCCTGGCGTGGCGGTGCTATCAGAACCTCCGCGACATATATCACGCTCGGCCTGAGCCGGGAACTCGTGAACGATGTCATCGCGTCATTCCCCTCCTGCCCGATCCGGAAGTCGCCCGCCTCGGCCGGACACTCAAACAATGGACGACGGGGGTCCTGGCCTACTTCGAGACGAACGGCGCCTCTCACGGCCCTACCGAGGTGATTGATGGCGTCATCGAAACCACCCACCGAATAGCGTGAGGCTTCCGCAACTTCACCAATAACAGGCTCAGATGCCTACTCGCGGCTGGCGGCCACCGCCAGTACCGGATCAAACAGACCAACCATGCCTAAATGCGAAGCGCCGCCCAACGGCCCCTGAATGGGGCAGGGGAAGAGCCAATCATCGACGCCCTTGTGGCCCCACCCGGGACTATAAGAAAGACAGTGTGTGAGGGTCCGGCCTGATCCGAAAGGAGACGGCCGTGTCGGAGTCCACGACCGGGATGACAGGGGTGATGATCGATCCTGTGACGGGAGAGATCATCGATCAGAAGGAGCTTGCGGGAGCGGTTGCTCGCGCAGGCCAGGGAGCAGGGCGTGAGCCTGGTAGGCCCGGGCGGGCTGCTGAACCAGCTCACGAGGAATGTGCTGGAGACCGCGCTGGAAGCGGAACTGACCGAGCACCTCGGGCACGAGCATGGCCAGAGGCCGATCGCAGCCAACATGCGCAACGGCACCGGGTCCAAGACCGTGCTGACCGAGATCGGTCCGGTCGAGATTGAGGTGCCCCGGGATCGGGACGGCTCGTTCGAGCCGGTGATCGTGCCCAAGCGGAAACGGCGTCTGGACGGGATCGACCAGATCGTGCTCTCGCTGTCCGCCCGGGGGCTGACCACCGGGGAAATCGCGGCGCATTTCGAGGAGGTCTACGGGGCCAAGGTCTCCAAAGACACCATCAGCCGCATCACGGAGAAGGTCGCCGGGGAACTGGCCGAGTGGTCGGCCCGGCCTTTGGATCCGATCTATCCGGTGCTGTTCGTTGACGCGGTCGTGGTCAAGGTCCGTGACGGGCAGGTGCGCAACACCCCGTTCTACGTCGTCGTGGGCGTGACCGTGAACGGGGAGCGGGAGATCCTGGAGATCTGGGCCGCGGACGGCGGCGAGGGTGCCCGGTTCTGGCTGCCGGTCTTCTCCGGGCTGAAGAACCGGGGCGTGGAAGATGTGTTGATCGCTGTCTGTGATGGGCTCAAGGGCCTGCCGGAGGCGATCACGAGCACGTGGGAGCGGACGGTGGTGCAGCAGTGCATCGTGCACCTGAGCCGCAACCGCTTCCGCTTCGCCGGACGCCAGCACCGCGACGGCATCGTCAAGGCGCTCAAGCCGGTCTACACGGCCCCGTCCGAGCAAGCGGCGAAGGACCGGATCGCCGAGTTCACGGCCGAGTGGGGTCAGCGGTGTCCGGCAATCGTGCGGCTCTGGGAGTCCTCCTGGGCGGAGTTCGTGCGTTCCGGGGGTACGACGTGGAGATCCGGCGGGTGATCTGCACAACGAACGCGATCGAGTCGATCAGTGCCCGCTGCCGGCGGGCTGTGAGGGCCCGCGGGCACTTTCCGAACAAGACCGCGGCGCTGAAATGCCTGTATCTGGTCACCAGGTCTCTTGATCCGACCGGCGGCGGTCGGGCACGCTGGGTGATGAGGTGGAAGCCTGCGCTGAACGCGTTCGCGATCACCTTCGCCGGCCGGTTCGAAAGAACCATTCACTAATGAAAACCGGCCGGACCCACACACCGACGGTCCTATAGACGTCAAGTGAGTCCAAGGTCGGTTTTCAGGTCGTGGTAGACCTCCCGGGCAATGAATCGTTTGAGGCATCGGAGCACGTCCTTCTTCGACAGTCCTTCAGAGAGGCGTCGCTTGACGTAGTCGATGGTGGGCTGGTGGTAGCGCATCCGGCAAACCGCGATCATGTGGAGCGCGGCGTTGGCTTGACGATCACCGCCTCGGTGCAGGCGCATGCGATGCGTCTTGCCGGAGGAGACCGGGATCGGTGCGACGCCGCAGAGTCTGGCGAATGCGGCCTCGGAGTGGAGCCGCTCAATGTTCTGCCCGGCGGTGATCAACAGCTGCGCGGCGTGCCCTGGCCCGATCGCGAGCTTGGACGTCAGAGTCGGCGCGGTGCGCTCGACGAGCTTTTTGAGTGAGGCGTCGGTCTCGTTGATCTCCTCATCGAGCATCTGGATCCTCCGGGCCATGGCGCGCAGTGCACGCTTGGTGGCTTGAAGCGGGTCATCAAGACGATCCAGATCAGGCCGCAAGCCCGCGCATCGTGCCACGAGCACGGCTGCGGACCGTTCCGTGAGCTGCTCCCGCAGCCGCGCAGGTGCTGTGACTAGAAGACTGCGCAGTTGCACGATCGTTCTCGTGCGGGAACGAACGGCGGATTCCCGGGCCAAGCGCAGCACACGGATCGACTCGACAACACCCGTGGTGACCTTCGGGATCGCGGTGGCCTGCCCCGAGAGCGCTTTGCGCGCTGCTGCTTCAGCGTCGATCGAATCGTCTTTGCCGCGGCGCGCCCTCAGGTGCGGGTGGGGCTGGTTGACTTCCACGACATCGACACCTGATTCGAGGAGGAACCGTGTGATGCCGGCCGCATACGAACCGGTGGATTCGACTCCGATCTTGTCAATCAACCCGAACTTTGCCAACCAGTCCAGCGCGTCACGATATCCGCGTGATGAAGCGGGAAAAGGGTGGTCGCCGAGTATCTTCCCGGTCGTATCGAGCGCGACGACATGATGAGTGTCGGCGTGCGCATCGATGCCTCCGATGACGATCACTGCTTGCGTCGTCTGCGCGTTGTTGCTCATGCTGGTGGTGTCTCCCTTCGATGAGGGATGACCTCGCCAGGCCGGGCGGACACAACAATGACGAGTCATTGATCGAGCAAGGTCCTATGAAGTCACGTCCCGCCCGGTCCGGCCACCCGAAACGAGCGCGACCCCGGCACGAGCCGACCCGTCGGTGTCAGGACAATGCCCGAGAGCGCGTCAGCTAATCAGCAAGTCAGACCCGCCCGGAGCCGCAACTCCATCTTCATTGTTTATCGGCCAGACCCCCACCCATCGACGCGACCTATTAACTAGGCCTGGAGTCCAGGACCGGCATCGCCCTCAACAAGACCGCAAAAGCACACAAATAGCCAACGTGAAAGTGGCTCACCTGCCAACTCAGAGGAATTTGGTCGTCATTCAACATGATAAGAACTTATCGATTTGACATCAGTTTTGCCAACGGCAAGATGGTCCATAAGGAGTCTGAGGGTTTTGGCGACAACCGCTCGTCTTCAGCGGCAAATGACGCGAAATGTTCTGAGCGTCTGCTCGCAATCCAACTCCAAAGTCTGCGCGGAACCGTGGCTGTCCATCATGGCTCAAGCGTGGCAGAGGCGAGGGAAGATATACGATCTCAGGAGCAGCGGTGGAGTAGAACAGGATGTCTCACCCAGCGCTGTTTACGTCCGACCGTGGGAACTGAGATGCGTTCCGATGAAGCTTCTCGACGCTAACTTGCTGCCTTGAGAGGACGTTTGGGTCGACCAACGGCAACGCTTTAGCAAGCCCCGTTCTTGAAGGTTCGTTAGTGGTTTTGAAACGACTCTGACGTGGCTCGTCAGCCTGAGTATAGTAGCCGTACGAATATGCGTCGGGTCCCTTGGCGGGAAGTCTGTTCAAAACCACACCGAGAACTTTGGCACCCACCAAACGAAGTGCGTCCAAAGATTTCTCAAGTTCGTTTTGTTTAACTTTCTGCGTTCCTACAACGACAACGACGCCGCCAACGTGTTGAGAGAGGACCGCTGCATCTGTTACGGGTAGAAGCGGTGGCGCGTCGAAGATGACGGTATCAAACGCCTGCTCTAGGCGCGCAATTAGGCCTCGCATTTCGTCCGAGCCTAAAAGCTCACTCGGGTTCGGCGGGATCTGCCCCGTTGTAAGAACAAAGAGATTATCGTCACCCCAAGCTTGCAGCAATTCGTTCACGTCTAGCTCGCCTAAAAGAGCTGTGGTTAGCCCCGCACTTCGATCTAGGCCAAGATATTCGTTCACCATCGGACGGCGGAGGTCAGCATCAATGAGGCATACGGTTTGTCCAGTCTGTGCCAACGCAATGGCGAGATTCGTCGCCGTTGTGCTCTTTCCTTCACCGGGCAAGGATGAAGTAACAAGAACTGTCTTTGCGTGGCCCGACACATTCGCAAACTGTAGATTGGTTCGAAGTTGTCGAAAAGATTCGGCGCGCGGGCTTTGCGTTTCAGCCTGGGTCAGAAGGGGTTTTTTCACAGCGTCTTGATCGAATGAAATCGCCCCGAGAACGGGAACATCGGTGACACGTCGCAGATCGGCTTCGCCCCTGATTCGATTGTCAAGTGTGGTTCTCAACATGGCTGCGCCAATACCAACTCCAAGTCCAACTATTACAGCGAGGATAAGATTCAGCCGAGTATTCGGTCCGGAGGGGGCATCGGGGGCGATGGCAGGTTTTATTATTGACAGCCTGACGGGGGACGTACCACCAGTTTGTGGTTTTTCCAAGTTATCGACGGCCTGGATCAGACTGTTCGACACCGCTTGGGCGACCGCGGCGGCTTGAACTGGGGAGAGATCTGTGACTGTGATGTTAATAAGAACTGTGTTCAACTCGGTGCTGGCCTTGACTCGGCTGGCCAACTCCTGTGGGGTAACAGAAAGTCCAAGTGAATCTATAGCGGGTTGGAGAACTACGGGGGAGCTCACTGTCGTGACGTAGGACTGAACTCTCGCTTGGCTAAAATTATTGCCCTGTTGCAGTTCTTGAACGGAACCTGAGCTTTGGATCGCCACGAACAACTGAGTTTCGGCTGTATAAATTGGCTTTGTCAGCACGGAAGCGGCGCCTCCAACAAGAAGTCCAGCCAAAGCCGTGCTAAGAATTAACATCCAATTACGGCGAAGGATGCGCATGTAGTCGCGTAGGTCCAAACCGGAGCCCCCCTGGTTGATTGCAGGAGGCCGAACTACGGCTGGCCTCCAACACTGCTGTTTCGTTCGGTCTGGCCCAATTGTACCCGGCCGGATTCCAGAATTAGGACGAGGTGTCAGCCGTTGAACCGTGCGCGCCCCGTGTGATAGCTGTGTATACCTATCTGTTTGAAGCCTGTAATGCGCTACCGCGTATCCACATCCTCAAACACCAAAAACGTCTGCGTATCCAGCACCCCGGGCATGGATTGCAGCTGGTCGAAGATGACGCGCCGCAGGTCCACGTTGTCCACTGCCCGAACCAGCAGGATGACGTCAAAGTCACCGCCCACAAGAGCAATGTGGTGCACTTCCGGGATGGCGCGCAGCAGCTCCCGCAGTTCACGCCAGGAGTGCTGCCTCACTTTGAGAGTCACGTAGGCCGAGGATTTCAGCCCCGCCTTTATAGGGTCAACGAGCGCCGTGAACTTGGTCAGCACGCCCTCACCCGTCAGCCGGGCGATCCGCGTGTACGCGTGCGCCCGTGAGATGTGTACGTTCTCGGCGACTTGCGTCACGGACATCCGCCCATCCCGGGTCAGCTCCGCAATGATGTTCCGGTCCACGTCATCCAGCGGCACCGCCACCTGGTCCGCCTCAGTTTCTGCCATTTGTCCACAACTCCCACGGGTAACGCGGCTCACGCTTACGATTTGTCTTTCAGGTTAGGCCAGAATTCCGTACTTCTCCACGATTTCGGCCGGGACTGGATACGAAAGTTCCTTCAGGGCGATACTGGAAGCGAATAGTGGCTACAGAAGGACGGACCAATGACGATCTCCGCGGACCATACCGCCCTCGGTCAGGACTCGCCGGAACAGACGGCCGGGACCCACCTGAGCGAAGGCGCCGCAGCTGAGGCTGTGCGCAAGTTCGGCATCACGGTGGAGGACTACATGCTGCCGGCCCGCCACCAGATCCAGATGGTGGACCAGGACGGCACCCTGAACCCCCACACCGAGCAGGGCGCCCAGCCCGGCCATGAATACGCGCTGCCCGGCGACGCCGAACTGCTGGCTGCCTACGAGCAGCTTGTCGTCGGCCGCCGCGTCAATGACCAGAATTCCGCCCTGGTCCGCCAGGGGCGCATGGCCGTCTACCCATCCAGCCACGGACAGGAAGCCTGCCAGGTGGCGGCCGCCCTCTGCCTCGCCGAGGGCGACTGGATCTTCCCCACCTACCGCGACTCAGTGGCCGTGATGGCCCGCGGCGTGGACCCCGTGCAGACCATGACACTCTTCCGCGGCGACTGGCACAGCGGCTACGACCCCCTCAAGCACAAGGTGGGCATCCAGTGCACGCCGCTCACCACCCAGCTGCTCCACGCCGTCGGCGTTGCCCACGCCGCCAAACTTCGCGGCGAGGACACCGTTGTCCTGGCCATGTGCGGCGACGGTGCCACCAGCGAAGGCGACTTCCATGAGGCCCTGAATTTCGCGGCCGTCTTCCACTTGCCCGTCATCTTCTTCGTGCAGAACAACCAGTACGCCATCTCGGTGCCGCTGGCCCACCAGTCCGTGGCGCCGTCGCTGGCCCATAAAGCAGTGGGCTACGGCATGGCCGGCGAACGCGTGGACGGCAACGACGTCGTCGCCCTCCTCGCCGTGCTGGGCCGCGCTGTCAAGCTGGCCCGCGAAGGCTCCGGACCGCTCCTCGTAGAGGCCCACACCTACCGGATGCAGGCCCACACTAACGCCGATGACGCCACACGCTACCGCCAGGACAGCGAAGTGGCCCAGTGGGTGGCCAGGGACCCGCTGAAGCGGATGCAGACCTATCTGACCGACCGCGGACTGCTGGACGACGACGGCGCCGCCAAGATCGCGGACAAGGCGGAGGAAGTTGCCACGCAGCTCCGCGAAGGCCTGGGGGAGGATGTCCCCGTCGACCCGCAGGACCTCTTCCGGTACGTCTTCTCCACACCCACCCCACAGCTAAAGGAGCAGTCCGCCATGCTCGCCGACGAAATCTCCCGGGACGAGGCCGCAAAATGAGCCCCACAGTCACCACGTCCTCCGAGGTCAACGGCAACGTCAGCGCGGCAACCGCTCGTGCCGCTGCCAAGGCGGCAGCCACTGCTGAATCAACCGGGCCGCAGACCATCACCCTCGCCAAGGCACTGAACACCGCCATGGCCGACGCCATGCACGCCGACTCCTCGGTGTTGGTGTTCGGCGAGGATGTCGGAATGCTGGGCGGCGTCTTCCGGATCACGGACGGCCTCACCAAGACCTTCGGCGAGTCCCGCTGCTTCGACACACCCCTGGCCGAATCCGGCATTGTCGGCATGGCCGTGGGGATGGCTATGAACGGCATGCGTCCGGTGATCGAGATGCAGTTCGATGCCTTTGCATATCCTGCCTTCGAGCAGATCGTCAGCCACGTGGCCAAGATGCACAACCGGACCAAGGGGGCGGTCAAGCTGCCCATCGTCATCCGTGTCCCGTATGCCGGCGGCATCGGGGGAGTGGAGCACCACTGCGACTCCTCAGAGTCCTACTACGCCCACACCGCCGGCCTGAAGGTCTTCACCCCGGCCACCGTGGCCGACGGGTACCGCATGCTCCGCGAAGCCATCGACTCCGACGACCCCGTGATGTTCATGGAGCCCAAAAAGCTGTACTGGTCCAAGGACCTCGTGGACCTTGAGGGACTCCGCTCCGAGCACGCCGCCAACACCGAACGGGGCACCTCCTCGGAAGGCCGCGCGGCCGTCGCCCGTCCCGGCACCGATGCCACGCTGATCGCGTATGGTCCGTCCGTGCCCACAGCGCTGGCCGCAGCTGCCGCGGCGGCTGAGGAAGGCCGCTCGCTGGAAGTCATCGACGTTCGCTCCATCGTGCCGTTCGACGACGAGACGGTCTGTGCGTCGGTCCGCAAGACCGGCCGCGCGGTGGTCATCGCCGAGGCCCATGGTTTTGCTTCCGTGTCTTCCGAAATTGTGGCCAGGGTCCAGGAGCGCTGCTTCCACTACCTGGCCGCACCGATCCGCCGGGTCACCGGGTTCGACATTCCATACCCGGCGCCGAAACTTGAGCATTACTATCTGCCCGGCGTGAACCGCATCCTCGACGCCGTTGACGACCTCCAGTGGGAAGACTGATCAGATGAGCGAAACGAAAGTATTCCTGTTGCCGGACCTGGGCGAAGGCCTCACCGAAGCCGAACTCGTGAACTGGCTCGTTGCCGTGGGCGACGATATCCGCGTCGATCAGCCCATTGCCGAGGTTGAGACTGCGAAATCCATGGTGGAGGTCCCGTCGCCCTACGCCGGCACAGTTGCCGTGCTTCACGGGGAACCGGGCCAGACGCTCGACGTAGGGAAGCCGCTGATCTCCGTGACGCCCATTGGCGCAAAAGCGGCGGTCGAGCCTGTCGAGACCAAGCCCAAAACCCCCGTGGTTGAGCCTGTCGAATCCGCTGCTGCCGAAACCTATCGTGAAGAGGAAAAAGCCGGCTCCGGCAACGTCCTCATCGGATACGGAACCCCCGGCGGTCACGGCCAAGCCCGCCGAACCCGTGCGCGGAAGCATCCGGTGGTCGAGCCTGTCGAGACCGGTGCAGTAGCAACTCGGACACCGGCGGTTGAGCCTGTCCGTTCGCTGGTTGAGCCTGTCGAAACCAGTAAAGATGCGGAAAAGTCCGCCGACGATCTCCTCCTCCTGCGCACCCGTGTGCCCGGCAGGCTGGGTGCTGTGATCTCGCCGCTGGTCCGCAGGATGGCCCGCGACCACGGTGTCGACTTAGGCGGTCTCCAGGGGTCCGGTACCAGCGGGCTGATCATGCGCAAAGACGTCGAGGCGGCGATAGCCCCCTCCGCGGCGGTTGAGCCTGTCGAAACCAGCCGCCCGGTGGTTGATCGGCGATCGGTGGTTGAGCCCGTCGAAACCCACCTCAGTGAGATCGACCCGCGCACAGGCCTCGGCATCAGCAGCCGAACCCCGGTCCGCGGCGTTCGCAAGGCTGTGGCCTCGAACATGACCCGCAGCCGCTCGGAGATCCCCGAAGCGACGGTGTGGGTCGACGTAGACGCGACAGCACTCGTGGAGATGCGTGCCGCCCTGAAGAAGACGGACCCACACAACACCCCTGGCCTGCTGGCTTTCATCGCGCGGTTTGTCACCGCGGGACTCAAGAAGTATCCGGAACTGAACACCCGGATGGTCACTACTGAGGACGCTGTCGGCGGGGAGAGTCAGGAGATCATTGCATTCGATGGCGTCAACCTGGGCTTTGCAGCTCAGACTGACCGTGGACTGATGGTGCCATCCATCCGAAACGCAGACAGGATGAGCGCTCGGGAACTGGACGCTGAGATCCGCCGCCTGACCGCCATCGTGCGGGAGGGTAAGGCGACACCGTCCGAGCTGGGCAGCGGTACCTTCACATTGAACAACTATGGGGTTTTTGGAGTGGACGGATCAGCAGCGATCATCAACCACCCTGAGGTTGGGATCCTGGGCGTGGGGCGGATCATGGACAGACCCTGGGTGGTCAACGGCGAACTGGCCGTCCGTAAGGTCACCGAACTCACGCTTACCTTCGACCATCGAGTTTGCGATGGCGCCACGGCCGGCGGGTTCCTGCGATATGTGGCTGATGCAATCGAGAATACTGGAATTGTGTTAGCTGATTTGTGATTTGCGGCACGGTCATCGGTCGCTAGTGCCCAGCAAGGTTGCCTGGCCCCGAGCCGTCTTCGAGCGTCGAATCCCGAATTTTGTGACGCTTCGCCTTGAATCGTCTGTTGCTGTCAGCGAATTGGCAAAGCATGGATCCAATTGACCCGTCACCTTGCCGTTACACTTGGACGACACATGCGGAGGAATATTTGGGGGGAAATCTTGGGCACAATTAGCGAGCGCTTGGACACGCGCCACAACTCTCTCAACTTCTTGCGACTGGTTCTGGCGGCCCTTGTAATCGTGTCTCACGCAAGCCCCATAGGCGGTTTCGGTGAGCCGCTCCGCTTCGGCGGGATACAGCTAGGTACCCTAGCTGTCGGCGGATTCTTCGGGATCAGCGGATATCTGATCACGAGAAGCGGGTTTAGCAGTGCATTGCTGCCTTATCTCTGGCGGCGCTTTCTTCGCATTTTTCCGGGATACTGGGGTTGCTTGGCCGCTGTCGGGCTGGGGTTTGCCGCCATCGCAGGGGTAACCCGAGGAGGATGGTCTCTGGGGATTGGTGTGGACTATTTTCTATCGAACGTGACAATGGTGTTCAGTGCCGATCTACTCCACGGGACGCTGGCTGGTGCCCCCTTCCCTGCGACTTGGAATGGATCCCTCTGGACACTTCGGTACGAGTTGTGTTGCTACGTCGCCGTCGGACTCGCGTTGCTCATCCCCCAGGTTCGCCGGATGCGGGTGATCCTTCCGCTCGCGTTCGCGGCCGTGTCTGCTCTCAGCGTCTATGTCCAGTTTTCCGGCGGGCCACTTATCGTGAGAGATATGGCGTTACTAGTCCCCTTCTTCCTTGCAGGCGCGACTCTTTACCGCTTTTCGCACCGTATACCTATCACCGGCATCTGCGCGTCTGGCGCTGCAGTCTTCCTGCTAATTGTCATGTCGTTCGATTACGGCAAGAGTCTTGCCGCACTTCCGGTGGCGTATCTGTGCCTATGGCTGGGAATCGCCCTGCCGTCCGTGTTTCGACGAGTTGGCGCACGCAACGATGTGTCCTATGGCATGTACCTTTACGGCTTCCCTGTTCAGCAAATGCTTGCCCTGGCAGGGGCGCACCACTTGGGGCTGCCTGCGTTTATGGTTCTGGGTATTCTTGCGACTGTCCCGCTGGCAGTTGCGAGCTGGATCCTCATCGAACGCCCAGCCATGAACCTGAAAGACTTGCCAGCTAGAGTTAGGTCCAAAGTTTCCGTTCGCGCCTGATATGCCGAAGCTTCAGGCGAACCCTATGTTCTCCTGACTCGCCAGGGCTTAACGTTATGCAGCTTGCCGTCAGTAAGCGACCGAGAAGTGCGAACAACTCAACAACGGGCAGGGTGCGTGTGTATTGTCTTGTGCTTCCCAGAACTGCGTTCAGGCAAGATCGACTTGGCGACCGCCGCGCGGTTCGCTCTTACCGGGGAATAAATTGACTACATATGCGCCCTTCGACCCTGCCAATAGCCAGGTTAGTCCAACGGGGCTCCCGTCCAGGCTGCCCTCGCTGACCTCGCTTCGAGGCTTCGCAGCATTGTTTGTGTTCGCCTTCCATTTGAACAGTGCCGGTGTCATCAGCTTCGCCCCCGCTAAACTCGGCTACGCGGGCGTCGCGTTCTTTTTTGTTCTGTCGGGGTTCCTTCTAGCTTGGACCGATAGGCCGGGCCAAGCGACGTCTCAGTTTTATTTGCGCAGGTTCGCTCGTGTTTACCCATCACATCTCGCTATGATGCTAGTCGCGCTCTGTATCCCAACCGGGCAGGGTGAGCGCGGCGTATTGCCGACTCTTATGCATTTATTGCTCGTGCAGGCTTGGGCGCCGGACTTCGCCTATACATATTCTCTGAACGGAGTTGCTTGGTCGCTTTCTTGTGAGGTCTTTTTCTACTTGCTGTTCCCTTTCATTGTTATTTCGCTCCGCGGTCGGTCTAACAAAACCCTTGCCGTGGTGGGCTTCGGACTGTTTTTCATCATTTCAGGTGCTGTTCTGGCCACCACAATGATTGAAGTCAACTCAACCGTTGAAGCTGTCCGGTATACTAATCCCTTAGTCCGCCTACCGGAGTTTGTTCTGGGTGTTTGTGCCGCGCTGGCCATGAGGGCGGGGTGGAAGCCCAAACTTTGGATGGGCTTTGTCCTGCTGGCAATTGCAGCGGTTGGCTTTTCTGTGATACCTGGCAAGCCAGCAGCAGATGTGTGGGGAGCTTTATTCTTTCTTGCGGTGATTGTTCACTTCGCCCATTCCGAC
Source organism: Arthrobacter sp. PvP103 (assembly GCF_017833075.1). NCBI lineage: Bacteria > Bacillati > Actinomycetota > Actinomycetes > Micrococcales > Micrococcaceae > Arthrobacter > Arthrobacter sp. PvP103. The sequence continues at coordinate 1,290,093 of NZ_JAFIBQ010000001.1, read as the reverse complement.
TGCACGCGGCCATTGAAGATCATGCAAGTCCGACCACTTACGTATGCAGGGGAGGTTTCGTTCGCCTTCTATCTAGTCCACCAGATCGTGATAATTCACAGCGTCCAGCTAGTCGGAACCCGTTCCGCCGCCGGACTCATCGCCTTCTTCGTGTCAGTCTCGTGCGCAGTTGTCCTTCACCACGGCGTGGAGCAATTGGCGAATCGGGCGATCCTTTCCCGGTTCAGCAACCGCCGCGGGTAGGAGGCTGGCGGAGATTCGGGCGGAGAAGGCCGGTCCCCTAAGATCAGGCTCTCGGTACTGCTCGGCGTAAGGCTCTTCAACAGTTGCGTGTAGTCCGTCATCTGAAACCGCAGCTTCTCCGTTGGCAACAAACAGAGCCCGCCCGAGTAGTAAGGCATGTGCTTGCGACGCCCAGCTAAGACGGCCAACCTGGCAGCGATTTGGTATTCTCCGGGCCCCACGTTACTTCACAGACGTTCTTTTGGGAGGCTCGCTCCTCGACGTCGGCGTTTCCGGTTAGGCACGCACGCAGTTAACTGCCTTGGCGGTCAATTGCGTGCGCGGAGTGCTCCGCGCAGCGTACGCTAATCACGGAGGTGCCCTGGCCGCCGGAAGATCCATAGGACGTGACGTGGTTCGTCGTGACGCCGCACGGGTAGCAGTGAGTCTTGTGCTGTTTTGTAGTCATAGCCGAATCATAAGCAGGCATAGGTTTCCCGTGGACTACCGCAGTGGAACAAAAGGTGTGCGGCAGGGTCACAGCAACATTGCAATGACCGTGGCCACGACCCCCGGTGACAACGCGATGCATGTAACAGGAGTCAGCGCCGCAGCCAGTCTCCAGCCGCTCGCTCGAACGGGTCAACGAACTCCAGTAAAGCGTCAGCCCCGTGCCCACCTATCTCAGCTCATGCCGACACCGCTTCGCTCTGCAGGAGGCGCTCCCCACTAAGACGCTCCACGCGCCGGTGAAGAGATGGCCACCGCTTCCTTCCTCGCCTCGGAGGCGTCCGGTTCAGCCGCCGCTTCCGCTCACCGCAGCAGGGACCGGCCGATGAACTTCATGGGAGTGAGGAACACGACAAGCGGACGCTCGAGCAGCTGCTCGCCGGTGTCGAAACCGACAATCGGGTTGAGGGTGTCGGCTACGGCTAAAGCGACATGGCCGCCCGCCCCGGTCCGGAGAACATCTCCGAAGAGCTTCATGACGTGGTCTCACAACTGGGAATCACAATGGCGTGCATCCTGATGGGCCACTCACTTGCAGGCTTCTCCACCCCGTACTACGCGAACAAATACCCCTCGGAAGTGTCCGCGGTCATCGGCATCGATCCCACCGTCCCGGCGGGCGATGCTGCCATGTGCGATAGCACCTGCGCCGCAGGAACGCCCGCGGCAGACTACTCCTGGGCGCACATTCCTTCGACGCTTGGCCTGATCCGGTGGGCCTCGGCACTGTGCTACCGGGAGCCCGGAGGAGACAGCTTCACTGAAGCGGAACGTCGACAGATGCAGCAGATGACCGGCTGGAACTTCAGCAGCCAGGCAGCCCCGGACGAAACTCTCCGGATGGGCGAAAACGCCGCGAAGCTGAAGGACCTCCGCTACCCCGACAGCCTTCCGGATCTGGACTTTCTGTCACAGGACACCATGAGCGATCAGGCCGAGTGGTGGGGTGCGCATGAATGCCAACCCGCCAACGTGAAACGGCATGAGCTGGTTGTGCTCGACGGCGCGCACTACCTGCACTGGACGCGGTCCAAAGCGATGGCGCAGAAGATCAGGGAGTTCCCGAGCGGCGGCGACGCGCAGTAGCAGCGGTGACCGGCGCGGAAAATGACGAGTGCCGGCGTCCGGCGTCCCCCTGACAGCAGGGAAGCGTCAGGCGGTTGCCGGCCCTTATTGCTCCCGCCGCGCCCCTTTCCTCAGGCTTCCACCAGCAAGGCGTGGGTAGAATCGAGGCCTACGATCGCCGGAACGCATGATACGGAGAACAGAATGTCGCGATGGATGGAGGTCGGCCAGGGCAACCACGTGCTGACCACCGAAGGCTCGAAGCTCAATACCGGACTCATAATCGGCGCCGAACGCGCCATGGTGATCGACACCGGCGGCGGCCCACGGCAGGGCCGTGAAATCCTGGCCGCCGTGCGCGACAAGACCCAGCTGCCGCTGGTGGTGGCGAACACCCACGCTCACTATGACCACTTCTTCGGCAACGCCATCTTCGCGGACGAGGGCGTCACCGAGTTCTATGCTCACGAGAACTGTGCACGTGAGATTGAGGAGAACGGGGACCGGCAGCGCCGCATGGTCGCCGCCCTGGAACCCGAAATGGCAGCCGGTGAAGGGGCCGACGCCGAACTGGTGGTACCCAACGCCATCGTGAAGGACCAGCCCGTCCTGGTGGACCTCGGCGGCCAGACCGTCACGCTCTTCTACTTGGGCCGCGGCCACACTGACGGCGACCTCCTGGTCGGCACCTCCACCACGCTGTACGCCGGAGACCTCGTGGAGCAGGGCTCGCACCCGTCCTTTGAGGACGCCTTCCCGGAGGAATGGGCTGACGCCCTGCGGCATATCTCCGCCCTGCGTCATCGATACGAATTCCTCATCCCGGGCCACGGCGAACCCTGCAGCGACCAGTTCGTGAAGACCATGGCCAATACCATGTCCACCGCCGTCCGCCAGGCCATCCAGTCCATCCGCGACACCCCCAGTGACGCCACCAAGGCGATCCCGGTGCTGCCATATGGGCCTGAGCAGTCCCGCTGGTTCATTAAGCGCCTGCAGGAGACGCAGGCTCACCACTAGGAAGCCGGTTAGCGCGCAATACTGAAAGCATCAAGTACACACCGTAAATCCATTCGCAAGGCGCCCTTTTCACCAGCTGAAGACCGATGAGTTACATTCATTCAGGTTCCATCGGATTCTACTGGGGGTAGCGAATGAATAAGTCCATATTGTTAAGGGTTGGCGGAGTCTTTCTGACCACTTCGATTCTGTTGTCCGGAATGTTGATCCCCGGGTACGCCGCCTCGGTGGTGCCGGGTGAAACAGCCAATCTTGCTCTGGCGGCGGACCAGTACCAGGCCGAGAAGACTGCACTTCTCACCTTTATAAATGATTACCGGGCAGAGAACGGCCGCAAACCGCTCACGGTGAACCCGGACATCGCTGCCGTCGCACAGAATTGGTCAACCACCACTGCCGACGCCGGAGGTTTCAAGCACAACCCCGATTTCTGGAAACAAATTCCTCCGGGGTGGACCACGTGCGGAGAGAACATCGCCGCTAATGACGACCCGGAATCGATATTCTTCAGTTGGGTCAATTCCGAGGGCCACCGGCTCGCCATGCTTAATGCCGATTTCAAAGAAATAGGAATCGGCTACGCCTACCAGGGCAACCTCCAGGGCGAATACCCCGGAACGTATTACGCGACCGCGAATTTTGCTGCATATCCGGTGACCGTAACAGCTGCACCGCCCATATTCGCCGCGGCCGCTTATACCATCCCGGACGTTGAGGGCGTCCAGTATAGGGTCAACGGTTCGGTCAGAGCGGCAGGGACGTACCCCGGCACAGGCACGGTTACGGTGACGGCCGGGCCAAAGCCCGGCTACATAATGGCTCCGGGAGCCCCTGCCGAATGGACTGCCACGTTCAGAACAAGCCCGCTCACAGTGACCCCTGCCACCGTCGTTTTCACCGACAAGGACGGGACCGCAGAGGACACGTTCACCGTTCCCGCGACAGCGGGGGTGGAGTATCTGCTCGGCGGGAAGGTTGTTGTTGCAGGGACGTTGCCAGGTTTGGGCACAGTCACTGTGACGGCGCGGGCCACGACGGATTACGTCCTTGCCGCGGGAACTGCAGCCGAGTGGACGTTTACGTTCCAAGGGGGGCTCTCGGCGCCCGCACCTACGATATCCGGCAGCCGCACCGTCGGTTCCACGCTGACCGCCGTACCCGGCAGTTGGACGCCGGCACCGGACTCGCTGAGCTACCAGTGGTACCGCTCCGGGGCCGAGATTCCCGGTGCAACCTCGGCTGCCTACAAGCTGGCGATCGCCGACGTCGGGGCGGCCCTCACCGTGCGGGTGACCGGCGTCAAAGCCGGGTACGGAACGGTGACCGCGGACTCGGCGCCCATAGCCGTTGAACCGGCACCGTCGTTCCGCGACATCAACGGGGGGTCGGCGTTCGCCACGGAAATTTCTTGGCTGGCAACAGCGGGCGTAACTCAGGGATGGACCGAATCCGACGGTTCACGGACCTTCCGCTCTGCCCAGCCGGTGAACCGGGACCAGATGGCGGCCTTCCTGTACCGGCTGGCGGGCAGCCCGGACTTTGTCCCGCCGGCCTTGTCGCCCTTTGCGGATGTGCCCACGACCCACAATTTCTACAAGGAGATCTCCTGGCTGTGGACGGCCAAGATCAGCGAGGGCTGGAAGGAAGCTGACGGCAGTTGGACCTTCCGGCCGGCGGCGACGGTCAACCGCGACCAGATGGCTGCCTTTATCTACCGGCACTTCATCTACCGGCACCCAGGCTCGCCCGACTATGTGCCGGAAGCCACCTCCCCGTTTGCGGATATCTCCACCAACCACAACTTCTACAAACAGATTTCCTGGTTGGCCAAGCAAGGCATCACCAATGGCTGGACCGAATCCGACGGGTCCAAGACCTTCCGTGCCGGCTCTTCGATCTTGAGGGACCAGATGGCTGCGTTCATGTACCGCTACGCCAACCTGCCGTGATGCGAAGGGCATGAAAACCCGGCGGCGGCAGACCAGATCTGCCGCCGCCGGGCCATTTCTAAGCCATTATGGCAGCCCTGAAAATAAGTCCGTGAAAACAAATCAAACGTTGTTACACTCGTGCTTGACGCGGATTTCGCGGTCTCTATTTCCCGCGGTCCGGCTCCTGGGGGGTCGACGCCTGGCCCCTAGGATTTCGCGATGTTGCACGCTCTGCGCACCCGTCTGTCTTCCCGTCTCCTGATACCAGGTGTACTGGCACTGCTGTGCGGCTCGTCGCTTCCACTCCCGGCAGTTGCCGTCGATGCGCCCGTGCTTCGCGTTGCGCCGGCTCCGGCACGTGCGGCTGCCAGCAGTGTTGCCGCCACGGACCAGTTCATTGTGAAGTTCAAGGAATCAGCCGCCCCCGGGTCCGGCCTGCGCAAAGAGTCCGTCAGCACGGTGGCCCGGGACGTCGGCGTTCCTGTTTCCGATGTCCGCGGGACGGCGGCGGGAGCCCGCGTTCTGCGCGCCGACCGCACGCTCGACGCCGCAGAAACCGGCAGGGCGCTGGCCGCGCTGAAGGCGGACCCCGCCGTCGAGTACGCCGAACCGGACAGCAGGATGTACCCGGCTGCCGCGCCGAACGATCCCCTCTACCCTCAGCAGTGGGCGCTGGGGGACTCCTCCGGCGGGATGAGGTTGCCGGGTGCCTGGACGGCCACCAAGGGCGCCGGCGTGGTGGTGGCCGTGGTGGACACCGGCATCACCAGCCATGCGGACCTGAACGCCAACGTGCTCCCCGGGTACGACATGATGTCCGATCCCGCCTATTCCCGCGACTCCAACGGCCGGGACGCCAATCCCCGTGATGAAGGCGACTGGACTGCAGCCGGCATGTGCGGGGACGGCATCCCGGCCAGCCCCTCCTCGTGGCACGGCACCCAGGTGGCCGGCATCATCGCCGCCACGACCAATAACGGCGTGGGCCTGGCCGGTGTCGCTCCCGAGGCGAAGATCCTGCCGGTCCGTGCCCTGGGCCCCTGCGGCGGCTACCTCTCCGACATCACGGACGGCATCATCTGGGCCGCCGGCGGAAGCGTCGCCGGGCTGCCCTCCAACCCCACCCCGGCCCGCGTCATCAACCTCAGCCTGGGCGCCACCCAGCCCTGCTCGGCCACGTTCCAGAATGCGGTGGACTTCGCGTACGGTACGGGCGCAGCAGTGGTGGCCGCAGCAGGCAACGAGAACATGCCGGCTTCCTCGTCAAGCCCCGCCAACTGCCAGAACGTGATCTCCGTGGCCGCCGTCGCCCGCACGGGCTACCTTGCGCCCTACTCCAACTACGGATCCACCGTTGATGTCGCGGCACCGGGCGGGGACATGACCCAGACATCGCAGGACGGAATCGCGGTGGCATTCAACTTCGGCACCACCACGCCCGTGGCCTCCGAAGCCTACGCCGCCTCCGAAGGAACCTCCATGGCGGCCCCGCACGCATCAGGGCTCGCCGCGCTGCTCATGTCCCGCCTGGGGGACCTGGCCACCCCGGCCAACGTGGAAACCCGGATGAAATCCACCGCCAAGAATTACGCCTGGGCCTGCACCACCAAGGGCTGCGGCAGCGGAGCACTGGACGCCACGGCGGCACTGAACTTCCAGCCGGACCGGAACATCACCGGGACCTCTCCCACCATCAGCGGCCAGGCCGTCGTCGGGAACTACCTCTCCGCCGTCGTCCAGAACTGGACGCCCAGCGACATCACCTACTCCTATCAGTGGAAGCGGAACGGCACCCCCATCCCGGGGGCGCAGGCAGTGGCTTACCAACTGCAACCCGCGGACGTTGGCGCGGCCCTGACCGTCACGGTGACAGGAGGCCGGTTCTTCGGGGCGAGCCTTTCATTGACGTCCGCACCTACGGCCCCGGTGGCCCCCGCCACAGTGACTGCGCCCTACGACCCCGTCACCACCGGGCAGGCCATTGTGGGCGGCACCCTGACCGTGAACCCGGGCACATGGCAGCCCGCCCCGGTTTCGCTGACCTACCAGTGGCTCCGCACCGGCACGCCCATCCCCGGCGCCACGGCCGGCACCTACACGGTGACCGCAGACGACAAGGGAAAGACCCTCGCTGTCCGTGTCACGGGCACCAAAGACGCCTACCTGTCCGCGCAGCGCACCAGCGCTTCCACAACCACAGTGGCCACAGGTGCGGTCCCGGCACCGGTGCAGTTCACGGACATAATCGGCGCCCCCAACGACACCTACACGGTGCCCTCGGCCACCGGGGTGGAGTACCTGATGGGCGGGAAGGTGGTTCCCGCCGGCACCTACCCCGGAAGCGGCACTGTGTCCGTGACCTCCCGCGCCACCGCCGGTTACGCCCTGGTGGCCGGCTATGCCTCCAGCTGGACCTTCGCCTTCAGCCCTGTGGTGTTCAACGACATCACCTCCGCGTCGGCGTTCCACGCCGAGATCGACTGGCTGGGGCTCAACGGCATCACGGAAGGTTGGACATTGTCCGACGGCACCCGCGTCTTCCGCCCGGCAGAGCAAGTGAACCGGGACCAGATGGCCGCCTTCCTCTACCGGTTGGCAGGCAGCCCGACGGAGTTTGTACCGCCAGCCCAGTCGCCCTTCGCGGACGTGCCCACCACGCACCACTTCTACAAGGAAATCGCCTGGCTGTGGACGCAGAAGATCAGCGAGGGCTGGGAGGAGGCCGATGGCTCCTGGACGTTCCGCCCGGCGTCCACCGTCAACCGTGACCAGATGGCAGCCTTCATCTACCGCCACGACCTCTACCTCCACCCGGGATCCCCCGACTATGTGCCGGAAACGACCTCTCCGTTTGCTGACATCCCCGTTACGCACAACTTCTACAAGCAGATCTCCTGGCTGGCGAAGCAGGGCATCAGCAACGGCTGGACTGAACAGGACGGATCCAAGACCTTCCGGCCGGCAGCATCCATCCTCCGGGACCAGATGGCTGCGTTCATGTACCGCTACAAAGGGCAGCCCTGACGGGAGGCCCCTGCCCACCGTTGTGTTACGGAAGTGACAGGGTGCAACGAGTGTGAGCAGTGATACATTCTGCTAGTGACCACTGGGGGAAACGTAAGGAGACAGCGCATGTTTGAAGGTGTCCCCGATGAGGACGCATGGCGCAACTGCACCACGCTCGAAGGCGCTTGCGAACTGACTGCGCGCTGGCTTGAGGGCACCCTCAGCTACGTGCCCGGCTACGCCGCGCCGCAGAACGCCGGAGAGAACGGCCCCATGAGCGAGGCCCTGGCCGCGATCAACCGTCTTGGCTTCCTCACGGACGACTCACAGCCCGGGGCGGAGATGTCCGGCGGCCACGGACAGCGCGCCTTTGTGACCGGACGCTGCACGGAGCAGTCGGCAGCCATAATTTCCGCGGTGCTGGTGGAAACGGACCTGGTGCTGCTGGTGTTCCCTCCGGGTGAATCGGGCACCGGACAGATCTGTGTGACCCTGGACGGCGCCCGGGAGTTCACCTGGCTGGGCAGCTCCGGCGGCCCCTCCTACGCCCACGAAACCTACACGGACTGGACCAACGAGACCCTCGCGAAATCCTTGGCCGAATGCTGGGAACTGCAGATCTTCGACCCCGTCTGGGGCCGGAACACCAAGCTGGTTCCCCTCCTGCAGGAGGCCCTGATCACCGCGAAGGGGTGATTGCCCGTCACCCCTCACGCGTTGTTCGGTTACTTCGGGCAGCTGTGGGCAGGGTTGTACGCGGCGAACATGCCGTCCGGATTGTCCTTCCACACCCAGGCGTGCAGGGCGAACGTGCCCGGGAACGGCCCGTCGTCGAAATCAACGCCGGCGAGTTCCGGCCGTTCTGCTGCCGTGGACAGGAACTCCACCGCCACCAGCTTCATGCGCCCGCGTTCGTTGGGCATGTACACCAGAATCTCAGGCTTGCGGGCCTGCGTCTTGTCATCGATCAATGACTCCTTGGCATAGTGGAAACCCATTGCCCCGACGCCGGGCTTGTCGATGCATTCGGTGATCTTCTTGTACCCGTCCTCGATTGCGTTATCCAGCCAGCGGTAATCGTCAGTGACATTCCGCAGCGTCTTCACCAGCCTGCGCTGTTCGGAACTGGACTTCCAGTCATCACTCTTGTCCGAGCCGCCACCGTGCCCTGACCCTTCATGCGCGACGGCGGTTCCGGGGGCCATGCCCACGGCCAGGACGGCGGCGGCGGCCATGGACATCAGTCCTGTTTTGGTGCGATTCCTCATTTTTTCTTCCAACCCTCTGAGACCCGAGATTTCCTTGTTCGGTAAGGGACGCGAAGCAGGGGTGCGAGATGCTCCTCTTCGCCAGGATGCCGGCCGGCCCGACGGGCACTGCCGGCGAATGAGCCGCCCGGGTGGAAATCATCCATCGATTGGGGGCGGCGTTAAAAGTATGCTCCTCCGGCGGAAAGCGGCGCTAGGGTGTGCGGAATTGTTTATTTACCGGCGATTTTTGCGGTGATTGGTCCGCTAAAAACGGCCCCTAACAGCAATGGGCGGACGGGTCGAAGAACAAGTACCACTCTCAGGCTTAAACGAGTGTTGGATGCCGCCAAAGACGAGTACAGACCACTCTGTCTAGAAGAGTTACCGGCCCGTAGCGTAAGTGCATGATTAGAGCCATCAAGGAAGCGATCCGCCGCTTTGTGGCGAGGAACATCGTCGCTGATGATCCGTACCCCGTCCGATCCTGGCTGGACCAGCAGAACATGCCCCCGGAAACCCGGACCACTTTCCCGCCGCCCATGCGGGACGCCAAAGGGTGGTCCCTATAACAGGCATCTAAATCCGGCATGCGATTGACAGGATTTGTTGGGTGCCTATACTGCGTTGGACAAATCCGGCGCGGCCCACGTAGGGTGATGATCGATCCGACATGGGGGATCCCACCGTTCGTTGCAGGCCGTTAACGCGGAGAGCTTTCCACGTAGCGTGCCAGCCTCGAGTGCAACGACGCATCCTGGAGGTAATTCCGTGGCCCTGACCGATTATGTCTTTGCGCTGTGCGCATTGATGGGAACCCTGTTCATTCCGTTTTCCGCTTTATACCTGATGCTCCGCTTCAAGCGCGGCGCCGCAGCGAAGCCCGTTCCCGTTGAGGTCCGCCGGTAATGCCCTACGTAGACATCAATCCCCACCGCTCCGGCCCCAAATGGCGCGGCTACCTGCTGCTCGGCGTGCTCCTGGTGCTCACCGCGGGCGTGGTGGCAGCGGCGCTATTCCGGGTCTAATTCCGCTTCAGCGGCATCCGGCCGGACCACAAGACAAAGGGCCCGCCTCCGCACGTGCAGGGTGCTCAGCTCCTGCACGACCTAGGGGCGGACCCTTCGTGTATCGCAGCCGGAAGACGGACCACCTGGGCCTGTTAGCGGCCGTTTCCGAACCGTTGCGATGGAACCAGCCTAGAAATTGCAGGTAGTATCCAGCACGAGTATTGGCTACCCGTTTTTCCATCCGGAAACACTCGTATCACCAGCCCCATACGCATCCTCCGCGATCACCCGTGTCAATCGGCACGGACCGGGATCACCCGTAGGTGAAGGTATTGCTCGTCGCTTGCTGGAGCGAGGTTCCGGTGGCGACCAATGTGCAGCCGAACCCGTTGCCGTTGAATGTCAGGTTCGAGAACGTGGCCACGCCGGCGGCGGCGGTGACGCTCAAGGTGCCCTTCAGGTTGCACTGGGACGACACCGTGACCGTCGCCGTGCTGGCCGACAGATTGCCGAAGGTGTCCAGGACACTGACGGTGACCGGCGGATCGATGACGGTGTTCTTGACCGGCGCGATTGTTGCGGACCCGAAGGCCAGCTTGAATGCCGCTGCGGCCGTCACCGTGACCTGCGCCGTGGCCGGAGTCAGGCCCGTTGCGGCCACAGTGACGCTGCGCGCTCCGGCTTTGGTGTCGCCATAGAAGAACGACGCCGATGCGGCCCCTGCCGGAATGGTCACCTTCGTGACGGTTGCGCCGCCGGACGTTGCGGCGAACACCTTGGTGCCGGTGGAGTTGGAGGCCAGGGTGACTTCTGTACTGCCGGCGGTCACGGGATTCCCGTAAGCGTCCAGGCGCTGGACGGTGAAGGGCCCGGTGGTGGCGGTGGCGGAAGCGGCACCCGAGGCCGGACCCGTGGCCACAAGCCGGGTGGGAGCCGCCGCCGTGACGGTGAATGCTGAGCTCACCACGCCCGCGTATCCCGGGCTGGACGCAATCAGGGTGTACACACCGGCCTTTGTCATGGACGGGCCGCTGAACGTGGCCTCGCCCCAGCCATTGGTGTAAACGGTCAATGTTCCCGCGAGAGTGCCGCCGCCGGGATTGCTCGCCAGGCCGATCGTCACCGGGACGTCGGATTTCCAGAGGGGCCATCCGAAGGCGGTCCGTAGTTCCACAGTGAATGCCGGCAGCGCGCTGCCTGCCATTACGGATGCCGCCGGCTGAACGCCGAAGCGAAGATCATTGATGCTGGACACAGTGACGTTGCCGCTGGCCGCGCTATTGGCTGTCCAGGAGCGGTGCACTGCCGTGACCACGTACTTGTGCGTACCTTCCGGAACGGAGGAGTCCGTGCAGGTGGTGCCCGTAATCGGCGCAGCCGGGCTGCTGCCGCAGGCCAAAACGGAGGTGGAGCCGGTGATGCGGCTGACGTAGTAACCCGTCGCCGCCGGCGTCCCGGCCGACCCGGTCCAGGACACGGACACGTTCGAGTTGCTGCTCGAAGGGACCGTCACATTGGTGGGCGGCGCCAGGGTGGCGACTGCCGCCGTCGTGCTTCCCTTTCCGGTTGCCGACCAGGAAGCGGACGCCGCCGGAGCGCCCAGAAGCATGGCAAGGACCAGTGCGACGCAGACCGCAATGCCGCGACGGATCAGGTGCTGAAACGACACCAGCCCCCGCCGGAAGCCGCGGGGGCTTCCGGGGGAGCTGGTGTTGTGCCTGCCGGACATACGCACCTTCTCGACATTGGCTCTGGGGGTGGTGGGGGTGCCACGTTCACCATTGGGGAATGAACCTGACGGAATTGAGGAGGAGCGTCAGCGCGCTACCCCTTCACTTTGCTTCGAAGTACAGCGGCACCGTGACGCCCTGGCAATCGTCCTGGTTGGTGGCCTTGTTGACCATCTTGATGGTGACGGTGCCCGGAACCGTGGCGCCTGCGGCGATCTGGCCCTTGGCGATGGTGGGCGTGCCAACCTCGAAGTCGCCTGCTGAGCAGCTGCCGGCAGTCCAGGCCGAGCCGTCTTCCAGGGCCACCTTGGCGGTAACATCGGCCAGGTTCTGCGAACCGGTGTTCTCATTCTTGACTGTGAAGGCAGCGGTCTGCGTGGGGCCGCCCGGGCTCAGGGCGTCGCCGGCGGCGGGGGTGCTGACAACCTTGAATGCCACCGTCTTGCCGGTGGACGCCTCGCCGGTGCCGACACCAACTGCGGACCAGTACGCGAAGGCCGCGCCGCCGCCGATTGCCACCATGGCAGCGGTGGTGATGATGATGCGCTTCTTGCGTCCAGCTACTTTGCTCATTGCAGTTCCCCTTGAACTTGTGCGGCTTATCCGCAGACCTTCGAGGCCTGTCCGGCTCCCGATAAATCGAGTCTCCGGGAGCACCATCAAGTCGGTTCAAAGAAATGATCAAGATTCACTAAAGCTTATTCCTGTCACTTTGGTAACTGCTGTAACAGGCAAATGGAGCTAGGCCTCTTCGCGAGCTTCGTCGGCCAGGGCCCGGGCCTGCTGCGACTCCGAAAGGTGTGCGATGTGCTGTTCCAGGTGCCGGCGCAGGTCCACCTCTACGTCGCGCTCGGGACGGGGGAGTCCGCGCACCAGCTCTTCGGCAGTCCGCAGCACGGACCGTCCCCGGGGCGTCAGCCGGACGCTGCGGCACCTGGCGTCACCCGCGCCGCGTTCTTTGTTGAGGAGGCCCATGTCCTTCAACCGGTCCAGGATCTTGCCCAGGCTTTGGGCGGTGATTCCGAGCTCGTCGGCGAGGCGGTTCTGGGTGGCGGGGCCAAGCTCCTCCACGCAATCAAGGGCGTCGAAGGACGATTTCGTGAGGCCCAGGCCAACAAGCCGCCGGTTGATTCTGCGCTCGTCCAGCCGCGCCGCCGTCGACAATAAGCGGTGGGTGGACCATCCTGCCGGTCTGTTCTGCTGGGCCAAAGCCATAAGCGTGTTGCCTGCCTTCCGGGAGACCGCGGCTGGGGGCACGGTAACGGTTCTGCTAGTTAAACCTCTACCCAATACTAAGCATGATTACTATTAGATCGTAAGCACCCTGATGAACCGGGTGTTTCGCCACCCTTGGGTCGAGAAACCCAGAAAGGCAGAGATGCTTCTACTCTTCGGCCTCAAGACCGTCCTGCGGGCATTGCCCGGAAGGCACTCAGCGTGCCGTTACTGCGGCCAGTACGTGGAGCAGTATCTCGAGGAACGGGCATCCAAATTCACGCTCTTCTTCATTCCGGTCTTCACCATGTCCCGGGCGTACCGCATCACATGCTCCAACTGCGGCCAGCAATCGTCGCTCTCGAAGAAGGGGATGAAGGCGCTGCCGCGGTAGGGGGGCTTTGGCCTCTGCGGAACCCGGGGAGCGGGGGCAATCCGGGCGAAGCCGCACCTCTGCCGGGGCGCGAAAAAGGCCGGTTCCCGGGTCAGCCCCCAAGGCTGACCGCGAACCGGCCTATCGTCGTCGTGCTTTTTCCTGGCAGTACCCCGCTGGAAGGTGCGTTTCGTTCTCCCGACGCCCGGCCTTCCCTGCGGCCTTTAGGCCAGGACCCTTTAGACCAGGGCCGGGCGGGTGGCCAGGATGTAGTCCGCGGCGGCGGCCCCCGTCATACGGAGGCGGCTGTCCGTTGACCTGATCCTGCGGGTCTTCATTTCCGACCAGAATTCCCCGGCGGCGGCCGGGATGAACTGATTGAGTATGCACCAGCTGGTGTACAGCCCGTAGAGCTGGTCTTTCCTGAGTGATGTATCGCCGTCCTGATCCGGAGCGGTGGCTTCGCTGAGGAAACGGTCAATTTTTGAAACGCCCATGGTTGGCTCTTTTCCGTACTGTGTGCGTCAAGTGCCGCCATTCGGCTACAGCAGCTGAACCTCAGATCCCTGCACAAGGCCTGAGGCGTTCCACGCCCTGGGTTAGCAGCAGTGACGAGCCGCATCCGTAGGGCTAATAAATAGTCTCCGCCGAATGCTCTACACCGTAGACTCTAGGCGTAGACTACGTGTTAAGCAAGAGTGGACAGCCACATGCTTGTATCTGCCAACCATCTCCGACGTTAGGAAACCCCGTCATGTCAGCCCCGCAGGAAACAGATTCCAGAAGACGGCTGACCCGTGAGTTAGTGCTTCAAACTGCCCTCGAACTGGTGGACTCCGAGGGGCTCGAAGCCTTGAGCATGCGCCGGCTGGGCCAGGCCCTGGACCGGGACCCCATGGGCCTCTACCGCTACGCGACCAACCGCGCCGACCTCCTGGACGGGATCACCGAACTTGTCCTCAACGAGCTGGCGATCTTCCCGACGGACCCTGACTGGCAGGCCCAACTGCGCCGGATCGCCCATGACCTCCGGCTCCTGGCGCTCCGGCACCCGAACGTTGTGCCGCTGCTGGTGACGCGCCCGCTGTCCACCCCGCTGGGTCTCCGGCCGTTGGGGACGTTGCGGCCGCTGGAACAGATCCTGGGTCTGTTGATCGAGGCGGGCTTTGAGCCGAACAACGCCCTCCACGTTTACCGCGCGTATTACGGCTTCCTCTACGGCCACATCCTGAACGAACTTCAGGAGTTCATCGTGGACGCCGATGAAAACGTTGCACTGCTTCGGCTGGGCCTGCACCGTCTCCCTGCCCGGGACTTCCCCCACCTCCGTGAGCTCGCGCCCGTGCTGGCGGACTACGACGGCGAGGCGGAACTGGACGAGGGCATCAGCATCCTGCTCTCCGGGCTCGCCGAGAGGCTGTCAGGCAAGGCAGCACCGGCCGGCTGATTTTGGTCAGTAATCCGGCCAGTCGATTGAATCGGCGAAAGCATGGAGAAATGATGTTGCGGCCGCTCCGGCGGCAAAAGCCAAGCTTGCGATGACAAACCCAATCGCCACTGGGTGCCCGGACCTGTGAGAGTGTTGGATGCTCATGGGTTGAAGCTTATGGATTGCCCTCGGCTGAGACGGCAGTAGCCATTACCTGTTTTGGTGGCAGCGCCACTCGCGAGCCCTACTTGTCCGCCGGGCGGGGCTCCTCCCCGGGGCCCTGCCTCGGCGGGATCCGACGGCTGGCGGCCGGCCGACCGGCATCGTGCGTTATGCCCGGTAAGCCTTAGGCGTCGAAGTGGGTCCGGACGTCGCCGCCGGCGAGGTTGGCCAGCATCTCCTCGGCCACGGTGCGGAGTTTCTGGTTGCGGTTGCTGGACACCTTGGTGAGGATGGCCATGGCCTCGGCCTGGGTGCAGCGGTTCTGGCCCATGATGACTCCGCACGCCAGGTCGATGGACGTGCGGCTCTCCATCGCGGCGGCAAGGTCGTCCGCCAGCGACTGCGCCGTGCCCAGCTTCACCGACAGCCGCACGGCACCGCCGGCGAGATCCGCGAACTCCACGGCCTCCCGGATGACGGCAGGAGTGAAGACGCCCGATTCGAAAGCGAAGAAGTTCAGCGCCGCGGCCGCATCCTCGCCGAGCTCAAGCGGCACGCCCAGGGTGGCCCGGCAGCCCTCGTCCGCCAGCGCTTTGCGGTATTCCGGCCAGCGCGGATCCTTGTCCACATCGGCCAGCAGCACCGGCTGCTTGACCCTGAGCGCCTCGATGCACGGACCGTCCCCGATGCGCTGTTCGATCTCGTCCAGGAGGACCGCCTTCGGACTGCTCCCGGCAACGGTGAAGGTCCTGCGCCGCCGCTTCAGCGTGACGCCGCATTCGATGGTGCCGGAGGTGTCGCGGCTCAGGGCACCAGCCGCCATGACGGACAGCCGCTCCAGGAACTCGGCAACATTCTGGGTGCCCACAATAATGTCCTGAAGTTCCAGGACGCGTTCGTGCTCGGGAGAGTTGGCCATTCCTCAATCTAAAGCGCACGCCCCGCCGGAGCAACTGTGTGCGCTTTCTCTCCGGGGGTATGTGGGGGACTTTTGGCCTATTGCGCCTAGAATTGCTCTTTGACCGAAGCCGTAAAGAGCCGTTGCACGCTTTGCCGAATGTCCTGGGGGGACGAACATGCCCGAATCGGCCGATAAGAACGCACGCGCCACTGCACACAATGCAGGGCAGCCCCAGCCGCGCCGCCGCCGCGACCTCCGTCGCCCGGCCGGTGCGTCTCCGGACGCCCGGACAGGAACCATGCCCGCCGCTGCCACCCCGAACAACAGCCGCACCGCACCCACCCGGCGGAGTTCCTGGGCCGAAGCGGCAGCCGTCGCCGACGCCCAGGCACAAGCCGGAGCAACTCCCGAGGCTCCGGCGGCGGCCCCCGCCCCGGTGCCGGCCGCTGTTCCTGCCTCGGTTCCCGCGCAGCCGGCCGACCGGCCAGCCGTGCAGCCGGCGGCAAAGCCGGCCACGTCCCGCAGGGGCGCCGTCCCCGCGGAACCCAGCGCGCCGCCGTCGAACGTTTCCCGCCAGGCCGCCAAACTGGCAGCAGCGGACGCGCCCATCTCCGACTTCATCACCGCGCCGGGTTCGTTTGTCCGTGAACAGAAGCCGCGCCCGCGCGGCGGGTTCCGCGGCGCCCTCTACGCCATGACCGGCGGAGCCATCAACCTGGGCCCCGGCCCCCGGCAGCGCGAAGAGGACGAACTGGGCCGGCGCATCTCCCGCCAGTTGCAGGGCAGCTACAACACCGCCGTGCTCAGCCTCAAGGGCGGCATCGGCAAGACCTCCACCACCGTGGGCGTGGGCCTGACCCTCGCTGAATTCCGCGGCGACGCCCCCTGCGCCATCGACGCCAACCCGGACTCGGGCGACCTCGTGGAGCGTGCACTCGGCGAAGGCATCTACCAGCAGTCCAGCCCGCGCACCATCACGGACCTGCTCAAGAACATCGACTCCGTGGACTCCCTCACGGCGCTGGCCCGCTACATGCACCACGCCGGCCGCCTGCACCTGATCGCGGGGGAGCAGGACCCGGAAGTGTCCGACTCGCTCACGGCCGAGGAATACCTCCGCATCCGCAAGCTCATCTCCGGCTATTACTCCGTGGCCCTGACCGACTGCGGCACCGGCGTCACGCACAATGCGATGAGCGGGATCCTGCAGTCCGCGGACAACCTGGTGATCGCCGCCGGCTACGCGGTGAGCGGCGCCAAGCGCGCCCGCAGCACCCTGCAGTGGCTCGCCAGCCACGGCTACGAGGACCTGGCCCGCAACGCCATCGTGGTGATCACGGACAAGGACGAGGTCTCCTCCCGCGTGGACAAGGACGCTATTGAGGACCACCTCTCCGGCATCTGCCGGCAACTGATCGCCGTTCCCCACGACCGTGGAGTGGCCGACGGCGACCTGGTCACCCTGGATGTGCTCAAGCCGGAGACCCGGCGCGCCTACAAAGAGATCGCTGCCGCGATTGTGGACGGGTACGTCTAGGCGCCGCGGGCTACCGCCAGTACGGGCCTGCCGGCCCCTGACGTGCGGAGATCTTCAGGATTTCTGCGCTGACGCTGGCAAGTGACTGCTTGCTGGACCTGGACAGGTGCATCAGTTCCTCAAGGGCGCGCTCCGGGGTGAATCCGTGCCGCTGCATCAGGATCCCCTGCGCACGGTGGGTGGTGTCCCGGCTGTGCAGGGCCGCGGTAACCACTTCCGTGAAGCGGCGCGGAGTGTCGGGACCTTGAATGTGGTCCAACAGCGTGGCTGCGGGAACCGCGAATTTTTCCAGCGACAGGGCCGCGGCATTATCGAAAGCCCCGGGTAGCGATGAGTAGACCTTCAACGCCCCCAGGCACCTGCTGGCAACAACAAGGGGAGAGCTGACCACGGACTTTATGGAGAGATCCCTGGCGGCCCGGGACCAGAGTGGCCAGCGGTCATCGGCTCCGGCGTCATTCGCCAGGACGGTGCGCTGGGACTCCCAGGCCCGAAGGCAGGGTCCCTGGCCGAGTTCATACTGCGCCGCGTCCGCGTTGACCACCACGGTGTCCGTGGACCCCGCGCTGGACAGGCCGCCGTCTTCGTCCACCAGTGACACGCCGACGCCGGAGCATCCCGGGAATGCGTCGCGGACACCCTCGGCGAGCAGGTGCACTGCGCGGTCCACCTTCTCCTGGGTCAGGAGCAGGCCCTTGATGCGGGCAAAAGTGAGCGATATTTCATTAAGGGGGAGTTCCTGGGGCATGCGTACGGGCTCTCTGCATCAGGACATGTGACGTCCTGGGAAGTGCCCCCTGCTGGGCCGGGACCGGGAAAGGGTCCGTAACCAGCATAACCCTCCCCGGGGCTGTCCCTGCGCCGGGACTGCGTTCCTGCAGGGCCTCCGATCACTTCCGGCGGGTGACAATCTCCCCGCTGCTGGCCAGATGTTCGGCCACGTCCCTGAGCTTCATGTTCGATTCCGAGCTCGCCTTGGTCAGCACCAGGAAGGCCTGCTGGGGCGTGATCTTGAACCTCTCCATCAGAATTCCCTTGGCCTGGCCGATCAGGTCCCGGGTGTCCAGGGCCTGGGTCAGCTGCGCGATTTCCTTGGCGTCGGAGAAGGCGATGGCGGCGTGGGCAGCTACCAGGAGTGCGATCTGTTCAGATTCGTCGTCGAAGACGTTCACGTCTTGGCCATAAAGGTTCAAGGCACCC
The DNA here is from genome assembly GCF_017833075.1 of Arthrobacter sp. PvP103. NCBI lineage: Bacteria > Bacillati > Actinomycetota > Actinomycetes > Micrococcales > Micrococcaceae > Arthrobacter > Arthrobacter sp. PvP103. The sequence goes on along the minus strand of NZ_JAFIBQ010000001.1, from coordinate 1,271,535 downwards.
AGTTTGTCCCCCTCCACGAAGAGCTGGATGGAGAGCATGCTGCGGGCGCCTAGGTTGTAGGCCGCCTGCGCGAAGCCGGGCCATCGTTTGTCGTTGGCCAGGTCGGGAACCCGCACCACGCGTTCGTCATAGGCTGCTTCCAGGCAGGGGCCCTGACCCATCTCACTTTGCAGCGCGTCTATTTTGACGGGAAGTTCACCCGAGGCAGCCCGGGACTCGATCGTGCGGCGGCCGGTCACCAGGCTGATGGAGGCCTCCGAGACGTGCGGGATCAGTTCCAGGGCGGCGTGGACAATGATCCTCAGGATGACTTCGGTGTCCTGTTCCTGCTGCAGGTCCCGGGCAAGATCGCCGAGCTGGCCAGCCAGTCCGGCGCCGGCCGCCCGGGGCTGTTCAACAGGTTCGCGAGTGCTGGCGGACTTCGATGTCATGGCTTGTCCCTAACCGGGTTACGAAAGCTTTTCGGCGATACCTGATCCTAGCCCCGTGGCGGGGCGATGCGTGAGGGGCTGCTGGAAGTTCCCGCCCTGACCCGGACCGTTGAACCGGGTGAACCGTCCCGCCGGTATTGCCCGGGCCTGCATAGGATGAAAGGGATGACCTCCGCACAAGCCACCAAACCCTTCAGCCTCCGCAGCATTGCCGTCCCCGCGTTCGGACCGGCGCTGCTGTTCTGCATCGGCGAAGGGGCGGTGCTTCCGGTAGTGGCGCTTTCCGCGCGCGACCTTGGCGCCTCCGTGGCGGTGGCCGCGCTGATCGTCACTCTGATCGGCCTGGGCTCATGGTTCTTCAACCTGCCGGCCTCCCTGATCACCCTCAAATTCGGCGAACGCTGGTCCATCGTCGGGGCCGCCGCGGCCGGTGCCCTGGCGCTGGCGGCGGCAGCGCTGTCCTCGGTGATTCCCGACGGACTGTGGCTGCTCGCGGCGGCGATGGTCGTCGTCGGGATGGCCGCCAGCGTCTTCAGCCTGGCCCGGCAGAAATACCTGACCGAGGCGGTGCCCGTGGCCTTCCGCGCCCGCGCCCTGTCCACGCTGGGCGGCGTGAGCAGGATCGGCATCTTCATCGGCCCGTTCGTGGGCGCCGGCGTCATGCAGTTTGCCGGGATCAGCGGCGCGTACTGGGTGGGCGTTGCGGCCATGGCAGCGGCCGCCATCCTGTCCGTCACTATCCCGGACCTGCCGCCCGCGCCGGGATCCGCCGACGGGAACCGCGGACCGGAGCCCACCATGCGGGGCATTGCCGTGTCCCACGCCGGCGTGTTCCTTACCGTGGGCGCCGGGATCCTGCTGCTCAGCGCCCTGCGCGCCTCCCGCCAGGTGGTCATCCCGCTGTGGGCGGACAACCTGGGCATGGACGCCACGCACGCCTCGCTGATCTACGGGCTCTCCGGGGCAATCGACATGCTGGTGTTCTACCCGGCCGGCAAGCTCATGGACCGCAAGGGCCGGCAATGGGTGGCCATCCCGTCCACGGTAATCATGGGCACCGCCCTGATGCTCATCCCGATCACGGGCACCTTCGTGGGCCTGCTGCTGGCGGCGCTGCTGATCGGGTTCGGCAACGGCATCAGCTCCGGCCTGATCATGACCCTCGGCGCGGACTTCTCCCCGGACCGCGGCCGCGGCCAGTTCCTGGGACTCTGGCGGTTCATTGCCGACGCCGGCGCCACGGGCGGCCCGGTGCTCCTCTCCGGCGTCACCGCCGCCGTCTCACTGGGGGCCGGCGTGTGGGCCACCGGCGTGCTGGGGTTCGCCGCCGCCGTCGTCTTCGCCATCACGATTCCGCGGCTCAAACACCGCCGGAACTACTAGCCGCGCGGTATCGGCGGGCCGAGCCGCTGGCGCCCCACTGGCGGCGCGGGCGGATCAGGGCCAGACTTCCGGTATGAAAATTGTCGAATGTTTGGCACCGTTCACGGGCACCTGGCAGGGCCACAACCGGATGCGGATCATGCCCACGGACGAATACCAGGAATCAGTGTCCGCCGCGACGGTGGCAGTAACGGCAAAGGACTTCGTGACCATCGACTACACATGGGCGCACGAGGGCCAGCCGCAGAACGGCCTGCTGCTCCTGGGCTCGGGGCCGGCCACTCGTGGTGACGCGGAAGGTGGGGCGAGGGCGGCGGGCGACGCACCGCCGTCGGGCGCTTCTTCCGGAACAAACGCCACGGCGGTGTGGGTGGATTCGTTCCACTCCGGGCCGGAGTGGCTCACCCTGTCCGGGACCATCGGCGACGACGGCGTAGTCCGGCTGACCGGCTCCTATCCGGCTCCGGAGGGACCCGACTGGGGCTGGCAGATCCACATCGAACCCGGCGACGGCAACGGCGGGCGCATCACCATGCACAACGTGGTGCCGGGCCACGATCCGTACCAGGTGGTCGAAGCCACCTACCGCAGGCAGGCCTAGGAGCGCGCCATGGAATCCATCAGGTCAGTCATCGCCGCCGCGGAACGCGACTCCCGGCTCCCCGAAGGAGCGGACGAACGGTTCACCGGCTACGGCATCATGGGCCAGCCGTTCAGCTCCGGCTACCTCCTCGCGCTGCGCCGGTTTCCCACCACCTCAGTGGGGCCCGGCTACACCGCCGTATGGATGCGCCGCCCCTCGGGCTCCTGGATTATGTACACGGACGTGCCCGCGGAGGTGTCCTGCCCCCGCTACTTCGGCAGCGCCCTGGAGTCCACGTCGGTCCACCGGATCGACGTCGCGTGGGCCGACGACCACCGCTTCACGGTGGACATAGCGGACGACGTCGGCCTCCACTGGGAGGTCACCCTCGCCGCCACACCGGTCACCCGTGCGATGTCCGCGCTCGCCTCCGCGCTGCCGGCAAAACTGTGGGGGAGCCCGGCCTTCTTACGGGTCATGGGAGCCGTGGCCGGGCCGGCGCTGCAGGCCGGCAGGATCGGGCTGGTTGGCCGGGTCCCGAACGGCCAGGGTTTCCGGGCCAACCCGAAACGGATGTGGTTCATCTCCGGCAGCACCGCCACATTGCAGGGCGAGAACCTGGGCTCCCTGCGGGCACTTCCGGTGCAGACCCGGCTGGGCGACTTCTGGATTCCCCAGCGCGGGATCTTCATGATGGGCTCGTCCAGGTTCGACGCGTTCGACCCAGCCGCGCACCACCCCCTCCCGGGCCCGCCCAACTAAACAGCAGCCTGTAGGGACGCTCTCTCACTTCCGGCGGGTTTTTCTGGGACGCTCTCTCACTACCGGTTGGGGCGGGCACTACTTCGTTGGTGCGGGGACTCCGCTCTTGCTGCGCTCCAGGATGCCGTCCACGACGTAGGCCGCGTCCCGGCCGACCCCGCCGATCAGCCCCGACGTGAGCGAGTACTGGAACGGCATGCCCACAAAGTACAGCCCGGGCAGCTCCGGCACGACCCCGCGGCGGGTTTTCGGCCAACCCCAGTCCGTCACGGGCAGCCCCTCGATCCAGTCCAGTGCTGGTTTGTAGCCCGTCGCCCAGATGACGGTGCGTACGTTCCGGGACGTGCCGTCGTCGAACGCGGGCTGTCCGCCCGCAGCGGCACTAAACCGCGGCAGCCGGACCACACCCGCCCGGTCCAGGTCCTTGACGGAGATTCGGATCAGCGGCGCCCCGCGCTGGTGGAAGTTGGCGGACACCTTCCGCCCGAGCGGGTTGTCCGTTGTCAGGACGAAATGGATGAACCGCCAGTAGAGCGGGTCTGCCCAGCGCAACACGGGATCGGGAACGTGGGGAGTGGGGCGGCCAGCGATAAATGTGCGGTGGGTAGCGGCGAGCTCCAGCGCAATTTCGGCACCAGAGGTCCCGGCGCCCACCACCAGCACGTCTCCGTCCGGGATGTCCGACGGACGCCTGTACTGCGAACTATGGAGTTGCAGGATCCCGGCATCCAGGCCCGCGGCCGCGGCCGGGATCCGGGGGAGAGCGTTGGCGCCGACGGCGGCAATCACGTTGCGCGCGTGAAGCACGCCACCGCTGGTGGTCACGGCAAAGCCGCTTTCGGTTGCGCCCACGCTGGCCACCTGCACGCCGGTGCGGACGGGAAGGCTGAACTTTTGGGCGTAGGACTCAAGGTAATCCGCGAACTCGTCCTTGGAGGGGCACGTGTTCCGGGCCGCCGGGAAGGCAACGCCGGGGAGGGCGTCGTGCTGGGCCGGAGTGAAGAGGCGGAGGGAATCCCACCTGGCCCGCCAGACGTCCCCGATCCGGGGTGTTTGCTCCAGGATGACGAACCGCATCCCCGCCTTGGAAAGGTGATATCCGGCGGCAAGGCCAGCCTGCCCGGCGCCGAGCACCACCACATCAAACTGCTGCATGTCCTGGTCCATGACTGGCTCCTTTGACCAACAACTGCGGTGTTTCGATGTCGTTAGAATATCATTCCAGTGAGTGGAGGGATAGTCTAAGTTCATGGCGCCAGCACCAAAAACAACAGCTCCCAGAATCACGCGGAGGACGGCCCAGGCGGCGGACACCCGGCTGCACATCGTGGCGACTGCCAGCAGGCTCTTCGCTACCAACGGCTACGTGCGTACCACCATCGAAGGCGTTGCAGCCGAGAGCGGCGTGGCCGTGCAGACCGTCTACAACTCCGTAGGAAACAAGGCGGCGCTGCTCTCGGCAGTGCTGGATGACGCCGCCTCAGGGCCGAACGCGCCGGCGCAGGTGCTGGAATTCATGCGCGAACGCACCCGCCAGGCTCCCAATCTTGAAGCGCTGCTGGCCATGCTGGCGGACTGGTTCGCCGAGGTGCACCAGCGGACCGGCACAGTGTTGGGCGTGATCGCGCAGGCGGCCGCCGTGGATGCCGATGTGGCGAAACTGGAAAAGGCCCGCGCCCTGCAGCGGCTGACGCGGTATCACGAAGCGGCCGCGGCGGTCAGGGAGCGCGGCGGCCTGACCTCGGGCATGTCCGACGAAGACGCCGCCGCAGCCATCTGGTCCCTCGGCCATCCGCAGGCCTACCGCACCCTGGTGAACGACGCCGGATGGACCCCCGAAGCCTACCGGGAGTGGATTTTCAAGGCGCTCGCCGCCGCTTTGGCTTAGGAGCGCGCGCTCGCCGTCTGCTGGACCCTCTCTCACTACCTGCAGGTTCTTTTGAAACCCTCTATCACTCTTCTTGAAGAAGTGAGAGAGGGTTTGGGCTTTTGTTGTCGGAAGTGAGAGAGGGTTTGGGCTGGGGTCAGGCGCCGCGGTGGCGCGGCTTCGCTTCTGCTCCGTACTGTGCCAGGGGCGCCAGAAGTGCGCTCCGGAGTTGAGGGGAGAGCTTGGTGGGGACGTCCACTTCGGACGCGATGGCCTGCAGCACGCGGCTCATGTAGTTCCGTGCACCGGCCGCGAGCGTGATGTCCAGGATTTCACGGTCGGTGAAGCCGTGGTCCCGCAGGTCGAGCGTGTCCGCGTCCGTCATGGTCACGGCGTCGGTACTGAGCCTCTCGGCGTACTCCATCATGGCCACCTCCGCCGGTGACAATCCCGCATTGTGGTAGTCCCGGGCGATCTGGACCAGCTCCTCCTCGTCAATCGCCCGCAGGGCTTTCACTCCATGGGCAAGTCGGCAGTGCGCGGATCCGAGCGCCTGCGCGGCGGCCAGGGTGACCAGTTCGTAGCGGCGCAGATCCATGTTCTGGGTGATGGCGCTGATGAGCGCTTCAAACGCCACGTACGCCTCCGGGTTCACCGACAGGTCCTTGGTGAATTTGGCGACATAACCGCGGGAGCGCAGTTCGTCGTCGTAAATCTTCGCCTTCAGGCCGAACGCCTGGCTTTCGGGAGTGGTGGCGAATATGGACATGGGGGATCCTTCTTCCGGCTGGGGCCACCCACGCTGCACGGCGGCGGAGAGCCCTTACAGCGCCGGTGCGGACAACTGCGATATTCCTCCGCGACCTGCGGCGAGTCAACACATGTGACGGCGTTTTGACGGGACAGAAGCGCAATGCGTAGCTGGGCATCGTTCATGAGGGGGCCCCGGCCGATTAACAAGTAGTGACTACTCAGGCAGGTCATCAGCTTGCTGAGTAAGGTCAATCCACGCGCCGGTGCGTTCAACACCGGACCGAGGCAGAGCGGCCTCCGAGCCGCCGTCAGGGTTCGCCCGTACCTATTTGCAACGTATGGTCTCCGCCCACTGGGTGATGCGTTCCCCTGCAAAGATTTGGAGACTTCCATGTTCGGTAAATCAACCCGTTGGCTCGCACCACTCGCGGCGACCGCCTCGGTTCTTCTCGCGGCGCCGGCGGCAAGCGCCGTCGTCGAGCGTCCGCCTTCGGCTCAATCATTCGATTACTACTTCACTGCGTCGAAAGGGGAAGGCTGCAGCTTCGACGTTTCCCTCACCGGCAGGGGAGGCAAGATCACACAGGTGACTCTCAAAGATGGGAGAATCTTTCTCGCCGGTAAGGGCGTCGTCCTCACGTACACAAATGTGTTGACCCAGGAAACCTACACGGTGAAGACGGCCGGCTCAGTGGCCAAGTATGATGTTCAGCCCGACGGAAGCGCTATTGCCACCTACACGGGTCACACCGGATTCGTCTACTACTCCGGAGACGACCCGGGCGCTGGAATCACGCAATACACGGGAAGGTTGGCTCTGACGTTGGAATCCCTTGACACGTTCGTAGTGGAGTCAGTGGACGCCACTGCGGGCCAATCCGTGGATGTATGCGACGCGCTTTCGTAAGCACATCCTGACCGGTGGCCCGGGCGCAGTGCGGCGCCCGGGCCATCCTTTGTCCGGGACGTGGCGGTTCCCGCGTCCGGCGCGCCGGCCCCGTCCTACCCGATACCCGCCAGCCGGATCGCCTCAGCGAACGCGGGCAGGCTGCGTTCCACCATGTCCTCGTTGGCAGTCAGCGACATCCGGAAGAACCCGGGTGTCTCGAACAGGACGCCCGGTAACACAAAGACGTCATGGGTAACCAGGGACTCGGTGAACGCTTCGTCGTCGTCCACTGGCGAGCGGACGAAGAGGTAGAACGAGCCCTCCGGCCGGTGCAGCTGGTAGCCCATCCCGGTGAGCTCCTCGAAGAGGCGGTCCCTCTTCCGCTGAAGCTGCCCCACGTCGATGGTGAACGTTTCCAGCGCGGGCAACGCGTACTGGAGCAGGGCGTTGGGGTAGATCCAGCCCATGGCAACCTGCAGCCCGCCCAGGATGTCCCGCATGGCGTCGCGGTCCGGCATGGTGGGCGGCAACGCCAGATACCCAATGCGCTGGCCCGGCGCCAGGTGCGTTTTCCCGTAGGAGTAAGCGAGAAGTGTGTACGGGTAGTACTCGGCCGGGCTGTGGAAGCGTGCACCGTCGTACACAATCCGGTTATATGCCTCATCGGACAACAAGTAGATCCGGCGTCCGTTCCTTTCCGAGGCGAGCTCCAGCATGGCGGCCAGCTTCACCAGCAGCGTCTCCGGGTAGATCCGGCCCGTGGGGTTGTTGGGGCTGTTGACGATCACCACCCGGGTCCGGGGCGTGACGGCCGAGGCAATGGCCATGAGGTCCAGGTCGAACGTCTCGGGGTTGATGCGCACCTTGACCGGTACTAGCCCGGCTTCAACGATGATCGGTTCGTAAAGGAACCAGGGCGGCAGGCTGTAGATCACCTCGTCGCCCGGATCGGCCACCGCCTTCAACGCCATCGCGATGGCCGTGAAACCGCCCGTGGTGAGGTGGATGTCCTCGGGTTCGAACGGCATCTCCAGCAGGCGTTGCAGTGATACCGCAGCGGCATTCTGCGCCTCGACGCCGTTGGTCTTGTAAGCGAACCAGCCTTCGTTCCTGGGTTCGAGCTGGTCCCGCAACGCCGCAACATATGCCTCCTGCGGCATTTGATGGGGGTTCCCGAGGGTGAAGTCGCAGATTCCCGGCTTGTCCTGGCGGCCGGCATGCGTGCGCAGGAATCCCTGGACCCTGAGCAGCGATGGAATGGAAGCAACAGCCCGTGCCCTCGCCGGGAAATCCACCCGTGCGGAGAGCTTGGAATCATAGATACCGGCCATCAGAGCAACCCCCTGTTTGAAGCAGCATGGAAGTCAGCTCGCTGCTGAGCCAGTGGGGCTGTTGTGCGATTTATTCTGGCCCTCGCCGGCAGCAATGTAAATGGGATGCGCCTTCCACAGCCCCCTAGATTCACGGGCCTCGATAGTCAACACTCGTCTTTGCGGTTTTCGCTACCCGCCGCAACACCCGTAAAGTGGGCTGCGGACCTCTGCACTACGTGTGCGCGTCCCACGGGTTGACCGGGAACTGGGCTCGATCAACTCCGCACCCCCTCGAACGCAGCCATAGCTGCGCCATGCCTGCCCCCGACCACTCCGGGCGGGCCAGACCCAGGAGTATCGTTTGCTTCAGATCAACCTTGTCGCCGCCCTTGCCGCCCTGCCCCTGCTGCTGAGCCTCGGCACCGCACCGGCGCCGGCGCCAGCGTCAGTGAAGCCGGCCGCAGCCAACCAGGCCGCAGCCAAGCCGGCGCTGCCAAACCCGGATCAGCAAATCCCAGTTCAGGAGGCGAAGGTGCAGCCCGCGAAAGCCCTCCCGCCAACAGCAAGCTCCTCGGTCAAGGTGGTGGACACCACTGCAGCGATCACTGACCCCGCGTGGTTCAAAAAAGCGTACGACGCCGGGATCCGGCTGTACGTCATGCATTCCACCGCGTGGGGTACCTGTGAGCCCTGGTACCGCACCCAGCCCCAGCTCAAGATGGCGCTGGACGCCGGCCTGAAGATTGCCGTGTACACACGCGACGCCAGCTGCTGGCAGGGCGGCATCAGCGCGGCGGGTCCCTACGCCGCGCAGCTCCAGTTCTTCGCCCTGGACGTGGAACCGGGCAGCCCTCCGGTGACCCGCGGCATGGTGGAGGGAGTCCGCAGCATGGGTGTGCGGCCCGTGATTTACAGCGGCAGCGGCATGTGGCCGGACCTGATGGGCAACAGCACGGCCTTCGCCGACGTTCCGCTCTGGGACACCAACACCAGCAACCTCAACTACTCCACCTGGACGGCCGACTACCTCGCGCCCGCCCCGGTGCAGTACGGCGGCTGGAACACGGCCGCCACCATGCGGATCGGCATCCAGCAGAAGTTCGAGCACAGCCTCAACGGCGTCCCGGTGGATCTGAATTCCTTCGACGCCGCGTTCCTGAAGTAGGGCTGGGCAGCCATGAGATGGCGTCATGCGCCATGCGCCACTGGACGGCGGGCCGTTAGCCCCGGCCGGCCACCCGCCGTCGTGCGGCAAACGCAAACAGAGCAGTGGTTGCCACGGTGGCCAGGTACCCGGCCACCACAATCAGCGAGATTCCGCCCCAAAAATAGCTCGTGGTGCTGCCGCCCTGACCGGGGACGTAACGGGTAAGCAGGAACGCGGCCGCGGCGGCGAACGCCAGGCAGAGCAGGCCCGGCAGCCGGATCCACCAGCGTGAGGACGCCCAGTGCCCGCCGAAGCCGTCCCATACGTTCCAGGTGTTGCCGGTGCGGATGATCAGCCAGCCGGCAGGGATGGCGAACGCGCCCACCAGCAGGAAGGCTGCGATGACGTCGGCCGGGCGGTGCCATTGGTTCACCACCGTCGAAATCCCGGACACTATGGCGAAGCTGCCGCCTGCAAACCCTGCGAACGGCCGCCAGCGCGGCGACGCCATAAGGAACACGGCCGCGGCGGCAGAGGCGGCCAGCGTGGTGTGGCCGGACGGCAGCGAATTCAGCTCCAGGGTCTCCACGCCGCGGAACGGCCGCTCCGGCAGCAGCTCCTTCAGGACCTGTGTGGCGATGTTCGCGGCGATGCACGCGGACACGGCAATGCCCGCGGCGCGCCAGCGTTTCCGGATCACCGTGACAAACAGGACCACGACGGCGGCAACCACCAGGGAGATGGTGGGCAGCCAGTCCAGGAACCTGGTGGCGGCCTTGCCGGCCGGGCCGTGGATGGCCACGGCCTCCACGAGGGCGGATTCGTCAATGTACTGTCCCGTGGTGGTCCGCACGAAGAAGTAGTACGTGGCCATCAAACCGGCCACACAGGCCAGCGTCGCGAGAACGCACAACGCAGCCAGTGCTACTGCGCCACGCACCTGCCCGGCGGGCCGCCGTCGTCGGGAATCTTTAAGGTGAGAACTCATCACCATCAGCGTCCCACAGAATGCTGGGAGCCGTCTGCGGGCACCGGCCGAGCTGCAGGGGCTGAATACCGGCTTTTCGGCACCGTAACGGCGGGCGCCACTGGCGGCAATCCTGCGCCAAAACAGGTAGCAAATACTCGTGCCCGCCGGCGGCCGTTTTTCTTACGCTTGGCACAGCGGCCGTCAGCCGATCAGCACTAAGCCGGCGACCGTGGCGGATGCCAATGTCCCGGGACGGTGACACGCAGGGCATTGGCATCCGCAAAAACCCGTTGACACCCCGGCGACGGCGGCGCTAGCTTGATCGTATTGCCGCCCTGGACACACGGGCCGCAATATCACCGCATCACATCTGGTCTCGTTCGCCCCTTGCGGGTATTTGATGTTTAACATCGGCAGGACAGGTCCGTGTGCGTCCCTCCTGCCACATTTCAGGAGTGCTGCCATGAACCGAAAAATGAGGAATCTGTGCCTGCCTGCCGCCCTGTCGCTGGCGCTGCTATCGGGAGTTTCGGCCCCTGCGTTTGCGGGGTCCGACGGCGGGGGAAGTGCGGTGGGGCCATGGCCCCCGGAGGACACGGACGGGAAGTACGTTTCCGTTCCCGACGCGTACTACGCCGACTACGAGTTCGAAGCCTGCGACACCACCATCAAGGTGTCTGCCGGGGACGAGCGCGAAGTGACGTACAAGGGCGAGAAGAAGGATGACGGGACCCTGGTGATCAAGTACCGGGGCGACGCCACGATCGACCTGACCCGCGCCTCCGACGGCGCCACGATCGACGAGCTGGACGTCTCCGGGCCGTTCACCATGCGGCTTGCCGAGGACGGGCTGAGCGCCCACCTGTCCGGCCGGGGGCCAGCCCTGATCTATGCCATGGGAGCTGCTGAGGAGAAGGCCTTTGAAGACGAGGGCCTGCCCAAGGCGTTCTACTTCACCGAAGGACGGCTGGCAGGCAACGTGGCGTACGCCTCCACCGACCAGAAGGAAGTAGTGTCCGGCGAGATCACGCACAACAGCGTCCGGCACGCGAAGGACATCTGCAAGATGCTGGACCGGGCCAAGGATGACGATCACGGGCACCGGTAAACGGACGGAAACCAGCAGGCCATCATGCGCTGATTGCGGCGCGTGGTGGCCGCTTCCGTGAGTACGCTCCAGGGGTAAAAACGAGTAGCAGGTACTCATGCGGCACCGTCTTCCGGACCCTAGCATTTTACTAACGGCCGGGTTGCGGACCGGCCGAACCCCGCAGCATTCCCTGCGGTAACCGCAGGGAGTGCATGCCCGGGGCTCCTTGAGCTGGGCCGGCGGCGACGAGTCTCATAAACGTGAAGCTCGCCCCCAGTCGCCGTCGGCCCTACCAGGGGAGTGGCCGGCCGGAGGACTGTCAGACGTGGCCGGTAGAGTGAAAACATGCCCGCCGACGCACCCCGCCAGCCCCGGAACCTTCCTGCGGTGAACCGCCCTTCCGTGGAGCAGCTTGTGGCCTCCGCGCACGTGGTGAGCCTGCCCATGCGCGTGAAGTTCCGCGGCATTACACAGCGCGAAGCCCTGCTGCTGGACGGCCCGCTGGGCTGGGGGGAATTCTGCCCCTTCCCCGAGTACGGGGACGCCGAGGCGTCCCGCTGGCTTGCCTCCGCCGTCGAAGCCGGCTGGCAAGGATTTCCGCCTCCGCTGCGGTCAGTGATTCCGGTCAACGCCACCGTTCCTGCCATCCCCGCGGAGCGGGTTCCGGAAGTCCTGGCCCGCTTTGGCCGCGTGGACGCCGTCAAAATCAAGGTTGCCGAACGCGGCCAGACGCTCGCCGACGACGCCGCCCGGGTTGCGGCCGTGCGCCGCGCCCTCCCGGACGCCGCCATCCGGGTGGACGCGAACGGCGGCTGGGACGTGCCCGCCGCCGTCGAGGCACTGACCCGGCTGTCCGCCGTCGGGCTCGAATACGCCGAACAGCCGGTCCCGGACATCGAAGGCCTGGCCGAGGTCCGCCGCCGGCTGCAGGCTGCCGGCATCCCCGTGCTGATCGCCGCGGATGAAAGCGTGCGCAAGGAAGACGACCCCCTCCGCGTCGCGCGGGCAGGCGCGGCCGATCTCATCGTGGTGAAAGTGGCGCCGCTCGGGGGAGTGCGGCGCGCCCTGGACATCGTGGCGCAGGCCGGACTGCCCGCCGTCGTCAGTTCCGCGCTGGACACCTCAGTTGGGATCCGCGCCGGGCTGGCCCTGGCGGCGGCGCTCCCGGAACTGCCCTACGCGTGCGGGCTGGGGACAGTCTCGCTGTTTGAGCAGGACATCACGCTGGATCCGCTGGTGGCCGACGACGGCGCCATCCGCGTCCGCGACGTCACCGCCGACGCCGGGCTGCTGGAGCGATATGCGGCACCCGCCGAGCGCCGGGACTGGTGGCTGGACCGGCTCCGCCGCGTCCACGCAGTGCTGTTCACCGGATCTTCACCTGGCTGACCGCTGCCGGTTGGAATCGGCTGAAAGGGTGGGCGGGACCGCATCACATCCCTTGGAAGGCCCCCATGTCTGAAACGACCGGACGCAAGTTTGCCCTACTCCCCATGCTTGGCCACACCAAAGGCAAGCGCAGCCCCGTCACCTGCGCGCTGAAGTGCGACAACGCCTGCTCGGGCGAGGTTTGCAACACGAGCTCCAACAGCTACTTCCGCGACATCGCCTCTGCCACGATGTCCCGCCGCGCCGCCCTGGGCTTCGGCGCCGCCGGTGCGCTCGCCGTCGTGCTCGGAAGCGCGGTAACGTCCGCCGGAACTGCAGTGGCCGACGGCGGCACCGGCCTCGCCGCCGCCGCGAAGGACGGCTTCGGCAAGTCCAAGCTGCAGTTCACGGCTATCCCGTCCGTTGCAGCGGACGTGGACAAGCTGACCGTGCCCGCAGGGTTCACCTGGCAGCCGGTCATCCGCTGGGGCGACCCCATCTTCAACACTGCTCCGGACTTCGACCTGAACAACCAGACGGCCGCCGCCCAGGAACAGCAGTTCGGCTACAACAACGACTACTCGGACATCCTGGAGATTCCCGGCAGCAAGGGCCGCCGCGCCGTGCTGTTCGCGAACCACGAGTACACCAACGAGAACATCATGTTCCCGGCCACCATGCCGGCCGCGGAGGTCCGCGCTGTGGGCCAGGCGGCACACGGCCTGTCCGTGGTGGAGCTGGAGCGGAAGAACAAGAACAAGCCGTGGAGCTACGTCAAGGGCGCGGGACTCAACCGCCGCTACCTGAACAGCACGGTTTACGAACTAACCGGGCCGGTTGCCGGATCCTCGCTGGTGAAGACCATCGACGACCCGTCCGGCCGCGCCATCAAGGGCACACTGGGCAACTGCGCCGGCGGCACCACCCCGTGGGGCACCATCCTCTCCGGCGAAGAGAACTTCAACGGCTACTTTGTCTCGCCGGGCACGTCCGCTTCGGACCTCCGCTACGGGCTGACTTCCAAGGCCACCGCCCGCCAGTGGGAACTGGACGACGACCGCTTCGACACCCGCAAGTCCGGCTATGAGAACGAGGCCAACCGCTTCGGCTGGATCGTCGAAGTGGACCCCTTCGACCCCACCTCCACGCCGAAGAAGCACTCCTCCCTGGGCCGCTTCAAGCACGAGGGCGCCAACGTGATCGTGGCGGAATCCGGTCACGTGGTGGCCTACATGGGCGACGACGAGCGCTTCGACTACCTCTACAAGTTTGTCTCGGCCGAGAAGTACCGGGAGGGCGACCGCAAGCACAACATGACCCTCCTCTCCGCCGGCAACCTCTACGTCGCCAAGTTCACCGGCAACTCCCCGGCCGCCGAGATCACCGGCACCGGCGCCGTGCCGGCCGACGGCTCGTTCGACGGCACCGGCGAATGGCTGCCACTGGTGGTGGACGGCGTCTCCAAGGTCGACGGCATGTCCGTGGAACAGGTGCTGGTGTACACGCGCCTGGCCGCGGACAAGGTGGGCCCCACCAAGATGGACCGCTGCGAGGACGTTCAGCCGAGCCTGCACACCGGCAAGATCTACGTGGCCTGCACCAACAACTCGGACCGCGGCAAGGCGGGCAAGGAAGGCGCCACCGAGATCAACCCGCGCAACGCCAACCGCGACGGCCACATCGTGGAAATCACCGAAACCGGCGGCCAGACCTCCACCAAGTTCGCGTGGAACCTGCTGATGGTCTGCGGCGACCCGGCCCAGGGCGACGTCACCTACTTCTCCGGCTTCCCGGTGGACCAGGTCTCGCCGATCTCCTGCCCGGACAACCTCGCGTTCGACTCCGTGGGCAACCTCTGGATCTCCACCGACGGCGCCCCGTCCGGCATCGGCCGCGCGGACGGCCTGTTCAAGGTGACGCTCGACGGCGCCGAGCGCGGCAAGGTGGAGCAGTTCCTCGCCGTGCCGCGCGACGCCGAGACCTGCGGACCGATCGTGCACGACGACGAGCGCACCGTTTTCGTCTCCGTGCAGCACCCGGGCGAAGATGGCACGTTCGACGCGCCCAACTCGTACTTCCCGGACTACGTTCCGGCAGGCACGACACCGGGGCGCGGCCAGGCCCGCGCCCCGCGCCCGTCTGTGGTCCAGGTCTTCCGTACCGACGCCTAGTCACGGTTAGTCCCAGCCGGTAGGGACGCTCTCTCACCTTTGGTGGGTTTTTTCGGGACGCTCTCTCACCTTTGGTGGGTTTTTTCGGGACGCTCTCTCACCTCCACGGCTGCACACGCCGGGAGATGGGGGAGCGTTCCGGATTAACCGGATTCATCCGCAGGAGCCGGGAGGGCGCCGGAACGGGCCGGGGCTGATAATTTGAGCTTGTGAATAATCCGGCCGAGATGGTTGTCCCCAGAGTCCAGGCAGCTATTGCCCAAGCGTTCGGCGAAGAGTTCCGGGACACCGACCCGGTTGTCCGGCCGTCGCAGTTCGCCGACATCCAGGTCAACGCCGCCATGGCGCTCGCCAAGAAGGTCGGCCTGCCGCCACGCGATGCTGCCGCCCGGATCGTCGAGGCGCTGGAGCTCGACGGACTCTGCACCGCCGTCGAAATTTCCGGCCCCGGCTTCATCAACCTCACGTTCGACGGCACCTGGATCGAGGAGCTTCTCAACGCCCAGGCGTCCCAGCCCCAGGGCGGCCCGGAGACGCAGGCCCGTCGCGTCGTCGTCGACTATTCCTCCCCAAACGTTGCGAAGGAAATGCACGTGGGGCACCTCCGCACCACCGTGGTGGGGGACAGCCTGGTCCGCGTCCTTGAGGCGCTGGGCCATACGGTGATCCGGCAGAACCACATCGGCGACTGGGGCACGCCGTTCGGAATGCTGATTGAACACTGGCTGGAGATCGGCGAGGATTCGCCCGAAGCCGCCCTGCTGGTGGAAGACCCCAGTGCGTTCTACCAGGCAGCACGGGCAAAGTTCGACAGCTCCGACGGCAGCCCTGACAGCTTTGCGACGCGGGCCCGCCTTCGCGTGGTGTCCCTCCAGTCGGCCCACGAGGAAACGCTGGAGGTGTGGCAGCGGCTGGTGGACCACTCGAAGGTCTACTTCAATGCCATCTACGCCACGCTGGGAGTCAGCCTCGAGGACGACCACATCGCCGGCGAGAGCTCCTACGATCCCCATCTAGCACAACTGTGCCAGGAACTGGAGGAGCGCGGCCTGGCCCGCGTCAGCGAAGGGGCACTGTGCACCTTCCCGGCGGGCTTCAAGGGCAGGGACGGAGAACCGCTGCCGCTGATCATCCGCAAATCCGACGGCGGCTACGGGTACGCCACGACCGACCTTGCCACCATCCGGTACCGGGTCCAGGAAATCCATGCCGACCGCATCCTCTACGTGGTGGGCGCCCCGCAGAACGTGCACCTCCGGATGGTCTTTGAGACCGCGCGGGAGGCCGGGTGGCTCCCGGACTCAGTGGAAGCCACCCACGTGCAGATCGGCAACGTGCTGGGCGAAGACGGCAAGATCCTGAAGTCCCGCTCGGGCACCCCGGTGAAGCTTATGGCCCTGCTGGACGAGGCAGTGGACCGTGCCCGCGCCGTGGTGGACTCGAGCCGCCCCGACCTCTCGGATGAGGAACGGGCTGTGACTGCCCGGCAGGTGGGCATCGGCGCCGTGAAGTACGCCGACCTCGCCGTGGGGCACGACACCGAGTACGTCTTCGACTTCGACCGGATGCTGGCCCTCAGTGGCAACACGGGCCCTTACGTGCAGTATGCTGCGGCCCGGATCCGCTCCATCCTGCGGAAGGCGGAAGCAGCGGCTTCGCCGGCGGGCGAGCCTGGCGAAGCGGCGGGGGAGCCGACGGCGGCAGTGAGTATCGCCGTCGTCGAACCTGCCGAGCGGGCCCTGGCGCTCCACCTGCTGGAGTACGGTGCGACCCTCCGAAGGGTCGGGGAACTGCTGGAGCCTCACCGGCTGTGCGCCTACCTGTTCGAACTCTCGCAGCTGTTCACCTCGTTCTACGACCAGTGCCCGGTGCTGAAGGCGGACGAATCCGTCCGCCAGTCACGGCTCGCCCTGTGCGCACTCGTCCTCCACAGGCTCTCCGAGGGCCTGGACCTGCTGGGCATCGAGACGCCGGAGAACATGTAGCCCGCCCCACCAGCTGAGACGCCCTCGCACTAGTTGCAGCGGGAGGTGGGAGAGCCCTAGCCGACGAGTCCGGCGCCGAACTCCTCCACCGCGATGAGCGGTTTGATGACCCTCTCGACGTCGCCCTGCACGAAGTTGCGGCGGATCACGTTGTCGCCGAACACGTTGCCGATCGCTCCGAGGACCATGGCCTGGTCCAGCGAGAGGTACCTCCTGGCCACGGTGCCGGATTTCACGGCAACCGCGTCGAAGAAGCCGCCGGCGCCATAGGCGGCGAGGTCGCGTTCGATCTTCACCAGGTTGTCGTACGCTTCGCGGGGCTCGTATTCCATCGCGAGGAACGCGGCGTGGGGAGTCACCACGCCGTCGCCCCAGCTTGGCGTTGGGTTGCCGGCCGGGCGGCAGCCGTCGAAGCCGGTGTCCACGCTGGTGCGTTCGACGTCGGACGGGTAACCGTCGCTGCTCATGCCCAGGGCGTCGACGCCCCACTCGGAGTAGCCGCCGTTCGGGTGGCTGGCGGGCGAGAAGCCCCAGTAGCCGTACTTCGCGTCGTCCAGGCCGAACTCCCGCTGGGCACGGACGGTGAGCGGGTGGTTGATGCCCCACGCCTTCGGCGCCCAGTCGGACTCCGGAACGAACAGGTCCGGCATCAGGGACTCGAACATGTCCCCGCCCCAGCTGGGCACGATCCGCATTCCGCGATAGGTGTAGGCGCCCTCGAAAACGTCGATGCCCATGTACATCCGGTGCTCGCCCACCGGCTTCTGCTCCTGCCAGGACCAGTCGCACGTGTCCGGGAAGACCCGCATGGTGGCGAAATAATGTGCCGGCGGCAGCTGGCCCAACGCGATACCGATGTACGTTGCGATCCGCGGCTCGGAGTTGGTGACGTCGTAATGGTTCATCGTGTAGTAGACGTCTGCGCCCTTGCCCAGATAGTTGCCCTGGACCGTTTCCACCGGTGGCTTGACGTCGTAGAAGCCGCCGCGCAGCAGGCCGGCCGCGACGCCGGGCCGGGCGTCCTTGTTGTAGAAGATCCCGAAGTCCATCCGGCCCAGGATGGTGTTGGCCAGGGCGGCGACCTTCGGCTCGGCGTTGCGGACCACCATGAGCGCCGCTGCGAACCAGCCGTTGTCCACGCTGGACATGAACGGCGCGACGGGGTTTCCGTTCTCGGGCCACACAGTGATGACTTCACCGGTGGCTTCGTCGTACCAGTTGTAGAGCATGCCGCTGGGCTCGTGGTGCTTGAGCCCGGCCAGTGTGGTGAGGGTTCGTGTTAGCCGTTCTCGGCATTCGCTGGCGCTGATGATGTTCAGCTCCCTGGCCACCACGTTGCTCCACATATAACCGCCGATGTTCGTCGGCGAGGTGAAGCCGCTCCGCTTCGGTGCGGTGATGGACTCACCGATGTAGTCGGCCGGCAGTCCGGTCGCTGGATCGGTCATCGCCACAAGGGACTTCCAGGTGTCCTGCGCCCACCGTTTGATGACCTTGCGGTCCACTCCGCCCAGGTTTCGTGCGCGTGAAAAGTACGACGGCGACTGCGCGCCGGACGCTGCCAGGCCGGGTTGCGCCGTGGCGGCGGCGAGCCCGGTGACGGCAAAGGCAGCCGCACCGGCGAGGAGTTGGCGCCGGGTGGCGATGGAGAATCCCGGGGTGGCATCAAAGCGCTTGTTCATGAGCTCAGTCCTGACTGTGTAGCAGCGGCGGCTCCGGCGTTGGGCGCCGCGGGTAGCCGCAGGCCGTGCCCGAACCGGAAGAGGGGATCGGCGGTGTCTCCGGGGACATCCGAGCGTGAACCACGTACGGCGTCCATGGACCTGGGAATATCGAAGGGAAGGCTGCCCTGCGGCTCAATGCGTCCGAACAGGGCATCGAGGAGGGCCGTGTCCGAGACGCCGAAGGTGCCCACCAGGGCCGCAGCGAACCCCGCCAACGGGGTGAGGATGGCTGGACGGTCCAACCGCACGTCGATGATCAGCGGAACCTTCGCGGCCAGGGTCCGGAGCCGGGAGACCAGCCCGGGCGGGAAGTCCAGGCTTCCTGCGTGGAAGTGCTGTTCCAGGAACAGATCGTCGCGGTGGTCCCAGGGGGAGTGCAGCCGGATCACGGCAACATCGGCCTGATCCGGGTCCTGCACCACAGTCCCGAAACCGTCGAAACTCAGCGGGTCCATTCCTTCGACGTAGACGGCGGGTGAGCCGGTCAGCGGCAGGGCCGTCCCGCCGTCGTGCGTTCCGTTGGCCAGCACCGTGACGGACGTTGCCTGCGCGCGGTGGCCCTCACGCCGGAACTCGGGGTTGCCAACTATTTCGGCCGCTGCGTCCTCGTCCACGAAGGGGTTGTCGAACAGGCCGAGCTGGAACTTGACCAGCAGCAGGCGGCGCGCGGACTCATCGATTCGTTCCTCGCTGACCAGGCCGTCCCGGACCAGGCCAAGGAGCAGCTCGGTGCATTCCTCGCCGCCGAACTGGTCCACGCCCGCGTTGAGGATCTTCAGCATCCGCTCGGGCGCGGTGAGCTCTTCAACGCCCCAGGCCCGCGCCGGCAGCACCTGCTCGCCAACGATGTTGTCGTTGACCAGCTCCCAGTCGCTGAGGACCACGCCGTCGTAGCCGAGCTTGTCCCGGAGCAGGTCGGTGATGATCTGCCTGTTGTAGCCGAAGCCGACTTCCTCCACCGGCTCGCCGTCCAGCTCGACGCCGATCGGCATGCCGTAATAGGGCATGATGGCGCTGGTCTTTTCCGCGATGGCCGCCCGGAACGGAGCCAGGTGCTCGTCGAAGCGGCCGCCGGGGTAGACCTGTTCCCGGCCGTAGGGGAAGTGTGCGTCTTCGCCGTCGCGCTGCGGACCGCCGCCCGGGAAGTGCTTGGTGGTGCAGGCAACGCTGTCCGGACCGAGCTCGTCGCCCTGGAATCCTTGAAGGTATTCGACGACGTACTTCGAGCTGAGCTCGGAGTCCTGCCCGAAGGTTCCGGCCTGCCGGCACCAGCGTGGCTCTGTGGCGAGGTCGACGGTCGGGTGCAGGGCGGCACGGATGCCGACGGCGGTGTATTCCGTGCGGGCGATCTCGGCGAAGCGGCGGATTAGCTCGGCACTGCCGACGGCGGCCAGGCCGATCGGCTCGGGCCACTGGGAAAAGTGGGCGGCGGTGAACGATACGCCGGAGTTCTCGATGAAGGCGTGGCGGGGGTCTGTGGAGATCGTGACCGGAATGCCGTGCGGGGTCTGTGCCGCAAGCTGTTGCAGGGCGTTGCTCCACATCGCGGCCTCCCGGGCGGTGCCCAAGGCGTGAATGTTGAAGTGGTTCATGAACTTGCCCAGGATCACCGTGCTGGTGGGCGACTTGCTGATGTTTCCGGGAGTCTCGAGCAGGGATCCGCCCGGTCCGGTCTCAATCACGGTGTGGAACATGAGCCCGGCCTTTTCTTCGAGGCTGAGCCGGGCCACGAGGTCGGCTGCGCGTTCGTGCGGGCTGAGTCCAGGGTTCTCGAAGGGATCCATGATCCCGTTGCCGTTGAGGTCCCGGTACCGTGTGCCGTCGGCCGCCACGGAGGTGGCGGGGCCGGTGCCGGCGGTTTGGGTGCTGTTGCCGGGGTTTCCGGGGCGGGGGTTTCCGGGGCGCGGGTTTCCGGGGCGCGGGCTGGTGCGGGTCTGTGAAGTCAATGGGTGCTCTCTTGCGTCAGGTGAAGTCTGGAAGGGCAGGGGAGAAGGCGGCCTACTTGATGCCGGTGGCTGCGACGCCCTGGATGAAGTAGCGCTGCAGGGAAACGAACAGCAGGATGATGGGCGTGATCACCAGGACCGATCCGGCGAGGAGCAGGCCGTAGTCGGTGGCGTTCTGGCCGGTGGAATACAGGGACAGGGCCACCGGCAGGGTGTACATGTCCTCGGTCTGCGCCACCACCAGCGGCCACAGGAAGTTGTTCCAGGACCCGAGGAAGGTCAGGATGCCGAGGGTGGCCAGCGGCGGCCCGCACAGGGGCATGACGATCCGCAGGAACGTGCGGAGTTCGCCGGCGCCGTCGATCCGGGCAGCTTCGATCAGGGAGTCCGGGATGCCCATGATGAACTGGCGCATCAGGAACACGCCCATCGGGGCCGCCAGGAACGGCAGGATCAGTGCCGGGTAGGTGCTGACCAGGCCCAGCTTGCTCACCATCACGAACAGCGGCACAAACGTGACAACGCCCGGGACCATGAGCATGACCATGACCAGCAGGAACAGGAAGCGCTTGCCCGGAAAGTCCATTTTGGCCAATGCGTAGCCCACCATGGAGCAGAACAGCAGGTTGCCGAGGACGGTGAACACGGCCACCACCACGCTGTTCAGGAAGAACGTGCCGATGTGCAGCTCGTTGAACCACATCAGGAAGTTGTCCAGCGTGGGCTGCTCGGGCCACCAGGTGATGGGCCGGCGGAGCAGTTCGCCCTGGGTCTTGAACGCGCCGAGGAACATCCAAACGAACGGCAGGAGGGTGGCGGACACGCCGACCACCAGGACGGCGTAGGTCAGCGTGCGGCGCGCCGGAGCGCGGCGGCCGGACCGCCGTCGTGCGTTGGATTTGGTTCTGGCGGGCGGCGCATTTTCCGGTTCCGGCGTAACGGGTGCTGCGGTGACGGGAAGCGGTGCTGATGTGTCAGGGATCGTCATGGGGATCGGTCCTCAGTCCTTGGATCGGAGGGCTCGGAACTGCAGCAGGCTCAACAGCGCGATGGCCACGAAGAGCACATAGCTGGCCGCGGAGGCCAGTCCGTATTTGCCGAACCCGAACTGGTTGTACGTGAAGTAGCTGACGGACAGGGTCGAATCCAGCGGGCCGCCCTTTGTCATCACGAACGGTTCTTCGAAGAACTGCAGGAAGCCGACCGAAAGCAGGACGGTTCCCAGCAGCAGCGTGGGGCGCAGCATGGGCAAGGTGATCCGCATGAACCGCTGCCAGGCGTTGGCGCCGTCCACTTCGGCGGCTTCGAGGATGTCGCCCGGGACGGCCTGCAGCCCGGCCAGGAAGATGATCATGAGCGTGCCCAGGTTCCGCCAGACGGCCAGCAGGATCAGGGCCGGCATGGACCACGTGGTGCTGTTCAGCCAGTCCGGGCCCGCGATGCCCACCCAGCCGAGAATGACGTTCAGCAGTCCGTCAGGCTGGAGGATGAACCGCCATACGACGGCGACGGCCACAATGCTGGTGACCACGGGCGTGTAGAAGCCAACACGGAAGGCCGTGCGGAAGCGGGTGATGCCGTTGTTCAGGGCCACTGCCAGCGCGAGGGCAAGGACCGTGGTGAGTGGGATCCCGGCAGCGACGAAATAGGCCGTGTTGAGCACCGAGTGCAGGAACTGCGGATTCCGGAAGAGGGCGGCATACTGCTCGAGCCCGACGAATCCCACCGCGAAGGGGTTTTCGATGTCGCGGCTGGTGAAGTCCGTGAAGGACATCAGGAACGACGAGACCAGCGGACCCAGCATAAACACACCGAAGATGAGCACGAACGGCAGCGCGAACAGCCACGCCGTGAGCGCGTTCCGGCGGCGCCGCGTCTGCCCTGCACGGACCCTGGCACGGGCCGGTGGCCTGCCGGCATTTTTGGTGCCGGCAGGCATCGCGTTTGTGGTGGTGGCCACTGTTACTTCCCGGTGCCGATCGAATCTGCGGCCTGCTGCAGGGACTTCAGTGCCTCCGCGGGGTCCTTGCCGGCCTTGACGATCTGTTCGATTTCGCTGTCGGCGGCGGCGGCAACCTGGGTCCAGGTGGAAACGGCCGGCGGGTTGTTGGTGGTCTTGAGCTGGTCGCCGAAGACCGAGAGCTTGCTGTCTCCTGCCAGGGACTGGTCCTTCCAGGCACCCTGCTGCGAAGGGAGGTCGCCGGTGGCCTTGTACCACTTGAGCTGGACCTCGGGCTTGGACAGCCACTGCAGGAGCTTCCAGGAAGAATCGCGGTTCTCTGACTTCTTGAACACCACCATGTTGGAGCCGCCGACGAAGGACGTTGAGGTCTTCGCCTTGGGCATCGGGGCAACCTTGTACTTGTCCTCGAATCCTGCCCCGCCGGCCTTGTTGAGCAGGCCGACGTGCCAGGGACCGCTGATCATCATGGGGGCGGAACCGTCCACGAAGGAGGCCTCGGCAGTGGTTCCCGTGGAGACAGCCTTGGACGCGAGCCCATCAGCGAAGAAGCTGGAGTAATACTTCAGGGCCTCTGCCGCTTCCGGAGTGTCGAGGGTCCACTTGGTGCCGTCGTCGTTCATCAACTTCGCGCCGTTGGACCACTGGAACGGGAGGGTGTCGAGGTAGGAGCCGGCGACGCCGGCGGGCAGTTGAACCCCGTATTTTGCCCCGGCCTTCTCTTGAAGGCCCTTGGCAAGGGCCTTGAAGTCATCCCAGGTTTCGGGCGCCTTGGTGATGCCGGCCTTCTCCGCGAGGTCGCTGCGGTAGTAGACCACGCGGGTGTCGACGTACCACGGCACCCCGTAGGTGGTTCCTTCGACTTCGGTTGACTTCACCGAGCCGGGGAAGAAGTCGCTTGCGTCGATCTCTTTGGGCGTGGCATCGAACGAGTTGGCGAAATC
Source organism: Arthrobacter sp. PvP103 (assembly GCF_017833075.1). Taxonomy (NCBI): domain Bacteria; kingdom Bacillati; phylum Actinomycetota; class Actinomycetes; order Micrococcales; family Micrococcaceae; genus Arthrobacter; species Arthrobacter sp. PvP103. The sequence continues at coordinate 1,248,249 of NZ_JAFIBQ010000001.1, read as the reverse complement.
GCCCATCCAGGTGGTGCCCATCTGGGCGACGTCCGGCGTCGTCCCGCCGGCGATGGCGGTCTGGTACTTACTGAGGGCCGCGTCCCAGGGGATGGCTGTGACGTTGACCTTGACGCCGGGATTCTCGGCCTCGAACTCCTTGAGCAGTGCCGGAAGGGCTTCGCCTTCGCTGCCCTGGGCCCACAGGGTAATGGTGCCGGATGCCTGGCCTGAGGCAATGGGCTTGGCCGATGACGCTGGGGACGAACCCGCGGTGTCCCTGCCGCAGCCGGTCATCAGCAGCGCTGCGGCGAGGCCTATGGCAGCTGCCTTCGTTGCGTTCGGACGGATCATCATTGTTCCTTTCGTGGGTCCCGCGTGAACTGTCGTCGCGGCGGGCTGTGTACTGGCAGGGGCTGCGAGGCCACCCATACAAATATCTAAGCGCTTTGATTTCTATTACTGGGTCAATCTAAGCGCATTGAATGTGACCTTGGCAACAGTTGGCCGAAGAAATTTGATGCACAGTCCGGTGCAGGGGGCATGACCGCGGCGCCCGCTGCGGTGCAGTAAGCGGCGCCGCGCCTGGTTTTTCAGAAAGCAAAACGACGACGGGGAGTGCCACCCGGCGGCGCCGCGGCCCCGGCGGCCCCGCGCGGCGGCCGCGCGCGGCGGCCCCGCGCGGCGGTCGCGCGCGGCGGCCGCCACTACGCCCTTTGTTTGGGCTGTGTCCGGCTTAGTCCGGCCGGCAGCCGCAGCTCTCGCGCAGCACGACGCGGACGGGCAGTCGCAACGAAGCCGGGGGCTTGTCCGGGTGGTCCAGGCGGTCCAGCAGCAGTTCGACCATGGCGCGGCCCATCTGTTCCATGGGCTGCCGGACGGTGGTCAGGGAAGGCCGGACCACCCTGCCGGCGGCGATGCCGTCAAATCCGGTCACGGCAACGTCCATCGGGACCTTGACGCCGGCAGCTGCCAGCGCGTCCAGCACCACAAGCGCGTCCTGATCGGTGGCGCACACGATGGCGTCAGGCACTGCGTTTTCCCGGCATACCGCCGCGATAACCTCTGCAACGGCCTGCTCGCCACCGCACGGATAGTCCGGCTCGCGTACGGGTGTCAGCCCTGCATCGCGCAGCGCCGCGAGGAAAGCCGCGAGCCGTTCATCGTTGTCCGAGGACGGCATCCCGCCCAGGAACATCAGCCTCTTCATGCCGTGCTCGGTGAGCAGGTGCTCGGTAATCGCCCGCGTGCCCGAAGCGTTGTCCACGGTGACGTGATCCAACTCCGGGTGAAGCGCACTCTCAGAGACTTCGACGACTGGAATGCGCCCGGCGATCCGCGCCAGTGCTTCGCTGGGCACCGACCGGGGGAAAACGGCCAGCCCGTCGACCCGGCCGGCGATGTCGGACAGCACGGCCTCGTTGTTTTCCGGATTGCCGCCGCCGACCAGCAGTGCCTGCCCGCGGCGCCAGCATTCGAGCTCAACTCCCCGCTGGACCTCGTCCACATACAGCGGAAACAGCCGAAGATCCTCGTTCTGGCGTTCCGAGTCTGTCTGTGCGGGGTCGTGGCCCTGCGGGTCCCGTCCTTGAATGCTGTCGGCCGGGTCCAGAAGGAAGTCGTAGGCAAATAGCCCCAGCGCACCCGTCCGGCCGCGGGCCAGGCCACGCGCGCTGGCGCTGGGCACGTAGCCAAGTTCTTTGGCGGCGGCGAGGACCAGCTCACGCGTAGACGCCTTTACCTTCTCGGGCTGCCTGAAGGTGAATGACACTGTGGCGATGGAGACGCCTGCCCGCTCAGCAACGTGATAAACCGTAGGACCCTTTGCCATGTCAATCTCTCCTTTCCCTCGAGTCTATGCGCTTAGCGTCCCGCTGTGGAGTGCGCGAGGATCCCAGGACCCTCTCATTTGCTGGATAGGCAGGAAGTGAGGGAGCGTCCGGGGAAAAGCCTCAGGAAGTGAGAGAGCGTCCGGGGAAAAGCGGCCGGAAGTGAGAGAGCGTCCGGGGAAAAGCGGCCGGAAGTGAGAGAGCGTCCGGGGAAAAGCGGCCGGAAGTGAGAGAGCGTCGCATTACGCATCGTGGCATTGTGACGCTTGACACGTGTTAGGTCGGCAATCTACAGTTCCTAACACGTGTTAGGAAGGAAATTGACATGACCGGAGCCACAAACGGGCACCTGCGGGAAATCACCCGTCGTACCGCCCTTGGTGCCCTGGGCGCGGGAATCATCGGAGCAACCGTGGCGTCCTGGCCGCGGCTCTCCGGATCGGACATTCCGGGCCGAGGGGACAACAGCCTCAGTATCGCCATCATGGGCACCGCCGCGGACGCCGCCGCCCGCCAGCGCGCCATCGACGCCTTCACCCGCCTCCACCCGGAGATCAGGGTCAAAGTCCAGGCCATCCAGGCCGTCGACTGGAAGGACTTCTTCACCAAGATCCTCACCATGGTGGCCGCGGGCACCCCGCCGGATGTGGTCTACGTGGCCACTGAAGGCGCCCAGCTGTTCGCTGAAAAGCTTGCCCACCCGCTGGACGAGTACGTGCGCCGCGACGCCGCGGACATGGCCGAGTTCTTCGACGACGTCCACCCCAGCCTGGTGGAGGCCTTCATGTACAAGGGCAGCCTGTATCAGCTCCCGATGGACTGGAACGCCGCCAACATGTACTACAACACCACCGCGTTCGCGCAGGCAGGATTGGAGCGCCCGGCGGATGACTGGACCCACATGGACTTCCGCAACAGCCTCGCCGCTATGCGGAAAGCCCGGACCTCGGACTTCACGCCCTACTACTGGACCAACCGGCTCTTCGGCGGAGTGGTGCCGTGGCTCTACGCGAACGACACCAGCTTCCTGAAGGAGACCAGGTCCGCCGGTGGAGAGTGGCTTTGGGACGGCTTCTACGCCAACGATCCCTCCCGCGGCCTCCGCTCCGGCGGCTACCAGTGGCTGGAACCCAACGCCAATGACGACCGCGTGTTCGAGTCCTTCGACTACCTCCGCGGACTGGTCAAGGACGGGCTGGGCGTCCGCCCCGAGGAAGGCGGCGGCAGCTCACTGGTGGGACTGTTCGCATCCAACCGCATCGGGACCACCCCGGCCGGCGGCTACTGGGTGCAGGGCCTGCACGAGGCCGGGATGGGCGAAAGCGATTTCGACGTCCAGTTCTTCCCGCGCTGGAAGACCCAGCGCCACCAGTTCGGCACCGCGGGCTACGCGATCATGAAGACCGCGAAGGACAAGGACGCCGCCTGGGAATGGATCAAGTTCAGTTCCAGCCGCGAGGCCATGGAACTGATTTTCCCCAACCCGATTACGACGCCGGCGCGCCGCTCCATGGTGAACGAGCAGCTTTACGCGGGCAAGGGGCCTGCCCATTGGAAGGTCTTCTACGACACCCTGGACCGTTTCCCCACCACCGGCCCCATTCCGGCACCACCCCAGCAGGCGGCCGTTGAAACGGCCCTGATGAAGAACGTATCGCTCGCAGTCAGCGGCGACGAGCGCCAGCTCAAACAGGCCCTCGCCTCCATGCAGCGCGACCTTGAACTGGCCCTGAGGAGGCAGTCATGAGCACCACCACCCCGCACCGGGAGCGGCCGAAGCGGGCCGCCGGGCCGGCAGCGCCGGATGCCCCGTCCGCCAAAGACGCCACGGCACCGAGCGCCGGCTCCAGGCACACCCAGCGCTGGCTGGCCTGGGTCTTCCTGGGCCCCACGATCCTCGGCATGGGCCTGTTCACCCTGATCCCGATTGTGGCGTCGGTGGTCCTCGCCTTCTTCCGCTGGGACATCATCTCCGCGCCGACGTTCGTGGGCTTCGACAACTTCTCCGAAGTGGTCCAGGACCCCACCGTCCGGGTGTCCTTCCTGAACACCATCGTGTTCGTGGTGGTGGCCGTAGCCCTCCAGTTGGGGCTCGCCCTGGCGCTGGCCATCATGGTGCAGGAGAAAATGCCGGCCTGGCTGCGCGTGTTCTTCCGCTCCGCCTTCTTCTTTCCGTTGATCCTGTCGGCGGCCTCCGTGTCCATCTTCATGCGGTACCTCTTCAACGAACAGTTCGGCGTGGTCAACTGGTTCCTGTCCCTCGCGGGCATCCCCGCCGTGCCGTGGCTGACCACGCCGGGCGGGTCCGCCGCCGTCGTGATTCTGGTTTATGTATGGCAGAACTTCGGGTTTTCCTTCCTGCTGTTTATCGGCGGCCTGGCCTCCATTCCGGTGGAGACATACGAAGCGGCAGCGATCGACGGCGCCACGGGCTGGCGCAAGCACCTGCATGTGACGCTTCCGCTGCTGAGCCCCACGACGCTGGTGGCCTCGGTGATGGCCATCATCAGCGCCCTGCAGGTGTTCGACCAGCCCTATGTGCTGACCCGCGGCGGCCCCGGTGACTCCACCCGCACGGCCGTCATGGTCATCTTCGAATCGGCCTTCCAGCGGCTCGAATTCGGTCAGGCGTCCGCCATCGGGGTGCTGCTCACCCTGATCATCATGGCCATCACAGCCGCGCAGTTCCGGCTCAGCAAACGATTCGTCTTCTACCAGTAAGGCCAGCCATGACAACCACAACAGACCACGGCCTGGCCGGACATTCCCCCCGGCTGTCCGAAGGCCTCCCGGAAACGCCAGCCAACCGGCGCCGGTTCAACTGGGCCTTTCTCATCCGCATCGCCCTGCTGGTGATCGCGGCCGCCCTGACGCTGGGCCCGGTGCTGTGGACCCTGTCCACCTCGCTGCGGTCGCCGTCGGAATCCTTCAAGCTCCCGCCGTCGTTCATCCCCTGGAACCCCGACTTCACGTCCTACGGGGAAGTATTCCAGCAGCTAAATATCTTCCTGCTCGTCCTCAACAGCGCCCTGGTGACAGGACTGATCGCGGTGGGCCAAATGGTGTCCGCAGCGCTGGCAGGCTATGCGTTCGCGCACCTGAAGTTCCGCGGCCGCGGCGCCCTCTTCTCGACTGTGCTCGCCACCATGATGGTGCCGGTGCAGGTCACGATCGTCCCCGTCTTTATGCTGATCCGCGGCATGGGCCTGTCTGACACGCTGCTCGCGCTGATCCTGCCGGCCATTCCGACGGCGTTCGGCACCTTCCTGATGCGCCAGTACTTCATGGGGCTGCCGGCAGAGCTGGCCGAAGCGGCTTCGATCGACGGCGCCTCGCCCTGGCGTACATTCCGTTCCGTGTATGCGCCGCTGGCGATGCCCGGCATGGCGATCGTGGGAATCCTCGCATTCAACTTTCACTGGAACGAGTTCTTCCGGCCGCTCATCCTGACCATCTCCGAGCAAAACTTCACGCTCCCGCTGGGACTCGTCTCGCTCCAGGGCAACCTGGGAACCGGCAGCATCTCCGTGGTGCTCGCGGGCGTGGTCCTGTCCATGATTCCGGCGCTGGTGGTCTTTATGTTCGGCCAGCGCGCACTCCAGGACGGCCTCACGGCCGGCACCGGAAAATAACCTACCCACCGAAAGGCCCCGCCATGCCCTCCCCGGACCTCGCCGCCGTCCGTTTCGACGACGTCGCCGCCCACCACCCCGACCCCGCCTTCCCGCGGTTCCACCCGCGTCCCGCACAGGGCTGGATCAACGACCCCAACGGCGTCAGCTTCATCAACGGCCGCTACCACGTGTTCTTCCAGTACAACCCGGACTCCGCCCGGCACCACCGGATCGCCTGGGGCCACGTCAGCTCCGCCGACCTGGTGCGCTGGGAGGAGCACCCGGTGGCGCTGCGCCCGCAACGCGGCGGCCCGGACGAGTACGGCTGCTGGACCGGGGTGGTGACGGACGACGGCGGTGTTCCCACCGCCGCGTACTCCGGCGTCCGCAGCGACGGCGGCCACTCAGAGGTGGTCATCGCCCGCGGTTCGGCAGACCTGGTCTACTGGGAGCAGACCGGCCATGTAGCGGCAACGATGCCCGCCGACGGTCAGGTGACCGCAGTGCGGGATCCGTTCATCTTCAGGTTCAACGGCAAGCGGTACGCCATGCAGGGTGCCGGCCTCGCCAACGGGCACGCCGCACTGCTCCTGTACACGGTGGAGGACTTGACCGACTGGAAATACCAGGGCATCTGGCTGACCTCGGAGAACCCCGTGGCCTCGAAGTTCACGCCGGCCGAGATCTGGGAGTGCCCGCAGCTGGTGCGCGTGCCTGAGTCTTTCGCCGCCGCGGGGGACTCGGCGGACTCGTTCGGGGATTCCGGAACCTGGCTGATGATGTTCTCGCTGTGGCTCTCCGGCGACGCACACGAACACGCCAATGGTGTGGGCCACCTGATCGGTTCGCTGACCGAGGACCCGGTTACCGGGCTGCCCGTCTTCACGCCCCGGGGCGGCGGCAAGTCAGACCACGGACGCGACTTCTACGCTCCGCAGGTGGTGGCCCTGGAGGACCGGGCCCTGCTGTGGGGCTGGGCCAACGAGGGCCCGGGCCGGGACGGACGCCGCGGCCGCAGCCAGGACGACATCGACGCCGCCGGCTGGGCCGGAGTCCTGACGTTCCCGCGTGAGCTCTCAGTCGTGGACGGCGCCCTGGTGGTCAGCCCCGCCCCCGAAATCGATGCCTACCGCGGAGCGCATACGGCCAGCCGGGCCGGAGGAACCGTCCAGCTGCCGCCGTTTGCCGAGGCCCTGGTGACCGCAGGCCCGGGCGAGTCCGGCGCAGGCGGCGGGGACACCGCCGTCGAACTCCTGCTTGTGGGGGACGGTACCCGCCAAACCGTGTTCAGCGGAACCGTCGAGCCGGGGGAGGAACTGCGCGTGTTCGTGGATGCCTCACTGGTGGAGGTGTACAGGAGCGGTTCCGTGGCCACAACGATGCGCGCCTACCCGGCTGCCGGTGAAGAGTGGCAGCTGTTGCTTCCCGCCGGTGCGACGGCCGAGGTCTGGGAACTCGGGCAGCCTTCTTAGCGCCTGGCCGTCCCGGCCGGGCCTTAGCGGCCGGCCGGGACGGGGCCCGTGGAATCCCGGACCACCAGCCGGCACGGAACCATCGTCACCGCGTGGTGGACGGCGTCGGTCCCAGCGCCGGTACCGGAGCCGGCGGCGGCAGCCGGGCCGCCGCCGTCGTGCTTTCCGTTCGGTGCGGACCCCACGTCGGCGAGGAGCGCCGTCATGGCTGCCGCGCCCATCTCCCGGAGCGGGAGGGCCATGGTGCTGAGCGCCGGGACCATGTTCTTGGCGATGCGGAATTCGTCGTCATAACCCATGACCGACACGTCATGCGGAACGCTGAGCCCCAGCCGGTAGCAGGCCAGTACGACGCCGATGGCCAGGCGGTCGTTGGCGCACAGGATCGCGGTGGGACGGGCGGACGGCTCCACGCCGTCGAGGAGCTTAATGGCGCCGTGGAAACCGGCATCGATGTCCCAGCCCACCTGGAGGACGCGGTCCCCGTTGACGGGCATGTCCGCGGCGCCAAACGCTTCGCGGTAGCCCTCGATCCGGCGGGGCGCCGCGGGGGTAAGGGAGTCGCCGGCAAGGAAGGCGATGTCCCGGTGTCCCAGCGACATCACGTGTTCGGCGGCTTCCCGCCCGCCGCGGACCTCATCGGGGATGACGGCGGGAACACCGGCCCCTGGGCGGTCATCAAAGCAGTTGGCCAGGATCGACGGCACCTGCAACATGTTGAGCGGGACGTGCAGGGGGCGCAGTCCCACCGTGACGTACATCAGCCCGTCCACCTGGCGGTCCAGAAGGGTGGCCACGGCGCCCTCGTCCCGGGCCTCGTCCGATTCCGTATCCATCACCACAGTCACAAAGCCCTGGGACCGGGCCACGGCATCCGCTCCGGCGATGATGTTGCCGTCGAACGGGCTGGTGACCACTTCGTCGGAGACAATCCCGATGACCCGCGACCGCTGGTTGCGCAGGCTCAGCGCGATGGCGTTTGGCGTGTAGTTCAGCGCTGCCGCGGCTTCCCGGATGCGCTGCTGGCTCTCGAGGGCCACGTTGCCGTCGCCCCGCCCGTTGAGCACGAGCGACACTGCGCTGCGCGAGACGCCCGCCAGCTTGGCGACGTCCAGTGCGGTGGCCTTGCGGTTCATGGGCTGATCCTCCGGGTGGGTAATCACTGCTTTGCTGCAGTTTACCTAACTCGTGTGAGCCCCGCCCTCCTTCGGCGACGCTCTCTCACTTCTGGTCGGTTTTCCTGCGACGCTCTCTCATTTCTGGTCGGTTTTCCTGGGACGCTCTCTCACTGCGTCGAAGACAGTGAGAGAGCGTTTGGGGTGAAGCGGCAGGATGTGAGAGAGCGTTTGGGTTGGTGGGAGACTTGATTGGTGACTTCTGAGAACCCGCTGGACCCGAACAACGCCTATGCCGCCGCCGATGATGCCCCGCTGTCCGAAGGCGACCCCACGGGTGCTCCGGCCGACTCAGGATCCGACACCCTGACTGCAATCCAGGCCGCCCGGGTCGCTGTCAAAACCCTGCTCGACGGCGGCGTCCGCTACGTGGTGGTCTCGCCCGGTTCCCGTTCCGCGCCCATGGCCTACGCGCTCGCCGAAGCCGACGCTGCCGGCCGCGTGGAACTCCTGGTCCGGATCGACGAGCGCTCGGCCGGGTTCACAGCCTTGGGCCTGGCCCTGTCCACGGGGGCGCCGGTGGCCGTGCTCACCACGTCCGGCACCGCCGTCGGGAACCTGCTGCCGGCCGTGATGGAGGCCAACCACGCCGCTGTTCCGCTGGTGGTGCTCTCCGCCGACCGGCCCGACGAGCTGCGGGGGACCGGCGCCAACCAGACCACGGACCAACTGGACCTCTTCGGCGAGCACGTCCGGTTCGCCGTCGACGTCCCCGCCGGCACAAACCCGCAGCGTGCTGTGGAGACCGCGCTGAGCGCGGCGACGGGAGTCTTCGAGGACACCCCGCCCGGGCCGGTGCAGCTGAACCTGGCCTTCCGCGATCCGCTGGTCCCGCCGCCTGGCGACCACCTGCCGGAGGCAACCGGCCGAAGGACGTGGCAGATCGGACGCGGACCGGAGCCGCTCACCCTCGCGCCCGCACCGGCCACGCTGGCGGAACGGCGCACCGTGGTGCTGGCAGGGCACGACGCCGGCCCGGTCGCCGAGGCCTTCGCCCGCGCCCACGGCCTGCCGCTACTGGCCGAACCATCCTCCAACTCGCGCTTCGGGCCCAATGCCGTGGGTCCCTACCGGCTACTGCTGGAGCATTTCGGCCCGGACTCCGCCCAGCCGATCGAGCGCGTCGTCCTGTTCGGCCGGCCAACCCTGTCCCGCCCGGTCTCTGCGCTGCTGGCCCGCGCCGACGTCCCCTCGGCCCTCTACCAGCCGCTTCCCGTGGCCTGGTACGAGCCGGGCCGCAGGACCGAGCTTCCGCTGGACAACCTCAGTGACCTCGCCGACTTCTCGGGCCGCGGCTCGTCGGAGTGGCTGGATGCCTGGCTGCTGGCCGGTGCCGCCGCCCAGCATGCGCTCGACCAGGCGCTGTCCGAGGAACCGGCCGCGACGGGCCCGGCCGTCGGGGCCCTGGTGTGGAAGCACGCACGCGGGCAGCTGATGCTGGGCTCCTCCAACGGCATCCGCGACGTGGACCTCGCCGGCCAGCCCGCACCCGAGCCGCACGCCACCGTCTTCGCCAACCGCGGCCTCGCCGGAATCGACGGCACCATCTCCACCGCGACGGGCATCGCGTGGGGCGGCCGGCAGGAAACCACGCTGCTCCTCGGCGACGTCACATTCCTGCACGACGCCGGCGGCCTCCTCCTGGGCTTCGCCGAGAACGACCCGCTGTTGCGCATCGTGGTCCTGAATGACGCCGGGGGCGCCATCTTCAACCTCCTGGAGCACGGCGCCGTGCAGGAATCCGGGACGTACGGGAACGCCGTCGAACGCCTCTTCGGTACCCCGCACAAAGTGGACATTTCGTCGCTCGCCGCAGCATACGGCGTCGAACATTGCGCGGTAAGTACGACGGCGGAGCTCGCCAAGGCGCTCGCCGCGCCGTCGTCGGGGCGCAGCATTATTGAGGTCCGCACGGACCGGGCAGGCCTCCGGAAGCTGCACGGCCGCATCAAGGCCGCGGTGGGGGAAGCCGCGCGTAGCGTGCTCGCAGGCTGACCCCGCCGCGGCGCACTGCCTGGCGACGCGCACACCGGCTGGCGACGCGCAAATGCCCTGGCGACGCGCAAATGCCCTGGCGCACCCGGAATTTCTGGTGCGCCAGGGCATTTGCGTAGCGCAGGGGCACTTACGCGTCGAAAATGGGCGCCTTATCCACATGCAGGCGTCCGCAGCTGTCACCCGGGCCGCGCCGTTGGCATCTTGAACGTATGAACGATCTCCCAATGCTCCTCCTCGCCCGCGACCGCCTCCTGCACGGACTGACAGCGAAGGACCTGGCTCGGCGTGCAGCGTCGGGTGCGCTCGTGAGAATCCGGCACGGGGTGTACGTAGACGGGCCGGCCTGGCGTGAACTCGTGCCCTGGGAACAGTACCGGCTCCGTGTCCAGGCTGCTGCGGAAACGCACCACAGCCCCACCGTTTTTGCCCGGCACTCCGCGGCAAGCGTGTGGAAGATTCCCACGATGGGTGTGCGCCATCCCGTTCAGGCACTGACGCTGAAGAACGACGGCGGCCGGTCCCGCGCCGGTGTCCGCCGCTACTTCGCTGATCCGTCAGGCCTGACAGTTGTCCGGCGGGAGGGCCTGCTGGTCACGGACCGCATCCGGACCGTTCTGGATCTTGCCGCGTTCACCCCATTCACCGAGGCTGCCGTGCCCTTGGACCATGTGCTCAAGCCGGACCGCACTAGCGGGTTGCGGGCCCTGACCTTGGATAATCTGACGGCCGGCATCGGGTCGAATTACACCGGCGCAGCGCAAAGGAGGATCCGCGCGGCGCTGTCGTTCGCGGATCCTCTTTCCGGGTCGGCGGGGGAATCCTACAGCCGCTCGCTGATGCACGTGGCCGGTTTCGAACCACCGGTCCTGCAGCAGGCGATCTACGACTCTGACGGCCTGGCGGGCTACGCGGACTTCTATTGGAAACAGGCAAAGGTGGTGGGGGAGTTCGACGGCGTGGCCAAGTACGTCAAACCGGAGTACCTCAAGGGGCGCACGCCGTCCCAGGCGGTGGTGGACGAAAAGGGGCGTGAGAACCGTATCCGCGCCGCCGGCTTCAAGGTGGTGCGGTGGGACTGGGCCGACCTGATGGAACCCGGCAGGCTGGAACGCATGTTGGCAGCGGGCGGGGTGCCCCGCCGTCGTGCCCGTTCCGCGATTCTCGATGCGCGAAATGCCCCATGACGCGCAAATGCCCTGGCGCACCCGGGATTCCAGGTGCGCCAGGGCATTTGCGTAGCGCCGGGGCACTTACGCGTCGAAAGCAGGAGCCTAACTAGAGATGTCGATGTGCGTCGGGTCCAGGACGCGCTTGAGGAATTCCTTGGTGCGGGACTGCGTGGGGGCGCTGATGACCTGTTCGGCCATGCCTTCCTCAACCACTACGCCGCCGTCCATGAAGACCACGCGGTCGGCCACTTCGCGGGCGAAGCCCATCTCGTGGGTGACCACCAGCATGGTCATGCCCTCCTTGGCCAGGTTCCGCATGACCGACAGCACGTCGCCCACGGTCTCCGGGTCCAGGGCCGACGTGGGCTCATCGAACAGCATGAGCTCGGGGTCCATGCTCAGCGCGCGGGCAATGGCCACGCGCTGCTGCTGGCCGCCGGAGAGCTGGTCCGGGAAGCGGTCGGCCAGGTGACCCAAGCCCACGCGGTCGAGGTTGGCCTGCGCCACCTTGTCCGCCTCGGCCTGCCCGCGCTTGAGCACCTTGGTCTGCGCGATGGTGCAGTTCTGCCGGGCGTTCAGGTGCGGGAACAGGTTGAACTGCTGGAACACCATGCCCACCTTGCGGCGCATCTTGTCGATGTCCACGTCCGGGTCGGTGGCCTCGAAACCACCCACGTGGATGGTTCCCTCGTTGGGCTGCTCGAGCAGGTTCACGCACCGCAGCAGGGTGGACTTGCCGGAGCCGGACGGGCCGATCAGGCAGACAACCTCGCCGGGGGCAACGTCCAGGCTGATGCCCTTGAGGACTTCGTTGGAGCCGTAGGACTTGCGGAGGTCCTTCAGGGAAACTCCGGCCGCATGGACGGAACCGCTGGTACCGGCGCTGCCGGAGGAGTGTACGACGTCGTTCATGACTGTCCTGCCTATCGCTTCGTCCGCGCGGAGCGGCTTTCGAACTTCCGGGCCAAAAGGCTCAGCGGGATGGTGATCACCAGGTAGAAGGCACCGGCCACGAGGAGCGGTGTGAGCCCCGCGCCCAGGCTGGAGATGCCGTCGCGGCCGAACTTGGTGAGCTCATACTGCGAGGCGGTGAGGCCGAGCACGTAGATCAGCGAGGAGTCCTTGGTCAGGAGGATGACCTCGTTGGTCAGCGGCGGCAGCACGATCCGGAACGCCTGCGGGATCACGATGGACACCATGGCGCGCCACTGGGGCATGCCGAGCGACCGGGCGGCTTCCAACTGGCCCTTGGGCACCGCCTGCAGGCCGGCGCGGAGCGTTTCGGCGATGTAGGCCGCGGCCACCATGCCCAGCGAAATCATCACCACAATGGTGACGTTCCACTGCACTCCGAACGCGAGGGGCACGCCGTAGCCGAAGGCGATGAACACCAGCAGGGCGGGGATGCCGCGGAAGAACTCGATGTAGCCGGTGGCGAGCCAGCGGTACAGCGGGAAGCTGGAGAGCTTCATGAGTGCCAGCAGCAGGCCGCCGGACAGGCCCACGATGAAGCCGAGGGCCGTGTAGATGAGGGTGTTCTTGAGGCCGGAGAAGAAGATGTCCGGGAACATCGGGCCGATCTTGCCGAAGTTGAAGACGCTGGTGCCGATGGTCTTCCAGTCCGTGGCCAGAACCAGCGCGGCCACAGCCACAACGAAGATTCCGGCCTGGACGTACAGGCTGACTTTGGCTCGTTGACGTGCGGTCATTGCCATGGTGTTCTCACATTCGTTTGCGCAGTGAGGGCCCCGTACAGGCTGATGAACAGGTGCTGAACGGGGCCCCGGCTGCGTAGGTCTCTGGAGCGTGTGCTACTTGGCGGCTTCGCCGAACCAGGTGGTCTCGTACTTCTTCAAGGAGCCGTCGTCGGTCAGGCGCTTGAGCGTGGAGTTGACCTGGTCCGCCATGGCGGTGTTGCCCTTTTTGATGGAGATGCCCAGCTTCTCGCCCGTGGCGTAGTTTTCCACGCGCTTGTACTTGGGGTCGTCCTTGATGGCGTAGGCCAGGACGGACTGGTTGCCGAGGGCGGCGTCGATGGTGCCGGCCTGGAGGGCCTGGACCAGGAGTCCGGAATCTTCGAACTGCTGGGCGTCGATGCCCTTTTCCTGCGCGTACTTGGCGCCGGTGGTGGCCTGCTGCACACCCACCTTCTTGCCCTTGGCGCTGTCGATGTCCTTGATGCCGGACGCTTCGCTGGCCACGAGGGTGAGGTCGTCGTCCATGTACGGGTTGGAGAAGTCCATGACGGCCTTGCGGGTATCCGTGATGGAGACCGAGGAGATGGAAACGTCGCAGCCGGTGAGGGCGGTGCCGGTTTCGATGGCCTCGAAGGAGCTGTCCACAACGCTGAGCTCGGCCTTCAGGTCCTTGGCGACCTCGGCGGCGATGTCCATGTCGAAGCCGACAATCTTGCCGTCCTTCTGGAACTCGAACGGCTCGTAGGGGACGTCGGAGCAAACGGTCAGCTTGCCGGCGTTGATGAGCTGGACGCCGCCCGCGGAGGACGCTGCGGGGGTGGAGCTGCCGCCGCAGGCCGTGAGGGACAGGGCGCCGACGGCGAGAATTGCGGCTGCCTTGGCGGCCAGCTTTGCCGTGGCGGAGGACATGGGCTGCATAGTTTCTTACCTTTTGTTGCAGGGGTATGCGTGACTAAAACGGCTTATAGTGTATCGCCGAATAAGAGATGTGCATCACAGAAAACTTAGTTTCACTATTGGATAACTAATATCGAGGCTAGCGCAAGACCCCGCGCCGGAGCATTGTCTGGAATCCCGGACTCTCGGCCCAGGCGGCCCGCTCCGCACTCTCGGCCCAGGCGGCCCGCTCCGCACTCTCCGTCCAGGCGGCCCGCTCCGCACTCTCGGCCCAGGCGGCCCGCTCCGCACTCTCGGCCCAGGCGGCCCGCTCGGCCCAGGTGGCCCGCTCGGCCCAGGCGGCCCGCTCGGCCCGGACGGGCACGCCGCCGGCCACGGACGGGCACGCCGGCCACGCCGGTGGGCCGCGGCTCTAGCTCTTGATGCCCAGCGACTCGAGCATCGGACGGAACTTCGCCCAGGTCTCGGCGAGCTCAGCTTCAGGGTGCGAGCCCTCCACGATGCCGCAGCCGGCGTAGAGCCGCACCGTGTCCGGCGCCTCGACGACGGCGCCGCGCAGCGCGATGCCCCATTCGCCGTTCCCCGCCGCATCCAGCCAGCCCACCGGTCCCGCGTATGGCCCGCGGTCCATGTGCTCCAGCTTGCGGATGAGCGCACCGGCCACGGTGGTGGGCGTTCCGCACACGGCGGCCGTGGGATGGAGCGCGTTGATCAACGCAAGGCACGTGGGCACGTGCCCCTCCACCTCGGTCAGTTCGGCCTTCACGTCCGACGCCAGGTGCCACACGTTTGGCAGCTCCAGGATGAACGGTTCGCTGTGCGCGTTCATGGCCTCGGAAAACGGCGCCAGCTGGGTGGTGAGCGACTGGATCGCGATCTCGTGCTCGTGCCGCTGCTTCTCGGACCCCGCCAGCACGCGCTCGGCGAACTCCAGCGGCGGCCCGTCCATCCCTTCGGCATCGCGCCGGTCAAGGGTTCCGGCCAGGACGCGGGCCTGGGCGGTCCGCCCCTCGACCTGGATCAGCATTTCCGGGGTCGACCCCACCAGGCCGTCCACGCCGTAGGTCCAGCATTCGCGGTAGCGGACGGCCAGCTGGCGCAGGATTTCCGCCGCGTTCACGCCCTCCGGAATCGTGGCCACGATGTCCCGGGCCAGCACCAGCTTCTCCAGCTTGCCGGTCCGGATTTCCTCGACGCCTGCGGCTACCGCTGCCATCCAGTCGTGCTCGCTGAGCGATCCGGTTTCAAGTTTAGGTACGACGTCGGCGCCGGGATCTGCGGTCATGCCGCCGCCGGGATCTGCGGTCATGCCGCCGCCGGGGCGCGCACCCGGTGAAAGCACGACGGCGGTGTCCCGGGGTTCGGTGTCGTATACAGGGTCCACGTCCAGCGGGTCGGTCTCGAGCCAGCGCTGCAGGGCGGCGAGGGCGCCCGCCTCGGTGAGTTCGCCGTCGTCGAACGTTAACTGGGTGAGCCAGGCGCGGCCGTCCCTGACCCCCACAACGATTTCCGGAACAATCAGCCGTGAGCGGTGGGTGGAGACCTTGGAGAAGGCGAAGGAGCCGAAGGCCACCGGACCGGTGCCGGGGCACTCCACGAAGTCGGTGACCTCCGCCTCGAGGACCAGGTGCCGCCACCAGATGTCGGCCTCCAGGAAGCGGTCGGGCCCTGTGGCGGTGAAGCGGGCGATCTCGCCGAAGCCCACCAGCCCGGCCTCGCGGCGGGTCCAGCAGAGGACATCGTCCCGGACCAGAAATGACGGCAGCCCCCCGGAGAATGATCTTCCATCCAGAGGGACTGTCAAGGTGCGGAACGTACTCGTCATGATGAGATAACAGTACTCCCGAGAGCGGCCGGCACCTTGTTGGGGCAAACGCCGCAGTGCAGCTTTCAGCCCACAGCCCAAAGAATCGCCGTGGTTCGTGGGTCCGCCCAACATTTGAGACAATGACATGGTGAACCGAGCATCCTTGGATAAGCGTCCGGACGAAGTAGCCACGATGTTTGACGACGTCGCCCCCAAATACGACGTCGTGAATGATGTCCTGTCCATGGGACAGACGCGCCGCTGGCGCCGGGTGGTCGTCGAAGCGATGGACGTGAAGGCGGGCCAGCGCGTGCTGGACCTCGCTGCCGGAACGGGTACATCCAGCGAGCCCTACGCGGATGCGGGGATCGACGTCATCGCCTGCGATTTCTCCCTGGGGATGCTCAAGGTGGGCAAGCGCCGCCGCCCGGATATCAACTTCATCGCCGGTGACGCCACGCGCCTGCCGTTCGCGGACAACAGCTTCGATGCCACCACCATCTCCTTCGGGCTCCGCAACGTCAACGAGCCCAAGAAGGCCTTGGCCGAAATGCTTCGCGTCACCAAGCCCGGCGGAAAACTCGTCATCGCCGAGTTCTCCCAGCCCGTGGTGCCGCTGTGGCGCACCATGTACACCGAATACCTCATGCGCGCCTTGCCGGCCATTGCCGTGAAGGTCTCCTCCAACCCGGACGCCTACGTCTACCTCGCCGAGTCCATCCGCGCGTGGCCGGACCAGGACCACCTGGCCGGCTGGCTGCAGGAATCCGGCTGGGAAAAGGTCACCTACCGCAACCTCAGCGGCGGCATCGTGGCCGTCCACCGCGCGCACAAGCCCCTGTCCGGCAGCGCCGCGGCCATCGCCAACCACACCGGCCCCGTGGCCAAGCTCCGCCGCAACATCACCCGGCCCGCGGGCTAGCCGAAACTGCCGTGAACGTACTGATCGTCGGCGCCGGCCCTGCAGGGTCCACTGCCGCCTACTACCTCGCCAAGGCCGGCATCCCCGTTACGGTGCTGGAAAAAACCAGGTTCCCGCGCGAAAAGGTCTGCGGCGACGGCCTCACTCCGCGTGCCGTCCGCGAGATCCAAAAGCTTGGCCTGCCGCATTCCGAAGAGGGTGGCTGGCGGCGCAACAAGGGCCTTCGGCTGATCGCCGGCGGCCGCACCATCGAGCTGCCCTGGCCGGAAGTCTCCGATTTCCCCACTTACGGCCTGATCCGCACGCGCCTCGGCTTCGACGAGGAGCTGGCCCGGCACGCCGAGGCCGCCGGTGCCACCATTCTCGAAGGCCACAGCGTCACCGAAGCCCTCCGCGCGCCGGACGGCCGTGTCATCGGTGCCCGCGCCGCCCTGCTGGACGAGTCCGGACGCAAGACGGGGGAGACGCGCGACTTCCATGCCGACGTCGTCCTCGCAGCAGACGGAAATTCGTCCCGGACTGCCGTGTCAGTCGGTATCCAGAAGCGCGATGACCGCCCGCTCGGCGTCGCCGTTCGCACCTACTTCCGGAGCCCCCGCCACGACGACGACTGGATGGAGGGCTGGCTGGAACTTCCCGGCCGCGACGGCGGACTGCTCCCCGGCTACGGCTGGGTCTTCGGCGTGGGTGACGGCACCTCCAACGTTGGCCTGGGCATCCTGAACTCCTCCAAGGAATTCGGCAGGCTCGACTACAAGCAGGTCCTCCGCGAATGGACCGCCGGCATGCCCGCCGAATGGGGCTTCACGCCGGAAAACCAGGTGGGCGAGATCCGCGGCGCCGCGCTGCCCATGGGCTTCAACCGCACCCCGCATTACTACCCGGGCCTGCTGCTCCTGGGCGACGCCGGCGGCATGGTGTCCCCGTTCAACGGCGAGGGCATCTCCTACGCCATGGAATCCGCCCGCTTTGCGGCCGAATACATCATCGACGCCAACACCTGGCAGAGCCGCTACGCCAAGTGGACGCACGACGACGCCGACCTCCACTTCAAGGGGTACGCGGACTATGTGCGCGGCCAGTGGGGGAGCCACTTCACCCTGGGCCGCGCGTTCGCCTCGGTGATCGGCAAGCCGTCCGTGATGAAGCTCGCGCTCCGCACCGGCATGCCGTTGCCCGCACTCATGAAGTTCGTAGTCCGGCTGATGGCCAACGTCACGGATGAATCAGCCAAGGGATTCGAGGACAGGGTGATCAGGCTTCTGGAGGCCCTGGTGCCTGCCACCTCCAACACCTCCCTGTCCCCGTCCAGCTACACATCCGCGGTTTCCGCAACAAAAAGTTAGGGTTAACCCGTGACGAACTCTGCCAAGCACAGCTGGACCCACGCCGGACACGGCCTGCCGGACGCCAGGGAGCCCGAGCCCAACACCACCGCCATCGCCACGGGACTCCAGCTGCCGGCAGGTTTCGCGGCCATCGCGGACGACCCCGAGCTGGGCCCCGCCATCACCACCAATCTTGCCCGGGTGGAAAAGAAGCTCCGCGAGGCCATCGCCAACTCCGATCCGCTGGCCGATGCAACGTCGCGTCACCTGGTGGAAGCCGGCGGAAAGCGGATCCGCCCGCTGCTGGCCCTGCTCTGCGCCCACCTCGGGGACGCCTCGCGTCCGGCCGTGGTGCAGGCTGCAGTGGTGGTTGAGCTGACCCACCTCGCCACGCTGTACCACGACGACGTCATGGACTCGGCCCCGTTCCGCCGCGGCGCCCCCACCGCGCACGAGGTCTGGGGCAACTCGGTGGCCGTGCTCACCGGGGACCTGATTTTCGCCCGCGCATCCATCCTGGTGTCCGAGCTCGGCTCCCGCGCGCTGGGTATCCAGGCCCGCACGTTCGAGCGGCTCTGCCTGGGCCAGCTGCATGAAACCGTGGGTCCCCGCCCCGACGAGGACCCCGTGGAGCACTACCTGTCCGTCATCGCGGACAAGACCGGCTCCCTGGTGGCCGCTTCCGGCCAGCTCGGTGCCATCTTCGCCGGCGCTGATGAAGCCTACGAGCCGCTCCTGGTGGAGTACGGCGAGAAGATCGGCGTAGCCTTCCAGCTGGCCGACGACGTCATCGACGTCACCGGCATCAAGGTCAAGTCCGGCAAGTCCCCCGGAACGGATTTGCGTGAAGGCGTGCCCACCCTGCCGGTGCTGCTCCTCCGCAACGCAGCAGCCGATGGTGACCAGTCCGCCGTCGAACTCCTCAAACTGATCGACGGCGACCTCTCCTCGGACGAGGCACTTGCCGCCGCCGTGGCGGGCCTGCGCGACCACCGGGTCACCGCGGAGTCGTGGGTCGTGGCCCGTGCCTGGGCCGATGAAGCCATCGCAGCACTGGCGCCGCTGCCCGAAGGCGTGGTCAAGTCCTCGCTCACCAGCTTTGCGCTGGCCGTGGTGGACCGCGCGAGCTAGTTTTTGGCCGCCCTCGGGCGGCCGCAGTAAGGATGTAAAGTCCTGCTTAGACGGAACGGCCCCGGTTCTTTGCAGCAATACGAGTCATACGCTGCATCGAACCGGGGCCGTTTCTCCGTTCGCATCAGATCCACCGGAGGCATTTAGTGGATCCGAGAAATAGTCTATGACAGCTTTGTCATAAACGCGAGCCGGTGTGTTAATCGGCATGTCACAGTTCCTTGGCCGGTCTTTGATGTCGGGGCTCGTCCGTCGTGGGGCACATTGAGCCCTGGGAAGGGCCTTCCAGGGCTGGGGAGTCGGCGTGTCCGTGTCGAAGTGCCCCGGGGCGGACGGGTTGTCCACATGACGCAGCCCGGGTCTGCCCACCCCGCCGGCCAAGGGGCAGCTTGGGAACATGGACATCGAGACCTTCCTCCGTGCCCGGTCCGGCGTAACAAAGGCGTCGGCGCTCCGCGCGGCGGGATTTACGCACACTGCCCGGGACAAAGCACTGGCAGCGGGGCGCATTGTGCGGATCCGACGGGGCATCTACAGCCTGCCCGCGGAGGCCGGGGCAGTTGGGATGGCGCTAAACCACAACGCCCTGCTGACGTGTCTCTCGGCCGCGCCCACTTACGCGCTATGGACCGTGCTTGATGCTGGGACCGTGCACCTTTCCCTCTCGCACAAAAGGACGCCGCCAGGAACGCTTGCGCACGGCAGATGTGTCCATCCGCGGCACCCATGGCTGCCTGTCGCAGGCCTGGCCGACGTACTGATTCACGCGCTGCGCTGCCTGCCTGAGGTGGAATCGCTGGTCATGGTCCAGTGCGCAGCCCAAAGAGGAGACATCACCGTGGAATTCCTGCGCCGTAAGCTTCCCGGAAACCGCAATGCCCGCGCCCGGGCCGTCCTGGACAGTGTGATCCCTAGGGCGGACTCCATCCTTGAGGTCCTGGCCAACTACCACTTCCGGAGGGCGGGGCTGCATGTCCGCAGGCATGTGGAGCTGCCGGGCGTCGGCGAGGTGGACTTCCTCGTTGAGGACTGCCTGGTGGTGGAAACCGACGGCGGTTCGCATCTGGAGCCGCGCCAGGCCAAGAAGGATCGGAAGCGCAACAATGCCACCGTCATCGGCGGACGCCTGGGGCTCAGGTTCGGCTATGACGACGTCGTCAATCACCCCGAGCGGATGGTCGCCGAGGTGGTGGCGGTACTGGAGCTACGCCGGCGGGGAGCTTTCGGCTCGAGGTGACTGCCGCCGTCGTACTTTGACCGCCGTCGTGGGGCACATTGGGCGAAGGAACCGCGGAACCGGTCTCAGCCCGCGGCGTGTCCGTGTCGAAGTGCCCCGTTTAGGCCGGGGAGCCGCCGAAGCCCATGAGGACCCTAGTCCTCTTCGTCGTTGAACGCCCACTCGAACATGTCGAACACGAACTCGGAGAACGTGCCTTCTTCGCTCTTCCACTGGCCGCGGGCGTTGTTGCGGCGGTACACAATGGGATCCGGGACGCCAAGATCGCCCACGCGGAAACCCCAGGTGAACTGTTCTTCCTCGTCCTCAAGGAACATGAGGAAGCCTTCGTCGTCGACTTCCAGTTCCTCGGGGTCCCAGAAGTAGTGGTACGCCTCCATGAGGTCCTCGCAGCCACCCAGTGCCTGATAGAACTCCCGGAGCACCAACGGGATCTGGAACTGGTGTTCGGAAAGGGCTTCGTCGAGTTCCTCGGGGGACAGCCCGTCCTCTTCCTGCCATTCGTCTTCGAGATACTTCGGAACAAGCGCGCGGAACTTCTCGAGGAACATGTCAGTCATGGTTCTTATCCTAGCTAATCCTTGGCCCCGCCATCCGCCGTGTCCAGGCCCAGCCGGTGCCACCCCCGGACGGCCAGCGGAACGTACCAGGAACGGCGCCAGGCCGTCACCCGGAAGGCGAATACGACGGCGGCAACGGCGCCGGCCGTGAGCGCGTTGAAGGAACCCGAAACCCACAGGATGGTGGTGAGGGCTGCCCCGGTGAACGCGGGGAGGGCATAGAGGTCCTTGGGGTCGAAGAGCTGGGGCACCTCATTGGCAGTGATGTCGCGCAGGAGGCCGCCGCCCACCGCCGTCGTGACCCCCAGCAGCACCGCCGCCACCGGGTTCATCCCGGCAGTCAGGGCCTTGAGCGTGCCGGTGATGCAGAACAGCGCCAGGCCGCCGGCGTCGAAAAGGATGAGCAGCGACGTGTAGCGCTGGACGCTGGAAAACAGGAAGTACACCAGCACGGTGGCCAGCAGCGGGGGAGCCAGGTAGGCCGGGTTGGTGAACGCCGCGGGAGGTCCGCTGTTGAGGATGATGTCGCGGATGACGCCGCCGCCCAGGGACACCAGGGAGGCCAGGAGAAGGGACCCGAGGATGTCGAACTGCTTCCGCGCCGCCAGCAGTGATCCGGAGACCGCGAAGAAGAAGATGCCGGCCAGATCCAGCCAGACCTGAACGGCGTCGAATGAGATGGTCAATGGGCGTCCCGGTCAAGGTGGAAGGGGCGGATGGGGCTGCTCCAACGTTACGCTAGCCCCTATGAATAGCCCCATCATGATCGCCTGTGCCCACGGAACGTCCAGCCCGCTGGGCGGGGCCGAGGTCAACGGCCTGCGCGCCGAGATTAGCGCCCTGCGCCCCGGCCTTGACGTCCGGGAAGCCTACGTGGATGTCCAGGACCCGGACCTGGTGGACGTTATGGCCGGACTGCCGGAAGGGGAGCAGGCCGTCATCGTCCCGCTGCTGCTCAGTGTTGGCTTCCACACCAAGGTGGACATCGCGAAGGCGGCGCGCAGCAGGGAAGGTTCTACTGCCTCCGAACCGCTGGGCCCGGACCCGCGGCTGGCGGAGATCCTCGACCAGCGGCTGCGCGAGGCCGGCGCCACCGAGCACGACGCCGTGGTGCTGGCCGCCGCCGGATCCACCAATCCCAAGGCCGCGGTCAGCGTCGAAGAGCTCGCCGAACACCTCCGGGCGCTGCGGGGCAACAGGATCGTTCCCGCCTACGGTGCGGCAGCCAAACCGTCAGTGCCCGACGCCGTCGCCTCCCTCCGTGCCGAATACCCCGGGGAAGGGCAGGGGAGGGTCATCATCGCCTCCTATCTCCTGGCCCACGGGTTCTTCCACGACCAGCTTGCCAAGGCAGGAGCGGACGTCGTCACGGAACCGCTGTTGCCATCCCGGCTAATGGCGGAGATCGCGCTTGACCGCTACGACGCCGCCGTGGCCCGAGGCCGCGAAGCCGCAGCCGAAAGCGCGGCAGGCGAAGCCGCAGCCGAAAGCGCGGCTGCTGCGCCTACCAGCGCGCCTACCGCTGCGCCTGCCAGCGCGCCTGCCAGTGCGCCCGCCAGCGCGCCCGCCAGCGCGCCCGCCGCTGCGCCTGCCGCTGCGCCTGCAAAGACCCCGTCACCAGCCCCCGAAGCCACCCCGAACCATGCACAGCCCAAGGGCTTCTTCAAGGCTTTCCGGCGATTCATGACGAAATATTTCCCTAGGTGACCTCGCGTTTCTGACCCTTTGTGACGGCTTTCCGGTGGCACCTACAGTCGATGCATGACTGATATAGCTCTAGCCGGAGCGTCCGCGGACTCCGCTGCCCCCAAGCGACCCGCACGCGCCAACCGACCGGCAGCGAAGCCGCACGGCCAGTGGAAGGTTGACGGCACCACCCCGCTCAACGCCAACGAAACCTGGAAGCAGGAGGACGACGGCCTCAACGTCCGTGAGCGTATCGAGTCCATCTACTCCAAGGACGGCTTCGACTCCATCCCCGGCCAGGACCTGCACGGCCGCTTCCGGTGGTGGGGCCTCTACACGCAGCGCAAGCCCGGGATCGACGGCGGCAAGACCGCTACGCTGGAGCCGCACGAGCTTGAGGACAAGTACTTCATGCTCCGGGTAAGGATCGACGGCGGTGCGCTCACGACCGAGCAGCTGCGCGTGATCGGCAACATCTCCGTGGACTTCGCCCGGGATTCGGCCGACCTCACCGACCGCCAGAACATCCAGCTGCACTGGATCCGCGTGGAGGATATCCCCGAGATCTGGAACCGGCTGGAAGGCGTGGGCCTGTCCACCACCGAAGCCTGCGGCGACGTCCCCCGCGTCATCCTCGGTTCGCCCGTGGCCGGCATCGCGAAGGACGAGATCATCGACCCCACGCCCCTGATCGAAGAGCTGGGGGAGCGGTTCATCGGCAACCCGCTGCTGTCCAACCTGCCGCGCAAGTACAAGACCGCCATCACCGGCCACCCCAGCCAGGACGTGGTGCACGAGATCAACGACTTTGCCCTGGTGGGCGTCAAACACCCCGAACTCGGCATCGGCTATGACCTCTGGGCCGGCGGCGCACTGTCCACCAACCCGATGCTCGGCAAGCGCCTGGGCGCCTTCGTCACGCCTGAGCAGGCAGCCGACGTGTGGCTCGGCGTCACCAGCATCTTCCGTGACTACGGGTACCGCCGGATGCGCACCAAGGCACGCCTGAAGTTCCTGATGGCCGACTGGGGCCCGGAGAAGTTCCGCCAGATCCTCGAGGACGAATACCTTGGCTACAAGCTGGCCGACGGTCCCGCGGCACCCAAGCCGTCCACCCCGGGCGACCACGTGGGCGTGCACGAACAGAAGGACGGCAAGTTCTTCATCGGCGCCACCCCGATTGCGGGCCGCCTCTCCGGCGCACAGCTGGTGAAGCTGGCAGACACCCTCGAAGCCCGCGGTTCCTACCGCCTGCGCACCACTCCGCACCAGAAGCTGGTTGTGCTGGACGTCCCCAAGGACGAGGTTGAACCGCTGGTGGCCGAGCTCGACGCCCTGGGCCTCTCCGCCCGGCCGTCCGTGTTCCGCCGCGGCACCATCGCCTGCACCGGCATCGAATACTGCAAGCTGGCCATCGTGGAAACCAAGGTCACCGCCGCAACCGCCGTGGCCGAGCTGGAACGCCGACTCGCCGACCTCGTCGAGAGCGGCCAACTGCCGCAGGCCCTGTCGCTGCACATCAACGGCTGCCCCAACTC
The DNA here is from genome assembly GCF_017833075.1 of Arthrobacter sp. PvP103. Taxonomy (NCBI): domain Bacteria; kingdom Bacillati; phylum Actinomycetota; class Actinomycetes; order Micrococcales; family Micrococcaceae; genus Arthrobacter; species Arthrobacter sp. PvP103. Next base: position 1,224,210 of record NZ_JAFIBQ010000001.1, on the reverse strand, counting down.
CTGCGCCCGCATCCAGACCGCGGACATCGGACTCAAGGGCATGATGCTGCCAACGCCCGACGGCGATCCCAGCCCCGGCTTCCAGGTCCACCTGGGCGGCGGGCTGGCTTCCCACGAGCGCGAAGAAGCAGGCCTCGGACGTACCGTCCGCGGTTTGAAGGTCTACGTAGAGGACCTGCCCGACTACGTGGAACGCGTGGTCCGGAAGTTCGTGGCGGAGCACGCCGAAGGCCAGACCTTCGCCGAATGGGCCCACGCGGCCGATGAGGAGGACCTCCAGTGAGTAAGCACGCCCTTGGGGTAGACCCCGTGGTTGCACCGGCTGAGGCCGCCGCGCAGGTTGAGGAGACGGTGGCGACCGCCGCTCCCAAGCTCCGCGGCAAGGAAGAGCTCAAGGCCATCGCCGAAGCCGGTGCCGCCGAGCTCGGGTGGGACGCGCCCGCCCGCGATGTCATCGCCTGGGTGGAGCGGAACTTCGAGCTGCCCGCCGTCGCCGTCGCCTGCTCCATGGCCGACGCCGTCCTGCCGGCACTCGTGGCTGACCAGCTTCCCGGCGTCGACGTCCTGTTCCTGGAGACGGGATACCACTTCCCGGAGACCTACGCCACGCGCGACGAGGTGGCCGCGAACCTCCGCGTCAACGTGGTGGACGTGCTTCCTGAGAACACCGTGGAGCAGCAGGACCGGCTCCTGGGCAAGGACCTGTTCGCCCGCGACGCCGCCCAGTGCTGCGCCCTCCGCAAGGTGGCCCCGCTGCGCCGCACCCTGGCCGGCTACGAACTGTGGTTCACCGGCGTGCGCCGCGACGAAGCCCCCACGCGCACCAACACCCCGCTGATCACCTGGGACGAGGCCAACGGCCTGGTCAAGGTCAACCCGGTGGCAGCGTGGAGCTTCGACCAGCTGGTGCAGTACTCCGACGACAACCTCCTTCCCGTCAACCCGCTGCTTTCACAGGGCTACCCGTCCATTGGCTGCCAGCCCTGCACACGCAAGGTAGCGCCCGGCGATGACCCCCGCGCCGGCCGCTGGGCAGGAACCGACAAGACAGAATGCGGACTACACGTATGAGCACTTTCCTAACTGAGGAGCCCACCCAGGTGACTGACGCTGCTGCCTCCACGCGCCTCTCCAGCCTGGACACCCTTGAGTCCGAGGCCATCCACATCATCCGCGAAGTCGTGGCCGAGTTCGAGAAGCCTGCGCTGCTGTTCTCCGGCGGCAAGGACTCCGTGGTGATGCTGCACCTTGCCACCAAGGCGTTCTGGCCGGGCAAGGTCCCCTTCCCCGTGCTGCACGTGGACACCGGCCACAACTTTCCCGAGGTCATCGACTTCCGCGACCGCACGGTCGAACGCCTGGGCCTGAAGCTGGTTGTCGGCTCCGTGCAGGAGTTCATCGACAGCGGCGAACTGGCCGAGCGTGCCGACGGCACCCGCAACCCGCTGCAGACCGTCCCGCTGTTGGACGCGATCCAGCGCAACAAGTTCGACGCCGTCTTCGGCGGCGGCCGCCGCGACGAGGACAAGGCCCGCGCCAAGGAGCGCATCCTGAGCCTCCGCGACGAATTCGGCCAGTGGGACCCGCGCAACCAGCGCCCCGAGCTCTGGAACCTGTACAACGGCCGCCACACCGTGGGCCAGCACGTCCGCGCGTTCCCCATCAGCAACTGGACCGAGCTGGATGTGTGGCGCTACATCGAGCGCGAAAACATTGAACTGCCCGGCCTGTACTACGCCCACGACCGCGAGGTCTTTGCCCGCGACGGCATGTGGCGCGCCGTGGGCGAGGTCTCCCAGCCCCGCCCCGACGAGGAAGTCATCACCAAGACCGTCCGCTACCGGACCGTCGGCGACATGTCCTGCACCGGCGCCGTTGAGTCGGCCGCCGCCACGGTGCGCGACGTCGTCATTGAAGTTGCCGCCTCCACCATCACCGAACGTGGCGCCACCCGTGCGGATGACCGCATCTCCGAGGCAGCCATGGAAGACCGCAAGAAGGATGGCTATTTCTAATGAGCACCGAAATCGATACAGCCCGCGCGGCCGCCCTTCTTGACGAGGCCCCCCTCGCGCACGCGTCGCTGTTCCGCTTCGCCACCGCAGGATCGGTCGACGACGGCAAGTCCACTTTGGTGGGCCGCCTCCTGCACGACTCCAAGGCAATCCTCGCCGACCAGCTCGACGCCGTCGCCCGCACCTCCGCGGACCGCGGATTCGGCGGCGCCGGGGCCACCGGCACGAAAGCGATCGACCTCGCCCTCCTGACCGACGGCCTGCGTGCCGAGCGCGAGCAGGGCATCACCATCGACGTTGCCTACCGCTACTTCGCCACCGACCGCCGCAGCTTCATCCTGGCCGACTGCCCCGGGCACGTGCAGTACACCAAGAACACGGTGACCGGCGCGTCCACCGCGGATGCCGTCGTCGTACTCATTGACGCCCGCAAGGGTGTCCTGGAGCAGACCCGCCGGCACCTCTCCGTGCTGCAGCTGCTGCGCGTGGCCCACGTGATCGTGGCCGTGAACAAGATCGACCTGGTGGACTTCAGCGAGAACGTGTTCCGCGAGATCGAAGCCGACGTGCAGAAGGTTGGCCGCGAACTGGGCCTCGGAGCCGATGGCATCACCGACCTGCTGGTGGTTCCGGTTTCCGCGCTCGACGGCGACAACGTGGTGGAGCGCTCGGAGCGCACCCCCTGGTACACGGGCCCGGCACTGCTCGAAGTCCTCGAAACCCTTCCTGCCGCGGACGAACTGGAAAGCCACCTGGAGAGCTTCCGTTTCCCGGTGCAGCTCGTCATCCGGCCGCAGGGCGCGCTGGCTCCCGACGCGGTTGCCGGCGGACTCGACGTCGAGAAATACCGTGACTACCGTGCCTACGCCGGGCAGATTACCGAAGGCTCGGTGAAGGTGGGGGACAAGGTCAGCGTGCTGACCCCCGGCCAGGACCCGCGCACCACCACGGTGACGGGCATCGACTTCGCGGGCGCCGAGCTCACCGAAGCCGTGGCACCGCAGTCGGTGGCAATCCGCCTCGCTGACGAATTCGATGTGGCTCGCGGTGACACGATCGCCGCCGCAGGCACCGTCCGTGAAGCCTCCGCCGACCTCTACGCCGCGCTTTGCTGGCTGTCCCCGAAGCCGCTCCGCGAGGGCGCCAAGGTGCTGGTCAAGCACGGCACGCGCACCGTGCAGGCGCTGGTCCGCAGCGTCAGCGGGAAACTGGACCTCGCCACCTTCAAGCTTGAGGGCGCGTCCAGCCTGGAGCTCAACGACATCGGCCACGCGCAGCTCCGGCTCGCCGCCCCGCTGCCGCTGGAAAACTACCTCCACCACCGCCGTACCGGCGCGTTCCTGGTGATCGATCCGCTCGACGGCAACACCCTGGCCGCCGGCCTGGTCAACGACCACCCGGGCGACCACGAGGACGAGCGCTACAGCATCTGATCCCTGCACTACGAAACCGCGGCTTGTTCGCAGATCCGGACCTTCACCGACCGGTTCGGCGAACAGGCCGCGGTTTTTTCGGTAGCACCTGAAGATCCGGCAGTAGCTGAAAGCGGCCGGCTTGGATACCCTGCTGGTAGATGCGCTGCGCGATGATCTGAGGGGGACCGGTTGGAAGATCATGAGTCAGTTGTAGCCAGCTCCCTGGAGCAATACAGTGCGCTGCTGCCCCGGCTGAATGCGGCATCGGACGCCATCGGGCACGCCATCCGTGCCCGGCTCCGCGACGACGGCCTCAACCATCACACCGTCCAGGCCCGGGTCAAGGATCCCGGCTCGGTCAAAGGAAAGCTGGACCGGCTCACCGCCGATGGCAGATTCAAGTATGAACGTGGACTCGAACAGCTCGACGACCTCATCGGCGTCAGGGTCATCATGTTCCTGGAGCCCGATATTGCCGACGTTGCAACAGCCCTGAAGGGGCAATTCAGCTGCCGCGAGGACGACGACAAAACGAGCTCCCAGCGGCGGAACGGCCAGATCGGCTACGCCGGCCGGCACCTGATCCTGGAAGTCCCTGCCGAGAACGTTCCCGTGGGCTGCCAGACGTTCATCGGGGAGCGCTTCGAGGTCCAGATCCGGACTGTGCTGCAGCACGCGTGGGCCGCCTTCGAACATGACATCCGCTACAAGGGCCTGGCCGAGGCCAACGCGGAAGTGGACCGCGCGTTCACCATGGCGTCAACCCTGATCGAACTCGCGGACGCCCAGTTCTCCGCCATCAACGACATCGTCAAGCGCCGCCAGGCCGAAAGCACAGCCGAGTTCGCGGCGAACCCTGCCGCTACCGAGCTCACCGGGGACATCCTCCAGGACATGCTCGCCCGGTTGCTGTCCGAACACCCCAGGAGCCAGGCCCGGCAATACGGCTGGCTGGGGGACCTGCTGGCGGCAAACGGCGTGCGGACCGTGGCCGACGCCGAGGAACTCTTCGGTGCCGCCGACTGGTCCGGCGTGGCCAAGCGGATGGACTACAAATTCCCCGCCGGCCACGTCCGCATTGCCGACGACTTCCTGCTGAAGACGTGGGGCGTGGACTACATTGCGCGCACCAAATCCTTGGGGGACGACCCCAAACGGGAAGCGAAGCTGACGTACCGGCTGGAGCGCATGCAGGACTGAGGCCCTTTATGGATCCATTCCTCAGGTGCCGGGACGCCGGTACTTGATTTGATCGGCCTTGCGAAGCGCCTCCAGTGTTTCGTCGACGCTCAGGAGCACCGTCGTTTCGAATGAGCTGAGTGCGCCGCCTCCGCTGATCGCGAGTGCAACCGCGGCCATGGACACGTTGTCCGGTGCCTCCCACAAGTTATAGCCGTCGTGCGAGCCGAAGGCGTACCAGAAGCCGTGGAGCTTGCCGCCGACGGATTCGATGTAGGTCTGGGCGGCCTTCCTGCGGTCCTCGGGATTGCTGATTAGTTTGGCCCAGGTGTCCGGTGTGTAGCTGAACCTCGACAGGTAGAGCGGCATCGCCTCGTCCTTTCCTCTTGGTGGGGCTGGTGGCCCGGTGACTGGTGGTCGTTGTGCCGGTGGCGCCGGTCCAGCAAGGATGGCAGTCCGCCGCCCGGTCAGCAATGGCTGCCGGGTTCCGCATGGCTGCCGCGGGGTGTTGACACGGCAGCCCTGGGGCCTTACTTTCGCCCTATCCCGGCGGGAGGGCAGATCGTGGAACGCATCAACAGCCGGCTCATCAACTGGGCTTCCATCCTGGACGCCGAGACGCGGGAGCAGGCCGTCAGAACGTCCCGGCTGCCCTTCATTTATCCGCATCTGGCGCTGATGCCGGACGCCCATCTGGGAAAGGGCGCCACGGTGGGGTCCGTCATTCCCACCCTGGGCGCAGTGATTCCGGCGGCGGTGGGCGTGGACATCGGCTGCGGCATGATTGCAGTCAGGACGCAGTACTTCCTCACGGATCTGCCGCCGGACCGGAAACGGCTGCGGGAGGCCATTGAACGCGTTATCCCGCTGTCGGCCGGACACAACAACCGCAGGATCACCGCCACGGCCGAACCGCGAATCGCCGAGCTGGGGAGGCTGGCCGCCAAGGCCAGGTTTGATCCGGGCCAGTACGTAGCGAAGTGGGAGCTCCAGCTTGGCTCGCTCGGATCAGGCAACCATTTCATAGAGGTCTGCGCGGACGAGACGGATGCCATTTGGTTGTTCCTGCACTCCGGCTCCCGAGGTATTGGCAACAAGATCGCGCAGCACCATATCAGCGTCGCGCAGCGCATGACGCGGGAGAAACGGATCGCGCTTCCCGACGACGACCTCGCCTACCTGGAAGAGGGCACGGCCGAGTTCAGCCGGTACATCGACGAGCTGCACTGGGCCCAGCGGTTCGCCCTGCTGAACCGTGAGGAAATGATGGACCGCGTGATCAGCCAGTTCGGCACCTGGACAGGCGGAACGGTTCAGGAACGGGAACGGATCAACTGCCACCACAACTTCACCCGCAGGGAAACCCATTACGGGAAGGCGGTGTGGGTTTCGCGCAAGGGAGCCATCCGGGCCGAGACAGGGGACCCGGGCCTGATCCCGGGGTCCATGGGCACAGCCTCGTATGTGGTGGCCGGCCGTGGCAACCGCATGTCGCTGAATTCCTCGCCGCATGGTGCGGGCCGCGAGTATTCGCGCACAGCGGCGCGAAAGGCGTTCTCCCTGGCCGAGCTGAAGAAGGCGATGCACGGGATTGAGTTTCGTGCCTCGGAGGCCTTCATCGACGAGATTCCCGCGGCGTACAAGCCCATTGACGTCGTCATGCGCGATGCGGAGGACCTGGTGAAGGTCCGCCACAGGCTGCGGCAGCTCGTCAACGTCAAAGGCGACTGAACCTGGTCAGTCCAAAGAATAGAAACGGAGGATGTCATGAATCTCGACGATCTGGTCTTCCACCCCTGGGTAGTGCAGGGGCCGCGCGACGTTCCTACCTTGGTGGGTGGCTCCGGAAGCTATGTCACCGACGTCAACGGACGGCGCTACCTGGACTTCAGTTCGCAACTGGTTTTCACCAACCTTGGCCACCAACATCCGCGCATCGTTGCCGCGATCAAGGAGCAGGCAGACCGCCTGTGCACGCTCGCACCCGGCAATGCGTCCGATATCCGGGGCGAGGCGGCGCGGCTGATTGTGGAGGTCGCGCCCAAGGGCCTGGGACACGTGCTCTTCACCACCGGCGGAACGGAAGCCATCGAGCATGCGGTCCGGATGTCGCGCCTGTACACAGGACGGCCGAAAGTGCTCGCCGCCTACCGCTCATACCATGGCTCGACGGCGGCCTCCATCCACCTCACCGGGGACCCGCGCCGCTGGGCCTCGGACACCGGGGCGGCAGCCGCCGTCCACTTCTTCGGTCCCTTCCTGTACCGGACGGCGTTCGGGTCGCGGACCCCGGAGGAGGAGTCCGAACGGGCGCTCGCACATCTCGAGCAGGTAATCCTCCTGGAGGGCCCGTCGACCATCGCCGGCCTGGTCCTGGAGTCCGTGACCGGCAGCTCGGGCGTCATCGTGCCACCGCCCGGCTACCTGCGCGGGGTCCGTGACCTGTGCACCCGCCACGGCATCGTCTATATCGCCGACGAAGTGATGGTCGGCTTCGGGCGCACGGGAGCCTGGTTCGGGGTCGAGCACGGCGGCGTGGCTCCCGACCTGATGGCGTTTGCGAAGGGCGTGAACTCCGGGTACGTGCCGCTGGGCGGCGTGCTGGTGGGGGACGCGATCTATGAGATGTTCACCGAGCGCCCGTACCCGGCGGGCCTGACGTACAGCGGACATCCGCTCGCCTGCGCGGCTGCCGTCGGCGCCATCAGGGCAATGCACGAGGAAGACACGGTTGCGGCAGCCGCCCGCCTCGGGGCGGACGTCCTGGGGCCGGGGCTCCGGGCGCTCGCAGACAAGCACGAGTCAGTCGGGGACGTGCGCGGCATCGGCGGACTCTGGTCCCTCGAACTGGTCCGCAACCGGCTGACCAAAGAGCCGCTCGTCCCGGCCGGAGCCACCGGCACGGCGAACGCGCCGATGGTCTCCGTCGTCAAGGCCTGCCGGGAACGGGGCCTGCTGCCGCTGGTCCAGGGCAACCGCGTCCACGTCGCCCCTCCGCTCAACGTGAACGACTCCGACGCCGCCGCGGGGCTGGCCATCCTGGATGAGGCCCTGGCGGCAGCAGACACCTACGTGGCCTGAGCCTGGGACGTCCGAATATGACGCTAGATGAACCTGCGTGACCCCCCGTTTCCGCGTCATTGAACGGGTTTATGTCACTCCCTATGGTGAAACAATGACAAGTCCCCAGCCCGGAATGATCCGCATCGTGGCAGGAGAGAGCAACAACCCGAAGCGCAAGCGCGCCGTGGAGGTCCTGGTTGCCCTCGGCCTGGTGCTGCTTATTGCCGCCGGTGCCGTGGTGGCGTCAACCCTTTCCCGTGATTCCTCAGCCCAGGCAGCCGCCCCCGCGCCTGCCGCGGAGTTGAAGCTTGGCTTCTTCGGCAACGTCACGCACGCCCCGGCGCTGGTGGGGGTGAAGGAAGGTTTCATTGCCGGGAGCCTGGGCGGGACGAAGCTGAGCACGCAGGTGTTCAATGCCGGTCCGGCCGCGATCGAGGCGCTGAACGCCGGCGCGATCGACGCCACGTATATCGGACCGAACCCGGCGATCAACTCCTTCGTGAAGAGCCGGGGCGAGTCCGTGAGCATCATTGCCGGCGCCGCGGCGGGCGGCGCCCAGCTGGTGGTGAAGCCGGAGATCGGCTCGGCCGCGGCTCTGAGGGGCAAGACCCTGTCTACGCCGCAGCTGGGCGGGACCCAGGACGTGGCGCTGCGCGCCTGGCTCGCCGGGCAGGGGTACAAGACGAACACGGACGGCAGCGGGGATGTGGCGATCAACCCGACCGAGAACGCGCAGACGCTGAAGCTGTTCCAGGACGGCAAGCTCGACGGCGCGTGGCTGCCGGAACCGTGGGCGTCCCGGCTGGTGTTGCAGGCCGGCGCGAAGGTCCTGGTGGACGAGAAGGATTTGTGGGACGGGTCGCTGACGGGCAAGCCGGGCGAGTTCCCCACCACCATCCTGATCGTGAACAAGAAGTTCGCCGCTGACCACCCGGACACCGTCAAAGCCCTGCTGAAGGGCCACGCCGAGTCCGTGGCCTGGCTCAACTCCGCGGCCGCCGCGGAAAAGGCGGGCGTGCTGAATGCCGCGCTGAAGGAATTCGGAAGCGCCGAACTCCCGGCCGACGTCATTGAGCGGTCCCTGAAGAACATTGTCTTCACCGTGGATCCGCTGGCCGGAACCTACAAAAAGCTGCTTGAGGACGGGGTGAAGGCCGGCACCACCAAGCAGGCGGACGTCAACGGCATCTTCGACCTCACCGCCCTGAACAGCGTCACCGCCGAAACAGGCGGCAGCAAGGTCTCCGCCGCCGGACTCGGCAACGACTAAGCGGCCGCACCACCCTAAGCACCTCCTCCTAGCACCGTCTCCAGACCCCTCAACGTAAGGACAGGACCATGCCAGTCGTACTGGAAAACCTGGGCAAACGCTTCGGCGACGGCGCCCCGGTGCTGGACGACGTCAACGCCAGCATCGCGCAAGGCGAGTTCGTCGCCCTCCTCGGCGCCTCCGGCTGCGGCAAGTCAACCCTGCTGAACATCATGGCGGGACTGGAGCTCCCGACGTCGGGCGCCCTTGAGGTACCCAGCGACGGCGCAGCCTTTATGTTCCAGGACGCCGCCCTCTTCCCCTGGCTGACGGCCCGGGAAAACATCGAACTCGCCCTGAAGCTGCGAGGCGTGGGCAAGGCCGGGCGGCGCACCAAGGCCAACGAACTCCTGGACCTGGTCCACCTGGGCGGAGCCGGCGACAAGCGTCCGCACGAACTCTCCGGCGGCATGCGCCAGCGCGTCTCGCTGGCCCGTTCGCTGGCCCAGGACCGGCAGTTGCTGCTCATGGACGAGCCGTTCGCCGCCCTGGACGCCATCACCCGCGACCTCCTCCACGACGAACTGGAACGGATCTGGAAGGAAACCGGCCGCACTATCGTCTTTGTGACGCACAACGTCCGCGAAGCCGTCCGGCTGGGCCAGCGGGTGCTCCTGCTGTCCTCCCGCCCCGGCCGGGTGGTCCAGGAATGGAACGTCACCGAGGAACACCGTACCGACGCCGGTCTTGCCGGACAGCTGACCGGGGTCATCACCGCCCGGCTGCGAGAGGAGATCCGCCGCCATGCCAAGTAACCCAACGCCCTTGGCCGAAGCCCCCGTTAACGGCGAGGCATCCAGCGCTGCACCCGAAACCCGCAAGGTGCACGCTGCCTTGACGCGTTCCTCCACCGGCAACGAGGACCTGCGCGAGCTGGAATCCGGACTAGATTCCCTACAGTCGGACGCAGCCCGTGCGGCGCGCGTCGACTGGAGCCGCGTCCTGCTCCCGGTGGCCGCGCTCGTGGTGCTCGTCCTGGCGTGGCAGTTCTACGTTTCGCTCGGCCTGAAACGGCGCGACCTGGTGCCAGGACCGCTGGACGTGCTCGGCCAGTTCGGCACCCTGTGGGCCGACGGTTCACTGCAGGAAGCCGTCTGGACGTCGCTGCAGCGCGGAATCGTCGGCTTCCTGATCAGCGTGGTCATTGCCACGCCGATCGGACTCCTGCTGGCACAGGTGGCCCCGCTGCGCCGCGCCTTCGGTCCGCTCATCTCCGGGCTGCAGGTGCTGCCGTCCGTGGCCTGGGTGCCCGCAGCCATCATCTGGTTCGGCCTCACCGATGCCACGGTGTACTTCGTGGTGTTCATGGGCGCCATCCCGTCCATCATCAACGGCCTGATTTCCGGTGTGGACCAGATCCCGCCGCAGTACCGCAGCGTGGGCACGGTGCTGGGCGCCAACCGGCTGCAGATGGCCCTCCAGATCGTCCTTCCTGCGGCCTTGCCGGGCTATCTGAGTGGCTTGAAGCAGGGGTGGGCTTTCTCCTGGCGGTCCCTCATGGCCGCGGAAATCATTGCGGTTGGCGGCACGATCGGCTTCGGCTTGGGCTCCATGCTGAACCAGGGCCGTGACCTGGCGGACATGACCATCGTGATGTCGGCCATCCTGCTGATCCTGGCCGTCGGCATCCTGATCGAACTGCTGGTGTTCGCACCGATTGAAAAGCGACTCCTCCGCCGCCGGGGCCTCCTTGCCGGCAGCACCCGCTAGGGTCGGCCGCACACGCAACAGCAGAGCCCGACGGCGAGTCCCGCCGTCGGGCTCTGCTGTTTCTGTCTCGGTGAGGTGCGCCGGCGGCCTAAATGGGGCACTTCGACACGGACACGCCGCGACTTGAGCCTCCTGCGGGCCGAACCGGCGTCAAAGTGCCCCACGACGGCGGCGACGCGCGCCACCGACTGCGCGAGGGGAGTCTGGCAGACTGGCGCCATGACCGTCAGCTTCGTGTGCCGCACTGAATCCGCCCTGAACCGGGAACAACTGTTCGACCTCGCGCGGAGCATCGACGCGCACCTGGACTCCCAGGCCGACGCAGGGGAGCGGGCCGTGGCGGGCGTAACGTCCGGCCTGATCCGGGAGGGGCAGGAAGTGACCTGGCGGGCCCGGCACTTCGGGCTGCCGGTCCGCATGACCAGCCGCATCACGTCGCTGGAGTACCCCGCACGGTTCGTGGACGAGCAGGTCCGCGGGCCGTTCCAGTCGTTCCGTCACGTCCACGAGTTCGAAGCCACCGCCACGGGCAGCATCATGACGGACAGGGTGGAGTTCACGGCTCCGTTCGGGCCCTTGGGGCGGATCGCGGAGAAGCTGGTGCTGCGCCGGTACCTGGAACGGCTGATCGCAGTCCGGGGGCTGTACCTCGCCGGACAGGTTCCCCGGCGCCACCCGCCTGAACCCGGGGACCGCGGCTGACTAGGTCACTGCTTCGGGAAACCTGCCGCCCCCGGAAACGGAGGCGGCCCGATGATCTCAATGCCGCCGTTCACACGCCCGGATTCGCGGATCCGATCGAAGTCCGCCACCCGCGCTGCAGCATCATCATCGGGGCCAATGGGCTCGCTCGCGCCAAAGTAGAACGCCTGCGCGCCGCCCGGTGTGTGCAGGCAGAGCACCCGGGTCCCCGCCTGGGTGACTTTGAACGCGTGCGGAACACCCCTGGGCGCGATGGTCACTCCGCCTGCGGCGACCCGGTGCTCCGTGCCGTCCATGTTCATCAGGATCTCTCCGGCCAGGACGTACATGGTCTCGTCCGAGTCGGGATGGGTGTGCAGCGGAGTGACCTTATTCAGGGCCATCTCATCTTCGAAGAGCAGGAACGCGCCCGCGGTGTCCTCCTCCGTGGCTTTCCAGGTCTGCACGCCGCCGCCGAAGAACCAGCGGCGGGCTCCCTCTCCGGGCTGGAGCACTAGGGCGGATGCAACTTTCTTCGTCTCCATGGTGAGTCGCCTCGATACTGGTCGAAAGACTTATGGGACTCATGTCCCATAACAAGACTGGAGTACCATGAAGGACATGTCAAGAGCCTACGCCGACGTCGGGCGCACCGGTCAGAAGCGCCGCACCCGTGAAGCTTTGGTTGCCGCGGCGCGCCAACTCGTCGCGTCCGGTGCGACACCCACCGTGGATGAGGCCGCGCTTGTGGCCGGTGTCGCACGCAGTACTGCCTACCGCTACTTCCCGGGGCAGCGGGAATTGCTCGCGGCCGCCCATCCGGAGACTGCGCGGACGTCAATGCTGCCTGACAATCCGCCGGCGGACGTGGCCGAGCGCCTGGATGCCGTGGTGCGTGAGTTCACCGGGATGATCATCGAAACGGAGGCGCAGCAGCGCACGATGCTGCGGCTCTCGCTGGAACCCGCGGGCGGCCAGGAACAAAGCCTGCCGCTGCGCCAGGGCCGCGCCATAGCCTGGATCACCGAGGCACTTGCCCCGTTGCAGCCTGAGCTGTCCGATGCGGAGATCCATCGGCTGGTCCTTGCGATCCGCAGCGCCACCGGCATCGAGTCGCTGGTGTGGCTGACCGATGTGGGCGGCCTGAGCAGGGACGCTGCCGTTGCCTCGATGCGGTGGACGGCCAACGCCCTGCTGAACCAGGCTTTGACGCAGGGACCGCCGGCCGCCGAATGAGCGCACAAGCAATGTGACGCAGCGTTACCTCACGTGAACTGGTGTTTCCGCGCCGTTGTTCCGGAATATGACGCGGCCATACCGTTGATCCATGGCAATTCAGGACATCTACCCCACGGCACTGCGCCTGCTGGGCCGCCCCGCACTGGTTGTGGGCGGCGGGCCGGTGGCCACGCGCCGCGCCAAAGGACTGCTCGACGCCGGTGCCCGGGTAACCGTGGTTGCCCCCGCTGCCTCCGCGGGACTCATGGAAATGGCCGACGCCGGCCTCCTCACCTGGGAGCAGCGCCCCTACCGTTCGTCCGACGTCGACGGCGTCTGGTTCGTTCAGACAGCCACCGGCGATTCCGCCGTGGACGCCCAGGTTTCGGCCGAGGCCGAAGCGCAGCGCGTCTGGTGCGTCAATGCCTCCGACCACGAAGCCTCCGCCGCCTGGACTCCCGCCGTTGCCGTCGTGGATGACGTGCAGATCGCCGTGAACGCCGGGGGAGACCCGCGCCGGGCCATGGCCTTGCGTGACGCCGTGGCCACCGCGCTGGAAACCGGCGACCTCCCGCTGCGCCGCCAGCGGGCGCACCGGGGAAGCGTTGCCCTGGTGGGCGGCGGTCCCGGCGACACCGGGCTCATCACCGTCCGCGGCCGCAGGCTCCTCGGCCAGGCCGACGTCGTGGTGGCGGACCGACTGGGCCCCCGCGAACTGCTGAACGAACTCGCCCCGGACGTCCGCGTCATCGAGGTGGGCAAGACCCCCGGCCACCATCCCGTGCCGCAGGCCGAGATCAACCGGATCCTCGTGGAAGAGGCACTCAAAGGCCACCGGGTGGTCCGGCTCAAGGGTGGCGACCCCTACGTGCTGGGACGCGGCGGCGAAGAAGCCGAGTTCTGCCGCCAGCACGGCGTCGAGGTTGAAGTAGTCTCCGGCGTGACGTCAGCGATATCCGTTCCCGCAGCAGCCGGCATTCCCGTTACGCACCGAGGCCTGGCCAAGGGCTTCAGCGTGGTCACCGGCCACGAGGAACTCTCCGAGGTCCCGGCGCGGGCAGACCACACCATCGTGCTGCTCATGGGAGTGGGCCAGCTCCGCGAATCCACCGCAGCCCTGGCCGCTGCCGGTTTGCCTCAGGACACTCCAGTTGGCATCGTTGAGAACGGCTATTTGCCCAATCAGCGCGTGACCATCGGCACTGTCGGTTCCATCGCTGACCAGGCCGAGGCCGCCGGCGTCGCGAATCCCGCGGTGATCGTGATCGGTGACGTTGTCCGCGTCAGCCCGTTCGCGCCGTCGCACTTCAAGACCGCCGACTACAGCACCACCACCCCGAACCGCCCCCGCGTACTGACCAAGTAGCCCGAAGACTCGTGACAGAAAAAAGGAACACAGCCGTGTCAACTAGCACCACCGTAGGTTCTGCCGCCCGCCCGCTCCGGGTCGCCGTCGTGGGTTCCGGCCCCGCCGGCGTCTACGCCGCAGACATCCTCACCAAGAGCGAAGCCGTCAAGAGCGGCGAGCTGACCGTGAGCATCGACCTCTTTGACCGCTACCCGGCGCCCTACGGCCTGATCCGCTACGGCGTGGCCCCCGACCACCCGCGCATCAAGGGCATCGTCAACGCGCTGCACAAGGTCCTGGACCGGGGCGACATCCGCTTCTTCGGTAACGTGGACTACGGCACGGACCTCTCCATCGAGGACCTCCGCACCCACTACGACGCCGTCATCTTCGCCACCGGCGCCATCAAGGACGCGGACCTGAACATCCCGGGCATCGAACTCGAAGGCTCCTTCGGCGGCGCCGACTTCGTGTCCTGGTACGACGGCCACCCCGACGTGTCCCGCGAATGGCCGCTGGATGCCAAGGAAATCGCCGTGATCGGCAACGGCAACGTGGCACTGGACGTGGCCCGCATGCTCTCCAAGCACGCCGACGACCTCCTGGTCTCCGAGATCCCGGACAACGTCTACGCCGGCCTGAAGTCCTCGCCCGTCACGGATGTTCACGTGTTCGGCCGCCGGGGCCCGGCCCAGGTGAAGTTCACCCCGCTGGAACTGCGCGAACTGGCCCACTCCAAGGACGTGGACATCATCCTGTACCCGGAGGACTTCGAGTTCGACGAGGAATCCGACCGCCAGGTCCAGAGCAACAACCAGACTAAGACCATGGTCGGCACGCTCACCAACTGGATCGCCGAGCAGCCGGAGGACCTTTCCGAGCTCACAGCCTCCCGCCGCCTGCACCTGCACTTCCTGCACAGCCCGGTTGAGGTGTACGACGACGCCGAGACCCCCGGCCGCGTTGCCGGCATCAAGTTCGAGCGCACCGAGCTGGACGGGACGGGCAACGCCCGCGGCACCGGCGAGTTCGTGGACTACCCGGTCCAGGCCGTGTACCGCGCGATCGGCTACTTCGGTTCCGCCCTCCCGGAGGTCGAGTTCGACCACAAGAAGGGTGTTGTACCGAACGACGGCGGCCGCGTCCTGGACGCTGCCGGCACCCACGTGCCGGGCATCTACGCCACCGGCTGGATCAAGCGCGGCCCGGTCGGCCTGATCGGCCACACCAAAGGCGACGCCCTGGAGACCGTGACCTACCTGCTGGAAGACCGTGCGAACCTTCCGCTCGCCGCATCACCGGAGCCGGACGCCGTCGTCGAACTGCTGGAAAACCGCGGCGTGAAGTACACCAGCTGGGAAGGCTGGCTGGCACTGGACGCGCACGAACGCACCCTCGGCGAAAAGGCCACCGAGACCGGATCACACGGCGTGGAGGTTGCGCGCGAACGGGTCAAGGTTGTGCCGCGCGAGGACATGGTGTCCATCTCCCGCGACGGAGTGGCCGCACAGGTCTAGCGCGAACCTTCTCTAGCGCGAACAGGCAGCTGCTGACCGCAAACCGCACGGTTGGCGTCAATAGCTGCCTGTTCGCGCTTAGATTGGCTGCCTGAACCTAGTTGCCAGCCCCGCCGGCGGCCATGAGCTCCAGCCGGTTCAACGTTTCCGTGTTCCTGACCGTGATCAGCGGGTCCCGGATGAACTTGGGGATCTTCCGGCCCGGGCCTTTGGTGGCGTCCTCGGCAATGGTCACCTTGCACCCGGTTTCCTCCGGTTCCAGCGTGATCACCACCTTGGCCTCGCCCAGGGGCCAGCCCCGTGCGATCAGCTCGAGGGACTTCCCCGGATCCGACGCCGTCACTGTCGTTTTGTCGTTGATCAGCAGCGGCCACGCCCCGACCGAATGGTGCAGCACCGCGTCGGCAGCAGGCCACAACGCGTCCACATCCCTGATCCTTGACGCGCCCACCACCCAGCCCGAGTACAGCCAGCCGTCGGCGATGACGTTCCAGACGTCGGCCGGAGGTGTGAGGAAACTCTTGGAAACAGTAGCCATCGTGTGCTCGCTTTCTGTGCTCCGTGCTCGGTTGTGCCAGCCTACATGCGGCCAAATCTGGCGCGGACCAGGGCGAACAGTCCGTAGCTAATAAGGCCGGCCGCAATGGCCGCCAGGAGGTAAGGCCCCGCGGGGTGGTCCCGCAGTGCCTTGAGGCTGCCATCCAGCCCGGTTGATTCGCCGGGCCGGTTGGTGGCGGCTGCCACCACGAACAGCAGTCCCGCCAGGATGAGGGCGACGCCCTTCGCCACATGGCCGGTGACGCCCAGCCCGCTGATCACGCGCCCGCGCCTGGTTCCTTCGAAATGACGTAACTCTTCCTTGAACTGCTTCCGGACGCCCTTGACGATGAAATAGATTCCGACGCCGATCACGGTCAGCCCCAGCGCGATGAGCGCCGGAACCCCCAGGGGGCCGCGCACCACAGCCGTGCTGAAGTCCCTCGTGGAATCGCCCGAGTCGCCGCGCATTCCAACCGCGAAACCCGCAAAGGTGAGCCCCACGCTGCCGTACGCTACAGCCAGGAAACCGGATGAGACCAGCTTTCCGAGCCGTTGGCCGGCCGGGAGGTGGCGGGCCCGGAGGGTGGCTTCGCTGAGCTGCCACAGCGCCAGGCCTGCGCAGCCGATCAGCCCGGCCCACATCACTGCGGGACCCCACGGATTCGCGGCAAGCTGCTCGATGGCTCCCGTCGGTTCGGCCTGCCCGGGCTTGCCCAATGCCAAGGCGATGGCGATGGCTCCGATCACGATGTGAAGCACGGCCATGACGGCAAAACCGGAACGCGCGACGACGTTCAGGGCCTTGGTGTTCGACACCGCCTCGGCCGCGTCGGCGGCTTCGCCGATGGCCGTGTCTTCGTCCGCCATCACTAGCCGTTCATGGGGCCTTCGGCATGGACCCTGTCGGCGCCCGGGCCGGTAAGTTTCACGGTGCACCGGACAATGAGTTGCTCCGGTGCCGGGTGGACATCCGCGAGGGTTTCGCCCGGGTTGATGACCGTGTAGGTTTCGGTGCCCTCCTCGACGCCGAAGCCGCGCGTGATGGCATCCTGGGTGGCGTTGGCGAGTGCGTCGCGGCGCAGTTCGTCCAGATACGCCTCATCCCCGGACCGTGAGAGTTCGCCAAAAGCCCAACCGAAAAGCGTCCCGGATCCGTTCATGTCGCTGATTCTACGCATCATTCACCCTACCAAGATATTGATAAGTGTGCTTACTATAACTTCGGTATCCGCACTCACGTTAGGAACATCATCATGGCAGGAAATCTCGTTGCCCGATCAATTCACGACCTGACCGCCGGGGCGTGGTTCGGTGGCTCACTCATGGGCGCGATCGGACTTAATGGAGCGGCAGCTGCGGCCAAGGATCCGGCTGAGCGCACCAGGCTCTCCAGCCTGGGCTGGAAGAGATGGGCCCCCGTGCAGGCGGGTGCCTTCGCGGCGCATCTTCTCTCAGGACTGGCCATCACTTGGGAGAACAAGGGCCGGACGGCGGCGCAGGAAGGCGTGGCCACTCTCAACGTCTACAAGACGGCGGTCACCCTGGCTGGCGCCGCGGTCACCTTGTACGCGGGAATTTTGGGCTCCAAGGTGGAGAAGCTCGCCGGTGAAGGTGCGGAAGGTGCAACTGAGCCGAAGCCCGGCGCTTCGGATGAACTGCAGGCGGCCCAGAAGCAGCTGAAAATCCTGCAGTGGGCCATCCCGGTATTTGCCGGCTGGGTTATCGTCCTGGGTGCACAGCATGGCGAAATGCAGCGGCCGAAGAACGTCCTGCAGGGCCTGCTGCACCGTTCCAGCTAGGGCTTACCAGGCCGACCCCGGGCAGTTGCCGGGCTGGCCCCGGGCATCTGCCGGGCCGGACCGGCTGGTGCCCGGGTCTGCCGGTGCCCGGGTCAGGACCTGCTGCCGTCCGCGACAGCGAGGTCCGGGTCCGCGGGCTCCCCTTCGTCACTGCCGCGTTCAGTGGTTGCGGAGCCCGCGGGGGCTTGGTCCTTTTCGTCAGTTGTCCAGACCTGGATGATCGCCCAGACCACGGCGGCCAGGGGCACGGAGAGCACGGCGCCGATGATGCCGGCGAGGATGGTTCCCGCAGTCAAGGCCAGCAGGATTACCAAAGCATGCAGTTGCAGGGACTTGCCCATCACCACGGGTTGAAGCAGATTGCCCTCAAGCTGGTTGACGGCGATGACCACGATCACCACAACCAGCGCAACGACGGGTCCGTTGGCCACCAGCGCCACCAGCGCGGCGAGGATGCCCGCTACCGTGGCGCCGACGATCGGGACGAAGGCGCCGATGAAGACGATGATGGCCAGCGGGATGGCCAGCGGAACATGCAGGATCAGCAGCGCAGTGCCGATTGCCAGGGTGTCCACCAGGGCAACGATGGCCGTCCCGCGCACGTAATCGCCCAGGACCTGAATGGTGCGTGCGCCCGAGCGGCGCAGCTTGGCCTCGCGGGCGCCGGTGTAGGGCCGCAGGAAGAAATTCCAGATGCCGGTCCCGTCCTTGAGGAAGAAGAACAGGATCACCACCATCAGGCTGGCCCCGGCAAGGAACTCGGTGATGACGGAAAGTCCGGTGATGGCTCCGGAGCGGACCTGGCTGCTGGCGGCGAAGTCCACGATGGCTGCGCGGGCCTGCTCGATCTGCTCGCCGTCCACGGGAATGGGGCCGTTGAGCAGGAAGGACTGCAGCTCGTCCAGGCCAGACGATGCCTGGCTCACCAGTTCGCCCCACTGGCTGCGGATGGAGGCAACAATAACCGTGGTGACGCCGCTCAGCACGGCGAGGAGGGCCACGAAAGCCACCGCCGTTGCCGCTGCGCCGGGCAGGCCCCGGCGCTTCAGGAGGTTGACGAACGGTGCGATGGCGGCTGCAAGGATCAGGGCGATCAGCACGGGAATGACCAGCAGGCGGATCTGCAGCAGTGCAAAGACGGAGACCACCACAACGGTGAGGATCAGCAGGATCTGGGCCGAGCGAACGCCCACCCTGCCCAGGCCGTCTGCCCAGGGGTCCGGGCGTTTGCCGTCCGCAGGGATGTCGACTGATCTGGCCAAGGGGTACTCCAATTCGTCAGCGTGCAAGAACGGGACGCCCAATCCGGCTGAGGCCGGGACGGGAACTCCCCAAACAGCTAAGCCTACTGATTTACCCGGCCTCCCGCTGAACGGCTGCAGCCCCGGCTACACCCCGAGCCACTCCGCGCAGGAGTTCAGGTTCCGGTTGACGCTGTCCACGGCAGCGGCTTCATCGTGCGCCTCGATGGCGTCCACCAGCTCGCCGTGTCCTTCGTCAGGGAGCCCGTTGAAGCCGCTGCGGCGCTGTTGGCGAAGCAGGTCCGCATGGAACACGCCGCCGAAACTGACGTACAGCTCGTGCAGCAGCGGATTACCGGATGCCTGTGCCACCAGCACGTGGAAATTCCAGTCGGCACGGGCCCAGGCGGCGTAGTCCTCGGAGTTCCAGGCGTCGCGGCGCTCGGTGAGCAGGGCTTTCATGGCGGCAATGTGTTCCGGTTTGGCGTTGCGGGCTGCCAGCCGCGCCGCCTGTGTGTCCAGACCGACGCGGACCTCGAGGATGTGTTCCTGGGTGTGGTCCTTGTACATGCGCTGTGCCGCGCCGGAGATCTCGCTGGTTGCCCGGACGTAGGTGCCGTCGCCGCGGCGGACTTCCAGCATTCCGCTGTGGGCCAGTGCCTTGATGGCCTCGCGCAGCGTGCCGCGGGAGACGCCCAGCCGGGCCATCAGCTCCGGCTCGGCGGGGATCTTCTGCTGCAGCTGCCATTCACCCGAGTGGATCATTTCGCGAAGCTTGTCCGTGATTTCGTCGGCTAGTACGGGCCGGTGCGAAGCTGTGAGGGTCATGGCCGGGTCCTTGCCGTCAGTAGGTGCCCCACCACGATCTGGGCCAGGGCGATGGCGAGCAGCAACACCAAGGGTACCGTCCAGCCGCCGGTGGCGCTGTGCAGCAGGCCCATGCCGAACGGGCCTGCCGTGGCGAGCAGGTAGCCCACCGACTGTGCCAGCGTGGACATGGCAGTGGTTTCCGCCGTCGTGCGCCCGCTGCGGCTGATCATCACCATGACCAGCGGGAAGATGCCGAGGCCGAACCCCAGCAGCACTGCCGGGACGGCGGCCAGCGCGGCAGGCAGCAGCATCAGGGCGGCGACGCCAAAGAGCATGGTGACGCTGGCGAGGTAGAAAGCCGGGCGCAGCATCCGCGGCCGGGACCCGATGGCGATCAGCACCATGCCGGCCGGCACGGAGACCAGCTGCATCAGTCCGAACATCAGCCCGCTGTCCGTCGCCGTCAGCCCGGTGGTGGTGAGCATGTACGGGAACCAGCTGAGCACGGCGTAGGCGAGGAGCGCCTGGAGCGTGAAAATTGCGGTGAGCAGTGCGCCCTTCCGGGTCCGCAGGAGCGGCCACGGGGAAATATTGGTGCCCCGGCCAGGTGTGGCGTTCCGGTGTGCGTGGAGTGCTACCGGCAGGAAACCCAGGAAGGCTGCGACGGACAGCAGGCCGATGGCGCCCAGGCCCGCGGAGGCGGAGCCCAGGAGTTGCGCCACCGGAACCACCAGCACGGCGGTGACCGTGGCGCCCGTGGTCATGGTGACCGTGTACAGCGCCGTCATGAGGGAGGTGCGGTGCGCATAGTGCTCACGGATGAACGACGGCATGGCCACGTTGCAGACGGCGAGCCCGGACATCCCTACCACCGTGCCGGCCAGCAGCATGCCCGTGGACGGGATGCCGCGCAGCAGGAGCCCGGCGGCCAGCATTCCCAGTGCGAGCAGGATCGCTTTCTCCACGCCCATCCGGCGCGTCAGCCAGGACGTGGCTGCGCCGGCGACCGCAAAACACAGGGTTGGAACGGAGGGGATGACGGCGGCAATGAACGCCCCGTAGCCCAGGACTTCCTGGAGGTCGTGGAGGAGCGCGGAGGCCCCGGTGATGCCGGCGCGAAGGTTCAGTCCGATCAGCACCACGGCAATGATTCCGAGGACGACGACGGCGCGCGGCCGGGCTGCCCCGGCTGTCGCGGCGGGTGAGGTGTCAGTTCCGGGGGGTGCCGTCGTCGTGGTTGCCATGCTTAAACATTAGACGTTAGACGTTTGATGTTTGTAAAGATGTGGCAAACATCTCCGGAAGACTCAAGAAATACGCTTCCTACCGCTGCTGGCGATGGTTCAGCCGCTGGACCGCCAGGGCAAGCCAGAGCTGCACCCGGTCCTGGGTCTGGGCGGGGTCGTAGCCTGTCAGTTCGGTAATCTGTGCCAGCCGGTACCTGACGGTGTTGCGGTGCAGCGTCAGCGCTTCAGCGACGGCGGCCACTGAGCCGTTGTTGTTCAGGTAGCTTTCCAATGTGGTCATCAGCTCGGCTCCGTGCAGGGCGTCGAAGTTCCGAAGCGGGTTGAGGGACTCGTTCGCCATGTCCGCCAGCGGCACATCTTCGCTGGCCAGGAGCAGCGACGTCAGGCTGAGCCGTTCGGGCTCGTTGACGGGCAGGCCGTGGCTCGCCGCATCCCGGGCCTCGAAGTAGCTCCAGCGCAACCCGTTGGGTTTGGTGTAGGCGCCGCCGATGCCGATCGTGGCATGGATGCCCGCCTCGGCAAGATGGTCGCTGAGGCTCCTGGCGAGTGCGCTGGCGCCGCTTCCGTCGTCCGTGACAACAACCACCAGGTCCTTCCCGACGACGGCAGTCACCCCGTGCTCGAGCGGCCGGGGCATTGAGGAACTCACCAGCTGCTTGGGATGCGCGGCGGACTCGGCCAGCAGGACAACGTTCTTCCGGGTGCTGTTGACGCCGATGCCGGCGAGCCGCCGGGACGCCTCGCTGGCCTCCAACGTCCCGTGGATCACGTCCTCCAGGACCTGCCCCGACAGTGCCCGCTGGGCCTGCCGTTGCTTGACCATGTTGTTCAGTTCCACGCTGATCAGGTTCTGTGCGTACCCCACGATGCCGGTGTCCTCGAAAGGCTGCCGGACCCAAAGGGTGCACGCGTCGCGCCGGCCGGTGGGGATGGGATAGGACGCCCACGTCTCCGCCGCGGGCGCGGGGTTGCCGGGCACGCTGTTGTAGAGCTGGGCGGTGAACTGGGTCAGCACAATGTCCGTGCGCAGCATGGAGCCGAGGTTCTTGAGGAGCTCGGCCAGGCCTCCGCCGGTGAGCAGGGCACGGGCCAGGATCTGATGGCCCGCAATGAGCCGTTCCAGCTTGGCGTAGTGGTCCGCGGACTGGGCGTCCGCCACCAGCTTGGTGATCGCAATAAAGGGCGTCTCGTAGGGAACTTCCACGACGGGAAGGCCCCAGCGGTTGGCCTCGGCGATCAGCGCCGGCGGAACGGCCTCGTGCGTCAGTCCGATCCCGAAGCCGATCCCCACCGCGCCCGCCCGCTGCACCTGCCGCACGAAACGGCGCTGCTCCGGGGCGGACTTCAGCCGCATGCCCGTGGTGAGCACCAGCTCGCCGCCGTTGAGGAAGCGCTGCGGGTCTTCCTGCTCGGTGACGGCGACCCACTGGATGTCCTGGTGCCACGTGGTTTCGGCGAGGCCGGATTTCACGAGCTGGAGCGACTGGACGCCCAGCAGGGCGGCGAGGGAAATTGCCATGAAATCAGGATAGCCGCGTGCTGGGCAACCGCACTAAAGGATTCCGGGGATGGTGTGCAGGTGGCTATTCCCTGCCTACCGGCCCTGGCATAGGCTCATGAGCAGTCGCAATACTGCGCCGGTTGCAGAACCGGTTCCAGAAACCCGCATGAAAGAGGTTGAACACCGTGGTCCAAACCTTGCAGAACTTCATCAACGGCGAGTTCGTCACGCCCGCCGGCACCGGACTGCTGGATATCGTGAACCCTGCGAACGGTGAGGTGGTGGCCAAGTCGCCCATCTCCGTGCAGGCCGACGTCGACGCCGCCATGACGGCAGCCAGCGAGGCGTTCAAGTCCTGGAAGCACGTCACCCCGGGCCAGAGGCAGCTGATGCTCCTCAAGCTTGCCGACGCCGTCGAGGCCAACAGCGACGAACTCGTTGAAGCCCAGCACCGCAACACCGGCCAGGTCCGCAGCCTCATCGCCTCCGAGGAGGTCGCCGCGGGCGCCGACCAGCTCCGCTTCTTCGCCGGCGCCGCCCGCATCCTCGAAGGCAAGTCCGCCGGCGAGTACTTCGAAGGCCACACCTCCTACGTGCGCCGCGAGCCCATCGGCGTCGTGGCCCAGGTTGCCCCCTGGAACTATCCGTTCCTGATGGCCATCTGGAAGATCGGCCCCGCGCTCGCCGCCGGCAACACCGTGGTGCTGAAGCCTTCGGACACCACGCCGGAATCCACCCTGGTCCTGGCCCGCCTGGCCGGTGGGATCTTCCCGGCAGGCGTTCTCAACGTTGTCCTCGGCACCGGCGAAACCGGCGCCATGATGGTGGAGCACAAGGTCCCCGGCCTCGTGTCGATCACCGGATCCGTCCGCGCCGGCATCGCGGTGGCTTCTGGAGCGGCCAAGGGCCTCAAACGGGCACACCTGGAGCTCGGCGGCAAAGCCCCGGCCATCGTCTT
Source organism: Arthrobacter sp. PvP103 (assembly GCF_017833075.1). Lineage (NCBI taxonomy): Bacteria > Bacillati > Actinomycetota > Actinomycetes > Micrococcales > Micrococcaceae > Arthrobacter > Arthrobacter sp. PvP103. The sequence goes on along the minus strand of NZ_JAFIBQ010000001.1, from coordinate 1,200,659 downwards.
CAAGGATGCCGACATCAAGAAGAGCGCGGCGGCCATCGCAGAGTTTGCCTTCTTCAACGCGGGCCAGGACTGCACGGCCATCACCCGGGTGCTCGTCGAGGACTCCGTCCACGACGACGTCGTGGCAGCCATGGTGGAACACACCAAGACCCTGCACACCGGCTCGCAGAACGACGAAGACAACTACTTCGGCCCGCTGAACAACGTGAACCACTTCAACGCCGTGACGTCGGTGGTGGAGCACCTGCCGGAGAACTGCAAGATTGTCACCGGCGGCCACCGCGCGGGGGAGAAGGGCTTCTTCTTCGAACCCACCATCATCACCGGGGCGAAGCAGACGGATGACGTCGTCCAGAAGGAAACCTTCGGCCCCGTCATCACCGTCCAGAAGTTCAGCACCGAGGCTGAAGCCGTGGAGCTGGCGAACGACGTCGACTACGCCCTGGCCTCCAGCGTCTGGACCACGGACCACGGCACGGCCATGCGCGTCAGCCGCGACCTGGACTTCGGCGCGGTGTGGATCAACACCCACATCCTGCTGACCGCAGAAATGCCGCACGGCGGCTTCAAACAGTCCGGCTACGGCAAGGACCTCTCCATGTACGGCGTCGAGGACTACACGCGCATCAAGCACGTGATGAGCGCACTCGACGCGTAACCCGCACCCCCTGAACCCATCCCACCCGGTGGTCGAGCTAGTCGAGACCCGGACCGGCACCCACCAGAAAGGCATTCCCATGACTGCAACCGCCCCTGACATCACCTACCGTCTCGAGCAGAAGCGCCGCGTCCAGGCGGACTTCCCGGGCCCCAAGTCCGTCGCCCTGACCGAGCGCCGCAAGGCCGTCGTGGCTGCCGGCGTCGCCTCCAGCGTCCCCGTCTTTGTTTCCGACGCAGACGGCGGCATCATCCACGACGTCGACGGCAACTCCTTCATCGACCTCGGCTCCGGCATCGCCGTAACGAGCGTCGGTGCGTCCGATCCCGCCGTCGTCGGCGCCGTGAAGGAAGCCGTGGAGCACTTCACCCACACCTGCTTCATGGTTACCCCGTACGAGGGCTATGTGGCCGTCGCCGAGCAGCTGAACCGCCTCACCCCGGGCGACCACGAGAAGCGCACGGTGCTGTTCAACTCCGGCGCCGAGGCCGTGGAAAACGCCGTCAAGGTGGCCCGCCTGGCCACCGGCCGCGATGCCGTCGTCGCCTTTGACCACGCCTACCACGGGCGCACCAACCTGACCATGGCACTCACCGCTAAGGCCATGCCGTACAAGACCAACTTCGGCCCGTTTGCGCCCGAGGTCTACCGCATGCCGATGAGCTACCCGTTCCGCGAGGAAAACCCGGCGATCACCGGTGCCGAGGCCGCCAAGCGCGCCATCACCGCGATTGAGAAGCAGATCGGCGGCGAGCAGGTTGCTGCCATCATCATCGAACCGATCCAGGGCGAGGGCGGCTTCATTGTCCCGGCCGACGGCTTCCTTCCGGCACTGGCGGCCTGGGCCAAAGAGAAGGGCATTGTCTTCATTGCGGACGAGGTCCAGTCCGGCTTCTGCCGCACGGGCGAATGGTTCGCCGTCAACCACGAGGGTGTAGTCCCGGACATCATCACCATGGCCAAGGGCATCGCCGGCGGTATGCCGCTGTCCGCGATCACCGGCCGCGCCGACCTGCTCGACGCCGTCCACCCGGGCGGCCTCGGCGGTACCTACGGCGGCAACCCGGTTGCCTGCGCCGCGGCACTGGCGTCCATCGGCTCCATGGAAGAATACGACCTCAACGCCCGCGCCAAGCACATTGAAGAACTGGCCACCGGCCGGCTCCGCGAACTGCAGGGTGAAGTGTCCGTCATAGGCGACATCCGCGGCCGCGGCGCCATGCTGGCCATCGAGCTCGTCCAGGCCGGCTCCAAGGAACCGAACCCGGAACTGACCAAGGCCGTTGCCGCCGCCTGCCTCAAGGAGGGTGTCATCATCCTCACCTGCGGCACCTACGGCAACGTCATCCGGCTGCTGCCGCCGCTGGTCATCGGCGATGAGCTGCTGCTGGACGGCCTCGAGGTGCTGGCCGCCGCCATCAAGGCACACGCCTAACACCCCACCAAGACCCGGGACCCCACCAGGGCCCAACCACTGGGACTCCACCCGGGTGCCTGATCCGGGCACCCGGGCGCCAACCGAAGAGCCGCGGACCGACCGTCCGCGGCTCTTCCGTTTGTGCCGCCGGTGCGGGTGTCCATGGATTGTTTTTCGGGCCGAATGTCACCTCTGATTTGAGCCGCTGTGGGCTAGAGTCAGCAGTACCACTGCAGGAACGCAGACCGGCCGACGTCGCCCGGAAACCCCGAGCGAGGCTGGATTCTGCCCCAGACCCAAAGAGGGGTATCACCCATGCGATACGTAGTTGGCTACACACCAAACGAGCGCGGCGCCGATGCAGTTGCCCTGGCGTCCGCGTTGGCCAAGGCACAGGGCGCTCAGCTCGACCTCGTCTATGTGGTGGACAGGGGCCTGCACGTTGCGCACGAGGTGGCGAGCGGCCATGACCTCGCCCGCGAGAAGGCTGTGCAGGACGCGCAGCGCGAAGGGCTTGGCCTGGTCCCGGCCGACGTGCCCGTCGAATTCCACGTTCGCCACGCCGAGTCGTTCGCCGCGGGACTGATCGAGGCCGCCGTCGATATCGAAGCCGGACTCATCGTGGTGGGCGCGGCAAGCAACGGGCTGTTCAAACGCCACACCGTGGGCAGCGTGGCGAACGCGCTCCTGCACGCCTCGCCGGTGCCTGTGGCGCTGGCCCCGCGCGGGTACCGCCGGACCGAGGCCATATCCCGGCTGACACTCGCCGTCGGACAGCGGCCCGGGGCGGATGCCGCCATCGACGTCGCCATCGGATCCGCCGAGCGACGTGGCGTTCCGCTGCGCATGGTCTCCCTGGTGGAGCTGGACGCAGAAGGGGATCCGGGAGAAGTGGTCAACGCGGCCCACATCCACGCCAACACCGTGCTCACCGAAGCCTCGCGCAGGCTCCCCGAAGGACACAAGGTCACGGTGGAAGTGGCCCACGGCCGCACCATCGAGGAGTGCATCGACGACCTCGAGTGGGATGACGGGGAGATCCTGATCGTCGGGTCCTCGCGCCTGGCCGAGCGGAACAAGCTGTTCATCGGCAGCACGGCCAACAAAGTGCTCCGGGCGCTGCCGGTGCCCATGGTGGTTATTCCGCGCGAGTACGAGCGGGTGGACACCGCCATGGCTCCCTGACCCGGCCTGCTCACCACCCCAGCTGAGCGGCCCAGTGGCAGGGCTTAGCTGCCCGTTGGCGCTCCGGCCAGGGCACGCTTCCGCGCCACGGAGTTCCGGCGGGTCGCTGCCAGCATGTCCACGGTCAACACCACCAGCGCAAGCCAGACCACACCGAAGCCGATCCAGCGGTCCAGGGTCATGGTTTCCCTGAACACCACCAGGGCAACGATGAACTGCAGCACCGGGGCAAAGTACTGCAGCAGCCCGATGGTGGTCATGGGCAGGCGGCGCGCGGAGGCTCCGAAGAACAGCAGCGGCACGGCCGTGATCACGCCCGAAGCAACCAGCAGCCAGAAGTGCCCGGGGCCCTGCGTCCCAAGCGTGTTGGTGCCGCTGACTGCCAGGTAGATCATCGTGGCGGCCGCCAAGGGAGTCAGCACCACGGTCTCCATCGTCAGGCTGGTGACGGCATCGGCCTTGGGCCCGATCCGTTTCTTCACGAACCCGTACAGCCCGAAGCTGAAGGCCAGCGTCAGCGCGATCCACGGGAGCTTGCCGTAGGAAATCGTCAGGACCACCACGGCAACAAAGCCGATTCCGACGGCGGCCCATTGGAGCGGACGCAGCGTTTCCTTCAGCACGAACACGCCCAGCAGGACTGAGACGAGCGGGTTGATGAAGTAACCCAGGGACGCCTCCACGGCCTGGCCGGTGGTCACGCCGTAGGTGTACGTCAGCCAGTTGACGGCGATAAGGGCCGCGGCGATGGACAACGGGCCGAGGACGGTCCGGTCCCGGAAGGCAGCCGCCAGGACACGCCATGAACGGGTGACCGTGATCAGCAGTGTGCAGAACACCAGCGACCACACCACCCGGTTGGCCACGATTTCCACCGCACCGGCGGGCTGCAGTACGAAGAAGTACAGGGGCAGAAGCCCCCAGAGCCCGTAAGCGCCGATCCCGAAGAGGACACCCGCCGTCGTGTCCTTGTCCACCGCCTTAAGAACGACGCCGGGGCGGGGCGGCAGTCCGGACGTGCCACCGGAATGCCCGCCGGGAGCGGGCGCACCCGTGGTGGTCAGGGCAGATGCTGGGGCGGTTCCGTCGGGTATAGGCACACGATCCATAACACCACCTCCGTGGACGGTATTCCGCCAACACGGTACAGATTCCCCGCAAGCGGTGTCCCGGGGACTTGCGGTACTCAGTACGCTTACCACTATGAATTCGCATCCTGAGCGGGCCGCACGATGAGGCTCCGCCACAGCAACGCCTCGGGCAGGGGCTACCGGCGCCTGGCCGCGGGAACCGGCTTTACGTACCGCGACCTTGACGGTTCCACGCTTCCGCCGGGCCCCGTGCGGGAGCGGCTGGAAAGCATCGGCATCCCGCCGGCCTGGACCGATGTGTGGATCGCGCCCTACGACAACGGCCACATCCAGGCGACGGGGTTCGACGCCGTGGGCCGCCGGCAGTACATCTACCATCCGGCCTGGCGGGAAAAGAAGGACCGGCTCAAGTTCGACCGTGCCCTTCAGCTCGCCGAATCCCTGCCGACCGCACGCAGGCTGGTCACCCTGGACCTCCGGAGTGAGGGGTTCTCGCGCGAGCGTGTCCTGGCGGGTGCCTTCAGGATGCTGGACAGCGGTTCACTGCGGGTGGGATCGGAGCGGTACACCAACGAGAACGGCAGCCACGGCCTGGCCACCCTGCTGTGCGCCCACGTGAAGGTCAAGCAGGACAGCCTCCGGCTCAGTTTCCCCGCGAAGAGCGGCAAGACCTGGGATTCGGAGATCGACGACGCCGACCTCGCCGCCCTGGTCCGCTCGCTGAAGCGCCGCGGCGGGAACGCCAGGCTGCTGGCGTACAGGAACGGGCGCAGCTGGCACCCTGTAGGCAGCGCGGAAATCAACGAGTACGTCAAGGAACGCACGGGCGCGGACTTCACCGCCAAGGACTTCCGCACCCTCCGCGGCACCGTGGCGGCAGCCGTCAGCCTGGCCCGCACCGGGCCGCAGGCGACGGTGGCTGCGAAGAAGCGCGCCATCAGCCTTGCGATGCAGGACGCTGCCGCGGTGCTGGGGAACACGCCGTCGATCGCCCGGAAGAGCTACGTGGATCCGCGGCTGTTGGACCACTTTTCCGCGGGGGAGACCATCGACCCCCGCCGGACCGGTTCGGCGGAAGCGGAACTGCGCGCCATGCTGTACCGCGAAGGCGACGTCGTATCCATCAACAGCTCCCCGAAGAAAGCCGGCTGAGCAATTAGAATGGGGGAATTGTGCGCTAAGTGACCTGGCGCCGTCTCTCAGTTCCAGAAGGGCTCCCGGTGTCCAATTCGGCCGAAACCACTCCCAAACGTCCCCTCCGCGTCGCGATCGTCGGCGCCGGACCGGCCGGCGTCTATGCCGCGGACATCCTGACCAAGTCCAATGAAGTCAAAGACGGCGACTTCGAGGTCAGCATCGACCTCTTCGAGGCCTATCCCGCCCCGTACGGCCTGATCCGCTACGGCGTGGCCCCGGACCACCCGCGCATCAAGGGCATCGTCAACGCCCTGCACAAGGTCCTGGACCGCGGCGACATCCGCTTCCTCGGCAATGTGACGTACGGCCGCGACCTGAAACTCCACGATTTCCGCGCCTTCTATGATGCCGTGATCTTCTCCACGGGAGCCATCAAGGACGCCGACCTCAACGTACCCGGCGTCGAGCTTGAAGGCTCCTTCGGCGGCGCGGACTTCGTCTCCTGGTACGACGGCCACCCCGACGTGCCGCGCGAATGGCCGCTGGATGCCAAGGAAATCGCCGTGATCGGCAACGGCAACGTGGCCCTGGACGTGGCCCGCATGCTGGTCAAGCACGCCGACGAACTGCTGTCCACGGAAATCCCGGACAACGTCTACCAGGCGCTGAAGAAGTCCCCGGTTACCGACGTCCACGTCTTCGGCCGCCGCGGCCCCGCCCAGGTCAAGTTCACCCCGCTGGAACTGCGTGAACTGAGCCATGCCAAGGACGTTGACATTGTGCTCTACCCGGAGGATTTCGAGTTCGACGAAGCCTCCGAGGAAGCCATCCGGACCAACAACCAGACCAAGACCATGGTCAATACGATGACCAACTGGCTGGTCGAGGAGCACACCGAGGCCGAGGTGCCTTCCTCCCGCCGGCTCCACCTGCACTTCCTGCACAGCCCGGTGGAGATTTACGATGCCGCGGGCAACTCCGCGGGCACGGGCAGGGTTGCGGGCATCAAGTTTGAACGGATGCAGCTGGACGGCACGGGCAACGTCAAGGGCACCGGGGAGTACATCGACTACCCCGTCCAGGCTGTCTACCGGGCCATCGGGTACCACGGTTCCCCGCTGGATGAACTGGAATACGACGCCAAGGCAGGTGTGATCCCCAACGAGGGCGGCCGCGTGCTGGATGAAGCGGGGAATCCCGTCCCGGGGATCTATGCCACCGGCTGGATCAAGCGCGGGCCGGTGGGCCTGATCGGGCACACGAAGGGGGATGCCCTGGAGACCATAGGCTGCCTGCTCGAAGACCGGCTGACCCTGCCGCCCGCGCAGAACCCGGACCCGCACGCCATCATCGCCCTGCTCGAGGAGCGCGGCGTGGAGTACACCACCTGGGAAGGCTGGAACAGGCTCGACGCGCACGAAGCAGCCCTCGGGAAGGCGTGGACCGAAGCGGAAGCGGACACCGGCGTCGTGCGTGAACGCATCAAGGTTGTGCCGCGTGAGGAAATGATCCGCATTTCCCGCAGCGCCGAAGACTAATCCCTGTGGCGGCGGGGCCGGGCGGGAACTAGACTGTCCGGACCAAGCCACTTCGGCATGCCGTCACGCCTGGCACACCGTTGTGCAGGCAGGGGAGTCCAATGAGGAAGATCATGCAGCCGGCTGTCGCGGGCACCGCAGACAGGTACGACGCTGCGGCTCTGCTCCAGCGCGATGCCCTGGCAGGCCACGAGCTGCTGGCCGGACCGGGACCGCTGGGTGCGGGCAGCGCGGGCGGCCCTGCGGGTGTGCGCGTGCCCGGACTGCGCAGCCTGGTGGAGGAATCCTGGCAGCGGTCCGTCCAGTTCCGGGCGAACCCGGACAACCCCGAGGCGCCCCTGGCACTGGACCAGGAAGAGCTCGAGGAATACCGCAGGCAGCACCCCCTGGCCACCATCATGCCAGTCATCCATAAACTCCTGGTCCTCCCCAGCCACGACAGCGGCCTGCTGGTTGCCGTGGGCGACGAAGTGGGCCGGCTCCTGTGGGTGGAGGGCGACGCCGTGATGCAGCGCCGGGCAGAGGGCATGATGTTCGTGGCCGGCGCTGACTGGTCCGAGGCCAGTGTGGGCACCAGTGCCCCGGGCACCGCCCTGGCCGTGGGCCGCAGCATCCAGATTGCCGGCGCCGAACACTACAAGCGTTCCGTCCACCCGTGGAGCTGCACGGCAGTGCCGTTCCACGACCCCGATTCCGGCGCCCTGCTGGGTGTTGTGGACATCACCGGCACCGAGTCAGCCGTCGCGCCCCACACGCTGTCATTAGTGGAGGCCACGGTTGCGGCGGCCCAGGCCCAGTTGCGCGTGGAACGGCTCCAGCTGGCGGCGGCGCGCCAGGCAGCGCCGGCACGACGGCGGACCCAGGCTTCGGCGGCACGGACCGCATCCGCTGCGGAAGGCAGCCTCTACCGCAACAGCCTCCAGCTCCTGGGCCGCGACCAGGCCCTGCTCAGCATCGAAGGCCGCACCGTGGCGCTTTCGGCCCGGCACAGCGAAATCCTGGCACTCCTCAGCGTCCATCCGGACGGGCTCAGCGCGGAGGAACTCTGCACCCTGCTCTACCCGGGAGACGGCTCTTCCATGACGCTGCGCCCGGAGATGGTGCGGCTGCGCAAGGTCCTGCAACAGCTCAGCCCGGAAGCCGTCCCCGGCTCGCGCCCGTACCGGCTGCCCATGGATCTCATGCCGGATTCCAGCCAGGTCCTGAACTGCCTGCAGCGCGGGGCGCACCGCATCGCCCTGGAGATCTACCGCGGCGCTGTGCTGCCGCGGTCCGAAGCTCCGGGCATCGTGGAACTCCGGGACCGCGTTTCCTCGCTGCTGCGCGAAGCGGTGTTGACCGACGGCAGCGCTGATGCGCTGCTGAAGTACGCGGAACTCCCGGAAGCAAAGGACGACGTCGGCGTCCGCCTCGCCGCGCTGAAGCTCCTGCCGCCGCGCTCACCCAAGCGGGCCGCCGTCGTCGCCGATCTCGAACGGCTGGAAACGGAACTCAGCGCCTGACCCGCCAACGTGAGCTGCGTCACTCAGGTTGCAACCTGACTGCAACCTCCCTGCTCCTACGCTGAATGCAACGGCGGCCGCCAGCACAGGCCGCTCATCATCTGCACAGCAAAGGAGCTAGCAATGACTGTCTACGCACAGCCCGGTACCGAAGGTTCGAAGGTTACGTTCAAGGACCGCTACGAGAACTGGATCGGCGGCGAATGGGTGGCTCCCGTCAAGGGCCAGTACTTCGAGAACATCACCCCGGTCACCGGCAAGGCATTCTGCGAGGTGGCCCGCGGCACGGCCGAAGACATCGAGCTGGCCCTGGACGCCGCGCACAAGATCGCACCCTCGTGGGGCAAGACCTCCGTTGCCGAGCGCGCAGCCATCCTGAACAAGATCGCCGACCGCATCGACGAGAACCTCGAGATGCTCGCCGTGGCCGAGTCCTGGGACAACGGCAAGCCGATCCGCGAAACCCTCAACGCGGACATTCCGCTGGCTGCCGACCACTTCCGCTACTTCGCCTCCGCGGTCCGCGCCCAGGAAGGCCGCCTGTCACAGCTTGACGATGACACCACGGCCTACCACTACCACGAGCCGCTCGGCGTCGTGGGCCAGATCATTCCGTGGAACTTCCCCATCCTCATGGCCGTCTGGAAGCTCGCCCCGGCCCTGGCCGCCGGCAACGCCGTGGTCCTCAAGCCGGCCGAGCAGACGCCGTCGTCCATCCTGGTCCTGATGGAGCTCATCGGCGACATCCTTCCCGCCGGTGTCATCAACGTGGTCAACGGCTTCGGCGTCGAAGCCGGCAAGCCGCTGGCCTCCAGCCCCCGGATCCGCAAGATCGCGTTCACCGGTGAAACCACCACCGGCCGCCTGATCAGCCAGTACGCCAGCCAGAACCTGATCCCGGTCACCCTGGAGCTGGGCGGCAAGAGCCCGAACATCTTCTTCAACGACGTTGCCGAAAAGGACGACGCGTTCTACGACAAGGCGCAGGAGGGCTTCGCGCTGTTTGCGTTCAACCAGGGCGAAGTCTGCACCTGCCCGTCCCGCGCCCTGGTCCAGGAGGACATCTACGACTCCTTCATGGCCGATGCCGTGGCGCGCGTGGAGAAGATGATCCAGGGCAACCCGCTGGACACCGAAACCCAGGTGGGCGCCCAGGCCTCCAATGACCAGCTCGAGAAGATCCTCTCCTACATCGACATCGGAAAGCAGGAGGGTGCCAAGGTGCTCACCGGCGGCGCCCGCGCCGAGCTTCCCGGCGACCTGGCCGGCGGCTTCTACGTCCAGCCCACCGTCTTCGAAGGCCACAACAAGATGCGGATCTTCCAGGAGGAGATCTTCGGGCCGGTGGTGTCCGTGACGCGCTTCAGCGACTACAACGACGCCATGGGCATCGCCAACGACACCCTCTACGGCCTCGGCGCCGGCGTCTGGTCCCGCAACGGCAACGTGGCGTACCGCGCCGGGCGTGAGATCCAGGCGGGCCGTGTCTGGGTCAACAACTACCACGCCTACCCGGCCGGTGCCGCGTTCGGCGGCTACAAGTCCTCCGGCATCGGACGTGAGAACCACTCCATGATGCTGGACCACTACCAGCAGACCAAGAACCTCCTGGTCAGCTACAACGAAAACAAACTCGGCTTCTTCTAAGCCGCACTGAACCCGGGCGGGGACTGATTAGCACTGATCCGTCCCCGCCCGCGCCACCCAAGCAATGCTTCAACGACGCAAGGATTTCGCCAATGACGACGACAATGCAAGCTGCCGTAGTAACTGAATTCGGAAAAGACCTCCAGATCCAATCCCTCCCCGTTCCCACTCCGGGCCGTGGCGAGGCGCTGGTCAAGGTCATCACCACCGGGGTCTGCCATACCGACCTTCACGCCGCGGAGGGTGACTGGCCGGTCAAGCCGACACCGCCCTTCATCCCGGGCCACGAAGGCGTGGGCGAAGTGGTCGCCCTCGGCGAGGGTGTCACCGACCTGGCCGTCGGGGACCTAGTGGGCAACGCCTGGCTCTGGTCCGCCTGCGGCGACTGCCAGTACTGCCGCACGGGCTGGGAAACCCTCTGCGAAGCGCAGAAGAACGCCGGCTACAGCGTGGACGGCTCGTTCGGCGAGTACATGCTCGTTGACACCCGCTTCGCCGCCCGGATTCCGGCGGGCTCCGACCCCGTGGAGGTCGCCCCGGTGCTCTGTGCCGGCGTCACGGTCTACAAGGGACTGAAGATGACCGAGGCCAAGCCGGGCCAGTGGGTCACCATTTCGGGTATCGGCGGCCTGGGCCACATCGCCGTGCAGTACGCCGTGGCCATGGGCCTGCGGGTGGCCGCCGTGGATATCGCGGACGACAAACTCGCCCTGGCCAAGAAACACGGCGCTGAGCTCACCGTCAACGCGTTGCACGAAGATCCGGCGGAAGTCATCCAGCGCGAAACCGGAGGTTGCCATGGAGTCCTGGTCACGGCGGTGCACCCGTCAGCTTTCGGACAGGCCATCGGGATGGCCCGCCGCGGCGGGACGATTGTGTTCAACGGCCTGCCGCCGGGCGACTTCCCGGCACCGATCTTCGAGATTGTGCTCAAGGGCCTGACCGTCCGCGGCTCGATCGTGGGCACCCGGCAGGACCTGGAGGAGGCCCTGGATTTCTACGCCCAGGGCAAGATCCACCCCACGGTATCCACCCGTGAACTCTCGGAAGTCAATGCGGTTCTTGACGAGATGAAGCACGCCAAGATCGACGGCCGCGTGGTCATCAAATACTGATGGCAAAGACGAGGCTTGACGCCGCGGTGACGCTGCCCGGGGAGGACTTCTCCCGGGTGGCGCTCACCGAACCGGCTGTGGATCTGCTCAGGAAACTCTGGATCCAGCACGGGCCGCTGATGTTCCACCAGTCCGGCGGCTGCTGTGACGGCTCCTCGCCCATGTGCTATCCGGCGGGGGACTTCATCACCGCCGAAGCGGATGTGCTCCTGGGGCTGTTCGACATCGCCGACGGCGTGGAGCCGAAGACGCTCGAGTTTTGGATGTCCCGGGAGCAGTTCAACTACTGGAGCCACACGCACCTGACCGTGGACGTGGTCCAGGGCCGGGGGAGCGGCTTCTCGGTGGAGGCACCGGAAGGCAAGCGGTTCCTGATCCGGTCAACGCTGATGGACTGGCCGGTCTGAGGGCCTGAGTCCACTAGCGCGGACGTACCGTTGGGGCCCCTCCTGCGAGGGGTCCCAACTGTCCGTCCGCGCTTTTCGCCGTCTCACTATCCGGGATAAATGTGACCGTCCACTGGATGGACACTACTCTTGATAAGTCTGTTTCCAGCAAGCTATCGAGATTGTGGACTTTCCTATGAACCTTTTCCGGACGAAATCCATCGAGCAGTCGATCGCCGACGCCGATGAACCCGGACGCAAGCTGAAGCGTTCCCTGAGCACGTGGGACCTCATGATCATGGGTGTCGCCGTTGCTGTCGGCGCGGGGATCTTTTCCGTCGGAGCCAAGGCCGCTGCGAACTTCGCCGGCCCCGCTGTGACGATCTCCTTCGCCATTGCTGCGGTCACGTGCGCGTTGGCCATCATGTGCTACGCAGAATTTGCCACGGCCATTCCGGTCGCGGGTTCCGCCTACGTCTTCACGTACGCCACCATGGGTGAACTGCTGGCCTGGATTATCGGCTGGAACCTCATCCTGGAGCTCTTCACGGCAGGTGCCGTGATCGCCAAGTACTGGGGCATTTACCTCAGCAAGGTCTTTGCCCTCATGGGCGTGGACATTCCGCCCTCCATCTCGCTCGGCGGAATCGACCTCTACTGGGGCGCATTCCTGATCGTGGCCGTCTTCACCGTCCTGCTGGTGCTCGGGACAAAGCTGTCCGCCCGCGTGGGCAACATCTTCACCCTCATCAAGATCGCCGTGGTGCTGTTCGTGATCGTGGTGGGCTTCAGCTACGTGAAGTTCGAGAACTACTCGCCCTTCGTTCCCGCCTCCGAACCGACTGCAGCCTCCGGCACCGCCGACGTGCTCAAGCAGTCCTTCTTCGGCTTCCTGACCGGAGCCGTCCCGGCGCAATACGGCACGCTGGGCATCTTTGCCGGCGCGGCGCTCGTGTTCTTCGCCTTCATCGGATTCGACGTTGTTGCCACCTCGGCCGAAGAGGTCAAGAACCCGCAGAAGACCCTGCCTCGCGGCATCTTCGGCGGCCTGGCCATTGTCACCGTTCTCTACATCCTCGTGTCGCTCGCCCTGACCGGCATGGTGTCCTACACGCAGCTGGCGGAGGCCAAGAACCCAACCCTCACCACCGCGTTCGAAGCCGTAGGCAACACCGACGCCGCCAAGGTCATCGCCTTCGGCTCCCTGGTGGGCCTCACCACGGTGATCATGGTCCTGCTCATGGGCCTGTCCCGGGTGGTCCTGGCGATGAGCCGCGACGGCCTGCTGCCGCGCTCGCTGTCCAAGACCAGCACCATCCGTGCGACGCCGGTCCGCCTCCAGGTGATCTGCGGCGCGGCAGTGGCCGTCGTGGCCGGCCTGACCAACGTGGATCTGCTCGAGGAAATGATCAACATCGGCACGTTGTCCGCCTTTGTGATGGTGAGCCTGGGCATCCTGGTCCTGCGGAAGAAGCGCCCGGACCTGAAGCCGGCGTTCCGCGTGCCGTTCGGCAAGGTTATCCCGGTGGTGTCCGCCCTCCTGTGCCTGTACCTGATGACAAACCTCGCGGTGGAGACCTGGATTTTCTTCGCCATCTGGCTCGTCATCGGTGTGGCCATCTACTTCGCCTACGGCCAGCGGCACTCCCGGTTGAACGAGAAGTTCGCTGCGGCCAAGGCCGCCGTCAATGGCGTCCCGCAGGCAGTGGCGGATAAGGATGAGGATGCGCTTACCCGCCCCTGACCTCCGGCCCCGGAATTAGCTCTGGCCATGACTCCATAAGATGGAGTCATGGCCAGAGCTGTTAAACCGCAACGCAAGGTGGAGCTGTTGTCTGCCATTCAGGACTACCTGATGGACAAGACCCTGGCCGAGCTCACCTTCCGGAGCCTCGCGGAGGGCCTGGGCATCAGCTCGTACGTGCTGGTCTACCACTTCGGCAACCGGGAACAACTGGTCAATGAGATCATCCGCTCAATCGAATCCAGGCTGGACAGCATGCGCACTACCGACGTGCGTGACATCGACCGGGAAGCGTGGCGGTCCTTCCTGATGGAGTCCTGGCAGTGGACCATGGCCCAGCGCAACCGCCACCTCGCAAGGCTTGAGTTCGAGGCCACGGCGCAGGACGTTGTGGCGGCCTCGCCCCGCGGGACAGCCCAGGACCACTTCCGCATGCTCCACGAAAAAGCACGCGACTGGTTGGTGGTGCAGGGCATCCGGCCGGAGTATGCAGACACTGACGCCCGCCTCTTCACCTCCACTTTCTACGGCTTACAGTTCGATTTTGTGGTGATGAACCAGCCAGAGGAAGCCACCAAGGCCTTCGAACTGATGGTGGCCGTGTTCTTCTCGAACCTTGAACACCGCCTCGCCACGGACGGCCAGCACGTCTGACCTCCCAACAGGGGCAGCCGGCCCTTACCCCGCCGTCTCAGAGCTGTAACAATGAGCCCTAAGCAGATGTGGTTGACCTCACATTCGCTTAGATCCGATTGTTGAACAGCTGTTCGAATGGCGAATGGCTGTGGCTTGGAGTCAGCGCTCCCGGTCAGTGGGCACAAAGGAGTGAACATGAAACGTCGATTTATTGCCGTTCTGGCAGCCGCGTCTGTTCTGGGATTGTCGGCCTGCGGAAGTGGCTCGCCCAGTTCCACGGGAGGCGGAACTGCCTCGGGCACCGCCGGTGGAGGTTCGGACCTGACGAAGGTCAGCGTCGGTGTCATTCCCATCGTCGACTGCGCCCCCATCTACCTCGGAGACAAGCAGGGCTTCTTCAAGGAAGAGGGCCTCCAGCTGGACATCCAGACCGCAACCGGCGGTGCGGCGATCGTCCCCGGTGTCGTCAGTGGCAGTTTCGACTTCGCGTTCTCAAATCTGATCTCGGTGATGGTCGCCAAGGACAAGGGCCTTGACCTGAAATTCGTCGCCAACGGTGCGTCCACCACCGGGGAAAAGGGCAAGGACATCGGCGGCGTCGTCGTGCCGGCAGGCTCAAGCATCCAGTCCGCGAAAGACCTCGCAGGCAAGACCGTTTCGGTGAACAACCTCTCCAACATCGGCGACACCACCATCAAGTCGGTCGTCGAAAAGGACGGCGGTGACCCCAAGAGCGTGAAGTTCGTCGAGGTGGCCTTCCCGGACGCCCCGGCGGCCCTGGCCAACAAGCAGGTGGATGCGGCGTGGATCCTTGAGCCCTTCCTGTCCAAGGCCGTGGCTGAAGGCGGCAAAGTGGTTTCCTGGAACTTCGTCGAGATGAGCCCGGAGCTGGACATCGCCGGCTACTTCACCAAGGGAGACACCATCAAGGGCAAGGCTGAGCTCACGCAGAAGTTCACCCGTGCCATGAACAAATCGCTTGAATATGCGCAGCAGCACCCGCAGGAGGTCCGCGACATCGTGGGCACCTACACGAAGATCGACGAGGCTGCCCGGGCCAAGATTGTGCTGCCGCGGTACCGGGTCGACTTCAACAAGGATGCGTTCAAGACCCTCGGCGACGCCGCCGCCAGCTACGGCACGCTGACCAAGGCTCCGAACGCAGACGAACTCCTCCCGTGAGTTCACAGGCTCCAACCTCCGGTAGTGCCGCTCCCGGCGCGGAGCGGCACTACCGGCGGGTCCGTAAGGTACCAACACAACAACTGCTCGGGGTCGCTGGGATCCTGGGGTTCCTGGGCACCTGGGAGCTGATTCCCCGGCTCGGCATCATCGATGAGCGCTATCTGCCGCCCGCGAGTGAGGTCATCGCCGCGCTCGTTGCCGACTTCGGACTCACCGCCTTCTGGGTTGCGGTCGGCGAGACCATGAAGGCCTGGTTCCTGGGCCTCCTGATAGCCGTGGCGGCGGCCCTGCTGCTCGGCTTCATTATCGGCTCCAGCAACTTCCTCCGGAAGGCCACCAATTCGACCGTTGAATTCCTCCGCCCGATCCCCTCGGTGGCCCTGATCCCGCTGGCCGTTCTGCTCTTCGGCGTGAAGATCGAGTCGTCGCTGCTGCTGATTGTGTACGCGTCCTTCTGGCAGGTCCTGATACAGGTCCTCTACGGCGTGGCCGACGTCGACATGGTCGCCAACAACACGGCCAAGACGTACGGCCTGGGCAGGATGGCCCGCATCCGCTACGTCGTCTTTCCCACGGCCCTGCCATACCTGATGACCGGGGTGCGGCTGGCGGGCGCGGTGGCGCTGGTCCTGGCCATCACGGCCGAACTTGTGATCGGATCCCCGGGACTCGGCCGGGAGATCGCCCTTGCCCAGTCCGGCGGCGCAATCTCCGGCATGTACGCCCTGGTGCTCGCCACCGGGCTGATCGGCGTGCTGATCAACATCCTGATGCGTTTCATTGAGAAGAAGACCCTTGCCTGGCACTCGTCGGTCCGTTCCGAGGTGATCGTATGAAGGTCTTGAAGAACTTCGGCTTCCTGCTGGGACTGCCGGTATTGCTGGTCCTGGTCTGGTGGTCCTCCACCCTGGGGCCGGTCAACTTCTTTGTCCCCACGCCGGCCAGCCTGGTCGGAACGTTTGGCAAGGTCTGGTTCGGCGAGCGTTTCCTCACGGACGTGCTGCCCAGCATAGGACGGCTCGCCGTGGGCGTGATCGCGGCGATCGTGATCGGCGTCGTCGGCGGGGTCCTGATCGGATCGGTCAGATGGCTCCGCGCGCTGCTGGAACCGACGCTGGAGTTTTTCCGCGCCATCCCCCCTCCGGTCCTGGTGCCGGTGCTGATGCTGCTGATGGGCATCACCGACTCCATGAAAGTTGTCGTCATCATCTCCGGGTGCGTCTGGCCGGTCCTGCTGAACACCATTGAGGGCGTCCGCGCCGTCGACCCGGTGCTCTCCGATTCCAGCCATACCTACGGCATCGACGGCTGGGCCCGGGTCCGTTACCTCGTCCTGCCTTCGGCCAGCCCGCAAATCATGGCCGGCGTCCGCCAGTCGATGTCCCTCGGGCTGATCCTGATGGTGATTTCCGAGATGTTCGCCTCGTCCTCGGGCCTGGGTTTCACCATCGTCCAGTTCCAGCGCTCATTCGCCATTCCGGAGATGTGGTCCGGCATTGTGGTCCTGGGCCTGCTGGGTGTTGGCATGTCATTCATCTTCCAGTGGGCCGAGCGGAACATCCTGCGCTGGTACCACGGCCAGAAAGAGGTAGAAAATGCAGCCTGACTCAACTCAAGCGGCCCAGGAAGCGATGCTGTCCGTCCGCGGGGTGAAGAAGGTGTACCAGACCGACGGCGGCGACATCGAGGCCGTGCGGAACCTCACTTTCGACCTGCGCGCCGGCGAGTTGGCGTGCCTCGTTGGCCCCTCGGGCTCCGGCAAGACCACGCTCCTGAAATGCATTTCCGGCCTGATGGCCCCGACTGAGGGAGAAGTCCTGCTCGACGGCAAGCGGGTGACCGGTCCTCCGAAAAAGATGGCCGTGGTGTTCCAGGAATACGGACGCTCGCTGTTCCCGTGGATGCGGGTTCGCGACAACGTGGAACTTCCGCTGAAGAACCAGGGGATGCCGAAGGCCGAGCGCGACAGGCTGGTGGATGAGGCCCTCGAGGCCGTGGGCCTATCCGGCGTTCCGCGGTCCTACCCCTGGCAGCTCTCCGGCGGCATGCAGCAGCGCGTGGCGATCGCCCGGGCCATTGCCTACCAGCCGGAGGTCCTGCTGATGGACGAACCGTTCGCCGCCGTGGATGCCCAGACCCGGGCCGACCTGGAAGACCTGATCCGGGTCGTATGGAAGAAACTCGGCGTAACGGTGCTCTTCGTGACGCACGACATCGATGAATCGGTCTACCTGGGGGAGCGGGTCATCATCCTTTCCAGCTCTCCGACGGTCATCCAGGAAGACATCGTGATCGACCTTCCGGCAGAGCGTGACCAGCTGAACACCCGTTCGCTGCCACGCTTTACCGAGCTGCGGCACCACGTCTATGAGCAGATCCAGCTGGCCAAGAGAGGCCACCGCCCGGCGGCTGCCTCATCAGCGGCGCAGGCTCCAACGACAGCGACCTCCGCCTCCGACACTCCGTAGCCCGCCAGGCGTCGCAAGGCCCGCAGAGCCCGCCGTCACAAAGCTCAGGGTGCGGCGTGGCGGCCCACCCATTCAACGAGCGGCCGGAGCTGTTCCCAGAGCCGGGAAACTTCCTCCGCGGCTGCGGGCGTGGCGAGCCAGTCAGGCTCACCGAGGGCCTTGGCTGCGGACAGCGACTTGTATTTGAGGAGCTCCGCCCGGGGATGGTCCCGCGGAAAGCCCCTTGGCACGGTCTTGAGCCGTTCACCCTCCACAGTGAATCCCGCTTCGCTGACCCTGCGCACGATCTGCGCCAGGGACTCTCCGGTCCCGGTGGCGTCCACCGAGTTCCGGAAGCGGGCCAGCTGGGCGGGCGAGCTCGAATGGCAGCCGCCTCCCACCAGGAGGCCGTCGGCGCTTAGCTGTACGTAGTACCCCACGCCTTCCTGGAAGGACGCGAGCGCTCCCTGGGCCGTCTTGTAGGGGGATTTGTCGGGGGAGAATCGGACGTCCCGGTTCGGCCGGAAGATTTTCGCAGGGCCGAACCTTGGCTCCAGCTGGGCCAGCAGGGCCGCCAGCGGTTCCCGGACGAGCGATTCGTACCGGCGTTTGTGTCCGAGCCACCACTCCCGGTTGTTGTTCTGCTCAAGTTCGGCATAGAAGCCGAATGCTGCGGCGGGGATGCCCTGGAATGTGGTCATGCAGTGAGCCTAGGGCGGCTCCGGCGGCCCGGCCAGTGGCCCGTGGCGCGTATGTGGAAAACAGGGGTAAGAGCCGCACAACGGAAAGAGCAGAACACCCCGCCGCGGATGTCCGCAGCGGGGTGTTCCCATGAATCACAGCCGGGGGCGCCCGGGGCGCCGCCGGAGGAGGCTACAGCTTGTTGGCTGCCTCGGCGTCGGATTCGGTCTGGCCGGCGCCCAGGTTGGCGCGCAGCTTGGCGCCGAGGTCGGCGTCAACGTTGGTCCAGTACTGGATGGCGCGTTCCTTGATTCCGGCGTTCTTCACGCCGCCCACCGCACCGGTGATGGTGTCCAGCAGACGGGCCTTGGCGCCGTCGTCGAACACGTCGCGGTACAGCGTGCCGGCCTGGCCGAAGTCGTTGTCCTCAGCGTGCAGGGAGTGGGCGGAGAGCGTCAGCTCGCCGTCGTTCTCCCAGCCGCCGGCAGGGTTCTGCGGCTCAACAGCAGCGGGGCCGCCAACCGAGTTCGGGGCGTAGACCGGAACGGACGGGGCGTTGAAGTGGTAACGCCCGGCGCCGTCCTGGCTGTAGTTGTTGACCTGGTTCTTCGGCTGGTTCACCGGGATCTGGGCGTGGTTGGTGCCCACGCGGTAGCGGTGTGCATCGGCGTAGGAGAAGATGCGGGCCTGCAGCATCTTGTCCGGGGAAGCGGCGATGCCCGGAACGAAGTTCGACGGCGCGAAGGTGGCCTGCTCGATCTGCGCGAAGTAGTTCTCCGGGTTGCGGTTCAGCTCCATGGTGCCCACCTTGATCAGCGGGTAGTCAGAGTGCGGCCACACCTTGGTGAGGTCGAACGGGTTGAAGCGGTAGGTCTTGGCATCCTCGTACGGCATGACCTGGACGTGCAGGTCCCAGGAGGGGAAGTTGCCGGCGGCAATGTTCTCCTGGAGGTCGCGGATGTAGAAGTCCGCGTCCGAGCCGGCCAGCTCTTCGGCGCGGTCGCCCGTGATGGTCTTGACGCCCTGGTTGGACTTGAAGTGGTACTTGACCCAGAAGCGCTCGCCCTCGGCGTTGATCCACTGGTAGGTGTGCGAGCCGTAGCCCTGCATTTCACGCCAGGAAGCCGGCAGGCCGCGGTCGCCCATGAGCCAGGTCACCTGGTGTGCGGACTCGGGGGACAGGGTCCAGAAATCCCACTGCATGTCGGCGTCGCGCAGGTGGGTGCCCGGCAGGCGCTTCTGGGAGTGGATGAAGTCCGGGAACTTGATGCCGTCGCGGATGAAGAAGACGGGGGTGTTGTTGCCCACGAGGTCGTAGTTGCCCTCGGAGGTGTAGAACTTCACGGCGAAGCCGCGGGGATCGCGCCAGGTGTCGGGGGAGCCGTTCTCGCCGGCCACCGAGGAGAAGCGGATCAGCATTTCGGTTTCCACGCCCGGCTGCAGGAAGGCGGCCTTGGTGTACTTGGAGATGTCCTCGGTGGTGGTGAACTTACCGAACGCGCCGCCGCCCTTGGCGTGGACTACGCGCTCCGGGACACGCTCGCGGTTGAACTGGGCGAGCTTCTCGACCAGGTAGTGGTCGGTCAGGATGATGGCGCCGTCAGCGCCGACAGCCTTCGAGTGAGCATCGGAAGTGACGGGAGCACCGGACTGTGTGGTGGACACAGCGGGCGCAGAGATGTTCAGAGTCATCTTTCTCCTTTGGTTGGGTTTCTTGCTTAGTTTCGTTCGGCGGGTAGCTTTTGGGTGCGCTGGCAGTCCTGGCAGATGCCCTGGTACATGACGTCAGCGATCTGGATGGTCATCGGCTCGGAATTTTCATCCCAGTGCGGCGTGAGGCAGGGCGCATGGCCCACGGCGCAGTCCACGTCCTCCACCCGTCCGCAACTGATGCAGATGGCGTGGTGGTGGTTGTCGCCCACCCGCGTCTCGTACAGCGCGGGGGAATGGGGCGGTTCGAACCGGCGCAGCATATGCAGGTCCGTGAGGTCACCGAGGACCACGTAAACGGACTGTGCGGTCATTTCAGGCAGTTCTTCACGCGCGGCGGCGAGGATGCTTTCGGCCGGCGAGTGCGGGTGGCGTTCGACGGCGGTGAGGACCGCCAGCCGCTGCTTGGTCACCCGGCGGCCGTGGGCGCGCAGGGCGGCTGCCCATGCATCCTGGCCTGCCTCGTGAACTGTCATAGCCCCATTCAAGCACTTATTATGACTAAATCACAATAAGGCTGGGCTAATCTCCGGAGACCGCAGCAACATTTCAAACGGGTTGACGGCTTCACCGGCAGAGCGGCCCAGTGCGTGCAGTTCGAGCCGGCCGGCCGTGACGGCAGTGTCAGGAACCAGGCAGCTGAGGCCGGTCACAGCCTGCCGGAGCGCCAGAGCTTCCAGCGCCGCGGCCAGGGCGAGCAGTTCCCGTGGGGTCACATCCTCCACGGAACCGATGGTCCGTTCCGGTGCGAGGACGGTGTGGTCCGAGCCCGCAGGGGACGACGGCGCCCAGGCCCGGATGGCGGGAAGCGGCGCCTCCTGTTCCTGGGCGGCTTCCGTATCGCCTTCCGCGATGTCTGCCGAACCGGCACCGTCAGCCGCGAAGTCCGGTGTCCCGTCCGCCGTCCCGTCCACCGAGGCAGTTGCCGCTTTCAGCAGCGCGGTGCGGAGCCCGGCGTCGTACTTGTCCAGTTCCTGGTCCGGCGCCGGCTTCCGGCGCTGCGCCGGCAGGGACAGCTGACCGGCGGGGGTGACCGGTTCGCCGTCCCAGCGGCCGAACAGGTGGAACGTGGGGGTGGATGACTCCGCGGCAGGTTCGCCGATAGCGGCGCCGAGCGCATGCCAGCGATGCGCAAAAAGCAGGGTGCAGGTGTCCGCCCCGAGAACATCGGCCAGTGCCCTTCGGGCAGCGTTGTGGCAGCGCAGCCAGTCGGCCGCCGACCTGTGGTCCAGGGTCGTTGCCGGATTGCTCAGGCGGATCATCAGGTGGCCGGCCGTCAGCGGAGTGCGCGGCCGGGTGACCTCCCAGACCGCCGAGCCGAAAAGCAGCCGTCTGGACAACTGCATGTGCATTCCTTCCGCCATAGTGTTTCCCCGCCCGAGACTATCAAGGCCGCGTCCGGCATTCAGGGGCGCCGCAGCATGCAGGCCCCTGAATGGCCCGGATCCCGCTGCCTCCGCCGCTAGAGTTGCCCGGTGGGAAGATTCCTGGCTGACATCACTCCGCTGCGCGAGAGCCCTGACTTCCGCCGGCTCTGGCTTGGATCCGCCGTCTCCAACCTGGGCAGCCAGCTGACCCTGGTGGCGGTGAGCCTTGAGGTGTACCGGCTGACGCAGGACAGCCTCTACGTTGGCTTGCTGAGTATCTTCGCGCTGGTGCCCCTGGTGCTCGGAGGCCTGCTGGGCGGCTCCATCGCCGATGCCCACGACCGCCGCAAGGTTGCCCTGCTGGCGACCACCGTGCTGTGGCTTACCACCGCCGGGCTGGCGGTGCAGGCCTGGCTCGGGCTGGGCAACGTGTGGCTGCTCTACGTGCTGGTGGCCGTGCAGAGCGGCGCCCAGGCCATCAACCAGCCCGCCCGCAGCGCCATCATCCCGGCACTGGTCCGCAAGGAACTCCTGCCGGCCGCCAACGCGCTGAGCATGATCACGTTCGGCCTGGGCATGACAGCCGGTCCGCTGCTGGCCGGCGTGCTGGTGGCCTGGGTGGGCTTCGGCTGGACCTACACGCTGGACGTGGCAAGCTTCGCCTTTGCGTTCTGGGCCCTGCTGAGGCTCCCTCCGATGCCGCCAGGGAAGACCACACACCGGGCCGGGCTGCGTTCGGTGGTGGAGGGTTTCCGCTTCCTGGGTACCAGACCAAATCTGCGCATGACGTTTGTGATCGACCTCGTGGCCATGATCTTCGCGCAGCCGCGGGCCCTGATGCCGGCGATCGGTGCGGTGATGATCGGCGGCGGCGAGGCCACCGTGGGCGTGCTGCTGGCGTCTACAGCAGTGGGCGCGTTCCTGGCCGGGCTCTTCTCCGGACCGCTGGGCGGTATCCGCCGGCAAGGGAGCGCCGTGGTGTGGTCCGTCATGGGGTGGGGTGCCTCCATCGCCGGCTTCGGACTGGTGGTGGTGCTGGCCGGGCGTTCCGGCGCCGACGGTGTGACGTGGTGGCTGCTGCCCGCGGCGCT
Source organism: Arthrobacter sp. PvP103 (assembly GCF_017833075.1). Classification (NCBI taxonomy): domain Bacteria; kingdom Bacillati; phylum Actinomycetota; class Actinomycetes; order Micrococcales; family Micrococcaceae; genus Arthrobacter; species Arthrobacter sp. PvP103. The sequence goes on along the minus strand of NZ_JAFIBQ010000001.1, from coordinate 1,178,122 downwards.
CTGCTGTGCCCTAGCCGGCATCGCGGACTCCGTGAGTGCCGTTTTCCGGACCACTATCCTCCAGGCGGCGACACCGGACCACCTGCGCGGGCGGCTCCAGGGAGTGTTTGTGGTGGTGGTTGCCGGCGGTCCGCGGATCGGGGACATGCTGGCCGGCGGCGGCACTAAACTTTTGAGTGAAGGTTGGGTTTTGCTGCTGGGCGGGTTGTTGTGCATCGCCGTGGCGTGGACGGTGGCGCGCTGGCAGTCGGGATTCCTGAAGTACGACGCGCGGAATCCCGTTCCGTAGCGGCGCCGCCCAGGCCGTCATTTGAGGGTAGGAACGTCGTGAGGAGGCACAGTGCATAATCACCACAACGGACTGAAGACCGCGGCTCTGTTCGGGGTGCTCTGGGCGGTGCTGCTGGGGCTGGGTGCCGTGATCGGCAGCAGCATGCGGAGCACCACCCCCATCTGGATCATGGCGCTGGTGGGCGTGGGCACCACAGCCTACGGGTACTGGAACAGCGACAAACTCGCGCTCCGCTCCATGCAGGCGTACCCCGTCACCGAGGAGCAGGCGCCCCAGCTCTACCAGATCGTCCGGGAGCTCTCCGCTAAGGCGAACCAGCCCATGCCGCGGATTTACGTCTCGCCCACGCCGGCGCCGAATGCTTTTGCCACCGGCAGGAACCCGCAGAACGCGGCCGTCTGCTGCACGGAAGGCATCCTGCGGCTCCTGAGCCTCAGGGAGCTTCGGGGGGTGCTGGGCCACGAGCTCATGCACGTTTACAACAGGGACATCCTGACCTCGTCCGTGGCCGCGGCAGTAGCCGGCGTGATCACCTCGGTGGGCCAGATGCTGCTGATCTTCGGCGGAGGGGACCGCCGCAATTCAAACCCGCTCGCGGTGATGGCGATGGCGCTTCTCGCTCCGCTCGCGGCGGTGGTGATCCAGTCGGCTATTTCCCGGACCAGGGAGTACGACGCCGACGAGGACGGTTCCGCGCTCACGGGCGATCCGCTGGCGCTCGCCTCAGCCCTGCGCAAGATCCATCAGGGCGTGCAGATGGTGCCGCTCCCGCCGGACCAGAAGCTGGTGAACACCTCGCACCTGATGATCGCCAACCCGTTCCGTGCCGGCGGTGTGACCCGGATGTTTGCAACACACCCGCCGATGCAGGACCGCATCACCCGCCTGGAACTGATGGCGGGCGGCCCGGCCAGCTGAGTTGCCGCCGTCGTACTTCTGACGCGCAAAGTGGTTTCCGACGCGCAAAAAGGCTGGCGACACCCATATACCGGTGTCGCCAGCCTTTTTGAGTAGCGTGTGGATTTTTGCGCGTCGAAAACGGCGGCTCGGTTCAGCTGCGGAAGTTGACGAACTGCAGGTCGGCTTCGTCAAAGTCCTTCAGGAGGGCCATGGTGGCCTGCAGATCGTCGCGGGACTTGGACGTCACGCGAAGTTCATCGCCCTGGATCTGGGATTTGACGGACTTGGGCGCCTCGTCGCGGATCAGCTTGTTGATCTTCTTTGCAAGGTCCTGGGCGATGCCCTCCTTGATGGACGCCTCCAGCCGATATTCCTTGCCGGATGCGTAGGGCTCGCCGGTGTCCAGCGACTTCAGCGAGATTCCGCGGCGGATGAGCTTGGACTGCAGTACGTCCAGGACTGCCAGCACCCGCTCTTCGGAGTTGGCCTTCATTAGGATCTTTTCACCGCTGAAATCGACCTCGGCGCCAACGCCCTTGAAGTCGTAGCGCTGGGCCAGTTCCTTCTGCGCCTGGTTCAGGGCATTGGCAACTTCCTGCTTGTCTACCTTGCTGACGACGTCGAATGTGGATTCGCCTGCCATAACTGTCCTCCTGCTGATCGCCTGGGTACCCCTTCAGGGGCAGTGTTGTCTGCATTCCAGCCTAGTACGGATGGCGGCGAAGTGAAGGCTCAGGGCCCGGGCCGGGTCCGAAGCGAAAACGGCCGCAGCAGACGCGTTCCGGTCGATTCACAGTTACTTCAAAGCGGACGCACGGCGGGAACGAAGTCTTGGCCCCCAGGGTTGGAGGTGTTGGAAGAGTTGTCCCGGAAGGAAAGCACATGCACCAGAAGGCCGTCCGCTACGTCACGCGCTCCACTGCCGCTGCGGCCACCTCCCTCGCCGCTGCGGCCACCTCCGTGGCAGCCGCGGCGGTGGCTGCCTCGATCATCCTTAGCCCCGTGGCCGAGGCTTCCTCCCGCCTGGACGGTGTGCACTCGGATCTAATGCGGGCGGTGCAGTTGAACCAGATCACCGAGGAGCAGGCAGCGAAGTTCGAAGCGAAACTGGCCGGACGCATTCTTGGCGAAGCCTGATTTTTGGCGGATTTCCGGGGTATTCGGAGGCCTTGGCGGCTCGATTCGATTCTTCGGCAGAAGTTCTGTAAAGTTGTCTTGCCCGCGGTTGCTGGAAGCGGAACGGACTGGAAACAGTAGTTCTGACCAAGGAAACCGCGAGTGATCTTCTTTTGAAGTTCGGCAGATTACCCGAGCGGCCAAAGGGGGCTGACTGTAAATCAGCTGGCAACGCCTACGGGGGTTCGAATCCCTCATCTGCCACCCAAAGGAAAAGTCTCCGGAACCATCAGGTTCCGGAGACTTTTTCGTTGTCCGGGACATTCGCCGCCTTTCGCCTGGGCCTTGTGTGCCGTCCCTGGCCTTGCAGGTTCGGCACCTCGGACAAGCTCGGAACGTCAGTTGAGGCCAATCACCAGCATCTGGTTGGTCCCCGGGATGCAGGTCTGCAGGATGACCCGCGGGAAGCCGCCGAAGATCGCGGAGACATTATTGGTGGTGCCGGGGTTTGGCACCTGCCCCCGTCCGACCACCGTGTAGGTCCCGTAGCCGGGAATGCTGACGGTCTCGCCGACGCCGATCCCCGAGAACCGGGCCCATCCTCCGCAGAAGTCATGCTCCGTGATGAAGAGGGCATAGGCATCGGTCGGTGTGAAGTGGATGGGGCCGATGCAGGCGTCCACCATCGACTGTCCGCCGGCACCCGCTACATAGATTGTGCGGACCGCCGGAGCGGGCGCCGGGGCGGGCGCCGGGGCGGGAGCCGCAGCAGGCACCGGTGCCGGGTCGGGTGCCGGAGCGGCGGGTGCCGGGGCGGCGACGGCCGGTCCCGTCAGTTTCAGGACCTGCCCCGGTACGATCGGCGAGTACAGGCCCAGGCCGTTCGCGGCCAGCATGGCGTTCATGTCCACCCCGAAGCGAGCAGCTATTGCCCCCACAGTGTCCCCGGCGACCACCGTGTACAGGTTGGACGCCTCAGGTGCCGGGGCAGGTGCCGGGGCAGGGGCCGGCGCAGGAGCGGGTTCTGCGGCCGGCGCAGGGGCCGGTGCGGCCGGCTCGGGGATGGCGGCTACGGCCGCCTCCGGCGTGCCGGCCCCGGCCGTTGCAGAAGCGGGAGTGTCTGCGGACTTGTCGGCCTCAGGCGCCGGTGCCGGTACCGCCTGCGTGTCGGTGATGCTGGGCGTCTGCGCGGAGGCGGAGTAGCCCACCGCGGCCACGGCGACTGCCGTAACCACAGCTCCCGCGGCCAGGATGGTCCTTAGCCTGGTTCTTCCATTGCGGACCGTTGCAGGTGCCGGGACAGGTGTTCTGTCTTCAAGGTCAAGCTCTTTTTGATCCATCGGTTCCCCCCGAGAGTCAATGCCTTGGGGTCGACAGGACAGCAGGCCCCAGGGCGGCGGTGCGCCGGCATCGGGCGGCCTTGAGGAGCAGCCCGTGGCACGGAGACGCATGAAGTGAACTGCCGAAATGATGAGTAATTTCGGTAGCCCGAATGATTAGACCCGTGCCCATTTAGTGGCCACGGATAATTCCGGAATGCTGCTTGCCCTAGGAATATCGAGTCTATGAATCGGGAGGTAATCACCGCACGAGTAGGAATTACCCGAATATTCGTACATGGCACCCGCGCCTCCGCAGGGTGTACGCAACAGCTTCTTTCCGGGACCGCGGGGACACTCGAAAAAGTGCGGTGGCCTACTCGGCTGGAAGCAGGTAAGAGCCCCAATTTTCGGGTTGGACCGGGCCGGCAGGAGCGCCGCATACGTGGAGATTGGGGACGGTAGTTAATTACGTCATTTCGGAGAAATCCGGGATATTGAGCAAATCTTGATGCTTTTTATAATTCACTCATGTGGATTAATTCCACAAAAAAGGCAGCCATCCGGAAGTAACGACCGGATGGCTGCCTTTTCGAAAATTCTCTTGGGGCTCTGGGGAAGTTTATGGCTCACGTTGGCGGCGCAGCGCCGCCAACTCCTGCCGCAGGGCGGCCACCTCTGCCAGCAGTTCCCGGATGTCCGCGCGAACCGGGACTTCAGCCGACTCGACAGCCGCTTCCGTGTTCTCTTCGACCCTTTGCACCAGCCAGGATGCGATGGACGCCGTGACGACACCCAGGACTGCGATGCCGCTCATCATCAGGGCGGCGGCAACCATCCGGCCAATGGGCGTGACAGGAAAGAGATCCCCATAGCCCACGGTGGTGATGGTGGTGATGGCCCACCACGCGGCGTCGCCGAAGGTGATGATCTTGGCGTCGGGCGCATTTTGTTCGACGTCCAGGACGGCCAGGGCGCCCACAAACACCAGCAGGACGGCCGAGCCGGCCACATAGGTGACCACGCGGCCGCGGAGTGTCTCGCCCACGGTCCGGTGCAGCACGGACAGCAGGGTGACCAGCCGGAGCAGCCTCAGCGGCCGGAAAAACGGCAGGGCAACAATCAGCAGCTCGTGCAGGTTGCGAATGAACCAGCGCTTCCTGTTGTCCGCGAGCCACAGGTTCGCCGCGTAGTCGGCAACGAAGACAGCCCAGGTGATCCACATGACGCTTTCGAGGAATTCGGCCTGCCGTCCTTCGATGTGGCCAATCACCTGCCATGCGTAAGCTGCCAGGAAAATCAGCGCTGTTCCCATCAGAGGCCATTCGGCGATGTCCCTGTAGCGTTGCTGTGTCATGGGGAAATCCTAAAGGGGGCGACCCTTGGCGCTGATGTTACTCGCGGGTAACATGATGGCATGCACCTGCTTTTGCGAACGCTCCTGCTCCTGTTCACGTCCTCGCGCCGGCCACCCCTGAGTATCTGGGACACGTCCTCCCTGCCGCTCCGCGTACTGCCGACCGACATCGACATCGCCATGCATGTCAACAACGGGATGTACTTCTCGCTGATGGACCTGGGCCGGTTTGATCTCATGGCACGGAGCGGGACCTGGAAGAAGATGCGCCGGCAGGGGTGGTCGCCGGTGGCCGCAGGGGAGACCATCGCCTTCCGGAAGTCCCTTCAGCTGTGGCAGCGATACACCATCGAATCCCGGATCATCGGGCTCGACACCAAGGCCATCTATTTCGAGCAGCGCATGGTGGTGGACGGTGAAATCTATGCCCGCGCCCACATCGCAACGCGGCTGGTCAGCAAGGGCAGGCCGGTGAGCCAGGAGGAGATTTTCCGGGAGTTCGGCGAGCCGCCGGCCGGGCTCGAACTGCCGGACTGGATCCATGAGTGGCGCGAGACCAATGCGCTGCCGGGGGCCCGCCGGCCGGCGCCGCACCTCTGGCATTAAGCCGCGGATGCCGGACGGCAAAAGGTGTGCCAAGAGCGAAACGCGCGGGACATCACCGGGCGGCTCGCGTACCGTTGACCCATGGCTACCGTAGACATTACAGGTGAACAGTTCGCATCAACCGTCGAGAACAACGACATCGTCCTCGTTGATTTCTGGGCCGAATGGTGTGGTCCCTGCAAGCAGTTTGGACCCACGTATTCCGCAGTTTCAGAGAAGCACCCGGACGTCGTGTTCTCCAAGGTGGACACCGAGGCCGAGCAGCAGCTGGCCGCCGAAGCAGGCATCACCTCCATCCCCACGCTAATGGCGTTCCGCGAGAAGGTGCTGGTGTTCTCGCAGCCCGGCGCGCTCAATGCCCAGCAACTGGAGCAGGTGGTTGACGCCGTCAAGGCACTGGACATGGAAGAAGTCCATGCGCATGTGGCCAGGTCCCAGGCCGAGGCAGCCGCGGCGCCAGGCGCGCAGGACGGCACGCAGATCCCGGAGGCCTAAGGGTCCGCCAGGCGCCCGTCGCATTAAACACCAACGCGGGGCCACTTCCGCCGACGAACCCAGGTTCGTTCGGGCGGAAGTGGCCCCGCGTCGTTGGTCGGAAAGGGGCTACAGGCGTTCGAGCTGGACGGGTTCGGCCAGCAGGGCGCTCAGCGACTCGTTGAGGTCCTGCACGGCGGTGCCCTTGGAATGCTTGTCCAGGTCCTCTTCGGAAGCCCACTGTTCCGTCAGCACCAGTTTTTCCTCGGTGGCCTCCGTCAGTTCGTACCGGATGCAGCCTGGTTCGTTGACCACCTCGTCGATCGCGATTTCGAGGGCGAGCTTCACGCGGAAGAATTCGCCGTCGTTGGGGATGAACGTTGCCTTCAGGTCAATGGGTGCAGTCATGCGTTTTACAATACCGGCCCGGCCGCCTGCCTCCCCGAATATTTTGTAGGACTTCCTAGTTTTAGGCTTCTATTGCCGGGGCTCTGTTGGTAGCGTGCCAGCATGCGCGCTTATACAGCCGGGGACACTGACGTCCCGCTGCTTGACGAGACAATCGGCCAGAATTTCGAGCGGATGGTGGCCAGGTTCCCGTTCCATGACGCCCTGATCGAGGCGGCTTTGGTACCCGGAGCGGACGCCCGCCGCTGGAGCTACACCAAGCTGAACGACGACGTCGACAGGCTGGCCCGGGCGCTGATCGCCCGCGGCGTCGCCACCGGGGATCGGATCGGCATCTGGAGTCCCAACTGTGCGGAGTGGACCATCCTGCAGTACGCCACGGCCAAGATCGGAGCGATCCTGGTCAACGTGAACCCGTCCTACCGGAGCCACGAACTGGAGTTCGTGGTCAAGCAGAACGGCATGAGGATGCTGGTGGCGGCGCCGTCGGACCGGAGCAGCGACTACACGGCGATGGCCAGGCAGGCCCTCGCCGCATGCCCGGAGTTAAAGGAGCTGGTCTTCCTGCCCGATGGCGGCCAGCCGCAGCTGCAGGCGGGTGATCCTGAAACTGCTGCGGAAATGACGTACGCCGAGCTTCTCAAGCGGGCGGACGACGTCGGGCATTCCGTCCTGAAGGCCCGCCTGGCGGGGCTGGACCCGCAGGACCCCATCAACCTGCAGTACACGTCGGGCACCACAGGGTTCCCCAAAGGTGCCACCCTGACCCACCGCAACATCCTGAACAACGGCTATTCCATCGGCGAGCTGCTGGGCTACACGGAGCATGACCGCGTGGTGATTCCGGTGCCGTTCTACCATTGCTTCGGGATGGTGATCGGGAACCTGAATGCCCTCAGCCACGGCGCCGCGACCATCATTCCGGGACGCACCTTCACTCCGGCGGCAGCGCTCGAAGCGGTCCAGGACTTTGGCGGTACATCGCTGTACGGCGTGCCCACGATGTTCATTGCCGAGCTCGCGCTGCCGGACTTCGCATCCTATGACTTGTCCACGCTGCGCACCGGTGTGATGGCCGGATCCCTGTGCCCTATCGAGGTGATGAACCGGGTCATCTCCGACATGAACATGAAGGATGTGGCCATCTGCTACGGCATGACGGAAACATCCCCGGTATCCACCATGACCCGCGCCGACGACACCCTGCAGCAGCGCACTGAAACCGTGGGACGTACCATGCCGCAGCTGGAGAGCCAGGTGGTGGACCCGGCGACAGGCGAGGTGCTGGAGCGCGGGGAAATCGGCGAGCTGTGCACCCGCGGGTATGCCGTGATGAAGGGATATTGGAACCAGCCGGACAAGACCGCCGAGGCGATCGACCCGGACGGCTGGATGCACACCGGGGATCTTGCCCGGATGGACGCGGACGGCTACGTGGTGATCGAAGGCCGCATCAAGGACATGGTGATCCGCGGCGGCGAGAACATCTACCCGCGGGAGATCGAGGAGTTCCTGTACACCCACCCGTCCATCCAGGACGTGCAAGTGATCGGGGTGCCGGACGCCAAGTACGGCGAGGAGCTTATGGCCTGCATCATCGTCAAACCCGGCGCGGATCCGCTGGACGCGGCCGACGTCGCCGAGTTCTGCCGCGGCAAGCTGGCGCATTACAAGATCCCGCGCTACGTGGAGGTCCGGGACAGCTTCCCGATGACGGTGTCAGGGAAGATCCGGAAAGTGGAGATGCGGCAGGAGGCCGTGGCCCGGCTGGGACTGTAGCCTTCGGGCGTGCCGTGGCCGCACGGGCTTCGCGTTCCCCGGGTGTCCGTTCGCGCTTCCCGCCTAGTGCCGGCGGTGGTCCTGGATGGTCATGCGGGGGCCGAACGTGGGTTTCCGGAAACCGCTGAGGCCGATCATCCGCACCACCCGCTGCCGGTGACCCTGCCACGGCGCGAGCAGCCGCAGCATCCCGGCGTCGTCAGTCCTCCGGCCGGTCAGCGCGGCCCCGACGTAGGCCGCGAGGTGGTAGTCGCCCACCGCGATGGAGTCCGGGCAGCCGTGCGTCCTCTGCACCACCTCCGCCGTGGTCCAGACGCCGATGCCCGGAATGGTCTGCATCCCCGCGGCGGCCTCCGCCGCCGGCGCCGCAGCCAGGCGTTCAAGGGCGACGGCGGAACGCAGCGCACGCATGACCGTGGCGGAACGCTGGGGGCCCACGCCGGCCTTGTGCCACTCCCATGACGGGATGCGCAGCCACTGCTCCGGTGTGGGCTGCAGCCGCAGTCCGGCCGGAGCGGCCGAACCGGCAGCCGGAGCCGGCGCGCCGAAGCGGTACATCAGGTAGCGGTAGCCACGCCGGGCTTCGATGACGGTGACCTTCTGCTCAAGAATGGTGGGCACCAGGGAGTCCACCATCCGGCCGGTGGCGGGGAGCCGCAGCGCCAGGTTCCGACGTCGGGCTTCCACCACCATCCGGGGGAGCGTGGAGTGGAACTCGGGGTGGTCGAACGCGGACCAGTCGTCCCCGCTGCCCAGCAGCCGCGGCGCGCCGGCCACGGCCTCCTCCGACCCCGGTCCCCAGGCCTGAATGTCCACCGCTGGTTCGCCGGGATCCCCGGCGACGGTGAGGCGAAGGGTGGCAGGCCCGCACGGTGTGGTGAAGGCCATCCAGAGCCCGTCCGGTGCGGCGGCGAACGCCGGATCGCCATTGCCGCGCATGAGTGTGGCGAGCGTCTGCAGGAGGTTGAACGGGCCGCCGGGATGCCACCGCAGGGAGGCATCCGCCGCGGCGGCGAGGCCGGCGGGGACGTCTGTGATGGTCATGCCACCATCGTCCCACGCGGGGCTGACAGGTCCGGAAACCGGCAAGGCCGAACGGCCCTGCCGGTCACGGACACCCCGGCCTAGACTCCAGGTGTGGCGTGGACCGCCCGCGCCGGGCCGATTGCGGCCAGAGTGTGGAATGCCAGGTGAAGACAATGGCCGGAGGAGTAGTCCACTTCGAGATCCCTGCCGACGACGAAAACCGCGCGCGGGATTTTTACAGTTCGGCGTTTGGCTGGGAGATGAATCCGCTGCCGGAGATGAGCTACACGCTGATCATGACGACGCCGGTCGATGAAACCGGCATGCCGTCCGCGGCCGGTTCCATCAACGGAGGCATGTTCCGCCGGGAGGGGGAGATGGCGGCACCGGTGGTCACTGTTGACGTGGAGGACATTGACGCCGCCTTGGAGAAGATTGCCGCCGTGGGAGGTTCAGTCTTCCGGGGCAAAATGGAGGTTCCGGGCATGGGGTGGAACGCCTATTTCAAGGACAGCGAAGGGAACATCGTGGGCTTGTGGCAGAACGCCGAACCAGGCCCCGTCGTCAGCCCGGACGCGGCCGAGAACGACATCGGCGCGTAACGACTCAATGCATGCCTGAAGCCACCCACAACGCCACGACGGCCAGGGGAACCGTCAGCGCTGCAGCCACCAGCCCCGCCAGGGCGAATCCGCCCCACCGGATCCGGACGTTCAGCGCCCGCAGCCGCTCGTGCCAAAGCAAGGTCGCCAAGGACGCCCACGGACTCACCAGCGGGCCAAGGTTCACGCCGATAAGTAGGGCGGCCAGCCGGGCCGGCGAGCCCGCCACAGGTTCCAAGGCCAGGTAGGCGGGGAGGTTGTTGGCAGCGTTTGCGGCCCCTGCCCCTAGCCCCGCCAACTGCAGGAGGGCGGGCAGGCTGTCGCCTGATCCGGCCACGCCGGCCAGGAGCAAGGTCAGGCCGTTGGCGTGCAGGGCCTCCACGATCATGAACAGGCCCACCGTCAGCATTAACGGACGCCACGGAACCATGGACCACCGCAGCGCGGCTGGGCGGCGCCGCAGGAAGACCGCCAGCAGGAACGCGGCGGCTGCCATCGCGGGATATTGCACCGGCACTCCGGACACCAAAGCAGGCAGCAGCACCAGCAGCGTGCCGGCTGCGATTATCAGCAGGCCGCGGTCCCGCACGCGGTGGACGGGCTGCGGCCCGTAGGTCCCGCGCAGCTCCCGCCTGAATGCCAGCCACAACAGGGCCAGCGGGACCGCCAATCCCACCAGGGCGGGTGCCCAGACCAAAGCTGCAAAGCCGAGCGGGCTGAGCCCGAGCCTGTCCTGAGCCAAAAGGTTCGTCAGGTTGGACACCGGAAGCAGCAGGGAGGCCGTGTTGGCGAGCCAGATGCTGGTCAGGGCGAACGGCAGGGGCGGAATCCGGGCATGGACGGCCAGGAGCACCACCACGGGAGTCACCAGCACTGCCGTTGTGTCCAGGGACAGGAACACGGTTGAGACGGTGGCCACCGCGATGACCAGGAGCCACAAGGAGAAGACCCGGCCCCGGCCCAGGGCAGCCAGGCGGTCGGTCACCACGCGGAACAGCCCCGCCTCGTCCAGGAGCTCAGTGACCAGTGACATGGCCAGCACGAAGGACAGGATCGGAATGGTGCGGGCCGCCAGATCCCCGAAAGCGGGCCCCGGGAGCGCACCAACCGCCAGTGCGGCCACGCCTGCGGCAAGCATGGCCCCCGGCAGGAGGTAACTCCGTATCTTCATCAGCCACGCGAACCGCTCCACTGCCCAATCGTCCCATCCGCCGCCGTGTGAGTGCGCAAGCGACGCTCGGGTACCTGCACGCAAGGTCTTCCGCCGAGGCAAGGGGAACACGCCGGAGACGGTAACTTTGTACCTATGAAGTACGCCCAGTCCGTCCTGGACCTCATCGGCAACACGCCGCTCGTCAAGCTCAACCACGTCACCGATGGCATCAAAGCCACCGTCCTGGCGAAGGTGGAATACCTGAACCCCGGCGGGTCCATCAAGGACCGGATCGCGGCGAAGATGATCGAGGAGGCCGAGCGGGACGGCAAACTGCTCCCCGGCGGAACCATCGTTGAACCCACCTCGGGGAACACCGGCGTTGGCCTGGCCTTGGTGGCCCAGCAGAAGGGCTACCGCTGCGTTTTCGTGGTGCCGGACAAGGTGGGCGAGGACAAGCGCGCCGTCCTGCAGGCATACGGCGCCGAAGTGGTGGTGACGCCTACCGCCGTCGCACCTGACAGCCCGCAGAGCTACTACAGCGTCTCGGACCGCCTCGTCACCGAGATCCCCGGCGCCTACAAGCCGGACCAGTTCTCCAACCCTGCCGCCCCCGGCAGCCACTACGAAACCACCGGACCCGAAATCTGGCGCGACACCGACGGCCGGATCACGCACTGCGTCATCGGGGCCGGCACCGGCGGCACGATCACCGGAACCGGCCGCTACCTCAAGGAAGTTTCCGCCAACCGCCCCGAAGCCGACGGCGGACGCGTCCGGATCATCGGCGCCGACCCCGAGGGCTCCGTGTACTCCGGCGGAACCGGACGGCCGTATTTCGTCGAGGGCGTCGGCGAGGACATGTGGCCGGCCAACTACGACAAAGCCGTCCCGGACGACGTGATTGCCGTCAGCGACGCCGAGTCCTTCGAGATGACCCGCAGGCTGGCCCGCGAGGAGGGCCTGCTGGTGGGCGGATCCTCCGGCATGGCCGTGGTGGCCGCCCTGAAAGTCGCCAAGGACCTGCCCGAGGGCGCCGTGGTGGTGGTGATCCTGCCCGATTCCGGCCGCGGCTACCTGGCGAAGATCTTCAACGACCAGTGGATGCGGTCCTACGGCTTCCTGTCCGGCGGCGAAGAGTCCTCCGTCGGCGAGGTGCTCAAGTCGAAGACCGGTGAGCTCCCCGAACTGGTGCACATCCACCCGAACGAAACCGTCCGCGACGTCATCAACATCATGAACGAGTTCGGCGTCTCCCACATCCCGGTCCTGTCCCAGGAGCCGCCGGTGGTCATGGGCGAGGTGCTGGGCGCCGTGGACGAGCGAAGCCTTACCTCCAAGCTGTTCCGCGGCGAGGCGAAGCTGACGGACAAGATCTCCGAACACATGGGGGAGCGCCTGCCCGTGATCGGATCGCTGGAAACCATCTCCGCCGCCCGCGAGCTGCTCTCCGACGTCGACACCGTAATGGTCACGTTCGTCGGCGCCCCCGTGGGCATCCTGACCCGCCACGACCTGCTCGCCTACCTCAGCAACTGACCCGGTGGTTGAGCCTGGGCCGGACCAGGATCTCGACAGGCTCGATCACCGGACACCAGCCGAAAGGAACGTCATGTCCAGAGAAAACCAAGGCTTCAACACCCGCGCCGTGCACGCCGGCCAGGCCTTTGAGCCGCGCACCGGCGCAGTGGTGCCGCCCGTGCACTTCTCCACCACGTACGCCCAGGAAGCAATCGGGGTGCTCCGTGCCGGCTATGAATACGGCCGCGGCACGAACCCCACCCGGGACTCCCTGCAGGAACAGCTCGCAGCCCTCGAAGGCGGCTCACACGCGTACTCCTTCAGCTCAGGCCTGGCCGCCGAGGACTCCCTCATCCGGGCCCTCACCCGCCCCGGGGACCACATCGTGCTGGGCAACGACGCCTACGGCGGAACCTACCGCCTGATCAGCCGGGTCCTGGGCGAATGGGGGATCGGCAACACCCCAGTGGACATGGCGGACCTCGAGGCCGTCGGCGCCGCGGTGGCAGCCCACAAGACCCGCCTCGTCTGGGTGGAGACCCCGTCCAACCCGATGATGAAGATCACTGACATCGCGGCCCTCGCCAAGGTCGCGCACGACGCCGGCGCCCTCCTGGTGGTGGACAATACCTTCGCGTCGCCTTATTTGCAGACTCCGCTGGCCCTTGGCGCCGACATCGTGGTGCACTCCACCACCAAGTACATCGGCGGCCACTCCGACGTCGTCGGCGGAGCGATCGTGGTCAACGACGCGGACCTCGCCGAGAAGATCGGCTTCGTCCAGTTCGCCGTTGGCGCCGTCTCCGGGCCAATGGACGCCTTCCTTACCACCCGCGGGCTCAAGACCCTCGGCGTCCGGATGGACCGGCACAGCGACAACGCCCAGGCCGTGGCCGAGTGGCTGCTGCAGCGCCCCGAAGTGGAGGCGGTGCTGTACCCGGGCCTGCCGTCGCACCCGGGCCACGAGCTGGCCAAAAAGCAGATGAAGAAGTTCGGCGGCATGATTTCCGTGCAGTTCAGGGGCGGCGAGGCCGCGGCCCGTACCGTTGCGGAGAACACCTCGGTGTTCACCCTGGCCGAGTCCCTCGGCGGCATTGAATCGCTGATGAACTACCCGTCCGAAATGACGCACGCTTCGGTCAAGGGGACGGAACTGGCAGTGCCGGTCAATCTGATCCGGCTCTCCTGCGGCATCGAGGACGTCGAGGACCTGATTGCGGACCTCGAGCACGCTTTCACCTTCATTGGTACGGGCAGCTAGCAGCCGGTGACCATTTCGCTTCGGGCTATTTCGCCCACCACCCGCGGCTGGCTCGCGACGGCGGCCGGTGCAGTAGTCCTGGCCCTGGCAGTGTGGTTCCTGTACACGGACTACAAACCGTTTCTGAACGATTTCGAGGTCTACTACTACGGCGGCGGCCGTGTCCTGGCAACAGGTGAAGGCGGCGCCCACGAGCTCTACGCACCGCGTGACGGCCTTCCGTTCACGTACCCGCCGTTTGCTGCCCTGCTCTTTGCGTTGCTGGCGACGATGGACTTTGAGGCAAGCAGCCTGGTCTTCATCGTTGCTGCCCTGGCCGGTGCAGCGGTGGTGGCTGGCTGGCTGGCCAGGCACTACTTCGGCATGAAGTCGTGGCGCGCAGCCTTCGCGGATTACCGCTTCCGGACCACTGCCTTGGTGGGAACCGGCGCAATCCTGCTCCTGGGGCCGTGGCGGGACACGTTCGTATTCGGCCAGATCAACATCATCCTGATGGGCGTGATCCTCGCGGACTTCGCCCTGTACGGGAAGTCACGTGCGGGCGAAATCCGGTGGCCCGCCGGCCTGCTGATCGGACTGGCCGCCGGAGTGAAGCTCACCCCGCTCGCGTTCGGCCTGTATTTCCTGGTGCGCCGCGACTTCAAGGCGCTTGGCTGGATGGCCGCAGGCTTCTTCGGTTCCATTGCGCTGTCCTGGGCGATCCTGCCGCAGGCGTCATTGGCTTTCTGGACCAAGATCCTGCCGGACACCGGCCGGATCGGCGGACCGGCTTACGTGGACAACCTTTCCCTGAAAGGGCTGCTGCTGCACGTCGGCATGCCGGACTCGTCCGTGACCAACCTGGCGTGGCTGGTCCTGTCGCTGGCGCTGGTAGTACTCGCTGCGCTGGTCATCAAATGGGCGGTGGACGTGGACGAGAACTTCATTGCCGTGTCCGCCACCGCCGTGCTCATGCTGCTGATCAGCCCGGTTTCCTGGTCCCACCACTGGGTCTGGGTGGCTGTTGCGCTGCCCAGCATGGCTTTTGCGATGCACCGCGTGCCGTCACGCAACGGCAGGATGCGGACTGCCGGCTGGGTCATCGTGGCTTTCTCCACCATCGCCTTCTACATGACGCCGAAGAACCTGGCGGTCTGGGCCGGAGCGGCCGAATGGGGCAAGGACCCGCAGACGCAGTGGCAGCTAACGGTGTCCAGCCTGGGCGTGGTGTGTGGCATCGCGATGCTGGCCTACTGGGCCCTCGCGTACCGTCCTTCGAGGGCCTCGCTCCGCGCGGTTCCGGCCAGGCAATCCGGTATCCGGGCCACCTAGCTTTCTTGAAGAAAGTCAGCTACGGTTGCATGCATGGCACTCCGCTCTGACTGGTCCCAACGCACCTGCGCCATGGCGCGCGGCCTGGACATCCTCGGCGATCCCTGGAGCATGCTGGTGCTCCGAGAGGTCTTCTTCGGCAACGGCCGCTTCGATGCCATGAAACAGCGGCTGATGGTGGCAGACTCCGTGCTCACCAAACGCCTGGCCGGCCTCGTGGACGACGGGCTGCTGGAGCGGAAACCGTACGACGACGGCGGCCGCACCCGCCAGGAGTACGTCCTCACCGGGAAAGGCGAAGACGCGCTGCCGGTGCTGAACGCCGTCGTGATCTGGGCTGAAAAGCATCTCCCGGCGCCGTCCGAGAAAGCGCACATGTTCGTCATCCACTCCACCTGCGGCCAGCGGACGTCCTCCGCGGACACCTGCACGGCCTGCGGTGAGCGCCTCACCGCGGACAACACCAGCTGGCACAGCCTCGCCCGCACCCCGGAACCGGTCCCGCTGGCCACGGCAGCCGCACAGAACGGAACCGCGGCATGAGCGCCCCCAAGACCACCCTGCCTTCCGCTCCCGGGAAAGGGACCCGCCGCCGGCTGCATCCCGCGTGGATCGTAGCCGCCGTCGCCTTCCTTGCCCTGGTGGGCGCAGCCGGCTTCCGTGCAGCCCCAGGGGTACTGATGGTTCCGCTTCAGAACGAATTCGGCTGGTCCACCACCGTCCTGTCCGCCGCCGTCAGCATCAACCTGGTGCTCTTTGGCCTCACCGCACCGTTTGCGGCGGCGCTCATGGAACGGTTCGGCATCCGCGCCGTGACCTCGGTGGCGCTGGTCCTGATCGGCGCCGGCAGTGCCCTGACCGTGCTGGTGAACCAGTCCTGGCAGATCCTGCTGACCTGGGGTCTCCTGATCGGACTGGGCACAGGTTCCATGGCACTGGTCTTCGCCGCCACGATCGCCAACACCTGGTTCGCCAAGAGCCGCGGCCTGGTGATTGGCATCCTGACGGCCGGGAGTGCCGCCGGTCAGCTGGTCTTCCTGCCCTTCATCGCCATGCTGGCGCAGGATCCCGGCTGGCGGCAGGCCTCCCTGCTCATCGCCGCCGGAGCGCTGGCCGTGATGCCGCTGGTGCTTAAATTCCTCAAGAACTCACCCGCCGACGCCGGAGTGCTGCCCTATGGCGCCGACGCCGCAGCTCCGGACGGGAACGCAGCGCCTGGTGGGAACGCCGCCGTCCGGGCGCTGCAGGTGCTCAAGCGAGCCAGCAAGGTCCGGACGTTCTGGGCGCTGGTGGCCGGGTTCGCGATCTGCGGGGCCACCACCAACGGGCTCATCGGCACCCACTTCATCCCCTCCGCGCACGACCACGGCATGGCCGAAACCACCGCCGCCGGGCTGCTCGCCGTCGTCGGGATCTTCGACATCGTGGGCACCATCGCGTCCGGCTGGCTGACGGACCGTTTCAACCCGCGGATCCTGCTGGCGGTGTACTACCAGTTCCGCGGCATCGGACTGCTGGTGCTGCCGCTTCTGCTGAGCGCCACGGTCCAGCCCAGCATGATCGTGTTCGTGGTGATCTACGGACTGGACTGGGTGGCCACCGTCCCGCCCACCGCTGCCATCTGCCGCCAGGTGTTCGGCGCCGACGGCAGCGTGGTGTTCGGCTGGGTCTTCGCGGCCCACCAGCTCGGCGCGGCCGCCGCCGCCCTGGCCGCCGGCGCCATCCGTGACGCCACCGGCCAGTACACCTATGCCTGGTTCGGGGCAGCCGCCATGTGCACCATCGCCGCCGTCATCAGCGCCACCATCCGCAAGGACGCCGCGGCGCGGGAGCCCGTCCTCGTGGAGGCCAGGGCCGCCGAAGGCTGAGCGCAGCCGCGTGCGGCGCCGGACGTGTGCAGCCTGGCAGCTGGTTCCGGGCGGGCTTGTGGTGCCACGCCGGGGGCGCGCAGCAGGGGACAAGGCCGCTGTTTCAGTAGGATGTGAGGACGATGCGCCGGATCCGGCGCGAGTCAGCCGGCACAACTTCGCGATACGCGCGCACCGCGCCTTCAGTGGCGCCGCTCTGCAGGAACAACGTTTGGGGACACGGGATGGCACTGCTCGACGCCGAAAGGGAGCTCGACGCCGGAACGCGCCTACGCGCCGGGACGGAACCACAGCCCGGGGCCGGGACCGCTGGAGCGTGGTACCGCAGCCGGCTGGCGCTAGGCATCTTCGGCGAAATGGTGACGCTGCTGGCCGTCCTCGCCGCAGCCTGGTTCGTCGCCCAACGTCTTGACGCCTGGGCCGGGCACGGCCTCGATTTCAGCGTCTACTGGCACGGCGGCAAGATCCTCAACGACGCCGGCCAGTCGCCGTCGGACCTGTACAGCCTGACCGTGGGCTGGGCCGGAGGACCGGAGTTGCCGTTCACGTACCCTCCGTTCGCCGCGCTGCTGTTCAGCCTGCTGGCCAGGCTGCCGGAGAAATCCGCGTTGATGCTGTTCAACGCCGCCGGGGCGGCCGTTGCCGTGTGGGTCGCCGTGCGCGGCGTGCGCTACTGGAGTGCGAAACAGGACTGGCGCTCCGCCTTCGGGACCTCCGGGTTCCACGCAACACGGAACAAATGGGGCGCCGTGATCCTCCTGCTTGCCGTCCTGAACCTGGGTCCGTGGCGCGAGACCCTGGCGTTTGGCCAGATCAACATCCTGCTGATGGGGATCATGGCGGCCGACCTCCTGGCTCGGAACCAGCGCTGGAACCAGGGTTTTCCGGGCCGGGGCTTCCTGGTGGGGATGGCCGCCGGCATCAAACTGACACCGCTGGTTTTCGGCTTGTACTTCCTGATGCGCAAGGACTGGCGCGGACTGTTCAACATGGCCGGCGGGTTCGCCTTCACTGTGCTGCTGGGCTGGCTGGTCCGCCCGGCGGAATCGTTCCAATTCTGGCTCGAGATCCTCCCGGACACGTCCAGGATCGGCGGCGCAGGCTACGTGGACAACCTCTCACTCAAAGGTGCGCTACTGCATTTCGGTGTTCCCGAAGCCGGCGTCACCGTTCCCTGGCTGCTATTGAGCCTGCTGGTTACAGGCACCGGCGCCATGGTGATCAAGGCCGCCAGCGACCAGGGCGCCCGGGTGGTGGCCATTTCGGCCACAGCCCTCACCATGCTGCTCATCAGCCCCGTTTCGTGGTCCCACCACTGGGTCTGGATGGCGGCAGTCCTCCCCGCCTTCGCCTGGACCCTGCGTGAGACACCGCACCGCCATCGCGCCACCCGCTGGCTGATGGGCGGAGTACTGGGGGCCTCGATCATCGTGTTCTTCTTTTCCCCCAAGAGCATCGGAGAGGCCCTGGGCGCGGAGAACCTGGACTTCCAGACGCCCGAGCCCTGGCTGATGGCCTCCAGCGCCGGAGTGTTCTGCGCGGTGGCCATCCTGGCGTGCTGGCTCGTGGTGCTCCGGCGGGGGTCCCTGGCCGAGGTGCCTGCATGAGCAGGACAGCGCTGGTGACCGGCGTGGGCCGCCTTGCCGGAATCGGTGCCGGCATTGCCCGCCGCCTGGCCGCCGATGGATGGGACCTGGTGCTGACGTACTGGCAGGACTACGACTCCCGGATGCCCTGGGGAATCCAGCCGGAGGACGTTGAACGCCTCACGGCGGAACTTGAAGCAACCGGCGCCCGCGTCTTTGCCGTGCCGGCGGACCTGGAGGATCCGCTGGCCGTGGACCGGCTCATGGCGGAAGTGGCGGAGCAGGCCGGACCGTTGCAGGGGCTGGTGCTCAGCCACGCCGAGTCCGTGGACTCCGGCATCCTGGACACCACCCTGGCCAGCTGGGAACGGCACTTCGCCGTCAACACCCGGGCCAGCTGGCAGCTGATCGCTGCCTTTGCCCGGCAGGCGGCGGACGACGGCGGCGCGATCGTGGCGCTGACCAGTGACCACACGGCGTTCAACCTGCCGTACGGCGCGTCCAAGGGAGCGCTGGACCGGACCGTCATTGCCGCGGCACGGGAGCTGGGGCCGATCGGCATCACCGCGAATGTGCTGAACCCCGGGCCGGTGGACACGGGCTGGATGGACAGGGCCCTGCGGGAGGACCTCACCCGGCAGCAACCCGGCGGAAGGCTCGGCACGCCCGCGGACGTGGCCGGAACCGTGGCGTTCCTGCTCTCACCGGAGGGCCGCTGGGTGTCAGGGCAGCTGATCAAGGCCGACGGCGGCTTCTCGGCCTAGGTTCACCCATCCGCCCGCCTACCGGAAGGCGCCGATGCCGGTGATGTGCTGGCCCAGGATGAGGGTGTGGACCTCGTCGGTCCCCTCATAGGTGCGGACCGACTCGAGGTTTGAGGCGTGCCGCAGCGGCGAGTAGTCCAGGGTGATCCCGTTGCCGCCCAGGATGGTGCGGGCCTCACGGGCAATGGCCAGGGCCTCGCGTACGTTGTTCAGCTTGCCGAGTGAAATCTGTTCCGGCCGCAGGGTGCCTGCGTCCTTGAGCCGGCCCAGGTGGAGCGCCAGCATGGTCCCCTTCTGGATCTCCAGGAGCATGTTCACCAGCTTCTCCTGGGTGAGCTGGTACCCGGCCAGCGGCCGGCCGAACTGGAGGCGGTCCTGCGAGTACTTCAGGGCGGCCTCGTAGGAATCGCGGGCGGCACCCATGGCACCCCAGGCAATCCCGTACCGCGCTTCGTTGAGGCAGGTGAAGGGGCCACGCAGGCCGCGGGCGCCCGGCAGCAGGGCCTCCGGACCCAGCCGCACGCCGTCGAACGCCACGTCGCACTGGATCGAGGCGCGCATCGAAAGTTTCCGGTTGATCGGTGTCGCGGTGACCCCGGGAGTTCCGGCCGGCACCAGGAAACCGCGGACGCCGTCGTCGGTCATGGCCCACACCACCATCACCCCGGCCACGGAAGCCAGCCCGATCCAGCGCTTGACGCCGTCGAGCACCCACCCGGCGTCGTCCCCGGATCCGTCGCGGCGGGCCACCGTGGTCATGGAGGACGGATCTGACCCGGCAGTGGGTTCGGTCAGGGCGAAACAGCCGATTACCTCGCCAGCGGCCATCCGGGGGAGCCACTCCTGTTTCTGGTCCTCGGAACCCCATTTGTGGATGGCGGTCATGGCCAGCGAACCCTGCACCGAAACAAAGGTGCGGATTCCGGAGTCCCCGGCCTCCAGCTCCATGGCCGCCAGACCGTACTCCACTGCGGAGCGTCCGGGACACCGGTAGCCCTCCAGGTGCATGCCGAGCACGCCCAGTTCACCCAGTTCCGGGGCAAGATCGAGCGGAAAGACGGCGTCGTCGTACCAGCGGGCAATGTCCGGTTTGATCCGCTGTTCCGTGAAATCGCGGATCCGCTGCCGGACGGCCAGCTCCTCAGCCGTCAGCAGGGCGTCGAGGCCCAGGACATCGGAGGCGTCGGAGATGGCGGGAAGGTCAGCGGCGTTGCTCATTGGAGCATCCTACGGCGTGCCTGCCCGGACTGCCGGCACCCGTTGTTCCTACAGCTTGCTGGGCTGCGCCTGCCGTGCCATGAAGTAGTCCCGGGTGGCGGGGGAGAAGCGGCACACCACGGCGAGCACCACGCCCAGCGCCAGCAGCACCACGCCGCTGACGAAGGCGCCGCCCACGCCGAAGATCTCCGTATCGCCGTAGGCGGGGTCCCACATCTGAACGGCGGAGATGAAGAACGCCGCGGTCAGCATCAGTGCCCCGAGCAGCGGCAGGATGCCCCGGAACCAGAGATTGCGGGCGGAAACGCGCAAGGTGCCCCGGAAGAACCAGACGCACGCGAAGCCGGTCAGCGCATAGTAGAAAGCAATGAACAGGCTGATGGCGCTGATGGAATCCGAAAGCAGGTTCTGGCTCAGGAAGCTCATGGCCACGTAGTACACGACGGCGGCAGCCCCCATCACCTGCGTGGAGAACCCCGGAGTCTGGTTTCGCGGGTGGACTTCGCCGAACTTGGCCGGCAGGGCGCCGTGGACGCCCATGGACAGCGTTCCGCGGGCGGTGGGCAGGATGGTGGTCTGGGTGGAGGACAGCACCGAGGCCAGCACGGCCACCACGATCAGCCAGCACCACGGCCCGAGCACAACATCCTTCATGGCCAGGAAGACGTCATCCTGGTTTTCCGCATTGCCGAGGCCGATGCCGTCCGTGCCCACGGTGGCATACATCATCACCAAGAGCGCCACGGAAACGTAGATTGCCATCAGGACGAAGGCGGAGATGACGGCCCCGCGGCCGGGCGTCTTGGACGGGTTCTCGGTTTCCTCGTTCACGGCCAGGCAAGTGTCCCAGCCCCAATAGATGAACAGGGCCAATAGGGCACCGTGAACCACTGCGCCGGGATCGGCGAAGGCACCCGCGGGGTTGAACCATTCGAAGTCGAACGCCTGGCCCTCCGGTGCTCCGCCCGTAATCCGGAACACGATGGCCAGCGCGAATATGCCCAGCGAGACATACTGCACGTAGGTCAGCACCCGCTGGACGTGCTCGCCGAGCCGGATGCCGCGGTAATTCACCAAGGTCATGAAAATGATGAACACGACGCCGGTGGCCGTCACCAAAAGGTCGTTTTCGGCCAGCGAACCGTCGCCAACCAGCAGCCACAGGTATTGCCCTGCCACTTGGGCCAGGTTGGCGAGCACCACGATGCCGGCCAGGGCGACGCCCCAGCCGCCCAGCCAGCCCGCCCATGGCCCGAATGCCCGGCGTGCCCAGATGAAGGTGGTGCCGCAGTCCGGCATGGCGGTGTTCAGTTCCCGGAAGGCGTAGGCGATGAAGAGCACCGGCACAAAGCCCAGGAGAAGGATCAGCGGGGTGTAGTTGCCGTTGACCGCCACGATCAGGCCCAGCGTGGCGGCGAGTGAATAGACGGGGGCGGTGGACGCGAGCCCCAGCATGACCGAGTCGCCCAGGTCCAGGATGCCGGCGCGCAGCCCCTTGGACGGGACCTCCGGTCCCGGGCCGCCGGAGCTTCCCCCGGGTCCTCCCGCCGTCGTCGTCCCTGTGCTCATAGTGCGATACCTGCTTTGCTGGAGGAGGCCGAGGCGGCCTGGACTGAAAGAGGAGCCGGGGCGTCGATTGTGTTGGGGACGAACCGGCAGAAATAGTCGGTGATGGGGCCGTCGGATTCGCGGATGCCGCAGCCCACGGACTCGCCATCCACCACCCAGAGGCCCAGCACGGGGTGGTTGCCGTCGAAATCGGGCAGGGAATGGAACTGCTGGTAGCACCAGCCTTCGCGCCCGTAGCCGCCCGGCTGCTCCATATTGACGCCGGCGGCGTGGATCTTGATGTTGTCCCCCTCACGGCCGTGCAGCGGCTTCGCCACCCAATCCTTCAGCGGCCCGGGCTCGTTGAGGTAGGCCGGGAGGAGGTTGGGGTGGTCAGGGTACAGGTGCCACAACGCGGCCAGGAGTGCCTTGTTGGACAGGAGCATCTTCCAGGCCGGCTCCACCCAGCGCGGGTTGTGGGCACGCTGCAGCAGCCGCTGGCCGAAGGGTTCCTTCATCATCAGCTCCCACGGATAGAGCTTGAAGATGGTGCTGATCATGAAGTTGTCCAGGTCCACGAAGCGGTTCAGGTTGGGGTCCCAGCCGATGTCGGACATGTTGATGCCGATGGTGGTCCAGCCGCCCTGGCCGGCGACGTCCCGCATGTAGGCCGCCGTCATCCAGTCCTCGCCGGACTGTTCGGCTTCCGAGTGCGCAATGTGCAGGGTGCTCATGCCGGTGCGGTACTGGAGTTTCTTCCACTGCCGAATCAGGGCCTCATGGATGCCGTTCCACTGGTCCTTTCCCGGGAACACGTCCTGCAGCCAGAACCACTGCGCCACGGAGGCCTCGATCAGCCCGGTGGGCGTGTCCGCGTTGTACTCGAGCATCTTGGCGGGGCCGCCGCGCCCGTCGTAGACGAAGTCGAAACGGCCGTAGACGTCCATGTCCCCGGCCTGCAGTGATTCCGCCGCCAGCTCCAGCGCCTGCGGACCGATCCCGATGTTGCCCATGGCCCCGGTGGCCAAGTACTTGGCCGCCTCAAGGCACATCAGGTGCATGTCCTCGGCGGTCTTCTCGAGGGTTTCCACCTCGTCCATGGTGAATTCGTAGTATGCGGACTCGTTCCAGTACTCGATCTTCTTGCCGTCCGGCATGGTGGTGGTGGAAAAGACCAGCCCCTGCTCCTCGATCTTCTGCTTCCAGTCGGGCCTGGGGGTTGCAGTCAGTCTCTTCATGCCTAGCCTCCCGTGCTTCCGCCCTTGGAGCTGCTGCCGAAGCCGCCCCTGCTGACCGTACCGCCCTTGGTGCTGTAGCCCTTGGACGTTTTCGCCCCCTGCGGCACGGTCTTGGTGGAGCCGGTGTATTGCGAGCGGTTCTGCCCAACCGGCGGAACACTGGCGCCGCGCGAGTAGAAGTACCAGGCGTAGATGCCGGAGCTCCGCCCGGCACTGCTGCTGTTGTCGCACCGGGTGTCGTCCACGCGCTCGCCGGTTTCATCGTTGAAGCAGACCTGGGCGTAGTCGGCCTCCGCCTCGTTGCTGGCCACGATGGCGGTGATGGTGCCTGCCAGCAGGGCAGTGACGCCGAGGCCGACGACGACGGTACGGCGCTGCGAGCGCTTCTTCCGTGCCGCTGCCTCCCTCTCACGTTCGCGTTCGAAGGGATCGATGACTGGACCCGGTCCTGCCGCGGGGGACGGAACGGGACCTGCCCCCGGCGCTGCACCCGGCCCGCCGGCCTGGCCCTTCTGCCGCCGTCCGGCCTTCCTGCCCGGGTTACCCGATTCGGGCGCCCCTCTGTCCGCGGCCGAGTCGTTAAGCAGGTCCGGGCGAAGCTCCGGTTTCGGGACCTGCCAGGGCGGCAGCTGCCCCGTCGCCGGATCGTGGGGCTGCGGCGTGAAGTCCCCGGGTGCGGTCATCCACCCGGGTTCGGAGGCGCCGGGACCACCGGCGCCGGCCGGCCCGCCATCCGGGCGCTGTTGGCCGGGGCGGCTGTCCTTTGGATCCTTCTTTGGATCCTTTGTAGGGTCCTGGTTCGGGTCCTGCGGTTCCATGGGTCCCCCTTGGTTGTCCATGCTCAAACTGTGATCCTCCACGCGCACGCCTGAGGCCGCGCGGCGACGCCGACGCGGCAAGACACTGGTGCGTAAACCTGAAGTCAGCCTAGTGCCTGACAGCAGGAGCTGTTAACGGAAAACGGGGGAGAACTGCCCATGCCAAGATGGAGCCATGGCAGCAGTTGAATCCGCCCGTGGCGGCGCCGCCCGATCCGGACCCGGGCGGTCGGGGACGGCACGCCCGGAGCTCCAGGGCATCGGGCGGAGCCGCTTTATCGTCGGCATGGTGCTTGCCGTCGTCCTGCCGCCCGCAGTGGAAGTACTAGTGACCCTGGCGGGCTACCGGAACTTCGCCATCATCATGCTGCTCCATCTCGCCGTCGCTGTGGCGGTGGCTGCCATCGGGGGATTCTGGCCGGCCGTCGTGGCGGCTGTCCTGGGCACAACGCTCCTCAACTACTTCTCAGCCGATCCCGTGGGCACGCTGTCCATCGCCGATCCCTCCACCCTGTTCACCCTGCTGGTGTTCCTGGCTGTGGCCTGCAGCGTGGCACTGGCCGTGGGCCTGGCCACCCGCCGGGCGCAGGAAGCCGCCAGGTCCGGGGCCGAAGCCACGGCCTTGAGCGAGCTCTCCCTGCGGATCCTCAGTTCCGACGGCAGCCTGGAGACGTTCCTCGAGAAGGTCCGCAGCAGGTTGGGAGTCGAAGCCGTAACCCTGGTGGCCGGCAGCTCACCTGGCAGCCCGCACGCTGCGGGATCTGCTGCCGGAAGCGGTCCGGGGCGGGCCCCCGGCAGCAACCCCGGGTGGGTCGCGCTGGCGAGCGCCGGGACGAGCGCGCCGGTGACGCACGCGGCCGCCGACCACGCCGTCGTCGTCGATTCCCGCTACACGCTGCTGATCAACGGCGGACCGCCCGCCGGTCAGCCGTTTTCCGGCCAGCACCAGCGCATGCTGGCCGCTTTCGGGGCGTTCCTGGTGGCGATCCTGGAGCGGCGCCAATTGGCGGCGAGCATGGAGGACAACCAGCGGCTTTCCGAGGGCAACAAGATGCGCACGTCCATCCTGAGGGCCGTCAGCCATGACCTGCGCACCCCGCTGGCCGGGATCAAGCTGGCCGTCAGCAGCCTGCGCCAGGAGGATGTGCGGTTCTCCCCGGAGGACGAACGCGAACTGCTCGCCACCATCGAGGACTCGGCCGACCGGCTGGACCACCTGATCGGCAACCTGCTGGACATGTCCCGGATCACGGCTGACTCGGTCAACCCGCTCCTGCGCGGGCTGGGCTGGGCGGACGTGCTGCCCGATGCGCTCAAAGGGCTGCCCGCGGCGCGGATCCGCGTGGAACTGCCGCCCAACCTGCCCCGCGTGGAGGCCGACGCCGGGATGCTGGAGCGCGTGGTGGCGAACCTGGTGGAGAACGCACTCAAATACGCGCCCGAAGCCGATGTGGTGCTGACAGCGCGGGCGGGGGAGGGAATCGCGCTGGCCGGCCGGCCCGCCAGCGAATTCCGCGTGGTGGACCATGGCTCCGGGGTTGCCCCGGCGGCGGTGCTGGACATGTTTCAGCCGTTCCAGCGGCTCAACGATTCCCAGCGCACCGGCGGCGGCCGCACCGTGGGGATCGGGCTGGGCCTGGCCGTTGCCAACGGCTTCACCGAAGCCATGGGAGGAACCCTTGCGGCCGAGCCGACGCCGGGCGGCGGGCTGACGATGGTGGTCACCCTGCCGCTGTGGGAGGGACCGCTGCCGTGACCCTGGTTCTGATTATCGAAGACGAGGCCCAGCTGGCCCGGGCCATGCAGATCAACCTCCGCGCCCACGGCTACCAGGCAATCACCGCGGGCCTGGGAGCGGACGGGCTGAAACTGGCCGCCCAGCATCCGGTGGACATCGTGGTGCTGGACCTCGGGCTGCCGGACATGGACGGAGTGGACGTGATCCGGGGGATCCGCGGCTGGAGCTCCGTTCCCGTCATCGTGCTTTCCGCCCGACACGCCTCGGAGGACAAAGTGGAAGCGCTCGACGCCGGGGCTGACGACTACGTGACCAAGCCGTTCGGCCTCGACGAGCTGCTGGCGCGGCTGCGCGCAGCCTCCCGGCGCTCGCCGGCCCAACGTGAGGCTCCTACCGTGGAAACTGCCGACTTCGTGGTGGACCTGGCGGCCCGCAAGGTGGTCCGTGACGGACATGAAATCCGCCTCACCCCCACCGAATGGAACATCCTCGAACTGCTGGTGCGCAACCAGGGGAAGCTGGTCAGCCAGCAACAGCTGCTCACCCAGGTCTGGGGCCAGGCGTACGCCAAAGAGACCCAGTACCTGCGCGTCTACCTGGCCCAGCTGCGGCGCAAGCTGGAGCAGGACCCGGCGAGGCCACGCCATCTGCACACGGAAGCCGGCATGGGGTACCGCTTCGATCCCTGAGGCTGCCCGCCGGAGGTGGGCGGGCAAATCGGCCGCGGAAGTTGCCCGCGGAAGTTGCCCGGGCAATCAGGGCCGAAGAACCTAGACTGTAGCCATGGAAACCGCATCTGTGCTTGCCGTATGCCGGGTACACCAGCTTCTGAGCGATGAAGGGAGCGTGGGCGTCACGGCCATCGATAAGCGTGCCGTCGATGGTCCGGTCAAGGTCCATAAACTCGGGCTCCACGGCGACGTCCAGGCGAACCGCATCCACCACGGCGGTGCGGACCAGGCGCTGTACGCCTACTCGCAGGACGACGCCGACTACTGGGTGGGGGAGCTGCAGCGGGAACTGCCGCCGGGAGTTTTCGGCGAGAACCTGCGGGTCGCCGGAATAGGAACCACCACTGCGGTGATCGGCGAACGGTGGAAGATCGGCCTCGACGTAGAAGTCGAAGTGACATCGCCCCGCGTTCCCTGCGCCACCTTCCAGCGGCGTATGGACGAGGCCCGGTGGGTCAAGCGGTTCACCGAGGCAGGTCGGGTGGGCACCTACCTTCGCGTCATCAAGACGGGGACCATCCAGGCCGGCGACCATATCCACCGGCTGTTCGTTCCGAACCATGGCGTGACGATCGGCAGCTGGTTCAGCGCTCCCACCATCGAGGACATGGACGCGTTGCGGGACGCGGACGCGGACGGCGAGATCCGCCTGCAGCCGGAGTACCACGAGGAATTCGAGAAGATCCAGCGGCGCCTGGGCGTCTAGCGACACAGGGCCCCGGGTGGCCGCAGAGGCTCGCAAGTGCTGTCCCGAGGGGCCGGTGTGCCCAACGTCACCGCCCGCTTGCGGCCGGCGGGTTAGTGCAGGGAGGAACCATGCCTTACACTTGAAATATCCCCCACTCCGGAAATCCCTTATTCCTGCCCAATTTTTGAGGCAGGACTGGCAAGTGTTGGGGCCCGCACAAGCGATGCGGGCATTTTCATAGGGAGAGCCGGCTAAAGAAAACGCTGTACAGACTGCTGGGATAGCAGCCAAGAGATGCAGCGGGAAGTCCTGCCACGGGATTGCGAAAGCGCCGGACTTCTACGTGACCGGCCGGTCAATGTCTGCCCGGCGTCCAAACGGCACATGCACTGCGGCTCCGCTCACCTCGGGTTGTGCCGCCTGGCCCCCTATGGATGAGGAAAACTTCCCTATGCCCGAAAATCACAACGACGCCACCAACGAAACGGCAGCTGCCGAGACCACCGAGATGGCCGTAGAAACCCCCGAGACCGCCGCTCCCGTAGCCGGCTCCGCCCCCGTTTTCACCGAGGCACCGGCACCCGCTGAGGCGCCCGCCGCTGAAGAACGTCCGGCCGCCGAGGCGTCCGCCACTGAAGCCCCGAAGACTGAAGCGCCGAAGACCGAAGCCCCCAAGGCCGATCCCACCAGCGGCGAGGCTGACACTGAAGCTGAAGGCATCCGTTTCGCCGATCTCGGCATCGACGGCCGCGTCCTCGCCGCACTGCAGGACGTCGGCTACGAGAAGCCGTCCCCCATCCAGGCAGCAACCATCCCGCTGCTGCTCGAAGGCCGCGACGTCGTGGGCCTGGCCCAGACCGGCACCGGTAAGACTGCAGCATTCGCAGTACCGGCACTGTCCCGCCTGGCCGAGCTCCACGACCTCAACGGCCCGTCTCGCAAGACGCAGGCCCTGGTCCTCGCCCCGACCCGCGAACTGGCGCTCCAGGTTGCCGAGGCCTTCACCTCGTATGCCAAGCACATTGACGACTTCACGGTCCTCCCGGTCTACGGCGGCTCCGCCTACGGCCCCCAGCTCGCCGGCCTGCGCCGCGGTGCCCAGGTTGTCGTCGGTACCCCCGGCCGTGTGATCGACCACATCTCCAAGGGTTCCCTGGACCTGTCCGAACTCCAGTACCTGGTACTGGACGAGGCCGACGAAATGCTGCGCATGGGCTTCGCCGAAGACGTGGAGCAGATCTTCCAGCAGACTCCTTCGGACCGTCAGGTTGCGCTGTTCTCGGCCACCATGCCGAGCCAGATCCGCCGGATGTCCAAGCAGTACCTGAACAACCCGGCCGAGATCTCGGTGAAATCCAAGACCACCACCGGTGCGAACACCCGCCAGCGCTACTTGCAGGTCATGGGCCCGCACAAGCTCGACGCGCTCACCCGCATCCTCGAGGTTGAAGAGTTCGACGGCGTCATCGCCTTCGTACGCACCAAGATGGCCACCGAGGACCTCGCTGACAAGCTGAAGTCCCGCGGTTTCCAGGCTGCCGCGATCAACGGTGACATCCCGCAGCAGCAGCGTGAGCGCACCGTGGACGCGCTGAAGGAAGGCCGCATCGACATCCTGGTGGCCACCGACGTCGCCGCCCGGGGCCTTGACGTGGAGCGCATCAGCCACGTGGTCAACTACGACATCCCCCACGACACCGAGTCCTACGTCCACCGCATCGGCCGCACCGGCCGTGCAGGCCGTTCCGGCGACGCCATCCTGTTCATGACGCCGCGCGAGAAGTACCTGCTGCGTTCCATCGAGAAGGCCACCCGCCAGCCGGTGGAGCAGATGCACCTCCCCACGGCCGAGACTGTGAACACGCTGCGCCTGGGCAAGTTTGCCGAGCGCATCACCGAGACCCTCGCGTCCGAGGATGTTGCACCGTTCCGCGACCTGATCTCCTCCTACGAGGAAGAGCACAACGTCCCGGCCTCGGAGATCGCTGCAGCACTGGCCATCATGGCGCAGGGCGGCCAGCCACTCCTGGTCAAGGAACTGCCCGCAGCTCCCGAGTTCCAGAAGCGCGAACGGTCCAAGGACGGCTTTGGCTCACGCGGCCCGACCCGCACACTGACCGAGGGCAACGCCACCTACCGGATCGCCGTCGGACGCCGCCAGCGCGTCATGCCGGGTTCCATCGTTGGCGCCATTGCCAACGAGGGCGGTATTTCCTCGGCCCAGATCGGCGGCATCGACATCCGCTCGGACCACTCCCTCGTGGAGCTTCCGGCGGACCTCAGCCCCGAGCAGCTGCGTGCACTGTCCCGCACCCGGATCGGCGGCGAGCTGATCCACCTCGAGCTGGACAACGGCCGCAAGCCCTCCGGTGGCGCCGGTGAGCGTGGCGGTTACCAGGGAAACCGTGGCGGCGACCGCGGCGGGTACTCCGGCGGCGGAGACCGTGGCGGCAACTTCAAGGGCAACGGCGGGTTCAAGAAGGAATTCCGCAAGAACGACGGCGAGCGGTCCTCCGCTGACCGTGGCGGCCGCTCCTTCAGCGACCGTTCGGAGCGCAGCGTAGGCGCTGACAGCGGCGCCAGCCGCGGCCAGGCCAGCGACTCCCGCTTCGGCGGCCACGGCGACGGTGCACGCAAGCCGCGCCATGGCAACGAAGGCGGACACCGCGACTTCAACCGCAAGGGCAAGTGGTAAGCCCTAGCAGCATCAGGCACTGAAAACGGGCCGGCTTTCGAGCCGGCCCGTTTTCGTTTAACCCGTCCATCCGCACGCGGCCCCATGTATGCTTCGTCACACGGAGCCTGCAACGCTGCTGCAGGAGCTTCTGCCAAGGCGTTCGGCGGCGTTTTTAGGCCCGGTTTTCCGGGGTTTTTGGCCAGTTGGGACCTATCCTGCCGTCGATTTGTTGGGAGCGGAATCTTCCGGTAGAGTATTTACTCGTTGCCCCCCTAGCTCAGTGGTAGAGCGCGTTCTTGGTAAGAACGAGGTCACCGGATCGATTCCGGTGGGGGGCTCTGAATGAGAGCCTGTGTCAAGGCGGTTTTTGACCGGCTTGATGCAGGTTTTCTCATTCGTGGCGGTGTAGCTCAGTTGGTTAGAGCGCACGACTCATAATCGTGAGGTCGGGAGATCGAGCCTCCCCACCGCTACCAAAACAGCAGGTCAGAGGCATGTTGCCTCTGACCTGCTTTTGTTTGTGCACACGGTCCAAGGGAAACCCAACTAATTCGACTTCAGTCGGTATCGCCCACCCGGTTCTGGCTTAGGCGTACCGGCTTAGGCGTGCCACCCGGTTGCCGGGACGGCATGGCCGTCAGCACAGGCATAGAGGGCCTGGTGTTCACGGTTGTTGTCCAGATCGGCGCCCCGGAGCGCTGACGCCGCCCTGCTTGATTGCGCTGGCAGGGCGTCTTTAGTGGCGGTGAGACCTTGCGCGGACCGTGGCCGCAGCAAGACCTGCGGCGGCTATCAGGGATCCAACCATGATGGCAACGCCTGAGAGGTATTCAGTGAAAGTCATTTCGGCACACCTTCCATCTAGTAGTGCACCGAAGCTACCCGCCCAGGCGGGGTGTTAGTGGAGGATCGCCGTGTCGGTTGCTCACGATTAGGTATCGGCGTATCGGAAACACAACCCGGAGCTACTGCTAGTGGATCGCCAGCGTGACGGCATCAAGTGTGGCCACGGTCGGGTTGGTGGCCCCTGACGCATGCGGGGACCGTGACAAGGGCCGCCATCCGCAGTAGCTTGGCAGCAACTGGTGGATGGGGATCTCAGTGGACTTCTTTGAAGCAATCATGCTTCCGTTCAAGTGGCTGGTCTCCACCATCATGGTGGGCTTCCACGACGGACTGGCCGCCATGGGCATGCCGGCCGCCGGCGGATGGACCTGGACGCTGTCCATCATCGGGCTGGTGCTGGTCATCCGTGCCGCCCTGATCCCTGTGTTCCTGCAGCAGGTCAACGCCCACCGCCGAATGCGCCGCCTGCAGCCGGACCTGAAGAGCCTGCAGGACAAGTACAAGGGCAAGGCCGACCAACTGTCCCGCCAGGCCATGGCGCAGGAGCAGATGGCCCTCTACAAGAAGCATGGAACCAGCCCGTTCTCCGCCTGCCTGCCCCTGCTGATCCAGGCACCCTTCTTCCTGGCCCTCTTCCAGGTGCTCTCCGGCATCTCCTCCGCGGCCGGGCGCGGCCAGGGCATAGGGACCATGAGTCACGAGCAGGTGGTGCAGTTCGATCAGTCCAGCATCTTCGGAGCCCCGCTGTCCGCGTCGCTGCTGCACGGCTCCGGCGGCGGCGATGCTCTTGCGGTGACGGTGCTGGCCATCGTGATGATCCTGGCCATGACGGCTGCGCAGTTCCTTACCCAGAAGCTGATCATGGCCAGATTCGCGTCCGGAGAGGCCGAAGCCGGTCCGGCGATGATCCAGCAGAAGATGATCCTCTACGTCCTGCCGGTTATCTTCGGAGCCGGCGGCATCGTGTTTCCCATTGGCGTCCTGATCTACTGGACCGTTTCCAACCTGTGGACGCTGGCGCAGCAATTCGTGGTGAGGGACCGGGCAGTCGGCCCCGGCAGGGTGCCTTAATCAACGCCGGGACGGGCATGCGCCGAAAATTTCCCGGGATGTGAGTAACGCCTGGCGGCGGGCCGGAAACAATACAGATAGAACGCGGCTCAGGACTACTCATCAGGGGGATATCGTGCTTTCCGAGCGTGAACTGGAGTTTATAGCCCTACACAAGGACAACTATCCGGCGGTCTTCCGGTATGTGCGCCGAAGGGTGGAATCACCGGAGGTGGCAGAGGAAATCGCCGCCGACGTCTTCCGGGTGGTGTGGCAGAAGTGGGGCGACCAGCCGAGGACCGATATCGCCTGGCTGGTCACCGTAGCGCGGAACATGATCGGCAATGCGTATCGGAGCCGAGACCGCCAGCGCGCGCTGCAGGAGAAGCTGCGCGCCGCGGCCGTCCTCAACTTCGGAGACGGATCCGAAAACCTGGCCGTGCATGATGCCATGGACGGTCTGCGGGAGAAAGACCGGGACATCCTCCAGCTCGCCTACTGGGACGGGCTGGACGCGGCGGAAATCGCTGATGTGCTCCAGTGCAGCGAGTCCGCAGCGAAGGTTCGGCTGCACCGGGCGCGGGCTGCGTTCCGGAAGCAAATGCCTGCAGGAGCAGAAACGATCGCACAGAGAATGGGTGCCTGAAATGGATCAGATCAAGAACATGATTTCCGCGACGGATCCCGTGCGCAACGATCCGTCCACGCCCGACGGCGAAGCGGCCCTTCGCCGTATGCTGTCCGAACCGGCCGCGTTCAGCGACCGGCTCCCGGCCGGTGCAACCTCGCTCGAGGAGCGAAGGCTGCGGCGTGCCCGGCTCGCCGGCGTGATCACCTTGGCCGCTGCGGCCGTCACCGCCGGAGTTCTGGCGGCCACCAACCTCGGCCCGCTGGCGTCCGCGCCAGGTCCGGCCACCACCGTCACCGGATCGATTTCGCCAGCGCCGACGACAACAGCGCCGACGACAACAGCGCCGCCTACAACGGCGCCGCCCCTGGCCGCTTCGGTGCAGACTTTTGTCTTCCCCGACGGACATCTCTCCTTCGCTTACCCCGAAGGGTGGAGCGTCCGGACGGAACAGGGCCCGTACCTGTCTGAAGAGGCGAAGGCCGGATCCGTCGTCGCGGTGGTGGCTGACGACTCCGGCTCCGAGGTGGCCCGGGTCCTCAGCGGGATGTACGGTGACGGGGCGGCGGGCAGCGTCAAACGCACCGTCCTTGACCACACGCCCGTGCCGGGGATCACCGACGCGTCGGGGAACCCCGCGGAGTTCGGTTTCGCCGCAGACCAGATCCTTCCCGTCTCCTACCCGGGAATGCCGGCGCCCACCGAGCCGGCCGACGGCACCGCGCTCTACTATTTCATGGACGTCAGGCTGGCCCAGGAGTTCCTGCCGACGCAGGCCACTTCGGGGACCAACCAGATCCGCCTGCCGAACGGGGTGATGTCGGCCTATGCCGTGTTCGACCTCGAAAAGCAGCCGGCCTTCGCCACACCCGATGCGGCGAGGGACTGGATGGCAAGCGAACGGTACGCGCAGCTGAAGGCTCTCCTCCTCAGCCTGCGCTACTCGTAGCCCGGCCCAGGCTCCGTGCACAAGGTCCTCCCACCCGCGCAGGGCGGGAGGACCTTGTTGCCGGTTAAGCCAAGCGCGAGCGCGGGTGCGGCCACGCCGCCCGTGGGACAGAATGGGTCAATGACGCGCATCGCAATCATCGGCGGCCACGGCAAAGTGGCTTTGGAACTGGCCAGAATCCTCGCGGCGGACGGTGAGGACGTCACGTCCTTCTTCCGCAACCCGGACCACGCGGATGACGTGGCAGCGACCGGCGCCACGCCGTCGGTCCTGGATGTCGAACACTCGACGACGGCGGAACTCGCCGCCGCCCTCAGCGGCCACGACGCCGTGGTGTGGTCCGCGGGTGCCGGCGGCGGCAGCCCCGAACGCACCTATGCCGTGGACCGGGATGCAGCCATCCGTTCCATGGACGCAGCAGCTGAGGCCGGCGTCGGGCGCTATGTCATGGTGTCCTACTTCGGTGCAGGACCGGACCACGGAGTCCCGGCGGACAACAGCTTCCACGCCTATGCCGAGGCGAAGGCCGCCGCGGACCAGTACCTCCGCGGAACGGACCTGGCCTGGACCATCCTGGGCCCGGGAACCTTGACGGACGGCCCCGGCAACGGCCTCATCGACGTCAATCCGGCGGACACGTCGGCTGGCACCGTTACCTCACGGGCCAACGTGGCACTCGTGACGGCCGCCGTCCTGGGCCTGCCGGACACCGCCGGACGGACCATCGAGTTCCGGGACGGCAGCCTGCCGGTCGCAGCGGCCCTGCAGCCCGCCCGATAGGCAGGCTGCCCCGGCGCAACCCGATAATGTGGTGGAGGCGCGGGCGCATGACCGCGGCGCCTCCGCTTCGGGGAAAGTGAGCCTATGGACCAGCTGGCGCTGATTATCGGACTCCTGCTTGCCACAGTCGTGGCGGTGGGTCTGGGGGATAGGCTCCGGCTGCCCTATCCCGTGCTCATGCTGATCCTGGCGGCATCCCTGACGTTCATCCCCGGCTTTCCGGCGATGGATATCTCACCGGAGCTGATCCTGCCCATCTTCCTGCCGCCGCTGCTGTTCGCGACGGCCCAGCGCAGTTCCTGGGCCGTGTTCCGGGTCCGCTGGCGCACGCTGGTCATGCTCGCCGTGGCCCTGGTGGTGGTATCCACGGCAGCAGTCGCCGGGGCGGCCTGGCTCATGATCCCGGGAATCGGGATCCCCGCCGCCATCGCCCTGGGCGCCATGGTGGCTCCGCCGGACCCCGTGGCCGTGGAGTCCGTGGCCGGCCGGGTGCATATGCCGCGGCGGCTCATTACGGTCCTGCAGAGCGAGGGCCTCTTCAATGATGCCGCCGCTATCGTCATCTTCCAGGCTGCCGTGGCGGCGGCCGTCTCCGGCAGCAGGATAGGGCCCGACGTCGTCCTCAAGTTCCTCGTGGGGGCTGCGGTTGCGGTGCTGGTGGGCGTCGCCATGGGCTGGGTCACGGCGCTGATCACCCGGTTGGTGACCTCCATGGTGGCCCGCAGCGCGGTCACCCTGGTTGTACCGTTTGCCGCCTACATCCTCGCCGAGGAAGTGCACGCCTCAGGCGTGATCGCCGTCGTCGTTACCGCCCTGGAGATGCAGCGCCACTCGCGTCCGCAGGACGCCGCCGAACGGGTCACCCGGACGGCCTTCTGGGACGTGGTGGAACTTCTGGTGACCGGCCTGGCCTTCGGGCTGGTGGGGCTGGAAATCCGCCAGGTCATCCACGATGAAGGCACTGAGATCTACGGCATGATCGGCACCGCCGTGGTGGTGTGCGTCATCGTGTTCGCGGTCCGGTTCCTGTGGCTCGGCCTCCTGGCGGCCTCGGCACGCACACGGGAGAACCTGCTGCAGCCCACCTCGGCCAAGGAGGTCCTGATCCTGACCTGGTGCGGGATGCGCGGCCTCGCCACCCTGGCGCTTGCGCTGGCACTGCCCCTCACGCTGGATGACGGAACGCCGTTCCCGGCGCGCGACCACCTGCTGGTCATCGCCTGCGCGGTGCTGCTGGCCACGCTGGTGCTGCCGGGCCTGACACTGCCCTGGCTGATGAAGGTCCTTAAAGCCACCGGAGACGGTTCGGAGGAACGCGACGCCGCCCGGGTGCTCGCCAAGCGGGCGCAGCAGGCTGCCGTCGCCGCGCTGAAGGACAACGACCTCATGAAGGAGCTCCCGCCGGAGAAGGTGGCGCTGGTCAAAGAGAAGATGACGCGCCTGCATGCAGAGCTCCTGGATGGAAGCCTGAAGAACGAATCGGTGGGGGAGAAACGCAAGCGCGGCCGCGAACT
Organism: Arthrobacter sp. PvP103; assembly: GCF_017833075.1. NCBI lineage: Bacteria > Bacillati > Actinomycetota > Actinomycetes > Micrococcales > Micrococcaceae > Arthrobacter > Arthrobacter sp. PvP103. The sequence continues at coordinate 1,142,356 of NZ_JAFIBQ010000001.1, read as the reverse complement.
CGCCATTGCCGTGCAGACCATCGCGCTCGACGCCGCCCGCCAGGAAGTCGTGGCGGCCCGGAACGAACCGGACATGGACCCGGAAGTCGCGGACCGGGTGCTCCGCCAGCTGGACCTCCGCACCATGATCATGCCGGAGTAGGAACAGTACGAACGGACAGTTGCGGCCCCTGATTCCAGTGCCCCAAGTGTCCGTTCGCGTTCTGGGACGCGGAACCCTAGGCCGAGGCCGCGAGCTCCAGGTCAAGGGTGTTCTTCTCCACGTAGTCCAAGGCGCACCGGACCGCACCCACGGTCACGATTGAGTCACCCAAAGGGGAAGCCGCCACGGTCGGGGGAGTGGCGGTGAACCCGGGAAGCCGTTCGGCGATGGGCTCAAGCAGCACGCCTGCCGAGTTTGCCACGGCGCCTCCGATGACCACCAGCTCAGGGTTAATGATGGTGGCCACGGCCCCGATGACCCTGGCCATGCGGTCAGCCAGCCGCTCCAGGATCTTCAGGGCAACAGCATCCCCGGCGGCGGCAGCGGCGAAAACATGTTCTGCCTCGACGGTGCCGGCCGTGTGCTCCCGGAGCGAGGTTCTGGCCTTCCCGGCCAGGGCCTCCGCAGCCCAGGTGCGGGCCAGGTAGGCGATGCCGAACGTGTCCCCCACACCCTCCACCATGTCAAGGAACGCCAGCTCGCCGGCGCCGCCGCCCCGGCCGTGCAGCAGCCGCCCGCCGTCGATCACTCCCGAGCCGAGGCGTTCACTGGCGAGGATAACGACGACGTCGTCCACGCCGGCCGCCGCACCGCGCCAGCGCTCGCCCAGGGCGGCAAGGTTGGCATCGTTTTCCAGCAGCACCGTCCACCCGCGCAGGTCCCGCAGCGCCGCCTTCAGGCCGACGTCGAACAGTCCCCAGAAGTGCTGGGTCACCAGCACTTCGCCGTTGCGGTCCACAGGGGCCGCGATTCCGGCGCAGACAGCGAGCACCGCGTCAGGGGAGGCCCCCACACTGTGCAGGGCCATCATGGCGGTCCGGTCAACCACGGCGACGCGTTCTTCCGCGGTGATCTCGGCGCCGGCGAACGGCTGGCTGGACCGGCCCAGGGCCTTGCCGCGGAGATCGGACACCACCACAGTGGCCTTGGAGATACCTACGTCCATGCCCAAGACGTATCCGGCACGCTCGTCGAGCTCGAACCGGCGCGCCGGCCTGCCTTTCTGGTAGCCGCCAAAGGCCCGCTGGTTTTCCAGTTCGCGGATCCATCCGCGCTCCATGAGGTCCTCGCAGACGGAAATGGCCGTTGCCCGGGTCAGCCCGGTGGCTTCCATGACTTCCGTGACCGTCACCGCCTGGGAAGCGCGCATGAAGTCGAGCACTGCCCCGGCGCTCACCCGGCGCAGCAGCTGGGGCGTTGCAGCAGTCATTTCCGACATGGTGTTGACCTCTCTGTGCTTTGCACCACATAATACTTGAGGAACTAAATTTAGATTCCAAATAAACGTTGATTGCATATTCACGCAGAGCCTGGCGGGTCGGACGGCCGCCGAACGCCGGCTCTTCTTCCAGCCCTTCACCCGCCTTTTGCAAAGGAGCAACTGTGAACCGCATCCTGAAGCACTGCCCGCCCGCACTGCAGGCACAGCCCCGTCACTCCCGCACGTCAGCCCCTGCCCAGTGAACGCGGCTGTGCCCGCAGCACTGCCCAGCAGGCGTTCCCTGCTCCGGGCCGCCGGACTGGCCGGAGCGGCATTTATGGTTCCCCTTTCCGGCTGTGGCGCCGGGCCCGCTGCACAGAACGGGGTCACCACGCTCCGGTTCATGCAGAACAAACCCGAAGTAGTGGACTACTTCAACCAGGTGATCAAGGATTTTGAGGCGCTGAACCCGGACATCCGGGTGGTCCAGGACTTCAACGAGGGCAACTTTGTTCCGGGCCTCGTCCGCAATGATCCGCCGGATGTGGTGACCCGCGGTTTCGCGCAGGCCACCGCCGACTTCGTCAAGAAGGGCATCTTCGCCGACCTCTCGGACATGCCCGTGGCAAACACCATCGACCCGAAGATGCAGGAGCTCATCAATTCCTGGGGCCAGTACAACGGCACAGAGATCAGTGCCCTGCCGTTCTCGCTTGCGGCAGCCGGCGTCATCTACAACCGTGACATCTTCGAGGCCCAGGGGGTCCCTGTTCCCACCACCTGGGACGGATTCGTTGCGGCCTGCGAGAAGTTCAAGGCGGCCGGCATCGCTCCGATCTATGGAACGTACAAGGACCCCTGGACCCTCGCCCAGGGCATGTTCGATTACGCGTCCGGCGGCACGCTGGACGTTGCGGAATTCTTCATGAAGCTCAAGGCCAGGGGTGCCGGCATCACTAAGGACTCCGCTGAGTCGTTTGCCAACAACTTCGGCCCTGCCCTCCCCAAGATGCTCCAGCTTGCCTCGTTCTCGCAGAACGGAGCGGCCAGCAAGAACTACGCGGACGGCAATGCCGCGTTCGCCAAGGGGCAGGCAGCCATGTATCTGCAGGGCCCGTGGGCACTATCGCAGCTCGTGGCAGCCAACAAGGACATCAGGCTGGGAACGTTCCCGCTGCCGGTGACGAACAACCCGGCGGAGACCAAGGCGCGCGTGAACGTGGATATGGCGCTCTCGATCACCCGCAACACGCCCAACATGGCTGCGGCTCGGCGGTTCGTCAACTACCTGCTGGAACCGTCCGTGGTGAACACGTACAACGAGAAGAATGCTGCGTTCTCGCCGCTCAAGGACGCTCCCGCCGTTAGCAATCCGCAGATCACCGGGTTGAATGCTGCGGTCCAAGAGGCCCGCTACTTCCAGGGCGCCGTTACCTACTTCCCGCCGTCGGTCCCCGTAAACAACTACATCCAGTCCTTCGTGTACGGCAAGAACGGCGATCAGTTCCTTTCCGCGCTCGACGACGAATGGCGCCGGGTCGCCGAGCGTACCGCGGTCTAACCCTCACCCCGAATGCAGGAGCCTCAATGACTACAACATCCCGGGTGGCACAGACAGCCCGTCCCGCAGCCCCCAAGAACCCGACGTCCGCCCCCGCCGGCACGGCCCGGACCAGGAACAGGATCGACCCCACGTATTACTGGATGGTGGTTCCCGTCCTCGCACTGTTCGCCTTTTTCATCACCCTGCCGGCGCTCGTGGGCGTCTTCTTCAGCCTCACGAACTACGCCGGCTACGGTGACTGGAAATTCATCGGACTGATGAACTACGTCAACATCTTCAAAGACCCGGCAATTCTCCAGTCCTACATCTTCACGTTCGTGTTCGCCCTCACCACCACGGTGGTGGTCAACATCGTGGCGCTCGCCATCGCCCTGGGCCTCAACGCGAAGATCAAATGGCGCACCGGCATCCGCACCGTTTTCTTCATCCCCATGGTGCTCTCCGCCCTGATCGTCTCCTTCGTGTTCAACTACCTGTTCTCCAACACGCTTCCGGTGCTGGCTGAACGGTTCGGCGTCACTCCGTTGGCCACGAGCATCCTCGCCAACGAAAACCTTGCCTGGCTCGCCATCGTGCTCGTCACGGTGTGGCAGGCGGCGCCGGGCGCCACCATCATCTACCTGGCAGGCCTCCAGAGCGTGCCGTCCGAGGTCTACGAAGCCGCGGACCTCGATGGTGCGGGCAGTTTCCGGCAGTTCGTCAGCCTGACGCTGCCGTTGATCATGGGGTATCTCGTGATCAACATCATCCTCGGATTCAAAGGCTTCCTGGGTACCTACGAGGTCATCGTGGGCCTTACCGGCGGCGGACCCGGCATGGCAACCCAGTCCGTGGCGATGCGCATCTTCTCCGGCTTCACGGGCGGGGACTATTCCTACCAGATGGCCAACGCCGTCATCTACTTCCTGATCACCTTGCTGATCTCCGTCATCCAGCTGCGCCTTATCCAGCGCCGGGGGGTTTCACTCTAATGACCGCATCCACACTTGCCGCGCGGAAAGCTTCCGGACCGAAGGCCCGTGCCGCCACGACCCGCCGGTCCAACAGCGAAGGCTTCAAGATCAACTGGTGGCTCACCGCGCTAATGCTGGCCGCGTCGCTGACCGTCCTGCTGCCGCTGTACTTCACCGTGGCCATGGCATTGAAGTCCCCGGACCAGATCGGCACCGGCACTGGACTCGCCTGGCCGAACCCGATGAACTGGGAGAACTTTGCCGCCGCCTACGTGGCCACCAACTTTCCGAGGGCCTTCATGTCCACGGCGTTTGTTACGGTGTTGAGCGTCCTGGGCTCGCTGGCCAGCAGCTCCCTGGTGGCCTATGCCATTGCACGGAACTGGAACCACCGTTTCTTCCGGGGATCGTTCGTCTACCTGCTCTCGGCAATGTTCATCCCGTTCCCCGTGATCATCCTGCCCCTGATCAAGCAGACGGCACTGCTCGGCCTGGACAATCCCGCCGGCGTCGTGTTCCTGCACGTCCTCGGCGGGATCTCCTTCAACACCTTGCTTTACATCGCCTTTGTCCGCTCCATCCCGGTGGAGCTCGAGGAATCGGCCCGCATGGACGGCGCCACCACATGGCAGGTATTCCGGAAGATCATCTTCCCGCTGCTGGCCCCCATGAACGCCACCGTGGGGATCTTCGCCTTCCTCGGCTCCTGGAACGACTTCCTGCTGCCGCAGATGATGATTGCCGATCCCGCGCTGCAGACCCTGCCCGTGGTGCAGATGCTCTTCCAGGGCGAATTCAACACCAACTACAGCCTCGCCTTCGCGTCCTACCTGATGGCCATGGCCCCCACCCTGGTGGTTTACATCCTGGCGCAACGTTGGGTACTGTCCGGAGTCATGCGCGGCGCAGTGAAATAGGACCCGTGAAATAGGACGCAGTGAAGCAGGCGCACCAACCGGACGCCTCAGCATTTTTCCAATACCCAAGAACACCCGACACAAGAAAAGGAATCTCCTTTGTCCACCACCGCCACTCTGGCAACCCTGTCCGACTCAAACCTCGCAGCCGATCCCAACTGGTGGCGCCAGGCCTCCGTGTACCAGATCTATCCGCGCAGCTTCTCGGATTCGAACGGTGACGGCCTGGGCGACATCAAGGGCATCACCGCCAAAGTGCCCTACCTGAAGGAACTGGGGATCGACGCCGTGTGGCTCAGCCCGTTCTACCCCTCCGCGCTCGCAGACGGCGGTTACGACGTCGACGACTACCGCAACGTTGACCCCAAGCTGGGCACCCTGGAGGACTTCGCCGAAATGTCCGCCGCGCTGCACGAGGCCGGCATCAAGCTCATCGCGGACATCGTCCCCAACCACTCCTCGAACCGGCACGAATGGTTCAAGGAAGCACTCGCCGCACCGCGGGGCTCCGCCGCCCGCGAACGCTACATCTTCCGTGACGGCCTGGGCGAGAACGGCGAGCTGCCGCCGTCGGACTGGGACTCCGTCTTCGGCGGTCCCGCCTGGGAGCGCATCACCGAACCGGACGGCACGCCGGGCCAGTGGTACATGCACATCTTCGCCAAGGAGCAGCCGGACCTGAACTGGTCCAACCGCGAAATCCGCGATGACTTCCTGAAGACCCTTCGCTTCTGGTCCGACCGCGGCGTGGACGGCTTCCGCGTGGACGTGGCACACGCCCTCACCAAGGACCTCACCGAGCCCCTTCTCTCCAAGGTCGAACTCAGCGAGGCAAACACCGGCACTGACGGTTTCGCCGACGGCTCGCACCCCTTCTGGGACCGCGACGAAGTCCACGAGATCTACGCCGAATGGCGTGAGGTGTTCAACGAGTACAACCCGCCGCGCACCGCCGTCGCCGAAGCCTGGGTGCACGCCACCCGGCGCGCCCGCTACGCCAGCCCGCAGGGCCTGGGCCAGGCGTTCAACTTCGACCTCCTGCAGGCCGATTTTGATGCCGAGGAGTTCCAGGAAATCATCACCCGGAACCTCGCCGAGGCAACGGCTACCGGCGCATCCTCGACGTGGGTCTTCTCCAACCACGACGTCGTCCGGCACGCCACCCGCTATGGCCTCCCGATGGGCGGCGGAGTCCACGCCAAGGGCCAGGACGGCAAGGGCTGGCTGCTGGCCGGCGCGCCGGCTGAGGAACTGGATGTCGAGCTCGGCCTGCGCCGCGCCCGTGCGGCCAGCCTGCTGATGCTTGCCCTCCCGGGCTCGGCCTACCTGTACCAGGGCGAGGAACTTGGCCTGCAGGAAGTGGCCGAGATCCCGGACTCGGAGCGCCAGGACCCGTCCTTCTTCCGAAACAAGGGCGTGGAGATCGGCCGTGACGGCTGCCGCGTGCCGCTGCCGTGGTCCACGGCTGGAACGTCCTTCGGCTTCGGCGCCGGCGATGCCCACCTGCCCCAGCCGGCATGGTTCGCCCGCTACGCAGTGGACGCCCAGGACGGCGTGGAGGGCTCCACCCTGGAGCTGTACCGCAAGGCGCTGAAACTGCGTCGCGAGCTGCAGACGGCCGAAGAGCTGGAATGGGTGGAGACCGGCAACCCCGAGGTCCTGCACTTCAGTCGCCACGGCGGCTGGCAGTCGGTGACCAACTTCGGTGCGGAGCCGGTGGAACTCCCGGCAGGCGAGGTCCTGCTCAGCAGCGCCCCGCTGGACGGAAAGCTGCTGCCCGGCAACACCACTGTCTGGCTGCGGTGAGCGCTCCTTTGAAAGGAAAGGCTGGCCGGGTGCAGGGGGAAACCCCGGCGCCCGGCCAGCCCGGCCAGTCCGGCGTGCCCGGCCAGGAACTGATCTACGGCTGCATGGGCCTGGGCGGCAGCTGGTCCGCCGAGCCGTATGCCACTGAGCACGTGGAGCAGGCTGCCGCTGCGATTGACGCCGCCCTGGACTCAGGCATCTCTTTGTTCGACCACGCGGACATCTACCGCAGCGGCAAGTCCGAGGCCGTCTTCGGTGAAGTCCTCGCGATCACGCCGGGGCTGCGGGAACGGATCCGGCTCCAGACCAAGTGCGGCATCAGGCTCAACGAGCAGGGACTGGAAACCCACTACGACCTGAGCCGCGGCGGGATCCTCGAGCGGGTCAACGGCAGCCTTAAACGGCTGAAGACCGACTATGTGGATGTCCTCCTGCTGCACCGCCCCGACCCGCTGGCGGACCCCGCCGAGGTGGCGTCCGCCGTCGGGCAGCTGATGCGGGAAGGCAAAGTGCGGCAGGTGGGCGTGTCCAACATGTCCGCACCGCAGATCGAGATGCTGCAGGACTACCTGGAAACCCCGGTGGTGGCCAACCAGCTGGAGATGAGCCTGCTGAAACGGGCCTGGCTGGAAAGCACTGTGCTGGTGAACCACGCGGAGGGGCTGGATTACAGCTTCCCGCACGGCACCGTGGAGTACTGCAGCCGGCAGGGGATCACCCTGCAGGCATACGGGGCGCTGGCCCGGGGACACTACAGCGGAGCTCCGCCGGAAAGCCCGACGCCGGCCGAGGCCGCCACTGTGGCGCTTGTTGCCGGCATGGCGAAGGCCAAGGGAACCACGCGTGAGGCCATCCTCCTCGGCTGGCTCATGCGGCACCCGGCCGGGATCGCACCGGTGATCGGAACCGCCAACCCGGACCGCATTCGCGCGTGCGCCGGAGCGGCCCGGGTTGCCGCGGCCATGACCCGCGCCGAGTGGTACCGGCTCTGGGTGACGGCCCGGGGGAGCAACATCCCCTAAGAACTAGAGCGGCGCCACCACCGAGTAGGTGGAGGAGTCGCCCTGCAGGGCCTGGCTCGGCTTGCCGTCGATGCCCACGGGGATGTCGCCGGCAATGGTCACGCGGTTGAGCTTGCGCGGCTGGCCGTCATAGTTGTCCGGGGCGTAGTGCTGGGTGATGCGGTTGTCGAAGAGCACCAGCTGGTTCGGCTCCCAGTTCACCCTCACCACGTTCTCCGGACGCGTGACGTAGGCCTGCAGCAGCCGGATGATGTCCTTGGACTCGGTGTTGGACAGCCCCACGATCCGCAGCCGCTGCGCGAAGCCTCCAATGAACAACCCGCGCTCGCCGGTCAGCGGGTGGACCCGGACCACCGGGTGGGCCGTCTCGAACTTCAGCCGGGTGAACTCCTTGCGGCGCTCCTCCGCGTTTTCGTGCTCCAGGTTTTTCGGCACCGAGTAGTCGTAGTCGTTCGTGTGAATGGCCCAGAGGGTGTCCGCGAAGTTCCGCAGCTCCTCGGGCAGGTCGCGGTAGGCGCCGGCCGAGGACGCGATCAGCGTTTCGCCGCCGTACGCGGGGAGGTCGATGCTGCGCAGGGTGGAGGCCTGCGGCGGGTTGACCACGAACGTGACATCCGTGTGCCAGTTGTTGGCGGAGCCGTTCTCGCTGTCCACCGGCAGGACGTTCTCCTCGCCTTCCACGGAGGCCACGGTGGGGTGCCCCTTCGTGAGCGGACCAAAGTGGCTGGCGAACTTCACCTGTGCCTCGTCCGTGAGGATGTTGGCCTCGCGGAACACCAGCGCCTTGTGCTCGTTGAGTGCGGCCCGGATCTGCGCGACGGTCCCGGCAGAGAGGTCCCCGCTCAAGTCCAGGCCGCGGATTTCAGCCCCGATGCGGGAACCCAGTTTGGCGAATTCGAGCTTGGTTTCGGTGATGGTGGTCATTGCTTTTTCCTTACTGGTTGATCGTGCGGATTGGTGAAACGGTTGGAAGCGGTTAGTTGCCGGATCCGACGGCGGTGCGCCAGCGGGAGAAGTGCCGTTCCAGGGCCACGAGCAGGATGTTGACCGCCAGCCCCAGGATGGAGACTGTGAGGATGCCGGCGTACATGTCCGGGATGAGGAAACTCATCTGCGAATTCACGATCAGGTAGCCCAGCCCGGCCTTGGCACCCACCATTTCGGCCGCGATCAGCACCAGGATGGAGGACGTGCCCGCCATCCGGATGCCGGTGAAGATGGTGGGGACTGCGGAGGGCAGGATGACCTTCTGGAAGAGCCGGAAACTGTTCAACCCCAACGACCGAGCCGCCCGGATCAGCAGCGGATCCACGGTCCGGACGCCGGCGATGGTGTTCAGGAGCACCGGGAAGAACGCCGCGTAGGCCACGATGGTGATCTTCGATTCCTCGCCGATGCCCAGCAGCAGAGTGAATACCGGAAGCAGCGCCAGCGTGGCCGTGTTCCGGAACAGCTCCAGCAGCGGGCTCAGGAAGGAACTCAGCCAGCCGTACCAGGCGATCAGCAGCCCCAGCACGACGGCGGACACCACCGCGATGCTGAAACCGGACACAGAGCGGGTGAGGCTCGCCTGCAGGTGGCTCTGCAGCTGCCCGTTCTCCAGCAGCTTCCCGCCGGCCGCGATGACGTCGTGCAGCGGCGGCAGGAACACCCGGGTGGACGGGCTGGCAAGGTACGTCGGGCCCAGTTCCCAGAGAGCGAGGAACAGCAGCACGGCGAGGGACTTCCAGCCCGCCCGTCCTGCGATCCCGGCCAGGGCAGCGAACCTGCCCGCCGGCGTCGGGCGCTGTCCGTCTTCCGGAGCGGGTCCGGTCTGCCCGGAACGTCCGACGGCGGCAGCCGCCTCGGGCGGCCGGGTCAACACTGCGCTCATCAGGCAGCGCTCCTTTCCTGGGGTTGTTCGTCGGGGGCCGTGCCGTCAGGGAGGATCTTGCGGTGTCCGGAGTCCTGGGCGAGCTTGACCTCATCGTGCAGGAGCGACCAGACCTGGTGCCGGTGTTCCACGAACGCCGGGTGCGAGCGGACGTCGCCGACACCCCCGCGGTCCGGGATGTTGATGTCCACGAACTCCTTGAGCCGGCCCGGGCGTGCGCTGAGGACGGCCACGCGCTGGCCCAGGTAGACGGCCTCGTCGATTCCGTGGGTGATGAAGACGATGGTCTTGCCCGTGGCCTTCCAGATCCGCAGTAGTTCGTCCTGGAGCTGCTCACGGGTCTGCGCGTCCAGGGCCGCGAAAGGTTCGTCCATGAGCAGGATGTCCGGCTCATAGGCGAGGCTCCTGGCGATGGCCACGCGCTGTTTCATACCACCGGACAGTTCGTGCGGGTAGCGATCCTCGAACCCGGCCAGCCCCACGAGGTCCAGGAACTCGCTGGCCTTCGCGGCCCGTTCCTTCCGGGACAGGCCCGAGTTTTCGAGCCCGATGGAGATGTTGGCCGACGCGGTCCGCCAGGGGAAGAGCGCGTACTGCTGAAAGACCACGGCGCGGTCCTGGCCCGGGCCGGTCACCTCCTTGCCGTCCACCAGCAAGCTGCCGGAGGTGGGGCGGGACAGGCCCGCCAGCAGGTCAAGCAGTGTGGTCTTGCCGGAACCGCTGGGGCCCACCAGTGTAAGGAATTCACCGGGGGCGACGTCCAGGCTGAGGTCATCCAAGGCAGTCAGCACGGACGGACCTGCCTGCTTCCGCGTGCCCTTGCCCTGGCGCACCGCGAATTCCTTGGTGACGTTCCGGAGGCTGATTTTCGGCGTCATGGTTGTCCTTTCACGTTGCTGGTGCTGCCGTTGATACGGGCGCTCATCCGGTCACCAGGGCGTTGAACTCGTTGGTGTAGAGCTTCTTCGGGTCCAGTTCGCCCTTGATGATTCCGGTGTCCTTGAGCCACTTGCCCCAGCGGGTGAAATCCTCATCCTTGATCTCGCCCTTGGCGGGTACGCCCACGCTCTTCCAGTACTGCAGCGCTGCCGGGTTCTCGTTGCGGCCGCGTTCCTGCAGGATCCTGGTAAAGCGGGCGATCACTTCCTCGCGGGGCGTGGTCCGCTCCCATTCGATGGCCTTGGCCACCCCGGTGGTGAATGTGCGGGTGGTGTTTGGGTTCTTCGCGATGAAGTCGGTGCGTAGCACGTAGGGGCCGCCGGCGAAGGTGCCGAAAAGTTCGGCGTCACTGAACACCGACCGCAGGCCGCCGTTTGCGATCGCCCTGTCCTGCAGGATGCTGCCCAGCGAACCGGCATCCACCTGGCCGCGGCGGATGGCCTCCTCGGTGTCGTTGGGCGGCACCACCACCAGCTGCACCTGCTTGATTTCCTCGGCGCTCAGACCGTTCTTCTGCAGGTAGGTGTTGATGACGGCGTCCGCGTGTGCTCCGAGGGTGTTCACCGCGATCTTCTTGCCGATGAAGTCCCGGGCCGTGCGGATGGGACTGTCTTCCTTGACGTAGAAGCCGTTGAAGGTCTTCTCGTCTTCGCCGTAGTAGTTGATGACGGCCTTGACCGGGGCGCCGGCTTCCACCAGCTTCACCACCGCTCCGGCGAACGCGCCACCAAAATCCGTCTGCCCTGTGGCCGCGGACTGGATGTCCTGCGGGCCGCTGATGGTGTTGCCCACCCAGTTGAGCTTGACGTCGCCGAAGTAGCCGAGGTCCTGGGCAAGTTCCGGCAGCGTTACCGTGTTGGCCCAGCCCTGGTAGCGGAGCTCCTTCACCTCGGTGGCGCCGCCGGCACTTCCGCCGGCCGAGGTTGCCCCTGCCGCGCCGCCGCCGCAGCCCGACACCGTCATCGCGATGACGACGGCGGCCGCGGCACTCATGATGGTCAGGTGTCGTTTCATTCGGGGTTCCTTTGTGATGCATCGGGGATGTCTTGGACTGAAGCGGCGATGGCCGGTTGCCTGCCGCTGGAACGATGTAAGCGCACGTTCCGGGGCGAGGGGAAGCGTTGCTGTCACGCCGGGAAACCCGCGGAAATGCGGGGAAACAGGGCGAAACGGCGGGTCACAAGACGTCCCGTTTCGCCCGGTAACGGCCCGTGAAGGGAGTTTGACGCGCCTGCCGTGTCGGATTTTGGTCGTATTGTTCGCCGTATTGTTCTCCCGTTGGGAAGCTGTTACTTAGCGTTGGGGGGCTCCGGGCGGATACGGTAGGAGTATGACCACCTCTACCTCCGCTGCCGTCGACACCGTACGGCCCGAACGAAACATCCCCGCCGAAATTGCCCGTTCGTGGCTTTTGGTGAACGCAATGAAGCCTGAGCTTTTTGACGTCTCGGCCGTGTCGCGCGCGGACTCGATCATTCTCGACATCGAGGACGCGGTGGACCCCTCGCAGAAGGACGCCGCCCGCGAACACGTCATCAACTGGCTGACCGCCGGCGGCCAGGCCTGGGTGCGCATCAACGACGCCACCAGCCCGTTCTGGGCTGCTGACCTCGCCGGCCTTCGTGGAACCCCGGGCCTGCTCGGCGTCATGCTGGCCAAGACCGAGTCCGCTGACCAGGTCACCGAGAGCTACCACCGCATGGACGGCAAGACCCCCGTGATTCCGCTGGTGGAATCCGCCGTCGGCATCGAGGAAGCCAACAACATCGCCAAGGCCCAGGGCGCGTTCCGCCTGGCGTTCGGTTCCGGCGATTTCCGCCGCGACACCGGCATGGCGGCCACTCCCGAGGCCATGGCATACCCGCGCGCCAAGCTGGTTGTTGCCAGCCGGGTGGGCAACCTCCCGGGCCCCATCGACGGCCCCACGGTGGGAACCAACCACCCGATCCTGCGCGAACAGACCGGCATCACCGTGATGATGGGCATGACCGGCAAGCTCTGCCTGGCCATCGACCAGACCAACGTCATCAACGAAGTCATCAGCCCCACGCCGTCGGACGTCGCCTGGGCCACGGACTTCATGGCCGACTTCGAAGCCAATGGCCGCGTCATCCGCGACGGCTCCGACCTGCCGCGCCTGGGCCGCGCCGAGAAGATCATGAAACTCGCCGTCGCCTTTGGGGTGCAGCCGGCACTCTAGCGCCGCCGCAGCCCCAGCCAAGAGGAGACCCCGTGACCGATACCCGCTATCTGGTCCACGGGGTCTTTTGGGATGGTGCGCCGCCCGGTTCCCTGGCTGGTCCCGGGTCAGGAAAGCGCGACGGAGGAACTCCGGTCATGCGCCTGCAGGACCCTTCCGGCGGTTTCCGGGAGGTGGGGCTCGACGCCGGCCGCCGGCTGGGTTTCCGGGTCGCCGCCGAAGGCAAGTTCTGCGTTGGACATCACAAGGTGTACGGCCCGGCTGACCGGGACCACGTCCTCTGCCCCGCCAAGGCGCCGGCCGTCAGGGGGAGCCAGTGCGAGCGCTGCTTCGTGGTGGACGATTCCCGGCTCATCCACGACTTCCACCGCGGCGGAGGTGTCCCGCCGGGGCTTCGCGCCTACCTGATGCAGCAGCACTGGCTGTACGTGGCAACGTTCGCCAACGGCGCCAGCAAGGTCGGCACCGCCTCGGACCCACGGAAATGGAACCGGCTGGCCGAGCAGGGAGCCGTGGTGGCACGCTACGTGGCGCGAGCGGACGACGGCCGGGTGGTCCGGATCCTTGAAGAGATGCTGACCCGCGACGCCGGGCTCCCGCAACAGGTCCGGTCGGCAGCCAAGGCCGCCGCCCTGGCGGCACCGGCACCCGCCGTCGAACTTGATGCGCTGAACCGGCAGCTGGCCGGTGATGCACGCGCACTGCTGGTCCGCGGCGGCGGGGAGGGGTTCGGGGTGGTGGACGAACAGTGGGTCCGGCCGGTCCTTGCAGACCGGGCGTGCGCGGCCGCGGTCCGGCACGCTTACCCGCAGGACCTGGGCCGTGGAGCACACGGATTCCGGATTGCCGCGCTGAGCGGAAGTATCGCCGTGGCTGCCCTGGAAGGCACCGAACTTGAGTTCGTGGTGAACCTAGGGCAGCTGAAGGCCCGGAGCGTGGACTTCGGAGACCACCATTCTTCGGAAGTTCCGGCCGTGCAGGAATCGTTGTTCTGAGGCCGGCACATAGAATGGGACGGTGCTGAACGAATTCTGGGCCACCGCATCCACCTCCTACAAGGTGCTCGTTTTCAGCGCCATGGGCCTGATCGCCGTCGGCATTGTCCTCAACCTGGTGGGCAACACTTCCGGCAACCAGGGCCTCGCCGTCGCGTCACTGCCGGTGATCGGCGCTGGCCTGGTCCTGCACGTTGTGGGGATCGTGGTGCGGGGCCAGCAGATCCGGAAGAACCTCAAGCGCTAGCAGCGGCATTCCGCAGCACATGGCTGCGGGCGTGTTCCACGGCCGCCGGCAGTGTGCTGAACAGGTGCTTGTGGTGCCGGAGGGAACGGATCACACCCACGTTGGTCACAAGTTCCAGGTGCTCCGGCTGGACCCCCTTCAGCAGAACGGTGATTCCGCGGAGTTCCAGCGCCGAGATGACTTCCACAAGGGCGTGTGCGCCCGTGGCGTCCAGCATGCGCACCTGGGACAAACGGATGATGGCCACTTGGATGTCCTTTACCTCGTTGATTTCCTGCAGGATCCGTTCCGCCGCCCCGAAGAACATGGCGCCGTCGAGCCTGAAGATGGCGATGTGGGAATCTCCTTCGGCGGGCGCGCCCGTGAGGGCCTCCCGGCGGACGCCGCTCAGTGAGGCAAACTTCCGCAGCGTCAGCAGGGCGGCAGCGGCCAGTCCGATCTGGATGGCGATGATCAGGTCGAAAGCCACGGTGATCAGGGCAGTGAGGATGAAGACTGCCGCATCAGACCGGGTGGAACGGAGAATGGCGCTGACCGTCTGGGTCGAAACCATTCGCGTGGCCGTGACCATCAGGACTCCGCCCAGCACGGCCAGCGGAATCCGTCCGACCAATCCTGCCGCGAGGTAGATGATTGCCAACAGCACCAGGGCGTGGACCACGGCCGCCAGCCGTGTCTTCGCTCCGGACCGGACGTTGACGGCGGACCGGGCGATGGCGCCGGTTGCGGGCATTCCGCCGAACAGTCCGGCCGCAATGGACGCCAGCCCCTGTCCGGTCAGTTCGCGGTCCGGGCTGTAGCGGCCGCCGGGCCTGCCGTCCGGGCCCACCATTCCCGCCGCCACCCGGGCGGAGAGCAGTGACTCAATGGCCGCCAGCGCGGCGATGGACAGTGCCGGCATCATGAGGTCGCCAAGAGCTGCGGGGTCGATCATGGGCACGGCAGGGGCGGGCAGGGAATGCGGCAGCGCGCCGATCCGGGGAATGTCCAGGCGGAGCAGCTCCGCGGCCACGGTGACCAGCAGCACGGCGGTCAGGCTGGCAGGCAGCGACTTGTGAACCTTGGGTACCACAAACATGATGGCCGCGACTGCAACCACTACGGCAAGGGTCTGGATGACGGTGGGAAACGCGGCTCCCGAGGCGGCTTCGATCGCCGCAACGAGGGTGTTGTGACCCGGGATGCCCGCTGTTCCAGTGGCCAGGGGCACCTGCTGGAGGAAGATGATGGCGGCAATGCCGAGGGTAAATCCTTCCACCACAGGCCAGGGGATGAAAGCAACGGCGCGGCCCAGTCCGCTGATGCCGAGTGCGCAGACAATGAGCCCTGCCAGCAGCGAAACAATCGGAATGCTGCCGGCGCCGTGGCTGGCCACCACAGGGGCGAGGACCACCACCATGGCGCCGGTGGGGCCGGAGACCTGGACGTTGGAGCCGCCCATGATGGCCGCCACCAGGCCGGCAACCACCGCAGTGATCAGTCCGGCTTCGGCGCCCACTCCGGAGCTGACGCCGAACGCCAGCGCCAGGGGAAGTGCAACGATCCCCACCGTGATGCCCGCAGTGAGGTCCGTCTTCCACGAGGAGCGCAGCCCGTCGTAATCGCGGCGGGACGGCAGGAATGCCCGCAGCGTCCGCATCCGGCTCACGAGGACGGGCCGGAGAGATGGGCGACCGGCAATTCCTGCGCCAGGCGGAGCTGCTCGTTGGAGTCCGCCAAGGTATCCAGCAGGAACGTCCGGGAAATGGCCAGGAGCTCTGCGATTTTGGGGTGCGCCAGGCGGTACGTCACGGCATTCGCCGACCGCACGGAGGTCACCACCTTGTGCCGGCGCAGCGTTGCCAGGTGCTGGGAGAGGTGGGAAGCCTCCAGCCCGGTTTCGGCCAGGAGGAAGCTGACCGGTGCTGTCGTGTCCGGCGCAGCAGCCAGCAGTTCGAGGATCCTGATGCGCGCCGGGTGGGCGAGGGCCTTGAAGAGGTTGGCCTTGATTTCGTACAAAGGGGCCTGCGCCGCTGAGAGCATGGGGACCTGCTGTCGCCTGGTTCGCGCAGCAGCCGTGCGAAGGGCCGCCGCATGAATTGATGGGATGATGAATCCATCATACCGCGTAGGGGTGTAACCCGCCAGACCCCGCTGCGTAACAGGCCGTGAACCGGCCCGCCTCCCTCCTCGTAACCTGCCGCTGGCCTGACGGCGGGGAGCGATAGGCTTGAGGCCATGACTATCAATCCGGATCTGCAGGGCCGTAGCTACCCTGCCGCAGAGGTGTACGACGTCGGCCGCGAGAAGATCCGCGAGTTCGCCAGGGCGGTCAAGGCAACCCATCCCGCGCACTTCGACCTGGAAGCAGCCCGGGCCCTTGGCCACAGCGACCTCGTGGCCCCTCCCACTTTCGCCATCATCATTGCCCAGCGCGCCGATGCCCAGCTGATCGAGGATCCGGAGTCCGGCATCGACTTCTCCCGCGTGGTTCACGCTGACCAGCGCTTTATCCACCACAGGCCCATCTTCGCCGGTGACCGCCTGGTGGCGGAGCTGCACGTGGACGGTGTCCGTGCCATGGGCGGCGGTGCGATGATCACCACGCGCTCGGAAATCTTCGCCCTCACCGGCGCCGACGACTCCGGTGCTTCCCGGGAGGCCGTCTCCACCACCACCTCGTCCATCCTGGTCCGCGGAGAGGGACAGTAACCATGAGCACTGCATCCATTGCCCCCGTTTTTTCCGATCTTGCCGTCGGCCAGGACCTTGGCAGCCGCAGCATCGCCGTCACCCGCCAGGACCTGGTGAAATATGCCGGCGCGTCCGGCGACTTCAACCCGATCCACTGGAACGAGGCTTTCGCTTCCGGAGTCGGCCTGCCCGGCGTTATTGCCCATGGCATGTTCACGATGGGGGCAGCAGTCCAGCTGGTGACCGACTGGGCGGGCGACCCCGCCGCCGTCGTGGATTTCCAGACCCGCTTCACCAAGCCGGTCCTGGTCGCCGACACCACCGGCACGGACGAGCCTGGGGCCGTCATCGAGGTCAGTGGCGCCATTGGCGCGCTTGACGCGGATGCCGGCACCGCCCGCGTGGACCTCACCGTCGTCTCCGCAGGACAGAAGGTCCTGATGAAGGCCCAGGCTGTCGTCAGGCTTGCGTGACAACGATGCTTCCGTGACCAGGAACGTCTTCACCCCGTCCGCCGAGGTCACGCACTGGCGCAATGCCGTGGTGGTGGCCTACGGGGCAAGTGGAGTCGCGTTTTCCACCTGGGTGTCCCGGCTGCCGGCCATCAGGGACGGGCTGGACCTGACCCCCGGCACGGTAGGACTTCTCCTGCTCTGCATGACGGCCGGTTCGTTTCTTTCCGTCTCCGCCTCGGGGCTGATCGTCCTCCGGCTGGGATCCAAGAGGACCATCCGGATCGGCAGCATCATGGTGGGTGTCGGGCTGTTACTGGCCGGATTCGGCACCTCGGTGCTCGCCAGCCCGGTGGCGGTTGCCGTCGGCCTGGCCGTCATCGGGCTCGGCACCGCCAGCTGGAACACCGCATCCAATGTCGAAGGCGCGGCGGTGGAACGCGCCGTCCGCCGGCACATCATGCCCCGGCTGCACGGCTCCTTCAGCCTGGGAACGGTCGCCGGAGCCGGGCTTGGTGCCTGGGCTGCCGGTGCCGGCATCCCCGTGTTCTGGCATCTTGCGGCGGGAGGGCTTGTGGTGGCCGGCTCGGTGGCAACCGCCGCTTCCTGGTTCCGTGCGGACATTACGCCGGTGCAGGGGGCACGCCCGTTCAAAGCGTCCGGTACAGACACGTTCGAGGACCCGTCCACGGGACCCATTCCCATCGTCCGGCAGACGGACGCCGTCCCGGAACAGCCGCTGGACAACAAGCGTCTGATCGCCCAGGCCTGGCGTGACAAGCGCACGCTGCTGCTGGGCGTCATGGTCCTTGGGCTTGCCCTCGCAGAAGGGGCTGCAGGCGACTGGGTGGCGCTGGCCCTGGCCGACGGCCACGGCCAGACGGATGCTGCCGGGGCGGCGGGCTACGGCCTGTTCGTCACCTTCATGACCATTGGCCGCTTTGCCGGCACCCTGGTCCTGGACCGTTTTGGCAGGGTCCCGGTCATGCGCTGGTGCGCCGCGCTGGCAGTAGCCGGCCTGGGGCTGTTCGTGTTCGCCCCCGTTCCGTGGCTGGCATTCGTGGCGCTGGCTGTCTGGGGCCTCGGTGCTTCGCTGGGGTTCCCGGTTGGCATGTCCGCCGCGGCAGACGATCCGGTCAAGGCAGCCGCCCGCGTGTCCGTGGTGTCCACCATCGGGTACGGTGCGTTCCTGTGCGGTCCGCCGCTGCTGGGGCTGCTGGCCGAACACGTCGGCATCCTCCACTCGCTCCTTGCCGTGATGGTGATGCTCGTGGTCAGCTTCCTGCTGTCCCCGGTGGCCCGGAAGCTCTCCTGATCCGCTCCGATGCCAATGACAGATAGGCTGGACAGGTGACCCAGACTTTGCTTTCCGACCTGACCACTGCCGCCGTCGGCGGTCCCGCCGGCAACTACATCGAGGCCCGCACGGAGGCGGAAATCATCGACGCCGTCCGTTCAGCGGACGCCGCCGGTGAGAAGTTGCTGATCGTCGCGGGCGGGTCCAACCTGCTGATTTCAGATGCCGGTTACCCCGGCACCGTGCTCCGGATCGCCTCTGAAGGGTTCGCCGTCAACTCCGAGGACACCTGCGGCGGCGTCGCCGTGGTGGTCCAGGCAGGGCACAACTGGGACGCCCTCGTGGAACACGCTGTGCGCCACGCGTGGTCCGGAATCGAAGCGCTCTCCGGCATCCCGGGATCCACCGGCGCCACTCCGGTGCAGAACGTGGGAGCCTATGGCGCCGACGTTTCCCAGACCATTGCCGCGGTGCGGACCTGGGACCGGGAAAAGAACGCCGTCCGCACCTTCACGAATTCCGAACTGAAGTTTGGCTACCGGGACTCGATCCTCAAACAGACCACCGTCCAGGGCTCCCCGCGCTTCGTTGTGCTCACTGTCGAGTTCCAGCTGCCGCTGGGCCGGATGAGTGCGCCCATCCGCTATGCCGAGTTGGCGAAGTCTCTGGGCGTCGAAGCCGGTGAAAGGGCGTACGCCAACGATGTGCGCCGTGAGGTCCTGCGGCTCCGTGCCTCCAAGGGCATGGTCCTGGACCCGGAAGACCGTGACACCTATTCCACAGGGTCCTTCTTCACGAATCCGATCGTACCGGCGGAGGCGGCAGAACGGCTCCCCGAAGACGCTCCCCGCTACCCGGCCGGGGCGGACGGGCTCGTCAAGCTGTCTGCCGCCTGGCTGATCGACCATGCCGGCTTCGGTAAGGGATACGGGCTGGAAGCCGGGAGTGTCTCCGGCGGGCGGGCGTCGCTGTCCACCAAGCACACGCTGGCCATCACCAACCGGGGTGCAGCGAGTGCGGCAGACATGGTGGCCGTGGCGCGCGAGGTGAGGCGCGGCGTCGTCGAGCGCTTTGGTATTGAACTGCACCCGGAGCCGCTGCTCATCGGCGTCGAGCTCTAGCCGCTCCGATGTCCAGGCGCCCCGGCTAATTCCGGCGGTGCCGCGGAGTGACCTTGCTGAACAGCATGAACGTGAACCCGGAAGCCGCTGCACCCAGCAGGAAGACCTGGCAAAAGGCCACGGACTGTGCGCTGGGGCCGTTGCGGAGGACCAGCCCGGCACAGGCGAACACCACGGCCCCCGCCAGCAGCGCGAAGGCGGCCAGCAGGAAGCTCTTGATCGTAGGCGGCATGTCGCCGCCTGGATCCTGGGCAGCACGGTTGGCGTCATGGTCAACAGCCCGCCAGCCGCCGTGCCGGGGCTGCAGCAGGGAGGCTGCGAGGAAACTGAGGACAGCCACCCCCATGCTGACCGCCGAAAAGAACTGCAGGGCCTCCACGGTGGGGGAGAGGCTCGTGCCGCCGGCAACCGCGATGGAGAGTCCTGCGGCCATTCCGGCAGCGCTTGTGGCCCAGCCCAGCAGGGCAAGGGCCCGGCACAGGGGCCGCAGGTGCGGCCAGAGCTCTCCGACAGTCATTCAACCAGCGTAGGGACCCCGGCTGTAAACCGGCTGGGAGCATGCCGTGCACTCCCCGTACGGCACTGCCCGGGACTGCGGACCCGCATGGCGGGGGTGCAACCTACGATGGGGGTATGCGAACAGGCGCACGGCCCCGGATCACACGGCACGTCATCGGACGGCTGCGCCTCGCCGCGCAGGGGCTGCTGGCGCCGGCGTTCGATTCTGCGCCGGACGCCGTACGGTGGATGACCGCCATGCAGGCCCAGGACATGCAGGCGGTACTTTGGGCCGTGGGGCTGAGGGTCCGCACCGCCGGCGTTGACACCGTCCGGTCCGCGCTGGATGAAGGGCTGGTTGTCCGCTCGTGGCCCATGCGCGGAACCCTCCACCTGCTGGCTCCGGAGGACCTTCGCTGGATCCTGAACATCACGGCCGACCGCCAGCTCCAGGGAATGGGCGGGCGACACCGGGAGCTGGAGATTGATGCCCGGGACGTGGACGCTGCCCG
This sequence comes from Arthrobacter sp. PvP103, assembly GCF_017833075.1. Classification (NCBI taxonomy): domain Bacteria; kingdom Bacillati; phylum Actinomycetota; class Actinomycetes; order Micrococcales; family Micrococcaceae; genus Arthrobacter; species Arthrobacter sp. PvP103. The sequence continues at coordinate 1,121,884 of NZ_JAFIBQ010000001.1, read as the reverse complement.
TGACGCGGCCCTGGAACTGGTCTCGGGCGGCGGCTCGGCCACGCGGCAGCAGCTTTTCGAGGCCTTTGAAGCCGCGGGCCAGTCCACGGTAGGACAGCGCGGCATCCACCTGCTGGGGATCCTGTGCCAGCGGGCCTGGCTCGTGCAGGGACCGCTCGCGGGAAACCAGCAGCTCATCAAGGCCTTTGACGAGTGGATTCCGAAATCCCGCGAGCTGGACCGCGCGGAGGGCATAGCCGAGCTGGTGCTGAGGTACATGACCAGTCACGGCCCTGCGACGGAACGTGACTTTGCATGGTGGTCCAGCACGCGCGTGACGGAGGTCCGCAGCGCCCTGGCCCAGGTGTCGGACCAGCTCGTTGAGCTGGAATTTGAAGGAGCCAGTTACTGGATGTCTCCGGCCACCGCGGCGCTGCTCGACGACGGCGTGCCCGGCCAGCGCTCGCTGTTGGCGCTGCCGGGGTTCGATGAGTTCCTGCTCGGCTACACGGACCGTTCCCTCGTGCTTCCGCCCGAGCACGCCCAGAAAGTGGTTCCGGGCGGCAACGGGATGTTCAAGAAGACAATCGTGGCCGGCGGCGAAGTGATAGGCACCTGGGCACTCAAAGGCGCCGGGCGGACTGCCGCCGTCGTGCCTGAACCCTTTGACACGGTTAACGGACTGCGGCCTGCCGCCCAAAGGTCATTTGAGCTGCAGGCCGCGAGGTACCTGAAGTTCCTCGGCCAGGCGCCGTAGCGCCCGGTGCCTGGAACGGGAACGTCCTTAGAGCGTGCCGGTGGCGATGTTGAGCATGCGGCGCAGCGGTTCGGCGGCGCCCCAGAGGAGCTGGTCACCCACAGTGAAGGCGCTGATGTATTCCGGGCCCATTTCGAGCTTGCGGATACGGCCCACCGGGATGTCCAGCGTCCCTGAGGCGGCCACCGGGGTCAGGCTCGCCATGGAGTCTTCCTTGGTGTTGGGCACCACCTTGGCCCATTCGTTGTCCGCGTCCAGGAGCTTCTCGATCTCGGCCACGGAGAGGTCTTCGCGGAGCTTGAGCGTGAGGGCCTGGGAGTGCGAACGCATCGCGCCGATCCGGATGCACAGGCCGTCCATGATGATGTGGTTTTCGCCGGAGGTTCCGAGGATCTTGTTGGTCTCGACCCCGGCCTTCCACTCTTCCTTGGACTGGCCGTTGCCCAGGTCCGCGTCGATCCAAGGGATCAGCGAGCCGGCCAGCGGGACGCCGAACTGCGTCGCGTCGATGTCGGTGCGCTGGTGTGCCAGGACCTTGCGGTCAATTTCCAGGATGGCCGACGCCGGGTCGTCCAGTTCCGAGCTGACCTCGGCGTTGAGCGTGCCGAACTGGCTGAGCAGCTCGCGCATGTGGCGGGCGCCGCCGCCGGAGGCAGCCTGGTAGGTCATGGAGGTGCCCCACTCGACGAGGCCATTCTTGAACAGGCCGCCCAGGCCCATCAGCATGCAGGACACGGTGCAGTTTCCGCCGATGAAGTCCTTGGTGCCGTTGGCGAGGCCCTTGTCGATGACGTCGCGGTTGATGGGGTCCAGCACGATGATCGAGTCGTCATTCATTCGCAGGGTGGAGGCGGCGTCGATCCAGAGGCCGTCCCAGCCGCGGCTGCGCAGCTCACCGTGGACCTGCTTGGTGTAATCGCCGCCCTGGGCGGTAACAATAATCGGCAGCTTAGCCAGCGTGTCGACGTCGAACGCGTCCTCGAGCTTGCCTGCGCCTTCCGCAAAAGATGGCGCCGCACCTCCGGCGTTGGAGGTGGAGAAGAACACCGGGTTGATGCTGGCGAAGTCGCCTTCATCCTGCATGCGCTGCATCAGGACGGAGCCGACCATGCCGCGCCATCCGACCAGGCCGACGGAGGGGGTAGCTGCTGTAGTCATTCGACCAGTTTAGACTTCGGAACCGGCACGGCGCAGTCGGTTACGTCACGCCCGGGATGCACGCCTGCCGAGGCGCGTTGCCTGGCGCTTTTTGAAGTAGTAGGCCCAGGCTGTGGGAACAATCCGCCTGAGCCGCTATTCGGCGTCGCGCTGTTCGAGCACTGCCGCCTTGCGGAGGCGCAGCGCGTACACGGCACCGAACGCGAACGCCTGCGTCACCACGACGAGCACGATCGCGCCGGCGATCTTGTTGCCGCCCAGGATCATGGTCAGTCCCACGATCGCGGAGAGAAGGGCCAGCAGCGGGAGCAGCATGTAGCCCAGGACAAAGAGTGTTTCCGGCTTCTTCAGCATGGTCCTAGGCCTCCGTCCGGCGCCACATCGTGAACCGGTAACGGGTACCGGTGGCAGACGTCAGCCAGCCGGTGGCCGGCTCGCTGGCGGCCAGCTTCCATTCGTAACCGAGCTCGGGCGCGTACGTGTCGCCGTCGGTCTCGGAGTCGATGAATGTCACCACTGCGACGTCGGCGATGTCCAGGGTCTGCGCGAAGATTTCCCCGCCGCCCAGCACCCACACCGTTTCGTGGCCGGGCGCGAACTGTGATTCCAGCAGCGCGTCGTCGAGCGATTTCACCGCGATGGCGCCCCGGGCGTCGGGAGTGTCGCCCCAGCCCTCCTGGCGCGTCACCACAATGTTGGTGCGCCCGGGCAGCGGACGGTACTTGTCCGGGAACGAGAGCCAGGTTTTGCGCCCCATGATCACCGGGTGCCCGGTGGTGAGCCGGGTGAAGTGCTTCATGTCCTCGGGAAGGTGCCACGGCATGTCGCCGTCCTTGCCGATCACACCTGCCGTGGTCTGGGCCCAGACGAGCCCCACTCCGGTGGTTCCGTCGGCAATTTTTTCAGTGAAGGCCAGGGGATCCATGGCGTTGTCGGTGCTCATACTGCGATCGGCGCCTTAATCGTAGGGTGGTGCTGGTATCCGACCACTTCGAAGTCGTCCAGCGTGTAGTCAAAAATGGAGTCCGGCTTGCGGAGGATCTTCAGCTGCGGGTATTCGTACGGCTCCCGCTTCAGCTGCTTGAGCACCTGGTCCATGTGGTTGTCGTAAATGTGCACGTCGCCGCCGGTCCAGACGAACTCACCGGGCTCCAGGCCCACCTGCTGGGCCAGCATGCAGGTCAGCAGCGCATAGGAAGCGATGTTAAACGGGACGCCAAGGAAGGTGTCCGCGGAGCGCTGGTACAGCTGGCAGGACAGCTTGCCGTCAGCAACGTAGAACTGGAAGAACGCGTGGCACGCCGGCAGGGCCATGTCCTGAAGCTCAGCCACGTTCCAGGCAGAGACGATGTGCCGGCGCGAGTCCGGGTTGGACTTGAGGTTCTCCACCAGCTCGGCGATCTGGTCGATGTGGCCGCCGTCGGGCGTCGGCCAGCTGCGCCACTGCACTCCGTAAACGGGACCCAGTTCGCCGTCGGCGTCGGCCCATTCGTTCCAGATGGTGACGCCCTGGTCCTGCATCCATTTCACGTTGGTTTCGCCGCGCAGGAACCATAGAAGTTCAACTGCCACCGACTTGAAATGAACGCGCTTGGTGGTGATCAGCGGAAAGCTTTGGCTGAGGTCAAAGCGCATCTGCCGCCCGAACACGCTGAGCGTGCCGGTGCCGGTGCGGTCAGATTTGTGCGTGCCGTTGGCAAGGACGTCACGCAGGAGGTCTTCATAGGGCGTTGGAATGCTCACGGTCCCAGTCTACTGAGAATGGAACAGCCGGAGGCGCAGTATGTCCTGGAGCGTGCCGTCGTCCAGGCCCGCGGCGCGGCCTTCGGCGATGTAACGGTCGACGGCGGCGATGAGGTCAGGGGGCACGGAGCCGCCCGTCGGGCGGACGGAGTCGGGCATGCCGACGACGACTGTCCCGTTGCGCCGCCGTGTTTCAATCAGGCCGGCCTGCTCGAGTTCCTTGTAGGCGCGTGCCACCGTCCCCGCTGCGATGCCCAGGTCCGCCGCCAGGCTGCGGACGGTGGGCAGGCGGGTTCCGGCCGCCAGCGAGCCGATGGCGATCAACGAGGAGATCTGGGTGCGGATCTGGTCATAGGGCGGCACGGCCGACCGCAGGTCGACTGCGATCCCGGCCGTCATGTGACGTGGTCCCTGCGGGGCAGGGGAGCGGGCCGGGAACGGGAGCCTGCGAAGGTCCGCACCGGTATCAGGGCTGTGGCGACCGCCGCGCAGGCCAGGATCGTCCCCGCGAGGGAAGCGGGCCACCACGGGATGGAGGGTAGGAATGCCACGCCGAAGACAGCGGCCCACGCCTGGCTGTTCATCAGCAGGACCATCGCTGCCTGCGCCATGAACATGGCCGAGAGCGTTCGCGCCATCCGGTGGAGGGTGATGGCACGCAGCGCTGCGTCGAGCCCGGGCGGAGCACCGGGGATGCCTCGCCGCAGGCGCGTTGCCAGCAAAGCCGGGAGCGCCATCAGCACCCCGGCGGTGCTGAGGAGCGCAGCTGGGATCCACCCTCCGTCCTGGCCAAGCAGGGTGTTCCCGGCGGCTGAGACCACGAGGGTTGTGACGAGGACGAGCAGCGCCAGGATCAGTGTGGTGAGAAGGGCCGCGCCCACCGGCTGCCGGGGCCATGTCCGCGGTTCATCCGGGCTCGTGTAGTTGCGCTGCAGCAACAGCTCGCCGGCGGCGAGGACCACAAGGACCAGCCCCGCAACTAGTGTTATGAAAGCCGCCGGCCCGGACGGCCCCGCTGCGATGATGGCCGGGACCAGGAACGCTCCCGCAAGCACCGGCAGGGCTGCGGCGACGCCGAGTCCGGCGCCGACGGAGACCACAAGTTTGGATGCCGGGTGCGGTCCGGCGCCGAAGTGCCCGGACTTCGCGTTCCGGAGGCCGGCGGCCTTTGCGGTTCCCGTTAGTTTCGGCGGCGCCCAGAGCAGCATGGCCAGCAGGACCGCCATGCCCGCAAAGGCCGCGAAATTAGTCCACGACGTGCTGCCCGCAGCCGGGTCCGGGCGGGCCACATAGTTACCGGCGATGACGGCCAGGCCCGACGCCATCGTGGAGACCGTGCGGAGCAATCTGTTCATGGCGATGGTTCGCAGGATCGAATTGTCGTGGTCCGTCAGCTGCTCGAGCTGCCGTCTGCGGCAGATCAGCAGCAGCACCAGCCAGGTGCACGCAGCCAGGACAACCAGCGCGGCACCCAGCCAGCCGGCCAGTTCAGAACCGGGGATGCGCCCGTCGCCGCCGATGGTCCGGTAGCCCTGCGGGTCCTCCCGGACCGAGCCGTACGTAATTGCTGCGAAGCCCGGGAGCGTAGCGGTCCATGCGGTGAATCCGGCTGCGCCCGTGAAAATGGCCAGTGTTGTCCAGGCCAGCGGACGCGGGAGGAAGTCGCGGATTTTCCGGACGTGGAGGCTGGCCTTGCGGCGGGGTCCCCGGGGGCGCGGATAGCTGAGCTGGCCCAGTGCGTGGACTCCGATAGTTCCGAGGAGGGGCCATGCCAGGGCCGGGATAATGGTGTCCGGGGTGACCAGGAAAGGGCCGATGACGGGGCTGGTGGTTCTGCCCGACGGAATGATGCCGATATTCATGGCCCCCTGGAGGGAGCTTGTCATCCATCCGATGACGCCCACCCAGAGCGCGTGCTGCGAAACAGTTTCGGGCGAGGCGCCCATCCGGGGTTCCCATACCACCCACCTCAGGATGAGGTAGATAACGACGGCGGCGGCCAGCGGTCCCAGCAGAGGTGTCGTAGGCAGTTCGAATTGGACCGGCATAATCCCCCCAGATTTTGCATCAATGTACTGAGTATTTGATACAAAGAGGTCCGGGTCAAGCCGGTTCGTGGCCCGGCAAGCCGGGCCGGGCAGGCCGGCCGCTTTTAGTCGTCGAAGGGCCTGAACTGTTCCACAGCCACAATCTTGTGGTTGTTGCCGCGGGCTACGTGGCACACGATGATCTCTCCGGGCGCCAGGTAGGGGTCGGAGGATGGCAGCAGGGCACGCAGCCGGCCGTTCATGTGCTCCCCGAGCTGCTTGATGACGGTAGGCAGGGCGGGCCGATGGGTGCACAGGGCGATTGCGCGCTGCTTGTCGAAGAGTGCTTCCACAACGGCTGCGGTCTTCTTCGGGCTCCGGGCATGGCGGTGCTCCGTCAGGGCGTCGTGCAGTTTTACCTTGGCGTCGGCGGACTTGGCGTACGGGGCAATCGTGGCCACGCAGCGTTGCCACGGGCTCGAGTGAACGCGAAGGGGCTTCCACACGTGAAGCAACCGTCGGACCGCCTGGGCCTGCCGCAATCCGGTAGCCGCAAGCGGACGGTCCCCTTCCGCCTTGGTCCAGGAGGAGCGCGGCTTGGCCTTGGCGTGGCGCACCACCAGCAGCGGCCACGTGTCCAGCTCCTTGCGGGCGTGGGCTGCCGCCAGGTGCTCAAGCGGCGCAATATCACCGGGGTTGCTCAGCAGGGAGGCGGCTTTTTCCGGTGAACACCACATCACGCTGTCCACTTCCTTGCCGTCCGGACGCAGCGTGGCGCCGTCCACGTCCACGGCCCAGTAGTGGACTACCTTGAGGCCAGCGGACACGTGGTAGTGGATCGGAGGGAGGGGAATACCCAGGGTGGCCTTGAGTCCGATCTCCTCCTCGATCTCACGGACGGCGCACTCCGGAATGGTCTCGCCGGAGTCGATCTTTCCTTTGGGCCACGACCAGTCGTCATAGCTTGGACGGTGTATCAGCAGGACTTCGAGCTTGTCCTTGCTGACACGCCACGGCAGGGCGCCGGCAGCGGTGACCGCTACAGGTTCCCCGGGATGGTCTGTCTGGTCCGCAATAAGCGAGTCGTTCGCCGAGTCGTTAGTGACGTCGCTTTTCGCATCCGTTTTCGGGGCCAGGGTCCTACCGCCTAATCGTCGGGCGCTGGCGGGAACGCGAGGCAAGCAGCCATGACTGGACGTCCTCCAGCGGCTTGCCGTCGTCACCGATGTGGTGCCTGGTCCATTCACCCTGGCTGTCCAGGTGCCAGCTGGACGTTCCCGGGTCCATGTAGCGGCGGAGCATGTCCAGCACGTAGGACGTGTCGTCGCCGCTGGTCAGCTGGACCAGTGCTTCCACCCGCCGGTCAAGGTTGCGGTGCATCATGTCGGCGGAGCCGATGTAGACCACAGGGTCCCCGCCGTTGGCGAAGGCAAACACCCGCGAGTGCTCCAGGAAGCGTCCCAGCACGGAACGCACTGTGATGTTTTCGCTGAGCCCGGGGATGCCGGGACGCAGCGAACAGATGCCGCGGACTATCACGTCAACATTCACGCCGGCCTGCGATGCACGGTAGAGAGAATCGATGATTGCCTCGTCCACCATGGAGTTGACCTTGATCTGGACCCTGGCCGAAATGCCCGCCTTGGCGTTGCGGATTTCCTTCTCAATGCGGTCAATGAGCCCCGACCGCACCGAGCGGGGCGCCACCAGAAGCCGCTTGAAAGTGGATTTGGGAGCGTAGCCCGAGAGCTGGTTGAAGAGCCTGGAAAGGTCCTCGCCCACCTGCTCATTGGCCGTCAGCAGCCCGAGGTCCTCGTAATAGCGGGCGGTGCGCGGGTGGTAGTTGCCCGTGCCGATGTGGCAGTAGCGCCGCAGGCCGTCCACTTCCTGGCGGACCACGAGGGAGAGCTTGCAGTGGGTCTTCAGGCCCACGATGCCGTACACAACATGCACGCCGGCCTGTTCCAGTTTCCGTGCCCAGGAGATGTTGGCCTGTTCATCGAACCGGGCCTTGATCTCCACCAGGGCCAGCACCTGCTTGCCTGCCTCTGCCGCGTCAATGAGGGCATCGACGATAGGGGAGTCGCCCGAGGTGCGGTACAGCGTCTGCTTGATGGCCTGCACCTTGGGGTCCGCCGCAGCCTGCTCCAGGAAGGCCTGGACGGACGTGGAGAACGAATCGTACGGGTGGTGCAGCAGGATGTCCCGCCGGCGCATGGCCGCGAACACGTTGGCTGCCTTCGACGTCTCCGATTCGTTCAGGTACCTCGAGGTGTGCGGGACGTGCTTCGGGTAGTGCAGGTCCGCACGGTCGATCGCGGCAATGACGGACAGGCCGCGGAGGTCCAACGGGGCTGGTACGGAGTAGACCTCGGACTCTTCCACGCCCAGTTCGCGGATCAGCAGCGCCCGGATGTTCGGGTTGATGTCGTTGGTGACTTCGAGCCGCACCGGCGGGCCGAACCGGCGGCGCAGCAGTTCCTTTTCGAGCGCCTGCAGCAGGTTCTCGGCGTCGTCCTCTTCCACCTCAACGTCCTCGTTGCGCGTGACGCGGAACGTGTGGTGCTCCAGAACCTCCATGCCGGCGAACAGCTGGTCCAGGTGGACGGCGATGACTTCTTCCAGGGCGATGAACCGGGCCACCCGGCCCGGGACCGATCCGGCGCGCGGGCCATCGATGGAAATGAGGCGGGGCAGCTGGTCCGGAACCTTGACGCGGGCGAACAGTTCCTTGTCGCTAACAGGGTTGCGGACCACCACGGCCAGGTTAAGCGACAGCCCCGAAATGTAGGGGAACGGGTGGGCGGGATCCACCGCCAGCGGGGTCAGGATGGGGAAGACCTTTTCCGCGAACATCGCGCTGAGCTGGTCCTTGGCCTGGTCGTCAAGCTCGTCCCAGTGCATGAGGTGGATGTGCTCATACGCCAGGGCCGGCCGGATCTGCTCGGCATAGACCCGGGCGTGGCGCTGCGCAAGGCGGTGGGCAGCTTCGCCGATCTGGTCCAGAACCTGCATGGGGCTCAGGCCTGCCGGCGAGGGAACGGCCAGACCGGTGGCGATCCGGCGCTTCAGCCCGGCCACTCGGACCATGAAGAACTCGTCCAGGTTGGAGGCAAAGATGGAGAGGAAGCTGACACGCTCCAGCAGGTGGAGATTGGGGTCCTCGGCAAGTTCCAGCACCCGGGAGTTAAAAGCCAGCCAGCTCAATTCACGGTCCAGGAACCGGTCCGGGCTGATGTCTCCCTCGGGCTCAAGATTTGGCGCGAACTCGGGAATGTCGATCCGGTCCTGCGTGGCACGGGAAGCCGGGACCTCGGAGGACCCGAAGCGGGCGCGCACCGGAAGCACCTTGGCCTCAGACGTGGCGATTCCGGCTGATTCCGGTTGCATGGTCACTCCTTTTGCTGGCGCGGTTTACCTTCAACCTTACAAGCATTCGATTCGCGGGATACTCAGATTTCCTGAACCGCGGCGCATGCGTCTGCCGATTGGATTAACCGCCGTTTTTGGGTCCGTACATCACGTCCGCATCCCACCGCGTAAAGCCGAGTCGGCGGTACAGCGAAACGGCCGGCGTATTGTCCGCATCCGTGTAGAGCATGACCGCGTGAAGGCCCTTGTCCTGCAGGTACTTGATGCCGGCCACGGTGAGGGCCTTACCCAGTCCCATGCCCTGGGCTTCGGGGGTCACACCCACCACGTAGACCTCACCGATGGCGGGATGGCCGCCGTGGCCCGGGTGCACCTTGGTCCAATGGAAGCCGAGGATCCGCCCCGACCGGTCGACCGCGAGGAGGAAGCCGGCGGGATCGAACCAGTCCTCGGCCATCCGGGCGGCCAGATCCTGCCGCGTCATATTCCCTTGCTCCGGATGGTGGCTGAAGGCGGCCTTGTTGGCTGCCAGCCACGCCTCCTCGTCCTGCCCGGGGATGAAGGCCCGCAGGCTCACGTTGTCCGGGAGGGCGGCGTCGGGCAGTTCAGCGTCAGATGCTGTGAGCCGCATCTTCCACAACTCCCGGATGGGGGCGTAACCGTACTTGGCCGCAAGGTCCGCTGCCGCCTCATGGTTCCCGTGGGACCACGCCTTGAGCCCGTCGAAACCCCGTGATGCCTTGAGCGTGGCAACCAGCCTGTCTGCCACGCCCTGGTTCCGGTAGCTCGGATGCACCGCCAGTTCCAGCACACCTGTGCCGTCCGCTTCCTCCACCACCACCGCGAAGCCGGCGAGGTCCTGTGCGGTGGCGGGATCCGATTCCTCATCGGGCGCATAGAGCGCCAGGCTCAGGAGCGAATGGGTTCCCGACTCGCCGGCGCGGAGGGTCACGAAAGTCTGCTCGGACAGGGGAGGGTTTCCGTCCGACTCTTCGGCGGCCGCGGCGAGGGCTGTGAAATCCCTGAGCAGTTCATCGTCCACTCCGCCCTTGACGACGAGCACGGGCCAGTTCTCGGGATGCGCAGGACTCATGGTGTACAGGCTATACGGCCCGTCCGGCTGACGGCGGGATTCGGGTCGATTTGATGCGGCCGGATCCGGCACGTATAGTCATTACCTGTTCCGGCTTCCTGAAGCGGGAACTGAGGGGGATCCACCACTGGGGTGGCCTCGATACGTTCGACCCGTATGTCCTCCACTGCAGGCCCAGAAGCCTAAGAAGAAGCCCCGGACCGTTGGTCCGGGGCTTCTTCTTTTCGCTAAGTTTGCGGGAGTGGTTGAGCCTTAGCCTTCTGCGGCCGCTGCGAAAGCCTATGCCTCCGTCAGCTCCTCTTCGGGCTGCCGCACGAGGGTCAGGCGGTAGCCGACATTGCGCACCGTGCTTATCAGGTTTTCGTGGTCGGCGCCGAGCTTGGCCCGCAGCCGCCGGACGTGGACGTCCACCGTGCGGGTGCCGCCGTAGTAGTCATAGCCCCACACCTCTGTGAGGAGCTGCTGCCGGGTAAACACCCGGCCCGGGTGCTGCGCCAGGTACTTCAGGAGTTCGAATTCCTTGAACGTCAGGTTCAGGGGGGCTCCGTTGACCCTGGCCGTGTAGCTTGCTTCGTCGATGACGACGCCGGCGGCGCGGATCTCGGTGGGAAGATCCTCTTTCTCCGGCACGGCGCGCGCGACAGAGAGTCGAATGCGGGCTTCGACTTCAGCCGGACCCGCGGAGTCCAGCAGGATGTCATCCACGGCCCAGGCCGAGGACACGGCCGCCATGCCGCCTTCGGTGAGGATCAGCATCAACGGTGCACTGAGCCCCGTGGCCTTGAGCAGCTGCGTGAGGGACCGCGCACCGACCAGGTCCTTGCGGGCATCCAGCAGGACGACGTCGCAGGGATCCGTTTCCAGCAGGGCAGTGGGCTCGGCCGGGAGGATATGCACGCGGTGGTTGAGCAATTCCAAGGCAGGCAAAATGTCCACCGATGATCCGGTGCTGTTCGTCAGTAGCAGGATGTGCGACATTGTTCCTCCAAGGGGCTGTCCGCGCATCATCGGGCGTCTGAACCGGGCTTTCACCGGCCGGTACTGGCTGCCCGCGTCGGTCGTGGCCGGCCGAAAATCCGGCCGGGCCCGCATCCTCCGAAGGAAGCGTAGCTGAGCTTTGAGTATACCCAATTGCCCCTTAACAGACACGGATCAGTTCTGTTTCAGTTCGCGTTTTGCGACATAAGCAGGTCACATAAGGCAGGATTGGACGGAGCGAAGAAGATGTCAGCAGAGAGTGAGCGCGGGTAAACAGTGAAGCCGTGGACCATCGGAACCATCGGGCTGGCCGGGCTTGCTGTCTTTATCGGCGGGGCTTACACCTCCCCTGAAGTGCTGCTCGGTGTCGCCATACTCGTCGCCCTGGCCGTCGGTGTCGGCTGGCCCCACTTCCTGGACATCCCCGCCAAGAAGACCCTCGCAGCAATCATCGGACTGCCCGGAGCGGGCTCGGCCGTGGCAGCCACCTACGTCCCGGCGCCCGGCTTCCTCGACTGGACCCCGGCGTTCATTGCGGCAGGCGTGATGGCTGTTTTCCTGATGCAGCTGCTTCGCGGCACGGGCCAGGCGCAGCGCCTGGAATCCACGCTGGGATCGAGCGCAGGTGTGCTGCTGTCCTGTCTTGGTGCAGGGTGGATTGCGGCTTCAAGGTTCAACGGCGTCAAGGAAATGCTCCTCGTGGCCGGTATCAGTGCCGCCTTTGCCCTGCTGGCCGGACTCATCCGCTGGCCGGACCGGATCGTAGCGCCGCTGGGCATCGTGCTGGCAGGCCTCAGTGCTCCGCTGGCAGGGTTGATCTTCTCAAACATCGCCGTAATACCCGCCGCCGTGGTGGGCGTTACGGTGGGCGCAGTTCTCGTGAGCCTGCGCAGACTGGTTATACTCCGCGGGGACCGGATTAACTTTCCAGCCGCGCTCGGCATGGGCCTGGCACCCGTGGCAGCAGTGGGTTCGCTCGCTTACTTCATAGACAAACTACTCATCTACTAACGCGTTAGGATGGCATCATGTCCGTACTTGCATTTGAGATTTTCTTCCTTGTCCTGCTTGGCATTGCCAGTCTTTCCATGGCATGGTTCGCTGGTTTCGTGGTTTACCGCCTCTTCAAGGGCCAGAAGTAATACCAGTCCAGAGCTAGTTGTCTGCGGAGGTAGTTACTGTGCCGATTGAAATTCCTACAGACCTCACGCCCGAGCTCGTCCCGTTGTCCTGGCTCATTGGTGAGTGGGAGGGCAGCGGACGCCTGGGCGCCGGCGAGGAAGATTCCGAGCATTTCTCCCAGCATGTGTCCTTCACGCACAACGGCCTGCCGTACCTCCAGTACCGCGCCGAGAGCTGGCTGACCGACGATGAAGGCACCAGGCTGCGGCCGCTGACGGTGGAGACCGGCTTCTGGGCGTTGGAGCGGAAGCAGCGGGAGGAAGACGGCGGACCGGGGCTGATCCCGGCCGACATCGTCCCGGTGCTGAAAAGCGCCGACGAAGTCGAAGCGTTGCGCAACAGCGACGGCGGCTTCGATATCTCCGTTTCCATCTCACACCCCGGCGGCATCTCCGAGCTGTACTACGGCCAGATCAAGGGCCCCCAGATCCAGCTCAGCACCGACATGGTCATGCGAGGAAGCCACTCCAAGGAGTACACGGCGGCAACCCGGATTTTCGGCCTGGTGGACGGAAAGCTTCTTTGGCGGTGGGACGTGGCCACCGGGGCGGGCTCCACTCAGGGCGGCGGCCTGGAAGCCCACGCTTCGGCCATCCTCAGCAAGATTTCCTAGGCCGGCGGGACTCTGACACCCCGGCCGGCAGGTCTCACTGATTGTTGTTTTTCGCAACGAACGCAGGGAGCAAGACCGTGAACAGCCAGCATCCGGACCCGGGTACGCCAGATCAGGGGACTAAAGCAAACTACGGCGATCTCAAGGCCGTATTCTTCAACGGCACACTCAAGAAATCTCCGGAGACCAGCAACACGGAAGGCCTGATCGAGGTCAGCCGCCTGATCATGGAGAAGCAGGGCGTCGCCACCCGGGTGATCCGGACCGTGGACCACGACATTGCCAGCGGCGTGTATCCGGACATGCGCGAGCACGGCTGGGCAACCGACGAGTGGCCCGAACTGTACCCTGCTGTCCGGGAAGCGGACATCGTAGTGGTGGCCGGCCCCATCTGGCTGGGCGACAATTCCTCCCAGACCAAAAAACTGATCGAACGCCTGTACGCGCACTCCGGGCAATTGAACGACAAAGGCCAGTGGGCCTTCTACCCCAAAGTGGGCGGCTGCCTCATTACCGGCAACGAGGACGGCATTAAGCACTGCTCGATGAACGTCCTTTACAGCCTCCAGCACATCGGCTTCACTATTCCTCCGCAGGCGGACGCCGGCTGGATCGGACCGGTGGGACCGGGTCCGAGCTACCTCGACGAAGGGTCCGGGGGGCCGGAGAGTGACTTTACCAACCGCAACACCACGTTCATGACGTGGAACCTGCTGCACCTGGCACGAATCCTGAAGGACGCCGGCGGGATCCCCGCCTACGGCAACCTGCCGGAGGAATGGAAAGCCGGCACACGGTTCGACTTTGAGAATCCGGAATACCGCTAGCTCGTTAGGACTTCTACTACATATGACTATCAAGAGCCCCCTGTTGTCGCGCCCGGGCGCCGTCGAGGCCGGCGGTGCGGACTCCGGCGTCGCATCGCATTATGGTGAACCGCTGCGGGAGCAGCGGGCGCTGGCAGCCGGCACCGCCGTCGTCGACCTTTCCCACCGCGGCGTGGTCACCGTCTCCGGTCCGGACCGCCTGAACTGGCTCAACACCCTGTCGTCCCAGCAGGTCACCAACCTTGCGCCGGGGGAGTCCAGCGAACTGCTGCTGCTCAGCGTCCAGGGCCGCATTGAGTTTGACGCGCGGGTGATTGACGACGGCGGGACCACCTGGCTGATCGTGGAGGCCGCCGAAGCGGCACCGCTGGCGGAGTGGCTGAACCGGATGAAGTTCATGCTCCGCGTCGAAATTGCGGATGTTTCCGACGACTGGGCCGTCCTCGGGTCCACGCGGCGGGTTGAGGAGTGGTCCGGCCTGAAAGTGTGGGAAGACCCCTGGCCGCATGTGGGAGCCGGTGGCTACGCCTACTCGGTCGTCGCGGAGGAATCACACCCGGGCATGGAGCGGCCATGGTTTGAATACCTGGTACCGGCTGCGGAACTCGAAGCCACCGTGGGTGACCGCCCGCTGGCCGGGGTTTGGGCCGCCGAAGCGCTGCGCATCGCCGCCTGGCGTCCCCGTCTTGGCGCGGAAACGGATGACAAGACTATTCCGCATGAGCTTGACCTCCTGCGCACCGCCGTCCACCTGGCCAAAGGGTGCTACAAGGGCCAGGAGACGGTCGCCCGTGTGCACAACCTGGGCCATCCGCCGCGGCGGCTGGTCTTCCTCCAGCTGGACGGCTCGCAGCACACCCTCCCGGCCGCGGGCAGCGAAGTACGCCTGGGGGAGCGCAAAGTGGGAACGGTGACCTCCGTGGTGCAGCACTACGAGATGGGTCCGATCGCGCTGGCGGTCATAAAGCGTTCGGTCTCTCCGGATGAAATACTGACGGTCGTAGACGGCGACGAACCCTACACGGCCGCGCAGGAAGTCATTGTGGCTCCCGACGCCGGTCAAGTGGTGGGCCGCCAGACCGGATTCCTGAAGGGAACACACCGATGACTGACAATGCGATGCCTGACAACCCGGGAGACACCACAGGCCCCGACGAAGAAACGCTGGCCCTTGCGCACGCCCTCTTTGACGCGGCACGTCAGGGCGACGCTGCGCTCCTGGGCAGCTACCTCGATGCAGGCGCGCCGGCCAACATGGCCAACGCCTCCGGCGACTCCCTGTTGATGCTGGCTGCATACCACGGCCACGCCCCGGCGGTGCAGCTGCTCCTGCAGCATGGTGCCGATGCCAACGCCATCAACGACCGCGGTCAGACGCCGCTCGCCGGCGCGGCCTTCAAGGGCTACACAGACGTCGCCGAGGCGCTCCTGGGAGCAGGCGCCGATCCGGATGCCGGAACGCCGTCCGCACGCGCAGCGGCAGAGATGTTTGCAAGGACCGATATCCAGGCCCTGCTCGGCTGACCCCGGCCGGCAAACCGGACGGCCGGGAGCCCGCGGGTCCTAGGATGCGCGGGCTTTCTTGCGCCCTAATATTCCATGTGGAATAGTTGGAGCCGAATATTAGCCCAGGTGTCGTCGAAAAGTGGGGAGTGAGGCAGGGGAGTGGCCGGAACAATGCCCCGATCGGCCCCGCTGACGCCGCTCGGCATCTCTGCCCTGTCGCTCCTCGTTGAAGAACCGATGCACCCGTACGAGATGTACCAGCTCCTGATGGCCAGGCACGAAGACCGCCTGGTCAAGGTGCGCCCGGGAACGCTCTATCACGCCGTCGGCAGGCTCGAAGAGCGGAGCCTGGTGGAGGCTGCCGGAACGGACCGGGAGGGCAACCGGCCGGAACGGACCACCTACCGGATCACGCCCGCCGGCCGCGAGGCCCTGACGGCCCGCCTGCAGGACATGCTCGCCGAGCCGGTCAACGAATATCCGTCGTTCCCGCTGGCCGTGGCCGAGGCCTACAACTTGCCCGCCGGCGTCGTCCTGGACCTCCTGGACCGACGGCTGGTCCTGCTGCAGGAACAACTGGAGTTCCTGCAGACAGCCGAATCGGCCGTCCGGACGAAGGACGTTGCACGCAAGTACTGGATCGACCTCCAGTACCAACAGACCATGCTGCGGTCCGAGATGGGCTGGATACGCAGCCTGCAGGACCAGCTCCGCTCCGGGGAACTCCCCTGGTAGCAGACCACACCACAACCACACCTGAAGGATTCACATGGAACACGTAGCTAGGCCGTGGCCGGCCCTCTGGTCCCTGGTGATCGGTTTCTTTATGATCCTGATCGACACCACCATCGTCTCGGTGGCCAACCCCCGGATCATGGAAGGCCTGAACGCTGACATCAATTCCGTCATCTGGGTGACCAGCGCCTACCTGCTGGCCTACGCCGTGCCGCTGCTGATCACCGGCCGGCTGGGCGACCGGTTCGGGCCCAAGAGGCTTTACCTCACGGGCCTGGTGGTGTTCACCCTGGCGTCCCTGTGGTGCGGGTTGTCAGGCGACGTCCAGACCCTCATCCTGGCCCGCGTGGTCCAAGGCTTTGGTGCCGCAATCATGACGCCCCAGACCATGGCGGTGATCACCCGGATCTTCCCGCCGGACAGGCGCGGCGCTGCCATGGGGATCTGGGGTGCCACAGCGGGTGTCGCCACGCTGGTGGGGCCGATCCTGGGCGGCGTCCTGGTGGACGGCCTGGGCTGGGAGTGGATCTTCTTCATCAATGTGCCAGTGGGAATCGTCGGGTTCGTCCTGGCACAGCGCTTCGTCCCTACACTGAGCACCCACCCGCACAAGTTCGACATCCCCGGCGTGCTGCTCAGCGCCGTCGGGCTCTTCCTGCTGGTGTTCGGCATCCAGGAAGGCGAGACGTACAACTGGGGCACCATCACCGGCCCCGTTACGGTGTGGAGCCTGATCATCGCCGGGCTTGTGGTCCTGGTGGGTTTTGTGCTGTGGCAGCGGTTCAACAAGGGCGAGCCGCTTCTCCCGCTTTCACTGTTCAAGGACCGAAACTTCTCGCTGGCCAATATAGGTATCACCACCGTGGGCTTCACGGTGACGGCATTCAGCCTCCCGCTGATCTTCTACTACCAGGTGGTCCGGGGCCTGACACCTACGCAGTCGGCCCTGATGATGGTGCCGATGGCACTGATATCGGGTGGGCTGGCGCCGGTTGTCGGGCGGATTATTGACCGGGTCAATCCGAAGTACATCACCGCGGCCGGCCTGGTCCTGATGTCGGTGGCGCTGTTCTGGAATTCTTCCCTGATGCATCCCGACACACCCATCTGGCTGTTCCTGCTGCCCAGTGCCGTGCTGGGGTTCGCCAACGCGGGTATCTGGGCGCCGCTGAGCTCCACAGCCACCCGGAACCTGCCGCCGCGCCAGGCAGGCGCCGGCTCGGGCGTTTACAACACCACCCGACAGATCGGCGCGGTGCTGGGCAGCGCGGCCATTGCGGTATTGATCCAGGCGCGCCTCGCGGCGGAGCTTCCGGCGGCACCGGACGGTTCCGGCGAGGCCAGCCCCATGGCATTCGGCGGCACACTGCCGGAGGCGCTGCATGAAGGGTTCTCGACGGCGATGGGCCAGTCCATCCTGCTGCCGGCGGCGGTGATCCTGCTTGGCGCGGCCGTGGCGCTGTTCTTCGCCAAACCCAAGGCGGTTCAGAACTGGGGTGGGTCCGGTGCCCCCGCGCCGGCGGAAGGCTCAGCGTCAACCGAAGCCGAATCAGCGCAGACCAAGTCCGCCTAAGCGTGTGCCGGGCTGATTCCGGTCAGCCCAGCAGCACGCTGGTGTGGATGCCGCCGGTCGAGAATCCGAGGCTGCGCGCTATTGCCAGTGCGCCCTTGTTGCTGACGTCCGAGCGCCACTGCAAGGTGAGCCCCGCCGCCAGGGCCTCATGGGCGGCTATCGATGCCGCCAGGGAGCCGAGCCCCCGGCGCCGCCAGTCGGGATCCACGAGGACCCCCATCTGGGCCAGGATGCCCTCCCACTCGGAGTAGGCGCCACAGGCAACCGGGACTTTGCGGCCGTTGTCATCGCGCAGGATGGTGAACCGGTGTTCGAGATCGGACAATCTCACTTCGTTGACGTCATCCGGCGGACACAAGCCTTCCAGCTCGATGGCTTCGGGATTCCCGTGCGAGACGGTCAGCTCCTCGGCCGGCTGGCGCAGGGGGAGATCGTCGGCGAAGAAGAGGGCGGCTGCGCCCTCGCCGTGGCCGCCATGCTGCCGCGTGATGGTCAGGAGCGTCACGTGTTGGGCGAGGTCCTCGTCCGGGATATCTTTTGCGGCGTCGATTACCCACTGGGGCCCCACGAGGGCCGATGCGCCGAACAACCGCACAAAATCCACTGATTTCCGGGACTCGTCAGCCCGCGTGATCCGTGCGCCCGCTGCCAGCGAGCCCGCCCCGGAAACCGCCGCATCGGCGTCGAGCTTCCGGACCGCCGCAAAGGCGCCGTCATCGAGGCCCAAATGGCGGGCCCATGCCAGCTGGATGATGTCTGCGGAACCGGGGTCGAGAGTCATGACTCAACCCTACCGAGCCGAGGGAAGCGCGAGCGGACACTTGCGGCCTGACTCTTGAAGCGCGAACGGACAGTCAGGGCACCGACGTGGCGGCCTTAACTGTCCGTTCGCGCTGCTGCGGCTGGTCGCCCTAGCCGAAGAGGACGGCGGCCTCGTCGTAGCGGTGCTGCGGAACGCTCTTGAGGTTGCCCAGAGCGGCGTCGAAGCCGACGTGCACAATGTCCGTGCCGTTGAGGGACACCATGGTGCCCCAGCGCTGGTCCACAACGGAGTCGATGGCGGCCATGCCCAGCCGCGTGGCCAGGACTCGGTCGAATGCGGACGGGACGCCGCCGCGCTGGATGTGACCAAGGACGGTGGCCCGGGTCTCAATACCGGTGCGTGCCTCAAGCTCGGGAGCCAGCATTTCGGCGATGCCGCCCAGCCGCGGGCGTCCGAAGGTGTCCAGGCCGCGCTCGGAGTGCGGCGTTTCCTGGCCTTCCGGAACGAAGCCCTCAGCCACAACCACCAAGGGCGCGCGGCCACGGTCATGGGCTTCCTGCACCCACTCGGTGATCTGGTCCATGGAGGCCTTCTGCTCCGGAATGAGGATGGCGTGCGCGCCGGATGCCATGCCCGCGTGCAGGGCAATCCAGCCCACGTGGCGGCCCATGACTTCGGCGATCATGCAACGGTGGTGCGATTCACCGGTGGTGCGGAGGCGGTCTATGGCCTCGGTGGCGATCTGGACAGCTGTGTCGAAGCCGAACGTGTAGTCCGTCGCGTCAAGGTCGTTGTCCACTGTCTTGGGAACGCCGACGATCTTCAGTCCGGCGTCGGTCAGCCGCTTGGCTGCGGCCAGCGTACCTTCGCCGCCAATGGCGATGATCGCGTCGATGCCGAGCCGGTCCATGTGGCCCTTGATGACATCGGGCCCGCCGCCGTTTTCGAACGGGTTGGTCCGGGACGTGCCGAGGATGGTGCCGCCCTGCTTCGCGATGCCGCGGACCATGGTTCGGGGAATGTCGATCACGTCGCCTTCGACGACGCCGCGCCAGCCGTCGAGGAATCCTACGAATTCGTGGCCGTGGATGGCGATTCCTTTGAGGACGGCACCGCGGATAACGGCGTTCAGTCCGGGGCAGTCGCCACCGCTGGTGAGAATTCCAATTTTCATGTCTCGGCTCAAATCCTGGTGAGGGGGTGTACAGGCAGAGCGCCACGCTGAGCTCACCTAGATTCTAGTGGTGAGTGTGGGTTACGACACAAACCGGTTACAAAGGGCAGCTCATCCATGGCGAACGAAAAAGGCCCCCGCTCCGGAGAGCAGGGGCCTCTTGGTCCTCGTGGTCAGGATCCGTTAATCGATCGTTTGTCCAGGAAAGACTGCAGGATAATGGCGTTTCGCTGGTCGGGGAGGATGAGCCACGCTGCGAGGTAGAACACGAATGCCGGGCCGGGCAGGAGGCTGAGGAGCAGGAACGCGATCCGGACGAACGCGACGTCCACGTTGAGCTTTGCGGCGATGCCGCCGCACACGCCGCCCAACCAACGCTGCGGTCCGCGTTTCAGGCCAAGGCCCCTGACGATGCTGAAGAACTTATCCATGGCTCAAGACTTCCCTGTTGTGGATTCTTTGTCACGTCCGCGGGCTGAGAGGAGCCCGCCAACCACCAGTGCGGCACCGGCGCCGATCATCAGGCCGATGAGCACGTAGGTTCCGTTCAGGACCACGATGCCGAGCTGGCCGATGATGATCAACGCCGCCAGCGCCAGGACGATGAGGCCCCAGACTACTGTGCCCACCCGTGCCGGCGACTGGCCGCCGTGCCGTGCTCCTGCACTACGTGACGGTTCGGCCGGTGAGGCCGCAGGCTGCGGGGCAGTGTCCGGGGCAGGTTCGTAGCTGCTCATGTCAGTTTCCTTCCTGGATGGTGATGTTGCTCATAGTGCCGTCGATCTCGAGGATGAGCGCGGCGCCCGGCTTGTCGGTGTTGTAATTGCTCTGCTTGGTGGTCATGCCACCGTGGTTCTGCGAGCCTTCATTGAGGTTGCCCAAGGTCATGTCCGCGCGGATTTCCACGGGAACGGTGTCCGGAATGATGACGGTCAGGTTGCTGGCAGTGACATCCATGGGAATGACGACGTCGGTGCCCAGCGGCGGGGTAATGTTCAGCCGCGTCAGGTCGGCTGTTCCGCTGCCCCCGGTGATGTCGAAGCCTTCCCGCGCCTGTTCGATACTGGCCGGGTTCCAGTTGGCGTCCTGGAAGCGGAAGCGGTCTCCGTTGGGCACCACGTTGAAAATTCCGCCAACGATGAGGGCCACTACGGCAAAGAATCCAAGGATGCCGGACGTCCGGCCCCTGAGTCCTGCCACCAGGATGCCGAGGCCCAGGACGGCGGCGCCGCTGGCCCACACCACGGCGTTGGTGGCGTCACCGAGGTTGATGACATTGAGGGCTTCGAGGGCTTTGATGCCGCCGCCCACCAGCAGGGCAAGGCCTGCAGTTACCGCCACTGCAGGGGCACCCGGGCCAAGATTCGGCGCCTTGGGGGCGGGAGCGGACGGGCCGCCGTACCCGCCGCCGTAGGGCGGGGTGGCGCCGTAGCCGCCCGAGCCGGGAGCGCCGCCGTCGTAGGGGCCGCCGGCGGAGGGACCGCCGGCGTGGGAGCTGCCGGTGTGCGGGCCGCCGGAGTAGGCGCCGGGCTCGTAGGGCATGCCCGGGGCAGTGGATGAGGTGCCGGCCGGCGACGTGGCTGCAAAGGCGGTTCCGCCGGCGGCCGCCCCGGTGTCTGATGGGGTGTTCATGATGGGCGCTCCGGTGGTGGCCTTGTCGCGTTGCGAGAGGTAGTAGATGAGATAGATGGCGCCGGCTATCCAGAAGACTGTCCAGAAGAAGCCGCCGAATCCGTTCCGCTCCCAGCCCCAGAATCCGCTGCCCAGGCTGGGAAAGCCGATCACCGTGGTGATAAGGGCCCCGGTCATGCCGGTGGACCAGCGTCCGGCGCCGGCTTCCTGCACATGGATGCGGCCATCGGGCTCCGGCAGTAGGGCCCAGGCGATTCCGTAGAGCAGCACTCCGATGCCTGCGAAAATCGACAGGACAATGAAGACGCCCCGCACGATCAGCGGATCGACGCCCAGCCGGTGTGCGATGCCGCTGGCCACCCCGCCTATCCAGCGGTCCCGTCCGCGGTGGATGCCGTGGCTCCGGACCCAGTTGAAGAAGTTCTGGGGCTGGGACTGGGGCTGGGGCTGGGGGTAAGCGTAGGGGGCACCCGCCGGCGGGGAAGGGGGGAGCTGGTCGCCCGGGTACTGGGTGCCGGGAAACTGGGCGCCGGGATACAGCGGTGGCGGACCGCCGGGGAAGCTGCCCTGCGTGGAGTCCGAGCCGGAACCGGAGACTGAGTCGTAACCGGAGCCGGCGCCGGAACCGGAGACTGAGTCGTAGCCGGAGCCGGCGCCGGAACCTGAGCCGGCGCCGGAACCTGAGCCGGAACCGTCCTGGACGGAGGGGGCGCCGCCGTCGGAATCGCCTTCAGCTGGCGTGGCGGAACCGGAACCGGGACGGCCGGACGGCAGCGGATCTTCATCTGGGTGTGCATTGTGCGAGTTCATACTTCGATCCTGCCGTCCGCGCCGGCCGCGCTCCATTGGGGAACACCCTGAGCTACCCCTGACTGAACCCCGGTTCCGTCTGGAATCAGGCATCCGGAACCCTGATCCGTGTTTGGATTGACACATGACAACGGCCTTTACCCGCCCTCCGCTGGTCCGCAGCAGCGACCGCGTTATCGCAGGCGTCTGTGCGGGCCTGGCCGCCCACCTGGGCTGGCCGGTACGGATGGTCCGGATCGGCATGGCGGTGGCGGCGCTCGCCGGCGGGGCAGGGCTGGCGTTCTATGCGTGGCTCTGGATCATGGTTCCTACTGCGGACGAGAACGCGAAGCGGACCGCCCGCCGCCCGACGTCGCCCATTGCGCCGGCCGTCAGCGCACCGGGGCAGCTGCCCGTACCAATGGACTTTGTTGCCGCGCCAATGCCCGGCGTAGCCGCCTTCCCGGGCACGGCCACCCTGCCCGGTGCGCCGGATCAGGGCTTAGCCTCCGGATCCGGCCAGGGGGCCAGCGGTGGGACCACGGCCGGCACCAGCCGGGGGCCCGCCGGTGGGACGGCGGCCACAGCTCCGTGGTTCCGCATGCGGAGCATGCCGTACGGCAAGGAAGTGCTCCTGGGCGCCGGCCTGCTGCTGGCGGGCGGAATCCTGATCGCACGCATGCTGGGTGTGGACGTCCCGCTCGGGACGCTCATCCCGGCCGCGGCGATTCTTGGCGGGGCGGCCATCGCGTGGATCCAGCTGGATGAAACCCGCAGGGCCGGACTCCTCGACAAGACCAAGGCAGATCAAGCAGGCGGCTGGGCCAGGCTGGCCGCCGGGCTGGCCCTGGTAGTGGCGGGCGTACTGGTGATGGTGTCCGGCTCCGGTTCCTGGGAACAGACCTGGCTGGCGCTGCTGGCCTCCGTGGCGGTCCTTGGCGGCGTGGCCCTGGTGCTGCTTCCGTGGGGCCTGAAGTTCTGGCGGGACCTTGAAGCCGAACGCGCAGGCCGCGTCCGGGCGACGGAGCGGGCGGAGATTGCCGCCCACCTGCATGACTCCGTCCTGCAGACGCTCGCGTTGATCCAGCGCCGGGCCGGCAATGAGCACGACGTCTTACGGCTGGCCCGCGCACAGGAACGCGAGTTGCGGGGCTGGCTCTACCGTGATCCCGGCAAGGAGGCCGGGCAGCTCTCGGAGCGCATCAGGGCCGCCGCCGCGGAGGTTGAGGATACCCTGGGCCATGCCGTGGACGTGGTCACCGTGGGAGACACCGCCATGACCCCGAGGCATGAGGCCCTGGTCCAGGCCAGCCGCGAGGCCATGGTGAATGCGTCCCGCCACGGCGGCGGCGCGGTATCCGTGTATCTTGAGGTGGCCGACGGCGGCGCGGAAGTTTACGTGAAGGACCGCGGCCCCGGTTTTGACCCGCAGTCGGTTCCGGAGGACCGCATGGGGGTCCGGGAATCGATTGTCGGTCGGATGAACCGGCACGGTGGAACTGCGGTCATCAGCAGCAGCTCGGACGGCACGGAGGTAAGGCTCAGGCTGCCCTCCGACGCCGCGGACAACGGAGAGGGAAAGTCGTGAACAACGTCGTAGCAGGGAGTGCCGAAGCGGGTGGCACCCCGGCGATCCGGGTGGTCATCGTGGACGATCACGCCATTTTCCGGTCGGGGCTCAAAGCGGACCTGGACGCCCGGGTCACCGTGGTGGGCGAAGCCGGAACGGTTGAACAGGCCATCGCCGTGATCGCGCAGACCCGGCCCGAGGTGGTCCTGCTGGACGTGCACCTCCCCGGCGGGCTGGGCGGCGGCGGCCGCGAGGTGATCGCCGGTTCCGCCGCGCTGCTGGGCACCACCCGATTCCTCGCACTTAGCGTCTCGGACGCCGCTGAAGATGTCGTTTCGGTCATCCGCGCCGGCGCCCGCGGATACGTGACCAAGAGCATCTCCGGCACGGAAATCAGCGACGCCGTATTGCGGGTGGCCGGCGGTGACGCCGTCTTTTCGCCCCGTTTGGCGGGTTTCGTGCTGGATGCGTTCGGCACGGCACCGGCAGATATCGCCGGCGACGAACTGGACCGCCTTTCCGCCCGTGAGCTGGAGGTCATGCGGCTGATCGCGAGGGGCTACAGCTACAAGGAAGTGGCCAAGGAGCTGTTCATTTCCATCAAGACCGTGGAAACCCACGTGTCCGCCGTGCTGCGGAAGCTGCAGCTTTCCAGCCGCCACGAACTGACCAAATGGGCGGCCGAACGCCGGCTCCTCTAGCGCCCCCCGGACGCTCTCTCACTTCCTGTCGCCCAAACACGAACGCTCTCTCACTTCCTGTCGCCCAAACACGAACGCTCTCTCACCGGTGACCAGTTCGCCGGTGAGAGAGCGTCCGTGTTTTTCCTGCCAAACGTGAGAGAGCGTGCCTATTTGGCCTTGCCGAGGAAGCCCTGGAGCCGAGCCACTCCGGTGGCGAGATCGTCGTCGCCAAGGGCGTAGGAGAGCCGCAGGTAGCCTGAGGGTCCGAATGCCTCGCCCGGGACAACCGCAACCTCCACCTCATCCAGGATGAGCGCAGCGAGCTCGGCGGAAGTCTGCGGGCGGACGGTTCCGTTCGCCGTCTCGAATTCCTTGCCCAGCAGGCCACGGACGTCCGCGTAGACGTAAAAGGCGCCCTTCGGCGTCGGGCATTCCACGCCGTCGATGGCGTTCAGGCCGGCGACAATCGCCTTCCGGCGGCGGTCGAAGGCCACCTTCATCTCGTCCACCGCGGTGAGCGGGCCGGAGACGGCGGCGAGGGCCGCGATCTGCATGATGTTGGAGACGTTGGACGTGGCGTGGGACTGCAGGTTGGTGGCCGCCTTGATGACGTCGGCCGGACCGATCATCCAGCCCACCCGCCAGCCGGTCATGGCGTAGGTCTTGGCGACGCCGTTGAGGATGACCACCTTGTCGCCGAGTTCGGGAACCGCCGTGGCAATGGATGTGAAGGGAACGCCGTCATAGGTGAGGTGCTCGTAGATTTCGTCGGTGACCACCCACAGTCCCTTGGACGCGGCCCACAAACCGATTTCGCGGACCTGCTCCGGCGAGTACACGGAACCGGTGGGGTTGGACGGCGAGACGAACAGCAGGATTTTGGTGCGCTCGGTCAGGGCCGCTTCCAGCTGCTCCACGGTGACCAGGTAGTCCTGTTCCGGGCCGGCGAAGACCTCCACCGGCACACCGCCGGCCAGCCGGATGGCTTCCGGGTAGGTGGTCCAGAACGGTGTGGGAACAATGATCTCATCGCCCGGATCGACCAGCGTGGCGAAGGTGTTGTAGACGGCCTGCTTGCCGCCGTTGGTGACCAGGACCTGTGACGCCTGGGCCTTGTAGCCGGAGTCCCGGAACGTCTTATCCGCGATGGCCTGCTTGAGTTCCGGCAGCCCTCCGGCGGGGGAGTAGCGGTGGTACTTCGGCTGGCCGGCGGCCTCAATGGCGGCCTGGACAATGTAGTCAGGGGTCGGGAAGTCGGGTTCCCCGGCGCCGAAGCCGATGACCGGCCGTCCGGCTGCCTTGAGTGCCTTGGCCTTGGCATCGACGGCCAGGGTGGCGGATTCGGCAATAGCGGAAATGCGTTGGGAAACGCGGGCGGCAGGCATGGCGGGGTCCATTCTTCGCTTGCAGCTCGATGGCTGGATGTGGGATTCGACGAGATCTACTCTATGCTGTTCAGCGGATCGTTCAGCGTGACGGCCAGGAATGTGACCGTGTCCCGGTCGGCAGGCACTGGCAGCCGCGAAGAAGGTCCGAAATGAGGCTGGTTCGACGTAAGCGCAGTTGTTGCGTAGACTAGTTCTCCGGTGTTGAAAACACGATGATGCCCTGCGCCCCGTGAAGTCTGCGGGATGTGTGGTGTGTTTGGTTTTCGATCCATAGGGTAGTGGCGCAATTGGTAGCGCAGCGGTCTCCAAAACCGCAGGTTGCAGGTTCGAGTCCTGTCTGCCCTGCGCAAGCGGTTCCGGCGGTTAGCCGGAGCCAGCGCAGCAACCATGGTTCAGTTCAGAGCCGGGTATCCGACATTTGCGAGGATGAGTGAGGACCAGGTGACCGAAACGGCTGCAAGCAGCTCCAAGGGCCGCCCCGCCAAGAATGCCGCCAAATCCGGCTTCTTCGCTCGCATCGCACTCTTCATCCGCCAGGTCATCGGCGAACTGAAGAAGGTCGTAGCACCCACCCGCAAGGAACTGATCAACTACACGCTCGTGGTGCTGGTGTTCGTGATCATCATGATGCTCATTGTTACCGTCCTGGACTTGGCTTTCGGGACCGGAGTGAGCTGGGTCTTCGGCGGCACAGGCCCCACGGACCGCTAAGGCGATCCGTCCGCAGACTGCGTGGCATGCTTCCGATAATCCGGAAGCGTTCACGGAGTGTGCGGAATTGAGCCATTTAAATAGGCATGTTAGGCAATGAGGAAGCAGGAGACCAAGTGTCTGAGCAGGAGCTCGAGGTAACTGAGACTGAGCTGGATGGGTCCACGGACAATACAACAGACGCCGCGGCGGTAGCCGGGGAAGAGTCCGAGGTTGAGTCTGCTGCGCCCGATTCCATCGACGATTCCTCTGAGGCCGACGCTGACGCTGATGCTGACGACGCCGCGCGCGATGAAGTTGCTGACGCCGAAACTGGCGAAGCCGCTGAATCCGACGAAGATGAGGCTGACGCCTTGGCCGCCGCGGCCGCTAAGGCAGAGGTTGATCCGGCTGAGGAATTCAAGGCCAAGCTGCGCCGCCAGGAAGGCGACTGGTACGTCATCCATTCTTACGCAGGTTACGAAAACCGCGTGAAGGCCAACCTTGAAACCCGCATCCAGACCCTGGACATGGAAGATTACATCTTCGAAATCCAGGTTCCCATGGAAGAAGTCGTGGAGATCAAGAACGCCCAGCGCAAGGTCATCAACCGCGTTCGCATCCCCGGCTACGTGCTGGTCCGCATGGACCTTACGGATGCCTCGTGGGGTGCCGTCCGGCACACCCCGGGTGTCACCGGCTTCGTGGGCAACGCCCACAACCCCGTACCGCTCCGCCTCGACGAGGTCTTCTCCATGCTCGCCCCCGTCTTCGAAGAAGAGCAGGCCGAGAAGGGCAAGCCGGTCAAGCACGCTGCGGCTCCCGTGGACGTCGACTTCGAGGTCGGCGAGTCCGTCATCGTCAAGGAAGGTCCGTTCGAGACCCTCCCCGCCACGATCTCCGAGATCAAGGTCGATTCCCAGACCCTCGTGGTACTGGTCTCCATCTTCGAGCGTGAGACCCCGGTCACCCTGGCATTCAACCAGGTCACCAAGATCTAGCAACACCCACAGAATTCGCTCCGGGGCTGCCCGCTTAGCAGCCACGAAGCGGCCGGCCGCCTCGCCATGGCGGCCACCAACCTGAGGCACGCTCCTGTGTCCCAGGACGTAATTGAGAGAAGGACCCTACATTGGCTCCCAAGAAGAAGGTCACCGGCCTCATCAAGCTGCAGATCCAGGCAGGTGCCGCCAACCCGGCCCCGCCGATCGGTCCTGCGCTTGGCCAGCACGGTGTCAACATCATGGAATTCTGCAAGGCGTACAACGCTGCGACGGAAGCCCAGCGCGGCAACGTTATTCCTGTTGAAATCACGGTCTACGAAGACCGCTCGTTCACGTTCATCACCAAGACCCCGCCGGCTGCAGAGCTCATCAAAAAGGCTGCAGGCGTCGCCAAGGGTTCAGCTACCCCGCACACCGTCAAGGTTGCCAAGCTGACCCAGGCCCAGGTCAACGAGATCGCCTCCACCAAGATGGAAGACCTCAACGCCACCAGCCTCGAAGGCGCAGCGAAGATCATCGCCGGCACCGCCCGTTCCATGGGTATCACCGTCGAGGGTTAATTCCCCACCGCTGATGCGGCTCGCGTATTCGGACAACCGACTACGACACCGGACGGCACCGCCGGGAGACCGGCACCACTGAATCATTGAAATGTTGGAGATCCAGCCCGATCATCCAACTGTGGCAGGGCCCAGCGCGGTCCGCAGACCACAACTGCACAAGGAGAATAAGCAGCATGGCAAAGCGCAGCAAAGCATATGAGGCAGCCGCCGCCAAGATCGACGCGGAGAAGTTCTACGCGCCGTTCGAGGCAGTGACGCTGGCCAAGGACACCAACCCGTCCAAGTTCGACGCCACCGTTGAGGTCGCTTTCCGCCTGGGTGTAGACCCGCGTAAGGCCGACCAGATGGTCCGCGGCACCGTTAACCTGCCCCACGGCACCGGTAAGGTTGCCCGCGTCCTCGTCTTCGCAACGGGCGACAAGGCAGAAGCAGCAATCGCTGCCGGCGCCGACTTCGTTGGTTCCGATGACCTGATCGAAAAGATCGCAGCAGGCTGGACCGACTTCGACGCAGCCGTCGCTACCCCTGACCTCATGGGCAAGGTTGGCCGCCTCGGTAAGGTTCTGGGTCCGCGTAACCTGATGCCGAACCCGAAGACCGGCACTGTGACCCCCGACGTCACCAAGGCTGTCAACGACATCAAGGGCGGCAAGATCGACTTCCGCGTCGACAAGCACTCCAACCTGCACTTCATCATCGGCAAGGTTTCGTTCGACGCCATCAAGCTGGCTGAGAACTACGCAGCCGCACTGGAAGAGGTCCTTCGCCTGAAGCCTTCCGCTTCCAAGGGCCGCTACATCCAGAAGGCCACCGTGGCTACCACGTTCGGCCCGGGTATCTCGGTTGACCCCAACGTCACCAAGGTCCTGACCGAGGTCTAATCCTCGCCGGTTCCGCCAGAAAGACCGTCCCGCAGATGTGGGACGGTCTTTCTGCGTCCGGGTCCTTTCGTTTGCCGGCACCGCGTTGGCCGGGACCTTTCGTATGATGCGGTCCGGCAGGCGGTTAGGCTGTCTCCGTGACTGCACTGCCGTACCTCATCGAACCCCTCGTCCTGCCCGCGGCCGTCGACTCTCCGGATGCAGGCGCATTCCGGGAGTTCGGGGAACTCAGCGATGCGCTGGTGCTGGAAACCTGGGGAAATGCGGACCGTTCGTCGCCCCAGGAAGCCCGGCTCCAGTACTGGCGCGACAACCCCTACACGCAGTTGCGGCTCTTCTTCGTGCGGCTGGACGGGCGAATGGTGGCGCGGTCCTGGATCCGCTTCGGGATCCAGGAGAACGTCCACACCGCAGTCCTCCACGTGAACGTCCTGGCGGAGTTCTCCGGACGCGGCATCGGCAGGGCGCTACTGCGCCATGCCGAAGAGCTGGCGGCGGCACGCGGATGCACCACCTTGCAGACGTTCACGGAACACCCGGCGGACTTTGACGCCGGGGGTGCCGGGGTGCTCAAACCCGAAACGGGAACCGGCGGCGTGCCGGCAGCCGCCCGAGGGGTGCGTTTCGCTCTGGCGGCCGGCTACAGGCTGGAACAGGTGGAACGCTTCAGCGCCTTAGAGTTGCCCCTCGCAGGGGATACCCTGGCTGCCCTCGAAACCGAGGCGCTGGAGAAGTCCGGGGAGCAGTACGAACTGCTGCACTGGACAGACCGCTGCCCGGATGGGTTGGCACAACAACTTGCCGTCCTTATGTCGCGCATGAGCACGGACACCCCGGTGGGCGCGCTCAACTACGACGAGGAGTCCTGGGATGTGGCCCGGGTCCGCCACGTGGAGGATACATGGCAGAAGGCGGGCCTGGCATCCCTGGTGGCCGGCGCCCGGCACCGGGCCACGGGAGAACTGGCCGCGTACTCCGTCCTGCAGGTGTCCGACGCGAAGCCCTGGCTGGCAAACCAGGACGATACCCTGGTGGCCAGCCACCACCGGGGGCACCGCCTGGGCATGCTGGTCAAGATACTCAACATCCGCCGTCTGCTCGCCGGCTACCCGGGGGTGGAGCGGATCATCACGTTCAACGCTGCGGAAAACGATCACATGCTGGCCATCAACGTGGCGCTCGGATTCCGCCCGGAGGGGTATGACGGCGAATGGCAGAAGGCGCTGTGACCGGAGTCGGTCATTGCATGGAATGCCAGCGCAAACCGGCATATGCTGGCGATAATTATTCGCTTGGTTTCAAGCCCGCCGGCTTTGAAGGTGAGTGGCAGAAACGACTGGAATGACGCCCTCTATGGTTGAAGACGTACGGATCGAACAACTCTGGATTCCCGATTCCCTCGACGGGCCCGATAGCGCCGATTTCCTGGCCGCCGTCGAAGTTGGCCGGAAGGTACGGATGCAAACGTGGGGGAGTGACGATCTCGCCTACACCCCGCTTGAGAAGCTCCTGGAATTTGCCGATCCCTACGAGCGCCAGGTCATCCTGGTGGCCAGGGTGGAGGGCAACATTGTGGGCACGGTGGACATCGCCCTGCCCTTGGCCGACAACCTCGACCTCGCGGAGTTTACTCTGGACATCCTGCCGGAATTCCAGCGGCAGGGAGTGGGACGCCAGTTGCTGGAAGCAGCCGAGCAGTTTGCCCGGGCAGAAGGCCGGAGCATGATCCTGATCGACACCAACCATCCCGGCGTTTCATTGAGCAGCTCCGCGGACGACCAGTTGGTCCCCGGCTCCGGGCTTGGCTTTGTTCCGATGGGAAGCCGGGAAGTGGAGTTCGCCCGGAAGACCGGCTACACCCTGCAGCATATTGAGCAGTTCAGCTCGTGCCTGCTGCCGCTGGACACCAAGCTGGTCGCAGAACTCTCGGACGAGGCCGAGCAGGCCAACGCGGGCCGCTACCGCCTGCATCACTGGACGGACAGGTGCCCTGACATCTGGCTCGAGGGCGTAGCCGCCCTGGAGAACCAGGCCGGTGGAGATACCGAACCGTCCACCCGGACCGACGAGCAGATGGTGTTCGACGGCGCCATGATCCGGAAGGCGGAGGACGCCACTATCGCGCAGGGACGGCGAACGGTGGTCACCGCCGTCGAACATATCGCCACCGGCACCCTGGTGGGGCTAACGACGATCAGCGTCCTGTCCCAGCGGCAGGACGTGGTGTTCCAGGACGATACCGTGGTGATGCAGGAACACCGGGGCAACAAGCTGGGCCTCCTGATCAAGGTGGCCAACATGGTGCGCCTCACCGAACAGTTCCCCGACGCCAGGGTCATCTACACCTGGAATGCCCCGGAAAACAGATACCTGCTCAAAGTCAACCAGCAGCTGGGCTTCAACACCGCAGGCGTCACGGGGATATGGCAGAAGGACCTCCCGGACCTCGGACCGAGCAGCAGCTGAACAGCGCCGATTTGGAGTACGGGCGGCGTTGCCCGTAAGCTTGAAGGACCAAAGACCGTCGGTTGTTGGAAATCCACTCTCCTGGGCATCGCTCAATTCTGCAGTTGTGCGCGGGAGAGCCAGTGGATTTCCGGACGAAGGACCCTGAACATAGGGCGGCCAGCGCAGGTGAACGAAGTAAAGCTCCACAGTCATGGACCGTGTCGAGCCAAGCCCCGTGCATCTGCCCGGGGCGTTTTTAGTTTTAGCTCACCTGAGCGGGGACCCGGAACACCGGCACTATCCCCGGAAGGAGGGTTATGGCAACGCCTACCAAGGTTTCAGCAGTAGCTGAGATCACTAACGATTTCAAGGAATCGAACGCCGCTGTCCTGACCGAATACCGTGGGCTCACCGTTGCACAGCTCAAGCAGCTGCGCGTTTCTCTCGGCCAGGACACCAAGTTCGCGGTCGTCAAGAACACCCTGACCGCAATTGCAGCCAAGGAAGCTGGTGTCGAAGCATTCGACGGTCAGCTCGCCGGCCCCACTGCAATCGCGTTCATCAAGGGTGACGCAGTTGCAGCTGCCAAGAGCCTGACGGATTTTGCCAAGACCAACAAGCAGCTGGTTATCAAGACCGGTTACTTCGAGGGCAAGGCACTGAACGCCAGCGAAGTTGCTGCCTTGGCAGCACTCGAGTCCCGCGAGCTGCAGCTCGCCAAGGTTGCAGGCATCCTCAAGGCTCCTGCTGCCGCTGCTGCACGCATCATCGACGCCCTGCGCCTCAAGCTTGAAGAAGAGAACGGTGCACCGGCAGCTGCCGAAGCGCCCGCCGCTGAAGAAGCCCCGGCCGCAGAAGCAGCAGAGACCGAAGCTCCGGCCGAAGCCGCAGCCACCGAAGAGAACTAACTCTCTTTCAAACCAGACTCCGGTGTGAAGACAACGGCCCAGGCCGCCAAGCACCACCTATAGGAAGGACGCCACACCATGGCGAAGCTCACCAACGAAGAGCTCATTGAAGCTTTCAAGGAACTGACCATCATCGAGCTCTCCGAGTTCGTCAAGCTCTTCGAAGAGACCTTCGAAGTTACCGCTGCTGCCGTTGCCGTTGCCGGCCCGGCTGCCGCTGCTGAAGAAGCTGAAGAGAAGACCGACTTCGACGTCGTCCTCGAAGCTGCTGGCGACAAGAAGATCGCAGTGATCAAGGAAGTTCGCGCCATCACTTCCCTGGGCCTCAAGGAAGCCAAGGACCTGGTTGACAGCGCTCCGAAGGCCGTCCTCGAAGGCGCAACCAAGGAAGCTGCCGAGAAGGCAAAGGAGCAGCTCGAAGCTGCCGGCGCCACCGTTACCCTCAAGTAACACTTCGAGCTCCGGGAAGCGTTCAGCTTTCCTTTCTGCTCCGGGAAACCCCGTCCACTCCGGTGGGCGGGGTTTCCTGCATCCGGGGCATGCACCGACAGCCGGTGGAGTTCTGAAAAAGATGGTGGGCTCTCCTTCTCATGCTCTTCAGACAGCCCTAGACTTTGGATTTGTGCCTACCCCCGCGGCCACCCCGGCCGGAGCCCCCGCTGCCCAGGCCCTGCCGGCGCCACAGTCCGGAGGGAAGAAGCAGTTCACCCTGACAGTGCTCGGCACGACCGACCTGCATAACAACGTCTTCAACTGGGACTACTTCACGGACACCGCCTACGCGGATGCGGCGGGCAACAAAATCGGGATCGCCCAGGCGGCCACGCTGATCAAGGCCATGCGGGCCGAGCGGGGCGAACAATGCACCCTGACCATCGACGCGGGCGACACTATCCAGGGCACGCCGCTGGCCTACTACTTCGCCAAAATCCGCCCTATCTCCGACTCGGTCACACACCCCATGGCCCTCGCCATGAACGCGGTGGGCTACGACGCCGCCGCGCTTGGCAACCACGAGTTCAATTACGGCATCCCGCTGCTTCGCACCTGGGAGAGGCAACTTGGTTTCCCGCTCCTCGGTGCCAATATCCACGATGCCGTGACCGGGGAGCGCGCCTTCACCCCGTACGTGCTCAAGCGCGTGAAGACGGACAACGGCTGGCTGACGGCGGGACTGGTCGGCTTCGTAACACCCGGTTGCGTGCTGTGGGACCGCGACAACGTCCAGGGAAAACTCGACTTCAACGGGATCGTCGAGGAAGCCGGTATCGTCATCCCGCAAATGAAGGCTGCCGGAGCCGACGTCGTGATCGTCTGCAGCCATTCAGGCGCGACGCCGGGATCCTCCTACGGCGACGCTCTTCCGTTCCCGGAAAACGTCTCCACACAGCTTGCCGAGGACGTGCCGGGGATCGATGCCATCCTGGTCGGTCACGCCCATGTGGAGATCCCGGAACGATTCGTCCGGAACAGGGCCACCGGCAGGCAGGTGCTCCTGACAGAACCACTGAAGTGGGGCATGCGGGTTGCCGTGATGGACCTCCAGGTGGCCAAGGCGAATGGGCGCTGGAGCGTCACTGCGGCCTCCTCCCAGCTGCTGGACGCGAAGACCGCCGAGGCGGATCCCGCCGTCGTCCGCGCTGTTCAGGCCGGGCACGAGGCCACGGTGGCGTACGTGAACGAGGTGATCGGAACGTCCACGGCCCCGCTCAGTACGGCCACCGCCTGCTGGGAGGACTCCGCGGCCATCGACGCCATCAACTACGTCCAGGCCCGCACCATCAAGGCAGAGCTGGCCACTGGTCCGGCAGCGGGTCTTCCGGTGCTGTCCATTGCCGCGGCGTTTTCCCGCGCCGTGGACGTCAAAGCCGGCCCCCTGACCATCCGTGATGTCGCGGGGCTCTACATTTTCGACAACACGTTGTTGTCCATCAAGGTCACCGGTATGCAGCTGAAGGCCTACCTCGAATGGTCCGCGCAGTACTTCAAGCCGGTCGGTTCCGCTACGGCCCGCGCGGCTGACGTCACCAATGCCAGCACCGCGATGGCACCGAACGGAACCCCGGACTACAACTACGACGTCGTGTACGGCCTTGACGCCCCGCTGACCTATGACATCGACCTGGCACGGCCCGTGGGCGAGCGTATCGTCGGCCTCAGCTACGGGGGAGAGGCGCTGCGGGTGGACCAGGAATTCGCCATGGCCATCAACAACTACCGCCAGAGCGGCGGCGGGAACTTCCCGGCAGTCAGAACAGCACCCGTCCTGTCGAACAGCCAGCAGGAGATCCGGCAGCGCATCATTGACTACGTTGTTGACAACGGCACCCTTGATGCAGCCCTCTTCAGCCGGAATGACTGGCGGCTTGTGGTCAACGGCCAGCCGCTGGCGGTCACACCCTAGGGGTAGCGGCCGGGCGGCGCGGGGAACTAGACGGCGTCGCTGATGTCCGCGACCACGGCGTCCAGCGCCGCGGTCAGGGCATCGGCGTCCACGAAGGCACTGTAGCCGTGCTGCCCGGCCCCCATGGAAATCCGCCGCCCTGTGATGGCCACGTCCGCGTAGACCGGCCAGGGCGTGGTGCTGCCCAGCGGGGTGATCGTGCCGCGCTCGTAACCGGTGGCCTCGAGCGCGACGTCGGCGGGCGGCAGGGAAAGTTTGTTGACGCCCAGAAGGCTGCGGAGCTTCGGCCAGGAAATCTGGCGGTCTCCCGGCACCAGGGCGAACAGGAAGCTGCCGTCCTTGTGCTTGACCACCAAGGACTTCACAATGTCCGACGGCTGGATACCCAGGATCCGGGCGGCTTCTTCGAGGCTGTTCGCGGCGAGGCGCTCCACGAGCTGCACCTCCAGCCCGCGGGCGGCGGCATCGGCAAGGAACCGCTCCCTGCCGGTGCCGCTGGTGCCGTTCGTGCCGCCGGTGGCTGTGTCGGCGTTACCAGCCACAGTCGTCAGTCCCGGTAGAGGAGGAGGGCTTCGCCCTGCCCGCCGCCGCCGCACAGGGATACAGCGGCCTTGCCGGAGCCGCGGCGTTTCAGCTCGTGCGCGGCATGTCCGGCCAGGCGGGCGCCCGAGGCCCCGATGGGGTGCCCGAGCGCGATGGCGCCGCCATGGATGTTGCACTTCTCCAGCGGGTACTGGAGGTCCTTGAGCGACTGGACGGCAACGGAACCGAAGGCCTCGTTGATCTCAATGAAGTCGAGGTCCGCGGTGGTCCATCCGGCACGGTCCAAGGCGCTCTTGATTGCATTGGACGGCTGCGAGTGCAGCGAATTGTCCGGGCCCGCAACCTGGCCCGGCTTGCCCACAACTGCGAGGTAGTCCAGGCCGTTGTCTTCCGCGAACTTCCGGGTGGTCAATACCAGGGCGGCAGCGCCGTCGGACAGGGGAGAGGAGTTGCCTGCCGTGATGGTGCCGTCGCTGACGAACGCGGCACGGAGACCGGCCAGCGACTCGACCGACGTGTTCGGGCGCACGCCTTCGTCGGTGGCCACCACCACCGGGTCCCCCTTCCGCTGTTTGACGCTGACCGGGGCGATTTCGTCGTCGAAAACTCCGTTCTTCGCGGCCAGGGCGGCGCGCTGGTGGGACTGGGCTGCCACGTTGTCCTGCGAGGTCCGGTCGATGCCCAGAACCAGGTTCTTGCTTTCCGTGGACAGCCCCATGGATTGTCCGTCGAAGGCGTCGGTCAGGCCGTCATGCGCGGCCACGTCCAGCGCCTGGACAGTCCCGTAGGTCCAACCCTGGCGGGAACCAGGGAGGATGTGCGGCGCCCGGGACATGGATTCCTGACCGCCGGCGACGACGACGGCGGCGTCACCGCTGCGGATCATGCGGGCGGCGTCGATCACGGCTGTGAGGCCGGAAAGGCACACTTTGTTGATAGTGACCGTGGGGACGTTCCAGCCGATGCCGGCGCCGATGGCGCTCTGCCGCGCAGGGTTCTGGCCCGCTCCCGCCTGCAGGACCTGGCCCATGATGACCGCATCCACCTGCTCCGCGGCAACGCCGCTCGCAGCCAGGGCCGCCTTGATGGCGTGCGCCCCGAGCTCCACCGCCGTGAAGCCGGCTAGCTGGCCGTTCAGGCGCCCCTGCGGCGTGCGGGCCGCAGCGAGGATGACAACATCATTGTTGTCTGGGGAGTTGCTCATGGTTATCTCTTCCGATCTGTGACGATGTAGGCCAAGGCTATCGTGAGCCGAATCACCTATCCATTCAAACGCATGCGCGGCAGGCTCCATTCCGCCGCGGATGGGTAGGCCTGCCCATCAAGTGAATGTGCGGCGCCGGACAGGGCTGAGTAGGGTGGATGGCGGATACGCCCGTCCCGGGAAGACGTTGTGGGGAAACAGGAGCTCAGATGAAGAAGATACTTGCAGTCGCGGCCATCGCAGGCCTGGCCGGACTCACGGCCTGCAGCGTTTCCACTCCCGCGCCGGACAGCACCACGTCGACGGCGGCCCCTGCCACGTCCTCTTCCACGCCGTCCCAGGCGTCGCCGTCGCGGTCTTCCGGCAGTTCCACCGCCGCAAGTGCGGGCGTGAAGGAAGCATGCGAGAAGTTCAACACCCTCTACGCCGAATACAAGGCGGCGAGCGGTGACGCCAATGCTTACGAGGACATCTACCTCAAAGCCGAGGACGCCAAAGCTGCCGTTTCCGGAGATCTCGAAGGTCTTTTCGCTGCTCTCAGCCTCATCGCCATCGACCATTCAGCAGCTGGCGGTAACGGCGAGCCGGAGCAGGCTTCCAAGGACGCGGTCCGCGATGCGGTGTTTGCCAATGCCGGCGCCTGCACCGCCGAAGGCGTGACCCTCACGCTGTAGCGGCCCGCCTGGGGCAGTGCGCCTGTAGCGGTGCAGCTGGGGCGGTGCGCAGGCCAACTAGGTGCCCGCGGCAACAGTGCTTGCAATAAGCGGGGAAGTGGGGTAGACACGTACGCCGTTTTGCCGTATCGTAGATATTTGCGTCTTCCCTGTTTACCTTCAGCCTTCATATAGCGGTGGGCTTTGCCTAGCAGCTGATCCATCAACGTGCCGTCAAAGACGTGTCACACCGTGGGCAGCCTGGGTCCCGGGTCATATAGCGGAACCGGACTGGTAGCGCTGCGGAGTCATTCTGCAGGGCTTGCAACGGGGGAGATCTGAAAACGCCTGAAGGTCTGTGGAAGGATCCCTCTTGGTCGCCTCGAGCACCTCTAATGTAAACAACGCTACCGCTATCAATGCCGACAGCACCGATGGTGCCACTCGCCGGCTCTCATTCGCAAAGATTCACGAACCTCTTGACGTTCCGAATCTGCTTGCCCTGCAAACGGACAGCTTCGACTGGCTGGTCGGAAACGAACGCTGGCAGGCACGCGTTGCGAAGGCCGTCGAAGAAGGCGACCTCAGCGTCGCCACTAGCTCCGGTCTGTCTGACATCTTCGAAGAGATCTCCCCGATCGAGGATTTCCAGGGCACCATGTCCCTGAGCTTCTCCGATCCGGAGTTCGCTGATCCCAAATACACCATGGCCGAGTGCAAGGACCGGGACGCTACGTACTCGGCTCCGCTGTACGTTAAAGCCGAATTCATGAACAACAACACGGGCGAAATCAAGCAGCAGACCGTGTTCATGGGTGACTTCCCGCTGATGACCGAGAAGGGCACCTTCGTCGTCAACGGCACCGAGCGTGTCGTTGTCTCCCAGCTGGTCCGTTCTCCGGGCGCATACTTTGAGCGCACTGCCGACAAGACCAGCGACAAGGACATCTTCACTGCGAAGATCATCCCGTCCCGCGGTGCCTGGTTCGAGCTCGAAATCGACAAGCGCGACCAGGTCGGCGTCCGCCTTGACCGCAAGCGCAAGCAGTCCGTCACGGTGCTGCTGAAGGCCCTCGGCTGGACCGAAGGCCAGATCCTCGAAGAGTTCGGTCAGTACGACTCCATGCGCGCAACGCTGGAGAAGGACGCAACCGAAACCCGCGAAGACGCCTTGCTGGACATCTACCGGAAGCTGCGACCGGGCGAGCCGCCCACCGTCGAGGCTGCCCAGTCCCTGCTGGACAACCTGTACTTCAATTCCAAGCGCTACGATCTGGCCAAGGTCGGCCGTTACAAGATCAACCGCAAGCTTGGCATCGACCGCTCCCTTGGCGACAAGGAAGCTTCGGTCCTGCACGTCGAAGACATCGTTGCAATGATCAAGTTCCTGGTTGCACTGCACGCCGGCGAGAAGACCCTCACCGGCAAGCGCGACGGCCAGGACCACGAGCTGCGCGTCGAAATCGATGACATCGACCACTTCGGCAACCGCCGCATCCGCGCCGTCGGCGAGCTCATCGAGAACCAGGTCCGCACCGGCCTGTCCCGTATGGAGCGCGTTGTCCGCGAGCGAATGACCACGCAGGACGTCGAAGCCATCACGCCGCAGACGCTGATCAACATCCGCCCGGTGGTGGCAGCCATCAAGGAGTTCTTCGGAACCTCCCAGCTGTCCCAGTTCATGGACCAGAACAACCCGCTGTCGGGTCTGACCCACAAGCGCCGTCTGTCCGCGCTTGGCCCGGGTGGTCTGTCCCGTGACCGTGCAGGCATGGAAGTCCGAGACGTTCACCCGTCCCACTACGGACGTATGTGCCCCATTGAAACCCCTGAAGGCCCGAACATTGGTCTGATCGGTTCGCTGGCATCCTACGGCCGCATCAACCCCTTCGGTTTCATCGAGACGCCTTACCGCCTCGTATCCGAGGGTGTCGTGTCCGATGAGGTCCAGTACCTGACGGCCGACGACGAAGCAGAGGTCCTGATCGCTCAGGCCAACGCTCCGCTGGACGAGAACAAGAAGTTCGCCGAAGAGACCGTCCTGGTCCGCGCCCGTGGTGGTGGAGGCGAGCCCGTGCTGGTTCCCGCCGCCGACGTCGAGTTCATGGACGTTTCCCCGCGCCAGATGGTGTCCGTGGCTACGGCCCTGATCCCGTTCCTCGAGCATGACGATGCAAACCGCGCACTCATGGGTGCCAACATGCAGCGTCAGGCCGTGCCGCTGGTCCGTTCCGAGGCGCCGTTCGTCGGTACCGGCATGGAGCGCGCCGCTGCAGTCGACGCCGGTGACGTTGTCATCGCCAAGAAGGCCGGTGTGGTCACCGAGGTGTCCGCTGAACTCGTCATCATGCTCAACGACGACGGCACGGAAACCAACTACCGCATCAACAAGTTCGCGCGTTCCAACCAGGGCAACTGCTACAACCACCGTGTCCTGGTGAGCGAGGGCCAGCGCCTGGAGGTCGGCGGCATCATCGCTGACGGCCCGGCAACGGACCAGGGCGAACTTGCCCTCGGTAAGAACCTGCTCGTGGCATTCATGTCATGGGAAGGCCACAACTTCGAGGACGCCATCATCCTCTCGCAGCGCATTGTTGCCGAGGACGTTCTTTCCTCCATCCACATCGAGGAGCACGAGATCGATGCCCGCGACACCAAGCTTGGTGCCGAGGAAATCACCCGTGACATCCCCAACGTGTCCGAGGAAGTCCTGGCGGGCCTGGACGAGCGCGGCATCATCCACATCGGTGCCGAGGTTGAAGCCGGCGACATCCTGGTCGGAAAGGTCACCCCGAAGGGTGAAACCGAACTGACCCCGGAAGAGCGCCTGCTGCGCGCCATCTTCGGCGAGAAGTCCCGCGAAGTCCGCGACACGTCCCTGAAGGTTCCGCACGGCGAGTCCGGCACCGTCATCGGGGTCCGCGTCTTCGACCGCGACAACGACGACGAACTGCCCCCGGGCGTCAACCAGCTGGTCCGCGTTTACGTGGCCGCCAAGCGCAAGATCACCGACGGCGACAAGCTCGCCGGCCGTCACGGCAACAAGGGTGTTATCTCCAAGATCCTTCCGATCGAGGACATGCCCTTCCTGGCCGACGGCACGCCTGTTGATATCGTCCTGAACCCGCTGGGTGTTCCGGGCCGTATGAACGTCGGCCAGGTGCTCGAAACGCACCTCGGCTGGGTTGCCAAGACCGGTTGGAAGATCGAAGGCGAGCCCGAGTGGGTCAAGCAGCTGCCGAACCTGCCGCGCAAGAGTGGTTCAACCACTGTTGCAACGCCGGTCTTCGACGGTGCTCGTGAAGAGGAAATCACGGGCCTGCTCGACTCCACCAACGTGACCCGCGACGGTGACCGCCTGATCAACTCCTCGGGCAAGACCCGCCTGTTCGACGGCCGCTCCGGCGAGCCGTTCCCGGATCCGATCTCGGTCGGCTACATGTACATCCTGAAGCTCCACCACCTGGTGGACGACAAGATCCACGCACGCTCCACCGGCCCGTACTCCATGATCACGCAGCAGCCGCTGGGTGGTAAGGCTCAGTTCGGTGGCCAGCGCTTCGGTGAAATGGAAGTGTGGGCGCTTGAGGCTTACGGCGCTGCCTACACGCTCCAGGAACTGCTCACGATCAAGTCGGATGACATCCATGGTCGTGTGAAGGTCTACGAAGCCATCGTCAAGGGCGAGAACATCCCGGAGCCGGGCGTTCCTGAGTCCTTCAAGGTCTTGATCAAGGAAATGCAGTCGCTGTGCCTGAACGTGGAAGTGCTTTCCACGGACGGAACCACAATTGAAATGCGTGACTCTGATGACGCAGTCTTCACGGCTGCGGAAGAACTGGGCATCGATCTGTCTCGTGCAGAGCCCAGTTCCGTAGAAGAGGTCTAGAGTCCTCCGGAGCAAGGCAGCCGGCCCGCCGCGCTGCCTTGCTCCGGGGCTCCCTCTTCCCGTAACCCAAGACTTCAGAATTTAGAGAACAAGAGAGAACAGGGACCATATGTCCAGCGAATCCTCCTTCGGCCTCATGCAGATCGGCCTCGCCACCGCGGAAGACATCCGTGGCTGGTCTTACGGCGAGGTTAAGAAGCCGGAAACCATCAACTACCGCACGCTCAAGCCCGAGAAGGACGGCCTCTTCTGCGAGAAGATCTTCGGCCCGTCCCGCGACTGGGAATGCTACTGCGGCAAGTACAAGCGCGTGCGCTTCAAGGGCATCATCTGCGAGCGGTGTGGCGTTGAGGTCACCCGCGCCAAGGTCCGCCGTGAGCGCATGGGCCACATCGAACTGGCTGCGCCCGTAACGCACATCTGGTACTTCAAGGGTGTTCCGTCCCGCCTGGGCTACCTCCTTGACCTGGCACCGAAGGACCTTGAGAAGGTCATCTACTTCGCTGCCTACATGATCACGAGCGTCGACACCGACAGCCGCCACGAGGAACTGCCCAACCTGCAGGTTGAGCACGACATCGAGAAGAAGCAGCTGGTTGACAACCGCGACTCCGACATCGCCACGATCGCCCGCGACCTCGAGAACGAGCTTGCCCGTCTCGAAGGCGAAGGCGCCAAGGCTGCCGACAAGAAGAAGGCCCGCGACTCCGCGGACCGCCAGATGGCCAACGTGCGTAAGCGTGCCGACGCCGACATCGAACGCCTTGAGCAGGTCTGGGACCGCTTCAAGAACCTCAAGGTCGCCGACCTCGAAGGCGACGAAGGCCTGTACCGCGAACTGCGTGACCGCTACGGCATGTACTTCGAAGGCTCCATGGGTGCCGAAGCCATCAAGAAGCGCCTTGAGAACTTCGACATGCAGGCCGAGTCGGACCTGCTGCGCGACATCATTGCCAACGGCAAGGGCCAGCGCAAGACCCGCGCACTGAAGCGACTGAAGGTTGTCAACGCATTCCTGACCACCAACAACAGCCCGCTCGGCATGGTGCTGGACGCCGTCC
Source organism: Arthrobacter sp. PvP103 (assembly GCF_017833075.1). Classification (NCBI taxonomy): domain Bacteria; kingdom Bacillati; phylum Actinomycetota; class Actinomycetes; order Micrococcales; family Micrococcaceae; genus Arthrobacter; species Arthrobacter sp. PvP103. The sequence goes on along the minus strand of NZ_JAFIBQ010000001.1, from coordinate 1,080,094 downwards.
CGGTGATCCCGCCGGAACTGCGCCCGATGGTCCAGCTGGATGGTGGCCGCTTCGCGACCTCCGACCTCAACGACCTCTACCGCCGCGTGATCAACCGCAACAACCGCCTCAAGCGCCTGCTTGACCTGGGTGCTCCGGAGATCATCGTCAACAACGAGAAGCGCATGCTTCAGGAAGCTGTTGACAGCCTCTTCGACAACGGCCGCCGTGGCCGTCCGGTCACCGGACCGGGCAACCGTCCGCTGAAGTCCCTGAGCGACATGCTCAAGGGCAAGCAGGGCCGCTTCCGCCAGAACCTCCTGGGTAAGCGCGTTGACTACTCCGGCCGTTCGGTCATCGTCGTCGGTCCGCAGCTGAAGCTGCACCAGTGCGGCCTGCCCAAGCAGATGGCGCTGGAGCTCTTCAAGCCGTTCGTGATGAAGCGCCTGGTTGACCTCAACCACGCCCAGAACATCAAGTCGGCCAAGCGCATGGTTGAGCGTTACCGTCCGCAGGTCTGGGACGTTCTCGAAGAGATCATCACCGAGCACCCTGTGCTGCTGAACCGTGCACCTACCCTGCACCGCCTCGGCATCCAGGCGTTCGAGCCCCAGCTTGTTGAAGGCAAGGCAATCCAGCTGCACCCGCTGGTTTGTGGCGCCTTCAACGCTGACTTCGACGGCGACCAGATGGCAGTCCACCTGCCGCTGAGCCCCGAGGCCCAGGCTGAGGCACGCATCCTGATGCTGTCCTCGAACAACATCCTGAAGCCGTCTGACGGCCGCCCGGTGACCCTTCCTTCGCAGGATATGATCATCGGCCTCTACCACCTGACCACCAAGCGTGTCGGTTCAGCTGGCGAAGGCCGCATCTTCTCCTCCGTTTCGGAAGCCATCATGGCGTTCGACCTGCACGAGCTGCACCTGAACTCCCAGGTCAAGATCCGTCTTGAGGGCTTTGTCCCTTACGCCGGCTGGGAAGCTCCGGAAGGCTGGGAGCCGGGTCAGACCGCGCTCGTCCAGACCTCCCTGGGCCAGGTCATCTTCAACCAGACCCTGCCCGAGGACTACCCGTGGGTTGAGGCTGTTGCCGACAAGGGCGAACTGTCCCGCATCGTCAACGACCTCGCCGAGCGCTACCCGAAGGTTGTCACCGCGGCAACGCTGGACAACCTGAAGGATGCCGGGTTCTACTGGGCCACCCGCTCAGGCGTCACTGTCGCCATCTCCGACATCGAGGTTCCGGCCGAGAAGCCGGTCATCCTTGCCGGTTACGAAGAGCGCGCCGCCAAGATCCAGGGCCAGTACGACAAGGGCCTGATCGACGACGACGAGCGTCGCCAGGAACTGATCGAGATCTGGAACAAGGCGACCAACGAGATCGCGCAGGTCATGCGTGACAACCTGTCGCCGATGAACACCATCAACCGCATGGTGTCCTCCGGCGCACGTGGTAACTGGATGCAGGTCCGTCAGATCGCGGGTATCCGTGGCCTGGTGGCCAACCCTAAGGGTGAGATCATCCCGCGTCCGATCAAGTCCTCCTACCGCGAGGGCCTGTCGGTGCTGGAATACTTCATCGCGACGCACGGTGCCCGTAAGGGTCTGGCTGACACCGCCCTGCGTACCGCCAACTCGGGTTACCTGACCCGTCGTCTGGTGGACGTCTCGCAGGACGTCATCGTCCGTGAAGAGGACTGCGGCACCGAACGCGGCCTCGTCACCCCGATTGCCGTGGCTGACGCCAACGGCGAGCTGGTCCTGGACGAGAACGTTGAGAACAGCGCGTACGCCCGTACCCTGGCCGTGGACGTCGTTGACTCCAAGGGCAAGGTCCTGGCTGCCGGCGGCACCGACTGCGGCGACGTCGTCATTGCCGAACTGTTCGCAGCCGGTATCACCGAGGTCAAGGTCCGCTCCGTACTCACCTGTGAGTCCAGCGTCGGCACCTGCGCCCTGTGCTACGGCCGTTCGCTGGCCACCGGCAAGACCGTGGACATCGGTGAGGCAGTGGGCATCATCGCCGCACAGTCCATCGGTGAGCCCGGTACCCAGCTGACCATGCGTACGTTCCACACCGGTGGTGCTGTTTCCGCCAGCGGCGGCGACGACATCACCCAGGGTCTGCCCCGTATCCAGGAGCTCTTCGAAGCCCGTACTCCGAAGGGTGTTGCACCGATTGCAGAAGCAGCCGGCCGCATCGCCATCGAAGAGTCCGAGCGCCAGATGCGCCTGGTCATCACTCCGGATGACGGCAGTGAAGAGATCGCCTACCCGGTCCTTCGCCGCTCACGCCTCCTGATTGAAGACGGCCAGCACGTCGCGGTGGGCCAGAAGCTCATCAACGGTCCGGTCGATCCCAAGCAGGTACTTCGCATCATGGGTCCCCGTGCTGCACAGAAGTTCCTGGTGGACGAGGTCCAGGGCGTGTACCGCAGCCAGGGCATCGGTATCCACGACAAGCACGTCGAGGTTATCGTCCGCCAGATGCTGCGCCGCGTCACGGTCATCGAATCGGGTGAATCCGACCTGCTCCCCGGCGAACTCGCCGAGCGCAGCCGCTTCGAAGACGCCAACCGCCGCGTTGTGTCCGAGGGCAAGACTCCGGCTTCCGGACGTCCTGAGCTCATGGGTATCACTAAGGCATCCCTGGCAACCGAGTCCTGGCTGTCGGCAGCTTCCTTCCAGGAGACCACCCGCGTCCTCACGCAGGCGGCCATGGAAGGCAAGAGCGACCCGCTGCTCGGCCTCAAGGAAAACGTCATCATCGGTAAGCTCATCCCGGCCGGCACGGGTCTCCCGCGCTACACGGAGGTCACGGTGGAGCCGACTGAAGAAGCGAAGGCAAACCTGTTCACGGGTCCCAGCGCATTCAGCGACTTCTCCTACGACACCCTGGGCGGTGACGGAGCTCCTGAGTTCCACGCCATCCCGCTGGATGACTACGATCTCGGCAGCGACTTCCGCTAACCGTTAGTTAGTTCGGCGTCGGGCCCCGTCACCTCTCTGTTTTGAACAACGGAGCGGTGGCGGGGCCTTTCCGTTGGCCCGATTAAGGCCTGGCGGCTGTCCATGTTAGACTGGATACCAATTGTTATTGTGGCAGTGGATGAGAGCGCCGGCTGAGCTGAAAGGCAGAGCCAGAGCGACGTTTCCGGTTTGCAGGGTTCTTGTGCAACGTATGCCACATTTTTGCATGCCTAGGGACCGATCAGGACGTAAGTCTGGGTCCCGGTCTGCGATCCGACTATTAAGGCTTCGCCTCAGCTGCTCTGGAGATTCTTCAAAGCTCGGGCGGCGGGGCAAAGCAAAAGGAGAGCGGCTGTCAGCGGCCGCTCCGGATAAAACGGAGAACACGAGAGTGCCTACGATTAACCAGCTGGTCCGTAAGGGCCGCACGCCTAAGGTCAAAAAGACCAAGGCTCCCGCGCTTAACGGCAGCCCGATGCGCCGCGGTGTTTGCACCCGCGTCTACACCACCACCCCGAAGAAGCCGAACTCGGCTCTGCGTAAGGTTGCACGTGTGCGCCTTAACGGTGGCGTTGAAGTCACTGCCTACATCCCCGGTGTGGGCCACAACCTCCAGGAGCACTCCATTGTGCTCGTCCGTGGCGGTCGTGTGAAGGACCTTCCGGGTGTCCGCTACAAGATCGTCCGTGGCGCCCTCGATACCCAGGGTGTGAAGAACCGTAAGCAGGCCCGCAGCCGCTACGGCGCAAAGATGGAGAAGAAGTAATATGCCTCGCAAGGGTCCGGCCCCCAAGCGGCCGCTAGTTCTAGATCCCGTATACGGCTCCCCGCTGGTCACGCAGCTGATCAACAAGGTGCTCGTAGACGGCAAGAAGTCCACCGCTGAGCGCATCGTTTACGGTGCACTCGAAGGCGCACGCGCCAAGTCCGGCGGCGACCCCGTTGCTGCCCTCAAGAAGGCCATGGAGAACGTCAAGCCTTCCCTTGAGGTCCGCTCCCGCCGCGTCGGTGGCGCAACCTACCAGGTTCCGGTCGAAGTCAAGCCGGGCCGCTCCACAGCGCTGGCCCTTCGCTGGCTGGTCGGCTACTCCAAGGCCCGCCGCGAGAAGACCATGACCGAGCGCCTCCAGAACGAAATCCTGGATGCCTCCAACGGTCTCGGTGCCGCTGTGAAGCGTCGCGAAGACACCCACAAGATGGCCGAGTCCAACAAGGCCTTCGCACACTACCGCTGGTAATACTTCCCGGACGCCGCCGGCTCGACAGAGCCGGCGGCGAACGTGCAGTCCATCCGAAAGGGAGACACCGTGGCACAGGACGTGCTTACCGACCTTAGCAAGGTCCGCAACATCGGCATCATGGCCCACATCGATGCCGGCAAGACCACTACTACCGAGCGCATCCTGTTCTACACGGGTGTGAACCACAAGATCGGCGAAACGCACGACGGCGCTTCGACGACTGACTGGATGGAACAGGAAAAGGAACGCGGCATCACCATCACGTCTGCCGCCGTGACCTGCTTCTGGGAAAACAACCAGATCAACATCATCGACACCCCCGGGCACGTGGACTTCACGGTTGAGGTTGAGCGCTCCCTGCGCGTCCTCGACGGTGCAGTTGCCGTGTTCGACGGCAAGGAAGGCGTGGAGCCGCAGTCTGAGACTGTGTGGCGCCAGGCTGACAAGTACAACGTCCCGCGTATCTGCTTCGTCAACAAGATGGACAAGCTCGGCGCTGACTTCTACTTCACCGTCGACACCATCATTAGCCGCCTCGGTGCCAAGCCGCTCGTCATGCAGCTGCCGATCGGCGCCGAGAACGACTTCATCGGCGTCGTCGACCTCCTGTACATGCGTGCACTGGTCTGGCCCGGCGACTCCAAGGGTGACGTCACCATGGGTGCCAAGTACGAGATCCAGGAGATCCCGGCTGACCTCAAGGAAAAGGCCGAGGAGTACCGCGCAACGCTCATTGAGACCGTTGCCGAGGCCTCCGAAGAGCTCATGGAGAAGTACCTCGAAGGCGAAGAAATCTCCGTCGACGAGCTCAAGGCCGGCATCCGCAAGATGACGATCAACTCCGAGATCTACCCGGTCTTCTGCGGTTCCGCGTTCAAGAACCGTGGCGTTCAGCCGATGCTGGATGCTGTTGTCGATTACCTGCCGAACCCGCTCGACGTCCCCCCGATGATCGGTCACGATCCTCGCGACGAAGAGAAGGAACTGACTCGTAAGCCGTCTTCCGAAGAGCCGTTCTCCGCGCTGGCCTTCAAGATCGCTGCGCACCCCTTCTTCGGCCAGCTGACCTTCATCCGCGTGTACTCCGGTCACGTGGAAGCAGGCGCCCAGGTGGTTAACTCCACCAAGGGCAAGAAGGAGCGCATCGGCAAGCTGTTCCAGATGCACGCCAACAAGGAAATGCCTGTTGAGGGCGCTACCGCCGGCCACATCTATGCAGCCATCGGTCTGAAGGACACCACCACGGGTGACACCCTGTGCGATTCGGCCAACCAGATCGTTCTCGAGTCCATGAGCTTCCCGGAGCCCGTGATCTCGGTTGCCATCGAGCCGAACACCAAGGGTGACCAGGAGAAGCTCTCCACGGCCATCCAGAAGCTCTCCGCTGAGGACCCGACCTTCCAGGTCTCCCTCAACGAAGACACCGGTCAGACCATCATCGCCGGCATGGGCGAGCTCCACCTGGACATCCTGGTGGACCGCATGCGCCGCGAATTCAAGGTCGAGGCAAACGTTGGCAAGCCCCAGGTTGCTTACCGCGAAACCATCAAGCGTGCTGTAGAGCGTCATGACTACACGCACAAGAAGCAGACCGGTGGCTCGGGTCAGTTCGCAAAGATCCAGATCGCCATCGCGCCGTTGGACACGTCCGACGGCGAGCTGTACGAGTTCGAGAACAAGGTCACTGGTGGCCGTATCCCGCGCGAGTACATTCCGTCTGTTGATGCAGGTATCCAGGATGCACTGAACGATGGCGTCCTGGCCGGCTACCCGGTGGTTGGCATCAAGGCCACGCTGATTGACGGCGCGTACCACGATGTTGACTCCTCGGAAATGGCGTTCAAGATTGCCGGCCGTATGGCTTTCAAGGAAGCCGCACGCAAGGCGAACCCCATCCTGCTCGAACCGCTGATGGATGTTGAGGTCCGCACCCCTGAGGAATACATGGGTGAAGTTATCGGTGACCTCAACTCACGTCGTGGCCAGATGCAGTCTATGGAAGATGCCCAGGGCGTCAAGGTTATCCGCGCACACGTCCCGCTGTCCGGCATGTTCGGTTACATCGGCGACCTGCGTTCAAAGACCCAGGGCCGCGCTGTGTACTCCATGACGTTCCACAGCTACGCCGAGGTCCCGAAGGCATTTGCCGACGAGATCATCCAGAAGAACCGCGGCGAGTAGTCCACCGGACTTTCACCGCGACAAACTCGGGTGCGTTTCCGGTTCCGGAAATAAGCCCGGTGCAGATGGCCGGTTCCCGGTTAGATGCAGTCCGGTCAAGCCGGGCTCCGGCCATCTGCACGAACAGGCTCGAGGGACTAGTATTAGTTCCTGAATCTGCAATTTCACCAATCCAAGCCCCCCAAGTAGACTTACTGAAGTTTCGGCCGCGACAAGCGCAGCCGAAGGGTAAGTCATTTGAAAACGTTCTAGGAGGAACCTGTGGCAAAGGCAAAGTTCGAGCGGACTAAGCCGCACGTTAACATCGGTACCATTGGTCACGTTGACCACGGTAAGACGACGTTGACGGCCGCCATTTCCAAGGTGCTGTACGACAAGTACCCGACTCTCAACGAGAAGCGTGACTTCGCGTCGATTGACTCTGCTCCCGAAGAGCGTCAGCGCGGCATTACCATCAACATCTCCCACGTTGAGTACCAGACCGAGAAGCGCCACTACGCACACGTAGACGCTCCGGGTCACGCTGACTACATCAAGAACATGATCACCGGCGCTGCCCAGATGGACGGTGCAATCCTCGTGGTTGCCGCCACTGACGGCCCGATGGCTCAGACCCGCGAGCACGTTCTGCTCGCCCGCCAGGTTGGTGTTCCCTACCTGCTGGTGGCACTGAACAAGGCTGACATGGTCGACGACGAGGAACTCCTCGACCTCGTTGAAATGGAAGTTCGTGAGCTCCTGAGCTCGCAGGGCTTCGATGGCGACGAAGCACCGGTCGTTCGCGTTTCGGGCCTGAAGGCCCTGGAAGGCGACCCGGAGTGGGTCAAGTCCGTTGAGGACCTGATGGCTGCCGTCGACGAGTCCGTTCCGGACCCCGTACGTGACCGCGACAAGCCGTTCCTGATGCCGATCGAAGATGTCTTCACGATCACCGGCCGTGGCACCGTTGTTACGGGCCGCGCCGAGCGTGGAACCCTCGCGATCAACTCTGAGGTCGAGATCGTCGGCATCCGTCCGGTCCAGAAGACCACGGTTACCGGTATCGAGATGTTCCACAAGCAGCTCGACGAAGCATGGGCCGGCGAGAACTGTGGCCTGCTGCTCCGCGGTCTGAAGCGTGATGACGTAGAGCGTGGCCAGGTTGTCGTCAAGCCGGGTTCCATCACCCCGCACACCGACTTCGAGGCTAACGTCTACATCCTCTCCAAGGATGAAGGCGGACGTCACAACCCGTTCTACTCCAACTACCGCCCGCAGTTCTACTTCCGCACGACGGACGTAACCGGCGTTATCACCCTGCCGGAAGGCACGGAAATGGTTATGCCTGGCGACAACACTGAGATGACCGTTGCGCTCATCCAGCCGATCGCTATGGAAGAGGGCCTCGGCTTCGCAATCCGCGAAGGCGGCCGCACCGTTGGTTCAGGACGTGTCACCAAGATCATCAAGTAGTACTTGACGATCAAGGATCAGGAAGCCGTCTAACGGCCATCTGATACTTATCAACAGCCCCGCTGCGTTTCGACGCGGCGGGGCTGTTTTTTGCTAAAGTTAATCCAGTCGCTGGATAAAATATTGCGCCCACTTGACGGCGATGACACCGAAAGGAATACCTTGATGTGGTCTGCCCTCATGACGTTTCTGTTCATCACTGCCTCCATCCTGTTGGTCTCCTCCCGGCGCTCCATCCGAGAGCTGAAAGACACCAACGCCGCGGCCTACCGGAGCGGCTTCATGGCCGGGCACGTCCAGGGGTGGAATGACTGCGCTACCGCGGCCTCTGCTCAGCGCTCACCCAGTGTGGGGCTCCCCGCCGCTGCTGCCGACGTCCGCGGGACAACCTGGGCCCGCCGCCCCTCGGCCGCGGACGCGCCTGATGATGCCTCCGTGGATCTCTCGGCGGGACCCTTCGTTCAGCCTGTCGAGCTGTCCCTCCGCCGGTCATCCGACGCCGCATATTCCCCGACCCGGGTTGCCGCGTCGGCGGCTGCAGGGCCGGTGACCGATGAGCCACTCGTCACGGAGTCCGCGGAGGAAAAGCAGGCACGCATGGAGAGGCGCGAACGTCAGAACATCAACGTCACCCTTTATGTAGCGAGCCTGTTGCTTGTGGCAGCTGGTGCCCTCTTTGTGGGCACCAGCCTCCCGGCCGTGCTCCGTTTCGCAGGAGTTTGCCTCATCACGGCGCTCTTCTATGGCGCCGGACTAACACTCCATGCCACGGCTCTGAGGCTACGGCCGGCCGCCGTAGCGTTCTCAGGCACAGGGCTGGCGCTGGTGCCCGTCTCAGGCCTGGCGATGTACAACTTTGCCGTGCAGGACGCACCGCTGGCATGGCTCATAACCTCGCTCGTTGGCACGGCGGCGTACGTGGTTGCCGCCGTCAGGCTCGACAGCAGGGTCCTCGCATACCTGTCCCTCACTTTCATGGTCTCCACCGCCTGGTCCGGGGTCTCTGTCCTCGGGGCGCCGCTCGTCTGGTACTTCGCGGCCATGATCGGCTTTGCCGTGGCAGCCACGGCGGTGACACTGGTGAAGCCCGGCTGGGCTACTCCTCTGTTCCTGCGGCCCCTCCTGCTTCTCGACCCCTTCGTTGTTCCTGCCGTCGGCCTCGCGGCGCTGTTTCTTCCGTTGCGTCTGGGGCGCGGTGAGTTTGCGCTGATCATGGCGCTCTGCGGAGCCTATTTCGCCGTGACGGCCGTGATGCCCGCCGCCGGGCACCGACTCGTCAAGATCTACGGCGCGCGCCTCGCGCTGACGGTCGCGGCGTCGGCCTGGGCCTGGCATCTCTCCGGCAGTTTCGTCTGGGCCCTTTTCACGGGGGCATCCCTGTTGGCCCTTCAGTCGGTGGCCATAACCGCCGCGGCAGCGCCCCTCCAGCGATGGAGTCCGGCCCGGGCAGGCAGGCGGTACTGGACCGCCGACTCGTTCGTTACACATGTCGCGCACCTGGTGCTGGTCATAATCATGATCATGCAGGTTTCCGGCAGCACGGAGGACCTGCTGCTGTGGGCAGTCCTTACCGGCAGCGCAACGGGCATGTACACCGCGGTTAGAGCCGGGGGCGCCGCCGAATGGGCGCCTCCGGCAGCACTGGCAACCGGCATTGTCGCAGCTTCCCAGCTCGGCCCCTGGCTGTCCTTCAGCCTGCTTGCGGCAGCAACACTCTTCTGGGCGGTTCGCTCGTTGCCGTCCCGCTCGGGGCTGCGCCGCCACTTCATCGTTGCGGCGCGCGTAGCCGCAACTTTCGCCGTTCCTGTTTTCGTGACGGCGGTGATGGAGGGAAGCAGTGATGCCCTTGCTGCGGCTGCTTTCGCACTCTCGCTCAGCCTTGTGGTCCAGCAGTTGGCATCGGCCGTGACGGAACGGGCGGGTGCCGCTGCCCTCCTGCCTGTGCCCACCCTCGCCGGGTTTACCGCCGCGGGCGCCCTTTGCCTTATGGCCTTGCCCATCACGGACTCCACGCCCGGCAACCTGCTTTCGGCGGTGGCCCTTGTGGTCCAGTTGCTGGCTTCACTGGCGGCCGGTGCCCTCCTCTTTCCGGGGTCCGCTGCCGGCGCAACCTGGCAGCCTGCGATAGTCGAGTGGCTCCCGATGGCAATAGCGCTGACCGCCGTCATGACGGCCTATTCCGGGGTCTCGCCAGGCCTCGCCAATGGCCTTCTTGCGCTGGTGGTTCTTTACCTGGGTTCGTCGGCGCTTCGCTCTGCTGCGATCAGCCAGCGTTGGGCTTACTGGTGGATGACGCGGGGAGCTGCAACCCTGCTCCTGGCGATGGCCTACGGAGACCTTCAGGAGCAGTCCGGGCCGTTGGTCGTGGCCGGAGAGGACATCTCGCTGCCCACGATCCTGATCGTTGCACTGGGAGTCCAGCTCGTGTTCCCGCTCGTGGCCGCAGTCCGCGACCGCGCCCCGGATGCCGTGGTAGCTGACGTCGCACTGGTCCTGGTGCTGCAAACCGCCACGCTGGCGCTGGCTGTGATCCTGCCCGACGCGGCCGTCGGCGGCGGGGCGGACTGGCAGAGAACCGTGACCATCACCATCATGGCACTCAGCGCCGCCGCGTCCGGCTACGTATTCCGGGACCTGACCGCGGCCGCAGCCTTCGCGCCGTCCATGCTGGCCGTCCTGCTGGTCTGCAGCGCGGCGATTTTGCCCGACGTCGAGCTCCTGCTGGGAATCTTCGCTGTTTACAGCGCGGTCATGGTTGTTGCGGCGGAACCGCGGCAGGCCAAGGGCGCCTACTTTGCTTCGGCGCGCATACTCACTGCCGCGCTGGCAATCGTCTTCAGTTACGATGTCACGGCGTCCGCCACGGCAGTGTCGCTGACCCTCGCAGGAGTGCTGGCTTTCCAGCACGTGCTCCGCTGGTTCATGCGGCACCGACTGGATCAGGTGCCGTTCCAGGATGCCGCAGTGTGGGTGACCTTGGCGGCGCAGGCGCTCCTGCCGGCCCTGTATGTCATCCAGGGCGGCGGTGCGTCCGCCGTGTACGCTGCCGAGGGCGGGCGCGGCGTCGTCCTGGCCGAGATGCTTCTGCTGCTGCTCAGTGCGGTCGCGGCCCATCGGCTGTTCGCGGCACGCGGTGCGCTTTACCTGACCGTGTATGCAGCCCTGTTCGGTGTTGTCGCGGCGGGACCGGCGCTGCATTTCGGGGCCGGAACCTTCCTCGAAGCGCCACTTCTCAGCCGGACAGGCGTTCCGCTGGCATTGCTTGCTCTGTCACTTGCCTTCAACGCTTTCGGGCTTGTACGTCGTCGGCGCCGGGAGGGGCAGCATGTGCCCGCGGCGGACCGCTGGTTCTGGCTGACCGGGGCGGCTGTTCCTGCAGTCGTTGCCGTCCTCACCGCTACCCAGGCAGCGGGCTGGATCACCGGTGCCTCACTTCTGGTCCTGGCTGCCACCGGGTTCACAGCCTCGCACGTGGAACGCCTGCCGCTGTTGTACCCGCCGTCCGCAGCACTCGTCCTGACCGGGGCGACACAAATTACCGAAACCCTGTTCCGCGGCACTCCGGGCGTGTGGGGAGCCTATCTGCCATGGCTGGCCGGCTGCGGGCTGGCCGCAGCGGTCCTTTACGGGGTCAGCTTCGCGTTCAGTGCGCAGGACGGATTGCGACGGCGGACGCTGGTGTGCGCAGGAGCGCTTGGTCTGGCCGTCCCCGCCCTGGCCGGATTGGTGCGCGACGCCACCTCCCTGACGGCGTCCCTGCTGGCGGCGGCAACAGTGGCCGTGATCGTGCGGGAAGTTCCGGTCGGGAGGCGGTGGCTGGCCGCCGAAATCGGTACATTCGTGGTGACGGTTGCCGTGCAGCGTGCGCTTCTTGTCACGGAGGGCCACCTCCAGTCGCCGTTCTGGGCCGCGCAGTGGTACGTGCTGCTCGCCGCGGCGACGGCCGCGGCCCGCTATGCAGCCGGATCCGGGAGGGCAGGGCGCATCCGGCTGGCCTCCGGCGCTGCTGTGCTCGGGCTGAGCGGCGTGGGGATACTCTTTGGCGGATCCGGCGGCCAGCAGCTGTGGATCCTCGCACTGCATGCGGTGCTCCTGTTGTCCGGGCTGCTCATCGGTGAGCGGATGTTCGTCTGGTGGGGCGCGGCCGGGGTTTCGTTGTGCCTGATGTGGGCCCTTCGGTCCTACACGTTCGCCCTGCTGGCGCTGATCGCCGTCGGGCTCATTGTCTTTGCCCTGTGGAAGCTGTCGCGTGCCAAGCCCGTGGCTCCGGCTGATGCGGCGCCCTTGCCCGAACCGCAGCCAACACCGGACGGACGGTAGGATCGTTCTTCCTGATGCCTTGGTAAGGTTGCTGACAACGAAAGGACAGCAACATGGAATGGTTAATTTTCCTCTTGGTTGCCGCTGCGGTCGTCGTCGGGGTCTTCTGGGCGAAGAAGCACTTCCGCCAGGAGATCGACCGCGCCAAGCGCATCAACCGCGCCAACAAGAACCAGTAGGGCCGCGCTCAGGCTTTCCGTGCCCGGCTCAGCGCCTGGAGCCAATAGAAGGACTCCTTGGGTGTCCGCTCCAGCGTGTCAAAGTCCACGTGGATCAGGCCGAAACGCTGCGAGTACCCAGCGGCCCACTCGAAGTTGTCCAGCAGCGTCCATACGTAGTAGCCCAGGAGTTTCACGTCCTCGGCCAGGCCGCCGGGTGACGTGGCCGCCAGCGCATGGCCGAGGTGGCTGGCCAGGTATTCGATTCTGTTGGAGTCGGCAATCGGACCGGTCACATGCTCCGGTTCCGGGAAGCTCGCTCCGCTCTCGGTGATGTACAGCGGCGGCAAAGCATCCCCGTAGCGGTCCTTCATTTCGCGGAGCAGGATGCCGATGTGTTTAGGTGCCACAGGCCAGCCGAAGCCGGTTGTCTCGTACTCCGGATAGCCCACTTCGTGGAATGGCAACTGGGCCAGCGCTGCGGAATTGTTTGCCGGTACGCTGACGGGCCCCCGGCCCATGGCAACTTTAACGGGGTAGTAGTAATTGAGCCCGTAGAAGTCCAGGGGCTGGTGGATGGTCCGGAGGTCGGCGTCGGAGATCTTGCCCATGGAGCGGAACCACGGACGGACCACCAGCGGCAGTTTCGGGTAGCGGCCCAGCAGAACGGGGTCCGCGTAGATGCGGTTCATCAAAATATCGAAGATTCGCGCCACCATCCTGTCGCCGGGCTTGCGGGTTGCCGGCCGGACAGGGGAATGCAGGTTGGTGACGCCGACGGCACCGGTGACGCCCGCGGCCCGGAGGGCCTGGACGGCGAGTCCGTGCCCGAGTAGTTGATGGTGAATTGAGGGCAAGGCGTTGAAGAGGAGATTGTGCCCCGGGGCATGGACGCCCAGGGCATACCCGTTCAGTGTCACCGACACTGGCTCGTTCAGTGTGACCCATTGCGCCACGCGGTCCCCGAACCGTTCTCCGGCTGCTGCGCTGTAATCGGCGAAGCGCTCCGCAGTGGATCGGTTCAGCCAGCCGCCGCCGTGCTCGAGCGGCAGGGGAGTGTCCCAGTGATAAAGCGTGGCCATCGGTGAGATGCCGGCGTCGAGCAACTGGTCGATCAGCCGGTCGTAGAAGTCCAGGCCCTGACTGTTGAAGGAGCCGCGGCCGTCGGGCTGGATGCGGGGCCAGGAAATGGAGAACCGGTAGGAGTTGATGCCCAGTTCGCGCATCAGGGCCACATCTTCGCCGGAACGGTTGTAATGGTCGCAGGCGATGGCAGGGGAGTGGCCGTCCATAATGCTGCCGGGTTTCTCGGCGAAGGCGTCCCAGCCGGACGGGCCGCGCCCGTCAGCCTTGAGGGATCCTTCGATCTGGAACGCGGCGGCGGCCACACCCAGGACGAACTCGGGGTCCAGCCGCTCGGCCAGGCTCTGCAACGCCGCAGAGTTCTGCACAGTCATGCCCCTATCATCCATTCGACGGTTGCTGAAGGCAATGACCCCGCATCTCCGGGTACTGACGGGCCCCGGCACATCCTGATTCGCTTCTGCCTGCAAAATCCGGCATACTAGATGAGTTGTTCAAGCGCTCCTTCGCGTCCCGATCCGGATAATGCCGGGTGTCAGGGTCCAGGTAGGAGACCAAACATAACCCCTCCCCATGGAATTGCGGACGAGTACGCGTGCACAGCGCGACACGCCCGACCGCGGGGGTCGGTTACGCCGGCAGGTTGAGGAACCCGGATTCTTCCGGATTCAGCTTGTGCGGCGGGTGGTAGTTACGACTTCAAATGCTTCGGCAGCCGCACAACGCGTAAGTAAACAGGGCAGCCCCAAACAGGGGAAGCACAGACTGAAAGAGAGTCAGGCGACATGGCGGGACAAAAAATCCGCATCCGGCTGAAGTCATACGACCACGAGGTCATTGACGTTTCAGCACGGAAGATCGTTGAGACGGTCACGCGCGCAGGCGCAACGGTAGTCGGCCCCGTGCCGCTGCCGACGGAGAAGAACGTGTACTGCGTTATCCGCTCTCCGCACAAGTACAAGGACAGCCGCGAGCACTTTGAAATGCGCACGCACAAGCGTCTGATCGACATCATCGACCCCACGCCGAAGGCAGTTGACTCGCTTATGCGTCTCGACCTGCCGGCTGACGTGAACATCGAAATCAAGCTGTAGGGAGGTGCTGAGAGACTATGACCGCAACCCGTAACGTAAAGGGCCTGCTGGGCACGAAGCTCGGCATGACCCAGGTCTGGGACGAGAACAACAAGCTCATCCCCGTCACTGTTGTCCAGGCTGACTCAAACGTCATCACCCAGCTGCGCAATGCAGACGTTGATGGCTACGTCGCCGTTCAGATCGGCTACGGCCAGATCGATCCCCGCAAGGTCACCAAGCCGCTGGCTGGTCACTTTGAAAAGGCAGGCGTCACGCCTCGCCGCCACGTTGTCGAACTCCGTACCGCAGATGCTGCCGAGTACGAGCTGGGCCAGGAGCTCTCTGTTGAGGTCTTCGAAGCCGGCCAGAAGATCGACGTCGTTGGCACCACCAAGGGTAAGGGCTTCGCCGGTGTTATGAAGCGTCACGGCTTCCACGGCGTTGGTGCTTCCCACGGTGCACACAAGAACCACCGTAAGCCCGGTTCAATCGGTGGCGCATCCACCCCGAGCCGCGTCTTCAAGGGCATGAAAATGGCCGGCCGCATGGGCGCCGTTCGTCACACCACGCTGAACCTCACGGTTCACGCAGTTGACGTCGAGAAGTCGCTGCTCCTCATCAAGGGCGCCGTTCCCGGTGCCCGCGGCCAGGTCGTCCTCGTACGCACCGCCGTGAAGGGAGCCTAGTTCAATGACTAGCACTGTCAAGGTTGACCTGCCTGCAGAGATCTTCGACGTACAGACCAACGTGCCGCTGCTGCACCAGGTCGTCGTTGCACAGCTCGCTGCTGCTCGCCAGGGTACCCACAAGACCAAGACCCGCGCTGAAGTTTCCGGTGCAGGCCGCAAGCCGTTCAAGCAGAAGGGCACCGGCCGCGCCCGTCAGGGTTCAATCCGTGCTCCTCACATGACCGGTGGTGGCGTTGTCCACGGCCCGACCCCGCGCGACTACAGCCAGCGGACCCCCAAGAAGATGATTGCTGCTGCACTTCGCGGCGCACTGTCTGACCGCGCCCGCAACGGCCGCATCCACGTTGTCGCTGAACTGGTAGCCGGCACCAAGCCGTCCGCCAAGGAAGCACTGGCAACGCTGCGCGGAGTTTCCGAGCGCAAGAACCTGCTCGTTGTCATCGAGCGCGCCAACGATGTTGCCGCACTGTCCGTGCGCAACCTCGCAGATGTTCACGTTCTGTACGCAGACCAGCTGAACACCTACGACGTGCTCGTCTCTGACGACGTAGTCTTCACCAAGGCTGCCTACGAGGCATTCGTTGCCGCCAAGGCAAAGAACGAGGAGGATGCCAAGTGAGCGCAGCCACCATCAAGGACCCGCGCGACGTCGTGCTTGCACCCGTCGTATCGGAAAAGAGCTACGGCCTGATCGATGAGGGAAAGTACACCTTCCTGGTGGACCCCCGCTCGAACAAGACCGAGATCAAGCTGGCCGTGGAGAAGATTTTCTCCGTCAAGGTCGAATCGATCAACACCATCAACCGTGCCGGTAAGCGTAAGCGCACCAAATTCGGCTGGGGAACCCGCAAGAACACCAAGCGTGCGATTGTGACCCTCAAAGAAGGCACGATCGACATCTTCGGCGGTCCGCTCGCGTAGCGGAGACCACTTTAACGAGGAAATGAATTATGGGAATCCGTAAATATAAGCCGACTACCCCGGGCCGTCGCGGCTCGAGCGTAGCGGACTTCACTGAAATCACGCGGTCGACGCCGGAAAAGTCGTTGGTACGTCCGCTGCCCAAAAAGGGTGGCCGTAACAACACCGGTAAGATCACGACCCGTCACAAGGGTGGTGGCCACAAGCGCCAGTACCGTCTGATCGACTTCCGTCGCCACGACAAAGACGGCGTTGACGCCCGCGTTGCCGAAATTGAGTACGATCCGAACCGTACGGCTCGCATCGCCCTCCTGCACTACGTTGACGGCACCAAGCGTTACATCATCGCCCCGAACAAGCTGTCCCAGGGTGACTTCGTAGAGGCAGGTGCCAACGCTGATATCAAGCCTGGCAACAACCTGCCCCTGCGCAACATCCCGGTGGGTACCGTTATCCACGCAGTTGAACTGCGTCCGGGTGGCGGCGCCAAGATGGGCCGCTCCGCCGGCGCGTCGATCCAGCTCGTTGCCAAGGAAGGCCGCTTCGCCCAGCTGCGGCTGCCTTCCGGCGAAATCCGCAACGTTGACGTGCGCTGCCGCGCAACGGTCGGCGAGGTCGGCAACGCCGAGCAGTCGAACATCAACTGGGGCAAGGCCGGCCGCATGCGCTGGAAGGGCGTTCGCCCGACCGTCCGTGGTGTCGCGATGAACCCGGTCGACCACCCGCACGGTGGTGGCGAGGGTAAGACGTCCGGTGGACGTCACCCCGTCAACCCCAACGGTAAGCGCGAAGGTCGCACCCGCCGTCCCAACAAAGAGAGCGACAAGCTTATTGTTCGTCGCCGTCGTACTGGCAAGAACAAGCGATAGGAGCCTGGACACATGCCACGCAGCCTGAAAAAAGGTCCTTTCGTTGACCAGCACCTCTTTGTAAAGGTGGACAGGGAAAACGAAAAGGGCACCAAGAACGTCATCAAGACCTGGTCCCGCCGCTCGATGATCATCCCCGACATGCTCGGGCACACGATCGCCGTGCACGACGGACGCAAGCACATTCCGGTGTTTGTCACCGAGTCGATGGTCGGGCACAAGCTCGGCGAATTCGCTCCCACGCGGACATTCCGCGGCCATGTCAAGGACGACCGTAAGGGCAAGCGCCGCTAGGCGCCTGCACTTACGTCAAAGACGAGAGAAGGAAAGCAATGGAAGCCAAGGCAATTGCGCGTCACATCCGCGTAACGCCTATGAAGGCCCGGCGCGTCGTCAACCTTGTTCGTGGTAAGCAAGCGAACGAGGCTCTGGCAATTCTGAAGTTTGCCCCCCAGGCAGCTTCTGAGCCGGTATTCAAGGTAGTTCAGTCGGCAATCTCCAACGCCCGGGTCCTCGCGGACCGCGACGGCGTGGCGTTTGACGAAGGTGACCTCATCATCAGCGAAGCGTTTGTTGATGAAGGCCCGACCATGAAGCGGTTCCAGCCGCGTGCCCAGGGTCGTGCATTTCAGATCAAGAAGCGCACGAGCCACATCACCGTGGTAGTCGCTACCCCGGAGAAAGAGGAGGCTCGCTAAGTGGGACAGAAAGTTAACCCGCACGGGTTCCGACTCGGCATCACCACCGATCACGTATCGCACTGGTTTGCTGACAGCACCAAGGCCGGCCAGCGGTACAAGGACTTCGTTCGCGAAGACATCCGTATCCGCCAGCTCATGTCCACGGGCATGGAGCGCGCCGGTATCGCCAAGGTTGAAATCGAGCGCACCCGCGACCGTGTCCGTGTGGATATCCACACGGCACGTCCGGGCATCGTTATCGGCCGCCGCGGTGCTGAAGCAGACCGCATCCGCGGCGAGCTCGAAAAGCTCACCGGCAAGCAGGTTCAGCTGAACATCCTCGAGGTCAAGAACCCCGAGATGGAAGCACAGCTTGTTGCCCAGGGCGTTGCGGAGCAGCTGACTTCCCGCGTGGCATTCCGCCGTGCAATGAAGAAGGCAATGCAGTCCGCACAGCGTGCAGGTGCCAAGGGCATCCGTATCGCTTGCTCCGGTCGACTGGGTGGCGCTGAAATGTCCCGCTCGGAGTTCTACCGCGAAGGCCGTGTGCCCCTGCACACCCTCCGCGCGAACATCGACTACGGCTTCTACGAAGCCAAGACCACCTTCGGCCGCATCGGCGTGAAGGTCTGGATCTACAAGGGTGACGTCACCTCCAAGGAACTGGCTCAGCAGGCAGCTGCTGCTCCGTCCCGCGGCCGTGGTGCCAGCGATCGTCCGGGCCGCCCGGGTGGCGCTGACCGTGGTGACCGCCGTCGTCGTACCGACCGCCCGGCAGCCGAAGCAGCACCTGCTGCTGAAGCTCCTGCGGTTGAGGCAGCTGCACCGGCAGTAGAAGGAGGACAGGCTTAAATGCTTATCCCACGTCGAGTCAAGCACCGTAAGCAGCACCACCCGGGTCGTTCCGGCGCTGCTACGGGCGGCACCAAGGTCTCCTTCGGTGAGTGGGGCATCCAGGCTCTGAGCCCGGCATACGTCACGAACCGTCAGATCGAATCCGCCCGTATCGCGATGACCCGCCACATCAAGCGTGGCGGCAAGGTCTGGATCAACATTTACCCGGACCGTCCGCTGACGAAGAAGCCTGCTGAAACCCGTATGGGTTCCGGTAAGGGTTCTCCGGAATGGTGGGTCTCAAACGTCAAGCCGGGCCGGGTTCTCTTCGAACTCTCCGGTGTCAGTGAAGAGGTAGCTCGCGAGGCACTGCGCCTGGCAATCCACAAGCTGCCGTTGAAGGCACGCATTGTGCGTCGCGAAGGTGGTGAGTAGAAATGGCAGTAGGATCCAAGGAACTTGCATCCGCACAGCTGGACGGTTTCGACAACGAGCGTCTCGTTGAAGAACTCCGCAAGGCCAAGGAAGAGCTGTTCAACCTGCGTTTCCAGTCCGCCACCGGTCAGCTGGAGAACCACGGTCGTCTGCGCGCGGTAAAGAAGGACATCGCCCGCATCTACACCGTTCTTCGTGAGCGCGAGCTGGGCATTCGTGCCGAGGTTGCCGCACCGGTTGTGGAAGCCAAGGAAGAAAAGAAATCCAAGAAGGCTGCAACCAAGAAGGCCGACAAGGCTGAAACGGTTGAGACCGAGGAGGATGCCAAGTGAGTGAAAAGGACGAGAACGTGACGGAAACTGTTTCCGGCGCAGCCAAGGCTGACGAGCGCGGTTACCGTAAGACGAAGCGCGGCTACGTCGTCTCGGACAAGATGGAAAAGACCATCGTTGTCCAGGTTGAAGACCGCGTGAAGCACGCCCTCTACGGCAAGGTCATCCGCCGCAACACGAAGATCAAGGCTCACGACGAAGAGAACACCGCCGGCATCGGCGACCTCGTTCTCCTCGCCGAGACCCGCCCGCTCTCCGCTACCAAGCGGTGGCGTCTGGTGGAGATCCTCGAGAAGGCTAAGTAACACCTGCAGAAATGCCGAGAAGCCCTCGTTCCCCTTGCGGGAGCGGGGGCTTTTCCGTTTCCGCGGCGCACACCGGGGGAGCGGTTCCGGGCCACTGCCGTGCCCTGCCCCGGCACCAAAGCTGTGATATGGGGATTGGCCCAAAACGTGCTAAGATTTTGAGTTTGTATGGCGCCGTTCGTGCGCCGTCATCAACCTCGTAAACAATCGTGCCACGGCATAGTGCCCCCTTGCGCCCCGATCCGTCGGAATCGCTTGGGAAGCAAATGTTTTTGGCACGGGAGTTTAGGCCTGGTCTGGCAAAATCCAGGCAGGTCAAGAGACACCCCGATCAACCGTTCCGCAAGGCTCATTCCGTAGGAAGATTTTCGGTCTGAGAACCAGCGCGACGCAAGGAGTAAATAGTGATTCAGCAGGAGTCGCGACTCAAGGTCGCCGACAACACGGGTGCTAAGGAAATCCTTACCATTCGCGTTCTCGGTGGATCTGGCCGTCGCTACGCAGGCATTGGCGACGTCATCGTCGCTACCGTCAAGGACGCAATTCCGGGCGGCAACGTAAAGAAGGGCGATGTCGTCAAGGCTGTCATCGTCCGTACCAAGAAGGAACGCCGCCGTGCGGATGGTTCCTACATCAAGTTTGACGAGAACGCAGCTGTGATCCTGAAGAACGACGGTGACCCCCGCGGTACCCGTATCTTCGGACCGGTTGGTCGTGAACTCCGTGACAAGAAGTTCATGAAGATCGTTTCTCTGGCTCCGGAGGTGCTCTAGTCCATGGCTAAGATCAAAAAGGGTGACCTCGTTCAGGTCATCACTGGCGCCAAGGCTGAGCGCGGCGGCGACCGTGGCAAGCAGGGCAAGGTTCTGCGCGTATTCCCGGATACCAACCGCGTGTTGGTTGAAGGCATTAACCGCGTAACCAAGCACACCAAGGTCGGTCAGTCGCAGCGCGGCACCAAGACCGGTGGCATCGAGGTCGTCGAGGCTTCCATCCACATCTCCAACGTGGCCCTGGTTGACCCCTCCACCAAGAAGCCCACTCGCGTCGGTTTCCGTACCGAGACCGTTGAGCGTAACGGCAAGAAGCGTGAAGTGCGCGTACGCGTGGCCAAGAGCTCCGGGAAGGACATCTAATGACTGAGACTCTCGAGACTCCGGCAAGCAAGATCGTTCCTCGTCTGAAGACCAAGTACGCGGATTCCATCAAGAGCACGCTCATCGAGGAATTCAAGTACGAAAACGTCAACCAGGTTCCCCGTCTGGTCAAGGTCGTTGTGAACATGGGTGTTGGAGATGCCGCTAAGGACTCCAAGCTGATCGACGGCGCTGTCCGCGATCTGACCCTGATCACCGGTCAGAAGCCGCAGGTAACCAAGGCCCGCAAGTCGATCGCACAGTTCAAGCTGCGCGAAGGCATGCCCATCGGTGCACACGCAACCCTGCGTGGAGACCGCATGTGGGAATTCCTGGACCGTCTGGTCACGCTGGCTCTGCCGCGTATCCGTGACTTCCGGGGCCTCAGTGGCAAGCAGTTTGACGGCAACGGCAACTACACCTTCGGTCTGACCGAGCAGGTTATGTTCCACGAGATCGACCAGGATTCCATCGACCGCGTTCGCGGTATGGACATCACCGTCGTGACCACTGCCAAGACCGACGACGAAGGCCGCGCGCTGCTCAAGGCGCTTGGTTTCCCGTTCAAGACCGAAGCTTAATCTAGCTACATAGAAGGTCCGGCCTTGCCGCTTCCCCTCGGGGATGGCAGGGCGGAAACCGTTATGAGGAAGGGCAAGAGCCCAACATGACCATGACAGATCCCGTCGCAGACATGCTTACGCGTCTGCGCAACGCAAACTCGGCATACCACGACACCGTGACTATGCCGTACAGCAAGCTCAAGGCACGCGTTGCCGACATCCTGAAGGCTGAAGGTTACATCGCCTCCTGGAAAGAAGAAGACGCTGAGGTTGGCAAGAAGCTGACCCTCGAGCTCAAGTTCGGTCCGAACCGCGAGCGTTCAATTGCTGGCGTTCGTCGTATTTCCAAGCCGGGACTCCGCGTTTACGCGAAGTCCACCAACCTGCCGCACGTGCTCGGTGGCCTGGGTGTCGCAATCCTGTCCACCTCTTCCGGCCTCTTGACTGACAAGCAGGCCGGCAAGAAGGGCGTGGGCGGCGAAGTCCTCGCTTACGTCTGGTAACGGGAAAGGAAGAGAATAATGTCACGTATTGGACGTCTCCCCATCACCGTTCCTGCCGGCGTTGAGGTCAAGGTTGACGGCTCTGTCGTCAGCGTCAAGGGTTCCAAAGGCGAGCTGAGCCACACTGTGGCCAGCCCGATCGAGGTCTCCCTGGAAGATGGCACCCTGACTGTCGCCCGCCCGAACGACGAGCGCGCCTCACGTTCGCTGCACGGCCTGACCCGCACCCTGATCGCCAACATGATCCAGGGCGTCACCGCAGGCTACGAGAAGAAGCTTGAGATTGTCGGTACCGGTTACCGCGTCCAGGCCAAGGGTTCTGACCTGGAGTTCGCTCTGGGCTACAGCCACCCGGTCAACGTCTCGGCACCGAACGGCATCACCTTTGCAGTAGAGACCCCGACCAAGCTCTCTGTTTCAGGTATCTCCAAGCAGCAGGTCGGCGAGGTTGCTGCCAACATTCGCAAGCTGCGGAAGCCGGACCCCTATAAGGGCAAGGGCATCCGCTACGCCGGCGAAGTCATCCGCCGCAAGGTCGGAAAGGCTGGTAAGTAACCATGGCCATTGCAATTAACAAGAAGCGTACGAACAAGAGCAAGTCTGCTTCACGCAGCCGTCGCCAGCTTCGTATCCGCAAGCGCATCTCCGGAACGGCTGTACGCCCTCGTCTGGTCGTCAACCGCTCCGCACGCCACGTATTCGTCCAGGTTGTCGATGACACCAAGGGCCTGACCGTAGCGAGCGCGTCCACACTGGAAGCCGACCTTCGTGCATTCGACGGTGACAAGACCGCCAAGGCCAAGCGCGTTGGCGAACTGGTCGCCGAGCGTGCCAAGGCTGCCGGTATCGAAGCTGTTGTCTTCGACCGCGGTGGTAACAAGTACCACGGCCGGATCGCCGCCGTCGCTGACGGCGCACGTGAAGGTGGGCTGTCACTGTGACCGAAAATAACGAAAAGGACATTCAGGTGACTGAAGCTGTAGCTGCTCCGGCAACTGAGACCGCTGCGCCTGCTACCACTGACGACCGCCGTGGTGGCGCTCGTCGTGGCGAGCGTGGCGACCGCGGCCAGGGCCGTGGCGACCGTGGTGGCCGTGGTGGCCGCGATGGCGGCCGCGAAGCCGAAAAGAGCCAGTTCGTAGAGCGCGTTGTAACCATCAACCGCGTTTCCAAGGTCGTCAAGGGTGGTCGTCGCTTCAGCTTCACCGCCCTCGTCGTCGTCGGTGACGGCAACGGTATGGTCGGCGTTGGCTACGGCAAGGCTAAGGAAGTTCCTGCCGCAATCGCAAAGGGCGTCGAAGAGGCCAAGAAGTCCTTCTTCCGCGTTCCCCGCATCGGCAGCACCATCCCGCACCGTGTTCAGGGTGAGGCCGCTGCAGGCGTCGTAATGCTGCGTCCGGCTTCCGCCGGTACCGGTGTTATCGCCGGCGGTCCGGTCCGTGCAGTACTGGAGTGCGTGGGCATCCACGACATCCTCTCCAAGTCGCTCGGTTCCTCCAACGCCATCAACATCGTTCACGCGACCGTTGATGCACTGAAGCGCCTCGAAGAGCCGGCAGCAGTGGCAGCACGCCGCGGCCTCCCGCTCGACGAGATCGCTCCGGCCGCAATGGTGAAGGCGCTCATGAACCAGAAGGCAGGTGTCTGAGTCATGGCTAAGAACCTGATTCCCTCTGACGTTCAGTTGGAGATCACTCAGATCAAGTCCGCCATTGGCGGCAAGCAGAACCAGCGCGACACGCTGCGGTCCCTCGGCCTCAAGCGGATCGGACACACCGTTGTCCGCACCGCTGACGCCGTGACCGTGGGTATGCTCAACACGGTTCCGCACCTGGTAAAGGTAGAGGAGGCGAAGTAAATGGCAGAGAAGAACACCGCCGAAAAGGCACAGGGCGCTGCTGCTGAGAAGCAGAACGCACTGAAGGTTCACCACCTGCGTCCCGCCCCGGGTGCCAAGACCGCCAAGACCCGTGTTGGTCGTGGTGAAGGTTCCAAGGGTAAGACCGCCGGTCGCGGTACCAAGGGTACGAAGGCCCGCTACCAGATCAAGGCTGGCTTTGCCGGCGGCCAGCTGCCGCTGCACATGCGCCTGCCGAAGCTGCGCGGCTTCAAGAACCCGTTCCGGGTTGAGTACCAGGTTGTAAACCTGGACAAGCTCAACGAGCTGTTCCCGGAAGGTGGCGCAGTCACCGTGGAGAACCTGGTCGAAAAGGGTGCCGTTCGCAAGAACCAGCCCGTCAAGGTGCTGGGCACCGGAGACATCACCGTCAAGGTTGACGTCACGGTCCACGCATTCTCGGCCAGCGCCGCAGAAAAGATTGCAGCAGCAGGCGGCAGCACCACCGCCCTCTAATAGAGGGCGGCGGGGCAGACGCCCGTTGTGAACTCCCGGTACGCGGGGCCCAGGCCCTGCGTACCGGGAGTTTTTTCTCATTTGGGACCTCACCGATTGTTCGCGGGGCGCATCAACCCGTTAGACTCGGTTGTTGGGTTTTATTGACCTATCTCACACGACTTTATTAACACAACAGGAGGACGCTTGCTTAGCGCATTTGGCCGGGCCTTTCGCACGCCTGATCTGCGACGCAAGTTGTTGTTCACGCTGGGAATCATCACAATCTTCCGCTTGGGTGCCTTCATCCCCTCGCCTGGTGTGAGCTACCAGAATGTCCAGCAATGCTTGCAGAACGGTCAGACCTCGGGCGGGATCTACCAGCTCGTCAACCTGTTCAGCGGCGGTGCATTGCTGCAGGTGTCCATCTTCGCGTTGGGCATCATGCCGTACATCACGGCCAGCATTATTGTGCAGCTGCTCCGGGTGGTCATTCCCCGGTTCCAGCAGCTCTATGAAGAAGGCGCATCGGGGCAGTCCAAGCTGACCCAGTACACGCGTTACCTGACAATTGCCCTGGGCCTGCTGAACGCCACGACGCTGGTGTCGCTGGCGCGTTCCGGCCAGTTGCTGCCCAACTGCCAGCTGGACATCATCCCCGACGCAAGCGTCATCACCACGATCCTCATCATCATCACCCTGACGGCCGGTACCGGCCTGATCATGTGGATGGGCGAGCTCGTGACGGAGAAGGGCGTGGGCAACGGCATGTCGCTGCTCATCTTCACCTCCATCGCAGCCGGCTTCCCGACCTCCCTGGGTGCCATCTGGAAGGCCCAGGGGCCTGGCACCTTCTTCATGGTGCTGGTCATCGGACTGCTCACCGTCGCACTCGTGGTCTTCGTGGAGCAATCCCAGCGCAGGATTCCCGTGCAGTACGCCAAGCGCATGATCGGGCGGCGGACCGTGGGAGGCACCAGCACGTACATTCCCATCAAGGTGAACATGGCCGGCGTCGTGCCTGTCATCTTCGCGTCCTCGATGCTGTACCTGCCGGGCCTGATCTCGCAGTTCAACCAGCCCAAGCAGGGCGAACAGATGCAGCCCTGGGTTGAGTGGATCAACAACAACCTCACGAAGGGTGACCACCCTATCTACATGGCGCTTTATTTCGCCATGATCGTCTTCTTTACCTACTTCTATGTCGCAATCACTTTCAATCCTGAAGAGGTTTCCGACAACATGAAGAAGTACGGCGGCTTCATCCCGGGCATCCGGGCCGGCAAGCCGACGGCGGACTATCTGCAGTACGTCCTTTCCAGGATCACCCTGCCCGGCGCCCTCTACCTGGGCTTCGTGGCATTGATCCCGCTGGTCGCCCTGGTCCTGATCAATGCCAACCAGAACTTCCCGTTCGGCGGCACCTCGATCCTGATCATGGTGGGCGTGGGCCTGGAAACGGTCAAGCAGATTGACGCGCAGCTACAACAACGTCACTACGAAGGGCTTTTGCGATGACGAGAATGTTGATTATCGGACCTCCCGGGTCCGGCAAGGGAACGCAGGCGGATCGGATCTCCGAGCGCCTCGGCGTCGTTGCGATCTCCACCGGCGATATCTTCCGCGCCAACGTCAAGGGTGAGACGCCGCTGGGCGTCGAGGCCAAGAAGTACATGGATGCCGGCGATTTCGTGCCGGACAGCGTCACCAACAAGATGGTGCGCGACCGCCTGAGCGAGGACGACGTCGAGAACGGCTTCCTCCTGGACGGTTACCCGCGCACCACGGCGCAGGTGGACTATCTCGATGAGATCCTTGCCAACGGTGAGCAGAAGCTGGACGTGGTCCTGCAGCTGACCGCCGATGACGAGGAACTGGTGCACCGCCTCCTGGGCCGTGCCAAGGAAACCGGCCGCAGCGACGACAATGAAGCCGTCATCCGCCACCGGCTGGATCTCTACCACGAGCAGACCGAGGCTGTTGTGGCCAAGTATGCCGAGCGCGGCATCCTGACCCAGGTTGACGGCATCGGCGGCATCGACGAGGTCACCGACCGCGTGATGCAGGCCATAAAGGCAGCACAGGCGGCCTGATCCAGGATTAGCCTTGCACCGAGGCCGCCGAACCCGGCTTGCCTCCAGTGCCAGCAAGGGCGCGTCCCGTACCATCGTGTACGGGACGCGCCCTTTTCGTGCGGGGTGCCGTTGCCCAGGTGTCTCCTTCGGTGGCGCCGCCGGCGGATGCCGGCAAACGATCAGTACCGGAGCCGGAAGATCACCGGACGCATTGTCTGTGGGGAGATACTGCATGAACCAGACCCTTCCGGGGGCGGCGAGGATCGCCGGCCTCGAAGTCTATGTGCCGCCGGGCCGGATGGGTACCGGGCAGTTGGAGGAGCAGCTCGCTGCCGCCAGCCCCGGCTTCCGTGTCCCAAAGGGCCTGATCGGCAGGCTGACAGGGATCCGGACACGGTCCGTGATGGCCGGGACCGAGCAGGCGTCCGACCTTGCGGCTGTGGCCGCCGCGAAGCTGCTGGCCCACCGCGGACTCCAGCCCGCCGACGTCGACCTCCTACTCTTTGCTTCGGCGAGCCAGGACATGGTGGAGCCGGCCACCGGCCACATGGTGGCCGCAAAACTGGGCGTGGGCTGCCCGGTGATGGATATCAAGAACGCCTGTAACAGCATTCTTAACGGCCTGGAGGTGGCCGATGCGCTGATCGGCGCCGGCCGCTACCGGCGCGTGCTCCTGGTCAGCGGAGAATCGCCGTCCCGGGCCGTGCGCTGGTCCGTTCCGGACCAGGAGACTTTCGCCGCTGCCTTTCCGGGCTACACCATGAGCGACGCCGGCTGTGCCGTACTGCTGGAACCGGCGGATCCCGACGACGACGCCGGGCCCCGGGTCCTGGGGACGGGCTTCACCGCGAAGAGCAGCCACTGGGCGGTGGGAACACTTCCCACCGGCGGTTCCGTTGCTCCCCGGGATCCCGAAGCGACGTACTTCAACATGGACGGCGAAAAACTCAAGGACGCGTTCCTGGACCTGGGGCGGGGAATCCTGGACGAGACCCTGGAACGGCTGGGCCTGTCGTGGGCGGACTTCGCCGTAGTCTGCGTCCACCAGGTCAGTGCGCCCTACCGGGACATCTTTGCCCGCGGGGCCGGTGTGCCTCCGGACAAGCTCGTCAGGACGGTCGAGGAATACGGCAACATGGCCTCGGTAAGCCTGCCCCTGCAGCTGAAGGTGGCACAGGACCTGGGCCGGTGCGGCCCCGGCGACCTGGTGGCGCTGGTGGGGCTCGCCGGCGGCGTCAGCCTGGGCATCGCCGTGGTGCGACTGTGACGCCGCCTGTCCCCGGCAGCGAACCGCCGGTGCCCGGCAGCGAACCGCCGGTCACCGGCAGCGAGCCGCCGGTGCGGGCGCTGTGCGTCGCGATGCCGGCCCTGAATGAGGAGAAGCTGATCCTGCAGTCATTGCAGGCGCTGGCCGCTCAGACGCACAAGGATTTCACGCTCGTGGTGGTGGACAACGGGTCCACGGACGCTACCTTGGCAATCGTGGCGGGTTTTGCCCGGCTGCACCCTGCAATGGACATCCGGCTGGTTCACGAGGCGCAAAAGGGAACGGGCGCAGCTGCCGATACCGGCATGCGTTTCGGCGCCCTGAACGGTGCCCGGTGGTTGGCCCGCACCGACGCGGACTGCCTCCCTGCCGCTGACTGGACCCGGCGCATCATGGAAGCGTTTGATGACGGCCTGGAAATGATTGCCGGGCAGCTCAACCCGCGGCTGGACGAAGGGCTGGGCCGGGGCAGCCGCTGGCTCATGTTGCTGGCCGTGGAGGTCGCTTCGTTTTTTGGCCGCATCCGGCCGGGCAACAAGGGGGAGGGGTATCTGGGCCCGTACCAGATGCTGCCCGGCTGCAACATGGCCATCACCGCGGAGCTGTACCTTCGGGCAGGCGGTTTTCCCCGCACCAGCATCGAGGACTTGCACGAGGACCGGGCACTCTCCAACCGCGTCCGCAAGCTCACGCGCGCCTATGCGCTCCGGCGCAACGTGGTGGTGTTTGGATCCTCCCGGCGGGTCCGGGCCTGGGGCCTGCCCAACACGCTGGCCTGGTACGCGGACCACCGGTTCCGCCCGGACCACGTGGACATCCGGTGAGCGCCGCGTCGGCGCGGGACACCGCCACGGGCGGTGCGGCTATGTGGGAGCGGCGGCTGCACACTGCGGCCCATCCGGTGGCCTACCCGCTGATCCGCGGGCTGGGGAAGCTCCGGCACGTTGTTCGGCTGCCGGGCCTGGGGGTACTGGTCAGTGAAGCCGCGCTGGTCAGGGAGGTCCTGATGGATGCCAGCTATTCGAAGTCCGGAGCCAGGGCTTCCGGCGCGCTGTGGACCCCAGTGGTGGGACCCCGCGTCCTGCTGAACATGCATGGCGAGGAGCACTTGGAGCTGCGGCGCCGCCTCAACGGCCTGTTCACCCCCCGCGCCGTTCAAGCCATCGTGGCCCCGGCGGGGGAACGACTCCGCAGCCGACTGGCTACTGGGCTGGAGAACGGCGGCTCGGTGGAGTTCGTAGGACTGGTGAAAGAATTGTCCGGCGGAGTGATCAGCCGGCTGCTGGGTGTCCGGGACGACGCGCCCGGCCGCCTCCCGGACACCGAACTCTTCAACCTGGGCACCTCCATCACCTCGCTGGTGCGGCTGGGCCGGCCCCGGCTGACGCCGCCGCAGGTCACCAGGGCGAAGGCCGCCGTCGAAATACTGGCCGGACCCGTGCGCAGCGCCTACCGCAGCGACGACCCGTCCAGCTTTCCGGGCCGGCTCCGGGTCCTGGGGCTCAGCGAGGACGAAGCGGTGGGGATCGTCAGCGCCTTTGTGATCGCCGGGACTGAAACCTTGGTCTCCTACGTCCCGCGGCTCGCAGCGATGCTGTTCGACGACGGCAGGCTGCCCGGGCTGGCAGCTGACCGCAGCGGCCTCCCGGACGCCGTCAATGAGGGCCTTCGGTACACCGCGCCGTCGCCGATGATGCTCCGTGAGGCGACGACGGACGGGCAGCTGGGCGGTGTCCGGATCAGGCCAGGGGACCGGATCCTGCTATCCACCGTGCACGCCGTCAAAAGCCTGGGCGGTTTTGACCCGCGGAGGCCCATCCCGCCCGCGGCCCGCCAGCTCTGGTTCGGGGCGGGAGCCCACTTCTGCATCGGTATGCCCCTGGCCATGGCCGAAATCAACTCCGCCATGGCCGTCCTCCTGGATGAGTACCGCCGCGATCCGTGGCGCGTCCGCTCCCGAACGGTCAGCCGGAACGTGCTCATCCCGCACTACAAAACGTTGGAGCTGGCCCGTGCAAACTGACCTGCCGGACGACCTCATTGCCGCCGTGTACGAGGCCGCCTCGAAGTACCCGGCCCATCCGGCCATCACGGCACCCGGCAGGCGCAGCGGCAGGCCGGGAAAGACCATCAGCTACCGGGACCTTGCCGCCGGGATCGAATCCACCGCCGCAGGCCTGCGGCGTGAGGGCTTCGGTCCGGGCGAACGGCTGTTGTTTTCGGTGCGGCCGGGTCCGGCCGCATTCACGCTCGCGCTGGCTGCCGTCCGGGCCGGCGGGGCCATTGTGTTCATCGATCCCGGGGTCGGCCCCGAACTGTTCCGGAACAGGACGGCTCTGGCGTCCCCGCGGTGGGCGGCTTCCGAGTCGCTGCTCTATGCGCTCAGCGCGCGCGGCCCGCTGCGGCCCCTGGCCAGGCGGCGCGGACTGCTGCTTCCGGACTACGGGGCCATGGAGGTCCGGCACTTCCACTCCGGTCCGTGGCTTCCGGGTGTCCCGCTGAAGTCCACCAACATCCGTACCCTCGCCCGCAGTGCTGCTCACCGCGGCGGTAAGGACGACGGCGGCACTCACGACGCCGGCACTCACGACGCCGGCACTCAGTACGCCGACGGCGACTGGCCGGACGGGACGCCGGCGGTGCAGGAGGTACCGTCCGCGCCGGGGCAGGAAGCGGTCATCATCTTCACGTCGGGCACCACCGGAAATCCCAAGGGGGTGGTGCACAGCCGCGGGACCCTGGCGGCAGGATTCGGCCAATTGAGCACACGCTGCACGTTCGCGGCCGGCGACCGCATCCACTCGGAACAGCTGATGATGGGGCTGCCGGCCCTGATCGCCGGCGCCCACTGGACAATGCCGGCGTACGGGTTGTCCGCTGCGATCGATCCGCTGCGGTTCGCGGCCGAACTGGGATCCTCACCCGGCCAGCAGGCGGCAACGCATGTGTTCCTGGTGCCCTCGCAGCTGGTGCCGATCCTCGACGCCGTGCAATCAGGACAGCTGGTGTGGCCGGACGCCCTGAAAACGGTGATGCTGGGCGCAGCCCCGGTGCTGGCACCGTTCCTGGAGCGGGCTGCGGGGTTACTGCCCGGCGTGCGCTTCCACTGCATCTATGGGATGACGGAAGTGCTGCCCATCGCAGTTGCTGACGGGCGCGAGAAACTGGACTTCGCTTCCGGACGCACCGCGGAGTTCCGGACCCCGGACGGCTCCGGCGCGGGCGACTACCTCGGCGAACCGCTGCCTGGTGTGCGAATCCGGGTGGCGGCCGACCACGAACTTATGGTCTCCGGGCCGAACATGTGCCTGGGCTACCTTGGCGAGGACGCCATGGATGAGCACGCCACCGGCGACCTCGTGAGGGTGGACCGCGGCCGGCTGGTAATGCTGGGGCGCAAAAAGGACATGATCATCCGCGGCAAGACCAACATCTACCCCGGCCTGTATGAGCCCGTTATTGCCGCCATCGACGGTGTCGGCCAGGCCGTGATGGTCGGCGTCCAGGACGGCATCGGCGACGAAACGGTGTGGCTCGCCGTCGAACCGCAACACGGACGGAGCCCGGACGCGCTCCAGCAGACGCTGCGCCGGCAGCTGCCGAAACTCATCGACGAATCAGCGCTCCCTGACCGAATAGAAGTCATGCCCCGGCTGCCGGTTGCCGGCCGGCACCGCAAACCCGACCGGATTGCCCTGCGGGCTCTCTTCTACGACCTTCGGTCACGAGGCAGGCCGCCGGA
This sequence comes from Arthrobacter sp. PvP103, assembly GCF_017833075.1. NCBI lineage: Bacteria > Bacillati > Actinomycetota > Actinomycetes > Micrococcales > Micrococcaceae > Arthrobacter > Arthrobacter sp. PvP103. The sequence goes on along the minus strand of NZ_JAFIBQ010000001.1, from coordinate 1,048,952 downwards.
GGGCACACCATGAGGATCGCCGTGACCGGGGCCAGCGGCTTCGTCGGCGGAGCTGTTGCCCAAGCTGCGGAGGACCGCGGCTGGGAAGTGATCCGGTACGGCCGCCGCCTTCTCCCCGGACTCAGCGTCTGGGACCTTAGCGGCGGGCCACTGTCCAACCCGCCGGAAGTCGACGCCGTCGTGCATGCCGGCGCGCACGTGGCCGACTGGGGTCCGCCCCAGCTCTTCCACCGCGTCAACGTCCTCGGGACCGAGGCCGTGGCCGCGACCTTCCCGGGGGCGCGGTTGGTCCACATTTCAAGCTCCAGCGTCTACCCGTGGTGGCAGCCCTGCGTGGACCGGGCGGAAGATCCGGTCGCCGGACGGTACCTGAACGCCTACTCCGGTTCGAAAGCCATGGCGGAGGCCGCGGCAGCGCGCCACCGCAATGCGCTGATCCTCCGGCCCCACGGGGTGTACGGTCCGGGGGACCGGACGCTTCTGCCCCGCCTCATCAGCAACGTGAACCATAACCGGCTGCTGAGCGTCGGCGGACCGGACGTCCGGCACCAGCTGACGTCCATCGGGAACCTGGCCCGGGCGGCGCTCGCCGCCTGCACCTCGGAGGCGGCCGGCCCCGTCAACGTCGCCGACCACCGGCCCGTGGCACTCGGCCAGGTCCTGCGGGAGGTACTGGACAACACCGGCCGTTCCGGCGTCGAACTCGCCTTCATCCCGATGCGCGCGGCGATGACGCTGGCGGCATCCCTCGAGGCGGTGGCAGGCGTGACGCGCAAGCCGCCGCGGCTCACACGGTACGCCGTGAGCCAGCTCGGCTTCGAGCGCACCTACTCCACGAGCCGCCTGCGGGAGGAGCTGGGTGTTGTCCCTGTCCCGAGCAGCTTCGCAGGTGCGGGAGAATGGATCAGAGACCTGGGATGAAAGCATCCCGCCAGCGAGACGAAGCACTGAGGTATAAATGGCATTCGGACAGCCCCGGATCGAATACAAAACCAACGCCCAAATGCGCATCATGCACGAGGCCGGCCTGGTCCTGAGCCGCGCCTTGGACGCTGCGGTGGCGGCAGCTGTACCCGGCGCCACCACGGCGCAGCTGGACGCCGTCTTCCGCGCAGTCCTGGACGAGGCGGGCGCCAAGTCCAACTTCCTCGGCTACCACGGGTTCCCGGCCACCATCTGCACCTCGGTCAACGAGGAAGTGGTTCACGGGATCCCGGGCGCCCGCGTACTGAACGACGGCGACATCATCTCGATCGACGGCGGCGCGATCGTTAACGGCTGGCACTCCGACTCCGCCCGCACCGTGATTGTGGGCACCCCGGACCCCGAAGACGTCCGGTTGTCCGAAGTCACCGAGGAAGCCATGTGGCGCGGCATCGCGGCGCTGGCCACCGGAAAATTCGTCGGGGATATCGGCTGCGCCGTGGACGATTACGTCTCCTCCGTCCCGGGCAAGCCGCTGGGCATCCTCGAAGACTACGTGGGCCACGGCATCGGCTCCGAAATGCACATGGCACCGGATGTGCTGAACTACCGGACCAGCCACCGCGGGCCCAAGATCCGGCCCGGACTGTGCCTGGCCATTGAGCCCATGCTGGTCCGAGGCAGCATTGACACGGCCGTGCTCGAGGACGACTGGACCGTCGTGACCACCGACGGCAAGCGCTCGTGCCAGTGGGAGCACTCAGTGGCCGTCCATGAAAAGGGCATCTGGGTTCTTTCCGCGCCCGACGGCGGTGCGGAGCGCCTTGCGCCGCTGGGCGTGGTCCCCGTCCCGATCCCGTAGGTCCCCGGCAAACGGCGACGCGACCGCGGCGACGCGCAAAATCCCTGCCGACGCAGAAAATCCCTGGCGACGCAGAAAATCCTTGGCGCACCCGAAATAACGGGTGCGCCAAGGATTTTGCGTATCGCGGGACTTTTTGCGCGTCGAGTCCGCGGGTCAGGAAAGGATGCGTCAGCTCTTGAGCTTGGGCTTGACGTCCTTCGTGTAGATGCCCTCCAGCGTGGACTTCAACGCGGTCATGGTGGCCTTCACGTCGCCCTGCTGGGTGAGGATCTTCGCTGCGGCCTTGGCCATTTCCTGGTCTGCGCCGGGCAGGAACACGCGGGCGTTGTCCTGGACCCGGGTGACCGCGAGCTGGTCCATGGCCGTCTTGATCTGCGGCGTCTTGGCCAGTACCGACGTCATGTCGGCCGAAACACGCGTAGGCATGTAGCCCGTTGCCGCAGAGAATTCCGCGGTGCTTTCCGGCTCGGTCATGAACTTCAGGAAGGTGCCCGCAGCCAGCTGCACTTCCTTGCTCACACCGCTGGGAATGCCCAGGCCGGCACCACCGGTGGGGCACACGCCGCTTTCCACCTTGGGGCCGCCCGGCAGGAAGCCCACGCCCACGTTGAACTTGGCGGACTTCAGCACACCGAGCAGGGACCCTGTGGACGAGATGGTGGAGGATGTGATGCCCGCGGCGAAGTCGTCAGCGGCCTCCTTCGAGGAAACACCCGCCCAGCCGTCCTTGTAGATGGAATCCTGGGCCCACTGCAGGGCCTCCACCGATTCCGCCGAGTCGCAGTTGATGGTCCACTCGTTGGACCAGCTGCCGCCCCATCCCCAGAGGTTGTTCTGCAGGGTCCAGCCCGCATAGCCGGCCAGCGCCGGGTAGATGTAGGCGTACTGCGCGCCGGAGCTTGCCTTCAGCTTGGGCGCCCACTCGGCGAATTCCTGCCAGGTTTTCGGTGCCCGGTCCGGGAGGCCGGCCGCCTTGAAGTGGTCCTTGTTGTAGTAGAAGAGCGGCGTCGAACGGCCGTAGGGGAGGGCCCACTGCTTGTCGTCGTACTGGTAGTCGGCCACGAGGGACTTCTGGAAGTCGTCCACCTTGATATCCAGCTGTTTCACCAGTCCGTCCAGCGGAATGATGTTGCCGTTCGTGAAGTAGCGGAACCACCACACATCGGAGAGCACCACAAGGCCCGGCAGTGCCTCCTTGGCGGCCTGCGAGGTCTGGAACTTCTGTGCAATCTCCTCATAGTTGGCACCGGCGGTGACCAGGTTCACCTTGATGTCCGGGAACTTGGCGTGGAACTTGGCGATGATGGATTTTTCGACGTCCTGGGACTTGCCCGGGTGGCTCGTCCAGAAGTCGATGGAGGCGGCAGGCTTGACGCCGCTGAAGTCGATCTCGGCGGCTTCGCTTGCAGGCGTTGTTCCGCCGGTGGACGGGCCGCCGCACGCTGCCAGCGCAGCGGCACCGGCTCCTGCGCCGGCAAGCCCCAGGAAATGCCTGCGGTCAAGATTCATACCCATTGTGGATCCTCTCAAAGGTGATTGCTTGTGCTGACTCGTTGTACGGGTTGGGTGACGGGTGGCGCGGGGGCAACTGTGGTGCACCGGACAGGGAACACGGTCCTAGCCGGTGACGCTGCCTTGGGTGAGGCCGGCCACGATGTAGCGCTGGAGTGCTGCGAACACCACCAGGATGGGGACGATCACCAGCACGGCACCGGCCATGAGGATGCCCCAGCCGGACCCGTTCCCTTCGGAGTTCTGCAGCAGCGTCAGGCCCACGGGAAGGGTCATGGTTTCGGGGCGGTCCGTGATGATGAGCGGCCAGATGTAGTCGTTCCACTCGCTGACCACGGTGACCAGGGCAACGGTGGCTATCGAAGGGACGGACACCGGGACCACGATCCGCCAGAGCCTGCGCCAGTGGCCTGCGCCGTCGATCTCCGCGGATTCGAGGATGGAGGCCGGCAGCGTCATGAAGTGCTGCCGCAGCAGGAAGGTGCCGAAGGCGGTGCCCAGTCCGGGCAGGATGATGCCCCAGAGGGTGTTCTTGCCGCCCATCCCGGCGATGAGGATGTAGTTGGGCAGGATGGACACCTGCGGCGGCACCATCAGGGCGACAAGGATCAGCACGAAGATGGCGTTCTTGAACGGGAAACGCACAAATACCAGGGCGTAGGCGGTGAGGATGGCCAGCAGCACTTTGACGGTGGCGCCCACCAGCGTGACGATGGTGCTGTTAAGGAAGAACTGCGCGAAGGGCACCGTGGTCATGGCGATGTTGTAGTTCTCCAGGTTCACGCTCTCCGGGAGGATTTTCAGGTCCATGGTGATGATCTCGCCGGGCTGCTTGAACGAGCTCAGGATCATCCAGAGCAGCGGCAGGAAGACCACCAGGGTAGCCAGGATCAGCGGGACGTAGCCGCCGGCAATGGTCTGGACAATGTTGGCGCGGGACAGTGGCCGGTGCGTGCTCATGAGTAGTGCACCTTCCGTTCGACGAACCGCAGCTGCAGCACGGTGATGATGAGCAGGATGGCGAAGAGCACCACCGAGATGGATGCCGAATATCCGGCCCTGTTGAAGGCACCGAATGCCTGGAGGTAGGCCTCGTAGATCAGTGTGCTGGTGCCGTTGCCCAGGGGTGTCATGATCCTGATCAGGTCGAACGCCTGCAACGAGCTGAGCATGGTGGTGATCAGCAGGAAGAAGGTGGTGGGGGAGAGCAACGGGACGGACATGCTCAGGAAGCGCCGGAAGCCGTTGGCGCCGTCCAGGGATGCTGCCTCCATGACGTCCTGCGGGAGCGACTGGAGCCCCGCGAGGTACACCACCGCGCAGTAGCCCAGGTTCTTCCAGATGTACACGATGATCACCATGACCAGCGAGAGCTGCGGATCATTGATCCATTGCGGACTCTGCTGGCCCAGCCCGCGGAGGACCCAGGCCAGGACGCCGTAGCCGGGATCAAAGATGAACAGCCAGACCAGGCCCACGCCCACGCCGCTGAGCACGTAGGGGGCGAAAACCGCAGAACGGGCAAATGTGGTGCCGCGGACCTTGGAATTCAGCGCAAGTGCGATCAGCAGGCCCAGCACCATGGAACCGCCGACGGTGACGACGGTGAAGACAGCTGTGGTGCCGAGCACCTTGGCGGCATCGGAGCTGGTGAAGAACGTGACGTAGTTGTCCAGCCCCACCACGGTGGCGGACGCCGATCCCAGCGTCCAGTCCAAGGTGGAGTAGTAAATGTTGTTGATGAGCGGGAGGTACGTGAAAACCCCGATCAGCACCAGGTTGGGCAGTGCGAGGGCCAGGAACACGAAGAAGTCCCGGCGGGTCCGGCCGGACCATTTGGGCCGGCGCCGGAGGGCCGGACCGGCTTCCGCGACGGCGGGTGGCCTGTCGGTCAGTTGTCTTGTCATTCGGTCTCTAACGGATCCGGGCCTGCGTACTGCAGGCCAGTGGGCGTGGGGATTTAGCTTCACTTCACCACATGGTTGGTGGGCAGAACCCCGCACAAGCCCTCGTCCGAGGATTGTTAGTCAAGGCTTCCTTGCCCGTTAACGCCGTGTTGCTTGCAGTATTACATAACGTTTGTTTTGCCTGACGGAGTTGGCCCCGCGGGTCGCGGAATGCCCGGGAGCGTACCCTCAGTTTTGCGCAGGGCGCACAATGGAGCCATGGGAGCGATCACCGACGTCACCGGAATCCGGGTGGGCCATGTGCAAAGAGCCGGGTCTGGACGGGAGTCCGACGGCGCGGAGTCCGACAGCGGCTGGCTCACCGGGGTGACTGTGGTGCTCCCGCCGCCCGGCACCGTCGGCTCAGTTGACGTCCGCGGCGGAGGCCCGGCCACTCATGAAACGGATTCACTGGATCCCGCCACGCTTTCCCAGCGCGTGGATGCCGTGGTGCTTACCGGAGGGAGCGCTTTCGGGCTCGTGGCCGCGCACGGTGCCAAGCGCTGGTGCGAGGAAAACGGCCGGGGATTCGCCGTGCCCGGGGGACTGGTGCCGATCGTCCCGGCCGCCGCCATCTTCGACCTGGGCCGCGGCGGTGACTTCTCCGCCCGTCCCGACGAGGAGATGGGTTACGTGGCAACTGCCGCCGCTGCCGCCCAAACGGAAGGGCACGACGTCGAACGCGGCAACGTGGGCGCCGGCACCGGAGCCGTCCTCGGAAGAGGGACGTATAAGGGCGGAGTCGGCACGGCCTCGATTACTTTAGACAACGGAGTCGTGATTGGAGCCCTTGCGGTCGTGAATGCAGTGGGACTGCCCTTGGGCACATCGCCGGAGCGGGCCGAAGCCGGGCCCGGCCGGAATGCCCAGCCGCCACCCCTCAACACAACCCTCGTCGTTGTCGCTACCAACGCTGTCCTCAACAAGGTGGAGTGCAAGCGCACCGCCTCTGCGTGCCATGCCGGGCTGGCCCGGGCGCTGAATCCGTCCCACACCCTGGCGGACGGCGACACCGTGTTCGCCCTGGCGACGGGCGCCGTCGAACTTGACCGCAGCTCTGACGCTGCCCGGCAGTTCAGCCTCATCACGCTGCAGAGCGCGGCAGCGGACGTCGTGACGGAAGCCATCCTGGACGGCGTCTCCCGGGCCGAGGGCATCTCAACGCCGGCGGGGGTATTTGCTGCGTATGGCCCGGTGGTGCGCTACCATGGTCCGATTTAACATTCCCGCCGAGATGGCGTAGTGTTGTCTGTTGGTTGTCTGCCCTGTTTGTGCCCTTTTGCGGTCATAAGGCAGAAGCCAATCAATCAAAAACGTTCGCAGTCATGTCCGGTGCCAATCGGAAGGCTGCGACAACAACAGTTAGCGGAGGGTATGGCCAAGAAGGACGGGGTCATTGAGATCGAGGGCGTTGTGACTGAGGCGCTGCCTAATGCGATGTTTCGCGTTGAGCTCACCAACAAGCACATCGTTCTGGCGCACATCTCTGGAAAAATGCGCCAGCACTACATCAGGATTCTCCCTGAGGACCGGGTAGTGGTGGAGCTGAGCCCGTACGACCTTACACGTGGTCGTATCGTCTACCGCTACAAGTAAACACTGGGCGGCCAGAGCTTTAGCCGAAGGCCGGTCCAGCTGACCAACTGCAACACGCAAAGGAACGCCATGAAGGTCAAGCCGAGCGTCAAGCAGATCTGCGAAAAGTGCAAAGTGATCCGCCGTAATGGCCGGGTCATGGTGATCTGCGAGAACCCGCGCCACAAGCAGCGCCAGGGCTAATTTCCTTCACGGGAAACCCTGGGTTGCTAACCCACGCAAGTAAATAAAGGCAGCACAAGCTGAACTGGGACATTCGCTCGACAGAGCCCGGACAGCTAACCCCCGGTCGGAGGCTGGGGCCGCACTGAAAGTGCGGGTGTACTGCCTACGACCTCCGGTTTATACAAGGAGTACCGCCACTATGGCTCGTCTCGCTGGCGTAGACATTCCCCGCGAAAAGCGGTTGGAAATTGCGCTTACTTACATCTACGGCGTGGGCAAGACCCGTGCACACGAAACCCTGGCTGCTACCGGCATCAGCGCTGACGTTCGGGTCAAGGACCTGACCGACGCACAGCTGGTTGAGCTGCGTGACTACATTGAAGGCAACTACAAGGTTGAGGGTGACCTTCGCCGCGAAGTGGCCGCTGATATCCGCCGCAAGGTTGAAATCGGCAGCTACGAAGGCCTGCGTCACCGCAAGGGCCTGCCCGTACGCGGTCAGCGTACGAAGACCAACGCTCGTACCCGCAAGGGTCCGAAGCGCACCGTCGCCGGCAAGAAGAAAGCCGGCCGCTAGAAATAGCCGCTGACTTTCCCCCGATAACTTTCTGTAGGAGAAATAATGCCCCCGAAGACTCGTGGCGCGGTTCGCAAGCCGCGTAAGAAGGACAAGAAGAATATCGCGCTTGGCCAGGCGCACATCAAGAGCACCTTTAACAACACCATCGTTTCCATCACGGATCCGAACGGTGCTGTCATCTCCTGGGCTTCTGCCGGTGAGGTTGGCTTCAAGGGCTCACGTAAGTCCACCCCGTTCGCTGCCCAGATGGCTGCCGAAGCTGCTGCAAAGCGCGCCCAGGAGCACGGCCTGAAGAAGGTCGACGTGTTCGTCAAGGGACCGGGTTCGGGCCGCGAAACCGCAATCCGCTCGCTGCAGGCCGCCGGCCTGGAGGTTGGCTCCATCCAGGACGTCACCCCCGCCGCGCACAACGGCTGCCGCCCGCCGAAGCGCCGCCGCGTCTAAGACGTTTCCAGCAGCTGGAGCTTGCCCGGACCTTCACGGGTCCGGGCAGGCCCAGCCGCGTTAAGTCTTCAGACCGAATTTCCACCACCTGTGTTGCGTCATATAGCGGATGCTCGCCGAAAGGAAACCTAAGTGCTCATTGCACAGCGCCCCACCCTCTCTGAAGAGGTCGTCTCCGAAAACCGCTCCCGTTTCATCATTGAACCGCTGGAGCCGGGCTTTGGATACACTCTCGGAAACTCCCTCCGCCGTACCCTGCTCTCCTCCATCCCGGGCGCTGCTGTAACCAGCATCCGGATCGATGGCGTGCTGCACGAGTTCACCACGGTTCCGGGTGTCAAGGAAGATGTCACTGAGATCATCCTGAACATCAAGAACCTGTCGGTTTCCTCCGAGCACGACGAGCCGGTTGTTGCTTACCTGCGCAAGCAGGGCCCGGGAGTCGTCACCGCCGCGGACATCGCTCCGCCGGCCGGCGTCGAATTCCACAACCCGGATCTGCACATTGCCACGCTGAACTCGAAGGGCAAGTTCGAACTCGAACTGACCATCGAGCGCGGCCGCGGCTACGTTTCGGCAGCTCAGAACAAGTCCGGCGACTCCGAGATCGGCCGCATTCCGGTCGACTCGATCTACTCGCCGGTGCTGAAGGTTACTTTCCGCGTGGAAGCCACCCGTGTTGAGCAGCGCACTGACTTCGACAAGCTGATTGTCGACGTCGAGACCAAGCAGGCAATCGCCCCGCGCGATGCCGTCGCTTCGGCAGGCACCACCCTGGTGGAACTGTTCGGTCTGGCCCGCGAGCTGAACACCGCAGCTGAAGGTATCGAGATTGGCCCGTCGCCGACTGACGCTGCCCTGGCAGCTGACATGGCCCTGCCGATCGAGGATCTGGACCTCACCGTCCGTTCCTACAACTGCCTCAAGCGTGAGGGCATCCACACCGTGGGTGAACTCGTTGCCCGCTCCGAGGCCGACCTGATGGACATCCGTAACTTCGGTGCGAAGTCCATCGACGAGGTCAAGGCCAAGCTGGTTGAACTGGGCCTGTCCCTCAAGGACTCGCCTCCCGGTTTCGACCTGGCAGCACGCGCCGCAGCCATCGAAGAGGACGACGCCGCGTTCAGCGACGACGAGCTCTAACAAGCAGATCTTGGCCGGCTGGCTGGATGCACCATGGTGTGCGCAGCCCACCGGCTTCCATATGAGGAGAAACAATTATGCCTACCCCCACTAAGGGTCCGCGCCTCGGAGGCGGCCCGGCTCACGAGCGTCTTATGCTCGCGAACCTGGCAGCAGCACTGTTCGAGCACAAGCGGATCACCACCACGGTGACCAAGGCCAAGCGCCTGAAGCCGTACGCAGAGCGTCTGGTGACCTTCGCCAAGCGCGGCGACCTCGCTTCCCGCCGTCGTGTACTCGGCCTGATCAGCAACAAGGGCGTTGTCCACGAGCTGTTCACCGACATTGCACAGGCAGTGGAGAACCGCGATGGCGGCTACACCCGCATCACCAAGATCGGCAACCGCAAGGGCGACAACGCTCCCATGGCTGTCATCGAGCTCGTCCTTGAGCCGGTTTCCGCCAAGCAGGCCGTCGTAGCTGAGGCTACGTCCGCTGCGAAGCGCGATGCCGACAAGAAGGAAGCTGCTGCTGCTCCGGTCGCCGAGACTGAGGTCGCTGAGACCGAAGCTGCTCCGGAAGCCGAAGCTGCGGAAGCCCCCAAGGCTGAGGCTGCTGAAACCGAAGAGGCCCCGGCCGCTGAGGAAGCTGCTGAGAAGCCGGCTGCTGAGGAAAAGGACGCGAAGTAATTCGCTAAATCCTTGGCTTAGACTTAAGTCTATGAACCACCAGAAACCCGCTGCCCCCATTTTGGGGGGCGGCGGGTTTTTGCGTATCCGTTTGGATTTGGCTTACGACGGCGGCCCCTTTAGCGGGTGGGCTGTGCAGCCCGGCCTGCGGACAGTCCAGGGCGTCCTGGAGAGCGCGCTGGCGCTCCTGATCAGGCGCAAGGTTCGGGTCACCGTCGCCGGCCGCACCGACGCCGGCGTGCATGCGCGGGGGCAGGTGGTTCACCTGGACCTCACCGAAGAGGAGTGGCAGGGACTGAACCGCGGCGTCGAACTGGATCCCGCCGTCGCCCTGCTGCGGCGCCTGCGCGGGGCACTGAGCCGGGGACTGGGCGACCTGACCGGCGCGATTGAAGTGCACAGCGTTACTGTGGCGCCTGAAGGTTTCGACGCACGGTTCTCGGCCCTGTGGCGCCGGTACAGCTACCGCATCGCGGACGGTCCGGCGCTGTGGGATCCGTTGGGCAGGTATTCCACGCTGTGGCACAAGGAGCAACTCGATGTGTCGCTATTGAATGAGGGGGCATCCAAGCTCCTGGGGCTGCAGAACTTCCGCTCCTACTGCAAGCCCCGGGAAGGCTCCACCACCATCCGGGAGCTTCAGCGGTTTGAATTCGCGCGGGGGACCGACGGCGTCATCGTGGCCACAGTGCAGGCTGACGCGTTCTGCCACAACATGGTGCGGGCGCTGGTGGGTTCGGCCCTGTATGTCGGGTCCGGGGCCGAGAAACCGGGGTGGCTCTACGAGCGGTTGCTGGAGCAGAAACGCGACGCCAAATCCGTGCTGTCCGCGCCGCATCCCCTGGTGCTTGAGGAAGTAGCCTATCCCTCGGACAGCGAGCTGCTGGCCCGTGCCGAACTGACCAGGGCACTGCGGAAATAGATACCGATGGGGCAGCGCATAAAGCGCCCGGCCTTTCCTGGGGACAAAGTTAACGTGAAAGTCACGCTAATTGACATTTTAGAATTTGCTGCGCAAAAACAGCCGACTAAAGGCGAGATTTCTTGTAGCCTAGTCCCTCGGGGGGTGTAACAGGCATTTGCGATGGGCAGGTGCCTGCATGGGGTCTCTGGGGATGTATGGGGTTTGGCCATGAGCGATCTGGGAGTAGCTGTGGTTGTCGAGGATGACAAGGACATACGTAACTTGTTGGAATCGGTCTTCCTTCAAGCGGGTTTTGAGGTGCATACCGCCTCGGACGGCCGCGAGGGCGTGGAATTGGTCCGACATCAGCACGCGAATGTTGTCACTTTGGATGTTGGCCTGCCGGATATCGACGGATACGAGGTGCTGCGGCGCATCAGGCAGTTCAGTGACGCCTACGTGGTGATGCTGACCGGACGGACTGAGGAGCCGGACATGCTGACCGCGCTGCACTCGGGCGCGGACGATTACATCACTAAGCCGTTCCGTCCGCTGGAGCTCCGGGCAAGGGTGGCGGCCATGATGCGGCGGCCGCGGAACGGCCACGCCCAGAGACCGACGCCGGATGCGCCGATACCGCTTGCAGCAACGGGAACAGGATCAAAGGACGTACTGGAGCACAGGGACCTGCGGCTCAGCCCCCGGACCAGGTCCGCTGAACTGGCGGGCAAGGAACTGGAGCTCACCCGCAGCGAGTTTGTCCTGCTGGAGGAACTCCTGCGGGCTGGCGGGGCAGTATGCACCCGGGCGGACCTGGTGAAGGTGGTTCGGGGGGATTACTACCAGGACAACACCTATATCAGCGAGGCCGACGAGCGGGCCGTGGAAGTCCACATCGGGAACCTTCGAAAGAAACTCCACGAAGACACCCATTCGCCGCAATTGCTGCAGACGGTCCGCGGAGTCGGGTACCGGCTCGGAGCGGGCAAACTCTAGCGGCTGGCGGCAGCCTACCCGGCCTGCCGGCCGGCTTGCCCCTGGCCTAGCCGGCCGGCAGGTAGCTTTGGCGGAGCCGGGCAACCGTTTCGTGGCCGAGGTCGGAGACGCAGGCGAGCATTAACTGGCCTTTGTCCCAGCTCCCTGAACGGATCACGCTCTCGATGTCTTCCGCCAGGCGGGCAAGGCGGAGGCCCCCTACCATCGCCGAGCCGATCTTCAGGCTGATGGCTGCGTCCAGGGCAGTGGTGAGGTCCTGGCCGGAGATCGCGTTCGTCAGGTTGAGATAGCGCTGTTCCCAGATCTCGATGTAGTCCAGGGCGAACTTCTTCGCGACGGCCGGCTGGGCCAGCTGGGTCTCGAGGTCCTGCAGCACCAGGAGGTCCACCAGGGGGATGTCCTCAAAAGCCACGCCTGCTTCAGTGCCCGCGGCAGCTGCGGCCGGGCACAGGGCGGGGATTTGATGTGTGCCCTCGCCTTCGGTGGAACTGCCTGAAATGGACATATGACAACGCTACTTCCTGAATCTGTCAATTCACTCGACTTCGGCAGATCTTGTGGAAACCTTGAGTCTCTTGGGTTATCAGGGGGTGACGGCTGTCACTTGGGCACCTTACTGCCCGCTGAATGTGACAACGGTGTTAATGACGGCGGGACCGAGAATTGCGATGAACAGGACCGGAAAAATGAAGAACAGGAGCGGGAACAGGATCATCACCGGCAGCTTCATGGCTTTTTCCTCCGCACGTTGCCGTCGCTTCACCCGCATCACTTTGGCCTGGATCCGGAGGACCCGGCTGATGGCAATACCGTAGGTGTCAGCCTGGACGATGGCCTGGACGAAGCTGCGCAGCTCCGGGATGTTCGTTCGTTCGGCAAGCGCGAGGTACGACTCCCGGCGGCTGCGTCCCACCTGCATGTCCTGCAGGGTTCGGATGATTTCTTCGGCCAGCGGCCCTTTGCCGTTTTCCCCTGCACGGGCCATGGCACCCTCGAAGCCCAAGCCCGCTTCCACTGAGATGAGCATCTGGTCCAGGGTATTGGCGAGTTCCAGCTGCATGGCCTTTTGGCGCTCCATGCCCTTGCTGTAGAGGAGCAGGTCCGGGATGAAGTAGCCCAGGAAGAGCAGGAACAGGCCGGCAAGCTTGATGATGGGTTTGGGGCTGCTGATGCTGATAAGGATGAAAAGGGACGCTCCCACCAGGCCGAGGGCGGGCTTTGCCGCGAGGATGCGCCCCAGGGGCCACGCAGCAGGCCGGCCGGCCAGGGAGAGTAACCGGTCGAGTTTCCGGACGTAGGCCGCGGGGGCCAGGCCGTAACCGATCCTGTCGAGGAGGCCGCTCCGTGCTTTGTCGGGGACCTCGACCGCCCTCCTGCCACGCGTCAGGATAGCCACCGTTGCGCTTCGGGCCTTGCGGTCCACGGACAGGACGGACCAGGCCAGGTAGCCGATCGGGAGGCCGACCAGGAGGAGTGAGGACAGCACCACGGGATTCATGGTCGCCTCAGAACTTCAGATCGATGATTTTGCGCATCCACAGGCTGCCGATGGTCATAAAGACCACGGACGCTGCGATCATGGCCCAACCCAGCGGATGGGTGAACATCGCATCCATGTAGCCGGGGTTCACTGCCATGAGCATCAGTACAATGCCGATGGGCATGGCGATCAGGATGTAGGCGGAGAACTTCCCCTCGGCCGCAAGTGCCTTGATGTGTCCCTTGATTTCGGACCGCTCGCGGATCGTCTCATTGACCTGGTCCAGGACCTCAGCCAGGTTGCCGCCCACTTCGCGGTTGATCTGGATAGCCTGCGCGATCCAGACGAAGTCCTCGTTCTTCATGCGTTCCGAGGTGTCCGTCAGGGAGGCCAGCAGGTCGCGGCCCAGGCTTGTTTCCGTGATGACCCGGCGCATCTCTTCCGAGGTGGGGCTTTGTGACTCGGCGGCGGCGGCGTCGATGGCGCGCAGGATGCTGTGGCCTGCCCGCAGCCCTCCGGCGAGGAGCTGGAGGGTGTCGCCGAGCTGCTGGTCGAACCTGGCCCGCCTCTTCCCGGCGAGGAAGCCCAAAACCAGGTGCCCCACGAACGGCGCGAGGATGACAAGCAGGATGGAGACCACGGGCACGCCGATAACCAGGCCCACCAGGGCGCCCACGATGGCACCGGCCATCACCAGGACGATGAACTCGGCCTGGCTGAGCCGGACGCCGGCAGTTTCCAGGGTCTCCCGGTTGTAGAGGCGCAGGTTCCTGGCTGCCAGGAAGCGGTCCAGGGTTCCGACCGTGATGTTTGCCAGGCGCGTCAGCCGTGACGGCGGGTCAGAGTCATAGGGACGGCGGCGGCTGAGGGCGATCTCCGGAGCACCGGGGATCAGCAGCGCCACGCCCAGAAGCAGTGGTGCGAGGAAGAGGAGCGCGGCTCCGACAGTGATGAGCACGGCGGCGTCCCTACGCGATTCCCTGGCCGGAGTGGCCCGCCTGGCCGGAGTGGCCTGCAGGCCCGGCCGGGCTGCCGGGCGTGGCGAAGACTGCGGGGGAGACGTGGATGCCGAGGTCCTCGAAGCGGTCGATGAAGCGCGGGCGGATCCCGGTGGCCACCGGGCGTCCGAGGAAGCGGCCCTGGGCGTCGACGCCGGCCGAGTAGTCGAAGACGAACGCGTCCTGGAGGGTGACGATGTCGCCTTCCATGCCCTGGACCTCGGTTACGTGGGTGATGCGGCGGCTGCCGTCACGCAGCCGCGAAATCTGGACGATCAGGTTCACCGCGGAAGCTATTTGTTCCCGGATCGCCCGCAGCGGCAGGTCCATCCCGGCCATGAGCACCAGGGTTTCAAGGCGCGCCACGGCGTCACGCGGGGAATTGGAGTGCACCGTGGAGAGAGAACCGTCGTGGCCGGTGTTCATCGCCTGGAGCATGTCCAGTGACTCGCCGCCGCGGACCTCGCCCACCACGATGCGGTCGGGGCGCATACGCAGCGAGTTGCGCAGCAGTTCACGGATGGTCACCTCGCCCTTGCCCTCGGTGTTGGGCGGACGGCTCTCCAGCCGGACCACGTGCGCCTGCTGGATCTGCAGTTCCACGGCGTCCTCGATGGTGACGATCCGTTCGTCCGAGGGCAGGAAGGACGAAAGCACGTTCAGCAGGGTGGTTTTACCGGTTCCCGTTCCGCCCGAGACGATGATGTTGAGCTTGGCTTTGACGCACGCGTTCAGGAGCTCCGCCATTTCCGGAGTCAGCGTTCCGAAGTCGATCAGGTTCCGGACGGTGAGGGGAACCTTGCTGAACTTCCGGATGGTCAGTGACGATCCGCCCACGGCCAGTGGCGGGATCACCGCGTTGACTCGGGAACCGTCCTCCAGCCGGGCATCCACCAGGGGAGAGGACTCGTCAATGCGGCGGCCCACTTTGGACACGATGCGCTCGATGACCTTCCGCAGGTGTTCTTCCGAGCTGAAGCGGGAGTCGGCCAGGGTGAGGTGGCCCTTGCGCTCCACGTAGATCTGGTCCATCCGGTTGACCATGATTTCGGTGACGGCGGGGTCGTCCAGCAGCCGCTGCAGGGGGCCGTAGCCCAGCACGTCGTCGGCAACGTCCTGCACCAGGCGCGTGCGTTCCTCCGAGGAGAGCGGCACCTGCTCGGCATCGATGATGCGGGTGAGCTCTTCCCGGGCGGACGTCCGGAGCTCCAGTTCGGTGATGGCAGAGTCGTTGAAACGCGAACCCATGCGTTCGAACAGCGCCGTGGCCGCCCTTTCCTTCAACGCGGCGAACGCGTCCACGGGCTGCTGGACTTTCGGTTTCACCTCATCCGCGTGGTCTGTGCCCGCTGGAGGAACGACGACGGCGGCAGCCGGTGCCGCCGTCGTCGTCCGCTTTGCCGGTGCTGGCGGTGTCCACGGTTCCGGCTGCCGGGTGGGCAGTTCCGGGCGGTCCATCTCGAGGGTTGCGGTGGCTGTGCGGGAAGCCGGCGACGACGGGGCAATGGTTTGGGTGCGTGAGGGCGACTTGGCCTGGGCTGCGCTGATGCGCTCTGAAAGTTTCATCTAGACCACTACCCTTCGGTGCAGTTTGCGTTGCGATGTGGCCCGCCAGGCGGGGTTGAACCGGTTGACGAGCTGGTTCAGGCCCTTGGTTGCCGGGTCCTTGGCGGACTCCTGGAGGACGGGGATGCCGCGGTTGGTGGACAGGGCCACTGCGCGGGACCTCGGAATGCTGACGTCCACGGGTGCCCCAATGGTCGATTCGAGGTCCTGGACGGTGAGCCCCAGCTTGGAATCGGCCATGTTCAGCACCACGTGGCGGGTCTCCGGGAGGATGTCCAGCTGGCGCAGCACGTCCAGGCCGGAGCGCAGGCCGCGGACGCTGGGGATGTCCATGCCGCTGACCCAAACCACATCCGTGCACTGCTCCATGGCCGCGAGGCCGATTTCGGGCAGGCCCGGAGCTGTGTCCACCACCACGTACTGGAACTGCTCGGCGAGCTGTTCCAGCAGCCGGGTGACCTGCTCCGGGGAGATCTCGTCGGCGTCGACGGGCGTCAGAGGAGCGCACACGGCGTAGATGCTGGCCGGATGGACCGTGAGAAAGGCCTTCAGGACCAGCGAATCCTGGCTAGCCGCGGGGGAGACCGCGTCCGTGACGGTGTGCTGGGGGTCCAGGTAGAGGGCGGAAGCGACGTCGCCGAACTGCAGGTCCAAGTCCACGATCACCACGCTCATCGGCGCGATCTTGCCCAGTCCGACGGCGATGTTGGTGGCGATGGTGGTTTTGCCCACTCCTCCTTTGGGGGAGAAGACTCCGATCACCAGGCCTTTGTTGGTGTCCGTCATTGGCTGGGCTGCCTGAACCCGGTACCTGCCGGCGAATTGTTGGCTGGCCCGTTCCAGGAGGACCCGGATCTGCGCCGCGTCGGAGTCGGGGGAGAGGATGTCCCGGATGCCCGCACGCATGGCCTGCAGGATGAAGTCCGGGTCCGGTTCGCTGGCGAGGATGACGCTCAGCTCCGGGAACCGGACATTCATGACTGTGGCGAGCCGCAGCGCTTCCTCCACGGGAACGTCCGGTCCCAGGATGAGTACTTCGGGACGTTCCTGGTCAAGGTGGGCGAACAGGTCGTTGGGGTCAGCGGGGAGCAGGCTGGTGAAGAAAGTCTGTACGCCACCTTGGAGGCCGCCGGCGACGGCCTGGCGGAGGCGGCCGTCGAAGCTGACGTCGGGCGTGATCAGGACGAAGCGGCTCATTTGTAGACGTCCGGCCGAATCATGATGCGCGGTCCGTTGTCCTCGGCGTCGAGGGGCTCCCGGGTGAGCCAGATCGAGTCGCCAAACTCGGACGCGAACACGATCTTGCCGGCGTTGACGTCGTTGACCGCCACCGTGATCATCAGGGAACCGGTGGGGAGGTTCACGTCGCGGGGGTCAGGTTCCGTTCCGGCGCTCGCCGTCGGCGCCGGCTTGGCGGCCGCTCCTTCGGGGGCGCGCTGGACTGCGGTGACCAGGACCTTGTGGATGGAGAGCTGGGTGGTCTCCTTGTCGGCCTTCGCCTCGACGCCGCCGGCCTTCATGGAGATGAAGACGCCCACGTGGTCGCCGGGCTGGAGGCGGCCGCCCACCACACGCTGCGGCTCCAGCTGGAAGGATACTTCCTGGAGGCCGGCTGGCACTTTCATTGAACCCGAGGTCTGGAGATCTTCCGGCGCGACGAGTTTCTCTGCCAGCAGTTGTTCACCGGGGACGAGGTCGGCGGCGGCCACTTTGCCGGCGGATTCATCGAGGGTGTCCAGCGCGGATTTTGCGACGGCGGTGCCCGGCACCTGTTCCAGGGCCACCGATGCTTTGACTGTGTCTACGGTTGCGCCTGCGGGGACGGCTTTGGTGACCACGAGTACGCCCACCGGGTCCAGGTCCTTGACGGCGCGCTGGTCAGCGCCCTGGGCGTACGTGACGACGAGGACCGCCCCGGCGATGGCCAGGAGGACTGCCACCACCCCTGCCAACAAACGTGACTTCACTGACTGCTCCTGTGTTGATGGGAAAACGGGGGGGGGTGCAGGGATTATTTGCTGAGGACAACCACGGTGGCGCCGTCAGGATTGACCGGGCCGAGCGTGTAGCCGCTGGCCAGGGAAACATATTTGACGAAGGTGCCGATGATGCCTCGGCATGGTTCCTTGCATTCGAGGGCGGCCGGGACGTCGGGTGTCCGGTTCCGGAAAGTGTAGGGAAGCCCCGAGCTGCCGACCTTCCACCCGGCCACTTTGAACGCGGCGAACGTTGTCAGTCCGTAGATAGCGTTGGTTCCGGTTCCGGTCACTGAATTGAAGATCGGCAGCAAAACGATGACGTCCTTGCCGGCGTTCATTTCCGCTGCCCAGCCGTTCAGCGTGGCCTCGCAATTTGGCGGCGCATTGTTGCCGGTATCTCCGCCGGCGGTGCTCTTTGCGATATCGATGAAGGCGCCGCACTCGCCGGTATCCTGCTTAAGGCCCCCGAAGCCGCCCTCTACGAATGCACCCGATGGCCCGTAATTGCAGTCTAGGTTGGCGTTTTTTCCATGCAACCGGAGCAATTGCATGATGTTCGTGCTGTTGCGAACCTGGCAAACTGACACGGTGATCGGAAAGGGAGAGCTCCCCTTTTCGGGGCTGCCCCACACCACTGTTGAAGGGGCATTGACTTCGGCTGAGTTCATGCCCAGCACACGGGCGAAGAAGAGCGAAACTTCGTTGGGGGATTTGCCCTTCTCCTGGGCGCCGGCCGTTACGGTGACTTTGCGATTGGCCGTATCAAGAATAATGGACTTGATGTTGCTACGGCCGTCGTTGGCATTTGAGTTGGCAAGGCTTGCGGCCAGCGTGGAAGTGTTGGAGCAGTCTGCATCGCTCGAGCTGGGGGCACTCTTGGCGCACTTTTGGGCAACGGCCAGGGCTGCTGCGTCTGCTCCGTTTCTGAGCTGGGTACGTTCGGCGTAGAGCATCCCGACGTCCACGGCTATGGCGCCGAAGCCGAGGAGCACCACCAGCAAGATGGCCACGATCACGCTCACCGCGCCGCGTTCGCCGTCGTGCTTGTTGTTCTGTTGCCCGGTCCGGGGTGTCAGCCGCCGCACAGCATGGCCCCTTTACTGGTCATGGCGAACGGGCCGGCGATGCCGGTCATCGTTTTGAGCGTGTAAGTGATGGTGACGGTGATCTGCGGGCTTGACCCCGCGGCGGCGACGGCCGGACACGGCGTCCCGAAGGTGATGTCTGTGTCCTTCAACGCTGGACTAAGGGACACCGCCGTTGTCCTCGCTGCGTTTTTGGCGACGTCCTGTTTGCCAGTGATCGCCATGACGCGGACCCCCTCGCGGGCGGCGGCGGAGAGGGAGGCCTGGGCGTTGTAGGCCCGGCTGAACTCCATGATGCCTAGGAGCAACATGACGAGGACAGGCGCCAGGATCGCAAACTCGACCGCAACGGCTCCGCGCTCGGATGCCCTGGACATGGTGGCGCCTTTCCGTTCAGGCCAATAGGGGTGGTGACAGCCAAAGTGGCGGCGGCTTGGATGCCGCCGCCACTTGGTTGGGTGACGTGCCGTGGCACGTCAGAGGTAGGGGAGGGGGTTACGGGGCGCAGGTTCCGCCAGCTGCCGTGGTGGTGGTCTGCGCGACGGCGGTCCACGTGCCACCGCCAACCTGGCACTTCACTTGTTCGAACATCGTGTTCAGCGTCCCGCCCAAGAGGCCGACAGCGACTATGATGACGACGGCGATGAGGCCAACCATGATGCCGTATTCGACGGCGGTGGCGCCCTTTTCGTCGCTGCGAAGGCGGATCATGAGGTTGGTGTAAAGAGAAAGCATGGGGACTCCTGAGCGAGTTTGGGTGGCTGGTCCTGCACCAGCTCTGCCAAAAAAGTAGCAACCATTTACCAGCTCCCGGAGCGATCTTTGAGCATCCTGCGCCAAGCCTGCAACTCTTGCACTCTGCAAGCGGAAAGCCTGCGTTTTCGCTGCGTCTCTGGTGCGAAATCGCGCACGCAAAAGTACTCCCTCAGCCTGTTGAGCTGAGGGAGTACGGATTCCGTGAGTGTGCGTTTCGATTCCCCAGGAAGGCCCTGAACGAGCACTCACACGCGCTCAGGGCCTTCGCCCGGTGCGAGATCCTGCCCCTCGCTGCCGGGTGGCAACGGACTCCTCGGTTCTGGGTGCCAAGGAGGCCGGGTCTGTGTGGCCAGGGCTCCGATCGTTGGAAGGCCCTAGCTAAACGCCTTGATGATGTTGATTGCGGCCGGCCCAAGGATCACGATGAAGAGGACCGGGAAGATGCAAAGCAGCAAGGGAAACAGTACCTTGACCGGAAGCTTCATGGCCTTCTCTTCTGCCCGCTGGCGCCGCTTGATTCTGGATTGCTTGGCCTGCAGCCGGAGGACCTTTGCTATTCCAATGCCATACTTGTCGGCCTGGACCACGGCCCGGACGAAGCTGCGGAGCTCCTGTACAGAAGACCGTGCCGCCAGCGCCGCGTACGCCTCCTGCCGAGGGCGTCCAACCTGGATGTCCTGGAGTGTCCGGACTAACTCCTGGGCCAGTGCACCTTTGCCATTTTGTCCGGCGCGGGCCATGGCTGCCTCAAAACCCAGTCCTGCTTCGACTGAGATGAGCATCTGATCGAGAGTGTTGGGCAGTTCCATTTCGATTTCCTGCTGGCGCTTGATTCCCTTGTTGTAGATCAGCAGGTCCGGGAGAAAATAAAAGAATGCGGTGATTGCCAATCCCAAGGCAAACGTCTGAGGCGACGGGCTATTGCCGAAGAGCAGCAGTCCCAACATGGCGCCGCCAAGCGCGAGACTGGGCTTGGCAACAATTAGCCTGTCTAGCGGCATGGACGCTGGTCTTCCGGCCAGAGACAGCCAGCGGTCGAGCTTTCCGACGTATCCGGTTGGAGTCAATCTCTTCGCTGCACCCAGCAGGGCCGGGGTCCGCTGAATGACGGGTTTTCCATTGACTGTGAATCCCTGGCCCAGGTTCGTTTGGACTGCAACCTGCCCTCTCCGATCAATCGACACCAGCGTCCACGCGAGGAATGTAACTGGCAAAATAATCAACGCAATGAGCGAAAACACCATGATGCTCATCTGGATGCCCCCTAAAACTTGATTTTCACAATGCGGCTAAGCCAGAAGCCGCCGACGATGAACATGATGATGCTGGCCACCATCAGGATGATCCCGACAATGTGCTCGACGAAGACGTTGAGGTATCCAGGGTTGATGACTCCGAGGAAAACAGCGACGCCTAGCGGAAGAGCCATCAGGATGTACGCCGACATCTTTCCCTCGGCGCTCAGCGATCGGATCTGGCCCTTGATGTCGCTTCGCTCGCGAATGGTTCCCGCCACTTGTTCCAGGACTTCGGCCAGATCCCCGCCGACTTCCCGGTTGATTTGGACAGCCTGGGCAATCCAGCGGAAGTCTTCACTGTCCATGCGGTCAGCAGCGTCCTCGATCGCCACTCGGGCGTCCTTTCCAATCTTGGTCTCGTTGACGATGCGGGCAAGTTCCTCCGAAGTAGGTGCATCGGCTTCCTGCGACGCCGCTTCGATCGAACGCATGACGCTGTGTCCGACACGGAGTCCGCCAATGAGCATCTGGATGGTGTCTGTCAGTTGGGCTTCGAACTTTCCGCGGCGCTTATCCGTGAGGATATTGAGGACCAGCTTGGTGACAAACGGCACAGCTGCCGCAACGAGGAATCCGACTAGGATGTGCGTCAGAAACCATGCGAACACCCCTGCGAAGAGGGAAGCTATGCCGACTGCAACGGTGAAGTCAGCCGGCGCCATTTTGACTCCGGCGTTGTAAAGCACCGCCCGGTTGTTGGGCCCGCCCGATTCGCCGATAACTCCGTCCACGGCGGTTACGGCTGATTTCGCGAAGCGGCTAACTGTGGATGTTTCGGCCGCGGAGGAGAGGCGTCGGCGCTCCACAGGGATGGCACCGTACCGGGGCTTGAGCACCACAAGGAAGACCACCACCAATGCCGCGAGACATAGGCAGATGGCAAACGCGAGAACTGCTGGCGAGTCCATGGCTATCGCCTCCCTGAAGGCACCGTCGCGGCACCGAAGACGCCGGGGGATACCGCGATGCCCTGGTCAGCGAAGCGATCCAGGAACCGCGGACGGATTCCAGTGGGAACAGGTTTGCCAAGGAACCTGCCCTGGGCATCCATTCCCGCGGAATAGTCGAAGACGAAGGCATCCTGGAGCGTTACGATTTCTCCCTCCATGCCCTGGACTTCGGTGACATGAGTGACCCGGCGGCTGCCGTCGCGCAGACGGGTCACCTGGATGATCAGGTCAACGGCTGAGGCTATCTGCTCGCGGATGGCGCGCAATGGGAGGTCCATCCCGGCCATGAGGACTAGTGTTTCCAGCCGGGCAACCGCGTCGCGTGGGGTGTTAGCGTGAACCGTTGACAGCGAACCATCATGGCCGGTGTTCATAGCCTGCAGCATGTCCAGCGATTCGCCGCCGCGGACTTCGCCTACGATGATGCGGTCGGGACGCATACGGAGCGAGTTTCTAAGAAGTTCGCGAATGGTAACTGCGCCCTTGCCCTCGATATTCGGTGGCCGGCTTTCCAAGCGGACCACATGGTCCTGCTGTAGCTGTAGTTCCACGGCGTCCTCGATGGTGACGATGCGATCCTCTTCAGGAATGAAGGAGGACAGCACATTGAGCAGAGTCGTTTTACCTGTACCCGTACCGCCGGAAACGATGATGTTCAGGCGCGCACGTACACAGGCGCTGAGCAGTTCCGCCATTTCCGGAGTCATGGAGCCCCAATCGATGAGGTTCTGGACTGTCAGAGGCACGTGGCTGAACTTGCGAATGGTGAGCGATGGCCCGTTCACGGCCAAGGGAGGGATGATCGCATTGACACGCGAGCCGTCCTCCAGTCTTGCGTCCACCAGTGGAGACGATTCGTCGATGCGGCGGCCCACTTTGGAGACGATACGCTCGATTACCTTCCGCAAGTGATCATCCGAGCTGAACTGCGATCCGGTCAGCGACAGATGTCCGTGGCGCTCGACGTAGATCTGGTCGCAACGATTGACCATGATTTCGGTGACGGCCGGATCCTCCAGTAGCCGCTGGAGCGGGCCCAGGCCCATGACTTCGTCGGCAACGTCACGGATGAGGCGGCGTCGTTCTTCCGGCGTGAGTGGAACCTGCTCTTGATCGATCACCGCCGATAGTTCCTCAACGGCGCTCGCGCGGAGTTCTTCTTCGGACGAGGACGACGTGTCTCCGAAACGCGTTCCCATACGTTCAAACAATGCGAGTGCAGCGCGCTGTTTGAGCCCAGCCAACGCGTCGACGACAGGGACAACCGGGCCGCCTCCGAGTGACGGAGCCGTGGCAGGGACGGCCGGGGCACCGGCGGCGACCGGCGACGTGAATGGCAGCGGCGAAACCAAACCTGCCACAGGGACCTCCCCGATTGTTCCGTTGGGAGGCTGCGGGGCACCGTCACTTTGCGTCCTGGACAGACGATCTGAAAGTTTCATGAGACAACCACCCGTCGGTGCAGTTTGTTGTGATTAGTGGAAACCCACTGGGGATCAAAGCGGTCCACCAGTTTCTTAAGGCCTTTGGAAGCTGAGTCTCTGGAGGTGCTCTGCAGAACGGGAATTCCACGGTTCGTCGAGTACGGCAAAGTCCGGGATCGTGGAATCACTGCGTCTATCGGGACCCCAATGGTCGCTTCAACATCCTGCACTGAGAGCCCGCTCTTGCGGTCCGCGAAATTAAGGACGGTATGCCGGCCTTGCGGTAGCAATTGGAGCTCTTTCAAGACAGTGAAACACTTGCGCAGGCCGCGGACGCTGGGAACATCCATGCCACAGACCCACACCCCGTCTGTGGCCAACTCGAGAGTTGCAAGGACGTGTTCTCCGAGACCTGGTGCAGTGTCGACAACTACGTATTTGAACTCGCTCGCCAGCTGATTAAGCAGACGGCTGACGTGATCAGCTGTGATGTAGTCAGATTCGGACGGCGTGCGGGGGGCGCACAGTGCGTAGATGCCCGCTGGATGGACCGTCAGAAAGGCCTTCAGGACCATTGAATCCTGCGATGCGGCGCCGTGCACAGCCTCCGTGATGGAGTGTTCGGGTTCGAGCAGCAATCCTGACGCCACGTCTCCGAACTGAAGGTCCAGATCTACGATAACCACGCTCATGGGCGCAACCTTTCCCAAACCAATGGCCAGGTTCGTTGCGACTGTGGTCTTCCCAACGCCGCCCTTGGGCGACATGACTGCTATGACACGCCCACGGTCCTGGTCAGGTTCGGCTGCGGGGCCCATTCCTCTTCGCCGGCTGGCTGCGGCGAGACACGCCCGCTCCAGGAGCACTCGGAGGTCGTTGACCTCGATTTCTGGCGTGACCACATCGCGGATCCCCGAGTGCATCGCCTTCAAGACCAAATCTGGGCTGGGCTCCGCAACAAGTAGGAGACTGATCTCCGGGTACTGGAGATCGAAGACCGTGGCCAGTTTCAACGCGGCTTCAGCTGTTACGCCGGGCCCGAGGATCAGCACCTCGGGCGGTGCACCGTTGAGCTGCTTGAACACATCGTCCGGACCTCCGGAAAGGACGTCCGGCGTCAGAGTTTGCAGTTCTCCGCTTAATGCGCTAGCAATGGCCTGCCGAACGCGACCCTCGAAGTCACGAACTGCCGTGATAGCTACAAAGCGGCTCATTAGTACAGCCCACCGAATGTCGTGACCGGCGGAGTCGAC
Organism: Arthrobacter sp. PvP103; assembly: GCF_017833075.1. NCBI lineage: Bacteria > Bacillati > Actinomycetota > Actinomycetes > Micrococcales > Micrococcaceae > Arthrobacter > Arthrobacter sp. PvP103. Next base: position 1,024,420 of record NZ_JAFIBQ010000001.1, on the reverse strand, counting down.
TTAGCCGTGCTGTCGGTCTGCTTTGCGAGCCACATGGTGCCAAATTCAGCTCCAAACACCATCTTGGCTGCATCGGCGTCACTACGGGCGACGGTGACGAAGGCCGAACCATTCGGCATCGCCACAGTCTTGTCTGTCGAACCGGAGCTCGTGTCCTTGGTTTCCGGTGCCGCCTTCTGAACAGCTGTCACCAGGACATCGTGGAAGAGCAGGCCAGTCGACTGCTTCCAACCTTTAACCTCGGCAGGAACATTGGCGTTGGCAGGCATTTCGTCTTCTGATTTGAAGGACGTGTATACGGTGACCTTGTCGCCAGCTTCAAGCCGGCCGCCCAGGATCCGCTCAGGTGCCAGAAGGAACGTGACCTCGCCCAGGCCCTTGGGAACCGGAACAGTTCCGGGCAACAAGTCCCGCGGGTCCACGAGCCTGGCTGCGAGAAGTTGTTCGCCCGGTTCCAAGGCAACGGAAGTAATCTTGCCTGATTGTTCATTGAGTCGGTCGAGGGCACCTTCCGGTACTGCCGACTGCGGCATCGACTCAAGCTGAACTTTGCCGTTGAGGTCTTCGGCCTTTGTTCCAGCGGGAACAGATTCCTTAACGACTAGCACATTGACGGGATCGAGCCCTTGCAGCGCCCGGTTGTCAGCTCCTTGTACGTACACGACCAGTAGTACGGTTCCGGTGATTGCCAACAACAGTGCTGCAATGCCTCCCAGTAGGCGTGATTTCACTTTGATTCTCCTTCTTGGTGTTAAGTGCGCCCGTTCCGCGGTTAGAACGGTCTGCGTCTACTGCGTGAGTGCAACTACGCTTGCTCCGTAGTTGGGTTGCCCGTTGTTCGATAAGGTGAATTCGTCGAGCGAAACAAAACGGGCAAAGAAGCCCTGAAGGCCTCGACAATTGCCGTTACAAGCCGGTGCGGCGGGATCCAGAATGCCGCCAGTCCCACTGAACTTGTAGCCGGTTACCTGGAAGGCTCCGAAACCGATCAAGGAGTAGACGGCATTGCTTCCGTTCCCGGTGGCCGAACTGAACAGTGGGATGAGCACAGGCTCGTCCATGATCGTGGCGAGCACGGAGTCGCAGGCCGGATCGTTGGGGAAGTGATTTCCCGGCTGGCCGTTGATGGTCGCGCCGATGTTAATGTTCGTGGAGCAACCAGTGTTGGTCACGAGCCAACCAAAGCCGCCAGGCTGGTAGCCATTTTGGGCGGCGCAACCCGGCAGGGCTGTGACATTGGTGTCGTAACGCAGCAGTATGTGAGTGGGCGTTGGGTCTCCCGTAAAGGTTCCGGTCGAGTTCAAGGATGCAAGTTGTGTGGGCGAGAGGTACTTCTTGAAGACGCACTCACTGACGGTCCAGGGCAACGTTGTCCCTTTTGACGGGGTTCCCCAAACTGCCTCGGCGGTCGCGCCAACATTGGCGGACTGGAAGCCCATGACGCGGGCAAAGAAAAGCGAAAATCCATCCGTTGAAGAGCCTGCCGCTCGAGCCTTCGTGACCACCCGAACTGTTGTCGAGTTTGGGAAGGAGACGGTGGCCCCGCTCGTGCTGTCGTTTGCATTGTTGTTGGCGTAGGTTGAGCCAGTCACCGACGGGGTTCCGCAGGCTCCCTTGGCACAGTCGCCGGCGATTGCCAGGGCGGCGGCGTCGGCTCCGTTCTGAAGCTGAGCCTTCTCTGCATACATCGCGCCCACATCAACAGCTAGGGCGGCACAACCCATCAGTACGACGAGGAGGATGGCCACGATAATTGAGGCCGCACCACGCTCGTTGCCTTTGACTGTCCCGGTCGCCCGGTGCCGTCCTTTGCTCTGGGCTCTTAACCGCCGCATCGCATTACTCCTACTCCAGACATGGACAGTGGAAAGATCACAGGCTGGCCAAAGAAGCCGGCGTCAAGGAAGCCGGTCATTGAGTGCAGGGTCACCTTGGTGGTCACTTTGACGCTTCCCCCCGGGGCGCAACTGCTTGCGTTGTCCGTAACCGTGACCGTTAGCCCTGATAGGGAAGGAGCGGCTCCGAGTGCGGCCCCCGAAACGTTGAGGCTTGCGTCGTCGTAGTGGATGGCTGCGTACCTGGCCCCTTCGCGGGCCGCCTGGGTCAGTGAGACCTGAACATTAAGCACTCGGCCGAATTCGATGATGCCGATAAGAATTAGTAGCAGCAGCGGGAGAACGATCGCCATCTCAACGGCCACTGCGCCGCGCTCTTTCCGTTTTGACTTCAAGACCGTCTCCCCAAACCTTTTGTTAGAGCGGTGGATAGTTCCTGATAAGTGGAATGGGCCCTGGCGGCGGTTGTGCCACCGCCAGAGCCCACTGGCTTCGACAATTGCTAAAGAGCTGTCGAAACAGAAGTGAAAAGGTCTGCGACCTTCGGGCCCAGGACTATGACTGCGGCCATTACGATCACGGCAATAAAGGCGACCATAATGCCGTACTCCACCATCGTGGCGCCCTTTTCGTCTTGCAGCTTGCCCTTTGCCGTGTGTAGAACGGCCGTGATTGTTGCGACGAATGAGTTCATGACTTGCTCCTTGTGTGAGACCAAGATTTGTTACCTTAGGACCCGGCCACTCGAAGAGTTCCCCAGCCGGCGGAAGAAGTGGCTCGCTGCGGCGGCCGGGAAGGCCACCGCAGCCAAGGAGCCTAGATGGCGGTCGAAACAGACGTGAAGAGGCCGGCGATCTTCGGGCCGAGGATGATGACTGCAGCCATCACCAAGACTGCGATGAAGGCGACCATGATGCCGTACTCAACCATCGTGGCGCCCTTCTCTTCGCGAGTGAGTCGGTTCTTGACGCCGGCGATAAAGGCAACCATGGAGACCAGTGCAGAGTTCATTTTGTGTTCCTTTAGTGAGTGCTGAATTGGCTTCGAATTCCCAACTCCCCCGAGAAGGTGTTGCTGGAACTTCGATGCACTAAGGAATACAGGAGTCACAAATAGCCACACAATGAGTGGATGTACTCGTCTTTTTGACACCAGAATCGGCCGTCTACTTGGTGTTACAGCCCTTTATCCCGGCCGCCCACGTGCGCGACTACTTGGTGTACTCGGAAACGGTTACTGAGGGAACACGGAGGGCAGGAGAATCCGCCCGATCTCGGCACCCCACAGCACTGCCAGGACACAGCCGGCGAACATGGACGGCCCGAAGGGTACTGACGTCTTCCGCCCCGCAAATCCGCTTGTAACAAGGAGCACACTGGTCACAGCGCCCACAATGAAACCAAGAGCGATACCCAGTATCAAATGCCCCACCGAGAGGTACCCCAAGTACAAACCAAGTGGTGCTGAGAGCTTCACGTCCCCCATCCCCATTCCGCGGGGAGAAATTAGGGCCAAAATCAGGTAAATCACGAAAGTTACGACGCATCCGATGGCTGCTACCAGCAGGTTGCCCCACCGCTGGTTCGTGCCGGCGTCCAAGAGGAGCAGCAAGAGTCCGATTCCGAGCGTGAGAACCACCATCTTGTTGGGCAATAACTTGTGCTCGAGGTCAACCCGGGAGAGCACAAGACCAGCTGCGCAGAGAAATAGGAAGGCCGGAAGCGCCCAGGACCAGCCGAACCGCCACGCCATCGCCCCAAACAGCGCTGCCGTGGCCACAGAGCCGGCAACAGCATGCCAGCGGACGTGCCTCAGCTCGATGCCGGGGAGCAACCGCCGCGTGACTGCAAGGGCACTGGGTGCTGCGGCGAGGCCCGAAAGGGCGCAGGCAGTGACCAGCAAAGCAACCGGGGGCATTTCAGTCAATGGGGCACCTAAGCTTGAAGTTGTATCGCCCGACCTGGCATCAGGACCGGCGCAGGCTGGCTACATAGAGCCTATTTTGACCAGCGGCCTCTGTACCCGCTATTCTTGATAGTCGTTGTGCGTGTCCTTTCTCGATGATGCGTGCCCGCTGAGAATCCGGTTGCAGGATAACTACTCCTCGGGCATATTCGAGACTTCTGGACCACTGGATTCATAGAGCCCTCACCTCTGTTCCGGTAGCGCATAGATAGTAGGTGCACACCCTTACGTGACACCTAAACAAGAACGCCAGAACAAGAACGAGGCAAACACCGTGCGTACGTACACCCCGAAGCCCGGCGATATCAACCGCCAGTGGCACGTCATTGACGCCACCGACGTTGTCCTTGGTCGTCTCGCCAGCCAGACCGCAATCCTGCTGCGCGGCAAGCACAAGGCCACCTTTGCTCCCCACATGGACATGGGCGACTTCGTCATCATCATCAACGCCGAGAAGGTTGCGCTGACCGGCGCCAAGCTCGAACAGAAGCGCGCTTACCGCCACTCCGGCTACCCGGGCGGCCTGACCTCGGTCAACTACGCGGAGCTGCTGGAATCCAACCCGGTTCGCGCCGTGGAGAAAGCCATCAAGGGCATGCTCCCGAAGAACTCCCTCGCTGCACAGCAGCTGGGCAAGCTGAAGGTTTACCGCGGTGCAGAGCACCCGCACGCCGCCCAGCAGCCCAAGACTTTCGAAATTTCCCAGGTCGCCCAGTAGTCCTGGCCACCAAACAACTTATCTATACAAGGAGAACCGTGGCTCAGAACGAAGAGACCACCGAAGCCGTTGAGGCAGAGGAAACCCTGACCAGCTACACCTCGGAAAGCGGAGCTGCTGAAGCTGCTGCGCCGAAGAAGGAGCGCCCGGCACTGACCGTTGCCGGCGCAGCTGTTGGCCGCCGCAAAGAAGCCGTTGCACGCGTTCGCGTTGTGCCCGGCTCCGGCAAGTGGATCATCAACGGCCGCGAGCTGGCGAACTACTTCCCGAACAAGCTGCACCAGCAGGACGTCAACGAGCCCTTCAAGATCCTCGATCTTGACGGCGCTTACGACGTCATTGCCCGCATCCACGGCGGTGGCCCCTCCGGCCAGGCCGGTGCACTGCGCCTCGGCATCGCCCGTTCGCTGAACGAGATCGACGTCGAGAACAACCGCGCCACCCTGAAGAAGGCCGGCTACCTCACCCGTGACGCACGCGTCATCGAGCGTAAGAAGGCCGGTCTTAAGAAGGCCCGCAAGGCTCAGCAGTACTCCAAGCGCTAAATCCGCTTACCGGAAGCCCGTCCCGCAATTTGGTGGGGCGGGCTTCCGCTGTTTCAGGCGTCCTCGGGAGGCCCGGACAAATCAAAAAGTTCCGTATCCCCGTACAATTGTGGCTTGTAGTTTTCGCGCACCCAAGTTGATATTTCATTGGCAAAGCCAGCCTCCGCGGAAATGTCTGTGCCATCCCGGTGCGATATGAAGTACTTTAGTTGTCCTGAGGAAATGAACTCCTGGAATTGCTCGAGAGTAGGAAACGGCGTCCCACCATTGAAGCCTCCTACCGGAAGGACTGGCAACGACGCCGCCAACTGGTAGTTTCCGGCATTGATCGCTCCGGGCGCCGCAGCAGCCCATCTGTGTCGGGACGCATGTAATTTCAGCTCGGAAACGACTGCAGGCTCGGCCGCGTGGCCAAGCGCAGAACCTCGAAGCGCCCTGCTGCTTGTCTCTGGCCACTGACTTGGGTCAGGCGAATCCAGAACCGTTGGGCTGCCGGGCAACGTGGCCGATGGCAACGCACCCGTATGCCGGGCCTGAACTGCAGAAACCGTGAAGGCTATCGGTCCGACGAAACAAACGATCGCTGCTGTAACTGCAGTGAACCGGCTGATTCTGCGCTTGCGAATGCGGAAAACCATGAGCTCGCAGCCGATCAGGCTAGCCACTACGACCAGGATCCCAAGTGCCGGCCCTGCTCCTGCGCCATTGATCAAGTAGCCAAAAGCGAATACAGCTGCAGCGAGCACGGATGCGGCCATGGCAAGACGGAACTGTAACCACCTCCGGGCTGGCCATACGAGCTGCCAACCAACAGCCACAAGAACGGCGATGGGTGGGGCAATGGTGACGAGGTAATAGGGGTGAATGACGCCGTTCATGAAACTGAATGTGGCGGCGTAGGTAAGGAACCAGCCGCCTGCCAAAAGAACCAGCGCTCGTCGCGGGTCAGAACGAACGGCGCGCCGAAGCAGGACCAAGGAGCAAAGAAGGGCCGTTAGGGCGATTGGAATGAGCCATGAGCCCTGCGAACCAAAGGACGGATACACCAGGAGCCTAAGTGCCCCTGGCCTGAGTAGTTCGTTCCCCGCGGTCCCGCCTGCACCGGCACCAAGAATGCGTCCAAGACCATTCTGGCGGAGCAAGACCTCCACAAAGCTATTGCCAAATGAGCCGCCAGCATAGGGCCTATCAGCGGCTCGTGTGCTTTCGGCGATTGCAACCCAGGAGCCCGCAACAAGAACGACTACCAAAAATGCCGTTGCTAGCTGGACTATGCGCTTCCTCATGCGGCCGGGGCCAGCATACATAAACACGAGCCCTAGTGTTGGCAATAACAGGAGGGCTTGGGCCGATTTGGCTAGGAAGCCAATCCCGATAGCGACAGCCGCTAGGAGAATCCACCGCCACCGTCCGTCTTCAGCTGCCCGAAGTGTAAGGTAGACGGCCAACGTCAGCAGGAATGTCAGCAGGGCATCCGGATTGTTGTAGCGGAACATGATTGCCGCCGCCGGTGTTAGGAGGAGGACAACGCCAGAAAGAAGTGCGGTGTTGGCTTTGAAGTGCCGCCTGACAATCAAGTATGTCAGCGCCACCGTTCCGATGCCCATTAGGGCCTGCGGGACGAGCAGGCTCCACGACGACAAACCAAACAGCCTGACTGACAGGGACGCCACCCAGATGCTCCCTGGCAGCTTATCCACGGTGATGCCATTGCCGCCATCAGATGAACCAAAGAAAAACGCCGTCCAGTTGGACGCCCCGGCCTGTGCTGCCGCAGCATAGTAGCCATTGCCCCAACCGTTCAGCGGCAGATTCCATAGATATAGTGCAGCAGCTACCAAGAGCAAGGTTGAAAACCATGCGGTTTCACGACGACTCACGGCCCCCACCTTCTGTGTCGGCGACTCGCGCCTGCTTTGTCTTCTCATGGTGAACATACAGCAGACAGCGCCAGTGTGGGCGAGTGAACGCAGATGTGGCCACAATGCAAGGAGTTACTCGTGAGAGAACCGAACAGACGCTGGCTCGTCTAAACTTGACCCGATGTCTAGATTATTTGGAACAGATGGTGTCCGGGGCCTGGCAAACGGCCTGCTCACAGCAGAGCTGGCGATGCAGTTGGCGCAAGCGGCCGCCGTCGTCCTCGGCCATAAACGCAGCACAGACGGCGCCCGCCCGCGCGCCGTAGTGGCCCGCGACCCGCGTGCCAGCGGTGAGTTCATCTCGGCAGCCGTCTCGGCGGGACTGTCCAGTTCAGGCATCGACGTCTACGATGCCGGCGTCCTCCCCACTCCTGCCGCCGCCTACCTGGTGGCCGACCTCAACGCCGACTTCGGCGTCATGATCTCCGCCTCCCACAATCCGGCCCCGGACAACGGCATCAAATTCTTCGCCAGGGGCGGGCAGAAGCTCCCTGACGAGGTGGAAGATGCCATCGAGGCGCAGATGGGCAAAGATCCTGTCAGACCCACAGGCGGCGACGTAGGCCGAATCCAGACCTTCTCAGACGCCGAGGACCGCTACATCGTCCACCTGCTCGGGACCCTGCCGCACCGCCTGGACGGGCTGAAGGTGGTCCTCGATTGCGCCCACGGTGCCGCCAGCGGCTGTTCACCGCAGCTCTTCAACGACGCCGGTGCCGAGATCGTGGTCATCGGCGCTGAGCCCGATGGCCTGAACATCAACGACGGCGTGGGCTCAACCCACCTCGGCGCCCTCCAGAAGGCCGTAGTGGAACACGGCGCCGACCTGGGCATCGCCCACGACGGCGACGCCGACCGCTGCCTTGCCATCGACCACGAAGGCAACGAGGTGGACGGTGACCAGATCATGGCCATCCTCGCCCTGGCGCTGAAGAAATCCGGCAAGCTCAAGGACAACGTCCTGGTGGCCACCGTCATGAGCAACCTCGGCCTGAAGATCGCCCTCCGCAACGCCGGCATCACGATCCGCGAGACTGCGGTGGGGGACCGCTACGTTCTTGAGGAAATGCGCGACGGCGGCTACAACCTCGGCGGCGAACAGTCCGGCCACGTAATCTTCGCTGACCACGCCACCACCGGCGACGGCCTCCTGACCGGCCTGCAGCTGGCCGCCCAGGTGGCACTCACGGGCAAGTCATTGAAAGAACTCGCTACGGTGATGACCAAGCTTCCGCAGGTTCTCATCAACGTCCGCGGCGTCGATCGTACGCGCGTCACTGGCACCGAATCCCTCGCAGCGGCCGTGGCCGCCGCTGAAGAGGAACTTGGCGACACGGGACGCATCCTACTGCGCCCATCAGGTACTGAGCCGGTTGTACGGGTCATGGTCGAAGCGGGCGACGAGGCAACTGCTGAATCAATCGCCGAGCGCCTAGCTCAGGTGGTCCGCACGGAACTTGCGCTCTAGACCTGGTTACGGACTAGCGAACTGACACTACCTTTTACGAACTGGTCAGCTTTCTGCGAGAGGGTGCGCACCAGCATTCCAACCGTCAAGCACTGAACGATCGAGGCTAGCCACCATGGCCAGAGGTAGTGAAGGCCAGCGAAATACATGTAATACACGACCAAGCCGGTTGCGGCAAACAGCATGGGAACGATGAACAGCTTCTTATGTCCCACGAGAAGCAAGGACGTTACCTCGGCGGCGAAGAAATAGCGCTCATGCATCTGGGGGAGCAAAAGCGGGCAAACGGCCAGCACTGTAACCGCTAGAAGGACCTGCCGTTCAGCGGAATCCGGCCCCCGCCAGTACGCGTATGCCGTCAACAAAAGGACGGAACCACAGATCGCGAGCGCCGGAAGCCTGCCCTCGGAGGCTGAAACAGTGAAGAACCAGGAATAGATATTGGCGGCACCAACCCATAGGTCACCGTCCTGGGTCTGGTTGATGTAGACACCCAATGTACTGCTCAATGAACGACCGAATAACACCGGAGGTATGCTCAACAGCGCCCATACCCCGGCGGCTTGGAGTGGGAGCGCGAGGCTGTAACGATTTCGGAAGGAAATGAGCACCAACGCTGGTAGGAAAAAAACAGCTTGGAGCTTGAATGAAACGGCAACTGCCCACCACAACCAGGCGCCTCGGCCGTCATCCTTCAGTGTTCTCCACATAGCCAGTAGCAGGAACGAGGTGTAGATGGAATCGCTTTGGCCCCACATGCTGGCGTTGAGTAGCACGGTCGGAAGGAAAAGCGCGAGCAAGGCCGCCGTTGCGGGACGAAGCCTCGCAGGCCGGAACTGCCGGACAAGAACGCCGACCGATAGGGCGAGGAGGCAGTCCCCAAGTAAGGAAACCAACTTGATTGCGAACAGGGGTTCCAAAGGGAGCATGCTGGCCAGGAACATCAAGAACAGATAGGGAAAATTGTAGTTGGAGAATTCTCCACCTAATGCCGAGGCACCGTGTTCTCGGAACTCTGACATCCAAGGCAACAGGGAAATGGTGGAATCGTCGCTGACATATGGAAAAAGACAAAACCTGATTACCAAGGCAATGGCGCCTATGAACCAAAGGTAGTAGTGCGGGATTCGCGGGACGACCGGAGTGACTATCGTTTGCTGAATGATTTTAAATTCCCCCATTCCGCAATTATTCGAGCCGTGCCGTTGCCGTGTCAATGGAGCGGCGTAGACCTCTGAACCCGGGGCCGCACCGTCTAAAAAGTGGTCCGCCCCAGTCGGAGACGGACCACTTTTTCGTTGCACTCAGGAGCTAAGCCCGTGTGCTGCCGCTCCGGAGTGAGTCGCGGATTTCAGTGAGGAGGGCGATTTGTGGGTCCTCGGCGGCCTCTTCCTTGACCTCGGTACCAATTCCGAGCCTGCGGTTGCGGCGTTCGATCATGTGGTTCATCGGCAGGACGACCACGAAATAGATGGAAGCGCCGACGAGCAGGAACGAAATGACGGAGGAGATGACGGAGCCATACATGAACCCTTCCCACTGCATGTCCTCAATGCCCTTGGCATTGAACAGGCGGCCGATCAGCGGGGTCAGCAACCCTTCAACGATTGAGGTCACGACGGCGCTGAAAGCCGCACCCATGACCACGGCCACGGCAAGGTCTACGACGTTGCCCTTCATGATGAAATTCTTAAATCCGGTCAACATGCGACCCAGACTAGCGCGGCCCTGTGAACACGATGTGACTGCAGGGTAATTTCGCAGAGCCGTGTCGGCTGTCAACCCGAGTGCGAAGCAGCCCTAGAGATACCCCGGCGCCGCTTCCAGTCCGAAGTACTCCTCCAGCGTCGCAATGCCCTTGGCTGACATGTCCGCTGCCGCCTCCACGCCGATGAACCGCAAGTGCCAGGATTCGTAGTAGTAACCCGTGACCTCGTGGGACATCCACGGATACCGCACCACGAAACCAAAGCGGTGCGCGTTGGCCTTGGCCCACACCGCCGCCGGCTGTTCGGCGAAACACGGCTGGAAGCTGCACGCCCCGCCGCCGTCGCCGATGTCAAAGGCCCAGCCGGTCTGGTGTTCCGAGAAGCCCGGCCTGGCCGAGGCCGTGTCCGCTTCTGCCTGCCCGCGGGACGCCACATAGCTGTTGTACGTCGCCACCTGTGTGCCGTAGGAGCGGTAGCCGCTCGCCAGGGTCATGGTGACGCCGTCGCCGGCCGCCGCGGCGAACATCTGCTCCGCGGCGGCCGCCGTCGTGCTGTTCAGCTGGGCTGCCTCGCCGGAAACTGCCAGAGCGATGTTCGGCTGGACGAGGTCCGCCGGGACATAGTCGGCGGGGGAGAGCGGGCGGTGCTTGTTGACTACCAGCCACGGACTGGCGGGGTCCGTCAGGGAATGCTGTTGAGCCAGGCCGGCCGCAGGCGAAGTGGGCGTCGGTGCGGAGGTGGGAACCGCCGGCGGCGTCGTGCCCGGTTCCGTGACCGTGGGGGACGTCGCCGGCCCTGCAGTCGACGGCGCTACCGCCTGCGAGGCGGAGGCGGACGTTGCAGACGCGGAGGACGACGACGGCGGCCGGGTCCCGGCGTCGGGCGTGCAGGCTGCCAGGGCGGTCAGTCCTGCGCCTGCGGCCAGGAACCTGGCGACGGACCGCCTGCTCGGCGCCGCGGCGGCGACAGCGGGGGAACAGTTGTGGCACACGTGTGCTAGACCTTCCGCAGCAGCATGCGGCGGATCGAATGATCTGCTTCCTTGGTGAGCACCAGTTGTGCCCGGCCCCGCGTGGGGAGCACGTTTTCCTCGAGGTTGGGCTCGTTGATGCGCTTCCAGATATCGCGGGCGGTGCTTTCGGCTTCCTCATCGGACAGAGTGGCATAGCGGTGGAAGTAGGACTCCGGCTGGGCAAAGGCGGTGGTGCGCAGTTTGCGGAACCGGTCCACATACCATTCCTCGATGTAGGAGGTCTTGGCGTCCACATAGATGGAGAAATCGAAGAAATCGCTCAGCGCCAGCCCCTGCTTGCCGTCGTGGCGGGGACGGGCCGGGGCCAGGACGTTCAGCCCCTCCACGATCAGCACGTCGGGCCGGCGGACCACCACTTCCTTGCCCGGCACGATGTCGTACGTGACGTGGGAGTACCACGGCGCCCGGACCTCTTCCGCGCCGCCCTTGATCTCACTCACAAAGCGGAGGAGTGCGCGGCGGTCATACGACTCCGGAAAACCCTTCCGCTCCAGGAGGTGCCGGCGCTTGAGCTCGGCCAGGGGATACAGGAAACCGTCAGTGGTAATGAGCTCCACGTTGGGCGTGCCGGGCCAGCGGCGGAGCATCTCGCGGAGCACGCGGGCGATGGTGGACTTGCCCACAGCTACGGAACCGGCCACGCCGATCACAAAGGGCGTGCGCTGCGTCTGTTCGCCGAGGAACGTGGTGGTGGCTGCGTGCAGCTGGCCCGCAGCCTCCACATAGAGGTGAAGCAGCCGGGAGAGCGGCAAATAGACTTCGCGGACTTCCTTCATGTCCAGCGGATCGCCGAGCCCTCTGAGACGGACCACGTCCTCTTCGTTCAGAGGCTGTTCCATCTGGGCTGCGAGCCGGGACCAGGTCTGCCTGTCCAGCTCCACGAACGGGGAGACACCCTCTCCATTCGCTTCATTGCGTTGCAAAGTCACGTTAGAGATTCTGCCCTCCGCGACGCTGAGAGCGAAATGGAGCCCGACGCATCCGCTGTCAGGGGCCCGGGCGCTGCCCCGCCGCGGCCGCAACGAACGTCAGCGGACCGCTCCGCCATATAAGCTTGGCTCTATGTGTGGAATCGTAGGATACGTAGGCCATTCATCGGGCCGGGTAAATGGTGGGCACAACGCGTTGAACGTTGTCCTTGAGGGGCTTCGCCGCCTGGAGTACCGGGGTTATGACTCGGCTGGCGTTGCCGTGGTCTCGGACGGAATCATCTCGTCCCGCAAGAAATCAGGGAAGCTCAGCAACCTGCTCGCGGAGCTGGAGGCCAGGCCACTGCCTGATTCCGTCACCGGAATCGGCCACACCCGCTGGGCCACGCACGGTGGGCCCACGGACCAGAATGCGCACCCGCACCTGTCCGACGGCGGCAAGCTGGCCCTGATCCACAACGGCATCATCGAAAACTTCGCCGAGCTCAAGCTGGAGCTGCTCGAAAAGGGCGCTGTGTTCGCGTCCGAGACGGACACCGAGGTGGCCGCGGCGCTGATCGGCGACATCTTCCGCAACCAGCTGAACGGCAATGCCGCCAACGGCGGTCTGACGAAAGCCATGCAGCTTGCCTGCCAGCGGCTCGAAGGCGCCTTCACGCTGCTGGCCGTGCACGCGGACCAGCCCGACGTCGTCGTGGCCGCCCGGCGCAACTCGCCGCTCGTGGTGGGCCTGGGTGACGGGGAGAATTTCCTCGGCTCTGACGTTTCCGGCTTCATTGACTACACTCGCCGGGCGGTGGAACTGGGCCAGGACCAGATCGTGACCATCACCGCGGACACCGTGGCGATCACCGATTTCTTCGGCGCCCCTGCCCACGGCAAGGAATACCACGTGGACTGGGACCCGTCCTCGGCGGAAAAGGGTGGTTTCCCCTCCTTTATGGAGAAGGAAATCCACGACCAGCCGGACGCCGTGGCCAAGACCCTCCTGGGCCGCTACGACCTGGACGGCAAGCTCACGCTCAACGAGATGCGTATTGACCCCGAGCACCTGAAGGGCATCACCAAGATCATCGTGCTGGCCTGCGGCACGTCCGCGTACGCTGGCCAGGTGGCCAAGTACGCCATTGAGCACTGGTGCCGGATTGCCACGGAAGTGGAGCTCTCCCACGAGTTCCGCTACCGCGACCCCATCGTGGACGAGAACACCCTGGTGGTGTCCATTTCGCAGTCCGGCGAGACCATGGACACCCTGATGGCCGTGCGGTACGCCAAGGAACAGGGCGCCAAGACCCTCTCCATCTGCAACACCAACGGGTCCACCATCCCGCGTGAATCAGACGCCGTGCTCTACACGCACGCCGGTCCGGAGATCGCGGTGGCTTCCACCAAGGCGTTCCTGGCGCAGATCGCGGCGGCGTACCTGCTGGGACTGTATTTGGCACAGCTGCGCGGTAACAAGTTCCAGGGCGAGATCAAGGACATCCTGGCCGATCTCGGTAAGATCCCGGCCAAGATCCAGGAGATCCTGGACCACGAGGGCGAGATCAAGGAACTTGCCCGCTCCATGGCCGGCGCCAAGTCGGTACTGTTCCTGGGCCGTCACGTCGGGTTCCCCGTTGCCATGGAAGGCGCGCTCAAGCTCAAGGAGCTCGCCTACATCCACGCCGAAGGCTTCGCCGCCGGCGAGCTGAAGCACGGCCCGATCGCGCTGATCGAGGAAGGCCAGCCGGTGTTCGTGGTGGTTCCCTCTCCGCGAGGCCGGAACTCGCTGCACGCCAAGGTGGTCTCCAACATCCAGGAGGTCCGGGCCCGCGGCGCGAAGACCATCGTGATCGCCGAAGAGGGTGACGAGGCCGTGAAGGCGTACGCCGAGCACGTCTTCTACATCCCCGAAACCCCCACGCTCCTGGCGCCCCTGCTGGCCACCGTGCCGCTGCAGATCTTCGCCCTCGAACTTGCCACGGCCAAGGGATATGACGTGGACCAGCCACGCAACCTGGCCAAGAGCGTGACCGTAGAATAAGCCGCATGATTGTTGGTATTGGCGTAGACGTCGTAGACATTGAACGGTTCGGCCGGCAGCTGGAACGGACCCCAGGACTCCGGGACAGGCTGTTCGTCCCTGCCGAGCGCGAGCTGAACACGCGCTCCTTGGCCGCGCGCTTTGCGGCCAAGGAAGCCGTGGCCAAGGTCCTGGGCGCTCCCGCCGGCATGAACTGGCAGGACTGCTGGATCGGCCTTGACCAGAACGGACCCACCATCCAGGTCAAGGGCACCGTGCTGGCCGTCGCCGAGTCCAAGGGCGTCAAGCGCTGGCACTTGTCGATGAGCCACGACGGCGGAATCGCCACGGCGACCGTCCTCGCGGAAGGGTAAGCGCGCACTCTCCACCTGACGGCCCGCAGCGGACCCAGCACCGATTGGACTGAACCAATGATCAGCGCCTACACCGGCATCCAGATTCGTGAGGCCGAAAAGCCCCTTCTTCTTTCCGGGGCAGGCGCTGTTCTGATGCAGCGGGCCGCCTACGGCCTGGCCAACGCCGTTGTCCGTGAACTCGTTGCCCGGGGGATCCGCCCCTACGGGGCCAGCGTGGCGGTTCTTACCGGCAAAGGCAACAACGGGGGAGACGGGCTCTTCGCCGCCGCCTTCCTGGCCGCCCGCGGACTGCGTACGACGGCGGTGCTCACCGCCGGTGAGGCCCACCCGGACGGGCTGGCCGCCTTTGAACGGGCCGGCGGGCGCGCCCGGACCCTCACCGACCACAACGCCGGTGAGCTGGCAGCGGCAGCCGCCAGTGCCGACGTCGTGATCGACGCGGTGCTGGGGACCGGAGCCCAAGGCGGGCTCCACGGCGCCACGGCATCCCTCATCGGGAAGCTGCGCGCCGCCGCGCACGGGTTTGTGGTGGCCTGCGACATTCCCAGCGGCGTGAACGCCGACACCGGCGAGGCCTATGATCCGGTCCTTCCGGCCGATCTCACCGTGACGTTCGGCGGAGCGAAAGCCGGGCTGCTCGCCGATCCCGGCGCCGACCATGCCGGGCGCGTCCTGGTCATTCCCATAGGCATTGAAACCGAACTGCCGTCGCCGGTGCTGAGGCGCCTGGAATCCGCCGACCTTGCCCGGTTGCTGCCCCCGCCGACGCGCCGCTCCCACAAATACACCCGGGGCGTCCTGGGCGTCGTGGCGGGATCGCAACAGTATCCGGGAGCTGCCGTCCTCGCCTGCCGCGGCGCCCTCGCAGCGGGCGCCGGGATGGTGCGGTACCTTGGCCCGCCCGAGCCGACCCGTCTGGTGCGCCAGGCCTGCCCGGAGGTGGTGTGCGGACCGGACAACGTGGCTGACGCGCACGTCCAGGCGTGGCTGGTCGGTTCAGGGATCGCCGAAGGCGACCGCGAGCAGCTGCAGCGGGTCCGCGACGCCGTGGAGACGG
Organism: Arthrobacter sp. PvP103; assembly: GCF_017833075.1. NCBI lineage: Bacteria > Bacillati > Actinomycetota > Actinomycetes > Micrococcales > Micrococcaceae > Arthrobacter > Arthrobacter sp. PvP103. The sequence goes on along the minus strand of NZ_JAFIBQ010000001.1, from coordinate 1,008,857 downwards.
GACTGCCAGTGGCCGCCGACGCCGGTGCGCTGCCTGCCCTTCCTGATGCCCTGCCTCCGCACGTGGTGCTGACACCGCACGGCGGCGAGCTGGCCCGCGTCCTGCAGCGGTACGGGATCGACCTGGGGCGGCAGGGAATTGACGGTGCCACCCTCGACGCCGTGCGCCAGGCGGCTGAAAGGACCGGAGCCACAGTCCTGCTCAAGGGCGCCACCACGCTGGTGGCTGCGCCGTACGGCCCTGTTTTCAGCCAGGCTGAAGCCACGCCGTGGATGGCAACTGCCGGAAGCGGTGACGTGCTGGCCGGGGTGCTCGGGTCCCTGCTGGCCCAGCATTCGGATGACGAGGAAAGATTTGCGGCCTGCGGGATCTCCGCGGACCAGCGCTGGGCGGCCATCGGCGCCATGGCGGCGAGCCTGCACGGCCGCGCAGGGACCCTTGCCTCAGCCGGCGGCCCTGTGACCGCCGGTGCCATCGCTCAATCCCTGCCCGAGGTGATGCGGACCTTGTAATCATTCTGCGTAAACCGCGGCAACAAACAATTACTAAACCTACTTACTAGTAGTCTGTCTAGAGATTTATTCGTCACGCACGAGGAGAACACATGGAAGTCTGGCCCGGATCGGCATACCCGCTGGGAGCCACCTTTAACGGCACTGGCACGAACTTTGCGCTTTTTAGCGAACGGGCCGAAAAGGTTGAACTGTGCCTCTTCGACGACGAAGGCGGGGAGACGCGGATCGAACTCCTGGAAGTCGACGGTTACGTCTGGCACTGCTACCTGCCGCACATCCAGCCCGGACAGAAATACGGTTACCGCGTCCACGGTCCCTATGACCCCGACTCCGGCAACCGGTTCAATCCGAACAAGCTGCTTCTGGATCCCTACGCGAAGGCCGTGCACGGGCAGATCGACTGGGACCCCGCGCTGTTCTCCTACAACATGGGCGACCCCGATTCCCGTAACGACGCCGATTCGGCCCCGCACATGATGATGGGCGTGGTGATCAACCCGTTCTTCGACTGGGACGGGGACCACCTGCCCCGCGTGCCGTACCACAAGTCGGTCATCTACGAGGCCCACGTCAAGGGCCTGACCCAGCTGCACCCCGAGGTTCCGGAAGACCAGCGCGGCACCTACGCCGGCGTTGCACACCCCTCGGTTATCTCCCACCTGCAAAAGCTGGGCATCACCGCGATCGAGCTCATGCCTGTACACCAGTTCGTCAACGACGGCATCCTCGAAGACAAGGGCCTGAACAACTACTGGGGCTACAACACCATCGGCTTCTTCGCCCCGCACAACAGCTACAGTTCCACCGGCGACACCGGCCAGCAGGTCCAGGACTTCAAGGCCATGGTCCGCTCGCTGCACCAGGCAGGCATCGAAGTGATCCTCGACGTCGTGTACAACCACACGGCCGAAGGAAACCACCTGGGGCCCACCCTGTCCTTCAAGGGCATCGACAACGCCGCCTACTACCGGCTCATGGACGGCGACGAGAAGCACTACATGGACTACACGGGCACAGGGAACTCGCTCAACGTCCGGCACCCCCACTCCCTGCAGCTCCTGATGGACTCCCTGCGCTACTGGGTCACCGAAATGCACGTGGACGGTTTCAGGTTCGACCTCGCCTCCACCCTGGCCCGGGAATTCTATGACGTGGATAAGCTGTCCACCTTCTTCGAACTCATCCAGCAGGACCCGGTTGTGTCCCAGGTCAAGCTGATTGCGGAGCCGTGGGACGTTGGCCCCGGCGGCTACCAGGTGGGGAACTTCCCGCCGCAGTGGACGGAATGGAACGGAAAGTACCGCGACACCGTCCGCGATTTCTGGCGTGGGGAACCGGCCACCTTGGGTGAATTTGCTTCCAGGATCACCGGCTCTGCCGACCTGTACGAGCACTCCGGCCGCCGTCCGGTCGCCTCGATCAACTTCGTTACCGCCCACGACGGCTTTACGCTCCACGACCTGGTGTCCTACAACGAGAAGCACAACGAGGCCAACGGCGAGGACAACAACGACGGCGAATCGCACAACCGCTCCTGGAACTGCGGCGCCGAAGGCCCCACCGACGACCCCAAGGTCCTGGGCCTCCGCGCCCGGCAGCAGCGCAACTTCATCGCCTCTCTGTTGCTCTCGCAGGGTGTGCCGATGATCCTGCACGGCGACGAGATGGGCCGCACCCAGCAGGGCAACAACAACGGCTACTGCCAGGATTCCGAACTGACCTGGATCAACTGGGATGCGGTGGACCAGCCGCTGGTGGAATTCACCGCCGCCGTCAACGCCCTCCGGCACAAGCACCCCACCTTCCGCCGCAGCCGCTTTTTCGATGGCAGGCCGGTCCTGCGAGGTGAAGGTGAACGGCTTCCGGACATCGAATGGCTGGACGTGGACGGCTCCACCATGAAACCCGAAGACTGGGACAGCGGCTTCGGCCGCTCGGTGGGCATGTTCCTCAACGGCGACGGCATCCGTGGCCGCGACGAACGCGGCCGCCGCATCACGGACGTCAACTTCGTGCTCTACTTCAATGCGCACGACGACGAAGTAAAGTTCACGCTGCCCTCCGACGAATATGCTCCGGCCTGGGACATCATCATCGACACCGCAGGACATAACGCCGACACTGAACCAGTGGAGGCGGGAGGATCGCTGCCCGTCGATGCGAAGTCCCTCGTGGTCCTGCGGGCCCACAGCACCCCCGAAGTGGAACCGGATCATTCAGTGGCGGCTTCGCTCGCTGCCTTGTCCCAGACGACTACCAGTGAAACCGAGGCGCTGACTACGCCGATTGTCCCTGAGCCGCCGCACACCAAGAAGGTCAGGTCGAAGGGGCAGGAGGATTCATGAGGACCCCTGTCTCCACATACCGCCTCCAGATCCGCCCGTCCTTCACGCTCCAGGACGCTGCCGCCGAGGTCCCTTACCTGAAATCGCTGGGCGTGGACTGGATCTACCTGTCCCCGATCCTGACGGCGGAAAAAGGATCAGACCACGGCTACGACGTCACGGACCCGTCCACGGTGGACGCCGACCGCGGCGGCCCCGAGGGCCTCGCAGCGGTGTCCCGGGCGGCCCGCGCAGCCGGCATGGGCGTCCTCGTGGACATTGTGCCCAACCACGTCGGGGTCGCGTCGCCGTACCAGAACCCCTGGTGGTGGTCCCTGCTCAAGGAGGGCCGGAAGTCCCCTTACGCCGAGGCGTTCGACGTCGACTGGGACTTCGGCGGCGGACGGGTCCGGCTCCCAGTGCTGGGGAGCGATGACGACCTGGACAAGCTGGAGATCCGCGACGGCGAACTCCGCTACTACGACCACCGGTTCCCGCTTGCCGAGGGCAGCTTTGCCGACGGCGATGACCCCCGTGACGTCCACGCCCGCCAGAACTACGAACTGGTGGGCTGGCGCCGCGCGGATACGGACCTCAACTACCGACGTTTCTTCGCCGTGAATACTCTGGCCGGCGTCCGGGTGGAAGTTCCCCGGGTGTTCGACGAAGCCCATGCTGAAGTGATCCGCTGGTTCCGCGAAGGTCTGGCGGACGGGCTGCGGATCGACCACCCGGACGGGCTCGCTGACCCCGAGGGCTACCTCCGGCGGCTCCGCGAAGCCACCGGCGGCAGCTACTTGCTGATCGAGAAGATCCTGGAACCGGGGGAGGAGCTGCCGGCTTCCTTCGAATGCGAAGGCACCACCGGCTACGACGCCTTGGCTGACGTGGACCGCCTCTTCGTCGACGCCTCGGCGCAGACGGCCCTGGACCAGCTCGACGGCAGGCTCCGCGGCGGAGAACCCGCAGACTATGAGGAAATGATCCGCGGAACCAAACGCCGGATCACCGACGGCATCCTGCACTCCGAGATCCTCCGGCTGGGAAGGCTCATTCCGGCCGGGACAGAACTAGGTGGGACGGCGCTGGATACCGAACTCGCAGCCGACGCGATCTCCGAGATCATCGCTTCCTTTCCCGTCTATCGGACCTACCTGCCGTACGGCGAGGAAGTCCTCAGGGAAGCCTGCAGCCTCGCCGCACGGAACCGGCCGGACCTCGCTGCGGCCATCGAACTGCTGCAGCCGCTGCTGCTGGACGCCGGCTCGGCGCTGGCACAGCGGTTCCAGCAGACCTCCGGCATGGTGATGGCCAAGGGCGTGGAGGACACGGCGTTCTTCCGCTACACCCGGCTGGGCACACTGACGGAGGTGGGCGCCGACCCCACCGAGTTCGCCCTCGACCCGGCCGAGTTCCACCTGCGGATGGCGCGGCGGGAAGCCGAACTGCCGTTGTCCATGACCACGCTGAGCACGCACGACACCAAACGCAGCGAGGACACCCGGGCCCGGATCTCCGTGATTTCCGAGTTCGTGGCGGAATGGGACAAGGTGCTGACCAAGCTGCAGGAACTTGTGCCGCTGCCCGACGGGCCGCTGGCCAGCCTCCTGTGGCAGGCCATCGCCGGCGCGTGGCCGGCGTCCCGTGAGCGACTCCAGCAGTACGCCACCAAGGCCGCCCGGGAGGCCGGCAATTCGACCGACTGGCTGGACCCGAACGAAGCGTTCGAGCAGAAGCTGGCTGCCGCCGTCGACGCCGCGTTCGACAACCCGGAAGTCCGTGCGGAACTGGAGGCCTTCGTGGCGCTCCTGGAACCGTACGGCGCGGCGAACGCGCTGTCCGCGAAACTCGTGCAGCTGACCATGCCGGGCGTACCGGACGTGTACCAGGGCACCGAGTTCTGGGACCGTTCCCTCACCGACCCTGACAACCGCCGGACTGTCGACTTTGCCGAGCGGCGTAAGTCGCTGGCGGCACTCGACTCCGGCGAGCGTCCGGCGTCGTACCAGGACGACGCCGCCAAGCTGCTGGTGACTTCGCGGGCGCTCCGGCTCAGGCGCGACCGGCCCGAGCTTTTCACCGCCTACACGGCGGTCACCGCGTCCGGGCCGGCCGCGGCGCACCTCGTGGCGTTCAGCCGCGGAGCCAGTGAGGCTGCGGGCGCTCTGACGCTGGCCACGAGGCTGCCGCGCCGGCTGGAACAGTCCGGCGGGTGGCAGGACACGTCGGTGGCATTGCCGGCGGAAATGACGGACGAACTCACGGGCACCAGCTTCGGACCCGGGCCGGTACCGGTCGCGGACATCCTGGCAAGCTACCCGGTTGCACTGCTTGTTCCAGCTGGCCCGGCTGGCACCGACGGAACGGAGAACCACGGATGACCCACCCCGCAAGCGGAAGCGGACGCTTCGACATCTGGGCCCCGGAGGTCACTGCCATCACGTTGTTGGCCGACGGCTCTGAATACCCCATGAGCCAGCGCGGCGACGGCTGGTGGACGGCCTCGGACGCCCCGGCCGGGGGAGAGGTGGACTACGGCTACCTGCCGGGGACGGACACCACCCCCTTGCCGGATCCCCGGTCCCGCCGCCAGCCGGCCGGCGTGCACTCTCTGTCCCGCACCTTCGACCCCGCCGCCCACGCGTGGGCCGACGGGAACTGGGCGGGCCGGGAGCTGCAGGGTGCCGTCATCTACGAACTGCACATTGGCACGTTCACGCCGGAGGGCACCCTGGAAGCCGCAGCCGGAAAGCTGGGCTACCTCAAGGACCTCGGCGTCGACTTCGTGGAACTCCTGCCCGTCAACGGCTTTAACGGCACCCACAACTGGGGCTACGACGGGGTCCTCTGGTACACCGTCCATGAGGGCTACGGCGGCCCTGCCGCTTACCAACGTTTCGTGGACGCCGCCCACGGCGCAGGCCTGGGCGTCATCCAGGACGTCGTCTACAACCACCTCGGTCCCAGCGGAAACTATCTGCCGAAGTTCGGGCCCTACTTGAAGTCCGGCGAAGGGAACACCTGGGGCGACTCGGTGAACCTGGACGGCAACGGATCAGACGAGGTCCGCCGTTACATCCTGGACAACGCGGCCATGTGGCTCAGGGACTACCACGTCGACGGGCTGCGGATCGACGCCGTGCACGCCTTCAAGGACGAGCGGGCGGTCCACCTCCTGGAGGAGTTCGGTGCCCTGGGCGACACTGTGGCCGCGGAAACCGGCCGCCCGATCACCATGATCGCGGAGTCGGACCTCAACAACCCCCGCCTGCTGTACCCCCGCGACGTCAACGGGTACGGACTGGAGGGCCAGTGGAGCGACGACTTCCACCACGCCGTCCACGTGAACATCAGCGGCGAGACGGAGGGGTACTACAGCGACTTCGATTCGCTGGGCGCCCTGGCCAAGGTGCTGCGCGACGGGTTCTTCCACGACGGCAGCTACTCCAGCTTCCGCGGCCGGCACCACGGGCGGCCCATTAACACCGGGCTGGTGCACCCCGCAGCCCTGGTGGTGTGCAGCCAGAACCACGACCAGATCGGCAACCGCGCCACCGGCGACAGACTTTCCCAGTCGCTGTCCTACGGCCGGTTGGCTTTGGCGGCCGTCCTCACGCTGACGTCCCCGTTCACGCCCATGCTCTTTATGGGGGAGGAATACGGCGCCACCACGCCGTGGCAGTTCTTCACCTCCCACCCCGAGCCGGAGCTGGGCAAGGCGACGGCGGAAGGCCGCATCAAGGAGTTCGAACGCATGGGGTGGGATCCCGCCGTCGTACCCGATCCCCAGGATCCGGAGACCTTCAACCGTTCGAAACTGAACTGGGCCGAGGCCACCGAGGGTGACCATGCCCGCCTCCTGGACCTCTACCGGACCCTGACGGCGCTCCGCCGTTCCACCCCGGAACTTGCGGGGCTGGGCTTCACGGACACCGCGGTGGACTACAGCGAAGAGGAGGGGTGGCTGCGGTTCCGGCGTGGAGACGTGCTGGTGGCGCTGAACTTCTCCGAACAGACGGTTAAGCTCGAAGATGCGGCCGGATCAGTGTTGCTTTCCACCGACGAGGCATCAGTGCCCGACGGCGGCTCGCTCTTGCTGGCGCCGTGGAGTGCCGTCATCGTGAGGGCCTGACCCGCTTGATTGCTGTTGCTGCGCCGCGGGCTATTTGTGTCAGCCCGCGGCGTAACAACGGATTTGTTGGCTGTAGCCTGCGTCACAGCTGGCAGGATTGCAGGTATGACTTATTCTGCAGCGGAGAACCGCTATGAATCCATGCCCTACCGCCGCGTCGGACGCAGCGGCCTGAAGCTTCCGGCCATCTCCCTGGGGCTCTGGCACAACTTCGGCGACGACAAGCGCTTCGACGAGCAGCGCGCCATCCTCCGCCGCGCCTTCGACCTGGGCGTCAACCACTTTGACCTGGCGAACAACTACGGCCCGCCGGACGGCTCCGCGGAAACCAACTTCGGCCGCCACCTGCAGGACGACTTCAAGCCGTACCGCGACGAGCTGGTCATCTCCACGAAGGCCGGTTACTACATGTGGCCGGGGCCGTACGGCGAGTGGGGCTCCCGCAAATACCTGATCTCCAGCCTGGACCAGTCGCTGCAGCGCATGGGCCTGGACTACGTGGACATCTTCTACAGCCACCGCCCGGACCCTGAAACGCCGATGGAAGAGACCATGGGTGCGCTGGACTACGCCGTCCGCTCCGGGAAGGCACTCTATGCAGGCATCTCCTCCTACACCCCGGAACAGACCATCGAGGCCGCCCGGATCCTGAAGGAGCTCGGCACCCCGCTGCTCATCCACCAGCCCAGCTACTCCATGCTGAACCGCTGGACCGAAGACGGCGCACCGAACCTCTACGAGGCGCTGGACCAGGTGGGCGCGGGTTCCATTGCGTTCTCCCCGCTGGCACAGGGCATGCTGACGGACCGCTACCTGAACGGCGTCCCGGCCGATTCGCGTGCAGCCAAGGAACGGTTCCTGTCTGAATCGGCGCTCACCGAGGACAAGCTGGACCGGGTGCGCGCGCTCAACAATATCGCCGCAGGCCGCGGCCAGTCGCTCGCGCAGATGGCCATCGCCTGGATCCTCCGCGACCAGCCCAAGGGCTCACCCGTGACGTCCGCGCTGGTGGGCGCGTCCAGCGTCAAACAGTTGGAGGACACCCTGTCCGCCATCAACAACCTGGCGTTCTCGCAGGAGGAGCTGAAGGCGATCGACGAGTTCGCCGTCGAATCCGACATCAACCTCTGGGCGCAGAAGTAGCGCGCCCTAACAGGGCCGACGCGTATCAGGGCCGCGTAACAGAACCGTCCATGTCATAAAGCCGGGGCCGGGAACAACTCCGGCCCCGGCGGCGTTGGCTACAATGCAAGGGCGCCCAATGGCGCCGTGCCCATCAGCCGCCGTCGCTCATCAGAGCGCTGCCGCGCCGGGCACTGAAGTTTGTTCTCAAAGGAGTTCCGTGTCTTCAAATCCGATTCGTGTTGCCATCGTCGGTGTGGGTAACTGCGCCGCGTCCCTGGTCCAGGGTGTCCACTACTACCGGGATGCCGACCCCCAGGCCACGATTCCCGGTCTGATGCACGTGGAGTTCGGCAAGTACCACGTCAACGATGTTGAATTCGTTGCAGCCTTCGATGTCGACGGCAAGAAGGTCGGCGTTGACCTGGCCGACGCCATCCTGGCCAGCGAAAACAACACCATCAAGATCGCCGACGTCCCGCCCACCGGCGTAACGGTCCAGCGCGGCCCCACCCTGGACGGCCTCGGCAAGTACTACCTTGAGACCATTGAGCAGTCCCCGTCAGAGCCGGTCGATGTTGTCCAGGCACTGAAGGACGCCAAGGTTGACGTCATGGTCTGCTACCTGCCCGTTGGATCGCAGGAAGCCGCCGAATTCTACGCACAGGCCGCAATCGACGCCGGCGTGGCCTTCGTCAACGCCCTGCCCGTCTTCATCGCCGGAACCAAGGAGTGGGCGGACAAGTTCACGGCCGCCGGTGTCCCGATCGTGGGCGACGACATCAAGAGCCAGATCGGTGCCACCATCACGCACCGCGTCATGGCCAAGCTCTTCGAAGACCGCGGCGTCACGCTGGACCGCACCTACCAGCTGAACGTCGGCGGCAACATGGACTTCAAGAACATGCTGGAGCGCGACCGCCTCGAGTCCAAGAAGATCTCCAAGACCCAGGCCGTCACGTCCAACGTCGAAGCTGAACTGGCCGCCAAGGACGTGCACATCGGCCCGTCCGACTACGTCCAGTGGCTCGATGACCGCAAGTGGGCCTTCGTGCGCCTCGAAGGACGCAACTTCGGTGACGCCCCGGTGTCGCTCGAATACAAGCTGGAGGTCTGGGACTCACCCAACTCCGCCGGCGTGATCATCGACGCCATCCGCGCGGCCAAGATCGGCCTGGACCGCGGTATCGGCGGCCCGCTGCTCTCGGCGTCCAGCTACTTCATGAAGTCCCCGCCGGAACAGTTCAACGACGACCTCGCCCGTGAAAAGGTTGAGGCCTTCATCCGCGGAGACCTGGAGCGCTAAGCCCTCCCGTATTCCCCGCGACGCTCTCTCACTTTTGGTGGGTTTTGGCGCGACGCTCTCTCACTTCCGGTGGGTTTTGGCGCGACGCTCTCTCACTTCCGGTGGGTTTTGCCGCGACGCTCTCTCACTTCCGGTGGGGGAGCGTCGCGCTTTAAACGTCATTTTCATATCTGCGGATGGCGTGGCTGGCCTGTGCAAGCGCCAGAAGCCTGAGCAGCAGCCGGCTGTGCATGTGCATCCCGACTGCGGCAGTGAGAATAAGCTGGTCGACGCTGTCCGGCGCCGTCGTGGCCGCGATATCGATCCCGGCGACGTCATCCATAGCCTTGCTGTACGTGTCCAGCACCTCAGGTGAGACACGGATGTTGAGGCTTTCCATCAACTCGACATGCGCATTGAGCGCGTTCCGGGCGTCGCTCGGAGCATCGGGCCAGCCCCGAAGACGTACGACGGCGTCAGCCGCCGGCGTGCCGACGCCGCCACCCGCTGTGGCGTAGCTGTCCAGCTCCAGCACCACGCGCTGGACTGCCGCCAACAGGTCAAGCCGCGGTGCGCCGTCGTCGGCCATTCTGAGCAGACCGCGGATCTGTTCGATGGTCAGTCCGACTATCCGGCGGAGCGCCTGGATCAATTCGAGTCGCTCGACGTGCCGCGCTGAATACTGCGCGCGGGTTGGGTGGACGGCCGCCCCGGCGGGCAACAGGCCCTCACGCAGGTAATACTTGATGCTGGCGGCCGAAACCCCCGACCGCTCACTGAGTTCCTTGAGCTGCATCCGCGCCTTCTTGGGTCCGAGGCTTGGGTCCATTGGATAGTGGATCCGGCGCCGACTATCCTGATGTACATGCCTGGATAGTGGCTCTATCCTAAGGCTATGGAGCACTGGAATGTACTGCTTGTCAGTCATGTGATCGCAGCGTTGTTCGTCCTCGTCATTGGCCCCTTTCAAATACTTCGCCGGCGACGCGACCGCATCCACCGCACCATGGGCTACCTGTGGGTGGCCGCCATGTACTACGTCTGCTTCAGCAGTTTCTGGATTGTGACCGCCGGACATTTCACCTGGCTGCACGGGCTGTCCGCCTTCACCATCGTGACCGTTACCCTCGGCCTTGTCAGCGCAATTCGCGGCAACGGTCCGTCGCACCTGGGAAACATGGTGGGTAGCTATATCGGCATCTCCGTGGCGTTCATTTTCGCCGTCGCGGTGCCGGGACGGGCCATCCCGCAACTTCTTGCCGAGGACCCGGCCTCCGCGGCGTACGTTGCCGGGCTGGTGGTGCTGAGCGTGGTGGTGATGTTCGTTTCACTCAAGCGCGGCGGCCGTATCGGGGTGGCAGCCAAAGCGAAGGACCAGACGCTCTCTCACTCCCTACAGGTTTAAGACTGATCCTCTCTCACTTTTGGCGGGTTTTGGCGCAACGCTCTCTCACCCGGCGTCGGCAAAACCGGACGCTTGGGGATGATCGAGCCATGCGGTGCGCAGCAGTCGTTTGATCTTGCTGACGGCCGGCCGGCAACCATCAGCAAGATCGTCCTTGCCGAGGATCAGGACCGTCCAGCCAGCCGACTCAAATGCCTTGTCCCGCCGCCGGTCGCTAAGGATCTGGGTGTCGAGAAGGTGATGTTCGCCGTCGTACTGGATGGCGAGACGCCGGTGACGGTAGCCCAGATCAGCCGTGGGCGACACGGCATCCGTTGGGCGCAACGCCAACTGGAGCTCCGGCTCAGGGAGGCCGGCGTCGGCCATTGCCAGGCGGAGAAGCGATTCGGGCGCGGAATCCGCACCGACCCGCATGAGGTGCAGCGCCTCCCGGGCACGGACTACACCCTGCAGGTTTGGGTGGCGGCCAACCAAGGTGCGGAGACCGTCCAAAGTGTCATAAGGCCGGGTGCGTCCCTCGAACGCCACTCGCGGGACACGGATTAGCTGATCCCCCATGCACACCAGATCGCTCACCGGCAGCCGTCGCGCCAGATCCAGCCAGGTCCGCGAACGGGTGCTTACGCGGAGGCCATCGATCGATTCAATCTCGTCCTCGAGGGCCACCACCGTGTGGCCGATAACGCCGTTTCGGCGCACAGAGGGCAGGGCCCGGGGCTTGCTCAAGTGCAACTCCGTCGAGTCAGGCTAGCCAGGGTGGCAGGAGTTGGCAGTGAAGCCGGGCTGCCGTGACGTGGGATATCCAAGCCCCTGGCGACGCGGTAGATAACGCCCTTGCAGCGGCCTCCAGTTCGAAGTTCCAGTCTGACGGCCGGTAGAGTCCGCGTCCCACATGAACCACATCTTTCCGCCGCAGCCTGGCCCTGGAAACTCCGGACGCCCGCGCTGAATCCAACGTGAATGGAGCCACCGCCAGAGGGCCGGGCAATTCGTTGCGCTTTTGCATGCTGGCATTGTTACCCGAAAACCACTCGCGCTGCAGAAGTTATCCACAGGCAGCTGTTTGGTCGAGAGGAAGTGAGAGAGCGTCTGGGAAAAACCGGCAGGAAGTGAGAGAGCGTTTGGGAAAAACCGGCAGGAAGTGAGAGAGCGTTTGGGAAAAACCGGCAGGAAGTGAGAGAGCGTCTGGGAAAAACCGGCAGGAAGTTAGAGAGCGTCTGGGAAAGACCGGCAGGAAGTGAGAGAGCGTTTGGGAAAAACCGGCAGGAAGTGAGAGAGCGTCTGGGAAAGACCGGCAGGAAGTGAGAGAGCGTCTAGAAGAGGCCGAGGGGCTTGCCGGTGTCGTCCACGTCCATCCGCAGGGCTGCCGGAACCTTGGGCAGACCCGGCATCGTCATCACCGCGCCGGTCAGGGCCACGATGAAACCCGCCCCGGTCTTGGGGATGAGGTCCCGTACATGGACCGTGAAGCCTTTCGGTGCGCCCAGGCGGGTGGCGTCGTCGCTGAAGGAGTACTGGGTCTTGGCCATGCAGACGGGCATGCCGGCCCAGCCGTTCTTCTCGATTTCGGCAAGGCGCTTGAGGGCGGGAACGGAGAAGTCCACGCCGTCGGCCCCGTACATTTCCTGCACGATGGTGCGGATCTTGTCCTCCACAGACAGGTCCAGCGGGTAGAGGTGCCGGAAGCTGTGCGGCGCCTCGAGCGCCGCGAGCACCTTGGCCGCGAGCTCGTCGCCGCCGTCGCCGCCGCCGCCGCGACCCCAGACATCTGCCACCGCGGCCTGCACCCCTTCGCCGGCGCACCACTCCAGCAGCCAGTCCAACTCCTCCGGGGTGTCAGTGGCGAACTTGTTGACGGCCACCACGGGAGTGATTCCGAACTTCTCCACGTTGCGGATGTGCCGCCGGAGATTTGCCGTTCCGGCGGCCAGCGCCTCCACGTTGGGCTCCTGCAGCCGATCCTTGGCCACACCGCCGTGCATCTTCAGCGCCCGTACGGTTGCCACGAGCACGACGGCGGACGGCGCCACGTCAGCCACCCTCGCCTTGATGTCCATGAACTTTTCCGCGCCCAGGTCGGCGCCGAAACCGGCTTCGGTGACCACGATGTCCGCGAGCCGGCGGGCGGTCTGGGTGGCGATCAGCGAGTTGCAGCCGTGTGCGATGTTGGCAAACGGGCCGCCGTGCACCAGGGCAGGAGTGCCGGCGATGGTCTGCACGAGGTTGGGCTTGATCGCATCCCTGAGCAGCATGGTCAGTGCACCCTGGACCCCGAGGTCCGCCACCGTGACGGGTTCGCGGTCATAGGTATAGCCGAAGGTGATGCGGCCCAGCCGGGCACGGAGATCGGCGATGTCCGTGGCCAGGCAGAAGACCGCCATGATCTCCGAAGCCACGGTGATGTCGAAGCCGTCCTGCCGCGGGACGCCCTGGGCCGGACCGCCGAGGCCGATGATCACTTCGCGGAGGGAGCGGTCGTTCATGTCGAGGACCCGTTTGAAGGTCATCCTGCGGGGATCGATGTTGAGTTCGTTGCCCTGGAAAATATGGTTGTCCACCAGGGCCATGAGGGCGTTGTTCGCCGAGGTGATGGCGTGGAAGTCGCCCGTGAAATGCAGGTTGATTTCCTCCATGGGCAGCACCTGGGAGTAGCCACCGCCGGTGGCCCCGCCCTTCATCCCCAGGACGGGACCCAGGGACGGCTCACGCAGCGCAATCATCACGTTCCGGCCCGCCCGGGCGAGGGAATCCGCCAGGCCCACCGTGGTGGTGGACTTCCCCTCGCCCGCCGGAGTGGGGGACATCGCGGAGACGAGCACCACCTTGCCCGGCAGGCGCTTCGGTGCCACTGCCGGATCTATGAGCTTCGCCGGATCGATTTTCGCCTTGTACCGGCCATAGAGTTCCACGGCGTCGGCGTTGATGCCTGCCGCGGCGGCGATGTCACCGATGGGGCGCATGGTGGCGCGCTGGGCGATTTCCAGGTCACTCATGACGTTGTTGTCAGACATCGTTGTCCTTCAGTTCGTGGCTTCAGGGAAAACCGTTCGGGGGTCCCGCCCGGCGCTGCCCGGCTCAAGGCGAGTGGCCCACCGGAATTCTGTGACTATCAATGTACTGGTCGACGGCGGCGTGGTAGCTCTCCAGCGTGATGGCGGCAGTGCGCTGCCAGCCGAAACCCTGGGCGTGCAGGGCTGCAGCCCGCCCCATGTCCCCGCGGGTGGCGGGGTCGTCATAGAGCGCTTCCAGAACGTCGGCCCAGTCAGCGGCTTTGTGCCCGTCCACCAGCAGCCCGGTCCGTCCGTCGAAAATGGCCCGGGACAGTCCGCCCACCCGGGTTGCCACCACCGGAGTCCCGCATGCCTGGGCTTCCAACGCCACCAGGCCGAAGGATTCACTGTAGGACGGCATCACCACGACGTCGGCGGAGCGGAACCAGCCGGCCAGCTCCGGTGCGTTCACCGGCGGGTGGTGGGTGACGACGTCGTCCATTCCGGCAGCGCTGATCAGCGACTTCAGGTCGAAGTCCTTGGCCCCGCTCAGTGCGCCCAGGATGGTCACCTGCAGGTCGATGTCCGGGCGGCGCGAGCGGAGCAGGGCAGCTGCCTTGACGAGGACCTGCGGGCCCTTGAGCCGTTGGATGCGTCCGGCGAACAGTAGGTGGAACTTGCCGGAAGGTACGCCGAGCTGTGCCCGGGACCTGGGGCGGAAGGCCGGCGTAAAAACAGTCAAGTCCACACCTGGGGGAGCCACATCGATGTGGTCGAAGTCGGCGTTGTAATGCGACACGAGTTCGGCGGCTTCGGCGGGGGTGTTCGCGATCAGCCGGGTGGCGCCGTCGACGATCCGGAGTTCGCCGTCCTCGCGCCGCCGCGGTTCGGGCTTCTCACCGGACTGCAGGAGGAGGTTCTTGACCTTGGCCATGGTGTGCATGGTGTGCACCAGCGGCACGCCCCACAGCCGGGAAAGCTCCAGCCCGGCCACGCCGGACACCCAGTAGTGCGAATGGATGAGGTCGTACCGGCCGTGCGGCTGGCGCTGCCGGATGCGCTCAATTTCCGCCACCATGCTGTGCAGCAGCTCCGGAAGCTCCTCTTTGGGCAGCTTCCGCGGCGGTCCGGAGATCACGTTGTGGACGCACACGCCGGGATCCGGGTGTTCGACGGCGGGTTGTCCCGACGACGTGGACCGGGTGAAGATTTCCACCTCAACGCCGCTGGCAGCCAGCGCCGACGCCAGTGCCCGCACGTATACGTTCATGCCGCCGGCGTCGCCGGAACCGGGTTGTTCCATGGGCGAGGTGTGCAGGGAAAGGAACGCGACACGGCGGATCAGAGTCACGGCTCTCCTTTCGGCTGGCGGAACTGCATCCGATAAAACACTACTCCTCAAGTGCCCCGGCCTTCACAGTGTCCCGAACACGCTCCCGAACACGCTCCCGAACACCCTCGCGAACACCGGAAGCACTCCTGCTAACGTGGCGGCTGTGAGCGCAACCGAAGACGCAGCAGCAGATTCAAACCAGCACCCGGTCGGCATCGAAATCCGCCCCGCCACCGCAGCCGACTGGGCCGGTATGTGGGCCATCCTGGAGCCGGTCATCCGGGCCGGGGAGACCTTCACCTGGGACCGCGGCACCACGGAGGACGAGGCCCGCGCGCGCTGGTTCAAGGACGCCCCGGGCCAGGCATTCGTGGCTGTCCAGGACGGGGCGGTGCTGGGGACGGGAGAACTGCACGCCAACCAGGGCGGGGGAGGGAGCCACGTGGCCAACGCAGGCTACATGGTCCACCCGGACCACGCCGGCAAGGGGCTCGCCAAGGCCCTCTGCGCCTACTCGCTGGACGCGGCCCGGGCGGCAGGATTCCGTGCCATGCAGTTCAACGCCGTGGTGGAGAGCAACGTCCGCGCCGTCGCGGCCTGGCAGGCCATGGGCTTTGAGGTGCTGGCCACCATCCCGGAAGCCTTCAACCACCCGACGCTGGGATACGTGGGCCTGAAGGTGCTGTACCGCAAGCTGTAGAGGCCGTCGGCATCAACATCCGGACTCAGGCCCCGCCGCGCCACAGCTGCCCGAGCGCCGGAAACGCCGCCTCGTAGCCGGCCAGGAGTTTCACAGCCAGTTCCTCGGAGTCGATCAGCGGATGGAGCCCGAAAGCCCGCAGAGCGTCGGACCGTCGTCCCTGCACCACGGACGACACCGTGAGCCGCTCCACCTCCTTGACCCGCTGCATGAGGGCAAGCTGCGCGTCTCCGGGCCGGTCCTGCGGCAGCGGCATGGCGCCGTCGGGCGTCACCTGGCAGGGTACCTCGACGACGGCGTCCGCCGGCAGCCCGGGAACCGCACCTTCGTTGGGGGTGTTCAGGATGAGCTCCGTGCTCCCGGCAGCAATGCCACCGCTGAGGGGCGCTGCACCGCCGGCCAGGGCGCGCATAACCGCGAGGGCAACGCGCTCATACCCGCCGCCCGCGAGGTCCTCCTCGTCCCGTTGTTCGCCGCCGGCGCGTGCCTCGGCGAGGTAGCCTTCCTCGCGCGAACGGCGGGCCGCGTCCCACAGTTCGTAGGCGCGGGATCCGGCCGCGGCCAGCGCCGGGTAGAGCCCCGACTGCTGCTCGTGGATCGACTCGCCGCGTGTCTGCCGCATGGCGCGGATGGCGCCGACGGCCCGGGCGGTGTCGTAGTAGTAATAGAGGTACTCGTTGGGCAGGCAGCCGAGTGCCTGGAGGAACGGCTGCGGAAAGAGCCGGCCCTCCTCGAAGCCGGACAGGGCCTGCGCGTCCGCCAGCAGTCCGGGCAGCAGGTCCTTTCCGCCGGATTCCAGCCGGTACAGCCAGCCCAGGTGGTTGAGCCCGTAGTAGCCCACGCCGTCGAGCCTTCCCTCCGGCAAAGCGGCTCCGGCCGCCCGGGCCGCCCGGTGGACCAGGCCGCCGGCCGAGTCGCAGATGCCGATCACCCGGTTTCCCAGCACGGGCACCAGCGCCTCGGTGACCATTCCGGCCGGGTTGGTGAAGTTAACCAACCATGCCCCGGGGCATCGCTGCTTCATTTCGCGGGCCAAGGCCAGCATCCCGGGGATGGATCGCAGCGCGTAGGAGATTCCGCCGGCGCCCGTGGTCTCCTGGCCCAGCAGACCCAGGCCGATTGCCACGCGTTCGTCAGCGGTGCGGCCAGCTGTTCCTCCGGGCCGGATGGCCGCGAACACCATGTCGGTGCCTTCGAGCCCCTCGGCCAGCGAGGTGGTGGTGCCGACTGCAGGGCCGCGTGCACCGTTGGAAGGGGCCATCGACGCCAGGACGGCCTTGATGGCGGCCAGCCGCAGGGGATCGACGTCGTAGAGCACAAGCTCGCGCACCAGCCCCGCGAAGGGGCCGGAGGTGAGCGCCCGGTACACGAGCGGGACACGGAATCCGCCGCCACCGGCAATCATGAGCCGCATACCACGCAGTCTATTCGGCTACGGCGGGCCCCTCACGGGGACACGTGTCCAAGCGCTTCGGGCGACCCGCGACGGGGACCTTTGCAGGGGTGGCGCGAGGGCGTAGTCTGCCGAACATGGACGCGATACCAGAGCGCCGGTTCGATCCGCTCTCCGCCGTCCGCACTCCCGCGGACGGGAGCTTTGACCTGCTCCTGACGGGGACTGTCTTCCAGGACATCATCTTCACCGGGCTGCCCCACGCACCGGAGCCAGGCACTGAAATCTGGAGCGAGGGAATGGGCAGCTGCCCGGGCGGGGTGGCCAACCAGGCCATTGCCGCCGCGCGCCTGGGACTGCGCACCGGGCTGGCGGCTGCCTTCGGCGATGACGGCTATGGGGATTACAACTGGAAGATCCTGGCCGCCCAGGAGCATGTGGACCTGTCCCTCTCCAAGCGGGTACCCGGCTGGCACTCGCCCGTGACCGTCTCGCTGAGCGTGCAGCACGACCGCTCCATGGTGACCCACGGCCACCCGGCCCCGGTCACGTCCTCGGAACTGATCGGCACGCCGCCGGCCGCACTCGCCGCCGTCGCCGACCTGGACGAAGAACTCGCCCCGTGGGCGGTTGCTGCCCACGGCGCGGGAGTCAAACTCTTCGGCGACGTCGGCTGGGACGCCACCGGCAAATGGTCCTCCACCAGGCTGGACAACCTCGAGTACTTCCACGCTTTTATGCCCAACCAGCGCGAGGCCATGGCGTTCACCGGCCGGGACACACCCTGGGCGGCGCTGTACGCGCTCGCCGACCGGGTTCCGGTGGCCGTGGTGACCTTGGGGCCGCAGGGTGCGATGGCCGTGGATTCCGAAACGGGCGAGGAGGAATGGGTGCCGTCGCTGCCAGTCTCGGCCTTTGACCCCACCGGCGCCGGGGACTGCTTCGGGGCGGCCTTCATTGTGGGCAGCCTGGCGCGCTGGCCGCTGGCGGACCGGCTCCGGTTCGCCAACCTGTGCGCGTCGCTGGCAGTCCAGGAAGTGGGCGGTTCCCTCGCAGCACCCGGCTGGGGCGACATCGCCGACTGGTGGAAACGGGCCAACGCCAGGCCGGAACGGCAAAGCAGCCAGTGGCTGCGGCGTTTCAGCTTCCTTGAGGAAATTGTCCGCGATGTTCCGCCGCAGGCCCTGCGCCGGGCCACGGCAACCATCGCCCACCTCTCCGACGCCTAGCTGAATTAAGCCACCCGCCGCGCCGCCACTAGAATCACTAGGGTGACTTACCCAGCAGCAACCGGTGACTCCCGGCCCGTCCCGGACGCAACATCTGGCCCCGCCATTGAACGTTCCGCGAGCGGGCGTTCCGCTGGCGAACGTTCAGCAGTGATCGACCTCGACGCCATCCGGCACAACGTGCGCCATCTGGCCGCTGTTGCCTCGCCGGCGCAGGTCATGGCCGTGGTGAAAGCGGATGCCTACGGGCACGGTGCCGTTCCGGTGGCACGCGCTGCGCTGGAAGCCGGGGCGCGCTGGCTTGGCGTTGCACACATTTCAGAGGCTCTCGCCCTGCGGGCTGCGGGAATCGAGGCGCCGCTGCTCGCCTGGCTGCACACGCCGGACAGCAACTTCGGTGCCGCCGTCGCAGCCGGAATCGACATTGGCTGCTCCGGCTGGGAGCTGGAAAAGATCGTCCTGGCGGCCCGGGAACAGGAACGCCCCGCGCGCGTCCACCTGAAGGTGGACACCGGCCTGGGCCGGAACGGCGCCACGCTTGAAGCATGGGACAGCCTGGTGGGCGAAGCGATGGAATACCAGGACGAAGGCCTGCTCCGCGTGGTGGGCATTTTCTCCCACCTTGCCGTGGCGGATGAACCGCACCGTCCGGAAACGGACCTGCAGCTGCAGGCCTTCCGCGAAGTCCTGGCCATCGCGGAGGACGCCGGCGTGGATCCCGAAGTGCGGCATCTGGCCAACACCCCCGCCACGCTGTCCCGTCCGGACACGCACTTCGACCTGGTCCGCGTGGGACTCGGCATCTATGGGCTCTCGCCGTTCGAGGGCCAGTCGCCGGCCGAGCTGGGCCTTCGCCCGGCGATGACCGTCCGCACCAAGGTGTCCCACTGCAAGGACGTCCCCGCCGGCCAGGGCGTGTCCTACGGGCTCAACTACCGAACCGCCGGCGCCAGCACCCTGGGACTGATCCCGCTCGGTTATGCCGACGGGGTGCCCCGCGTGGCCACAGGCGGCCCCGTCCGGGTGGAGGGCCGTAACTACCCGGTGGTGGGCAGGATCGCGATGGACCAGATGGTGATCGACCTCGGACCCCGCGGGGTGTCGTCCGGCGGGGCCAGCGTGCTGGGTGCCGAGGCCGTCCTCTTCGGCGACGGAACGGACGGCGGCCCGACGGCGGACGACTGGGCCCGCGCGGCGGGCACCATCAACTACGAGATCGTGACGCGGATCAGCCCGCGGGTACCGAGGCGGTTTATGAACGAAAGCCACACGGACGGACCGGGTGAGGCGCAATGAGTGATCCGCAGTGGGAGCTGTCCCTGACGGTGCAGAGCGCCGAGGAAACCCATGCCCTTGGGGCCGCCCTTGGCGCCGTTCTTGACTCGGGCGACCTCGTCATCCTGACCGGAGAGCTCGGAGCCGGCAAGACCACCTTTACCCAGGGACTCGGCGAGGGCCTGGGGGTGCGGGCAGGCATTATTTCCCCCACGTTCGTCCTGGTCCGCATCCATCCCAACCTTCCGGACGGCCCGCGTCCCGGCGGCCCCGACCTGGTGCACGTGGATGCCTACCGGCTGGAGAGCGCGGCGGAGATCGATGACATCGACCTCGAAAACACCATGGACAGCACCGTCACGGTGGTGGAGTGGGGGCGCGGACGGGTGGAACACCTCAGCGATAGCGTGCTCGACGTCGAACTGCACCGTCCGCTGGGCTCCTCATCCGGCGCCGCGGGAGCCTCCGCGCCGGGCGCCGCTGACGGCGTGCTGGACTTCGATACGGACGACGACGACGAACCCCGCACGATTATGATCCGGGGCTACGGCCCGCGCTGGGCTGAGCAGCCCCTGCTGCCGGCCGCCCTGAAAGGGAATTCCTGATGCTCATCCTTGCCATCGACACCTCAGCCGTGGCCAGTGCGGCGCTGGTTTCGGACGATGCGCCGGAGGGCGTGCTGGCGAGTTTCTCCACCGAGGACACCCGCAGCCATGCCGAAGTGCTGGCCCCGGGCATCGACGCCCTGCTCGCCGATGCCGGGGTCACGGGGGCGGACATCGACGCGATCGTGACCGGTGTGGGCCCGGGGCCGTTCACCGGGCTGCGGTCCGGGATCGCCACGGCTCGGACCCTGTCCTACGTCTGGGGTAAACCGCTGTACGGCCTGATGAGCCTGGACGCCATGGCGCTGGAAGTGGCCGAATCGACTGCTGCCGTGCCGGAATTCCTGGTGGCAACGGATGCCCGGCGCAAAGAGGTCTATTGGGCGCGCTATTCACTCACCGACGGCCAGCTGCCCCTGCTCGTTGACGGACCGCACGTGGGCTTCGCGGCCGATCTTCCCGACCTCCCGGCCTACGGCGCCGGAGCGGGCATCTACGAGGACGTCCTGAAAGCCGATCCGGATTTCAGCGCCGAGCAGCCGGACGCCCTGTATCTTGGCCAGTTCGCCCTGGCGAGGCTGGCCGCGGGGGAGCAGCTGCTGGATTCCACGCCGCTGTACCTCCGCGAGTCCGATGCCCAGGTTCCCGGGCCCCGGAAGCGTGCGCTGTGACCGGGATGGCGGCCGGCGCCGCGCCGGCAGGGGTGACGCTGCGCAGCATGAACGGGACGGACATCCCCGCCGTGCACACCCTCGAATGCAGGCTGTTCCCGGTGGACGCGTGGCCGCTCCAGATGTTCCATGAAGAACTGGCCCAGACCGGGACCCGCCACTACGTTGTGGCCGAAGCTGCCGGTGAAATTGTGGGTTACGCCGGACTGATGTGCATCGAACCCATCGCGGATGTGCAGACCATCGCCGTGGTACCCGAGTGCGAAGGCAAGGGGATCGGCTCGGCCCTGCTGACCGAGCTCATCTCCGAAAGCCGGCGGCGCCGCGCGGCGGACGTGCTGCTGGAGGTCAGGGCGGACAACCCCCGGGCCCAGGACCTCTACCGCCGCTTCGGCTTCGAGCAGATCCATGTCCGGCCAAGGTATTACCGGGACGGCGTTGACGCCCTGATCATGCGGCTCCAGCTTCAGGATGCCAGCCCGCCACCCGGGCCCGCGGCCATCGATGCGACCCCAGACCAACCGCCGGCCACGGAGGCAGACGCACCATGAACCGAACACAGCCCCTAGTCCTGGGCATCGAGTCCTCCTGCGATGAGACAGGTGTGGGAATCGTGCGAGGAACTGCGCTGCTCAGCAACACTGTGTCATCCTCCATGGAAGAGCATGTCCGCTTCGGCGGAGTCATCCCCGAGATCGCCTCCCGTGCACACCTGGACGCCTTCGTGCCCACCCTCCAGGAAGCCCTCGCGGACGCGGGAGTCCAGCTTGACGACGTGGACGCGATCGCCGTCACTTCCGGTCCCGGGCTGGCCGGGGCGCTGATGGTGGGCGTGTGCGCCGCCAAGGCGCTCGCGGTGGCCACGGGCAAACCGCTATATGCCATCAACCACCTGGTGGCCCACGTCGGCGTCGGCCTGCTGCAGGAGGAGAACACCCTGCCTGAACACCTGGGCGCCCTGCTGGTTTCCGGCGGCCACACCGAGATCCTCCGGATCAGGAGCATCACCGACGACGTCGAGCTGCTGGGCTCCACGATTGACGACGCTGCCGGGGAAGCCTACGACAAAGTGGCGCGGCTCCTGGGGCTCGGCTACCCGGGCGGCCCGGCCATCGACAAACTAGCCCGGACAGGCAACGCCAAGGCCATCCGGTTCCCGCGCGGACTGACGCAGCCCAAGTACATGGGCGCCGCGGACGAACCCGGCCCGCACCGCTACGACTGGTCCTTCAGCGGATTGAAGACCGCCGTCGCCCGTTGCGTGGAGCAGTTCGAAGCCCGGGGCGACGAAGTGCCGGTCGCGGACATCGCGGCCGCCTTCCAGGAAGCCGTTGTGGACGTCATCACGTCCAAGGCGGTGCTCGCCTGCACGGAAAACGGCATCACCGAGCTCCTGCTGGGCGGCGGGGTAGCCGCGAACTCGCGGCTGCGCCAGCTCACCGAACAGCGGTGCAGGGCGGCCGGAATCCGGCTGACTGTTCCGCCGCTTGAGCTGTGCACAGACAACGGTGCCATGGTGGCCGCCCTCGGTGCCCAGCTGGTCATGGCCGGCATCGAGCCCAGCGGCATCAGCTTCGCCCCGGATTCGTCCATGCCGGTCACGACGGTTTCGGCGTAGCCCGCACAGCGCCGCGGCGCCCGGCCCGGCGCTGCAGCCAAGGAGTTCAGGCGGTGGGGCCGTTCCGCATCTGCTTGACGAGGTCCAGCACCACGGCCCGGAGGTCTCCGCCGTGTTCCGCGGCCACGCGGCGCTGCCGCTGGTATCCGGCACCGCGGCTGATGATCTTTTCGACGTCGGCAAGCTCGTCGGAGCAGCCGAGCTTCGCGGCCACGGGCTCGAGCCGGTTCAGGGTTTCCAGCAGGTGGTCGGTGACCAGCTGCTCGTTGCCCTCGGCATCGAGGATGATGATCGCCTCGAGGCCGTACCGGGCGGCACGCCATTTGTTCTCCTGGACGTGCCAGGGAGGCATGGTGGGAATGGTACCGCCGTTGTCCAGGATGGTGGAGAACTCGTCCACCAGGCACTGGGTCAGGGCCGCGATCGCACCGACCTCTTCCAGCGTGGCCAGGCCGTCGCAAATGCGCATCTCGATGGTGCCCAGGTTGGGGACCGGGCGGATATCCCAGCGGATCTCCGAGATTGTGTCGATCACTCCGGTGGTAAACATGTCCTGGACGTAGGACTCGTACTCCGCCCAGGTAGAGAACTGGAACGGCAGCCCGGCGGTCGGCAGTTGCTGGAACATCAGCGCGCGCTGGGAAGCGTAGCCGGTGTCCTCGCCGCCCCAGAACGGACTCGACGCGGAGAGCGCCTGGAAGTGCGGGAAGTAGTTCACCAGGCCGTCCAGCACCGGCAGGACTTTGTCGCGGCTGTCCAGGCCCACATGGACGTGGACTCCGTAGATCACCATCTGGCGGCCCCACCACTGGGTGCGGTCGATGAGCTTGGCGTAGCGGGCCTTGTCCGTGACCGGCTGCAGCTGGGGAGGGCTGAAAGGATGGCTTCCGGCGCAGAAGACCTCAACACCCATGGGGTCTGTGACCTCCCGCACTGCGGCAAGGGAACTGCTGAGATCGGCCTTGGCCTGCGCCACCGTTTCGCAGATGCCGGTGACAAGCTCCACTGTGTTCAGCAGGAGTTCCTGCTTGATGTGGGGGTGTTCGTCGTCCTCGTTGAGTTCGGGATGGTTGGCCGCGACGCCGCGCAGCACTTCATTGGCCACGGACGCCAGTTCGCCGGTTTGCGCATTGACCAGCGCCAGCTCCCATTCCACACCAAGAGTTGATTGCCTGGATGAAGCGAAATCAATCTTCATGTGGTCCCTTCACTGTTCCGCCGTCCGTTGCCGAAGCCGCCTACGGGCGGGCAACGGGTGGTTCAAGTCTAGTGCAGGGGTAGCATCGAGTTGATGGCTTGGTTTCGAGGACGCAGTGACAGTTCCCACAAAAAGACGCCCCACAAAAAGACGCCGCACAAAAAGACGCCGCACACAAAGACTTTCCACAAGTCAGCGCCGGCCCTCGCGATGACGGCGGCCATGCTCGCGACCGCAGCCTGCACCGGTGTGCCTTCTCCGTCCACCTCGGGAACGCCGTCGGGAACGTCCCCCGGCACGGCATCACCGTCCGGCGGAGCCGTGCGGTCCGAACCCGGTGCTTCGGGAGCCCCGCGATCCTCCGGGCCTCCCACCCCGGCACCTGGGGAGCGCCAGCTGGGCTGGGGGCCGCAGCAGCAGGATGAAGACTCGGCCCGCGCCGCTGTCGCAGCAATGAGCCTTGAACAGAAGGCCGGGCAGGTGATGATGCCGTTCTTTACCGGAACGGATTTTGCTTCGCACGCGGCAACCATGGAACGGCTGCACCTGGGCGGCGCGATCATCATGGGTGACAACGTGCCCCTCTCCGCCGACGGAACCGTGGACACCGCCGCCATGGCGGCAGGCATCAGCCGCCTCCGGAACGCGGCCAAGGCGGACGGACGCACCTGGCCTGCACTGGTCGGGGTGGACCAGGAGGGCGGGGTCGTGGCGAGGCTGCGCGCTCCGTTGACGGAATGGCCGGCACCCATGAGCTTCGGCGCCGCAGGGAACGTCGGGCTGGCAACCGACGCCGGCAAGGCGCTCGCGGCGGAGCTGGCCGGGCTGGGCTTCACTGCGGATTTCGCGCCGGACACGGATGTCACAGCGGGGCCGCAGGATCCGACGATCGGCGCCAGGGCCATGTCCGGCGACCCGGACGCGGCAGCAAGCCTGGGCGTCGGCTTTGCGCAGGGAATGCTGGCGGCCGGGATCCTGCCTTCCGCCAAGCACTTCCCGGGGCACGGCTCCGTTGCCGTCGACTCGCACGAGAACCTGCCGGTGCAGAAAGCAACGGTGGCGCAGCTCCGCGCGAAGGACTGGAAACCTTTCCAAGCCGCCATCGATGCCGGGCTGCCCATGATCATGACCGGCCACATCTCCGTGCCGGCCCTGGAACCGGGGGTTCCGGCGTCGTTGTCCAAACAGAGCTACGCCACCCTCCGCGGCATGGGTTTCAAGGGCGTTGCCGTGACCGACGCACTCAACATGGGTGCCATCACGAAGCAATACCCCGGGGAGTCCGCCGCACCGCTGGCCCTGGCAGCGGGGGCGGATCTGCTGCTCATGCCCGGGGACGTGGCCGCCGCCCACGCGGCAGTGGTCAGCGCCGTCAAGACCGGCGCGCTCCCGGCGTCGCGCCTCAACGACGCGGCACAGCGGGTGGTGACCATGATGATTTGGCGCGCACGGACCCCTGCTCCACAGGGTGCAGCCCCGGGAAGCGGCTCTGCCCTCTCCGAACGTATTTCCGCGGCCGCGGTGACCGTCGTGGCCGGACCGTGCCACGGGCCGGTGGTGCCCGGCAGCGTCCGCGTTGCCGGCGGCAGTGAACAGGACCGTGCCCGGTTTGCCCGGGCTGCCAGGGCTGCCGGCATTACCCTCGGCGCCGGGCCGCTCGTGACGCTGATCGGCTATGAAGGGCCGCCCGCCACGGGCGACGTCGTGGTGGCCCTTGATGCGCCGTGGCCGCTGGCCGGCTCGACGGCACCCGCCAAGGTGGCCCTCTACGGGCGGAGCCAGGAGGCCTTCAACGCCCTGGTTGCCGTTCTGGCGGGCAAGGCGCCGGCACCCGGAAAGCTGCCTGCCGCCGTCGGCCCCCACGCCCCCGGAAGCGGGTGCTGACGCCCCTGCCGTGTGGCGTAACAGTGCTGCCCGGGCTCCGGGGGCGTTTAATGGACGAGTGCCAATTCTGAATAAAGACATGACCCTGTGCATCTCGCTCTCGGCCCGGCCGAGCAACAACGGGACCCGCTTCCACAACCATCTTTACGAGCAGCTGGGCCTGAACTGGATCTACAAGGCTTTCGCGCCAACGGACCTGGCCCAAGCCATCGCCGGCGTCAGGGGCCTGGGCATCCGGGGCTGCGCTGTGTCCATGCCGTACAAGGAAGACGTCATCGCGCTGGTCGACGTCATGGACCCCTCCGCCAAGGCCATCGATTCCGTCAACACGATCGTGAATGACGGAGGCCGGCTCACGGCGTACAACACCGACTACACGGCCATCGAGCAGCTGCTGCAGCGTAACGCCGTCCCCACCAACTATTCAGTGCTGCTCAAGGGTTCCGGGGGCATGGCCAAAGCCACCGCCGCCGCCCTCCGTGACGCAGGCTTCACGGACGTCACCATCGTGGCCCGGAACGAGGCATCCGGTAAGCCGCTGGCGGACCTCTACGGATTCAAGTGGAGGCCCGAGCTCCCGGCGGCGGACGCCGGCGGCACGGCGGACATGATCATCAACGTCACGCCCGTCGGCATGGCGGGAGGGCCGGATGCTGACTCGCTGTCCTTCCCGCAGGAGGCCGTGGACGCCGCGAAGGTGGTGTTCGACGTCGTTGCTCTGCCCGCCGAGACGCCGCTCATCAAGGCGGCCCGCGCCGCCGGCAAGACCGTGATCACCGGAGCGGAAGTGGCCACCATCCAGGCCCTGGAGCAGTTTGTGCTGTACACCGGTGTCCGGCCCACGGACGAGCAGGTCCGGGCGGCGGAAGAGTTCATGCGGGCCCAGTAGCTTTGGGCCGCAGCTAGACCCGGGGCTGCACAGGCTCCACCGAGATGGCCACCCGGTCCTCGCCGATCCTGGTGAGGACCAGGGTGGCTGTCTTTTTGCCCTTCGAACCCTTGCCGCCGTTTTTTCCTCCGGCAAAGAGCTGCTTGCGGAGTTCTTCCGGGGTGACGGACGTGCCGCGCTTCTTGATGTCCAGCACGCCGATGTTGTTCTGCTTCACCCAGGCCTTGAGGGCCTTGACGTTGAACGGCATGACCTCAAGGACCTTATAGGCCCTGGCAAACGGGGTGTCCACGAGCTCGGGGGCACAGATGTAGGCAATGTGCTCATCCAGGAGGTGGCCGCCCAGCCGGGCAGCGACATCCGCCACGAGCCCGGCCCGGATGACGGCTCCGTCCGGTTCGTACAGGTATCCCTCCACAGGACCCACGGGCGCCACCGGGCCGCCGTCGAACTCTTCCGCGCTGGTGATTTCCGCCGCGCCCTGCGGGCCCAGCAGCAGCGCCGCCCGCCGGATGCCGGGCCGGCTGACCGCGTTGAACCACAGCGTCACTTCGGTGACGTCGCCGCCCACGGACACCCACTGCGCTTCGCAGCCGGCGGGGACGGAATCATGCGGGATGCCGGGACCCATCTTTACGCCCACGGCCCGCCCGGACTCAGCGAGGGACTCCACGAAGGACAGCGGCGGGGAGAATTCCTCCGGATCCCAGATCCGCCGCGTGCCGGACGTCGAGGTGGTGCGGCGGGCCGGATCCAGCCAGACGCCGCCCACGCCCTCGAGCGGGACGGAGGTCGCATCGGAGTGGACCACGCTGGCGTGCGGGAAAGGAATCAGGTTCATGGTGGCGCAGGCAGCGGTGGTCTCATCCATTTCCACGGCGGTAACCCTGATGTCCATGGAGGCCAGGGCCATCGAATCGGCACCCAGCCCGCAGCCGAGATCGGCCACATGCTCGATCCCGGCGGACGCGAACCGTTCTGCGTGCCGGGCGGCGACGTTGAGGCGGGTTGCCTGCTCCAGCCCGGCGGGCGTGAAGATCATCTGCCGGGCGAATTCGCCGAATTTGGCCTCGGCCTTGGTCCGCAGCCTGGACTGGGTGAGGACGGCGGACACCAGTGCGGGGGAGTGGCCGGCCTTCCGGAGCGACTCGTTGAGCCGGAACGCGTGGTCCTCCCGGTAGGGCCCCAGCGACGCCAGCAGCTCCCAGCCTTCGCTGGTCAGGAGCGGGGCGATCAGGTCCTGCAATGCGTCAGCCATGTCATCAAGCCTAATCGAGGAGCCCTGCACCCGCGGTGCGGCTAGGGTTGAAGGCATGGAAGACAGCGCAGTGCAGCAGCCACCCGTCGATGACCAGGGCAATGACCGCCCGCAGCACACCGGACTTGCCAAATATGCCCGGACTGCGCTGATCGCCGGTTCCGCCATCGCCGTGGTCTGCCTGGCACTTCTGGTCATCATCTTCTTCCTGGATTCCTTCAACGCAACGGTGTACTCGGTGGGCGGCAAGAACATCCAGGACGCCACCGACGAGGCTCGGGAAATCCGCGAGTCCTATGCGGCAGTCCGAACGGGCGGCCTCGTGTTCCTCATTGCCTCTGTGGTTACGGCGCTCGCCGCCGCCGTCGTGCTTTACCGGAACCGCAACGTTACGAACGACGACGACACGGACGACGGTGACGACGTCGATTTTGAGGACCTGGCAGGGCGCTAGCCGTTCACCGGGGACGAAATTCTGGCACTCGCCTTGACCGAGTGCTAACCACTTACATAGAGTCATCATTAGCACTCTCCCTAGGAGGGTGCTAACACATGAAGAACTGCCAGCCACGCTGCTGCCGGCACCGCGACGACGGTTTGTATGCTCAGGCGCAACAGTTTTCCAGTCCATAAATTTGCTGACGTAAAGGAGAGGTCCGAGTGTCGGTCTCTATTAAGCCTCTTGAGGATCGTATTGTTGTCCGCCCGCTCGAAGCAGAGCAGACCACGGCTTCCGGCCTGGTTATCCCGGACTCCGCGCAGGAGAAGCCGCAGGAAGGTGAAGTTGTTGCAGTCGGCCCCGGCCGCTTTGAAGATGGCAACCGCGTTCCGGTCGACGTAGCCGTTGGCGACGTCGTTATCTACTCCAAGTACGGCGGAACCGAAGTCAAGACCGGCGGCACCGAGTACCTCGTGCTGTCCGCCCGCGACGTTCTGGCGATCGTCGTAAAGTAACTCTTGGACCCCCGCGCAGCCGTTTCGTCGTTAGCGATGAATCTGCTGCGCGGGGTTTCTGTCTTGAAAGGACAAAACCATGGCAAAGCAGCTTGCGTTTAACGACGCTGCCCGCCGGTCGCTTGAAGCCGGCATCGATAAGCTCGCCAACACTGTCAAGGTGACGCTTGGCCCGCGCGGCCGCAACGTCGTGCTGGACAAGAAGTGGGGCGCTCCCACCATTACGAACGACGGCGTGACCATCGCCCGCGAAGTCGAACTGGATGACCCGTTCGAGAACCTCGGCGCGCAGCTGGCCAAGGAAGTCGCCACCAAGACCAACGATGTTGCCGGCGACGGCACCACCACCGCCACCGTGCTGGCACAGGCACTGGTCAAGGAAGGCCTGCGCAACGTGGCGGCTGGCGCCGCCCCGGGCCAGATCAAGCGCGGCATCGAGGTTTCCGTCGAAGCCGTCGCAGCACGCCTGCTGGAGAACGCCCGCCCGGTCGAAGGCTCCCAGGTTGCGAACGTTGCAGCCATCTCCGCCCAGAGCGACGAGATCGGCGAGCTCCTGGCCGAGGCTTTCGGCAAGGTCGGCAAGGATGGTGTGATCACCATCGAGGAGTCCTCCACCACGCAGACCGAGCTCGTCCTCACCGAGGGCATGCAGTTCGACAAGGGCTACCTTTCCCCGTACTTCGTCACCGACGCGGAACGCCAGGAGGCAGTCCTCGAAGACGCCCTTATCCTGATCAACCAGGGCAAGATCTCCTCGGTGCAGGAATTCCTGCCCCTCCTGGAGAAGGCGCTGCAGAGCTCCAAGCCGCTGTTCATCATTGCCGAGGACGTCGAGGGCGAGGCCCTGTCCACGCTCATCGTCAACCGCATCCGCGGCACCCTGAACGTCGTTGCCGTCAAGGCTCCGGGCTTCGGTGACCGCCGCAAGGCCATGCTGCAGGACATCGCCACCCTCACCGGTGCGCAGGTTGTCTCCCCGGAACTGGGCCTCAGCCTTGATTCCGTTGGCCTCGAGGTGCTGGGCACGGCCCGCCGCATCACGGTGACCAAGGACAACACCACCATTGTTGACGGCGCCGGCACGGCCGAGGACGTAGCGGCACGCGTTGCCCAGCTGCGCGCCGAGCTGACCCGCACCGACTCCGACTGGGACAAGGAAAAGCTCCAGGAGCGCCTAGCCAAGCTGGCCGGCGGCATCGGTGTGATCAAGGTTGGCGCAGCCACCGAGGTGGAGCTGAAGGAAAAGAAGCACCGCATCGAGGACGCAGTCTCCTCCACCCGCGCTGCCCTCGAAGAAGGCATCGTTGCCGGTGGCGGTTCGGCCCTCATCCACGCCCTGAAGGCGCTGGACGAGGACCCTGCAGTCACCGCACTCGAAGGCGATGCAGCCTCGGCTGTGGGCATCGTTCGCCGGGCACTCGTCCAGCCGCTGCGCTGGATCGCCCAGAACGCCGGTTTCGACGGCTACGTCGTTGCCGCAAAGGTTGCCGAGTCGGCTGTCAACCAGGGCTTCAACGCCAAGAGCGGCGATTACGAAGACCTGATCGCTGCAGGCGTCATCGACCCCGTGAAGGTGACGCGCGCAGCCCTCCGCAACGCCGCTTCCATCGCAGCGCTGGTTCTCACCACAGAGACCCTCGTTGTCGAGAAGCCGGCCGACGAGGACGAGCACGCTGGCCACAAGCACTAGCTCGCAGCCAACGCCCTAAAGGCCGGCCCGGCCGGACGGTTTCCAGAAACCGCCCGCGCCGGGCCGGCTTTTTGGTGCCCTTTTGCATCCCGCTCCCTGGCCCTTCGCCGGTGCTTGTGCCCCCGGCGACACCCGGCGTACCGTGGCGCTTAGAGCAACCGCGGGCGCTTAGGGACGGGCCCGGCCACAGGGCCGCCGGATCCGCGGGGAGGCATCATGGCAACGTCTGAAGCCGGTCTTGACCGGGGCCGCTCCGCCTTCGAAGGGCATCGCTGGACCGAGGCCGTCGAACAGTTCCTTGACGCCGACCGGCGTGGCGGGCTCACCGCGCCCGATCTCGAACGCCTGGCCACAGTGGAAATCCTGACGGGCAAGACTGACACGGGAATCGACAACCTCACCCGCGCGCACGAGGAGTACCTCGTCGTCGGCGACGTGCCCGGTGCGGCGCGCTGCGCCGGATGGATCGGCATGCATCTGATGAACACGGGCCAGATGGCCCGCAGCACCGGCTGGTTTGCACGCGCCGGACGGCTGGTGGCTGAACTGAACGAGCCCTGCGTGGTGGAGGGCCTGCTGCTGCTTCCGACGGCTCTGGGCATGCTATACGGCGGCGACCCTGACGGTGCCAACCGGGTCTTCGCGGACGCCCTGGCCGTCGGGGAACGGTTCCAGGACCGGGACCTCATCTCCCTCTCCTTACTGGGCAGGGGGCAGGCCAGCCTGATGCTCGGTGACATCAGCAGCGGCGTTCGGCTCTTTGACGAGGTGATGGTGGCAGTGATCGCGGGGGAGGTTTCGCCGGTGCCCTCGGGCATCATCTACTGCGCCGTCATCGGCAACTGCCACCTGGCCTTCGACCTGCGCCGCGCCCTGGAGTGGACGACTGCGCTGGACCGCTGGTGCGCGGGACGGCCGGACATGGTCCTGTTCAGCGGCCAGTGCCAGGCCCACCGCGCCGAACTGTACCGGCTGCACGGGGCCTGGGATGACGCCATCAGCGCGGCCAAGGACGCGCAGCGCCTGGCTGCGGCAGGGGACTATCATGCGCTCTACGGCGGCCTCTACCAGGAGGGCGAAGTAGAGCGCCTGAGGGGGGACTTCGCTGCGGCGGAGGAATGCTACCGTCACGCCGGACGCAGTGGTTACGAGCCCCAGCCAGGACTTGCCCTGCTGAAGCTGGCCCTTGGCGATATCCCTGCCGCGCGCGCCCTCATCCGGAGGGCGGCCGATTCCGCCGACCTCGCCACCCGCCGCCACCTGCTGCCGGCGCTTGTGGAAATAGAGCTGGCCGCGGGGGACACCGCCGCGGCCAGGCGGTCCGCGGACGAGCTGGCCGCCGTTGCGCAGGACTGCGCGATGCCGATGGTGCAGGCTGCCTCCTGCCAGGCCGGGGGCGCCGTCCTCCTCGCCGAAGGAGAGCCCGCCCGGGCGCAGCCGGTCCTGCGACGCGCGTGGATGCTCTGGCGGGAACTGGGCGTTCCGTTCGAGGCAGCACGCTGCCGAACCCTTGTGGGCCGGGCCTGCCGTGCATCCGGCGACGAGGATGCGGCGGAGATGGACTTCGAGGCGGCGCGGGCCGAGTTCCTCGCCCTCGGCGCAGCCCCGGCGGCTGTCTGGACCTCACTCGAACACACGCCGGTGCAGGAGAAGGACGCCGGACCCCTCACGCCGCGCGAGATCGAAGTGCTCCGGCTCGTTGCGGCGGGAAAGGCCAACCGTGTGATCGCCGGTGAGCTTTACCTGAGTGAAAAGACTGTTGCCCGGCATATCAGCAACATCTTCCTCAAACTTGGACTCCGGTCCAGGGTAGCCGCCACCAGGTACGCCTTCGAGCACGGGCTCGCCGGGTAGGTATCAGGCTGCATACAACTACCCACCCGTGGCCCGGGCAAAATGCATAATTCTGCCGACGCGGACCGTGCGGATGCCGACCTAGTGTCGAACTATGAACCTTCCCGTCCTGGCCGGTACGTGCTCCACCGTACTGTTCGCCCTTGGCATGCTGCCGATGCTTCTCAAAGCGGCGCGGACCAAGGATCTGGCGTCCTATAGCCTCAGCAGCCTGGTCCTGAGCAATGTGGCCAACGCTGTCCACTCCGTGTACGTCTTCCACCTGCCGGCCGGTCCGATCTGGCTGCTCCATGTGGTGTACGTTCTGGCGTCCGCGCTGATGCTCGTGTGGTGGCTGCGCTACAGGAGCGAATCGCACGGTCGGGATGCAGGGCGGCCGGGAACCAGCCGGGACGGTTCATCCAATCAATCCGCAGCGGCTGAACAGGAGGCAGCGCAATGAACAACATACGAGAAGAAGGCGTGTCCGGTGACATGCTTGACACGCTGGTGATCGGAGGGGGACAGGCCGGCCTGGCCATCGGCCACTACCTCAAGCGCCAAGGCCGGAGATTCCTGATCCTGGACGCGAATCCGAGGATCGGAGATGCCTGGCGGCAGCGGTGGGACACGCTGAGGCTGTTCACTCCGGCAAAGTACGACGGCCTGCCCGGCATGCGTTTTCCGGGGGACGGGTTGTCCTTCCCGACCAAGGACGAGCTGGCGGACTACCTGGAAGCCTACGCCGCCACTTTTGCGCTCCCGGTCCGCACCGGCACCCGGGTGGAGAAGTTGTGGCGCGAGCAAGGACGGTACGTTGCCGTTTCGGACGGAAAGCGATGGGAAGCAGGCAACGTCGTTGTGGCGACCGGTTGCACGCAGGCGCCCAGGCTGCCGGACTTTGCGACAGACCTCGCGCCGTCGACCGTGCAGCTCCACTCCAGCGAATACCGGAACCCGGACCAGCTCCGGGCCGGCCGTGTCCTGGTGGTGGGGCTGGGCAACTCGGGAGCGGAAATTGCCCTTGAAGTGAGCCGGACGCACCACACAGTGGTAGCAGGCAAGCCGGGCGGCGAGCTGCCAGTGCGGCACGGAAGGGCCGCGGCCCGCTTCGTCCTGCCCGTGGTGCGGTTCGTGGGGCTCCACGTGCTGACACTTGACTCGCCAATTGGCCGTAAAGCCGCACCGCTAAAACTAGGGCACGCGGACCCGCTGATCAGGACCAAAAGCAAGGACCTCGCTGCCGCCGGCGTCGAACGTGTGCCGCGGGTGACCGGCGTGCAGGATGGCCTGCCTGTGGTGGCGGGAAGACCCCTCGATGACGTGTCCAACGTGATCTGGTGCACCGGCTACCGGGAGTCATTCGACTGGATCGCAATGCCAGTGTTCGACGGCGACGGACGGCCAAGGCAGCACCGCGGCGTGGCGCTCGACAAGCCCGGGCTGTTCTTCCTGGGAGAGGAATTCATGTACTCAGCGGCTTCGGCCACCCTTCCCGGTGTATGCAGGGACGCCCGATACGTGGCCGGGAAGATCCCGGCCGTGGTGTCGCCGGTGAAAGCGGTGGCGCGGGGCTAGCTCCGGGCGCGCAAGGCCTGTCGCCTCAGCCGCCGGGCCATGCCCTCCGGCAGTCGCTTGGTGATGATCCGGTAGAAAATGAGGACCGCAACCGCAGAAACCACGATACCCAGGAGGTTCAGCAGCAGCTGAAGCGCAGACCCCGCGGCTTTCTGGTACTCGCCCAGGACCAGCGCGACGGCGACGAACCCTGCGGCGGGAACGGTGGTCACCGAAATGAAGACCCCGATCAGGGCCGCAGAGCGCCGGCTGATCACGGAGAGCATCCCGGCCGTACCGGCCAGCACCGCAACGATCAGCGAGTAAGGCCCCGGATGGTAAATGAATTCCACGGCTGACCCGGTGTCGAGGGTGTCGGCAGGGAAGAGCCCCAACGGAACTGACAACCAGGCCGTCAAGGCTGCCAGGAGCATTGCTATGGGAAAGCCGACACCCAGAGCCAGCGCGGCGCTGCGTCCCAGCTTCCATTTGCGCTGCGCGAGCGCAACAGCCAGGGCAGCCAGCGGCCCGAACTCCGGCCCGACGGCCATGGCCCCGACGATGGCGATGGTTGAATCCGTGACGATCCCGATCGCGGCCAGTTGCGTGGCCAGGACGAGGAAGGCCAGATAGCTCCAGGTGAGCCGCGAATCCTCGCCTGTCTGGCGCGTCACCTCGTCCCAGATCATGGCGTCGGCCCCGTCGCCGGGCGCCGCTGCTTCAGCCCGGTCGGCACGCCGGGAGAGCATGAGCTCCGGCATTGAAATGGCGATGGAGCCGACCTCCTGGACGTTCAGGGCATGCAGCTTTTCCAGCAGCTCCTCGACTGATTCCCTGGCCACGTGGACCACCACCACATCCCCGGGCGGCTGGATGGACGCTCCCTTATGCACGGCCACTTCAGCCGCGCCGGTTTGCTGTGTGCAGCTTTCCACCACCAGGTCGGAGAGCTCCGCGGGTATGCATATCCGTACCTGAACGATCACTATGGCCACTCCTCCGTGTTTTCCGGTTCCGCGATCCGGCGTCGGCACCAGCCTAGTTTCCCGGCCGGCCCGTAACCGCCGCCTTCCTCTGGAAACTCCCAGCTTGCGGTGCCTTAATGGGAGGCGGGGGTCCTTCCCGAATGCGCCGGCGATTGGCGATGAAAATTACGATTCGGTAACATGGATGCTTTGGTTGTCCGCCTGAGGGGTTTTTCTATGTCTGTAGCGAGAGCCCTGGCCTCGCCGCGCCGCAGCGGCACCGGTGTCGAGGCGGGCCGAAAATCGAAGTTCCGGCCGGAAATCCAAGGTTTGCGGTCCTTGGCCGTGCTGATGGTGGTGACCTACCACGTCTGGTTCGGACGGGTCTCCGGCGGAGTGGACGTATTCCTCCTTATTTCGGCCTTCCTGATGACCCTGCAGTTCGTCGGCCGGTATGAGCAGCGCCGGCCGATGGCTCTATTCAAACATTGGCTTCACTTGTTCCGGCGCCTCCTGCCGGCAGCCGTCACAGTTATCATCGCTGTCCTCGCGGCGAGCTCACTATTTCTGCCGCGCACACGCTGGCTCAGCATCATTTCCGAAGGCTGGGCGTCACTTTTCTACGTCGAAAACCGGCTACTGCAGTCACAGGCCACTGACTACTATGCGACGGACCACAGCGGCGCCAGCCCTTTCCAGCATTTCTGGTCGCTCTCGATCCAGGGGCAAGTCTTCATCCTTTGGCCCTTGATTTTTGCCGGCGCAGCCCTCCTTGCGAAGCGGTACCGGCTGCACTACCGCATCCTGCTGTGCTACGTCTTTGTTGGCGTCTTCTTGGCGTCGCTGGCATACTCCATCTTCTTTACCGCCACAAACCAGGCCGAGGCCTATTTCGATACCGGCGCGCGGCTCTGGGAATTCGCCCTCGGCACACTCGTGGCTCTGATTCTCCCCGGTTTTCGGGTTCCGCGGACCGGCCGGATAATACTTGGCTGGCTCGGTGTAGTGGCTATGCTCAGCTGTGGAATCCTGCTGAATGTTCAGGCTGCCTTCCCCGGCGTTGCCGCGCTGTGGCCCACACTTGCAGCCGCCTGCGTCATCGCTGCCGGCCAGACGGGGAGCCGATTCGGCGTGGACAGGATCCTCAGCGCCGGGCCGCTGGTCCGGTTGGGGGACAACTCCTACGCCCTGTACTTATGGCATTGGCCGATCCTTGTCATTGCCCTCGCGGCGACGGGACGGGATCACGCCGGTCCACTCTCCGGGATGGTCATCATCCTCGTCTCGATGACGCTGGCTTACCTCACCACCCGTTTCATTGAGAAACCATGGCGCGAATGGCAATGGCCGGAGGTCAACCGCCGGCGTGCCGTCGTCTCGATCGCCCTCGTTCTCACGCTTGCTGCGGGTTCGCTGGGGGGAGCGCGATATGCAATCCAGTTGCAGGCGGACGCCGCACTTGCCCAGGCTGAACACAATAATCCGGGCGCCAGGAGCCTGATGCCCGGATATTCGGGGACCGCGGCCGCAGATGCAGTCCTCCTGCCGGACCTGGCCGATGTGGGCAGCGACTGGGCGGATTTCCCCGGCGGCTGCGAAGGCTTCCATGACCCGAACGGCATCCGTTGCAGTAACGGCGACGTGGAGTCGCCCAAGAAGACAATCGTGGTGTGGGGAAGTTCGCACGCCGGCGTATGGGCGACCCCGGTCATGGAACTGGCCAAACGCTACAACTGGTCTGTGGTGACGTTCGTCAAGGCGCTGTGCCCGGTCACCCAAGGGGCTGATCCCGCCATCCCGGAGGATTGCGTGGATTTCAATAAAGCGGTCTCAGCCGAAATTGCCAAGATCCAACCCGATCTGATTTTCACCACCAGTACAAGAGTCAGCCACGGTGAGCCCCGGACCGAATTCATGGATCCAGGCTGGGCCGGGATGCTGGAAGCCGCTGCTGGTCCCAACATTCCCGTCGTATCCGTCCGCGACACGCCACGGTTTACCGGCTCGGTTCCCGAATGCCTGACCCAGCACGGCGACGACGAAGCCGCCTGCGCGATGCCGCGGACGGAAGCCTACCCCGGCGAGTCTCCGGCCAACGCCTACCCGAGCGTGAAGAATCTGGACTTTTCGGACTACTTCTGCCCGATGGACACGTGTCCGGCAGTGATCGGAAACATCATTGCCTACCTGGACGATAATCACCCGACCGCCACCTACATGAAGACCCTCACACCGATATTCGAGGAACGTTTCATGGCGGTGACGGGCTGGAAGGAACAATGACGAGCCACGCACTGAGGGGATCCACGCACACCAGCCCGAACAAGGCGGCCAGGAAGGGGTACCGCCCCGAGGTCCAAGGCCTCCGGGCACTCGCAGTACTGATGGTGGTCACGTACCACGTCTGGCTGGGCCGGGTATCCGGCGGCGTGGACATCTTCCTGCTCATCTCCGCGTTCCTGCTCACCCTCTCCTTGGTGCGGAAAGTGGAAAGCGGCAGCCCGCTCAAGCTGGTAAGCCACTGGCTGCACCTGTTCAAGCGGCTGCTGCCTGCCGCCGTCGTCGTTATCCTGGGTGTGCTGGCCGGCACCTGGGCACTTCTTCCGCAAAGCCGCTGGCCGGATGTCCTGGACCAGGCGTGGGCCGCACTGCTCTACCGGCAGAACTGGCTGCTTGCGGACTCGGCCGTTGACTACTACGCGCAGGACCACTCCGGCGCGAGCCCGCTGCAGCATTTCTGGTCACTGTCCATCCAGGGGCAGGTCTTTATCCTGTGGCCCCTGGTGTTTGCGGGAATCGCCCTGCTGCACCGGGTCCTGCGCCGGCCCGGGATCAGTTACCGCATGCTTTTGGCTGTGGCCTTCGGCGTGATTTTTGCGGCGTCGCTGGCCTTTTCCATTGACCAGACGGCCACCAACCAGGCCTACGCCTACTTTGATACCAGGACCAGGCTGTGGGAGTTTGCATTGGGCTCCCTGCTGGCTCTCGCACTTCCTTACCTGAAGCCGGGAAAGGTCCTTCGGATCATCCTGGGCTGGGCGGGCGTGGTGGCCATGGTGTCCTGCGGCCTGCTGCTGACAGTAGACCGGTCCTTCCCGGGTTTCGTGGCGCTCTGGCCCACGCTGTCGGCGGCGGCAATCATTGTGGCCGGCCAGAGCGGCAGCCGCTTTGGTGCCGACCGCCTCCTGAGCTGGAAACCCCTCGTGTCACTCGGTGACAACTCCTACGCGCTGTACTTGTGGCACTGGCCGCTGCTGGTCCTGGCCCTCGCGGGCACGGGTGTTGTCTCGCCGAACCTCGTCCAGGGCCTTGCCATCGTGGCAGCCTCCGTGGCGATGGCAGTCCTCACCACCCGGTTCGTGGAAAAACCGCTGCGCGAATGGCACTGGCCGCAACGGCGGATCTGGCGGAACGCCGTCGTAATCGTGGCGTGCGGAGCCCTGCTCGCGGGCCCGGTGTCACTGTGGCAGACCAAACTGACGGCCGAGGAAGCAGCCGCCGCGGCGCAGCCCAGGGAACTGACGCCGGGTGCCGCCGCACTGACTCCCGAAAACGCGGGAAAGCCGACGCCGGAAGCCAGGATCATTCCGGCGCCGGCTGCCATGAAGAACGAGTGGGCGGATATCGACGGCCTCTGCACCGACGGCAATGTGCCCAGTGACCCGCTGCTCTCGGGCTGTCTGCAGAACAGCAAGCCGGACGTTGTCACCAAGCGGATCGTGGTGCTGGGCGACTCGCACGCGCAGCAGTACATGGCCGCGCTGGGTCCGATCGCCAAGGAGCACGGCTGGGAGGTGGTCACGCTCCTCAAGGGCAGCTGCCGCTTCGGCGCGGAGTCGGCCGAGCGTGATGCTGAGTGCAATGCCTTCAATAAGGCCAGCGCTGCATATGTGCTTGAGCACAAGCCGGACGCCGTGTTCACCGTTGCATCCCTGACGCATGTCGAAGCGCCGTTCGAAACGGAAGTGCCTGGTTACCTGGAGGGCATCAAGCCGTTCACGGACGCCGGGATGGACGTCGTGGGCGTCCGCGACAATCCGCGGTTTGGGTTCAACATGCCGGAGTGCGTGCAAAAGAGGGGGGCCGCCGCGGAGGAGTGCAATCCGCCGCTCGGTGAAGCGCTCGCCGACTCGTCACCGCTGGGCCAGTACCGCGGCAAGGTGGCCGGCCTCCACCTGATGGACATGAGCGACTTTATCTGCGCCGACGGAATCTGCCCGGCAGTGGTGGGCAACATCTACGTCTACAAGGACGACAACCACCTGACGAAAACGTATGTGCAGAGCATGATTCCCATGTTCGAACAGCGGCTGCTGGCCGCCACCGGCTGGACCTGAGCCGGCGTGACCTGCGGGCACGTGCGGTTGCTCACATTACCGCCGCGGAATATGGGGATCGCCGCAGAGGTTCTAGAATTTATTCAACACTTCCGCACCAAGGCACCACCATCTGCACAGGCCAGTCCCGTAATGACGGGCTGGTCATCAGCTGCAACCCCTACCCGTGAACCCCGGAATTAAGGTAAGAGGCGCACTCATGACCCAGCCCGAACACAACCCGTTCGGCTTTATCGGCCTGACCTACGACGACGTCCTGCTCCTGCCCGGGCACACCGACGTCATCCCGTCAGAAGCAGACACGTCCTCACGTATCTCCAAGCGCATCACCGTCCAGACGCCGCTGTTGTCAGCTGCCATGGACACCGTCACCGAGTCCCGCATGGCTATCGCCATGGCCCGCCAGGGCGGCCTGGGCGTGGTCCACCGCAACCTGTCCATCCAGGACCAGGCCGACCAGGTGGACCGTGTGAAGCGCAGCGAATCCGGGATGATCACCAACCCGCTGACCATCGGGCCGGAAGCTACCCTGGCTGAACTGGACGAGATCTGCTCGCACTACCGCGTGTCCGGCCTGCCGGTGGTGGACGAGGGCATGCGGCTCCTCGGTATTGTCACCAACCGCGACACCCGCTTCGTGCCGGAAGCGGATTTCCCCATCCGCCTTGTCAGCGACGTTATGACCAAGATGCCCCTGGTCACCGGGCATGTGGGCATCAGCCGCGAGGAAGCGTCGCACAAGCTCGCCACCAACAAGATCGAAAAGCTTCCGCTGGTTGACGACCAGGGCCGGCTCAAGGGCCTCATCACCACCAAGGACTTCACGAAGGCCGAGCAATACCCGCTTGCCACCAAGGACGACGAAGGCCGGCTGCGCGTCGGGGCCGCCATCGGATTCTTCGGTGACGGCTGGGAGCGTGCCATGACCCTCGTTGACGCCGGTGTGGACGCTTTGTTCGTTGACACCGCCAACGGACACTCCCAGGGTGTGCTGGACATGATCCGCCGGCTGAAGTCCGATCCCGTGGCCGCGCATGTGGACATCATCGGCGGGCAGGCTGCCACCCGCGAAGGCGCCCAGGCGCTCATCGACGCCGGCGCCGACGGCATCAAGGTGGGCGTTGGACCGGGCTCCATTTGCACCACGCGTGTTGTGGCCGGCGTCGGAGTTCCGCAGATCACCGCCATTTACGAGTCCGCGAAGGCGGCCATCCCGGCCGGCGTCCCGCTGATTGCCGACGGCGGCCTGCAGTACTCGGGCGACATCGGCAAGGCGCTGGTTGCCGGCGCCGACACCGTGATGCTCGGTTCGCTGCTGGCCGGTTGTGACGAATCACCGGGCGAGCTCATCTTCGTGAACGGCAAGCAGTTCAAGAGCTACCGCGGCATGGGTTCCCTTGGGGCCATGCAGACCCGCGGAAAGAACACGTCCTACTCCAAGGACCGCTACTTCCAGGCCGACGTCTCCGGCGACGACAAGCTGATTCCGGAAGGCATCGAAGGCCGCGTGGCCTACCGCGGCCCGCTGGCGTCCGTTGCGTACCAGCTGGTGGGCGGCCTCCGCCAGACCATGTTCTACACCGGTGCTCCCACGGTTGCCGAGCTGAAGGCACGGGGCAAGTTCGTCCGCATCACGCCGGCCGGCCTGAAGGAATCCCACCCGCACGACATCCAGATGACGGTGGAAGCCCCGAACTACGGCTCACGCTAAGTCCGCCGGTCCGAAGGGGATGGGGAGTCTTCCCCATCCCCTTCGGGCTGCCGAGTCTGTATATTCGATGGAGTAAATACTTCACCGGCCTTGGGGGATGGTTTGGCAGGCGGATTCCACGGGGCCGATGTGGCGCAGCTGAGGCAGCTCGCCGCCACGATGCGGTCGGCCGGTCGAATGCTGGACGGGCAGCGGCTTTCCTTCAATGCCGGCGTGGCCGGAACCCCGTGGCCCGGCCCTGATGCAGAGAGGTTCCGCCAGGACTGGAGAGGAACCCATAGCCGCTCGATGAGGGCAGCAGCCCTTTTCCTTGACCAGGCCGCGGACACGCTGCTGCACCAGGCAAACGAGCAGGAATCGGCTAGCTCGGCCGCCGGAGGTGCGGCTGTGTCCGGGCCGTCCGGCGGCAGCTCCGGAACGCCCGGCCCGGGGAATATCGCCGGCAAGTCCGCCCCCGAGGTCCGGGACTGGTGGCTGAGCCTCACCGACGCCCAGCATCACGACTTCATCCGGGACCACCCGGACCTGGCAGGGAACACGAACGGCATACCGTTCAATGTGCGGGTCGAGGCCAACCGACTGAACGCCCAGGAACGGATTGCCTGGCTCCAAACAAAGGATCCGGAACCGGAATTCAACCCCTGGAACATGGATTCGACCTATCCGGTGCGTTTCGCCGCCGAGCACGAGGCCTGGCGGGAACGGCAGTCCGGACTGGCGTATCTCCAGCGGGCGGTCGACGGGAAAATCCAGCTCGCCGCCTATGATCCCGGTGAACAGTCCATCGTGGAACTCATCGGCAGCTATGACGGGCACACGACGTCGATGATCACGTATGTTCCCGGCACCACCACCAACGAAGCGTCGTTCTATGGCGGCGGCCCGCAACAGCTGGCCAACCGCTTGGTTGAGGCGGACAAGTCGGGCGGGACCGCGGCGTTTGTGTACAAGGGATCGGAGTTTCCCGACGGTGGCTTTGTTGAGGCATTCCTGGTGGAGGCCAAGAGCGATGAGTTCGTGGCCGATTCGGCTCCAGTCCTGCGGGCCTTCCAGGCCGCTGTCGACCTTGAGTTGCCGTCCGGGGCCCAGTCGGTGGGCATGGGCCACAGCTGGGGACTTCGGAACCTCACCGGGGCGGAGATCGAAGGAGCCCACTTTGACAAGCTCGTAGCCCTGTCCGGCGCTGCCATGCCTCCTGGCTGGGAGCCTGACCCCGGCACCGACTATTCCAGTTTCACCTACCCCGATATCCTGCTGACCGCCGAAGCAAACGGGCTTGTAGGGGAGAATTACCCGATGAAGGAGCCCGCCTTTGAAAAGCACGTTTATGAGCCGCCGGGGGGCTTCGAATGGACACAGGCCTACAGCATCGACAACCACAGCCTCATCGCCACCACGGATCCCTGGAATGAAAAGGCCATCAACGACGTCCGTACGGAACTCCGTGATCGGTAGGGCCGGACACGGGTGGACAACCGCCTGGCGGGTAGCCGGGGCAATAGCACTCACTGCAATGGTGGCCTCATGCGGGCAGGCCGGAAACGGAAAAGACATGGACATCAGCCTCGAATCAGCCAAATCCAAGGTCATGTCGATGGAAAAGGAAATCGTGGCGCTGCTGCCCGAAGACGCGGTCGTGTCAACGTGGGCAAACGACACCTCAAGCCTGCTGCGTTGCGACGGCGAGCGGAAGAAATGGGCCGGTGATGCCGAAGCCGAATTGATGCCGGGAGTGGACCGCGACGGGTTCCTGGATGAGGTGGCCGCTGCAGTGTCCGGCCGGGCAGGGTGGAAGGTTTCAGAAGACAAGACCCTCAACGGGGATCGGTCGCTCGATCTCCTGCACGAGGACGGCACCCACCTGTTGGTCTCTTTCGAGGAGCCACCGGAAACGCTTCGGATTGCGGGCTACAGTGCATGCTTTGATCTCCCTGAATACCAGTACGGTGAGAAGTACTGACCCTGCCGCCAGGCCGGTTCCGCAGCACTAGGCTGGATGCATGTCCCAACCACGCCATCCCGCCGAACTGAACCCAAAAAGGGACCCTCAGCGGCGGCTTGCCGTGCGGCCGTACGCGCGGGCTGTGGCGCAGGTTCTGCGGGTCAGCTTCCGGGCCTCTCCTGCCGCCGTCGTGATGAAGGTGGTCGGCTCGCTGATCTCGGCGCTGCTGCCCCTGGTCACCACCTACTTTGCCGCCCTGACCACCACGGCCTTGGCGGCCGCGTACGCCGGCGACGCCGCCGAGGGCCAGCGGGCGATCGTCTACGTCATCATCACCGCCGCGCTGGGTCTGTTCTGGGGTGCCTTCAGCAGTGTGGACCGCTACATCCAGCAGCTCATGAGCTTCAGGGTGGGGGCCATCGTGGGGGACCTCATGTACGAGCGGTTCCTGGCCCTCGATTTCTGGCGCTATGACGACAAGGAGACGGTGGACCTGTACGACCGCGCCAAGCGGTTCTCCGATTCCTATGCCCGGGTCCTGGACCGGATCGCCGCGATCTTTACCCAGCTGGTCTCCGTGATCCTGGCCGTGGGAGCCCTTCTGCTTGTGAGCTGGTGGATCGCCGTGATCGTCCTGGTGGCCATCGTTCCCAGCGTGTACCTGCAATTCAAGCTGTCCCGGGAACAGATCGCCCACTGGAATACGCAGGTGGATTCCCGCCGGCAACGCCGGATGAT
Organism: Arthrobacter sp. PvP103; assembly: GCF_017833075.1. Taxonomy (NCBI): domain Bacteria; kingdom Bacillati; phylum Actinomycetota; class Actinomycetes; order Micrococcales; family Micrococcaceae; genus Arthrobacter; species Arthrobacter sp. PvP103. The sequence continues at coordinate 965,304 of NZ_JAFIBQ010000001.1, read as the reverse complement.
CGAAACCAACCTGCTGCGGCCGCAGCACATTGCCGAGATGCGGCTGTACGGAATCGTCGGCTACCTCATGGGGTTGCGCTCCCGGCTCCGGGACGCCGACGAGAAGCGGCGGCTTGATTTCCAGAAGCGCTACATTCCCAAGCAGCTGGCAGCGGACGCCCTGCAGTACGGCGCCGAGGTTGTTTCGCTGATCTGGGTGGTGGGCCAGATCATCGCCCGTGCCCAGCCGGTGGGCCAGTTCCTGTACGTCCAGCAGATCGTCAGCCGGGCGCTGTCCACGGCCAACAACCTCGTCTCTTCGCTCAGCTCCATCGACGAGGACCTGGCGAACCTTAAGGACTACGAGCTATTCATGGCGCTGCCCGTGCACTCCGAGCACGCTCCGCCGCTCCTGCAGGCTCCGAAGACCGTGGAGTTGAGGGACATCCGGTTCACGTACACGGGCAGCGACATCGAGGTTATCCGCGGCATCACCATGACCATCCGCGAGGGCCAGCACATCGCCATCGTGGGGGAGAACGGCGCCGGGAAGTCCACCCTGATCCGGATTCTCGCCGGCCTCTACCGCCCCGATTCGGGGCAGGTGATGCTCGACGGCGTCGACCTCGCCGCCGTCGACGTCAAGTCCTGGCACCGCCATCTGGCGGTGCTGAGCCAAGAATTCCTCAAATATGAGTTCGCCACGGCAGCGGAGAATATTCTCTTTGGCGACGTCGATTCGCCGCGGGACGATGAGCGGATCCGGCGTGCGGCCTCCGATGCCGAGGCCCTCGAATTCATCAACAAACTGCCCAACGGCCTGGACAACCACGTCAGCAACTGGATGGAAGACCCGCGCGGGCGCAAGGGCAGCGGACTGAGCGGCGGCCAGTGGCAGCGGCTCGCCATGGCACGGAATTTCTACCGGAACGCCTCTTTCATGGTGATGGACGAGCCGACGTCGGCGATCGACGCGCTCGCCGAACACCGGATCTTCACCCGCCTCTTCGCCGACCGAAGCAGCACCATCATCGCCATCAGCCACCGGCTCGCAACGATCGAGAAGGCGGACATCGTTTACATGCTGGAAGACGGCAGGGTCGTGGAACAGGGAACCCACCGCGAACTGGTGGCTCTCCGTGGCCGGTACTTCAGGATGTTCGAATCGCAGCTCACGGTGGACGAGGCCGAGGGGATCTGACCTTTCCGCCGGGGCGTAGTCGGCGGTGTTCGAGCTTTGTCCAAGGACCGGACCGCCGGCCGCGCAGGAGCGCGCGGCCGGCGGTTCGGTCTTTATTGGAGTGGAGAGCTAGGACGTGGTCACGGACGTGTCATCAAGGTAGAAGTACGTCGACAGCGATGAATCCTCGACACCCAGGAAGCGCAGGGTCACGCTCTTGCCCTTGTAGGCGGAAAGATCCAGCTGCTTCTGCACGTAGCCCGTGGACTCGTTGAGGTTGGAGTACGTGGCCAGCGTGGTGGTGGTGCCGCCGCTGATCATCTGGACTTTGAGGGTGTCATAGGCCGAGCTGGCAGTCGTTTCGTCGGACTGCACTTTCAAGTAGAAGGACAGCGACGCGGCGGACACGGTGGAGGGGACTGCGAAAGCCTGGTCCAGCTTGTAGGACGTCGCCTGGCCCCAGCCGTTGAGTCCGGCGAAGCGGGAACCGGTCCGGGCATTTGTACCGGTTTCGAAGGTATCGGCGTGGTCAGAGGTCCATGAGGCGGCGCCCTCTTCGAAGCCGGGGTTCAGGAGGAGGTTGCCTGACGGCGGGGGAGTGGTCCCGCCCAGCAGTCCCATGGTCTTGGTGGCGTCAGAGAGGCCGGCGCCGCAGCCGGTGGTGCAGCCGCCCGGCATCGCGCGGGTTCCCTGCTTGAGCGTGGACTCGACCTGGGCCGGGGTGAGGGAGGAGGTTTTGGATTTCATAAGTGCAGCTAGCCCGGCCACGTGCGGGGCCGCCATGGATGTCCCTTGGTAGTTGGCGTAGCCCGCCGAAGACGGCGTGGTGGTGCCGGTATTGATGGTGGAGAGGATCCCGCCGCCGGTCACCCTGACGTCTCCGCCCGGTGCGGTCAGGTCAACCGTGGCGCCGTAGTTGGAGTAGTAGGAGAGGCTGCCGCCCGGGTTGCTCGCGGCCACACTCACAACGTTGTTGCAGTTCGCCGGGCGGAAACCGGAAGCATCCTGGTTGCTGTTGCCGGCGGCAACCACCACGGTGGCTCCCCGCGAAACTGCGGAATCGATGGCCGCTTGGTAGGTGGTGCCGCAGGAGCCGGATCCGCCCAGGCTCATGTTGATGACCTTTGCCGGGTTGGCGTTGGCCGGGATGCCCGAGACGGTTCCGCCGGCTGACCAGATGATCGCGTCGGCGATGTCGGACAGGGAACCGCCGCACTTGGCGAGGACGCGGACCGGGACCACTTTGGCATTGGGTGCCACGCCGGCCACTCCGGTCGCGTTGCCGGTCACGGCTGCCACGGTGCCGGCCACGTGGGTGCCGTGCCAGGAGCTGTTGCCGGCCGTCGTCTGGCCGCACTCGCCGGCGGCGTACCAGTCGCCCTGGTCCTGCGCGTTGGCATCGCGGCCGTTGCCGTCCCGTGCAGCGGTGGCGTCCGAGACAAAGTCGTAACCGGGGAGCACGTTGGCGTCCAGGTCGGGGTGGGCAGTGATGCCGGTGTCGATGACGGCCACTGTCACGCCGGTGCCGGTGGCGACGTCCCACGCACCGGGAATCCGCATGCCGTTCGTGGCGGTGAAGTCCCACTGCTCGCCATAGCGCGGGTCGTTGGGTGTGAGCGCCACTGTCATCCGCGCGTCGGGCTCTACGGATTCGACCGACCCCGAGACCGCAATCCCGGCCATGAAGTCCTTGGCCGCCTGCCCGGCCAGGGCCTTGTCCGCCTCGATCAGCGTTCCGCCGGTGGCCAGGGTGCGGACTTCCTTGACTGTCACGCCCTGCGCGTTGGCTGCCTTGCCCCAGGCGTTGGCGCGGCCGTTAGGCGTGGAGTTGGCCGCACTTTCCTTGTAGTCCACGATGAACTTTGTATAGGCCTCGCCTGCGGCCACAGCCTGCCCCTGGGGGCTCTGGGCCGCGGCGGCTCCTGGGGAGGAACCGTCTCCGGTTCCAGTGGTGGCGAAGACCGGTGAACTCGCGAAGGCCAGGGTGCCGACTGCTGCCGCGAGCGACAGCGCCAATATGCGATGGCGCCTGATTGGTGCACTTGCTGCTTTTGCCAAAAGGAGCTTCTTTCTCGGATCGGGCATAGGTGTGGCCCGGATGGTGGGGTGATGGACGGTCACGTGGTGTATCAGGTGGTAACCGAGAGTAAACGTAAAGGTATTTTCACAACTTGTAAATGGTTGACAAATCGTGTCAATAAAGTGTGGACTATCAGTTTTCCTGGCGACGGCGGGGAGTCGCCCCGCCGTATCCGGCGTGGTCAAGTAAAGTGGTCACGTGACTTATGAGATTGAGCTTGGCCGTGGCAAGCGTGGGCGTCGTGCCTACTCCCTGGATGACATCGCGATCGTCCCCAACCGTCGGACGCGTGATCCCAAGGACGTTTCGGTCTCGTGGCAGATAGATGCCTACAAGTTCGACATGCCGGTCATCGCGGCGCCCATGGATTCAGCGATGTCCCCCGAGACCGCCATTGCCCTGGGCCGCCTTGGCGGACTGGGCGTGCTCGACCTCGAGGGACTGTGGACCCGCTATGAGGACCCCCAGTCGGTACTCGACCAGATCGGGGCGCTGGATGACGAGACCAACAGTCCCGCCGTCACCCGCCGGATGCAGGAGCTCTACCAGGCTCCCATCCAGCCGGAACTGATCACGTCCCGCCTGGCCGAAATCCGTGCCGCCGGTGTGACCGTTGCCGGCTCGCTGACTCCGCAGCGCACCCAGGAACACTACAAGACCGTCGTCGCCGCCGGCGTGGACATCTTCGTGATCCGCGGAACCACGGTGTCCGCCGAGCACGTCTCCAAGGACCATGAACCGCTGAACCTCAAGCAGTTCATCTACGAACTCGATGTTCCGGTGATCGTGGGCGGCGCGGCCGGCTACACGCCTGCCCTGCACCTCATGCGCACCGGCGCCGCCGGCGTTCTGGTGGGATTCGGTGGCGGTGCGACCACCACAACCCGGCGTGCCCTGGGAATCCACTCGCCCATGGCTTCGGCGATTTCCGACGTCGCCGCCGCACGCCGCGACTACATGGACGAGTCCGGCGGCCGTTACGTTCACGTGATAGCCGACGGCGGCATGGGATCCTCCGGCGATATCGTCAAGGCCATCGCCATGGGCGCTGACGCCGTGATGCTCGGCAGTGCGCTGGCGCGCGCCGAAGAAGCGCCGGGCAAGGGCTGGCACTGGGGCCAGGAGGCGCACCACCTGGAGCTGCCGCGTGGCGACAGGGTCAACGTCGGCACCGTGGGTCCGCTGGAGGAGGTCCTCTTCGGCCCCGGGCACCACACCAACGGCACGTCCAACCTGATCGGCGCCCTCCGCCGCTCCATGGCGACCACTGGCTATTCGGACCTGAAAGAGTTCCAGCGGGTCGACGTCGTCGTTTCCCCGTACTCCGGAAACTGACGGGCACCCTGAACTAAGCCGGTCCCGGCCCCCGGGACCGGCAGAAATTGAGCCCTGCCCATCCGCATGCCTAGGAAGTAGTCTGTTCACCTACGAGGTTTGATGCGGATGGAGGCGTGAAATGAACAGTTCTTCCGGAGGTTCGTCCTTTCAACAGGGGGCACTCGGCCCCGCCGCGAGGGAAGCGTCGCTGGCGGCCCTCAAGGCGACAATGGAGCCTGGCAAGGAACTCGACATCCTTATTGTCGGCGGTGGCATCGTAGGCACCGGCGCTGCCCTGGACGCTGTGACCCGCGGCCTGAGCGTGGGCATCGTGGAGGCCAATGACTGGGCGGCAGGTACGTCCTCACGCTCCTCCAAGCTCATTCACGGCGGACTTCGCTACCTTGAAATGCTCGATTTCGGGCTGGTGAAGGAAGCGCTTCACGAACGCGGACTGCTTCTTTCGGAGATCGCACCCCACCTGGCCCGGCCCGTTCCCTTCCTCTACCCACTGACCAAGCCTTTCTTCGAACGGCCCTATGTCGGCGCGGGAATTGCCCTCTACGACGTCATGTCCATTTCCAGCGGCCACCAGCGGGGCGTTCCGTTCCACAAGCACCTGTCCCGCCGCGGCACGCTGCGGGCTGCGCCAAGCCTGAAAGACGACGCCTTCGTCGGGGCCATCCGCTACTACGACGGCCAGGTGGACGACGCCAAGTATGTGGCCAATCTGATCCGCACGGCCGCGTACTACGGGGCCCATGCAGTCAACCAAACGGCCGTGGTGGACTTCCTGCGCGAAGGCGAGCGGGTGGTCGGCGCCAAGGTGGTCAACCGCGAGGACGGCTCCACGTTCAGCATCCGGGCCAAGCAGGTTATCAACGCAACCGGGGTCTGGACCGACGAAACGCAAGCCATGGTGACGGACCGCGGGCAGCTGAAGGTGCGCGCCTCCAAGGGCATCCACCTCGTGGTGCCGCGCGACCGGTTCCAGTCAACCGTCGGCCTGATTCTGCGGACTGAAAAATCAGTGCTGTTCGTCATTCCGTGGGGCCGACACTGGATCATCGGCACCACGGACACTGACTGGCATCTGGACAAAGCTCATCCGGCAGCGTCCAGCAAGGACATCGACTACATCCTTGAACACGTCAACAAGGTGCTCAAGCGGCCCCTGACCAGGGAGGACGTCGAGGGCGTCTACGCCGGGCTCCGTCCACTCCTGGCGGGAGAGAACGACTCCACGGCCAAGCTTTCGCGTGAACACGTGGTGGCCCACCCGGTGCCGGGCCTCGTGGTGGTGGCCGGCGGAAAATGGACCACCTACCGGGTCATGGCCAAGGACGCCGTCGATGAAGCGACGCGCAGCATGGACGAGCGGGTGGCGCCCAGCTGTACGGATTCCATTCCCCTGCTGGGAGCCAGCGGGTTCAAAGCGGCTTGGAACCGGCGTAACCGGACCGCTGAAGAGTCCGGCGTGCACGTAGCCCGGATTGAGCACCTGCTCAACCGGTACGGGTCGATGGCCACGGAGGTCCTGGCGCTCATCAAGGAGAACCCGGCCCTGGCCGAACCGCTGCCGGGCGCCGACGACTACCTTCAAGCCGAGGCGGTTTACGCGGCCACCCACGAAGGCGCACGTCACGTACACGACGTATTGACGCGCAGAACCCGGATTTCCATCGAGTCCTGGGACCGTGGTGTGTCCGCTGTCCCGGTAGTCGCTAAGCTGATGGGAGAAATTCTTGGCTGGAGCGACGCGCAGCGCGAAAGCGAAATCAAGCACTACCTTGCCCGGGTGGAAGCCGAACGGCTGAGCCAGGAGCAGCCGGACGATGAATCTGCCGACGCCGCACGCCTGGGCGTCGAGGACATCGTTCCGTTGCGCTGAGGCAAGGCGGATGCCTGACGCGCACCTCCTGCCTCACTGAAGGGACAACTCTTGGCGGAACCACTGGACCGGTACGATGCCGAACTCACCACGCCGGAAATGGTGATTCTTGAACTTGATGCCAAGGACAAGACCGACGCGGCGACCCAGTTGGCTGAACGGCTCTATGCGGCGGGGCGGGTCTCGGACCTCGAAGGCTTCCTGAAGCACGTCAACGCCCGGGAGCACCAGCTGGCCACCGGCCTGCCCGGGGGAGTCGGGCTGCCGCACGCCCGCAGTGAGTTCGTTTCGCGGACGTCAATTGCGGTGGGGATCACCAAGTACGGCAAGGCCCTGGACTTCGGGGCAGCTGACGGTCCGGCGACGGTCATTATCCTGATTGCGACGCCGGCAAGTTCATTTTCGGACCACCTCGAAGTCCTTGCCACCCTGGCCCGTTCGCTGTCAAAGGAATCGTTCAGGGAGTCCCTTCGCCGGGCCTACGACCCCGAAGTGATCGCTGAGCTCATCAACTCCAGCCTGGTGTTCTTCGACCACTAGGGACAGCGCCCGTTTCGTTGTTCTACGCGAGGACGAAGTACGGTTAAGGTGTGTTGAAAACTGCCCTCAAACCCCGCTGGATCGCAGGACTGGTGTTTGCGATCGTCATTTCCGGGGTTTTTGTGCTGCTCAGCCAATGGCAGTTCGGGCGCTCCACCCAGCCGGAAGCACCGGTTTCGTCCGGCACGGAAGACACCAAGCCGCTGGTCAAAGTGCTGCAGCCGGGTGAATTCTTCCATGGCTCCGTGGCGGACCAGATGGTCACCGCCAAGGGATCCTACGATCCCGACAAGCAGGTGCTGGTCCCGGGCCGCCTTCATGATGGTGCCACCGGGTTCTGGGTCGTATCTGCGTTTTCGGTTCAGGACGCTCCTGTCCTCAGCGGCGTCGGAGCGACGCCCCGGACATGGATTCCGGTCGCCCGCGGATGGGTGGCCGACGCCGCGAAAGCCACTGCGCCGCCGTCGGGCACCATTGAACTCACCGGACGGCTCCTGCCGTCCGAAGCCCCGCTGCCCGGCATTGCTCCCGAACCCGGTCGCGCCACGGCAGTGTCCGTGGCGGAACTGATCAACGCCTGGGAAGTCAGCAGCTACCCGGGATTCGTGGCGGCAACCTCCGAAATGGCCGCCGGTACCGACGTCAGCGCCGCGGCCGTCAACGGTAACCTGAAGCCCCTGAACATCGGCCCGCAGCCCCCGGCCCAGCAGGTGAACTGGCTCAATCTCTTCTACTCGGTGGAGTGGATAGTCTTCGCCGGTTTCGCGCTGTTCATCTGGTGGCGGATGGTGAAGGACGACTACCGCCGGGACCTCGAGGACGAGCTCGACGACGAACACGACGAAAACGGTGCACACCGCGAAGGCGCAGCAGAACCTCCGCATGCCGGACCGCACCCCGGCTCATCAGAAACCCCCAGCCCGACCGAACAAAAGGTACAGCCATGATCGATCCCAAGCCGGCCATCCAGCCCCAGCCGTCCCAGACCGGTGGATCGGGCACCGTCAAGAAGCGCAGGTTCGGCGGGACTGAAGCCCAGATCCGGTCCGCCCTGAAGTTCTACAAAGTCATGGCATACCTGACGGGCGGAATGCTCCTCCTGCTCTGCGCCGAACTGGTTGCGCGCTACGCCTTCGGCCAGTACCTGTTCGCAGGCGGCACCAACGCGGTGACAGGCCAGCCGTTTGGCTTCGGGTTCGCAGACGCCGAGCCGCAGGGCGTCCTCGGGGGAGTGAACGTCTCCGTCACGGTGCTGATTGTGCACGGCTGGATGTATGTCGTGTACCTGATGTCCAACTTCCGGCTGTGGTCGCTGATGCGGTGGCCGTTCGCCAAACTGATCCTCCTGGCCCTGGGCGGTGTGATCCCGTTCCTGTCCTTCATCGTGGAGAAGAAGTTCCACGCCGAGGTGGAGGCGGAACTCGCCGCGAATCCGCAGGCGTCCAAGCGCTACTGAGCGGGCGGTTCGCGTCCTGTGAGTTCGCTTACCCGGAGCTTCTCAATGTGCGGCCGGACGGCGGTGCCAAGTAGGCTAGTACGGTGACTACTCCCACTGCATCCCAGACTTCCCAGAAGCCGGTGCTGGTTGTTGACTACGGTGCCCAGTACGCGCAGCTGATTGCCCGCCGCGTCCGGGAAGCAAATGTGTATTCGGAAGTGGTTCCGCATACCTACAGCACCGAACAACTGCTGGCCAAGAACCCCGCCGCCATCATCCTTTCGGGTGGCCCTTCCAGCGTGTACGCGGAAGGTGCACCGAGTGTGGGTGCCGACCTCTTTGAAGCCGGGATCCCGGTCTTCGGCATCTGCTACGGCTTCCAGGCGATGGCCAACGCACTGGGCGGCACGGTCGCCCAGACAGGCCTGCGCGAATACGGCGCCACGGAAGCCACCACAGTGGGGGAGGCCCGGTCCATCCTGGACGGCCTGCCGCACCACCAGAACACCTGGATGAGCCATGGCGATTCCGTGCAGGAAGCACCGGAAGGCTTTGAAGTCCTGGCTACCACCGCCGGTGCTCCCGTGGCGGCATTCGCCAACGAGGAGAAGTGCCTTTACGGCGTGCAGTGGCACCCGGAGGTAAAACACTCCGCGTACGGCCAGCAGGTGCTCGAGAACTTCCTGTTCAAGGGCGCCAAGCTCGAACCCAACTGGACCACGGGGAACATCCTCGAGGAACAGGTGGACCGCATCCGCAAGCAGATCGGAGACGCCAGGGTCATTTGCGGCCTTTCCGGCGGAGTCGACTCTGCGGTTGCGGCTGCCCTGGTCCAGCGCGCCGTGGGCGATCAGCTGACCTGTGTGTTCGTGGACCACGGACTGCTCCGCGAAGGCGAGGCGGAGCAGGTTGAACGCGACTTCGTGGCAGCCACGGGCGTCAAGCTGTACGTTGCCAACGAGCAGGAGAGGTTCCAGGCGGCACTGGCCGGGGTCAGCGATCCCGAGACCAAGCGCAAGATCATCGGCCGCGAATTCATCCGTGCATTCGAGGAAGCGGAGCTTGCCATCATCGCCGAGGCGGCTGCCCACGGTGAGAAGATCAAGTTCCTGGTCCAGGGGACCCTGTACCCGGACGTCGTCGAATCCGGCGGCGGCGAAGGTGCGGCCAACATCAAGAGCCACCACAACGTGGGCGGCCTGCCGGAGGACCTGCAGTTCGAACTCGTCGAGCCGCTTCGTGCGCTGTTCAAGGACGAAGTCCGTGCGGTGGGCGCCCAGCTGGGGCTGCCGCAGGAGATCGTGGGCCGCCAGCCCTTCCCGGGGCCAGGCCTCGGCATCCGCATCGTCGGCGAAGTGACCAAGGAACGCCTGGACCTGCTCCGCAAGGCCGACGCGATAGCCCGTGCCGAGCTCACTGCGGCCGGCCTGGACAACGAGGTGTGGCAGATGCCGGTCGTGCTGCTGGCGGATGTCCGCAGCGTCGGTGTCCAGGGTGATGGCCGGACCTACGGCCATCCGATCGTCCTGCGTCCCGTTTCGTCCGAGGACGCCATGACCGCCGACTGGTCACGGCTTCCGTACGAGTTGCTGGCAAAGATCTCCAACCGCATCACCAATGAGGTGGAAGGCGTCAACCGGGTGGTGCTGGACGTGACCAGCAAGCCGCCGGGAACCATCGAGTGGGAATAGCACTTTGAGTGGCCGGCCTCAGCGATGAGGCCGGCCACTTTGTTTTATTCTCCCCAAATCCGGCGCAATTTTGGCCCGCTCCAGTGTTGCGGTCTCTCACTGGGCCCCGATACGGGCTACGCTCGAAAGTATGCCGGTATGGTCCAGGGCGTCACGTGCAAACGCAGAAAAGAAGGCAGAAGTGTCAGTTGTTCAAGGCCTCCCAGAGGGCTCCGAGGAGCTCAGGAAGTGGCTGTCGGGGCTTAAGCCGGTCACCGGAGCAGACACAATGCTGCGTTTCACCAAAACGCCGGAAGGTTCCATCGACATCACGCATGCGCATCCGTCCGGATTGGCGCAGCTTATGGCGGGGCGGCGCACGCGCCTGTCCACGCTGATCCGCGACCACGATCAGTACGTCGTTGCGGCGAGGGCTTCGCGCAACCTCCGCTCCAAGATTTTTGAGCTCAGCAACGACCGCGGCATCGACGCCGGGTATTTTTCGGCCGGAACGGTGTCTTGGACGTCCGCTGTGGGCGGAAAGCCCCAGCGCGTGTCTGCGCCGGTAATGCTGACCGCCATTTCCCTCACCGTCCGTCCTGGCGAGGACGACTACGAACTCCAGCTGACGGAGCAGGCCCAGATCAATCCTGCTCTTATCAGGCACCTGAAGACCATCCACGGCATAGTTTTCGATGTCAACGCTGTGACCCGGATGGCCTACAGCACGGCACGGTTCGATCCCCAGCCCGTCCTGGACCGCCTGGGGACGCTCATCAAGCCCATCCACGGCGCCGAGGTGGAGCACAACCTCCTCGTTTCCACGTTCGCGGACCTTTCCGGCAACCTCGATGATCCGTGGATCAACCAGAACAACCCCATCGTGGCGGCCCTGGCCCGTGCTGCGGCCGGGGATGCCGTGGAAGTGGCCCAGCTCGCCGAGGACCGCTTCCAGGATATTGACCAGCGGGACCCCGCTGATGAGCTCTTGCTTCTCGACGCCGACGCCGACCAGCAGTATGTGGTGGACGCCGTGCGCGCCGGCGACTCCCTCGTCGTCAGCAGCCCGCCAGGCACAGGGCAGACCCAGACTGCCATCAACACCATCGGGGCCCTGGTGGACGAAGGAAAGACCGTGCTGGTGGTGGGCGACCGCCGGGCAAGCCTCAGCGAGATCGGGGGCCAGCTGGAGACGCTGGGCCTGGAGTCCATCTTGTTTGCGCTCTCCGGTACGGCGACGCCTCTGCAGCTCAAGGGCCAGCTGGTGCGCGCCATTGTCCGGAATGAGAAGTCGCTTCAGCCCCAGCTCGACAACCTGCACACCACGCTGGCGGAGCACCGGCATGCCCTCATGGACCACGTGGCGTCGCTCCACAACGTCCGCCAGCGGTGGGGCTGCTCGCCCTATCAGGCCATGCAGTCGCTGGCCGAGCTGACCTCCATCCAGCCGACGCCGCCCGCCACCACTGTGCGCCTGAAGCGTAGTGTGCTGGACAATATCCGCGACCGCGAGGAACTGGCCGGACGCCTTCGCCGTGCAGCCGAACTGGGCAGTTTCAGCCGGGCTTCCACGGCCAGCCCCTGGCACGGCGCGCGGCTCCTGACCCGCAAGGAGACCGAAGAGGCGCAGGACGTTGCGCGCTCGGTTGAGAAGAACCTGCCAGTGCTGCGCCACCGCATGAACGAAGTAGCCGAGCACGCCCAGATCCGCCTTGGTACCACCTTCCACGAATGGGGTGCCCAGCTCGAGTTGCTGATGGCAGTCAGGGAGAGCCTGGACAAGTTCACCCCGGACATCTTCGACCGGCCGGTCCACGACCTCATCTCCGCGACAGCCACCTCCCCGTGGCGCCGCGAACGCAACATCGACATGCCATCCATGCAGCGGTCCCGGCTGCGCCGCGTGGCGAAGGAATACGTCCGTCCCGGCGTGCACATCGCCGACCTCCACAGTTCGCTGGTGCTCGTCCAGGAGCAGCGGGCTCTGTGGGCGGACTACGCCACAACGCAGCGGCACCCCGCAGTGCCGTCCGGCCTGGGCGAAGTGAACGTGATGTACCGCAGCCTGGACCGTGAACTTGCCCAGCTGGGTGCGGCCATTAAGCACACCGAGGCGGGCGGAGACCTTCAGCACACGCCCTACGAGGAACTGATGGAACGCCTGGAGCGGCTGGTTGCCGACACCCGGACGCTCAAGACGCTACCGGAGCGGACGCTTCTTATCGAGAACATGCGTGAGCACGGACTCGGGGAACTGCTCGCGGACCTGGCGGAGCGGGAAGTGCCCGCCGAATCAGTCGCGGCAGAGCTGGATCTTGCCTGGTGGCAGTCAGCCCTTGAAGCGATGATCAGCGGGGACGACTACCTGGCGATGTCCGACGGCGATGCCCTGCGCCAGCTCGAAGCCGAATACCGCCTGGCTGACAACGCCCACATCGCCAGCGGCGCGGCACGGCTGCGGTGGACACTGTCCGAACGGTGGCGTGCCGGCATTGCCGAGAACCCGCGGCAGGCGGACCTGCTCCGGAGCCTCCTGAAGGACGGCCGGGTTACCCTTGCCGCCCTGACGGCGCAGGCGCCGGCGCTGGTCCCCATGCTGGTGCCGGTGTGGTCGGTGAGCCCCTACCTCATGACCGGCCTGCTGCCGGCTGAGCAGAAGTTCGATGCCGTAGTTATCCTCGACGCCGAAGCGACCTCCCTGCAGGCAGTCCTTCCGGCCATTGCCCGGGCCAGGCAGGTGATCGCCTTCGGCGACGACAAGATCGCCAGCCCCCGCACGTTTACGGTCGGCGTCGAGCGGTTGGCTGCCGGCGAGACCGCCCACCAAAGCGTGGAGAGTGCCTACACGGCACTGTCCTCGGTGTTGCCGACGCGGCGCCTGACTTGCGCGTACCGGGCAGTCGACGAGGACCTCGTGCTGCAGCTGAGCAAGAGTTTCTATGACGGCCAACTGCACCGGCTCCCCGAGGGGCAGACCGCCACCGGGCTGGACCGTGCCCTGCTGGTGGAATACCTGCCGGACGGCACCGGTCTGCCGAGCGCCGACCAGGAAGGCGTGGAGTCCGCCGTGGCCGAGGTCAACCGGGTGGTTGAGCTCGTGTTCGAGCATGCCCGTCTGCGGCCAAGAACCTCCCTCGCCGTGGTCACGGCCAGCCTCCGCCACGCCGCACGCATCGGCGAGGCCATTCGGTTGCAGCTGCCTAACTACCCGCTGCTGGCAAGTTTCTTCACAGCCGGCCCCGAATCCTTCCGGGTGGTTGACCTGGAACGGGCCCAGGGCCTGGTCCGCGACCATGTGATCTTCTCCCCGGGTTACGGCCGCACGCCGCACGGCCGCGCGCTACACAACTTCGGGCCGCTGTCCGCCGAAGGCGGCCGGGCGAAGTTTGCGCTGGCCATGACCCGTGCCCGGCGTTCGCTGCATGTGCTCAGCTGCTTTAAACCCGAAGACCTGGACGTCAGCCGCCTCAGCCAGGGCGCCCTCGACTTCTATGAACTGCTCGACCGCGAGATTGCCGGCAACACCGACCTGGGCACGCCCGCGTCCCGCGCCGCGGCGAGCGAGCAGGCGCTTGGGGCCGACCCCCTCGTGGCAGACCTGGCTGACAGGCTGCGTGCCCGCGGAGCCCGGGTCTGGCATCAGTATGACGGCGTGCTTGACGTTGCCGCTGCCGCCGATCCGGTGAATTCAATTGGCCATGATGACGCCGAAATCCCCCGGCCCGTGGCAATCGAGTCCGACGGAACTGAGCAGTACCGGCGCATGAGCGTCCGGGAACGGAGCAGGCTCCGGCCACAACTGCTGGAACGGCTTGGCTGGCGCTACATGCCGCTGTGGACGATCGAGGTCTTCACCGACCCGTCCGCCTGCGCCGACCGCATCGGCGGATACCTCGGGCTGGAGAAGCCGGTTGTCACCGGCTACTCGTCCACCTCACAGGCGTTCTTCGAGGACGACGTCGACAACCTGACGCTGAACAGCGCCGACCGTGGCAACAACGGGTCAATCGGAGGAGCCGAATCCGAAAGTGGCGACTCCGGCAGTGTGGCTGACGGGGACACGCACTCGGTATCCTTGGAGCAGCGCGACGCATCGCCGGATAAGCCCCGCGGCGGCGGCACTGAAGCATCGGAAGGCATCAACGAAAACGTCATGGATACAAACAGCAGTGCAGCGGACCGGCAGGAGGCCCCCCACAGCGGGGCTGACGATTCAGCCGCGGACAGGTCCCGTCAGCCGGCCAGTGTCGGCGCTCCATCAGGAGTGCTGCCGAACAAGGCCGCCGAGGATGACCCGAAGCGCTGGGGCGATCACGCTTCTGACTACGACCACGACGCCTGGCTTCAGGAGCAGAAGCCGCCGCACTGGGGCTGAGCAGCCCGCAGCGGGATGGCGACGGGGCGGCCGGGCAATCAAGCCAGGTGCCCCTAGCCCGGTGACCCCACCAGCACAAAAAAGAGCTTTCCCTGGGTTGAGGAGCCGGCGAGGCGGCGCGCCTGGTCCGGATCCGCTGCGACCACTATGAGCCCCTCGGTTTCTCCGGTTCCCAGCCATTGTCCGGTTTGGCCGCCCTGACCCGAGGTCCAGAGGACCGGCACGGCAGCTGCGAGTACTTGCGATTCCGCAGTCTTGCCAAAGCCGGTTCCGTTGGTCATCACGATGTTGACCAGCTGGCCCGGCGCCACGAGCTGGATGGACGACGGATCCGCCATCCTCAGGGGCACCGCTGCAGACCCGGGTTTCGTGCCTGCGAGCAGCCCCGGTCCGAGTAGCTGCGTGTCGGAGATCAACTGGCCCTTGCGCAGCGGGGCTGCCAGCTGTTTGCCCTGGATGGAGGAGACGTCCGCGACGGCTCCGGAGGGCACCATTCCCGGCGGCACCTTCACCTGTACCACCTCATTGCCCGACAGCGCAGTTCCGGCGGCAAGGTCTCGGGCAGTGGCCAGGGCAGTGACGGTGTGGGCCGGCGCCGGTGTCAGTTGCTGCACGGCGATGCCCGCGGCAGCACACAGCAACAGCGCGACGACGAGCCTCCGGTTGCGGTTAAGCCACGATGAAAAGCGCCGCACGCCGGATGGCCCCGGGCGGACCGGGCGTCCGGTCCCAAAGCTCTGCCGGGGCGAGGAAGGTGCGTTGGCGCGAAGGATGGAGGGCATACCGACAGGCTACGGAGGCCCCGCATGGCGGGAAAGCACAGCCAGGTCCTATGTGGAAAACCGGCCATGGCAGGGCACAGCCCTGTTACCGCTACTTCGCTGGAGGAACCTGACTGGAACCGGAAACGCCGGCGTTATTTCAGTTGGCGGCGGCAGTGGCAGGCGCCGGGGCGGCTGCCGGGGCAGGTGAAACACTGCTGCCCTTGGCATCGCGGGAGTCCGTCCGGTAGAAGCCCGAACCCTTGAAGACGACGCCTACGCTGTTGAACTTCTTGCGCAAGGTCCCCTCGCACTCAGGGCAGGAAGTGAGGGAGCTGTCGGTGAACGACTGCACGATCTCGAAGGCGTGGCTGCAGTCCTTGCAGGCATATGCATACGTGGGCACTGGAAATCCTCCTCTGGGACAAACGAGCAGGTCCCGTGCTGCCTGGGGGAAATCACCGCCGAGGTGTCTCGGCAGGTTTCGTCCTTTAGCAGTCGCAGGGCCTGAGTGCTAATTCTATCATCCGCAACGGGCGGGCTTCACATTAGCTGCATGAGGCGTGACGGGGTGACTGCAACCGGGACCTTACGGTCAAAGGACTCTGCTGGGATGGTGCCGGCGGTCAGGATTTCGCCGTCGAAGACCACCGCGGCGGCAGGGACGGGCCGGCCCGCAGCCTCCAGTCCGGCGAGGAACTTGTCATAGTAGCCCCCGCCCTGCCCGATCCTGTTCCCCGACAAGTCGACGGCCGTGGCAGGGACAAAGATCCCGGCAACTCCGTCCATCGCCTCACTGCCGTGCTGTTCCCCCACGGGTTCCTCGATGGGTGCATAACTGCTGCGGACGAATTCGGTTGCCGGAGTCCAGTAGACCCAGGAGAGGGTCCGGTCAGGTCCGCAGACCGGCAACAGCACGCGATGCCCGGTGCCGTGCAACGCGGTAATGAGGGGCAGGGTCGGGGGTTCGAAGCCCACCCCCAAGTACACCGCAAAGGTACTTCGCTCACCGGCTGCAACCATGGCGGCCCACTGGAGTCCGTGCCGGGCGATGCCGGCGCCGGCAGCATCCAGGGCAGCGGGAGAGAAGGTGGCACGCTGGCTTCTGTGGGCCGAGCGGATCTCTTCCTTCGATGGCATCGATGCCGTCCTTCCAAGTCAAGAGGCCGTGACCGGAGGCCCCGTGCGGGGCCAGCCATGGCGGTTCAGGCAATTACCCAATGTTTGGTCCCTGACGTTAGATTAGTCCAGTGACTACCACCAATACCTCCGTCCGCAAGGCTGTCATTCCCGCTGCCGGCCTCGGCACCCGGTTCCTTCCGGCGACCAAGGCCATGCCCAAGGAAATGCTGCCGGTTGTGGACAAGCCCGCGATCCAGTATGTCGTCGAAGAAGCCGTTAACGTAGGCCTCACCGACATCCTGATGATCACCGGCCGGAACAAGCGCGCCCTCGAAGACCACTTCGACCGGGTCCCTTCGCTGGAGGCCACCCTTGAAGCCAAGGGGGACACCGCCAAGCTCGAAGCGATCCAGGCCGCGAGCAACCTCGGCGACATCCACTACGTTCGCCAGGGCGACCCCATGGGCCTCGGCCACGCCGTGCTGCGCGCGAAGCAGCACGTCGGCCATGAGCCCTTTGCGGTGCTGCTTGGCGATGACCTCATCGACGCGCGCGACGAACTGCTAAGCAAGATGATCGAAGTGCAGGCCAAGACCGGTGGCTCCGTGGTGGCACTCATCGAGGTGGAGCCTTCCCAGATCAGTGCCTATGGCTGCGCGGACATCGACGAGACCGACATGAACGGCTTCGTGCGGATCAGGAAGCTCGTGGAAAAGCCGGACGCCGCGGAGGCGCCGTCCAACCTGGCCGTGATCGGCCGCTATGTTCTCCACCCCGCGGTCTTCGATGTCCTCGAACGAACCGAACCGGGCAGGGGCGGGGAAATTCAGCTGACGGACGCCCTCCAGGAACTTGCTGCAGGGGAGGGCGAAGGGTATGGCGTTTACGGCGTTGTGTTCCGCGGCCGCCGCTACGACACCGGCGACAAGCTCAGCTACCTTAAGGCCTGCGTCCAGCTGGCCTGCGACAGCGACGACCT
Organism: Arthrobacter sp. PvP103; assembly: GCF_017833075.1. Lineage (NCBI taxonomy): Bacteria > Bacillati > Actinomycetota > Actinomycetes > Micrococcales > Micrococcaceae > Arthrobacter > Arthrobacter sp. PvP103. The sequence goes on along the minus strand of NZ_JAFIBQ010000001.1, from coordinate 947,972 downwards.
CGGCCCCGGGCTGCGGGAGTGGCTGCCGGAATTCACCTCCTCCCTGGCCAAGTAACGTCCGATGCGGGGCAGCATCTGGCCGGTGACGCTGGAATGCGGCGACATTGTTCTGCGCCCCATCCGTTACCGTGACCGCAAGGAATGGATGGCCGTCCGGTCCCGCAATTCCGAATGGCTGGCACCATGGGAGGCCTCGAACCCGGCCCCGGGAGGGGCGCTGCCGGACTACCGGCAAATGGTCAGGTCCCTCAACGCGCAGGCTGCTCAGGCCACGGCACTGCCCTTTGTGATCACGGAGCGCATGCCGGCACGGCGCGACCCCGTCATCGTTGGGCAGCTCACAGTGTCATCCATCGTCTGGGGCTCGGCGATGATGGCGACGCTTGGATACTGGGTGGACAAGTCCTGTGCCGGCAGGGGGATCGCACCCACGGCTGTGGCCATGGCCACTGATTACTGCTTCGGCACCCTCGGGTTGCACCGGATGGAGATCAACATCAGGCCGGAAAACGGGCCCAGCCTGCGGGTGGTGGAAAAACTCGGATTCCGGGACGAAGGCTACCGGCCGCGGTTCCTGCATATCAACGGCGAATGGGCGGACCACCGGTCTTTCGCCTTGACGTCCGAGGAAGTTCCCGAAGGGCTGCTGGCCAGGTGGCTGCGAAGCCGCCCGGCCTGACCTGCGGCCGGGCTTCGCGGCCACGCCCCGGGTTTCCAATGGTGTGTCTTCCGTCATAAATCCATTGATTTGCCACCAGCCCTGCGACACACCGGAGCTAATGCCAGAGCTGTCGGCCAATTGCTCATACGGTTTTGATTGTGGACTTCCCCCTTAGCAGCTCAGTGATCCTTGTTGTCGCTGTTGCGCTCTGGATTGTGTGGGTGGCCCCTTATGTACTCAGGAACCGCCGTCATCAGCTTCAACCCGCAGCCGAACTGATGGCCGAAATAAACTTTGCCGAACCCGCAGACCCCCAAGCCGGAAACGTCATGAAAATGGCCGCCCAGCAGGAGAAATCAATGGTAACCAAGCAGGCCACCGGATCCGCCCAGGGGTCCGTGACAACCGCAGTCGGCTCCGGGCCGGCGACGGCGCGACCGGGTGCACTGAGGATCCGATACGGACGGTGCGCGATCGCACTCGTTGGAGTGGCAGCCCTGCTCACCGGGGTGGTGGCCGGCATCTTCCGCGCTTTCGGTATGGGCTCATCCTGGTTGCCCGTTGGTTCATTCCTCGCAGCTGTCGCGGCCGTCGCTTTGCTGCGACGGCTGGCAGTGCGTGACCGGCGAGCCAAAATGAACGCTGCATTCCGTGCTGCCATGACGGCACCGGACCGGCAGATGCGCGCTGCGGTGCCGCGTCCCAACCGGGAACCGGCCGTGGATGCCCCGGATATACCCCTCTTTGACGCCGAAGCGGGAAACAAACCCCAGGTAAAGCCGTTGACGGCCCAGGAGCTGCGTGAAGCGGCCCTCGCAGAGGCAAAAGCCTCCGGAGACACTGCGCTCCGCACCGCCACCGCCCCAGGCTCAGCCGCTGGCGCGGACTCCAGCTGGGAACCCGTCGACGTGCCCAAACCGACCTATGTGGAAGCTGCCAAGGCGGAACGTGCCGCTCCTGATCCGCTTGACCTGCCCGAAGCTCCGAAAGCTGTAGGCAAGCCGTCCCTCAAGCAAGGTCCGGCAGCGGCGCCGGCAGCCGGCGGTGCCGCCCCCAAGCCCCTGACCAAGGCACAGAGTGCCTTGAGCAACCTGGACGACGTATTGCAGCGCCGCCGGGCCTGAGCCTGTAGCCTCTGGAGCATGACCCGCATCTGTGTTGCCGGCGGAACCGGCCAGGTTGGCCGTGAGGTTGTCCGCCAGGCCCTGCAATTGGGCCACGAAGTTTCCGTTGTCAGCCGCAACCCGCCCGCCCCCGGTGCCGAAGGGGCGGACGACGGCGCGGAGTACTACCGCGCGGACGTCACCACGGGTGAAGGGCTGGCCGCCGCCCTGGCCGGTGCCGCCGTCGTGATTGACTGCCTGGAGGGCAGATCTGGAAGGGCCCTCAGAGACTTTGCCGACGGCGGTGCCCGCCTTCTCAGCGCCGCGCACGCCGCGGGTGTACGCAAGGCTGTCCTGCTGTCCATCATCAACTGCGACCAGGTGCCCCTGCGCTTTTACCGGTCGAAGGCGGCTAAGGAAGGCCGCTATGCGGCGTCGGCCCTGGAGACCGTCACGGTGCGCGCCACCCAGTTTCACAGCCTTCTGGTACAGCTGTTCGCAGCCGGTGCGAAGGTGGGACTCGTCCCGGTGATCAAGGGCGCGCGGTTTCAAACCATCGCGCCGGGCGAGGCTGCCTCGGCACTGCTCGAAGCAGCCTTCGAAGAGCCCTCGCAGGAGCTGCACCGGCTCCGGACTGTAGGCGGGCCGGAAGTCAACGGAATGGTGGAACTGGCCGAAACCTGGAAGCGCCTTAGCGGATCCCGTGCGCGCCTGGTCCGGTTGCCCTTGCCCGGAGCCGTCGGCAAATACCTGCGGGAAGGCGGGAACCTGGTCCCGGAACACCGGTACGGAAGTGAGACATTCGGAAGCTGGCTGGCGAAGCATTAGAGTGCAGCCAGCCGCCTCAACGTTCTCCGGTCGGCGGCGTTGCCGTGTACGGCCGGGGCCAGGGACCGCCCGCCTGCTGCCACTGCGGGTAGCTCATGAGGATGTCCTGCCCGTCCGGCGCCCGGTAGTAGATGTTCCCGGAGTTCACAGGTTTCCAGTAGAAGGAAAAGGGCACGTATTCGTCGACGACAGGAGTGGGTAACTGGGCCGCTGACCATTCCGCGTAGTTGATTGGCCGGCTGCCTTCGACCTTCACATTGGCGTTGTAGTAGACGGTTCCCATCCACGAGGTCTTGAAATATCCGCTGACCAGCCTACTAGGCGCAGGGCGGCCGGCCGCAGACCACTCGTCGAAGGTGAGTTTGTGCAGCACGCCGTCTTCGCCGCGGGCAAAAACCTCGCTGGAGTACTGGTGCTGGTAATAAGAGGTCCCTTGGATAAACCCCGCGATCCGCGCCGCTGGCTGCCCCAGCTGGAGCCAATCAGCGTAGCTGAGCCGTTTCCACAGCCAGGCCGGGCTGGCGAACTCCACTGAATAGATTGAACTCGACCAGGGATACCGGACGAAGCTGCCGGCGGTCCGTTCCGGTTGCCTGAATCCCATGTCCTGCCATTCGCGGGAGGTCAGCAGGTGGGTCACGCCGTCCGGGGACATGGCATAGATTTCCGGTGCCGGGGCAAAGGTAAACACCCTCGTGCCCGCGATCCAGCCAGCCAGGCGGGGCCGGGGGAAACCAGCGGCCTCCCAGTCGGCATAGCTCAGCTTTTTCCAGATCATCCCGCTCGGTGCATAACTGACGGAGAAGATGGCAGGCGACCACGAGTAGTTCACATAGTCCGTGGGGTAGGCTGTGGCGGACTTCTCAACGAGCACTTCGTACACGTACAGGTTCAACCCGGTCCGGAGGGCAGCGATGCCCACCTGGCCGTACTTCGGGTCACGCATGGTTACGGCGTTGGCGGAGCCGTAGTTGCTGACGAGCTTGGCATGGAGCTGCTGAACAGTGGGCCCCGTGGGGGAGTACATTGTTTCGGCGATCCGGCCGTAAGCAGCCCCGGCTGGCAGTGCATCTTCCGGGACCGGCGTCGCGGAAGGGAAGTCCAGCTGGGCAAGCGCCCACTGCTGCGCCGCCGCGCTGACGGTCGGATCCAACGTGACGGCGGGTGCCCCCTGCGACTGGCGGTATTCGTTCAGCAGCGTGAAGAACCCGTTGATTTCCTGCGCCGAGACCGGTTCCAAGGCTTCAAGGGCCGGCCCCGGAAGCGGGCTGGAGGGTTCCGGCGTCGTTGTCGCTGTTGCTGACGGTGCTGCGCTCGGCTCCGGCGCCGGCTCCGGGGACACTGAGGGCGCCGCTGTTGCTGCCGGGGACGCTGACGGCGTAAAGCTCGGCTCCGGGACTGTGGCCACCGCCGCAGTGGGAAGTGACAGCATCGCCGCCATCATGAGCACCAAGCCTGCGCTGAGCTGCCGGGCAATCGGATTATTCATCGACGTTCTTTCGGGAAATGGCCAGGGAACCGCGTGGGCGCGTGAACCGGTGGACAGCCAGGGCGGTGCCGCCGAGAATGAGCAGCAAGAGAGCGGGCAGCAGCGGCGAAACGATGGCGCCGGTGTCCGCCATGGGCTGTTCGTTTGGCACGGCGGCCAGATTGCCTGCAGGACCAAGGGGCTCGGGCGGAAGCGGCGCCGCAGTCAGGATTGAGACAGATATGTCGTCGCTGGTCGCAGTGCCAAACGTATTCGCGGCCACCGCATAGTAGCGGGCGCCATTAGTGACGGCGTCCGGACCGATAACCAGCGTGGTATCCGTTTCTCCGGCCACTTCCGCCCAGGGCGCGCCCGGGGCCTGCTGCCGGAACCAGGTGACGGCGGGCCGGGGTGACCCGGTCACCGTTACGCGAAGGTCAATGGGTTGGCCGGCAACCGCTGCGGCGTGGGCGGCTGACGCGGAGACGGCAGGGGCCGCGCCCGCGTTGACAGTGGCTGCGCTGCTGAAGACGCGCGCTCCCAGCGCATTGCTTGCCACGATTCGGAACTGCTCGGAAGGGAGCGCGGATCCTTCACTGAAGGAGACCGCCAGCTCGCTCGTAGTGGCTCCGGCAACGTTCCGCCAGCTCAGGCCGCCGTCGGTGCTGCTTTGCCATTGGAGGCGTTTGCCGGCGCCGGTCACGGCTGCCGCCAGTTTCCCCCGGTCGTGCCCGGGCAACGCCAGGTACAGGTCCTCCGGTTGGCTGGTGACGGCCAGCGGTTCCTTCCTGACTGTGAGCGTCGCAGCGGGGGAGACGTTCACTTGCTCGGAACCAGCGGAGACGGTTACGGCCCGGAAACGGTCGCCGTCGTCGGCAGCCTGTGCCGACGGGACCGTCAGGGTGGTTCCAATGGCGCCGGAAACGTCCTGGAATGTTGCTCCCGCGTCGTCGCTGCGCTGCCACTGGAGCCGGTGCCCCGGCCACCCCGGTGCTGTCGCGGTGAACGTGGCAGGGTTCCCCTGGTCGACCGTCCGGTCTTCGGGGGCACCGGGCGCCGTGTTGCCCGGCCCGAAAACCTCCACTTCCGAGAGGGACAGGGAATTGTCGGGACCGTTGTCGTCGGTGGCAACCCTGAGGAACCTGGCGTCCACGGGGCTAAAGGAGACAATTAGCGGTGAACCGGCAACGCCGCTCCGCTGGGCGATGGCACCCGGTGTGGTCCACTTCGCTCCGTCAATGGAGACCTGCGCTCTCGGAGCGGAGGGCATTCCGGCACCCGCTTTGACCGGTTCCTCGCCGGCCGGTGTGGTCAAGGGATGGAGGTACACCGTGCCGAGGCTCCGCTCCTCCCCAAGATCCAGCTGGATCCACTGGGTGCCGGCCATTTCCGATCGGTATCCGCGGTGCAAAGCGGTGCTGAACGCCGCGGAGTCCACCAGGTTCGCCGCGCTCCAGCCGCCGGTCTCCAGCGAGGTGCTGGCTGAAACGGCGGCGCCGGCCGCGAGATTCCGGCCGCCGTGGCCGTACTCCAGCTTCACAGCGTCCAGGAAGAAGCCGGCTGCATCGGCCGTGGCAGCGGTCGTACGAATACCGACCCGCAGCTCCGACAGGTTGTTGAGGCCGTCCTCCACGGTGGGGAGGACCAGCTGGTTCCACGATCCTGGGGCAAGCCGGTGAACGGACTCCGCGGTGTGCCCCGCGCCGTCACTCGCCCAGAGCTTTGCTTCGTAAGCGGCGCCTGGCACGGGATCGGCCAGTTGGAGGGAGGCCATGAGCGCGGCGCCGTCACCGGTGCTGACGGGTTTCGGCAGCGAATAGGTGACTTCGCGCCATTGTGCCGAAGCTGCAGGCCGGACAGCCTTAACCCGTAGCGCCGCTGCCCCGAGGAACGAGCCGGTCCCGGCGTCGCCGGGCAGGGCGCCTGCGTCGACGCTGGCGCCCTGCCCGGCAATCCACCCGGTTGGCGCTCCGCCTTCGAAGTTTGCCAGGACCAGGCTGCTTTGTGGCAGGCACGATTCTCCGGTGGTGTCGGCCGTGCAGTCGGAGCTTCCACGTACCCTGGCCAGGGATTGCGTTTTTGCCAGGACGGTGCCGGCAGTAGCATCGGTCACTGACAGTTCCAGTGTCCCCCCGCGGGCGGTGGCTGATGCCGAGACGGGAACCAATACTGTGGTCTGTCCGCCGGCCGGAACGACGGCCTGAACCGCGCGCTGTTCCTGCCAGCCCGCCGGCAGGCCGGTTGCCGCGACCTGCACGTGGCGGTCGGCGGACGTTTGGAGGTTGCTGAGTGTGACCGCCGCGAAGCCGGTGCCGCCGGGCTCAAGGATCTGCGGCGTCAGGCCGCCGCTGGCAGCCGTGAGGTCGGTTCCCACCCCGATGGTGAAGCCGCTGCTCAGCGTAGCCGTGTCCTCACCGCGGGTGAAGGACACGGAGCCGCGGGCCGGGTAACTCGCCGCAGGGCTGCCGGCCGGGGCCGTCACGCTGTAGATGGCACGTGCCTCTCCGCCAGGTTCCACGTGCTCCGGGAGGCGGGCTGTGGGCCTGGTCGACCAGCCCTGCGGAAGCTCGATCGCCGGGCTCAGCCGGCCAAGGGCGGTAAGGCCTGTGTTCTTCACCGTTACTGTGACGTCCATGCTGCCGCCGGGTGCCAGGTGCTCTTCGGCGGCGGCCGCCGAGACGACCACACCTCCGGCGTCAACTGCTGCGGATAGCTGGTGGACAGCTGAGGCAGCGTGCAGGGCCAGGTCGCCTGCAGTGGCCGGAGCCAGGCCTTCGCCGCGGGCCAGGGAGACCTCCGCGGTGAAGGAACGGGCCGCCGTGATGGCACTGCGCAGTTCATCGGGTGCCCTGCCCTCCTGCTGCAGGTAGGTGCGGAGCGCCTGGCTGGTGCCGGATTCCATGGCGGCTGCCGTTTCCCGCAGGGCTGCAAGCCTGGGCGTGGAAGCTCCGAGGGCGGTAACAGCGGTACTGATGGTCGCGGACGTGTTCGAGGCTGCCACAAGTTCGGTGAGTGCGGGGTCCGACGTGAAATGGTAGGTGCCCGATCCCAGCGTAAGCAGGGTGTCGGGGCCGCCCGCGCTGACTGATTTGATCCCGTTTCCAGCCGCAGCCAGCTGTCCTGATTCAGAGACAGCGGAGGGTGCGGTGTCCCGCAGCGTGACCTTACCGGTGGATCCCACGGGAACGGTGATGTTGTAGGTGATCCTCCTGTCCGCCACTTTCCAGTCAATTCGGGCCTCGCCGAAGGGTGTGTGGACGCTTCCGGCGGCGGAGGGGAGGCTAGGCGTGGTGCGGGGGTCGAAGATGATCTCGCGGTAGCCGCCCGCCTCCGACGGTGAAATACCGGCCACTGATTTGTACAGCCAGTTGTCAATGAAAGTGAACATGGGGTGGTTCAGGGACGGGGAGCCCTGCCACTCTTCCCAGATGGAGCCCGGCCCGTGCGTCAGCATGTACGCCCAGCCCGGACTGTCAGTGCGGGACACCACAATGTTGACGATGTCGGAGCGGTCCATCAGCTCGAGCGCGTCGACGATGTATTTTGCTCCGGGCAGGCCGCCCCGGACATGTCCTCCGCCGATGACCATGACCTGGTTAACGAGGGTCTCTGTGACGTCGCCGGCCCTGCCTTCGGGGACAATGCCCAGAGTCAGGGGCAGCGCGTTCGAGAACTGGCTGTTGCCGTAGCTTGCCTTGCCCGCATCGAAGTAGCGTGCGTTGAAGGCACTGGCAATGTTGTTTGAGAGGGTTTTGTACTTTTCCGCCGGGCCGGCCTTACCCAGTTCGGCTGACATCTCCGCCATCAGTTTGGCAGTGAGGTAATAGAACCCGGATTGGAAGAGCTTGCTGTCCGTGTCCTCTGACGCCACCCAGTCCTGCCCCCACGTATAACTGGGCCGGGTGATCAGGTAGCCGTCGGTGACGGTGGCGGTGTAGCTCATCCAGCGGTCCATCGAACTGTAATGGCGGCTGAGGAGCCTTTCGTCGCCGTAGGCTTTCCAGACGTAGTAGGGGATGAGCACGGTTGCCGCTGACCAGGCGGGGTCGGACTGCTGGCTCCAGAACGGGTTGTGTTCGACGGGCACGATATCGGGCACGAAACCGGTGGGCTTTTGTGCATCCTCCATGTCCTGGACGAACTTGGTATAGAAGGCAGCCACGTCGTAATTGTTGATCGTTGCCTCCGCCGCGAGGTGCGCATCGGCCATCCAACCGCGTTTCTCGCGGGTGGGGGTGTCCTCAGGGATGCCGTGCATCCCGTTGACCTGAGTCTGCCGGTTGGCCTCGTGCAGGGAGTTCAAAAGCGGCGTCGAGGCCGTGAAGGTTCCTGCGTTGCCCACGTCGTTGCGGATTTCCTGGGCCACCATGGATCCATTGGCGGGCAGGGCATCCAGTCCGGAGATTTCCGCCCACCGGAACCCGGCGTAGGCGAACCGGGAACTGAACAGGGAGGTTTTGCCGTCTCCGATGAACGTGCTGGTCTGTGCGGCCATGATGACGGAGTTGTTGACGCGGCCGTTGAGCAGCCGCTCACCGTGCTTGATGGTCACGGTCCTGCCGGCCGGGATCACCTGGGACAAGGACACCGTCCCGGAGATGTTTTTGCCAAAGTCGGCCACGAACACTGCCGGAGCGGGCTGGGTCACCTTGACCGGAGTGAACCTGTCCACCACACGCATGGGCTCATTCGGTGATGCGCTCAGGGTGCCGCGGGTGGTGTTGGCTCGAACCGGGCTCCAGCCCACGTTGCTGATCGGAGCGGTGTCCCAGCCGGAAATCTGTTTGCGGGCATCGAAGGTCTCGCCATGGAACCTGTGTGCGCGGGTGACCGGGCCGGGCCGGGAAGTCCATGTGCTGTCCGTGGTCACAACGGTGGCCGGGCCGGAGGGCCATTCGACCTGGATCTGGAGGATGACATCGGAATCTTCGCCAATGAGGAATCCGACGGCGTTGTCCCCCGCCTTGAGCAGGGATGTCACGTCCCAGGTCCGGTACAGGGACCTCACCCGGCTGTCGGTCGGCTGTGCCTCGAGTTCGGCGTCGCCCACCTTCTTCCCGTTGGCGGTCAATTCATAAATGCCCCTGGCCAGCGTTGCCGTCTGGAGGCAGCAGTAACCCTGATAGTCCGGGGTGCGCTCGAAGGTGCCCCGGCCTGAAACGAAGGCCGTCGCGCGGAGCGGCTTTTCGGGCAGGCTGAACGATTTCCTGAGATAAGAGCCGCCGGCATCTGTGGACGCCGGGCTGATCCAGTCAGCCTTCCAGTCGTCCGGAGCTAGCAGGCCTGTGGTCCAGGTGGCGATGGAGCTCCAGGCGGATTCCGTGCCGGCTTCGTCCCACACCCGGACTCGCCAGTAGTACGGCGTCGCGGAGGACAGCGGCGGTCCGGCGTATGCCACGAGGGACTGGGCGTCGCCGGAGACGCGGGCGCTGTCCCAGACATCGGGAGCATCAGCGGCCAGCGAGTCACCGTTTCGGGACACCTGTATCTGGTAGGCGGTCTGCGCCTTGTCCCTGCTTCCCGACGCCAGTTGCCAGCTCAGCCGGGGCTGCGCCGCTTCCACCCCCAGGGGATTGCTGAGATGCTCGACGCTCAGGGACGCGACGCTCAGTCCGTATCCCGGGACCGCATCCGACGGCTGTGCCTCAGCGCGGACCGATGACGGCGGTGCCTGGGCTGCCGTCGCGTCCGGAATGGCCGGCTGCAGGAACGGAGTTTGAACAGCGGCGTTGCCCGCCGGCGTGCTCGCCGCAAAGGACGCGTGTACCGGAGCGGGGGCAAGAAGGCTGACGGCGAGGCTCGCCACGAGCACGGTGATAACAGATCGGCAACGCTGCAGAAGGCACGCCAAGAAATTCCCCCAGGTCTTAAAGAAACAGGGATCCGTATCGGCAAGAATTTACGGCCGATGTGCGCGGCGGTGAACGGTGCAGGACGTGCTCCCGGTTCAGAGGGTACCAGTACCGGATGCGGTGTCCGACTTAGCGGTGGCAGTGCGTGGCGCCCCCGGTTTTTGAAACACGGGCCGATGCGGTTAGCCTATGAATGGTCGGGGGCTATAGCTCAGTTGGTAGAGCGCTTCGTTCGCATCGAAGAGGTCAGGGGTTCGAATCCCCTTAGCTCCACAAGAACAAGCTCCCTCATCCGGTGCCAGCATCGGGTGGGGGAGCTTTTTCGTTGCCGGTCCGGTAAACGGCCACGAACCACCCCTCGAGAGGACAGCAGCAATGAGCCTTGTCCGGCTGCAAGACGTCAGCGTGCGATTCGACAACACCCAGATTCTGCGGGAGGCGTTCTTCCGCCTCGAACCGGGCGACAGGGTGGGGCTCATCGGGAAGAACGGCTCCGGCAAAACCACCATGCTCCAGTTGATCCTTGACCGGATTACCCCGGACTCCGGAACGGTCACAGTGGATCCGGGAACACGGATCGGCTACTTTTCCCAGTTCTCCGAACTCAACGGGGCATCAACCATTACGGACGTCCTCGACGGGCTGTTTTCCGGGATCAAGGCCGTCGAAGCAGAACTGGCGTCCATAGACACAGCCATTGCCGGGGGCCCTGCGGGTGCAGAACTTGACCGGTTGATCGCCCGCCAGGCCGAACTGTTCGAGGAGATGGACCGCCTCGACGGCTGGGACTACCCCCGGCGGATCGACAAGGTCCTGACGACGCTGGGTTTCAGCGACGCCCACCGCGTGTGCGCCATTGACGAACTGTCCGGCGGCTGGCGCAACCGGGCCGCGCTGGCAAAGATCCTCCTGGAAGACCCGGACGTGTTGCTCCTGGACGAGCCCACCAACTTCCTGGACGTTGCCGGCGTTGAATGGCTCGAGAGCTGGTTCCGTGACTTCAAGGGCGCCGCGATCATCGTCTCGCACGACCGGAAGTTCCTCGACGCCGTCGTCACCCGGATCATTGAAGTGGAGAACTTCCACCTGCACGAGTACCCCGGAAACTTCGGCGAATACATCGTGCAAAAGCAGTTCCGCCTCAAGTCCCTCGAGCAGCAGTTTGTGCACGAATCCGAACTGCTGGCGTTTGAGGCTGAAGGGATCGCCGACCGCCGTGAAGCCGCCAAGGCCGCAAGCCGCGGTCTGGGAAACCAGCTGGCCAAAATCAAGAAGTCCCGCACACCCCGTCCGGTGGACCAGATCGTCACCGAGATCTACGGCGGCCTGCACGTCAAGGACGTCCTCTGCCGCGTCGAGGGACTGGGCAAGTCGTACGGGGACAAGGCGCTCTTCACCGGACTTGGCTTCGAGATCAGGCGCGGCAACCGGATCGTGGTCCTGGGAGCCAACGGCAGCGGCAAGTCCACACTTTTGAAGGTGTTGACCGGGGAAGAGGAAGCAGACGCCGGCGTCGTCTCCTGGGCCAAGGGGCCCGGCTTCGTGTCGTACAACCGGATGCTTGAGGAGCTCGACGACGCCGACACCGTTTCGCATGCAGTCAACGCGCTGCCGGACAGCCTGGCCTTTAGCGCCACCCGGAAGTCAGTCAACAGGTTCCTGGCGATGTTCCAGTTCTCCGAAGCGGACCTCAAACAGAAAATCGGAAACCTCTCCGGCGGCCAAAAAGCGCGCGTGGCCATGGCACAGTGCCTGCTGTCCGGCGCGTCGGTCCTGTTGCTGGACGAGCCCACCAACCACCTTGACTTGTCCAGCACGCAGGTCATGGAACGGGCGCTTATGCACTTCCCTGGGGCCGTGGTAGTGGTCAGCCACGACAGGTTCTTCAGTGAGAAGATCGCTAACCGATACCTGGTCTTCGGTGCCGATGCGGCCCTGCCCGGTGAGGTCGAGGTACGCGCCGCCTGACCGCCGGCGCCTGGCCGCTGACCGCCGGCGCCCTGCCGCTGCCCGGGACCTGCCCGCCTGCATGCAACATGCCTTGACGGCCGCACGCGCGGAGGAGCAGAGTTATGGTGCTGCGACTGGGGGGCAGATGTGTGATCCCCGGGAACCTGGCACGTCATGGTTCCTCCACCACATCCGCGATATATCTTCAGGCAATGATGAGGAGCACCCTCATGCGCAAAAGAATCCCCCCGCAGACCACGGCCCGCACCGGAGAAGGAATCTCCTCACGCTTCGGGCGCCGGCGCCGGCGATTAATGTCGCCGCTGCTGTCGGCGCTCTTCGCGGCAGTCCTTGCGGCATCCTCAGCCGCTCCGGCCCTGGCCGTCTATAACGGGGGCAGGGCGGACTCCGACGAGTACGCGTGGGCCGTCAGGCTGGAACTGGCCTACCCGGAAGGAGTTGCTTCCTGCACCGGATCTTTGATCGCGGAAGACACTGTGGTCACGGCGGCGCACTGCATCCGCAACAACGGACGCAGCCCGTCCGCCATCGCCGTGACATTCCACTATGGCCAGAAACGCTCCGAGTACACCGTCGGGGTGGCGACAGCCGTTCCCATGCCGCACTACGACCCCGCCAGGATCAAGGACGATATAGCCTTGCTCTTCCTCGAGTCGGCCGTGTCCGAGCCCACCATCGAGTTGGCGTCCAAGCCGGCTCCCGTCGGGGCAGAGGTCACCGTGGCCGGTTATGGCTGTACAGGCGACCCGTTCAACCTCGCGGTACAGTGCGATCCCGCGCCCCGGCTGGTTGAAACCACCCTCACAGCAGTCCCTGCTGAGGCGTGCCCGGATATCGCCGGACCCTGGCAGTTCTGCACGTATTCGCCGCACACGTCAGCGAACCGCGGCGACAGCGGCGGCCCCGTCATCTGGTCAGACCACGGCGACCAGAAGCTGATCGGGGTGACGAATGCGATAGAGCTGCCGCCGGCCCCCACCTACCTGAACCTGTCGGCTTCCGTTCCCTACGAACTGGAGTGGATCAGGGCTACCGCCGGCTTGCGGTGACCGCCTTGAGCACGCCGCGAACGGACATTCCCACGGCGCACACCACCGGGACCAGCCCCGCCAGAACCGCCAGCGTATTGGCGCGGAACACCACCCGGCCCTGCCCGTTCGTCAGGTAGGCGCCGAGCGGAAGCACGAAGCCCCCGCCCCCGCCGCCTTCCGCGGACGCGTTTGCGCCCTCCGGACCGGAGTCACCCCCGCCGCCGAAGCCGAAGGAGACCAGCGCCACGGGAATCAATTCCTCGCCCCCGATCTGCACCGGGGCGCCGTAAGCCCGCGCCACACCCACGTTCCTGAACGTCTCCACGAGGGAGGAAAATGCGTCAGCCATGGGACCCACACTAGGGACCCGGGCGTGGTGGCGGAAGGGTCTTAGGACAGGTCCGGCACTGGAAAAACCCGGCGTGGCCTGATGCCGGCGCGCGTGCCAGTATGTTGTGAATCAGGGGCTGCCGGGAAGGCCCGGCCGGATAGGAGGCACCGCGGTCATGGTTTACATCAATGATTTCAGCGAGGTCGGCCGGGAGGACGTCGCGACGGCGGGCGGCAAGGGTGCCGGGCTGGGCGAACTCGTTCGGGCGGGCGCGCCGGTACCCCCCGGATTCCTGATCAACACCGGTGCCTACGAGCTGTTCGTCCGGGACAACCAGCTGGCCGGGCGCATCCAGGAGTACGCCGCCTTGCCGGCGGCCGCCACGTCCCGCGACTACGAGGAAGCTTCCGGGCAGATCCGCGCACTCTTTGTTGCTGGCACAATGCCGGAGGCGGTAGCCGCCGAAACTCGGGATGCATACCGCCGGCTGGGCTCAGTCGCGGGCACCGGTCCTGGTCCAGGCACGGAGACAGCTGTGGCGGTGCGCTCCTCCGCCACCGCCGAAGACCTTGCCTCGGCCAGCTTCGCGGGCCAGCAGGACACCTACCTCAACGTCCGTGGCGCCGAGGCCCTCCTGGATGCGGTCATCAACTGCTGGGGCTCCCTCTGGACCTCCCGGGCGATGGCCTACCGTGCCCGGGAGGGTATCCGCCCGGACCAGGTCCGGCTGGCAGTGGTGGTCCAGCACATGGTGGCCGCGGACGCCGCCGGAGTTATGTTCACCGCCAACCCGGCCTCCGGCCGCCGCGACCAGATTGTCCTCGCTGCCGCATGGGGGCTTGGCGAATCCGTGGTCAGCGGAGCTGTGTCCACCGACGACGTCGTGGTCGAGGCTGCCACCGGTAAGGTGGTTTCCCGCCGGACAGCCGACAAAGCGGTCATGACGGCCTACGCTGACCGGGGCACGCGCGAGGAACCCGTCCCCGAATCCCGCAGGCATCAACCCGTGCTGGACGACGCTGCGGCGGCAACGCTGGCCGGCTATGGAACCCGCATCGCCCGGCACTTTGGCTCCCCGCAGGACATCGAGTGGGCACGGGCCGGCGGCGAATTCTTCATCCTGCAGTCACGACCCATCACTGCATTGCCCGAGCCCGCGGGGGAAACCCCGCGCGACTGGAGCGTGCCGTACCCCAAGGGGATGTACTTCCGGGCCAGCATCGTGGAGCAACTTCCCGATCCGCTTTCACCCTTGTTTGCCGACCTCATTGACGGTTCGGTGTCGCGGTCCCTGAACGCCCTGATGGACCAGGCGTTCGGTAAAAGCAGCCTCCGGGACGGCGATCTCGGCCTGCCTGCCATCAACGGATACGCCTATTACTACTACCGCACGGCTGCGTTGTGGCGGCTGATGGGAAAGACGCCCGCCGCTGTCCGCGCCCTCATCCGGGGCGAAGCGCACATGGGGGTCAAGGGCTGGCGGGACTATTCGCATCCGCGCTATGTGTACGTGGTGGAATCCTGGTCGGCGAAGCCGGTGACAGACCTGACCGGAGAGGAGCTTCTGGAGGGGGTGTCTGCCCTGCTCGATGCCGGCACGGTGTACTACACCGCCGTCCAGTCGATCATTCCGGTCGCGACGTCGAGCGAACTCGCCTTCCAGAAGTTCTATGACAAGTTTGTCCGGCAGGACGGCGACCCGCCGGCTGCCACGTTCCTGCTCGGCTATGAAAGCGAACCGATCCGGGCGGAAAAATCCCTCTTCGACCTGGCCGGGTGGTCCCGCGGAATCCCGGGACTCGCCGAGGCCATCCTGGCGACGCCGACAGAATCGCTGGCCCGGGCCCAGCTGTCAGGGACGCTTCCGAACGGGATGGATCAAAGCTTGTGGCAGCAGTGGGAACACCGGTTCCAGCTCCACCTGGACCGCTTCGGCCACACCGTATACAACCTGGACTTCATTAATCCCGTGCCGGCAGACGACCCGTCCCCGCTGCTGGACACGCTGAAGTTCTACCTGCGCGGGCAGGGCAACGACCCGCACCGGCGGCAGGAGCTTGCTGCCGCCCGCCGTGAGGACGCCACCGCCAAGGTACTGGCCCGGCTGCACCCGGCCCGCAGGGCGGCCTTTACGCGTCTGCTCCGGTGGGCGCAGGACCCGGCGCCGATCCGCGAAGACGCGCTCGCCGACGTCGGGCTCGGGTGGCCCCTCATGCGGCGGATGCTGCGAGAACTGGGCGAGCGGCTGCTCGCGGCCGGACTCATCGCGGACTCCAGCGATGTGTTCTGGCTTCGACACCAGGAAATCAGCAGCGCCGTCGAATTCGGCCTTGCGGCCCCGAACGGTCCGGCGGCAATTACAGGTGCCGGCCGGCCGGTCCTGGCGGAGGCAGTCGCTGAGCGACAGTTGCGCTGGCGGGGCCAGCGCAACGCCACCGCCCCGCAGATGCTGCCGGAGATCCGGTGGCTCCAGCGGGCGCTCGCCGGAATGATGCCGGAGGGGTCCCAGGACCAGCAGGGGAACACGATCAAGGGAGTGGGCGCCAGCCAGGGACGGGTCAGTGCGCCGGCCCGGGTGCTGTCCGGTCCCGAGGACTTCTACCGGATGCAGCCGGGGGAGGTGCTGGTGGCCCGCATCACCACTCCCGCGTGGACACCGCTGTTCGCCATGGCGTCGGCCGTGGTCACTGATGTTGGCGGCCCGCTGAGCCACGGCTCCATTGTGGCCAGGGAATACGGCATCCCCGCGGTGCTGGGCACCGGCGTGGCGACGCGCCGGATCGCGAGCGGGCAGCGGGTAGAGGTCGACGGCGCCGCCGGCACTGTAACCATTCTCCAGTCAGGGCGGGACTAGCATCCGGACCTGTGCTCCGCCGGAAGCTCTTCGTCGGATTCAACACGGAGCAATCGGGATAACGGGCTCTCCCGGCCGAACTCCGGCAGTGCCGGACCGATGACGAACAAGGTGACGTCCGCGGCAAACAGCAGGTCCACGACGTCCAGGAACTGCTGCCACTCCGGATAACCGGTGGCACCGGACCGGGACGGGAGCCCGTCCACCACCCACTCCCTGTACCGGCCGGCCAGGGAGGCGAAGTCCCGGGCGGGCGCTGCTGTGCCGGTGAGTTCGCGGAAACCTACCCACAAAAGGTCTCCTTCGGCGCTTTTGACCTCCAACGGCCTTCCGGCCACGTCCACGGTCCGTCGCTGGCCGGGGGCCGGGGCGAACAATCCGAACGTACCAAGCTGCCGGGCGGTGCCGGGGGTGATGATCCGGCCCGGCCGGAGGGGCCGCTGCGGACCGCCGGGCAGGGAAGCAGCCATGCCGGCGGCTCCTAGAGCCAGCCCTTCCGCTTGAAGATGGTGTACATCAGTGCTGCCGTCGCGGCCATCATGGCAATCGCCAGCGGATAGCCGAAAGCCCAGTGCAGTTCAGGCATGTGGTCGAAATTCATGCCGTAGACCCCGGCTACGAAGGACGGGGCGAAGAAGATGGCCGCCCAGGAGGAGATCTTCTTGACCTGCTCGTTCTGCTCGGCGCTCGCCTCGTTCTGCCGGTTGGCGGTAAGGGTGCCGTCGAGGGTGAGCGCATTCTGGAGGATGTCGCGGAAAGAGTCGGCGCGGGAGATCAGCCGCTCCACATGGTCTTCGACGTCACGGAGGTGGTGTTGCAGGTCCGTGTCCACATCGTATTTGTCGAAGCCGCGCTTGAGCAGCTGCATCATTCCAGGCAGCGGATGGATGGCGCGCTGGAACTGGATCACTTCGCGGGCCAGCTCATAAATCCGGCGCGAGACCGCGGAATCCCCGCTGAACAGCTGGTCTTCGATTTCATCGATGTCGTTTTCGAGGCCGGCAACAACCGGCACATAGTCGTCCACCACCTGGTCCATCAGGGCATAGAGCACGGCTTCGGGGCCGTGGCGCAGGAGTTCGGGGCGGCCTTCCAGCCGCTGACGTACCTGTGCCACGCCGGCTGTCTCCGCGTGCCGGACAGTGACCACGAAGTTCGTGCCGGTGAAGACGTGCAGTTCGCCGAACTCCACCGTTTCCGTTTCGTCCAAGTACCGGGCCGGTCGCAGCACGGTGAAGAGGACGTCGTCGTAGCGTTCCAGCTTGGGCCGCTGGTGGGCCGAGATGGCGTCCTCCACCGCCAGGAGGTGGAGTCCGAACTCCCGGGCCACTGCCGACATTTCAGCCTCGGTTGGCCGGTACAGCCCGATCCAGGCCATGCCGCCGTGGTCCGCGAGGGTCTCAAAGGTCTGCTCAAGATTGTGCGGTTCGGCGGTCCGGCGGCCGTTCACGTACACGGCGTTGTCGATAATGGTCACGCGCCATTATCCCAGTCTCTGGCGTGTTGCCGTCGGCGCCCCGCCTTGGGCTAGCCGGCTGATGAGCGGCTCGGTGCGGTAGGGGATGTGCGTGTGCAGCGCGAGGACAGTCTCCGTCCGGATGACGCCCTTGATCCTGAGGATTGATCGCAGGGCGGCCTGCAGGTTGTGGGTATCGGTTGCCACCACCCGGCACCAGACGTCGCCACGCCCGGAGATCTCGTGGACCTCCAGGACCTGCGGGATGAGGCGCAAGGCGCCCACCACACCGTCAAGCTCCCGGTGGCTGACCTCGATCGTCACGAAAGCGACGACGTCGTACCCCACCGCCTCGAGGTCAATTTCCCGTCCGCCGTCGTGCAGCAGGCCTGACCGGAGCATCCGGCGGATCCGTGACTGCGCGGTGTTGCGGGCGATGCCGAGCGCGTCGCTGAGTTCACCGATCTGGACCCGTGGATCCCGGATCAGTTCCAGCAGGATTTTGAGGTCCGTGTTGTCCAGGCTGTTCAAATCGTCACTCCGGTTCATATTTGCAAGGCAGCATTGACTGTTTTGCTCAATTTTGGCATGAAACTTGGGCCTTGAGGTCAGAAGTGCCCCATTCTGTTAATACCAAATTCTTTCGCTTGGCCCGCCGCGTTCCCACAAGGAACGGAAGCGGGCCGGCTCTGCAGGCAAAGGCACGCACATGACTGTCTTCAGTGAACTCCGCATGCGTCCGGCTACCGCCGGCGGCTGGGCATGGGACGCATCCACCACGGCACGGCTGGTAATGGCCGGCGTGGTGATTTTCACGCTCCTTGTCGGTGCGAACCTGGCAACCCCGCTGTACCCGCTGCTCCAGGCGAACCTGGGCATCGGGCCATTCGGAATCACTGTGGCGTTTTCCGCCTATGTCCTGGCGCTGGTGTCCACGCTCATACTGGCCGGACACTGGTCCGATCACATCGGCCGCCGGGCGGCGCTGCTCCTCGCCGTCGTCGTGGGCCTAATCGGCGGGATGATCTTTGCCAACGCGGACAGCCTGGCGATGCTGTCCGCCGGGCGCGCCCTTCAAGGCATCGCGGTGGCCCTGGCCACCGGAGCCAGCTCCGCTGCCCTGCGCGAACTGCTGCCCGCCCGCCCCGACTGGGCCTCGCGCTTCACCCTGCTGGCGTCCGCCGGGGGAGTCGCAGCCGGTCCGGCCATCGGCGGAATCCTTTCCCTCCTGCCGGGCGCAACCTCCACGCCGTACTACGTTCACTCAGTGGTTCTCATCGCCATGCTGGTTCCCCTCTACCTGCTCAAGGCGCGTCCGGCCATCACCTCCGTCGCCGGCCCGCAGCCCCTGAAAGTCCTGGCCCCCCGCCGTCCCTCCATCTCGAGTGAAGCCAGGGGTGCCTTCTGGCTGGCGTCCGCCGTCGGGTTCCTGAGCTTCACCGTCTTCGGCTTCTGCCTTTCCCTGGCCCCCGGCTACTTTGCCCAGATCGTCGGTGCCAATTCCCGCCCCCTCATCGGAGTGCTCGCCGGATTGACGCTAGGAGCTTCGGCCCTCAGCCAGTTGCTGGCCGTCCGCGGGAGGTTTGTGGTGCCTGCCGGCCTGGCCGTGCTGGCTGTATCGGTGCTCCTGATTGCCGCTGCCGCCGCCTGGAGGAGCCCGTGGCTGCTCATCGCTGCGAGCCTGGCCGCAGGTGTCGGTCAGGGAGTGTCCTTCCGGACCGTGTTCAACGATGTGGCCGGAAAAGTCGAGGCGTCGCGGCATGCGCAGATCATCAGCACCGTCTACGTGATCACCTACCTTGGCAGCGCACTACCGGTGATCGGCCTGGGAATTGCGACGGCGGTGTTCGGGCTGCAGGCGGCAGTGGCAGGATTCGTGGCGCTCTGCGCCCTCCTGGCGTTTGTTCTGGCCGCCGTGACGCTGGCCGCTGCCTTCCGCCAGCCGGCCTGAGCGGCCCCGACGCGACGTCGGCATGCCAAGAAACTATTGCAAACAAATCATTGCAAAGAAACTCTTGCAAAGGTTTCTTTGCAAGAGTAATTTTGATGCATGGATAGTTCACCGGACACCGCACCAACCCGGCCCCCTCGGGGTTCAGTGGCCGCGGCCTCCCAGGCTAAGCAGGATGCGCCATTTCCGGTTCGCCGGGTCGATACCGCGTCACTGAAGGCGCTTGCACACCCGCTGCGTGTGCAGATCCTCGAGATGCTCTCCCGCTACGGGGCGCAAACGGCCTGCAGCCTGGGCGAACTGCTTAACGAATCCAGCGGATCCACCAGCTATCACCTTCGGCAGCTGGCAAAGCATGACTTCGTCCGGGAGGTTGAAGGCAAGGGCACCGCCCGGGAGCGCTGGTGGGAACGCCCGCGCGGAGCCATCCAGATCACCTCCCCGGAACTGGCAACATCTCCGGCCACGGAGGAAGCCTCCCGGCTGGTCACCCGCGAGTTTGAACACAGCAGGCAGGCAGTCCTGGCGGACTTCATGGCACACGGCAGCGACAGCCTTGATGCCGCATGGCTCCACGCGGCCCTGATCAGCACTGCGAATGCGCGGCTCACGGCGGACCAGTTGGCGAGGTACACCACCGCCCTGGAAACCTACGGCCACCGCCTGCTGGAGGACATCAGGAATGAAGGCGAGCAGGAAGGCGCCCGCCCGGTCCAGATCCACCTGAACGCCTTTCCCATCCTCGGCGTTCCCGCATCAGCGGGAGGCCGCGCCCGCACGTCGCGGAACCCTGAACCTCAGAACACACAACCGGAAAGTCCTGAAAGGAAAGTGCCATGAGCACAGTATCCGCCACCGGATCAGCTGCCTGCAGCCTGTACCGCAGGCCCACCTTCGCCGAGTCGGCTGCGGCAGGATTGGGTACGGCGCTGGTCCGCTGGGCTGAACGCCGGCGGGTCATTCTCTCCGACTGGGCCGAACGTGAACGCGCTGCCACGCTCCGCCGGGAGCAGCTGGATGTCCTTCGCAGCGACGTCATGGGCGCCGCGCACTCGGGGCTCTACATCTGGCGCTAGCGGCGAGTTCCGCCGCCGGACCATGAAACCCGGCCGGACTGCCCGCTCGACGCGGTCAGTCGGGTAGCGGCCCGTGGTTGCCGGGGATGTGTTCGAACACCAATGTGGTTTCGGTGTGGCCCACCACGGGATCGGTCGCCAGGTTGTCCAGGACCCAGTCGCGGAGGTCCTCGGTAGTGGCCACGGCAATGTGCAGCAGGTAGTCCACTGACCCGGACGTGTGGAAGGTGGACAGTACGGCCGGGAGCCGGGGCACCCGTGACGTGAACCGGTCGATTTGTTCACGGTCGTGGGCGCGGAGCCGGACGGCGATGAGTGCCTGGACGGACCGTCCGATGGCGGACAGGCTCAGTTTCGCTTCGAAGCCCTGGATGATGCCGCGTTCGGACAGTGCGCGCGTGCGCATGAGGGCCGTGGACGGGGCAATACCCACGAGCTCGGCCAGCTGCTTGTTTGAGATCCGGGCGTCGTCCACGAGGGCTGCCAGCAACCGCTCGTCGATGGCGTCCAGCGGTTCGGTTCCCGTGCCCAGCCGAATATTCTTCGCACCGCTACTCACAGCGCCTCCTCGAATTGTTATGCGTTCATCATAAACTCCCCTTTCCGGCAGTTCCATTCGTAAGCCACATGAAACTCCGAATTATTGCCAGAGACTTGCCGGATTCTATGGCGAATAATTCAAAGGAGTCCCGTGCTTTCTCCCGATTCACTGGCTGTCCATGCAGGCCGGGCCGGCCTCACCGAACAAGGCGTGCATGCCGTGCCGATTGACCTCTCCACCACTGCGCCGCTTCCGTCGGTCCACGACGGCGGCCTGGCCTATGAACAAATGGCCACCGGCGGGATGCCCCTGGAAGGCCAGAGCACCGTCTACCAGCGTTTGTGGAATCCCACGGTGGCCCGCTTCGAGGAGGGCGTGGCCGTCCTGGAGGGTGCGCCCGAGGCGGTGGCCTTCGCCACCGGGATGGCCGCCCTTTCGGCTGTCCTGCTCGCGACTGTGGCTGCCGGCAGGAAGCACGTGGTGGCAGTCCGCCCGTTGTATGGCGGGAGTGACCACATCCTCGCCTCGGGCGTCCTGGGCACCGAAGTGACGTTCACGACGGCGGACGGTGTCCGCGATGCCCTGCGTCCGGACACGGGACTGGTGATTGTGGAGACGCCCGCCAACCCCAGCCTGGAGCTTGTGGACATTGCGCAGCTCGCCCGTGACGCTGACGGCGTCCCGCTCCTGGTGGACAACACCTTCGCAAGCCCGGTGCTCCAACAGCCCCTTGCTCACGGGGCCACGCTCGTGTTGCACAGCGCCACCAAATTCCTCGGCGGCCACGGGGATGCGATGGGCGGTGTGGTTGCGGCCCCGGTGGAGTGGACCACCAGGCTCCGCCAGGTCCGTGCCGTGACAGGCGGAATCCTGACTCCCTGGCCGGCCTATCTGCTCCACCGCGGGCTGGCCACCTTGCCGGTGCGCGTCCGGGCGCAGCAGGCAACCGCCCACAAGGTTGCTGCTGCACTGGCCGGACACGGGCTCGTGAAAGCCGTCCACTACCCGGGGCTTCCGGAGTGCGACCCGCTGGGTCTGGTGGGGACGCAGATGTCCGGCCCCGGCTCGCTGCTGGCGTTTGAACTGGCCAGCGCCGAGCACGCCGAACGGGTGCCGGCGGCGGTCCGGATGATCACCCACGCCGTGTCCCTGGGCGGCATCGATACCCTCATTCAGCACCCGGCCGGACTGACCCACCGGCCCGTTGCCGCCGGGGCCAGGCCGCGTGCGAGCCTGCTTCGATTGTCCGTGGGGC
Organism: Arthrobacter sp. PvP103; assembly: GCF_017833075.1. NCBI lineage: Bacteria > Bacillati > Actinomycetota > Actinomycetes > Micrococcales > Micrococcaceae > Arthrobacter > Arthrobacter sp. PvP103. The sequence continues at coordinate 925,594 of NZ_JAFIBQ010000001.1, read as the reverse complement.
TGGAGGACGTCACGGACATTGTGGCGGACCTTCTGCAGGCAGTCGAAGGAACGCGCTAGCCGGCCGGATTCCCCTGCCCGGAGGCCTGCTGACGGGGGCCTGACGCAGGATGCACGACGGCGGTGATCACCGCCGTCGTGCATCCCAGCCCGATGACCGTCAGGGCGAGCGCCGTCCAGCCGAAGGACTGGAAGACCAGGCCGCCCGCCCACCCGATTGCACTGGAGCCAAGGTAGTAGGCAAGGTTGTACAGCGAGGCGGCCTGAGCCCGGCCGGTGGTGGCGATCCCTCCGGTCCAGCCCGCCCCGATGCTGTGCGCCGCAAAGAATCCTCCGGTGAAGACCACCAGGCCGGCCAGGATCAGGATCAGCAGTTGCGTCAATGTCAGCGCCAGGCCAATGACCATCAGCAGGATTCCGGCCAGCAGAATGGTCCGCCGTCCGAACTTAAGCGTGAGGGCGCCGGCCAGCCTGGAGGTCACCGTCCCGGACAGGTATGCCACGAAGATAAGGCTGATCACGGTGGCCGGCAGCCCGAACGGATCACCGGACAGCCGGAAGCCGAGGTAGTTGTACACGGCCACGAAGCCGCCCATGAGCAGGAACGCCTGCACATAGAGGGCCAGCAGGCGGGGACTGCGCAGGTGGCCCGCCAGTATCCTTGCGGCCCCGCCGAATCCGCTGGCTGGTGCGGGCGTGAAGCCGCGGGCCTTGGGCACCAGGACCAGGAACAGGACGGCAGCGACGGCGGCCAGGACGGAGACGGCCAATGTGGCCGCCCGCCATCCCCACAGCTCCGCGACGGGGCCCGCAACCAGCCGTCCCGCAAGGCCGCCGAGCGTGGTTCCCGCGACGTAGCTTCCGGCGGCCATGGCGGCGTGCGCCTTGTGCACTTCCTCATTCAGGTAGGCAATGGCGATCGCCGGTATCCCGCCGAGCGCCATGCCCTCGAGCAAGCGGAGCCCCAGGAGCATGGGAAACGTGGCGGCCAGGGGAACCACCAGGCCCAGGACGGTCGCGGCCGAGATGCCCAGGGTCATGGCCCGGACCCTGCCGATCCGGTCAGCCAGGAAGGACCACGGGATGACCGTGACGGCCAACCCCACCGTCGCCAGCGAGATGGTCAGCGCGGCTTCGGCCGCCGAGATCTGCAGGTCCGTGGCCATGATCGGCAGCACGGCCTGGGTGGAGTAGAGCTGGGCGAATGTCGCCACCCCGGCGAAGGCCAGCCCCGCGAGCAGCCTTCCGTAGGCGGCCGAGCCCTTCGGATGGCCCGCCCACAGTCCGGTTTGTGGCGTGTCCTGCGTTGACATCATGTGCACTAAGCCAGCGTAGATCGCCGAATGGCATGCTTCCAATGCATGATTTACATAGAACAAATGCTGAAAACGGATCAATCTCAGGGAGGCCGCGATGGATATCGAGCACAAGCAGCTGGCTCAGTTGCTGCCGTTGCTTCCCGTCCTGTCCGAACTTGGCCGGACGCAGCACGTGACGGAAACGGCGGAACTGCTGGGCATGCCCCAGTCCACCGTCAGCCGGGCTCTCGCCCGCGCCAGTGCCGTGGTGGGCACTGAACTCCTGATCCGGGACGGCAGGGGAGTGCGGCTGACACCGGCAGCCAAGGCGCTGCTGCCCTACATCGATGCGGCGCTGAACGAATTCCGGACCGGGCTGGACCTGGTGCGGCACGAATCCGAGGTGGTGCGGGGAAGGATCGCCGTGGCGTTCCAGCACACCTTTGGCGAGGCGACGCTGCCGCTCCTGATCAATGCGTTCCACCACCGCCACCCGCAGACCGCCTTCGACCTCAGCCAGGGAGCCCGGGACGGCTGCCTGGCGGAACTCGCGGCGGGAACCGCTGATCTCGCATTGACGGCGCCCGTCGCCCCCGCGGGCCGGAGCATCGGCTCGGCCGCGCTGTATCGGGAGCCCCTGAGGCTGGTGGTGCACCATGAACACCGCCTGGCCAGGCGGAAGAGCGCCCGGCTTGCGGACATCAGACAGGACCCGTTCGTGGCCATGGGGCACGGATACGGCATGCGCTCACTGACGGACGCACTGTTCCGCGAGGCCGGTTTCCGCCCGCGCATCGCCTTCGAAAGCCAGGATTCCCACACCGTCCGAGGGCTGGTATCTGCCGGACTGGGTGTCAGCATCCTCCCTCCGGGAGGCCAGGCTCCGGGCCGGACAGTGACTGAGCACACCGGCAACCTTGGCTGGGTGGAGGTGCCGTTGACATCAGGACTGGCATTCCGTGAAATCGGCCTGGCATGGCGTGAACGGCGCGGCGGCCACGAGGCCGAGGCCGATCAGGTCAGGCTGTTCAGGGAAATGGTCCTGACCGAGGGGCCGGGGCTGCTGGCGGGACTTATCCGCGCGCGTTCAGGGGGCTGATCTGATCCGCCCGCTTCCGAGGGGCCGATCAGTTCAGGAAAGGGCCGAACCCGCAAGTATCCCGTTGATGACGTCCGAGACCGGACCGCCGCCAGCCTTCCGCCATCCGGTTCCCGCCCACAGGTTCAGCCTTTCCGGATCACCCGCCGCGGCGGCTGCTGCACGGATCGGAGCGGTGAGATGGTGGAGGGCCGGGTACCCTTCCGGTGCGTCATCGTGGTCGCGGACGAACGAATTGACCAGGGCACGCGCCTGCCTGCCGGTGAACGCACGGGTCAGTCGTGTTTCCGTGAAGCTTTGGCTGGCGAGGGCGTCCTTGTGGAGCTGGCGGGCGCCGCTTTCGTCGCTGCGCAGAAAAGCCGTACCCAGCTGGGCTGCCGTTGCGCCGGCGGTCAACACCGAGTCGAGGCCGGCGGAATCCATGATTCCGCCGGCCGCCACGAGGGGTACGCCGACGGCGGTGCGCACAGCGGCGAGCAGCTCCGCCGTCGTCGCGGGGCCGGGGGAGCCCGTTGTGCTTTCCCGGGCCAGGAAGGCGGCGCTGTGGCCGCCGGCGCTGCCGTGCTGGACCACAAGGATGTCCGCTCCGCGCTCCACGGCCAGCGAGGCTTCCGCCGGGCTGGTGACCGTGGCAATGATCGTGGAACCGGCGCGCTGGAGCGCGCGCACTTCGGCCTGCTCGGGGAAACCGAACGTGAAGCTGACAAACTCCACGGGATCCGCCAGCAGGGCGTCGATCTTGCCCTGCCACTCGTCGTCGTCGTCGAGGCGCAGCCCGGGAAGGGCCACCCCGTACCGCCGGGCGTCCGGCTCGAGGCTCTGCCGGTAGTTCTCCAACTGTTCCCTGACAGCTTGCGGGGGATTGAGCTGCGTCCGGTCGGGAACGAAGAGGTTCATGCCGAAGCGCGCCCCGGCGGAGCGCACCTCGCTGATGTCGGACTGCATGGCAGCCACGGTTTTGTAGCCCGCGGCCAGGAAGCCCAACCCGCCTGCCCGGTGCGCGGCCCGCACAAACCGGGGCGTCGATGTTCCCCCTGCCATGGGTGCGGCGATGATCCGTGTACCGAAAATGGTGCCCGTCATTCCTGCTCCTTGTGGTGACTCAGTAGTCTGTTCATGTGACTAATTCTGACAACCTGCCGGCAACGGATTCTGTTCCTTCCCCCGGCGGGCTCCCCGCCGCGACGTCCGCGGCACCTCCCGCTACGATCCCCGGCGCCGTAATCGGCCTGGACATCGGCGGCACCAAAACGCGCGGCGTCCGCTTCGAGGACGGGAAGGCCGTGGCCGATGAAAGCGTTGGCAGCTCGAACGTGCAGAACGTCAGCCGTGAGGAAGCGGCACTGCACTTGGCGGAGCTGTTCGCAAAGATCGACGGAGGCGCGGTGTCCCAGGTCTACGCCGGGGCCGGCGGCATCGACACGGACGAGGACGCGGCCGCACTCTCGGCTCTGATCGCGCCCCATGTGCCCGGCGCCAGGATCACAGTGGTCCATGACTCCCGGCTGCTGCTGGCGGCCGGCGGGGCGAGCACCGGGGTAGCTGTCATCGCGGGGACCGGCTCTGCCGCCTGGGGAAAGAACGACCAGGGCGAGGAAGCGCGGGCAGGCGGCTGGGGCTACCTGCTCGGAGACGAAGGCAGCGGCTACTGGCTGGGCCGTGAAGCTGTCCGGCACAGCCTCCGCCGCATGAACCAGGGCTTGGAACCCGACGAACTCACCACTGCCCTGCTGCGGTCGTGCAACATAGACGACCCCAACAAGCTCATAGCGCTTTTCCACTCACCGGAGACCGGCCGGCGCTACTGGGCGCAACGAGCCCGGCTCGTGGTGGAGGCGGCGGACGCGGGCCACGCCGCCAGCCAGGCGCTTGTCGAGCAGGCAGGCAGGGACCTCGCCGGACTGGCCGCCCAGGCATTGCGGAAGCTGGGCATCCAGGGCCCGGTGATCCTGGGCAGCGGCCTCGGCATGAACGTGGCCAGGCTGCAGGATTCCTTTAAGCGGAGCCTGGCCGCCGATGGCGTCACGGATGTGCGGGTCCTGGAGCAGGATCCCGTCTTCGGTGTCCTGCAACTTGTGGCTGAACAGGGATAGCCCCTGCCCTCAGGGTTCAGTGCGCCAGTCAGGCGGGTCCGTCACGTGCATGGGGGCGTCACGAACGGGTGCGGGGCCGGAGCCGGACACCCGGCAGGGGAGGCGCCGGGATGCGCCCGGCCTCGACCCCCGCATCCGGTCCGTGACCGCGGACCAGTCCGAACCGGGAGCCCTCGGCTAACGCGTCCGGAAGGTCTGCCTGGTTCTCCCAGTCCTGGCGGGCCTGTGCAACCTCATCATGGGTCCTGCCCACGAAATTCCACCACATCAGCAACTCTTCCTGGAGCGGCTCCCCGCCCAGCAGGATGAAGCGCGTGTCGGGCAGGGCCTCGACTTCCAGCAGGCGGCGGCCGATCCCGAGGTAACCCAGTGGGCCGGGTGGCACATCCTGCCCGTCGAGGGTGAGGCGGCCGTCAAGGACCAGCACCGCGTGCTCGAACTCCGGGTCGAGCGGCAGGGCGACAGGCCCGGAGCAGCTGACGTCCACGCCGACAATCGGGGAATACATCGTGGCCGGTGAGGACTCTCCCGCGAAATTTCCCACCATTACCGTTGCGGTGAATCCGTCTCCGGTGACTTCCGGGAGATCGCGGTGCTGCTCGAAGGCCGGGTCCCTGTGGCGTTCGCCGTCCGGAAGGGCGACCCACAACTGGAGGCCGCGCTGAAGGGGCAGTTCCGCCCCGGCGCCGGAATCTCCCGCCGCAACGGTCCCGGCGCCGGACGGCCCGGCGCCCATCGTTTCACCGGGGGAAGGCCGGTGCGGCAGTACGGCGAACTCGGAGTGCGAGACGCCCCGGCCGGCGGTCATGATGTTGAGCTCTCCCGGACGCACGATCACATCGCTGCCCACGCTATCGCGGTGCCTGATGTTGCCGGCCAGCGGCCACGTCACAGTCTGCAGGCCGGTGTGCGGGTGCGGCAGCACGGACATGGCCACCCGGTCCGGGCCGAAGCTGTCCAGGAAGCACCAGGCGCCGACGGTGGGCAGGCCCCGTTGCGGAAGCGTCCGGAAGACGTTCATGGCCCGGACTCCGCCGAGCGGAACCTCCCGTGCGGGCCACAACTGGAGGCACGGACCGTTTCCGGCGGATCCTCCGGGCAGTCCCGGCGGGCACACTTCTTCAATGGGGCTTACTTCAAGGTTCGTCACAGACCAACTCTAGGCCGAACAACCGGTTGCCGGCAGGCGGGCAGGCAACCGTAGATGAACGCGGGACGGCCTGACCCCTAGCCAAGCCGGGCTGGACGGTTTAGCCTTGAAAAGCCGCCGGCAGATGCGCCCGGCGAAGCAGACGGCATGACATCAAGATTCATGACCGCGGACACTGGGAGGTGGAGACGATGACTGCAATAATCCTGCGCGCCAAGAGCGCCAGCAACGTCATTATTCCTGCCCCGGACACAAGCACGTCCTGACCCGCAGCAGCTGATTCAAGCAGCGGAGTCCGTGCCAACGGGGCCTCACCAGAGGTTCTTTAGTGAAAACAACTCCAGGTCACCTGCTGACCGCAAAAGATTCAACACCCACCCACTCAGTTTCAACGCTGGCCGGTCCCGTGCATTACGGTTTCACAGCTCGGACGGCAGCACTTTTCGACGCCCATCCCGCCCCCGGCGGGGAGAGCCCCGGACGGGTGGTCCGCGTTGACCGGAACCGGGTCCTTGTTGCCGGGGCTGCGGAGCTCCTGCACCTGCCCTACCCGGCCCACGGCGAGATCCCTGCCACCGGCGACTGGGTGTGGCTCGGCTCCAACACGGCGGGGGAGCCGGCCGTCATCGCTGTGCTGCCGCGTCAGTCGGCGCTGAGCCGCAAGCGCGCCTTCGAAGCGTCGTCGGAGGCCCAGGTCCTGGGCGCCAACGTCGATATGGTGGGAGTCGTGGTCCCGGTGGACCGGCCGCTCACCCACAACCGGCTGGAGCGGACGCTGGTGGCGGCCTGGGACTCGGGGGCCACCCCGCTGGTGATTGTCACCAAAGCGGACCTTGCCGACATCGCGGACGACGTCGTCGGAAAGGTCATCCTGCAGGCCGCCGGCGTAGCTGTGGTCACCACCTCGGCGGAACAGGGCGACGGCCTCGACGAACTGCTCGGACACGTGCCCGCCGGCGGGACGCTGGTCCTCCTGGGGCCCTCCGGCGCCGGGAAGTCCACGCTGATCAACGCCCTCGCCGGGCACCACGCGCAGGACGTCGGGCCCGTCCGGTCCGGCGACGGCAAAGGCAGGCACACCACCACCTCCCGCGAACTTGTCCCGCTGCCCGGGGGAGCTGTCCTCATGGACACCCCCGGCGTGCGCGGCTTCGCGCTTTTCGACGCCGACGACGGAATGGGGGAGATGTTCGGTGACCTCGAGGAGCTGTTCGGCCGGTGCCGCTTCGCCGACTGCGCTCATGATCGGGAGCCCGGCTGTGCTGTCCAGGCAGCGCTCGCCGACGGGACGCTGGAGATCCGCCGATGGGAGAGCTACCTCAAACTCCAAGGCGAACTGGCGGCGCTCAACCGCCGGCACGACGCGGCAGCCCGGCGGGCGTACCAGCGTGAATGGCACCAGAAGGTGGTAGTTGCCGGCAAGAGCCAACGGGCGGCCGAGCGCTACGGGCACGAAAAGGGCGCCGACCGCGCCGGCGGCGAGGGAAAACGGGGTAAACGGAAGCGCAGCTGACGCGCGGACGAGGGTCGACGGCGGTGCCGGGTCGCGGCGGATCGAGCAAGCCGGCGCCGCCACCCATCCAAAAGGCGCAGGTCACCGAATGCTTACGGTAGCCGCGGCACCGCTGACTTTGTCCGGGCCGCTGGTTACGCTGTGTATTACCTGCTTTACAGCCGAAAATCAGCAAGCTTATGATCTTCCGGCTTGACCGTCCGATGTTGCCGCCAACAGTTAGGTAAGCCCGGAAATGGCTGAAGCCATGATCGAATTCCAGAGCGTCACCAAGCAGTACCAGAGCGGGCAGCCGGCCGTGGACAACCTCACCATGTCCATTGACAAGGGCTCAATCACGGTCTTCGTCGGGCCCTCAGGCTGCGGCAAGACCACCTCCCTGCGGATGATCAACCGCATGGTGGAGCCCACCTCCGGCACCATCACCGTGGACGGTAAAGACGTCACCTCAGTGCCCGCCGCGCAGCTGAGGCGGTCCATGGGCTATGTCATGCAGTCCTCCGGGCTCATGCCGCACCGCTCGGTTCTGGATAACATCGCCACGGTCCCGCGGTTGAATGGCGTCCCCAAGGCCGAGGCTCGCAGGCGCGCCGAAGAACTGCTCGACGTCGTCGGGCTGGCGTCGGTGCTCGGCAGTCGCTACCCCTCACAGCTGTCCGGCGGACAGCAGCAGCGGGTCGGAGTGGCGAGGGCGCTGGCGGCTGACCCGCCCGTGCTGCTAATGGACGAACCGTTCAGCGCGGTGGACCCAGTGGTGCGGGACGAACTGCAGCAGGAGCTCCTGCGGCTGCAGCGCGACCTCGCCAAAACCATCGTTTTCGTCACCCATGACATTGACGAAGCCACCGTGCTTGGGGACAAGGTTGCTGTCTTCGCCACCGGAGGAAAACTGGCTCAGTATGCCACCCCGGAGGAGATCCTCAGGGCTCCGGCCAACGACTTTGTGGCCTCGTTCGTGGGCAAGGACCGCGGGTTTCGTCACCTGGCATTCAGCCCCTCCGACGCCGTCACCCTCCATGACGTTCCGACGGTCAGCCGCAGGGAACTGGAGGCCGGTGCTGCCGGATTGGGCGGCGACTGGCTGCTGGTACTGGATGCGGAGTCCCGCCCGCTCGGCTGGACAAGCCCCGGTGCCGGCTCCGTGCTGATACCCGGCGGTTCGCTTTTCCGGAAGGGGGACACGCTCCGGCGCGCCCTTGACGCAGCGTTGTCCTCACCCTCGGGTTTGGGCGTCGCCGTGGACGCGGACGGCAGGCTCGCCGGAGTCCTTAAGGCGGACGAGGTGCTCGCCGTCATCGAATCGGCCCGGCTGGTCCGGCAGGGTGCCCTCTGATGGAATGGTTCCTGGCCAACAGCGGACGGGTGTTCGAGCTCGCCGGCCAGCACCTCGTGCTTGCCATCGTGCCCATGGTCCTTGGCCTGGCGCTCTCGATTCCGCTGGCCCAGTTCGCCCGGCGAAACAGGACGCTGCGCTCCGTGGTGGTCACGGCCACGTCCCTGCTCTACACGGTCCCGTCCCTTGCCCTGTTCATCATTCTGCCGTCAATCCTGGGGACCAGGGTCCTTGACCCTGTCAACGTGATCGTGGCCCTCACCATCTATGCCGTGGCGCTGCTGGTGCGCGCCGCGCTCGACGCCTTCGATTCCGTGGACGAAGATCTCCGGCAGGCCGCCGTCGCCATGGGGTTCAAGCCGGGCGCGCGCTTCCTCCAGATCGATCTCCCGCTCTCCCTGCCGGTGCTGTTCGCCGGGCTGCGGGTGGTGTCCGTCAGCAACATCTCCCTGGTGAGCGTGGCGGCCCTCCTGGGAATCGGTAACCTCGGCATGCTCTTCACCTCGGGCCTCCAACGGGGCTTCATTACCGAAGTCGTGGTTGGGATCATTGCCATCCTGGTGCTGGCACTTTTGATGGACGCGCTCCTTGTGCTCCTGGAACGGCTGCTGACGCCGTGGACGAGGGCCGCCCGCAGAACGGACAAGGCTGCCCTCCCTTCGGCGGCCGAGCGGCTGTCCGACGTCCGGGCGGGAGGTGCGTCGGCATGAGCAACGTTTTCACGGACACCTTCGCCTGGCTGGGCGACCCCCTGCACTGGACTGGAAGCTCAGGCATTCCCGCAAGGCTGGCTGAGCACCTGCAGTACACGGGACTGGTGATGCTGATTGCCACCGCCATAGCCGTCCCCATCGGCCTCTATGTAGGCCACACCGGGCGCGGCCGGGTGGCGGTGGTTGCCTTGGCCGGCGCACTGCGGGCATTGCCCACCCTGGGCCTGCTGACCCTTTTCGTGCTCCTGGCCGGCATCGGCCTGATGCCTCCTATCTGGGCCCTAGTGATCCTCACGGTCCCCCCGCTGCTCGCGGGCACCTACGCCGGGATTGCCAGTGTGGACCGGAACGTCGTGGACGCAGCCCGGGCCATGGGCATGACCGAACTGCAGGTGCTGTTCCGGGCGGAATTTCCCAACGCACTGACGGTCATGTTCGGCGGATTCAGGACCGGTGTGCTCCAGGTGATCGCCACCGTCTCAGTGGTGGCCTACATCAACCTCGGGGGACTGGGCCGGTATCTCTTTGACGGACTGGTGTTGTCTGATTTTCCGCAGATGCTGGGCGGCTCGCTGCTGATAGCAGCGCTGGCCATCACCGTCGATCTGCTGCTCGCTGTTTTCCAGAGGCTGTTCCTGTTCCGGGGAGCCTCTGCCATGCCAGGCCGGAGCCAGCAGGCCCCGGTTGATCTCACAGGCCCCGTGCCCGCGGAGCCTGTTGTTCAAGGAGGTACATCATGAAGGAAACCAACCCTAGTATCCTGTGCCGCCGCGCTTTCGGCGGCCTGGCCGCCGGCGTCGGGCTGGCCCTGGCCCTGTCCGCGTGCGGCGGTGGTTCTGATCCGCTCGGAAGCGCTCCGGCCACGGGCGGTTCCGGCTCGGGTTCAGCGCTGGTGATCGGATCTGCTGACTTCCCCGAAAGCCAGATCATTGCTGAAATCTATGCCGGTGCCCTGAACGCGGCCGGCGTGACCGCAAGCACCAAGCCAAACATCGGCTCGCGCGAGGTGTACTTCAAGGCTGTCCAGGATGGCTCCGTGGACGTTATTCCCGACTACAGCGGTAACCTGCTGCTGCATGTGAACAAGGAAGCCACCGAGGTTTCGGCGGAGGACATTTACAAGGCGCTCCCGGCCAAGCTCCCGGAGGGACTGGCCGTCCTGGAAGCGTCCAAGGCCGAGGACAAGGACGCCATGGTGCTAACCAAGGCTACGGCGGAGAAGTACCAGCTCAAATCGATCGAAGACCTCGCGAAGGTCTGCAGCGAGCTTGTCGTAGGAGCTCCGGCCACCTTCGCAGAGCGCGCCTATGGCCTGCCGGGATTGAAGAAGAACTATAGCTGCGAACCCAAGAAGCTGGAACCGTTCAGCGACGGCGGCGGCCCGATCACCGTCAAGGCGCTGCTCGAGGACAAGGTGCAGGTCGCTGACATCTACACCACCACGCCGGCCATTGCCGACAACGACCTGGTGGTCCTGGATGACCCCAAGAACAACTTCATCGCCCAGCAGGTCCTGCCGCTGTACAACAAGGCCAAGATGACCGACAAGGCCAAGGAAGCGCTCAATTCCGTTTCCAAGATCCTCACCACGGAGGACCTGATCAACCTCAACCGCGCAGTCAGCGGCACGCAGAAGCAGAATCCGAAGGACGCAGCGGCGGCCTGGCTCAAGGACAAGGGCCTGGTTAAGTAGCTCAAACCAGCCAACACGAGTCCGACGGCGCCTGCCGGACCTCACAAGGTCCGGCAGGCGCCGTCGCCGTTCTCCGTGTGAGTCAAGTCTCAGCGGAAGTACATCCTCCATATGGCATATTTGATGGATGGCAGAATTCAAGCAGTCCACCAAGCTTCATAATGTCCTCTACGACATCCGTGGACCGATTCTTCAGGCCGCCCAGCAGATGGAGGCAGAGGGTCACCGGATCCTCAAACTGAACATCGGAAACCCGGCACCGTTTGGTTTTGAAGCGCCGGACGCGATCCTGGTGGACATGATCCGCCATCTGCCGCACGCCCAGGGCTACAGTGACTCCCGGGGCATATTCTCCGCCCGGACGGCAGTGTCCCAGTACTACCAGACCCGCGGTATCCAGAACATTCACGTGGACGACATCTACCTCGGCAACGGCGTCAGCGAGCTCATCACCATGTCGCTCATGGCGCTCCTCGACGACGGCGACGAGGTTCTGATCCCCACGCCCGACTACCCGCTCTGGACCGCCTCCGTCGCCCTCGCAAGCGGTCGCCCGGTGCACTACCTCTGTGATGAGGAGTCCGGCTGGCAGCCGGACCTGGAGGACCTCGAATCCAAGATCACCCCGCGAACCAAGGGAATCGTGGTGATCAACCCGAACAACCCCACCGGTGCGGTGTATCCCGAGGAGACCCTCAAGAAGATTGTGGCCCTGGCTGAGAAGCACGGCCTGGTCCTTTTTGCGGATGAAATCTACGAGAAGATCCTGTACGAGGACGCTGTCCACGTGAACCTGGCCGGACTCACCGGCGACGACGTCCTGTGCCTGACCTTCAGCGGGTTGTCCAAGGCATACCGCGTGTGCGGGTACCGGGCCGGCTGGATGGCGATCTCCGGGCCAAAGAAGGACGCGGCCGACTACCTCGAAGGCATCAGTCTCCTTGCAAACATGCGCCTGTGTGCCAACGTGCCTGCCCAGCATGCCATCCAGACGGCATTGGGCGGATACCAGAGCATCAATGATCTGATCCTGCCAGGGGGCCGCCTGCTGGAACAGCGGAACAAGGCCTACGACCTGCTCAACGCCATCCCCGGCGTCAGCACGCAGCAGGCCAGGGGAGCGCTGTACCTGTTCCCGAAACTGGACCCCGAGGTCTTCCACATCCGGGACGACGAAAAGTTCGTCCTGGACCTGCTCCGTGAGCAGAAGATCCTCGTTTCCCACGGCCGCGCCTTTAACTGGGTCCGTCCGGATCACTTCCGGATGGTCACCCTGCCCAACGTGAAGGATATAGAAGAAGCAATCGGCCGTATGGGGGACTTCCTGAGCCGGTACCAGGGGAACTAGCCTGATGGCAGCAGCGCCGCCCGGGTTTCCCGGGCGGCGGCAGCCGGACGCGGCCGCGAGGAAGCGGAGCTCCGGACTGGCGGAACATCGGCGGAAGGCTTCACATGTCAGGACTCGAAACGTTCAACGAACACCCGTCAGGAACCCTCGCGGCCGGTGACGGATTCAGGCTGTCCGACGTCGATCCGGATTCCACGCCGGGGTACCCTGGCGGCAAATCCGACGGACAGGCCCTCCTGGCCGAACTCGACGGCAAACTTGCCACCCTCCAGGAGCAGTTGTTCGCCGAAGCTAAGTTCGGCGGCACCAAGCGCGTCCTGCTGATCCTCCAGGCCATGGACACCGCAGGGAAGGGCGGCATTGTGGCTCACGTGGTCGGCGCCATGGACCCGCAGGGTGTGCAGCTCAAGGCGTTCAAGGCGCCCACCGATGAGGAAAAGTCTTACGATTTCCTCTGGCGGATCGAAAAGGAAGTACCCGCGGCCGGCATGGTGGGCGTCTTTGACCGCTCCCACTATGAAGATGTGCTCATCCACCGCGTCCACGGCTGGGCCTCCCCAGAAGAGCTGGAGCGGCGCTACACGGCGATCAACGAATTTGAAGCCAGGCTTACGGCCAGCGGAGCCCGAATAGTCAAGGTGATGTTGAACATCAGCCGGGACGAACAGAAATCCCGCTTGCTGGCCCGGCTGGACGATCCTTCGAAGCACTGGAAGTACAGCAGCGGTGACCTGAAGGAGCGTGCCTTCTGGGATGACTACATGGCCGCATACCAGGCGGCATTCGACAAGACGCATACCGAAGTGGCGCCCTGGCATGTGGTCCCGGCGAACAAAAAATGGTACGCGCGCATCGCCGTGCAACAGCTGCTGCTCCAGGCCATGGAAGACCTCCACCTTGAATGGCCCGTTGCGGAATTCGACGTCGCGCTCGAGCGCAGCCTCGTGGAAAGGTCCTGACGGACCACGCCCGGGACCCGGATCCTAGGACTCCGGACTTAGGACTCCGGACCGGCCTGGTTACGGGCGGCGGCCAGCCGTTTGCGCGCGCCTTCCAGCCACTCCTCACATCGTCTGGCAAGGGCCTCGCCCCGCTCCCACAGCGCGAGGGAGTCCTCCAGGCTGGCGCCGCCGGCTTCCAGCTTGCCCACCACGGCCACGAGCTGCTCGCGGGCCTCTTCGTAGCTCAGCGCTTCGATGTCTGCGTTCGGGTTGTGTTCTGCTGCCAATGTGTTTGCTCCCTGCTGGTGATGAGTGGATGGGCGCTGCCGGGATGTCCGGAGCTGGGCTAGTTTCAGCTATCTGAAATCCGTTGACCGCCCGTGGACCGGGCGGAAAAGGACCCGCCGGCAACCCGTACGAAAAGATCCGAGCCCTCCGGAGCCTGCGAAGGGTGCCGAACGACTGCAAGCGGCTCGTCCTCGGCCCGGGCCGCCCCCGAAACCTGCACCACGGCGTAGCCCCGATCCAGAGTCTGCTGCGGCGAGAGGGAGCGCACCTGGCTGCGGAGATGGAGGATCTGGTCAGCCCCTCTCAGAACTGCCGTGCTAATGGCTGCACGGGAGCGGCTGCTGAGCCGTGCCACGTCTTCGGCACGGGCGCTGACCATGACCTCCGGCGCGGCGAGCACGGGCCTTGAATGCAGGGAAGCCAGCCGGTCGGACTCCCGCTCCACCAGGCGGTGCACTCCGCGCCGGAGCTGGTCCCGTGCCTGCCGTACCCGGTCAAGTTCCTCCACGACGTCAGGAACAATCCTCTTGGCGGCGTCCGTGGGCGTGGAAGCCCGGAGGTCAGCGACGTCGTCGAGGATGGGACGGTCCGCTTCGTGGCCGATCGCGCTGACCACCGGCGTCGAGGCGTTGGACACTGCCCTGATCAGATCCTCATTGCTGAAGGGGAGGAGGTCCTCAAGCGCACCGCCGCCCCGGGCAATCACAATGACGTCAACATGCGGGTCGGCATCGAGGTCCCGCAACGCACCCATAATCTGGGAAACAGCGGTGTTTCCCTGCACGGCAACTTCCCGGATCTCAAATTCGACCGCGGGCCACCGGAGGGCGGCATTGCGCAGCACGTCCTTCTTGGCGTCGGAATCACGTCCGGTGATCAGACCGATCCGATGGGGGAGGAGCGGGAGGCGTTTTTTCCGGGAGTCCGCAAAGAGCCCTTCCATGGAAAGCGCGTGGCGGAGTCGCTCAATCCGCGCCAACAGGTCTCCCAGCCCCACCGGCCGGATGTCCTTCACCGACATGTTGAGGCGTCCGGTCTTCAGCCAGAACTCGGCTTTCAGGAGGGCCACAACCCTGGAACCCCGTTCCAGGGGAACGTCCTGGCGATCCAGCACATTAGACCAGATGGACGCAGGCAGCGAAATTTCGGCGTCTACGTCCCTAAGTGTCATGAACGCGCTGCCGCCGCGGCGGTTCAATTCAATGACCTGGCCTTCGACCCAGGCGGAGGGAGTCCGGTCGATGTGGGCCTTGAGCTTCTGGGACAGTAGCTGCAGGGGCCAGGGATTGTCCGGGCTCGTCTCAGCAGCCGTGGCAGGAACCGTGGTGGCCGCGGGCACGTTGTCAGGCACGGTCGGACCCTGACGGGAAGGGAGCCTTGGGCATGGGAATCCTTTGCGGGTGGCAGTGCATCAAAAACGGACTGGCATCAAACCGAATCAACTCTATCCATAGCTCTACCACTGTCGGCCGACATTTTTTCTTCCCCGCCGGCACCCCTAGGATGGCAGTACCGCCAACCACAACCGAGGACTCCCTTGCGCACCTTTGTCTCCGCTGCCGCCATTATCCTTGGGCTGCTGCTGGCCGCCGTCGCCGTTCCAGCGATCTGGGTTGACCGGAACATTGTGCAGGAGGACGGCTTCGTTTCCCTCGCCGCTCCCTTGGGCAAGGACACCGTCTTCCAGGAACGGCTGGCTTCGGCAGCAGTTGGGAGCATCGATCCGGCCGGCCGCATCCCTGAACCGTTCACGGAACTGGTCCAGCCGATCCTCGACTCTGCCGCCAAATCCCTGACGGCGCTCCCCGGCTATCCGGCAGCCTGGGAGGAGACGCTGAGGAAGAGCCACCGGCTTAATTTCCCGTCTTCCGGGGCCGCCTCGCCCGAGACGGAACCGTCCACGTCCCTCACCCTGGATGTGGCGCCCCTGGTTGGCCTGCTGACCAAACAGATCTCGGAAGCAATGAATGTTCCGTTGGACGCGCCGGATCAGACGCTGATCAACATAGGACAGCCGAGCCAGCGTCAACTCGTGGACCAGGTTTCGGCGTACGCACCGATGGGCTGGCCGGTGGCTGCAGGCTCCGCCATCGCCTTCCTGCTGGGCCTCATTGCCGCACGCCGCCGCTGGACTGTGCTGGTGGGCACGGGAGCCGGGGCGTTGGTGCTCGCGGCGGTTTGGAAACTCGGCTCGGACGCGGCCGGACTCGCGGTGGGCGGAACAGCCAGCGGTAACGAGGTGGCGGACATCTTCAAAAGCGAATTCGTGGCGGCATCCTCCGAACGGTTCGGGCAGTGGATCTTGGCGGCACTCATTGCCGGCGCAGTCCTCATCGTGGCGGGTGTCATTCTCCGCGTCGTTGCTGGTGCCGTTGTTGCGGTCGCCGGACGCGACCAGCGTTCCCGGTAGCATTGAACAATGACCACCTCTGCTGTCTCCATCCCCATGCCGTCAATTCCACGCAGGCGCCGATCGCCTGAGGACGTGCTGGCTGCGGCCCCGGTGCCCGGACCCAAAAAAGTGCTTCTCGCAGCTCCCCGCGGCTACTGCGCCGGAGTTGACCGGGCAGTCATTGCAGTTGAGAAGGCACTGGAACACTATGGTCCGCCCGTGTACGTCCGTAAGCAGATCGTCCACAACGTTCACGTCGTGAGCTCGCTTGAGGAGAAGGGCGCCATCTTCGTTGATGAGACCGATGAGGTCCCCGAAGGTGCGCTGGTCATCTTTTCGGCCCACGGGGTATCGCCCGCAGTGGTGCAGTCGGCAGAAGACCGTGGCCTGCGGACCATTGACGCCACCTGCCCGCTGGTCACCAAGGTCCACCGGGAAGCCGTCCGATTCGCCAAGGACGACTTTGACATCCTCCTCATCGGCCACGACGGCCACGAGGAAGTTGAAGGCACGGCCGGTGAAGCTCCTGAGCACATCCAGATCATCAACGGCCCGCACGAAGTGGATAAGGTAACGGTCAGGGATCCCGAGAAGGTCATCTGGCTGTCGCAGACCACACTGAGCGTGGACGAAACGATGGAAACAGTCCGGCTGCTGAAGGAACGCTTCCCGACGCTGCAGGACCCGCCCAGCGACGACATCTGCTACGCCACCACCAACCGCCAGGTGGCCATTAAGAAGATCTCCCCGCAGGCCGACCTGGTCATCGTGGTGGGTTCGGCCAATTCCTCCAACTCTGTCCGGCTAGTGGAAGTTGCACTGGAATACGGTGCCAAGGCGTCCTACCGCGTCGACTTCGCCAACGAAGTGGATGAGGCGTGGTTCGAGGGCGTCGCCACGGTTGGCGTCACCTCCGGCGCATCGGTTCCGGAGGTGCTGGTCAAGGATGTGCTCCGGCTCCTTGCGGACTACGGCTACGGCACCGTGGAGGAAGTGGTCACAGCGGAGGAAGACCTGCTCTTCTCCTTGCCCAAGGAGCTTCGCGCAACGCTCAAGAAGTCCGGCGACGTGACCCGCGCCCTTGGCGGACGAGGCGCGCGGGCCTGACGCACTCCCGGCTGGTTCCTGTCCGGCTGCCGACTAGGCGGCGGACTCCTCCGACTGGAGTTCCGGTGCTGCCACGGAGCGGGGAGTCACCTCGATCGCAGGCGGCGTCGTCAGTCCTTCGGCCTCGAGGGCGTTGAGTTTCCGTGCGGTGGGGAGGACACGGGCTTCGAGCGTTCCGACCATGGAGTTGTAGCGGTCAACGGAAGTCTTCAGCGAGGACCCCAGCTTGGTGACGTTTTCACCGAGCGTTCCCATCCGTTCGTAGAGCTGCCGTGCCAGCTCGAAGAGCTCGCGGGCACTGTCTGTCAGGACATCCTGGCGCCAGGTGAACGCCACTGACTTCAGGACGGCCAGGAGGGTGCCGGGGGACGCGAGCACCACGTTCTTGTTCAGGGCGTAGTCCAGGAGGGCGGGATCCGCCGCTAGCGCGGCTGCCAGGATGGATTCCGCCGGCAGGAAGCAGATCACGAGTTCCGGCGAGTTGCCCGGAATGTCCCAGTACTTCTTGGTGCTCAGGGCGTCCACGTGCGATTTCAATGCCTTGGCGTGTGCCGCCAGCAGCGCGTTCTGGCCGGTGAGCGCCGGCCCGGTCTGCTGTTGCCCCGCCGAGGAGCCCATGTCTTGGGCCTCCAAGTACGACGCCAGGGGCACCTTGGCGTCCACCACAAGCTGCTTCCCGCCCGGAAGCTGGACCACGAGGTCGGGCCGGACGGCGTTCCCCGCACCGGCGCTGTGCTGCTGCTCGTGGAAGTCCACATGGCGGAGCATGCCTGCGGCTTCCACGACGCGGCGGAGCTGGACTTCGCCCCACTGACCGCGGGCGCTGTTGGAGCGCAGGGCGGATTCAAGGGCGTGGGTTGAGCGAAGAAGCTGTTGGTCGGAGAGGCGGGCCTCCTGCAGCTGCTGTGCCAGCTGCCCGTATTGCTCCAGTCGGTCACGTTCAAGCAGGGACACCTGCTGCTGCACCGCCGTAAGTTTCTCTGCCACAGGCGCCAGGGCGCGAAGGACGCTGCCGTCCTGATTGCGTGACTCGCCCAGCTCCCGGTTCTGTGCCGACAAAAGGCGCCGCTCGGCGTCGGCCGCCGCGAACTGGGCGCTGACCTCCGAGAGGCGGGCGGAAACGCCGTCGAAGTCCTGCTCCAGGGCCACGCTGCGCCGCCGGAACACCACGTAGGTGCAGGCTGCGCCAATCACGGCGCCGAGAATCAGCATCAGCAGGGCTAGTATCAGTGCAAAAGCGTCCATGTGTTCACTTTGGCACGGGCCCCTGACATTTTTGGCGCAGACGCACGCGCCGGTCATGGTCCGGGGCGGTCAGGAACCAACGGACGCAGGGCTCCGGCCCGATTGCCGGTAGAATTAGTGCTCGTGGCTCTTACTATTGGCATCGTCGGACTGCCCAACGTCGGCAAATCAACTCTTTTCAACGCACTGACCCGCAACCAGGTGCTCGCGGCGAACTACCCGTTCGCCACGATCGAGCCGAACGTCGGTGTGGTCAACCTGCCGGACCCGCGGCTCGCCAAGCTGGCCGCCGTTTTCGGATCCCAGCGCCTACTGCCTGCTCCGGTGTCGTTCGTCGACATCGCCGGGATCGTCAAGGGTGCGTCGGAGGGCGAAGGCCTGGGCAACAAGTTCCTCGCCAACATCCGTGAGGCCGAGGCCATTGCCCAGGTTGTCCGCGTGTTCGATGATCCCGACGTCATCCACGTCGACGGCAAGGTGGATCCCCGCTCGGACATGGAGACGATCAACACCGAACTGATCCTGGCCGACCTTCAGACCATCGAAAATGCCATTCCGCGGATCGAAAAAGAAGTCAAGATCAAGAAGCGCGAAGCCGCCGAGCTTGCTGCCATCAAGGCGGCGCAGGCCGTACTCGAACGAGGCGACACGATCTTCTCATCGGTCAAGAGCGACAAACTCGAGATGGAACACCTCAAGGAGCTCAGCCTCCTGACCGCCAAGCCCTTCATCTACGTCTTCAATGCTGACGAAGGAATCCTCGGCAACCCCGAGAAGCAGGAAGAACTGCGGGCCATGGTTGCCCCGGCGGACGCCGTCTTCCTCGACGCAAAGCTGGAATCCGACCTCGTGGAACTGGATGAGGAAGAAGCCCGCGAGATGCTGGAAATGAACGGCCAGGACGAATCGGGCCTTGACCAGCTGGCGCGCGTCGGCTTCCACACCCTCGGGCTGCAGACCTACCTGACGGCAGGACCCAAAGAGACACGCGCCTGGACCATCCACCAGGGCGACACGGCACCGCAAGCCGCCGGTGTGATCCACTCCGACTTCCAGCGCGGCTTCATCAAGGCCGAAGTCGTCTCCTTCGACGACCTCATGGAGGCCGGTTCCATGGCCGAGGCAAAGGCCCGCGGCAAAGTCCGCATCGAAGGCAAGGAATATGTCATGGCCGACGGCGACGTGGTTGAATTTAGGTTCAATGTGTAGTTCCTGATCCCCCTGTGAGACCTTTTGCGATAGCCGCCAAGAACACGTGCTCTTGGCGGCTATGTGCTTTTTTGCGAGCCTTTTCCTGGTCAGAAGGACGCCGCCGGCATTTGCGGACTAAGGAATGACCGGCCACTGTTCGAGTGGTTCGCCGGGCGCGACACCGTCGAGCGCCAGGAAGCCCAGCCATTTCTTGGGTTACAGGGGAATGCCGGAGAGTTGCTGTGGCACGTACCCGATGAGGCGGCGAGCCTCAAGCTTGTGCCGGGCCACCTCAATGCCCATCCCCTCGATCGAGCGGATGTGAGCGGGCCGGCCCGGGCGCGGCCAATCCCCCGCAGCAGTCAGCATGTCGCGTTTTGCCGTGCTTGCCGCTGTAGCGGTCTCGTCCGCCCTTGCGGAGTGGACATCTGCGTCGGAGGGGCGTGAGACCCGCTGTCCGGGCCGTTGAGAAATGGACGGACTTAGCGGGCGGAGGATGGGCCTTGCGCCGGAACGGCGAGGCCGGAAGCTTCCGCCTTGGCGGGCTTGTGCGGGTTTCCTGCTTCCTTGGCGCAGTGGATGCAGCAGTACACGCCCGATTCACTGTCGACCGGATGCCCCACGATCCGGCAGCCGCAGTTTTCACACGCCGGCGCCATCATATGTATGGCGCATTCGAAGCTGTCGAAAGTTCCAGTCTGGTTGCCCATGGAGACGGTGAACGTCTTTCCGTCGGGGCTACCGCAAACATCGCATGCTCCCATTATCCGTCTCCTCTTTCGCGCATGGTCTAGACCCAGTTAATCGCTTGTATGAGTTTCTTGATAGGGGCGAAGGTCCTTGCAGTGCACCAGGCCCCAGCCCGCCGAGGGTCCAATGTGCCTGGGGCATCATCTCGCATCCCTCCCCAACGCAGCCAAAATGTTGGGGTCTGGTGTGAGGACACGCCCGGTCGTGGGCCGCGTGAGCGTCAAGCGGGAGAGGCTGGTGGGCTTGGGCGAGGTTCATCCCGCAGCGGTGTAGGGCCCGCTTCAGCGATTCGCTAACAGCGCCTTCGAGTCAAAGGCGGCGACAGATCGGAACAGCAATGATGGCTGACCCGAAACCCGGTGCGTCCGAGGGGGCTCAAGGCGGGGGAGCCCGGGTCAGCGCGGGAGGCGTCCCGGCGGATTCCTGCTCTACGGCCGGTGATGGCGGTTCTTGATGATGATCTTCCGGACGGTTCCGGTGTGGATGTGTGCCGGGCCGTCGCCGCGGCGGACCCTCCTATTTCGCTGTGTTCTGATGACCGGCGACGACGACGAGTCCTGCTGATTGACTCTGTCCTGGCCAGTGCGTGGGGTTGCTTGTCCAAGCTGGATGACAGCAGCGAGCATCTCAGCTGAGTCCGCCGGGTACCGGCCGGACAGACCGCTTACAGCAGTCGGTTCCTTCCAGGGCTTTTGGGTCAGGTGTCGGGGGAGCTGACCGTCCGGAGGAGACGCTCCTGCGTCTGTCGAACCGGGAAGCCTCCGTCGCCCTCGGTCTGGCCAGAGGTTGGAGCCACCGCCAGATCAGCCGGGAGATGTTTCTTGCGGAAAAGACCGTGAAGAATATGGTCGCGTCGATGCTGATGAAGCTCGGCATGGCGCGCGGGACGGAGGTCGCTGAGCTGGTCACCGGTGCGCTGAATCGTCCCGAGGTCTCCGCCTGTGCCGGTTACCGGTCCGGCCGGTCCCCGGACTGGTCGCTGAAGTCACCGCTGCCCTGGCGGACTGCACCAGCCAGGACCGCACAGGGCCGCAGACAGCCCTGCGTGCCGGCGCTGCGGCCCGGCTCGCCGCTGCCCTTGACGCGACCCGGACGCAGCCGATGGGGCATGGCTCGAGGCTGAACCGGCGCCGCGGATCGAGGCCTGGATCCGAAGGGTTCCTGCCCATCCGGTGAGCGGGGGTCCTGGGCCCGGGCGTGGAAAGCCCCAATGTTCTTTTCAGGGAAACATCGGGGCGCCGTATTGAAACCATATTTTCGGCCGTTTTCCAGGTCAAATCGTGGTGGCCGGATGCGGTGCTCCGGTGCGGCCCGCATAATTTTGGGGGCACGCCGTACCGGTTGTCGGTTCCCCCCGCACCTGTCTGCGGAGTTCGTGGTCCGGGGGAGGGGTCCACGCCTTCGGGCCCCGGACCCCGAGTGCACGCGGCCGCGGGCGCCTGCGGCCCCGACGGCTGCAGTCTGAGTTCGTCCCAACGCCGGCCCGGGCGGCCTCCTTTTCCGGTCCGCCCCGCCCTAGAGTGAATCATGGACACTTCGGCCGGACCGGACGGATCCCGGACCTCACTGTTTACTGATCACTATGAGCTGACCATGTTCCAGGCGGCGCTCCAATCCGGGGCCGCACACCGCCGGTCCGTCTTCCAGGCCTTTGCCCGCGGGCTCCCGGCCGGGCGCCGGTACGGGATCGTGGCCGGCACCGGCCGACTCCTTGAAGGCATCGTGGACTTCCGCTTTGACCAGGACGACCTCGATTTCCTGGCCGGCACCGGGGTGGTTAATCAGGACACGCTGGAACACCTGTCCGCCTTCCGGTTCTCCGGTGACATCTGGGGCTACCCGGAGGGCGAGGCCTACTTTCCGCACTCCCCCGTCTTGATCGTGGAATCGACCTTCGCCGAGGCCTGCGTCCTGGAGACCTACGTCCTGTCGGTGCTGAACCACGACAGCGCCATCGCCTCGGCCGCGTCCCGAATGACCAGCGCCGCCGGCGACAGGCCCTGCATTGAGATGGGTTCCCGCCGCACGCATGAGGAAGCCGCCGCGGCGGCGGCCCGCGCGGCCGTGATCGCGGGCTTTTCCGGCACGTCCAACCTGGCCGCCGGCCGGCGCTACGGCCTTCAGACCGTCGGCACCGCGGCCCACTCCTTCACGCTGGTCCACGACTCCGAGCGCGACGCCTTCGCGGCGCAACTAGCCTCGCTGGGGCCAGGCACCACCCTGCTCGTGGACACGTACGACGTCGAAGCGGCTGTCCGCACCGCCGTCGACCTCGCCGGCGACAAGCTCGGGGCCATCCGGCTCGACTCTGGAGACCTCGTGGCGCAGGCACGCTGGGTCCGCGAACTTCTGGACAGCCTTGGCAATGTGCACACCAGGATCGTGGTGACCTCGGACCTGGACGAGTTCTCCGTCGCCGCGCTGCGGGCAGCGCCGGCCGATTCCTACGGGATCGGCACATCGCTGGTGACGGGTTCCGGGGCGCCGACCGCCGGCATGGTCTACAAGCTGGTGAGCCGGGCCGGCGTGTCCGGCGGGCTCGTTGCCGTCGCGAAGACTTCCAAGGACAAGATCAACGTAGGCGGCCGCAAGTTCGCGGTGCGCCGCCTGGATGACCGCGGCACGGCCACCCATGAGGTCCTGGGCGTGGAGCATCCCCCAGCGGTCGGCAAGAACGGCCGACCGCTCCTGCAGCAATTCATGATGGACGGCGAACTCCTGCCCGGCTGGACCGGGCCGGACGCGGTGAGGCGGGCGCGGGAGCGGCACACGGCCTCCATGGCGGAGCTGCCCCGGGTCGTGGACCGGCTGCAGCCCGGTGAACCGGCCATCCCGACCATCTACGAGTGAAGCGTTCGACGTACCGCCCGGGATGGCGGAATACCATTTCCCGGAGGCTGATATCAGTGAGCTCGCCCAGCTCATCCACGGCACACTTTCCTCAAGCGCCGCCAGGGGCGCCGGGGCCAGATTCGACGACGCCGGCCGGCCGTTGCGTCTCGCGGCCTGGCCTGGGTGACACTGGCAGGTGTCCTGACACTGATCCAGTCCTTGTGACCCCGTCGGAACGGGAATGTGGTACCGAACGAAGAGAATAGGCTTACGGCCTGCGACCGCTGAGCAAAGGGAATTCCGTGACGGAACGTGTGGAGCTCCGCTTCAACATGTAGTAGCAGCACCCAGAAGTCAGTGATTGAGCATTAACGGTAAAGGCCCCGATTCCACAGAATCGGGGCTTTCGTTGTGATTGGACCCGCCCGCGGGCTGGTTTTCCGCTCCCGCCTTCTCTAGGAATTGAAACGGCTCTGCCTGTCCATTGTTGCAGCTCGGTAACAACCTTTACTCACGGGCAACTTTGGTCCCATGCGCATTCTTTTCGGGTCTAGGCTACTGCTCATGTGAGGCTAGCCACATTCTCACTGGGGGAATGGGCGGTCTGGCCGGCGCCTACAGCGGCGGTCTTTTCAACACCACAGAAACATAGGAGGCGGAATGCGCTTAGGTCGTATTTCCAAAGCGATAGGCGTCGCGGCTGCTGCTGCGCTAGCTCTCAGCGCCTGCGCCGGCAACAGCGGCGGGACAACCCCGTCAAGCGCTACTGCCGGCAAACAGGGTGGTTCAGCCACTGTGGTTGAAGTGAACGCGTTCAACACGTTCAACCCCAACACTGCCGACGGCAACACTGACATCAACTCGAAGATCAGCTACGCCACCCACTCGGGTTTCTACTACATCGATAACCAGCTGAACGTTGTTCGCAACGAAAAGTTCGGCAAGATGGAAAAGACTTCCGATGACCCCCTGACGGTGAAGTACACCATCAACGAGGGAGTCAAATGGTCCGACGGCACTCCGGTGACGGCAGCCGACCTCCTGCTGCAGTGGGCTGCTTTCTCGGGTTACTACGACGATGCGGACTCGGAAGCGAAGACCGGCACGTCCTACTTCTCCTACGCGGGTGATCCCACCGGACTCAAGCTCACTGACTTCCCGGAGCTGGGCGACGGCAACCGTTCCATGACCATCAAGTACTCCAAGCCTTTCGCCGACTGGGAAACCATCCTTGGCGGTCCCGGGATCGACATCGCAGCCCACGTCCTGGCCAAGAAAGCCGGACTGACCGACGCCAAGGCGCTGGTGGACTACCTGAAGGAAAAGCCGAAGGGCGATCCGAAGGCCCCGAAGCCGGCCGATGAGAAGCTGAAGGCCATGGCGGATCTTTGGAACACCGGTTTTGACACCAAGACTCTGCCGTCCGATCCGAGCCTCTTCCTCTCCAACGGCCCGTACATCGTCAAGAGCGTCACCCAGGACCAGTCCCTGACCATGGTCCGCAACAAGGACTACAACTGGGGCCCGGAGGCCAGCCTGGACGAAATCACGGTCCGCTACATCGGTTCCGCTCCGGCGCAGGTGCAGGCACTCAAGAACGGCGAAGCGGACATCATTGCGCCGCAGGCCTCGGCAGATACCATCGAGCAGCTCAAGGCGCTTGAAAGCCAGGGAGTCACCGTGGAACAGGGCAACCAGCTCTCCTACGACCACATCGACCTGAACTACTCGGGTCCGCTGGCCGAAAAGAGCGTCCGTGAGGCGTTCATGAAGACCGTTCCGCGCAAGGACATTGTGGACAAGATCGTGAAGAAGCTTGACCCGGAGGCCAAGCCGCTGGACTCGCAGCTATTCGTTCCGGCCCAAGCGGCCTACGCTGATTCGGTCAAGAACAACGGTTCTTCCGCTTACCAGGACGTGGACATCGACGGTGCCAAGGCGCTCCTCGCCGGCAAGACGCCTGAGATCCGCATCATGTACAACAAGGACAACCCCAACCGCGTTGACGCTTTCTCCCTGATCCGCGAGTCGGCCACCAAGGCCGGCTTCAAGATCGTTGACGGCGGCCTGGGCAAGTCTGACTGGGGCAAGGCCCTCGGCGACGGCAGCTACGACGCCACCATCTTCGGCTGGATCAACCCCGGTGTCGGCGTTTCCGGCGTCCCGCAGATCTTCCGCACCGGCAACGGATCCAACTTCAACCAGTTCAGCGATCCGGAAGCCGACAAGCTGATGGACGAGCTGATCGTCACCACGGACCGCAGCAAGCAGGATGAGCTGAGCAAGGAGATTGACAAGAAGATCTGGGAATCCGCTTACGGCCTTCCGCTCTTCCAGTCCGTCGGAGTGGACGCCTACAGCGACCGGATCACGGGCGTGAAGTTCATGCCGAACCAGACCGGTGTTTGGTGGAACTTCTGGGAGTGGGCTGAGAAGTAAAGCCCCGCTCAGCGAGCAACAGCAGGTGAAGGCGCCGGGACAAATGCACCAACGTCCCGGCGCCTTCTCCGGCACCACCGGCACTCGCCGGCTTTCCGCCCACCTCAATCGGAAAGCCGGACTGATTCTGCGATGGGCCCGGTCAGATCCCGGCCCGGATATCGAGGCTTTGCACCATGGTGACGTACATCGTCCGGCGACTGATTACGGCCGCACTCATACTTCTCGGGGCATCATTCCTCGTGTATCTCCTGACAGCGTCGTCAGGGGATCCGCTGGAGGAGTTCCGCGCCAGCAGCGCTCCGAACAAACAACAGCTCATGGACTCGCGCAGCCAACTCCTTGACCTGGATACCCCGGCACCCCTCAGGTACTTCAAATGGCTCAGCGGAGCAGCCAGGTGCCTGGTCCCTTTCGGCAGCTCCTGCGACCTTGGAAAGAACATCGCCGGACAGCCGATTACCGATGCGCTCGGATTTGCGCTGGTGCAAACCCTGACACTTGTCACCGGCGCCACGATTCTGGCAATCCTTATCGGCATTGCCCTGGGCATCATCACGGCGCTTCGGCAGTACAGTGCACTGGACTACGGCGTGACGTTCATGGCCTTCCTCTTCTTCTCGCTCCCTATTTTCTGGGTTGCGGTGCTGTTGAAGGAATACGGGGCCATCGGCTTCAACGACTTTCTCCGCAATCCTGAGATTCCGCTCCCGGTGGCACTCGGGATCGGTGCCGTCGCCGGCCTGATCGTTGCCGTTGCCGTCGGCGGGGCCGCCCGCCGCCGCATCGTTTCAGGCGGTACCGTGTTCCTCGCGGTCAGCCTCATCCTGGTCTATTTCTCCGTTGTCCAATGGTTCCGGAACCCCGGTCTTGGACCAGTGGTCATAGCGATTGCCGGGGTGGGCCTGGCGTTCGCCGTCACCCTCCTGGTAGCGGGGCTCAAGAACCGGAAGGCCCTGCAGGCGTCGCTGATCGTTGTGGCACTTGGAGTGGTGGCCTACTTCGCGGTCCAGCCGCTCCTGAACCAGGCGACGGCCATCATGATCGTCCTGCTGGGAATCGCGACAATCGGCGTGGGCGTAGCCGTGGGCTACCTGATGGGCGGCTACGACCGGGGCCAGTCAATGCGCGCCGCCGGCATCACTTCCTTCCTGGTGGGCGGTCTGGTGCTCATGGACCGCTTCATGCAGGCCTGGCCCAGCTACTTCAGCAACAGCAGGGTCCGGGGCAGGCCGATCGCCACCATCGGTGCAGGCACCCCCAACATTCAGGGCGACTTCTGGATCCTGACACTGGACACCTTCACCCACCTGATTCTTCCGACCATGGCCCTCATCCTCGTTTCGCTGGCAAGCTACACGCGGTTCACCCGGTCGTCCATGCTGGAGATCATGAACATGGACTACATCAGGACAGCCCGTGCCAAGGGCCTCTCCGAAAGGTCCGTGGTGATGGGGCACGCGTTCCGCAACGCACTGATTCCCATTGCCACCATCGTTGCTTTTGATATCGGGGCGCTCATAGGCGGGGCCGTCATCACGGAGACCGTGTTCTCCGTCCGGGGCATGGGGTTCCTCTTCCTGGACGGCATCATGCATACGGACCCCAACCCCGTCATGGGCGTATTCGTTTGCGTGGCAGTGACCGCGATGGTGTTCAACCTGATCGCAGACCTTGCGTATTCCGCACTCGATCCCCGCGTAAGGATTAAGGCATGAGCCAGCCAACCCAGCAGGAAGAATTCCTCGCCGAGCACTCACACCCCAGGCCGCCTGGTGCGTCCCTGGAGCCGGACGCGAAGGGGCTCAGCCAGGGACAAATAGTCCGTAAGCGGTTCCTGGGCCACAGCGGAGCCATCGCGGGCCTGTTCATTTTTGCCATCATCTTCCTGATGGCGTTCACGTCAGTGGGCTGGGCCGGGATTCCGGGCTGGTGGAAATACAACCACCTGGATGTCTCACCACTCGTCAATGACGGCGTTCCGACCGCGTCCCTGTGGCCGCCGGCCTGGGGCGAACACCCGTTCGGCCAGGACCGGATCGGACGCGACCTCTTCGCCATGACCATGCGTGGAGCCCAGCAGTCCATCATCATCATGCTCCTCATCGGGACCATCGCCGGCCTGCTCGGCACCGTGGTGGGTGGCCTGTCGGGCTATTTCCGCGGGTGGGTCGAGGCCGTGCTGATGCGGATCACCGATGTCATCATTATCATCCCCGTGCTGCTGCTCGCCGCCGTTGTCGCCCAGAGCGTCAACCGCCGGGACCAGGGAGGCTGGTTCTCGGGTTTCGCGGCCAGCAACGGAATCCTGATCCTGGGAATCTTCCTGGGCCTCGTCAGCTGGGTTGGCCTCGCCCGGCTGATGCGCGGGGAGTTCCTCACCCTGCGTGAACGGGAGTTTGTCGATGCGGCACGCATCTCGGGAGCCAGCAATTCACGGATCATCTTCAAGCACATCCTGCCCAATGCCATCGGTGTGCTGATCGTTAACGTGACCCTGACCATGTCCGCTGCCATCCTGCTGGAAACAGCCCTGAGCTACCTCGGCGTCGGTGTGAAATCACCGGACACTTCACTGGGCCTGCTTATCTCACAAAATCAGGAAGCATTTGCCACCCGGCCATGGCTGTTCTGGTTCCCAGGCCTCTTCATTGTCCTGATCTGCCTCAGCATCAACTTCATTGGCGACGGACTTCGCGATGCGTTCGATCCGAGGCAGAAGAAGTTCAACGCCAAGAAGGCCAAGGACGTGAAGCCTGCTGGGGCGCCGAATGCCCCGGCTGCAGCAGCCGACGGGTCAGCGGGCGACTGAATGCGCCCTGTCCGGGCATCCGCCCTACGGAACTGCCACGCCCCAGTAGCTGGCCGCCAGGAGCACGGCAGTGGCGGCTACGGCCGTCCAGCGGAAGGTCACCCTGACAGCCGTCGATTCGGCCTTTCCCGCATCCAGGGCGCCCGTCTCGACCAGCTCTTCCCAGCGCCCGCGAACCAGCCGGGCTGCCTGGCCGGAATCGGTGGTCTTCAGGTCCCCGGGACGCACGGACTTTCCCGGTCCGTAGGTCGCGGAAGGAAGACCCTTGAGATCCTCGGGACGGGCGTTGCGCCCGCCCCAGATGCCCGGAGCAGGCGCAGCCCACGAGACATAGTTCCGTGCGGGCGTGACCAGCGTCAGTGCGTACCGGGTGTCGACGTTCACGAGCGCGCTCCATGGGACTTCAACGGAGCGGAACGGATTCTCCAGCGTGATGCCGCCGTCGTGAATCACTACAGCGGGCATCCAGAACAGCAGCCAGCCCAGAAAGCCGATCAGCAGCAGCGGGCCTGTGCCCAGAAGCGCGGCCGGCCCTCCGGCCGCCGCAGTCACTGCAAGGCCAAGTGCTGCGACCAGCCAGGACAGCCAGGCGAACCACTTGTTGGTGCGGGCTTTGAAGACTTCAACATTTCCGGCGTGCGGCACACTGCTCATGCCCCTAATAATTCAGGATTCCAGGCCACAGCACTAATCTCCGTGCAGTCGTGGCTTGGGCGGAAGGGAACGCGTCATGACTGACAACATCACCCCGAACCAGGACACCGCCCCGGCTCAGGATCCCGCCAAAGGCGCAGTTGTCCTTGAGGTCCGCGATCTCAGCGTCGACTTCGGCGTGGACAAGAAGTGGGTGCCCGCGGCCATCGGCCTGAACTACGAGGTCAGGGCAGGCGAAGTCCTGGCCATCGTGGGGGAGTCCGGTTCCGGCAAGAGCGCCAGTTCCATGGCCCTCCTGGGCCTCCTGCCCAGCAACAGCCGGGTGTCCGGCAGCGTCCGGCTCTCCGGTAAGGAACTGCTCGGAGCCAACGCAGCCAACATACGCGAGGTCCGCGGCAAGGATGTCGCCGTGATCTTCCAGGAGCCGATGACCGCCCTCAACCCCGTGTACACCGTGGGGGCGCAGATCGTGGAGACGGTGCGGCTCCACAACGAAGTTTCACCTGAGCAGGCCAAGGAGCGTGCCCTGCGGATGCTGGAACTGGTGGAGCTCCCGGATCCGGAGAAGGCCTTCAGGTCCTACCCGCACCAGCTGTCCGGCGGCCAGCGGCAACGGGCCATGATCGCGCAGTCACTGTCCTGCGACCCCAAACTCCTGATTGCCGACGAGCCCACCACGGCCCTGGACGTGACGGTCCAGGCCGAAATCCTTGACCTCATGCGCAACCTGCGGAACAAGCTGGACAGCGCCATTGTGCTGATTACCCATGACATGGGGGTGGTGGCGGACCTTGCCGACCGGATCGCCGTGATGCGGCAGGGGCTGATTGTTGAGACCGGAACGGCCGAGCAGATCTTCCGCAACCCCCGGCATGAGTACACCCAGGCACTGCTGGCGGCCGTGCCGCACCTCGGCCAAGGAGGTGCGGAGCCGGGCGAAGGGGTGGACGTCACTGCCGCACTGGCTGCCGCGACCCATGCCGAACTGGAATCGGTGGACCACGCCGAACTGGTCAGGCGCGAACGCGAGAACGCTGCGGCGCTTGCTGCTGCTGCGGCCGCCGAACGGCCCCAGGGCGAGCCGGTCCTTGAACTGACCGATGTGGCGATCGAGTACCCCAAGCAGGGCCGTGTGCCCGCCTTCAGGGCCGTCGAAGGCGCAAGCCTCGTGATCTACCCGGGCCAGGTGGTCGGGCTGGTCGGCGAATCAGGTTCGGGCAAGACCACCATCGGGCGGGCGGCCGTGGGGCTGCTTCCGGTCGCCGCCGGCACCATGCGGGTGGTGGGCCAGGACATTTCCGCCGCCAAGAAAAACGGCAAACAGCTGCACCAGGTCCGGCGGCACATCGGGATGGTGTTCCAGGACCCGTCGTCGTCGCTGAACCCGCGTCTTCCGATCGGCGAGAGCATCGGCGAACCGATGTTCCTAGCCGGGGAAGCCAAGGGAAGCGGGCTGCAGAAGCGGATCGAGGCACTGCTTGACCAGGTTGAGCTGCCGAGGAGTTATCGCAACCGGTACCCGCATGAACTGTCCGGCGGGCAAAAGCAGCGCGTGGGCATTGCCCGGGCGCTTTCGCTCAAGCCGAAGCTGATGGTGGCGGATGAGCCGACGTCGGCTCTTGACGTCTCTGTGCAGGCCAAAGTGCTTGAACTGTTCCAAAACCTCCAAAAGGACCTCGGCTTCGCCTGCCTGTTCGTGACCCACGACCTGGCAGTGGTCGACGTATTGGCCGACCGGATCTGTGTGATGCAGCGGGGCAGGATCGTCGAGCAGGGCACCCGGGACCAGATCCTGCGCAATCCGCAGGAGCCCTACACCCAGCGGCTGCTCGCCGCGGTGCCCCTTCCCGACCCCGAAAAACAGCGTGAGCGGAGGGAGTTGCGGGCACAGCTGCTGGCGAGTGGAGTGGAGTAGCGTCCGTCACATCAGGGGTAGCATACCAGTGAGTAACATGTGACTTGAAATGCGCCAGTGTTGACGCTAGTGGTCAAATTGTGACCCGGTTACAGTTTGGCAACAGAGTTCCAATATTTGGACATTTTGAGGTTAGGCTTCTCACTTATGTATGCCACGTCACAGTACATCTCTGTGCCCGGCCTGCGGGGAAGCACAAGACTTCCCTACTCAACTCCCACAACTCATAGGAGGCGGAATGCGTTTTTCGCGCACTTCCAAAGCACTGGGCATGGTTGCCATCGCGGCCCTGGCCCTGACCGGATGCGGAGCCGGAGACGGCTCCACCACCGGTAGCGGCAGTACCGGTGGCGACACCAGCAAAGTAATCCTGGCCGACGGCTCCGAGCCCCAGCGTCCCCTCATGCCGGCCGACACCAACGAGGTCGGCGGCGGCAAGGTCATCGACATGATCTTCGCCGGCCTTGTCAGCTATGACCCCAGCGGCAAGCCCGTCAACGAACTGGCCGAGTCCATTGAAGGCAAAGACGGCCAGCACTTCACCATCAAGATCAAGAAGGACCAGAAGTTCACGAACGGCGAGGCCATCACGGCCAAGTCATTCGTCGATTCCTGGAACTTCGGGGCTGCTGCCAAGAATGCCCAGCTGAGCGGGGGCTTCTTTGAAAGCATTGCCGGCTACGACGAGGCCAGTGCAGAAGGTTCCACCGTGGAGACCATGTCCGGCCTCAAGGTCGTTGACGACCAGACGTTCACGGTTGAACTGAAGCAGCCCGAATCCGACTGGCCGCTTCGACTCGGCTACACCGCCTTCGTTCCGGTTCCCTCCGGCGCGCTGAAGGACCCGAAGGGCTTCGGCGAGAAGCCGGTCGGCAACGGCCCGTACAAGCTGGCGGACGGCGGTTGGCAGCACAACGTGCAGATCCAGCTCGTGCCGAACCCGGACTACAACGGCCCGCGCAAGGCCAAGAACGCCGGCGTGACCTTCAAGATCTTCCAGAACGACGACGCCGCGTACCAGGACCTGCTGTCCAACAACCTGGACATCCTGCAGACTATCCCCACCAGTGCCTTGAAGAACTTCAAGACCGACCTGGGTGACCGCACCATCAACAAGCCGTACGCCGGCAACCAGACCATTGCCATCCCGGAATACCTGCCGGAATGGAGCGGTGAGGCAGGCAAGCTTCGTCGCCAGGCCATCTCCATGGCCATCAACCGGGAAGAGATCACCAAGGTGATCTTCAGCGGTGCACGCCAGCCCGCCAAGGACTTCACTGCTCCCGTCCTTGACGGCTACAGCGACTCGATCACGGGTTCCGAGAACCTGACGTTCGACGCCACGAAGGCAAAAGAAGCCTGGGCCAAGGCCGACGCCATCCAGAAGTGGGACTCCAACGAGACCTTCACTATTGCCTACAACGCCGACAAGGGCGGACACAAGGCCTGGGTCGAAGCCGTAGTGAACCAGCTCAAGAACACGCTCGGCATCAAGGTTGAGGGCAAGCCGTACGCCACCTTCAAGGAAGCCCGCAACGACGCCACCGCCAAGACGCTGACCGGCTCCATCCGCGCCGGCTGGCAGGCGGATTACCCGTCGCTGTACAACTTCCTCGGACCGATCTACAAGACCGGTGCAGGCTCTAACGACGCCAAGTACGCCAACCCGACGTTCGACAAGGCCATCTCTGAAGGCCTTGCCGCTTCCTCCGTCAGCGAAGGCAACAAGGCCATGAACAAGGCCCAGGAAATCCTCCTGGCCGACCTTCCGGCCATCCCCCTGTGGTACCAGGTTGCACAGGGCGGCTGGAGCGACAAGGTCACCAACGTTGACTACGGGTGGGACGGCGTCCCGCTGTACTACAACATCACTGGCAAGTAACAACTGAACAACGGCGGGGGCTGCCTGGACTGGGCCCCCGCCATTGTCTTGCCCCCACCCCCAATTTCTAAGCACCAGCCACGGCCGGTGTACTTTGCAGCCGGGCCTCCGTGACCGCACCGGCGATGGCTGCACCCATAGTGAAAAGGTTCTTTGATGAACAACTCCGCCGCATCCTTGCACAGGATGCCTGCTGACGGGGGTGTCATTCGCTGATGGCGACTTACATCCTCAAGCGTTTCCTGCAGCTGATCCCGGTTTTCCTGGGCGCTACGCTGCTGGTCTACTTCCTGGTCTTCAGCCTGCCTGGTGACCCCATCGTGGCCCTTTTCGGCGACAAACCTGTCAATGAGGCCGTGGCGGCCCAGCTGCGTGCCCAGTACCACCTGGACCAGCCGTTCTGGATCCAGTACCTGCTCTACCTCAAGGGGATCTTCACCTTCGACCTGGGCCAGGACTTCTCCGGTCGGCCGATCGCCACTGTGCTGGGTGAAGTCTTCCCTGTCACGGCCCGGCTGGCCGTCATGGCGCTGATCTTCGAAGCCGTCTTTGGCATCATCTTCGGCCTGATTGCGGGACTCCGGAAAGGCAAGTTCTTCGACGCAACCGTCCTCATCGCCTCCCTGGTCGTGATCGGCATCCCGATCTTCGTCCTCGGCTTCCTGCTGCAGTTCACCATCGGTGTCCAGCTTGGCTGGGCCAAGCCCACCGTCAGTTCGGCCGCGACCGTCCAGGACCTTATCCTGCCAGCGATCGTCCTCGGTCTGGGCTCGTTCGCCTACGTCCTGCGCCTTACCCGGACCAGCGTCATCGAAAATATGAATGCCGACTATGTTCGCACCGCTACCGCCAAGGGGCTGTCCCGCTTTCGCGTTGTCCGCGTGCACATCCTCCGCAACTCGCTGATCCCGGTGATCACCTTCCTCGGCGCCGATCTGGGCGCCCTGATGGGCGGAGCCATCGTCACCGAGGGAATCTTCAACGTGCCCGGCGTCGGCAACCGGCTCTACCGCGCCGTTACGCAGGGTGAAGGCCCCACCGTGGTCTCGATCGTCACGGTGCTCGTGCTGATCTACGTCGTATCCAACCTGCTTGTAGACCTGCTGTACGCCTGGCTTGACCCAAGGATCCGCTATGACGCCTGAGAACATCGCATCATCACAGCTCACTGCCACGCCGGCAAAGCGACACATAGAGCACTTCGTCGCAGACTTTGCAGAAACCCCGCTGCAGACAACCGACAAGGTCAAAGAGGACCAGGCCCCGCTAAGCCTTTGGGGAGAGGCCTGGAAGAACCTGCGCAGGCAGCCGCTCTTCCTGATCTCCGCGTTCCTGATCCTTGTCGTCGTCGCTGTGTCACTTTTTCCCTCGCTCTTTTCCGGTATTGACCCGGCCTCAGAGGCCTGCCAGCTGGCCAATTCCGACGCCGGACCCGCGGCAGGACACCCGCTCGGCTTCACCCAGCAGGGCTGCGACGTGTACGCGCGCGTCATCTTCGGCACCCGCTCCTCGGTGACAGTGGGCCTTTTCACCACCATTGGGGTTCTCCTGATAGGGGGCATCATGGGGGCGCTCGCCGGCTATTACGGGGGGTGGGTGGACTCCATCCTGGCCCGTATCAACGACATCTTCTTCGCACTGCCGCTGATCCTTGGCGCCATTGTGATGATGCAGCTGCCGGTATTCCGGGCCAACCGCACGGCGTGGACGCTCGTGCTGATCCTGGTCACTTTCGGCTGGCCGCAGATCGCCCGCATCACCCGCGGCGCCGTGATCGAAGTCCGCAACGCCGACTTCGTGACCGCTGCCCGGTCGCTCGGTGTTTCCAAGTTCGGGGCACTCATGCGCCACGTGATGCCGAACTCGCTTGCCCCGATCATCGTGGTGGCCACCATTTCGCTCGGCACCTTCATCGTGGCCGAATCCACATTGTCCTTCCTCGGCATCGGCCTCCCGCCGAGCGTCATGTCCTGGGGAAACGACATCCAGGCCGCGCAGGCGTCCCTGCGCTCCAACCCGATGCCGCTGCTCTACCCGGCCATCGCGCTGTCCATCACCGTCCTGAGCTTCATCATGCTGGGCGACGCCCTGCGTGATGCGCTCGATCCCAAAGCGCGCAAGCGATGAAAGGGGACGCCATGAACGCCTCTGTCGAAATCCACGAAGCCGGCATCATTGCCGAACGCCCGCTCCTTGAAATCAAGGATCTGGCGATCAATTTCAGCACCAGCAACGGCGAGGTCAACGCCGTCCGGAACGCCCACCTCACGGTGATGCCCGGTGAGACGGTTGCCATCGTCGGCGAGTCTGGTTCGGGCAAGTCGACGACGGCGCTTGCCGCCATCGGCCTGCTTCCAGGAAACGGCCGGGTGGCGGCCGGGCAGGTCTTCTTTGACGGTGAGGACATTGCCCACGCCTCCGAGAAGCGCATGATCGAATTGCGCGGCAACAGCATCGGAATGGTGCCTCAGGACCCGATGTCCAACCTCAACCCTGTCTGGAAGATCGGTTACCAGGTCCGCGAAACACTGAAGGCGAACGGGCTGCCCAGCGGACCCGACGACGTCGCGAAGGTGCTTTCCGAAGCAGGGCTGCCCGATGCGGCGCGGCGCGCGAAGCAGTACCCGCACGAGTTTTCCGGTGGCATGCGTCAGCGTGCCCTGATCGCGATTGGCCTCTCCTGCCAGCCGCGCCTGCTGATCGCCGATGAGCCGACGTCGGCCCTGGACGTGACCGTGCAGCGGCAGATCCTGGACCACCTGGACAAGATGACCACCGAACTCGGGACGGCCGTACTGCTGATTACGCACGATCTCGGCCTCGCCGCCGAACGGGCGGACAAGGTGGTGGTGATGTACCGGGGCCAGGTGGTGGAGTCGGGTCCGTCGCTGGAGCTGCTGCAGAACCCGCAGCACCCGTACACGCAGCGCCTGGTTGCCTCGGCGCCGTCTCTCGCTTCACGCCGCATCCAGGTGGCCAAGGAGCTCGGAGTCGAATCCGATGAGCTGCTTGCCCCCACCGATGCCGTGGTTGTCGAGCCCACCCAGCCTGAGGCTGTGCTCCAGATCCAGAACCTCCGCAAGGTGTTCAAGCTCCGTTCCGGCTTCGGTAAGTCCACCGACTTCACCGCCGTGGACGACGTCTCGTTCAGCGTCAAACGCGGGACGACGACGGCGATTGTGGGGGAGTCGGGTTCCGGCAAGTCCACTGTGGCGCAGATGGTGCTTAACCTCCTGCAGCCGACGTCGGGCAAGATCGTGTTCGACGGCGTGGATACGTCCACGCTCAACAACAAGGAGATCTTCGCGTTCCGCCGCCGCGTGCAGCCGATCTTCCAGGATCCGTACAGTTCCCTCGACCCGATGTACAACATCTTCCGGACTATCGAGGAACCGCTGCGCACCCACAAGATCGGGGACAAGGCAAGCCGCGAGAAGAAAGTCCGCGAGCTTCTGGACCAGGTGGCACTGCCGCAGTCCACCATGCAGCGGTACCCGAATGAATTGTCCGGCGGTCAGCGACAGCGTGTTGCCATTGCCCGTGCACTGGCACTCGATCCGGAAGTGATCATCTGCGACGAGGCGGTCTCCGCCCTCGACGTGCTGGTCCAGGCGCAGGTGCTGAACCTGCTCGCTGAGCTCCAGTCCAGGCTGGGCCTGACCTACCTCTTTATCACGCACGACCTCGCCGTGGTCCGGCAGATTGCCGACCACGTCTGCGTGATGGAAAAGGGCAAGCTGGTTGAAACCGGTTCAACGGATGACGTCTTCGACGCGCCGCAGATGGACTACACGAAGGCACTGCTCAACGCCATTCCGGGGGCGCGGCTCATGCTGCCCCCCGAGGTTGCCTAAGCAAGCCGTCGCCTAAGCATTCGCCCATCTGCACAAAGCCAGTTGCATAAAGAAGGAGCCGGTAGCCGCCCCGCTGGGTGGATACCGGCTCCTACTTTGTTCGCTTGCGTCGTGAAGACGTGAGCTCAAGGGCGGGACGCCGCCCTAGCCAACCGGCAGCGCCGATGTGGCTGGCTGAGCCGGGGCTTCAAGGCCCAGTTCCTTCAGCCGTGCGGCCAGAATCGTGCCCAGTGCCTTGTGTCCGACGCTGTTCATGTGCACGCCGTCCGCCAGTTCCTTGGCCAGGTTGTATCTGGTCAGCCAGTCTCCAACGCTGATGAAGGGGATGGTGTGCTTGGCCGCGACGGTGCTGAGCAGTGTATCCACCTGTGACCGGCGCCCGCCTCCGTAGTTGACCCCGCGGGCCAAAGTGCCGATCATGGCGAACTTGGATCCAGGGTAGCGCTGCTTGAGCGACGCGATCAGGCGCTCGGCATTGGCCACGATCTGGGCGTCGGTTGCCCCACGTGCAGCATCGTTTCCACCGCCTTCGATGACAACCAGCGCGGGGGAGCCGTAGGGAAGCTGCCAGTCTCCGCGCTGCAGGGCGTCGATGTAGTTTCCGGTCTTGCCG
Source organism: Arthrobacter sp. PvP103 (assembly GCF_017833075.1). Lineage (NCBI taxonomy): Bacteria > Bacillati > Actinomycetota > Actinomycetes > Micrococcales > Micrococcaceae > Arthrobacter > Arthrobacter sp. PvP103. The sequence goes on along the minus strand of NZ_JAFIBQ010000001.1, from coordinate 888,440 downwards.
TTCGAGGCAACATACCCGGTGCCACCGCGGCCGCAGAAGAAGACGTTGTAGCCCATGGCGGCCAGGCCCTGGCGCGGCCAGCCGGATTCCGGCTCGGACTGGGAATCCCCGATCAGGACGGCGGTCCGCCTGATGTTGGCCACGATGACTTCATTGCGGCCGTTCGCAGGGTTCTTGTAAACGGACCCGGGGGCCATGGTAGCCGGGTCAGGTTCCGGGGTGAGCTGTGCCTTCGATGCTGAACCAGCTGCCACGGGTTCACCCGGCGCAGCAGCCACCGGTGCGGCGGCTGACTTCCGGGGAACGGAGGCAGACTTAAGCGGAACGGCTCCGGTTGACGGCTGTGCCGCGGCGCTGGCAGCGGGACCTTTCGATTCCGCGGCGGTGTCCGGTACCTGTGATGCCTGGCCGCAGCCGGACACCAGAACGCCGACCGCGATCATAGGTGCGATGAAGCGGGGCAATGCTGAGGCAATTCGCATCTATGGTCTCCGGGCTGGGCTTGCTGTTACCTCCGCAATCATGCGGCATAGCAGTGGGAATATCCAGTAACTTTACGCACTATTCATCCCATTAAAGTGACGCTTCGGTAACGGGGGCCCGAGGGCGCCGTTTTGGGGTTTTTAGGCCAATAAATGACCTAGCGCTTAGACTTGTAGAAGGCGCCCTGTGCCAAAGGGTCTCGTCCGTCGTGCGTTCCGGTTGGAAATGTCGCGATACCACAGCTGACTTCACCACTGAATCGAGCAATAACGCATGTCTGAAACCACCACCAACACCGCGGTAGCCACTGCATCGCGCAGTGACCTGCGCAACGTCGCGATCGTGGCCCACGTTGACCACGGCAAGACCACCCTGGTCGACGCCATGCTCAAGCAGACCAACTCCTTTGCCGAGCACAACCACCTGGAAGACCGCGTCATGGACTCCGGTGACCTGGAGCGCGAAAAGGGCATCACCATCCTGGCCAAGAACACCACAGTGGCCTACAACGGACCGTCCTCCAAGGGCGAGACCATCACAATCAACGTGATCGACACCCCCGGCCACGCCGACTTCGGCGGCGAGGTGGAGCGCGGCCTGTCCATGGTTGATGGCGTTGTGCTCCTCGTCGACGCTTCTGAGGGCCCCCTGCCCCAGACCCGGTTCGTGCTCCGCAAGGCCCTCGCCGCGCACCTGCCGGTGATCCTGCTGGTCAACAAGACCGACCGCCCCGATGCGCGGATCGAAGAAGTTGTCCACGAGTCCATGGACCTGCTCCTGGGCCTGGCGTCCGACCTTGCCGACGAAGTCCCTGACCTGGACCTGGACAAGATCCTCGAAGTCCCGGTCGTCTACGCCGCCGCCAAGGTTGGCCGCGCCTCCCTCGAGCAGCCGGCCGACGGCACGGCTCCGGAGAACGAGGACCTTGAGCCGCTGTTCAAGACCATCATCGAACACATCCCGGCGCCGACGTACAACCCGAACGGTGTCCTGCAGGCGCACGTCACCAACCTGGACGCCTCCCCGTTCCTCGGCCGCCTGGCACTGCTCCGCATCTACAACGGCACGCTGCGCAAGGGCCAGACCGTGGCCTGGGCACGCGCCAACGGTGAGCTGAAGAACGTCAAGATCACCGAACTGCTGGCCACCAAGGCCCTGGACCGCGTTCCGACCGAGTCCGCAGGCCCGGGTGAGATCGTCGCCGTCGCCGGCATCGAGGAAATCACCATCGGTGAGACCCTGACCGACGCCGAGAACCCGCAGCCGCTGCCCCTGATCACCGTGGACGATCCCGCGATCTCCATGACCATCGGTATCAACACCTCGCCGCTGGCCGGCAAGGTCAAGGGCGCCAAGGTCACGGCCCGCCAGGTGAAGGACCGCCTGGACAAGGAACTGATCGGTAACGTCTCCATCAAGGTTCTCCCCACCGAGCGTCCCGACGCTTGGGAAGTCCAGGGCCGTGGCGAGCTCGCGCTCGCCATCCTCGTTGAGCAGATGCGACGCGAAGGCTTCGAGCTGACGGTCGGCAAGCCGCAGGTGGTCACCAAGACCATCGACGGCAAGATCCACGAGCCGATGGAGCACATGACCATCGACGTGCCGGAAGAGTACCTCGGCGCCGTCACGCAGCTCATGGCAGCCCGCAAGGGCCGCATGACCAACATGGCCAACCACGGCACCGGCTGGTGCCGTATGGAGTTCATCGTTCCGGCCCGTGGCCTGATCGGTTTCCGCACCAAGTTCCTCACGGACACCCGTGGCGCCGGCATCGCGGCCTCCATCTCCGAGGGCTACGAGCCCTGGGCCGGTCCGATCGAGTACCGTACCAACGGTTCGATGATCGCCGATCGCGCCGGTGTGGTAACGCCATTCGCCATGATCAACCTGCAGGAACGCGGCTCCTTCTTCGTGAAGCCCACCTCAGAGGTCTACGAGGGCATGATCGTCGGCGAGAACTCCCGCGCGGACGACATGGACGTCAACATCACTAAGGAAAAGAAGCTCACCAACATGCGTGCAGCCTCCTCCGACACCTTCGAGAACCTGACGCCGCCGCGCGACCTGACCCTCGAAGAGTCCCTCGAATTCGCCCGCGAGGACGAGTGCGTTGAGGTCACCCCGGAGTCCATCCGTATCCGCAAGGTCATTCTGGACACCAACGAACGTGCCAAGGCCAACCGCGCCCGCGCCAAGGTCTGATCCCGGCACGTTCGGGTCATCACTCTCGTGAACACTAGAGCTGCCGGCATGGCAGGCGGCATTGCCGCCGCCGTGCCGGCAGCTCTTTTTGTTGCCACGGCAGGTACGGTCCTGCACCGCCAGCAGTGGATGCTGGCCGGCGTCGTGCTTCCCTGGGGTGCAGTGGCAGCGTTGGTCCTTCTCGGATCAGTCCAGCTGCTCCTCGGGGCAGCCTTCCGCTCAGTCATCCCGACGGCGGTGTGCGGCGGCCTCGCCTATGTCCTGGCGGGCTGGCTGTCGATGCTGGAGCCCGGCAAACGGCTCATCGTCGGTGACCTTCCGGGGAACACCTGGATCTACGGCATCGCGGGAACAACCGTGCTCATGCTCCTGTGGTGCCGGCGCTACCGGAGGCAGGGGCCGCCGGCCTGACGGTTTCGTCAGCGCCGGCTCAACCGGCTGTGGGGTCCCGGTGGTGGGCGATCATCAGCGAGGTGGCCTCGCCGTCGTCGTCGGCCGGGAGCCGGACGTACTCTTCCATGACCGCTCTCAGCTTGCCGAGCATTTCCTCCCGGCGGGCGGCGTTGAATTTCACCCCGAGGCGCCACACCTCGATGTCTTCCGACGGAAGATCCCTGGTCTCCTGCAGGAACGTCTCGATCAGGATAGGAGCCACGTTGTCGACGGGCGTACGCCAGGACGTGCGGCTTGCCGTGTAGGGAACCTCGACGGCGCCCTTCTTGCCTTTCCGGCGCTCCTCAGGTACCAGGAACCCGGTCCGCACGAGAGTCCGGACGTGGTGCAGGCTTGACGCCGGGTTGAGGCCGAGGAGTTCGGCGATCTCCTTGTTGGTCCGGGACTGGTGCAGGCACATCCGCAGGATCCGAAGCCGCAGCGGCGAGCTGAGGGCACGGCCCTTGGCGGCAACGTCCGCATCAGGGCCCTGCTCCGGCCGGTTCATAGGGAAAGTGTAGCCAAGCCGGTCGGTACGGCTAGGGCTGGGGCCAGGGCGCGGTACGCGCGGCACGCCGCGCCGGTGCCGGCGGCACCGGCTTCGCCGCCACCACCATGGCCAACGGAATGACGACGTCGGTCCGCCGGGTCCGCACGGTGCATTCCGCCTGGTTGATCCCCACCAGGTCGCCCAGTGCGTCCGTCAGTCCCTCCGCTATCCTGTAACGCACCACCACCCTCGTGCCCAGGGGGGCGCCTTCAAGGAACTGCCGGGGAGGGGGGATCTGCGAATTCACCACTTCATACTAGGACGCCGGGCTTGTATGACGCAGGGCTTTGTATGACGCGCTAGGTTCGCGGGAACAGGCTGGTAGATAATAGGCTCAGAAGTCAGCAGCCCGGCGCTCAGGCCGGGAGTGATATCCGGCCGAACGCCGGAACCAACGTGGAGAGGCAAGGGACGTGACGTACGTAATCGCGCAGCCGTGTGTAGATGTCAAGGACAAGGCATGTATTGAGGAATGCCCCGTCGACTGCATCTACGAGGGTGAGCGGTCCCTCTACATTCATCCGGACGAATGCGTCGACTGCGGCGCCTGCGAGCCGGTCTGCCCCGTCGAAGCCATCTACTACGAGGATGACACCCCCGATGAGTGGGCCGACTACTACAAGGCCAACGTTGAATTCTTCGACGAGCTGGGTTCTCCCGGCGGCGCCGCTAAGGTGGGCAACACGCACACCGACCACCCGATGATTGCCGCCCTGCCGCCCCAGAACCAGGATCACTGAGGCGTCTGGCGTGACCTCCGCGGTACGCAGCTTCGGACTCAGCCTGCCCGATTACCCGTGGGAAGCCATGGCACCGTATCTTGCCAGGGCCGCGGAGTACCCCGGAGGGGCAGTCAACCTTTCCATCGGCACGCCCGTGGACCATACGCCCGCGCTGATCCAGGAGGCGCTCCAGCGGGCCGCTGACGCTCCGGGGTACCCCACGGTGCATGGAACGCCGGAACTTCGCGCAGCGATCGCCGATTGGTTCGCGCGCCGCCGCGGCGTTCCCGGGCTGGACCCCCGGGACGTGATGCCCACCGTCGGGTCGAAGGAACTTGTGGCCTGGCTGCCGTTCCTCTTGGGCCTGAAGCCCGGAGACGTCGTCGTCCGTCCTACCGTTGCTTACCCCACGTACGACATCGGGGCGTCATTCGCCGGCGCTGAACAGATTGCGGCCGACGACCTTGATGAACTGGATGACGACACACGGCAGCGCGTCCGGCTCGTCTGGGTCAACTCGCCGGCCAACCCCACGGGAAGCGTCCGTGACGCCGCATCGTTGAAGCGGATCGTGGACCAGGCCCGAGGGCTAGGCGCCGTGGTTGCGTCCGACGAATGCTATGCGGAGCTCGGCTGGGGGGAGTGGGACGTCCAGCGCGGCGGCCACCCGGTGCCCAGCATCCTGGACCCCCGCGTTGCCGGAGCATCCCATGACGGCCTGCTCGCGGTGTATTCGCTGAGCAAGCAGTCAAACCTTGCGGGCTACCGCGCCGCGTTCGTCGCGGGCGATGCGGTGATCATGGCCAACCTGGTCAACAGCCGCAAACACGCCGGCATGATCGTTCCCTACCCGGTGCAGGAAGCAATGCGGGTCGCACTCGGGGACGATGCCCACGTAGAGGCCCAGAAAGACCTTTACCGCGGACGGCGGGAACGGATAGTTCCGGCACTCGAGGCCTTCGGGCTGACAATCCACGAGTCCAGGGCCGGGCTCTACCTGTGGTGCACTGCCGGAGAGGCAACGTGGGACACCGTGGGCAGGCTGGCCGAGCTAGGAATCGTGGTGGGGCCCGGCGTCTTCTACGGCGACGCCGGCAACGGGTTCATCCGGGTGGCGCTGACTGCCGCGGACGAGCGGATCGACGCGGCAGTGGCACGGCTGACCGCCGGCACTTAGTGGCTACGGGTCCGTAACAATGATGTGACACGCAACACAACGGGGGCGTTTTAGGGGCATTTAGGCACTACCGGATTAGTGTCACCTTGCCTTGGAGCGGTACTTTTTAACTGACTATCAATGGTGGCTTTCTACAAGAAGGCAGCCCGGCCGTTGGAATCCCTGCCTTGCAGGCTCCTCGGGCGGCTCCACCGGAGGTTGGATCAAGCTTTCTACAGAGAGGCCCTGGCGCCTCATGAGGAGACTCCATGACTGAGACCACCAGCGCAACCCTGCGCCACGCGGGCGGCGAACTCGAACTCCCGCGCATCAAGGTTGTAGAAGGAAACGAAGGCTATGACGTTTCCAAACTGCTGAAGCAGACAGGCGCCGTTGCCTTTGACCCCGGTTTCATGAACACCGCGGCCACCACATCGGCCATTACCTACATCGACGGCGATGCCGGAATCCTGCGGTACCGCGGGTACCCGATCGAGCAGCTGGCCCAGCACTCCAGCTTCCTGGAAGTTTCCTACCTGCTGATCTACGGCAACCTGCCGACGCCCACCGAGCTGGACGCCTTTGACCAGCGGATCCGCCGCCACACCCTGCTGCATGAAGAGCTGAAGGGCTTCTTCGGCGGCTTCCCGCGTGACGCGCACCCGATGCCGGTACTCTCCTCTGCAGTATCCGCCCTCTCCACCTTCTACCAGGATTCCCTGGACCCCTTCAACGCCGAGCATGTGGAAGTGTCCACCTACCGGCTCCTGGCCAAAATGCCGGTCATCGCCGCCTACGCATTGAAGAAGAGCATCGGCCAGCCCATGCTCTACCCGGACAACTCCATGAACCTCGTGGAGAACTTCCTGCGCCTCAGCTTTGGCCTCCCGGCCGAGCAGTACGAGCTGGACCCGGTCATGGTCAAGGCGCTGGACCTGCTCCTGATCCTGCACGCGGACCACGAGCAGAACTGCTCCACGTCGACGGTGCGCCTGGTGGGCTCGTCCAATGCGAACCTCTTTGCCTCCGTATCTGCAGGTATCAACGCACTCTTCGGCCCTGCCCACGGCGGCGCCAACGAGGCAGTACTCAAGATGCTGCGCCAGATCCAGACCGAGGGCATCAAGCCCGAGGACTACATGGAGAAGGTCAAAAACAAGGAAGACGGCGTCCGGCTCATGGGCTTCGGGCACCGCGTCTACAAGAACTACGATCCGCGGGCCAGGATCGTCAAGGACACGGCACACGAAGTGCTCGGCAAGCTTGGCGGTAACGACGAACTGCTGGACATCGCCATGCGCCTCGAAGAGAAGGCCCTGGGTGATGACTACTTCATCCAGCGCAAGCTCTACCCGAACGTGGATTTCTACACCGGCCTGATCTACAAGGCCATGGGCTTCCCGGAGAAGATGTTCACGGTCCTCTTTGCGATCGGCCGCCTGCCGGGCTGGATTGCCCAGTGGCGCGAAATGATCAACGATCCCAGCACCAAGATCGGCCGTCCGCGCCAGCTCTACACAGGAGAGCCGGAGCGCAACTACCCGGTCAGCTAGCCGGGCCGACTATCAACCGGTGACTTAAAGGACGACGCCGGCTGCACACCTTAGGTGCGCAGTCGGCGTCGTTCGTTTTCACCAGTGGTTGAGCCTGTCGAGATCGGTTCCGACGGGCTCAACCACCGGACGGTTCTAGGAGTTGTAGCCCAAGGGGTTGTTCTTCTGCCAGCGCCAGTGGTCCTCGCACATCTGGTCCACCGTCTTGGTGGTGGACCAGCTCAGGTCGGCCAGCGCGGACGTGGCATCAGCCCAGAACGCCGGAAGGTCTCCCGCCCGGCGGCCGGTGATCTCGTAGGGGAGCTCGTGGCCCACGGCCTTTTCGAAGGAGCGCAGCACTTCCAGGACGGAAGACCCCTTGCCGGAGCCGAGGTTCCAGCGGAAGACTCCGGTACGGTCAGCTACGTGGTTGAGTGCCGCGACGTGGCCCTCGGCAAGATCCACGACATGGATGTAGTCACGCAGGCAGGTTCCGTCAGGAGTGTCGTAGTCGCCGCCGAAGACCATCAGCTTCTCGCGGCGGCCCACGGCGACCTGTGCGATGAAAGGCACCAGATTGTTGGGGATGCCCTGCGGATCTTCGCCGATCCGGCCGGACGGGTGCGCTCCCACGGGGTTGAAGTACCGCAGGAGTGCGATGTGCCAGCGGGTGTCCGCGGCCCCGAGGTCCGACAGGATGTCCTCGATTTGTTCCTTGGTCCGGCCGTAGGGATTGTTGGCGCCGATCTCCATCTTTTCGACGTAGGGGATGGGATTGTGCTCGCCGTACACGGTGGCGGAGGAGCTGAACACCAGGGAACGGACGTCATGCCGGTCCATGACGCGGATGAGGTTCAGCGTGCCTACGAGGTTGTTGTAGTAGTACTTCAGCGGCTCCCGCACGGATTCGCCCACGGCCTTGAGCCCGGCGAAGTGGATCACTGCATCGATCCGGTCCTGAGCGAAGACGGCATTCACGGCCGCCTCATCCACGAGGTCTACGTTGTGGAACACCGCCTCCTTGCCGCTGAGCTCGGCTACGCGGCGCAGCGACTCTTCGCTTGAATTAACCAGGTTGTCGATGACCACTACCTCATGGCCGGCTTCCTGCAGGGACAGAACAGTGTGGGACCCGATGTAGCCGGTGCCGCCCGTAACCAGAATTCTCATGGACTCAACGCTATCCCAATTCGCCAGGCTTCCGCCCGTGTTGCCCACACCTTGGCGGCACAACTGTGCTAAATAATAAGGGTGCCCAAAATTGTTGATGCCGCAGTCCGGCGCCGGGAAGTTGTCGAAGCCGTCTTCAGGATCATCGCGGCGGACGGACTGGAACGGGCGTCCCTGCGTGAGGTGGCTGACGAAGCCGGATTGGCGGTAGGTTCCGTCCGCCATTACTTCGCCAGCAGCGACGACTTGCTGGCCCATTCCTTTGGCGTCGTGGTTGACAGGATCACCGGCAGGTTGGATGCGGCCCGGGAACACCTCAGCCGCCAGGGCCCCGGGACCCCCGGGCACGGGGAGGGCGTGTTAACCCTGCTGGGCCAGTTCCTCCCGCTGGACGAGGAACGGGCAGTGGACGCGTGTGTCTGGATGGCGTTCAAGAATGCCGCCCGGATCAGGCCGTTCCTGGCCGCCGAGGCCGACCGCAGCCACCGCGCTGTTGCCGCCGTCGTGGGGTGGCTGATCATGGAACTCCGCGGACCCGGAGATACAGAGGACGCCGACGGGCACCAGGCCCTGGTCACTGAAGCGGAGAGGCTGCTGGCTACCTTGGACGGATTGACGATGCACGCCCTGCTGCAGCCGGAATGGATGACAGCCGAGATGTGCCGGGACGTCCTGTCATCGCATCTGCGGAGTCTGGGCTAGTCTTCAACCAGCCATTAACGTGGGTAGTCATCAGGAATACACTGGGACAGTAAACATGCCAAGGGAGGCCATTCGGATGCACCAAACAGGCGGTCCTGGCTGGCGAATCACCATGGACACCTCGGGTCCCATGCTCATCGCGCTTTATGTTCGCGACGCCGCAGGCCTCAACTCCGCCGGGCGTCCGGCGCTTAGCCATTTGGCACCGAAAATCCGTCCCGTGGACCACAGCAACCTCACATCCGAAGTAGGCGGAATCAGTGCGCTGAAGACGGAATGGGAGGCCTGGTGGGAGCAGCTGCTCAAGGCGCATCCCCAAATGACCCCGGACGTAACGCCGCCGGATTTCGAGGCCTTTGGCAACTCTCCGGCTCTCCAGCGCGTGCTGCAGGCCCACTTCGGTTCGGCTCTGACCTGGGCACGGGAGCGTCGTGCCGAATATGCGGCGCTCGAAGCCGAACGGGAGGCCAGCGGCGCCCCGCAACTCCTCGGCGACATGGTGGAGGACCGCCTGCTGGAAGTGGGCCGCGGGTCGCGTGACTTCACGCTGACCATTATTGAACTTCCGCTGACGGAACCACGGGCCTGGTACCTGGAGCCGGACAAGATCATCATGAGCAAGGAACTGCTTTCCCAGCCCGAGGTGTTCCGAAGCTACGTCCAACCCGTTGTGGAACTGCTCGTCTGATCGTCAGGGAACCCCGGACCGTCAGGGAACCCCGGCGGCGACGGTGACCGTGACCTGGCCGGACTGAGCGCCCGAGGGCTGCCATCCGTTCCTGGACGCCCGGTCCCAGCTGCGTCCGTCCACTCCGACCTCCGTGACCGAAAGGGACTTCGCGTTCGCCACAGCCCACTGCGCAACGGCCCACGCCTCGCTGCCGTCCGCCTGCAGCACGATTGTGCTGCCGTCTGCCGAACCCTGGACGTTCCCGAAGGCCGCGTTGATTTCCGCGAGAACGGCCTGGACATCACCTGCACCCTCCGGAGACTTGAGGGTGCAGTCCAGCGCAGCGGGGGACTGCCCGGTCAGGGCAGAGGCAAAGGCCCGGCCCATGTCCTCATGCTCCGCGTAAGCTGCGGGGTAAGCTGAGCGCTGGACTTGCTGCGCGGCAGCCGTGACTTCCAATGACTCGTAACCCGGGATCTTCACCAAGGCGTCGAAGAAGGCCCCGGTCGAATAATACGGGTCCATCACCTGTTCCTCGGTGCCCCAGCCCTGCGAAGGGCGCTGCTGGAACAGGCCGCGCGAATCCGGCCCGGCCTTGTCTCCGTGCTCGATGTTGCGCAGCTTGGATTCCTGCATGGCAGTGGCCAAAGCGATGCTCGCCGCCCTGGGCGGCAGCCCACGGCGCACGGCGACGGCGGTGATCAGGGCCGCGTTTGCCGCCTGGTCAGTGGCCAGGTCGGCCTTCCGTGACCCGACGGCGGCGGTGCACTTCTCGGCAATGAGCGTTTCCGAGCGCTGGATAAAGGCCACTGCCGTGTAGATGCCGCCGGCAATCAGGGCCAGGGCCAGCCCCAGCACTAGCAGGCGGCGCAGGCCGCGTCTCCGTGACACGGGGCTACTCCCTCAGGCCCTGGACGGGCCGGTTGACTTCTGCGGGCGGGCGGAATTAGTTGGCGTGGAGTGCCTCGTTGAGTTCCACGGTCTGCCCCTTGCGGGCGAGCACCTCAACAGCGCCGCTCGCGGAATTGCGGCGGAACAACAGGTTCGGCACACCGGAGAGCTCAACTGCCTTGACCACCCGGGTGGTGTCCTCGCCGTCGGCGTCCTTCGGCCCGATCACGCGGACGCGGGTCCCGGCCGTGACGTACAGGCCGGCTTCCACTACCGAGTCGTCGCCGATGCTGATGCCCACACCGGAGTTTGCGCCCAGCAGGACGCGTTCGCCGAGGGAGATCTTCTCCTTGCCGCCGCCGGACAGGGTGCCCATGATCGACGCGCCGCCGCCAACATCGGTACCGTCGCCCGTGACGACACCGGCTGAGATGCGGCCTTCAACCATGGAGGTTCCCAGGGTGCCGGCGTTGAAATTGACGAAGCCTTCGTGCATCACCGTGGTGCCCTCGGCAAGGTAGGCGCCGAGCCGGACGCGGTCGGCGTCGGCGATCCGGACACCTGCAGGCACCACGTAATCCACCATGCGGGGGAACTTGTCCACGCCGTAGACCGTCACGGCTCCGCGCTTGCGCAGCTTTGCACGGGTCAGTTCGAAGCCCTCAACGGCAGCCGGACCGAAGTTCGTCCACACGACGTTGGGGAGCTTGCCGAAGATGCCGTCCAGGTTGATGGTGTTGGGCCGGACCAGCCGGTGCGAGAGCAGGTGTAGCCGCAGGTAGGCATCCGCGGTATCGGCCGGGGCTTCGTCAAGGTGCACCTGGACGAATACAACCTGCTGTTCGGTGCCGCGGTCCGCGTCGGTGCCGGCCGCAGCGATCTCGGCCAGCACAGGATCGGCGCTTTCCACATTCCGGAGGCTGACCGCTGCGGTTCCAAGGGACGGTGCCGGGAACCAGACGTCGAGCACCGTAGCCTCGCCGTTACGGGTGGAAACGGTGGCCACACCGTAGCCGTAGGCGGAGCGGGCGTCGGCGGAGGCGGAATTGTCAGCGGGCACGGCGGAAGCGGCAGCGGTTTCAGTCATGGTCCCAGTCTATCGAGAGGCGCGGGCAGGTCTCGAACTAGACTGTCATCGTGACTGCTCAAACCGCCTCTGTCCGCCTGGATCTCCGCCAGGACGTCGCCCTCCTCACCGCTGCGCTCATCGACATCAACAGCGTCTCGGCCAACGAGAAGGAACTGGCCGACGCCGTCGAACATGCCCTGCTCAAGATTCCGCAGCTCAAGATCGTCCGGGACGGCGACTCCATCATTGCCCGTACCCAGCTGGGCCGCCCGGAGCGGGTCATCCTGGCCGGGCACCTGGATACGGTGCCCCTGCCGACCACCGAAGGGGCACTGGGCACCGTCCCATCGTTCTGGCCGTCCGGCGCGCCGGGGGAAGGGCTGCTGTACGGCCGCGGCACCACGGACATGAAGGGCGGAGTCGCGGTGCAGCTGGCACTGGCGGCAACAATGTTCGACGGCGGCGCGGAACCGAGCAAGGACGTCACCTTCGTGTTCTACGACCACGAGGAAGTGGAAGCGGTGAAGAGCGGACTCGGGCGCCTGGTCCGCAACCATGGCGAGCTCCTGAACGGCGACTTTGCCATCCTGCTGGAGCCGACACACGGCACTGTGGAGGGCGGATGCAACGGCACCATGCGCTTCGAGGCAACCACCATCGGCGAAGCCGCGCACTCCGCCCGGGCCTGGATGGGCAGCAACGCCATCCATGCTGCGGCCCCTATCCTCGCCAGGCTGGCCGCCTATGAACCGGCCACCATCAGTGTGGACGGCCTGGACTATCGCGAAAGCCTCAATGCTGTGAAGATCAACGGGGGCACGGCAGGCAATGTCATCCCCGACCGTTGCGTGGTGGAGATCAACTACCGCTTTGCCCCGGACAAGTCCCCGGAACAGGCGGAAGCTCACGTACGGGAACTTCTCGACGGCTTCGACGTCGTCAAAACGGACAGCGCCGCCGGCGCGCGGCCCGGTCTGAACCATCCGGCTGCCGCGTCCTTCGTGGCCGCGGTCGGCGCGGAACCGAAACCCAAGTACGGCTGGACTGACGTCGCACGTTTCAGCGAGCTGGGGATCCCTGCCGTTAACTTCGGCCCGGGCGATCCCCTGCTGGCGCACAAGGACGACGAACACGTCGACGCCGACGCGATCCGCGAATGCCTGCGGGCGCTTCGGACGTGGCTGGCCGACTAGGCAGGAAGACGACCCTGGTTGCGAGAAAGGCCCGGATCATGTGATCCGGGCCTTCCTGGTACATCACGTCGTGGTTGCTATGCCACTTCGGCTTCAATCGGCTCAGGCTCAGCCTTGGCCACGCCGCCGGCGGCCTTCTTGGAGCCGCGGCGTTCGATCCAGACCGCGATGCGCGAAACGCAGATGTTGATGGCAATGTAGATCGCAGCCGCCACAAAGAAGACCGGGAACAGGAACTGTGTTCCCAGGAAGTCTGCCATGACCTGGACGGCACGGAGCAGCTCACCGTAGGCGACGATGTAACCCAGGGACGTATCCTTCAGCAGTACCACGAGCTGGGCCACCAGTGAGGGCATCATCCGGCGGACTGCCTGTGGCAGTTCAATGATCATGCGGGACTGGAAGCTTGTCAGTCCAATGGTCAGGCCTGCTTCGCGCTGGCCCTTCGGCAGGGATTGGATACCGGCGCGGATGATTTCCGCGAAAACGGCCGCATTGTACAGGACAAGGCCTGCCACTACCGCGATGAACTGGTTCGTGCCAAAGACCAGCAGAACGAAAAACATCATTAGAACAACCGGCATGCCACGAAGGAATTCCAGCACGATCCGGGTGGGGATCCGGATGGCGGCGAGGTCGGAAATGCGCATCAGGCAGAGCAGCAGTCCCAAGGGGAACGCGATGACGGCGGCAACAGCTGCAGCGCTGAGCGTTGCGCCGATGCCGTTGCCGAGCAGCGCCCATACATCCGCGCGCGTGAAGATAGCCCAGCGCCGTCCCTCGAAGATGCCTTGCTGAGCCAGCGTGCTGACGATCCATGCCAGCAGGCCAAGAATGAGGAGTGAACCGACAACAGAGCCGATCAGTGAGACCCTTCGGGCTTTTGGCCCCGGGACGTCGTACAGGACTGAGCTCATCGGGCGATCGCCACCTTTCGTTCGACGGTGCTCGCCAGGATGCCCAGCGGAACAGTGATCAGCAGGTAGAAGAAAGCCACTCCGAGGAGAACGGCCAGCACAGCATCACCGTTGGCATTGGCGAGCTGGCGGCCGTAGCCGAACAATTCCAGTACGAAGAACGCGCCGGCAACGGAGGAGTTCTTCACGAGTGCAATCAGGATGTTGATCAACGGCGGGATCACCGTCCGTAAAGCCTGCGGAAGAATGATGAGGGATAGCACCTGGCCGAATTTCATGCCGATGCTGCGTGCAGCCTCGGCCTGCCCGACGGGAACGCTGTTGACGCCCGAGCGCACAGCTTCGGCGATGAAGGCGGCTGTGTAGGCGCTGAGGGCAATAATGGCGGCCACTTCGAACTGCTCAAATTTCACCCCGAGCCTGGGGAGGACGATCGCCGCAAAGAAGAAGGCAATCGTCAGGGGGGTGTTCCGCAGGATTTCCACGTAGGTCATGCTGAAGCCGCGGAGGGCAGCAACGGGGGAGACCCGGGCTGCGGCGAGCACCGTTCCCAGCACCAGGGCGATTACTCCGGATACGGCAGACAGGAACAGGGTTCGGAGAAAGCCCTCCCAGTAAAGTGGCAGGTTTTCAATGATGACGTCCATAACATCCTTCGGCTGTGTGTCGCGGACGGGAGCGAAGATGGGTGGGCGGTTGCCGGAGCCGCGGTGAGCGGACTCCGGCAACCGCCCCGAGCTACTTAGTAGCGGTCGATGGCGGGGAGTTCCGGGGCCGTCTTAATGACGGAGCCAGCGGTCGCTTCCCAGGCCTTCTTGTAAGACCCGTCCTTGCTGAACTCTTCCAGCTGGTCGTTGATCCAGTTGCGGAAAACGGTGTCGTCCTTCTTCAGGCCGATGCCGTAAGGCTCCTTGGTGAAGGTTTCATCCGAGGCCAGCTTGAAGGCTTCCGGTTCCTTGTCCACGAAGCCGGCCAGGATCACGTTGTCCGTAGTGATGGCTTCCACCTGCTTGTTGCGCAGAGGTTCCAGGCAGGCCGAGTAGGTGGCTGCGGGAACGAGTTCAGCTCCGTACTTTTCCACGATAGTGGCCGCCGGGGTGGACCCCGTTACGGAGCAGACCTTCTTGCCCTTGACGTCTTCCGGCTTCTTGATGGTGTCGTTGTCCTTGTTCACCATCAGGGCCTGTCCCGCCTCGTAATAAGGTCCGGCGAAGCTGACGACCTGCTTGCGCTTGTCGTTGATGGTGTAGGTGGCGATGACCAGATCCACCTTGCCCTGCTCGATGAAAGGTTCGCGGTTGGCCGAAACAGTCTCAGACCATTCGATCTTGTCCGCAGGGATGCCCAGCTTGGCGGCAATGAGTTTGCCCATCTCGACGTCAAAGCCGATGGGCTTGCCGTCCAGGCCAACCTGGCCGAACAACGGCTGGTCAAACTTGGTGCCGATCTTGATGGAACCGGCCTTGGAGAGCTTCTCCATTGTGCTGCCTGCCGCAAAGGTTGGCTTCTCGGCGACCGAGGGATTGCTGGTGGTTCCGCCCCCGCCGCCGCAGGCGCTCAGTGTCAGAGCGAGGGCTGCTGATGCTGCAACCACAAAGGACTTTCGTCGGGTCAAAAATGCCTTCATGACATTACCTTTCATTGGCGGCCACTGTGGTGGCCTAGGTGCGAACTGAGTTGGTGCGGTCTCGGGGGAATCAGTGAGTGAGGAGCTTGGAGAGGAAATCCTTGGCGCGGTTGCTCTGCGGGTTCGTGAAGAATTCCTCGGGCGTCGCGTCCTCGACGATCTGGCCGTCCGCCATGAACACCACGCGGTCAGCGGCTTTACGGGCGAACCCCATTTCGTGGGTAACCACGATCATGGTCATCCCTTCCTTGGCCAGCTGGATCATGACGTCAAGGACTTCGTT
The DNA here is from genome assembly GCF_017833075.1 of Arthrobacter sp. PvP103. Classification (NCBI taxonomy): domain Bacteria; kingdom Bacillati; phylum Actinomycetota; class Actinomycetes; order Micrococcales; family Micrococcaceae; genus Arthrobacter; species Arthrobacter sp. PvP103. Next base: position 872,841 of record NZ_JAFIBQ010000001.1, on the reverse strand, counting down.
GATCATCTCCGGGTCAAGGGCAGAGGTGGGCTCGTCAAAGAGCATGACCTTCGGCTTCATGGCCAGGGCGCGGGCAATTGCCACGCGCTGCTGCTGGCCGCCGGAGAGCTGTGCCGGCAGCTTGGGTGCCTGGTGTCCGACGCCGACGCGTTCCAGCAGTGCCATGGCGTCCTTGTCGGCCTGCGCCTTGGGCACCCCTTTTACCTTGATCGGCCCCAGGGTGACGTTCTCGAGGATCGTCTTGTGGGCAAAGAGATTGAAGGACTGGAACACCATGCCGACGTCGGCCCGCAGCTTGGCGAGTTCCTTGCCTTCTTCCGGGAGTTCCTTACCGTCGATGGCGATCTTGCCGTCATCGATCGTCTCCAGACGGTTGATGGCCCGGCAGAGGGTCGATTTACCGGAACCGGACGGTCCGATGACCACAACAACTTCGCCCTTGCGGACGTTGAGGTTGATGTCCTTCAGTACGTGCAGCTGGCCGTAGTGCTTGTTCACGGCTTTCAGGGAGACGAGCGCATCGCCGGGCACTTGAGTAGTCATAAGAGAGAATCTAGCGAACATTAGCGGGATATGACGGCAATCACTCCAACTTCATACAGATCGTAATTCAAGAGATACCTGCAGGTCAGCGACCCGGATGCCCGCTGGTGCGGGTTCGGACGCGCCGGACGGTGGGGCTTGTCGAACCGCGCTAGCCTTGGTGGATGAGTACCGATCCGCAGCCTTCTCCAACTCCAGTACCTCCCATTGCCACCCGTCACAAGGGTCCGCTGGAGCTGCGACGCAAACAGGCGGCAGTGGAGATGTCGGACCAGCACCTGCTGGACACCAAGGGGCCGGGCCAGTTCGTCCACACCGATCCCTGGCGGGTGCTTAGGATCCAGAGTGAGTTCGTGGAAGGCTTTGGTGCCCTGGCGGACCTGGGGCCGGCCGTCAGCGTGTTTGGATCCGCCCGCACCAAACCGGGATCGGTCTACTACGAGTTGGGCGTTGAAGTGGGCCGCAAACTGGCCGAAGCGGGAGTTGCCGTCATTACCGGCGGCGGTCCGGGCTCCATGGAGGCGGCCAACAAGGGTGCCGTTCAGGGAAACGGTGTTTCCGTGGGTCTTGGCATTGAGCTGCCGTTCGAACAGGGCCTCAACCAGTGGGTGGACCTCGGGATCAACTTCCGCTATTTCTTCGCGCGGAAGACGATGTTCGTGAAGTATGCCCAGGGTTTTATTGTGCTTCCCGGCGGCCTGGGCACCCTGGACGAACTCTTCGAAGCGATGGTCCTGGTCCAGACCCGGAAGGTCACCTCGTTCCCGATCGTGCTCCTCGGCACTGCCTTCTGGGGACCCATGATCGACTGGATCAGGGGCACGCTCGTTGAAGACGGGATGATCTCCGAGAAGGACCTGAGCCTCATCCAGGTTGTGGACGAGCCTGCACATGCCGTGGACCTGGTGATCCACGGTGCCATCCGGCCGTCGCCGGAAACCAGTGCAGGCAACGGAGCGGGCGGGCCGAACGGCAACCAGCGTCCGGAATAAGGGCTGCGCCGGCGTCTGGCACGATGGATCCTGTGAGTTTCTTCCTGATATTCCTCGCCATCGCTTTGATCGGCGCCGCGCTCTTCTTCGGAGCTGATTCCGCATCGGGTATTTTTCGGCGCCGGCGGTCTGCCGAGTCCGCGCTTTTGGACGGTTTCGAGGAGCCCGTGGCATCGCTGCCCCCGGTGCTGCTTCCTGCCGAGGCAGCGCCTGCCGACGTTGACCGGATCCGTTTTGCCCTGGGACTGCGCGGTTACCGCATGGATCAGGTTGACCAAGTCCTGGACGACCTCCGGGACCAGCTTGCCGCGAAGGACGACGAAATTGAACGGCTGCGTTCCGAACTCCGCGCGCCCGCACAGCCAGGGGAGAGCGGGCCTTGAGCCAGCAGGGCACGTCAGCCGGCCGGGCGGTGCCGGAGGGGAACCAGGGGCTGAATACCCTGCTGCGCAAACGTATGGGGTCCGCTGCTGCGCGCGCCGGCATGTGGCCGTGGTGGGCGCAAGTGGCCTGCGTCTACGCTGCTGCACGGATTGTGAGCGCCTGCATCTTCATGGCGGCCGCCCTTCACCAGGGGGTCAACCCGTGGTTCCCCGCCAAGCCTGATTACTGGAACTTCATCAATATCTGGGACGCCCGCTGGTACGGCGAGGTACTCCGGAACGGCTACCCGAGCCAGCTTCCCGTGGACGACGGCGGCAACGTCCAGGAGAACGCCTGGGCTTTCTATGCCCTCTTTCCGATGCTCGGGCGCGCAGTCTCGGCCATGACGGGAATGGACCCCGCGCTGGCCCTCACATTCATCGCGATGGCTGCCGGGCTGGGTGCCGTGCTGGTGGTGTATCGCCTCTTTCGGCAGAAAGCCGCCCACCGCACGGCGATGTGGGGTGTGGTCTTCTTTTCCACCTTTCCCGTGGCCGCCGTCCTCCAGGTTCCCTATGCCGAGTCGCTGAACCTGTTGCTGCTGGCGTCGGCACTGCTCCTGGTCATGCAGAGGCGATATCTGTGGGCCATGCCGGTAGTTGTCCTGATGTGCCTTTCCCGGCCCACGGGGGTTCCGTTTGCCGCCATGGCTGGGGGGTTGCTTGCCTACCGCCTGTGGGAGCGCACCCGCCCCGCCACGCGGCGCGGCGACGAGACCCTGCCTCCCGGCGGTCGGGACCTCCTGGGCCTGGCGGCTTTGACCGCAGTCAGCGGACTCAGCGCCCTGATGTGGCCGGCCATTGCCTGGGCCGTTACCGGCGATCCCGCGGCGTACACCAAGACGGAAACCGTCTGGCGCGGCCATGACCTGGTGCCCTTTAAGCCGTGGTTCGACACCGGGATCCAGCTTTTCGGCCCAGTATTGGGGGTGCTGGCTCCATTCGTCTTTGTTGCGGCCTTCGGGCTTGTGATGACGTCTTCTCCGGTGGCCGCGCTAGGGGCGGAGCTGCGGCTCTGGTGCGTCTGCTACATGGGTTATCTGCTCGTATTCCTGCATCCCCAGACCAGCACGTTCCGGATGCTCCTGCCCCTCTTTCCGCTGGCGCTGAGCGCAGCCCTCCTGTCGCGTTCCCGCGCCTACCGCGGCACCGTGGTCACCATGTTCGTCCTGCTCCAGATTGTCTGGATCGTATGGCTCTGGGCCTGGGCGCAGCTGCCGGGTGGTGGAGACTATCCGCCGTGAGCCGGTCCGCGGAACTATGACGCACGACACAGTCGGCCACGATTTTCCAAGTGATGAAGAAAATCCATCAATTAGCTACAGCCGGGTAATTACAGGATAATAGGGGTTAAGCATGAACAAATTGCATTCACAACTGTTCAGCCATGGCGGTAGCTCCTAGGCCGCCATAGCGGCTTGATTGACGACGCGGCCACAGCCCGCCCGGGCTGGTAGGTCCTGGGACTATTGGAGGGGATTTTCCTCATGGCGGCTATGAAACCACGCACCGGCGACGGCCCTATGGAAGTAACCAAAGAGGGCCGCAGCTTGATTATGCGTGTGCCGCTCGAAGGCGGGGGGCGGCTTGTGGTCGAACTTAACGCGGCAGAGGCGGCAAACCTCAAGGAATGCCTCGTCGGCGTTACCGAATAGATTTGCTCGGGTAGGGCCTGCAGCTTGTGGCTGCGGGCCCTTCCTTATTTTTTGACCGCTACCAACAGGCCGTCACCGGTGGGCAGCATGGCCGAGGCCAGCCGTTCGTCGTCGCGAATTGCCTTGCCCACCTGGCGAAGAACCACCGTGGTTGAATCCCGGGCCGCCGGGTTGGCCACGCGGTCCTTATCCAGGGCGTCGTTGATGACCAACAGGCCGCCGCGTTTCAGCAGGCGGATGGCCTGCTCGACATACCCCGGGATGCCCGGCTTGTCCGCGTCGATGAACACCAGATCGTAAGCGCCGTCGGTCAGGCGCGGCAGGACGTCGCCGGCACGGCCGGAAATAGTGCGAGTGCGGTTTGCGGGACTTCCGGCTTCCTGGAAAGCCTCCCGCGCCGCCCTGAGGTGTTCCACGTCCACGTCGATGGTGGTCAGGACCGCCTGGGGGCCAAGGCCCCGGAGCAGGCAGACGCCGGACACGCCGGCACCCGTGCCGATTTCCACAGCAGTCTGGGCTTTCGAAGCTGCCGCCAGTACCGTCAGCACCGCTCCCACGCCCGGTCCGACCGGCGTCACGCCCAGCTCAAAGGAACGCTCCCGAGCATGCAGCAATACTTCATCCTCGGCAGGCAGATCTTCTGCATAGGACCAGCTCGTGGACTTATCGGCGCTCATGAGGATTCGCTTTCTGGGCGGCAGGGGATTGTTCCTAACAGCGTACTGTGTCCGGCGGTGCCCGGCCCGGAGGTGACGGCCCGGCAGGCTGTGGCTGCGGCCCGATGTGACGGGAACCACCATCCCTGGCGCGCCTGCCGCGCGGGATTCCGCCCAAGGCTGAAGCCCATGGATAGTCAGGAAATTCCCAGCCAACTTTGAAATGATTGTTATCCGCTCATCCAGGAGGTGATCGGCGCCGAAGCACTGGTGTCAGCACCGTCCAGGCGTTAGTACCATCCATGAGGGGAGTGGACGATGTCAGCATCAGTTGTGGCACCTGTCCCGGCAATTGAAGATTCAGTGGCCCAGTCAGAAGCGGAGTGGGTCAGGCCAACCTGGGAAGAAGTGGTGACTAACCACTCCGCCAAGGTCTACCGCCTTGCCTACCGTTTGACCGGCAACAAGTACGACGCCGAGGACCTCACCCAGGAGGTGTTCGTCCGCGTCTTCAGGTCGCTGGAGAACTTCAAGCCCGGTACCCTCGACGGCTGGCTGCACCGGATCACCACCAACCTTTTCCTGGACCAGGCGCGCCGCAAGAGCCGCATCCGCTTTGATGCCCTCGCCGAAGACGCCGAATCCCGGCTGCCCGGCCGCGAACCCGGCCCGGAACAGAGCTTTGAATTCAACAACCTCGACCTCGATGTCCAGGCCGCCCTGGAGGAACTGCCGCCGGACTTCCGCGCCGCCGTCGTCCTGTGCGACCTCGAAGGCCTGTCCTATGACGAGGTGGCCGAGGCGCTGGGAGTGAAACTCGGAACCGTGCGGTCCCGCATCCACCGCGGACGCACCATGCTCCGGGAAAAGCTGGCGCACCGCGATCCCCGCACCAGGCAGTCCCTCAAGCCACGGCTTAAGCTGCCCCGCATCGCCGGCATCCTCTGATCGGCTCCATGGGTCAGCTGAGAAACCTGCTGCGTGGCCTTGGCGGCAACTGTACGCGCGGACTCCTGCCGCGCAGCAAGCGCGGACGCGGCGCGGAACACATAAAGTCCTGCCCCGAATGCATGTCGCTGCAGTGGCGTGAACGCCAGTACCTGGAGCGCCTGCGGCGCGCCTCGATCCCGGCCGCCAGCGACGACTTCACGGCCAGGCTCCTGGCGCGGACGCAGCAGCTCGCCACGGCGCCCAATGCGGCCGAAAACACTGCTGGCCGGCAGCCCGCCCCCGGCCACGCCGCTGCAGGATCCCGGGCGCTGAGGAGCCTGGGCCTCGCAGCAGGCGGAGCCGTTGCCGCAGCCGGAGTGGTCACTGCCGCCGCATATTTCATGGCCGGTGATCCCAGGCCCGAGGCAGGCGGTGTACCCGCAACGTCGGTCCAGCAGGGGGAAGCCACCTTCGGGCTGCAGTCGTCGACGGGTTCCGCGTCCCTGGGGACGGCCGGCATGCTGACAAGCGCCGATCTTGCGCAGCTCCGCACGGAGGGATGGTCTTGCCCGGAGCTCCGGCACATGGGCTTCCACATGCTCTGGGCCCGGCGCGAAGCTGTGGCGGGGCTGGGCATCCTGGAAATGAGGCTTACCGACGGGAAGCATTTTGCCACCGTCCTGGAACAGCATCCGCAGCCAGGCCCGGCTGGCGCTGCACCATCCACCGTCCCCGTGTCATCGCCCACGAATATCCTGACGGGCCGTCCTGCAGCGGACGACGGGTTCGTGCCCGCGCCCCAAGGTGCTGCCGGCAGTCCCGCTGGCGGACCCGGGTCGCTCTGGATCAACGCATCAGCCCCGTGGCGAGCCATTTACCAGGCGCCGGGTGTGACGTTTACCTATATGTCGGACCTGCCCGCCGACACGGCCGTCGACGGCGTGGCGGAGTTGGTTCGCTCAGGTTCGGTCAAGCCGGTGCACAGTATCAAGGACGTTGCGGGGCCCGCAGCGGCCGGCAGCACCGCGGCCGCCCCGGAAGACCTGACCGCAAGGCTGCAGCGTGGACTGGGGCGCATTCTGGAGCTTTTCACGCCATGAGCGGGCTGCCCGCCGTGACTGCTATTGTGCGGCACGCGTCAGAATCGTCACCAGTGTCCCGGAGAGGGTAATCTTCCTAGGGTGTTTGGAATCAACGGTCCGGAGTTTCTTCTTCTGCTGATCATCGGCGTCCTGGTGATCGGCCCCAGCCGGCTGCCCGAATACACCCAGAAACTGGCGAACCTGGTCAAGGAAGTCCGCCGGATGGCGTCGGGCGCCCGGGAACAGATCAAGGACGAGGTCGGGATCGACATCGACGAAGTCGACTGGAAGAAATACGACCCGCGCCAGTACGATCCCCGCCGGATCATCAAGGAAGCCCTGCTCGACGACGACACCAAGCCCGTCAGCGCCGGTGCGCCGGCAACGGTTGCGGCCGTTGCCTCGGCCTCTGCCGCGTCCTACGCGGAAGAGCGCCCGGCACGCGTCATTGAACGGCTGGCCGACGGCGAGCGTGCACCGTTCGACTCCGAGGCCACCTAGGCCGGAATTTCGGCAGGCTCACTTGCCGGGCTAACGGCTCAATTGCCGAGGCGGATGTCACCAGGCTCAATCACCGGGGCTGCAGGCCCAGCTTCATTCCCGTCAGGCCCCGCGGCCTTGCTGCGAGCTTTCCCGCAATCCCCGTCAGCGCCTGGGCCGCAGGAGTCTCGGGCCTGCCGAGAACGATCGGCTGGCCGGTGTCACCGCCCTCGCGCAACAGGATGTCCAGTGGTATCTGGCCCAGGAGCGGCACGTCCGCCCCGACCGTCGCGGACAGCCGTTCGGCGAGCACAGCGCCGCCGCCGCTGCCGAACAGTTCCATCCTGCCGCCGTCGGGCATTTCAAGGAACGACATGTTCTCCACAATCCCGGCCACCGACTGGCCTGTCTGCGTGGCGATGGCGCCGGCCCGCTCGGCGACGTCGGCGGCAGCGGTCTGCGGCGTCGTCACCACCAGGATTTCGGCTTTCGGAAGCAGCTGCGCCACGGAGATGGCGATGTCCCCGGTTCCCGGGGGCAGGTCAAGGAAGAGTGCGTCCAGGTCGCCGAAGTAGACGTCGGTGAGGAACTGCTCAAGGGCCCGGTGCAGCATGGGCCCGCGCCATGCCACCGGCTGGTTGCCCTTGACGAACATGCCGATCGAAATGACTTTCACACCGTAAGCCACCGGCGGAAGGATCATGTCGTCGACCCGGGTGGGAGCCTGGTCGATGCCCATGAGGGCCGGGACCGAGAAGCCGTACACGTCGGCGTCGATGATGCCGACGCGCAGGCCCTGGGCTGCCATGGCGCACGCGAGGTTGACCGTCACGGAGGACTTGCCCACTCCGCCCTTGCCGCTGGCCACGGCAAAGACCTTCGTCAGCGACCCGGGCTGGTTGAACGGAATGCCGCGCTGGCCGCCGGGGCCGCGGAGTTGCTCTTTCAACGCGTCCCGCTGCTCCTGCGTCATGACTTTGAGCTCGACGTCGACGGCGGTCACCCCCGGGACCGCGGAGAGCGCGGCCTCGGAGTCCGCGGTGATGGTGCCGCGCAGCGGACACCCCGCAATGGTGAGCAGCACAACGAGGCGGACCCGGCCGTCGTCGTCAATGGCCACCGACTGCACCATGCCGAGTTCGGTGATGGGGCGGCGCAGTTCGGGATCGATGACAGTGGCCAGTGCAGCATCCACTGCCTGGCCCAGGGGGGTGATCATACGGTCAGTACTCAGCTTTCGGGGGTGTTGAGGTGCGCAGGGTAGCTGGGATGATCCGGCTTCACCCTGGGGATCTGCTGGGTCCGCGGGTTGCGCTGCTTGTCTCGCCGCTCCTTCAACTTCTCCTTGACTTTATCCTTGGGAGATTCGTGGCTTCCCGTACCGGACGGGTCATGCGTGCGAAGTTCTTCCTGCGCCTCCAGCATGTCCTCCAGGAGGCTGCGAAGTTCGGCACGGACGTAGTCACGGGTGGCAACTTCACGTAGTGCGATGCGCAGCGACGCTAGTTCCCTGGTGAGGTATTCGGTGTCCGAGAGATTGCGTTCGGCGCGCTGGCGGTCCTGCTGCAGCGACACGCGGTCACGGTCGTCCTGGCGGTTTTGGGCGAGCAGCAGCAGCGGGGCCGCATAGGAGGCCTGCAGGGAGAGCATCAGCGTCAGCAACGTGAAGCCGAGCTCGCGTGAATCGAACTGCCACTCCAGCGGGGCCCAGGTGTTCCAGACCAGCCAGAAAATGCAAAACACCGTCATGTAGACCAGGAACTGGGGCGTTCCCATAAAGCGGGCAAAGCCCTCGGTCGTCTGGCCGAAGGCATCCGGGTTCGGCGAGAACTTCGGGAGGATCCGCTGACGCCCGCTCAGCGGAGTGTCGAGGCTGCCTTTGCCGCCTCCTTTACCGCCCGGCCGGGCAGTGGAGGTTCTGGGTGTGCTGTTATCAGCCAACGCGGCCTCCAAGTTTCCTTATCGGGGCGTCGTCCTCGTGGGCGCGCCAGTCATCCGGGAGCAAGTGATCCAGCACGTCATCAACAGTCACCGCCCCCACAAGCCGACCGTCGCTGTTGACCACGGGGAGCGAGTTGAGGTTGTAGGTGGCCAGGGTACGGGCCACCTCGCTGATGTGCGCCTGGTCCGAGACCGGTTCCAGGGTTTTGTCCACCAGGTTTCCGAGGGGTTCCGGCGGCGGATAGCGCAGCAGCTGCTGGATGTGGACGACGCCGAGGAAACGGCCGGTCGGTGTCTCCAGCGGAGGCCGGGCGATGAAGATCGACGAGGCCAGGGCGGGGGAGAGTTCCTCGCGGCGGACGTGGGCGAGCGCCTCGGCGACGGTGGCCTCGGGCGGGAGGATGACCGGGACCGGAGTCATCAGACCGCCGGCGGTGTCCTCGTCGTACTCCAGCAGGCGGCGGACGTCTTCGGCGCCCTCGGGTTCCATGAGCTGAAGCAGTTCCTCCGCCTGGGCGCTGGGGAGTTCGGCGAGGAGGTCGGCGGCGTCGTCCGGGTCCATCTCTTCAAGGACGTCAGCGGCGCGGTTGACGTCGAGGGCGGAGAGGATTTCCACCTGGTCACCTTCGGGCATCTCCTGCAGGACGTCGGCGAGGCGCTCGTCCTGGAGTTCGCTGGCGACCTCGAAACGGCGCTTGTCGCTCATTTCCTGGAGGGCCTCGGCGAAGTCGGCAGGCTTTAGGTCCTCGTGGGTCGCAACGAACTGGGTGGCGGCCTGCGGCTCCGTCTTGGCACCCTGCTGCGCATCGGCCCAGTCGATGATCATGGTCTCGTTGCGGCGCAGCCGGCTCAACGGCGAGAGGGAGTGGCCCCGGCGGACAAAGAGCTTGCTGACAAACCAGTCGCCGGAACGGTGCTTGTCCATCGCGATGTCCTCGATGGTGGCGTCGCCGCTGCCATCGGCGAGGGTCACGCGGCGGTCGAACATCTCAGCCACCACGAGGGTTTCCGCGCCGCGCTGTTCGAAGCGGCGCAGGTTGACCAGGCCCGTGCAGATGATCTGGGTCTGGTCGATCGAGGTGATTCGGGTCATCGGCACGAAGACGCGTTTCTTACCGGGGACTTCCACGACGATGCCCACCACATGCGGGGCGCCCCGGGTGCCGCGGGAGAGCACGACGACGTCGCGCAACCTGCCGAGACGGTCGCCCAGGGGGTCGAAGACATCCAGTCCGAGGAGGCGCGCAACAAACACCCGCGAAATATTTGTGCTCACCCCTACAGGCTACCGAGTCTGCTCTCTTTTAGCTGAATTTCAGCCTGCACACAGCCGGATGGGCAAGAATGGATGTATGTCAAACATTTTTGGTGCCCCCAAGGCCGGTGTCCCGAACGGGCCGGACGAGTTCCGCACGGTTCCGGCCGGGGACACCGTCGGTTCGTATACCTCCTACCTGGACGCCCAAAAGGCGGTGGACTACCTCGCAGACCAGCAGTTCCCCGTCCAGCTGGTGTCCATCGTGGGCAACGACCTGAAGATGGTTGAGCGCGTCACCGGCCGGCTGAGCTACCCCCGGGTGGCGTTGTCGGGCGCACTGAGCGGTATGTGGTTTGGCTTATTCGTAGGCGTCATGCTGTCCTTCTTTTCGCCCACCGGCGGCTACTTCTCGATTGTGACCTCGGTGCTCATGGGCGCGGCGTTCTTTATGCTCTTTGGCATCGTGACCTACGCAATGCAACGCGGTAAGCGCGACTTCACCTCAACCAGCCAGGTGGTGGCCACCAACTACGACGTCGTGGTGGCCTTTGAGGCTTCCCATGAGGCACGGCGCATGCTGCAGCAGCTGCCCATGACCACGTCGGATGCCTCCGCCGGGGCCGCATCGTATGGCCAGACCCAGCCGTTCCAACAGCCGGGGCACCAGCCCGGACCCCAGCAGGGTCCCGGGCCTCAGCAGAGCCCTGGACCGCAGCACGGTCCCGGACCCCAGCGCCCTGCGGGCTGGGATGATCCTTACGGCCAGAGGACGCCTGAGGCAGGGAACCAGCCGTCCTACGGCGCGCATGCAGCCGCCGCGCCCGGCCACGGACCGCAGGCCGCTGCCGAGGAACAGCATCAGGCCGCGCCGAAGCCCGCAGTGCGCTACCCGGACCTCCCGGACGGCCGGCCGCAGTACGGTGTCCGCGTGACCGATACCCACAAACCGGAGGACGGACACAAGCAGGAGACCGCTGAGGGAGGCGACCGGCAGTAGTCCCCTTAAACAACAAAGGCCTCCGTCCGGTTGATCCGGACGGAGGCCTTTTGTTTAAGCGGCTTACGGCTGTGCGTGCTCTGCTTCCTGGTAGATGCCCGCCATCCAGGACTCGACGTCGTCGGCCTTGCGGGGGAGTGCGGCGCTGAGGTTGACCGGACCGTCGGCAGTCATGAGGATGTCGTCCTCGATCCGGACGCCAATGCCGCGGTATTCCGCCGGAATCGCGAGATCCTCGTTCTTGAAGTACAGGCCCGGCTCGATCGTGAACACCATTCCCGGGGTCAGGACGCCGTCCAGGTAGAGCTCACGCTTGGCCTGGGCGCAGTCGTGCACATCGAGGCCAAGGTGGTGGCTGGTGCCGTGCGGCATCCAGCGGCGGTGCTGCTGGCCCTCGGGGCTGATGGCTTCCTCGACGGACACGGGCAGCAGGCCCCATTCCGCCAGGCGCTCAGCGAGGACAGTGGTGGCGGCCGTGTGGATGTCGCGGAACTTGGTGCCGGGCTGCGCGGCGGCGAAGCCAGCGTCCGCTGCGTCCAGGACAGCCTCGTAGACCTTGCGCTGGACCTCGGTAAACGTGCCGTTGGCGGGCAGGGTACGGGTGATGTCAGCCGTATAGAGGGAATCGGCCTCAACGCCGGCATCCAGCAGCAGGAGCTCGCCGGCGTTGACCGTTCCGGTGTTCCGCGTCCAGTGCAGCACGGTGGCGTTGTTGCCCGAGGCCGCGATGGTGTCGTAGCCCAGCTCATTGCCCTCTTCCCGGGCACGGGCAAAGAAGGCTCCCTCGACGACGCGCTCGCCGCGCCGGTGGGTCAGGGCCCGGGGGAGGGCCTTGACGACCTCGGTGAACCCTTCCACGGTCGCGGCCACGGCGGTCTTCATCTGCTCGATTTCCCACGCATCCTTGAGCAGGCGGAGCTCGGAGAGGGCCTCGGTGAGCTTCTCATCAAGGGCATCCAGCACGCCCAGGTCCAGGTTGTCCGGGTCCTTGGCAGTGTTGTAGCGGGCCGTGTCCACCAGGGCGTCGATGTTCTCGTCCACCTTGCGCACCAGCCGGATGGAGATACCGCCGATTTCGGGGGCGCCCACATTCTTGGTGATAGCCAGTTCGAGCTCGTCGATGTGGGCAGTGGCGAGGCCCAGCCTGCGTTCGAATTCTGCCAGCGTGGGGCGGGCGCCGATCCAGAATTCGCCGGAGCGGGAGTCTGCATAGAACTGTTCGGTGTCCCGGCCGGCGAGGGGCCGGAAGTAAAGGGTGGCGCGGTGGTTCCCGCCGTCGTCGCCCTTTCCTTCTTCAACCGGTTCGAAAATGAGCACGGCGTCGGGCTCGTGGTCGAGGCCCAGGCCCGTCAGGTGGGCGAAACCGGAGTGGGGGCGGAAGCGGTAGTCGCAGTCGTTGGAGCGGACCTTCAGCGGGCCGGCGGGGACCACCAGGCGTTCGCCCTTGAACAGGCCGGAAATGGTGCGACGCCGGGCGGCGGCGTGATCGGCCACGGCGTCCCGATCGGGGAGCTCTTGTGCCGAGGGCGCCCAGTTGCTGGCCATGAAGGCCTTGAAGGCGTCGGAACTGGGCCGCTGCGAGCGGTTGTTGACGCGCTCTTCGAGGGGCTGGCTTACTGTATTTTCACCGTTGTAGGTGTTGTCTGCATCGTTCACCGTCCCATAGTCTCACCAGCTGCGTGGCCGGGGCCACCGAACACTGCACCGAAGACTGCACCGGCCATCTACTAGGCTGGGCAGGTGAGGATTGATCTGCATGCCCACTCGAATGTTTCCGACGGCACGGAGGCGCCCGCAGCGGTGATGGCGGCCGCCGCTGCCGCAGGCCTGGACGTAGTGGCCCTGACCGACCACGATTCCACCGACGGCTGGGCGGAAGCGTCGGCGGCGGCCCGGAGCGCGGGGATTGTCCTGGTGCCCGGCATGGAGATTTCCTGCCGTACGGAGGAGGGCATTAGCGTCCACCTGCTCAGTTACCTGCACGATCCTTCGCACCCCGGCCTGCTGGAGGAAATCACCAAGGCCAAGGACGCGCGCCTCATCCGGGCCGAACGCATGGTCACCCTCCTGGCCGAGGACTACCCGCTGACCTGGGACGACGTCATCCACCATGTGGCACCGGGCGCCACGCTGGGGCGGCCGCACATCGCCGACGCCCTGGTGGCTGCCGGGGTGGTCGCGGACCGGACTGAGGCCTTCGCCTCGATCCTGACGTCTCAGTCCCGGTACTTTGTCCAGCATTACGCCCCTGATCCGGCCGTCGCCGTGGCCCTGGTCAGGGAGGCGGGAGGCGTGCCCGTGTTCGCGCACCCGGTGGCGTCGGCCCGCGGCCGGGTGGTGGGCAGGCGCACCTACCTGGAGATGATCGACGCCGGCCTGGCAGGCCTGGAGATCGACCACCGCGACAACCCGGAGAAGGGCCGGGCCTACCTGCGTGCACTCGCCGAGGAACATGGCCTGCTGGTCACCGGCTCCTCCGACTACCACGGCACGGGCAAGCCGAACCTGCTGGGCGAGAACCTCACGGCACCCGAGGTCATGGCGAGGATCGAAGAGCAGGCCAGCGGAACCGCCGTCGTGCGTCCTTGAGCTCTGCCGTTACCTCGTGAACCGCGCCCCCGGCTGACTGGCAGTTAACGCTCTGGAAACCGCGAATGACGACGAGATATGCGGGTCAGTTGGGTGGGAACGACGTAAACGATGCCAGGGCACTGAGCCGCTTGGACATGACCTCGATGGCAGGCTGATTCTGGTCCACGCAGACGAACTTCCGGTCCAGCTTGGCGGCCACGGCTCCGAGGGTGCCGGAGCCGGCGAAAAAGTCCAGGCACCAGTCACCCGGCCGGCTGGAGGCAGCCACCACGCGGCGGATCAGGCCCTCGGGCTTCTGCGTCGGGTAGCCGGTTTTCTCCTTGCCGGTGGGGGAGACGATGGTGTGCCACCAGACGTCGGTGGGCAGCTTACCGAGCTCCCGCTTTTCCGGCGTGACCAGTCCGGGTGCCATGTACGGTTCGCGGTCCACTTCAGCGCTGTTGAAGTGGTACTTGGCAGGGTTCTTGACGTACACCAGGATGTTGTCGTGCTTCGTGGGCCAGCGGAACTTGGCGCGGGCGCCGTAGTCGTAGGCCCAGATAATCTCGTTCAGGAAGCACTCCCGGCCGAAGATGGCGTCCAGCATCACCTTGGCGTAGTGGACTTCCCGATAGTCCAGGTGGAGGTACAGGGTGCCGTCATCAGCCAGCAGCCGCCACGCTTCCACGAGCCTTGGTTCCAGGAAGGACCAGTAGTCGCTGAAGGCGTCGTCGTATTTGTGCAGGGCACCCTTGATCGTGTCGTAGGAGCGGCCCTTGAAGCCCACGCGGTCGCCGCCGCCGTCCGCGTTGCGCACCATGGTGGTCTGCTGGCGGCTCTGGGCGCGGCCCGTGTTGAACGGCGGGTCGACGTAGATGAGTGTGAAGGCGCCGTCCGGCAGCGTGGGGAGGTACTCCGCGTTGTCCGCGTGTACCACCAGGTTGCTGCCGTCCGGCGCCCAGACGGTGTCAGTCATTGAGGGGTTTAGGCCTCAGTGTTGCCGTGTTGTGCGCCGTCCTGGGCTGCGTTTCCGCCGCCCACCACTTCGCCGTTGCGGCGGCGCGTGCGGGTGCGGCGGCGGGCGCGGGTTGCCCGGTCGACCTCCGCCGGCGCTGAAGCGGGCGCTGCTGCCACGGGGGCTGCGTCGGCCGCCGGAACGGCTGCCGCAGTGTTGTCGGAAGAACGACGGCGGCGCTCACCTGAACGTGCGCCCTCGCGTCCGGAGCTGTCCCTGCTGCTCCCGGCCTCGCTGCGGCGGGAATCGCGTCCGCCGGAGCGGCCGCTGTCGCGTCCACCGCCGGTGCTTCCGCCGCGGGCGGTGTCGCGGCCGCCGTCCCGTGCGCTGCCGCGCCCGGTCTTCTTGCCGGTCTCGCCCAGGTCCTCCAGGACCTCGGCGTCGACGCCGGCGAGTACGCGCTTGTCGCGGGGCAGGCGGCCCTTGGTGCCTTCCGGAATGTCCAGCTCTTCGTAGAGGTGCGGGGACGAGGAATAGGTCTCCACCGGTTCCGGCACGCTGAGCCCCAGCGCCTTGTTGATCAGGCCCCAGCGGGGCATGTCGTCCCAGTCGACGAAGGTCACGGCGGTACCCTTGTTGCCGGCGCGGCCGGTGCGGCCCACGCGGTGCAGGTAGATCTTTTCGTCTTCGACGCACTGGTAGTTGATCACGTGCGTGACGTCGTCGACGTCGATGCCGCGGGCGGCGACGTCGGTGGCCACCAGGACGTCAACCTTGTTGTTGCGGAAGGCCCGGAGGGCCTGCTCCCGGGCACCCTGGCCAAGGTCGCCGTGAATGGCGGCCGCAGCGAACCCGCGGTCCACCAGTTCTTCGGCCACCTTGGCGGCGGTGCGCTTGGTCTTGGTGAAGATGATGGTGCGGCCACGGCCGCGTGCCTGCAGGATGCGGGCCACCACTTCGATCTTGTCCATGCTGTGGGCGCGGTAGATCAGCTGGCGGATGTCGCGCTTGGTCAGGCCCTCGTCGTCCGGATCAGCCGCCCGGATGTGCGTGGGCTGGGTCATGTAGCGGCGGGCCATGGCGATGACCGGGCCGGGCATGGTTGCCGAGAACAGCAGGGTCTGGCGGACGGCGGGGGTCCCTGCAATCAGTGTCTCGACGTCCGGCAGGAAGCCGAGGTCCAACATTTCGTCGGCCTCGTCGAGGATGACGATCTTGACGTTCTTCAAGCTCAGGTGCTTCTGCTTGTACAGGTCGATCAGGCGGCCGGGGGTGCCGACAACGATCTCGACGCCCTTCTGCAGGGAATCCACCTGCGGCTCATAGGCGCGGCCGCCGTAAATGGTGGCAATGCGGGCGTTGCGCTTCCGGGCGGCGTTTTCCAGGTCCTTGGCAACCTGGACGGCGAGCTCGCGGGTGGGCACGATCACCAGCGCCTGCGGAGCGCCCGGGACTGCCAGCTTGTCGAAGCCGGGGTCGTCGCGTCCCACCACGCGTTGCAGCGCGGGGATGCCGAAGCCCAGGGTCTTGCCGGTGCCCGTCTTGGCCTGGCCGATGATGTCGTGGCCGGCGAGGGCCACAGGCAGCGTCATAGCCTGGATGGGGAAGGGGTGGGTGATTCCGGCGTCGGCCAGGGACTCGACGATGTCGGCGCGGACGTTGTAGTCCGCGAACGATTTCTCCTCGATCTCGTGCGGCTTTTCGTCCGAGATGATGGTCTCTTCCGGCTCGATCGTTTCAGTGCCGGTTTCGTCGGTCAGAAGTTGGTGCGTATGCAATTCACTCACAGGGGAGTTTCCTTATTCATTTGGGCATTGGCGCTGCTTGCTCAACGGGGCCGGCCGCGAGGCCGTTCCGGAGCACGCTCGGGCGCGCAAGCAAATCCAGTGGAAGCCGATCGCGGGCTATCTAAATGCTGGCACTGGGGACCAGCGGGTGTATCTCAAGATCGCGTAGGGGCGGGCTTGTTGAATTCAAAAATCATGGAAATCAACGACCGGGCATCCATTACTACCCCCTCAGTCTAGCTGTTGCCCGCAACCATCCCCGACTGACGCCCCGGACGCGGTCCGCAATCTGCCGGCAATCACTCCACCAGCTCAAGCCGGATCACCCGCGTGCGGATGTCTGACGAGATCAGCCTGACCCGGACCGTGGTGCCGGATTCGAGTTCGCCGGGGCACCGGGCCGTCACCGCCGGGTCTGCGATCTGGATGATGCCGGACGGTCCGTTGCCGTTCCCGTTCCCGCCGTTCCCGTTGGGCTTGCCCGGTTTCGACCCGGAGATGACTACGGCGTCAAACTCCTGCCCGATGTGGTTGACGAGCAGGGCGGCTTCCACCGTATCCAGGGCCAGCCGTTCCATCCTGGCCGCCAGCTGGTCCGAGGCGCCCATGATTTCCGGCAGCGAGGGCAGTGCCTCGCGGGCCCAGTCGGGAACCGCGGTCCGGTTGCTCAGCGCCTCACAGATCACCAGGACGAAGCGGTCGATCAGGCGGCGCAGCGGTGCCGTGGTGTGTGCATAGGCGGCCCCGATGGCCGACTGGATGGCGTCCTCCGGCACTGTGCCGTCAAAGGGCGTGTAACCGGCGCCCCGGAACAGCATCCCGGCGGAGTGCAGGATGGCCAGCTGGCGGGGGTCGGTGGGGTCAAGGGAGCGCAGGTACTCGCCGTAGCTCGCCTCACCGTCCCACGGCTTTCCGAGCGCGTTTGTCTGCCGCTTGAAATGAAGGAGCGACCGTTCGTCGGGGGCGGGCATGGTACGCAGGATCCCGACCTTGCCTTCGAGCATAAGGTCAGCCGCAGCCATGCCGGTCATGAGGGAGATCTGCGCATTCCAGTCCTCCACGGGGAGGGGCGGAGCCGCCACGATGCGGTAGCCGCCGTCGGGCAGCTGTTCGATTTCCTGTTCCGGCATGTTGAGGCTGGCGCCGCCGCGGAGCCGCTCAAGTTCCACGCGCTTGATCCCCACCTCCCTCAGGAGCAGGAGGACGGGGGCGGCACTGCCGGAATCCAGCTCGGCCTGGACTCCCTTATAGGTGAGCTTCGCCCGGCTCCGGATCCTGGCCCGGCGCACCAGCACCGATACCACTTGGGCCGCCGCATCCAGGTCGAACTCCCACACGAAGGCGGCGCACAACTGGCCGGCAAGCAGGCTGCCGGCCTGTTCGCTGATGACCTCCGGGTGCAACGGAATCCGACCGTCCGGGGCGTAGAACGTCTGCCCCCGTCGGCGCGTCTCGGCGTCGAGCGCACCGCCCGGTGCCACAAAGGACGGCACGTCGGCGATGGCATAGAAAACCTTGTACCCGTCGCCTGACCGCTCGATGAAGAGGGCTTGGTCCAGGTCAGTGGAAGACGGCGGATCGATGGTCACAAAGCCCACATCGGTGAGGTCCAGGTCAGGCATCTTATGTTCCGCGATGGCCGCCAGCGCATCCCGCAGGACATCGTCAGGGAAGGGCCCGGGCAGCTCCAACTCCGTGCGCAGCGCGTTCAGCGCTTCGGCCAGCCGGTTGGTCTGTTCGTGGACATTTGGAGTCAGGTGATGATGTGACACGAAAGTCAGGTTAGCTCCATTTGCGCCATTAGTCTTGGACGATGAGCTCATCCCCGGCTGACACCGCTCGCTACAACCGTTTCGTCGCAGACTTGTTCGGAATGATGGCCTACGGCGAGCTGTCAGCTTTCGAGAGGTTCTCCTCTGACGCGCGGTATTCGCCGACCCTTCACGACCGGGCCGTGCTCGGCAGGATTGCCGTGGTGGAGTTCCGGCACTACGAGCTGGTGAGCGCCCGGCTTGAGGCCATGGGGATCGACGCCGAGGATGCCATGCTGCCGTTCCAGGCGGCCGTGGACTATTTCCATTCACGGACGCGCCCGGCCGACTGGTACGAATCACTGATGAAGGCCTACGTGATCGATACGGTTTCTGCAGACTTCTACCGGGCTATCTCCCGCTATGTTGATGCCGGAACGCGGGACGTCATCGAACAGATCCAGGCCTCCGACGAGACAACGGAAGTTCTCCGCGAACGGCTGAGGAGCGCGCTCGCCGATGATCCGAGGCTCGCGTCGAGGCTTGCCCTATGGGGCAGGCGGCTGCTGGGCGAAGCACTGACCCAGGCGCGACGCGTCAGCTACGAGCATGCGTTCCTGGGAAGCCTGATCGGCGGCGAGGACAGTGCCGCCGCGAAAGAGCTGGTCAGCGGGCTGATCGCCGGTCTGGCGGAGAAGCACTCCAAGCGGATGACGCAGCTCGGCCTGACCGGATAGTCAGGATGCGCCGGCGTCGAGTGCCGCCAGCAGCGACCTCGCGGCCGCGGCGGGGTCGTCGGCCTCGGTGATGGCGCGGACCACCACGATCCGCTCCGCTCCTGCAGCCGCCACCTGTTCTACGTTGCCCAGGTCGATGCCGCCGATGGCGAACCACGGCAGGCGCGGCCCGTCAACCGTTGGCCCCGCAACGCCGCCAGTTGTTTTGGCAGTCGTTTTGCCGGCGGCTTCCGCCGCATAGCGGACCAGCTCGAGGCCGACGGCGGCACGGCCCGGCTTCGTGGGAGTGGCCCACACCGGCCCGACGCAGAAATAATCCAGGCCTCCCGCACCACGGGATGCGGCGATGGCGGCATCGATCTGCCCGTGGCTGTGCGTGGACAGGCCGATCACGGCTTCACCGCCGAGGAACTTCCGGGCGGACGCCAGGGGGAGGTCCTTCTGCCCTACATGAAGCACCGGGGCGCCGGAGAGCGAGGCGATGTCCGCGCGGTCGTTGACCGACCACAGCCGGCCATGGCGGCGGGCCGCGGTTTCCAGTACTTCGAGCAGCTCGAGCTCCTCGGCCGCTTCCAGGCCCTTGTCGCGGAGCTGGATGATGTCCACGCCGCCTGCGTAGGCGGCATCAACGAAGTCGGCAAAATCGCCGCGATCCGTGCGGGCATCAGTGCAGAGGTACAGGCGGGCATCAGTAAGGAGAGCTTGCTCGGTCATGGCACAAGCCTAGTTCCCCTAAACTGGGGGAGTACCGCGGGAGCCCGCCGCAGCTGTCACAAAGCTGCAGGGCTGAGAGGGCGTCAGAGCCGACCGCTTGACCTGATCCGGTTAGTACCGGCGTAGGGAAGGATGACAATGACCCCGCAATCCCCGCCCACCCGCCCACCCGCGCGCAGTCGCGACGGGCACGGCGTGCACATCAGCGCAGACGTCGCCGTGATCGGCGGGGGAGTAATCGGCCACGGCATCGCCTGGGAAGCCCGGAAGTCGGGCAGGTCCGTGGTGATCATCGACGACGCACCGGGAACGGGCGCGAGCTGGGCCGCCGCAGGCATGCTGGCGCCGGTCAGCGAACTCCACTACCAGGAGGAAGACCTCCTGGAGCTCATGCTCCACTCCTCGGGACTGTGGCCGGCCTTCGCGGCCGGCCTGGAAACCGGGCGTGCCTCCCATGAACACGGCGGCGACGGCCCGGACACCGGCTACCTTACGACGGCGACCCTCGCCGTGGGTGCCGACGCCGCAGACCGCCGGGCGCTCGCCGACCTGCGCGCCGTCCAGCAGGCCAGCGGCCTAACGGTGGAACCGCTGACGGTCAGGGAAGCCCGGGCACGGGAGCCGCTGCTGAGCCCCGGGATATCCTGCGCCTTCGACATCCCGGCCGACCATCAGGTGGATCCCCGCAAACTCCTCGCCCGGATCGCGGAGCTCCTGCCAGGGGCCGCCGTGTGTGACCGGGCCGCCGGCCTGCTCTGGGAGGACGGGCGCGTCAGCGGCGTCAGCCTGGCCGGGGGAGGAACCGTGCACGCTGGCGAAACAATCATTGCCAACGGACTGGAATCCGCGTCCCTGGGCGGAATGCCTCCCGGACTTCAGCTGCCGCTGCGCCCGGTGTACGGCGACATCCTGCGCCTGCGCGTCCCCGCCTACCTGCAACCCCTGGTGACATCCACGGTCCGTGGAATGGTCCACGGAGTTCCCGTCTACATCGTGCCCCGGCAGGACGGCACCGTGGTTATTGGGGCCACGCAGCGTGAAGATTCGCTGTCAGGAGCGGGCATCGGCACCGCCGTTACGGCGCCTGCGGGGCCCGTAACACCCGCAGGATCGGCCGTTTCCGCCGGCGGCGTCTACCAGCTGCTCCGCGATGCGCAGGTGCTGGTCCCCGCCGTCGCCGAATTGGAACTGCTCGAAGCCACGGCGAGGGCCCGTCCGGGAACGCCGGACAACGCGCCGCTGCTGGGCCGAGTAGCGGCCGCAGGAACCGGCATGGATATTGAGGGGCTGATCATTGCCACCGGCTTTTTCCGGCATGGCGTCCTGCTCACTCCTGCCGCGGCGTCCATCTGCAGGCAGCTGATGGACGGCGACGCCGATCCACGCTGGACCCCGTTCCGGCCCGACCGGTTTTCCGGCGTTTCGGCCGGACCGGCAACTCCCGCGCACACCGTCACAATTGACCCGAACAAGGAAACAGCATGAACATCACACTGAACGGCACGGCACACGCGGTGGCCGACGGCGCGTCCGTCACCACCCTCGTCAGCCAGGTCACCGGCAGGAACCTCGCGCCAAACGGGCAGGCTGCCGACGGCCAAAAGTTGGGCGTGGCGGTAGCGCGGAATTCCGAGGTGGTGCCGCGCAGCCAATGGTTCGTCACGGCACTGGCCGAGGGCGACGACGTCGAACTTGTTACCGCGGTACAGGGAGGTTGAGCATCATGGCAGGAACAACGGTTGCCGGCACGGCAGGGACCGGGCAGCAGGCTGCGGCGGACGCCTTCATCGTGGACGGCGTGCCGCTGGGATCACGGTTGATCATGGGTACCGGCGGTGCCCCCAGCCTCGATGGGCTGGGGGCCGCCCTGATCGCATCCGGAACGGAACTGACCACCGTGGCCATGCGCCGCTACTCGCCGGCCGAAACAGGCTCGCTCTTCCAGCTCCTGGTGGACCACAACATCCGGGTCCTGCCCAACACCGCCGGTTGCTTCACCGCACGGGACGCCGTGATGACGGCGGAACTGGCGCGGGAGGCGCTGGAGACTGACTGGGTGAAGCTTGAAGTGATCGCCGACGAACACACCCTGCTGCCGGACGCCGTGGAGCTGGTGGACGCCACCGAGCAGCTGGTAAACCGCGGGTTCAAGGTGTTCGCCTACACGAATGACGACCCCGTGCTGGCGCTTCGGCTGGAGAACCTCGGGGCCACCGCCGTGATGCCCCTCGGGTCCCCGATCGGCACCGGCCTGGGCATCCTGAACCCGCACAACATTGAGCTCATCGTTTCGAGGGCATCCGTTCCCGTGGTGCTGGATGCCGGCATCGGCACGGCGTCCGACGCGGCGCTCGCCATGGAACTGGGGTGCGATGCGGTACTGCTGGCGACAGCAGTGACCCGGGCGCAGAACCCGGCGATGATGGGGGAGGCCTTCAAACACGCAGTCATCGCCGGTAGGCTGGCGAAGGCGGCAGGACGGATTCCGCGCCGCGAGCACGCCCTCGCCTCGTCGGCCATGGAAGGCCGGGCGGAGTTCCTGTAGGCGGACCATCCAAGGAGCCAGTGATGACCGGCACGGAAGATATTCTTACCCAAACCCAGATTGACGCCGCACTCGCGGAACTTTCCGACTGGCTCTACCAGCCGGGTGCTCTGGTGACCGTCTTCAAGGCGCCGACGGCGGCCGCTGCGCTTGAGCTGATTGCCGCCGTCGGGCGCCTGGCTGAGGAACAAAACCACCATCCCGATCTGGACTGGCGGTACAACAGGGTGTTCATCCGCTTCAGCTCACACGACGCCGGCACACGGGTGACAGGGCGTGACGTCGCCGCAGCCGCGGCCGTCAGCCGGGCAGCCGCCGCTGTGTCGGCCTCCGCGGAGCCCGGCAAATACCCCCCGCCCGGCGCCTCACGTAGTTAGAGCCGCAGCGCGGCGGTGAGCTCTTTCGTGTCATGCACGGCACGCTTCCGGCCCAGGTACACCGCGGCGGCGAGAGCCGCCCCGGTGCCCAGGACCATGGGCAGCACCCACGGAATCCACGTCAGGCCGGGCTGGTAACCAAGCCCTGCTGCCATGAAGATGATCCAGCTCAGCATCCCCACCGCAGTGGCCACCCCTGCAGGCATGCCGATGCCGTACTTGGCATGCCGCCTGTCGTTGGCCCAGACAACAAAGCCTGCGGCCACAGTCACGAGGGCCACGATTACCAGGGAAAGCATTCAGCGAACTCCTTGCTGCAGGGCGTTTCGGACAGGTGAAGCGGCGGCCTAGAGTTGGCCGAAACCGACGCGGCGGGCTTCCTCGGCGCCGATCTCCACGTAACCCAGGACGTTGGCGGGAATGATGATCACACGGCCCTTTTCGTCAGTCAGGCGCAGTTCGGCGCCCTTGGTAATGGATTCCTCGACGAGCTTTGCTACCGCGTCAGCATCCTGAGCCGATTCCATCACAATTTCGCGGCCAATGTTCTGAATGCCGATCTTTACTTCCACAGCGAGGCCTCCCAGCCAATCAAAGTTCTAAAGGTGTTCTCTATTTGTAGTCTAGGTTTCCTTGGGAAAGCGCGAGATTCCGCGCCAAGCTAAACGATAGATCAGGTCGCTGGCCACATCGAGGTCCAGGTTTCCGTCGGTTTCAAGCCAGTAGCGCGCACTGACCTGCGCCATGCCGGCGAGTCCGCGACCCAGCAACTGGGCCTCCAGCATGGGGAGCTTCGTGTCCTCGGCGATGACCCGCGCAATGGCGTCGGCAAACGTCTTGTTGAATGTTTCGAGCCTGGAACTGACGTCGGCGTCATTGATCAGGTCCGATTCAAACACCAGGCGGTGCGCCTGGTCATCGCTGGCAATGAAGTGATAGTAGGCGCGCATGACCGCCTGGACGCGCTCATCGTTGTCATCGGTGGAATTCAGTGCGCCCATCATAAGCTCGGTCAGGGCACTGAGGTGGCTGTCCAGCAGGGCGAGGTAGAGCTCGCGTTTGGAAGGGAAGTGCTGGTACAGCACCGGTTTGCTGACATGGGCCGTCTCAGCGATCTCGTCCATGGCGGCGCCGTGGTATCCATTGGCCACAAAGACTTCCTGGGCGGCCGCCAGCAACTGGGCGCGTCGTTCGTCACGCGGGAGCCGCGCCGAGCGCGCACCGCCGGCCCGCGCTTGTCCCGCGGCTGCCTTCCCGGCCTGTGTCCGATCAACCGGTGCATGATGAACCACTGTTGGCCTTCTTTCCATTGCAGTTACCTACACTTTACGCGCGGGTAATATGACCTTGCGGCATCTTCGGGCATACATTGAAGTATGGCTTCCACGTTCACCGCAACTGCTGTCCCCGCAACCCTGGATCCGCTCGTGGAACCGGCGGATGCCCTGACCGCCGAAGAGGTGGAGCGCTACTCCCGCCACCTCATCATTCCGGAGATCGGCGCGCTGGGCCAACGCAGGCTCAAGAACGCCAAGGTCCTGGTCATCGGTGCCGGCGGCCTGGGCTCGCCGGCCCTCCTCTACCTTGCCGCCGCAGGGGTGGGAACCTTGGGAATCGTCGACGACGACGCCGTTGACCTGAGTAATCTGCAGCGCCAGGTCATCCACGGCGTTGCGGACGTGGGCCGGTCCAAGATCGAGTCGGCACGCGACTCCATTGCCGCGCTGAACCCCTTGGTGGACGTCCGGCTCCACAACGTGCGGCTCGACGCCTCGAACGCGCTGGAGCTGTTCGCGGGCTACGACCTCATCCTGGACGGCGCAGACAACTTCGCCACGCGCTACCTGGTAAACGACGCCGCCGCCATTCTCGGCAAACCCTATGTCTGGGGCTCCATCTTCCGCTTCGACGGCCAGGTGAGCGTGTTCTGGGAAGAGCACGGCCCGACGTACCGCGACCTCTACCCTGAGGCACCGCCGGCCGGCTCGGTGCCGTCCTGCGGCGAAGGCGGCGTGTTCGGGATGCTGTGCGCCGCCGTAGGCTCGCTCATGGTGACCGAAGCGGTCAAACTGATCACCGGCGTCGGGCGGTCCCTGCTGGGCCGCGTCGCGCTGTTCGACGCCCTCGGCGGCAGCTGGCGGGAGATCAAAGTGGCACGGGATCCGGCGGCCGAACGCATCACGGAACTCACTGACTACGAGGCGTTCTGCGGAATAGTACCGGAGCCGGCCGCGGCCAAAGAGAACACTGTTACGGCCACGCAGCTGGCCACCATGCTGGCTTCGCGCAAAGCGGGGCTGAAGGACTTTGACCTCGTGGACGTCCGGGAGCCGGGTGAGCACGACATCGTCAGGATTGACGGGTCCGTCCTCATCCCGCAGGGGAGGATCCTGGCGGGGGAGGCCTGGGCGGAGCTGCCCCAGGACAAGGACATCGTTTTCCACTGCAAGGCCGGGACCCGTTCCGCAGCGGTCCTGGCCGCGGCCCAAAAGGCGGGCTACCAGCGGGTCAGCCATCTCGATGGCGGCATCCTGGCCTGGGTGCGCGAAGTGGAGCCGGGCAAGCCGGTTTACTGAACAGCCGGACCACCGCCCGATCTCCGCCGGTGCCTGTGTCCTGGTGGGGGCGCGGAGGGCGGAGCATGCACGTCAGGGGCTGGAGGCGGCCGGGATGGCCGCACCGGAGCGGGGCCCGACGGCGAGGATTTCGACATTGCGGAGCCCACCCGGACGGGAAGCTCCGAAGCCCGGTTCAGGGGAGTGGATGCGCACGCCGTGGATCCCTCGGTTGCAGCGCGCGACTGTGGGCGCTCTCGGCGCGGATGATCGGGGTGAACGCCTCCGGCTGAGTTCCTGCCTGCCGGCGTTCCTGCCTGCCCGGCAGTGTAAGGGAAGCTAGGCGGTTTCCCGCCGGACGTCAGCCGGCGCCTGGCCTGCCCGGCCGTGGTCCACGGGGCATTCGGCGGCCGGAGCCGCGGCCGGCTGCTCAACGGTGATGCCGTACAGCGCATCAAGTGCCGCGATGTACTGCTCCTGCTGTCCGTTGGAGGCCAGCTCACGGGCGCGGACGGTGGGAACGTGCAGCAACTGCTTGACCATCCGGCGCAGTGCGAACTCGACTTCCTCGGCGGCGGCGGTGCAGCCGTGGCGTGCCCGGACCTTCTCCATTTCGGCGTCAAGGACATTCATGGTGTGGCGGCGCAGGGCGACGATCGCCGAGTCGACGGACCTGGCTTCGCGCTCCTGTTCAAAAGCTGCGGCGGCGCCGGTGACAATGCCGCTGGCCTGCGCCAGCGACTCGGCCTGCTCCTGGGGGGCAGCGAGCCGCACGGATTCGAGCGTCAGCAGCTCCACGCCGTCGAGCTCTCCAACGGCCGGATCGAAATCATGGGTAAGTGCCAGATCGATGGCGATCAGCGTCTGGGCGGACCCGGCCCGCACGCGGGCGAGCTCCTCCGCTTCCACACGGGTGTCAGAGCCGCTGCAGCCGATCATGACATCCGCTGCGGCCACTGCGGCGGGAAGTGTATCGGAGTCGAGGGCCTTGCCTCCGCGCGTTGCCACGAAGCCTTCGGCGCGTCCGGAGGAGGAAAAGACGGAAATGTCCGTGCAGCCGCGTTCACGGAGCAACGACATGGTGGCCCCGGCATAGGCGCCGGTACCGAAGACCACAGCCTTCTTGGCGGACCAGTCGGGGTTCTCGGAAAGGTCGGTGGCCAGATCCAGGGCCACCGAGACGATGGACAGTCCCCGTGATCCCAGCGCAGTCTGGGCGCCGACATCCTTGGCGGTCTTGGACGCGGCCTGGAAGAGGCGGACGAGGCCGGAGCTGGCAGTGCCTTCGTGCTGGGCATTGATGAGAGCGCGGCGAACCTGTCCGGCGATTTCGCGTTCGCCCACCACTGCCGAGTCCAGGCCGGAGCTCACGGCGAAAAGGTGCTGGCTGACCTCGCCGCCTGTGCGGGTATTGAATGAGCGGGAGACCAGCTGCTCGTTGAGCCCGGTGCGTTCACTTATTTGGGCGACAAGGGCGGCCCGTGCCGCTTCCACGTCATCAGGGTGGGGCGCTTCGCCATAGATTTCGAAGCGGTTGCAGGTGGCAAGCACCACCGCACCCTTCACGGCCGGTGACCCGGAGAGTGCGGATGTAGCCAGCTCGGAAGCACCGGTGCTCAGTTGAGCAACGGTCTCGAGGTCGATGTCGGCGTGTGTAGCCACCAATGAAAAAAGAACCACAGCATCACAATCATAGCTTTTGACTCGCGGCGGAGAACAACAAAGCTCCGTGGCAAAGGGCACCAGGGGCTGTGATTCCCGCCACGGAGGTCCGCGGCGGGCCGCGGATGACAGCCTGTCGTTATCTTTTGCGATCGATTTTAGGGACAATCGGAGTCATGACTTCAAGCGCTGCAACGTCCAACGGCACGGTATCCGACGTCCCGTTCTCCGATGCCACCCTGGATGCAGGACACCCGCTGATGGACGGCCGCACGGCTGATTCGCCGCTCATCACCGCCTACCGCGGCGGCAAGCCGACCCGCCGTCCCGTCTGGTTCATGCGGCAGGCAGGACGCTCCCTGCCCGAGTACCTGAAGGTGCGCGAAGGCGTGGCCATGCTGGACTCCTGCCTGCGACCCGAGCTGGCCTCGGAGATCACGCTGCAGCCGGTGCGACGGCACGACGTCGACGCAGCCATCTTCTTTTCGGACATCGTCATTCCGCTGAAGCTCGCCGGCGTGGGAGTGGACATCGTTCCGGGCGTCGGTCCGGTCCTGGACAAGCCGGTCCGCACCGCCGAGGACGTCGCGGCACTCCCGCAGCTGACCTGGGAAGCGCTGGAGCCCATCCGGGAAGCCGTCCGGCTCACCGTGGCCCAGCTGGGCAAGACCCCGCTGATCGGTTTTGCGGGCGCGCCGTTCACCCTCGCCGCGTACATGGTGGAAGGCAAGCCTTCCCGCGACCACCTCGGCCCGCGCACCATGATGCACGCAGATCCTGAAACCTGGAATGCGCTGGCCAACTGGGCTGCCGACGCGTCCGGCATGTTCCTGCGCGCCCAGCTGGAAGCCGGCGCTTCCGCGGGCCAGCTGTTCGATTCCTGGGCGGGCTCGCTGGGACTGGCCGATTACAAACGCTTCGTGGCCCCGGCCTCCGCCCGCGCGCTGGACCACGTCCGCCATCTCGGCGCGCCACTGATCCACTTTGGAACCGGTACATCGGAACTGCTGGTGGCGATGCGCGACGTCGGCGTCGACGTGGTGGGGGTCGACTACCGGCTTCCGCTGGACGAAGCCAACCGCCGGCTGGGCGGCACTGTGCCGCTGCAGGGCAATATCGACCCCGCGCTGCTGTCAGCCCCGTGGGCAGTCCTCGAGGCCCACGTCCGGGAAGTTATCAAGGCGGGATCCTTCGCACCCGGACACGTCCTGAACCTGGGCCACGGCGTGCCGCCGGAGACCGACCCGGACGTCCTGACGCGCGTCGTCGAACTCATTCACTCCATTTCCCCGGAGTAATCCGGTGAGCGGAGCCACGCCGGAACCGTCCGTGACCTCGGCCGTGGTGGTGGGCGGCGGCATTTCGGGTCTGCTCTCGGCCCTGGAGCTTGCCAAAGCAGGCCGGCACGTCACCGTCCTGGAAGCCGGCGAGGCCTGGGGCGGCTGCGTAGGCAGCCACGTGGTGGGAGGCCTGACGCTGGACAGCGGGGCGGAGTCTTTCGCCACCCGCTCGAGTGCCGTGGCGGACCTCGCGGCGGAGCTCGGCATCGCCGGCAAAATTGTTGCGCCCCATCCTGGCGGGGCCTGGGTCCAGCTCCCCGAGGGTGCCCGGGAACTGCCCAAAACCGGTGTCCTGGGTATTCCGGCCAACCCGTGGGACCCCGAAGTCCGGCGGACACTGGGGTTCGCAGGCTCCCTCCGCGCTTCCGTGGACAGGTTCCTCCCGGCTTCGGTGGGGACCCGCGCGGCCATCACCAGCGTGTCGGCCCTGGTCCGGCAGCGGATGGGCCGCCGCGTCCTGGAACGCCTCGTGGAACCTGTGGTGGGCGGCGTCCATTCAGCCGATCCGGCGCTGCTCGACGTTGACATGGTGGCGCCCGGAGTCCGGGCCGGCATACGGACCCATGGCTCCCTGGCAGCCGCCGTTGCCGCCCAGCGCCGTGGAACCGCAGCGCAGGGTGCCAAAGCCGGATCCGCGGTCGCCGGACTGCGGGGCGGCATGCACTCGCTGGTCACCGCGCTGGTAGCCGAACTGCGGCGTCGCGGCGTGACACTCCTCACCGGTACGCGGGCGGACGCTGTGGCCAGGACCGCGGACGGCTGGCGGGTTTCGGCGGGGGAACGGATGTACGACGCCGGCCTGCTGGTAGTGGCGCTTGACGGCCCCTCCGCCGTCGGGCTGCTGCAGGATGCCGTACCCGGCTTGACGGAGCACCGGCCCGACGCCGGTCCCGATGTAAAGCTTGTGACCCTTGTTGTTGACCTCCCGGAACTGGACCGCCGGCCGCGCGGAACCGGCATCCTGGTGGCTCCGCAGACACCCGGCATCCAGGCCAAAGCGCTGACCCACGCCACCGCGAAATGGGACTGGCTGGCGGCGGCGTCGGGGCCCGGCACCCATGTCGTCCGGCTGTCCTACGGCCGGGGAGAGGGGCCGCGGCAGGATGGCAGCCCCGAGGCGCAGGATGCCGCCGCCGGCCCGCCGGGCGGTGCCGGGCCGGGGGCCGGTGACGAGGGGCTTTTTCAGGCTGCTTTACGGGATGCCTCCTCCCTCCTGACGGTGCCTGTCACAGCCGATGACGTGCTCGACTGGGACGTTGTCAGCTGGGGCGGAGTGCTGCCGTTCGCCGCCGTGGGCCACCGCCAGCGGGTGGCGCAGGTCCGCAGGGTCTGCGCCGCTGAAGGAAGCCTCGTGATGGTGGGCGGGTGGCTGGCCGGCAACGGCCTGGCCGCCGTGGTGGATGACACCAAAAGGCAGGTTGCGGACGTTCTACGCTAGCCCGCGAGTAACGTGTGCCGGGCTCCTTTGCAAGTTTCTAATGGCACGTATTTCTGGCTAGGGTCGATGACTATGGTCATTCAGAAGTCCGAAGAAACTCGAACGCTGACTGGTTTCCATGGGGGTCTTCGGCGCGGCACTGCAGCAGCGGCGCTCGGAGCGGTACTAGTCCTTTCCGCAGGTGTTCCTGCATCCAACGCTGTCTCCCTCGTCCCGGCTCCGGACACTACGGACGGCGCCGACGCCGCCGCCACGACGTCCGTGCAAGCGGGCGTTCCTTCGCTGGATGTCTGGGCATCCGTGGTCCTGGGTCCCAAGCCGGATCCCACCCGCCCGTCCGCACCGGGAAACGGCAAGCCGAAACCGCCGGGGCAGCGGACCCAGCCCACGCCGTCGCCGACTCCGACGACCGACCCCGTCACGCCCGCGCCGTCGCCCGTGCCGACGTCACCCACCCCGTCTCCGTCAGTGCCGTCGCCCTCCGGAGGCACCGTTCCGCCGTCGGGAACTCCCGCACCATCGCCCGCCGGCGGAGCTGCAGTTCCGCCGCAGGCGCCTGCGGCACCTGCCCCGGGCACCGGATCGGCACCCGCCGGCATTCCGGCGGCTCCGCCGGTTCTCCCCGGATCTTCCGCACCCGTTGCTCCCGCAACCGGGACAACCACTCCCGGTCCGTCGGCTGGAGTGCCTGCCCCGGCCGGGGCGGCCCGGCCATCAGGCAGCAAGGCCGCGGGGCCCGCTGCGGCTGCTCCGGCGTCCGCATGGAAGACCACGAACATGTTCGGTCCGGCTAACATGGCCGTCCTGACCTCTGCCGGCGTCGTTCCCCTTTCCGGCCCGGGCTACGGCGTGTCCAGCGCCCCGGTGATGCGGTCGGCTGTGAGCGTTTCGCCCGTCGGTGAATTGTCGCCCCAGGTCTGGTGGGGTGCCGGACTTGTGGCACTGGCCTGCGCCGCAGGCGTTGCCTACGTCCGGATGCGTCGGATCTAAGCCGGCCGTCCGCTGTCCTTCCCGGCCCAATCGCCTAAATATGTGAAATAGCACACTTCTACACGTTGTAGAAGTGTGCTGTTTCGACTTACGTGGCATTGAAGGGGCAGACTGGTAACCATGAGCCACACTTCTGCCGAATCTGTCAGTAAAACCGAAAATTCAGTAGCCGAAGAAACAGAGCAGTTCTTCACTCTCTGGACGGTATTCAAGCGCTCCTCCGACGTAACCCGCAGCGGCGATGCTGCCGCGGACTTCGAAGCCCTGCTGGGCCGCCTGGCCGACGGAGGAGTGGTCCACCGGGGCAGCTACGACGTTTCGGCAATGCGTGCGGATGCGGACATTATGGTGTGGCTCCACGGGCCCAAGCCCGAGGCCCTGCAGCAGGCCGTCCGTGACATCCGCCGCAGCACGCTTTTCGCCGGCACCGAGATCGCCTGGTCCGCCATGGGCGTGCACCGCGAGGCGGAATTTGCGAAGAACCACACCCCGGCATTTTCCCGCGGCGTGGAACCGGCCGAATGGCTGTGCGTGTACCCGTTCGTCCGCTCCTACGAGTGGTACCTGCTCCCCGACGCGGAACGCGGCGCCATGCTTCGCGACCACGGACTGCTGGGCCGCGACTTCCCGCAGGTCATCTCAAACACTGTCTCCTCCTTCGCCCTGGGCGACTGGGAATGGATCCTCGGCCTTGAGGCCCCTGAACTGGTGGACCTCGTGGACCTGATGCGCCACCTGCGCGCCACCGAGGCCCGGCACCATGTCCGCGAAGAAATCCCCTTCTACACCGGCCGGCGGGTCACCGCCGGCGAGATCGCCGAGGTCCTCGCATGAGCCCGCTTGAATCACAGGAGGCACCGGCCTCGGTGACGGCCGTCAACCCGGTCACCGAATCCGGGCGTATGGCTCCGAAGGAATACGACGCCGTCCTCCTCGCCTCATTCGGCGGGCCTGAGGGCCAGGATGACGTCATCCCCTTCCTCCGCAATGTCACCCGGGGGCGCGGAATCCCCGACGAACGGCTTGAAGAGGTTTCGCACCACTACCGTGCCAACGGGGGCATCAGCCCGATCAACCAGCAGAATCGCGAGCTCAAGGCCGGGATCGAAGCGGAACTCTCGGCCAGGGGCATCAACCTGCCCGTTTTCTGGGGCAACCGCAACTGGGACCCCTACATTCCGCAGACCCTCCAGGACGTGTACGACGCCGGCCACCGCAAGGTCCTCATGGTCACCACGAGCGCCTACTCCTGCTACTCCAGCTGCCGCCAGTACCGCGAGGACATCGGCATGGCGCTGACCGAGACCGGCCTGGACGGGAAGCTGGAAGTGGACAAAGTCCGCCAGTACTTCGACCACCCGGGCTTCGTGGAGCCCTTCGTGGAAGGGACCGCTGCCGGCCTTGCCGACGTCCGCGCCCAGCTTGCCGCGGCCGGTACTCCGGACGCACCGGTCCACATCCTGTTCGCCACGCACTCCATTCCGACGCGTGACGCTGAAGCTGCCGGACGCTCCGAGGGTGAACCGCGCACCTTCGCTGAAGGCTCGGCCTACGTGGCGCAGCACCTGGCATCCGGCGCCGAGGTCATCCGACGTGTCGAGGAAGAATCGGGCCTGACCGCCCCATGGTCCCTCGTTTACCAGTCCCGTTCCGGTGCTCCGTCCGTTCCGTGGCTCGAACCGGACATCAACGACGCCATCGAGGAGCTTGCCGGCGAGGGTGTCAAGGGAATCGTGATCGTCCCCCTGGGTTTCGTCAGCGACCACATGGAGGTTGTCTGGGACCTGGACACCGAAGCGCTGGAAACGTGCCGCAACCTTGGCCTGTCCGCAACCCGGGTGCCCACCCCCGGCACGCACCGCAAATTCGTGAGCGGCATCGTGGACCTGGTCTGTGAGCGCACTGCCGCGAACAATATTGCCGACCGGCCGCACCTCACCGACCTGGGGCCCTGGTATGACGTCTGCCGCCCCGGCTGCTGCGCCAACTTCCGGGGCAAGAAGCCCACCATCGCAGGAGCTGACACCTCAGTGGGCACAGGCCACGCCCCCTACCCTTCGGGTTCGGCTGACACTCCGGCTGCCCAGGCGGCGGGACAGGACTCACTGTGACGGTCCGCATCGGGACGCGTGCCAGCAAGCTGGCGTTGACCCAGACCCAGCAAACAGCCGACCAGCTCGCCGCCATTGGCGGGTTCCCCGTGGAACTGGTGCACATCAGGACGGACGGGGACGTCCTGACCGGTTCGCTCTCGCAGATGGGCGGCACGGGAGTTTTTGTGGCGGCCTTGCGGGAGGCGCTCCTGCGGGACGACTGCGACGTTGCCGTGCACTCGCTCAAGGACCTGCCCACCGGAGCCGCGCCCGGGCTGAACCTCGCCGCGACGCCGAAGCGCGTCGACGTCCGTGACGTGCTCTGCGCGCGCGACGGTTTCAAGCTGGCCGACCTCCCGCAGGGCGCCCGGGTGGGAACCGGTTCCCCGCGCCGAGCGGCGCAGCTCCGCGCGGCCCGTCCCGACCTTGACGTCGTGGACATCCGTGGCAACGTGGACACCCGCCTGGGTCGTGTTCCCGGCCTGCCGGGCAACACCACGGATGCCGTGGTGTTGGGCAAATCCTGCGACCTCGACGCCGTCGTGTTGGCCGCCGCCGGCCTCGAGCGCATCGGCCGGCTGGACACCGTTAGCGAATATCTCGAAACAGATGTCATGCTTCCGGCCGCCGGCCAGGGGTCGCTTGCCATCGAGTGCCGCACTGCGGACGCTCCGCGAAGAACGGGATCCACCGAAGGGTCCCAGGGGCCGCTGGCCCAGGCGCTGGCAGCCCTGGACGACACGGACACCAGGCTCGCGGTTACGGCCGAACGGGCGCTCCTGGCCCGTCTGGAGGCAGGGTGCGCAGCCCCGGTGGGTGCCTACGCCTTCCGCAAGGGAAGCATGCTCTACCTGGAGGCCGCCGTCTGCGCTGTCGACGGGTCAGCCACCGTCCGCGACAAGCGGGCGACGGACGGGCTCACCGAGGTCGGCGCGACGCTTCTTGGCATCGAACTGGCTGAGGCGCTGCTGGCAGCCGGTGCAGCCGACATCGCGGACCTTGCCGCTTCCTGAACCGGCGGAGCCGGGCAGATGATGGGGCGGCGCAGTGCCCGCGGTGAGGGCCGCCACGGGCTGCGCGTCCTCGAGGGCGCCCGCGTCCTGGTCACACGCAGCCCGGACCGGGCAGGGGCGCTCCTCGCGGCCCTTCGGGAAACCGGCGCCGAACCGCTGCTGCTGCCGCTGATCGACTTCGAACGCGCCCGGGACCTGCACTCCTTGGAAGTCGCCTTCGACGCCCTGGGCGCCGGCGCGTACACCTGGCTGGTGATCAGCAGCGTCACCACCGTGCAGGCCCTCGAGGAGCTCGCCCGTGAACGGGGCTCCACGCTGAGCCGGTGGCTGCCCGGCTCCCTCCAAGTGGCCACCATTGGCCCCGCCACACGTCGCGAACTGGAATTACGCGGAATCACTGTTGACCTGGCCCCGGCCCGGCTCCAGTCCGGCGTCGGACTCCTGGACATCTGGCCGCAAGGCCAAGGCAGCGTATTCCTGCCCCAGGCAGACATAGCAGATGCCCGGCTTGCCGAGGGGCTGGAATCACTAGGCGCCAGGGTTCAGGCTGTCACCGCCTATCACACGGTGGACTATCCGGCCGATCCGGCCCGCAGCTTCACCCCTTCCGTCGGCAACGATGCGTCAGCCGCGCCCCCGGGCACTGGAGTGCTCACCCCTGCCGAAGCAAAAGCCGAGCTCGACGCCGGGCGGCTCCACGCCGTCGTCGCTGCTTCACCCAGCGCTGCCCGCCGCATCCATGCCGGGCTGTCGCCGCTCGGCGAGTGCAGGTTCGTGGCGATCGGACGTTCAACGGCAGCTGAGGCGGAGTCGCTGGGCCTGCCGGTGGCCGCCGTCGCTGAGGAACCAACAACATCCGGCCTGGTGTCCGCCGTCATCGAGGCCCTTGCACCAGGACATGCCACCCCACCGCCCGCCACCGAGACCTACGTGAAGGACAGAACATGAGCTTCCCGACCCACCGCCCCCGCCGGCTCCGCACCACCCCGGCCATGCGCAGGATGACGGCCGAAAACCGACTGGCGGCCCCGGAGCTGATCCTTCCCGCGTTCATCCGCGAGGGGCTCACGGAACCCAACCCCATCGCCTCCATGCCCGGCGTGGTGCAGCACACCACCGATTCGCTCAAGAAGGCAGCGGCCGAGGCCGTGGAACTGGGTGTCGGCGGAATCATGCTTTTCGGCATCCCCGCCGAGCGCGATGCCCGGGGTACCGCGTCGCTGGATCCCGACGGAGTGCTCAACAAGGCCATCCGGGACGTCCGCGCTGAAGTGGGCGATGACCTGGTGGTCATGAGCGACGTGTGCCTGGACGAATTCACCGACCACGGCCACTGCGGCGTCCTCGATGACGAAGGCTACGTGGACAACGACGCGACGCTGGAAATCTACGCGGCGATGGCCGTGGCGCAGGCGGACGCCGGGGCGCACATGCTTGGCCCCTCGGGAATGATGGACGGCCAGATCGGCGTGATCCGGCAGGCGCTGGAAGACGCCGGGCACACCAACACGGCCGTGGTGGCGTACGCCGCAAAGTACGCCTCCGCGTTCTATGGTCCGTTCCGGGAAGCCGTGGATTCCCAGCTCAAGGGCGACCGCCGCACGTACCAGATGGACGCCGCCAACCGCCGCGAAGCCCTCCTCGAAGTGGAGCTGGACCTGGCCGAAGGCGCCGACCTGGTGATGGTGAAACCCGCCATGAGCTACCTGGACATCCTCGCCGATGTCGCGGCCATCAGCACCGTGCCCGTGGCTGCTTACCAGATCTCGGGGGAGTACTCCATGATCGAGGCGGCCGCCGCCAATGGCTGGATCGACCGGCGCGCGGCCATTACCGAATCCGTGCTCGGCATCAAGCGGGCCGGAGCCAACATGGTCCTGACCTACTGGGCGTCCGAGCTCGCCGGCTGGCTGAAGGAGTCCCGATGAGCGAGGCGTCCGGTACCGGAGACGCCGGGCCTTTGGCCCCCGCCGCGGCGCCCGCCCACAGCCCCACCGCTCCCGTCGGCCCCGGGAAGGTCCTGCTCGGCCTGAACACTTTTGGCGACGTCGGGGTGTACCCCGACGGGCACCCGGTGCCGCACGCGCAAGTGCTTCGCCAGCTGCTGGAACAGGCGGAGCTGGCGGACGACGTCGGGCTCCATGCCTTTGGCGTGGGGGAGCACCACCGCAAGGACTACGCCGTCTCGGCACCCGAGGTGTTCCTGGCCGCCGCCGCAGCGCGGACCAAGCGCATCCGGCTGGGGTCGGCCGTGACCGTGCTGAGCTCGGATGACCCCATCCGCGTCTTCCAGCGTTTCTCCACGGTGGATGCCATCTCCAGCGGCCGCGCGGAAGTCATGCTGGGCCGCGGGTCCTTCATTGAATCCTTCCCGCTGTTTGGCCTGGACCTTGCCGACTACGAGATCCTCTTCGAGGAAAAGCTCGAACTCTTTGACAAGGTCCGCGCGCAGAAGCCCGTCCATTGGGAAGGGCGGACCCGTCCGGCCGTCAACGGGCTGAGCGTCTATCCGCCGCTGGAGCACCATCTGCTGCCGGCCTGGATCGGCGTAGGCGGAACCCCTGAGTCCGTGCTGCGCTGCGCGCAATACGGCTACCCGATTATTTTCGCGATCATCGGCGGCGAACCGCGATCCTTCGCTCCGCTGGCCAACCTTTACCGCGAGGCCATGGCCAAATACGGACACCCGATGCAGCAGGTGGCCACCCATTCGCCCGGACATGTGGCCGAAACAGACGAGGAAGCGCGCGAGGAGTTCTTCCCGCACTGGCTGGGACTCCGGAACAGGCTCGGAGCCGAACGCGGCTGGGGTCCGGGAAGCCGGCACGAATTCGACGCTATGTGCACCCCCGAAGGCGCCCTCTATGTGGGGTCAGCTGAGACGGTTGCGCGCAAGATCGTCCTGCTCAAACGGAACCTGGGCGTGGACCGCTTTGATCTCAAGTACAGCAGCGGCTCCCTGCCACACACCGCGATGATGCGGTCCATTGAACTGCTTGGTACAGCGGTGGCACCCCGGGTGGCCCAGCTCCTGTCCGGGCACGCATCCGGAAACTGAAAGAATAGGAACCATGACTTCCAGCTCTCCTCGCAATGAGGCACTCTTCGACCGTGCACGCCAGCTCATGCCGGGCGGCGTCAACTCCCCCGTCCGGGCTTTCGGTTCCGTGGGCGGGACCCCCCGGTTCATGGTGTCCGCAAAAGGCGCGTACCTGACCGATGCCGACGGTGCCGAGTATGTGGACCTGGTGTGCTCGTGGGGTCCCGCGCTGCTCGGCCACGCCCACCCGGCCGTGCTCGAGGCGGTCCACGCCGCCGTGGACCGCGGACTCTCGTTCGGTGCCTCTACTCCGGACGAAGCCAACCTGGCTGCGATCGTCAAGGAACGGGTGCCGGCTGCCGAACGCGTCCGGATGGTGTCCACCGGAACTGAAGCCACCATGACCGCCATCCGCCTGGCCCGCGGCTTCACCGGACGCGACCTGGTCATCAAGTTCGCCGGCTGCTACCACGGCCACCTCGACGGACTCCTGGCCGCGGCCGGGTCCGGTGTGGCCACCCTGGCGCTGCCCGGTTCCGCCGGCGTCACGGCCGCCACCGCCGCCGAGACCCTGGTCCTTCCGTACAACGACCTCGCCGCCGTGGAGGCCGCGTTCGCCGCCCATGGCAGCAACATCGCCGCCGTCATTACGGAGGCGGCACCCGCCAACATGGGTGTGGTGACGCCCGGCGAAGGCTTCAACGCCGGACTTTCGCGGATTACCCGCGAACACGGCGCCCTGCTTATCGTGGACGAAGTCCTCACCGGCTTCCGTACCGGATACTCGGGCTACTGGGGCCTCACCGGCGGTGCGGCAGACGCCGCCGAACCGTGGAGCCCGGACCTCCTCACCTTCGGCAAAGTCATTGGCGGGGGCATGCCGACGGCGGCTCTCGGCGGCCGTGCCGACATCATGGACTACCTTGCGCCGCTCGGTCCCGTCTACCAGGCAGGCACCCTGTCCGGAAACCCCGTCGCCATGGCAGCCGGCGTCGCAACTCTGGCCCATGCCACCCCTGAGGTGTACTCGTTCATCGACGCACGCTCGCTGGAGCTTTCCGCTGCGCTGTCCTCGGCACTGGATGCCGCCGGGGTGGACCATTCCATCCAGCGGGCCGGCAACCTGTTCTCGGTGGCTTTCGGCACCTCGGCGCGGGGCGTCCACAACTACGACGACGCCCAGGGCCAGGAAGTGTTCCGGTACGCGCCGTTTTTCCACTCGATGCTGGACTCCGGGGTCTACCTGCCGCCGTCTGTCTTCGAAGCCTGGTTCCTTTCCGCCGCCCACGACGACGCCGCCATGAACCGGATCTTCGACGCACTTCCCGCCGCAGCCAGGGCTGCAGCGTCGGCAGCGGTGCCGGCCGGGCTGTAACGGCTCACAACAGAAGTCCCCGCCTCCCGCACGAGTCCCCGCTAAAAGCGAAGGGGAAACGTCCGGGAGGCGGGGACTTTTGCTAAAGCTGTGAAACGGAGGCTTAGAAGGCCACCGTCACGTCACCGTTGGGCCATTCCTTCTCGATGAAGGCCTTGACCTCGGGGGAGTGCAGGAGTTCATCCAGCTTCTTGATCCGGACGTCGTCCTTGGAGTCCTCGCGCCAGGCCAGGAAGTTCGCGTAGGGGTTGTTCTCCACGGACTCCACTGCGAGGGCGTCCTTGGTGCTCAGGCCGGCCTTCAGGATGAAGTTGCCGTTGATGAGCGCCAGGTCCACTGACGGGTCCTTGAGGTCGTTGATCAACAGTTCAGGCTGGTTCTCGGAGAACTTCAGCTTCTTGGGGTTCTGCTCGTCAGTCAGGGTCAGCACGGAGGAATCATCCTTGATGTCCTTCACCAGCCCGGCTACCTGGAGGACCTTGAGGGCCCTGACCTGGTTGGAAGGGTCATTCGTGATGGCAACCTTGGCACCCTCCTGGATGTCCTTGATGTCCTTGACCTTTTCCGAGAACGCGGCGTACGGCTCGATGTGGACGCCTTCGCCGTGGCCGAACTTGTAGCCCTTGGTCTTGACCTGGTCCTCAAACCACGGCAGGTGCTGGTAGTAGTTGGCGTCCAGCGAGCCGTCGCTCAGGGCGGTGTTCGGCGTCTGGTAGTCCTCGATTTCCTTGATGTCCAGCTTCAGGCCGGCCTTCGGCGCGAGGTCCTGGTTGATGAACTCCAGGATCTTCGCCTGCGGGACCGGGCTGGCGCCGACGGTCAGGGTGGCGGGCTTGGCAGGGTCAAGGGTCGTGGCCTCGGAGCTGGGGCTGGACGAGCCGCCGCAGGCCGTCAGCGCCAGTGCGGTGACTATACCGGTGGCCAGGAGGGAGAGTGATTTACGCATCGGATGCGTTCCTTTCGAATTGCTGGGAGTTCGACGGCGGGCTTGCGCCCGGCGCCCGCTCCGGCACAGATGCAGCGGGAGGCTACCTGCTGCGGTGAAGATCGCCGTGGCCGTTGGACGACGGCTGATGGTGAGGGTTTAGCGGTGGTAATGGCTTAGCGGTGGTCGAGGCTGCGGGAGATCTGTTCGCCCACGAGCTGGATGACCTGCACCAGGACGATGATCAGCACGATGGTCACGATCATGACCGTGACATCGAAGCGCTGGAAGCCGTAGTTGTACGCCAGCTTCCCCAGTCCGCCGCCGCCCACCAGGCCGGCCATGGCCGAGTACCCCACCAGGGTGACCACGGTGGTGGTCGTGGCGGCTACCAGGGCCGGGAGCGACTCGCGCAGCATCACCTTGTTGATGACCTGCATCTTGGTGGAACCCATGACCTGGGCGGCGTCGATCTTGCCATGGTGGACGTCCCGGAGGCAGGTCTCCACCAGGCGGGCAAAGAACGGAATGGTGCCGATGGACAGCGATACCGAGGCCGCCACCGGTCCCAGGCTCGTGCCGGTCAGCAGGCGGGCCAGCGGAATGAGGGCGACCATCAGGATTGCGAACGGGATGGAGCGGGTGATGTTGACGATGACGTCACTCATGATCCGGTTGGTGACAGGCATCGGACGCAGGCCGCCCGGCGCCGTGACGTGCAGGAAGACGCCCAGGGGAAGCCCAACCAGCACTGTAAAGAAGGCCGAAATTCCGACCATCTGCAGGGTTTCTACGATTGCTTCGGGCAGGGCCTTGGCAAGGACGGGGTTGCTGAAAATGTCGTTCATGGGTTCCTTCCCGTCACGTCGTTCAATTCAGCAGCATCCGCTTCTGCAGGGTCCGAATCGAGGGGGTCGCCGGCTGCTGTGCTGGTCGCGGCCAGTTTTGCGCCTATTCCGCGCTGGTGGAGGTAGTTGAGGACGGCGTCGTAGTCCGCATTTTCAGCGAGCTGCACACGGAGGTGCCCGAACTGCTGGCCGCCCAGGGTCTCGACGCTGCCGGCCAGGACATTCAGGTCGATGTCAAAGTGCCGCGCTACGCCGGTGAGGACAGGTTCCTTTGCATTGTCACCGGCGAACAGGATTTCCAGGACGGGTCCGCCCTGAAGCGCCCCCTTCAGGGGTTCGGACGCCGGCAGGGGCAGGAGCGCCTTGGCCAGTTTGCTCTCGAGGTCTCCGGCCACGTCCTTGAGGGCGCCGTGCTCGATGATCCGGCCCTTGGACAGCAGGGAGACCGAGTCGCAGACGCGCTTCACGACGTTCATTTCGTGCGTGATGATCAGCACCGTCAGCTGCAAGCGCTTGGTCAGGTCCTGGATCAGGTCCAGGATTTCATCAGTGGTCGCGGGGTCCAGGGCCGAGGTCGGCTCATCGCATAAGAGCACATCGGGGTCGGCGGCCAGGGCCCGGGCGATGCCAACGCGCTGGCGCTGGCCACCGGAAAGCTGGGAGGGGTAGGCGTTCTCGAAACCTTCGAGTCCTACGAGGGACAACAGCTCGGACACCTTGGCCCGGATCTTGTCCTTCGGCGTTTTGACGAGCTCCAGGGGATGGGCCACGTTGCCGGCCGCAGTGCGTGAATCCATGAGGTTGGCATGCTGGAAAACCATGCCGATGCGGCGCCGCGCCGCACGGATTTCGGAGTCCCGGACGGAGCTCAATTCTGTGCCGTCGATGCTGACCGAGCCGGACGTCGGACGATCCAGCAGAGTGAGGCAGCGCACCAGGGTGGACTTTCCGGCGCCTGAATGGCCAATGATTCCATGAATGGAACCTTTGGGAACGGAAAGGGTGACGCCGTCGAGGGCCACTACTTCCTTTTTCCCCTGGCGGTAGACCTTTCGAAGGTCAGTAACTGTGATCATTTATCCTCAGGAGTTGGCCTCGGGCAGGGCATAGCACAAGCACGCTTTTGAACTTAATTATGTCAGCGGACCCTGAAGCGAGTCACTTCCGCATAATATTCGGCTTGGGGTGCTGCTGCCCGCATAAAAGTGCGCCGAGACGCCCCGGTGGCGCTACTCGTGCGGCCCCACAGGGGCAGGCCAAATTGGAGGGGACGAAGCTGCCGGTAGCTGAACGCGCCGGAGACTGTGATCCTCATCCCAGGGGGCGGGCCTCTCCCGGGTGCCCAGCTCGGGGCAGTGGCTAAAAGTCGCCCTTGCTGGCGTCTTCAGGGGGGAGGACGGGCCATTCGCCCTCGATCACGGCAGCGGGCTTGGTCTTGCGCAGATAGGTCTGGAAGTCTGCGGCCTGGCTGGCCGCCCAGCCGACCTGCAGCTGATGGAGCTGCCCGGCTGCCATTCGCAGCTTGGGAAACTTGCCGGCCATGGCGTCAAGCATCCGGAGCGTCGCGAGGGCGTCCGCGGCGGACGTGTGGGCGTTGTCAAGGTTGACCTTGTATTCCTCGCACAGTGCGGTCAGCGTCCTCTTGCCCTTGCGGAACCGGTCCACCTGCTTGTTCATGATGTAGGGATCCAGCACGGGGAAGCGGTTCAGCTGCGGAATGCCGTAGCGGGCCGATTCGGCAGCCAGCACCGTGAAGTCATAGCTTGCGTTGAACGCAATAACCGGGATCCCGTCGTCGAACAACCCCTGCAGCACCGAGGCCAGTTCGCGGGTCACCTCCGCGGCCGGACGGCCCTCCAGCCGGGCTCTTTCGGTTGTGACGCCGTGGAC
Source organism: Arthrobacter sp. PvP103 (assembly GCF_017833075.1). Lineage (NCBI taxonomy): Bacteria > Bacillati > Actinomycetota > Actinomycetes > Micrococcales > Micrococcaceae > Arthrobacter > Arthrobacter sp. PvP103. The sequence goes on along the minus strand of NZ_JAFIBQ010000001.1, from coordinate 831,279 downwards.
TTCGCTGGCTTCGGCGGGGATCTCGATTCCAGGATCCGCGAGCCACTCATGTTCCGTGATGACACTTCCGTCCGCGTCCACCACCGTGACCGACGCCGTGACGACCCGCGCGGCGCGCGAGTTGCGGCCGGTGGTCTCCAAGTCGAATGCAGCCCGCGGCCGCTTGTCCCACGTGCCGGTAGCCGTGTTGGCGGTGCTGGTGCTACTGGTGGTGATGGTGTTCCTGCTGCTCATGCTTCAAAACTACCTGCTGCCACCGACAGTTTTGTGCCAGGCCGGTGGCGTGCCGCCACAAGGTACCCGCTACGCTGGATCCATGCGCACGGAGTATGTCGAGGCGGTGCTGGCCCTGGTTCAGCTCGTTCCTCCGGGATCAGTTGTGGCGTATGGGGATGTTGCTGAGCTCCTCGGGTCAGGCGGCGCACGGCAGGTGGGCTCCGTCATGAGCCACCACGGCAGTTCCGTTCCCTGGTGGCGCGTGTTGAGGGCAAACGGCGAAGCACCGCAGGGGCTGGAAACCGAAGCCTTGAACTTCTACATCCAGGAAGGCACTCCGCTCCTTGGCCGCTACCTGGACTTCCTCCGGACCGGGGAAGGCCGGTGGCGCGTTGACCTTACCGAGGCAAGGTGGGCCCCCGTCGACGGTGATTTTGACCTCATTGACCTGATTGCAGAGCGGTTGGAGCGGCGGCTCCATAAAATGTCCGCCCCCGATGATGAAATGACTGTGTGACACTTACCAGCGATTCCCCGGAGGTCCGGTCCGGGCCACGAGTCCAGTCCGGCCGGAGGGCAGATGGGCAGCCCGGCCAGCTAACAGTCGCCAGGCCAGCCGGATCGCCCGCCGGCCTGAGGCTCCTCCCTCCCCGCCAGGTCCACAGCGCCGTTCCTGTCCTCACACCGGACCAGCAGGCGGCCGTGGACGTCCCCCACGGGTCCGGCCCGGTGCTGGTTCCGGGTGCTCCCGGGACGGGAAAATCCACTGTGCTCATTGAAGCAGCAGTGCGCCGGGCAGAGCGCGACGGCCTGGATCCGGAAAGAATGCTCGTGCTGGCCCCGAGCCGCCTTGCTGCAGACTCGCTCCGGGACCGTTTCACGGCCCGCCTCAACCGGAGCCTGAGCACGACGCCGGCACGCACCTGGGCATCGTATGCCTTCGACCTGATCCGGCGTGCCAAGGCGGAAGGCATCCTCCCGCTGCCGCGGCCGCCACGTCTGCTGTCCGGACCCGAGCAGGACCTAATTATCAAGGAACTGTTGGAAGGACACACCCTGCCGGGCCTTGAGCTGCCGTGGCCGGACGATCTCGGTGCCGCTCTGGAAACCCGTGGTTTCCGTCAGGAAGTACGCCAGCTCTTTGACCGGATCATCGAATCCGGCCGGACGCCCGCCGACCTGGTGGCTTTGGCCCAGCAGTGCAACCGTCCCGACTGGATCGCTGCGGCCGCACTGTACGCCGAGTACCGCGACGTCCTGGACCTGCGGATGCCGGAGGCATTCGACCCCGCCGGAATCATCACGGCGGCCCGCCAGATCTTCCAGGACGCCCCCGAATTCCTGGCCGCCGAGCGGGAACGCCTCCAGCTGATCCTGGTGGACGACATCCAGGAAGCCAACCCGGCGGTATTCGAACTGTTGGCGGATATCGCGGCAGGCAAGGACGCCTACGTGGCATTCTCCCCGGACACTGTCGTCCAGGGTTTCCGCGGCGCCCGCCCTGACCTCACCGCTGAGTTGCCGCACCTGCTGGCTCCAGCGGACGCAGCCGGACGCAGCCCCCGGGATGCCGCCGCACCGGGTACTGTCCTGGAGCGCCCGCTCTGGCGTACGCACCGCCATACTCCCGCCGTGGCCCTGGCCTGGCTTTCGGTGGCGGGACGGATCTCCCAACGGGCAGGCAGCCAGTCGGCGCGCAGGCTGGAGAGCGCCGAACCGCCATCCAACCGTCCCGAGTCCGGCGCGGTCCCGGCATGCGGCGGAGTCGAAGGCCATATCCTTCCGTCGCCGGTCCAAGAGCTGCGCTACGTAGCCCAGCGCATCCTGGACGCGCACCTGAACGACCGTCGTGAGCTCGGCGACATCGCGGTGATCGTGCGTAACGGCGGGCAGCTGAACCAGCTGCAACGGCACTTGGCCGGCCACGGCATTCCCGTCCGCGTTCCTGTAGCGGAGTCCGCCGTCCGGGACGAAGTGGCGGTCCGCCCCCTGCTTGATGCCTATGCTGTGGCGCTGGATCCCGCGGTCCTGACCCCGGAAGCGGCAGTGGCACTGCTGACATCCCGGATCGGCGGAGCGACCTCCATCGAGCTGCGCCGGCTGCGCCAGTCGCTGCGCCGCGAGGAGATCCTCGGCGGCGGTGGCCGCACCAGTGATGCGTTGCTGGTCGAGTCGCTGCTTGAACCGGGCGCCTTGGCCACCACAGGTATCGAGGGCCGCTCCGCGAGGCGTGTGGCGCGGATGATCGAGGCCGGCCGGGAGGCGGCCCGGGCACCGGGGGCTAACGCGGAGACGGTGCTTTGGGCATTGTGGAACGCCACCGGGCTTGCCGCACGCTGGACTGACGCGGCACTGGCCGGCGGAGCGGCGGGGGCGCGGGCAGACCGCGACCTGGACGCCATGATGGCCCTGTTCCACACCGCCGAACGCTATGTTGACCAGTTGCCGGGGTCAGGGCCGGACCAGTTCCTTGAGTACCTGCTCAGCCAGGAGCTGCCCATGGACACCCTGGCGGCGCGCGCGCAGCTGGAGGATGCCGTTGAACTCATGACGCCGGCGAGTGCCGCCGGACGTGAATGGCCTGTGGTCATCATCGCCGGCCTGCAGGAAGGAGTGTGGCCCAACACCAGGCTCCGGGGAGAACTCCTGGGCAGCACGCTGTTCGCCGACGCCGTGGAGCACGGGGTGGACCACGCCATGCAACTCGGGCCAATCAGCAGGTTGCGGGAAATCCGGTACGACGAACTCCGCAGCTTTTCCACAGCGGTGTCCCGTGCCCGCGAACTGCTAATCTGCACCGCCGTGTCGTCAGAGGACGAACAGCCCTCCTCCTTCCTCGACTACGTCGCACCGCTGCATCCCGGGCAGGACCGGCGGACCTTCACCCCGGTGGAACGTCCCATGACCCTCCGCGCCCTCGTGGCCGAACTTCGGCAGCACGCGCAGCTTGACGGGAGGTTTGCCGCTGAATCCGTCGAAGCAGCCGGGGTCCTGGCAAGGCTCGCCGCTGCCGAGCCTTCCGTTCCCGGCGCCCATCCCGATTCCTGGTGGGGCCTCGCTGCCCTGTCTTCGGAGGAACGGATCGTTCCGCCCGGAGGAACAGTGTTCGTTTCGCCGTCCAAGGTGGAATCCGTCCAAAAGTCGCCCCTTGACTGGTTCATCCAGGCTGCCGGTGGTGAAGCAGCCACCGACTTCGCCAGGAGTCTGGGAACACTGGTCCACGCCATCGCACAGGATCTCCCGGACGCTTCGGGCTCGGAATACCTCGTGGAACTGGTCAGGCGGTGGCCGGCCCTCGGCATGAAGGATAACTGGGAAGGCAAGCTGGATTTCCAGCGTGCCGAGGGAATGGTCCGGAAGCTCGCCCAGTACGTCCTGGTCATGCGCAGCGAAGGCAGGAGCCTTGTCGGCGTCGAGCGGGACTTCGAAGTGAAACTGCCAGACATCGTGGACATCCCGCAGCCGGAAACCTTGGTACCTGCGGCAACCGATGCTGAGCCCGAGGTCAGATCCGCGGTACTCCGCGGTCAGGTGGACCGCCTGGAGATCGATGCCGAAGGACGCCTGGTGATCGTGGACCTCAAAACGGGCAAACGCCAGCCGTCGAAGGCAGACCTGGCCCGCCATCCCCAGCTGGGTGCTTACCAGGCCGCGGTAGTGGCCGGGGGGTTCACCGAACCCGGCACGGCGGAAGGTGACCTTCAGTCCGGCGATAGTCAGCCGGGTGGCGCTGTCCTTGCCCAGCTTGGCACGAGCAGTAAAAGCCCGGGCATCCAGGTCCAGGAGCCGCTGGACGGCTCCGACAACAACTGGGCACTCGACATGGTGAACGATGCCGCACGGCTCATGTCCGGCAGTGTCTTCGAGGCGCGCCACGATCCGGCAAAATCTGGTCACGGCGGCCATGGCTGCCGGCTGCCGGAGGTCTGTCCTCTCTGTCCGCGCGGAAAGCAGGTTACTGAATGACTACGCCACCCGACGTCCCGCCCGCCCGGTTTTCCCCGGAAGAGCTGACTGCCATGCTGGGCGAACGCAACAGCCCCACCGCAGAGCAGTCCGCCATCATTTCCTCGCCGCTCACTCCGCGGCTGGTTATTGCCGGTGCCGGGTCCGGCAAGACCGCCACAATGGCGGACCGTGTGGTGTGGCTTGTTGCCAACGGCTGGGTCCGGCCGGAAGAAGTCCTGGGCGTGACGTTTACGCGCAAGGCGGCCGGAGAACTGGCCAGCCGGATCCGATCCAAGCTCTCGGCCCTGCAACGGATTGCGGCGGAGGACACCGACCACAGGATATTTCCCGAGGGCCTGCTCAGCGAGGATGCCCTGGAACCTAAAGTTTCCACGTACCACTCCTACGCCAGCGGCATCGTGTCCGACTACGGGCTCCGGCTCGGTGTCGAACGTGATGTTGTCCTCCTGGGCGGGGCGCAGGCCTGGCAGCTGGCTAGCGAAGTTGTTGAGGCTTTCGACGGCGAATACGAACATTTCCGTGCTGCCAAATCGACGCTCGTCAAAGCCGTCATCCAGCTCGCGGGCGAGTGTGCTGAACACCTGCGCGATCCGGCCGAGGTGCAGGAATGGCTGATGGAGCGGGTCGCGGAATTTGAAGGCCTGCCCTACGTGGCCGGGGCCAAAAAGAACCCGACACAGGCTGCCGGAGAACTCGGCGCCATGCTGCGCACCAGGGCGAGCGTCGCCGAAATGGTGGGCAGGTATGCTGACGCGAAGCGGGTCCGCGGGGCGTTGGATTTTGGTGACCTGGTGGCGCTCGCCGCGCGGGTCGCCAGTGAGATTCCGCTGGCCGCCGAAGTGGAACGCCAGCGGTTCAAAGTGGTGCTGCTCGACGAATTCCAGGACACCTCGCATGCCCAGCTAGTGCTGTTTTCCAGGCTATTCGGCGGCGGCCACGCCGTGACAGCCGTGGGCGACCCCAACCAGTCGATCTACGGGTTCCGGGGTGCGTCTGCCGGCCAGCTCTTCCATTTTGTTCGGGAGTTCCCTGCCCTGGCCGGCGATTCGTTTGCCGTGGCACCCACCTCCTACCTGACAACCGCGTGGCGTAACGGGCGCAACATCCTTTCCGCGGCCAACGTTATTTCGGCGCCCCTTAGCGCCGCCGCGCTGCAAGCCGGCCCGGCGGGGGAGCGGCAGTCGGCGGATTCCGTGGAGGTCCCGCCGCTGCAGCCCAGTCCGGCTGCGGCCGAGGGGAAGGTTGTCATCGGACGCTTTGCGACGGATGAGGATGAGGCCAGGGCCATCGCAGCGGATGTCCTGCGCTACCGCCTTACAGATTTCGAGGAACCCGTCGGCGCCGACCGCGTAGCTCCTGCGATGGCGGTTCTGTGCAGGCGCCGCGCACAGATGGAATGCGTCCGGCGTGAGTTCGAGCTGCGCGGGATCCCCTACGAAATCGTGGGCCTCGGTGGCCTCTTGGACACCCCGGAGATCGTGGATCTGGTCGCCACGCTGCGGGTACTCGCGGATCCGGGACGTTCGGATAGCCTCATGCGGCTTCTGGCCGGAGCCCGCTGGCGCATTGGCCCGGCTGACCTCATGGCATTCCGGGACTGGTCATCATTCCTCGCGCGCCGCCGGGGGCATCCGCGGACGGACGCAGATGAAGCTGACGATCCGGACGCCGCGGTGATCGAGAGCGACATCACCGATTCGCCGAGCCTTGTGGAAGCCCTGGACTGGCTGCCGCGGGAAGGATGGACCTCGGCCCACGGCCGGACGCTGAGCCCTGCAGCCCTCGACCGGCTGCATGCCTTGTCGGCTGAACTCCGGCAGCTCCGCGGATTTATGGGCGATGACCTCACGACGCTTCTGGGCGAAGTGGAACGGGCCATGCTCCTCGACATCGAGGTGGCGGCCCGCCCCGGCGTCAGCATCCACCAGGCCCGGCGAAACCTGGACGCATTCCACGATGCCGCGGCAGGATTCCTCCACACCTCGCACCGCGTCGATGTCCTCGCGTTCCTGGCCTGGCTGGAAGCAGCGGCAACGGAAGAGGGCGGGCTGGACGTCGCGGCCCCGGAGGTCAACCACGAAGCGGTGCAGCTGCTGACGGTGCACGCGTCAAAGGGCCTGGAGTGGGACGTTGTGTTCGTTCCCGGCCTGAACGCCGGAGCGTTTCCGAGCAGCCGGGATTCGCGGTGGAGCAGCGGAAGCGCTGCCTTGCCCTGGCCGTTGCGGGGAGACCGTGCGGACCTGCCCCAGTGGGACACGGACCAGCCGGATCAAAAGGGCTGGCTGGACGCCGAAAAGAACTTCAAAGCCGACGTCCAGGCGCACGGAGAGGCCGAAGAACGCAGGCTCGCCTACGTGGCGTACACCCGGGCTAAGTTCGTGCTGTGGGTTTCGAGCGCGGCCTGGGTCGGTTCCCGGGCCGGTATGGCGGAGATGTCGCCATTCCTCTCGGAGCTGGCGCCCCTTGCAGGGATCGGCGCAGGTGAAGCCGAAACCGTGGCGGCGGAGGGCAGCACCCGCGGGCGGACGGAAGCGGCGGCCGGGACCGCCGCCGTCGTGCATGCCGCATCGGTGGAGGAATCATCGCTGCCGGCAGAAAGTCCGTTGACCCAGGACCTCGAACTGGCCCACTGGCCGTATGACCCGTTGGAAGGACCGGCCGATCCGCGCACCGGTGCCAGGCTCAGGCTGGTTCCGGGACGGCGGGCAGCGATGGAGGCAGCCGCCGGGCGGGTCCGCGAGGCCTTGGCCGCTGGCCCCGATACGGAGCCGGCGGCGGATTCGGACGCAGGGGAGGGGCCCCGACAGCTCCGGAGCTTCGCGGCCAACTGGGCGAAGGAAGCTGACCTGTTGTTGGAGCGCCGCCATCGCAGGGCCACCGTGCAGGACGTCCACCTGCCGGGCCACATTTCCGCGTCAACGTTCGTGGATCTCGGTGACGATCCTGCAGCAGTGCTTGCGCGGCTGCGGCGGCCGGTTCCCAGGGAACCGGGGATGTCCGCCCGTAAAGGAACGGCTTTCCACGCCTGGGTGGAAGAGCACTTCGGTAAGGCGGGCATGTTGGAGCTGGATGAGGCCCCCGGTTCGGACAGCCACATTGACGAGGCCTACGGGCTGGATTCCATGGTGGAAACATTCAGGAATTCGGAGTGGGCGCACCGTGCTCCCGCCCATGTGGAGGTTCCGGTGGAGACGCGCATAGGGGAGGTTGTGGTGCGTGGCCGGATCGATGCCGTGTTCCGGGACGCCGACGGCGGCTGGGACCTGGTGGACTGGAAGACGGGCCGACGGCCGGCCGCGGGACAGTTGAAGGTGAAGGCTGTCCAGCTGGCCGTCTATCGTCTTGCCTGGGCGCGGCTCAAGGGAGTTCCGCTCGACAGTGTCCGGGCAGCGTTCTACTACGTGGGGGAAAACCAGGTGGTGCGCCCCCACGACCTTGGCACAGCCGAGCAGCTCGAGGACATCGTTACGGCTGCCCTCGGCGGAACGACAGCCCTGCTCAACGCCTCCGGCCCCGCTAGTGGGACTTCGCGTCCACAATCTTGAGGGCAGCGGTGGACGTGTCGTCTGCTGCAGGCGGGGCCGGGGGAGCTGTTTCTCCCGGCCCGTCAGCAGCCCGGCCGGAGTCGCTGTCCGCTGGTGCTGGTCCCGATGCCGGGGCATCGGGTTCGGCGGACTGTTCGACCGGGATGGGTGCCACGTGCACGGCGGGCATGGCGGCGGCCGTTGACGGTTCGTCCAGCGGCACAGGTTCCACCTGCACGGCCGGGACGGACTGCGGCAACGGTTCCACGCTGATGGGCTGACCGCCGTGCTCAGCGATGTCCGCGGCCAGCGACGCCAGCATTTCCTCGGCTTCGCCGATCATGGACTGGTCCCCGGCGGCCAGCCCCTTGACCAGGTACTGGGCGAGCGCGAACTCGGCAGAGAGCGCCGCCCGGCGCAGCAGGTGGGCATCGGGTGCATCCCTGCGGCTCGATGTGTAATGGCGCAACACGGCGTCGACAAAACCCTGTTCATTGGAGGCCACCAGCCACGCCATGTCGTCGGCGGGATCGCCGATGCGCAAATCTGTCCACCCGGTCACAGCCGTCACGCGCTGGCCCTCAACCAGGATGTTGTCTTCGTGCAGGTCCCCATGGACCACGCAGGGATTGAACCGCCATAGGGACACATCCTCCAAGGCGTGCTCCCAGCGGCGCAGCAGCACGGGAGGGATCTTCCCCGTGGTTGCGGCCTGGTCGAGTTCATTGAGCCTGCGCTGCCTGAACTCGTTGGGGGTGTAGCTGGGGAGGTCGGCGTTGCTGACCAGGGTCCGGGGAAGGTCATGTATCGCAGCCAGTGCCGCGCCCACTTCCCGGGCGAGGCCTTCCGGTCCCGCAGTCAGCTCTTCCACGCTGCGGGTGGTGCCAGCCAGATGCGAGTATACAAACGTGCTCAGCGCGCCCTGCCGGACGGTCCCTGCCACCGTGGGCATCAGGAAGGGCAGCTCGGCCCTGATTCCCGGGGCAAACGCGCGGAGGACCATGAACTCCGTTTCCAGCCGGGCGCTGGCCTCCGCGTGGCGCGGTGAGCGTACCCGCCACTGCTTCCCTTCGGAATCCAGGAGAAGTGCCGAATCGAAGTCCGCCGGATCGTCGGGGGCGGAACTCACGGCGGTGGGCGTCAGTCCGGGGACTGCCGCGGTTGCTACAGCTGCCAGTTCGATCGGTTTTCTTCTCACCCATCCACGGTAGATTGACTGGCGCCCAACATGGCGATGTACTACGGCGAGTCTCCAGATCGTGACGATTTCCCTTGCCAAGGCAGCACGTGGAACGCTTCCCCGCGCGGCTGTAGCGCCCGGAGCAAATATCAATTGTCAGCCGGAGTCAGTACGGTGGGTACATGAGTCTTGCGGAGTCCCCGGCATCCAAAAACCAGTTAACAGAAAATGCGTCCCGGGGCAGCACGCCGCCATTGACGCGGCTCCCGGCGAACCACCTTATGGACACAGTCCTTCCGGTCCGTCCGGCCCTTATTGACAGGGGATCGGGCGCCCGGATGAAACCGGGCATGGTTGACTCCGTGGTCGGTTCAGGACGGGCGCTGGCCATGGTCCTCTCGCACCGACAGGCATTGGTCCGTGGCGACAGCCTCCTGCTGACGGACGCCGCCGGGCTCGCGGAGAGCTTGGGCGAAGCCGGAACACCGCCGTCGATGACCATCTACCTCGGTTCCGCCCTCGCCGGCTCACACCTGGACGAAGGTACGGAAATCGTCCTTTTTGTCCTGCCGGAGCCGTTCGAGGTCCGGGCGGAACAGTTCGAACGCGGCATCGCCGGAATCCCATCGGACGCCGTGTGGACGGGGTTCCGGGACGTGGCGGCCCGCCTGAACGCCACCGACACCGCCCTGTTCATCGAAGCCAGTGCCATCGCCAACTGGCATGCCACGCACGTTCATTGCCCGCGGTGCGGTGCCCCGACGGTCGTGGAAGCAGGGGGATGGGTCCGCCGCTGTCCTGCCGACAACTCCGAACACTACCCCCGGACGGACCCCGCGATTATCGTGACGGTGGTCGGCCCGGATGACAGGCTCCTGCTGGGCGGCGGCGGACCACTGGATGCGAAAAACTATTCCACCCTGGCCGGATTCGTGGAGCCGGGCGAGTCACTGGAACAGGCGGTCGTCCGCGAAATCCAGGAGGAAGTTGGTGTTCGGATTACGGCCACCCAGTATCTCGGTTCCCAGTCCTGGCCGTTTCCGGCCTCGCTGATGCTGGGTTTCACGGCCAGGACACTGGATACGGAGGCAACGCCCGACGGCGTGGAGGTCACCCGGGCGCGCTGGTTCAGCCGCGAGGAACTCCAGGCCGCTGTGTTGAGCGGGGAGATCGTTATTTCCAGCCGACTGTCCATCGCCCGTTCCCTGATTGAGCACTGGTACGGCGGCGTCATCCAGGACCGCCCGGCCGACGAATGACTTCACCACGCACTGCGGACCTCCGACTGACAGAACTGATCCACCGAGCACCAATCGACATGAGCACCACGTGACAACTGACAATTTTGAACGCACCCTGCCCGGCGACGGCGCGTCCCCCGATCCCGCCCTGCTGGACACCCGGTCCTTGGAAGAGCGCATTCTCGGCGGTTTGGACGACGAGCAGCGGGAGGTTGCGAGCACGCTGAACGGACCCCTCTGCGTGCTCGCGGGTGCCGGCACCGGAAAGACGCGCGCCATCACCCACCGCATCGCCTATGGCGTGCACTCAGGCGTCTACAGCCCGCAGCGGCTGTTGGCCGTGACATTTACTGCGCGCGCAGCGGCGGAGATGCGGAGCCGGCTCCGGGATCTCGGGGTGGGCAACGTCCAGGCGAGGACGTTCCACGCTGCCGCGCTGAGGCAGTTGCAATTCTTCTGGCCGCAGGCCGTCGGCGGGGCGCTGCCGAATCTCCTCGACCACAAGGCACAGATGATCGCCGAGGCCGCCCGCCGACTCCGGCTCAGCACGGACCGTGCATCCATCAGGGACCTCGCCTCCGAGATCGAGTGGGCCAAGGTGTCCATGCTGACGCCGGCGAACTACCTCGAGAACGCGCAGGACCGCGGCAACCCCGGAGGGTTCGACCTGACAGCTGTGGCACGGGTGTTCCAGTCCTATGAGGACGTCAAAACGGACCGCAACGTCATCGACTTTGAGGACGTCCTGCTAATCACTGTAGGGATCCTGCAGGAGGACCCGAAGGTGGCAGCTACCGTCCGCGAACAATACCGCCACTTCGTGGTGGACGAATACCAGGACGTCTCGCCGTTGCAACAGCGGCTCCTGGAGCTCTGGCTGGGAGGACGCGATGAGCTGTGCGTCGTTGGCGACGCCAGCCAGACCATCTACTCGTTTACCGGCGCCTCACCCAAACACCTGCTCGGTTTCAAAGCCATGTACCCCGGCGCCAACGTCGTCAAGCTGATCCGGGATTACCGCTCCACGCCGCAGGTGGTAAAGCTCGCCAATGACCTGCTCGCGGGACGGCGCAGCGGCGGCCCCGTGGCGGACGCCGCGTGGGCGGCGCCGCTCAAGCTCGTCGCGCAACGGCCGCCGGGGCCTCCGCCGCAGTTCACAGAGTGCGCGGATGATGAAGCCGAAGCCGCGACGGTAGCTATCAAGATCCGCGAACTGCTCGACGCCGGCACCCCGGCCAGCGAGATCGCCGTGCTGTTCCGCACCAACGGGCAGTCCGAGGCCTATGAACAGGCTTTGGCTTCAGCCGGAATCGGCTACCAGCTGCGCGGCGGAGAACGGTTCTTCGCCCGGAAGGAAGTGCGGGACGCAATCCTCCAGCTGAGGGCTGCCACCCGGGCCGCTGCCGAAACGTCGGAACCCGAGCCCCTGGGCCAGCTTGTCCGGGACATCGTGGCGTCCCTGGGCTACACGGAGTCCGCCCCGCACAACGGCGGAGCGCTGCGGGAACGCTGGGAGTCGCTGGCGGCACTGGTTGCCCTGGCGGATGAGCTGGTGCTGAGCCGGGGCCCGCAGTTCAGCCTTTCGGATTTTGTCAACGAATTGCAGGAACGGTCGCTTGCCCAGCATGCCCCCACCGTCCAAGGTGTGACCCTGGCGTCGCTGCACGCCGCCAAGGGGCTCGAATGGGATGCGGTCTTCCTCGTGGGCCTCTGCGAAGGGCTCATGCCGATCTCGTTCGCCGACTCCCCGGAGGACGTGGATGAGGAGCGCCGGTTGCTGTACGTGGGCATCACCCGCGCGCGCGAGCACTTATCGCTGTCCTGGTCGTTGGCCCGGACCCCCGGCGGCAGGGCAAACCGGAAGCCGTCGCGGTTCCTGGACGGCCTTCGGCCGGACTCGGTGGCCAGTTCGACGGCGCGCGGCAAGGGCCCCGCTCCGCGGCGGAAGGCAGCGACACCTGCGATGTGCCGGGTCTGCGGAAGCATGCTGTCCAACGGCGCCGAACGCAAGGTCGGCCGCTGCAGCCAGTGCCCGCCGAGCTACGAGGAACAGACCTTCGACGCGCTGCGCCAGTGGCGGAAGGATGTGGCTCTTGCCGCCGAAGTTCCGGCGTTCGTGGTGTTTACCGATGCGACGTTGACTGCGATCGCGGAGGCACGGCCGGCGTCCCTCGAGGAATTGTCCCAGCTGGCCGGAATCGGTCCCTCGAAGCTGGAGAAGTACGGCGAAGCCGTGCTCGAGGTCCTCACGGAAAGCGGCAGCGCCTGATGGCCGGAAGCGCCCAACCACGGGCGATTCCGCAGACTACCTCCGACGGCGCCCCGGTGCTGGTCCGTCGTTCCGCGCGCCGTCGCCGGACCGTGGCCGCGTTCTGGGAGAACGGAACGGCCGTGGTGGCAATCCCGGCGCATTTCAGCAAGGCACAGGAAAGCGAATGGGTCCACCGGATGCTGGAGAAGCTCCGGCTGCAGGGAACCCGGCGGTCGCGCGGGGCAGGACAGCGCAGGCCGGCCACGGACGCCGCCCTGGCCGCGCACGCAGCCGAACTGTCGGCGAAGTACCTTGGGGGCCGTTCCGTGCCGACTTCAGTGCGCTGGGTCAGCAACCAGAATTCCCGCTGGGGTTCGGCCACACCCGCGGACGGAACCATCCGGCTTTCGGACAAGCTGCGGCCCATGCCGCAGTGGGTGATTGACTACGTGCTGCTGCACGAACTGGCGCATCTGCTCGTCGCCGGGCACAACGCCGCGTTTTGGCGCCTCCTGGAGGCCTACCCCGAAACCCAGCGGGCCAAGGCGTTCCTCGAGGGCGTCGCGTTCGCCACGTCCCGCGGAATCTCACCGGACGTTGACGGAGACAGCACGAGCACTGACGGAACCAACGTTCCGTCAGTGCTCGGCTAGCGGGCAGGAAAGCCAGCAGGTCAGGCCCGAGGCGTCCCGCCGTCGTCGTCCGTGCCCGAACCGCCCGTTTCCGTGGCGGAGCCGTCATTGTCCTTGTCGGGGGCTGCATCGTCCGCGGCCGGTTCGTCGAATCCGCCGTTCAACAGTTTCTGCAGGGCGTCATCCACCTCCGTGTCGCTCGCTTCGGCGAGCTTGCGCCGCGCACTGAACCCCTGCGGGTCGTCCAGGTCCTCGCCTGTGGGCAGGAGGTCCGGGTGCTGCCAGATGGCGTCCCGGCCCTCGGTGCCACGTTCTTCCTTGAGCGAGGCCCACAGGGCGGCAGCCTCGCGAAGGCGGCGGGGACGCAGCTCCAGGCCCACCAGGGACGAGAAGGCGTGCTCTGCCGGGCCGCCGGTGGCACGGCGCCGCCGGACCGTTTCACGCAGTGCCGATGCCGAGGGCAGGAACTTCTCCGTGGCCGCTGCGGTCAGTTCGTCCACCCAGCCTTCAACCAGCGCCAGCGCCGTTTCCAGTTTTTCCAGTGCCTGTTCCTGGGCGGGCGTCCGCTGGGGCATGAAAACGCCCTGGGACAGCGCCTCCTGGATGCCTTCGGGATTGCTGGGGTCGATTTCCCGCGCCAGTTCCTCGATCTTGGACGTGTCTATGTGGATGCCACGGGCGTAGGCCTCGATGGCACCCAGCAGGTGTCCGCGGAGCCAGGGCACCTGGACGAAGAGCCGGGCGTGCGCTGCTTCCCGCACCGCCAGGAAAAGCCGGATGTCGTTTTCGGGCAGGCTCAGGCCTTCGCCGAACTTGGCCACATTGGCCGGGAGAAGGGCCATTTCCAGGTCGGCCAGCGGCACCCCGATGTCCGTTGAACTCACTACTTCCGCAGACAGGGCGCCGATGGCCTGGCCCAGCTGCATGCCGAAGATGGCACCGCCCATGTTCTGCAGCATGGATGAAGCTCCGCCCATCATGGACTTCATTTCTTCGGGCATCTGCTCGGTCATGGCGGTGGACAGTGCATTGGCAATGCTATTCGCCACCGGTTCGGTGAGCCGCTTCCACGTGCCGAGCGTCTCCTCCACCCATTCCGCCCGGGACCATGCCCGGCCGATCAGGCCTGTCGCGGGGAGGTCCGTGACCTGGTCAAGCCACAGTTCGGCCAAGCGCAGTGCCTCATCGATGTCGCGCGACTGTTGCGCCGTGACAGAGGGGTCGGAGCCGCTCGCTGCCACCCGCCTCGCGTTGTCGTGGGCAAGCTGCCAGTTGACGGGCCCTTCAGAGGGGGCGCTCATCATGGCCTGCACCTGCGAGAACATCTGGGCAAGCAGGTTCGGATCGTCAGGAAGGCCTGCGGCCTTGGCCAGCTCGGCGGGGTCTATGTCGCCCATGCCCTTCCCGCCCATAAGGTTCTGAAGCATTTCCGCAAGCGGATCCTTGGGGTTGTCGTCGTCGCCATTGGACGGATTGAGTGGGTTGGAGGTCATGATCCCGCCGATCGTCGGTGTGACTGTTGCTCACCTTCACGGTACCCCGGTGCCTTGGCGGCTGTCTGCCGAATCCGGCCCCGTTCGCTGTAGGCAAAGAGCGGCAGCGCCCGCTCAACGCGTAGTGTTAGTAATCGGAATATTTGCAGGCTGCCGTCAGTGCGATCCGGTTCAGCCACGGGGCCGCGTCCGCGGGCGCAGGTACGGAGAGGTCCTTCATTGACAATCACTCAGGGTGACCAGGTTCCGGGGGATCCGGCGGAATCCGGAAGCGGCAGCGGTAGCCCGCGCGGCAGGCTTTTGCGCCGGCCCAAGTCCCGCCGGGCCAAAGCACGCGATAACCGCTACCCCGCCATGGTGACCTCCGGGCTGGTGGCACTGGCACTGGGTATCACCGCCGCGAGCCTTCCCGTGCCCTATGTCGTGGAATCGCCCGGGCCAACCTTCAACACCCTCGCCAACGACAACGGCAAACCGGTCATCAGCGTGACCGGCCGCGAGACGTTCCCGGCCAAGGGCAACCTGGACCTCACCACTGTCTATGTCGACGGCGGACCCAATGGCCCGGTCAGCGTATTCGAGGCTTTCTCAGCCTGGCTGGACAAGTCGAAGGCTGTTTATCCGGAAGAGCTCATCTTTCCGAGCGGGGTCACCAAGGAGGAATCCCAGCAGGAGAGTGCTGTGGCCATGACCACTTCCCAGGAGAACGCCACGGCGTCCGCCCTGAAGGAGCTTGATATTCCCTTTGAGCAGAAACTGCGGGTGGCCGACCTCGCGGAGCGGTCGGCGTCCGCCGGCAAGCTGCAGGCCGGCGATGTGTTCAACACTGTGAACGGCAAGCCTGTGACGTCGCTCAGCGTAGTGCAGGAGGAACTTGCCGCCGGGCAGGGCAAACCGGCCATCGTCGTCGTCGACCGGAACGGAACGCCGGTGACCGAAACTATTACCCCCACGGAGAACGCGGCAGGCAAGTTCATCCTTGGTGTGCTGCTGCAGTACGACTTCAAGTTCCCCTTTGACGTGAAGATTTCCCTCGACAAGGTGGGTGGCCCCAGCGCGGGCATGATGTTCGCCCTGGGCATCATCGACACCGTCACCCCGGGGGACCTGACCGGAGGCAAACACATCGCCGGGACCGGCACCATCACGCCCGACGGCGTCGTGGGATCCATCGGCGGTATCGGACAGAAGATGTACGGTGCCAGGGCGGACGGCGCGGAGGTGTTCCTGGCACCGGCAGCCAACTGCCCGGAAGTGGTGGGACACATTCCGGACGGGCTGCAGGTGGTCAAAGTCGAGAACCTGGCCGAGGCACGGGAAGCCGTCACCGTGATCGGTTCAGGCGGGGACACATCCGGGCTTCCCGCGTGCACCAGCAACTAGACTAATTGCAGGAACTAAGCACTAGTGCCACTCGTGGCACTAGTGAACGCTGCTGAGCCCCGTGTTCGGGGTGACGCGGCAGTTCTAGCAGCACATCATCACGCGCACCCTGATTTCTTGACAAGACCAGTAACTGACAACCAGCTATGAGGTACCGAGTTTGTCCCGTCCCGCCAGCTCCACTCCGCCCGGAAGACCCCAGCCAAGGCGAGGTGCCTTGACGCCGACGTTGATCGTCGTTGCACTGGTTGTGGTCGGATTCATCTTCTTCGCCAATGTCTGGACCGATGTCCTCTGGTACCAGCAGCTCGGGTTCTTTGAAGTATTCCTCACGGAGAACCTGGCCCGGATCATCATCTTCCTTGCCGGCTTCGCGCTGATGTTCGTGGCCATGTTCTATGCCATTCGGATCGCGTACCACGCCCGTCCCGTCTACGCGCCGGACTCGGAGATCAGGGACAACCTGAACCGCTACCAGGCTCAACTGGAACCCGTCCGCCGGGTGGTCATGATCGGTCTGCCGGTGCTGTTCGGTCTCTTTGCCGGAAGTGCGGCCGCCAGTCAGTGGCAGAAGGTGCTGCTGTTCCTGAACCAGGAGCCGTTCGGCCAGAACGATCCGCAGTTCAACCTGGACATCAGCTTCTACCTGATGACCCTGCCGTTCCTCGGCTTCGTGACCGGCTTCCTCATCAGCGTCGTTGTGGTCGCTGGTATCGCGGGAATCCTGACGCACTATCTCTACGGCAGCATCCGGATCATGGAACGCGGCATCTTCACCAGCCGTGCCGCCCAAATCCACCTCGCCGTCACCGGTGCGGTCTTCCTGCTTCTGCTTGGCGTGAACTTCTGGCTGGACCGCTATTCCTCAGTTCAGAACAGCAACGGACGCTGGGCCGGCGCCCTTTACACGGACGTCAACGCCGTCATCCCCACCAAATCGATCCTGGCTGTAGCCGCCGCGCTGGTGGCAATCCTGTTCATCGTCGCCGCAGTGATCGGCAAATGGCGACTGCCCGTCATCGGCACGGCAATGCTGGTCATCACCTCCATCCTCGCCGGCGGTGTCTACCCGTGGGTCATCCAGCAGTTCCAGGTGCGCCCGTCGGAACAGACCCTCGAGAGGCAGTTCATCGAGCGGAACATCAGCATGACCCGCGCCGCCTACGGCCTGGATAAGATCCAGGAGAAGCGGTACAACGCCACCACTAACGCCACCACAGGAGCACTGGCACCGGACGCGCAGACCACTGCCAATATCCGCCTCCTGGACCCGAACCTGATTTCGGACGCCTTCTCCCAGCTTGAGCAGTACCGTCCCTACTACCAGTTCCCGAGCGCGCTCAACGTGGACCGGTATGAAGTTGACGGCAAGGTGCAGGACACTGTGATTGCTGTCCGCGAGCTGAACCCGGACGGCCTCAGCGCCAACCAGCAGTCCTGGCTGAACCGGCACGTGGTCTACACCCACGGTTACGGCGTAGTGGCCGCTAAGGGCAACAAGTTCACCGCCGACGGCAAGCCTGAGTTCCTGCAGGCCGGCATTCCATCCACCGGCGTGCTCGGCAACGATTCGACGTACCAGCCCCGGATCTACTTCGGCGAAAACTCGCCCGAGTACTCGATCGTAGGGGCACCCGAGGGTTCGCCGCACCGTGAGCAGGACCGTCCCGCCGGCAAGGAAGGCGATGGCGAAACCCAGTACACCTTCACCGGCAACGGCGGCCCGAACGTAGGCAGCTTCTTCAACAAGGTCCTCTACGCGATCAAGTTCCAATCGTCCGACCTGCTGCTGTCCGACGGCGTCAACGCCGAGTCGCAGATCCTCTACGACCGCAACCCGCGGGACCGCGTCGAAAAGGTGGCCCCCTACCTCACGGTCGACGGCAACGCCTACCCGGCGGTGGTGGACGGCCGCGTGAAGTGGATCGTGGACGGCTACACCACCAGCCAGTACTACCCGTACTCGCAGCAGGAGCAACTGTCCGCAGCCACCGCTGATTCGCAGACCACGGCCGGGCGCACGGTCGCGTTGCCGAATAGCTCGGTGAACTACATCCGCAACTCCGTGAAGGCAACGGTTGACGCCTACGACGGCTCGGTGACGCTTTACGCCTGGGATGATCAGGACCCGGTGCTGAAGGCATGGCAGAACGTCTTCCCGACATCCCTGAAGCCCTATTCGGAGATGTCCGGCGCGCTTATGAGCCACGTCCGCTACCCCGAGGACCTGTTCAAGGTCCAGCGCGAACTGCTGGGCCGCTACCACGTCACGCAGCCGGACAACTTCTACACGAACAACGATGCCTGGTCCGTGCCGAACGATCCCACGGTCAAGGAAGAGGTCAAGCAGCCGCCGTTCTACATGTCACTGCAGATGCCGGACCAGGACAAGCCCGCCTTCCAGCTCACGTCGTCGTTCATTCCGCAGGTGGTCAACGGCACCGCTCGCAACGTGCTCTACGGCTTCCTGGCCGCGGACTCCGATGCCGGCAACCAGAAGGGCGTGAAGGCGGAAAGCTACGGCCAGCTACGGCTGCTGCAGATTCCTCCGGAAGCTCAGGTCCCGGGCCCGGGCCAGGCCCAGAACAAGTTCAACTCCGATCCCACAGTGTCCCAGGCGTTGAACCTGCTCCGGCAAGGCGCGTCGGCCGTCCTCAACGGCAACCTGCTGACCCTCCCGGTGGGCGGCGGTTTGCTGTACGTGCAGCCTGTCTACCTCCGCTCCACGGGCGAAACGTCCTACCCCACACTGCAGCGCGTGCTGGTTGCCTTCGGTGACAAGATCGGGTTCGCGCCGACACTGGATGAAGCGCTGAACCAACTCTTCGGCGGCCAGTCGGGCGCCAAGGCCGGTGACTTTGCCAATAACGGCCAGACACCGCCGCCCGCAGCCGGAGGAAGCACTCCGCCGGCCACCGGTGGTACGGACGCCAAGGCGGAACTGAAAGCCGCGCTGGATGAGGCGAACGCAGCCATCCGTGCGGGCCAGGAGGCTCTGGCCAAGGGGGACTTCGCCGCCTACGGCGAGCAGCAGAAGAAGCTGTCCGCCGCCCTCCAGAAGGCGATCGATGCCGAAGCGAAGCTCGGTTCGGAAGGTGCCTCGCCGACGCCGGGAGCCACCACGGCTCCCACAGCGACCCCGTCGGCCGCCGCGACGCCGTCGCCCTCTCCGAGTAACTGATCAGGGGGAGCGTGCTCCCCGTAACGCCCGCCCGCAAGGCCGGTTTCCCTTCCAGCAGGAAGGGGAAACCGGCCTTTGCGGTTTCCGGCTGGAGTACCAATTCCCGGGCCCGGTAGCGCCGGTCAGGAAGCCCGGTAGCGCGGGTCCGGAAGGCCCGTGTCGACGCGGAGACGCAGATCACGTCCCCTCAATTTGGTCTGACGTTCACCGGCAGGTAATGTTGTTCTTGCGACGCGGGGTGGAGCAGTTCGGTAGCTCGCTGGGCTCATAACCCAGAGGTCACAGGTTCAAATCCTGTCCCCGCAACTGACGGAAAGACCCGGAATTCTCGAAAGAGAATTCCGGGTCTTTTGCTTTGCTGCCGGCGGGTTGCACATGGGCCGTCCGGCGGACCGTTGAGCGGACCGCTCGGTGGAGCGTCCGGCGGACCGTTGAGCGGACCGCTCGGTGGAGCGTCCGGCGGACCGGTAGTGGTCCAGGCATGGGGTGGTCGGGACGGTCCCAAAAGTAGGGTAGTGTTGATCAAGCGACGCGGGGTGGAGCAGTTCGGTAGCTCGCTGGGCTCATAACCCAGAGGTCACAGGTTCAAATCCTGTCCCCGCAACCACTATGAGAGGCCCTGACCGGGAATTATGCCGGTCAGGGCCTCTTTTCTTGTCTGAAGCACTCCAACTACTAGCATTTCCTAGTATTCTCATTCCCGGGGGCAACGACCTGCGGTGCCATGCGGCTGTTCGATGTCGATCAACGCATGGGCTGGCCGCCGCCTCCAGGCGGGGGTCGCTATGTTGCGGGGCATGACCGAAGCCCCGCACGGGTTCGCTCTTCCGCTGTTCATGATTCAAGCTATTAAGGCGCACTTAACCCGGCCGCCGCTCCTGTCGGTGCACCCGGCAGGGCGGACCCGCCTGTTTCTAGTCGATCATTCTCGAGAGGAATGCTGCTCGATGTCTCTACCAACCAAGAAGAAGTCCGGACCTGCGAAGAGCAAATGGGCCAAGCTGTACTGGGCAGTTCCGGCCGCGCTCGTTGCCCTTCTTCTCGTGGTACTGCTCGCTAAGTGGGTCACGGGGCTCGCCGGGGTAAAAGACTTCCTGGCGGCCTACCCGGGCCATACAGAGCTGCCTGAGGGCACTCCCGTGGGGTTTCCGGCTTGGTTGGCGTGGCAACACTTCCTCAACGGCTTCTTCCTGCTGCTGATCATCCGTTCCGGCTGGCAGGTGCGCACGCAGACGCGTCCGGCCGCCTACTGGACCCGGAACAACAAGGGCCTGGTCCGTACCAGGAATGCGCCGACGAAGATCAGCCTGGCGCTGTGGTTCCATCTTGTCCTTGACGCGCTGTGGATCCTCAACGGCATCGTGTTCGCGGTCCTGATCTTCGCCACCGGCCAGTGGGCCAGGATCGTACCCACCAGCTGGGATGTCTTCCCGAACGCGCTCTCGGCCGCGCTGCAGTACGCCTCGCTGAACTGGCCGACGGAGAACGGTTGGGTCAACTACAACGCCCTCCAGCTATTGACGTACTTCCTGACCGTCTTCATCGCGGCGCCCCTGGCCTTCATCACGGGCCTGCGGATGTCCTCGGCGTGGCCTAAGAATGCCAAGGCGCTGAACAAGGCCTATCCAATCGAGGCTGCCCGCGCCGTGCACTTCCCGGTGATGATCTACTTCGTCGCCTTCATTGTGGTCCACGTTTTCCTGGTGCTGGCCACCGGAGCCCTCCGGAACCTCAACCACATGTACGGCGGCAGCGACGACGTCAGCTGGGTGGGATTCGGCATCTTCGCGGCGTCCGTCGCAGTGATGGTCGCCGGGTGGTTCCTGGCACGGCCGCTCTTCCTGAGTCCCATAGCTTCCCTGATGGGCAAGGTCAGCAGCCGCTGACCGGTCCGCAGCAGGGGCGCCGGACCCTGCCGCAGCCTAGCTGTCCTTGAGCTTCTGGTATGTCTCCAGGGCCCGCTCACGCGACTCGGGCAGGCCCACCAACGGCTCCGGATAACCGGCGGCCAGTTCCGGCGCCTTCCACGGTTCGTGGATCTCTTTGTCACTCAGGTTCGCGATCTCCGGAATGAACTCCCGCAGGTAGCGGCCGGCGGCGTCGAATTTCTTGCTTTGCGTCACGGGGTTGAAGATCCGGAAATAGGGGGAGGCGTCCGCTCCGGAGCCCGCCACCCATTGCCAGTTGGCCGGGTTGCTTGCGGAATCGGCGTCCACCAGCGTGTCCCAGAACCAGGCTTCGCCCAGCCTCCAGTCCGCGAGCAGGTTCTTCACCAGGAACGACGCGGCAGCCATGCGGACGCGGTTGTGCATCCAACCCGTCTGCCACAGCTGGCGCATCCCGGCGTCCACCAGCGGATAGCCTGTCCGGCCCTGCTGCCAGGCTTCCAGTTCGGCGTCCGACGGCGTCTGCCATTCGAACCGGTCAAAGTCGGGACGGTAGTTTCGGCTGGCCAGCTCCGGGTTCTCGTACAGAAGCTGCCAGCAAAACTCGCGCCAGCCCAGTTCGGAGCGGAAGATTCCGACGTCGGCAGGAGCCTGGCGCGGGAAGCGCTCACGGAGCGCGTGCCAGATGCGGAAGGGACTGATCTCACCAAAGCGAAGATGGGGGGAGAGGCGGCTGGTGCCTTCGACTCCCGGCCGGTCGCGGCCGGTTCCATACTCCTCGACAGGGCCGTCCAGGAAGTCCTTCAGACGGCTGTGGGCGCCCGCTTCGCCGGGCGTCCACTGTTCCGCGAGTCCTGCGCTCCAGTCGGGCGTGCGGGGGAGAAGCGCCCAGCTGTCCAGGTCATCGCTTTGGGGCGGCCCGCCGTCTCCGTGCCCGGCGGGATGAGGCAGCGTGCCGGGGCCGTCGGAGGGGATCCGCGGCTCTCCGCTTTCGAGGCATGCGCGCCAGAAGGGCGTGAAGACCTTGTACGGCCCGCCCGCCCCGGTGCGGACGGTCCAGGGCTCGAACATGAGGCTGGCCTGGAAGCTCGCCGCATCAAGTCCCTGTTCCCCTGCCCAGGCTTTGACGCCGGCGTCGATGCTGCGTTCAGGTCCGCCGTACCTGCGGTTCCACCTGAGATGGGTGGCTCCGGTTTCGGCAGCCAGCTCCTGGATGATTCCTGCAGCGCTCCCGCGTCGAAGGACCAGTCGGGAGCCTGCCGCTTCCAGACCGCCGGCCAAGGACACCAATGAATGGTGGAGCCACCATTTGGCCGCCCCGCCGAGGGGCCGCACCCCCGGTGATTCTTCATCCAGAATGTAGACGACGGTCAGCGGGTGGCCCATGGCCGCCGCATCGGCCAGGGCCGGATTGTCATCGAGCCGAAGGTCGTCACGGAGCCAGACAATGGTGGAAGGCATGGTTCCACGGTACACGCCGGCGGGCGCTATTTACCGGCCGGTAACTTGGCCGTAGACTCGCTCCAGTTGTCCCCTGCGTTCATTCTCCGCACGGACGGTTCCGTTCGGATCAGGCTTTTTTCCTGTTGACATCGGCACCCGGCTGAGGCGGCCGGACGTCGGCCACCTGTGCGCCGCAATCTTGCCGCGTGCAGAAAAAGGATGACCAATGAAGCTATTCCTTTCCCCGGCCACGCGGCCCGGGACAGCTCGCCCGTGGCTCGCGGCCGCCAGAGCGCTCGTTGCGGCAATCGCAGCCGCTGCCACCGTGTCCGCTGCCATTGCCCCTTCGGCCCACGCCGCGCCCGTCGGCGGCGATGAGTGGGTGGTCAGCATGGGGGATTCCTACATTTCGGGGGAAGCGGGCCGCTGGGCCGGCAACTCGAGTGATCCCGGCCAGACTGATGCGCTGGGTGACGCGGCCTATCTTGATGCCGGTCGATCCGAGAGTACGGCCGGCTGCCACCGCTCCTCCTCGGCGGAGATCAGGATCGGGCAGGCACAGTCAGCGAATCTGGCGTGTTCCGGTGCCAAGACGGCCACGTCCTGGAACTCCTCCGGGGAATTCAAGCCTGGCCTGGATTTCTACAACGATGCTGCCGGCAATATGGGGCAGGCCCTTGCCCTGCAGAACTTCGCATCGGCCCACCGGGTCAAGATGGTGGTGGTCTCGGTGGGCGGGAACGATCTTGGTTTCGCCGGCATCATCGCCACGTGTGTGTCAAAGTTCATGACCAGCCCGTCCTGGGCTCCGAGTTACTGCAAGGACTCTACTGCGGTGGCTACGAACTTTTCGGCGACAAACCGGGCCGCAGTGGCATCCCGGATCGGCGTCTCGCTCGCGAACGTGGCGCAGGCCATGGCCGGCGCCGGCTATGCGCCCGGTGAATACAGCCTGGTGGTGCAGAACTACGTCTCGCCGCTGCCGCGCAGTTACGACATTGCCTACCCCGAAGCAGGGTTCAGCAGGCAGAGCACCTACGGTTGCGGATTCTGGAACGCGGACCTGGATTGGGCTTCGGGTACTGCCGTCCCCGCCATCAACTCCACCATTTCGGCCGGCATCGCTGCTTCGGGTCTGGACGGCGCTCACACGCTGAACGTGGCCGCGCTCTTCACCGGCCACGAACTGTGTGCGGACACAACGAAGAAGCTGGACAGCACCGCGCTGAGTGACTGGCGGGGCGCAGGCGCCGCGGACGTCAGCGAATGGATCAACGAGGTCCGGACCGCCAGCACCGTGTTCAGCGACTACTACATCCAGGAATCGCTGCACCCCAACTATTGGGGCCAGCTGGCCCTGCGCAACTGCCTGCGCCAGGTCTACAACGACGGCGACGTTCGTTCCGGCAGTTGCGTGGCGGCCGGGGCCGGGCTGACCACGGCAGGAGAACCTGCTGTCGCTCTGCGCTAGCCCGCTTTACGGCAAAGACGCAGCGAGGCCGGGGCCCCTTCGCGGGACCCCGGCCTCTCTGTGGTCCGGCCAAAACCGGAGGCGCAGCCTAGAGCTTGTCGAAATCAGCTTCTTCAACAGTGGAGCCGGCAGCCGAAGAATTGGCTGACGATCCGATGGCAGGCTTCGCGCCGCCGGACTTCAAAGCCGCGAGGCGGGCTTCGATCTCCGTCTGTTCGCCGAGGTCTTCCAGCTGGTTGAACTGTGCGTCAAGGCTGGACGCTGCCAGTTCCTGCTGACCGCGGACCTTGGCTTCTTCGCGGCGGATCTTCTCTTCGAAGCGGCCCACCTCGCTGGTGGGATCCATGAAGTCGATGCTCTTGAGGGCGTCGTGCACCTGGGACTGCGCGGCGGCGGTCTTGGAGCGGGCCACCAGCTCATTGCGCTTGCTGGTCAGCTCGTTGAGCTTGCCCTTCATCTGGTCCAGGCCGGTCTTGAGTTTTTCCACGACTTCGGTCTGCGAAGCGATGCTGGGCTCGGCAGCCTTGGCCTCGTTCTCGGCTGACATCTGGCGCTGGATGGCGACCTTGGCCAAGTTGTCGAACTTCTGGGCGTCCACGGTGTCGCCGCTGCTGCGGTACTCGTCGGCTTTGCGGGACGCCGCCAGGGCCTTGTTGCCCCAATCCTGGGCGTTCTTGACGTCCTCGTTGTAGTCGTCCTGGAGCATGCGCAGGTTTCCGATGGTCTGCGCAACGGCAGATTCAGCTTCGGCAATGTTGTTCGTGTAGTCCCGGACCATCTGGTCCAGCATTTTCTGCGGATCTTCGGCCTGGTCCAGCAAAGAGTTGATGTTCGCCTTTGCCAGCTGCGCCATACGGCCGAAAATGGACTGCTTAACCATGGTGTTGCCTTTCATCCTGCTCAGTGGTCGCCACTGAAATCAGTGAACAGTTGATGTACCGTTTCTACCCGGCGGCCGGCGGTACCGGCCGCCGCCTAGTCTGTGGATCGGCTAGAAGCTGCCGGAGTCCCCGCCGCCGAAATCGCCTCCGCCGAAGTCCCCGCCTCCGCCGCCGAAATCGCCGCCGCCCCAGCCGCCGCCGTCGCTGTGGCCGCCGCCCCAGCCGCCGCCGCTGCCTCCGTTGAGGATGGAGTTGATGAGGATGCCGCCCAGGATGGCGCCGCCGAGGCCGCCTCCGCCACCGCCGCCGAACATGCCGCCGCGGCCATAGCCCTGGTTTGCGTAGCCGAAGCTGTCCACATCCCCCTGGGCGAGTTGCGCGGCCTGGGCTGCCAGTGCGTGGGCCTGCTGGGCATAGGTCAGGGCGGTGACGGGATCATTGCGGGATATGGACAGGGCATAGTCCAGGTTCCGCTGGGCCTCGGCAAGGCGGGTCCGTGCTTCGGTTCCTACTCCGCCGCGACGCGCAGTGATGTAGTCCGAGGTGGCACTGATCTGGGCCTGGGCCGACATGATGGTCTGCTGCAACGACGCCTGCGCACGGCGGGCCTGCTCCTGCTGGTCGCGGATACCGGTCAGGGACTGGTCCAGTGACTGATGGGCCGCCTCCACCCGCTCCAGCGTGGCAATCGGATCGATCTTCCCACCCTGGATCTCCGCCTTGACCTGTGCCAGGGCCGCTTCCACTCCGGCTACCGGTCCGGCAAGTTCCGGATGGGCTCCTGACTGGATCATCGCTCTTGCCTGGGCGAGGTCCTGGGAGGTGTCCGCAACGGCGGCCTCAAGGCTGTTGCGTGCCTCGTCAAGGTTTCCGGAGACCTTGGTGATGGCTTCGAGGAGAACTTTTGTCTGGTGCAGGCTTTCCTCGGCGGCGCGGACGGCAACGGCGGCCAGGCTGCCCTCGCCGGAGGCCAACTTGTCCTGGGCAGTCGAGCTGGCATTTTGCACGAAGGCGAGCCGCTCCTTGGCCTGCCCGATGTTGTCCGAAACTTGCGCAAGGGCGCTGTCGGCATACTTGGCCCGCAGTTCAGTCAGTGTTTGCTCCGCGCTGGCGATCCGGGCGTCAGCATCGGTGGCACCGGCGTTCACTGCGGCAAGGGCCTGCGGTGCGTTCTTCTCCAGCTCCCGCAGGGAGTCGAAGTCTGCCTTTTGTTCCTGGAGGGAGGCCAGTGCAGCCTCCGAGCGGCGGATGATTTCGCCGAGCCAGCTGCGCTGCTGCTCCTCGGTGTCCGGAATATGGTCGTCAAGCTGCTGCTGCAGTTTGAAGGACTCGGACATGTGGCCCTTGGCTTCCTGCAGCGCCTTGGTGAAGTTTCCGACGGCGGCATCGCCGTACTGCGCCTGGGCGAACCCGAGTTCCTGTTCGCTCGAGTTGATGGCGTTATCAGCCTCAATAAGCAGCGAACCGCTCTTCCGGCGCAGTTCGTCCACGCTCAGTGAAGCCAGCGGGTCCAGCTCGGCACCCTGCGGGCCATAACTGGCACTCGAGGCGACTGCAGCCTTCTTCCGGCGGTTCCGGAAATAGAGGTAAGCACCCGCGCCACCGGCTACAACGACGCCGGTGCCGACTAGTACTGCCGCTCCGGCACCATCACCGGATGAGACGGTACCGCTGCCGCCGCCCGCGGCGTCGCCGACTGCCGATGCGGTGTCAATGGCGGCCTGGGCGTAGTCCTTCTTGCCACCGGCAAGGTTAGCCACGATGGCGTTCTGGGTGATGTTCGACTTCTTGGCGTAGATCGAACTCTTCGTAGACGGCGCAAAGTAGTACTGGCCTGCCGTGGAGATGGCGAGCAGGACGTCAGCGTTGCCCATCTTCTTCTGCGTAGCGACAGCCTCGCCCCAAGCCGTCGGGTCATCAGGGCTCTCGAAGGAGTTCACCGTAACCACGTAAAGGTTGTATTTGTGGTCCTTGAGGAGCTTCTGGATTGCGTCCTGCACTTCAGCCTTGCGGCTTCCGAGCACATTGGCCTTGTCCACGATGTTAGTGCCGGACGGAATAGGCACCGGGGCTTCGGCCCAGGCTGAGGTGGCGGGGACCGCCAGCAACCCGGCAAGGCCGATCACGGCGAGGAGACGTTTGAACTTAGACCGCATGTGCAACCCTTCAGCACTTCTGCGACTGATTCGGGCCGAGCCAGTCGTCACAGAATGCAGCAGCGCCCCCACGCATGTGTAAAGCCGCAGGTCGCTGTGGCAATTCCATTTGATTCTATGGTGCACCAATATGCCCGTCCACAACGGGGAATATGCCACCAGCGAAAAGCGCTGCACCCGTGGCCCGGACCCGCAAAAAATGGATTCCGACGGCGTTCAGGAACCTCCCAGCCAACGTCCCCTTTAGCTTCAGTCTGAGGGTCCATAGTTAAAGGCAGACAAGGACGAAAGGAAGTCTAATGACTGAGAACCCAGCACAGGGTGGATCGCCTGAGAACAGGGGTCCGGAAAAGCCCCGGGATGGCTGGCCCGCGCAGCCTCCTCATGCCGACACCCAACCGCTGGACGCGGCACACCGGGCGCAGCCGCAGTCAGCGGAGAAGCCGGCCGGAGACTCAGACCATGACAACCCGACCGCCCGGCTGGACCAGGCCCGGTCCGACAACGGACAGGCGCACCCCGGCGCGGACGGTGCCCCGCAGCCCGTCTATCCGCAGCACCAGCCGTTCTACGGCCAGCAGGGCGGCGCCGCCACCCAGCATGGCGCCCACACAGGAAGCGGCACATATTCAGGTGCCGGAGCCCCCCAGGCCGGCGGCCCGTACCAGGCCCACCAGCACCACCAGGGCAGCATCTACGCCTCCGATCCCGCGAGTGCGCCGAAGCGGAAAGCTGCCTTCGGCGTGGGAACCCTGGTTGCCAGCATCCTTGCCGCCGGCCTCGTGGGCGGCGGCGTGGTGGCGGCCAGTGACGCCTTCCTGACCAACGGTTCCACGTCTGCTGTCAGCGGCACCGGCAGCCAGCCCGGCACCGTGATCGTGAACAACAAGGACGACGTCAACGTCATCACTGCTGCTTCGGTGAAGGCGTCGCCGAGCGTTGTGACCATCAAGGCGACGAGCGGTAGCGACGGCGGCACCGGCTCAGGCATTATCCTCGACGACCAAGGCCATATCCTGACGAACACCCACGTGGTGACACTGGACGGCAAAACGGCCAACGCCACCATCGAAGTCCGCACGAATAGTGGCAAGGTTCTCACCGCCAAGATCGTGGGCACGGATCCCCTGAGCGACCTGGCTGTCATCAAGGTGGACAACGCGTCCGGGCTGACTCCGGCAACCCTTGGCGACTCCGGCAAGCTGAATGTGGGGGACACGGCCATCGCCATCGGTTCACCCCTGGGCCTGACAGGCACCGTCACCGACGGCATCGTCTCCACCCTGAACCGGACCATCAGCGTGGCTTCTTCTGCCGCGCCGAAGGATGGAGCGGACGATTCGCAGAGCAACGGCGAGGGCGGCTTCCAGTTTGCGCCGCCGGACGGCGGCCAGAGCCAAAGCCCCTCGAACCAGGGCTCCATCTCGATCAACGTGATCCAGACCGACGCCGCCATCAACCCCGGCAACTCCGGCGGTGCCCTGGTCAACAGCAAGGGTGAAGTCATCGGCGTGAATGTTGCCATCGCCTCGGCCGGGGGTGACTCAAGCTCCAGCACCAGCGGCAACATCGGCGTGGGCTTCAGCGTTCCCATCAACCACGCCAAGCGCGTGGCCCAGGAGATCATCGAGAACGGCAAGGCGACGCACGGCCAGTTCGGAGTCAGCGTCAAGGCGAAGTCGTCGACGTCGTCGAGCTCTTCCTTCTCGGTGGGCGCCGAAGTGGCCACAGTGGAGTCCGGCTCCGCTGCTGCCAAGGCCGGA
Organism: Arthrobacter sp. PvP103; assembly: GCF_017833075.1. Classification (NCBI taxonomy): domain Bacteria; kingdom Bacillati; phylum Actinomycetota; class Actinomycetes; order Micrococcales; family Micrococcaceae; genus Arthrobacter; species Arthrobacter sp. PvP103. The sequence goes on along the minus strand of NZ_JAFIBQ010000001.1, from coordinate 802,609 downwards.
CTCAAGGTGGGCGACGTCGTCACGAAGTTCAACGACCTCACCATCAGTGATCCCAATCAGCTGACCGCAGCCGTCAGGGAGCAGCCCGCGGGCGCGTCTGTGAAGGTCACCATCCAGCGCGGAGGCCAGGAACAGCAGGTTGACGTGACGCTCGGCGCGGCAGCGGAGCAGTAAGGGCCGCATAAGGTTCCGGGCATAGGGCAGGACATGCCCCGGGCCCGCAGCAACCCGACCGTGGAGGCGGGGACACCGGTACGGTGGTCCCGCCTCCACGGTGTTAACCCGCGGTCCTTGGTGCCGCCTGACACAGGCGTTAACGGGACGGCGCGGGTGCCCCGCTATATGGTTAGCTTGGATCTACCCGCACCCCGGGGGAGATCCGCGGCCATGACCTCACCCGGCTGGCTATCCACAAGCATGGAAGGCTGCTGTACAGAAAGTGGAAGAGACATTGAAGATCATCGTTCTGGTCAAACATGTACCAGACGCGCAATTGGACCGTCACCTCAGCGACGAGGACAACACCACCGACCGCGCCGATAGCATCCTGTCCGAGCTGGACGAATACGCCCTGGAAGCTGCACTGCAGCTGACCGAGGCCCGCGGCGGAGCCAAAGCCGGCAACCAGGTCATCGCCCTCAGCATGGGTCCGGCGGGCGCCGTCAACGCCATCAAGAAGTCACTCCAGATCGGCGCCACCGAGGGCGTCCACCTCCGTGACGACGCCCTTGCCGGATCCGATGCCGCTGCGACCTCCCTGGCGCTGGCAGCAGCGGTCCGGCACATCGGAGCCGACGGCCCGGTGGACCTGGTCCTGACCGGCATGGCATCCACCGACGGCGAAACCTCCCTGGTGCCCGCGCAGCTTGCAGAGCGGCTTGACCTCCCGCAGGTCACGTTTGCCTCCGAACTCGAAGTTGACGGCGGCCGCGTCATCGCCCGCCGCGACAGCGACACCCACTACGACACCGTCGAGGCAACACTGCCCGCCGTCGTGTCCGTGACCGACCAGATCAACGAACCCCGGTTCCCCAACTTCAAGGGAATCATCGCGGCCAAGCGCAAGACGATCACCACCCTCACGCTCTCGGAGATCGGTGTGGACCCCGCAGAGGTGGGCAAGACCGGTTCCTGGACCGAAGTGAAAACGGCAGCTGCACGTCCGCCGCGCACCGCCGGCACCATCATCACCGACGAAGGCGACGCCGGCATCAAGCTGGTGGACTTCCTGGCCGCCCAGAAGCTGCTCTAAGAGGATCCCCGACATGGCAAAAGTACTTGTATTCATTGACAACCCCGGCCGGGCCCTCAAGAAGAGCAGCCTGGAACTGCTGACAATCGCCCGCTCGCTGGGTGAGACGGCCGTCGCCGTCAACGGCGCGCTGAACGACGACGTCGTAGCCGCCCTGGGCGCCCACGGCGCCACGGCCGTCTTCCGTCCGTCGTTCGAGGACCTCGACGCCTACCTGATTGGTCCCAAGGCCGCCTACCTTGCCGGTGCCGTTGCGGCTTCGGGCGCCACCACCGTGCTCCTGGAGAACTCGTTCGACGGCAAGGAGATCGCAGCCCGGCTTGGCATCAAGCTCGGCGCGGGTGTCATCACGGACGTCGTAGGCGTTGAACCTGACGGCACTGCCCACAAGTCCGTCCTGGCCGGGTCCTACACCACCACGGCCAAGGCCACCACGGCCGTTTCCGTGCTGACGGTCAAGCCGAACAGTGTCACGCCGGATCCCGCCGCTGCGGCAGCGAGCCCGGAAGTCCTCACCGTTGACGTTCCGGACTCTGCCACGGCCGGCGCTGCCCGCATTACCGGACGCAAGGACAAGCCCGCCAGCGGCCGCCCGGACCTCACCGAAGCCCGGATCGTGGTGGCAGGCGGTCGCGGCGTGGATGGCGACTTCGGCCCGGTGGAGGAGCTTGCCGACGCCCTCGGTGCTGCCGTGGGTGCTTCCCGCGCCGCTACGGACGCCGGCTGGATCGGCCACGATGCGCAGGTGGGCCAGACCGGCAAGACCGTTTCCCCCCAGCTGTACATTTCGGCCGGCATCTCCGGCGCGATCCAGCAGAAAGCCGGCATGCAAACCGCCAAGGTCATCGTTGCCATCAACAAGGATGCCGAGTCGCCCGTCTTCGAAATTGCCGACTTCGGGATCATCGGGGATCTCTTCCAGGTCCTTCCGCAGGCGACTGAAGAGATCAAGAAGCGCAAGGGCTGATGATTTGAGCACCAACGCCACGGCGCAAAGCCCGTTCAATCCGGAACACCACCGGATTGAGCGGGTCCTTTGTTTTACCGCCCACCCGGACGACATCGACTTTGGTGCCGCCGGAACCATCGCAGCCTGGACCAGGGCCGGGGTTGAGGTGAGCTACTGCATCATGACCGACGGCGACGCCGGCGGCTTCGATCCCGCGCAGCGCGAGGAGATAGTGGCCATGAGGGCCGAAGAGCAGCGCCGCGCCGCCGCCCTGGTCGGCGTGACGGACATCCACTACCTGCACGAGCGGGACGGCTACCTGGAGCCCACGCACGAGGTGATGAGGGGAGTGGTGAAGCTGATCCGTGAGATCCGGCCCGACGTCGTTCTTTCCATGCATCCTGAACGCAACTGGAACCGCATCCAGAAGAGCCACCCGGACCACCTGGCCGTGGGCGAAGCCGTCACCCGGGCGGTTTATCCTGCCCTGGAAAACCCTTTCGCCTACCCCGACCTTGCCGAAGCGGGGCTGGCGGCCTACAAGCTACCGTGGCTGTGGTTGTTTGCCGGGCCGGAGGAACGGGAAAACCACTTCGTTGACGTCACTGCCCACGTGGACAACAAACTTGAGGCCATCCACGTGCACGCCAGCCAGCACCCCGACCTTGAAGCGATGGACCGGACGGTCCGGGGCCTTATGCTGGCCGCCGGCGAACGGGCCGGATTGCCTCCCGGACACAGCGCCGAGGCCTTCCACGTGGTCTCCGTTAACGGCCAAGGGACAATTGCGGGTTTCTAGCGCTGCCTCGCGGAGGACTAACTGAGCCGTGCCGCCGCGTAGGCCTTGATTCCCTCGAAAAGGTAGGGAGCCAGGCCTGCGCGGCTCTTGTCGTAGAAGGCAGTAAACCGGGGGTCCTCGACGTACATCCGGCCAAGGCCGACGTAGCCTTCGGCGTCCGGGGTCCAGCTGGCGCAAACCCACTTGTAGTGCCGGTCGACGACGGCCTGTACTTCCGGCGCTGCGGCCTGCAGTCCGGCGTCGAAGCAGCGCGCCAGCTCCTCGTTGATGTCCTGTGCTTCCTGCATGAACGCCTTTTTGGCGGCGTCGCTCATCGCGGCGTGACGTGCCTTGCTGTCCTCAACGGCCTGGTCGCCCCAGCGCTGCCGGGCCTCTTCCTCGTACGGGTTGTTGTCGAAATCCTTAAAGATTTCCTCGGCGGACATGGTGTCTCCTTGTCTTAGCGCTGTCATGGTGGCGTCCACGGTGGCGGCCATCCGCCCGAGGCGGTCGTGTTCAGCCAGCAGCCATTCACGGTGCACGGCAAGTGCCTCCAGCTGGCTGGTTTGTCCGGCGAGGACGTCGGCGATGGCCTCGAGGCCGAGGCCCAATTCGCGAAGCAGGAGAATCCGCTGCAGCCGGAAGAGCTGCTCCTGGCCGTAATATCGGTAGCCGTTCTGCCCGGTGTAGGCGGGATCCAGGATCCCCAGCTGGTGATAGTGCCGGAGGGTGCGGGACGAGACTTTGCTCAGCCGCGCAACCTCGGCAATGGACCAGCTGCGGTGCTCCTCCTGCTTCATTCCTTCATCGTAGAAGTTGACGTTGCGTCAATGTCAATACGCGCAGCTGTGACGGGTAGTGCTTAAAGTCCGCGGCCTGCCGGTGCACGCCAGTGTGGCGGCACCGGCAGGCCGGTTTGGAAAACAGCGTCCGGCTAGGCTCCGAGCGGAGCCGCGGCAACGGTCGGCAGAGTTGGCGACGCGGAGCCGCCGACCGGTTCAACGGTGATGCCCAGCGCTGCTGCCGAATGAATGCCCTTTACGACGGCCGGTTTGGACAGTGCCTCTGCGTCCATGAGCCCCTGCGAAACCGGTGCCGAACCGTCCTTGGGAATCAGCCACATCTGGTACACCTTGCCGGCAGGAGGAGCCGGGACACCGTTCATCTTGACCACGACTGCGTCCTTGGAGGTCGAAATGGCCACGGTGGCCGTGCCTCCGCCGCTAACATCGACGGTTGCCTCCCGAACGTCCTGGGCCTGGAGCACCTGGTTGAGTGGATCGTTCTGGTTGGCCACATATGCGCCCACTCCCACGCCACCCAAGGCGATGACAGCGGCCGCAGCCACGCCCACCAGCCAGTTGCGGAGTCCCGGTGCCCGGCGCCGCTCCTCGCGGCGTACGCGGGCCGCACCGAGTTCATCGGAGATAGGTGCCCGGCCCGGTTCCCGAGCATGTCCGTGGAACGGGGGAGTAGAGACGGGAATGGTGCCCGGCTGTGACGGAAGCTGACCCTGGGGCTGCGCGGGCAGCTGTGCCAGGATGCGGTCGAACAGCCCCGCCGGGGGTTCCTCCTCGGCAGTAAAGGTAACGGCCAGCGTTTCGCGTGCTTGCCGCACGCGCTCATCGAACGCCTCCCGTTCCGGCGCCGGCGCGGTCGAGATGTAATCCTCAATGGCAGAACGCTCGGCAGGGTCCACGGCGTCCAGGGCATACACTTCCGCCAGTTCCACGGCCCGGCCGGAGGCCAGGTCCGTGGCGATATCATGGGCAAACATTCCGGAGGAACGGCTGCTGTTCGGTTGGTTCATGTCGGTCATCTCAACTCACCCCCAGACAGGTCTTCAAACGGATCAGTCCATCGCGGATGCGGGACTTGATGGTGGGCACGGCGGTGTTCAGTTTCTCCGCGACTTCGCGGTACGTCAGCCCGCCGTAGTAGGCCAGCCGGACGGACTGCTGCTGCGTCTCCGTGAGGGTGTCCAGACACCTGACCACGGCCTCGGCTTCCAGCCTGCTTCCGACCTCATCCGAGACGGAGTCATGGTCAATCTCCTGGCTGCTGGCCCCGTACTTGGCCTCTCTGTCGGTGGACGACTGGGAGGACCTCACCTTGTCCACCGCCCGGCGGTGCGAAATAGTCATCAGCCAGGCCAGCGGACTGCCGGCCTCCGGATTGAACTTCGCCGCGTTTTGCCAGACCTGGAGGAACACTTCCTGGGTGGTGTCCTCACTGAGCTCAGGGTCGATCAGGACGCGGCGGGCCATGCCGAACACACGCCGTGACGTCAATTCGTAAAACTCCGCAAAGGCCCCTTGGTCCCCGTCGGCGATTCGAGCCAGCAGGTCGCCAAGCCGGCGGTTCACGTCGGCCGAAGTGCCAGGGGAAGCAGTGGCCTCTGGGTTTGGGGCGTTGGGAGTTTCCATCACTCCCAAGCATAAGTCAGCAGGGGCGCTTGGAATGTCGCGGTGGGTCTCCGGGCTACGGGTCTGGGACCGGCGGACCTGCAATGTAGTCACCTGCCGCTCCTCGCAATCCTGTGGTTGGCCCGGGTTGGCCTCTACAGGTAATTCGGAGTGCAAGCGGGGATGGATGGGCGGCGATTTCTGCAAATTGACGGGCCGTCGGGGCGGGCGGGCGGGCGGGCGGACGGCCCCGGGTGCTGCCCCGCTAGAGTTTGGCGCCGGCGAAGCCGTTTTGCCGCCAGGCCTCAAAGACCGCGATCGACGCCGCGTTGGCAAGATTCAGGGACCGCAGGGACGGCAGCATGGGAAGCCGCACCCGGGACGTCACATGCGGATCGTTCTTGAGTTCCGCCGGAAGTCCCACAGATTCCGGTCCGAAGAGAAGGACGTCGCCGGGGAGGTAACTGATATCCGCGTAGGAGGTTTCGCCGTCGGACGTGAACGCATAGACGCGCTCAGGCTGCAAAGCCTCCCAGGCGGCCTCGATGCTTTTGTGCACCGTCACGACGGCGAGGTCGTGGTAGTCCAGGCCGGCGCGGCGAAGTTTGGCGTCGGAAAAATCAAAGCCCAGAGGCTCCACGAGGTGCAGTTCGGCGCCCGTGATGGCAGCCAGGCGGATGGCGTTGCCCGTATTGCCGGGAATTTCAGGAGTGTGGAAGAGGATGCGGAACACCGTCCCATCCTAGCCACTTCGGGCCCTAGTGCATCCCGCGCAGCAGTCTGGCGAGGACGGGGACATTGACCGTGTTGGGGGCAGGCCCGGAGCCCAGGAACTCCTTGAGGCCCCGGACAAGTCCGGCCCCGTTGACCACCTGGACGGTTTCATGCCCGCGGTGCGAGCGCCTGTGGTGGTCGATCACCGGTTCATGAAGGTTGCCGTCGGGACTGTGGATGACAGTCCACCCCGTTACGTTGAGCTCCGGGAAGATGTCCTGCATGCGCCGCACGATGTGCGCCAGCTGCGGCGGCGCAATGGCCCGGCCGCCGTGCGTCAGCGTGGTTCCGTTCCAGGCGTAGGCTCCCTTGGGCAGCAGCATGGATCCGATCAGGGCCAGCCGGTAGCCGGACAACAGCGCGTGGTCGATGTGGCTGTTGTCCGCGGGCGACTGCAGCCCGTTGATCAACCTGGCTGCCGGAATGGCCGGGAGGATCTGCCTGCTGATCAGCTGGACGGTCCGCATCTCCCGCTGGATCCGGGCTTCCGCTCCGAAGATACCCCGTTTACGGGGCATGCCGTGGACCTGCCGGGCGGCAAGCTCCTCCGGAATCAGCGGCACGTTGCCGGACTCCGGATGCTCGAACGGCGGAACGTACACGGGCGGATCGCCTGCCGTGTTCCGCGGCGTGTTGGGCCGGTGGACGGTTGCCGACGCGCGGCTCCCGGCTGCCGGCGCATCGAAATGGGCGCCCTCCGTGGCTGCCGTGCCGGGGGTCCCGTGCGCGTACGAGCGGTCATAGGCGGCGCGACGCTTCGGATCTATCAGCGTCTCGTAGGCCAGCGTCACCTGCCGGAAGACGGCGGCATCCCCGCCATGGTCGGGATGTGCCCGGCGGGCCGCCTTGCGGTAGGCCACTTTGATCTCTTTGTCCGTCGCCGTCACAGGAAGACGAAGGACCTGGTAATGGGAGCTGCTGCCCTGGGTCAAACACTGATCCTTTTCTTGTAGGTTCCAGTCCACTCAGGCAGTCCGGTCCGCCCAGTTTAACCGTGCATAGGCTCAACGTCCGCGCCCGCGGCCATGGTTCCCGCTGCTGGCATAATTCAGCGCATGATCATCGCCGTTGCCATCAACCCCCGGGCTTCTTTCGGCGGCGCACAGCGCACCGGCGACACGGTGGCGGCCTACTTCCGCGCCGCCGGGGCGCGCGTCATCGTGCTGCGGAAGGCCAGCTATGAACGGCTTGCAGCAGCGGTGGGCAAGGTGCTGGCTTCAGGTTGCGATGCCCTGGTTGTTGTGGGCGGTGACGGAATGGTCCACCTGGGCATCAATGCGCTCGCCGAGTCCGGCGCCCCCTTCGGCACTGTGCCGCTAGGCATCGTTCCCAGCGGCACCGGGAACGACATGGCCCGTGCCCTGGGCCTTCCCTTGAATGACGCAGTTGCCGCCTGTGACCGGATATGGTCCGCAATGGAGGCGGGCGGCCGCCTCATCGATGCCGGGCGGATTACCGGCAACGGCACAAGCCGCTGGTTTGCCGGAGTTGTATCCGCCGGGTTCGATGCCGCCGTTAACGAACGCGCCAACTCCTGGCGCTGGCCCCGCGGCAGGAGCAGGTATAACCTGGCCATGCTCCGTGAACTCGCCACCTTCAAGGCCATCGACTACGCGGTGACCGCTGACGGGGAAACCTGGCGGCAGGGAGCCATGCTCATCTCGGTGGCGAACGGGCAGTCCATCGGGGGCGGCATGAAAGTTACCCCGGACGCCTTGCTGGACGACGGATTCCTGGATCTGTTCATCGTCAAACCACTGTCCCGCCTGCGGTTCCTTGCCGTCTTCCCGAAGGTCTTTACCGGCCGCCATACCGGGCACCAGGCAGTGCACATCCGGCAGGTGCGCCGGGTTGAGCTTTCGGCGGGAGGCGTCGTTGCGTATGCCGACGGCGAGAGGGTGGGCCCGCTGCCGCTGACTGTGGAGGTGGTGCCCGCTGCCATCAGGGTGCTGGCCTCGCCGTGACGACATGCCGGCCGGACGGTCTAAACTCTTGCGGAGGACCGGCCGGAGCAGTGCCGCCGGCAGACCGTATGTGGGGGCAATGTGCAATCGACGGGCAGGGGACCCGCTGCGGTCCGGACGGGACGAGTACCCGGGGCGACCCGGGCGATGGCTTTGCCGCTGACCCTGGCCCTGGTGGTGGCCGCGCTCGCTGGATGCAGCGTGGGCGTCCCGGATCCTGCAGCCCCGAGTGACGTCCGGACCACGCCCGCGCTGGCAACGCCTACCATTACCCCGGGCTACGATGCGGCTGCGGTGGCGGCGAAGGACCTTCCGCTGACGGCCGGAGACTCGCTGGCCGCAGGAGTTGCCGTCGGCCTTTCCGACGGACTCCGCGAGGCGCCGGGGTGGAAGACAATCAAGGAGAACGTAGCGGGGGAGAACCGCTACCTTAAAGCCGACGGATGCCTGGTCTCGGCGCGGGTCCGTGTGAACCAGGCGGCGCTCGCCGTGGCCGGTGATGACAGGGCCTCCACGGTTGAACTGTTCAAATATCTGGATTCCACCATCCTGCCCGGCTACCTGAAGACCGATACCCTGCGCTGGGGCGGTGAGCCGGATAAGCCCGGGCCAAAGGCAGAAGTGCTGGCCTTCGAGGGTGGATCTGCGCCAGGGGGAAGATCGAACGCAGTGCTGGCCCGGCTCTTTGCCACAGCTGGTTCGTCCGTCTACATCTCGCTCTCGTGTCCTGACCCGGCCGCGCTCGCGGCAGCCCGTGCGGACGTGGCGGAACGACTGGTGGTCGTTCCGCCTTCAAACTGATCCGGCTGCTGAGCTGCGGCACTACGGCCTGCGGGAACTCCTGGGTGACAGCCGGTTGAGGGCGAGCGCGGCCACGAGCAGGCCGAAGTCTCGAAGCGCGACATCAAAGAAACTGCCCAGGAGCAGCAGGTTGATGATGATCCCCAGCAGCCACACGGCCACGAGTATCGATCCGAAACGCGGCCGGACTGCCACCGCGATGCCGGCCACCACTTCAACGACGCCGACGATGTACATGATCGTCTGGGCCGGGAGCGGCACCACTGCCGTTGCTACGGGCGCCAAATACATGGTCCAGTCGGCCAGGAGGTTGGTGAATTTGTCGAGGCCGAAAATGACCGGTGCGACCGTGAACACCGTGCGAAGCAGCAGGAACGCCTGCCTCCCCGGTTCCGACGCCAGCGCGGTGCCCGGCGCATTTAGTACAGCGGAAGATTTCATGACGACTCCTTCTAAAAGTAGGTATTCTGATTTTAGAAACCTTTGCGCCATTAAGCAATGAATCTTGTTTTTAGAGTTAGGGTGTTCCATGCGCAGACTTCCCTGGGCCCGCCGGATCGCGGCCGTGGCATCGCTGGGCGATGAGAACCGCCGGAGACTTTTCGGATTTATCGCCGCATCGTCCCGTCCGGTGGGACGTGACGAAGCGGCCGCTGCGCTGGAAATCCCGCGAAGCACGGCGTCGTTCCATCTGGACAGAATGGTGCAGGACGGTGTCCTGGCCGTCGAATTCCGCAAGCTCGGCGGCAAGGCCGGGCCCGGCTCCGGCAGACCGGCGAAAATGTACCGGCCGGCGCAGCCGGAAGTGGGGGCGTCCGTTCCTGACCGCAACTACGATCTCGCCGGTGAACTGATGGCCACCGCCATCGAACGGTCGAGTGCTGCCGGAGAACCTGTCCGGGAAGTGTTGCTGGCCACCTCATATGCGAAGGGCCTGGCGATGGCGGAGGGGAGTGGAAGCCTCGAGGAATTCCTCTCGGCGGAGGGCTACATGCCGAATCCGGACGGGGGCGGCGGCTTTGTCCTTGAAAACTGCCCGTTCCACCGGCTGGCAGACGGCCATACGGAGGTGGTCTGTGCCATGAACGGCGCTTTCCTCTGCGGCGCGGCCGCCGGCTGTGGTGTTGAGGAAAGGCGGATAGCAGGGAACACAACACCGGGCCAGTGCTGCGCCAGGGTTACGCCGCCCTGATTGCCGGGGACCGTTTTGGCCGGCTCGCCAGCAGGACGCCGGCTATGACAAGCAGGCCCCCGATGGCCTGGGGCAGGCTGACCGGAATGCCCATCATGACCGTGATGGCCGCCGTGAACACAACGATCAGGTTCAGGTAATTGCCGGCGGTGGCCGGTGCCGTCGTTTTGAGTGCGAGGTTCCAGCACAGATACGCCCCCAGCGAGGGGAAAGCGGCGATGTACGCGATCGACCACCGCTCGGCTGCGGTCGAGGGGAACCCGGCTCCAGCTGCGAGCGCGACCGGAGCGAGGAGGGCCGTCGCCATCACCACCTGCACAGCCGTGGCCGCAATGGCCGGCAGCCCAAGCCGGCGGGAAATGATGGTATAGAAGCCCCACACCGTGATCGCCCCGATCATCAACAGCTCGCCAAAGTTGAACGTAATGCTGAACACCCGCTGCAGTTCGCCGCGGGTCAGTACCAGGAGCACGCCGGCGAGGCCCAAAGCTATGCCCAGCCAGCCGAAGAGGCCGGGCCTTTCGCCGAGAATGAAAATGGCCATCACCACGATGAGCGCCGGATTAGCGGCAGTGATTAGCGAAGCATTGAGCGCCGAGGTGTGCTGCAGGGCAATGTACAGCAGGAGCGTGTAGCAGCCCATGCCCAGGACGCTCAGGAGCAACAGCACCCGCCATCGGCCAAGGACAGCGCGCCAGTCCGGACGTTCCACGAAGTGGGCCAGCGCAACGAGCGGAAGGGCGGCCAGCGCCCACCTCCAGAAGGTGAGTTCGAGCGGCGTCATGGTGTTCACGGCGGCCTGCCCCACCACGAGGTTGCCGGACCAGAACAGGGTGGCCAGCACCAGGTATATCGAGGCTTTCACCGCTCGAATCTACACCGGTGCCTGAGCGAGCGGGCTGGCCGCGGCTAGAATTGGGATGTGTCCGTCTACCTCGATCATGCCGCCACCACGCCTATCGCCGCCGAGGCATTGGCGGCACTCACCCGCGAACTCGCCCGGACCGGGAACCCGTCGTCGCTGCACGGCTCCGGACGACGTGCCCGCCGCTCGGTGGAGGACGCCCGGGAGTCGATTGCTGCCGCAGCCGGAGCCCACCCCTCGGAGGTCATCTTTACCTCTGGCGGCACGGAAGCCGACAACCTGGCTGTGAAGGGCCTGTACTGGGCCCGCCGCGGCGAAAACCCGAGGCGCACGCGGATCCTGTGCTCCGCCGTCGAGCATCATGCTGTCCTGGACACCGTCGAGTGGCTGGAACGGCACGAGGAGGCGGAAGTGTGCTGGCTGCCCGTGGATTCCCGCGGAGTTATTGACCTCGATGTGCTGAAGTCCGAGCTCTCCCGGGATCCGGAGTCCATCGCCCTCGTCACAGTGATGTGGGCCAACAACGAGGTGGGCACCATCCAGCCGGTGCCCGAAGTGGTTGAGATGGCCCATGCCGTGGGCGTGCCGGTCCATTCCGACGCCGTCCAGGCCTTCGGTTCCGTGCCGGTGGACTTCCGGGCCAGCGGGCTGGATGCCATGTCCGTCTCCGGTCACAAGATCGGCGGCCCCGTCGGCGTCGGCGCCCTCCTGCTGGGCCGTTCCGTCAAGCTGACTCCGGTGCAGCACGGCGGCGGCCAGGAGCGAGATGTCCGCTCCGGGACGCTGGATACTGCGTCGATCGCCGCTTTCGCCGCTGCGGCGGAAGCTGTGACCAAGGACCTCCCGCAGGAGGCTGCCCGGATCGCCGGGATGCGGGACAGGCTGATCGCGGGCGTACGGGAGGCAATCCCGGACGCCGTCCTGCGCGGAGCTCCGGGGGACGGCCGGCTCCCCGGCAACGCGCACTTCACTTTTCCTGGTTGTGAGGGCGACTCCCTGCTGTTCCTGCTGGACCTTGCGGGCGTGGAGTCCTCCACCGGCTCCGCCTGCACCGCCGGTGTGCCGCGGCCTTCTCACGTCCTGCTGGCCATGGGGCTGGATGAGGAGACTGCGCGGGGCGCGCAGCGTTTCTCCCTGGGCCACGCATCAGTGGAGGCCGACGTCGACGCGCTCCTGGCAGCGCTGCCGGGTGCCTATGAACGGGCCCGCCAGGCAGGGATGGCAGGGCACGAATCAACCATCCAGACGGCTGCGACAGTCGCTCGTCAATCCGCCAGGAGCTGATCAAGCGCGGCTGAGGGATCGGCCAGGCGGCCCGGCTTGATGGTTGCCCGGCTGGAGATCAGGGCCTTGATGGCTTTCTGCGTGCGCGGAACGTTGACATTCATACCGGCCACCACCCGGCCCTCGTGCTGCCAGAAGGCGATGAATTCCTTGCCTGCCAGCGTGCCCCGGATGACCGGCTCGGCGCCCGCCGCCAAAGCGGGGAAACCCGAGTACTCCATGCTGATGTCGTACTGGTCGGTGTAGAAGTACGGAATCGTGGCCAGCGTTGCCTCCTGTCCGAGCATGGTTTTCGCGGCGATCTTGCCGCCATTGAGCGCATTGGACCAATGCTCGCTGCGGTGGTGCTGCCCGGTGAACGGATGCAGGGCGTTGGCTACGTCCCCCGCTGCGAAGATGTCAGGCGCGCTTGTCCGCAGGGAGGCGTCTGTCAGTATTCCGTTGTCAATGACCAGCCCTGCCGCCTCCGCGAGCGAAGTGTCCGGTGCGACGCCTACGGCCACCACGACCACGTCGGCGGGCAGTATCTCTCCTGTTCCTGTGACCACCGCGGTGACGCGGCCGGCGTCGCCCCGGAGTTCAGCCGCGGTGGCACCGAGGCGGAACCGGACACCGTTGGCTTCGTGGAGCGAGCGGAAGAACGTGCCCAGTTCGGGTCCGATTGCGGCGGCCAGCGGGATGTCCTCAAGCCCAAGCAGCGTCACCTGGTTGCCGTAAGCGGTGGCCGCCGCCGCAAGTTCCATTCCGATCCAGCCGGAGCCGATCATGACAACGTTCTTTCCGCCCGGCGCTAGCTGCTCCCGCAGGCGGCGGCAGTCATCCAGGGTCCGGAATGTGGCCACGCCGTCCAGCCCGCTCCCTGGCAGGCGGACATGTCGGGGGAGTGCGCCCGTGGCCAGCAGGAGTGCGTCATAGCCCACGGACTCACCGCTGCTGAGATGTACCGTGTGCGGGCCGGGGTCGACGGCGGCGACCGTCACGCCCAGGCGGAGGTCGACGTCGTTCTCTGAGTACCAGGCCTCCGGTGCCACCGGGATGGCGTCCTCGCCCGCCTTGCCGAGCAGGTACTCCTTGGAAAGCGGCGGCCGGAAGTACGGGTGGTGCAGTTCGGCGCCGATGAGGCTGATCCGGCCCTGGTAGCCCTCGCTGCGCAGGGTCCGGGCTGCGGTGGCCCCAGCCAGGCCCGCCCCGGCGATCACAATGCTTTCGATGGTGCGTTCGACAGTCATGGTGCCGCTCGATTCCGGAAATGCCGGCGCCTCTTGCCGGCTGGTTCTAAAAATAGTAATCCTGACGATAGAAGGCCCCGGCATGGCAGTCAAGGGGTACTGAGGTGACTTCCGGGCACCCTTTTGCGAGGCAGTAGAATAGATGGGCATGCAGTGTGTCCGCCGGTGCGGCAATGGGCCGGCCACGAGCGCGCTGCTGCAGCACCACCAAACCTCCCCCTATAGAAAGCCAGCATGCGAGTTCTTGCAGCCATGAGCGGCGGAGTCGATTCCGCCGTTGCCGCCGCCCGCGCCGTCGAGGCCGGACACGACGTCGTCGGTGTCCACCTGGCGTTGTCCCGGATGCCCGGAACACTCCGTACCGGCAGCCGAGGGTGCTGCACCATCGAGGATTCCCGTGATGCCTGGCGCGCCTGCGACGTTCTGGGCATCCCTTATTACGTGTGGGACTTCTCCGAGCGGTTCAAAGAGGATGTGGTCCAGGACTTCATTGACGAATACGCCGCCGGACGCACCCCGAACCCCTGCATGCGTTGCAACGAACGCATCAAGTTTGCTGCGCTGCTCGAAAAGGCAATCGCCCTGGGCTTCGACGCCGTCTGCACCGGCCACTATGCCAAGGTGATCACCGACGCCGACGGTAACCCTGAACTCCACCGCGCAGCCGACTGGGCGAAGGACCAGAGCTACGTGCTCGGTGTCCTCACCCACGAACAGCTGAAGCACTCCATGTTCCCGCTTGCGGACACGCCGTCCAAGGCCGAAGTCCGCGCCGAAGCGGAACGCCGCGGGCTCTCTGTCGCCAACAAGCCGGACAGCCATGACATCTGCTTTATCCCGGACGGCGATACGGCCGGCTGGCTGGCCGAGAAGATCGAGATGACCACCGGCGATATCGTGGATGAGGCCGGCACGAAGGTCGGCGAGCACCCCGGCGCCAACGCGTTCACCGTAGGCCAGCGCCGGGGACTCAAGCTGGGCACCCCCGCCGCCGACGGCAAGCCGCGGTTCGTACTGGAGATCCGCCCGAAGGAGAACAAGGTGGTGGTGGGACCGGAAGCGCTCCTGGCCATCGATGAGATCCGCGGCATCAAGGTCTCCTGGGCCGGACTTCCGATTGCGGAGGTCGCCACCGGCGACGAGTTCGACTGCCATGCCCAGGTCCGCGCCCACGGCGATCCCGTCCCGGCGACGGCCCGCATGGAACGGCTGACGGACGACGACGGCGCGGAGCGGACGAACCTTGTGGTCACTCTGGCCACTCCGCTGCGCGGAGTAGCTCCCGGACAGACCGTGGTGCTCTACCAGGGAAGCCGGGTCCTGGGGCAGGCCACTATCGACACGGCGCGCTCGCTGCAACGCGCAGCCCTCTGACAGAACGGGCTTTCCCCGTCCTGCGTCGCGCGCCGCCGTAGTCAATCATGCCTGCGACCGCAATAATTGAGGCCTGGGGAACCAGACTTGACGCAGACCATCCCTTCACCAGGTATGGCTGCAAAGTTCAGGAAAGCGGGCCCGCTATGGTCTCTGCAGCGCTCGGAATCGGGCATGGCCTCGAGATGGTTGCGCTTACTGCGCTCGCCGAAGGCCCCTTCACCCGCAAATCAGGAAAACCGCTCACCACCAGCATCCGCGTTCCCGTGGAGAGGCTCGTCAACGGCCCGGTTGGAGCACGCCTCGCGCTGCGGGTGCGGGCTCCCGGAGCTGACGGGCCCCGGCCTATTTCCCTGTCCGTCGACCGCAACGAATGGTGCATTGACGACCAGCCCGCCCCGGCCGGGCTCGATGAGTTGCTGGCCGACAGCCGGTTTTTGGCCCAGCATGTCTATGCGGTGGCGACGGCCACTCTCCAGGCCTTTGAAGTGACCCTGGGCCGCCGGATGGGATGGGCCTCGGGCCACCGGCTGGTCATTAGTGTCTACGACAAGGTCCCGTACGCCTCCACCGGCTACGACCGCGAGCGCGGCCTGATCCGTTTCGGGCACAGAACCGACGACCGTTCCAAGCGTTCCGTCCCGCTGGCGCTGTATCACGACCTCGTGGCCCATGAAGTGACGCACGCGGTCCTTGACGGTTACCGGCGCCTGTGGACGGACGGCGACGCGTTGCTTGACGGGTATGCCATGCACGAATGCATAGCGGATCTCGTGGCAATGCTGAGCGTGTTTTCATCCCCCGAGCGGGTGGAACAACAGTTATCAGTGGCCGTTCCGGGCCCTGACGGCAGGCGGGGCGGCGTAGCCGCCCGGAACATGGAAAAGGAAGTCCTGGCGTCCGGGCTCTTCGGGCTGGCGGACGGACTGTTCTCCCGCGGCGCCGCCCGTAGGCCGCTCGACATGGACGTGCCGTTCGAGTGGCGGCTGGATCCGGAACCACACCGGCGGGGCGAGATCGCCGTGAAAGCGGTGCTGGACGCCGTCGTCAAACTCTGGCTCCAGCGGCTGGAAAAGCCGGGCGGCCGCTCGAGCCGCTACCAGGTGGCCGAAGCCGGAGCGCATCTTGGGCACCAGATGCTTGGGATGGTGCTGCGGGGGCTCGCCTACATGCCGCCGGTGGACCCGGGCTGGGAGGACTTGCTACGCGGAATCCTCGCAGCCGACGCAGTGCTGGTGCCGACGGACATGATGGGGTACCGGCAGGCCGTGCGCGACGCCTTTTGGGACATCGACCTTTCCACGGAACCCGATGAACTACTGGACGGGCTGAAGCATCTTCGCGATCTGCGCTACCCGGTCCGGTTGTCTGCGCTGGCCGCCGATCCCGAGGAGGTCAACCGGTTCATGTGGGAAAACCCGCGTTTGATCGAGGCAGCGGGCATCGACCAGGACACGAGCACCGTTGTGAGCCGGGTGCGCCCCAGCACACGCGTGGGACCGGATGGTTTCGTCGTCTCCGAAATCGGCGCCTCCTACGTGCAGTCAGTCACCATGTCGAAATCCGAAGCAAGGAACAAGCTTGGCCTCCGGGTGGACAGCGACTACTACACGGTACGTGGCGGGGGTCTGCTGCGTTTCGATGAGGGCGGACGGCTGTGTTTCGCCGCGCTCAAGCCGGTCATGGACGCGGAGTGGCAGCAGGAAAAACTGGAAACCATCAAACGGGAAGCAGGGGTAAAAATGCCGACGGCAACGTACCACCCGGAGGATGAACGCCGGGAGTGAGCCTGTGTCAGCTACCCCTCTCCGTCAGCTTCCCCACGGAGCTTTCCGTGCCGCCGTCGAGCCTTCCAGCTGGGCCACCTGGTCGAACCCGCCGGCCCGGAGGCCTTTGCTGACCAACTTGAGCAGGTCGGCCCGGCCCAAAGTGCCGTCGCCTGTGACGGCCTTGATGAAGTTGTACGTGAAGGCGCCGTTGTAGCGTCCGTCGAGGAAGGCATCGGCGGCCGTCTGGTCGGCCCGGCAGGCAGCCAGGAGGACCGGCTTGACGCCCCTGCCGGCCTTGACCAGGTCCCGCAGTGCCCTGGTGTCGCTGAACTCGGTGGCGGCAACGCCGCGGGCTGTCGGTGCCGGCAGGAAGCGGGGCCGCCGCCCGGGCAGGAGGTCCAGTGATTTCAGGCCCGTGCCGCTGTGGCATGTGTCCAGTACGACGTCCATGAGCACGCCGTCAGGCAGCCGGGCAAAGAGGGTGAACAATTCGTCGTCCGAAATGACGGTGCCCGGGTCCCATGAATCGCCGGTGTTGTTGATGTCGTAGCAGGCGAAGGCCTCGTCCAGCCGGTCCGCCTCGTCGTCGCTGGTGTCCGGAATCTGCGTCCCATGGCTGGAGAAAGTGAAGACGATATGCTGCAGTTCGCCTGCGGCAGCGCGGTCCATCATCGAATTGAGCTGCGCCATCACCTGCCCCTTCGTGGCCTGGGAATCCAGCAGCACAGAGATCTCCGTGGGAGCGAACCCATACCCGGCCTGCAGCAGTCCGGCGAGGTCCCGGGCGTCGTTGGCGCAGCCCTGCAGCCAGCTGGATTTCGGCAGATGTTGAAATTCGTTGATCCCTACACAGAGGGCGGCTTTGCTCATGATGTGTTCCTTTAGCCGGGTAGGGCAACTCTATTCCCGGGAGGAACGCTGTTCAATGGAAATCACCGAGGGTGTTTCGCAATCGTTCCGCCGGAGGCTGATCCGGCCTGAATCCTGAAGAAAACGATAGTTTTGCCCCAATCAGGTAAATTTTGTGTCTCATCTCACAGGTTGTAACGATTCATCGCGCCGTCGTCTGATTGAATCGTGTGATCAGGACAACGTCCCGCCCACCGAGTCCAACTGATCCAGTTGCGTGGCGGCACGCGTGTACTCATCGAACAGAAAGTCCACAGATGGCAATGAACAAAAAGGCCCTGCACAGCGCTATCGCGCTCGCGGGTGTTTCCGCGTTTGCACTGACAGCCTGCACAGGTCCGTCCGGCGGCGGCGGAACTTCCACCGGCAGCGCCGGAGGCGGAACCATTACCTACGGCACCACGGACAAGGTCGTTACCCTCGATCCTGCGGGCTCGTACGACGCCGGTTCCTTCATGGTGATGAACCAGATCTACCCGTTCCTGCTGAACGCCAAGCCCGGCACGGCGGACGCCACACCCGATATCGCAGAGTCCGCGGAATTCACGAGCCCCACGGAGTACACCGTCAAGCTCAAGTCGGACCTCAAATTTGCCAATGGACACGCGCTCACCTCCTCCGACGTGAAGTTCTCCATCGACCGCGTGGTCAAGATCGCGGACGACAACGGCCCTGCCTCGCTCCTGGGCAACCTGGAGTCGGTTACCGCCAAGGACGACTCCACGGTGGTCTTCAAGCTCAAGGCCGGTAATGACCAGGTCTTCCCGGGCGTCCTTGCTGCCAATGCAGGACCCATCGTCGATGAAGAGGTCTTCCCGGCGGACAAGCTCATGAGCGACGACGAAATCGTCAAGGGCAAGCCGTTCGCCGGCCCCTACACGATCGAGAGCTACAAGAAGAACGAGCTTGTGAGCCTGAAGGTCAACCCGGACTACAAGGGCCTGCTGGGCAAGCCCGCCAATGACGGCGCGAGCATCAAGTACTACGCCGATTCGAACAACCTCAAGCTCGACGTCCAGCAGGGCAACATCGACGTTGCCGGCCGCAGCCTGACCGCTACGGACGCCGCTGACCTTGAAAAGGACTCCAAGGTCACCGTCCACAAGGGTCCCGGCGGCGAGCTGCGCTACATCGTGTTCAACTTCGACACCATGCCGTTCGGAGCGAAGACCGCCGAGGCAGATCCCGCCAAGGCGCTCGCCGTCCGCCAGGCCATGGCGAACGTCGTTGACCGCGACGCGATCGCAACCCAGGTCTACAAGGGCACCTACCTGCCCGCGTACTCCGTAGTCCCCGACGGGTTCGTCGGAGCCATCCAGCCGCTCAAGGAAATGTACGGCGACGGCAGCGGCAAGCCCAGCCTGGACAAGGCCAAGAAGGCATTCTCCGATGCAGGCGTAACGGCCCCGGTCAACATCAAGCTGCAGTACAACCCGGACCACTACGGCAAGTCCTCAGGTGACGAATACGCCATGATCAAGGAACAGCTGGAGAAGTCCGGCCTCTTCAAGGTGGACCTGCAGTCCACCGAATGGGTGACCTACAACAAGGACCGCACCAAGGATGTCTACCCGGTCTACCAGCTGGGCTGGTTCCCGGACTACTCGGACGCGGACAACTACCTGACCCCGTTCTTCGTGCCGGGCAACTTCCTCAAGAACCACTACGAGAACCCGGCCGTGACGGACCTGGTCGCCAAGCAGTTGACCACGGTGGATAAGGCAGAGCGCGAGAAGGTGCTGGGTGACGCGCAGACGGCAGTTGCCAAGGATCTCTCCACGCTGCCGCTGCTTCAGGGCGCCCAGCTCATGGTCGCCGGAAAGGACGTCAAGGGTGTTGAAAAGACCCTGGACGCATCCTTCAAGACCCGTCTTGGCGTGATTTCCAAGTAGGTCCATTCCCCATCCGGTCCTGACCAGCCCAAAAGGCGGGGCGCCACGGCGTCCCGCCTTTCGTGCTGAGGCAGGGCAACAGATTCCGGGGCTCACGAGGCTGCCGGAAGCACACATTTAGGTACCAATGACAACACTTATCGAGGCGCCGCCAACCGACGCCGACGGCCTGCTGCCGTCAAAGAAGAAGTCGTCCGGCGGGGGACTGGGCCAATACATCCTGATCAGGTTCCTCCTGATTTTTCCAACCATCCTGATTCTGGTCACGATGGTGTTCTTCCTGATGCGGATCACCGGTGACCCGATTACCGCCGCGCTCGGCGGGCGGCTCCCGCCCGAGCAGCTGGCCGAGAGGATCACCGCGGCCGGCTACGACCGTCCGATCCTCGTGCAGTACTTCGAGTACCTCGGGCAGCTGCTGACCGGCAATTTCGGCACGACACTCTCCGACAACCGCCAGGTCACGGAAATGCTGACCACCTACGGTTCCGCCACCCTTGAACTGACCATCAATGCGTTGCTGGTAGCACTGCTGGTGGGTATTCCGCTCGGCATGATCGCGGCGCACCGCCGCGACAAAGCACCCGACGCCGTGCTGCGCATCTTTGCGATCCTTTGCTACGCAACGCCGGTGTTCTTCTCGGGCCTGCTGTTCAAGCTGACCTTCTCCGTATGGCTGGGCTGGCTCCCCGTCGCCGGACGGGCCAAAACCTCCAGCGAACTGGAGCTCACCGCCCTGCAGGCGCCCACGGGGATCTACTGGCTGGACGCAATCCGCAGCGGCAACATGGCCGCCCTCGGTGACGTCATGGCACATGCTGTGCTGCCCGCCCTTGCCCTCGGACTGTTGACGGCCGGCATCTTCCTGCGCCTGGTCCGCACCAACGTCATCGGCACGCTCGGCAAGGACTACGTGGAAGCAGGCCGTTCACGCGGCGTCAGCGAATTCCGCCTGGTGACCAAGCACGCCTACAAGCCTGCCCTTATTCCCATCATCACCGTGATGGGCCTGCAGATCGCGGTTCTGCTCGGCGGTGCGGTGCTGACCGAAACAACCTTTGAATGGAAAGGCCTGGGCTTCCAGCTGGCCACCTACCTGACGGCCCGTGACTTCGTGGCTGTCCAGGGCATCGTGGTCCTCCTGGCAGTGATCGTGGCCGTGACCAACTTCATCGTGGACATTGTCGCCGCGCTGATCGACCCCCGCGTGAGGTACTGACATGAGCACCGATTCCCTGGCGACTACCTACAAGGATCCGCGGGCCTCCTGGTTCCGTCGCCTGCCCGTCGTCTCGCATTTCAACAAGAGCGTCGGCCTGCAGCGCGGAATGCTTGTCACCGGGCTCGTCCTGACGGGCATCTTCCTTCTCACCGCCATTCTTGCGCCGCTCATCGCCCCCTACGGCTTCTCGCAGATCTCCGACGCCGACGGCGGGTTCCCCGCCCAGCAGGCACCGGGCGGAAAGCACCTCTGGGGCACCACCGTGGGCGGCTACGACGTCTTCTCCCGGGTTGTCTGGGGCGCGCAGACCGCCGTCCTGGTGATTGTGGTGGCCGTGGTCATGTCCATCTTCATCGGTGTGATCCTGGGCCTGGTCAGCGGCTACATCGGGGGCTGGCTGGACCGCATCCTCGTGGTGATCGCAGACGCCGTCTACGCCTTCCCGTCCCTCCTGGTCGCCATCGTGATGGCGATTGTCATCAGCGGCGGTCGGTCCAATCTGTGGGGCGGCATTGTGGCGGCGGCAATTTCGATCACCGTGGTGTTCATCCCGCAGTACTTCCGGGTGATCCGGGCGGAAACCATCCGCCTGAAGGCTGAACCCTTCGTGGAATCGGCGAAGGTGGTGGGAGCGTCCAACGTCCGGATCATGAGCCGCCACATCTTCAAGAACGCCACCCGCACCCTGCCGCTGATCTTCACGCTCAACGCTTCGGAAGCCATCCTGACGCTCGCAGGCCTGGGCTTCCTGGGCTTCGGCATTGAACCGACGTCAGCCGCTGAGTGGGGCTTCGACCTCAACAAAGCCCTGGCGGATACCACCTCAGGCATTTGGTGGACGGGCGTGTTTCCCGGCCTGGCAATTGTGCTGACTGTTCTGGGACTCACGCTCGTGGGCGAAAGCATCAACGATCTGAACGATCCGCGCCTGCGCGGGCGAAAGAAGGCAGTCTCCGCCAAGGGCGGGCCGGATTCAACCGCAGGCGCGCAGGCAGCGATCCAAGCAGAAGTGAGAAGTTCATGACCCTCAACATAGACAAGCGCGGCACCGGTCCTGTCCTGGACATAGACCACCTGAAGGTCACGTTTGCCACCGACGCAGGGGATGTCTACGCCGTCAAGGACGTCAGCCTCGAGGTCAACCCGGGCGAAGTCGTGGCAATCGTCGGCGAGTCCGGTTCGGGCAAGACGGTAACCGCCAAAACGATCCTGGGCCTGCTTCCGGAAACGGCGATCAGTTCCGGTGCGGTCCTGATCAACGGCAACAACGTGATCAGCGTCAGCCCGGCCAAGCTCCGGCAGATCCGCGGCCGGGACGTCGCCATGGTGTTCCAGGAACCGTCCACGGCGCTGAACCCGGTCTTCACCGTGGGCTGGCAGATCGCCGAAGGCATCCGCGCCCACGCCCACGGCAAGGGCGGGCGGGTATCAGCAAGGGAAGCTAAATCCCGTGCGATCGACGCGCTCCGGAAGGTGGGCATCCCGGATCCCGAAAACCGCGTTGATTACTATCCCCACCAGTTTTCCGGAGGCCAGAAGCAGCGTGTGGTCATCGCGGCCGCGCTTGCCCTCAACCCGGGGCTGATCGTCGCCGATGAACCCACCACAGCCCTTGACGTCACGGTTCAGGCGGAGATCCTGCAGCTGTTGAGGGACCTGCGGGACAAGTACGGCACCTCGATCGTGTTGATCACCCACAACATGGGGGTGGTGGCCGATCTCGCCGACCGGGTGGTGGTGATGTACCAGGGTGACGTCGTCGAGGAGGCAACCGCCAAGGTCCTGTTTGCCGAGCCGAAGCAGGAGTACACGCGCAAGCTCCTGGCCGCTGTTCCGCACCTGGGCAGGAATTCCGCCTCCCAGGGAATGACCGAGCGGGCCCATCAGGACCGGAAGGTCCTGGTGGAAGCGAAGGGCCTGACCATCGAATACCCCGGCAGGCTGGGCAGCCCCGGCTTCAAGGCCGTGGACGGCGTGAGCTTCACGCTGTCCGAAGGCGAGGTCTTCGGTCTGGTCGGTGAATCGGGATCCGGAAAGACCACCATCGGACGCGCCATCGCGGGCCTTAACCGCACCACGGGCGGCAGCCTGAAGGTGCTGGGATACGAGATGCTGAACCTCAAGGAACGGACGTTCAAGCCCCTCCGGAAGGAGATCGGCTTCGTGTTCCAGGATCCGGCCGCGTCCTTCAACCCGCAGCTGACCATCGGTGACTGCGTTGCCGAACCGCTCATCATCCACAGCAATCCCACGCCCGCCCAGGCGCGGAAACGAGTGGGCGAACTGCTCGAATCAGTGCAGCTGCCGGCGGCCTACGCTGAACGCTTCCCGCACGAGCTCTCCGGCGGGCAGCGTCAGCGCGCGTCACTCGCCAGGGCGCTCATCCTGAACCCGAAGCTGCTAATTGCAGACGAGCCCACGTCGGCCCTGGACGTTTCCGTCCAGGCCGTGGTGCTGGAACTGTTCAAAGACATCCAGGCTGAGTTCGGGTTCGCCGCGCTGTTCATCAGCCACGACCTCGCGGTGGTGGACATCCTGTCCCATTGGGTTGGTGTGCTCTACAAGGGAAAGCTCGTGGAACAGGGGCTTGGCACCCAGGTGATGGGAACTCCCCGGCATGACTACACGCGCCGGCTCATCGCGTCGCTGCCCGTGCCTGATCCGGACGAACAGGCCAAGCGCCGGGAAGCGAACCGCTCGCTGCTCGCCGGTTAGTTCCATTCCGTGGTGGTGATGCCCGCCGTCCAGTCCGGACGGCGGGCATTTCCGTCCCCCAGGCAACGTTGCGCGGACGCTTAACAGCCACGGGGAATTGGCGGGGTGCCCATAGACTGGAATCATGACCGAGCAGAACCAAGACCTTCCAGACGCCGATTCCTACGACCCCGCAGCCAGTTCATTGGCCGGACAGGTGGACCAATCGGTCATGGCGGAACTGCTGTCTATCCGGTCCAGCATCGACAATATCGATGCCACCCTTGTCTTTCTCCTGGCCGAGCGGTTCAAGGCCACCCAGAAGGTGGGCTTCCTCAAGGCGGCGCACAAACTGCCCGCCGGGGACCCCGGCCGGGAAACCGCCCAGATTGCACGGCTGCGCCGCCTTGCCGAAGAGGCGCACCTGGATCCGGCCTTTGCGGAGAAGTTCCTGAACTTCATCATCAGCGAGGTTATCCGGCACCACGAAGCCATTGCCGAAGACCACCAGGCGGCCGAGAACAACGGAACGGCTGTAAGCCGGCCGGTCCTTTCCTCGCCCGCCCCCTCCGCCGTAGACGCCTAGGCCATGCCCGAATCGCAGGTAACTGCCACCGCCCTGGGGCCGTGGCCGGGTGAGGACCCGCTGGAGGCAACGCGGATCATCCGCGGCGAACTCGGCAGCCCGCACTTGCCGTTCCTCGTGGAGCTTCCGGACCGCGGAGTCGGCTCGGATGCGCTCGGCAGGACGGCTTCGCTCCTGGTGGACCTCTCCGTGGACGTCCAGCCCTACGGTTGGCGGATCGTGGATCGGCCGGGCAAGGACCTCATGCGGGCGAAGTCGGCGCTCTCCACGGACATCAACATCCTTGCCGACGTTGCCGGGACCGAAGACAGTCCGGCGGGGGACTTCAAGGTCCAAGTGCGCGGACCACTCAGCCTGGCCGCCGGGCTGCACCTCCACAACGGCGAACGTGCCCTGTTGGACTACGGCGCCCGGCGCGACATTGCAGAATCGCTGGCGGCCGGTGTTGGCGATTTCCTGGCACGCATCCGCACGGCCGTGCCCGGGGCCCGGCTGGTGGTCCAGGTCGATGAACCCGATATTGCGGCAGTCCTCGCCGGCACGATTCCAACCTCCAGCGGCTACCGGACCTTGCGCGCTGTGCCGGGCCGGGAAGTGACAGAGTCGTGGCGGTTGGTCATTGATGCCATCAGGGCCGCCGGTGCCGCCGAAACGGTCATCGCGGTTGCCGAAATTGAGGCGCCTTTCGAGCGCATTCTCGCGGCAGGGGCGGACGGGATAGCAGTTCCGCTCAAGGCGCTGACATCCCGCCAATGGGAACAGCTCGCCGGTGCGGTCGAGGCCGGGAAGAGCCTGTGGGCCGGCGTGCTGCCCGCCGGCCACCCCGCTGCTTCCCTGCCGCGCGTCCAGGAAGCCGTGGAGAGTGTGTGGCGGCCCTGGCGGCAGCTTGGTCTACCGGCTTCCTCGCTCGGTTCAATCCGGGTGACGCCATCCGAGGGGCTGTCCGGGCACACACCGTCCTCCGCCACCGCGGTCCTGGTCCGCCTCACCCAGGTGGCGGACGGGCTCAACCAGCTGGCACTCGGCTAAACGCGGCTTTCCCACCTGTCCGGCCGGGCGTAGCCCGGGAGGTGGCCAGGTGTCGTGGCGGCGCCCGGATAGGAACGGAGCCGGTAGTCGAAGCTCCCCGCATAAACCAGGACAAGTCCCAGCTGCGGCTGGATCACCTTGACCTGGATCCGGTGCTTGCCGCTTTCGCCCTCCGACGGTTCCCACCACTGCTCCGCGAAGGCCTTGGCATCCAGTGCCGCCGGCAGCGGGATGCGCAGCGGGCCCAGGAAGAGCCGGGACGCTTCGGAGACGCCGCGGAGCCGGCCTTCAGCGGTCACGCTGAGGTTGAGGTCGGTGACGAGGCGCCGGTAGCGGCCGACGTAGTCCACGAGTCCCGGGCTGCTTCGGGACTCATCAAAGCTGGTGGTGTCGTGGAACAACCGGGTGCGGCCGGGAAAGTGGATCTCGCGCCTGGCGGTCAGGCTTGACCGGCCGAACGGATCGAGGTGCGCGTGGTTTTCGATCCGGAAAGGAATGCGCTCACCGTACTCCGGGAAGAACGCTTCCTCCCCGGCGGTCAACCGCAGCAGCGGGCGGAGCCACGTCTGCCGGCACCCGACGACGTCGAACACCCCCTCTCCGACGCCATAGCGTCCGGAGCCGGGGGCGAGCGAGAAGTATTCCTGGAGCTCGGGCTGCAGTCGGGCAAAGTCGCTGCCCAAGGCCCGCTCATAGATGGGGGTGTTCACAATAGCCTCCTGGTTTTCGACACGTGGGTCATAGTCTTCCTGCCGCTTTGAGCCGGATGTAGGCGTCCGCGAGCGCGGGTGGCAGCTGGTGGGGTTCGGCGTCCACGACTTCCACCCCCATTTGGCGCAGCTGGATGGCCACTGCCTCGCGTTCCAGCAGTGCCCGTTCGGCGGCTGCCGCGCGGAACACCTGTGCCGCCGTCGTCCGTTCCTTCTGCATCGTGCCCAGCATGGGGTCCCGCACGGAGGCGACCACCACCACGTGCTGCTGCGCGAGCTGCGCGGCCATCGGCAGCAGTCCTTCTTCCGGCGCGCCGCTGTCCAGCGGGGTCAGCAGCACCACCAGTGAGCGGTGCACGGATATCTGCCGGATCTGGCCCGGAACCTGGCTCCAGTCCAGCTCAATGAGCTCCGGTTCCAGCGGCGCCATGGCCTGCACGAGCTGCCCCAGCAGGTTACCTTTGGATGCGGATCCGGCCCGTCCGCGGATCCGCCGGTCGAAGGCGAAGAAGTCCACGCGGTCGCCGCCGCGTTCGGCGAGGACGGCCAGCAACAGGGCCGCCTCGATTCCGGTGTCAAGGCGGGGTTCGTCGTCGATCCTCGCCGCCGCCGTCCGGGAGGTATCGAGCATGATCACCACGCGCCGGTCCCGTTCAGGACGCCAGGTGCGGACGACGACGGCGGAGCGCCGTGCCGTGGCGCGCCAGTCAATGGAACGGACGTCGTCACCACGGACATAGTCGCGGAGGGAATCGAACTCGGTGCCTGGCCCTCTGATCTGGACCGCCGCTTTTCCGTCGAGCTCGCGCAGTTTACGGAGCTTGGATGGAAGATGGCGTCGCGAGTGGAACGGCGGCAGCACCCGGACGGAGCCAGGGCACGGAAGTGTCCGCTGCCGGGCGGCCAGCTGCAGCGGCCCGAAGGCCCGGAGAGTCACATGCGGTGCCTTGAGGTCGCCGCGCCGGGCAGGCGTCAGCAGAACCTTCATTCGCCGCCGCTCACCGGCCGGAACGTCCACGCGCTGGCGCGGATTCTGCGCACCGGCAGATGGCTGCCAGGCGTCCCGCACCAAGGCGCGGAGCGGACGTGAACCGGTATTCCCGATGGTCAGGACCGATTCGGCGCTGCCGGTCAGTGTGACGTTCCCGGGCAGGGTCCGGTCCAACGTGATTTTCCGGGGGGACGCGGCCATGGCGAGGTCCAGGAGCAGGACAGCGCACAGGACCAGGCAGACCAGCAGGACCGTGCCCCAGTCTGGAAACAGCATGATTGGCACCAGACCTGCCAGCGCCAGAAGTACGTACCGTCCCGATATAGCCATGGAGTCAGCGGGGCACGGGAACGGTAGCCAGGATGCTGGCGAGGACGCCGTCAACGTGCACGCCGTCCATCTGGGCTTCCGGCTGCAGGGCAACGCGGTGGCGGAGGCAGGGGAGGGCCAGGGCCTTCACGTCATCCGGTGTCACGAACTGCCGCCCGGAGAGCCAGGCCCACGCGCGGGCGGCACTCAGCAGGGCTGTCGCGCCGCGCGGGGACACGCCGAGCTGGAAGGACGGTGCCGCGCGCGTTGCCCTCGCAATGTCAACGATGTAGGCGGCCACCTCAGGCGCCACCTCCACCGCAGCCACCGCCAGACGTGCCTGCTC
Organism: Arthrobacter sp. PvP103; assembly: GCF_017833075.1. Taxonomy (NCBI): domain Bacteria; kingdom Bacillati; phylum Actinomycetota; class Actinomycetes; order Micrococcales; family Micrococcaceae; genus Arthrobacter; species Arthrobacter sp. PvP103. The sequence goes on along the minus strand of NZ_JAFIBQ010000001.1, from coordinate 775,285 downwards.
CAGCTCGGCCGCACCCGCCACCGCGCGTACGCCGGCGGCAGCCAGGTTCCTGGAGTCAAAGCCGGCCGCATGCCTGCGGATGACCTCGATCTCGTCGGCACGCCCGGGCAACGGCATGGCAAGCTTCAGGAGGAAACGGTCCAGCTGGGCCTCAGGCAGGGGATAGGTGCCCTCGTACTCCACCGGGTTCTGCGTGGCTGCAACGATGAACGGGACCGGAAGCGGGCGTGAGGTTCCGTCCGCAGAAACCTGGCGTTCCTCCATCGCCTCCAACAGGGATGCCTGCGTCTTCGGCGGAGTCCTGTTGATCTCGTCAGCCAGCAGGATGTTGGTAAAGACCGGGCCCTCGCGGAAGCTGAACTCCGAGGTCCGGGAGTCGAAGACCAGCGAGCCGGTGATGTCGCCCGGCATCAGGTCAGGGGTGAACTGCACGCGCTTGGTGTCCAGGCTTAGCGCTGCTGAGAGTGTGCGGACCAGCAGGGTCTTGGCCACGCCCGGAACCCCTTCGAGCAGGACATGCCCGCGGCAGAGCAATGCGATGAGCAGCCCGGTGACGGTGGAGTCCTGGCCGACCACGGCCTTGGCAACTTCGTGCCGCACATCGAGCAAGGCCTGGCGGACGGGATCGGTGCCCGCCGTGCCCTCGGCAGTTGCGAGCGCGGGGCCGCCGGGGCCGCCCTGCGTGAATCCGTTGGTCTGCTCACTCATCGGGCGGTTACCTCTTTCTCTAGTGATTCAAGTTGCTGGGCCCAGTGCACCAGTTCGGTCTCCGTCCTGGGACGGGCTTCCAGCACGCCGGCCGCGTCTTCGCGGGTGCGCCCAAGGTGCCGCGCGGCGGCGTCGACAATCGCCGGTGACTCAGCATCCGCTCCCAGTCGGAGGACCCGGGCGAGCCGGACCAGCGCACCCGCCCTGAGGCTGTCCGCTGCACGGTCCACGGCGTGGGCGTCATGGTACAGCCGTGCGCGGCCTTCGGCAGTCTCCACGGCCTTGACCACTACGGGCAGCGGTTCGAAGACCAGCGGTCCCAGCCGCCTTCCCCGCCAGGCCATCGCCAGCACCGCCACGAGGGCAAGCCAGGGGCCGAGGAAAGCGACCCAGGGCGGTGCAAGCTCATCCAATGTCTTCGGGGTGTCCTCTGCGGTGACATCCGCCAAGCCGGGAAGGTACCAGACGAGTGAGTCCGAGGACCCCAGTGTTCTGAGGGCCAGGGCGGCGTTACCGTGTTCATCGAGCAGGCGGTTGCTGAAGATCTGAGTGCTGCCCACCACTGTCAGCCTCCCGTCGTCACTGCTGGCAAAGAGCCCGCCCAGGCCTTCCGCGGGTTCGTAGCAGACGCGGTTGGCCTGATACAGGTAGGCGGAGGCCGCCGAGACCGCCCCGGCTGCGGCGGGATCGTCCAACGCGCAGCCCGGGTCCAGGGTTGCCGATCCCGCCGGCACGACTCCGGCGGGACGGATGCCGCCGCCGAGGGCGCTGAGCGTGCTCAGCCGGGGAGTAATGACCACCATCCTGTCCGTGGCCTGCTGCAAAGCCTGCAGCTGGTCAGCGTCCAGGTAGCCGTTTCGATCGTAGAGGAACAATGTGGGTCCGGGCCCTTCCCCGGCTCCTGGGGCGCTCCCTTCGGAGGCGCTGTCCTTGGAGGCGCTGTCCAGCGCCGACATCGTTGCGTCGAAGGTGTCGGTCTGGCGGACGTCCACGCCTTGCCTTCCCAGTATTTCCGCTGCTGCCCGTGCTCCCTCCGGAGCAGCGTTGCGTGCAGACAGGGGCAGGCCGTCGCTGCGGGGCGATTGCTGGGCCAGGATTGTCAGCCCCACGCCTACGGAAAAGGCCAGAATCAGCAGGGTCCACGTCCGGTGCCGGCGGATCCATGCCGTGACGGCGTGACCCGCTCTGCCGCCTCCGGTCACCGTAGGTTCCGGCCGCTTCTCCGACTCCACGACAGGCGTCATCGGGGCAGCTCCAGGTGGTCCGCGGTGGTCCGGCCGTAGTCGGGTCTTGCTGTTTCAAGTAGCTGGTCCAACGCCACCATGCCGGCGTGGTCCCCGGCCGTGGCACCGGCGCTGCCGTATCGTACGCCGTCGAAGACGCCGGCGGCACGCCGAAGCGCAGCGGCATGGCTGCCGAAGGCGCCGGCAAGCTGGCCGGCCACTTCATCCGCGGTCCGGCCGGGCAGGGGGTCGATAACGGTGCGCTCCTCCGCAGCCCGGACGATGGCACGGAACTGTTCGACGACGGCGGTGCGCCACTCGCCGCGAGCCGCCGCGGCTGCCGCGCGCCGGCGGTATTCTGCCGGGCTGATGGAAGGATCCGCGTCGACGTCGTTCCTGTCCGGGCGGCGGCGCCGGGCGTTCAGCCGGGGGCGCGCCAGGAGGATGGCCACGGCGATAAGGACGATAATCGTCACTCCGATGGCCGGCACTGCGACACCGCTGTCGACTGCGGGGTCGCCGCTGCCAAGCGATCGCAGCCATTCTGTGAACTGCCGCCACAGATCGGTCAGCCAGTCGGGCTCGGCATCCCGGTATACGGGTTTTGCGAGCTCCTCGACCGCCCACCTGCGGGCCTCCTGCCTGTCGGGCTCCACGGGAGGTTCGGCCTGCGTGCGGCTTAACGTCGAATGCCAAACCGCACCTGCTGCTGACGCCGCTTCCAACACTGGCTCGAAGAAGCCTGGCCGGCTCATCCGGCGCCCGGTGGCGGACCGGAAGGCGGCGGGTTCAAGCCCCGCGGAGGGCCGTACCCCGGCGGGGGACCGTACGGCTGAGGCTGACCGTAGCCGGGTGGCGGCCCGTACGGCTGAGGCTGACCGTAGCCGGGCGGGGGACCGTACGGCTGAGGCTGACCGTAGCCGGGCGGGGGGTTGTAGCCGGGTGGCGGCCCGTACGGCTGAGGCTGACCGTAGCCGGGCGGGGGGATGTAGCCCGGCGGGGGACCGTGCGGCGAACGGGTCCAGTTGCCGGAGGTGGGACCGCCCGCAAAGTTGCCCTCGGGCGCCACTCCGCGCCCGGGAACGCCGTCGGAGTCTTCGCCTGATTCAAGCTGCCGCTGGAGGGCGAGGTCCAAGCCTTCCTTGCGCATCCGGAGGTCCATGTACAAAAGGCCCATGACGGAGGTTTGGAAGGCATACCCGACGGCACCGATAACGGCTGTGACAATAATCGATGCGATCCCGACAACCGCGGAAAGTACGCGCTGCCCGTCGTCTCCACCATGGGGAGCGATGACGGAGGAGAAGCCGCCGGTAGCGAGGCCGATGGGGATTTGGACAATCTGGCTGATGATGCCGATCAGGAGGGAAATGACCAGGACGATGCCGAAGATCCGCCACCAGTTGTGCCGGGTGAGTTGCCAGGATCTCCGCAGGCCGTCGAGTACTCCTTGTTCCTCGACGACGATCGCCGCCGGCGTCACCATCAGGCGGATGGAGACCAAGAGTATGGTCGCAATGCCTCCGAGGAACAGGGGGACGATGATCAGCGCCGACGTTGCGCCCATGGAATCGGCCAGCAGGAAGGTTCCTCCCACCAGCACTACTGCGAAGGCGATGCCGGCCAGGATCTGCAGACCGCCAAGAGCGAGCAGTGCGCCGATCCTGGACCGCGACAATGTCCACATCTCCTTGAAACCGGTGCGTCGGTTCAGGACCGACCGGGCCACCGGAACCACCATCACACCCTGAAGCACAATGGAGATAAAGAAGGAGACCAGTCCCAGAAGGGCAGCGCCGATCAGGAGGCCCCCGCCGAGGTTGACCATTTCCGGGGGAGCCATGCCGGCCAGCCACAGGCCGAGCGACTGTCCGCGCGATTCGGTCTCGGCTGCGAAGACCTCACCGACAACGGTCGCCAGGGTCTGTGCCAGCATCGCAGCACCCAGCATTGCCGCGGGATTCCGCCTGATGGTCTGGAAGGCTCCGTCAAGGATTTCGCCGAACATCAAGGGCCGTAGGGGCACGATGCCGGGTTTTGGCGGGGCTACGTATGCCGGTTGGGCATGTCCCGGTTGCGCTCCGGCGTAAGGAGGGCCCCAGGGAGGCTGTCCGCTGGGAGCCGTCGGCGGTGGGTTCCATTGGGCGGGCGCGTCCCAGGCGGGTGGTTGCACTGGCTGTGGCTGACCCTCCCGGGACGGCACGTTCGGATCCTGCTCTGACAACCTGTTCCTCCCCAAAAGACGCTGTCCGCGAGCTGACCGGCCACTGCTTCCGCCAGGCGCTCCGGGCCGGTTGTGGTTTGCACTGTCCGGCCCGCTCCCAGCCTATAGTTTTGGCCGCAAGCCTCATAGCTTCCGGCTGGTTCTTCCGGCTGTGGCGTCACAGCGCCGTCCCGGCGTGCTTCCCTGGCGGCAGTGTCCGCGCCATGCCGTGTCGGCCCTCAACGGGACAAAGCCCATTCAATAGGCGAATATATAACTATGAAGGCACGCATTCTGGTAGTGGACGATGACGAGGCGCTGGCCGAGATGATCGGGATTGTCTTGCGCAATGACGGCTTCGAGCCGGTCTTTTGCGCCGACGGCGGGCAGGCGCTGGAAGTTTTCCGATCCTCAAAACCGGATCTTGTGCTTCTGGACCTGATGCTCCCGGGCATGGACGGCATCGAAGTGTGCCGGCAGATCCGCGCCGAGTCGGATTCACCCATCGTTATGCTCACCGCCAAGTCCGATACCTCGGACGTGGTCCGAGGACTGGAGTCCGGTGCTGACGACTATGTGCCCAAACCGTTTAAGCCGGCGGAACTGGTGGCCCGTGTCAGGGCCAGGCTCCGGCCCGGAGATCAAAAGGCCCCTGAGACCCTCCGCATCGCCGACATCACCATTGACGTGGCCGGCCACCTGGTGAGCCGGAACGACGAACGAATTTCGCTGACACCCCTCGAATTCGACCTGCTCGTTGCCCTTGCGCGGAAGCCGTGGCAGGTCTTCACCCGAGAGTTGCTCCTGGAGCAGGTCTGGGGATACCGGCACGCGGCAGACACGCGCCTCGTCAACGTCCATGTCCAGCGGCTGAGGTCGAAAATCGAGCGGGACCCCGAAGCCCCCGAAGTAGTTTTGACGGTCCGTGGTGTCGGCTACAAAGCAGGTTCCTGAACCGTCCCGCGGCGAAGCCGGCAGTGAGCCGGAGGTAGCCCGCCCCCAAAAGACGGAACACGCCCACTCACACGGCGCTCCGGAGCATACGGATGCAATGGCCGGCGTATTTTCCGACCTGCCGTTCCGGACCCGCATTTGGCTTCGCCGTGCCCGGATCGTGGGACTGCGGGTCGCGAGGCTCGTCCGGACCGGCTTGCTCCGGCTCCTGCCCGGTGTCAGGTTCCTGCTGCGGGCCCTTCATCGGCGCTGGCGCCGTTCCCTGCAGTTCCGCACAGTCCTCACCACGCTTCTGCTCTCGATCGGCTCGTTCGCAGTGGTCGGGGCCTACCTGTCGAACCAGATCGCCAACAACCTGTTCCAGGAACGGCTTGCCCAGGCGGAGTCGGAGACGCTGTACAACGTCAAGCAGGTCCAGGACACGTTCGACGGCGCCCAGGTCACCGACCAGTCCAGCGTGATCACACTGGTGTACGACACCCTGAATGCCGTGGAGGGCCGCGGAAACGTCATCCAGCGCCGGTATGTGTTCGAGGCGATGCCGGAACAGACCAAACCCCGCAACCGCTGGGTCGAATCGCGGGCGTCGGACCAGCTCACGGTCAGTGTCATTCCGCCCGAGCTGCGGAAGGCGGTTCAGGAGTCCGGAAAGGACCAGTTTTGGGCATCCACGGAGTTCCCGGTGGGTACCGAAGACCGTCCGGGCATCGCCGTGGGCAACAAAGTCACATTTAACGGCACTGTGTACGAGCTGTACCTCATTTACGACCTGAACACCGCGCAGAAAACGCTGGACGAGATACAGAACGTCCTGCTCGCCGGCGGAGCGGTACTGGTCCTGATCATCGGTGCCATTGCCTGGTACGTGACCCGGAACGTGGTCAGCCCGGTCAGCCATGCCGCGGTGGTCTCGGAGAAACTGGCGGCCGGGCAGCTCCAGGAGCGGATGGTAGTCAAAGGCGAGGACGAGGTGGCGCGGCTGGGCGCGTCGTTCAACCACATGGCTGCCAGCCTCCAGGAACAAATCACCCAGCTGGCGACTCTGTCCCAGATGCAGCAGCGCTTCGTCTCCGATGTGTCCCACGAACTTCGCACGCCCCTGACGACCGTGCGGATGGCCGCCGAGGTCCTGTACGACGCACGGCATGATTTCGACCCCATCAACAAGCGCTCGGCCGAGCTGCTCTACAACCAGGTTGAGCGCTTCCAGTCCCTGCTCGCTGATCTCCTGGAAATTTCCCGCTTCGATGCAGGTGTGGCCATGCTCGACGCCGAACCCACCGATATCCTGCAACTCGTGGCGAAAGTCGTCGAAGACGCAGGACCCGTCGCAGCCGAATACGGTTCGCAGGTCACCATTAATTCGCGGGATGAGAGCATCGTGGTAGAGATGGACGACCGGCGCATCGAGCGGATCCTTCGCAACCTGGTGCTCAACGCGCTGGAGCACAGCGAAGGGAATCCGGTCAATATTTCGGTAGCGGCAAATGAATCCGCCGTCGCCGTCGCCGTCCGCGACCACGGCATCGGAATGACGCAGTCCGAGGCGGCAAGGGTCTTTGACCGTTTCTGGCGGGCCGACCCCGCCCGGGCGCGAACCACGGGCGGCAGCGGGCTGGGCCTGTCCATCGCCGCGGAAGACACGAAACTCCACAACGGATGGCTTCAGGCCTGGGGCAGCAAGGGAACCGGATCAAACTTCAGGCTGACACTTCCGCTGAGGCAGGGCGAAGCAATCTCCAAATCGCCGCTACAGCTCGAACCGGCCGACGTCGAATTGCCTGGCGGATCGGGGCAGGGCACGATGTTGCTCCTGGAAACCGCTGCATCGCCCGCGGATTCGACGGATGCGCCCGCCCCGCCGCACGCACAGCCGGCCGCGGGCAGGGAAGAAACAAAATGACCGGCACCCCGTCAAAGTTGCGCAACGCGGCCCTTGCCCTGATGACGCTACTGCTCCTGCTGCTGACCTCCTGCGCACAGATCCCGCGCTCGGGGCCGGTGGGAAAAAGTACCGATGAGAGCGCCGGCAAGCCCAACAACGCGCCCGTTTTCTTTCCGGTGGCACCACGCGAAGGAGCCGGACCGGAGTCCGTCATTGAAGACTTCTACCTCGCCGGCAGCGGCTACGAGGACGACTACGCCGTTGCCAGGGAATACCTGACGCAGGCAGCCTCCGTTGCCTGGAAGCCGGACCAGCGCACACTCGTTTTCCGCTCAACCAGGGTGGTCCGGACCGGTGTGGAAAATGTCTTCAACTACGAACTGGACGTTGCCTACTCAGTCGATGCAGACGGGATCGCGACGCAGTTCCCCGAAGGCACCAAGGAAAACATTCCAGTCACGCTGACGCAGGTGGACGGTCAGTGGCGCATCTCCGCAATCCCTGACGGAATTGCCATCCCCGAGCAGACATTCAAGGTGATTTACGGCGCCTACCCCATCTACTTCTACGATCCCGGCTTCACCTACGCAGTGCCGGACGTCAGATGGTTCAACAAGAAGAAAACGGTCAAAGCCATGACCAGCGCCTTGCTCAGCGGACCTGCCCCGTATCTCAAGGGCGCCGTAGTTAGCGCCTTTCCGTCCGGAATGAAGCTGACGCGGGAGTCTGTACCGGTAGTCTCGGGCGCAGCCCAGGTGGACCTGTCGGCAAAGGAACTCGTCGAAGCCTCCAGCGAGGACAGGCTGAGGATGCAGACCCAGCTGGCTCTCACCTTCCGTGGCCAGCCGGACGTCGTCAACGTCGAACTCCGGGCAAACCAGGACCTGGTCCGGGTCGAGGACAACGGCTCCGTGCTGCCTCCGGTCAGGGACAAGAACGTCCCGGCCCGCCAGATCGCCGTAAATGACGGCCAACTGGTCCGATACGAGAACAACCGCATTTCGCCGTTGCCGGACATTCAGTCCGTAGGAGCCCTCGGGCCGGTTTCCCCTGCCGAATCGCCCGTTTCGCAGTCGGTGGCGTTCCTCAACAACAGCCGGACGACCCTGTACTCGATCGTGCCGGGCCAGCCGGCCCGGGCACTGACAACCCGCTCCACCCTCACCCATCCGTCGTTCGGGCAGCAGGATTGGGTCTGGACTGCCGGGCCCGGGGCCAACGGGGCAACGGAAGTGCTTGCCTACCGCCCCACGAACGTTGCTGAAGCCGCGGCCATGCCCACTGTCACGCTGGCGCCGGCCTGGCTCGCCGGACGCACCGTCAAAGAATTCCGCGTATCGCGCGAGGGGGTGCGGGCTCTCGTGATTTCCGAGCAGAACGGGAAGACCCGCGTGCAGGTGACCGGAATCGTACGCAATGCTGACGGGACCCCCCGTGACCTCACCGCCCCAACGACGCTCCTGACGGACCGGGAACCGGACCAGGGGGTCTGGGTCAGTGACACGACGGTAGCCGTCATGAAGGCATCGGCCACTGACAACGTCACCCCGGAATTGCTCTCCCTGGCAGCAACGCAGCCGCAGCAACTGGCGCCCTGGCCCGGGCTCACCGCGATCAGCGCCGGCAACGGACCCGAGGAAATCTTCGGGCAGTCCGCCGACGGTATCTTCCAGCGCCTCGGAAATGGTTGGTCGCCCCAGCTGAAAGGGCCCGTGGACCCGTCATTCCCGGGCTGACACAGGGGCCTGCACCGCGCCGTGCGGGCAGGTTGTACTGGCCACACTTTATCCACATAAGCGCCGGGCCCACATAGTCGAACAGCGGGCTCCCGCAGGGATACCCCGTCGGGCAGGCTTGGTCTGTGACAAGAAGCCCCGATCCCGATCTCGAGCCGCCTGCGCCGGCGGCGGCAAGACACCGCAGCGATTATGTACGGTGGTGGCTGCGGGCCGCGGACCGTGCAGCGGAGGCTGGCCGCGAACTGTTGGCCCTCGCCGCACCCGTGGAGTGCGTCTGCTGCGGGTCGGAAGACTTCTCGCTATGCGGACACTGTGAGCGGGCGCTGCGCCTGCTCACGCGGACGCCGTTCCGCGCCGAAGGGCAGGCACCCGCCCTGATGGATGTGAACGGTTCGGTTATTCTTCCCGTCGTGGCCGCCGGGGTCTATCGGGAGGAGCTCGCCCAGGCTGTGCTGTCGTTCAAGAAATACGGCCAGCGCCAGCTTGAATCGGTGCTGTCGAAGGCGCTTGGGAGGGCGATCACAGTGGCTGCCGGCACGACGCATGGAGTCTGCCTGATACCCGTACCCACCACCAACAGCGCGTTCAGGAGGCGGGGTTTCAGCCCCGTGCACCTTTTGTTGCGGAATCTGGACCGCAGCGGCCGCCTCGGCGGAGGGCGCCCAGCCGATGCGCTGCGCAAGGGAGGGACCTTCGGACAGTGGCCATGGTCGGCCGCTGACCTGCCCGAACGGCTCCAGGTGCTGGCTGCCGCCCACGCCATGGCGGGAGGGCAAAAAGGACTCGGACGAGGCGCCCGTGCCAAACGTGTCCGGGGTTCCATGCGGGCAAGGCCGGCGTTCCTCGCGCCTGACATCCGGGGATGCCCCTGCATCATCGTGGATGACGTGCTGACCACGGGGGCCACGCTGGCGGAAGCAGCACGGGCCGTACATCAGGCAGGGGGCGTCGTACTGGGCGCCGTCGTACTTGCGGCGACACGCCCGCCGGACGTTGCGGATCCACCGGCCGTTCCCGGTGCCACCGCAGTGATGGGCGCCCGACTTTGAAAAAAATAAACGAAGAAAAGGTGAATAACGGGTAGCGATGAACTAACGTCGGTTGTGGGTACCAAGATCAGTTGTACCTGTCGATAGCGGCTCGGAAAGGGGCTCGACTGTCAGTCAGATCGGCCCCGGGAAGTGCCGCCGTCGTGTCACCGAAGTCATTTGGAGGGCACCATGGAGTTCATGATCAGCGGACGGAATTTGACGGTTTCAGACCGCTTCCGCGAATACGCCGACGAGAAGATCTCAAAGATCGCATCGCTGGGAGACAAGGTCCAACGGGTGGACGCGAAGGTCTCAAAGGAGACTAAGGCCCGCCAGACCGCAGAATTGCTCACGGTTGAGCTGACTGTCTTGGGCCGGGGCCCCGTCATTCGAGCAGAGGCCAGTGCCGCCGACAAGTTCGCCGCGTTCGATCTCGCTTACAACAAGCTTCTTGAACGCCTGCGCCGGGCCAAAGACCGCAAGAAGGTCCACCATGGCCGGCACACCCCCAAGTCGGTCACCGAGGCAACAGCCAGCCTTGAGCCGGCCAGCACCACCGAGCCTCTGTACGTGGAGGCAAGCAACCATCAGGAGCCCCAGGCCGCACCGGTCGAAAAGTCGCCGTACGACGTCGACAACGACATCCCGGCGGGGGATTCGCCTGTCCTGATCCGCCGCAAGGTGTTTCCGGCGGCATCACTCACGCTCGACGACGCCGTCGACAACATGGAACTCGTGGGCCACGACTTCTACCTGTTTGTCGATAAGGAAACCAAAGCGCCGTCCGTCGTCTACCGCCGCGACGGTTGGACCTACGGGGTGATCTCCCTTGACCAGACCTGCGAACCGGGTGTGGCTCCGCTGGAAGAGAAGATTCTCGCGTACCGATCCGAGGATGAGCCAGCCAGCGCATAAGCTGGAGCTGACCATCCAACGAAGGGACTGACGTGCAGGAAGTGCTGAGCCTCAAACAGGCGCGGCGGATCGCACTGGCGGCCCAGGGATTGGACAAAGTACGGCCCGCCGGACCCGTGACATCACGGGCGGTGGGCCGTACTTTTGCCCGCCTCCACCTCGTCCAGATCGACTCCGTCAATGTGCTGTCGCGGAGCCATTACCTGCCGTTCTTCTCCCGCCTGGGGAACTACGACCGCGCCATCCTCCAGCGAATGGCGGGCACCCACCCGCGCCGCATGATGGAGTACTGGGCCCACGAGGCGAGCTTTATCCGTCCGGACCATTTCCAGGACCTGGTCCTGTGGCAAAGCCGGAAGTGGGTGGGAGCGCACTCCATGGACCCCGATGTACGGAGCGATGTCGCCGCCCGGGTGCTTGAGGCGCTGGCCGCCGGACGGCCGATGACTGCCGCCGAACTCACCGCCCACCTGGGTCATGTGGAGGACCGGCAGCAGGACAACTGGGGGTGGAACTGGAACGCCGTCAAACGGGTCCTGGAGCACCTCTTCGAAGCGGGCCTCATCTCGGCCGCGTCCCGCACGGAATCCTTCGAACGGCGCTACACCCTCACCGCCAAGATCCTGCCCGAACGGCCCGGCGCAGCGCCGGACGTTCCCGACGCAGGGGCGGACAAGGCGGCTGCGCTGGTGCGCCTCATCGATGCCGCCGCCCGGGCGCACGGGATCGGCACGCTCCGGTGCTTCGCCGACTACTTCCGGACGCCGATGCGTGCGTCAGCCCTGGCCGTGGACCACCTCGTCGAAACCGGAAGGCTGGTGCCAGTCAGCGTGGCCGGCTGGGACAAGCCCCTCTTCCGGCACGCGGAGGCGAAACTGCCGCGCACAGCCACCGGACGCGCACTGCTGAGCCCCTTCGACTCACTGGTCTTTGAGCGGCGGCGCCTTGAAGCCCTGTTCGACTTCCACTACCGCCTGGAGATCTACACCCCCGAGCCGAAACGCCGCTACGGCTATTACGTGCTTCCCTTTCTGCTACGCGACGGGATCGTGGCCCGCATCGACCTGAAAGCGGACCGATCCAACGGCCTCCTGCTGGCGAAGGCTGTCCACGCGGAGCCCGGGGCGCCCGCCGACACCGCCGTCGAACTCGCCGCGGAACTGCAGCTCATGGCAGAGTGGTTGGAACTGGACCGGGTTGTTGTGTCCCGGAAAGGAGACCTGGCACCGGCGCTCGCAGACGCCGTGTCCGGAGCAGGGAGCGGTGTATCCGCTGAGAGGGAACAGGCGTAACCGGCCCTGTGTCTCTCCCGTAGACTGAACACGCCAGAATTCGGCAGCTTGAGACTGGGAGCAACTTCACGTGGCATCACTTATCGAAAAACTTCTCCGCACGGGTGACAAAAAAACCCTGAGGCAACTGCGGAACTATGCCGATTCCATCAATGCCCTGGAAAGCTCCTTCCAGACTTTCACCGACGCCGAACTGCGCGAAGAAACCGACCGGCTGCGTGAACGCCACCAGGACGGCGAGAAGCTGGACGACCTCCTGCCCGAGGCCTTCGCGGCGGTCCGTGAAGCCTCCTCCCGAACCCTGGGCATGCGCCACTTCGACGTCCAGCTGATGGGCGGCGCTGCCCTGCACCTGGGCAATATCGCCGAAATGAAGACCGGTGAAGGCAAAACCCTCGTAGCCACCGCTCCGGCCTACCTGAACGCACTCACCGGCAACGGGGTGCACGTGATCACCGTGAACGACTACCTGGCTGAATACCAGTCGGACCTCATGGGCCGGGTCTACCGCTTTCTCGGCCTGACCAGCGGCTGCATCCTGTCCAACCAGGACCCTGCCGTGCGCCGCGAGCAGTACGCCGCGGACATCACCTATGGCACAAACAACGAATTCGGGTTCGACTACCTGCGCGACAACATGGCCTGGGACAAGTCCGAGCTCGTCCAGCGCGGCCACCACTTCGCAATTGTTGACGAAGTGGACTCCATCCTCATCGATGAGGCTCGCACCCCGCTTATCATTTCCGGTCCGGCCCAGGGTGACACCAACCGCTGGTACAGCGAATTTGCCAAGGTGGTCACCCGGCTCAAGCCCGATGAAGACTACGAAGTCGACGAAAAGAAGCGCACCGTAGGCGTGCTCGAGGGCGGGATCGAGAAGGTCGAGGACTACCTGGGCATTCACAACCTCTACGAGTCCGCCAACACCCCGCTGATCGGCTTCCTGAACAATGCCATCAAGGCCAAGGAACTCTTCAAGCGGGACAAGGACTACGTCATCCTCGACGGCGAAGTGCTTATTGTTGACGAGCACACCGGCCGCATCCTCGCGGGCCGGCGTTACAACGAGGGCATGCACCAGGCGATCGAGGCCAAGGAAGGCGTCGAGATCAAAGCGGAGAACCAGACCCTCGCCACGGTCACGCTGCAGAACTACTTCCGCATGTACAACAAGCTTTCCGGCATGACCGGCACAGCCGAGACCGAAGCCGCCGAGTTCATGAGCACGTACAAGCTCGGCGTGGTGGCCATCCCCACCAACCGCGACATGCAGCGCATTGACCAGCCTGACCTCGTCTACAAAAACGAGGCCGTCAAATTCGACGCCGTCGTCAAGGACATTGCCGAGCGGCATGAAAAAGGGCAGCCCGTCCTCGTGGGAACCACCAGCGTGGAGAAGAGTGAATACCTCTCCCGGCTGCTGGCCAAGGAAGGCATCCGCCACGAGGTCCTTAACGCGAAAAACCACGCCCGTGAAGCCGCGATCGTCGCGCAGGCCGGCCGTAAGGGAGCGGTGACGGTCGCCACGAACATGGCCGGTCGAGGTACGGACATCATGCTGGGCGGAAACGCAGAATTCACTGCCGTCGCCGAGTTGGCGGCCAAAGGCCTGGATCCGGAAGAAAACTCAGAAGAGTACGAGGCCGCGTGGCCCGCGGCGTTCGAGGCCGCCAAGCAGGCGGTGAAGGACGAACACGAGGAAGTACTGGAATTGGGCGGGCTCTACGTCCTCGGAACCGAACGACACGAGTCCCGGCGGATCGACAACCAGCTCCGCGGACGTTCAGGACGCCAGGGCGACCCCGGCGAGTCGCGGTTCTACCTCTCCTTGACGGATGACCTGATGCGCCTGTTCAATTCGGGTGCGGCCGAACGGCTTATGAACAGTTCCGTTCCCGACGACGTCGCGCTCGAATCGAAGCTCGTTTCGCGTGCCATAGCCTCTGCGCAGGGCCAGGTTGAAGGCCGCAACGCGGAACAGCGCAAGAACGTCCTTAAGTACGATGACGTCCTCAACCGCCAGCGCGAAGCCATCTATGGGGACCGCCGCCGTATCCTCGAAGGCGACGACCTGCACGAGAAAGTTCAGTTCTTCCTCGAAGACACCATCACTGCCCTCATCGACGCAGCAACCTCCGAGGGCACCGGGGACGACTGGGACTTCAACCAACTCTGGACGAACCTCAAGACCCTCTACCCGGTCAGCGTTACATCCCACGACGTCATCGACGAGGCCGGCGGCAAGTCCCGCATCACCGTGGACTTCCTCAAGGAAGAGATTCTTTCCGACGCCCGGCTGGTCTACCAGGCCAGGGAACAGGCCATCGGGTCCGAGAGCATGCGCGAACTCGAGCGCCGCGTGGTTCTGTCCGTGATCGGCCGGAAGTGGCAGGAGCATCTCTACGAGATGGACTACCTCAAGGAGGGCATCGGCCTTCGAGCCATGGCCCAGCGTGACCCGCTCGTTGAATACCAGCGCGAGGGATTCATAATGTTCCAGGCCATGATGGAGGCCATCAGGGAGGAGAGCGTCGGCTTCCTGTTCAACCTTGAGGTTGAGGTGACCCCCGCTGAGGACGTCGTCGTGGCCGACGGCGCCGGGGAACATACAGAACACCATGAGCCACAGATCCATGCAGCAGGACTGGAAGCACCGGAGAAGCCCGCACAGCTGCAATACACTGCTCCGGGCGAAGACGGCGCCAGCCAGACCCGCGTCGAAGGCAGGTCGTCGGGGCGTTCGGGAAATCCGGCGAAGGCTGCCCAGGACGGCGCCCGGAAGCCGGCCCCGAAAAAGAAGAAGCGCTAGAAAAAATTAGTGGCGCTTTAGCGGCAGCAGGCTAGATCACAGGTAGGGACCGGAACAGTTGTTCCGGTCCCCACCTGTATCCGCTGGTGCCTGAACGCCAGGAATGAGGGCGGTGCAAACGGGACGATGCCTCAGCCGATCTCCAGAGCCGTGATCCGCCATACCTGATTGCTGCGCTCAAGCCGCACGGCGACTGCGCGGACCCTTAGTTCATCCACTACTACGGCACTTGCCTCGTAGACTCCGGACGCGACTTCGCAGGCGCGGACAGATCTGACTGCGGGATTACGGTGCAGGCGTCCTGCCGTGGGTGAGGGTCCCGCCGCCAGCCGACGGGTCAGCGCCGCGCGGTGCTGGAGTGAGGCCAGGCACCGCTGATCAAGCCTTCGGGAGAGTTGCTGGATGGGACGTGTTCCTGCCAGCACTTCGATGGCGGCCTGGACGGTACCGCGGGTAATTGCGCAGACCTCCTTGTTCTCGCTCACTATCTGCAGGGCCCGCCCGTTCTTGGTGGCGTCACCCGGGTCACCCGGCCGAGGCGTTGGCGGCGTGCCGGCCGTGTGCTGACGCGGGGCAGGGCTGCCGGCGGCCGGGACTGCTGCCAGCCGGCGGGCTGGCTGGTCACCGGCCGCCGGGCGTTCCAACGCGGGAGATGTGGGGACCAGGTGCAATGCGCTCATGATGCTTCCTCTGATTGATGACGGATATCTGATAGCTGTGGCCGGCTGCGGATCTACGATCCGGATGGAGGCCGGAGGACCTGTCCCGGGAGAAGTGAATTGGGGTTGTCTCCTATGGCAGCCCTGTTGGCCTCATACCATCGCGGCCATTCCAAGGCGATTTCGAGATCGGATGCCTGGGACCCGCCCAGCTGCCTGGCTGCAATGCTCCACAGAGAGTCCCCGGCCACCACGGTGACGTGCCCGCGGTCATCGACAGGTTGCTGGCGGGCGGACCTAGAAGGTTGTGCCGCCAGGGGGCCCGGGGACACGTGGGGTGCATTCGGTTTCCAGCGTGGATCCACGCCCTCAACGGATGTGGAGACTGCAGACAAGGCGGACATAACGGCGGCGCGGCCTTCAGCCGGCTGTCCGGTAGGGGTCCAAACCGCTGCGGTGGCCGGATTGGACGTTGGACTCCACCGAGGGTCCGCCGGATCCGCCGCTGCATGGGCAAGCGGCGCGCCCAATAGTTGTACTCCGACTGCGGCGAGGGCGAGTCTGCGCATGAAGGCCGGACTGAACTTTCCGGTGACCGCCGCAGCCCGGTTGCGTCCGGCACGCTCGAGGGCGGCGGACGCAAATGCTGACAGCATGGACAGGACCCACCAGGTGACGACGATGAGTCCTGCGGCGTTGACGACAAATCCGAGCAGGTCTTCGAAGCCCAGGGACTGGGCTTTTGCAGATGACCGCTGCCAGCGCTCCATAAGCGAGGCCCCGGTTGCCGCCAGAAAGAAGCCAAGGAGCAGAATCGCCACCGCGAGGGTTGCGTCCGAGCCCAGCACCCTGCCGCGTGAAACCACCATGACCTCGCTCCCAACTTTGTTTGATGCTGTTTGATCCTGTTTGATGTCAATAAATCTAGTTTGACCCTGAATTTCGATTTTTGTCCAGTGATTTGTTTTTTGGTGTCCCGGCTGGCCCTGAATTGACCGCTGGGCGGCACCGGCCTAGATTTGCGGCATGCGATGGGATGCCTTGTTTGAGGACATGGAGGCGCAGCTGGCCTCAGTTGACCGCTTGGAGCTTGAATCGGAAATCGCCGAGCGGTCGCGGGCGGACGTCGCGGGCATAGAGTTGGCGGACAGACTGCGCGGATCCCTTGGGCTCAGGGTGGCGGTCCATCTGGCTTCCGGCAACGCGTTCGAGGGAACGTTGAGCCACGTCGGGGCAGAGAGCCTGCTCCTCAACGACCATCATCACCAAGTGTTGATTCCGTTTGCAGCGGCGTCCCGCTATCACGGCCTGGGCAGGCTCGCAGTGTCGGAACCGTCATCCGTCAGGCGGAAACTGGGACTGGCCAGCGCA
This sequence comes from Arthrobacter sp. PvP103, assembly GCF_017833075.1. Classification (NCBI taxonomy): domain Bacteria; kingdom Bacillati; phylum Actinomycetota; class Actinomycetes; order Micrococcales; family Micrococcaceae; genus Arthrobacter; species Arthrobacter sp. PvP103. Next base: position 758,496 of record NZ_JAFIBQ010000001.1, on the reverse strand, counting down.
CTTCGAGGCCTGGCACGTGACAGGGCGGATGTAGCAGTTGTCTTGGTCGGCGGCACCACGGAAGCGGCGGGGCTAAGCGGGGTCATAGACCGCGTGGGCCGGGACTATTTCGATCTGGCCTTAACCCGGCCCGGAGAAGCCCGCCGCGCCGCCAACGTCAGCCAGATTGCGTCGGTACCGTTTTCGTCCCTTGCTGCGCTACGGTCCGTCCGCGGCGCGGATCGTGATCATTGAGATGCATCCGCGGCCGTAGGATGCCTACGCGTCCGCTCCTGGCTCAGACGGACTTGGACTTGGCCTGCTGGATCATCCGGTCCGCCTCGGCGTAGCGCTCTTCGATGTACTGTTCCAGCATCTTTTCTTCGACACGCCACTGTCCGCGCCCGCCCACCTGGATGGCCTTGAGTTCGCCGCTTCGCACGAGCGCATAGGCGGCCGGGGAGTTGATCTGCAGCTGTTCGGCTACGTCTGCGAGGGTCAGGAATCGGGGCATGCCACCATTTTGCCACTATTGGTGCCGAATGATGCGGTTATCCACAGTTTGGCGTTGCTTGGCCTTATGACTTTCGATCCGGCCGTTTTGCCGTAACAATGAGGGAGTCCGGCGCACGAACCAGCCCGGCCGGCAACGATGGGGGGAGCAGTACGTGAGCGCAAGCACGACGACGACGGCAGTCAGGCTGAAGAAGCCTTCCTGGAAGGATCCCCGGCTCCTGCTCGGACTCCTGCTGGTTCTGGCGTCCGTGGCCGGTGTTGTGTCGCTGGTGGGCGCGGCCGACCAGACCACCGAGGTCTATGCGGCAAAAGGGCCGATCGCCGTGGGGGAGCGACTCACGGCTGAGAACGTCGACCGGGTAAAAGTCAGGCTCGGTGACGTCGAAGGGCACTACGTCACTGCGGAAGCCGGGCTTCCCGACGGCATGGTTGCGGTACAGCGGATCGGCCCGGACCAGTTGGTCCCGCGGGACAGCCTCGGCAAGCCCGATGCACTAAACCGCAAGCCGGTCGCAATCACCATCGACGAAGCCCTGCCGGAGCAAGTGGCTGCCGGCTCGCGGGTGGACGCCTGGGTGGCGCTTCCGGATGCGCGAAACGGGTTCAGCGAGCCGAAGCTACTGCTTCCCGGCGCCGAGATCGCCGAGGTCACTCCCGGCTCGACGGCGCTGGGGTCTTCCCGGTCTACCGTGGTCATGGTGCTCGTCACTGACGAGCAGATGCCGAGGCTGCTGGGAGCGCAGGCGAACAAGGCCAAGATATCGGTCGTCTGGAACCCGGGCGGTGGAACCTCATGAGCATTCCGGTAGTCACGGTCGGGCAATCCCGCGAGGACCTGGTCGGTGGCTTGGAGCGCCTTCATGGACCGGTCACCGTCGTGAGGAGGTGCTCGGAACTGACTGAGCTTCTGGCCGCCTGCCAGAGCGGACTTGCACGGGCGGCCGTCGTCGCCGAAGGAAGCGACGAACTGACGGCTTCGCTTGTTGACCGGCTCACTGCCGTGGGCGTCGTGATCGTTGCGTTGACCGACAGCGCATCGGAGGCGGCTCGCCTGACAGCGATCGGCGTTACGGTTGCGCCGGCGGGCGTGGACTCGGCGGCACTGGCAGGCAGGATCTCGGGCGCAGTTGCCCAGTGGGCCCCTCCCGGCTCGTTTCAGGCGGATGACCGCGGTTTCGCTGACCCTGGTGCCGCCATCCGGACCCTGCCGGGGGCGGGCGATGATGTCCAGGCAGGGCCGTCCGGTGCAGGCCGGATCATCAGCGTCTGGGGTCCGGCGGGGTCACCGGGCCGGACGCTGGTGGCAGCCAACATGGCCGGCGAATTGGCCGCTGCGGGGAACTCAGTCCTCCTGATCGACGCTGACAGCTATGGAGCGAGTGTTGCGGGGGTCCTGGGACTGCTGGACGAATCTGCGGGGTTGGCGCAGGCCTGCCGGTTGGCCGATCTGGGCCAACTGGATGCCGACGCCCTGCTGAAGGTCGCAACCCCAGTCGCCCTGAAGACGGGTACGCTGCAGGTTCTGACCGGGATCACACGCGCGGATCGCTGGACGGAGTTGCGCGCATCCGCCCTTGGCGTTGTCTTCGAGAAAGCCCGTGAAGTAGCGGACTATACGGTTGTGGACACAGGATTCTGCCTCGAGGCAGACGAGGAACTCAGTTTTGACACCATGGCCCCGCGTAGGAATGCCGCCACGCTTCGGAGCCTTGAACTCGCGGACACCGTTTACGCTGTGGGGTCAGCCGACTCCATTGGTGTGCCGCGGCTGGTCCGGGGCCTTTCTGAGCTTGAAGCTGCGGTTCCCCAGGCGTCGCCGCAGGTGCTTCTGAACAAAGTCCGCGCTTCCGCCGCCGGACGCTTCCCCGAGCGCCAGCTGCGGGACGCGTGGGAAAGGTACGGGCCGGCGGAAGGGATTTCCGCTTTCCTTCCATCAGACATCGCCGCCTGCGACACGGCACTCTTGTCCGGCAACCTTCTGCTCGAGGCCGCACCCGAATCAGGACTCCGTCGAGCGATCGCAGAAATCGTTTGTGCACCCGCCCAGCAAAAACGCCGATCCTCTGTCTTTTCTTCCACAGCGAAGCGTCTTCTAAAGGGTTAGGCTCGCCATAAGGGTTGCAAAGAGGCAACTATGAACTTGTGATGGAGGCGTTTGTCGATGTCGTCTGGGTCCAGCGTGGAGGATCAGTCCGTTTTGCTCGGAGCCCGTGAGGGGTACTTCGGAGACTACTACGAGCACCTTGCGGAGGAGGACTCCCGGGCGTATTCACCCGATGTCCTTGCCGCCCGCGCCGAAACCCACCGCGAAGTGGCTGCTGTCCGCGTCCCCGGCACGGCCAACGTCCGGATTGTGGACGAACCCGACTGCAGCGTGGTGTACATCGTCACGGACGATATGCCGTTCCTGGTGGACTCCGTAAACGCGGAGCTCGTTCGCCAGAACTCGGCCATCCATCTCGTACTCCACCCGCTTTTTGTTGTGACGCGAAACCGTGAAACCGCTCGACTCACAAAAGTGGACAGGGTCCCGTCCAGCATCGGCATTTCCAGCGGCGACACTGCAGCTATGCCGAGCCTGTCACACCTTATTGCCCAGGGCGATAACGCCTCGCATATGGAGTCGTGGATCGCTGTCGAAATCGGCCTTGCCAGCGAGGAAGCGCATGTGCGGCTCATCGAAGGCATCGAACGCGTCCTCGGGGACGTCCGGGCCGCTGTGGAAGACTGGCCGAAGATGCGCAACAAGGCGCTTCAGATCGCCCAGGACCTGGACAACGTAGCCAACCCCTCGCAGATCGAGGAATTGCGCCAGGCCCAGGACCTCCTTCGGTGGCTCGACGACGGCAATTTCACCTTCCTTGGGTACCGCGAATACGGCCTCGTCACCGAGTCCGGCGAGGACGTGCTGGAACTGCGGGAGGAGAGTGGCCTCGGGCTGCTGCGCAGCGGCGCCGACGGACACCACGTCCAGCACCTCACGGTCGCGGGCCGCAAGAAGGCGCGCGAAAAGCGCGCCCTGGTCATTACCAAGGCCAATTCCCGGTCCACAGTGCACCGGCCGGCATACCTGGACTACATCGGAGTCAAGAGCTTTGACGCCGCCGGAAACGTCAACGGCGAGCAGCGGTTCATCGGCCTTTTCGCCACCAGCGCCTACGCTGGCTCCGTCAGGAACATTCCGATTGTCCGCGAGAAGGTTGAAGCTGTCCTCCGCAGTGCCGGGTTCCCGCCGCACTCGCACTCCGGCAAGGACTTGCTGGGCATTCTTGAAACCTACCCCCGCGACGAGCTGTTCCAGATCGAGATTTCGGACCTTGCCGCGACGGCAACCGGGATCCAGCGGCTTCAGGAACGGCGGCGCACCCGGCTGTTCCTGAGGCCTGATATCTACGGCCGGTTCATGTCCGCACTGGTGTATCTTCCCCGCGACCGCTACACGACCAACGTCCGCCTCCGCATTGAGCAGGAACTCCGCGAGACCTTCCACGCAGTCTCCATTGACTACGAAGCCAGGATGACCGAGTCCGCGTTGGCCCGGTTGTTTTTCCGTATCCGGTTGCCCAAGGATGCCGACGTCAGCGACGTCAATGTTGAGGAGCTTGAGAAGAGGCTCGTCCGGGCTGCGCGTTCGTGGAGCGAAGGCATCACCGAAGTGCTGCGTGCCAGCGCCACCGATGACGACAACAAAGGGCTTGCCTCGGCCTGGGCCGAGGCCTTCCCCGCCAGCTACCGCGTTGACTACGAGGTTGAGGACGCTCTTACGGACATCGCGCGGTTCGAGAAGTACGGGTCGGCTGCTGAGCTGGCGGAAAAGGGCACGCAGGAACGGCCCGGGGTCCACGTGTATCTGCCGGAGGGGGCCGGAGCCACGCTCGAAGAGGACGCCCGGGTCAAGCTCTACATGCTTGAGCCGAAGAGCCTTAGCCAGATTCTGCCGTACTTCCATAATCTTGGTCTTGAAGTGCTCGATGAACGGCCCTTCGAGATCGAGACGGCCGACAAGCGGGATTTCTTCCTGTACGACCTCGGCCTCAAATACCCCGCCGGGGTGGCCCCCCTCGCGACCGGCCAGTTGTTGGCGGACGCTTTCGGCGCCGCCGTTTCCGGTGATGTCGAGTCGGACAGTTTCGACCGGCTGGTCCTGCGCGAGGGCATGCACTGGCGCCAGATCGTGGTCCTCCGCGCTTATGCGAAATACATGCGCCAGATGGGCAACACGAACTCGTTTGGATTCATTGCCGACACGCTGCTGGCCAATCCGGACGTGACCCGCTCCCTGAGCGCCCTGTTCGCGGCGCGCTTTGACCCCGCCGTCGAGGACGATGTCCGGACGCAGCGCCAGACGACCGTCCGCGCGGAACTGGCAGCCGCCATCGAACAAGTCGCCACGTTGGACGCCGACCGTGTTCTCCGGACGTTTGCGAACCTCATCGAGGCCACACTCCGAACGAACTTCTACCAGCAGAAGCCGTACCTAAGCTTCAAACTCAATCCGGCCGCGATCGACGGCCTGGCCTTCCCGCGCCCGATGTATGAAATCTGGGTGTACTCGCCCAGGGTGGAGGGCGTGCACCTGCGCTTCGGCAAGGTGGCCCGTGGCGGGCTGCGCTGGTCCGACCGGCGCGAGGACTTCCGCACCGAAATCCTTGGCCTTGTTAAAGCACAGACCGTCAAAAATGCCGTCATCGTTCCCACCGGCGCCAAGGGCGGATTCTTCGCCAAGCAACTCCCGGACCCTGCCGTCGACCGGACGGCGTGGATGGCGGAGGGCGTGGAAAGCTACAAGACGTTCATCCGCGGGCTTCTGGACCTTACGGACAACCTGATCACCACTCCGGAGGGCGAAGCTGTGGTTCCGCCGGCCGACGTCGTCCGCCATGACGACAACGACAACTACCTCGTCGTCGCTGCCGACAAGGGAACCGCAACATTTTCGGACATCGCTAACGGTCTCTCGGCCGAGTACGGCTTTTGGCTTGGCGATGCGTTCGCCTCCGGCGGCTCCGTGGGCTACGACCACAAAGCCATGGGGATCACGGCGCGGGGCGCGTGGGAATCGGTCAAGCGCCACTTCAGCGAACTGGACCTGGATACACAGTCTGAGCCGTTCACAGTGGTGGGCGTGGGAGATATGTCCGGGGACGTCTTTGGCAATGGAATGTTGCTTTCGCAGCACATCCGGCTGCTGGCGGCGTTCGACCACCGCCACATCTTCCTGGATCCGAATCCGGATGAGGCCACGTCCTACGCAGAACGGCAGAGGCTGTTCGACCTGCCCCGGTCCTCGTGGGACGATTACGACAAATCCCTCATCAGCGAAGGCGGCGGCGTCTTCGGACGGCAGGCAAAGTCCATTCCGGTCTCTGATCAGGTGCGCGTCGCCCTCGGACTGCCGGACGGCACCACCGAACTGAGCCCGCCGGAACTCCTACGAGCCATTCTCCTGGCGCCCGCGGACCTGCTGTACAACGGCGGCATTGGAACATACGTGAAGGCAAGTACCGAAACGCATGCCGAGGTGGGAGACAAAGCGAACGACGCCATCCGCGTCGACGGACGCGACCTTCGCGTCAAAGTGGTCGGAGAAGGCGGAAACCTGGGCATGACTCAGCGCGGACGTATTGAAGCAGCGCTTCAGGGAGTCATCCTGAACACCGACGCCATCGACAACTCTGCCGGCGTCGACTGCTCGGACCACGAGGTGAACATCAAGATCTTCGTTGACCGCATGGTTGCCGCCGGAAAGCTCGACGCTGCGGAGAGGGCGGACTTCCTGGCGTCGATGACGGATGAAGTCGGGCGGCTCGTCCTGGAAGATAACATCGACCAGAACATCCTGCTCCTCAACGACCGCATCCGTGTCGCCGAGTGGAGCCCCAGCTATGAGCGCCTCATGGACTGGCTGGAGAAATCCGCTGACCTCAAACGAGAGCTTGAAGCCCTACCGACAACGGCGACGCTCCGGGAACGCCTGGAACAGGGGCAGGGGCTGACCTCGCCCGAGCTTTCGGTGCTCGCGGCTTACGCGAAGATCGAACTCGCAACGGCACTGCGTGAGAGCGATCTCGCGGACGATCCGTGGTTCAGGCAGACCCTGCGTGCGTACTTCCCCAAGCAGCTTCGGGAAAGGTTCGACGCCGAGCTCGATACCCATCCGCTGCGTCGGGAGATCATCGCCACTGTCGTGGCCAACGACATGATCAACCTCGGTGGCATTACGTTCGCGTTCCGCACCATTGAGGAGACGTCCGCCAATGAAGCGGCCGTAGCCAAAGCATTCGTCGCGCTCCGCGAGATCTACGAGCTGGACGTCATGGTGGCGGAGCTCAACGAACTGCCGGCCTCCTTCCCAACAGAGCACTGGAGCACCGTCCACCTGGACATTCGGCGGCTTCTGGACCGCGCGGTCCGGTGGGTGCTGGGCCAGGGCAGCGGTTCCCGGCCGATTTCGGAAATCGTGGACGAATTCAAGCCGCTGATGGATCCGATGCGTGCCCGTCTCCTCGATTACCTGCGTGGTGAGGACCGTGCCCGCGTCGCCGCGTGGCTGGAAAAGGCCCGAAGCTGGGAACTTCCGGAGGATCTTGCCCACCGCTGGGCCGAGCTGTTCGAAAGCTTCGTGCTGCTCGACATCGCCAAGATTGCCCACATCAGTCCGGAGCCGGTGGAGGGCATCGCGCACGTGTACTACACGGTGTTTGACCGGTTCCATGTGGACTCCCTCCTGGAAAGGATCACCAAGCTTCCGAGGCGGGACCGCTGGCAGGCACTTGCCCGCGCCGCCTTGCGCGACGACCTTTACTCCACGATTTCGGACATTACGACGTCGGTCCTTGAGTCCACGTCGGCCGGAGCCCCCGCGGAGGACCGGGTACTGGACTGGGAAGGCCTGAATGCCGAGCAGCTCAACCGTGCCAGGAGCATGTTTGACGAGGTCAACTCACTCGAAGCGGACGATATGGCGTCACTGTCGGTAGCATTGAGGCTCTTGAGGTCAATCGTCCGACGCTAGGGACCCCGTTCCAAGCGTCGAAACTGGAGGTGTAGTGGCAATCTTTACGGACCCCATCAGGGAACATGCTGATTTCGGGCCGGGGGATGCCGAGTGGCTACACCTCCTGGTGGGCGACTGGCAGATGGTCGCCGACCTCGCATTCGCTGACCTTGCCTTGTGGTTTCCGCATCCTGAGTTTGGTTACGTGGCTCTGGCCCACGTCCGCCCCTCCACCACGCATACGGTGTTCCACACCGACTTCGTGGGGGAGGGGATCAGGTCGGATCTGCAGCCCTTGGTTGACAAGGCCTGGAGCAGCCGGACCATTGAGCGCTCCAGCGAGACCAACTGGAGCAGCGACATGGCCCTCCGGGTTGAGGCAGTTCCCATGGTCAGAAACGGCCGGACGCTGGCTGTGGTGACCACGCACATGGACTTGTCCAGTTCACGGATGCCGTCAAGGCTCGAACTGACGTACCGGCAGTGCGCTTACGACCTGCTGCGGATGGGTACCCTCGGCCTGTGGCCCGACTTTGCTTCCCCGACCGGATCCCGCCGCGGCGCCCCGCGGGTGGGCGACGGCCTGATTCGGCTCGACGCGGACGGAATCGTGCAATATGCCAGCCCTAACGGGGTCTCGGCGTTCCGGCGCCTTGGTGACGGTGAATCCCTCGAAGGCAGGTCCCTGGCAGAAGTCACAGCAGGATTGCTGCGGGACCGTCGCATGGTGGACGAAACCCTGCCGCTCGTCGTGACCGGCAGGATGCCGTGGCGCAGCGAAATCGAATCCCGGGGAGTCAGCCTGTCGCTTCGGGCCATTCCGTTGCGGGATGAGCAGCAGCGGTTCGGGGCTCTGGTGCTCTGCCGTGACGTTTCTGAACTTCGGCGCCGGGAAATGGAACTGGTCACCAAGGACGCCACCATCCGCGAGATCCATCACCGGGTGAAAAACAACCTGCAGACCGTAGCGGCGCTGTTGCGGATGCAGTCGCGCCGGATGGTCAGTGATGAGGCCAAGCAGGGCCTCGAGCAGGCCATGCGACGAGTCGCAACGATTGCCCTTGTCCACGAGACGCTTTCCCAGGGGCTGACGCAAAGTGTCGACTTCGATGAGCTGATTGGCCGCCAGTTCCGTCTTTCGGCTGAAGTCGCTTCACCCTCGCAGCAGGTCAAGACAGCAAGATCCGGGCTGTTCGGTGAGCTCCCCAGCGATTTCGCCACCCCGCTTGCCCTGGTGATCAACGAGCTGGTGACGAACGCCGTCGAACATGGCTTGGAGGGAAGGACCGGAACTGTCTGGCTGCTGGCCGACCGCTCGGAGGGTGATGACGGAGACGAGTTCCTGACAGTTACTGTTGCCGATGACGGAGTCGGCCTGCCGGAGACACCGCACGTCGAAGGCCTGGGATTGCAGATCGTCCGGACCCTTGTCACGAGCGAGCTCGGCGGGAGCATCCAGTGGAAACCCCGTGAGGGCGGCGGCACTGCCGTGCAGATCGTCTTAAACCTGCAGAATCGATGAGGCAAGACCCTTAAAAGGGAGGGGCCGCGGACTGTGAAGTCCGCGGCCCCTCCCTTTTGGCCCGGAAGCCGAAATCCCGGTGGTCAGGAAGCCCGACGGGCGCGTGCAGCGCGGCGCTTGAGGGCCCGGCGCTCGTCTTCGCTCATTCCGCCCCAGACGCCGGCGTCCTGTCCCGATTCGAGTGCCCACTGGAGGCAGGTGTCCACCACAGGGCAGCGGCGGCACACACTTTTCGCTTCCTCGATCTGGAGGAGAGCAGGCCCGGTGTTTCCTACTGGGAAGAAAAGCTCCGGGTCCTTGTCGAGGCACGCTGCGCGGTTACGCCAATCCATGCTGATCAGTCACTCCATTCCTGGGAACTCGTTGAAAGCATCTTGTGAAAATATTCACTAGAGGCTACATAAGAAAGGGACCCTGCCGGGTCCCCTTGGTCATCTGAATTAAGCGTGTCATGTTAACGCTGTGTAAACAAGGGGTAATCGTCTAAGAAGTGCCTCTTAGGCGTGAGCGATACGTCACATAGGTCGCCAGCGCCCTCCCCGCTAACCGACTATGTCCGGTATGGTGCCAGTGTGTCAAGACCCCCAGAGAACCACGCCGGCCCCGATTCCGTCTCCCCGGGAGCCCGGGCCGCGCGGCCCCCGGCGGTCACCGTGCTGTCCCTGATCGTGGCCTTGGAAGCCACGGCGCTGCTCGTGGCAGCGGGCTGGTACGCCATTCAATTGGTCACGGGGGCGCCGGTGCTTTCGTTTTGGGGAGCTGTGTTTACCTTGGCGCTCCTGCTGTCCTTTGCCGCCTGGCTCTACGCTGTTGGATATTTCCTCTTCCGGGGATTCCGGTGGCCCAGGGCAGGGGCCCTGGTGGCCCAGTTGTTTGTCTTGACGATTGGATTTCCGACGCTTAGCGGCGGCTACATTGCCGCGGGAACCGCCATGGTCATTCCGGCAGTCACTGCAGTGGTGTTGTTGTTCAACAAGAGAGTGATCAGTTTCGCGTCGCGCGCCGGCGGGGCGCCTCCCGCCCTGTGACCTGCGCGTGCGTACCGGGTCCGGCCGCCAGCTGCACGGGAGTTGTCCGGCCCTCGGCGATCAGGACGGCCCGCCCGGGGAGCGGGTTGGCCTCCACTTCGAAGCGGATGCCGAAGAACTCGCCGTCCATGATGTTCCGCGGCGCGATAAGGATTCCGGTGCCTTGGCCGCGGGCGTGTGCAGCCAGCGGCACCCGCTGGCAGAGCGTCGGGCTAAACCCCGCCGTCAGCATTATCGTGAACCCCAGCCCGTGCAGGGCCGTGAGGTGCCGGTTCGCTTCCGATGTCTGCATGTCGGCATCGTCCACGAGCAATATCGAGTCGTTGTTGGGACCTCCGGAATCAGCGCCGGCCAGTACGTCCGCCCAGTAGTTGGCGGGAATATCCCGGGGTCCGGGAAAGAACCACCCGGGCACATCAGTGTTCAAGGGCGGAATGGCGGCAAGAAGGGAACTCTTGCCGGAAGATGGGCCTCCCAGAACCGGCAAGACGCTTCCCGGTGGCAGACGGACAACCGCCGGGTCAAGTTCGTCACCGCCGACGCCGATGAATATTTTGCGGTTCTTGTTTACGCCACCGGCATCCGCCTCCCGGTTTCTCGGGCACGTTGAGAGGGTCCCGACACGCGCCAGGACATCGGACACGCTCACACGCGTCGGCAGCGCTTCGATTCTGAACGGCCGGGCGACTGGCTCCCTCACCGCGGCCGGGCTTTTCATTCCCGCCAGGGCCGCGGCGTAAAACTGGGCTGCCGATCCCTGGCTGCCGGTGAACGCTCCGAATACGACTGCCCGTCCGCGGACCGCTGCGACGTCCGGCAGCCGCGGCCAGGCAAGTCGGCCCTCCTCCGTGGAGCCGGTGGGAAAGAAGGCCCGGTTGGGGACGGACGCGAAGTATCGCGACGTTACTACTTCCCGCTCTCCGGCAATGAGCACCGTCACGCCCGCCTTGGCACCGTCCCGGACGATGTCCTGGACCAGGTCTTCCGCCCAGGCCAGTGGCCCGGCCCTAAGCGATGAGACCCACGAACCCCAACCCGCAAGCACCAGCACGAGCGGCGGCCGCACGGCCTCCGCGGGGCGGCTGAGCCGAAGGGACAGCTCCAGTGCAATGCGTTCCAGGATCCTGACGGCGCGGCGGAGTTCGTGAAGCCCTGCTGCGGCACCCACCCGCGGCATGGAACGGACGAAGCTGAAGGAGTTTCCGGCGTCGAGCAGGTAGACGTGCGACTCCACGTCATGCGCGATCAGCTGCTGCAGCGTCAGGTCCAGGGCTTCGTCCACCCCGCTGCCCGCTGCGCCGATGAGGGCCAGATGCCCATGGCCGGACGGTTGCCATACCAGCCGGGAAACGCGCTGCCGGCCGGGCTCGTCCAGTAGACCTAGTTGCAAGGACCAGCCGCCGGGATCGGATGTCCCGTCCGCGCCGGCGCCGGGAAGGGACACCATCGATGGCAACGGCATGGCCACGGGACGACGAGGCGCGATGCCTCCCATGCCGTCCCAGAGTTGCACCAGCGATGTGACAACAGGACCGGCTGCCCGGGCCGGAGAGGGCGCCGGCGCAGGGGCTGCCTGCCCGGCCGGGTCAGTTGGGGCCGCCCCCAGGGCCTCCACAGCGCCGCGGACCCGGACCGTGGAAGCACCCAACGCAGCTTCGGCGCCGGCCAGGGACGCCGTCTGGAACTCGACGGGATCCTCCATCCCGCGGGCGAAGTAAGCCCGCCCGGGGCTAGACAGCGCAATTCCGGCGGCGACCCTGGAATTGATGATGTCTACCGATTCCATCTCAGACTGGACGCGCAGCGCAATGCTGGTGGTGACGTTCGCACGGATGTCCGCCGTAAGCGCCCCTTGGGGTCGCTGTGTGGCCATGATCAGGTGGATGCCCAGCGACCGTCCGATCGCTGCCATTCGCATCAGTTCCTTCAGGGCTTCGGGGGCGTCTTCGACGAGCATTCGAAATTCGTCGATGATGAGGACCAGATGCGGAAGCGGGCCGGCTGGGGAGCCCCCGGACCTGTAGCCCGCCAGGTCCGGGGCCTGCGCGGCGGAAAGCAATTCCTCCCGGTACCGGATTTCCGCGCGCAGGGAAGTCAGCGCGCGTTCCAACTCGTGCCTGGTGAGGTCTGTGAGCATGCCCACGCAGTGGGGGAGGCCCGTCAACGGACCTAGCCCCGAACCGCCTTTGAAGTCTATAAAGAGGAAATTGATCCGATCCGGCGGGTAGCTTAGTGCAAGTCCGGCCGCCAGGCTGCGGAGGAGTTCGGACTTCCCGGAACCCGTGGTGCCGGCCACCAGGAGATGCGGGCCGTCCGACTCAAGGTCCAGCATGCGGGGACCCTGTGCCGCCATCCCGATGGGAACGGAGAGGCCCGGACTCCGGCGGCCGACAGCCCAACGAGCCGAGGTGTCAGCGGCGGAACCCGCAAGGACGTCGGCCAGGGAGCAGTTCTGCGGCACGGCCGGCCCGGAACTCGGACCGGGCTCAAACCACGGCGCCATGCTTCGGCAATATCGGTCGAAGAATATTTCCGGGACGAAATCGGGGACGAAGTCCGTCGCGGAGTCCGCAACGCACACCCGGGCGGCGGGGCCACCCAGTTCGATGAGACTGCCTGATGCGGCGGTACCGGCCTGTGTGCAGTCGAGGACCTGCCAGCCGCGGGTGATCGCGGCGGCAGACATGCCTGGAAGTCCGGCGGGGTAGTCGACGCCATCGGTCAGTATCAGTACGCCACGTTCATGGTCCCGGTCTATGCTGCGCTCCAGAAGGTGTGAAGTCGTTCGGAGGTTGGACGAAAGCGTTACCGGCGTCAGGAAGCGGGCGGCCAGTGGGAGGGAAGAGGGTGACCCGTGCACCAGGATTCGGGTCCGCGCCGAAGACCGGCAACTTGTGAGCTGCATGATCACAAACCGGATCAGGCCGGCGACGTCCTGCTGCGGGCCACGGATAAAGGTGAGGCCAGGAAGCTGAAGGATGACGGGCATGAGCCCCGCAGTTGGCGCCTCGAAGTCCGGGTCGGCCGGATCCAGGCTGATGTTGGCCAGTTGCTCTGCCAGCCCCAGCCGCACGGTAATGTCGTCGGGAACGGCCGGTCCTGCCGGCGGACCGGAGTGGTCGCTTTGCCCCCTGAGAACGAGTTCGGCCGCCGACGGCGCGGACCGGCGTCGTCGTTCGACGTCTTCTTCAACGGCGGCAGCGATCAATGACCTGAGCCGGCGCCGCTGGCGGCGGCCGGCCATCACGGGAACGAGGACCGAGAGCGCAGAAACTGCGGTAAAGGCCAGAAACATCCACATCCCGGTGATGACTGCCAGACCCACGCCGATGAGCAACGGCAGTGCCGCGGTGAGGAGCAGGACGCCTCTGTTGCCGCCTTCCGGCCGATGCGGAACCCTCAGTGGCTCGGCCACACTGGCTCCGGCGGTCTGCCACTCCGGAAGCCGGCGTGCCGGACCGGGGCCGAACACGATGGACAGCGTCGAATTCCCACAGCTGATGAGTGAGCATGTCGAAACCGAAGCCTGCGCCACCCGCTTTCCATCCACGAAGGTCCCGTTGACGCTGTTTAGGTCGGCGATGGTGACAGCCGTATCCGTGACGTCCAACCTGGCGTGCTCGCGCGACAGGGCAGCATCGGGAATGGCGATTTCGGTGCCCCTGCGGCCGATCCGGTACGTGCCGCGCCGCAGGGGCACCACCGTCCCCGCTGCCGGACCGCTGTGTACGGCGACCAGCAGCGTCGCGGTCCTTCCGTCGCCGGCCTCAGGAGGCCCTTCTCCGGCACCGTCCACGATAACGGCCCCGTTGACGAGCGGCGGGGCGCCCACAATGAGGCCGGACAACGGAAAGCCGGATACGGACAGTTCCCCCGTGCCGTAATCCCGCTCCAGGGCTTGCTGCAGTACGAGGCCGGCACCCCCGGACGGGGACTCAACCTCGAGTTCGATCGGGGGACCGGGGCTGGTGGCGTCGGGCCCCCGGACCAGGGTGCAGTGGAGCGTCATCAGGTGCTTTCCGTTGGGAATGAGTCGGTTTCTGCCTAAGCTATCGCCGGGCACCGCCGCGGGGCACCGGCCGCTATGGCGTATGTGGATAAGCCCGGGCTGGGCCAGGGATTCACTGGTGGCGGCACAGCCTCGGGTAGGCTAGAGCAGCAGCCAATGCACAACATTGGGCTGCCCGCATTCGAATCAGGAGATTTTGTGACCGCTGACCTCGTCATCGTAGGGTCGGGCTTTTTCGGCCTGACAATCGCAGAACAGGCCGCCACTGAGCTGGGCTTGAAGGTCGTTGTCCTCGACCGGCGCCACCACATCGGTGGGAATGCCTACAGCGAAAAGGAAGAGCAGACCGGCATCGAGGTGCACCGCTATGGGGCCCATCTGTTCCACACGTCAAACGAACGCGTGTGGGAGTATGTCAACCGATTCACAACGTTCACGAATTACGTGCACAAGGTCTACGGCGTCCACAAGGGCGAGGTCTACTCCCTGCCGATCAACCTGGCCACGATCAACCAGTTCTTCCGCGCCAATCTGACCCCGGGCCAGGCCCAGGACCTGATCAAGGAGCAGGCCGGCGAGCTTGCAGGCACCGATCCGCAGAACTTGAACGACAAGGGCATCCAGCTGATCGGCCGGCCGCTGTATGAGGCGTTCATCAAGCACTACACCGGCAAGCAGTGGCAGACGGATCCGAAGGACCTGCCCGCGGGAATCATCTCCCGCCTCCCGGTGCGCTACAACTATGACAACCGCTACTTCAACGACAAGTACGAAGGCCTGCCGACCAACGGTTACACCGCATGGATCGAAAAGATGGCGGAGCACCCGAATATTGAGGTCCGGCTCAACACCGACTTCTTCGACGAGTCGCACGAATACAGCAAGAACAAAGTTGTCGGCAGCATCCCGGTGATTTACACCGGTCCGGTGGACCGGTACTTCGATTTCGCGGAAGGCGATCTGTCCTGGCGGACCATCGACTTCGAAGAGGAGGTCCTCGACGTCGGCGACTTCCAGGGAACGTCAGTGGTGAACTACAACGACGACGACGTCCCGTACACGCGCATCATCGAACCCCGCCATTTCCACCCGGAGCGCGACTACCAGACTGAGAAAACAGTCATCATGCGCGAGTTCTCGCGGGCGGCCGAAAAAGGCGACGAGCCGTACTACCCGATCAACACCGCGGCTGACCGCGAACGCCTGCTCAAGTACCGCGACCTGGCTGCCGCCGAAAAGGCTGTTCTTTTCGGTGGCCGGCTCGGTACGTACAAGTACCTCGATATGCACATGGCAATTGGTTCAGCCCTGACCATGTTTGACAACCAGATCCGGCCGCACTTTGAAGCTGGCGTAAAGCTTGAAAGCGGAGGGGTCGACGCATGAGCGCAGAGTTGTTGGCCGCTCCCGATAAGGGCGGCGGCCTCCTGGACGTGCTCCGGCGCCGCGAACTCCTCCGGCTCATCGTGCGCAAAGAGCTCAAGGTCCGCTACCGCAACTCAGTGCTGGGCCTGCTCTGGAGCTACGTCAAGCCCGGGGTGCAGTTCGTTGTGTTCTATTTCGCCCTCGGGGTCTTCCTGGGCCTGAACAAACAGCCCAACTTCGTGATCTACATGTTCTCGGGCATCATCCTGGTGAACTTCTTTTCCGAAGCCTTCAGCAATGCAACACGGTCCGTCGTTGCGAACGGCGCCCTCGTCAAGAAGATCTTCCTTCCGCGTGAGCTGTTCCCGGTGGCGTCCGTCTGGGTGGCTATCGTCCACTTCCTGCCGCAGTTCCTGATTCTGCTGTTCGCCTGCTTCTTCTTCGGATGGTCACCGAGTATCTTCCAGATCCTCGGTGCCATAGGTGCATTCGTCATCGTCGCCATGCTGTCCCTCGGCCTTGGCCTGCTGTTTGCTGCCGCAAATGTGATGTTCCGGGACTCCGAAAACATCGTCGACCTGATGCTCATGATGGCCACCTGGCTTTCCCCTGTTCTCTACGCCTGGTACTTGGTCAGGGACACCCTGGGGGAGACCTTCTACTTCTTTTACCAGCTCAACCCGATGACGATTGCCGTGGAACTGTTCCACTTCGCATTCTGGGCTCCGACGGCAGCGGTGCGGACTGCTGCGGAGGGCGCCCGGATGCCGGAGAACCTCATTTCGCTGTGGCTGCCGGTGGGCTTGTTGATTTCGTTAGTAATCCTCGCAATTGGCCAGACCGTATTCCGTCGCCTTGAGGGCAGATTCGCACAGGAGTTGTGATGGCGGCAGAAGCAATCATTGTAGAAAACGTATCCAAACGCTTTAACCTCCGGCACACCCGGTCCCTCAAAGAGACAGTGGTTTGGCTCTTCAAGGGACGCCGCGGGGACCTTTCGTCGACGTTCATGGCGTTGGACGGAGTGGACGTCACCGTCGGAGTCGGTGAATCGGTTGCGCTGCTGGGCTTTAACGGTTCGGGAAAATCGACTCTCCTCAAACTCATTTCCGGTGTCATGAGTACCGATACCGGAAGTGTCAGGACACGCGGGAAGGTGGCCGGGCTCATCGAAGTGGGCGCAGGTTTCCATCCGGACCTGACGGGACGCGAAAATGTGTTCCTGAATGGAGTGCTTCTTGGAATGACCGAGAAGGAAACGGAAGCGCGTTTTGATGAGATCGTCGCATTCTCGGAAATTGGAAAGTTCATTGACACCGAGGTGAAGTTCTATTCATCCGGTATGTTCCTGCGCCTTGCGTTTTCAGTCGCCGTTCACACGAATCCTGACGTTTTCCTGATCGACGAAATTCTCTCGGTAGGCGACGAACCATTCCAGAAGAAATGCCTTGCGCGCATCCAGGAACTCCGGGAGTCAGGCTGCACGCTCGTTGTCGTCAGCCATGACCTGGATATGGTGAGCAGGGTCTGTGACAGGGGCGTAGTGCTGCGGCAGGGCAAGAAAGTTGCAGACGGGCCGATCGGGGAAGCAGTCCGTCTTCTCCGGGAAAGCTGAAACGAAGCTGACACACATGTACACGAATGCAGTAGGGAGTGCAGATGAGTAGGGCCCGAAAGCTCTTCGAAGTAATTGACGACGGCGGTTCAGGGCTGGCAGGCGCAGAGCCTCGGCTCTCGGCTCGGGAACTTGGCCTTCTTGTGGGCGGCTTGAACTACCATGCACTAATCCAGCCTGGCCGTGAATTCAAGGTCATAGTCCTCCGGGCCCCGGACGGAGAGTTTCCGCGACTGACCGGGTACGCCTGCCATAGGCATGAGTGGGAGCCGAACCGGGCTGTTGTTTGCACGGTGGGGGTCAAGAGCACGGTGCCGGCAACAGTGCCTGCTGACTCGGCTCCCGTGCCCCTGGTCCTTGACCTGGGTGGAGAACGGGCTGAAGGTGGGGCTACCTTCTACGATCGTCCCGGCCGGAAAGCCAAAGTGCTGCGCCGGGCCCGTTTCGGTGCGCCCATCGCGTTCGACGCCCTGCGCCAGGGCCTGACCGACTACTACGAAAAGCGCATCACGCCGAACCGCCGGCCCCAGAGGCTAGCGCCGATTGAATCGTCTGCGCCGTTGCCCAGGCCGTCGGAACACGGCGAACGTGCCATCATTTTCGGGCTGCATTGGCTGGAAATGGGCGGTGCGGAACGCTGGGCAATTGAAACCATTGCCTTGGCCCGCGAGGCCGGTTTCCTGCCCATCGTGCTGACAGACCGCGAGTCCGCCCACCCCTGGATTGTGCGCCCCGAACTCGACGGTGCGCTGGTGCTGCCGGTTAACCTTCCCATTTCGGACGAGGAAGAAACCCAACTCCTGTTGGCGCTGCTGACGAAGTTTGAAGTCCACGGAATCCATGTCCACCACAACGGGTGGCTTTACCACCGGCTCGCGTGGTTCAAAGCCATGGATCCGCGGATCCGGACGGCGGACTCCCTGCATGTCGTCGAATGGCGGACCGGCGGGTTCGTCGAACTGGCCGTGAAGCTCTCCAACGCCATCGACATGCACCACGTCATCTCGCCGCAGCTGCGGGACTACATGGTCCTGCAGCGCGATGTCCCCAAGGAAAAGGTATCGCTCGCTCCGCTCTACGGCTTGAACGAAGTGCATGACGCCCCGAAGGTCGAGAAGGAACCTGGACGCCCGTTCACCATCTCCTTCGTGGGCCGTCTCAGCCAGCAGAAGCGACCGTATCTGTTCCTCCGTTATGCAGCCCAGCTGAAGCGCTCCGCGGACCGGGAGGTGCGCTTTATCCTCCACGGCTCGGGCGCGCTGGAAGAAGAGACCTCGCGGCTGGTTGCCAAATACGGGCTGACGGATCACCTTGAGCTGCGCCAGCCACCGCATCCCGTGGATGACACGCTCTCGGATTCGGACCTGTTGGTGATTTCTTCGGACAACGAGGGACTCACGCTGACAACCTTTGAGGCGACTGCCCAGGACGTGGCGGTATTGTCTACCGACGTCGGCTCCCAGGCCTCCCTCGTTTCCGCTAGGGCCCTTGTTCCGAGGCAACCTCTCGCTTTCATCAGGGAAGCTGTCGAGCGGACCAAGGCGATCATGGCCTCGGAGGAGCTGCGCGAAGAGATCGTGGAAGAACAAAGGCAGAAGATTGCAGCGCTGAAGGAACTCCCCGAAGCGCGGAAGTGGACCACTGAACTTTACGAAGGATGGAAAGCATGACCGACCAGGTCGCAGCCGTAGTCGTCACCTACAACCGGGTCGACAAGCTCGGAAGGGTTTTGGACTCAATCCTTGCCCAGACCCGGCCCGTCGATCGGTTGATTGTGATCGACAACGCCAGCACAGATTCAACGCCGCAGCTGCTGTCCGTATATGACGACGATCCCCGCGTGGAAGTTGTCCGGCTCGATTCCAACACAGGCGGGGCCGGGGGATTCGCTGCCGGCATGGAACGTGCGTATGAGCGCGGCGCCGACTGGGTGTGGATCATGGATGACGACTGCTACACCGAGGAAACAGCCCTTCAGAAACTCCTCAGTGGCCATGCGGAAGCGGAACAGGAACTCGGCCGCAATGTACCGTACAGCTGCTCCCTGGTCCGCTACACGGACGGCTCGATCTGCGAGATGAACAACGCCGGCGCCACGTGGGATTGGGGACGGCTGATCGCCAAGGGCCAGCGGGCGGTGCTGATCACCAACTGCTCATTCGTTTCAGTGCTGATTCCGCGACGCTCCATCGCCAAGTACGGCCTGCCCCTGGTGGAATACTTCATCTGGTTCGACGATATGGAGTACACGCTTCGGATCAGTGCGGACGGACCCGGAGTCCAGATCCTCGACAGCGTTGTCACACACGACATGCCGACGAACCGCGGCGTCAACTTCGGGGACCTGAACCCCGGCAATGCATGGAAGTTCCTCTACGGGGCGCGGAACGAGTCATCCTACCGCTGGCACCATGACGACAAGCTTGCCTGGGTACAGTTTGTGGCAACCACCTACGCTTGGATGGTCAAGGGCGGTGTGGGACGCCGGCTGCAGCTGCGGGTTGCCAAGGAGATTCTGGCCGGTCTCAAGTTCGACCCGAAGCCGAAGATGGCCCGCAGCGTCCGCTGAGGGCCTGGTAGTTGAGCAACGAGGGGCCCCGCTAGTTGAACTGGGAGCAGTTCAACTAGCGGGGCCCCTCGTCTTTGTTTGTGGCCGGCGCCATGCAGACCAAGGCCTCCGGGGCTACTGGACCGGATACAGCGAAAGAGCTTCTGTACGCTTAAGACTCGCGAGCCGCAACGCCGTAGCTTCAAAGTCCGGCGAGCCGGTCGGCTCCGGCAGGGCGGCGTCCTCCTTGGTGGAGGCGTAGGTCCACCCTGTTCCGAGGTCCAGCAGTGAGCGGTGCTTGACGTCGTAGTAGTCGTCCAGGATGCCGATGGCCACACCCTTGGCGCCGGCAGAGGCCGCCACCATGTGGGGATGGTACCGGGACGTGTACCAGAGCTGACCGCGGCGGACGGGCAGGCCGTCACTCCAGACTTGCGTGAAAGGAACGAAATTCTCCTCCGGGATGAGGCCTTCCAAGGCGTCGAACATGCGCCGGTCCGAGCCGGGTATCGCCTCCACGTAGCCGACCGTGAGGCCCTTGGCAAGCGAGTTCTCAACGACGACCCGCAGTTTGTCCCGCAGCCGGTCGAATGCGGGTGCATCCGTCATGTCGCTCTGGATGCACAGCATCACGTCTTTCGCGCGGGACACGACCACATGCGAGTTCTTGCTCCGGCTGAGCTCGTGGGGCAGTCCAAGGAACACGTCATCCAGCCCGGTCTCGAGGCCCAGGAAATCCGCGCTGGGGTCATCGCGGACACTGACGGCTGAGAAATCGGCAAAGGTCTTCTGCAGCTGTTCGGCGTTCTCCGGCAGCGGCATCAGGCCGAGGCCGGAGGCGACGAGGCGGGCGCCGTTCAGCTTGCCTGCAGCTGCCATGCCCGAAACAAGCCCCACATGGTCAGGCCAGACGCCATTGACATAGCCGCCGCCCAGGAGATGAATGGAATCCGCCTGGCCGAGGGCGAGGAGGCCGACGTCATACATGGGGGTCCCTCCGTGGGCCACGAGGTTGCCGACGTGGTCCCACACCGCCTGCGCCGACTGGTCCGGAGCTTCGGCGCAGGAACGCCAGAGCGTATTGGTGGCGTGGAAGCCGGGATGGATCCCGGCGAACAATGCGGTTGCCGTACCCGGCTGCGGGCAGTCCAGCCATACGGATGCGTCAGGCCGGACGCGGGCAAGGAATCGCAGCCAGGACGCCACGATCAGCTCATCGCCGTAGTTTGGATTTCCGCCGGAGGCGATGAGATAGAGGTTTTTTCCCATCCCTCGAAAGTATCACGGCAGGACCTTTCGCCCGGCCGCCGGGGCCGTCTATGTCGCCGACTGTACGCAGCCATCCGGTAGTCTAGAAAGAGTGCCCTTGAGGCGCGGACGCAGCGAAAGTCCCGAGGGAATCCCGCCCTGATAACGCAGAGGAACTGCATGCCGGAAAATGTGATGTTACAGACGCCACCCAAGACGGCTGCCCGCGCAGTACAACAGGTCCACGCACTGACCGGCGTGCGCATCGTAGCGGCCATGTGGGTAGTGCTGTTCCACGTTCGCGGCAACATCGCCTCGGAGTTTCCTTGGTTGGGACACGTCGTCGGCCCGGTTCTTGCACACGGGGAGCTCGGCGTGGACCTCTTCTTTGCCCTCAGCGGCTATGTGCTGGCGTTGAACTACGGTGAGCGCATGGGGTGGCGGCTGGATCGTAATGCCACCGTCAAGTTCTGGTGGGCTCGCCTGGCGCGTGTCTGGCCGGCGTATGTATTCATGCTGGTGTTCGCCGCCGTATGGCACGGGATCCTTCTCGCCCGGCAAAGTGATGATCCTGTAGATGTGCGCGACTACAGCGTTGGCAGCTTCCTGCGCCAACTCACGCTTGTGGTGCAGTGGACTGAGCCCGGTTTCGACCGGTTGACCTGGAACGGAGCCGCGTGGTCAGTCTCCGCCGAGGCATTCGCGTACCTTTTGTTCCCCGTGATGGTCCTTCTGATTTTCCGCCTCAACAGGTCGCTCAGCACCCGCTCCCTGGTGATCATGGCCGGAGTGCTCCTGTTTCCCGTGGTGTTCTTTTCCTACGTGCTGGGCCTCTACGCCGGCTGGATGTGGCTGCTCCGCATCCTTTGTGCCTTTATGGCCGGGGCGCTCATGTTCTACATAGTCCGGCGGGTGCCTGACACTGCCCGGAACCGGCTGATGGCAAGCCACATCATTGTCCTGGCGACGGCCGTCATTATTGCCGGATGCTACTGGATGGATCTCACTGCCCGGCCGCGTTACATAGGACTGCTGATCCCTGTACTCGTGGTGATTGTCGGAGCCTTGGGAATGGCCGACCGGCACGTGGCAAAGGTCCTGGGCAGTAAAGCGCTGGTGGTGGGCGGAATGGCCTCCTACAGCATCTACCTCGTGCATATGCCGCTGATTGAGATCTTCTGGAAGCTGCAGATGACATTCCCGGCGACCCTCGGCACGGGAACGGTGGGGGCCAAGCTCGGCTTCATCCTGATACCGGCCGTGGTGTCCGTGTTTGGCTACTGCCTGTGGCGGTTCTTCGAAGAACCGGCCCGCCGTAAGATGCGTGTGATGTCGACCCAGCAAATCCCGGAACGGGCCGTTGATGATCCCGAGGTCGGCCACAGCCACATCCATGGCGCGGCCGACCGGAAACCGTCCTAGACGGTACTTTCCACCGCGTGTTCATGGCCCATGCGCTTGCGTAGCCGCATGTACGCCAGCCTGCGGGCATAGGACATGGCCACAGCCTTGAGGTTGCCAGTCAGCAGATCAAGACGGCTGAGGACACCCGGGTGCGTCCGCGCAACGTGGTTGTGGAACGCGATGGCCTGATCTGACTGCTGCCTCGCCAGTCGGACGCTCCACTGGCTGGCGCTGATGCGGAATTTGGCCAGGCTGCGACGGATTGCCACGACGTCACCGTGGAAGCAGATCCGGGCGTACGTCGCCTCATCGATAAGGTACGGGTGGGTATTGTCCCAGCCCCCTTCCTTCTCAAGCAGGTCCCGGCGGAACATAACACACGCCGGTTCCCCAAAGATGTTGGAACCGGCCACAACCGTGGCCCGGACGGCCTTTGCCCCGCTCACCAGTCCTGAGATGCCTTGAAGGCCCCTGCTTTTGATGAATACTTCGCCGCTGGAGTCGACCAGATCGCGCTGGCTGGCTACCAGGACCGCCGTCGGATGCGCTTCGAAAGCTGCCACCTGCTCGGCGAGTGCCGTCGGTGCAACAATGTCATCGCCACAGACCAGCTTGACGTACTCACCCCTGGCCTCGGCGCTGACTCTGTTCCAGTTGGCCTGGGCACCGCCGCCGACGGGCGTGGGGCTGAGGATGCGGAGCTTCGGGTGGCCGCTGTATCCGTTGATGACGTCCGTCGTTCCGTCAACTGACGAATGGTCGGCAATGACCACCTCATAGTCGTCATAGGTCTGGTTCAGGACTGAATCAAGCGTTTCAGCAATGTACTGCACATTGTTATAAGCGGGGATGACTATGGAGACTTTCGGTTTCATGCCGTCTCTTCCTCTTTAGTGCCGTTTACGGGGGCGGTCTGTGCGTGCTCCGGTGCATGTTTACGCCGGAATGAAAAGTGCCGGTGCCCAAAGTAGCTGATGATTACGGACAACAGGGTGATGGCCAGTTGCGTCGGGATCCTTGGGAACTGCAGGAGGTCAGCAAACAGTGAGAGCAGCCCGATGTTAACCAGCAGGGACGTGAGGTTGACGAGCGCGAATCGGCCCAGGTCCAGCCAGACATGTCCTTTGACGCGGAAGACAAGCTTCCGGTAGACGAAGAAGACCGCGATGAGCGAGACCGTCCACGACGCGGACAAGAGGATGAAAGAGGGAGCCTGAGGGAACGCCAAGGCCAAAACAATGAAGAGGCCCGTGCTGAAGGCTGTGTTGGCGCCCCCGACGAGGAGGAAAGCAACCCGCTGATCTTTGACGATTTTCATCAGCGGACCGGGCGGGCCGGAATGGATTCCGCGCACCGGCTCGTCCGCTGTGGGCGGATGGGAAGCCACTATTTGTCCTCTTTTCTCAAGGCGTATTCCGGCTCTGCCCCGCCGGAGCGGAGCGAGGGATCGGGGGAGGGATGGGGCGCGGAAGCGCTCGGATCGTTGCCGGCCGGGCGGTCAGCTAACGACGACGGCCCGTCAGGTGAGCCGGACCGCCGTCGGCCGCGCAGCGCATGGACCACAGACCAGGCGGCACCAAGAAGAAGTGCGGCAGCCAAGGAAGCGATTTCGAGGGTCCATCCTGGCGGCTGGAACGAGACGGTCACGGTTTTGCCGGCCATGTCCGGAGCCACGTTGACCGTCAGGAGGTAACCGCGGAGCGGATCGACGATGGTGGCGCCGTCAGCCGTGTAACCCGGCCACGCGATGCGGCCCAGCGTCACGGTCCCGCCGGAAGCGGGGACCTCGTCCACCTTGAAAGTGACCTGGCTGCTGGAGTTGGACACCGGCTCGATTTCAGTACCCTCGGACGCGTAGACGGGAGCGCCTACCGACCCGAGGGGCACGTTCCGCGTCCACATGACCGTATTCGGAGTCCGGGATGCAACAGACCAGCCCGACGGCGGGACCGCCTTGGCGAGTTCGGCACCGTTCGGGTCGGCCGCATCCCGGACTATCTGGACCGTGTCCACGCGAAGGAGGTCTGCGAGCGGCTTGCCCGATGTCGGGTCGATTTCAAACAGCTTGGTGCTGAGTTCTTTGCACGTCTCACCGCGGGAAGCAATGCAGAGGTCTTTCGAATAGGCCGCATTCTGGATGGGGCTGTAGAGGTTGTGCACTGACCCGGGGTTCAGGTACCACATGTTGCCGACAAGCGACTCGGTCCAGATCGACGGGTCCAAAGCGGACGGCGTACCCACGACGACCGCCTGCCCCTTGGCGCCGGAGAGCTGTGTGGAGTACTTCGACGTGTCCGCGGGCAGTTTGAAGTCCTGAACGGGCGGGTTGGGAAAGTAGTAATGCTGCGGGAAGGCCAACGCAAGGGATGTCGCCACCAGGACAGCCGCCACCACTCCGTCGGCCTTCGACTTGGCGCGGATCAGGCGCAGTGCCACCGCAGTCAGGGCAAATCCGACGGCCATGATGAGCACCATGCGTGCGCTGACGGTCCACAGCTCCGGTTTGCCCGTCCACCCCAGGTAAACGCTCCCAATGAACACCGCGGCTGTGCTGACCCAGCGCACGCCGGAGACCTTGCGGACCCGTGCCAATGACAGGGCGACGCATAAGAGCACGATGGTGGCGAGGCAGACGTACGGCATCAACCGGACGGGCGTCCGGAGTGGTCCAAGGTCGCTGGGAGCCAGCGTCAGCATCAATGACAGCAGCAGGAACACCGGGACACTCGCAATTCCCGGGGTCAGGCGCCGCAACTGACGGAAGTTGACCAGGGCAAACAGCGGGAGGAACCACGCTATGTAGGTCAGCGGCGCGGGAGCGAACGGCCCCCACCACCAGGAAGCAACCTGCGGAAGATTGCTTGGAAGTGCCGATCCGGCCAGGCCCGTGAGGTCAACGGTAAGGAAGTTGGTGTTGGCGACCACTTGCGTGCGCGCGGTGCTGCGTAGGGTGAGGACTCCCGGGAGGTAAACGGCCAACGCCACCAGACCCAGGAGGATACCGGTGGACACGGTCTTCACGAGGGGCTTCCACTTCCGGCGCACCAGCAATTCGACAATGACGGCGACGAACAGCAGGACCATCATGATGGTGCCGTGGACATAACCGACCGTGACGAGGAAGTAGCCGGTGATCAGAACGGGCAGGGGCGACTTCTGCTGGTAGCACATCCTTCGCAAGGACCACCAGACAAAAGGCAGGAAAGCCCACACCATCAGTCCTGTCACCCAGGACGGAGAATCGAGGTAGACGGTAAATCCGGCAAGGGTGGAGGCGACTCCGGCGACAAAGGCCCACGGCGCCCGGGCACCAAGGTTGCGGCTGACCAGGTAGATACCGATGCTGGCTGTGGCCAGAAGGGCGACTTTGACCAGGGTGGAGAAAACCAGGGCGTTAGTGAAGAACGTGGACGCCAGGCCGATGCCCAGGGTCAGGGGACTAAAGATGCCCCATTGGCCCTCGGCAGCGTAGTTGCCGGCCTGCCAGCCTTCGGCGCTGAAAAACGGCCATTGACCTGAGCGGAGCATTTCGCCAATTTCGCGCCAGATGGGGTAGGCGCCGATCTGGGTGTCGTCATAGAAGTAAAACCGGTGGTTGAAAATGACCGGCACTAATGCAGCCAGGATGGTGGCCACCGGCGTGGCCAGGGCCCACAGCCACCCAGGATTTCCGGTCCTGGCCGTTGTGGGTCGTTCTTGAATATTCAACTCGGCACGGTCTCTTTCTGTTGCTAACGCTCCATCTAGGGTACCGAACGGGGCGGATTACCCAGTTTTCGCTTCAGCTGGAAGCAGGCGGACGAAGTCGTCGCTCCGCTACCAGGAGCCTGAGGCGCTTCTCAGTGTCTGCATGTCCCGGACGGTCGCGTCGATTCCCACCGGCAGGGGAGTGAACTGGCGGTTGTCGAGTTCCGTCCAAACCACCGACCTCAACCGAAGATCGTGTGCCTGAGCCTTGGCGAACGGCGATGCTCCGAGGACTATGCGCGGGCGGCGCTTAAAGACGGTCTTACACGCGCCAATCAGCGCGCCGATGGTGTCTGCCCGCTGAGTGGCGATGATCTTTGTCACCGTCTGTCCTGCAACGACGTCGGATCCGGACAGCCGGTCGAGGCAATCGGCTATCAGGGCCGCGGCGTCGTCAATAAAGATGTAGTCGCGGAGCGTGTCCAGGGAAACGTAAACAGAAACCGGTTGGCCCGTCAGGTAGGCCTTCGCGAAGACTGAAATGAGGCCCTGGGGCTTGGCCAGGTTCTGTCCGGGCCCGTAGAGGTTGGCAACCCGGCCAATCAACATGCGGGTGCCTGAGGTTGACGCGAACGCGGTGGCGGCGCTTTCCGCGGCAAGCTTGGCAAAACCGTAGGGGGCGAGCGGCTGGGTGATGCTCTCTTCGGAGTACGGCGGATCAGGGGCGCCGGCATAAACGCCGCCGGCCGACGAGGCCAGGAAAAACCGGCCGGGTGCGGAACCGGGCATGCACAGGATCCCGGCAATGGAATCCAGTGCGGCCTTGAACACGTCGAGTTCGGAGTCCAGCTCGGCTTGGGATGTTCCGGTGACGCCGGCGCCGGCGCACCAGGCGATCACCCAGGGTCTGCCGTCAGCGAGGGTCCTCAGCTGTTCGGCTCCGGCGGCCAGAGCCGCTTTGGCAGCGGCAGCGTCGTTCCAGGGAATCGAGGAGGTGAGTACGTCATGGCCCCTCGACTTGAGTACGGAGACGAGGCCGCGTCCCAGCAGGCCGCCTGCGCCGACGACCCATACCGGATCAGGCATTGGGCGTGTTTCCCCCGGATGCTGCGGCTGTTCCATGATTCGTGGCGGCTGCCACGGTGCCGGTCTTTCCGAGGGGACCCACGGCAGGGTCGCTCACGATCAGGTAGGCGGGCTTACCCATGGCCATGTTGACGTTGACGCCGACGTACTCGGCGATGACCCCCAGGGAGAACAGAATGGCTCCGGTGCTGATGAGGATCACGATCATGGTGGACGTCCATCCCTGCTGCCCCGCGCCGTGTCCCGTCAGGTAGGAAATGAAGAGGTAAATGGCAAGGCAGATGCCGAGGAACGCGAACAATGCCCCGATCAGGCTGACCAGACGGAGCCCGCGCGTGCCGCTGGAGATGACCATGCGCCAGAAATGGGACAGCAGGGTGCGCAGCCGGTAGCCGGAGGCGCGGTCCCCCTCTTCCCGAAGAGCTACCGGGCAGGTGGCGACGTTCGAGGCAATCCACCCCAGCGCGACGTCGAGGTACACGGCGTTGCCGGCATAGGCGGCCACGGAGCGGGCAACCTCGCCGGTGACGAGCCGGAAGCTTTGATAGTTGGGTGCGTCGTTACTCGACAGGAGTGCAGACACCACCTTCTTCGCACCCTTTGAAGCGGCGTTCCGGAGGAATCCGTGCGGAGGCTTATTGGTGGGCAGCGCATACACCAGCGTTGACTGCCGGGCCATGGCGGTATCCAGCATGTCGCCGATAGCGGCGGGATCGTGCTGGCCGTCCTCATCCATGGTGACAACCCAGTCACCGCCGGCGGACGCCATGCCGGCCAGAGTGGCGGGGTGTTGTCCGAAGTTGCGGCTCAACCACACCCCGCGGACGATGTCGTAGCGTGCCACGAGGTCACGGATGACCTGCGCAGAGCCGTCCGGGCCGTGATCGAATACGAGGAGGACTTCTGCAATGACGAAACGGTGGCCGGCCGGCGAAATTTGCGGTTCCGCGAGTCCCATCAGTTCCGCAACGACCGCCGGCAGCGTCTTTTCGCCTTGGTAAACAGGTACGACGACGGAAATACGATGGGTGCTGGCCGAAGAGCCTGTCACTGCATTGGTCATGTGCACAGAGTCTACCGGTTTGGCGACAATGCAGTGTGACGCGTGGCCGGCCCCGGAGGCCGGCCGCGGCGGCCGCAGGCCTTAGAATCTTTATTTGTAACCGAGCAGCCTCCGGGAAGCTGCCCAGAAATTCAACGAAAAATGTCGGGGTATCCAGCGGAATGACACAGCAGACAGCTGCCACCAACTCTCGGAACCGCTGGCAGCATTTGATCTCAGCCGCCGCCATAGCCTTGTCCGGACTGATGTACTGGGTACTCCAGGTCCGTCCGCTGACCACCAGTACCGGATTCAGCTGGCACAACTTCCGCCAGTACTTCCCTTACGATCAGTACTCTTACCTGGCCATCGCGGTGAACGTCAAAAACGGCAACATGGCCGCGGTCGAACCGTTCACCGAAACCGGCACCAACCACTATCCCCGGCTTTACTACGTTTTCCTGGGGCTGCTGGCGCGTCTGTTCAACACCGACATCATTGGCACGTGGCAGCTTGCGGGCCTCGCGTTTCAGTTCATCATGGTGGCGGCCATAAGCTGGCTGCTGATCCGCTTGACCGGCCTGCCGGTCCTGGGCGTCCTCGGCTTTGTGCCCAGCATCATCGGCACGTTCGCCGTGGCTTCCACCGGCAACTGGCACCACTCTCTGGACAACCACGGTGTTCTGTGGGGCGCTTTCGGGGTGCTATTCACGCTCAATGGAGAATCCGCCGCGCTTTCCATTGCTGTCACCGCCATCTGCATCCTCATAGGCGTGACGTTTCCCCTCCTGGACGGCAGGGCGCAGGCTGGCGCCAAGACCCGGACCGCCGTCGTGATTGTTGCCGCTGGCGCCGTCGGTGCGCTGGCGAATGTGCAGACATACTCGTTCCTAACGGCCGTGTACCTTCTTGTCTACGCAACGGGCGCCTACGGCCTGTTGATGTACGGCCGGAAGTGGCACGGTTCCGTGAGCCTTGTGTTGCTGGTGGCAGTGCTCCTGGGCGGTACAACGATCGCTGCTAAGGCAGGTCCTCTGGTCACCCTGATGGCGGGCCTTCTCGCCGCTGCGCCCGGCTTTATCCTGGTCCTGCTGAAAAACAAGATTCCCGTCATCGCCGCCTGTGTAGCGCTGGCGCTGGCTGCTTCGCCGACGATCCTCGGAACCCTGCTGGGGCTGGCCGACAAGGATGACTTCCTGACATACCGGGAGCTGTCATCCAACGCCCTGGGCGTGCCGCTCTGGACCGGTATTTTGGGCGCGCTGGTTCCTTTGCTCATGCTCGCATTGATCTTCTGGGCGGGACTGGTGCAGGGAAACAAAGCGTGGCTGGCGTTCGCCCTCGGCGCCGCTTTCGCTTGGCCCGTGGTCGCCAGCAATGACCTGTGGGGTGCGAACCAGGAACCGTACCGCTTCTGGATCGACAGCTTCACCATGGTCACAGCGGCCGCTGTTCCGGTGTTCTGCCAAGTCGCAGTCCGGAGCTGGCATCTGTGGCGCGCGGGCCGGAAACAGCAGCCCCGGGCGGCTGAATCGCCCGACCCTTCGGATTCTGCTGCGCGGCCAGCTGCCGGCTTCGGCCGCGCACCGGCGATTGTGGTGGCGACAGCCTGCGTGGCGGTGGTGGCGGCTTTTGCCGTTAGCCTCTCGGACTACTCAAAATTTTCGGACTATGTCCATGACTACGGCACAGCGAGTTTCAACGACCCGCAGGCACTTGCGATAAAGTCAGCTGCAACGCCGCTCACCGAACCCGGCTCAGACCTGCGCGTCACGGTGGACGCCAAAGGGCAGGCGTCCGAGCTGGTGATGTTCGATCCGTGCATCAGCCCGTTCCGGGTGAAAGCACTGACTGGCCTGCCCACCGCGTTTTACAACCTCGGCCTCGCCTGGCCCAAGAACGAAAAAGACATTCGCGAGATCCTTGTGCAGCGCGCAAACGGCTCGTTTGCCCAGCCTGCCGCGGAAAAAGTGGACATCCGCTACGTACTAACGGACACGGGCTGCCCCACCGGCTGGCAGGGGAAGGTCAATGGAGCGAAAATATCGGAGGCCGCCTACAACAACGGCGGGCAGCCGGCCACGATTACCCTGTGGAAGGTAGCGGGCTGAGTACGTTCGCCTGGCCGGATTCTGATGCCGGCAGTCGAAGTCGGTGATGCGGGTTCGAACATTAAGACAAGGAACTAATGCTAGACAGTGAAGACGCGCCGGCGCGCCCGCTACTTTGGGTCCTCATCACCGCAGTCAGCGTGCTAATCCTCAGCTTAATTCCGCTGATCTGGACGCCGCGGTTCTACTTTTGGGATGACACCGAAAACGGCGCCTACGGAGTCTGGTACCACCTGGGTGAATCGCTGTTGTCCGGCACGGTGCCGATCCTCAATCCCCAAGTATGGTCGAGCGGGAACTATGCAGCCGAAGGGCAGTGGGGAACCTGGAACCCGCTCGTCATGCTCATCGGGGTGATTGTCTACCTCGCCCCCGATGCCGTTGTAGTAACCACCAGCCTCAAAATTGCTTTCCTGGTCATCGGCGGCGTGGGCTGCTATCTGTTGAGCAGATCGTTCAAGGTTCCGCCCGCCTTGGCCTTGGTGGCAGGGGTCGCCTCCCCTTTGAACGGCTTCACCATGTTCTTCGATGCCCCTTCGTGGGTCACGGGGCAAATCGCGTGGTCAATCGTGCCCTATTTCTGGATGCTGCTGAAGATGGCCAGTGAGGGCCGGCGGAGTCCGCTCTGGGCGTTCCTGGCGGGATATCTCGTGGTCACCATTGGGTATGTCGCCGGAACCGTGGCGGTGGGCTTCGTTTTGCTGGCCGTTGGCGTGGACGCCCTGCTGAAGCGCCGATGGGGGACAGCGTGGCGCACTGCGGCGGTTGGGTTCGGCCTGGTCCTGGTCGCCGTCGTGGTTTACCTGCCCGGCGTCCTGACCGCGGCAGTGACAACGCGAAGCTCTACCGCCATCGCCAACGACGACTTCATGGGAGTTGACCTCAGTGGTCTCCTGAGCTCAACCATCGCCACTGCCTACCCAATGATGCCGTCGTGGTGGTGGGGCGGCTTCTCCGCTCCTGCGCCGGCACTGTACATAGCCTGGTTCCTGCCGCTCGTCGCGTTCCTGAGCTGGCGCCGGATTCGGGCGTACGCACCGAAGATCAGGGACATCCTGTTCTTCGCAGCCCTTTCCCTGATGTTTGTGCTGCTGCCTTCGACCGTGGGCCCCCTCCGCTATCCTGCCCGCTTTATGCCGTACCTGGCGCTGGTTTGCATCCTTCTTTGTGTTGTCTTGCTCTCCCACGCTCTGGCCAAGCATCCCTCGAAGCTGTCCCTGCTGGGTGCCACGGGCGCCATTGCGTTCGGTGTCTACGGTGGCTGGGCCCAATACCCCGACCGCTACCTCGCGGTCTTTTTGGCCGGCGTCCTCGCCATAGCCGCCATCTGCGTGCTGTGGTGGCGGATGCGTGGCAATAAACTCCCCCTGGACAAAATGTCCATGGCTTCCTCCGTCGCCGTAGTATGTCTTGGCGTGACGTTGGGGACCACCCTGCTGCAATATCGGACAACCGCCGTGAGTCCGCTGTCTGATTCCGTCGTGCCGGCGGATACTGCCGTTCCCAAGCGTGTCCTCGCAGATGTCCAGGGGGAGGTCCTGGTGGTCGGGGACCCGCTCGACTACCCGCAGGACGAGTCGACCTGGTCCAGGACCCTGATGGCCAACACCTGGTACCTCAGCCCCGCTTCGGTCCTGAACAGATACCAGCTGATCGGGCACACGGAGTACAACAAGGCTCTGTGCCTGCGATACCTGGGCGGGACATGCGTTGAACTGCTGGACCGCCTGTTCGAGCGGCGGGGGGAAACCGGCATGCTGCTCGCCGATGAACTTGGTATCGACAACATTCAAATCCTGAAGAAGTCCTTTGCCGGAAATCAGCGGCCCACAGCTTCCAACAATTATGTCGGAAGGCAGGACCCCGTGCCCGTCCGATCCGTGCCCGCAGGGTGGCGCGAAGTGAGCGACGACGGCGAAATAGCGCTCTGGAGCCGCGATATTCCAACGGACTCGTCCGGCGGGCTCGTTTGGACGTCGCCAGGAACCAAGCTCACCGAGACCGGACGCACGGCCACTGAGGTCACGCTTCGCGTCGATCAGGTTGCCTCCGGCGGCGGCCGCGCAGCCCTGGGCCGGTTGCCGTGGCCCGGGTATCACGCCAGCGGCGCGGACATCACTTCCCCTGTCGACGGATTCCTGTTGGCCCTGGATGTTCCGGAGCACGCGGCCGGCTCTACGGTTTCAGTTGCCTTTACGCCGCCGGGCTGGGCCGCAGGGGTAGCCCTGTGGTGCGTTGGTGTGGGCGGCATGGTCCTGTGGACGGCTTGTGACCTTGTTGCATCCCGCAGGCGCCGCGGTTCCACAGAAAAGGCCGGCTTGGCCAGTTAACGCCAAAGCCGGGCGCTGTCCTTTCGGACGGCGCCCGGCTTTGCCTTTTACTACGGTGCTAAACGGTTGCCTGGCTTGTGCTGAGGTATTCGGTGAGGGCTGTTTTGGAGTTCCGTGGGCGGAATCCTGTGGCCTTGATTTTTCCGAGGTCCAGGACGCTGTTTAGCGGCCGCGGCGCGGCTGCCTTGTCCTTGAAGTACTCGGCGGTGCTGACGCCGGTAACGACGGACCGTTCGGCGCCGCTGAGTTCGTAGACGTCGGCGGCGATTTCGGCCCAGGACTGCGGGGAGCCGTCGTTGCTCAGGTTGTAGGTTCCGAACGGGGCCTTGGTCTGGAGCAGGTGGTGGATGCCGTCGGCGATGTCCGTGGCGAAGGTCAGGCGGCCGATTTGGTCGTCGACGACGGCGGGTTGGACGCCGCGGCCGGCCAGGGCCGCCATGGTGCGGACGAAGTTGTTACCTTCTCCGATGACCCAGCTGGTCCGGACGATGTAGTGCCGGGGGACTGTACTGACGATGGCGTCGCCGGCGGCTTTGCTTTGGCCGTAGACGCCCAGGGGAGTGAACGGTTCGTCCTCGGTGTGTTCGGTGCGGGTCCCGTCGAAGACGTAGTCGCTGGAGACGTGCACCAGCGTCAGGGAGTGTTCCGCTGCGATGCGGGCCAGCCGGCCGACGGCGGTGGCGTTGATGGCCCACGCGGCCTCGCGTCCGGTTCCTGTTTCGGCGGTGTCCACCGCGGTGTAAGCGGCGGCGTTGATGATGGTGCTGTAGTTGCCCCAGTGCCGTGCCGTGTAGGCTTCCGGGTCCAGGAGGTCGAAGTCCTGCCGGCCGGCGAACTCGACGGAGGCGTCGCCGTCGTACGCTTTGCGCAGGGCGCGGCCCAGTTGCCCGTCCGCGCCCAGAACGAGGGTTCTGCGGGGGCCCATGGGTTTGACGTCGGCCAGGCGCGGGTGGCCCAGGTCCTTGTCAGAGACTTCCGCTTCGCTGAGGGGGATGGGCCAGGGGATGTTCGCGGTCTCATCGGCCAGGTTCAGGAAGGTGTATTCGGCCTCCGGTGACCAGTGGTCGTTGACCAGGTAAACGTAGGAGGTGTTGTCTTCCAGGGTCTGGTAGGAGTTCGCGACGCCGCGGGGGATGAAGATGGCCTTGCTGGCATCGAGCTCCGCGGTGAAGACCGCCCCGAAGGTCGGCCCTTCGCGGAGGTCCACCCAGGCGCCAAAGATCCGGCCGGTGGCCACGGAGACGAATTTGTCCCAGGGCTCGGCGTGGATGCCCCGGGTGGTTCCGGTTTTGTCGTTGAAGGAGATGTTGTTCTGGACGGGGCCAAAGTCGGGCAGCCCGGCAGCGATCATTTTTTCCCGCTGCCAGTTTTCCTTGAACCAGCCGCGGTTGTCGCCGTAGACCGGAAGGTCGTAGACCACGACGCCGGGGATCGGCGTTTCCGCGCCTGCGAGCTTCTTTTGAAACTCCATGCTTATTGGCCCTGCTCCTTGTACTTGGCTTCGGTGGCGGCCTTCTGCGGGCGCCACCAGTCCTCATTGTTGCGGTACCAGGCGATGGTGTCCTCGATGCCGGCGTCGAAGTTGGAGAATTCCGGCTTCCAGCCGAGTTCGGTGCGGAGCTTGGTGGAGTCGATGGCGTAGCGCAGGTCGTGGCCGGGCCGGTCTACGACGTGGTCGTACGCGTCTGCGGGCTGGCCCATGTGCTCAAGGATGAGTTCGACGACTTCCTTGTTGTTTTTTTCGCCGTCGGCACCGATTAGGTACGTCTCCCCGATGATGCCCTTTTCGATGATAGCCAGGACAGCGGAGGAGTGGTCGTTGGCGTGGATCCAGTCGCGGACGTTTTCGCCCTTGCCGTAGAGCTTGGGACGGATGCCGTCGATGACGTTGGTGATCTGGCGGGGGATGAACTTTTCCACGTGCTGGTAGGGGCCGTAGTTGTTCGAGCAGTTGCTGATGGTGGCCTGCAGCCCGAAGGAACGCACCCAGGCGCGGACCAGGAGATCCGAGCCCGCCTTGGTGGAGGAGTACGGGCTCGAGGGGTTGTAGGGGGTGTTCTCGGTGAACCGCTCGGGGTCATCGAGTTCCAGGTCGCCGTAGACCTCATCGGTGGAGATGTGGTGGAAGCGCTTGTTGTGCTTACGGGCGGCTTCGATCAGCGTGTAGGTGCCGATGATGTTTGTATCCAGGAACGGGCGCGGGTCATGCAGCGAGTTGTCGTTGTGCGACTCGGCCGCGTAGTGGACCACGACGTCATGGTCT
The DNA here is from genome assembly GCF_017833075.1 of Arthrobacter sp. PvP103. Classification (NCBI taxonomy): domain Bacteria; kingdom Bacillati; phylum Actinomycetota; class Actinomycetes; order Micrococcales; family Micrococcaceae; genus Arthrobacter; species Arthrobacter sp. PvP103. Next base: position 723,746 of record NZ_JAFIBQ010000001.1, on the reverse strand, counting down.
GCCACGAGCTGGTCGACCACGGACGGATCGGCGATATCGCCCTCCACGAATGCGAAACGGTCCTCGGGCAGGTGCCTCAGTGACTCACGGTTCCCGGCATAGGTGAGCTTGTCCAATACGGTGACATAGTTGTCCGTGTTGGCCATTACATAATGGACAAAATTCGAGCCGATGAATCCGGCGCCGCCGGTTACGAGAAGTCGCTGCATAGTTTCATAGGTTACCGGATTTGGTTGGACTTCGAATCAGAGGGAAAGATAGGTTGCATGCGCGGAATTATCCTTGCCGGCGGTACCGGCTCCAGACTCCATCCCATTACCTTGGGCATCAGCAAGCAACTGGTGCCGGTCTATGACAAGCCGATGATCTACTATCCGCTGTCCACGCTTATCCTCGCCGGCATCCGCGACATCCTCATCATCACCACCCCGCACGATGCCGACCAGTTCCAGCGCTTGCTTGGTGACGGGTCGCAGTTCGGCGTGAATATTACGTACGCGCAGCAGCCCTCGCCGGATGGACTGGCGCAGGCATTCATCCTGGGCGCCGAGCACATCGGCGACGGGCCGGTTGCCCTGGTGCTGGGTGACAACATCTTCTACGGCAGGGGCATGGGCACGCAGCTGCGCCGCTTCTCGGACATCGACGGCGGTGCGGTGTTTGGTTACTGGGTTGCCGATCCGTCCGCCTACGGCGTGGTGGAATTCGATGCTGAAGGCAAGGCCATTTCGCTCGAGGAGAAGCCGGCTAAGCCCAAGAGCCACTACGCAGTTCCTGGACTGTACTTCTACGACAACGATGTTGTGCAGATCGCCAAGGACCTGAAGCCCTCCCCCCGCGGAGAGCTGGAAATCACCGACGTGAACCGGGTGTACCTGGAACGGGGCAAGCTTCAGGTGGAGATCCTGCCGCGCGGAACCGCATGGCTGGACACCGGAACCTTCGATTCGCTGAACGAAGCGTCCGAATTCATCCACACTGTGCAGAAGCGTCAGGGCCTGTCCATCGGCTGCCCGGAGGAAATCTCGTGGCGGCTGGGCTTCCTCAGCGACGCCGAGCTGCAGGAGCGGGCGGAACCGCTCGTGAAGAGCGGTTACGGGAAGTACCTGCTTGAATTGCTGGATCAAAGCGCAGGCTGATCAAGCCACAAAAGGCGGGTGGTCGGGAATTTCCCGGACACCCGCCTTTTGAATTTAATGGCTATTCCGGTTGGTGTTATGCCGGGTTTCCCGTGGGCACCGGATCCAGGGCGCTGCGGCTGTATTCGGCAATCACGGGCGAACTGCTGCCGTTGTTCAGCTCCACCAGGCGGGTCCAGGTGCTCACCGGACGCTTGGTCCCGTCGACCATCAGGTAGACCGTGGGCGAGTCGAGGGTCTTGACGAAGACTGTGGTGTCCAGGTTTCCCCTCGCCGCGGGAAGAGCGGTGCAGGTGGACGGTTCAGGCGTCCGTGCGGGGAGCTGGGCGGTTGCCGTCGTGGCCGGGAGCTTCCAGATGCCGCCGCCGTACCCGAGATAGGTGTTCAAAGCGCACCGCACAACGGGCTGAACTGTTGCTGTGGAGGAGTAAGGCGCCAGCGCTGACTGCGGCACGCGGGAGTAGCCCCCGATGCCCAGGCTGCTGGTGATCCTGAAATCCTCCAGCTGCAGCATCTTGTCGGGGCCGTCGATCAGATAGACCACCGGACTCGTGTCCCCGACCGTGAGTTTGGCCAGGGGCAGTATCGCCGGGCCTTTCGGCAGCGAACGAACGGTGGTTGGGGTCAAGGAATAGATGGCGGGAATCTTGCCGAGGCCCAGCTGCGTGAGCGTGGAGATGTCAGGGACTTCCCGCGCAACCGACTTGTCCCGCCGGTAGACAACCGGGGACGATGACGACTTCAGGTAGGTCGGATTGGAAATCGTGGGCCCGGTACCAATTGCACCCAGCAGGGCATCTGAAAACTTGACCGTCGTATCGGGCCACTGAGATGCGTCGGTCATCAGGAATTTGTAGCTCGAACCGATCACGTACCGTGCGGTGCCAGCTTCATTCGAGGCAAAACCGGTGAAGGCAGGGCCTTGGGTGAGCTTGGCGATGGACTGTGGATCCAAGGCCGCCGCATTGATTCCATTTGCCCAGACATTCTCGGAGTAAATAGAGGTGGGCACGGGCAGGAGCTTTCCGGCGGTATTCATGTAGGGCTGTCGGCTGATTCGGTCCACAACGATGACGTCCGGACGCACGATCGGCGCGGCGCTGGCATAGGGCAGGGAGGCTGTTACTGCCTCGCTCAGGTTCACGACCGCCGAGGAGAGGCCGGCACGGCTGAGTGAGGCAACGTCAAAGAACTCCCGCTTCGTCATTGCGGACACGTAGAACAGCTTTCCGGACGGGGAGGCGGTAGCGTTGGCCAGCATTCCGCTATCCGAATACGCTGCAAGCTGGCTGTCCGCCAGCGGGATCCAGCCGGTGCAGCTGCCGCCGCCGAAGTCGTACATGACCGTGCAGCTCGGCACGTGGTACTTTCGGCCGCCGTCAATGAGGTAGATGGAGCCGTCGGAGTCCCGCGCGAAGCGGCCGACGGGGTTCCCCGTCGTCAGCGAGTCCACGTATTGCTGGCTGACTTGGTCCAGGGAACTAACGTTCATGTACAGCTGATACGTAGCCCAGTCCGGTACAGGGTATTTGGTCTTGCCGCTAACCAAGAAGATCGTGCTGCTGGTGGGGCCTTTGACAAAGGTCGAGCCAAAGCCGTCGGAATAGGTCGCGAAGCGCTGCAGCATTTGGTACGTGCCGTTCCACACGTTGGAGTCACCTGCGAAGGGACCCGTGCTGCTGTACTGCCACATGCTGTAGCTGCTCCAGCTGGACGGTATGGCGCCGGCGTCATTAGTTGCAGAGCTCGGGTAGGCGGCCACCCACAGGGGATAATTCCCGAATCCGGCGGCGTCGCCGGTGCACTGTTTCCACCACATGGTGTTGGTATAAATGACTGGCAGGCGTCCGGTGAGCGCCTGCATGGTGTTGCCGAAGTCGCGCACCCAGGCTGTCAACTGGGACGGAGACATTCCGTAGCAGGTATTTCCGAAGTAGAACCCGTCGATGGTCCGGCCTTCATAGGGGTTGAACTCGAAATCCAGCACGGGTGGCAGCGTGTAACCGTCCGCCGTCCAGCCGCCTCCGTTCTGGACGAAGTAGCGTGCCTGATCAGCTCCCGAGGACCAGTTGGGGATAGCGAAATGGTAAGCGCCACGGATCATTCCGACGCTGCGTGAACCTTGGTACTGCGAGCCGAACAACTCATTCGTGTAGTAGTTGCCTTCGCTGGCTTTGACATACGCAAAGCGCGCGCCCATGTTCCACTGTTGCTGCCAGTTAACCGATGTTTGGTGGCCGCTGACGTCCAGGCCCTGCACTCCGAAAGTCGGCATCCACGTTCCCTGCGTTTCCAGGGACTGTGTTGTGAACAGTTGGGCGCCGTCCTGTTTTGAGGCTCCGGCGACGCGCGCGGAGCGCTGGCCCATTTCGGCGCCGCCCTGGCCGGCGGCTTTTGCCATCGCCGCTCGACCAGCATCGGAGGTGGGGTCCAAGGGAACGACAGGCGCCGATCTCGTTGTTGTGGGCACCGGCTCGGCCGGCTGGGTGGTGGTCTGGACGGGCGACGGCGATGTGGCCGGCGATGGCGACGTCGCGGGCGCGCTCGGTGTTGCGGCTTCGGGTGCTGCGGTTGCGGTGCCCGTGGATGTGGTGCCCGTGGGGGCCGGCGATGGCAGAGGCTCCGTTGCACCCGACGTGCCGGCCAGCGGTCCGGCCATCAGCGCCAGCGCCAGTACCAGCGGTCCAGCGTTTCTCAGTAAGCGACGCTTGGGTTGAACTGAATTCCGCTTCATTTTTCGCTCCGGAATAATGACATGCTCCCAGGAGCAGGCCACTAGGTCGCATCTACAGCTGAATCCCGCAGGACGAACTGAACTGTGAGATATGTCTGACTTAACGCGCCTACCATAACACCAGTGTGCATGGAGCGACTAGTGATTCTGGTGTTACCAGTGTGAATCAAATTTGGCGGGCATTCCCCGCTTATCCACAGCTTTGTTCCTGTGACTTGGCCGACATGTGTATGCTCCTTTAGCTTTAACGCAGTTGTACTGCCTCAGCCGGGGGCGGCAGTCGTTTGGGGGAACGCATGGATGCTGTTCGAATCGTGGAGGACGAGGTTCGCGAGCTGATCCGGCGCCGCGGCCTGGACCCTCTGCAGCAGGCCGGCGAGGTCAGGCGCCTGGTCGAGGCAGCCGTCAGCGACTATGACGAACGCGCATTGATGGGGCCGCTTCCGCCGATCGGCCCGCTGGAGTCCGCCCGTCGGCATGTCTACGACGCCGTGGCCGGTTTCGGTGCGTTGCAGCCGCTGTTGGATGACCCTACCATCGAAGAAATTTGGCTCAACGCACCCAACGAAATCTACGTGGCACGCAACGGCGAATCCGAACTCACCTCGCTTAGTCTCTCGGACCAGCAGGTGCGGGACCTGGTGGAACGCATGCTGAAAAGCTCGGGGCGCCGGCTTGATATGTCTTCGCCGTTTGTGGATGCGGCCCTCCCGGACGGATCCCGGCTGCACGTCGTCATTCCTGATGTGACGCGGCGACACTGGGCGGTCAACATCCGCAAGTTCGTGGTCAAGGCGAGCCGGCTCGAACATCTCGTGGAGCTGGGCACCCTGACGACGCAGGCGGCCCGGTTCCTTGGCGCTGCAGTGGCCAGCGGACTCAATATCCTGGTCTCCGGGGCGACGCAGGCCGGGAAGACCACCATGCTGAACTGCCTGGCTGCCAGCATCGGTGCCCGGGAGCGCGTCATTACGGTCGAGGAGATCTTCGAACTGCAGTTTCCGTTGCGCGATGTCGTCGGATTGCAGTGCAGGCAACCCAACCTGGAGGGGGAAGGCGAGATTCCGCTGCGAAGGCTCGTCAAGGAAGCCCTCAGGATGCGGCCGGACCGCCTGGTGGTGGGAGAGGTCCGTGAGGCGGAAAGCCTGGACATGCTGATCGCGCTTAATTCGGGCCTTCCCGGCATGTGCACGGTCCACGCCAACTCGGCACATGACGCCGTCACCAAGCTGTGCACCCTTCCGCTCCTGGCCGGCGACAACATCTCAAGTGCTTTCGTGGTGCCGACGGTCGCTTCGTGCATTGACCTGGTGGTCCACTGCAGCCGACAGGGCGATGGCCGGCGCCAGGTGACTGAAATTCTGTCGCTCGGACGGCGCGTGGAAAACGGCATCATCGAATCGTCCATGGTCTTTGCGATGACCGACGGCCAGCTGCAACCCAAAGCAAACTCCATGCCTGCCGTCGAGAAGTTTGCCGGTGCAGGATTTGACGTTGCAGCCCTGCTGGAGGTCCGCTAATGGCACCGATGCTGGGGGTGGTTTTGGGCGCGGGTTTGTTCCTCATCTGGTGGTCGGCCTGGGAACAGCCCCAGGCCGCTAAGCGGCGTCCGCGGTCCAGCCGGTTGCAGGACCTGCTGCGCGCTGCCGGGATTGAGAACGTGTCCGGGCTCGGCTTGGTATCTACTTGCGTAGGCGTGGCGGCGTTCGTCAGCATCGTTTTCTTCGCGGTGACCAGGTCCTGGCCCATCTCCGCCTGCTTCGGCCTGTTTGGAGGATGGCTCCCAATGGCCGTCGTCAGATGGCGGGCCCGCAAACGCACGGCCACCCTGCGTCAGTTGTGGCCTGACGTCGTTGACCATCTTCGGTCCGCGATCAGGGCAGGGCTGTCCCTGCCGGAGGCGCTGATCCAACTGGGTGAGAAGGGGCCCGAGGAGCTGCGGCACGTATTTCGGGATTTTGGGGCCGACTACCGCGCCGGCGGCCAGTTCGATCCAGCCCTCAACAGGCTCAAGGAACGGCTTGCAGACCCCGTCGCCGACCGGATTGTGGAAGCCCTCAGGCTCACGAGGGAGGTGGGCGGCTCCGACCTGGGCCGCCTGTTGGGAACCCTGGGCGAGTTCCTGCGGGAAAGCGCGCGGACCAGAAGCGAGCTGGAGGCCCGGCAGTCCTGGACGGTGAATGCAGCACGGCTTGCAGTAGCTGCACCCTGGATCGTCATGGTGCTGTTGGCCACCCGGCCCGAAGCGGTCGCCGCCTACAACACCGCGACCGGGGCGGCAGTGCTTCTCGGCGGACTGGTGGTTTCCACCATCTGCTACTCCGTTATGTTGCGGATCGGTGCGCTGCCTGAGGACGAACGGGTCCTGAGATGACGTCGCCCGCCGCTGTTGCCGTGATCTGCGGACTCCTGCTCGGAGCCGGCCTCTGGCTCCTGATTGCGAGGTTGCCGTTCATGAGGCCAATGAGCTTTGCCGAACGTATCGAACCGCAACTGAAGTCGCAAAACCTGGAATCCAAGCTGCTGTTGGCCTCCACAGACAACCTCACCCCCTTCGGGCCTCTGGAGCTCATACTGCGCCCAATGCTGAAGGAGGGGCTCTCGGTCCTGGCGCGATTCAACCTGGGCTCGTCGGCGCTGAGCCGCAGGCTGGCCCAGGCCGGCGTCCGAAAGTCTGTCGTCGACTTCAGGGCCGAGCAACTGCTCTGGGCAGTGCTGGGGTTCGTGCTCGCCACCGGTCTGATCCTGGTAGGAGCCGCATCAGGACAGTTCAATCCTTTCCTCGCCGTTGTCGCCGTTCTGGGCAGTGCCCTCGGAGGGTTCCTTTTCCGGGATTACTGCCTGGGCTCCCAGATCAAGAGGCGGGAAAAGCTCATGATGGCAGAGTTCCCGAGCCTCGCGGAGTTGATGGCACTCGCCGTCAGCGCAGGGGAAAGTGCCACGGGAGCGCTGGACCGCGTCTGCCGCAGCTCACACGGCGAACTCGCCAGGGAATTTGAGCTGGTGCTTGGCGAAACCCGGGCCGGAAAGCCGCTCGTCGAAGCGCTGCAGCGATTCTCCGCACGGACCGACCTGGGACCCTTGGTGCGGTTCGTCGATGGGATCATCGTGGCAGTTGAACGGGGGACACCTCTGGCAGACGTCCTTCGCGCCCAGGCGCAGGATGTCCGTGACACCGCCAAACGCGACCTGATGGAATCGGCCGGAAAGAAAGAAATCGCCATGATGGTGCCGCTGGTGTTTGGTGTCCTGCCGTTGACCGTCATTTTTGCAGTGTTTCCCGGACTCGCCGCCATCAGCCTGGGACTATGACCGAGTCCAGACCACCCGGACTGCCGGGAAAATACCAGCCAGAACTACAGAATGGAAGCTCGATGAAACACCTCGGAATCCGCGCCCTGGTTGTGATCCACACCATCGCACTGTTGGTCCGGTCAACGGCCGTGTTCATCGGCAGTGGCGGCGGGAAGCTGCACCGGAGCACGGACCATCCGGAAAGAGGGGATGTGCCGGGCTGGGTGATGATCACGCTTATGTCGGCAGTGCTGGTGGCTGCGCTGCTGGCCCTGGCCGGACCAGCCCTGGAGGGGCTGTTCAATCAGGCCATGGACAAGGTCGGAAATTAGCACATGAGCGCAGGGCTCCGGGCGGCCGACGATGCGCTTTGCCGGGCAGGGGAGCCTGCGCCTTGCCGGGCGGCGGAAAAGCCGATGGGGCGCGATGACCCATCCGTGAGGGAACGGGGCTCCGCCGTTGTGGATTTCGTCCTGGTCGGCGGGCTCCTCACGATGTTCTTCCTGGCGGTGATCCAGCTGACGCTCGTGCTGCACGTACGCAACACCCTGATCGACGCTGCGGCGTCGGGCGCGAGGTACGGCACACTCGCCGACCGGAATGCGGCAGATGCCAAGGACCGCACGGGCGAACTAATCGGAATCGCGCTCAACGCAGACTTCGCCCAGGAGGTGAGCACCTCCGAAGTTACGTACCAGGGCGTCCGGGCCCTCGAAGTGACAGTCAGGGCCCCTCTGCCCGTGATCGGCCTGATCGGTCCCCGGGAGGCACTGGAGGTCAAAGGCCATGCTGCCATCCAGCCGTAAGGCTCACGCCTTCCTGACACGCCGATTCCGCGAGGCCTCATGCACGGACGAGGCCTCATGCACGGATGCTACTCCCGGGGAGCGGGGGAGTGCCGTCGTCGAATTCACGTTCCTCGCCCTTCTCCTGATGGTCCCGCTCGTGTACTTCATCATTACCGTGGGGCAGATCCAGGGCGGTGCCTTCGCCGTGGTCGGTGCGGCCGACCAGGCCGCAAAGGTTTACGTGGCACAGCCCGATGCAGAAAGCGGCCGCGCGGCAGCGGAACAGGCAGTCATGCTCGCGCTCGCGGACTACGGGCATCCGGCGGACAATGCGCGCATGGAAACGAGTTGCCGGCCCTCGGACTGCCTCGCCCCGGGGTCTGCCGTCACGGTTACTGTCCACCTGACAGTCCCTTTGCCCTTTGTACCCTTCAGCGACTCGTTTCAGCTCAACGCAAGCCGGCTGGACGCCTCGGCCACCCAAGTTGTGGGGCGATTCCGGTGAGAAATCAGTACCGGGACGGTGATCAGGGCGGCGAGGACGGACAGATGATGGTCCTGATCATCGGCTACGTTCTCCTGGCGCTTCTGGTCACCTCCGCAGTGCTGGCGGCGTCCTCCCTGTACCTGGAACACAAGAAGCTGTTGTCCGCGGCGGACGGGGCGTCCGTAGCCGCGGCGGACAGCTACACACTGGGCCAGGTCGAGACGGACGGCGGCAGCCCGTCCGCGGTGCTTAGCGGCGGGCGGGTGCGCAGCATTGCCGCGGACTATCTGAGCAGGAACGGCACCTACGGCAGGTTCGACGGTCTTGCCGTCGCACCCGAGACCGGGAGTCCGGACGGTTCCACCGCCGTCGTTGTACTCAGTGCCGAGGTGCATCCTCCGATCGTGAACTTCCTTATCCCGGACGGAATCAGGATCGAGGCGACATCCACAGCACGCTCCAGGCTCGTCCGGTAGCGGTGCGGGGCGGCTTGGAAGGATGGCGTAGGCTTTAACAACCATGGCTCAAATAGATTTTTCCGCAGAAATCCGCGCATTGCGCGCCACCTACTCCTCCATCGAAAACGTCTCGAATGTTGAGGAGCTGAAGGAAGACATCGCCGAACTGAGCGAGCGGGCAGGGGAGCCCAACCTCTGGGACGACCCGGCAGCCGCGCAGAAGATTACCTCCAGGCTCTCCCACCGGCAGAGCGAACTCGAACGCCTCAACACGCTGGTCTCCCGGATTGACGACCTCGAAGTCCTGGTGGAACTCGGACAGGACGAGGACGACGCCGATTCCATGGGCGAAGCCGCAGCGGAGCTAGAGTCCATCCGTAAGTCGCTGAAGGACCTTGAAGTGGTGACGCTGCTATCCGGTGAGTTTGACGAACGTGAAGCGGTGGTGACCATCCGTGCCGGCGCCGGCGGAGTGGATGCCGCGGACTTCGCCGAGATGCTGCTCCGGATGTACCTGCGCTGGGCGGAACGCCACGGCTACCCGACCACCATCATGGACACCTCCTATGCCGAAGAAGCGGGACTCAAGTCCGCCACCTTCGAGGTCAACGCCCCCTACGCCTACGGCACGCTGAGTGTCGAAGCCGGTACTCACCGTCTTGTCCGGATCAGCCCCTTCGACAACCAGGGGCGCCGCCAGACGTCGTTCGCGGCCGTGGAAGTCATTCCGCTGATCGAGCAGACGGACTCCATCGACATCCCGGACAACGAAATCCGCGTGGATGTTTTCCGGTCCTCCGGCCCCGGCGGCCAGTCGGTTAACACCACTGACTCCGCGGTGCGCCTGACCCACATTCCCACCGGGACAGTCGTGTCGATGCAGAACGAAAAATCCCAGCTCCAGAACCGGGCCGCTGCCCTGCGCGTACTCCAGTCCCGGCTCCTTCTTCTCAAGAAGGAGCAGGAAGACGCGGAAAAGAAGGCCTTCGCCGGTGACGTCAAGGCATCGTGGGGCGACCAGATGCGCTCCTACGTGCTGAACCCGTACCAGATGGTCAAGGACCTCCGGACCGAGCACGAAGTCGGCAACACCTCGGCCGTGTTTGACGGTGAAATCGACGACTTCATTGATGCCGGCATCCGCTGGCGCACAGACAACCGGAACGCCGCCAACTAGGGCTGCCACCCCGCCAGGACGTCCATTCGGTGGCCGAAATCCTGCGACACGCCCCGGGACTCCAGCTTTTCTGCAGGTGGCCGTGCGTATAGTCGAGGAGCCGGAGCTCTACTTCCCCCAAAAGAAAGCCCGTGCGCCGGCTGCAGTACGGGGCTCAATCAGCCATGTCCTGCAGGGTTCTTAGGGCAATGATCCGTTTCGAGAATGTCACCAAGGTCTATGACCAGAAAGCCCGGCCTGCGCTGGACTCTGTCAACCTTGAAATCGACCGTGGTGAGTTTGCGTTCCTCGTGGGCGCCTCCGGTTCCGGTAAATCAACTTTCCTTCGCCTGGTACTCAAGGAAGACCGGGCCACATCCGGCGCCGTCTACGTTGCCGGCCAGAACGTTGCGAACATTTCAAGCTGGCGTGTGCCCCGGCTGCGCCGGGGCATCGGCGTCGTGTTTCAGGACTTCCGGCTGCTGCCGCAGAAGAATGTCTTCGCGAACGTTGCCTTCGCCATGCAGGTCATCGGCAAGAGCCGCAGCATCATCCGGGATACGGTCCCGGAAGTCCTCAAGACCGTAGGCCTTGAAGGCAAGGAACACCGCATGCCGCATGAACTTTCCGGCGGTGAGCAGCAGCGTGTGGCGATCGCCCGCGCCGTGGTGAACCGGCCCGGGATCCTCCTGGCGGACGAGCCCACCGGAAACCTTGACCCCACGACGTCGATGGGCATCATGGGCGTCCTGGACAAGATCAACCAGAACGGCACCACGGTTGTCATGGCCACTCACGACGATGACATCGTCAATGAAATGCGAAAGCGTGTGGTGGAACTCCGGAACGGTGTTGTCATCCGTGACGAAGCCCGGGCCCTGTACACCTCTATGATTCCGGTGGTCGGGCAGTCGCGGCGTTTCAAGGACGCCAGCGGGCGTCCGGACGGCTCCGCTGCGGACCCCGGCGACGGATCCGCCTCCTCCCAGGCGGGGGAGGCACTGTGAGGCTGGCTTTCATCCTCAGCGAGATCGGCAGCGGCCTGAGGCGCAACCTGTCCATGGTGGTGTCGGTCATCCTGGTGACCTTCGTGTCACTGACATTCGTCGGTGCAGCCGGGATGCTGCAGCTTCAGATCAACCAGATGAAGGGCTACTGGTACGACAAAGTCCAGGTCGCCATCTTCCTCTGCGGCGACGGCTCGACCGCGGCCGGCTGTGCCACCGGGACGGCGACACCGGAGCAGCAGGAAAACCTCCGCACGCTGCTTGAATCGCCCGCCGTGGCGCAATACATCAATGACTTCCAGTTCGAGTCCAAAGACGATGCCTACAGGCACTTCAAGGAGCAGTTCTCCAACTCGCCGATCGTCGACTCGGTGACGCCGGACCAGCTGCCCGCCTCTTTCCGGATCAATATGAAGGATCCGGAAAAGTACCAGATCATCAGTGAGACGTTCTCCTCACAGCCCGGCGTCGAGACCGTGATTGACCAGCGCCAGGTCCTGGAACGGCTCTTCTCGGTGATGAACGCGGCGTCCCTGGTAGCAGTCATCATTGCCGGCGTCATGATTGTCTGCGCCATCTTGCTCATTGCCACCACCATCCGCCTCTCTGCGTTCAGCCGGCGTCGGGAGACCGGGATCATGCGATTGGTCGGGGCTTCCAAGACGGTCATTCAGTTGCCGTTCATTCTTGAGGGTGTCATTGCCGCCGTGATCGGTGCGGCGCTGGCCTCGGGCACGCTCTGGGCCGTGGCCCATTTCTTCCTTGGCGAGTACATGTCAAAGCAGTACCCCGACACGGCATTCATTTCTCCGGCGCAGACTCTCATCCTCGCGCCGGCGCTGATCGGGCTGGGCGCAACTTTGGCTGGAATTTCGTCTCTCTTGACCTTACGTAGATATTTGCGGGTCTAGGCTGTGCATACCAACGAAGGAATGACCATGACAGAACTGGACCGCAAGGCCCGCCGGCACCGGACCGCGGGGAAGGGCAGCCGCATTGTCAGCGCCGCCCTGGCACTGATCCTTGCCGCGAGCCTGGGCGCCTCCACCCCTGTGGCCTTCGCGGACGAGCTGGAAGACAAACAGGCTGCACTTGAAGCTGAGGCGGCCCGCGTACAGCAGTCCCTTGAGTTTGTGGACGCCAAGATTGCCAAGGCCGCCGGGGACCTGGTGATTTACCAAGGCCAGCTACCTGCCGCGCAGCAGGCATTGCTCGAGGCGCAGGGCCGGGTTGCGAGTGCAGTGAAGGAAGTCGAAGCACTCGCGGCACGTGTGGATCTGGCGCAGCAGAACAAAGCCAAGATTACGCAGCAGCTTGAAACCGACAAACAGAAGATCGCTGACACCAAGAAGCTCATCGGCCAAATCGCCACCCAGGCCTACAAGTCCGGCGGCGTCCCCTCGAACCTCACGCTCTTCTTTGGATCCAAAAGCGGCGGCAGCCTGACGGACACCATGGACCTCGCAGACCAGGCCATGCGAAGCCAGAACTCCGCGATGGACAAGCTCTCCCAGCAGAATGCAACCAACGTCAATTCGCAGGCGCGCCTTCAGGCGGTTGAGGCGGAGATCAAGGATCTTAAAGCCAAGGCAGATGCCGCGCTGGCCAAGGAGAAGGCGGCCCGGGACGAAGCCGCCGCCAAGAAGGAACAGGTGGACAAGCTGATCGCTGACACCACCCGTATCAACAACGAGCTCCAGGCTGCCAAGCCGGGCATCCAGAACCAGCTCTCCAAGGTCCAGGCCGCCCAGGACGCCGTGGCCGCTGAAATCGTCGAACGTGACCGGAAACTGCGTGAAGCGTGGGAAGCCGAACAGCGCCGTATCGCTGAAGCAGCCGCGGCCGCGGCAAGGGCCGCCGGTCAGGCAGCCCAGCCCTACGTCCCCCAGGTCGGGCCGCCCTCGGCTTTCGGGCTGCGGCACCCGTTCTCGGCCGACGTCCCGATCACCTCGGGGTTCGGGTGGCGCGCCACCCCGCCCGGCACCGTCGACTTCTACGGCTCCGGCGGATACATGCACACGGGCATCGACTTCGGTGCCAGTTGCGGGACCCCCGTCTACGCCCCGGCGGCCGGAACTATTGTTTCAGCCGGATGGAGCAACGACGGCGGCGGCAATAACGTCAAGATTTCGCATGGCGTGGTCCAGGGGAACTCGTTGACCACCATCTATTACCACAACAGCAGCGTGGTGGTTTCTGTGGGCCAGCAGGTCAGCCAGGGACAGCTCATTGCGTACTCCGGAACAACCGGCAACTCCACCGGCTGCCATTCGCACTTCGAGACGTGGCTCAACGGCCAGGCCGTCGACCCCATGATCCTGCTCTGACAGGCCGGCTCTAACGGGCCGGCGTGGTCGGGCGCTGGCCGGTACCGACGGCAGGACCGGGCCTGCCGTAGAATTGAATAGCCCCAGGCCGCCACGGCCGGGGGCAACCATCCAGACCAAGAGCTGAGGAGTTCCACCGTGCCGAAAGAAAGTGGCCGTAAGGTAGTGGCCACCAACCGGAAGGCCCGGCATGACTACCATGTCCTCGACACCTACGAGGCCGGCATCGCCCTGATGGGGACGGAAGTGAAGTCCCTGCGAGAGGGCCATGCCTCCATGGTCGACGGGTTCTGTACGTTCTACAACGACGAACTATGGATGGAGGGAATCCATATCCCCGAGTACAACCAGGGGAGTTGGACGAACCATTCCGCCCGCCGGCGGCGCAAGCTGCTCCTGCACCGTGAGGAACTGACCAAGATCTCCCACAAGATCCGTGAATCCGGCTTCACCATCGTTCCGCTCCAGCTGTATTTCCTGGACGGCAAGGCGAAAGTGGAGATCGGCGTCGCCCGCGGTAAGAAGGAATACGACAAGCGGCAGACCCTCCGCGAGCAGCAGGACAAGCGCGAAGCGCTGCGCGTCATGCGCGAAAGGAACCGCGGCTGAACCTGCCGCGGGCCGCCTGCGGGCCGCCGGGAATGAATCCGGACCGCAGTGCGTTATGATTGGTGTCCGGGAAGGAACGGCGCGGAATCCGCAAGGATTCGGCAACGAGCCTCACCGGTTTGGTAACAAAATACGGGGATGATCGGTTTCGACGATGTTAGTCGCGACAGGTGAAGCGGGCCGAGGATGCAGAATTATCTCGTAAACGCTGTCTGCAAAACAATAAGTGCCAAACAAACGCGCACTGACTTCGCTCTCGCTGCCTAAGCAGTAAGACAGTCCGTCAGCCCGGGATTGCTATCGTCCCGGTTCCTGGCGTCATTAAGATAGCCACTGCTGTTTACCTTCGTCATTGGGGTGAACGGGACTCTTAGATGACTGGGCCCGGATCAGCTACTTGTTTGCAGGATAGCTGGGGCCGAGAAAATCCGACGCAAACTGCGCCCGGAGAAGCCCTGACAACACGACATCGGACGGGGGTTCAATTCCCCCCATCTCCACCATCGGGACGGCGGCAACGCAGTTCCACCCCGTGCAAAAGGCCGGAAGCGAAAGCTTCCGGCCTTTTGTTTTTGCACCGTTACTGCATTCTCCAGCGGCCGTCCGTGGCCTCGGGGTCAGCGCTTCTTGATGTGCGCCACGGGGTCCACGTGGGTGTCCAGATCATGCTTGGACTTCTTATCGGCCCTCTTTTGCTTGATGGTCTTGTCCGATTTCTTGGTGACCTGCCGGTGCGGCGATTTGTCAGGCATGTCGCCCCTCCCTTACCTCGGGGCCTTGAATAAGCCCCGTGCTTGTAAGGTACGCCTGTTTTGCCACGAATGTAACTGGCCTACGAAACGGGCACTTCAACGTCAACTATGCCGACAAACCGGCTGCCGATTCCCTCGTACTCACTGCGCACAAGCCCCGGAAGCACCGGCGGAAGGTCGGCCGCTGCATGATGGACGCAGCAGACGTACGTGAACGGCGGCCACCACTTCTTCGGCCGGGCAGCCTCCGAGAAACCGCACACGGCACAGGTCAGCTGGACCCAGACAGGCCGCTTGCCGGTCCGGTTGGCCTTTGACTGGATGAGCCAGGCCGGAGGGTTGTCCAACAGTTCGGACAGTTCGGCGTCCGACAGCCGGGCGGGAATACCGTGACGGTGCGCCATTTCCAGGGGAATGTCGAGGATCTGAGCTGCTTCACGTCGCGTAACCATCGTTTAACGATACGGGACGCCGGGCCGCCTCAGATTCACGACGGCGGGGGTGTGGCATCCACCTACGGTCAGCCACGCGCCCTCAGCCGGTGAGGGCGATTCCCACGGCTGCGGCGGAGAGCCCGGCCACGAGATTGACGGCAACGTTGAGGGCCGCAGCCTTGTACCGCACCTCACTGACGAGCCGGATGGTAGCGGTGGTCCAGGAACTGAACGTGGTGAGCCCGCCGGCCAGTCCGGTGGCGATGGCCGCATGCCATTCTTCGCCAAGCCCAAGCCGGCCGGTAACACCGACGGACAGGCCGATGACCAGTGAACCGGTGACATTGACCACCAGCGTTGCCCAGGGCCAGTGCCGGCGGGTCCCCGCCCGATGCGCGAACCAGGTGTCGATGGCAAACCTGAGCAGGCCCCCCGCAACGCCGAAGATGCCCACCAGGAGCGCCGTCATGAGGCTCCTGCCGTCCGGTCGCTCAGGGCCTTGCCGGCTTTCCAGCCTGCAGCGGCCGCAGCAAGCCCCAGCACCAGGGAGAGTGCCAGGTAGATCAGCCAGGTTACGTGCTGTCCGGCACGTGCCTGCTGGTCAATGGAAAAGACCACGGCCGAGAAGGTCGTGAAGGATCCCAGCAGCCCCGGACCGATCCCCGCCCTGAGCCAGAAGGCTGTCCGGGGGCGGGCAATCCACAACGTGGTGAGGGCGGCCAGGACGAAGCTTCCGCACACGTTGATTGCCAACGTGGTCCAGGGGATCGCGCCGGCAGCGTCCGGAAAGAGGACGCCCAGGCCATAGCGGAGTTCTGTGCCTGCCAGCGCCCCGCCAGCCACCGCCGCCCACGCCCGCCAGCCCGGGATACTGGCAGCACTCATTCAGGCGGCGCCCCTTCAGACATCCGCCAGCCGGCAACCGGCGTGGCGGGATTCGCTGTACACCCACAGCGCTGAGGACACCTCGTCGGCGAGATCGAACTCGCGGTCTGCGCCTGCGGAGCCGATCCTGACTACGAGGGCTCCGCCAAACGGTTTCCGGCCCAGCACTTCGATGTCGGCGTCCAGGTCGATTTCCTGCGCGGATAGATAGCGCAGGAGCTCGGGATTGTCGTCGCTGATCCGGGTGATGCGGCCTTTATGACCCTCGTCGAGTTCGCTCATCCGGTGCGCGTGCGGCATGTGGACCGTACCGTCGGCCGCCGGGATTGGATCACCGTGCGGGTCTCGTAGGGGATTGCCCAGCTTTCCGGCCATCCGTTCGATGAACGTGTCAGACACCGCGTGCTCCAGAAGCTCGGCCTCGTCATGGACCTCGTCCCAGCTGTAGCCGAGCTCCTGCACGAGGTAGGTCTCAATGAGGCGGTGGCGACGCACCATGGAGAGCGCGAGCCGGACGCCGTCGGCCGTGAGCGTAATGGCACTGTAGGGCTTGTGGTCAACGAGGCCCTGGTCCTTGAGTTTGCGGACCATTTCCGAGACCGAGGAGTTGGCGACGCCGAGCCGCAGGGCCAACTGCGAGGATGTGATGGGTTTGTCCTGCCACTCCGTAAAGGAGTAGATGACCTTGACGTAGTCCTCGATCGAGGAGGAGGGTGCGCCGGTCTTCACGAGTCCAAGCCTACCGCTTTGGCTACGGGACTCATGCCTTGAACGCCCGCCAGGTCTGGGTCAGGTAGGGGAGTCCGATTACGTCCGCGGCGGAGTGTGCCAGGTGCTCGTGCAGGTACCAGTCCAGGTTGGCGCGGACTTTGGCCCGGATGCTTTCTCCGGCGGCGAGGTAGTAGCTGCGGGACTTTGCCAGTTCGACGATGTCCTCAGTGGTCACGGGGTCTTCCCAGCGCGTCAGGTGGCTCTCAAGTCCGGCGAACTCCGGCCCGACGGCGGGGCGGAAGTCCGGCTTGTGCACATCGCCGGCATGCATGATCCGGGAAAGCCGGTGGACCCACGGGACCGACGTATCCAGCTGGTTCCAGATCAGCCCCAGCACGCCTCCCGGACGGAGAATGCGGGACAGCTCGGTGCTGGCCAGGCGGGGATCGCACCAGTGCCATGCCTGGGCAACGGTGACGACGTCGAACGCGGAGTCCGGGAGCCCGGTGGCCTCCGCGGTGCCCTCGGTCGCAGGAACCCCCGGAAGGGCCAGCCGGAGTTGGGCGAGCATGTCCGGTGACGGATCCACTGCGGTGACAGCCAGGCCGCGCTGCACCAGCAAAGCGGTGTACTTTCCCGTCCCGGCGCCGATGTCAGCGGCGCTGGACGCGCCCGCTACCGTGCCGACGCTTCGTAGCAGCCAGTCCGCGGAATCGGCGGGATAGCCGGGACGGACCCGGTCATAGTGTTCGCCGCCGTCCTGGAAACTCCGGCCGAGCTCGTAGCGGCGCTGGTGGTGTAGTTTGGGGCCTCCCCGTGCCACGTGCAGTCTCCTTCGGGCAGGCTGGAATTCTTACCCCTCGAATTTACCGCACACGCCGCACCCTCAGTCTTCGGTGCAGGGCGCAGCGCCGGCGGTGCCTGGAGTGTTGGGTGCCCAGTCCGGGTAGCTGCGGGTGTCGTTGGCAGGCACCCAGCGGCCCGAGTCCACGACATAGTCCCAGCCCAGGCCGGTCCGGCGAAGTTCCTCGATCCCGGCAAGCAGGCGCTGGGCATCCTC
Organism: Arthrobacter sp. PvP103; assembly: GCF_017833075.1. Lineage (NCBI taxonomy): Bacteria > Bacillati > Actinomycetota > Actinomycetes > Micrococcales > Micrococcaceae > Arthrobacter > Arthrobacter sp. PvP103. The sequence continues at coordinate 705,905 of NZ_JAFIBQ010000001.1, read as the reverse complement.
CAAGCGGGAGCCGACGCCGAAGCTTGCCCGCAATGAGCCTGACGGCAGTCCCAGCCGCTTCAGCAGCGGGTGGGCGCAGAAGCGGCCGTCCCGGAGGCCCACGCCGTGTTCGGCGGACAGGTAGGCCGCGACGAGGCCGGCGTCGTAGCCGGCGACGGAGAAGTTGACCACCCCGATGGTGTCATCCGTGTCGCTGAAGATCTGGTGGACAGTGACGCCGTCGATCTTCCGCAGTCCCTCAACGAGGAAGGACCGGATGGCAGTCTCATGGGCGTGCCACAGTTCCTGGTCCAGGGCGCCGATAACCTGGGTGGCCCGGGCCAGGGTGGCGGCCCCGAGGACGTTCGGTGAGCCGCCTTCATGACGTGCCGGCCCGGTGGTCCAGCTAACGGAGTCCAGCCGGGCCTCACGTACGGCTCCGCCGCCTGCGAGGTGGGGCGTCCCGGCGTCGAGCCAGTCCGGCCGGCCCACGAGGACGCCGCTGCCAAACGGCGCGTACAGCTTGTGGCCTGAGAAGGCGAGGTAGTCGACGTCGTCCGCGGCGATGTCGATGCGGCGGTGCGGGGCCAGCTGCGCCGCGTCCACAACGATCCTTGCGCCGTGTTCGTGAGCCAGTGCGGCCAGCACGCGGATGGGGAGGATTTCGCCGGTGACGTTGGAGGCGCCCGTAACGGCCAGCAGGCTGATGTCACCGTGCCGGAGCTCGGAACGCAGGTTCTCCAGGGTGGCCCTAAGCGTCGGGGCGGCCACAACACTCCGGTGCGGGACGCCCTGCCAGGGGAGCAGGTTGGCGTGGTGTTCGATGTCGAGGTACAGCACTTCGCCGATGTGGCGGCCGTCGGCCACCGGCAGGCATCCGGCCAGCAGGTTCAGTGAGTCCGTGGTGTTCCGGGTGAAGATGACGGAATCGTCCGCCCTGCCGCCCACGAACCCGCGGACGATGTCCCGGGCATTTTCGTACACCGACGTGCTGATCTGCGAGGCATAGCCCGCGCCGCGGTGCACGCTGGCGTAGTACGGCAGGATCTCGTTGAGGTAGGCCGAGACAACGGACAGCGCCGGGGCCGATGCGCCGTAGTCCAGGTTCGCGTAGCGGACGTGGCCGCCCTGGATCAGCGGAGCCTGGATCTCCGCGCCGGTAACGGCGGAGAGGGGGCGCTGGGCGACGGTGAACCGCGGGTCCAGAAGGCCTGCAGTGGACGTGGTTGCGGTGTTTGCGGGGAAAGTGGCAGTAGTCATGGGGACCTCACTGTAAAGGGACCCCGCACTCCGGGGATCCGCGCTTGCCGGGTCCGTTCCGGACCGGCCTGGTCGTCACCCGGGGCACCCCACCGCGAATGGAGGGTTGCCGGCCAGCAAACCGGGGTTTAGCGCTGGCACTCGTGACCTGTTTCGAGATTAGGACATTCACCGCGCCGCGGGAAAGTCAGGGCGATTGTTAAGCTCTTTGTTACGCGCGGCGGAAGAAGGGGGCCGGCGCCGAATATAACGACGGCGGACACCCCCTAAGGAGGGCATCCGCCGTCGTTTATTCGGCACCCTGTTGATGTGCCTGCCGGGATGCGCCCGCGACGGAACCTCTTGGCTCCGGGCCCGACGCCGGGGGCGGGGCGCGCGTTAGAGGAGGTCGTCCAGTTCCGGGTTCAGCCGCTTGAGGACCTCTGAATGAAGGATTGAATTGGTGGCCAGGGCGTTGCCGCCGAAGGGGCCGTCCACTCCCTCAAGTGAGGTGAAGCGTCCGCCGGCTTCGGTGACGATCGGCACTAGCGCCGCCATGTCATACAGGTTCAGCTCCGGCTCGCAGGCGATGTCCACCGATCCCTCGGCCACCATGCAGTAGGACCAGAAGTCACCGTAGGCGCGGGTCCGCCAGACCTCTTCAGTGAGCCCCAGGAATTCGTCCAGGTTGCCGCGTTCCTTCCAGCCGCCCAGGCTCGAATAGGAGAGGGACGCGTCAGACAGCCTGGAGACGTTCGAAACCTTCAGCCGGGTGGCAGCCGCAAGCGACCGTCCCATGTAGGCACCCGCCCCCTTCGCGGCCCACCAGCGCTTGCCCAGGGCGGGCGCGCTGACCAGGCCCACCACCGGCTCGCCCTCATCCACGAGGGCGATCAGGGTAGCCCACACCGGCACGCCGCGGACGAAGTTCTTGGTGCCGTCGATCGGGTCGATGATCCAGCGGCGGGAACCATGCCCGGAACTGCCGAACTCTTCACCGAGGACGGCATCTCGCGGACGGGAACGGGAGAGCTGGCCGCGGATGGATTCTTCAGCGGCCTTGTCAGCATCCGTTACCGGCGTCAGATCCGGTTTGGTTTCAATCTGAAGGTCCAGCGCCTTGAAGCGGCTCATGGTCTGGGAGTCAACAGAGTCGGCCAGGACATGGGCGAGGCGCAGGTCATCGTTGTAGCTCGAAGCGGGTTGGGTCATGGTTCCAAACTACCGTCTCTGTGGCCGGCCGGCCGGGATGTCACGAAACGATGCCGAGTTCCTTGGCGTCCTGTGCTTCCATCCGGGGGTCTGTGCCGAGCAACCGACGCAGGGACGCCAGGCGCGCTGCACCGGACGGGCCCGCGTGTCCATGGGCCACCCAGGCGTCCACACCGCAGTTGACGGCGGAGGCATCGTGCTTGCAGCCGCGTTCGCAGGCATCCGTGCCGGGTTCCAGATCGGGGAACGAGCGCAGGATCCGGTCTGGATCCACGTGGGCAAGGCCGAAGGAGCGGATGCCGGGCGTATCAATGATCCAGCTTCCGGCGGGCGCGTCACTGATCCGCAGGGCAAGCGCCGACGACGACGTGTGCCGCCCCCGGCCGGTGACGGCGTTGACGCCTCCCGTGGCCCGCTCAGCACCCGTCAGGGCATTGACCATGGTGGACTTCCCTACGCCGGAATGCCCGAGCATCACGGTGACCTTGCCGTTGAGGTGCGCCCGCAGCTGCGAGACAGCGTCGCTGTCCAGGCGTGCCGAGAGTCCGTCATCGGAGCGTGCATCGATTCCGGAGGCCGCGGCGTCGGCTGTCCGGCTGATGATCACGGGGAAATCAAGGTGCCGGTAGTTGGACAGGAGCTCCGTGGGATCCTTGACGTCCGCTTTGGTGACCAGCAGCAACGGCTCAATCCCGGCGTCGTATGCCGCCACCAGGGCGCGGTCAATAAAGCCGGTGCGCGGTTCCGGATTGGCGGCGGCAACCACCACCACAAGCTGGTCAGCGTTCGCCACCACTGCCCGCTCGATGGGGTCCGTGTCATCGGCGCTGCGCCGCAGCAGCGTGCGGCGGTCCTGGATCTTCACGAGCCGCGCAAGCGTGTCCGGTGCCCCCGAAACATCTCCCACCAGGGACACGAAGTCCCCCGCGACCACGGGCGAACGGCGCAGTTCACGGGCGCGCGCGGCAATCACCGTGCGCTCGTTCCCGCTGTCCTCGCCCACCACCGCCGTATAGCGCCCGCGGTCCACCGTGATGATCCGGCCGGTCACGGCGTCGTCATGGCTGGGCCGGTCCTTGGTCCGGGGACGCGAGCCTTTCTTGTTGGGGCGGATCCGGATATCGGACTCGTCCCAGGAACCGGTGCTACGCCCCACGGGCCTGTTCCGTCTGCCGGCCCGGCTGTTGTGCCAGCATGGATTCCCAAAGTTGCGGAAAGTCCGGCATGGTCTTGGACGTGGTGCCGATGTCTTCCACTTCCACGCCGGGAACGGCGAGGCCCAGGATGGCCCCCGCGGTGGCCATGCGGTGGTCCGCGTAGCTGTGCACGACGCCGCCATGGAGCTTCGCGGGCCGGATCACCAGGCCGTCGGAAGTTTCCTCGGCATCGCCGCCGAGGCGGTTGATCTCCGTGACGAGTGCGGCGAGCCTGTCCGTTTCGTGGCCGCGGAGGTGCGCGATGCCGGTCAGCCGCGACGGACCCGTGGCCAGTGCGCACAGCGCGGCCACTGTCGGTGCAAGTTCGCTGGTGTCGGCAAAGTCCGCCCCCGTGATTTCGGGGCCGCCCGTGACGGTGAGTGTGCCGTTGTCCAGCGTGACCGTGGCGCCCATCGCGGTCAGGATGCTGCGCCAAAGGTCGCCGACCTGCGTGGTGGGGGAGGGCCAGTTGGGAATGCGGACCGTGCCGCGGGTCGCCAGCGCGGCGGCTAGGAACGGCCCGGCATTCGACAGGTCCTGCTCGATGCGGCGATCGAAGGCCCGGATGCGGCCCGGCGCTACAACCCAGTGATTCGGGACGGAATCGTCGACGGACACGCCGACTTCCCTCAGCACGGCGACGGTCATGTTGATGTGGTTCAGGCTGGGGACCGGCTTGCCCACGTGCTCAAGGTGCAGGCCCTCGGTGAAACGCGCGCCCACCAGGAGCAGTGCCGACACGAACTGCGAAGAGGCGCTTGCGTCGATCACCAGATGGCCGCCCCGTACGTGGCCACTGCCCGCCACTGTGAAGGGAAGAGCCGACGGCGGGGTCCCGTCCGCAGCGCGGACGTCGACGCCGAGGGCGGCCAGTGCCTCGATGATGGTGCCCATCGGCCGCTTGCGGGCGTGCGGATCGCCGTCGAAGACTGTCGCCCCGTTGCGGAGCGCAGCCACCGGCGGAACAAAGCGCATGACTGTTCCGGCGAGTCCGCAGTCGATGGCGGCATCGGTCGCCGCGGCGTCGGCACGGAGGGGGGTGACCTCAAGGTCGGGCCCGAACGCGCCGTCGCCATGAACTTCCCTGATACCGGCTCCCAGTTGCCGGAGGGCCTCGATCATGAGGGCCGAGTCGCGCGAATGCAGGGGTGCCCGTAGACGGGACGGCCCATCGGCCAGGGCCGCAAGAACCAGATACCTGTTGGTGAGGGACTTGGAGCCCGGGACGGTGACCGTGGCGTCGACGGGCGCTTCGGCGAACGGTGCCGGCCAGTGCGGCACGTCGGCAACGGGTCCTGAAGTAGCTGACTCGGTGGGGGCGGTGCCTGTCATTCGTGCCTATGCTTTCACTGCGTGGTCCACGGCCTTGCGGACAGCCTTGTCGGCTTTCTTGAGCTTCTTGGTGGTGGTCTTCCGTGCGTCAGCGGCCAGGTGGCTGGCACCCTTGCGGGCATCGGCAGCCAGGTGCTCGGCCCGCCAGGCAAGGCTCGGCTTGCCCGCGGTGTCCACGGATGCAAGCAGCACCCCGCCCGTGAGGGTGACATTCTTCAGCAGCTGGGTGCGTCGCGCATCCCGGCCTTCCTTGGTGGTGATGTCCGCGCTGCGCCACTCGACAAAGGCGTTCAGTGCGGAAATGACCGCAAGGACGGACGCGGCGAGCCGTGCCGACTTGCCAAGGGCGAAAAGCACTCCTGCACCCACCTGGGTGCCGCCGATGACGCGGGCCAGGACCTTTTCGTTCGTGGCGAAGGGAAGGGACTCCGCTGCCCGGCGGAGCAGGGGGGACAGCTGCGTCGCAGTGTCATCCGCGTTCTTGAGCTTGTCCAGGCCGGCGAGAACGAAACTGGAGGCCAGCATGGGGCGGGCGAGAATACGGACAAACGACATGAATTTCCTCCTGGGTGGACGAGCCGCTGGACTTCTGCGGGGGAACCGGTTCTAGTCTTGCACTTTTGCGGAATATTTGCCCGCCGGCCGTGGTTGTGAAAAGCAGGTCCCAGTGGGTGGGGAAGGTACTTGTCCGCGGCCTCGGGCGCTGGCGAACGCCGCACGCTTCGGCCTGGTGCGCCGGCACGCCCCCCAACGCGGACGCCGACACAGCTACACAGGGCCGGTTACAAGGACACAGAGCGGAGATGGAGCTTTGACATTGGTTAGGGACGGAGTGGAACTCCTTGCGCCACCGGAGTTCTCCGGACGCGGAGATGAGGCAGGCGGACGCCCGCCGGGAGCTTCGCGACGCGTCACAGTAGACTTGAAGGCAATGAGCACCATTGATCCGGCCGTTGCGGCCATATATGAGGCTGCCGGAAACGACGCCAAGACCATCAGCGAGCGTCCGGCGGACGCCGGGGACAGCAAGGACGGCGGGGTACGCCCCGACGCCGGGCTGGAAGCCGCGGAGCCGGAGGCTGAGGTGGACGTTGTCTCCGAGACCTCTGAGCAGCGCAGGCTGCGGTTTGAACGCGACGCCATGCAGTACGTCGACCAGCTGTATTCAGCTGCCATGAGGATGGCGCGGAATCCTGCCGACGCTGAGGATCTGGTGCAGGAGGCGTACACAAAGGCTTTCTCCGCGTTCCATCAGTACAAGCCCGGAACCAACCTCAAGGCGTGGCTTTACCGGATCCTCACCAACACGTACATCAATCTCTACCGCAAGAGGCAGCGCGAGCCCCTGCAGTCGAATTCGGACACCATTGAAGACTGGCAGCTGGCCCGGGCGGAATCGCACACTTCATCAGGGCTCCGCTCCGCCGAAGCGGAGGCACTGGACCACCTTCCCGATTCCGATGTTAAGCGGGCACTGCAGGCAATTCCGGAAGAGTTCCGCCTGGCGGTGTACTTCGCCGACGTGGAGGGGTTCGCCTACAAGGAAATCTCAGACATCATGAACACCCCCATCGGCACTGTGATGTCCCGGCTTCACCGCGGCCGCAAAATGCTGCGCGACATGCTCGGGGACTACGCCGCAGAGCGGGGTTTCAAAGCCGCAACCGAAACCGGCGCAGCGGCCGAAAGCACAAAACAGGAGAACAGGAAATGAGCGACTGCCAGGGACTGGGCGATTGCGACGACGCCCGGATGCAACGTATTTACGAATACCTGGACGGTGCGTTGACACACAGCGACATCGCCGAGATCAAGGATCACCTGGACGGTTGCCCGGAGTGCCTTGAGGAGTACGATCTCGAATGCGTCATTCGCAAGGTGGTTAAGCGATCCTGTACGGAGGCCGCCCCGGAGAACCTGAAGAGTGCCATCCTGGACCGGATCCACGCGATCCGCCCCGTCGAGGCATAGCTTCCCCTATAGGCGTTGCCTCACGGCGGCCCGTCCTGACCCTCGGGGAATTTTCACGACGAAGGGCCCCGGAAACCATGTGGTTTCCGGGGCCCTTCGCTTTCAAGCTCATATTCCAAACCGTAGCTTAGGTGTTGGGGCGCTTCCCGTGGTTCGCGCCGCCACGCTTACGGTCACGACGTTTACGTGCACGCTTGCTCATAGCTGGCCTCCTTAATCTTGGTACTCAAAAGAGCTGCCCTCAAGTCTCCCACATCACGCGACTGCCCGCGAACCAGGCCCGGTTAGTGACTGTCGGCGTTCAGGGAGTTGCGGATGGAAATCCGGGCCTGGTCGAGGACCATCCGGATCGTTTCGAGAGTGACGCCGCTGATGGGTTCTGCGCCGGACCGTACCCGAAGCTCAACCCGGAGGTCGTCCCTGAAAGCCTGAATCAGCATTTCCGCTTCCTTCATCGTCCGGTCGCCTTCGGGGGTATGCCGGCAGCCGCGGTCTGGGAACGCTGCGGAACGCGCAGCCGACCTGGCGGCTTCTGCGGTGGCGGCAAGATCGGCCCGGAGCCCGCGCATGTTGGCCCGGATGTCCTCCCGGAGATTGTCGGCCAGCCGGCGTACGGAATCGGAGATGTCGTTCTCGACGCCGGCGAGTTCATCCCTTCGCCGGTTGAGCTCCACCAGTCCGGCCGGGGTGATGCGGTAGTTGGTCCGGCGCCCGGCTGCCTCGGTGGCCACGAGCCCCTCTTCTTCCAGCTTGCCGAGCCGCGGATAGATGGTTCCGGCGCTGGGGGAGTAGGTCCCGCCGAAGCGCTCGCTGAGGGCTTTGATGAGTTCGTAGCCGTGCTTGGGGCCGGACTCCAGAAGAGAAAGCAGATAGAGTCGAAGCGCTCCATGGGCGAAGACGGGAGGCATCTAGGCCTCCGTTTCGGCGTCCGCGGGCGACTTGCTGTGGATGATGGAGGTCTTTCCGGAGACGGAGTTGGTCCGAACGATCATGAGCTGCGCGTCAGGGCCGGCGATGGTCTGGATCTTGCCGCTGGGCTGGATGTACCTTTGGTCGTCGATGACCACGGCGCCGCTGGCGGATTTGGCCACGATGTCCACTCCGACGTCGTGGGGCAGCCGGATGGTGAGGTCGCCGGAGACGGAGTTGGCCCCGAAGTCGTGCGTGAATCCCTGGAGGTCAAAACTCATGTCTCCGCTGACTGTGTTTGCGCGGATGTTGCTGAACCGGCCGGACGCCGTCACTTCGCCGGAGACGCTCTTGGCGGTGAGGACGCCTTCGTGGTTCCGGGCGATGACTTCGCCGCTGACGGTATTGACATGGAGCTCGCCGGCGGTGTTGTCCGCCATGACGGAGCCTGAGACAGTGTTCAGCTTCGTGTGGCCGCTGATACCCGAGACCAGGCCGTCGCCGCTGACGGTGCCGGCTTCCACTTCCACTCCGGCCGGCAGTGCGATGCTGATGACCACGGAGTTGGTGCTGCTGTTGTTGACGGTGCCCATGAGGTTCTTGAACCAGCCCTGCGCCCCGTGCAGCTGGTGGCGCACCTCAAGCCTCCCGTTGGCCAGGGACACGGCCAACGGGTCCCCGTGGATGTCGGACACCTCGATCCGCGTGACCTCCTCGGCGTGGGTCATCACGTTGAACCGTCCACGGATGATTCCGAGCTTGAGCGATCTTACGCCGTCGACATCGATGGTCTGCGGACCGGTGACGGTCCAGGTTTTCTCGTCCACAGTTCCTCCAAGTTGCGATATATCGTGAATATGGTTAGACGATATATCGCGTCTTGCGCAAATGCAATAGGCGAAGGCGCTACTGGTAGACCTTTCCGATTAGGGTGCGGGCAATGGTGGTTGCGGGGTCCCGGCCGTCCGGCGTCGGGGCCAGGTTGGTCCAAACGACGAGGGTGACCTTGTTCGCCGGATCGTGCCCCGCGAAGCTGTTGAAACCGGGCAGTTCGCCGGTGTGCCCGAACAGCTGGCCGAACTTCGCGATCCCCAGCCCGTAGAGTGCGCCGCCCGGGTCATCTGCCTTCACCGGCCGGGGGCTGTCCAGGCGCAGCTTCTGCAGCTCGGGCCCAAGGACCTTCCCTCCGCCCAGGGCCTCCGCCCAGGTGGCCAGGTCCGCCGCCGTGGAGATTCCGGAACCGGCAGACCAGGCCCACGAGGCGTTCATGGCTGTCTGGTCGACGGGCTTCAGGGTGCCTTCTGCTGCAGCCTTTTGCATGTCCTCGGGGAGGGCCGGGTCATCGAGGGTCAGCACGTTGTTCCCGTACATGTACCCCTGCGGATGCGGTTCGGGAATTGCGTTGGACGCCTGATCCGGAAACACGGATCCGCTGAGTCCGAGCGGGGTGAACAGCCTGTCGCGGAACGCCGATGAGAGCGGTTTGCCGTCCAGGGCTTCAGCGATCAGGCCGAGCAGCACCGTGTTGGTGTTGGAATAGTGGAAACCCTCGCCGGGAGCGAAATACGGCGGATGGCGGAAGGCTGCGGCGAACAGTTCATCCGTGGTCCACACTTTCCCGGGATCGGTGTCGAGGACCTTGTTGACTTCAAGGTCCTCCGTGTAGTTGTAGAGTCCGCTGCGCATCGTCAGCAATTGTTCGATGGTGATGTTTGCGCCGTCCGGCACATCCGGACGGTAGGCGGCCACCGGATCGTCGAGTTTGATCTTCTTCTCCTGGACCAGTTGGAGAATGACGGTGGTGGTCCAGGTCTTCGTGATGGAGCCGATCCGGACATGGTCCGCCGGTGTTACGGGATCGTCGCCGCCCACGCTTCGTACGCCATAGGTGTATGTGGCCGTCCCGCCCGGGGTCCGCAGCAGCATCACCGCGCCAGGGACACGCAGTTCCCGGGCGGTCTCCCTGAAGGTCTGCTCCAGCGCCGCCTGGTCGAAAGGCTGCAGTGCGCCACCGGATGAAGCAGGGGGCGTAACGTCCGTGGTGCCCGACCCCGTGGCGCCGGGCGGCGTGTCCGATGGCGCGGGAGAGGAAGCGGGCGGGCCCGGAGCCGGGCCGGCGCTGCAACCTGCCACGGCGAGCATCAGCGCAACGGCCAGCGCTGCCGGGGAGTTTTTGGGGAATCCGGGAGCTTTCATGGACCCACAACCTTTTGTCGACGGCGTTATGGGCCCCATTGGGTCACGGGCGGCGCTTGGGTGTCAAGCACTCCGCAGCATGTGCACTGACTCCGGCGTTACTCCGGGGCGGCCATGCCGAGCCACTGGAACCAGCCGCGGTGCAGCACAAGCCACGCCATCAGCCCGTAGCCTGCCTGCCCCGGCGTTCCGCCGTTGGCGGCCAGGTCCTGGCGCCACTGTTCGTGGTTGAGCAACGGGGAGAAGGTATCCACATACAGGTGCTTGCGCCGCGTGGTGACATCCGCGAAGGCCGTATTCAGTTCCCCGAGGCGGCGGTTCTGCGAGGGGTCCAGCGACGGCGGCGGACCCACCACAAAGACCTCGATTTTGTTCTGGGAGGCGGAGTCCAGGATGTTGGCAAGGTTCAGGCGGCTGCGGGCGGTGGACAGGCCGAATTCGACGTCCCGTCCGCTCAGCCCGATCACCAGGCGGTTTTCGTGATTGTTGCCAAAGCGGCGGCCGGCCTCGTCCAGCCACCGGGCGGCCAGGCCCTCGGTGCCTTCCTGCGGGCAGGGGAGGGCGTAGCACTCAAGGGTGAGTCCGTCCTGCGGGGTGCGGGCCAGCACGCGGCCCAGCCAGCCCAGCGCCCGGGGATCACCCAAGCCGGCCAACAGCTCATCCCCAACAGCCGCGATCCGCAGCTTTCTGTCTTCCACGACTACCTCTTAACCTCAATGTGCAACAAAATTCAGCGTTCCATGGAAACGGGCTCCGGGCCAACTCCGGAGGCTGGCGGCGGGCAACAGCGTCCGGCCCGGCAGCACTGCCGCTTCCATTAAGCAGCGCTGCCCGGCCGGAGTCGCGTATTTCGAGTTCCGACCGGGCAGCGTTCAAGCTACTTCCGAGCAAACGCCTGCTTGAGGAGGGTATCCTGCTCCGCAGCGTGCCGCTTCATGGAACCGGCTGCCGTGGATGCCGAAGCCGGACGGGAAACCAGCTTCACCCGGCGGTCCAGTGCCTCGGGAAGGTTCAGGCCCATGAACGGCCACGGGCCCTGGTTGGCCGGTTCGTCCTGTGCCCACACCACTTCGGCGTTGGGGTACTTGGCGAGTTCGGCAGCGATTTCAGCGGCGGGCAGCGGGTAGAGCTGCTCGACGCGGACGATCGCCGTCGTCTTATCGCCGGTCTTCTGTCGCGTGGACAGGAGATCGTAGTACAGGCGGCCGGACACCAGCAGCACACGCTCGACGGCGTCTGCCTGCAGCTGTTCGTGCTCGCCGATGACGGGCTTGAACGCACCGGTGGTGAAGTCCTCCACCGAAGAGGCAGCAGCCTTCAGGCGGAGCAACTGCTTGGGCGTGAAGATGATGAGCGGCTTCCGCGGGCGGCTGTACGCCTGGCGGCGCAGCAGGTGGAAGTGCGAAGCCGACGTCGTGGGGTTGGCCACGATCATGTTCTCTTCGGCACACAGCTGCAGGAAGCGCTCGATCCGTGCGGACGAGTGGTCCGGACCCTGGCCTTCGTAGCCGTGGGGCAGCATGAGCACCAGGGAGGAACGCTGGCCCCACTTTTGCTCGGCCGAGGAGATGAACTCATCGATGATGGTCTGCGCGCCGTTGACGAAGTCGCCGAACTGCGCTTCCCACAGCACCAGTGCATCGGGGCGCTCCACGGAGTATCCGTATTCGAAGCCCATCGCAGCGTATTCGGACAGCAGGGAGTCGTAGATCCACAGCTTGGCCTGGTCATCGGAGAGGTTGCCCAAGGGCAGCCATTCATTGCCGTTGGCGCGGTCGTGGAACACGGCGTGGCGCTGCACGAAGGTTCCGCGGCGGGAATCCTGGCCTGCGAGCCGGACCGGAACGCCTTCCATGATGAGCGAGCCAAAGGCTGCGATCTCGCCGAAGCCCCAGTCGATGCCGCCTTCGCGGGACATCTGTTCGCGCTTCTCCAGCAACTGCTTGAGCTTGGCGTGGACCGTGAAGCCCTCGGGGATCTCGATGTGGGCCTTGCCGATGCGCGCCAGGGTCTCTGCGGAGATCGCAGTGGACGCGGGTGCGTTGATGCCGAAGTCCGACTGCTGGGCGCTGGGCCGTTCGATGTCGGACACTGCGGCGGAATCCGCCGTGATGATCGGGATCGGTGAAGTCTGTGCTGCATGGGTCTCGGCGAAGACCCGCTCCAGCCGTTCCTGGTAGTCGCGGAGCAGTTGCTCGGCTTCTTCCTCGGTGATGTCCCCGCGGCCGATCAAGGACTCGGTGTACAGCTTGCGGACCGAGCGCTTGGCTTCGATCAGGTTGTACATCAGCGGCTGGGTCATCGAGGGGTCATCGCCCTCGTTGTGCCCGCGGCGCCGGTAGCAGACCATGTCGATGACAACGTCCTTGTGGAAGCGCTGGCGGAACTCGTAGGCGAGCTGGCCGATGCGGACCACGGCCTCCGGGTCGTCGCCGTTCACGTGGAACACCGGAGCCTGGATCATCTTGGCGACGTCCGTGGAGTAGGTGGAGGAACGCGACGAGGACGGAGCGGTGGTAAAGCCAACCTGGTTGTTGACCACGACGTGGATGGTACCGCCGGTGCGGTAGCCGCGGAGCTGGGAGAGGTTGAGCGTTTCCGCCACCACGCCCTGGCCGGCGAACGCCGCGTCGCCGTGCACCATGATGGGCAGCACGGGGAACGCCTCGCCCTGGTCCAGGCGGTCCTGCTTGGCGCGGACGATGCCTTCAAGGACCGAGTCCACGGCCTCGAGGTGCGAGGGGTTGGCTGCGAGGTAGACCTTGGTCTCCTTGCCGCTGTCCGAGGTGAAGGTGCCCTCGGTGCCGAGGTGGTACTTCACGTCGCCGGAGCCCTGCACGGAGCGCGGGTCCTGGGTTCCCTCGAATTCACGGAAGACCTGTGCGTAGGTCTTCCCGGCGATGTTCGTGAGCACGTTCAGGCGGCCGCGGTGGGCCATGCCGATCGCAACTTCGTCGAGATCGTCGTCGGCCGCGTCGGAGATGATGGCGTCCAGCAGCGGGATCAGTGATTCGCCGCCCTCCAGCGAGAACCTCTTCTGCCCCACGAACTTGGTCTGCAGGAAGGTTTCGAAGGCTTCCGCGGCATTGAGCTTGGACACGATGCGCAGCTGCTCTTCGCGGCTCGGCTTGGAGTACTCGTGCTCCAGCTGGTCCTGGAACCACTTGCGCTCGGCCGGGTCCTGGATGTGCATGTACTCAATGCCGGTGGTGCGGCAGTAGGCGTCACGGAGGACGCCGAGGATGTCGCGGAACGCAAGCATGGGCTTGCCGCCGAAACCGCCGGTGGGCCACTCGCGGTCGAGGTCCCACAGGGTCAGGCCGTAGGTGAGGACGTCGAGGTCCGGGTGCTTGCGCTGTACGTATTCCAGCGGATCCGTGTCCGCCATGAGGTGGCCGCGCACGCGGTAGGAGTGGATCAGCTGCTGGATCCGGGCGACCTTGTTGATCTGGTCCGCCGGGTCGACCTGCAGGTCCGGGCTCCAGCGCACAGGCTCGTACGGGATACGCAGGGACTCGAAGATTTCGTCGTAGAAGTTCTGGGCACCCAGCAGCAGCTGGTGCACGAGCTTGAGGAACTCGCCGCTGCCGGCGCCCTGGATCACGCGGTGGTCATACGTGGACGTCAGCGTAAGGACCTTGCTGATGGCGTTTTGCGCGATGATCTTCTCGCTGGCCCCTTGGAACTCGGCCGGGTAATCCAGCGCGCCGACACCGATAATGGCGGCCTGGCCCTTGGAGAGGCGCGGCACGGAGTGCACAGTGCCGATGCCGCCCGGGTTAGTGAGGGAGACCGTGGTGCCGGAGTGGTCATCGGCGGTCAGCTTGCCATTGCGGGCGCGCTTGATCAGGTCCTCGTAGGTGTGCCAGAACTCGGAGAAGTTGAGGGTCTCCGCCTTCTTGATGTTCGGCACCATCAGCAGGCGGGTGCCGTCCGGCTTGGGCATGTCGATGGCGATGCCGAAGTTCACGTGTGCGGGCTGGACCGCAACTGGCTTGCCGTCCACTTCGTCGTAATAGACGTTCATGGAGGGGAACTGGGACAGGGCCCGGATGACGGCATAGCCGATCAGGTGCGTGAAGGAAACCTTGCCGCCGCGGGCGCGGGCCAGGTTGGAGTTGATGACCACGCGGTTGTCGATCAGCAGCTTGGCCGGAATGGCGCGGACGCTGGTGGCCGTGGGAACTTCCAGGCTGGTGACCATGTTGGAAGCGATGGCCTTCGCCGGTCCGCGGAGGACGGAGACGACGTCCTCTTCCGGAGCGGTGGGGGCCTTGATGTTCTTGGGCAGCTGGGCGGGGATGGGCGGGGTGCCTGCGGTTTCGGGCTTCTTTGCGCCGTCGCGGGCAACAGTGGCAGGTGCTTTCTTCGCCGGTGCTGCAGCCGGAGCTGCCTGCGGCTGGGCGGAAGGGGTCTGGGGGGATGCCGGCTGCGCAGCTGCGGCCGCTGCAGGTTTCGCCGGCGACGATGCCGGTGCTGCCGGAGCGGGAGCTACAACTGGAAGTTCGCGGGTTGCGGGATCTGCGGGAGCCGCTGCACCCGAGGTCCCGTTGGAAGACGCGCTGTCACCGGCGTCGAAGGATTCGAACAGGGGCCACCACTTGGCATCTACCGTGTTCTTGTCCTGCTGGTAACGCTCGTACAGTTCGTCAACGAGCCACTCGTTTCCGCCAAATTCCTCTGGTAGACGGTGGCTAGGCTGCTCTGGCACTTGAAATACGCCTCTTCCATGAGTTTGATTTCCCTCTGGTCGCCTTCGGTGCCTCAGCACAACAATCGAACCAGTTCTCTGCGTCCTGTGAACCCAGACCTTTGCCAGTCTAGTGACGATCCTCCGTTAACTGCCAATAAGGGTGACCCAAATCATGTAGCGGCGAAACTATTGGGCGAATCGGCCCTCGGAGCGACCACTGGAGCTGCGTTGCGAGGCGTCCTTGGCGCTCGTCCCGGCGCCGTCCCGCCGGGGGCCGCGGTCTCGCCTAGACTCGCACTGGGAACACCATTTTCGACGAGGAGCAGCCGTGCGTTTTTTGAGTGAGCCGTCCACCGACCTGACCTACTCGGACGCCTTCCTGGTGCCCTCGCGGTCCGACGTCACCTCGCGGCTGGATGTTGACCTGGCGGCGGACGACGGCACCGGCGCCTCCATCCCGCTGGTGGTGGCGAACATGACGGCCGTGACCGGAAAGCGCATGGCCGAGACCATGGCCCGCCGCGGGGGACTGGCCGTCCTTCCGCAGGACGTTCCGCTCGATGTACTCCGGGACGTCACTGCCTGGATCAAGTCGCGCCACACAGTCTTCGAAACACCCGTCAGCCTGCTGGCCTCCGAAACCGTCATCGACGCCCTCCACCTGATGGGCAAACGGCCCCATGGAGCAGTGGTCGTAATGGACGACGCCGGGAAGGTTGCCGGCGTTGTCCGCGCTGCGGACTGTGACGGGCAGGACCGCTTTGCCTCGCTGGCGTCGGTCATGCGCCAGGCCCTGGTGCTGGATGCCGCCGCCTTCGGTGCCGGGCCGGCGGCGGGAGACGCGGCCCCGGACGGCCGTGACGCTTCCCTGCGAAAAGCTTTCGAGGCCATGGACGCCGCAGGGACGGACTTTGCGCCCGTCCAGCTCGGCGGCTCCCTCGCGGGAGTCCTCACCCGCAAGGGCGCCCTTCGGTCCACCATCTACCGTCCCCTGGTGGACGCGGCGGGGAAGCTCAAGGTGGCTGCCGCCGTCGGAATTAACGGTGACGTGGCCGGCCGGGCAGCGGAACTGCTCGCCGCCGGCGTCGATGTCCTGGTGATCGATACCGCGCACGGGCACCAGCAGAAGATGTTCGACGCCCTGGCGGCGGTCCGGAGCCTGGACCCCGCCGTTCCTATTGTGGCCGGCAACGTCGTAACGGCGGATGCCACGCGGGAGCTGATCCATGCCGGGGCGGACATCGTCAAGGTGGGCGTCGGACCGGGGGCCATGTGCACCACGCGCATGATGACGGCGGTGGGCCGCCCCCAGCTGTCCGCCGTGCTGGAGTGCGCGGCTGCCGCGCGCGCCGCCGGAGGGCGGATCTGGGCCGACGGCGGCGTACGGTATCCGCGGGATGTGGCCCTTGCGCTGGCGGCCGGGGCAAGCCAGGTGATGATCGGTTCGTGGTTCGCGGGGACCCATGAAAGCCCGGGGGACCTCCAGGCGGACGCAAACGGCCGCCTTTATAAGGAGAGCTTCGGCATGGCATCGGCCAGGGCCGTGCAGAACCGGAACCAGCGGGAAGGTGCCTTCGAAAAGGACCGCAAGGCACTCTTCGAAGAAGGCATCTCGACGTCACGCATGTACCTGGACCCCGCGCGTCCGGGGGTGGAGGATCTCGTGGACACGATCACGGCAGGGCTGCGCAGTTCGATGAGCTACGCCGGTGCCGCGGACCTGGCCGGTTTCCGCGAGCGCGCCGTGGCCGGAATCCAGTCGGCTGCCGGCTATGAGGAAGGCCGGCCCGTTCCACAGAGCTGGTGACGGATGTGCGCAGCGGAAGCGGTTAGTCCCTGCAGTATGGCTCCTGTGGGCTGTGGCTGCTCCTGTAGACTGAAATTCTTATGGACAGTAAATCTAGGTGCCGGCCTGGGGGCTGTCAGCGGAGCATGAACACCAGCTCCCCGCAGCCCACCCACAGAGCCGGCAAACCCCGTTCACGCGCCCATCACTCTGCAGCAGTCAGCGCCGCAGCCTTCCAGGAAACGGGGTCGGCACCGGCCGACCATCCTCCGCCGGTCCGTCCTCGCCGCAACACCTTCTTCGCCCTGATAGCTCTTTCTCCGGCGCCTGCCGGCTCCCGGAAGCGGATTCCGTTCCCGGGACGGCCGGAGGCAAGCCGCTGATGGAATGGCTACTGCTAGGAGCGGGCATCCTGCTCATCCTCGGTACGGGTTTCTTCGTCGCCGTGGAGTTCTCACTCGTCGCCCTTGACCAGGCCACTGTCCAGCGGGCCGTGGACACCGGCGACGCCGCGGCCGTGCCGCTGCTCAAGTGCCTTAAATCCCTGTCCACCCAGCTGTCCAGCTGCCAGCTCGGGATCACGCTGACCACCCTGCTGACCGGCTATGTCATGGAACCGTCCGTAGGAAAGCTGCTGGAAGGGCCGCTTACCGCGGCCGGCGTTCCGGAAGCGGCAGCGGCTTCGGTCTCCCTGGTGATGGCCATGACCATCGCCACCCTCCTGTCCATGCTGATCGGCGAGCTCGTGCCCAAAAACATGGCCATTGCACTGTCCTTGCCGATCGGCAAGGCTGTTGCGCGGCCGCAGCTGGTGTTCACCGCCGTCTTCAAGCCGGCGATCATCGTATTGAACGGGTTCTCCAACAAGGTGCTGAATGTCTTCGGACTTGAAGCCAAGGAGGAGATCTCCGGTGCGCGGACACCGGCCGAACTTGCATCCCTGGTCCGCCGTTCCGCCGCCATGGGAACTCTTGACCCGGGCACCGCAAACTTCATTGCCCGGACGCTGAAGTTCTCCGGCCGGACCGCCGCCGACGTGATGACGCCCAGGATCCGGCTCGAAACCATCGGCGCCGCGCAGCCGGTGTCGGACATCATCGATGCCGCCCGGCGGACAGGCTATTCACGCTTCCCGGTCATCGGCGAGTCCGCCGACGACATCCGGGGCCTGGTGCACGTGAAGAAGGCAATCGCTGTCCCCTCGGACCGGCGCGCCAACCTCGAGGCCGGTGCCATCATGACGGACGTCCTCAGGGTTCCCGAGACAATCCACCTTGATGCCCTGCTGGCTGAACTGCGCGAAGGAAACATGCAGCTGGCCGTTGTGCTGGATGAATACGGCGGAACGGCCGGCATCGCCACGCTTGAGGACCTCGTGGAGGAAATCGTCGGGGAAGTCGCGGATGAACATGACAAGGTGCGGCCGGGACTGCTCCAGAGCGCATCGGGGGACTGGTACTTCCCCGGCCTGCTGCGCCCGGACGAGCTGTCCGAACAGATCCCCGGATTGACGGTGCCTGATGAGTCCGCCTATGAAACCGTGGGCGGGTATGTCATGAGCCAGCTCGGCCGGATCGCCGCAGTCGGGGACACCGTGGACGTCGGCGGGGGCACCCTGAGCGTGACCCGGATGGACGGACGCCGGATCGACCGGATCTGCTTCAAGCCTGCCCCGGTCCTCGGCGAAGAACACGCTGCCGGCCAGGGAGGGACGGCATGAGCGACTGGGTAGGAATTATCTGGCTGGTGCTCCTGCTGATCGGAAACGCCTTCTTCGTGGCTGCGGAATTCGCGGTGATGTCCGCGCGGCGGAGCCAGATCGAGCCGCTGGCCGAAGCAGGGTCCCTGCGGGCCCAGACAACGTTGCGGGCCATGGAAAGCGTGTCCCTCATGCTCGCGTGCGCCCAGCTGGGCATCACGGTCTGCTCCCTGCTGATCCTGCAGGTGGCTGAGCCGGCCATCCACCACCTGATGGCCGTGCCGCTGGAAGCCGTGGGTGTGCCGACGGAACTCGCGGACGTTGTGGCGTTCGCCGTGGCGCTCCTGGCGGTGACCTTCCTTCACGTGACCTTCGGCGAGATGGTGCCCAAGAACATCTCGGTCTCCGTCGCGGACAAGGCGGCACTGCTGCTGGCGCCGCCGCTGATGTTCATCGCACGCCTTGTGAACCCGGTGATCGTGGCCCTCAACTGGTCTGCCAACCACATCCTGCGCCTGCTCCGGATCGAGCCCAAGGACGAGGTCAACTCCTCGTTCACCCTGGAGGAGGTCCAGTCCATCGTGCAGGAATCCACCCGGCATGGACTCGTGGATGACGACGCCGGCCTCATCACCGGTGCACTGGAATTCTCCGAGCACACGGCGTCCCGCATCATGGTTCCGCTGGACAAGCTGGTCATGATGCAGTCGCCCACCACGCCGGTGGAGTTTGAAAAAGCCGTCAGCCGCACGGGGTTCTCCCGGTTCCCGATGATGGACGAGGACGGGATGCTTTCGGGCTACCTTCACATCAAGGATGTGCTGTCCATCCCGGAAGCCGGATATGAGCACCCGATTGCGGAAAGCCGCATCAGGTCCCTGGCGAACCTGTCCATGGATGACGAGATCGAGAAGGCGATGTCCGTGATGCAACGCACCGGCTCGCACCTGGCGCGCGTCATCGGACCGGACGGCAACACCAGGGGCGTCCTTTTCCTGGAAGACGTGATCGAACAGCTCGTGGGCGAGATCCGTGACGCCACCCAGGCGAAGGGAATCCGCCGGCTCGGCCAGCGGAACGGCGACTAGGAGTCCGCGGGAGGCTGCACCTGGATGCGGTAGCCCTAAATAGGAATGATTCCTATTTAGGGCTACACTCGTCTTGTTGCTAATGCTCCTGATTCTCATGTGGCAAGTCCAGACAACCAGATCCGAGGTCTTTCCGTGCGCCGTTCCGCAGTCTTCTCCGTCACCGCCCTTGCAGGCCTGAGCCTGGTGCTGTCAGCCTGCAGTACGACGCCGGGCGGCCAGCCGGCAGCTTCCGGCACCATTGAGGTTGTCACCTCCACGAACGTTTACGGTGACATCGTCCGGGAAATCGGCGGCGACAAGGTGAGCGTCAAAGCACTGATCAGCAAGGCCAGCCAGGATCCGCACTCCTACGAGGCCACCACGCAGGACAAGCTTGCGGTCTCGAAGGCCCGGCTGGTGGTTGAAAACGGCGGTGGCTATGACGACTTCATCCACAAGCTGGCCGACGACAGCAACGTGGGCCATGACAACATCATCAGCGCAGTCGAGGTTTCCGGGCTTGCCCCCGAAGAAGAGTCCACGGCCGGGTCCACGGCCGGCGCCGACGACCACGGGCATGCCCACGATCACGGAGCGTTCAATGAGCACGTCTGGTACAGCCTCGATGCCATGACCAAGCTGGCCGACGCCGTCGAAGCCAAGCTCGCGGCGTTGGAGCCGGCCTCCGCAGCAACCTTCCAGGCCAATGCCGCCACTTTCAAAAAAGAGATCGCCGGGCTGAACGCAAAGGTGGCCGGTCTCACCGCAACGGCAGCACAGGCTCCCGTTGCGGTGACCGAGCCGGTGCCGCTCTACCTGATCGAGGCCGCGGGCCTGGTAAACAAAACTCCTGCCGACTACACGGCCGCCATCGAGGAAGATGCCGATGTGCCGCCCGCCGCCCTCAAGGAAGCCACGGAACTGGCCGGATCAAAGGACATCAAGTTCCTGGCGTACAACACGCAGACGGAAGGTCCGCAGACGCAGGCCCTCAGGAAGGCAGCCGAGGCTGCCGGCGTCCCCGTGCTGGACTTCAGTGAAACCCTTCCGGAGGGGAAGACTTACGTGCAGTGGATGGGCAGTAACGTGGACAGCATCGCGCAGGCACTGCAGAAGTAGCCCCGGCGTCACTAGGATGGTGGGGGCGCTTCGCCCCGTATGAATCGAGGATTAAGAACGTTGAAACCGGTAGTGAGCCTCCGCGGAGCCACCCTGAAGTTCGGGAAACGGACGTTGTGGGAGGACCTGGACCTCGATATAAACCCCGGCGAGTTCTTTGCGGTCCTCGGCCCGAACGGCAGCGGCAAGACCACGTTCCTGAAGGTCCTGCTGGGCCTGCAGGACCTCCATTCCGGTACGGCAACGTTGGGCGGGCGCCCGGTGGAGCGGGGCAGCAGGCTGATCGGCTACATCCCGCAGCAGAAATCCTTTGCACCGGATACGCCACTGCGTGCCCGGGACCTCGTGGGACTTGGCGTGGACGGCCACCGTTGGGGACTGCGGCTGGGAGCCGCCAAGGCCAACCACAGGATCGATGAGCTGCTGGACCTGGTGGGGGCCGCTGATTACGCCAAGGTCCCGGTGGGCCAGCTCTCCGGCGGTGAGCAGCAGAGGCTAAGGGTCGCCCAGTCGCTGGCCTCGGATCCGCGCGTCCTGCTGTGCGACGAACCGCTGCTGTCCCTGGACCTCCAGCACCAGCAGGCCGTCAGCGCACTGATCAACGAGCAGTGCCGCAGTAAGGACAGTGCCGTCGTATTTGTCACGCACGAGATCAATCCGATCATCGACTACGTGGACCGCGTCCTCTACCTTGCCGGCGGACGGTTCCGGGTAGGCAGGCCCGCAGAGGTGATGACCACCGAGGTGCTCTCCGGACTTTACGGCAGCAGGGTTGAGGTGATCCGGGCCAACGGCCGGATGGTCGTGGTGGGGCTGCCGGAGGGTGTCACCCACCACCACGAGGACGCACATTCAGTGGCAGGGGAGGTGGGCTAAATGGATTTCGACAGTATCCTGCGTTCCATCTTCAATTTTGACAACTACGGCGAGCTACTGGCCCTGGTCCAGAACTCCCTCTGGGCAGGAGCGCTGCTCGGTCTGTTGGGCGGGCTCATGGGTACGTTCGTGATGAAAAGGGACCTCGCCTTCGCGGTCCACGGAATCTCCGAGCTTTCCTTCGCAGGCGCAGCCTTCGCGCTACTGATCGGAGCCGACGTCGTGTTCGGATCCCTGGTGGGTTCGGTGCTCGCGGCGCTGCTCCTGGGCGTGATGGGAGTCCGTGCCCGGGACAAAAACTCCATCATTGGCGTGATCATGCCGTTCGGCCTGGGCCTGGGCATTCTCTTTCTATCGCTGTACGAGGGGCGGGCCTCAAACAAGTTCGGCCTCCTGACGGGGCAGATCGTGTCTGTGGATACAGTTCAACTGCAGGTGCTGGCCACGGCCGCCCTGGTAGTGATGATTGCGCTGGTGGCCATCTGGCGCCCGCTCACCTTTGCCAGCGTGGACCCGGAAGTGGCGGAAGCCCGCGGCGTACCTGTCCGGACGCTGGGCATCGGCTTTATGGTGCTGCTGGGAATCAGCGTGGCGCTGGCCATCCAGGTGGTCGGGGCACTCCTCGTGCTCGCCCTGCTGATCACTCCGGCCGCTGCCGCGCTTCGCGTTACCTCATCGCCCCCGCTGGTGGTGATTCTCAGCGTGGCCTTCGCGGTGACCGCCACCGTGGGCGGCATCATGCTGGCCCTCGGCGGCCGGATACCCATCAGCCCCTACGTGACCACGCTGTCATTCCTGATCTACGTTGTGTGCCGGATCGTTGGCGGCATACGGGCCGGACGCGGCCTCAACGGACGCGTCCTCCCAGCCGGGGCGGGCGCCTCTTAGCCGGCGCCGTCCGTCAGCCCGGGCGGCTCTTAGCCGGCGTCGGCCTTGCGGGCCGTGCAGTCCGGACACAGGCCGAAAATCTCCACGGTGTGGGCCACTTCGGTGTAACCGTGCTCCGCGGCGGTCCGCGCAGCCCAGGTCTCCACGGCAGGTGCTTCCACTTCCACGGCCTTGCCGCAGTTGCGGCACAGCAGGTGATGGTGGTGGCCTGTGACGGCGCACCTCCGGTAGACGGCCTCGCCCTCGCCGTTGCGCAGGACATCGACAAGCCCGTCGTCGGCGAGCGACTGAAGGATCCGGTAGGCAGTGGCCAGTGACACCGAGGTGCCCTGGTTCTGCAGCATCCGGTAGAGCTCCTGGGTGCTGACGAAGTCGTCCAGCTCATCCAGGGCGGCGCTCACCGCCAGTCGCTGCTTGGTGACACGCTGCTCCCGGCCGCCGGCGGAAGCCGGTGCGGATAGCTTTGTGCCTTCGGCTTTGGCGCCGTGGGCCATGGATTGACTCGCTTCCCTAAGGGGTGTTGGCAATGTCCAAGATTACCAGCCGGGAGTTCACGAACGGGTTCGGGGACGGCTTCGTGGACACTGCCGCGCGGCCCACCCTAGGCTGGCTCCATGAAGCTGACTAAATACACCCACGCCTGTGTCCGGCTCGAGAAGGACGGCCAGGTGCTGGTGATAGATCCCGGCACGTTCTCCGAAACCGGGCAGGCCCTCGGAGGGGCTGGAGCCGTCCTGGTCACCCACGAGCACGGCGACCACATCGATGTACCGGCCATGGTGTCAGCGCTGCGGGACAATGAGTCGCTCCAGGTCTTTGCCCCGGCGGGAGTGGCGGCAAAGCTGCGGTCCGAGGCGCCGTTTGCCGGCTCCCGGATCAGGGACGTCGAACCCGGCGAGGCATTCACCGCCGTCGGCTTCGAGGTTCAGGCGTTCGGCGGCCAGCACGCCCTGATCCACCCCCAGATCCCCGTGGTGGCGAACATCGGGTACCTGATCGACTCCAACGTGTACCACCCCGGTGACTCGTTGGTGATTCCGGACGGGATTGGCGTCCGGACACTCCTGGTCCCGGTGCACGCGCCTTGGAACAAAGTGGGTGAGGTGGTCGATTTCGTCATTGGTGTCCGCGCCGCCAAGGCATTCCCTATCCACGACGCCCTGCTCAACGAAACCGGACTCGGCCTGATCGAAGGGCACGTGAAGCGGCTCGGGGCAAAATACGGCACCGAGTACGCGCACCTCTCCAGCGGGGAATCCGTGGAGGTCTAGGCGCGCCAGTTTCCGGTATCGAAAAAGTCCCTGATCGCGGCCTCGTGCGGCCTCGGGTCCAGCCCGCGCGCCGCCAGCCACTCCTCGTTGTAGTAACTCCCTGCGTAGCGGTCGCCGGCGTCGCACATCAGCGAGACCACGCTTCCCCGCTGTCCCTCCGCGATCATTCCGGCGATCAGCTGCCACACGCCCCACAGGTTGGTTCCGGTGGACGGGCCCGCATGCAGCCCCGCCAGGTCCCGCAGGTGCCGCATGGCCGCCACCGAGGCAGCGTCGGGGACCTGGATCATGTGGTCTATCACGGCGGGCACGAAGCTGGGTTCCATCCGCGGCCTGCCGATGCCCTCGATGCGGGATGGCATACCGGTGCTGAAGCCGGCGACGCCGTCCCGCCAGCCAGGGTAGAAGGCGGAGTTTTCCGGGTCCACGACCGCGAGCTCCGTGTGATGGCGGTGGTAGCGCAGGTAGCGGCCGATGGTGGCGCTGGTTCCGCCGGTGCCGGCACCCACCACGATCCAGCGGGGGACAGGGTGCTCCTCGAGGGCGAGCTGCTGGAAGATGGACTCGGCGATGTTGTTGTTGCCCCGCCAGTCCGTGGCGCGCTCGGCGTAGGTGAACTGGTCCATATAGTGCCCGCGGGCGGTGCGGGCAACTTCCTCTGCGGCGGAATACACCTCGGAGGCATGATCCACCAGGAGGCAGGACCCGCCGAACTGCTCAATGAGGGCAATC
Source organism: Arthrobacter sp. PvP103 (assembly GCF_017833075.1). NCBI lineage: Bacteria > Bacillati > Actinomycetota > Actinomycetes > Micrococcales > Micrococcaceae > Arthrobacter > Arthrobacter sp. PvP103. Next base: position 681,737 of record NZ_JAFIBQ010000001.1, on the reverse strand, counting down.
TTTTCCGGGCTGGTGGTGCGGGTCATGACGGCGATGAACGGCAAGCCAAGGAGCTGGGCAAAGTAGGCCTCCGAGACCGCCGTACTGCCGCTGGAGGCCTCCACGATGGTGGTGTCCTCCCGGATCCAGCCGTTGACCAGGCCGAACAGGAACAGTGAGCGCGCCAGCCGGTGCTTGAGGCTGCCGGAGCGGTGCGTGGACTCGTCCTTCAGGTAGAGCTGGACGCCCCAGTGCTCCGGAAGCGGAACAGAGTAGAGGTGCGTGTCCGCCGACCTGTTGTTTTCGGCGTTGATCCTGCGGACGGCTTCATCCGCCCATGCCCGGTCCTGTTTGCCCGGCCGGTTGCCTAGTTTGTTCACTAATTCAGCCTACCCGGGAGAGGGGTCGTCCGCGGATACAGTGGGTACCGGCTGCCCGTCCGCGTTGTGCGCCGGCCGGACAGCCTGTCATCCGAACCAAAGGAGATTTGATGAACCCCCTGATGGACGTGTCCGCGCTGAACCACCGGATGACCTCCGGCGGGCGCACCGTTCTGCTGGATGTGCGCTGGGCGCTGGGCGATCCCCACGGCCGCGAACACTATCTTGAGGCGCATATTCCCGGCGCCATCTACGTCGACCTGCCTACCGCGCTGGCGGGTCCGGCGGACCCTTGCCAGGGCAGGCATCCCTTGCCGCCGCTGCAGCAGTTCCAGGAATCGGCGCGGTGCTGGGGAATCCGGGACAACGACGTCGTGGTCGCCTATGACGACACAGGCAGCACTGCTGCCGCCAGGCTGTGGTGGATGCTGCGTAACGCCGGGATGTCCACGGTGTTCCTGCTCGACGGCGGCCTGTCCGCCTGGCGGGCGGCCGGATACCCCGTGGAGGGCGGCCTCGAGCAGGCCTCGCTGGGTGACGTCACGCTGACCGACGGAGCGATGCCCGTGATCGACTCGGCCCAGGCCGCGGAGTGGCCCGGGAGGGGAGTCCTGCTGGACGCGCGGGCGGGGGAGCGCTACCGCGGCGAGGTCGAACCGGTGGATCCGCGGGCAGGACACATTCCGGGCGCTGTGAGCGCCCCCACCGCCGGAAACATTGGAAGCGACGGACGGTTCCTGCCGCCGGAGGAGCTGCGCGGGCGTTTCACCGCCCTGGGCGTCAGCCCGGATGTGCCCACCGCTGTCTACTGCGGCTCCGGCGTCACCGCCGCGCACGAAATAGCCGCACTGGAAATCGCCGGCTTTCCGGCTGCACTGTATCCAGGCTCCTTTTCGCAGTGGTCCAATGACCCCGCCAACGAGGTGGCTACGGGAGCGGCTCCCTAAGGCTGGCGCCGCAAGCACCGCTCCGATTGGAGCACCGGCCGGCGGCGGGGGTAGCGTCTGAGGATGACTCCCGGACGCCCCGTACCGCCGCCCCTCGCCAAGCCGCTCCCCGGCACCCCGCCGCTCCAGGGCTCAAGCCAGCCGGCGCCGCCGCGGCTGGCCGCGGCCTACGGGGCCACGGCCGCAGGCGGCGGACTGGTGCCACTGACCGTCGCCCGCCGGGCCCCGAAGGACGACGACGTCGAGATCGCCATTGAGTTCTGCGGCCTCTGCCACTCGGACGTGCACGCAACGCGCGGCGAGTGGGGCGCGCAGAAATACCCGCTGGTGCCGGGCCACGAAATCGTTGGCCGCGTCAGCCGGGTAGGCCCCGCCGTCGACGACTTCGCGCCGGGCGACCTCGTGGGCGTGGGGTGCATGGTGGATTCCTGCCGTGAATGCGACAGCTGCCTCGAGGGGCTGGAGCAGTACTGCGAAAACGGCATGACCGGCACCTACGGAGCGGTGGATGCCCGCAACGGCGGCGTCGTCACACAGGGCGGCTACGCCACGTCCGTGGTGGTGGACCGCCGCTACGTGCTGCGGGTTCCGGAAAACCTTGACTCCGCCGCCGTCGCACCGCTCCTCTGTGCCGGCATCACCACCTATTCCCCGCTGCGGCATTTCGGCGTTGAGGCCGGAGACGTTGTGGGGGTGGTGGGGCTCGGCGGACTGGGCCACCTGGCCGTGAAGCTCGCCAAGGCGATGGGTGCCGAGGTGAAGGTGTTCACCACATCGGAGTCGAAGGTGGCCGCGGCCCGCGAGCTTGGCGCTGACGGCGTCATCCTGTCCCGCGACGAAGCGTCCATGACGGCCGCGGACCGCAGCATCGACGTCATCATCGACACGGTGGCGGCTCCGCATGACCTCAACCTCTACTTCCGGACCCTGCGCCGGGACGGAGCGCTCTTCCAGCTGGGCCTGCCTTCAGGCGCCATGCCGGCAGTCAACCCGGGGACACTGGTCCGGCGCCGGATCTCCTACGCGGGCTCACTCATCGGAAGCATCGCCGAGACCCAGGAGATGCTGGACTTCTGTGCCGGACACGGCGTCGTCTCCGACGTCGAGGTGGTGCGTGCGGAGCAGCTGAACGAGGCCTATGACCGTATGGTGGCAGGCGACGTCAAGTATCGTTTTGTCCTGGACACCAGTACCCTCGGAACCCCTTCGGAAAAGGCAGACGCATGAGCACCGTTTTCACAAAGATCATCAACGGCGAGATCCCCGGACGCTTCGTCTGGCGGGACGAGGACGTGGTGGCCTTCCTGACCATGGGCCCGCTTGCTGACGGCCACACGCTGGTTGTTCCCATTGAGGAAGTGGACCGCTGGACGGACGCTCCGCCCGCCCTCCTGGCCCGCGTGATGGAAGTAGCCCGGAAGATAGGCGCCGTCCAGGTCGATGTTTTTGATGCTGCACGGGCCGGACTGATCGTGGCCGGCTACGAGGTCAACCACCTCCACGTCCATGTGTGGCCGTCCAACTCCATGGCCGACTACGACTTCGGCTCGGTGGACCAGAACCCGGACCCCGCGCAACTGGACGCCAATGCCGAAAAGCTCCGCCAGGGGCTACGCGAGGCCGGCCACGGCGATCACGTCCCCGTCGCCTGACGGTCGGGTCCCGGCCGCCGGAGTTCCCCGGCGGCCGCTACGCCGGGGCCAGAGCCTTGTTCAATACCGCCCGGATCCGCTTCTCGGAGACCGAATAGGCTGTCCCGAGTTCGACGGCGAAGAAGCTCACCCTCAGCTCCTCGATCATCCAGCGCACCTGCGTTAACTCAGCGCCCGCACGCCGCCCGGGCAGAAGCGCCGAAACGGCGTCATCGTAGTCGTCTTCCAATGCCTGCACGGCGGCCATGTGCAGGGCATCCCGCTGGACGTTGCCGGGCAGTTTCTCCAGACGCTTCTCAATCGCGGCCAGGTAACGCGGCAGCTGGCTGAGTTGGGCGTAGCCCGTGCGTGCCACAAAGCCCGGGAAGACGAGTTGCTCGAGCTGGCTCTTCACATCGTTGAGTGCGCTGATAAGGGCCAGGCTCGTGGTGCCCTTCAGCTGCTTCTCGATCCGGCGCGTGCTGGCAAGGATGCGCTCGACTACCGCGGTGACCGTGAACACTGTGTCGATGAGTTCGGCCCGGACCTGTTCGTACAGGGCCTTGAAGGACGCCTCGTCCCACGGCAGTTCGGCCGGCGTGAGCTTGTCGATCGCGGCCAGCGCGCAGTCCGCGATCAGGGCGGACACCGAACCGTGCGGATTCTGGCTGAAAGTCAGTTTCTCGGTGTTGTTCAGGTGCTCCAGGACATACCGGTCCGGCGCGGGCACCTTCAGCGCGAGCAGGCGGATGACGCCGCCGCGCATGGCCTGTTCCTGTTCGGAGGGGGTCTGGAACAGCCGCAGTGCAACGGACGTGCCCTCGTCGACCAAAGCGGGGTAGCCGGTGACGGTGTGTCCTTTCACCATGCCCTGGACCTGTCGCTGGACGGTTCCGAAGGTCCAGTCCGTCAGCCCCGCCTTCTCCGCGAAGCCGGGTGCGACAGCACCGTTTGGGGACGGCGTGAAGGTGCCGGTGTTCTTCGGTGCCTCCGCCGACTTCCTGCCCTGTGCACCCTTCGGGGCTGTCGTCACTGGAGTTGCCCCCAGGGATTCGGCGATCGCCCGCCGGGTGGCCGGGGCCAGCCGCTCCTGCAGTGCCGCGAGGTCCTTGCCCTCATCCAGGACCTTGCCCTGGGCATCAACCACGCGGAAGCTCACCCTGAGGTGGGCGGGCACCGCATCCCAGTTCCACGAACCCGGCGGAATGACCTGTCCGCGGATCCGGCGGAGGACCAGTTCCAGTGAAGGTTCGAGATCGTCGGCGGTCGGATCGAAGTCCGCCTCCAGTGCCGCCACCGCCTGGCGGGCGACGTCCGGGGCGGGCACGAAGTTCTTCCGCACCTGCTTGGGCAGCGACTTGATCAGGGCCGTGACCAGTTCCACGCGCTGGCCGGGGATGAGCCAGCGGAAGGCGGCGTCGTCGAGCTGGTTCAGGAAGAGCACCGGAACCTCGGCGGTGACGCCGTCGGACGGGTTGGGCGGCGAGCCGGGCGCCACCGGATGGAATTCGTAGCTCAGCGGAAGCTCGAAGCCCTTGTGCAGCCAGGTTTTCGGGTAGGCCGAATCATCCAGCGCGTCGGCGTCTTCGCTGATCAGCAGGGACTGGTCGAAGTCCAGCAGGGCGGGGTCCTGCTGGCGTGCTTCCTTCCACCACTTGTCGAAGTGCCGCTCCGACACCACGTCCTTGCCGATCCGGGCGTCGTAGAACTCGAAGAGTGTCTCGTCGTCCACCAGGATGTCCCGGCGCCGCATCCGCGCCTCAAGCTCTTCGATCTCCTGGAGCAGGGCACGGTTGCGGTGGAAGAACTTGTGGTGGGTCTGCCAGTCGCCCTCGACGAGGGCATGCCGGATGAAGAGTTCCCGGCACAGCTCCGGATCCACCTTGCCGTAGTTGATCCGGCGGCTGGGGATGATGGGCACTCCATACAGGGTGACCTTTTCGTGGGCCATCACGGAGCCCATCTTCTTGGACCAGTGCGGCTCACTGTAGCTGCGCTTGACCAGGTCCGGCGCCACCTGTTCGGCCCAGAGCGGATCGAATTTCGCGGCGACGCGGGCCCACAGCCGGCTCGTTTCCACCAGCTCGGCGGCCATCACAAAGGTGGGGGACTTCTTGAACAGCGCCGAGCCTGGGAAGATCGCGAAGCGGCTGCCGCGGGCGCCGGCGTATTCGCGCTTGCGCTCGTCGAGAATGCCGATGTGGCTCAGCAGGCCGGAGAGCAGGCTTATGTGGATTCCCTCATGGTTGCCCACGGGGTCGGCCAGCCGCTTGTTGTCCAGGCTGATGCCCAGCGGGCGGGCGAGCTGACGAAGCTGGGCGAAGAGGTCCTGCCATTCCCGCACCCGCAGGTAGTTGATGTACTCGGCGCGGCAGAGCCGGCGGAAGGCCGTGGAGGACAGTTCCTGCTGCTTCTCCTGGAGGTAGTTCCAGAGGTTCAGGAAACCGGTGAAGTCCGAATTCTCGTCCCGGAACCGCGCATGCTTCTCCGCGGCGAGCTGCTGCTTGTCGGTCGGGCGCTCGCGCGGGTCCTGGATGGTGAGCGCAGCGGCGAGGATCATGACGTCACGGACGCAGCCGCGTTTGCCCGCCTCAACGATCATCCGGCCCAGCCGCGGGTCCACCGGCAGCTGGGCGAGCTTTTGCCCGACGGCGGTCAGTCCGCCGCCGTTCCTGCCTGCGGCAGCGCCCGCGGCGCCCTGCGGACGGGCGGCGCTCACGGCGCCGAGTTCGCGCAGGAGCGTGACGCCGTCGTTGATGGCGCGTGAATCCGGAGGCTCCACGAAAGGGAAGTTCTCCACGTCCTTGGGCCCGCGGGCCACCCCCATGGCGGTCATCTGCAGGATGACTGCCGCGAGGTTGGTGCGCAGGATCTCCGGGTCGGTGAACTGCGGCCTGGACTCGAAGTCGTCTTCCGAGTAGAGCCGGATGGCGATGCCGTCGGACACGCGGCCGCAGCGGCCGGAACGCTGGTTGGCCGAAGCCTGGGACACACGTTCGATCGGCAGCCGCTGCACTTTGGTCCGGTGGGAGTAACGCGAGATGCGCGCCGTGCCGGTGTCCACAACGTACTTGATGCCGGGCACGGTGAGGGACGTCTCAGCGACGTTGGTGGCCAGCACGATCCGTCGTTTGCTGCCGGGGTGGAAAACCTTGTGCTGTTCCTGCAGGCTCAGCCGGGCGAAGAGGGGGAGAACCTCCGTGCCGGCCAGCCGCCGGTTGGACTGGATCCGGGCGTTGAGCGCTTCGGCGGCGTCCCGGATTTCGCGCTCGCCGGAGAAGAAGATAAGGATGTCGCCCGGCGCTTCGAGCGCCAGCTCGTCGACGGCGTCGCAGACGGCGTCAAGCGGGTCACGGTCCTCCTCGAGTTCGTCGTCGGAGGCCGCGACAGCTTCGTCATCGTCTCCGCTGCCGGGCACCCCGCCCGCCGGCTGGGACAGCGGCCGGTACCGGATTTCCACCGGGAATGTCCGTCCGGACACCTCGATGATCGGGGAGGGCTCCTCCTCGGTGCCGAAGTGCTTGGCGAACCGTTCGGGATCGATGGTGGCGGAGGTGATGATGATTTTCAGGTCGGGGCGCTGCGGCAGGATCCGCTTGAGGTACCCGAGGATGAAGTCGATGTTGAGGCTTCGCTCGTGGGCCTCGTCGATGATGATGGCGTTGTACTTGCGCAGCAGCTTGTCCCGCTGGATTTCCGCCAGCAGGATGCCGTCCGTCATGAGCTTGACCTTGGTGGACCGGCTGACCTCGCCAGTGAAGCGGACCTGGAAGCCCACCTCCTGGCCGATCTCGACGCCGAGTTCCTCGGCAATGCGCTCCGCCACGGTCCGGGCCGCAAGGCGGCGCGGCTGGGTGTGGCCGATCAGTCCGTTCTCGCCCAGGCCCAGTTCCAGGCACATCTTGGGGATCTGGGTGGTCTTGCCGGAGCCGGTCTCGCCGGCGATGATCGTCACCTGGTTGGCCGCGATGGCGGCCATCAGGTCCTCGCGGCGCTCGGAAACCGGCAGCTCGGCGGGGTAGGAAATATGAAAAGTCATGGCTGGACACAGTCTACTGCGGCCGGGGCCGGCTGCTGCGTTCTGTTGTCCGACGGCGAAGGACCCGGCCCATAGGCGGGCCGGGTCCTTCCTTGTTCTTGTGCCCGCTGTCCGGGGTGAAACGGAATCCGGGCGTCACCGCTGTCAGTAGTTCCGCAGGGTGTAGCTGATGCTTGGCAGGTCCAGCGCGGACCAGTCCTGCTCCGAGCGTTCGGGAGGAGTGTGGCCCCGACCGTCTTTGAGGAGTGCGGCGATGGTGGCCGGAAGGACGATGAGCAACAGGACGATGAGTACAACTCCGAAGGTTTCCATGCCTCTATGTTTCTCCCGTTACCTTCGGCAAAACAGTGGCAGAAATGCCCAAAAAGCTCTAATTTCTGCCACAATGGAAGCATGCTCAACTCAGTGGCAGTGATTGTCGTACCCAACTTCTCCATCTTCGAGTTCGGGACCGCCTTCGAGGTGTTCGGCATTGACAGGTCGGCGCGGGGGAGCGGTGTGCCGGCCTTCGATTTCCGGGTCTGCACGCCGAAGCCGGGTGATGTCCGGCTCAAGTCAGGGCTGACCATGCACATCGACCTGGGCCTGGAGGCGGCTGCGGATGCCGACCTGGTGATCATGGCTCCCTACGGCCATGACCAGGACGTCCCTGAAACGGTGCTGGATGCGCTGCGGGCCGCCCATTCGCGCGGAGCCTGGGTGATGTCCATCTGTTCGGGCGCTTTTGCCCTGGCGCGTGCCGGCCTGCTCGACGGCCGCCGCTGCACCACGCACTGGCACTTTTCCCGGGAACTGGCCAGCCGCTACCCGGCGGCGCTGGTGGACGAGAATGTCCTGTACGTACAGGACGGCCGGATCATCAGCAGCGCCGGGACCGCGGCGGGCATCGACGCCTGCCTCCACTTGGTGCGCGTGGAACTCGGAGCCGGCGTGGCAGCGAGCATCGCCCGCGACATGGTGGTCCCGCCCCACCGCGACGGCGGGCAGGCCCAGTTCATCGACCGGCCCATTCCGTCCTGCGGGTCACAGCCCATGGAGGAACTGCTGCAGTGGATGGTCCGGAACCTCGAACACGACCACACAGTCAATGAGCTCGCGGCGCGGGTCCACATGTCGCCGCGGACTTTCGCGCGCCGCTTCCGGGCCGAAACTGGCGCCACGCCTGCTGCGTGGCTCAACTCCCAGCGGGTGCTGCGGGCGCAGGAGTTGCTGGAATCAACGGAGCTCAACATCGACGAGATTGCCCGGGAGGCGGGGTTCGGCCATTCCGTGCTGCTCCGGCACCATTTCGGCAAAGTGCTGGCGACGAGTCCGCAATCCTACCGGCGGGCCTTCCGCGGCCACCTGGAACCCGCCGTCTAGCACCCGGCACCTGAAGACAGGGCGGGTGGGGCAGGGCACGTGAAGACGGGGCGTTGCTAATCCGGACGGCGCTCGCCGTTCCTTGCGGCCTCGGCCGCTGCCCTGGTGTTGTCGACAAGGACGCGCCACGGGCCGGTGACGGCCTGTTCCGGGAGGGTGGCGCGGTGCTGGCCGGCTTTGATCGAATACATAAACCGGTCCGGCTGGCCGCCCGCCTCGGCCGTGCGCGGCACGGCGTCCCACGGGCAGGCCTCCACAAGCGGCTCCCAGCGGCTCTTGTCCGTGGGGGTCGTGGCCTGGATGCTCCACACCCGCTTGAGCGCAGCAATCCCGCCGCTGCGCTGGACAGTGATCTTCATGGCCTGGTTTCCTGTGCTTCCTGTACTGCCTGGCCGCCGGCTGACCGCTCCGGCGGCGATCCCAGTTACAGCTTTACCTTCACAGTTTCCCACGCCTTCCGGACGGCGTCATGTTCCGGGGAACCGGCGCCGAACAGTTCTGCGGCCGACGCGGCCGTGGCCTTGGCGAACTTGGTAAACGTTGCGTTGGCAGGCAGCGAACCTCCGGTAAGGGCGTCGTACCAGATCCGGCCCGGGGTTTCCCAGGCGTTGCCGCCAAGTGCCGACGCCACGAGGTAGAACGCGCGGTTGGGGATGCCGGAGTTGATGTGCACGCCGCCGTTGTCCGCGCTGGTCCGGACGTAGGAATCCATGGAGTCCGGCTGGGGATCCTTGCCCAGCACGTCGTCGTCGTACGCGGTGCCGGGAGCCTTCAACGACCTCAGGGCTGAGCCTTGCACCTTGTCGGTGAACAGGTTTTCCCCGATCAGCCAGCTGGCCTCCGATGCCGACTGCTGCGCGAGGTACTGTTCCACCAGTGCGCCGAACACGTCCGACAGCGATTCGTTGATGGCACCGGCCTGGTTCCGGTAGACGAGTCCGGCGGAATGCTGCGTCACGCCGTGCGCCAGCTCGTGGCCAATGACGCTCAGGGACCGGGTGAAACGCTGGAAGATTTCGCCGTCGCCGTCCCCGAACACCATCTGGTGTCCGTCCCAGAAGGCGTTGTCGTAGAGCTTCCCAAAATGCACGCTGGCATCCAGGGCGAGCCCCTGGCCGTCGATCGAGTTCCGGCCGAAGGCCTCTGCGTAAAGCCGGTGGGTGTGTCCCAGTCCGTCGTAGGCCTCATCCGCCGAGGGGTCTCCCGTGGCGGGTTCACCCTCCTTGCGGACCAGCTGGCCGGGAAGGGACTCGGAGGTCCCGGCGTCATACACGGTGCGGTTCGGCGGACCTGGCTTCAGCTGCCGGATACCGGACGGGACTGCCGGCAGCGGAAGCGCGCGGCTGGCCTGGATGGACCTGATATGAAGCAGGGCTTCCTTCGCCGCCCGGGCCACCGCGTACAGGCGGGGTTCGTGCTGTGCCGCAAGGCGCCGCAGCATGTAGGGCGGGATGATGGAGCAGTACATATATGTCCCCTTTACTCGTCGGCGATGAAGACAGCCTACGAGGGGGTTACGACATTGCGGCGGGACACGCCTTAAGCAGGAAACCCCGCCAGCTGGGCTGGCGGGGTTTGTCTGTGCCCTCGATAGGATTCGAACCTACGACCTTCTGCTCCGGAGGCAGACGCTCTATCCCCTGAGCTACGAGGGCAATCAGGGTTTCCTGCCGTTTCCGGCGGGACGTCCTAGAGCTTAGCAGGAAGGTGGCCTTCAAAGGAAAATCGGCGTTCAGTATCCGGAAAACGAATCGGTACGGATCCGCCGCGCACCTGCACTGCGGGCGGCAGCCCGGAGCGAGCGGACGCTGGCGGGCGAGCCGGAAATGAACACTTCGCGGGCGGCAATGTCCGGAACCAGTTCCTTGAGGGCCGCGCCGTCGATCCGCTCCGGCGGCGGGGAGACCGTGCTGGCGTCTTCCATGAACGGCGGCGGCGCGGAACCGTCGGAGAGCCGGGCAATGACCCGGGCGCCGGACTGTTCCAGCGCATCCGCGTAGGCGAGTTCTGCCGCCGACTTTGCCAGGTACAGTAGGACGACGTCCCGGTTCCTGGCCGCACCTGGGGCGAGCTGGGCAAGGTAGGGGGTGATGCCGATGCCGGCCGCCACCAGCAGGACCGGCCCGCGGGACCCGTCCGGGAGGACGAAGTCGCCACCCACCGCGGTGGCCGTCACGGAGTCCCCGGGCCGCAGCGCGAGCAGGGCACGCTTGGCGGCGGACACGGGCTCGGCCGTGCCCACGCCGATCGTCACGTCCTGTGCGTCCGGGGCGCTGGTCAGGCTGAAGACCCTCCGCAGGCCCTTGCCGTCCGACCTGCCATGGGGCAGGTGCAGTTCGATGTACTGTCCGGGCACGAACCGCACCGCGCGGTCGGGCAGGAAGCTGAATTCCGTCGTCGTCGGCGTCAGGGGCCGCGACTCCTGGAAGTTCAGCCGGATACCGCCGCGCTGCCCCGCCAGGAACGCGAGCAGGTTCCCCACCAGCAGGGCCAGTTCAGGAGAGTTCGCCACGAACCCCAGGTTGTAGGGGACGGCAAAGACAACGCCGACGACGGCGGCGAGCGCCAGCTGCTGCCGGCGCCGGGGCGGAAGGGTCAGCGGTTCGGTCAGCATGAAGCCCACGAAGAACAGCACGGGCCGTTGGGCGAGAGGCTGCCACAGTGCCTGGCCCGGCGACATCCCGGCCCGGAGGAGTTCCGTGGCCACGATGGAAACTGAAACCACGGTGAACACGGCGCCCATGAGCATCTTGCGGGTGCGGTAGAGCACCAGCAGGATGCCGGGGACCAGGAGGAAGAGCATCGCGGGAGTGGCCGCCCACCACGTGGCGATGTTAAGGCCGGTCAGCCCGGTCACAAACGCCCCGGCCGCAGCCGGGTTGAAAATGTGCCTGCCGCGCCAGGCCAAGGCGTATTTCGACGCTGATGCCAAGATGCAGGCGAGTGCGACGCCCCCAATATCCAGCGCCTTGAAACTGGGCCAGAACAGGAAATACAGCAGCAAACCGGTTATCAGGGATGATTCCGAGTGCGGCCGGACATGGAACAGCGCAGCAAGCCCGCGGTTCGAGACGTAGGTCAGTCCCAGGCAGAGCACCAGGTGCGTGAGCATTTCGGGGATGCCGAACGTCAGCCAGCCCAGGACATTGAGCACCAGGCTGTACGCGGCAAGTACGGCGAGCACCCACAACACCAGGCGGTACATGGTGAAGCGGTTCAAGGACGTGTCCGCACGCTGGATCATGGAACTCATTCGAACAGCACTCCTTCGAAACCTGCTGAGTAGGCGGCGCTTCCGTCCGAGAAGACCGTAAGCCAGGAAAAATCAAAATCCTGCTCAAGCGCCTTGCCGGAAACGAAGAACAACGCCGTGGCCAGGGCGTCGGCCGTCATGGCATTGCCGGCGAGTGCCCACGTGGCAACCACTGTCCTGACCGGAGCCCCCGTGGTGCCGTCCAGCACATGGTGAAGCCCGTCGCCCCACCCCCTGCGGTTGGCTGCCGAGGCGCACAGGGCTCCCGCGCCCAGGCTGATCGTGCCGATGGCGCGGCCGGGATCGTACGGGTGCTCCAGGCCCACGGACACGGGCACGGGGCCGGAATTGAGCAGGTCGCCGCTGGCGTCGATGAAGTGTTCCGTGATGCCCTGCGACCGGAGTTCCGCGGCTAGCAAATCCGCGAGCTGCCCCTTGCCGGCAGCTCCGACGTCCAGCACCACGGGAGCGCTGGTGGTCACCACGGTGTCCTGCCAGTCCAGCACCTCGTCCCACAGCGGGGCGGGCAGCGGGATTCCGCGCGGCCGGAGCGAATAATCCGGATCGTAGCCAAGCTGTTCCAGGCTGCCGCCGATCAGCGGCGTCATGGCGCCGTCCGTCAGCCGGTACAGGCTCCGGTACAGGCGGCCCAGCGCGCCTGCACCGTCCGGCATCCGGAAGCGGCCGGGCTCCCTGGCCGCCTGCGCCACAATCGAGTCAGGACGGAAACGGGACCACGCGGCGTCGTACGTCTCCACCACGTCGAGCAGCCGGCGGCGCTGGCCGCCGTCCAGGGTGCCCGGCGTTGAAATCTCCCAGCTGGTTCCGATTCCGTCGAAACTGAACGCTGCCCAGCCCGGGTGCGGCACGTTATCTCCTCTTGGCGTGGTAGGCGGGATCAGGGGTACTTACTGGGCTTCGGCCTTGATCTTCTCCACGGCCTGGTTGAAGCCTCCGCTCGTGAGTGAGGAACCGGCAACCTTGGAAACATTCAGTTCATCCAGCTTCTTGCCCACGATCTGCGCCGCGATGCCGCCGGCGAACTCGCCCTGGAACTTGCGGGTGTTGGGGTTGGACGGATGCTGGGTGATGTTTACGCCGGAGACCGTGCCGCCTGCAAGCGTCAGCTCAACGCCCACGGTTTCCGTGCCGTTGGGGGAGACATAATTTCCGTCCGCGCTGTACGTGCCGTCCTTGTAGCCGGTCGCCCCCGGGGAAGAGGCGCCCGTCCCGGCGATCGGGGCGCTGCCGGTTGTGGCAGCAGCGGACTGGGCGGCGGGTGCCTGGGCGGACGGCGCGCAGCCGGCTACGGTTCCGATCAGGGACATGCCGGCGATGCCGACGAAGAGGCTCTTGCGTACGGGGAAGCTCATGCAGGGCTCGTTTCGTGTAGTTGCAGGCAGTTACAGGATGGACAACGTTGGAATCAGCGTAATGGTTCAGCCTGTGACCAAGCCCATGCCTTCCGGTGCGCGCTATCGGCGTCATGGCCTTGCCCCGATTCCGCGGCTTTCGCGGGCCACCGGTAGGCTAGACGCGTGACTCCCGAAGAACTCTCCCTCGCCATATCCGCCTGCCTGAAAGACGCCGTCGCCGCCGGTGAAATCACTCTTTCCGCGTCCGCCGTGCCGGACGAGGTGCGCGTGGAGCGGCCGAAGAACCGGGACCACGGCGACTGGGCCACGAACATAGCCCTCCAGCTGTCCAAGCAGGCCGGGGTCAACCCCCGGGAGTTCGCCACCGTCCTCAGCACCCGGCTCGCGACCATCGACGGCGTTTCAGCCGTGGACATCGCCGGCCCGGGCTTCCTGAACATCACGGTGGACGCCGCGGCCGCAGGGGCTCTCGCCAAGGCCATCGTCGAAGCCGGCCCGGAGTACGGTACCAACTCGGCGCTCGCCGGGCATGTGGTCAACATGGAATTCGTCTCCGCCAACCCCACCGGTCCGCTGCACATCGGCCACACCCGCTGGGCGGCGCTGGGCGACTCGATCGCACGGGTGCTCCGGGCGTCGGGCGCAAAGGTCACTGCCGAGTACTACATCAATGACGCCGGATCGCAGATGAACGTCTTCGCCCATTCCGTACTGTCCCGGCTGCACGGACGCGGGGTGCCTGAGGGAGGCTACCCCGGCGAGTACATTTCCGAGCTGGGCCACCACGTCCTGACGGAACACCCGGACATCCGGGAACTGACCGACGTCGCGGCGCTGCCGGTGATCCGTGGCGCCGCGTACAAGGCGCAGATGAAGGACATCAAGGACACCCTCGCCGACTTCGGCGTCGCCTTTGACGTCTACTTCTCGGAGCAGGAACTGCACGACGCCGGCGCCATCGAAAGTGCCGTCGCCCGCCTTCGCGAGCAGGGCCACGTGTTCGACGACGGCGGTGCCGTCTGGCTGCGCACCACGGACTTCGGTGACGACAAGGACCGGGTGATGATCCGGGCGAACGGCGAACCGACCTACTTCGCTGCGGATGCCGCTTACTACCTCTCCAAGAAGGACCGCGGCTTCGATCAGAAGATCTACCTGCTGGGAGCAGACCACCACGGCTACATCAACCGGCTGAAGGCCATCGCCGCTGCCGCCGGAGACGATCCCGAGGCCAACATCGAGGTGCTGATCGGCCAGCTCGTGTCGGTGAACGGCGCCAAGCTGTCCAAACGCGCGGGCAACATCATCGAGCTCAAGGACCTCATTTCCTGGCTGGGCAAGGACGCCGTCCGTTATTCGCTGGCGCGCTTCCCGGCGGACTCCCCGCTCACCCTGGATCCCGAGCTGCTGAAGAAGCACAGCAACGAGAACCCGGTGTTCTACGTGCAGTACGCGCATGCACGCTCCCGCGGCACAGCCCGCAACGCCGTGGCTGCCGGAGTGGAACGCCGCGTTGATGGAAAAGACGCGTTCGACGCCTCGCTCCTGGACCACGCTACGGAGAATGAACTGCTCTCCTACCTGGGCAGCTACCCCTCCATCGTGGCCAAGGCCGCCGAGCTGCGTGAACCGCACCGCGTGGCCCGCCACCTGGAGGTCATTGCCGGCGCATACCACCGCTGGTATGACGCCTGCCGCGTGGCGCCGCAGGGCGATGAGCCCATCACCGACGTCAACCGCACGCGGCTGTGGCTCAACGATGCCACGAGCCAGGTGCTGGCCAACGGCCTGGAACTGCTAGGCGTTTCGGCGCCGGAACGGATGTGACCCCCATGTCAGCACAGCCCGGGAATTCCTTGAATCAAGCATCCCCCCTGGCCCCGGAGTGGCTCGACGTCCCGGCAGACCTCAACGCGCTCCACGAGCCCATGTGGGCCGCCGGCGTCGCCCGGAACGACGCCGGCGAGCTCGCCATTGACGGCATTCCGGTCAGCGAGCTCCAGCACGAGTTCGGCACGCCGCTGTTCGTGATGAGCGAGAACGACTTCCGGGCCCGGGCGCGCGCCTTCAGCGATGCCTTCAACGACGCGTTCGCTGACATCTGCGGGGGAGTGGACGTCTACTACGCCGGGAAGTCGTTCCTGTGCACCGCGGTTGTCCGCTGGGTGGAGGAGGAAGGGCTGCGCCTGGACACCGCCTCCGGCGGGGAACTCGCCGTCGCCGCCCGCGCGGGCATCCCGGGAGCAGACGTCGCCCTGCACGGAAACAATAAATCCGACGCCGAGATCCACCGTGCCCTGGACATGAAGCTGGGCCGGATCGTGGTGGACAGCCTTGCCGAGCTGGAGCGCATCGCCGCGATCGCGTCTGCCCGCGGCGAAACGGCCAGGGTCATGCTGCGGCTGACCCCGGGCGTGCACGCCCACACCCACGAGTTCATTGCCACCGCGCATGAGGACCAGAAATTCGGTCTCTCCATGGCAGAAGACTCCACGGACCAGGCCGGCCTGTCCGCGGCGGAGGAGGCCGTGGCCGCCGCCACGGGCTTCGCCGGCATCGAGCTCCTGGGCCTGCACTGCCACATCGGCTCACAGATCTTCGAACCGGACGGCTTCGCGCTGGCTGCGGTGAAGCTGCTCCGTTTCCTGGCTGCAATGCAGGAAAAGTACTCCATCGTCCTGCCTGAACTGGACCTCGGTGGCGGTTACGGCATCGCGTACACCCCGGTGGACACCCCACGGCCTCCCGCAGAGATCGCACAGGCGATGGCCGCCGTCGTGCGTTCCACCTGCGAGGAACTGGGCATCACGGCCCCCCGGATCTCGATCGAGCCGGGGCGCGCCATCGTGGGCACCTCCACGTTCACGCTTTACGAAGTGGGAACGCTCAAGACCGTCCGCGTTGACGCGCCGGCCGCTGCGGACGGCGCAGCGGCCGACCAGGCAGGAAACACGGCAAAAAACGTTACGTACCCGCGCCGCTATGTGTCGGTGGACGGCGGCATGAGCGACAACGCCCGCCCGGTGCTCTACGACGCGGATTATTCGGCGATTGTGGCCTCGCGGACCTCCGGCGCGGCACCGCAGTTGTCCCGCGTAGTGGGCAAACATTGCGAGAGCGGCGACATAGTTGTTAGAGATGTATATCTGCCCGAGGACGTGGCAGCCGGTGATCTGCTCGCTGTACCGGGGACCGGCGCCTACTGCTGGGCCCTCTCCAGCAACTACAACTATCTGGCCCGGCCGGGCGTTGTCGCTGTGCGCGACGGATCAGCCCGGCTGATTGTCCGCGGGGAAACCGAACAAGATCTGCTGAACCGCGACATGGGAGTCTGAATGACTGAATTGCGAACCCTGAAGGTAGCCCTGCTGGGCTGTGGCAACGTTGGGGCCCAGGTGGCGCGGATTCTCATTGATGACGCCGACGCACTGGCCGCACGCACCGGAGCCCGCCTGGAGCTGACCGGCATCGCCGTACGCACCATCGATGCACCCCGTGACGTTGAGCTGCCGCGGGAACTCTTCACCACGGACGCAGACACCTTGGTCAAGGACGCGGACCTCGTGATCGAACTGATGGGCGGCATCGAACCTGCCCGTTCCCTGATTCTCGCCGCCATCCAGAACGGGGCCTGCGTGGTCACCGGCAACAAGGCCCTCCTGGCCCAGGACGGCCCCACGCTCTATGAAGCTGCGGACAAAGCAGGCGTCCAGCTGTCCTACGAAGCAGCGGTGGCCGGCGCCATCCCCATCCTGCGCCCCATCCGCGACAGCCTCTCCGGTGACCGTATTACCCGGGTGCTGGGCATCGTGAACGGCACCACCAACTTCATCCTGGACCAGATGGACACCACGGGCGCGACGTTCGCGGACGCCCTGGCCGAGGCGCAGCGCCTGGGCTACGCGGAGGCGGACCCCACCGCCGATGTGGGCGGACTCGACGCCGCGGCCAAGGCAGCCATCCTCGCCTCGCTGTCCTTCCATACCCGTTTTGACCTCGAAAACGTCCATTGCGAAGGCATCACCGGCGTCAGCGCGGCGGACATCGCCGCGGCCAAGGACGCCGGGTTCGTCATCAAGCTGCTGGCCATTGCTGAGAAGCTGACCGCCGCAGACGGTAGCGAGGGCGTGTCTGTCCGAGTGCACCCCACCCTGCTGCCGCGCGAGCACCCGCTGGCCGCCGTCCACGGTGCCTTTAATGCCGTCTTCGTTGAGGCCGAGAATGCCGGCGAGCTGATGTTCTACGGCCAGGGCGCCGGCGGTACTCCCACGGCATCGGCCGTACTGGGCGACCTCGTCTCCGCCGCACGCCGGATTGTCCTGGGCGGCCCTGCGCAGACCGAGACCACCATTGGCAAGGTCCCCGCCCTGCCGATCGACGCCGTCAACACCAGCTACTACATCGGCCTTGACGTTGCCGACCAGCCGGGTGTGCTGGCAAAGATCGCCCAACTGTTCGCGGAGCACGGCGTGTCCATCGAGATCATGCGCCAGACCATCCACCGCGACGCCGACTCCAACGTGGAATCGGCCGAACTGCGGATCGTCACCCACCGCGCAACCGAAGCTGCACTGGCAGCAACCGTCCAGGCCGTGAAGGGCCTCGACGTCATCAATTCCGTTACATCCGTACTGCGGGTAGAAGGAGTCTAAGTGGCTCACCAATGGCGCGGTGTCATCCGCGAATACGCTGATCGTTTGCCCGTAACGGAAAGCACCAAGGTCATCACCCTCGGTGAGGGCGGCACGCCGCTTGTCCACGCGCAGAAGCTCTCCGAGCTGACCGGTTCCACCGTGTACCTCAAGGTGGAAGGCATGAATCCCACCGGTTCCTTCAAGGACCGGGGCATGACCATGGCCATGACTGCCGCGGTGGCCTCCGGCGCCGAGGCCGTGGTGTGCGCCTCCACCGGTAACACCTCCGCGTCCGCGGCGGCCTATGCCACGGCAGCGGGCCTCAAGTGCGCCGTGCTGGTCCCGGAAGGCAAGATTTCCATGGGCAAGCTCAGCCAGGCGATCGCCCACGGCGCCACCCTCCTGCAGGTGGACGGGAACTTCGACAACTGCCTGGACATCGCCCGGAAGCTGGGGGAGTCCTACCCGGTATTCCTGGTGAACTCCGTCAACCCGGCCCGGATCCAGGGGCAGAAAACCGGCGCTTTCGAAGTCGTGGACGCACTCGGCGACGCCCCGGACATCCACGTCCTTCCGGTAGGGAATGCCGGTAATATCACCGCGTACTGGAAGGGCTACAAGGAGTACTCGGCACCGTTCGAATCCGACACTGCCGGCACCCTTCCTGCCGTGTCCACCAGGACCCCGCAAATGTGGGGCTTCCAGGCCGCCGGGGCGGCGCCGTTTGTCGCCGGCCACCCCATCACCGAGCCGGACACCATCGCCACGGCAATCCGGATCGGGAACCCCGCGTCCTGGGACGGCGCCATCGCCGCCCGTGACGAATCCGGCGGGCTGATCGAAGCGGTTACCGACGACGAAATCCTGGCAGCGCACCGCTGGCTGTCCGCCAAGGAAGGCGTCTTCGTTGAACCCGGTTCCGCCGCCGGCGTTGCAGGCCTGATCAAGAAGCACGCCGCCGGGCAAGTCCCCGCCGGAAAGACCATCGTGATCACGGTGACCGGCCACGGACTGAAGGACCCGCAGTGGGCGCTGCGCACCGAAGACGGCAGCGATGTCCAGCCGGTCAAGGTGTCCAACGATGTGGTCACTGTGGCCGCCGAGCTGGGCCTGGAAGAAAAATAGCCTTGGAAACCACCCTCACCGTCCCGGCCGAGTCCGCCGCAGGCGCGCCGGCAGTCCCGGCCGGGCAGCTGGTGACCGTCCGCGTGCCTGCCACCAGCGCCAACCTGGGACCGGGATACGACAGCCTGGGGCTGGCCCTTTCGCTCCACGACACGTTGACCGTGGAAACCCTCGGCAGCGGCGAGCTTGAATTCGAACTCAGCGGCGAAGGCGCGGAGACGCTTCCGCGCGACGCGAGCCACCTGGTGGTCAAGGCGATCACCGTGGCCCTGCACCGGTTGGGTTTCCGGCACGAGGGCCTGAGGATCACAGCCGACAACGTCAACCCGCACGGCCGCGGCCTGGGCTCCTCGGCATCGGCCGTCGTGGCCGCCGTTACCGCAGCCAATGCCCTCGTTCCGGAGGATTCGCGCCGCGGCAAGGACTGGATCCTGCAGCTCACCAGCGAAATGGAAGGCCACCCTGACAACGTCGCACCGGCCATATTCGGCGGTCTGGCGCTGTCGTGGCAGGACAGTGACCAGTACAGCAGCACCTGCGCCACCGTGGCGGACTCCGTGGTTCCCGTTGTCGCAGTACCTGACTATGAGCTGTCCACCGAAGCCGCACGTGCGCTGCTGCCGGCGTCAGTGGGCCATCACGCCGCTGCGATGAACTCCGGCCGGGCGGCGCTGCTCATCCACGCACTCACCAGCAAGCCTGAATTCCTGCTGGCGGGCACGGAAGACTATCTCCACCAGAGCTACCGGGCTGAGGCCATGCGCCCCAGCGCGGACCTGATCCGCGCACTGCGCTACGCCGGACACGCGGCCGTTGTTTCCGGGGCCGGGCCGACTGTGCTGGTGCTCGCCAACGGCGAAGAAGAGGCAGCGGCCGTGGTGGACTTCATCGGGGCCTATACCCGGGCCAACACGCCGGATGTGGGATGGCGTGTGATGAAGCTGGCGGTGGACGTTGAAGGTGCTAAAGTGGGAGTGCACCGGCGGTAATCCCGCAGGCAGTTAGTTATAAGAACCAGAACCCGCAGTCAAAAGAATCCGATGTTGGCCATGGCGCCTGTCTAATCGTTTGCTGCTCTGAACTTCAACTGCGCAACAGTCTCCGGTGCCGCCTGCTTGGTCTGTCGCAGGAATCTGCAGAATAGTTTTGCACCCCTGAACCGTCAGTCCGCCATTCCGGTCTCTTGTTGGAGTGGTCGAGGCGTATCAGTATCCGGCCCTGCTGGCCGAAATTCCATCCGGCAAGGCCGAAATCCGGCTGTAGATCTGAACTGCAGCCCAGATCAAATCATCGCGTCCAGCTCCCAGTCTGGACGCCGTCGAGGGGGAAGGATCCTTCGTGACCGAAACCACTGAGCTGTCTCCAGCTGTGGACACATCTTCTGCTACCGAGTTGTCGGCAGCACCCGCAAAGAGCAGCGGCCTTGCCGGCCTTAAGCTCGCCCAGCTGCAGGCCCTCGCCAGCCAGTTGGGTATCTCCGGCGGATCCCGCATGCGCAAGGGCGATCTGGTGACCGCCATTTCCGCCCATCGTGCGGGTACTCCAACCACCAAGGCTCCTGCCAAGGGTGCCGAGAAGACCGGCGAGACTATCTCGGCCCGGGCCACGGCTCCGGCTGCAGCTGCACCTGCAGCAGGCGCACCTGCGGCCGGAACCGCAGCGGAAGCCGCCGAGGCTCCCGCCCAGGAAGGCACCCGTGCCCGGCGCGGCCGCAGCCGCCGCGCAGGCAGCGACGGCGTGATCACCCCTCCCGCCACCGAGGCTCCGGAAACTGCTCCCAGCGAGGCCCCCGCGGCCGCGTCCGCTCCTGACGCCGGCCAGGCCGCCGTGTCCGAAGGTGCCGCCCCGGAAGCTGCAGAGCGCCGCCAGCCGCGCACCCGCAACCGCCGCCGCGGTGAAGCGGCAGCCCAGGCGACTGCACCGGCCGCCGAAAGCGAAACACAGGCCGAGGCTCCTGCCGAACAGCGTGTTGCTGAACAGCGCACTGAACAGCGTGCCGGGGAACAGCGCGAACAGCGCGGTGCAGACCAGGGCGGCGAAGCAGCCGACGCCGGTCAGCGCAACGAACGCCAGTCAACCCGCACCCGCGGCGGTCGCGATGGTGGAGACACCTCCGGTGCGCCGCGCCGCGATGACACCCGCGACAACACCCGCGACAGCGACGATTCGGACGGCGGAAGCCGCCGCAACCGCCGCAACCGCCGTGACCGCAACGACCGCAACGACCGCTCAGGCGGCCAGGGCCAGGACAACCGGGACAACTCCCGCAACGACCGGTTCCGCGACCGTAACGACCGCCGTCGTGGACGCGCCCAGGGACCGGACGTCGACGACGTCGAGGTCACCGAGGACGATGTCCTGCTGCCCGTCGCCGGCATCCTGGACGTGCTGGAGAACTACGCGTTCATCCGCACCTCCGGTTACCTGCCGGGTCCGAACGACGTCTACGTGTCCCTCGCCCAGGTCAAGAAGTACAACCTGCGCAAGGGCGACGCCGTGGTCGGCGCCATCCGCGCACCGCGTGAAGGCGAAGACCGCAGCCAGCAGTCTGCCCGCCAGAAGTTCAACGCCCTGGTCCGCGTCACCTCCGTCAACGGCAAGACCCCCGAGGAGCTCAAGGACCGCGTCGAATTCGCGAAGCTCGTCCCGCTGTACCCCTCGGAGCGCCTGCGCCTCGAGACGGACCCCAAGAAGATCGGCCCCCGCGTCATCGACCTGGTTGCCCCGATCGGCAAGGGCCAGCGCGGCCTGATCGTTTCGCCGCCGAAGGCCGGCAAGACGCTCATCCTGCAGTCCATCGCCAACGCCATCACCACCAACAATCCTGAGGTCCACCTCATGATGGTGCTCGTTGACGAACGCCCTGAAGAAGTCACGGACATGCAGCGCACCGTCAAGGGCGAGGTCATTGCCTCCACCTTCGACCGTCCCGCCGACGACCACACCACCGTGGCCGAGCTCTCCATCGAACGCGCCAAGCGCCTCGTGGAAATGGGCATGGACGTTGTGGTTCTCCTCGACTCGATGACCCGACTGGGCCGTGCCTACAACCTGGCGGCGCCGGCTTCCGGCCGTATCCTCTCAGGTGGCGTCGACTCGGCAGCCCTGTACCCGCCGAAGCGCTTCTTCGGTGCCGCCCGCAACATCGAAAACGGCGGCTCGCTCACCATCCTGGCCACCGCGCTCGTCGAGACCGGTTCCAAGATGGACGAGGTCATTTTCGAAGAGTTCAAGGGAACCGGCAACATGGAACTGCGCCTGTCCCGCCAGCTCGCGGACAAGCGCATCTTCCCGGCCGTGGACGTCAACGCGTCCGGTACCCGCCGCGAAGAGAACCTGCTTTCCCCCGAGGAAGTCAAGATCATGTGGAAGCTGCGCCGCGTCCTCTCCGGACTCGAAACGCAGCAGAGCCTTGAGCTGCTGACCAACAAGATCCGGGAGACGCAGAGCAACGTCGAGTTCCTCATGCAGGTCCAGAAGACGACGCTTGGTGCGAAGTCGGATAACGACAAGTAGCTACGTTCACCGCTCAAAGTGTGCCGACCCTGTGGTCGGCACACTTTGGGCGGTTCGTCGTTAAGTCCCGGGAAACTAGACTTGTAAGAGTCGAAAGAGGTTGTGAAAATGTTTGAGTCCGTACAGGGCCTGCTGGATGAGCATGCTGCTATCCAGGCGCAGCTGGGGGATCCTGCTGTTTATGCTGACCAGAAGCTTGCCCGGAAACTGGGGCGGCGTTCTGCCCAACTGAACGGAATTGTGGAGGCCTACCACCGTTGGGAAAGCATCCGCGACGACCTGGCGGCTGCCAAGGAAATGGCGGACGAGGACCCCGAGTTTGCGGCGGAGGTGCCGGAACTGGAGGCTTCACTGGAGACTGCTGCCGCCAAGTTGCGCCGGCTCCTTATCCCGCGGGATCCGGACGATGCCCGGAACGTGATCCTCGAGGTCAAGGGCGGCGAAGGCGGCGACGAAGCTGCTCTGTTCGCTGCGGACCTGCTGCGGATGTACTCCCGCTATGCGGAGTCCCGTGGCTGGAAGACCGAACTCATCTCCGCCACCGAATCGGACCTCGGCGGGTACAAGGACGTCCAGATGGCCGTCAAGGGCAACTCCAACGACCCCGCAGAGGGCGTCTACGCGAGACTTAAATTCGAGGGCGGCGTGCACCGCGTGCAGCGCGTCCCGGTGACGGAATCCCAGGGCCGCATCCATACCTCGGCTGCCGGTGTGCTGGTTCTTCCCGAAGTGGACGAACCCGAGGAACTCGAGATCAACCAGAATGACCTCAAGATCGACGTCTACCGGTCCTCCGGTCCCGGCGGGCAGTCGGTCAACACCACCGACTCCGCGGTGCGTATCACCCACCTTCCCACCGGAATCGTGGTGGCCATGCAGAACGAGAAGTCCCAGCTGCAGAACCGTGAAGCCGGCATGCGCGTGCTCCGGGCACGCATCCTGGCGCACCAGCAGGAGCAGATTGACGCCGAGAACTCGGCCCAGCGCAAGTCGCAGATCCGCACCATGGACCGTTCCGAGCGCATCCGCACGTACAACTACCCGGAAAACCGGATCGCGGACCACCGCACCGGCTACAAGGCCTACAACCTGGACCAGGTCATGAACGGCGACCTTGAACCGGTCATCCAGTCGGCCATCGAGATGGACGAACAGGCCCGCCTGGACGCCATCGGCGAATAGCCCCCGGCCGGTCGTTTGATGACACATGGAACAGGACTGAGCCTGGCGGAGGCTGTCGGCCGGGCAACCGCGCTCCTGGCCGAGGCCGGTGTCCCCAGCCCTCGTGTGGACGCGGAGCTCCTGGCCGACCACCTCCTGGGCGTCGGACTGGGCAGGCTGAGAGCCATGCTCCTGGTCGATTCCCCGGCTCCCGAGGGTTACGCCGAACTGGTGGCCGAGCGCGCGCGCCGGGTGCCGTTGCAGCACATCACCGGTGTGGCGCATTTCCGCTACCTGCAGCTTGCCGTGGGGCCGGGGGTCTTCATTCCCCGGCCGGAAACCGAATCCGTGGTGCAGCTGGTCATTGACTGGCTTGGCGACAGGGACCGGCTGCAGGGCCGTGCCCGCCCCAAGGTGGTGGACCTGGGCACCGGATCCGGTGCCATTGCAGGGTCCATCGCACTCGAAGTCCCCGGCGCGGAAGTCTACGCCGTGGAGTTCAGCGAGTTTGCCCACGCCTGGGCCGAACGGAACCTGCGCCCGCTCGGCATCACCCTCCTCCGGGGGGACCTGCGCGACGCGCTTCCGGAACACAACGGAACGTTCGACGTCGTCGTCTCCAATCCGCCCTACATTCCCGCGGAAGCAATCCCCAACGAACCCGAAGTGGCGCTGCACGATCCGCCAGAAGCCCTGTACGGCGGGGGAGCGGACGGAATGGAGCTCCCGACGGCGGCGGCAGCGTCTGCCGCCCGGCTGCTGGTTCCCGGCGGCTACTTCGTGATGGAACACGCCGAAGTCCAGGCGACGTGGATCGCCGCCATGATGAAGAAGTCCGGCCTCTGGTCCGACGTGACGACGCACCTGGACCTCAACGGCAGGGAACGCGCCACCAGTGCCGTCCTTGCCGGACCGGGTAAAGGAACAGCCCGGTAAACGGCAAAGCCCAGTAAGCGGCACGGATCGGTGGATGCGGGTCCGTGCATGAAGTGATGAAAGAATAGGCCAGTGACCACAACCTATGACTGCACGGCAGCTGACCAGCGGGCTGAAGGGCTGGAGAATGCCCAGCGGGCCATCCGCCAACACAAATGCGTCGTGTTCCCGACGGACACGGTTTATGGAATCGGTGCTGACGCGTTCTCGCCACAGGCTGTCACCTTGTTGCTCGCATCCAAGGGCCGCAGCCGGAAGATGCCGCCGCCCGTTCTGATTCCGCGTCTCAACGCCCTGGACGGACTGGCAACGGACGTCCCTGCAGAGGCCCGCAAGCTTGCTGAGGCGTTCTGGCCGGGAGGCCTCACCATGATTTTCCACGCACAGCCGTCGCTGGACTGGGACCTGGGCGAGACCAAGGGAACTGTTGCGTTGCGGATGCCTGCCGACGACGTCGCGCAGGACCTGCTGACTCTCACCGGACCGTTGGCGGTGTCCTCCGCAAACCGCACCGGCCAGCCTGCTGCCCGCACCGCCGCCGAAGCCATGACCCAGCTCGCTGAATCCGTCGAGGTTTACCTCGAAGGGGGATTGCGCCCGGACGGCGACGCGGACGCTGACGCCCTGCCGTCCACCATCGTTGACGCCACAGCACTGCCGCTCAGGGTGGTCCGCCAGGGTGCCATCAGCGTCGAACGGCTTCGCGAGGTCGTTCCGGGTCTCCTGGACATCGACGGCAATGCGGCCGACGTCCCTGCGACTGAGCCGGCGGTTGACAACGAACCCGTGACAGAGCAAGGCGCCGAATGATCCTCACCCGGCAGCACATACCCGTCCTCGGCGTCGACGCCACGCCGCTGACCGTTTCCGGGATGACGGCCACGCTCAACCGCTTTGTTGCCGAAGGCAGCACCCGCACAGTGGTGGGCCACAACCTGCACAGCGTGACGCTTTTTCATTCGGACCCGGAATTCCGCGCCCTCTACGAAGACAGCGACGTCGTGCTGCTCGATGGCGCCCCCGTCCTGTGGCTCTGGGGGAGATCGGGAGAGGCCGATGGGCCGGTCATGGACTACCGGCTGGGCTCCACCGACTGGATCCCTGCCCTCGGCAGCGTCGAAGGGCTTGAACGAATTGCCGTGATCGGAGCCGGAGCGGAAGCCAATGCGAGGGCTGTGGCACGCCTGGCCGGAATTGTCCCCAACGCCAAGGTGGCCGGCATGCCAGGCGAAGGCTGGAACAGTGCCCTTGAGGGCGAAGCTGTAGCCTGGCTGCAGGAGCTGCGTCCCCAGATGGTGCTCCTCGGACTGGGCATGCCGCTCCAGGAGATGGTCCTCCGCCGCAGGCTTTCCGTTCTTCCCCCTGCCGTGTATTGCGCGGTGGGCGGTGCGATCGAACAGATTGCCGGAATCCAGAAGCTGGCTCCGCGATGGCTGGGCCGCCTGGGCCTGGAATGGGCCTGGCGGCTCATGCTGCATCCGCGCAGGGTTGCCTATCGCGTGTTCGGCGAGCCGTGGGTGCTCCTCGCGCTTCTGGTCCGGCGACGCCTCACGTCAAACCGCTAGCAGCCGCCGCCGGGCGGCCTAGAACTTCTGGTCCTTCAGGGGCCCGAAGCCCTTGCCCCGGAGGCCGGTGGAAAACGCCCGAAACCAGTCAGCCAGCCCGCGGAAGTCGCCGCGACGCAGGAAGTAGCCGAGGTAGCCGCCCACGTCAGCCACGAGCGACTTCACCCGGAAATGGCGGCGGATAAGGTATCCGCGGTTCCGGTAGTAGTAATAGCGCTTGAACGCGGTCTCAGGAACAATGACGTGCCACCGGGCGCCGAAAACGTGTTGAGTCTCTGCAAAAGCGTGGGGGTGCGTGATGGCCGTGGTGGTCACCGTGCCGAAGCGGATGCCGGCTTTCCGGAGCCTGATGGTGAAGTCCACCTCGTCGCCGCGGATGAAGAGCCGCATGTCGGGCAGACCCACTTTGAAGAAGACGTCCGAGCGGATCAGCGCGCCATTGAAGAAGTGGCCGTCATCGGGCAGGAAACCGAGTTTTTCCACGTCCGCGCGGTCGTGGGTGACTTTGCCGTCGAGGCGGAAGAAAAAAGACAGCCGGTCCGGGTGGCCGGGCGCGGCAACCAGCGGAACCACGGCGTCCAGGCCGCGTGCCTCGGCCTCGCGGAGCAGCGTGGCTAGGCACTCCGGGTCGCCGGGCTCGGCGTCGTCGTCCATCATCCAGATCCAGTCAGCGCCGCTGGCAACCGCCTTGAGGATGGCGAGGGAGAAGCCGCCTGCGCCGCCAAGGTTCGCTTCTGACCGGACATAGTCCACGTTGGAGTGCCGGGAAGCCACGTCTTTTGCGGGCACGGTGCCGCTGTCCACCAGGCAAATCGAGCGGACCGGAGCGGTCTGCCTGTTGATCGCATCCAGCAGAACGGCGAGCTCACGGGGACGATCGAACGTCACGGCGGCAACTGCAACCGACAGGGACATTGCTGGTTCCTTTCAACACGGCTGCCGGTGGTTTTCCCGCCGGCATTGGGCCGTGTGACGCGAAGCCAGCTAGCCGTTGGCATTAGTATCTTGACTAGAGTCCACTGTAATACAGCCCTGTCAGGCACTACGCACTGCCTGCCGCGCGCACGGCGACGGAGAAGTTTCATTTATCGAAAGTCAGTTCCACAGCAATCGCACCCTAGCTATCCCTGCCACCCTGCACTGACCGGGCCGCAGGGATGCACGCTGCCAGGGGTTGGTTCCGCTGACGGTGCGGGGAAGGTGGTTTCCCCATGATCATGTACCTGCTCATGATGCTGACGGCAGCAGGCGTCTCGTTCGCCGCGACCTGGGGCGCACGGTTCATCGGCAACAGGCTCGAACTCTTCTCGCCGATCCGCAGCCGCGACACCCACTCCCACAAGGTCTCCAGGCTGGGAGGCCTGGGTATTTACGCAGGGTTCCTGGTGGCGCTGGTCGTGGCGAGCCAGTCATTCTTCGTCAAGGACATCTTCCGCGGCAACGCCTCACCGTGGGGGGTCCTCGCCGGCGCCACGCTGATCGTCATTGTGGGCCTCGCCGACGACCTGCTCGACCTGCGGTGGTGGGTGAAGCTGATCGGCCAAAGTGCCGCAGCCATGGTGGTGGCCATCTGGGGCGTCAGGATGACCATCGTCCCCTTTGTTCCCGAGCCCATCATCCTCGAGAACGAGATGGTCCGCATTGTCCTCACTGCCGGGCTGATCGTGACCACCATGAACGCCTTCAACTTCATCGACGGACTGGACGGGCTGGCCGCAGGGGTAGCTATCATCGGCGGTGCAGCGTTCTTCCTGACCGCATACTGGGTGCACCGGTCGGCCGTGCTCCTGGACTATTCGGACCTTGCGACGCTCCTGACTGCGGTTGTGGTGGGCAGCTGCGTGGGATTCCTGCCCCACAACTGGTTTCCCTCGAAGATCTTCATGGGCGACTCCGGCGCCATGCTGATCGGTCTCCTGCTGGCGTCCGCCGGCATCGTGTCGACCGGGCAGATCACGTCCGGCCTTTATGACCGCGCCAACGGTATCCCCACGATCATTCCCATCCTGCTGCCCTTCGCCGTGTTGTTCCTGCCGCTGCTGGATCTTTGCCTGGCTGTCGTACGGCGGACTGCCGTGGGCCGCTCGCCCTGGTCAGCCGACCGCGGACACCTCCACCACAAACTCATGGACATCGGCTATTCCCACCGGGCCTCCGTCCTCCTGATGTACGCGTGGACCTGCGTCCTGGCATTCGGTGGTCTGGCTTTCGCGATTTTCCCGTGGCAGACGGTACTGGCCGTGGACATCGCTGCGGCAGCCATCATGGCTGTGGTCACCGCGTGGCCTTACCTTCGCGACAAGGCGCCCGGAGCGGGGCCGAGGTCGGAAGCGGAGGCAGAGGCCGAAGCTGAAGCGGCCGGGCAGGAGTGACCTTTGGACACCCTTTTCCGAATAATTTCTATCTCATGTAGAATTTCAGTGCAGCTCTTCGCCGCACGCTCCCTTGCCAGCCCGCAGTACACGACGATTGGGATCTTATGACCTCCAACGCCGAACCCGGACACAGATCCGGCAACGGACCCGTTGGTGTCTCCGGTCCCACAAAGTCATTGTGGCTGGGACTTTTGAAGCTGAGCGCAGGCGCGGCGCTTGCCGGCCTTGTGCTCGCCGGAATACCGGCCGCCATGCTCAACGGCTCCGGGGGAGTGCTGTCCAGCACTTTCGGCGGACTCCTGGTGATGGCCTTCTTCGGAATCAGCCTCCTGGTTGGCCATTTTGTCGGGCGGAACAATCCATCGGGTGCCATCGGGGTCTTCGTAGTCACCTACTTCGTCAAAGTAGTGGGTTTTGCCGTCGTGCTCTTCGTTATCGGCGCTCCCGCCTGGCTTCATGGCCGCTGGTTCCTGATCGGCGCCGTTACCGCCGTCGTATTTTGGCAGGCAGCAGAGATCTACGGATTCAGCAAGGCCCGCCTCCGCATTTATAACGACCCCCAACCCGTGAAAGACGGCAATGATGAACAGCCGTAATTCGAAGCGAAAAAACATGCGGGAAAGCCCCAAATCCACCCAAGGTTCAGCAGGCGTATCTTCCGATGGCGGGGACGGCGGATACAACGCCGGCATCGCCGTCTTCAGCTACATAATTGGCGGAATCATCGTCTGGAGTTTGATAGGGTGGGGTCTGGATTATCTGTGGGGAACCCGCTGGATTGTGCTCGCAGGCGCTCTGCTTGGAGCTGCGGGAGGGTTCTATCTTTCTCATATGCACGGCCTCACCAGTAACAGAACGTCAACTGGTGAAGACAGTGCAGCCAGCGGCCCGTCCAAGGACGAGGAACAGTAATGCCTAACAATTTCACAAGGGGAAGGGCGGACACGATGATCGCCGGACCCTCACCAACGCCCAATGATGGACACTGCAGAGAGGAAACGCGTTGATCGCGCTTGCGCTCCCGGCCCAAGATTCAGGAGAGTTCAATCCTCCTGGAATTGAAGAAATGCACCTGCCGGCAATCCTGCCGTGGGGTGCGGCAGACGGATTCTCCAAGCAGATGCTGCTGGTAATCCTGTCGGTCGTCATTATCGCTACATTCTTTCTGCTAGCTGCGCGGAAGCAGCAGCTTGTTCCCGGCAAACTGCAGTTCGCAGGTGAGGCCGCGTACGGCTTCGTCCGCAACAGCATCGCCAAGGACATCATTGGCGGCAAGGACTTCATGAAGTACGTCCCGCTGTTGTTCAGCCTCTTCTTCTTCATCCTGGTGAACAACATCTACGGCGCCATCCCGCTGATCCAGCTTCCGAGCTTCTCGCACGTAGGCGGCGCCTACGTGCTGGCTGCCATTGTCTACCTGACCTGGATCGCCATCGGCGTGAAGAAGAACGGGATCAAGTACTTCAAGCTGGCCACCGTACCCACGGGCGTGCCGGTCTACATTCTCCCGATCGTTATCCCGATCGAGATCATCTCCAACTTCCTGGTCCGCCCGGTCACGCACAGCCTCCGTCTGTTCGCCACCATGCTGGCCGGTCACCTGATCGTGATGATTGCCGGTTCCGGCATCGAGTACCTCGTCATGCAGGAGAACATCCTCCTCAAGGGCACCTCCGTACTGGTGCTCGTCGGCGCTATCGCCATGTACATGCTGGAAGCGCTGATCATGGCGCTGCAGGCTTACGTTTTCACGCTGCTGACTGCCATCTACATTGAAGGCGCTCTGCACGCGGACAGCCACTAGGCACCCACATACTTCCCCTTCGCGGGGATGAAGCAACCCAAACAACCTGCCACACGGGTGGCATCTTGAAAGGAAGAAAAATGGAAGGCTCCATCAACGGCTCCCTCAACCTCATCGGCTACGGCCTCTCCGCTATCGGCGGTGGTATCGGTGTGGGTCTCGTGTTCGCGGCTTACATCAATGGTGTGGCACGTCAGCCGGAAGCCCAGCGCGTCCTGCAGCCGATCGCATTCCTCGGCCTCGCGCTGACTGAAGCACTCGCCATCCTCGGCCTGGTCTTCGCTTTCGTTCTCTCCTAATCGTTAGAACCTAGCGAACATCCAGAACCGAGTAGATAAGGACGGGTGAAATATGAATCAGACGATCATCTCAGCCGCCACCGAAGGCACTAATCCGCTCGTTCCCAACCCTTGGGAAATGGGCGTAGTCCTGGCCGGCTTTGCTGTCCTCTTTTACATCGTGGTCAAGTTCGTTGTCCCGATGTTCGAGAAGACGTTCGCAGAGCGTGCCGAGGCTATTGAAGGTGGCATTGCCAAGGCCGAAAAGGCCCAGGCAGAGGCTTCTGCTGCACTCGAAGAGTACAAGCAGCAGCTCACCGACGCCCGTGCAGAAGCCAACCGCATCCGCGAGGAAGCCCGTGCAGAAGGCGCTCAGATCCTGGCGGACCTGAAGGAAAAGGCAGCTGCAGAGTCTGCCCGCATCACCGCCCACGCCCACGCGCAGATCGAATCCGAGCGCCAGGCGGCCGTTGTGTCCCTGCGCGCCGAAGTCGGCACGCTGGCCACCACCCTGGCAAGCCGCATCGTCGGCGAGTCACTGAGCGATGATGCACGTGCAGCCCGTGTGGTTGACCGTTTCCTGGCAGATCTGGAGAACCAGAACGCAGGTGCAGCTAAGTAATGGCAGGTGTATCGAGCGAATCGCTGACCGCGGCGCTGGTTGCGTTGGAAGCCAAGCTTCCCTTCGCTTCGCTGCAGTTGGCAAAGGAACTCTTCGGAATCCTGGGAACAGTGGACAGCTCGGCTGGCTTGCGCCGTGCCCTGACTGACCCGTCCCGCAGCGGCGACGAAAAGTCGGCACTGGTCAAGCAGCTCTTCGGTGGAAAAGTCTCCACCGATGCTGCGGAAATTGCGAGCGGACTGGCCGGTTCACGCTGGGCGTCGGCTCGGGATATCGGCGATGCACTCGAGACTCTTGCCGCTTCGGTGGTAATAGCCGTTGCTGAGAACAAGTCGGCCGTCTCTGCCTCAGGAATCACCGGACTGGAAGCGCTGGAGAACGATCTGTTCGCCTTCAACCACGCCGTTGATTCCAGCCACGAGGTACAGCGTGCTCTGTCCGAGCCGCAGGCGAGCCCGGCTGCCAAGATTGCCCTCGCCGAAAAGCTCGTTCCCAATGCAAGCGAGGAAGCGAAAGTCCTTATCGGACAGGCAGTTTCGCATCCCCGTGGCCTCAAGGCGACCAACCTTGTGCGTCGGTTCGCAGAACTTGCAGCCAAGCGCCAGCAGCGCTGGATCGCAACGGTCAGCGTCACCCGTCCGCTGACGGAGTCGCAGACCGGCCGTCTGCAGGCAGGGCTGAACGCCCTGTACGGGCGCGAGCTCAAGATCAACATGAACGTTGACCCGGCACTGATCGGTGGCATCCGGATCCAGGTTGGTGATGAAGTGGTAGACGCTTCGCTGCTCACCCGCCTGGGCCAGCTCCAGCGTCAGCTTGCCGGCTAACCGGACAAGCACAACTTAACTGATAGAAACCCCGGTCATCGTGACAACGATGATCACGAAAACAGGAGAGCAGGGACTGCAGATGGCCGAATTGACCATCAACGCCGACGACGTCCGTATTGCGTTGAACGAGTTCGCGGCGTCCTACGAACCCGGAAACGCAGAGCGCGTAGAGGTCGGCCGTGTGACCACCGCAGGTGACGGCATCGCCCGTGTTGAGGGCCTTCCCTCGGTCATGGCGAACGAGTTGCTTCGTTTCGAAGACGGCACGCTGGGCCTGGCCCAGAACCTCGACGTCCGCGAAATCGGTGTCATCGTCCTCGGTGACTTCACCGGAATCGAAGAAGGCCAGGAAGTCCACCGCACGGGTCAGGTTCTGTCCGTGCCGGTTGGCGACGCCTTCCTCGGCCGCGTGGTTGACCCGCTGGGCCAGCCGATCGACGACCTCGGCGAAATCAAGGCTGAGACCACCCGTGCACTGGAACTCCAGGCGCCCGGCGTGACCCAGCGCAAGTCGGTTCACGAACCGATGCAGACCGGTCTGAAGGCTATCGACGCCATGATCCCGATCGGCCGCGGCCAGCGTCAGCTGATCATTGGCGACCGCCAGACCGGCAAGTCGGCAATCGCTATCGACACCATCATCAACCAGAAGGCCAACTGGGCTTCCGGAGACGTCACCAAGCAGGTGCGCTGCATCTACGTGGCCATCGGCCAGAAGGCGTCCACCATCGCGGCTGTTCGCCAGACGCTCGAGGACAACGGCGCACTGGAATACACCACCATCGTGGCTTCCCCGGCGTCCGACCCCGCAGGCTTCAAGTACCTGGCTCCTTACGCCGGTTCGGCTATCGGCCAGCACTGGATGTACGGCGGCAAGCACGTCCTCATCGTGTTTGATGACCTCTCCAAGCAGGCTGAGGCCTACCGTGCAGTTTCACTGCTCCTCCGCCGCCCGCCGGGACGCGAAGCCTACCCTGGTGACGTCTTCTACTTGCACTCCCGTCTGCTGGAGCGTTGTGCCAAGCTCTCCGACGAGCTCGGCGCAGGCTCGATGACCGGCCTGCCGCTCATCGAGACCAAGGCAAACGACGTCTCTGCTTACATCCCGACCAACGTGATCTCCATTACCGATGGCCAGATCTTCCTGCAGTCGGACCTCTTCAACGCCAACCAGCGTCCCGCCGTCGACGTGGGTGTCTCCGTTTCCCGCGTGGGTGGCGCAGCGCAGGTGAAGTCGATGAAGAAGGTCTCCGGTACTTTGAAGCTGGAATTGGCCCAGTACCGCGACATGCAGGCGTTCGCAATGTTCGCGTCGGACCTCGACGCCGCATCGCGCCAGCAGCTGACCCGTGGTGCACGCCTGATGGAACTGCTCAAGCAGGGCCAGTACTCGCCGTTCCCGGTCGAGAACCAGGTTGTGTCCATCTGGGCCGGTACCAACGGTTACCTGGACGACGTTCCGGTTGAGGACATCAGCCGCTTCGAGACCGAGTTCCTGGAGCACCTGAAGCACAAGTCCTCCATCCTGACGACGCTGGCACAGACCAACGTCATGGACGATGACACCGCTGAAGCACTGAAGACCTCGATCGTGGCCTTCAAGAAGGGCTTCTTCGGCGAGGGCGACAACCTCCTGGTTGGTGCGGGGCACGAGGAATACGCTCCCATCGACGAGGCGCAGGTCGACCAGGAAAAAATCGTCAAGCAGAAGCGCTAGTTTCGCTGGCAGGGACTGCCGGGACCCAGACGGGTTCCGGCAGTCCCGGCCACCGGGATCTTAGGAAAGGATAAGTATGGGAGCCCAGATTCGGGTCTACCGCCAGAAGATCAGCTCGACGACGTCGATGCGCAAGATCTTCAAGGCGATGGAACTGATCGCTACCTCGCGCATCGGCAAGGCCCGCGCACGCGTAGCGGCTTCACTGCCTTACGCAAACGCGATCACGCGTGCCGTTTCTGCTGTCGCAAGCCAGAGTGAAATCGACCACCCGCTGGTCACCGAGCCCGAGCAGATCCGCCGCGCCGCCGTCCTGGTCATCACTTCGGACCGTGGCCTCGCAGGTTCGTACTCGGCAAGTGTGCTCAAGCAGGCGGAAGGCCTCACCGAGCTGCTCCGTGAGGAAGGCAAAGAAGTCAAGACATACGTTGTCGGCCGCAAGGCCCAGGCGTACTTCGACTTCCGCAACCGTCCCTACGCACAGGTATGGACCGGGAACACCGATTCGCCGGTGTTTGCGACCGCTCAGGAAATCGGCGCAGCGCTGCTCGAGGATTTTGCCACCGCCTACGAAGAGGGAGGCGTGGACGAGATCCACGTCGTCTACACCCGCTTCAAGTCCATGGTGACGCAGGAACCGACGGTCATCCGCCTGCTTCCCCTCGAGGTCGTCGAAGAGCAGGCCGCGTCCGAATCGGACCTCCTGCCGCTCTACGAATTCGAGCCGGAAACGGAGCAGGTGCTCGATGCCCTGCTGCCGCGCTACATCGAATCACGTATCTTCGCCGCCATGTTGCAGGCAGCAGCTTCCGAGCTCGCAGCCCGTCAGCGGGCGATGAAGTCTGCCGGCGACAACGCCACGGACCTCATCAAGAAGTACACGCGTCTGCGCAACACTGCCCGCCAGGCTGAAATTACGCAGGAGCTTTCCGAAATCGTGGCCGGTGCCGACGCTTTGAACGCGTCCTAGCCAGCACGCTTCCGGATCCAGCTGTACCTGCACTAAAAGATAAACTTAACCCCCACGCCATCTACTGAGTGAAGTGAGAGAGATGACTGCCACCGCTACCGAACACGTAGCCGCAACGTCCGGTGCTACCGGCCGTATTGCACGTGTTATTGGCCCGGTTGTCGACGTCGAATTCCCGGCTGACGCAATCCCCTCGATTTACAACGCACTCACCACGGAGATTACTCTCAACGGTGAGACCAAGACCATCACGTTCGAGGTCGCCCTCCACCTGGGTGACAACCTCATTCGCGCCATCTCCCTGCAGGCCACCGACGGACTCGTCCGCGGCACCAACGTCGTGGACACCGGCTCGCCCATCACCGTGCCCGTCGGCGACGGCGTCAAGGGTCACATCTTCAACGTCCTCGGCAAGCCGCTCGACGTTGACGAGTCCGAGATCCAGGCTTCGGACCACTGGGCGATCCACCGCAAGGCTCCCGCCTTCGCGACCCTCGAAGGCTCCACCGAGATGCTGGAAACCGGCATCAAGGTGATCGACCTCCTCACCCCGTACATCAAGGGTGGAAAGATCGGCCTGTTCGGTGGCGCCGGTGTCGGCAAGACCGTGCTGATCCAGGAAATGATCACCCGTGTTGCCCGCAACTTCGGCGGCACCTCGGTGTTCGCCGGTGTCGGCGAGCGTACCCGTGAAGGTAACGACCTCTGGGTTGAAATGGAAGAGGCAGGGGTCCTCAAGGACACCGCCCTTGTATTCGGCCAGATGGATGAGCCGCCGGGAACGCGTCTGCGTGTGGCGCTGTCCGCTCTGACCATGGCGGAGTACTTCCGCGATGTGCAGAACCAGGACGTGCTGCTCTTCATCGACAACATCTTCCGCTTCACGCAGGCAGGCTCCGAGGTTTCCACCCTTCTCGGCCGCATGCCGTCCGCCGTGGGTTACCAGCCGAACCTTGCCGACGAGATGGGTCTCCTCCAGGAGCGCATCACGTCCACCAAGGGCCACTCCATCACCTCGATGCAGGCCATCTACGTTCCCGCGGATGACTACACCGACCCGGCACCGGCCACCACCTTCGCACACCTCGACGCGACCACGGAACTTTCCCGTGAAATCGCTTCGCGTGGTCTGTACCCGGCCGTGGATCCGCTGACGTCGACCTCCCGTATCCTGGACCCCCAGTACATCGGCAAGGACCACTACAACACGGCTGTCCGTGTGAAGCAGATCCTGCAGAAGAACAAGGAACTCCAGGACATCATCGCCATCCTCGGTGTTGACGAACTGTCTGAAGAGGACAAGATCGTCGTGTCGCGTGCACGCCGCATCCAGCAGTTCCTCTCCCAGAACACCTACACCGCCAAGCAGTTCACCGGCGTCGAAGGCTCCACCGTTTCCATCAAGGACACGGTTGAAGGCTTCACCGCCATCTGCGACGGCGAGCTTGACCACGTTGCAGAGCAGGCGTTCTTCAACGTCGGTGGCCTGGATGACGTTGAGCGCCAGTGGGCCAAGATCCAGGAACAGACCAAGTAATATGGCTGAGCTTGAGGTTGAGATTGTCGCAGCGGATCACTTCGTGTGGTCCGGAGCGGCCAAGATGGTCAAGGCCCGCACCAGCGATGGTGAAATCGGAATCCTGCCCGGCCACTCGCCCCTGCTGGCGATTCTGGCCGAGGGTGAACTGGCCATTGAGCCGGTTTCCGGTGAACGCATTGCTGTAGTTGTCGACGGCGGATTCTTCTCCGTCGACAACAACAGGGTGGTCATTGTCGCTGACAACGCCCAAATGGGTGAAGCAGCTACTGCGGGGATCCGCTAGCCCGACCTTGATGAACGATCCTGGTTTTCCGTTCATCGCATTGGCAACTGTCCTTGCGTTGCTGATTTTCGCACTGTGCCTGTCCGGGGTACGCCGCTTTAACCTGCGGCGTGCCCTGGGCACAGTGGACGCCTCCATTTGCACGGCCGGAAAGGGCTGGCAGATGGGGGTTTGTCGTTATCAGGACAACGACCTTGAGTGGTTCAAGCTGCTCTCGCTCAGCGTCCGCCCCAAATACACGTTCCGGCGCAGTTCACTGGAACTCGTGGGACGCCGCCAGCCCACCGAGGCGGAACTCGTGAAGGTCCAGCCTGACTCAGTCATCGTGGAACTTCACTACGAAGGCCAGGACGTCCTGCTGGCCATGAAGTTCGACGCCTACACAGGACTGTCCTCGTGGCTGGAAGCCGGGCCGGTCATCGGTGTGGGCACCTGGCGCTAACGCCGGTG
The DNA here is from genome assembly GCF_017833075.1 of Arthrobacter sp. PvP103. NCBI lineage: Bacteria > Bacillati > Actinomycetota > Actinomycetes > Micrococcales > Micrococcaceae > Arthrobacter > Arthrobacter sp. PvP103. Next base: position 644,964 of record NZ_JAFIBQ010000001.1, on the reverse strand, counting down.
GATCTCGTCGCTGATGTCCATCTAACCGACGGACCTGTGCTGTGGGTTGCCTGGGCCGCCGGTGCCGCCGGCTTTGGCTGGCTTCTGTGGGCACGCGGACGCCGCTGGCCCCTGAGCGCCGGCGCTGCCCTCCTGCTGGCGGCCGGCGTTGTGGCCGCCGTGCACTGGCTGCTGATTTACACTTTTTCGGCCCTGCCCGAGAGTCTCCCGCGCGAAGTACTCGCGTGGTTTGTGGCAATGGTCTTCGTCCTCTTCCTAGGGGTGCTCCGGCTGTGGAAGCTTCGACGCTCCTCTCCGGCGGAGGGACCTTCCCCGCCGGCCGGCGTGCACACCTGGCGGGGGAGGGCCGCCGCCGTGGCGTCGATCCTGGGAGTCCTCCTGCTCGGTGCCGTCCAGATCAACGCCTATTTCGGCCTCAACCATACGGTGAGTGATGTGATGGGCACCGCCGTAGCCAGGATCCAGCCGCTGGAAGCCGGTTTGGAACGCCAGCCCGCGGCCGCCGCCCCTACAGCCCTGGCAGCCTGGCGGCCGCCGGAGGGAATGCCTGCCGACGGCGTTGTGCGGAAGGCGCAAATCCCGGGCACTGATTCGGGTTTCAGCAGCCGTGAGGCATACGTCTACCTGCCGCCCGCCTACCAGGCTGTGCCCCGCCCGGCGCTTCCCGTCCTTGTTCTTTTTTCAGGACAGCCCGGAGGGCCGGCCGATTGGCTCACAGGCGGGGCGCTGCGCAGCCGGATGGACCGCTTCGCAGCGGACCACGACGGCGTGGCCCCGGTTGTCGTGGTGGTGGATCCCAACGGAACAGCGTCGGCCAATACTCTCTGCATGGATAGCCGCATAGCCAAGGCTGATACGTTTCTTGCACGGGATGTACCTCGCTGGATCAAGCAGACCCTGGACGTTTCCGCGGACCACCGGCAGTGGGCTGCAGGCGGATTTTCCTTTGGTGCCACCTGCGCATTGCAGATGGGAACCCGCCATCCCGGCACCTACGCCTCGGTCCTTGCGTTCTCGAGCGAACGGGAGCCGGCACTGGCGAAGGAGCGGCAGAAGACCATTGACGCGTCGTTCGGCGGCGATGGTGCAGCCTTTGATGAGCAGACTCCCTTGAACATCATGGCTAGAACACGGTTTGAGGGTCACGCCATATATTTCGGCGCCGGAGCAAGGGACCCGGAATTCCTCGCCTACATGGATGAGCTGTCCGCAGCGGCCCGGCGGGCAGGCTTCGCCGTTCAGGCCGACCCGGTTGCCAACACCGGACATTCCTGGGAGGCGGCATCCAAGGCACTCCCGGCCGCCCTGGATTTCCTGGCACCACGGTGGGGAATCGCGCCATGAACGGGCAAGGGAACTCTACTCAGGTGATCGTCAGGAAGGGCTCCGTGCCGGACGGCGGCGTCAGGTGGTCTGACGTTGCGCTTCGGGCCCTGCGCCGCATGCAGGAGCACTTCAAGGCCGTGCCGTTTACCTTGGCCGTCCTTGGCCTGTTCCTTGGCGCCGGCGCGGCCACCAACAGCTTCCTGTCCGGGCCTCCGGAGGCACTTCTTGACGTGGCCTCGGTGCACGCGGCCGCCCTGAAGGACGGCCGCTGGTGGTCCATGTTTACATCGCTCTTCTTTGCCACGAACCCCGCCGCGTACCTCACCGCCGCAACAATGATCCTGCTGTTCCTGGGCCTGGCCGAGCGCCGGCTGGGCACATTGCGGACCGCGGCGTACTTCTTCGGCGGGCAGTTCGCGGCCGTCTCACTGTTTCTGCTGGTCACCCAGCTCGCCCGCTTCGCCGGGGACGGATGGCTTGGCCTGATGGTGGATGCCCGGCTCATTGGCCCCTACGCTGCGGTCCTGGCTGCCGTGCTGGGGGCCAGCGGCCTAGCGCCCACCCTGTGGCAGCGGCGACTGCGTACGGGCATCGTGTCAGCGTCGCTGCTGCTCGTCCTCTATGTGGGGCATCCGGAGACGGTCGTCGGTTTCCTGGGTGCCCTGGCGGGGCTTGCTGCCGGGTGGTGGATCCAGAGCGACCAGGGGACCCTACACCGGCACCGCTCCACCGGCCGCGAGACGCGTAACCTGCTGGCCCTGATCGTGGGGATCTTCGCCGTCGGCCCCATCCTGACCGCCGCCGTCCGCAGTCCCACCGGGCCGCTGGCGCTCCTGCGGGACGTGGTCCTCAACCCGTTGCCCACCCTGAGCCAGCTTGAGCAGAACTGCGGCGGCACTGTTGACGTGAGCTGCCTGGAAATCGGGCGGACGGGGTTCGCCGGACCGCTGGGCCTTGCACTGGCCGTAGTGCCGGTACTGCTCCTGCTGATCTGCGCGGACGGCCTGCGGCGTGGCCGCCGGCTTGCCTGGCGGATCACCATCGGGGTCCAGCTGGCCGTCACGGCCTTGTCTGCCGTGTACCTCACGCTGTTTGCCCGGATACCCCACTACCCGTCACGGCCGCACACGGCCGTGATGGGCTCAGGATTCGTCCACGTGCTCCCGCTCGTGGCTGTCCCGTTGCTCCTCATCCTGCTGCTGTGGATCAACCGGCGCCAGTTCCGTGTGGAGACTTCGGCAAGGGGACGGCGTACCCTGACCCGGGTGCTGGCAGCAACGTGGCTTGCACTTGCCGGTACCTACACCATCGCGTGGCTAAGTGCCGGCGGAATGGAGCGCGACGGCGGACTGTCCGGGCTCGCGGCCGAGCTGGCTCGCCAATACCTTCCGGTTCCCATCCCCAGTCTCTACAACCGCATTTTCCAGGACAGGCAATCTGTGGAGGCTTTCCTGTTTGCCTATTCCGGCATCGCGTTCTGGGCGGTGGCACTCGTAGGCGTCTGGATGGTGTTGCTGGGGCGGCACCACGGCGCCGGCGCGGGTGTCGTGGAGAGGGATGTGGCCCGCCTGCTGGTGCGCCGCGGCGGCGACTCACTTTCCTGGATGGCGCTGTGGGAACCGAACAAGTACTGGTTCACACCGGCCGGGGATGCCGGGGTGGCCTACCAGCAGCATGGCAGTGTTGCCCTCACGCTGGGCGGTCCCTTCGGAGACCCGGCGCTGCGGGAGGAAGCCGCTGCCGGATTCATGCAGTACTGCGCCGAGCATGCGTTGGTGCCATGTTTCTATTCCTGCACCGACGAGCTGTGGCCCATGCTGCACTCCCGTGCGTTCAGCAGGGTGGCCGTCGCGCAGGAGACGCGGCTCGCCGTCAGGGAACTCGAATTCAAAGGCAAGGAATGGCAAAACGTCCGCACTGCACTGAACCGTGCCCGAAAGACCGGCGTGACGGCCGTCTGGGGACGCTACAGCGGGTTCCCCGCCGCGCTGCGCGCCCAGCTCCTTGAGGTATCCGAGGAATGGGCTGCGCAGAAATCCGTTCCGGAGATGGGATTTACGCTCGGCGGCATGGACGAACTGATGGACGACGACGTGCTGTGCTGCGTCGCCGTCGACCCTGAGGGCCTGGTGCATGGCGTGACCAGCTGGCTGCCGGTATATGAGGAGGGACGGGTGGTCAGCTGGACGCTCGATTTCATGCGCCGGCGGGAGGACGGATTCCCCGGAGTTATGGAGTTCCTGATTGCCTCCGCAGTACTGGAGCTGCGGAATTCGGTGGAAGTTATTTCCCTCTCCGGCTCGCCCCTGGCTAAGGAGCCGGAGGAAGCGGCAGTGTCCGACGCACCACGGGATTCGGACCAGGACACCGGCCGTGACAAGGACCAGGAACCGGACCGGGGGAGGGCGCGGGAGCCGGAGGCCCTCACGGCGATCCTTGATGTGGTGGGGCGGGCACTCGAACCGGTGTACGGATTCCGTTCCCTGGCCACCTTCAAATCCCGGTTCAAGCCTGATTACCGCACGCTCTACCTCTACTACCAGGACCCCCTCCAACTGCCGGCGATTGGCCGGGCCCTGAGCCGCGCCTATCTGCCGGGTCTATCGGTCCGCCAGAGCGCCCGGCTGCTGAGGACAATGGTCAGCTAATTCCGTAACGTCCGTTGAAATTTCCGGGCATCATGATTTCAGATTCCGAAAACATTTGTGACAAGCAACAATGCGTGGAACGGCCAATGGAAAATTCCCAAAAAAATGATCCCCGGCACTAATGCCGGGGATCATTGATTCGCAGGAAGCCGCCGACAGGCGGCAATCCGACGAGGGACTAGACCAGAGTTACGCCGGTAGCCTGGGGGCCCTTGGCGCCCTGACCGATCTCGAACTGAACGCGCTGGTTCTCGTCGAGGGTCTTGAATCCGCCGGTCTGGATCTCAGAGTAGTGAACAAAGACATCACCATCGGAGTCGTCCGGGGTAATGAAGCCGAAGCCCTTTTCAGCGTTGAACCACTTGACGGTTCCCTGTGCCATTTATTTCTCCTCATTATGGAACTTGCTTAAGTCCGGCACACTTCGTGCCGTACTTGGTCACTCCGCGAGAAGAATCCTGGCTTGCCGCCCGGTGGTACCGGACACTAGCTGACGAAGCTTCGCGCTCGCAACATGTCTTGCGAGCATGAAAAACACCTACACAAAGACTTATATAAGAATTTCACGTGGGTTGCGTCAGGTCAACGGGCAAAAGAGGGAATTCGATAAATTTTGCGTAAAGTCCTTGTGAACCGCTTCGTTATGACAGAGCACCGGGCGATTGACCGGCCGCCTATTAGAAGAGGCGTGATTCGCTGTCGTCGACGCCGCGCATGGCGTCGTAGTCCAGGGTGACGCAGTCGATGCCGCGGTCGTTGGCCAGCACCTTGGCCTGCGGCTTGATCTGCTGCGCGGCGAAGATGCCGCGGACCGGTGCCAGCAGCGGATCCCTGTTGAGGAGCTCAAGGTAGCGGGTCAGCTGTTCGACGCCGTCGATGTCGCCGCGCCTTTTTAGTTCAATGGCCACCGTGGCGCCGTCGGCGTCCCTGGCGAGGATGTCCACGGGACCAATGGCGGTGAAGTACTCGCGCCGGATCAGCGAAAATCCGGTGCCGAGCCGCTCGATCTGGTCAGCCAGCAGCCGCTGCAGGTCAGCCTCGACGCCGTCCTTTATGAGGCCCGGATCCTGGCCCAGCTCGTGGGAGGTATCGTGCAGCTGCTCGTGGATGTTGATGATGAGCCGGTCATCGGTCTTCGCGGACTGGACCGTCCACTGTTCAGTGACGCCGAGCTCCAGGTCCACTTCGTCGGGAGTGGAGACCCGAAGGCTGGCCGGAGGGCTCATCCAGTTCAGCGGCTTGTAGGAGCCGCCGTCGGAGTGCACCAGCACGGACCCGTCCGCCTTGACCAGCAGAAGCCTGGTGGCAAGAGGCAGATGGGCCTTGAGGCGGCCGACATAATCAACAGAACAACGGGCTATGACTAAACGCACCCGGTATACACTACCTTCTGGGCGCCGCGCAGCGACAGCGCCGGTCGTCTGCTGGGGCAGAATGGAAGCATGCCCCGTTCCAACCGCCCCCGCCGTGCCGCCTCCGGAAAGCTGGGACAGGCCAGCCGCAAGCACGCCGCGGGTCCCGTGCCGGAGCTTGACCTTGAGCGCGCCCGGTCGGGGATCGCGCGGCGGGAAAGTGCCCCCGACGGCGAGTGGATGGTCCGCACCATGACGGCCAAACGTGCCGAAAAAGCCTACATCTGTCCGGGGTGCTCGACTGCAGTCCTTCCCGGCGTGGAGCACCTGGTGGTCTGGGCGGAGGACCACCTCTTCGGCGCGGCCGCGGGGCTTGCGGAGCGCAGGCACTGGCACTCGAACTGCTGGACGTCACGCACGTACCGCTATCGCTAAGCTGTTAGTCATGACTTTTGACCCGGCGTCGTTCGTATTCAGCCAGCCCTCCGAAGCAACCGCCATCCGGGCTTCAACCGTCCTCCCGGCCCGCCGGGAAAACATCGAACTACGTACCGAGGATGGTCACGTCCTCGTTGGCGAGCTGGCTGTCCCCGAATCGGGCGGGATCAGTGCCACGCTGATCACGCTGCATCCCCTGCCCACCCATGGCGGCTTCATGGACTCGCACGTTTATCGCAAGGCCTCCTACCGGCTGCCGGCACTCGCCGGCGTCGCTGTCCTCAGGTTCAATACCAGGGGGACCAGTTCGCCCCGCGGGACTAGCGAGGGCCGGTTCGAGGAGGGCATCGGTGAACGGCTCGACGTCGAGGCGGCCGTGCGGTTCGCAGCGTCGAGGGATCTGCCCAACCGCTGGCTGGTGGGCTGGTCGTTCGGAACGGAGCTGGCCCTCATGTACGGCGCAACGGATCCCGTGGCATCACTGGTGGAAGGCGCCGTGCTGCTTTCACCCCCGCTGCACCGTGCTACAGACGCGCACCTGCAGGAATGGGCCGCCTCCGGCAAGCCCATGAAAGTGCTGGTCCCCGAACATGACGACTACCTCCAGCCGGCGGCCGCCGCAGAGCGCTTCAGCCTGGTGCCGCAGGCCGAGGTTGTGGGTGTCGACGGCGCCAAGCACCTGTGGGTGGGGGAGAAGTACGCCTCCCGGGTGCTCAACGAAATCGTGGACGAGGTCACGGTGCGGGGCGCTGGCCCCGACGGCCTGCCACAGGAATGGAGCGGGCCCGTCGCCTCGGCAACGCCGTAAGCCCCGGGGCTAGTGCTTATCCTGGCGGACGATGAAGATTTCCTTCACGAGCAGCATGACCGCGGCAGCAGTGGGAATGGCGATGAGGGCGCCGAGGACGCCGAGGAGGCTGCCTCCGGCGATCACCGAGATGACAGCCACTGCGCCCGGCACAGCCACAGCTTTTTGCATGATGCGGGGTGAGATGAAGTAGGCCTCGAACTGCAGGTAGGCAAAGTAGCAAATGGCGTAGACAAGGGCGGTCTGCCAGCCTGCGGTCAGCGCGATCAGCGTGACCAGCACGCCCGCAATCATTCCGCCGACCAGGGGGATGAAAGCCAGCAGGGCCACGACGAACGCCAGCAGCACGGCAAACGGAACGCCGACGATGGACATCACGATGAACGCAAACGTCGCGTTGAGGAGGGCGACGCAGGCCTGGCCGATAACGTAGTTGCCCACGGACCCGGTGATCTCTTCCGAAAGCGCCTCCACCCGGGCCCGGCGCGAGCGGGGCGCCAGCCGGTACCCCCACTTTTTCATGGCGGGAAGGGCCGCGAGGAAGTAAAGGCTGAGCACTAGGACGATCAGGGTTCCGAAGAGTCCGTTGGCCACCGTCGATCCGAAGCCCACGACGCCGCCGAAGATGCCACCCATGGCATCCGGATTGTTGACAAACTTTTCCAGCTCCTGCGTAATGCGCTCCCGCACGCCGAACTGGTCGTCAACACTGCGGAAGAAATCCGAATCGATGAAGTCCTGGATCCAGCGGGGTGCTTCCTGTACGACCTGGGTGACCTGCTGGACGATGGTGGGGATCAGCGTGGCGAAGAATCCGGCAACAGCGGAGACGAGGACCGTGACGGAGACCAGGATGCCGATGGGCCGCGGGAGCTTGCGTCCTTCCAGCCAGCGCACCACAGGGTCCAGGCCCAGGGCGATGAACAGCGCGGTCACGATCCAGAGCAGGAGCTGTGTGGTGTTCGACCCAATCCAATACACGAGCAAGGCCAGCCCGACGCCCACGGTGCCCATGAAACCCATATATAAGGGATGCTGGGACGACATGCGCGGACCGGGATGCCCAAAGCGGGTACTGGTCTCGGTTTCGGGTGTAATGGAATCTTCATCGAAGTCGGGCGGCATCTCGAAGCGGAGCCGGGGCTGCGCACCGGGAAGGGGCGTCCGCAGCCTGCGCAGCAGTGCCGCGGCCAGGCCCGGCAGCACCGGTTTGCGCTCGTGCTGCGAACTGCCCGGGGCATTCTCCCGGGGACCGGATTCGGGCGTGGCTTCGTGTCCTGGGGTGGACGAATCCGTGTGTTCAGTCACTGCGTTTTGGGGCCCTTTACCGTCTGTGGCGCCGCTGCTGCGGGACCGTGTGATGATCATCGCAAACACTATCAGCAGGCCTGTCAGCGCCCTGTTTTCCCCTTGGCGCGGCCGGTTGCCCTAGGCTGGGAACCAAGCTCCGATCTGACTCATTGGTAACAAAATGGTTACTATTGAAAGTAAACCCCCGCTGATGATAGGTATCCCTTTGCGTTTCAAGACTGCAGTTGCACTAGTGCTGCTCGGCCTCCTGACACTGCTGGCCGGCGTAGGACAGAAGACCATCTGGGCTCCGGCCGAGACCGTGACAGCCTCGGCGCCATCCGACGGCACCGCCGCACCACTGACCGTTATCGACCAAAAATTGCGGACCCTTCACGGGGGTACGGTCAAGATCAATGTCAAGGGCGAAGGCAGCTTCATGCTGGCGGCAGGCCGTCCCGACGACGTCGACGCCTGGGTAGGCAAAACGGCCCACAACACGGTCTCCGGCGTTTCCGAAGACAGCAAATCGCTCCAGCTCACGCACACGGACGGCGAAGCAGCCGCGCCATCGCCCGCCGGCTCCGATCTCTGGGTTACCACCGAGAATGCCAGCGGTGAACTGAACTACACCTGGAGCGCCCCCGCAGACGGCGAGTGGTCACTCCTGCTGGCCTCGGACGGCACCAAGCCGGCACCGTCGTCCATCTCCATGACGTTCCCCAACGACACGTCAACTCCGTGGGCCGTGCCGTTGATGGTGCTCGGCGGCCTCCTGATGCTGGCCGGTCTGGCGCTGCTGGTGATCAAGCCCAAGGGCGGCAAGCCCGCCGGAGTTGGCGGGGACGACGCCGGCGAATCCCTGAAGGACAAGCTGATCCGCCGTGCACGCGCAGCCCGCCCGGCCGGCACGCCGGCACCTGACGCACCCTCGCCCGCTGAGTCGCCCGTCGACAAGCGTCCCGGCACTGCCACCTTCAGCCCCACGCGCGCCGGAGTGGCCATGGCCGCCCTCGCCGCCACCATCGTGGCCGGAACCGGCGTAGCTGCCCAGGCAGCCACGAGCCCCGCTCCGTCGCCGTCATCAAGCGAGGCAGCCGGCGCGGACACCGCCCCCGACTCACCGGTGCTGCTGGATGCCCAGTTCCGCCGCATCCTGGAACAGGTTTCCAGTACCGTGGACGCCGGCGACGCCGCCAAGGACGCAGCCAAGCTGAAGCCCCGTGTGGACCGCACCGAGCTTGAGGTCCGCACCCAGAACTACAAAATCCGCTCGCAGGTGGGCGCATACGAGGCACGCATGCCTGTCCGCGCCACTAAGCTGCTGACCACCGTCGTCACCAGCAAGCGCGCGTGGCCCCGTTCGGTCTTGGCGGTCACCCAGGGCGAGGGCAACGTTGTGCCCCAGCTGCTGACCCTCGTGCAGAAATCCCCCCGCGAGAACTACAAGCTCGTGGAAACCACCCCGCTGCAGCCGGGCACCACGTTCCCCGCCATCGGACGCACCGGAACGGAAACCCTTGCCGCTGACGACAAGTCCGGCCTGCTTTACAGCGGCCAGGAAGCCCTAGCCGGACTGGGCGACCGCCTGACCAAGGCAGATTCGACGTTCAAGGACAAGCTCGTGGAGGGCCAGTCCTCGCCGTACATCGCCGACACCCTGGCCTACCAGGCCGATGTGGCCAAGACCGGTGTCAACGGCAACTTCAGCTTCACGCACAAGGTGGTCCCCGAGGACACCGTGGTATTCCGCACCGCGGACGGCGGCGCCCTGGTCCTGGGCCGGTTGAACTTCGCGTTCGACGGCACACCCAAGGCTGAGGGCGACAAGCTGGCGATCGGTGACGACGCAGCCGTGCTGGCCGGCGGCAAGGAAACGAGCTCCGGCATGGTGCTCAACTTCGCCGAGTCAGCGGCCGTCTACATCCCGCCGGCCGGATCCAAGGACCCGATGAAGCTCGTGGCCGCCACCCGCGGACTTGTGGGAGCCAGCTTCAAGTAGCCTCCGACGCGGGTATGACCGGCAGCGGCCGGAGTGGCTAGAGTGGAGGCTATGAGTTCGCCAGCCTCCCGTCCAGTCCCTTCAGCCGCTGCCAGCCAGCTCAACCTGCGCGGCGCCGTCGACCTTTCCAGCCTGAAACAGCGCACCGCGCCACCGGCCGGGCAGTCGCCCGCCGGCGGGCAGCCTGGCCCCGGCCAGCCGGCCTCTGCCCAGGGGACGGCGCCGGACACCGGCGGCCAGCCGCTCCGCGTGGATGTCACCGAGGGAAACTTCCAGCAGCTCGTTGAGCTGTCCGCGCAGGTGCCTGTGGTCTTCGGCCTCTGGGCAAGCTATTCACCCGCCTCGGGCGACCTGATCAACGTCCTTGAAGGCATCATCAACAGCTATGGCGGCCGGCTGGTCCTTGGTGCCGCGGACATCGACGCCTTCCCCCAGCTTGCCCAGGCATTCCAGGTCCAGGCTGTCCCCACCGCCGTGGCGGTGGTGAAGGGACAGCCCGTTCCCCTGTTCCAGGGCGGAGCCGACGAACAGCAGGTGCGCAGCCTGCTGGATGAACTGCTTAAGGTTGCAGCCGCCAACGGCGTCACCGGCAGCCTGGGCGGTGCAGGCACCGCAACTGCCGAGGCCGAACCGGCCCCGCTGCCGCCACTGCACCAGGCAGCCTTCGACGCCATCGAGGCGGGAGACTACGCTGCCGCTGCCGCGTCCTACCGCCAGGCCCTGCTGGAGATGCCGGCGGATGCCGAAGCCAAGGCAGGACTCGCCCAGGTGGAGCTGATGGCGCGGCTGCAGTCCCTGACCGGTCCGGACGGCGAAGCGCTCCGCAAACTCGCGGCCGAAGAGCCGGACAACCTTGATGCGCAGCTGGGTGTGGCGGACCTGGACATCGCCGGCGGGCACATCGATGACGCCCTGGGCCGGATCGTCGGTTTCATCGGCCGGAACTTCGGCCCGGAGCGTGAGACCGCCCGCGTACGGCTGCTCGAGCTCTTCGAGGTGGTGGGTCCGTCTGATGAACGCGTTGCCAAGGCGCGGCAGGGACTGGCGCGGGTGCTGTTTTAATGCACTCGGCCCTGTTTTCACCGCTGGAGCTGCGCTCGCTGAAGCTGCGCCACCGCGGCTGGGTTTCGCCCATGTGCCAGTACAGCTGCGGCCCGGACACCGGTGAAGGCGTCCCGCATGACTGGCACCTCATGCATCTGGGGTCCTTCGCCGCCGGGGGAGCGGCCCTGATCCTCACCGAGGCGGCCGCAGTGAATGCGGCAGGCCGGATCAGCCCGCGTGACGCAGGCCTTTACAACGACGAACAGGCCGCGGCGTGGGAGCGGATCACGGCGTTTGTGCACCGCTACGGCGCTGCTGACGCAAAAATCGGCACGCAGCTGGCGCACGCGGGCCGCAAGGCCTCGACCTACTGGCCCTTCTCGGGGAAGCACGGCTCAGTGCCGGCGTCCGACGGCGGCTGGGAGACAGTGGGGCCCGGCACCGGGGCGTTCGACGGCTATGCGCCACCTGCAGCCTTGACAGCGGCGGAGATTGACGGCGTCATTGCGGATTTTGCAGCGGCTGCCGTCCGGGCGGTCGACGCAGGTTTCGACACAATTGAAATCCACGGCGCCCACGGTTACCTGCTGCACCAGTTCCAGAGCCCGCTGATCAACGACAGGACAGATGCCTGGGGCGGCGACGAGCCCGGGCGCAACCGGCTTACCCTGGCCGTGGTGGATGCAGTACGGAATGTCATCCCTGATTCGATGCCGCTGCTGCTGCGCATCTCCGCCTCGGACTGGGCCGACGGCGGTATCGACGCCGCCGCCTCGGTCCGGCTGGCCAGTGCCGCCGCAGAACGCGGTGTGGACCTGGTGGACGTCTCCAGCGGGGGTGCCGTGGCGCACCAGCAGATTCCGGCCGGCCCGGGTTACCAGACCGGGTTCGCGGCCCGGATCCGTCGCGAGGCAGGCGTCCGCACCGGCACCGTGGGACTGCTCACGTCGGCCGGGCAGGCGGAACACGCTGTGGCCACCGGACAGGCGGACGGGGTCTTCATTGCCCGCGCTGCCCTCCGCGACCCGCACTGGTGGCTGCGCGCCGCCTTCGAGCTCGGCCACGAGCTGCCGTGGGTCCCGCAATATGAACGCGCCGTTCCGCGCCACTCGTTCTAGGAAGTAGCCCTTTCGGACGATCCTCCCGAGGCGCCCGGGAGGCTACGCTGGCACCATGACTGAACCGCAACCCGGGATACGTCCGCCGGCCAGCCCCCAGCAGCACCCTGTTCCCGCCCTGTCGATCCGCGGCCTGGCAAAACGCTTCGGCGGGAAGATCGCGGTGGACGGGATCAGCCTGGATGTGCCGGCAGGGTCCTTCTACGGGATTGTGGGTCCCAACGGCGCAGGGAAGACCACCACGCTTTCCATGGCTACGGGGCTGCTCCGGCCGGACTTCGGCACGGCGCTGGTGCACGGCGTGGACGTCTGGGCCCGGCCCCTTGACGCCAAGAAGCTTATGGGCATCCTCACCGACGGCGTCCGGCTGTTCGACCGGCTGACGGGCGAACAGCTGGTGAGCTATGCGGGCCTGCTGCGGGGGATGAACAAGGACGTGGTGTCCGCCCGGGTGGCGGAACTCCTCGCCGCACTTGATCTCAGCGCCGACGCCGGAACCCTCGTGGTGGATTATTCCGCCGGCATGACCAAGAAGATCGCCCTGGCTTCCGCCCTCATCCACGCCCCCAGATTGCTGGTGCTGGATGAACCCTTTGAGTCGGTTGACCCGGTTTCCGCGGCGAATATCCGGGACATCCTGGACCGCTATGTTGAATCCGGCGGGACGGTGATCGTCTCCAGCCACGTCATGGACCTGGTGCAGCGGATGTGCGACCACGTTGCCGTGGTTGCCGGAGGCCGGCTGCTGGCGGCCGGCACGGTGGAGGAAGTCCGGGCCGGAGCTTCGCTGGAGGACCGGTTTGTCCAGCTGGTGGGCGGCCGCAGCCAAACGGAGGGCCTGGAATGGTTGCGCACCTTCTAAGGCTCAAAGTGACGCTCCTGCGCAACAGCCTCCGGCGCAGCCCCTGGCAGCTGCTGGGGCTGATCATCGGGGGACTGTATGCCGTCGGCATTGCCGGCTTCTTTGGGGTGGCGCTTGTGCTGCTCCGGACCGCAAGCCTGGAGCTCGCCCAGACCGTGGTGGTACTGGGCGGTGTCGCAGCGTTCCTGGGCTGGGCACTGGTTCCCGTCATTGCCTCTTCAGCTGACATGACCCTGGACCCGGCGCGCTTCACCACCGCGGCAGTCCCCATGCCCCAGTTGCTCACCGGCCTGGCCCTCGGCGGACTGATCGGGATCCCCGGCATCGCAACCGCACTCGTAGCGCTGGCCACGGTGGGCACCTGGAGCAGGGGATGGCCCCCGGCTGTGGCCGCCTTAGCGGGAGCCGTCCTGGGCGTGCTGACATGCATTGTCCTTTCCAAAGTGGTGACGACGGCGACTGCCGGCCTGGCATCCTCCCGGCGGTTCAAGGACGTCAGTGCGCTCGCCTTTATGGTGCCGCTGATGTTGATGGGGCCGATCGTGGCATTCCTGGCCCAGGGAGCCGCCGGCTCCGCCGGTTTCCTGTCCGGCCTAGCACGGATCCTGGCCTGGACACCGGCCGGTGCCGCGTGGTCGCTGGGCGGAGACACCGCGGCAGGCCAGTACGGACCTGCCGTGCTGAAGCTCCTGATCGCCCTGGCAACATTGGCAGGCCTGGCCTGGTGCTGGAAGATGCTCCTGCAGCGTGCCCTGGTCACACCGCCCTACGCTGCCAGCGGCAGGAAGCGCGCCGGCCGGATGGGCCTCTTCGGGGTGCTGCCGGCCACGCCCACCGGCGCCATTACGGCCCGGGCCCTCACGTACTGGATCCGGGACCCCCGGTACTCGGGATCCCTGGTGGTCATTCCGCTGCTGCCCGTCCTCATGTTCTTCCAGGCGAGCCAGACCGGGAACTACGGGGTCCTGGCGATCATCGGTCCGTTGGCAGCGTTCCTGCTGGCGTGGTCGATTTCCGCGGATGTGTCCTATGACAACACGGCGTTCGCCCTGCATTTGTCCAGCGGGGTCCGCGGCGTCCATGACAGGCTCGGGCGCGCCCTCGCCTGCCTGGCGTTCGCATTTCCCATCGTGCTGGTCTTCAGCGTCGGCCCGTTCTTCTTTACCGGCGACTGGGAATGGCTGCCGGCGCGGCTCGGACTCTCCCTGGGTGTCCTGTTCACCGGCCTTGGCCTGGCATCGGTCATCTCGGCACGGTATACGGTGGCGGTCCCGCTTCCGGGCGACAGTCCGTTCAAGAAGCCACCGGGAAACGTCGCCCAGACCATGGCGGTGCAGTTCGGCGGGATGGGCATTTTGCTGGTGCTGGTGCTGCCGGAAGCTGCCCTGGTCGTCGCGCAGTCCGTCACGGGCAGCATGGTGCCCGGATGGATCAACCTGGTGCTGGGCCCGGCCCTGGGGTTGCTCCTCTTCGCCGCAGGTGTCCGACTCGGCGGGAAATGGCTGGACGCCCGCGGCCCTGAACTCCTGGCTCAGCTCTCAGTCAACCGTTAGGGGCATGATGGGTACTACAGGATGCGAAAGGCGGTAGGCCATGGAAGTGGTTATTCTTCCGGGGAGCAAACAGATCGGGGCGCTCGCCGCGGATGCCATCGAGGCGTTGCTGCGCCGGAAACCGGACGCGGTGCTCGGTCTGGCAACCGGGTCCTCACCGCTGCCGGTCTACGACGAACTCGCCCGCCGGCACGAGCAGGCCGGCCTCGACTTCAGCCGCGTCCAGGCGTTTGCGCTGGACGAATACGTGGGGCTTGAACCGGGGCACCCGCAGTCCTACCGCGAGGTCATCCGCCGGGAGTTCACGGACCGGGTGAACATTGCTCCCGGGAACGTGCATCACCCCGATGGCTCCGCGGCGGATATTCTGGCGGCCTGCCAGGCCTACGAAGACGCCATCAAGGCCGCCGGAGGGGTGGACCTCCAGCTGCTGGGGATAGGCACCGACGGCCACATCGGATTCAACGAGCCCGGCTCCTCGCTGGCGTCCAGGACGCGGATCAAGAGCCTCATCGAACAGACACGCCGGGACAACGCCCGGTTCTTCACAAACATCCATGATGTTCCCCACCATGTGCTCACCCAGGGGCTGGGCACCATCATGGACGCCCGCCATGTCATCCTGATTGCCACCGGTGCGCAGAAGGCGCAGGCGGTCCGGGACTTCGTGGAAGGTCCGGTGGCCGCCATCTGTGCCGCGTCCGTCCTGCAGATGCACCCGCACGTCACCGTCCTGGTGGACGAGGCCGCCGCGTCATCCCTGCGGCTGGCGGACTACTACCGCCACACCTATGACAGCAAGCCAGCCTGGCAGGGCCTGTAGCCCGGAGGTCCGGTTTTTTGTCCGGCGCAACGGCTAAGATGGATGCCATGACTAGCATGACGGACCCCCTCGAAAACGACCCGATGCGTGAGCTTTCCGGAGCAGGAACGTCCACAGCCACTATCGAGCGCGAGGAACTGCGCCAGGAAGTGGAACCCGGCGACCGGGAACGGTTCTCCCACTACGTGCGCAAAGAAAAGATCATGGAATCCGCCATGACGGGCGATCCGGTCATCGCACTGTGCGGAAAAGTGTGGACCCCGGGCCGCGATCCCCAGAAGTTCCCGGTCTGCCCGCAGTGCAAAGAGGTCTATGAAGGCCTGCGTCCCGGTTCGGACGGCGGCAAGGGCTCCGACGGCGATTCCGGCAAGTAGTGCCGGTTACCGGTCACCCGGCTGATTCGGGTGACCGGCCCGTCCTGCGGTGGCGGGGCAATACAACCACGGGGCGCTGATCTCTGCTGCGCGTGTCCCCGTGCCTACTAAGATTTTGATGACCGGACCAGTGCGGCTCCTCCGGAACAGATTGGTGTTTATGTATATGTGTCTTTCGCTCACGGCTGCCGCAATGCGGGGAATTGAGGGCTCTGCGTGACGGAGACACTCTTTGGCGGGCCAACGCTGCCACCGGCCTACCCGGAACGGGCAGCGTGGGGAACCGCGCCGAAGCTCCGTGCATGGCAGCAGGAAGCGCTCGACCGCTATTTCGCAACCGGCCCCAAGGACTTCCTGGCGGTGGCAACCCCCGGGGCAGGCAAGACCACCTTCGCCCTGCGCGTGGCGTCGATGCTGATCGAGGCCGGCACCGTGAACCGTGTGACCATCGTGGCGCCCACGGACCACCTCAAACGCCAGTGGGCTGATGCGGCGGCACGGGTCGGCATCGCGATCGACCCCAACTTCAAGAACTCGGACGGACAGCACGGCCGTGGCTTCATCGGCGTGGCCGTGACCTATGCCCAGGTGGCCAGCAAGCCCATGCTGCACCGCGCCAAGACGGAAGCGGCCCGGACCCTGGTGATCCTCGACGAGATCCACCACGGCGGCGAAGCGCTGTCCTGGGGTGACGGCCTCCGTGAGGCCTTCGACCCCGCCGCACGCCGGCTATCGCTGACGGGAACGCCCTTCCGCTCCGACACATCGCCCATTCCGTTTGTGGAGTACGCCGAGGACCGGGACGGCATCCGCCGCTCCAAGGCGGACTACACGTACGGCTACGGCAACGCCCTCCGCGACCATGTGGTCCGTCCGGTGATGTTCATGGCGTACTCGGGACAAATGCGCTGGCGCACCAGCGGCGGTGAGGAGATGGCGGCTTCGCTGGGTGAATCGGCAGTCACCAAGGACATCATTGCCCACGCCTGGCGGACGGCCCTCAACCCGGCCGGTGAGTGGATCCCGGCTGTCCTGGCCGGGGCGGACAAGCGCCTGAGCGAGGTCCGCCGCACCGTGCCTGACGCCGGCGGCCTCGTGATCGCCACAGACCACGACGCTGCCCGCGCCTACGCCGGCCAGCTGAAGAAGATCACCGGTGAATCTCCCACCGTGATCCTTTCTGATGACGCCAAGGCCTCCAGCAAGATCGAGGAATTCACCGCCAGCGAGAAACGCTGGATGGTGGCCGTCCGCATGGTGTCCGAAGGCGTTGACGTGCCCCGGCTTTCGGTGGGCGTTTACGCCACCTCCACGTCCACGCCATTGTTCTTCGCCCAAGCCGTGGGCCGTTTTGTGCGCGCCCGCAAGCGCGGCGAAACCGCCTCCGTGTTCCTCCCGTCAGTGCCCCAGCTGACCGCGCTGGCGAACTCGATGGAAGCCGAACGGGACCACGCCCTGGACCGGCCGGAGAAAGAGGACGCCGACGGCCTGTTCAACCCCGAAGACTCGCTCATGGACGAGGCCAACCGGGAGGACAAAGCCTCCGACAGCCTCACCAAGGGCAAGTTCGAGGCCTTGGACTCGCAGGCATCATTCGACCGCGTGCTGTTCGACGGCGGCGAGTTCGGCACCGGCGGCGACATCGGATCCGACGACGAACTGGACTTTCTGGGCATTCCGGGCCTGCTGGACGCCGAGCAGGTGGGAACGCTGCTGCGCCAGCGCCAGCACGAACAGCAAAGCCGCAAGAAGCTGAGGGCCCCCGAGAGCGCACCGGCTCCCACCGTGCCGGACCACCGGATGCTGATGGACCTGCGCAACGAACTTGCAAAGAACGTGGCTGCCTGGTCCGCCCGGACCGGGACTCCGCACGGCGTGGTGCACACGAAGCTCCGCACCGTGTGCGGCGGCCCGCCGGTGGCGCAGGCGAATGAGGAACAGCTGCAGGCCAGGCTGCGGAAGCTTCAGGACTGGTTCATCGGCCGCAAGTAGGGCGCGGCAAGGTAGGGCGCGGCCGGGGCGGGCTGTCGAAGGAGCGCCGGATCAGGCGAGGTCCACGCCGCCGAGTTCCATCTCGGCGAAGGCGTCGTCAAGGTCGGCAGCGATCCCGGCCGTCAGGTTCCGGACCACCGTAACCGAATAGCCGGCCTGGACGGCATCCAGGGCCGTTGCCATGACGCAGTAATCGGTGGCGATGCCCACGATGACGACGTCCTCCACGTCGTGGCTCTGCAGCCAGTCGTCCAGGCCGATGGCGTCCTCGTCGGCGAATGAAGCCGCGGTGAGCTCCTCAGCGTCGTCCGGCAAAGGAAGGGCACCGGGTTTGCGCTCGCCCGTAGGCACCTCGTCCTCCGGAGCCAGGATGCCTTCGAAGCCGGAGTAGGCGGCAGTGAACTGGCCCTTCCGGAAATAGGCCTGGATGTACTCGGTGTCCAGGTCCGGATGCAGCTCCGCGCCGGGCGTGCCGGCAACGCAGTGCGGAGGCCAGCTGTCGATGAAGTCGGGGGCTTCGGAGAAGTGGGCGCCGGGCTCGATGTGCCAGTCCTGCGTAGCCACGATGTGGTCGAACTGACCGTGGTAGGCGTCCACGTACTCGCTGATGGCGCCCGCGACGTCGGCCCCGCCCTTGACGGCCAGGGATCCGCCCTCGCAGAAATCGTTCTGCACATCAACAATGATCAGGGCGCGTGACATCAGTTCTCCTCATAAACGGTGGGAATGGCCGCCTCGCCGCGCTGCAGGCGGTTGACGACGGGCGGCAGTTCCGCCATCGAGTCCATGTGGCGCTGGCGGGCGCGGAAGACGCCCTCGGTTCCGGTCCAGCCGGGGAGGAGCTCGCCGTTCTTGATGAACTGCTGCAGCAACTGGCGGTCGTTGCCGTCGTCCTCGGGACGGTAGCCCACCCCGACGATCTCGTGGGTGGCGACGCCCCGTTCATTCAGTCTCCGCAGCGCGTACTTCCGGCCGCCCTTGCTCGTCTTGTTCTTGGCCGCTTTGGCCACGGACACGAATTCCCCGGAGTCGTCCGTGCGGCTGACGAGCTTGTACACCATACTCGCGGTGGGGGCGCCGGAGCCGGTGACCAGCGAGGTGCCCACACCATAGGAATCAACGGGCGCCGACTGCAGCGCCGCAATGGCGTATTCATCCAGGTCGGAGGTGACCACGATCTTGGTGTTCTCGTTGCCCAGTTCGTCCAGCAATTGACGTACCCACTGGGCCTGCGCCACGAGGTCCCCGGAGTCCAGCCGGACGGCCCCCAGTTGGGGACCCGCCAGGTCAACGGCCGTACGGACGGCCGCTTCGACGTCGTACGTGTCCACCAGCAGCGAGGTTCCGCTGCCCAGGGAGGCGATCTGCGCCTCAAAGGCTTCCCGTTCGGTGTCGTGCAGAAGAGTGAAGGAATGGGCGGCGGTGCCCACCGTCTTGATGCCGTAGCGCCGGCCGGCTTCGAGGTTGGAAGTGCTGTCGAAGCCGGCGATGACGGCGGCACGTGCTGCCGCGGCCGCAGACTCCTCCTGGGTCCTCCGGGATCCCATTTCGATGCAGGGCCGGTTCCCTGCGGCGGTGATCATCCGGGACGCCGCGGAGGCGATGGCGCTGTCGTGGTTGAGCACCGAGAGAATGTAGGTTTCCAGGATGCAGGCCTCCGCGAACGTCGACTCCACAATCAGGATGGGGGAGTTGGGGAAATACGCTTCGCCCTCGGCATAGCCCCAGATGTCCCCGGTGAAACGGAACCCGGCCAGGTAGTCCAGGGTTTCGGCGTTGACCACCCCGGAACTGCGGAGGAAGTCCAGCTCGGGGCCGCCGAACCGGAAGTCCGCGATGCCCTCCAGCAGCCGGCCTGTTCCGGCCACGATCCCGTAGCGGCGGCCGTCCGGGAGCCTGCGGGCGAACGCCTCAAACACCGACTTCCGGTGTGCGGCACCGGAGTGCAGCGCGGCCTGGAGCATGGTCAGCTCGTAATGGTCGGTGTACAAGGACGTGCGGGGATGGTCCCAGCCAGCAGAGGTACTCACGAATTCACTCTAGTGCGCATCGCCCTAGAATGGACAGATGACCCTAAGCGTTGCGCTCGGCCCTGACACCCGGGAGAGCACCCAGACCGGAACTGTGACGTCCACCGACGCCCTGACGGCCCCGGACATTCCCTGGAACCTGGTGATCTGGAACGATCCCGTCAACCTGATGAGCTATGTGAGCTACGTCTTCCAGAGTTACTTCGGCTATTCAGAGCCCAAAGCCAACAAGCTCATGATGGAGGTCCACAAGAAAGGACGTTCCATCGTGGCGCACGGCAGCAAGGAGCAGGTGGAACAGCACGCCGTCGCCATGCATGGCTTCGGGTTGTGGGCGACGGTGGAAAAAGCCGCCGGCGGCGGAAAAGACGGCGGATCCGGCAAGGGCAAAGGCAAACGTGGCTAAGGCATTCAAATACGGGATCAAAGGCATTACCGGGTACCTGGAGCCGGCGGAACGGGAACTGCTGCGCAGCCTGATCGACGACGTCATCTCCATGCTTCAGCCGGCCGAGAGTGCCAGCGAAGATCCGCTCACTGCCCTGATCGGGTTGGACATGAATGTCCGGGAACCGTCGGACCGCGCACTGCGGCGGCTGCTGCCCAATGTGACGAAGGACGACGACGCCGCCTCATTGGAGTTCCGCCAGCTCACGGAACGCTCCCTGCGGGAAAACAAAATCGGCGCCCTGCGGGCAGCCGCCCTGGGGCTGGACACCAACGAACTGGTTCTTTCGCAGGCCGATGCCAGGCACTGGTCGCAGGCGCTCAACGACGTCCGGCTTGTCCTGGCCGAAAGACTCGACATCCGGGATGACGCCGACGCCGAACATGTCCATACCATGCAGGACTGGTCCCAGGCCGAGGATGTTGAAAGCTACCTCGCGCTGGTTTACAACTTCACCACGTGGCTGCAGGAATCGCTGGTGCAGGCCATGCTGCAGTCCATGGAGTCGCGCGGCTGACCGAACCGGCCCGCGTTCCCGTGCGGGCGGCCGGCCAAGTGTGACCCATCCGACATGAGTCGGGCGACACAATGTAATGGCCGCACCATCAGGGAAGCCCTATCCTCGAATAATCATGACTTCAGCATCGAGCATGGATCCGGCAGCGCCAGCTGTGGCGGAATCCCCAGCGAGCAGCCCGGACGACAGCCCCATGGGCTCGCGGCCCATCGGCATCTTCGACTCCGGCGTCGGAGGACTGACCGTGGCGCGGTCCATCATCGACCAGCTGCCCAATGAATCGATCCTTTACGTGGGGGACACGGCCAACGGCCCCTACGGTCCGCTGCCCATCGCCGAGGTCCGCGCCAACGCCCTCGGCGTCATGGATGAGCTGGTGGACTCCGGTGTCAAGCTGCTGACCATCGCCTGCAACTCGGCCTCCGCCGCCGTGCTGCGGGACGCCCGTGAACGGTACACGGCCCGCTACGGGATCCCCGTCATCGAAGTCATCCAGCCTGCCGTGCGGCGGGCAGTGGCCGCCACCCGGAGCGGCCGGGTGGGCGTCATCGGTACCTCCGCCACCATAGGCTCCCGCGCCTACGAGGACACCTTCGCCGCCGCGCCCGACCTGCACATCACCTCCGTGGCATGCCCGGCATTCGTCAGCTACGTGGAGGCCGGCATCACCACGGGCCCGGAACTGCTGGCCGTGGCCCGGGAGTACCTGGAGCCGCTTCGCACCGCCGGCGTGGACACGGTTGTGCTTGGCTGCACGCACTACCCCCTGCTCACCGGAGTGATCTCCTACGTCATGGGGGAGGACGTCACCCTCGTGTCCAGCGCCGAGGAAACCGCCAAAGACGTGTACCGGGCGCTTGTCTCGCACGACCTGCAGCGGACCCTTGAAGCACCGCCCGAGCACCACTTCATTGCCACTGGTGAAGCAGGCCAGTTCGAAACCCTGGCCAGGCGTTTCCTGGGGCCCGAGGTGCTCAGCGTTCGGCATGTGGACCACGTCGCCGCGCAGTACCCCACCGGCAGCCTGGCGAAAATTACGCCCGAAATGATCGCGGCCGCGCAGGCCGGCGCTTCCCGGCCACGGATTTCCAACTTCGTCGGCGGATCCGCGGCCGGGGGGGGCCCGCCGGTGAAATTGACCATTGTTGGCTGCACCGGGTCCTTCCCCGGACCGGGCTCTCCGGCGTCGTGCTACCTGTTGACTGCCCACGACGGCGAGCGGACCTGGAAGATCGTCATGGACCTTGGCAGCGGGGCACTGGGCGCCATCCAGCGGTACACGGACTTGGAGGACATCGACGCGATCTTCCTCACCCACCTCCATCCGGACCATTGCATGGACCTGTGCGGGCTGCACGTGGCCGTGCGCTGGAAGCCGGGCGGCTGGGGCCGTGACCGGATCCCGGTTTGGGGACCTGCCGCCACTGCCGACCGGATGGCCACGGCGTACGGGCTGGAACTGGACCCGGGCATGCATGAGGAATTCGACTTCACCAACTGGACGGAACGGCAGTCGGTGACTGTCGGACCGTACACCGTGACGCCCTTCGCGGTGAACCACCCCGTGGAGGAGGCCTATGCCCTTCGCGTCGAAGTCACCGAACCGTCCGGGGACGGCATGCCCGTCACCCGTGTCCTCACGTACTCGGGTGACACCGACTCGTGTTCCGGGCTGGAGGACGCCGCCAAGGACGCCGACCTGTTCCTGTGCGAGGCAGCCTTCGAGGAAGGCCGCGACGACGACATCAAGGACGTCCACCTGACCGGCAAACGCGCTGGCGAGGCCGCTGTGGCCGCCGGTGCCCGCCGGTTGCTGCTGACCCACATTCCGGTGTGGACTTCGCAGACAACCGTAATGGCGGAAGCCAAGAAGGTTTTCGGCCAGCACGTTGCTGTGGCCGTCGCGGGCGTGCACTACACCATCTGAGGCGCGGGCCGCACGGGGCAGTTGTGGTCCGGGCAGGCCGGGGCGGGTCGATAAGCTAAAGGCATGACTTCTGAAGCAATTGCCACCCCCGTCATTCGTGCCGACGGCCGTACCCCTGATCAGCTCCGCCCGATCAGCATCACCCGCGGCTGGTCCAAGCAGGCCGAAGGTTCGGCCCTGATCGAATTCGGTAATACCCGGGTGCTGTGCACGGCTTCCCTCACCGAAGGCGTGCCGCGCTGGCTCAAGGGGGAGGGCCGTGGCTGGGTCACCGCCGAGTATGCCATGCTGCCCCGCGCCACCAACACCCGATCCGCCCGTGAGTCCGTGAAGGGCAAGATCGGCGGCCGCACCCACGAGATTTCCCGGCTGATCGGCCGTTCGCTCCGTTCCATCATCGACACCAAGGCGCTTGGCGAAAACACGATCGTGCTGGACTGCGATGTCCTGCAGGCCGACGGCGGCACGCGCACCGCCGCCATCACCGGAGCCTATGTGGCGCTCGCGGAAGCCATCCGCTTCGCACGGGAAAACAAGATTATCTCCAAGAACGCCCAGCCGCTCATCGACACGATCGCCGCCGTGTCGGTCGGCATCATCGACGGCGTCCCCATGCTGGACCTGCCCTACGTCGAGGATGTTCGCGCCGAGACCGACATGAACGTGGTGGTCACCGGTTCAGGCAAGTTCGTGGAGGTGCAGGGCACCGCGGAGGGCGCACCCTTCGACCGCGACGAGCTGAACCAGCTGCTGGACCTGGCCCTGCTGGGCACCGAGCAGCTCGCCGCCATCCAGCGCGAGACCCTGGCGGAAGCCCCGTGACCCAGCCCGACGGGATCCGCCATGACGGCCTGCCCGCCCCCGCCGCTGCGGCTCCGGTGCTGGTCCTGGCAACGCACAACAAGGGCAAGCTCAGGGAACTGCGGGAGCTGCTGCGCGGACAGGTGCCAGGGCTCGACGTCGACACCCAGGTGGTGGACGCCGGTGCCGTCGGCGCGCCGGATGTCGCCGAAACCGGCGTGACGTTTGCCGAGAACTCGCTGCTGAAGGCCCGGGCAGTGGCGGAGGCTACCGGCCTGGTGGCCATTGCCGACGATTCGGGCCTCTCGGTGGATGTCCTTGGCGGGGCACCGGGAATCTTTTCGGCACGGTGGAGCGGCCGGCATGGCGACGACTACGCCAACCTGCAGCTTCTGCTGGCGCAACTTGCCGATGTTCCGGACGAGTACCGCGGCGCCGCTTTCGTCTGTGCCGCGGCGCTCGCCGTGCCCGGCCCGGCAGCGGACGGCGGGCGCGAGGTGGTGGAGTATGGCCAGCTCGAAGGATCGCTGCTGCGCGAGCCGCGTGGCGAGGGCGGATTCGGCTACGACCCCGTGCTCCAGCCGAGTGGCCTTGACCGCAGCTGCGCCGAGTTGAGCCCGGAGGAAAAGAACGCCATCAGCCATCGGGGCCAGGCGTTCAGGGCGCTGCTGCCGTCCATCGTCGAGGCGTTGGCCGAACAAGGCCTGCGGAACAGGGTCTAGCGGTCCCGGAAACGGTTGAAGGCGCCCCCGCACGGGGGCGCCTTCAGTCATGTGCAGTGCTATCCGTCAGCCGGAGCTACATGTTCGTTTTTCGCTCTTCTTCCGGTTCGTGCTCTTCGATGAACTCGTCCACGGCGTCCGTGCCGAAGTGATCGGCCTGACGCTTGGCGGACAGCCCGCGGAGTACTTCGATGCCGATGGGGATCACGGAGACCAGCACGATCACGATGAAGATGATGTCCAGGTTTTCACGGACCCACGGCACCCGGTCACCCAGCAGGTAGCCGAGCAGCGTGACGCCGCCGCCCCAGAGCACGGCGCCGATGACGTTAAAGAGGAAGAACTTCCGCTTGCTCATCTGCGCGACGCCCACGATGACCGGTACGAACGTGCGGATGATGGGTACGAAGCGCGCCAGGATCAGCGCCTTGCCGCCGTGCTTTTCGAAGAAGGCGTGCGCGCTTTCGACGTTTTCACGCTTGAACAGTTTTGAGTCCGGCTTGTTGAAAATGGCCGGGCCGGCTTTGGAACCAATGAGATAGCCGGTCTGGTTGCCGATGATGGCCGCAACGATGATCAGCGCGGAGAACAGCCAGATGTTGAACTTGATGGTGTCCGTGGCCACGAGGAGGCCGGCAGTGAACAGCATGGAGTCGCCGGGGAGGAAGAATCCGATCAGCAGACCCGTCTCGGCGAAAATGATGCCGCAGACCAGCAGCACCACCCAGGGGGCAAGTGCCGGATCGGCCAGGAAGATCTGGGGGTTGAGCCAGTCGGGAAGGAACGAGGCCAGGTGCGGCTGCACCGGTCCCGCACCCCCGAGGGTGGACACGGCAAAGTCACTCATCGCATGTAGGTTCACCACTCAAGGTTACTGGACCGCCGGTGCCGGGCCCGTCCCGCAAGGGCGTCGCGTGACCACCGACACCAGCGACAGGCGGGGGTGCGGTGCCGGGGCACGGGCCGGCCGGCGGTAAAGTTGAGCCGTGGGTTTGGACTTTACGGCGATCGACTTCGAGACAGCCAACGGCTTCCGCGGTTCGCCGTGCGCCGTTGGCCTGAGCAAGGTCCGCGGCGGCGTGGTGGTGGAGGAGGCCTCCTGGCTGATGCGTCCGCCTGAAGACCACGACCGGTTCGACTACCACAATGTGCGGATCCACGGCATCAGGCCCGAGGACGTGGCCGGCCTGCCGCGCTTTGGCGAACTCTTCCCCGAGATCGGCGCATTCATTGGCGGCGATGTCCTGGCCGCGCACAACGCGGCCTTCGACCTGGGCGTGATCCGGTCAGCACTGGAAGTGTCCGGGCTGCCGGGCCCCGCCTACGACTATGTGTGCACGGTGATGCTGTCCCGCCGCTGCTATTCGCTGGTCTCCAATTCGCTGCCCTACGCTGCCGAGGAAGCCGGCGTCCCGCTGGTCAACCACCACGACGCGGCTGAGGATGCCAGGGCATGTGCTGGAATCCTGATCGACATTGCGCGACGGAACGGCGCCGGCAGCATCGCCGAACTCTATCTGTCCCTTGGGCTTTCGCTGCAGCACCAGCAGGCGTTTGATCCCGCCCGCGACGGTCTGTCGAAAGCAACCTTGACAGCCTTGGGCGCGGCTGGCGGCACCGGAACCGCGGCACGGCCGTTCACGCCAGGCTGGCCTGAGGAAGGGGCCAACCCCGCGCCGAATTCCGACGCCGAACCCGGCCATCCGCTGTTCGGGCAGACTGTCGTGTTCACGGGCGAGCTGGCCATGCCCAGGCCCGAAGCCAAGGTCCTGTCCGCGGAGTTCGGTGCACAGCCGGAAAGCCGGGTGACCGGCCGGACCACGGTGCTGGTGGTCGGCGACGGCTTTGTGGCTTCGGACCTCCGCTCCGGCCGCCTGACGGGCAAGGCGCGGCGGGTCCTGGAACTCCACGAGCGGGGCCAGCGCATCGAGGTGCTGTCCGAAGGTGAGTTCCTGCAAATGGTCGGCGGGCAGGTGACCGCGGCCGCCGCCCTGATGTAGCTGCTGCTTCACGGGCGGTCGCCGGAGGGGCGCCGGACGGTCATACGGCGCAACAATGCTTCCGGTGCTGCCGGCGGCCTCCTAGCCTTGCACCATGGGCAAATTGCGGGTCACCGATTCCACCCCTGTCACCGCGGCTGATGCCGCCCCCGCCGCCGGCGCTGCCATTGCGGAGGGAAACCGGCGCGCCGGGGTGGACTGGCGCAAGGTGTTCGAGTTCCCCAACCCGGTCAACGAGTATGCCGCCCGGATCACCGCGGGCCTCGTTGTGGTGCTGGCCGCCGTCACGCTGTTGACCGGCTGGGGCTGGGGACTGGCTGTCATTGCCGCCGGCTTCTGGCTGCGCGTGCTGTTCGGCCCCAGGATTTCCCCGCTGGCCCAGCTCTCCGTCAAGGTCCTGGCGCCGCGCCTCGGGCGGGCCAAGCTTGTGCCCGGTCCGCCCAAGCGCTTCGCGCAGGGCATCGGTGCAGCCATGTCGACTGCCGCGGCGCTGCTGCTCGCGGCAGGGCTCGCACCGGCTGCCTGGGTGCTCCTGGCGGTCCTGGTCCTTGCAGCCTCGCTGGAGGCGTTCGCAGGGTTCTGCCTGGGCTGCGCGATCTTCGGTTTCCTTCAGGGCCGCGGGCTCATCCCGGAGGACATCTGCGAGGCCTGCAACAACATCGCCCTCAGGCGATCGTAACCTTGACCAGTTGACCGGCCATGCCCCGGATGACCTCCGGTGCTTCCAGGGACTCCAGCCACTCCGCCGGAAGGCCTTCCTCGCCGTACAGGGCTCCCAGGATGTTTCCGGCAATGGAACCGGTGGAGTCGCTGTCTCCGCTGTGATTCACGGCCAGCACAATGGCCTCGCGGAAATGTGATTGCGGGTCCACGCCCGCGGTCTCCGGCGCGGCGTCGGCCGCCTTATCCCGTGCCGGTGCTGTGGCCAGCACCGCGTATAGCGCGACGGCGAGGGCTTCCTCTGCCACCCAGCCCTCTCCGAGTTCCCGCACCAGGTCCTCGGGGCCGAGGCTGCGGCCGGAACCCGCGTGCCCGGAAACTCCCGCGAGTTGAAAGGCCCGCTCCAGCCGAGCAATAAGCGCCGGCTCTGCGTCGTCCCGGCCCCGGGCATGGGCGAAGGCATAGTTGGCCGCGTCCAGGAGACTTTGGCCACTTACAAGGGCATGGATCAGAAGGCTGAAAGTCCCTGCGCTCTGCCGCGCTGAACGGTGGCCGTGGGTCAATGAAGCCGCATCGGTGCTCAGCTTGTACACCGCGTCGGCAGGAATATGCGGAATCAGGCCGAACGGCGCCGAGCGCATCACCGTTCCGCAGCCCTTCGACTCCGGATTGACCGGACGGTACACGGTTCCCATTTCACCCGTGGCGAGGCCGCTGAGGCAGGCGTTTCCGGGCGCACGCCGGTGCTTCAGGGCCGCCTGGCCGTCGATCCACCGCGGTTGCGGAACCGGAGCCGACGGAGGGACAGGCACACCCTGCGTGGCCAGCCAACGCAGGTAGGCGAGCCACACACACGCGTTGGCATCGGCGGCTGTGCCGGCATTGGCCCACTCCAGCGCCTCCACGAGTCCGTCCACTGTATACAGCGTCATTTGGGTGTCGTCCGAAAAGTGGCTGCCGGCGTCGAGCGCTGAAAAATCCTGAAGTCCCGCGGGGCCAAAGCGGCTCCGGATGGCGGAAATATCGTCGAATTCCACGGCATAGCCGAGGGAATCGCCTAGGGCGCCGCCCAGCAGGCAGCCATGGATCCGGGACTGGGGCGTCGGTGCCGGCGGGCGGGTAGGTTCAGTGCTCATGACTGTAAATTTACCCCGGGCAGGCCCGTGGAGTCGCCGGTGGCAGGGGCCCCGGTCGCTGCGACGGCGTGCCGCGGGCTAAGCTCGAACCCAGCAAGCGTCCAGACTCAGTTGGCAGAATACGTCGGACAGTACATTGCCGGGCGCACTGCCGCCCGCACGCCCGCCGGAATCACCGGGCGGGCTACGAAGCAAAGGATTTCCAGAACATGACCTCCCCCGTGCCTGCACGCCAGACCACAAGTCCCGATTTGCGCTCCGCTCCGGAGGCTTTCACACCCGGGCTTGCGGCACGTCTGTCGGCGGAGGCCTTTGGAACCCTTTTCCTGGTGATCGCCGGACTGGGCGTGCCGCTGTTCACGATTCCGCAGTCCAACCCGTTGTCCGCCTCGCTGGCCGCCGGGCTTGCCGTCACGGCCGCTATGCTCGCCTTCGCTTATATCTCCGGCGGCCACTTCAACCCGGCAGTGACCCTGGGCAACGCCATCGCGGGCCGCATCAGGCTGCCGGAAGCTGCGGCGTACGTCGGCGCGCAGCTTGTCGGCGCCGCCGCCGGCACCCTGGCACTGTTCGGAATCCTGCGAACGGTGCCCAAAATCGAAGACACCCGCGCCGCCTTTGACACCGTGACGGCGGGCTTTGGCGAGCATTCCATCATCCAGGCTCCCATGGCCGGAGTCCTGCTCGTCGAGGTACTCGGCGCTGCGCTCCTGGTAGCCGTCTTCCTGGGGACCACAGCTGCCCGCAACACCAACAAAGCCGCAGCCCCCTTCGCGGTGGGACTCACGCTCGCCGTCCTGCTGCAGCTGGGGCAGGCCGTGGGCAACACACCGTTCAATCCGGCGCGCGCCACCGCGTCGGCCATCTTCAGCAACACCTGGTCCCTCGAGCAGCTGTGGCTCTTCTGGGTGGCCCCGCTGGTGGGTGCCGCCATCGCGGGCCTTGTGTTCCGCGGGTTCGCCGACACCCCTGCGGCTGCTCCGTCCCCCGCCCAGGCCGACGCCGACGACGCTGCGCACGAGTCCGATGACGATCTGCACGACGATGTTGACGATGACACCGCCGGTTTTGAAGGTGACGCCGCCGGCCGCTCCGACGCGCCGGCTGCCGGCACCTCTGCCAACGATGACGTCCGGGACTTCTTTGACGGCAAGCGCGGACAGTAGTTGCTCAGCTGTGCCGTGTCTGTGCCGCAAAACTGTCGGTGCCCGCGGATAGCTTAAGAACATGCGGTTATTGCACACTTCCGATTGGCACCTGGGCAGATCGTTCCACGGCGTCGGCATGCTGGATGCCCAGCAGCGCTTCATCGACCAGCTGGTCGAATTCGTCGGTGACGAGAAGGTGGACGTTGTCCTGATCGCCGGTGATGTCTACGACCGCGCCCTGCCGGGTGTTGATGTGGTCCGCCTGCTGGACGACGCCCTCGTGCGGCTGACGGAGGCGGGTGCGCAGGTGGTTCTCACCAGCGGAAACCACGATTCCGCCATCCGCCTCGGCTTTGCCTCACGGCTGCTGGAGCGCGGGGGAGTGCACCTGCGTACGCGGCTCGCCGAACTGGACGTACCGGTCCTGCTGCCGCTGGACACTGCGGCGGATGGTCCAGTGCTGGCCGTCTACGGCATTCCCTGGCTTGAGCCCCGGCTGGTCGCCGGGCAGCTGGGCGTCGAACCCGCAAGCCACTTCGAAGTCACGCGTGCGGCGACGGAAATGATCCGGACCGACGTGGCCGCCCGGTCCAAGGCCAGGACGGTCCATTCGGTTGTGCTGGCCCATACATTCGCGAGCGGCGGGATCAGCTCGGACAGCGAACGGGACCTGAGCATCGGTGGAGTCGGAGCTGTCCCGCTGGACCTCTTTGACGGGTTCGGCTACACCGCGCTGGGCCACCTGCACGGCAGGCAGTCGCTGTCGCCAACCGTCCGCTACTCCGGATCGCCCCTTGCCTACTCCTTCTCGGAAGCCAGGCACCGGAAAGGCGGCTGGCTGATCGAAGCGGATGCCACCGGCATCACCGACGTCACGGAGGTCTTCTGGGAAGCGCCGCGGGCACTCGCCGTGCTGCGCGGCACTATCGACCACCTCCTCTCAGCCGAGGAACATGCCTGGGCCGAGGCCGCCTATTGCCAGATCACCGTGACGGACCCGCAGCGTCCCGCCCAGGCCATGGACAAACTGCGGGCCCGCTTTCCCGATACCCTGGTCCTCGGTTTCGAGCCCGAAGGCGCTGCGGCTGACGTGAGGACGAGTTACAGCACCAGGCTCGCCGCAGCAGATGACGATCTGTCCATCTGCTGCGGCTTCCTGGAACACGTCCGCGGCCGCAGCACGGACGACGCCGAAGCGGCTGTCCTGCGGGAAGCCCTCGACGCCGCACGGCTGGCAGAGGTGTCACTGTGAGGATCCACCGGCTCGAAATATCCACCTTCGGCCCCTTCGCGGGCACCGAGCACATCGACTTTGACCGGCTCAGCGCGCACGGGCTCTTCCTGCTGAACGGCGCAACCGGCGCCGGCAAGACCAGCGTGCTGGACGCCATCTGCTTTGCCCTGTACGGGTCCGTGCCCGGTGCACGCCAGGAGGGCAAGCGCCTCCGCAGCGACCACGCTGACGCCGCCGCGGAACCGCGCGTCACCTGCGAGTTTTCAGCCAAGGGGCGGCATTTTGAAGTCTCCAGGATTCCTGCGTGGAACAGGCCCAGCGCCAGGGGCCGGAACGGATTTACTGAACAGAAGGCCAACACCCTGCTGCGCGAACGCGTTGACGGGCAGTGGATCGAGAAGTCCGGCCGGAACGATGAAGCCGGCGCGGAAATCAGCTCCGTGCTGGGTATGGACCGTGATCAGTTCACCCGGGTGGTCATGCTGCCGCAGGGTGACTTCGCCGCTTTTCTCCGCTCCAAACCGGCCGAGCGGCTGGAACTGCTCCAAAGCCTGTTCGGCACGGAGCGTTTTGAGGCCGTGGAACAGGAACTAGCCCGGCGTGCCGCGGATGCCCGCGCACAGGTGGCCAGCCTCAACAGCCAGTTGGACCTCCTGCTTGCACAGGCCAGGTCTGAAGTAACTCCGCCGGAACAGGAACTGCCGGATGTCCCGGCAGCACCGGAGGATGCAGACCTCCTTCTCGAATGGCTGCAGGACACCGCCGCGGCCAGGGCCGGGACAGCGCAGGCTGAAGCGGACGAAGCGGCCGCAGGCCGCGCCGGGGCTGCGCGCCGCCTTGAAGCCGCCGAAGCGCGTGCTGCCCGCCAGGTCAAACTCGCTGCGGCGGAACGCCGGAGATCGGCTGCGGACGCCGCAGCGCCTGAACTCCGGGACAAGGCACGGCAACTTGGCCTGCACCGCAAGGCCGAGGTACTGGGCGGCCAATTGCAGGCCCTGGACAAGGCCGACATCGCTGAGGAACGGGCCGCCCGGGCTATGGCAGCGGCGGCCGACGAACTGCGCGCTGCGGTCCTCGTGGACGCCGAACTCGCAGCCCTGTCCGCTTACGCCCGCCAGGAAAGCGGCAGCGCGGACGAGCACTTCTTCGATGCTGCAGTAGTACGGAGTGAACTCAGCCGCCTGCGGTCCCTCCGCGCGGTGCTTGAGGAACGGCTGCCGGACGAGGCCAGGCTGTCCGGGATGGTGGCCCGCGGCGCGGAACTTCGGAAAACCCTCACCGAGTTGCGTGAGAGAAGGCGGGCCGGCGCTGCCGCCCTTGAAGGTTTGCGGGCGGAGGCCGCCGAACTGCTAGCGGGCGTGAAGCCCCTCGAGGAACTCGCTGCCGAAGCCCAGCTGCGGACCAAGGAGGCCGCAGCCGCGGAGGAACTCGTCGCCGTCGTCGGCCGCCACGCTGCAGCGGTCCGGGTCAGTTCCGGCGTTGCCGAACGGCACCGCCTGGCCCGGGACGACCACCAGAACCACCGCCAGCGGTGGCTGGACCTGAGGGAGGAGCGGCTCGCCAATGCAGCTGCGGAGCTTGCTTCCCAGCTGCGGCCGACCGAACCCTGCCCCGTGTGCGGCAGCCCCGAGCACCCTTCTCCGGCTCCGGCGGCCACCGCCGCGTTGGCCGTTGCTGACGCGGAACGCGCGGCCCAGGAAGCCTGCGAGGCTGCGGAAGCGGTCCTGGCGGCGCTGGCCAAAGAACTGGCCGAAGCGCGGCAGCTGGTCGCCGTTCTGGCGGCCCAGG
Source organism: Arthrobacter sp. PvP103 (assembly GCF_017833075.1). NCBI lineage: Bacteria > Bacillati > Actinomycetota > Actinomycetes > Micrococcales > Micrococcaceae > Arthrobacter > Arthrobacter sp. PvP103. Next base: position 612,923 of record NZ_JAFIBQ010000001.1, on the reverse strand, counting down.
GCGGTGATCTCCCGCTGGAGGAAGCCCGCGCAGACGCGGCCCAGGCGAAGGAGCGAGCGGACGAGGCAGTCAGGGCGGCCGCGGACCTCGCCGCCAGCCGTGAGCGCCAGGCAGAACTGGACGAACACATCGATGCTGCCGAATCGGCCCAGGCTGCTGCCGATTCCGGAATGGCGAAGACTGAATCCACCCTCATGGAAGTCCTGGAACAGACGGACGCCCTGGATGATGCGCTGGGCAAACTGCGTGCGGGCTACCCGACCCTCGGCAGCCGCCTGAGCTCCCTCGACGAATCCACGGCGCTCCTGGAACGAACAGACGCCGCGAGGAGCGGCCTCGAACAGGCCGGGCTGCGCACCAGGGATGCTCGCCAGCAGTTGGACAAGGCGCTTCCGGAGTCCGGGTTCGAATCAGCCGCGGCGGCACGGTCCGTCCTGCTCCCGGTCCCGGAAGCAGCCATGCTCGAAGCCGCGATCCGGGCCGGCCAGGACGAAGAAGCCCGCGTCGGGGAACTCTTCGCCAGCGAGGAACTGATCCTTGCCACACGCGAGCTTGAGGACGACGGCCCGGTAGAGGCCGGCGTGCTGGAACAGCTTCGCGCGGAGGACGCTGCCGCTGAACGAATGGCCAGGCAAGCCGTTGTCGCGGCGGGGCTCGCCGAGAAGTCAGTCCTTACCCTCCGTCGGATCGCGGAGGACTACGGCCGGCTGGCGGCATCGGGCCAAGGTCCGCGGGAACGTGCCGCGCTGCTCACGGCGGTGGCCGAGGCCGCCCGCGGCGCCGGCGACAACACCTACCGCATGAGCCTGAACAGCTACGTACTCGCGGCGAGGCTCGAGCAAGTGGCCATTGCCGCTTCGGAGAGGCTGGTCGGCATGAGCGATGGCCGGTACACCCTGCAGCACACGGACGCCAAGGCCGCCCGCGGTGCAAAATCCGGTCTTGGCCTGGAAGTCGTGGACCAGTGGACCGGTCACCGCCGGGATACCGCCACGCTGTCCGGCGGTGAATCTTTCATGGCTTCCCTGGCCCTGGCGCTGGGTCTGGCGGATGTGGTGCAACAGGAGTCCGGCGGAGTGGACATCGAGACACTCTTCGTGGACGAGGGCTTCGGCAGCCTCGACGAGCAGGCGTTGGAACAAGTGATGGATGCCCTTGAGGGGCTTCGGGACGGCGGCCGTGTGGTCGGCCTGGTGAGCCATGTGCCCGAGATGAAGCAGCGCATCAGCACCCAGCTCCAGGTGGTCAAGGGGCGGAACGGTTCCACTCTCCACATTTCGGACGACGCCCTGGCTTGACGCCGCGGGTCCGCGCGCCTTTTATGCCCGGTGCACCCGGCCACGCTCCGGGCCCTCGGCTACAATTGTGGAGTTACCGGGTCGCGCGCATCGGGAGGAGGGACGATGCGCACCATTGAGCGAACCCGGAACAATGACCCCTTCACTATCTTCCCAGGCATCCGCCGCCACAAGCACTGTCGCAAGCGAACTTACAGACGGCGCAAAGCCCTCCGCCCCGCCCGGGCAGGCTTTCCCGAGCCCTCCTGCGAGCACGGGAGGCCGCTTTGCCCGGCTTCTGCTATTAGCCGGCAAGGGCTTCATCCCGATTGGCCTTTTTGCCCGGCTGCCCCTGGCCATGCTGACGGTGGGCGCCCTGACACTCGTTACGGCCGTCACCGGCTCGTACGCCGTTGGCGGGGCAGCAGCCGGTGCCGTAGGCATCGGTTCAGCTCTGGGAGCGCCTGTTTTGGGTGCATGGGCGGACCGGCTTGGACAGCGCCCCGTGCTGCTGTTCGCCGCAGTCTTCAACACTGCCGCGGTGGTGGCCCTGATCCTCATGGCGTACCTCGTACCCGCCGGCCAGGACGTGGCAGCGGCGCTCCCCGTCCTTGCCGCGGCTTTCGTGGCGGGAGCCAGCTGCCCCCAGGTGGGCCCGCTCGCCCGTGTCCGCTGGATGGCCCTTACCGCGCGAAGCCAGAGCGGCCATGCGGAGGATTTGGATGCCGCCTTGTCCTACGAGAGCACCGCGGATGAGCTGACTTTCGTTCTCGGCCCTGCACTCGTGGGCATCCTCGCAAGCCTGATTGCCCCGTGGCTCCCGCTAGCCGTGGCCGCAAGCCTGACGCTCACCCTGGTTCCCGCATTCGCCGTCCACCGCACGCACCTCGCCGTCCCGCTAAGCGTGCGCCGGCGCCGCCGGGGCACCCCGGCCGTTGCGGACCCTGCGGCGCCGCGCGACGCCGTGGCCACCAACGCGGACTCCTCCGCCGGTTCCCGGAAAACGGACTCCCGCGGTATGGCTGCCGTTGCCCTGCCTTTCCTTGCCATGCTGTGCATGGGAACATTCTTCGGTTCCACCCAGACGGGGTTGAGCTCTTTCTCGGCGAGCTTTGCCACGGCCGAGATTGCCGGACTGTTGTATGCCGTCATGGGCCTCAGCTCCGCCGCGGCCGCACTGAGTGTCGCCTACTGGTCCAAGAGATTCACCTTCCCGGCACGGTGGATGGTCAGTGCCATGCTGATGGCCGGCCTTGCGGTGCTCCTGCTGCTGCCGGAATCGGCGCTCCCCATGGTGCTTGTGCTTCTCGTCCTGGGACTGCCGGTGGGCCCGTTGATGGTCACCGTGTTCGCCATCGGCGGGGAAGTGGCTCCTGCCGGGCGCCTGGGAACCGTGATGACAGCCTTGGCCAGCGGCATTGTTGCCGGCACGGCACTGGGGTCCTCGGTCGCGGGACAGCTGGCGCAGCACCACGGGTACTCCGCAGCGTTCCTGGTACCGGTCTGTGCCGCAGCGGCGCTCTTCCTGCTGGGGGCCGCCGCAGCCGTCGTCCTCCGAAAAGGCAGGGCAAGCCGCCGGGGCAACCGCACCGGCAGCCGCTAACCGGGGCGCCCAATCGGCGCCCTAGAGCAGCTGCTTCTCGATGCGCGCGGCACTCGACGTCAGGGCCGCTGCCACTTCAGCCGGGTCCTGCGTTGAACGGATGTAGACAACGGCAACCGACGCCGGGCGGCCGCCCGGCACGTTGATGGGGACGGCCAAGGACGAAACCCCTGCAATGACTTCATCATGGCTTGCCGCGTAGCCGCGTTGACGCGCTTCGGCTGCCTCGGGCCGGTAGGGGATGTCCGGGGCGAGCACGGTCCAGTCCTGTTCCGTGAGGGCCGACTGGATGGCCATGCCCGGGGCGCCGGCGCTGATCGGGTGCCGGGAACCGGGGTGCTGGACCACTGTTGCCGCCGAGTGCCTGGGCTCCACCGTTACGAGCGTGATGCAGTCCTGGTGGTCCCACACCGCCACGAAGGCCGTCATGTTCAGGGTGTTCGCAAGCTGGGTGAGCTCGGGCAGGGCCGCAGATTGCAGGTTGCGTGAAACGCCGCGGGCCAGGACCGCCAGGCCGGGCCCGGGCTGGACCTTGCCGGCGTCGTCCCGGACCAAGAGCGAATGATCCTCCAAAGTGCGCAGGATGCGGTAGGCCACGGAGCGGTGGACGCCCATCGCGTCGGCAAGTTCCGCGATCGTGAGCGGCTGCTCTGCTTCCGCCAGGATTTCCAGCGCGCGGATTCCGCGTGAAAGGGTCTGCGACGGGGAAGCCTGGGCGGTCGCGGCCTGCGTGCGGGCGCCGGCGGTCTGAGTCATGGTGTCCATCCTAGGCCGGGAACAGTGGCGCTCCGCCCTGCAGGTCTTGTGTTGCAACTCACTTTGGGCTAGCGTTCCATATGGGAACTATATGTTCAACTATAGAACAAGGCAAGAATAGGGCATAGCAAGATTTGCATTGCAAGAACGGACCTTTGCAAGAAACGGCTCTCCTAGAGATCGACTACAGAGCAAACCATCCAAGGGGTCAATGATGATTGCCAAGCCCCGCCCGGGGGAGGCGCCCGGAGCCGCCGCCAATACGTCGGCTCCGAGGGCCCATCATTTTCGCGGGAGCCTGGGGAGGTTCGCCACCGGCGTCGCGATCGTGACCTTCGACGGCGCCACCAAGCGGCACGGCATCACCGTCAATTCGTTCACGTCCGTCTCGATGGAGCCGCCACTGGTCCTGGTGAGCATTGCCAGGACGGCCAGGGCGCACGACGAGCTCGCTGGCCGTCCCTTTGCGGTGAACATCCTGGGCGCCGAACAGCGCTACCTGGCCACGCATTTCGCCGGCTGGCCCGGGCCGGAACCCCGGTGGGTGGAAGGTGGCACGGCGCCGCGCCTCGCCGGAGTCCTTGCGTACTTCGAGTGCAGGCCCTGGGCTGAATACGACGGCGGAGACCACACCCTATATCTCGGGGAAGTGGTGAACTTCGACTACCGCAGCGGCGACGCCCTGGCGTTCGCGAACGGCAGCTACACCACCATCCCGGAAAGCCAGCTGGGCATGGAGGACCTGCTGTAGCCCCGACGTCCCGCATTAGGTAGAAACAACTGCAGCTCAACGAAGACTGGAGAAAGAACAATGGGCATCCGCACCGGCCGCCAGTACCTGGACAAACTTAACGCCATGACGCCCCACGTGGTGATCGACGGGGAAGTCGTCAGTGAAAAAATCGCCGAGCATCCCGCCTTCCGGAACGTGGCCAGGTCCTACGCCAAGCTCTTCGACATGCAGCACGACCCCGCCCACCAGGAAGCGCTGACGTACACCTCGCCCACCACCGGCGACCTGGTGAATGCGTCCTTCCTGGTTCCCAGGACCATCGAGGACCTGCAGCGCCGGCGCAGGGCCATTTCCACCTGGGCCGAATCCTCCCACGGCTTCCTTGGCCGCTCCGGGGACTACATGAATTCCTCCCTGACCGCGCTCAGCACCGCGGAAAAGTGGTTCTCGCAGGCCGACCCCAAATTCGGCCAGAACATCCGCAGATACTACGAATGGGCGCGGGAAAATGATGTCCTGGCCACGCACACGCTCATCCCGCCCCAGGTCAACCGCTCCGTCTCGGGCTCCGAGCAGATGGGTGGACAGTTGTCGGCGCGCATCGTCGAGGAGCGGGATGACGGCATTGTGATCAGCGGCGCCCGCATGCTGGCCACGATCGCGCCCATTGCCGACGAGCTCCTGGTGTTTCCGTCCACCGTGTTGCGGGGCACTCCGGAGGATGCCCCCTATTCCTACGCGTTCGCCATCCCCAATGATGCGCCGGGCCTGCGCTACCTCTGCCGCGCTTCGCTGTACAACGGCGGCAGCACGCATGACGAACCACTTGCCTCGCGCTATGAGGAAATGGACGCGGTGGCCATCTTCGACAACGTCTTCGTGCCAAGCGAGCGGATTTTCATGCTCGGCCATCCGCAGCTCTGTAACGCCTTTTATACGGAAACCGGCGCGGGCGCCCTCATGACTCACCAGGTGGTGACCCGGACCATCGCCAAAAGCGAGTTCTTCCTTGGCCTGGCATCAGAGCTGGCAGAGTCCATCGGAATCGACGGCTTCCAGCACATCCAGGAGGACATCGCGGAACTGATCATCGACGTCGAAATCGGCAAGGCGCTGGTCCGTGCGTCGGAGGCGGACGCCGGCCTCAACGAGGCCGGCGTCATGCTGCCCAAGTGGACCACGCTGAATGCCGCCAGGAACTGGTACCCCAAGATTGCCCAGCGCTTCCCGCAGATCATCCGGAAGTTTTCGGCGTCCGGGCTGATGGCATTACCCGGTGAGGCCGATGTCAACAGCGAGGCCAGGGCGGACATCGAGATGTACCTGCAAGGTAAGACACTCACCGGCCCGGAACGTGTCCGCCTGTTCAAGCTTGCCTTTGACGCCTCCATCTCAGGCTTCTCGGGCCGGCAGTCCCTTTACGAGTACTTTTTCTTCGGTGATCCCGTCCGAATGGCCGGTGCCCTGGTCAACAGCTACGACCGCGAGCCGGTACGGGCCAGGGTCCGCGAATTTCTCAATAGGCAGGACTGACCGTCCCGCCCGCCGGGTCCTGCTGCCGCCGCCCAGAAGGCCGGAAGCAGCGGAACCCAAAAGAATTAGTGCGCTTTGTCACACATTCGAGTATCCTCATACCAACTGACCGTTCGATCGGTAATTCGCTCGGCGTCATTCCACATTCGGTAGTAGCACTTTTCGGTACTGCCCACAGCCACGGAGTTCCAATGACCGCAACTTCACACGTCGATTCAGAGGCGGGTCCCAGCAGCAAGCACGAGGAACGGAAAGTCCTCGCAGGCACGCTGGTAGGCACCACCATCGAGTGGTACGACTTCTTCATCTTCGCCCAGCTGACGGCAACGCTGCTGTCGCCGCTGTTTCTTACCCCGCTGCAGCAGTCCAACCCCGGCCTCGCGCAGATACTCTCCTTCGCGCTGATCGGCATCAGCTTCCTGTTCCGTCCGCTCGGCGCCATCATCGCCGGCCACCTCGGCGACCGTCTGGGCCGGAAGGCCATGCTGGTCTTCACGCTCGTCATGATGGGCGCAGCCACTGCCTTGATCGGCATGCTGCCCACCTACAACGACATCGGCGTCTGGGCTCCGATCCTGCTGATCCTGCTCCGCGTCATCCAGGGCTTCTCTGCCGGCGGTGAATGGGGCGGTGCTGCCCTGATGGCTGTGGAGCACGCTCCGAAGAGCAAGCGGGGCCTGTTCGGCGCCTACCCGCAGATCGGCGTCCCCGTCGGCATGATCCTGGCAACGGGCCTGCTGTACTTCCTCAACACCGGCATGTCCAAGGCAGACTTCGCCTCCTGGGGCTGGCGCGTGCCGTTCCTGCTGTCCATCGTGCTGATCGTCGTAGGCTACCTGATCCGCCGTGCGGTGGCCGAAAGCCCGGTCTTCCAGGAAATGATCGAACGCAAGGAGAAAGCCAAGGCTCCGCTCGGCCAGCTGATCAAGTTCCACAAGAAGTCCGTGCTCTACTCCACCATGATCTTCATCGGCAACAACGCAGCCGGCTACCTGCTGATCGCCTTCTTCATCTCCTACGCCACCAAGTCATTGAAGATGCCGGTCGCGGAGATCCTCCTCGCCACCACGCTCGCATCCTTCGGCTGGCTGATCTTCACCCTGGTGGGAGGCTGGCTCTCCGACAAGATCGGACGGGTCAAGACCTTCCTCATCGGCTACGGCATCGTGTTCGCCTGGATGATTCCCATGTTCGCCCTGATCGACACCAAGAACATCATGCTTTACGGCGTGGCACTCTTCGTGCTGACCGTCGGCCTGGGGCTGTCCTACGGCCCGATGTCCGCCATGTACGCCGAGATGTTCCCAGCCAACGTCCGTTACTCAGGCATCTCCATCGGCTACGCGTTCGGTGCGATTCTGGGCGGTGCGTTCGCCGCCACTATCGCGGAGACGCTCCTGCAGAGCACCAAGTGGACCGGCTCGATCGGCATCTACATCATGGTCCTCTGCGTCATTTCCGCAGCCGGTGTACTCCTTGCCGGGGAAACCAAGGGCCGCCCTCTGGGCGTCAGCAGCCACCACTAACGGCTGGCTGAACCAGGCAGCCTTGAATGTGCGACGGCGGGCGCGGACGATTACGGTCCGCGCCCGCCGTTTTTGGGCCCCGAACTAAACGCCCAGGAACTCTGTTGCTGCCTGCTTGAACGCCCTGCTGGTGATCACATTGCTGTGGTTGCGGCCCGGGATCAGCAGTTGTTCCACAAGCGCCCCTGTTTTGGCCCCCAGTTCAGCGAGCTCGGGCATGGTTGCTGCGCGGTCGTCCTTATCCCCGGCCACGAGCAGCATGGGCATATGCGGGACGGCTTCGGCCGGATCGAAGGGCTCACCTTTGATCGCTTCCACCAGGGACAACAGCGCGAAGACATTGTTGCTGGGCAGCCCCAGGGCCATCTTCAGGAGGGCGGCCGTGGACCCGTCCGCAATGGGCGTGCCGTCGGCGAGGTAGCGCTGTGCGGCCACCAGGTCGAAGGCCGCCAGCGGGTCCGCGATGTTGGGGCCGCCAAGGACCAGCCGGTGAACGAGTTCCGGCTGGGTTGCGCCGAATTCCCAGGCGAGCCGCGACCCCAGGGAGTAGCCGATCACGTCAAGGCCGCTGGCGGGGTCGCCGTCGCGCAAAGGACGGACGCCGGCGTCGAACGCCACCTGCAGGAGATCCGCGCGGATCCTGCTGGGGCTGTAAGAGTCCATGTCTTCCGGAGCTCCGCTGCGGCCGTGGCCGGGCAGGTCCACGGTGATGACGCGGCGGCCGGCGTCCAGCAGGGCTGCCAGCCAGCCGGTGTCCTGCCAGTTGAGCTTGGTGGAGGAGGAAAATCCGTGCAGTAGCAGGACGGGGCGCAGGCCGGCATCGGTTTCCGGTTCGTGCACCTCCACGTAAAGCTGGGGGTCGGTGCCCTCCACCGTGTGGTGGTGCTGCTCGCCGGTGTGCCTGCCGCTCATGGTGTCAGTCCTCATCAAGTACGGCGCTCAGGCGGACCCGGCGCTTCGGTGCCTCTTCCTTCGGGACCGTGCCCACGATACCGGCAGTGTTGTCCGGTACCTCAAACACAATCAGGGGCTCGCCGACATTGATCCTGTCACCGGGCCCGCCGTGGATACGCACCACTTTACCCGCCTGCGGACTGGGCAGCTCAACAGCTGATTTGGTGGTCTCCACCTCCACGAGCGGCTGGTTCCGCTCCACCTGGTCACCGGGTGAAACCAGCCATTCCAGCACGGTCGCCTCGATCAGGCCCTCGCCGAGATCGGGAAGCGGGAAGGAAATTTCAGCCACGGCGGTACTCCAATACTCGCTGGATCCCGAAGAGGATCCGGTCAATGTTCGGGATGTATTCATCTTCAAGGTCGCCGGAGGGGTACGGGACGTCGAAGCCGGTGATCCTTTCCACGGGGGCCTTGAGGGTGTCGAAGCAGCTTTGGGTGATCAGTTGGGCCACTTCGGCGCCGAGCCCCGAAGTCCGCGGTGCTTCATGGACGACGACGGCGCGCCGCGTCTTCCGCACTGACGCCGCCAGTGCGGCTTCGTCGATCGGTTTGAGCCAGCGCAGGTCGAGGACCTCGACGTCGATTCCGTCCTCGGCGGCGAGCTCGGCGACCTGCAGGCAGCGGGCCACCATGGCGCCCCAGGCAACGAGGGTGAGGTGGCGGCCTTCGCGCATGACCTTTGCGCCGGTGGGCGGGCCGCCGGCGGGGGAGCCGGACGGGTCTGCCGAGTCGAAGTCGACCTCGCCTTTCTGCCAATAGCGGGACTTGGGCTCCATGAAGATCACCGGGTCCGGCCGCGTGGCGGCGTACTTGAGCAGGTGGTAGGCCTCATGCGGGTTCGAAGGCGAGACCACCTTCAGGCCCGGCACGTGTGCAAAGAGCGCTTCAAGGCTTTCCCCGTGGTGCTCCGGGGCGCGGATACCGCCGAAGCTGGGCACGCGCAGGGTGATCGGCATCGGCATGGTACCGCGGCTGCGGTAGTTCATCCGGGCAATCTGGCAGACGATCTGGTTGATGGCCGGATAGGCGAAGCCGTCGAACTGGACCTCGGGAATCGGGTGGAAACCGGCCATGGCCAGGCCCACGGACATGCCCAGGATGCCTGACTCGGCCAGCGGGGTGTCAAACACCCGGCCGGGGCCATACTTCGCCTGGAGACCGTCCGTAATGCGGAACACGCCGCCCAGCCGGCCGCAGTCCTCACCGAAGACCAGTGATTTCGGGTTTCCGGCCAGCACCTCGTCCAGTGCCCGGTTCAGGGCCTGTTGCATGGAAAGCTGTTCCACTCCGCGGCGTGGAGTTCCGTCGGCCATGCCGGCCCCGCCTTCCAGGATGGCGCTAGACATGTTCGGACTCCTCGCGCCAGTTGGCGGCCTGGGCCTGCAGGGCAGGCGTGGTTTCCTGGAAGACCAGGTCGAACATTTCGGTGCCGGGGCGTGAGCCGAGCGACTGGATCCCCGCCCGGATGTGTTCTTCTTCGGCTTTGGCGGCTGCCAAGGCTTCGGCAAAGAAGGCCTCGTCGGCGACGCCGTCGGCGAGCAGCGTCTTCCGGAACCGTTCCAGCGGATCCTCCCCGGCGTCGTCGCGCTCTTCGTTGAGCGAACGGTACCGGCCGGGGTCATCGGACGTGGAGTGCGGGCCGCGGCGGTAGGTCATCGCCTCGATGAGGACCGGGCCATGGCCGGCCCGGGCGTGCGCAAAGGCGCGCCGGGTCGCGTCCACCACTGCTACGACGTCGTTCCCATCGATCCGCAGTGCCGGGATGCCGTAGCCGGCAGCGCGGGCCGCCACCGAGCCGCCGGCCACCTGGCGTTCGGTGGGAACCGAGATGGCCCAGCCGTTGTTCTGGACAAAAAAGACCACCGGAGCCCTCATGACTGCCGCGAAATTCATGGCTTCATGGACGTCGCCCTGGGAGGATGCGCCGTCGCCGAAATACGCCATTGCCACGCCGTCCGTCTGATCCAGGGTCTGTCCGTGGGCCCAGCCCACCGCGTGGAGCACGGATCCGGCCACCACGGCCTGGATCGGTGCGAGCCGGGATTCCAGGGGGTCGTAGAGCCCGCCGTGCCAGGTGGCCTTGTGCGTGGACATGTAGGCCACCATGTCCACGCCCATGGCCCGGGCCACGCCCATTTCGCGATACGTGGGGAAGACGAAGTCGCGGGCAGTGTCCACGGCGTAGCCGCTTCCCACCTGGGCGGCCTCTTGGCCCAGTTCGGGGGCGTAGCCGGGGATGAGGCCCTGCCGCTGCCAGGCGATCGCGGAGGTGTCCAGGTGCCGGACCGCCACCATCAGCGAATACAGTTCCCGGAGCTGGCCGGCGGTCAGCGGCCCGGCCGGCTGACCGGACAGCAGGCCGGAAAGTGGTTCCGGCAGCTGGCCGGCGTCGTTGCCGGCGGAAGGCGTGCTATCCATAGCTGTGACCCTAGTCACCTACGGAATGTCGGGCAATCAGCTTATGGTTCACTGGCCAGATTGCCGAAAGCTGCCATGACGTACGCCGTCCTGCATGGCAATTTGTACAGCTGGCCCGCTACTTGCCTGCGGTGTCCTGGCGCGACGCTGCCACTTTTGCCCCGAACCAACAGGCGGCGGCAATCCCGGCAACCAGGGCGATGGTGCTGAAGAGCTGCCGGCTGCTCTCGGCGCCGCTGAAGCCGACCGCGAAGATCAGTGCCAGCAGGACCAGTCCGAAGATCGTCAGGCCCGGGAAGCCCTTCATCCGCAGCGGAAGCTCGGTGCCGTCGCGGTCCGCCCTGCGGCGCAGGATCAGCTGGGAGATGAGGGCGGATCCCCAGACCATGAGGCAGGTTGAGCCCACCAGCTGGAAGAGCGCCGGCAGGATCTGTTCGGGAAAAAGGAGCTCCAGTACGGCGGCAAAGAAGCCAAAGGCCACGGATACGCCCACGGCAACCATCGGCACCCTGGCCTTGTTCAGCTTCGATAGGAAGCGCGGAGCCTCGCCGCGGTGGGCCAGGGAGTAGATCATCCGGGAGGAGCCGTAGAGATTGGCGTTGAGGGCGGACAGTAGCGCGATGACTGCCACGAGGGTGATGGCCGTGCCCGCACCCGGGATGCGTGCGGCGTCGAGAACGCCGGCGAACGGTGACGACAGGGATTCGGAAGTCGCAGGCAGGACGGCGGCAATGACAAAGACGGAGCCGACGTAGAACACAAGGATTCGCCAAAGCACCGTGCGGATGGCCAGGCCCACGCTGTGGCGCGGGTTCTCGGTCTCAGCGGCAGCCACGCTCACGATCTCAGTGCCGCCGAAGGCGAAGATGACCACAAAGAGCGCCGTGGCAATTCCACCGAGGCCTGCCGGCGCAAAGTCGCCGGTGATGTTGCCCAGGCCCGGGCTTGGTGCGTCGGGCAGCAGGCCCAGGAGAAGGGCTGTTCCGATGCCAAGGAACATCAGGATTGCCGCCACCTTGAGGATTGCGAACCAGAACTCGAATTCGCCAAAGTTGTTCACGCCGGCCAGGTTGATGGCGGTAAAGAGGGCCATGAAGACCAGGGACAGCGCCCAGACGGGAACCACGGGCCACACCGTGAACAGCAGGCCGGCTGCGCCAAGTGCCTCGGCGGCAATGACCACCACCAGCTGCAGCCACCACAGCCAGCCCACGGTTGCTCCTGCCGTGCGGCCCATGGCCTTCTCCGCATAGACGGAGAACGCGCCGCTGTTCGGGTTGGCTGCAGCCATCTCGCCCAGGGCCCACATGACCAGGATGATCAGTGTGCCGGCCACGAGGTAGGAGATCAGAACGGCCGGTCCTGCCGCCTGGACGCCCGCCCCCGAGCCCAGGAACAGTCCGGCTCCGATAGCGCTTCCCAGCCCCATCATGGTGAGCTGGCGGGGTTTCATGCTGTGGCCGAGCGAGGTGGATGGGCGCTCTGCGGTGGACTTCATCGTCATGCTTGCGAACCTTCTTGTGGTCGGTGGTCTGGTCCTTTTGGGACATATTGAATTTACGGCCCCGGGCGGGACACTTCGCACGCCGTTCGTGAGAGCATGGGGGCAGTTTGCGGGAAAAGCGCCTTTTTTTCGGCGATTTGTGAGCTGTTCGGCCAGGTTGAAAGGAAAATCGATGAACGTGGACGCGCTGGATGCCAAAATTGTCCGATTCTTCACGGATTCACCCAGGGCATCGGTGCTCGAAGCCTCGCGGGTCCTGAAGATTGCCCGCGCCACGGTCCAGTCCCGGTTGGATCGGATGACCGCCGGCGGGGTTATCGGTTCCTGGGTACCCCAGCCGGACCCGTCCCGCTTCGGCTACCCCGTGGTGGCGTTCTGTTCGCTCACCATCAACCAGGACCTGGGCCATGACGCGGTGGTCGAAGCGCTGGCCCGCATTCCCGAACTTACGGAAATCCACACCGTTTCCGGCAGTTCGGACCTGATGGCACGGATCGTGGCTCGGTCCAACCCTGACCTGCAGCGGGTTCTGGACGCCATGATCGCCACCAAGACGGTGTTGCGGTCCTCGTCCGTGATTGTGCTGAACACCCACTTCCAGGGCCGAACCCTGCCGTTGCTCGAGGCCGCTGCCGCAATGTGACCTGAAGCATTTTGCCTGGGAGCCCGGCAGTCGTACCATTAGTTCTAGTCATGTTGACTATAACTAGCCGAAGCGCCCCGGAAGGGGACGCCGGTCGAAGCCCAGAAGCGCCGCCAGGCGCGAGGAAAGCGGGGTGAACCGCTGTGTATACGAGCTCTGCCAACGTTGCCGAGCGGCAATCGGCGCCGCCGTCGCTCGCTATTTCCACGGTGATCTTCGCCCTCCGTCCCAGCGAGACGTCCGGACGTCCCACGCTGTGGCTCCCGCTGGTGCGCCGCATTCGTGAGCCGTTCAAGGACCTATGGGCGCTGCCCGGAGGTCCGCTGACCCACGCCGAATCCCTCCAGGATGCGGCGTCCCGGAACCTGCGGGAAACCACGGGGCTTGCCCCCAATTACCTGGAGCAGCTCTACGCCTTCGGCGGCCTCCACCGCTCCCCGACCCAGCGCGTGGTGTCCATCGTGTACTGGGCGCTGGTCCAGCCCACGGAAGCCGCGCTCGCCGACGAGTCCGAAAACGTCCGGTGGTTCCGCGCGGACCGCCTGGGAGACCTGGCCTTCGACCACAACGCGATCGTGGACTACGCCCTCGGGCGCCTGCGGAACAAGCTGGCCTATGGTTCGGTTGCCTACCACCTGCTGGGGGAGTACTTCACCCTGGCCCAGGTCCGGGAGGTCTACGAAGCCGTCCTTGACCGTGAGCTGGACCCGGCAAACTTCCGCCGCCAGCTCAAGTCCACGCCGGAAATCGAAGAAACCGGCGAATACCTGCAGGGCGGAAAACACCGACCTCCCCGCCTCTACCGCTTTACCGGCCGCCCCGGCCTTGACCCAGATAACAGGAGCACACCATGAGCAGCGTCAACACGGCAATCCAGTTGATCACTCGCGAACAGGCCGAACAGCGGGCCGCAGGCATTGCGGCAGGAACCGCCACGGCCGCCGCCACCTGCAGCCCCGCACTGGCCCGCGGGCCGTGGGACTACGATCTCGCCGAAGCCCTCGCCGGTGTGCCCGCCTACGGTCCGGGCGCCTCAAGCGCCGACGTCGCCCCCGCCGCCACGCCGCGCCAGGGCCAGTTGCCGGAGGAATACAAGAAGGCCAGCGACGCCGAACTGGACGCCCGTATCCGGGCGGCCAAAGCTGCACTCGGGGACAAGGCCGTCATCCTGGGGCACTTCTACCAGCGGGACGAGGTCATTGAATACGCCGACTTCGTGGGCGACTCCTTCCAGCTGGCCAACGCCGCGCTCACCAGGCCCGACGCCGAGGCCATCATCTTCTGCGGAGTCCACTTCATGGCCGAGACCGCGGACATCCTGTCCAAGTCGGACCAGGCGGTCATCCTGCCGAACCTCGCCGCGGGCTGCTCCATGGCGGACATGGCGGACATCGATTCCGTCACCGAGTGCTGGGAGCAGCTTGAGGAACTCTTCGGCACCGAGCCTGACGCCGACGGCCGGGTTCCGGTCATCCCGGTCACCTACATGAACTCCTCCGCCGCCCTCAAGGGCTTCTGTGGCGAGAACGGCGGCATCGTCTGCACGTCCTCCAATGCCGCCACGGTTCTCGAATGGGCCTTCCAGCGCGGCCAGCGGGTCCTCTTCTTCCCGGACCAGCACCTGGGCCGCAACACCGCCAAGGCCATGGGCGTGCCGATGGAGCAGATGCCCATGTGGAATCCGCGCAAGGACCTCGGAGGCAATGACGAACAGACCCTGCTCGATTCCCGCGTGATTCTCTGGCACGGCTTTTGCTCGGTGCACAAACGCTTCAACGTAGGGCAGATCGAGAAGGCCCGCGTCGAATTCCCGGGCGTCAACGTGATCGTGCACCCAGAGTGCCCCATGGAAGTTGTGGACGCCGCCGATTCCGCCGGATCCACCGACTTCATCAGGAAGGCCATCGCGGCGGCCACGGAACCGACCACGTTTGCCATCGGCACCGAGATCAACATGGTCAACCGGCTCGCCGCGGAGTACCCCCAGCACACCATCTTCTGCCTGGACCCCGTGATTTGCCCGTGTTCCACCATGTACCGGATCCACCCGGGCTACCTCGCGTGGGTGCTGGAGGCGCTGGTCAACGGTGAAACCCTGAACCGCATCACCGTGGATGACGACGTCGCCGCCCCGGCGCGCGTGGCCCTTGAGCGGATGCTGGCGGCGCGGCCGTGACCACGGCCCGTGCGGCGGGCAACGGCACGCTTGAAGTTGTGATGCAGCGCCGCCGCCTCGTGGTGGTGGGCAGCGGAATTGCCGGGCTCTACGCAGCGCTGCTGGCGGCCGACGCCGAGGGTGGCTCTGCGGCGGACGTGGTCCTGCTGAGCAAGGGGCAGTTGGAGCACAGCAACACGTTCTACGCGCAGGGTGGAGTGTCGGCCGTGCTGGAACCCGGCGAAGCCGCCTCCGGCGACACTGTGGATGCGCATGTCGCCGACACGCTGGCGGCCGGTGCGGGCCTGAATAACCTCGAAGCCGTGCGGATCCTCTGCACGGAGGCAGTGCGGGACATTGCCGGGCTGCGCCGATACGGAGTCATTTTCGACGCCGACGCGCAGGGGGACACCGCCCTGGGGCTGGAGGCCGCCCACTCCGCGCCACGCATCCTGCATGCCGGCGGCGACGCCACCGGCGCCCGCATTGCCCGCGGCCTGATCGCCGCCGTCCTGGAACGTGCAGTGTCCGGCCGGCTTCGTCTGGAAACAGGGGCTTTCGTCACGGAACTGAGGACGACGGACGGCCGGGTGAGCGGCGTGAACTACCTGCAGAACGGCGAACTCAAGAGCCTGAAGGCGGCGGGCGTGCTGCTCGCCACCGGCGGCGCGGGCAGGATCTTCGCACGCACCAGCAACCCTTCGGTTGCCACGGCGGACGGGCTGGCGCTTGCCTGGCGTGCCGGCGCCGCCGTGGACCACCTCGAATTCTTCCAGTTCCACCCCACCACCATGGCTATGCCGGAGACAGCAGGGGGCCCGCCGCCCCTGCTGGTGTCTGAAGCAGTCCGCGGCGAAGGCGCGGTGCTGCTGGATGCCAACGGCCACCGTTTCATGCCGGACTATCATCCCGACGCGGAACTCGCGCCGCGCGACGTCGTCTCCCGCAGCATCGCGCTGCATCTGGTCCGGAGCGGCGCACCGGCGGACAGCCCGGTGTTCCTCGACGCCCGGGGCATTGAAGCGGCCAGGGGTTCCGGTTTCCTGGCACGGCGGTTCCCCACGATCTCCGCCGCCACGGCAGCAGCAGGCTTCGACTGGACCGCTGAACCGCTGCCGGTGTCTCCGGCCGCCCATTACTGGATGGGCGGAGTGGTAACCGACGTGGACGGGCGGACCACTGTCCCGGGACTTTACGCAGCGGGCGAGGTGGCCTGCACCGGCGCCCAGGGCGCCAACAGGCTCGCCAGCAATTCTCTGCTCGAAGGGCTTGTCTTCGGGCGGCGCGCCGTTGAGTCCTTCCTTGGCGGGGAACCGTCGAGTGACTGGCCTGCGGCGTCGTGCGACGCTGTTCCTCCGCGTGCTGTCTCGGCCGCTGGCGGCCTCCCCTTGACGCACGCTTCCGGAACACCCTCGAACGACGGCGGGCACGCAGCCTTGGGTGCCGCTCCGAAAATATCACCGGTTGCGCCCGAAGGTGTTGTGATGACTGTGCCTGATCCCGGGCCGTTTTCCCGGGACGCTCTGGGGCGGCTGATGACTAGTGCTGCCGGGGTGCTGCGCACAGGTCCTGAACTCGATGCCGCGGCCGCGCAGCTTGCCCGGTGGGCGGACTGGCCCGGCGGCCCGGAAGGAAACGATCCCCGCGGGCATGAGGACCGCAACCTGCTGCTGGCCGCCCGGCTACTCGTGGAGGCCGCCCGGAACCGGACTGCCTCCGTGGGCGCCCACTACCGGGCGGATACGGACCATGCCCCAGCCCATACCCATTCCATGCAAAGGATTTCCTCATGACCGCCACTGCCCAGGAAACGACAGCCCCCGAATCGACTGCCCCGACGGGCGTTGAACTGACCGGCAGCCTTCCCGAAACCGCTGTGCAGGAAGTGCTGCGCGCTGCGCTCGCCGAGGACGCCCCCTACGGCGACATCACCTCGCAGGTCCTCATCCCGGCGGAGGCACGCGCGACGGCGGTGCTGAACGCCCGGGTGCCGGGAGTCCTGAGCGGAGGAGCCGTGTTCGCCGCGGCCATGAAGCTCACGGACCCGGACGCCGTCGTCGAGCTGCTGGTAGCGGACGGCGAACGGTTCGGCGCGGGCGCGACGCTGGCGAGGGTTACCGGCAACGCCCGGGCGGTGCTCCTGGCGGAGCGCGTGGCACTGAACCTCGTCCAGCGGCTGAGTGCGATCGCTACCAGGACGGCCGAATTCGTGGACCTCGTCCAGGGAACCAAAGCCCGGATCACCGACACGCGGAAGACGACGCCGGGCCTGCGTGTGCTGGAGCGCTATGCCGTTCGCTGCGGCGGCGGCGCCAACCACCGCTTCAGCCTGTCCGACGCCGTGCTGGCCAAGGACAACCACCTGGCGGTCATCACCGGAGGGGACCCGGCGAAACTCACGGCTGTGCTCAAGGCAGCCAGGGCCCGGCTCGGCCACACCACCCACTTCGAGGTTGAAGTGGACCGGATGGAGCAGGTGGAACCTGTTCTCGCCGCCGGAGTGGACACCATCATGCTGGATAACTTCACGCTCGAGGAACTGGCTGCCGGCGTGGCCCTGGTGGACGGGCGGGCACGGGTGGAAGCCAGCGGCAACGTCAGCCTCGGGACCGTGGCAGCGATCGCTGCCACGGGTGTGGACGTCATTTCCATCGGCGGCCTCACCCACAGCGTCATCGCCCTTGACCTGGGCCTGGACGTTGAACTGACGGTGGGCTGAACGGCAATGATCTTCCTGGACGCAGCGGCCACCACGCCGGTCCGCCGCGAAGTACTGGAAGCCATGTGGCCCTACCTCACCGGCGAATTCGGCAACCCGTCGAGCCACCACACGCTCGGCGAGTCCGCCGCCGCGGCCCTCGCAGCTGCCCGCACAGCCACCTCCAAGGCGCTGAACTGCCGTCCGGCCGAGATCACGTTCACGTCCGGCGGCACCGAGGCGGACAACCTCGCCGTGAAGGGCATCGCCCTGGCACGGCAGGCTGCGGACCCGGCCCTCAGCCGCGTGGTGATCAGCGCCGTCGAACATCCCGCGGTGGAGGAATCTGCGCGCTATCTCGAACGCTTCCACGGGTTCACCGTTGATATCGTCCCGGTGGACGGCTTCGGGCAGGTGACGCCGGACGCCTTGGCGGCTGTCCTGCGCCCGGAAACCGCGCTGGTCAGCGTCATGTACGCCAACAATGAGGTGGGCACCGTCCAGCCCATCGGGCAGCTGGCCGGCCTGGCCCGGGAACTGGGGATTCCGTTCCACACCGATGCCGTCCAGGCTGCGGGCTGGCTGCCGCTGGACACGAAGATGCTGGGCGTGGACGCCATGAGCATTTCCGGGCACAAACTCGGGGCGCCGAAAGGGAACGGGGCCCTGTTCGTGCGGAGCCGCACCCGCGTTGAGCCCCTGCTCCACGGCGGCGGGCAGGAACGCGGCCGCCGCTCAGGGACAGAGAATGTTGCCGGCGCCGTGGCCTTGGGCACCGCACTGTCGTTGGTCCACCCCGATCCGGAGCAGGTGGCCGCGCTGCGGGACGCATTCATCCGTGAGGTCCTTGCCGGCGTTCCGGGCGCGCAGCTGACCGGCCACCCGCTGGAGCGGCTGCCGTCGGTGGCTTCGTTTTGCTTCCCTGGAACCAGCGGCGAATCAGTGCTTCTTGAACTGGAACGGCAAGGCGTGGTGTGCTCCAGCGGATCGGCTTGCGCCGCTGGGTCCGACGCCGCCTCGCCGGTGCTCCTGGCCATGGGCATTCCGTCCGAAGTCGCCCAGACCGCTGTCCGGTTCAGCTTTGATGCCGCAGTGACGGCGGCGGAACTGCACGAAGCCGCAACAGCCGTCAGGAACGCCGTGGGCAGTGTGCTGACGCTCGGTATCCGCTAGGCGCGCGACACCGCGCCGTCAGGGATGCCGCGTCAGCGGTGCCGTGCGCGGCGGAAGATCCAGTGCCTCAGGAGCGCGAAGCGTACGGCGGTCGCCAGGAACCCGGACAGCGTGGTGGTCCATAGCTCATCCGACATGGTGGCATCCGGGTTGAGCCAGTGCAGCACGCCGAGGCTGCCGCCGGTGATCACAAGCGCAATGACGATGACCACCAGACCGCTTAGGTGATCCCTGCCCATCTTCCCGGGCCCGGCGATCTTGAACGTGAGCCGCCGGTTCAGGGCCGTGTTCATCACCGAGGTAATGATCAGCGCTGCAGCATTGGCCAGCTGGGACCCCAGCCAGGGCCGGAGCAGGGCGTACAGGGCAAGTGAGGTCAATGTGCACACGATGCCCACGCCGGTGAACCGGAGGAGCTGCCGGACGGCGGGAAAGCGAAGCATGCCACGGTAGTGCTTCGTCGCCGGAGGGCGCCGTGCGGCAGTGGCGGAACCGGACTGTTGCGTCAGCGGGACGGCGGGCGCAGCAGGTGATTCCATCGCTCAAGCCTGCCACACGACGCCGGCATATTCCGTCAGGCGGCGTCGCTGACCGGGTTCGTCAGTTCGCCGATTCCCTGTACGCGGCAGGTCACGGTGTCCCCGGGGTGCAGCCGCGCGCTTTCGGCAGGAAATCCCGTGAGGACCAGATCTCCGGGGTGGAGCGTCATGAAGGACGTCAGGTAGACCAGGATTTCGTCAACCTTCCAGCCGAGGTCCGCCGAGCTGGCAGCCCGGAGTTCACTGCCGTTATGCACGATGCCGATCGAAAGTGCGGCAGTATCCAGGCCTGTCACGATCCACGGTCCCGCCGGCGTGAACGTGTCCTGGCTCTTCGCGCTGATCCACAGCTCGTCGGATTTCTGCAGCTCCCTGGCCGTGACGTCGTTGCCGATGGTGAAACCAAGGACGGCCCCCCGCGCATTCTCCAGCGTCAGCCCTCGGGCCTTGCGCCCGATCACGATGGTCAATTCGGCTTCCGGGTCCACGTGCCCCACTCCCGGCGCGAGTTCTATGGCGTCGCCCGGTCCCACCACGCTGGTGGCTGCCTTGTGGAAGGCCTGGGGAGGAAGGTCCCGGCCGGCCTGTCCCGTGTTGTGGGCCATGCCCAGGACATTGGCTGGAACGCTGGGTGCGAGGAAGATGAATGAGTCCTCGTGGACAGTGGAGCCCTGCTGCCAGCCTGCCCGCGGAGCGGCTCCGGCGTTCGCCAGGGAGCCGGGGAAGGGACTGTCGATGACCGTCCAGAGCTTTCCCGTGTCGCTGCCAAAGTCGTGGGCGTCATTGGCCACGAAGAACTGTTCAAGCTCGGAGGCGGGGGAGTGCGGACGGACCCGGGCAATTCGGCGCGGTTGGATGGCGGTCATCATGACATCCTATGTCCTGTCCGGCGGCGAAGCCGAGTGTGTCGGCCGGGCTGCTCCGGGGGAGGTCGGTCAGTACAGTTCGCCGACCGGGATCTCCACTGCAAGCCGGTTGGATGGTCCCGCCAGCGGGCAGGCCCAGGCTTCGTTGTAGGCGCAGGACGGGTTGTACGCGAAATTGAAGTCCAGGATGAATTCGGCGTCGGGCCCTGACCCCTGGACGCCGTGGAAGGCTCCCTTGATCGTGTCCAGCAGGTACCGTCCGGCACCGTAACTGCCGCCGGGCTGTCCCGCGGTCGCGTCCCGGAAGGGCACGAAGATGCCGCCGCCGTAGCCGTGCAACTTCCAGACGGCCAATTGGCCCATCTCCGGCAGGTCGAAGGTACCCAGTCGTACGAACCTGACAACGCCGTCGGTCCCCGTCTCAACATTCATCTCCCGGCCGGCGCCCTCCATTGTCAGGGGAACGTGGAACCGGTAAATGGGGTCGTAGTCAGCTGTCCGGAGGCCGCTGAAGGTGGATTTTGCTTCCGCCGTCAGCGCGGATGCCGGGTGGGTGCCGAACATCCGGTCGCGTTCCTGGCGCCAATACGAGTGGGCCTCAGCGGGACTGTCCACGGCTATTCTCCGGACGTTCTGGTACATGGCGAACGTCCGGATCCTCCAGTCGGCGATATCCAGGGCCGAGATGTCCGCTACGCTGTCCTGCTCCGTGTCAAAGTGCTGTTCCACCATGTCCCCAGCGTAGTCCTCTTTACGGACGGGAAACCCCGTCCGGCCAACACTCCGCCCGGAACGCAGCGACTGCGGCGGCGGCGCGGCTACGCTTGCGTCATGACAAGGAAGGCAGGAGCCCGCAGGGCGCGTTTGGGGGCGGCGTTCATCGTCGCAGCCGTGGTGATGTCCGGTTGCAGCGGCGAGGGCAAGGGGGAACCCGCCTGGACGGCGGGCGTCAGTCCAACGGAAAGCCCGACGACGGCGGGCACCTCCCCGGCCTCGTCCCCAGTGGCAACTCCCGGCGCCGGGGACACCGGAGCGCAACCTTCCTCAACGGGTACGGAATCCGCCTCCGCCGGAGCGACGGCAGCGGCGTGGAAGGTCTTCTCGGATTCCACCAAGAACGTCAGCTTTGAACTGCCGCAGGACTGGATAGCGCAGTCCGTCACGCCCGACCAGGGGACCCTTCCGGGGGCCATCAAGATCGAAGTCAAGGATGCCAGGGGAGGGTATCTGGCGACGCTGCAGACCGGCCTGCCATCGCCGTCGGCTGCCGCCTGCCAGGAAGCGGCCCGAAAGCCGTACGTGGTGGTCAGCAGTGTTCCGGTGGACCTGCCGCACCGCGAAGGAGACGGTCTGATTGCGCCGCACGTGGTCTTCCGTGTGATCCAGGGCTACAGGTACTTCGGTTCCTACGGCATCACCAACGTGGTGGGAGGAAGCGACGGCAGGGCCTGCGCCCTGCAGAACATTGTTCGCGGTCCGGAGGGCAAGGGGGATGTCTCGTTCGGTGACCTCGCCGCGCTCAAAGCGCTGGCCACGGATGAGAAAGTGGCGCCTGCCAAGGCCTTCGATACTCTGGACCAGGCGGCCAAGTACGTCAACGAGGGCTCTGAATTCGCGAATGTCCAGCGGATGCTAATGTCTCTGAAGATCAAAAGTTAGTCCCGCCGCCCGCCCGTAAACCCAACCGGCCGGCGCCGGGTACTGTTCTGCAACTACCTCACACCCCGGAGATACATGGAACGCAGCGTGGCCGCCCGGCTCGTCTTCAAGACCGCAGCCGAAACCAAAGTCGCACTGGCGGTCGCCGTCGCACGGAATGCGGGCTATTCGTCGCTCGTAGAAACTATGTCGGTGACCTCCGGGGAGGACCAGGTGCCGGTGACCGAACTTTCCGACCACCACGGCGGCCGATTCCATTACATGGAGTTCGCGGAACCCACCGAGGTGACCGTTGACTACACGGCCACTGTTTCCGGGCTGGCGGTTCCGGAAGAGCCCAACCTGATGGAACTGATCCGCTACGTCCGGCCCAGCCGCTACGCGGAGTCTGACCGGCTGTTGCCTACGGCCTATGCCGAATTCGGCGGCCTCCAGGGCGAGGAGCTCCTGCACGCCGTCCGCAACTGGGTTTTCAGCGAGCTCCGCTACGTCAGCGGATCCTCGCGCGGCACCGACGGCGCGGTGGAGACGCTCCTGCACCGGCGCGGCGTGTGCCGCGACTTCGCACACCTGGCCATTTCGCTGCTGCGCTCCAAGGACGTTCCCGCGAGGCTGGTGGCGGTCTATGCACCAGGGCTCAGCCCGATGGATTTCCATGCCGTGGCCGAGGCCTACATTAACGGAGCCTGGTACGTCATCGATCCCACCGGGCTCGCCCCTCGGGAGAGCATGCTGAGGATCACCGCCGGCCGGGACTCCTCGGACACGGCGTTCCTGTCCACGGTAGGCGGAAGCCTGTCCCTGAGGGAGCTCCGCGTCACCGCAGTGGTGGACGGGGAGCTGCCCCGGGAAGACCCCGCGAAGCTCGTCGCGATTTCCTGACGCCTAGCGCCCTGACACGGACCCGCGCAGCTTTTCCGTTAGCCGCAACAGTTCGCGCTGTTCGCTGGCGGTCAGCGCCGGTGTCATCAGCGCGGAGATGTCACGAACGTGCTCGCGGCCGATCTGCTTCTGCAGGTCCCGGCCGGCATCCGTCAGTTTCAGGAGGACACCGCGTCCGTCCTGGGGTGCCGGCATGCGCTCCACGAGACCGCGCTTCTCCAGCCTCTCCACCAGCCTGCTGAGGCTGGACTGGCTGAGGAGTACGTTGTCATTGAGCTCGTTCAGGCGCAGCCAGCCGGAAGGGCAGCGTGAGAGCGTGAACAGGACGTCGTATTCGTTGACGGCCAGTGCTTTGAAAGCAGGGCCCGACTGAAGCTTCCGCATCACCGCCACCTGGGCGCGGAACAGCGACTCCCAGGTTTCGGCGGCGAGCCGTACGGGCGACTCGCCCGGCTGCGCGGGCATCACGCGTCCTGTGCCGTGGGCTTGGTGAGTGAGTCCTCCTGCACCTGGGCAGCCATCCGGGCTGCCACCCGGCCGGCATGGGTGGGCGGTTCCGGCACGTGGGCGGGGGTGAGGGCGGCATACTCCCTGCGCAGTACCGGCAGGACCTCCTCGCCGAACAGGTCCAGCTGCTCCAGCACGGTCTTCAGGGGCAGGCCGGCGTGGTCGATCAGGAACAGCTGGCGCTGGTAGTCGCCGAAGTACTCGCGGAAGGTGAGGGTCTTTTCGATGACTTCCTGCGGGCTGCCGACCGTCAGCGGGGTCTGCGAGGTGAAGTCCTCCAGCGAGGGGCCGTGGCCGTAGACCGGGGCGTTATCGAAGTACGGGCGGAACTCCTTGACTGCGTCCTGGGAGTTCTTCCGCATGAAGAACTGGCCGCCGAGGCCGACGATGGCCTGGTCTGCCTTGCCGTGGCCGTAGTGCTCGTAGCGTTCGCGGTAGAGACCGATCAGCTGCTGGTAGTGCTCCTTGGGCCAGAAGATGTTGTTGGCGAAGAAGCCGTCGCCGTAGTACGCGGCCACTTCGGCGATCTGCGGCGTGCGAATGGAGCCATGCCAGACGAAGGGGGCCACGCCGTCGAGCGGGCGCGGGGTTGAGGTGAAGTTCTGCAGCGGCGTGCGGTGCTTGCCCGACCAGTTCACGGTGTCCTCGTCCCAGAGCCGGCGCAGCAGGCTGTAGTTCTCGATGGCCAGTTCGATGCCGTCCTGGATGTTCTTGCCGAACCAAGGGTAGACCGGGGCCGTGTTGCCGCGGCCCATCACCAGGTCCACGCGGCCGTCCGCCAGGTGCTGCAGCATCGCAAAGTCTTCGGCGATCTTTACGGGGTCGTTGGTGGTGATCAGGGTGGTAGCGGTGGACAGGATGATTCGTTCCGTCTGCGCCGCGATGTAGGCCAGTGTGGTGGTGGGGGAGGAGGAGAAGAAGGGGCGGTTGTGGTGCTCGCCAATGGCGTAGACGTCCATACCGATCTCTTCGACCTTCTTGGCAATCGCCACTGACGCTTTGATGCGCTCGTGTTCCGTGGGCGTGTGCCCCGTGGTGGGATCAGTGGTGATGTCACTGACGCTGAATACGCCGATCTGCATGGTGTGCCTCTCCGTTTTCCGAACTGCTCCGGGTCTTGTACCAGTGTAACCGATTTACATGCATTTGCATCTATCGTCTGATGTAACGTCCGGCACGCCAGGATATTCCCGATTGGTGAAACAGCAGTGCCCGTGCCACCGGGGCGGCACGGGCACTGCTGTTCTTCAGGCTCAGGGGCTATTCGGGTTCGCCGGCTGCGGCCCGGCGGCCGGAAACCTTGGGGACCATTCCTGTTGTCCAATCACGGAACTCTGCGTCGACGTCGTCCGGCGGCCCGAAGTCGGGGCGCTCGTGCATCGCACGGAGCAGCGCCTTCTTCTCACGGCGCCCTTCCACCAGCCGGTAAAGGACCGGTACCAGGACCAGCGTCAGCGCCGTCGAGGACACCAGGCCGCCGATGACCACGACCGCCAGGGGCTGGGAGATGAAACCCCCTCCGCCGGTGAGGCCCAGCGCCATCGGCGTGAGCGCGAAAACGGTGGCCAGGGCTGTCATCAGGATGGGGCGCAGGCGCTGCCGCGCCCCGTGGGTGATGGCGTCGGCGACATTCATTCCCGGCCGGCCGTTCCGCGGCTGCCGGTACTGGTTGATGAGGTCGATCAGGACGATGGCGTTGGTCACCACAATGCCCACCAGCATGAGCATGCCGATCAGCGACGGCAGGCCCAGCGGCACGCCGGTCGCCAGCAGCAGGGCGACGGCCCCCGTGGCTGCGAACGGAACGGATACCAGCAGGATGAGCGGCTGGATGAGCGATTTGAACGCCGCCACCATGATTACGTACACAATGGCGATGGCGGCCAGCAGTGCCAGGCCCAACTGCTGGAACGACTCCGTCTGCTGCGTGGTGGCGCCGCCGATCTCCGCCGTGACGCCGGCCGGGAGTTCAACCCCCTTGAGCCGGCTCTGCACTTCGGTACTCACGGCGCCCAGATTGGCGCCCGACGGCGTCACCGAGACCCGCGCGGTACGCTGGCCGTTGCTGGCGGTAATGGACACCGGGATGTCCACCTGTTCCACGGCGGCGATGCTTCCCAGCGTCACGGCCCCGCCTGATGCCGGCAGCGGGATGTTCCGCACGGCGGCGACGCTGGTGAACCGGGTGCCCTCGCCGATCTGCACCGGGAAATCGTTGGTATCGATCCGCACTGTTCCGGCCGGCAACGGACTGATGGTGGAGGCCAGGACGCCGGCCACCTGCTCCTCGTTCAGGCCGGCCGCGACCGCTTTGGCGCGGTCCACCTTGACCTGGACCACCGGCTGGCTGGCTGCAAGGTTCGTGGCAACCTCAGTGCTGCCAGGGACACCCTCCATGGCCTTGACCATGGCATCGCTTGCGGTCCTGAGGTCCGCTGAGTTCGCCGCCTTCAGGGTGATGTCCACCGTGGACGTGGTACCGAATCCGCCCTGCTGGGATCCAACGGAGATCTTTCCCGCATCACTGATCTTCGCCAGTTCGGTGCGGACGGTTTCCTGCAGCCGGGCCTGGTTGGCCTTCTCCTCGGTGACCACGGTGAACGAGGAGTTCGAGGCGCCGCTGGACGTGAGTGCGGTGAAGCCGGTCTGCGCGTTCCCCGACGTGACCTGCACGTCCTTGATGCCGTCAATGTTCCGCAGTACTTCCTCGACCTTCACTGCTGCGGCGCTGGTGTCCGTGAGGCTTGTACCGGCCGGAAGGACCTGCCGGACAGTCATGCTGTTCTCGCCGGAACGGCCCAGCAGGTCGGTGGCGAGCAGTGGCGTCATCGCCGCCGTCCCGCCGAGCACCAGGACTGCCGCTATGAGTGTCACCACCGGGTGCTTCTGCGTCTTGTTGAGGACGGGCAGGTAGCCGCGCTGCAGCAGGCTGCGCTGCTCGGCCTCATGGGCCTTGGCCGCGGCCTCCCGCGCCGCCGCGGCGGACAGGGAAGCCCCGGTGCTGTCAGCCGGGGCCTTGAGGAACCAGTAGGCCAGTACGGGGACGATGGTGAGGGACACCAGCAGCGACGAGAGCAGCGCGATTGTCACCGTCAGGGCGAAGGGCCGGAATAGCTCGCCGGCCAGTTCCCCGACGAACGCAATCGGAAGGAAGACTGCCACTGTGGTCAGCGTTGACGCCGTGATGGCGCCGGCGACTTCGCGGATGGAGGTGAGGATGGCCGACAGTTTCGTCTCGCCGTAGCTGAGGTGGCGCTTGATGTTCTCGATCACCACAATCGAGTCATCCACCACGCGGCCGATTGCGATCGTGAGTGCTCCGAGGGTGAGGATGTTCAGGGAGTAACCCGTCGCGGAGAGACCGATGAAGGTGATGAGCAGGGACAGCGGGATGGAGACGGCAGTGACCAGCGTGGAGCGCACGGACATCAGGAACACCAGGATGACTGCGACGGCAAAGCCCAGACCCAGCAGGCCTTCCGTGGTGAGGTCCTTGATGGACTTTTCGATGAACGGGGCCTGGTCGAACACCGGGGTGAACTTGGCGTTGGATCCCAGCTCAGCCTCAAGCTGGCCGATGGAGTCCTTCACTGCATGCGAGATCGCCACCGTGTCGCCCTCGGGCTTTTTGGTCACGGAGAGGGCCAGCGTTTCCTTGCCGTTCGTGCGGGTAATCGACGTGCGGAGGTCATCCTTGATGCTGACGTCCGCGACGCTGCCGATAGTGGCGGCATCTTTGGCGCCGCTAAGCGGCAGGGCCCTGACGGCGTCCAGGGAGTCCACCGGGCTGCCGATCTGCAGAGATAGCGTCTTGCCCTGTTCCTCGATGGTGCCAGCCGGAATGAGTGCCCCGTTGTTCTTCAGCGCATTGCTGATGGACTGGATGGTGGCGCCCTTGGCCGCCATGGCCTCGGGGCGGGGAAGGATCTGGATGTGCTGGCTGGCCCCGCCGGTGACGTCGGCGCCCCTGACGCCGTCGAGCTTCTGGAGCCGGGGGACACTGAGGCGTTGCAGGTCGGCGTTCAGTTCACTGAGCGGCTTGTCGGAAGAGACTGCCAGGAACACAATCGGGAAATCGCTGATGCTGCCTGCAATGGCCTGTGGCTGGACATCATCGGGCAGGGCGCGCTTGGCGTTGGAAATGGCACGGTCGATCTGGTTCCGTGCCCGGTCCAGGTTTGAACCGTACGTGAACACCATGGTGATCTGCGAAACGCCCGTCCGGGAGGTGGACGACGTCGACTCAAGCCCCTCGACACCGTTCAGCGCAGTCTCGAGGGGCCCGCTCACTTGCTTGTCCACCACTTCCGGCGAAGCACCGGGCATGGCCGAGATGACGGTGATCTGCGGAAACTCGATGGAGGGAATGAGTTCCTGCTTGAGCGAGGACATGGTGATCACGCCGAACACCGACGCGAAGACGGTGATCAGCGCGATCAGGGCCCTGTTTGCCAGCGATAGTTTTGCCAGCCGGTACATCTCATTGTCTCCTGGTGGGTTAACGGTCTTGTGGTTGGGGGTGGAACCTGCCGTAACCCGAACAGGGCCTCAGCTGGAGGGGGCGTCTATGGCTTCCAGCTGGAGGGTCTTGGCGGTTTCCGCCTCCAGCCGTGCGGCCAGCTCCGGGTTGTCGTTGAGCTTGATGCCGTAGCCGGGCATCATTTCCTTCAGCTTGGACTGCCAGCCCTTGAAGTTCCTGGGGAAGGACTTCTGGAGGAGTTCGATCATGATGGGGACTGCGGTGGAAGCTCCCGGGGAGGCGCCAAGCAGCGCACCGATGGAACCATCGCGCGCGGCGATCACTTCAGTGCCGAACTGGAGGACACCACCCTTCTTCGGATCCTTCTTGATGATCTGAACACGCTGGCCGGCGGTGATGAGTTCCCAATCGCCGTCTTTTGCTTCGGGGTAGTACTCGCGAAGGGCCTCCACCTTGTCGCCGTGCCGCTTCGCGACTTCCTTGACCAGGTACGCCGTAAGGTCCATGTTGTCCTTCGCCACGGCAAGCATCGGGATGATGTTGCCGGGGCGGATCGACAACGGCAGGTCCAGGTACGAGCCGTTCTTCAGGAAGTTGGTGGAGAACCCGGCGTAGGGCCCGAAGAGCAGCGAACGCTTGCCGTCGACGTAACGGGTGTCAAGGTGCGGAACGGACATGGGCGGGGCCCCCACGGACGCCTGGCCGTAGACCTTGGCGCTGTGCTGGGCGGCGAGGGCTTCGTCGGTGCAGCGGAAGAACTGGCCGGAGACCGGGAACCCGCCGTAGCCCTTGCTCTCGGGAATGCCGGAGGCCTGCAGCAGATGCAGTGCGCCGCCGCCGGCACCGACGAACACGAACTTCGCGTGGATGTTGCCGTGCTCTCCGGACTTTTTGTGCTTGAGCGTCAGGTCCCAGCCGCCGCCCGGGGCGCGCCGGATGCCGTTGACGTCGTGTCCGTAGTTGATCTCCACGCCGTTGTTGCCAAGGTACGTAGTCAGCTCACGGGTCAGTGCGCCGAAGTCGACATCGGTTCCTTCGGCCGCGCGCGTGGCCGCAATCCTCTGCTTCGGGTCGCGGCCCTTGACGATCAGGGGCGCCCACTTGGCGATCTGCGCGTGGTCTTCGGAGTACTCCATGGAACGGAAGAGGGTGTTCGGCTTCAGTGCCTTATACCTGGTCTTCAGGAAGTCCGCGTTGGCGTCCCCGATGACGAAACTCATGTGGGGGACAGTGTTGATGAACCCTTTGGGGGAGCCGATGAGCGAGTTGCTGACCAGGTGGGACCAGAACTGGCGGGATAGCTGGAACTGTTCGTTGATGTGCAGCGCCTTGGATGGATCAACCGAGCCGTCTTTGGCTGCGGGCGAGTAGTTAAGCTCACACAGGGCGGCGTGCCCTGTTCCTGCGTTGTTCCACGGGCCTGAGCTTTCCAGGCCGGCTTCGTCGAGCCGTTCGAACAGCGAAATGGTCCAGTTCGGTTCGAGCTGCTTGATGAACGCACCCAGCGTGGCGCTCATGATGCCGCCGCCAATCAGGACGACGTCGGCATGTTGGGTCTTGGAAATGAAAGTCACAATCAGTCTCCGATAGCAGCGGCTCTGGCTGTCACAGAATATCCCCGAGCACCCTACTAACTGAAATTGGGGCAGTCCGTCAAGGTTTTAGCTCCACCTTTGTGAAAACCTCGTTTAATACCGGCGAGGCAGGGTACTTCAGCACCCGGTCGGAGAGCGCCAGAGCTGAAATGGGGAAAGCAATGGGGACGGCGGGGACCGATTCGGCGATCTGGGCGTTGATGGTGCGGTATTGCTGCGTCCGCTCCTCGCCCTCCGGCAAGCCGCGTGCCCGGGCGATCTTCGAAAAGACCTGCGGGTCCTGGTAGCCGAATTCACCGGTCTTCTCGCCAAACAGGGGACCCACAAAATTGTCCGGATCCGAGTAGGAACCGTTCCAGCCGAGCAGGTGCAGGGCGTGGTCCCCTGGTGACTGGACTTTTTGCAGGTACCCGTCCGACCACTCCACCGGAACCGGCTTGATGTTCAGGCCCACGGCGGTAAGTTGCCTGCTGAGCTCTGCGTACACCTTTTCGGGTGTGGGAAGGTATGGCCTGGTGACATTGAGGGGGTAGTAGAACTTGAGTTCCTCGCCCTTGTACCCGGCTTCCTCCAGAAGCGCCTTGGCCTTGGCCGGGTCGTGGCCCAGGGAGGGGGCGTTGTTGTTGAACCCGCTGAGCTTGGGCGGGACGAACTGGGTTGCCTGGGCAGTGTTGTCGATGAAGAACCGGCGGATCAGCGTTTCCTTGTCCACCGCCATCTCGATGGCCTGGCGCACCTTGATGTTTTGCAGGATGGGCACTTCCTGGTTCATGCCCAGGTACATCACGGAGAACGGGTCGCGCTGGATGATTTGCTGCCCGCGTTTGACGAGTTGGTCGAAGTTGCCCACAGTGACGGCGTCATAGCCGTCGATCTTCCCGTCGAGGAGGGCCTGGAGCCTGGACTGCGGGTGATCGTAGGTGACGAAGTTGATGGTGCCGATCTGCCCCCTGTCACCCCAATAGTCCTCGTTGCTGACCAGCTTGACGCTGGAGTCCTGCCACGCGGCGAAGCTGAAGGGACCCGTGCCCACAGGGTGCAGGGCATAGGCCGACACGGGCTGGCCGTCCCGGGTCTGGCTGAGGCTGTCCGCCTTCTGTGCCGCCATGGCCGTCGGGGAGGACATGGCGAAGGCCGGGAGCGTCAGCGCCTGGAGGAACCCGGTGAACGGCTGGGTGAGGTCGATCCGGACGTTCCCGGCAGAGACGGCGGTGCAGCCCTTGTAGATGGAGAGCGATGCCTGGTCGGCGTAGGCCTTGAACACGCCCTTGAACGATGTGCCGGGCGCCTGCTTCCGCAGGCTCGCCGGGAAGTTGAACCATCTGTTGAAGTTGGCGCAGACAGCCGCGGCATCGAAGCGTGTACCGTCCTGGAAGGTGACGCCCTCGCGGAGCTTGAAGGTGTAGGCGCGGCCTTCGTTGGATTCCGCCCACTCAGTGGCGAGCAGGGGAGTGGGCAGCCCCGTGGTCTGGTCCACTCCCACAAGGCCCTCCAGGACCTGGCGGGTGATCCGGTAGGACTCCACATCGGATGCCAGCGCGGGATCAAGTCCCAGCGGCTGGGCCGCCGTGCCGAAGGTGAACGTCGCGGTAGGGCCAGCGGCTGCCGTGCCGGCAGGAGCCGCAGAGGACGACGCCGGTGCCGGAGCCGGCGTTCCCGTGCATGCGGCCAGCAGCAGCGACAGGACCCCTGCACCGATACTGACTGCAATGCGGCGCGATTTACTGCTGGGCACTCGATGATCACCTCTGGGCGGCCGGAAGGACCGCGGGCAGCGGACCGGTCCCCAGTCTAATTGAACGATCCTGGACACTCGCCGGGAGCGCCTCCTGATGCCCTCCGGGCCTTCCGGAAGGCAAAACTGAGGCCCGCACCGGAGGGTGCGGGCCTCAGTTTCTCCGGGATCGGTCCAGGGAGTCAGGCTGGAGCCGGGACAGGAGGGTTCGTGGTTGCCTACTTCGGCATCAGGACGGAGTCCACCAGGTAGACCGTGGCGTTGGCGGTCTTGACGCCGCCGCAGATGACGCTGGCGTCATCGACCTTCAGTGCATCCTTGGTGCCGGTCACGGTGACCGAGCCGCCCTGGACAGTCTTGTGGGTGCCCACAATGTTGTCAGGGGTGATCTGGCCGGGAACAACGTGGTAAGTCAGGATCTTGCTCAGGAGGGCGTCGTCCGTCTTGAGCGTTTCGATGGTGGCGGCGTCGATCTTGGCGAACGCGTCATCCACCGGTGCGAAGACCGTGAATTCACTGCCGTTGAGCGTATCCACGAGGTTGACCTTGGGGTTGAGCTTGCCGGACACTGCCGCCGTGAGGGTGGTCAGCAGCGGGTTGTTGGAGGCTGCGACCGCAACCGGATCGAGGGCCATTCCCGATACCGAGCCTGCACCGCTGGGAACCTTCTCGGCGTATCCTGCGCAGCCGGGGCCCACCAGGTTTGCGGCGGGATCCATCGCAGCCGCGGAGCTGGTCGACGGTGACGGCGCCATGCTCGAAGCGGACGGCGTGGAAGCGGGTGCGGAGGAGCTGTTGGCCGTGGTGGCCGATCCGCCGCATGCGGTCAGGCTCAGCAGAGCTGCAGCTGCAACACCTGCAACGGTGAAAGTTGTGCGCTTGAATGACTGCATTTCGATTCTCCTTGTTAGTGCCGATCATTGCCTGCGGCGAACGACTTCTTCGATCACTGCACTGGCTGTTTTCCGACTGTGGGCACCGACCCTTGGTTGGTGTCTCAATGTGTATTCGGCAGTTCGGCAGTAATGGATGGGTGACGGGGGAGAATCTTTTTTTCGAAGGCCTTCCGGTACCGGTGCGGCGGCGTTAAACGACGGAATCCCGGACCGTGAGGCCCGGGATTCCCAGGGTTGTGCTGCTGTGCGCAAGGGGGGACTTGAACCCCCACGCCCGAAGGCACAGGAACCTAAATCCTGCGTGTCTGCCAATTTCACCACTCGCGCGCGGCGCCGTCGTGTGTTGTTCCTGCTGTCCGTGGGAAAGCGAAAAGACGTTCGACGGCGGATTCCAGGCTCCAGTGTACCTGCCGGGCGCGCCTTCCGCTTGGATCAGCTGCGCCCGCTGGCGCCTGGAGTGCAGCTAGGCCAGTCCGAGGTCCCGGCGAAGCTTCGCCACGTGGCCGGTGGCCCGCACGTTGTACTGTGCCACGGCGACGTTGCCGTCCGGATCCACTACAACAGTGGATCGGATGAGGCCCTCGTACGTCCGCCCGTAGTTCTTTTTCTCCCCCCACGCGCCGTAAGCCTCAGCCACGGCGTGGTCTTCGTCGGACAACAGGGGGAAAGTCAGGCCTTCCTTCTCGGCGAACGTGGCAAGTTTCCCGACCGGATCGGGGGAGACACCCAGGACGTCGTAGCCTTCACGTTGCAGGGAGGCAAGAGTGTCGCGGAAGTCGCACGCTTCCTTGGTGCAGCCGGGCGTGGATGCTGCCGGATAGAAGTAAACGATGGTGTTCCGCCCGCGGTAGTCCTTCAGGCTGACGTCCTTCCCCGCGGAGTCCTTCAGAGTAAAGTCCGGCGCCGGAGAGCCGGGAATGAGTCGTTCAGTCAATATTTTCTCCTTAGGAATGTTCTGGACATTTAAGCTTAGTAAGCGCGGGAGCGAGGGACGAATCCCACGCTGGCTATACTAAGTTGTATGCCTGATATGGATCGCTGGCCCACTGGGCGCCTCTTGTCCACCGCGGCACGGCTCGTGGAACACTCCTGGAACGAGAAGCTGGGAGCCATTGGGCTCACCCATGCGGGGGTCATCGCCATGGAAGTTCTTGCCCACAATGGACCCATGACGCAGGCACAGCTGGCTCAGTTGGTCCGCGTGCAGGCGCAGACCATGGGCAAAACCCTTAGCCGGCTTGAGGTGCATGGACACATCCGCCGTGAACGCAGCACGTCCGACCGGCGGAGCCACGTGGTGTCCCTGACCGAGCGCGGAGTAGAGGCCGTGGCCGCCGCAGCGGACATGGAACGAACTGTCTTGGCGGCCGCTTCCATCGATCCCGACGTTCTCCGTCAGGAGCTCCAGGCCGTAGTGACCGTCCTGGCCAGTCGTTTTTCCTCGCCGGAGACCAAGGCAATCGTGGCAGGTGCCGAGTCCGGCGTCACTGTGGAAGCGAACAGCGTCAACTGACCGCGCCGTCCTACCCGAGAAGCCGGACGGCGATCGCCTCCAGCGCCTGAATGTCCCAGCCCTTGTCCAGGGGGCCCAGTTTGGCTTGCAGGATGGCGATCACGCCCATCTCCAGTAACGCCTGTAGCGCCGAGCCGGGGTTTTCAGTGAACTCAAAGCTTGTCTCCAGTGCCGCCAGTGTCCCGGCGTCCGTGGATGGGCCCGGCAGCGAGGCGGCCATGGCCGCGCCTATGGCTTCGGCATCGGCTTCGATCGTGCCGGTAACAGTGAACCGAAAGACAGCCATGGTTTGCCCTCCCACACCTAGTAGTGACGCCACTCTATCCAGTTCGGCTCAGCTATTCCGATGCTTAGGGTGAATTTTTCCCAAAGAAATGCCGGGGTCACGGGGCGGCATACGGCTGTGGAGGGATTCCCGTGGCCCGACACTCAGGGGATGCTGGATGCGAAGATCAGCAACGGCGACACCCGGGCAAAGCAAAACCCCGCCTTCACGGCTTGTGGCCTGTGAAGACGGGGTTTCTGTGGTGCACCCCCCGGGACTCGAACCCGGAACCCATTGATTAAGAGTCAATTGCTCTGCCAGTTGAGCTAGAGGTGCAGCTGTTGTTTTGGCTCTTCCCGAGGGCTTTTGTTTCCCGCGTTCATCTCCGCAACGACATGAAACTCTACACGAGAATTAGCGCCGTGTGAAATCGGCGCTCATTTCAGCTCCCTGCCTTGGCCGGAGGCGCCAAAATCAGCGCAGAATCAGGGTTTTGGTTGTTGGTGAGCATCCACAAAGTGCCGTCAGGGGCGAGCGAAACGTCGCGGATCCGGCCGAACCTCGCTGTGAAATGGCTCACAGGTTTGCCTGCATTTTCGCCGTCAAGGGGAACGGCCCACAGCCGCTGGCCCCGTAGGGCCCCGAGGTAAGCCGTGGACCCGACGACCTCGAGTCCGCTCGGGGAAGATTCCGCGGTGGAAGGCCACACCACTTTGGCATCAATAAAGCCCGGCTTGCCGGGTGCCCCGGTGACCTCCGGCCAGCCGTAATTTCCGCCCGGCTGGATCAGGTTCAGTTCGTCGTCCACAGTGGGCCCGAACTCGCTGGACCACAGCCTGCCCGCGTCATCCCAGTCGAGGCCCTGCACGTTCCGGTGCCCAAGGCTGTAGACCGGGTTGTCGCCAAACGGGTTACCCGGCGCCGGCTTGCCGTCAGCAGTGATCCGGAGGATCTTGCCGCCCAGCGCGTTCGGGTCCTGCGGCTGTTCGCGCCGCTGCGAATCCCCGGTTCCCACATAGAGGTTCCCGTCCGGCCCAAAACGTATGCGGCCACCGTTGTGGGTTGACGCCTTGGGGATGCCGGAGAAGATTATCTCCGGCGGCCCAAGCCTCAGCGCGCCCCCGGGCTCGGCCTCAGTCAGCGTGAGGCGGGCAATCCTGTTGTCCGCCCGGGCGGTGAAATAGGCAAAGATCGACTTGTCCGAAACGTAGCTCGGTGACACCGCCAGCCCCAGGAGGCCGCCTTCACCTCCGGGAACAACGCCGGGGATGTTGCCAAGCAGCGTAGTCCCGCCGTCTTTGACCGCTTTGACGTCGCCGCTGTCACGTTCAGAAATGAGGGCTGTGCCATCCGGCAGGAACACGGCCGACCAGGGCAGCTGCAGTCCTTCCACCGTTCGGAGTACGCGGGGTTCCCGGGACGCCTCGTCGCCGCCCGTGGTTGAACCCGTGGTGCCCGTGGGACCGCCGTCCCCGCCTCCGGTGCAGGCGGACAAAACCAGCGTCCATACGAGGGCGGCGGCAGGCATAAGGCGGAGTGCAGGCCTGGACGCAGGCCCCGTTCCCTCCCGATTCATCCGGATGCCGGCCCCCACTGGCGGGACGGCCTAGTGCCGGCTCCGGCGCGGGGCCCGGAACCCGGCCGCTTCCGCGTGCGCGGCCGACTCGAACCAGACTTCCGCAGTGGTTTCCTCGTACCCGGGGCTGGTTTCATCGTGATAGATCATGGATTGCGCATTGCCCTTGACCGTATAGCCGTCGGGTCCGCTGCCGTCAGGCCCCGGGGCTGCCGATCCGTCACCGTAGGGCTTGTCCGCAGCCAGGTGTCCCGCGGGCTCCGCCGCATGGCTTGCGGCTGCTTCCGTGGCGGCCGAGGAGGCGGCCGCCTGCATTGTCTCCGCATCTCCTTCGGAGAGGACCCCCGTGCTGCTCACAGCGGCCGTTCCGCTCACGGCAGCCGGGCCGCGTGCGCCGGCGGGCGGCAGCCCGGCGTCGGCTCGTGGATCCGTGACGTTTGTGTCCTGGGCATCTTCCGCCGCGGCCGATTCGGCGCCGGGAAGCGTGGGTGCATGGGGCTCCGTGTACTCAGGGTGGTGGACCGGAACCTGCTGACCGGTCGCCGCGGCTTGAGTCTCCCCGGCCGCTGATTCCCTGGCCGGAACCTCTTTGGTGTGCGCCTGGTCCGCGTGCGGCGTGCTGGCCGCCTCGGACCACTGCGCCTCCCACTCCGACTTGTCCTCTGTGCGGGCCGCAGTTACACGCTCAGAAGAACTGCCCTCAGCTTTGGCTGTCTCGTTGGCTGTCGTTGTGCGCCCGGTGTCCGCAGCGGGCGCGCCGCTGGCCGACCCGGCGTCGTCGTCCCAGTCATCCACGTCTCCGCCACCGGGCGCGGCGCTCTCTGTCGGGGAAGGGGCCGTCGCGGGCTGCGCGGGAACGGACGTCGAAGGCGCGGTCTTGGCTGCCTGGCTGAAGCCTGCCGCGCCCGGCATTCCGGCCGTGGCTGCGGCGTCTGCCGATGCTGCTGCACCGGCTCCTGCTGCACCGGCTCCTGCCGGCCGGTCGACGGCGGACTGCCGTGCCTGTGGAGCGGACGCGCCGGAGTCGGAGGCTGTCGGTGTGCCCGTGGTGTTCCCTGAACTATTTCGGTTCAGGAGCCACCAGACGACTCCGACGATTACTACGATGACGATGACCCAGATAATCCAGTCCATAGCAGTGCCCTTCTGTCCACAAGGCAAGGTTGCCGTTGCTTGACGTTACGTCGGTGTGATTAGGGCTGTAAAGGCTCAGAGCGGCAGGCCGCGCTGCACGAAGTCGGCCATGAATTCATGGAAGTCCGCGGCGTCGTGGGCCTGTTCGATGCTCCGGGTCCCGCGAGTGGCCCGCTCACCCGGACTTCCGGACGGCGGCGCCAGTGGCATGGAGTTTTCCACGCCGAAGCGGAATGCCTTTCCCGTGCTTGCC
The DNA here is from genome assembly GCF_017833075.1 of Arthrobacter sp. PvP103. Classification (NCBI taxonomy): domain Bacteria; kingdom Bacillati; phylum Actinomycetota; class Actinomycetes; order Micrococcales; family Micrococcaceae; genus Arthrobacter; species Arthrobacter sp. PvP103. The sequence goes on along the minus strand of NZ_JAFIBQ010000001.1, from coordinate 576,047 downwards.
GCCACTTCATAACCGCCCGGGGACGACCGGAATCCCGGCAGCCGGCGGACGCGGGCGAGATTGGTCATATTGATTGCGACCGGAACGCCCGTAGCCGTCAGGGACCTTTCATCGAAAGGAGCCACTATGACCTCGGCCGGGTGCCAGCGGTAGCCGATGACGAAATTCCGCCTCCGCGGGGGAGCCCAACCCCGGGCTGCCGCCCCCGGGGCTTCGAAGCTGCTCGAACCGCAGACGAGGTTGTAGTCGCCGTAGTTGGGGATCTGGCGGTCAAACACGGCCCGGAGCGTCGCCTTGAGCCCTTCGCTGGCGGGCGCGGAAGGAGGGGATGCCGGGTCCGGTGCCGGGTTGATGGGCGAGGGCTTGCTGTTCACAGTGGAGTCCTGGTGGTTGGGCAGGCAGAGTGGCTCGCACGCTACCAGACCCGGCGCATGGCACCGGGTCACGCCGGGTGCGACGGCCCCCTGCAGGGCGCCGTCCTGTAGCCTCGCCTCATGGATTTGAAACGCCTCCGGATTCTCCGCGAACTCTCGGATCGGGGCACAGTGGGCGCCACGGCCGAAGCAATGGAGGTGACGCCGTCGGCTGTCTCGCAGCAGCTCAAGACCCTCCAGGATGAACTGGGCGTTGTCCTCGTGGAAAAGTCCGGCAGAGGAGTGCGCCTGACGGAGGCAGGCCGGGCCATGGCTGCCGCCGCGGCGGACGTTTCCACAGCCATGGCGCGCGCCGAAGCCACCATTGACACGTACCGGCGGGGCTGGCAAACGCATGTCAAAGCGGCCTTCTTCCCGAGCGCAGCGGAAATGTTCCTCCCCGGCCTCCTGCACCGCGTCAAGGCGGTGGAGGGGTTGCGGTTCGAGGCCTGTTTCGAAGACCCCGGCGTCGCGGGATTTGCTGCCCTGGCCGCCGATTACGACATCGTGCTGGCCCACAGCGTGGATGGTCCCGATGTATTTGCCCGGCAGGGGCTGGTGGTGGTTCCGCTCCTGAACGAACCGCTGGATGTAGCCGTGCCCGCGGGGCACGTCCTCGCGGCAAAGCCTTCGCTCACGGCCAGCGATGTGGTGGGGTTTCCGTGGATGGGCGTCCCGGAAGGCTTTCCGTTTGATACCGTGCTGCGGCAGATCGAGGTCCAGGCAGGTTCCCCTGCGGTCCGCGCGCAGCTCTTTCCGGACCTTCGTGTCCTGGAGGCCCTTGTCAGCGCCGGCCACGGGCTGAGCCTGCTGCCGCGGTACACGGCCTTGGGCAACCAGGAACGCGGCTTCGTCCTCCGTCCACTGCTTGGCGTCACTGCCCGGCGCAGCATCGTGGCGCTCGCTCGTCCGGACGTGGCGGCCCGGACCACCATTGCGCAGGTTTTGTCCATGCTCGAGGCCGAAGCGGCGTCCATTGATGCGGCAGGCCTGAGTGACGGCTGACACATATTCTGGACGCCCCGTACCGCTTGTCTCATTATGCGAGACGAGAGTCCACTATTTGATCGAAATATTCCCGCTTTTCGGCTTAACGGTCCCTTCCGGGTCGTTGGCGCCCATCTTTGCGCCATAGACTTTGACGCATGAGTGAGGACACCCAAACCGCGACAGAAAACAAGCCGGACATCAAGCCCCGCAGCCGGGTCGTAACCGACGGAATCCACGCCGCTCCCGCGCGAGGAATGTTCCGGGCGGTCGGCATGGGCGACGATGACTTTGCGAAGCCCCAGATTGGCGTGGCGAGTTCCTGGAACGAGATCACTCCCTGCAACCTTTCCCTGAACCGGCTGGCCCAGGGCGCCAAGGAAGGCGTCCACGCCGGCGGCGGGTTCCCCATGCAGTTCGGCACCATCTCGGTCTCCGACGGCATCTCCATGGGTCACGAGGGCATGCACTTCTCCCTCGTTTCGCGCGAAGTCATTGCCGACTCCGTGGAAACCGTGATGCAGGCCGAGCGGATTGACGGCTCGGTGCTCCTGGCCGGCTGCGACAAGTCCCTCCCCGGAATGCTGATGGCGGCCGCGCGCCTGGACCTCGCCAGCGTGTTCCTCTACGCCGGCTCCATCATGCCTGGCTGGGTCAAGCTGGAGGACGGTTCCGAAAAGGAAGTCACCCTCATCGACGCATTCGAGGCCGTGGGCGCCTGCGCCGCGGGCAAGATGAGCAGGGGAGACCTTGACCGCATCGAACGCGCCATCTGCCCCGGCGAAGGTGCCTGCGGCGGGATGTACACGGCCAACACCATGGCCTGCATCGGCGAAGCCCTGGGCATGTCCCTGCCGGGCTCCGCCGCTCCTCCCTCGGCAGACCGCCGTCGTGATGAATTCGCCCGCAAATCCGGAGAAGCAGTGGTCAACCTGCTCCGCCTCGGCATCACTGCGCGCGACATCATGACCAAGAAGGCATTCGAGAACGCCATCGCCGTGACCATGGCATTCGGCGGCTCCACTAACGCAGTGCTGCACCTGCTGGCCATCGCCCGCGAAGCTGAAGTGGAACTGACGCTCGATGACTTCAACCGCATCGGCGACAAGATTCCGCACCTGGGCGACCTGAAGCCGTTCGGACGCTACGTGATGACCGACGTCGACAAGATCGGCGGCGTTCCGGTCATCATGAAGGCACTGCTCGACGCCGGGCTGCTGCACGGCGACTGCCTGACCGTCACCGGCAAGACCCTGGCGGAAAACCTTGCATCCATCAACCCGCCGGACCTGGATGGCAAGATCCTGCGTGCCCTGGACAACCCGATCCACAAGACCGGCGGCATCACCATCCTGCACGGTTCCATGGCACCTGAAGGCGCCGTCGTGAAGAGCGCCGGCTTCGACGCCGACGTTTTCGAAGGCACGGCCCGCGTCTTCGAGCGCGAGCAGGGCGCCCTTGACGCGCTGGACAACGGCAAAATCAACAAGGGCGACGTCGTGGTCATTCGCTATGAAGGGCCGAAGGGCGGCCCGGGCATGCGCGAAATGCTCGCTATCACCGGCGCCATCAAGGGTGCCGGGCTGGGCAAAGATGTGCTGCTTCTCACGGATGGCCGCTTCTCCGGCGGTACCACCGGCCTGTGCATCGGCCACGTCGCGCCTGAAGCCGTCGATGGCGGTCCTATCGCCTTCGTCAAGGACGGTGACCGCATCCGCGTTGACATTGCCGCCCGCAGCTTCGACCTGCTGGTGGACGAGGCTGAGCTCGAGTCCCGCAAGGTCGGCTGGGAGCCGCTCCCGGCCAAGTTCACCAAGGGCGTCCTGGCCAAGTACGCCAAGCTGGTGCACAGCGCCTCCACCGGCGCATACTGCGGGTAGTACCCCGCAGCCGCGCTGACCCAACTGACTGGCAGTTAACGTCGCCAAACACGCTTTCCGGAGCGTTAACTGCGAGTCAGTTGGGATGGCGCTCAATCCGTGGACAATGGAGTCCATATAGTGAGACGGGGATGTGTGTCGTTGACACCCGTCTCACTTAGAGGGAAAACTGAACGCATGATCGCATTCGTTACCAACTGCGCCGCTGCAGATGCAGTCGTCGTCCTTACCAAGCGCGTGGCTCAATAGCCCGACTGGTAACGAACCGTCACGCGCAACCCCTCGAAGAGCCGCCAGGCTGAGGGGTTTTTTTATTTGTTTCAGTTATTGCACCCGTCATGAGAACCACCCGCTAATGAAGATCCACAAAGGAAGAGTCCGATGAGCAAAGGATCGCCGATCAGCCCCTCGCTGATGGCTACAAAGTCCGCTGGAGCCCCCAAGGCTCCGGAACGCGCCGACCGCACGGCCGATGCCGGCGTCGAGCACGCTGCTGCTGTCTCTCCTGTCCTTGGACCGAACAACGTCGTACCCCCGACGGTGATGACCGGTTCGCAAGCAATTGTCCGCTCGCTCGAAGAACTCGGCGTGGACGATATTTTTGGTTTGCCCGGTGGCGCGATCCTGCCCACCTATGACCCCTTGATGGCCTCAAGCATGAATCACGTGCTGGTCCGTCACGAACAGGGAGCCGGCCACGCCGCGCAAGGCTACGCCATGGTTACCGGGCGGGTTGGCGTTTGTATTGCCACCTCGGGTCCCGGGGCCACCAACCTCGTTACCGCCATCATGGATGCGCACATGGACTCCGTGCCGCTCGTGGCCATCACCGGCCAAGTGTCCAGCGGAGTCATTGGTACGGACGCTTTCCAGGAAGCGGACATCGTGGGCATCACCATGCCGATCACCAAGCACTCCTTCCTGGTGACCGACCCCAACGACATACCGCATGTCATGGCCGAGGCGTTCCACCTTGCTTCCACGGGCCGGCCCGGCCCGGTGCTGGTGGATGTCGCCAAGGATGCCCAGCAAGGCCAGATGACCTTCTCCTGGCCGCCGAAGATCGACCTCCCCGGATACCGCCCCGTGCTCCGCGGCCACAACAAGCAGGTTCGCGAAGCAGCGAAGCTGATTGCCGCGGCCAGCAAGCCCGTCCTGTACGTTGGCGGCGGCGTTGTGAAGGCGCACGCTTCCGCGGAGCTGCGGGAACTGGCCGAGATCACCGGCGCGCCCGTGGTCACCACCCTGATGGCGCGGGGCGTGTTCCCTGACTCGCACCCGCAGCACGTCGGCATGCCCGGCATGCACGGCACCGTCTCCGCCGTGACCGCGCTGCAGCAGTCCGACCTGCTGATCACGCTCGGCGCCCGTTTCGACGACCGCGTAACCGGTGTCCTGAAGACGTTCGCCCCGAACGCGAAGGTGATCCACGCGGACATCGATCCTGCCGAGATCTCCAAGAACCGCACAGCGGACGTTCCGATCGTGGGCTCCGTCAAGGAGATCATTCCGGAACTCACCGAGGCCGTGAAGACGCAGTTTGCGGCGTCCGGCAAGCCGGACTTGGAGAACTGGTGGACGTTCCTTAACAATCTGAAGGAAACGTATCCGCTGGGATGGACCGAGCCGGAGGACGGCCTCACCGCACCGCAGCGCGTCATTGAGCGCATCGGTGCCCTGACCGGCCCCGAAGGGATCTACGTTGCGGGCGTTGGCCAGCACCAGATGTGGGCGGCGCAGTTCATCAAGTACGAACGCCCCCACGCCTGGCTGAACTCGGGCGGAGCGGGCACCATGGGCTACGCCGTCCCCGCAGCCATGGGTGCCAAAGTGGGCGCGCCCGACCGCGTGGTCTGGGCCATCGACGGCGACGGCTGCTTCCAGATGACCAATCAGGAACTGGCCACCTGCGCCATCAACAAGATCCCCATCAAGGTTGCCGTCATCAACAACTCCTCGCTGGGCATGGTGCGCCAGTGGCAGACCCTCTTCTACGAAGGCCGCTACTCGAACACCGACCTCAACACCGGCCACCAAACCGTCCGGATCCCGGACTTCGTGAAACTGGGCGAGGCCTACGGCTGCGCATCCTTCCGGTGCGAACGCGCTGAGGACATCGACGCCACCATCCAGAAAGCCCTTGAAATCAATGACCGCCCCGTCGTGATCGACTTCGTGGTGAGCCCAGACTCCATGGTGTGGCCGATGGTGCCCGCCGGAGTGAGCAACGACCAGATCCAGGTCGCCCGCAACATGACCCCGGAATGGGAAGAGGAGGACTGATCATGACCCGCCACACGCTGTCCGTTCTGGTCGAAGACAAGCCCGGTGTGCTGACCCGGGTCGCAAGCCTCTTCGCCCGCAGGGCCTTCAACATCAATTCCCTGGCCGTCGGCCCGACGGAGGTTCCGGGCATGTCCCGGATGACCGTCGTCGTCGACGCCGACGGTGACCTGATCGAACAGGTCACCAAGCAGTTGAACAAACTCATCAACGTGATCAAGATTGTTGAACTCACCTCAGAATCTTCCGTACAGCGAGACCACATCCTGGTCAAGGTACGTGCGGATGCCGCAACACGCCTGCAGGTGACCCAGGCTGCAGACCTGTTCCGCGCTTCAGTGGTCGACGTGTCCACAGACTCGGTGGTCATTGAAGCAACCGGCCATCCCGAAAAGCTCACTGCACTGTTGTCAGTGCTCGAGCCCTTCGGCATCCGCGAAATTGTGCAGTCCGGCACCCTTGCCGTTGGGCGGGGATCCCGATCCATGAGTGACAGGGCCTTGCGCTCCGCTTAAGACACAGTCTTGACCGCAGGCGGGGCATAGTCCCGCCTGCGGAGCAATGCCCGTGCAGTACCGCAGCACCACAGACTATTTACACCAGAGAATCCACTCAAAAGGAGTTACGCAAGTGACTGAAATGTTCTATGACGACGACGCAGACCTCTCCATCATCCAGGGCCGGAAGGTGGCCATCGTCGGCTATGGCTCGCAGGGCCACGCCCACGCCCTGAACCTGCGCGACTCCGGCGTTGAGGTGACGATCGCCCTCAAGGAGGGCTCTTCCTCGATCGCCAAGGCCCAGGATGCAGGCTTCACGGTCAAGAACGTCGCCGACGCCGCCGAATGGGCAGACGTCATCATGATCCTGGCGCCGGACCAGCACCAGCGCTCGATCTACAACGACTCCATCAAGGACAAGCTCACCCCCGGAAAGGCCCTGGCCTTCGCGCACGGCTTCAACATCCGCTTCGGCTACATCAAGGCACCGGAGGGCGTTGACGTCATCCTGATCGCCCCGAAGGCTCCCGGCCACACTGTGCGCCGCGAATTCGAAGCCGGCCGCGGCATCCCCGATATCATCGCCGTAGAGCAGGACGCCACCGGTGCAGCATGGGACCTCGCGAAGTCCTACGCCAAGGCCATTGGCGGTACCCGCGCCGGCGTCATCAAGACCACCTTCACCGAAGAGACCGAGACCGACCTGTTCGGCGAGCAGGCAGTCCTGTGCGGCGGTGTCTCCCAGCTGGTCCAGTACGGCTTCGAGACCCTCACCGAGGCCGGCTACCAGCCGCAGATCGCCTACTTCGAGGTCCTGCACGAGCTCAAGCTCATCGTCGACCTCATGTGGGAAGGCGGCATCGCCAAGCAGCGCTGGAGCGTCTCCGACACCGCAGAGTACGGCGACTACGTTTCCGGCCCGCGCGTCATCACCCCCGAGGTGAAGGAAAACATGAAGGCTGTCCTCGCCGACATCCAGAATGGTGCGTTCGCCAAGCGCTTCATCGAGGACCAGGACAACGGCGGCGTAGAGTTCAAGGCGCTCCGGGCCAAGGCAGAGCAGCACCCCATCGAGAGCGTTGGCCGCGAACTGCGCGGGCTCTTCTCCTGGCAGCAGCAGGACGAGGACTACGTCGAGGGCTCGGCAGCCCGCTAAGGCTGCCTGCCGCCCAGGCCATCGGCCAGGTGCCCTCAAGAGTCAACAGTGAGGCCGGGTTCACACTTAACAATGTGAGCCCGGCCTTTCCGTCAGCCTAGACTTGATTTATCCCCCGGACTGCAACGCAGAGGATCAGCCGTGTCAAAACCCGTAGTACTGCTCGCCGAAGAACTTTCACCCGCCACAGTCGAGGCCCTCGGCCCGGACTTCGAAATCCGCCAGACCGACGGCGCCGACCGTTCCCAGCTGCTTTCTGCCATCGCGGATGTTGACGCAATCCTGGTCCGCTCCGCCACGCAGGTGGACGCCGAAGCCATCGCCGCGGCCAAGAACCTCAAGGTCATTGCCCGCGCAGGGGTCGGCTTGGACAACGTCGACATCAAGGCCGCCACGCAGGCCGGTGTCATGGTCGTCAACGCGCCGACGTCGAACATCGTCTCCGCTGCCGAACTGACCGTGGGCCACATCCTGAGCCTCGCCCGCCACATTCCGCAGGCCAGCGCCGCGCTCAAGGACGGCGAATGGAAGCGCTCCAAGTACACGGGCATTGAACTTTACGAGAAGAAGATCGGCATCATCGGCCTCGGCCGGATCGGCGCCCTGGTGGCAGCCCGCCTGAAGGGCTTCGACACCAAGATCCTGGCGTACGACCCCTACATCACCTCCGCCCGCGCCGCCCAGCTGGGCGTGCAGCTGGTCACCCTGGACGAGCTGCTGGCGCAGTCCGACTTCATCACCATCCACATGCCCAAGACGCCTGAAACGGTGGGCATGCTCGGCGCCGAGGCATTTAAGAAGATGAAGAAGACCGCCTACGTCATCAACGTGGCCCGCGGCGGTCTGGTGGACGAGGAAGCCCTCCACGCCGCCCTGAAGGACGGCGAAATCGCCGGCGCCGGTGTTGACGTCTTCGTCAAGGAACCCAGCACCGACCTGCCGTTCTTCGCGATGGATAACGTGGTGGTCACCCCGCACCTGGGCGCATCCACTGACGAAGCGCAGGAAAAAGCAGGCGTTTCCGTGGCCAAGTCGGTTCGGCTTGCCCTGGCCGGGGAACTGGTTCCGGACGCAGTCAACGTTGCCGGCGGCGTCATCGCGCCGGACGTCCGTCCGGGCATCCCGCTGATCGAGAAGCTGGGCCGCATCTTCACCGCCCTCACCCATGCATCCCTGACGCAGTTCGACGTCGAAGTTGCCGGTGAGATCGCCTCCCTCGACGTCAAGGTGCTGGAACTGGCCGCCCTGAAGGGCATCTTCGCCGACGTCGTGACGGAACAGGTTTCCTACGTCAACGCCCCGGTCATTGCAGAGCAGCGCGGCATCAACGTGCGCCTCATCACCACTCCCGACACCGAGTCGTACCGCAACCTCCTGACTCTGCGCGGCGCCCTCAGCGACGGCAGCCAGATCTCGGTGGCCGGAACGCTGACGGGTCCCAAGCAGATCCAGAAGCTCGTGGGTGTCAACGGCTACGAGGTGGAAATCCCCATCAGCGAGCACCTGGTGGTGGTGGCCTACGCGGACCGTCCCGGCGTGATCGGTACTATCGGGCACATCCTGGGCATGAACAACATCAACATTGCCGGCATGCAGGTTGCGCGCCAGGCTGAGGGCGGCCAGGTCCTGGCCCTCCTGACCATTGACAGCTCGGTTCCGCAGCAGGTCCTTGACGCGATCAAGGCCGGCATCGGCGCCGAGATGGTACGGGAAGTCGACCTCGAAGACTGACCTCCCGCCTATTCGGTGAACTTCTCGTGACAGACGTTAACTTCTGCCACGTATGATTGGCCGGTCTGCGTACAATGGCTGGGTCCGATTTTCGGATCCGGCCGGCAGACCGGCCATTATTTTTTGCACATCCGGCAGGGGACGCCTTCACATCCATTAGGTGTGGACTGAGGTGTGCGCTCACGCAATCCAGCTTTTCAGGGAGCCCAATGAACGCCGTCCAGAGGTTCATCAGAAGCCGAGTGCTTTTGCTGACCGCGGCCATTTTGATCGTCGCCATGTGCCTGTCCGTCCTCGTCCAGGGCCAGTCGCAGGCAGCGCTCAACCGAACAGTCGACCAGAATTCCCGCGGACTCTATGACATCCTGGTCCAGGCCAAGGCGGGTTCCGGCGGAGTGCTCATGCAGCCGGAAATCGCCAACGGCCAGGGCGGCATCAGCTTCGACCAGCTGGACAGCATCCGGAAACTGTCCGGTACGTCCGTGGCGGCCCCCATCAGCCTGGTGTCACGGGTATCCCAGAACCTCGAATCTCCGCGCCTTGACGCCATGGACTACCTGGGCTTCAACTCCGGACTCGTGGGCACGGCCACCGCCGGTGAACCCGGCGCAACCGATCCCAGCAAGTGGCCGGCAGCGGAATCGGTCCTCACTGACAAGGCCAAGAAGTACCGGCTGACCGCCAGTGCCGTCAGCTCGGACGGCCATTCGGAACAGACCCTGTTCAAGTCCATGGCCGAGGGTTCCCTCGGCAAGGCCAGGCTCATCGAGGAGCAGGCCGCAGGCGGCAAGAGTATCCGCATCGCGGGCGCCGAGGGGGAAACCGGCATCAAGTTCCCGGCCCCCGCAGGCGGATCCGAACACAACCTCTTCAACCTTTCAGTGTCACTGCCGCTGGCCCCGCAGGTGACCGAGTCCGTCGTCGCCGTCGACCCCGTCTCCGAACGTGCCTTGCTGGGCACTGCCGGCGACTTCCTGGCTCCGCTCGAAAAGGCGCCGCCGGCGGACGCCCGGAACGCCGGAGCCATTGGCCGGCATTTCGAGAGCCTGTTCACCACTGGCATCAGCATGAAGGAACTCGAAGAGGGACCTGACTTCCTCGGCGTCAAGCTCAAGTACTGGGCGCCCCTGATGACCCAGTACCAGCAGGCAAAGCGTAACGGCCAGCTCACCGCAGACTCCCAGGCCATCCCGCTGATCGTCCGCTCCGGCACGTCCCTGGACCTCAAGTACTCCGTGAAGATCGAAGAAATCGACGACTCCGGAAACGTGGTCAAGGATGTCGGCACGGTGACCAGGTCGCTGGACAAGGACTACCTGCCCTTCGTTTCCAAATCACCGTTCGCACTCTCGTGGCCGGGCTCGCAGGACTACTCCCAGCTCCTGGGAAACACCGGCAACTTCAGCCAGGGCCTCTACAACCCGGCAACGTGGAGCACCGACTTCGCCTCCGCCCCCAAGTACACCGACGGCGCCACCGCCGGCAACGGCGCCGTTGACAAGACCGCCACGCCGGGGGAGTGGATCACCGTCAACCGGCTCCCGGAGAAGGGCGCCGGCGGCGCACCCGTCGACCAGACCCAGCGCGAGCCCGTAGACGAGCGCTCCTACCGCGAAAGCCTGCAGACCGGCACCAAGGTCGCGGCACCCCTGGCCATGGTCTACGGCACGTTCGACGCCGATAAGGTCAAGGAAGCCGCAGGGGACGTCAACCGGCTGCCCCTGGGCGGCTACGACCCCTCACCGCTTACCCTGACCGAGGACGCACAGGGCAAAAAGGTGGAGAACACCGTACTCAAGCCCTCACTGAGCGCCACGGGCCTGGTCAGCCAGTCCGCCGGTGCCATTACCGACTACTACGGCCTCGCCGCGGCCCGCGGATATGAAGAGAATGCTTCGGTGATCGATGCCGTCCGGGTCCGGGCCAAGGCGCCCGGCAGCTGGAAGGAATCGCAGCCGGAGGTGGAGAAGCTCGCGAACGAAATCCGGGACATGGGACTGGAAGCAACCGTGGTTGCCGGCTCCGCGCGTGAAGACGCCAACATCTTTGTGCCGGGTTACTCCAAGGACGACGCCGGCAAGGAATCCCCGCTCGGCACTGTCACCCAATCGTGGGTCCGCCAGGATGCCGCCGACGCCGTGTCCGGCTCATTGACCGGTACCAACATCACGCTGCTGTTCCTCACGTTGTGCGGCGCGGCCTTGCTCACCGGTGCCTCCACAGTCAGCTACATCCGCCAGCGCCGCCGCGAAGCCGGCACCCTGCGGGCCATGGGCTGGACCCAGAAGAGGATCCGGAGCTGGGTGCTCGCGGAGTTCGGCGTGGGAGCCGCCCTCCTGGCGATCGCCGGCACCGTCCTGAGCCTGCTCAGCTGGAACGTTGCTACGGTCATCGTTTCCGCTTCAGTCCTGGTTCTCTACGCCGCCGCGGCCTACTTCGCGGCAAGGCAGCTGAGGCACCGTGACGAAGTGGACCAGGAGCCGCAGCACGACGAGCGCCTGATCGCCGTTGATTCCCCGCTCACGTTCGCCAACCGCCAGCTGAGCACCAACAAATTCAACACCATCTCACTGGCTGTGGCAGTGGGCGTCTTCGGCGCCGCCGTGGGCGGTCTGATCGCCTTGCTGATCGACATCCCGCGGGCCGCCGGCGCAAGCGCCCTGAGCGGACTGGCAGCGGCCAGCGTGGCACTGCCCAGCATCGTCCTGGCACTGTCGGGCGTAGCCGTGGGCCTGGTGCTGACCCTCGTCACCGGGCGCTTCGAGCTGCAGGCCAAACGCCAGTACCTTGGCACCCTTGAAGCCATGGGCTGGAACCCGGACATGCTTGGCCAGGTCCGGCTGTTCGAAAACGCCCTCGTGGGCTCGGTGGCCCTGCCGTTGGGCGTGGTCGGCGCCCTCGGCATCGGTCTCCTGCTCGCACCCTATGCCGCGCTCTGGGCCGCCCTGGCCGGACTCGTGGCTGTACTTTGCTGGATTCCAATTGCAACGAAAGTGGTCCAATGAACAACGACCTGAATCTCGACCGGATTCCCCAGGATGACGCCGGGGACGGCTCGCTCCAGACCCGTGCCAACACCATCCTGAAGGCCGCGGACCACGGGACCCCGCTGGAACTGAGTAACATCACCATCCGCTACGGCGGCCAGAAGGGCGGGGCCGACGCCGTCAACGTCGTCGAAGGCTTTGACCTGACGCTCCACGCCGGGGAGATGCACTGCGTCGCCGGCCGAAGCGGCTCCGGCAAGACCAGCATCCTGACCGTGGGCGCCGGGCTCACCCTGCCGACGTCGGGCCGTGTCTTCTGGGAAGGCCAGTCGCTGGAGAGCATGGGCGACGACGAAATCGCCGACCGCCGCCGGGCCCTGATCGGCTACGTTGACCAGGGCGGCGCCCTGATCGACGGCATGAGCGCCCTGGAGAACGTGCTGTTGCCGGCCGTGCCGGACGGCGAAGTGGACCAGCGCCGGGACATGGCCAAGGACCTCCTGGACCTTGTGGGCCTGGGGCGGCGCATGCGCCACCGCCCGGCCCAGCTGTCCGGAGGCGAGCGTCAGCGCGTGGCGATTGCCCGCGCCCTGATCCTCGGAACACGCGTTCTCGTGGTCGACGAACCCACGGCAAGCCTGGACCGCACCTCGGCCAACCGCATTATCAGCATCCTCAAGGACACCACGTCCGACGGAATAGCCGTGCTGGTGGCGTCACATGACCACGAACTTGTCCGGCTCAGCGATACCCTGACCGAACTGATCTAGATTTAGGGGTAGCATTCCCAGCTCCCGGCCCGCCACGCTTCCGAAAAAAGGTAACTTCCCAGAGTGTCGTCTTCAGCCCAGACCCCGTTCTACATCACCACTGCCATCACGTACCCCAACGGTGTGCCCCACATTGGCCACGCCTATGAGTACATTGCTACGGACGCGATGGCACGGTTCAAGCGCCTGGACGGTTACGACGTCTTCTTCCTGACCGGCACCGACGAGCACGGGATGAAGATCGCGCAGACGGCGGATAAGGAAGGCATCACGCCGAAGGAACTCGTTGACCGGAACGCCGAAATCTACAAGGCCGCCCATGCCGCCCTGGGAATCTCGTACGACCGCTTCATCCGCACCACGGACGAGGACCACTACGCCGCATCCCAGGCCATCTGGAAGAAGATGGAGGCCAACGGGGACATCTACCTGTCCAAGTACGAAGGCTGGTACTCGGTCCGCGACGAGGCGTACTACGTTGAGGACGAGACCGTGGTCAAGGAGGACGGCCTCCGCTACTCGCGCGAGACGGATACCGAACTGACGTGGACGGCCGAGGAGAGCTACTTCTTCCGTCTTTCCGCCTACCAGGACAAGCTGCTGGCGCTGTATGAAGCACACCCCGAATTCGGTGCACCGCAGTCCCGTTTCAACGAGGTCATCAGCTTCGTCAAGCGCGGGCTCGAGGACCTCTCCATCAGCCGGACGACGTTCGACTGGGGTGTTCCCGTCCCCGGTAATGACAAGCACGTGATGTACGTGTGGGTGGATGCGTTGACCAACTACCTCACCGGCGTGGGCTACCCGGACACCGAATCCGATTCATTCAAGAAGTACTGGCCGGCCGATGTCCACGTGATCGGCAAGGACATTTCCCGGTTCCACGCCATTTATTGGCCGGCGTTCCTGATGAGCGCCGGGCTGGAGCTGCCCAAGCGGATCATGATCCACGGCTTCCTTAACAACAACGGTGTCAAGATGTCCAAGTCGCTGGGCAACGTGGTGGCGCCGTCGGACTTCGTGGCCCAGTATGGCCTTGACCAGGTGCGTTTCTTCTTCCTGCGGGAGGTTCCTTTCGGCGCCGACGGCAGCTACAGCCATGAGGCCATCGTGGGCCGGATGAACTCGGACCTCGCCAACAACTTCGGAAACCTGGCACAGCGTTCACTGTCCATGGTCGCCAAGAACTGCGAGGGACGGGTTCCGGTTCCCGGCGCCTTCACGGCGGAGGACTCCGCGCTGCTGAAGCAGGCCAACAGCCTGCTGGAGGCAGCCCGGGCCGCGTTCGAGAAGCAGGAATTCAGCCGCGCCCTGGAAGCGATCTGGGGCGTCCTTGGCGACACCAACGCATACTTTGCCGAGCAGGCGCCATGGGTGCTGCGGAAGACCGACGTCGAGCGCATGAACACTGTGCTGTACGTGACGCTTGAGGTGCTCAGGATCGTTGCGATCCTGGTCCAGCCGGTCATGCCGAAGGCGTCCGCCGCCCTCCTGGACACCCTCGGCCAGCCCGACGGCGAGGCCCGCCGGTTCGCGGCGATCGCCACGCCGCTTGTTCCCGGGACGGAACTCCCGGCTCCTTCCCCGATCTTCCCGAAGTACGAGGAACCGGCCGAAGGATAGTTCCTCGGCCTTTCGCCCCTGAACGGACCAACCCACCGACGCTCCCTCGCTTGCCTGGCAAGCAGGGGAGCGTTTTGTGTTCCCGCGTGAATGCCGTGCCCGTGCCGCCGCGGCGTCAGGCGAGTTCCAAGTAGTCCTCCCTATGCATGCGAGTGAATATATTCACGAAGCAAGTAATTGGTACCTGCGTCCGGTTGAGTAAACGCGTACCTGTTACTCGGGTTTAACTCCCGCCGCAAACCTAGCCTGAAAAGGCAAGCGAACTGACGACACTGTCTGGGGAGTAACTGTCAACTTCAATTCGCTGTTTGAGGTCTCACGCAGTTGCTTTTCCTGGTCTCGAAGACGGTTACTCCGCGCAGTCTGTCCGTTCGATCGGATTTGGTATGGAGGGACCGAACATGAAACGGACAATCGCCACTCTGGGGGTGGTGGGCCTCGGACTTATGGGCGCCACAGTAGCGGCGAACGCCGCCCCGGAAACGAAAATTACCATCTGCCACGCCACCGGCTCGGCATCAAACCCCTATCTAGCCGAGACGATCAACCTGAATGCCCTTGGGGCGCACGTTGGCGACACCGGCGACATCGTTCCGGCCAACGGCGGTGACGACATGCCCTATGGGCAAAACCTGACAGAAGCCAACGTCATTTTGCTCGCTAACAACTGCGTCGCGGCCGCGCCGGTGGATCCGGTGGATCCGGTGGATCCGGTGGACCCGGTGGACCCGGTGGATCCGGTGGACCCGGTGGACCCGGTGGACCCGGTGGATCCGGGTCCGGTGGATCCGGGCGACGGGGTAGTGGTTGTAACCCCCGTGGAAGCCGTTGTTCCGCCGGCAGCTGCCCCGCCGGTAGCGGCGCTCCCCGGGGCTCTGCCAGTTGCAGGCTCTGTGGTGACACCTGTGACGTCAACGCCGAAGGGTGCTGCAGCAGGCGCCGTTCCGGCAGCAAGCAACGAGGGCTACAACGTCCAGACCGCAGTCGGCAAGTCCGACGCCGGCATTCCGCAGTGGCTCGCCGCGGTGACCGGCTTCTTCGCCACAGTCGGCGCCTGGGTGCTCGTGAAGAGCGGCCTGCGGTTCCGCCGGGCGAACAGCTAGGGAACCAGACCGGGGGCGGGTGCCGTGGCATTACGGTACCCGCCCCAGCGTTTTCCGTCCTTCCAGTTTCGGCGCCCCAAGGAGCCCCCCATGGTCTGTCTTCAACGGAACCGGCACAGGAATAGCGCCGGTGTCCGGGGGCTGATTCTTAGCCTCAGGGACCTACTGGTGCTGGGCGCCTGCGTCACGGGGATTCTTGGAGCCTGGCTGGCCTACGGCGTGACCGGGGGTGCCAGCCACGGAGGACCTGCAGCCGGGGAACCGGCGGCCACAGTCCTTTCGGAGCGCTTGCCGGAGCCGCCGGCGCCAGTGCCTGCGGCGGACGGTGTGGTTCGGGAACCTGGCGCGGCAGCGGATCCGGTTGGCTTGCCCGCACTTCCGCTGGCTGTTGGCGGGCTGCCCGAGCCGGAACCTGCTTCTTCCGAGCCGGTTGCATCTGCTCCGCAGCGCATTACCTACCCCGCCGCCGGCATGGATGTTGTGGTTCACCCGTTGGAACCCGAGTCCGTCGATGCTGCAAGCCACAGCATCGTCCCGCCGGAGACGATGGATGGTTACTGGCTGACGCCGTTCGGGAAACCAGGCGCCGGTTCCGCCAACACAAGCTATGTCATCGGACACAGCTGGGAAGGGCTGGACGCGCCGTTCAACCACTTGAGTTCAGCTGCCGCGGCCGGGGACGAGCTGACCGTCACCACGTCAACCGGGGCCATGACCTACCGCGTCGACACGGTCACCACCTACACAAAGGCAACCCTGAAGGACAGCCCCATCTGGGCGGTGGTCCCCAACCGCCTGGTCCTCATCAGCTGCTACACGGAGGACCCCTGGGGCAAGAACGTCGCCGTCGTGGCGTCGCCTGTGCAAGGAAGCTGACGATTCGCCGTTTCCGGTGTGTTCGAATATTGAGACAACTTGACCATCATGTGGATGCCTTGGCTACCCTGAAAACATGAGCGCACCCACGATAAATCTTGCTGTCATTCCCGGCGACGGCATCGGCCCGGAGGTCATCGCCGAAGCCTTGAAGGTCCTGGAGAAGGTGGTGGCCGCCGAAGGCGTCACCTTGGAGCAGACCCATTACAAGCTCGGAGCCCAGCATTGGCTTGAGACAGGGGAGACCCTTCCGGAGGAAGTGCTGAGCGATCTCCGCACCCGGGATGCGATCCTGTTCGGCGCCGTCGGTGCAGCCCCCGGTGACACGCGGATCCCGTCCGGCATCATCGAGCGCGAGATGCTGCTGAAGCTCCGCTTCAGCCTTGACCACTTCGTCAACCTGCGGCCGTCGCGCCTCTTTGGCAGCGTCGGCAGCCCGCTCGCCAACCCCGGCAAGATCGATTTCATCGTGGTCCGTGAAGGCACCGAAGGTCCGTACGTCGGCAATGGCGGCACCCTGCGTGCCGGGACCAGGCACGAAGTTGCCACCGAGGTTTCGCTGAACACTGCCCACGGTGTGGAGCGGGTTGTCCGGGACGCGTTCCGCCGTGCCAGCGAACGTCCGCGCAAGCACGTCACGCTGGTGCACAAGCACAATGTCCTTGTCTATGCCGGCCACTTGTGGAAGCGCACCGTTGAGGCGGTGGCCCAGGAATTCCCTGATGTCACCCACGACTACCTGCACATCGACGCAGCCACGATCTTCATGGTCACCGACCCCGGGCGCTTCGACGTCATCGTCACAGACAACCTTTTTGGCGACATCATCACCGACCTCGCCGCAGCCATCACCGGCGGCATCGGCCTGGCGGCATCGGGCAACATCAACATGGAACGCACCGCACCCTCCATGTTCGAACCCGTGCACGGATCTGCCCCCGACATCGCCGGCCAGCAAAAAGCCGATCCTACGGCGGCAATCCTCTCAGCGGCAATGCTGCTGGACCATCTCGGCTACGCAGATGCAGCGAAGAAGATCGAGGCGGCAGTCATCGCCGACGTCGAAAGCCGCGATGGCCGGGCGCGCACCACCAGCGCGATCGGCGATGCGATCGTCGCCGCCCTGTAGGGTCCCGCATCGGGCGTAAGCTTGTCTCGAATCACCAAAATGCTGCCGTGGTCCGACGCTGAACCACGTTCACACACCAGGCAGCCGACCGTGGAGGAACCATGACTCAGACTGCCCATGGCGTCGAATTCACCCATCAGCCCTCGGTAACCCCGAAGTCTGCTGAAGAGCGTGCTGCCATCCTGGCGAACCCGGGTTTCGGCAACTATTTCACCGACCACACTGCGATTGTCGACTACAGCGTTGACGAGAACGGCAAGGGCGGCTGGCATGACGCGCGCATCGAGGCATACGGTCCCATCTCGCTTGACCCGTCGGCGGCCGTGCTGCACTACGGCCAGGAGATCTTCGAGGGACTCAAGGCCTACCGCCATGCCGACGGCTCAGTCTGGACGTTCCGCCCGGAGGCGAATGCCGCCCGCCTGAACAAGTCCGCCCGCAGGCTGGCGCTGCCGGAACTTCCGGAAGAGTACTTCCTCGGTGCCATCCGCGAGCTTGTGCAGGCCGACCGGGAGTGGGTCCCGGCCGGGGACGGCGAGGCGCTCTACCTCCGTCCGTTCATGATCGCCACCGAAGCGTTCCTTGGTGTGCGCGCGGCCAGGGAAGTCTCCTTCCGCGTGATCGCTTCCCCGGCCGGCAACTACTTCGGCGGCGAGCTGAAGCCCGTGTCGATCTGGATCTCCCGCGAGTACGCCCGCGCAGGCCGCGGCGGGACCGGAGCAGCCAAGTGCGGCGGCAACTATGCCGCGTCCCTGATCGCCCAGCAGGAGGCCGAGGCCCACGGCTGCAAGCAGGTCCTCTTCCTGGACCAGTTCAATGACAACGCTGTTGAAGAACTCGGCGGCATGAACGTCTTCTTCGTCATGAAGGACGGCTCGCTGGTCACGCCCGCACTGACCGGAACCATCCTGGAGGGCGTCACCCGGATGTCCGTCATGCAGGTGGCCAAGGACATGGGCCGTACCGTCACCGAGCGCAAGATCACCCTGGACGAATGGCGCGACGGTGTGGCTTCGGGGGAGATCACCGAGGTCTTCGCCTGCGGGACTGCCGCCGTGATTACGCCCATCGGTGTACTCAAGGACGCTACGGAGTTCATTGGCTCCGAGGACGCGAAGGCAGGGGAGACCACCATGGCCATCCGCGAGCAGCTCCTTGGCATCCAGACAGGCACGGTCGAGGACACGCACGGCTGGCTGATGCGCCTCGCCTAGGGTCCTTCAGACTCACGCACCACCCGACTGAACCACGACGCCGGGCGGACCGAAATGATTTCGGCCCGCCCGGCGTCGTGCGTTTGAATGCGAAGATGGAACGGTGAATCCCGAATCCTCACCATCGATTCTTCCCGCCAGCGACCTGGCCCGTTTCCGGCTGGCACCCAACCCCGGCCCCATGAGCCTGGACGGGACCAATTCGTACCTGCTGGGCCGGCCCGGATCGGAGACTACCGTGGTGGTGGACCCCGGGCCGTTGGACGAACGACACCTGCAGGAACTGGCTGCCGCGGGGAGGGTGGAGCTCATCCTCATCACGCACCGCCATGCCGACCACACCGCGGCGGCGGGGCGCTTCCACGAACTCACAGGGGCGCCGGTCCGCGCTGCGGATGCCCGGCACTGTCACGGCGGGAATCCGCTGGCTGACGGTGAAACCCTCTTTGCCGCCGGGGTGGAGCTACGCGTCATTGCCGCTCCCGGCCACACGTCCGACTCGCTCTGTTTCCATCTGCCAGGTGATGGCCCGCACGGCTCGGTGCTCACCGGCGACACCATCCTGGGCCGTGGCACCACGGTCCTGGATTTTCCCGACGGCAAACTGGGCGACTACCTGGCCACCCTGGACAGACTGGAAAGGATTGGTCCTGCCACTGTCCTGCCCGGGCACGGCGCGGTCCTGCCGGCGCTGGACGCGGTGGTCCGCGCCTACCGCGACCACCGCCAGGAACGGCTCGCGCAGATCCGTGCGGCCCTGATGGAGCTGGGGCCCGATGCCGGGTTGGGCGAAATCACAGATGCCGTCTATGCGGACATCGATCCCGCCGTCCGTCCGGCGGCGGAGAATTCAGTCGCAGCCCAGCTGGAGTTCCTCCGCGCCTGAGCACCTGGCCGGGGTCGGCACGGCAGCGCCTGCGGCAGGACGCCGTTCCGGAGGACTGTACGCTAGGAACCATGCGTATCGCCCGATTTGTAGCTGATTCTGATCCCCTTTACGGCGTTGTGGAAGGCGAGCCCGGCAGTGAGGAAGTCACTGTCATCAAGGGTGACCCTTTCTTCAACGGCGTTGAACGCAGCACCGTCAAGTACAAGCTTGAAGACGTGCGGCTGCTCGCACCCATCATTCCGCGCAGCAAGGTGGTGGGCGTCGGGCGCAACTTCGTGGAGCATGCCAGGGAGCTTGGCAATGACGTGCCGCAGCAGCCGCTGCTGTTCCTGAAGCCCAACACATCGGTGGTGGGGCCCAACGATCCCATCGTGCTGCCGGAGTTCTCTGAGGAGGTTTCCTTCGAGGCCGAGCTGTGCGTCGTGATCGGGCGGATCTGCAAGGACGTTCCCGAGGACCGCGTTGACGACGTCATCTTCGGCTACACCTGCGGCAACGACCTGACTGCCCGGGATGTCCAGAAGACCGACCTGCAGTGGGCCCGGGCCAAGGGTTTTGACACCTCGGCGCCCCTGGGCCCGTGGATCGAAACCGAACTGGACACCGACGACCTCCGGATCCAGGGCTGGCTCAACGGCGAACTCCGCCAGGACGGCAGCACCAGCCAGATGATCCGGGGCGTCCGTGAGCTTGTCTCCATCGTGTCGCAGGCTTTCACTCTGCTTCCCGGCGACGTGATCATGACCGGCACGCCTGCGGGCGTGGGAGTGGTTGCGGCGGGCGACCGGTTTGACGTGGAGATCGAAGGCATCGGCCGGCTTTCCAACCCTGTTGTCCGGCGCTAGCCGCACACAGCACCAACGTCACGACAGCCGCCCCGGGTATCCCGGGGCGGCTGTCCGTTTCCGTGCCGGATTCCGCGGCGGGTCCGAGTCCCGGGCAGGCGGTAAAGTTGGAGACACTATGACTACTCCTTCTGTGTCCAACGCTGTCTCCAGTCCTGCCGTCACTGCCGAAACCCCGGTCCGGGTGCGGTTCTGCCCGTCGCCCACGGGCACCCCGCACGTGGGCCTGATCCGTACGGCGCTGTTCAACTGGGCCTACGCCCGGCACACGCAGGGCACCTTTGTGTTCCGCATCGAGGACACGGACGCAGCCCGGGACTCGGAAGAGAGCTACGAGCAGCTGCTTGAGGCCCTGAAATGGCTGGGCATCTCGTGGGAAGAGGGCGTGGAAACGGGCGGCCCGCATGAGCCGTACCGCCAGTCACAGCGTCTTGACCTCTACAAGGACGTGGTGGCCAAGCTGCTGGAAGCCGGCTACGCCTACGAGTGCTACTCCTCGCCGGAGGAAGTTGAAGCGCGCCACCGGGCCGCCGGCCGCGACCCCAAGCTCGGCTACGACAACTTCGACCGCAACCTCAGCGCCGAGCAGGTTGCCGCGTTCAAGGCCGAGGGCCGCGAACCGGTCCTCCGAGTCCGCATGCCAGACGAGGACGTCACTTTCACCGACATGGTCCGCGGCGAAATCACCTTTAAGGCCGGGAGCATCCCGGACTACGTGATCGTCCGCGCCGACGGTTCTCCGCTGTACACCCTGGTGAACCCGGTGGATGACGCCCTGATGGGGATCACCCACGTACTGCGCGGCGAGGACCTGCTGTCCTCCACGCCCCGCCAGGTGGTGCTGATCCGCGCCCTGATGGAGATCGGCGTCGCAAGCTACATGCCCGTCTTCGGGCACCTGCCGTACGTTATGGGCGAGGGCAACAAGAAGCTGTCCAAGCGTGATCCGCAGTCCAACCTCTTCCTGCTGCGGGACCGCGGATTCATCCCCGAAGGCCTGCTCAACTATCTCTCGCTGCTGGGTTGGAGCCTGTCCGCCGACGAAGACATCTTCACGGTGGAACAGCTGATCGAGCACTTCGACGTCCATGACGTCCTGGCCAACCCGGCGCGCTTCGATATCAAGAAGGCCGAAGCGATCAACGGCACCCACATCCGGATGCTGGACGCGGACGACTTCAGGGGCCGCCTGGTTCCGTACCTCCGCGCAGCGAACCTGGTGGGCGAGACGCTGACCGCCCGTGAAGAGGAGATCCTCACCGAGGCCGCGCCGCTGATCCAGGAGCGCATCGCCTTGCTGGGCGAGGCGCCGGAGATGATTTCCTTCCTGTTCAAGAACGACGACGCCATCGACGTTGCGGATGACGCCCGCAAGGGACTTCCGGAAAACCTCACCGAGGTGCTGGACGCCGCGATAGCGGCCCTGGACGCCGTCACCGACTGGAGCGCCGAGAGCATCCAGGCCGCGCTGAAGCAGGCACTCGTGGAGGACATGGGCATCAAGCCGCGGCTGGCTTTCGGTCCGGTCCGGACAGCCGTTTCGGGGCGCCGGATCTCCCCGCCGCTCTTTGAATCCATGGTCATCCTGGGCAAGGCATCCTCACTGGCCCGCCTCCACGCTTTCCGCGGCTGATGACTGCCATGCGCGGCGACGGCGGCCGTGTCCTGCACACGGGCTTCGGCGTCGTCCGGGGTGTGCTGTTCGACATTGATGACACCCTGGTGGACCTGGAGTACGCCATGACGACGGCGTTGCGTGACGTCAGCGAACATCTCCTGCCCGGCCTGGACCAGGCCGGGTGGGAGAAGTTCGGGCGCATCTTCACGCACGAGACCACACACTTCTATGACCGCTACCTGGCCGGAGAACTGACCTTCAATGAACAGCGGCTGCTCCGGGGACGTGCTGCCCTGGGGCACTTCGGAGTGGAACTGGAAGAGGGCGAGGAGTCCCATGCCTGGGTCACCTCCTACGCAGCCCTGCAGCACGGCTACGTCCGTGCGTTCGAGGACGTTGCCCCGGTCCTGGACGCCCTCGACGCCGCAGGGATTCCCTACGGTGCGGTCAGCAACAACGTGCACGACTACCAGCGGGTGAAGCTCGACGCCGCGGGGCTGCAGCGGATCACCGTATTGGTGGGAACGGACACCTTGGGCGTACCCAAGCCGGATCCGGCCATCTACCTGGAGGGCGTACGCCTCCTGGGCAGCAGTGCCGCTGAGACCCTCTATGTGGGAGACAACCGCCTGCTGGACGCAGAAGGTTCGACGGCGGCGGGCTTGCTGGGCGTCTGGCTGAACCGCAGCGGGGAAACGGAGTCCGCGTTTGCCGGTCATCAGGTTGGCTCGCTCGCGGAGCTGCTGGGGTAGGAGGGACGGCTGGCCGGCTGGCCCGGCCTGATCATCGCCGGGCCACCTGCCGGGTCAGGCGGTTTCCACCGCTTTCCGACGGTTGCGCAGCGCCATAAAGGCGCCCACTGAACCGAGTCCCAGCACGCCCACCATGCCCACGGCAGTTCCGGCGTCGGGCCGGCCCACCACGTCCGACGGCGAGACAGCCGCTGCGCTTGAGTGCAGTGTTTCTGTTCCGGCTGCCACTTTTGCGTTCCCGTCCGCGAGCTTGCTTGCCCCGGTGGCCAGCTGCGAGGAGCCGGAAGCGAGCTTGGTGTTGCCCTCCGAGAGCTCGGAGGCTCCGGCGGCCAAGGCTTCGGAGCCTCTCAGGAGCCCGGGATTCGCGGGATCCGCAGGGTCCCCCTTGATGCCTGCGTTCAGTGCCGTGGTCCCGGCGGCAAGCCGGGAGGAGCCCTCGGTCATACTTGCGGTCGCCTTGAGCAGGCCCGGACGGTCGGGGTTCCCGGGTATTCCGTCCATGCCTTCCCTGATCTTGGCTGTCCCGTCGGCCAGAAGACGCGTGCCGAGGACAACCCCGGGGTTTTCGGGATCCTGGCTGTTGAGCTTGCCGCCCAGGGTGGTGAAACCCGCAGTCAGCTTCGCGGCACCGGCCCGCAGCTCTCCGGTACCTTCGTGGAGCCGGGAGGCCCCGGATTGGAGCTGGGCGGCTCCGGCATCGAGCTTGTGGGCACCCGCCGTAATTTTGGCGATTTTGTCCTTTACCACGGAGAGCGGCACGAGCCCCTGGACGGGATCGTCGGCCGCAGCCTGCAACAACTCCAGCGCCTGGGCCAGGGCTGCGGTGCCGGTGCCCGCTTCCGGACTGCCGTTGGCACCGCGGTAGCCCTTGAGCTGGGTTGTCCCTGCGGCAAGCTGGCCTGCGCCGCCCTCCACGCGGGACGCTCCCTCGCGTAGCTGTGTGGCGCCGTCGGCTAGGTTGTTTTCCGCGGTTCCCGAAGCAGTGGGGGTCAGCGCGGCTGAGAGTTGCTCCGCTCCGGAGGCGAGCTTGCGGGCACCGTCATCGACTTTGTACACCCCCGGCGCCAGCTTGTTGTTGACGTCCGCCTCGATTTTCACCGCCCCGGCCGCGAGTTTCCCGGCGCCGGCCTGGAGCTGGTCTGCACCGGGAGCGAGCTTGGTGGTGATGCCGGAATGGATCTTCTGCGCTCCGGCGGAGAGTTTGCCTGCCCCGGTGTCTGCCAGAGTGGCGCCGGTGGCGAGCTTTCCGGCGCCGTCCTCAAGCTGATCGGCGCCGGCGGAAGCCTGGCCGGCTCCGTCCTTGAGTCGCGCGGATCCGTCGGTGATGCGCCCGGTGACCAAGGTGTAGAAGCCCAGCAGGGCGATCAGTAGCAAGGCAAGGAGAGCTATGGCGATCTGTTGGCCGCGGGTGCGGACGTTCTGGGGAGCAGTGGCACGACTTTGTGGCACGGTTGGTTCCTCTCGACGGTGGGTGTCGGACTCCTGTGGTCCCCGGCCGCCCGGCCGTGATGCAGCTAACATTCGAAAGTGAGCGTAGAACTGCCGGTCGGGAGGCGTGGAGGGGAGTTGTTACTCATCGGTAACTTACCGAGCGTAAACTTGTCCACCCTGTAATTGCAAGGGTTTCTTCGCCCTGCGGTCGGTTGTGGAGTTTCCGCGCGGGCCGGTTGGCGGCCTCGGAAGGGGCTCCGGGCGCCGATTTGTGCCAGCCAAAACTCTCGGGTAAAGTAATTACTCGTGCTGAGGCGCGGGGAGCGAAGGTTTAGGCCTGAGTGACCGGCCCGAAAGTTCCATTGGGATATGGTGTAATTGGCAACACTACGGTTTCTGGTACCGTCATTCTAGGTTCGAGTCCTGGTATCCCAGCTCTGAAAAAGCCGCATTTCGGTGCGGCGGATCAGGGGTTTCAAGCGGTTTGGCCGATTTGAAACACCGGCTTTGTGTATGAAACAATCACTGAGCCTGATGGTAGAAATACCATCCGGAAGTACGCGGCCCCATCGTATAGCGGCCTAGTACGCTGCCCTCTCACGGCGGTAACGCGGGTTCGAATCCCGCTGGGGTCACCACTGAAGCGGTCCCGGGCAACAGCCCGGGGCCGCTTTGTTTTGTTTGCTTGGGCTCCGCTGTTGCTCTGGCAACCGCCCGTGCCGCGCGGTCTGTGCCGGATTCGAGCCGGGAGCGTTTTGAACTGGCATGATGAAGCTGTGACGTCCCCATCTGAGAGTTCACCCGCGGGCCCCGCCGTGCACAATGCGCGCGCAGCCGCAGCTGTGGAACTGCTCGAGACCGTCCGCAGGGACCTCGGCGAAGCCGTGCTGCCGCTCGCACTTCCCGGCGCTGACGCGGCCCGCCTCGATATCAAAAACGCACTGGCGCAGCTGGACGACTACATGCTTCCGCGCTTCCGCAGCCTTGACGCTCCGCTGCTGGCAGTTGTTGGCGGATCCACCGGAGCCGGCAAGTCCACATTGGTCAACGCCCTTGTGGGCCACCCGGTCACGAGGGCCGGCGCCATCCGGCCGACCACGAGGCAGCCGATATTGCTCCACAACCCGGCGGATTCTCCCTGGTTCGAAGACCAGCGGGTACTGCCGAACCTGAGCCGAATCCGCGGCGCAGTGCTGGAAACGCCTCTTCCCGCCAGCCGGGCCGGCGCTGCACCGGATGCGGCATCCATATCCTCCCTGGTGCTCGTGGGACACCCCGCCGTGCCGCAAGGAATCGCCATACTGGATGCTCCCGACGTCGACTCCGTCTCGGATGGCAACCGGACGCTTGCGGGCCACTTGCTCGCTGCAGCCGACCTCTGGATATTTGTGACAACAGCCAACCGCTATGCCGACGCCGTGCCCTGGAAGCTGCTCCTCGACGCTGCGTCAAGGGACATCATGGTGGCCGTGGTGCTGGACCGCGTGCCCCCGGCCGCCGAGGAGGAGGTCAGTGCGGACCTCCGGACCATGCTCCAGCGGGAGGGCCTGGGTGCAGCCCGGTTGTTTATTATTCCGGAGGTGACCCTGGACGGTCTCGGAATGCTGCCCGAAGGCGCCGTGGAACCGGTGGCCCACTGGCTGCGTCAACTGGCAGCAGATTCTGCCGGGAGGGCTGAGATTGCCCGCCGGACACTCAACGGCACGGTACGTGCGCTCAGCGGCCGCGTTGCAGCCCTCGCGCAGGCATCGAGGGAGCAACAGCAATCGCGGGATGTCCTCGCCAGGGATGTCCGCAACGCTTATCAGGATGCAGGGTCCAGGATTATGGACGCAACGCGAGACGGTGCCCTCCTGCGCGGCGAAGTTCTGGCCCGCTGGCAGGACTTTGTCGGTACCGGCGAGTTCTTCCGCGTCCTGGAACAGAACATCGGTCGCGTGCGGGACCGGATGGGCGCCTTCTTCCGCGGCGAGCCCGCTCCCGCTGTCAAGGTGGAAACAGCCATTGAAACGGGGCTGCAGGCGGTCATCATGGACGAAGCCGCCAACGCGGCCGAGGACGCCGACCAGCGCTGGCGCTCGGACCCCGCAGGCCGCCAGCTGCTGGGCGCGGACGATCTTTCCGGCACCAGTGCCGGCTTCGCGGACACGGTGGCAGCAGAAATCAGGGCCTGGCAGGGAGCGCTCATGGAGCTCATCCGTACGGAAGGCCAGGGCAAACGCACCCACGCCCGGTGGCTTTCTTTCGGGGTCAACGGACTCGGGGCCGCCCTCATGATCGTGGTTTTCTCCATGACCGCCGGGCTAACGGGACTGGAGATCGGAGTGGCGGGAGGTACCGCCGTCGTTGGTCAACGGCTCCTGGAGGCCGTCTTCGGCGAGGACGCCGTGAGACGCCTCGCGCAAACTGCCCGCGAGGACCTGAACTCGAGGTGCCACAAGCTGCTTCAGGCGGAACAGCAGCGCTTCCTGGACCGTCTCGACATTGGTACCGGGGTTCCGCCGGAGGTCTTGTCCGATCATTCGCGCGCCCTCCGGCAACTGGCCGGACCCGCATGAGCCGGCACAGCGGAAGCAGGGAAGCCTCCCGGCTCGACGCCCGCCTGCAAGCCCTGAACGATGCGCGGGAGCTCGCCGGTGGGGTGTTGCCGGACGAGGCTCTGGACGACGTGCTCCAGGTCCTTGAGCGCGCCAGTTCCCGCCGTTCACTGTCCGCGGAGCACACTGTGGTGGGATTCTTTGGCGCCACAGGCAGCGGGAAATCGTCGCTCTTCAATGCGGTCAGCGGTGCGGAAATCGCGACGGCGGCGGTGCGCCGTCCCACGACGTCCGAACCGCTGGCCGGTGTCTGGGGACAGGAGGGCAGCGAACCGCTGCTGGACTGGCTCGGGGTCGCCAAACGCCATCATTCCTCGGCACTGCCGGGGTTCGCCGATGAATCCACCGGCCTGATCCTGTTGGACCTGCCGGATTTCGATTCAACGAAGGCCGCCAACCGGGAGATTGTCCAGCGGATGGTGGGTCTAGTGGACGTCCTGGTGTGGGTGCTGGACCCGCAGAAATATGCGGACGCCGCGGTGCACAACGACTTCCTTGCGCCCCTGGCTTCGCACGGGGCGGTCACTCTGGTGGTACTCAACCAGGTTGACCGGCTTCCGCCGTCGGACATCGGGCCGGTGCTGGAATCCCTCAAAGCCATCCTGGCCCGGGACGGTCTGGGGAAGGTCCAGGTCCTTGGCGCCTCTGCGTTGGACGGGACCGGCGTCGACAAAGTCCGGGCGGCCATCCGAGACGTGGTGGTGCAACGGCAGGCGTCCTCGCAGCGGCTGGCCGCGGATGTCTCCAAGGCCACGGCCCGGCTTGCGGCGGCCTCCGGAACCGGGGAGGCAGCCGGAGTCAAAGCCGGCACCAGGTCCCGGCTGGCTGACGAGCTTGCGGCGGCCGCCAACGTCCCGCTCGTTGCTGATGCCGTGTCGAGGTCGTACCGGCAGGAAGCCACGAGGCGCACGGGCTGGCCGCTGACCCGCTGGCTGGTCCGGTTCCGCCCGGACCCGTTGCGGCGGCTGAACCTGCGTCGGGAGGGGGCCGCAGCGGAGGTCAACAGGACATCGCTGCCGCCGGCCGGGGCACCGGAACGCGCCAGGACGGACGCTGCCGTGCGGGAATTCGCGGATGCCGCCAGTGCCGGGGCACCGGGGCCGTGGCGCGCGGCCATCCGTGGCGCGGCGCGTGAAGGCCGGGACCAGCTGCCGGACGCAATGGATCAGGCGATTGCCGGCACTGAGCTGCTGGCCGGCAGAAAGTCGTGGTGGTGGGGACTGTTCAACGTTGCCCAATGGCTTGCCCTCGTGGCGGTTTTGGGCGGCGTGGGCTGGCTCGGTGTCCTGGCCGGGCTGGGATATCTCCAGCTGCCTGTTCCGGAGGTGCCCAGGGTGGAAGGGTGGCCGGTTCCAACGCTGATGATCGCCGGGGGATTGCTGCTGGGTGTGGTGCTGGCCCTCGCCGGAAAGGCCATCGCCGGGGCGGCCGCGCGAGTGCGGGGTGGCGCGGCGGGCAAGAAGCTCAGGGCGGCCGTGGCCGCCGTTGCGGACAGGCGTGTGGTTGAACCGGTGGAAGTGGAAGTCAGCAGGCTGAAGTCCTTTAACGCGGCCCTGAAAGCCGCGGGCCGCGACTAGCCGTTGCCCAGTGCCTTCGTGGCGTCTCGGACCTTGATCATGGTGCGAAGGTTTCGCGTGGTAGTGGTCGATTTGTAGCGCGCTTTGGATGAGAGTCTGCTGAATGGACTGTCCAGGGTGCCTCCGGCGGGTGCAAGCCAGGCCATGGCCTCCGGACCCAGGCGCTGCTGCTGCGTTCCGTCCAGCCGTGAACCGGACTCGAACAGCTCGTCCAGCACGGCTGTATCCGAACTGAGGGTGACATAGGTATGCGTCGTCTTGTCCTCGGCAGGGTACGGGCACGCCTCGACGAGTGCGGCAAGCCTGGCGTCGGTCAGAACCACCACCCACGCGTCGTAGCCGAAGGACTCGCGCAGGCAGGTTTCAACGTCCTTTTTGAGTGCGGCGGCGCCGAGAGGGCTGGCCAGGGCAACGTTGCCGCTGGCCAGGAGCGTCTTTACTCCGTCGAACCCGCGTTCCGCTAGGGCGCTCCTGAGGTCCGCCATTTTGATGTTGATTCCGCCCACGTTGATACCACGGAGGAAGACCGCATAGCTGTTCATGGGCACAGCCTAATACCCGGAGCCCGCAGGGGACGGCCGGGCGGCTGCGGTGTCAGTCGTTGTTCTTGCGGAGCGCCTCGGTCAGCACCCGGGCGGCATTGCAGACGACTTCGGCGTGCAACCGGCCCGGCTGGCGGGTAAGGCGCTCGATCGGACCGGAAATGGACACGGCGGCAATGACGCGTCCGGACGGGCCACGGACGGGCGCCGACACAGAGGCGACTCCCGGCTCACGTTCGCCGAGGCTCTGGCCCCAGCCCCGCCGTCGCACTCCTGCCAGGACGGTGGGCGTGAAGCGCGCTGCCTGCAGACCTTCGAGGAGCCGGTCGTGGTCCTCCCAGGCCAGCAGGACCTGGGCGGCGGAGCCGGCCTTCATGGAAAGCTGGGTACCCACCGGGATGGTGTCGCGGAGACCGATGGGACGCTCGGCAGACGCAACGCACACCCGCCAGTCACCCTGCCGCCGGAAGATCTGGGCGCTTTCGCCGGTGGCGTCGCGCAGCTGCATCAGGACGGGCCCGGCTGAGGCGATCAGCCGGTCCTCGCCGGCGGCCGAGGCGAGCTCCACCAACCGGCTTCCCAGCACAAAACGGCCCTGGATGTCGCGGCTGACAAGCCGGTGATGGACCAGTGCCAGGGCGAGCCTGTGTACGGTCGGCCGCGCCAGTCCGGTGGCAGCCACCAGCTGCGCCAGAGTGGTGGGCCCTGCCTCAAGTGCGTCGAGCACATGGGCCGCTTTATCGATGACACCGACGCCACTAGAATTGTCCATGTAATGATATTGCCGTCTCAATATCTGAGATGCAAATCATTTGGCTGGCGTATTACGCGGGCGTGCTGGTTCAGTGGATGTAAACAGCCAACAGCAGTGAAGGGAGATGGCCATGGCAAAGACATTGGCCGAGAAAGTCTGGGACGCGCACGTGGTGCGCAAAGGCGACGGCGAAGGTGCCAATGCCCAGCCGGACCTTCTCTACATCGACCTCCACCTGGTGCATGAAGTCACGTCGCCGCAGGCCTTTGAAGGGCTCCGGCTGGCCGGTCGCCCGCTGCGCCGCCCGGACCTCACCATCGCCACCGAGGACCACAACACCCCCACGCTGGACATCGACAAGCCTATCGCTGATCTGACCAGCCGGACCCAGATCCAGACGCTGCGCAACAACTGCAAGGAATTCGGCGTCCGCCTGCACTCCCTGGGCGACGCCGAGCAGGGGATCGTCCACGTTGTGGGCCCCCAGCTTGGCCTCACCCAACCCGGCATGACGGTGGTCTGCGGGGATTCGCACACCTCCACGCACGGAGCCTTCGGCGCGCTGGCCATGGGCATCGGCACCTCCGAGGTGGAGCACGTCATGGCCACCCAGACGCTGTCCTTGAAGCCGTTCAAGACCATGGCGATAAACGTCGAGGGAACCCTGCGCCCCGGAGTGTCGGCAAAGGACATCATCCTGGCGGTCATCGCGAAGATCGGCACCGGCGGCGGGCAGGGCTACGTCCTCGAATACCGTGGTTCGGCAATCCGTGCACTGTCCATGGAAGCCCGGATGACCATCTGCAACATGTCCATCGAAGCCGGCGCCCGCGCGGGCCTCGTTGCCCCGGACCAGACAACGTACGACTACATGTACGGACGGCCGCACGCGCCGCAGGGCGCGGAGTGGGACGCCGCCGTCGAATACTGGAACACGCTCCGCACGGACGACGACGCAACGTTCGACGTCGAGGTGGACCTGGACGCCGACACCCTGGAGCCCTTCGTCACCTGGGGCACGAACCCCGGCCAGGGCGTTTCGCTGTCTTCCAAGGTGCCGTCGCCGGAGGATTTCGGCGATGAAAACGCCAAGGCCGCGGCCGAACGGGCACTGCAGTACATGGGGCTGGAAGCCGGCACCCCGATGAAGGAGATCCGGGTGGACACGGTCTTCCTGGGCTCCTGCACGAACTCCCGGATGGAAGACCTGCGCGCCGCGGCGGACATCATCCGCGGCCGCACCAAGGACCCGAACATCCGGATGCTCGTTGTCCCGGGCTCGGCACGCGTGCGGCTCGAGGCGGAAGCGGAAGGCCTGGACAAGGTCTTCAAGGACTTTGGAGCTGAGTGGCGTTTTGCCGGCTGCTCCATGTGCCTGGGCATGAACCCGGACCAGCTGGAGGTGGGGGAACGTTGTGCCTCCACGTCCAACCGCAACTTTGAGGGACGTCAGGGCAAGGGTGGCCGCACCCACCTCGTCTCACCGGTCGTGGCGGCAGCTACGGCGGTGCGCGGCACGCTCAGTTCGCCGTCGGACCTGGACCCCGCTCCCGAGTCCGCCGCCGTCAGTAGCAGCGCCGCTTAGATAACGCCGCCTAGCCCGCGCAGCCCACACCTACCCAGCATCAAAGGAACCGCCATGGAAAAGTTCAGCACCCACACCGGGATCGGCGTACCGCTGCGCCAGAGCAACGTGGACACCGACCAGATCATCCCGGCCGTTTACCTCAAGCGCATTACCCGCACGGGCTTCGAGGACGCACTGTTTGCGGCCTGGCGCAAGGACCCTGCCTTCATCCTGAACCAGGAGCCGTTCAACGCCGGTTCCGTGCTGGTGGCCGGACCGGACTTCGGCACCGGGTCCTCCCGCGAGCACGCAGTATGGGCATTGAAGGACTTCGGGTTCAAGACCGTCCTGTCCTCAAGGTTCGCCGATATCTTTCGCGGCAACTCCGGCAAACAGGGCCTCCTGGCAGCCGAGGTCGCCCAGGATGACATCGAGCTCATCTGGAAGGTGCTGGAGAACGCCCCGGGCACCGAGGTGACCGTGGACCTCGTCTCGAAGACCGTGATGTGCGGCAACGTGGTGGCGCCGTTCGAGATTGACGACTACACGCGCTGGCGCCTCCTCGAAGGCCTGGACGACATCGGACTGACCCTCCAGCACGAAGAAGACATCACAGCCTACGAAGCCACCAGGCCCGCTTTCAAGCCGAAGACCCTGCCCGCTCGGCTGTCCTGATCGGGCCGGCGCTGAGGGGTGCGGCCGCCCCGCGGTCCCGCGGGGACGCCGGGGGCCGGGTACGGTCCCTGCGGCGCCGGTACCGCGGACCCCGCAGCGCCGGTCCCCGGTACCGGCTGCACCCTTGCCGCCCCCGCGGCGCCCTCCGGAAAAACGCGCCGTATTTCAGATCGGTAACGCTAGCTCCTATGCTTAGCTGGAGCCTTTGTAAGGATTTGGGGGCGAGTAGTCGTGAGGAAACCGGTATATGAGTAGTGTTTTGACAATCCGCGGAGGCGTCCCGCTAACTGGACGCGTCACCGTTCGCGGGGCCAAGAATCTTGTCCCCAAGGCCATGGTGGCCGCCCTGCTGGGCAACGAGCCGTCCGTGCTGCGCAACGTCCCTGAAATCAAGGACGTCGAGGTTGTCACCAGCCTGCTCCAGCTTCATGGCGTCACGGTCGAAAAGGACCCTGTTACGGGGGACCTGACCCTGGATCCGAAGGGCGCCAAGACCGCGTCCAGCACCGCAATCGACGCCCATGCAGGCGACTCCAGGATTCCCATCCTGTTGTGCGGTCCGCTGATCCACGCCATCGGTGAAGCGTTCATTCCCGACCTTGGCGGCTGCAAGATCGGCGACCGCCCCATTGATTACCACCTGAACGTCCTGCGCCAGTTCGGGGCCGTCGTCGAAAAGCGTCCGGGCGGCATCCACATTTCCGCCCCCAAGGGGCTCCAGGGCGCCAAGATCTCGCTGCCCTATCCGTCAGTGGGGGCCACCGAGCAGGTCCTGCTCAGCGCCACCAGGGCTGAAGGCATCACGGAGCTTTCCGGTGCCGCCACGGAGCCGGAAATCATCGACCTCATTGCCGTGCTGCAGAAGATGGGCGCCATCATCAGCGTCCAGACGGACCGCACCATCCGCATCGAAGGCGTCAGGGACCTCGGCGGTTACAACCACCGGGCACTCTCGGACCGGAACGAATCAGCGTCCTGGGCCTCAGCGGCGCTCGTGACGCGCGGAGATATTTTCGTTGAGGGCGCTTCCCAGCGCGACATGATGACGTTCCTGAACACCTACCGCAAGGTGGGCGGCGGGATGGACATCGGCGAGGACGGCATCCGTTTCTACCACCGCGGCGGCAAGCTGAATCCGCTAGTCCTTGAAACGGACGTGCACCCGGGATTCATGACGGACTGGCAGCAGCCCCTTGTGGTGGCCCTGACCCAGGCCGAAGGCGTGTCGATCGTCCACGAGACCGTCTACGAGAACCGGTTCGGCTTCACCGACGCACTGATCCGGATGGGCGCCAACATCCAGGTGCACCGGGAGTGCCTCGGCAGCGTGCCGTGCCGCTTCGGCCAGCGGAACTTCCTGCACTCGGCCGTCATCTCGGGATCCACGCAGCTCAAGGGCACCGACATCGACGTTCCGGACCTCCGGGGCGGTTTCAGCCACCTCATCGCCGCACTGGCTGCCACCGGAACGTCCCGGGTGACCGGAATCGACATCATCAACCGCGGCTACGAGCGCTTCACCGAGAAGCTCGCGGGCCTGGGCGCCGATTTCGACATCACCGCAGCCAAGTAACGGGGTCCCAGTGAAGGAAACGGCCAAGAGCCGCACCACCTTTGTCATCGTCGCCGGGATCGTCAGGCCAGTGATGAACCTGCTCATGAACAAGAAGTGGGAAGGGCTGGACAAGCTTCCGGCGGGCGGCTTCATCGCCGCACCCAACCACTGCACCGAGATCGACCCGCTCGTGATCGGCCACATGCTGTACAACCAGAAGCGGATGCCGCACTTCCTGGCCAAGGGCGGACTCTTCAAGGTGCCGGTTTTGGGGGCAGTCCTGCGCGCCACCAAGCAAATCCCGGTGGAACGTTCGACGGCGGGTGCCAACCGTTCGCTGCAGGTCGCCAAGGCAGTGGTGGACGAAGGCGGGGCCATCATCATCTACCCCGAGGGCACGCTGACGCGTGACCCGGAGCTGTGGCCGATGAAGGGCCACACCGGTGCGGCCCGGATGGCGCTGGAGAGCGGCATTCCGGTGGTTCCCATGGCCCACTGGGGAGCACACCAGGTCTTTCCGCGCTATGCGAAGCGGTTCCATCTGTTCCCCCGTCGGACCTCCCGCGTCATCGTGGGCGACCCCGTGGACCTTAGCGCTTTCGAGGGCCGTCCGCTGGACAAAGCCACGCTGACGGCCGCCACGGCGGTCATCATGGAGGCCATTACGGGCCTGCTGGCGACCCTGCGGGGGGAACAGCCTCCCGCTGAGCGGTGGGATCCTGCCGCCCACAACCAGACCAAGCATGGACGCAACATCGAGGGGAGCGGCAAATGACCCCCGACCAGGCCGCAGCCGGCTCGGCAATGTCGGTCGCCGTTCTCGGAGCCGGTTCCTGGGGGACCACGTTTGCCAAGATACTGGCTGATGCCGCCACCGCCTCCGGTGTCCAGCGGAGCATCCGGCTCTGGGGACGCCGCCGCGAGGTTGTTGAGCAGATCAACACCATGCACCGGAATTCGCAGTACCTTAAGGACATCGACCTCCCGCACAGCATCACCGCCTCCACCGACGTGGCGGAGGTGCTGTCCGGGGCGGACCTCGTCGTTCTGGCGGTGCCGGCCCAGTCCCTCCGGCTGCAGCTTCGCGAGTGGCGGCACCTGATATCGCCGGACGCCTTTGTGGTCTCCCTGATGAAGGGCCTGGAGCTCAGCTCAGATGCCCGCATGAGCGAGGTCATCAGTGAGGAGCTGGGCATCAAGCCGGACCGTATTGCCGTTGTGTCCGGACCCAACCTGGCCATGGAAATCGCCCGCGAGGAACCCACCGCCTCTGTGGTGGCGTGTGCGGACGCCGAGGTGGCGTCATGGATCGCCCGCAGCTGCACCGCACCCTATTTCCGCCCGTACACCACCACCGACGTCGTCGGTGTTGAAATCGGCGGCATCGTGAAAAACGTCATTGCACTCGCCGTGGGTATTTGCGAAGGCAAGAGGATGGGCGACAACACCAAGGCGTCCGTGATTACCCGGGGGCTTGCGGAGACGTCCAGGCTGGCGCTTGCCCTGGGGGGAGAAGCTCAAACCATGGCTGGCCTGGCCGGGCTGGGCGACCTCGTTGCCACCTGCTCTTCGCCGTTGTCCCGGAACCACACTGCCGGACGCCTGCTGGGCAAGGGGCTGACGCTGGAACAGGTGACCGGGGAAATGACCCAAACGGCCGAGGGGATCAAGTCCGGGCAGGCCGTGCACGAACTTGCCGGAAAGCTCGGCGTCGAGATGCCCATCACCGCGGCAGTGGTTGCCGTGCTGGCCGGAAAATTGTCCGTTGACGAACTGGGACCGCTGCTGCTGGCCCGGGACCTGAAATCCGAAGGCGATTACTGACTGTGTCGGAAGAACAATTGAACAAGCACACCGCACCCGGCCACGCCAAACCCCGCGTCGCCGTGTTGTTTGGTGGCCGCTCCAGCGAGCACGCCGTCAGCTGCGTGACGGCCGCCGGCGTGCTCGGGGCCATCGACTACGACAAGTACGATGTCATCCCCATCGGCATCGCAAAGACCGGACAATGGGTCCTTGTGTCGGGGGACACCCGGCAATGGTCTCTCTCGGCATCGTCCCTACCCGAGGTGTCGCCCTCTGCCCGCACGGTCACACTCGCCGAAATCGGCGGGGAACACCAGCTGATCGTGGCGTCCCCGAACGAAGTTCCGCAGGAGCTCGGTGCCGTGGACGTTGTCTTCCCGCTGCTTCACGGCCCGTTCGGTGAAGACGGCACCATCCAGGGACTGCTGGAACTCTCGGACACCCGCTACGTTGGCGCCGGTGTCCTCGCGTCCGCTGTCGGGATGGACAAGCATTACATGAAGGTGGTTTTTGAGGCCGCCGGCCTGCAGGTGGGACCGTACATCGCCGTGACGGACCGGCAGTGGCTCACTGACCCGGAAGCCATCCGCAAACGCGTTGACCGGCTGGGTTACCCCGTATTCGTCAAGCCCGCCCGGGCAGGATCTTCCATGGGCATCTCCAAAGTGGACTCCCTGGAGGGCCTGGACGCGGCCATCGCGGCCGCCCGCGAGCATGACCTCAAACTGGTGATCGAGGCCGGCATCGTGGGCCGCGAAATCGAATGCGCCGTCCTTGAAGGGCGCGGTACGGAACCGCCGCGGACCTCCATGCCGGGGGAGATCGCCGTGGCTCCGGGGGAGCACGAGTTCTATGACTTCAATGCAAAATACGTGGAAGACGACGCCGCCTCGCTGAGCTGCCCGGCCGACCTCCCTGACGAGGCGATCGCCAGGGTCCGCGAGCTTGCCGCCGCGGCGTTCGATGCCGTGGGCGCCGAGGGGCTTAGCCGGGTGGATTTCTTCTACACTCCCGACGGCGAGCTGATCATCAACGAGATCAACACCATGCCCGGCTTCACGCCGAAAAGCATGTACCCGCAGATGTGGGCTGCGTCCGGGCTGGGCTACGCGGAACTCATCGACGAACTGATCTACCTGGCCCTGAACCGGAAGACCGGGCTGCGCTAAGCGCTATTGCAGGCCGGCGGCCGGGACGCGTGGGTCCTATTGTCCGGTGGGCAGGTTCTGCAGCTCTTCCTGGCCCACGCAGTTCCTGGTGGCCTTGATCTTCCCGGCCGCGGCGGACAGTTCCGCCAGCACGGTTGCGGAACTGATCTGATCCGGGTCCATGAGGATCTCCGTGGCCGGTTCGCGGCCGAAGGTGGTCAGTGTCCAGACGGGGTCGCCCTCCTTGATGACCCAGTCGATGCCGTTGACACTGACGCAACGGTCTGTGGTCGGACCGGGAACGTTGACTCCGCACCGCAGGATGACCTTGGACGGATCGCCCCAGGCGGCGGTTGCCTGGCTGTTGGTCTTCCGCAGGGCCGCGTCACCCATCGTGTCCGGAAGTGCCACCATCATGGGTGCACAGGCAGGGTTGGCCGCATCCTTGGCCGGCGCGACGTCCACCACCGGTGCGCATGCGCTGAGGGCCAGCACCACTGCTGCAGCCGTTGCCGGCAGGCGAAGCGAACGGGTGGAAACCGGGGTGCGGAGCAGGTGCATTGTTTAAGCCTATCCCGCTCCGGGCAGCCGGCCGGACGCCGTTCGTCCGCTCTGCCCCCGCTTCCCGCCATGCCCGCAGGGGCCCATCAGGACCTTGTGGACAGGACCCCGCGAACGGATGTCGGTCCCTGACTGTAGCGTAGTGGTGTGCCTGAATCTCACCTCACCGTTGACGGACTTTCCGAATCCGAGCTCCTCGCCAGGATCTTTCCGCGCCTGAACAAAGGTCCAGCCGAGGGCACGGCGCTCCTGCTGGGACCCGGGGATGACGCCGCCATTGTGGCAGCCCCGGACGGCCGGACCGTGGTCAGCATTGACACTCAGGTCCAGGACCAGGATTTCCGGCTGGTGTGGCGAAACGGGTACCGGACCACCGGCTTCGACGTCGGCTGGAAGGCCGCGGCGCAGAACCTGAGCGACATCAACGCCATGGGTGCGCGGTCCGTGTCCATGGTGGTGAGCCTGACCCTGCCTCCGGAGACGCCGGTTTCCTGGGTTGAGGATTTCGCGGACGGGCTGTCCCACGCCATCAGCGGCCTTGGCGCCGCTGGATGTTCCGTGGCCGGCGGGGACCTGGGCCGGGGCCGCGAACTGGCCGTGACCGTGGCCATCCTGGGCACCCTGGACGGGCGGGAGCCGGTATTGCGCTCCGGGGCCCGTCCCGGGGACACCGTCGCGCTGGCCGGAACGCTGGGGCTCGCGGCGGCGGGCCTTGCCCTGCTGGAGTCGGCATTGGATGTTGAACGGTTAACGCCGGAGCAGCGGACCATTATGGACAGGCAATGCCGGCCGCTGCCGCCGCTGGATGCCGGGCCGTCCGCACTCGCGGCAGGCGCCTCGGCCATGATGGATGTTTCCGACGGACTGATCCGCGACGGCAACCGCCTGGCCGCCGCCAGCGGCGTGGTCCTGGACCTTGATCCCGACGCCCTGAAGCAGCTCGCAGAGCCTTTGGCCGCTGTCGCGGACGCGGTGGACGGCGACCCCATGGTCTGGGTGCTCGGCGGAGGGGAAGATCATGGACTTCTTGCCACATTCCCGGCGGACGTTCAGCTGCCTCCGGGTTTCGCTGCGATAGGCTCAGTAGAAGCCCTTGCACCAATGGAAAGCACTGGCGTGACGATAGCGGGCCGGCCCGCGGACACTGTGGGATGGGATCACTTTGCAGACTAAGATTGCCGCCAACGCGCAAGCGATGAAGCGGTGGTTGGGCAAGGCCGAAACAGTCCTCGGGAACCACAGCGACCGCCTCAACGCCATCAATATTTTCCCTGTGGCGGACGGCGATACCGGCACCAACCTCTACCTGACGGTCCGTGCAGCTGCACAGGCCCTCCACAGCCCCGCCACGTCACCGGACCCCGAATTCGCGCTGCAGTCCGGGGGGCCCCCGGGCCAGCAGGATGTCGGGGCCGTCCTCGCAAGCGCCGGCCAGGCCGCGATGGAGCAGGCACGCGGCAATTCCGGCACATTGTTCGCCGTGTTCCTGTGCGCCGCTGCGGAGCCGTTGGCCGGTCATACCCGCCTGAGCTCGCCGCTGCTCGCAGCCGCGCTCAACCGCGCCCAGATCCGGGCGTGGTCGGCGTTGAGCGATCCCGTTCCGGGAACCATGCTCTCGGTCATGGAGGCGGCCGCGCGTGCCGCCGCCGGAGTGGATGCCGAGCAGAACGGCGACGACAGCAATCACGTCCTGGGACTGGCCCTGGACGCTGCGGTGGAGGCAGCCCTCGAAGCGGTGGTCCGCACCGAAGACCAGTTGGCAGCCCTGCACGAGGCCCATGTCGTGGACGCCGGCGGCGTCGGGATGCTCTTGATCCTTGACTGCCTGCGTTCCGCGGTGCTCGGCGAAGAACTCCAAGGCGACATGCTGGACGGCCTGCACGGTTACAACGTCCAGGACCCCCACATTCATGCAGACATGCCCGACGACGACGGCGTGGAAGTCATGTGCACCATCAACCTTTCTCCCCTGGATGCGGCCACCCTGCGGCAACGGCTGGACGAAATGGGCGATTCGGTGATCATGAGCCAGGTTGGCGGTGCAATCGACGGCGACGGAAAGTACCGCTGGCGAGTGCACGTCCACGTGCCGGCCCCGGAACCGGCTGTGGCGCTCATCGGCTCACTCGGCGAACCCACGGACATTTCGGTCAGCCAGCTCGCCCTGCCGCGGGACGCCGACGGACATGAACACTGAGCTGGAACTGGGCCTGGAACGCCGCATCGGCAAACGGTCCGCAGCCGTCATTGAGAAACACCTGGGCATCACCACCGTCGGCGGCCTGCTCAACTATTTTCCGCGCCGGTACCTCAGCCGGGGTGAGCTGACCCCCATCAGCGAGGTGCCGCTGGACGAAGAGGTCACCCTGATCGCGCGCGTCGTGTCCAACAGCACCAGGGCAATGCGGGCGCGCCGCGGCACGCTGACCGACGTCGTGATTACGGACGATTCCGCGACGAACCACAACAGCCACGGAAGCGCCGGCAGGCTTCCCGGCGCCGGCGTGCCCGGCACCCTGAAGGTGAGCTTCTTCAACGGCTACCGGGCCAAAGCGGAGCTGCTCCCGGGGCGCCGGGCGATGTTCTCGGGCAAGGTCACCCGGTACGGCGGCAGCTTGAGTCTCACCAACCCTGACTTCCTGCTGCTGGACGAGGACCCGGACACCCCGGGCATGGACCCGGAGAAGCTCGCCGCCATGCCCATCCCGGTCTACCCGGCAACGGCCAAGCTCACCAGCTGGTCCATCCAGAAAGTCATCTCCACCCTCCTGGACACCGTCGACCTGGATGTCCTGGACGATCCGGTGCCGGCCGGGGTCTCGGCCCGGGAGAAGTTCCTGCCGGCTCCGGAGGCCTACCGGCTGATCCATACCCCGGAGGTGCCCGGCGACTGGCAGCGGGCCAGGGACCGCTTCAGGTACCAGGAGGCCCTGGTCCTGCAGACTGCCCTCGCGCGGCGCCGCGCCCAGCTGGCCGCCGAGGAGGCCACGGCCCGCCGGCCTGTTACCGACGGAATCCTGACCGCGTTCGACCGCCAGCTGCCCTTTACGCTCACGGCCGGCCAGTCCGCCGTCGGGAAAACACTTGCGGAGGAGCTTTCGCAGGACAGCCCTATGAACCGGCTCCTCCAGGGCGAGGTGGGGTCAGGCAAGACCATCGTCGCCCTGCGCGCAATGCTCCAGGTGGTTGACGCCGGGGGTCAGGCCTCCCTATTGGCGCCCACGGAAGTCCTGGCCGCGCAGCACTTCGAATCCATCCGCAGGACCCTGGGTCCGTTGTCCCGGGACGGCCTGCTGGGCGGAGCAGGTCCCGACGCAGTGCAGGTCACGATGCTTACCGGATCGATGCCCACTGCTGCCCGCAAACAGGCCATGCTGGATGCCGCGTCTGGCACTGCCGGGATCGTGATCGGGACGCACGCCCTGCTGAGCGACAATGTCTCGTTCTACGACCTCGGCCTGATCGTCGTGGATGAACAGCACCGCTTCGGGGTGGAGCAGCGCGACGCCCTGCGTGCGAAAGCCAGCAAGCCGCCCCACCTGCTCGTCATGACTGCCACGCCCATTCCCAGGACCGTCGCCATGACCGTGTTCGGCGATCTCGAAACATCAGTGCTGGACGAACTCCCCGCGGGCCGTGCCCCCATTTCCACGCATGTCGTTGGCCTCGCCGAAAACCCCGGCTGGGCCGGACGTATCTGGTCCCGGTCCCGGGAAGAGATCGACGCCGGGCACCAGGTCTACGTCGTGTGCCCCAAGATCGGAGAAGACGACGACGGCGACTTCAGCCCCGGGGAAGCGGAGCCTTCGGCGGCCGACCTGGAAGGTGACGGCCCGGCCCGCGAGCTCGCATCCGTCACTTCCGTCGTCGAACACCTGCAGGATGAACCCGCGCTGGCCGGCGTTCCGCTGGCGCCGCTGCACGGCAGGCAGGATCCCGTCCTGAAATCCGCAACGATGGCATCCTTCACGGCGAATGAAACCAAGTTGCTGGTGTCCACCACCGTGATCGAGGTGGGTGTTGACGTCCACAACGCCACACTGATGGTGATCCTGGATGCGGACAGGTTCGGCATCTCCCAGCTGCACCAGCTTCGCGGACGGGTGGGCCGGGGCGGGCTGCCCGGCACCTGCCTTCTGGTGACCACGCTTGAGCCCGGGCATCCCAGCCGCCGCCGCCTGGACGCCGTGGCGGCCACGACGGACGGATTCGAGCTGTCGCAGGAGGACCTGAAGCTGCGCCGCGAGGGCGACATCCTCGGCGCCTCGCAGTCCGGCGGACGCTCCACGCTCAAGCTGCTGCGCGTGCTGGAGCACGAGGCCGTCATTGCAAAGGCACGCCAGGACGCGCAACAAATCGTGGCCGCGGATCCCGGCCTGACGGACCATTCCGCACTCGCGGAGGCAATCGATGAGTATTTGAACCCGGAAAAGGAGGCATTCCTTGAGCGTGGCTAGGACATGGCGTATGGCTGGACATGACGGGACGGATCCGGCGTGAGCCGCATCATCGCCGGGGCCGGCGGGGGAATGCCGCTGGTCAGTGTGCCCGGGTCCATGACCCGTCCCACCACCGACCGCGTCAAGGAAGCACTCTTCTCCCGCCTTGAGGCCTTCAATGTGGTGGCAGGTGCCCGCGTCCTGGATCTTTATGCGGGCTCCGGCGCGCTGGGCGTGGAAAGCGCCAGCCGCGGGGCGGAGACTGTGGACCTCGTGGAGTTCGACGGAAAGGCCAGTGAGGTTTGCCAGCGCAACGCGGACCTCGTCAACGGGGCCGTAGGTCACAAGGCGGTGTCGGTCCACCGCTCCCGGGTGGAGTCCTTCCTGGAAAGGACCGTGCCGGGCACACTGTGGGACCTCGTGTTCCTGGACCCGCCGTATCCGCTGGACGAGCCCGCCATGGGCGCGGTACTGGAGGAACTGTCGCCTTACCTGGCAGAGTCCGCCGTCGTGGTGGTGGAGCGCTCGTCCCGCAGCCCGGAGCCGTCCTGGCCTGCGTCGCTGGAGCGGTTTGCCGAGAAGAAATACGGCGAAACCAAGCTGTGGTTTGCCGAACCTGTGGGCGGCGGCAGCTGACTTAGTCCGAGATCGCGTCGAGGTCCACGCCGGCCAGTACTTTTGCCGGGTGCGGGCCGCGTGCCGCCAGCTCCACGGTCCATTCCGCAGGCCACGGACCCCTTGTGCCGGCAAGGACAATGTTCCCGGGATGCCGCCCAGCGAACATCCCGGACTCGGCGAAAGCGGCAACACCGCCCATGACCTGGCGCATGGCTGCCACCTGGCTCCGTACCAGGGTCAGCCCCGGTTCATCGCCCACGTTGACGATCAACATCCCGCGTGGCGTCAGCCTGGCCGCAGCCTCCTCGTAGAAACCGGCACATGCGATGTGCTCCGGTGCCTCCGGGCCGGAGAAAATGTCCAGGATCACGACGTCGAAACGCAGTTCCGCCGGCAGTTCCGCCAGCGCGTCCCGTGCGTCGCCGATCAGCGTGTGCAGAACCGTTCCGTCCGGCATTGGCAACTGCTGCAGGACGAAGTCCAGCAGCTCGCGTTCGAGCTCCACGGCGTACTGTAGGGACCCCGGGCGGGTCGCCTGGATGTAGCGGGCCAGCGTCAGCGCCCCGGCGCCAAGATGCAGCGCGTGGACCGGCTCGCCGGCAGGTGCCGCGAGATCCACGACGTGCCCGATCCGGCGGAGGTACTCGTAGAAGATTTCGACCGGCTCGGCGAGGTTTACGTGGGACTGCTCCGCTCCGCCGATGCTCAGCACATAGGACCCTGCGGTGAAGGCATCCGGTTCGATGGTGGCGTGCTGTCCGGTGGTCCGGAGGAAACGTGATCCTGCCGGGGTCCGGGCA
The DNA here is from genome assembly GCF_017833075.1 of Arthrobacter sp. PvP103. Lineage (NCBI taxonomy): Bacteria > Bacillati > Actinomycetota > Actinomycetes > Micrococcales > Micrococcaceae > Arthrobacter > Arthrobacter sp. PvP103. The sequence continues at coordinate 533,221 of NZ_JAFIBQ010000001.1, read as the reverse complement.
GGCATCGTCACAGCCGGTCCCGGAGGGTGGCGAGCCGCGATGCGGCCTCCTCGAGGACCTCGGTCTTCTTGCAGAACGCAAAGCGGAGCAGGCTGCGGGTCCGTTCGGCGCCCTCGAGATGGCAGAAGACTGGCACCGGGATGGCGGCCACCCCTACCAGTTCCGGAAGCCTCCGGGCCAGGTCCACGGAGTCGGAGATCCCCAGGGGAGCCGTGTCCACATTCACGAAGTAGGTTCCTTGCGGGGTGAAGACGTCCAGGCCGGCGGCCTTCAACCCGTCGCTGAGGATGTCCCGCTTGCGCCGGAGTGTCTCGGAAATCCCGGTGTAAAAGTCGTCGGGCAGGGCGAGCCCTACGGCGATGGCGCCCTGGAACGGCGTGCCGGAGCTGTAGCTGAGGAACTGTTTCACCGTCCTGATGGCAGACACGAGGTGTTCCGGTCCGCTCAGCCAGCCGATCTTCCAGCCGGTGAAGGAGAACGTCTTGCCGGCGGAGGATATGGTGACGGTCCTGCCGGCGGCACCGGGCAGGCTTGCCACCGGGATGTGTTGTTCCCCGAACGTCAGGTGCTCGTAGACCTCGTCGGTGATGATGACGGCGTCGTGCCTGGCGGCAAGTTCCACGACGCGCTGAAGAACCTCACGCGGAAAGACCGCGCCGGTGGGGTTGTGCGGATTATTGATCAGCACCACTTTGGTGCGGCTGCTGAAGGCCGCTTCCAGGGCTGCCATGTCCGGCATGAAATCCGGAGCGAGCAGCGGAGCCGTCACATGCGTGGCTCCCGCCAGTCCGATCATGGCGCCGTAGGAGTCGTAGAAGGGTTCGAACGTAAGCACCTCGTCACCGTGCTCCACGAGGGCCAGCAACGAGGCAGCAATGGCTTCGGTGGCTCCCGTGGTGACGATGATTTCAGTCTCCGGGTCCGGCGTGAGCCCGTAGAACCGCTGCTGGTGCGCCGATACGGCCTCCCGGAGGGGAAGGATTCCCTTGCCGGGAGCATATTGGTTGGCGCCGGAGGCAATCGCAACCTGGGCGGCCGCCTTGATTTCCAACGGACCGTCCTCGTCGGGGAAGCCCTGGCCAAGGTTGATGGCGCCGGTCCGGACCGCGAGGGTGGTCATCTCCTCGAAGATCGTGACCCCGAGGGTTCCGTTGGCTGCCAGGAGATTGGCACCCGACGCTGCCCGCTGCCACGGTGCCGGAGTTGTTGCGTTCACTGTTTGCCTGCCTGTCGGTTGGAGGTGGCGTCCTCTGCGCGCCCGGTGAATTTTTCCATGCCTCTGTAGATCCGGAAGACCTTACCGCCGATGAAGTCCCATACGCGGACCGGAAGGATCCCCCGCAGGACCTTGCCAAGATTGGCTGTCGCCGGAGCAATGAGGAGCGGGCGGCCCGCGGCCATCGCCCGCCACGCCCGGTCGACGGCGTTATCGGGAGTCATGAGCGGTGTGAGCAGGGGGCCGCGGGCGCCGGCGAACATCCCGGTGGAAATGTAGCTCGGACAGAAGGTGGTAACCCGCAGGTGCCGGTAGCCTTCCTGTTCCAATTCAAGCCGCAGCGAGTCACTCCAGCCCACTACAGCCCATTTGGAGGCTGCATAAACGCTCATCCTGGGGTTGGAAACCGTGCCGGCGGCGGAGGCGATGTTCAGGACCCGCCGGGCGCGCCCGCCGTCGGCCATCATGTCCGGAAGGAAAGCGAGGGTGACGTACATCGGCGCCAGTGCGTTGACGTCCATGGTCAAGGCAATGTCAGGGCCCGGCCGGTGCTCCCAAAAGTACGCGCCGCGCACGATTCCCGCGTTATTGACGAGGAGGGTAAGGGCGCCTTCAGCACGGCACTCCCGCGCGGCCTCGGCGATGGCGTCACGGTCCGCGAGATCCACGGCGCGGGCTACGGCTCGGGCGCCGAGCGCAGTCACCTCGCGGGCAACGCTTGCCAGTCCACCGGCATCCACGTCCCATAGGATCACCACAGTCGCGCCTTCCCTGGCGGCGCGGAGCGCGTGCAGCCGGCCCATGCCCATGGCTGCGCCGGTGACCAGCACCACGCCCCCTGCAACGGTGAAGGGAATGTTCGACTCGGGCATCCAGTCATGTTATCCCGCTTGGGGGATACGGTAGGTTCGGAGCATGAGACGCGCCGTATGCCCTGGCTCCTTTGACCCGATCCACAATGGCCACCTGGAAGTCATCGCCAGGGCCGCAGGCCTCTTTGACGAAGTCATCGTGGCTGTGTCCACCAACTACGCCAAGAAGTACCGCTTCCCGCTGGAGGAACGGATCGACATGGCCCGCGAGACCCTCGCGTCCCTGCGCGGCATCGTAGTGGAGCCGGTGGGCGAAGGCCTGCTGGCCGAATACTGCAGGCAGCGGGGGGTGTCCGCAATTGTGAAGGGCCTTCGATCGTCGTCGGACTTTGACTACGAGCTCCCGATGGCAACGATGAACCGGCAGCTGAGCGGCGTGGAAACGGTCTTTCTTCCCACCGAAGGCCACTATCTCCACTTGTCGTCAACGCTCATTAAGGAAGTCTTCACCCTCGGCGGCAACGTGTCCGATTATGTGCCACGATCGGTGCTGAAACGGCTGCTGGCGGGCGAGTCGTCCTAGGATCGGCCCGGCAGAGGGTAGGCTTGATCGGTACGCAACGGCCCCTGCCGGTTTTGCGGCCCAATCCCTGTCCGTCCCGCGGTGCTCAACTGTGTGGCATTCAGCCGGTTTGAGTCCGCCCGGAAGATCAGGCTAAGATAGTACGTCGGTCATATGTTCAACAGGAGTTCTCATTAAACGAGATGCTAGTTCGCCCTTGGCGTTCGACGTCAAGGACCTCGGGCGCAGCCCGGGGAGCATGCGGACGCTGAAAGAACATGTACCCGCACCAAGCGAGCTTGGTGTGGCACTCATTGGCGTGCAGGAAGGCTCGGATGTCGGGCTGGATCTGCGGCTGGAGGCCGTACACGAAGGAATTCTGGTATCAGGAACTGTTCACGTCGAAGTAACCGGCGAGTGCGGCCGATGCCTGGATCCCCTTGCGTATGACCTCGAGGTCGATGTGCAAGAACTTTTCTTCTACGAGGACGCCCAGTTCTCCGCCGAAGAAGACGAAGAAGAGCAATATCGAATCGAGCACGATTTAATCGATCTTGAGCCGGTGTTGCGGGACGCGGTTGTAACCATGCTGCCGTTCCAGCCGGTGTGCCGGGAAGACTGCCAGGGCCTTTGCTCCGAATGCGGAGTACGCCTGGAAGACGAGCCGGGGCATCACCACGAGGTCGTAGATCCTCGCTGGGCTGCCCTAGCTGACTTGGCTAAGCCTGACCGGCAAAATTGATTTGTAAGTGTTTTTCTAGAGAGAAATGAGTTAGCCGTGGCTGTCCCGAAGCGGAAAATGTCTCGCTCGAATACCCGCGCCCGCCGCTCCCAGTGGAAGGCAACCGCCCCCCACCTGGTGAAGACCGTCGAGAACGGCCAGGTTACGTACAGCCTGCCGCACCAGGCAAAGGTCGTTACCGACTCGGCTGGCACTGCGCTGTTCCTTGAGTACAAGGGCCGCAAGGTCGCGGACGTCTAATCGGCCCACTGGCTGAACATGACGTCTTCAACTGAAGAGCTTTTGAAGCGTCTCGGTGTCTCTATTGATGCCGGGACGCTTCGTCTTGCTCTGACACATCGTTCGTATGCCTACGAAAACGGCGGCATACCCACCAACGAGCGCCTCGAGTTCCTGGGTGATTCCATCCTGGGCTTTTCCGTGACGGATGCCCTCTACCGCGACAACCCTGCACTGCCTGAGGGTGACCTCGCGAAGCGGCGTTCAGCTGTGGTCAGCACCAGGGCACTCGCCGGAATCGGCCGCAGCCTTGGCATCGGAGAGTACATCTACCTCGGGCAGGGCGAAAAGCTCACCGACGGCAAGAACAAGGCCTCGATCCTTGCGGACACCATGGAAGCGCTGATCGGAGCCACCTACGTGTCCAACGACATCGAGACGGCACGCCAACTGGTCATGCGGCTGATCGGCCCGCTGCTGCAGGACGCCGCCGCGCTTGGTGCAGGCACCGACTGGAAGACCAGCATCCAGGAACTGGCGGCCAGCCGTCAGCTGGGCAGCATCTACTATGCCGTGGAGGGTTCCGGCCCGGATCACGCGCGGACGTTTGTCGCCGTGCTCCGGATCGGCGGGACCGATTACGGACAGGGTGCCGGACGGTCCAAGAAGGAAGCCGAGCAGGAAGCTGCCGCTGACGCCTGGCGGAAGCTGTCGGTTACCGCGACGTCAGGTCTTCCGGCGGAATCCGAAGCCGGCCTCTAGGTCTTTCCGTGCCCGAACTGCCGGAAGTCGAAGTTGTCCGCCGCGGCCTAGTGAGCTGGGTCCGCGGCAGGACGATCACTTCTGTCGACGTCCTGGATCCGCGTTCAATCCGCCGGCACGCCCTCGGCGCCCAGGACTTCACCGGCAACCTCGAATGCTCCCGGGTCCTGGATGTGGTGCGTCGCGGAAAATTCCTCTGGCTACCGCTGGAGGAGGCGGCAGCAGTCCAGCCAGGTACTGACGGCATTCCGGCCGCAGGCACGTCCCGGCCGCGAGTGGCGCTCATGGCCCACCTGGGAATGAGCGGCCAGCTGCTGATGCAGGATTCCGTGGTACCGGATGAAAAGCACCTAAAAGTCCGCCTGCGGCTGAGCCCCGCCCACGGCATGCCGGAACAACTCAGATTCGTGGACCAACGCATCTTTGGGGGCCTGTTTGTCACGTCGCTGGTGCCAACGGCCGACGGCGGACCCGGCGGCCTTGGGGAGGTCCCGGAGCCGTTTATTGCCGAAGAGGCGTCCCACATCGCCCGGGATCCCCTGGATCCCTATTTTTCCTTCGATTCCTTTTACCGCCGGCTGCGGAGCCGTAAGACTGGACTCAAACGTGCGCTGCTGGACCAGGGACTCGTTTCCGGGATCGGCAACATCTACGCAGACGAGGCACTGTGGCGGGCGCGCCTCCACTACGCCCGGCCCACCGAAACGCTCCGCCGCGCCGATGCGCTGCGGGTTCTCGACGCCGCCCGTGAGGTGATGCTGGACGCCCTTGCCGCCGGCGGGACAAGCTTCGACTCCCTCTACGTCAATGTAAACGGCGCCTCCGGGTACTTTGACCGGTCGCTTAACGCGTACGGCAGGGAAAACCAGGAGTGCAAACGCTGCGCCGCTGCAGGCATCGTAAGCCTGATGAAGCGCGAACAATTCATGAACCGGTCCTCCTATACCTGCCCCGTTTGCCAGCCCCGTCCCCGCAACGGCCGGTGGTGAGGCAGGGAAAAGCAGGTACCGCCACTCTATCGAAGCCGTCTTTTCCGGTGTCAGACTGTGCCCAAGGCAGCCCGGGCTGCCGGAATCGCAGGCGCGTTGGTCTCCAACGCCTGAACGGGAGGCGGGGGCCCAATGATAGCGAAGAGGCTTGTCATCGTGGGGGTGAGCGTCGCGGCAGTGCTGGGCGGCACCGCTGTTGTGTTCGATCAGCTGGCCGGAGTCACGGACACGGGAACGGCCGCTCCGTCAACGAGCGTCCCCCCGGCCTCGGCCGGCAGCGGCGGTACCCTGCCGCCGGGAGCTTCGGCCACTGAGGACGACACATCCGCCGCGCCGGGATCTGAGGCAGGCGGAGGGAGCGGGCCGGCCTCCGGAACCGGGGAATCAACGGAAAGCCCGGCAGCACCGGCGGTATTGGAAGTGCTTCCCCCTGTGTCGGCAGCACCCACTGGGCTTCCGCTGCCATCCCCGCCGTCGGCGTTGGTTAGCCTTCCGATGCCGCCGACAGCCTCCGCCCAGGGCAAGATCGTTGACGGTTTCCCTTCGTCTGTGTTTCCGTTTCCGGACGGAAGCGTTGTGGTCTCTACGGGTGTATCTGCCGCGGATACCGTCCTCCAAGTGACGGCGGATGCCATCTCGGCCTCCAGCCAGGACTCCGTAGTGGCCCACTTCCAGCAAAAACTCGCCGCACTGAAGTTTTGGTCCGAGGCGGCCCCCGCCGCGGACGGGCAGCGGTCGGTCCGCTTCGTCAGGGGCACCGATTCGGTGACCCTAACCACGTCAACCACGGGCACGGGCAGTACCCGTTTCATGTTGCTCGGCAACCTTCACGCGACGGCGGGGTAGCGGCCATGTACATCTCGGTCTCAGATCGGAACGGCGGCAAGAAGGACGCGCTGCCGGCAACGAACGATCCCATGGTGCCCCGGCGGGCTTTCCGCCTGTCGCCTGTCATCCTGTGGCTGGGTGTTGTCAGCATGTTCACCGATGTCTCCTCCGAATCGGTATCCGCTGTCCTTCCCCTTTACATCACCGGATTCCTCGGCCTGTCAGCCATTGCCTTCGGGATACTTGACGGGATCAACCAAGGTGCCAGCGCCATTGTCAGGATCGCTGCGGGGTGGGCAGCGGACCGGAGCGGACATCCCAAACGCATCGCACTCGCGGGCTACGGGTTGTCGATGGTGGCCAGGATCGGATTCCTTTTCGCCGGCGGCTTCTGGGCCCTGGCGGCCATCGTTACCGGTGACCGGATCGGTAAGGGCATCCGCACGGCACCGCGTGACGCTCTCATCACCGTGTCCGCCCAGCCCGAGTACCTGGCGCGCCACTTCGGCGTGCACCGGATGCTGGACAACATCGGTGCCGCAGCCGGACCGTTGCTGGCGTTCTTCATCCTGATGCTCATTCCCAACGGCTACGGCACTCTCTTTGTGGTGTCCCTTGCGTTCGCGGTGATCGGAGTAGCCGCCCTCGCACTGCTGGTACCCAACGTGAAAACGGGAACCGCGGCAGGACCGGCGCCCGGCCGGCGCCCCGGCCCGGTCTTCGTCTTTCGCTGGAGCCTTTTACGCGAGCCCGGACTTGGCCGGCTGCTTATCGCCTCGGGGCTCCTTGGACTGCTGACCGTCGGCGACGGATTCATCTACCTGGTCCTGCAGAACCGGGACTCCTTTGCGGTGCAGTGGTTCCCGCTGCTGTATGTGGGCACGAATGTCGTATTCCTTGTTCTCGCGATCCCGCTTGGCAAACTGGCCGACCGCTGGGGAAAAGCGAAAGTCTTTGTTACGGGGCATGTGGCCCTCCTGCTGTGCTATCTCCTCGCGGCGGCACCGCTTAGCGGATTCGGTCCGACGCTGGCCTGCCTTGTCCTGCTCGGAGCCTTCTACGCTGCAACCGACGGTGTGCTCGCCGCTCTGGCAAGCCAGCTCACACCGCCGGAGAAGCTGGCCACGGGCATCGGCGCAGCCCAGACCGTTGTGGCCCTGAGCCGCATGGCTGCTTCGGCCGGCTTTGGTGTCCTGTGGTTCACACTTGGCCCGTCCACGGCAATGGTGGTGGTGGGCGGCTGCCTCGCGGCCGCCGTCCCGGCCGCCCTGCTGATCCTGCGGGCGGGAACGCGCCAAAGGCACACAGCTTGAGCCCCGGGAGCGGCAGGAAACGCTGGATCATCCTGTTGGTGATCACGGTGATGGTTCTCGCGGGGGCCGGTTCTTATGCAGCCACCGCTTTTCAGCGGTTCCAGGACAGCCGCTCGGCAGCGTCCGTTGTCAGCGTGGCCTCCGGAGGTGCCCTTCCTGCGGCTGCTTTTGTCCTGTTCCGCAATACCGCGCCGGGCCAGGGGTATGGCATGGCCGCGACTGTCCCGCTGGAAGAGCCCGCCGGGCAGCGGGACCTGGCATCCGAGGCTTGCGACCGGGTCTACGGCACCGCTCGGAATATCGTTTGCCTGAAGACAAACCGAGGCCTCGTTACCAACTTCGAGGCGGTGTTGCTGAACCGGGAATGGCAACCCACCAGCCGGTGGGCGGTGCCGGGGATGCCCAGCCGAACACGGATGAGTGCGGACGGCTCGCTGGTGTCCACAACGGTGTTTGTCACCGGCCACTCTTACGGCGCATCGGGTTTCTCGACGGAAACGTCCATCAGCCGGACTGACGGAAGCCCCCTAACCGGCACCTTGGAGGGGTTTGCCCTCCTGGTCAACGGAGCTCAGGTGACAGCGGCCGACCGGAACATCTGGGGCGTGACCTTCGTCCCGGGGGAGGCGGACGCGTTCTATGCAACGGCGGCGTCGTCGGGGCGCATCTGGCTTGTCAAAGGCAGCATCTCGGCCAGGACCCTTACGGCAATCCACGACGGCGTCGAATGCCCCTCGCTGTCGCCTGACGGTACCCGCGTGGCCTACAAAAAGAACACGGGCACATCCCTGGCCGCTCACTGGAAGATCGCCATCCTGGACCTGGCCGGCGGAAACGAAACAGTTTTGTCGGAGACCCGCAGCGTTGACGACCAGATCGAATGGCTGGATGACGGGACACTGCTCTACGGACTGCCCCGTGACGGCGCCGAGGGCGATAGCGACGTCTGGCAAATCACGGCTGACCCTTCCGCCCAGGCGTCCCTGTACATAGAGCACGCCTGGTCGCCGTCGGTGGTTCGCTGAGCCTCCTGCATGCGGTCCTCTATCGGCCAATCTCACTGGGCCGACGCGCCGGGCAGGGATCGCCATCCTCGCGAAGGTTGCTGTGACAGGATCAGCTCGAAAGCACTCCGCAGCCACGTCTCCTCCGAGAACGTGAAACTGTGGGACAGCCTGGTGAACAATGGTGGATCGAAGGAGGGGCGGGATTTCTGCATGGTGGAGAAGATGGCTACCGGTCCTGCTGGCGGCCCGGGAGCGGGCGACGACCCCTGGCCCGGAACTAAGCCGTGTGAGCCGCAGTCGGACGGAAGGCCAGTGCCAGGCCGGATCCGTAGTTTGGGCTTTGCCTGCAACTACGGCCGACGCTGGAGTTAGCAGCATATTTCCCGGATATGACTTGACGGCTTCGGCAGAGTACCTTGCGGACAGGCGGGTTGCCGTCCGGCTCCTGTCGGGCGTCGGCACACGCCCGACGGGAGTCGGCCCTACAGTGAAGCCGGGGTGAAGACGACGTCGACGAAGTAGTTCGTGGAATTCCAGGAGTTCGTTGGGACCGGTCCGCCTCCCCCGTATCGGAAGACGCCGTTGTTGGGGCCCGGTGCGGTGAAGACACCGTTGGTCCACGATTGCGTGAAGAACGCCGATGTGTAGGCGTAGTTGCCATTAGGTGCCTGGTATGAAACTACGTAGTTCTGGCCAGCCTCGAGCGGGACCGGGTTGGCAAATATTGCGGTTTGCCAACCGGTTGCTGTCTCCTCGGTGAAGGTAACTTGGGCAATCTTCTCACCGGCTGAATTCCACAGCGAACCCACATGGGAACCGGTGTTGCCAGGACCCTTATAGAAGCGGATGCCCGTGGCGTTACCCGACGAAGAAACTGAGAAGGCGGTTCCCAGCTCGATGGATGAATTGTCGCCTGCTGCAGCTGGAACAGCCGGTAGCAAGGAGCCAAACATGGTTTGTTGAGCACCCGACGGATTGGCCGTTCTGAATTGCCAGTTAAGCGGTGCCAACGCGGCTCCTTGGGTTGAGATGACGTTGCTGATGCTGGCAGTCAATGTCGTGTCGGGCTGCAGTTGCTGGTCCGGCGAAAAAGTGACGGTGCTGCCATCCGCTGACAGCCCTGCGCTTCCTGGGACCGGTGAACCGCCTGCCGACAACTCGAATGCAAAGCCGGATTGAATGGGCGCCGAAAACGTGATCGCCGGTTTCGACGTCAATGGAAAGTCAGTCGAGTCTGGTGCCGGCATTTGTGATAGCACACTCAGCGGCGGTGGGGTGCCGGCGAAAACGACATCCACGAGGTAGCTGGCGCCCGACGAGGATGACGGGAAGTCGCCGCTATAGCTGTAAGCGCCGGACGTCGCATGCAGTGATCCGCTGATAAGCGCTGAACTGAGCCCTCCGGGAGTTGCGGAATAGGTACCTGTGGGGCTTCGGTATGCTGCCACATATTCGGTGTTGGCAACTATATCCACTGGTTGACTGAAGGTCGCTGTCTGCCACCCCGCGGTGGTTTCTCCGCTGAAAGTGACTGTGGCCAGTTGCTGACCGTTCGCGCTGTAAAGGGCACCTGTGTGGGTCCCGGTGTTGCCGGGGGCCTTGAAGAAGCGGACCCCTGAGACCTGGCCGGACGTGGTGCTGAAGAACCGGACGCCCAAGGTCAGTGACACTCCGTCCCTAAACTCCGGCACGTCAGGCACAGTAGTGTCCTGGTAGAGAGTGCACGGACAATCGCCCTCGGTCCGCGGCGGCGGTGCTGTGGTAAATGACCAGGTCCCGCCGGTCTCGAGTCCCTGGCCTGTCGTAGAACTTGCCGTCAGGGTGGCCGTGTAGGTAGTGGCTGCCGTCAGGGGTGCCGACGGCGTGAACTCCACCTTGCCTGTTGCCTGATTGTAGCTAGTGGTCCCCGGGATATCCGTGGCGTCAGGTCCTGCCAAGGTGAGACGGACAGTTGAGGGTACCGCCGGCTTAGAGAATGTCGCGCCCACCTGAGTACTCGGTGCAACACTGGAGGAGCCCGGGTAGGGGGTGTGTCCGGCTGCCGTGAATGCTACCTCTGGATATTCGGCCACCACGTCCACCATGTAGCTGGCGTGGGAACGGGCGTCCGGGAAGTTGTTGGTGTACGAATAGGCGCCTGCCTCGGAAGAAGTCCGCAGGTTGCCTGAACTGAGTCCACTCCCGAATCCATTGATCGTTGCGGAATATGTACCGATGTCCGTCTTGTAGGCCACGATGTATTCGGTGTTCGCCGCCATCGCAACGGGCTGATCAAAGTGGGCTGTTTGCCAACCGGAAGTGCTTTCGTTGGCGAACGTGGCGGTTGCCAGCTGCTGACCGGCTGCGGTGAAGAGAGATCCGGTGTGTGTGCCCGTGTTGCCGGCGGCCTTGTAAAAGCGGACCCCCGTCACGGTTCCGTCGATTGTGCTGGAGAACCGGAGGCCCAGCGTCAGCGGCACGCCGTCACGGAACTCCTGAATTCCCGGGAGGGCTGAATCATCATAGAAACCGCACGGGCAACTCCCTGGGGGTGATGGGGAAACGACCGTCGTGAAGGACCAGGTTCCTCCGGCGGTCAGGGAGCCGCCTCCCGTGGCGCTTGCGCCGAGCGCCGCAGTGTAAATGGTCGCCGGTTCGAGGGCGGCTGCGGGTGTGAAAGTTGCCTTGCGGGAGGTTCCGTCGTAGGCGACGGATCCGGTGACCGTTGTTCCGTTGGATGCCGTCAGGGTGAGCTGGACAGTTGAGGCCGCGACAGGCTTGGAGAAGACCGCTCCTACTGTGGTGGACTGGGACACGCTGGAAGATCCTGCTAGCGGCCACTGGCCGGAGGCTGTCAGGGGCGTGTTGTCCACTGTGTCAAAGACTGCGTCCACGAAGTAGTTGCCGTTGCCGAAGCTGCTTGCTGGGAAGGCGCCCGGCCCGCCATACACGCCGGCCGGTTCACTGCCGAAACCGCCTGCGACGGTAAGAGGGGGCTCCATAAAACCGAAACTTGCCCATTGGTTCTCTGCCACGGCGTAGTGGCCGTTGGGGGCCGTGTATGACACCGTGTACTTCTGTCCGGCCGTCACGGGCACCGGCTGGCCGAATAGCACCTTTTGCCATCCTGATGCTGATTCCGCAGTGAATGTGGCACTCGCCAGGCGCTGGCCGGCAGAGTCCCACAGCGAACCGGCATGCGTGCCGGAATTGCCGGTGCTCTTATAGAACCGGACACCGGTGATGAAACCGTCCACGCTCGGCGTGATCTTCATGCCGAGCTCGTAGGCTCCGCCGTCCTGGGAATCCGGAACGGCCGGAACCTGCTGGCCGAACACGGTGTAGGGGCCGCTTAGGTGCAGGCTTCGGGTCGAAGCGGTGCCGATGTTGGCACTGTCATCCACGGCGCGCACCTTGATGCTGGCCGTGTCGAGCCCTTTCTGGATATATGTGTAAGTCCAGTTTTGTTTGCCCTGGGCCGGATGCCAGGTGGTCCCGCCGTCGGTGGAGACTTCGACGCCGGCGACGATGCCGCCATTGTCACTGGCTGTGCCCGACACCGTGATGCTGCTGCCGTGTGCAACCACGGTACCTTCTGCGGGGGAGGAGATGGAGGCTGTTGGTGCTGCCGCATCACTGCTGGCAGTTGCCGCGGCCAGCGCCGGATCTCGCGTGCCTGGCTGGGCGCCCATGTCCGCCAGCAAGTTGATCTGGGCTTGCTGCATCCGTGGATCCGCGGCGGCACCGTTCCCGTCATGCTGCTGGTCGAGGCCCCAGGTCCACTGGACAGTGCCGGCTGAAAAGACCAGCGCACCGCTCGCTGCCCTGTATAGCGTCGTGTTGTGGGTGGTCGTTCCGGGTTTCACTGTGTTGCCGAAATCCTGGAGGTACTGGTCCGTCGGGCCGGTGGTCGTTGACAGCCTGATCAACCCTGCGGGCCTGAACCCGTTGTCCAGGTCCTCGTTGGACTCGTAGCCCACTGTATGGGGTGCCAGCTGCGCGGAACTTCCGGCTGCCAAGGAGGCGAGAGACGTGTTGCGCCACAGGCGGGCCTTACCCTCCGCAGCACTCACAGTAACGGGCAGGTCCGTGAAATTGGACATGTACAAGGTCCCGGTCAATCCGTTCTCCGGCATCCCGCCCCCATTGGCCTGCGCGGCGAACCTGGGATCACGCCAAGTCCCGGTCCACTCGGTGCTTGGATCCACCTTGCTGTTTGCCCACGTCTCCTTGTAGGACGTGATCGTGCGGTATGCCGCGCTGTCAACCTGGGACGGTTCGTAGCGAGTGCGCCAGTACATTTCGTTACCGGACAGAAACTGAAGGTTGACGCCGGCGTCGCGTGCGGCTTCCACATTGGCCCGTTGGGGACCTGACCAGTATTCGTCGTGGCCCACGGAGAGGAATACCTTGTGGTTTAGGAGCTGCGCGCCGTCCCGGTGAGTGTCGACGCCGCTGATGTAGCTGACGTCATAGCCGTTCTTCTCCAGGAAACGCACTAACGGGTACTCGTTGCCGAAGTAGAAGTCCCGTCCGTCAGGGCCGCCCCTGGTGGAAACCGGCCGGTTGTAGCTGATCTTGTAGGCCCTGCCGTTCGCCCCGCCTTCGTAGAAGTCGGAGCCGCCATAGGTGTTGTAGGCCTGCCACGTTGTGTCGGAGGTCTGGAAGACCACGTCGGAATGGCTGCCGTCGGCGCGGACAATGAAAGTGATGTGGCTTTGGCCGCCGGTGTCCGGCCGGGTCAGGAGGGCGACGTAGACGCCGGAGACGGCCGTGGCCGGGACCTGCCACGTGGCCGAAACGGCCCACGTTCCGCAATCGTAAAGTTCGGTTGCCACGTCGGAGCGGCATTGCGGCTGTGATTGCCGGAAGGCCAGGGGGGTGACGTTGGCGATCTTGCGGGCCCCGAGGCCCTGGTACCAGCCGGTCCGGTAGATGGCGATGGAGTAATTGGACGCGTTGGTATCAATCTTGAAGTTGATCGGCTGGCCGGCGTTGACACTGATGTCGGTGGCAAATCCCTGAATGTCCGAATCACCCGCCCCGGTGATGTCCCACTCTGATGGCGGGCTTCCCGGTTTGGAGTTTTCGCAGGCAATGGCGTTCACAACGGGAGCACAGGGGTCCGCCGCATATGCCAACGGTAGGAGCCCGACAGGTGCTGCAGCCGGCAGGAGCGCGGCCACCATCGCTAATGCCAGCAGGAAGATGACCTGCTTGAAGGCCTTGAGCGTGCGATCGGCTGAGGGTACAGACATGTGAACTCCTGGAGTGAGTGCGCAGTTGCTAATCAGGCGGTGCTTTGTGCACTGCCCTGCATGCCGCCCCCCGGCGCAGCCAAACCAAGATATTCAGTTGTCGTCCAGCAAAAGGTCGCGTCGTAAACGCCCCTCACTGCATCATGGCCAGTCCAGCTCCGCTGGATCCTGCCAAGTCGATCCGGTGTGAGACCACCGGGTCGAGCAGCGTCAAGCAACCTTTAGCCGCGAGTCTAAGGGCTTGCAACGAGGTGTGGCAAGGGTCTGGACGCCGCAACGTGCCAAAATCCGGGCTTTGTCATTGGCACGCAGTAGATTTAAGCCGGGAACAGCCCGCTTCAGCCATTCAGGAGATCCGAACCACCTTGCACCTCAAGAGCCTGACCGTCCGCGGATTCAAGTCGTTCGCGTCAGCCACGACGTTCGACTTCGAGCCGGGTGTCACTGCAGTGGTCGGTCCGAACGGTTCCGGGAAATCCAATGTTGTGGATGCACTGGCCTGGGTCATGGGGGAACAGGGTGCCAAGACCCTGCGCGGCGGCAAGATGGAGGACGTCATCTTTGCGGGCACGTCCGGCCGCCCGCCGCTGGGCCGGGCCCACGTCTCGTTGACCATCGACAATACTGACGGCGCCCTGCCGATCGAGTACAGCGAAGTGACCATCTCACGGACGCTTTTCCGCACCGGCGGGTCCGAGTACGCCATCAACGGTGCGGGCTGCCGTCTCCTGGACATACAGGAACTGCTCTCCGATTCCGGCCTGGGCCGGGAAATGCACGTGATCGTGGGGCAGGGCCAGCTGGACAAGGTCCTGCACGCCACCCCGGAGGACCGGCGTGGCTTTATTGAAGAGGCGGCAGGCATTCTCAAACACCGCCGGCGCAAGGAAAAAACGGTCCGGAAGCTGGAAGCGATGCAGGCAAACCTGCAGAGACTGAGCGACCTCACCAGTGAAATCCGGCGACAGTTGACCCCTCTTGGCAAGCAGGCGGAAGTGGCGCGACGGGCCCAAAGCGTCCAGTTTGACGTCCGGGACGCCCGTGCCAGGCTCCTGGCGGACGACCTGATGCAGCTGCAGTCCGCCCTTGCCCAGGATGTGGCCGACGAATCGGCGCTGAAGGCGCGCCGGGCTGTTGTGGAGGAGGGCCTCAAAAACGGTCGTCAGCGGCAGGCGGCGTTGGAACAACTCGCGGCCGAGGCAACCCCCCGGCTCAATGCTGCGCGTGACACCTGGTACCAGTTATCGGCGGGCAGGGAAAGATTCCGCTCTCTTGGGTCGCTTGCAGAGGAACGCCGCCGGCTGCTGGGTGCTGCGGACGAGATACCGGATTCCGGGAGGGATCCGGAGCAGCTCGAAAGGAATGCCGCCCGGGTCCGCGAAGAGCAGGCCGCCCTGGAGGACGCGATCCTGCGGCAGCGCACGGCACTTGAAGCCGCGTCGGCAGCCAAGCAGGAAGCCGAAAGTGCTGCAAGTGCCGAAGACAAACGATTGGCTGCAGTGCTTCGTGCCGCCGCCGACCGCCGTGAAGGACTGGCAAAATTGGCTGGCCAGGTGGGTGCGGCGCGCTCACGAGTGGAAGCTGCACAGGCCGAGCTTGGCCGGCTCCGGGAATCCCAAACGGCTGGCGATGAGCGCCGACGCCGCGCCCAGAGCGAGTTCACGGCGCTGGAATCGCAGGTCGCGGGCGTCGAAGACGGCGAGGAATCCCTGGACGCTGACTACGAGGACGCCAGCGCTTCACTGGACGCAATCCTGGCGGACATCGAGGCGCTGAAGTCTGCCGAACGCGAGGGGGAACGGGAGCGCGATTCGCTGCTGGCCAGGCGGGACGCGCTGCAGCTTGGGCTCAACCGCAGGGACGGGTCAGGCCGGGTGGCGGATTCGGGATTGCCCGGGATCATGGGGCCCCTGGCATCCATGCTCTCCGTCGAGTCCGGGTATGAGGCGGCAATCGCAGCCGCGCTGGGAAACTGCTCGGATGCTGTCGTGGTCAGGGATGCCGGGACCGCCGTCGAGGCCCTGGAGCTACTCAAGGCCGACGACGCCGGCCTTGCCTCGCTGCTGTTGGCGGTGCCGGCCGGGCAAGACGCCGCGGACCCGCTGTCCGGCGGCGGAGCCGCGCCAGCATGGCGGCCACTGCCCGGGGGTGCCCGCTGGGCCGCGGACCTCGTCACCACTTCTGCCGCCGGACTGAACGGGTTCCCGTCAACGCCGGAGGGCGACGCCTCCGAAACGGGCGCCCTGGTGCACGTCCTTCTGCGCAGGCTGCTGGCTGGAACTGCCGTTGCCGAGGATCTGGAGTCGGCGTCGGCGCTCATCCGCGCGCAGCCCGGCCTGACGGTCGTGACACGGGCGGGCGATGTCTTCACTGCATTCACCGTCCGGGGCGGCTCGGCGAGTGCACCGTCGCTGCTGGAGGTGCAGGCCGCCGTCGACGACGCCGAGACGCGGCTCGCCAAAGTAAGCGCTGATCTTGAGCGGAACCGGTTTGCACTCGCCGCCGCCCAGGCACGCAGGACCCAGGCCCAGGAACGCGCGGATGCCGCCTTGGAGCGGCTCCACGAATCGGATGCCCGATTGGCGGCCGTGGCCGAAAGGCTGGGCCATCTGAACTCGGTGCTGCGGAGCGCCGTGGGCGAGAGCGAACGGCTTGGTGCCTCGCTGGCCAGGGCAGAGGCCAATATTGCGGCCGGGGAGGAGGCCCTGCAGGCTGCAGTCGCGCGCCTGGAGGCAGCCCGGCAGGCCCCTGAGGATGAGGAACCGTCGGCTGAGCTCCGGGATGAGCTGGCCCTGGCGGCCGCTGGTGCGAGGGCGGCCGAGATGGAAGCCAGGCTTTCGCTGCGGAGCGCCGAAGAGCAACTGACCGCCACCCGCAATCGCGCCCTGTCCTTGGAACGGGCGGCGGCGGCGGAGCGCCGGGCCCGGGAAGAAGCTGCTCAGCGCGCCCGCCGCCGCAGGCTCCAGGCGCGCCGGGCGGCGGCCGTTTCAGCTGCGGTGGAGCAGGTCATCGGGTTCATGGACGTCTCCGTGGAGCTAGCCCGGCATTCGCGGGACCTTGCAGAGGAAGAGCGGGAGCTCCGGGACCGTGAACTGGTCGAAGTGAGGTCACAGAACGATTCCCTGGGCCGCGAGCTAGCGGAATTGACGGATTCGGTCCACCGCGATGAGCTTGCCCGCACCCAGCAGCGGCTGCGGATCGAAGCCCTCGAATTGAGGTCCGTCGAGGAACTCGGCTTATCACCGGACCAGCTCGTGGCAGACTATGGTCCCGACCAGCTGGTGCCGGTGCCGGCGGGGACGTCGGGTGACAAGTGGGCTGCGCTCCGGGCACCGGTGGACGAGCACGGCACCCCGGTCTTGGAAGGCAAGCCCTTCGTCCGCGATGAGCAGGAAAAACGGCTCCGCAAAGCAGAGCGGGACCTTTCTTCGCTGGGACGGGTGAATCCGCTGGCACTGGAGGAATTCGCCGCGCTGGAGGAGCGGCACCAGTTCCTCAGCAGCCAACTCGAGGACCTCAAGTCCAGCCGCAAGGACCTGCTGGACATCATCAAGGAAGTAGATGACCGTGTGCAGAAGGTGTTCGCCGAAGCGTTCGCAGATACCTCGGCGCAGTTCGTCCGCGTTTTCGCCCGGCTCTTCCCGGGCGGTGAAGGCAGGCTTATCCTGACCGACCCGTCAGACATGCTCACCACCGGAATTGAAGTGGAGGCGCGTCCGGCCGGCAAGAAGATCAAGCGGCTCTCACTGCTGTCCGGGGGCGAGCGTTCGCTGACCGCAGTGGCCCTGCTGGTGGCCATCTTCAAAGCGAGGCCATCGCCGTTTTATGTGATGGACGAAGTGGAGGCCGCCCTGGACGACACCAACCTGGGCCGGCTGATCACGATTTTCGAGGAACTCCGCGAGTCCAGCCAGCTGATTGTCATCACGCACCAGAAACGGACCATGGAGGTTGCCGACGCGCTTTACGGCGTCACCATGCGGGGCGACGGGGTTTCGACCGTCATCAGTCAACGGCTCGGCGCGGACGTATAGCGGCCCGGACCGCAGCATTTCATGTGTGTCTCATGGGTGAAACGTGTGTGAGAAGCTAGGGGAGTGAATGACATCCTCCCCATTATTCTTGCCATCCTCGCTGCCCTGGTGGTCATCGGCGGACTGATCCCGGTCCTCCTGAAGACCCGCAGGAACATCACCAAGTACCCCGGCACCCGGGACGCCAACGATCCCGTCGAACCCCTGCGCGGCGGCGGCGGAACCCTGGTGGAGGATCGCCCGGCGGTCACACCCGAGCGCAAGGCGCCCGGCGGCGTCGACCTCGAAGGGCTGGAGACCGCCGAGGTACCCGACGACGCGGCGGGGCTTGAAACCATTGCAGTGGAGACGCCGTTGCCCGTTGCGGGACGGCTGACAAGGCTGAGGGAACGCCTTGTCAGGTCCAACAACATCCTCGGCAAGGGCCTGCTGGCGCTCCTGTCCAGCGACAAGATCGATGAGGACGTCTGGGACGAGGTCGAGGAAACCCTCCTTCTCGCGGATCTTGGCACCGAGCCGACCATGCAGTTGGTTGACGCCCTCCGGGAGCGCGTCAAGGTGCTGGGCACACGGACCCCCGAACAGGTCAAAGCCCTGCTTCGCGAAGAACTCATCAAGCTCGTGGACCCGACCATGGACCGCAGCCTCCGTACTGATCGCCATGCCGACAAGCCCGCCGTCATGATGGTGGTGGGCGTCAACGGAGTCGGTAAGACCACCACGGTGGGCAAGCTAGCACGCGTCCTCGTGGCCGAAGACAAGGACGTTCTGCTGGGCGCGGCGGACACTTTCCGTGCGGCCGCCGCGGAGCAGCTCGCCACGTGGGGCCAGCGCGTCGGCGTCCCCACGGTGAAGTCCGACGTCGACGGCGCCGATCCTGCCTCCGTCGCCTATGAAGCGGTCAAGGCGGGCATCGACCAGGAGGTCGACGTAGTGATGATCGACACCGCCGGCCGGCTCCAGAACAAAGTGGGCCTGATGGACGAGCTTGGCAAGGTCAAGCGTGTCATCGAAAAGCTGGCCGAGGTGGATGAAGTCCTGCTGGTGCTGGATGCCACCACCGGACAGAACGGCCTGAACCAGGCGCGCGTGTTTTCCGAAGTAGTCAACATCACCGGCATTGTGCTCACCAAGCTGGACGGCACCGCGAAGGGCGGCATCGTGGTGGCAATCCAGAAGACCCTCGGGGTTCCGGTCAAGCTGATCGGGCTGGGCGAAGGCGCGGATGACCTGGCCCCGTTCGATGCCGAGAGCTTCGTGGACGCCCTGCTGAACTGAGCAGTCCCAACCCGGCTGGCTACTGGACCGGGCAGGCTACTGAGCTAGGCAGGCCGTTTGAGGGTCTCCCGCGCGAGTAGCCAGCCGGCCGCGGCCACGATGAGCACCCCGCCGGTCACGCCGAACGCCCACCCGTACCCGAGCCGGTCCGCCAGGAGGCCGGCAAGGACCGGGCCGATGATGGCGCCGGCGTCGGACATCATCTGGAAGACCGCCAGCACACGGCCGCCGGAGCGTCCGTTGCCGATCACATCGGCAATGGCGGCCTGCTGGGCCGGACCCAGCAGGCCGGAACCTATTCCGGCGACGGCGGAGGCCGCCAGGAACCAAAGCATGTCGTGGGTCAGACCGATGCCTGCGGTGGCCACACCGGTGAGCACCAGCCCGGAGATCATCAAAGGCTTGCGGCCGAGGCTGTCGGCAAGTTTCCCCGAGACCGTCAGGGCTGCCGCATTGCCGCCGGCAAAGACCGCCAGCGCCCAACCCGCCGCAGCCGGTCCGGCATTCAGCGCAGCCACGGCGAAAAGCGGCACCGTGGCCATACGGACACCGAAGGTTGCCCAGCCGTTGGCGAAGCTGGAGAACAGCCCCGCACGGTAGGCGCTGTCATGCAACGCCTCGCCGAGCCTCATCGCCGGCTCCAGGCTGCCATCCTTCCGCGATTTGCCGGGCACGTGGCTGAGTTGCGTCTGGACCACCAGCGCGGCCAGGACCAGAGCAGCGGCATACGCCAGGAACGGGACGCGGAGGCCAAAACCGGCAAGCATTCCGCCGACGATAGGGCCGCAGACGTTGCCGATGAGGAATGCGGACGCGTAGGCGCCCGAAACCCGGCCGCGGCTCTCCGGCGGCGCCAG
Organism: Arthrobacter sp. PvP103; assembly: GCF_017833075.1. NCBI lineage: Bacteria > Bacillati > Actinomycetota > Actinomycetes > Micrococcales > Micrococcaceae > Arthrobacter > Arthrobacter sp. PvP103. Next base: position 513,365 of record NZ_JAFIBQ010000001.1, on the reverse strand, counting down.
CCGGACCACCAGCGCCATGGAAGCAACCGTAAACATCACCGAGCCTGCGCCGCCCAGGCCCCGGAAAATGAGCAGTTGCCAATAATCCTGGGCGAAGGCGCAGGCCGCCGTTGAGGCTGCCACGATCAAGAGGCCGGCCACATAGACCGGCCGTTCGCCCAGCCTTACGATCAGCGCGCCGCCGGCGGGCGCGAACAGCAGCCGCATGAAGGCAAAAATACTCACGATCACGGCGGCGGCCGTTGCCCCGACGTCGAACGTGGTCGCGAACTGGGGCAATACCGGCGCCACGAGCCCGAAACCCAGCGCGATCAGGAACGCAGCGGCCAGCATCACTTTAATGTCGCGGGGGAGCCGCGGGGAAGGAGGCTGCACCGCAGCGTCGGGATGGTCGGTTTGGCCACCATTCCGGCGGGGCAGGGCCTTACCGGAGTGGAATCGATCGGTCATGGTGCCGTTGTCCTTGCAGGGTGCTGGGATGTGCGGTTTAGGACTGGTGAAACATATCCGTAACAAGCAGGATATGCACCATTTACTTCCGGGAGGTTGTTGTAACAACCCGGACATCTAATTCCTCCGCCGGCGAAACACTGCCCGGCAAAAATCGTCTAAGAACGCAAAAGGCGTTGGGCAAGCGGACCAGTCCGCAGGATCAACTAAGCATCTAGGCAAGGGAGGACGTGCACCATGGAACTTACCGCAGGTCACGTATGGCTCATGGTTGCGGCGGCACTTGTGCTGTTCATGACACCAGGGCTGGCATTTTTCTACGGCGGCATGACACGTGCGAAGGCCGCGCTGAACATGATGATGATGAGCTTCATCTCCATCGGCATGGTGGGCGTGGTGTGGGTGCTCTGGGGCGCATCGATGAGCTCCGGCGAGGGCTTCATGCAGATCGTCGGCAACCCGTTCGCGACGTTCGGACTTGAAGGCATCACCACTCCGGACGGACTTATCAAGGTCGGCTACGCAGCAACGTTCGCAATCATCACGGTGGCACTGATCAGCGGCGCCATCGCGGACCGCGCAAAGTTCGGCGCATGGACCGTGTTCGTCCCCGTCTGGGTCACGCTGGTTTACTGCCCGATCGCCTACATGGTCTGGGGCGGCGGCCTCTTCGGGCCCGAAGGCGCAGTGGGCCAGGCTCTCGGTCCGGCAATCGACTTCGCCGGCGGCACTGTGGTCCACATCAACGCCGGCGTCGCAGCCCTGATCCTTGTCCTGATCATCGGCAACCGCAAGGGCTTCGGCAAGGACCCGAACCACCGCCCCCACAACATCCCGTTCGTGATGCTCGGCGCGGCCATCCTGTGGTTCGGCTGGTTCGGCTTCAACGGCGGCGCGGCAACCACTGCGGAGCAGGGCGGCCTCATCTGGGTCAACACCCTTGCCGCACCTGCAGCTGCCATGCTCGGCTGGCTCGTCACCGAACGCATCCGCGACGGCCACCCCACCTCACTGGGTGCAGCTTCCGGTGTTGTTGCCGGCCTGGTCGCCATCACCCCGGCCTGCGCCAACGTCAGCCCGATCGGTGCACTTGGCCTCGGTGTCGTCGCCGGTGTGGCCTCCGCCCTGGCAGTCGGCCTCAAGTTCCGCTGGGGCTTCGACGACTCGCTGGACGTCGTTGGCGTCCACCTCGTGTCGGGCATCATCGGCACTGTCGCCCTGGGCTTCATCGCCCTCCCGGTTGAGGGCGTCGGCGGCGGCCTGTTCTACGGCGGCGGCCTGACCCAGCTGTGGGCACAGCTCGCAGCAGCAGGCATCGCCATCGCCTACTCGGCCATCCTGACGACCGTGATCGCACTGGCCATCCACAAGACCATGGGCTTCCGCGTCTCCCAGGAGCAGGAAGTGGTGGGTGTGGACCTCAGCCTGCACGCAGAAACTGCCTACGAGTTCGGCGTCGGCGGCCACGGCGGAAGCTTCCAGCCGCTGCATGAACTGATCACCGGCAAGCAGGCCGAGGAGTCCGCTCCGATAACCGAAAACGGCAAGAAGACTGACGCAGCAACAGGTAAGGAAAGTGTGGGGGCATGAAACTGATCACAGCAATCGTCCGGCCGGAAAAGCTCGACTCCATCCGGGAGGGGCTCGAATCCTACGGTGTGCAGGGCCTCACGGTCAGCGCAGCCAGCGGATACGGCAGGCAGCGCGGTTACACCGAGGTGTACCGCGGGGCTGAGTACAACGTGGACCTGCTTCCCAAGATCCGCGTTGAGGTCCTGGCCACGGACGAACAGGCGGACGACATCCTGGATGTCATCATCGCCAGCTCCAACACAGGGCGTGCCGGCGACGGCAAGGTCTGGACGGTGGACGTTTTCGAAGCTGTAAGAGTACGAACGGGAGAACGCGGCTCGGCCGCTATCTAGCCCACGCACAACGCGTGAAGCGGGCCGCTACTTTTGGTAGCGGCCCGCTTTGTGCGTTCGGAAGACCCTAGACGGGCCAGCCCCCGGGCCCCGATGTTCCTGCAGCGTACTCCTCCAGCGGAACGCTGCCGCGGCCCCATGCCTTGATGACCGGCTCAATGATACGCCAGCAGTCCTCTGCGGTATCCGCCCGGACGGACAGCAACGGATCACCGGTGAGGACGCCCTCGAGTACTTCGCCATAGGGGAGCAGCTCGGATGCGCTGAGTTCGGCGTTCAGGGTGGCCCGGTCAAGGCTTAGGACATTGCCGGGGCCGTTCACGTCGACGTCGAACTGAAGAGTGTCGGGCCCGAATCCGATGCGGAGCTGATTCGGCGAATCGACGCCGGTGAATCCCTTGGGAAGATGGGGCACCGGCTTGAAGGTGACCACGGCTTCCTTGCGTTTTGCCCCGAGTGCCTTGCCTGAACGGAGGATGAAAGGCACTCCCGCCCAGCGCCAGTTGCCGATGTCCACCTGTACCTCCGCGAGTGTCTCGGTGTTCCTGGACGCGTCCACACCTTTTTCCTTGGCGTAGTCCGGCACGTCCCGCCCGTCGATGGACCCTGCTGTGTACCGGGCACGCCGGGTGCTTGACCGGTAGGGCGCCTTGACGCTGCTGGCGCGAAGGAGCGTGGCTACAGCGTCCCGGAGGTCACGCTCGTCAACGGAAGCCGGCGGCTCAATGGCCATCAGCGCCATGATCTGCAGCAGGTGGCTTTGGATCATGTCCCGGAGCGCGCCGGCGGCGTCGTAGTAGCGGGCACGGCCTTCGAGTGCGAGGTCCTCGTCGAAGATGACCTCCACCTTCTCGATGTAATCGCGGTTCCAGATCGGCTCCAGGAAGGTGTTCGCGAAGCGGAGGCCGAGGATGTTCAGTACCGTTGCCTTGCCCAGGAAGTGGTCCACCCGGTGGATGTGGTCCTCGGGAACCAGGGCCGCGAGGGTCCGGTTGAGGTGGCGGGCGGAATCCTCACTGGATCCGAAGGGCTTTTCCATGACCAGCCGGGTGCCGGCGGGTACTTCCTCCGGAGCCAGCACCTCGCAGGCCTTCTGGCTGACGTGCGGCGGCAGGGCGAAGTAGACGGCCACCGGGGCTTCCAGGCCGGAAAGCAGGGAGGCCAGCTCCCCGCCTGCGGTCACGTCAAGCTGGTGGTACGCCGTTGATCCCGCAATGCGCTTGAGCTCGCGCCTGCCGACGGCGTCTGCCTGGGAGTTCGAATCGGCAAAGGACGTCTCGACGCGTTCCAGCCATTGTTCATGGGTCCAGGGATCCGAGCCGGCACCCACGAGCGTCAGCCCGTCGGCACGCCCCCGGGCAGCAAGGCGGGCGAGTCCAGGCAGCAGCAGCCGGCCGGTGAGGTCCCCGGACGCGCCGAGGATGAGCAGTGTTTTTACAGTGGTTTGGGCGGCCATCCTGCCAGCATGCCATCTTGAAGGGCTGTCTTGGTACCCTAGATAGTCGAGTCCCGTTGTCGAGGCAGTTGGTCCAGGCCAACAACAGTCACGACTCTGGCGAGCCGCACCGGCCGCCAGCTGTAGATCCACTGAAAGAAGTGCACGGCGCGTGTTCAATTCACTCTCTGACCGGTTGACAGCAACCTTCAAGAATCTCCGCGGCAAGGGCCGCCTCACCGAGGCGGACGTTGACGCCACGGTCCGCGAGATCCGGCGGGCCCTTCTGGACGCTGACGTTGCCGTGCCCGTGGTCCGCGAGTTCACGGGCCGGGTGCGCGAGCGGGCCCTGGGCGCCGAGGTGTCCGGTGCCTTGAACCCGAGCCAGCAGATCGTCAAGATCGTCAACGAGGAACTCGTCGAAATCCTGGGCGGCGAGACCCGGCGTATCCGCCTGGCCAAAACGGGCCCCACCATCATCATGCTCGCGGGTCTCCAGGGTGCCGGCAAGACAACCCTCGCCGGCAAGCTCTCCAAATGGCTGAAGTCCCAGGGCCACAGCCCCATGCTCGTGGCCTGCGACCTCCAGCGGCCCAACGCTGTCAACCAGCTCCAGGTTGTCGGGCAGCGCGCCGGGGTGCCCGTCTTCGCCCCGCACCCGGGTGCCACCTCCATGGAGTTGGACCACCCGGCCGGCGACCCGGTGGCAGTTGCCCGTGCCGGTGTTGAGGAAGCGCGCCAGAAGCTCCACGACGTCGTCATCGTGGACACCGCCGGACGACTCGGCGTGGATGCCGAAATGATGGAGCAGGCGCGCCAGATCCGCCGGGCGATCGTGCCCAACGAAGTGCTCTTCGTCATCGACTCGATGATCGGGCAGGACGCCGTCAACACGGCGCTTGCATTCGACGAAGGTGTTAACTTCACCGGCATCGTCCTTTCCAAGCTCGACGGCGATGCACGCGGCGGTGCCGCCCTGTCCGTTGCGTCGGTCACCGGCAAGCCCGTCATGTTCGCTTCAACGGGTGAAGGCGTCGACGACTTTGAGCTGTTCCACCCGGACCGCATGGCGTCCCGCATCCTCGACATGGGCGACGTTCTCACGCTGATCGAACAGGCTGAAAAGTCCTGGGACAAGGACGAAGCGGCCCGGATGGCGAAGAAGTTCGCCGACCAGGAAGACTTCACGCTGGACGACTTCCTGGCCCAGATGCAGCAGATCCGCAACATGGGCTCCATGAAGAAAATGCTCATGATGATGCCGGGCGCGCAGAACATCCGCCAGCAGCTCGAGCAGTTCGACGAACGCGAAATCGACCGCGTCGAAGCGATCGTCCGCTCCATGACCCCTCATGAGCGCGTTGCCCCCAAGATCATCAACGGCTCGCGCCGGGCACGCATCGCCAAGGGTTCGGGCATGCACGTGTCGGACGTCAACGGGCTGCTGGAGCGGTTTGCCCAGGCACAGAAGATGATGAAGAAGATGGCAGCCGGCGGCGGAATGCCGGGCATGCCTGGAATGCCGGGCATGGGCGGCGGCGGAGGAGCCCGCAAGGGCGCCAAGAACGCACCAAAGAAGAAGGCCAAGTCCGGAAACCCGGCCAAGGCAGCGCAGGAACTCCGCGACGCCGAGGCCCGGCGCGCCAGCGCCGGCAAGGCGCTTCCGACCGGAGCGGCTTTCGGTCAGCAGGGAGCGGACTTCGATCCGTCACAGCTCAACCTGCCCAAGGGCTTCGACAAGTTCCTCGGCGGGAGCAAGTAGTTACTGGCGGCGCGGTTTCACGAACGGTCAACGTGGCTGCCGGCAGGTTCGATGTCGACCGGCCGAATTGTCCGGCCATTGCCATAGGGTTGGGGCATGTTTAAGCAGCGCGTAGTGTTCGTCCACGGTTCGGGAGCCTTCGGGTCTGCCGCGTGGCCCAAGCAGCACGGCATGGCCCTGGCCTACGACGCACTGTTCCTGCGCCGGCACGGTTTCGACGCGTCTGCGGAGCCCGTCGAATCGGACTTCCAGGCGGACGCCGGGATTGTGCTGGGGGCCTTGGCGGACGATGGCCGGGGCGCGGCCGGCGGGCACGTCGTGGCCCATGCCCAGGGCGCCATTGCGGCCATGATGGCGGCCGTGGAACGCCCGGACCTGGTGCATTCCCTCACCCTCGTGGAGCCCGCCTGCCTGTCACTGACCGCCGAACTGCCGGCCACTGCTGCGCACCGCGCCTTGATGCAGCCGCTTTTTGACGTGCGGCATCAGCTCGGCGACGACGACTTCCAGCGGGAGTTCGTCCGTCGGGCATTTTCCGTGCACAGTGATGGGCCGGCCACGCCGGAAGCACTCAACGCCGCCCGCCGGCTGCGGCTGCAGGCGCCCCCGTGGGAGGCGCCACTGCAGATCGTGCCGGGAGTCCCCACGCTCGTGCTCACCGGCGGCTGGGAGCCGCTCTACGAAGAGATAGCCGGTTACCTGCGTGAAACCGGTGCCCAGCACCGCGTTGCCGCGGGCGGACACCGGCCTCAGGATTCGGTGGAGGGAGACCGGGTTATCCGGTCGTTCATCGCGGAAGTCAGCAGGCGTCAGCACTCACGGGCGTCGTAGCGTCGCCCGTCGCTGCACCGTGCCGGCCCGGTCGTTCCGGGTCTGGAAGCTGCAGCTCGGGTAGGTAGACCTTGCCGCCGGCCGCGAGGAATTCGTTGCTCTTCTCACGCATGCCTGCCGCCATCTCGGCGAGTGCCGACTGTGCCTCGGCGGAACCGTACTCGTCCCTGATGTCCTGGCTGATGCGCATTGAGCAGAACTTGGGCCCGCACATGGAGCAGAAGTGCGCGGTCTTGGCTGGCTCCGCGGGCAGCGTCTCGTCATGGAAGGATTCGGCGGTGACCGGGTCCAGCGAGAGGGCGAACTGGTCCCGCCAGCGGAATTCGAACCGGGCCTTGGACAGGGCGTCGTCGCGTTGGTGCGCGCCGGGGTGGCCCTTGGCGAGGTCGGCGGCGTGGGCGGCGATCTTGTAGGTGATGACGCCTGTCTTGACATCGTCCTTGTTTGGCAGCCCCAGGTGTTCCTTGGGCGTGACGTAGCAGAGCATGGCCGTGCCGTAGCGGGCGATTTCCGTAGCGCCGATGGCGGAGGTGATGTGGTCGTAGCCCGGGGCTATGTCCGTGACCAGCGGCCCCAGCGTGTAGAACGGTGCTCCCTTGCAGAGTTCCTGCTGGCGTTCCACGTTTTCACGGACCAGGTGGAACGGCACGTGGCCGGGTCCTTCCACCATCACCTGCACGTCGAACTCCCAGGCGCGCTGCGTCAGTTCGGCCAGGGTATCCAGTTCGGCGAACTGGGCGGCGTCGTTCGCGTCCGCCGTCGCACCGGGCCGCAGCCCGTCGCCCAGCGAAAACGCGACGTCGTACTTGGCGAAAATTTCGCACAGCTCGTCGAAGTGCGTGTACAGGAAGTTCTCCTGGTGGTGGGCAAGGCACCAGCCGGCCATGATGGAGCCGCCGCGGGAGACGATGCCGGTCACCCGGTTGGCGGTCAGGGGCACATACCGCAGCAGCACGCCGGCGTGGATGGTCATGTAGTCCACGCCCTGCTCGCACTGCTCGATCACGGTGTCGCGGAAAATTTCCCACGTCAGTTTGTTGGCCTCGCCGTTGACCTTTTCCAGTGCCTGGTAGATGGGAACGGTGCCGATCGGCACGGGGGAGTTGCGGATGATCCACTCACGGGTGGTGTGGATGTCATCGCCGGTGGACAGGTCCATCACGGTGTCGGCGCCCCACAGTGTGGCCCACTGCAGCTTGTCGACCTCCTCCGCGATGGAGCTCGTGACGGCCGAGTTGCCGATGTTGGCGTTGATCTTCACCAGGAAGGCCTTGCCGATGATCATCGGTTCGGATTCCGGGTGGTTGATGTTGTTGGGGATGATGGCGCGGCCGGCAGCCACTTCGCTGCGGACCAGCTCCACGTCGCAGTTTTCGCGGAGGGCAACGAACTGCATCTCCGGCGTCACGACACCCTGCCGGGCGTAGTGCATCTGCGTGACAGTCCTGCCTTCAACGGCGCGGCGGGGCACGGCTGCGCGCCCTTCCACTCCGCGGATGCGGCGCCGCGGCGCACGGCCGACCGGCCGTCGTCGAGCAGGTTCCGTTCCCGGCCGCCATAAGGCTCGGTGTCGGCCCGCGACTCGATCCACCGGGTCCTGAAAGGTTCCAGGCCCACCACGGGATCGCTGCCGGGCCCGGCAGTCCGGTACACGCGGAACGGCGGGTTGGCTGCCCCGCCCGGTGAGTCCTCAAGGGCGATTTCGGTCACCGGCACCCGGATCCCGGTGGCTTCATCGGTGATGAATGCCAGCGAGTGCGACTTCAGGGACTGCGCTTCGGCAGGTGCCGAATTGCCGGGGGCGGCCTCGTTTTGGGCAGGGATCAGCTGTGTTTCTTGTGTATTCACGGAATACTCACTTCCTTCGCCGGCATTACCCGGACAGGTTCAACGGTCGCAGGCCGCGTCAGCCCGATCTCAGCCCTTGCAAGGGCACCCGTGTGGTCGTAGACGAAGCTACCACAGGGCCGGGGCGGGTCCGTGTCACATGCAGGTCACAACTGGGGAGGGCAGTCGGCCGGTCTAGGCTGGAAGCATGCGTGGCGTCATCGAATTCAGCGGGACCGTGCTCACCGCCCCCGACCGGGAACGGCAGGGCCTCTGGGCCGTGGACGGCAGGCTGACATTCACACGGCCGGCCGCTCCGCCTGACCTGGTGTTGAGCGGCTGGGTGCTGCCGGGCCTGGTCGATGCGCATTGCCACATCGGGCTAGGACCAGCCGGTGACGTTCCGGATTCCGTCGCCGAAGAGCAGGCTGTCACGGACCGGAACGCGGGCACGCTGCTCGTCCGTGATGCCGGCGCCGTCCACGACACGCGCTGGCTCCAGCAGCGGCCGGAGCTGCCGCGCATCATCCGCGCCGGCCGCCACATCGCCAGGACGCGCCGCTACCTCCGGGGATTCGCCATCGAAGTGGAACCGGAAGGACTGGTCGAGGCCGTACGCAAGCAGGCGCTGGCGGGTGACGGCTGGGTCAAGCTCGTAGGGGACTGGATCGACCGGGACGCCGGCGACCTTGCGCCGTCGTTCCCGGCCGCAGTGGTGCGGGACGCTGTGCGCGCCGCCCACGACGAAGGCGCCAGGGTGACCGCCCACTGTTTCGCAGAGGACACCCTGGATGACATGCTCGACGCCGGCATCGACTGCATCGAACACGGAACCGGCCTGCTGCCGCGCCACATCCCCCGGTTCGTGGACCAGCGCGTTCCCATCGTTCCCACGCTCATCAACATTGCGACGTTTCCGGACATCGCGGCTCGTGCGAAAGCGAAGTTTCCGGTGTACGCGGCGCACATGCAGGCGCTCTGGGAACGGCGGAACGAGCGCATCCTCGAGGCCTTCGAAGCGGGCGTGGCGATCTACGCCGGGACTGATGCGGGCAGTGTCATCAGCCACGGCAGGATCGTGGACGAGATCCAGGCGCTCCACGCCGCCGGCCTGCCCGCGGCGTCAGCCCTGGACGCCGCGTCCTGGGCGGCGCGGGAGTGGCTGGGAGCGGACGGCATCGCGGAAGGTGCCAGCGCCGACGTCGTGCTGTGCGAACTGGACCCCAGGGTCAATCCGGCCACACTTCGGCACCTCAAGCACATCGTTCTTCGGGGCGGCATCTCCGCTAGGAATAAATTGAACCTTCAAGTAATTTACTCTATGTAAGCGTCGCCGGACATCGGCGGCCTAGCTTCCGGAGTTTGGAGTTGGCATGACCACAGAATCCAGCAGCAATGACCTGCTGCCCGCCGATCTCGCCATGGGCACGGTGATGCTCAAGGTGGGCGACATGAAGCTGATGACGGACTATTACCAGCGCGCGCTCGGGCTGGACGTCGTGGCTGAGCAGGACGGCGGCGTGTACCTTGGACGGCGCGGAGCGCCCCTGGTCCATCTGGCGCCGGCCCCCGGGCTTAACCTCCCGGCGAAGGGCGAGGCGGGGCTGTTCCACACGGCACTGCTGTTCGAGGACCGCCCGTCGCTCGCTGCCACGGTGGCCTCTGCCGCCCGGTATGAACCGAGGCTTTTCACGGGAAGCGCAGACCACCTCGTCAGCGAGGCCTTCTACTTCAACGACCCGGAGGGCAACGGCATCGAACTCTACTGGGACCGCCCCCGGACCGCCTGGTCGTGGGAAGGTGCCAACGTGGTGATGGACAGCCTTGCCCTGCCGCCGCAGCGGTTCCTGCAGGACTACTTGACTGAGGACGCGGTGAGCGGTCAGCGCGACGCTGCGGCCGGCGTCGGGCACGTCCACCTGCAGGTCGGCGACGTCCAGTCGGCGCACGACTTCTACGTGGGCGCTCTTGGCTTCGAAAAGACCGCCGGATGGCACGGGCAGGCCCTGTTCGTCTCGGCCGGCGGCTACCACCACCACATGGCCATGAACGTCTGGAACAGCAGGGGCGCGGGACCCCGCCGGGACACCCTTGGTTTGGGAGAAGTCCTGATCGAAGTGCCAAAAACGGACGACGTCGGCGCGCTCGCCGACCGTTTGCGGGTTGCCGGCGTCGCGTCGCACCACACGGGAGCCGAGCTGCGGTTTGAGGATCCGTGGCGCAACCGGATCCGCGTCGCCGTCCGCTGAGGCGGCGCTGAGCTGCGCGTTCTTCTGGGTTAGGCTGAAGCCGGAAGTCCGGGAAGGCTGCGAAGCTGCCCGCCGGACCATCGCACCGCCGACGGAATGAGGATGATTTTCATGGGTTTCACCGAAATCTTTGTTTCCACCCACGACGAGGCGCTCAAGCGCGCGGCGGCACTCGACGGCGGAGGCCCCGCTGCTCCGGACGCGCTTCGGATTCCGGACATCAGCGATTTTGAGATTGAACAGCTTGGCGACCTCGCTGGAGCGGCTGTCCACGCGTCGGGGGCGGACTACGAGCTCGCCATGGTGGACGTGGCCAGCGATTCGCTCCTGGGCGTGCCGGCCGCCATGGTGCGTGCGCTCGCCGAACTCCTTAGCTACGAGACCGAAGGCGAGGGCGATGTCCTGGAGGACGTGGCTGCCAGGTGGGCGGCGGAGGAGGACATGCCTTTTGGTTCCGAAGAGGCCCGCGGGTATGTCCAGCGGCTCGCACAGATGGCCGGCAGCGTGGATCCGAACGCCCGGACCGGGCTGTATGTCTGGTCTTCCTGAACGGCCCGCCGGGTGTCAAGTCGAAATCCCGCCGCCGATCTGGCACAATAAACAGGTACTCGATCTGCGTGGCCCCTCTCTCCGCGTCCGGATCCTGTCCTTTTAGAACCCCCTAGTACGGCCCGCCCCACGGGTGCAGAACGCCGGGCTCGACCCCGTTTCAGAAACAGGAGTGACCACAAAAGTGGCCGTAAAGATTCGCCTTAAGCGCTTTGGCAAGATGCGCGCACCGTACTACCGCATCGTCGTCATGGACGCACGCTCCAAGCGTGACGGCCGTGCCATCGAAGAGATCGGCAAGTACCACCCCACCGAAGAGCCCTCATACATCGAGGTCGACACGGACCGTGCCCAGTACTGGCTCGGCGTCGGCGCACAGCCGTCCGAGCAGGTTGCCGCGATCCTCAAGATCACCGGTGACTGGCAGAAGTTCAAGGGTCTCCCCGGCCAGGAGGGCACCTTGAAGACCAAGGCTCCCAAGGCTGCCTTCGTTACGCCGGAAAAGGGTTCCGTGATCATCCCGGAAGCCATCACCAAGAAGGCCAAGAAGGACGAGGCAGCCGAGGCTTCCACCGAAGCTGAAGCAGAGACCACCGAGGCTGAGTAAATTGCTGGCAGAAGCGCTCGAACACCTTGTCCGCGGGATCGTTGACAGTCCCGAGGACGTCAAGGTCAGCGCCAAGAACAACCGCCGCGGGGACACCCTCGAGGTACGGGTTCACCAGGACGACCTTGGACGGGTGATCGGTCGTCAGGGCCGCACGGCACGCGCGCTGCGCACTGTCGTGGCGGCGCTGGCCGGCGGCGAGCAGGTCAGGGTCGACGTCGTCGACACCGACCGCCGCCGGTAAACGCCCCGCAATACTTGTCTCAAGTCCGGCCCCTTCACCAGATTATGGTGGAGGGGCCGGACTGTTTTCGGCCCGGCCGCAGTAGAACCACAACAGAACGAATCCCGGAACAGAGGAACAGATGCAGCTTCAGGTGGCACGAATCGGCAAACCGCACGGCATCCGCGGCGAAGTGACCGTCCAGGTCCTGACCGACGCGCCGGAGGACCGATTCATTCCGGGCACCCGGTTCGTGGTTGAACCCGCGTCGGCGGGGCCGCTCACCGTTGACAGTGCCCGCTGGAACAAGGACATCCTGCTGCTGGGCTTCGAAGGCATCGAGACGCGCAACCAGGCCGAAGCCCTGCGCGGCGCCAAGCTGTTCATCGAGACCGAAGAACTCGAGGAGGAAGACGACGAAGGCTGGTACGAGCACGAGCTCGTCGGCCTCGACGTCCGCGTTGGCGATGCCGTCGTAGGCACGATTTCCGGTCTCCGCACCCTTCCGGTCCAGGACCTTATCGTGGTGGAGTCACCGGACGGCAAGGAAATCCTGATTCCCTTCGTCGAGGAAATCGTGCCTGAGGTCAATGTCGGAGAGAAGTACATCCTGGTCACTCCGCCGCCCGGCCTCTTCGAAATCAACGTTGAAGATTCCGGCGAAACGTCGGACGCCGGCGAATCCGGGCCGGGCGAGGCGGAGCCGGGCAAGGCTGAGGCCGGAGACAACGCCTAAATGAGGATCGACGTCGTCAGCATCTTCCCCGAGTACCTTGCGCCCCTGGAACTTTCGTTGATCGGGAAGGCCCGCCAGGACGGCATCCTGGACTTGAACGTCCATGATCTCCGTGAGTTCACCACTGATAAGCACCGCTCGGTGGATGACACTCCGTACGGCGGCGGAGCCGGCATGGTGATGAAGGCTGAACCGTGGGCACAGGCGCTTAGTACCGTAGCGGCAGCCAGGGCCGGCGACGCCGCCCGTAAGCCGGTGCTGATCGTACCGTCCCCTGCAGGGGAGCGGTTCACCCAGGCGCTGGCACACGAGCTCGCCGGGGAAGAGCAGCTGGTTTTTGCCTGCGGCCGCTACGAGGGCATTGACGAACGTGTCATCGAGTGGGCGGAAGAGCACTTCACGGTCCGGCCCATGAGCCTGGGGGACTACGTCCTCAATGGCGGCGAGGTGGCCGTTCTGGCCATGACGGAAGCCATCGTCCGGCTCCTTCCGGGGGTTGTGGGCAATCCGGAATCCCTCGTGGAGGAATCACACTCGGACGGGCTGCTGGAATACCCCGTGTACACCAAGCCTTCCTCCTGGCGTGACCGCGAGGTTCCCCCGGTTCTGCTGAGTGGCAACCACGGCAAGATTGCCCAGTGGCGCCGGCATCAGCAGTACCGCCGGACCGCCCAACGCCGGCCCGACTTGCTCGCAGAGTTCGACGCCGGCAATCTTCCCCGCGCGGACCGCGCCGCGCTCGGCGACCTGGGGTACGACGTCGTCGACGGTCATCTCCGGCGCCGCCCGGAGGAGCCCGGGAATGGCGCGCCGGCGGACGGCTGACGTCCCGCGGGACCGCCGACGCCGTCAGGCGTCTCCGGATTCGCCGGAATCCTCCGAATGTGGCAAAATTAGTCCTTGTGCCTGCTGGGTGCGCACCTGCCACAGGGGGAGCGCCACCAACAGCCCGGCACCCCGGTCCCGCCAATCAGTGACGGAGCCGGATCAGAAAATTTTCGGCAGTGATTTCCGGGCATAGTCCCGGGCTTGGCTGCCGTGACCCAAAGTGGATGACCTGTGGCGTTCACCAGGAGTGGATCAATGCATATCCTCGATACCGTAGACGCAGCGTCGCTGCGCACCGATGTTCCCCAGTTCCGCGCGGGTGACACCCTCAAGGTTCACGTGAACATCATCGAAGGCAAGAACTCCCGTGTCCAGGTATTCCAGGGCTTCGTCCTGGGCCGCCAGGGCGACGGCATCCGCGAAACCTTCACGGTCCGCAAGGTTTCCTTCGGTGTCGGCGTAGAGCGTACCTTCCCGGTACACTCCCCGATCATCGACAAGATCGAGGTCGTCACCAAGGGTGACGTCCGCCGCGCCAAGCTTTACTACATGCGTGCACTGCGCGGTAAGGCCGCGAAGATCAAGGAAAAGCGCGACTTCAGCACCGCCAAGTAAGTCCCCGGACTTCCACGGCGGGTCCAGAACCCGGATCCGGCCCGCGCCGGAGCCTTCCGCAACAGCGCCACAGGATACGGATCATGGACCAGTCAAAACGCCAGCCCAGGAAACTGGGCTGGCGTTTTGTGTTTCTGGCACTGGCGCTGGCCGTTCTGGTCAGCGGACTTGTCCGCGCACTCTGGCTGGACGTGTACTACATACCTTCCGCCTCCATGGAGCCGCTTTTCGGCGCGGGGGACAGGATTCTGGTGTCCCGCACCGACTTCCAGTCCGAGCCGGTCCGGCGCGGTGACGTCGTAGTCTTTGACGGCCGCGGGACGTTCGCCCCGCTCAACAGCGGCAACGGCCAGCTTCAGGACGCCGCCGCGGCGGCCGGTCACTGGCTTGGCGTTACGGGCAGTGATACAACCTACATAAAGCGGGTTATCGGGTTGCCCGGAGATCATGTTGTCTGCTGCGACGACCAGCAGCGCCTCACAGTGAACGGTCAGGCGCTTGAGGAACCATACCTCTATGACGGAGACGTTGCGAGCAAGCAGAAGTTCAGCGTGATCGTTCCGGCGGGACGGTTATGGTTGCTTGGAGACCACCGCTCCATGTCCGCCGATTCCCGGAGCCTCCTGGGCGCACCGGGCGGCGGCATGGTGCCCCTGGACCGGGTCATTGGCAGGCCGGTCCAGATCATCTGGCCACTTGACAGATTTGCGGCCGTTCCCCGGCCAGCAGAAATTAGCACGACGACGAAGGACGGACAGTAGATGCCCGAGACCGACCCCCGGACTCCTGATCCGTTCAAGCACGACGCCGGACGCGCCTCGGCCGGAGGCGACCAAACGGGAACTGCCACGGACAGGGACACCGTTGCTCCGTCCGCAGGCACGCCTGATGATCCTTCGGCCGAAACCGGCCTGCCCGCCGGAGCCGGGAGCCGGGCGGCCGGTTCGCACGGCGCACATTCGAAATCCGGCCCGTCGAAAGCGGCTAAAGAAGGCAAAGCCCACGGGGCGGTGTACCTCTGGATCAAGGAGGTGCTCACGGTGGTGGCCATCGCCGTGGTGCTGTCCTTCCTGATCAAGACTTTCCTGTTCCGGGCGTTCTACATTCCATCCGAATCCATGGTCAACACGCTGGATGTGAACGACCGGATCTTCGTCAACCTGCTCGTGCCTGAACCCTTCGCCCTTGAGCGCGGGGATGTGGTGGTCTTCAAGGACACCAAGGGATGGCTGGTGCCCTCGCCGGAGAAGACCGACGGCCCGTATACCTGGGTCCAGGACGGCCTGACGTTCGTCGGACTGCTGCCGGACAATTCGGAGCAGCACCTGGTCAAGCGCGTGATCGGCCTCCCGGGCGACCATGTGGTGTGCTGTGACGCCGGCGGCAAGCTCACCATCAACGGCACCGCCGTGGACGAGACCTACGTCAACCCCGCCGAGGTGCCGGACATCCGCAACTTCGACGTCGTTGTCCCGGACGGCAAGATCTGGGTGATGGGGGACAACAGGAACCACTCGGCCGATTCCCGCGCCCACCAGGACAGCAACGGCGGCTTCATTGACATGCCCGATATTGAGGGCAAGGCGGCCGTTATCGCGTGGCCCCTCAACCGGCTGACCGGCCTGGGCAATTATCCCGACGTGTTCCGGAACGTCCCTGCACCGGCTGGAAAATAGATGTCCGTTGCACCCACCCTCGACTACGAGCACCGGTTCCTGAGTTCCGGCGCCAGGCTGCTGGCGGGCATCGACGAAGTAGGCCGGGGCGCCATCGCGGGTCCCGTGACCGTCGGGATCACCGTCGTGGACCTGAGCCGTCCGGTGCTGCTGGACGACGTCCGGGACAGCAAGCTCCTGAAGGAAGCCGACCGAGAGCGGCTGGAACCCCTGGTGCGGAACTGGAGCGTCGCCTCGGCGGTGGGGCACGCCTCCGCCGGCGAGATCGACGCATTGGGTATCATCGCTGCCCTGCGTACTGCCGGTACGCGGGCCTGGCTGCAGATCCTGGCCGCCGGGGTCACCCCCGACGTGGTGTTGCTTGACGGCAGCCACAACTGGCTCTCACCGGAGACGCAGGCCTCCCTGTTCGACGACGCCCCCGCGGGTCCGGGCTGCGACGCGCCGGTCCACACCCTCGTCAAGGCGGACATGCAGTGCCTGAGCGTGGCCGCTGCCAGCATCCTGGCCAAAGTGGAACGGGACCGGATCATGCGTTCGCTGCATGGGGAATACCCTGCCTTCGGCTGGGATGAGAACAAAGGCTACGGAACGGCGTCACACAAGGAAGCGCTCAAAGCAGCGGGCCCGTCGCCCTACCACCGGGTCAGCTGGCAGATTCTCTAACCCCGGCTCCCCGCCCTGGCCGCGGGGCAGCGCGGAATAGTGCAAGATGGAACCATGAGTGCCGAGGATCTTGAGAACTATGAAACCGACATGGAGCTTCAGCTCTACCGCGAATACCGTGACGTCGTCGGGCTGTTCAGCTACGTAGTCGAGACCGAGCGGCGTTTCTACCTCGCCAACCACGTGGACCTTCAGGCGCGCAGCGCCGACGGCGAAGTCTATTTTGACCTCACCCTCCAGGACGCCTGGGTGTGGGACGTCTACCGCTCGGCCCGGTTCGTCAAAAGCGTCCGGGTGATCACTTTCAAGGACGTCAACGTGGAAGAGCTGCCACGCAACGAGGAACTGGCCCTTCCCAAGGACGTGGATCTCGGCAACTGACACGGCCGGACGGTGCGGGCACCTGCCCTTCGCCCCTGACCACCGGTTCAGCGGATTGCACTACTCGTTTTTTGCCCGGGGTCTGGCATCCCTGCCATCCTTGGCGCGAGACTACTGTATGGGATTGATTCGTAGTTCTGTTCCGACGGCTTACCGCGATGCGGAGAGGTCTCGCGTCCTGCAGATAAATACTGGCGGTGCTTGAGTCGAGCACCGCGGGCTCGTACTGGCACTGCCTACCCGGCTGAAATCAGAGAAGACCTCACCATGAAAATACTCTGCTGGTTCCTAGGGCACATCTGGAGCAGCCATGCCGGCTTCTACGATGAGCGGCCGCACCAGTCTGCCCACTGCATGAGATGCGGAACCCGCGCGTAGCCGTACTTCCCGGATCCAACATCTCCTCCACAGCACCCGATTAGCGCGCTTTCCCACATAGCGGCCTTCGCCGCTATGCCCGCTTCCACGCCCTCCCGCAGGCTGGTGGCGGAGGTAAGAAATGAGAGCCAAAGACTTGCTTGGCCGGCGCGGAGAAGAACTAGCCGCCGGATATCTGGAATCACAGGGCATGCGGATCGTGGACCGCAACTGGCGCTGTTCCGAAGGTGAAATCGACATCGTGGCCCTTGACGGCGACTCGCTCGTCATCGCCGAGGTGAAAACGCGGAAATCCCTCGCCTACGGGCATCCTTTTGAAGCCGTCGGCGTTGCCAAACTGGCGCGCCTGCACAGGCTTGCATCGGCATGGTGCCGGGACCACGAACTGCGCATGCCCTGCCGCCGCGTCGACGTGGTTGCCGTCCTGGACGACGGAGCCGGCCAGCCGCGCGTAGAGCATCTGAGGGGGGTGGGGTAGGTGGCCCTGGGCAGGACGTACTCCGTGGCGCTCGTGGGACTCAATGGATACATCGTGGAGGTTGAAGCTGACATCGGCCAGACGCTCCCGGCCTTCGTCATTCTCGGCCTGCCGGACGCTTCACTGAACGAAGCCAAGGAACGGATCCGGTCCGCGGCGCAAAACTCCGGCATCCCGCTGAGCAGGCGCAAGATCACCGCCAACCTCATACCCGCTTCCCTGCCAAAACGGGGCTCGGGTTTCGACCTGGCCATCACAATGGCGGTCCTTCGGGCCGCAAATGACATCCACTCCACTGAACGGACCGTCTTCATCGCTGAACTGGGCCTTGACGGCAGGCTCAGGCCGGTCCGCGGAATCCTCCCGGCCGTGATGGCCGCCGTGCAGGCAGGCTACCCGGACATAGTGGTGGCCCAGGCGAATGCGGCTGAGGCGGCACTTGTAGCGGGAGCCCGGGTCCGCGGATACAAGACCCTGGCCCGACTCGCCTGTGACTTCGGGGCTGATCCGGCGGAGCTTGCGCTCGACTTCGAACCCGAGGACGAGGAACCCTCCGGCGATGCTGCGGCCGGAGAGCTGGAGGCACCCGACATGTGCGACGTCTCAGGCCAGGGGGACGCCCGGAGGGCGCTCGAAGTCGCGGCCGCCGGTGCCCACCATCTGCTCCTGTCCGGTCCGCCCGGCGCCGGAAAGACAATGCTCGCCGAACGGCTCCCGGGCCTGCTGCCGGACCTGGCTGACACCGAGGCCATGGAGGTGACGGCCATCCACTCCTTGTGTGCCCTGCCGTCAGCCGCCGTGCAGCTCCTCCGTCGGCCGCCGTTTGAGAATCCCCACCACAGCGCCACCGCCGCAGCCATCATCGGAGGCGGATCAGGGCTGCCGCGGCCGGGCGCCGCCTCCAGGGCACACCGCGGGGTGCTGTTCCTGGACGAGGCCCCGGAATACGAACGGCGGGTCCTCGATGCGCTCAGGCAACCCCTGGAGAGTGGCGAACTGGTGATCCACCGGTCCGCCGGAACAGCTGCCTACCCTGCAAGATTCCAACTCGTGCTGGCCGCCAACCCCTGCCCCTGCGGCAAAGCCTCGGGGAAGGGGCTCGATTGCACCTGC
Source organism: Arthrobacter sp. PvP103 (assembly GCF_017833075.1). NCBI lineage: Bacteria > Bacillati > Actinomycetota > Actinomycetes > Micrococcales > Micrococcaceae > Arthrobacter > Arthrobacter sp. PvP103. The sequence goes on along the minus strand of NZ_JAFIBQ010000001.1, from coordinate 494,636 downwards.
ACCCCGATGATGCGGCGCCGGTACCTCGCCCGGATGTCCGGGCCCCTCCTGGACCGGGTGGACATCCAGCTGCAGGTGGAGCGGGTTTCGCTTGCCGATTTCGGGCGGACCGGGGCTGAGGAAGGCACTCAGGAAATTGCCGCACGGGTCCGTGACGCCCGTTTGCGCCAGCTGGAGAGACTCCGCCCCCTTGGGTTGGAAACCAACTCCCAGGTGCCCGGCCGTGTCCTTCGCGGGGCACTGCGCCTCGCATCACCCACCACACGGATCCTGGACCACGCGCTCGAACGCGGTGTCCTTACTGCCCGCGGATACGACCGCGTTCTGCGCCTTGCCTGGACGCTGGCGGACCTCGCATGCCGTAGCACCCCGGATCCCGACGATATCGGACAGGCGCTGGGACTCCGGCAAGCTGTCCCGGCCGCGGCCTGAAAGGAAATCCGATGACTGATCATGAACGCATAGCCCGTGCCGCCCTGTCGCGCCTAATGGAGCCGCAGGACGCCGTCGGCCTGGCACTTGTCAGGACCGCCGGGGCAGTGGATGGGCTGCGAATCGCCACAGGCCAACTGGTGTCCGGTCCGCAGCTTGAACAGGAGGTCACGGCTTTGCTTGCGGAGAACGGGACAGCGAGCTGGCCCGGAATGAGCGCTTCGCTGAGGCGCTGGGCCCCGCGAATCCCGGACCTCGCTCCGGAGCGGGATCTCGCCACCATGCACCGGCTGGGCGGCCGGATGATCATGCCGTCCGATTCACTATGGCCCGGGCAGTTGGCCGACCTGGACCTTCATGAGCCCATCTGCCTATGGTGGCGCGGAACGGAACACCCACTGCCTGCGGCGGCCAAGTCCATTGCCTTGGTCGGTTCCCGCGACAGCACAAGCTATGGCGCGGCCGTCACGGGTGACTTGGCCTATTCGTTGGCGCAGCGGGGCTTTACCATCGTGTCGGGCGGGGCTTACGGGATCGATGCGCACGCCCACCGGGCCGCGCTGGCCGGTGCCGGCGACGCGATGCCCACAATAGCCGTCATGGCCGGGGGAGTGGACCGCTTCTACCCGTCCGGCAACGAAGAACTGCTCAGGACCGTCGCGAACCAGGGTGCAGTCCTGGCTGAAGTACCGCCGGGCTCCGCCCCCACCAGGTACCGGTTCCTGCAACGGAACCGCCTTATCGCCGCGCTGTCCTCAGTCACCGTTGTGGTGGAGGCCCGGTGGCGCTCCGGTGCACTGAACACGGCCCACCACGCGGAGAGCCTGGGCAGGGCCGTCGGTGCCGTTCCCGGGTCCGTGCATTCCGCAAATTCCGCCGGGTGCCACCGGCTGATTCGGGAAGGGGGAGCCGTCTGCGTCACGGACGCCGGCGAAATCGCGGAACTTGCCTCTCCCAGCGGCGAATCGTTGGCAGACGAGGCCCCGGCACAGGGTGCCGATCATGACGGCCTTACCCTGGAGGACCTCATCCTCCTCGACGCACTGCCGCTCCGATCCACCAGCTCCGTCGAAAAGCTGACGTCGGTCGCGGGACTGAGTACTGACGCGGTCAGGGCCGGCCTGGGCAGGCTGGGGTTGCTGGGGCTTGCCGAATCCGAACGCGGCGGCTGGAAACGGGCCCGGAAAGCCGGCTGACAATTGCCCTCCTGCCCGCCCGTTGGCCGCTGCACTCCCTGCCGTCAGGCCTGCGACTTCCTCCAACTGGCTGCCCTGGCTGCGTGGTTCCTTGATTGGCAGTCAAATAATGGGAAAGTTGGACCGTGGACACTCCTGACCTCCCGCCGGCCCTCGCTGACGCCGCCCGCGGCTTCGGCCGCTACCTTGAAGGTGAACGTGCCAGGTCGCCCCACACCGTGCGCGCTTACCTGTCCGACGTCCACAGCCTGCTAACGGTGGCGGCAGCAGACGGCGCCACTGACCTCGACGGGATCGAACTGGCCACGTTGCGACGCTGGCTCGGCGCGCAGAGCGAGGCGGGCATGTCCCGGTCCACACTGGCCCGGCGTGCTGCTACGGCCCGGTCCTTCACCTCCTGGGCGGTGCGGGAAGAGCTCCTGGGGTCCGACCCGGCGCTGCGACTTAAGGCGCCGAAACGGGAAAGGTCCCTGCCGGGTGTCCTGCACCAGCAACAGGTACTGCGCGTCGTCGACCATCTGAAGGCGGCAGCTGAAGACGGCGGACCGCTCGCCCTCCGGGACCGTGCAATGGTGGAGTTGCTCTACGCCACCGGCGTCCGTGTCGGAGAACTGGCAGGGATGGACGTGGACGATCTTGATCCCGACCGGCGGACGCTCAGGGTGGTCGGCAAGGGCAACAAAGAGCGGACAGTTCCGTACGGGCTGCCGGCGGCGGTCGCCGTGGATGACTGGCTGCGCCGCGGACGCCCGGTGTTGGCTGTGGACGGGAGCGGTCCGGCGCTCTTCCTCGGCGCAAGGGGCCGGCGGGTGGACCAGCGGCAGGTTCGCACGGTGGTTAAAGACGTACTGGACGCACTGGGGGACACCGCTGCCACCGGACCCCACGCTCTCCGGCACTCCGCCGCCACCCATCTGCTGGACGGCGGAGCCGACCTTAGGGCAGTGCAGGAAATCCTCGGTCACAGCAGCCTGGCAACCACGCAGATCTACACCCACGTCTCGGTCGACCGGCTGCGGCAAAGCTACCAGCAGGCGCACCCCCGAGCCTGAAACGCATCCAACGGCTGCCGTTCGGTCCCGCCCTTCGCCGACTAGGCCCCTCCGGCCGGGGACGAGGCCCCGCCGGCCCGCGGTCAAGGCCCTGTCAACCGGAGAGCAGGATTTCTTGATGACCTCCGGCGCGCCGAATTGCACTGGCGTAATTAGGCGGGGTACGGCACAATAAGAATCACGCCCGGCAACTTTCAAGTCAGGCTTGAAGCTCGCCCTCAAGCAGCTTCAAGTTTCGCCGGGCACTAATTTCATAGTCTTGCAGGGACCACCGGCAGCATGCGGACCCGGCGCGGCAGACACACATCCAGGCAGAGGTCGTTGGGGAAGACGTACCTACAGCTATGGAGGATGGAATGTCTGTTGCAATGACCCGCGGTGTCTTGTTCGTTCACTCGGCCCCGACCGCCCTGTGCCCCCACGTTGAGTGGGCCATCGGGTCGGTCGTGGACAAGCGTACGGACCTTGAGTGGACTGCTCAGCCTGCTGCGCCCGGAATGTTCCGTTCGGAGCTGTCCTGGACCGGCAGCCCGGGGACCGGTGCGCTGCTGGCGTCTGCCCTCCGTGGCTGGGCGCACCTGCGCTATGAGGTCACCGAGGAGCCGAGCCAGGGCGTGGACGGCGGCCGATGGTCACACACCCCGGAACTGGGAATCTTTCATGCCGTCACGGACGTGCACGGAAACATCATGGTTTCCGAGGACCGCATCCGCTACGCCTACGAGTCCGGCGCCGGCGACCCGTCCGCCGTATACCATGAGCTGTCCCTTGCCCTCGGTGAGGCCTGGGACGAAGAGCTGGAGCCTTTCCGGCACGCCGCCGAGGGCGCTCCCGTTCGCTGGCTGCACCAGGTGGGCTGACCGGGCCTCCGCGCGGCCGGCACAGCGCGGGCGGACACAACCTGGCCGCTCAGCAATACCCTCCATAACGCAAGAGGCCCCTGCCGGACGGCAGGGGCCTCTTGCTGTGCAACCGGGGACGCTAGACGCTGCGGACTGCAATGACGGCATTGTGGCCGCCGAAGCCGAACGAGTTGCTCAGCGCCACGATGCTGCCCGAGGGCAGCTCGCGGGCCGTCTTCGTGACGACGTCCAGCGGAATCTCCGGATCCTGGTTTTCCAGGTTGATGGTTACAGGAGCCTTGCGCTCGTACACAGCCAGAACGGTCAGCACGGCCTCTACGGCGCCCGAAGCGCCCAGCAAGTGGCCCATCTGGGATTTCGTCGCGGAGACCGCAACGTTGTCCACGTGAGATCCCAGGGCGGCGCGAAGGGCGGTGTACTCGGGCTTGTCACCTACGGGCGTGGACGTCGCGTGCGCGTTGACGTGCACGACTTCCTCCGGCTGGATACGGCCGTCGAACATGGCCGCCTTCAGGGCACGGGTGGCGCCCAGGCCCTGGGGGTCCGGCGCGGTGATGTGGTACGCGTCTGCTGTCACAGACGTTCCGGCGAGCTCACCGTAGATCCGGGCTCCACGGGCAAGCGCGTGTTCCTCAGCCTCGATGACCAAAGCTCCCGCGCCTTCGCCCATGACGAAGCCGTCGCGGCCCGTATCATAGGGGCGGGACGCGTGCTCAGGATCATCGTTGCGTCGGGAGAGCGCCTGCATCGAGGCGAACGCGGCAATGGGCATCGGGTGGATCGCCGCTTCGGCGCCGCCGCAGACCACGACGTCGGCCTTGCCTGAGCGGATGAGGTCCAGTCCGAGGTGCAGGGCCTCAGTGCCGGAAGCGCAGGCGGACACCGGGGTGTGGGCGCCTGCGCGGGCACCAAGGTCAAGGCTTACCGCTGCAGCCACTCCGTTGGGCATGAGCATGGGCACGGTCATGGGCAGAACGCGTCGCGGACCCTTTTCGCGCAGGGTATCCCAGGCGTCCAGCAGGGTCCATACGCCGCCGATGCCCGTAGCAAAGGCCACTGCCAGGCGGTCATGGTCGACTTCAGTGATGCCGGAGTCGGCCCACGCTTCGCGTGCGGCGACGACGCCGAACTGCGTGGAGGGGTCCATCCGCTTTGCTTCCACACGGCTCAGGACATCCAGTGCGGGGGTGGAGGCGCGGGCAGCGAAGTGAACGGGCAGTTCATACTTTGCCACCCAGTCATCCTCAAGCGTGCGTGCGCCGGAGACGCCCTTCAGCGCGTTATTCCACATTGTGGGGACATCGCCGCCAATGGGCGTGGTGGCACCCAGACCGGTAATGACTACTTTGCGTGCCATGGGATCACTCTCTATCGGTGCGCATGCCGTATCCGGGGAGATGCCTGGCCGGGGATGCGTGGGGAAAACTTGAGGTCGTTCAGCGGTGCCCGGTCCGGGGCGCTTCATCAGCGCTCCGGACCGGATACCAGTGCAGGCCGTTGCCGGCAGGAGCCAGGACTAGGCCTGTGCGTTTGCGATGAAGCTGACAGCGTCACCGACGGTCTTGAGGTTCTTGACCTCTTCGTCCGGGATGCGCACGCCGAACTTCTCTTCGGCGTTGACCACGATGGTCATCATGGAGATGGAGTCGATGTCCAGGTCCTCGGTGAAGGACTTGTCCAGCTCGACTGCTTCGGTGGCGAGGCCGGTCTCTTCGTTGACGATTTCAGCCAGGCCGGCCAGGATCTCTTCGTTGCTAGCCATTGATGGCTCCTTTTCTTGTTGTTGCCGGCATGTACTGCCGGAAATGATTCAAGCCGCGATTACGGCTTGGTTCGCGAATCCGTACTGTTCAGAACGTATTCAGTTGTGGGTAAAAGGTTCGGCTACGGGAGCACGATGACCTGGGCGCCGAACACCAGACCTGCGCCGAATCCGATCTGCAGTGCGAGTCCGCCGCTGAGTTCGGGATTTTCCTGCAGCAGGCGGTGGGTGGCCAGCGGAATGGAAGCTGCCGAGGTGTTTCCGGCTTCAGCGATGTCCCGGGCCACCTTGACGCTCTCGGGAAGCTTGAGCTTCTTGACCATTTCGTCGATGATGCGCATGTTGGCCTGGTGGGGAACGAAAGCCACTAGGTCTTCCGCTGTGATGCCGGCGGCGTCGAGAGCCTGCTGGGCCACCTTGGCCATTTCCCAAACCGCCCAGCGGAACACGGTCTGGCCGTCCTGGCGCAGGGTGGGCCAGATCGCAGCGTCCGTTACCTCGGCCTCCTCGGCGCTCAGCGCTCCGGACTTGTTCGCAGCCAAGGCGAGTTCACGCACATCAAGCAGCGAATGTGTCATGCCGATGGCATCCCACTTGCTGCCGTCCGAACCCCAGACCGACGGACCGATGCCGGGTGTGTCGGAGGGGCCGATCACCACGGCGCCGGCGCCGTCACCAAGCAGGAAGGAGATGGTGCGCTCGGTGTTGTCGATGACGTCGGAGAGCTTCTCGGCTCCCACCACCAGCACGTACTCAGCCGCTCCGGAGCGGACCAGGGCGTCGCCCTGGGCAATGCCGTAGCAATAGCCGGCACACGCAGCCGAGATGTCGAAGGCCGGAGCAGGCGTTGCGCCGAGGCGGTCTGCCAGGCTTGCGGCAGCAGAGGGCGTCGCATACGGGTGCGTAACAGTGGAGACGATGACGGCGCCCAGCTGGCTGGCTTCGATGCCGGCCTTCGCCAGGGCTTCGCGGGCTGCGCCTTCCGCCATGTCAATGACACTGACGTCTGCGGGTGCGCGGTGGCGGGTCACGATCCCGGTACGCTGCCGGATCCATTCATCCGAGGAATCGATCCACTGGCACACATCCTCGTTGGTGACGATGACGTTGGGCCGGTAGGCGCCCAGTCCGAGGATGCGGGTGTGTTCCCGCAGCGGTGCCTGCTTGAGTACGGGAGCGCTCATGCCTGTCCCTCCAGTTCTGCGAATAGTGCAAGGGCAGCGGTGAGATCGTCCGGGGTTTTGACGGCGACCGTCTTCACTCCGGGCATGCCCCGCTTGGCGAGTCCGGCCAGGGTTCCGGCCGGTGCAAGTTCAATGACTCCGGTGACGCCGCGCTGCACCAGCGTTTCCATGCAGAGGTCCCAGCGGACCGGTCGGGAGACCTGGGCGATGAGGCTGCCGACTGCTGCGTCGCCGTCGGTCACTTCCTTGCCGTCAAAGTTGGACAGCAACGGCACCTGCGGGTTCCGGGGCTTGAGCGACGGCTTCAGGGCTTCCAGGGCAGCGACCGCCGGTGACATGTGCGAGGTGTGGAAGGCGCCGGCCACCTTCAGCGGGATCACGCGGGCCTTGGCCGGGGGGTTCTCCGCCAGCGCCTTGAGCTGCTCGAACGTGCCCGCAGCGACGGTCTGGCCGGCACCGTTAACGTTGGCAGGCGTAGCGCCGGAGGCCTCAATGGCCGCCAGGACCTCGGCAGGGTCGCCGCCAACCACTGCGCTCATGCCCGTGGGGGTGACGGCTGCTGCGGCAGCCATGCTGTTGGCACGTTCCCGCACGAAGGTCATTGCCTCGGTCTCGGTGAGGACACCTGCAAGCGCCGACGCTGTGATCTCACCGACGGAATGTCCGGCGAGGATGACGGGCAGGGTGTTGAGTTCGACGTCAAACAGCGACTTGGCGGCCACCAGTCCGGCCGCAACGATCAGCGGCTGGGCCACTGCCGTGTCCTTGATGGTGTCCTCATCCGACGTGGTGCCGTGTGCGGTGAGGTCGATGCCTGCTATTTCACTGAGGGAGGCCAAATGGCCTGCGACGGGAGGCAGTTCCAGCCAAGGGGCCAGAAAACCAGGGGTCTGGGAGCCCTGTCCAGGGCAGACGATTGCAAGCACGTATCCAGCTTTCCAAATTACCGCGTGATTCTCGGTGTATTCATGCACCAAGCTCACTGGGTCAGTTTGTAGGAAGTCTACAACGGTTCAGTTGCCGTTCCGGGACGGCTGGCGTTCGGCGGGTGCCTTGGGCGGCACGGAAAGCCGCCCCACCACGAGGGCTGCCTGAAGCACAAACGCCTCCCGCGGAAGGAGCGGATCCCAGCCTGTGACGTCACAGACGCGCTTGAGCCGGTAGCGGACGGTATTGGCGTGCACAAAGAGTTCACGGGCCGTTGCTTCCAGCGAGTGCCCGAGTTCGAGGTAGGTACCAAGGGTCTCCACCAGGCCGTTGGACGCAGCGATCAATGGCCGGTAGATGTTCTTGATGAGCGACCTGCGTGCGGCGTCGTCCCCGGAAATGACACGCTCCGGCAGCAGGTCGTCGGCAGCAACGGGGCGCGGGGCCGAGGGCCAGGCGCGTGCAGCCGTGAGCCCCGCGAAAGCCGACTGGGCCGAACTGCTCGCTTCCAGCAGGGAACCCGCTTCGGGTCCGTAGACGACAGGACCCGGGGCAAAAAGTTCGCTGAGTTTAAGGTAGGCGCTCTCCCGGTCCTGGACGCCTCCCAGGATGAGGATGAGGCGGTCGCCCTGGATCCCCACCAGCGCGTCTTCGGCGAACCGGCCGGCAGTCCGGCGCAGCTCGCTGACGTAACTGGCGCTGGGTTCCGACGGCGAATTGCCCACCATCACGGTAAAACGCTCCTGGGCTTTCCAGCCGAGGGCGGCAATGCGGGACCGCAAGGCATCGGTGTTCTCGCCGCGCAGGATCGCGTCGACGATCAGGGCTTCCAGACGGGTGTCCCAGGAGCCCCTGGACTCTGCGGCCCGTGCGTAGACATCGGCGGCGGCAAAGGCGACCTCACGTGAATAGCGGAGTACGGCTTCACGCAGTGCCGGCTGATCCGCCTCCGGGGCGATCACGGGCACCTGGTCCTCCACCACCTCCACCACGATCCTGATGAGCTGGAGGGCCTTCTGCAGGCTGATGGAGCGGGTCAGTTCGGTGGGCGCGGTCCCGAAGACGTCGGTGAGGATCCATGACGGCGAGCTTGGCCGCTCGTACCATGTCACGAAGGCGGCAATACCGTTCTGGGCGACCATCCCGAGGGCGGACCGCTCGTCGGAACTGAGCCGGCTGTACCAGGGCAGCGATTTCTCCAGCTGGCGCATCGTGGTGGTGGACAGCTGTCCCACGCTCGCCCGGAGTTTCTTCAACGTCTGGGCTTTTTCCGGCGTCAGGGCGCGCGAGGCCGGCTTGCGCTTTGCGGGGGTGGGGGTTGGCTCTGCCATGCATCGAGCATACGGTGCGCGCAGGCCAAGCTCCATTTGTGCAAAGGCTACAACTCGATTTGCGCTGCGTCACAGGCCCGCCCGGTCAGGCCAACTCAGGGCGGGAACGACGACGGCGGCCCCCGCCTTTGGTGGGGACCGCCGCCGTCAATCTCCCTGGCTAGGGGTGGAACGTCAGGATTCGCCTCCGGCGTTTCCGGTGGAACCCGCATTCACGTTATGCAGGCGGTACTTCTCAATGGCCTGGGCAGGAGCCTGGGCGTCCACCTCGCTGCGGCGCGCGAGCATCTCCAGTGAACGGACCACGATGGAGTGGATGTCGTTCTTGAAGAAGCGGCGTGCTGCGGCGCGGGTGTCGGAGAAGCCGAAGCCGTCCGCGCCGAGCGAGGCGAACTCGTTTGGGAGGAACTGGCGGATCTGGTCCGGGACGGCCTTCATGTAGTCCGTGACAGCCACGATAGGGCCGGTGGCACCTTCGAGCTGCGCGGTGACGAACGGCACGCGCGCCGGCTGGCCCGGGTTGAGGAAGGCCTCTTCCTCGGCGGCCATGGCGTCGCGGCGGAGTTCGTTCCATGACGTGACGGACCAGACGTCCGCGGAGACGCCCCAGTCTTCGGCCAGGATCCGCTGGGCTTCCAGCGCCCAGGGCACCGAAACGCCCGAGGCCAGGATCTGCGTGCGGGGGCCGTCAATCTTGGCCGGTGCGAGCAGATAGATGCCCTTGATCACGCCTTCAACGTCCAGCTCGTCCGGCTCTGCCGGCTGGGTGATGGGTTCGTTGTAGACGGTGATGTAGTACATCAGGTTCCGGTCAGTGGAGTCCGGTCCGTACATCCGCTCGATGCCGTCGCGGATGATGTGGCCCATTTCGTAGCCGTAGGCGGGGTCGTAGGTGACGACGGCCGGGTTGGTGGCGGCGAGGATGGGGGAGTGGCCGTCGGCGTGCTGGAGTCCTTCTCCGGTGAGGGTGGTCCGGCCTGCGGTGGCGCCGATGATGAAGCCGCGGGTCATTTGGTCCGCGGCGGCCCAGAAGGCGTCGCCGGTGCGCTGGAAGCCGAACATGGAGTAGAACACGTAGACCGGGATCAGCGGGACGCCGTGGGTGGCGTAGGCGGTGCCGGCGGCGGTGAAGGCTGCGACGGCGCCGGCTTCGTTGATGCCGGGGTGGATCAGCTGGCCCTGGGCGGATTCCTTGTAGGCCAGGACCAGGTCCCGGTCCACGGAGAGGTAGTTCTGGCCCTTGGGGTTATAGATCTTCGCCGTCGGGAAGAACGCATCCATGCCGAACGTACGCGCCTCATCGGGGATGATCGGCGCGATGTGCTTGCCGAACTCCTTGTCCCGCATGAGGTCCTTGAGCAGGCGGACGAACGCCATGGTCGTGGCAGCCTGCTGCTTGCCCGAACCGCGCTTGGCCACCTCATAGGACTTCGCGTCGGGAAGCGTGATGGCGGCATGCTTGCTGCGGCGCTCCGGAACGGAACCGCCCAAGGCGGCCCGGCGCTCCATCATGTACGCGATTTCCGGCGCATCGTTGCCGGGGTGGAAATACGGCGGCTGGTAGGGATCGCCCTCGAGCTGCTCATCCGTGATCGGGATGCGCAGGTGGTCCCGGAACGACTTGAGGTCGTCGAGGGTGAGTTTCTTCATCTGGTGTGTGGCGTTGCGGCCTTCGAAGTGCGGGCCGAGGCCGTAGCCCTTGACCGTTTTGGCCAGGATGACGGTGGGTTTGCCCTTGAATTCGGTGGCTGCCTTGTACGCGGCGTAGACCTTGCGGTAGTCGTGGCCGCCGCGCTTGAGGTTCCAGATCTGGTCATCGCTCAGGTCCGCGACCATGTCCTTGGTCTGCGGGGTCTTCCCGAAGAAGTGCTCGCGGACGAACCCGCCGGATTCGGCCTTGTAGGTCTGGTAGTCCCCGTCCGGGGTCTCGTTCATGATCTTCACCAGGGACCCGTCGTTGTCCTTGGCCAGGAGGTCATCCCATTCCCGGCCCCAGACGACCTTGATGACGTTCCAGCCCGCGCCGCGGAAGAACGCTTCGAGTTCCTGCATGATCTTCCCGTTGCCGCGCACCGGCCCGTCCAGGCGCTGGAGGTTGCAGTTGATCACGAAGTTCAGGTTGTCCAGGTTCTCGTTCGCGGCGAGCTGGAGCAGGCCGCGGGACTCGGGCTCGTCCATTTCCCCGTCGCCCAGGAACGCCCAGACCTGCTGGTCGGAGGTGTCTTTCAGGCCGCGGTTGTGCAGGTACCGGTTGGACTGGGCCTGGTAGATCGCGTTCATCGGCCCGATGCCCATGGACACGGTGGGGAATTCCCAGAACCCGGGCATCAGCCGCGGGTGCGGGTAGGAGGACAGGGCGTGGCCGGCCTTGGACTTTTCCTGCCGGAACCCGTCCAGGTCCTCCTCGGTCAGGCGTCCTTCCATGAACGCCCTGGCGTACATGCCCGGGGAGGCGTGGCCCTGGAAGAAGACCTGGTCCCCGCCGCCGGGGTGGTCCTTGCCGCGGAAGAAGTGGTTGAACCCGACCTCGTACAGGGTCGCGGCTCCGGCGTAGGTGGAGATGTGCCCGCCGACCCCGATGTTCGGGCGCTGGGACCGGTGCACCATGACCGCGGCGTTCCAGCGCATGTACGCCCGGTAGCGGCGCTCGTATTCCTCGTTGCCCGGGAACGGTGCTTCCTGGTCCGCGGGAATGGTGTTCACATAGTCCGTGGTGGTGACCATCGGAACCCCGACGCTCTGGGCGCCGGCACGCTGCAGGAGACTGCGCATGATGTACTGGGCACGCTCGGTGCCCTGTTCCCTGATCAGCGTATCCAGGGACTCAATCCATTCGGCGGTCTCTTCCGGATCACGATCAGGCAGCTGGTTAGTCAACCCGCTGAGGATATGGGAGGTATCTTCTCCTGCAGCCACGTCCAACCTCTCTTTGCGCGCATGCATCGGCGCCCTCAGGTCCGGCAGGGTAACTGCCTGGCGTGAACGCGACGTGTGCGACGTATCGGTTACATCAGCCCGGTCATGTGCGCCGGGCAGGGTCCTATCACGTCTATGGCCTCTTAAAACCAGGGCGATCGCCCCGCCGGCATAGTCGTCATCAGCCACTCTAGCCGTGAGAGCTATCCGATGCGTAGCCGCTGCCTGACGTGCCTGTCGTATTTGACGTCATACTGGTTGTGTGACGGAAAGCCGCAAGGCCGGTCCGTCGCCAAGCCCTGATGTGACGCAGAATAAGTGGGATCGCAGGGGCAACAGCTTGAAGAGCAGGCACAAAGGGTGTTGGCTTGTAGTAATGGAAATCACTAGATTTATGCAGATGACTAAGCATTGGAGGAACACGTGAGCGAGGCCGACGCCGCCACTTCGGTAAATGTGGCGGAAAAATTGGGTTTCAAAAACGGGGATCTGATTCAGGAGTTCGGTTACGACGACGACGTCGACTTCGACTTACGTGACGATATTGAGGACCTGACCGGTTCTGAACTCCTTGATGAAGACGACCATGACGTTGTTGACGCCGTCATTTTTTGGTGGCGGGACGGCGACGGAGACCTGGTTGACACCCTCATGGATTCCCTCACCACTTTGAGTGAGAACGGTGTGGTCTGGGTACTCACTCCCAAGTCGGGCAGGCACGGCTACGTGTCGCCGGCGGAGATCCAGGAAGCCGCACCCACGGCAGGGCTCCACCTCACCACTTCACCTGGCGTTTCCAAGGACTGGAGCGCAACGCGCCTGGTCACCAGGAAGAACAAGTGACGCTCCAGCAACTGCAAACGGTTGACGGTGCCGTTGACGCCCCCGCTGTTCCCGAGGTCGGAGACTTAGCGCCCGACTTTGAACTGGTCAATCAGTACGGCGAACCCGTCCGGCTGTCGGAATTGCGGGGACGCAACGTCGTCGTCGTGTTCTATCCGTTCGCCTTTTCGGGAATCTGCACGGGCGAGCTCTGTGAAATCCGGGACAACCTTTCGCTGTTTGAGGACGCGAATGCCACCGTCCTGGCCCTTTCCGTGGACAGTAAGTTCACTGTGCGGGCCTACGCGGAAAAGGAAGGGTACGGATTCGACCTGCTGGCCGACTTCTGGCCCCATGGGGCAGTTGCCGCCCAATACGGCGTCTTCGACCCCAACAGCGGCATGGCCCAACGGGGTACTTTCATCATCGATGCGGACGGCATCATTCGGTACGTCGTGGTGAATCCTCGCGGCCAGGCCCGTGACCTGGCCGCCTACCGTGCAGCCCTGTCGGAGCTTGGCGGGAACTGACCCCATGAGGCAGCGGCACCCCGGGCTCGGCATGACTGGCTTCGCCAGTCTGCCGCCGGTGGGTGCCGCCGCCCCTGCCCCTGACGAGCTCGGCGTCCTCCGGGGCATCAGGGACGCGATAGCTGGAACACGCTTCGCACTCCTCACCGGAGCCGGCCTCAGCACCGACTCCGGCATACCGGACTACCGGGGTCCGGATGCTGCCCCGAGGGCGCCCATGACCTATCAGGAGTTCATCGGGCACGCCGGCAACCGCCAACGGTACTGGGCGCGGAACCATATCGGCTGGTCCCACCTGCGGCGCGCCGACCCGAATGACGGCCACGCGGCAGCAGCCCGGCTTGAGCAGCGCGGCCTGTTGACCGGCCTGATCACCCAGAATGTGGACCGGCTCCACGAGGACGCCGGGAGCGTGAACGTGGTGGACCTCCACGGCCGCTTCGACCGGGTGGCCTGCCTGACCTGCGCCCGCCGCTACAGCAGGACGCTGCTGGCCGGAGTGCTGGAGGAGCTGAACCCCGGATTCCTGGAGCAGGCCCTTGCGGACGGCGTGGTTGAGATGGCGCCGGACGCCGACGCCACGGTGGAGGATTCGGCCCTCATCCGCAGTTTCGTTGTGGCGCACTGTCCGGCCTGCGGGGGAACCCTCAAGCCCGACTTTGTGTATTTCGGCGAAAACGTACCAAAGGACCGGGTTGAACGCTCCTACGCCATGGTCGACGAGGCCGGCGCCCTGGTTGTTGCAGGATCCTCACTGACGGTCATGAGCGGGCTTCGCTTCGTCCGGCATGCCGCCAAGCAGGAGAAGCCGGTGGTCATCATCAATAGGGGAGCTACGCGCGGAGACGACCTTGCGACCATCAAACTGGAGGCCGGCGTTAGCGAATCCCTCACTTGGCTCGCCGCCGAGCTGCCGGATCTGTGACGTGCACCTCACCGGCCCGCTCGGGTGGTTGCCGATTGGCTTTCTGCACGTTGCATCCGGTACAGTTGCTGTTCGTTGGTTGAAGCGCTGAGGCGCGGAAATCATCGTTTGGGTCTTTAGCTCAGCTGGTAGAGCGCCACGTTTACACCGTGGATGTCATCGGTTCGATCCCGGTAGGACCCACCAGCAGAACCCCGTTTTTGCAGCCTGACCAGGCCGCGATGGCGGGGTTTTTTGTGTTTGCTGCCATAGAGTGATTGTCGGACCCCGTCCATAGTGTGGCGGCATGGAACACATCATGATGAGGATGGCCCCGGACGGCCGGCCGCTCTCGATACTCCGCGGCGGCCGGGAATGGACCATCGGCGCGGAACCTGTCCGGTGGTTTGAGCGTGTGAGCTGGTGGGAGGCCGAGCGCAGGATGCCCAAGGGCCTGGGCAGGGTGGACATCGAGGTGTGGCGCGTCCAGGCAAGGCTGGGCAGGAACGAGAATTCGGCTCTGACCACCATGGAACTGATCCGCGACGGACTCGGCGGAGGCTGGCGGCTGAGGGAGGCTATTGCCGACGCCGCATGATTCCCGGCCTTGCGATGCTGCCGGGAAATTGGAAAAGCCTTCCACCGCGGCTATTGGGGGATGCCGCGGTGGAAGGCTTGAATTGAATATACAGTGAATTTTTGGAAATGTGAAACAGTTTGAGGCGTGGCGTCAGTTCCCTCCAGAGTCAAAGGTCCCGCGCTGCCGGAGTCCCTTGTCCAGGGCTGCCGGCTTCCCCCGTCCCGGCAAGCGGGCGCAGGGGAACAAATCCATGCCCCAGACATTATGATGGTTACTGTTCAGCTGAATGAACAGGTTTGAATGAACGGCGCATCACGGACGCGCTTTAACTGAAGGAGAATCATGGCCGATTCCCGGGCTTCCCGCACCTCCGACGGACTGGGGAGCGCGTCCCCCGCACCGGCTGTGACGCGCGCCGCCGCCGTGCTGGAGGCCCTGGCTGCCTCCGCAACGGGCAGGCTCACGCTGAGTGACCTGTCGCGCGAACTCGGCATCCCCAAGTCGTCCACCTCGAACCTTTTGCTCGCCCTCGAAGAGGCGCGCCTCATCAACCGCCAGGGAGCCGATTTTACGCTCGGGCGCAAGCTTGTGGAACTTGGTGCCGCCTACCTCAGCCGGCTTGACGAGGTCCAGGAGTTCTACCGCTTCTGCGAGCAGGCTCCCACCCTGTCCGGGGAAACAGTCCGCATCGCGATGCTTGATGGAACCAACGTCATCTACCTGGCCCGTTATGAAGGTCACCCCGCGGTCCGGCTGACCTCGAATATCGGCGACAAGATGCCGGTGTCGCTCTGTGCCGTGGGCAAGGCGCTCATCGCACGGCTGCACGACCACGACATTGACGAGCTGTTCCCTGATGACGCCGAACTTCCCGTGCTCACGCCGAAGTCGCTGCGGACGGGAGCAGAATTCAAGAAGCAGTTGCCGGTCATCCGCGAGCAGGGATATGCCTTCGAGGATGAGGAATCCACCACCGGCGTCGTGTGCCTGGCCGTCTCAGTCCCGACCAGGGGAGCCCACGGGCCAAGCCTCGGCCTTTCGGTCACCGCCCTGAAGGCCACCTACTCCCAGGAGCAGGGCGCCATGATGGTGAAGGAACTCAAGGAGTTGGCCCGGTCCCTGGGCAACCCGATGGGCTAAGCCGGACCTGCGTAGGCGGCCATGCGCGGCCCGAAAAAATAAATCGGATTTCATCATTGGCTATCCGTTCAGGGTGCTGTACTCTGTTCAATATAGTGATCGACACCACCGGTGACGCCACTATCCCACCAGACCAACGGGGGTCTGGAGTGTTCTTAAGGGAGTGCTAGTGACAACTCGTACTGAATCACCGATTGCCGATGCGGACGGCGCCGTCGTCGAACCGGAACAACTGCGGAGGGCAACTCTTGCCAGCTCCGTGGGCTCCGCTCTGGAGTACTACGACTTCTACATTTATGGCCTGGCTTCAGCCTTGATTTTTGGACCGCTTTTCTTCAAGCCCCTCGGCGAGGACGGCGCCCTGATCGCGTCGTTCGCCACATACGGCGTCGGGTTTGCCGCCCGTCCCTTCGGTGGCGTCATCTTTGGCGTTATCGGTGACAGGTTCGGCCGCAAAATGGTGCTGATTCTTACGATCGGCCTGATGGGAACCGCAAGCTTCGCCATCGGTCTGCTGCCCACGTTCGAACAGGCGGGCATGCTGGGTGCGGTCCTCCTCGTAGCCCTGCGCATCCTCCAGGGTCTCGGGGCCGGTGCTGAACAGGCCGGTGCAACAACTTTGATTTCCGAAGTAGCGCCGCGCCGTCGTCGTGGATTCTTTGCTTCCCTGCCGTTCGTCGGCATCCAGCTGGGCACCCTCCTCGGTGCGGGCACGTTTGCACTGATCGCCATGGCAGACAAAGCCGTCCTTGAGGGCTGGTTGTGGCGTGTGCCGTTCCTGGCCAGCATCATCCTTATTGCGGTGGCGATCTTCATTCGGCTGCGGCTCAAGGAAACGCCGGTTTTCCAGGAGCTCGAAAAGCACAAGAACGTGGTCAAGAACCCCATCGGCCAGTTGTGGAAGCACTCCAAGAAGAACGTCCTGATCGGCATCGGACTGCGCATGGGCGAGAACGGCAACTCCTCGATCTACTCCGCACTACTGATCGCGTTCCTGGCGGCCAAAGACGGCGTGTTCCCGGGCGACAAGTTCATCGGGCCCGTAGGCCTGCTCATTGCGGCCGGCTTCGCTGCCGTCATGGTAGTCACGTTCGGCGCTCTCTCGGACCGTTACGGTCGTGTCCCGGTATACCGCTACGGCGCCCTGTTCCAAGCCGTCATCGCCCTTCCGGCGTTCTACCTCGTGACGCTCGGCAACGTGACCCTCGTCTGGGTGGTCATGGTGGTGGGCATCGCCATTGGCGTCCAGTCCATGCTTGGCCCCCAGTGCCCGCTCCTGCCTGAACTGTTCGGGTCCCAGTACCGCTTCACCGGAGTGGCCATGAGCCGCGAACTCTCCGCCGTCATGGCCGGCGGTCTTGTGCCCCTCGTGGGCGCATCGCTCCTTGCCGCAACGGATCACTCGTGGCTGGTGCTCGCCATCTATTCGCTGGTGCTGGCACTAATCTCGTTCGCCACCACGTTCTTCACTCCGGAAACCGTGGGCCGCGACCTCGTCCTCACGGAGGACGCGAGCTAAGCGACGGCCCCGGCAGCGCCGGAACTGCATTCCAAAGCGCAGGACGTGGCTCCCTCCACACGGAAGGGGCCACGTCCTTTGCTGCGCCCGCCACCAGCCGTCCCGCCTGATCTAGGAACTGTTCCGTTCGATTGACTCGCCGATAATCCGCGCCCCTTCCGGGAAGGCACCCGGGTTGGACCCGGAGTAGTTGAGGCGGATAAACGCGCCGGCCGGTTCAGCAGGGAACCACTCCCGGCCGGCGGCGATGATGACGCCCCGGCTTTCGCAGTCACGGGTCAGCCGATCGAGGTCCGTCGCGTCGGGCAGCCGCGCCCAGAGATTCAGGCCTCCCTTGGGAACCTGCTCGATATGCGCCTGCGGGGCGTGCTCGCGGATGCTGGTCACCAGGAGGTCGCGGCGCGCCTGGAGCTGGTGGCGGAGGCTGCGCAGGTGCGTCTGCCACCCGGGTTGCGTCACGACGTCAAGCGCTGCGGCCTGGAGCAGCCCGCTGACATACATCGACTCGGCTGCCCGGTCCGCGAGGATGCGTTCACGTGCCGGGCCTCGCGCAATGACCGCGGCAATTCGGATGGCCGGCGACACACTCTTGGTCAGGGACCGGAGGTACACCACATGGCCCGAGTCGTCGCGCGAGGCGACGGGCACGGGACTGGTGGTGATGCCGAAGTCGTGGGCCCAGTCATCCTCCACCAGGAATGCACCCTTGCCCCGCACTACCTCCAGGACCTCTTCCCCGCGCCCTGGCGCCCACTGAGCACCCGTCGGGTTCGCGTAGTTGGGTTGCGCGTAGAAGAGGCGCGCGCCGGTTTCGTCAAATGCACGGGCCAGTTCCGCCGGGTCCGGGCCGTCCGGACCGCTCGGTACCGGGACAACGCGGACTCCGGCCTGGGTCGCTGCGAGGATGGCTCCCCAGTAGGTGGGTGATTCCATCAGCAGCGGCTGTCCGCGGCCCGCGAGCGCGCTGAAGATGGAGCTGAGCCCGCTCTGGCTTCCCGGCAGCACGACGACGTCGCTCGGGTTCGGCGGTGTGGTCCCGGCGGGTGTCGAGGCGCCGAGTTCGCGGGCGAACCACGATTGGAGTTCCGGTAGGCCCGCTGCAGGGGGACGGGACAACGCTGCGTCGCCCCGGGCAGCGCGGGTGAGTGCTGCACGCACCAGGCGCTCCGGCAGGAGTTCCCGGTCCGGGTAGCCGGAGTGGAAGGCGATGGCGTTGTTCGCGACGTCGCGCATGGTGGTGGAGGCCGACGGAAGCGGTGCCACTGGTGAGCGTAAGGCCGCCGTCTGCCAGCCGTAGTCCGAGGGGCGTGCAGTCCGGACGGCCCGGACGAAGGTCCCGACGCCGGGGCGGCTCTCGATCAGCCCCTGCGCCGTGAGGGATTGCAGTGCCTTTTGAACGGTCACGGGACTTGCCTGGTAGCCAGCCACCAGTGAGCGCGTGGACGGCAGGCGGGCACCGGGTGCTGCTGTGGCGATCCATTCCCGCAGTCGTGCGGCAATCCGGGAACTGCTATCGTTGTTCATGAAAGACCATAGTAGCGCTACTGCGCGGGAATCTCGAGTGATACTGACCGGACAGCCTTCCGGCCTCTGGTGGGGAATCCTTGGAGTAGCGGCCTTTTCGTTTACCGTTCCGTTCACGAAGGTCGCCGTCGCGGGAATGTCACCGCTGTTCATCGGATCCGGACGTGCGGTCGTGGCCGCGGTCCTGGCCGCTGCCGCCCTCGCCCTCGGGCGTCAGCGACTTCCCTGCGGGGTGCAATGGGCCCGGCTCGCGGTGGTGGCCGCCGGCGTCGTGATTGGCTTTCCCTTGCTGACATCCTTTGCACTCGCCACCACTCCGGCCAGTCACGGCGCGGTGGTCATCGCACTGCTCCCGGCCGTGACGGCGACGGCAGCTGTGCTGAGGGGCCGCGAGCGTCCGCCCATGGCGTTCTGGCTTATCACCGGTGCGGGCGCCTTGGCGGCCATCGCCTTCGCGTCCATGCAGTCCGGCGGATTCGGGCAGTTGCACTCGGCGGACCTGCTGCTCCTTGGCGCAGTGGTCGCAGCGGCCATCGGCTACGCGGAGGGCGGCCTGCTGGCCCGTGAGCTCGGCCCCTGGCAGACCGTGTCCTGGGCATTGGTGCTTGCGTCGCCGCTCATGGTATTCCTGACGCTGTTTACCGTGGTCCAGCAACCGCCGTCGGCCACGCCGGTCCAGTGGTTGGCATTCGCCTATCTCGGCGTGGTGAGCATGTTCCTCGGGTTCTTCGCCTGGTACCGGGGCCTGGCCATTGGCCCCATGGCGCGGGTCAGCCAAATACAGCTCATCCAGCCCGTGCTGAGCATTTGCTGGGCCGGACTCCTGCTGGGCGAAGCCCTGACCTGGACCACCATCATCGGTGGCCTGGCCGTCATCCTCTGCGCCGGCGCAGCCGTCCGGGTCCGACTCGGCCCGGTGCCCGCTCCGCAGCCCAACCTTCACACCACAAGATCCCTCCAGCCCGCAAAGGATTAGCGCCATGTACACCCCAGCCCACTTCGCAGCCGGCCCCGGCGCTATCAGCGACCTCCTGGCCCGGCCGGCCGCAGCCAACCTTGTCACCATGACCTCGCAGGGCATGCTCGCAACGCTGCTGCCGTTCGTTTTCGATCCGTCTGTCGGAGAGAGCGGTGCCCTGCACACCCACGTGGCCCGGAACAACGCACAGTGGTCCGAACCGGTGATAGGCGAGGCACTCATCATCATCCCGGGTGCGGACGCATACGTATCGCCGTCCTGGTATGCCTCAAAGGCTGAGCACGGCCGTGTAGTACCCACCTGGAACTACACCGCGGCGCACGTATACGGCGAGTTGGTGATCCACGACGACCCGGTCTGGCTGGCCCGTCAGGTCAGGCGGCTGACGGGCGTGAACGAAGCCGGCTTCGACCAGCCGTGGAGTGTGGACGACGCCCCGGAGCGCTATATTTCCGGGCAGCTGCGCGCCGTCGTCGGCCTTGAGCTGGTGATCACCAGGATCGAGGCGAAGGCCAAGCTGAGCCAGAACCGGCCTGATGCGGACATCGACGGCGTGGTGGCAGGACTTACTGCCCGGGGCCAGGCAGAGAGCGCTGCCGACGTCGAGCGGGCAAGGCGGCCGTAGGTCCGGAGCCGGCACGGCAGGCGGCCCCTCTGTTCGCCGGAGGGGCCGCCCTGTGCTGTGGTGTGCCGTGCGGTCCGGTGGACCGCGGGTCAGTGCGGCTTAGTAGAAGTGGACGGTGTCCACGAGATGGGGGAGTTCCCCGCCGTCAAGGAACGTGCGCAGGTTGCTGCTGAAGCGTTCGGCGATCAGCCGGTTCTCGGCTGCGCTCAGCGCCGAAGTGTGCGGGGACACCATCACCTTGGGGTGGTTCCAGAGCGGGCTGTCCTGCGGCAGGGGCTCTACGGCGAACACGTCCAGGCAGGCGTACCCCACCTGGCCGTTGTCCAGCGCTTCCAGGAGCGCGTCCTCGTCCACCACCGTGCCACGGCCTACGTTAACGAAAACCGTTCCCGGCTTCATGGCGGCGAACACGTCACGGTTGAACAGCTTCTCCGTGTACGGCGTGCCGGGCAGGGTGTTGACCACTGCGTCAGCCGAAGCAAGCAGGCCGGGCAGGCCGTCGTTGTCGGCCACTTCGACGATTCCCTCGATCGGCTCCACGTTCCGTTTGGTGCCGCTGACCTTCATTCCCAGTGCCCGGGCGATGCGGGCTGTCTCCAGCCCGATCTCGCCGAGGCCCGTCACCACGAGCGTGGAGCCGTTGACCAGGCGGGTCGGGGTCCGCAGTTCGGGCCAGACCTTGGCTGCCTGGTCCGCGGCGAGCTCGGCGCTGCGCTTGAAGCCGTTGAGGATGCCCAGCGCGGCGAACTCCGCCAGCGGCAGGGCATGCACGCCGGCTGAGGTGGTGACCTTGAATTTCTGCAAGGTTTCCTGGTCCAGGCCGGATGCCTTCACTGCACCGCCGGCGCCTGCGGCCATGGCATGGATCCACTGGAGCCGGGGGTTGCTGCCGGCAATGCGGGCCAGTCCGGACGGGCTCTCGTTGGGGAAGCCGTACAGGACATCAGCCTTGTTCAGCATGTCCCAGTACCGTTCCTCCTGTTCCGGGGTGCGTCTGAAGTCCGGGTCGCCGGCGTGGTCGGCGGGAAAGCGTTCGGCCGGGAGGAGGTCGGGCTCATAGAGGACGGTCACGGAAGGGTCTACGGCGCGGATGCGCTCCACCAGCTCAGCTTCGAGCGGGACGGCGATTGCGACGGTGGTTTTTGTCGTCATAGTGTTCATCATACTGAATGGAGGCTAGGATATTGAACAGATTTCCTCCCATTAACCCGACGATCAACCACAATGAAGTGAGGTGCCGCTGCCGATGAACGTGCAGACAGACCCTGATGCGAGCGAAGAGTTAAGCCGGAACAGGGCCGGCTTCGTCGGACTGGGCCTGATGGGCGGCCCCATGGCGGCCAACCTGCTGAAGGCCGGCTGGAACGTCACCGGCTGGAACAGGTCCGCAGCCGCCCTGGACGACTTCGCCGCACGCGGCGGCATGCGCGCCGCGGATGTTGCCTCGTTGCGCGACGAACCGGTCATCATCTTTATGCTCCCGGACCTGTCCTACATCGAGGACGCGGCGGCAGGGCTCCTCGCAGGCTGGGCCGACGAGCCGCCCGGCCCCGGTACCGTCGTCGTGGTCATGAGCAGCGTGTCGCCGGCGGCCGTGCGCGATTTCGGGGTGAAAGTATCCGCCGCGAGCCGGGGCAACGCCGTCGTGGTCGACGCACCCGTCAGCGGCGGCACCAAAGGTGCCGAGGACGGAACCCTTGCGATTATGGCGGGTGCGGGGGAGCAGGACTTCCAGCGGCTCCTTCCCCTTTTCAACGCCATGGGCGGCACGGTCCGGCGGCTGGGACCCTTGGGTTCCGGTTCGCTGGCGAAAGCCTGCAACCAGCTCATCGTGGGCACCACGACGGCGGCGCTCGCCGAAGCCGCCGAACTCGCCGAACGCTCCGGCATGGACGTTGCGGCGTTGTACGAGGTACTTGCCGGCGGGCTGGCGGGCAGCCGGGTCCTGGACATCGTCGGGCCCCGCCTCGCTGCAAGGGACTACGAGCCCACCGGGCCCGCAAAATTCATGCACAAGGACCTTTCCTTCGTCCTGGAGAGTGCCGCCGCCGTGGACGCCGCCGTACCCATGGCCACGGTGGGCGCCGAACTGTACGCCGAACTCAAGCGCCAGGGACTCGGGGACCTTGACCTCGCCGCCGTCCGGCAAACCATCGCCAATCTCAGCAGGGACGCAAGTCACAGGCAACAGCCAGAACCAGCAGTCACACCCGGTAGTCGAAACCAATTGAGGAACAGCCAACGATGAGTGCACTTTTTGACCTGACGGGGCGTGTTGCCCTGGTGACCGGTTCGAGCCGGGGGATCGGCAACGCCCTGGCCCGGGCACTGGCCCATGCCGGCGCCACGGTGGTGCTGAACGGCATCAACCAGGAACGCCTGAAAGCCGCCGAAGCCGCGATGGCCGCCGACTATGCTCCGGGCCGGGTACACAGCTGCGCCTTCGACGTCACCAGCGACGCCGGGGCCGCGCGGGGAATTACGTGGGTGGAGGATAACGTGGGACCGCTGGAGATCCTGGTGAACAATGCCGGAATCCAGCACCGGGTGCCCATGCTGGAGCTGGATGTGAAGGACTGGGAACGCGTCATCTCCACCGACCTGACCAGCGCCTTCCTGGTAGGCAGAGAGGCTGCCCGGCACATGATCCCGCGGGGACGGGGCAAGATCATCAACATCTGCTCGGTGCAGACCGACCTGGCCCGGCCCACCATCGCCCCGTACATCGCGGCCAAGGGCGGGCTGCGGAACCTCACCCGGGCCATGACCGCGGAATGGGCGGCCTCCGGCCTGCAGATCAACGGGATCGCGCCGGGCTACATCCACACCGAAATGACGCAGAACCTGGTGGACGATGAGCAGTTCAACACCTGGATCCTGGGCCGCACCCCGGCCCACCGCTGGGGGACCGTGCAGGACCTGGCCGGCCCGGCCGTCTGGCTGGCCTCCGACGGTTCCAACTTCGTGAACGGCCAGACCATCTTCGTCGACGGCGGAATGACGGTGGTGGTCTGATGCCCGGTTTCGACCAGCTCCCGGCCACCTCGGCCGCCGTAGTAGCCCACGCGGCGGGCGACCTCCGGATCGAAGACGTTCCTGTGCCGCCTCCGGGTCCCGACGAAGCTGTCGTGGAAGTGGCCTTCGGCGGCATCTGCGGCTCCGACCTGCACTACTGGCTCCACGGTGCCGCGGGTGAGTCCATCCTCCGCGTACCCATGGTCCTGGGGCATGAAATTGTGGGAACGGTCCTGCACGCGGCTGCGGACGGCACCGGACCCGAAGCCGGCACCCCGGTCGCCGTCCACCCCGCCACGCCCGGCCCGGGCGCCGCACGGTATCCCGAGGACCGGCCCAACCTATCGCCGGGCTGCACCTACCTGGGCAGCGCCGCCCGCTACCCGCACACCGATGGGGCCTTCAGCCGCTACGCCACGCTGCCCGCCCGGATGCTCCGGCCGCTCCCGGACGGGCTCAGCCTGCGGACTGCCGCGCTGGCGGAACCGGCCAGCGTTGCCTGGCATGCCGTTGCCCGCGCCGGGGACGTCACTGGAAAGACGGCCCTGGTGATCGGTAGCGGCCCCATCGGTGCACTGGCCGTCGCCGTGCTCAAACGCGCCGGTGCCAGGCGGGTCGTGGCCGTGGACATGCACCCCAAGCCACTGGAAATAGCCCGGGCCGTCGGCGCCGACGAAGTCCTCAAGGCAGACGAAAGCGACGCCATCGCAGCGGTGGAGGCGGACGTGGTCATCGAATCGTCCGGCAGCCACCACGGCCTTGCCTCCGCCATCAAGGGCGCTGTCCGCGGAGGCAAGGTGGTGATGGTGGGCCTGCTGCCGTCGGGGCCTCAGCCCGTCCTGATCTCGCTTGCCATCACCCGAGAGCTGGAACTCCTGGGCTCGTTCCGCTTCAACGGCGAAATCGACGAGGTTATTGCGGCTCTCGCTGACGGCACCTTATTCGTTGACCCCGTGGTCACCCACGACTTCCCGCTGGAACGCGGACTCGAGGCCTTCGAAGTCGCCAGGAACTCGGCCGAGTCGGGGAAGGTGCTGCTGGACTTTAGCCCTGCTGCAGGGGAATGAAAACCCTGGGCTGGTCGCGCCAGCCGGCTTCCATCTCGGCGATCGTCTCGCGCATGATCCGGCTGGACGCCTCCCTGGCTCCGGCAGCATCCCCCGCGGCGATGGCCTCAGCAACGTCCACATGCCACTGCAGGGCGGTCTCACGCGGATGGTCCGGCATCAGGCCGTGGACGGTCCGGCCGGTCAGCGTTTCGGCCACCTGCCCGACCAGGTTCGCGAACATTTCGTTTCCGGAGCCCGTGAGGAGGAGCGAATGGAACTTGATATCCAGCTGCAGGAACTCTGCCACGCTGCCGGCCTGGCCGGCGTCGCGCATGGCCAGCGAGACATCCAGCAGCTCCCTGCGGATCTCCTGGGGGGCGTTGGCGGCGGCCAGCTCGGCGGCGACAGGTTCGACGGCGGAGCGCAGCTCCGCGAGGGACCTGAGCTGGGCGCCGCGGCCGTCGCCGGCCAGGCGCCAGCGGATCACCAAAGGATCGAACGGGTTCCAGCGGCTCGCCGGAAGCACACGGATTCCGACGCGCTTGATGGTCTCAACCAGTCCGAGGGACTGGAGGACCCGGACCGCTTCGCGCACCACGGAGCGCGAGACCTTCAGCTCGTCTTCGAGCTGCTCGGCCAGCATCACATGACCCGCGGGCAGCGCACCGCTCACGATGCGGGTGCCGAGGTGTTCGATGGCGCGGTGGTGGAGGCTGGTTGACATAGTCGTAAGCATAATCGGGTCGGCGCTGGCGTCCCGTGCGTGCACGGTCCCGGCCGGGCGGCCACCCTGCCCGGTGGAACGCCGGCGGCATCATAGACTGTTTTGTGACGCGCCACCTTCCAAAACGTGGGCGCAACTTTCCCGTTGTCCGCGGAAATACATATGGTTTATTGACAGCCACTGGTTCTTAAAGCGTGTTCCGCAGGAAGTGCGGAACAGAATGCACACGTTGCACAGAAATGAATTGGAGTTTTGATGTCAGCACACATCGGTGTCACCGGCCTTGCGGTGATGGGGGCCAACCTTGCCCGCAACCTGGCCCGGAACGGCTTCACCGTTGCCCTGCACAACAGGTCTGTTGAGAAGACTGACGCGCTGCTGGA
The DNA here is from genome assembly GCF_017833075.1 of Arthrobacter sp. PvP103. Taxonomy (NCBI): domain Bacteria; kingdom Bacillati; phylum Actinomycetota; class Actinomycetes; order Micrococcales; family Micrococcaceae; genus Arthrobacter; species Arthrobacter sp. PvP103. The sequence continues at coordinate 469,179 of NZ_JAFIBQ010000001.1, read as the reverse complement.
AAAGCACGGACACGACGGGGACTTCGTGCGTACCGAAACCCTCCAGGAGCTTGTGGATTCCCTGGAAAAGCCGCGCCGCGTGCTCATCATGGTCAAGGCCGGCAAGCCGGTCGACTCCGTGATCGAGCAGCTTGAGCCCCTGCTGGAGGCAGGCGACATCATCATCGACGCCGGCAACTCGCACTACGAGGACACCCGCCGGCGCGAAGCCGCCCTGGCGAAGAAGGACCTGCACTTCGTGGGCATCGGCGTGTCCGGCGGTGAGGAAGGCGCCCTGAACGGCCCGTCCATCATGCCTGGCGGCTCCAAGGAGTCCTACGACGCCCTCGGACCGCTGCTGGAAAAGATCGCGGCCCACGTGGACGGCAAGCCCTGCTGCGCCTGGATCGGCACCGACGGCGCCGGCCACTTCGTGAAAATGGTCCACAACGGCATCGAATACGCCGACATGCAGGTCATCGGCGAAGCTTTCGACCTCCTCCGCTCCGGGGCAGGCATCGAGCCGGCCGAGCAGGCCAAGATCTTCGCCGAGTGGAACAAGGGCGAGCTCGCCTCCTTCCTCATCGAAATCTCCGCCGAGGTCCTCGGCCACGTGGATACCCGCACCGGCAAACCGTTCGTCGACGTCGTAGTGGACGCCGCAGGCCAGAAGGGAACCGGCCGCTGGACGGTCATCTCCGCGCTCGAGCTGGGCTCCCCGACTTCGGGCATCGCCGAATCAGTCTTCGCACGCGCCCTCTCGTCGCAGGCCGAACAGCGCAAGCTGGCCCAGGAACTCCTCGCCGGCGAGGAAATTGCCGTCGATGTCCCTGAAACGTTCGTTGAGGACGTCCGCCAGGCCCTGTACGCCTCCAAGCTCGTTTCTTACGCCCAGGGCCTGGACATGCTGACCTCGGCCGCGAAGGAATACGGCTGGGACCTGAAGCTGGACGAGATCGCTTCCCTCTGGCGCGGAGGCTGCATCATCCGTGCGGAACTGCTGAAGGAAATCACCAACGCCTACGCCGCGGACGAAAAGCCGGCCAACCTTCTGTTCGCACCGGCCTTCACCAAGGCCATCGCCGACGTCCTCCCGGCCTGGCGCCGGGTTGTCGCAACCGCAGTGCAGCTGGGCATCCCGGTACCGGTGTTCTCCTCCTCGCTGGCCTACTACGACGGCCTGCGCCGCAAGCGCCTGCCCGCCGCCGTGATCCAGGGCCAGCGCGACCTCTTCGGTGCGCACACCTACGGCCGCGTCGACGCCGAAGGAACCTTCCACACCCTTTGGGGCGAGGACAAGTCCGAAATCGAGGCAGTGGACACCCACTAGCCTCAACGCCACACCGGCTCTTACACTAACGGTGACATCAACGGCCGGCGCTTCCCGGATACTCTGGGAGGCGCCGGCCGCTGGCGTTATCGGACTGTACGTCCAATGACGGCCGTCCGTCCACCGATTGCCGTTTCCGAGGAGTGCAGCCCATGTCGCAGCCAGTCGCGTTTGTCACCGGTGCGTCCACCGGCATCGGGTTCGAGGCCGCCAGGAAGCTCAGCGGGCAGGGATTCACTGTATATGCCGGGGCCCGGCGGGTTGAGAAGATGGAGCCGCTGAAAGCATTCGGCGTGAACGTACTGGCGCTGGACGTCACGGATGAAGCGTCCATGGCGGCAGCAGTGGGCGGAATCCTCGAGGCGCACGGCCGGATCGACGTCCTGGTGAACAACGCCGGCTACGGATCCTACGGGTCGCTGGAAGAAGTGGAGCTGGCCGAGGGCCGGCGGCAGTTCGACGTCAACGTCTTCGGCCTGGCCCGCATGACCCAGCTGGTCCTGCCGGCCATGCGGGCGGCGGCGCAGGGGAGGATCATCAACGTGTCCTCCATCGGGGGCAAGATGTACGAGCCCCTGGGGGCCTGGTACCACGCCACGAAGTTTGCGGTCGAGGGCCTGAGCGACTCGCTGCGCCTGGAACTCAAGCCCCACGGCATCAAGGTGTCAATCATCGAACCGGCGGGCACGCAGACAGAGTGGGGCGCCATCTCCGGTGAAAGCCTGCTGGAAACGTCCGGGCAGGGCCCCTACCGGGACCAGGCCAAAATCGTCGCAGCGGCGCTGGCCTCCACTGAAGGCTCCGCCATGTCCACGCATCCGGACGTCATTGCCGATGCCATTGTCCATGCCGCCACCGCCGCCCGGCCGAAGACCCGGTACCCGGTGGGCAAGGGGGCCCGAGCCATCCTGACGCTGCGAAGGATCCTCCCGGACACCGTCTTCGACATGGTGCTCTGGACGGTCTACAAGCGGTTTGCCGCCTAGATCCGGTATTCGATGTAGTACTCGGCCGGATCCACGGCGGGCTTGGTCTCACGCTGGGCATCACGGTGGCGCCAGGTTGCAGGGACGCCGGTGATGATGGATTCCGGCGGGGCGTCCTTGACCACGACGGCGTTGGCGCCCACGGCGCTGTCCCGTCCGATGGTGATGGGGCCCAGGATCTTGGCGCCCGCACCGATGGTCACGCGGTCCCCGATGGTGGGATGCCGCTTTACCTTTGCCAGTGAGCGCCCGCCAAGGGTCACACCGTGATAGATCATGACGTCCTCACCGATTTCGGCCGTTTCGCCAATGACCACGCCCATGCCGTGGTCAATGAAGAACCGCTTGCCGATCGTGGCGCCCGGGTGGATCTCGATCCCGGTCAGGAAGCGCGCCAGCTGCGAAATCAAGCGGGCAGGGAAGCGGAGCGAGGGATTCTGCCAGAGCTTGTGCGTGAGGCGGTGCGCCCAGATGGCGTGGAGGCCGGAGTAGGCGAAAAAGTTCTCAAAAGAACCTCGAGCCGCCGGGTCGTGCGACCGGGCGGCGTCGAGGTCTTCCTTAAGTCTTGCGAAAAAGCTCACAAAGACCTTTCTACAGGAAACGGTGAATGTCGGGCCAAGGCTTAGCCTCGGATGTCGTCATAGAGCACGGTGGAGATGTAACGCTCGCCGAAGTCGCAGACAACAGCGACGATGAGCTTACCGGCATTCTCCGGGCGCTTGGCGAGTTCGAGGGCTCCCCAGACGATTGCACCGGAGGAAATGCCGCCCAGGATGCCTTCCTTGACTCCGAGATCGCGGGCGACCCGGACGGAGTCCTCCAGGGTGGCGTCCAGGACTTCGTCGTAGACGTTGGTGTCCAGGATTTCGGGGATGAAGTTGGCGCCGATGCCCTGGATCTTGTGCGGGCCGGGAGCGCCGCCGTTGAGGATGGCGGAGTCCTTCGGCTCGATGGCGACGATCTGCACATCCGGCTTGCGTTCCTTCAGGACCTGGCCGACGCCGGTGACGGTGCCGCCGGTGCCGATGCCGGCGACGAAGATGTCCACCTTGCCGTCGGTGTCGGACCAGATCTCCTCGGCAGTGGTGGTGCGGTGGATCTCCGGGTTGGCTTCGTTGGCGAACTGCTGTGCCCAGATGGAGTTCTCCGTGTTGGCCACGATTTCCTGGGCCTTTTCCACGGCGCCCCGCATGCCTTCAGAGCCGGGGGTCAGGACGATTTCCGCGCCGAACGCGCGGAGCATGACACGGCGTTCCGTCGACATGGTCTCCGGCATGGTCAGGATGACCTTGTAGCCGCGGGCCGCGCCCACCATCGCCAGGGCGATGCCCGTGTTGCCGGAGGTGCCTTCAACGATGGTTCCGCCGGGCTTGAGGGCACCGGACTTCTCGGCGGCGTCCACGATGGCCACACCGATACGGTCCTTAACGCTGTTGGCCGGGTTGTAGAACTCGAGCTTGACCGCCACCTGGGCGTCGAGGCCCTCAGTCAGCCGGTTGAGCCTTACCAGCGGGGTGCCGCCGACAAGCTGGGTGACGTCGTCGTAGATCCGTGCCATGTATTTGTGCCTATCTCTGAAGAGTTCTCTGAACAGCGAATACTGAGGTCAGCCTAACGAGGGCGGCAGGACCGCTGCTAAGCATTAAGCCATGCAGAGTAATATTTCCGCGCCTTCGCGAGTTTCGGGTTGATGATCACCTGGCAGTAGCCCTGCTCCGGATGCTTGGCGTAGTAGTCCTGGTGGAAATCCTCCGCCACATGGAACACGGGCAGCCTGCTGACCTTGGTAACGATCGGGTGCGCCCACAGTGCCTGGTTCCGTTCGATTGCCTCTTCGAAGAGGATCTTTTCCTCCGTGGTCTCGTAGAACATGGAGGAGCGGTACTGGGTGCCGACGTCGTAGCCCTGGCGGTTGAGCGTAGTGGGGTCGTGAAGGGCAAAGAACATGTCCAGGATGACTTCCGCCGGGATCACGTCCTCCTCGAAACTCACCGCAACCACTTCGGCATGGCCAGTGGTGCCGGAGCAGACCGAGTAATAGTCCGGATGGCGGTCGTGGCCGCCGGTGTAGCCCGAAATGACCGACGTGACACCTTTGGTTTTTTGGTAGACGGCGTCAAGGCACCAGAAGCAGCCTCCGCCAAGCACAAAAGTTTTCATGTCCTCTTCAATGGTTGAAGCGTGCTGATGATTCCCCCACCACCTTACGAGACTGTTACGGGTGCAGGCGAAGCCGGCGGATAGGGTAAAAATGAGGGTATGGAACCTGTGAACACCGACGTTGCAGAAGACGCGCGAAATACTGCTGATCCCGCCGGTGCCGAGTCCGCCGGGGCCGCCGAAACATCCGCTGTACCCACGCTCGGCGAGGTCCTGCTGGCAGTGGAAGAGCTCTGGCCGGAGTCCCTGGCCGAGGAATGGGACGAGGTGGGCCTGGTTGCCGGCCATCCGTCGGCAGAGGTCAGCAGGATCATGTTTGCGGTGGATCCCACCCTTGAAGTCATCGAGGAAGCCATTGAGTGGGGCGCGGAACTCCTGATCACGCACCATCCGCTACTGCTCAAGGGAGTCACCTCCGTTGCGGCAACGACTGCGAAGGGCAAGGCGGTCCATCGCCTCATCGAGTCCGGGACCGGTCTCCTGACCGTCCACACCAACGGTGATTCCGCCGTCGGGGGCGTCTCCGATGTCTTGGCGGACGCCCTTGGGCTCCACGATGTAGTGCCGCTCACGCCCGCGCCGAACGGCCTGCCGGAAGAAGGCATCGGCCGCGTGGGCGACCTTGAAGACGTCATGACGCTGGGGGACTTCGCCGCCCGCGTCTTCGGCATCCTGCCCTCGGTGGCCGGCGGCGTCAGGGTATCCGGAGACAAGGACGGACTGGTGCGGCGCGTCGCCGTGTGCGGCGGAGCGGGGGACTCCCTGTTCAGCGAGGTCAGGGCGAGCAACGCCGACCTTTTCGTAACGGCGGACCTCCGACACCACCCGGCGTCGGAAGCCCGTGAGAATGCCCTGAATGACCGGCCCTACCTCATCGACGTTTCCCACTTCGCCAGCGAGTGGCTGTGGCTGCCGGCGGCGGCCGAAGCATTGGGCAACGTCCTCAGCGACCAGGGCCACGACGTCGACATCCGGGTCAGCACCACCAACAGCGATCCGTGGGACTTCATTCTGACTCCGGGCGGGGACTAGAGTCTAAACTGCGCCGGGTCCGGTGCCCGGCTGCGGCCGGTAGGAACAAGCGGAGGTAATAGTGGCCAAGGCAGCACCGGCGGAACAGTTGAAATTGCTCGAACTGCAAGGACTCGACGCCAGGCTCAAATCGCTGTCCAACCGCCGCCGGACCATCGAAAGCGACCCCCGGATCAGCGACCTGCAAGCGGCGCTGTCCGTTGCCAACGGCGAGCTCGGAGCCGCGAAAGTGGCCGTCCACGACGCCGAGGCCGAGCTCAAGCGCGCCGAAACGGACGTGGAGCAGGTGGCCTCCCGGATCGAGCGGGACGAAGCGCGTCTGAACAGCGGAACCGGCCTGTCCAAGGACCTTGTTGCCCTGCAAAGCGACATTGCTTCGCTCAACAAACGGCGGTCGGCCCTCGAAGATGTGGAACTGGAGGTCATGGAACGCCTGGAGGGGCTCCGTGAACGTCAGTCGGCCCAGCAGCGGATCGTGGACGACGTTCAGGGCTCCTTTGGCGGGATCCGCGCGGAGCTGGATGCAGCCCTGGCAGAGATTGCCGCCGAGGCCGCGGAGGTGGGTGCCAAGCGTGCAGAGTTCGCCGCCGGCCTTGATGCCGGCCTGCTGGGAATCTACGAAAAGACGCTGGCCAAGCGCGGAGTGGGTGCGGCCCGGCTCTTCCATGGAAAGTCCGAGGGCTCGGGCATGCAGCTCAGCCCCGGTGACCTGGCCGAAATCAAGGCAGCCGCCGAGGACGACATCGTATTTTGCCCCGACTCCGGCTGCATCCTGGTGCGCTCGGCTGAATGGGCCTAAGCCGGCAGGACGATGTTCAGTGCGTGTGCCCTGCGCGGAGTGCCGTCCACCAGTTCGGCTTCCCACTCTTCGCGGGCCGCTTTGAGCAGCTGGGCCGGGGTCCCGGGAGCGGCACCCCGGCGTGTCAGCAGGTGCCGGGCCAGCTCGCCGCGGGTGTGCTTGGCGAAGTGGCTGACCACTTTGCGCACGCCGTTGGTTTCGGTGAAGACGTTGACGGCGACCGTTTGCGCCGGCGGGGGAGCCCAGGCGGCGGAATAGGTGCTGGAGCGGCAGTCCACCAGGAGCTCTCCTTCGGCCTCGGCCGCAAGGGCCTCCGAAATCTGGGGCTTCCAAAACGAGGCGAGGCGGCCGACGTCGGGCAGTGACGTTGCCATCGACAGCCGGTAGGCGGGGACCCGGTCAGCGAATCGGATGGCGCCCCAGAGCGCGGAGATGACCACTACCGATTCATCGGCCTTGCGGCGCTGCGCCGCCGTCATCGACCGGTAGCCCAGGGCGTCGTACAGGACGCCGGAATAGACCTGGTGCGCGGGGGCCGCCGGTTCGGTATGGAGCCGGGTGTTGCGTTCGACGTCGGCACTCAGCGAAGCGCCGACACCCAGCAACGCGAGGGCGTCCTGGTGGGCACTGACGTTTCCCAATGCCTCGAGAACCTTCGCGCGGTAGGTGTTCAGTCCGGGGAAGCTCAGGGCCGTCCAGTCGACGGAGTCACCATGGACAGCGGGGGTCTTGCCTTCGGACGGGGGGAGCAGAATCAGCACCGTACGATCTTACCGGCGGCACGGATCGGCGGTGTGCTGCGCCAGCCTCAGGCCAGGTTCCGGCCCAGGAACGAAAAGACATCCGGGAGTATGGAGCGCCAGTAGCCGCTGTCGTGGCCGCCGTCCTGGTATCCCCCCTCGTGTTCCCCCGGCAGCCCGCTCACATAGTCCTTAACGCTGTACAGCAGGTTGTCCGAGGTGCCGCAGTCGATTCGTTTGGGCACTGTTTCCAGTTCCGGCCTCAGCGCAAAGATATCGTTGGCCGCGAAGTCGCCGGCGCTGTCAAAGTTGTCCATGCGTCCGGCGTCGTGCTGGCTCCAGACTGCCGGGCTCATCGCTGCGACGGCGCGGAGTCCGGGGATGCGGTGCTGTGAGGCGAGGAGCAGCGCGCCGAAGCCGCCCATGGACAGCCCAAACACGGCGAGTCTGCCGGTGTCGAGGCCTTGGCCGGCAAGCAGGGGGATGAATTCCTCCACCACCATGGCCTGGGTGTCGGTGCCTGTGGCACGGCGGTGCCACCAGCTTTCGCCGCCGTCCACGGCCGCGATGGCGAATGGGGTCCCGCCGCGGGCCACATGCTGTGCCAGGACCCGGGCCGCCCGGAGATCGTCGAAAAGCATACGATGGTCAGCGCCCGTCCCGTGCAGGAACAGGGCAACGGGCAACGGCCGCTGATCGCTGCCCGCGCCGCGGTCCGGAACGGCCACGGACCAGTTTGTGCCGGTGCCCGGGCGGAACTTCGACGAGAAGGATCCGCTGTGCACTTCCGCGGTTGCAACTTCGGGGCCCTCGGTGACCGGCGCGCAGGCGGCCAGCACGGCGGCGGTCACGCCCCCGGCTCCGAGTTCCAGCAACCGCCGGCGTCCGAGCGTCGGTAGATCCATACGCCGATAATAGACGCGAATGCTCCCGATACCAGGGCAGGCTCAGGCCGCCTTGACCGGCGGTTTGGCCGCAGCCGTGGCCGCCTGGTTCTCGCGGGCGAGAAATGCGGATAGTTCACCGATGGTGCTCATCAGCGGCGCAGGGAACACGACCGTGGAGTTCTTGTCCACGGCGATTTCCACCAGGGACTGCAAATTCCGCAGCTGCAGGGCTAGCGGGTGGGCCATCATGGTGTCCGAAGCGTCACCGAGGGCGGCAGCCGCGATGGCTTCACCTTCAGCTGCGATGATCTTCGCCCGCTTCTCCCGCTCGGCCTCAGCCTGGCGGGCCATGGCGCGCTTCATGCTGTCGGGAAGCTGGATGTCCTTCAGCTCCACCAGCACCACCTCGACGCCCCAGGCGAGGGTCAGCTGATCCAGAATTTCCCGGATATCGCTATTAATGCGTTCGGTTTCGGACAGCGTCTGATCCAGGCTGTGGCGGCCCACCACCTTCCGCAGGGTGGTCTGGGCGATCTGGTCGATTGCCGCTGCGACATTTTCAATAGCCACGACGGATTTCACGGCGTCCACCACCCGGTAGTAGGCAACAGCCGAGATGTCTACGCTCACGTTGTCCTGGGTGATGATGCCCTGCGACTGGATGGGCATGGTTACTATCCGCAGGCTGACCAGCGGAAGGCGGTCAATAACGGGAATGATGAACCGCAGTCCCGGCATCCTGACGCCGATGACCCTCCCCAGCCGGAAGAGCACGCCCTGCTCGTACTGCCGGACGATCCGGATGGACATTTTCAGCAGGATGAGCAGTAGCAGTGCGACGGCGATGGCGATGAACGCATTGGTGGGGTCCATCCGGATCCCCTCCTTCTTGCCCGGGTGGTCTTGTTCAATTGTCCCACCAAAGGATAAAAAAGCGCCCGGCACCCGATGCGCAACCGGGCGCCCGGGGTTGCCCGTAGAATGGACGGCGGATGGGTTGACCAGGCGGCCGCGCGTCACGCAAGTGGCTCGAGGAACGTCCGGGCTCCGCAGAGCAGGGTGGTGGGTAACGCCCACTCGGGGTAACCCGCAGGCCAGTGCCACAGAGAACAGACCGCCTGCCGCGGTCCGTGTCCGCACGGGCTGTGAACAGGTAAGGGTGAAACGGTGGTGTAAGAGACCACCAGCTTCCCGGGTGACCGGGAAGGCTAGGTAAACCCCACCCGGAGCAAGGCCAGACAGGGCACGTTCGAGGGCTGCTCGCCCGAGTGTCCGGGTAGGCCGCTGGAGGGCGTCGGCAACGGCGTTCGTAGATGGATGGCCGCTATTCCCGCACCGGCAACGGCGCGGGAACACAGAACCCGGCGTATCGGTCAACCCATCCACCACCACCGTGGGGCCCGTGGCAGGGCGCCGGCAACCGTACGTGCAAACGAAAGGGGCCGGCACCGTGTGGTGCCAGCCCCCGCCGGTAGAGACCGGGTTTCAGTTCAGGCCTTGGCCTTCCGCTTCACCCAGCCCCAGGCCGCCGTAGCGACGAACAGGATGAGGCCGATGACGGCCAGCCACAGCAGGCCTTTCACGACGAAGCCCAGGATGGAGAGAATGAGCCAAATGACAAGAAGTGCAATGATGAGTCCCATTCGGACATCCTATGTCAAGGGAGTGCGCTCCGGCGTGTGAGTGACTTCACGCTTTTCCGGGCGCGGGAGAAGCCGCCGCCGCCCTAGAATGGATAGCGAACGTAGAAGTTCTGCCGTCGGGTCTGCGTTCGCAGCCGGCGGTTTTTCTTTGCGCTTCTCCAAGGTGTCCGGGGTGGACCGAATCCCCGCCGATGCCTGTGCCCCGGAATACCCCCGGTGGCCGACATCCGCATACGAGGACGTATGTGGTTGACCCAAGGAAGGTAGTTCTGTGAGCCAGACGTCAGATTCTTGTCTTGATACGTGGATGGGCCGTGAGGCGCTAGCCGAGGCCATGATCCCGGTCATCGGCCGGCTGTACCGCGAGAACAACGTGGTGACCTCCATCCACGGCCGCAGCCTGATCAACAAATCCACCATGAACATCCTGAAGGCGCACCGCTTTGCGCGACGGATGAGCAAGGACGAGCTGCTCCTGGAAGAGACGGCCCCGCTGCTGGATGCCCTCGCCGGGCTGGACCTGGGTGCTGCGGCAATCGATATTGCCCGCCTGAACCAGAAGTTCAAGACCGAGGCCAACGGTGCAAGCCTGGATGAATTCCTGCGCGCCGAACTCGCCGACATCGTCGGGAAGCGCGGCGGCGACGACCGCACCAGCACCGACGTCGTGCTCTATGGCTTCGGCCGCATCGGCCGCCTGCTCGCGCGCCTCCTCATTGAAAAGGCCGGCGGCGGCCACGGCCTCCGTCTCCGGGCCATCGTGGTCCGGCGCGGCTCGGACAACGACCTCGCTAAGCGCGCCAGCCTGCTGCGCCGCGACTCCGTACACGGATCGTTCGAGGGCACCATCAAGGTGGACACCGACAGCAACACCATCACTGCCAACGGCGTCCAGGTCCAGGTCATCTACTCGGACAACCCCTCAACCGTGGACTACACGGCCTACGGCATCAAGGACGCCCTCGTCGTGGATAACACGGGACGCTGGCGCGACGCCGAAGGCCTGTCCCAGCACCTCCTGAGCAAGGGCGTTTCCCGCGTCCTGCTCACGGCGCCGGGCAAGGGCGAGCTGAAGAACATCGTCCACGGCATCAATCACGGCACCATCCTTGACTCGGACAAGATCGTGACGGCCGCGTCCTGCACCACCAACGCCATCACCCCGGTCCTGAAGGCCATCAACGACAAGTTCGGCGTAGTCCACGGACACGTCGAGACGGTGCACTCCTTCACCAACGACCAGAACCTGATCGACAACTTCCACAAGGGCGACCGCCGCGGACGCTCCGCCGCGCTGAACATGGTGATCACCGAGACCGGTGCCGCCAAAGCCGTTGCCAAGGCACTGCCCGAGTTGCTGGGCAAGCTCACCGGCAGCTCCATCCGCGTTCCCACCCCGGATGTGTCGCTGGCCATCCTGAACCTAAGCCTGGAACGCGGCACCACCAAGGACGAGGTCAACGACTACCTGCGGCAGATGTCCCTGCATTCCGAGCTGCGCAAGCAGATCGACTACATAGACTCACCCGAGGTTGTTTCCACCGACTTCGTCGGCTCGCGCCGCGCGGGCATTGTCGACGGCCTGGCCACCATCTCCAACGACAAGAACCTTGTCCTCTACGTCTGGTACGACAACGAGTTCGGCTACAGCTGCCAGGTAGTCCGCGTGATGGAGGAAATGGCCGGCGTCAACCCGCCGTCGTTCCCCGTCAAGGAGCCGGCCGCCGCATTGGCAGCGATCGCGGTCTAGTTTCCGGGCGGGTCCGGGTCTGATGTTTCCCGGCCGATGCTCTGGCATCGGCCGGGAAACGGACCCAAAATGGAGTCATGGAACACGAATCGACTCTCGAACATGAAACGACCCTCGAACACGCCCTCGACGTAGCGCGGAAGAACCATAAGGAAGCCACCCGCCTCCTGGACCAGGCGCGAGTGGCGCATGCCGCGGGAGAGATTCCCGACAGCAGGATCAAACAGCTTGAGGAGCTGCTCGACCTTGCCGCCAACGACCTCAAACGAGTGTTGAAGGAGCAGTAACCCCTCCTCCACACTGTGGATAGCGGCCACGTTGTCGGTGGCCTGCCCTAGGCTCGTCCGGTGGGTAGGAATTCTCTCCGGGCAGGGCAACCGTGACCATCAGCTGGGCGGCATACCGCCGTGCCCGGCGCCGCTCCCGCCAGGCGTGGGCTGTACTGATCGTGCTGTCCGTAGGACTGGTTTCCGGCGCGTGCTGGTTTTTCACCGCGGGCCAGTTCGCCGTGGCAGAGCCGTCTGTCACCGGCCCGAGCGAAGCACCCGTGCTGGATACTGCGTGGATGAAAGCCGTTCCTTCGGTGCGGCCGGTGCCCGCGGGCAGTGCCGCGGAGGCGCTGGAGGCACTCGCGGTGAAGGGCCGGGCGGCCGACGACAATTACGAACGCACGGCATTCGGCCAGGCCTGGCTGGACGTGGACCGCAACGGCTGCGACACCCGCAATGACATCCTGCGGCGGGACCTGGCCGGCGTACAGTTCACGGAGGGCTCCCGATGCCGGGTGGCGGGCGGTGAATTCCACGAGCCGTACACAGGCGCGGTGGTCACATTCACACGGGGAGCGGAGAGCAGCAAGGCCGTCCAGATCGACCATGTCGTGGCGCTCGGGGACGCCTGGCAGAAAGGCGCCCAGCAGCTCACGCCGCAACAACGCCAAAGCCTGGCCAACGATCCGCTCAACCTCGTGGCCGCGGACGGTCCGGCCAACCAGGAAAAAAGCGCTTCAGATGCAGCCAGCTGGCTGCCGAAGAACAAGACCTTCAGGTGCCACTACGTGGCCCGCCAGATCTCCGTCAAAGCCGCTTACGGGCTGTGGGTGACCCAGCCGGAGAAGGACGCCATGAAGCGGGTCCTCGACTCATGTCCGCAGCAGCAGACTGTTATGCCGCGGTAGGGCAGCAAGGAGCGCTGCGGGTTAGTGACCGAACGGGTCGGGGTCGACGCCGGGCATCCACGTCAAACCGGGAACCCCCCAGCCGCTCCGTTTGGCCTGCTTCATGGCTTTCCGGGCGTAGCGGTCCATCAGCCGGTTCACGTAGAGCTTGCCGTCCAGGTGGTCGTACTCATGCTGGATGATCCGGGCGAACCATTCCGTCGCCTCAAAGTCCACCGGGTTCCCGTCCCCGTCGAATCCCTGCACCCGCGCCCACTCCGCGCGCTTGAGCGGGTACTGGCCGCCGGGGAACGACAGGCAGCCCTCCACTTCCTCGTCCGGGTCCGGGAGTGCGCCGGAGACCTTGGACAGCGTCAGGACGGGGTTCACCACGACCCCCGCAGGGGGCACGCCGTCGTCGTTGGCGAACTTGTAGACGAAGAGGCGTTTGCCCACGCCCACCTGGGGGGCTGCCAGGCCTACGCCGTTGGCGGCGTCGTTCGTTTCGAACATGTCGGCGATGAGGGTGCGGAGTTCGTCGTCGAAGACTTCCACTTCGGCGGCCCGGCGGTGGAGAACCGGCTCGCCCCAGATAGTGATCGGCAGAACGGTCATGTCAGGCGGTTCCTTTGATGCAGTGCGGTGAAACACAAAAGGCCGCACCGGATATCCGGTGCGGCCTCCTTGCTGGACGGCGGCAATACCATCCTGTGAGGGTGAGCTACGGGGGTTGAACCCGCGACCTCCTGGACCACAACCAGGCGCTCTGCCAACTGAGCTAAGCCCACCATGTGCCCTGCGGACAATCCGGCTAACCGGCTGTCTTGGAAGGCAACGTCATATAGCTTACCTGCTCCGCGGGGCTGTTTTTGCCACTTTTGCCGGTTTCGAGGAAATTTCCCTCAAACGTGGCGCAGATTACTTTTCCGAGGGTTCCGACAGGGGCTCGGCGGAGGCCATGACCGACTTGGAAATCCGCTGGGCTGTGGCACTGTCCGGCCCCGGGGCGGGGACGAAGATTGCCTCCCGGTAGTAGCGCAGCTCATCAATGGAATCCTTGATATCCCCGAGCGCGCGGTGCCCGCCGTGCTTGGCCGGAGCCTGGAAGTACGCCCGGGCGAACCAGCGGCGGGAGAGTTCCTTGATGGTGCTGACGTCTATCACCCGGTAGTGCAGGTGCTCCACCACCGCGGGCATGTCCCGGGCGAGGAAGACACGGTCGGTGCCTACGGAATTGCCTCCCAGCGGAGCCTTGCGGGGATCGGGAACCCACTTTGCGATGTATTCCATGATCACTGCTTCGGCCTCAGCCATGGTCTTGCCGTGGGGAAGCTCGTCGAGCAGCCCGGAGCGCGTGTGCATGTCGCGGACGAAATCGTTCATCTGGGCCAGCGCGGCGTCGTCCGGACGGATGACGACGTCGACGCCGTCACCGAGGATGTTGAGTTCGGAGTCCGTCACCAGGGCGGCCACCTCGATGAGGGCGTCGTTCTTGATGTCCAGGCCGGTCATCTCGCAGTCGATCCAGACAATGCGTTCGTTAGTAATAGGCACCCAACCAGCCTACCGTTCAGCTGCCACGGAGCTGTCCGATGCTAGGATTTCGGATACGTGGCGGTGCCTCTTTTTCATTGCCGCGGCCCCACCCCCGCCGGTTTGCCCGGCTATCACCGGGTGAAAAACGCCCCACAACAGATTGGACGATCCTGAGATGACGGCGCGTGTGCCTGCGGCGGGAAAAGTGGCTGCCGGCAGGTCACCGGAGCCGGCCACTGCGGAAGTGGACAACGCGCTCTCGCCGCTCCTCTCGGGGTTCGCCGGGTCGATGTTCATGGCGATCGGGTCGCTGGGTGTGGGCTGGCTCGCGCCTGTTTCCGAGCTTCGCCGCCTGCCGCTGTTCATCTGGATGCGCACGGAAGCGGTAGGGGTGGCGCTCTCCATCGTGCTGCTGGCCGTCGGCGGCATGCTCCTGGTGCGCGCCTGGCTTCGCCTTGGGCAGCGGGTCCGGGTCTGGGGTGCAGGCGCCCGTAGGGCCACGCTGCAGGCTGTGGCACTGTGGGGGCTGCCCATGATGTTTTCCGTGCCGCTCTTCAGCAGGGACGTGTACGCCTACATCGGGCAGGGCCGCCTGATGGTGGAAGGCTTCAACCCTTACGAAAACGGGATCTCGGCGCTGTCAAACTACTTCCAGCTCGGTGCCGACAAGATGTGGACCGAAGCGCCCGTTCCCTACGGCCAGCTGTTTCTCTGGATCGAACAGCTGGTGGTGTGGTCCACCAACGTGCAGCCTGAGGCCAGCATTATGCTGTTCCGCGTCGCCGCCCTGGTCGGCGTGGTTCTGTGCATCGTGTATGTCCCCAAGCTGGCAGAGCTGCACGGCGTCAATCCGCACCGCGCGCTGTGGCTGACAGCAGCCAACCCGCTGTTCCTCACCAACTTCATCGCCAGTGTCCACAACGATGCGCTCATGATCGGACTGGCGCTGGCCGGGCTCTACTACTGCGCCACCCGGCGCGTTCTTTTCGGCCTGGTCCTCGTGACGCTATCCATTTCCGTCAAGCCGATCACCATCGTCTTCCTGCCGTTCATCGGACTCCTGTGGGCCGGCAAGAACGCCGGCTGGCCGCGGAAGTTCGTCTTCTGGGGGCTCACTGCCGGTATCAGCCTGGCCATCCTGTACCTGATGAGCATGGTGAACGGCTTTGGCTTCGGCTGGGTGAACGGACTCTCCGCCCCCGGCAGCATATGGATCTGGTACGCGCCGGTGGGCCTGCTGGGACTTGTGGTGGCCTCCATCTCCAACGCCTTCGGCCTGGACGGCTGGGGCCTGGCCAAATGGGTTTACGACGCCGGCAAGCTGCTCGCCGTCGGAATTGTCGCCTGGCAGATCTTCCGCGGCGACCACGACCGCCTGATGCGCCGGCTCACGTTGGGGTTCGCGGCAGTGGTCCTGCTGGCGCCCATGATCCAGTCCTGGTATGTCGTGTGGCTTATCCCGCTGTTCGCCGTGACGGGCATCCGGGATGACTGGCAGGTGAAGGCCCTCTACTTCATCGTGTCTTTCTTTATGGTCTACGCCATCTCCGACCAGCTGGAAGTCTTCCCGTACCTGCAGACGGAGGACCTGGGGCTGCCCCTGGCCTTGGCGCGCAACGCGGCGGCCATCATCGCGCTGATGTTCGCGCTGTACCTGATCTTCCTCGATCCCAAGACCAAGCAGCTGTTCAGCAAACCCGACGAACCGGTAACCACCCGCCCGGTCATCTAGCCGGTAGGTTCCGGAGGGCCTCGCGGCGGGAGAGCGGGCTGAGCCCGGTCTCGTGCCGGGCCACAAACTGCCGGACCCAGTCGGCATCGGTCTTTGCGTACTCGCGCAAGGCCCAGCCAATCGCTTTGCGGATAAAGAACTCCCGGTCGGCCAGATTGGGCTCGATGACCGAGGCGAGCAGTACGGGATCTGTGGCGGATTTTGCCCCGAGCTGTGCCGTGATGGCAGCCCTGCGAACCCACATGTCAGGATCGCTGCTCCAGGAGCGGAGCACCCGATCGAGCTCCGGACGGTGTGCCTGCAGCAGATCGCAGATCCGGTGTGCCACTCCGTCCACAAGATCCCACCATGCACCGGTCCGGATGATCTCCTCGTACACCGGAAGCATCTCCAGCCTGCCTCTGGCCGGCCTCGCACCCGTCAGGTCAATGGCGGCGTAACGCTCTTCACGGAAGACGGCTGTACGCCAGAGTTCCAGGACAGTGTCGCGCAGCTCCTCGAACGACCGGCAGGGCCACTGCGCGGCGGCGCCAGTCGTGATCTTGCGGACCTCGGGAACCCTGACTCCCAGCGTCGGCATGTCCGATTTCATGTACGACTGGCTTCCCGCGGCCCGTAACGGATCCGCCGCCGCCCTCAGCCCGGCGCGGACCCCGGCGATCAGTTCCTCGTTGGCCATGGTGGACACTCTACTGGCGTGCCTGCATGTGCTTACGAACCGCTCCCGCGGAGTCCTGGATTTGGACCACGCGAGGTGATCCGGAGGAGGAAGTCCATGTCCGTGATCAAGGGTCCCCAGGAAATAGGACTGGTGCGCGAGTGATCACCGTGGACGAGTCGCCGGTGGACTAGAATAGTGAGCGCTAACACATATATTCCCGGCAGCATTGGACAACCATGACCCGCACCGAACATGAGATCAGTTTCGGCCCCTACACGGCTGTCGCCACGACGCGTGGAGGAGCCCTCCGTGAGCTGCGGCATGAGGGCCGCGACCTGGTGGTCGGCTTCGCTGCCGACGGCGAAATTCCGGACTACCGCGGCGTCATTTGTGCACCGTGGCCGAACCGCCTGGCTGGCGGCCGGTACAGCTTCGAGGGCAAGGACTATCAGGCCGTGGTCAACGAGGAGCAGCGCGGGACTGCCCTGCACGGGCTGGTGTTCGGGGCGGTATGGGAACTGCTTGAACGCACTGCGTCTTCTGTCCGGCTTGGAACCCGCATCGAGCCGGGCGACGGCTATCCGGGGCGCCTTGACGTGTCCGTTGACTACGAGCTGCGGCCAGACGGGCTGCACAGCACGGTGCGCGCCCGGAACGTTGGCGTTGAAGCAGCCCCTTACGGCGCGTGCCCGCACCCGTACCTGATCGCAGGTCCGGCCCCGCTGGATGAGTGGAGCGTGCAGATCCCGGCTACGGAATTCATGGAGGTCTCCGCCGACCGGCTGCTCCCGGAAGGCATGGCCGGCGTGGAAGGCCATGCCTTTGATTTTCGGACGGAAAAGGTCCTCGGGTCCGTGCAAATCGACCACGCTTTCACGGGCCTGATTCCCAACGCGGACGGTCTTGCCGCGGTGCGCGTTCACGACCCCTCGGGTAGCGGAGTGGAGCTGGAATGGGACGGGACGTGGCCCTGGCTGCAGATCCATACTGCGGACAAGCCGTCAGGGCCCACGCGGCTCGGGCTTGCGGTTGAACCCATGACCTGCCCCCCTGATGCCTTCAACAGCGGAACCGACGTGCTCCGGCTGGCTCCGGGGGAGTCCCACGAGGCCAGCTGGACCATCCGGGCGCTCAGTCGTTGAGTTAGGACTCAGCCGTTGACGTAGGTGCTGGCATACCGCCGGTATTGCTCGAGGACGTCCGGCGAGCCACTGCCGGTCCCTGGAACTTCGGTGCCGGACGAGTCCCACTCCGGCCACCGGCCCGTGAGGACGGCCGCCGCCTGCCGGGCGGCACCGTCCGCCACGTATTCACCTGGCTCGGGCACCACGACGGGAAGGTCGAAGACGGACGCGGCAATCTGCTGCACGGCAGCGGACTGCGCGCCGCCTCCTACGAGGATGATGCGCGCTGCCGTGACTCCCTGGGCCTGCAAGGCCGCCAGCCCGTCCGCGAGGGAGCAGACCACGCCTTCGACGGCGGCCCGGGCCAGGTTGGCCCGCGTGTAGCTCGCCAGGGTGGCGCCGTGCAGGGACCCCGTGGCGTGCGGCAGGTTGGGTGTGCGCTCGCCTTCGAAATAGGGAACGAGCGTGAGGCCGCCCGAACCTGCCGGGGCGGCGAGGGCCAGTTCGTTGAGCCCGGCCAGGGTCACGCCGAGCAACGCGGCCGTGGAATCGAAGATCCGGGTGGCGTTCAGCGTGCAGGCCAGCGGGAGAAAGTTGCCGGTGGCGTCGGCAAATCCGGCAACGAGTCCGGTTGCATCGGCGGACGGAGTCTTCGAGACGGCGAAAACAGTTCCCGATGTGCCCAGCGATACCACCACGTCGCCCGGACGGGCGTCGACGCCAAGGGCCGCAGCCGCGTTGTCGCCGGCGCCGGGGCCGATGATTGCACCCGCCGGCGTTGTGCCCGCGGCCTCCAGCGAACCGGCGACGGCAGGGAGAACCGGAACGTGGCCCAGTATTTTTTCGAGGAGTTCCGGGAGGTAGGTCCCCGAGGCCGTGGAGAAGTATCCGGTTCCGGAGGCGTCCGACCTGTCCGTGCGGAGCTGTTGCAGCGACGCGGGACCGGAGCCCGGGCCGTGGCCGGCGAGCCGCCAGCTGAGCCAATCGTGCGGCAGGCAGACGGCCGCCACGCGGCGCGCGCTGTCCGGTTCATGGCGGGCCAGCCAGCGAAGTTTGGTGATGGTGAGGGACGCCACCGGAACTGTACCCGTCGCCTCCGCCCAGAAAGCGGCTCCGGCTTCGGCGTCGCCGTCGCCCGCCTCTGCGATGAGCTGTTCCGCATCCTCCGCGGAGCGCGTGTCGTTCCAGAGCAGCGCGGGGCGCACCACCGCACCGGAGGCATCCAGGCACACCATGCCGTGCTGCTGGCCGCCGACTGAGACGGCGGCTACATCGTCCAGGCCGCCAGCCTGTGCGATGGCCTCCTGGAGGGCTGCCCACCAGTGGTCGGGGTGGATCTCGCTGCCGTCGGGGTGGGCGGCGCGGCCCTGGCGGATCAGCGTGCCGGTGTGCGCATCCCGGATCACCACTTTGCATGACTGCGTGGAACTGTCGATTCCTGCTACCAACGGCATGGCGGGTTCTTTCTGAAGGACTGCCGCCGGACCCGGCAGTCCGGGTCCGGCGGCAGTGGAGCTGGCTGGTTGGGGGAGCCTGGCCTAGCGGGCGCCGAGCAGGTGCTCGATGGCCAGCTGGTTGAGGCGGACGAAGGCGAATGACCGCCGGGCGGCGGCATCGGCGTCGAACTCCGCGAACGCGGAAGCGTCAGCCAGCAAATCCGCCGTGGTCTCTCCGGCGGCGAGGGTGGGCTCGCCGAGTTCGAAGACACCGGAGGTCTTCAGGGCTTCCTGGACATCGGGGTCGGCGCGGAAGGCCAGGGCGCGCTCCTTCAGGAGGAGGTACATGGACATGTTGGATTTCGCGGATTCCCAGACGCCGTCGTATCCGTCGGTTCGTGAGGGCTTGTAGTCGAAGTGACGCGGGCCGTCATACTTCGGACCGCCGTTGGGGAAGCCGTTTTCGAGCAGGTCCACGGTGAAGAATGCGCTGGTGAGGTCGCCGTGCCCGAACACGAGGTCCTGGTCGTACTTGATGCCGCGCTGGCCGTTGAGGTCGATGTGGAAGAGCTTGCCGGCCCATAGCGCCTGGGCGATGCCATGGGTGAAATTCAGTCCGGCCATCTGCTCGTGCCCGGTTTCCGGGTTGAGGCCCACGATGTCGCCGTGTTCCAGCTGGGCGATGAAGGCCAGTCCGTGGCCGACGGTGGGCAGGAAGATGTCGCCGCGGGGCTCGTTGGGCTTCGGTTCCAGGGCGATCCGAAGGCCGTACCCCTTGTCCTTGATGTAAGCCGCGGCCGTGTCCACGCCTTCCTTCATCCGGTCCAGCGCGGCAGAGAGGTCCTTGGAACCGTCATACTCGCTGCCTTCGCGCCCGCCCCACATGACGAAGGTCTCCGCACCCAGCTCGGCTGCAAGGTCGATGTTCTGAAGGACCTTGCTGAGCGCGAACCGGCGGACGGACCGGTCATTGGAGGTAAAGCCGCCGTCCTTGAAGACAGGATGGCTGAACAGGTTGGTGGTGACCATGGGGGTCTTGAGGCCCGTCTCGGCGAGGGCGGCCTTGAAGTTCTTCAGGATCAGCTCGCGCTCGGAAGCCGTTGCGTCGAACGGGACCAGGTCATTGTCATGGAAGGTGATGCCGTAAGCGCCCAGTTCGCTGAGCTTGTGGACGGCCTCGACGGGGTCCAGGGCAGGGCGGGTGGCGACGCCGAAAGGATCCGCCCCGGTCCAGCCGACGGTCCAAAGGCCGAAGGTGAAGCGGTCTGCAGGGGTGGGCTGAAGAGTCATGAAGCATCCTTGGTTCAGAGGTGGGATGGAAGTGGCCGGCCAGGCATGAAATGCAGGCCGATGAATTAGTTTTCAATCTGAACTATATGCGTCATGATTGACTTGGGTCAATGGTTAAGGGGTGGAAATGTCACGGGAAAATAATGCCAACGGCCGTGCAGGCGGGTCCTTCAAAGAACCGGGTCCGGCACCCGGCCGGGTGGAGGACGTCCGGCGCGGGAACCTCGTGCGGGTCCTCGCGGCAATTGCGCAGGCACGGACGGATCCACGGCGCTACCCTACGCGCGCCGAGCTGGCCTCCCTGACGGGCTTGACCAAGGCCTCAGTGTCCAGCCTGGTCGCGGAGCTCGCGGACTCCGGCCTGGTCATGGAGTCCGGCGCCACGCGCGACGGTGAACGCGGCCGGCCCGGGGTAGGCCTTCAGCTGAGCACCCGCCGCGGCGTGGTGGGCATGGAAATCAACGTGGACTACATCTCGGCAGGCCTTCTGGACCTCGGCGGTGCGCTGCGTGCTTCCAGGACGCTTGAGTGCGGTAACCGCGGCCAGTCGCCGGAATCCGTCATGGCCCTGTTGTCCGGGCTCGTGAACGGCGTCGTTGCCGAGGCGGCAGCCGCCGGGATCGAAATCCTGGGCGGCGGACTGGCGGTGCCCGGCCTCGTGGATACGGCCTCCGGAAGTGTTTCCAGCGCCCCCAACCTGCAGTGGCACAGTGTTGCCCTTGAGCTGGGCGGGTTGCTGCCGGGCGCACCGCTGGGCACTGTTCTGTATAACGAGGCTAACTGCGCCGCCCTGGCCGAGCTCTGGTACGGGCACGGACTGGATTTCCGCGACTACCTGTTTGTTTCCGGTGAGGTGGGTGTCGGTGGCGGCCTGGTCATCGGCTCCCGGCTCTTTGCCGGACCCCACGGGCAGGCGGGGGAGGTGGGCCACGTGGTGGTTGACCCGTCGGGTCCGGACTGCTCGTGCGGCGGCCGCGGCTGCCTGGAAACGTTCGCCGGCCAGGAGGCCATCTTTGCCGAGGCCGGCATTCCGGCAGGCACTGCCTCCGTGCGGCTGGGGCAACTCGTGGAACAACTTGACGTCGGCAATGCAGCCGCCACATCTGCCGTGGCCCGCGCGGGCCGCTACCTTGGCATCGCCGCAGCATCCACGGCACGGCTGATGAACCTCTCCGCCGTTGTCCTCGGCGGCCACTTCACCCGGATGGGGCCGTGGCTTGCACCGGCCGTGATAGAAAGCCTCGCCGACCATGCGCCCGGCGTCGTCAGTCCCGCCAGGGTGGCGGTTTCGGAGCTTGGCCAGTCGGCTGCCCTCCTGGGCGCGGCAGGGAGCGCCCTGCGTTCCGTCCTTGCCGCTCCCTCCGCGCTGACGCCCGCCGGTTAGCTTCTGTCCGGGGCGGCGAACCGGACCACCGCCCGGCCGGGCACTGCATTGCTGACCACCTCGAAGCCGGCGTCCAGGAACAGCTTCAGCGTTCCGTGGTAAAGGTCAGCCGGACCGGCTTTCGGCCGCAATGTTGGATCCACGGGGTAGCCCTCCACAATGCGGGCGCCATGCCCCACGGCATGGCCGACGGCGGCACGAAGCAGCGCTGCCGCCACGCCGCTGCGGCGGTGGCCCGGTGCGACGACGAAACAGCTCACCGACCAGACAGGGCCCTCCGGCTTCCCGCCGGGTCCGCCGTGCGCCGCCGGACCCGCGGCCTTCAACACCTGGGACCGGAGGATCCGCGGGTAGCAGTCGCGCGGCTCCACGGCACACCAGCCCACCGGCGCTCCGTCACGGAAAGCGAGGACGCCCGGTGCCGGAGTGCCGGCGTCGAACCTGGCCCGCAGGTGATTCTTCCGCTCCGGAGGGGTCGAATCATTCCAGTCGGCCCCCGTCATGGCGAAGAACCTGCACCAACAACGAGACGGCTCACCGCGCACCCCGAAAAGGCGTTCGACGTCGGGCCATTCCGCCGGTGCTGTGGTTACGGGTGAAGCGGTCACGGCCGCCAGCCGTGTCCGGCAAGCCAGGCGGCGCACAGCTCGGTCCAGCGTTCCACGCCGGCCACCCCGGAAGCGAGGCCCAACCCGTGCCGGCCCTGCGGAAAGACGTGCAGCTCCGCGGGCACGGCAGCCTTGCGCAGCGCCAAGGCGTAGCGCAGGCTGTGTTCCACATCGACTGCTGCGTCGTCAAACGTGTGCCAGATGAAGGCCGGGGGAGCATTGCTTTTAACGGTGAGCTCGGCGGACAACTCTGCCAGGAGGTCACCGGCCGGCGCAGCGCCGAGCAGGTTGTCAATGCTGCCCTGGTGGACGGCCGATTCGAAGGACACCACGGGGTAGCACAGGATGGCGAGGTCCGGCCGGGACTCCGGCCCGTCAAGTGTCTCGTCGCCGGTGGAAACTCCTCCGGCGAGGGTGGCAGCCAGGTGCCCCCCGGCGGAGAATCCCAGGACACCCACGCGTGCGACGTCCACTCCGAGTCCGTGGCCGCCGCGCCGGATCCAGGCCAGGGCCGCCTTCGCGTCCGCCAGCGGCGCCGGGTGGCGGTGCGGAGCCACCCGGTAGCGCAATACGAAGGCGTGGATGCCCAGCGACGCCAGCCATTCGGCCACCGGCTCCGCCTCGTGGTCGGTGTGGCGCGCGTAGCCTCCGCCGGGAAGGACCAGGATTGCCGGGAACTGACGGGATTGCCCGTTGTCCGGGTGTGCGCGGGCCGGTGACGTGCCGTCTCCGGATGCGGAAGGACCGTGGCGGGCCGGGAGCACGGTGAGGCCGGCCGGCATCCGGGAACCGCCCGTCAGGGTGTCCACTCTGTGCTCCGCCGGAGCGTCACCTGACCGGTGACGGCCGTGCCGTCGTCGTGTTTTCCGTCCGCTACGGCGGCAGCTTTGGAGCCCACGGTGCTCAACGTTGCCAGGCGGCCAATTTCCTCCAGCGGAAGGCGCACCGTTGAAAGCGCCGGGCGGAAGTCCCGCAGCGTTTCGATGTCGTCAAACCCTGCGATCAGGGCGTCGCGGGGAATTCGGAATCCCTGGGAGCGAAGCCCCGCAGCGGCGCCGATTGCCATGACGTCGTTCGCCGCAAAGATGCACAGGTCAGGCCTCCCGCCCTCGTTCGCCGAGGCGGAGTTCCGGACATTCCGGATCCGTTCGGCCAGCACGAGCCCGGCTTCGTAGCCGCCGGCACGGTTGAAGGAGGCGCGGAGGACTTCGGCTTCGGGGCGTCCGGCCGAGGCGAGGCCTGCCTGGAAACCGCGGATCCGGTCGTCCGACGTGATCAGGCCCTCGGGGCCGCCGATGATCACGAAGCCGCCTGAATGGCTGGCTGCCAGCTTTCCGGCAAATTCCGCAGCAAGCTGTTCGTTCGGCACCTCCACAAGGTGGTAGCCGTCCAGTTCAGCGGCTCCGACGATTGCCTGCCCTACGACGCCCACGTGCCCGCCATTGCGGCAGTAGCGGTCCAGTTCGGCGGCAAGATCGGCGTTGCCTTGCTGGTCTTCAGGACGGCTGGACCGTGAACCGGCAATAACGATGGCGTCGGCCCGCCTGGCAGCAAAGGCGGCGACGGCTTCCTTCTCATCGGCCGGAGTTCCGCCCGTTGTGGCCAGCAGCACCATCTTGTGCTGTTCGCGGGCCACTTCCTGGACCCCGCGGGCTATCGCGGAGAAATACGGATCGGCGATGTCGTGCACAATCAGGCCCACCAGGCCCGAACTGGATTTCGCCAGTGCCTGGGCCTGGGCGTTGGGGATGTAGCCAAGGGTTTCGGCTGCCTGCCGGACCCGTTCGGACACTCCCGGGCCGGGTTTGCGGGCGGAGCCATTGAGGACGCGTGACGCAGTAGCCGGCGAGACCCCGGCCAATCGTGCCACCTCGGTGAGGGTACTTGCAGCCACTGATATCTCTCCTGTTCAGCCAACGTGCGCGTAGTGGTCATTATGGCAGTTTGAAGGACTTTCGGGAAAGCGCTTGCCATGAGACGCGAGAAGATGCATCATAAATGCAGTGGGAATGCGCTTTCCCAGCACACCGTACCGAATCAACTCACCGTGGAGGACACATGGGCTTCGAAACAAAGACGATCCGTATCGCCATGAACGGCATTACCGGCCGGATGGGATACCGCCAGCACCTGTTGCGTTCCATCCTCCCCATCCGCGACGCGGGCGGGTTTACCCTCGAGGACGGCACAAAGGTCCAGGTCGAGCCCATCCTGGTGGGCCGCAACGAAGCCAAGATCCGGGAACTCGCAGAACTGCACAAGGTCTCCGAGTGGAGCACCGACCTGGACGCTGTGATCAGCGACCCCACAGTCGACGTGGTTTTTGATGCGTCCATGACGAGCCTCCGCGCCGCCACCCTGAAGAAGGCGATGTCCGCCGGGAAGCACATCTTCACTGAGAAGCCCACGGCGGAAACCCTGGCGGAGGCCATTGAGCTGGCCCGGATCGGCAAGGAAGCCGGGGTCACCGCCGGCGTCGTGCACGACAAGCTCTACCTGCCCGGATTGGTCAAGCTCCGCCGCCTCGTTGACGAAGGCTTCTTCGGCCGTATCCTGTCCATCCGCGGTGAGTTCGGCTACTGGGTCTTCGAAGGCGATGTCCAGGCAGCCCAGCGCCCGTCCTGGAACTACCGCAAGGAAGACGGCGGCGGCATGACCACGGACATGTTCTGCCACTGGAACTACGTCCTCGAAGGCATCATCGGCAAGGTCAAGAGCGTCAACGCCAAGACCGCAACCCACATCCCGGCCCGCTGGGACGAAACCGGCAAGGAATACAAGGCCACGGCCGACGACGCCTCCTACGGCATCTTCGAGCTGGAAACCCCGGGCGGCGACCAGGTCGTCGGCCAGATCAACTCCTCCTGGGCCGTCCGCGTCTACCGCGACGAACTGGTGGAATTCCAGATCGACGGCACCCACGGTTCGGCGGTCGCGGGCCTGAACAAGTGCGTCGCACAACAGCGCGCCCACACCCCCAAGCCCGTCTGGAACCCTGACCTGCCCGTGACGGAGTCCTTCCGCAGCCAGTGGCAGGAAGTCCCGGCCAACGCTGACCTGGACAACGGCTTCAAGCTGCAGTGGGAAGAATTCCTCCGCGACGTCGTCGCCGGCCGCGAACACCGCTTCGGCCTGCTCTCCGCGGCCCGCGGCGTCCAGCTCGCCGAGCTTGGCCTGCAGTCCAACGACGAGCGCCGGACCATCGACATCCCGGAGATCTCGCTCTAATGACATCCCTGATCCTTCCCACCGGCGACGGCGGAACCCGCGAATACCGGCTTAAGTCTTCCCCCGCCTGGGCAAAGCCCTCGGCACCCATCACCTCGCGGCACGCCTACGCCGCAGCCCACGTCATCCCGGAAGTCACCGCGGACAACACCCCCGGCGCGCCGGCCCGGCTCGACTGGGACGCCACGATGGCCTACCGGCACGAGCTCTGGTCCTATGGGCTCGGGGTTGCTGATGCCATGGATACCGCCCAGCGCGGCATGGGCTTGGACTGGGCTGCCACTCAGCAGCTGATCAAGCGCACCGGCGTCGAAGCGGCGTCAGTGGTCGCCGCGGGCGCTGCCGCCACGGCCGGCAAGTCCGTGCGCGACCTTGTCTCGTGCGGGGCCGGGACCGACCAGCTGGATCCGGCCGCCCTGCCGACGGGCGCCGCCGGCATCCAGGCCGTCCTGGACGCGTACCGTGAGCAGATCGCCGTCGTCTCCGAGGCCGGGCCCAAGGTCATCCTGATGGCCTCACGCGCGCTGGCCGAAGTGGCCAACGGGCCGGACGACTACCTGCACGTGTACTCCACGCTGCTGCGGGAAGCGGACCAGCCGGTCATCCTGCACTGGCTTGGCACCATGTTCGATCCCGCCCTCGCCGGCTACTGGGGATCCGACGACGTCTCTACGGCCACTGACACGTTCCTCTCCCTGATCCGTGAGCACGCGGACAAGGTGGACGGCGTCAAAGTCTCACTTCTTGATGCCAGCCACGAGGTGGCGCTGCGCGCCGCACTCCCCGAAGGCGTCCGTCTCTACACGGGCGACGACTTCAACTACCCGGAATTGATCGACGGCGACGGCACGCACCATTCGGACGCCCTCCTGGGCATCTTCGCCGCCATCTACCCGGCAGCATCGGCAGCGCTGCAAAGCTACGACGCCGGCGATGCAGTCAAGGCGCGGGCCATCCTGGACTCCACCCGCGAACTGGGCAAACACATCTTCAGCGCCCCCACGTTCTACTACAAGACCGGCATCGCCTTCATGTCCTGGCTCAACGGCAAACAGCCCGGCTTCCAGATGGTGGGCGGACTGCACTCCGGCCGGTCCGTGGTGCACCTCGCCAAAACCTTCGAACTTGCCGACCAGGCCGGACTGTTGAAGGACCCCGCCCTGGCGGCGTTCCGGATGTCCGACTACCTGCGCATCAACGGGGTGGGAGTATGACCTTCAATTCAGGGCCGTCCCCTTTTTCGCGACTTTCCCTCAACAGCGCCACCACCAAGAAGTGGACCCTGGCCGAGGCCGTCGACAGCTGTGCCCGGGCAGGGATCCCGGCGATTGGCCCGTGGCGGGACCGCGTCCACGAGGCCGGCCTGGACAAGGCCGCGAAGCTCATCAGGGACGCCGGCCTGCGGGTGTCCTCGCTCTGCCGTGGCGGCTTCCTGACAGCAGCCGACGCGGAGGGGCAGGCCTCCGCGCTGGCCGACAACCGCGCCGCCATCCTGGAAGCCGTGGCGCTGGACACCCGGGAACTGTTCCTGGTGGTCGGCGGCCTCGCGCCGGGGGAGAAGGACGTGGTGGCGGCCCGCCAGCGCGTCGCTGACCGCCTCGGGGACCTGGTTCCGTTTGCCGTCGAGAACGGCGTGCGGCTGGTGCTTGAACCGTTGCACCCGATGTACGCCGCCGACCGCGCCCTGATCTCCACCCTGGGCCAAGCCCTTGACCTGGCCGCGCCTTACGACGCGCAGGCCGTCGGCGTCGCCGTCGACACCTTCCATGTGTGGTGGGACCCTGAGCTGAAGGCCCAGATCGAACGGGCAGGCCGGGAGGGGCGCATCGCGTCCTACCAGGTCTGTGATTTCAACCTGCCCATCGCCGCCGATGCCCTGTTGTCCCGGGGCATGATGGGCGACGGCGTGATCGACTTCGCAACCATCGGCACCTGGGTGCGGGACGCCGGCTACACGGGCGACATCGAAGTGGAAATTTTCAACCAGGAAATCTGGGACGCCGACGGCGACACCGTCCTGGCGACCATGAAGGAGCGCTTCGCGGGACTCGTCCTGCCCTACGCCTGACCGGCCGCAGCGTCTTCCCGCGGGGACGCGATTCCTGGTACAGACCGCGGGCCCCTGCTTCGTCACGGCCGGGGCCTGCGCCCCACGGAACGGCCCGGCACCGCCCAGCGGTGCCGGGCCGTTTTTGGTCCTTGGATGTTCCGGGTCCTTAACAACGCCTGCCGTCGCGCGTAGGGTCGTGCGCAGGAGGCACTCACGTGAATGAGCAGATCAAGGTCGCGGAAGCATCGGTTCTGGTGGAAGCCCCGCGGAGCCGGGTATGGCAGGCACTGACCGATCCGGAAATCGTTAAGCAGTATTTCCTCGGCACTACTGTGACTACTACCTGGCGCGAAGGTGAGCCGGTGACCTTCGCCGGGGAGTGGAAAGGCAAACGCTACGAGGACAAGGGCATCGTGCTGGAAAACCGGCCTGAGGACCTGTTGCGCATCAGCCACTACAGTCCGCTGACAGGGCTGCCGGACGTGCCGGAAAATTACCACACGGTGGAGTACCGGCTGGATGAGCAGCCGGACGGCACACAGGTCACCATCACGCAGGGGAACAACAAGAGTGATTCAGAGGCGGAGGAGTCCGCAAAGCTGTGGGCAATCGTGCTGGGAAACCTCAAGGGGCTGCTTGAAAGCTGAGGGTTCCTGCCCGACGGAGTGGTGGCCTGCACCGCACATGTGAAGCGTCGACAAGCCGAACGTTCGGGACTAGCTTGGGCACATGACTGAGATTCCAGACGAAAACGGCACCGCCCGGGGCGACGACGGTACGGTCCGGCCGGCGGAGGAGGCCGCCCGGGTTTCCGTCGCCGGCGACCTGGCGGAAACGATTGAGCCCGATATCGCCGACATGGACGACACCCCCGAAGGACACCGGGGAGACGTGGATTACGGGTGAGGTTGCGGGTGATCCGGACCGCTTCGGGACGCCTTGGCGGACCACCCGCGGGTGTGCCTTAGCGCACCCGCTGCGCAAGCACCCGGCGGCGATGGGCCGCGGCACGCAACTGGATGATTCTGGCTGCGCCGGCAACCGCCACAAGCACCCCGCCGCCCACAGCCGCAATGAAGAGTGCAATCCCCAGCGGAACCGCGCCCTCCAGGCCGAAATACCTGACCTGCACGTAGTCCTGGTTCTGCAGGATGAAGATGATCAGAAGCACCATCACCGCCAATGCGGTGGCGACGGCCACCCAGACCATTCCGGCGCGTGTCACGTGCCGGTCCTCGGGCGGCGCAGTCGCCTGCGTTGCGGGTGCCCCTGGCGCCGGAACACGCCGGGCCGGCGCGACCTCTCCTGGCGCGACCTCTCCCGGTGCGCCCTGTCCCGCGCTGCCTGGTGCCGGTGCGCCTTGGGCGGGTACGCCCGGGGCGGGTTCCCCCGCCGGCGGAGTGCTCTGGGCCGCACCGGGTCCCGTTTGCGCTGATGACGTGGTTGTTTCCTGCGGCTCGTAGTCCGGTGATTGCTGAGTCATTCGGTCCATCCTCTCCAAGATGATCCACCGCGGCGGAAGGTGCGGCGCCGACGCCACTTCAAATGAGTCGGCGCCGCCCTCAAATGATAAGCATGCTTAGGGTGAATTGCTTGCAGAAGCATGGTGTCCTGCATACGGCATGTCAGTTAACACTGTCCTCCGGAGACTCGCGTCTGGAAAGGCCGGGGCGGCATTGCCCTTGCCGCCGCGGTGAAGGGCCCGGATCCGGCTGACCCCAGGATGAACGAAACGGCCCCCACTGCGTTGACGCAAGTGGGAGCCGCTTCCTGTTAAGTGCCCCAGGAGGGAATCGAACCCCCGACCGGCGGATTAGAAGGCCGCTGCTCTATCCCCTGAGCTACTGGGGCACGTTGGCGTGGCCGGACCAATCCGGCAGCGCCTAGAAAAGTTTACAGTGCCACGCGCCTCCGGCCAGTCAGCCCCGTCGCGGCGTTTTGACTCGTCCCTAACATCCCGGGTGCACCCGGAGTTGTCCACATAGCGACGCGGGCCCCTCGCCCCGGCGCTTATCCGGCCTGAAGCTGAAGATGCCTGCTAAGGCACCACCATTCGAGACAGGACACCAAGATGACCGACAACATCACCGTCCGGGGCTTCGTCGCCACGGAAATCAAGAGTTCGACCACGCCCGGGGGAGTCCCCACCGCGTCGTTTCGGCTCGGCTCCACGGACAGGCGGTATGACCGCGCATCGAGCACGTGGGTCGATGGCAATACCAACTGGTTCACTGTCCAGGGCTACCGGCAGCTTGCCGGAAACATGGGCTGCAGCATCAAGAAGGGCCAGCGCGTCATCATCGTTGGCCGGCTCAAGATGCGAAGTTGGGAAAAGGACGGCAGGATCTATCACGCGGCCGAGATCGATGCCGAGTCGGTTGGCCATGACCTCATGTGGGGCTCTGCCAATTTCACCCGCACAGCCGGCAACTCCGCCCGCTCCGGCCCGGCCCAGGGGCAGCTGGATCATGCGTCCGGGCCGCTGCACGGCGGCGGACCCGGCGGGGAGGATCATGATGACGCCGGAGGCCTCAGGGAGGACGGGGGCGACCCGGATCCCGCAGCTGAAGGTATCTTCATCGACGACGAGAGCGGTGACGTCCTGCAGCTCGATTCGGAGACCGGCGAACTTAAGGGGACGGCTGCCTGAACATGCCCCGCTGATGCCCCGCGTGCGGCACCGTCCCCTGCGGTGCCGCATGGCAGAATGGCAACGTGATCCGAGCAAAGACACCCCAGCCACACCACGGCCGCCAGTCCGGAACGTCACCGTCCGGAACGTCACGGCCCGGAACCGGGCGGCGGCTGCGCGGCGCGTCAGTTCTGTTCCTCGCGGCGTCCATGCTTGCGGCCGGCGTCGCTGGCTGCAGTGGTGCGGGTACGGGTTCCCCGGCGTCTGCCTCTCAGGCTGCCGCTGGGCCCGGATCCCGGGCCGCCCAGCCGGCAGCGTCAGCTACTGCGGGACCCCCGGGCGCTCCAGCGCAGCTGCCCGAACTTGACGCTGATACCGCCCGGCTGAGTGAAACCGTCGGCAATGCCCTTCGCGGAGTCGCCGCGGCCAACCCCAAGCCGGGGCAGGACCAGCTGACTGCGGCCCTGACCGGCGCCGGGATACCCGCCGGCTCCCTGCAGGTATCCGCCAGCCGCACGCCCACCGGCCTGGAAGTCGATGCCATAGAGGCCGCAGCGCTCCAGGGTAAGGATTGTGTGATCGGCCAGATCCGCGACGGAAGTGTAGTGGTCACCGTCCTGCCCGTGCTGGCAACCGGAAAGTGCTTTGTCGGCGGCTGAGCCGGAGCCGGACCGCCCGCGAATGACAGCCGCGAATGTGAGTTAACCCCGCCGACCCACTAGATTTGGAAGCATGGCGGAATTTATCTACACAATGACCAAGGCCCGAAAGGCCGTTGGCGAAAAACTTATTCTCGACGACGTAAGCATGTCCTTCTTCCCGGGGGCCAAGATTGGTGTTGTTGGCCCCAACGGGGCCGGTAAGTCCACCATCCTCAAGATCATGGCTGGCCTGGACACTCCCTCCAACGGCGAGGCGCGGCTCAGCCCGGGTTACACGGTGGGCATCCTGCTCCAGGAGCCGCCCCTGAATGAGGAGAAGACGGTCCTGGGCAACGTCCAGGAGGGCGTGGGCGAAATCTACGGCAAGATCCAGCGCTTCAACGAGATCTCCGAGGAAATGGCCAACCCCGACGCGGACTACGACACGCTTCTGGAAGAAATGGGCCAGCTCCAGGAAGCCATCGACGCCGCCGACGCCTGGGACCTCGACTCCCAGCTCGAACAGGCTATGGATGCCCTCCGCTGTCCGCCGGCGGATGCCGACGTCACCCTCCTTTCCGGTGGCGAACGCCGCCGCGTTGCGCTGTGCAAGCTCCTGCTGCAGAAGCCGGACCTCCTCCTGCTCGACGAGCCCACCAACCACCTCGACGCCGAAAGCGTCCTCTGGCTGGAACAGCACCTCTCGAACTACGCCGGCGCCGTCCTCGCCGTGACCCACGACCGGTACTTCCTTGACCACGTGGCCGAGTGGATTGCCGAAGTGGACCGCGGCCACCTCTACCCGTACGAAGGCAACTACTCCACGTACCTGGAGAAGAAGCGCGCCCGCCTGGAAATCCAGGGCAAGAAGGACGCCAAGCAGGCGAAGCGCCTTACCGAGGAACTCGAGTGGGTCCGCTCCAACGCCAAGGGCCGCCAGACCAAGTCCAAGGCGCGCCTGGCACGCTACGAGGAAATGGCTGCGGAGGCGGACCGTACCCGGAAGCTCGACTTCGAAGAGATCCAGATCCCGCCGGGACCCCGCCTGGGCGGTTTGGTGCTCGAAGCCAAGAACCTGCAGAAGGGCTTCGAGGACCGGACCCTCATCGACGGACTCTCCTTCACGCTTCCGCGTAACGGCATCGTTGGCGTCATCGGCCCCAACGGCGTCGGCAAGACCACGCTGTTCAAAACGATCGTCGGCCTGGAACCGCTCGACGGCGGCGACCTGAAGATCGGCGACTCAGTCAAGATCTCCTACGCCGACCAGAGCCGCGGCGGCATCGATCCGAACAAGTCCCTCTGGGAGGTTGTCTCGGACGGCCTCGACTACATCCAGGTGGGCCACGTTGAAATGCCTTCCCGTGCCTACGTGGCGGCGTTCGGATTCAAGGGTCCGGACCAGCAGAAGAAGGCAGGCGTCCTCTCCGGTGGTGAGCGCAACCGCCTGAACCTGGCGCTGACCCTCAAGCAGGGCGGCAACTTGCTCCTCCTTGACGAGCCGACCAACGACCTCGACGTCGAAACGCTCAGCAGCCTCGAAAACGCGCTGCTGGAATTCCCCGGCTGCGCCGTAGTGGTGTCGCACGATCGCTGGTTCCTGGACCGGGTGGCGACCCACATCCTGGCCTACGAAGGTGACGAGGAAAACCCGTCGAAGTGGTACTGGTTCGAGGGCAACTTCGAATCCTACGAGGAAAACAAGGTTGAGCGCCTCGGCCCCGATGCGGCCAAGCCGCACCGCGTGACACACCGCCGCCTGACCCGCGACTAGGCTCCGCCCCCAGGTCAAGGCATGAAAAGGCCGGTTCCCCGACGGGAACCGGCTTTTTCATGCGCAAGCCCGGACGGCACCGGGCCGCTGGCCGCTGTCACGCGGCGGCCGACAGCTTATTCTTTCCCGGCCTTGCGCATCTGGTGCTGGAGGACCTTCGTCTGGAAGGCGCCCACCACTTTGTTCTTGAGGTCGGTCGGCACCCGCACCATGCCCTCCTGGGCCACCGTTGCGACGTGCTGCCCGTCCCGGCTGAAGATCCGGCCGGTAGCCAGCCCGCGGGCGCCCTGTGCGCTCGGGGATTCCTGTACGTACAGCAGCCACTCATCGACGCGCACCGGGCGGTGCCACCACATGGCGTGGTCGAGGCTTGCCACGCTCATGCCCGGCGTGATCCAGCTGAGTCCGTGTTTGCGCAGGATGGATTCCAGCAGCGTGTAGTCGCTGGCGTACGCAAGGGCTGCTCGGTGCGTATTTGCGTCGTTCGGCATGGGCCCGAAGGTCTTCATCCAGACGGCATTGCGGGCTTCCCGTTCACCGTTTGCGGAGACGTACAGTGGCGGGTCCACGTGCCGGATGTCGAAGGGACGCTCGTAGGCCCAGTGCCGAGCCACCGGGTGGTCGAATTTTCCCAGCAGATCTGCCGTGCTGGGCAGCGATTCGGGGTCGGGGATGCCCTCGGGCATGGGGGACTGGTGGTCGATTCCCTCGTCTTCCTCCTGGAAGGACGCGATCATGGACAGGATCGGCATTCCGTCCTGGTAGGCGTGGACCCGTCGGGCAGAGAATGACCGGCCGTCCCGCAACCGTTGGACGCCGAACGTGATGGGCTTGTTGGCATCCCCCGGGCGCAGGAAATATCCGTGCATGGAATGCACGCTGCGGGCGGGATCAACGGTGCGGTTGGCGGCGATCAGCGATTGTGCCAGGACCTGGCCGCCGAAGACCCGCTGCCGCGGCTGCCGCTGGGAAGGCCCCATGAAGATGTCCTCATCGGTCCGGGCACCCTCGAGCTCGCCGAGGTCAAGGAGTTCAATGAGCGAGGAGGTGGGGTCCTGTGTCGGTGGTCCCGGCAGTCCGGCATCGGCTTCAGTCATGGTTCGACTTTAGACGTCCCCCGGGCACCCTCCCAAAGAGGCGCAGCCGGTAGAGTCGATATTGTGTCTGACGTCCTAACCCAGCCCCTGCAGTTCACCGATCCCCGCGACCTCGCAGATTTGCGCACCTTTGCCACCCGCGCCAAGTCGATCGACGACGGTGCCATCCGCCTCCAGGCCTCCGGCCCGGTGCTTGCCGCCTACGTGTGCGTGCTGCGGCCCCGGCTGTTGGGCGAGGCGACGCCGACGATCCTCGGGCTGCGGACCATGGCCCTGGCCCAGCCGGCGGACACCGACGTCACGGTTCCGATCTCGGCGGTTCTGGACCGGCTCGCCAGGGCAGGGGAGAACGACGTGGAGCTGCCGCTGCCGCCCGTGACCGTCACCGAGTCATGGGCCGGCGTCGGCGCGCCTCGCACGGGGTGGGAGTCAGTCGGCGCGCTGCCGGACGCCACGCTGCGGCAGGCCGCCGAGGCCGGCATCACCGAGATCGCTGCCATCATCCCGGACAAACCCGGCGCCCTGATCGTCAACAACGCCCGTGCCACCGTCTGGGGCAGGGAATTGCCGGGTGCCGCCGGGCTGCCGCTGGGTGCCGCGTTTGCTGCCCTGACGCTCGGCTTCCTGGCCGACGGTGAACAGCAGCTTTACCGGGCGGGGCGCTGGTTCAGGCTCAGCGGGTCCCGCGGACACGTCCTGGCCCGCACCGGATCGGGGCTTTAAGGCCCTCGTAAGGGTCCTAACGGGCCCGCCATACTGAGCGCATGAGCCGTGTAACCATGCTGGTTCCTCCGGTCGAGCGCCACGCCGGCTTCAACGACGCGCTGCGCCCGGACCGTGCCTGGGTCCGCCTGCCCCGCTTTGCGGTCGGCGCCTTTGTGCTGGTCGCCCTCGTCCGGAAGACAACGGACGCCACCCTTCCGGGCAGCGACGTGGACATCGGACAGCTCTACTCCGAATTCACGGTCCAGTCGAACCTTGTCCTCGGGCTCGCGCTCATCGCGTCCGCCGCCGTGCCGCGGGCGCGGCTGCCGGAGTGGTGGGACCACCTGCTCGGCGCTCTCACTTTTTACCTGGTGATGACGGGGATCATCTACGCGGTCCTCGTCGCGCCGCCGGGCGAGCCGTGGTGGAGCTGGGACATGTACTGGCCGCAGCTTGCGCACCACCGTCTCGCCCCGCTCTTCGTCATCCTTGACTGGGCGCTGGTGACGAAGACCGTCCACGGAAAGTGGTGGCGGCCGCTCGCGTGGCTTGGCTACCCTGCCGCCTTCCTCGTCTTCTCATGGATCCGAGGAGCGATCGACGGCTGGTACGTTTACGACTTCCTCGATCCGACCCTCGACGGCGGCTGGTCGGCCGCGCTGACGACGACGGCGCAGGTGCTCGTTGCGTTCCTCGCGATCGCCGTTCTCGTGCACGCCGCAGGAAACGGACGCGCCGCGCTTGCCGCGGGGCAAAAGCGGCGCTGACGGGTCCATACCGGATGGTGGACCGCGCTCAGGCGTCCGAGGGGCTGTTGATCATGGACAGTGCCGCGCGCTCCATATAATCCCACAGAGTGCCCTCGTAGAGCGGCGGCAGCTCCAGCGCGTCAACCGCCGTGCGCATGTGGTGCAGCCACCGGTCCTTGGCTTCGGGGGTGACGCGGAACGGCATGTGGCGCATGCGCAGCCGGGGGTGTCCGCGTTCCTCGCCGTAGGTGGTGGGGCCTCCCCAGTACTGCTCGAGGAACATCAGGAAACGCCGTTTCGCCGGTCCCAGGTCCGCTTCCGGATACATCGGCCGGAGCAGCGGGTCGGTGGCTACGCCGTCATAGAAGACGTCAATGAGTTTCACGAAGGTCTCGTGGCCGCCAACGGCGTCGTAGAAGTTGTCCGTGTACCCGGTCCGGGAGAACGGATCGTTCTGCATCAGCATCTTCGGTTGGCGCGGTTCAGGGGTTGGCATGCTCATGGTTCTATTCTCCGGCCTTCTGCTGGGGTGCGGTCTCAGGGGCGGACACGTCCGGGGTCTCGTCCGCCGGGGCGACATAGTTGCCCTGGGAGCGGTTGCCCACCCGCAGGATTTCGCCGTTGCGCAGGTACCAGATGGCGCCGTCTTCGGAACGGACGCGGGTGATGCGCAGGCCCATGGACTCCACCGTACCCACCACTTCACTGGTCTCGATGACATCGCCGATGCCGTACTGGTCCTCGATCGTGATGAAGATGCCGGCTAGAAAGTCGCGGATGAGCTGCTGGGCGCCGAAGCCGATGGCGACACCCAGGATGCCCACGCTCGTCAGTAGCGGCGCGATGTCCACGTCCAGGTTCTTGAGGACGTACATGATGGTGATCACGGCGATCAGGACACCCGCCACGCTGTTCAGCAGCGATCCGATCGTTTTGGCACGCTGGACGCGGCGTTCGTGGTCCAGGGCGCGCAGCGCAGGGGCGACCCAGCGGAAGTGCGGCTTTTTGAAGAACGTGGTTCCTGCAGCCACACTCTTGGTGATTCCGGCAATCACAAACGAGGCTACGAGCCAGATTGTGACGCCCACTCCGATGCTGATCACGATCCCGGCGGCGTTGATTCCGGACATGTCCGGGGTGGCGGGCGGGGTGATCGACAACATGCTGTACATCGGCAGGGATGCTCCTTATTGCTTATCGGCTCTCGCCGGAGCTGCCGGCGTTCGCCGGGCGCATAACACTCTTTTCACCTTCAACAGTAGCGCCGTAGCGTGGCCACATGCGCATCCTGATTCTTGGCGGCACCGCATTCCTGTCAGCCGAAATTGCCCGGCAGGCAGCCGCCGCGGGCCATGCTGTGACCTGCCTCGCCCGCGGCTCGGCGGCCACTCCGCCGGAAGGAACGGCCTGGCTGCGGGCCGACCGGACCACGGGCCTGCCGGCCTACGCGGAGGCAGCAGGAGACTGGGACGCCGTCATTGACGTGGCCCGTGATCCGGAGCAGGCCAAGGACGCACTCGAGGCCCTGGCGCCCGCGGCAGCGCACTGGACCGTGGTGTCCAGCTGCTCTGTCTACGCCGACCATTCGGTGCCCGGCGCGGATGAGAGCGCGGCCCTGTTACCGCCGCTCACACGGGACACCGGCTTTGCGCCGGAGAACTACGGCGAGGCGAAGTCGGCCATTGAGCACCATGCCATGGCCATT
The DNA here is from genome assembly GCF_017833075.1 of Arthrobacter sp. PvP103. Classification (NCBI taxonomy): domain Bacteria; kingdom Bacillati; phylum Actinomycetota; class Actinomycetes; order Micrococcales; family Micrococcaceae; genus Arthrobacter; species Arthrobacter sp. PvP103. The sequence goes on along the minus strand of NZ_JAFIBQ010000001.1, from coordinate 432,365 downwards.
ACCGGCGGGAAGGCCCACCTCTGCCGGGCGGGGCTGATCGGCGGCCCGGGTGACAGTTCGGACCGGTACGGCTACTGGCCGGCCCGGTTTTCCCGTGACGCAGGGCCGGTCATCGTTCCGGACACAGTTTCCGGTGCGACGCAGGTCATCGACGTCCGCGACCTCGCAGCGTGGATCCTCAAGGCGGCCGAACTGAAGATTGCCGGCGCCCTGAACGCGGTGGGAGGCGTCGTGAGGTTCGGTGACTACCTGGACGAAGCAAGGCGTGCGGCCAACTATTCCGGTCGCATGCTGGCGGTCCCGGAAGACTGGCTGGTTGCCCGCGGGGTCGGTTACTGGGCAGGCCCCGATTCACTGCCCCTCTGCCTCCCTCCGGGACATGACGGTTTCGCCACACGCTCCAACGACGCCGCGCTGGCAGCCGGCCTCAGCCTGCGGCCGTGGCAGGAGACGCTGCGGGATACGCTCGAGGACGAACGCCGCCGCGGCCTGGACCGGGAGAGGAAAGCCGGGCTCAGTGCCGACACCGAGAAGCGGCTCGTGGAAGCCCGCGGCTAGGCTTCCCGCACCTGCACGGAGGGTTCGTGCAGGACGGGAAAGTTCACGCTCCGGGCAATGAAGCAGACCTTGTTTGCCTCCTCATGCAGCTGCTCCATCAGTGCGGGGTCCAGGGCTGAAGCAACGGTCACTTCGGGCCGGAGTGTGGCGGACTCGAACTGGCCGCTGCCGTCGCGGTTGGTCCGCATCAGGCCTTCGGCGCGGTCCTCGTAGGCCGTCACCACTACGCCGTGCTTCACAGCCACATGCAGGAACGAAAGCATGTGGCATTGCGACAGGGCGGTCAGCAGCAGCTGTTCGGGGTTGTAGCGCGTCCTGTCGCCGTGGAAGGTGGGATCCGCGGAACCCTTGAGGACCGGAAGCCCGGGGATTTCGATGTCGTGGTCCCGGGAGTACCCCCGGTACGTCGACGTTCCGTCTCCCCGGTTCCCGGTCCATCGGACCGTCACGGCGTAGCGGTGCTCGTCGAGGCTCATGCCGTTGACTACCCGACGTCAGCCTGGCGGGCCCGCAGCGCGCGGGCAACGCCGTCGCGGTTTTCCAGCATCATGCGCCGCAGGGCGGCGCTGTCTTCGGGAAGCGAAGCCAGGAACTCGTCCGTCCGGTCCACGGTGGCCTGGGTGGTCTGCTGCGCCGGATAAAGCCCGACGACGATCTGCTGGGCGAGCGCGTGCGTGCGGTTCGCCACGATGCCGGGAACGGCGTCGAAATACTTCTCCGTGTAAGGCTCCAGCAGCGCAGGATCCAGGACGCGGGTGAAACCTGCCACCGCGGATGCCTGGAGGGCGTTGGACAGCTCACCCTTCACCACGATGGACTCCCAGGCCGCGGCCTTGGCCTCGGCCGTGGGGATGGCTGCCTTGGCCAGTGCCGCCGCGTTCTGGCCGTTGGCGGTGTTGTCCTGTTCGAGTTCGGCGTCGATCCGGTCCTGGCCGGCCCGGCCGCCTGCCACCAGCGACGCCAGCAGTTCCCAGCGCAGGTCCTGGTCGACGGTGAGGCCGTCCAGTGCCGCCGAGCCGTCCAGCAGCGCGGAAACCGTATCCAGCTGGCTGTCGCTGCGGGCCAGCAGCGCGAAGGACTTGACGAACTGCAGCTGCGCGTCCGATCCCGCCGGGACGGAACCGGCAAGGTTCCAGAGGGTGTCCGCTGCGGCCACGGACGTCTTCTCCCGGTGCTCTTCGGCAACGTAGTAGCTGAGCGTCGTGGCCAGCTGGCGAAGCTGGACCAGGATCACTGACGAATCGGATTCGGAGGCGATGTTGGCGAGGATCAGTTCGACGTAGCCGCGGGCGGGTGTTTCGCCGTCGCGCGCCGCATCCCAGGCGGAGCCCCAGACGAGCGTCCGCGGCAGGCTCTCGCGGAAGTCCTTCAGGTGGGCCGTCGCGGTGGCCAGCGACTTCGGATCGAGCCGGACCTTGGCATAGGCGAGGTCGTCGTCGTTGAGCAGGATAAGGTCCGGCTGCTGCAGGCCGGCGAGGGCAGGCACGTCGGTGCGTTCGCCGTCGACGTCCAGTTCCTCGCGGTGCACCCGGACAAGCTGCCCGTCGGCGACGTTATAGAAGCCGACCGCGAGCCGGTGCGGCCGGATGGTGGGCTGCTCCGCCACCGCGGACTGCACGATGGAGAAGGACGTGATGACCCCTGCGGAATCCACCGCCACGTCAGGAGTCAGCGTGTTGACGCCGGCGGTTTCCAGCCACAGCCTGCCCCACTGGTCCAAGTCACGGCCACTGGCTTTCTCCAGCTCCACCATGAGGTCGCTGAGCTCGGTGTTCTGCCAGGCGTGCTTGCTGAAGTACTCGCGGACACCGGCCATGAACTGCTCCGGGCCCACCCAGGCAACCAGCTGGCGCAGCACCGAGGCGCCCTTGGCGTACGTGATGCCGTCGAAGTTCACCTCCACGTCCTGCAGGTCGTTGATCTCGGCGAAAATCGGGTGTGTGGTGGGCAGCTGGTCCTGGCGGTAGGCCCAGGACTTCTCCACCGAGGCGAACGTGGTCCAGGCGTGGTCAAACTCGGTGTTCTCGACGGCGGCCAGGTGTGACATGTATTCGGCGAACGATTCGTTCAGCCAGAGGTCGTTCCACCAGCGCATGGTCACGAGATCCCCGAACCACATGTGTGCGAGCTCGTGCAGCACCGTGATGGCACGGCGTTCAACCTGTGCGCCCGTGACCTTGCCGCGGAACACGTAGCCTTCCAGGATGGTCACGGCGCCGGCGTTTTCCATTGCGCCGGCATTGAACTCGGGAACGAAGAGCTGGTCGTACTTCTCGAACGGGTAGGGGCAGCCGAACTGTGCCTCGAAGAACTCGAACCCCTGGCGGGTGAGCTCAAAAATGTTGTCCGCATCCAGGTACTGCATGAGCGACTTGCGAGCGAATACGCCCAGCGGAACGACGCGCCCGTCGGCGCACTTCACCTCGCTGCGCACGGACTGGTAGGGGCCGGCGACCAGCGCCGTGACGTAGGAGGACAGCCTCGGGGTGGCGGCGAATTCCCAGACGGAGCGGGCGCCGCCGTCCTCGCCGGGAATGGTTTCGATGGGGACGGGCGTGGGGGAGTTGGACACCAGGTCCCAGTGCGACGGCGCGGTGACGGTGAACGTAAAGCTCGCCTTAAGATCGGGCTGCTCGAACACTGCGAACATCCGGCGGGAATCCGGAACCTCGAACTGCGTGTACAGGTAAACCTCGTTGTCCACCGGGTCCACGAAACGGTGGAGCCCTTCGCCGGTGTTCATGTACGGCGCTTCGGCAACCACCAGCAGGTCGTTTTCCGCGGCGAGGTAGGGGAGCTGGATGCGGACGCCGTCGGACACTTCCGCGGGGTCGAGTTCCTCGCCGTTGAGCATGACGCTGAGGACCTGGTGGGTTACCGCGTCGATGAAGGTGGAGGACCCGGGCCGCGCACTGAACTTCACGGCCGTGGTGGTGCCGAAGACTTTGTCGCCCCGGGTCAGGTCCAGGCTGACGTCGTAGGACTCAACGGAGATGAGGTCGGCGCGCTCACGGGCTTCGGCGCGCGTCAGGTTCATGCCTGGCAAAGTGGGGCCTCCAGAAAGGGTTGCGGTTGCCGGCCGGCAACGGTCATCGCCGGCACTGTGAAGTTATTCTTTCACTTCGCCGGGCGATGGCAAGTTAGGTGGATCACGCGGCGCCGGCGCGGAGTAGCGTTGGGGTATGGGAAAGATCAGGGATTCGGTGGACGCCAGGGCGCTGCGGTTCGCGATGGTGTTCCCCGTGCTGCTGGCCGCCGCGTTCGTAGTCTGCGCACTCTTGATCCGGCCGGACGTGCCGGACCCCATGGCGGTGCGCTGGACCGAGGCCGGACCGGCCGGTTTTGCGCCGTTCTCCGCCTTTGTGACCTTCGGGGGCCTGATCGTAGTGCTGGTGGGCTGGCTAGTCCTGGGGCAGGCCGTACCGCTGAGCAGGCCCGCCGTCATGCGGCGTCTCATGATGGGCGCCGGGCTGACGGTCAGCCTCTTCGTCACCACGGTGCTGGCTGCAGTGCTCGTGGGCCAGGCGGGAATCACAGACGCCCGCGAAGCCCGGGTGGACATGACTGTCCTTGCCCTCGGGAGCGGGGCCGCCCTGCCCCTCGGCGTCATCATGGGCTTCGTTTTCAAGGCGGACGAGCGGTGGTCGGTGGACGATGACCGTGCTGTGCGGGCTGCCTTGGACCGCGAAATCGACCCTGAGCTGGCGGCGGATTCAGTCCACATGTGGGTCCATGCGCGCAGTTCCGTGTTTGTGATGCTGGGCGTCGCCTCGCTCTTTCCGGCAGCCCTGGTCTCCATCGCCGTCCCGTGGCTGGGTGCGCTCCTCGTGGCGCTGGCGGTGCTGGCAGCCGCCTTCCTCTTCGCCAGGGTCATCGTTGACCGGAGCGGGTTGCGGGTATTCGCCGCAGGGTTCGTCCGCGTGATGGAAGTCCCGGCGTCGGCCATTTCCTCCGCAACGCCCGCAGTTGTCCGTGCCGCAGACTACGGCGGCTGGGGCTACCGACACCACGGCGGAACCACTGCCATGCTGGTCAGCAGCGGACCCGCCGTCGTGGTCAACCGCGCGGACGGCAAGAAGATGGCTATCAGCGGCGGCAGCGCCGATTCCGCCGAAAAGGTGGCCGCCGTACTCTCCCGCGTGGCCGCCCGGGCCCGCGGCGAGAAGTAGCCCCCCGCAATCCTGATCCGAACGCCTGGTGCACCTGCCGGCGTCCGCAGAGTGTTCATGGCAGGCAGCCGGCGCCCGCAGGCTAGTACGCTTGGATCCGACCCCCGAAGCAGCCCGGAAGCCTACCGGTGCTTATGACTGAACGGACATTGCCGTGACCACATCTTCCGACTTCCCGCGCGTCCACATCGCCACAGACCACGCCGGCATGGAGCTCAGCGCCCATCTGGTAACCCACCTCACGGCCAAGGGCTACACCGTGGTGGACCACGGGCCCAAGGTCTACGACGCACTGGACGATTACCCGTCCTTCTGCATCAACGCGGCGCTTGCCGTCGTGGCGGACCAGGCGGCGGGAATCAACGCCCTGGGCATCGTGCTCGGCGGCTCGGGGAACGGCGAGCAGATCGCCGCAAATAAGGTCAAGGGTGTCCGTGCGGCGCTTGCCTGGAACCTGTCCACGGCAACCCTGGCCCGCGAGCACAACGATGCCAACGTCGTTGCGGTCGGCGGCCGGCAGCACAGCGTGGACGAAGCGACGGAAATCATCGAAGCCTTCCTGCGGGAACCATTCAGCAACGATGAACGGCACGTGCGCCGCATCGGCAAGATCGCGGCCTACGAGAACACCGGCGAGGTTATCGCCTAGTGCCTGAGGGGCATTCGGTCCACCGGCTGGCCCGCCAGTTCGCGGACGTCTTCGCTGGCCAGCGCCTCGCCGTTTCCAGTCCGCAGGGCCGGTTCGCCGACGGCGCGGCGCTGCTGGATGCCCGCACCTTGCTCGGCACGGTGGCCCACGGGAAGCACATGTTCCTGCATTTCGACAACGGGCTCGCCCTGCATGTGCACCTGGGCCTCTATGGCGCTTGGGATTTCGGCGGTGACGCCACCTTCCGGGGCGCGTCCAGCATCGGCGCACCCCGGAAGGTTGGGGAGAGGGAAGTGTTCGACGACGGCGCAACGGACCCCGCAGCCGGCGGCGGACCGGGATACACAGGGCCGCCTGCGCCGGTGGGCGCCGTCCGTGTCCGCCTTGCAGGCGCCCACGGCTGGGCGGACCTCAGGGGTGCCACCACGTGCCACGCCATCACGGAGGCCGAGGCCGACGCTGTCCTGGCCCGGCTGGGGCCCGATCCGTTGCGGAACCTTCCCGGGGACAAGGACGGTTTCGTTGCCGGTGTCCGCGCACGCAAGACGCCCCTCGCGGCGTTGCTGATGGACCAGAAGGTGATAGCCGGCGTCGGGAACGTCTACCGCGCCGAACTGCTCTTCCGCCAGGGCCTGGATCCCTGGCTGCCAGGACGCTCCCTGGACGCGGAGGCGGCGGGCGGTCTCTGGGAGGACAGTGTCGCCATGATGTCCGACGGCGTCCGCGACGGCAGGATCATCACCACGCCTCCCCGCTACTGGACGGAACCCGCGGCCGGCCTGCCGGCACCCGGCGAGTCCCACTTCGTCTACCGGCGGCACGGCCTTGACTGCCGGATCTGCGGTTCGCCGGTGGCCCTGACGGACCTTGGCGCGCGCAAGCTTTACTGGTGCCCCGTGTGCCAACAGGGATCCTGACGAAACAAAAGAGCCCCTCCGGAGAGGGGCTCTTTTGTTGTCCTGCGTGGTGGTCCCCGGAACGTTCCTGCGGGACTGTCCTGGAGGGGACGACGGGAATCGAACCCGCGTAATCAGTTTGGAAGACTGAGGCTTTACCATTAAGCTACGTCCCCGTGGAAAGGCATCCGGCCGTGCTGCTGATCCGCAGGGGCTGTTGGTGCATTTCTTCCGGTCGGCTGCTCGAGCCGGATATAACTAAACCTAATTCAGGGCCCCAGTGTCAAATGTGCATATCCGGCCGTTATGACCGTAGACTGTTCTGTGCACTTACGGGGTGTAGCTCAGCTTGGCTAGAGCGCCTGCTTTGGGAGCAGGAAGTCGCAGGTTCAAATCCTGTCACCCCGACTCTGCAGCTTGTCAGATCATTGTGTTTGCAGAACCCCATCCCACAAAACCAGGAGTACTTAGACTGTGAAGAGCGCTGTCGAGAACCTCACCCCCACGCGGGTCAAGCTCAATGTTGAGGTCCCCTTTGAGGAATTGAAGCCCAGCATCGATGAGGCATACAAGACTGTTGCTTCGCAGATCCAGGTCCCTGGCTTCCGCAAGGGCAAGGTCCCCGCAAAGCTGATCGACCAGCGCGTTGGCCGCGGCTACGTGCTGGAAACCGCCATCAATGAAGGCCTCAACGGCTGGTACCAGGAGGCTGTCCAGGAAACTGGCATCCGCCCGCTGAGCCGTCCCGAGGTTGAAATCACCGAGGTCCCGGATCCCACCGCGACCGACGGCGAACTCAAGTTCCATGCCGAAGTTGACGTCCGTCCCGAGATCGAACTGCCTGACTACTCGGGCATCAAGGTCGAGGTGGCCGCTGCTGAGTCCTCCGAGGCGGACGTTGACAAGGCCCTCGACGAGCTTCGCGGCCGTTTCGGCACGCTGAAGTCCGTGGACCGTCCGGCCGCCGACGGCGACTTCCTGACGATCGATATCACCGCTTCGATCGATGGCGCCGAAGTTGATTCGGCTTCCGGCCTGTCCTACCAGGTTGGCGCCGGCACCATGCTCGAAGGCCTGGACGAGGCTGTAACCGGTCTCAGCGCCGATGAGGACGCCATCTTCGACACCACCCTCGTGGGCGGTGACCACGCCGGCGAAGCTGCCCAGGTCAAGGTAGTGGTCAAGTCCGTCAAGGAGCGCGAGCTTCCCGAGGCTGACGACGACTTCGCCCAGCTGGCATCCGAGTTCGACACGCTGGCCGAACTGCGCGAGGACCTCGCCAAGCAGGCTGCCGAATCCAAGGTTGTTGAGCAGGGTGTCGAAGCGCGCGACAAGGTCCTGGACAAGCTCGTTGAGCTCGTTGAGGTTCCCGTTCCCGCTTCGGTTGTCGAAGAGCAGCTGGAGCAGCACTTCAAGGCTGAGAATTCCCACGGCGACGGCGAGCACGACACCGAAGAGCACCGCGCCGAGGTCAAGGCCAACACTGAGCGGGCCTTCCAGAACGAGATCATCCTTGACGCCATCGCTGACAAGGAAGAAGTCGGAGTCAGCCAGAACGAGCTGATCGACTACATCGTCACCACTGCCAGCCAGTACGGCATGGACCCGAACCAGTTCGCCCAGATCATCGATCAGTCCGGCCAGGTTCCCATGATGGTTTCCGAGGTTCGCCGCCGCAAGGCACTGGCCGTCGTGTTGGGCCAGGCCGAGGTCACGGACTCTGAAGGCAACAAGGTTGACCTGAGCGACTTCGTCCGCCCCGGTGGCGAAGAGGAGGCCGCTGAGGCTGAAGCAGCCCCCGCCGTCGACAGCGACGCCGTTGAAGGCGAAGCTGCCACCGAAGAAGCTGCGCCGAGCGACGATCCGGCAGCAGTGAAGTTCTAGCACGTGTTGCACGGAAGCCCCCGGATCCCTGATCCGGGGGCTTCCGCCGTTTAACCCCGGAATTGCGGCTGTGTCGTGCTCTGCGGTGCGGTTGCGGGCAATCGTGCGCCGTCAGCGAACAGCGCGATCCGTGAGAACAAAACGGCCGCCAAACCGGTTAGTGTCCAAGTAGTGATTTTCAGTGACGTCGTCCCGTGACGTCACCGTCGCCAGCGAGAGGTAAGTACATATGTCACAGCAAGCAGGGGCCCCCCGGATGGCTACTGTCGATCCGGCAGCCCAGGACAACTACATCTACAACCGCCTGCTGAAAGAGCGAATCATCTGGCTCGGCTCCGAGGTCCGCGATGAAAACGCCAACGCCATCTGCTCGCAGTTGCTGCTGCTGTCCGCGGAGAACCCCGATAAGGACATCTACCTTTACATCAACTCGCCGGGCGGCTCTGTTACGGCAGGCATGGCCATCTACGACACGATGCAGTTCATCCCGAACGACGTCGTCACCGTCGCCACCGGCCTCGCTGCATCCATGGGCCAGTTCCTGCTGTCCTCGGGCACCAAGGGCAAGCGCTACGCCACCCCCAACGCGCGTATCCTGATGCACCAGCCGTCCGGCGGCATCGGCGGTACGGCCTCGGACATCAAAATCCAGGCTGAACTCATCCTGCACATGAAGAAGGTCATGGCGGAACTCACCGCCGACCAGACCGGCCAGACCGTGGAAACCATCCTCAAGGACAACGACCGCGACAAGTGGTTCACGGCCCCCGAAGCCCTTGAGTACGGCTTCTTCGACAAGATCGCCGCGCACGCGGGATCTGTGGCCGGCGGCGGCGGAACTCAAAACGCCAGCGGCTCGGAAAAGTAACCGGGGTAGACAGAAATGATTCCAGGAGAAATGAACATGAACTACAATTTCGGATCGTCTGCCGGGAACCTGCCCACCAGCCGCTACGTGCTGCCGCAGTTCGAGGAGCGTACCCCTTACGGCTTCAAGCGCCAGGACCCGTACACCAAGCTTTTTGAGGACCGGATCATCTTCCTCGGTGTGCAGGTGGACGACGCCTCCGCCGACGACGTCATGGCGCAGCTGCTGGTGCTGGAGTCCACGGACCCGGACCGCGACATCACGCTGTACATCAACTCTCCGGGCGGCTCCTTCACCGCCATGACGGCGATCTACGACACCATGCAGTACATCCGTCCCGAGATCCAAACGGTGTGCCTGGGCCAGGCTGCAAGCGCCGCAGCCGTCCTGCTGGCGGCCGGTACGCCGGGCAAGCGCCTGGCACTGCCCAACGCCCGCGTATTGATCCACCAGCCGGCACTGTCCGGCGGCCAGGGCGGCCAGGCCTCGGACCTCGAGATCCAGGCCGCGGAAGTCATGCGGATGCGCTCCTGGCTCGAAGACACGCTGGCCAAGCACTCGGGCCGGACGTCTGAGCAGGTCAACAACGACATCGAGCGGGACAAGATCCTGACCGCCGCAGAGGCGCAGTCCTACGGACTCATCGACCAGGTCCTTGATTCCCGCAAGATCAAGCCGCAGGCTATCAGCAGGTAATCAGCACGACATGCGGAGCCGGTGCGGTTCATGAAAAATGGACCGCACCGGCTTTCGCTTTCAACGCGTAAGGTTCCACCTCTCAGGCCGAATGTGACCTAGAGTGGAAGATGTCACGGCCGGACCTCCCGGACCCACCGTGATTCCAGCAACCGGTGCAGTGCTGCGGTAGCAGCAGGATACTAAGGGGTTCACATATGGCTCGGATTGGCGAGAGCACGGATCTGCTGAAGTGCTCTTTCTGCGGAAAGAGCCAGAAGCAGGTGCGAAAGCTCATTGCCGGGCCCGGCGTCTACATCTGCGACGAGTGCATTGAGCTCTGCAACGAGATCATTGAAGAGGAACTCGCGGAAGTAGCGGACCTTGGCAGCTTCGAACTGCCCAAGCCGCGCGAAATCTTCGATTTCCTGCAGGAATACGTCATCGGCCAGGAACCGGCCAAGCGTTCCCTCGCCGTCGCGGTGTACAACCATTACAAGCGGATCCAGGCCGGCCACGCCCCGAAGAGCGGCAGCCTCGCCGAAGGCGTCCATCACGACGACGTCGAGATCGCCAAATCGAACATCCTCCTGATCGGCCCCACCGGTTGCGGTAAGACCTATCTGGCCCAGACCCTCGCCCGGCGCCTCAACGTACCGTTTGCCGTCGCGGACGCTACGGCGCTGACCGAGGCCGGGTACGTGGGCGAGGACGTGGAGAACATCCTCCTGAAGCTCATCCAGGCCGCTGACTACGACGTCAAGAAGGCCGAGCAGGGCATCATCTACATCGACGAGATCGACAAGATCTCCCGAAAGAGCGAAAACCCTTCCATCACCCGGGATGTCTCCGGCGAGGGCGTGCAGCAGGCCCTCCTGAAGATCCTGGAAGGCACGGTGGCCTCGGTGCCCCCGCAGGGCGGCCGGAAACACCCGCACCAGGAATTCATCCAGATCGACACCACCAATGTGCTGTTCATTGTCGCGGGGGCCTTCGCCGGGCTCGAGGACATCATCGGTTCCCGTTCCGGCCGCAAGGGCATAGGCTTCGGCGCTCCGCTGAACGAAGTCAAGAACAACTCCGACTCCTACGGCGAGGTCATGCCGGAAGACCTGCTGAAGTTCGGGCTGATTCCGGAATTCATCGGCCGCCTTCCCGTCATCACCACGGTCTCCAATTTGGACCGGCCGGCCCTGATCCAAATTCTGTCCACGCCGAAGAACGCGCTGGTGAAGCAGTATCAGAAGATGTTCCAGCTGGATGGTGTGGAGCTGCTCTTTGACGACGACGCGCTGGATGTGATCGCCGACCAGGCCCTGGAACGGGGCACCGGCGCCCGCGGGCTCCGCGCCATCATGGAGGAAGTGCTCCTCCCCGTGATGTTTGATCTCCCCAGCAGGGACGACATCGCCAGCGTTGTTATTACCGCGGATGTGGTGGCAAAGAAGGCGCCGCCCACCATGATCGCCCACGACGTGGTGGCGAAGCGGCGGAATAAATCAGCTTAGTTCATCGCTCTTGGTAGACGTGCGCCTGAAGTGCGCCATGCCCTGACGACTTTACGAGGAGATTTCCGTGCCTGAAACCACCGTGAGCAAAGCCGACTTCTGGTTCGACCCCCTGTGCCCCTTTGCCTGGATCACGTCCCGCTGGGTGGGCGAGGTGGAGGAAGTGCGCGATATCCAAACTGAATGGCACGTGATGAGCCTTGCAGTCCTCAATGAGGGCCGCGAGCTGGACCCGGGGTACCGCGAGGCCATGGACAAGGCCTGGGGCCCGGTACGCGTCATCATCGCCGCCCGTGAGCAGCACGGCGACCAGGTCATCAAGCCCCTCTACGACGCAATGGGCAGCCTCATCCACGACGGCGGCGAGAAAGATTTCGGCATCGTCATCAGCAAGGCGCTGGCGGAGTGCGGCCTCCCGCCCGGCCTCGCGGCCGAAGCATCCTCGGACGCCTTCGACGCGCAACTCCGCGCGAGCCACGAAGAGGGCATCTCCCTCGTGGGGCAGGATGTGGGTACGCCCGTAGTGGCCTTCAACGGCACGGCATTCTTTGGCCCGGTGCTGACCCGCATTCCCCGGGGCGAAGAAGCTGGACGCCTGTGGGACGCCGCGGTGACCCTGGCTGCGTACCCGCATTTCTTCGAGATCAAGCGCAGCAGAACAGAAAGTCCCGAATTCAACTGACGTTCCCCCAGGCGGCCCCCTGCGGGCCGTGAGAATTACTGCCTTGTAGTTCTTTCGGTACCCTTGCGAATGCCCCCGGGTGGGACAACAATAGTTGTTACCCACTTCGAAAGAAGCGGGACACGGAAACCAAAGATTCAGTGACACGCATCTGACGCAGCCTTCGGCAAAGTCAGAAGCTGGCTACCAGTGACGAGGTAGGAAGACCTGAAATTCCGAGGATTCCGCCAGATTGTCACAGACGTCACGAGACAATCGAAAAAGTCGAAGCCCCACCAACGGCAAAACGCTGATGGGGCTTCCCCTTTGCCCTAAAACAGTAAGACCGCCTAAGGCAGAAGCCCCACCAGCGTTGAACGCTGATGGGGCTTCATGTGTGTCCGGTAGCCGGGGGACGGGCTAGGCGCCCGGCGCTTCTTCCGGCTGGGCCAGCACAACGTCGCTGACGGTGAGTTCTCCTTCGCCTGCCACAAGGGTCAGTTCGCGAGCATTGGAGGCTGCCTTCAGGTCTGCAAGGCCGGCCTTCAGCTGCGTGGTGAGCGACTCCGTGGCGGTAATCGTCGCGGAGAGCACCTCAGTGCGCTGCTTGACCTTCGCCTCCGATTTGGCCTTGCGGATGCCGCTCAGCGCAATTCCCACAGTCGCGAGCATGGTCGTGTCGCCGTCGGACACCTCCAGGGCGGCCGGCCACTCGGCGCGGTGCACCGAGCCGCTGCGCCACCAGCCCCAGACCTCTTCGGTAGCGAAGGGCAGGAACGGCGCGAACAGCCGCAGCAGAGTATCAAGGGTGGTGGCCAGGGCTGCCAGCACGGACGCCTGCTCGGCCTCGCCTGCGGCACCGTAGGCCCGGTCCTTGATGAGTTCAACGTAGTCGTCCGTGAACTGCCAGAAGAAGCTCTCGCTGATCTGCAGGGCACGGGCGTAGTCGTAGTTCCCAAAGGCCTTGGTGGCCTGTGCCACGACGTCCGAGAGCTGCGCCAGCACGGCGCGGTCCAGCGGGTTCGTGAGCACCGACAGGTCGGCGGAGACCACCGAGTTTTCCGTTGCACCGAGGTTCAGGACGAACTTCGAGGCGTTGAGGAGCTTGATGGCCAGGCGGCGGCCGATCTTCATCTGGGCGATCTCGTAGGCGGTGTCCGCCCCGAGCTTCGCCGAGGCTGCCCAGTAGCGTACGGCGTCCGATCCGTACTCGTTCAGGACATCGGTCGGCACGATCACGTTGCCCTTGGACTTGGACATCTTCTTGCGGTCCGGATCGAGGATCCAGCCGGAGATGGCCGCGTGCTTCCACGGCGCGGTGTTCTGCAGCGCATCGGCACGCACGGCGGTGGAGAACAGCCAGGTCCGGATGATGTCGTGTGCCTGCGGGCGCACGTCAAACGGGTAGACCTTGGCGAAGAGGTCTTCATCCGTGCTCCAGCCGCCCACGATCTGGGGAGTCAGCGAGGACGTGGCCCAGGTGTCGAGGACATCGGCGTCACCGGTGAAGCCGCCGGGCTGATCGCGCTGGGCCTCTTCGTAGCCGGGTGCGGCGTCAGCGGCAGGGTCCACCGGGAGCTGTTCGTCGGTCGGCAGGACCGGGGCGTCATAGTCAGGGTTGCCGTCGGCGTCGAGCGGGTACCAGACCGGCACGGGGACGCCGAAGAAGCGCTGGCGGGACACGAGCCAGTCGCCGTTCAGTCCGGAGATCCAGTTCTCGTAGCGTGAACGCATGAAGGCGGGGTGGAACTCAATCTCGTTGCCGCGGCCGATCAGGCGTTCGCGGCGGTCCTCGTCACGTCCGCCGTTGCGGATGTACCACTGGCGCGACGTCACCACCTCGAGGGGCTTGTCGCCCTTTTCGAAGAAGTTGACCGGGTGCATGATCTTCTTCGGCTCGCCGTCGAGGAGTCCGGCAGCGGTGAGCTGCTCGACGACTGCTTCCTTGGCGCTGAAGACCGTCTTGCCGGCGATAGCCGCGAAGGCTGTGCGGCCTTCCTCGGTGGTGATCCAGTCCGGGGTCTCACCGATGATGCGGCCGTCGCGGCCCACAATGGCTCGGGTGGGAAGCTGGAGTTCGCGCCACCAGGTCACGTCGGTGAGGTCGCCGAAGGTGCAGACCATGGCGATTCCCGAGCCCTTGTCCGCCTTCGCAAGGTGGTGGGCCTTCACTTCCACCTCGACGCCGAACAGGGGAGAGGTGACCTTCTTGCCGAACAGCGGCTGGTACCGCTCGTCGTCGGGGTTTGCCACCAGGGCGGCGCAGGCTGCCAGCAGTTCCGGGCGGGTGGTCTCAATGAAGAGCTTCTCGCCGTCCTCGGTGAAGAACGGGTAGCGGTAGTAGGCGCCTGCGACCTCGCGGTCCTCAAGTTCCGCCTGCGCCACAGCCGTGCGGAAGGTGACGTCCCACAATGTGGGGGCCTCGGCCATGTAGGCGTCGCCGGCGGCCAGGTTCGCAAGGAACGCGCGCTGGGAGATGGCCCGTGACTTGTCATCGATGGTCCGGTAGGTGAGGTCCCAGTCAACGGACAGGCCAAGGGTCTGGAACAGGTTCTCGAAGACTTTCTCGTCCTCAACGGCGAGCTCCTCGCACAGCTCGATGAAGTTCCGACGCGAGATGACATCGAAGTCGCGCTGGTTCTTGGCGGGCTCAGCCGGCGGGCGGTAGTCGGCGTCGTAGTGGATGGCCGGATCGCAGCGCACACCGTAATAGTTCTGGACGCGGCGCTCGGTGGGCAGGCCGTTGTCGTCCCAGCCCATCGGGTAAAAGACATTCTTGCCGGTCATGCGCTGGTAGCGCGCCAGGACGTCGGTCTGGGTGTAGGAGAACATGTGGCCCACGTGCAGGGATCCCGACGCAGTGGGCGGGGGAGTGTCGATCGAATAGACCTGCCCCCTGGTGGTCTCCCGGTTGAACTTATAGGTCCCTTCGTCAAGCCAGCGCTGCGTCAAGGCAGCTTCCAACCCCTCCAGGGCGGGCTTGTCCGGCACGTTGATAGGGGCGGTGGTGGGCGTGTCTGTACCCTGATTGTCTTCAGCCATGGAGCAATTGTTTCATGATCTCTTCCCTCGGCCTGCGCCCCGCCCTGCAGTAGCATCCCGTAAGACCGCGTGCCGCTCGACTTCCTGCGACGCTAGGGTGGTGCCATGACTGAGGAAATGCACACGAAAGCAGCAGTAGTTACAGGAGCAAGCACAGGCATCGGCGAGGCCACTGTCCGCGCGCTGCGGGCCGAAGGGTGGACCGTTTTTGCCGTCGCGCGCCGGGCTGACCGGCTCGCTGCGCTTGCCGAGGCCACCGGGGCCACGGCAATTCCGGCGAACATCGTCGACGACGCTGACGTGGAACGCCTCCTCTCCGAGGTGACGCAGGCCGGCGGGATTGACACCCTCATCAACATCGCCGGCGGTGCTCGGGGCGCGGACCGGATCGCGGACGCCAAAACCGAGGACTGGGAATGGATGTTCGACGTAAATGTCTTGGGCACCATGAAACTGACCCGTGCCTTCCTTCCGATGCTGCGGGCCTGCGGGGAAGGGACGGTCCTGAACCTGACTTCGACGGCGGGACTTGCCGCCTACGAGGGCGGCGCCGGCTATAACGCCGCAAAGTTCGCCCAGCACGCCATGACCGGCGCACTGCGGCTGGAAGAAGTGGAAAACAACATCCGGGTCATCGAAGTGGCTCCGGGCCTGGTGCAGACTGAGGAGTTCGCCCTCAACAGGCTGGGCGACGAGGAGGCTGCCGGGAAGGTGTACCAGGGCGTCGAGAAGCCGCTCACGGCCGGAGACGTGGCCGATGTGGTCCGCTACGCTGTCATGGCCCCGCACCACGTCAACCTTGACCAGATCGTGATCCGGCCCGTGGCGCAGGCTGCCAACTACAAGCTCATCCGCAAGCAGGGCTGAGCCGGGGACTACCGGCCCGTCGGCAGGCTCAGCGTCGCGAGCACGGCGGCGTGGTCGGTTCCGGGTACGCGATGGACCGCATACCCGGAAGCGGCGATGCCGGGGCTGGTGACCTGGTGGTCGATGGCAATGCCGGGGAGCCGGTGCCCCTCCATCGGCCAGGTGGGCTCCAGCCGCAAGCCGGCGGCCGTCCCAACATCGACCATCTTCCGGCCGTCCGGCCCGACGTCGAGCAGCGCGCGGAACTCGGCGTGATCGTACGTGGCGTTAAAATCACCGATCAGCAGCCTGTTGCCCGGCCGCACGGACAGTCGGGCGAGGGCAGCCAGGTCGCTGCGCCACTGGTCCACACGCACGTCCACCGGCGGAAGCGCATGGACGTTCGTCACCTCCAGGACCGCCGGCGCTCCGGCGCCTTCCACCGTGAGCCTTACGATCGGCATGTGGAACGGGGTGTCAGGCAGGACGCCCACGGCTTCCAGTCGGTGGGCCGAGTAGATGGCGCTGTCGCCGCCGTCGTCCGTTGGAGAGCTGATCCTGTAGGGCAGCAGGCCGGACAGCCCCGCAGCGGCCAGCCTGTCCTCGAGTGCCCGCGAATGTTCCTGCACCGTCAGCAGCCCCACGCCGTTCTCCCGGACCAGCCGCACAATCCCGGCCGCCTCGGCCTGGCCAAACTCCGAATTGATGGTCATGGCCGTCAGCTTCGCCGCGGGCCCTCCGGCCTCCGTGATGCTCCGGCCGTGGTCCAGCGGGAACAGCCAGAAGACCTGGGCTGCCGCGAGGGCCGCGGTCACCCAGATAAGAAAACGGCGCCGCCCCGGGATGGCGAGAAGCACTGCGGCACCGGCCGGAATCAATAGCCATGGAGTGAAGGACAGGAGCTGGACGGCCAGGGTGGGCCACTCCACCGGGACGGCGCGGAACACAGAGAGGACCGCAACCGGCAGGGCCAACAGCACGGCGGCCACCGCCCACACGGCAGACCAACGGCTACGTGGCCGGACTCCGGCAACGGCCCGGGCGGTGAAAGTCATACGCCCGAGTCTAGGCACGCCCCCGGTTACGGAAGAACACCGCAACTCCGGGTAGAATCGAGTATCAGCTTCGACCCGGCCATCACCGGTGAGCTTCCGGAAGAACCTTCGGACCCCTGCAGCGCAGGAACCCGGAGCAGTAGAACCGGACGGGTAAGCCCGTCACAGCAGCAATGAGCGGCCGACGCCGGTGCTCCCTCAAACGGGGGTGCGGCGACGGTAAGTGAGGTGGTACCGCGGTGCCGGTGCTGTTGCAAAACAGCGTACGGGCCGTCCTCGCATCCTGAATGATCCACTTGTTCACTAGCTCAACCCAGGATGTCGAGATGACCTATTACCCCAAGGCCTCAGCCGCACCGTCAGGCACCAGCAGCGTTTCCGCCTCTGTGAAGTTCCCGGAGATCGAAGAGCGCATCCTCAAGTACTGGGACCAGGACGGCACCTTCCAGGCGAGCATCGACCAGCGCGAAGCCGGCACAGACGGGTCCAACGAATTTGTCTTCTACGACGGCCCGCCCTTCGCCAACGGCCTGCCGCACTACGGCCACCTGCTGACTGGCTACGCCAAGGACTTGGTGGGCCGCTACCAGACCCAGCGTGGCCGCCGTGTCGAGCGCCGGTTCGGCTGGGACACCCACGGGCTCCCCGCCGAGCTGGAAGCAATGAAGCAGCTGGGCATGACGGACAAGACCCAGATCGAGGCCATGGGCATCGACAAGTTCAACGACGCCTGCCGCGCTTCCGTGATGAAGTACGCGGACGAGTGGAAGAGCTACGTCACCCGCCAGGCCCGCTGGGTGGACTTCGACAACGACTACAAGACGCTCAATGTCGAGTACATGGAGTCAGTGCTCTGGGCCTTCAAGCAGCTGCACGAAAAGGGCCTGACCTACAACGGCTACCGCGTCCTGCCGTACTGCTGGAAGGACGAGACGCCGCTGTCCAACCATGAGCTGCGCATGGATGACGACGTGTACAAGAACCGCCAGGACCAGACCGTTACGGTCACCTTCCCCATCACGGCGGGGGAGTCGGAACTGTCCCGGCAGCTTGCCGGAGTCCAGGCCCTCGCCTGGACCACCACGCCGTGGACACTGCCCACCAACCTGGCGCTCGCCGTCGGGCCGTCCATCACCTATGCGGTGCTTCCGGCCGGACCCAACGGCATCAAAGCGGCGTCCCCGGATGCCCCGGTCGGAGGCAGCTTCCTGCTCGCCGCGGACCTGCTGGGCGCCTACGCCAAGGACCTTGGCTACGGCGACGGCACCGCCGGCGTTGAGGAGGCGGAAGCCGCAGTCACCGCCACGTACACTGGCGCCGAACTTGCCGGCCTGGCGTACCAGCCGCTCTGGAACGACTTCAGCGATACCGAAAAGTACGGCACCGAGAATGCCTGGCGCTTCCTGGTGGCGGACTACGTCACCACCACCGACGGCACCGGCATCGTCCACCAGGCGCCCGCCTACGGTGAAGACGACCAGAAGGTCTGTGAAGAGGCCGGCATCCCCGTGGTGTTGTCCGTGGACGAGGGCGCCAAGTTCCTGCCGCTCTTCTCTCACGGCGAGCTGCACGACATCGTTGGGCTGCAGGTGTTCGAAGCCAACAAGCCCATCACCCAGGTTCTGCGCGCCCAGGGCCGCCTGGTCCGCCAGGCCAGCTATGAGCACAGCTACCCGCACTGCTGGCGCTGCCGTAACCCGCTGATCTACCGTGCCGTGTCCTCCTGGTACGTGGAGGTCACCAAGTTCAAGGACCGCATGTCCGAGCTGAACCAGGAGATCAACTGGATCCCCGGCAACGTCAAGGACGGCCAGTTCGGCAAGTGGCTGGCCAACGCCCGCGACTGGTCCATCAGCCGCAACCGCTACTGGGGCAGCCCCATCCCGGTGTGGCAGTCCAGTGACCCCGAATACCCGCGCACCGACGTCTACGGCTCGCTCGCCGAGATCGAAGCCGACTTCGGCCGGCTCCCCTTGAACAAGGACGGGCAGGTTGACCTGCACCGGCCGTTCATCGACGAACTCGTGCGCCCCAACCCGGATGACCCCCGCACGCCGGAAGAAGGACAGTCCGTGATGCGCCGCGTCGAGGACGTCCTGGACGTCTGGTTCGACTCCGGTTCCATGCCCTACGGCCAGGTTCACTACCCGTTCGAAAACGAGCAGTGGTTCGACACGCACAACCCGGCGGACTTCATCGTCGAGTACATAGGCCAGACCCGCGGCTGGTTCTACATGCTGCACATCCTCTCCACTGCGCTGTTCGACCGGCCTGCCTTCCGCAACGTCATCAGCCACGGCATCGTGCTGGGCTCGGACGGGCAGAAGATGTCCAAGAGCCTGCGCAACTACCCGGACGTCTCCGAGGTCCTGGACCGCGACGGCTCCGACGCCATGCGCTGGTTCCTGATGTCCAGTCCCATCCTTCGCGGCGGCAACCTTGTGGTCACCGAGCAGGGCATCCGCGACGGCGTCCGCCAGGTCATCCTGCCGCTCTGGAACGTGTACAGCTTCTTCACGCTGTACACGAATGCCGCGGATGGGGGACGCGGCTATGACGCCAGGCTGCGCTACGACGGCTACGCAGACACCCTGGACCAATACCTGATGGCCAACACCGGGGACCTGGTCCGGAACATGACCGCGCAGCTGGACGGCTACGACATCTCCGGCGCCTGCGACGAACTGCGCAGCTACCTGGACATGCTCACCAACTGGTACGTCCGCCGCAGCCGCCAGCGCTTCTTCGACGAGAGCGTTGACGCCTTCGACGCGCTGTACACCGCGCTGGAAACTGTCTCCCGCGTGGCCGCATCCCTGTTGCCGCTGGTTTCCGAGGAGATCTGGCGCGGCCTCACCGGCGGGCGTTCGGTGCACCTGGCCGACTGGCCGGACGCCGGGCTGTTCCCGGCCAACCCGGAACTCGTTGAGGCCATGGACCGGGTCCAGCAGATCTGCTCCACCGGATCCTCGCTGCGCAAGGCCGCCAACCTGCGGGTGCGCCTGCCGTTGCAGGAGCTCACTGTTGTGGCACCCGGCGCGGACGCGCTGGAAGGCTTCGCCGCCGTCGTCGCCGATGAACTGAACCTGCGTTCCGTCCGCCTGCTCGACGCCGAGAGCGCCTCACCGGAGGAGTTCGGCATCGAACAGAAGCTCGTGGTCAACGCCCGGGCCGCGGGCCCGCGCCTGGGGAAGAACGTCCAGCAGGCCATCAAGGGCTCCAAGTCCGGTGACTGGTCTGTTTCGGAAGCTGGCGTCGTGACGGCCGGCGGGCTTGAGTTGGAGCCGCAGGAATACACGCTGGAGACCGTTGTGGCGGAAGCGGCGGAAGGCGAAGGATCCCGCGCGGCGGCGGTCCTGCCCGGCGGCGGTTTTGTGGTCCTCAATACTGAGGTCACTCCGGAACTGGAAGCTGAGGGTGCCGCCCGCGACATGGTCCGCGCCATCCAGCAGGCCCGCAAGGACGCCGGACTCAACGTGAGCGACCGGATTCACACCACTGTTACCGCGAAGCAGGACGTCGTCGACGCTTTGCTGGCGAACGCAGAGCTTGTCAAGACCGAAACACTGACGGTAAAGCTGGACACCGTCCCGGCCGATGTACATGAACCGCAGATCAGTGTTGTCAAGACCGCGGCAGAAAAAGTAGAGGCCTAAGCAATGACTGACGAATTTTCCGTAGAGAGCGTCTACGCCGAGCTGCTGGGCCGGGCGCCGGAAAACAAAATGGAGCCGCGCCTTGCGCCGCTCTTCCGTGCCATGGACGTGCTGGGGGAGCCCAACAAGGCGTTCCCGATCATCCACATCACCGGCACCAACGGCAAAACGTCCACGGCACGCATGATCGAAGCGGGGCTCCGCGCGCACGGGCTAAGCACCGGGCGGTACACCAGCCCCCACCTGTCGAAGGTCACCGAGCGGATCAGCATCGACGGCGCCCCCGTGCCGGATGAGACCTTCGTCCGGATCTGGGACGAAATCCGCCCTTACCTCCAGATCGTGGACAGCGAACTTGAAGCTGAGGGCCAGCCCCGGCTGACCTACTTCGAGTGCCTGACCATCCTGGCCTTCGCGATCTTCGCTGACCAGCCGGTCAACGTCGCCGTCATGGAAGTGGGCCTGGGCGGTATCACCGACGCCACGAACGTCGGTGACGGCCAGGTGGCCGTGGTGACTCCCATTTCACTGGACCACACGGACCTCCTTGGCGACACCACGGAAGACATCGCTTACGAGAAGGCCGGCATCATCAAGCCGGGAGGCTTCCTGGTCAGCGCCGCACAGCCGGTGGGCGCCGCCCAGGTGCTGCTCGAGAAGGCCCGGGAAGTGCAGGTGCCCTACCGCTTCGAAGGCGTGGAATTCGGCGTCGAGTCCCGGACGGTTGCCGTTGGCGGCCAGATGGTGACCATCCAGGGCCTGGCCGGACGGTACGAGGAACTCCTGGTGCCTCTGCACGGAGCTCACCAGGCGGAGAACGCCGCCGTCGCAATTGCCGCGCTCGAGGCGTTCTTTGGCGGAGAGAAAGCGCTTGACCCCGAGGTCCTCCAGGAAGCGTTTGCGTCGGTCACGTCACCGGGCCGGCTCGAAGTGCTCCGGACCGCCCCGACCATCATTGTGGATGCCGCCCACAACCCGGAGGGGATCCGGGTTTCAGCGGAGGCTATCCACGAAGCCTTCAGCTTCACCAAACTGGTGGTAGTGGTTGGCGTTCTGAAGGAAAAGGACGCCGAAGAGATCCTTCGGCAGCTCAAGGAGTCCCTGGGCGACCTCGCCGCCGAATACTGCTTCACCCAGTCCAACTCGCCCCGGGCAGTGCCGGCCGAGGACCTCGCGGAAATTGCGCTGGATCTCGGATTCGGCGAGGACAACATCCATGTTGCCGAAAAACTCGACGATGCCCTGGAGTGGGCCGTGGAGCACGCTGAAGCCAACGAGGACCTCGCCGGCGGCGTCCTGGTTACCGGCTCCATCACGCTCGTGGCGGAAGCCCGGATCCTGCTCGGAAAGGCGGATGCCTGACCATGGCCCGACTCACAAAGGCGCAGCGGGAGTGGCGGCCCGGCATGCCCAAGAAGCGGCGCTCCACCAAAGTCATGTTCGCCTCCACGGTCCTGGTTCTCGAAGGGTTCGTCGCGTTCTTCGCCACACTGGCGGTCTTTGGACTCCGCCGCGACGAGTTCCCGCCGGCCGTGATCCTCTCGGTGGGCATTGTCCTGAGCCTGGTGCTGGTGTTCACCTGTGCGGTGCTGTCCAAGCCGTGGGGTGTGGCGCTGGGGTGGATCCTGCAGCTCGTCCTGATCTTCACCGGATTCATTGAACCCATGATGTTCGTGGTGGGAATCCTCTTTGCCGTTGCCTGGTGGTACGGCATTAGGACCGGCATCCGGATTGACCGCGAGTCCGCCCAGCGCGAACGCGAACAGGCCGAATGGGACGCCGCCCACCCTGACGGCGAAACCAACTAGACTTATTCCGAACCCCACACCAACCACATTGGAGCAGCTGTGAGCATTGAGCGCACCCTCGTCCTGATCAAGCCAGACGGCGTGACCCGCAACCTGACCGGCGCCATCCTCGGCCGGATTGAAGCCAAGGGCTACACCCTCACCGAGCTCAAGAAGGTCGACGCCAGCCGCGAACTGCTGGAGCAGCACTACGAGGAGCACGTAGGCAAGCCGTTCTACGAGCCGCTCGTCGAGTTTATGCTCAGCGGGCCGGTTGTCGCCGCAATCTTCGAGGGCCACCGCGTGATCGAGGGCTTCCGCTCGCTCGCCGGTACAACGGACCCTACGACCGCGGCGCCCGGCACCATCCGCGGTGACTTCGGCCGCGACTGGGGCCTGAAGGTCCAGCAGAACCTGGTCCACGGTTCAGACTCCGTCGAGTCCGCCGAACGCGAGATCAAGATCTGGTTCCAGGACTAACAGCCACCGGCGCGAACGTACAGTTGAGGCCCCCTTCTCTTCGGAAAAGGGGGCCTCAACTGTACGTTCGCGCTTCTTCTTTGGCTTTAGTACCCGGAGGTTCCGATGAACACCTGGATGAAGGCAAAGAAGATGGTGGCGATGACGCCCACGTACAGCAGGGCTACGGCAATCCAGCCGGAGTCTCCGACGACCTTCGCGGGGCCGGCCGGAACCTTGATCACCCCGTGCGTGATGTTCCGGACCGTTACCCACACAAAGAGCGGAATCATCGCTGCCCAGACCACCATGCAGAACGGGCACAGGATGTGGATGGAGTACAGCGCCTGCGACCACAGCCACACCACGAAGGCAAAGCCAAGCGTGACGCCCGCTTGCAGGCCAAGCCAGTACCAGCGGGCAAACTTTGCGCCCGAAAGGACCGCCATGCCGGTGGTGATCACCACGGCAAAGGCCACGATGCCGATGAACATGTTGGGGAAGCCGAAGAGGGAACTCTGCCAGGTCTGCATGACGGCGCCGCAGGAGACCCACGGATTGACGTCGCAGGCCGTGACGTGGTTCGGATCCTTTAGGACTGCGAGCTTTTCCAGGACCAGGGCGCCGGAGGCGAGCCAGCCGATAACGCCTGTAATGACCAGAAGCCAGCCGAACGGTTTGTCCCGGGTCATGGGAGGCAGGCCTTCCTGGGCCGCTGCACGCTCGCGGAGGTCGCCGTCCACCACGTTGTTCTGCATGGAATGGGAGATGCTGGGCATGGGATGTTGCGTCCTTTTTCTCGAGGGCTCCTCGCCCTGATTGTAACGCCGGAGACTGGGCGGGCCGCACAGAGTCCGCGCGGCCGTGCCCTGATTATCCGCCTGCCTGCGCCGCTTCCTCCTCGTTTGAGTGAGCGTATGAGAGAATGAAGCTGGCTGGAATACGATCCACATTCGGATTCCGGTCCGGTGGCTTGTTTGTAAGACCGCCAATGATGAGCAGGGCACGCTCCGGATCCACGATTGATCCCGGCCTCCCGGCAATGCCATTGGACGGCACCTGGTTGTGGCTTTGAGGAACAACGGGTTTCAGAACAACGTCGCCGGCCCTCCAGGGCTGCCGCACCCCACTGCCGGTGCGAACCTGAGGGTATCCAATTGACTTCTGTCAACGCCTGCGGGTTTTGACAATATGTGCCCCAATGGGTGCCGGATGTGGCGGTGCGTCAGGGGCAGGAGTGTCGCCACATATGGATAATGACCAGGTTCTAGCCGTTAATGAAGAAGCAGCTGCCAGCGAAGAGGCTGCAGCGCCCCAAGCGCCCAAGAGGGCCGTCCGCACCAGGCGCAAGGCCGCCCCGAAGGCGGAAGCCGTCGAAGCGGAGGCAGCTCCCGCGGAAGCTCCCGCAGCCGATGCCGCCGCGGAGGAAAAGTCCCCGGTGCGCCGCAGCCGTTCACGCAAGAAGGTGGAGCCCGCCGAACCGCTTCCGGTTTTTGCCGATGACTCCGCTGCCCCCGTGGACGCGGTGCAGGCCGACACTGCACCCGCAGGGGAGGCAGTAGGGACGGCAGAAGTCGTCGAAAAGCCCGTCCGTCGCCGGGCCTCGCGCGCCAAGGCCCCCGCGAAAGCCGCCGAAGCCCCCGAAGCCCCCGAGCCTGCCGACGCCCTGGCTACCGAGGCCCGGGATGTTGCGGCCGTTGCCGAGCCGGCAGCTGAAGAAGAAGTGGTTGCCGCAGCCCAGGAAACAGAAGTCCGGGAACCCGCCGCTCCCGTGGCTGCCACTGAGCAGCCCGCGGCAGCCGAAGCCGCCAGTCCCGTCGGCGCGCTCTTCCTTGAGCCCGGTTCGGTGACGTCCATGATTTTCCAGGCACCGGACCTGAGCACCGTGGTCCGTCCGGCAGCCGCGCCTGCCGTGGCAAAGGAAAACGACGAGGAAGACACGGAAGAGGACACCGAAGAGGTAGACGCAGGCGGCTCCCGTCGGCGCCGCAGCCGCGGACGCCGTGGCCGCAGCCGTGTGACCGACCGGGAAACTGCCGGTGAGGCCGAATCCGCCGAATCCGCCGAAGGCGCAGCGGGCGACGAGGACTCTGATGAGGAATCCACCCGGACCGCGGACGACGGCGTTACCTCCCGCCGTCGTCGTCGCCGCCGCCGCGGTGACCAGGACCTCGAACTGACGGGCGGGGGAGACGACGACCCGCCCAACACGGTGACCCGGGTCCGTGCACCCCGGGCCATCAGCGAGGCGCCGGTCAACAACCGCGTCACGTCCGTCAAGGGTTCCACCCGGCTTGAGGCCAAGAAGCAGCGCCGCCGCGAATCCCGCGACACCGGCAGGCGCCGTACCGTCATCACCGAGGCCGAGTTCCTGGCCCGCCGGGAGTCGGTGGACCGCCAGATGATCGTTCGCCAGCGCGACGACAGAATCCAGATCGGTGTCCTGGAGGACGGCGTCCTGGCTGAGCACTTCGTTTCCAAGACCCAGCAGGACTCCCTGATCGGCAACGTCTACCTGGGCAAGGTCCAGAACGTGCTGCCGTCCATGGAAGCCGCTTTCGTGGACATCGGACGCGGACGCAACGCAGTCCTCTACGCCGGTGAAGTCAACTGGGACGCCGTCAACCTCGAAGGAAAGCAGCGCCGGATCGAGAACGCGCTGAAATCCGGCGACTCCGTGCTGGTCCAGGTCACCAAGGATCCGGTCGGCCACAAGGGTGCACGCCTGACCAGCCAGATCTCGCTGCCCGGCCGGTACCTCGTGTACGTTCCCGGCGGATCCATGACCGGCATCTCCCGGAAGCTGCCCGACGTCGAGCGCAACCGCCTTAAGCGGATCCTCAAGGACCGCCTGCCGGAAGACGCCGGTGTGATCGTCCGCACCGCTGCCGAGGGCGCGTCCGAGGAAGAACTGACGCACGACATCAACCGCTTGCGTGCCCAATGGGAAGGCATTGAAAGCCAGGCCACGTCCACGAAGATCCTTGCTCCGGAGCTCCTCTACGGCGAACCGGATCTCACCATCAAGGTCGTCCGGGACGTCTTCAACGAGGACTTCTCCAAGCTGATCGTCTCCGGCGAGGAAGCCTGGGACACCATCGAGGCGTACGTGACGTACGTGGCACCGGACCTGGTGGGGCGGCTCGAAAAATGGACCAAGGACACGGACATCTTCGCGGCCTGGCGCATCGACGAGCAGATCCACAAGGCCCTGGACCGCAAGGTCTTCCTGCCCTCCGGCGGCTCCCTCGTGATCGACCGCACCGAAGCCATGACCGTGGTGGACGTAAACACCGGTAAGTTCACCGGCAGCGGCGGCAACCTGGAGGAAACCGTCACCAAGAACAACCTGGAAGCGGCTGAAGAAGTCGTGCGCCAACTGCGGCTGCGCGACATCGGCGGCATCATCGTCATCGACTTCATCGACATGGTGCTCGAATCCAACCGCGACCTTGTGCTGCGCCGCATGGTGGAGTGCCTCGGACGCGACCGGACCAAGCACCAGGTTGCGGAAGTGACCTCGCTGGGCCTGGTGCAGATGACCCGCAAGCGCATGGGCACCGGGCTGCTGGAGGTCTTCGGCGAGCAGTGCGAGGCCTGCGCCGGCCGCGGCATCGTCACCCACGACGAGCCGGTGGAACACCGCCGGGCCAACACTGTTGCCGCCGAGCACCACGTGCAGCGGACGGAAGCCCAGCAGCCTCCCCGGACGGAGCGCAAGAGCCGCCGCCGCGGCAAGGGCGGCCAGCCGGCCTCCGAGGCTGTTCCGTTGACGCCGGCCCCGGTGCACCACGAGCCCACCGAAGCCGAACGCCACGCCAAGGCTGAAGCGACCCGCGTTGCCCTGGCCAACATCGCTGCGGCAGCACACGCCGCCCACCTGCATGACTCCGAGACGGGCCATGCAGCCCCGGCGGCCGCCGCACAGGCAAGTGCCGCACAGGCTGTCGGCCAGGCACTCGCCGCGCAGGCTCCTTCCGGGCAAGCCGGAGCGACGGCCGGGGAAGGGGCGGCCCAGCCGTCCACCACCCAGCCCGCCACGGCAAGGCCGGCCAAGGTGTCGGAATCTGAAGCAGCAGCCGCAGGACGGCCCGCGGCCGTTCTGACCTTCGGTGGCGAAAAGGTGGCACTGCCGTTTGTTGAGCATGCCGGCGAAGCACCCGCGTCCGGAGCCGCCCTGACTCTCGACCGGCTCGCTGAGGCTTTCGCGCACCTGGGTGAGCCTGCAGCTGCTGAGGCTCCGGCGTCACCGGCTGAGCAGCAGGCTCCGTCCGCCCAGGCGCCGGTCGAGGCACCCGCCCGTGTGCCGTCGGTCCAGGCCCCGGCAGCACCCGCTGCTGAAGCCGACTACACCGACCACACTGCGGTCCAGGGCCGGGCGCGCCGTCCCCGCCGTCACCGGAGTGCCAGCCGCGCCCAGGGCGCAGCCAACGAGACGTCCGTGGAACACCACGAAACTGCTCCTGTGGCCGCGTCAGGGCACACCCATGAGGCAAAGGCTCCCGAGCCGGCGAAGAAGGATGTGCCCGCCAAGGCACCGGCCAGCGAGCCGATCATCCTGGGTGTGGGAGTACCGGCCTCCGAGCTCTGATCCCACAGCACCACGGTCCCACACGCTGACATCGCGGGTGCGGTCCGGGACTGGCGTAGCAATACGCCGGTTTCGGGCCGTGCCCGTGAGTTCGTTGCGGTGGAACAGCTAGGCTAGGGGACTGACACGGGGTGCCGCGCACAGGGCCGGCTGAGATCCACACCCGTTGAACCTGTCCGGTTAGCACCGGCGAAGGGATGTCTCCTTTGGCCTCATCATTCCTGCCCACCCCTGCCTCCGAAGTCGCCCGCGAATCATCACCGGGCGGCACTGTCCTGCGCAGTACGCCCCGGGTCCTGGCCATCGCCGGCTCCGATCCGTCCGGCGGGGCGGGGATCCAGGCCGACCTCAAAAGCATTGCCGCAAACGGCGGATACGGCATGGCTGCCATCACCGCCCTGACGGCGCAGAACACCCGTGGCGTTCGTGCCGTGCACGTGCCCCCGGCGGATTTCCTGACGGCCCAGCTTGAAGCCATCAGCGACGACATCAGCATTGACGCCGTCAAGATCGGCATGCTGGGTGACTCTTCGGTGATCGCCGCTGTCCGCAGCTGGCTGGAGAAGGCCCGTCCCGCCGTCGTGGTTCTTGACCCCGTGATGGTCGCCACCAGCGGGGACAGGCTCCTGCAGGAGGCGGCCGAGGCGGCACTGCGCGAACTCCTGCCCCTCGCCGACCTCGTCACTCCCAACCTGGCGGAACTGGCGATTCTCCTCAACGAACCGCTCGCGGACGACTGGGAGGCGGCACTCGCCCAGGGGAAGCGCCTCGCCGCCCAGACCGGCGCCACTGTGCTCGTCAAGGGCGGACACCTCGACGGCGGGGAGTGCCCTGACGCGCTGGTCAACACGGCAGGGCTGCTCGCCCAGGACGTTGTGGTTGTACCCGGCGAGCGGATCGACACCATGAACAGCCACGGCACCGGCTGCTCCCTGTCCTCGGCAATGGCCACCGCGCAGGCGAGGCTGGGGGACTGGGAGGAATCCTTGCGGACAGTGAAGCCATGGTTGCAGGGGGCCCTCCGGGAAGCCGGCGCCTTGGACGTGGGAACAGGCAACGGCCCGGTGCACCATTTCCACCACCTGGCCCCCAAAGGAAGTGACGCGCCCGCCGAAGGCCGGTTCGCAGCGGTGCTCTGGCAAGATGCCGGGCCGGACCTGGACGCCGTCTACGGGCTCGACTTCATCCGCGGCCTGGCCGACGGCTCCCTCACCGAGCAGCACTTCGCCTATTACCTTGCCCAGGATGCCATCTACCTGAACGGCTATTCCCGGGTGCTTTCGCGCGCCGCCGCCATTGCCCCGACCGAGGTGGAACAGCTGTTCTGGGCGCGGTCGGCACAGCAATGCCTTGAAGTCGAGTCCGAACTGCACCGGACATGGCTCAGCACACGGAACGTGGACACCGCACTCGGACCGGTTACGAAGTCCTACGTGGACCACTTGCTGGCCTCATCCGTTTCAGGCAGCTACGGGGTACTCGTCGCCGCTGTGCTCCCGTGCTTCTGGCTGTATGCAGAGGTGGGTGCCACCCTGCACGGGCAGTTCCTTGCTGCCGGGTCGGCCCCGGACCACCCGTACGCCGAATGGCTCCGCACCTACGCGGACGAAGGGTTTGCCGCCGCCACCCGGCAGGCAGTGCGCATCACCGACGACGCTGCCCGTGCCGCGTCTGACGCGGAGCGGCAAGCCATGCGGGTGGCCTTCCGGCAGTCGTGCCGGTACGAGGTGGAATTCTTCGACGCGCCGAGGCTTCACGCTGCACCGCAAAGCATTCCCGAGCCGGTACGATAGTGGGGCACGGTTCCGGAAGTCGTTGCGGCAACAGTCTGTTTTGAGCAGAGTGGCGCCTATCACGTACTACCACCGGAGTCAGCCTCATTTGCGGCCGAAGGCAAAATTAGCGTATTCTAGATCTTCGGTGCTTACGCCAACACTTGGGTTATAACCTCAGAACGGTCCGTTTGGAATTCCAGATGGCATTGTTCCTTGGATAACTCATGGGTTCCCCCGGGGAACCCACCGGCGTTGAGGCACAGCGTGAACCAGGCCAAACAATTGGACCCAGGTTCCGCACGCAAATCTAGTAATAAACGTCGAGAGAAGTGAGTTCCCCAGTGGTGTACGCGATTGTCCGCGCAGGCGGCCGCCAAGAGAAGGTTTCCGTTGGAGACTTCGTTACCCTGAACCGCGTCCCCGGTGGAGCCGGCAGCACCATTGAGTTGCCCGCACTGCTCCTGGTAGACGGTGACAAAGTCACGTCTGCCGCTGCGGACCTGGCCAAGGTAACGGTTACGGCTGAGATCCTTCAGGACCTTCGTGGTCCGAAGATCGTCATCCAGAAGTTCAAGAACAAGACCGGGTACAAGAAGCGCCAGGGTCACCGTCAGGAACTGACCAAGGTCAAGATCACCGGTATCAAGTAACCTTCCGTTACTTTTCAGGTTTTCAGCAGATTCCCCAGAATTTTTAAGGCAGGCATTTCAAATGGCACATAAAAAAGGCGCGAGTTCCACTCGCAACGGTCGTGACTCCAACGCCCAGTACCTCGGCGTCAAGCGCTTCGGCGGCCAGGTAGTTTCCGCAGGCGAGATCATCGTCCGCCAGCGTGGCACCCACTTCCACCCGGGTGCCGGCGTTGGACGCGGCGGCGACGACACCCTGTTCGCACTGACCCCCGGCGCCGTTGAATTCGGTACCCGCCGCGGACGTCGAGTCGTGAACATCGTTGCTGCTGCAGCTGCAGAGTAACAACAAGATCCAAACCGGTGGAGCGGGCCATGATGGCCCGCTCCACTGTTCTTTTAACCGCATTACAATCAATTTGGGCGTCCAAGACGGTCAGGTTAAGCAATAGAGGAGATTCACGTGGCGAGCTTTGTAGACCGGGTAGTACTGCACGTATCCGGCGGTACCGGCGGTCACGGCTGTGTCTCCGTCCACCGCGAAAAGTTCAAGCCCCTGGGCGGTCCCGACGGCGGCAACGGCGGTGATGGCGGCGACGTCATCCTGCGTGTTGACCCCCAGACCACCACGCTGCTGGACTACCACCACGCACCCCACCGCCACGCCACCAACGGCGGACCCGGCATGGGCGACTGGCGCGGCGGGAAAAACGGCGAGACGCTCATCCTTCCCGTTCCGGAAGGCACCGTCGTCAAGACCAAGGACGGCCGCGTCCTCGCCGACCTGGTCGGCGAAGGCACCGAGTTCATCGCGGCCGCAGGCGGACCGGGCGGATTGGGCAACGCCGCACTCTCCTCGCAGAAGCGCCGCGCCCCCGGCTTCGCCCTGCTCGGCATCGAAGGCGAGTCCAGCGACATCGTCCTGGAACTGAAGTCCATTGCGGACATCGCCCTCGTGGGATTCCCGTCCGCCGGCAAGTCCAGCCTGATCGCGGCCATGTCCGCTGCCCGTCCCAAGATCGCCGATTACCCCTTCACTACACTCATCCCCAACCTTGGTGTCGTCCAGGCCGGCGACGTGCGCTTCACGATCGCAGACGTGCCCGGCCTCATCGAAGGGGCCAGCGAAGGCAAGGGCCTGGGCCACCACTTCCTGCGGCACGTGGAACGCTGCGCTGCTTTGGTTCACGTTTTGGACTGCGGTACGCTCGAAGCTGACCGCGATCCGCTCTCCGACCTGGCGATCATCGAAGCAGAACTCGAAAAATACGCGGTTGACATGAGTTACGCCGGCACCGACGGCGAGGTCGTCCCGCTGAACCACCGGCCCCGGCTGGTTGCCTTGAACAAGGTAGACCTGCCTGACGGCAAGGACATGGCCGAATTCGTCCGGCCCGAGCTTGAGTCCCGCGGCTACCGGGTGTTTGAGATCTCCGCGACGAGCCACGAGGGCCTGCGCCAGCTTGGCTTCGCCATGGCGGAGATCGTCAAGGCGGCCCGCGACGCCGTGGCCGCCACCCCGCCGAAGGTGCACGCGCCCGTACTGCGCCCCCGTGCGGTCAACGAGGCCGGCTTCAAGATCCGCCGCGAGGAAAAGAACCTCGAGCCGCTGTTCCGCGTCCTGGGCGACAAGCCCGTGCGCTGGGTCAAGCAGACCGACTTCACCAACGAGGAAGCCATCGGCTACCTCGCCGACCGCCTGGCAAAACTGGGCGTGGAAAACGAGCTGTTCAAGCAGGGCGCCAAGCCCGGCGACACCGTAGTGATCGGTGAAGACGACGGCGTGGTCTTCGACTGGGAGCCCACCATGATGGCCGGCGCCGAACTGCTCGCCTCGCCCCGCGGCACCGACGTGCGCTTCGCCGACATCGGAGACCGCCCCACCCGCGGCCAGAAGCGAGACGAGCAGCAGGAACGCCGCGACGCCAAGGCAGCGGCCCGGGCAGAGCTGGAAGCCGAGCGCAAGGCCGGGATCTGGACAGAATCAGTCAGCGGGCGCCGTGCCGCACGGCCGCTCCAGGAGAGCGGACTGACCACCGAAAATGAGGAGTGAACCCCCACACGTGACCGATAATTCCGCAATTGTCATCGAGGAACCCAGGACCGACGACCGCAGCATGCTCGCCAGGGCACGCCGCATTGTTGTCAAGGTCGGATCGTCGTCGCTCACCAGCCTCAAGGGTGGAATCTCCGAAGAGGCGCTGATCGAACTCTCGGACGCGCTGGCTGCCAAGCACAACGGCGGAACCGAGATCATCCTCGTGTCCTCCGGCGCGATCTCGGCAGGCCTTGCCCCCCTTGGCCTGGTGAAGCGTCCCCGGGACCTCGCCACCCAGCAGGCGGCCGCCAGCGTCGGCCAGGGCCTCCTAATGGCCCGCTACACGCACGCGTTCGCAGCGCACGGCGTGACCGTGAGCCAGGTTCTGCTGACCGCGGACGACCTCATGCGTCGCAGCCACCACATGAACGCTTTCCGTGCACTGAACCGGCTCCTGAACCTGGGCGTTGTGCCCGTGGTCAACGAGAACGACACAGTGGCAACGCACAAGATCCGCTTCGGTGACAACGACCGGCTCTCCGCCCTGGTGGCGCACCTGGTCCGCGCTGATGCCCTGGTGCTGCTCTCCGACGTCGACTCGCTCTATGACGGGCCTCCCTCGAAGGGGGCCAAGCGGATTCCCCAGGTGGACGGTCCCCAGGACCTTGAGGGCGTCAACATCGGCAAGCCGGGTCAGGCCGGTGTCGGAACCGGCGGCATGCAGACGAAGGTGGAGGCCGCCACGATGGCCGCCGATTCGGGCATCCCCGCACTGGTCACCTCCACCGCGAACGCCGCCGCAGCCCTGAACGGTGAAGACGTCGGAACCTGGTTCTCCGTCAACAGCGGACGCAAGTCGGTGCGCATGATGTGGCTCGCTCACCTTGCGCACGTGCAGGGCCGGCTGCTCCTTGACGACGGTGCCGTCACCGCTGTCCGTGACCACCGCTTTTCGCTGCTCCCGGCCGGTATCACGGCCGTCGAAGGCACCTTTGAATCGGGCGACGCCGTCGAAATGGTTTCGCCGGACGGCACCGTGATCGCCCGCGGGCTGGTCAACTATTCATCGGACGAACTGCCGCAAATGCTGGGGCGTTCCACTGTGGAACTGGGGGAGTCCCTCGGCCGCGGCTTCGACCGTGAGGTTGTTCACGTTGATGACCTGGTTCTGGTCTAGCGGACTGATTCGCCTAGACTTGAATGATGACTGAGGCACTGATTCACCAAGCGGCCGAGAAATCCAACGACTCCACGGAGGCATCTCCCACGCCGGAAAATGCCCAGCTGTCCCCGGCTGACATCGAGACTGCCGTGCACGCAATCGCTGATCGATCCCGGCACGCTGCCCGCAGCATGGCACGCGCCAACCGCGCCTGGAAGGACAAGGGCCTCCGCGCGATCGGCGCCGCCCTGCTCGACAGCAGGGCGCAGATCCTGGCCGCCAACGCCAAGGACGTTGAGGCCGGCCGCGCCAACGGGACGTCCGCGGCACTGCTTGACCGGCTCACTCTTAATGACGCAAGGATCGAGGCGCTTGCCGCCGCCCTGGAAAACCTTGCCGGCCTGCCGGACCCGGTGGGAAATGTTGTTCGCGGCCAGACGCTTCCCAACGGCCTGCGGTTGCGGCAGGTCAATGTTCCCATGGGCGTCGTTGCCGCCATCTATGAGGCCCGTCCCAACGTGACAGTGGACATCGCCGGGCTGGCGCTGAAGAGCGGCAACGCCGTGATCCTGCGGGGCGGCACGGCCGCGGCGGCCACCAACGAGGCCCTCATCCGCGTCCTTCGGGATGCCCTCGCCTCCGTTGGCCTTCCCGCGGACGCTGTCCAGACGGTCGACCAGTTCGGCCGCGAAGGAGCCAATGTGCTGATGCGGGCCCGCGGCCGGGTGGATGTCCTCATTCCCCGCGGCGGCAGGGACCTGATCCAGACAGTCGTCACCAACTCCTCCGTCCCGGTCATCGAGACGGGCGAGGGCAACGTCCATATCTTCATCGACGAATCCGCCAGTGAAGACATGGCCGTGGACATCCTGCTCAACGCCAAGACCCAGCGGCCCAGCGTCTGCAACACGGTGGAGACCCTCCTGGTGCATTCCGGGTCCACGGTCCTGCCGGCCGTCGCGGCGGCGCTCCGAAAAGCCGGAGTCACCCTCCACGCCGACGAGAGGGTCCGTGCCGCCTTGCCCGCGTCCATTGAATCCGTCCCGGCCACTGATGAGGACTGGGCCACCGAGTACATGGACCTGGATCTCGCGGTGGGCATGGTGGACAGTCTTGACGAGGCGGTGCAGCACATCCGCAAGTGGTCGACCGGACACACCGAGGCCATCATCACCAACGACCTCGCCAACGCCGAACGCTTCATTTCCGAAATTGACTCGGCAGCGGTCATCGTCAACGCGTCCACCAGGTTCACGGACGGCGGGGAACTTGGCCTGGGCGCCGAGGTGGGCATTTCCACCCAAAAGCTCCACGCGCGCGGCCCCATGGGCCTCACCGAGCTGACGACCACGAAGTGGATCGTCCAGGGCGAGGGCCAGATTCGCAGCTAGCAACGCTGTAACATGGAACAGAAGTCCGGAACGGCGGGAATGACCGCCGTCGTCATTGTGTGAACTCTTTAGGGGAGAAAATGCTGTTGCAGCAGGTGGGCGCGTCTGTCGCCGAACATGAAGAACTGGCTCCGCTGTGGGCCGAACCGTGGGTCTTTGGCGTGTCGATCTTTGCGATCATGCTGGTCCTGATGTTCGTGACGCTGTCCTACAGCAACCTGGGCAACCGGCACGAGGCCGTCGAGGAGCACTCGGACCCCCACCGCCAGCACCCGAACAAGCACGATCACGGCCAAGGCCACTAACATCACTGCGGTCCTGAAGCGGCGTGGCGCCAAGCGTCGCCTGCGTTTAGGTGTGATGGGTGGGACATTTGATCCCATCCATCACGGCCACCTTGTTGCGGCCAGCGAAGTTGCGGCGAAGTTCGGCCTCGACGAAGTGGTATTCGTGCCGACCGGCCAGCCGTGGCAGAAGATGAGCAAGAAGGTCAGTGAACCGGAGCACCGGTACCTGATGACTGTCATTGCCACGGCGTCCAACCCCAGGTTCACCGTCAGCAGGGTCGATGTGGACCGTCCCGGCCCCACTTACACCATCGACACCCTGCGGGACCTGCGTACGCAACGGCCGGATGCGGACCTTTTCTTCATCACCGGCGCGGACGCCATGGCGCAAATCCTGTCCTGGAAGAACATCGATGAATTGTGGTCGCTAGCGCATTTCGTTGGTGTGACCCGGCCGGGGCACGTCCTCGACGGGATGGGCAGGAAAGACGTCAGCCTCCTGGAAGTCCCGGCCATGGCGATTTCCTCCACTGACTGCAGGACGCGCGTGGCGGACGGGAACCCGGTCTGGTACCTCGTACCCGACGGGGTGGTCCAATATATTGCGAAATACGGCCTGTACGCCGGGCAGTCCGACCCCGGCCCCAGTGCCGCACTTACCGAGTTACACGAACCAGCCAGTACCGAGTGAGTTGTTAGATGAGCCAGGAACAGCCTCCCCTCCGCAGCCGCCGCGAATTGCGGCAGGCCAGAGATGAGCGCGCGGAATCACGCCAGGACACGGGGCCCTCTGCCCCGGGTCCGGTTCCCCCTGCCTCAAACGCGCCCGGGAACGGAACACCGGCGCCCGCCAGGGAGGATGGCACCGGGCGCATCCGCCGTGTGGCTCCCGGCCCCGTCGACTCCGTCCGCACACCGTCGGGATCCGAGCGGTCATCGCAAAGCCGGGCGCGCGACCGTGCCGCCCTTCGCACCATCAAGGAACTCGCGGAGAAGGAGGAGCGGCTCTCCGGTGGCGGTCCGCCCACGCGCCGCCAGCTCCGCCTCCAGCAGCTCCAAGCCGAGGCCGCGCCGGCTACGGCCGCGAACCTGATCGTCCCGCCAGCCCGCACTTCCGCCCAGCGCACCGTGCCGCAGGCCCGGCCGGGACAGTCTGCGCCGCAGGCCCGGCCAGGGCAGCCCTCGTCGCCGAAGGGGAACTCGCAGGCAGCAGCTCCGCAGGCCGACGCCCCGGAGGCCAACGCGGAAAGCAAGCTTCCTGAGGGCATGACTGTGGAACAGGCACTCGCGGCGCGGTCACTCATCGCCGAACAGGCCAGGAACCAGATTGCCAAGATGGAGCACATCGCGGCGAACGACCCCGAAGCGGTGGACCCGGAGATCCTCGCGGAGCAGATCGCGCTGGCCGAGCGTGCCGCCATCCTGAACAAACGGGCCATGGCCAAGCAGAAGCTGGCCGAGCAGGCCAGCCAGCCCGCCCACCCGAAGACCGAACCATCAGCCGTCAGCAACCTTGCGATGGTCACGCCGCTGGAGTTCGAGAAGGTTCCAGGAATTGACCGGCCGGTGATGAAAAAGCCTGCCACTTCGTACGTGCCGGTGGTCACCAACCCCGGTCCGCGGCTGCAGCCAGCCGGCACCAAGGGTGCACGCAAGACAGGCCCCGCGAAGCGGACCGCCCGGCCGGCGACAGGCCGGGCCGGAGTGCTTGCTCGTGCTGAGGCAGCCGCTCAGGCCGCAGCCGATCCTGCGTCGGCAGTCCAGGCATCCGCCGCTGGTGAGCCCTGGGCTGCTGAAACCGGCGAGAATTTCGTGGACAAGCCGCGTGTCGCCGCCAACACCGCCTACGGCCTGGAACCGCTCGACGCTGTCACTGCCGGCCTGGGCAGGGCACACCGTATCCGGCTGCTGCAGCTCGCGGTCCTCGCACTGGGGATCGTCGCACTGATTGCAGGCGTCACCATGATCATCAGCGGCTTGACGCCCTGACCCGCCGCACCGGCGCATCAGCGCGCCGCCATCCTCACGCATGACGGCGCCGACATCAACGGCGCCGAACCTACATAGCTTTAAACCACTACAAGGAGTCCCGTGACTGCAACCGATTCATCCATCGCCATAGCCCGCGTCGCCGCGCGCGCTGCAGCGGACAAAATAGCCCAGGACATTGTTGGCCTGGACGTCAGCGAGCGGCTGGCCCTGGCCGACGTCTTCCTGATTGCCTCCGCACCCAGTGAGCGCCAGGTCAACGCGATCGTCGACGGCATCGAAGAGGAACTGGGCAAGCAGGATCTCCGTCCTGTCCGCCGCGAGGGCCGTTCCGGCGGACGCTGGGTCCTGTTGGACTACTCCGACGTCGTGATCCACGTCCAGCACGAGGAAGACCGCGTGTTCTATGCCCTGGAGCGCCTGTGGAAGGACTGCCCCGTGGTGGATCTCCAGCTCGGGGAAGACACGTCCGCCAAAGCGGCCGTCTCCTCGGACAGCGAGTAATCCTGAGTCGGCCACCGAATATGCCCGATTTGGAATTTTCGGAACGGCTGTTCTAAGATATTTGAGTTGCTTCGGAGAGATCCGGACGCAGAACCGGGCCCTACAGTGAAGACTGAAGGTGTCGGAGCAATGAAAATTCGGGGCTGTGGCGCAGCTGGTAGCGCACCTGCATGGCATGCAGGGGGTCAGGGGTTCGAGTCCCCTCAGCTCCACCCAAGGGTCCGCCGGAATCGAAAGATTCCGGCGGACTTTTTTGTGTCCTGCCCTGTTTTCCTTGCTTACCCTCGGCGTTACCACCACCTACGGCGGACCGGTACAGGGTTCCGGACCCGAATTGGCGTCTTACACAATTGTGGTTTAAGATAATCAAGTTGCTTACGGAGATCGATCCGGAAGAAACAAAGTTTGGGGCTGTGGCGCAGCTGGTAGCGCACCTGCATGGCATGCAGGGGGTCAGGGGTTCGAGTCCCCTCAGCTCCACCCTGGTTTTTCAGAGCAGAAGCCGCCCGATCGGGCGGCTTCTGCTGTTTAACGCTCGACTAATATGGGAGCGTGAACCAATCCCTTCCGCCCTGCCCTGAATGCTCCAGTGAGTACACCTATGAAATGGGAGCGCTGCTGGTCTGCCCTGAATGCGCACACGAGTGGTCCGCCCAGACCTCGGAGACGCCAGAGGCCGCGGACGCTGTCATCAAGGACGCGGTAGGCAACGTCCTCGCCGACGGAGACACTGTGACTGTCATCAAGGACCTGAAGATCAAGGGAAGCTCCACAGTCATCAAGGTGGGGACGAAAGTACGCGGCATCCGGCTCATGGACGGCGTGGGGGACCACGACATCGACTGCAAGGTGGACGGCGTCGGCCCCATGCAGCTGAAGTCCAGTGTGGTCAAAAAGGTCTAGGCGGGTCCCGGGATCCCACATGCCCAGGCGGCGGAACTGCGCGCCGCAGATGTAGTGGTGATTGGTGCGGGCCAGGCCGGTCTGTCGGCTGCCTACCACTTGCAGCGGCGCGGCTTCCTGCCCGCCGGAAGGACCGCCGGTCCCGCCGTCGTGCAGGGCTCCGCGGGATCCTACGTGGTGCTGGACGCCGAAGCCGGACCCGGCGGGGCCTGGCGCCACCGCTGGCAAAGCCTCAGGATGGCCACCGTCAACGGCATCAGCGACCTGCCGGGCATTCCCCAGCCGGAAGTCGACCCGGCTGAGCCAAGTTCAGGATTCCTTTCACGCTACTTCGGGGACTACGAGGAAGAACTCGGACTGAACATCGTCCGGCCCGTGAAAGTCCGCTCGGTATCCCGGGAAGATGGCGCCCCTTCCGGGCGGCTCAGAATCGAAACCTCTGCCGGCGACTGGTCCACGCGGGCGGTCATCAATGCCACAGGCACCTGGACCAGGCCGTTCTGGCCCATCTACCCGGGCCAGTCCTCCTTCCAGGGCAGGCAGCTGCACGTGGCCGACTATGTGGCGGCAGAGGAATTCCGCGGGAAGCATGTCATTGTGGTTGGCGGCGGCATATCGGCTGTCGGCCTGCTCGACGAGATATCCCAGGTGACCACCACGAGCTGGTTCACCCGACGGGAACCGGTGTGGCGCGATGCGGGCTTCGACCGCAAGGCGGGGCACGACGCCGTCGCGCTCGTTGAAGAGCGGGTCCGGCAGGGACTTCCTCCGCAGAGCGTGGTGTCAGCCACGGGACTGATCTGGACCCCTTCGCTGCGGGCGGCCGCCGCGCGCGGCGCCCTGGACCGGCACGCGATGTTCACCGCAATAGAGCCCCACGGCGTCCGGCTCGACGATGGAACCTTCCTGGCGGCGGATGTGATCCTGTGGGCGACCGGATTCCGGGCCGAGCTGGAACACCTTGCCCCGCTGCACCTTCGCAGCAGCGGCGGGGGCATCGTTATGGACGGCACCCGGGTGGCAGCGGACGAACGGATTCATCTGGTGGGTTACGGGCCGTCGTCGTCCACCATCGGCGCCAACCGGGCCGGCCGCGCTGCAGTGGCCGGCATCGTGAGGATGCTCGGGCGGCCCCCGGGCCGGGTGCCTGCGGCGTCGGTCGGGGCCGTTTCACGGTAGGTTTACCGGGTAGCTTTTCGTCGAGGGCTCCCTCCCCGACGGCGGAGCGAGTACTGGCGCGGCGATTGTCAGCCGAATGGCGATGAACAGAGGAGAAGGCAGCTTGGACGTGGCGGACAACACCCTGGAATCAGTCCTCTCCGGTCTGCGCCGGTTCCCGGATGTCGAAGCCCCCAACCTGCAGGCCTGGGATGCCACCGACAGGCTGCTCCTGGAAACAGCGGCCGGACTGCTCGCCCCGGACAGCCGAGTCGCGGTAGTGGGTGACCGCTACGGCGCCCTCACTCTCGGGGCGCTGGCCGCCGGCGGCGTCCGGCATGTGCAAGTCCACCAGGACCTGATAACGGGGGAGCGGGCCCTCCGCAACAACGCCGCAGCACTTGGAGTGGACGCCGGCTTTAAGCAGCTGCCGCTTGGTCGGGCCCTTTTCGCCGACGCCGACGTGGTGCTGCTGCAGCTGCCCAAGACGCTCGCGGAGCTGGACGAAGTGGCCGACGCCGTGGCCCGCTATGCAGCGCCGCACACGGTCCTGCTGGCAGGCGGCCGGATCAAGCACATGAGCCTGGGCATGAACGCTGTCCTGCAACGCCACTTCAGCGATGTCCAGCCACAGTTGGCACGGCAGAAATCCAGGGTCCTGGTTGCCAGGGACTCCCGGCCCGTTACGGGACCGCCGCCGTTTCCCGTCGCCGAAAGCAACAGCGAACTGGAACTCACCGTCTGCGCGCGGGGTGCGGTGTTCGCCGGCACAAAGCTCGACATCGGGACACGGTTCCTGTTGAGGTACCTGCCTGACATGCCGTCGGCCGGGAACGTGGTGGACCTCGGGTGCGGCACCGGCATTTTGGCCGCCATGTATGCCAAAAGCCATCCGGAATCGAAGGTCACGGCGACAGACCAGTCGGCGGCCGCCGTCGACTCCGCCCGGGCCACAGCGGAAGCCAATGGCCTCGGGGGCCGGGTCACCGTTCTCCAGGACGACGCCATGAGCTCGCTCCCGGACAGCAGCGCCGGCCTCATCCTGCTGAATCCGCCCTTTCACCTGGGTGCCAGCGTCCACGCGGGGGCGGGAATCAAGATGTTCCGGGCCGCCGGAAGGGTGCTGGAGCCGGGCGGCGAACTCTGGACCGTGTACAACAGCCACCTGCAGTATCTGCCGGCCCTGGAACGGTACGTCGGCCCCACCCGCGTGGCCGGCAGGAACGCAAAGTTTACGGTGGCCGTCAGCACCGGACGCGCTCCGCACCAGTAATGGTGCAGGTGACGGGACGCCCGCGCCCGGTGCTGTCCCGCCCGGAAGCGAAAGCACGGTCCCGGAAGTCCGCGTGGGAGCGTACCGCCGCGCGCGCAGGTAACGTACGATTCAAGCATCAGAAGTGCATAACCGAAGACGTTTAGGGGAATCCGTGACTGAGATCCGCACGCCAACGCCGAGGCGCGGAACCAATTTGCCCCGCATGGGGGACTTCAATCTCACGGTGATTTTGGATGCCATCCGCCGGTCCTCGGGAGGCCTCAGCCGGGTGGAACTCGCCCAGATCGTAGGGCTCTCCCCGCAAACCATCTCCAACATCTCCCGCCGGCTGCTTGACCAGAACCTCATCGTCGAAGCCGGGAAGGAAGGAAGCGGGCCGGGTAAGCCGCGCACCATCCTCCGGTTGAACCCCGCCGGAATGTATGCCGTGGGGGTCCACCTCGATCCCGCCGTGACCACTTTCGTGGTGCTGGATCTCGTCGGCTCCGTCGTCAGGCACTCACGGATCAACACCCCGGGCGCCAGCGACCCCGACGGCATCATCGCCACCATTGCCGCCGAGATCAAGGACCTGGTGGCAGCCTCCGGCGTCGACCCGGACAAGATCGCCGGGCTCGGCGTCGCAGCCCCCGGCCCCATCAACCTGGATGAGGGAACCGTCGTGGATCCGCCGCTGTTGCTGGGCTGGGACCGTGTGCCCCTGCGCGATGCCCTCGCGGAGGCCACCGGACTGTCCACCCTGGTGGACAAGGACGTCACCAGCGCCGCCGTCGCCGAAACCTGGGCAGGCGGCCCGAGCGGCTCCGGCAGCTTCATTTTTATGTACATGGGCACAGGCATCGGCTGCGGCATCGTCCTGAACGATGAAGTGGTGCGCGGGACTTCGGGGAATGCCGGTGAAATCGGGCACATCATTGTTGACCCGGACGGTCCGCCCTGCGACTGCGGACTTCGGGGCTGCGTGAAGTCAAGCAGCATCCCGCAGGTCCTCGTGGCGCAGGCCGAAGCCGCCGGCGTGCTGGAGGTTGTGCGCCATCCCTCCGGTGCACTGGACATCCAGGAGAGCTTCGCCAAACTTTGCGACGAGGCCGACGCCGGGAGCAGCCAGGCGGGGGAGATCATCGACCACTCCGCCGTCCTGGTCGCCCGGGCCGTGGCAGTGGTCACGAACACCCTCGACGTCGAAAGGGTCGTCTTCGGCGGCCCCTTCTGGACGCGCCTCTCACGGAGGTACCTGGACCGTGTTCCCCAACTGCTGGCAGACAACAGCGCAGCCCGCGAGATCCACGGGATAGAAGTTGTCGGGACCGGGGTGGGAGAGGACGTCGGAGCCATCGGTGCGGCCTGCCTGGTGCTGGAGCATACGCTGGCCCCGCGCGCACAGCGCTTGCTGCTGGAAGGCTGACGCCGGCATTCCGTTGCCCTGTCAGTGGGGAGCACTAACCTGAAATTGCATATCGGCTAAAGGCTGGGGCCAGCTGGAGGACATTGGGGGCTGCAGCCGCTCGAAGATTGGAGCGTCATGCACCGCCCTGCCAAAATACTTGCGGCGCTGATGTCGGCGGCAGCGCTGCTGGCCACATCAGCCTGCTCCGCGGAGAAACCGGCCGCCGAAGACCGGACCCTGAAGATCGTCTACCAGAAGACTGACTCGTTTTCTGCCCTGGACACCTTGTTCAAGGACGCCAAGAAGGACTTCGAAGCTGCCAACCAGGGCACCACCGTGGAGCTGCAGCCCATCGAGGCCAACGATGACGACTACGGCACCAAGCTGGCGCTGGCCCTCCGGTCGTCCGAGACCGCCCCGGACGTCTTTTACGAGGACACCTTCAAAGTGAGGTCCGATGTCGACGCCGGATACCTCCTGAAACTGGACGGGTATCTCGAAAAATGGGACGACTGGAAGTTGTACAACGAGGCCGCCAAAGCTGCCGGCACAGGAGACGACGGCGGGATCTACGCTGTGCCCCTGGGAACCGACACCCGCGCCATCTGGTACAACAAGAAAGTCCTGCAAAAAGCAGGCATATCGGTTCCCTGGCAGCCCCGGAGCTGGGACGAAATACTCGAAGCCGCCCGCAAGATGAAAGCGGTGGACCCGTCCCTGGTCCCCTTCAACATGTATGCCGGCAAGGCCACCGGTGAAGGAACCGTCATGCAGAGTTTCTACGAACTGCTGTACGGCACGGACAGCGAACTCTATGACCAGCAGGAGAAAAAATGGGTGATCGGTTCCCGGGGGTTCACCGATTCCCTGGCTTTCCTGAAGACACTCTACGACGAAGGACTTGCCGTCACGCCTGCCGAGGCGCTTGACGCCAACGTCTGGAAGAAGGTCTTCGGCGAATGGCTGCCCAAGGGCAAGATGGGCGCCACCGTGGAAGGTTCCTACACGCCGTCGTTCTGGCAGAAGGGCGGCAACTACGAATGGGCAGGCTATGCCGAGGACATGGGGGTGGCGAAATTCCCCACCCAGCGTGGCCAGGAACCCGGCGGCGTCAGCATGTCCGGTGGCTGGACGCTGGCCGTCGGAGCCGACTCCAAAAACCCGGACCTGGCGTTCAAGTTCCTTTCCGAGGCCGTGAGCAAGAAGAACTCGCTGGCGTTCACCGTGTCCGGATCCCAGATCGCGGTCCGGACGGACGTCGCCGCCGAAGCCGAGTACCTGGCGGCAAATCCGTTCGTCAAAGACGTCTCCGAACTCGTATCCGTCACCCACTACCGGCCCGCCACGGCGGACTATCCGCGGATCTCCGCCGCGGTCCAGGAGGCAACCGAAGCCGTGATCACCGGTGCCCTCTCACCGCAGGAGGCAGCCGCGCAGTACGACAAGACAGTCAGGGACCAGGTGGGTGACGCCAGGGTCCTGCAGAAATAGCGCATGGCTGAACGACGAACTGTCCGGCGGCAGCTCCGGCTGCTGCCGGTGGTCCCCTCCGTCCTGCTGCTTCTCCTCTTCCTGGCGGCGCCCGTCCTGTGGTCCTTCCACGCCTCCTTCACCAACGCCGCCCTCACCGGCCGCAACGCCAGGAACCCGGCCTGGACCGGCGTCGAGAATTACGTGCGGCTGCTCAGTGACCCTGCGTTCCCGGCCGCCGTCCTCCTGACCATCGTCTTCGTTGTTGCGTCAGCGGTGGTGGGCCAGAACCTGCTGGGACTCCTGATTGCCGGGCTGATGACACGCGCCCGGAAGCCGGTGTCCGCCGTTGTGGGTACTGCAGTGGTCGCCGCCTGGGTGCTCCCCGAGATCGTGGCGGCCTTTGCCGCTTACGCCTATTTCAGCAAGGACGGGACGCTGAACCAGCTGCTCGGCAATGCCGGCGCTGCCGGTGCGGACTGGCTCTACGCTTACCCCATGGTTGCCGTGGTGCTGGCCAACATCTGGCGCGGCACCGCGTTCTCCATGCTGGTGTACCGCGCGGCCCTGGCCGACGTTCCCAGGGACATCTCCGAGGCAGCCCTGATGGACGGCGCTTCCGGCTGGCAGCGCCTGGTGTTCATCACCCTGCCGCTCATCAGGTCCAGCATCGCCACCAATTTGATGCTCGTCACGCTCCAGACCCTGGCCGTGTTCACCCTGATCTGGGTGATGACGGCCGGCGGACCGTCCAATGCCAGCACCACTTTGCCGGTCCTCGCCTACCAGGAGGCCTTCAAGTTCGGAGACATTGGCTACGGCACGGCGATCGCCTCGGTGCTCATTGTCCTGGGC
The DNA here is from genome assembly GCF_017833075.1 of Arthrobacter sp. PvP103. Classification (NCBI taxonomy): domain Bacteria; kingdom Bacillati; phylum Actinomycetota; class Actinomycetes; order Micrococcales; family Micrococcaceae; genus Arthrobacter; species Arthrobacter sp. PvP103. Next base: position 388,237 of record NZ_JAFIBQ010000001.1, on the reverse strand, counting down.
CTGGTGTTCGGGATTGGCTACGTGCGGCTGCTGAAGGGGGACAAAAGATGAGGACGACAGGCCGGCCGCCCTTAGCAGTCGCTTCACGGCGGGCCACCCGCCGGGGAGTTGCGTCGCCGGGATTCCGCCGGGCCCGGACTCCGGCAGACGCGGCCCTGCTGCTGATTGGTGCCTGCTTCGTGTTGCCGCTGCTCTGGCTGGTGTTCGCCTCCCTGGACACAACGGCGGGCTACCAGACACAGTTGCCGGCCAGTGCTTCGCTCGACAACTTCGCGGCTGTCCTCACCCCGGACTTACTGCTCGGCCCGCTCTGGAACAGCCTCTTGCTCTCCGCCGGGACGGCAACAGTGACCTTGGCGGCAGCCGTGCTGGCCGCGTACCCGCTGTCCCGTTTCCAGTCCAGGTTCAACCGGCCGTTCATGTATTCGATCCTGTGCGGCACCTGCCTGCCGATCACGGCCATCATGGTGCCCGTCTATGGTCTGTTCGTCCAGCTGCGCCTGCTGGATTCGCTGCCGGCCACGGTCCTCTTCCTGGCGGCAACTTCGCTGCCCATGGCCATCTGGATGACCAAGAACTTCATGGATGCGGTGCCCGTTTCGCTGGAGGAGGCCGCCTGGGTGGACGGCGCGTCCGGGCTCACTGCCCTGCGTTCCGTGGTGCTGCCGCTCATGCGCCAGGGGCTGGGGGTGGTGTTCATTTTCGTCTTCATCCAGACGTGGGGGAACTTCTTCGTACCCTTCATCCTTTTGTTGTCGCCGTCAAAGCAGCCCGCGTCGGTTTCAATCTTCAGCTTTTTCGGACAGCACGGTGCGGTCGCCTACGGCCAGCTGGCCGCATTCTCAATTCTCTATTCGGTTCCGGTCCTGGTCCTCTACGTGCTGGTGGTGCGGGGAGCCGGCGGGTCGTTTGCGCTGTCCGGGGCGATGAAGGGCTGAGCCGCCTTCAGTCGATGTCCTCGACCACTGTCCCGAACGGGATCGTGTCGTCCAGATGGGCCTGATGGCCGGTAGGGCCGGGGTTGTACAGGACCCTGACGCCGTGCATCTTTTCCGCCGCCGACTGCATGAGGATCGGACGGACAGTGTTGATGAAACTCTCGCTCTTACCGGCGAGATACTCCTGGTAACTGGCTGGAAGCTGGATCATGCCATCAGGATAGTCCTGCGCGGCCTGCATGGGGAGTGGTCCCCATTGTGCAATCCGCCGCCCGGGGCTTGGATAGTATGGCCCGTGGCGGTCGCCAAGTGACCGCCGGACATCCGGCAGCAGCCGCGGCCGTTCATGAACAGCAACCAGGGGGACTTCCAGTGCTTCAGACTACGGCCGCCGTCCGGATCGAAGCGGCGGAGCTGGCCCGGGCGCAGCAGGTCATGGGCAGCATTTCCCGCAGCTTCGACGCAAAGGTTGTGGGGCAGGCAAGGCTCCGTGAATCGCTGCTGGTGGGGCTCATGACCGGCGGGCACATCCTGCTCGAAAGCGTCCCCGGACTCGCGAAGACCACCGCCGCGCAGACGGTGGCGGAGGCCGTCAGCGCAGAGTTCCGGCGGATTCAGTGCACGCCGGACCTGCTCCCCAGCGACATCGTGGGCACGCAGATCTACGATGCCGCCAAGGGCACGTTCGTCACCCAGCTTGGCCCGGTCCACGCCAACATCGTCCTCCTGGACGAGATCAACCGCTCCAGTGCGAAAACGCAGAGCGCCATGCTCGAGGCGATGCAGGAGCGGCAGACATCCATCGGGGGAGTGGTGCACCGGCTGCCCTCTCCGTTCCTTGTCCTGGCGACGCAGAACCCCATCGAGCAGGAGGGCACCTACCTGCTGCCCGAGGCCCAGATGGACCGCTTTATGCTCAAAGACGTCCTGGACTACCCCACGCCGGCCGAAGAGGCCGAGATCATCCGCAGGATCGATTCCGGCGTCTTCACCGATGAACAGCGCCCAGCGGCGGCTGCGTCCCTGGACGCGGTCTCGGAAGTGCAGGAGCTGGTCAAACGCGTCTACATCGATCCCGCAATAGTGCGCTACATCGTGGGGCTGGTGTTTGTCACCCGGAACGCCGCCCAGTACATCGACTCCCGCCTGGCGGGTTTTATCGAATTCGGAGCCAGCCCGCGCGCCAGTATCGCCTTCAGCCAGGCCGCCCGCGCTGTCGCACTCCTGAACGGCCGGGACCACGTGATCCCCGAGGACGTGAAGGCACTGGCCCACCGCGTGCTCCGGCACAGGATTATCCTTGGCTTCGAAGCGGTCGCGGAGCAGGTTCCGGTCGAAACCGTCATCGATGCCATCGTGGCGTCCGTCCAGACTCCCTGAGCGCGCCCGCATGGCCAGCCTCCTGACCCGGGTGAAATCTAAGATGTCGATCTTCGCCCACCGCAAGGCACGCGGGATGCTCGACGGCGAATACGGTTCCGTTTTCAAGGGGCGCAGCCTGGACTTTGACGACCTCCGTGCCTACATTCCCGGAGACGAAGTCCGCGACATCGACTGGAAAGCCTCTGCCCGGCACGGATCCGCGCTCATCAAGCGCTATGTTGCAGTGCGGCGGCAGACAGTGATGCTGGTCACGGATACCGGACGCAACATGGCTGCTTCCTCGCTCGGCGGCGAGGAGAAGAAGGACATTGCCGTGATGGCCCTGGGCGTGGTGGGCTACCTTGCCCACCGTCACGGCGACGTGGTGGGGCTCGTGTGCGGCGACGGGACGTCGACCCGGTCGCTGCCCGCGAAAGCCGGCGAGGCCCACCTGGAAAGGCTTCTTCGCGAAGTCGACGGGGCCACGGCGCTGGCCTCGCCCCGAAGCAACATCAGCGAGCAGCTCTCCTATGTGGCACGCAACTTCGGCCAGCGCATGCTGCTCTTCGTTGTGGCCGACGAGCTGGTGCCGGATGCCGGGATGGAGCGGCTGCTGCGGCGGCTGCGCGCGCAGCACGAAGTCCTCTGGCTGACCGTCCGCGACGCGCAGTTGGCCGGACCCGCCGCCGGACCGAACGCCGCCGGACCCGCCGCCGGACCGAACGCCGGACCCGTCGACCGCTACGACGTTGCGGATGCCGGCTTCCTTCCCGGACGCCTTGCGGCGTCTGATGCCATCATCCGGGCCTATGCCGCGGCGCAGGAGCAGCGCGATGCCGCCCGGGAGGCTGTGCTGCGGCGGATGGGCATTGCCCACGTCGATGCGGGCAGCAGCCATGATGTGATGCCTGCGGTGTTCACCCTGCTGGAACGGCACCGCCGTGGGAAATGACACCGGATTCTATGCCCCCCTGGCCTACAGTGCCTGGCTGCCGTGGGCCGGCCTTGGCGTTCTGGTGCTCGTGGCCGCGTGGCTGGCCTACGTGATCCTGAGCACGCGGCGGCGGCCCGACATGTCCGCCGCAGCTCCCCCCGCGCCGCCTTCGGATCCGTCCAGCCTGAAACGGGACTATCTGCGCCGTATCGATGTTGTGACGGCTGACGCCGCGGCCGGCAGGCTGTCCGCACGCGCCTCGCAGCAGGAGCTCAGCCTGCTTATCCGGAGCTTTGTCCGCGACATCGCAGGGATTGACGCTCCACGGATGGCCCTGGCTGAGCTCAACGAGCAGAACATCCCGGCTGCCGCCCTGGCCGTCAGCAGCCTCTATCCGGCGGAATTCAGCCCGGGACCCTGCGACACCGACGTTGGCGACACCGAGCTTGGCGACTCTGTCGCGGTTGCGGCGGAAACGGCCCGGGAGGTGGTCCGGACATGGAACTGATCTTCTGGTGGATGATTCCGGCGGCGATCCTTACGGGCGCAGGGATGTGCTGGATGGCCTGGAAACGGCAGCGGGGCGACGACTCCGCCCGGCGGCCTGTGGCGCACGGCCACCGGCTCACGGAGTTGCCGGAGTACCAGGCCGCTGTGCGGCGCCACCGGCGATGGCTCACCGTTGCCGCCGTCGCCGGTGTGGTGTTGATGGCGGCGGCCGTGGCGGCAGCAGCACGTCCCGCCGAACGGAGCACAGTCAGCCCCGAACAGCGCAACCGCGACATCATCCTGTGCCTTGACGCCTCGGGATCCATGAGCAGCGCCGATGCAGCGGTGGTGGAAGTTTTTGCCCGGCTCGCAGCGGGATTCGACGGCGAACGGCTGGGCCTGACCGTCTTCGACAGCAGCGCGGTACAGGTCTTCCCCCTGACCGATGATTACGACGTCGTGCAGGAGCAGCTCGAAGCAGCCCGGAAAGCATTTGACGGCGCACCCGGCAGCGCCGCCTTCCTGGACGGCACATGGAACGGTGCAGGCTCCTCGCTGATCGGTGACGGACTGGCTTCCTGCGTACAGGGCTTCCCGTCAAACGGGGGCGATACCGGCACGGGAGAGCAGGCCGGAAGCGGCAGGGAGGAGCGATCCGGCTCCGTCGTACTGGCCACCGATAATTTCATTTCCGGCGAGCCCATCTTCACCCTGCAGGAAGCGGCGGCACTGGCCAAGAAGAAGGACGTCCGGGTCTATGCCCTCAACCCCGGAGACTTCGACTACGGCACGGACCCGGACCAGCCAGGCGTTCAGCTGCGCACCGCTGTGGAAGGTACCGGCGGTGCGTACTATCCGCTGGACAGCCCGGAAGCGGTCGGGGAGATCATCCGCAGGGTCCAGTCCACGGATGCCACCGCCTTCAAAGCCGGCCCGCAAGCCGCCGTTTCGGACCGTGCCGAGATTCCCCTGAGCATCGCCTTGCTGTCCGGCCTGGTGCTGGCCGGGGCTACCTGGAGGCTCCGGTCGTGACAGTACAGCCCATCTGGCCGTGGTGGATCATGCTGCCGGTTGTTGTCGCCGTCGTCGTCTTCCTTGCGTGGACGGCCGTCCGAAGCCGGCTCCGCAGTACCGGACTGCGCGGGTGGCTGCTGCCCGCCGGCCTTGTGGTCCTGCTGATGCTGGCGGCGCTCCGCCCGGGTTTACCCGGCGGCAGCGTCCGGGCGGCGGCAAGCGACTTGAACGTCTTCTTCGTGGTGGATACCACCAGCAGCATCTCCGCCGAAGACTACGGCACGGGCAGCCCCAGGCTGGACGGCGTCCGGAAGGACATCATGGCCATCGCCGGGGAGCTGGCCGGGGCCCGGTTTTCCATGATCACGTTCGATTCCCAGACGGTGGTCCGAATGCCCCTGACGACGGACACCTCAGCCCTTGATACGTTGACCGGTGTGCTGGAACCCCAGATCACCTTGTACTCGACAGGCAGCAGCGTCACCGCCGCCCGGACCGTCCTCAACGAACGGCTGGGGGCAGCGCGGGAGAGCCACCCGGAGCGGGCGCGGATCGTCTTCTACTTTGGCGACGGCGAGCAGACCAGCGGCAGGGCACCGGAGCCCATGAACGTGGATGCTTCGCTGGTCAACGGCGGCGCGGTGCTCGGCTACGGCACAGACCAGGGCGGGCGTATGAAGGAGAAGACCAGCTATTCAGCCGACGATGCCGCCGGCTACATCCAGGACCGCAGCGGCGAAAGCGCCGGGGACGCCGTGTCACGAATCGACGAGGACACGCTGCGGGGGATCGCAGCGCAGCTCGGCGTTCCCTATGTCCACCGGGCTGCCGGGGATGGAGTGGCCCCGATGATGCAGGCGGCCCGGCCCGGCGCCCTCCACGAAACAACCGGGTCACTCGAGGGCAGGGTGGAACTGTACTGGGCCCCGGCGCTGGCCGCGTTCTTCCTCGCGCTGTGGGAGAGCCTCACGGTGCTCCGCCAGCTGAGGCAGCTCAGGACCGGAAAACGGGAGGTCCGCGCATGACCGGGGCATCGGAACAACAACCGGGGCAGGGCCTGCGCAGCCGCCGACGGCGCCGTTTGCTGCTCGGATCCGCGCTGCCTGTGTTGGTCGCCGTGGCGCTCGCCGTCAAGCTTCTGAGCGTCGGCTACCTGGGCGGCGAGGCGGCAGGATCATTCGGCCGCGGTGACCAGGCCGCCCTTGCATCCGCGGCATCCGGACTGGGCGTCGCCAATATCGTGGAACGGCACAAGGCGCCTTTTGCGGCCGCCGATGCCCTGGTGCTGGGCGGGGACTACGGCGGTGCCCGGGCGCTCTTTGAAGCAGCCCTCGCTGATGCGCCGCCCGCTGACGAATGCAAGGTGCGCGTCAACCTGGTCCTGAGCATCGAACGGCTGGCAGACAAGGCCGCCGAGCCGGCCGGCTCCGGCGCCGAAGCGGACCGCCTCTACGCCGACGGACTGGCGGCGGTCAAGGCCGCTCCGCCCGGTTGCTTCAACCCGGAGGGCGGCGAGGCCGCCGCCAACGGGGCGGACGGCGAAGGCGACCGCCTCCGGGAAGCGGAACAACGGCTGCAGGGCAAAGCGGACAAGCTCGGAGATGCGGGGGCCGGGGCTGAAGCCGGGTCCGGCGACAAGCAGCCGCAGCCCGATCCGGAACCGCAGCAGAGCCAGCTGGACAAGCTGGAGGAGTCGGCCAAGTCCGCGCAGCGGGAACGCAACGGCGGCATGCAGCGGAACGAGTATCTCCGGAATGCCGACACCGGGGCCGGAACAGACAAACCCTGGTGATGCGCGGAGGTTGCGACCAAATCCCCTAGCGCCGGGAACTATCGCGCGTCACGCTGTTGACAGGGGAGGCCGATCAACAGAGCGGCGGCGGCGGATGAAGATTGCCAGGCGTGTAAACGTGCGTCAATGGATGTGGGCTTCGTGGCTCGTTGCGGCGGTGCTCTCGCTGGCGTTCCTGGACCTGACTGTCTACGGTTTGGTGATCCCGGCTTCAGCATTGGTGCTCGCCCTCCTGGCAGGTCCCGGACTCCGGAGGCGCGGGAGGGCACGGATAAGGGTCGACAAGCTGGACCTGGCCGTGGTCGCGGCACTGTACCTCGCCGTCGTGGCGCTCTTCAGGGTGGCATTCACGGTCTTCACCCCTGCCAACGTCCTGGGTCTCTTCCTGTGCTTCGGCACCGGACTTGTCCTGGGAGTCGCTGGGCCGGTGTTCTATACGGTGCAGCGGCGACGGCCCTTGTCTGACCTGGGCCTGTGGGCGGGAAACTGGAAAGAGGCTGTCGGCCTGGGCCTCGTCCTGTCTGCAATCCAGTTCGCCATCACCCTCTGGGGCCGTGCGCTACCGGCGCCCGTGGACTGGGTTCCGCTGCTGGTTATGTCGCTGACCGTCGGGGCCTTTGAGACGGTTTTCTTTAGAGGTTTTGTCCAGACGCACCTGAGTGCGAGCCTGGGGCAGATCCCGGGCATAGCACTCGCGGCGGCCCTGTACGCGGTGTACCACGTCGGCTACGGGATGAGCGGGCTAGGAATGGTCTTCCTGTTCGGGCTCGGCGTCGTCTACGCCGTGGCCTTTGCGCTCGTCCGGAACGTCCTGGTCCTGTGGCCGCTGCTCACCCCGCTGGGTTCGTTCTTCAACAACCTCAACAGCGGGGATATCGAGCTGCCCTGGGAGGCTATCCTCGGATTCGCCGATGTCCTCGGCCTGATGGCCGCAGCGGTGTGGTTGGGGCGCCGGAAGCTACGGAAAGCGGTCCGCCGCCAGCCTTGAATCCGCGGACTGCCGTGCAAACCATTCCGGGTGCTGGTCATATACCGGCCTTTCGGCGAACAATGTTCTGTCCGGTGGCGCAACAGAGCGTAAAGGTGCGTCTTAATTCGGGGCCCGGCTTGAACGCCCCGGAGCAGGGCCCTAGAGTCTTATACAAGTTACCGAGGTAACGTGTCAGCGATCCTCCGCCAGGAGGGTGTGGGTGCCCCCATGTGGGCCTGACATTTGCTCACGGACAACTTCCTGTCAGGCGTAACAGTCGCGGCTGCGCCCTGCCGAAGTTCTCTCCGTGTTCCCAAACTCAAATTCATTGACGGTTCAGCGTTTCCAAAGTCCCATGGACTGAGGCGCAGCTGCCGGCAATGGCCCAAAGCCAAGGACGCAAATGTCTCCACCTAGCCTTATTGACACACATCCGAATCTCTCCGACGCCGCCCCGGTGGCGCTTTCGTACGAGCTGTTCCCGCCACGTTCGCCGGCGGCCGCCGAATCGCTCTGGACCACCATTGGCGAGCTGGAAGCCACGGACCCGGACTACGTTTCCGTGACATACGGCGCCAGCGGATCAAACCGGGACACCGCCGTCGAACTCATCAACCGGCTCCTGCTGGAGACGACGCTGCGCCCGCTGGCCCACCTGACCTGCGTGGGCAACACGCCGGAGGAACTCTCCGAAATCATCGGCGAGCTCCTTGACGTGGGTGTCCGGGGAATCCTGGCCCTCCGCGGTGACAGGCCTAAGGACGGCGCAGCACCGGTTAGCGGTTCCCTGCGGTACGCCCAGGACCTGATCGAGCTGATCCGCCGCGTGGAGCAGCGACGTTCGGCACTGCTGTGTGCCGGCAAGGTGGCGGTCGGCGTGGCCGCGTACCCGACGCGTCACCCGGAATCACCCACTGAAGCCCACGACGTCGAGGTGCTGCTAGCCAAGCAGCGCTCCGGCGCGGACTTCGCCATCACGCAGGTGTTCTTCCACACCGAGCAGTTTGCCGACCTCATCACGAGGGCACGCCGGGCCGGGGTCACCATCCCCATCATCCCGGGCGTCATGCCCCTGACCAGCGTGCGGCGGCTCAACCGACTGGCTGAGCTGACTGGCGTCGAACCCGCACCGGAACTCATGGCACGCCTGGCAGCCGCGGACACCGACGCCGAACGCCGGCTGATCGGCGTCCGGGCAACGGTGGACCTGGCCAACGCAGCCCTGGACGCCGGAGCACCGGGCATCCACCTGTACACCTTCAACGAACACGCGTGTGCTCTGGAGGTCCTGGACAAGCTGGCCCTGCCACGCCCCGCCCGTCCGGCGAGCAGGCTGAATGCCATTGCCCGCCGCCACCAGGAAATGGCCAGCTGAGCCGGCTTCGCCTGCCCGCCAGAACCACGCGCCCGACCCGGCACCCGGCACCGCCCGCCGGGAGCACTGCCTGTCGGCACTGCCTGTCGGCACCCCCCCGCCGGTCAGCACTGGCGCTTTCCGCATCCAACACCACTGATTTTCACCAACACCCAAGGAATTCCACATGACTGAGCAGAACACCCCGGCCGTGACCACTCCCTTCCCGTCGGCTTCGATCCTGGGCTACCCGCGCATCGGCCGCCGCCGCGAACTGAAGAAGGCCGTCGAAGCCTACTGGGCCGGCAAGATCGACGCCTCCGCCCTCGATGCCGCCGCGAAGGAAATCCAGCTGGGCACCGCCAAGCGCCTGCAGGGACTCGGCCTGACCGAAGCCGCCGCTGTTCCGGGCACCTTCTCCTTCTACGACCAGGTGCTCGACGCCGCCGCCCACCTTGGAGCCGTACCGGCCCGTTTCGGGAACCTCCTCAACGCCGAGGGACAGCTGGACATCGATGGGTACTTCACCCTGGCCCGCGGCAACAAGGAAGAGCAGCCGCTTGAAATGACCAAGTGGTTCGACACCAACTACCACTACCTGGTGCCGGAAATCGGTCCGGAGACCAACTTCGCGCTGACCTCCGACCGCATCGTCGAGGAATTCGAGTACGCCCTTGCCAACGGGGTGGAGACCCGCCCGTACATCGTTGGTCCGGTCACCTTCCTGCTGCTGAGCAAGGCTTCCGACGACGCCCCGGCCGGCTTCAGCCCGCTGTCCCGCCTTGAGGACATCCTGCCGGTTTACACCGCGCTGCTGGAGAAGCTCGCCGCTGCCGGCGCCGGCTGGGTCCAGCTGGACGAGCCCGCCCTGGTGGTTGACCAGGACACGTCCGCGGAGGAGATCCAGGCCGCGGTTGCCCGCTCCTACGAGGTCCTGTCCGCTGCAGCCCGCCGCCCGCAGCTTTTCGTTTCCACCCCGTACGGCGCACTGAACGGCCAGCTCGGCACCCTCGCCGCCACCAACATCGACGCGCTGCACATCGACGTCTTCAAGGGCGCTGTTCCGTCCGCTGCGGCACTCGCTGCACTGGGCAACAAAACCCTGGTTGCCGGCGTCGTGGACGGCCACAACATCTGGCGCAACGACCTGGCCGCCTCTGCCGAGAAGATCGCCGAACTGAAGAAGTCCGTGGCCAAGCTGGCCATCAGCACCTCCACCTCCACCCAGCACGTCCCGCACGACGTCGAGGAAGAGACCCAGCTGTCCGAGCAGCTCCGCAGCTGGCTGGCGTTCGCGGACCAGAAGGCCGTTGAAGTAGCAACCCTCGCCGGCCTGCTGACCGACGCTGCCGGTGCTGAGACAGGCTCAGTGCAGTCGGCCATCGACGAAGCCACGCGCATCATCGCCTCCCGTGCCGCCGCCGAAGGTGTGCAGCGCGCCGACGTCCGGGCCCGCACCGCGGCCCTGACCGCGGCCGACTTCAACCGCTCCGAGTACCCGGTCCGCGAAGCCGCCCAGGAAGAGGCCCTTCACCTGCCGCCGCTGCCCACCACCACCATCGGCTCCTTCCCGCAGACCTCCGAAATCCGTTCGGCCCGTGCGCGCAACAACAAGGGCGACCTCACCAACGAGCAGTACGAGCAGCTCATGAAGGACGAGATCAAGCGCGTCGTGGAGCTGCAGGAAGAGCTCGGCTACGACGTCCTGGTGCACGGCGAGCCCGAGCGCAACGACATGGTCCAGTACTTCGCCGAGAACCTGGAAGGCTTCGACGTCACGGTCCACGGCTGGGTGCAGTCCTATGGCTCACGTTGCACCCGTCCGTCCATCCTGTGGGGCGACGTCACCCGCAGCGCCCCCATCACTGTGAAGTGGGCCGAGTATGCCCAGTCGCTGACCAGCAAGCCGATGAAGGGCATGCTCACCGGTCCGGTCACCATCCTGGCCTGGTCCTTCGTCCGTGACGACCAGCCGCTGGGGGAGACCGCCAACCAGGTGGGCCTGGCGCTCCGCGACGAAATCGCCGACCTCGAAGCAGCCGGCATCAAGGTCATCCAGGTGGACGAGCCCGCCCTGCGGGAACTCCTTCCGCTGCGCAAGGCAGACCAGGCCGCATACCTGGACTGGTCCGTGAACTCGTTCCGCCTTGCCACTGCCGGTGCTGCTGATTCCACGCAGATCCACACCCACCTGTGCTACTCCGAGTTCGGCGCCATCATCGACGCCATCGACGGACTGGACGCTGACGTCACCTCGATCGAGGCCGCACGTTCACGCATGGAGGTTGTCCACGACCTCGAGTCCCACGGTTTCGGCCGCGGCGTCGGCCCGGGCGTCTACGACATCCACTCGCCGCGCGTCCCGGGTGAGCAGGAAGTCACCGAGCTGCTCAGCACCGCCGTGAAGCACGTCCCGTCCCGCCAGCTCTGGGTCAACCCGGACTGCGGCCTGAAGACCCGCGGCTACGCAGAGACCGAAGAGTCCCTGCGTAACCTTGTTGCGGCCACCAAGACGGTCCGCGCCAGCCTCCTGGCGACGGCCAAGTAGGCAAAAGCAGCCACGCACGACGGCGGCCGGTCACCTGAGGTGACCGGCCGCCGTCGTAATGTCCTGCTATCCGATGGTTGAGTCCGTCGAAACCTGGATCCCGACGGGCTGGATCACCGGCCCCTCAGGACTCCCAGAGGATTTCGTCGTCCACGACGCCGTCTTCGTCGGCGGACGCTACCAGGACTTCGTCGGTGAAGTGCTCGCCCAGGGTGAAATCCAGGACGAAGTAGCGTTCAGGCTGGCCGGGATAGATGCCCACGTGGCCGAGTTTCAGCGCCTTCAGGAACACTGCATTGGTCAGCTGGCTCTTGTCCTCCACACCGAACACCTTCCTGAGGTGCTCGTCCTTGATGGCGTTGCAGTGGAAGTGCCGGTATTCCTGGGGACTGGTGCCCTCCTGCTCCAGCTCCTCGGCGATCATGTCCCGGACCTGGTCCACGAGCTCGGGCAGGTACCGCAGCCGGTAGTCGACCTTGTGCATGGCCGCCTCGTCGAAGTGGTCGTGGGCATTGATGTTCAGGTCCAGCTCTACCGGCTGGCCGCCCAGTTCATGCTTCGCTGCGATGTTGTGGTCCCGGCCATGGTTGAGCTCGATCTCACCAAAGTGCCGGCTCGCTACCTTGTTCATATCTTCAACATAGCCCTCTCGGGCAGTCCATTCCAGCATCGGTGATTTTTATCTGGCGCTTTATCCCCGGCTGCAGCCCGTCCTGCGTCCCGCCACGGGTACATTGATCGGATGCACACTCCCGCCGCCGCCGTCGCCCGATCCCGCGAGCTTTTCGACAGCGGGGTGAGCCGCCCCCTGGACTGGCGGCTGGAGCAACTGGGCAATCTGCGCAGGATGCTGACGGAACGCCGTGAGGATTTTGCCGGCGCACTGCTCAGCGACCTGGGCAAGCACCGGAGTGAATCACAGATGACCGAAATCGGTTTCGTGGCCGCGGAAACGGCCCATCTGGAACGGCATCTCGCGGGCTGGCTTCGGCGCCGCCGGGTGGACGTTCCGCTTGCCATGCAGCCGGCCCGGGCCTGGACCGAGCTGACTCCGCTCGGTGTGGTGCTGGTGATCGGCACCTGGAACTACCCGGTCCAGCTGACGCTGGCGCCGATGGCCGGCGCCTTGGCGGCCGGCAACACCGTGGTCGTCAAGCCGAGCGAGCACGCCCCCGCCACCTCAGCCGCCCTGGTCCGCTGGTTGCCTGAGTACCTGGGCGGTGCCGCCGAGGTGGTGCCCGGAGGCATCCCGGCAACCAAGGCACTGCTGGCTGAGCGCTTCGACCACATCTTCTTCACCGGCGGCCAGGACGCGGCCCGGGTGGTCATGCGGGCGGCAGCCGAACACCTGACGCCGGTGACCCTGGAACTGGGTGGAAGGTGCCCGGCCTTCGTGGACGGGACCGCAGACCTCGCGACCACCGCCGGACGCCTTGCCTGGGGCCGGTTCATGAACGCGGGGCAAACGTGCGTTGCACCGGACTATGTGCTGGCCACCCCCGAGGTTCTGGACGCGCTGGAACCGCTGCTTGTGGACGCCATCACCGCCATGTTCGGAAAGGACCCGGCGTCCAGCGCTTCCTATGGCCGGATCGTGGATGACCGGCACTTTGAAAGGATCGCCGAACTGGCGGACGGCAGCACCGTGGTGCACGGAGGGCAGCGGGACCCCGGCAGCAGGTATTTTGCACCGACGCTGTTGCGCCCCGCCCCCGGCGATGCAGTCCTGGGCGAGGAAATCTTCGGTCCGCTGCTGCCGCTGGTGCCGGTATCCGGGCGGGACGAAGCCATCCGCATGATCAATTCCGGCTCCAAGCCGCTGGCCGTGTATGTCTTCAGCGAAGAGGACGCCGTGCGCAGCGCCTTCGCGGCGGAAACGTCGTCGGGCGCGCTGGCCTACGGAGCACCGGCGGCACACCTCACGGTTCCGGGCCTCCCGTTCGGCGGGGTGGGCGGCAGCGGCATGGGGGCATACCACGGTGAACATTCCGTGCGGACGTTCTCGCACGAACGGGCAGGCATGGACAAGCCGCTGTGGCCGGACACCCTCGGGCTGGCCTATCCGCCGTACGGGACGGCGAAAGACAGGGTGGTCACCGCCCTGCTGTCATTGGCCGGGCGGGTGCCGGGCCGCCCGAAAGCCGGCCGTCCCGGGGACCGCAAGGCCTAGCGGGCTGTTCCCATGCCGTGCAGGGTGTCGGCCAGGAGTTCGACGAAGAGCTGCACCCGCGCCGTCCGCTTGTCGTTGATCAGCAGGGCGAAGACATTCCGGGCCAGCCGGATCTCCGGAACGTCCAGGACCACCACACCGGCAGGCCGGTGCCGCAGGGCAAGCTCAGGGACCAGCGCGGCTCCCAGTCCAGCGGCGGCCATTTCGAGGCTGGCATGGAAGTCGTCGCTATAGGCCACCACGCGGGGGTGCAGGTTGCAGCTGGCGAACAGCCGTTCAATGACCGTCGCGTCGCTGGTGCCCGGGTGATGGACGATCCACGGCATGTCGGACAGATGGTCCGCCGCCACCTTGGCTTCGGCGCGGAAACCCCAGGCTGCCGGCAGTACCACACGGAATTCGTCGTCGCCGATCCATTGCCGGTTCACGGTGTGGGGCCACGCCAGGCCGGACTGGCCCACCTGGTAGACCAGGGCCACATCGAGTTCGCCGCCAGTGCGCAGCCCCTGTATGGTCTGGGACGGCTCAGCCACGGACACCCTGAGGTCGATGCCCAGGTCCTTCCACTTCGGGTTCTGCAGGATCCGCGGCAGGACGTATGTTGCCAGGCTGGGAAAGATTCCCAGCCTGAGCTCCTGATGGGTGGCGTCGTGCGTCCGGGAGGCGGCCGCCATGAGGGCCTCAATGTCGGTCAGGACCTTGGCGGCGTGCCGGGTCATCACCAGGGCGGCTTCGGTGGGCTGGATGCTCCTGGCCGAACGCTGGAAGAGATCCACGCCGGTGTCCCGTTCCAGGGCAGACATCTGCTGGGAAACAGCGGAAGCGGTGTAGCCCAGCCGGTTGGCGGCTGCCGCGAATGAGCCAAGGCGGGTGACCTCGACGAGGGTCCGCAGATGAACGGGGTTGATCAATGGGTTGCCCTTCGCCTCGGAAATCCCGCTTCATTGTGGCACATCGCCCCGTAGCCCCGGAATGTCGCGTCAGGCTGGCCGGGTCCATGGGGCAGAATCGCGTCAAGGTGCCCGGCGGGAATTCGTAGTCATCCGGGAGCCCATCGGTGACGAATTGTCCATAAGACGATTCATCACAACGATTCAGGCGAAGCCAACAGGAGCAGATCAGTGTCCCAAGCAGCAAGCATTCCGGACGGCCGGCGGGTGGCCGTCATTGGCAGCGGCGTGGCAGGACTGACCGCGGCCTATGTCCTGAACCAGCGGGACAACGTGACGCTATTCGAGGCGGACTCCCGGCTGGGCGGGCATGCCCACACCCACGACGTGGGGCAGGAGGGCGGCCCGGACCTCGGCGTGGACACGGGTTTCATCGTCCACAACGAACGTACCTACCCCACACTCCTGCGGCTCTTCGCGGAACTCGGCGTGGAGACCCAGGACTCCGAAATGAGCATGTCGGTACGCTGCGACGGCTGCGGCCTCGAATATGCCGGCGCCCGCGCCAAGGGGCGCGGCATCATTCCCCGGCCGTCCACCCTGCTGCGCGGTCGGTACCTGCTGATGCTGCTGGAGGTGACGCGCTTCCACCGCCGTGCCCGTGCCTTGCTTGCCGGGGCGTCCCGCGGTGCGTCCGGCACCGGGGAGCCGGAACTGACGCTGGGGGATTTCCTGGCCCGGGAGAAGTTCAGCAGCTATTTCATCTCGCACTTTATGACCCCCGTGGTGAGTGCCGTCTGGTCCTGCGACCCCGCCACGGCGTTGGCGTACCCGGCCCGCTACCTGTTCACTTTCCTCGCCCACCACGGGTTGCTCGGAGTGTCAGGCTCACCCCAGTGGCGGACGGTCAAGGGAGGTTCCCGCACCTACGTGGACAAGCTGGCCGCGGCGCTGACGGACATCCGGCTGTCCAGCCCGGTCGCCTCGGTGCGGCGCCACGGCGACGGCGTCGAGCTGACTACCGCGCAGGGCACGGAAAACTTCGACGCCGTCGTGATTGCCACCCACCCGGCCCAGGCGCTGGGCATGCTCGCCGATGCCTCATCAGCCGAGCGCGAGGCGCTCGCCGGCATGCCCTACTCGGTGAACCAGACACTGTTCCACCGCGACGAAGCCGTCCTGCCGCGCAGCGCAAACGCACAGGCGTCCTGGAACTACCGGCTGCCGTCCTGCGACGCACGTCCTGACAAAGTGCTGGTCAGCTACGACATGACGCGCCTGCAGCGACTCGAACCTGCCGACGGCGGACGCTACATCGTGAGCCTCGGTGAGTCCGAACTCATCGCCGACGGGACGGTGCTGGACCGGATGGTCTACGAGCACCCGCAGTACACGCCCGATTCGCTCCGGGCACAGCAACAGATCCTGACCCTGGGGGACGAACGCCTGGCCTTCGCCGGCGCCTACCACGGCTGGGGCTTCCACGAGGACGGGGCCCTCTCCGGCGTCAAAGCGGCTGCCCGGCTTGGCCGGAACTGGGAGGAGCAGCCGGTGTCCGATCCCGGCCTGGAGAGCATCGCCGCGGAGGTCGCCTGATGCAACGGGCGGCCATCTACCGTACGTCCATAGCCCATGTGCGGCGAACACCCCTGCACAATGCGTTTACCTACCGCAGCTACAGCTGGTATGTCGACGTCGACAGGCTTCCGTCTCTTCCGTGGCCGCTCCGGCCGCTGGCCGGCTTCCGCGTTGCGGATCATCTTGGCGACCCGGCCGGGTCGCTCCGGGGCAATGTCGAACGGTTCCTGCGGACCCGGGGAATCGAACTCGACGGCGGCCGGATCACCATGCTGGCCAGCGCCCGTGTGTTCGGCCACGTGTTCAACCCGCTCAGCCTCTTCTGGTGCCACGACGCCTCCGGCGGCCTGCGTTGCGTGGTTGCGGAGGTCCACAACACCTATGGTGAACGGCACTGCTACCTGCTTGAAACGGACCATTCCGGCAGGGCCAGCGTTCCCAAAGCGTTCTACGTTTCCCCGTTCAACGACGTCGAAGGCCAGTACCGGATGAAACTTCCGGAACCGGGGGAGCGGCTCGCAGTATCCATCGTGCTGGAGCGCGAAGGCCAGAAGC
Organism: Arthrobacter sp. PvP103; assembly: GCF_017833075.1. Classification (NCBI taxonomy): domain Bacteria; kingdom Bacillati; phylum Actinomycetota; class Actinomycetes; order Micrococcales; family Micrococcaceae; genus Arthrobacter; species Arthrobacter sp. PvP103. Next base: position 371,643 of record NZ_JAFIBQ010000001.1, on the reverse strand, counting down.
CCTTCGTGGCAACGGTTGACGGCGAACGCCGCGAGGCATCGGTGCCGAACATCCTCTCCGCCGCGCTCGCGGTTCCGCTGGCGCCGCTCCGGGTGTCCGCGCAGATCCGCTGGCAGGGCATCAAACTTTGGGCACGTCGGCTGCCCATCATCAAACGACCACAACACCCTTCACAGGAGGCAGTACAGTGACCATCACCGAAGCTACCGGATCCGCAGCGGGGCGCGGACAGGGCGAAGGCCACGCAGGCCGGGTTCCCTACTCGTTTCCACGGCCGCCCGTCACTATCGACGCCGCCATCTGGCCCAGCATCGCCACCACGCCGGACAGCCTCAAGGCACGGGTGGCCGGGCGGATTGCGGACGCCATCTTCAGAGCCGCCGTCCGAACTCTTCCGCTGGAAGTCCGGTACCCGGACGGCACCGTCCTCGGTAAAGCGGCGTACGATCCGGCACCCGGCAATCCGTACCCGGTCATGACCCTGAACCGGCCGGATGCCTTCGCCGCCCGGCTGGGCGACGGCGGGCTGATCGGACTCGGCGAGTCCTACATGGCCGGCGACTGGGACGCCGACGATCTCACCGCTGTCATGGAAGTCTTCGCAGCCCGCGTCGGAACCCTCGTGCCCGAGCCCTTGCAGAAACTGCGCGCTCTCTACCTGCCGCGCCAGCCGCGCAGGGAACGGAACACCGAACAGAACACCCGCTCCAACATCTCCCGGCACTATGACCTCTCCAACGAACTGTTTTCCTCGTTCCTGGACAGCACCATGACCTACTCCAGTGCACTGTTCCCGGAGCGGGGCGATGCCCTGCGGACAGTCGCCTGGGACGGTTTCGCCGCCGCGCAGCAGGCGAAGATCGACCGGCTGCTGGATAAGGCCGGCGTCGGCGAGGGAACGCGCGTACTGGAAATCGGCACGGGCTGGGGCGAACTCGCGCTGCGTGCAGCTGCCCGCGGCGCCACGGTGTATTCGGTCACGCTCTCCAGCGAACAGCAGGAACTCGCCCGCCAGCGCGTGGCCGAGGCCGGCTACGCCGACGCCGTCACGATTGAGCTCAAGGACTACCGGGCGGTGGAAGGCGAGTACGACGCCGTCGTCTCGGTAGAAATGATCGAGGCCGTCGGCTACGAATACTGGGCCACCTACTTCCAGACGATCGAGCGCGTCCTCGCCCCCGGCGGGAAGGTGGCCATCCAGGCCATCACCATCGCGCACGACCGGCTGATCGCCACCCGGACGAGCTACACCTGGGTGCACAAGTACATCTTCCCCGGCGGCGTCATTCCCTCCGTCCGGGCCATCGAGGAAATCACCGAGAAGCAAACCGGGCTCCGGGTCCGCGAACGCCTCGCCATGGGCGAGCACTACGCGCAGACGCTGCGCCTCTGGGAGGAACGTTTCATGTCCCGCGCCGACGAGGTAGCGGCCATGGGGTTCGACGCGATCTTCCAGCGGATGTGGCTGTTCTACCTCTGCTATTCCAGGGCAGGCTTTGAGACCGGTTACCTGGACGTCCAGCAGATTGTCCTGGACCACGCAGCATCCAAGCGTGCGGCCGGCGGAGCCGCAATATGACGGCGCCGCTCGCGGACACCATCGCCGAGGTCCTGCGCCCGGTGGTCGGCGGTGAACTGCCCGTCCGGCTCAAGGTGTGGGACGGCAGCGAAGCAGGCCCGGCCGACGCTCCGGTGGTGCGGCTGAAGGCGCCCGGTGCCATCCGCCGGCTGCTGTGGGCGCCGGGGGAGCTCGGGGCCGCCCAGGCGTACGTCACCGGTGAACTGGACGTCGACGGCGACCTGAACTTGGCCCTGGAGCACCTGTGGAAGGTAGTCCGGGAACGCGGACTCTCCGGGATCCGGCCCACACCGGCCGTCCTCGCAGGCGTGGGCAGGATCGCACGGGCGGCAGGCGCCGTCGGGACTCCGCGGCAACCGCCGGCCAGCCAGGCCCGGGTGAAGGGAAGGCTCCACAGCATCCTCCGTGACCGGGCGGCCATCAGTCACCACTACGACCTCAGCAACGAGTTCTACGGCCTCATCCTGGATCCCCAGATGGCCTACTCCAGCGCGTACTGGACAGACTCCTCCGAGAACTACGGGCTGGAGGACGCCCAGCGGGACAAGCTGGACCTCGTCTGCCGGAAGATCGGGCTCAAGGCCGGCATGCGCCTGCTCGACGTCGGCTGCGGCTGGGGGTCGCTGAGCCTGCACGCAGCACAGCACTACGGTGCCCACGTCGTGGGTGTCACCCTGTCCACCGAACAGAAGGCCTTCATCGACGCTCGGATCCGCGAACGCGGCCTGGAAGACCGTGTGGACATCCGGGTCCAGGACTACCGCGAGATCCCGGACGGGCCGTTCGACGCCGTCGCCTCCTTGGAGATGGGCGAACACGTGGGGCAGCGCAACTACCCGGTGTATGCGGCGGCACTGTTCAATAACGTCGTTCCCGGCGGGAGGGTGCTGATCCAGCAGATGTCCCGGCGGGGAAAGCACCCAGGGGGAGGGCCGTTCATCGAATCCTTCATCGCACCGGACATGCATATGCGCCCGGTCGGCGAGACCCTGGGCTTCCTGGAGGACGCCGGCCTTGAGGTCCAGGCCGTGGAGGCGATGCGTACGGACTACGTGCGCACCCTTGAGGCCTGGTACGCCAATTTCGAGGCGAACCAGGAGGCTGCCGTCGACATGATGGGGGAGGAGATAGTGCGCGTCTGGCGGCTCTATCTCGTCGGTGCCCTGCGCAGCTTCGCTGAAGGCAGGATGGGCGTGGAACAGATTCTCTGCAGCCGGCCGGCTCCGCACGGCTGAGCCCGCCACCGTCTGGCAAGTCGGCTCTCGCCGCTACGCCGTTCCGTTCGTCACATCGGGGGTCCTGAAAAATGTTTCAGGACCCCCTTTGTGTGCCCTCCGACACGCCTTCGGCACAGTGGCGACACGCCGTCTACCACGCGACACGCGGGGGGATTAATTGTGGCTAACTCCTCCACAGGGTGTGGATTTCGTCCGTGAAAACAGCTGAAACACGGACATTTTTCAACCCCTGCCCTGTGGATTAACGGTGCATTAAATGACATACTTGTAATACATCATCTTGGGGTCCATATCGGGGCCGTGCACTACATGTAGTATCGACATACAGATTGAGCGGGACGCAGGACCGGCATCGAGCAGGGGTTTCAGATCCGGGCAGTGTCTACCGCAGCGATGATCCAGAGACTTCAAAAGCAGTGACTTCAACAAAGGGGACAGGAACCATGACCGTTACGGTTTACACGAAGCCGGCCTGTGTTCAGTGCAACGCAACATACCGCGCGCTGGACAAGAAGGGCATCACCTACCAGAGCGTCGACATCTCCCAGGACGCGGATGCCCTCGAGCGCCTGAAGGCCCTCGGCTACATGCAGGCCCCCGTCGTGGTCACGGACCAGGATCACTGGTCAGGCTTCCGCCCGGACAAGATCGAGGAGTTGGCGCTGAGCGCAGCCGCCTCAGTGGCCTAGGCTCAGCCCGCCGCTTCCGGCAAAGAACTTTAGGTAGATGAGGTGACTCCCATGGCAGCGCCGGCACTTGCCGATGCGCCGCTCGCAGCAGATGCTGTGAATACGACGCCCATGAACCGGACATCCAGTCACCTCATCTACTTTTCCTCGGCTTCCGAGAACACCCGGCGCTTCGTTGAGAAGCTCGGCCGGGATGCAGCCCGGATCCCCCTGCATCAGCGTGAAGCTGAACTCGTAGCCTCCGAGCCTTTCGTCCTGGTGGTTCCCACCTACGGAGGAACCGGCGGCGAGGGCTCAGTGCCGAAACAGGTGATCCGGTTCCTCAACAACCCGCAGAACAGGGCCCTGATCCGCGGGGTGATCGGCGCAGGAAACACGAATTTCGGGGACAACTACTGCATGGCGGGCGACATCATCGCCTTCAAATGCCAGATACCGCACCTCTACCGCTTCGAACTCATGGGGACGCCTGAAGACGTCCGCCTGGTAAACCAAGGATTGGACAAGTTTTGGACACTACTGTCGCAGACACAGAAGTAACCATGCCTGAGGGTCAAGGTCCCCGCGCGGGGGCCGCCGTCGAAAAGACCGCAGAGAAGTCCGCGCTGCCCGCCGCCTACAAGGGGCTGGGCTACCACGAACTGAACGCCATGCTGAACCTGTACGGGCCGAACGGGGAGATCCAGTTCGAGGCGGACCGCGAGGCCGCGCACCAGTACTTCCTGCAGCACGTGAACAACAACACCGTGTTCTTCCACGACCTGGAAGAGAAGCTCGACTACCTGGTGAAGAACCAGTACTACGAGCGGGAGACCCTCGACCAGTACACGATGAACTTCATCCGCGAGCTCTTCAACCGTGCGTACAAGAAGAAGTTCCGTTTCGAGACCTTCCTGGGCGCCTTCAAGTTCTACACGTCCTACACACTGAAAACGTTTGACGGCAAGCGCTTCCTGGAGCGCTACGAGGACCGCGTCTGCATGGTTGCCCTGCACCTGGCCCGCGGCGACGAGCAGCTTGCCCTGCAGATGGTGGACGAAATCATCGAAGGCCGCTTCCAGCCGGCCACCCCCACGTTCCTGAACGCCGGCAAGAAGCAGCGCGGCGAGCTGGTCTCCTGCTTCCTGCTCCGCATCGAAGACAACATGGAGTCGATCGGCCGTTCCATCAACTCTGCCCTGCAACTGTCCAAGCGCGGCGGCGGCGTGGCGTTCGCGCTGACCAACATCCGCGAAGTCGGCGCCCCGATCAAGCAGATCGAAAACCAGTCCTCGGGCGTCATCCCCGTGATGAAGCTCCTCGAGGACAGCTTCTCCTACGCCAACCAGCTCGGTGCCCGCCAGGGCGCCGGCGCGGTCTACCTGCACGCCCACCACCCGGACATCTACCGGTTCCTGGACACCAAGCGGGAAAACGCGGACGAGAAGATCCGCATCAAGACCCTCTCACTCGGCGTCGTGATACCGGACATCACCTTCGAGCTGGCCAAGCGCGACGAGGACATGTACCTGTTCTCCCCGTACGACGTCGAACGCGTCTACGGCATGCCGTTCTCCGACGTCTCGGTCACCGAGAAGTACTACGAGATGGTGGATGATTCCCGGATCAAGAAGACCAAGATCAAGGCGCGCGAGTTCTTCCAGACGCTCGCCGAGATCCAGTTCGAATCCGGCTACCCGTACATCATGTTCGAGGACACCGTTAACCGGGAAAACCCGATCGACGGCAAGATCATCATGTCCAACCTGTGCTCCGAGATCCTCCAGGTTTCGCAGCCCACCACGTACCACGATGACCTGTCCTACGACCAGACCGGCAAGGACATCTCCTGCAACCTGGGCTCGCTGAACATCGCGAAGACCATGGATTCGCCGGACTTCGGCCTGACCATCGAGACGGCCATCCGCTCGCTCTCGGCCGTTTCGGACATGTCCAACATCACCTCGGTGCCGTCCATCGCCCGCGGCAACGACCAGAGCCACGCCATCGGCCTGGGCCAGATGAACCTGCACGGCTACCTGGCACGGGAGCGGGTCCACTACGGTTCCGAAGAGGGCCTGGACTTCACCAACATCTACTTCTACTCGGTGGTGTACCACGCGGTCCGCGCCTCCAATAAACTGGCCATCCAGACCGGCCAGACCTTCGGCGGCTTCGAGAAGTCCAAGTACGCCTCGGGCGAGTTCTTCGACAAGTACACGGACCAGGAGTGGGTGCCGCAGACCGAGAAGGTCGCGGAGCTGTTCAAGAACATCCACATCCCTACCCAGGATGACTGGCGCGAGCTGAAGGCTTCCGTCATGGAGCACGGCATCTACAACCAGAACCTGCAGGCCGTTCCGCCGACGGGCTCGATCAGCTACATCAACAACTCCACCTCCTCGATCCACCCGGTGGCGTCCAAGATCGAAATCCGCAAGGAAGGCAAGCTGGGCCGCGTGTACTACCCGGCGCCGTACCTGACGAACGACAACCTGGAGTACTACCAGGACGCGTACGAGATCGGCTACGAGAAGGTCATCGACACCTATGCCGCTGCCACGCAGCACGTGGACCAGGGCCTGTCCCTGACGCTGTTCTTCAAGGACACGGCCACCACGCGCGACATCAACAAGGCCCAGATCTACGCCTGGAAGAAGGGCATCAAGACCATCTACTACATCCGTCTCCGCCAGCTCGCGCTGGAAGGGACTGAGGTGGAGGGTTGCGTCAGCTGTGCGCTATGACAACCCACATCGGTTGATTTCAGTTATTTCAGGCTGAGGGATGAGATGATGGAAACGGCGACGGCGACGGGCGGCTTGGTATACGGCATCCGGCTTCGGCGGGAGGTCGAGTACCGCTATGTCGGTATCACCACCAAGACGGCCAGTCGTCGTTTCCATCAGCATCTCCGAGTCGCCGCAGAGGGACGCAAGACGCCCTTCTACGACTGGCTCCGGAAGCACGACCCGGCGGACGTCATCGCAGATGAGTTGGACTGGATTGAAGGCCTGCCCGAGCTGGGTCAGGCGGAGATCGAGTGGATCAGCTACTTGCGACGCGAAGGGGACCGGCTCTTGAACCTCTCAGCCGGAGGTCTTGGTCCAACTGGTGTGGTTTGGACGGAAGAGATGCGGGAAGCCGCCCGAATCCGTTCCACCGGCCGCAAGATCGTTCGCCAGTCCGGGCCCGGAGCATCGTTCTACGGGAGGAACCACAGCCTAGAGCAGCGCCAGAAGTGGTCTGCGGATCGTAAAGGGTCCAACTCGGGTCCGGATAACCCCAACTTCGGCAAGTTTGGTCCGGACCATCCGGGCTATGGCCACACAATGAGTGAGGAATCCAAGGCGGCGTTCTCGGAAGCGAGGAAAGGTGCCGGCAACCCGAACTTCGGTAAGAAGGCCAGCGCGGAAACCCGTGCGAAAATGTCAGCAGTACGGAAGGGCCGCCCGATGCCCTCCAGCCAGCGGAACGCCCACACCAGGCACCACACGAACAAAGGCATCGAGAAAGCCGACTGCAAGTATTGCGTCGAGGACTCGGCCAAACCAAGTCTCTCTTCAGAAAGCGAGTCGGAGTCATGACAGAAAAAGTAAAGCTTCTTAGCCACGTCGAGGCGATCAACTGGAACCGCATTCAGGACGAAAAGGACGTTGACGTCTGGAACCGCCTGGTCAACAACTTCTGGCTGCCGGAGAAGATCCCGCTTTCCAACGACGTTCAGTCGTGGGCGACGCTGACCCCGGACGAGCAGCAGCTCACCATGCGCGTGTTCACCGGCCTGACCCTGCTGGACACCATCCAGGGTACCGTCGGCGCCGTCTCGCTGATTCCGGACGCGATCACTCCGCACGAAGAGGCCGTCTACACGAACATCGCGTTCATGGAGTCCGTGCACGCCAAGAGCTACTCCTCGATTTTCTCCACGCTGGCCTCCACCAAGGAGATCGACGAGGCATTCCGCTGGTCCACCGAGAACGAGAACCTTCAGAAGAAGGCCCAGATCGTCATGGACTACTACCAGGGCGACGATCCCCTCAAGCGCAAGGTGGCCTCGACGCTGCTGGAGAGCTTCCTGTTCTACTCGGGCTTCTACCTGCCGATGTACTGGTCCTCCCGGGCCAAGCTGACGAACACGGCCGACCTGATCCGGTTGATCATCCGCGACGAGGCCGTGCACGGCTACTATATCGGCTACAAGTTCCAGAAGGGCCTGGAAGGCCTGTCCGAGGAGCGTAAGCAGGAGATCAAGGACTACACGTTCGAGTTGCTCTTCGAGCTGTACGAGAACGAAGTCCAGTACACGCACGATCTCTACGACTCTGTCGGCCTTGCCGAGGACGTCAAGAAGTTCCTGCACTACAACGCGAACAAGGCGTTGATGAACCTGGGCTACGAGGCCATGTTCCCGGCTTCTGTCACCGATGTGAACCCGGCGATCCTGTCGGCCCTGTCGCCCAACGCGGACGAGAACCACGACTTCTTCTCGGGCTCGGGTTCGTCGTATGTGATTGGCAAGGCTGTTAATACTGAGGATGACGACTGGGACTTCTAGTTCCGCTCTGGTCCTTCGTCTCTGTCGAGAGCCGGCGGCATATGCATCTATCGACGGGCACCCCCTCGCGGGTTTGAGCGCGCAGGGCGGTGCCTGTCTTTAATACCTGCGAGTGGCGTTACTACTTGGCTGCCCCTTGCTCGGATTGGTCCGCACGCCGTGACGAGTCTCGAGACCTGGTCCCGTTTCTACAGAGTGACAACGCCAAGCGATCAAGGCAGATTGCCGGGCCGATCAGGATTAGGGGGCCATGGCTCCGGGCCTAGCGACCATATTCTATAGAGACTGGGGAACGAGTGCAGCAGGCTTCGAGCATCAACTGGCGGACGATCAGCGAGAATGACTTCAACAAGATCGTTGAGTCTCTTATTGTGAGAGATCGAACTAAGAACGGACTCATCGCCCAAGCTGTAGATGGGCGGGGCGGAGACGGCGGGACAGATATCGATGTGCGGGTAGAGCGGACCGGGCAGGTCATAGAGATTTTGCAGCTCAAGTGGTTTCCTGAAGGGTTCTCAAACCACTTCAAGGCGCGGAAGACCCAAATCAAGAAGTCTTTTGAATCAGCCATGAGCGAAGCACCGCCGGTTTGGACCCTCGTAATCCCAGCTAACCTCACGCCGAACGAACGTAAGTCTGTATTTGCCTTGCGTAAAGGGCGGAAGGTAATCATCCGCTTTGTTGATGAAACGAATCTCAACCTTCTGCTGGCCGATCATCCGGAAGTACACGACTGGGCTACCCGGGATGTTGCACGTCAGGCTCTCGAAATTGTGGCACGGGACAGCGCAAGCATGTCGAAGCCTCGCGACCTGGCTCTCGAAGCCACCAGACTCCACGACAAAGCGAACGGAACCAGTGCATATTGGGGCCGGAACTGGGCCGTAACCGACGGAGTCGTGACGGAAGTGCTTTATGCGAAGAGGCCGGACGCCCCTCAGCGCGAACCACTCTCATTCGTTGTCGAGACAGAGTTTGGTCCGGACGATGCCGCACTTGGGCGCGAGTTTACTGATTCTCTGAGTTATGGGGTGATGAATCCAATCGTGCTTCCAAGCCATGTTGTTACCTCGTTCACCAAGGTTGGCCCTGAATGGTTTGCCGAGGAGGTAGGTCCTGGGGAGTTGAGGATTTTTCCCTCCGGAGATTCTAAGAGGAAGCTGCGTGTTCAGGCCACGACTCTTGACTCTGGTGACAGGAGACTCAGCAATATCTCCGGCAATACGTCCCACGTAACGTCCGGAACCACGGGCGTAGCTGTTCAATGCAGTTTCCCCGGCGGAATAGGCCAGCGCTGGCGCTTCCCGTCGAACCGTTCCGAGCCAGGAAGAGTCGACATTAGCTTTAGTCCTGAGGGCTCGAGCGCTCGAGACATCCGAAGGTCTCTGACCTTCATGGAGTCTCTTGAGAGTGCCACAAAGGTGGCTCTTGTGGTCGATGGTGTGAGGCAGGTGCTTAGTCTCCCTGGCCTAAGGCCGACCTATGAACTCGATCCGGCACTGCTCGAGCTGATCGATGATCTTGCCTACATCGAAGATCATCTAGACGTGACTTTTGAGTTTCCAAGTGAAATTCCGAATCGGCTGCAACGTGTCTGGATTCGGACGGTTCGGAGGATGCTGGAAGGCCGTTGCGTGGTTCTGCCCAACTCCAGCGGGTTTGATGCGACTCTGAGCGGCGAGTTGGATGAAGGTCTTGAGACCGTTCTGTCGGAGCAAGGATCTGCCATCGCCTTTAACGAGGAGGACTGGACCCTCAACGTGTTGGGGGAAGAGTTGCTGGTCGGAAGCATGGGGATATATCACCAGCGAATCCGAGTCGACGGGGCAGAGGAGCACTTGAAGTCGTTGCGGGCCGGGCGGGGTGGAGGCCGGAAAATGCATATGCGACCGGTGGATGGTTCGCCGTTCCGCATATATAGCCCGGCACGAATGGGGCCCGATGACGCCGTGGTAGCTGAACCGTGGGGTCTAACAGGAATCCCGGAACATGAAAACTTCGATGCCCTAGCGTCAGCACCTGGATCGGCCACGAGAGTTGACTAGTTGGGCAGGTTTGGGGGCAGATATTTGGGAGCCAGTTCACTTTTGGCGGGAACTCCGAAGCAAGATGCCGGCTCTGGACTCGGGCGGGCGCCTACGGCAGCCGCCCGCCACGGAACACAGGAAATTGGCGTCCGGACAGGGGACCGGGTTTGCCGCGGGTCCGAATCTGCAGGAAATTGCTGTCCGCGAAGCCTTTGGTCGGCGACCATGTACTCGCCCCGCAGATCCATCCATGCCGGTGCGATGGCGTCATATGCAATCTGCCCCGCCCGCTGCAAACTGATCATGAGCTCTCACTATTGTTCAAGGCTTTGAGGCTGACCAGATTCGGTCCATATCGAAACTCGGGCAGTCGCTAATTTTCGCGGGCAGAAAAAAGGGGCTAAAGCAGCGGGCCGGACCTTGCTTCCGTAGCTACCGGCAGGCGAATATGCGTCAGCCTCCGCTGGATGTACGGATGGTCAGTTCCTCGACATACCTAGTTCGGTAAGTTCCCAGACGCCGCGTCTCACGCTCTTCTTGATCAGACCGTCATCGACCATGTCGTTGCGTTCCCAACGAGCCGCGTTCCTCCATTTCACTTCACCCTTGCTTACTAGCTCGTAATCAGCTTCTCGGAAGCGAGACCTCATACGACGCTCAACCTCGAACAGCACTTGGTCAACGGTCTGAAGACCTCCGGCATCACGGAGACTGGCCAGGATGAACTGACGAAACTCTCGCTGTGGTGTCGCATCGTCCGCATCTCGGGTCTCGGCTGGTTTTGCGGTCGGACGCGTGGAACGGCCCTCGGAATTAGTCAACTTCCTGAGACCGGGTTCCGTTTGCTCGCCCCTCTCTTGAGCGGCGGCAATGCCCAAAGCTCGCCGCAGAACGTCGTTTGGTGTGTCCACAAACGGCTGAGCCAGCGACTGTAGACGAGCGAAAACTTCTGCATCAACTGTGATGTCAGGCATTTCTGCTGACCTCCTTTTTCATTGTTTTGATGTCAGCGGCGTGACCGCTGACATCAGCAAGATTGCTTCGGGTTCAGCGACAGATTCAGCGTCATCCGGTGATATGCCCGTCTCTGAGAGTTCAAAGCCGCGCTTCAGCAAAACGCGGTGCCATGGACTCCATCTGCTCCATGACCAGCTTGATGGCCTCGGGCTGTTTATCCGGCGGGTAGCCGAAACGGACCAGGAGACGCTTGATCGAGGACCGCAATTTTGCCCTTACATCATCACGCACAGTCCAGTCGGTGCGGACGTCGCGGCGCATCACTGAGACCAGCTCCCGGGCAATATCGGCCAAGACGCCTTCGCCCTGGACTTCGACGGCCGATTCATTCGAAGCCACGGCGTCGTAGAAGGCCAGTTCGTCCATATTCAGCGGGGGAGTGAATTGCGCACCGCGGTTTCCTTCGGCGGCAACCTCCCGCGCCAGCTCCACCAGCTCCGCGATAACTTCCGCCGACGTCAGCTGCTGGTTGGTGTACTTCTTCATCAGCTCGGTGATCCGCTCCGAGAACGCGCGTTGACGGATGACGTTGTTGCGGGTCGTCTTCGCCGATTCATCCGCGATGAGTTTCCGCAGCGCCTCGATGGCCAGCTGCGGATTCCGGGCCTGCTGCGTCTTGGCGATGAACTCCGGCGTCAGGTCATCGAGCGAGGGCTTGGGCATGCCGGCAGCCTCATAGATGTCCAGGACCTCGCCCGAAGAGGTTGCCGTAGCGATGAGATTGCCCAGCAGCCGCTGGATCTCTTCCGGCACCGGCTCGCCGCTGGCCTGACGGTCTGCGGCGTCGAACTTGGCCATATAAACGCGGGTCTCTTCGTAGACCTGGATCTCCGGCCGCAGTTCCGCCAGAGTCTCTGACCCGGAGCAGAGTGCCCACGCCCGGGAGAGCTGGCTGGAGAACCGCCGGTACTTCGAGGCCAGCGTCTCCTCGACTTCGGCTGGCTGGTTTCCGGCCGTCTCCGGGCTGCGCAGGTAGTTGGCCGCCCCCGTCGCGGCGGACACAAACGCCTTCGGTCCGCCCTTCATCAGGACGGTCTTCCAGTCGTAGCCGGCGAGCAGCCCCCGCAGGGTCTCCACCAATCCACGTGCAGCCACAACGGCTTCGTCGACATTGCGGCCCACCGGCTTGTTCGCCTGGTCGGACTTCGTGTACTCGCCCAGCGCCTTGGCCAGGTTCTCCGCCAGCGGTGCGTACGCCACCAGCAGCCCGTCCTCCTTGCCGCGGAACGTACGGTTCACGCGGGCAAGCGTCTGCATCAGCAGCGCGCCCTTGAGCGGCCGGTCCAGGTACAGGGTGTGCAGCGGCGGGGCGTCGAAGCCGGTGAGCATCATGTCCTTGACGATCACCAGCTCCAGCTCGTCGTCCACGTCCTTGAGCCGTTCCTTCACCGTCGCATTCAGGGAGTCGCGGCGGACGTGATCGGAGACCGGCGGCACATCGGACGCCGTTCCCGAGTAGACCACCTTGATCTTGCCCTTGGCCAGGTCATCGGAATGCCAGTCCGGCCGCAGCTCCACGATCGCCGTGTAGAGCTTCGCGCAGATTTCCCGCGTTCCGCCCACGATCATTGCCTTGCCCGGCGCCTCGATGAACTTGCCCATCCGCGCACTGCGGTTCTCCCAGTGCGCCACCAGGTCGGCGGCCAGCGCCGCGATCCGCTGCGGCGCACCGTAGACGGCGTTCACGACGGCGACGCTCGCCTCATGCGTGCCCGCTCGGTTTCGTCCAGCCCCAGGGTGGCTTCGTCGGCTGCCTGGTCCAGGATCTCCTCCGTGACGTCGGAGGCCAGCCCCACCTTGATCAGCCGCGGCTCGAAGTACACCGGCACCGTTGCGCCGTCCTCCACCGCCCGGGAGAGGTCGTAGATGTCGATGTATTCGCCGAACACGTCCTGGGTGTTGCGGTCGTCGAAGGAAATCGGCGTGCCGGTGAACGCGATCAGTGTCGCGTGCGGGAGGGCGTCACGCAGGTGCCGGGCATAGCCGTCCAGGTCGTCGTAGTGCGAGCGGTGCGCCTCGTCCACCACCACGATGATGTTGCGCCGGTCGGATAGCAGCGGGTGCTCGGCGCCGGCGTCCTTCTCGGACTTGCTGCGGCCGAACTTCTGCAGGGTGGTGAAGTAGATGCCGCCGGTGGTGCGGTTGCTCAGTTCATCCCGGAGCTCGGAGCGTTTCTTGATCTGCTTGGGGGACTCTGCCAGCAGAAGGCTTCGGCTGAACCCCTCGAACAGCTGGCCGTCGAGTTCGTTGCGGTCGGTGATGACGACGACGGTGGGGTTCTTCAGCTTGGGGTGGCGCGCCACGAGGTTGGCGTAGAGCTCCATTTCCATGGACTTCCCCGAGCCCTGCGTGTGCCAGACGACGCCGGCCTTGCCGTTGCTTTCCACGGCCTGGACGGTGCTTCCCACAGCTTTGGTCACGGCGAAATACTGGTGCGGCTTAGCGATCCGCTTGGTCAGCCCGTCCGATCCCTCATCGAACGCGGTGAAGTTGCGGACGAGCTGCAGGAAGCGGTCCTGGTTGTAGAGGCCCTGAAGTGCAGTTTCCAAAGCGGTCACCGCTTCGCCGTCTTCCATGTACCCCGGCGCGACGGGCACGCCGTCGTCGTCGACGTTCCAGGGGGAGAAGTGGTTGAGGGGAGTGAACGGCGTGCCGTACTTGGCCTGGATGCCGTCCGAGGCGAGCGTGAAGATGCAGAAGCGGAACGCCATGGGGAACTCGCGCAGGTAGGTCTGCAGCTGGGCATGCGCGGAGGGGACGTCGGCGGTGGCGCTGCCGGCCTTCTTTAGTTCGATGATGCTCATCGGCATGCCGTTGCAGTAGAGCACGACGTCGAAGCGGCGTTTGTAATCGCCCTGCATCAGGGTGACCTGGTTAACGGCGAGCCAGTCATTCTGGTCCGGGTCCGAGCCGATGAGGTGAATGGTGGGGTTGGCCTCGTTGCCGTCCGAGTCGATGTAGCTGAGCCGGTAGCCGTCCACGAGGTAGTTGTGGAGGCGGTGGTTCTCGGTGATGGCGTCGTTGGACTTGGGTGCGGCGATTTCGGCCACGGCCTGCTGTAGGTACTGGGCCGGAACCGTGGGGTTGAACCGCTGGAGGGCGGCGAGCAGCCGGGGCCGGATCAGCAGCTCGTCCCAGGAATCGCGCTCGCCCCTGCCGGGCGCGACGTCCTGCCCGCTAGCTGGCCGCCACAATAGCGGCTCGGCCAGACGGTCTAGCGCCATGCCTTCCCAGTCGGCTTCGGAAAAGGCTACTGCGGGTGCTGCTGTCACGGTGGTTCCCCCTGATGGACCGGATGTCTTTCTGCAATGTCTGTGCTAATCCTGCTTCGAGGCGAGACCGACTTAGATGAGTCCGTCAGACCTCATACTCCCGCGTCCTCCAGCACCTTTTCCGCATCCCTGACCCGGATCCTGCCTGACATGAGCTGGGGGAGGAGCGCGTCGCGGGTTGCGGCCAGCTTGAGGTTTTCCACCTCGGCCGCCAAGGCTCGCCCCCACAGGCCCGACATGAGATCGTCATGCTCGTGAATCTCCTCGCTCGGCGGAACCGCCACGAGTTCGTCTAAGTGCTTGCGCTGGATGTGCCCCATAGTGGTGGCTTTGTCGGCGGCTATGGATTTGAACTCTTCTAGCTTGTGCCGGAGAAGTTCGTGAACAAGCCAGTGGGGGTATCCGTCGTTCGGGATGACCTTGAATATGTGCTGGTTGACGATAGCTTCAGGCCTGAACCACCTGTGAAGGGTGAGCGAGCCGGACCAAGCGAAGAGGAGATCGCCCGGTGTGGCAAGGTGCTGCTCATCCACATCTATATCGTTGAAGACGGTCGAGCCACCTATCCCTGAGTTGAGCTCTGAAATGCGGATTACGACTCGACCAGTGCCACTTGCATTCTTCGTGAATGCCCTGCCGTTTACGAATTTCGCGGTCTCCGACAAAGGAACCAGTTGACTATCGGATCGGCTCATGGACAGGAAAAGACTGTGCGAAAGTTGGTCGGCCGTGGCGACGAGTTTGGTGTTGGCAGCGATCTTTTCGACCAGCGACTGCGACACCCCGGCTATGGCATCTTGCTCCGAGCTTTCGTGTAGCCGAAGCTCGAAGGCTCCTATCTGGCGAGAGCTTATATGCGGAATAGATGTCCCCGTTTGCACTGAAAGGATGTAATCAGTGAAAGCCTGATCGCCAATGACAGCGGAAAGATAATCTTGGTTGATACCTTCAGAGGCTCGGATACGAGCAACTCGCTGGACCAGATATGCGGGCAGATCTATGTCGCGAACGCGGGCAAACTTCAGTCCGCCCCCGACCCAAGGCCTATCCATAGCTAGCACAATGTCGCCACCTTGCAGTTGATACCGCTCCGCAACTGACGCCGTCTCCGGCCATCGCTCGGTGCGGTCCCAACGAACCGATCCAGGAGCGATGTTGTCGCCTCGCAACAGCCTTACGCCAGCAGTTCCTGAGGAAAACTCGCTACTCTTAAAGGCGTAGCCGACTTCGATTTCGGCAATGTCTCGCAGCGGCACAAGTCCCTTGCTCACAGAACCCGCCCCAACTGCTCGCGCACAATCTGTGCCAGCCGCTCCGATTCCTCGAACTGTGCAAACAATTCCTGGGACAGCCGCGCGATCTTTTCCTCGATCGGCTCGCCGTCGTCTTCGACATCGGCCGCACCGACGTACCGTCCGGGCGTCAGTGCGTAGTCCGCCGCCTTGACCTCCGCGAGGGTGGCCGAGTAGCAGAAGCCGGCCTCGTCGTCGTACGTCAGTCCAGCCTCAACTGCCGAGGCAGTGCCGCGCCAGGCGTGGTACGTGTTGGCGATCTTGGCGATGTCCGCATCGGAGAGCGCGCGCTCGGCGCGGTCCACCATGTAGCCGAGGTTCCGGGCGTCGATGAAGAGCACCTGCCCGGTCCGGTCCACCGAACCACGCGGGGGAAGGGGCATTTGCCGTCGCGGAGGCGGAGCCACTGACGCTGCGCCTTCGTGAGCCGGTAGCTGGTCCGTCCGATTTCCAAGGGCGCCCCGTCGCGGGGGTCCGTCAGGACGCGGTGGAAGGAATCGGCGCCGTCGGCGATCAGCCGGCGGGCCATGGACGGCGGGATCGGGCCGTACCCGTCCAGCATGGCTGGTTCGTCCGTAGCGCCCAGTAGTGACAAGACCGGAACAGTGATGAGGACTTGGGCCCTCGGGTACGGGACGTCTCCACCCAATCCGGCCCCGCGGTCGACCGTCCCGCCGGGGGTGCCGGTGCCGTTGGTGAGGAGCCAGCTAGCGGCGACGTCGGCGCGGAGCTGGGTGAGGGTCCTGACCTCGTCCGGGGCTTGCATGGAGCGGGCGGCGGCGGTGGTCCGTTCCCAAATGCCCGCTGCAATCTGGGCCGGGAGGTAAGCCATGCCATGCCATGCCGTCCCGGTCCGGGAAGTACTCGACCCGCCGTTCGGCGGCGCTGCTGGCGAAGCGTTTTTCGATGCTGACCGTGTGGTGGCGTTCCCGCCAGGAGCGTGCCTTGGCCCGGAACCGGGGAGGCACGAGGTACCCGGCCGGACAGCCGCGGGCGGGGTTTGGCGCGTCGGTGTCTAGGAAGTGCGCTTCCAGTGCGGCTGCACCGTCAGGATTCAGGCTGGTGGTTTCGTCGACGATGATCCGGGCATGCTGCCAGGAGATCGTCCCGGCTTGAAGCGCTGTTAGGGTCAGCGGCAGCGCCGTCGTCAGCGTCTGGCATTCGTGCAGGAGGGCTCCGGCGGAACGTTCGCTGATGGTTAGGACGCAGGCGACCTCGGCCACCAGCGCCATCTGTTGGGTGGTGCGTTCGCGCGGGGAAGCAGCCGGTGAGGCCAAGGCCCGGGTTGCCCGCACATATTCTGCGGTCATCCTCACCTTCAGCGCGGCGGTCCGGGCTTCCTGTCGGGCTATTTCAGCGAGACCTTCCAGGCAATCATCCGCCAGACGCTGAAGCGGATCGGTGTCCGGAAGGGGATCGCCGGAACCGCCATCGGCCCTTTCCGCACAGGGAACTAAGTCTTCTTCGGCCGGTAATAGGAGGAGCCCGAAGGGGTCCGTTCCAGCAGCCCGAAGTCAACCAGGTAGCGGCGCAGCATCACGACGTCGTCCGTATAACTGAGAAGCCGTTCATTGACCTGTCTTTCCGACAGGTCTTGGCCGAGCTCGATGGCATCGGTGACAATCCATGCCAGGAGCTCCCGTCGCTCCGCCTTGTTGGCCGGATACCGCTCGATCCTGCCCAAGCGCATAAAGCGGGCGTGTCCGGCCTGCGGCTGCCGCCGGGATTGTTGCGTGAGGAGGCGGCGGAAGATCGCCCCGGACGCCTCGAGTTCGCCGGCAGCGTTGGGTTCGACGAGCCCGGACTCGAGCAGGGCCGTGATGGCCCGGCTCCGCCGCCGTTCGTTCAAATCAGCGATCGCTTCGGGGAGCTTGGCCCCGAGCACTACTTGAGCGTAAGCCGTCCGCGCGTCATCGTTGCCGAGGGCGGCCATCACCCGGCGCCAGTGCGGTCCGCTAAACCTCGTTGCTTCGGTCATAGTCGTCTTACCACCCCGTGTTCACCCCTTGCGTCTACGTCGCCCTCACTCGGCCACGGTGTCGGCGTGGCGGTGCGCCACCTTCCATTCTCCGTTTTCTCGGCGGTAGACCTGGGTGGCGCGCAGGGTGTAGCTGCGCGGCTGACCGTCCACGGAGGTTGAAATATGTTCCAGGCCCGCGGTGTAGGCCATGGCGCCGACCACGTCATAGGCCTGCAGTTCGAAACTGTAGGACGTGCAGTTGGAGAAAGCCCTCTCGAGGACAGCGAAGGCCTCGTCGATCTCCTGCTGCCCATACGCATTCCGCCACGCGCCAAGGATGCTCACCGGCTCATTCCGGGACCAGAGCGCCCGGCGCGGGGCGGCGTCGCCGTCGTGAAGGGCCATTTCCGCCCGGTACAGCGCGGATCTAACCCAGGCTAAAAAGTCGTCGGCGTCATTCATACCTCAGTATGCCCCTGGCCCGGAGCATTGCACAGGGTGGCCCGTTGCGCCCCGGACCGGAGATCGGATGCGGTCCTGCTTTCCATGAGCCACCTCGCCCACAAGTCCTTAATAGTGATGGCTGCCGCCGCGGACCCCGTAGCGCTGGATGCGCCGGGACCTCCGCCGCCGGAAGCGCACCCCACCAGTAGGAGCGCCGCTGTCAGCGGAAGTGCGGCACGGGCCTGAATTGCTTTCATGGGGGGAGGGCGCTACCCGGTCATCGTCCGGCGCTCACCGGTGCCCGCGAAGGCCACCGAGATCTCAGGGGTCACCATCAGCGAGTTGTGAACGGTGCAATGCGAGGCGACGGCAAGCAGCGGCTCACGTCGCTCGGCGGGCACGTCGGCGGGGATAGTGAGCCGCACCTCGATCCGGGCGACGCGTGCAGGACGCGAGCCCATCTGGAAGTCCGCTTCCACGGCCAGGCCTTCGGTGGGAAGTCCATGCCGGTCCAGGTAACGGCGGGCGTAGAACGCGACGCAGCCTGCGAGGCTCGCAATGAACAGCTCTGTCGGCGTGGGACCGGAGTCCTCCCCTCCGTCGCTGGTTGGCTGGTCGGTCCGGATGACGTGCCCGCGGACATTGATGTCGAAGCGGTCTCCGCCCTGATGCACGACGTGTACTGGCTGTACATCGCGGGCTGCAGGGCCAGGACCCGGTTGGACCTTCCGGAGGCCGTGATGGGTTGTTCGCTGCTCATGGTTGCTTCGATCCGTCGTTTGATCCCCCGGGGGTCCGGGGCCGGTTCAGGGGCGGTGATTGTCGTAGGACTTCGGGCCTGCGGAGCTAGCGTCCGAACAGCTTGGCGAAAAAGCCCGTCCCGGCCGGGTTTTCGTGCTCGTGCCCGCGGCAGCGATCGGAGCCAGGGACCCCGCGCATCACCTGGTCGACGTGCTGGCCGCAGCCCGCCCAGGTTGTCTTACCGCATTTCTTACATGTCACTGCACGGCACATCTGGTGGCTCCCTCAGTATCAGTGGATAGTCACATCAGTATACCCCATGGGGTATTTAAGGCTGTGTTCCCAGCACTGAACCGACGACGGCGGGCGGTGGGCCAGGGAGGTCACCCCGCTCATGGTGTGAGCGGGCCCCGGAGGACGCGAAGTGCCAGCGCGGCGTCGCCGTCGATGATGGCCGTGTCCTTGATATTGGACCGGCCCCACAAACCGAGGTACATGTCCGTTAGCGGGGCGGTGACAGACGCCGCCGCGGGGCCGCTGCCGACGGTCCAGCTGGCCGCCCCGGGCGCCTCGAAGCCGGGCACGTCGAAGCCGGGCACGTGGAAGGCGACGGCCTGCTCAGGCGGCTGCATCCGCTTCAGCCGCAACTGTCGCGGAGTGAACATCGCCAGGACCTCATCGACGCCGTCGAGCATGAATTCCGCGCCGGGAACCGGCGCTGCCACTCCGGACGCCTGGCTGGCGTCGATGAGGTGGATGGCATGCTCGTGCGCCTGTCGTCGAAGCCAGAAGCCCGCCGTGCGCGGCGGCGGTCCAAAGTTCCAGCACGCTGCCCCGGGTTCGACGGACGCCATCGCCTCGAGGAACGGCGCGGTGCCCTCGATGAACCACGCGGCGGCTCCCGCGGCCGGGGGAGACGGCTCCTCAACGTAGTTCCCGCCACGAACCACCGCCGCAGCCCAGCGTTCGATGGAACCGAGGTGCCCGAACAGCTGGTCGAGTGTCCAGCCGGGGCACGCCGGAACGGAACGGGACAGCACGTCGCCGGACTGGCGGGCGAGCGCGGTGAGCCTGTCGAGGAAACCGGCAAGCTCGGCGAGGTAGCGATCGGGCGACATGGCATGAGCCTACGGTGCAACTGTTCTCCCCAAAAGCAGATCTTGCTATCGTCGGAAGTGGACTGCCGGCCTGCGGTACAGCTGGCGAGCCCTTCCGGCTACAGGACGAAGGTTCACCATGAAGCGCACACGCCTTTCCGCTCTCGGCCTCTTTGCAGCGGCAGCCCTTGCCTTGGCCGGCTGCGGGTCCGGGTCCACCACCCCGTCCGGCTCGGCGCCGACAGGCGGCGCGGACTCCTCCCTGAGCGACGTCAAGAGCGCCGGCGAGCTCAAGATCGGCACGGAAGGCACCTACAAACCCTTTTCCTTCCACGCTGAGGGCAGCGGCGAACTGACCGGTTACGACGTCGAGATCATCACCGCCGTCGCCGGGAAGCTCGGGGTGAAGCCGTCCTTCCAGGAAACCCAGTTCGACGCCATCTTCGCCGGCCTGGAGGCCAAAAGGTTCGACGTCGTAGCCAACCAGGTTTCGATCACCGACGAACGCAAAGCAAAATACGAATTCTCCGAGCCGTACACGGTGAGCACCGGCGTTATTGTCACCAAGGCCGATGACGGCAGCATTAGCTCCTTCGACAGCCTCAAGGGCAAGACCACTGCGCAATCGCTGACCAGCAACTGGTACAAGCTCGCGCAGCAGAGCGGTGCCAACGTTGAGGCCGTGGAAGGCTGGGCACAAGCGGTCACTCTGCTCAAACAGGGACGCGTCGATGCCACCATCAACGACAAACTCACCTATCTGGACTACCAAAAGACCGCGAAGGACAGCGACATCAAGATCGCAGCCGAGACCACGGACAAGTCGCTCAGCGCCCTCGCCTTCCGCAAGGGATCAACAAGCCTGACGGAAGCCGTGAACAAGGCCCTCAGCGAACTGGAGACCGACGGCACCCTTACCAAAATTTCGCAGAAGTACTTTGACGCGGACGTTTCGAAGTAGCCACGTGGAAGCCGGCGGCGAACGCAGCATCAGAGCATGAACATCAATTGGGACCTCGTCTGGAACTCGCTGGGGCCTATCCTCGTCGGCGCCATCACCGGAACCATTCCGCTGGCACTGGCGTCCTTCGGCCTCGGCCTCCTCCTTGCCCTGCTCGTCGCGCTCATGCGGTTGAGCCGGAATCCGGTGTTATCAGCCGCGGCTCGCATGTATATCTCGGTTATCCGCGGCACACCCCTCCTGGTCCAGCTGTTCGTCATCTTCTACGGACTTCCCTCGGTCGGCGTCACCATCAGCCCCTGGCCCAGTGCCATAATCGCGTTCTCCCTGAACGTGGGCGGCTACGCCGCGGAGGTCATCCGGGCGGCCATCCTTTCCGTTCCCAAGGGACAGTGGGAGGCGGGCCATACGATCGGCATGTCCCGCCGCCAGTCGCTGGTGCGGATCATCCTGCCGCAGGCCGCGAGGGTGTCGGTCCCGCCCCTGTCCAACACCTTCATCAGCCTGGTCAAGGACACGTCGCTGGCATCCCTGATCCTCGTCACCGAGCTGTTCCGCCAGGCGCAGCAGGTGGCGGCGTTCAGCCAGGAATTCATGCTGCTGTACCTGGAGGCAGCGGTCATCTACTGGATCATTTGCCTGGTCCTCGCCGGCGGCCAGTCCGTTCTGGAGAAGAGATTGGACCGCTATGTCGCCCACTGAACCGTCATCCACTGAACCGTCGCCCACTGAACCCGGACCACCCGACACCGGGGCGCTGCTTTCTGTGCGCGGGCTGCGCAAGGCATTCGGCAGCCATGAGGTGCTGAGATCCGTGGACATGGACGTCCGCCGGGGCGAAGTCGTCGCCCTGATCGGGCCGTCGGGATCCGGCAAGACGACCGTCCTGCGGTGCCTGAACGGACTCGAAATCCCCGACGACGGCGTGGTGGACTTTGTGGGCCAGCTCGCCGTCGATTTTTCCGCCCCGGTGTCAAAGAAACAGCTGGCCGCGCTCAGGGACCGCAGCGCCATGGTATTTCAGCACTACAACCTCTTCCCACACAAAACGGTGCTGGAGAACATCATAGAAGGCCCTGTCCAGGTGCAAAAGCGCCCTAAAGCCGAAGCGATCGCCGAGGCCAGGGACCTGCTGGCCCGCGTAGGCCTCGCAGAAAAGGAGAAGAGCTACCCCTTTGAGCTCTCGGGCGGCCAGCAGCAGCGCGTGGGCATTGTGCGTGCCCTGGCCCTGCGGCCGCAGCTCCTTCTTTTTGACGAGCCGACGTCGGCCCTGGACCCGGAGCTCGTTGGGGATGTCCTGACCGTTATCAAGGAGTTGGCGGATGAAGGCTGGACCATGGTGGTGGTCACCCATGAGCTGGCGTTCGCCCGGCAGGTGGCCGACGAGGTCATCTTCATGGACGGCGGCGTCGTCGTCGAACGCGGCCATCCGGACACCGTTCTGCGCGACCCCCGGGAGGAGCGCACCCGGCAGTTCGTGGACCGGCTGCTCAACCCGTTCTAGGCAGGGCGCTGAGCGCGCGTAATGGCTGACTTCGAGCCCTTGCCCCGCGACGGGCGGCAGGGGAGTATATGTGGCAAACGGCAGGAGGCCCGCCATGACAGTGCAGCTCGGCAAGTTTGAGAGATACCTGATCGAGGAGTTCTTTGACGACTACCGTGCCGGTGCCATGCCGCCCGCAACGCCAACCGGCACCGGCACGCCCTCTGGCTCCGCTGCCGCCAGGGCGCTGACCCGGGCGGGAGTACAGCGCCACGTGGCGGATTTCGCGACAGCGTTCGACTTCCTGGCCTCGCAGGACTTCGTGGACGCCGGGCGCATGGCCATGACCGGCTTCTGCGTCGGCGGAGGCATCGGCAAATATGTCTAACCGTGCGCCCGCGGCCGGAACCAGCGTCCGCAACGGCCTGACGCTGAAGCTGATTCCCTCGGCCCTCGTGTCGCTCTCCGGCTTCGTCCTGTACGTCCTGGAACAGAAAGTTCCGGGGTACGGGCTGCTGGCGCTGGCCCTGGTACTGGCGGGCTTCATTGACCGTGCCCTCCTCCGGGACCTCGCCCTGATCGCTGTCGGGCTCATAGCCATCAGCCTGGTTCCGATCACCACTGACATCAGCACCGGGCACATGGCGGTTATGGGCACGGCGATGATCATCGCGGTGGGAGTTCCTTACGCGGTGTCGCGATGGGCTTTCAAGGAGCACGCTGTCAGGTTTCCCGTGCTGACCGGGCACCCATGGACGCGAGCGGAAAAATGGTACCTCGCCGCCGTCGTGCTGATGGGATACGCCCTTCTCCCGGCGTACATGGTCAATACCGGGGTATACAGCAACTGGCCAGCGGTATCGGACCCCGAAGGAATCTTCCGCCTCTTCCTGGGCACCAACGCGCTGGGCATCTGGGACGAGCTGTTCTTTATCTGCACCGTCTTTGCGCTCCTGCGCCGGCACCTGCCGCTTGCGCAAGCCAACGTGTTGCAGGCCGTCCTGTTCACATCGTTCCTTTGGGAACTGGGTTTCCACGCGTGGGCGCCGGTGTTTATCTTTCCTTTCGCCATGCTCCAGGCGTTCATCTTCACCCGGACGAAGTCACTGTCCTACATCGTGGCCGTACACCTGCTGTTCGACTTTGTGCTGTTCCTGGTCCTGCTGCATGCACACAACCGCGCCTGGATCGACATCTTCGTCTACTGACACTGTTCCCCTCGGGGCGGCAAACTCGCCAGCCGGCCGGGAGTCCCGTTGCCGTTTGGGCAAGGGGATTCTGTCCAGATCCTGTGCGGCGATGACGGCTGCCAGGCCCGCACGGGCACGGGCCTGCTCCGCCAGCCCACTGACGTCGCTGTAGCGAGACGAGAAATGCGTAAGGAGGAGCGTGCCGGCCCCGGCGGTGGCGGCCAGCGCGCCTGCCTGCCCGGCGGTGAGGTGAAGATACCGGGCGGCGAGCGCGGCGTCGTCGTCGCTGAAGGTGGACTCCGCCACGAGGAGGTCCACGCCGTCGGCGAGTTCCCGTGCACCGTCGCATTCCGCGGTATCCATGACCAAGGCAAAGCTCTGGCCGGGGCGCGGAACGCTCACGTCCTCCAGGCGCACGCCGCGCACTGTCCCCTCACGCTGCAGCCGTGCGATCTCCGGCCCGGCGATCCCTGCCGCTGCGAGCTGATGGGGCAGGAGTGTTCGCCCCTCGGGCTCCACCAGCCGGTAGCCGAATGTGTCGATGCGATGCCGCAGGGGCCGCACCTCCAGCCCGGGCGCGATCGGGCCCGGACCGGAGTGCGGATGCAGCCGCAGGTCCAGGCCGGGGGAGGCGAGGGACACGAGGGCGCGGACCACATCTCCGTCGGCGGCTGGAAAGTGCAGGTCCACCGGGTGCTGCACGCCGTCGAGGACCATTCGTGAGAGCACGCCCGGAAGCCCGTAGCAGTGGTCCCCGTGAACGTGCGTGAGGCAGATCCGCGTGATCTGGCTGGCTGAAACGCCGGCGTGGATCATCTGCCGCTGAGTGCCTTCACCGGGATCGAAGAGCAGCCCGTCGCCGTCCCATCGAAGCAGGTAGCCGTTGTGGTTTCGGGTCCGGGTGGGGACCTGCGAGGCGGTTCCCAGGACGACCAGTTCACGCATGGGACTGAGTGTCTCACGTAGCCGCGGCACGCGCTCGCAGGCAGCACACGGGCACCGGTGCCCGTGTGCCAGCGCGCGATATTAGGACAGAATAGTCGGGTGACCGATGCCTGTGACTTCGTGGATGCCTCGCTGCAGCGGGAGAGTTCCTGGCTCAGGGCGGAAGAGGCGCACGCCCGGCTGGGCGACCGCCTTCAGTTCTACGGTGCATCCGTCGGTGCTGTGCGGGGGACCATCCGTGACATGCTGCGCCGCCACCGTGACCTGGTGCACGACGACATCACCGCCCTTAGCACCGAGCTGTGGTCGGTTCCCGTCTTCGAACGCCGCCTGGCGGCGGTTGTCCTGCTGCAGTCCCGGGTGGCCCTGCTCAACAACTCCGACCTCACCCGGATCGAGGGCTTTGTGCGGGAGGCGCAGCTGGGTGAGCTGGTGGACCCGCTCGCCGTCGACGTCGTCCGTCCCCTGGTGGCGGCGCTGGAAGGACAAGCGGGGATGCGGGCACGCGCTGTGCTGGAGCGCTGGGTGCGGGATCCTGATCCGTGGCTGAGGCGCGCGGCGGCGCTGTCGCTTGCGGACGCCGCTCAGCCGCCGGCCCGGCGCTCCACCACCGCGTAGGCCCTGCCTTCCAGGAACTCCCAGTCTGTAACCACCATGAACCCGAGGGCGCTGACACGGTCGTTGAGAACCAGGACGTCAAAGCCGCCGTCCCGCGGCTCGGCGTCCCACGTCGCCACATGCAGTTCCTTGCCCTCGAGGATCAGGAGCTCCGTGTTGACGTCGAAATCCTCCGGCGGCTGATCGCTCAGCTGGCAGATCGCCACGCAATAGTGTTTCACCACGTATTCCGCTTCACGCGGGTTCTTACGCAGGGAAGGCGTTGTTGTAGCGGTAGAGGAAAGCAGCCACCTGGTCACGGTTGACCGGCAACGCGGACCGGTAGGTCCTCGTGCCGTCAGCCTCGGTCCAGCCGGTGGAGATTCCTTGTGACGCAAGCCATGAGATCTCTTTGAAGAATGCGGTTTGCGGGGAAATGTCCGCGAAGGGAGATACCCCCGGCGTGTAAGCCGGGCTTCCGGCGAAGCGGTACACAAAAGCGGCGACCTGATCCCGGTTGACGGCCAATGTTGGCCGGTAGGTCCTCGTGCCGTCAGCCTCGGTCCAGCCGGTGGAGATTCCTTGTGACGCAAGCCATGAGATCTCTTTGAAGAAGGGGGTCTGTGGCGTGACATCCGTGAAGGGCGATGCGCCCGGCGTGTAGGCCGGGCTGCCGGCCAACCGGTAGAAGAACGCCGCCATCATGTCCCGGCTGGCCGCAGCGCCGGGACGGAACGTGCGAGTCCCGTCGCTTTCGCGCCAGCCGACGGAAATGCCTTGGGTGGCCATCCAGCTGACCTCGGTGTACAGCGCCGCGCCCGGCGGCACGTCGGCAAACGATATTGGCGACGGCGACGGCGACGGCGAGGGTGTCGGGGTCGGCGACGGTGAAGGCGACGGCGAGGGAGGCGGTGACGATACGGGGGACTGGCCCAATGCCTGCGCCACTGTACGCACCGACGTCGTACCGTTTGCTGTCCGCGCGGCCAGCCACGTGACGAACTCTTTGAACAGCGCGGGGCTGATGGACAGCGACGGATCCGTTCCGTTCGCAATCTCGTGGAACGTCAGCTGCAGCCAGCCGCCGGTTGTCTCGGCGTTGGTGACTGTCGCCTGCAGGTCCGCCAGGGTCCATGTGGCGGCCACCTGGTCCGGCGCCTTGGTGACCATGGGTTCCTGCGGCGGGAGCGTTTCGGCGACGGGGCAGTCGGCGCAGCTGGCGGGGGAGCGGATGTCGCCGAGGCCACGGGAACTGCTGTACCCGCAGCCGCTGACGGCGTTTTGGGCTGTCTGATTCACCGCCGCGAAGGGGTAGGCGAAGTTCCGGACGGTGAAGCCCCAGGCCTCGAGGGTCGACTTGCTGTTGCAGGCCTCCGCGCTGGCGGCCGCTGCGCTGAGCGTTGTCATGTCCGGGTGGGTCACGCTGTGGCCGCCGATCTCATTGCCGTCGGCCACGAGAGTGTTCAGGTTTGCTTGGGTGAGGAACCCGGACTGGCCCACGAAGGACGTGGTGATGAAGAAAGTTCCCACCAGTCCGTGGGCTTTCAGCTCCTGCGCCGCGGCCAACTGGCTGCCGAGGCCGTCGTCGAACGTCAGGCTGACGATGGTTGGCGCCGCAGCCTTCGAAGTACCAGCCACGCCCGCCACTGTGCTGACAGCAAGCAGCAGAGCACCCAGGACTGCAACCCAGCGCCTGCCGTGCCGGCCTTCGGCCAATGGTTCAGGGGGATCCGCCACGCAACGCGCGGGCTTGCGGACAGGCTGATTCGACCAACGCATGATGCCTCCAAGCGTGTGAGTCCCCCCGCAAGAACATGCACGTAGACTACGCCTCGCGGCGCCAAGGCAAAACACTCGACTTTGATTGCCGCAGTACCCGAGTACACAGCAGCCGAAATCTGCATCCCGCCCTTGGTCCGGCAGCGCGTTACTCAAATGTGACATCGCCCGAGAGGCACGCGTACGGTGGAACGGTGCCGGTTATCTCAGATACGGGCACTCCCGGGCGGATTGCCTAACCCTGCCGCGGTCCGGGATCCGATCGAAACCATCCGGCAGGGACGGGGAAACCACTTTTGGCCTGCAGGATTCTTGTGCAGGTCTTCGGGGTGAAGCCGCACGCCGTCCGCTGAGCGGATGGCAACTGCGGCCGGGTGTCTCCCATCCGAATCCGACAGCTAACCTCGCAGGCATCGGGAGAGGTTACTTCATGTCTTCACGCAAACTGCCCGCTCATCATCCGTCAACAGCGCCTGCAGGGCGCTCCGGGTTCCCAACGGCCCGCGGCAGGAGCAAGGTTGGCCGCCAGGCCGCGGTAATTGCGGCGGCTTCGGGCCTGGTCCTGTCCAGCGGGATGGCTGCGCAGGCCGCCGAGGCTCCCGCGGAACGCGACTCGGCACCGGCATCCGGCCTCGATGCCCAGGCCCAGGTGGGTGCCCCGCTCAGCGCGGACTCCCACGTCAGGATCAGCTTCGAGCGGCCGGACGTCAGCACCACCCCCGCTCCGGTCGAAGTGCCGGTTGCAGAGCCCGCCCCGGCAGAAGCGGCGGCCCCGGCGGCAGCTCCGGCACCGGCCGCGACGCCGGCGGCCCCTGCCGTTTCCGTCCAGGTCCAGGCGGCTGCGCCCGCCCCTGCCCCGGCTGCCGGCGGCGTCAATGACGCCATGGTTTCTGCCGCCTATGCCCAACTGGGCATCACCCAGGACTGCACCGCCATGGTGGAAAAGGCACTTGGCTCCGCAGGCATTCCCGTCGGCGACCTGGGACCCATGCAGTTCATGAACTACGGCTCAGTGGTGGGGGAACCCCAGCCCGGCGACATGGTGGTGCAGTCCGGCCACGTGGGCATCTACGTCGGCGACGGACAGGTGATCAGCGGCGGCATGAACGGCGTCAACGCCACCGTCACGCACCCGTTGTCCTGGCTGACGGCCACCGGCGGCGTGACTTTCGTCCGCGCCGGAGCCTAGCCTTCCGTCCCGTTCTCGCCGGGGGCAGGGAACAGGAGGACAGGCCGGTGATCTGCTGCCTTGGGGGCAGCCGGTCACCGGCCTTCCCCGTCGCCACGTATCCGCCCGGGGTTTCAGGGCGGGGATATCTCGATCTGAACCGTGCCCTCGCCCTCTGCGAATTTGATGCGAAGGACCGCATCGCGCGTGTCCGCCGGGATAGTGAAGCGGACATCGCCCGATTTGCTTGCATCGCCAGCCACCAGCTCGTTCAGGCCGGAATCGGGGGAGTGGCTCACCCCGCTCGCGTTCAGCCTGAATGTTGAGTCCCAGAAGTTGATGTCGTACCTGCCGTGGTTGGTGCATCTGAGCATAAACGTCACCGCGATCTTGCCGGACACATCAGGGCGGGCACGGGCACCGAGAATTTCGTATTCGACGTCGGCAGCCCGGTAGCGGCGTTCGGCGGGCAGGGCCACGGCCCATTCCGGGCTGTTAGCGGCGCCGGACCCGGCACCCGACGGCGGCACGGTGCCGTCCGGTTGTGAGGACGCGCCGGCGGCGGAGGAGCCTGCCGTTGAAGCTGCGGGCTTGCCGGCGTCGAACATCCCAAGCTGCCCCAGGCCGAGCAGCAGCCCCGTCACAGCGGTGATCACCGCTGCGGCGGCGGTCAGCAGACCGGGCAGCGTAGCCCACCAGCTGGTCGGTTTCTCCTCCGCCATAGCAGCTCCCCCCTCGGTCCCGTGCCAGGGTCAAGATCCGTTGTATCCCAATACTCCTGCCAGGCGGCCACCAGCGCCAGATGCCGGCCGGCGCCGCATAGGCGCCCGGCCTGAAACCCCCGTCCTGCCAGTGCGGAACGGCCCTGTTATCCCTGCCCCGACACTCGTACTCTGGTTCTTGGAGGTGATTGCCATGAAGGCAACCCAGGGAGACCGGATCACTATCCGGGGCAAGACGGTCGGATCGGCGGAGCGGCACGGCCAGATCATTGAGGTCCATGGCGCTGACGGAGCGCCGCCCTACGTGGTGCGTTTCGACGACGGCCATGAAACCACGGTCATTCCCGGCGGGGATTTCATTGTGGACAGGATCCACCCGCAGTAGGGAAGCTGCTGTGCACCTGGGCTGCCAGACGCCGCCTGGCTGCTATTCGGCGGCCTTGGCGAACACTGCGGCGCTGACGAACTCGATGCCCGTAAAGGGCTCGTCTCCCTCAACCCATGCATCATGCCCTGGCGGGATGCTGTAGGAGTCATCAGCGGCGATGGTGATCTGGCTGCCGTCAGAAGTCTGGACCGTGAGCTTGCCGGAAACGCAGAAACCAACGTGGCTGAGCTGGCACGAATCGGTCTGGACGACGGGCTTGATGCACTCGGACCAACGCCAGCCGGGTTCAAACTTGAATCTTCCGATGGTGTAGGCGTCGACGGATACAAGATCCACTTCCGTCTTGTCCGGGCGGCGCTTTTCGTCCGGAGAATTGTGCGACTTTACTGCGAGTTGAGCGACAACGTTCGTGGTCATGGCTCTCTCCATCAATCGGAGTTGCGGATGGGGCTGTCCGGACCCGCGTGCGCGACCGGACAGCGGAGTCGGTTTGCCTGGTCTGAATCGATGCGGCGAACCGATGTAGTGATCGCTTTACGATGCTCAGCTTCCTCCGATCCGGGATCCTTGTCGAGACCCGGTGGCGGGCCGCAGCGGCCGCACCGCCGGCAGTTCGGGGCCTTGAACCGTGCCTAGAAACTGGACGAACTCCCGGACCCGGAGAAACTGCCTCCGCTGCCGCCGTAGCCGGTGGTGCCGCCACCGCCGCGGGCCGTGCTGACGCTCCCCACCCCGGTGCTGAACCCGGTGTTGAAGGCGGGGACTGAGAAGAAGTAGTACGACGGATAGACCGTGCCAAGGATGCTGGGTTCGTAAGTACGGCCGTACTTGACCTTTGTACCGGCCTGCGCGCTGTCCATTTCCTCTCGCATCAGTCTGGCCTCCCGGTCGGTCTTCGCGAAGCCTGCGATGACTGTGTCTGCGTGGTTTTTCAGCAGTTCGGTCAGGTGCGTCCGGGCATCCCGTAGCCGGTCCAAGGCCGTTTCAGGGCTCATGGTGCCCTCGGCGAGTTCAGCCGACCACCTCTCAATGTCCCGGTGGCTCTCGTCGCGGAAGGACCGCAGTGCCGCGGCAGTCGCCGAGTCGCCCGCGGCGTGCCGCTTGCTGAGCATTTGTTCCAGGGCTGCCAGGTCACTGCGGAACGGTGCCAGTTGCCGGTCCCAGGCAGATGCCCACGCAGATCCGCGGTTGAGCAATGCGTTGGTGTCCGCAATGACGTCATCCAGGGCATCCAGTTCAGCGGAGGCGTCGGCAAAATCCCGCACCAGCCTGAGGTTCGGCCGCCGGCTCATGGCACGTGGAGTGAGCGCGTGCGCCCGGTTGGCCAGCTCCGTGGCGGTTTTGTACTTTGCCAGGAAGGTGCGGTGCTTCTCGAGGACGGTGCTGCCGTACCGGGAGGACTCCGGGATGGTGCCGGCGTTGAGCTCGGTGACCTGGAGATCCATGCTGACGCTGGAGTAGCTGGCGTCCCCGCGGGCGAGCTCCTTGCGGCTGGCGGCCCTGGTGCGCCACCGCACGACCGACCATGCCGCGGCACCGAGGACGGCCGCGGCGGCGGAGCTCCATGCCGTCACCAGAAATGCCGTGGACCGGTACCAGGGCTGGTTGATCAGCTCCGCCCCGCGCCGGATGCCGGCGATGGTTCCGTCGGTCCACTGGGCATCGCGCAGCAAATCCTTGGAGGCGTTCTGGATGTCCTCGCGCTGTTCCAGGGAAACCTTGCGGTCCTCGCCCATGTAGGTGCCCACATGGCGTCCCACCGGGTCCACCGCGAAGATGAACAAACCGTCCGCCCATTTCTGGCCGTCCCCGCTGATCCATTCCGGATGTTGCGCCCGGGCGAAGCGAAGGACTTCTTCGTTTAGGTTGTCCTCCGCCGAGCCCCGGTACGTGAACACGGCAACCCGGGTGGGTTCGTAGAAGTCCATGGCTTCCACGGCCGGGATCAGGCGGTTGCGGTCCAGGACGCCGGCACCGTCTTCCACCACGATCTCCACCGGCGGCTCGGCGCGGGCGGCGGCTGAACCGCTTACCAGGCCGAGCAGTACGAGCAACATGGCAGCCAGTGCTCTGCGCATGATTCCTTTCCCATGAGGCAACGATTGTCTTCAGCCTCGTTCATGCCAATCACTGCTGATAGGGCCGAAAGTACCGTAGCTAGGGTGTGGGCAGTGCGACATACTGACCACATGGAAGCAGCGGCGGGAAAACCGAACAGGATCCTCGTGATTATCCTGGCAGTTATCGCCGTCCTTGCGGTGGCTGCCCTGGCGGTGGTCTTCTCGCGGGGCGAACCGGCCTTGCTAGACGAGTCCACGCCCCAGGGCGTGGTGCAGCGCTACTCCGCAGCCGTCATCGACGGCGATGAGTCGGCGGCTAGCGCCTACCTCACGGAAACGGCCCGCACTCAGTGCGTCGACTTTGAGCGTGCCTCCACGGACAACCTGCGGGTCACTTTGGTGTCCACCACTGAGCGGGCCTCGTCTGCTGACGTCCGGGTCCTGATCGTGGTGTCGAACGGGGGCGGACCCTTCGGGAACTCGGACTACGAGATGGAGGACGTGTTTGACCTCGTCAAGACGGACGGAAAATGGCTGATCGATTCCGCGCCGTGGCAGCTCAGGGTCTGCACGAACCGGACGGTGAAGCAATGACCGCCGTCCGGCCGGTGCCTGCCCCGGCGGCGGGGTCCGCCCAGCCGACGGTCCGCCGCCTCATCGTATACACGCTGCTTTTCGCCTTGGTGGTGGTGACGGCCATCGGACTGAGCGGCCTGTTGGGCCGGCTCCTCGGCGCCGGCACGGTGCTTGTCGCAGGTGATGTGGCAGGCCTGGCCCGGTCGCTGGCGTTCACACTGATCGGCGGGCCCATGGCAGCCGCCCTCTGGTGGTTCGTGTGGCGGCGGCTCGACGACGCCGTTGAGCGGTCGTCCGCGGGCTGGGGACTTTACCTGACCGGCATGTATGCGGTCTCGCTCATCACATCTGCCACCGGGCTGCTCAGCGCCGCGGCGTCCGTCATCGGAGGCGAACGTCTGGGGTGGCAGCTGTCACTGTCCAACGGACTGGTCTGGGCAGGAGTTCTGGCCTGGCATCGCTGGATGTGGCGGCATCCGCGAAAGAGCCCCTCGCTGCTCGCGGATGTTCCCACGGTGGTGGGGGCGGTTTTCGGGCTCATCATCGGTGTGGGCGGAACTGTGACAGCGCTCGCAAATCTCCTGGACACTGCGATCCAGGGCTTCACGTCATCGGCGTCCATCGGGGATCCGTGGTGGAGGTTCGTGCTGCAGTCGCTCGCCTGGGGCGCCGGCGGCGCCGCTATCTGGTGGTGGCATTGGATTCACGACGGCGGACGCCGGCTGAAAACGGATTTCGCCGATGTGGCACTGGTGGTGGTCGGAATCCTCGGGGCCGTCCTCCTGACTGTGGGCGGCACGGGCACAGTCCTGTTTGTCCTGCTCCGGCTGGCCTTTGACCGTTCGGACCCGGTCGGCGAAATCCTGGAGCCGCTTGGGGCGGCGATAGCTGCGGGCGCAGTGGGTTCCCTCGTCTGGGCGTACCACCGGACCGTTTCCCTGGGGCGATCAGACACCACCCTGCAGGCAGCAAAGCTAGTGACCTCCGGCGTCGGTCTGGTTGCTGCGGCCACCGGCATCGGCATCGTGGTCAACTCGGCCCTTAGCATCGCAGCGACGCCACTGGCCGGCGACGGCATTCGTACCCTCCTGCTGGGCGGCATCAGTGCCCTGGCAGTCGGCGGTCCGCTGTGGTGGCTGACCTGGAAGCCGGGAGTGCCGCCGGAACCGACTGAACTTGGCCGCCGCGGCCGGCGGGTGTACCTCATCGCAGTCTTCGGCCTGAGCGCCATCGTCGCCGTCATCACGCTCCTGGTGATCGGGTACCGGGTCTTCGAATTCCTGCTCGACGACATCAGCGGCGGAAGCCTGGTGGACCGGATCAGGGCGCCGCTGGGCCTGCTCGTGGCCACGGGACTCGCCGCCGGATACCACTTCGCGGTATGGCGGCACGACCGTTCCCTCACCGCGGCCGCTGCGCCCCGCAAACGCACGGTGCGGAAAGTGATCCTGGTGGCGGCCGGTGACCCGGAGCCGCTAGTTCGGGTGGCGGCTGAGGTTACCGGGGCGAGTGTCACCGTCTGGCGGAAGGCCGACGCCGGCACCTCCGGCGCTGCGAACGCCGGCGCTGCGACTCCGGGTGCCGGGACATCCGTCACCGCGACCGCTGCGGAGGGTGCCGCGGGCGACTTGCCCGAACGGCTCGCCGAGGCACTGGACGGTGTCGCGGCGGACCGTGTCCTCATAGTCATAGGCCCGGGATCGCGCCTCGACGTGATTCCGTTGGGTTCGGACTGAGCCGGCTAACAACAGCGGCTAGATCCCGAACGTCCGCTTGTAGGTGCGCACCGCGTTGTTGACCGTGGGGAAGAAGTGGTCCGGACCAAACCTGCTGCTGACGCCAAACTTGAGCAGGCGGTCCTTGACCGGTCCCTTCAACTCGGCAAAAACCAGGCTGATGCCCTGGCCGGCAAGTTCGTCGTCGAGCTCCACGAGGTCGTCCAAGGCGGTGGTGTCCAGGTCCGTGATGGCCTCGGCAGCCACAATGACCCACTTCACGGGCGCGGGCGCGTTCGCCACAAGATTGCGGATGTGCTCCGCAAAAACCGCTCCGTTGGCAAAGAAGAGCGGCGCATCGAAACGGGCGATCACCAGGCCGGGGACGCGCTTGCCCTCCGGGTGCCGGCTCAGGTCGTGGTAGCCCGGGATGTCTTCCAGGCTCGCCAGTTCGGTGCGGTACGGATCCCACGCCCGCCGGATGAACGCGATCAGCGAGAGGGAAATGGCGATGACGATGCCCTGCAGCACCCCCACGAACGCGACCCCAAGGAATGTGGCGACGAGCAGGACCGTTTCCATCCTGCTCATCCGGACCAGCCGGAGCAGGGTTTTGATATCCACCAGCGAGGCCGCTGCAACCATGACGACCGCGGCCAGCGTGGTGGTGGGGAGATAGGCTGTCACCCCGGGGGCTGCCACCATGAATACCACCACCAGGGCTGCCGCCACGATGCCGCTGAAGGGGGTGCGCGCCCCGGCGTCGAGCGCTATCGGCGTCCGGGATGAGCTGCCGCAGACCGGAAAGCCGCCCAGCATGCCGCTTGCCACGTTGGCGATCCCCAGCGCCCCCATTTCCTGGTTGCCGCTGGTGTGGATGCCGCGGCGTCCTGCGAGGCTTTTGGACAACGCCGACGTATCGGCAAAGGCGATGAGCGCGATACCGGCAGCAGGTCCAATGAGGCCGGCGACGTCCTCCATAGTGACGCCCTCGAGGGCCGGTTTCGGCAAGCCCGATGGAAGCGCTCCGACCATGGGCATGGCATCCCTGAGGTCCAGGGCGGCGGCCGCTGCGATGGAGGCCCCCACAGCCAGGAGCACGCCGGGCACCTTACCGGGGAGGGAGCGGCCGGCCACGATGATTGCCACCGTGGCAGCTCCGAACAGCAGCGCCACAGGGTTGGTGGCTCCCCCCACAACGGCTTCGGCCGTCTCCGTGGCCCGGGCCGGTAGTGAGTCTCCCGATACCGTGATCCCAAGCAGCCTGGGCAATTGGCTGACCATGATGGCGAGCGCGATGCCATTGAGGTAGCCCACCCGGATCGGCTTGGACAACAGTCCGGTGACGAAGCCCAGCCTGAAGATCCGGCCGGCGACAAGGAAGATTCCGATCAGGATGGCCAGGACGCCTGCGAGCGCCACGGCATGGTCAGGATCCCGTCCTGCCAGCGGGAGCACAGCGGCGGCGATCATGGGCGCCAGCGAAGAATCGGGCCCCACAATGATTACCCGGGCAGGCCCGAAAACGGCGTAGAACAGCATGGGAACCACAGACGCGTACAGTCCGGTGATCGCGGGAAGGCCGGCGGCTTCAGCGTAGGCCATTCCGGCCGGTATCAGGGCTGCGCTAAGGGCTGCTCCGGCGGCCAGATCTGGTTGAAGCCAGGACCGCTGGTATGTCCGTGCCAGCTGGATGCCCGGAACGGCTTTCAGGATCCAATCGCGGCGCACTGGGGCCTCCCGGGCTGGTGGTCGGCGTCAGGGCTGGGGCGTTCCCTGGATGGGTCCGTAATCCTGGCCGTACTCCGCTGACACCAGGATGGGAAGGTGGTCCGAGGCGCCGCGCGGCAGGGTTTCCACACTCTCGATGTCCAGGCCGAGGGAGGTGGCGAAGTCGAAATGGCCTTTGAAGACCTTGTACCTCGTATAGGTTCGCCGGTCGCTGAGCGAGAGTTCGTAGCCGGAATTCTTCATGTGTTCGGTGAGGTTCTTGGTGAAGAACGGGTAGTTGAAGTCGCCCACCATAAGCGTCATCAGCCCGCTGCCCATGCCCAGGAGCTCCGCGTGTGCCGCCTTGATCTGTTTGCGGCGCAACGAATTGGAGGCCGTCAGGGGAGCGGCATGGAATGAGGCGATCACCAGCTCATGGTCTGTTTCATTGTCCACCACCCGTGTGCCGATCAAACGCTCATGGGCCGGGGCCAGCACCCGGTCGTGCAACGACTTCTTCAACGCGAACGTGTTGGTATCAAAGGCCGTGAATCGGTCCATCCGGTAGTAGATGGCGAGCCCCAGCCTGTTGCCCTTCGTTGAATCGGCCAGGTGGAGCGGGCCCAGCGTGTCCGGCAAATCGGTGGTGTCGCATTCCTGCAGGCACAAGGCATCTATCCCGAAGTCGCGGGCCAGATCCAGCAGTTCGCCGCGTGCCGCGTGCTTGCGAAGGTTGTAGCTGATGACTCGTATCAGGGGATTACCTCTTCCGAGCGTAGTTAGGAGAACCGACTCCTGAGTCTAGTCCGTACGGGGTGCCGAGCACAGGAAGGCAGCGCAGAAAGACTCCACAGAAACAGTGCAGCATCACGGCGGGGGACGCGGCCGTGCCGTCGTCCCCCGCCTGCCCTTGCGCTGTTTGTTTTTGAGAGGAGTCAAGCCCTAATTTCCAGGCTCCGGACTTATGCCGGCCGTGAGGCCCTGATATGAGGAAGCTGTGAGGACGAGGGGATGCTGCGGGCCGGCAGGCGATAGTGTGTTCTGGGATCATCACCAGCCATGCGAAAGGGTCGACGTTGACTGCTGCACTTCCGGAACTTGCCGAGGGCGGGTTCTACTACCAGTCATTGGGCGGCGGACGATTCCGTTCCACGATTCATGCCCAGGGCGCCTGGAACGAGCATGAACAGCACATGGCGCCCGCGTCCGGGATCATGGCGGACTGCCTGGAGCGGCACTCGCCGCGGGACGACGTCAGGATGGCCCGGCTGAGCTACGAGATCCTGGGACTGATTCCGGGCGGCGACTTCGAAGTCCTGACCACCACGCTTCGCCCCGGACGCACCATCGAACTGCTCCAGGCCGAACTGGTGGCCGGGGGGCGGGTGGCCATCCGGGCCACTGCCTGGCGGATGATCACGTCCGACACATCGGCGGTGGCCGCGGTGGAAGACACCCGCATTCCCGGGCCGGAGGAGTGCTCGCCATACGACGGTGCGAGCGTCTGGCCGGGAGGTTACATCCGCTCCCTTGAGATGCGCGTTGCGGACGGACACCGTCCGGGCTCCGGCACCGTCTGGTTGCGCACCGCGCATCCGCTCACCGACAGGGAGGACAGCGGCGACGTCGCACGGCTGATGGGGCTGGTTGATACGGCGAACGGAATAGCCGCCCGCGTACCCCCGGGCAAGGACAGCTATGCCTTCCCCAACCTGGACCTGCAGATCCACATGTACCGGAAACCCTCCGGCGATTGGCTGGGCCTGGACAACGCCGTCTCCTTCGGCACCGACGGTATCGGGCTGACGTCAACTGTGCTCCACGACCTCGCCGGGCCTTTCGGCCGGGCGGAACAGATCCTGACCCTCCGCAGGACGTAGCTGCTGCGGAGGTCCGTTGTTGCGGGGCTGGTCCTGCTGCCCCTAGTTCTGGTGGAATACCAGCCAACCGGCCAGCGTGGCCAGGCCGGTCAGCGCCGCGCCCCAGAGAATGTCCACAACGATCAGCTGCAAGGGCCACGTTTTCAGCGTCGCGGCGTTGGTGAGGTCGTACGTGGCGTAGGCGAAGGCGCCCAGGGCGGCACCGTAGCCGACGGCGCTGAGCCAGCTGCCGCCGTCGAGCGCGGGGCGCAGGGCGAAGAAGACAATGCCGGCAATGTAGATCACGTAGAAGACCACCGCGTACCCTAGATTGGGCTTGTCGGCCAGCAGCTCACCAATCTGTCGGCGGTAATAGGGGTTCATCGTCTTGAGCCAGATGGCGTCAATGACGGCGAACGCAGCGGCGACGACCAGGAATTGCAGAATGACCATAAGGGAGCTTAGCAACATGCAGCATGCGGCCGGCGTACCAGCCTCGCTGACCATTGTCCGGCAGGAGGAGTCGCTGGGTGCGGCGCGTGACCTCGAATTCGGCATTGAATTGCTGGGCATGGCTAAGACCGGGCGGATCGGCCCGACGCTTAGGCTTTACCGCCCTGCTCCCACGGTCGCCTTCGGCCAGCGCGACGCGCACCTTCCCGGCTTTGAGGCTGCCGCCCGTGCCTGCCGGGAGCTGGGTTTTGAACCGCTGGTGCGGAAGGCCGGCGGCCGGGCCGCGGCCTACCACCAGGGAACGCTGATCGTCGACCATGTGGAACCTCACGCCGATGCCATTGCCGGCGCGAAGGGGCGCTTCGCCTTCTTCGGCGGGATGCTGGCGGACGCGCTTCGGAGCGCCGGGGTCCACGCCGCCGTCGGCGAAATCCCGGGTGAGTACTGCCCGGGTGAGTTCAGCGTCCACGGCCTCGACCCGGCAGATCCGCAGCACCGGGTCAAACTGATCGGCACGGCCCAGCGGGTGGTCTCAGGAGGCTGGCTGTTCAGTTCGGTCATCGTGGTGCAGAACTCGGCACCGATCCGCATAGTCCTGGAAGCCAGCTACGCGGCCCTGGGGCTGGACTGGAACCCGGCAACTGCCGGCGCGGTGGACGACCTGGTTCCCGGACTCGACGTCGCGGCCATCGAAGCGGCGGTCATCAACACCTACGCCGGCTATGCGCAGCTGGACTACGCGGACTTTGCCAGCCTGCGGGGCTAGCCGGCGGTGCAGGGGCTGCCGGAACCTGCGGATATGCAGAAGGCCGGGCACCCGCGGTGCCCGGCCTTCTGCGCTGAATGAGATGACCCCTAGGCCGCGAGCCGGCTCTTTACTTCGGCTGCCGACGGGTTGGTGGCGGCGGTACCGTCCGGGAATAGCACGGTTGGGACGGTGCGGTTGCCTCCGTTGAGCTGTTCCACGAGGTCGGCGGTGCCTTCGACTTCTTCGATGTTGATCTCGGTGTAACCGATGCCCTGGGCGTCCAGCTGCTTCTTCAGCCGGTTGCAGTATCCGCACCAGGTGGTCGAAAACATGGTGATGGTGCCGGATTCGGGAGTGAAATCCACGGAGTTCTCCTCAAGCTCGTTATTGCTCGTCGTTATCAAATCAGATGTCTTTGTCCTCAACCGTAACCCGGCCGCCGGTATTCCCCTGGCGCAGGGGTGCCGTAGGAACGCCATGGTTACGCCGGGTGACACCGGATGCGGGCGGTGGCATGCTGGTGCCATGTGTGGACGCTACGTGATGGCCAGGGCCGTCGGGGACCTGTTGGCAGAATTTGACGCAGAACTGGAAGAGGAGCTGGTGGTTCCGCCGTCGTGGAATGTTGCCCCGACCGCTGACGTGCCTATCCTGTTGGAGCGGCTGGTGGACGGCAGCCCGGTCCGGCAACTGCACGTGGCCCGCTGGGGGCTGGTGCCGTCCTGGGCCAAGGACCCTTCCATTGGTTCGAAAATGATCAATGCGCGAAGCGAGAGCGTCCTGGAGAAGCCGGCTTTCCGCAAGGCGACCCGCTCCAGGCGCTGCGCGGTTCCGGCGGACGGCTACTACGAGTGGAAGGGTGAAGGCCGCAGCAAGCAGCCCTACTATGTGCACCCGAAGGACGGCCGGCCGCTGGTGTTCGCCGGTTTGTATGAGTGGTGGAAGGATCCCTCCAAGCCCGAGGGGGACCCGCAGCGCTGGATGCTTTCCACCTCCATCATGACGACCGATTCACCGCCGGACGGCTACGCCGGGGGAGTGCTGGCTGAACTCACCGCCCTGCACGACAGGGTGCCCTTGCCCATGGACCGCGAGACCATGCAGGCATGGCTGGATCCGCAGGCGGACGATGCCGCGGGGCTGGTGGATCTGGTCCGGGCCGGTGCGCACGACGTCGCCGAAGGCTGGACCATCGATGCTGTTGGCACCGCCGTCGGGAATGTGAAAAATGACTCGCCGGAACTTATCCAGCCGGTGGGAAGCCTGTTCTAGCCGGCTTTCAGACCGTGACGTTGCCGGCGGCGTCCACGGACCAGGTGGGATTGAAGGCGATTTCCCAGCGGAAGCCGTCCGGGTCCGCGAAGTATCCGGTGTACCCGCCCCAGGGCTGGGTTTTCGGCGAGGCCACCACGGTGGCCCCGGCAGCCTCGGCATCGGCCATGACCCGGTCAACGTCCGCCGTGCTGCCCACGTTATGGCTCAACGTGATGCAGGGGACCCCGGCAGGGATGTCCACGGAGGCTTCGGCCTGCATCTGGCCCGCGTCCCAGAGGGAAAGAATGAGGCCGTGATTTGCCTGGATAAACACCACCTCGCCGGGGACTTCCCGGTGGACCGGCCAGCCGAGGCCGTTGACGTAGAAGGCGCGGGAGGCATCAACACTGCGGACGCCCAATGAAATGAAGTCGACTCGAGGCTGCATTCTTAGATACTGTCATGCACATGCCCACAAATCACGGACACGACAAAGACGCCCAGGCCGACAGGGAGCAGCTCGCAGCTGTCCGTGTGGCC
Organism: Arthrobacter sp. PvP103; assembly: GCF_017833075.1. Lineage (NCBI taxonomy): Bacteria > Bacillati > Actinomycetota > Actinomycetes > Micrococcales > Micrococcaceae > Arthrobacter > Arthrobacter sp. PvP103. The sequence goes on along the minus strand of NZ_JAFIBQ010000001.1, from coordinate 331,602 downwards.
GTCGATGAAGTTGATGAGCAGATTGTCACCCTGATTGCCCGCCGTGAACGCCTGATCCGGATTTCAGGCACCTTGAAGGGTGATGACGCGGAGGTCCGGGCTCCCGGCCGGGTGGAGAAGGTCATCGAACATGTCCGCGCCGCCGCCGAGAAGAAGGACATCGACCCGGACATCGTGGAGAAGACCTACCGGGCGATGATCACGGCTTTCACCGAGCTTGAGATGAAAGTGCACAACGCCAGCAACTAGCGGCTCAGAGGGATTCTTCCACGGGCACGTTTGCCTGGTAGCCCCTGCCGTCAGCGTCGCTGAAGGCCGTCATCAGGTGACCCTTTTCCAGGCCCAGGACGGTACTCATGGGAAAGTTGCCGGTAATGGTGCTGCCTGAGTGCGTCACGCCGCTGAGGTCGAAATTCTCCTCTGTGCCGTCGTGGCTGAAGCAATAGAAGGACACAGCTTCGCCGTTCATGAACTCAATTCCCATTCTTCGCTGATGGGAATGATCCGGCGTGGCCGCGACAAGGCCCACAACGTAGGCGCCCGCCCCGGGGATGTTGCCGTCTATATCAAAAGTCGCCACCAAGGTGGAGTCCTTGGCGGCGATGGCTACGTGCTTCAGGAGTGCGTCGTGGGAGCTCATGGCTCCATCCTGCTCCCTGCGCTCCCGTCCGTCCACCCCTGATCAAGGTTTTGTCAGCCTCCGGCCTGGATCCAAAGTGTTCGAAGATATGTTCGAATATCAATGACCAGCAGGAGTGGGGCCGGCCGGCGGTCCTCTGGCTCCAGGCCGGCGGCGGTAGCGCGGGGGCCAGTGACTTCCGCAAGGGACTTACTCGCTGTGTACGACCGGCACTCCGGACGGATGCGGAGGCCGATCCTTGAGCGCTACGGATTCCTCCGGGCGTTAACAACAACATCAGTCGCCGGCAGCCCTGAACCCGAGGGCTTGTAGTTTTTGTCCCGGCTCCGGCGTAGACTTGAATTATTCGAAGATATATTCGAACCAAGTATCTCAAATCGAATCAATTCAGTTTCTCCCCGCCGGCGGTGCGATCGCCTGTTCGGGAAGGGGAGTGCAGTTCCGGGAGGCGCCGATGGGCTTGTTCAGCGAAGGTGTGGACGTCGTCTGCTCGCCAGCCGGCCAGCCGTCCGCACTCACCTGGGCAGGTCGGCATTACACGGTCTGCGCAGAGCCGGTGCACTGGTTTGAACGCCGTCAGTGGTGGGTGGAGGAAACCCGGGCGCCGCTGGGAACCGGCCCGGGACTGGTGGATCACGAAATCTGGCGCGTCCAGGTCCGGCCAACCGGTGCCAAGGAAACCCCGCAACCCCATGAAACACTCACCCTTGACCTGACAAGGAACATCGGAAACGGTCGGTGGAGGTTGCTGAAGATCCACGATGCCCTAAGGCCACAATCAGCATGAGTTTCACCCATCTTCACGTTTCCACAGCCTTCAGTGCCCACTATGGCGTGTCCTGGCCGGATGAGCTCGCCCAGGCGGCTGCCGCCGACGGCGCCACGGCGCTTGCCTGCACCGACAGGGACGGCCTGTACGGCACCGTCAAACACCTCAAGGCCTGCATGTCGGCGGGCCTGGATCCCGTCGTCGGGGTTGACCTGGCGGTCTTCGACGACGACGGCGACCTCCGCACCCAGCTCGCCGGCCGCGTCGTCGTGCTTGCCCACGGACACAACGACGGTGCGGGCTACCGCGCCCTCTGCCGGCTGATTTCAGATGCCCATGCCCGTACCTCCGGCAAAGCCGGGGGAGTGGTGCCAGTCGCTGTGACCCGCGCCGAAATCGCTTCTCGGGCTCTGCACCCGGAAACACTGGAGCCGGTGCTGACGGTGCTGGTGGGACCGGATTCCGATGTCGGGAGGGCAATGGGCGGACGCCGGTACCTTCGCCCCCGCACGCTTTTCAAACAATGGCTTGACGGCATGCCGAAGGGAACCGTGGCAGCCGAAGTGGTGTCGCACCTCAGTGCTCCCGGTGAGGCGCTGAGCACTGCCCATGCAGTGCGCATGCTCAAGCTTGCTGCCGAGCACGGCGTTCCGGCCGTACTGACCAACGCGGTGCGGTACTGCGCGGAGGATGGCGCAGCCACGGCGGACGTGCTGGATTCGGCCCGCACCTTGAAATCGCTTCCCGAGCTGACAGCGGAGCCGTTGCTGCAGCCCAATGGAAGGGGGTGGCTGAAAACATCCGCCCAAATGCTCGAACTCGGGCAGGAAATCATCCATGCCGCCGGCTACGGCGCCACTGACCTCACGAGGCTGTTGGGCCAGACCGAGGCGCTCGCGGACCGCTGCCGGATGGATCCCGTCACTGATATGGGATGGAAGCGGCCGGTTGTTCCTGAGGCGTCCGTCATCGGCATTGCGGGCGACCCCCTGGTTGAGCTGACCCTGCGCTGCGAGGCGGGCATCGGACGCCGGTTCCCGGGGATATCAGGGAAGCCCGAGGCGGAAATGCGGGCACGGCTGGAACACGAACTGCGGATCATCGCCAATCTGGGATTTGCCTCCTACTTCCTGACCGTGGCCGAAGTTTCCCGGATGATCCTGGAAATGGGAGTCAGGGCAGCGGCCAGGGGATCCGGCGCCTCCAGCCTGGTGAACTACCTCATTGATGTCAGCCAGGTGAATCCCCTGCAGCACGACCTCATCTTCGAGCGATTCCTTTCCCGTGACAGGGCCACGCTTCCGGACATCGACATCGACGTCGAAAGTGCCGAAAGGCACAATGTCTACCGGCGGATCTTTGACCGCTTCGGAGCGGAACGCGTCACGCTCATGAGCATGCAGAACGGCTACCGCGCTCGCGGTGCGGTCCGTGACGCCGGTATGGCGCTTGGCATGGACGACGGCGACATCGGCGAGATCGCCAAGCAGCTTTGGCGCTTCTCTGCAAGGAACTTCCGTGAAGCCCTGGTGGAAAAGCCAGAGCTCAAAGAGTTCGCGGGCAGGGTGGAGCAGCGGGATTTCGCGGAAAACCAGCAACTGGACCTGCTAGTTGACTTAACCGAGAGGCTGGACCGCCTGCCGAGGCACATCTCGATGCACCCTTGCGGGGTGATCCTCGGCGATGCCACCCTGCTGGACAGGACACCCGTCCAGCCCAGCGGACTTGGCCTGCCCATGAGCCAGTTCGACAAGCACGACATGGACCCGATGGGCATGCTCAAGCTGGACGTCCTCGGCGTCCGGATGCAGAGCGCCATGGCCTTTGCTGTCCGGGAAGTTATCAGGCTGCATCCCACCAAGGCCGAGGTAGTGGCAGCCGGCGCCCATCGACCCGGCCCGGACGGAACGGGCCCGGACTACATCGCGGCTGACGGCCGCATTGACCTTAACGCGGTGCCACTGGATGACGAACCAACCTACGAGCTGATCCGGAGCACGCACACCCTGGGTTGCTTCCAGATAGAATCCCCCGGGCAGCGGGAACTGATCGGCAAGATGGCCCCGCGTGAATTCAACGACCTCATCATCGACATTTCGCTGTTCCGCCCGGGGCCCATGAAGTCGGACATGGTGCGTCCCTTCCTGGAACACCGCCACGGTTTTGCGCCGGAGGTCTATCCGCATCCGGACCTCAAGCCCGTGCTCCAGGAAACCCATGGCGTGACGGTGTTCCATGAACAAATCCTGAAGACCTTCGATGTCATGACAAAATGCGGGCTGGCCCGGGCTGACGAATTCCGCCGCGCCCTGGGGAACGAACTCCTGGAACCCAAGGTGGAGGAATTCTTCCGCAAGGAAGCCCGGGCACGGGGTTACACCCCCGAGGTCGTGGATAAGGTCTGGGGAACGCTGAAGGCCTTTGGCAGCTTTGGCTTCTGCAAGGCACACGGGGCAGCCTTCGCCGTGCCCACCTATCAGTCCGCCTGGCTGAAGGCCCACCACCCGGAGGCTTTCCTGGCCGGGCTATGGGAACACGATCCCGGCATGTACCCCAAACGGCTCCTGGTGGCCGAAGCGCGGCGGCTGGGGATCCCCATCCTGCCCCTGGACATCAACCGGAGCCACGCTGAGTACCGTGTGGAACGGGTCGGATCTGGTCCGGACCGCGGCAAGCTGGGCATCCGGTTAAGCCTGAACGGCATCTACGGGCTCTCGGGGGCTGAACTCAAAAGGATCGTGGCAGGGCAGCCCTACGACTCGCTGGCAGACCTGCGTGCCCGCTCCAGGCTGAGTAAACCCAGCATCAAGCGGCTTGCCCAGCTGGGAGCCTTCGATACCCTGCACCGCGAATCCGGCGGAGCCGCCAACCGGGCTGACCTCGTCCAGCACCTGCAGGCCCTCCAGAACCGTCCTTCCAAAAAGGGTGTTGAGGTCATCGAGGGCCAGCTGTCCCTGCCCCTGGGCGATGTTGAACTCAGGAACCTGAAGGCCGAACTGCCTGCTCCGAGCATGATCGATAACGTCAGGGCCGAGCTTGACCTTATGGCCGTGGATGTCAGTGAACACCTGATGACCAGCCACCGGCCCCTGCTCGACAAGCTGGGAGTCACCACGGCGGACAAGCTCCTGGGGCTCAGAAACGGCACGGAAGTACTGGTGGCCGGAGTCCGGATCGCCACGCAGACACCCCCGATGCGCGGAGGGCGCCGGGTGGTTTTCATCAGCATCGACGACGGCACCGGTTGCGTGGACTCGGTGTTCTTCCATGAGGCACAGGAGCTGGCCGGCCCGTTGCTGTTCGGCACCCGGCTGCTCCTGATCCGGGGCAACACCCGCAGGACCGGGCCGCGGGGGATCAGCATCAGCGCCACCATGGCGTGGGACCTGAGCCGCACCGAGACCCTCCCGTACCCGGAAAAACAATCCGCTGACCCCTGGGATCCGGCCCTCCAGTTGCAGGGGCCGCTGGACGGAATCAGCCGCAACCTGGCTATCACGGGACTCGGCAGCTGAGCTCCACCCGGAAAGAGGTCAGGCGCTTGGGCCGGACGCGCCGCTTTGGTCGGCCTATCTCTCAACCGATAGCATGGACGAGGCTGGCTGTGGTCCCCGTACGCCACAAGCTACGAAGCCTTAACTTTGAATAGGAGACACCCGTGTCAGATGCCCAGCAGATCACCCTCATCGTCGACGGCGAAGAGACCAAGGTGACTACCGGGACCACCGGCGCGGAACTCTTCTTTGAGCGCCGCGACGTTGTGGTTGCCCGAGTAAACGGCGAACTGAAAGACCTCGACCAGCCGCTCCCTGAGGGTGCGGACATCGAAGGCGTCACCATCGATTCGCCGGACGGGCTCAATGTCCTCCGGCACTCGACCGCGCACGTGATGGCCCAGGCCGTGCAGCAGTTGCGTCCCGACGCCAAGCTCGGCATCGGCCCGTACATCACGGACGGGTTCTACTTCGACTTCGACGTCGCCGAGCCGTTCACCCCGGAAGACCTGAAGGCCCTGGAAAAGATGATGCTCAAAATCATCAACCAGAACCAAAAGTTCGTCCGCCGCGTGGTGTCCGAGGACGAGGCACGCGAAGCCATGAAGAACGAGCCCTACAAGCTCGAACTCCTGGGCAAGAAGAACAACGCCGCCGACGCCGGGGAAGGCGTCAACGTCGAGGTGGGCGCGGGTGACATCACCATCTACGACAATGTGGACCGCAAGAGCGGGGACAGCGTCTGGTGCGACCTCTGCCGCGGACCCCACCTGCCCAACACCAAGCTCATCTCCAACGCGTTCGCCCTGACCCGGTCTTCAGCCGCTTACTGGCTGGGCAACCAGAACAACCAGCAGCTGCAGCGCATCTACGGGACCGCCTGGCCCACCAAGGACGCCCTCAAGGCCTACCAGGAACGCATCGCCGAAGCCGAACGCCGCGACCACCGCAAACTCGGCGCCGAACTGGACCTGTTCTCCTTCCCGGACGAGCTTGGCTCCGGCCTTCCGGTGTTCCACCCCAAGGGCGGCATCATCCGCAAGGCCATGGAGGACTACTCCCGCCAGCGCCACGTTGATGCCGGCTACGACTTCGTCTACACCCCGCACATCACCAAGGGGCACCTCTACGAAGTCTCGGGCCACCTGGACTGGTACAAGGAAGGCATGTTCCCGGCGATGCACATCGACGCGGAACTGAACGAGGACGGCACCGTGCGCAAGCCCGGCCAGGACTATTACCTGAAGCCGATGAACTGCCCCATGCACAACCTGATCTTCCGCTCACGCGGACGGTCGTACCGGGAACTGCCCCTGCGGCTCTTCGAATTCGGTTCGGTGTACCGCTACGAAAAGTCGGGTGTGGTGCACGGCCTGACCCGCGTGCGCGGCATGACACAGGACGACGCCCACATCTACTGCACCCGCGAGCAGATGAAGGACGAGCTCACCACCACGCTGAACTTCGTACTGGGCCTGCTCAAGGACTACGGCCTTGACGACTTCTACCTGGAACTCTCCACCAAGAACGAAGGCAAGTTCGTGGGAGACGACGCCACCTGGGATGAAGCCACCCGCACCCTGGCCGAGGTGGCTGAAGCGTCCGGCCTGGAGCTCATCCCGGATCCGGGCGGAGCTGCGTTCTACGGCCCCAAGATCTCCGTCCAGGCAAAAGATGCGCTCGGCCGGACCTGGCAAATGTCAACCATCCAGCTGGACTTCAACCTGCCTGAGCGCTTCGAGCTCGAATTCCAGGCCGCCGACGGCACGCGCCAGCGTCCGGTGATGATCCACCGCGCCCTGTTCGGTTCCGTGGAACGGTTCATGGGCGTGCTGACGGAACACTATGCCGGCGCCTTCCCGGCGTGGCTGGCACCCGTACAGGTTGTTGGCATCCCCGTGGCGGAAGCTTTCAACGACTACATGTTCGACGTCGTGGATCAGCTCAAGGCCGTAGGCATCCGGGCCGAGGTGGACATCTCCTCCGACCGCTTCCCGAAGAAGATCCGCACCGCCAGCAAGGACAAGATTCCGTTTGTCCTGATTGCCGGCGGCGAGGATGCCGAAGCCGGAGCAGTGTCCTTCCGGTTCCGCGACGGCAGCCAGGACAACGGCGTGCCGGTCGCCGAGGCCGTCCAGAGGATTGTCGAAGCCGTCCGCAACCGGACCAGCTAGCGAAAGCGGAATGGCAGGCGACGTGCAGGAGAACACAGGCGCTGGCGGGGGATATCCGGGCGACGGCGAGGTGACCGATGAGTTCGGCCTGGCCGGAGTCCCGGACGCTTTCCAGCGCCTGTGGACTCCGCACCGCATGGCCTACATCAAGGGCGGGCAGCACCAGTTCAAGAACAAGGATGACTGTCCGTTCTGTGTGGCCCCTGCCCGCAGCGACGAGGATTCGCTGATTGTTTACCGCGGACGGACCGCCTACGTGGTGCTGAACCTCTTCCCGTACAACCCGGGCCACCTGCTGATCTGCCCTTACCGCCACATTCCGGATTACACGGACCTGACCGTGGAGGAAACAGCGGAATTCGCGGCACTGACGCAGACGTCCATGCGGGTCCTGCGGAAGGTGTCCAACCCTGGTGGCTTCAATCTTGGGATGAACCAGGGCGTGGTGGGCGGGGCCGGAATAGCCGGCCACCTGCACCAGCACGTGGTCCCGCGGTGGGGAGGGGACGGCAACTTCTTCCCCATCATCGCCCAGACAAAAGCGATCACGCAGACGCTGGGCGAGGTCCGCCAGCAGGTTGCCGAGGCGTGGCCGCAGGACGAACATGCTTAACCGGCATGCCCGCGGGTTCTTCACCGCCCTGTTTTCACCGCTTGCCCGCTGGCTTCTGAAGATTGGTGTTTCACCGGACGCCATCACCATCGTGGGCACGGCGGGAGTCGTGGTGGGCGCGCTGGTCTTCTACCCGCTGGGCGAGCTTTGGTGGGGAACGCTGTTCATAACAGCCTTCATCTTCTCGGACGTTCTCGACGGCATCATGGCCCGGATGCAGGAGCGCGGCGGCCGTTGGGGCAACTTCCTGGATTCCACCCTGGACAGGGTCGCCGACGGCGCCCTGTTCGCCGGCCTTGCCATCTGGTATTTCACGGGAGGCGCGGACCGCGCGATCGCAGTCGCCGCCGTCGTATGCCTGGTGCTTGGCATGGTGGTCTCCTATGCGCGGGCGAAGGCCGAAGCCCTGGGCTTCCACGCCAACGTGGGCATTGCCGAGCGCGCGGAACGGCTGGTGTCGGTGCTCGTGGTCACCGGATTCACCGGGATCGGCCTTCCCAGCGTGGTCCTCCTGGTGACGCTTATCCTCCTGGCCGCCGCCAGCCTGGTCACCGTGATCCAGCGGATTGCCACCGTGCACCGGCAGTCGCTGGAAGAGACGGGACTGCCGGGGTAACCCGAATTCAGCTGGGTCGCAGCGTGGGACTAGTATTAGCTGTACCTGGTCATTGGATCCGGTAATCCGGTGTGCGCGCGGCGTGGCTTGTCCCGCCTATGCTGCCGCCTGCGCCGGAACCGAGAGACCGGATCTACGTAACATCTAGCTACCCATAGGGGTTTTTGTGTCTACACCTGATGTAAGCAGCGAAGCCGGCTCGTCCGCCAACAGCGTCACGGGCAGCAACCGCGTCAAGCGCGGCATGGCCGAGATGCTCAAGGGCGGCGTCATTATGGACGTCGTCAACGTCGAACAGGCCCGCATCGCCGAAGACGCCGGTGCCGTGGCCGTGATGGCGCTGGAACGCGTTCCGGCCGACATCCGGGCCCAGGGCGGCGTGTCCCGCATGTCCGATCCGGACATGATCGACAAGATCATCGAAGCCGTGTCCGTGCCGGTCATGGCCAAGGCCCGGATCGGCCACTTCGTCGAAGCCCAGGTCCTGCAGTCCCTCGGCGTGGACTACATCGACGAGTCCGAGGTTTTGACCCCGGCCGACTACGTCAACCACATCGACAAGTGGAACTTCAAGGTTCCCTTCGTCTGTGGCGCCACCAACCTCGGCGAGGCGCTGCGCCGCATCAACGAGGGTGCAGCCATGATCCGGTCCAAGGGCGAAGCCGGTACGGGCGATGTCTCCAACGCCACCGGCCACATGCGCCAGATCCGTTCCGAGATCGCCAAGCTTGCCGCCCTGCCCGAGGACGAGCTCTACGTCGCGGCCAAGGAACTGCAGGCCCCGTACGAACTGGTCAAGGAAGTTGCTGCCGCCGGCAAGCTCCCGGTGGTCCTGTTCACCGCCGGCGGTATCGCCACCCCGGCCGACGCCGCGATGATGATGCAGCTCGGAGCTGACGGCGTGTTCGTCGGCTCGGGTATCTTCAAGTCCGGCAACCCGGCCCAGCGTGCCGCCGCCGTCGTGAAGGCCACCACCTTCTTCGATGACCCCGACGTCATCGCCAAGGCATCCCGCGGCCTGGGCGAAGCCATGGTCGGCATCAACGTCGACGAAATCCCCCAGCCGCACCGCCTCGCCGAGCGCGGCTGGTAACAGCTTCACAGCAGTACGACGGCGGCGGGTCACCTGGCAAGGTGACCCGCCGCCGTCGTCCGTGAGGGGAGGGGAGATTACTCCAGGCCGCGGCGTTTCAGCAGCGGCTCCAGCCTGGCGTCGCGGCCCCGGAAGGCACGGAATGAATCCAGCGGTTCGCGGCTGTTGCCCCGGGACAGTAGTTCGTTCCGGAAGAAGTCGCCGTTGGCCCGGCTGAGCCCGCCGTTTTCCTTGAACCACTCCACGGTGTCCGCATCAAGCACCTCACTCCAGATGTACGAGTAGTAGCCGGCAGCATAGCCGTCGCCCGCGAAGATGTGCTGGAAATAGCCCGTCCGGTACCGCGGCGGAATCAGGCTGTGTGCCACCCCGGCCGCTGCGAGGGCCTTGGCTTCGAACGCCAGGACATCCGCCGGAACCCCGGATTCGTCCAGTACATGCCAGGCGAGGTCCAGGAGCGCCGCGCCCAGGTACTCAGTGGTGCCGAAGCCTTCGCCCCACAGCTGCGACTCGTTGAGCTTGTCCACGATGTCCTGGGCAAGGGGCTCGCCGGTCACATGGTGGCGGGCATAATTGGCCAGCACCTCGGGCCACATGATCCACATTTCGTTGACCTGGGAGGGGTACTCCACAAAATCGCGCGGAACTGCGGTCCCGGAGAACCGCGGGAAGGTCACGTTGGAAAACAGTCCGTGCAGGGCATGGCCGAACTCGTGGAACGCGGTCCGGAGTTCATCCAGCGTCAGCAGCGTGGGCTCTCCGGCCGGAGGCTTGGAAATGTTCAGGTTGTTGATCACCACCGGTTTGGTACCCATCAGCGCGGACTGATCCACCAGCGAGTTCATCCAGGCGCCGCCGCGTTTGGACTCACGGGAGTAGTAGTCACCCAGGAACAGCCCCAGTTCTGATCCGTCCTCGTTGCGGACTTCCCAGACCCGGACGTCGGGGTGGTAGCCCTGGAGGTCGGGCCGCTCGTGGAAGGTGACACCGTACAGGGCCGTGGCGGCGAAGAAGACACCGTCGCGAAGGACCCGGTCCAGTTCGAAGTAGGGCCGCAGCGCCTGCTCGTCGACGCTGTAACGCTCCCGCCGCACCTTCGCGGAATAGTACGCCCAGTCCCAGGCCTCGAGCGGATGGCCCGCCACCTCTGCCAGGGCGGCCGCTTCGGCGTCGGCGTTCCGGACGGCGGCAGGCGCCAGCCGGTTCATCATGGTCTGCACAGCTTCGAAATCGGGTGCGGTCTGCCGGTCCACTGTGAACTCGGCGTAGTTGGCGAACCCCAGCAGCCGGGCCTTCTCGGCGCGAAGCGCAACCATGGACTGCACCAGCTCCAGGACATCGAGGCTACCCCCGCTGCTTCCCCGGCTGATGGACGCCTGGTAGAGGCGGCGCCGGACGTCGCGGTTTTCCAAGGACGCCATGGCGGGCTGGTTGCTGGGCTGGATGAGCGTGAGCAGAAATTTTCCGTCGTGCCCGGCCGCGCGGGCTGCTTCGGCGGCACTGGCGACGTCGTCCGCCGGCAGCCCTGACAGTTCCGCGGCGTCGTCAAGAAGCAGCGCAGAGGACTTCATGGCCTCCTTGGTGCGCTGACCGAATTCAGTGCCGAGCCGGGACAACTCTGCGTTCACTGTCCTGAGCCGTTCCTGCCCGGCGTCGTCCAGCTGGATGCCCGACTGGCGGAACTCCTTGAGGTACTCCTCCACGAGCCGGGCGGATTCTTCGTCGAGTCCGGTGGTGTCCACGGCGGCGAAGCGGTCAAACAGCCCCCGGTTCATGTAGATGGCGTCCTGATGTGCGGAAAATTCCGGGGACAGTTCAGTCTCGAGGACGCGGATGCCGTCCGAGGCATCGGCAGAAACCAGAGTGTAGAACGCCGCGGCGGCGCGCTGGAGGAGCTGCCCGGAACGTTCCATGGCCAGCACGGTGTTTTCGAAAGTTGCCGGTTCCGGATTGCCTACGATTGTCCGGATCTCAGCCAAGTGCCCGGCAAGGCCTGCACGGACTGCCTCGGAATAGTGGGACTCTTCGATTTCGGCAAACGGGGGCAGCCCGAATGGCAAAGGGCTGGGGCTCAGGAGGGGGTTGGTCATGAAGCAACCCTTTCATGTAACCGGGCGGTTCTCAATGGTGATTATTCGGGATTCCGGGACGGCCCGCCATAGGATGGCGCCCATGGGGGAGTCGCCAGGATGCTACCGAAAATCAACCGCGGGCCGGGGAGTCGCGGCGTTGGCCGCTGCCGCCCTGCTGCTGAGCCTGTCGTCGTGCGGTGTCTTGGCTGAACAAGGCGCCGGGCAGCGTTCAGCCGAAGCGGCGAGCACGACGGCGGCCTCCGCACCGCCGTCTTCAGCTGCACCGGAGGTGCCGGCCCCTTCCCCGGAGCCGACCCCGGGCAAGGGCCCGGTGTGCGCTGCGGTACGCTGCGTGTCCGTTCTGGTGACCGGAGACATGCTGGTGCATGCCCAGTTGTGGGACCAGGCACGTGCCGACGCTGCGGCGCTCGGAAAACCCGGGTTGGACTTCACCCCGTTGCTCGAAGGCCAGCGGGAGTACATCGGGGCAAGCGACCTCGCCATCTGCCACCAGGAAACTCCGGTCGCCGAACCGGGGGGTCCCTTCTCCGCCTATCCCTCGTTCAACGTGCCGCCGCAGATCGTCACGGCGTCGAAGGACGTTGGCTACCAGGCCTGCACCACAGCCAGCAACCACACCATCGACCAAGGGACCGGCGGCCTCGTCCGGACCCTCGACGCGCTGGATGCCGCCGGCCTGCAACACACGGGCTCCTACCGGACCGAGGCCGATTCGCAGGGCATCCTGATCCTGCAGACCGATGCCGCCAGGATAGCGGTGATCGAAGCTGCCTACGGCCTGAACGGCCAGTACCCCGAGCAGGCCTGGCAGGTGGACATGCTTGATGCGCCGGCCATGATTGCCAAAGCGAAGAAGGCCAGGGCGCTCGGTGCGGACATCGTCCTTGGAGTCATGCACGCCGGTGACGAATATGCCAGCGTCCCGAACGCCCAGCAGCAGGACACGGCCCATGCCCTGGTTGACAGCGGCGAGTTCACGATGATTTATGGCCACCACACACACTCCGTGCTGCCCATTGAAAACTACAAAGGCACGTGGATCGTTTACGGGCTGGGCAACGGCATCACCGAACTGTCCCCCTGGTATGTGGTGAACAACGAGGGGCTGCTGGTACGGGCGCAGTTCAGCCAGGATGCAGCCGGAAAATGGCAGGCATCGGACCTGGCGTGGGTGCCGTCGGTGATCGTCCGCGACCCTTACCGCTGGTGTTCCGTGGCTGCCGATGCGCCGCAGGGACCGTGCGCCGGCGCCGAAGCGGACGCTGCCACGCGGTTGAGGACCCGGACGGTGGTGGAATCCATGGGAGCCGCCGCGGCGGGTGCCCGGGAACTGCTCATTTCCGGGGAGCGGTGACGACGGCGGCGTCGGATCTGTGAAACGGGCAGCGGGTCACTTGATCCGGCCGGCAACATGCCTGACGTACCAGTCCTGCCAGGGTGTTTCCACGGCCGGACCGTAGTGATCCCGGACGAAAGATACTGCCTTTTCCGGGGGAACGCCGTCCATAACGGCGATGCAGGCAAGGGCCGTGCCCGTCCTGCCGTGGCCGCCCAGGCAGGCGATTTCAACTCGCTCCGATTCTGCCCGGTCCCAGGCCTCCCGCAGGGCATCCATGGCGTCATTTGTGTTTGCCGGCAGCCAGAAGTCCGGCCAGCGCACCCACCGCTGTTCCCATGCCGTTGGAGCCGGCCGCTTGCCGAGCAAGTAGACGGCGAAATCGGGTACCGGACCCGGCGGGAGCGGACGCCGCAGTGCACGGCCGCGGATGCGCCGGCCGGAGGGAAAACTGATGACGCCGGCGGCCTCTCGTTCCCAGGTGTCCATGTACTGACTCTGGCATTGGATCGGTTGCGCGGGAAGGCGTTGCCGCGGCGAACGGAGCGATGAATGGCGGAGGAGGGGCACCGCCGGAAGCGATGCCCCTCCTTGTCGCCCAGGACCGGTCGGTCAGGCGACGGTTGGCAACCTAGTGGCGGCCGCGCCGATGGTCGTCGTCACAGTAGCTGTGGAAGTGCCAGCCACCCCTATGGTCCCTGTCACCCCTGTGGTGGTGCCAGTAGCCGTTCCGCTCACACCACCTGCGGTCATGACGCCAGTCCCGCTTGTCATCGTCCCTCTTGTGGTCCGTGTAGCTCTGGTAGTTCTCAGCCGAAATCGTGACGGACTGCAGTCCCGTATCCGCTGCGGCAGGTCCGGCAGCCATTGCCGTCCCCCCGATACCAAGTCCTGCGGCCAGCAGGGTGGATGCGAGCAATCCCATTGACCTCTTCATGAGATCTTCCTATCTTGTGGTTCATTCCCAGGTATAGGCCGCAGGCTGTCCCGGGCAGCTGGAATCACCCGTCGTGGATCAGTGTGGGTTCCAGCGTGCCATGCTGCCGGCCGCGCCGGATATACGATTCCAGTCGGACGTTTGCCTGCGGTTAGTGGCCCCAAATTTTCGCGGATATGCGCTCCGTGAATCGGCGCAATGCCCCATTTTTGCAGTGGCCGGATTCAAAGCGGTGGCGCAGAGCCCCTGCCGCTTTTGGGAACCTCCGTGCCCCACGGTGCGTGAAGTGAATCGCACGGATAACGATATGAGGGCACCCCCCGTGCCTACCCCAATATCCACAATCCCGGCTCCGGTAACGGTGTCCGGTGGCCGGCCTGTAGTGCCGGAACAACACCGGTCCGCCACGTCCATGTGGGTGGAGGGTGTGTTCACGAACAACGATAGCGCGACGGCCGGGACCCGAATAGGAGCAGGGGTTTATTACTTTCGAAACTGCGATATCGTCGACTTGGGACACGTTTTCAACGCGCCCCTGGTGTGTTTGCGCGCCGCACGGCCCATTCGGCTCGGGCGGGGTCGTCAATCACCCGTAATGTTACGGGGCGCTCATTTCCTCCGGTACGGCCACAACGTGGAATTCTTTTCCATCGCGGAGCGCCGAAATGTCCAATGGTGCCCCGATGGCCTCCGAGAACAGCAGCTTCTGGAGGCTTTCCGCGTTCGAAACGGATTTCCGCCCCACGCTCAACAGCACGTCCCCGGCGCGGAGGCCCGCCCGTTCGGCAGGTGATCCGGGAAGCACTTCGACAACCAGCAGCCCATCCCGGTGGCCGGTGCGGACCACCGAGCTGACCGGAAGTTGAAGGGGAGTGTTCACGAGTCCCAGGTAAGCGCGCCGGACCCGCCCGTCGGAGAGGAGGGAGGCGATAATCCGGCGTGACGTCGCGTTGATAGGAACCGCCAAACCCAGTCCCGCTCCTGCGACCGCCGTGTTAATGCCCACGATCCTGCCCCGTGCGTCGGCCAGGGCCCCTCCGGAGTTGCCGGGATTAAGCGCGGCGTCGGTCTGGATGACGTCCTCGATCACGCGCCGGTTGCGTCCCGACCACACCGGGATGGAACGGCCGAGGCCGCTGACCACCCCTGCGGTCACGGAGCCCGAGAGTCCCAGCGGATTACCGACAGCGATCACCAGCTGCCCGACCTTGAGGAGTTCGGCGTCGCCGAATTCGGCCGGCCGGACCATGGGTGCTTTGCCGTGGACAACAGCGAGGTCGGACAGGGGATCGGCACCCACCACTTCAACAGCCGTCCGGGTGCCGTCGGCAAACACCGCGTGCCCCTTTCCCGCGGAGCCCACCACATGCGCGTTGGTCACCAGGTAGCCGTCGGAGGTGAACAGGACGGCCGACCCCGCGCCAACCCGGTATCCGCCGTTGCGGCCCGTGCCGGCCATTTCGACGGCGGCTACGTGCGGGGTGACGGTTTCCGCGACGCGGATGACTGTTGCGGAATAGGAATCCAGCGGGTCTTCAATAGTGTCGGCTCCGTTGATCCCGCTGCCGGCTGCCGCCATGGTGTGCCTCCTGACATGGTGCCTACCTATGTCAACGGCTATGCCCGCGCCACTACTCCGGCCAGTGCTACGCCGTCAGAGAAACCATTCAGGGTACCAGGCAGAGAATCAGTCAGCGGATCACTAAGGGTGCGCCAGCCGGCGCCACAGCTCAGGCCAGGCCGAGGCGAACGCCGGGTGGAGTTCCCTGTCTTCAACGGAACCGGCCGGGACCCACTTCAGCTCGATGCTCTCCGGATCGTTGATGGCCGGTTCGAAGGATTCCACGACGCGCACCGCCACGGTGGTGTATGACCAGTATCCGACGTCGAACACGGACGTGAAGAGGACGCGGACGTTGTCCGGTGGCACGGCCGCTTCTTCGTGGGCTTCGCGCAGGGCGCCCGTAATGGCGTCTTCGCCCTGGTGCAGTGCCCCGCCGGGCAGGCCCCAGGTGCCGCCGTGGTGGCTCCAGGTGGCCCGGTGCTGCAGCAGGATGCCTTTGGCGGGATCCTGCACCAGGAGGCCTGCCGATCCGAAGCGGCCCCAGAACTTGCCCATTGCGCCTTCGACCCACGCGTCCCCTGGATCGCGGGGATGGGACGGATTGCGGAGGTGTTCCGGGAAGCTGGCAGCTGCGGTGTCCATGGGACCAGTTTCCCACGGACCGGTTTGCTGCCGGTCACAAAGCGTCACCGGCGTTCGGGGCGGAAAGGCAGGCGGACGCGAACCGGCCGGCACCCCTAGCGTGGCCGCCGTGCGGCGTGTTCACGCGCCATCACGGCGTAGCGGTCATCCGGCGCACCCGGCGTGAAGCTGCCGTATTTGCGTTCGACGGCGGTGCGGATCAGGAAGTCGGCAATGGCAGGGTTTTTCGGCAGGAGCGAGCCGTGGAGGTAGCTGGCCACGATGTTCCGGTAACGTGCCCCTTCCTGACCGTCCTTGCTGTTATTGCCGATGCCCTTGGGGGTACTGCCAAGGGGCCGCACTCCGGGGCCGAGCGTCGTCTGTCCGCTGTGGTTTTCGTAGCCGAGGACGTCGCCGAACTCGGGAGAAGACACCGTAACGTTCCCGATCAGGCGTTCGTCGGTTCCGTGGGTTTCCACATCCAGCACGCCGATGCCGGGAATGACCGATCCCGTGCGGGTTTTGAAGAACTTCCCGAAGAGCTGGTACATCCCGCAAATGAGCAGCATGGGCGTCCCGGCTTCCGCCAGTTCCTTCAGCGTGGATTCGCGGGAGAGCAGGTCGTCCTGGATGACCAGCTGGCCGCTGTCCTGGCCGCCTCCGCCCACGATCAGGTCGACGCCGGCAGGGAACTCGTCGCCGACGTTGTATTCGAGGAGTTCCGGGGTGTAGCCGTGCCAGCGCAGGCGCTGCTGGAGTACCAGCGCGTTGCCCCAGTCGCCGTAGATGTTCATGTCGCGCGGGTACAGCTGCAGGACACGGATGGTTCCCTTGCTCATGAGACCACCTCCACGGTAGTGATTTTGGAGAGCTCGCGGCGGATGGCCAGCATTGCGGTGTACGTGCAGAAGATGCGTTTGGGTTTGCCTTTGGCACCTTGGATAAAGGCGGCGAGGGCAGGCGCGATCTCCGGATTGACGGCACCGACCGCAACGTCGTCGTATTGCAGCCGCAGGGCCATGTCGTAGGCCCGGGAGCCGGTCAACTGGTCCACGCCGCCTTCACGCAGCGAGTCGAACTCCACGTCCCAAAGCCAGGACATGTCGCGGCCATCGGCATAGTTGTCGTTGATGGCCACCATGGTGGCGTAGCCTCCGGCCGGGAAGGACTTCAGGCCCAGGCGGAAACCGCTGGGGTTCTTGACCAGCACCAGGTCCAGGGGCAGGCCGTCGACCACCAGGCTTTCCCCCCGGCCGAAGGCGGGCGCAACCTGTGACAGGGCCTTGAGCAGGCCGTCATGATCCGTCGGGGTGGCGCCGTTTCCGGCGATGCATCGGGCCAGCGCAAGCGCGGCCGCCGCGTTGAAGATGTTGTAGACCCCCCGGAGCTTCATCCCGGTGGTGACCGTGGCGCCGTCGTACTCAAAATCGGCGTCGTCCGTCCCTACCCGGCGAAGCACGACGTCGGCGTGCGGCTTTTCGGGCATTGCCGGCAGCGGGCTGCCGGGGCCGGCGCGCAGGTCGTCGTCGTTCGGGAACGTGCTGAGCAAGGAATCGTCGAGCCCGAAGTAGCGGACCTCCGGTCCGTCCAGGGTGTCGGCGATCCGGGCGACGCGGGGGTCCTCGCGGTTCAGGACCACAGTTCCGGTGGTTTTTGAAGCGATGTGCTGCAGGAGCTGGGCGGTCTTGTCGATCTCGCCGAAGCGGTCCAGCTGGTCGCGAAGGACGTTGAGCAGCAGGCTGTAGCGCGGCGGAACCCTGTTGACGAAGTGGACGGCGTGCGCCTCATCCAGCTCCAGCACAGCGATGTCCGCTTTCAGCCGGCCCCGCCAGTCGACGTCGCCCAGCAAAGCCGCAGCCACGCCGCGGGTGAAGTTGCTTCCGGTGCGGTTCGTAAAGACCTTCAGCCCCTGGCTCTCCAGCAGTTCCACCACCATTTTGGTAGTGGTCGTCTTGCCGTTCGTTCCGCTGACGACGGCGACGCCCAACGGGAGCGTGGACAGTGTCCGCTGCATGAATCCCGGGTCGATTTTCTCCACCACAAGGCCGGGGAGGGCAGAGCCTCCGCCCCTGAGCCGGGAGACCCGGCGGACGAGCTTGCCGAGCGGAACGCTGATGTAAAGCATGCTCTGTAATATATCCCAGTCGAGGCATGGAAGCGGGCCGGCCAGCCTGTTCCGGCAAGCCTCCGGCCGCGGGGGCCACTATGCTGATGGGATGACCAACCCCCCTTCCACGGACAATTCCCGCGCGGGTGCGGGCCTGCGAATCGGTGTCCTGGCCCTCCAGGGCGACTTCCGGGAGCACCTGCGCGCCGCAGAAGCAACCGGCGCCACCGGCATCGGGATCAGGCGCCCGTCCGAACTCGACGGCATCGACGGCCTGATCATTCCCGGCGGCGAATCAACCGCGATCGACAAGCTGGCCAGGGCCTTCGAGCTCGCGGACCCCTTGCGGAAGCTCATCGCCGAAGGACTGCCCGTGTACGGCTCGTGCGCCGGCATGATCCTGCTCGCCGACGAGATCGCGGACCCCGCCACGGACTTGGCCGGCAATCCCCAGCAGACGTTCGGCGGACTGGACATCACCGTCCGCCGCAACGCCTTCGGCCGGCAGCGGGAGTCCTTCGAAACCGACCTGGAGTTCAAGGGACTCGGCTTCAGTGACACCGGTTCCGGTGTCGCCCCGGTGCACGCGGTGTTCATCCGCGGCCCCTGGGTGGAGCGCGTGGGCCCCGGCGTGGAGGTCCTGGCGCAGGTGGAGCCGGCGGATCCGGCGCATGCTTCGCATGCGGCCGCGCTGCAGGGGACGGCTAGAATTGTTGCAGTGCGTTCAGGCCACCTGCTGGCCACCTCCTTCCACCCGGAAGTGACGGGGGAGAAGCGCGTGCATGAACTGTTTATTCGAATGATCAGAGGAGAAGCGTAAAGCATGTCAGGCCACTCCAAATGGGCGACGACCAAGCACAAGAAGGCCATCCTTGATAGCCGCCGGGCAAAGTCGTTCGCCAAACTGATCAAGAACATCGAAGTCGCAGCCCGGATGGGCGGCCCGGACCTCGCGGGCAACCCGAGCCTGGAACTCGCCGTCACGAAGGCCAAGAAGACCTCGGTCCCCGCTGACAACATCGACCGCGCCATCAAGCGCGGCGCCGGCCTCACCGGCGAGGTCGTGGACTACACGGAGATCATGTACGAGTGCCGCGGCCCGCAGGGCTCGGCCTTGCTCATCGAGTGCCTCACGGACAACAAGAACCGTGCCGCGTCCGAGGTCCGCCTCGCCATCTCCCGCAATGGCGGCACCATCGCCGATCCCGGCTCCGTCAGCTACCTCTTCTCCCGCAAGGGCGTAGTCACCCTGCCCAAGAACGGCCTCAGCGAGGACGACGTCCTGATGGCCGTCCTGGACGCCGGTGCCGAGGAAGTCAAGGACAACGGCGAAACCTTCGAGATCCACTCGGACCCGAAGGATCTCCAGGCCGTCCGCGACGCCCTGAAGGACGCCGGGATCGACTACGACACCGACGAGGCTGAGTTCGTTCCTTCGATGGAGGTTCCGCTTGACCTCGACGCCGCCAAGAAGTTCATGAAGCTGGTGGACGCACTGGAGGAGCTCGACGACGTGCAAAACGTCTACAGTAATGCCGACCTCAGCGACGAAGTGCAGGCCGCACTGGAAGCCGAGTGATCCCGCAGCCCAGCTGTGAAACTGAGGCCCGGCCTTGACCCTCCGAGTATTGGGAGTCGACCCGGGCCTCACCCGTTGCGGCATCGGCGTCGTGGACGTCGAGAAGAACCGGCGCGCCACCATGGTGGCAGTCGGCGTGGTGGGAACGTCCCCGGATGAGAGCCTGGACCAGAGGCTGCTGTTGATCGCCACGTCCATCGACGACTGGCTGGACCGCTACGAACCCCACGTCCTTGCCGTGGAGCGGGTGTTCTCCCAGCTGAACGTCAGCACTGTGATGGGGGTTGCCCAGGCGTCCGGCGTGGTGATTGCAGCCGCCGCCCGGCGCGGCATCCCCGTCGCCCTGCACACCCCGTCGGAGGTCAAGGCGGCCGTCACCGGCAGCGGAACCTCCAATAAGGACGCCGTCACGAAACTCGTCACCAAGATCCTCCGCCTGGATGCCCCGCCCCGCCCGGCGGACGCTGCCGATGCGTTGGCGCTGGCCATCACGCATGCGTGGCGGGCCGGTAGCGGAGCTGCCATAGCCACCACCGGACCGGGCAGCCAGTCGCTGACCCCGGCCCAGCGCGCGTGGGCCGAGGCGGAAGCCAAGGCGCGCCGTGCACGGTGAATGTCCGGACCCCTTGCTAGGGTATTCGTAGATATGTTCGGATAGCCGGTTTTCGCGCCGGCTGCATTTTTTGCTGTAGACCCAGGAGCCCGGCCTTGATCAGTTTTCTCCGCGGAACCGTAGCGCACGTCGGGTTGTCCTCCGCCGTGATCGACCTCAACGGCGCCGGCATGAGCGTTAACGCCACGCCCCAGACCCTCAGCGGGCTGCGCACCGGCGAAGAGGGCAAGCTCTTCACGTCCCTGATCGTGCGTGAGGATTCACTGACGCTGTTCGGGTTCTCCAGCGACGATGAGCGCGAGGTCTTCGATGTCCTGCTCAGCGTCAGCGGCGTCGGACCGCGGCTGGCCCTGGCCGTGCTTGCTGTCCATGATCCCGAGGCAATCCGCGTGGCTGCGCACACCGGTGATGGAAAGGCCTTCACGAAGGTCCCGGGGATCGGCCCCAAGGTCGCCGGCAGGATTGTCCTGGAACTCGCCGGGAAACTGGTGCCCCACGGGACCGGTGCAGCGGCAGCGCCCGCAGCCGCCGCTTCCGCGCCGTGGAAGCCGCAGGTGGTGGCGGCAATGACGAGCCTTGGCTGGTCCGAAAAGGACGCCACGTCCAGCATCGACAAGGCGCTCTCCGACTCCCCGGAGCTCGAAGCCGGCGGCCAGGTGGCCGAAATCCTGCGCGCCACGCTGCGCTGGCTGGGCCAGGACGGCGCGCGTGCGGGCAACCGGGTAGGCAGCCGTGGCTGATTCCTCCCTGGTGGGCGGGGGAGAGGAGCCCGAGGAGAGGGTCATCGAGGCGGCCCTCCGTCCCAAGAACCTGCACGACTTCGTCGGCCAGCACCGTGTCCGCAAGCAATTGTCGCTTGTGCTGGAAGCGTCGCGGATGCGCGGACGCAGTGCCGACCACGTCCTGCTCTCCGGCCCGCCCGGCCTCGGCAAGACCACGTTGTCCATGATCATCGCCGCGGAGATGAATGCTCCGCTGCGGATCAGCAGTGGTCCGGCCATCCAGCACGCCGGCGACCTCGCCGCCATCCTTTCCTCGCTGTCGGAGGGGGAAGTCCTGTTCCTGGATGAGATCCACCGGATGTCCCGTCCTGCGGAGGAAATGCTGTACATGGCCATGGAGGATTTCCGTGTGGACATCGTGGTGGGCAAAGGCGCCGGCGCCACCGCAATTCCCCTCGAGCTGCCTCCGTTTACGCTCGTGGGCGCCACAACCCGTGCCGGGCTCCTTCCGGGACCGCTGCGGGACAGGTTCGGGTTCACGGGCCATCTGGAGTTCTACTCCGTAGAGGAGCTGGAGCTCGTCCTGAGGCGTTCGGCCGGACTGCTGGACCTCAAGGTCAATTCGGCGGGCTTCAGCGAAATAGCGGGCCGGTCCCGGGGCACGCCCCGCATTGCGAACCGCCTGCTCCGCCGTGTCCGCGACTGGGCGCTTGTCCACGGGATCGAGCAAATCGATGCCCGGACAGCGTCGGCCGCGCTGGACATGTACGAAGTGGACAAAAGGGGCCTGGACCGGCTGGACCGCTCCGTCCTCGAAGCCCTGATCACCAAGTTCGGCGGCGGCCCGGTGGGGCTGTCCACGCTGGCCATTGCGGTGGGGGAGGAACCGGAAACGGTGGAAACCGTGGCTGAGCCCTACCTTGTCCGTGAGGGCCTGCTGGGACGGACGCCACGCGGGCGGATCGCCATGGCTCCGGCCTGGACGCACCTTGGCTATGCGGTTCCGGAAGGGGTGTTCGGCCAGGAGGCGCTGGCGCTTTTCGAAGTGGAAGACCTCGGCGTCGAGCCGGTGGCGGAGTGGCTGCCCAACGGGCAATAGCAGCGTCCGGCTGACTTTCCCTTTAGACTGGTATGACGCTCGGCACGTTCGGGTCTTTGTTTCTGTGGGCGGCTCCGGCCGCCGTTGGCTGGGCATGGTTTTCTGCCGGGTGGGCCGAAACGAAGCCGACGTTGCTGTAAATCAGCTACGCAAGTACAGAACGGAAACTTCCTGTGTTCGGACACATTACTGCCCAGACCCAGCCGCAGGCCGGCGGCGGCATCGACATCATGACCATCCTGCTCTTCGTGATGCTCGGACTCTTCATCTTCATGATGTTCCGCCGCAACAAGAAGACCCAGCAGCAGCAGGCATCGCTTCAGTCCCAGTTCGCTCCGGGCGTCGAGGTCATGACCAGCTTCGGCCTTTATGGACGCATCGTTTCCATCGACGAGGACGAAAACAAAGTCGTCATCGAACTGTCCCCGGGCAACCTGGCCACAGTGCACCGTCAGGCCGTCACCAAGATCGTTGAGCCGGTTGCAGCGCACGACGAGCCTGCCGTCGTTCCGGACGACGCCTCCTCCCTGACCGGGCACGACGCCGACCGCGCCGAGACTGTTAACGAGACCCCGGAAGAATCACTGAAGCGTCTCAACGACGAAGGCAAGAAAGACAGCTAACCTGGCGCTTCCGCCAAGTCCCGCTACGTAGAACTAACGACGGCCGCGGGCTGCCGCCGGTGTGTGAGCCCAGCTCACCCCGGCGGCTCCTCCGTAAACAATAGAAAGATCGACAATGGCACGTACTGGCCCCAAAAACTCAGCACTCAGAGTGCTGGTCTGGCTCGGCGTTATCCTCGCCGTCATGACTGCCGTGCTCGCCGGCGGCTCCATTTCCGGCCAGGCCAGCTGGGCACCCAAGCTAGCACTTGACCTTGAAGGCGGAACCCAGATGATCCTGGCGCCCAAGGTCGAAGGCGGTTCGGACATCAATGAGGATCAGCTCAACCAGGCCGTTGCGATCATTCGCCAGCGCGTTGACGGCTCAGGCGTGGCGGAAGCTGAAATCAGCACGCAGTCAGGCCGCAATGTGGTGGTAAGCCTCCCGGGTACGCCTTCCAAAGAGACCCGCGCCCTCATTCAGGCCTCGGCCGACATGAACTTCCGGCCGGTTCTCCAGGCCGGTCCCGGCGCCGCAGTACCCGTGGAATCACAGACGCCGGAAGACAAGCTGCCCAAGCCGACGGCCGCGCCGGCCAACAGCAGCGACGTCAACTGGGTTACGCCAGAGGTCTACAAGAAGTTTGAGACCCTGGACTGCGACAACCCGTCACAGGACAAGCAGGAGCGCTCGGATCCTGCCAAGCCGCTGGTGACCTGTGAGCCTGCGACGGCCACGTCCCCGGCCATCAAGTACATTCTGGGTCCGGTGGAAGTAAAGGGCTCGAACATCAAGTCCTCCTCCTTCCAGCTGCAGCAGGGTGCACAGGGTGCTGTTACCAACGAATGGGCAGTAAACATCCAGTTCGATGAGGCCGGCACCGCCAAGTTCAAGGAAGTCACGGAACGGCTGTACCAGTTCTTCGTGGCGGCCGGCGGCGAATCAGGCAACGATCCCAAGGCCCAGTTCGCAATCGTCCTCGATGACCAGGTCATCTCCGCACCGCGTTCACTTGCGGTGATCACGGACGGCCGTCCCCAGATCACAGGCGGATTCACGGAGGATACCGCGAAGGCATTGTCCGATCAGCTCCGGTTCGGCGCGCTCCCCATCAGCTTCGAGATCCAGAGCGAACAGCAGATTTCCGCGACACTGGGCGGTGAGCAGCTCCGGATGGGCCTGCTCGCAGGCGTGATCGGCCTGCTCCTGGTAGTGGTCTACTCGCTCTTCCAGTACCGGGCCTTGGGTTTTGTCACCATTTTCTCCCTCGTGGTTGCAGGTGCGCTGACCTACCTGGCCATTGCCATCCTGGGGTGGACTGAAAACTACAGGCTGTCACTTGCCGGCGTCGCCGGCCTCATCGTGGCCATCGGCCAGACAGCCGACTCCTTTATCGTCTATTTCGAACGAATCCGCGATGAATTGCGCGAAGGCCGCGGGCTGGTCTCCGCCGTGGAGAACGGCTGGAAGCGTGCCAAGCGCACCGTCCTGGCGTCGAAGGCTGTGAACCTGCTGGCAGCCCTGGTCCTCTACTTCGTGGCCGTAGGCAACGTGCGCGGTTTTGCCTTCACCCTGGGCCTGACGGCCATCGCCGACCTCATCGTCGTGTTCATGTTCACCCACCCGACCCTGCAGCTGCTGGCCCGCACCAAGTTCTTCGGCGAGGGCCATAAGTTCTCCGGCCTTGACCCGAAGCGGCTCGGCGCCGTGCCTCTCTACCGTGGTGCCGGCAGGCTCCGCACGCCGGAGGACAAGCCGGCCGTGGTGCGCGCCAAGAACACCGGAGCAGCCGCCGAAGCTGAGCGCAGGATGACCATCGCAGAACGCCGCCTCGCGGAAAAGCAGGAGCAGCTTGCCGGTTCCTCCAAGAGCACGACCAAGGAGGGCAAGTAAATGACCACGAATTTTGCCACGTTCGGCAATGAGCTCTACACGGGCAAGCGCTCGTACAACTTTGTCAGCGCCAAAAAGATCTGGTTCCTGATTGCGGCCGTCGCCGTGGCGCTGTCCATCCTCCTCCCGGTGGCCAAGGGCGGATTCAACCTCGGCATCGAGTTCCGGGGCGGGTCGGAATTCACCGTTTCCAATGTGAAGACCACGGAGGCGTCCCTCGGCGAGAAGGCCGTCCAGGACGTCGTGGAGGGCAGTATTCCACGCGTAGCCAACGTTGCCGGCAACACCATGCGGATCCAGACGGACAAGCTCACCGATGACGAAACCCTCCGGATCAAGGAAGGGCTGACCACCGCCTACGGTGTCACGGACAACGAGGTGACTTCCACGTTCGTGGGACCGACCTGGGGTGCTGACGTCACCAAGCAGGCACTTCTGGGCCTGGTGATCTTCGTTGTCATAGCGGCGGTCCTGATGGCGCTCTACTTCCGCACCTGGAAGATGTCGCTTTCCGCGCTGGTGGGCATGCTCGTGACCATGTTCATCACTGCAGGCGTTTACGCACTCAGCGACTTCGAAGTCACACCGTCGGCTATCATCGGCTTCCTGACGGTGCTCAGCTACTCGCTGTACGACACGGTGGTGGTCTTCGACAAGATCCGCGAGAACACGGCCGACATTGACGCCTCCACCCGCCGTACGTTTGCGGAGGAGGTCAACCTGGCCGTCAACCAGACGCTCGTCCGGTCCATCAACACGATGATGGTTGCCATCCTTCCCGTGGGTGCCATTCTCTTCATCGGCGCCGGCCTCCTGGGCGCAGGTACCCTGCGTGATCTCTCGCTTGCCCTCTTCGTCGGCATCCTGATCGGCACCGCGGCGACCATCTTCATCGCGGCCCCGCTATATGCCTGGTTGCGCCAGGGCGAACCGCAGCTGGTGAAGCAGGCTGAGCGTGTGGAACGCCGCCGGGCAGAGTCTGCTGCCAAGGAAGCGGCCGCGACGGAGACCGCAACAGCCTGAACCGTCCGCGCCTGAAGGGCCGGGCTCCGTCATTCATGACGGGGTCCGGCCCTTCGCATCTGAGTTCCGGTTACGGAAGTGCCCTGCCGCGGGAATAGACTGGGATAATTAACGGGTCGTGAGGGGTGCTTCATTGGAAGAACGTTCGACGTCGGCGCCAACGGCCGACGGTGGTGAAGGTCCGGGCCAGGGTCCGCAGACCGGTCTGGTAGCGTCCGGGCGCCCGGACGCAGGTGTGCCGGTTGACAGTTCCGGGTTCCGGCCGACCTTCCCCGGACGCCGCGAACGCACCAGGTCCAGGCTCGCCCGCCTGACCGGCCGCGGCACGGCGACGTATTCACCCATCCTCGAACCGTTGCTCCGCACCGTCAGGGCGAACAATCCCAAAGAGGACTTCGACCTCATCCAGCGTGCCTTCGTCGTGGCGGAACAGAGCCACCGGGGGCAGAAACGCAAGAGCGGCGATCCGTACATCACGCACCCCGTCGCGGTGGCCACCATCCTGGCGGAACTGGGCCTGAGCGGCACGACGCTGGCAGCCGCCCTCCTGCACGACACGGTTGAAGATACGCCGTACACGCTGGCGGACCTCAAGAGGGACTTCGGTCCCGAGGTGGCCATGCTCGTTGACGGCGTAACAAAACTGGACAAGGTGAGCTTCGGCGAAGCCGCGCAGTCCGAAACGGTCCGGAAGATGGTCGTGGCGATGGCCAAGGACATCCGGGTGCTGATGATCAAACTCGCCGACCGGCTGCACAATGCCCGCACCTGGCGCTTCGTTTCGGCGGAGTCCTCGGCACGGAAAGCGCGCGAGACGCTTGAAATTTTCGCGCCGCTGGCCCATCGGCTCGGTATGAACACCATCAAGTGGGAACTCGAAGACCTGTCCTTCGCAGCGCTGTACCCGAAGGTATACGAGGAAATAGTCCGCATGGTGGGGGACCGGACCCCGGAGCGTGAGAAGAGCCTCAGCGTTATCCGGAACCAGATCACCGAAGATCTCCGGACCGCGAAGATCAAGGCCACCATCACGGGCCGGCCCAAGCACTATTACTCGATCTACCAGAAGATGATTGTCCGCGACAAGGACTTCGACGATATCAACGACCTCATGGGCGTCCGGGTCCTGGTGGACTCCGTCCGTGACTGTTACGCAGCCCTTGGCACGCTGCATTCGCGCTGGAACCCGCTCCCGGGGCGGTTCAAGGACTACATCGCGATGCCCAAGTTCAACATGTACCAGTCCCTGCACACCACGGTCATCGGGCCCGGCGGCAAGCCGGTGGAGATCCAGATCCGCACCCACGAAATGCATCGCCGAGCCGAGTACGGTGTCGCGGCGCACTGGAAGTACAAGGACCAGCCGAACAGGACGGCCGCCGGCCCCGGAAGCCCCCGTGACGGCGACATGGGCTGGCTGCGGTCCCTCGTGGACTGGCAGCAGGAAACGTCCGATCCGGGCGAATTCCTGGACTCCCTGCGGTTTGAAATCAACGCCCGCGAAGTTTTTGTGTTTACGCCCAAGGGCGAGGTCATGGCACTGCCGGCCGGATCGACCCCCGTGGACTTCGCCTACGCCGTCCACACTGAAGTGGGCCACCGGACCATCGGTGCCAGGGTCAACGGCAAGCTGGTTCCGCTGAACAGTGAACTCAACCATGGCGACTGGGTGGAAATCTTCACCTCCAAGGCTGAAGGCGCCGGCCCCAGCCAGGACTGGCAGCATTTTGTTAAGAGCGCCCGCGCCCGCAACAAGATCAGGCAGTGGTTCAGCAAGGAGCGCCGCGAAGAAGCCATCGACCGCGGCAAGGAACTCCTGACGAAGGCGATGCGCAAGCAGAACCTTCCACTTCAGCGACTGATGACCCATGACGCCCTCGCCGAAGTGGCCGAGCACTTCAAATACGTGGACATCTCCGGACTTTATGCCGGTGTGGGCGACGGGCACACCTCGGCGCAGTCCGTGATGGAACGGCTTGTGGAGACCCTTGGCGGCAATGAGGGCCCGGAGGATGACCTGACAGAGGTCAGCATCCCCACTCAGGTCAGCAAGACGAAGTACTCCGACTCCGGCGTGATTGTCCGGGGCGTGGGCGACGTGTGGGTCAAGCTTGCCCGGTGCTGCACGCCGGTCCCTCCGGATCCCATCCTGGGATTCGTGACCAGGGGCTCCGGAGTGTCGGTTCACCGCACGGACTGCACGAATGTGTCGGACTTGAAAGACCAGCCGGACCGGATCGTTGAGGTGGAATGGGCGCCTACCCAGTCCAGCGTCTTCCTCGTCGAGATCCAGGTGGAGGCGCTGGACCGAAAGTCCTTGCTCTCCGATGTCACCCGCATCCTCTCCGAAAACCACGTGAATATCCTGGCCGCCAGTGTGCACACCTCGACTGACCGGGTGGCCATCTCGAAGTTCGCCTTTGAAATGGGCGATCCCAAGTACCTGAGCCACGTGCTCAGTGCCGTGCGGCGCATCGACGGCGTGTTCGATGTGTACCGCACAACCGGAAACCGCCGGCGCAGCTGACTGCCGGCCGCGCCGACCGCTACGCTTCCCGCGAGGCGTGCGGCTAGCCGGGCTGGGCCTGCAGGGCAGCGAGTTTTTCCAGTGCCGCCTTCTTGTGCGGAACCCGGGGAGTGGCGTCGACCGCGAGGGTCAGGAGCCGCAGCCTGACGTCCAATTCAGGGGTTGCCAGCATTCTCCTGAGGGCCGGCAGCGCCCGCTCTGCGTCGACGTGGAGTGCGATATCCAGTGCGGTCCGCAGCGGGCTGGAAACCATCAGGCCGCCCAGGCTGACAACGTCAAACGGACCGAGCCGCACTTCGTGCAGGGTGCAGCCGCGGGTCGACCTCAGGCTGGAGACACGCCGGGTGGCATCCACCAGGAGCGCAAGCCGATCCGGCTCCCCGGCACAGCCGTAGATCCACGCCGCCGTCATTCGCCCCGCAACTACCCGCTGCCGGATCGCCGGCGGAACGGCGAAGGACGCCGCGCGGGCGCGCAGCTGGGGCGTGGCGGCAGTTCCGGGGAGCATGTAGCCGCGCTGATACAGCTGGTTCAGAATGCCGTCTGCAGCCATGGCCTGCAGTTCCGGCCAGGAGAACACTCGGCCGGGTGAATACAGTTCTACGGAACCGATATCTGTGCGCCCCGCTGCTGCAGACCGGGAATTGGCGGGGACGGGGGACGAGGTAGCCATTCAGCTATCTTTTCCTGTGGCCTTAAACCGGTACAGGCCCCGTTCCGGTTATGTGGATAACCGGAACGGGGCCTGTACGTTAAGCTTGCGCGACTATGCCAGTTCGCTGGCCGAGCGCGAGATCTGGTCAAGCCATGCCTGGCGGGCCTCGAGGGCCTCCTGGGCGGCCTTGATCTTACGCTGGTCGCCAGCCTGCTCCGCCTTCGCGAGGTCTTCCTTCAGCCCTGCGATGGCGGCTTCCAGCTGGGAGAGTGCGCTGTTGGTCCGCGCCTTGGTCTCCGGGTTGGACCGCTTCCAGTTTTCGTCTTCGGCCTGTCGGACGGCGTCCTCCACCTTCCGAAGCCCGGCTTCGATCCGGCCCATGTCCGCGCGGGGAACCTTGCCGGCTTCCTCCCAGCGGTCACGGATGGACTGGAGGGCCTTCTTGGCGGCACCCAGGTCCTTGATGGGCAGCAGGGCGTTCGCCTCGACCAGGAGCGCTTCCTTCACGGTCAGGTTTGCACCGTACTCCTGGTCGATCTCGTCATTGGCTGCCTGGCGTGAGGTGAAGAACACGTCCTGGGCGGCGCGGAAGCGGGCCCAGAGTGCGTCGTCGTCCTTGCGGCTGGCCCGCGGTGAGGCCTTCCATTCGTCCATCAGGCGCCGGTATTCACCTGCGGCGAAACCCCAGTCCGTTGAGGTGGACAGTGCTTCGGCTTCAGCGATCAGCTTTTCCTTCGCGGCCTTGGCTGCGGAGTTATTGCTGTCCAGCTGGGAGAAGTAGGCCCGGCGGTGGCGGTCGAAGACCGTCCGTGCTGCCCTGAACCGCTTCCAGAGGGCGTCCTCGTTGCTGCGGCCCAGCCGCACGCCGTTCTTCTGTGCCGCCTTCCAGCTTTCGAAGAGCTCGTTCATGCGGGCGCTGGAGGTCTTCCACTGGATCTGCGCGGGGTCGTGGCCGGAAATTTCTTCCGCTTCTGCAACGATCGCTTCCCGTGCGGCCAGCTCGGTGGCGCGCACGGCGTCGTGTTCGGCTTTTTCGGCCTTCTCGAGTTCGGCGATCTGCGTGGACAGCGTATCGAGACGGGCTTCGGCCGCGCGGAGGTCGCCCACCATGTTGCGTTCCGCCAGCTGCTCGCGCAGGTGCGTCACGGTCTTCTGCATGTCGGTGGTGGGGGCCTTGGAGCCCACCCGCTGTTCGAGCAGGACAATCTGGGCCACCACGTCATCGTACTTGCGGGCGAAGTAGCCGAGGGCTTCCTCGTCGCTGACGTCCGGGTACTGACCCACGGGGTGTTCTTCGCCGTCGATGGTCAGGAAGACGTGGCCGTCGCCTTCTACGCGGCCCCAGCGTGCGGCTTCGGCCAGGGAGGCAGCCGAGGAAACAGGAGCGGGGACGGGAACTGCAGGCGAGGACGCTGCCTTCGGCCGCGCGGCGAACGCTGCCGGTGAGGGCGCCGGGCGGGCCGCCGGACGCGGTGCCGGGGCCGCGGGCGCCTCAGCCTGCGCGGCGTCGTCGGCGGCCTGAGCCTGCGCGGCGTCGTCGGCGGCCTGAGCCTGCGCGGCGTCGTCGTCGGCCTGAGCCGGAGCGGGTGCCTCGGCCGCGGGGGCGTCTTCGGCGGGTGCCTCGGCCTCCGTTGCGGAAACTTCCTGGGTACCGGACTGCGCCTCTGCCGTAGCCTCGGGAGCTGCGTCGTTGCCAGCTGCCTGTGCGTCGTCAACCACCTGAGCCACGGTCTCGGCTTCTTCGGAGGCTGTTACTGTTTCGTCGGATTTCTGACTGTCTGTCACCGCTAAAAGTCTTTCGCTTGGAGGGAAATACCAGCACCCGCAGCGTGGAGGCCGAGGCTGGTTACTTCAGAGAGAACGAGTCTATCGTGACTGGTTCCGCAGGAGCGCCGTCTGTTGCGCTTCCGCCCGTCTTAATACCGCCGGCGGCGATCTTGGTTACCACATCAAGGCCGGAGGTCACCTTGCCCACCACTGTGTATCCGCCGGCTTCATCGGCCGGGATGACGGTGTCCTTATAGACGATGAAGAACTGCGTACCGTTCCCGTAGGCATTGCCGCCGGTCCGCGCCACTGCAATCGTTCCAGCCGGATAGTTGTTGTCCGCCGGCGTGTTTTCAAGCGGGCCCCAGGTGTACGCGGGATCGCCCTGCCCGTCACCGGTCTTCGATCCGCACTGCAGGACGCCGAACGTTTCGCCCGTGGTCAGCCGGTGGCAGCTGATGCCGTTGTAATAGCTTTCGTCAGCAAGGGACTTGAAGACCGCTGCTGCCTGCGGTGCCTTCGTTCCGTCCAGCTCAACGCCCAGGGTGCCGCTGTTCAGCTTGAGCTCGCCGGTGAACACCTTGCCAGCCGCGGTCTCCGGTTTGGGGATGTTGGGACCGTTCGTGGCCGACGGTGCGGGCGACGCCGAAGGGCTGGTCAGGCCTGCCTGCGCGGCCGCGTACTCCTCCTCGGAGGGGTTACCGGCGAACACAGTGAGCTGAAGGACGATCGCGAGTGCCACGGCAGCGGCGCCGGCACTGACAGCAATGATATTGTCGCGCCTGCGGCGCTTCTCCTGGTGCCGCCGCAGCTCGCGCTTCGCTTCCATTTGCAGGATGCGCCGCTTTGCCTCGCGGGCGCTCCGTGAACTGGCCGCCAAAAGTCCTCCTGGTTGTCGGGCCGGCCAGCCGAACGGGCCATGGGCGACGTCCGGTGTCCGGCAGCAAGCGGCAGGCGTGCTCCGGGCCGCTCCATTAGAGTTGCCGGCGCCGAAAGCATAAACTGACTGCCGCACATAGTTTATGCATGACTGGCTGGTCTCCCGCCCTAACCGCCGCTTTTGATCGCATGGCGGAACCGGAATACCGGGTAAGGGACGTCAGCCTTCTGTTACCTGAGGAGAAAATCCACCATGGCACGCACCGCCTCCCTGTCCGGATTCCCCGAGTGGCTTCCCGAGGAGCGGCTGGTGGAGCTGCATGTGCTGGACACCCTGCGGCGGGTCTTTGAGCTGCACGGCTTCTCCTCGATCGAAACCCGTGCCGTGGAAACGGTGGGCCAGCTGCTCCGCAAGGGTGAAATCGACAAAGAGGTGTACGGCCTCAGCCGCCTGCAGGAGGACGAAGAGGACTCTAGGGCCGCCAAGGGCGACCACCACTCCCTGGCCCTGCACTTCGACCTGACGGTGCCGTTCGCCCGGTACGTCGTCGAAAACGCCGGATACCTCGCCTTCCCGTTCCGCCGGTACCAGATCCAGAAGGTGTGGCGTGGCGAGCGGCCGCAGGAAGGCCGCGCCCGCGAATTCACGCAGGCGGACATCGACATCGTGGGCGACGGCGAGCTGCCGTTCCGCTACGACGTCGAAATCGCCCTCGTGATCGCTGAAGCCCTCAGCGCCCTCCCGATTCCGGACTTCCGCCTGCGCATCAACAACCGCAAGCTGGCCGAAGGCTTCTACCGCGGGATCGGACTGACGGATACCGCCGGAGTCCTGCGGAGCATCGACAAGCTCGAGAAGATCGGTCCTGCCAAGGTGGCCGACCTCCTCAAGACTGAGCTGGGAGCCTCCGAGGAACAGGCGCAGGCCGCCCTGAGCCTGGCCGGCATCCGCACCGAGGATACTTCCTTCGTTGAGAAGGTCCGTGCCCTGGGCGTGAAGGACGAGCTGCTGGAGGAGGGCCTGAATGAGCTGGAGCAGGTCATTGCCGCCGCGGTCCAGCGTGCGCCGGGCAAGGTGGTGGCGGACCTCAGCATCGCCCGCGGCCTTGACTACTACACCGGAACCGTGGTGGAAACCGTGCTGGTGGGCCACGAGCAGCTTGGCTCCATCTGCTCCGGCGGACGCTACGACGCATTGGCAAGCAAGGGAAACCGGAAGTTCCCGGGCGTCGGCCTGTCCATCGGCGTCACCCGTCTCGTCTCAAGGATCCTGAGCCAGGAACTGGCCCAGGCCACGCGATCAGTGCCGACCGCAGTGCTAGTCGCCCTGAACAACGACGACAGCTGGGGCGCGGCCCAGGACGTCGCCGCGCAGCTGCGCTCCCGCGGAATCTCCACCGAGGTGGCCGCCAAAGCGGAAAAATTCGGCAAGCAGATCAAGTTCGCCGACCGCCGGGGCATCCCGTTCGTCTGGTTCACAGACGATGACGGAAAGCACCAGGTGAAGGACATCCGTTCCGGCGAACAGACAGACGCGGACCCCGCTTCCTGGACGCCGGCCGAAGAGGACCTGCACGTCCGGATCCTCAAGGCCTGAGCGGCCTTAAGGCCTGGGCTGCCGCTTCCGGAACCTCAGTACCAGGAACCGGCCGGCAATCCCGGCGGCAAGCACTGCTGCCATGCCCGCAACGGAGGCAAACGGCAGCGTAGCGGCCAGGAGCAGGCACCCCGCGAATCCCGCAGCGTTCATCCATCGGGGTGCGGATGCCGGTCGTTCGGTCAGGGTGAAGGCGGCGGCGTTGGTCACGGAGTAGTAGATCAGCACGCCGAAACTGGAGAACCCCACCACGGTGAGGACGTCCGTGGTGATGAGCAGGGCAACCACCGCGGCGGCCACGGAGAGCTCAGCGACGATCGGAACAGTGTGCCGTCCGCCCACCCGGGCCAGGGGAGCGGGGAGGTCCCGCTCCCGGGCCATGGCCAGCGCCGTGCGGCCCACTCCGGTAATGAGCGCGAGCAGGGCCCCCAAACATGCGGCGGCTGCGCCGGCTTGAACCAGCGGGCTGCCGGCGCTGAGGCTGGAAAAGGCTACGGCGTCCAGCAGGGGCGACACGGATCCAGCCAGCCGCCGCGGGGACAGGTGCCACAGCAGCAGGACGGCGAGTCCCAGATAGATCACGAAGGCAGCGGCCAGTGCGGCCAGTATCGCCCGCGGAATGGTGCGGGTGGGATTTTTGACCTCCTCGCCCAGCGTAGCGATCCGGGCGTACCCGGCGAAGGCAAAGAACATCAGACCGGCGGCCGGGAGGATTCCCCAACCGCTGCCGGGGCTTTCCGCCGACACGCCGGGCCCCGGGTGGGGGCCCATCACGCCCGCAACCGCGACAAACACCAGGGTGGCGAGAACAATGCCGAGCAGGACCCTGGTCAGCAGCGCTGTGCGGGTGATACCCATGAGGTTGACTGCCGTGAGCACTGCTACGGCTGCAACGGCCACGGGCGTGGCGTAATCCGGGGCCACGTAGTAGCCAAAAGTCAGGGCCATGGCCGCGCACGATGCTGTCTTCCCGGTGACAAAACCCCAGCCGGCAATAAATCCCGGCCATTCGCCCAGCTGTTTCCGGCCGTAAACGTAGGTGCCTCCGCTGGCCGGGTATTTGGCGGCCAGCTGGGCGGAGGCAACGGCATTGCAGTAGGCAATCGCGCCGGCGATGAGCACGGAAACGATCATGAGCCGGCCGGCCAGTGCGGTGGCAGGGGAGAAGACGACGAACACGCCGGCGCCGAGCATTGAGCCGAGCCCGATTGCGGTGGCGTCAAACACTCCGAGCCGGCGCTGGAGCCGCTGATGGGTCTGCATGGCGGATGTAAAGCCTCTCCAACGGGTAAACTCGAACGGGACTGTTCCCTAACGGTCCCATTCAACATCATCTCTGTATTCCTGCTGTCTCCCTAAGAAAGGCGTGCTGTGCTGCGCACACATGACCTCGGATCCCTTCGCTCCGAGCACATTGGACAAACCGTAACCCTTGCCGGCTGGGTGGGCCGGCGTCGTGATCACGGTGGTGTGGCATTCGTTGACCTTCGCGATGCCTCGGGCGTTTCCCAGGTGGTCGTCCGCGAAGAAGAGGTCTTCCACGGACTCCGCAATGAGTACGTCCTGCAGGTCATCGGTACGGTGTCGCAGCGTCCGGAGGGTAACGAAAACCCGGCGCTGGCCACCGGCCAGATCGAGGTTATCGCCGAGAAGGTGACCATCCTCAACACCTCTGATCCGCTGCCCTTCCAGATCGACGAGCACGTCGAGGTGGGCGAGGAAGCCCGCCTCAAGCACCGTTACCTCGACCTGCGC
The DNA here is from genome assembly GCF_017833075.1 of Arthrobacter sp. PvP103. NCBI lineage: Bacteria > Bacillati > Actinomycetota > Actinomycetes > Micrococcales > Micrococcaceae > Arthrobacter > Arthrobacter sp. PvP103. Next base: position 296,833 of record NZ_JAFIBQ010000001.1, on the reverse strand, counting down.
CGCCCGGGCCCCGCCCGTAACATGCGCCTGCGCTCCGAGGCCAACCGCGTGGCGCGCGAACTGCTCCACCGCGACGGTTACGTGGAGATCGAAACACCCACGCTCACGCGTTCGACGCCGGAAGGCGCCCGCGACTTCGTGGTCCCCGCACGCCTCGCGCCGGGTTCCTGGTACGCGCTGCCGCAGTCCCCGCAGCTTTTCAAGCAGCTCCTGCAGGTGGGCGGGTTCGAGAAGTACTACCAGATCGCGCGCTGCTACCGCGATGAGGACTTCCGCGCGGACCGCCAGCCGGAATTCACCCAGCTGGACATCGAAGCGAGCTTCGTCGAGCAGGATGACATCATTTCGCTCGGCGAAAGCATCGTCAAAGCCCTGTGGCAGCTGATCGACGTCGAGATCCCGACGCCCATCCAGCGCATCACCTACGCGGATGCCATGGCACGCTACGGCTCAGACAAGCCGGACCTCCGCTTCGGCCTGGAGCTGACCGAGCTCACCGAGTTCTTCAAGGACACCAACTTCGGCGTGTTCAAGGCGCCCTACGTCGGTGCAGTGGTCATGCCCGGCGGGGCCTCGCAGGCACGCCGCGCGCTGGACGCCTGGCAGGAATGGGCCAAGCAGCGCGGGGCCAAGGGCCTCGCCTACGTCCTCTTCAAGGAAGACGGCGAACTGGCCGGTCCCGTAGCCAAGAACCTCACGGATACCGAGCGTGCCGGCCTCGCCGACGCCGTCGGCGCCAAGCCCGGAGACTGCATCTTCTTTGCCGCCGGCGAGAAGACGCCTTCCCGTGCCCTCCTCGGTGCCGCCCGCGTCGAAATCGGACACCGCACCGGCCTGATCAACCCCGCCGACTGGGCGTTCTGCTGGGTCGTGGATGCGCCGATGTTCGAACCCGCCGCAGCCGCAGTGGCCTCGGGCGACGTCGCCGTAGGTGCGGGCCAGTGGACCGCAGTCCACCACGCCTTCACCTCGCCCAAGCCGGAATTCATGGATTCGTTCGACAAGGACCCGGAGTCCGCGCTTTCCTACGCCTACGACATTGTCTGCAACGGCAACGAGATCGGCGGCGGCTCCATCCGTATCCACGAGCGTGATGTCCAGGAGCGTGTCTTCGAGCTCATGGGTCTGGACAAGGCAGATGCCGAGACGAAGTTCGGATTCCTCCTGGAAGGCTTCAAGTTCGGCGCTCCGCCGCATGGCGGCATTGCCTTCGGCTGGGACCGCGTAGTGGCACTCCTGGCCGGCGTGGAGTCGATCCGCGACGTCATCGCCTTCCCGAAGTCCGGCGGCGGCTACGACCCGCTGACCCAGGCTCCTGCGCCGATCACCGCGCAGCAGCGTAAGGAGGCCGGCGTCGACTTCAAGCCCGAGGCAAAGAAGGCAGATCCCGGCGCCACGAAGGCCTGATCTGCCGAGGCACAAACACGAGCAAGGGGCTCCCCGGGACAACCGGGGAGCCCCTTGCCGTTGATAAAGGAGGTAGACGCATGGCTCGCATCGGACTGTCTGACATTGAATCCGCCATGGATGCTGCCTGGCCCGCCACCGACCGGGAAGAGTCCGGCGGCTGGGTTCTGCGTGCTGCGGGCGGCGTGACCCAGCGGGCCAACTCGATCTGGCCGCGTTCGGAGCCTGCCGGCACGCACCACGACCGGATGGCGCGGCTCCGGGATGCCCGGGCCTGGTACCGCAGCCGCCGGCTTCCGGTGATCTTCCAGGTCTTCGACGACTCCCGCAGTAGCGCCCTGAACGCTGTCCTCGACGAGGAAGGCTTCACCCGGCAGTCGGAGACCCTGGTCCTGGTGCGCGACGCCGGCGCGGAGCCCGTATCTGCTGGCGAGGCGCCTGACGCCGGCGTCGAACTGACTGCAGAGCCGTCGGCCGAATGGCTCCAGCTGTGGTGGAGAGTGGACGGCCGCGGTGGCGAGGAGTCCCTCGCCACCGCCCGCGCTATCCTCGAAGGCTGCCGGTCGCTGTACGCCCTGGTGCGGGACGACGACGGCGCGCCCGCCGCCGTCGGACGCCTCGCCGTTCCGTCCGGCACGGAGGGTGGCCTGTACGCCATGGCTACCCGCCCTGATGCCCGTCGCCACGGCTACGCGACCCGGGTTCTCCGGTCCTTGCTGCGTGAAGGTGACGCCCTGGGCCTCAGCGGATACTGGCTTCTGGTGACGGCGGCCAATGCCGGCGCCCGGGAGCTGTACGCCCGCTCGGGATTCACGGAAGCCGGACGCTACTACTATCGGCAGGAGCGGCCCAAGAGGCACCTGACCGGCTGCTAGGTTCCTTCGGTCGCATAGCTTTCGGTGGCGTGCGCCGGCCAGTGTCCGGGGTACTGATCGGGGCCGCTGGTGGGGCGCGGCGTGGTAGTTCCTTTCGGGCTGGTGCTCGGACTCAAGGGTTTTGCAGATCCCGCCGGGCGGCGGTACCGGCCAGGTACGGAGCACCCAGCTCCCCGATCGGCGTTTTGAACGTCTCACGGGAGTAGTACACCGAGGCTGCAGCTATGAGCATGCACACCGTGCCGAACACAGCCACGGGAACCCAGCCGGTGACGCCCGGGGTCAGGAGCAGGCCGGCAATCATCGGGGCGAAGCCGGCCAGGACGAGTCCCAGCTGGTTTCCCATCGCCATGCCTGTGTAGCGGACCGGTGCGGCGAACTGTTCCGCGAAGAATGCGGGCCAGATGCCGTTGAAGCCCGAGTACAGCAGCGTCATGTTCAGGAAAGCCGCCAGGAAGACCAGCACGATGTTGCCGGAGGACAGTGCAAGGAAGTACAGGAAGATCGTGGCTGAGCACCCGAACGCGGCCGTAAGCAGCACGGGCCGGCGGCCGATCCGGTCCGAAAGTCTGGCCGCCACCGGCATGGCAAACATGGACAGCCCGATGGCGACGGCGTTGACGGTCAGGATGGAGGCCCGGTCAAAGCCTGCCGTGGAGGTGGCATACGCGAGGCCGAAAACGGTGAAGATGGTCTGCATGACGGACATGATCGACATTCCCACAACGCGCATCACATCAGGGCCTTGGAACTTAAGCACTTCCTTGAGCGGCATCGGGGCGACCTTCCGGTGTTCCTGGGCCTCTTCGAAGACCGGAGTTTCGTCCAGGTGCGTCCGCACCCAGTAGGCGATGGCCAGGACCACGATGGAGAGCCAGAACGGGATGCGCCAGCCCCAGCTCATCATTGCTTCCTGCGGCAGGGCCGTGACCGGAATGAACACGAGGGTGGCCAGCACCATGCCGGAGGCGTAGCCGGTCATCACGAAGCTGGTGAAGAAGCCGCGTTTACCTTCGGGCGAGTGTTCCAGGGTGAGGGTGGAAGCGCCGGCCGACTCCGCACCGGCGGAGAAGCCCTGTGCCAGCCGCCCCGCCACCAGGAGGACCGGTGCCCAGACGCCGACCTGTTCGTAGGTGGGCAGGAATCCGATGCCCAGCGATGCCAGGCCCATGATGCCCAAGGTCAGCAGCAGGATCTTCTTCCGGCCCAGCTTGTCGCCGAAGTGGCCCATCACCAGCCCGCCCACCGGCCGGGCTACGTAGGCGACGCCGAAGGTGGCGAAGGCGCCGATCAGGCCGATGGCGGGGTCGGCGGAAGGGAAGAAAAGGTGCGGAAACACGAGGGCGGCGGCGGTTCCGTAGATGAAGAAGTCGTAGTACTCCAGAGTGCTGCCGAGGAATGACGCCAAGGCTGCCTTGCCCGGGGTTTTGCGCGGGGTCGTACCCTGGGCGTCATGTGGCGGGATTCGGGTTGCGGGTGCAGATTGCATGGGGTTCTCCTTAAGACGTCGGTGTCTTAGTGGAAGCCGGCTGGGAATCCGGGAGGTGGAAGTCCACCGAGAGGATTTGCCGGCTGTTGGGGAATGAGTAGGCCTTGAGCGGCTGGTGCAGCGGATGCGTGTTGTACACCGCGATGTCCTCGACCGTTTTGAAGTCGGCGACGATGGCGTAATCGAAGGAGCGCTCGGTACCGAGCAGGTCCGGGCCATGGCTCAGGCTGAGCATGCCGGGAATGTTCCCGGCCATCCTGTTGAGTCCGGCGATCCAGGCCTGTTTATCGGCGGGCGGGAAGTCCGGTTTGAACTTGAAGAGTACGGTGTGGCGGATCATCTCAGGCTCCTACCAGTTCCGCTGCTGCCTCGTTTTCTTCAGCCGGGCGGTACTCCGGCGACCGGCCGGCGATGGTGCGGCCGGCGAGGTAGCCCATGGTCATGATCGGTCCAAGGGTGGCGCCGGCGCCGGGGTAGCCCGCGGCGTAGGCGTTTTCGGCCGTGTTGCCGGCGGCGAACAGGCCCTCGATGGGGCGGTTGTCGACGTCGAGCACGCGGGCCAGCCCGTCGGTTGCCACGCCGCCGTTGGTCCCGAATGCGCCGTTGACCACCTCCATGGCGTAGAACGGGCCGGCCCGCAGCGGACCCAGGGACGGGTTCGGGTACAGGTTCTCCTCGTCGCCCCAGTACTTGTCGTACGCGCTTTCTCCGCGGCCGAAGTCGGGGTCTTCGCCCTTGACCGCAAACCCGTTGAACCGTGCCACGGTTGCGCTGAGGTTTTCCGCGGGAACGTTGATCTTTGCCGCGAGTTCTTCCAGTGTGGCCGCCTCGATCAGGTAGCCGGGGGCGGGCTGGCCGGCGCGGTGGGCCAGGATGCCGTACCGCTCCATGTAGGCGTGGTCGACTATCACGTGTGCCGGCGTGTTGAGGGTCTGGTTCGCGGCGGAATCCCAGGACTGCAGGCTCCGGGCGAGGTCGTTGTAGTTCTGCGACTCGTTGGCGAAGCGGCGGCCATGGCGGTTGACCATGATCGATCCCGGGCCCTGGCGCTCGAAGCGGAGCAAGGTGCCGATCGGCTGCCCGTCGCGCGTGTCGCCGGTGACCGACATCGGGGCCCACCAGGCTTCCCTGGTGCCGCGGGTCTGGCCGCCGATCCGCTGGGCCATCCGCAGGCCGTCGCCGGTGTTCGAGGGCGGTGAGCACATAGTGTAAAGCCGCGAGGCCAGCATCGAGTCGGCCAGTGCCTTGTCCCATTCGAAGCCGCCGGTGGCCAGTACTACGGCATCGTTCGCCTGGAAGACTTCGCCCGATTCGAGCTCGACGCCGGTCACCCGGGCGCCGTCCGTGAGCAGCCGGTGGCCCCGTGCTTCGGTGACGAAAGCGGCACCGTCGCGGACCAGGCTGGCAAGGAGCATGGACACCAGGGCCTGGCCCTTGGCCACGAGCCCGTCAGCCTGGCGCTGGTTGAGGTCGTCCCAGGGGAACTTGGTGAAGGCACCCCAGTTTTCGTATTCCTGCATGGTGAACGGGGCCCTGCCGTCGGTGCGGACGTGCGCGGTGAGTGCGCCGAGGGCTTCCTTGCTGTTGAACAGTTCGGGTTCCACCGTGCGGCCACCCTCCACGGCGCCGGGGAGGTCCTGGCGGTAGTCCGGGAAGTTGTTGAGGAAGATGAAGCGGACGCCGCACTCCTCCTCAACAAACCGGAGCATCTGGTCCCCGTAGTCCAGGGCGGCGTCCAGGAGCTCCGCCCGTCCGCGTCCCCGGGCCACGGCGCGCACGTACTTTGCGGCCGCTTCCTTCGAATCGGTCATGCCGGCTTCCCGGGCGTGGTGGTTGTCCGCCACCCACAGCATGCCGCCGGAGACGGCGGACGTGCCGCCCAGCACGGCGCTCTTTTCCAGGACGACGACGGATTTGCCGGCGCGCGCTGCGGTGGCCGCCGCGGTGAGTGCACCGGCGCCGGATCCGACGACGACGACTTCGTAGCTTTCCGCTGCGGTTCCATTGACGAATTTCATGGGTGTTGCCTTTCAGGAGGGAAAATTGGTTGCGCAGATGCCTGCGCGAACGGTTCTGCCAAGCGGCTGCCCGGGGCCGGGAACCCCGCGCCGGGTCAGACGGCGGTGTAGCCGCCGTCGATCACGAGCTCGGAACCGGTGGTGAAGCGGGATTCGTCGGAGGCCAGGTACAGCACCCCATAGGCAATCTCGTCCGGCTTGCCCTGCCGGGGAAGGGGATTGGAGCCCACCAGCTGCCTGTAGTAGGCCTCGGCGCCGATGTCTGACTGCTCGGCCGAGCGGCGGCTCATCCGGGTGTCCATGGAGCCCGGGTGGATGGAGTTCACCCGGATGCCATGGGCTCCGTACGCCGCCGCATCGGACTTGCTCAGGAGCCGGACGGCACCCTTGGTCGCGTGGTACAGCGGCACGTTCCGTCCGCCCGTGATTCCGTGGATGGAGGAGAAGTTGACGATGCTGCCGGCGCCCCTATCGATCATGCCGGGGACCACGTGCTTGGTCATCAGCCAGACACCCTTGACGTTGACGTTGAAGATTGTGTCGAAGTCCGCCACGGAGGCGGTGTGGGAGGCTCCGGCGGGCCCGATGATTCCGGCCGCGTTGACCAGGATGTCCGGCGTGCCCAGGTCGTCGATGACCCGGCGGATCGCATCGGCGACGCTGTCCTCGCTCGTGACGTCGACGTCGTACTGGCTGATGTTTGCGTGGGACGCGCCTGCCGGGATGCCGGCAACGTCCAGGCTGGCGACTACTGCGCCGTGTTGAGCCAGCAGGGCGGCAGTGGCGCTGCCCAGGTCGCCGCGGCCGCCGGTGACGATTGCGGTCTTACCAGCCACCCGGTTCGCTGTGGTGTTCATGGGTTTGCTCCTCGTAGCTCCTGCAGCTTCTTTGCCGCGTCTAGCCAGAGTGGCAGGGGAGGTGTGACTGGAACCACATGATTGCCGATGAACGGCAATGCAGCGTCCAAGAGCTCCGGTCAGTGGCTCTGGCGGACGGTCCCCTTCAGCTCGCCGCGCCAGCCCAGGGCCCGCGAGATTCCCCGGGCGGCGGCCATCAGGACGGGGACCCGGGCAGCCGCGTTCTCCTCGTTGCGCGGCACCACTACGCTGAGCGCGGCGCGGACTCTGTTGTCGGGTCCAAAGACGGGGACAGCGATGCCGCTGGATTCGGGCACGATCACGCCCGGCATGGCAGCAAAGCCGCGCTGCCTGATCTCGGCCAGGTGGCGGCGGAGCACCGCAGGGTCCGTGAGGGTGGTTTCGGTGAACTTTGTCAGCGGACGGGCCAGGAAGCTGCCCTGATAGGCCGCCGGGGAGTGCGCCAGCAGAACCAAACCCGAGGACGTTGCGTGCAGCGGCAGCCTGCCGGCGATTTTCGTGATGTCCACGATGGTCTTGTCGGAGCCAAGCCGTTCGATGTACAGCACTTCATCCGAATCCAGGATGCCCAGCGTGGTGGAATGCTGCACAACTGCCTGGACGTCCTCCATGAAGGGCAGGGCGGCCTCCCGCAGTCCGAGCATCTTGGACCCGCGGGAGACGAGTTCCCACATCCTGGTGCCGATGTGGACGTCGCCGCCTGGCTCGCGTTCGAGGAGCCGTTCCTGCAGCAGGTCGTTGACCAGCCTGTAGGTGGTGGTTACGGGCAGCCCGGTCCTGCGCCCGAGTTCGGCGACGCTCATGGAAGTATGGCGGTCGTCGAAGGCGCTCACGATTTTCACGAAGCGCCCGATGATTGACTCGCCCGATGCGGAATTGGCCACTCTTCTCCTCAGGATTCCCGCTCAATGGTAATCCTCCTCCCGGGCGCCGGGACCACCGGGGTGAATCGGTCATCAGCCGCGCCGTGCGGCCCATGAGCGCGTTCGGCCGGGACCTGCCCTCCGGGACAACGACAGTCCCGTCCTGGCCTCCTGCGGCTGCACCGCCTCCTGAGCAACCTGCCACGTGTTCCTCGGGAGGGAGGCCTTCGACACGCTGGGCGGGCGCAGCGAGGATTAGGTGGAGCAGCGGCGGGGCTAAGCCGGCGGGTCGGTCACCAGGATCCGGACCGAACACGCGTCGGCTGCAGCCTGCTTCAGCACGGAAGCGCGCGGGTCCGGGACGTCCAGGAACGCAAGCCGGGACCGCGCCGCGTAGCGTTTCAGTACGGGTGCGCCGAGGACTTGCTCGGCAAGGGTGCGGTCGCCGCCCGGCACCAGGTATTCGATCCGGTGCTCCCCGAAGATCCGGTCGGCGTGCCCGGCGACCGCCTCCACCAGCGCATCCGCCTGGTTGGTGCGGCGCCGGGCGAACCGCTGCTGGGACCCGCCCCCGGCGGCAGTCCTGGACTGGATGTGGCGGGTACCGGTTTTGGAGGCAAGGGCGGCGCCGTCACGGACCACCGCCACTGAGTAACCGCCGCGGCGGACCAGCACCAGCCCGACCGTCCGGGACTGCGCCGCCAACGAAGCCAGCCGTGCCACGGCATCGGCGCCGCGGCCGGGCCGTCCGTCCGCCGGCCACGGCGACTGCAGCAGCGCCACGGCACCGTCCGCCGCGGACAGTTGCAGGCCGCCGTCGAGCTCTTCTTCGACAAGGGTGCCGTGGCTTGCGGCAAAACGCTCCACCCATCCCGGCAGCCGTTCACCGGAGACGAAAGCCACACGGGACTCTGGGTTTGGCATCGCGTGGTTCTCCGTTGTTAGGGGCGTCCTGAACTAGAAGTAGCCTATCTATGTGGATGATCTCTTTGGCCAAGGGCCGGACAACGACGACGACGGCGGGACTGTGACGCCGTCCGGGTCGGCAGTTTCCGGGCTGGCCGCCGGCCGGACGCAGCCCCGGAGCCCGCTGGCGGTCCGGATGCGGCCGCGCACCCTCGACGACGTCGTGGGCCAGCAGCACCTGCTGGGGCAGGGTTCCCCGCTGCGCCAGCTAGCCGCGGGAGCGGGGGCGGATTCCGCCGGCCCGGCCGGCCCCACCTCGCTCATCCTGTGGGGTCCTCCAGGAACCGGCAAGACCACGCTTGCCCATGTGATCGCGAAAGGCCCGGGCCGGAAGTTCGTCGAACTGTCCGCCATCACCGCGGGCGTCAAGGACGTACGGCGCGTGATGGACGAGGCGCTCACGGCGCGGGACCTCTACAAGACCACAACGGTGCTTTTCCTCGACGAAATCCACCGTTTCAATAAAGCCCAGCAGGACGCGCTGCTGCCGGGGGTCGAAAACCGCTGGGTGGTCCTCGTTGCCGCCACCACCGAGAATCCCTCGTTCTCGGTCGTGTCCCCGCTGCTGTCCCGCTCGCTGCTGTTGACGCTCCGTCCGCTGACCGATGCCGACATCGAGGGCCTGGTCCAGCGGGCCGTTTCTGATCCCCGCGGACTCAACGGGAAAGTGAAACTAAGCGAGGAAGCACTGGCGCACCTGGTCAGGCTGTCCGGCGGAGACGCGCGCCGAGCGCTGACGGCGCTGGAGGCGGCCGCCGGCGTGGCTTTCGGTGATGCCGACGACGCCGACGACGGTCCCGTCACCGTGGAACTGCGGCATACCGAACGTGCCCTGGATGTTGCCGCCGTCAGGTACGACCGTGCGGGGGACCAGCACTACGACGTTGCCAGTGCCTTCATCAAATCGATTCGCGGATCCGACGTGGACGCCGCACTCCATTACCTGGCACGCATGCTGGAGGCCGGGGAGGACCCCAGGTTCATCGCCAGGCGCATCGTGATCTCGGCTGCGGAGGACGTCGGGATGGCGGACCCCACGGCGTTGCAGACTGCCGTGGCGGCGGCGCAGGCCGTGCAACTGATCGGCATGCCCGAGGGGCGGATCGTGCTGGCCGAGGCCGTGGTCCACCTGGCGACGGCCCCGAAGTCCAACGCCGCCTATATGGGCATCAACAAAGCCACAGCCGATGTACGGGCCGGCTTGGGGAACGGCATCCCCGCCCACCTGCGGGATGCCCACTATCCGGGTTCCAAACAGCTCGGGCACGGGCAGGGTTACAAATACGCGCACGACGCACCGCACGGCGTTGCCACCCAGCAATATCCACCGGACGACCTCGTGGGCCGGGACTACTACCAGCCCACCGCCAACGGCGCCGAACGGGAGATTTCCACCAGGCTGGAGCGGCTCCGGAAGATCATCCGCGGCGGCTGACGGGCCGGCCCCTGCGGACGGTGCACTTGCCCGTTGACTTCCGGCGGCGGAGGGCTAACGTTGAATTACGTCAGCACAGATCTGCTGTACGTGCGTGCCTTGAGGGGGACATCAGCACACTTGCCGGTTGCCCGTTCGCTCAGGCCCGGGCCGGCCGCCGGCACGGAAACAGCCCGGCACAACCCTATGCGCCTCCTTCCCAGTTCCCAGGCAGTGTCACATGTCCGCAAATTTCGTCACAGCAATGTCCGTGAAGTCGTTCGACGTTCCGGACAAGAAGCGTTGCCCCGACAAGGCCGAGTTCGATCTGGTCACCGTGAACGATTACTCAGTGGCCCGGCTGATACTCAACCCCGGCTGGCGGTGGTCGGAGAGCATCAAGCCCCTCGAGAAGACCGACTTCTGCCAGCACAACCACCTCGGATTCTGCGTCTCCGGTGTCATGGAAGTGGAAACCCCCGACGGCGTCCGTTCCACGATCCATGCCAACGACACCTACACGCTGCCTCCCGGCCACGATGAATGGGTGGTGGGGAACGAGCCGTTCATCGCCGTCGAGTTCCTGGGCGCCGCGTCCTTCGGCCGTCCGGCCAGCCGCGGCGTCCACGCGCGGACCTGACGGCAGGCATCAGGGACGGCAGGCCGCATCGTGGTAGGATAGTTCGTTGTCTGGCAAGGCACGGACGCACAATCCACCAAATTCACTTTGATGAGGTTATGCCCTGCGCCCAGTAGCAAAAGGCAGCGGTTGGCCGATGCTCTCCATCGTGGAGGCCAGTAACACTGACACACCGCAGATATTGGAAGGACACAAGTGGCTAACAACACTCGTGCTCGCCGTACCGCACGCCTTTCGCGTGCACTCGGCATTGCTCTGACCCCCAAGGCCGCCAAGTACATGGAGCGCCGCCCGTACGGCCCCGGTGAGCATGGCCGTGCCCGCAAGAAGCAGGACTCCGACTACGCCGTACGTCTGCGCGAAAAGCAGCGTCTGCGCGCCCAGTACGGCATCCGCGAAGCCCAGATGACCCGTGCCTTCGAAGAAGCACGCCGCACCAAGGGCCTGACCGGTGAAAACCTGATCGAACTGCTCGAAATGCGTCTCGACGCCCTCGTGCTCCGTGCCGGCTTCGCCCGCACCATCGCCCAGGCCCGCCAGCTGGTTGTGCACCGCCACATCCTGGTTGACGGCATCCGCGTTGACCGCCCGTCCTTCCGCGTCGGCGAGGGCCAGCTGGTCCACGTCCACAGCCGCAGCGAAACCATGCCTCCGTTCCAGGTTGCAGCAGCCGGCGCGCACCGCGACGTCCTGCCCCAGGTTCCGGCCTACCTGGACGTCAAGCTTGACGCCCTGCAGGCACGCCTGGTTCGTCGCCCGAAGCGCTCCGAGGTTCCCGTAACCTGCGAAGAGCAGCTCGTCGTCGAATTCTACGCACGCTAAATAAAAGCAGCGTATACAAAGAAGCCCGTGGCAAGCGCCGCGGGCTTCTTTGTATGTAAGGTACTGGGGGGAGTTCCGCAAGAGCGGCCACGGCGCCGGTGCGGAACCCGCAGCAGTCCACGGAAATACAAGGAGATGAACGTCTATGTCTGGTGGCGATATTGCCGGCCTGATCGCGGCAGGGGTGTTTGCGCTCCTCGTGCTGTTACTCGCCGTGCCGATCCTGAAGCTCGGACGGGTTTTTGATGAAGTCCGGACGTCCATCCGTTCGATTAGCGACGGCGCCACACCGCTCATGGACGAAGTCACGGCAACGGTTTCCACCACGAACCAGCAGCTCAAGAAGGTTGACGGCATCTCGTCCAACGTCTCGGACGCCTCGGCCAACATCTCCGCCCTCTCGTCTCTCGTGGCGGCAACCGTGGGTTCTCCGCTGATCAAGGTGGCAGCCTTCAGCTACGGAGTCCGCTCCGCCCTCTCCGCCCGCAAGAAACCCGCCACCGGCCGCCGCAGCCGCTAATCCCGACGGAGCACTCAATGAAAAGAATCCTCTGGATGGGAATCGGCGTCGCCATCGGCGTCATCGCTTTCCGCAAGATCACCGAGGCCCAGTCCACCTTGGGCCCTGAAGGCCTCAACAGGGCGGTGGGCCGGCTGGCCGACGGCATCTACGACTTTGCAGACGCTGTCCGCGATGGCATGCAGGAGCGCGAAAGCGACCTGCGGGCTGCACTGGGCATTGACACCCAGGAGCTGGTGCGGCGCTAACCCGCAGCCCCTGGAACGGCCCGGAAACCGGTCCGGCACCCGCGCGGACATCACAATGCCCGGCGTAGGGGAGAATTAAACCGGTGGCTCCGGCATGTGCCAGGGCAGCCACGCGTTGCATTGCGTGAACCGCACGCATCAGAACTACACGCAGTACACCAAGAAGGGTAAGTAACCAGGTTATGAAGTCGCAGGAGATCACCAAGCGCTGGATCGACTTTTTTGTCAGTAAGGGCCACACGGCGGTGCCTTCCGCATCACTGGTCTCCAGCGACCCCTCCCTGCTGTTCACGGTGGCCGGCATGGTTCCGTTCATTCCGTACCTGACGGCCCGCGAGGAGGCGCCCTACAACCGCGCCACCAGCGTGCAGAAGTGCATCCGCACCGGCGACATCGAGGAAGTCGGGAAGACCGCCCGCCACGGCACCTTCTTCCAGATGTGCGGCAACTTCTCCTTCGGCGACTACTTCAAGGAAGACGCCATCAAGTTCGCCTGGGAGCTCCTCACCACCAGCGTCGACGACGGCGGCTACGGCCTGCCGCCCGAGAAGCTTTGGGTCACCGTCTACGAAGAAGACGACGAGGCCGAGCAGCTCTGGCTCAAGAACACCGGCATGCCCGCCGAGCGGATCCAGCGGATGGGCAAGGCGGACAACTACTGGTCCACCGGCCAGCCCGGCCCGGCCGGACCCTGTTCCGAGATTTACTACGACCGTGGCCCTTCCTACGGCGTCGAAGGCGGCCCCATCGCCGACGAGAACCGCTACGTCGAAATCTGGAACCTCGTGTTCATGCAGTACCAGATCGACAACGTGCGCTCGAAGGTGGACTTCGACATCACCGGTGAACTGCCCAAGAAGAACATCGACACCGGCCTGGGCATGGAACGCCTGGCAATGATCCTGCAGGACGTCGAAAACATGTACGAGACCGACCAGGTCCGTCCCGTCATCGACAAGGCCGCGGCACTGTCCGGCAAGGAATACACCTCGGCCGAGTCCGCCGACGATCCCCACCACACCGACGATGTCCGGATGCGCGTAGTGGCGGACCACATCCGGTCCGCACTGATGCTGATCGCCGACGGCGTGACGCCTTCCAACGAAGGCCGCGGCTACGTACTGCGCCGCCTCATCCGCCGGGCCGTGCGCTCCATGCGGCTCCTGGGCGTCGAAAAGGCCTGCCTGCCCGATCTGCTGCCGGCTTCCCGTGACGCCATGAAGGGCGTCTACCCGGTGGTGGAGACCGACTTCGACCGCATCAGCCGCATCGCCTACGCCGAAGAGAAGGCGTTCCTGCGGACCATTGCTTCCGGCACCGCACGCCTCGAGGACGCCGTCAAGGATTCCAAGGCAGCCGGCCAGCCGCTTTCCGGCGCCGATGCTTTTGCCCTGCATGACACCTACGGTTTCCCGATCGACCTGACGCTGGAAATGGCCGAAGAAGCGGGCCTGAAGGTCGACGAACCCGAATTCCGGAAGCTGATGCTTGAGCAGCGCCAGCGCGCCCAGGCGGACGCCAAGGGCAAGAAGGGTTCGCACGCCGACCTCAGCGCCTTCCAGGAGCTGCTGGCCGAGGGGGAGACGGTCTTCACCGGTTACACGGAGCTTGCCGGCGAATCCAAGGTCCGCGGCATCCTTTCCGGCGGCCGCAAGGTTTCCCAGGCCTCCACCGGCGAGGAAATCGAACTGGTGCTCGCCGAGACCCCGTTCTACGCGGAAGCCGGCGGCCAGGCTGCCGACACCGGGCTCATTACGGGAGACGGCTTCGTCGTCGAAGTGCTGGACGTCCAGCGCCCTGTCAAGGGCCTGAGCGTGCACAAGGCGATCGTCCGCGAGGGCGAAATCGGCGCGGACTCGCTCGTGCAGGCGGCGGTGGACCGCGAGCGGAGGCACTCCGCAGAGCAGGCCCACACCGGCACCCACATTGTGCATGCCGCCCTGCACCAGATCCTCGGCCCGGAGGCACTGCAGCGCGGTTCCTACAACAAGGCCGGATACCTGCGCTTCGACTTCGCCTGGGGAGAGGGACTCAGCGCTGCCACGCGCTCTGAAATCGAAGAAGTTTCCAACCTGGCCATCCGCAACAACTTCCAGGTTGAGACCAAAGTCATGGCGTTGGCCGAGGCCAAGGCCCTCGGCGCCATGGCGCTCTTCGGCGAGAACTACGGCAACGAAGTCCGGGTCGTAGAGATCGACGGCGCATGGTCCCGCGAGCTTTGCGGCGGAACCCATGTGGCCAACACCTCGCTCATCGGCAGCCTGTCACTGCTGGGCGACCAGTCCGTCGGCTCGGGAAACCGCCGCGTTGAAGCCTTCGTGGGAATGGAGGCTTTCCGGCACCTGGCTGCCGAGCGGGCGCTGGTCACGGAGCTTACGGAAATGCTGAAGGTGCCGTCAGGGCTGCTGGCGGACCGCATCGCCACCACCCTGACCAAGCTCAAGACGGTGGAAAAGGAACTAGAGCGCCTGCGCAAGGAGCAGCTGACGGCTGCCGCTGCGCAGCTGGTGGGTACGGCTAAGGACGCTGCCGGGGTGAAGGTCATTGCGCACGACGCCGGACAGGTGAGCGGCGCTGACGACCTCCGGGGACTGGCGCTTGACCTGCGCACACGTCTTGGCTCCGAGGCCGCGGCAGTTGCGGTTGCGGGTGTGAGCAACGACCGCCCTGTGATTCTTGTCGCCACCAACGAGGCGGCCCGTGCCGCGGGTGTGAAGGCCGGAGCACTCGTCCGGCTCGCAGCCGGGATCCTCGGCGGCGGCGGTGGCGGCAAGGACGACGTCGCCCAGGGCGGCGGCACCGATTCCGCGAAGGTGCCGGTGGCGCTGACCGCCGTCGTGGACGCAATCACGAGGCGATAACCGAACCGTGAACCAATCTGTTGAATCCGACGCCTACCCCCGGGGCATCAAACTGGGGGTGGACGTGGGCACGGTCCGTGTAGGCGTCGCGGTGTGTGACCGCGACGGCATCCTGGCCACACCGTTGAAGACGCTCGAGCGAAACGCCAAGAAAAATACGGATGTCCGTGTGCTGGCGGGTCTGGCATCCGAGCTTGGCGCCGTGCAGGTCTTTGTAGGGTTGCCGCGTACGCTCAAAGGGGAAGAGCATGCTTCGGCCCGGATGGCGACGGATTATGCGGAGCTGCTGGCCGAAGCCCTCGCGGCCCGTGGATCGGACATTCCGGTGCAGCTCGTGGACGAACGGTTGAGCACAGTGATGGCCCACCGCAACCTGCACGAAGCTGGCATGAGCAGCCGGAATCACCGTAAGGTAGTGGATCAGGTTGCCGCCGCAGGAATACTGCAGCACGCAATCGACATGCAAAAAGCCAGGGGAACGGATGTAGGAAGCCGCGTGTTCGCGGTTTCCCAGCCGGGGCTTTCCGGGGACGCCGCAGCGGAAAACGCTGATCCGGCAGTCCCGGGAATCAATGTGCAATCTTCAGAAAATGGAAGGCAACAGTGAGCCCGGTTAACAGCGGAGAGTCCTCAGGTGAGGAATTCAGTGACTCCGGACGTCAGCTGACGCGCAAGGAAATTCGGGCCAGGGAGAAATCCCTGACCACCGACGGTAACGACGTCGTCCCGCCGCAGGCGTTTGAAACCGGCCACTCGCCGCAGGTTCCGCCCGCCATGCCGGCGGAGCCGCCCACCGTGCAACAGGACGCTGTTCAGGAACCTGCCCGGGAACCGGTGCACCACGAGCCCGTGCAGCACGACGAACCGCTTCACCCCGACGCGCCGTTGCATCAGGAAGCCGTGCACCCCGAACCGCTCCACCACGAGGAACCGCTGCACCACGACGACTCTGCGGAGTTCGCCCCGCATGCCGGCTACCCCGTGCACCACGAGCACGAGGATGACGCGCACCACGTCTACCCTGTGCACCCCGACCACGAGGACGACGAGCACCACGTCTACGATGACGCCCACCTCTATGCAGCGGGGGAGCACCACGAGGAGCATCTTGACGAACCTGCACATCCGCTGATGGCCGGCGGCTCGTCCGTGGCGGTCGTTCCGGCTACGTCCAAGAAGGTCCGCCGTCGTCGACGCTGGCTCGCACTACTGCTGACCCTTGCGGTGTTCGTGACTGCCCTGGTGGTGGGCGCCCAGTTCCTGAAACCCCTTCTGGGCGGGAACACGATCGCCGATTACCCCGGCCCCGGCACCGGCGAGGTGAATGTTTCCGTGGAGCCCGGTGAAGGTACCCGGTCTGTGGCCACCAAGCTCGCGGAGCAGAAGGTAGTTGCCAACCCGGACACGTTCCTGCGCGAGCTCACAGCTTCCGGCGGCACGATAGCCCCGGGGGAATTCCAGTTTCGCCAGGAAATGAAGAATTCAGACGCCGTGGCCGTGCTGCTGGGCAAGGGCGAGGGCAAAGTCATGTACTTCGCCCTGAGCGCCGGCTTGAGGATCGGCGAATCACTGCAGGCGATATCCAAGGGCTCCGGTATCCCCGTTGCCGAACTCAAATCGCTCAGCGACTCCCCGGCCCAGTTCGGACTGCCGGCGAAAGCCAAGAACCTTGAAGGTTACCTGGCTCCGGGCGAGCACCGGTTCCCGCTGGGAACGCCGGCGAAGGAGATCCTCCAGAACCTTGTGACCACCACGACCGACGAGCTGAAGGCGCAGGGAGTCACGGATCCCGCGAAGCAGTACGACGTCGTCACGGTCGCCAGCATTGTCCAGGCTGAAGGCGGCCAGGCCGAGTACGGCGACGTCGCCGGTGCCATCTACAACCGGCTCAAGCCGAACAACACCGAGACGGCCGGCCTGATCCAGTCCGACGCAACGGTGACTTACGGGCTGGGAATCAAGAGCTTCCACATCGACGAGGATCAGAAAGCTGACAAGTCGAACCCCTACAACACGTACGCCAACCAGGGGCTTCCGGTGGGACCCATCGGCTCACCGGGCAAGAACGCCATCGACGCGGCAGCCAAGCCGAAGGCCAACGACTACATGTACTGGGTGACCATTAACCTGGACACCAAGGAGACGAAGTTCTCCAAGACGCTGGCTGAGCACAACCAGTACGTGGAGCAGTACAACGCCTGGTGCGCCGCCAACGCAGGACGTTGCACGTGACCTTGAAGGCTGCCGTCCTTGGGCACCCGATCGGCCATTCGAAGTCCCCGGCCCTGCACCGCGCTGCCTACCGGCGTTTGGGAATCGACGTCGAGTATTCCGCCATCGATGTGACTGTTCCCGACCTGCCGGCCTTCATGGCGTCGGTCCGCAACCAGCCCGGCTGGTGTGGACTGTCCGTCACCATGCCGCTCAAGACGGCCATGGTTTCCGAGGTTGACGAGGTCCGCGGCGTAGCCGGCATCCTCGGAGTGGTCAACACGGTGGTGTTTGAGGCCGACGGTACGGCCGTGCGACGGGTCGGCTACAACACCGACGTCGCGGGCATCGTCAACGCCGTGCGGCATGCCGGCGTGGTTTCCGCACCGTCAGCCGTGGTCCTGGGCGGCGGCGGAACCGCTGCCGCCGCGATCGCCGCGCTCAAGGACCTCGGCGCACCGTCTGCTGATGTCTACGTGCGCGACGTGGGCCGGGCGGCAGAAGCCCGGGCTGCCTCCCAAGGCGTGGGCCTTCCCGTCCGCATCCTCCCGCTATCCGGCGCGGCCGCCGCAATGGCCGCCGCCGACGTCGTCATCTCCACGCTCCCGCCCCGCGGGGCCGACGCCCTGGCGGACGAGCTCGCGGGCCTCGGGGCCCGGACGCCGGGAGTGCTGCTGGATGTCGCCTACGATCCGTGGCCCAGCAGGATAGCCTCCGTCTGGCAGGACGGGGGAGGCGCCGTGGTTCCCGGCCTGGAAATGCTGCTCTACCAGGCAGTAGAGCAGGTGCGGTTCTTTAGCG
The DNA here is from genome assembly GCF_017833075.1 of Arthrobacter sp. PvP103. NCBI lineage: Bacteria > Bacillati > Actinomycetota > Actinomycetes > Micrococcales > Micrococcaceae > Arthrobacter > Arthrobacter sp. PvP103. The sequence continues at coordinate 278,820 of NZ_JAFIBQ010000001.1, read as the reverse complement.
GCCTTGGCGACGACGTCACGGCCGAAGTCATAGATGTGATGTGTGACGCAGTCGGGGCACCCCGACGAGTGTTCTAACCGCCCTACGTGGCAGGATGGATTTTATGTTGCGTTGGTTGACTGCCGGTGAATCCCATGGACCGGCACTGGTCGGAATAATTGAAGGCGTCCCTGCCGGTGTTGAACTCACCAGCAGCCAGATCGCGGATGCCCTCGCCCGCCGCCGCCTCGGCTACGGCCGCGGTGCCCGGATGAAGTTTGAGCAGGACGTCGTTACCGTCCTTGGCGGCGTGCGCCACGGCATCACGCAGGGCGGTCCGGTGGCCATCCAGGTGGGCAACACTGAATGGCCCAAGTGGGAGCAGATCATGGCTGCGGACCCCGTGGCCCCCGAGATACTGGCGGACCAGGCACGCAACGCACCGCTGACGCGGCCGCGCCCCGGACACGCGGACTTCACGGGCATGCAGAAATATGGCTTTGACGAAGCACGTCCCGTACTGGAGCGCGCCAGCGCCCGCGAAACCGCTACCCGCGTTGCACTGGGCACCGTGGCGTCGCAGTTCCTCAAGCAACTGGGCATTGAACTAGTCAGCCACACAGTTTCGATCGCCAGTGTCTCTGTGCCGGAAGGGCGCCCGCTGCCTGTACCCGCCAACGTGATTGCCCTCGACGCCGATCCGCTCCGTTGTTTTGACCGGGAAACCTCCGACGCCATGGTGGCCGAAGTTGACGCCGCCCACAAGGAAGGCGAAACCCTCGGCGGTGTGGTGGAGGTGCTGGCCTACGGCCTTCCGCCCGGACTCGGCAGCTACGTCCACTGGGACCGCCGCCTGGACTCCCGCCTCGCCGCCGCCCTGATGGGCATCCAGGCCATCAAGGGTGTTGAGGTTGGCGACGGATTCCTCACGGCTTCCCGCCGGGGCTCAGCCGCCCACGACGAAATCGTCAAGGACTCCGACGGCCGGATCATCCGCACCAGCAACCGGGCCGGCGGCATTGAAGGCGGCATGAGCATCGGTGACGTTCTGCGGGTCCGCGCGGCAATGAAGCCCATCGCCACCGTTCCGCGCGCCCTCAAGACCATCGACGTGAGCACCGGGGAGGCCGCCAAGGCCCACCACCAGCGCTCTGACGTCTGTGCTGTTCCGGCCGCCGGCGTAGTGGCTGAGGCCATGGTGGCACTCGTATTGGCCGAGGCAGTGGCGGAGAAGTTCGGCGGCGATTCGGTCGCGGAAACGGCACGGAACATCAAGGGTTACCTGGACAACATTCCGGCGTCCCTGGACTCGATCGGCCAGTAGTGCCGGCCAGCAGCAGGAACGGCACTGCGGCCCGGCGGCCCATTGCGCTCATCGGACCCATGGCCGTTGGCAAGTCGGCAATCGGCCACCAGCTTGCTCAACAGCTGGGGGCGGCGTTCGTCGACACCGACGTCGTGATCGTGGAAAACCACGGAACCATTCCGGACATCTTCGCCGCCCGCGGCGAGCGTGCGTTCCGGGAGATTGAGGCCCGGACCGTCGCCCGGGTCATCGAAGAGGCCGGGAACACCGGCACCGTCATTTCCCTCGGCGGCGGGGCCGTACTCGACTCCGGCACCCAGCAGCTCCTGCGCCGCTGCACCGTTGTCTACCTTGAGTGCGACGCCGACACAGTTTCGGAGCGCATAGCCCGCAATTCCGGCCGTCCGCTCCTGGCCGGAGACGCCATGGGCCGGTGGCGTGCGCTTTTTGCCACCCGGCAACCGGTCTATGAACGGCTTGCCGACCTAGTTTTCGATGTCCGCCACGGATCCGTCACGGATCTCGGGCACCGGCTGGAAGAGGCGCTGCGTGAGTACGCGGCGGCACAAACCGCGGCGGCGGAGCCAGTGGCCGCTACAAAGGAAGTTGAAAAGTGAGTAGCGAATCAACCGTCATCAAAGTCACCGGCAAGTCTGCCGCTGACAACTACGACGTCATTGTGGGCCGCGGCCTGCTTGGACGCCTTCCCGAGCTGCTGGGCGAGCGTGTCAAACGGGTTCTGGTCATCCACCCGCGGGCCCTCCGGCTCACCGGTGACACCGTCCGCGATGAGCTGGCCTCGGCCGGGTTCACTGCGCTGACCGCAGAAATCCCGGACGCCGAAGAAGGCAAGCACATCCAGGTAGCCGCGTTCTGCTGGCAGGTCCTGGGACAAAACGACTTCACCCGCTCCGACGCCGTGGTGGCAGTAGGCGGCGGCGCCGTCACGGACCTCGCCGGCTTCGTGGCGGCCACCTGGCTCCGCGGCGTTAAGGTCATCCACATGCCCACCAGCCTTCTCGGCATGGTGGATGCATCCGTCGGTGGCAAGACCGGCATCAACACCGCCGAAGGCAAGAACCTGGTGGGTGCGTTCCACCCGCCGGCCGCCGTCCTCGCGGACCTCGATACGCTCAGCACCCTGCCGAAGAACGAGCTCATTTCGGGCATGGCCGAGGTCATCAAGTGCGGGTTCATCGCCGACCCCGCCATCCTGGACCTCGTGGAAAAGGATCCGTCCGCAGTCACCGATCCGCAGTCAGCGGTCCTCCGCGAGCTGATCGAGCGCGCCATCGCCGTGAAGGCCGACGTCGTGTCCGAAGACCTCAAGGAAACCGGCCGGCGCGAGATCCTCAACTACGGGCACACCCTGGGCCACGCGATCGAGCTAGTGGAACGCTACTCCTGGCGCCACGGCGCCGCTGTTTCGGTGGGGATGATGTTCGCCGCTGAACTCGCCCGCAGCGTGGGTCGCCTCAGCGACGCCGACGCCGACCGTCACCGCACCATCCTGGAAACGCTTGGACTGCCGATCACCTACCGCCGGGACCGGTGGCAGGGGCTGCTGGACGGCATGCGCCGGGACAAGAAGTCCCGTGGAGACCTGCTTCGTTTCGTGGTCCTGGACGGCATCGCCCGCCCGGGAATCCTTGACGTTCCGGACACGTCCCTGCTGTTTGCCGCCTACCAGGAGATTGCCTCTTGATGACGGGGAGCGTCATGATTGATTCCATGGGCGGCACGAGTGAGTGGCCGGACGCAGGGTTCCCGGGTGTCAAGATCAACCCGGACACCCTCATGCCGGGAATCGTCAACGAAGAGGCATGCAACCTGGCACTTCAGGCGTCCTCCGATCCGGCGGACCGCATCATGGTCCTCCTGGCGGAAGGCCACGCCGGCGATGCCGCGGAGCTCCTGGCCGAAGCACGCTACAACGACCCCGAATCTTTCCGGCTCCGGGCCTTTGAAGCCGAGCTCCTGCGGGTTTCCAAGCGTTATGACCGGGCAGTGGATCTTTACCGCCAGCTGTTGGCGGAGGTCCAGGGAACCGAGCTGGAGGCCATGGCGCACCAGCACCTCGGCCGTGCCTACTATGCCGGAGGCAACACGGCAGCGGCCGTCGACGAGTTCGCCAAGGCCCTGGACCTCCGCGTTGCGGGGGCCGCGGATGCCGCGCTGATCTACTCGTCCACAGTCGCGCTGCAGCGTGCGCGGAACGTCCTGGAAAGGTCGTCCTAGGCTCGGTCGCAGCAGCCCGCCGGCATTGCCGGTAGAATGGTTCTTGGATTTTTGACAAATACTCGCTGGCGGCCTTTTGGCGTGCCTGCCTGACATAACCGGCTGGCGGCTAGAAGCGGTCAGAGACAAACCAGAGGATACCAGTGGCAACCACAAACGACATCAAGAACGGAACCGTGCTGAAGCTTGAGGGCCAGCTCTGGAACATCATCGAGTTCCAGCACGTCAAGCCGGGCAAGGGCGGCGCTTTCGTCCGTACCAAGATGCGCAACGTTATGTCCGGCAAGGTGGTCGACAAGACCTTCAACGCCGGCCTCAAGATCGAGACCGCCACTGTGGACCGCCGCGACTACCAGTACCTGTACCAGGACGGCGCTGACTTCGTGTTCATGGACACGCAGGACTACGACCAGATCACGGTTTCCGGCGCCACCGTAGGCGACGCCACCAACTTCATGCTGGAAAACCAGATGGTCAACATTGCCATCCACGAAGGCACCCCGCTGTACATCGAACTGCCCCCGAGCGTCGTGCTTGAAATCACCTACACCGAGCCGGGCCTGCAGGGCGACCGCTCCTCCGCCGGCACCAAGCCCGCCACGTTGGAGACCGGCTACGAGATCCAGGTGCCGCTGTTCGTCGAGAACAACACCAAGGTCAAGGTTGACACCCGCGACGGCAGCTACCTCGGCCGGGTCAACGACTAGTGAGCGCCCGCGGTAAGGCCCGTAACCGGGCCCTGGATGTTCTTTTCGAGGCGGAGCAGCGCTCCCTCTCGGCTTTCGATGTGCTGCGGTCACGCCGTGAAAAAACCGACCAGATCGTCAACCCCTACACCCTCGAGATCGTCGAAGGCGTGGTGTCCCACCAGGCCGCCATCGACGAATTCCTGGAAACCTACTCGCAGGGCTGGACACTGGAGCGCATGCCGTCGGTGGACCGCATCATCCTGCGCATCGGCACGTGGGAACTTCTCTACAACGATGACGTTCCCGACGGCGTGGCGGTCAGCGAGGCCGTCGCCCTTGCCAAGACGCTGTCCACGGACGAGTCACCGTCCTTTATCAACGGCCTCCTCGGCCGGCTCCAGCAACTGAAGCCTTCGCTGCTGGCATAACAACAACATGAAAAAGGACCGGTCCCCGCCAAGGCGGGCGCCGGTCCTTTTTGTTTGCCCGCCTAGCTGTACTGCTCAGGCAGGTTGGTTAAGCGGCTGATGGGCGGGTGGCCTCCGATTGCGGTGTGGGGCCTGTGGTGATTGTAGTGGTGCAGCCATGCCGGGAGGGCGTTTCTGCGGGCTGATTCTGTGGCGTAGAAGCGTTTGAATGCCCATCCGTCGGCCAAGGTGCGGTGGAACCGTTCGATCTTGCCGTTGGTCTGCGGACGGTATGGGCGGGTCTTCTTGACCTTGATGTTCAACTCCCGGCAGGTGTCCCGCCAGAGGTGGGATTTGTAGGCTGAGCCGTTGTCGGAGAGGACCCGCTCGACGGTGACGCCGCGGGCAGCGAACCAGGACACGGCCCGTTTCAGGACGGCGGCTGCGGTGGGCGCGGTTTCGTCGCCGTGGATCTCGGCGTAGGCGACCCGGGAATGGTCATCGATGACGGTGTGCACGTAGGAGGTGCCGATCAGCGGGTTGCGGTGGCTGCTTTGCGGTTTGTCAGGTGTACCTGCCCGATTCCTGTTGCCTTCCTTCCGGCCGACGTAGCGCCAGCCGCCGCCGTCGGGAATGTTGCCGAGTTTTTTCACGTCGACATGGATCATCGCCCCCGGTGTCTCGTGTTCGTAGCGGCGGATGACTTCCCCGGTGCGCTTGTCCACGTGATGCAACCGGTTCAGCCGGCACCGCACCAGGACCGCGTGGACCGTGGAGGCGGGCATGGCCAGTTTCGCTCCGATCGCGACCGGCCCCAGCCTTTGCTTCCAGCGCAGGTGCACGACCTGGCGAACCAGTTGCGGCAGGGTCCGGTTCGCCACCCGGTGTGGGCGCGAGGATCTGTCGGTCATACCGGCTTCGCCCATCGCGGCATATCGGGCCGCCCACCGTTTGGCCGTGGGCCATGAGCAATTGAACTGTTCGGCAGCCCGAGACACCGGCCAGCCGTGGTCAATGACGAGACGCGCGACGCGTAACCGTTGGCGCGGAGTCAAAGCGGCATTAGCGTGGGACATTGAGGACCTCCTGGTCGCCTCAGCGGTTGTCTAAGCAACTCCACTGTGCAACCGGAGGTCCTCACCCATGAGTCAACGACTCCAGCGAGTCATCACATTCACCCAACCAACGTCCCTGAGCAGTACACCTAGCGCAGCACGGCGTCCCGCCGGGCCACGACTTCTGCGAGCTGGTGGTGCTCGTCCAGCTGGTGGGCCGGAACGTCCCGGCCACTGAGGATCCGTTGCCGGATGAAGGCAAGCCGGGTGGCCGATCGCAGGAACGCTTTCATCTGCGGCCCCCGGCCGAACTGCTTCGCCCAGCGGACCGCAGAACGGCGTCCGCCGGCGGTTGCCAGCATCTCCACTTCCGGCGGCGTGAACCACCCCGCGGCTGCATACTCCTGGAGCCGCTGCCGCGTTAGCCGGTTCTCCGCCACACGCAGCAGCACAATAACGACGACGGCCAGCACGAAGATGGGCACCTGGACCACGATGTACTGAACCAGGAAGTCCTGGCCCATGCTGTTCCACATACTGTGCAGGATCATCGCCGGGACCAGTCCCACGGCGAACGCAACGACGGACATCCCCGGGTGCCAGCGCCGCGCCGCAAAACCGAGAATGAGTCCGGTGGTACCCGTGAAGATGGCGTGGGCGAACGGGGACATGACGCCCCGCAGGAAGAACACGACCGCGAGGTCTGTGCCGGGTGTTGCGGACTCGGCGATGGCCCGGCCGAAGTAGAGGATGTTTTCCGTAAAAGCGAAGCCGCCGGCAATGGTGAAGGCGAACACCACCCCGTCCACTGGGCCGTCAAAGTGCTTCCGCGCCAGCACAAGCAGTAGCAACAGGCCCAAGGACTTGGCGAACTCCTCCACCACGGGGGCCTGCACGGTGACGGCAAAAGTCCGGTAGTCCACGCCGGCCGGGGGCACCGCTGCCAGCGCAAAGACCGGCTGGATCAGCAGCGTGACGGAAATGGACACGACCGCGCCCCACATAAAGGCGAACAGCAACAGGCGCTTGGGCTCGGGCTCCCAGCGGTCAATGACGTAGACAGCGAGGAGCACGGCGCTCAACGGGATCAGGGACGCGATGAAGCCGATCACGAACCCGGTGACGCCGGTGTTGCCAACAAGGTAGGGGAGGACCAGGAAGAGGCTGGCAAAAGCCAGGAAGCCGCCGCCGCCCACGAGTCCTACAACTCCCGCACTTGACCGGCTGCGCACCGCGGCAGGCGGCATCATGGTGTTCACGGTGGGCGCGTGGTTGCTGGCGGGTGCCGGACGGTAGTGATCGGGCAGGACCTGGCCCATCCAGGTGGGATTGGCCTGCTTCGGCAGCTCCTGCCGGGGCCAGGGTGGCTGCTGCCCGTATCCGTGGCCGCCGGTGGGATCGTGCTGCGGCCAGGGCGCGTTCGATGTCATGGGACTGAGCCTATGTCCCCGTCACTGTCGCTTCCAAGGCGACAAGCGCGGCGGTGCGGGCCCGCTGGCAGGACAGTGCGGGCCCGCACCGTCGGGTTAGCCGTTCGTGACGGTGACGTCGTCGAGATACATCCAGGTGTTGTCGGCCGGCACGGCCCCGTCGAGGTGGACGTTGAACCACAGCGTTACGGTTTGTCCCCTGAAGGGGGAAAGGTCGGCTGTAACGCGTGTCCAGGTTCCGGAGTTGCTGTTCAATTTGAAGAGGGTTGTCAGAATGCCGCCGGTGGAGCCGCGCACCTGTCCCTCCATCCAGTCCCACCTGCATTTCTTTCTGTTGTTTCCGCTGCAGACGGCGTCCGTTGTATGTGGCTGGTACCAGAACGACAGGATGGATGTCCCGGTGAGCGGGACGCTAATGGACTGGGACAGGGAGCTGTCTCCCAGCGGCTCGCTGCCGCTGGCGACACCAAGCAGCGCAGAGCCGCTGCCGCTGTGCGCCGTGCCCGCCGGTTTGGGCGGGGCTATTCCAGCCGCCGTCCAGGATGCCAGCCCGGACTCAAACCCGCCGTTTTGCACCACGGACTGCGGCGCAGACGGTGTCACCGCAGCGGTGGCAGCGGACGGTGCCGAGGAGCCGACGGCATTGGTCGCCGAGACCGTGAAGGTGTAGGCAGTGCCGTTCGCCAGACCCGTGACTGTGGCGCTCGTAGCCGGAGGGTTCCCGGTCACCTGCACCGGGGCCTGTGCCGCTGAACCTACGTAGGGCGTGACCGTATAGGAAGTAATAGCAGATCCCCCGTTATTCGGCGCCGTCCAGCTGACAATAGCCGAGGCGTTGCCGGCAACTGCGGTGGCTTCGGTGGGCGCAGCCGGGACAGTGGCGGCCGGGCCGCTGAGCGTGACAGGGTTTGTGGCGGAACCGGTGGCGCCTGCGTTGTCGGTCACCGTCAGTTTCACCTGGTACGTACCGCCGGCGGCATAGGTGTGTGTGGGCTTAGCGCCGGTCCCGGAGGGGGATCCGTCGCCGAAGTCCCAGCTGTAGGAGGCGAGCGAACCGTCCGGATCCGCAGATGCCGAGCCGTCGAAGGTCGCCGTCAACCCGGACGCTGACGATGTGAAGACAGCTGATGGCGGTTGGTTGGCCGGAGGCTGGGCGCCCAGGAACGTGGCATCGAAGGAGTTCAAGTCGACCACGACGCCGTTCAGGGTCTGATTGAACTTCTGCTGGACACCGATGCGCATGTTCGTGGATGTGTTCCATCCTCCATAGGGAACAGGCGTCGGCACGAGGTAGTCCGCTGTCCACGTGGAGTAATTGACGGATCCTGCGTTGGTATCCCACAGCGGGACGTCGTCAAAGGCTGTGCTGCTGTCCATGATCTGCGGCCACATCCCCGAGCCGCTGTAGATCACAGGCCTGACGCCCATGCCCTTGACGCCGTCCACCATGGCCCTGGTGACCGGGACACTGCCGGTCTCGACGTCCAGCGCGAAAAACTGGAGCTGGCCCTGGTACGGCCCGGCCGCAGATATGCCGCCCTGCCAGCAGCGCGGGTCGCGGGTGTAGACGGCGATCATGAGCCCCGCGTCGAGTGCCATCTTCAGCTGGGTCTGTGTCCGGTACCAAGGATCGCAGGTGCCCCAGGCAGTTGAATGCATGATGTAAAGGCGGAAGCCGGCGTTGTAGGCTTGGACGAACCAGGCCGGGTCAGTGATGGTATTAGCCGTGTCGAAGACTTTCACGGAAGGGTTCGGCGCCGAGTACGCGGCCGGGGCGGCGGCAATTCCGGCAATCGCCAGCATCGCCGCCAGGACGGCAGCAAAGATTTTCCTAGACATATCGTGGACTCCCCAATTAGCTGATGCGGTGATGGTCGCCGGCGGATAGTTCGGCGAGCATACAGTCGCGGGTTAAGGGGTAGCCCGAGTGTTAGCCACCCGTATACATGCCTCACCACACCCCACAGCCCGTGGTTACCACTCGAAGCTCCGCCGGCTTTTGGTCCATTGCAGGCACGCCTCACCATCCCGGGGGTGTGATGTTAAACGCCTTCCCGCCGCCCGCCGGCCCGCAGGGTGTGGGTGTGGCGTGTGGTAATTTTGAACTGCAAATGTTCCTTTTTTAATTCCGTCCCGTGAGGCGGGGAAAGGGGAGACGAGCGTTGACTTCAGTCACAGAAGCACCGGTTCCGGCCAGGGTTGTGCTCAACTCTGCGGACATTGACCGTGCACTCACTCGTATCGCCCATGAGATCCTCGAGGCCAACAAGGGTTCCCAGGATCTGGTGCTGCTGGGCATTCCGCGCCGCGGCTACCCGCTGGCCGTCCGCCTGGCGAAAAAAATCGCCGCCGCCGATCCCACCGTGGATGCCGCCGCCATCGTTGGCCAGCTGGACGTCACCATGTTCCGGGACGATTTGTCCCACCAGCCCACGCGGCCGCCCTATCCTACGCAGCTGCCCCGCACCGGCATCGACAACAAGGTCGTTGTGCTGATCGACGATGTCCTTTATTCGGGCAGGACCATCCGTGCAGCGCTGGACGCCATCGTGGACCTCGGCCGCCCGCGCATCGTCCGGCTGGCCGTCATGATCGACCGCGGCCACCGCGAGCTGCCCATCCGCGCAGACCATGTCGGAAAGAACCTCCCCACTTCCTCCTCCGAAAAGGTCCGGGTGCGGCTCGAAGAGACCGATTCCATCGACGGCACCCCCGTCAATGAAGTGGTCATCGAGGCAGGCGCATGAAACACCTGCTCTCCACCGAAGACCTCAGCCTGGCCAATGCCATCCGCATCCTCGACACCGCAGAGGAGATGGCGGCCGTGGGGGACCGGGAAGTCAAGAAGCTGCCTGCGCTCCGCGGCCGCACCGTGGTGAACCTGTTCTTCGAGGACTCCACCCGTACCCGCATCTCGTTCGAAGCGGCAGCGAAGCGGCTGTCCGCGGACGTCATCAACTTCGCCGCGAAGGGATCCTCGGTCTCCAAGGGCGAATCCCTCAAGGACACGGCCCAGACGCTTGCAGCGATGGGGGCCGACGCCGTCGTCATCCGCCACTGGGCCTCGGGTGCGCCGCACCGGCTGGCAGCCACGGACTGGATCGACGCCGCCGTCATCAACGCAGGCGACGGAACCCACGAACACCCCACCCAGGCGCTGCTGGACGCTTTCACCATGCGCCGGCATTGGGCCAGGCTGCATGGGACGCCGTCCGCCGGGGCAGACCTCAAAGGAATGCGCGTGGCCATTGCCGGCGATGTCCTGCACTCGCGTGTGGCCCGTTCGAATGTCTGGCTGCTGCGTACACTCGGCGCGGAGGTCACCCTCGTGGCGCCGCCCACCCTGCTGCCCATCGGCGTCGGGCAATGGCCCTGCAGCGTGAGCTACGACATGGACGAAACCCTGGCGAAGGGCGTTGACGCCGTGATGATGCTTCGCGTCCAGGGCGAACGGATGAACGCTTCCTTCTTCCCCACGACCCGCGAGTACTCCCGCCGCTGGGGATTCGACGACAACCGCCTCCGTGCCCTGGACAGCCTGGGCCTGAAGGACACCATCATCATGCACCCCGGCCCCATGAACCGCGGGCTGGAAATTTCCTCCGCGGCCGCGGACTCACCCCGTTCCACCGTACTGGCACAGGTGCGCAACGGCGTGTCCGTCCGGATGGCCGCCCTGTACCTGCTGCTCTCCGGAGACACCCGCGAACCAGCCCTGACCCCCAACGCCGCCTATTCCACCAAGGAGAGCCACTGATGGCACACGATCAACAGGATGCAGCCACCACCGGGGCATACCTCATCCGCGGCGCAGCGATTCTCGGCGGCGCGGCCGAAGACCTCCTGATCCGCGACGGCATTATCGCCGCGCGCGGCACCGACCTGGCCGGCACCGACGCAGCTGACGGCGCCACCGTCATCGAGGCCGCCGGCCTGGTGGCACTGCCCGGCATGGTGGACATCCACACCCACCTCCGCGAACCCGGACGGGAAGACGCCGAAACAGTGGAAACCGGCACCCGCGCCGCCGCGCTTGGCGGCTACACGGCCGTGCACGCCATGGCCAACAGTAATCCCGTTGCGGACACCGCAGGCGTCGTGGAACAGGTGCACACCCTGGGACGTGCCGCCGGCTGGGTGGAGGTCCGCCCTGTTGGCGCGGTGACCGTGGGCCTCGCAGGCGAACAACTGGCCGAGCTCGGCGCCATGGCTGATTCCCGTGCCAAGGTCCGGGTCTTTTCCGACGACGGCATCTGCGTCCATGACCCCGTGATCATGCGCCGTGCGCTGGAATATGTGAAGGCGTTCGACGGCGTGGTGGCACAGCACGCGCAGGAACCGCGGCTCACCGCGGGCGCCCAGATGAACGAAGGCGACGTCTCGGCAGTTCTCGGACTGACGGGCTGGCCCGCCGTGGCCGAGGAAAGCATCATTGCCCGGGACGTGCTGCTCGCCCAGCACGTCGGGTCCAGGCTGCACGTCTGCCACGTTTCCACGGCAGGCTCGGTGGAAATCATCCGCTGGGCCAAGGCCCACGGGATCAATGTGACGGCCGAAGTGACGCCGCACCACCTGCTCCTGACCGATGAACTGGTCCGCAGCTACGACCCCGTCTACAAGGTCAACCCGCCGCTGCGCACGGACTCCGACGTCCAGGCCCTGCGTGCCGCCCTGGCCGACGGCACGATCGACGTCGTCGGAACCGACCACGCCCCGCACCCGAGCGAACACAAGGAATGCGAGTGGGCGCAGGCGGCCATGGGCATGACCGGGCTGGAAACGGCGCTGTCCGTCGTCCAGGAAACCATGATCGAGACCGGCCTGATGGGCTGGGCCGACTTTGCCCGGGTGACGTCAACCGCTCCCGCCGCGATCGGACGGGTGGCGGACCAGGGACGTCCGCTGGAGGCCGGCGAACCCGCAAACGTCACACTGGTGGACCCGGCTGCGCGCTGGACCGTGGACCCTTCTAAGATGGCAACCATGGGCCGTAACTCTCCGTTCGCCGGCAGGGAACTCCCCGGCAAGGTGGTGGCGACGTTCTTCAAGGGCCACCCCACCGTCCTTAACGGCGAGCTCAACACCCCGTACCGCCACGGGCCCCACCAGGAAACAACCGCCGCCGCACCGGCGGGCGGGTACTGATGGACAAAGCACTCCCCGGACTCGCCATGCTGGCGATCATCGCGGTGGCCTTCGTGTTGCTCGGCATCGGGTGGCGAAACCGCCTGCGGCGCCAGTCCGACGTCGAGCAGCTGCCCGCGGTGCCGGCCGAACTGAGCCAGCCGCTGGCCACCGCCGACGGCCAGTACGTTGCCACCACGACGGCCGGCGACTGGCTGGACCGCATCGCTGTCCATGGCCTGGGCATCCGCACCAACGCTGAACTCACCGTCCACCCGGAGGGCGTGCTGTTCGAGCGTTCCGGGGCCGGGCCGGTCTTCATCCCGGCGAACCGGCTCACCGGAATCCGCCAGGACAGTGGCATGGCCGGGAAGTTCGTCGAAAAAGACGGACTCCTGGTGGTCAGCTGGACCCTGGGCGGCCGGGAACTCGATACCGGGTTCCGGACCCGCCGTGCCGCAGACAAACCGCCCGTCCTGGCAGCCTTTCAAGAATTGATCTCCGCAGCCCCTCAGGCAGATGCCGATAGTGGAAAGTAACAACGTGACAGAAACCGAAGTAACAGCAAACGCAGATACTGCACCTGAACAAGGAACTTCCGCACCCGCGGTGCTGGTGCTCGAGGATGGCCGCACCTTCCGCGGCACCAGCTACGGCGCCACCGGCACCGCGCTCGGCGAGGCGGTGTTCGCCACCGGCATGACCGGCTACCAGGAAACCATCACGGACCCCTCCTACGCCCGCCAGCTCGTGGTTCAGACCGCCCCGCACATCGGCAACACCGGCGTCAACAAGGACGACGCCGAATCGCGCCGCATCTGGGTGGCTGGCTACATTGTCCGCGATGCCGCCCGCCGGCCCTCCAACTGGCGCTCCGAACGCTCCCTGGACGACGAACTCGTGGAACAGGGCATAGTGGGCATCCAGGGTGTGGACACCCGTGCCATCACCCGGCACCTGCGCGAACACAAGACCATGCGTGCCGGGATCTTCTCCGGTGAGGCCGCCCGGGCCACGGACAAGGAACTGCTCGACGCCGTACTGGCCAGCGCCCCCATGGAGGGGTCCCGCCTCGCCGAGGAAGTCAGTGTTGACGAGGCGTATGTTGTGGAGCCCAAGGATTGGGGCTGGGACGGTGAGCCGCGGTTCACCATCGCCGCCATCGACCTCGGCATCAAGCGCATGACTCCCATTCGCTTCGCCGAACGCGGCGTCCGCGTCCACGTCCTGCCGGCAACGGCCACCCTGGCTGACGTCAAGGCGGTCAACCCGGACGGATTCTTTATGTCCAACGGCCCCGGCGACCCCGCCACGGCGGACAACCAGGTCAAGCTGCTCCGCTCGGTGCTGGACGAGAAGCTGCCGTACTTCGGCATCTGCTTCGGCAACCAGATCCTTGGCCGTGCGCTCGGCTTCGGGACGTACAAGCTCCGCTACGGACACCGTGGCATCAACCAGCCCGTCATGGACCGCCGCACCGGCAAGGTGGAGATCACCTCACAGAACCACGGCTTTGCCGTGGACGCCCCGCTCGACGGCGCCACCCAGGCTCCCGAGGAACGGTACGGCCGCGTCGAAGTCAGCCACGTCAGTCTCAACGACGACGTCGTGGAAGGCCTCTCCTGCCTGGACATCCCCGCATTCTCGGTGCAGTACCACCCTGAAGCTGCCTCGGGCCCGCACGACGCCGCCTACCTCTTTGACCGCTTCATCGAGCTGATGGCGGACACCGCTTCCGAGACAAAGACTGCCACCGAATCCAAGACTGAGGACAAGAAGTAATGCCTAAGAGAACTGACCTTAAGAGCGTCCTGGTCATCGGTTCCGGCCCCATCGTGATCGGCCAGGCCGCCGAGTTCGACTATTCCGGCACCCAGGCTCTCCGTGTCCTCAAGGAGGAAGGCCTGCGCGTAATCCTGGTCAACTCCAACCCGGCCACCATCATGACGGACCCCGAGTTCGCCGATGCCACCTACGTGGAGCCCATCACCCCCGAGGTGGTGGAGAAGATCATCGCCAAGGAACGGCCGGACGCGATCCTGCCCACCCTGGGCGGCCAGACGGCCCTCAACACCGCAATCGCGCTGGACAAGAACGGCGTGCTGGAAAAATACAACGTCGAACTCATCGGCGCCAACATCGCCGCGATCGAACTCGGCGAAGACCGCGAGAAGTTCAAGGGCGTCGTGGAGCGTTGCGGCGCGGAGTCCGCCCGCAGCCACATCATCCACAGCATGGACGAGGCACTGAAGGCCGCCGAGGACCTCGGCTACCCGATGGTGGTCCGCCCGTCCTTCACTATGGGCGGCCTCGGCTCCGGCCTCGCCTACACCGAGGACGACCTGCGCCGGATTGTCGGCCAGGGCCTGCAGTACAGCCCCACCAGCGAGGTCCTGCTCGAAGAGAGCATCCTCGGCTGGAAGGAATACGAGCTCGAGATGATGCGGGACAAGAACGACAACGTGGTTGTCGTCTGTTCCATCGAGAACTTCGACCCCGTGGGCGTCCACACCGGCGACTCCATCACGGTTGCACCCGCGCTGACCCTCACGGACCGTGAGTACCAGCGCCTGCGCGACATCTCCATCGCGGTCATCCGCGAAGTGGGCGTGGACACCGGCGGCTGCAACATCCAGTTCGCCGTCGAACCGGACACCGGACGCGTCGTCGTCATCGAAATGAACCCCCGCGTCTCCCGGTCCTCCGCGCTGGCATCCAAGGCCACCGGCTTCGCCATCGCCAAAATCGCCACCAAGCTCTCCCTGGGATACACCCTGGACGAGATCCCCAATGACATCACCCAGAAGACCCCGGCCTCCTTCGAACCGACGCTCGACTACGTCGTGGTGAAGGTTCCCCGCTTCGCCTTCGAGAAGTTCCCGGCAGCGGACCCCACCCTCACCACCACCATGAAATCGGTGGGCGAGGCCATGGCCATGGGCCGCAACTTCACCGAGGC
The DNA here is from genome assembly GCF_017833075.1 of Arthrobacter sp. PvP103. NCBI lineage: Bacteria > Bacillati > Actinomycetota > Actinomycetes > Micrococcales > Micrococcaceae > Arthrobacter > Arthrobacter sp. PvP103. The sequence continues at coordinate 263,633 of NZ_JAFIBQ010000001.1, read as the reverse complement.
CCTGCAGAAGGCGCTCCGTTCCCTTGAACAGAAGGGCTCACAGCTGGACTTCAGCCACGTTCCGGAATGGGAAGTCCCGGAGCTGATCGAAAAGGCCAAACGGCCCACCACGGAACGCCTGCACCAGGTGCAGCGCGCTCTGCTCGGCGGTGCAACGGTGGAGCAGCTCTTCGAGGCCACCAAGATCGACCCCTGGTACCTGGACCAGCTCCAGCTGCTCAACGAGATCTCGCAGGAGATCCGCAAGTCCACGGCCCTGACCCCGGAAATGCTGCAGCGCGCCAAGCGCCACGGCTTCTCCGACGAGCAGATCGGCGCCCTCACCAACAACCAGGAGGCCGTGGTCCGCGGCGTCCGCCAGGCCCTGGGCATCCGGCCGGTCTACAAGACCGTGGATACCTGTGCCGCCGAATTCGCCGCGTACACGCCGTACCACTACTCGTCCTACGACGAGGAGGACGAGGTTGCGCTGCACTCCAAGCCGTCCATCATCATCCTGGGTTCCGGGCCAAACCGCATCGGCCAGGGCATCGAATTCGACTACTCCTGCGTCCACGCCTCCATGGCGCTGCGCAAGGCCGGATACGAGACCGTCATGGTCAACTGCAACCCGGAAACCGTCTCCACCGACTACGACGTCTCCACGCGCCTCTACTTCGAGCCGCTGACCCTCGAGGACGTCCTCGAGGTCATCGCGGCGGAGGAGCGCACCGGCGGCGTCATGGGTGTTTTTGTCCAGCTCGGCGGCCAGACCCCGCTCAAGCTTGCGCAGCAGCTGGCTGACGCCGGCGTGCCGATCCTCGGCACGTCGCCGGAAGCGATCGACCTCGCCGAACACCGCGGCGCCTTCTCCCGGGTGCTGGACGAGGCCGGACTGATCTCACCCAAGAACGGCACGGCCGTCTCCTTCGAAGACGCCAAGAAGATCGCCGACGAAATCGGCTACCCGGTCCTGGTGCGCCCGTCCTACGTGCTGGGCGGCCGGGGCATGGAGATCGTCTACGACGAGCCCAACCTCTCGCGCTACATCGCCAACGCCACCGAGATCACCACCGAACACCCCGTGCTGATCGACCGGTTCCTGGAGGACGCCGTCGAAATCGACGTCGACGCCCTCTACGACGGAACCGAAATGTACCTCGGCGGCATTATGGAGCACATCGAAGAGGCAGGCATCCACTCCGGCGACTCCGCGTGCGTCCTGCCGCCGATCACCCTCGGCAACAACGTGATCGAACGCGTCCGGACCGCCACCCTGGCCATCGCCGAGGGCGTCGGTGTAAGAGGCCTTATCAACATCCAGTTCGCCCTGGCCTCCGACGTCCTGTACGTCCTCGAAGCCAACCCGCGGGCCTCCCGTACGGTGCCCTTCGTCTCCAAGGCCACGGGCGTCCAGATGGCCAAGGCCGCTGCACTGATCGGCACCGGGGTGACCATCAACCAGCTCCGCAGCGCCTACAAGATGCTGCCGGAGACCGGGGACGGCTCCACCCTGCCGTTCGACGCCCCCGTCTCGGTCAAGGAAGCCGTGCTGCCGTTCAGCCGCTTCCGGACTCCGGAAGGCAAGGTTGTGGACTCGCTCCTCGGCCCGGAAATGCGCTCCACCGGCGAGGTCATGGGCATCGACAAGCACTTCGACACCGCCTTCGCCAAGAGCCAGGCCGCCGCCAACAATGCGCTGCCGACTGAAGGGAAGATCTTCGTGTCCGTGGCCAACCGGGACAAGCGCTCGGTGATCATGGGCGTCAAACGCCTTTCCGACCTCGGCTTCGAGATCGTCTCCACCGGCGGCACCGCGGACGTCCTGCGCCGCAACGGCATCCAGGCAACCCCGGTCCGCAAGGTCGCCGAGGGCAGCAGCGCCGAGGGTGAAGGGACCATTGCCGACCTCATCGTCGCCGGTGAGATCGACATGGTCTTCAACACGCCTTCCGGCGGCGAGGCCCGCATCGACGGCTATGAACTGCGCGCCGCGGCAACCTCCATCGGCATTCCGTGCATCACCACGGTGGCCGAGTTCAACGCAGCCGTCCAGGCAATCGAAGCGCAGCGGACCTACGAATGGTCCGTGACCAGCCTGCAGGAGCACGCCGAGAACCTGAAGGCCCTGCAGAATGGCTGAGCAAGCGGCAGCAATGACGGCCGGCCGGGAGTCCTTCGGCTCCCGGCTGGGCCGGGCCATGGCGGACCGCGGTCCGTTGTGCGTGGGGATCGATCCGCACCCGGCGCTGCTAAAGGCCTGGGGGCTGAACGACGACGCCGCGGGCCTGGAGCGCTTCTCGCTCACCGTTGTGGAGGCTGTGGGTTCGCTTGCTGCCGCCGTGAAGCCGCAGGTGGCTTTGTACGAGCGGCACGGCTCCGCGGGAATGGCGGTGCTCGAACGCACACTCGCTGCCGCGGCTTCTGCCGGCGTGCTGACCATCGCCGACGCCAAGCGCGGGGACATCGGCTCCACGATGGCCGCCTATGCCGACGCCTGGCTCCGGGACGGCTCGTCACTCGCCGCGGATTCGGTGACACTGAGCCCCTACCTTGGCTTCGAATCGCTGCGTCCGGCCCTCGACCTGGCTGCAGAGTACGGTCGCGGCGTCTTCGTCCTGGCCCTGACATCCAATCCGGAAGGCGCCTCCGTCCAGCACGTGGGCGGTGCGGATTCAGTGGCGCGGAGGATCACCGAGGCCGCTGCCGGGGAAAACCGCCGGTACGGGGGCGCCCTGGGTTCGGTGGGCCTGGTGGTTGGCGCCACCGTGGGCGGAGCCCTGCAGGATCTGCAGCTGGACCTGACGGCTGTCCGTGGGATCATCCTCGCTCCCGGGCTCGGGGCGCAGGGCGCCACGGCCGCTGATCTGCGGACAACGTTCGGTGCCGCCTATTCGCAGGTCCTGGGCACCTCAAGCCGGGACATCCTCTCGGCGGGTCCCTCCGCCGGCGGACTCCGCGAGGCCGCGCTGCGTACCCTGGAACCGCTGCTGACCAGCTGATCCATTGACTTCGGCGCCATTGATTTCTGCGACGGGCAAAGGGTAGGTTCAGGAAAACTCCAACGGCCCTTGCCTTGGTTCAGACTGACGATTCGGCGGTGACTTGAGTGAGCCTGCGGCCCCTGACAGACCAGGAACGCGCGGAAGCCCTGGGGAAGGCGGCAGCGGCCCGGGCTGCCCGGGCGGAAGCCAAGGAGCAGCTGAAGTCCGGAACCCTCTCCGTGGCGGAGCTCCTCACCTCCGGCGACGGCAATTCCGCCCTTGCCCGGATGAAGGTCTCGGAGATGCTTGAGGCAATGCCCGGTATCGGCCGCGTCACGGCGGCGGCCATCATGGACGAGCTGGGTATTGCCGCGTCCCGCCGGCTGCGGGGACTCGGCATTCACCAGCGCCGGGCGCTGGTAGATTTTATGAACGAGAACCACGTCCATCCGAATAACGCCCAAAGGAATATGTGAGCAAGAAACCGGGACTGACAGTCCTCGCCGGCCCGACGGCTGTTGGCAAAGGCACCGTGTCCACCTACATCCGGGACAACTATCCTGAAGTCTGGCTTTCCGTCTCGGCCACCACCCGTGAGCCGCGCCCGGGGGAGCAGGACGGCGTTCACTACTTCTTCAAGTCCGCCGAGGAATTCGACGCCCTGGTGGCCCGCGGGGAACTGCTGGAGTGGGCCGTGGTCCACGGCCGCAACCGCTACGGCACGCTCCGCAGCACCGTGGACGCCGCCATCGCCGATGGCCGCTCGGTGCTGCTGGAGATAGATCTGCAGGGCGCACGGCAGGTCAAGCAGGCCGTTCCGGAGGCGCAGTTCGTCTTCCTCGCCCCGCCCAGCTGGGAGGAAATGGTCCGCCGCCTGGTGGGCCGCGGCACCGAAACAGCCGAGGAACAGCAGCAAAGACTGGAAACCGCTAAACTAGAACTTGCCGCTGAGCCGGAGTTCGATCACACCGTTATCAATGATGACGTTCGACGCGCAGCGGACGAGCTTGTTTCACTCATGGGGCTGACCCCGCACCCGCACTAGCCGCAGGGTCGGATCGGCCCGTTAGAATTTGGAGAATTCGTGTCCACGAACCTTGAAGGCATCATCAACCCGCCGATCGACGAGCTGCTGAAGGCAGCTGATTCCAAGTACGGCCTGGTGATCTTCGGTGCCAAGCGTGCACGTCAGATCAACGCATACTACGCGCAGCTGCACGAGGGCCTGTTCGAATACGTAGGTCCGCTGGTCGACACCAAGCTGAACGAGAAGTCGCTTTCCATCGCCCTGCGCGAGATCAACGAAGGCAAGCTCGTTTCCACGCCGATCGAGCCTGCAGAGTAAGAACTTTTCGGACTGGGTCTCATCGGAATACAGACTGCCTGTTGACGGAGGTCACGTGCGCATAGTCCTCGGAGTCGGGGGAGGGATTGCCGCCTACAAGGTGGCATCGCTCCTCCGGCTTTTTACTGAAGCCGGACACAACGTCACGGTGATCCCCACGGAGGCCGCGAACCGCTTTGTCGGAGTGGCCACCTGGGAAGCGCTGTCCGGAAATCCGGTCAGCAACAGCGTCTTCGACGACGTTCCTTCGGTCAACCATGTCCGCCTGGGGCATGAGGCGGACCTCATTGTTGTGGCTCCGGCCACCGCGGACCTCCTGGCCCGTGCCGCCGGCGGCCACGCCAACGACCTTCTGACAAACACCTTGCTGATGGCCAGCGGCCCCGTGCTGATGGCACCCGCCATGCACACCGAAATGTGGCAGCACCCCGCCACCCAGGCCAACGTGGAAACACTGCGCGGCCGTGGCGTCACCGTCCTCGAACCCGCCAGCGGCCGGCTAACCGGGTCCGACTCCGGTCCCGGCAGGCTCCCCGAACCGGAGGCAATCTTCTCGGCCGCCATGGCGCTTATGCAGGACAGCGGGGTTTCCGGGCAGCTGCCGCTGGCCGGCCGCACTGTCACCATCAGCGCAGGCGGCACTCGTGAACCTTTGGACCCGGTACGGTTCCTCGGTAACCGTTCCTCCGGCAAGCAGGGCGTGGCGCTTGCCGTGGCGGCACGCGACGCGGGGGCCAGCGTCCGGCTGCTCGCCGCCCACATGGACGTGCCGGCGCCCGCCGGCGTCGAGGTGGTCCGGGTGGAAACGGCGCTGCAGCTCCGGGAAGAGGCGCTGCGCGCGGCCGTCGATTCCGACGTCGTCATCATGGCCGCCGCCGTGGCGGACTTTCGTCCCGCGAACGTTTCAGACACCAAGATCAAGAAACGTGACGACACCGACGATCCGGTGATCAGCCTGCTGCGCAACCCGGACATCCTGCAGGAACTCGTGGAAGTGCGTGCGGCGAACAAGCCCGGGCAGCTGATCGTGGGTTTTGCGGCCGAAACCGGGGACGCCCACGGTGACGTCCTCGCCTACGCCGAGGCCAAACTGCGCAAGAAGGGCTGCGACCTGCTGGTGGTCAACCATGTGGGCGAAGGCCTGGTGTTCGGCCAGGACCACAATTCGGTAGTCATCCTTTCCCGCTCCGGCTCCGAACCACAGGCGGCATCCGGTTCAAAGGACGATGTTGCGGCCACCGTCATTGACCGCATCAGCTACGAGTTGAGCCGCGTTTTCCCGCGATCATGATTTTCGAGAAACTGTTTTCCGGAGACTGAGAGACCGGCGTGTGCAAAGCCTGCTTAGCAGGGGGACACATGCCGGGGCCTGAACGATTCCCAACCAGTAAGGTAGTTGAGTGACTTTACCGCTGCACATTCCCGCTTCCCATGGCGCGACGCCGCCATCCCTTCGTCTCTTCACGTCGGAGTCCGTGACTGAGGGCCATCCCGATAAGATCTGCGACCAGATCAGCGATGCCATCCTGGATGCCCTGCTTGCGAAGGACCCCGAGTCCCGTGTGGCAGTCGAGACACTGGCCACCACCGGACTGGTGCACGTAGCTGGCGAAGTCACCACCGACGCCTATGTGGAGATTCCGCAGATTGTGCGCGAGACCATCCTGGGGATCGGCTATGACTCCTCGGCCAACGGCTTCGACGGCGCCCGCTGCGGCGTCTCCGTGTCCATCGGCCAGCAGTCCAACGACATCGCCGGCGGCGTTTTCAATTCCCTGGAGGCCCGGGAGGGCCGCCAGGAAGATGACTACGACCTCCAGGGCGCCGGAGACCAGGGCCTCATGTTCGGCTACGCCAGCGACGAGACGCCGTCCTACATGCCGATCCCGATCTGGATTGCGCACCGCCTCTCGGAGCGGCTCACCGAAGTACGCAAGAATGGCGAACTGCCGTACCTCCGCCCGGACGGCAAGACCCAGGCGACGATCGGCTACGACCGGGACCGGCCCGTCTCCGTCGAAACCATCGTCATCTCCAGCCAGCATGCGGAAGGCGCGAGCCTCGAACAGTTGCGAGCCGATCTCGCCACGCACGTGATCAATCCCGTGCTGGCGGCAGCCAACCTGGACATCTCCCGCGCCCGCAACATCCTGAACCCCGCCGGTGCGTTCGTGATCGGCGGCCCCGTGGGTGACGCCGGCCTGACCGGCCGCAAGATCATCGTCGACACCTACGGCGGCATGGCGCGCCACGGTGGCGGGGCTTTCTCCGGCAAGGATCCGTCCAAGGTTGACCGCTCGGCGGCGTACGCGATGCGCTGGGTGGCCAAGAATGTAGTGGCTGCAGGACTCGCCAAGCGGGCCGAGATCCAGATCGCCTACGCCATCGGCCAGGCACGGCCCGTGGGTACCTACGTCGAGACCTTCGGCACGGAAACGGTGGATCCCGAGCGCATCAGCGCCGCGATTTCGGAGATCTTCGACCTTCGTCCCCGTGCGATCATCGACGCGCTGGACCTCAAACGGCCCATTTACGCCAAGACCGCGGCGCACGGACACTTCGGCCGCGACGATCCCGACTTCACCTGGGAACGGCTCGACCGGGTGGACGAGCTCAAGGCTTTCTTCAACGCCTGAGAACCGCCACCCGCAAACAAACCGCGGCGCGCTCGATCCGCACGGCATGAAATGTGCCGCGTCGGAGTAAAAGTCGGTGCCTTGTGCTTGGCTGTAGCAGGGCCCCCGTCCGGGTGGCCCTGCTACAGTGCTTTCCGGCCGGTGGCCGCCGGGGGCCCTACACCGGATCCACTGGCACCATAACTGGCACGATGCTGAACGGAGGGTGGCACCATAACTTCCTTTTCCTCCGACGGATCGGCCGCCGGCGAGCCGCTCCAGCTTTCACTCCTGCAGGGGTTCCCGGCGGGCCGCCCGGTGTCTCCATCCGGCCCGGCCCTCGCCCCCTCGCTGCCCGTGGCCAGGGTGCTCATCGAGTCTTCGCTGCCCCACCTGGACCGGCCCTTCGACTACAGCGTGCCGGCGGCGTTCGACGACGTCGCGCTGCCAGGCGTACGGGTCAAGGTCAAGTTCAACGGCCAGGAGCTCAGCGGCTACATCCTGGACCGGCTGGCGGTATCCGACGCCGGCCATACCCTGGTGCCCCTCCACAAAGTGGTTTCGCCCGTCCGGGTGCTCACCCCCGAACTCGCCGAACTCGCCGGCAAAGTGGCTGCCCGCTACGCAGGCACCGTCAGCGACGTGCTGCGCGTAGCCATTCCGCCGCGGGTTGCCAGGCTGGAAAAGGAGCTGGCCGCCGGGGGTGACCTCGGTCTGAACCCGGGTACGGCCGCCGAAGCCGCAACGAACCTTGCGCCGGAGGCGGACGGCACTCCTCCTGCACCGGGCCACTGGTCCCGCTACGTCAACGGGGCGGCGTTCCTGCAGCATCTTGCGGCCGGCGAATCGCCGAGGGCCGTCCTCAGCGCGCTGCAGGGTTTCGGCCCCGCCGGGTGGCCAGCCCTCGTTGCCGAAGCCGTTGCAGCCGCGCGGGCCTCCGGCCGCGGCGCGGTGGTGGTTGTTCCTGACTACCGCGATCTGGACCGTGTCGAGGAGGCGCTGGCGGAACTGCTGCCCCGGGAAGACATTGCCCGACTCACCGCAGACGACGGGCCAACGCCGCGCTACCGCAGCTACCTGCGGGTGCTCACGGGCAGCGCCGGGGTTGCCGTCGGTACGCGCTCGGCCGCCTATGCTCCAGTGCACAACCTGGGCCTCGTGGTGTGCTGGGATGACGGCGACGACCTTCACATCGAACAGCGGTCGCCGTACGCCCACACCCGGGAGGTCCTGCTGCTGCGGGCGGAACAGGAAAGCGCGGCGTGCCTCATGGCGGCGCACACACGCAGCACCGAACTCCAGCGGCTCGTGGAGGCGGGCTGGGCGAGGTCGGTGGAAGCCGACCGTCCGGAGGTCCGCCGGACCGTGCCGCGAGTTGTGAATACGGCGGACAGCTTCGAGCAGGAGCGCGACCCCCTGGCCAGGATCGCGAGGCTGCCCGGGGCGGCCTGGCGTGCCGCCAAGGAGGGCCTGGAACGCGGACCCGTCCTGGTCCAGGTCGCCCGTTCCGGCTACGCGCCTTCGCTGGTCTGTGATTCCTGCCGGGAGCCGGCACGTTGCACGGCCTGCAGCGGACCCCTGGCTGTTGCCGGCGCCGCAGGCAGTTCCGCCGTGCCGCAGTGCCGCTGGTGTTCCGCTCCCGCGCCGGCCTGGCGCTGCAGCCACTGCACGAGCCCCCGGCTGCGCCGCTCCGCTACCGGCGTGCTGCGAACCGCGGAGGAACTGGGCCGGGCGTTTCCTGGCAAGACGGTCATCACGTCGTCCGGTGACCAGGTCAAAGCCGCAGTCCCGAACACAAAATCCTTAGTGGTCGCCACCGTGGGAGCGGAACCTGTGGCGGCTGGCGGCTATGCCGCCGCAGTTCTGCTGGATGGAGACTCGCTCCTCCGCCGCGAAAACCTCCGCGCCGGGGAGGACGCCGTCCGGCGCTGGTTCAATGCCGCGGCGCTGGTCAGGCCTGCCCGCGAGGGCGGCCTCGTTGTTATCACCGCCGACGACACAGCAGGGGTCGGCGCGCTGCTGCGCTGGGACGCAGGGGGGTACGCGCATCGGGAGCTCTCACTGCGGCAGGAGCTCCAGCTGCCCCCGGCGGTCAGGATAGCCTCCGTGACCGGCGGCCGGACCGCCGTCGGGCACTTCACCGAAGCCATCGAACACAGCCTTGCCAGGCAGGGGATCACCCTTCGCAGCGCCGGACCGGCGCCTCTGGTGCTCACGGACGCACGCGCACCGCGACGGGACGCCAGCGAGGACGTCAGGACCCTGCTGTTTTTCCCATACTCCCGGGCGGCCGACGCCACGCGGGTGATGCGGGCCGTCAAGGCAGCTGCAGCGGCGCGGCGCAGCGACGACCCCGTCCAGTTGAGGCTCGACGGCGTGGATGTGCTGTAGCTGTGATTCACCCCGGGGGGGGGGGCGGCACCTCAGCGGCGGTTGATTCGGGCGGCCTCCTCGGCCAGCTGCACAAGCTGCCGGGCCGAGTGGTCCCAGCTGAATTCCGCGGCCCGTTCCACCGAACGGAGTGAGTGAGCTTTCCACACTTCCGGCTCTTCCAGCCTGCGGACCGCGTCGGCGAACTCCGAGGGGGAATCCGGGTGGACATAACTCACCGCGTCATGGCCTACTTCACGGAAGATCGGGATGTCGCTTGCGATTACGGGGGTCCCATGGGACATGGCCTCCACGAGCGGGAGGCCGTAGCCCTCCGCTCGTGAAAGGCTGATCAGGGCCGTTGTCCGGCCCAGCAGGGCCTCGTACTCGGCATCCGTCACGCCGTTGTGGAACACAACGTGGGCTCCCGGCGGCACCAGCGCTTCAAGCTCCGCCCGCCGCTGCGGCGTGATGCGGCTGAGCAGGTGGAGCGTCATGTCGGGAAGTTCGGCCATTCCCCGCACCATGGTTTCCACGTTCTTGTACGGCATGAACGAACCCATGTAGAGAAGCGTCCTGTCCGCGCCGGCACCGGGGTCGCGCGGAGTATGGCCGTGCTGCGGCGCATTGCCCACAATCCGGACCGGACGCCGGGTGAGGCGGTGTTTGGCGATCAGTGCTTCGGTGGTGTGGCTGATGGTAGCCACCACGTCCGCCCGGTCCAGGAGCAGCCGCTGCGGCCAGTACGCCTTGTGGTACAGGCGCCACAGCACACGGACGGGTGCCGGCAGGAAGCCCGGCGGGGAAGGGTGCTCGTAGTAGATGAGGTCGTGAAGTGTCAGCACCAGGCCGTACTTCCGGCCGAACGTGCCCATCGTCTGCATCGGGCACACCACGACGTCGGCGCCCAGCTTGTTGACCTTGCCGGCCACGAACAGCTCCGCGGGGGAGAGCGGGCTGTTGATCAGCGTGTAGGGCACATCCGGGAGGAGGGCCAGCTGCCGGGAATCGCTGATGAGCATTGAGACGTCTGCGATCTTGGCCGTGGCTGCGATCAGGCTGGCGCCGTACCGGCTGATGCCGTCGTGGTGGTCCAGGCGGGTGAAGCGGGCGTCGATAATGATTTTCACGCGGGATGGTCCTTCAGGAAGCGTCTGATGAAGCAGGCGGCCGGTTCGGGGGTCTCGTAGTGGATGAGGTGCCCCACGCCGGGAATCACCTCGAGGGTGCCGTCCGGCAGGAGTGCCTGCAGCTTGTGCTGGTCCGGGAGCATCGCGATCTCATCCTTCTCCCCGGCAATCAGCAGCACCGGGAGGGAAAGGTCCGGGGCAACCTCGGAGACGTTGCTTCCCACGGAGGCCTTGAACGACTCAAGCAGGCTGTCCCGGTTGGCGAAGGCGGAGAAGTAGGCGTTGTGCTGTCCATGGATGAACTGCAGGAGCTGCTTGTCCCTGGTCTTGGCCATGGCCATGCTCATGACCCTGACAATGAGCCGGCTGCGGAGCAGGTAAAGGCCGAGGGCCCGGGGGAGCCTGGCGGAGGCCTCGTAGTAGATGACAGCCAGTTTGGTCATAACGCCCTTGGGCCCCTCCAGCGCCGGTGCGGCAATGGGGTTGATGAGGATCAGCGGGAACACCGCGCCGGGGTTGGCAGCCACGAAATGGCTGGCAACGATGGACCCGAACGAGTGCCCCAGGAGCACCGTGTCCGGCCCCAGTCCAAGTGCGGCCATGAAATCGCTGATGAACTGCCCGTACCGCCTCACACTGTGCCCGCCGTCCGGGAACGCATCGGAGCTGCCGAAGCCGGGAAGGTCGGGCATGATGAGCCGCATGTCCGGGAGCTGGTCCGCTACCCGGAGCAGGCCGTGGTGGTCGCCCCGGAATCCGTGGACCACCAGGATGGTACGGGTCTCGGCCGTCACGCTGACAGGTTCATAGACCCAGTAGTCCACATTGCAGCCGTGCAGGTCCACGCTGGCAGCCCGCGTCCGGGCGTCCAGTTGCCCGCTGAAGAGGGGCGGGGCCTGCGCCGGTCCCATGTCCACTTGTTCCATGGTGTCGAATCCTAGTTGACGTCGTCAGGGTTGGAGCCGGTGCGGTGGCCGCGTTCCAGGGCGGCGAGGGCGGCCATCTCCGCCGGGTCCAGGGTGAACCCGAAGACGTCCAGGTTTTCCCTGATCCGGGCATAGGAACTGGCTTTCGGGATCACCACGTTGCCCAGCTGCACGTGCCATCTCAGGATGATCTGCGCCGCGCTCCGGCGGTGCGCTGCTGCCAGCTCGAGGACTACCGGATCCGCAAGCACCTGGCCCCGGCCCAGCGGGCTCCAGGCCTCGGTGCGGATGCCTAGCCGGTCGTGCAACTGGCGGAGTTCGTCCTGCTGCAGCCAGGGGTGGAGTTCGATCTGGTTCACTGCAGGGACGACTTCGGCGGTCTCCAGCAGGTGCTCCAGGTGGGCGGGCTGGAAGTTGGACACCCCGATGGCCCGGATCCTGCCCTCGCGGTAGAGGGTCTCCATGGCCCCGTAGCTTTCCGTGAAAAGCCCGCGGCGGGCGCATGGCCAGTGGATGAGGTACAGGTCAACATATTCCATGCCGAGGTTGGACATGGACGTGTCAAAGGCCCGCATGGTGGCGTCGTAGCCATGGTCGTCGTTCCACACCTTCGTGGTGACGAAGAGGTCCTCGCGGGAAAGCGACGGTGCTGCCTCGCCGGAGCCTCCGGCCGGACCGCCGCCCGCGAACCCGGCAAGCGCACCGATGGCCTTGCCTACCCCGGTTTCATTTCCGTACATGGCGGCAGTGTCGAAGTGACGGTAGCCGGCCTCGAGGGCCATGGTTACCAGGCCGGCGGCGTCTGCAGGGGGAACCTTATAGAGCCCGAAGCCCAGTTGGTCGATCAGCACACCGTTGTTGAGGCTTAGTCGGGGCGAGTTCTTCATAGGACTGACTCTACCGACTCGGCGCCGTCCGCTCCCCGGGACAGGCCGGGCGGGACTGGCAGCAGGCCTCAGGACAGTCCGTCAAAGCTGACCAGGCGGCGGGCGGTGGCCTCATCGAGGATCAGGTCCGTTGCCAGGCCGGCGGCGAGCGCGCCGCGCAATCCGTTGATCTTCGAGGCCCCTGACACAACGCAGATCCGCCGCCTGACCTGCCGCAGCTGCGCCAGGGCGGGGCCGGTGGACCTCTCATTGAGCGTGATGCCGTCAGAGGATCCGTCCCCGCGGAAAAACACGGTGGCTACGTCACCCACCACGTCGGAGTTCGCCAGAATATTCAGGTCGTCTTCGTCGAGGTATCCGCCGGCATAGACGTGGCTCGGGTAGTCGGCGTCCACCGACCCCACGCCGAAGATGGCAATGCTCATGCGCGACTGCAGCTCAAGGATGCGCTGGACGCTGCGTTCATTCCACATGGCGGTTTTGGTGGCTGCGTGGTCGAAGAAGGCAGGAACGGGAAACTGTTCAACGCGTGCACCGTAGGCACTGCCGAACCTGCGCATGATGTCGCTGGCGTAGGTAATGCCGGTGGTCTGCATGTTGCCGGCGCCGTTGAGCTGGACGATCACGCTGTCGTGGGTGATCTTGCGGGTGAGGTGCCTGCTGACGGCGCTAAGGGTGGATCCCCAGGCGACGCCGATGATGGCGTTGGAGTCAACCAGCGGCCCGATCGTCCTTGCAGCCTGCATGGCCACCCTGTCAAGGGTTTCCGCTTCATTAAGGGTGTCCAGCACCGGGACGACGTGGACATCCACCCGGTATTGGGTGCGGATCATGTTTTCCAGTTCCGGCCCGGTGTCGAGCGGATTGCGGATCTGGATCTGGACCAGGCCGGTCTCCCGGGCAGCGGAAAGAAGGCGGGAAACCGTGGATCTGGACGTCCTGAGCTCTCTGGCTATGGCGTCCATCGTGAGGTCCTGGAGGTAATACAGTTGTGCAGCCCTGAGGGCTTCTGAGTGGCGTGAGCGCGGCATTCGGCTTCCGTTCTGCACGTTTGTGCATAGTGCTTGACTCCATTTTCCATTACTCCAAAGAATAGTGATGAACGGCGCCGCGCTGTGAGGTGCGCCGCACAGGACCAAACCCGAAGGAGCAGATTTGGGAACCAACGATTCATCCGGCCATCCGGCTACCAGCCGCCAGCGGTCATCAGTGCAGAGCCTGCGCAAGCGGCCCCGCGCCCAAGTCCTGATTATCGGCGGCGGGATCAACGGAGTCGGCACCTTCCGCGACCTGGCACTGCAGGGCGTGGACGTTGCGCTCGTTGAACGCGGGGATTACTGCCAGGGGGCCAGCGGTGCATCGTCGCACATGATCCACGGTGGAATCCGATACCTGGAAAACGGCGAGTTCCGGCTGGTCCAGGAGTCCGTCGTTGAACGCAACAGGCTCCTGCGCATTGCTCCCCACTACGTCAAGCCGCTCCAGACCACCATCCCTATCTTCAGCACTTTCTCGGGTGTACTGTCCGCGCCCCTGCGGTTCCTGACCCACAAGCAGCAGGGCAAGCCGAAGGAACGCGGAGCTTTCCTCATCAAGGTCGGGCTGAGCATGTACGACTTCTTTTCCCGCGACGGGGGCACCGTTCCGCGCCACCAGTTCCGCGGCCGGAAGCGCGCCCTGGCGGAGCTGCCACGGCTGCACCCCGGCATCAAGTACGCGGCCACGTACTTCGATGCCTCGGTCCACAACCCAGAGCGACTAACCCTTGACGTGCTCCAGGACGGCGAGAAGGCCGGCGCCAGCGGGCAGAGCGACGCGCGGGCCAGCAACTACCTTTCGCTCGTCGCCATGGGTGGAGCGGCCGGCACGTCAGCCGGGCCCACCGGCGGCAGCACTGTCCAGCTGCGCGATGAACTGACCGGCGAGGTCTTCGACTTCACGGCGGACGTCATCGTCAACACCACGGGGGCGTGGGTGGACCTGACCAATGAGGCCATGGGCGCCGCGTCGATGTTCATGGGCGGCACCAAGGGCTCGCATATCGTGCTGGACCACCCCGGCCTCCTCGAAGCCTGCAACGGCCGCGAGATCTTCTTCGAGCACACGGACGGCAGGATCGTGCTCATCTACCCGATGGGCGACCGTGTCCTCGTGGGGACCACCGACGTGGACGCGGACATGGCCGAGGATGCCGTGTGCACTGACGACGAGATCGACTACTTCTTCGACCTGATCGGCCACGTCTTCCCGGACGTCGCAGTGCATAGGGACCAGATCGTCTACACCTTCGCCGGCGTTCGCCCGCTGCCCAGGCACGACGCCACCCAGCCCGGCTTCGTCAGCCGCGACTACCGCATCGAACGCAGGGCCGGCGGCCAGGAAGCGGCATCCGGCGGCAGCGGCGCCGTCGTACTCAGCCTGGTGGGTGGCAAATGGACAACATTCCGGGCGTTGGCCGAACACCTCACGAACGACGTGCTCAAGGAACTGGGCATGGACCGGAAAGTCTCGACGGCGAAACTCGCCATTGGCGGCGGAGCCGGCTTCCCGGACAGCCAGGCCGGAGTCCAGCAGTGGATCAAGGCCCACATGTCCGCCGGCCGCGACGCTGACCGGATCTCCGGATTGCTGACCCGATACGGCACCCGCGCCGAAGAGGTGCTGCGCTACCTCGATGCCGGCCCCGACCGGCTCCTGCACTCCACCCGTGAACTCAGTGTCCGCGAACTGGAATTCATGGCCCGGAACGAACAGGTGGGACACCTCGTCGATGTGCTGATCCGGCGCACCTCGCTGGCCTTCCGCGGCCTGGTTACGGGCGAACTCCTCAACGAGGTGGCAGACGTCCTCGCTGCCCCGCTGGGATGGGACGCCGCTGCCAGGGCAGCCGAAATCCACCATGCCCAGGAGGTGCTCGAACGCTTCCACGGCGTCCAGGTCCACAGCCTGGTCGCTTAGAAGGCTTGCGTGCCCGGGGAGGAATCGCCCGGGCGCAAGGGCTGCGCGGTCCCGCTGGAGGAGCAGCCGGCGCAGCAGCCGGCCGGCAACGCAACAACGTTGCCGGCCCAACAGCCCTTCAAATCGCGAGGGGCTGACAACAGAAAATAGAGGAGTCAAAGATGTCTCTTGGAATTGTTTTCCTTTCCGAAGTATTCGGAACCGCAATGCTGACCCTGCTGGGTTGCGGCGTTGTGGCAAACGTTGCGCTCAAAGGCACCAAGGGCAACAACGGCGGATTCCTAATGGTCACGTGGGGGTGGGGCATCGCGGTCTTCGCCGGCGTCTATGTCGCCGCCAGGTCCGGCGCGCACCTCAATCCGGCCGTAACCCTTGGCCTTCTGGTCAACGGCAAGGCGGAGTATGCTCCCGGCGTCAGCGTCGACTTCGCATCCACCCTGACCTACTTCGGCGGAGAACTCCTGGGCGCGTTCCTGGGCGCAGTCGTCATGTGGCTGGCCCACAAGCAGCACTTTGACGCCGAACCGGAACCCGCCAGCAAGCTCGCCGTGTTCTCCACCGGCCCTGCCATCCGCTCCACCCCCTGGAACCTGATCACCGAGATCATCGGCACGTTCGTGCTCGTCTTCGTCATCCTGACGTTCGGCGGCACCCCCTCGGGCCTCGGCCCGCTCGCTGTGGCCCTGCTCGTCGTGGGCATCGGCGTGTCCCTCGGCGGTCCCACCGGCTACGCCATCAACCCCGCCCGTGACCTTGGTCCCCGCATTGCGCACGCTCTGCTCCCCATCAAGGGCAAGGGTTCCAGCGACTGGAGCTACTCCTGGATCCCGGTCGTCGGGCCGCTGGTAGGCGGTACCCTGGCCGGCGCTGTCGCAGCTGTAGTGCCGATCATCGCCTCGGCAGCTTCCTGATCCGCCCGCGTTTCAACAACCCCGTCAAGCCCTTCAGACAACAGACAAGGACGTCAACATGAACCAGTACGTAATCGCCATCGACCAGGGCACCACCAGCACGCGCGCCATCGTCTTCGACCACAGCGGCAGCATCGTCTCCTCCGGCCAGATGGAACACGAGCAGATCTTTCCGCAGGCCGGCTGGGTGGAGCACGACCCCGCCGAAATCTGGAACAACACCCGCGAGGTCATTGCCTCGGCGCTTTCCAAAGCGAACCTGACCCGGCACGACATCGCCGCCGTCGGCATCACCAACCAGCGCGAAACCGCCGTCGTGTGGGATAAGACAACGGGCAAGGCGATCTACAACGCCATCGTCTGGCAGGACACCCGGACCCAGGACATCGTGGATGAACTGGCCAAGGACGGCGGACCGGAGCGCTTCAAACAGAAGGTGGGCCTGCCGCTGGCCACGTACTTCTCCGGCACCAAGATCAAATGGATCCTGGATAACGTGGAAGGCGCCCGTGCCAAGGCCGAAGCCGGTGATCTGGTCTTTGGCAACACTGACTGCTGGGTGCTGTGGAACCTCACCGGCGGAGTGGATGGCGGCGTGCACGTCACGGACGTCACCAACGCCTCCCGGACCATGTTCATGGACCTGGACACGCTGTCCTGGGACCAGGAGATCCTTGACGCCTTCGGTGTTCCCGCGTCAATGATGCCCGCAATCAAGTCCTCCTCCGAGGTGTACGGAACCGTCCACACCTCGCAGTTGCTCCGGGAAGTGCCGGTTGCCGGCATCCTCGGCGACCAGCAGGCAGCCACGTTCGGCCAGGCGGCATTTGATGCCGGCGAAGCCAAGAACACGTACGGAACGGGCTGCTTCCTGATCTTCAACACCGGCGAGGAGATCGTCCATTCCAAGAACGGACTGCTGACCACCGTGGGCTACAAGCTGGGGGATGCTGCTCCGCACTACGCCCTGGAAGGCTCGATCGCCGTCACCGGATCCCTGATCCAGTGGCTGCGGGACAACCTCGGCCTGATCAGCAGTGCCCCGGAGGTGGAGACGCTCGCGGCCTCGGTCAAGGACAACGGCGGCGTCTACATCGTGCCGGCGTTCTCCGGCCTCTTCGCGCCGTACTGGCGGTCCGACGCCCGCGGCGCGATCGTTGGCCTGACCCGCTTCGTGAACAAGAACCACATCGCCCGTGCGGCGCTGGAGGCCACGGCCTTCCAGACCCGTGAGGTGCTCGACGCCGTCAACGCGGACTCCGGTGTTCCGCTGACTGAGTTGAAGGTCGACGGCGGCATGGTTGCCAACGACGCCCTGATGCAGTTCCAGGCGGACATCCTGGGCGTTCCGGTGATCCGGCCGAAGGTTGTGGAAACCACCGCCCTCGGTGCCGCCTACGCTGCCGGCCTGGCCGTCGGCTTCTGGAAGGACCTAGGGGAGTGCTCGGCCAACTGGTCCGAGGACAAGCGCTGGGAACCGCAGATGGACGACGCCGAGCGGGACCGCCAGATGCGCCTCTGGAAGAAGGCCGTCACGAAGTCCATGGACTGGGTCGACGAGGACGTGAAATAGTCTGACCTGTCGTTGATGGCAGCCGCACCTGCCCCGCCCGCTTCGCGGTGCCCACCACACCCGGGCGAGGTGCGGCTGCCATCAACCTATCCGTCAGCTATTCAGCCGCTCGTGGCGACTTACGTTTAGCTGATGGTGGAGGTGCGCTAAAGTAGTTCTATGCGTGCGATCCTTCTGCTTAGCTAGCCGCCCGGTATCCCGGACCTACTCGGATTACCGCGCGGCAGCCCCTCCATGTCGAGGGGCTTTTGTGTGTCTGGAGCCCTTCGGGGCCGGCAGCAGGGGATAAGGGGGCCGGGGCTGGACAGCAAGCCCAGGCCGTACGAAAAGCGGTACAGAACAGAAGAGGGCAGCAGTGAGCGTTCAGCCGGAGACAGAGACCGGAACAGCAGCAGTCGCGACGGAAGGTCCCGAGGAGGGCACCTACAGCTTCGCCGCGATGGAGGCCAAATGGCCGCAGGTGTGGGAAGACCTCAAGGTGTTCACACCCGTCGACGACGGCTCGCGCGAGCGCCGCTACGTCCTCGACATGTTCCCCTACCCCTCAGGCGACCTGCACATGGGCCACGCCGAGGCGTTTGCCATGGGCGACGTCGTGGCGCGCTACCTGCGCCAGAAGGGCTACGACGTCCTGCACCCGATCGGCTGGGACTCCTTCGGCTTGCCCGCCGAGAACGCCGCCATCAAGCGCAACGCGCACCCCAGCGAGTGGACCTACGCCAACATCGACACCCAGGCGGCGTCCTTCAAGCGCTATGCGATCTCGGCGGACTGGTCACGGCGCCTGCACACCTCGGACCCGGAGTACTACCGGTGGACCCAGTGGCTGTTCAAGCGCTTCTACGAACGCGGCCTGGCGTACCGGAAGGATTCTCCGGTCAACTGGTGCCCCAAGGACCAGACCGTACTGGCCAACGAACAGGTGGTCAACGGGGCCTGTGAGCGCTGCGGCACCGCTGTAACCAAGAAGTCCCTGAACCAGTGGTACTTCAAGATCACCGACTACGCCGACCGGCTGCTGGACGACATGGACGAACTGCGCGGCCACTGGCCCGAGCGTGTCCTGGCCATGCAGAAGAACTGGATCGGCCGGTCCGAAGGCGCCCACGTCAACTTCGTGATCGAGGCCGCCGGCGATAAGCCGGCCAAGGACGTCACCGTCTTCACCACGCGCCCCGATACCCTCTACGGCGCCACGTTCTTCGTGGTTGCAGCAGATGCGCCGATGGCAGTGGAGCTGGTCACGGACGAGCACGCCGCGGCCCTGGACGCGTACCGCGAACAGGTCAAGGCGCTGTCCGAAATCGAACGGCAGTCCACCGAGCGCGAAAAGACGGGCGTCTTCACCGGCCGTTACGCCGTCAACCCACTGAACGGCGAAAAGCTGCCCGTCTGGGCGGCCGACTACGTGCTGGCGGACTACGGCACGGGCGCCATCATGGCGGTCCCGGCCCACGACCAGCGCGACCTCGACTTTGCCAGGACCTTCGACCTGCCCGTCCGCGCCGTGCTGGACACGGGGGAGGACGACCCCGCGGTGACCGGGAAGGCCACCGCCGGGGAAGGCACCCTGATCAACTCCGGCGTGCTCGACGGCCTGCCCAAGGCCGAGGCCATCCCGACGGCGATCGACATGCTGGAGAAACAGGGCACGGGCGAAAAGTTCGTCAACTTCCGCCTGCGTGACTGGCTGCTCAGCCGCCAGCGCTTCTGGGGCACGCCCATCCCGATCATCCACTGCCCTGCCTGCGGCGAGGTTCCGGTTCCCGACGACCAGCTGCCCGTCACCTTGCCGGCCGACCTGCGCGGCGAGGACCTGTCCCCGAAGGGCACCTCGCCGCTGGCCGCGGCCGAGGCCTGGGTCAACGTTGAGTGCCCCAACTGCCACGGTCCCGCCAAACGCGACACTGACACCATGGACACGTTCGTTGACTCGTCGTGGTACTTCCTGCGCTTCGTGTCGCCGCAGTACACCGAGGGTCCCTTTGATCCCAAGAAGATCAACGACTGGATGCCTGTGGGGCAGTACGTGGGCGGCGTGGAGCACGCCATCCTGCACCTGCTGTACGCCCGGTTCTTCACCAAGGTCATCCATGACCTCGGCATGATCGACGCCGACGAACCGTTCAGCGCGCTGCTCAACCAGGGCCAGGTCCTCAACGGGGGCAAGGCCATGAGCAAGTCCCTGGGCAACGGCGTCGACCTCGGTGAGCAGCTGGACAAGTACGGCGTCGACGCCGTGCGCCTCACCATGATCTTCGCCTCGCCGCCGGAGGACGACGTCGACTGGGCTGACGTTTCGCCGTCGGGCTCCGCAAAGTTCCTGGCCCGGGCCTGGCGCCTGGCGCAGGACGTAAGCAGCGCGCCCGGCGCGGACGCTGCCCAAGGAGACCGGGCGCTGCGCTCCGTCACGCACCGCACCATCGCCGATGCCGCCGCACTGCTGGACAGCAATAAGTTCAACGTGGTGGTGGCCAAACTGATGGAGCTGGTCAACGCGACCCGCAAAACCATAGATGCAGCCTCCGGCGCGGGCGGGGCGGATCCCGCCGTCCGCGAAGCAGCGGAAGCTGTCGCGGTCATCCTAAGCCTTTTCGCGCCGTACACGGCCGAGGACATGTGGAACGTTCTGGGGCATCCCGCCTCGGTGGCGAACGCCGGCTGGCCCTCGCATGACGAAGCGCTCCTGGTGCAGGACACGGTGACCGCCGTCGTCCAGGTCCAGGGCAAGGTCCGCGACCGTCTCGAAGTCTCTCCGGAGATCGGCGAAGACGAGTTGCGTGAACTGGCCCTCGCGTCGGAGAACGTCCAGCGCGCCCTCGACGGGCGGGGTATCCGCACGGTCATCGTGCGTGCACCTAAACTGGTCAACATCGTCCCGGCGTAGCCCGGGCACCGGCCGCCGGTATTGCCGGCGGCCGGCCATGACGTTTGACCGGAGCAGCAGGGGGACGCCGTGAACGACCGGGAGCCGGCCGGCTGGCCGTGGCTAAAGGAACGGCTTGTCCGCCTGCGGCAGGTTTCCAAGCCAGGGGCTGCGCCGGAAGCCGTGGTCCCGGCCGCCGTCGTGCGCACCGCGGTGGTGACCGATTCCGCAGCCGCGCTGCCTGCGGACTGGGTCACGGACTTCGCCGCCGACGGGCGGCTGACCGTGGTGCCCATGCCGGTCATGGTGGGGGCGGAGATTTACGGCGAGGGCGAAGACGACATCACCGACACGATCGCCGTGGCGCTGGCCACCGGGACGCCGGTCAAGACGTCACGACCATCACCCGGCCAATTCGAGCAGGCCTATCTTGCGGCGCTGCGACGCGGTTTCGAAGCCGTGGTCTCCGTGCACATCTCCGGAGCGCTGTCCGGCACCGCCGACTCCGCCAGGCTTGCGGCAACCCGTGTAGGCATCCCCGTGGAAGTGGTCGATTCGAAGACCGTGGGCATGGCGCTGGGCATGGGTGTGCAAAGCGCAGTGGTAGCGGCTGCGGACGGCCGCCCCGCAGCCGAAGTGCGCGCCTTCGCCGAAGACCGGATGGCCCGCACCAAAGTCTATTTCTATGTACCCAGCCTCGAGCAGCTGCGCCGCGGCGGCCGGATCGGAGCGGCGGCGTCCCTCTGGGGAACCATGTTCGCCATCAAGCCGATCCTCGCCGTGGATGACGGGAAAATCGTTCCGCTGGAGAAGGTCAGGTCCGCGGCAAGGGCCGTGGCGCGCCTTGAGGAAATCGTGGTTGCCGACGCCGCAGCGCGGCCCGCCGGCCAGGCCAGGCTGGCAGTCCACCATTTTGGCAACCCCGGTGAGGCGGCGGAGCTTGCGGGCCGGCTGGCAGCCGCGCTACCGGAAGTGCCTCCGGCGCAGATCAGTTCGCTCCCGGCCGTACTCGCTGCCCACGCGGGACTGGGGGTCCTTGCCGTGATCGTGGGGGAGAGCAGCACGCCGCAGAAGGAACCCCCTCTGGTCCGATAGCTGTGCCGGTAGTACAGTCTCCCCACCAAGCAAGGAGGCTCCCATGACAATGCAGGTGCACCACGTTGCGCAGTTCGACAAGGACGTGTCCGAAGAAGTCACCAACTGGCTGAAGTACCTCAAGGGCCAGGTGACAAGCGTCCAGTTCCTGACGACGACTGTTCCCGACCCCAAGGCGCCGGAATCCTGGCGGGTCCAGTACGAGGCCTACATCACCTACCAGAAGTAGCCGGCAGGCCGGGAAGCCGCAGAGGAAGCCGCCGGCAGCGCTTTCCACATACAGTCATTCGCGCTGTCTGTGCCGCCTCCATTTGCCTAGCGTGGGGGTATGTCACGCCGGAACGCGGAAGCGGGAGCACCTGCCGCGGCCAGCCGCGCGCGCCGGCGCCTGGCAACCACACTGGGTCCTTCCGGCGGCGGTGACGGCGGTGGATCCGATGCCGGGAACCCGGGTTCGGCGGGGCTCCTGGGGTACGGCGCCGGGGTTCACGGCCACGGGTCTTTCACGTATGACGGCGGTGCGCAGCCGGAACCTGGCGCCGTTGGCGGCTCGGCCGCCGATTCATCCGCCGTTTCCGGAACACATGCACCGGCGAAGTTCCGCTGGCGCTCGGGGTTTCGCGTTGCGGTGCTGCTGGGACTGCTGAGTCTCCTGCTGGGCGGCTGGTTCTGGTGGGATGTGGCAGCCAGCCGTCCCCACGTGGTGCCCCTGAGCGACGTCAGCAGCCCGGAAGTCAGCGCGCAACAGGAAGGACATCCCGGTTCAGGGCCGGGAGGATCCGACGGCGCCTCAACGGGACAACAGCCTTCAGGTGCCGCATCCGGAGCGAAGATCATTGTCCACGTGGCGGGGGCCGTCAACCGGGCGGGCGTTGTGGAACTGCCGGAAGGCAGCCGGGTCCACGAGGCCATCGCCGGTGCGGGTGGAAGTGCGGAAGGGGCTGACCTGAACCGGTTGAACCTTGCCGCCGTCCTGGCCGACGGCCAGAAAATCCACGTTCCGCTGGTCGGGGAACCGGTGGACGCCCCTGGGGCGGCAGCCGGCGCCACCGGACCGGGCGCCGCGGGATCGGGGCCCGGTGACTCAGGCCCCGGCCAAACGGGAGCGGAGGGCGGGAAGATCGACCTGAATTCGGCGTCTGCCGAGGAACTGGGCGCATTGCCCCGGGTTGGTCCCGTGCTGGCCCAGCGCATCGTCGACTGGCGCAAGGAACACGGCCGGTTCAGCACCGTTGAGGAACTAGACGCGGTGGACGGTGTTGGCCCCAAGATGCTGGAAACGCTGCTGCCCCTCGTTCGGGTGTCCTGAGGTGGGCAAGGTCAGTCCGTGGCACCGCTTCATCGACGCTGCCGTCAGCGGTGAGGAGGGAGGGACCCCCCGGCCGCCGCGCACTGCCGAGGACCCGCCGGCGGCCCGCCAGGCTGCGGAAGTCCGCGCTGCCGGCATCAGTGGCATCGTGCCGCGAACGGCGTCCGGCCTGCGGGAAGTGATCGCGGCGCGACTCCTTCCCGGACCGGAGGGCCGGGTACAGGGGACAGGAAGACCTGCGGGAGCCGCAACCGGCAACAGGCCGCAGCGCCGGACCGACCTGCGTCTCGTACCTCCGGCACTCCTCGCCTGGGCCGCCGCCGTCGCCGGCGTCTGGTTGCCGTTGCCCGCGCTCGGGGTCTTGATCGCGGGATTGCTCCTGGCAGCTGTGGCGCTGTTAGCTGCCATCCGCTGTCGCCGGATGCGGCGCCATGGGGCACGGCTGGTGCCACGGAGCTTCCTGACCACCCTCGGCATTGCCGTGGTGCTGTCCGCGGCCATCGCGTCCCACTCGGCCATCGCCGCGTCCCAGAAGCACGACGGGCCCGTTGCGGATGCAGTCACGGCCCGCTCCGCTGTAGTGGTTGAGGCCGAGATCGCGGGGACACCGCGCCAGCTGAAAATTCCCGGCCGCGGCGGTTCGGACCGTTGGGCAGTTGAAGCCACGGCATACGCGATTATCGCCAACGGCGGCCTCATCAGGAGTGACGCCCGCCTGTTGCTCGTGGGCGGCGGGGACTGGCAGTACGTGGTCCCCGGACAGCGGATCCGGACTACGGGAAAGCTGAGGCCGGCCGACGCCGGCCAAACGCAGGCGGGGACCCTGTCCGTCACCACGGACCCAGCCACCACGGCTGCCACTACCGCATGGCAGGAGGGACCAGGCGCCCTCCGCAGGGGGTTTGCCGCCGCGGCCGAATGGATCGGCGGCGATGCCCGCGGCCTCCTGCCGGGAATGGTCACGGGCGACACCAGCTACCTCGACGACCAGCTTGGAAGCGCCATGAAAACTGTCGGCATGACCCACCTGACCGCAGTCAGCGGGGCGAACTGCAGCCTCATCCTGGGGACTCTGTTGTTGGCTGCCCGAACTATCCGCCTGTCGAGGGCTCCCGCCGCTGCGGCTGCCCTCTCCGGCCTGGCACTGTTCGTCCTGATGGTGGGTCCGGACGCCAGCGTCCTCCGGGCTGCGCTCATGGGCGCAATCGGACTGGTCTCTCTGTCCGGCGGCCGGACCGGACGCGGGCTCAGCTTCCTCTGCCTGGCCGTGGTCGGGCTCCTCATGGCCGATCCGGGACTCGGGACCAGTTTCAGCTTTCTGCTGTCCGTGCTGGCCACTCTCGGCATCGTGACGGCCGGCCCGCGGATCATGGAATGGCTGCCACCGGTTGTGCCGCGCTGGCTGGCTGCCGGCCTTGCCGTTCCGCTGTCCGCCCAACTCTTCTGCAGTCCGGTGATCGTCCTGCTGCAGCCCCAGTTTTCGTCCTACGCCCTGCTGGCAAACATGGTGGCGGCTCCCCTCGTGGCGCCGGTGACCATACTCGGAACAGCCGCCGTGCCCGTGGTGCCGCTGGCCCCTTGGGCAGCTGTGGTTCCCATGGCGGTTGCGGGTGGCTGCGCGGCCGGAGTCGCGGCCGTTGCCAGGTTCTTCGCGGACCTGCCCGGCGCCGCCCTGCCGTGGCCTGAGGGACCGTTTGGCGCGGCCACCATGGTGGCGCTGTCCGGCTGCACGCTGCTTGTGCTTTGGCTTGTTCTGCACCCGCGGGCCTTGTGGACGCTGGTCCTGGCGACGCACCGAAAGACCGTCGATCTGCTGGATCTGTGGCCCCGGTTCACCGGCTTGGATGAGCGCCGCCACCGTGGGAGTCTTAGAGGTATTAATCCGATGTCCGGGAGGAACCAAGAGTGGCCGCTGCGCAAAAAGCACGATCCAAGCCGGCGACGTCAGCGACCGCCACCTGGCGCGACGTGACCCCGGCCCGCGTGGTGCTGATCGGCGGACCCGAAGAATACCTCGGCATCCGGGCCATGGACCGCATCAGGTCCCAGGTCCGCGGAGCCCAGCCGGATGTCGAGATCACCAGGCTCAACGCAGGCAGCTATGAATCCGGGTCCCTGGCCATGAACGTCAGTCCTTCGCTGTTCGGGGAATCGAAGCTGATTGAGGTGGAGTCGGCGGAAGCAATGAACGACGCGTTCCTCACGGACGCCCTCAAGTACCTGGCATACCCTGAGCCCGACGCCGTCCTGGTAGTCCGCCACGGCGGCGGCGTCCGGGGCAAGAAGCTGCTCGATGCCATCAAGGCCGCTGGCTGGCCGGTGGTCGATTGTCAGCCGCTCAAGAAGGATGCGGACAAGTCGGCATTCGTCGCTGCTGAATTCAAGGCCGCTTCGCGCCGCATCGAGCCCGAGGCCGTCCATGCGCTGGTGAATGCGGTGGGCGCCAACCTGTCGGAGCTCGCCGCCGCCTGCAGCCAGCTCATCGCGGATGCAGCCACTGCTGTGGATACGGACATGGTGGACCGTTACTATGGCGGGCGGATCGAGGCAACAGCCTTCAAAGTTGCGGACGCCGCGCTAGCCGGCAACGGACCGCTGGCACTCTCTACGCTCCGCCACGCCCTTGCGACGGGGGCGGACCCCGTTCCGCTCGTGGCAGCACTGGCCGCAAAACTCCGCACGGTGGCCAAAGTAGCCGGCGCGCAGGGATCCTCGGCGCAAATCGCCCGCCAGCTTGGCATGCAGCCGTGGCTTGTGGAACAGGCGCAGCGGGACGTCAGGCGCTGGACCCCGGAAGGCCTGGTCCGCTCCATCCAGGTGACTGCCGAGGCGGACGCCCAGGTCAAAGGCCTTTCCCGGGATCCGGTCTACGCGGTGGAGCACGCTGTCACCGTCATCGCAACATCGGTCCGCCGCAACTAACGGAGGACCGGTAGCGGGCGGAGCGCGGCGGCCTCTGCCAACCTGCAGCCGCGGTTAAAAGGATGTGGCCGGCACCCCGTCGGGGTGCCGGCCACGATCATCAGTTCAGGTGAACTGGAAAACCTTAGAGTGCGTTGACCTTCTTGGAGATCGCCGACTTGCGGTTTGCAGCGTTGTTCTTGTGAAGAACGCCCTTGCTGACAGCCTTATCCAGCTTACGGCTTGCAGCAACCAGCGCAGCAGCAGCGGCATCCTTGTCGGTGGACTCAACGGCGGTGTTGACGGCGCGGATGGCCGTCTTCAGCTCCGACTTGACTGCGTTGTTGCGCAGGCGAGCCTTCTCGTTGGTGAGGATGCGCTTCTTCTGGGACTTGATATTAGCCACGTGTGAACTCTCTTTTTAATGCGGAAATGGTCTAGAGGGCTTTCAGATTGGCCATTGACTGAGCGGCGTGGGGATACCTATGGCGGCCAACCATCAGTGGCCGTCGACCTGCACGGACACACAGCTGTCAATAGTAGCAGATGCTCTGGCATGCCGTTGTTTCTCCGCTGGCGTCTGTCGCTGCCCGGTGGTTGTCAGTCAGGTCCAGCCGTGCAGCTCACGCAGTACCGAGGCGACGGTGTCGAAGCGTCGCCGGTCCAGGACAGCGCCCTCCCTGCGGATGTCCGCCGGGCTGATCTGGATGATGCGGTCCAGCTTGGCCTCACTGGGCCGGCGCTGCCTGTCCCAGCTGCCTGTCCCGATATCCACGTAGCTATCGTTATTCCTGCGGTCCTGGTCATGGTCCTTGCTGGTGAGCATGAGTCCAAGCAGGTACCGCCCGCGGCTGCCGATCAGGAGCACGGGCCGGTCCTTACCCTGGGAATGGTCCTCTTCGTAGGGAACCCAGGTCCACACGACTTCGCCCGGTTCCGGCTTGCCGTTGGGGGAGGGGGCGTACTTGATATTCGTGGTGCCCTTGAAGTCGCCAGGGTATTTTCCGCTGAGGCCGCCGGCAGCGGCCTGCGGCACCTTTGAACGGGCGGGAGCGGAACGGCCGGGGGTCGGGCCGGCCGGTCGACCCGCGGCGGGGCGCCCTTCCAGCAGGCGAAAAGCGGTGCGGACAGCCCGGGCGAGTGAGCGGAGGTTGAATGCCATCCTGCAACGATACTTCGACCGCATGGACCGGACCTTTTGCGCCCCCGCAGTCCGGGTACGCAAACAATGCACCGAGTGGCGGCAGGACGTGGGACACTATAAGTTCACGTGCGGCAGGTCCCGCGACGGCCCCGGCCGTCCTGAGCACAGCCGCGGAAATGCCAACAGTAAGGACCCTGCGTGTCTCCCATGGCCCGCACCGCCCCGGTGCCCGCCGCAACAGATCCGGCCATCATCCGGAACTTCTGCATCATTGCGCACATTGACCACGGTAAATCCACTCTGGCCGACCGCATGTTGCAGTACACCGGCGTCGTTCAGTCCCGCGACATGAAGGCCCAGTATCTGGACCGCATGGATATCGAACGTGAGCGCGGCATCACCATCAAGTCCCAGGCAGTACGCATGCCCTGGGAAGTTGACGGCACCAGCTACGCGTTGAACATGATCGACACCCCCGGGCACGTCGACTTCACCTATGAGGTCTCCCGTTCGCTGGCCGCCTGCGAAGGTGCAGTGCTCCTCGTGGACGCGGCCCAGGGCATCGAGGCGCAGACGCTCGCCAACCTGTACCTGGCGATGGAAAACAACCTCACCATCATCCCGGTCCTGAACAAGATCGACCTCCCCGCGGCCCAGCCTGAAAAGTACGCCGAGGAACTCGCCAACCTGATCGGCGGCGACCCCGATGAGGTCCTTCGCGTTTCCGGCAAGACCGGCATGGGCGTCGAAGTCCTGCTCGACAAGATCGTCCGCGACCTGCCGGCACCTGTTGGCGACCCCGACGCTCCCGCCCGCGCTATGATCTTCGACTCGGTCTACGACACCTACCGCGGCGTGGTCACGTACGTGCGCGTGGTCGACGGCATGCTGCACCCCCGCGAACGCATCCAGATGATGTCCACGCGAGCCACGCACGAACTCCTTGAGATCGGCGTCAGCTCCCCGGAGCCCACCCCCTCCAAGGGCCTGGGCGTCGGCGAAGTGGGCTATCTCATTACCGGTGTGAAGGACGTCCGCCTGTCCAAGGTCGGCGATACCGTCACCAACCTGGCCAAGCCTGCCTCACAATCACTGCCGGGCTATGCGGACGCCAAACCCATGGTGTTCTCCGGGCTCTACCCGCTGGACGGCACGGACTACCCGGTGCTCCGCGATGCCCTTGAGAAGCTGATGCTCAACGACGCCGCCCTTGTTTACCAGCCGGAAACCTCGGCTGCGCTGGGCTTCGGCTTCCGTGTGGGCTTCCTGGGGCTGCTGCACCTGGAAATCACCCGTGAGCGCCTCGAACGCGAGTACAAGCTCGACCTGATTTCCACGGCCCCGAACGTGGAATACGAAGTGACCCTGGAGGACAAGCGGGTCGTCCATGTGACAAACCCGAGCGAATACCCCACCGGTAAAATCGCGGAAGTCCGGGAGCCGATGGTGTCCGCCACCATCCTGGCGCCGAACGAGTTCGTCGGGGCCATCATGGAGCTGTGCCAGAGCCGCCGAGGCGTGATGGGCGGCATGGACTACCTCTCCGAGGACCGTGTGGAAATCCGCTACCGCCTGCCGTTGGCCGAAATCGTCTTCGATTTCTTCGACATCCTCAAGTCCAAGACCCGCGGCTACGGCTCGCTGGACTGGAAGGCCGACGGCGATCAGGTAGCCGACCTTGTCAAGGTAGACATCATGCTCCAGGGCGAACAGGTGGACGCCTTCAGCGCCATTACCCACCGGGACAAGGCCTATGCCTACGGCGTGATGATGACGGGCAAGCTGCGCGAGCTCATCCCCCGCCAGCAGTTCGAAGTGCCCATCCAGGCCGCGATCGGCTCCCGGATCATCGCCCGTGAGAGCATCCGTGCCATCCGTAAGGATGTCCTTGCCAAGTGCTACGGCGGTGACATCACCCGTAAGCGCAAACTGCTGGAAAAGCAGAAGGAAGGCAAGAAGCGCATGAAGATGGTGGGTCGCGTTGAAGTGCCCCAGGAGGCCTTCATCGCAGCGCTCACCACGGACGAATCCAAGGACAAGGCCAAGAAGTAGTGATGATCGTGGCCGGAAACTCCGGAGGCCGCACCCATGCCTAGCGTCCTTCCCCTGGGCGACCCCGCGCCGTCGGACGGCCTGCTGCCCGCGCAGGCCGCTGACGGCGCTGCGCAGCGGCGATTCGGGCTCTACGTCCACATTCCCTTCTGTGCCGTCCGTTGCGGTTATTGCGACTTCAACACCTACACCGCGACAGAGCTAGGCGGCGGCGCGTCCCAGGACGCGTACGCCTCCACTGCCATCGCGGAAGTGGAGTTTGCCGCCAAGGCCCTGCAAGGCAGCGGTCTTCCGGAACGCCGGCTGGGCACGGTCTTTTTTGGCGGCGGCACACCAACTCTGCTGCCCGCGGAAGACCTGGCCCGCATCCTCACCGCGGCGGTATCGCAATGGGGCCTGGAACCGGGTGCCGAGGTCACTACCGAAGCCAACCCGGACTCGGTCACACCGGAGTCGCTGCAGCTCCTTGCGGATGCCGGCTTCACCCGTGTTTCCTTCGGAATGCAGTCGGCTGTTCCGCACGTCCTGAAGGTCCTCGACCGCACCCATACGCCCAGCCGGGTGCCGCAGGTGGTGCAGTGGGCCAGGGATGCCGGACTCGCCGTCAGCCTTGACCTGATCTACGGAACACCGGGGGAGTCGCTGGAGGACTGGCGGTACTCGCTCGAGACAGCCCTCTCGTACGGCCCTGACCACATCAGCGCCTACGCCCTGATCGTGGAGGACGGCACCAAGCTGGCCGCCCAAATCCGTCGCGGCGAAGTGCCGGGGATCGACGACGACGACCACGCGGCCAAGTACGAACTCGCCGATGAACTGATCACCGCCGCAGGCCTTGGCTGGTACGAGGTCAGCAACTGGGCGCGCACGGAGGAGCAGGCGTGCCGGCACAACCTGGCCTACTGGCGCGGCGATGACTGGTGGGGGATCGGCCCGGGCGCGCATTCGCACGTCGGCGGAGTCCGCTGGTGGAACGTGAAGCACCCCACGGCCTACGCGGGAAGGCTTGCCGGCGGTGTGTCGCCGGCGGCGGGCCGGGAAACGCTCGACGCCGAAACCCGGAATGTTGAGCGGGTCATGCTTGAGGCCAGGTTGAGCACGGGCCTCGAATTGTCCGGGCTGGGTGCGTCCGGGCGGCACGCCGTCGCAGGCCTGATCGCCGACGGCCTGGTGGATCCCGCTGCGGCATTCCAGAGCAGGCTCGTCCTCACCCTGAAAGGCAGGCTGCTCGCCGACGCCGTAGTCAGAAGGATCCTGCCCGACTAATTGGCAGAACCGGCGGTCACTTCGCCTCCGGTTAGCTTGCCGGGCCGGTTACCTTGGCCGGCCGGTTGGTCGGCCCTATGGCTTACTTGATCCAGCGCAGGTTGAAGTCGTAGCGGTGGGGCTGGCCACGGTTGACGTGGATACCGGCCGCCACGGAGAAGCAGGTTACAGCGATCCAGATCAGCGTGGCCAGCACTGCGAAGATGTTACCCACCACCGGCAGCATCACCAGGATGTTGCAGATGACGGCGGCGATTGTGGGAGGCAGGGTGAAGTTCAGCGCTTCCTTGGACTCCTGTGCCGTGAACGGGCCGCGGTCCTTGAAAATCAGGTAGATCAACAGCGACGGGACGCACCCGAGGATGCCGCCGAAGTGTGCGAGGGTTGCCCACTGCCGGTCTTCGTTGGCCGTCAGCGGCAGGGCATTGGCGGGGACACCATGATACTGGGGCTGGCCATGGCCGGCCTGGTTGTCCCGTTGTTCACGTGCGTCTTCTGCCACGGTGTCGTCCTTCGGATTGCAGTGGTGCGGTGGTTCCCGGAAAAGCGGGCGCTGCCTCAACAGCAACAACCGCCGTATCAAGAATACTGGGTCAGGGGTGCATTCGAAGAGTTCAACAGGCGCCCTCGGCACTGCGTACTTCCGTCAACAGGCTTGTGCTCTTCCACCTAGGGCACTGTGAGGAAGTCGATGACCTCTTCCACCCGGCCCAGCAGGGACGGTTCCAGGTCCGCGTAGCTGCGGACTGCCCCGAGCAGTTTCTGCCAGCCCAGGCCGATGTCCTCCTTGGTCTCGTGGGGCCAGCCGAAGGCCGTCAGGATGCCGGTTTTCCAGTCCATGCCCCGGGGGATGGCCGGCCATGCGTCAATGCCCAGGACGGCGGGCCGGATGGCCTGCCACACGTCCACGTAGGGGTGGCCCACAATCAGCACGTTTCCGGCGGCGCCGGGGGACGCCATCACGGCATCGGCAATCCGTGATTCCTTTGAGTCGGCAACCAGGTGGTCCACCAGCACCCCCAGCCGGCGGCCCGGGCCGGGCCGGAACGCGGCAACCGCCGCTGTGAGGTCGTCAATGCCGTGCAAAGGTTCGACGACGATGCCCTCCACCCGGAGATCGTCACCCCAGACTTTTTCCACGAGTTCGGCGTCGTGCTTGCCTTCCACCCAGATGCGGCTGGCCTTGGCCACCTGGGCGCGCTGGCCTTCCACCCGCACGGAACCGGAGGCCGTCCTGCCGGATCCGGCAGGGGCTGCCTGCGGCCGGGGCGCCGGCGGCATCAGCCGGATCGGCAGGCCCTCCAGGAGGAACCCGTAGCCGAGCCGGAACGTGCGTGATTTGCCCCGCCGGTCCTCCAAGGCAACAACATGCATTCCGCCGGACTTCTCCACCCTGGTAACGGCCCCCACCCAGCCGGACTGCACGTCTTCGAGCACCATGCCGCGTTCGACCGGCACTTCGGGCAGCTCGGATTTCCGGGGAGCAGTGATGTCCTGCGGGCCCCAGTTCTGGTACGACATCGGATAGACACAGCCTTGCGCTAGAAAAAATAAACAGGAGAAGTGAACAGGGCGTCTGTAGGTTCACGGCAGTGCACGTCCAGTCCCGCTCCCGGGTTTCGCCAGGAGCGGTACCAATGCTAACAACGCGGCGACTCATATTAGACTGGTTAGCACTTAGACATGTCGAGTGCTAACGGATAACGGGACATGCGCCCGGCGCAGCGCCGGGCCGCGCACCGGGAAAGCCGATCGGAGGTGGAGAATGAGCGAGCCACGCAAGCTTGAAGTATTGCGGGCCATCGTGGAGGACTACGTCCATTCCCGCGAACCTGTGGGCTCCAAGGCACTGGTTGAGCGGCACCACCTGGGAGTCTCCAGTGCCACCATCCGCAACGACATGGCGGCGTTGGAAGACGAAGGCCTCATCACGGCGCCGCACACCAGTGCCGGCCGGATCCCCACGGACAAGGGCTATCGGCTTTTCGTCGACCAGATATCAGCCGTCAAGCCGCTGTCGCAGGCCGAACGCCGTGCTATCCAGACGCTCCTGGAAGGGTCGGAGGACCTGGACGACGTCCTGGAGCGCACCGTGCGGCTGCTATCCCAGCTGACCAACCAGGTGGCCGTAGTGCAGTATCCGCACCTCAGCCGCGCCATGGTGCGGCATATCGAGTTTGTGCTGCTCGCGCCGCGGCAGGTGTTGATCGTGCTGATCGCGGACACCGGCAAGGTCGAGCAGCGGGTTATCGACGTCGGCCAGGAACTCGGCGATGATGCCCTCGCCGGCCTCCGCGCGCGGTTCCTGAAAAGCCTGGCGGGGACACCCCTGAGCCTGCTCCCGCAGGCGCTGCCCGCCGTCGTCGCCGGTTGTGAACCGTCACGCCGGCATGCCGCCCAGGCGCTGGCCCGTGGCCTGGATGCCCTGGCCAGCAGCAGCCGCGAGGAGCGGATGGTCATGGCCGGCACGGCGAACCTCGCGCGGTCCAACGTTGACTTCCCGCTGAGTATCGGCCCGGTCCTCGAAGCACTCGAGGAGCAGGTGGTCATGCTCCGCCTGCTCAGCGAAATGGCCCAGGACCCCCGCGGTGTCACTGTCAGCATCGGCAGGGAGAACCCTTACGACGGACTCGCGGAAGCCTCGGTGGTAGCCACAGGCTACGGCCCCGGCTCCAGCGCCAAGGTGGGCGTACTGGGCCCGACCCGGATGGACTATCCCACAACCATGGCCGCGGTCCGTGCCGTGGCCCGCTACCTTTCCAGGATCCTTGGGCCGTGACCGGTCCTACATCAGCCAACCAGGCCTCCGTGTCCCGGCTTCCGGGGCGCAGCAGCAGCACCACAGGCAGTACAACCAGGAAGAGATACGAACTTTGAGCAGCCACTACGACGTTCTTGGAGTCTCACCCGAAGCGACGGGCGAAGAGATCAAGAAGGCCTACCGAAAGCTTGCGCGCACCCTGCACCCGGATGTGAACCCCGGTGAGGATGCCTCGGACCGCTTCAAGGCTGTCACCCACGCCTACGAAGTCCTTTCCGACCCGCAAAAGCGCCGGGTCTACGACACCACCGGCAACGAGAACGGCACCGATAACGGCTTCGGCGGCGCCGGCTACTCGGGACAGGGCTTTGCCTTCCAGGACATCTTCGACACCTTCTTCGGCGCCGGCGGTTCGTCCGGTCCGGCCTCGCGGGTCCGCCGCGGGCAGGACGCCCTCATCAGCGTCCGCATCGACCTTCGCGATGCCGTCTTCGGCGTGAACAAGAAGCTTGAGGTGGACACGGCCGTTACATGCCCCACCTGCGAGGGATCCTGCTGCCAGCCCGGGGCCCACCCGGTGCGCTGCGACATCTGCGGCGGAAGCGGCCAGGTTCAGCGGGCCGTTCGTTCCATCCTGGGCCAGGTCATGACGGCTGCCCCCTGCGGTTCCTGCGAAGGCTTCGGAACCGTCATCAAGGATCCCTGCAACGAGTGCAACGGCCAGGGCCGCATCCGCAGCCGCCGTTCGCTGACGGTCAAGGTCCCCGCCGGCGTCGCCACCGGAACCCGCATCCAGCTCGGCGGGCAGGGCGAAGCCGGCCCGGCCGGCGGCCCCTCAGGCGACCTGTACGTGGAGATCCGCGTGAATAACGACGCCACGTACGTGCGTGACGGCGACGACCTTCACGCCACCCTGCACATTCCCATGACCGCCGCCGCCCTTGGCACCGAGCTCAGCCTGGACACCTTCGACGGCCAGCAGGAAATCGACGTCAAGGCGGGCACCCAGTCCGGCGAGGTCATCACCCTGCGCGGGCTCGGCGTTACCCATCTCCGGGGCTACGGCCGCGGCGACCTGAAGGTCCACCTGCAGGTCGAAACCCCGACGAAGCTGGATGCCGCCCAGGAAGACCTGCTCCGGCAGCTCGCCAAACTCCGGGGCGAGCAGTACACCGAGGGAAAACTCACCGCCAGCGGGGGAGTTTTTGCCAAGCTGCGGGACCGGTTCGGTAACCTGTAGCGGTGAGCAACCCGGTCTTTTTCGCAACCCCGGGAACCCTGGACGAACAGGTTCCCGGTTCGCACTTTGTCCTCCAGGGTGCTGAGGCCCGGCACGCGATCACCGTCAAGCGGATCGCTGTGGGGGAGTCGGTTGACATCGCCGACGGCGCGGGCAAGAGGCTCACCGGCACCGTTGCGGCCGTCGACCAGGGCGAACTGACGGTGGAGTGTTCGGTCCTTGAAACTGAGGAGCGTCCGGACCTCCGCCTCGTCCTGGTGCAGGCGCTGGCCAAAGGCGACCGCGACGAACTGGCAGCGGAAACAGCTACTGAACTGGGGATCGATGCCGTCATCCCGTGGCAGTCGGAGCGCTCCATAGTCCGTTGGAAAGGCGAGCGTGCCGCCAAGGCCCACGCCAAGTGGCAGTCTGTGGTGACCGCGGCGGCCAAGCAGGCGCGGCGGGCCTGGATTCCCGAGGTCCGTTCCGCCGTCGACGGCGCGGGTTTGCAGTCCGCTGTCGCCGCGGCGGACCTGGCGATCATCCTCCACGAGGATGCCGTCCGGCCCCTGCGCGCAGTGCTGGAGAAGTG
Organism: Arthrobacter sp. PvP103; assembly: GCF_017833075.1. NCBI lineage: Bacteria > Bacillati > Actinomycetota > Actinomycetes > Micrococcales > Micrococcaceae > Arthrobacter > Arthrobacter sp. PvP103. The sequence continues at coordinate 228,750 of NZ_JAFIBQ010000001.1, read as the reverse complement.
GCGCGACGGCGAGGGCGGGACACCCGGTTCGGGGCCCCGCGAAATTCTCCTCATTGTTGGTCCGGAGGGCGGAATCAGTCCGCGGGAAGTCACCAAACTCTGCAGCGCCGGTGCCGTCACGGCCCTGTTGGGGCACCATGTGCTGAGGTCCTCCACGGCAGGTCCGGCCGCCACAGTGCTCGCCAGCGACATCCTCGGACGCTGGTAGCGGCGGAGCTATTCGACCTTGAAGCCCCGGGTGTCCACGTTCATTTCCCGGTCGGGTTTGCCCGGATCGATCTGTGACACCCGGACTTCATAGTTCCCCGGTGCCAGGTTGACTGTCAGCGAGAAATGCCCCGATTGTGCCGGCTCGGCCGACGCCGTAACCTCCCCGCCCAAGTACGACGCCTTGTCTGTGCTGCCTTCGACCTTCAGGATCTTCCACCGGAGTTTCCCGCCGGGGACGGTGCTTCGTCCGCTGATCTTGACGCTGCCGTCAGCAACGCCCACGCCTTCCTGTGGGTCGATGATCCAGACCGGGGCCACCATTCCTGCACTGCGGGGAGTGGGCGAGCCAAGCCGCACGTGGTTGAAGGCCAGGTAGTCCGTGTGCCCGTCAACGAGGATGACAACCTGGATCTGCTGGCCCGAATCCACCAGCCCGGAGCTGGCACCGGCGGCCGTTGCCGTGTACACCAGCTGCTGGATGGCACGATTGGCCATGTCCTCGTCGAGGTTGCTGTTGAAGGCATCCGCTGAGACGTCCACCGTGATCACATTCTTGCCGGAGATCGAGGTTGCCAGCTTCTTCGGGTTCTGCCATGGAGTGAAGAAGTCGGGATCGAGGGGCTTGTCCGACATCATGGCGCGAAGTGCCCTGGTAACCGGATTTTCCTGTTCGGGGACGTCCCGGAACTCACGGTAGAGGAAGACGTTCTCGTTGCTGCGCCCGATCCAATACACCGGTGCCTTGTTGGAGGCCTGTGTGGTTTCCAGCGGTGCGCTTGTGCTGGGGACACCGGCGGTGGCGGACCCGGTCACTGACTGTGGTGTGCTGTCCGCGCTCGTCGCGGAAGGCTGGGGAGTGGCGACGCAGCCGGAGAGGACCATGGCCGCGGGCAGCACAAGCAGTAGCGCGGCGGACCGTGTCCGCCCGCCTCCTGTTGCCTTCCGGCGTCGTGGATTCCAGATCTCCATAGTGCTCCCGGGTACCCCGCCCTGTCCCTGCAACCGTTGTCGGTGACGTCGTTTTCGGCCGGCGCAATCCCGGCGGATTCCAGCATTACATAGAGCGGGCGGCCGCCAGCGGCGTTTGCGGACGGTCAGCAGAACTGCAACGGGAACGATATGAGGCCGATACGAAGTTGATACCTAATGACGTAAACCCGCAACGAAAAGGCTGCACCCGGCCGGCGGACCTCCACGGTCCGCGGCTCCCGGGCGGCGTGCTGGCGTAAGATAAGAGGACTCGGCCGGGCACGGAGCCCGGTGCTGCAGCAGCAGCGGCGATGTGATCGGCCGGAGAGACACTATTCCTAACTGGAGGGGACCAGAGGCCCGCAGGCCGGCACCATGACTGAAGCAACAAACGGAAGGCCCCGGTTCAGCGCCGGAGAGCGCACCACAGGTGAATTTCCCCATAGTCTTCCCGGCGTCCGGACGGAGGTGGTCATCTTCGACAACTCCGAACAAATGGTTCAGTCGCTCGGCAGCCACGATGAGGCGCTGCGTTTCATCGAGGAACAGTTTCCGGCCGTCGACTTCCACGTCCGCGGCAATGAACTGGCCATCAGCGGCCCCGCCGCCGACGTTCCCAGGATCATGCGGTTGCTCCACGAAGTGCGCGGGCTCGTTGACCGGGGAACTGTCATTACGCCGGCGGTACTCCAGCAGCTCGCAGCCCTGCTCCGGAGCCAGTCACTCCAAAACCCGGTTGAGGTACTGACCTACAACATCCTCTCGAGCCGCGGCAAGACGATCCGGCCCAAGACGCTGAACCAGAAGAACTACGTGGATGCCATTGACGCCAACACGGTGATCTTCGGAATAGGACCTGCCGGTACCGGCAAGACGTTCCTCGCCATGGCGAAGGCAGTCCAGGCACTGCAGCAAAAGGAAGTCAGCCGCATCATCCTTACCAGGCCAGCGGTGGAGGCCGGCGAACGGCTGGGCTTCCTGCCCGGGACGCTGAGCGACAAGATCGATCCCTACCTGCGTCCCCTTTACGATGCACTGCACGACATGATGGACCCGGAGTCCATTCCCCGCTTGATGGCGGCAGGTACCATCGAAGTGGCTCCGCTGGCCTATATGCGTGGCCGGACCCTCAACGATGCCTTCATCATCCTCGACGAGGCCCAGAACACCACACCAGAGCAGATGAAGATGTTCCTGACCCGGCTCGGCTTCGGCTCCAAAATGGTGGTCACCGGGGATGTCACCCAAGTGGACCTGCCCTTCGGCACCCGCTCGGGCCTCCGGATCGTGGAAGAGATCCTGCAGGGAATTGAGGACGTCAATTTCAGCGTGCTGGATGCCTCGGACGTGGTCCGCCACCGGCTGGTGGGTGACATCGTCAATGCGTACGGCGTGTGGGACGAGGCACAGAGGAACCGGGTGAAGCATTCCGTGACCCGGGAGAAGCGGGGAGAGCACGCATGAGTATTGAAGTGAACAACGAATCAGGCGTCACGGTGGATGAAGCCCAGCTAGTTGCCCTGGCCCGGTTTGTGTTTGAACGCCTGTACATCCACCCCCAGGCTGAACTGTCCATCCTCCTGGTGGACGAACCCGCCATGGAAAAACTGCACCTGGAACTTATGGACGAGCCGGGGGCCACCGACGTCCTGTCCGTTCCCATGGACGAATTGACTCCGGGCACACCGGACAAGCCGACGCCGCAGGGCATGCTCGGCGATATTGCCGTGTGTCCGCAGGTGGCGGAGGTCCAGGCACGCAATGCCGGGCATTCCACGCAGGATGAGATGCTGCTGCTCACCACCCACGGAATCCTGCACCTGCTGGGATACGACCACGCCGATCCCGAGGAAAAGGAAGAGATGTTCGGCCTGCAGCGGGAACTGCTCGAGGGCTTCACCGGTAAAGAAGCCCCGTCTGAGACGATGCAGTGACCCCACTGATCCTTGTTGGCATGGCGCTGGTCTTCCTCAGTTTCGCAGCCCTGCTGACAGCGGCCGAGTCCGCGTTTAATTTCCTTCCCCGCCACGACGCCGAAGAGGCCGTGCTTCGAAGTGACGGCCAGGCCCTGAAACGCATCCTGGACCAGCCAGTCGCGCACATGCGGTCCCTGAGGTTTTGGCGGATCTGGTTCGAAATGGCCTCGGCAGTGGCGGTCGCTGTCCTTCTGCACAGCCTGCTGGACAGTGTATGGCTCGCCGGCCTTGCCGCCACCGGAATCATGGCCCTCGTAGGCTTCGTGATCGTGGGGGTGTCACCGCGGCAGCTGGGCCGTGCCCACGCCGCCGGCGTCGCCAGGTTCAGTGCGCCGATCATCCGTTTCCTATGCTGGGTGCTGGGTCCCATTCCGGGCTGGCTGGTTGCGCTGGGCAGCGTCGTGGCACCGGGCGCAGGCGCCGGCGACGAAGCCTCCTTCAGTGAAGAAGAGTTCCGCGAGCTCGTGGACCGTGCCACTGAATCTGACATGATCGAGGACAACGAAGCCGAACTGATCCAGTCCGTGTTCGACTTCGGCGACACCCTGGTCCGGGCCGTGATGGTGCCCCGCACGGACATCCTCAGCATCGACGCGGGCTCGAGCCTGCACCGGGCCATGTCCCTCTTCCTGCGGTCCGGCTACTCCCGGATCCCCGTGATCCGCGACAACACGGACCAGATCCTGGGCATCATCTACCTCAAGGATGTCGCCGCCGCGCTGCACGGCCTCGGCCCGGGCGAGGAACCCCCCATCGTGGATGACCTCGCCCGCGAAGTCCGCTACGTGCCGGAGTCGAAGCAGGTCAGCGACCTGCTTCGTGAACTGCAAAAGGAATCAACGCATGTGGCCATCGTGATCGACGAGTACGGCGGAACTGCCGGACTTGTGACGCTTGAGGATCTGATCGAGGAAATCGTCGGTGAGATTGTGGATGAATACGACACCGAGAGCGCCGAGGCCGTGGCCCTTGGCAACGGCAGCTACCGGGTGAGTGCCCGGATGGGCATCGACGACCTCGGCGAGCTGTTTGATGTGGAACTTGACGACGACGAAGTGGACACCGTCGGCGGCCTGCTCGCCAAGGCCCTCGGCCGGGTTCCCATCGTCGGCAGCACCGTAGAGGTGGACGGGATCTCGCTGCGGGCGGAACGCCTGGAAGGCCGCCGCAACAGGGTCAGCCACATCATCGCGGCGCCCGTTGCAAAGGGCGCCGTTCCAGAACAAACTGACCTTGAAGACCTACTCGACGAGGCCGAAACAATGCAACAGGGAGTTCCACGTGAGCAAGCAGAATAAAGCGGACGACGACGCCTTTGGCGGCTTTCGGGCCGGATTTTCGATCCTTGTGGGCAGGCCGAACGCCGGTAAGTCCACACTGACGAACGCCCTTGTGGGCAAGAAGGTGGCCATCACCTCTGCCAAGCCGCAGACGACGCGCCACACGATCCGTGGCATCGTCCACCGGGACGACGCCCAGCTCATCCTCGTGGATACACCCGGTCTGCACCGGCCGCGGACGTTGCTCGGCAAGCGCCTCAATGACCTGGTGGCGGACACCCTCTCCGAAGTGGACGCCATCGGCTTCTGCCTTCCCGCCAACGAAAAGATCGGTCCCGGCGACCGCTTTATCGCCGCCCAGCTGGCCGCGGTCGGCAAAAAGCCCATCATCGCCATCGTGACCAAGGCAGACCTGGTGGACCGTCAGGCACTGACGGAACAACTGCTCGCCGTTGCCGCCCTGGGCCGCGAAGTCCTTGGCGAGGAGGGCTGGAAGGACATCGTGCCCGTGTCGGCAACGGACGGCTTCCAGGTCGGCACCGTGGCGGACGTCCTCATCAGCCACATGCCGCCCTCGCAACCGCTGTACCCGGACGGGCACCTGACCGATGAGCCCGAAGCAGTCATGGTGGCCGAACTCATCCGCGAGGCCGCGCTGGAGGGTGTCCGCGACGAGCTTCCGCACTCCCTGGCCGTAGTGGTGGAGGAGATCGTTCCCCGGGAGGGCCGGCCCGAGGACAGCCCTTTCCTGGACGTCAGGGTCAACCTCTACGTGGAGCGTCCCTCCCAAAAAGCCATCATCATCGGTAAGGGCGGCGCCCGGCTGCGGGAAGTCGGCACCACCGCCCGCAAGGGCATCGAAGCCCTCCTCGGTACCCGGATCTACCTCGACCTGCATGTCAAGGTGGCCAAGGACTGGCAACGGGATCCCAAGCAGCTGGTGAAGCTCGGTTTCTAGCCCTCGCCGGGCACGGGGCTGCGTCCCGAGATGCTGCCGCCGGACCGGACGGCCCATCCCGGCTGTCCGGCGGGCCCGCCCATCGGGCGTTTTCCCAGCCAGGACCACTAAAATGGACCGAACCCCGTTTTATAGAGGAAGGTAACACCACGTGGTGCGACGCCGAGACACTCCCGGACAAGGCATTGGTTCGCCAGCGTCCGACGCCGCTGCCAGGCATTCGGACACGAAGGACATGGGCCCCGCCCGGCACCTCGGCGCCATGGGCGGAAAGCCCGCGTGGTTCAAGGTGGCCACTGCTGTTGTGGCCCTTGTCCTGGTGGGCGCTCTCGCTTTCGCCGCCTTCTGGGTCATCCGCTTGCAGATGAACATCAGCAAAGCTCCGCTCGGCGCAGGCAGCAGCCGCACCGAAGATCCCGTCAACGACTCCAAGGACCGGATGCAGATCCTGATCCTGGGCTCGGACACCCGCGACGGCAAGAATTCCGACTACGGCACGGCCGAGGACTCCACAGGCTACGGCCAGTCGGACGTCATGATGATGATGGACATCTCGGCGGACAACAAGCGTGTCAGCGTCATCAGCTTCCCGCGCGACCTGCTCGTGGACATTCCCGAATGCACGGACCAGAAGACCAAGCAGGTGTTCCCGGCCCGAAGCGGCGTGATGATCAACGAAGCCATGAAAGAGGCCGGCATCGGCTGCGCCGTGGACACGGTGAACAAAATCACGGGGTTGGAAATCGACCACTTCATGATGGCGGACTTCAACGCGGTCAAGGAACTTTCCAACGCGGTGGGCGGCGTGGAAGTCTGCGTAAGTGACGCCGTCTACGACCCCGACTCCCGCCTGCGCCTCCCCGCAGGAAACTCGCAGGTGCAGGGCGAGCAGGCGCTGGCCTACCTGCGGACCAGGCATGCCTTCGCGGACGGCGGTGACCTGGGCCGCATCAAGGCGCAGCAGGGCTTCCTGTCATCCCTCACCCGCAAGATCAAGGATGACGGCACACTGTCCGACCCCCAGAAGATGCTCAAGATTGCCGACGTCGTCACGCAGAACCTTACGGTGGATGACGGGCTGGCGTCCGTCCCGTCGCTGCTGACCATCGGCAACCGGCTCAAGAACATTGACATCAGCAAGGTGGCGTTCGTTGCCGTGCCAACCACGCCTGCTCCCACTGACCCCAACCGGCTCACCGTTGCCGAGCCGGCCGCATCGCAGCTTTTCGCCGCGCTGCGCAAGGACGTCGACCTGACCGACCCGACAGCCACCCCGAGCCCCACGGCGGAGCCGAGCGAATCGGCTCCCGCCCCGACGCCGACCGAAACGCCGCTGCCGCCCTACGATAAGGCGCTGCAGCCGGTGACCGTCGCGAACGGAACGGGTGTCCCGGCGCGGACCCAGGAGATCACCCAGGCGATCATCGCCGGCGGCTTCACCCAGGTGGCCCCGCTTGTGGCGCAGCCTGTCGCGAAGACGGCGGTCTACTACGGACCCGGCTTCGAGGACGTGGCGGCGGACGTCGCAGCATTGCTGGAAATACCCGCCACGCAGGTTCTCCCGGCGGCCGGCGTCAGCGGAGTTCAGGTCTACCTCGGCACCGACTTCATGTCCGGAACAAAGATGGACTCCGTGCCGCTCCCGTCCGACATTGTCAACCAAACGGCCGGCGACACCGTCTGCCAGCAGGCGAACCCTGAACTGATCGTCCGCTAGCTGCGGTTGTTGCATCGACGCATAAACTGCGGGGCCGGCCACTGTTTGTGGCCGGCCCCGCAGTTTTCATCACGACCTGCCGGTCACCAGATGCTGACGCGTTCCTCCGCGGGCATCCACATGCCGTCCTGCTCCGCCACGCCGAACGCGTCATGGAACGCATCCAGGTTCTTGGCGATGGCATTGGTGCGGAACTCGTTGGGTGAGTGCGGGTCGGTAGCGAGACGGCGGATTGCCTCCTCGTTGCGGATCACCTGGCGCCAGCCGGCAGCCCAGGACGCGAAGAACCGCTGCGGGCCGGTGAGGCCGTCCAAAACAGGCGGCTCCGCACCATCAAGGCTTATCAGGTAGGCCTTGTACGCGATGGTGAGCCCGCCCAGGTCGCCGATGTTTTCGCCGAGGGTGAGCTTGCCGTTGACATGGTGGCCGGGGGCCGCAGTAGGCGACAAGGCATCGAACTGCGCCACCAGCTTGGAGGTCAGGGCTTCGAACGCAGTCCGGTCGTCCTCGGTCCACCAGTTGCGCAGGGCGCCGCCGCCGTCGAACTGCGAGCCCTGGTCATCAAAGCCGTGCCCGATCTCGTGCCCGATGACGGCGCCGATACCGCCGTAGTTGACGGCGTCGTCGGCGTCCGCGGTGAAGAACGGGGCCTGCAGGATTGCTGCCGGGAACACGATCTCGTTCAGCAACGGGTGGTAGTAAGCGTTGACGGTCTGCGGCGTCATGAGCCATTTGTTCTTGTCAACGGGCTTGCCAACTTCGTCCAGGTGCCGGTCCACGTCGGCATTGTGGGCCCGCTCAACGTTTCCGAGCAGATCGGCCGGGTCTATTTCCACCGCGGAGTAGTCGATCCACTCATCCGGGTAGCCGATTTTGGCCCGGAATGCTTCGAGCTTCTTGAGGGCTTCGAGCTTCGTGTCCTCGCCCATCCAGGCCAGAGCGGTGATGCTTTGCCGGTAGGCCTCGATGAGATTGGCGACGAGCGTCTGCATGCGGGCTTTGTGGGTTTCGGGAAAGTGCCGGGAGACATAGATCTGGCCGACCGCCTCGCCCAGTGCGGCCTCGACGACGGCGACGCCGCGCTTCCAGCGGTCCTTGTTGCGCGGGGTGCCGCTAATCGTGGTGCCGTAGAACGCGAAGTTCGCGTCCACGAATTCGGACGACAGGTACGGGGCTGCGGAGCCGACGACACGCATGGCCAGCCAGTCCTGCCAGGCCGCCAGCGGCTCGGATTCGATCAGGCCGGCTGCCCCGGCGAAGAAGTCAGGGGTGCTGACCACCATCTCCTGGCGTTTGTCCGGCCCGATCCCGGCGGCCTCGAACCAGGCATCCATCAGCGGGAAGAGCTCCCGCGCCTCCTCGGCGGATTTCAGGTTGTAGGTCTTTTGCGGATCCCGCAGGGTCACGTTGTCCCAATGATGGGCGGCAAGGGCCGTCTCCAGCCGGACCACGCGTTCAGCGGCGGCATCGAGGTCCGCGGCTCCGGCGAGGCCGAGCATTGTCCGGACATGGTCGCGGTAGGCCGCCACCATGGGAGCGAACTTTTCTTCGCGGTAGTACGACTCGTCCGGCAGCCCGAGGCCTCCCTGGCCGGTGTACAGCAGGATCCGGTCCGGGTTGCCCGCATCGGGTGCCGGGTAGATGTAGAAAAGCCCTGACACGTCGGAACGGAAGAGCTTTCCTGCCAGTTCGATGACGTCCGCCGCGGACTTCGTGGCGTAGACGGAGGCGAGCCGGCCCCGGATGGGGTCCAGGCCTTTGGCTTCGACGGCCGCTTCATCCATGAAGCTGTTGTAAAGATCCCCGACCTTCTGTTCGATCCCGGTGGCTTCCTTGCCGCGTCCGGCGGCTTCTTCGATGATTTCCCTGACCGCCAGCTCGGAGCCGTCCCGCAAAGCGGTGAAAGTGCCTTCAAGGGGGCGGTCGTCCGGGATGGTCGTGCTCTTCAGCCACGCGCCGTTGATGTGCTGGTACAGGTCATCCTGCGGCCGCACGGTGTGGTCGATATTGGACAGGTCGATCCCCGAGTTTGGCACAAGTGCTCCTTCAGGTGAAGGCTGCCTCCGGCGCTGGCACCGGTGGCAGCGTCTGCATAGTGGACGTTGCTGGAGGTGTTGCTCCTTCATCTTACGCACCCGTGTTACTGTGAAATGGTGCGCGCAGAACTGCTTCTTCTTAGCTGCCGCGGCGAGGCCTCAGACGCGATCTAGCGCAAGGCCAATCCTCGTCGCGGAGTTTGTGTTGCCCGGCCACCTTTCACCCAGGAACCACAGAAAAGGCCCCGATAGTAATGCGAAACGCACAAAAGCCCTCCGGAATGCCCGTCCACCGCTACATGCCGTTCCAGGACCAGATCACCGTTGAACTGCCTGACCGGACGTGGCCGGACAAAGTCATTACGAAGGCCCCGCGCTGGTGCGCCGTTGACCTCAGGGACGGCAACCAGGCCCTGATCGACCCCATGAGCCCGGCCCGCAAGATGAAGATGTTCGACCTGCTGGTCCGCATGGGTTACAAGGAAATCGAGGTGGGCTTTCCCTCCGCCTCGCAGACTGACTTCGATTTTGTCCGTCAGCTGATTGAAGGCAACCACATTCCGGACGACGTCACCATCCAGGTGCTGACGCAGGCCCGTGAGCACCTGATCGAGCGGACCTATGAATCCCTGGTTGGCGCCAAGCAGGCCATCGTGCACCTCTACAACTCGACGTCGGTCCTGCAACGCCGCGTGGTGTTCAACCAGGACGAGGACGGCATCCTGGACATTGCACTCCAGGGCGCCCGGCTGTGCAAGAAGTACGAGGAAACGTTGGCGGACACCCACATCACCTACGAGTACTCACCGGAATCCTTTACCGGCACGGAACTCGAATACGCTGTCCGCGTCTGCAACGCAGTGGCCGATGTCTTTGAGGCCTCGGCTGACAGCCAGGTCATCATCAACCTGCCGGCCACTGTGGAAATGGCCACCCCCAATGTCTACGCCGATTCGATCGAGTGGATGAGCCGGCACCTGCACCCCCGCGAGGGCATCATCCTCTCGCTGCACCCGCACAACGACCGCGGCACCGGTGTTGCCGCGGCCGAGCTCGGTTACCTCGCCGGGGCGGACCGGATTGAGGGCTGCCTGTTCGGAAACGGCGAGCGGACCGGAAACGTGGACCTGGTGACGCTGGGCCTGAACATGTTCGTCCAGGGCATCGACCCCATGATTGATTTCTCCGACATTGACGACGTCCGCCGCACCGTGGAGTACTGCAACCAGCTGCCGGTGGCGGAGCGTTCGCCGTATGGCGGCGACCTTGTCTTCACGGCGTTCTCCGGCTCGCACCAGGATGCCATCAAGAAGGGTTTCGAAGCGCTCGAAAAGGATGCGGCTGCCGCCGGCAAGGATGTGGCCGACTACACCTGGCAGGTTCCGTACCTGCCGGTCGACCCCAAGGACCTGGGGCGTAGCTACGAAGCCGTCATCCGGGTCAACTCGCAGTCCGGTAAGGGCGGCGTGGCCTACCTGCTGAAGAACGAGCACAGCCTGGACCTGCCGCGCCGCGCACAGATCGAATTCTCCGGGGTCATCCAGAAGCGGACGGACACCGTGGGCGGCGAGGTCAGCGGCGCCCAGCTCTGGCAGATCTTCCAGGACGAATACCTGCCCTCCAGCAAGGAGGACGGCCAGTGGGGCCGGTATTCGCTGGGGTCGTTCAGCACGGAAACGGACGACGACGGCGCCATGACCTTGCATGCGACGGTCACCGTGGACGGCGTCCAGGTCCGCCGCACCGGCTCCGGCAACGGTCCGATCGCAGCGCTGCTGTCGATCCTCGGCCAGGATGGCGTGGACGTACGCGTCCTGGACTACAGTGAGCACGCGCTCTCTGAAGGCGGCAACGCCCGTGCAGCCGCGTACGTTGAGTGCGCTGTCGGCGAGCGGGTGTTGTGGGGCGTGGGGATCGACTCCAACACCACCACCTCCTCGCTGAAGGCCGTCATTTCGGCCGTCAACCGTGCCATCCGGGACGCGCAGGCTTAGGCCCATTAGTCGAACCACTGACACGCTGCGCCCCCGGACCACTCCGGGGGCGCAGCAGCGTTTTCCTGAAGTTCAGTGCGAAGATTAACTGTGGCCCAACAATCCTCCTTTTCTGCCCGCGCCTACCGTGACGATGCCGTGGTGCTGCGTACCCACAAACTGGGCGAAGCAGACCGGATCATCACGCTGCTGACCAAACACCATGGCCAGGTCCGTGCGGTGGCCAAGGGAGTGCGGCGCACCAGCAGCCGCTTCGGCGCCCGCCTGGAACCGTTTATGGTGGCGGACCTGCAGCTAATTTCCGGACGGACGTTGGACGTCGTGACCCAGGCGGTGGCCAAGGGTGCCTACGGCGGCAACATCGCGGCCGACTACGGCCGCTACACGGTGGCGGCGGCCATGACGGAGACCGCCGAAAAGCTGACGGACGTGGACGGCGAGGCCGGAACCGCGCAATACAACCTCCTGGTGGGAGCCCTTGCCTCGCTGAGCCGGGGCGAGCACACTCCTGAACTCATCCTCGACTCCTACCTCCTGCGTGCACTGGCTACCGGGGGATGGGCGCCGAGCTTCACGGTGTGCGCCCGCTGCGGCGCGCCCGGCCCGCACACGGCCTTTTCAGCGCCGCTGGGCGGCATGGTGTGCAGCAATTGCCGTCCGCCGGGATCACCCGCACCCGCAGCGGAAACAGTCTTCCTGCTGGGGGCACTGCTGACAGGGGACTGGACGACGGCGGATACGTCCCTGGCGCTTCACCGGCGGGAGGCCGCCGGTTTGGTGGCCAGCTATCTGCAATGGCATCTTGAACGGGTGCTGAAATCACTCAAACATGTGGAGCGTAGCTGACAGTGGCCCTTGGAAAGAAGAAGACCCCCGTCCGGAAACGGACCGGGCCCGTGATCGCGCCGTATCCGCACGGCTCCGGGGCCGTGGCGCCGTCGATACCCGCGGAATTCATCCCGCAGCATGTGGCGATCGTCATGGACGGCAACGGCCGCTGGGCCAACCAGCGCGGACTTCCGCGGATCGAGGGCCACAAAGCGGGGGAGCCGGCGCTGCTGGATGTCGTCGCAGGCGCAATTGAGCTAGGCATCAAGTACGTCACGGTATACGCCTTCTCCACGGAGAACTGGCGGCGTTCACCGGAGGAGGTCCGCTTCCTGATGGGATTTAACAAGGACGTGCTAAGACGGCAGCGGAACCAGCTGGACGAGTGGGGTGTACGGATCCGCTGGTCGGGACGCCGGCCCAGGCTGTGGGGATCAGTGATCCGCGAACTGGAAGAAGCAGAGGAGTACACGCGGGGCAACAGCACGTGCACGTTGACCATGTGTGTTAATTACGGCGGCCGTGCCGAAATTGCGGATGCTGTCTCGGCGATAGCCGAAGACGTCGCGGCCGGCAGGCTGAAGCCGGGCTCGATCACCGAACGGACCATCCAGAAGTACTTGGATGAGCCGGACCTTCCCGACGTCGACCTCTTTCTCCGAAGCTCCGGCGAGCAGCGCCTCTCCAACTTCATGCTGTGGCAGTCCGCCTACGCGGAGTTTGTCTTCATGGACACGCTCTGGCCCGACGTCGACCGCCGCACCTTGTGGGACGCCGTCGAAATCTATGCCGGGCGTGACCGCCGGTACGGCGGGGCCGTGGATGCTGCCCGGCCCGGCCCGGACGACGCATCCCGGCCTGTGGAGTCCGTGGAGTCCTGATACCCGTCAGCCCGGATGCGAACTCAGCCAGTCGACCAGGTCCCGGTAAGCTTCCTGCCGTACCTCGCGGCGTGAGAGGAAGACGTCGTGGATCGCCCGGGGGTAGCGGAACACGGACGTCCGTCGGCCCAGGCCCAGCGCGCGGCGCGCTGTCTGTTCCACGTCGATCACGGCGTCCGCGATCATCAACTCTTCAGACCACTCAGCCTGGATTCTGGTGCGGTCCGAGAGCATCACCAGAACAGGTTCCGCAATGTCCAGGCGCCGCTCCACGGCTGCATGGCCTGCAAGGACGGCCCGGGTCCAGCCCGCACGGATAGGGAACGACGCCGTCGGGCGCCACTGCGGATCCAGGAACCACTCGCCGTGGGCCTGGTCGCTGACGCTTTCCCAATAGCCGGGCATTTCCGGAAAACGGAACGCCCGCCGTGGATCCGTGCGTGCGATCGGTTCCACGAGATGCATGGCGATGTTCCGGATCAGGCTGCTGCCCTGGAGCTCCAGCCATGGCGCGTTGAGGATCAGTGTCTCCAGTGCGGCCGGGTGCCGGTCCGCCCAGAGCGCCCCGATCAAGCCGCCCAGTGAATGCGCCAGCATGTGGACCGCGGGATCCGCGGCCAGGCCGGTCCGCCCGGCCACGTCCGTCCTGATGACCTCGATCGCAGCGGAAATGTCCTCATCGTAGACGCCCAGGTCCGTCGTGTAGCCGGGCGTCTGCCAGTCGCGCAGGCTCCGGCCGTACTTGCGGAGGTCCAGCGCATAAAAGTGGATTCCGTGCGCACCGACATACCTGGCAAGTTCGGACTGCAGGAAGTAGTCCGCCCAGCCGTGAAGGTAGAACACTACTCGCGGGCGCGATGAACCGTTGTGCTCCCGGCCGCCTGATGACGGCCACTCCAAGGGCCGGAGGACCGTATTACGCAGCGCAGAAAGGAAGGCAGGCGGACCCGCCGGAACCGCCGGCACGTAACGGATCAGGGTGGCAGTCACCGTACCTTCTTCGTCGTCGGCCAAGGGCAGCTCCAGGCACTCGAATCCTTCCCCGAGCAGATCGGGCTGCCAGGAAAGTGCCTCCGGCTCCGCCTCTTTCACTCCCCGCCGCCGTCGTCCAGGACGTAGCCCCGGATCCAGCGGGTCAGCCGCGCGTACGCGTCCGCCCGGACGTGGGGTGGAGACAGGAAGACGTCGTGGAGGGCGCCGTCGATCCTTTCAAGGGTGACCGTCCGGCCGAGGGCCATTGCCCGGATGGCGATCGTATTCACATCCAGCACGGCGTCGGTCCGTCGCATTGCCTCGGTCCAGAACATGCCGTTCGCGCTGGCTCCGGACAGGAGAACCAGGATGGGGATGTCGATCCGCAGTCCGCGGGCCACCCGGGAATGCCCGGCCAGGACGGCGCTGAGCCAGCCGGCCCGCACTGGAAAAGCCAGGGGCGGCCGGTACTTGTTGTCCAGCGTCCACTCACCCTCAGCTTCGCTGCTGATGCTCCGCCAATAAAAACCGCGCTCCGGTAGCCGCAGCACAGCCTCCGGACGGTACCGTGCCAGCGGTCCCACCATGGACCTGGCGGCACGCCGGACCAGTGAACTGCCGTGCATTTCCAGCCACGGGCTGTTGAGGACCAGTTGGGAAGCCACGCCCGGATGCCGGCTCACCCACAGCGCGGCGATGAGGCCGCCGGTGGAGTGGCCCATCAGGGTCAGCGGCGGCTTGCCGGCTTGCTCCGGCCAAAGGGAGCCGATGATCTCAATTGCCTTGCTGATTTCGGCGTCGTAGTCATCGAGGTCGGCCACGTAGCCGCCATGGGTGTCTGCTTGCAGGCTCCGCCCGTGGTTATGCATGTCTAGGGCAAAGAACTCAAATCCTTTCCCTGTCCAGAACTGGGCGAGCTCCACGTTGAAGAAGTAATCGCTCCAGCCGTGCAGGAAGAGGATGGCGCGGCGGGGGAGGGGCCGGGGTCCGGAACCGCCCGGCCCGCCAGCGTCGCCTTGGGGCACATGGCGCACAAGGGTAGCCGTGCGCTCCACGCCGTCGCCGCCGGTGGCCTGGTAGGAACAGGCTTGGAAGTCGTCCCCCAGGATATCTGTGTGCCATTCCATTTCATCAGACTAGACAACGCCTGCTTCAGCGGCGAGTACACCGGCCGTGCCCGCGAAGCGCGTCACACCGCCCGCCGTCGTGCGCGCCGGTTTGGTCTGCGGAGCCTGAACCGGAAAACTGGACTCATGCGCGTATATCCCACCTTCTTTCGCCTGGCCTTTTCATGGATGGACGCCGAACGCGCCCACAGGATCGGCTTCCGTGCCATCAGGCTGGCCCACAGTTCAGGGGCGGGCAGGGTGCTCGCTAAATTCACGGCACCTGCGCCGTCGCTCCAGACCACTGCCTTCGGCATTACCTTCCCTTCACCCTTCGGGCTCGCCGCAGGCTTTGACAAGGAAGGGCACGGCATTGAAGCGCTGACTGAACTCGGGTTCGGCCACGTGGAGGTCGGCACCATCACCGGGCAGGCCCAGCCCGGAAACGAAAAGCCCCGGCTCTTCCGCCTCGTCGAGGACAAGGCAGTTATCAACCGGATGGGATTCAACAACGACGGGGCCACCGCCGTGGCCCCCCGGCTTAAGTCCGCGCGGGCCGCCTTGCAGCGCCGCCACCCGGGCGTCCGCCCGGTGATCGGCGTCAACATCGGCAAAAGCAAGGTAGTGGAGCTGGAGGACGCGGCCAGCGACTACCTCGTCAGCGCCCGGAGCCTTGCACCCGCAGCCGATTACCTCGTGGTCAACGTCAGTTCACCGAACACGCCGGGTCTCCGCCTGCTCCAGAACGTTGAGACCCTCCGCCCCCTGCTCAAAGCGGTGGGAGAGGAAGCGGACAAGGCCGCCGGCCGGCACGTTCCGCTGCTGGTTAAGATCGCCCCGGACCTAACGGACGAGGACATTGACGATGTCGCGAAACTCGCCCTGGACCTCGGGCTGGACGGCATCATCGCTACCAACACCACGATCGGGCGGGAGGGGCTCACGTCCGACCCGGAGAAAATCCGGGACTGCGGGCCCGGTGGCCTCTCCGGGGCTCCGCTGAAGGCGCGGTCCCTGGAAGTGCTGCGCCGCCTCAAGGAAGCAACCGGCGGCTCGCTCACGCTCGTGTCCGTCGGCGGAGTGGAGAATGCCAGGGATGTGCAGGAACGGCTTGACGCCGGTGCCACCCTGGTGCAGGGCTACACGGCGTTCCTGTATGAGGGTCCGTTCTGGGCCGCACGCATCAACCGGCAGCTGGCCAAACACCCCGCCCGCCGCTAGTAACCGGCGATTCTGCGAAAAGCGCCCGACGACAAAGAAGCCCCCGGCAGTTGGTGAACTGCCGGGGGCTTCTTCTTGCCTCAATTAGGCGGGGAATTCTCCGCGCTTGACGAGCGGCTTGGGAAGGCGCAGGCGGCGGAACTGGAGTGAACGCATGGATCCGTACCAGACGGTTCCGCGTTCCACCTCGCCAAACTTCTCGGTGAGGCGCTTCCGCAGCTTGCGGGACAGGATGAAGACGTCAACGAAAACGGCGAGGAACATGACCCAGAAGCCGCCCAGGACATAGATCATTGCCTCGCTGGTGGAGGGGACCAGCAGGGAGATGACAACGAACAAGAGGGCGCCGAACATCAGGTACTCGCCCAGGCTGAAGCGTGCATCCACGTAATCGCGTGCGTAGCGCTTCTGCGGGCCCTTGTCGCGAAGGGGCAGGAACTTTTCGTCGCCAGTGTCCAGGGCCTGGCGCATTTTGATCCGCTGTTCCTGCACGGCCGCCCGCTCGGCTGCCTTGGAGGCCTTTCGGTCCTCCGGCACCAGGGGACGCTTCCGCGCAGCTTCCTGTGCTTTGCGCTTGGGCGTGGGCGCGCCCTTGCCGAGGGCTGCGTCCTGCCGGGCCAAGGCCTCGGCTGCCTGCTGGTCAACTACGTCCTGCGCCGTTGGCGCTTCTTTTTTACGTCCAAACACCCCTAAAGAATACCCTGCACGCGCAGGCGGAATTTCATGTGTCGCGCGGGTCCGGCGGCGGCGAACCGGGGGAGCCGGCGGGCGGTTCCGAAGTGTTTCCTGTGGTCACGGACACAGGTAGGGTTTTGGCCATGACTTCATCACCGGCGGGGACCCCGCAAAAAATCAGCGCAGGAATCGACGGAATCGACGTCGACGCCCTGCGCCAGGCCGTACACGAGTCCTTCGACACCACCGTTGGGCAGCTGAAGGACCTCGTCACGCTCCCGGGCATCGCCTGGCCCAGCTTCGATCCTGCTCCACTGGACCGCAGCGCGGAGGCCGTGGCGGAGCTGGTGCGGGCTGCGGGAGTCGCTGACGTCCGGATCCTGCGCTGCAACAAAGAGGACGGGACGCCGGGCGGCCCGGCTGTCGTGGCACGACGTGCCGCTGCCGATGGAAAGCCGACCATTCTGCTTTACGCCCACCATGACGTCCAGCCGACCGGGGACCTGGCGCTGTGGGAGACCGAACCGTTCACCGCCGTCGAACGCGACGGCCGGCTTTACGGGCGGGGTGCCGCCGATGACAAAGCCGGCATCATGGCCCACATTGCCGCCTACGCCGCCGTCACCGAGGTACTGGCCGACGAACTTGGACTGGGTGTGACGTTCTTTATCGAAGGCGAGGAGGAAGCAGGATCGCCCACGTTCCGCACGTTCCTGGAAACGCACCGCGAACTGCTGCGCGCCGACGTCATTGTGGTAGCGGATTCCAGCAACTGGAAAGTGGGCATTCCCGCGCTGACCACCAGCCTGCGCGGCCTGGTGGACGGGACCATTGAGGTTCAGGTCCTGGAGCACGCCGTCCACTCCGGAATGTTCGGCGGGGCGGTCCTTGATGCGCCAACGCTGCTTTCCCGCCTGATCGCCACCCTCCATGACGACGAAGGGAACGTCGCCGTGAAGGGCCTGGTCAGCAGGGACGACGTCTCCGTCGACCTGACGGAGGCGGAATACCGGGCCGACGCGTCAGTACTGGACGGCGTCCGCCTCGCCGGCAGCGGAACCATCGCCTCCCGGCTATGGACCAAGCCCGCACTGTCCATCATCGGCTTCGATGCTCCCGCTGTGGACGTGGCTTCCAACACCCTGCTGCCGCGGGCGCGGGCAAAGTTCAGCCTGCGGCTGGCTCCGGGCCAGGACCCGGCCGACGCCATGGCCGCCGTGCGGAACCATGTTGAGTCCAATGCACCGTTCGGCGCGAAGGTGGTTTTCACCCCGGGGGAGAGCGGAAGCTCCTTCCTGACCGACACGGGTTCCGCTGCCGCAGGCATGGCGATGTGGGCCCTCGGGGAAGCATGGGGCGTTCCGGCGGTCGAAATGGGCATCGGTGGTTCGATTCCCTTTATCGCGGACCTTACGGAGGTCTATCCGGACGTGCAGATCCTGGTGACCGGTGTCGAGGACCCCGATTCCAGGGCCCACAGCGCCAATGAGTCACTGCACTTGGACGACTTCCGCAACGCCGTGGTGGCTGAAGCCCTCCTGCTGGCCCGGCTCAACCATGAGGGTCTTGCCTGACGCCGGGACCGGCAGTGCAGCTGCACCCGCGTTTCCTGGCGGGTCTGTTCCGGACCCGCCAGGGAACATTCAGGGTATGGCCACGGTTACGTCAGGAGTTAGAGCTACACGCAGGATCGACGTAGCATGTAGCTATAGCCCATACCGTTTCCGTAGGGGCGGGCAACGCGCAAGCCGAGTCGCCACCACCGTCGTAAGAAGGTAGGCCAATGAGCACTACAACCAATGAAAACAGCGCCGCAGCCACCGGCACCGCCAGCGAAGAACTGCCCACGCACGAGGTCAAGCTGACCGACGTCGCCGCGGGCAAGGTCCGCAGCCTGCTGGAGCAGGAAGGCCGCACCGACCTTCGCCTGCGCGTTGCTGTCCAGCCGGGCGGTTGCTCCGGGCTGATCTACCAGCTCTACTTCGATGAGCGCCTGCTCGACGGAGATGCCGTACGTGATTACGACGGCGTCGAGGTCGTTGTCGACAAGATGAGCGTCCCGTACCTCAGCGGCGCGAGCATCGACTTCGAAGACACCATCTCGAAGCAGGGCTTCACCATTGACAACCCCAACGCCGGCGGCTCCTGCGCCTGCGGGGATTCTTTCCACTAGCCTGGCTCTTTTGCCCCATGACAGCTTGCTTTCGGCACCGGTGAAAACCGGTGCCGACGCACGGTGCCGACATGTGAGCGAAAACCCCCGGGGAGCGGTAAGCTCTACATCGAGTAGTAAAACTTTTAGTGTGCCCGGGGAGCCATCTACGGCCCGGGCAACAGCAACAAGTAGGAAGGGCCGTCTGTGAGTTCGCAGAACCGAACCGGCAGCCGACGCAAACAGATCACTACGATCACTGGCTTGGCACTAGCCGGCGCGTTGGCTTTGACTGGATGTTCACCAGAGGTACAGAGAGGCTGGTTGCCCACCGAGCGTGGCACCACCAATCACACTGACCGCATCATGGACCTCTGGGTCAACTCATGGATAGCCGCATTGGTCGTCGGCATCATTACCTGGGGACTCATGGTCTGGTGCGTCGTCGCCTACCGCCGCCGCAAGGGCACCGTCGGGTTCCCGCGGCAGACCAGCTTCAACCTTCCCCTCGAGGTCTTCTACCTGACCATCCCGCTGTTCATGGTGCTGGTGTTCTTCTACTTCACCGACCGGGACCAGCAGGCCATCGACAACCGCTCCGAGCCGGCCGACGTCGTTGTGGACGTCCGCGGCAAGCAGTGGGCCTGGGACTTCAACTACAAGCAGGGCGACGTCATCACTGAAGACGTCCACGAAGCAGGCGTCCAGGCGCACCTCACCGGTGCTGAAGTGGACAAGGAAAAGCTGCCCACCCTGTACCTCCCCGTCAACAAGTCTGTTGACCTGGAGCTGAACTCCCGCGACGTTATCCACTCTTTCTGGGTGCCCGCCTTCCTGCAGAAGCGCGACATGATCCCGGGCAAGACGAACTACATCAGGTTTACCCCCACCAAAGAGGGCACCTACGACGGCAAATGTGCCGAACTCTGCGGCGAATACCACTCCGAAATGCTGTTCCGCGTGAAGGTTGTCTCCGAAACGGAGTTCCAGGCGCACATGGACCAGCTCCGACAGGACGGCAACACCGGTCTGCTCGGCGAAGAGTACGACCGCAACCCGAACCTGAACGAAATTAAGTAAGGGGAGCGACGTGGCTACGTACACTCAATCCGCACCTGCCGGGGCCCTTGGGGCGCCCGTTGTTCCAAAGTCCAAGGGACGCATCGTCGTCAACTGGATCACTTCGACCGACCACAAGACCATCGGGTACATGTACCTGATCTCGTCCTTCGTGTTCTTCTGCTTCGGCGGCGTCATGGCGCTGCTGATCCGCGCCGAACTTTTCGAGCCCGGAATGCAGATCCTGCAGACCAAAGAGCAGTACAACCAGCTGTTCACCATGCACGGAACCGTCATGCTGCTGATGTTTGCGACCCCGCTGTTCGCCGGCTTCGCCAACGTCATCATGCCCCTGCAGATCGGTGCACCCGACGTCGCCTTCCCGCGACTGAACGCACTGGCTTTCTGGTTCTTCCTCTTCGGCTCCACGATCGCCGTCTCCGGCTTCATTACGCCCCAGGGTGCCGCTTCGTTTGGCTGGTTCGCGTACGCGCCGCTGTCCAACACCACGTTCAGCCCCGGCGTCGGCGGTGACCTCTGGGTGTTCGGCCTCGCACTCTCCGGCTTCGGCACCATCCTCGGTGCAGTCAACTTCATCACCACCATCATCTGCATGCGCGCTCCGGGCATGACCATGTGGCGCATGCCGATCTTTACCTGGAACACGCTGGTTACGGCCATCCTGGTCCTCATGGCCTTCCCGCCTCTCGCTGCAGCCCTGTTCGCCCTCGGCGCGGACCGCCGCTTCGGAGCACACATCTTCGATCCCGAGAACGGCGGTGCAGTCCTCTGGCAGCACCTGTTCTGGTTCTTTGGCCACCCCGAGGTGTACATCATCGCGCTGCCGTTCTTCGGCATCGTCTCCGAGATCTTCCCGGTCTTCAGCCGCAAGCCGATCTTCGGCTACAAGGGCCTCGTGTACGCAACCATCGCCATCGCTGCTCTGTCCGTGACCGTGTGGGCTCACCACATGTACGTCACCGGCTCGGTCCTCCTGCCGTTCTTCTCCTTCATGACGATGCTGATCGCCGTACCTACCGGCGTGAAGTTCTTCAACTGGATCGGCACCATGTGGCGGGGTTCCATCACCTTTGAAACGCCCATGCTCTGGAGCATCGGCTTCCTGGCAACCTTCCTGTTCGGTGGTTTGACGGGCATCATCCTCGCTTCACCGCCCCTTGACTTCCACGTATCGGATTCCTACTTCGTGGTGGCCCACTTCCACTACGTGGTGTTTGGCACCGTGGTATTCGCAATGTTCGCCGGCTTCTACTTCTGGTGGCCGAAGTGGACCGGCAAGATGCTCAACGAGCGCCTGGGCAAGATCCACTTCTGGCTCCTGTTCCTTGGTTTCCACGGAACCTTCCTGATTCAGCACTGGCTGGGTGTCGAGGGCATGCCCCGCCGTTACGCGGACTACATGCCGCAGGACAACTTCACGTGGATGAACCAGTTCTCCACAATCTCCTCGTTCGTGCTGGGCGCTTCGCTGATCCCGTTCTTCTGGAACGTGTACATCACCTGGCGCAGCAACGAAAAGGTTGAAGTGGACGATCCCTGGGGCTTCGGTGCTTCTCTCGAGTGGGCAACCTCTTGCCCGCCGCCGCGCCACAACTTCACGTCGCTGCCCCGGATCCGCTCGGAGCGTCCTGCCCTGGACCTCCACCACCCGGAGCTCGCACAGTCGCACACCGTTGAATCACCGGCACCGGCAGCGTCCGTGCTGGGCAACGCAGATCAGAAGGACACCGCCAAGTGAAGATCGAATCATGGATTTTTGGAGCCGGAGTCTTCTTCTTCGTACCGGTCTCCCTGGTTTACGGATTCCTGACCAACTGGTCTGAGTGGGTCGGCATCCTCGGTATCCTTCTCGTTGGCGGCCTTGCCGGCATGATCGGCGCGTACCTTGGCTTTACCGGCAAGCGCGTGGGTATGCGTCCCGAGGACCGCAACGACGCCGAGATCCACGAAGGTTCCGGCGAGCAGGGGCACTTCAGCCCCTGGAGCTGGTGGCCGCTGGTCCTGGGCCTGTCCTGCGCAGGCGGATTCCTCGGCCTGGCCGTAGGGTTCTGGGTCACGTTCATCGCCGGCGGCCTGGCCGTCATCGCCCTTGTGGGCTGGGTGTACGAATACAGCCGGGGTGACCACGCGCACTAGCGCATAAGTACTGATAACAGCGACGGCGGGCCCCACCATTTGGTGGGGCCCGCCGTCGTTATTTGCGCTTAGCCACAGTAGGACGCGTCCGTGCCTCGCGCGGTGTGGCGCACAGGGCCGCCGAAGTCGGTCAGGAAGCCCTCAGGCGGCCGCGCCTGCCTCCAGCAGTAGAGTCAGGCCTTCCAGTGCTGCCTCTGCGGATTCGACGCTGTAGCGGGCGGGAAGCGCCTCGGGGTCGACCGAGAGTTCCACCTCACAGCCGCAATAGAAATCGGCGGTCATGACTTCGAGCAGGGACCGCGCATCGACGGGCACGATTCCCTTCTTCCCGATTCTGACCGGCAGGCCGGAATCCGTAACGGCCCGGACGAAGACAGCGGCCGGCCGCGCGTGCAGGCCTATGGGTGATTGAACGATTGCCTTGCGCACTGGCAACAGGACTCCTTTGTTCCGACGGGTCTCGGCCGTCACGACTGCATTCCTGAACAAGCGTAGTGCCGGTACATCCGGTGGCCGAAACCGCCATCCGGGTGGTCTAGACCTGCCCTGCTATTGCTCTACCCTTAAAACATGAATGTAGATCTGGATTGCGGCCATGGCGGCGTCTGACGCGAGCAGGATGGTAGGGGAGATCGACCGCGACAGCGGGACGCCCATCTATGTCCAGCTGCGGGAACTCCTGCGCGCACACATCACGGCATCCTGCCCGCCAGGCTCGTCGCTGCCTTCGGAGCGCGACCTCGCCGAGAGATTCGGGCTGGCCCGCATGACGGTCCGCCAGGCCATCGATGCGCTGGTAGGCGAGGAGGTCATTGAACGGGTGGTGGGCCTGGGGACCTTCGTCCGGAAACCAAAACTCGATCTGCAGGTGAAGCTGACCTCTTACAGTGAGGAAATGCAGCGCCGTGGCATGGTCCCTGCCGCCAAGGTGTTGAGCTTCGAGCAGATCGGCGCGAGTGCGTTCCTGGCCCGGGAGCTGCAGCTGGACGAGGGAACCCCCCTGGTCCGCTTCAGGCGCCTCCTGCTGGCCGACAACGAGCCCATGAGCGTGGACGAGAACTTCATTCCCGCTCATCGCGTTCCCGGCCTGCTCGAAGGCGAACCACCCACCTCGCTGTACAACGTCCTGAGTGAACGCTTCGGCCTGGTCATGGAGTGGGGGGAGGACATGATTGAGGCCACGGCAGCGTCTCCGTCCACTGCCAGGCTTCTTAATGTAGAGGTGGGGTCCCCGCTGCTGAAGATCCAGAGGCACGCCTTCGTTGCCCGCTCCATGGTGGACTACTCCGTGTCTTACTACCGGGCAGACCGCTACAAGCTGTGGGTGCCGCTGCAACGTCCCGGAGTCCGTCCCACGCGCAACTACGCCTCCGGCTACCGGAATCCATAGGCGACGCAGAAGAGGCCCGGTCCATTCGGACCGGGCCTCTTCTGCGTCGCTTTCAAACCACTAGCTAGTGGCTGAGGGTCTTCTGTCCCTCGGCCGTTTCGACCGCTTCGTGCTGGCCGTGGTGCCCGTGGGCGGCCTCGAGCTCAGCCGGCGAGGCAGGTGCGACCCTGTCCTCGAAGAACCAGCGCGAGAGCGCTGCACGGCGCTTTTCCTTGCGGGTTACGACGCCGTGTTCGTTCGGAACAGCAGGCAGCGGCACCGGTGACTCGAAGCCCACCAGCTTGTAACGCTTGTAGTCATCCAGCGGGGCATGGACCTCAATGAACTCACCGTGCGGCAGGCGCACGATGCGGCCGGTTTCGCGGCCGTGCAGGGCGATTTCGCGGTCCTTGCGCTGAAGCGCCAAGGCGACGCGCTTGGTCACAACGAACGCGATGACCGGGCCGATGAAGAACAGTGCCCGCAACCAGTACGTCACGTCGTTCAGTGCCACATGGAAGTGCGTGGCAATGAGGTCCGAGCTGGCCGCAGCCCACATCACGCAGTAGAACGTGAAGCCGGCCATGCCGATCGCGGTACGAGTGGGAGCGTTGCGCGGGCGGTCCAGGACGTGGTGTTCGCGGTCGTCCTTGGTGATCCAGCGTTCGATCCACGGGTACATGAACAGCACCGTGAAGACGAGGCCGGCAGGTACCAGGGCCGGCAGCAGCACGTTCAGGGTCAGGACGTGCCCGAAGATGACGTACTCGAAATGGAAGTCACCGATGACACCGGGCATGAGCCGCAGCGCACCGTCAACCCAGCCGATGTACCAGTCAGGCTGCGTGCCTGCGGAAACCGGGGAGGGGTCGTAGGGACCGTAGTTCCAGATCGGGTTGATGGTGAAGAACCCCGCCATGAGGGCGATGACACCGAACACGATGAAGAAGAAGCCGCCGGCCTTGGCCGCGTACACCGGACCAAGAGGGTAGCCGACGACGTTGCCGTCGTTGCGGCCGGGGCCGGGGTACTGGGTGTGCTTGTGAACAACAACCATGAAGAGGTGGATCACAATCATCAGCAGGATCAGTGCCGGTACCAGGAGGATGTGTAGCATGTAGAGCCGGCTGATGATGACCGTACCGGGGAACTCGCCGCCGAACAGGAAGAACGAGATGTAGGTACCGATCACCGGGATCGACTTGATGACGCCGTCGATGATCCGCAGGCCGTTGCCGGAGAGCAGATCGTCGGGGAGCGAGTAGCCGGTGAAGCCTGCCGCCATGGAGAGGATGAGCAGGACACCGCCCACCACCCAGTTCAGTTCGCGGGGCTTGCGGAACGCGCCGGTGAAGAACACGCGCAGCATGTGGACGGAAACGGAAGCCACGAACAGCAGGGCGGCCCAGTGGTGAACCTGGCGCATGAACAGGCCGCCGCGGACATCAAAGGAGATATCCAGCGATGAGCTATAGGCGACCGACATTTCGACGTTCTTCAGCGGCGTGTACGAGCCGTCATAGTGCGTCTCCGCCATGGACGGATCGAAGAAGAACGTCAGGAACGTGCCGGAGAGCAGCAGGATGACGAAGGAATACAGGGCCACTTCGCCGAACATGAACGACCAGTGGTCCGGGAAGACCTTTCGGCCGAATTCGCGGAGAATGCCGGATCCGCCGACGCGCTGGTCAACAAAGTCGGTAATGCGGCCGCCCTTGGTTTTGGCGACGAAGGCGGGGGCATTAGCTGTTGATGTTGCGCTCATGCTCATCACGCTCCCAGTAACTCGGTCCTACGGGTTCTTTGAAGTCGCTCGTAGCGACCAGGTAGCCCTCGGCGTCAACTGCGATGGGCAGCTGGGGGAGAGGCCGGCTGGCCGGGCCAAAGATAACCTTGCATTCCTGGGTGAGGTCAAAGGTCGACTGGTGGCACGGGCACAGCAGGTGGTGGGTCTGCTGCTCGTACAGGGCAACAGGGCAACCAACGTGGGTGCAGATCTTCGAGTAGGCAACGATGCCGTTGTAGCTCCAGTCCTCGCGGCCCGCAGAGGGCTTGAGGGACTCGGGGTTCAGGCGCATGAGCAGGACGACGGCCTTGGCCTTTTCGTTCAGCTTGCCTTCATGCAGTTCGTTCAGGCCTTCCGGAATCACGTGGAAGGCCGAGCCGATGGTGACGTCCGAAGCCTTGATGGGCGTACCGTCCGGGTCCCGGGTAAGGCGTTTGAGCTTGCCCTCCTGCGGGGCCCACATGGTGTGTGCAAGCTTGTCGTCCGGACGGGGACCGAGGTCACCGAAGACGGCCAGTGCAGGCAGCGGAGCCAAAGCCACGGCGCCGAGGAGCGTGTTGCGGATCAGCGGCCGGCGCTTGATGCCCGTTTCTTCGACAATGTCATCAACGATGCGGACTGCCGCCTGACGGTCCTCTTCGGTGCGGATGGCATGGCGCTCTTCGGAGACTTCGTGGTCTGGCATGAGCGCCTTGGCCCAGTGGACAATGCCGGTGCCGATGCCGAGCATGGCAAAGGCGGTGCCGATGCCCAGCAGGGCATTCTGCAGCCGGATGGTGGCGATCGTGGAGTCGGGTCCAAGATCGATGGCGAAGTACGCCACCAGGAAGATCACGGTGCCCACGACTGAGCTGCCGAAGAGAACGGCAACCTGCCGTTCTGCACGCTTTGCGGCCTTCGGGTCCGTGTCAGCCAGGCGCAAACGATGCGGGGGAATTCCAGGATCCTGGAACTTCTCCACCTCATTCTGACCAGCCGTAGCTACGGTGCCCGAGTGGTTCGGACTGCCGTCACTATGGTTGCCCATAATTCGCCTCATCCTTCTCTCGTCCCGGCCAGTGCCGGGTTAGTTTTCAATTCCATACTGCTGACTCGTCAGCAGGAGTTCTTACAGTTGCGGACGTCGCTAGGACGTCCGGGACGTCAGCCAGATGGTGAAGGCGATGATGACGCCCAGGCCGGCGATCCAGACAAACAGACCTTCAGAGACGGGGCCCAGGGCGCCGAGATCGGCTCCGCCGGGTGAACCGCTGGCTTCGATCTGCTTCAGGAAGGTGATGATGTCGCGCTTGCCTTCGGGGGAAACGTTGGCGTCGTTGAAGACCGGCATGTTCTGCGGCCCGGTAACCATGGCCTCGTAGATGTGCTTTTCGGAAACATCAGCAAGGGCCGGTGCGAACTTACCGCGGGTGAGCGCTCCGCCGGCGGCTGCAGCGTTGTGGCACATGGCGCAGTTGACCCGGAAGAGCTCGCCGCCCTCTGCGGCGTTGCCCTTTGCGTCCAGGAGGCCCTCTTCAGGGATGGACGGGCCGGGGCCGAGCGAAGCGACGTAAGCGGACAGCTGGTGGGTCTGTTCGTCGTTGAACTGTGCGGGCTTCTTGTAAGCCTGCGGGCCGTTCATCTGCATGGGCATGCGCCCGGTGCCTACCTGGAAGTCAACGGCGGCAGCACCGACGCCTACAAGTGAGGGTCCGTCCTTGGTTCCGCTCGCACCCATGCCGTGGCAGGTTGCGCAGTTGGCGGCGAAAAGCTTCCCGCCCTCTTCAGTGTCGTTCGCACTGAAGCTGGTGGTGGAAGCCTTGGCCTCGTTGACGGTGGTGGCAACGGCGTACAGCCCACCAGTGAGGAGGAGGCCCATCAGCAGCAGCGCAATGGCTGCCAGTGGGTGACGTCGCTTCTGCGAGAGTGCCTTCACGTGGTGGTTCCTTTTTTCGATCGTGCGTCGGCTCCGGGAGCCGCTTCTTGAAATTCTGCCTCTTGTAGAAAAAGAGTCAAGTCGGGGCTACCTGAGGACGTAGATGACCAGGAAGAGGCCGATCCACACGACGTCGACGAAGTGCCAGTAGTACGAGGTGACAATCGCGGACGTTGCCTCGAAGTGACCAAACTTCTTGGCGGCAAACGAACGGCCGATGATGAAGAGGAAGGCGATGAGGCCGCCGATGACGTGCAGGCCGTGGAAGCCGGTGGTCATGTAGAAGGCAGAGCCGTAAGCGTTCGACGAGAGCGACACATGCTCCGAGACGAGCATGGCGTATTCAGTTGCCTGACCGGCAACGAAGAAGGCACCCATGATGAACGTGAGGGTGAACCATTCGTTCATCCCCCAACGCGTGAAGGCAAGGGGGCCGCCGGCGCGGCGCGGCTGGAGCCGCTCAGCGGCGAAGACGCCCATCTGGCAAGTGAATGAACTTGCCACGAGGACGATCGTGTTTACGAGCGCAAAGGGGAAGTTGAGCTTGGCTGTCTCTTCGGCCCACATCTGTCCGGACGTCGAACGGAGTGTGAAGTACATGGCAAAGAGACCGGCGAAGAACATCAACTCACTGGACAACCAGACAACGGTTCCTACGGAAACCATATTCGGGCGGTTCAGCGTCGGGTGCGCCGGGGTACTGGGGGCATGGGTCGCAGATGTCACATAGACATTATGTCTGTAAAAGTTCCTCCTGCCCAACGCAAACCGCCATTTCCGCGGACTTTTTCTACAAAGACGCGAATTCGCGCGGAAAAGTTCCCGGACCGGTTCACATT
This sequence comes from Arthrobacter sp. PvP103, assembly GCF_017833075.1. Taxonomy (NCBI): domain Bacteria; kingdom Bacillati; phylum Actinomycetota; class Actinomycetes; order Micrococcales; family Micrococcaceae; genus Arthrobacter; species Arthrobacter sp. PvP103. The sequence goes on along the minus strand of NZ_JAFIBQ010000001.1, from coordinate 200,650 downwards.
GGTCATCAGGGCGGGTGCCTCGATAGCATCAGGAGGTGACTTCACAGGCATCTGCACAGGCGGCGGGCAACACCTGGCCGCGGCTCATTTCGGCACTGATCAACGGCGCGGACCTGACGGCCGACAATACGGAATGGGCGATGGACACCATCATGTCCGGGGAGGCCACCCCTTCGCAGATCGCCGGGTTCCTGGTGGCGCTGCGGTCAAAGGGCGAGACGGTGGACGAGATAGCCGGGCTTGTCGAGGCCATGCTGGCGCACGCGAACCCTGTCGACATCGCCGGCGAGAAGCTGGATATTGTGGGCACCGGCGGTGACCAGCTGAACACCGTCAACATTTCCACCATGGCCGCCCTCGTCTGTGCGGGAGCGGGCGCAAAGGTGGTTAAGCATGGCAACCGTGCGTCGTCGTCGTCGTCCGGGTCGGCGGACGTGCTGGAAGCGCTCGGCGTCCGGCTGGACCTGCCCATCGAACGCGTTGCGCGCAACGCAGAAGAAGCGGGGATCACGTTCTGCTTCGCCCAGGTGTTCCACCCCTCCTTCCGGCACACTGCCGTCCCGCGCCGGGAGCTTGCCATACCCACGGCGTTCAACTTCCTCGGCCCGCTGACCAACCCCGCGCGGGTTCAGGCCTCGGCGGTTGGTGTCGCCAACGAAAGGATGGCCCCCTTGGTTGCCGGGGTCCTGGCCAAGCGCGGAAGCCGCGGCCTGGTTTTCCGGGGGAGTGACGGACTGGACGAACTGACAACCACCGGACCGTCCACTGTCTGGGAGATCCGGAACGGCGAAGTGACGGAACAGACGTTTGATCCCCAGGCGCTGGGCATCCGTGCCGCAACAGTGGAGGAGCTCCGCGGCGGCGACGCGACAGCCAATGCCGCCGTCGTCCGTGATGTCCTGAGCGGCGTGGCGGGCCCGGCCCGTGACGCCGTCCTTCTGAATGCCGCCGCGGGCCTGGTGGCATTCGACGTCGATGCCGAGGGCACGCTCACGGACCGGATGGCGGCCGCGTTGAAGCGAGCGGAAGAGTCCATTGACTCCGGTGCCGCGGCGGCCGTGCTGGAAAAGTGGGTCGCCCTTACCCGGGGTTAGCCGTTCAGGGCCTACTGCTCGAAGCCCAGTGCGAAAGCCGCATCGAGGTCGTGCTGGGAGTACGCGCGGAACGCGATGTGCGTCGTCGTGTGAACCACCGCCGGCACCTTGGACAGCTTGTCCGCAATGACGTCCGCGAGGTCATCGTGCTTCGCCACCCGGGCCACGGCGATCAGGTCCCATTCCCCGGTCACGGAGTAGACCTCGCTGATGCCCGGAATCGCCGAAATTTCCTCCGCCGTCTCCGGAATTCGGGAGGCGTCTGTCTTGATCAGGACGAATGCGGTGATCACTCTGGACCTTTCGGATGGATGCGCCCTTGAGGGGGCGGCAGGCGATGCTGTGTGCTGCCAGCCTAGTACATTCAATGTGAATCAGCGGAGCTGCCGGCGTCCTTTGAACCGGCCAACAGCGGCCACAATCAGACGGTAGCCCACAAGGAAAACGCCCAGGCTCAGCGTGGCAACAATCACGAACGGCAGGACCACCGTCTGTCCGGTCGCCGCCCGCAGAACCATGCCCAGGGCCACGGCGCCAAGCCACACAGCGACGCCTTCCGGCCAGACGCGCAACGGCCCCCGCCATACCCGCAAGGCAAGCCATGCGATGGCAGCCCCGGCCAGAAACGGCCAGGCCGTCGAGAGGACCCCGGTGATCACGTCTCCGCGCTGGTGCGCGTCCCGGCCGATGGCTGCAAACGCCAGGATAAGGACGGTATCGGCGAGGGCGGCAAATCCTGCCGCGTTCCTGGCAGCGGCGCGGACGGGTGTCGGGTTAGGGTGGGAAGGCATACCTCCACACTAGTTGCGGTTCCGCGCCCGGACGAGCCGATGTGGGCCTGCGTGACCGCCGTCGGCGGCCCTAGACTGTGACCGGGAACACCGCCAGCAGACTTTCCGGCGTTCCTGTTCACGCCCCACAGCACCAATTCCGCACGCAACGACAAACCGGACGGCACTATGAGACTTGTCCAGATCGCGCAACATGCCAGCGACCTTCCGCGGGCAGGGGAGTTTTACGCCGCCCTGCTCGGCGTCGAGGCCCGTGCATTATTCGATCCGCCCGGGCTTCTCTTTTTTGACCTGGACGGCGTGCGCTTGCTGCTCGAAACCGGGGCGCCGTCCGCCTTGCTCTACCTGGCAGTGCCTGACGTCAGGGAATCCGTGACCGGCCTCCGGGGCAGGGGAGTGGAGATAGTTGAGGAGCCCAAGGTGATCTTCAGCCATGCTGATGACCGCCTGGGTCCGGCCGGAACCGACGAATGGATGGCTTTCATCCGGGACAGCGAAGGGAACACCGTTGGCCTGGTCAGCCAGCTGCCGCATTAACGGCCGGCTTACCGGCTCCATTGTGCCGCGAATCACCCACCGCTAGGCTCACACACGCAACCGAAGGATCGCGTCGGGAGTCCGTTCCGGCGAAGCCAGTGAGATGAAGCCAGTGAGATGAGGGAACCAAGTGACTGAAAAGATCACCACCTGCCTGTGGTTTGATACGCAGGCCGAGGAAGCAGCGGACTTCTATGTCTCGGTCTTTGACGACTCGAAAATCCTTAACGTGGCCCGTTATGGCGACGTTGGACCCGGCACCGCAGGCCAGGCGATGACCGTGGAGTTCGAAATTGAAGGCCGCAAATTCCTGGGTCTTAACGGTGGGCCCGCGTTCACGTTCACTGAAGCTGTTTCCTTTGTAATCAACTGCTCCTCACAGGAAGAAGTGGACCGATACTGGACGGCCCTCACGGCCGGCGGTTCGGAGGGCCAGTGCGGCTGGCTCAAGGACAGGTTCGGCCTTTCGTGGCAAGTAGTGCCTTCCGCAATGGGGCAATTGCTGGGCGGGCCGGATCCTGAGGGGGCGCAGCGTGCCATGCAGGCAATGCTGGGAATGCGCAAGCTGGTGATCAGCGAGCTGCAGGCCGCCTACGACGGGGCCTGAAGGACCTTTAGGCGTCGGGGCCGGCTCCCAGGTTGGGTGCCGGGGGAGCGGGCCACATGCCATGTGGCCCTACCCGGCTCCGGCTGGCGGGACGATAATCGGGAATACCTACCCCGCACGCGATTGGAGGCGTTCGCGATGTCTGTTTACACGCTCGGAATCTGGTTGGTGAAACCCGGCAGGGAGAATGACTTTGTCCAGGCATGGCGCGATCTCGCCCGGAAGACCGAAGAGGATTTTCCCGGTGCGAAAGCTGTGCTGATGCATGATCGCGATGTTCCCAACAGATTTATCAGTACCGGCCCCTGGGAGTCGCTTGAACAGGTCGACGTGTGGCGGGCCTCACCCGCATTTACCCAGGGCTATGAGGCCATGCGCGATATGCTGGAGCACTTTCAACCGCACACCCTGGATGAAGCGGCGGCTATCGGCTGATTCCGGCCGGACACGTCACGCTCACACTGTGCCTGGGGCTTCGCCGGAAAACTTCTACTTTACATAATGTAGATTATCGGCGTTTTAGAGAAGGGGTTCAGAAGACGAGAGGACCCGCCTCCTGAACCCCTGGGCACCCTGTCCGGTCAGGCGCCGACGTAGGCCGCGAGGTGTTCACCGGTGAGCGTGGAACGTCCGGCGACGAGCTCGGCCGGTGCGCCCTCAAAGACGACCAGTCCGCCGTCGTGCCCGGCGCCCGGGCCAAGGTCGATAATCCAGTCGGCGTGAGCCATAACGGCCTGGTGATGTTCGATCACGATTACTGATTTCCCGGAATCCACCAACCTGTCCAACAGGCCCAGCAGGTTCTGGACGTCGGCGAGATGGAGGCCGGTGGTCGGCTCGTCCAGGACGTAGACGTCGCCCTTCTCCGCCATCTGGGTAGCCAGCTTGACGCGCTGCCGCTCGCCGCCGGACAGCGTGGTGAGCGGCTGGCCGAGCGTCAGGTACCCGAGCCCGACGTCCACAAGCCTGTCGAGGATTTTGTGGGCTGCTGGCGTCCGTGCCTCGCCTGCGCCGAAGAACGCCTCGGCTTCGGTCATGGACATTGCCAGCACTTCAGCGATGTTCCGGCCACCCAGCTCGTATTCCAGGACTGACGCCTGGAACCTCCGGCCCTCGCAGTCCTCGCAGACGGACTCCACGGTGGCCATCACACCCAAGTCCGTGAAGATGACCCCGGCACCGTTGCACGTGGGGCAGGCGCCCTCGGAGTTGGAGCTGAACAGCGCCGGCTTCACACCGTTGGCCTTTGCGAATGCTTTGCGGATGGGCTCAAGCAGGCCGGTGTACGTCGCCGGGTTACTCCGGCGCGAGCCTTTGATAGCGCCTTGGTCGATCACCACAACGCCATCGCGGCCGGCCACCGAGCCCTGGATCAGCGAGCTTTTGCCTGAACCCGCGACCCCTGTCACGACGCAGAGCACGCCGAGCGGAACATCCACGCTCACGTCGCGGAGGTTGTGCGTCGAGGCACCACGAACGTCCAGGGTGCCGGACGGCGTGCGCACCGAGTTCTTAACAGCTGCCCGGTCGTCGAGGTGGCGGCCGGTGATGGTGTCGCTCCCCCGCAGCCCCTCCACGTTTCCCTCAAAGCAGACGTTGCCGCCCTCGGTGCCTGCGCCGGGGCCGAGGTCAACAACGTGGTCAGCGATGTCGATGGTTTCCGGTTTGTGCTCTACGACGAGCACGGTGTTGCCCTTGTCACGCAACTGCAGCAGCAGCTTGTTCATCCGTTCGATGTCATGCGGGTGGAGCCCGATTGTCGGCTCGTCAAAGACGTAGGTGATGTCCGTGAGGGACGAACCGAGGTGCCGGATCATCTTGGTACGCTGCGCCTCTCCCCCGGACAGCGTGCCCGCGGGCCGGTCCAGGGAAAGGTAACCCAGCCCGATTTCGGCGAAGGAGTCGAGCAGGTGCTGCAGCCCCTTGAGGAGCGGGGCGACGGACGGCTCCCTGAGGTCACGGACCCAGCCGGCGAGGTCACTGATCTGCATCGCGCACAGGTCGGCGATATTCCGGCCCTGGATCTTCGACGACCTTGCCTCCGGGCTGAGTCGCGTGCCCTCGCACTCAGGGCAGGACTGAAAGGTGATGGCACGCTCAACAAAGGCACGGATGTGCGGCTGCATCGCGTCAACGTCCTTGGAGAGCATCGATTTCTGGATTTTCGGGATCAAGCCCTCGTATGTGAGGTTGATGCCCTCGACCTTGATCTTGGTCGGCTCCTTGTAGAGCAGGTCGTCCAGCTCTTTCTTGGTGAACTTCGCGATCGGCTTGTCCATGTCGAAGCCGGCACCGCTGAAGATACGGCCGTACCACCCGTCCATGCTGTACCCGGGGACCGTCAGGGCACCCCCGCCGAGCGACTTGCTGTCATCGTAGAGCGCCGTGAGATCGAAATCGGAGACCGAGCCCATGCCCTCGCACCGCGGGCACATGCCGCCCAGGTAGACCGCGTTCTGCACCACGCTCTTCTCGACCCGGCCGCCCTTCTCGGTGCTCATCACCCCGCTTGCCTTCCGTGTCGGGACATTGAAGGAGAAGGCCGTGGGTGGACCGATATGCGGTGTCCCCAGCCGGCTGAAGAGGATACGCAGCATCGCGTTGGCGTCGGTAGCGGTGCCCACGGTGGAGCGGGGGTTGGCCCCCATCCGTTCCTGGTCCACGATGATCGCGGTGGTCAGGCCCTCCAGCAGGTCGACGTCGGGCCGCGCCAGAGTCGGCATGAAGCCCTGCACGAACGCGCTGTACGTCTCGTTGATCATCCGCTGCGACTCCGCGGCAATGGTGGCGAACACCAGCGAGCTCTTGCCCGAACCGGAGACGCCCGTAAAGACCGTCAGCCGGCGCTTCGGGATCTCCAGGCTGACGTCCTTGAGGTTGTTCTCACGCGCCCCCTGCACGCGGATCAGGTCGTGGCTGTCGGCCACGTGCGGTGCCGGCGGCTGGGGTTCGGCCTGGGTGGCCATGCTCATCGTGTCTCCCTCGGTTATGCGGGGCAGCCGTCGCGGCTTCCGTCGGCGTCGCCCGGTTCAATCTAACCCGGTTCAATCTAACCAGCTCCGGCCGGTCCGGATGGGTGCCCTACCGTTTGGTAGCCACCATTGTCTTAAGTCCGAAGCTCACTGAGAATGAACCATGACGGTCTACATGAGGTCCCTGGAAACTGCTGTCCCGCCCACCGTACTCATTCAGTCTGAAGCCCGCGACGTGTTCGCGGCCCAGCCGGGGCTGACCAGGCTGGGGTCCCGGCTGGTCAACACCTGCTTTGATTCCGCAGCCATCGACACCCGGTACACGGCTGTCACCGAGCTCACCAAGGACACCCGTGCGGACGATCCGCAGTTCTTCGACCCGGCCACCGGCCTTGTGCTGAGCCCCAGCACCAAGGTCCGGAACGACATCTTCGGCCGCGAAGCCACCAAGCTCTTCGTTCAATCCGCCCAGGCCGCGCTTGATGCCTGCAACGGAATCGGTGCACACGACGTCACCCATCTCGTGACAGTCTCATGCACGGGTTTCTTCAACCCCGGCCCGGACTACAAGATCGTCCGTGCCCTGGGCTTGAGTCCGGCCGTGCAGCGCTACCACCTCGGCTTCATGGGCTGTTACGCGGCGTTTCCGGCGCTGCGTGCCGCCAAGTCGTTCTGCGAGGCAGACCCCGACGCCGTTGTCCTGGTGGTCTGCGCGGAGCTCTGCTCGCTCCATGTCCGCACCTCCAACGACCCCGACACCATCATGGGCTCGGCCTTGTTCGCCGACGGCGCCGCAGCAGCGGTCATCTCGGCACGGGACATTCCGGACGGAACGCCCCTGTTGCAGCTGGACCACTTCGAAACGGTACTCACTCCCGTCGGAGAGGAATCCATGGCGTGGAACATCGGCGACGAGGGCTTCGAGATGGTGCTGGGCAACTATGTCCCGCACATCATTGACGACCACATCATCGGCGCCCTTGAGCCGCTGCTTTCGCGGGACGAATCCCTGCGGGGACTCCCCTACCGTGACATCACCCACTGGGCGATCCACCCCGGCGGGCGGAGCATCCTGGACAAAGTACAGTCCCGGCTTGAGCTCACCGATGAGCAGCTCGTGCCGGCACGGGAAACCCTCCGCAACTTCGGCAACATGAGCAGCGCCACGGTGCTGTTTGTCCTCAAACACATCGCCGGGCTCCCGCCGCAGGAGGGCGACGAACGCATCTGTTCGATGGCCTTCGGGCCGGGCCTGACGGTGGAAACGGCGATGTTCACCAAGGTGCGCGCACCGCAGCCGGAAGGCTCGCACGCGGCTATCCGGCAGTTCGCCGGGACGGATGAAGCCGCAGCACGCACCGAGCCGTCACTCATTTGATGGCCACGCATACGACGGCCGCCGTCGGAATGCTGCGCGAGCGTGACACGCACGCTGTGGAGGAAATGGACCGTCCGGGCTGTGATCCTGCACGGCTGGACCGCACCTACGCACAATTTTCCCTGGTCAACCGGGCCGTGGCCGGATGGCGCGGAATCTACCGGACGCACCTCCGGCCGCTCCTTTCAACGGACAGGGTCACAACGCTGCTGGATATCGGCTGCGGGGGCGGGGACCTGGCGGTTCTGCTGGCGGCGTGGGCGGCCAGGGATCGGCGGCAGCTGGAAGTCACCGCCATCGATCCGGACCGTCGTGCCTTTGAGTTCGCGCTGCGCCGCGGGCGCCTCGACGCAGTGACGTTCCGGCAGGCATCCACTGCCGAACTGGCCGCCGAAGGAAAACGCTACGACGTCGTCATCTCCAACCACGTGCTGCACCACCTGGGCGCAGCGGAACTGCCGCAGTTCCTCGCCGAGTCGGCGCTGCTGTCCCGCGGCACCGTCCTCCACAACGACATCCGCCGGAGCCCCGCCGCATATGCGCTCTTCTACGCGGGATCATGGCCGTTTCGCGGTTCCTTCATCAGGGCGGACGGGCTGACGTCCATCCGCCGCAGTTACACAACTGCGGAACTCCGGGCTGCCGCTCCCCCGGGCTGGGCCGTTGCGCCCCGCGTACCCTTCCGCAACCTCCTCACCCGGATTGACCTTGAACCGGAACGCCCGCGGTGATTGACGTCGTCGTAGTGGGCGGCGGGCCGGTGGGGCTGTACCTGGCGGCCCTCCTGCTGCAGCAGGGCGTATCGGTCCGCGTCCTGGAGCGCCGCACGGAACCCGACACCCACTCCCGCGCCATCGGCATCCATCCGCCGTCGTTGGAAGCGCTTGACCGGATCGGGGTGGCGTCAGGCCTGGTGAACGAGGGCGTGCGGATCCGCCGCGGGGTTGCCATTGGCGGCGGCGTGGAAGTAGCCGGCATGTCCTTCGACTGCGTGTCCGGCCGCTTCCCCTTCGTGCTGTCGGTCCCGCAGGTTCTTACGGAGGCCGCCCTGGAACGGCGCGTGGGTGCACTGGACGGCGGGGCGATCATCCGCGGCGCCACAGTGACAGGAATTCACGACGACGGCTCCTCGGTTGCGGTGGACGTCGTCACCGCCGGCGGGGAATCCAGAATTCACGCCTCGCTGGCGGTGGCCGCGGACGGGGTCCGCTCCACCATCCGTCAGCTGCTGGCCATCACCGCCCCGCTGAGGACGTATCCGGACAGATACCTGATGGGAGACTTCGCGGACGGCACGTCGTTCGGCCCCGACGCGGCCCTTTTCCTGGAGGCTTCCGGGATCGTGGAGTCCTTCCCGCTGCCTGGAGGCGTGCGTCGGTGGGTGGCCAGGCTTCCGGGAACCACGCCGGACGTGCCCACCGCTGGTTCCTTGGCCCTGATCGTGCGCGACCGGACCGGAATCGCCGTCGACGCCGGCACCAATTCGATGTTCAGCAGTTTCGGCGTCCGCTCACGGCGGGTGAAGAGCATGATCCACGGCCGGACGTCTCTGATCGGTGATGCCGCCCATGAAATCAGCCCCATCGGCGGCCAGGGAATGAACCTGGGGTGGCTGGATGCCGCTGAACTGGCGCCGCTCATCCTCAGCCGGTTGGCGCATGCTGACTGCGGGCCTGAACTCAGGTCCTTTGAACGCCACCGGCTGCGGGCGGCGGCCAGGGCCGTCCGGCAATCCGAAGTCAACATGGCGCTGGGCCGGCCGGTGCCGCGCCCGCTGTGGCATGTCCGGAACCGGCTGATCGGATCCGCCGCCAGTGTGCCGGTCATCAATTCACGCGTTGCCGCCCGGTTCACCATGCACTAAAAGTCGCGGCGGCCTACTCCGCAGCCGGCTGTACCTCATCTGCGTCATCCTCGTCGCCGGTGAAGTAGCAGTCGTAACTGTCCTGGCTGGTGATCCGGCCTTCACGGACTTCGAAGACGGAGGTGGTGCGGGCCCTGATGGTATCGCCGGCATCCCAATAGCGGAGATTCATCAAGAGCGTCGCAGACCAGTCCACTTCCAGCACAACCCGGTTTCCTTCGCACGTGGTCCGCCGGACATCGAACCGCTGGTTGGACACCACCTGCCGGCTTTGCTCGGCACCCGCCAGCACCTGGTCGCGGGTCCGCCTGGTTCCTTCCGGGGCAAGCACGTGCGGCGCTTCGACCAGGGTGAAATCCTCGGCAAGGAAGCCGTCCACTTCAGCGGCGCCGCCGCCGGCCTCAATGGCGCGCACAAATCCAAGGACACAGGTGAGCGGCGTCTGTTCAGTCATGGAACGAGGGTAGCCCATTGTCAGGCGTCGCTTTTCAGCGCCGGTCGCGGCCGGGCAATGCCACCGGGCAGTGGCTTTAGACTGCTGGCATGAACGGCTTCCCAAGGGCAGGACGACGGCGGTCCTCAGCAACCTTCGCCGTTCTGGGTGCCCTGGTGGCGGGCCCGGCGATGCAGGGCTGCAGTCCCCAACCGCAGGCGCCCGGTCCCCTGACAGCGGAGCTCAACCAGTTCAGGGACAGCTACGGCACCGGGATCATCGAGATCCAGCTCAGCAATACGGCGAACGAGCCGGTCACTGTCCTCAGCGCCGAAGTGTCGACTTCCCTGTTCCCGGCCGGCACGGCATGGCACGCGCAAGCGGAGGGCACTGAGGTGCCGCCGGGCCAGACCAAGAGCCTGCCTGCCAGGCTGCCGGCACCCGCGTGCGGTCACCCCGGGACTGATGAACCTGAGACCGCTGAAGGGGCGGAAACCGGGCCCGGCAGTGCGCCGGCGGAAGTAACGGTATCCGTCCGGCAGGGCTCCACAACCCGCGAGGAGCGTCTTACGGCTGCCGACCCGTTCGGCGTCCTGGCCCGGAACTATTCCGAGCTGTGCCTCGCGCAGGACGCAGGGGAGATCGCTGACATAGGCCTGGCCCCGGACTTGGAGGTTGCAGCGGACGGCCGGACCGCCGTCGTACGCCTTCGGGTCACCCCGCGCAGCGCCGGTGCCGGAGCATCGCGCACACTGACCATAGAAAGGATCGAGGGGACCACACTGCTGGCCGAAGCGCAGGGGAACCCCTGGCCGCGCAGCATTACCGTGGCGACCGGCGCGGCTCCCCGGGAGCTCAGGCTCCATATCCGGCCTGCACGCTGCGATCCGCATGCCGTCGCCGAGGACAAGGTGGGGACCCTGCTGCCTTTGCGCGCCGATGCCGGCGGCCGGCAGGGTGTGCTCAAAGTTGCTGCCGGAACCGTCCTGAAAGCCCGGATCTACGAATTCGTCACGGCGGCATGCGCAGCGCACTAGGCTTTTCCCATGCTTCACGTAGCCAATCCCACGCCGTTCAGCGCCGCCCGGATCAGGGAAACTGTCCAGGAAATCCTCTCCGCAGGCGTCCTTCCCGCCATTGTCCAGGCCGGCCATCCGGTGCTCCGGCAACAGGCTGCCCCGTACGAGGGCCAGCTGGATGGCACTGAACTTGCAGCGCTGATCGCCCTGATGCGGGAGGTGATGCATGACGCGCCGGGCGTCGGCCTGGCCGCACCGCAGCTCGGCATTCCCCTGCAGCTTGCGGTCCTTGAGGACCAGTACGACGTCGACGCCGAGACTGCCGCCGTCCGCCACCGGTCGCCGCTGGAGTTCTTTGCGGTCATCAATCCGTCATATTCGCCGCTGGGGACCGGCACTGCGGCGTTTTACGAGGGATGCCTGTCGCTCCAGGGCCTGCAGGCCGTGGTCTCTCGACACGAAACGGTCCGCCTCGACTTCACCGATCCCGGCGGAACCAGGCGGCAGCAGGATTTCTCCGGCTGGCAGGCGCGGATTGTGCAGCACGAGGCGGACCACCTCCAGGGGATCCTCTATGTGGACAAGGCTGAGTTGCGCTCCCTCAGCAACAACGCCGAATACGGTGCCCGCTGGGCGAATCCGGACATCCGCCTGGCCCGGCAGGCATTGGGGTTTTTGCCGGGTCAGGGTACCGACCAGGGCAACTAGCTGTTGGCCGCCGTTGGCAGGTAGCGGGACCACCAGCGCAGGACTTCCTCGAAGCGCTGCTTCCGGTGGTGCGGGGTACCGGACCGGGAGAGCTCGTGGTTCTCCCCGGGGAACACGAGGAACGCGGCGTCCACGCCCTGCTGCTTCAGCGCTGTGAAGTATCGTTGGCCCTGTTCCACCGGGCAGCGGAGGTCTTCTTCGCTGTGGATGACCAGCGACGGCGTCCGGACGTTGCCGACCGTGGCCATGGGGCTTTGGGCGGCCATCTGTTCCGGCGAGGTGCCGGTGTACTCGCCGCCGAAGAACCAGCCGATATCCGAGGAGCCGATGAAACTGACCGGATCCAGGAATCCGCGCTCCACGATGGCCGCCTTGAAACGGTGGTCCTGGCTGATGGTCCAGGCCGTGAGATATCCGCCGTAGGAACCTCCCATGATCCCAAGCGCTCCGCCGTCGAGCTCCTGGAACTTTGCCAGGGCACCGTCGAGGAAGGACAGCACGTCCTGCATGTCAACGGTTCCCATCTTTTCCTTGATGGTCCGCCCGTGGGCCTGGCCGTACCCGGCCGAGCCCCGCGGATTACACATAAGCACTGCGTAACCGGCCGCGGCGTACACCTGGGCCTCGTCAAACAGGGCCACGGTGTATTGCGAGAACGGTCCGCCGTGGATGTTGAGCAGAACGGGGTGCGGCCCTTTCCCCGGCGGCAGCACCAGCCAACCGTGGACCGGATAGCCGTCAGCCGCCTCGAAGGTGACCTCCCGGGGCTCGATGATTTCTGCCTGACGCCGCAGCTCCGCCGAGAAATCGGTCAGCAGCCTCAGCTGGCCTTCCTCCAGCGCTGCGACGTCCCCCGCCGTGGCGGGATCAGCAAAACTGACGAACACTGAGCCGGCGGCCGCAGCTGCGCCGGTGACAACACGGTCACCATGAACCAGCAGCGCGTGGTTCCCCGTTGCTCCGAACTCCAGAAGCTCAACCGTGCCCTGGGCGTTGTTAAGCAGCAAGACGGAATCAGGTCCGCGGAGCTCCAGTCCCCCGGCGGACCCGGCCAGGTCCATAGTTTCGACGTCGCTCAATACACTGGCGTCGCCGCCCCCGGCCGGCATCACATACAGGGCCGTGTTGCGTGCGACGAAGTCCTGGCCGGACTCGCCAAGTTCCTGGGCGGTGTAGAACAGCCACTGTCCGTTCCTGGACTGACGTGCCGCGCCCACCGTCTGGCGGCCGCTGTTGGCAGCCCTGACCGGTTCCGGTTCTCCTCCAACGACGGGAACGCGGTACACGCCGGTCTCGAGGTCATGGTCGCTGCCCTCATGAAGGGCTGCAACGAAGTACACAGAGCGTCCGTCCGTGCTGAAGAATTCTCCGCTGTGGTCAGTCGCGGCGAACGTCAGCTGCCGTGCCGGCGGAAGCAGGGCCTCGGCGGTGTCGGCTTCACGCGCCGGACCGGCTTCTCTTCCGGTACCTTCGGCAACGGTCTTTTGCGCCCGCAGGGCGCGCCCTGCGGGCGCAACGGGCGGCTCGTCGTCCAGCTCGGGTACCTCCACGACGTAGAGCTGGAGCGGCTTGTCCGCCGTATATCCCACGCCGTTCATCCTGTATTTGAAGTCTGTGATGAGCCGTGCGTCCTCGGCCCCGGCGGATACGCCGTCCAGCGTGCCGTACCGGCCGTCGTCGGGCGTCCTGGCGCCGAACACAATGCTGTGCGAATCGGGAGACCAGGCGAAGGAGGAAACGCCGAGTTTGGCGTTCGTCAGGACCTGCGGTTCGCCGCCGGCAGCCTCCACGACATAAAGCTGCGGCTTCCCGTCGGCAGTAGCGCGCAGGAACGCCAGCACCAGGCCGTCCGGGGAAAATGCCGGTGCCGTGTCGCGGAAGCCGCGGGTCAGCCGGCGGGGCAGCTTTTCAGGCTCCAGCGGCACAGTCCATAACTGGCCCACGTAAGTATCGGCGTCGAAATCAGGGCGGATGACGGAGACCACGGCCCGGCTGCCGTCCGGATGGACGGCCGGGGCGGAAACGGACTTCAGCAGGGGCAGATGTTCAGGTTTCACGATTGTGAGCCTAACGGCTCGCGCATGGCCTGTGAAATAACTCACGCCGCGCCTGGACGGGACTGCCGGCGCCAGCGGCCGGGAGCCGTGAAGCGGCCGCCGCCGCGGCCCCTAGGATGGTGGCATGCTTCCCGACGCCGCCCGTTCCCTCCAGTGCCCCGTCTGCCGGAACAGCCTGACGCTGAGCGGCAACCGCCTGGCCTGCGTCGAGGGCCACAGCTTCGACGCTGCCCGGCAGGGGTACTTCAACCTGCTTGTGGGCAAGGGAACAGTCTTCGAAGCCGATACCGCCGCCATGGTGGCAGCCCGTTTCGATTTTCTTTCCAAAGGTCATTACCGGCCGCTCGCCGGTGCGGTCGCGGAGCTCGCAGCCCCGGTGCTACAGGGACCGCACGCCGCGGTACTCGACGCCGGCACGGGAACCGGACACTACCTCAAGGAGGTATTGGCCGCCGCACCCGCGGCGGCCATCGGCCTGGACATTTCCAAGTTCGCTCTGCGGCGTGCCGCCCGGATGAATCCCGGCGCCGCCAACCTGGTCTGCGATGTCTGGCAGCCGCTTCCGGTCACGGACACGGCCGTGGACGTCGTTACGGTGGTCTTCGCGCCGCGGAACGCCTCGGAATTCGCCCGGGTGCTGCGTCCCGGCGGCCGGCTGATCGTGGTGACGCCGCGGTCCGGGCACCTCGCGGAAATAGCGGGACAGACGGGCATGCTCGGCATCGAACCGGCCAAGGAGGAACGGCTGGCCGCTTCCCTCGGGGGACATTTCGCTCCGCACTCCGCCCGGGAGCTGGACCTCGAGCTTGGCCTTGAACCGGCCGACGTCGGCAACCTTGCCCTGATGGGCCCCGCCGGCCACCACCTGGATCCTGTAGCGCTGGACACCATCATCGCCGCGCTGCCGCCCCTCACCAAGGTCTCAGCACGGTTCCGAATCAGCGTTTTCGAACTCTTGAAGCGGCCGCCTGCATAACGACTTGACTACGTTCGGAACGTCCCAGGGGGCAGCCTCCTGCGCTCCGTGGCTTCGGTCTAGGATGGAAGGACAGTTACTGAGGGCCTGCTTCCGCAGCTCCGGGGACGAAGGGGGAACACATGTTTGAATGGCTTGGCGAGAACTGGTGGGCACTGTGGCTCACCGTATTCCTGGCGTTCGCCGTGGTGGAAATGCTGACGCTGGACCTCTTCTTCATCATGCTTGGCGGCGGAGCGCTGGCCGGGCTGCTTGCTGACTTCGCCGGTGCCGACTTCTGGCTGCAGATCGTTGTTTTCTGCGTTGTTTCCCTGCTGATGGTGGTGTTTGTCCGGCCCGTAGCGCTGAAGCACCTGAAGAAGGGCCCCGCGGAACAGCGGACTAACATCGACCGCCTGATCGGCGAATCCGCCCTCGTCATGGAGACTGTCAGCACATCCTCCGGCCTGGTCAAGATCGGCGGGGATGTCTGGAGCGCGCGCTCTGAGAACGGAGTCCTGAACGCCGGGCAACGCGTGGTGGTTTCCGCCATCGAAGGAGCCACCGCCGTCGTGGCGCCACAACCGGAAACGGCCGTTCAGTAGCAGCAGCACCATTACTTTTCCGGCAGCCGCCACCGGCGCCGGTCAGGCGGCAGAGCATCGCCGCAATACATAGCAGGGCACATAACTGGGGAATAGGTGATGTATGGATATCGCAGTCGCAATCGTGCTGCTGGTTCTCGTTGCGTTCGTAATAATAGTGCTGGTCCGGTCGGTGCGGATTGTCCCGCAAGCCCGGGCCGGCGTCGTGGAACGGCTCGGTAAGTACCAGCGGACACTGCTCCCCGGCCTCACCATCCTTATTCCCTTCGTGGACAGGCTCCTGCCGCTCCTGGACCTTCGCGAGCAGGTTGTTTCATTCCCCCCGCAGCCGGTCATCACCGAGGACAACCTCGTCGTTTCCATTGACACCGTGGTCTATTTCCAGGTCACTGACGCGAGGGCGGCCACGTACGAGATTGCGAATTACATCCAGGCGGTCGAACAGCTCACCACCACCACGCTCCGAAACGTCGTCGGCGGCCTCAACCTCGAAGAGGCCCTGACCTCCCGCGACCAGATCAACGGCCAGCTTCGCGGCGTCCTGGACGAAGCGACCGGCCGCTGGGGCATCCGCGTTTCCCGTGTGGAGCTGAAGGCCATTGATCCGCCCCACTCCATCCAGGACTCGATGGAGAAGCAGATGCGTGCCGAACGTGACCGCCGCGCCGCCATCCTCACCGCTGAGGGCACCAAACAGTCAGCCATCCTCACGGCGGAAGGCCAGCGCCAGTCCTCCATCCTCAAGGCTGAAGGTGACGCCAAGGCTGCCATTCTCCGCGCAGACGGCGAAGCCCAGGCGATCCAGAAGGTGTTCGACGCAATCCACAAGGGCAACCCCGACAACAAACTCCTGGCTTACCAGTACCTGCAGACCCTGCCCAAGCTGGCCGAAGGTTCCTCGAACAAGCTCTGGATCATCCCCAGCGAAGTTGGCGAGGCCCTGAAGGGCATCGGCAACGCCCTTGGCGGCAGCAACCCGGATCCCCGCGCCGGCGGTCTGTTCGATGCCGCTACTGGCGACGGCACGAACACCGCCGCCGGGGCGCGGCCGGATGCTGCCGAACCCAACACTCCGAGGCAGCCGCTGTAGACAGCCCCGTGAACCGTGGGCCAGGGGAGGTATCCGCAGTGCGGGCGCCTCCCCTGTTTCGTGCCGCGGCCTCCGCTTTACTCGCCAGCACAAAAACCCGTATAATAGTATATTTGTCCGGCTGGTTCAGCCCCGCCGGAACAACATAGCTTGGCAAAGCGTTGTACCTATTGGTGCAATGCTTGCAAACAGTAGTCCGAGGCGTGAGCTGCCCCGGCTAGCGCGGAGCCTGACTCCGCGAATCGACCAAAGGGAGAAATCATGAGCGATCGCAGCCTCCGGGGCATGCGTCTTGGCGCACAGAGCATGGAGACGGAATCCGGTGTTGAGCCGGCTCCGCGCCAGCGGGTTGAGTACCGTTGCGAGGACGGCGAGCAGGTCTTCGTTACCTTCTCCTCCGAAGCCGAGATTCCCCCGGTGTGGGTTTCGAAGACCGGCAAGGAAGCCTTGCTTGTCGACGGCGAACGCCCCATCAACAGCAATGAGAAGGCCGTCCGCACGCACTGGGACATGCTCCTTGAACGCCGCTCGCTGCCTGAGCTCGAGCAGATCCTCGAAGATCGCCTGACCATTTTGCGGGAGCGCCGCGGCGAACGGCGCTCGGCTTAGGTCCGGCGCAGGCTAGGCGCAGCATAAAAGGGCCGGGCCCGTGACCTCTTGTGAGGCTACGGGCCCGGCCCTTTTGCGACTGTGTCTGTCCGGCCGCTGCCGGCACCTGGCCGCTCGTCTAGGCTGCGGCGGAACTCCGGCCCGTGAGCTTCTGCCAGCGGGCAGTCAGTCCCCATTTTGTGACGTTGATCATGGCTTCCACCACAATGTTTCCGCTCATTTTGGAAGCTCCGAGTTCCCGCTCCACGAACGTGATGGGGCGTTCCACGATCTTCAGACCCATCCTGGCCACACGCCAGGCAAGGTCCACCTGGAACCCGTAACCCACGGAGTCCACCTGGTCGAGGTTGAGCTTCTCCAGGGTCGTGCGGCGGAAGGCGCGGTACCCTCCGGTGACATCCTTGATCTTGATGCCCAGCATCAGCCTCGCGTACGTGCTGCCGACGCGTGAGATCGCCTGCCTGTACAGCGGCCAGTTGACCACGCTGCCGCCCGGCACCCAGCGCGAACCCATGGCCAGATCCGCGCCCTCCTCCACTGCGTCGAGGAGCTGCTGCAGCTGCTCGGGCTGGTGCGAACCGTCGGCGTCCATTTCCACGAGGATGTCGTATCCGGCCTCCAGGCCCCACTTGAATCCGGCGATATAGGCGGCTCCCAGTCCGGCCTTGCCTTCACGGTGCAGGACGTGGACCTGGCCGTCCTCAGCAGCGATACCGTCCGCCAGCTGGCCTGTGCCGTCCGGGCTGTTGTCGTCCACCACCAGCACATCGGAAGCCGGGACAGCTGCACGCAGGCGCGCGAGTGTCTTGGGCAACGATTCCAGCTCGTTGTAGGTGGGGATGATGGTGAGGACACGCACAGCGAGGCCCTTTCCTTGATGGGAGCGGTCACGCGCCAGGAAGCTCAACAGGAGAGCCGGCTTTAAGGCGCAAGTCACCATTATAGGGAGTTTGCGCATACCGGGCGCGTCACACGTGATGCCGCGGGCAGGTCCACACGCCTCGGGCCAGTTTCGGACGGATGCGATATGCCTCGGCGGAACTGTTTTCTGCTGCGAAGTGGACCTGCCCCTGGGACTACCACGCTCCGGCCTGCCGTCAGGCGCGGGCTAGGCATCCTGCTGGAAGGCCACGTGGCCAGACGGAGCCCCTCGACTGTGGATTCCGTCCGTTGCGACTCAATGCTACGGACCGCCCCGGGAGTGTCAACCCGCGTTTGACGTGCGGTTTTAGGTGTAACCGCAGGTCAGGGACATACGGCGCGCCGGTAGCTTTACGGTCTATGACTGAAGGGAACCGTTTGTGAACAACTCTTTTCCGTCGCGGACGGTCTGCAGGCACACGGGATCGTTCCCGGTGTCCAACGCCGGGAGCAAGGGTGTGCGCGCCCGCGGATCGGTACTCCACGACTGCACCCGCCCGTCCGCGACCTGCACCATCAGTTCCTCCACCTCCCAGACCGCAAAGCTGGCGGGCGCGCCGGGAACCAGCTGGCCAGCCATTGGATTGTTGTACTTGGCTGCCCGCCACCCTGCCCTCGTGTGGCCGAGGAACGCCGCGCGGGCTGAGATGCGCTGGTCCGGGTTGCTGTGCTCAAGGCAGGCGCGGACGCTGGCCCACGGGTTGAGCGGAGTGACGGGGCTGTCGCTGCCGAAGCAGATAGGGACTCCCGCCGCATAGAAGGAGGCGAAGGGGTTCATGCCGCGCTCCCGGTGCCCCAGCCGTTCCTGGTACAGGCGTCCCGGTCCGCCCCACGCTGCGTCGAATCCCGGCTGCACGCTAACGGTCACCGAGTACTTTGCGAGCCGGCCGATTGCCTCGGGGTCGGCCATTTCCACATGTTCGAACCGGTGGCCTGCCGCCTTGACCCGCTGCTCCCCTACGTCGGCTGCTGCCCGGTCCAGGGCGTCCAGCGCCGCGTCGAGCCCGGCGTCTCCAATGACGTGGAACCCGGCCTGAATGCCGAGCAGCGAGCAGGCGGCAAGGTGGGCTGCAGCTTCGTCAACCGACAGGTAGAGGCTGCCGCGCTCCCCCGGAGCATCGCTGTAGTCGTCCCTTAGGGCGGCTGTACGGGACCCCAGGGATCCGTCGATGTTCAGATCCCCGGCAAGGCCGCGCACACTGGCTCCAAGGCCTTCGAGGATGCCCCGGGCCTCCTCCTCGGAACCCGCCAGCTGGCCCCAGTACGGCAGTACTTCAGGCACAGCCTTCCGCGAGCCATCGGGGCTGTTCCACCCGGCCGCAATCCGCAGGTCCGCTGCGCTGCCGATATGCGGCGCCGCCATTTCGGCCACGGCCACGTAGCCGTTGGCGGCCGCTTCGGCCAGTGCACGTGACTGAAAGCCCTGCAGGCGGTCAGCCGGCAACTGGCGTGCTGCACGCCTGGCGGACGTGTGGGCCTGGCGCTTAACCTGGCTCCCGGAGGAGAAGCCGTCCACGCCGGCCAGGCCGGCTGCCTCGGCCAGTGAGGATGAGACCAGGGCGGAATGGGCGTCAACCCGAGACAAATACACGGGCCGGCCTCCCGCCGCGCGCTCCAGTTCCTCACGGCTGGGCAGCGCCTGATCGGCCCAGCCGCTTTCGTCCCAGCCATGGCCGAGGACCGTGGCGCGGGCGTCGACTGACTTGCCTGCGACGGAGGAAGCTACGGCATCCAGGATTTCGGCAGCTGAGCGCAAACTCCCGAGCTGAAGGGAGTCCAGGGCAATGCCCGTTTCAGTCAGGTGCACATGTGAGTCAACAAAGCCGGGGGCCAGCAGAGCGCCATGGAGGTCGATGATGTCCATCGACGCATCGGCGATCGACGTCGCCGCCTGTTCTGATCCCACCCAGGCAACGGTGTCACCGTCCACCAGCATGGCGGTGGCGAAAGGGTCGGCGGCGGTGTAGACGGAACCGTTACGGTACAGCGTCACTTTGCGTTGTTCGGCCGGCAGGTCCGCCCGTGCGTCAGTCATGTTGTGTGGTGCTCCTAAGCAGCCTTGAAATGGTGGAAGTGGGGGGTGCGATGCCCGTAGCGTCACACCACGGTGGAATAGGCGACCACGCCGCGGCGCACCAGGACGATCGCCTCTGAGCAGAGCCGTGAAAGCCGCGGATCCAGTCCCGGGATCTTCGCCAGCTGGTCCAGCAGGTCGATAACCTGTTTGACCCACCGCACAAAGTCCCCCGCGGCCAGGTCTGTTCCGTTGAGGACTTCCTGGAGATGCTTGCCCTTGGCCCACTTGAAGATCGGCCAGACAAGCCCCAGTTCCGGCTCCCCCGTCAACGGAAGCTTGTTTTCTTCCTCGGCGTCTTCCAGCACGGACCATTCCCGGACGACGATGTCGACGGCGGTCTCCAGCGACACGCTGGGCATCCGGGGACGGAGCCCGCGTTCCTCCCGTTTCGCCTGGTACACCAGCACGCTGGCCAGGGCCGCCACTTCCGTGGCATCGAGGTCGCTGAATGCGCCCTGCCTCAACGACTGGGATATGAGGAGGTCCTTCTCACCGTAAATCCGGCGCAGTTTTTGGCCGTCGGCATTGATGGATACTTTTCCGGATTCGGAGGTTTCGAGGTAACCGTAGCTGGAGAGAAGGTCGCAGACCCGGTCGAATGTCTTGGCGATGGTGTTGGTGCGGCTCTGGATTTCCCGGACCAGTCCATCCGTTTCGCGCCGGAGTTTCCACCAGCGCTCCGACCACCGCGCGTGATCCTCGCGTTCGCTGCAGCCGTGGCAGGGATGGGAACGCAACGCCAGGCGCAGATCGCTAATCCGCTTCTCCACGTCAGGCAGGGCCGCAGCACGCCCGAAATCAGTGTTGCGGGCGTTTCCGGGCGCAGGCGGGCGGTTTTCCCGGATCGCGTTGCGGACCGACGATGCGAGGTCCTTCCTCGACTTGGGCACCTTTGCGTTAAACGACTTTGGTATCCGGACCCGGGTCACCGGCGTGATGGGCCCTTCAAGGTCCTGGAGGCCTATCCTTCGCAGCTGGTTGTCCAACGTCAGCACCGCGGGCCGCGGTTCGCGGGAGTTGTGGTCGGAGCCGAGCACCACTGCGAAGCCGGGAGCCCTGCCTGTAGGTACATCCACGACATCGCCGGGCAGAAGCCTGCTCAGCGAGTCCTCAGCAATGGACTTACGGGCCCGCGAGGTGCTGCGGGAGGCGATATTCTCCGCATCCGAAAGCTCACGCCGCAGCCGGGAGTATTCGGTGAAGTCACCCAGGTGGCAGGTCATGGACTTCTGGAAGCCGGCCAGGGATTCCTCCCTGCTCCGCACCTGCCTGGCCAGGCCCACCACTGAACGGTCCGCCTGGAACTGGGCAAAAGAGGATTCCAGGATTTCCCGGGCGCGTGGCCTGCCGAACTGTGCCAGGAGGTTGATACTCATGTTGTACGTGGGCCGGAAGCTGGAGTTCAGCGGGTAGGTGCGCCGGGACGCCAGGCCCGCAACAGCTGTCGGGTCGGTCCCGGGCTGCCACAGCACCACGGCGTGGCCTTCGACGTCAATTCCGCGGCGCCCGGCCCGTCCGGTCAGCTGGGTGTATTCGCCGGCCGTGATCCCGACGTGGGCTTCACCGTTGAACTTGTCCAGCTTTTCCAACACCACCGACCGTGCCGGCATGTTGACGCCCAGGGCCAGGGTTTCCGTGGCGAACACCGCCTTGACCAGGCCCTCGACGAACAGCTTCTCCACGACTTCCTTGAACGTGGGAAGCATCCCTGCGTGGTGGGCAGCGAGCCCGCGCAGCAGGCCGTCGCGCCAGCTCCAGAACCCGAGCACATCAAGATCATCCGACGGGATGTCCTGCGCCGCTTCATCCACACGGCGGGCGATGACCTGTTGTTCGCGCTCAGTGGTCAGCCACAATCCGGCTGAAACGCACTGGGCCACTGCAGCGTCGCAGCCGGCACGGGAGAAGATGAACGTGATGGAGGGCAGCAGGTCTTGGCGGTCCAGGCTGGCGATAACCTGGGGGCGGCTGGCCTTGCGGACAGGGCTCTGCTGGCCGCCCTGGCCGTGGCGGTTGTCGCCGCGCTGGTGTTGTTGGCGGCGCTGGCTGCGTCCGCCATGCCCGAAACGGGCCCGTGAATTCATCTGGCTCTCGGTGCGCGCCATCGCCAGCAGGTCCGGGTTCACTTCGAAGCCCCGCTCCAGGGCGGCGTTGGCCGTCATCGTCGTCGCGGCGGGATCCGATTCGCCTTCGGGGGCAATCTCATCGAACGTCGTTTCCCCGGCGAAGAGGTCCACGATTTCACGCCCCACCATGACGTGCTGCCAGAGCGGCACCGGCCGGTGCTCGGAAACAATGACGTCGGTGTGTCCGCGCACAGTGTCCAGCCACGCACCGAATTCCTCGGCGTTGGAGACCGTAGCGCTAAGCGAGGCCACCTGGACTTCGCTGGGAAGGTGGATGATGACTTCTTCCCATACGGCGCCCCGGAAACGGTCAGCGAGGTAGTGGACCTCGTCCATGACC
The DNA here is from genome assembly GCF_017833075.1 of Arthrobacter sp. PvP103. Lineage (NCBI taxonomy): Bacteria > Bacillati > Actinomycetota > Actinomycetes > Micrococcales > Micrococcaceae > Arthrobacter > Arthrobacter sp. PvP103. Next base: position 178,467 of record NZ_JAFIBQ010000001.1, on the reverse strand, counting down.
ACGAAGCCGAGATCGTCCAGGGTGTCCGAATCCGCGTACAGCATGTTCCGCAGGACTTCGGTTGTCATGACGACAACCGGGGCATCGCCATTGATGCTGGTGTCCCCGGTGAGGAGCCCCACGTTCTCCGGGCCGTACTTATCCGCCAGTTCCGAATACTTCTGGTTGCTCAGAGCCTTGATCGGGGTGGTGTAGAAGGCCTTCAGCCCCCGCTGGAGTGCCAGATAGATGGCGAACTCCCCCACGATGGTCTTGCCGGCCCCGGTGGGGGCCGCGACCAGGACTCCCCGTCCCTGCTGCAGGGACAGGCATGCTTGGCGCTGGAAATCGTCGAGTTCGAAATCCAGCGTCCGGACGAAGGCGCCGAGGTACGTTTTAGCTTCTGCGGTCCGTTCGGCACTGGCCCGATAGAGTTCAGACGGCGACTGTGGCCCGGTTGTGGAGGACATACTTCCAGCCTAGTGGGCCCGGGACTACAGTTTCCCCAGTTCGGTGCCGGGCGTTGCAACGTCGGCCGTCGCTTCAGTTTCGGCGGCGGTCTTCGCGGCCTTCCGGTCCCGGCGCCGGTCATTGAAGATACAGAGTCCGATGGCGGCGAAAAACAGTGCCAGCAGGGGGCCGGCAAGCAGGAACATAGACAGGGCATCTGCGCCCGGAGCAGCAACGGCGGCCAGTACAAAGACGAGGAACACCGTGATGCGCCAGGCCTTCAGGATGGTTTCACCCCTGATGATGCCGGCCATGTTAATGCCCACCAGGACCACGGGGACAAGGAACGCGAGACCAAGGAACAAGACCATTCGCGTGACGAAATCAACGTAGTCACGGGCATCGATGAGGTTGGAGAACCCGGCCGGTGTGAACTGCGTGAGTGCGCGGACCACCTGCGGCGTCACCATCCACCCAACCCACACACCGGCCAGGAACAGCGGCACGGCTGCGGCCATGTAGCCGAGCGTGTAGTGCCGCTCCTTTTTGGTGAGGCCGGGGGTGATGAAGGCCCACAGCTGGTAGATCCAGATGGGGCTGGAGATGACAGCGCCAATCAACAGTGAAAGCTGCAGTTTGAAATCAAACGGCGACGCGATGCTGGAGAAATTCACCGAAGAAGTGCCGCCGGTGGTTTCGGCAATCCGATCCACCGGTTCCTTCAGGGCGCTCAAGACCGGGTCGTAGAGGATCCACCCGCCGATGCCGCCGATGATCAGGCCAATGGCCGACTTAATGAGCCGGTTCTTGAGCTCCTTAAGGTGATCCAGCAGGGCCATCCGACCCTCAGGGTTGGATTTTCGGCCCTTCGTCAGTGCCACTTCAGGTCAAACGCGGTTCGACGGCGGAACGTCGGTGCCGTCTGCGCTGCCGGTGCCGCTGCTGGAGTCGCCGTTTTGTGGGCGGGACTGCGGATGGTTGACGATTTTGCCTTCGACGGGATCCGTGCCGTCCTTGGTTTCGGGCTTGCCGTCGTTCTTCATTTCCTTGACCTCGGATTTAATAATCCGCATGGACTGGCCGAGGCTACGTGCCATGGCCGGAAGTTTGGGCGCGGCAAACAGCAATAGAGCCACGATGATAATAATGACGATGGGCCAAGGGCCATCAAAGAGTCGTCCCACTGGAAGTCCTTTCCTCGAAATACATCCTACGTCTAACCGAATTCGATGTCGCGCAGCGCCTGGGGTTGGCCACGGTCCGCTTTGCGCTGAACGCGCCGTTGACGGCGCTCTTCCCTGCGGGAGGATTTGGACGTGAGGTAATCATGTCTCATCTGCATCGGCGAGGCAAAAACCGCCGAACCCGGGCTGGCCCCCGACTCCCGTCCGGGCTCTCCGTCCGGGCCGGACTGTCGGGACGGCTCGCTGAGGTTGGCCAAGGGTGCCCCGAATCGCTCGCCTGCAGCGCCAAGGTCCTTGACCGTGGCCATGAACTGCCTGAAGAGCCTGATTCCCAAGAGCACATAGAAGAGCAGGGAAACGGCTACGAGTGCTATCCAGATCAGGATCCAAGACCACCAAGGCATGCTGTGTAGTCTAGCCGCCGTAGCGGGCCAGGGCCGCGTCGATCCATTCCCCGGCAGCATCGGCCAGGCCCTGCGGTGCCAGAATGCGGACCGCGCCGCCATGCTGGGCTACGAACATGGGTAGCCACCCGGTGCTGCCGAACCTGATTTCGGCAATGAGACCGCCGTTGGGGAGCGGGGCAGTCCGTTCGGCGTAGTAGTCGTCGGCCAGCCCGATGCCTTGGGGTGCCAGTTCGACGATAACCAGAGCGTCGTCGTCGTTCGGGGTGAACAGTTTCACCGGGAAGCCGTCGGCGGGTTTTGCCGCCTCGGTGACCCGTCGGCCGTTTGGTTCCAGGGTCTCTATGCGGTCCAGCCGGAAATTCCGCAGGTCTCGTGCGCTGTGGCAGTACGCCTCGAAGTACCAGGTGTTGTCCAGTGAGTAGAGCCGCAGCGGGTCGACGTCCCGCTCCGACATGGAGTCGCGCTGCGCGGAAAAGTATTTTAGGTGCAGCTGAAGCCCGTCCGTGATGGCCTGCCGGATCGTCGCAAGATGCGCCGAATTGCCAGGACCCACCTCCGGGCCGGCGATGGACGCCGCTTTCAGGCCCTCCTCCCCTGCTGCCGCCATCAGTTTCACCGTGACGGACTCCAGCGCACTCCCTTCCGCGAGCTCAGGCAGGCCGTTGAGGGCCTCCAGGCCGGTCAGCAGGGCGCAGGCTTCATCCACGGTAAAGCGGACCGGACGGTTGAGGTCAAGGTCCTGCGTGATGTAGACGTGGTCATCCTCCCACTGGATGTCCAGGAGATCGTCCGGGTATCCCTCGGGGAGGCCGGAGCAGATCAGGATGCGCAGATCGTCTTCGAGCTCCTTTCGGGTGACTCCAAAACTGGAAGCAACTTCGCTGATATGAAGGCCCTGATTGTGCACCAGGAACGGCACGAGCTGAAGCATCCGCTGAAGTTGGTCCTCTGACGTCCTTTTCCGCGGGCGCTTCGCCGGAGGGTTATCCGGGAAGACGATCGCGGGTGACGGAGAAGCCGCGAAATCTGCAGCGGCCTTCAGCCTCCTCCGGACCGCCGATACCAGCTCGGGGGGCGCAACCACCGTGACGTTCGGCCCGTATGATGCGAGTTCTTCGCCCAGCACCTCAGCGTCCCGGAAAGGGACTGTGAGACGGTCCCAACCGCCGTCGTGCGTCTCGACCGGCATCCCGGCGGTGGGGGCGCCTGTCGCGCGCTTGCGCAGGCCCAGCACCTTGCCGGACGCCACGTCCACGATGGCGGACTGCACCGGCAGTTCGGGGAGTGAATCAAGTTCCTTCCGGACGTTGAAGCCCGGCGGGGGCGAATACCGTTCCTTTTCCCGGACGGTCACAGCAGAGGTGAAGCGGGACAGACGGAAGAAGCGTTTCGCCGCACGGCCCCGGTCCAGGCCGACCAGGTACCACTGGCCAAAGCGGCTGCCCAGGCCCCAGGGCTCCACAGTCCTGAGTTCTTCGCGGCCGGTGCTGCCGGCCAGGTAACGAAACGTCACGGGATGCTGGGCATGCATGGCCGTGACCAGGTCCTCGAAGGCCTGGCCCGCGGGCCTGATCCGAGGCTGGACGCCTGCCGGCAGTTCGGCTTCCGTGAGGCCGCCGGCTGCCTGCAGTTTACGCATGGCGTTCTGTGCGGCCGACCCCAGCGCGGCCTGCTCCCACAGCTGCGCTGCCAGAATGAGCACAGTGCATTCGGCGGAGGTGAGGTTCACGTCAGGAAGCCGGTTGGACTCCTTGCCGATGCGGTAGCGCGTGGTGGCAGGATCATCCGAACCCCAGCCCTGGTCCATGACCGTTTCGACTTCGAAGCCGAACTGGCGGAGGTCGCTCTTGTCCCGCTCGAACATTCGGCCAAAGGCCACCTCGCTGCTGCTGGTGTCCCGGTAGACCTTTTCGCGCAATTCGCTGCGCCGCAGGCCGTAGCGGGTGTTGAGCAGCGCGATGAGCAGGTTCAGGAGGCGTTCTGTACGTAAGGCGGACACCTTGGCTACGTTACTAAAGCCGTCGCGGCTTAACGCCGGAAGCGCGGCAACAAACGGAAATTTCCTTCCGATTGTTACCGCGCTCCCTGCAGAGCTTGCCCGGCCGGCGCAGGGCGCGGATCCGCCTAGCGGACTCCGACGAGGTCCACAACGAAGATGAGTGCTTCGTTGGGGGCGATCGCTCCACCGGCACCGCGGGAACCGTACGCGAGTTCCGAGGGGATCTCCAGGCGGCGGCGGCCGCCGACCTTCATGCCCAACAGGCCCTGGTCCCAGCCCTGGATGACCTGGCCGACGCCAACGCGGAAGTCCAGCGGAGCGCCGCGGCCCCAGGAGGCGTCAAATTCTTCGCCCGTGGACCAGGCGACTCCGACATAGTGGGTGGAGACAGTGTCGCCCGGCTTGGCCTCGGCTCCGTCACCCTCGATGAGGTCAGTGATGACCAGTTCGGTGGGTACATCGCCTTCGGGGAAGTCAATTTCCGGCTTCTGGCGGTCGAAATTGCGTTGTCCAAATGACATGTTTGCTCCTTTTTGGTTGGTTTGGCTTACTTGACGCCGAGGATGTCGACGACGAACACCAGGTCGCCCTTGGCCTCGCCCTGTCCCGCATCACCGTAGGCAAGATCCTTCGGAATGACCAGGAGGACGCGTGAGCCCACGGTCTTGCCGGCAAGGCCCTGCGTCCAGCCCTTGATGACGCCGGTCAGCGGGAAGCTGGCCTTTTCGCCGCGGTCGAAGCTGGAATCGAATTTCGTTCCGCCGTTCAGGGTGACTCCGACGTAGTTCACCGTCAGGGTGTCGGTTTCCTTCACAGCGGGGCCGGTGCCCTTGACCAGGTCCTGGGAGACGAGTGCCGTGGGTGCCTTGACGCCCTCAACAGAGATCTCCGGGATGCCCTTGTCGTTTTCCTTGACGGTGGGAAGCCCGGCGGGAGGCGTGACCGTCTCACCCTCAGGCTTGTCGAGCACCTTCGGGGCGTCCTTCGCGGAGAGGACCTTGACCACGAGCAATTGCGTGGGGCCGGCCTCGGCACCTTCCTTGGCGGCCTGGCCGGGGACGGCGAGAGCCAGCTGCGAGCCAATCTTGGCGCCCACAAACGCGTTGTAGATCACGGCGTTTCCGGTCTTGAGGGCATCGTTCAATTCAAGAGGCTCCGGGTCCTTGGCAAAGGTGTCTTCAAGGGTGGAGCCGTCCTTGCCGCTGACGGCGAGGATGGAGATGTCGGCGATCTGGTTGGCCTTGAGGCGTTCCCCGTCGCCCTCGGTGACCACCTTGACGGTGGGTTCCTTCACGTCCAGGGGCTTGTCGAATGCGACTCCGGGTGCCTTCTTGTCCCCGTTGTCCGTAAGCTTCAGGGAGTCGAGCTTGGCGGTCTCGCCAGCAGACTGGCTGGTGGGTTCCGGGGCTGCGGGCGTTCCGCCGCAGGCGGATATCAGCAGCAGTCCGGGAATGAGAATTGCTAGTAGTCGGCGCACGTAAGAACTTTCGTCGGGGCAAGATGGATGCGTTGCCGCAAGTGGAGCCTGCGGCAACGCAGTCGGGGCCGGTTAAACGGCCCCATCCAGAATAGCCCCTGAAGCTGGGTATCAGCCCATAGAGTCCAGGAGGGCATCCACGCGCTCGTCCACGTTGCGGAACGGATCCTTGCAGAGGATCGTCTGGTGGGCGCGGTCGTTGAGCTTCAGATGCACCCAGTCAACCGTATAGTCGCGGCCCAGTTCCTGGGCGCGGCGGACAAAGTCCCCGCGGAGCTTTGCCCGGGTTGTCTGCGGCGGGGCATCAACAGCGTCCTTGACGGCAGTGTCATCCACCACCCGGCGGACAGCACCGCGGGACTGCAGCAGGTAGTAGAGCCCGCGGGTCCGCGAAATGTCGTGGTAGGTGAGGTCAAGCTGGGCGATCCTCGGTGCATCCAGCCCGAGTCCGTGCCGTTTCCGGTAGCTGTCCATCAGCTTTTTCTTGATGGCCCAGTCGATCTCAGTGTCAATCGTGCTGGTGTCTCCGCTTTCAATGGCCGTGAGCGTCCGTTCCCAGAGGTCCAGGATGAGCGGCACATGCTGGTTGTGGGCGCCGTTCTCGGCAACGAAGGACGTGACTTTGTTCAGGTACTCACGCTGGATTTCCAGGGCTGTCAGCTGACGGCCGTTGGCAAGGCGGATGAGCGCCCTTCCACTGAGGTCGTGGGAGATCTCACGGATGCTGCGGATCGGATTCTCCATCCGCATGTCCCGCATGATCACCCCGGCCTCGATCATCCGGAGGATCAGGTCCACCGTGCCGACCTTCATCAGGGCCGTAGTTTCGGACATGTTGGAGTCGCCCACGATGACGTGGAGGCGGCGGTAGAACTCAGCGTCGGCGTGCGGTTCGTCCCGGGTGTTGATGATGGGACGGGACCGGGTGGTTGCGGAGGAAACGCCTTCCCAGATATGGTCCGCGCGCTGGGAAAAGGCAAAAGTGGCGCCGTGCGGGGTCTTCAGGATCTTGCCGGCACCGGCGATGAGCTGGCGTGTTACCAGGAAGGGGATGAGGATCTCGGCCAGCCTCGAGAATTCACCGCGGCGGGGAATGAGGTAGTTTTCGTGGCTGCCGTATGAATTGCCCGCGGAGTCGGTGTTGTTCTTGAAAAGGTAAACGGTGCCGTTGAATCCCTCGGCGGCGAGCCTTTCCTGGGCCTCGTCCACGAGGTCGTCCAGGATCAGTTCACCCGCGCGGTCGTGCGCGATCAGCTGTCCCAGGTCGTCGCATTCGGCGGTCGCGTACTCGGGGTGGGAGCCCACGTCCAGGTATAGGCGTGACCCGTTCGTCAGGAACACATTGGAGGAACGGCCCCAGCTGACCACCTTGCGGAAGAGGTAGCGTGCCACTTCCTCCGGTGCTAGCGGACGCGAGTCCGGGCTCGAGTACGAGATGCCGAATTCGGTTTCAATGCCGAAAATGCGCTTGTCCATTTCAGTTCTCCTTAGACAGCAGGGCGGCGATTTCGTCGTCGCCGAGGCGCCGGAAGGCCCGCCGGGATCCACGGGTGCTCTCCGAAGCGCGGTCCAGTACTGCAACTTCCAGGGCTGACGCCGGAAGTTCGCCGGCTTCCTTGTCGGTGACGAGCCCTTTCATTGCGAGCCTGATTGCACCGGCGAAGTTCAGTTCCTGCTGCCACCCGCCCTCCACCGTCTCGGCCACCTTGTCGGCCTGGCCGCCCATCACGATGAAGCGTTTCTCATCAGCGATCGAACCGTCGAACGTCAGCCGGTACAGGTGGTCGTCCGACTGGTTCCCTCCGACTTCCGCTACTGCAAGCTCAACTTCAAACGGTTTCTGTTCGGCCGTGAACACTGCACCCAGGCTTTGCGCATAGACGCTGGCCAGGCCCCTTGCTGTGACGTCCTCCCGGTCGTAGGAGTAGCCGCGGACGTCCGCGTACCGGACTCCCGCTTGGCGGAGGCTTTCAAACTCGTTGTATTTTCCGACGGCGGCGAAGGCGATCTTGTCGTAGATTTCACCGATTTTGTGCAACGACGGGGAGGGATTTTCCGCGACGAGTGCAATTCCCTCCTCGCAGCTGATGACCACGACCGAGCGGCCGCGGGCGATACCCTTCCGTGCGAAGTCCGCACGGTCCTTCATCAGCTGTTCGGGTGACACATAAAACTGTTGGGTCATCTCAGGCCTCCCGCCGTGCCGTGGTCCTGGCCTCGATAATGGCGCCGGCTACGGAGGCGAGGTCATGGTCGGGTATGCGCCTGGCGCCTGAACGTTCAACGGTATAGACAACCGGCCACAACTGCCGGACGGGGTCCGGTCCGCCGGTTGCCGAGTCGTCGTCAGCCGCGTCGTAAAGGGATTCAACGGCCACGGCCACGGCCTCTTCGGCCGTCAGCCCCGGCCGCCAAAGTTTCTTGAGTGCACCTCGAGCAAACACGGAACCGGAACCCACGGCATGGTGTTCCTTCTCCTCGTACCGTCCGCCGGTGACGTCGTAAGAAAACAGGCGGCCGATGCCGACGGGCAGGTCGAACCCGGCGAACAACGGCACTACGGCCAGTCCCTGCATGGCCATGGGCAGGTTTCCGCGGATCATGGCACCGAGCCGGTTGGCTTTACCCTCCAGGCTCAGCAGGGTTCCCTCGATCTTTTCGTAGTGTTCCAGCTCCACCTGGAACAGCCGCGTGAGATCGATGGCGATGCCTGCAGTGCCGGCAATTCCCAGCACCGAATAGCTGTCGGCAGGAAACACTTTTTCGATGTGCCTGCTGGCGATGACGTTCCCCATCGTGGCGCGGCGGTCTCCGGCCATCAGGACTCCCCCGCCATAGGTCAGGGAAACGATGGTGGTGGCGTGCGGCACCTGCAACGGCTGTGATCCCGCCCCGGTCAGCGCTGCCGGGAACGGCTGATTGTAGGGAAGCAGGCCGGGCCTGTTGCGTTGGAGGTGTTCAGTGAATGATGACGTGGCGTTGGCAGCTACCTGGTTGGCTGTGGTGTCCTGCACTGATGCACTCCTTCAACGTGGTGGATCAACGTCTCTTCGGGCGTCCGGCCTGCCGTCCCTCCGTTCAGGCGATGGCAGCCTGGGCCCTATTGGCCGCCCTTTTGAACGAAGGCACGGACGAATTCTTCGGCGTTTGATTCGAGGACGCCGTCGATTTCGTCCAGGAGGTCATCCACGCCTTGGGTGGCTGCCGACGCCTGGGCTTCTCCGGATGCGGGCGGCGTTGCGGGGGCGTCGTCTTCGAATTCGCTCTCCCGTGACTGCGGCTGCTGCTGCTCCTGGCCTGCCATTTTCCTTCTCCTTCTATCCATCCCCGATGAGAGGGGACATCCTGTAAGCCCATATTGCCACGCCTTAAGCCATGGTGGGGTGCTTTATGCCGGTGGCGGAGGCGGAGTTTGTCCGAGTAGTTCTGCCAGGAAAGACCCGGTGTCCTTGTGCCTCGCAAACAGGCCCCCGGTGAGGGCTTCCGTTCCCCTCAAGGGCTCACGGGTGGGTACTCGTTGGAGCCGTCCATGGCCCGGTACATCGAAGATGACCGAGTCCCAGCTTGCACCGACCACGTCCTTGCTGAAGCTGCTGACGCAGCGGCCGCGGAAGTATGCGCGCGTGTCCGACGGCGGCTCCGTCATCGCCCGGGCGATGGTTTCGTCGGCGACGATCCGGTCCATCCGGCCTCGTGCAAGCATCCGGTAGTAAAGCCCCTTTTCGGGCCTGACGTCTGCCCACTGAAGGTCCACAAGGCCCAGCCTGGCGTCGTTCCATTGCAGTCCATCCCGCTGCCGGTAGCCTTCCAGCAAGGAAAGCTTGGCAAGCCACTCCACGGACGAGGCAGCAGCCGTCCGGTCACTGTCGAGATTCGTCAGCGTCGCAGCCCAGCGTTCCAGGAGGGCGTGGGTGTGTCCGTCGCCGTCCACGGAATCAGCCACCCCGGTGTCCTGGGCGAGCTTGGCTGCGGCCTCGTGGTACATCCACTGCAGGTCCAAAGCCGTTACGCGGCGGCCATCGAGAAGCCTGAGGGTTGCGGTCAGGGACGTGTCATGGCTAACGGCCTGGAGGGCCGCGACCGGCTCGTGGACCTCAACGCGGGGGGCAAGTCCGGCCTCGATCAGGCTGAGCACCATGGCCGTGGTGCCGAACTTCAGGTAGTTGGCGGCCTGGCTGAGGTTCGCGTCTCCGATGATCACATGAAGGCGGCGGTATTTGTCGGCCGTGGCATGCGGTTCGTCACGGGTGTTGATGATCGGACGGCGGATGGTCGTCTCCAGACCAACCTCAGCCTCGAAGAAATCCGCCCGCTGGCTGATCTGGTAGCCCGGCCGCGAGCTGTCCTGTCCGAGGCCCACGCGGCCGGCACCGCACATGATCTGACGCGTGATGAAGAAAGGCGTGAGTCCCCGGACGATGTCGCCAAAGGGCACCGCCCGCGGCATGAGGTAATTCTCGTGCGAGCCGTAGGACACCGACTTGTTGTCCGTATTGTTCTTGTACAGGTTCACCGGCGGAAGCTGCGGATCGGCGGCCATGCGGCGTACCGCCGAAAGTGCCACCAGGTCTCCTGCAGCGTCCCAGGCAACCGCGTCAAGCGGATTCGTCACCTCCGGGCTGGAATATTCCGGATGCGCGTGGTCCACGTACAGGCGCGCGCCATTGCCCAACACCATGTTCATCAGGAGCGAGCCGGTTTCGTCTTCGCCGTCCTGCTCCAGTTCTTCGCGTCCGTAGGCCAGCGCCACAGCTTCGGCGTCGAGGACCGGGGGCTGGTCCGTCAGCTGGCTTGGGTCGGCCTGGTTGCGTTCGAGGGTCCAGCCCCGGGCGTCATGCAGGGGTTCCTCGTCCGTGTAGTCCCACCGTGTTTCCGCCCCGCCTGCAGCGCGCTGGCGGGTCAGCTGGGCATAGGCCTGAATTACCCGGGCGGACATCATCGTGGCGTTGGCGCCCGGCGCCGACGGAGCGTGGATGCCGTATTCGGTTTCCGAACCCATCACCCGCATGGCCCCGCCCGCCGGGAGCGGGGCGCCGGGAACCCCGGCGCTGCGCGGCGTCACAGGTACTGGCCCGTGCTGGGCATTGTCTCGATGGATTTCCCGGGTTCCTGTCCTGCCTTGCCCTGGACGATCGTGCGGATATAGGTGATGCGTTCACCCTTCTTGCCGGAGATCCGCGCCCAGTCATCCGGGTTGGTGGTGTTGGGCATATCCTCATGTTCACGGAATTCATCGACGACGGCCCGCAGCAGGTGGTCGATGCGAAGACCCTTTTGCTGTGTGGTCAGAAGATCCTTGATGGCGTACTTCTTGGCACGGTCAACCACGTTCTGCACCACGGCGCCGGAGTTGAAGTCCTTGAAGTACAGCATCTCGGTATCGCCGTTGGCGTACGTCACTTCGAGGTACTCGTTGGATTTCTCGGTGGAGTACATTGCCTCAACGGTGCGCTGGATCATGGCGTCGACGGTCGCCTGGACGTCGCCGCTGTGTTCGGCGAGGTCGGACTCGTGGAACGGAAGGTCCGTGGTGATGTACTTGTAGAAGATATCGGCGGCGGCTTCTGCATCCGGCCGCTGGATCTTGACCTTGACGTCCAGCCGGCCCGGGCGCAGGATGGCCGGGTCGATCATGTCCTCACGGTTGGACGCGCCGATGACAATCACGTTGTCCAGGCGCTCGACGCCGTCGATCTCGCTCAGGAGCTGGGGGACGATGGTCGTTTCCACGTCCGAGGAGATGCCGGTGCCGCGCGTGCGGAACAACGAATCCATCTCGTCGAAGAACACAACAACCGGGCTGCCGTCCGAGGCCTTTTCCCGTGCACGCGAGAAGATCAGGCGGATGTGCCGCTCGGTCTCGCCGACGTACTTGTCCAGGAGCTCCGGGCCCTTGATATTAAGGAAGTAGCTCTTCAGGTCCACGTTCCCGGTGCGCTCGGCGGCCCGGGCAGCAAGCGAATTGGCCACAGCCTTGGCGATCAGCGTCTTGCCGCATCCCGGCGGGCCGTAAAGGAGGATCCCCTTGGGGGCCTTCAGGCCGTGTTCGCGGTAGAGGTCCGGGTGCAGGAACGGCAGCTCGACGGCATCCCGGATCTGTTCGATCTGCGGGCCCAGGCCGCCGATGTCCTCATACGTGATGTCCGGGACCTCTTCGAGCACAAGGTTCTCCACCTCCGAGCGCGGAACCTTCTCGAGGGCATACCCCGTCCGCGAGTCGATGGAGAGGGCGTCGCCCACGCGGAGCTTCTCCGACATCAGCGCCCCGGAAAGGCGGATGACCCGTTCCTCGTCAGCGCGTCCCACGACCAAGGCACGGTCGGTCCCCAGCATCTCCTTGAGCGTGACCAGTTCCCCGGCGCGTTCGTAGCCGAGGCCCGCCACCACCAGCAGTGCTTCGTTGAGGAGGACTTCCTGCCCCACGGCAAGCTGATTCATGTTTACCAGCGGGCTCACGCCGACGCGCATTTTGCGGCCGGCGTTGAAGATGTCCACCGATTCTTCCGTGGCGGCCTGCCCGCTGTTGCCGGCTGTGGGCTGCCGCTTGGGGTTCAGCTGCAGAATGGTCCCAAAGCTGTAGGGCGGCTGGCCTTCCTGGTCCAGGGCGTTCTTGAGGCGCAGGATTTCCGCCTTGGCGGTTTCCAGCATGCCCACCAGTTTTGAGTTGTTCTGCGTCGCGGCGGCAAGCTGGCGGTCTATGTGCCGCAGCTTGTCCCGGAGGATGTTCACCTGACGGTCCGCAACTGAGAGTTCGTTGGCTACGTAGCGGGCACTCTCAGGGTCCGGTGCCCCTGCGGCCTCGTCCGGTGTCCGTGAGGAGTCGTTGTTCGGAGTCTCCATCATGCATCAGCCCCTTCCTGCGCTTCTATTAAGACCTTAGCCCCAAGAAGCCGGGTACTGCTGGAGACATCCGAAATACGGACTAGTTCGTGACCTCCGGGTCGTCCTTGACGTGGGTTCCGGCGATGGCATCTCGTGCAGCGCGGCGGAGTTTCTTGTCGGAGACGAGCCGCTCTCCTACAGCGCCGGGAGTCCAGGCGTTGACGTCGTCCTCGTTGAAGTCCGTCTTGGACGGCCGGCGTTTTACCGAGATGCCGGTGACGCCGTCCGCGAGCCTGCGGGTGACCAGCAGGAATCCAGTGTGGGCCACCATGCGGTGGTCCGGCCTGACGGCAAGGCCCTCCAGGTGCCAGCCGCGGACCATGGATTCCCAGGCGTCGGGCTCAGTGAAGCGGCCATCGGCCCGAATTGCTTCCGCCGTCCTGGACAGCTGGGTCACGGTGGCAACGTAGTTGATCCACACGCCGCCCGGGGCGAGAACCGTGGCGACGGCGTCAAGGCATTCCCAGGGTGCCAGCATGTCCAGCACTACGCGGTCCACGGATCCGGGTGCTTCGCTGCGGACCACTTCCTCCTGGAAGTCCCCGAGGGAAATCTTCCACGCGGGGTGCGGTCCGCCGAAGATTGTTTCCACGTTGCCGCGGGCAATGTCCGCGAATTCCTCGCGCCGTTCAAAGGAGTGCAGATAGCCGTTGTCGCCGACTGCCCGCAGCAGCGAAATCGACAACGCACCTGACCCCACACCGGCTTCCACCACACGGGCGCCGGGGAAGATGTCCGCCATGGTGACGATCTGGCCGGCGTCCTTGGGGTAGACCACGGCAGCCCCGCGGGGCATGGAGAGTACGAAGTCCGAGAGCAGCGGACGGAGCGTCTGGTACTGCTGCCCCACGTTGTTGGTCACGACGGATCCATCGGCCTGCCCAATGATTTCATCATGGTTAAGGAAGCCCCGGTGGGTGTGGAACGCTCCCCCGGCCTCCAGTGTGATGGTGTTCATCCGGCCGCGCTCGTCAGTCAGCTGCACACGCTCGCCTTCGCGGAACGGACCCCGGCGGCGGGCGGCACCCACGGGTACTACCCCGGTGGTGCCGGCGGCGTCTGCGGTGTCGTCCCGCGTGATGTTGTTGGCGGCAGTTTCGCTGCTCATGGAATATTCCTCGCTTTTGTAAACCTGGGTGGCCACGCATCAGTACGGCCGGGCACCAGTTGCGGGCCCGAGCAGCGGTATTTCACGACCGGCAGGTAACTCTACCGGTTCTGCGCCTTGGCGCGCCCGCCGCGGCGCATTTCTTTGCCTGTAATGGCGGTCACCACGGCCTGCTGGCGGAGCAGACCGGTCACCTTTCCGTGGTGGTCCACCACGGCATACTCGTGGCCCTCAAGCTGAGCAAGGTACTGCACCAGCTCCTGGCCCTGGGACCATTCGGGCACGTAGGCGCCGGCGCTGAGGGCGTGCGCCACTGCGGTGGCGGGGGTTGTTGCTGCGGCACCTGCGGGAACGGAGGCGGCGGCGACATCGGAGACTATTCCGGCCGGACGTCCGTCCGATCCGCAGAGAACGATGGCAGGGGTGCCTTGCGGAGCAAGCCGCAGAACGTCGGCCACGGTGGAGGATTCGGGTATTCCGACCGCTGGTTCCGCGAGGGCCGCTGCGTTGACAAGGTGCAGCCGGCTGCGAAGCCTTCCGTGCTGGATGGAGGCCGACGCCCCCATCCACAGGAAGCTGCCCACCAGCACGGTGATGAGCATCAGTGAAACGTCGGGGCGGTCGCCGCGCGCCAGCGGAAGCAGGACGAACCAGACCGCAAGGGCAATGACAATGATGCGCCCTGCCCAGCCGGCGGCCACGGTGCCTTTTTCCTGGCTTCCGGTGGCTTTCCAGACAGCGGACTCAACGAGGCGGCCGCCGTCGAGCGGCAGCCCAGGAAGGACGTTGAAGATGCCGATGAGCAGGTTCGCCCAGACAAAGATGTTGGACAGGATTCCCGCCACGCCGGAGGGATCCGTTGCCAGGATGAACAGCCAGCCGGCACCGGCCAGTGCCAGGTTCGCAGCAGGCCCGGCCATCGCCACCAGCACCGAGCGTCCGGGCGTTGCGGTGAAGCCCTCGAACTGCGTGTGGCCGCCCCAGAGGTTGAGCACGATTTTCTCGGTGGGCCAGTGGAAGATCTTGGCCGTCAGGGCGTGGGCGAGCTCGTGGACAAGTACTGAGAGGAGCAGGAGCAGGGCATAAGCGAAGGCCACGTAGTAGGCCGTGATTCCCATGTCCGGGTACTGCCCCTCCAGCACGGGTCCGTACACAATCACGGTGAACGCAGCAATGATGAACCACGAATACGCCAGGACTACCCTGATACCCGCGATGCGGCCCAGCGATATGCCTTCCCTGCGGCCATTGGCAACCTTCGGGTCGCTGCCGCCCGCCGGGTCAGTCAAGGCCGTGGCTCCGGAATGCTGCATCTTCCAGGCCGATGTCCCCTACAGCGAATTCGCTGCGCCGGGCCACCAACTGCTGCAGGTCGGCCACGGTGCGGCCTTCGAGGGAGTGCCAGGTGGCCCGGGCCGGATCGTCCGGTAGCGGAACGATGTGCGGGATCGCCACGGTCGCCACTCCTGCGGCCATGGCGGCAGCAACGCCGGGCGCCGAATCTTCGAGCGCAACGCAGTCGGCGATAGTCAGTGCGGAATCTCCTTGCTGGAGCAGTTCGACTGCTTTGAGGTAGGCCTCCGGGTGGGGCTTTCCGTTGGTGACGGTGTCGCCGGTGACCAGGAACTCGAAGTAGGGCTTCGGCAGTGCCGCGACGACCTCACGTGCAAGCGGCCCTTCGGACATGGTCACGAGGGCGCATCGGATGCCTGCCTCATGGAGCTGGTCCAGCAGTTCACGCGCCCCCGGGCGCCAGGGAACGGACTTGCGGACTTTACTGACGACCCGGGCCGTCAGTGAGTCGATGATCTCCCGGGCCTCAAGCTTGACTCCGGCCTTTTGGAGAACCCCTGCCGAGAAGACCAGGGATTGTCCCACCAGCTGCATGGCCTGCGCGTGGGACCACTGTCCGCCGTGGGCGGCAACGAGCGCATGCTCAGCTTCGATCCAGTACGGTTCAGTGTCGACGATAGTGCCATCCATGTCCCATAAAGCGGCTTTGAGAAGTGGCTGGGAGGCTGAGGATCGCATAGCTCCAAGTCTACGGTGCGCCCCTCGGGAGGCGGCGTGCACTACGCCCTCGGCGAATATCAGGCGGCGGGATGTTGTGTTGCAGCGGTGCGGCTGCGACCTGCGCAAGATTTGTGGCGCTTCATTCCATGCACCCGGCGGGGTCTTGGACGTAGGGTGAAGAAATGAATAGCTTCGACGGAGACACCAGCGAACCGGGTGCCACGCCCGAGCCGGAGCGGCTGCTGCAGCCCGTGCCAGAAGGCCAGCGCATCACGGTGATGCTCGCCGCCTTTGAAGGCTGGAATGATGCCGGCGAAGCGGCGAGCGACGCTTTGCGTTACCTGAACAAACTATGGGGCGGCAAAAAGGTGGCATCGATTGATGCCGACGAGTACTACGACTTCCAGTTCACACGACCAACCATCCGCCGGACGTCCTCCGGGGAACGCAAAATCAAATGGCCGTCCACGCGGATTTACAAAGCCAGCGCCCCGGACGCGAATGTCGATGTGATCTTCGTCCAGGGCACGGAGCCGTCCTATAAGTGGAGGGCCTATACCGCTGAACTGCTGGTCCATGCCGAGGCCCTGCACGTGGACTACGTCATCCTGGTGGGCGCCCTGCTCGCGGATGTTCCCCACAGCCGTCCCATCCCGGTGAGCACGTCCACGGACGATAGCGCCCTCCGGGAGCGCATGAACCTTGAGGCCTCGCAGTACGAGGGACCGGTGGGGATTGTCGGCGTACTTTCGGAAGTGGCGCTGCTGGCCGGCCTGCCTACAGTGTCCCTCTGGGCGGCCGTTCCGCACTATGTCGCGCAGGCCCCCTCCCCCAAGGCCCAGCTCGCCCTTCTTCATAAGATTGAGGAGTTGCTCCAGGTGCCGCTTGACACGCACGAACTGGCGGAAGAAGCAGACGCCTGGGAACGCGGTGTGGATGAGCTTGCCACCGAGGACCCGGAAATTGCAGCGTACGTGCGGCAGTTGGAGGAAGCCAAGGACACCGCTGACCTTCCGGAGGCCAGCGGCGAGTCCATTGCGCGCGAGTTCGAGCGCTACCTCAAACGCCGCGGCAAGGACAAGCAGTAGGGCGCAGTTTTAAACAGGGAGCGGTCCCCGGCGAATTTCGCCGGGGACCGCGCCCTGTTGCAAAAGAGTTAGAGTTCGACGCCGAGCAGGGCATTGACGGCGTCACTGACCAGCGCCTGGTCCATCGGCGAGCCGGCCCCTGCCTGCTGCTTTGCGGCGACGGCCCAGCGGTCCACGGCAGCGAGGGCGCCCGGGGCGTTCAGGTCGTTGGCCAGTTCGCTCCGCATCTCGGCGATAAGTGTGGCGGCTGACTCCCCCGGAGCCATAGTGAGGGCGTCCCGCCACTCGGCAAGCCTTGTCTTTGCTTGCGCGAAGCCTGCCTCTGTCCAGGACCAGTCCGTGCGGTAATGGTGGGCGAGGATTGCCAGGCGGATGGCCGCGGGTTCCTCGCCGGCAGCCCGGAGTTTGGACACGAGCACCAGGTTTCCCTTGGATTTGCTCATCTTTTCGCCGTCGAGGCCCACCATCCCGGCGTGGGCGAAATGCCGTGCCAGGGGAACGCCGGTCAGCGAGTATGCGTGTCCCGCGCCCATCTCGTGGTGCGGGAAGATGAGGTCGGATCCTCCGCCTTGAACGGTGAAGGGTGCCGGCAGGTACTTCTGTGCAATGACCGTGCACTCAATGTGCCAGCCTGGCCGGCCTGAACCCAGTTCGCCGCCCGCCCAGCTGGGTTCGCCGTCGCGGGCCACGCGCCAAAGCAGCGGATCCAGGGCCTGCCGCTTGCCACGGCGGCCCGGGTCGCCACCGCGTTCGGCGAAGAGTTCCAGCATCTCGGTTTCGGAGAGCCCGGACACTGATCCCAGGGTCCAGGCGTCCTTGGCCTCCGCGGAGTGCTTGCTGGCGGCCTCGACGTCGTAGTAGACGTCGCCGTCCGGCTCACCGGGAGTGCCGGTAACGCGGTATGCAAGGCCGAGGTGCAGGAGGCGTTCAATGGCGGGAACGATTTCCGGGATGGATTCGACCGCACCGACGTAGTGGTCCGGCGCCAGGACGTTAAGGGCAGCCATGTCGGTCTGGAAGAGTTCGATCTGGCTTGCGGCAAGGTCGCGCCAGTCAACGCCTGTTGCCGTGGCCCGCTCGAGAAGGGGGTCGTCGACGTCGGTGACGTTCTGGACATAGGCAACGCGCTGGCCGCCGTCCCGCCACGCCCGGTTCAGCAGGTCAAAAGCGACATAGCTGGCCGCGTGCCCCATATGGGTTGCGTCATACGGGGTGATTCCGCAGACATATAGTGATTGTTCACCCGTGGCATCGAGGGTGCTGTAAGCCCCCGCGGCGGTGTCGAAAATCCGAACGGCGGGCATGCGGCCCGGGAGCTGAGGGACAGGGCGGGAGATCCAGGATTTCACAGGCCAAGCCTAGTGCTAGGCGCTGATGACATTGAAACCGAGCAGCAAGTACAGTGCCAGCCCAAGGAAAATCCGGTACCAGACGAAGAGCCGGTAGCTGCGGGTGGAGACAAACTTCAGGAACCAGCCGATGATGACGTAGCCAACAACGAAGGCGATCAGAGTGGCCAGCGCCGTTTCCGGCAAGCCGTAGGGCCCCGTGATGCCGTCCTTGGACATCACCTTGTACAGCTGGTACAGCCCGCTGCCGAACACGGCCGGAATGGCCAGCAGGAACGAATACCGGGCTGCGGCTTCACGGGTGTACCCCATCAGCAGGCCGGCCGTGATGGTTCCACCTGACCGCGACACGCCGGGGATGAGGGCCATGGCCTGGGCGAACCCGTAAAAGATGCCGTGCTTGTAGGTCAACCTCGTCAGCTCGCGCTCCTGGCGGCCCACCGCATCTGCCACGGCGAGGATCAGGCCGAAGACTATGAGCATGGTGGCTACGATCCAGAGGCTGCGAAGGACGGATTCAATCTGGTCCTGGAAGATCAGGCCGAGGACGATGATGGGGAGGCTCCCCAGAATCACGAGCCAGCCCATTCGGGCATCCGGGTCGTCCGTCGGCACGCGCCGCGTCAACGTGCCGGCCCAGGCCTTGACGATCCTGACAATGTCCCGCCAGAAGTAAACGATTACCGCTGTCTCGGTTCCGAGCTGGGTGATGGCTGTAAAGGCCGCGCCCGGATCCGCTGCATTTGGCAGGAATGATCCGACGATGCGCAGGTGGGCGCTAGAGGAAATCGGGAGGAATTCGGTCAGCCCTTGGACAAGACCCAGCAGGGCCGCTTCAAACCAGTTCACGTTTATAGACCCTACGTCATGAAGCATGGTGAATCCCCGTAAGCTAACTGCTATGCAGCAGCGTTATGTCGGCAACAGTGGGTTGCGCGTGTCCTCACTCTCCCTTGGAACGATGTCGTGGGCACGGGAGACGGATGAGCAGGATGCCTCCGAACTGCTCAGGTCGTTCGTTGACGCCGGCGGGACGTTGATAGACACCGCTGCCTCCTACGCCGATGGCCAGGCGGAGGCCCTCCTGGGGTCCCTGCTGGGTGACGTCGTCTCCCGC
Source organism: Arthrobacter sp. PvP103 (assembly GCF_017833075.1). Classification (NCBI taxonomy): domain Bacteria; kingdom Bacillati; phylum Actinomycetota; class Actinomycetes; order Micrococcales; family Micrococcaceae; genus Arthrobacter; species Arthrobacter sp. PvP103. The sequence continues at coordinate 159,414 of NZ_JAFIBQ010000001.1, read as the reverse complement.
TCGGAAGTGGTGATTTCCACCAAGGCAGGAATTTCGACGTCGGACGGCCGGCGCAGCGTCGATACCTCACGTAACGGCATGCTCTCCGGACTTGATGCCAGCCTTGCCCGGCTCGGCACCGACTATGTCGACGTCTGGTTTGCGCAGGCCTGGGACGCGAATGTCCCCCTGGAGGAGACGTTGTCAGCCCTGGAGTTCGCGGTACGCACGGGACGCGCCCGCTATGCGGGAGTGTCGAATTTCACAGGGTGGCAGGCGGCCAAGGCCGCCGCCGTGGCCGGCTTCCCGCTCGTGGCGAGCCAGACGGAATACTCGTTGCTGCAGCGGAAGCCTGAATCAGAGCTCATCCCGGCCATCGAGGACGCGGGCCTGGGACTGTTTGCCTGGGCGCCCCTGGGCCGCGGAGTGCTCACCGGGAAGTACCGCGGGCACATCCCGGCGGATTCCCGGGCGGCACAGAAGCGCCTGGCCGGCTACGTTGAGCCCTACCTGGAGGAGCCGGCGTCCAGGATCGTGGAGGCGGTTGCGATGGCCGCGCGGGGACTGGGCCGGTCATCAATCGATGTTGCCCTGAGCTGGCTGCTGTCGCAGCACGGAGTGGCGACCGCGATCGTGGGGGCCAGGTCTCCCGTGCAGCTCAAGGAGATCCTGGATTCGCAGCTGACACACGTGCCTGCGGAAATCGCGCGGGCGCTGGAAGACGTTTCCGCGGTGGATTGAAGTTACGGAGGAAGCAGGCTGTCGGGCCCCTGAATCGTGGCACCCGGAACCTGACTAATCGTCGACGATCTCCAAGTCTTCGTCGTCCTCGGCTTCTTCTTCTTCGTCTTCGTCGTCCACGTCGTCGATGACTTCAAGCGGGGTGACCTCGCCGTAGGCCTCATAAAGGGAATCGTCGTAGACTTCGAAAGCATCAGCAACGGCAAAGAACGCCGCTTCGACGGTTGGGTCTCCTTCGCCCCGCCGTGCGGAGGCTGCGATCAGGTGTTCTTCCAGGGCTGTGGTCAGGGACTGAAGCGCGACACGCGGATCGATGCTCATGACTTCACGTTAGCCGGAAAAGGACGAAAATGGAGAGCAATGAAAGAACATTTTCTGAGCAGTTCAGTCCAGCGGGAGCGGGACTATGCGAGGCAGTACGAGTATCTGGTACTGACGGTCGGCCCTGAGGATTCCCTTCCGGAAGCGCGTCGGCGCCTTGTTGAGCATTCCGAATACGGCAAGTGGGAACTGGAACGCAGCCGGCTTTACGTAGGCGGAGGCAGGCGCTTCTGGTTGCGCCGCAAAGTCATCCAGGTGCAGCGCACGGTCTAGCCTGCTAGTGCGTGTCCAGCGGTCCCAGCCAGGCATTGGCCACGGTGTTGTGCGCGGACTCGTCATCCGAGGGGTGGAACATCCCGGCGAGCACGTCCCGGTACAACCGCTCCAGTTCGGATCCCCGAAAGTAGCTGGAACCCCCTGAGACCCGGATAGCCAGGTCCACAACCGTACGCGCGGTCTCCGTGGCCCTGACCTTGAGGCCCACCAGCCGTGGGAACCACTGGCCGCCGTGGTCCACCAGGCCATCAACGTCACGCGAGAGCTCTGCCAGCTGGGGATACAAGGCATCCATTGCCATGGCGGCTTCCGCCACCTTCCAACGGATATCCGGGTCCTGGGCGTAACTGCGTCCATCGTTCTTGAAGGATGTCCGGCGTTTGACGGCCTCGACGCCCAGGGCCAGCGCCCGCTCGCCGAGCCCGGTGTAAACGGCAGCCAACAAGGTCTCGAAACATGCGAAGATCGCGAAGATCATCGGGTCCGTGTTTGGGCCCACCGGCAGTTTTCGGAAGATCCGGTCCGCTGGCACCAGGGCACCGTCCAGGACCGTGGTGTTTGACTGGCTCGCACGCATGCCCAGGGTGTCCCAGTCTTCCAGGATGTCGTAGCCGGCGGACTCCCTGCCGAGGAAGCCGTGCACCAGCTCCCCCTCGCCGTCCCTGGCTGAACCGTCCTTGCCGAAGATGCCGAGCCTTGTCCAGGCCGGGGACAGGCTGGTGAAGATTTTCCGCCCGGTGAAGCTGTAGCTCCCGTCCGCCTGCGGGGCTGCGACGGTCCGGGAATCGAACAGCACCGAATCGTTGCCGGCTTCAGAGTTCCCGAAGGCGAAGATCTCCCCCTCCGCCGCCTCCCGGAGGACAAAGTCCAGGGAGGAATCGCCGCGGGCGGCGAGGACATGTGCGACGCCGGTCCATACCAAATGCATGTTGATCGCCAACGCGGTGGCCGGGGCCGCCGTCGCCAGCCTCCTTTGCAGCTGGGCTGCCGCGGCGAGGCCGAGGCCCAGGCCGCCGTCGGACGCCGGCACAAAGATCTTGAGGTAGCCGGCAGCGGCGAGTTCTTCCAGGTCCTCAGTGAAGAACCCGTTCTCCCGGTCATAGCGGGCGGCACGGCCGCGGATACGGTCCAGCAGGGGGTCGGTGAGGATCTGTTCCGGTGTCATGACCTGGCTTTCGTGGCTGCTGTGGCTTTCGGCTGCGGAGGGACTCAGTAGTTGGTCAGGAGCCTGTCCAGAACCCTGGCCCCGAACTTGAGGGAATCCGCGGGCACCCGCTCGTCCACACCGTGGAACATGCCGGTGAAATCAAGTTCATCCGGGAGCTGCAGCGGGGCGAAGCCGTATCCGGTGATGCCCAGCCGGCTCAGGGACTTGTTGTCCGTGCCGCCTGACAGAGTATAGGGAAGTACCTTGGCGCCGGGGTCCTCGGAGTGCAGGGCGTCGATCATGGAATCCACCAGGTTCCCGGCAAACGGCACCTCAAGCGACACGTCGTTGTGGACATAGGAAACGTCGACGCCGGTACCTGCGAGCTCCTTGACGATCTCCAGTACCTGCTGCTCCTGGCCCGGAAGCGTGCGGCAATCCACCAGAGCCTCAGCCGACTCGGGAATGACGTTGTGCTTGTAGCCGCCTTTGAGGAGGGTGGGGTTGGTGGTGTTCTGAAGCGTGGCTCCCACGAACCGTGCAACGGTTCCGAGCTCTTTGAGAAGCTTCTCCGGATCGTCAGGATCGAATTCCACCCCCGTGAGTTCCGTCACGCCGTCAAGGAACCGCCTGGTGGTGGGTGTCAGTTCAACGGGCCACTGGTACTCGCCAATGCGGGACACTGCGCTGGCGAGGCGCGTCACGGCATTGTCGGTGTTGATCTGCGAGCCGTGGCCCGCGCGGCCGTGGGCCACCAGCCGCAGCCACGACAGTCCCTTCTCTGCGGTCTGCAGGAGGTAGGTCCGTTGTCCGCCGATGGTGGCGGAGAAGCCGCCGACTTCCGAAATGGCCTCTGTGGCGCCGTCGAACAGTTCGCGCCGGTTTTCGACTGCGTACCGGGCTCCGTAGGTGCCGCCCGCCTCCTCGTCGGCGAAAAACGCAAAGATCAGGTCCCGCTTGGGCTTGCGCCCGGTCCGGGCAAAGTTCCGCATGACAGCGAGGATCATGGCGTCCATGTCCTTCATGTCCACGGCTCCGCGGCCCCAGATCAGGCCGTCCTTGAGTTCGGCTCCGAAGGGATCGACTGACCACTGATCCCGGAGGGCAGGCACGACGTCGAGATGCCCGTGGACCACCAGGGCGCTGGCGGAGGGGTCCTCCCCCGCAATCCGGGTGACCACGTTGGCCCGGCCCGGCGCCGATTCGAAAATCTCTGCGTCCAGCCCCACTTCGGTGATGAGGCCGGCGGTGTATTCCGCAGCCGCGCGCTCCCCGGGACCTGTTCCGTCGCCGTAGTTCGAAGTGTCTATCCGGATCAGTTCCTGGCAGATCCTGACAACTTCATCCTCGGGGCGTACTTCAGTCATGTTTCACTCCTCGTGAGGGCCGCGCGATTGTTGGTTTCAGCCTACCCACAAGCCCCCTCCAACCCTCGATTATTTGTTTCCCGAAAAGTCGTGCTAGAGTCTTTCTCGCTGCTTCGGAGAAATCCAAAACGCTGAAAGGCGGAAACGATCTCCGAATTACCACCTGCGCGGGTGGCGGAATGGCAGACGCGCTAGCTTGAGGTGCTAGTCCTCGAAAGGGGGTGGGGGTTCAAGTCCCCCTCCGCGCACAACTGAAAGCCCCAGGAATCCACGGATTCCTGGGGCTTTTTCTGTGTCGGCCCACGCTGCGGGCGCCGTCCCCGCGGTCCCCCGCACTGGGGCTGACAACGCGGTGACGCACTAGCCGTCCGACCGGCATCAGGAGCTGCTGCCTTTACGCCATCGTTCGCTGTAGCTGCTAGCCCATTCCTGCTGGTCCGGCCCAGGCTCCCGGCGCGCCGGATCCGCCACCACCGCGATCATCGTCTTTACCGCAGCGCGTACAGCGCTTGTAGAGACTGCCATCGTCGGTGTGCTCGACGTGCCATTCGTGGCGGATGTCCAATTTGCAAAGCAGAGCGTGGATCATGGCAATCTCCGATCTGAATCGCCGCGCCCCATCACTCCAATGATGGCCCATTAGAACTCGACGCCGCGCACGAGGTTGATGAGTTGATCCTTCGTCTGCTCGGCCGAAGGCCCCGTCGGAGAGATCAGGACCTGCGCGTTGAATGTCGCGAGGTTCTGGCCCCTGACCACCATGACGGACAGGATCGTGATCGGCACATCGCTGGCGGGGCGGAGGGACTTCGGGCCGGCGGATTCGGTGCTCATGGTGAAGGACGCCCTGTCCCCGACGCCGTCGATCGGTTCGCCGTGAATGCCGGGGCCGGCCAGCGCCGGCGCCGCGCCCTCCAGGACGTCAACGGAGAAGACAAGGGAGTCCGGGCCCGGGGTGCCCAGGTCGCCGAACGTGTAGCGGCAACTGACCTCACGCGGTAGGACCTGCGGCTGGGTCTTCGCCCCGAACGCCTCCCTGACCTGATCGGTACTGATCAGGGCACACACCGCGTTGTTCGTCGTTGCCTGCGGGCCCACTGGGGGTGCCGCAGGGACGCTGAGTGCGGTGCCGTTGCCCCAGCCGGCATCCACTGCAGCCTGCGAGAGCGCGCGGGCCATAGCGTCGCCGTCCGGGACGGCAGACCCGGCCATGGGCGGTGACGCCACGTAGGGCATCTCGAGGGTCTCGGTACCCCGGACAGCCGTCAGGACGACATTCGCGGACGCCCCGCCCGTCTCACCGCGGAAATACCCCGTCCACTGCAGGCATGCGAAGTCGCCGATTCCTGTGACGGGTGAGCAGTCGGATGTCGATTTTGCTTTGGAGATGTCCGCTGCTGATGCCGGAGATATGAGGGCCACAGACAGCGCCGTCAGACCCTTATCGGACTTGCTCGAATAGGTGCACACGTACGCTTTGCTTCCCATCGGCCTGTCGGGGGTGTTTTGGCCAACAGGCACAAGCCCGGGTGCAGCCTTCGCTGCAATCTCCGGGGTAATGAGTTCGCATGCCGGGCTGCCCATGCCTGATGACGGGCCGACCGACGACGACGGCCCACTTTGGGGCCCGGGCTGACCGCATGCGGAGAGGAACAGGGCCAGCACGGCCACGAGCGTTCCGCCACGTCGAGAAGGCCAGGAGGGGTGACTGGGCATGGGGTTCCTTTCCGAGCCCGCCTGGCGCCGGGGCAACCACTCATCAGTGTGGCGCCACTAGGGCGCTGCGCCCCAGAGGCGAAAGTACCGGGCGGCACATCCCCCGGGATCACGCGCAGGCGGCCAGGATGCCTTGGATCGCGTCATGTTCGGGCTGGGTCACCCATAGCTTGTACTTTGCCTTCACTGCGGTCATCCGGGCCGTGTATTCGCACCGGAAACCTTTGTTAGGCGGGAGCCAGGTGGCCGCATCTTTGTCACCCTTGGCCGAGTTTGCCGGCCCGTCGGCCGCCATGAGGTTCAACGGATCGTTGGCAAGCTGCTTTCGCTGTTCTTCGGTGATCTGCTGGGCGCCGGTCTGCCATGCCAGGGAGAGCGGAACGATGTGGTCTATCTGGACCGCTGAGCTGGTCTCCGCGCCGCGAACGAACCGGATCGTCTTGCCGGTGTACTTGTCAGCCAGCGTCCCGTCGGCCACAACGCAGTCGTGGGTGCCCGGTTTGAAGGTCTCGCCGGTCAGGTCGCGGGCCAGGATGTCGTTCCGTGTGTCGCAGCCATTGTGGTCCACGTCAGCCCAGGCGGGGCCGAACTGTTCGCGGCTGTAGCCGGTTTTCGGTGCGCGGCCCTTCACCGGAATGGCCGCAAGCCGGGCCAACGCGGCTGAAACCTCATCCGGGTTCCCCGCCGGCTGCGGGGCTGGCTTGCCTGCGCCTACGGACGGTACAGCGCTGCGGACGGCTTCAGCGACGGCAGTCCCGGCCGACTCAACGGCCCCGCAACCGGCAAGGCCTCCCAACAGAAGTACGGCGGTCACAATGGTCAGTGCTTTGGAACTACGGCGCGGAATCGTCATGTCCTTCATTGATGCGGAAGTTGCAGCTCAGGTTATCGCCGTCGCAGGCACTGGTGCTGCAGGCCTAGTGATGGCGCCGGTCACAGCTGTCCGGGTGCGCGCCGCAAGGCCGGCCTCGCGCAAAACGGCATGGGCCTACTAGGGTTCGTCGTGTCCAGAGCGGCTGCCGTACAAATAGGCGAGATCGTTGAGCGTCTGCATCGTCAGCCCGCGCGCTTGGGCAATAAGCGCCATCCGCTCCGGATCCCCGGCTGAGTCGCCCGTGCCCCGCAGCAGCGACGCCGTCGAATCGGACTCATTGGCGCCAAGCGCCTTCAGGTACTCAAGCTGCAAACGGCTGCTGACGCCGTCGGCCTTTGACTGAACGTCTCTGACCGCCAGAAGCGCGAAGGCAACGTGTCGCCGCTCAGCCCACAGACCCGCCCTGAGTGCAAGCCGGAACAGTCCGTCCAGCTCCACGCCCGCCGGTGCCTTTGCCTTACCGGCGTAAACCTCGGCGGCCAGGCCTGACCGTGAATCTGCCCACCGGTAACCGACAGGCACGATGCGCCCTTTCCGGGACCGGTAAGTGGCCGAGACGTCTAACAGCGCCCGCCCGTTGGCCCCGGGTCTATGGTCCAACGCAATGTCGCTCAGTTTCTCCTGCCGGCAGGCTGAAATGAACTCCTGCACGTCCCTATCCCACAGCCGGTCCGTAACGCTGCTCTCCATGTTCTGCACCCCCGAAATAACGGTACCGGCCAAAGGTGCACCGGCTCAGGAGACTCGCTGCTGCGGCAGTTCAAATGCCGGCCACACGACAGGCCAAGGCCTAGGCTGACTATGTGAAGTTGTCCCCGGTCCCGCTTGAAGCAGCAGTGTCGGCCCCTGCCGAATGGTGGCAGATTGTTGCCGCGCTTGGCCCCCTGGCGGTCCTGGCCGGCGCCGTCCTGGCCGCGTTCATTGGGTGGCGGACACTGCGGCAAAAAGCCGTGGCGGACGCTCAGGCTCTGAGGCAAAGAACCCGGGCTGATGACCGCGCCGAGTGGTGGAAGCGCACACAGTGGGCGTTGGACAAAGCCTTGGAGGCAGATGAGGATGCAAAAGCCCTTGGCCTGGCGTCCCTGGCGGTCCTGGCCCGGAGCGATCTTGCCCGTGAAGAAGAACTGGAACTGCTGGACATCGCGTGGCAATCTGTGACGGAGGCCAACGGCGGCGAAGGAACGTGGGACGAGGACGTCGAAGCCGTGGACTCCGCGGACCCAATCGGCGACAATGGAACCACGAGTACGGACCGAACGGAGGAGGGAAGGCCATGAGCACCAGCACACCGGAGCAGAAGAAATCCCGGACGCCCCGTCACGTCTCCGCGTCGCGCGGCCGGCAACTAACCCCGTCCGAGCACAGGGTCCAGGTCGCCGCAGCAAAGCTGCGTGTGGCGCTCGACGAACGTTTGGGCCGCCCCACTCCGGCTGAGACCAAGGCGCTCTCCGAGGAAGACCTCTAGGCTAAAGCCCGGAAACCCGGCAACGGCAAAGAAAACCCGGGCAACGGAAGACCACATCTCAAGGAAAGGCCCCGCATAAGCGGGGCCTTTGCCTACCCTGGTCCAGGTTCGCCTAGACCTTCTCGGGAGTGCGGTCAACCACCGGTTCTGAGCCCGTAAACTTCCGTTCCCGGCGCGGGAAAGCCCAGAACTTGAAGTCCTTGGCCTCCACCCGGGGTTCGGGCTGCTTTTCCGGTTCCCGAGACTCTTCTTTCCGAATGTCCCTCCGGAATTCCTTGTTATACGGATAGCACATCACTGACCTCCTCATAGTGAATGCCCTTTAATCCTCCTCTCAATTTCCACGCAGGTCGATCATTTTTGGATCGGAAAGTGAGAGGTGTCGTTCGGCCCAAGACATCGGCGGGGGTTGCACCATAGATTGAACAACTACAGGTGCGCTTGAGGGCGGGCAGAGCCCTCAAGTAACCGTGGGATGAGGAACAGGCAGGCAGCATTTCCAGTTCGGATGAGGGGCAAACGTACATGGCGAAGACAAAGGGTGTGGCAACACGGCTGGCCGAAGCGCTGGCCATCGTCCTCGGTACGGAAGGGATCCCGCTAAGGTTGCGGGCCTGGGATGGGACGGAGGCCGGCCCGGACGACGCCCCTGTGATTGAGTTCCGTTCCCGCCGGGCCTTGCGCCGCATGCTTTGGTCGCCCGGGCAGCTCGGCCTCAGCCGGGCATATGTGGCCGGGGACATCGACGCGCCGGGTGACATTTTCGCCAGCTTCGCCGCGCTGAGCTCGGCAGGAAAGTTCGCCGAGCACGGTCCATTTCCTCCTTTGACCGCCAAGGAATTGTGGACATTGCTCAGAACCGCGATCCGGGTCGGCGCGATCGGCCCGAATCCTGCTCCGCCTCCGGAGGAATCCAAGGTGCATCGACAGGGCCGGCGCCATTCGAAGAGCCGCGACGCGGCTGCGATCTCGCACCACTACGACGTCGGCAACGATTTCTACGCCCTGGTTCTTGGCCCGTCAATGGTCTACTCGTGCGCTGTCTGGAACGAGAAAACGGACACAGATGATGACCAGGCCAACAGCCTCGAGGCCGCCCAGGAAGCCAAAATCGACCTGGTCTGCCGCAAACTGGGGTTGCAGCCCGGCATGCGCGTACTGGACGTCGGCTGCGGCTGGGGCAGCTTCGCGCTTCACGCGGCCCAGCGCTTCGGCGTGGACGTCGTTGGCGTAACACTTTCGAATGAACAGGCAGGGCTGGCGCGCAAGCGCGTGGCCGACGCGGGCCTGACGGATCGCGTGGACATCCGGGTCCAGGACTACCGCGACGTGGACGACGGACCGTTCGATGCGATCAGCTCCATCGGCATGTCCGAACACGTCGGCCGCGAGCAGATCTCCCGTTACGTCTCCCAGCTCCACAACCTGCTGCGGCCCGGCGGCAGGCTGCTTAACCACGCCATCTCGTGGAACGCGGGCCCAACGAGCCCGGACCCTGATTCTTTCATACCCCGGTACGTCTTCCCCGACGGCGAAATGCTCAGCCTTGCGGACATGATCGGTGCGCTGGAGTCCGGCGGGCTCGAAGTGCTCGACGTCGAGGCGCTGCGGCAGCACTACGCCCTGACCCTTCGCGCCTGGGTGCGTAACCTGGAGGAGCACTGGGATGACGCCGTGCACACCAGCAGCCCCGGACGGGCGCGCGTGTGGCGGCTCTACATGGCCGCGAGTGCGCTGGGCTTCGAGAACGGACTGACAGGCGTCAACCAGGTGCTCGTCCAGCGCCCTGGCGGGACCGAACCCCCGCTGCGGCGGCACGCATGGATGTGATGGTCCTGCACGCCGCTGACGATGCCCCGTCTGGGGGCCTTACGAATGACTGAGCAGATAGGCATTATTGGAGGCGGCATCGTCGGAATCGCGATTGCACGCGCCCTCAGCAGTCGCGGGCCGGCGGACGTCACAGTCCTGGAAAAGGAGCAGCGGGTTGCCGCGCACCAGACGGGGCATAACTCCGGTGTGGTGCACGCGGGTCTCTATTACGCCCCGGGATCACTGAAAGCCATGCTGTGCCAACGCGGCCGGGTGCTTACGCGGGACTACTGCCGGGAGAGGAACCTGCCGTACCGGGAACTGGGCAAGCTTGTCGTTGCCGTTACAGAGGATGAACTTCCGGCCCTTGCAGACATTGAAAGCCGCTCGGTCGCAAACGGCGTGCCCGGGCTGCGCCGGCTCGGTGCCGACGCGATGCGCGAGGTGGAGCCCCACGTCGCCGGCGTGGCAGCACTCCACTCACCGCATACCGCCGTCGTCGACTTTGCTGCCATCACGGAGTCCATGGCCGAGGATATCCGGGCTGCAGGCGGGCGGATCATGCTGGGCCACGAAGCCGTGTCCATCACTGCCGAACGCGGCAAAGTGCTTGTCACCACCAGCCACGCCGAATTCACCTTCGATCGACTGATCGCCTGCGCCGGGCTACAGTCCGACGTCGTTGCCGGACTTGCGGGCGCTTCTCCGGCGCCCAGGATCCTCCCCTTCCGCGGGGAGTACTGGGACCTGTCAGCCGCGAAACAACACTTTGTCAGGGGCATGATTTACCCCGTGCCTGATCCCCGCTTCCCCTTCCTGGGCGTCCACTTCACCCGCGGCGTCTACGACACCATCCACGTGGGGCCAAACGCCGTGCCTGCCCTGGCCCGGGAGGGCTATCGCTGGAGCAAAGTGTCCTTCCAGGACACTGCTGCGTCGATCATGTGGCCCGGCGCGATGGCGCTGGCCCGGAGACACTGGCGGATGGGCGCGCAGGAGATCGCCGCCTCCCTGATCAAGCCGCTGTATTTCCGGCAGGCACGCAGGTTCATCCCCGAACTTCACATGGACGACCTGACGGCGAAGACCGCCGCCGGCGTCCGCGCGCAGGCATGGTCACTGGACGGCAGCCTCCTCGACGACTTTGCGATCGAGGAGATGGGACCGGTGACCCTCCTGCGGAACGCCCCCTCCCCGGCGGCGACCTCCGCGATGGCGATCGCGGACTATGTGCTGGAGCATCATGTCCTCCCCCGCAGATGACGCCCTGAAGGGACTGCGTGGTTGATGGACAATGACGCCGGGTCCGGTTAGATTGACGCCGGGGCAGCTTTCCCGGTGAAATGCCGGGGAAGATTGCAGCCGGCCGGCTGCGCTGAGTACTGCACCGCCGGGGGAGCCAATGACCAACAGCACCGAGGCCAACGTCTGCGTGGGCCATATACGCGAGGGAGTATCGCGCATCACCCTGCGACCCGGCGCCCGGGTCACGGAAGAGGACGGGATCCGCACCCGGGAACAGCTGCTGGCCTTGACCGGCGGCGCCCGCGGCGGGGTTCTGCTGGACATCACGGGTGTGGGCTCAGTCAGCCGTGAAGCGATCCGTGTCTACAGCTCTGCAGCGACTGTCAGTGCCTTCGCCATCCTGGGCAGCACCCCCGTGGACCGCGTCATCGCGCATGGACTGCTTGGGCTGCCCCTGCCGGCCTGCCCAAGTGAATACTTCACGGACGAGGACGAAGCACTGAACTGGCTTCAATCCGTCACCGGATGACCTGCCCCGTCAGAGAACCGGCGGGTCCGTCCCGTCATTACCCTGAAAGAATGGGCGCATGACAGCCATCTTCCTGGTGTGGAACCCTGACCGCTGGAACGACTGGAACTACGCGTCCGTCGTCGAGCAGGTCAGCGACGCCGGTCAAGCTCACGGAGAGTGGCATTTTAGCCGCCCCGCCGGCGTCCCCGCCCGCGGGGACGCCTGGCTGCTGCTCAAGGGAAAGCACGGGCCCGGTCTCCTCGGGCACGGCGTGGTGATCCGCCCGCAGTCCTGGGCTGCGCCGCCTGCTGCAGCCGCCGGCGGGACGCCTTCCCCTGCCGTGACGGTCGCATTCGACTCGCTCCTGCCCCTTGGCGACCAGATCGGGCAGGAAATCCTGAGCACCGCCCTTCCGGAGCTGCGCTGGAACAGGGTGCGTAACGGGCAGGCCATTGAGCCGTCCGCGCAGGCCCGCATCCGTGACCTCTGGCGACTGGAAGGACCGCCGCCGCTTTCCGGGTCCACCTTGCCGGTGCCCGGGACCTATCCCGCGTGGGCCGTCAGCAAGGTAGAGGTGAACCGGTACGAACGAAATCCGGAGGCACGACGTGCCTGCATCGCCCACTACGGAACAAGTTGTGCAGCCTGCGGCTTTTCCTTCGAAATCGCCTATGGAGACGCCGGCAGGGAGTTCATCGATGTTCACCACACCACGCCGGTTTCGCTGCTGGACAGCAGCTACCGGCTGGATCCGGTGACGGATCTCGTGCCCCTATGTTCAAACTGCCACGCCATGGCGCACCTCGGCGTGACCACCTCGCGGACGCTCCCGGAATTGCGCCGGATGCTGGCCGGCGCGGGCTTTATGCAGGGGCGGGCGGTGAGCCCAGGGGAACTTGAGTCGCACCAGGAGGCACTGCGGCTCCTCGGTCCCGCGGAAGATCATCCCGGGCCGGAAACCGGGGCATAAGCACGGGGCCGATGCCCGACAAGCGCCCTAGCAGAACGTAGAACTCCGCGGGAAAAGCACTTAACCGGACGGCTTCAGCGCATTCCGGACCACCCCGACCAACGAATTGAACCGGGCGTTATCCGCCAGGTCGTCAATCAGTACCGGCCCCCCGGGCCCCGCGAGCGGAATACGCCAATTCGGGTGCTCCGCGTCCGTTCCGGGCTGGTTCTGCGTGCGAGTCTCCCCGACGGCGTCGACAAGGGCAACGCCCAGCAGGGCAGACGGCGTCAAGGCGGTCAATGCGTACAGCGCCTCGACGGTGCGCTGAACGTCCGCCGACGAATCCGCGAGCAGCCCCCGTTCGCGGACCAGGGCCAGCACGGCCTCCTGCTCCGCTGCCGCCTCCGCCCGTTCCTCTTCGACCGGGCGCAGGAGCAGGCCCAGCGTTTCGCGGAGCGTGACATGCTCCCCAGCGAGGTATCCGGCCGTCGGGGGCAGGTCGTGGGTGTTGACGCTGGTCAGGCACTGTTGGCGGTACTTTTCGGGCGGCAGCGGGCCCGCTTCATTGTGTTCGAACCACAGGATGGAAGTGCCGAGGATGCCCCGCTCCGTGAGGTAGTCACGGACCCAGGGTTCGAACACGCCAAGGTCCTCGCCGACAACAGTCGCGCCGGCCCGCTGGGCCTCAAGTGCCAGGATGCCGATGAGGGCTTCATGGTCGTAGTACACATACGTGCCCTCGTCCGGACCGGCGCCTTCCGGGATCCACCACAGGCGGAAGAGTCCAAGGATGTGGTCCACGCGGATGCCGCCTGCATGGCGGAGTACGGTTCGCAGCATGTCGCGGTACGGTTTGTACCCTGCCGCCGCCAGCCGTCCGGGGTGCCAAGGCGGCTGGGTCCAGTTCTGTCCCTGCTGGTTGAAGACGTCCGGCGGGGCGCCGACAGTGACGCCCTGGGCGAGTACGCCGCGAAGCATCCAGGCGTCTGCCCCGGTCGTCTTGACGCCCACCGCCAGGTCATGGACGATGCCGATGGCCATCCCGCATTGTTTCGCCGTCCGCTGGGCGGTAGCCAGCTGCTCGTCGCAGATCCACTGCAACCAGCGGTAAAACTCCAGCCGGTCCGCTTGCTCGTGCCGCACATTGTCGCAGTACGGGGTGTCCGGGGACAGCGCCTCGCCGGACCACTCGGGCGCCGTCGGCGGAAGCCGCTCCGCAAGCGTGCACCACAGGGCGAAGTCATCGATGCCCTTGCCTTCCGCTACGCAGAAGTTCTCAAACATGCGCGCACGGCCGGGACTGCGGCGGACCTTGAAAATGAGCTCAAGGGCCTCGAGTTTGGCTTGGTAGCTGACGTTTCTTTCCAGCAGGCCGACCGCCGTATTGGCGGAATGAAGCAATGCCGCGTTCTTCTCGATGCCTGCCCTGGCTGCAGGGTCCAGGTATCCGTACTCCGGCACGTCCTCAACGCGGATATAGAGCGGGTTGAAGAAACGGCGGGTGGTGGGCAGATACGGCGAATCCTCAATGGGAGGCCGGGGTTCCCCCGCGTGCAGGGGATTTACCAGGACAAAACCCGCACCGTCCTCTCCTGCAATCGCGGCAAGGTCCAGAAGGTCGGAGAAATCGCCGATGCCCCAAGAGCGGGAAGACCGGACCGAGTACAGCTGGGCTGTGAGCCCCCAATGGCGCTCGGATGCCAGGCGCCTGGTGGTTTCCAGCCGCTCGGGCGTAATGACCAGGGCACATTCCGCGAGTTCCCCGGCAGCATCGGCATGCAAGGTGTGCCAGCCAAGGGGCAGATCGCCGGGAATGGCAAAGGACGCCCGCCCTGTGAGCGTGCCGTCCACGTCCCGCGGATCCTCCCAGTTGTCGCGCTGGCCGGCCTCAACGCGGTTCCCGTCCTCGGTTACCGCCCACACCCTGACGGGTGTTCCGTGCGGGACATGGACGGCAACGTGGATTTCGCGACCTTCTCTCGATACCACCGATGGCGGCAGCAGCCTCCGCCACGGCGCCAGTTCCGCCTCGCGAAGGGCGTCTTGGAGCTCCTCCGGCGTCCCGGTCCGGTCTCCCAGCGCGGCAAGCACGCTGTGCAGCGTGCTTGCCGCGACGGGATGTTCCTTACCGTCCCAGCCGCGGAAAGACGTGCTTACGCCGCGTACTGCCGCCAGCTTGCGGAGCAGTTCGTCTGTTGTTCCTGTGTGGTCCTGTTCCGTTCCATCCGCCATGGCCCTACTCTATTGGCTCACCGGGCTATGGCACCGGCACCCGCACCTGTTTTCGTCCCACAGCCGTCAGGCGTGCCCGCTTCCACCCGGATGCGCGTGCCCTTCGCCCACCAGTTCGTGCAGCCCGGACACGGCTTCGGCCAGCGACAGCTCGGGCGACGCCGCCACGAACGGCATGAGAAGCCGGTTCTCTTTGTCCAGGTGCAAGGCGAAGATGCGTTGAATGGCGCCGGCGGCCACAGCGGCGGCCACGCCCCGGGCGCCGCGAAGCTCTTCTACAAGGGCCACGATCACCTGGTGCTCCGCCAGCATGCCCTCAACCAGGAGCCTCCCCTCGGCGGAATTCCGCGGCCCGCTGTACAAGGGGCCCTCTTCGGCAAGCGCATGGGGCACCAGCTCGTTCTCGCACCATTCCAGCAGCACCTCGTGTGCATCATGCTCGGCCGAGGCGTCATGCTTCTCCACGGAGCCCGTCACCGCGTCTGCGAGCGCCGTGAGGCGTCTGAGCATGTTGGTGTGATGACGTTCAACCGCTTCCATGGCTTCGGCCTCTGCGGCGGGGTCCTTCTTCGACACAAGATTCATGGTGCCTCCCTGGCTCCTTGCGCGCCTGCCGGCGGGCGGCCCCACACCGGGCATGGACTGTCTTCACGCACTTTCACTCTACGGCCGCCCGGGCCGGCGGCAACGGGTCTTAGGGCCCGGCCACTCTTTAGGCTCGGCCCCTGTAGCGGGCTAGCCTTGGACACTATGGTTGACGTCGAGAGGTTCAGGATCCTGCTGGAATCAGAGCGCGCCCGGAAAGCGCTGTTGCTGCCGGCCCTTCGGGAGGACATCACTTCCGCGAATGCTGCCCGGCACAACTCGAACGTTGATGACGAACATGATCCCGAGGGCGCCACCATCGCTTTTGAGCTTTCCCAGGCTTCCGCGTTGCTGCAGCAAAGCAGCGCCACCCTGGTGCAGGTCGAGGCGGCTCTGGCCCGGATCGCGGACGGCAGTTACGGCTACTGTGAAGTCTGCGGCGAGCCAATAGCAGAAGGCAGGCTGGAAGCCCGCCCGTGGACGCCCTACTGCATCGATCATGCTAGTGGCAAGGCCGGGACAAGGCCGTGACCGACGTTGCGGGCTCACTGTGGCAAAGGATCGTTTCGGGGTTCTCGCAGTCGCCGTCCCCTGAGGTAACGGCGACCGAACTGCTGATAGTCATCGTGCTGGCAACAGTGGTGTCCCTCCCCCGGGCTTCCTGGCGCTATTTCGGGCTGCTGGCCACCGTCACCCACGAGCTGGGGCATGCCTTTGCGGCCCTCATGACCGGTCAGCGCCTTGGCGGCATCAGGCTGAGCCTGGACCATTCCGGGACCACCACCACCTACAGCAGGGGCCGCTTCCCGGCAGTCTGGTCCACGTTCTGGGGTTACCCCGTGCCGGGCGTTGTGGGAGCCGCCATGGTGTGGTCCGGCTTCAACGGCTGGGGGCCGGCTGCGATGTCCGTCGGCACGCTGATCCTGCTGGGCTCGTTCCTCTTCATCCGCAACGCCATGGGGTTGGCCATCACCTTTGCAGCAGTCCTGGGCTGCTCACTCCTGGTTCTCTTCGTCCCGCCCCAGTTCACCGGCCACGTCGTCATTGCACTGGGCCTGGCGCTGCTGGTTGCTGCCGTCCGTGATCTGTCGAAGCTCTCGAACGTCCACTTGCGGCGTCGGGACAGGCTGTCCACGTCGGACGCACATCTTCTCTACCGGGCCACCTCGGTGCCCGCCGTCATCTGGATCCTCCTCTTCGCGGCCGTCGTTGGCGGTTCCTGGTGGGTGGCCTGGCAGCCCATGGCGCACGTGCTGGCGCCGGCCGGCCAATAAGGTGTAACCATGACTACCGATTCCCGCCCGACCGCCGACCATTCCTCCGATCCGGGGTTCAGCACCAGGGGGTCCTATGTGACCGGAGGTGAGGAGTTCACCCGTGACACCAACTACATCGAGGACCGGATCACGAGGGACGGCGAGCCGGGCCGCAACGGGGAACCCGGCTGGCCGGCGGAGGCGGGACGCTACCGCCTCATCGCCGCCCGCGCCTGCCCCTGGGCCAACAGAACTGTCATCGTACGCCGGCTACTGGGTCTTGAGGATGCCATATCCCTTGGGCAGCCCGGGCCCACGCATGACGCACGGTCCTGGACCTTCGACCTGGACCCGGGCGGTGTTGATCCGGTCCTCGGCATCGAACGGATCCAGGACGCTTATTTGCGGAGGTTCCCCGACTACCCCCGGGGAATCACCGTGCCGGCGGTCGTAGACGTGCCGTCGGGCGCCGTTGTCACCAACAATTTCCCGCAAATAACGCTGGACTTCTCCACTGAGTGGACTGCATTCCACCGGACGGGCGCCCCGGAGCTCTATCCTGCGCACCTCCGGGAGGAGATCGACGAAGTAAACAAAAGGGTGTTTACCGAAGTGAACAACGGTGTCTACCGCTGCGGTTTTGCCGGCTCACAGGATGCCTACGACGCTGCGTACACCCGCCTCTGGACCGCCCTGGACTGGCTGGAGGAACGCCTCACCGGCCAGCGGTACCTCGTGGGAGACACCATCACGGAAGCCGATGTGCGGCTGTTCACCACGCTGGTCCGGTTCGATGCCGTCTACCACGGCCATTTCAAGTGCAACCGGCAAAAATTGAGCGAGATGCCTGCGCTGTGGGGCTATGCCCGTGATCTGTTCCAGACGCCCGGCTTCGGCGACACCATCGATTTCATGCAGATCAAGCAGCACTACTACATCGTCCACGAGGACATCAACCCTACCGGGATCGTTCCGCAGGGGCCGGACCTGTCCGGATGGCTGACAGCGCACGGCCGGGAGTCACTGGGCGGCCGACCCTTCGGAGACGGCACGGCACCCGGCCCCGTCCGAAGCGGCGAGGAAGTTACCGCGGGACACGGCGCAAGCTGATCGCCGTCGTCATCCGCACGCCGCTAGTGTTGTCGCATGCCACTTTCGTCCGGTTTTGCCCTGCCCGAATTCCAAGCGGTCAGGGACCTGTTTGAGTCGTTCCTCGGGAACGACCCGCAGTACAGCGCCCAGGTCTCCGTCTATCGTGCGGGCCTGAAAGTGGTGGACCTTAGCGGCGGCGCCCACCTGGCGGAGGATTCGATCACGGGCGCCTACTCCTGTTCCAAAGGCGTGGCCGCCTTCGTCGTCGCACTCCTGGTCCAGGACGGATTGCTGGACCTTGACCGTACCGTGGCTCACTACTGGCCTGAGTTCGCTGCCCATGGAAAAGAGGAGATCACCGTGCGGCAGGCGCTGTCCCACCGCGCAGGGCTGCTGGGGGTGGAAGGCGGCCTGGCGCTCAGTGAATTCACGACGGCGGACGCAGCGCGGAAGCTTGCAGCTACGGCACCGCTGTGGCGGCCCGGCGCCACGTTCGGATACCACGCCCTCACCATCGGCATCATCATGGAGGAACTCTGCCGCCGGGTCTCCGGCAGCACCCTTCAGGAGTTGTACGGCTCCCGCATCAGGCAGCCGTTCGGCATCGACTTCTTCCTGGGGTTGCCGGAGGACCAGGAGTCCCGCTACCGGGACGTGCTGTACGCCGTCGATCCCAGCCAGCCGTGGCTGGACCCTCTGGGCCTCGAGGGGCTCAACGGCAACGCGGCAGTGGGCACAGTCATGGAGCTCCCCAACCACCGGGTCATTCGCGAGCACGGCATGAGCAGCGCCGGAGGCGTGGGATCCGCTGAAGGCCTGGCCCGGCTCTACGCCGCCGCCACCACGGGCGCTGACGGCGGTCCTGCGTTCCTGGAGCCGGAAACCGTCCGGATCATGTCCGAAGAGCAGGTGTGGGGCCTGGACCGCACCTCGGGACTCGACAACGCTTTCGCGGTGGTCTTCATGAAGCCGCACCCCAGCCGGAACTTCGGCAGCCATCGGGCGTTCGGCCACGAGGGTGCCAATGCCGCGCTGGGCTTTGCGGACCCCGCCTACGATCTCGCTTTTGGCTACATTCCGGGGACGCAGGAGGAAGGCAGAACACCCGGCCGCGCCCACCGGCTGGCACACGCGGCACGGCAAGCTGCGGCCTCCGCCGCGCAGGCAATGCCGGCCGGCACTTACCCGTGAGTAGGTTTGTCCATTTGTAGCACCTGCCATGCACCTTTATCGTGGGCCCAAATGGTAAATACAAAACAGCAGGACGAGGCCGCCCCGTCGCGGGTTGGCAAAATACGGCAGTCCGTGACGGACAGTGTGGCCGTAGCAGTTGCGGGACCCCGCCTCCAGCTGGCTGCCAAGGCAGGACTCGCCGCCGGCCTGGCATTCCTCATTGCACCCCTGATGCCGGGTGCCGCAGCCCAGTATCCCTACTACGCCCCGCTCGGTGCCCTCGTGGCAATGTACGAAAACGTGTCGGGTTCCATGAAGCAAGGGGTGCAGACGCTCGTGGGGCTCGGGATCGGCATTGGCCTGGCCTTCCTGCTCGTGAGTGTCACCGACCCTTCGCCGGTGACGGTGGCGATTGTCATGGGGTTGGGTGTCCTGCTCGCCGGGCTGCCGCGGCTCGGAGCGGGGCGTGACTGGATTCCGACGGCGGCGCTTCTGGTCCTACTGGTGGGCGGCAACAACCCGGACGACTTCTCCTTCGGCTACCTCCTGCAGATGGGCGTAGGAGTCGTGGTGGGCATAGCCGTCAACATGCTGGTTTTCCCGCCCCTGCATTTCAAAGCCGCCGCGCTCAGCCTTGCCGAACTCCGGTGGGCGCTCGCCAAGCAGCTCTCGGACATGGGCGAAGCGATGCGGGAAACGTGGCCGCCCGAGCACGAGGACTGGGCAGCGCGATCGGACGAGCTCGCCCAATCGGCCCGTGCCGTCCGGGCCGCCGTCCAGAAGGCCGATGCCAGCAGGCAGGTCAATCCGCGGCGCCGCCTCCACCCTCACGATCTGGACCGGGACTTCAAGGACCTCAGGGGCCTCGAGCGCGTGACCTTCCATATTCAGGACATGACCGAAGTGCTGGCCGATGTCATCTGGGACAAGGACGTCCCCTTCGTCATTCCGCTTCCCTACAGCGAGCCGCTGGCGGATGCATTGGCGGCGGTCAGCGAGGTCCTCAGGTCCATGGAAGACGAGCGCCCTGACCGGCAAAACGAACTGATTGAGGCGGCCACTGCCGCCGTGGACGCCCTGGCTGACCGGATGGCATCCGATGACGTCAACCCGGATGCCCCCAGCGCCGCGGAATCAATCGTGCTGAACCTGCACCGCATTCTCAGGGTGGTCACGGCCGGTCAGTCCTGACCCTGGAGCGCCGTTACGCTCCCGCTGAAGTGCCTCCGGCCCGACCGCGGATTCCACGCGGCATAGTCGGAGTGCTGCCAGGCGCCCGACGGGGAATCGACCGAGCTGATGTCCAGTGCCACCCGCGCCGGCAGGAACACCGGCGCTTCGAAGGCCACCTCCCAACTGAAGGATTCCCCCTTCACGGCGCCCACGTCGGCCAGCGCCCGCGAGGCGAGGTACATGCCGTGCGCTATGGACCGCCGCAGGCCCAGCGCTTTCGCCGAGAGGACACTGAGGTGAATGGGGTTGAAGTCGCCGGATACGGCCGCATACGCCCTGCCGGTGTCAACACCCAACTGCCACAGTGCCGTCGGGTCTGGCGCCGAGAACGTTGCGGGCGGGGCAGGGACCGACGGCTTGTCTATGCCCGGCAGGAAGACACCTTTGGCCAGATACGTGGACGTTCCCTTCCAGAGGACCTTGGCGTCCCCGGTTCGCCGGACCTCCGCCACGATGTCAACCTGCGTGCCGGCGCGGTGGCCGCGCAGGCTCTCAGCCCAAGAGGTAATGTCCAGCGCTTCAGTGAACAGGATGGTTCTGTGCTGTTCCACCTTGTTTTTCAAGTGCACCATTCCCAGCAGCGGCAACGGGAAGTCGTCACGGTTCATCACACTCATTGATACCGGGAAGGCGAGGGCGTGAATGAAGCCGGCAGGCAGGGTGTCGCTTGCTGTCTCACCCACCAGGTGCTGGAAGGCCGTGAGGTTGCCCACATCGGCCACCACTCCCCTGACCTCGTGTCCGCAGGGAGGCAGCGAAATCCCCGTGTCGGTACCGAGCACCCGACGCCTGGCTGCGGTGGCCGCGGCATTGACGTAGAGCTTGGACAGCGACGGCATGTCCCCGAGGATTACGGGCTGGGCACCGGTCATGCGCCCACCAGGTTCTGGCCGCACACCCGCAGCACCTCACCGGTGATGCCGCCCGCGGCGTCGCTGGCAAGGAAGGCGATGGCTTCCGCAACATCCCCGGGTTGCCCTCCCTGCTGCAGGGAGTTCAGGCGCCGGGCCACCTCCCGCGTCGCGAAGGGAATCCGGGCAGTCATCTCGGTTTCGATGAAGCCCGGCGCCACGGCGTTGATGGAGCCATGGTGCTCCCCAAGAAGGGGGGCCGTGGCGCGGACCATTCCAATGACGCCGCCCTTGGACGCCGCGTAGTTCGTTTGGCCGCGGTTGCCGGCAATACCGCTGGTGGAGGCGACCGACACAATCCGCGGGGAACTGCGGAAGTGCTCGGACGCCAGCAGCGCCTCATTGATGCGCAACTGGGCTGCGATGTTCACGGCAAGGACGGAACTCCAGCGGCCCTGGTCCATGTTGGCGAGGAGCTTGTCCCGGGTGATTCCCGCGTTATGGATCACGATGTCCAGGCGCCCGTGCCTGCCCACCGCATGCTCGATGATCCGTTGCCCGGCGTCCTCCCGGCTGATGTCCAGCTGCAGCGCCGTCCCGCGGACCGCGTTTGCTACCGCGGCCAGGTGGTCTCCGGCTGCGGGGATGTCCACGACCACCAGGGTGGCACCGTCACGGTGGAGCGTGCGGGCGATGGCCGCGCCGATGCCCCGTGCGGCCCCGGTCACCACGGCCACCTTGCCGGCAAGGGGTTTTTCAGGATCGGCGGGGAGCTGACCTTCCCCGGATGTGACGGTGAGGGACTGGCCGTCGACAAAGGCTGACCGGCCGGACAGGAAGAAGCGCAGAGCTCCGAGGGAGCTGGGACTCGTGGTGGTCACCCCGTCTGCCAGAACGATGCCGTTGGCGGTGGCGCCGGCACGC
Organism: Arthrobacter sp. PvP103; assembly: GCF_017833075.1. NCBI lineage: Bacteria > Bacillati > Actinomycetota > Actinomycetes > Micrococcales > Micrococcaceae > Arthrobacter > Arthrobacter sp. PvP103. The sequence continues at coordinate 137,662 of NZ_JAFIBQ010000001.1, read as the reverse complement.
AGTTCCTTGGCCAGGGATCGCAGCAGGCCGTCAACTCCCTGGCGCGCTGCTGCGCAAGCGGGCCCCGGCGCGCTCGCCGGTGTACGGGACACCGTCACGACGCGGGCATTTGGTGCCAGATCCCGAACGGACGCCGCCGCCGAGAGGACCGGCCGTTCAAGTTCTTCAGGGTGGGCCAGTTCATCCAGCACCAAAATGATGGCGCCCAGCTTCTCCCGGGGCACCGCATGCCTCCGGACATCGAGGTCCCAGGACAGGAGGGCGGCCGCAAGCTCGTCAGCACCGTTGCTGGAGCCCTGGACCAGGATCGGCCCCGTGACAAGGGGCTGCCCTGGCTGGTAGCGCCTGAGCACCACTGGCTGCGGCAAGCCAAGCTTCTTGGCAACGTCCTTCCCGATGCCACGGGATACGAATTGTGTGTACTTGTCCGTCATTCCGGCCTCCCTAGAATGCTTCAAGAATGGCGACGACCCCTTGGCCGCCGGCAGCGCAGATGGAAATCAGGCCGCGGGCCGGTCGGCCGTCCACCTGCCCCTTGTCGTGAAGCATCTTGGCCAGCGTGGCCACGATCCGCCCTCCGGTCGCGGCGAAGGGGTGCCCGGCTGCCAGCGAGGAACCGTTCACGTTCAGCTTGGCCCGGTCGATGCTGCCCAGCGGACCGTCCAGGCCGAGGCGGGTGCGGCCGAATTCTTCGTCTTCCCACGCTGCCAGCGTGCTGAGGACTGTGCCGGCAAACGCTTCATGGATCTCGAAGAAATCGATGTCATCCAGCGTCAGACCGTTGCGGGCCAGCAGGCGGGGCACCGCGAAGGCCGGCGCCATCAGCAGTCCGTCCTTGCCATGGACGAAGTCGACGGCGGCCGCCTCGCCGTCAACGACCGTCGCGAGCTTGGGAAGTTCGTGGGCGTCCGCCCACTCCTCCGAGGCGAGCAGCACGGTGGACGCGCCGTCAGTGAGCGGGGTGGAGTTGCCGGCTGTCATGGTTGCTTCGGCGCCCAGGTTCTTACCGAAAACGGGCTTGAGCGTGGACAGTTTTTCACGTGTTGTGTCGGCGCGGAGGTTCGAGTCCCGGTTCAGTCCGCGGTACGGCGTGAGCAGATCGTCGAAGAAGCCGGCATCGTAAGCGGCCGCGAGGTTGCGGTGGCTGTTATATGCGAGCTCATCCTGGGCCTCGCGGGTAATCTTCCACTGCGCGGTGGTGAGGGCCTGGTGTTCGCCCATCGAAAGCCCCGTCCGGGGCTCCCCCGTATTGGGTGCGTCGGGCGCCAGGTCCTTGGGGCGAAGCCGGCCCAGGACCTTCAGGCGCTGGGGCAGGGTCTTGGCGCGGTTGAGGTCCAGCAGGACCTCGCGCAGGCCCTCACTCACGGCGATGGGCGCATCGGACGCGGAGTCGACTCCACCGGCAATGGCCGAATCGATTTGTCCGAGCTTGATCTTGTTGGCAAGGCCGAGGACCGTCTCGAGTCCCGTGGCACACGCCTGCTGGAGATCATAGGCAGGAGTCTCCGCGGAGAGTGCCGAGCCCAGCACCGCCTCGCGGGTGAGGTTAAAGTCGCGGGAGTGTTTGAGCACAGCGCCTGCGGCAACCTCGCCGATCCGTTCATCCGCGAGGCCGAAACGCGCAATCAGGCCGTCCAGGGCTGCGGTCAGCATGTCCTGGTTCGAGGACTTGGTGTACGCGCCGCCGGTCCGGGCAAACGGAATCCGGTTTCCGCCCACGACCACAGCCTTGCGCAGCAGGCCTGCGCCGGGTGTGGCTGCGGGGGCTGCGGCTGATTCATCTGGTCCGGTGGCGGACTGTCCGTTAAAGGACATGTGCTGTCTCCTTTTGCTCAACGCTGATTACCGATACCCAGCGTACCTGATACGCTGGGTATCGTGAACATCCTTCCCGCCGACCCTGGCGTTTCCAGGGGTGGCAACTCCCCCGGCCACGGCGCTCCAGCCAGTTCCGCCGCAAGCGGCTCAGCAATTGACGGACGCGCCGCCCGCTGGCAGTCCCACCGGGAGGAGCGCCGTCGCGAACTCATCAAGTCCGCACGGAAAGCGGTCCATGCACTGGGCAGCGACGCTTCCATGGAGGACATCGCCGCCGCCGCCGGGACGTCCAAGTCCGTGTTCTACCGCTACTTCGGCGACAAGGCGGGGCTGCAGCAGGCTGTCGGCGAGGTGGTGATAAGCCAGATGCAACGCCGCATCCACGAGGCCGCCAAGGGCGCCCAGACGCCCCGGGAGGGGCTTCTGGCCATGGTGTCCGCCTACCTTCAAATGGCGGAAACCAGCCCCAACGTCTACACATTCGTCACCACGTACTCGGCAGGAGAATCCGGAACAGCCATCGGCGGCATGGCGGCAACAGGCGCGCTCGGCCATTTCTTCGAAGAGGTCCGTGACATGATCGCCCGTCCCATGCGCGCACACCTGGGCACCGGCAAGGAAGCCGTGATCGGCTACTGGCCCACCGCGGCAATCGGGCTCGTCCGGAACGCCGGCGAACAGTGGCTCGCCGCGCCGGAGTCGCCTGGCAAACCCGACCAGGAAACCATGGCCCGCCAGATCACCGCCTGGCTGTGCGTCGGGATTGCCCCGGAGCTGGAGACCCTGGACCCCCACAATCCAAACCCCTAGTGAATTGTCAGAACCAAAGAAGGAATCGACATGACTGACGTAGTTGACCGCGCCGCCAGCCAGGCGCGCCGCCCCGCCGGGAGCGCACACCACCATGCCGACGCGGCGCCCGCCGTCGACGTCGCTGCGCTGGGCGAGCAGCTCCTGGGCAAGTGGGCCCACATCCGCCGGCATTCGCGCGACCTTTCAGGCCGTCCCGAACTGCACAAGACCGAAGGCCTCACCCACACCGAGCACCGGAAGCGCACGTTCGGCCAGCTCCAGTACCTGGTGGAGAACGGTGCCGTTCATCGCGCTTTCCCCGAATCACTGGGTGGTTCGGATGATCACGGCGGGAACATCGCCGGGTTCGAGGAACTCGTCACAGCCGATCCGTCGCTGCAGATCAAGGCTGGCGTCCAGTGGGGGCTGTTCGGTTCGGCTGTGATGCACCTGGGCACCGAGGAGCACCATGCCAAGTGGCTGCCCGGCATTATGAACATGGACATTCCCGGCTGTTTCGCGATGACGGAAACCGGGCACGGCTCCGACGTGGCCAGCATTGCCACCACGGCGACCTTTGACCCGGCCACGCAGGAATTCGTCATCAACACGCCCTTCCGTGCCGCCTGGAAGGACTACATAGGAAATGCCGCCATCGACGGTCTCGGCGCCGTGGTGTTCGCCCAGCTGGTGACCCGCGGCGTGAACCACGGGGTCCACGCGTTCTACGTGGACCTGCGGGACCCGAAGACCAAGGAGTTCCTGCCGGGCATCGGTGGAGAGGACGACGGCGTCAAGGGCGGGCTGAACGGCATCGACAACGGCCGGCTGCACTTCAGCAACGTCCGCGTACCGCGGGCCAACCTGCTCAACCGGTACGGCAACGTTGACGCCGACGGGGCCTACACCTCTCCCATTGCCAGCCCGGGCCGTCGCTTCTTCACCATGCTGGGCACCCTCGTCCAGGGCCGCGTCTCCCTGGACGGTGCCGCGGTGGCTGCCAGCAAGCTGGCCCTCAAGACCGCCATCCAGTACGCCACTGAGCGCCGCCAGTTCAACGCCTCCTCGCACACTGACGAAGAAGTGCTGCTCGATTACCAGCGTCATCAGCGACGGCTGTTCACCCGGCTCGCCACCACTTATGCCGCAGGCTTCGCCCACGAACAGTTGCTGCAGAAATTCGACGACGTCTTCTCGGGTGCACACGACACCGACGAGGACCGCCAGGACCTCGAGACACTGGCCGCCGCACTCAAGCCACTCAGCACGTGGCACGCCCTGGATACTTTGCAGGAGTGCCGCGAGGCCTGCGGCGGCGCAGGGTTCCTGATCGAGAACCGTTTCGCTTCCCTCCGGGCGGACTTGGACGTGTATGTCACGTTTGAAGGCGACAACACCGTGCTCCTCCAGCTGGTGGCCAAGCGGCTCCTCGCGGACTACGCGAAGGAATTCCGCAACGTGGACGTCGGGGTGCTGGCACGCTACGTAGTGAGCCAGGCGGCCGGCGCCGCGGTACACCGGACCGGGCTTCGCCAGGTCGCGCAGTTCATGGCCGACACGGGCTCGGTGCAGAAGGCGGCCATTGCACTCCGGGACGAGGACACCCAGCGGCTGCTGCTGACGGACAGGGTGCAGACCATGGTTGCCGAGGCCGGAGCAGCACTCAAGGGAACCAACAAGCTGCCGCAGCAGAAGGCCGCTGCGGCTTTCAACCAGCACCAGCACGAATTGATTGAGGCGGCGCAGGCTCACGCGGAGCTTCTGCAGTGGGAAGCCTTCACGGAAGCCCTGGCCGACGTGAAGGACCCGGGCACCAAGCGGGTGCTGACCTGGCTCCGGGATTTGTTCGGACTCTCGCTCATCGAGAAGAACCTGTCCTGGTACCTCATGAACGGTCGCCTGTCGATGCAGCGGGCGCGCACTGTGGGCGACTACATCAACCGCCTCCTGGTCAAGATCCGCCCGCATGCCCTGGACCTGGTGGATGCCTTCGGCTACGGCCCGGAGCATCTCCGCGCGGCAATTGCCACCGGAGCAGAAAAGACACGCCAGGACGAGGCCCGTGCGTTCTTCAGGACCCAGCGCGCCGACGGCAAGGCCCCGGTCGACGAAAAGGTCCTCCTGGCCCGGAAGGCCCGTGACACGAAGGCTCCGCGCCGCTAACCCCGGCGTACCGCCCGGGCACAACGATAAGACCACGACGGCGCCGCCCCCCGGGAGGGAGCGGCGCCGTCGTCGTTCGTTGCTGATCAGGCAAGGACGGAGCGGTACACCTCAAGGGTGGTCTGCGTAATGGAGTCCCAGGAGAAGTGCTCCTCGGCGCGGCGGCGGCCCGCCTGTCCCATGGCGCGGGCACGCTCCGGATCGGACACGACTTCGGTGAGGGCAGCTGCGAATTCGTTGACGAACTTCTCCGGGTCCAGCGGGGTCCCGGTGCCGTCAGTGACCTGTTCCAACTCCACCAGCAGGCCGGTTTCGCCATGCTGGACAACCTCCGGGATGCCGCCGGTGGCGCTGGCCACGACTGCTGCACCGCAGGCCATGGCTTCGAGGTTGACGATCCCCAGCGGTTCGTAGATGGACGGGCAGGCAAAAGCGGTTGCGTGGCTGAGCACCTGGATCAGCTCGTGCCGGGGCAGCATTCGCTCGATCAGGACGACTCCGCTGCGCTGGCTCTGCAGCTCCTCGATCAGGCGGGCGGTTTCCGCTGCGAGTTCCGGGGTATCAGCTGCGCCGAGGCAGAGCACAAGCTGGACACCCGCGGGCAGCTTGGCGGCGGCACGGAGCAGGTACGGAACGCCCTTCTGGCGGGTGTTGCGGCCGACGAAGACCACACTGGGCAGTCCGGGGTCGATGCCCAGGGCACGGACGGCGTCCTCGCCCTCATCACGGTTCCAGAGTTCGACATCGATGCCGTTGTGGACCACGCGCACCTTGGCGGGATCGACGTCCGGGTAGCTGCGGAGGATGTCCTGGCGCATCCCTTCGGACACGGCGATGATGGCGGCCGCGGCCTCGTATGCGGTCTTTTCCACCCAGGAGGACAGGGCATAGCCGCCGCCAAGCTGTTCAGCCTTCCAGGGCCGCAGCGGCTCGAGGCTGTGGGCGCTCAGCACGTGCGGGATACCGTGAAGCAGCGATGCCAGGTGGCCCGCCATGTTGGCATACCAGGTGTGCGAATGCACAAGGTCGGCTCCCGCGATATCCGGCACGATGCGCAGATCCACACCGAGCGTCTGCACGGCGGCGTTCGCGGCACCCAGATCCTCCGGGACCGAATAGGACGTCACCTTCGCCCCGTGGTAGTCGGGATCCCGGGGCGCCCCGAAGGCCCGCACCTGCAAATCCACATGTTTGGCCAGCACACGGCTTAATTCAGCCACATGGACCCCGGCGCCACCGTAAATCTCGGGCGGGAACTCTTTAGTCACAATGTCTATTCGCACGATACCCAAGGTAGTCCTTACGGCGTATCTGTTCTAGTGTGAAGGAGTCCGGGCGTGCCGGACTTTTTGGGGAAGTTACGAAGGCGTACAGGAGCGACCACCATGCCGTTGAATAAGAAAGTCCTGGCTATTGTCCTCGCAGGCGGCGAGGGCAACCGGCTCATGCCACTGACGGCTGACAGGGCCAAACCCGGCGTGCCCTTTGCCGGGAGCTACCGGCTAATCGACTTCGCGCTGTCCAACCTCGTGAATTCCCGCTATCTGCAGATTGTGGTGCTCACGCAATACAAATCCCACAGCCTGGACCGGCATATTTCCGAAACATGGAGAATGTCCACGCAGCTGGGAAACTACATCGCCTCCGTCCCCGCGCAGCAGCGCGTGGGCAAGAGCTGGTTCCTCGGCAGTGCCAACGCGATCTACCAGTCCCTGAACCTGATCCACGACGCCAACCCCGACATCGTCGTTGTGGTGGGCGCCGACCACGTCTACCGCATGGACTTCGCACAGATGGTTGAGCAGCATGTCGCCAGCGGGGCCAAAGCCACAGTGGCCGCAGTCCGCCAGCCGCTGAACATGGCCGACCAGTTTGGTGTCATCGAGGTGGACCAGGAGAATCCCCAGAAGATCGCCGCCTTTGTGGAGAAGCCGTCCTCAACCCCCGGGCTGGCAGCAGATCCCACGCAGTTCCTGGCATCCATGGGAAATTACGTTTTCGATGCGGACGCCCTGGTGGACGCCCTGCACGTGGATTCCGAGCGCCTCGACACCAAGCACGATATGGGCGGCGACATCATTCCTTACTTCGTCAATAAGGGTGAAGCAGGCGTTTATGACTTCACGCTGAATGATATTCCCGGTTCCACCGAACGGGACCGTACTTATTGGCGCGATGTCGGCACCATCGATTCCTTCTACGACGCCCACATGGACCTTATTTCCCCCATGCCGGTCTTCAACCTGTACAACTCGGAATGGCCCATCTACACGCGGCAGAGCATCTCCCCGCCGGCAAAGTTCGTGCGCGGCCAGGGCAACACCGTGGGTACGGCCCTCGATTCCATCGTGGCCAGCGGCGTGGTGATTTCCGGCGGCATCGTGGAAGGCTCAGTCCTGTCCAACGACGTCTATGTGGGCACGGCGAGCCGCGTAGTGGATTCGGTCCTGATGGACAAGGTCCAGATCGGCGAGGGTGCCGTGGTCAACCGCGCCATCATCGACAAGAACGTCAAGGTGCCCGCCGGTGCAGCGATCGGCCTGGATCCGGAGCGCGACCGCGCCCGCGGTTTCAAGGTCACCGAATCGGGCATCACGGTGCTTTCCAAGGGGCAGGCGGTTCCTGAACCGGACGAGGCCGAACGTGCGTTGTCAGCCGCCAACCTCCACCTGGTGCCCAACGCGATCAAAGCGGCAACGGAGAACTACCCGGCTGCCCGGGACTCCGCGGCCAAAGTAGGGGAAGCCCACGCTGCGGCCGTGGGAGTATCCAGCAACGACTAGGCGCCCACGCCGCTGCCGCTGAACCTTGACGGCAGGCCGAAGGATTCCCAGGCTGTAAAATTGGATCAATGAACTCCTCCGATTTGACGCCTGAGGACATCCAGGCCTGCCTCAAGGTTCTTAACACCATCCACGCCTATGACGAGGAGCACCCGGACTACGTCTCGGTTCGCCGCGCCACGGGCAAGATGTTCAAGGCGGTCAAACGCCACCGCCGGGTCACCAAGCGCGACCTGATCGCAGAGTCCGATCGGGCAGTCATCGCCCAGACGGCTACGGCAGCGCCGGACCGGATCGATGACGAAACCCGCGGGAACAAGCTGGAACCCTCTGCGACCGGCAAGGTGGCCGGACACCTCATCAGGTCCCGCCCGTGCTACATCTGCAAGAATCACTACACCCAGGTTGATGCCTTTTATCACCAGTTGTGCCCTGAGTGCGCTGCGTTCAGCCACAGCAAGCGCGACGCGCGGACGGACCTCACCGGCCGGCGTGCCCTCCTTACGGGAGGTCGCGCCAAAATCGGCATGTACATCGCCCTGCGGCTGCTGCGGGACGGTGCCCACACCACCATCACCACCCGGTTCCCGAAAGATGCGGCCCGGCGCTTCGCCGCGATGGAGGACAGCGGTGAGTGGCTCCATCGGCTCAGGATCGTGGGCATCGACCTTCGTGATCCCTCCCAGGTAATGGCCCTGACGGATTCCCTCGACGCCGCGGGCCCGCTGGACATCATCATCAACAATGCGGCCCAGACGGTCCGCCGCTCCGGCAACGCCTACAAGCCGCTGGTCGATGCAGAGGACGAGCCCCTGCCGGCCGCCCTCGACGCTGCCAACGGCGGACCGGAGCTGGTGACCTTCGGCCACGCCCACGACAAGCACCCGTTGGCCCTTGCCAGCAGCGTCATGGAACACCCGGTCCTGGCCGGCGACGCCATCACATCCCTGGCACTCTCTACGGGTTCGGCTTCGCTGGAACGGATAGCCACCGGCACGGCCATCGACGCCGGCGGGCTGGTTCCTGACCTGGCCACCATCAACAGCTGGACGCAGGTGGTGGATGAAGTGGACCCGCTGGAGATGCTCGAAGTTCAGCTCTGCAACGTGACGGCGCCCTTCCTGCTCGTGAGCCGTCTGCGTGCCGCCATGAAGCGCTCCACCGCGCACCGGAAGTACATCGTGAACGTTTCCGCCATGGAAGGGCAGTTCTCACGCGCATACAAGGGTCCGGGCCACCCCCATACCAACATGGCCAAAGCGGCGCTAAACATGATGACCCGCACCAGCGCGCAGGAAATGCTCGATTCCGACGGCATCCTGATGACCGCCGTGGACACCGGATGGATCACTGATGAGCGTCCGCATTACACCAAGGTCAGGCTCATGGAGGAAGGCTTCCATGCTCCGCTGGACCTCGTGGACGGTGCAGCGAGGGTCTATGATCCGATTGTCATGGGAGAAAACGGCGAAGACCAATACGGCGTCTTCCTCAAGGACTACAAGCCCAGCCCCTGGTAGCCGGCGCTTCCCGGCCGGTAGCAGAGGCTGCCGGGGTGCCGCTAGGGGCCCTATGGCCCTAATGGGCACGCCGGAGGGACCGTAACGTGGGTTGACATGAACACCATGACGCCGCCCGAGGGCCAGTTGTCCATTGACCAGTGCTGGGTACTGCTCGACACCGAGGTGGTCGGGAGGATAGCGCTCATTGTCGATGGCCACCCGGAAATCTTCCCGGTTAATTTCGTGCTCCAGCGCCGCACTGTCGTTTTCCGGACGGCCGGCGGAACCAAGCTGTGGGCAGCCATGACGGCCAAGCCCGTGGCTTTTGAAATTGACGGCTACGACGCCCATGAAGAGATGGCCTGGAGCGTGGTTGCCCGCGGCGAAGCCGAGCTCATCGAAACCCAGGAGGAAAAGGACGAAGTGGACGCCCTGTTCCTGGAACCATGGCAGCCCGGCGACAAGGACTACTACGTACGGCTGGCGCCCAAGGCACTCACCGGCCGACGGTTCAAGGTCAAGAAGCCGGACATGTGGAATACTCGGCTGTCCGATCCCCGGCGCGCCGCGTTCGAGTAGCCCGCTTCGCTGCCGCGTTCGAGTAGCCTGCTCCGCTAGGGAGCCATCAGTAGAACCGTCAGCTTTTTTCGGGGGTGTGCACAACCAGTACCGGGCAATGCGCGTGGGCTACGCAGGCAGAGCTCACCGAGCCCAGCAGCAGGCCGCCGAAGCCGCCGTGGCCGCGTCTTCCGACAACGAGCATGTCGGCATCACGGCTCGCATCAATGAGAGTATTCCGTGGGCGTCCCTGCACCAGCTTGGTCTCGACGTTGGGCGGTGTTTCCGTCCCGAACGCCTTGGCCACTGTTTCCTGGAGGATCTCCCCGGCACGCACATCGAAGTCGTTGATTCCCATGGCCACGTACCCGTCGTACACGGGCGGGTAATCCCAGCATGCCATTGCGACGAGCTGTGCTCCAAGCCTGTCCGCCAGTCCTTGTCCCTGCTTCAAGGCCTCCACCGAGGCCTCTGAGCCATCGACTCCAACAATGATCGTCCGGACGTCCTTGGCCTCATTCATGGCTTCCCCTTTCGAGGGCGGATATCGCGGGAGGGCCCCCGACGGACCGGCAGGTCCCATTCAAGGATGTGTGCCGGAACCCGCCTTCGCTAGGGCCTAAAGTCATGGCCGCTGTGGGTCCAAGGACCCTTGTTGCCTTTAGCGCCGTCAACGAGAATTGCAGGGCCGGATGACGGAAACCGGGTCCGGACAGAGATAATGGGATCTGCACCGCTCCGGCAAGCCGGGTGCGGACCGATTATGGCAGCTCCGGCCGCCGGACAGGAGGACAATGATTCCTCGGGCAGACCTAGGTCCCTCCGCGCAGGACATGCACACCGGCCTCATCCGTGTGTTCATCCTCGACGATCACGAACTCGTCAGGCGGGGGCTCCAGGAGCTTCTGGAAGGAGAGGGTTTCCAGGTCGTGGGCAGTTCCGGTTCCGCTGTCGAGGCCACCCGGCGCATTCCTGCCCTGCATCCCGACGTCAGTGTGCTGGATGCCCGCCTTCCGGACGGAACGGGCATCGAAGTCTGCCGGGACGTCCGGTCCGTGGATCCGAACCTGAACTGCCTGATCCTGACGAGCTTTGACGATGAGCAGGCCCTGCGCGGTGCCGTACTCGCCGGAGCCAGGGGATACGTCCTGAAGGAGATTGGGGGCACCGACTTGATCGGCGCCCTGCGCCGGGCGGCCGCCGGTGAGTCACTGTTCGACGACGGCGTGGCGGCGAGCATCGTGGAAAGCCTCGTCACACCCCAGCAGGTGGATCCCAGGATAGCCGGCCTCACGCCGCAGGAGCGGCGCGTCCTCGAGCTGGTGGGCGGCGGCCTGACCAACCGGCAGATCGCTGCCGAAATGTTCCTGGCGGAGAAGACCGTCAAGAACTACGTGTCCTCGCTACTGGCAAAACTGGGCTTTGAACGGCGTACGCAGGCCGCGGTGTACATTGCCAACAGCTCGGTTCCGGCGCCGTCCGCTTCAGGGCACTCCGGTGCGGCCCATTCTGGCGCGGCGCACGCCGGCGGCAATGATTCCGACGGACACCGGCGCTAGAGCGGAACCGACCACACCAGACTGGTTCCGGTGTCCGGGGCGCCGGTGATGGTGCAGGTGCCGTTCAGCATCCTCGCGCGCTCTTCCATGTTGTTCAGTCCGTTGCGCTTTGCCGAATCTTTGAACCCGCTGCCGTTGTCGGTCACCAGGACGGTCATCCTGCCATTCATGGCGGAGACGGCAACCTCGATCGAATCAGCTCCCGAATGCCGGATGGCGTTGCTCAGTCCCTCTGAAACAACGGCCACCACATGGTCTGCCTTGTCCGGTTCGACTGAGTCAACCGGGCCCTCGAGGCTAAGCGCCGGCGCAAAGGGCATGGACTTTGCAGCGCTCCGCGCCACACTCCGCAGCCTCCCGCTGAGGGGTTCGGCATCGCTGTTGCCGGTCTTGAGCGAGTAGATGGTGTCCCGCAGGCTGCGGATGGCCTCATCCAGTTCACCGGTGATGGCACGAATCCTCTCCAGTGCAAGGTCTTCCTTCGTGAACCGGTTCAGGCTCTGGACGCTCAGGCCTGCTGCGAAGAGCCGCTGGATCACGAGGTCATGGAGGTCACGGGCAATCCGGTCGCGGTCAGTGAAGACCAGCAGCTCTTCCCGCAGCCTGTGGACCCGGGCCAGTTCAAGCGCCAACGCCACGTGGGACCCGAAAACGGCTCCCATCTCCATATCAATCCGGCCGTAGGGACCCTCGCTGGCGTCCCGGACCAGGAGGAGCAGGCCATGATGTGCGCCCTGGGTGCTGAGCGCCACTGCGAGGAGCGAACCGGCCACGGTCCCCTCCAGCACCCCCAGCACGTCGGCGGCCTTGTCCACGAGTAGCGGGTCCCCGCCGGCAAGCACCCCCTGGAGAATTTCCGAATCCAGGTACAGCGTCAGGCCGGCGAACAACTCCGCGTCGTCACCGTCGGCCCCGGCAACGACATATCCCACGCCGTCCGCGGCGGGTTCCACTATCAGGGCCAGCCGGGACCCGGATTCCCGCAGCGCCCTGCCGGCAATGGGATCAAGGCCGGCAGACGACGACGGTTCGGTCCCCAGCATCAGCCCGGAGACATCCATGCAGGCCTCAAGCCATTGTGCGCGCCGGCGGGCGTCATCATAAAGCCGTGCGTTCTCGATGGCGACACCGGCAGCGGCAGCCAGGGCTACGGCCAGCTCCTCGTCCTCGACCGTAAAGTCGCCGCCGCCCTCCTTCTCCGTCAGATACAGGTTTCCGAACACAACGTCCCGTACCCGGACGGGAACGCCAAGGAAGGACTGCATGGGCGGGTGATGCTCGGGAAAGCCGTACGCCTCGGGATGGCTCCGCAGGTCGGGGAGCCGCAGCGGCCGCGGATCGGAGATCAACAATCCCAAGACCCCATGACCGGTAGGGAGGGGGCCGATCCGTTTGGCCAGTTCACCGTCAATCCCGACCGTGATGAAGTGGCTGAGGGCGCGGTCATCGCCGATGACGCCCAACGCGCCGTAGCGGGCGCGCAGCAACTGGCAGGCGGACTGAACGACGCGCTCCAGGACGGCGTCGAGGCTCAAATCCTCCGCAACCGCCACGACGGCTTCAAGCAGGCCGCCCATGCGCTCTTGGAACTGAAGGAGTTCGCCGGCCCGGGCGACGAAATCCTTGAGCAGGTCTTCAATCCTCGTACCGCTCGCAGCCGTGTACCGTTCGGGACTGTCGCCATCGGCATGCATATCCACAACCCAACTCCTGACCGCGTCCGGCCGCTCCGGCGGCGTGAGGCCAGAATACCGTTAAGCCCTTCGTCCCGGGGCGGCGGTGGTCGTTTTCTGCGGCATGGGGACCTTGGGCCCTAGCTTTCCGGAGGTTCCCTGGCTTAGGCTCGGCGTCATGAGCACTGATCCGAAACCCGGCGCCGAGCACCCACACGAAGTCGAAAACCTCGACAATCACGAATGCTGGCGCTTGCTGCGCAGCGTCTCAGTGGGCCGGCTGGCGGTCTGGGTCGAAGACCACCCGGACATCTTCCCCATCAACTACAAGGTAGACCACGGGACACTGGTCTTCCGCACGGCCGACGGCACCAAGCTGCAGGCAGCAACCGGCGACACCCCTGTGGCCGTCGAGGCCGACGGCGTGGACGCGGACAGCGGCGTCGCCTGGAGTGTCGTGATCAAGGGGCAGGCAGCTCCCGTCAAGAACCAGCAGGAGGTTCTGGACACGGTGGGACTGCTGCTTTTCCCGTGGCAGGCCGGCAAGAAAGAGCACTTCGTACGGATTACCCCGGACACCGTCACCGGCCGGCGTTTTAAGGTGACTCCCCCGCTGACCTGGTGGACGCCGCTGGACGACGCCACCAGGTCCGGCTTCGAGTAGAGCCTGCCGGCCTATGCCAGGCGGGTAATTTCCACGCTCACGTTCAACGCGGAACCGCCGCCACCGGACAGGATGCCCTTAAGCGGCGGCACATCCCGGTAGTCGCGGCCACGTGCCACGGTGACATGGAAGTCACCGGCGGGTTTGTGGTTGGTGGGATCCCAGCTGCGCCATTCACCGTCCCACCATTCCAGCCACGCATGCGACTGGCCGGCCACCGTCTCGCCGATGTCCGCCGTCGAACGCGGATGAAGGTAACCCGAGACATAACGGGCGGGGATTCCGCAGCTGCGCAGCGAGCCGACGGCAAGGTGCGCCAGGTCCTGGCATACGCCCTGGCGCTGGCTCCAGGCCTGCGCCGCGTTGGTGGTGACCCCGGTGGAGCCCTTCATGTAGGTCATCTCTCCGCGCATCCATTCGAAGATGGCCATGGCGGACTCGTAAGGGTTCCTGCCCTCGACGATTCCCGGAATGATGCCGAGGACCTCGTCCCCCGGACCACTCAGCCGGGACTGCGGGATCCAGTCGCTGAACTGGTTGAGAGTCTCAGGCGCCTGCAACACGTCCCAGGAGACGATGTCGCCGTCGGCCGGAACGCGATCCACACGGTGGACTTCCACCGTGGTGGTGGCGACCACCTCAAGGTATTCGTGCGGCATCTGCATGTCGAAGGCAGTGACACGCGTGCCCCAGTAGTCGCGGTAGCTGCTGACAGCGGCCTGCGACGGCGCAACCTTCATGGACGATTCCAGCACCACCTGCTGTGGGTCCGTCAGCGGGGTCATGCGGGCCTCGTTGTACGAGAGCGTGACGCGCTTGTTGTACTTGTAGCCGGTTTTATGAATGATGCTCAGCCGGGTCATGAAACTTCTCCCACCCAGGCCAGTTCGTCCGCCTGATTGAAGTACTTACGGGAAATGGCGTCGGAGGCCTGCGACACGGCCTTCTGAACGCGCTCCATGTGCTCCGGCAGTTCGGACATGAGGTCGTCCGTGCGGTGGAACTCCAGGAACGTGCGGGCCTGGCCTACAATCCGGCGCGCATCATTGATGAACCCGACGCGCTGGGCGGACGGGTCAAGCTTCGCCAGGCACTCGTCGGCGTCCCGCAGGGCATAGACGATGGAGCGCGGAAAGAGCCGGTCCAGCAGCAGGAACTCTGCGGCGTGCTGGTCGCCAAAGGCAGCCCGGCGCGTCCGTAGGAACGACTCGTAGGCACCGGCGCAACGGAGCATGTTCACCCATGACATGCCGGCGGAGAGCACGTCGCGGGTGGAGAGCATGCGGGCCGTCATGTCGGCGCGCTCCAGGGAACGCCCCAGGGCGAGGAACAGCCAGCTGTCATCGTGGCTGACGGTGGTGTCCGCCAGGCCGCTCACCATGGCGGTGCGTTCCAGCACCCAGTGGCAGAACCGGTACGTGCCCACCACGTCCTTGCGGTGCTGGTTCAGGCCGTAGTACGTCGTGTTCAGGCTCTCCCAGAGCCCGGAGGAAACTGTTTCGCGGGCGCGGCGGGCGTTTTCGCGGGCGGCACCGAGCGAGCCGGCGATAGACGTCGCGCTTTGTTTGTCGTAGGCGAGGGCGTGCAGCAGCTCCTCGAGGCCGAACTCGTCGCTCTCGGGCCGGGCTCCCATGACAGCCAGGAGTTCCCGGGCAACGTTGTCCCGCTCCTCCGTGGGCAGGTGGTTGAGCCGCTCAAGGTGGACGTCCAGGATGCGCGCGGTTCCGTCCGCGCGTTCCACGTAACGGCCGATCCAAAATAGGGACTCGGCAATACGGCTAAGCATTTGCGGCTACCTCCTGCGGGTCCGAAATCTGCATGAACATAAATGGGCAAACTGATGCGGGCTGCACCGACGGGCGGCGGCTCATTGCTGCTGCTCCGTCTGGCGGTCGCGCCAGTTGCTTTCGACCGGCCACACTGAAACCCGTTCCCGGACGGCGATGGACGGCCTTGGCAGGGCTTCCACCGGAACCTCGGGAGAGTCAGAGAGCACCCACGTGTCCTTGGAACCGCCGCCCTGGCTGGAATTGACGATCAGTGAACCCTCCTTGAGGGCTACGCGTGTCAGTCCGCCGGGTAGCACCCAGACGTCGTCGCCGTCGTTGACGGCAAACGGCCGCAGGTCAACGTGCCGAGGGCCAAACTTATCACCGCTGAGGGTGGGAACCGTAGACAGCTGCAGGACCGGCTGGGCAATCCAGCCCCGGGGATCGGCGATGACGCGCTTGCGCAGCGCGTCGAGCTCCTCTTTGGACGCATCGGGTCCGATGACCAGGCCCTTGCCGCCGGACCCGTCCACCGGTTTGACCACCAGTTCATCCAGCCTGTCCAGGACGTGCTCCCGCGCCTCTTTCTCCTCCAGCCGGAACGTGTCCACGTTCGCGATCACGGGCTCTTCGTTGAGGTAGTAGCGGATGAGGTCCGGCACATAGCTGTAGACGAGCTTGTCGTCAGCCACGCCGTTGCCCACGGCATTGGCGATGGTGACGCCTCCGGCCCGGGCCGCGTTCACCAGGCCGGGGCAGCCCAGCATGGAGTCGGCGCGGAACTGCAGCGGATCGAGGAAGTCGTCGTCGATCCGCTTGTAGATGACGTCAACGCGCTGTTCGCCGTCGGTGGTCCGCATGTACACCCTGTTGCCGCGGCAGATCAGGTCACGGCCCTCCACAAGTTCAACGCCCATGAGCCCGGCCAGCAGCGTGTGCTCGAAATATGCGCTGTTGAACACGCCGGGAGTAAGGACCACTACCGTGGGGTCGTCGACGCCGGAGGGCGCCGTCTTGCGCAGGGCGGAAAGCAACCGGCGCGGGTACTCCTCCACCGGACGGATCAGCTGCTGGCCGAAGGCCTCAGGCAGGCCCTTGGCCATGGCCCGGCGGTTTTCCAGGACGTAGCTGACACCGGACGGCACGCGCACGTTGTCTTCGAGCACCCGGAATGTTCCCGCAGCGTCACGGACGACGTCGATGCCCGAGATGTGGACGCGGACTCCGCCAGCCGGCTCGAACCCATGGACCTGGCGGTGGAAGTGGGCACTGGTGGTGACGAGTTGGCGAGGAATGACGCCGTCAGCCACCACGGACATCTTGTCGTAGACATCGTTGAGGAAGGCCTCGAGGGCGCGGACCCGCTGGGCCACGCCCTTCTCCAGGACGGTCCATTCGTCGGCCGGGATCACGCGGGGGACGATATCCAGCGGAAACGGGCGTTCCTCCCCTGCGAAGTCGAAGGTGACACCGCGGTCCAGGAAGGTCCTGGCCATCGAATCGGCCCGGGCGGTCACATCGGTGAGCGAAAGTTCACGGAGAGCCCCGGCGACCTGCCCGTAGGACTTCCTGGCTTCTTGGCCGGGGGTGAACATCTCGTCGTAGGCACCGGAGCGGCCGGCGGCCTCGGAGTAATCCTGGAATAGGTCAGACATGGTCATTAGCCAACCACCTTTTTGTTTCGAATTCATTACTGGTGCCCATTGTGGCGTGTTGGAGCCACCCCCGCCGGTTCGTGTTTTTCCGCACTGTTCCGGCAAAGTATGTGAGTGCCCTTGCCCAGATTCCCCGCCGCCCCTCAAGGACGGATCTCCGCGCGGATCCCACCCCTGGTGCCGGGACTGCTCACTGCCGCCCTCGCCGTCGGGGTGGCCTTTACCGTACACGGAATGGTGCCGGTCCTGCCCGCCATGACCGCCGCCGTCGTCCTTGGCCTGCTTGCCGCGAATCTTCCCGGCACGGGAACGTGGGCGGCGGGACGTGCGCGGGCCGGCCTCGACTTCGCCGGTAAGCACCTGATGCGGGCCGGCATTGTGTTCCTAGGGCTGAAAGTCAGCGTGATGGATGTCCTGGGCCTCGGCTGGCAGTCGCTGCTCCTGATCACGGGCGTGGTCCTGGCAAGCTTTGCCGGAACCTACGGTATTTCGCGTATCTTCCGTCTGACCCGTGACGCCTCCCTGCTCATCGCCACCGGCTTCTCAATCTGCGGTGCCTCGGCTATTGGCGCGATGGCGGCCGTCCGCAGGATCCGCCACGTGGACACCGTCCTCCCGGTGGCTCTGGTCACGCTGTGCGGCACGCTGGCCATCGGCGTCCTGCCGCTCCTGCTGCACCCCTTGCAGCTAACTCCCGAGGTTTTTGGTGCCTGGACCGGCGCATCGGTGCACGACGTCGGCCAGGTGGTGGCCACCGCGCAGACCGCCGGAACCGGTGCCCTGGCAATCGCCGTAGTGGTCAAGCTGACAAGGGTGATCCTCCTGGCCCCCATCGTGGCCGCAGCGGGCATCCACCAGAGGGCTGCACTCAGCCGCGGAGCGAACGGATCCGGCCGGAACGGAGCTGCCCGCAACGGAGCTGAGTGTGCCCGGGCAACCGGCCCCTCCCCCGAAATCGACGGGGCGGACGTCAGGATGCCGCCGATTGTTCCGCTGTTCGTCATCGGTTTTGTGGCCGCGGTGGGTTTGCGGTCAACGGGCTGGCTGTCCCCCGGCTGGCTGGAGGCGGGGGCCGCCCTGCAGGATGTTCTGCTGGGCATGGCACTCTTCGGCCTGGGCTCTGCGGTCCGCGTGCAAACCCTGCTGCACACCGGAGCCAGGGCGCTGCTGGCAGCCCTTGCGGCATGGCTTCTTATCGCCGTACTGGGACTTGGCGCAGCGCTGCTCATCATTCAGCCGCACTGACCGCCCTGCGGCAGGCCGGTCCGGCCCGGCCGCAGGGACCCGGCCGTGATTCAATAGCGTGGTGTCGAATGAGAACCTGCAACGCGATGAAGCGGCAATCCGCTCAGCCCTGATCACCACCCACAGCTATGACGTGTCCCTCGACGTCCGCCAGGCGCAGGATCCGGAGGTCACGGGCTACACGAGCCGCAGTGTCATCACGTTTTCGGCCCGGGAACCCGGCGGGTCGACTTTCCTGGACTTCATCAGCGGCGAGGTGCACAGCGTCTTCCTGAACGGCAAGGGGCTTTCCGTCACCGACGTGGTGGACGGCTCCCGCATCCGGCTGGACAACCTGCAGGCCGAAAACCAGGTGACTGTTACCGGAACAGCCCTGTACAGCACCTCCGGCGAAGGCATGCACCGCTTCTTCGATCCGGCCGACGGCAAGTGCTACCTCTACACCCAGTACGAACCGGCCGACGCCCGAAGGGTGTTCGCAAACTTTGAACAGCCGGACCTCAAAGCTGAGTTCACCTTCCATGTGATGGCCCCGTCCGACTGGCAGGTCGCCTCCAACGGCGCCGAGGCCGGCCGCACGCAACTCACGAGCGACCCCGCAACGAGCCGCTGGGACTTCGCGCCGACACAGCGGATGTCCACCTACATCACGACGGTGCTGGCGGGGCCGTACTTCAAGGCGGAGGACCACTGGAGCGGAACACTGGAGGACGGCACCGCACTGGAGGTCCCGCTGGCCCTGTACTGCCGCAGCTCCATGGCGGGATCCTTTGACACCGGGCACCTCTTTGAGCTGACGAAGCGGGGGCTCGGCTTCTTCAACAACCTCTTTGACTATCCGTATCCGTGGGGCAAATACGACCAGGCCTTTGTGCCGGAGTACAACCTCGGCGCCATGGAGAACCCCGGGCTGGTCACCTTCACCGAAAACTACGTCTTCACGTCCAGGGCAGCTGATTCCCAGTACCAGGCCCGTGCCAACACCCTGATGCACGAAATGGCGCACATGTGGTTCGGCGACCTCGTCACCATGCAATGGTGGAACGATCTCTGGCTCAAGGAGTCCTTTGCCGACTACATGGGCACCCTGGGCGTTGACCGCGCCACGGACTGGGATACGGCCTGGGTGAACTTCGCCAACAACCGCAAGGCCTGGGCCTATGTCCAGGACCAGCTGCCCACCACCCATCCGATCGTGGCCGACATACCGGACCTGGAGGCGGCCAAGCAGAACTTCGACGGCATCACTTACGCGAAGGGTGCGTCCGTACTGAAGCAACTGGTCGCCTATGTCGGCTTCGAGGCATTTGTCGCCGGCTCCCGCCGGTATTTCCGGGACCATGCGTACGGCAACACCACGCTCACCGACCTCCTGGCGGCCCTGGGCGAGGCGTCAGGCCGTGACCTGGCACTCTGGGCCCGGCAGTGGCTGCAGACCTCGGGGATTTCCACCGTCTCTGCCGAGATCGAAGAGCACGACGGCGTGCTGGGCCCGGTAACCCTCGTCCAGGACGCGCTGGACCCCGCAACGGGACGCCAGGAACTGCGCCCGCACCGGCTCCGCATCGGCCTCTACGATTTCGATGCCGACGGCCTTCTGGTCCGCATGGACAGCGTGGACACTGACCTGACCGGCCAGAGTACGGTCGTCCCGGAGCTCGAGGGCAAGCCGGTGCCGGCGCTGCTCCTGGTCAACGACGACGACCTCAGCTATGTGAAGGTGCGGTTTGATGCGCGCTCCGAGGCGACGGTGCGCGCGTCGCTTGGCGCCCTGCAGGATCCGATGGCACGGGCGCTGTGCTGGACGGCACTTTGGGACGCGGCACGCGACGCTGTGGTACCGGCGGACCGCTACGTTGCAGCCGTGGAAGTATTCGGGCCCGCCGAAACGGGCATCGGTGTTCTGCTGAACGTCCTGGGCAACGCCTCAACCGCCATCGACCGGTATGTCCCCGCGTCCGGGCGGGCAGCCGTCAGGGACGGATTCCTGGAGGTGGCTGCCCGGGAACTTGGCGCAGCCCGGCCCGGTTCGGACCACCAGCTGGCCTGGGCAAGGAGCCTCGCCACCACAAGCAGGCAGGCAGCGCGACGGCTTGACCTAGTAAGGGGAATCCTGGACGGCACAACGGTGCTCGAAGGCCTTGCCGTCGACCCGGAACTGCGCTGGAGCCTCTGGCACGCCCTGGCAGCGAACGGACAGGCAACCGAGGCCGAACTGGACGCCGAACTTGCCCGCGACACCACCGCCTCCGGCCGTGCCGGCTATGCCACCGCACTGGCAGCGCGCCCCGACGCCGCGGTCAAAGCCGCTGCGTGGGACGCCGCCGTCAGGGGCACCGCGCTCTCCAACCAGCTGCTCAGCGCCACGATTGCAGGCTTCAACACGGCACCTGACGGCCTGCTGGAAGCGTTCGTGGAACCATACTTCGAATGCCTGGAAGACGTCTGGGCGGAACGCAGCATTGAGATCGCCAGCCGGATTGTCCGCGGGCTCTACCCGTCAGGACAAGACCTCGACGGCGGAAGTCCGGACACGAATGCCGTGATTGTCCTGACGGACGGCTGGCTCGCCGGGCACCCGGATGCCCCGCGCGCGCTGCGCCGCATCATCATTGAGCAGCGGAGCCACCTGCACCGGGCCCTTTCGGCGCAGGCAGCCGGCGCGAAAACGCCGTCCGCTGCTCCCTAAATGCCTTTTGGCCCCTCAGAACGACAATTACGGAGCACCCGGTGTGTTTCTACGGCACCCGGTGCAGCCACTCCTCGGTGCCGAACTTGGCCGCCACGCGCTCATGGGCGGCGGCAAGTTCGGCCTCCGTCAGGACTGAGGGCGTGGCGCCGTACCGGCCGCTGAAGACATCCATCATGGCCTCCACGATGTCAGCCCGGGCCAGGCCGGTCTGACGGCGCAGCGGATCCACCCGCTTCTTGGCACTGGTGGTGCCTTTATCCGAGAGCTTTTCCTTGCCGATCCGCAGTACTTCCACCATCTTGTCGGCGTCGATGTCATAGCTCATGGTGACGTGGTGCAGCATGCCGCCGTTTGCGAGGCGCTTCTGGGCCGCACCGCCGATCTTGCCCTGCTCCGTGGCGATGTCGTTGAGCGGGACATAGAAGGCGCTGATGCCCAGTTTCTCCAGCGCAGCCATGACCCAGGCGTCCAGGAACGCGTAGGAATCGGCAAAGCTGATGCCGTCCACCAGGGTCTGCGGCAGGTACAAGGAGTAGGTGATGCAGTTGCCTGCTTCCATGAACATGGCTCCCCCGCCGCTGATGCGGCGGACCACGCTGATGCCATGGCGTGCCACGCCGTCGGGGTGGACCTCATTCCGGACTGACTGGAAACTTCCGATTACCACGGACGGCTCCTCCCAGTCCCAGAAGCGCAGCGTGGGATTGCGGCGCCCTGCGCCCACTTCCTCGGTGAGGACCTCGTCCAGGGCGACATTGACGTGCGTTGGCAACACGGACGGAGCAATGACGTTCCAGTGGTGGTCCCCCCAGCCGGTCGCCTTCGCCAGCGCGCGGCGGACGGCGATGGACACGGCATCGGCGGAGAAACCAAAAAGGACGGCGTCCTCGGGCAGGGCCGCGGTCACAGCGGCCGAGATATCCGCGGCCGTGGCCGTTTCCGGAAGGCCCGTCAGGGCACGGTTGATGTCGAGCAGCGCTTCATCGGGTTCCAGGAAGAAGTCACCGCTAACGGAAACATGCGAGAAATTGCCGCCCTCGACGTCGAAATCCACCACCACAAGCTTCCCGCCGGGAACCTTGTACTCACCATGGCGACGGCCGCCGTCGTCGTGCGTGCCGTCTGCCGGACGGGTCTCAAAAGGAGGAATTGTCATGCAACCCATCCTGCCCCAACAACGCAAAAGCCCGCATCTTCCAGAAGTTCCGGAAGATGCGGGCTTTCCAATTGACCTTGGGGAGAAGTTGTTACTTCTTGCCGCCGAAGCCCTTGAAGCGAGCGTTGAAGCGCTCGACGCGGCCTGCAGAGTCCATGATGCGCTGCTTGCCCGTGTAGAACGGGTGGGACTCGGAGGAGATTTCGACGTCGATGACCGGGTAGGTGTTTCCGTCTTCCCACTCGATGGTCTTCTTGGAAGACACGGTGGACTTGGTCAGGAACTTGACGCCGGAAGCCAGGTCGTTGAATACAACAGCTTCGTACTTCGGGTGGGTATTGGACTTCATAATTGGACCTTTGTTCGCACAACTGGATTTTGCCAGTTGCCAGGTATGAATGGGATGGGGCCGCAGGACAACGATGAATGCCACTAGCTTGCAAACACCGGGCGTCCGGACCAACACTCAATCCTAGCCTAAACAGGCTCCCGGCACGAAACGGATGGGACAGCGCGGGCCTGGCGGCGTCAGTCCCTCGGGCGCAGTTCCCAGAAGGCAACGGCGGAAGCGGCTGCGACGTTCAGCGAGTCCACTCCTGCCCGCATGGGAATCCTGACCGCCAGGTCCACGGCCGAGAGCGTCTCCGGGCTCATGCCCGCTCCTTCCGTGCCCAGCACCAGGGCTAGCTTGTCCAGGTTCCGGGCAGCCAGCTCGTCGACGTCCACGGCGTCGTCGGTGAGCTCCATGGCCGCCACCGTGAAACCCTGTTCCCGAAGCACGGCAAGGTCGCCCGGCCACGACTCCAGGCGGGCCCACGGGACCTGGAACACCGTGCCCATGCTCACGCGGACACTGCGGCGGTACAGGGGGTCGCCGCATCGCGGTGAAACCAGAACTGCGTCCACGCCCAGGGCGGCCGCGGACCGGAAGATGGCACCGACATTCGTGTGGTCCACGATGTCCTCGAGGACAGCCACCCGGCGGGCGTTCGCCAGCAGTCCGGGCAGCGGCACGGGCGACGGACGGTGCATGGCCGCCATGGCCCCGCGGTGCAGGTGGAATCCGGTGATGTCTTCCAGGAGGGCGGCGCTGCCTATATAGACCGGAACGTCCGGGAACTGTTCGAAGACGTCGTCGAGGTCCTCGAGCCATTTCTCCGCAAGAAAGAAGGACCGTGGCTGATGCCCGGCCGCCAGGGCACGCCGGAGCACACGTGACGATTCCGCGATGTACATGCCCTCAGCGGGTTCCCGGAGCTTGCGGAGGTGCACGTCCGTCAGCCGGGTGTAGTCGGAGACACGCGGATCGTCAGCGGATTGGAGATGGTGGAAAGTCACTGGCCGATTATTTCAGCAGGTTGGTGATCATGAAGCCCAGGGCCACGAGGCCCAGGACGAGGATCACGCCACGGAGCACTGTGGGCGAAAGCTTGCGGCCCACCTTGGCGCCGATGAGGCCGCCGACGCTTGAGGTGACGGCAATGAGGAGCACCACGAGCCAGTTGATCCGGTCGAACGCGAAAAGCAGGTAGGAGATGGCAGCCACCAGGTTTACTCCAAGCACCAGGATGTTCTTCATGGCGTTGGCGTTCTGAATGGTGCCGGTGAGGAAAACACCCAGGATGCCCACCAGCAGGATTCCCTGGGCAGCCACGAAGTAGCCCCCGTAAACACCTGCCAGATAAACCAGCACCACCAGGAGGACAGCGTGCCGCTTGTCCTTGACGGCGTGCTCCGGATTCTCCTCGCGGTTACGGACCCAGGCCTGCAGGCGGGGCTGGAACACCACCATCAGCAGGGCGAGCACTATCAGGAAAGGCGCCACGTAGTGGAAGACCTTTTCCGGCAGGTGCAGCAACAGCCAGGCACCGGATATGCCGCCAAGAAGGGACGCCGGCAGGAGCCGTACCAACTGCCGGCCGCGTCCCTTCAGTTCCCGGCGGTAACCGAAGGCTCCGGCCGCGGTTCCGAAGACGAGCCCCATGGCGTTGCTCATGGAGGCGACCACGGGAGTGACCCCCAAGGCAATGAGCACAGGGAACGTGACGAGGGTTCCGGAGCCCACCACGGCATTGATCGTGCCGGCCCAGAGGCCGGCGATGGACACAAAAATGCTACTGAGAAGATCCAAGATGCTGAGGTGCCGCTTTAGCGGCGGGCGACGGCGGTGTACCGGCCGGCGTTGACGGTCATGTCCAGGTCAAGCCCGAATGTCTCGCTGAGGTTTTCGGCCGTCAGGACTTCGGTGATGGGGCCCGCAGCCACGACTGCACCGTCGCGCAGCAGCATGGCGTGCGTGAAGCCCGGCGGAACTTCCTCCAGGTGGTGGGTCACCAGGACCATTGCGGGTGCTGCATCGTCCATGGCAAGCTCTCCGAGCTTGTGGACCAGTTCCTCGCGGCCGCCAAGATCCAGGCCGGCCGCGGGTTCATCGAGCAGCAACAGCTCGGGATCAGTCATGAGGGCGCGGGCAATCTGGACCCGTTTGCGCTCACCTTCGGACAGAGTGGCGAAGGTCCGGTTCAGGAGCGGGCCCATCCCCCAGTCGTTGAGGAGGCGGAAAGCCCGCCGCTCGTCATCACGCTCGTATCCCTCGCGCCAGCGGCCAGTGACGCCGTAGGCCGCGGTGACCACGACGTTCAGGACATTCTCGTGTTCCGGAATCTGGGTGGCGAGGGCGGCCGAAGAGAGGCCAATGCGGGGGCGCAACTCGAAAACGTCAACCCGGCCCAGTATCTCGTCAAGAATTCCTGCCGTACCGCTGCTCGGGTGCATCCGGGCGGCTGCGATCTGGAGAAGAGTGGTTTTGCCGGCGCCGTTGGGGCCGAGGATCACCCAGCGTTCGCCTTCGTTGACCTGCCAGTCAACCTTGTCCAGCAGGGTCTTTTTACCTCGGACAACGCTGACGGCGTCCAATTCCAGAACATCACTCATGGAGTAGACACTAGGACAAAACGGGGTCCGACTGATAACCGGTGCACCGGCGCTTGCACACCATGCAGGCGGAACGAAACGAATTCGGGCGCCGGGAAAGCGCTGGCTAAGATTGCAGCCATGAGTTCGAACGTGACTGCGGTCAGCTACGGCGTCAAATTGTCCCCTTCGGAACTGGAGCACCTCCGGTCCCTGCTGACCGGATCAGGCGCTTCCTTCTCCGCCGAATCCCGCACCGGCGACCACCGTTTTGAGGTGTACACGGTGGATTTCTCCGTGGAATCCGGCACGGCTGCCGAGATCGCCGCGCTGCGCCATGAGGTGGCTTCTGCCGGTTTCACCGGAATGGACACCGCAATCGTCCCGGCGTCCCTCCGCGAGGCGCCCCGCAAGTTGCTGATCATGGATGTTGATTCCACGCTGATCCAGCAGGAGGTCATTGAGCTCCTGGCTGCTTACGCCGGCAAGAAGGAGGAGGTCACGGCGGTCACCGAGGCGGCCATGCGCGGCGAACTCGACTTCGCCCAGAGCCTGCACGCGCGTGTGGCGGTCCTCGCCGGACTGCCGGCCGACGTCGTCGATTCCGTTCGGGCCGAGGTGCAACTCAGCGAAGGGGCCGCGGACCTCGTGGCGGCGTTCCAGGCGGGCGGCCACGCCGTTGCAGTCGTCTCGGGGGGCTTCAACCAGATCCTGCGCCCCATCGCGGAGGACCTCGGGATGGATTACTGGATCGCCAACGAACTGGAAATCGTCGACGGCGCGCTGACAGGCAAGGTTCTCGGAGCGGTGATCGACCGGGCGGCCAAGGAGAAGTACCTCCGCGAGTGGGCGGCGGCCGAGGGCATCCCCCTGGAGCACACCATCGCCGTGGGTGACGGTGCCAACGACCTGGACATGCTCAGTGCCGCCGGGATCGGCGTCGCCTTCAACGCGAAACCAGCCGTGCGCGCAGCCGCCGATGCGGCGGTCAACCTGCCCTACCTGGACGCCGTGCGGCACATCGCCGGGGTCTGAGGCAGCGGCGACGTACTGGGCATCAGTCCTGGCTCCGGTTTCGAGGAAAACTTGACGTGACGGAAAACGTGACGTGACACAAAGAAGGCCGGGCATCTGCCCGGCCTTCTTTATGCTTTCCCTGGCGGCTGTGTCAGCCGGCCTGGCCGGTGCTCTTACCGAAGTAATCGGCTCCCCCGGCGTACTCGGTGTGGCCGGTCTCGACGTCGGCAGTGACCATCTTGGCGATCTCCGCGGCGAACTCCGCCACTGAATACAGTTTGCCGGCTTCGGCCCTGCGGGCTTCGATGGCCCCCGGGTTGGACCGGTCAAGCAGGGTGGCGGTGACGGTTCCTTCAATCATGTCCCCGGAAACCACTACGAAGGAAATGCCCTTGTCCGCGAGGTTCGGGATGAGGGCGCGCAGGGCGTCCTCGCCCGCGCGCTTGCTGCGTGCCACCGGTTCGTACTCCGGCATCGTGGGCACGGTATCAATGAAGTGGGCCTGGTGGCTGGTCACGAAGACTACACGGGAACCTTCGCGCATCAGCGGCACCGCTGCGTTCAGCATGTTGACCTGGGCGTCACGGTTCAGCTTCAGGGCGTAGCCCTCTTCCATGCCCGACTCCATGCCGCCGGAGGCATTGAGGACCAGGACGTCGAGCGAGCCGAAGTTCTCCATGGCCGCGCTGGCCAGTGCCTGGACACCTTCCTGCGTGGTGAGGTCGGCGCCGACCGCTGCGGCACGGCCGCCAGCGGCCTCGATTTCAGCCACAACCTTGTTGGCCCGCGGGGCCTTCTGGCGGTAGTTCACTACGACGGCGGCACCTTCAGCCGCGAGGAGCTTGGCGACGTCAGCACCGATCCCCCTCGACGAACCGGTCACAATGGCAGTCTTCTTGTCCAGCAATCCCATTCGAGCTCCTTTGTTCCAAACGTCCAAAATCTGTGGGTCTGCCATCCATCATGCCAGCGGACCGGGAGATTTCAGTTGTTTGACGCCAACAAAGAAGCTGGCTCCGGCTAGTTCCTGCCAGGGCAGGGCCGTGGCTGCACCCTGACCTCGGGCGCAGGAGGTTTGCCTACATGTGGCGGCCGGGCAGGCACATCAAGGCGGCCGCTCCTCAGCCGTGCTCGATCTGGATCTTGCGTGTCCCGGCGGCCGGCGGGGCCTGTTCGGGCGCCGGCACCCGGACTTCCAGGACACCGTCCTTGTAGGAGGCCGTCACATCTTCCTCCCGTGCACCCGGGGGCAGCGAGACACTCCGTGCGAACGAGCCGTACCGGAACTCCGACCGGTAGCCGCTCTTGCTCTTATGCTCGGTTTTTTCCTCGCGCTCCGCTTTGATGTGCAGCATGCCGTCTGCAACCGAGACGTCCACGTCCTTCTCGGGATCGAGGCCGGGCACCTCAGCCCGCACCACGAGCGTGTTTCCGTCCAGGAACTGCTCCACACGGATTGACGACATTGTCAGGTCTCCGTCGAGGAAACGCCGGATGGGTTCCAGGACGTCCGACGGCGTCCATTTGTTGAGATCGGCCATGATAGCTCCCTAGTGTTGTACCCCGTGATCTGTGGCCGGCCGGGTGCGGCTCCGGCCGGTATGCCCATTACACACCCGCCAACGGGGCGTGTAACGGGCAAAAGGTCCCCTTCATGGCAGGGGGTTTGGAACGGGTGTGGGAGCGCGCGGAGGGTTAGTGGCCCATGCCCAGGCCGCCGTCGACAGGGATCACGGCGCCGGAGATGTAGGACGCTTCATCACTGGAAATCCAGCGCACCACGTTCGCCACTTCAGCGGCTTCGGCGAAGCGCCCCGCCGGCACCTTGGACAGGTAGTCCTTCTGGGTGGCCTCCGGCAACTCCGCTGTCATGTCGGTGTTGATGAAGCCTGGTGCCACGACGTTGGCCGTGATGCCGCGGCCGCCGAGTTCGCGGGTCAGCGAGCGGGCAATTCCCACCAGGCCGGCCTTGGAGGCGGAGTAATTAATCTGGCCCGGGGCACCGTAGAGCCCCGAAACGGAGGAAATCAGCACAACCCGGCCTTTGCGCATCCGGATCATTCCCTTGGACGCCCGCTTGATGACACGGAAGGCTCCGGTCAGGTTGGTGTCGATGACCGAGGTGAAATCGTCTTCGCTCATGCGCATCAGCAGCGTGTCCTTGGTGATCCCGGCGTTGGCGACCAGCACCTCCACCGGCCCGTGCGCAGCCTCAACGGCTGCGAACGCGGCGTCTACGGAGGCCTCATCGGTGACATCGGCCTTGACGCCCAGGATTCCCTCCGGGAGCGCCGACTCGCTGCGGTACGTCACGGCAACCTTGTCACCGTTGGCCAGGAACGCCTCGGCAATGGCCAGGCCGATGCCCCGGTTGCCACCGGTGATCAGGACGCTGCGGCCGGTCGATGCTGCTTCAGTCATAGTTTGCTCCGGAATTCTGCGGCATGGGGCACCGCGGTAAGGGGCGGGATTTTTACTGCCTCCGATCTTAGCCTCCGTTTGGGCGGCACCGGCGAGGGTGAGAGAATTGGGTTAAGCCTTGGGAGCGTGATTAGACAGCCGTGACACTTGCAAAACGACCCGGACCTTCGACGTCCGGTGAACCGGACGCTGTCTCAGGTGACGCCCAGGTGCATAGCATCACGGAGGCCGCCACTGCCCACTCGGAAGAGATGCGCGTGCGGATGATCAAGTACGCCGTGGCAATGGGCATCCGCATGGTGTGCCTGATCCTGGTGTTCGTTGTTGATGGCTGGTTCAAAGTCCTGCCGATCGCCGGGGCGGTGTTTCTTCCGTGGATCGCCGTGGTCATCGCCAACGGCAGCGACAAGGCGGAGATCCACAGCGATTCCCTGCTGGACGCCGCCCCGCTTGCAGAGCTCGAAGCACCGGATTCGCCGGCTGCCGTCGCGGACGAAGGGCCCACGGTTCTCCAAGGCGAAATCATCGAGGACGAAGACGATAACGACGGCCAGGAACGGGCAGCTTCATGAACATTTTTGACCTGGCCGGCGGCGACGCGGGGCCCGCGGAAACGGCTGCACCGATGTGTTCCCGGAAGGCCTGCCGGGCGGGGGCAGCCTGGCAACTGCTGTGGAACAACCCGAAGATCCACACGCCCGACCGCCGCAAGACCTGGCTGGCCTGCGATGACCACCGGCTGTGGCTTGAGGACTACCTCCAGACCCGGGGCCTCTGGAAAGAGACCTTGCCGCTGGGTCTGGCCACTGCCTCGGGCAGGGACAGCTGAATGTACCGCTTCCTCTTCTCCAGCAAATGGCTGGGTTATCTGTTGCTGGCTGCGATCTTTGCCACTGCCTGCGTCTTCCTTGGCCGCTGGCAGATGGACCGCAGGGCCGAATCCCTGGCGGAGATCAACCGGGTCACATCCAACTACTCGGCAACCCCCCTGCCCTTCGCAGCTGCGGAAGGGCAGTTCTCCCGGCTGGATGCCGACAAGGAATGGACCCAGGTGGAGTTGAAGGGCCGCTACGACGTCAGCGGCCAACGCGTAGTGCGTAACCGGCCGCTCAACGGCCAGCCCGGCTACGAAGTGGTGGTCCCCTTCAGACTCACCACAGGACAGGCGGTTATCGTGGACCGCGGCTGGCTCCCGATCGGAAACAACACTCCCGGGCGCCCGGATTCCGTGCCGGAACCGCCGGCGGGCGAAGTCACCGTGGTAGTGCGCCTTAAACCGGGCGAGCCGGAGCTTCAGCGTGGCGCCCCCGACGGGCAGCTTGCCTCCATCGATCTCCCGGCTTACGCCGCCCAGCTTGGGTATCCCGTTCTGACCGGCGCTTACGGGCAGCTCGCTTCCGAAACGCCGGCCGCCGCCACCATGCCGTACCCGTTCCCGAAACCCTCCGTGGAAGAAGGGACACACTTGTCCTATTCGCTGCAGTGGTTCGCTTTCGGCGTGTTGATGTTTATTGGCTTCGGCTACGCGGCGCGGCAGCAGGCGCGCAATGCGGAGATCGACGCCCAGGACGCCGCCGAGGACGGCGCGCCCGAGTACGCCGTGGCTGCGAACCGGCGCCGCCCGGCTCCCCGGAAGCGCAGGAATCCCACCGCGGAGGAAGAGGAAGACGCCATCCTGGATGCCCAGGGGTACTAAGTGACAAGCCCTGATGGCGTTCCCGCGCCCGTCGCCAACGTCAGGCGCGTCCTCGCCGCCCTTGGCGCCGAGGACACGGTGACCGTGTTCGACTCAAAAGTCCCGACGGCGGCGGCGGCAGCTGCGACGCTGGGCTGCGAAGTAGCGGCCATCACCAACAGCCTGGTGTTCGACGTCGACGGCGTTCCCCTGCTGATCCTGGCCAGCGGTGCGGCGAGGGTGGACACTGCGCTGGTGGCAGCCCGGTTGGGAACAGGAAGGATCCGCCGCGCGTCCCCCGCCTACGTCCTGGAACATACCGGCCAGGAAGTAGGAGGAGTGGCCCCTGTAGGCCACCCGGAAAGGATCAGAACAGTGTTGGACGAGTCCCTCAAAGCCCACAACCTGCTCTGGGCCGGAGCAGGAGACCACCACTCGATGTTCAGCATCACCTACAACGAGCTGAAGAAGATCACCGGCGCAGAAGAGATGCCGGTCCGCTAGCGCACCCGATCCCAGAATCCCGGTGCTAAGCCAGCGTAATCAGGTCCAGGTAGTCTTCGTTCCAGTGGTCTTCTACGCCGTCGGGCAGCAGGACGACGCGCTCGGGGTTGAGGGCTTCGACGGCACCTTCATCGTGGCTCACCAGGACGACGGCGCCGGTGTAGTTGCGCAGGGCACCCAGAATCTCGGTGCGGCTGGCCGGGTCGAGGTTGTTGGTGGGCTCATCGAGAAGCAGCACGTTCGCGCTCGACGCCACGATCGTGGCCAGCGCCAGGCGCGTTTTCTCACCGCCGGAGAGCACACCGGCGGGCTTGTCAACGTCGTCGCCGGAAAACAGGAACGAACCCAGGATGCCGCGCACCTCGGAGTCGTTCATGTCCGGCGCGGAGGAGCGCATGTTCTGCAGGACGGTCCGGTCGACGTCGAGCGTCTCGTGCTCCTGGGCGTAGTAGCCCACCTTGAGCCCGTGGCCGGCGATTACTTCGCCGGTATCCGGCTTGTCGACGCCGGCCAGCATCCGCAGCAGCGTGGTTTTGCCGGCACCGTTGAGTCCCAGGATGACCACCTTGGAGCCGCGGTCAATGGCCAGGTCCACGTCGGTAAAGATTTCCAGTGAGCCGTAGGACTTGCTGAGGCCGTCCGCGGTGAGCGGGGTCTTACCGCAGGGCGACGGATCCGGGAAGCGCAGGGCTGCCACGCGGTCGTTTTCGCGCACGGCCTCCAGCCCGCTGAGCAGGCGTTCGGCGCGTTTGGCCATGTTCTGGGCGGCAACGGCCTTGGTGGCCTTCGCCCGCATCTTGTTGGCCTGGTCGAACAGGACCTGGGCTTTCTTTTCGGCGTTGGCGCGTTCCCGCTTGCGGGCGCGTTCGTCGGTTTCACGCTGCTGGAGGTAGCGCTTCCAGTCCATGTTGTAAAAGTCGATCTGGGCGCGGTTGGCGTCCAGCAGGAAGACTTTGTTGACGGTGGCTTCGAGCAGCTCCGTGTCGTGGCTGATCACGATCAGGCCGCCCTGGTGGTTCTTCAGGAAGTCGCGCAGCCAGGCGATGGAGTCGGCGTCGAGGTGGTTGGTGGGCTCATCGAGGAGCATGGTCTCGGCATCCGAGTAGAGGATGCGGGCGAGCTCCACGCGGCGACGCTGCCCGCCGGAGAGCGTCTTGAGCGGCTGGTTCAACAGGCGGTCCGGGAGGGCGAGGTTCGAGCAGATCGCGGCTGCCTCGGCCTCGGCGGCGTAACCCCCGGCCGCCAGGAACTCGGACTCAAGCCGGTCGTAGCGGTTCATCGCCTTGCGCTGGACTGCGGCGTCCTCACTGGCCATTTCTTCGTGGGCCAGGCGGAGTTTGCCGACGGCGATGTCCAGGCCGCGGACGGACAGAATCCGGTCGCGCGCGAGCTGTTCCATGTCCGGCGTGCGCGGGTCCTGGGGAAGGTAGCCGATCTCACCGCTGCGGGTGACCTTGCCGGCGGCCGGGAGCCCCTCGCCGGCGAGAACCCGGGTCAGAGTGGTTTTACCTGCACCGTTACGGCCTACCAGGCCGATCTTGTCTCCCTTGTCGATCCGGAAGCTCACCTGGTCCATGAGGAGGCGGGCGCCGGCGCGCAGTTCGAGATCCTGGACGGTAATCAATGCAGCTAAGGCCTTTCACAACAGGGAACGCCGCGGCACAACGGATGGAATCTGGGCGGGGCCGGGGCAGTGTGGCCGAGAGAACGGCCTCTACCAGTCTACCGGCACCGCTCCTTCCGGATTACCTCCGCTGCGGGCGGCCGCAGGCATCCATTGGCCACCTCGTCCAGAGCCGGCGCGCCCCGTTAGTGGATCCCCTACAAAATAGGCCCGCGGCCGGAGACGTATCGTCGGAATTGACGGGAATCGGCCGCAGGCGTGCGGCCTCCTTCCCCGTTGCTTCGCACTTGCACTCACTGACAGGACCTCCCATGACCAAGACTGACAACGCAGTTACCGGCCAGGCTGCAGCCAGCCGTCAATCAGGCAGCAAACCGGCCCGCAACCGCTGGAATGCCACGGACCTCGGCCTTATCGCCGTCTTTGCCGCCCTCGTGGCCGGCTCTGCGCTCATTGCAGCCATTCCGGTGGGCGGACTTGGCGTCCCCATCACCCTGCAGACCCTCGCCGTGATGCTTACCGGGCTGGCGTTGGGCCCCGGTCGGGCGTTCGCCGCCGTCGGCCTTTACACCCTGCTGGGGCTGGCGGGCCTGCCGATCTTCAGCGGCGGACGGAGCGGGCTGGGGATCCTCGCCGGACCCTCCGCAGGCTACATCGTCGCCTTCCCGCTCGCAGCCCTGGTGGTCGGCTGGCTGACCACCATCGTGTTTCGCCGCACCCTGAAATACCGGGGGCTGTTCCTTTTCGCTGCGGCCATGGCCACAAGCATCGTCGTGGTCCACGGCCTGGGCGTGCTCGGAATGATGGTCAACGGCAAACTCGACCTTTCCAAGGCGTTCGTCCTTGACCTTGCCTACTACCCCGGCGACATCGTCAAGAACGTCCTGGCAGTCACCATCGCACTCGCCCTGCACAAGGCGTTCCCGGATCTCCTGATCCGCCGTCCCGGTATCCGGAACCCCGGGGCGGGCAAGGCCAGCAACTAGCATGGGCAGCATCCTGCTGGACGGCGTCAACGTCCGGGTGGCGGTGGATGGACGGCCGCAGCCCAAGACACTCCTGGATGGAATCTCGCTGAACCTGACCGAGCAGCGGATCGGCGTGATCGGAGCGAACGGGTCGGGCAAGTCCACCCTCCTGCGGCTCCTAAACGGACTGGTTGCACCGAGCAACGGAACAGTCACCGTTGACGGTGACGATACCGTGGGTGCCGTTCGTTCCGTGCGCCGCAAAGTCGGTTTTGTGTTCACGGACCCGCTCTCCCAGCTCGTGATGCCTACCGGCCGGGAAGACGTGGAACTCTCGCTGCGGCGTTCCATCCGTAAGACGCGCGAGCGTCAGGAAGCTGCGGCGGCCATCCTCAACCGTTTTGGGCTGATGGCGCTTGCCGACCAAAGCATCTATGAGCTGTCCGGCGGAGAACGGCAGCTGATGGCCCTGGCAGCTGTCCTTGCCGTTGAGCCTGCGGTATTGGTGCTGGACGAGCCGTCCACGCTGCTGGACCTTCGGAACCGCGAGCTTCTCCGCCGCACCCTCGCAGGCCTCAGCCAGCAGATCGTGATGTCCACGCACGACCTCGAGCTGGTCCGGGACATGGACCGCGTCCTGGTGGTGGAGTCCGGTCACGTGGTGTTCGACGGCGGTGCCGCCGCCGCCGTCGAACACTACAGGGACCTGGCCGCCGCCGGCCTCCCGCCGGCGGACGGCGCCCCGCCGGTCAGCGCCATGTCTACACCGCACCGTCCGGAGGACACGTGAGCGGCCACGGATTCCTGCTGGTCAACTACGTTCCCGGGACGTCCCTGGTGCACCGGGCGCCCCTCTGGCTGAAGTTCGTCCTGGTGGTTGGCTGCGGCATGGCCTCTTTCCTGGTGGTGGACTGGGTGGTTGCCGCGGCGGCGCTGGGCCTGATGTCCGCACTGTTCCTCGCCAGCGGCGCCGGCCCGGCTCGTCTGTTCAGAGCAGTCCGACCCATCCTCCCCGTGATGGCGGCCATCGGGTTGTTCCAATGGTGGCAACTGGGCGGTCCCGTGGCGGCGCGGATCGTACTCAATGTCCTGGTCTGCGTGGTGGCCGCGTCCATATTGACCGCCACCACGCCGATGCAACGGCTCCTCGACGGCGTCGTCTCCCTGGCTGTGCCGTTCCGGCGCTTTGGCGCGGATCCCGAACGCTTTGCACTGACCATCGCAATCATGCTCCGCAGCATTCCGTTCATCGCCGGAGCCTACTCCGAAGTCAGGGATTCGGCCCGCGCGCGCGGGCTCGAACGCAACCCCCGGGCACTGGTCCTGCCGGTCTTCATCACTACGGTGGCCTACGCGCGCCAGACCGGCGATGCCCTCGCCGCCCGGGGCCTGGGCGAGGCCGGCACGGCTGACGACGACGATCAGCCAAACCGCTAGACGCTGTCGAGCCGTTCGTACCGGAAGAGGGCGGCGGTTCCCATGCCGCCCGCAATGCTGATCATGGCCAGCGCCAACTGCCCGGCCCGGCGGCCCGGTGCAGAATTCCCGCGCGCCTGGGCGAGGAGCCTCGTCACAAGCACAGCGCCCGAGGCACCGTACGCATGGCCCAAAGCCAGCGCTCCGCCGTCGAGGTTTGCCCGATCCGGGTCGATGCCGAGGGCGTCCAGGCAGGCGAGCGTCTGAGACGCGAAGGCCTCATTGAATTCCACGAGGTCGATGTCCTCGGCCGTGACACCGCGCCGCGCCAGCAGGCGCCCGGCCGCCGCGGCGGCCCCCATGCCCAGAACGCGCGGGTCCACGCCCGCGGTATCGGTGTCCAGCACCAGGAGCCCGTCCGCCGCCCCCAGTTCCCGTGCACGCTGCAGCGAAGTAACGACGACGGCGGATGCGGCATCCGCATCGAAGCAGGAGTTCCCGGCGGTGACGGTGCCGCCCTCGGCGAAGGCGGGCGGGAACCGCGATATCAGGGCGGCCGACATGCCGGCCCGCGGACCGTCGTCGGACTCCACCGTTCCAGACGCGGCCTGCAGCGGCACCGTCTCACCGGAGTAGCGTCCGGCGGCTGCGGCTGCCAGTGCCAGGCGGTGGCTGCGCAGCGCAAACCGGTCCTGCCGGTCACGGCTGATGCCGAATTCGACCGCTACGTTTTCCGCGGCGCACCCCATGTCCGGGTCGCCGAAACTGAGCGGGACGAACTGGGCGCGGCGGAAAAAGGCGGGACTGCCGTCGGCGGACCTGTTCGCACGCAGCGGCGCGGTGCTGATGCTCTCCACGCCGCCCGCGAGGAAGGCGCCGTTGCCTCCGGCCGCGACGAGCCGCGACGCGAGCACAATGGCGTCCAGCCCGGACCCGCACTGCCGGTCCACGGTCACGCCGGGAACGCTGACCGGCAAACCCGCTTCGAGGGCAGCAAGTCGCGCGACGTTGCCTCCTCCCCCCACGGCGTTACCGACCACAACGTCCGAAACAGCGTTTGCCGGCAGGCCGGTGTCTGTCAGGAGGCCGCGCAAAACAGGGGCGAGTAGCTCATGCGCGCGGAGCTCCTTGAAGGCGCCATTGACCCTCCGGACGGGGGTCCGCAGGGCTGAGATGACCACCGGCTGCCGGTCCGGCGGCAACTGCTCGGGCGGCAACTCTCCTGCCCCAGGCTTAGCCAAGGCGGCGGACCCTGGTATCCCCGCGTTCAATCCAGTCCAGCAGAAGCTGCCTGCTGACTTTCCCGCGGTCCGTCACCGGCAGTTCCGTGAGGGCAAAATACTGCAGCGGCCGCTTGTCCCGGGGCAGCACATCGTCAAGCCCGGCCTTCAGCTGGATTGCCGTGATGCCGCCATGGGAAGGGACCACGCCGGCAACCACCCGCTGCCCGCGGACATCGTCTGCCATGCCTGACGCGACGGCGGCAGCAACGCCGGGGACGGAGGCGAGGGCCAGTTCCACCTCGTGCGGATAGACGTTCTTGCCGGAGGTGATGATCATGTCCGCCCGACGGCCCAGGATATGGAGCTCACCGTCCCGCAGGTAGCCCTGGTCCCCCACGGTGAACCAGCCGTCGAAGCAGCGCAGTGCCTGGCCGTCGTCGCCCCACAGGTAGCCGTTGCTGACCATACCGCTGCGGACGCAGATGTTGCCGTCCGTCCCGTCGGGAAGCAGGGCGCCGTCGTCGTCCAGGATCCGCACTTCGACGCCGGGGAACGGTTTCCCGATTCCCGTTCCGCCGGCGTCCAGCGGCGCTCCGGAGCGCAGGCCGGCGCCCGAAACGAAGCTTAGTTCGGAGGCGCCGTAATACTCGAAGATGGTGGCCCTGGGTGCCCAGCGGCGGGCGGCCTCCAGGGTGCGGGCATCCAGCTTGGACCCGGCGCAGATGATGGACGTGACGCCGGAAGCGTCCACGCAGCCGGCCAGGCCGCGCTCACTGAGCAACCGGAGCATGGTGGGGACCAGGACAAGCCGTGTGATGCCGTCATGCGTGATGGCGGCGTGCACGTCGCCGACGTCGAACGTTTCCAGGGTGTGGAACTCGGAGCCGGCATACAGGCACTCGGACAGCGCGTACAGGTTGAGGCTGGCCGCCAGCGGCCCCGGGGCGAGCGTCTTGTCCTGCGGGGTCAGTCCGAAGAACTCAATGGACGCGTCGAAGGAAAGCTGCCAGGAACGCCGGGACCTCGTGAACGCCTTGGGCACAGACGTGGTGCCGGAGGTCAGTCCGATCAGGAAGGGGGATTCCGGGGTGCCGTCGCGGAGCTTATCGGAAGCAGGCCGGCCGGATACGGCAGCGGCGCCGGTGTGCAGCCGGGCCGCTATGTCGGCTTTGAGCTGCGCGGGCCAGGTGGGGTCGAGGACGGCACACTGCCGGTCGCCGGCAACCGCGGCGGCATAGGACACAGCGAAATCCACGGAATTGGGCTCGGCCAGCACGGTTACCGGTCCGATTTCCGCGGCCCGGGCTGCGGCAGCGTCCCGCAGCGCGGCCCAGCTGAGGTGCCGGCCCGCCACGACGACGGCGGTGTCGTCGGGGCGGTCATCGGCCCAGCGTTGGAGTCTGTTGAGGAAAGGCATCGGATCAACTTTACCGGCGTCCACAGGTTCAGGCAGGGCCGCTACGGCTATTGTGACTTTATGAGTTTCAATGACAACGTTCAGCTGGATCCGTCGCAGGTCCAGGACCGGCGCGGGATGGGCCGCGGGACCAAGATCGGCGGCGGCATCGGCGGCGGAATCATCCTCCTGCTTGCCGCCCTGTTTGGGGTCAACCCGCAACTGCTGGAAGGCCTGACTGGCACGGTCCAGGAACCGCAGAGCACGGGTAGCGCGCCTGCCTGCCAGACGGGCGCCGACGCTGATGCCCGGCTCGACTGCCGCATCACCGGAACGGTGAACAGCCTTAACGCGTTCTGGCCGGCCTACCTCGCCCAGTACAACACGGAGTATCCGCGTCCCACCACGGTGATCTTCAGCCAGGCCACCAATACCGGCTGCGGCGGGGCAACCTCCGAGGTGGGTCCGTTCTATTGCCCGGCCGACACCACCGCCTACTTCGATCCCGGCTTCTTCCAGGACCTGGTGGACCGGTTCGGATCTTCAGGCGGGCCGCTGGCCCAGGAATACGTCGTGGCGCACGAGTTCGGCCACCATGTCCAGAACATCATGGGCAACCTTGACCGCGCCCAGCAGGATCCGCAGGGCCCCGAATCCGGTGCCGTCCGCGTTGAACTGCAGGCGGACTGCTACGCCGGACTCTGGGTCCGGTACGCCACAACGCAGAAGGACCCCAACACCGGCCAGCCGTTCCTTGAGCCGCTCACCCAGCAGGACCTGAACGATGCACTTTCCGCGGCATCCGCCGTTGGTGACGACCGCATCCAAAAAGCGGCAACCGGCCGGGTCTCCCCTGAGGCCTGGACACACGGATCCAGCGCCCAGCGGCAGAAATGGTTCTACCAGGGCTACCAGACCGGCGACATCAACAAGTGCGATACCTTTAGCGCCGCCACGCTCTAGCAGGCTGGACGCTTCGGCTGAACGGAAACAGCACGACGGCGGCCGGTGACCTTCCCCAAGGAAGGTCACCGGCCGCCGTCGTATGTTTACCGGTGGCTAGATATTGAAGCCCAGCGCACGCATCTGGTCGCGTCCGTCTTCGGTGATCCGCTCCGGACCCCATGGCGGCATCCACACCCAGTTCAGCCGCCAATCGTCCACGACGCCGTCGAGGGCCTTGCCGACCTGCTCCTCAATGACGTCCGTGAGCGGGCAGGCCGCCGTGGTGAGCGTCATGTCGATCAGGAGGGCGCCGTCGTCGTCCGAGTACTTCAGGCCGTAGAGCAGCCCGAGGTCAACGATGTTGACGCCCAGCTCGGGGTCGATGACGTCCTTCAGTGCCTCTTCGACATCTTCGAGGCCCGTTCGGGCCGCTTTGATTTCGGTCATGGCGTTGTCCTAACTAGCCCTGGACTGCAGCGTCGGCTGCAGCGATGGTGGCTGCGCCCGCACCCTTGGCGTAACGATCGTAGCCTTCTTCTTCGAGGCGGTCGGCAAGTTCCGGGCCGCCCTCTTCGACAACCTGGCCGTCGACGAAGACGTGGACGAACTCAGGCTTGATGTAGCGCAGGATCCGCGTGTAGTGCGTGATGAGCAGCGTGCCCATGTTGCCTTCGGCGTGGGCGCGGTTGACGCCTTCGGAAACGACCTTCAAGGCGTCGACGTCCAGGCCGGAGTCGGTTTCGTCCAGGACGGCGAACTTCGGCTTGAAGAGTTCCAGCTGGAGGATCTCCACGCGCTTCTTCTCGCCGCCGGAGAAGCCTTCGTTGACGTTGCGCTGCGTGAAGTCGGCGTCGATGCGCAGCTTCTGCATGGCAGCCTTGACGTCCTTGGTCCAGGTAC
This sequence comes from Arthrobacter sp. PvP103, assembly GCF_017833075.1. Classification (NCBI taxonomy): domain Bacteria; kingdom Bacillati; phylum Actinomycetota; class Actinomycetes; order Micrococcales; family Micrococcaceae; genus Arthrobacter; species Arthrobacter sp. PvP103. The sequence goes on along the minus strand of NZ_JAFIBQ010000001.1, from coordinate 98,631 downwards.
GCAGCTTGGGAGCCTCGCCGTCGATGGCGGTCTTGGCGGTCCGCAGGAAGTTGGTCATGCTGACGCCGGGGACCTCCACCGGGTACTGCATGGCCAGGAACAGGCCGGCGCGGGCGCGCTCGTCCACGGTCATGGCCAGGACATCTTCGCCATCCAGCGTGATGGTGCCGCTGGTGACGTTGTAGCGCGGGTGGCCGGCAATGGTCGACGCCAGCGTGGACTTGCCCGAGCCGTTGGGGCCCATGATGGCGTGGGTTTCGCCGGTCCTGATGGTCAGGCTGACGCCCTTCAGGATCTCCTTGGTGCCCTGCTCCGTCTCAATGCTGACGTGCAGGTCCTTGATCTCAAGAGTTGACATGCTCTTCTTTCTTTCGTTCGTAAGTCTTGTGAAGCCGGGCGCTCAGTAGTTGTTGACCGTGGCGCCGTTCAGAACATTGGTCACATCCACGTAGACGTCGTCACCGTGAAGCTCGACGGCGAAGACCGGTACGGGATCGTAGGCAGGAAGCTGAAGGGGCTGGCCGTTGCGCAGATCGAACTGCGAACCGTGGCCCCAGCACTCGATCGCGCAGCCTTCCACTTCGCCTTCGGACAGCGAAATGTCCGCATGCGAGCACGTGTCTCCGATGGCGTGGATTTCGCCCATCGAATCCTTGACGATGGCCACCGGGTAGTCATCAATCAGGATCCGCAGCGCCTGTTTCACCTGGATGTCGTTGGTGTTGCATACCAGCTCACCCTTGGTTTGTTCACTCATGCGTTCCTGCCTGCCTGTTTCAGTTCTCGCTCGCGGCGAGCTCGCGCTCAACGGCGTCAGTCAGGCGCTCTTCGAGTGCCGGAACCTTGATCTTCTGGATGATCTCGTTGAGGAAGCCGCGAACAACCAGGCGGCGGGCAACATCTTCGGGGATGCCGCGGGCCATGAGGTAGAACAAGTGCTCGTCGTCGAAACGCCCGGTGGAGCTGGCATGGCCGGCACCCTCGATAAGGCCCGTTTCGATCTCAAGATTAGGAACCGAGTCGGCACGGCAGCCGTCCGTCAGAACCAGGTTCTGGTTCTTCTCGTAGGAGTCGGTACCCACGGCCTGCTTCTGGATCAGGACGTCGCCCACCCAGACAGTGTGTGCGTCCTTGCCCTGCAGGGCGCCCTTGTAAAGCACGTTGGACTTGCAGTTGGGCACGTTGTGGTCAACGAAGGAGCGGTGCTCCAGGTGCTGGCCCGCGTCGGCGAAGTAGAGGCCCAGCAGCTCGGCCTCGGCACCCTCGCCCGAGAAGCGCACATTGGAGTTCAGGCGGACGATGGAGCCGCCCAGGGAAACGGCAATGTGCTTGTACACAGCGTCCTTGCCCACCTGCGCGTCGTGCTGGGCCAGATGCCTGGCGTCGTCTTCCCAGAGCTGCACCGAGATCACGGTGAGGTGCGCGCCCTCGCCGACGATGACTTCCAGGTTGCCGTTGTGGTCGGCGGCACCGGTGTGCTCCAGGATCACAACGCTGCGCGAGTTGGCGCCTGCCTCCAGCACATAGTGTGCGTTGGAGCGGCGGCCCGCGGCTGCGCCGTGGACCAGGATCCGCAGCGGCTCGGCCGGCTCGGCTTCCGCCGGGATCACCACGTGCAGCGCCTCGTCCGTGTTGGCGGACGCGACGGCGGCGGCCCGGTCAGCCGGGACCAGGACGGTTCCGCGGGGCGCGGCTCCGGGAGCCAGCGTGCCGCGGACGTAGCCCTCCGGCGCTTCGACCGTGAAGTCGGCGGCCGGCACGGGTTCGAGGTCCGTTGCGGTGTCGGAGAGAAGGTTGGCCAAGGCACGGACGGGGCTGAAGCGCCACTCCTCCTCGCGGCCCGTGGGCAGCGGGAAGTCGGCAACGTTGAAGCTCGTCAGGCGCTCGGCGCGGGAGGACATCACGGTAACGCCGTGATTGTGGCTATGGTCCACCTTGGCGGCGACCAGCCCCTCCCCCTCCTCGGTGAAACCTGCGATGGAAGGCGCTCCGATGCGGGCCTTTTCAGTAGTAATTTCGGCAGTCATTAACCGACGGATCCTTCCATCTGGAGTTCAATGAGGCGGTTCAGCTCGAGGGCGTATTCCATCGGCAGCTCACGGGCAATCGGCTCGATGAAGCCGCGAACGATCATCGCCATGGCCTCGTCTTCGCGCATGCCGCGTGACATCAGGTAGAAGAGCTGCTCTTCGGAAACGCGCGAGACGGTTGCCTCGTGACCCAGCTGCACGTCATCTTCACGGATGTCGATGTACGGGTAGGTGTCCGACCGGCTGATCGTGTCGACGAGCAGGGCGTCACAGCGCACGGTGTTGGCCGAGTGCTTGGCGCCTTCGCGGACCTGGACCAGGCCGCGGTAAGCGGCACGGCCGCCGCCGCGGGCCACGGACTTGGAGACGATGGAGCTCTTGGTGTTCGGTGCGATGTGCACCATCTTCGAGCCCGTGTCCTGGTGCTGGCCTTCGCCGGCGAACGCGATCGAAAGAGTTTCACCCTTGGCGTGCTCGCCCACGAGGTAGACAGCCGGGTACTTCATGGTGACCTTGGACCCGATGTTGCCATCGATCCATTCCATGGTGGCGCCCTCTTCGCAGATGGCGCGCTTGGTGACCAGGTTGTACACGTTGTTGGACCAGTTCTGGATGGTCGTGTAACGGACGCGGGCGCCCTTCTTCACGATGATTTCCACAACGGCGGAGTGCAGCGAATCCGAGGTGTAGATCGGCGCCGTGCAGCCTTCGATGTAGTGGACGTAGGAGTCCTCGTCGGCGATGATCAGCGTGCGCTCGAACTGACCCATGTTTTCCGTGTTGATGCGGAAGTAGGCCTGCAGCGGGATGTCCACATGGACACCCTTGGGAACGTAGACAAAGGACCCGCCGGACCATACAGCCGTGTTGAGCGACGCGAACTTGTTGTCGCCCACGGGGATGATGGTGCCGAAGTACTCCTGGAAGATCTCCGGGTGCTCACGCAGGGCGGTGTCCGTGTCCAGGAAGATGACGCCCTGGGCTTCGAGGTCCTCGCGGATCTGGTGGTACACAACTTCGGATTCGTACTGCGCCGCCACGCCTGAAACCAGGCGGCTGCGCTCGGCTTCCGGGATGCCCAGCTTCTCGTACGTGTTCCGGATGTCCTCGGGGAGGTCCTCCCACGTGGCGGCCTGCTTCTCGGTGGAGCGCACGAAGTACTTGATGTTGTCGAAGTCAATGCCGGAGAGGTCTGCACCCCAGGTGGGCATGGGCTTGCGGTCGAAGTACTTCAGGCCCTTCAGGCGGAGGTCCAGCATCCACTCCGGCTCGTTCTTCTTCGCCGAAATGTCCCGGACAACTTCGTCGTTGATGCCACGACGTGCGTTGGCTCCGACATCGTTCTTGTCGGCCCAGCCGTACTCGTAGGTGCCGATACCGTGGAGCTCGGGGTTCTTCTCCAGAATCTCCGAAATCACAGTAGTTTCAGCAACCTTATTCTCTGATAGTTGGTCCGTCATCACGGCCTTTCTTGCAGATGGTTGGATACTTCGCCCAGGCTGTCCGTGGTGTGTCCGGGACCCGCGGGCCCCTTGGCGGCCGGACGGCCTGTAGGTATATGGGTAGTGCAGACGTGTCCGCCCCGTGCGAGGGTGGACAGCCTGCGCACGTCAACGCCGACGAGCCGGGAAAAGACTTCGGTCTCGACATCGCAGAACACGGGGAACTTGGTGGCCAGCTGCTGGATGGGGCAGTGGCCCTGGCACAGCTGGACGCTGGAAAGCGCGGCAGGCAGTGGTGCTTTGGCTTCGATGGAGGCGGCGGAGGCCACAAACCCGTCACGGCTCAACGCTGCGGACAGCGCCCGCGCCCGCGCAGTGATGTCCGTCCCTGCGGCTTCGATCTCCGGCGCATAGCGGCGCTCCATGTCGGAAAAACGTTCGACGGCGAACTCGCGGACGGCGTCGGGGCCGGCGATCTCGCCCAGCCGCTGGAGGGCCTGGCCTGCAATGTCGAGGTAGTCGTCGCCCAGGCTGGACTGGCCCTGGGAGCTAAGGACGTAGCGCCGGGCGGGGCGTCCGGCTCCGGCACCCGCTTTGGCTACACGCTTGACTTCAATCACGCCGCTGCGTGAGAGGTGGTCAAGGTGGCGTCGCACGGCGGCCGGAGTGAAGCCAAGCAGGTCGCCGAGCTCGGCAGCGCTGACGGGCCCGTGCTCCAGCACGGCATTCAGTACACGGTCACGAGTGCGTTCTTCGGAGTCCGCCGGCAACGTGTGCGGCGCCGGCGCCGGGCTTGTTGCAGGCGCAGACGTTCCGGGCCGGAACGAGCCGGCGGCGCCGTCGGGCGCAGCTTGCCCGGTCCGGGGCGCAGAAAGTCGAGTGCTCATGGAATACACAACACAATCATGTCGTAATTTACTCCCCCGTTCCAGTAAGGCGAGGCTGACCTCGGTCACATCCGGTCGGGTGGCGTGCCTACTACATCCCGTAGAATGCTTTGGTGCGATCTCCCGATTCTCCCGTCCTGTCCATTACGGGACTCATTAAGGACGTTGGCCCGCTGGCCTCGCTTGACGGCAAAATGCTGCGGGTGGTCAGCGGCGTATCCCTCACCGCCGAACGCGGACAGGTCACTGCCCTGCTGGGAGCCAACGGCGCCGGTAAAACGACCACCATCGAATGCGCCCAGGGTTTGCAGCGGCGGTCCGGCGGTGCGGTATCCCTGCTGGGCCAGGATCCGGACACCTCGGGGGCGTCCCTCCGTTCCCGCGTTGGCGTGATGCTGCAGGACGGCGGGTTGCCGCCGTCGGCCCGTCCCATCCCACTGCTGAAGCATATCGCCGGAATGTACCAGGATCCATGGCCGGTGGATGAGTTGATCGGACGCCTTGGCATTGACACTTTCAGCCGCACCACAGTCCGGCGCCTCTCGGGCGGCCAGCGGCAGCGGCTGGCCCTCGCGGCTGCCCTGGTGGGAAACCCCGAGGTCCTCTTCCTCGACGAGCCGAGCGCGGGGCTGGATCCGCAGTCGCGCCAGCTTGTTTTCCAGCTCATTTCCGAACTGCGGGACGCCGGCATGGGAATCGTCCTGACGACGCACCTCATGGATGATGCACAGCGGCTGGCCGACTACGTGTACATCATTGATGCGGGCCGGAACGTCGCGGAAGGTACGGTGGCCCAGCTGCTGCAGCGGAACGTCGGTGCCGACGCCGCCCAGGAACATGTCCGGACGCTTCTCTTCGAGGCACGGCCCGGACTCGACTTCACGGGCGTGCTGCCTGCCGCCGTAGACGTCCGCGAGACCCGCGCCGGGAGCTATGCCGCCACCGGCGCGCTGACGCCGGACGACCTGGCCGCACTGACAGCCTGGTGGGCCGCGCGCGGCATCATGCCGGGTTCCATGAGCCTGGAGGCCCGGAGCCTTGAAGACGTATTTTTGGACATTTCGGGAAGGGAGATCCGATGAGCCGGGTTCTCGGCAGCGCTCCTGCCCCGCTGCTTCGCCGCATTCTGCTCCAAGGCAGGTACGAAGCGCTCACGATGCTCCGGAACGGCGAGCAGCTCATCCTGGCAATTGTGCTGCCACTGCTGGCATTGGTGGGCCTGACCGTCACCCCGCTATTGGACGGCCTGGGCGGCAGCCGGGTTGACGTGGCCGTGCCGGGCATCCTCGCCCTGTGCGCCATGTCCACCGCCTTCACCGGACAGGGCATCTCCACCGGCTTCGACCGCCGTTACGGGGTGCTGCGGTTCCTGTCCACCACTCCCCTGGGCCGCACCGGCCTGATCGCAGGAAAGATCCTGGCCGTACTGGCCGTACTGATCCTTCAGGTACTGGTGGTGGGCATGGTCGCTTTCCTGCTCGGTTGGCAGCCCACGACGGCGGGCTGGGTTCCGGCAGTGGTACTGCTGGTTCTGGGGGCGGCAGCTTTCACGGCCCTGGGGCTTCTGGTCGCAGGCACGGTCCGCCCGGAGGCAACCCTGGCCATCACCAACCTTTTGTGGATCCTCCTCGGAGCCCTGGGCGGCATCGTGCTGCCTGCCGAGCGGCTGCCCGGCCCGGCCCGGGACATCGTCCACCTCCTGCCCTCCGGGGCTTTGGGCGAGGCGCTTCGGGATGCCTTCCTCGCAGGCAGCTTCAATGGCGGAGCCACCCTAATCCTGCTGCTCTGGACGGTAATCGCCGGCGCAGCGGCCATCCGTTGGTTCAAGTGGAATTGAGAAAAACGTGAGCACGGCATCGCGCTTCCCCCAGATACTCGGACGCATGACGTCCAAGCTGCCAGTCACGGTGGACTCGACCGTCCGCAGGCTGGCCGTCCTCTCACTCATCGGACAGACGGTGCTCGTGGTGACCGGCGGCGCGGTCCGCCTCACTGCGTCCGGGCTGGGCTGCCCCACCTGGCCGCGCTGTACTGATGCGTCCCTGGTCAACACTCCGGAAATGGGCATCCACGGTTTCATCGAATTCGGCAACCGGCTCCTGACGTTCGCGCTGGCGGCGATTGCGGTGCTCATGCTGGTGTATTTGTGGAACCTCCGCAAAGAGCGCAGGGACCTCTTCCTGCTCGCCTTGGGCCTGCTGGCAAGCATCCCGGCCCAGGCCGTCATCGGCGGCATCACGGTGCTCACCCAGCTCAACCCGTGGGTCGTGGGTCTCCACTTCCTGGTCTCGATGGCCCTCGTTGTTATCGCGACGCTGCTGGTCAACAGGGCCTACGGGCGTACGGGACGGTTCCCCGCCGTCGCACTTCCTGCCCTTCCCGGAGCCGCCCGGCCGGTGATGGCCGCCGTCGCGCTCTTTTCCGGCGTCGCAGTGATGCTTGGAGTGGTGGTTACCGGAGCGGGGCCGCACGCAGGTGACGCCGACGCGCCCCGGAACGACCTGGACTGGGACCTCTTCTCCCACATCCACGCCGTGCCCGCCTACCTTGTGACCGCCGGTGCGCTCTTCGGTGTATATCTCGTATTCCGAGACCGGATCACGGGGCCGTTCCGCACGGCTGTCCTGTTGCTGCTGGGAGTCACGGTGCTGCAGGCGGTTATTGGCTTCACGCAGTACTACAACGGCATTCCCGCACTACTGGTAGGCGCCCACATGCTCGGTGCGGCGCTCCTCATGAGCGCCGCCACGAACGCGGCGGACCTCGCACGGTTCAGCCCGGTTAAATAGGGCTTACCGGCCGATAGTACTGCCGGACCCCGTAGGGCAGCGCCGTTCGGTCAGACGGCTCGAGCACCCCGGACCCCCAAGGTCCGGGGTGCTTTACTTTTCACGGCCGACGCTCTCTCACATCCTGCGGGTTTTCCACCGACGCTCTCTCACATCCTGCGGCCCCCAAAAGGAAACGCTCCTTCACGAGTGTGAACTGGTCCCGGAAAGTCGGAACTGAATTTCTCAGTACAACTTCCGCGAACCAGGTCAGTATGAAGGAGCGTTTCAGGAAAAGCTGCGAAAGCTGACAGAGCGTCCGGGTTTAACCAGCAGGGAGTGAGAGAGCGTCTAGCCCATGATGGCTGAACCGACAAAGGGGTCGACGGCCAGTGCAATGAAGAGCAGGGTCAGGTAGCTGATGGAACCGTGGAAGACCTTCATGGCGCCCTTGTTGGAGACGTCGCCGCCCTGGGCACGGTTGTAGAGCGCGTGCGATTCATAGAGGAACCAGGCACCCGCGACAACGGCGGTTACCGTGTAAACCCAGCCGGCCCCGCCGGCGGGGATCAGCAGCAGCGAGCAGGCAACCATGGCCCACGCGTACAGGACGACCTGGACCGAGACAACCTTTGCGCCGGCGATTGCCCCGAGCATCGGCACGTTGGCGTTGCGGTAGTCCTCGCCGTAGCGCATGGACAGCGGCCAGTAGTGCGGCGGGGTCCACAGGAAAATCACCATGAACAGGACGATGGCCGGCCACTCCACAGTGTTGGTCACGGCGGCCCAGGCGATCAGCACCGGGAAGCATCCGGCCGCTCCGCCCCAGACGATGTTCTGGGCCGTACGGCGTTTAAGGATCATGGTGTAAATGACTACGTAGAAAACGATGGCGCCGAGGCCAAGCCAGGCCGAGAGGGGGTTGGCGCCGAACCAGAGGATAGCGATGGCGGCTGCACCCAGCAACCAGGAAAACACGAGTGCCTCGCGCGGAGTCACTTCACCGGTTACCAGGGGGCGGTTCTCGGTCCGGTGCATCAACTTGTCGATGTCGCGGTCGATGTAGCAATTGAAGGCACCGGCGCTGCCGGCAGCGAACGCTCCGCCCACGAGCGTGGCCAGGATCAGTCCGATGGAGGGGAATCCGCGTTCGGCGTAGATCATGGTGGGCAGTGTGCTCACAAGCAGGAGCTCGATGACCCGCGGTTTCGTGAGGGCAAGGTACGCCTTGGCTTTGCGGGCTATCCCGATCTTACCGGGGAGCCGGGAGGCGTTCAGCGGCGTATCTGTTGTGCTCACGGTGGCAGTCACTCTGTTCTGTCTGGCTGTTCAGTCCGGCTGGTTCTCGCAGCGGCGGCGGCCCAAAAGGGCCCGCTCCCTCCGGCGGTGGCCTCCGAATATCATACCGTGGCTCTCCGGCGCCCAAAGCCTCCATGATTCCGACAGGTTAAGCGTTCCTCACTGCAACTGCGCGGCGTGGTGATTCATATAAGGAAAATTCAGTCCACTTAGTGAGATATACGCTGACCAGCCCTTGGAATGGGGCTAAGCTGTCTGCAGATCAGCACGCAAGGAATGCCAACGGAATGCGCATTCCCGGAATCTCGAACGCGACTGAATGAAGATCAACGTTTCAATGGTGAACGGCTGGTACTAACCGCAGCGGGCGCCATTATGTGTGTCCCCGCTCCGGCCTGTTCGTACCACCTGCCGTCAGCACAGAGAGGGGCCCGGTTTTCGTGCCACATTTGGAAGAGCAAGAACTGTCATGGACCAGTTTGGACCAGCGAGCCGTTGACACGGTCCGCATTCTGGCCGCGGACGCGGTCGAAAAGGTAGGCAACGGCCACCCGGGCACCGCGATGAGCCTCGCCCCGGCCGCCTACCTTCTCTTCCAGAAGCTGATGCGCCACGACCCGAAGAACCCGGACTGGATCGGCCGCGACCGGTTCATCCTCTCCCCCGGCCACACCTCCCTCACGCTGTACATCCAGCTGTTCCTCTCCGGCTACGGGCTGGAACTGAAGGACCTGAAGGCGCTGCGGACCTGGGGTTCGCTGACACCGGGACACCCGGAGTACAAGCACACCGCCGGTGTGGAAATCACCACCGGCCCGCTGGGCCAGGGCCTGGCGTCCTCGGTCGGTTTCGCTTACTCCCAGCGCCGCCAACGCGGCCTGTTCGACGCCGATGCTCCCGCCGGCACGTCGCCGTTCGACCACACCATCTGGGTCATTGCCTCCGACGGCGACCTCCAGGAAGGCGTGACCTCCGAGGCTTCCTCGCTGGCCGGCCACCAGGAACTCGGCAACCTCGTCGTTGTGTACGACGAGAACCACATCTCCATTGAGGACGACACCGACGTCGCTTTCACCGAGGACGTCCTCAAGCGCTACGAAGCCTACGGCTGGCACGTCCAGCGCGTGGACTGGACGAAAACCGGCGAATACAAGGAAGACGTGCAGGAACTGTACGCCGCCCTCCTCGCCGCGAAGGCGGAGACCTCCAAGCCCTCCATCGTCTCACTGCGCACCATCATTGGCTACCCGGCGCCGAAGAAGCAGAACACCGGCAAGATCCACGGCTCCGCCCTGGGTGCCGAAGAAGTCGCCGCGCTGAAGAGTGTCCTGGGCTTTGACCCCGCGAAGACCTTCGAAGTTGACGAAGAGGTGCTGGCCCATGCCCGCGCCGTCGTGGACCGCGGTGCAGCCGCCCGCAGCGAATGGCAGGACTCCTTCGAAGCGTGGCAGGCATCCAACCCTGACGCCGCCGCGCTGCTGGAACGCGTCGAGGCACGCAAACTCCCGGTGGAGCTCGACTCGGCCCTGCCGGTGTTCGAAGCAGGCAAGGACGTCTCCACCCGCGCCGCCTCCGGCAAGGTCCTGAACGCGATCGGCCCGGTCATGCCGGAACTGTGGGGCGGCTCGGCCGACCTCGCCGAATCCAACAACACCACCATCGAAGGTTCGCCTTCGTTCATCCCGGCGTCCCGGTCCACCGAGGCATGGAAGGGCAACCCGTACGGCCGGGTGCTGCACTTTGGCATCCGTGAGCACGCCGCCGCCTCGATCGTGAACGGGATCGCCCTGCACGGCAAGACCCGCGCGTTCTCCGGCACCTTCCTGATTTTCTCGGACTACCAGCGCCCGGCCATCCGCCTCGGCGCACTGATGGGCGTCCCGTCCCTGTACGTCTGGACGCATGACTCCATCGGCCTCGGCGAAGACGGCCCCACCCACCAGCCGGTGGAGCAGCTGGCCTCCCTGCGCGCCATTCCGGGCCTGGACGTTGTCCGCCCCGGTGACGCGAACGAGGTTTCCGCTGCCTGGAAGGCCATGCTCGAAAACCACGAGAACCCGGCCGGCATCGTCCTGACCCGCCAGAACATCCCCACCTACGCCCGTGGCGAAGGCGACGCCGAGGGTGACACCTTCGGTGCAGTCTCCGGCGTGGCGAAGGGCGGCTACGTCCTGGCCGAAGCTTCCAAGGACGGCAAGACCGCCGATGCCCAGGTCATCCTGATCGGCACCGGCTCCGAGGTCCAGCTTGCCGTGAACGCCCGCGAAGCCCTCCAGGCCGAAGGCATCCCCACCCGTGTGGTGTCGATGCCGTGTGTGGAGTGGTTCAACAAGCAGGACGCCGCCTACCGCGACGCCGTCCTGCCCCCGGCCGTGAAGGCACGTGTGTCCGTCGAAGCCGGCCTGGCCCTGGGCTGGAAGGAATTCGTCGGCGACGCCGGCCGTTCCATCAGCCTGGAGCACTTCGGCGCCTCCGCCGACTACAAGCGCCTCTTCCAGGAATTCGGCATCACGGCAGAAGCAGTTGCCGCCGCGGCCAAGGAATCCCTCGCCGGCCTCTCCAACTGATTAACAACCACGGTTCCGGGGGACGTTGCGCCCCCGGAACCCCTGATTTCCAGGAGTTATGACATGACTACCCCCACCCAGCAGCTCTCGGACGCCGGCGTCTCGATCTGGCTCGACGACCTCTCCCGCGGCCGCCTGCAGACCGGCACCCTGCGCAAGCTCATCGAAGAGAAGAATGTCGTTGGTGTCACCACCAACCCGTCCATCTTCCACGCCGCCATCACCTCCGGCACGGACTATGACGCCACCATTGCTGAGCAGGCAGCAGCCGGCTCCACCGTCGAAGAGACCGTCTTCGAAATCACCACGACTGACGTCGCCGACGCCTGCGACCTGTTCGCCCCCGTCGCCGCCGCAACCAGGGGTGTTGACGGCCGCGTGTCCATCGAAGTGGATCCCCGCCTCGCCTGGGACACCGCGGGCACCATCGCCGAAGCCAAGCACCTGTACAAGAAGGTCAACAAGGACAACGTCCTGATCAAGATCCCGGCAACCCTCGAGGGCCTCGAGGCCATCACGGCCACCCTGGCCGAGGGCATCAGCGTCAATGTGACCCTGATCTTCTCGCTGGAACGCTACCGCGCCGTGATCAACGCCTTCCAGTCCGGCCTGGAACAGGCCAAGGGCAACGGCCACGACCTCTCCAAGATCCACTCGGTCGCCTCCTTCTTCGTCTCGCGCGTCGACGCCGAAATCGACAAGCGCCTCGACGCCATCGGCACCGACGAAGCCAAGGCACTCAAGGGCAAAGCCGGCCTGGCCAACGCCCGCCTGGCATACCAGGTGTACGAGGAGCTCTTCTCCACCGAACGCTGGGCACTGCTCGCCGAAGCCGGCGCCCTCCCGCAGCGCCCGCTGTGGGCCTCGACCGGCGTGAAGGACCCGGCCTACCCGGACACCCTCTACGTCACCGAACTCGTCGCACCCGGCGTGGTCAACACCATGCCGGAGAAGACCCTCGACGCCACGTTCGACCATGGTGTGGTCACGGGCGACACCGTCACCCGCGGTTACGACGACGCGAACGCGACGCTGAACGCCCTCGACGCGCTGGGGATTTCCTACAACGACGTCGTGGCACTGCTTGAGTCCGAGGGCCTGGATAAGTTCGTGGCCAGCTGGAAGGAACTGCTGGGTGACGTCGAAGGCGCCCTGGCCTCTGCACGGAAGGCTTCCTAACCCATCATGAGCACACTCAGCTACGACGCCACCGGCGCAGCCCGTGAGGCACTTGAGCAGCACCTCCCCGCGCTGCTGGAAGACCGCATCGCCACCAGGATTTTCGCGAAGGACCACACCTTGTGGGGTCCGGACGCCGAACAGGAATCCGCTGTCCGGCTGGGCTGGGTCGAGGCGGCCACCGTCTCGCAGCCTCTGGTCAGTGACATCCTGGAACTCCGCGACGCACTGAAGGCCGAGGGTGTCACGCGGATTGTCCTCTGCGGCATGGGCGGATCCTCGCTGGCGCCTGAAGTCATTGCGGGCACCGCTGGCGTCGAGCTGACTGTGCTTGACAGCACTGACCCCGAACAGGTCAGTGCTGCCCTTGTGGACCGCCTTGCCGAAACCGCCATTGTCGTTTCGTCCAAGTCCGGCTCCACCGTCGAAACGGATTCCCAGCGGAGGATCTTCGAGCAGGCCTTCACCGATGCCGGCGTTGACGCGAAGAGCCGCATCGTCATCGTCACTGACCCGGGTTCGCCGCTGGACAAGGCATCACGTGAGGCCGGCTACCGCGCCGTCTTCAACGCCGACCCCAACGTCGGCGGACGCTTCTCGGCACTGACCGCTTTCGGACTGGTCCCCTGCGGGCTGGCCGGCGTGGACATCCAGGCGTTCCTGGACGAGGCCGAAGAAGCAGCCGAGATCCTCAACGAGGACGCCCCCGAAAACATCGGCCTCGCCCTGGGGACCGCGCTGGGCGGCACCAACCCGCTGCGCAACAAGATCGTCATCGCGGAAGACGGGTCCGGCATTGTCGGTTTCGCCGACTGGGCCGAACAGCTCATCGCCGAATCCACCGGCAAGCTCGGCACCGGAGTCCTGCCGGTCGTCGCCGGTCCGTCAGCTCCGGAGGTCACCTCCGGCGCTGCCGACATCCTGGTGGTGCGTCTGGTTGCTGCCGACGCCGACGACGTCCAGCTCGGTGATAACGAGGTTGCCATCGCCGGGGGCCTGGCAACGCAGATGATGGTGTGGGAATTCGCGACGGCCGTTGCGGGGCGCCTGCTGGGCATCAACCCGTTTGACCAGCCCGACGTCGAAGCCGCCAAGGTGGCCGCACGCGGCCTGCTGGACGCGCAGCCGGAACCGACTCCCGCCAACTTCGTTGACGGCGCCATTGAGGTCCGCGGCGGCGACTGGCTGGGAGATGCCTCGACGGCGTCTGCCGCAGTGTCCGCGTTGCTCGCCCAGCTCGCCGACGACAGCTACCTCAGCGTCCAGGCCTACTTCGACCGGCTGGCAAATGCTCCGTTTGAAGGTGTCCGCGACCAGCTCGCAGCAGTCAGCGGACGTCCTGTGACGTTCGGCTGGGGCCCGCGGTTCCTGCACTCCACCGGCCAGTTCCACAAGGGCGGACCCGCCATCGGCGTGTTCCTGCAGGTCACTGCCGAGTCCGCAACGGATCTGTCTATCCCGGAGCGGCCGTTCACGTTCGGTGAGCTGATCTCGGCGCAGGCCGCCGGTGACGCCCAGGTTCTCAGCGACCACGGACGTCCGGTCCTCCGCCTGCACCTCACTGACCGCGCCTCAGGCGTCAAGCAGCTGCAGGATATCGTTTCAGAGCTTGCCGGCCAGGCAGCATCCCACACTGAAAGCTAAGGCACCGAACCAACCATGCCAGAAACTGAAAACGGCAGCAGGAAGTCAGCCGGGCGGGGCCGCAACCCGTTGCGGGATCCCCGGGACCGCCGGCTAAACCGCATCGCCGGCCCCTCCTCGCTGGTCCTCTTTGGAGTGACCGGCGACCTTGCCCGCAAGAAGCTCATGCCTGCCGTCTACGACCTGGCCAACCGGGGCCTGCTGCCGCCGAGCTTTGCCCTGGTGGGCTTCGCCCGGCGGCAGTGGGAAAACGAGGATTTCGCCGCCGAGGTCAAGGAGTCCGTTAAGGCCTACGCCCGGACCCCGTTTGACGAGGCAGTGTGGAATCAGCTGTCCGAGGGCATCCGTTTTGTCCAGGGAGAGTTCGACGACGACGACGCCTTTGAGCGGCTCGGTGACACGATCGATGAACTGGACGAGCAGCGGGGTACGCGCGGGAACCACGCGTTTTACCTGTCGATTCCGCCGAAGGCGTTCGAACAGGTCTGCCGCCAGCTGTCGAAGCACGGCCTGGCCCAGGCTGAGGGTGACAAGTGGCGCCGTGTGGTCATCGAGAAGCCGTTCGGGCACGACCTCGAGTCCGCCCGGCAGCTTAATGACATCGTGGAGTCGGTGTTCCCGCCGGATGCTGTCTTCCGGATCGACCACTACCTGGGCAAGGAAACGGTCCAGAACATCCTGGCGCTGCGTTTCGCGAACCAGTTGTTCGAACCGCTCTGGAACGCGAACTATGTCGACCACGTCCAGATCACCATGGCCGAGGACATCGGGACCGGCGGCCGGGCAGGCTACTACGACGGCGTGGGCGCGGCCCGCGACGTCATCCAGAATCACCTGCTGCAGCTCCTGGCGCTGACGGCCATGGAGGAACCCATTTCCTTCAACGCCGATGACCTTCGTGCCGAGAAGGAAAAGGTCCTGGCTGCGGTCAAGCTCCCGGACGATCTCTCCACCCATTCAGCGCGCGGTCAGTTCGCCGGCGGCTGGCAGGGCGGCGAGCAGGTTCTTGGGTACCTGGAGGAGGAAGGCATCCCTGCCGACTCCACCACGGAAACCTACGCCGCCATCCGGGTGGATATCCACACCCGGCGCTGGTCCGGTGTGCCGTTCTACCTGCGTGCCGGCAAGCGGCTGGGACGCCGCGTGACGGAAATCGCAGTCGTCTTCAAGCGCGCCCCCAACCTGTTGTTCCGCGATCACGGCGAGGACGACTTCGGCCAGAACGCCGTGGTGATCCGCGTGCAGCCTGACGAGGGCGCCACGATCCGCTTCGGTTCGAAGGTTCCGGGGACGCAGATGGAAGTCCGCGACGTCACGATGGACTTCGGCTACGGGCACTCGTTCACCGAGTCCAGCCCCGAAGCCTATGAGCGGCTCATCCTGGACGTCCTGCTGGGCGAACCGCCGCTGTTCCCGCGGCACCAGGAGGTGGAACTGTCCTGGAAGATCCTGGATCCCTTTGAAGAGTACTGGGCAAGTTTGGGCGAACAACCTGAGCCCTACGCCCCCGGAAGCTGGGGCCCCGCCTCGGCGGACGAGCTGCTTGCCCGCGACGGACGAACCTGGAGAAGGCCATGATCGTAGATCTTCCCGACACAACAACCTCGAAGGTCTCCAAGAAGATCATGTCCCTGCGCGAGCAGGGCGGCGTGATCGCCCTCGGACGGGTGCTCACCCTCGTGGTGGTCACCAAGTCCGGGCTGGAAGAAGAGGCCATTGAAGCGGCCAACGAAGCCAGCCGGGAACACCCCTGCCGGATCATCGTCCTCGCCGATGCCGGTGCCCAGGCCCCCACGCGGCTGGACGCCCAGATCCGCGTGGGCGGCGACGCCGGCGCGTCCGAAGTGATCGTACTCCGCGGCTATGGTGAGCTCGCCGAGGAAAGCGAGTCGCTCGTTGCCGCCCTCCTGCTCCCCGACGCTCCGATTGTGGCCTGGTGGCCTCACGGTGCGCCCAAGAGCGCCTGTGAGACCTCCATCGGACGCATCGCGCACCGCCGCATCACCGACTCCGCCAACGAGGAGGACCCGCAGAAGGCACTGGACAACATCCGGAATACATACAAGGCCGGCGACACCGACCTCGCCTGGACCCGCCTCACCAACTGGCGGATCCAGCTGGCCGCTGTCCTGGACCAGGTCGACTCGTCGCCTGTCACGGCCGTCGCCGTGGAAGGCGCCTCGGACTCCCCCAGTACCCTCCTTCTTGCAGCGTGGCTGACACTGGCCCTCGATGCCCCGGTGACCATCGTGGCAGATCCCGCCGGGACCGGCATCCGGCGCGTCCGGCTGAGCCGCGCCAGCGGCGACGTCCAGCTGTTCCGTCCGGGATTGTCCGTGGCTGAACTGACGCAGCCGGGCCAGCCCGCCCAGCGCATCTCGCTGCCGCGCCGCAGCCTCAGGGACTGCCTCGCCGAAGAACTGCGGCGGCTGGATCCCGACGAAGTCTTCGGCGAAGTGATTACTATTGGACTGCCCCGTACAAATCTAAGGAGTGTCCGTCCCAGTGAGCGCTGATCCCAGAGTAAGCATCCACCCTGACTCATCAGTATTGATGGCTGCCATTGCAGCGCGGCTCATCACCAAACTCGTGGATGTTCAGGACAAACACGGTGAGGCAACGGTGGTGCTCACGGGCGGGACTGTGGGCATCGGAACCCTCAGGGCGGTTGCTGACTCGGCCGCGGCTCCGGCAGTGAACTGGTCCAAGGTCAACTTCTGGTGGGGCGACGAACGCTTTGTCGCCAGCTCAGACAGCGACCGCAACACCCTCCAGGCGCATGAAGCGCTGCTGTCGCACATCCCCGTGGACCCGGAACGGGTGCATGAACCCGGCTCCACGGACCACTTCGACAGTCCGGAGGACGCTGCCGCTGACTACGCACGCCGTCTGGCCGAAGCAGCTGCAGCCGAGCATGCCGCGGACATGTCCGATGACCGTCCCGAGAACCCGGGGACGCTTCCCCGGTTCGACGTGGTCCTCCTTGGCGTGGGCCCGGATGCCCACGTGGCCTCACTCTTCCCCGAACAGGCAGGCATCCGGGAAAAAGAGCTCACGGTTGTGGGCGTCCGGAATTCGCCGAAACCGCCGCCCGAACGGATTTCGCTGACTTTGCCGGCGATCAACACGGCAAGTGAGGTCTGGATGGTCGTTGCGGGCGAGGACAAGGCAGGTGCCGTGGGCCTTGCCCTGGCAGGTGCAAACCCCGTGCAGGTCCCCGCGGCGGGACCTACGGGCCGCTCACGGACGCTGTGGCTGATCGATGAGAACGCCGCGTCAAGGGTTCCCGAGCAACTAGTCCGTAAAGGTCCCGCGGGCTCGTAGCCGTTCCAGCGCTCCGGCCAGTACGTCTTCGGCGTCCTGGCTGGAGCGTCGCTCTTTAACGTACTCAAGGTGGCTTTTGTAGCCCTCGTCGGCATGATGCGGCAGCTCGACGCGGGACTCGTCCCGTGAGGCAGTCCCTCCGCAGCGGCGGCAGTCCCAGACCACGGGGATCTGGTCCTCCGGTAGCTTAATGAAAACAGGCCGCGTCTCGTGTCCTTTGGCGCACCAATAGGAAACACGAATACGCGGCAAGCGTTCACCGACAACGTCGTTAGGCTGAATTTTCGGGGCTGACCCTTCGGCCACCCCCACACGGGTTCCCCGGAACCCTGAAGCAGCATGCACCATCGGGAACTCCTGGCTACTCGACTGACCGGTTGTTGGAAGCCAACAGCCACAGTTTAGTGCGGAGTTCCCGACGGCGGCAGGGCCGTTAGTACCGGGCGTGTAAATTCCGGGGAAAATCCCGTCCCGGCACGTTTCGGCCGGACTGCTAGGAGTCGCCGCCCCCGGAGAAGCGCATCAGCAGGCCGAGTGCGATGATGACGACTCCCCAGGTGACGCCCAGGATGACCGTGAACCTGTTGAGGTTGCGCTCCGCCACACCGGACGAGCTGAGGCCCGAGCTCATGCCTCCGCCGAACATGTCCGACAGACCGCCGCCCCGTCCCTTGTGGAGCAGGATGAGCAGCGTCAGCAGGAGGCTGGTGATGCCCAGGAGGATCTGCAGAATGACATGAAGAACGTCCACGACGGCCTTTCAGAAGTTGATGATTGCGGAGGTCAAGGCTGTGTCCGGACTAATCCGTCAGCAGGTGACTCTCGAACCTGACAATATTAGCAAACTCGGCGGGATCGAGGCTGGCGCCGCCCACCAACACGCCGTCGACGTCGCGTTCGTTCAGGATGGCGGCCGCATTGTTGGCCTTGACCGAACCGCCGTAAAGCAGACGGACCTTGGCGGCAACCTCGTCGCCGAACAGGGTGGTGAGCTCGGCGCGGATGGCGGCGCACATCTCCTGTGCATCCTCCGGACCTGCTACTTCACCGGTGCCGATGGCCCAGACGGGCTCGTACGCGACCACAAGTTCGGCTGCTTCGTCGGCGCTGAGGCCTTCGACGTCGGCACGGAGCTGGTCAAGGGTGTGCTGGACGTGCGTGCCGGCCTGCCGGATCTCGAGGCCTTCACCGACGCAGAGCACCGGGGTGATTCCGTGGCGGTAGGCGGCCTTCACTTTGGCGTTGAGGACCTCGTCGGTCTCGTTGTGGATGGTGCGCCGTTCGCTGTGGCCGACCAGGACGTACTTGCAGCCCAGCTTGTTCAGGAACTGGCCGGAGATGTCACCCGTGTAGGCACCGGAATCGAACTGCGAAAGGTCCTGGCCGCCGTAAACGATTTCCAGTTCGTCGCCCTGGACGAGGGTCTGGACGCCGCGAAGGTCGGTGAAAGGCGGGAAGACAGCTACCTCGGCGCGGCTGTAATCATGCTTGGCGTCGGACAGGGTCCAGGCCAGTTTCTGCAGCAGCGTGATGCCCTGGACGTGGTCCATGTTCATCTTCCAGTTGCCGGCAATGAGGGGCGTGCGGTCGAACTTGCCATTCGTTGACGTAGTCACGTGTTCTCCAAAAGTGCTTGTGATGTGAACAGCCGGCAGGGCCCCGACTTTTCAGTGCGGTGCCCTGCCGGCTGGAGGATCTAGCGGTCCAGGACGCTAAGGCCCGGCAGTTCCTTGCCTTCGAGGTATTCCAGGCTGGCGCCACCACCCGTGGAGATGTGGCCGAACTGGTCGTCGGCGAAGCCCAGGGTGCGGACAGCAGCTGCGGAGTCACCGCCGCCGACCACGGTGAAGGCATCCGCTTCAGTGAGGGCCAGCGCAATGGCACGGGTGCCGCCGGCAAAGGCGTCGAATTCGAAGACGCCCATGGGGCCGTTCCAGAACACTGTCTTGGCGCCCTTGATCCGGTTGGCGAATTCCGCCGCCGATTCGGGTCCGATGTCCAAGCCGATGCCCTGCGCGCCGAAACTGCTGCCTTCGATGGCGTCGGCCCTGACCGTCTCGTGGTCAGCGTCAGCGGCAAACTTGGCAGCCACCACAACGTCCGTGGGCACGACGAACTCGGTGCCTGCGTCCGCCGCGCGCTTCAGGTAGTCCTGGACCACGGGGATCTGGTCTTCTTCGAGCAGGCTGCCGGCGACCTTGTGGCCGTCAGCTGCCAGGAACGTGAACAGCATGCCGCCGCCCACCAGGATGGTGTCGGCTTTGCCGATCAGGTTATCGATGACCGCGAGCTTGTCCGAGACCTTGGAGCCGCCGAGCACCACCACGTAAGGCCGCTGGGTCTCAGTTGTGAGCTTGCGGAGCACCTCCACTTCGGTGTGCACAAGGTCGCCCTGGTACGACGGGAGCCGGGTGGCGACGTCGTACACGCTTGCGTGCTTGCGGTGGACGGCGCCAAAGGCGTCATCCACGAACGCGCCGTTCTCCCCCGTCAGCGACACCAGTTCGTCCGCGAAGGCGCCGCGCTCGGCGTCGTCCTTGCTGGTCTCACGGGCATCGAAACGGACGTTTTCAAGGACCAGGACTTCGCCGTCCTGCAAGGCAGCGGCATGCTCCTTTGCCGAGGCACCGACGGTGTCTCCGGCCAGGGTGACCTTGAAGGGAGCCAGCTCGGCCAGCCGCGTGGCGGCAGGCTTGAGGGAGTATTTTTCCTCCGGGGCGCCCTTGGGGCGTCCGAGGTGGGCTGTGACCAGCACGCGGGCACCGGCGTCCGTGAGCTTCGTCAGTACTGGCAAGGACGCTTTGATGCGGCCGTCGTCAGTCACTTCAGAGCCGTCGAGCGGCACATTCAGGTCACTTCTGACCAGAATGTACCGCCCGCGGACACCATCAGCGATCAGTTCGTTGAGGGTGTGGAATGTCATGTGTCTAACCCTAGCCCAGCTTGGATGCGACGAGCTCCGTGAGGTCGACCAGGCGGTTCGAGTAGCCCCATTCGTTGTCATACCAGGAAACAACCTTGACCTGGTTGCCGATGACCTTCGTCAGGCCGGAGTCGAAAATCGACGACGCCGGGTCGCCCACGATGTCCGATGAGACGATCGGCTCATCCGTGTAGGTCAGGAAGCCCTGGAGCGCCTCGGACTCGGATGCCTTCTTCAGGGCTGCGTTGACTTCCTCAACGGTGGTCTCACGGGAAACGGTGACCGTGAGGTCGGTGGCGGAGCCGGTGGGGACGGGGACGCGGATGGCGTAGCCGTCCAGCTTGCCCTTGAGTTCCGGAAGCACCAGGCCGATTGCCTTGGCCGCACCGGTGGAGGTGGGGACCATGTTGATGGCGGCGGCGCGGGCACGGCGGAGGTCGTTGTGCGGACCGTCCTGCAGGTTCTGGTCGGCCGTGTACGCGTGGACCGTCGTCATGAGGCCGCGTTCGATGCCGAACTCGTCGTTGACGACCTTGGCCAGCGGGCCGAGGCAGTTGGTGGTGCAGGATGCGTTGGAGATGATGTGGTGCTTGGCGTTGTCGTAAAGCTCGTGGTTGACGCCCATCACGATGGTGATGTCCTCGTCCGAAGCCGGGGCGGAGATCAGGACCTTCTTGGCGCCGGCGTCGAGGTGCTTCTTGGCGGCAGCGGCCTTGGTGAAGAAGCCGGTGGACTCGATGACGATGTCAACGCCCAGCTCTCCCCAGGGGAGGTTCGCGGGGTCGCGCTCGGCGAGAACCTTAACGACGTTGCCGTTGACGACGATGTTGCCGTCCTTGACCTCGATGGTCTCCTTGAGGCGGCCGCCTACGGAGTCGTACTTGAAGAGGTGGGCCAGCGCTTCGGGGCTGGTGAGGTCGTTGACTGCAACGATCTCGAGGTCAGCGCTCTGTGCCAGTGCAGCACGGAAGTAATTGCGGCCAATGCGGCCAAAGCCGTTGATACCAATACGGGTCGTCACTTTTTCAGTCTCCTTGGTGCTTGTTGAAGCACAACTAGTTAAGCGGGCGTTCAAGCCAACTAACAGATCCCGCACGCCATTGGGCAGAGATGATTACCAGATCGGAGGGCGACCAGCCACATTGCTGAAGGCTAACCGCCTTCCGTGATCCATCTTACGTTTAAGAAGGTCCGCCCCCGCAAGTGCGGGGGCGGACCGTCCACGATTCGGCCCGAAACGGACTAAATGTGAAGTTTGTTACAGGGTGATGTCTCGCCCGTCACACCTGAACGGCACTACAGGGTGATGAGACCCGTGGCGTTCTTGCGTGCGCCGTCGAAGCGCTTGGCGACGTCGGCCCAGTTCACGATGTTCCAGAACGCCTTGACGTAGTCGGCCTTGACGTTGACGTAGTCCAGGTAGAAGGCGTGCTCCCACATGTCGAGCATCAGCAGCGGCGTGGTGCCGAGTGCAACGTTGCCCTGCTGGTCATAGAGCTGCTCGATGACGAGGTTTCCGCCGATGGGTTCGTAGGCCAGGAATCCCCAGCCGGAACCCTGCAGGCCCAGCGCGGCGGCGGTGAACTGCGCACGGAAGGCGTCGAAGGAACCAAACGCGTCATCGATGGCTGCGGCCAGCTCACCCTCGGGCTTGTCGCCGCCGTCCGGGGACAGGTTGTTCCAGAACACGGAGTGGTTGACGTGGCCGCCGGTGTGGAAAGCCAGGTCCTTCGAAAGCCGGTTGATGTTGGCGAAGTCGCCCTTTTCGCGTGCCTCAGCCAGCTGGGCCAGCGCGTTGTTGGCACCGGTCACATAGGCAGCGTGGTGCTTGCTGTGGTGCAGCTCCATGATGCGAGCGGAGATGTGGGGCTCCAGCGCTGCGTAGTCGTAGCTGAGTTCAGGCAGTACGTACTCGGTCACAAAATCCTCCAATGTCGTGGACAGGTTGTCCGGTTTGGTAACTCTCGGATTGTGCATCCGGATGACTGGTCATCCGGAAATCTAGGGGGACGGTATCCAGGCGGAGCGGTGGCTCCCTTGGGGCACAACCTCCGGCCGCCGCGAGGTATTTCCGTTACCCGGTCTTGATTCTAGGGGGACCGTTACTCGTCCAGCATTTCCGGCGTCACATTGGCCTCGGTCCCGGGGATCCCCAGGTCCAATGCGCGTTTGTCGGCCATCGCCAGGAGCCTGCGGATTCTGCCGGCGATCGCATCCTTGGTCATGGGCGGATCAGCCAGCCGGCCAAGTTCGTCCAGGCTCGCCTGTTTGTGGGCGACGCGGAGTTCACCCGCGTACTTAAGGTGGTCGGGGACGTCGTCGCCGAGGATCTCCAGTGCACGGTCCACGCGGGCGCCGGCGGCAACAGCTGCCTGGGCCGAGCGGCGCAGGTTGGCGTCGTCGAAGTTGGCCAGCCTGTTCGCCGTCGCCCGCACTTCCTTGCGCATGCGGCGTTCTTCCCAGACCATGAGCGCGTCATGAGCACCCATCCGGGTGAGCAGGGCTGCGATGGTATCGCCGTCCCGGATGACCACCCGGTCCACTCCCCTGACTTCGCGGGCCTTGGCCTGGATGCCGAGGCGTCGGGCCGCGCCCACCAGCGCCAGGGCCGACTCGGGCCCGGGGCAGGTCACTTCCATGGCGGAGGACCGGCCCGGCTCGGTCAGCGATCCGTGGGCGAGGAAGGCGCCGCGCCACACGGCTTCGGCGTCGGCGGCGGAACCGTTGACCACTGCCGACGGCAGCCCGCGAACCGGGCGGCCGCGCGCGTCCAGCAGCCCGGTCTGGCGGGCGAGGGCTTCGCCGTCGCGCACCACCCGCACCACATACCGGTTGCCGCGGCGGAGCCCGCCGCCGGAGACGACGATGATCTCGCTCTGGTGGCCGTACACCTCGGCGATCGCGGCCCTGAGGCGGCGTGCCGTGGAGGCGAGGTCAACCTCGGCCTCGATCACGATCCGGCCGGAAATGATGTGCAGTCCGCCGGCGAATCGGAGCATCGCAGAGACTTCTGCCTTGCGGACCGAGGACTTCTTTATGTCCAGGCGGGACAGTTCTTCTTTGACTGATGACGTCAGTGCCATGGCACCTTCCTAACTGTTCCCGAAAATATCGTGGTACGCCGTTGCCAGACGCAGGGGGTCGTGGATCGGACGGCGGCTCGACGCCCCTACTTTACCCAACACCACCTCGGCCCCGAGCATCCCGGCGGCCCGTTTGAACTCTTCGACGTCCGGCACGGACACAGGGTCCGCGAGCACGACGTCGATACTGAAGTCGGGCGCGTAGCTGCGCAGCACATGCAGGTGGTCGGCAGCGGACATGCCGGACGTCTCCTTGGTGTCCGTGGCCAGGTTCATCGTGAGGCACCGTTTGGCAGGCGTGTCTGAAAGAGCCTGCCGCATCTCCGGCAGCAGGAGGTGCGGCAGTACGGACGTGTACCAGGATCCCGGGCCCAGGATGACCCAATCGGCCAGTTCGATGGCCGTCAGGGCTTCGACGCAGGCATGCGCCGACTCCGGCAGGAGCCGGACGCTTTCCAGCGAACCTGCCACGGCGCACTTGGCCTGCCCCCTGACGGTCTCCAGTCTGTAGGTTCCGTCGGGGCCGGGCACCCTGACGTCGCCCTCGATCGTCAGCGGCTCGCCGGACATGGGCAGGACCTGTCCGCGTGCGCCGAGCAGGGCACCAGCCCATTTCAGGCCGCCCACAGTGTCGCCCAGCAGTTCCCAGAGCGTGACGATGAGCAGGTTGCCCATGGCGTGGTCGTCGAGCGAGCCACCCCGGCCCGCCCCCGGCTTGAACCGGTGCTGCATGACGTCCCGCCAGGTCCGTCCCCAGTCGGTGTCGTCACAAAGGGCCGTGAGGGCCATCCGCAGGTCGCCGGGCGGAAGGACGCCGTACTCCTCGCGCAGCCGGCCGGAAGACCCGCCGTCGTCCGCTACGGTGACGATGGCTGTCAGTTCGGAGGTCAGCAGCCGAAGGGCGGACAGCGAAGCGGACAGCCCGTGACCGCCGCCGAGGGCGACGACGGAAGGTCCTTTGTCCAGCTGCCCGCCGCCGGTGCCGGCGGCCGGCGGAACCAGGGGCAGCGGCCCGGTAAGCAGTCCCATTACTCGCGGCCCAGGTCCCGATGGGTGGTGGTCACCGTGACACGGGGGTATTGCGCCAGCTTCTTTGAAAGTTCCATGGCGACGGCCACGGAGCGGTGCTTGCCCCCGGTGCAGCCCACGGCAATGGTGGCGTAGTGCTTGTTTTCGCGGCGGTACCCGTCCAGGACCGGCTCAATGGCCAGCACGTAGCGGTCTACGAAGCTCTTGACGCCTTCGGCCTCGAGGACGTAGTCGCTCACGTCCTTGTCCAGGCCGGTGTGCGGACGAAGCTGCGGGACCCAGTGCGGATTCGGGATGAAGCGTGCATCGACCACAAAGTTCGCGTCCACCGGCAGCCCGTACTTGAAGCCGAAGCTCATGACGTTCAGCCGCAGGGCGACCGGACCTGTTTCGCTGAAAAGCTCCGTGATGGCGGTGGCAAGGGCGTGGACGTTGAACTCGGATGTGTCCAGCACGATGTCCGCGGAATCCCGCAGTTCATGCAACAAATCGCGCTCCGAGGCGATGCCGTCGAGGATCCGCCCGCCTTCCTGGAGTGGATGCGGACGGCGGCCCTGCTCAAACCGGCGCACCAGGACGTCGTCGTTGGCGTCCAGGAACAGGACACGAAACGTAACGCCGCTGGCTTCAAGGGTTTTCAGCGCCGCCCGGATGTCGGCGAAGAGCGCGGTGCTGCGCACATCAACCACCACGGCGAGCTTGGGGATGGACTGCGGGGCGTGGGACACGAGTTCGGCCAGGGTGCCGAGCATCTGCGGCGGAAGGTTCTCAACGACATACCAGCCATGGTCCTCAAGGGCGTCTGCAGCGGTACTGCGCCCCGCCCCGGACATACCCGTCACCACGAGCAGTTCCGCTTCAACGGGCCTGACGGGCGTCATGCCGTCCTGTTCCGCTTCGGATCCTGCCGTTGACTCTGCCATGAGTAAAGCCCCATTCCTGCTATGTAATTCGACGCAACCGCGCGTTCCGCTTCAGGTCCTTACCCTAGCTAAGTTTCAATGATTTCGCCGGTCGTCATATTGATTGACGGCGCATCCGCACCGGAGGCCGCGGCGCCGTTGCTGAAATGGCTGACGATTGCGTCCGCCAGCGAGGGGCCGATGCCCTTTGCAGTGGCCAGTTCGGCCGCACTGGCGGTCCGGATGCTCTTGACCGAGCCGAACTGTGCCAGCAGGGCTTTGCGTTTGGCCTCGCCCAGGCCGGGAACGCTGTCCAGGGCGGAAACCGTCATGGCCTTTCCGCGCTTCTGCCGGTGGAACGTGATGGCGAACCGGTGGGCTTCGTCGCGGATGCGCTGCAGCAGGTAGAGGCCCTCGGATGTCCGCGGCAGGATCACCGGAAAGTCGCTGTCCGGCAGCCAGACCTCTTCAAGGCGCTTGGCCAGGCCAACCACGTAGACGTCGTCAATCCCGAGTTCAGCCAGGGCGCGCGCAGCGGCGTTCACCTGGGGCTTGCCGCCGTCCACCACGACGAGGTTGGGCGGGTAGGCGAACTTTGCGCGCGGTGCGGGCGTGGTGGTGTCCTGCATGGAGGCCACCGCCATGGCCTCGAGCGCCGCCTGGTGCCCGGGGAGCTGTGCCGCTTCCGCCTGGGCTGCTTTTTCCTGAAGATAATTCCGGAAGCGCCGGGTGAGGACATCATGCATGGCCGCTGTGTCATCCACGGCCGCGGCGCCGGTTATGGAGAACTTGCGGTAGTCGGACTTCTTCGGAAGACCGTCTTCCACCACCACCATGGACGCCACCACATTGGTGCCCTGCACGTGGGAAATGTCGAAGCACTCGATGCGGAGCAGCGCGACGGGCAGGTCCAGGGCCTCCTGGAGCTCCTGCAGTGCGAGGGACCGGTTCGTCAGGTCACCGGCGCGCCGCGATTTGTGCAGCTTGAGTGCGTGCTCGGCGTTTTCCCGGACCGTGGACATGAGTGCTGCCTTGTCCCCGCGGCGCGGGACCCGGATGTCCACTTTCGCGCCCCTCAGGCCGGCAAGCCACTGGGCAAGTTCGGCAGCGTTGCTCGGCTCTTCAGGAACCAGGACCTCTCGGGGCAGCCGCCCCTGCGTTTCGCCTTCCTCGCCGTAGACCTGCTGCAGCAGGTGCTCCACAAGGTCCGGCGTAGTGAAATCCTCGACCTTTTCCACCACCCATCCGCGCTGGCCGCGGACCCGGCCGCCGCGGACATGGAAAACCTGCACGGCGGCTTCCAGCTCATCCTCATGCAGCGCAAAAACGTCGGCGTCCGTGTCTTCCGCCAACACCACGGCGTTGCGTTCGAAGACTTTCCGCAGTGCGATGATGTCATCCCGGACGCGTGCGGCCCGCTCGTAGTCGAGCTCGGCAACTGCTGCGGCCATGTCCTTCTCCAGCCGTCCGATGAAGCGCTTGGCTTCACCGCCCATGAACGAGCAGAAGTCCTCCGCCAGCGCCCGATGCTCCTCCGGTGTGACCCGGCCGACGCACGGTGCGGCGCACTTGTCGATGTAGCCAAGCAGGCACGGCCGTCCGCTGGCCTGCGCCCGCTTCAGGACGCCCGGGCTGCAGCTTCGGACGGGGAAGACGCGCAGCAGCGTGTCCATGGTTTCGCGGATGGCCCCTGCCGTGTAAGGACCGAAGTAGCGGGTGCCCTTGCGGCGTTCGCCGCGGAGCACCTGGACGCGCGGAAACTTCTCGCCCATCGTGACGGCGAGGTAGGGGTAGGTTTTGTCGTCGCGGAAGACGACATTGAACCGGGGCTTGAACTCCTTGATCCAGGTGTATTCCAGCTGGAGCGACTCCAGTTCACTTGCGACGACGGTCCACTCCACGCTGCTGGCGGCGTGGACCATGGCGTAGGTCTTGGGCAGCAGCCCGCCGGGATTGGCGAAGTACGAATTCAGGCGGGACCGCAGGTTTTTGGCCTTGCCGACGTAGATGACGCGGCCGTGCGGGTCCCGGAAACGGTACACGCCCGGGTTTGTTGGAATCTCCCCCGTTTGGGGTCGGTAACTAGCTGGATCTGCCACGATTCAAGTCTACTGACGCTGCAGGGGGCATCCGGACAGGGGGTTCCGGGGCGCCCCTACTCGGCGGCTTTGCTCTGGTTGTAGCTCGTTGACCGCTCCTGGCCGCTGAGCTCCGCGATGGCGTCCATGATGCGGTCCGTCACCTGGCGCCGTGCGGGCAGGGAGTGGTCCGGTCCGGTCTTCTCAAAGTACAACGGCTCGCCGACCTTCATGGTGAAGTGCTGCGGCTTCACGCCGTTCTGCCCGGCCGGCTGGAGGTTTTCGGTTCCAATGAGGCCGACGGGAATGACCGGTGCCCCGGTGGTCAGCGCGAGCCAGCCGACGCCGGTGCGGCCCCGGTAGAGGATGCCGTCCCGGGAGCGGGTTCCCTCAGGATAAATGCCGATGCCCTTTCCGGCCTCGAGGATGTCGAGCAGCGTCTTGAGGGCCGCCACGCTGGCAGCCTGCTCCCCGCGTTCCACCGGAATGGAGCCTACGGATTCGAAGAAGGACTTCATCACCTTGCCCTTCACGCCCCCGGTGGTGAAGTATTCGGCTTTCGCGAAGAAGGCCACCGGCCGGGGCATTAGCGCCTGCACAATGACGCTGTCCAGGAAGGACAGGTGGTTGGGTGCGACGATGAACGGGCCTTCCTTCGGAACGTTTTCCAGCCCGATGACGGTGGGCCGGCAGGTTCCGGAGATCAACGTGCGGGTGGTCCAGCGGATCGCATCAAACAACGCCATCGTTGTTCACCCCGCTCAGGGCTGCGCCGTGCAGTGCGTCAAGGCGTTCCACGACTGCAAATAGATCCGTGGTGGTATGCACAATTGCCATGGCGCCCGCTTCATGGAGTTCCCCGTCCGGGGCGAATCCCCAGCTGACGCCGATGCAGTCGAGGCCGTTGGCCAGGGCACCGGCCACATCCTGGGCGCGGTCCCCCACCATCACGGCGTGTTGGGTGCGGAGGTCGGACAGGGCGGCGGCAACAATTTCAGTCTTGCCGAGAGGAACCTGGGTGTGCGCGGCTTCGTCGGCGGCGGAACCGCGGATGAAGCGGAACGAGGACGCAATGCCGTGGTGTTCCAGCACGATCCGGGCCAGTCCTTCCGGCTTCTGCGTTGCCACGGCGATCGGCCTGCCCGTGGCGGCGTATTCCTCGATGAGCTCGCGGATGCCCGGGTACAGGCGGCTCTGGGCGATGCCCGTTTCGAGGTAGTAGGACCGGTACAGGCGGATGACCTCGGCCAGCTGCTCCTGCGGAACTCCCGCGATATTGAGGAGCGAGTCGCTGAGTTTAGGACCGATCATCGCGTCCAGCCGGGCCGGGTCGGGAACCCCGATGCCGAGTTCGGTAAGGGCCGCGGAGATTCCGTCCGTGATCCCCCCTGCCGGGTCGACAAGAGTGCCGTCCAGGTCGAAGATCACGGGCACTGTTGAAAGGGTCACCGGGTTAGTTTCCCACAAGTGCGCGAATGGCTGAAACTCGCATTCCCCGGCAGGAATACTTCTTCCTGCCGGATCTGCAAGCTCCAGCCATTCCGTCGCGGTGCGCCAGACGCTAGCCCAGTATCTCCGCCAGGAAGGAGGCCGTGTAGCTCGTGGTCGACTTTGCGACCTGTTCGGGGGTTCCGGTCGCGATGATCTGGCCGCCGCCGGAACCGCCGTCCGGCCCCAGGTCCACGATCCAGTCCGCGCTCTTGATGACATCGAGGTTGTGCTCGATGGTGATCACGGTATTGCCTTTGTCCACCAGGCCCTGGAGGACCATAAGCAGCTTGCGGATGTCCTCGAAGTGCAGCCCGGTGGTGGGCTCGTCCAGGACATAGATGCTGCGGCCGTTGGACCGTTTCTGGAGTTCCGCGGCCAGCTTCACGCGCTGGGCTTCGCCGCCGGACAGCGTGGTGGCCGGCTGCCCCAGCCGCACGTAGCCCAGACCGACGTCCACGAGCGTGCGGAGGTGGCGGGCGATGGGTGTGAACGCGGCGAAGAACTCGGCGCCCTCCTCGATGGGCATGTCAAGGACGTCGGCGATGGTCTTGCCCTTGTAGTGGACTTCCAGGGTTTCGCGGTTGTACCGCGCACCGTGGCAGACCTCGCAGGGCACATAGACGTCCGGCAGGAAGTTCATTTCGATCTTCAGCGTGCCGTCGCCGGAGCACGCCTCGCAACGGCCGCCCTTCACGTTGAACGAGAACCGGCCCGGCTGATAGCCGCGGACCTTGGCCTCAGTGGTCTCGGCGAAGAGCTTGCGGATGTTGTCGAACACGCCCGTGTACGTGGCGGGGTTGGAGCGCGGTGTCCGGCCGATGGGGCTCTGGTCGACGTGCACCACCTTGTCCAGGTGCTCCAGGCCCTGCACGGACTTGTGCCGGCCTGCCACCTGCTTTGCGCCGTTGAGCTTGTTGGCCAGCACCTTGTAGAGGATTTCGTTGATCAGGGTGGACTTGCCGGAACCGCTCACGCCGGTAACTGCGGTCAACAAGCCCAGCGGGAAGGCGGCATCTACGTTGACGAGGTTGTTCTCCCTTGCGCCGACGACCTTCAGCTCACGCTTTTTGTCATACTTGCGACGCTTCTTCGGGATTTCAATCTTTTTACGCCCGGAGAGGTAATCGCCGGTGAGGGACTCGGTGTTTTCCAGGAGTTCCTTGTAGGAGCCGGAGTGCACCACCTGGCCGCCGTGTTCCCCGGCTCCGGGCCCGATGTCGACTATCCAGTCGGCTTCCTGGATGGTGTCTTCGTCGTGCTCCACGACGATGAGCGTGTTGCCGAGGTCGCGCAGGCGGGTCAGCGTTTCGATCAGGCGCCGGTTGTCCCGCTGGTGCAGGCCGATGGAGGGCTCATCCAGAACGTAGAGGACACCCACGAGGCCGGAGCCGATCTGGGTTGCCAGGCGGATGCGCTGGGCTTCGCCGCCGGACAATGTGCCGGAAGGGCGCTCCAGGTTCAGGTACTCCAGCCCGACGTCGAGGAGGAAGGTCAGGCGTGCCTGGATTTCCTTCAGGACCTGGTGCGCAATCTGGGCCTCGCGCCCGGTCAGCACCAGGGTGTCCAGGAAGTGCGCGCACTCACGCATGGGCATGGCGGCAACGTCGGCGATGGACTTGCCGTTGATCAGCACGGACAGCGAGGCCGGGTTCAGGCGGGCGCCGTTGCAGGCAGGGCACGGGATCTGCCGCATGTACTCCTCGTAGCGGTCCCGGGCAGAGTCCGAATCCGTCTCCAGGTGCTTGCGGTGAACGTACTGGATGACGCCCTCGAAGCCGGTGCTGTACTTGCGCTCCCGGCCGAAGCGGTTGCGGTACTGCACTACGACCTTGTGGTCCTTGCCGTGCAGGACGGTCTGCCGGATATCCTTGGGAAGCTTCTGCCACGGCGTCTTCATCGAGAAGCCGAGTTCTTTCGCCAGCCCGGACAGCAGCCGGTTCCAGTACTCGCTGGTGGCCGTGCCCAGCGACCAGGGCGCGATGGCACCCTCGCCCAGGGAAAGCTCCCCGTTCGGAATGATGAGTTCCTCATCAACTTCCAGTTTGGTGCCGATGCCGCTGCATGCCGAGCACGCCCCGAAGGGGTTGTTGAACGAGAACGAGCGGGGCTCGATTTCATCGATGGCAAGGGGGTGTTCGTTGGGGCACGCGAGGTGCTCGGAGAACGCCCGGACCCGTTCCGGATCATCCGCTTCGAGGTCCACGAACTCGGACAGGACGCGGCCCTCAGCCAGTCCGAGTGCCGTTTCGACGGAGTCGGTCAGGCGCTGCCGGATGCCGTCCTTGACCACAAGCCGGTCCACCACCACTTCGATGGTGTGCTTGAACTGCTTGCCGAGCTTGGGAGGATCGCTGAGCTGGATGAGCTCGCCGTCCACCCGGGCCCGGGAGTAGCCCTTGGCTGTGAGTTCCTTGAAGAGGTCGACGAATTCGCCTTTGCGGCCGCGCACCACGGGAGCGAGGACCTGGAAACGCGTGCCGTCCGGCAGTTCAAGGAGTTGGTCGACGATTTGCTGCGGCGTCTGCTTGGCCACTTGCTCGCCACAGACGGGGCAATGGGGACGGCCTACGCGAGCCCAGAGCAGGCGCATGTAGTCGTAGATTTCCGTGATGGTGCCGACGGTGGACCGGGGGTTCTTGCTGGTGGATTTCTGGTCGATCGAAACAGCCGGGGACAAGCCCTCGATGAAGTCCACATCCGGTTTGTCCACCTGCCCCAGGAACTGGCGGGCGTACGCAGAGAGGGATTCGACGTAGCGGCGCTGTCCCTCGGCGAAGATGGTGTCGAACGCCAGGGACGACTTGCCGGACCCGGACAGCCCGGTGAAAACGATCATGGAGTCGCGCGGCAGGTCCAGGTCCACGTTCCGCAGGTTGTGCTCCCGTGCCCCCTTCACCACGAGGCGGGAAAGGTCGGGGCGCGCCGGTTTTCCTTGTTTTAAGGGGACGACGGCGGAGCGGGCATCAAGGGCTGGTTCTTCAGCTACGGCTTTAGGCACTCACCAATGCTAATCGAAAACTTCTTCGAATTTCTATTGCGGGCGCCTATTCGGCGTCGTAGGCGGCCGCAAGCAGCTGCACTGCCTCTGCGAAGCTGGCGCCCTGCGCCTTTGCCGCCGCGGCGAATTCCGCCGCTGCTGCGGTCAACGAGGTCCAGGCCTCGTCCCTGGCGCAGATGACGGTGCCGTGCCGGCCACGGGTGGCAACCACCCCGGCCGCTTCCAGCTCCTTGTACGCCCGGGCGACGGTGTGCGGTGCGACGCCCAGTGCGGTGGCGAGGCTCCGCACGGCGGGGAGGCGGGTACCGGGAGCGAGGGCCCCGCTGTCCGCCCGCTCGATGATATTCAGGCGCAGCTGTTCAAAGAGCGGTACCGAACTGCCCTGGTTGGGTTTCCAGGTCCCCGGGAATTCGTTCACGGTGCTCACAGACCGGACTCCCCTGACCCCAGGGACTCTTGCCCGCCGGCAAACTGGGCGTCGTAGAGCCTGCTGTAGTGGCCCTTGGCTGCCAGCAGCTGTTGGTGGTTTCCTTGTTCAACGATTCGTCCGTGGTCCATGACGAGAATTAGATCAGCGTCCCGCACGGTGGACAAACGGTGGGCTATCACGAAGCTGGTCCGGCCGTGCCGCAGCCGCTGCATCGCCTGCCGGATCTGTACTTCCGTGCGGGTATCCACGGAACTCGTTGCCTCGTCCAGCACCAGGATGCTCCGGCCCGCGAGATGGGCCCTCGCGATGGTGATCAGCTGACGCTGCCCCTGGCTCAGGGTGTCGCCGTCGTTGCCCAGCATGGTGGCGTAGCCGTCGGGGAGGGCGCGCACGAAGTGGTCCACCAGGGACGCTTCGGCGGCCGCAACGACGTCGGCCTCGCTCGCACCGGGCCGCCCGTATTCGATGTTTTCCCGGATGGAGCCGGTGAACACCCAGGCGTCCTGCAGCACCATCCCGATCATGGAACGCAGCTCGTCGCGGGAGCGCTCCGTGATGTCGGCGCCGTCGATGGTGATCCGGCCGGAATCCAGCTCGTAGAACCTCATGAGCAGGTTCACCATGGTGGTCTTGCCGGCTCCGGTGTGGCCTACGATCGCCACGGTCTGCCCCGGTTCGGCGGTGAAGGACAGGTCCCGGACCACGGGAGCCTCCCTGGTGTATCCGAAGGTGACGGCGTCGAACACCACCCGGCCGCCGGTGGCACCGGTCCCCGGCTGGCGGGCACCTGACGGTTCGCCCGCGTCCGGTTCGTCCCCGTCCGGCGGAATCTCCGCGGCATCGAGCAGGGCGAACACACGCTCCGCTGACGCAAGGCAGGACTGGATCAAGGTGACCATGCCGCCAATCTGGCCGATGGGCTGGCTGAAGAGCCGGCTGAACTGGATGAAGGCCTGGACTCCGCCGATGGTCATGGCACCGGCCGTGACCTGCAGGGCCCCCACCACGGCCACCGCAATGTAGTTGAGGTTCGAGACGAACACCAGGAGGGGCTGCACGGCGCCGGAAACGTACTGGGCGCGGGCGCTGGTCCGGAAGAGCCTGTCGTTGCTGTTGGTGAAGGTCTCGGTGGCCAAACCCTGCCGGCCGAAAGCCTTGAGCACCTCGTGTCCGGTGATGTACTCCTCAAGGTGCGCGTTGAGTTCGCCCGTGGTGCTCCACTGCTCGGAAAAATGCGCCTGCGACTTCCGGGCCACAAGCACTGTGACCACTGTGGAAAACGGCACGGTCACGAGCGCAATGACCGCCAGCAGCGGGGAAAGCCACAGCATCATGGACAGCGCGCCGAGCAGCATGAGCACCGACAGGATCAGCTGGTTCAGCAGCTGGTTCAGGGCCTGCGAAATATTGTCGACGTCGTTGGTTGCGCGGCTCAGGACGTCACCGCGGCGCTGCTCGTCGAAATGCGCGGACGGCAGCCTCGCCAGTTTGTCCTCCACCGCGGCACGCAGCCGGTAGCTCACCCGTTGCACCGCGGTGGCGGTGACCGCCCCCTGCACCCAGCTGAAAGCGGAGGCGCCGATGTACATCACTGCCACCAGGAGTAGCACGGCGGCCAGCTTCTGTTCGTTGAAGATCCCTCCAAAAACACCTTCAACCACGACGTCGGTGGCGTCGCCCAGCAGCTTCGGCGCCGACACATTAAGCGCCACGAACGCGCAGGTGGCCGCCACGGCCGCGAGCATGCGCCCCCTGACGGGACGCAGCAGCCGCAGCAGCCGCCTGCCGGTGGCCAAGGCGGCTGCACCCCCGGCCCCATTCGCGGCGTTGTCCGCCGTCGTCGTCGTAGTGGCTGCCGTCATAGCCTGCCTCCCAACGCGAGCTGTGAGGCAGCGATCTCCTGGTACACCGTCGACGTGCGCATGAGTTCCGTATGGGTCCCCTGCGCAACGAGCCTGCCCTGGTCCAGCACCAGGATCAGGCCCGCGTCGAGGATGGTGGCGATGCGCTCGGCCACGATGATCACCGTGGACCTGCGGGTGAGCGGTGCAAGCGCCTGGCGGAGGCGGGCGTCGGTTGCGTAGTCCAAGGCGGAGAAACTGTCGTCAAAAAGGTATACCGGAGCGTCCCGGAGCAGTGCGCGGGCAATGCACAGCCGCTGGCGCTGCCCGCCGGAAAAGTTCGTTCCGCCCTGGCTCACGGCGCTGTGGAGCCCGTGCGGCAGTTCGCGCACGAAGTCCTCCGCCTGGGCGGCGCGGAGCGCCCGAAGGATTTCCTCGTCGCTGGCGTCAGGGGCCGCCATGCGCAGGTTCTCGGCCACGGTGCCGGAGAAGAGGTAGGCGCGCTGCGGCACCAGCGACAGGCTGTCCCGCAGGAAATGAAGCGGGAGGGAGCGCACGTTGTGGCCGCCGATCAGGACCTCCCCGGACGTAGCGTCGAGGAACCGGGGCAGCAGGTTGAGTAGCGTCGACTTGCCGCTGCCCGTGGACCCGATGATGGCGGTAGTGGTGCCCGGCGAAGCGGTGAAACTGATGCCGTCCAGCACGGGCGCTTCCGCTCCGGGGTAGGCAAACGTGACGTCGCGGAATTCCACCGTGCCGCCGGGCGTGCGCCGCCCCGGAGGCAGCCCGGCCCGTGAGATCAGGGGGTCCGCGATGGCCGGGCGGGTGTCCAGTACGGCCTGGATCCGTTCGGCGCAGACCGCGGCACGGGGGGCGGTCATCAGCACGTACATCGCCATCATGATGGCGATGAGGATCTGCAGAATGTAGGCGATGAAGGCCGTCAGCGAGCCCAACTGCATGTCCCCGGCCTGGATCCTGTGGCCGCCGAACCACACCACCGCCACCGATGACAGGTTGACCACGATCATGATCAGCGGCAGCATCCCCGCCACCAGCAGGGCCGACTGCAGGTTGTTGCGGGTCAGTTCACGGTTGACGACGGCGAAGCGGCGCGCCTCGTGTGCCTGGCGGACGAACGCGCGGATCACGTTGGCTCCGATGATCTGCTCGCGCAGCACGCGGCCGATCCGGTCGATCAGCACCTGGCCCTGCCGGTACAAGGGCACCAGGCGTCGGACGATCACATACATGATGAGCACCAGTAGGGGAATGATGGCCACCACGATGCCGGAGAGGACCACGTCCTGGTTCAGGGCCAGGACTATGCCGCCGATGCCCATGGCCGGGGCCGCCACGAGCATGGTGAAGACCAGCACGGCCAGCGCCTGGATCTGTTGGACATCGTTGGTGGCCCGTGTGACCAGGCTGGGTATGCCGAACGTCCCAACTTCCTGGGAGGACAGCGACTGGACTTTGGCGAAGAGCTCCTGGCGAAGCTGCCGGCCAAGCTTCATGGCCACGGTGGCGCTGAAATACCCAGCAGCCAGGGCGGCCGCAACCTGGACGGCGGCAATTGCGGCCATCCAGCCGCCCAGCCGAAGAATGAGGTCTGTGTTTCCCTTGACGATGCCGTCGTCGATGACAGCGGCATTGAGCGTGGGCAGGAAGAGGTTGGCCGTGGTCTGGATGAATTGGAGCACCACGATGGCCACAACGGCAGGCTTATGCGCGGCGAGCAGCCGCATCATCATGCACCGGAGCACCGGAGCTCCTCCCGCCGTAGCGCCATGCTCAGCGCCGTTTCCGCGCGACTGCGAAGATCCTTCGGAACGGGAACACTGTGCCGTGGGCCGTGGCGGGATAGGCGTCCCTGAGCATCGCGGAGTATTCCGCTTCGAATTCAGCCGCCTCTTCGGGTTTGAGCGCCGCGAGTATCGGCCTCAGACCGGCTCCCCTGACCCATTCCAGCACCGGATCCGGTCCGTGGAGCACCTGCTGGTAGGTGGTTTCCCACGCGTCCGCGTCGCAGCCGGCGTCGAGCATGATGTTCAGGTAGCTGGCGGGTTCGGCGACGGCATCGTCGTGGCGCAGCACGCCGTCGAGCGTGTCCTTCCAGCGGCCGGACTCCGCGAGCTTCCGCATGAGCACATGGGAGGGGGACCTGAAATTCCCGGGAACCTGCAGGGCGAACCATGCACCGGGCGCGAGTGCCTCCAGCCAGCCGGCCAGCAGGGCGGGATGGCCGGGGACCCATTGCAGCGCCGCATTCGAGACCACCACGTCCGTGCTCTCCGATGGCCTCCAGTCGGTGATGTCCTGCAGCGTGAAGGAAAGGTTGGCCGCCTGCGCCGAGTGCACCGCCGCCATGCGAAGCATCTCGGCGGACGAGTCGACTCCCACCACCCGGGCAGCGGGCCAGCGCTCCGCCAGTGTGGCGGTCAGGTTGCCGGGCCCGCAGCCGAGGTCCACAACATGGCGGGGACTCTCAGCGTGGACCCGCGCAGTGAGGTCAAAAAATGGCCTGTCGCGGTGGTTCCCGAACTCCACGTACTTCGCTGGATCCCACTTCAAAGACGCCCCTCCAATGGCTCGTGCTGTTGCCGTCAGGCCGAGCCTAGCCCGGCCCGGCCCCGCGACCAAGGAAGAACCACCCATTGGCGGCGGGCACTAAGCTTGAAAGCAATGAAACTCGTTGAGCAGCTCCCTGTCCCGGCCGAACGCACGTCCAGCGGGACGAACCACGATCCGGACGAGCTCTACACCCGCTTTGTCGAATGGACGGAGAGCCGCGGGCTGTCCCTCTACGCCGCGCAGGACGAAGCCATCATGGAGCTGGCATCCGGAGACAACGTCATTCTGGCGACACCGACCGGTTCCGGCAAGTCCCTGGTGGCAATCGCCGCGCACTTCCAGGCCATGGCGCGCGGTGACCGCAGCTACTACACGGCTCCCATCAAGGCCCTCGTCTCGGAGAAATTCTTCGCCCTGTGCGACATCTTCGGCGCCGAAAACGTGGGCATGATCACCGGCGACTCGGGCGTCAACCAGGACGCGCCCATCATCTGCTGCACCGCGGAGATCCTGGCCAACATCGCCCTGCGCGAGGGCGCCGGGGCGGATCTCGGCGCAGTGATCATGGACGAGTTCCACTTCTACTCCGACCCGCAGCGCGGCTGGGCCTGGCAGGTACCCCTGCTGGAGCTCCCGCAGGCGCAGTTCCTGCTGATGTCCGCCACGCTGGGGGACGTCAGCCGCTTCGAGGCCGGCCTCACGGAACTGACGGGACGCCCGACGACGACCGTCAGTTCCGCTGAACGTCCGATTCCGCTGCACTACTACTACGAGCAGACTCCTGTGCACGAGACCCTCGAGGAGCTGCTGTCCACCAAGCAGGTCCCCGTCTACGTGGTCCACTTCAGCCAGCTTGAGGCAATAGACCGGGCGCAGAACCTGATGAGCATCAACGTCTGCACCCGCGAGGAGAAGGACAAAATCGCTGAGCTGATTGCCGGCTTCCGTTTTGCGGCCGGGTTCGGCAAAACCCTCAACCGCCTGGT
Organism: Arthrobacter sp. PvP103; assembly: GCF_017833075.1. Classification (NCBI taxonomy): domain Bacteria; kingdom Bacillati; phylum Actinomycetota; class Actinomycetes; order Micrococcales; family Micrococcaceae; genus Arthrobacter; species Arthrobacter sp. PvP103. The sequence continues at coordinate 61,156 of NZ_JAFIBQ010000001.1, read as the reverse complement.
GCGGCACGGCATCGGCGTCCACCACGCCGGAATGCTGCCGAAGTACCGGCGGCTGGTGGAGCAGCTGGCGCAGGCCGGCCTGCTCAAGGTCATCTGCGGCACCGACACACTGGGTGTTGGCATCAATGTGCCCATCCGCACCGTCCTGCTCACCGCCCTGAGCAAGTACGACGGCGTCCGCACCCGGCTGCTGAACTCGCGCGAGTTCCACCAGATCGCGGGCCGCGCGGGGCGGGCCGGCTACGACACCGCCGGCACCGTGGTGGTGCAGGCTCCCGAACATGTGACTGAGAACGTCAAGGCGATGGCCAAGGCCACCGCCAAGTTCGGCGACGACCAGAAGAAACTCCGCCAGGTGGTCAAGCGCAAGCCGCCGGAGGGCTTTGTGTCCTGGGGCGAACCGACCTACAACCGGCTGGTCAACTCAGTCCCGGACCCGCTGACCTCCAGCTTCACTGTCACGCACGCCATGCTGATGAACCTGATGGAACGGCCCGGCGACCCGTTCAAGGCTGCCCGCCGGCTTCTCACCGAAAACCACGAACCCCGCAGTTCACAGCTGCAGCTGATGAAGAAGGCACTGGGTATCTACCGGGAGCTGCTGGCCGCGGGAGTTGTGGAACGGATTCCGCACGAGGAACAGGGCCCGGACGGCAGGACCGTCCGGCTCACGGTCCACCTGCAGGCCAACTTCGCGCTGAACCAGCCGCTCTCGCCGTTCGCGCTGGCGGCGCTGGAACTCCTCGATCCGGAGTCGCCGTCGTACGCCCTAGATGTGGTGTCCGTCATCGAATCCACGCTGGAGAAGCCCCGGCAGATCCTCTCGGCCCAGCAGAAGAAGGCACGCGGCGAAGCCATCGCCGCCATGAAGGCCGACGGCATTGAGTACGACCAGCGCATGGCCATGCTGGAGGATGTCACCTACCCGCAGCCGCTCGCGGAAATTCTTGGCGAGGCCTTCGATGTCTACCGCAAGGCCGCGCCGTGGGTGGGCGACTTCGAACTCGCGCCCAAATCGGTGGTCCGGGACATGTACGAACGGGCCATGAACTTCGGCGAATTCGTCCAGTTCTACGGGCTGGCCCGCTCCGAAGGCATTGTGCTGCGGTACCTCGCCGACGGCTTCAAGGCACTGCGGCAGACTGTGCCGCAGGACGCCCTGCGGGAGGACCTCGAGGACCTGATTGCGTGGCTGGGCGAGCTGGTCCGCCAGGTCGATTCCAGCCTCCTGGACGAATGGGAGGAGCTGACCTCCGGCGCCGCCCCGACTCCGCATGACGCTCCCCCGCCTCCCCCGCCGTCACTGACGTCCAACATCAGGGCCTTCCGGGTCATGGTGCGGAACGAGATGTTCCGGCGCGTGGAGCTCTTCGCCGATGAGGCGGCCACCGATCTGGGCGAGCTCGACGGCGCCGCCGGCTGGGATGCCGAACGCTGGGAAGACGTCCTGGACGACTACTTCGACGAACACAATGACATCGGCACCGGGCCGGACGCCCGCGGACCGGGCCTGCTGATCATCACCGAGGAACCCGGAATCTGGAAAGTGCGGCAGATCTTCGACGATCCCGCCCGGAACCACGACTGGGGCATCTCGGCAGAGGTGGACCTGGCGGCGTCCGACGAAACCGGCACTGCAGTGGTCCGGGTGACCGACGTGAACCGGCTGTAGTCGCTAGTAAACTCGAACAATGAGTGTAATCCGCCCCGCAACCGTTGAAGACGTCCCCGTCATCCTGCAGATGATCCACGAACTGGCCATCTACGAGAAGGAACCCCACGCCGTCCGGAACACCCCGGAAATGCTCGCCGGGGTCCTCTTCGGCGAAAATCCACGGGTATACGCCGCGATGGCGGAGAACGAATCCGGTGACGTCCGCGGCTTCGCGCTCTGGTTCCTGAACTACTCCACCTGGGAAGGCGTCCACGGCATCTACCTGGAGGACCTTTACGTGACCCCGGAGGCCCGCGGCGAAGGCCACGGCAAGGCGCTGCTGCAGCACCTGGCGGCCACCGCCGTCGAACGCGGTTACGCGCGCGTTGAGTGGAGCGTTCTGGACTGGAACGAACCGTCCATCAACTTCTACAAGAAGCTGGGCGCCTTTCCCATGGAAGAATGGTCCACTTTCCGGCTGACGGGGGAAGCCCTCGAATCCTTCGGGACGTCCCGCGAGGCGCAGGTCCTTGGCTGATCTACCGATGACCGGGCTCTCCGCCGTGGGAATGCTGGAGGCCGCAGCCGATGCCGCCGCCAAGGTTCCCGATGCCGTCCCGCACACCGTCAAGGCCCGCCATGAGTACCGCGGGATGCGCACCGCCGAGCACTATTTCGAGGTGCCGCTGGATCATTTCAGCGGCGGTACCGGGGAAACCATCACCGTGTTTGCGCGCGAGTACGTCTCCGCCGACCACAGCGAGGAAGATGCCGCCAGGCTGCCGTGGCTGCTGTACCTTCAGGGCGGCCCCGGCGGACGCGGCAACCGTTTCCCCTCCCTGGGCGGCTGGAGCAAGGCCGCCGCCAGGGATTTCCGTATCCTCATGCTGGACCAGCGCGGCACGGGGCTGTCCACTCCAATCGACCGCAACACGCTCCCGCTTCGGGGGAACGAAACGGACCAGCTGGAGTACCTGACGCACTTCCGGGCGGACTCGATCGTGGCTGACGCGGAAGCGATCCGGTATGCCCTCGGGTCCGCACCGTGGACCATCTACGGGCAAAGCTACGGCGGCTTCTGTGCCCTCAGCTACCTCTCTTTCGCGCCGCACGGCCTGCGCGAGGCGCTCATCACCGGCGGGCTGGCTCCCCTGCAGGGCCCTGCGGACCGTGTGTACCAGGCCACCTACCGCCGCGTCGCGGCCCGCAACGCAGAATACTTCAAGTCCTACCCCGAGGACCGCGCCGCGGTCACCCGCATTGCCCGTCACCTTCGCGAAACGGTGGAGCACCTGCCCGACGGCGAGCGGCTCACCGTGGAGCGTTTCCAGATGGTGGGCTCGTTCCTTGGCGGGAACACCCGGGTGGACACCCTGCACCATCTGCTCGAGGACGCCTTCGTGGCCACGCCCGCCGGCGACCGCCTTTCGGACGCGTTCCTGGAGCAGGTACGTGGGGTCGTCACCCGTGCAGGGAACCCGCTGTATGCACTCATGCACGAGTCCATCTACGGGCAGCGGGAAGCGACGGACTGGGCCGCGTTGCGCGTACTCCAGGACTTTCCCGAATTCCGCCCGGACGCTGCCGAGCCGCTGCTGACCGGCGAAATGGTCTATCCCTGGTACTTCGAACAGGACGCCGCGCTCCGGCCGCTGCGCGATGTTGCCCAACTGCTGGCCGAGAAATCCGACTGGAAGCCGCTGTATGACCTGGAGGGGCTGGGAGCGAACACCGTTCCCGTTGCTGCCGCGGTGTACAGCGAGGACATCTACGTTGACCGGGACCTCTCGCTCGAAACGGCTTCGGCCGTGCGGGGGCTCCAGGTCTGGGAGACCGCGGACTTCCACCACGACGGCATCGCGGACGACGGCGAAGGCATCTTCGGGCGGCTGCTGGGAATGGTGCGCTCAGTCCGCAACTGAGCGGATCCGGAAAACAGAAAACCCCGGCCACCCATGCGGCCGGGGTTTTCTGTGCGTTGGGCGGTGCGGGAGCCTAGTCGGCGTCGCTCATGCTCTTGCGGGCATCCTCTTCGAGGCGGGCGTCCACCTTCGCCTGTGCGGCCTTGGAGCTCACCAGGCTGGCAATCACGGCGACGATGATGGTGCCGACGATGACGGCAAGGGACACGAACGTGGGGATTTCCGGGGCCCATTCGATGTGCTTGCCGCCGTTGATGAACGGGAGCTCGTTGACGTGCATCGCGTGGAGGACCAGCTTGACGCCAATGAACGCCAGGATGAAGGACAGCGCGTGCTTCAGGTAGATCAGGCGGTTCATCAGGCCGCCCAGCAGGAAGTACAGCTGGCGCAGGCCCATCAGGGCGAACAGGTTTGCGGTGAAGACGATGAACGGACTCTGCGTCAGGCCGAAGATCGCCGGGATGGAGTCAACAGCGAAGAGCAGGTCGGTCAGCCCGATCGTGACGAAAACGATCAGCATGGGGGTGAAGACCTTCTTGCCGTCAACCGTGGTGCGCAGCTTGCCGCCGTCGAACTTCTCCGACATCGGAATCACCTTGCGGAGCTTCGCGATCAGCGGGTTTTCCTTGTCCTCTTCGTCTTCACCCTCGTCCTGGGCCTGCTTCCACGCGGTCCAGAGCAGGAAGGCGCCGAAGATGTAGAAGACCCAGCTGAACTGCTCGATGACGATGGCGCCGAGCAGGATGAAGATGCCGCGCAGGATCAGCGCGATGATGATGCCCACCATCAACACTTCCTGCTGGTACTTACGGGGCACCGAGAAGCGCGCCATGATGATGATGAACACAAAGAGGTTGTCGATGCTGAGGCTGTACTCCGTCACCCAGCCAGCAACGAACTGCCCGCCAAATTCCGGGCCCGTGAAGGCAAACATCGCACCCGCAAAGACCAGGGCCAGGGCAACATAGAACGTGACCCACAGGCCGGCTTCCTTCATGGAAGGCTCGTGCGGGCGGCGCAGCACCAGGAGGAGGTCGAAAGCGAGGATGAGGCCGAGGACGACGAATGAGCCGACCTCAAACCAAACGGGTAAATCGAGCACAGGGATGCCTTTCGCAGGGTACAGAGATGCGGTGTAAGTCTCTCCGGCTTGCCTGTGCACTTGGTGCTGAATCGGCAGCCCGCTACGCCCGGCAGGGCATCTATGCCGTGCGTGTTGACGATCGTAGCGCTTGGGATACTCCCCTACGTGACAATAACTTTACCCTAGGCGTGCCCCGCTGCCTGCATCTGCCGCAGTTCCTTCTTCAACTCCCCTACTTCATCACGCAGCCGGGCCGCGAGTTCGAACTGGAGTTCGCCGGCCGCGGCGTGCATCTGTTCCGTCAGCTGCTCGATGAGTCCAACGAGGTCCTCCGCCGGCGCGGCCGCCAGACCGTCCGCGCGCACAGTCGACGGGCCCTTGCCCTTGCCGCGGGTCTTCCCGGAGGCGGCGAGCAGTTCGCGCGTGTCGGCGTCCTCTTTGGCGAGCTGGTCGGTGATGTCTGCGATCTTCTTCCGCAGCGGCTGCGGGTCGATGCCGTGTTCAGTGTTGTAGGCCACCTGGATGGCCCGCCGGCGGTTGGTTTCGTCGATGGCGTGCGCCATGGAGTCTGTGATGCGGTCGGCGTACATGTGCACCTGTCCCGAGACGTTACGGGCTGCGCGTCCGATGGTTTGGATCAGTGACGTGGAGGAACGCAGGAAGCCTTCCTTGTCCGCGTCCAGGATGCTCACGAGGGAGACTTCGGGCAGGTCCAGGCCTTCGCGGAGCAGGTTGATGCCCACCAGGACGTCGAAGACACCCATGCGGAGTTCCCGGAGGAGTTCCACGCGGCGGAGCGTGTCCACGTCGGAGTGCAGGTATTCCACCTTCACGCCGTGGCCCAGCAGGTAGTCGGTGAGGTCCTCGGCCATCCGTTTGGTGAGGGTGGTGACCAGGACGCGTTCGTTCTTCGCGGTGCGGGTCTTGATCTCGCCCAGCAGGTCGTCGATCTGGCCCTTGGTGGGTTTCACTACCACCTCGGGATCGATCAGGCCGGTGGGCCGGATGATCTGCTGCACGAATCCGTCGGACTTGCCGAGTTCGTACTTGCCGGGGGTGGCCGAAAGGTAGACGGTCTGGCCCACGCGCTCCTGGAACTCGTCCCACTTGAGCGGCCGGTTGTCCATCGCTGAGGGCAGGCGGAAGCCGAAGTCCACCAGGTTCCGCTTGCGGGACATGTCGCCCTCGTACATGGCGCCGATCTGCGGAACGGTGACGTGGGATTCGTCGATGACCAGCAGGAAGTCGTCGGGGAAGTAGTCGAGGAGGCAGTGCGGCGCGGTTCCGCGGGCGCGGCCGTCGATATGCGAGGAGTAGTTCTCAATGCCGTTGCAGAAGCCCATCTGCTGCATCATTTCGAGGTCGTACGTGGTGCGCATCCGGAGCCGCTGGGCCTCGACGAGCTTGTTCTGGCTTTCAAGCACCTGCAGCCGCTCGGCGAGCTCGTCTTCGATCCGCTTGATGGCCCGGCTCATGCGTTCCGGACCGGCCACGTAGTGCGACGCCGGGAATACGTACATCTCTTCCTCATCCCGGATCACTTCGCCGGTCAGCGGATGCAGGGTGTGGATGTTCTCGATTTCGTCACCGAAGAACTCGATCCGGATGGCCAGTTCCTCGTACATCGGAATGATTTCCACGGTGTCGCCGCGGACCCGGAACGTGCCGCGGTGGAAGTCCATGTCGTTGCGGGCGTACTGCATGGAGACGAACTTCCGGAGCAGGTCGTCGCGGTTCATCTCAGCCCCCTTGCGGAGGGTCACCATGCCGGCGATGTACTCTTCCGGCGTGCCCAGGCCGTAAATGCAGGACACGGTGGCCACCACGATCACGTCGCGGCGGGTCAGCAGCGCATTGGTGGCGGAGTGTCGGAGCCGTTCGACTTCCTCGTTCACCGAGGAGTCCTTCTCGATGAAGGTGTCCGTCTGCGCCACGTAGGCCTCGGGCTGGTAGTAGTCGTAGTACGACACGAAGTACTCGACGGCGTTGTTCGGGAGCAGTTCCCGGAATTCGTTGGCCAGCTGCGCGGCGAGGGTCTTGTTCTGCACCATCACCAGGGTGGGGCGCTGGACCTGCTCGATGAGCCAGGCCGTGGTCGCGCTTTTGCCCGTACCGGTGGCGCCAAGCAGCACCACGTCCTTTTCGCCGTTCTTGATGCGCTCCGTCAGCTCAGCGATGGCGGCCGGCTGGTCGCCTGCCGGCTTGAACTCGCTGATGACCTCGAACGGAGCCACGACGCGGTTGATTTCCTGGGCAAGACTCATGAATCTAATCTACCGCCGGGCACCGACATCGTGCCGTGATTCAGCTTTGGGCGGTACTGCCGGCTGTGCCTCCGCCTTCCCCGATGTCGGCTGGACCGCCGGCCACGCCGGCGGCTATGGGTGTGGCATACGACGGCGGCTGCCATCCCGTGCGCCGCACCCACGCGTCCATCCGTTCGGCGGCGTGCTCGGAAAACCATGCTTCCTTGTCCGCCGCGTAACCCGCGGTTGACTTGTCCACCCTGTGGAGCGCGGCAACCCTCCGCTTCTCCGCCAGGTAGTCGGCCCTTGCCGCAGCGTCATCGCGAAGCCAGTCCCGGAAAGACAAAGCGAACCGCCACCCCGGCGAGCCCGCGGGCCGGATGTGCAGGTTCACGGGACGGCCGGGGTCCGCGTTTCCGTGCAGGCGTTTGGCCCAGTCCGCCGGATCAGGGTGCGAGGGCTTGGGGCTGTCGGCAAAAACGCCGGCCCACAGCGGAAAGCCCGCCGCGGCAAGCAACGGTGCGATCCGGTCGGCCGTTGCCAGGTCCGCAACAGTCAACTGGAGGTCGATGATGTCCTTGGCATCGAGCCCGGGGACCGCCGTGGACCCGATGTGATCGACCGCCAGGATGTCCGCCGGGACGGCAGCCGCGATCCGGCCGGCGAGCCGCGCCGCCTGTGTTCCCCACGTGGGATCGGCCGGGGCAAGCACCGGGCCGCCCGTCCGCGGAGCCGGCCGCTCCTTGCTGATGTTGTCCGCATAGGGGGCCAGCCGGCTGGCCCACAGCACGTCGACGGCAGCCTGCAGTTCATCAACGGTTCCGGAGTTGTCCAGCACCACGTCCGCCGCGGCCACGCGGACGTCCCTGGCGGCCTGCGCCGCCATCCTGGACCGCGCCTGCTCCTCGGTCATGTCCCGGTATTCCACCATGCGCTGCACCCGTACCTCGTCCGGGGCATCCACCACCAGCACCAGATGGAAATTGCTACCCTGGCCCGTCTCCACCAGCAGGGGTATGTCCTGCACGACGACGGCGCCGCGGGGGGCGGCGCCGATCATCGCTGCGGCCCGCTCCCGGACCAGGGGATGAACGATGCTGTTGAGAACGGCGAGCCTGTCCGGGTCGCCGAACACCAGCGCGCCAAGCCGCGCCCGGTCCAGCCGGCCGTCGGCACCCAGCATGTCCTCCCCGAAGGCCGCCACCACCCGGGCCAGGCCGGGGGTACCCGGCTCCACCACTTCACGGGCCAGGGCGTCGGCGTCGACCAGCACGGCCCCCAGCTTCCGCAAATGCGAGGCAACAACTGACTTCCCTGAGGCGATACCGCCCGTCAACCCGATCTTCAGCACCCCACCAGACTAAACTGATCCGGTGGTGGAAGAGGCTGAACCCAGGGAAAGCAGGGCAACTGCCTACACGACCCTTGCGGCCGGGCCCGACTTCCGCCATGAGCTGGAGGTCAAACGGTCGCGGTTTATCACGGTGATCCGGCGCACCGGTGACGAGGACGGCGCGAGGGCGCTGGTGGCCGGACTGCGCAAGGAGTTCCACGACGCCCGGCACCACTGCTCGGCGTTCGTCCTGGGACCAGACCGGGACATCCAGCGTTCGAGCGATGACGGAGAACCGTCCGGAACCGCGGGCATCCCCATGCTGGAGGCCCTCCTCCGACGCGAAACCGCGCCGGGGGTGACCGACCTCAGCGACATCAGTGCCGTCGTCGTCCGCTATTTTGGCGGGATTCTCCTGGGAGCCGGCGGACTGGTGCGCGCCTACTCGGAGTCCGTGTCGTCCGCCCTGGACCTGGCACCACTGGTTCGGCGGAGCCGGCTGAGGATCTGTTCCGTGGAGGTGCCGCATTCGGCGGCCGGGCGCCTGGAAAACGACCTCCGCGCTGCCGGCTATGTGATGGCGGAAACCAGCTACGGGGCCATCACCACGGTCCTCAGGCTCGCCCTGCCCGATCATGCGGACGAACTTGAGCGGGCCGGCGAACGGCTTGCTTCCATGACTGCGGGCAGCGCCGCCCTGCGGCCGGGTGAAACGGAGTGGATCGATGTGCCCTTCTGAACCGATGTCTCCTTCTTCACAGTCATCCCTCGCAGGCTGCGTGGAGCTGCTGGACGTCACCGAGGAGATCCTGGCGAAGCTGCTGGACGTCGCCCTCACGGACGCCGCTGCCGACGACGTCACTCCCACGCTAGGTGCCACCCCCGGCTGGAACGCGGAGCGGATCGGCTGGTTCCTCAACTACCACCGCGCCGCGGCGGCCGGCCTCGACGGACCCGCCGCGCAGAAGTCCTGGGCGATCAGCTGCGATGGACGGCTTGCCGGTTCCATCCGGCTCAAGCGCGCCGGAACGGCAGCATCGGCCGTCACGGCGCTGGAAACCGGGCTCTGGCTGGGACGCAGCTTCCGGGGCCGGGGCATCGGCCGGGAGGCGTTGAAGCTCGTGTGCACCGTGGCTGCAGCTACAGGCGCCTCGGTGCTGCAGGCCGAAACGACCGCCGGAAATTCGGCGGCGCGGGCACTCTTGCGCTCGGCCGGTGCCGAGCTGGCCGGGGACGGCGTGACCACGCCCCTGACGGCCCGCATCAGTCTGCACTGACCCGGTCCTTCTCGGGGGTATCCCTGAGGCGTGAGTACACGAACATGTCCCGGCGCCGGCTGGCGTTTCCAGCACGGGCAGGTGGTTGGATGGACTGATAGTGCCCAACTGAGTTAGGGAGGCAACCCGTGGAAGATCCCTTCAACCTGGAACGGTTCGTGCAGGCCCAGGACGCCAACGGAACCTATCACAGGGCACTTGGAGAGCTAGCCGACGGGTCCAAGGAAAGCCACTGGATGTGGTTCATCTTCCCTCAGGTCTCCGGCCTTGGGCAGAGCCCCACCTCCCGGAGGTACGCGATCACGTCCCTGGCCGAGGCCAGGGCCTATCTGGGCCACCCCGTGCTCGGTCCGCGGCTGCTTGAGTGCGCCCGGGCCGTTGCTGCCCACACCGGGGTCAGTGCTGTCCGGATCTTCGGCGGGATCGACGCGCGGAAGCTGCAGTCCTCCATGACCCTCTTCCTGCGCGCAGACCCCGCAGAGCCGGTCTTCCAGGAAGTTCTGGACCGCTACTTCGGCGGAACCCCGGACCCTGCGACCGACCGGTTGCTGGGCTAAATAGAGGTGCCTGGATAAACAAAAGGGGGCCGCCCCCTTTCGGGGACGGCCACCTTCAGCGTGCTAACTGCCTGGGCCCTCCGGAATCAGGTCCGGAAGAGAACCGGGAAATTAGTTGCCGGTCAGCTTCTCGCGCAGTGCTGCAAGAGCCTCGTCCGAAGCAAGCGTGCCTGCACCGGTCTCGGCTGCAGCCGGCTCGGAGGAGTAGCTGGTGGTGCCGGAATCGCTGTCACCGGACGTTGCAGCTGCAGCGTCGTCGGCAGCGTGCTGGGCAACCTGCTTCTTGTGTGCTTCCCAGCGGGTCTGGGCGTCAGCGTACTGCTGCTCCCAGGCTGCGCGCTGGTTCTCGTAGCCTTCAAGCCACTCGTTGGACTCCGGGTCGAAGCCCTCCGGGTACTTGTAGTTGCCCTCTTCGTCGTACTCAGCGGCCATGCCGTAGAGAGCGGGATCGAATTCGGTGCTGTCGGCGTCAACGCCCTCGTTAGCCTGCTTGAGGGAGAGGGAGATGCGGCGGCGCTCAAGGTCGATGTCGATGACCTTGACGAACAGCTCGTCACCAACGGAGACAACCTGCTCTGCCAGCTCCACGTGGCGGACTGCCAGCTCGGAGATGTGAACGAGGCCTTCGATGCCGTCTTCGACGCGAACGAACGCACCGAACGGAACGAGCTTGGTGACCTTACCCGGAACAACCTGGCCGAGGGCGTGGGTGCGGGCGAAGGTCTGCCACGGATCTTCCTGCGTAGCCTTGAGCGACAGGGAAACGCGCTCGCGGTCCAGGTCGACCTCGAGAACCTCGACAGTGACTTCCTGGCCAACTTCGACAACCTCGGACGGGTGGTCGATGTGCTTCCAGGACAGCTCGGAAACGTGAACCAGGCCGTCTACGCCGCCCAGGTCCACGAAGGCACCGAAGTTGACGATGGAGGAAACGACGCCGGGACGAACCTGGCCCTTTTCCAGCTTGTTGAGGAACGTGGAGCGGACCTCGGACTGGGTCTGCTCGAGCCATGCACGGCGGGACAGCACAACGTTGTTGCGGTTCTTGTCCAGCTCGATGATCTTGGCTTCGATCTGCTGACCGATGTACGGAGCAAGGTCGCGCACACGGCGCATCTCGACGAGGGATGCGGGCAGGAAGCCGCGCAGACCGATGTCGAGGATAAGACCACCCTTGACAACCTCGATGACGGTACCGGTGACGACACCGTCTTCTTCCTTGACCTTCTCGATGTCGCCCCAGGCGCGCTCGTACTGAGCACGCTTCTTGGAGAGGATCAGGCGGCCTTCTTTGTCTTCCTTGGTGAGCACCAGGGCTTCGACCTGATCGCCAACGGAGACGACGTCTCCGGGATCAACGTCGTGCTTGATGGACAGCTCGCGGGAGGGGATGACACCTTCGGTCTTGTAACCGATGTCGAGCAGAACTTCGTCGCGGTCGACCTTGACGACGGTACCTTCGACGAGGTCTCCGTCGTTGAAGTACTTGATGGTGGCGTCGACTGCTGCGAGGAAGTCCTCAGCGGTACCGATGTCGTTAATCGCGACTACGGGGGTACCGGGCTTCTCGGTGGAGGTGATGGTCATGTAGTAGGGGCTCCGTTGTGGATAGTTAGTCGGTCAGGCGGACCGCCGCACACCCGTATGGACGGGGGCGCGGGTGATGGCTGACCACATGGGTCTGCCAGGTTCATCCTGATTTTGTGGATTCTAGACACGTGCACGTAGTACACGCCCGTTTATTCTAGTCGCCGCGGCCAACACCGGTCAAAGCGGCCGGCATGGTCGCCGGCCGCTTTGACGTCGCTCGTGCCGCGGGGGGCCGGCCGGTATCGGCTTAGAAATGCGTCAGGCAGTGCGGCGCCCGTTCGACGGCGAACATCAGCCGCGCCCGGACGGCGGCGCCGGGCGCGTGTTCCCGGATCCGTCCCGCCGCCTTCAAGGTCACCGGACACACAGCACCGAGGTAGATGGAGGCGAGGTCGGCCACGTCCATCGACAGCTCCGGCAGGACATCTGCCGGCGCCGCCGAGACACTGGCCTCGCCGCCGCTGACGTCCAGGATGAACGTGCCGCCGGCGAATCCCATGGCATCTTCAACAGCGAGCACCAGCCGGCCGTCAGCGGAGTAGCGGCGGGCGCCCAATGCCTTGCCGGCGTCCAGTATCCGCAGCCAGAGCATGTCCCGGTGGTCGGAGGCCTCAACACAGCGCGGGTCCGAGAGGGCCCACACCAGCGGATCATCCACCGGTGCGTCCGCCCAGCTGACCCGCTGGATCAGGTCGATGCTGCCCAGGAACTGCCAGAGCTCCAGGTACGCGGCATCCGTTCCTGCCACCAGGTCCACCACTTCCACCGTGTAGGGCTTGGTGTCCCAGCCGGCGAACTTGTACGAGACGTAGCCGTCCACTGCTCCAGCGGCGTCGTAGTGCAGCGCACACTTGATGGCTTCATCTTCGTTGCCGTCACGGCCCACCGTTCCGGATACGTTCTGCCGATAGGCGTCCTGGCGGACGATGGAACCCGGGGTGTGCCGGTGCACCCGCTCAAACACTTCAGGGGCCAGGTCGAGCAGCACCTTCCGGTCCGCGATCTCCACCGCGCCGGAGGGCTGGTGACGGAGCCCGAACCGTGGTCCGGTATCCACCTTGATGCTGCGTTCAAAGGTGGCAACACCGTAGCCGAACCTGCCGTAGATGGAACCCTCCGAGGCGGTCAGGGCGGCCATGGCCAGGCCGTCGCCCTTCGCCGCGGTCAGGTCCTCGGTCATCATCCGCCGCAGCAGCCCCTGGCGGCGGTGCGTTCCCCGCACAGTCACCGCCGTCACCATATGCGTCAGCAGCTGGCGTCCGTAGCCGACGTTCAGGTCCCTGCGGAGTGTCCCGAAGGTTGCCACCGGAATGCCTGCGCCCAAAGCATGCGGTGCGACCTCCCCCGTCTGGTAGACGCCGGTCAGCACGCGTCCGTCCGAGCGGTACATGGACATGATCTTGTCCACGAATTCATCGCTCCTGCGGGTGTCGTGGAATCCGAAGCCCACGGCCTGGATCCAGTCGGTTCCCTCTTCGTAGCCGGGCGCACCCTTCTCTGCCGCCCCGAACCGCCGGATCTCATACTTGTCTGCCACGTAATGCTCCCCCTTGAACCGAATGAATGACCCATGCAGGACGCCCGCGCAAGGCGTCCTGCATGCCTTGAGACTGCTTAGTGACCGGCGTCGTACCAGCTGGGCCCGACGCCGATCTGGACGTCCAGCGGCACGCTGAGGTCCGCGGCGGAGCCCATCTGCTCCGTCACCAGCTTTTCCACCGCTTCCCGTTCACCGGCGGCAACTTCAAGCACCAGTTCGTCATGGACCTGCAGGAGCATCCGTGATTTGAGGCCCTGGGCCTTCAATTCAGCATGCACGCCCAGCATGGCCCGCTTGATGATGTCCGCCGCGGAACCCTGGATGGGTGAGTTGAGCGCAATGCGTTCCGCGTTCTCGCGCAGCTGGCGGTCCGTGCTGGTGAGGTCCGGCAGGTAACGGCGGCGCCCCTCGATGGTGGCCGTGAAGCCGTCGATCCGGGCCTGGTCCACCACGCCGCGGAGGTAGTCGCGCACGGCTCCGAAGCGGTCGAAGTATTCCTTCATCAATGTCCGGGCCTCGTCAACAGAAATTTCCAGCTGCTTGGACAGTCCGAACGAGGTCAGGCCGTAGGCCAGGCCGTAGGACATCGCCTTGACCTTGGACCGCATGGCGCTTGTGACCTGGTCGGTGGGCACGTGGAAGATGTTCGATCCCACAAACCGGTGAAGGTCTTCGCCGTCCCGGTAGGCCTGGATCAGGCCGGCGTCCCCCGAGAGGTGGGCCATGATCCGCATCTCGATCTGCGAATAGTCCGCGGAAAGGAGGCATTCATAGCCCTCGCTGACCACGAAGATGCCACGGACGCGCCGGCCCTCTTCGCTCCGGATGGGGATGTTCTGCAGGTTGGGGTTGTTGGACGAGATACGGCCGGTGGCTGCGACATTTTGCGCATAGGTGGTGTGGATGCGGCCGTCCTCGGCGACGGACTTCTTCAGCGACTCCAGCATCTGGCGGAGTTTCGAGGATTCCCGGTGCGCCATCAGCTGGACCAGGAATTCGTGCCCGGTCTTTTCCAGGAGGTTCTTGAGCGATGCGGCGTCGGTGGTGTAACCGGACTTGATCTTCTTGGTCTTGGGCAGCTGGAGTTCGTCGAACAGCACGGTCTGCAGCTGTTTGGGTGATCCGAGGTTGACCTCGTGTCCGATGGCGGCGAAGGCAAATTCCTGGGCGTTGTCGATCACCTTGGCAAGGTCGGCCAGCTGCTCATCCATCCGCTGCATGTCGATGGCGATTCCGGCGAGTTCCATATCCGCCAGTACCCGGCTCACCGGAAGTTCCAGCGTGGACAGCAGCTCCTCGGCCTTGCGCTCCTTCAGTTCCGCCTCGAAGTAGCGGCTGAGGGCGTGGACGACGGCGGCAGCGTGGACGAGTTCACCGGCGGCGGCGGAGTCATCGCCGTCGAACGACAATTCCAGCTGCCCGGCCTTCGCCACGGCGGTGGAGATTTCGATGTTGAGGTGGTGCTGCGCCAGCTCCGCGAGCTCGTAAGTGCGGCGGTCGGGCTGGATGAGGTAACCGGAAATCGACGTATCGTCGACGACGCCTTCCAGTTCCAGTCCGCGGGCGCTCAGGGCCTTGAGGGCGGCCTTGAAGCCGTGCATGACCTTGGGCGCTTCCGGGTCGCGCAGCCAGGCCGCCAGGACGTTTTCGGCCTCGGCATCCTGGCCGGAAAGGTCGATGTATACCGCGGCTCCGTCCCGGACGATTGCCAGCGCGGCGGCATCCTCGCCGATGCGTCCGGGAACAAGGTCGACGGCGACGGCGGACCGCTGACCGGCGCCCGCAGCCAGGAATGCGCTCAGCTCGGCTGCTCCGGCGGGCGTGCTGTAATCCGGGATGTCGAGGCTCTCACGCTCGGCGAGGTCCACCTCTTCGGCGCCGTAGAGGGCAAAGAGCCGGGTGCGGATGGTCTTAAACTCCAGCTCGTCGAACAGCTGTTCCAGCGCCGCCTGGTCCGGCCGGGGGTCGGCGAGGTCGTCCAGGGTCACGGGAAGCTCGAGGTCGGTGTGGAGCCTGTTCAACCGGCGGTTCCGCTTCACGGCGTCCACGTTTTCGCGGAGGGAGTCGCCCACCTTGCCGCCGATCTTGTCGAGGTGTTCCAGCACGCCTTCCAGGCCGCCGTAGAGGTTGATCCACTTGGCGGCCGTCTTGGGACCAACGCCGGGCACGCCGGGAAGGTTGTCCGCAGACTCGCCCACCAGGGCGGCCAGGTCCGAATACTGGGCGGGGCTGACAAAGTACTTTTCCTGGATGGCGGGGGCATCCAGGCGGGGAATGTCGCTGACGCCCTTCCTGGGGTAGAGCACAAAGACGTTGTCCGTAATCAGCTGGAAGGCGTCGCGGTCGCCCGTCACCAGCAGCACTTCGTAGCCTGCCTTTTCCCCCATGGCGGCGAGCGTAGCCAGGACGTCATCCGCTTCGTAGCCGGGCATCTTGATGGTCTTGATGCCCCACGCGCCCATGACCTTGTCAATAAGGTCGATCTGGCCGCTCATCTCACGGGGAGTTTCGTTGCGGCCGCCCTTGTACTCGCTGTACTCGGCCTTCCGGTGGGTGGTCTCGTCAGAGACGTCGAACGCCACAGCTACGTGCGTGGGCTTCTGTTCCTTGATCAGGTTGATGAGCATGGACGTGAAACCGTGGATCGCGTTGGTGTGCTGCCCCGCGGCGGTGGAAAACTTGTCCGCGGGCAGCGCGAAGAACGCCCGGAAGGCCATCGAGTGCCCGTCCAGCACCAGGAGGCGCGGCTGGTCGGTGATGGGAATCACGGGGGCCTCGGTGGCGGAAACCGGCTCCGCGGTGCGTGTGGTTTTCCGGGCGGGTTTGGCCGCAGTCGCTGATTCGGCCTCAGCTGCCGGGAGGATGTCTGCAGCAGTGTCTGCCGAAAGGGGGGCAAGGGCCGGTTTGGTAGTTTCGCTCACAGGTGCCAGCCTAGTTCCCATGATGGACAATTTCACGCCCGGGCCGTTCGCTGACGAACTGGCAGCCGCCGGAATCCCGAAGGAAATGCATGAGTGGCTGGGCGAATACGGCGTCGGTGCGCTGGTGGTGAAGATGGGCATCCACTTCCTCGAAATGAGCCCCGAACGCACCGTGGCAACCATGCCGGTGGAAGGCAACACGCAGGTGGCCGGGATCCTGCACGGCGGCGCCCACGTGGTGCTGGCCGAGACGCTCGGCTCATTCGCTGCAGGCATGCACGCCGGCCCGGGACGGCAGGCGGTGGGCATTGAGGTGGGGGCAACCCATCACCGCGCCATTGCCTCCGGCACTGTGACAGGAACCTGCATCGCGATCCACCTGGGGCGCACGCTGACCACGCACGAGATCGTGATGACCGATGAGAAGGGCCGCAGGCTCTCCACCGCCCGCATCACCAACCTGATCCGGGACATCGCACCCTGAGGCTTGAGCCGGGCCGGTTCAGCCGAGCCTGTACCGCAGCTCGACAATTCCCCTGCCCATCGTGCTGGACGCCTCCAGCTCCAGCGGCCGGGTTGGCCCTGTTTTGACGGGCAGCACAGGCTTTCCGGCACCGAGGACCACCGGGATGATGGACACGATGATTTCGTCCAGCAGGCCTGCATCGGCGAATTGGGCCGCCAGCTCTCCCCCGCCAACCAGCCAGACGTTCTTGCCGCCGGCATCTGCCCTGAAATCGTCCATGAATTCTTGGACGTCGCCGCGGACGAACGTGACATCGGCTCCCCGGGGCGCGGAGTGTTCGTGGTGGGTAAAGACCCAACACGGAGTGTCAGGGTAGGGCCAGTTGTCCGGCTCGTGCTCCATCAGCCAGGCGTAGGTGTCGCCGCCCATGACGATGCAGCCGACCTCGGACATAAAGGCTTCGTAGCTTTCCCGGCCGCCTTCGAACCCGTCGAACTGGAGGAGCCATGCCAGGTTGTCATCGGACGTGGCGATGAATCCGTCGAGGGATGAGGCCACGAAATATTGGAGTCTGGACATGGCCCCAGCCTAGTCATTTGGACTCGGGGTTCCCATACTCCACGCGCATGCCCGGATCATCACGGAGCACCACCACCTTGCCGCTCCGAAGCGTCCAGCCCTCGTTGAGCAGGAAGACGCGGCCGCCGCTGACCACGAGCAGCCGCAGGCCGCTGTACTGGTACACCGGATGTTCCGCCGTGCCGCTGGATTGTTCGGTGACGTTGGGCGCACTGATTCCCAGCCGGTCCTTGCTGTACACAACGGCGGTGGGCAGGAGCGCGGACCGTTGCTCGTAACTGACCGCAAGTCCCCGGCCCAGCGCCTGGGCGTAGTCGGAAGTGCCCCAGAAGAGCAGCAGCGTCACCAGGCAGAAGATGAGCGTCTTTTCTGACCCGCGGGACAGTGCGGCCACGTTGCGCCCGGGTGCTTCGGCGGACCGCCGCCACAGGCTCAGTCCCCAGGCGGACAGGAGTACGCCGCCGGCCATGATGTACGGCACGAACAGCACGGTGCGTTCGGGCTGGAGAATCACCACGATCCACATGGCAGTCGCGCAGGCCAGTCCAGCAACCAGGATCACGGCGGCGAGCCTCCGGATGCCCGCACGCCTGCCGGCGTTGAGGCGTCCGGCGAGGAACCTGTCCACGGAAAGCCAGACTGAAGCCACGATCAGCAGCCAGACCAGCGGGATGAACAAAGACGGGATGCTCCTGAGGACAAAGTCCTGAACGGTGAAGCCGAAGAGGCTGACATCCAGCCCCATGGCCTTCGCCTGGGCATCCGTGCGCGCCCAGCCGAAGTAAACCAGCAAAGCAGTCGCGATGGTCAATGGCGGGCCGATGACCGCCAGCATGTCGACAGCGCGTTTCCAGCGGGGATCCGCCTCCGGTTCGCCGCTCATGATGTTGGTCCTGCCGACGCCCCGGACGGCGGCGGGGAAATGTCCGGCGGTGACGCGGGCGGTGTGGCCGGCGTGGACGGCGTCGGGTCAGCATAACGGAGCAGGGCTTCACCGGACACCGGGGGCGTTGCAGCCACTGTCACGGTGGCGGACGTGGCGCCTGATGCGGTCGGCGGCGCGTAAAACTCGAAGGGGCCGAACTGCGGGCCTTCGACGTCAACCGGATTGCCGTCCACCAGGACTTTGTCCACATTCACGAAGAACCCCTGGAGGCGCACCCGGGCTCCGCCGACGGAGGAAACGGATGGCGGGGCTGTGCCGGCAGAGGGCCCGTCGAGGACCGTCAGGCCTGTCAGTCGACGGGGGCAGTCGTCGCCTGCCCCTGCTGCGTTCACCACGAGCTTGACCCCCGGGTTGGCGGTCCGCAGTTCCACTGCCTGCTGCAGCGATTCCGTGACTTTGTTTTCCCAGCACCGTTCGGGCGGCAGGCCGGGAACCCCGGCCAACGCAGCCTGTGCCTGCTGCCAGTCCGCCGGCAGGTCCGTGGACAGTGCCTGGCAGGTGGCCTCCGCGGCCTTCCAGACGGCAGGAAACGCCGTGTTCAGCTTTGACTCGCGGAGGCCTGCGCAGTCGAGGCTGCGCAGGAGCTCGTACAGCGTCCCCTCGGGCGGATCGGTGGGTGCGGCCGGTCCAATGGGGACCCACCGGATGACAGGGGCGCCGGCAACAGGAGGTCCGTCAACCGGACCGGGCAACGGTGCAGCCGTGGGCGGATCATTCGGGGAGGAGGACGAAGCGGCCGGATCCGGGGCTGCGGGTGGTGCCGCCGTCGTCGAACTTGCCTGGGATTCCGGTGGCGGGGATGGCGGAGCGGCGCAGCCGCCCGCAAGGAGCAGCAGGCACCAAGCCGCGGCGATTCCTGGAAGTCCGGCTGCTAGCCGGGCTGCTGCCCCGGTTCGACTGTGCATGACAGACCCGCCTGCTTGCGGTTCCCGGCAGGGGAACCGGCCTGGATAAACCCTTCGGGATGGCTCCCGGCATCGGCCGGCTGCGGAGCCGGACCAAACACGCTGAAACAGTGTTAACTATTCCCCCGTTGGGTCATATCCGCCAGAGCAGTCCCGTGCGCTCCACAGGTAACTGCCTGAAGCTACTACTTGCTGAAGTACGGAATGATCAGGTACAAGCCGAACAGCACCGCCAGGCCGCACAGCCCGAAGCAGGCGTAGGCGAGCGATTTCATCCACCGGGGCGTGGCCTGCTCGGGATCACCGGCGATGGCCGTGAAACGAACGCCGATGGAGTAAAGGACCACTACCGTCACGGCGGCAAGGAGCGTGGCACCGGCCACCTGCACCAATTCCAACCACTTCACTTAGTTGCCATCCTTAAACTTGTTGGCGCGGCTGGCGGCCATTGCCTTCTTTTTACGGAACCGGACGGCCTGCCCTGCTTCCTCGACCTCCACGGCATTGTGGTGGCCCACATGGGACTTGCGGGACTGCACGAACATGAACAGCACGGCGCCGGTCCCGGCAACGGCGGCAATGACAACACCCACCGGTCCGGTCATCACGAGCAGGGCCGTCAAGGCGCCCACGATCCCGGCGGCCGGGAGGGTGAAAAGCCAGCCGACGGCGATGCGGCCGGCAGTGCCCCAGCGCACCGAGGTGCCCTTGCGGCCCAGCCCGGAACCGATCACGGAGCCGGAGGCCACCTGCGTAGTGGACAGGGCAAATCCAAGGTGGGAAGAAGCAAGGATGGCTGAGGCCGTGCTGGCTTCCGCTGCAAAGCCCTGGGCGGGCTTGACGTCGGTAAGGCCCGAGCCCATGGTGCGGATGATCCGCCAGCCGCCGGCGTAGGTGCCGATGGCAATGGCGAACGCACAGGCTGCAATGACCCAGAACTGCGGTCCGGATCCCGGCGCCTGCGTTCCGGCGGAGATCAGCACCAAGGTGATGATGCCCATGGTCTTCTGCGCATCGTTGGTTCCGTGTGCCAGGGCCACCAGGCTGGACGTGAAGATCTGGCCGGTCCGGAAACCGCCGCGCTTCTGCGTGAGCTTGCTGCCGGTCTCCGGATCGTGCCGGGATGTCAGCGCGTAGGCCAGGCGGGTGCAGACGTAGGCCACTGCGCCGGCGATGACCGGGGCGAAGATGGCGGGAAGGATGACCTTCTGCATGAGGGATTCGAAGTTCACCGAATGGATGCCGATGCCGGCGATGGCGGCGCCGATCAGGCCGCCGAAGAGGGCGTGCGACGAACTCGACGGCAGGCCTTTCAACCACGTGATCATGTTCCAGAGAATGGCGCCCATGAGGCCGGCGAAGATGATGTCCGGGGTGATCTGGATGCCGTCTGAACCCTCTTTGATGATGCCGCCGGACACCGTCTTGGCCACTTCCGTGGAGAGGAACGCTCCGACCAGGTTCAGGACCGCTGCCAGGGCAACTGCCGTCTTCGGTTTGATGGCACCGGTGGCAATGGGTGTAGCCATCGCGTTGGCGGTGTCATGAAATCCGTTGGTGAAGTCGAAAAAAAGTGCCAGCGCTATAACCAGCGCCACCATAAAGGTGATTTCCACCTGTTGCCCAATCTGCAGAGTCGACGGTCAGCAGTTCCACTTCCCCATTGCCCCTGACCGCACGCAAGTTACCGCGGCATTTGCCGGCAGTTAGTGCGGTGTTGTTCGGAAGGGGCTTGAAACCCTAACGATCGTACGCGTCAACGCCCTGAGGACAAAACACCGGGCGGTCAAAGGAAAGCACGGACTGCGTCCAGTTCAACCGGGGACAAGCCCCGCCTCGGATGCGGTGAAATCAGCAGCAGGCGCCCGCGGAGGACGGAGGCCCATGCGCGGGCCTCGGCTTCGTAATCGAGTTGGTCGTCGATCCACACGGCCCGGTCCGGAGCGCATGCCTCGAGGTCCCGTTGCAGGGCCTGCAGTTTCCACCAGCCGTCGCCTCCGCCCGGCCCGTCACTGGCAAGAACGGGCCATTCCCGCCCGGCCAGGCCGATGGCGGGGCACAGGTATTCCGGTGCCATCTCCTCCCAGCTGGTGAGCCAGACGCAGCGAAGGCCAGGTGTCATGGACAGCGTGTTGAGGGACTCCACGAGTTCACCGGCGTAGGTCACTTCGAGGAGGCCGGCATCGGACGTCCGCCAGCGGCTCCCCCAGTCCGTGGTGCCCGAGGCGCCGAACGGGCAAATCACGCCGTCCACGTCCAAATAAAGGGAGACATTCCTCACGGCGGCGTCCTTTCCTCCGGGAGCTCCACCCAAAACGTTACCGAGGGGCCGGAGGGCCGGCAACACACCGTGCCTAACGAAAAGTGCCGGACACGGAAGACGTGTCCGGCACTTTTCAGGGTGCAGAGCTAAGCCTGGACCGGTGGATCAGGCGGGGACTTTCACCGCGGTCTCCTTACGGACGGCGGCAGGAACTCCGTCGCCGGCCTGGCCGTACAGCCAGTCGTTGTACTGGAAGTCGTTGTCCTTCCGGCTCTTAAAGAGCAGGTTGCGCAGGGTCCGGGCCAGTCCGGAGACATGCCAGGATTCGCCCCAGACGCGGGCGGTGCGCTGGACCCGGGCGGTGCGGCCGGCGCGGATTGCGTTGAACTCCTTGATGGCGCCGTCCCAGGCTTCGGGGTTGACGCCGTCCGCGGTGAAGACGGTGCCGGCGCTGACATCCTGCAGCACGGCTGCGTCCTCGAGGGCCTGGCAAGCGCCCTGCGCCAGGTACTGCAGCATCGGGTGCGCGGCGTCGCCCATCAGCACCATGCGGCCGGCAACCCAGTTCTCGATCGGGTCACGGTCGTACATGGGCCAGCGGATGCCGGTGGCCAGGTTCTTCAGCGCTTCCTGAACCGCCGGGACGCAGTCCTTGTAGGCTGCCTCGAGCTCGTCCACTCCCCCGTACTGTTCGACGCCGGCTTCGAAGGACGGCGACTTGAAGACGGCCACGGTGTTCAGCAGTTCGCCCTTGCGCAACGGGTACTGCACCAGGTGGCAGTCCGGTCCGAGGTAGACGATGACGTCTTCAAGGTCGGCCTTGGGTGTGTTCTCGGTGATCGGCACCGTGCCGCGGTAGGCGACGTACGCCGAGGAGACGGGTTCGTCGTTGGCCACGAGCGGACGGAGGGTGGACCGGAGACCGTCGGCGCCGATAACGACGTCGGCCTCGTAGTCAACGCCTCCGGCGGTGTGGGCCACGCCGCGGCCGTTCACAGTCTCAACGCTCTCCACCATGACGTCGTTGACGAGCTTGACCCCGGCTGCTTCACAGCCCTCGAGGAGGACCCGGTGGAGGTCGCTGCGGTGGATCACGACATACGGCGCGCCGTAGCGTTCCTCGAATTCGGCGCCGAGCGTCTGGCGGGTGAGCTCTTCTCCGGTGACGGCGTCGCGGAAGACCAGGTGCTTGGGCTGGACACCGATTTCGAGCGCTTTCTCCAGCAGGCCCCAGCTCCGGAGGACGCGGGAGGCGTTGGGGGCCATCTGCAGCCCGGCGCCCACCTCGCCGAACTCCGGTGCCCGTTCCACGAGGGTGACGTCGGCACCGTTTTCGCGCAGCGCGAGGGCTCCGGCGAGTCCGGCCATACCCCCTCCGATGACGAGGACATCGGTGGACGTGGCGTGCTCAGACATTGATTGCTCCTGTTGATGAGTGTGAGGGTGAAATTGAGAGTTTCGACTTGAGTTTGAGGCCGACGGCGGCCAGCAGGACCGCTGCGATGGCGGCTGCACCGGCGAAGGCGAGGAAATTGGAATTGACGCCCAGTCCGGCTGCCAGCAGGAGTCCGCCCACCTGCGGCGCGACGACGGCACCGATGCGGCCCGTCCCGAGCGCCCAGCCCAGCGCGGTGCCCCGCAGGTGTCCGGGATAGTGGCTCGCGACGGCGGCAATGATCAGGCACTGCGTGCCGTGGGTGCCGACGCCGGCGAGGACCAGCATGAGGTACACGACGGTGACAGACGGCCCCGTGACGAGGACCACCAGCGCAGCGGCGGCGACGGCGGCAGCGGCGATCGCAGTCGGCACCGGACCGAAGCGGGTTCCGGCCCAGGCCGTGATGACCGAACCGGCCACCGCACCCAGGTTGAGGGCCAGCGCGAAGGTCAGGGCGGAACCCAGGTTGTAGCCCGCCAACTGCATCAGGTTGGGCAACCAGGTTCCCAGTCCGTACCAGGCGAACAGGGTGGCGATCGTCGCCAGGGCGAACAGCATGCTGACACCAAGGTACGGGGCACGGAGCAGGGACGAGAAGCCGGACGGTTCCTTGACCGCACTGGCATTGCCGGCTGCCGTGCGGGCAGCCTTCTCTGTTGCACTGCCTGTGGCCCGGACCGGGGCAAGCGTCTCCGGGAGGTATTTCACTCCCAGGGGCACCACGATCACCAGGGCCAGCACGGCCACCAGGAACATGGCCTGCCAGCCGAAGGCGGGAATCAGCTGGATGCCGACGAGGGCGGCGATGGATCCGCCGATCGGAACACCGGACATCATCAGGGTGGCGATGGTGGACCGCCACTTGGTGGGGACAAGTTCGGCAACAAGGGCGTTCGCCGAGGGCACCAGCCCGCCGAGCCCGATGCCGGCGAGGAGCCGCAGGCCGCCAAAGACGGTAGCGCTGGGAGCGAAGGCACAGAGGGCGGTGAAGATCGAGAACACGACGGCGCAACCCAGGATGGTGCGGCGGCGACCCCACGAGTCGGCCATCCGGCCGGCGAAGATCGCGCCGATCATCATGCCGAGGAAGGCCATGGAACCGATGGTTCCGGCGGTGGCCTTGTTCAGGCCCCAGCCGGTCTCGGAGATCAGCGAAGACTGGACAGTGCCGTAGACGATCAGGTCGTAGCCGTCGAAGACCACCAAAAGCCAGCAAACGAGGACGGCCGCGGCCGACGCTTTGGAGAACCGCGATGCAGGCCCATCAGCGGAAGTGGGGGCGGCGTCCCCGGGGGAGGACCGGTGCGGCGCTGCAGCGGATGTTGTGTGAGTCATGCCACTACTGTCATGACTGCGCGTGGCGAACGACAATATAATTCTGATGTGCAGAAACAGCCCAACGCCAATCCGGCGTCCAAATCAGCCCGGAAGCCCGTACAGAAGCGGCCAACCTACTCCATTGAGGCCGTGGACAATGCGCTGCAGCTCCTGCAGCTGCTTCGTGACGGCGGCGCGCTGCGCCTCAAGGACGCCGCCGAGGAGCTGGGCGTGGCCCCGTCCACTGCCCACCGCCTGCTGGCGATGCTGGTCTACCGGGGGTTCGCCGTCCAGGATGAGACCCGGCGCTACGTGCCCGGCCCGGCAATGGGCGTCGGGCCGGCAGGGCTGAGCTGGACCAGGCTGCTCCGCTCGCTCGCCCAGCCTCATATGGAGCTGCTCTCCGCGCAGCTGAACGAGACCGTCAACCTCATGGTCCGGGTGGGTACGAAAGTGCGTTTCCTGGCCACCGTGGAGGGAAATAATGTTTTGCGCGTCGGTGACCGCCAGGGGACGGTAATGCCTGCAAACAAAACCTCCGGGGGCAAGGCCATGCTCGCCGAACTGGAGACTCCCATGGTTGACCAGCTCTTCCGCAGCAATAATGCCGAGATCGGCGGGGACACCATCCCCGCCGTGGAGTACCCGGCGTTCCTGCGCGAGCTGGAGTCGATCCGCAACAACGGTTTCGCCGCCAATTTTGAAGGCACTGAGGAAGGTGTGAGCGCCCTCGGGATCGCCCTGCACAACAGGCACGGGAAGGTGGTGGGCGCGCTCAGCGTGGCCACGCCCGCGACCCGCTTCCGCAGGGTGTTCGATGCCGGACTTGTGCCTGCCCTGCGGGAAACCTGCCGGCAGCTGGAGATCGACATCGCGGCCAATCCGGCCGAGCCGGACTGAACGTCGGGGCCGGGCGCCCCGCCGGAACGGGCCAGGAATTCTGACTAGCAGAATATGCTGGGGGCCACATGTCGGCATCCGTAGAGTCGAGCTACGCCAAGAACTGTTCTGACCTACCGAGGAGGCCCACGTGTCCATCAGCGCCGAGAACACGACTCATGAATCAGTGGCCGCGGGGCACACTGCTCCGGAGCCGACGCCTGAAGAAGCTGCCCAGCTCAAGGAGCTGTACCGGGATTTTGACCGGGAGAACCTGATCCCGTTGTGGACTGAGATCGGTGACCTGATGCCGATGGTCCCCTCCCCGAAGGCGGTGCCGCATGTGTGGCGGTGGAGCGACCTGTACCCGCTGGCCGCCCGCGCCGGTGACCTGGTGCCGGTGGGCCGCGGCGGGGAACGCCGCGCCATTGCCCTCGCCAACCCTGGTTTGGGCGGCACGGCCTATGCCACGCCCACTCTGTGGGCAGCCATCCAGTACCTGGGCGGCCACGAAACAGCCCCCGAGCACCGCCATTCCCAAAACGCGTTCCGCTTCGTCGTCGAAGGTGAAGGCGTGTGGACCGTGGTGAACGGGGACCCGGTCCGAATGTCCCGCGGTGATTTCCTGCTGACCCCGGGCTGGAACTTCCACGGCCACCACAACGACACCGATGAGCCGATGGCCTGGATCGACGGCCTGGACATCCCGTTCGTGCACTACGCGGACGCCGGGTTCTTCGAGTTCGGCACCGAACGGGTCACCGACGAGGCCACCCCGGACATCTCCCGCTCCGAGCGGCTCTGGGCCCACCCGGGCCTGCGCCCGCTCTCCGGCCTGGATGACACCACCAGCTCCCCCATCGCCGCGTACCGGTGGGAATACACCGACCGTGCCCTGGCCGAGCAGCTTTTGCTCGAGGACGAGGGCCACCCGGCCACCGTGTCCCAGGGCCACGCCGCTGTCCGCTACACCAATCCCACCACCGGCGGGGACGTGATGCCCACCATCCGGGCCGAATTCCACCGCCTCCGGCCCGGCGCGTCCACCCAGGGCGTCCGCGAGGTCGGCTCCAGCGTCTGGCAGGTCTTCGAAGGGACCGGTGCCGTTGTTCTCAACGGCGAACCCCGGACCCTGGAAAAGGGCGACCTCTTCGTTGTCCCGTCGTGGGCTGAATGGTCCCTGCAGGCTGAGAGCGGGTTTGATCTGTTCCGGTTCAGCGACGCCCCCATTTTTGAACGACTGAACTTCAACCGCACCTACATCGAAGGACGCAAGAACGCATGAGACTCCTCACCCTCCGCACCTCTGTCGGAGACAAAACAGTAACGAAGGCTGTCCGCCAGGACGGGACCACCCTGACCGAAATCGACGGCTTCGCCGACGTCGGGGCACTCCTGAAAGACTCCGCGTGGGAATCCATCGCCGCCGCAGCGAACGGTGCGACGCATCCGCTCGAGGGCGCGGACCTCGCGCCGGTGGTGCCGTTCCCGGGCAAGATCATCTGCGTGGGCCATAACTACCGCAACCACATCAAGGAAATGGGCCGGGAAATCCCGGAGTACCCCACCCTGTTCGCGAAGTACCAGGAATCCCTGATCGGCCCGAACGATGACCTGGCGCTGCCGCAGGAATCGGACACCGTGGACTGGGAAGCCGAACTCGCCGTGGTGATCGGCAAGAAGGGCCGCCGGATCAGCGAAGCCGACGCCACGGATTACATCGCCGGGTACTCGGTGCTGAACGATGTTTCCATGCGCGACTACCAGTTCCGCACCATCCAGTGGCTCCAGGGCAAGACCTGGGAGAACTCCACCCCGTTCGGCCCCGCCCTGGTCACCCGGGACGAGTTCACCGCCGGCCCGCTGATGACCTCGGCCGTGGACGGCGAGATCCAGCAGTCCACCCCCACCGGGGACCTGGTCTTCACCCCGGAATTCCTGGTCTCCTACATCTCCACGATCATCACGCTGAACCCCGGCGACGTGATCGCCACCGGCACCCCGGGCGGAGTGGGCCACGCCCAGGACCCCAAGCGCTACCTGCAGGAAGGCCAGATCCTGGTCACCACCATCGAGGGCCTGGGCCAGCTGAACAACCGCGTGGTCAAGGAAGCCTGATGGTTGCCCGCCACGACCAGACCACCGACCCGCAACTGCTTGAGGGTCTGCTGCAGGCACGGCGGGGCACGGCGTTCTTCGCCCGCAAGCTCAACGAGCTCTCCGACGCGGACCTCGACGGAGACTCGCTCCTGCCGGGCTGGACCCGCCGGCACGTCACGGCCCACATCGGCTACAACGCGCGGGCCATCGCGCGGCTCATCGAGTGGGCAGCCACCGGCGTGGAGACACCCATGTACGCCTCCACGTCGGTGCGGGACCAGGAAATCAACTTCGGCGCCACCCTGCCCCCGATTGCACTGCGGCACCTGTTCGACCACTCCGCCGTGCACCTGAACGTCGAATGGCGGGACCTCCCGGCAGAGGCCTGGCACCACAGAGTCAAAACAGCCCAGGGCAGGATCGTCCCGGCCGAGGAAACCGTTTGGATGCGCACCCGCGAAGTCTGGGTCCACGCCGTGGACCTCGGCAACGGCGCCACCTTCAACGACATCCCCGCACCGGTCCTGGCCAGACTACTGGCGGACATCACCGCAGCCTGGCACACCCGAGGCACCGACACCGGACTGCTCATCAGAGTCACCGACCAGCCCGACGGGATGGTCTTCGGCGACACCGACGCCGAAACACCAACAGTGGTCTACGGCCCGCTCGCCGCCATCACCCAATGGGCCACCGGCCGCGGCACCCACGGCGTGACAGCGACAAGCACCGCGGCAACAGACTGCACAGCAGCAGAGGCCGCCCCACCGGCGTCGGACGCTGACCTGCCCGAGGTACCGGCAGCGCCAAAGTGGATCTAGCAACCACGGCCTGGCGCCCGCAGCGGCACTAAAGCGCGGGGCGAATCCCGCACATGGCTATGGCCCCCTCCACGGAGGGGGCCATAGCCATGCACTGACGGTGCCCGCTATTCCTCGTGCTTGACCTTGTGGACCCTGGTGACCACCGTGGGGCAAGGAACGCGCAGCAGAACCGCATGGGCCGTGGAGCCGAGGACAAGCCGGCTGAATCCCCCGCGCCCCCGGCTGCCGATCACCAGGAGGCGCGCGTTCGCCGCGGCCTCCACGAGGGCCTTGGCGGGGTCGGTGTCCTTGTCCAGCCGCTGGTTCACCACCAGGTCCGGGTACTTGTCCCGCAGGCCGGCCACCGATTCCGCGAGAACAATCTTGTCCTCTTCCTCAATGACTTCAGCCAGTCCGCTGGCAGGCATCCCGCTCTGCACCCAGCGGGCGGGGCGCCGGAAAGCCAGCACGGCCGTTAGTTCGTCGCCCTCGCGGTCGGCTTCCGCCGCGGCGAAGGCTACGGCCTGGAGGGACTCCTCCGAGCCGTCCACACCCACGACAACCCCGCGGCCCTCCGGCCCCTGGTCCTGCGGAATAACCGCCACCGGGCTGTCCGACGCAGTAACGACCTGAAGGGCCCGGTCCGTCATGGGTCCGCCGTCGGCCCAATGGCGGTGGTGTGACCCGATGACCACCATGGCGGCGTCCTTGGACATTTCCTTGAGCGCGGCGCCGGCGCTGCCGTGGCGCAACTGCACGTCGACGGCCACGTCGGGTTCCTTCTTGGCGGCATCCTCCTGCACCTGCCTCAGCAGCTCCATGCCTGATTCCCTGATCAGTTCGTGGTACTGGAAGTCCGGCGACATCCACCGGTCATCCACCGCATGGACGGCGATAACCGGCAGCTTGAGCCTGGCTGCCCGGTGGAGCGACCACGACATTGCGGCCTCACTTCCGGTGGAGCCGTTGATGCCGACGACGATTGGTTTGCTCATTCTGAATCCTGCTCTTCTCCATCGCGTTTTCGGATCAGCACGCCGGAGGCCGCTGACACCTTCAGTGTGCTCCGGCGGCAGACACGGGGGTTAGGGCCTTAAGCCCCTCACCCGGCGCTGGTGCCCCGCGTAGCGTCGGGGCCATGGAGCAGACCCGGGCCGGCGCCGCCGCCCCCTCGCGGCCCCAACCGTTCCTCCGCCGCTGGTTGCTGTGGGTCACCCTCGGTGAGAGTGCAGGCTTCCTGGTTCCCGCCGTCGTCGCAGTCTTCGTGATCATTCCGGACACCGCCGGCGGGATGGCCTGGCTGGTGGTGGCCGGCGTCGCCGAGGGCACAGTCCTGGGGCTCGCCCAGGCGCACGTGCTCCGAAGCCTGCTGCCCGGCCTCAGCGTGAGCAGGTGGACCATCCGCACCGCCGCCGGTGCGGCGCTCGCCTGGCTCCTCGGCCTTAGCCCCAGTACTTTCGCCAACCAGTGGCAGCTCTGGCCGCCTGCCCTGCAGATCGGCGTCGCGGTTCCCGGCGCCCTGCTGCTGCTGTGTTCGATCGGGCTGGCACAATGGCCGGAACTCCGCCGGCACGTCGCGCACAGCGGACGGTGGGTGGCCGGGAACGCGCTGGCATGGTGCGTGGGGCTGGGACTCTTCTTCGCCGTCGCACCTCCGCTGTGGCAGCCGGGACAGCCGCCGACGACGGTGATCACCATCGGCGTCGCTGCCGCCATCCTGATGGCCGCCGGCATGGCACTCGTAACCGGCCTGGTGATGAAACGGCTGCTTCGCTTTCCAGCGGCAGCTCAGAATCCGGTGGGCTCCGTTTCGAACTCCGGCTCACTCGGCGGAGCCTCGTGATGCAGCGGACGAAGCGCCGAGGTCTGTTCCATCCAGATGAGGGCGTCGTAACGCCCTCCCATCCGGGTGGGAACGTAGTTTCCGGATTCCCTGGCCGGGCGGTAGACAACACCGATGGCCCGGTGACCCAACCAGGCTGACAGCCACGGCCCGGACCTGTCCCCGCCGAATTCCAACAATGCCGGTGCGCCCAGGGCCCGGTGCAGCAGATCCTCGTGGCTGCCGGTCCGGGCTTCCGGCACAGTGAGCACCCGTTCCGGGGAGCCCCAGGCGTCCGCAGCCATGACTGTTCCCCGGTACGATCCGAAACCCACCAAAGTAACGCCTTCGGAACCGTGGCGCTCGCGGAGCAGCTGGCCAACGTTCACCAGCCCGTCCCGCGCCATGTCCGTGGCACGCGCATCGCCCACATGGGTGTTGTGCTCCCAGATGATCCCTTTGGATGCCGGGCCCAGATGCGCACTCAACCGGTCCACGGTGTCCGCCATGTGACGGTCCCGGACGTTCCAGGACTCGCGGCTCCCCTGCACCATGATGCGGTAGTAATGCTCGGCGTTGGCGGCAACCACAGCGTTCTGGACCGCGTCGAAAGCCTCATCGCTTTCGACGCGCGGTTCGTGGTCGCGCAGCGCAAATGCCCGGTTCCGCACCTCGGTGAGGAGTGCAACCACATCAGCCTCGCACGATTCGGGGACCAGCCGGGTGCTCCAGGCGTACTCGTGCGGGTCTTCGTGATGCGGAAGGAAACACCGCCACGCCCGCATGGCAGCGGGGACGGCGTCGGGCTCGTTTTCCTCGAGCCAGCCGATGATCTCCCGCAGGGAATCCCACAGTGAGTAGACGTCCAGCCCGTAGAAGCCAACCCGCTCTTCCATCGGACGCTCCAGGTTCCAGCCGCGGAGCCAGTCAAGGAAGCCTGCCACTTCCTCGTTTGCCCACATCCAGGTGGGCCAGCGCCCGAATCCGGCGAGCATGGTGTGCACTCCAGTGTCCTGGCCGCTTTGTCCCCGGACCCAGCGGTTGATCCGCCAGCAGTCCGGCCAGTCGCCCTCCACCCCGATCCAGCTGTAACCCTGCTCTTCGATCAGCCGCATGCTCAGGCGGGCACGCATGGTGTAGTACTCGTGCGTGCCGTGGGATGCTTCGCCGATGGCCACGAAGCGTCCGGCACCGGCCCCGTGGACCAGCCGGTCAAGGTCCCGGATCCCGGTGAGTGGCCGGGCCAGGGTGCGGATCTCGTCCAGCATGCTCAGGACAGCACGGTTTCCGTTGGTCATGTCGGGTCCTCGAGCGAGATGCCTTCAAGGTATTCCGGAACACGCACCCGCCAGCCGAGTTCGCGCTTGATGCGGATCCGGAGCGCATCGGACGCTTCCGGTTCGCCGTGGGTGATGTAGGTCATCCGGGGTTCCCGTGCGGCGGCCCGCATCCACTCGATCAGCCCGTCGGAGTCCGCATGCGCGGACAGGCTTTCCATCTGGATCACCTCGGCGCGGATGCGCACGTCCTCTCCGTAGATGCGAAGTTGCCGCACGCCGGCGGCGAGCGCGGCGCCGCGGGTTCCGCCGGCCTGGTAGCCGCTGAGGATGATGGCGTTTTTCGGATCGGGTCCGTATTCGGCGATGTGGTGCAGGATCCTGCCTCCGGTGAGCATCCCGCTGGCGGAAATAATCACCATTGGCCCGCCGCGGAGGTTGAGCAGCTTCGAGTCGTCCACCGTCCGGGTCATCTTGGCCACTTTGTACATGTCCTCATACTCCGGCTGTTTGAGCCGGTGTTCATCGGGATGGCGCTGGTACATGCCGGACGCGTCAATGGCCATGGGGCTGTTGAGGTACACGGGGATGTCCGGAATGGCGTTTTTGCTGCGGAGCCGGGACAGGTGCAGCATCAGTGTCTCCGCCCGTCCGACGGCGAACGCGGCGATCATGATCACGCCGTTCTTCTTCGCCACACGGGTGATGATCTCGCCCAACTGCAGTTCCGGATCCAGGCTCGAGTGTTTGCGGTTTCCGTAGGTGGATTCGGTGACAAGAATGTCAGCGGCGCCAAGTCCCCGGGGCGGAAACATCAGCGGATCATCGGTGCGTCCCAGGTCGCCGGTGAAATGGACGGAATGCTGGCCCACAGCGAGCCTGATCTGGGCTGCCCCCAGGATGTGGCCGGCGGGCAGGAACGTCGCGGCGATCCCCCCGCCGAGCTCCAGCGGGGTGTCGAAGCCGTGTTCCCGGAAACTGTCGAGCGAGCGGACAGCGTCCGCAGCCGTGTAGAGCGGAACCGGCGGGCTGTGCCTGGACGATCCGTGCTCGTAGGCGTACTTGGCTTCCTCTTCCTGCAGGTGCCCGCTATCCGGCAGGAGCAGGGTGCACAATTCGGTGGTGCCCTCCGTGGCGTACACCGGCCCGTTGAAACCGTCCCGGACCAGGGCGGGGACGTAGCCGGTGTGGTCAAGGTGCGCATGCGTCAGCAGGATGGCGTCAATGGAGTCCGGCCTCACGGGGAAGGGGATCCTGTTGCGGTCGCGGAGCACCTTGTAGCCCTGGAACAGCCCGCAGTCCACGAGGATGCGTTTACCTGCCGCCTCAACCAGGTACCGGGAACCGGTCACGCTGTCCGTGGCTCCAAGGAACCGGAGTTGCGGGTGTCGGTGTTTCATCATGCTCCCTGCTCCCGTCGCGCAGCGTTCCCGTTGCCGTCCGGCGGCAGCGGCAGCGCCAGGGCCCGGCAGGCGCATGCACTGCAACGCGCCGGAAAGCGCAGTCGCGATGTACGTCCCAGCTTCCGCTTCTTCCGGCAGCCCACCTAGGGCCGAAAGTCACGGCTGCCCGCTCGCTCCCGCCTTTTCGGGAGGCGGAGCCGGCAGTACGCTGGGACCATCCCTTGGAGACCTCGCATGGCTGAACAGGATTTGATCACCAGCGCCCGCGCGGCGTACGCCCGCAGGGACTGGCCCGCGGCCCGCAACGGGCTTCTTGCCGCCAGGAGCACCACCGGCCTGGAGTTGCAGGACCTGGCTGCCCTGGCCGACGCGATGTGGTGGCTGGGCGACATCCCCGAGTCACTCTCGGTAACAGAGGATCTCTACCGGGGCCTGGCCGGTTCCGGCGACCAGCCCGCCGCAGCGATGAAAGCCATCCTCCTGTCTCTGCAGTGGGGCACGCGGGGGGATCTCGTGGTTGCCTCCGGGTGGCTCAACCGGGCACGGCGCCTGCTGCAGGGCCTCCCTGAAGGGCCTGCACACGGGTACCTGCTGTACCTGGAGAGCGCCATGTCCCTGGACCTGGAGGAAGACCCCGGACCGGCGCAGGCAGCCGCAGCGAGGCTCGATGCCCTGGCGAACCGCCTGGCTGACCCCACCCTCGCCTGTTTTGCCCGGGTCGTTGCCGGACTTGGCGGGGTCCGGGCCGGGCGGACCGAGGACGGTTTCAGCGACCTGGACGAGGCCATGCTGCCGGTCCTGGCCGGTGCCGTTGCGCCCGTGTGGGCCGGAGACATCTATTGCACTGTCATCCACCTCTGCCACCAGCTCGGAGACCTGGCCAGGATGCGGGCCTGGACCGGCGCACTGGACCGTTGGACAGCGGGCTTGTCAGCCACTTTTGTGTACACCGGCGTCACCCGCATCCACGAGCTTCAGCTTGTCAGCGCCGAAGGGGGCTGGGATGCGGTGGAACGCGAGATCGGCGCCTCCAGCGACAACCTGGTCACGGCACACGGCTGGATGGCCGGGGCAGGCTACTACGAACTCGGCGAGGTCCGCCGCCTGCGCGGCAATACTGCCGGGGCGCTGGCCGCGTACCGCCGTGCACGGGACCTCGGGGTGGACCCGCAGCCGGGCGAGGCCCTGCTGCACTATGAAGCCGGCGACTCCATCCTGGCCCTTAACCAGCTCCGTGCCGCGCTGGGCGAGAGCCGGCTGCTGGACCGGGCCAGGCTGCTGCTGCCCGCCACCGAGCTGGCACTGGCCCGGCGTGACGCGGCGCTCGCCGAGGCACTGGCCGCCGAACTGGAAAGGACCGCCGCCCGGTTCGCCTCTCCGGGCCTCCAGGCGTGGGCATGCCAGGCCCGTGGCGCCGTCCTGCTGGCGTCCGGCCGTGCGGACAGCGCCCTGCCGTTCCTTGAGGCAGCCGTCCGGACGTACCGTGCGCAGCGTGCGCGCTACCGCACGGCCCGGATCCACGAGCTTCTCGCCGTGTCCCGGCGTGCCCTCGGCCAGGCCGGTGCGGCCGATGCCGACCTCGCCACAGCGCTCGCCATCTACCGCCAGCTAGGGGCAGTCCCCGACGTCGAACGGCTGGAGCGTGGCGCAGGCAGTGCCGGCGGCACCACCGACGGCCGGGGTGGCCTGACGGCCCGGGAGTGCGAAGTCCTGGCACTCATCACCACCGGTGCCAGCAACCGCCAGGTGGCGGATGCCCTGGTCATCAGTGAAAAGACGGTGGGTCGGCACTTGGCCAACATTTTCGGCAAGATCGGGGTCTCCACCCGGACCGCCGCGGCCGGCTGGGCCAGGGACCACGGACTGGCGTGAAGAACGACGACGACGACGGCGAGCGCCGTTTCCCCCGTCGTCGTGCGTCCGCCCGGCCGGCCCTTGCGGGGAGGTGCCCCCTGCATCATTCACCCCACAGCCCCGGTGAAAGATGCATGATCCGCCCGACGCGGCGTGCCCGGCCCCGGACGTACTTTCGAAGTAGCCGGACAGCGAGTCCGCCGAAGAAAGGAAACACAATGACCACCACCGACCTCCGCCTCACGGCAGGAGACGCGGCGGCCGCCCGCGACGCGAAAGCCGCGGAGGACGCCGCTGCCCGCCTGCTCGGCATCCTCAACGACAGCTCGGCCGCCGTCCTGGCCAGCATCGGCCACCAGACCGGGCTGTTCGACGTGATGGCCGGGCTGCCGCCTGCCTCGAGTGAGCAGATCGCCGACGCTGCCGGGCTTAACGAACGCTACGTCCGCGAATGGCTCGGCGGCATGGTGACGGCCCGCTTCGTCGAGTACCGGCCCGCCGCAGGCACCTACCGGCTGGACCCTGCGCTGGCACCGTCCGTCTGCGGCCAAGGCGTCGACAACCTGGCCCGGACGCTTCAGTACATCACCCTGATGGGTGGGGTGGCGGGCAAGATCGCGCACAAATTCCGGACGGGCGGCGGCCTGGGGTACGAGGACTATCCGGATTTCGTCGGCATCCAGGCCGCTGACAGCGCCTCGGTCCATGATGCATCCCTCGTGTCCGCCATCCTCCCGCTGGCCGGGTGTGTGGACAGCCTGCAGGCGGGAATCGACGTCGCAGATATCGGATGCGGAGCCGGGCACGCCGTCAACCTGATGGCCGGAGCTTTTCCCGCGAGCCGCTTCACGGGCTACGACTTCTTCGAGGACGCCGTGCTCGCCGGGCGGGCGGAAGCCCGGCGGCTGGGACTGGGGAACGTCCGGTTCGAGCTCCTGGACGCAGCTGACCTGGACATCGTGGAAGGCTTCGACGTCATCACTGTTTTCGATGCCATCCACGACCAGGCCCGGCCGGCGAAGGTGCTGCAAAACATCCACCGGGCGCTGCGCCCCGACGGCACGTTCCTCATGGTGGATATCAAGGCCTCGAGCGAACTGATCGACAATGTTGAGCTCCCGTGGGGGACGTTCCTCTACGCGATCTCAACATTCCACTGCATGTCCGTGTCCCTGGCACAGGGCGGGGACGGGCTGGGAACGGTTTGGGGTGTCCAGTTGGCTGAATCCATGGTCCGGGCTGCAGGCTTTGCCACCGTTGACGTGAAGGAACTCGAGGAGGACCCGTTCAACGCCTACTTTGTGGCCCGCAAGTAGGCGCCGAACGGCTCGGCTGCCCGGGCCCTGGGGTGCCGGGGGCCTGCGCTCCCGGGCCCCGTGCTGCCGGGGGCCTACTGCTTGGGTCCGGCGATGTTCACCAGCCAGGCGACGCCGAACTTGTCCGTGCACATTCCGAAGGTATCGCCCCACGGCGCTTGTTCGAGCGGCACCGTCACGGTGCCGCCGTCGGACAGCTTCTCCCAGTACCCGCGCAGTTCGGCGTCGTCATCGCCGCTGAGGGAAACGGAGAAGTTGTCGCCCGGGGTGAAGCTCATGCCGTTGGGCGTGTCGGCGCCCATGAGCACCATGCCGGATCCGGTGGTCAGCATGCCGTGCATGATCTTGTCCTGCTCGGACGCGTCTTCGCTGGCATGGAACTCGCCAAAGGTGCTCATTGCCAGTTCGCCTCCAAATACGGACTGGTAAAAGTTCATGGCCTCCCGCGCATTGTCCCGGAAGCCAAGGTAGGGATTAAGTGTCGTGGTCATCTTCAGGTGTCCTCTCGTGCCGGTCGATACCCGGACCACCCGTGGATCCGGTGGCCGCCCGGGCTTGGAACACTTCATATGTTGCCCCAGTCGTGCCGGACTGCATAGGGGCGGCGATGGCCCTCGGCCTCAGCTCCAGAGAGCAACGTGAACTTTGGATCCTCGTCGTTCAAGCCCCCGCGAGCCGCCCGGAGCAACCATGGCGGCTGTTGCATCCGGTGTGGTGACGAAGCGCTGCAGCGCCTTTGCCTTGGAGGTTGTCCGGCCGTGGCTAAGCGTGCTTGCCCACCACAGACCGGAAACTGGAGTTCCGACGACCGGTACGCGCACCAGGACTCCGGTTTGGAGTTCCGCCCGCACAATATGCCCCACGGCCAGTGTCAAACCCTCTCCCGCTCTGACCGCGGCGAGCGCGTCGGTTTCGCTGCTTAGCCGGATCACTTCGGGCACTACGCCCATCGACGACAGCCACCGCCCTTCATCCGTCTCCGACTGGATGCCGGAGGGGCCGGCGAACCACGGGCGGTCCAGTAGCCGGGCCAGTGGTACCGGCCCGTGCAGCACTGCGAGGGGATGCGACGCCGCCACCACAAAGACGCGCTGATACCGCAGGAAAGGGACCATCTCCAGTCCGACGTCGGCACCCGGGCCGGCTGGCTGCGTAGGCATGGCCCCGAGGGCTATGTCGAAGGCGCGGTCAAGCAGAAGAGACGCTATGTCAGCAGCGGACTCCACTACGACATCGACAGAGGCTCCGGGGACCCGTTTGGTGAAGAGGTCAAGCAGCCGTCCGGCCGCATGTTCAGCGAACGGAGCTGTTGCGACGATTCTCAGCAACCCCGCGTCTGTGGTTGCGTGGGAGACCTCCCACCGGGCCTGGTCAGCCAGGCCGACGATTTCCTGGGCATAGTCCGCCAGCGCCCGGCCGCCCGGCGTCAGGGCAATGCCTCCGGCAGCACGGACGAAGAGGGGGTCGCCAAGGTCCCTCCGGAGCGCAGCCAGGGCCGAGGAGACCGCCGGCTCGCTGACAGCCAGGGCCGCCGCGGCAGCGTGAAGCGACCCCAGTCTGGCCACGAGCGCGAAGGCCCGCAGCTGGCTCAAAGTCATCGACACGGCTTCATAACCCTTCGCTTATGACGATATTGACACTCCACTCGGGCCGGGACAAGACTGACTTCAAATCGGCGTCTTACAGTGTGCGGCGCCATGGAGTGAGGTAGGGACAATGCAGATTCCGGCTCCTTTTGATTACGTGCGGGCCAGCACGGTGAACGATGCCCTTGAGCTTCTTGCACGCCACGGCCCCGAGTCCCGGGTGATAGCCGGCGGGCACAGTCTGCTCCCCATGATGAAACTCCGCCTGGCCCGTCCCGAATGGCTGATTGACATCAACGACCTGTTCGAGCTCGACTTCATCCTTCTCGACGGGGATCACCTGCGGGTGGGCGCGCTGACTCGCCATACGGCCCTCCTGGAATCAGCCGAAGTAGCCCGACTCTTCCCGATTATTTCGGACGCCGAAGCGGTCATCGCGGATCCTGTGGTCCGCAACCGCGGAACCATTGGCGGTTCCCTGTGCCAGGCCGACCCGGCCGAAGACCTTTCCACGGTCTGCGACGTCCTGCGTGCTGTGGCGGTGGTCCGCGGTCCCGGCGGCGAACGCCTCGTCGACATGAAGGAGTTCCACCGCGGCCCCTATGAAACGGCGGTGGCACCAGACGAGTTGCTGTGCGAAGTCCGGTTCCCCGTTCGTCCGAGCTCGGGAAGCGCCTACGAAAAAGTGGAACGCCGGGTTGGCGACTGGGCCGTCGCCGCAGCCGGGGCGGCTGTCTCGCTGGCGGACGACGGTAGCGTCGATGCCGCGGCCATAGGTCTCACGGCACTGGGCCTCGACGGAACAATCGAGGAAGCCGCAGCCGTGCTCCTTGGACAGCAACCCCGCGAGGAGCTTTTCGTCGAGGCCGGCCGGCAGGCAGCCATCGCGTGCGATCCCGTCGCGGATCAGCGCGGACAGATCGACTACAAACGGCATCTGGCCGACGAGCTCACCCGCAGAGTCCTGCGGCTGGCATGCGCCCGGGCTGCCGGAACACAGGAAGGTTGAGCTCCATGCAGATCAGCATGACCGTGAACGGCAACGAAGTAGCCTCCGACATCGAACCGCGGGTGCTGCTGGTTCATTACATCCGCGAAGTCCTTGGCCTCACGGGCACGCACTGGGGGTGCGACACCACCAACTGCGGAACGTGCGTGGTCCTAATGGACGGCCAGCCCGTGAAGTCCTGCACCGTGCTCGCGGCGATGGCGGCCGGCCACGATATCCGCACCGTTGAAGGACTCGCCACGGCAGGCACTCTCGATCCGGTTCAGCAGGGGTTCATGGAGGAGCACGGGCTGCAGTGCGGCTTCTGCACCCCCGGCATGATGCTCACGGCACGCGCCTTGCTGGACAAGAACCCGTATCCGGACGACACCGAGATCCGGAAGGCCATTTCCGGGCAGATCTGCCGCTGCACCGGATATGCCACCATCGTCCGCTCAGTGCAGTGGGCTGCCGCCCACCCGGCAGGGGCGGCCGCTGACGTTGCTGCACCAGACGAAGTCATCGAGGGTACGGACACGGCGGTCCCGGACGTCGCAGACACAGAGGTGAAGGCATGACTGTTACCCACCATCGGCCCGGCAATCCGGCGGCCGGTGACGCCGACCGCCCGATCGGGTACGGGCGCATCCAGCGCAAGGAAGACCCCCGGTTCGTCCGTGGGATGGGCCACTACGTCGACGACATTGTGCTGCCGGGAATGCTGCACGGCGCCATCCTGCGCGCCCCGGTCGCCCATGCGCGGCTGGTCTCGATCGACACCACCAACGCGTTGGCCCACCCGAAAGTACTCGCCGTGATCACCGGCAAGGACCTGCTGGCGCTCAATCTGGCCTGGGCGCCCACGCTTTCAGCGGATGTGCAGGCCGTGCTCGTGACCGACAAAGTGCGCTTCCAGGGGCAGGAGGTTGCTTTCGTCGTCGCGGAGAACCGCTACGCCGCCCGCGACGCCTTGGAACTGATCGACGTCGAATATGACCTGCTCCCTCCGGTGATCGATGCGCGCAAAGCCCTGGACCCGGACGCCCCCCTGATCCGGGATGATCTCGAAGGCCGGACGGACAACCGGATTTTCGACTGGGAGATGGGCGATGAGGCGGAAACCGAGGCGGTATTCGCCGCCGCCGACGTCGTAGTGGCACAGGAGGTCGTCTACCCTCGAGTCCATCCGGCACCCATGGAGACCTGCGGCGCCGTCGCGGACTTCGATGCCGTCTCCGGAAAGCTGACGCTCTATGAGACGACCCAGGCCCCGCACGCGCACCGCACCCTGTTCGCGATTGTGGCCGGCATCCCGGAACACAAGATCCGTATCGTCTCTCCTGATATCGGCGGCGGGTTCGGTAACAAGGTGGGCATCTATCCCGGCTACATCCTCGCCGTCGTCGGATCGATCGTCACCGGCAAGCCGGTGAAGTGGGTGGAGGACCGCTCGGAAAACCTGATGTCGACGTCGTTCGCCCGGGACTACATCATGCAGGGCGAGATCGCCGCCACCAAAGACGGCAAGATCCTCGCTCTCAGGACCAGCGTGCTGGCCGATCACGGCGCGTTCAACGCCACCGCGCAGCCCACCAAGAACCCCGCCGGCTTCTTCTCGATCTTCACTGGCAGCTACGACCTGAAGGCCGCGTTCTGCAAGGTCAGAGGCGTCTACACCAACAAGGCTCCGGGCGGCGTTGCCTACGCGTGCTCGTTCCGGGTGACGGAAGCCGTCTACCTGGTGGAGCGGATGGTGGACATCCTGGCCCGAAAGCTGGACATGGACCCGGCGGAACTCCGGCTGAAGAACTTCATCAAGCCCGAACAGTTCCCCTACGCGAACAAAACCGGCTGGGTCTATGACTCAGGCAACTATGAAGAGGCCATGCGCCTGTCGATGAAGATGGCCGGCTACGAGGCGCTCCGGCGCGAGCAGGTAGAAAAACGCGAACGTGGCGAACTCATGGGCATCGGCGTCGCCTTCTTCACTGAGGTCGTGGGAGCCGGCCCGCGCAAGCACTTCGACATCGTGGGTCTGGGCATGGCCGACGGCGCCGAGTTGCGCGTCCACCCCACCGGCAAGGCCGTCGTGCGGCTTTCCGTCCAGAGCCAGGGGCAGGGCCACGAGACCACGTTCGCGCAGATCGTCGCGGAAGAGCTCGGCATTCCGCCGGAGAACATCGACGTCGTCCACGGCGACACGGACCAGACGCCCTTCGGCCTGGGCACGTACGGGAGCCGGTCGACACCGGTCAGCGGCGGGGCGGTGGCACTCGTTGCGCGGAAGGTCCGCGAAAAGGCGAAGCTTATCGCCGCAGCCATGCTCGAAACCCGGCCCGAAGACCTCGAGTGGGAGAAGGGCCGCTGGTTCGTCAAGGGCGATCCCGGCGCCGGGAAGACCATCGAGGAAATCGCCATGGCCGCCCACGGCACAATGACGCTCCCCGAGGGAATCGACGGCAACCTCGACGCAGAGGTCACCTACGACCCGCCGAACCTGACGTTCCCCTTCGGTGCCTACATCTGCGTAGTGGACATCGATCCGGGTACAGGCCACGTCAAGGTGCGGCGTTTCATCGCGGTGGATGACTGCGGGACCCGGATCAACCCGATGATTATCGAAGGCCAGGTGCACGGCGGCCTGACCGACGGCGTCGGCATGGCCCTCATGGAAATCATTGAGTTCGATGAGGCGGGCAACTGCCTGGGCGGCTCCTTTATGGACTACCTGATCCCCACGGCGATGGAGGTACCGGACTGGGAGACCGGATTTACAGTGACGCCGTCACCGCACCACCCCATCGGCGCCAAGGGCATCGGAGAGTCCGCCACAGTCGGCTCGCCCCCGGCCATCGTGAACGCGATCGTCGACGCCCTGGCACCTTACGGGGTGGTCCACATGGACATGCCGTGCACGCCCGCCCGGGTATGGGAGGCCATGCAGGGCCGGCCAAGGCCACCGATCTGACATGCAGGCCACGGGAGAAACCCTTGCGGCAAGGGCAACGGAACTCATCAGCCGCCGGGAGCCCTTCGTCCGTGCCACGGTTGTGCGGGCGCAGCGGCCCACGAGCGCACACGCCGGTGACAACGCCCTGATCCTGTCCACCGGGGAAATGAATGGCTTCGTGGGCGGAAACTGCGTCGAAGCCTCCGTGCGGGAATATAGCCTGAAGGCACTCGCAGCCCAGGAGCCATTGTTGCTCCGCGTTGTGCCCGGCGAGCCGTCGCACCGGAGCGAGGAAGGCGCCGTCGAGGTGTCAAACCCCTGCCTCAGCGGAGGAGCGGTGGAAATCTTCCTCGAGCCGCACATCCCGGCGCCGCGGGTCCTAGTGGTCGGCACAACCCCGGTGGCCCAGGCCCTGGCTTCACTCGGAGCCGGAGTCGGCCTGCAGATGGAACTGACCGACGGGCAGGCGGCCGACCCCCGGCCCGACGACGCCGCCCTGATCGTCGCTTCCCACGGCAGGGAGGAAGAAGGTGCGCTGGAAGGCGCCCTGCGTGCCGGGGTGCCCTACGTCGCGCTGGTTGCCAGCGAGGTGCGGGGCGCCGCCGTCCTGGCATCCCTGGACGTGGACGAATCTTTGCGCTCCCGTGTGTTCAGCCCGGCAGGGCTGGACCTGGGAGCCCGCACCCCGGGCGAGATCGCCGTGTCCATCCTCGCGCAGCTCATTGCCGAACGGGCCAAGGGACGGCACCCGGCGGCTGGACAAAGCGCACCGGCGACGGCCATTGACCCTGTGTGCGGGATGACTGTTGCCGCCGTCGAGTCAACGCTGCACCTCGAGCACGGCGGCACCACCATTTATTTCTGTTCCCGGGGATGCTACGAGGCATTCCGCAAAGATCCGGAACGCTATGACGCCTCCCGCTGAAGCCCAGCCGCGCCATGCACGCAGCCCTGACCCGCTGACACCTGGCCGTCCAACCGGAAAGCCCCGGATTGCCGGGCTGGTCCTGGCTGCGGGCGGATCTCGCCGGCTGGGACGCCCCAAGCAGCTCCTTCCCTACGGAGACGGGGTGCTGCTCGACGCCGTACTGGCCACCGCCCGGGCCTGCGGCTTCGCCCAGCTGGTGTTGGCGGTGGGCGGCTCGAGCGAAGAGGTGCTGAAAGGCGTGAACACGGCTGGCTGCGATGTCGCCGTCAAC
This sequence comes from Arthrobacter sp. PvP103, assembly GCF_017833075.1. Taxonomy (NCBI): domain Bacteria; kingdom Bacillati; phylum Actinomycetota; class Actinomycetes; order Micrococcales; family Micrococcaceae; genus Arthrobacter; species Arthrobacter sp. PvP103. The sequence goes on along the minus strand of NZ_JAFIBQ010000001.1, from coordinate 18,941 downwards.
CCGGACTTCGGCACCGGGTGTGGATCGTCGATAGCCGCCGCCCTGCCGTCGCTTCATTCCGACACTGACGTGGTGGTCCTGTTGCTCGGGGACCAGCCGGGGGTCATGGCCCGGAATGTGTACAGGTTGCTGGCGGGACGCGGGCAGTCCGGAATCGCCGTCTGCCGCTACGACGACGGAATCGGCCATCCGTTTGCCTTTGCCCGGTCCGCCCTGCCGGCGCTCGCCGGACTGCACGGCGACAAGGCGGTTTGGAAGTTGCTGGAGGAGCGGGCGTCGGAGGTGGCCGAGGTAACCGTCTCCGGCGCTATTCCCCTGGACATCAACACCGATGAGGACTACGAACGGGTGCTCAACGCACTTCGGGGCGCACCGTGAACAACGCTGCGCGCAGTGGCGCGGAAGAAGATGTGCAGCAGCTGGTTCCTGACGTTCCGTCGCTAATGGCTGCACTTGACGACGTCGACTACCTAGCCGACGTCGGACTGGCCACGGCGCTGTTCCTGGCCGTGCGTTTGCCCCAGCCCATCCTGCTGGAAGGAGAAGCGGGGGTGGGCAAGACGGAGGCTGCGAAGGCGCTGGCCCACGTGCTCAACACTCCCCTGTTCCGGCTGCAGTGCTATGAGGGGATTGACGCAGGTGAAGCGCTCTATGAATGGAACCACCAGCGCCAGCTGCTCGGGATCCGGCTGGCAGAAGTCCGCGACGCAGCCCTGAACGAGTCGGACCTCTTCGGGCCGCAGTACCTGCTGCGCCGGCCGCTGCTCCAGGCAATCGAACATCCCGGACCGCGCCCGGCCGTGCTGCTGCTGGACGAGATCGACAGGGCTGACGCCGAATTCGAGGCGTTCACCTTCGAACTGCTGGCAGAGGCGGCTGTGACCATCCCGGAACTGGGCACCATCCGGGCCACGCATCCGCCGGTTGTGGTCCTCACGTCCAACCGGACGAGGGACCTGCATGACGCGCTCACGCGCCGCTGCCTCTATCACTGGATCGACTACCCCGTGCCCGCGCGGATTGCCGAGATCGTGCGGCGCCGTGTCCCCGGAAGCGCCGGTCCCCTGGCACAGGAGGCAGCGTCCGCCATCACGAAGATGCGTTCACTGGACATGGCCAAGCCTCCCGGGATCGCCGAAGCGATCGACTGGGTCTCCGCTTTGTCGGTGCTCGGCATCACGCACATCGATGCGCCCACCGTGGAGAAGACCTGGGGCTCGATCGTCAAGAACAGGGACGACCTTGAGCTCGTGGGAGCGCGTGGCGCGGCCTGGCTGGTCGGGGACGGCCATGGCTGAATTCGGCGCCGCCATCAGCCCGCCCGGAGTGGAGGCCGCTTCCCTGGCCGCCGGCCTTGTCACGGCGCTGCGCCGTGCCGGCCTGTCGACTTCCCCGGACCGCGCCGTTCGGCTGGCTGAAGCGCTCCGCCTGATCCCGCCCTTCGCCCGCGAACAGCTTTACTGGACGTGCCGGGTGGTCCTGGTGGCCTCCCGGGAGCAGGTGCCGGTTTTCGACGCCGTCTTTGCCGCCGTGTTTGACGGCCGGCTTGACCCTGCCGACAGCCGGGGCGCCACCAAGGCACCCCCGGCACTCATCTCCGGGGCGCGCCTCCGCCCGGCCCCGCCGTCAGGGCTGGCGAGTGCGCCGGCGGCCCTCCCCAAGGCTTCGCCGCCCGCTCTGCTTCCCGGCAGGGAACACTCCGACGAGGGGAACGGCCCTGAGCGCGAGGCCATCCTAGCCATGGCGTCGACGGAGGAAAGACTGCACGAAACGTCCTTCGCTGAGCTCTCCGCCGAGGAGGTGGTCGAGGTACGCCGGCTCGTTCGGGCGATAGTCTTCGCCACGCCGGTGCGCCTGAGCCGCAGGACCCGCAAGTCTTCGCATAACAACGCACGGCTGGACATCCGGAGCACCGTCCGTGCAGCCCAGCGCACCGGCTCCGATGCCACAAGGCTCATCTACGCCCATCGCCGGCCCCGTCCGCGGCAGCTGGTCCTGCTGTGCGATGTATCGGCGTCCATGGAGCCCTACACGAGGGTGTTCCTGTCATTACTGCAGGGCGCCGTGGCCGGAGCCCGGGCGGAGGCGTTCGTGTTCTCTACCCGCCTGACGCGGCTGACGCGGCAGCTGGCAGTCCGGAACCCTGATCAGGCGCTGGCCCGGGCCGCCGCGAGGGCGCCGGACTGGGCTGGAGGGACACAGATCGCGGAAAGCCTGCGGAGCTTCATTGATGCGCACGGCCGCCGCGGTTTGGCCAGGGGTGCGGTGGTGGTTGTGCTCTCCGACGGCTGGGCCCAGGATGATCCGGACCTCGTGGCCACGCAAATGGAACGCCTGAAGCGGCTCGCCTACCGGATTGTCTGGGTTAATCCGAGGAAGGCGGACGTGAACTACCGGCCGCTGGCGGGCGGTATGGCGGCGGCGCTCCCCTACTGCGACGCCTTTGTCAGCGGCCACAACTATGCGGCCCTCGCGGAAGTGGCAGCCGCGGTCCGGGACGGGCGCAGGACAACACAAGAGAGGCAGGGCAACAGCTAATGCAAATAGACAGCGCTTTCTCCGTAGTCGCTCCAATCGACAAAGTCTGGGACACGCTCATGGACTTCCAGCGCGTGGCCGGATGCGTTCCAGGGGCTCAGGTCCTGAACAAGCTTTCCGACGACGCCTATCAGATAGGGATGAAGGTGAAGCTGGGACCGGTTTCCATGCAGTACAAAGGGCAGATGTCCGTCCTCGAACGGAACGCCGGCGAACACCGCGCGGTGTTCCAGGGCCGGGCGCAGGAAACCCGAGGCCAAGGTACGGCCGAAGCCACTGTGACCCTGCGCCTGGCAGAGGCGCAAGGTTCGACGCAGGGTACGGTCAGCGCCGACCTGGCCCTGTCCGGAAAGGCCGCCGCAATGGGGAAAAGCGTCATCGGCGGCGTCACCGAGCAGATGATGGCGCTGTTCGCCGCCAACCTGCAGACGCTGCTGGCGGAACCTGCCGGGGAGGCACCGGGCGAGGCCGGGCAGGAAGCACCGCCGGCACCTCTTTCCGGGTCACTTGGGGCACCTGTTGCCGCACTATCCGCACCGTTGTCGCCGTCTGCCCCGTCGCCACCTTCGCAGCCCGACAACAGCCTGAATGCACTTTTGCTGGCTAAGAGAATGCTCAACGATCAGCTCAGCAACCCCGGGAAACTCATCGGGCTGCTTGCCGCCGTAGCGTTTTGTGCTTATCGGCTGGGCCGCCGTGCGGGGCTGCGCTCGGGCCGGCCCTGAGCCGGCGGTGGAGGACAGAGCAAAATGCGTGACGTTCTCGCCGCCATGACGCCGGGCTGGCTGCAGGGTGGCACCGCCGGTTTGGCTACCGTCGTGCGGACTTTCCGTTCCGCACCGAGGCCCCCGGGCGCTGCCATGCTGGTCACGGCCACCGGCGAAGTCTTCGGCTCGGTCTCGGGAGGCTGCGTCGAGGGTGCCGTCTACGAGCTTGCCACACAGGTGAAGGCCGACCACCGCCCGGTCCTGGTGAGCTACGGCGTCAGCGACGACGACGCCTTCTCGGTCGGGTTGACCTGCGGCGGCACTATTGAGGTGTTTGTAGAGCCAATTTCGCAGCAAACCTTCGCGGAGCTGGACCGGGTCCGTGAGGACATCGAGACATCCCGCCCGGTAGGAGTTGCCACCGTGATCGAGCACCCCGATCCCGGCTGGCTGGGCCGCCACCTCGTCGTCCGGCCCAGCGGATTCGAAGGCGGGCTGGGTTCGGTCCGGGCCGATCACGCCGTCGGCGACGACACCCAGGGCCTGCTGGCAGCCGGCCGGAATTCCGTCCTGACTTACGGCCCTGACGGCGAGCGCCTCGACACCGGCATGTCCGTGTTCTTCGCCAGTTACGCGCCGCGGCCGCGGATGCTGGTCTTCGGAGCCATCGACTTTGCCGCGGCACTGGCACGGTTGGGTACCTTCCTGGGCTATCAGGTCACCGTTTGTGACGCCCGCGCCGTATTTGCCACCCAAGCGCGGTTCCCCGACGCCGCGGAGGTGGTCCGTGCTTGGCCGCACCATTACCTCTCCGAGCAGCTCGCCCGGGGGCTTCTCGACGAGCGGACCGTGATTTGTGTCCTGACCCACGACCCCAAGTTCGATGTCCCGGTGCTGGAGGCGGCCCTTCGAGGCCGTCCCGTCGCATACATCGGTGCGATGGGCTCCCGGCGCACGCACAACGATCGGATGGAAAGGCTTCGCGCTGCAGGCCTGAGCGACGAGCAACTGCTGAAACTGCACAGTCCCGTTGGCCTGGACCTGGGGGCGCGCACTCCCGAAGAAACAGCGGTATCGATCGGGGCCGAGATCATCGCCCTGCAATGGGGTGGCAGCGGTGAGCCGCTGGGGTCCCGAGCGGAGCGGATCCATCACGACGAAACGCCCGGGCGGGCCACTGACACGGCAGTCCCCGCGCCACAGACGGATCCATAACTCATCCGCTCCGAGGCGACTGGCGTTGATTGACGACGAAGTCCTTCGCGGCATGATCGCCATTGGGCACCCCACCCTGCCACGCGGAGGTGGCTGTTCTCCGTGCAGAAATTAACGCAGGGCCATAAGCTCAGGGAATGGCGAGATACTTTGACGTGCACCCCGACGATCCCCAGCCCCGTGCAATTGGCCAGATAGTGGAGCTCTTGCGGTCCGGCGGACTGATCGCATATCCCACCGACTCCTGCTATGCCCTCGGTGCGCAGCTCGGTAACCGCGAGGCCCTGGACCGTATCCGTGCCATTCGGCAGCTGGACAACAAACACCACTTCACCCTGGTCTGCAAGGATTTTGCCCAGCTGGGCCAGTTCGTCCAGATCGACAACGATGTGTTCCGCAGCATCAAGGCAGTCACCCCGGGCAGCTACACCTTCATCCTTCCCGCCACGAAGGAAGTGCCCAAGCGCCTGCTGCACCCGAAGAAGAAGACCGTGGGCGTCCGCATCCCGGACAACGCCGTGGTCCAGGCGCTGCTGGCCGAGCTGGGCGAGCCCCTGCTCTCCAGCACGCTGCTGCTGCCCGACGAGGAGGAGCCGCTGACCCAGGGCTGGGAAATCAAGGAACGGCTGGACCACGTGGTGGATGCAGTGGTTGATTCCGGGGACTGCGGTGCGGAACCGACCACGGTCATCGACTTCTCGAGCGGTTCGGCGGAAGTAGTGCGCCACGGCATGGGCGATCCCTCCCGGTTCGAGTAGCCGCCTTCCGCCTGCGAACGTCCGGCACGGCCGGGTTTAGTCCTTCTTGCGGGCCCTGCTGGGCTGAACCCGCGGAGGTTCACCTGGCATCTTGGGGTAGTCCGGCGGGAACGGAAGCTCCCCCAGTCCGGAGCCGACGTCGCGCTCCCACCACTCGAGCAGCACGTCAATTTTTCCCGGGTTGGCGCTCATGTCCGCCCACGGGTCCCCGACAGTCCGGAGCCGTTCGGGGACGGTAAGAATGGTGAAATCCTTCGGGTCCGCGCTGCCCAGTTCGTCCCAGGTGATCGGGCAGGACACCGGGGCGTGGCCCAGTGCACGGGGGCTGTAGGCGCCGGCGATGGTGCGGTCGCGGTTTGCCTGGTTGAAGTCCACGAACACCCGTTCGCCGCGTTCTTCCTTCCACCAGGCCGTGGTGACCTTGTCCGGCATCCGCCGCTCCAGTTCACGGGCGGCGGCGATGACTGCGTGGCGGACATCCAGGAACTCAAAAGCCGGCTCCACCGGCGCATAGACGTGGAGGCCGCGGTTCCCCGAGGTCTTGATAAAGGTGGCGAGTCCGGCTTCCGCGAGCACCTCCTTCAGCTCCAGGGCTGCAGGGATGGCGTCGTCGAAGTCGGTTCCAGGCTGGGGGTCCAGGTCGATCCGCAACTGGTCCGGGTTGTCCGTGTTTTCGGCACGCGACGGCCAGGGGTGGAACACCACTGTGTTCATCTGCGCAGCCCAGACGGCGGCGGCCGGTTCGTCCAGGACCAGCATCGGGTGAGAACGCGCACTCGGAAAGACCACCTTCACCGACCGGATGAAGTCCGGCGTGCCCTTGGGCGGATTTTTGGAGAAGAACTGCTCGCCGTCGACGTTGTCCGAAAACCGCTGTAGGGCAACGGGACGCCCGCCGTTCGCCGCGATAAAGGCGTCACCCACCTCCGCGAGGTAGCGCGCAAGGTCCAGCTTGGTCAGCCCGAGATCCGGCCATAGGACACGGCCGGGACTTGAGATCCGCATATCGCGGGGGCCGTTCGGGCCCCCGACGGTGAGGGTGGTGGATTCGCTCGCCATGGTGACAACCTACCCCGCCCGGTCCGCTCCGTCAGCAGTTGGCTACCGAATGGAAGAAACTTCGGCCAGCTCACTGGGCACGCGACTTCCGGTCTGTAAGGATGTGAACTGGCCTATTCCCCACGTGGCGGCCAACCGTCGAAGGAGACCCGTTCCATGATTGAAGCCGCTGGTGTGGACCAGGCAGCGAGGCAACGTGCACTGAGCGCGCTGGCTGCGCAGGAGGACCTCATGTCCCGCGGACAGGACAGTGTGGACTTCCGGCGGCGCCTCGACCGTCATTTTCCTGACCTGTACCGGCTCTTCCACACCCTGTATGGCAGGCGCCCGGACTTTGAGGAGCAGTTGACGGCGCTGGTCCTCCAGACGGCCCGTTCCTGGAACGAACGCCCGGCGGACCTCAAAGCCCTGGACGCAGAACGGGAACACCATGCCGGGTGGTTCCTCGCCAACACCATGCTAGGCGGCGTCTGCTACGTCGCCCGCTATGCGGAGGACCTCGAGGGAGTCCGCGCCCGGATTCCGTATTTCAAAGAGCTCGGCCTCACCTACCTGCATCTGATGCCGCTGTTCCTGGCACCTGAACCGCATTCCGACGGCGGGTACGCCGTCTCCAGTTACCGCCAGGTCAACCCGAAACTGGGGACCATGGAACAGCTGCGTGAACTGGCCGCTGAGCTGCGGTCCAACGGCATCAGCCTGGTGGTTGACTTCATTTTCAACCACACCTCGGATGAGCACGAGTGGGCAAAGCGGGCCGCGGCGGGCGATTCCGGGTACAGCGATTACTACTGGATCTTCCCGGACCGGGCCATGCCGGACGCTTTCGAGCAGAATGTGCGCGAGATCTTCCCGGAGAACCATCCGGGGTCCTTCATCCAGATGGAGGACGGCCGCTGGGTCTGGGCCACGTTCCACACGTACCAGTGGGACCTGAACTACTCCAATCCGGACGTCTTCCGGGCCATGGCCGGGGAGATGCTCTTCCTGGCCAACCAGGGGGTGGACATCCTGCGGATGGATGCAGTCGCCTTCATCTGGAAGCAGCTCGGAACCCCGTGCGAGAACCTCCCCGAAGCCCACACCCTGCTGCAGGCCTTCAACGCCGTCTGCCGCCTGGCCGCGCCGTCGCTGCTGTTCAAGTCCGAGGCGATCGTCCACCCCGACGAAGTGGCGCTGTACATCGATCCGGCAGAGTGCCAGCTTTCCTACAACCCGCTGCAGATGGCGCTGATCTGGGAGTCGATGGCCACCCGCGATGTGTCGCTCCTGTCGCAGGCCCTCGAACGCAGGCACAACATTCCGGAAGGCACTTCGTGGGTGAACTACGTACGCAGCCACGACGATATCGGCTGGACCTTCGCGGACGAGGACGCCGCGGAACTGGGCATCAACGGCTTCGACCACCGACGCTTCCTCAACGCCTTCTACGTCAATCGCTTCCCTGGCAGCTTCGCGCGCGGCGTTCCCTTCCAGGACAACCCGCGTACGGGTGATTGCCGCATCTCCGGCACGACGGCGTCGCTCTGCGGTCTGGAGGGCGGCACCGGCCAGGCGGTGGACCGGATCCTGCTCGCCCATTCGGTAACCTTCAGCACCGGCGGCATCCCCCTTCTCTACCTTGGCGATGAGGTGGGACAGCTCAATGACTACGGCTACGCCCTCGAGGAAGGCCACGGCGCGGACAGCCGCTGGGTTCACCGCCCGCACTACCCTGCCGAGAGGTACGCAAAGCGCCAGGACCCGGCCGCACCCGAAGGTGCGGTGTTTGAGGGCATTCGCGCCATGATCTCGGCGCGGTCAGCAACCCCGGAATTCGCAGGAACCCGGCTGGTCCACTTCGACACCAATAACCGCGGCGTCCTGGGCTACCAGCGGCCGGGCGAAGGAACCCTGATCCTGGTCCTCGCCAACTTCAGCGACGGAAACCAGACCATCACCGCGCAGACCCTTTCCGGATTCGCGCCCGGGGCAGTGGACCTGCTGACCGGCAACCCGGTGCGGATAGAAGGAGGGGTCAGTCTCCGGCCACAGGAGTTCCGCTGGCTGCGGGTCACCCCGGCCGGCGGCTGAGCCCCGGCTGATCGGGCATCATGGATTCATGCCCGTACCCGAATCCCACTTAACCATCACCGTCGGCGATGTCCAGGTTTCCGGCATCTATGCCCGGCCGGAGAAGCCGTTCGCAACACTCGTGCTGGCACACGGTGCCGGAGCCGGCATGGAGCATCCCTTCATGGCGGGCTTCACCAACGCGCTGAACGACGACGGCGTCGCCACCTTGCGGTTCAACTTCCCCTACCGCGAGGCCGGACGGAAATTCCCTGACCGGCCGCCGCTTGCCATCGCCACCTGGCGTGCCGCCATGGCGGAGGCCGGAGCCAGGGCCGCGGCGCACTCGGACACGGGCCCGGTGTGGGCCGCCGGCAAGTCGTTCGGCGGCCGGATGGCCTCCATGGCCGTGGCCGAGGGAATGCCGGCGGCCGGGCTGGTGTACCTCGGCTATCCGCTGCATCCGCCGGGCAAGCCGGAGAAACTGCGCGACGAGCACCTCTACGGGCTCACCCTTCCAATGCTGTTCATGCAGGGAACGCGGGACACGTTTGCCACGCCTGAGCTGCTGGAGGGTGTGGTCGCCCGTATCGGGCCAACCGCTACCCTGCACTGGTACGAAGGCGGTGACCACTCGTTTGCGGTCGCTGGCAAAAAGCGGAGTGCGGAGGAGATCGGCGCCGCCGTTGCGGCCCCGGTTGCTGTGTATCTGCGCTCACATGGCTAGGTTCAGGTAGCCGGGAGCTCACTGCCTCGGAGCCGTGTGGGCCATGTTCGGGGGCAGGGGCTCGTGGCGAAGGTAGGTCCGCCGGAAACGGCCCGTGCCCGCCGTCAATGCCCGCAAGTCCACCGCATAGCGCAGCAACTCCTGTTCCGGTATCTCTGCACTGATTTCGGTGCCGCTGCCGTCGGCCGAGGCCGTTCCGGTCAGCCGCCCGCGCCGGGAGGAGAGATCGCTCATCACCGCCCCTACATAGTCTTCCGCGACGCTGATGGTTACCGCCAGGACGGGTTCGAGAAGCTGGATCCGGCCCGCTGCCGCGGCTTCCCGCAGCGCCAGCGCCCCCGCCGCCTGGAAGGCCGCGTCGGAGGAATCGACGCTGTGCGCTTTGCCGCCGGTGAGCGTCACCCGGATGTCCACCACCGGGAACCCCGCTGCCACGCCCTTCTGCATTTGCGCCCGGACACCTTTCTCGACCGAGCCGATGTACTGCCCCGGGATGACCCCGCCCACGGTCTTGTCAACGAACTCGAAACCCGCGCCGCGTTCGAGGGGCTCAACATCAATGTCACAGATGGCGTACTGGCCGTGGCCTCCGGACTGCTTGACGTGCCGGCCGTGGCCCGATGCCGGCGCCGCGAACGTTTCCCGCAATGGCGTGACCACGTCCACGGTCTGCAGCTTGACCCCCTGCTCGCGCAGCCTGTCCAGCACCACCTCGCCGTGTGCTTCGCCCATGCACCAGAGGATCAGCTGATGGGTTTCGGCGTTCCGTTCCACGCGCAGGGTCGGGTCACCGGCGGCCACCTTCCCCAGGGACTTGGCCAGGGCGTCCTCGTCGCTGCGGGTTGCGGCCTCCACTGCCACGGGCATCAGCGGCTCCGGCATCTCCCACGAAACCACCAGCAGCGGCGCCTCCCTGGCTGAGACGGTGTCGCCGGTCTCGGCATTGGCCAGCTTGGCGATTGCGCAGATATCCCCCGCCACGCAGTACGGCACCGGCCGCAGGGTGGACCCCACCGGCGAGTAGAGGTGGGTGAGGCGTTCGTCGCTGTCGTGGTCCTCGTGGCCCCGGTCGGCCAGCCCCCGGCCGCTGACATGCACTGCGGAGTCCTCGCGAAGCGTGCCGGAGAAGACCCGCACCAGGCAGACGCGGCCGAGGAACGGGTCGATGGTGGTCCGTACTACCTCGCCTGCGAGGGGGCCCGCGGGATCGCACGCCAGTGGCGGGGCCGGCTCGCCGCCCAGACCGGTTACCTGCGGCAGGGTGCGTTCCAGCGGAGACGGAAAGGCGCGGGTCAGCATTTCCAGGAGTTCCGCCACGCCCAGGCCCGTTTCGGCGGACGTTGCCAGCACCGGGAAGAATGTTCCACGGGCGACGGCGGTCTCCAGGTCGCTGACGAGGGCATTGACGTCGATTTCCTCGCCGTCAAGGTAGCGGTCCATGAGGGTTTCATCTTCGCTCTCCGAGATGATGCCCTCAATGAGCGTGCCACGGGCGCTTTCGGACGCCGCGATCTCTTCCGCGCCGGCTTTCCGCACTTGGGGTGTCGGCGAGCCGGCGGAGTAGTCCGACACCGTTTGCGAGAGCAGTCCCAGCAGCCCGGTGGTGGCGTCTCCGGTGCGCACAGGGAGGTAGGCCGGCACCACCGAGTCGCCGAACGAGCGCTGGCACTCGGCCACCGTCGCCTCGAAGTTCGCGCGCGGATGATCCAGCCGGCTGATCACAACGGCCCTGGGCATCCCCACCTGGTCGCACTCGCCCCAGAGTGCGGTGGTGGCGGCGTCGATGCCCTCGATGGCAGACACCACGAAAAGGGCCGCGTCGGCTCCCCGCAGTCCTGCGCGGAGTTCGCCGGTGAAGTCACCGTAGCCCGGAGTATCCAGGAGATTAACCTTGATGCCGTCCACCACGAGGGGGGCTATGGAGAGCACTACGGAGCGTTGTTGGTGAACTTCGGAGGGTTCGGCGTCGCTGACTGTCGTCCCGTCGGTGATCGATCCCATCCGTGAGATCACGCCGGTTGCGGCAAGCAGTGCTTCCACCAGCATTGTCTTACCGGCACCGGAGTGGCCGACGAGAACCACGTTGCGGACTTTCTCCGGCGAATCGGCGGGAGCGCCGGCGGAGGCGTCCGCCCGCCGGGAATCAGAGGTGCTGCGGGCCGGGCTCTTGGCCCGGCCGTTTGGGCTTTTTACCGACATGAGCAACTCCAGGCGTCTTAGTCGTGAGCCGCCATGCGGCCTGTGTAAGACGATTCGACACCCTGAGGCCGCCGAACTTCAAGAGGGTGACGTGCAGCCCCTGCCCGCGGGGTCAGCTTTCGTCGTGCCACCACCCTTCCCAGGGGGTGGATGTGAGTTGCCCGCTGGGGAAAGCGCCCATGGAGCCAGCCCCGCCGGCATGCGGATCCTTGTCCTTCCAGCCGGAGTGAAGGGAGAGTGTCAAAGTGCTCAAAAGAGTCATCATGGTGTGTCCTTCCGTTCGCTGCATGGACCGCTGTGTCCAGGTAGGACTGAGCGTATCCGTGCAATGTTTCGCGGCAACGACGCGAGGTTTCCGGTGTGTATCAGTTACCTCACTGGGACACTCTGCGGGCTTGGAGATCTACTCTGCAAGGATCAGGTACAGCGCCCGGCGGGCTTCGTCGTCGATCTTTTCGACGGCGGCCAGAAGCTGTTCGTCCCTAGCCGCAACCCGGAACTGATGAATGACGCCCATGAGCTTGCCTACGCTCTGATGAAACGCCGGACCCGTGCCCTCGGCGTCGGTGTTCCAAGCGTTGCCCAGCTCATCCTGGTGGCTGGGGCGCCGCGCTCCGGACGTCTTTTCCGCGATTGTCTTGATCAGCCCGTACCCGTTAGAGGGTGCTTCCGCCAGCAGGGAAAGAATTGCCGCGCGGACATCGCCCCTGTTGGCCCTGCGCGGGCCGCCCGGCCCGAAACCCGGCCCGAACCCTGGCCGGCGGGGAACCAACACCTGGCGGCTACATCCTGTTCTTGGTCCGGGCGGTGGCCGGCGCGGTCCACGGGTCTTCCGGCCAGGGATGCTTCGGGTAGCGGCCGCGCATCTCCGCCCGCACCTGCGCGTATGGTCCTGACCAGAACGACGCAAGATCGTCCGTCACCGCCAGGGGACGCCTTGCCGGCGACAGGAGATGAAACAGCACCGGCACCCGGCCGCCCGCCAACCGCGGTGTTTCGGCCCAGCCAAAGCATTCCTGCAATTTGACCGCTACAATCGGACGGCCGTCGTCGTGCTCCGCGTCCGGGTAATCGATCCTGACGCGCGAACCGCTCGGAACCTCCAGCGTCTCCGGCGCCAGCTCCCCGAACCGGGCCGCGTCCGGCCACGGCAAGAGTCGCCGCAGCGGTTCCGTGAGGTCGATGCCGGCCGTGGCCGACCCGCCGGCAAGCGCTTCGAGTTCGGGCGCCAGCCAGTCATCAAGCCGGGACAACAGCGCACCCTCGGACACGTCCGGCCAGGGGCTGCCCAGTTCGCGGTGCAGCAGCGCGAGACGGCGGCGCAAGGCGTCCGCCGCCGTCGACCATCCAATGGTTCCCAACCCTTCCTTCGCCAGTGCGCGGGCCACGGCCGCCCGCCCCTCGGCGGCTGACGGCCGCACCGGTGTCGAGGAAAGCACGATGGCACCCAGACGGCGTTCCCGCCGGGCGGTGACCCGACCCTGGGCGAACCCGGCCTCCACGCTTTCACGCAGCAGGTGCCGGGTCGCAGCCTCCGCCGTGTCAACGGAAAGCGGCGCCGCAGAGCGGATGACGGCGCCTGTTCCCGCCGCGTCGCGGCCTTCCGCGCGCGAGACTTCAGCAACCGCCAGCCACTCGTGGCCGGACAGCGGGCTGCCCGCCGGGAGGCCCGCCCGGGTACCGGAAGAGAGCAGGTATCGCTCCCCCGCACCGGGCACGCGGCGCGCCACCCGGTCAGGGAAAGCGAGGGCGACGACGAACCCGACCGCCTCCGCGGCGGTCACCGGCGCGACACTTCGCGAGCGGTCAACGACAGCGACTTGCTTACGGACGATCCCTTCCATCCGCCCGACGTCATCTTTCCAGCGCCGCGCCGCCGGATCCTTGCCTGAACGCAGTGTGGCCAGCAACCGGGTGAGGTCGGCGCCGGGAGCGCGCTGGTCACCGGCGACGACGGCGACAGTCTCCGCGGCAGTCCGCTGGCCCACGGTTGCGGCGCCGTCCAGCAAGGCCCGGGCCAGTCGCGGATCGGCCGGAATCCTGGCCAAGGTCTTTCCCAGCTCCGTGGCGAGGCCATCCTGTCCCACGGCGCCCAGCTCGCGGAGGACCTCCACGGCCTCATCCATCGCTGCTGCGGGCGGAGCGTCCGGGAGGGCCAATCCTCGTCCGCGCGGTGATCCCCAGCAGGCCAGGACCAACGCCGCTGCGGTCAGGTCGGCCACCACGATTTCCGGGGTCTGGTGCGCAGGGGCAGCTCCGAAGGCCTTCTGGTCATAGCATCGGACCACCCGGCCCGGACCCTGGCGTGCGGCGCGTCCGGCGCGCTGTTCAGCGGACGCACGGGAGCAGGACACAGTCACCAGGCCGGACATGCCCCGGTTTATGTCGCGCCGCGGTTCGCGGGACAGCCCGGAGTCGATGACCAGACGGACCCCCGGAACAGTGAGTGAGGATTCGGCGAGCGCCGTGGAGACGATGATCCGGGCACGTCCGCCGGGGTCCCGCCCCGACACTGCCCGGTCCTGTTCCGCCGGGCTTGCCTGGCCGTGCAGCTCCAGCACTTCGGCGTCCACCCTGCCCCGGAGGCGGCTGGCAACGTGCGAGACCTCCCGGGCGCCCGGAAGAAAGACCAGCGCATCCACGCCCGGGTCCGCCGCCAGCGATTCGGCGTGTGATGCGGCGGCGGTGTCTGCCACATGGTCTAGGAACGCACGGCTCACGCCCCGCGTGTCCAGTCGCGCCACGGCGGCGGGCGCCCACTCGGTTTCGAGCGGGTATAGAGCGGAAGGACAGTCGACGACGGGAGCCGGGCCGCCGCCGTCGTGCGTCCCTTCGGTGCCGGTCCCTTGGTTCCCCGTCCCGATGAGTGCAGCGAAGCGCGGCGCGTCCAAGGTGGCGGACATGGCTACCAGCATGAGGTCGCCGCGCAACTCGCGGACCTCGGCGAGCATACCGAGCAGCAGATCGGTCTCCAGCCCCCGCTCGTGGACCTCATCGAGGATCACCGCGTCCACGGTCTCCAGGCCCGGGTCGGACAAGAGCCGCTGCAGCAGGATGCCGGGCGTGACGAACTCGATCACGGTCCCCGCACCGCCGACGCGTTCCCCGCGGACGGTGTAGCCGACGCGGTCCCCGAGCCGGCTGCCGTCCAAGTCGGCCAGGCGGCGTGCCGCGGAGCGCGCGGCGACACGGCGCGGCTGGGTGACAACAACCCGCGGGCTCCGGGCTCTTCCGCCGGCAGCCCCTGCGCCACCGGGCACCGCGGCGGCTGCGATGTTGGCGAGCAACGGCGGAACCAGGGTGGTTTTGCCGCTACCGGGTGGCGCCTGGACAACGGCGGTCCCGGCCGCGCCGCCGGCGCGCAGGGCATCTGACAGCTCCCCCAGCGACGCGGCAAAGGCCAGGCCCGCACCGATGACCCCTAAATCGAAGGGTGGATCGGAGCGGGCGGCGGCCGAAGCGAGCGGAGAAGTCACGCCTCCATTGTGCCTACAAAGTTCACACGGTCCTTCTCAGTGCCGGGCGGGGAGCAGACGCGCGATGCCCGCCCCTCGACGGGCGGGACTCAGGTCGCGGGTGCGCTGACCTGTGCGCTGACCGCGATGAAGGCGCCCTGGGGGTCGCCGACCACAGCGTTCCGGAAACCCGGCGTGTCCATCGGCGCCATCAGGATGGTGCCGCCCAGCGCTTCAGCGTGCCGAGCGACGGAATCCACATCTGTGACCGCGAAATTGACGCTCCAATGGGGAGGAACCGCGACGCCGTCAGTGGCGGTGACGACGGCCACCACCTGACCGGAGCGGCGCCATAGCGCAAAGGGCGCATCCGCCACCGGTTCAAGTTCCCAGTCGAACATGGCGCCGTAAAACGCCCGGGCCTTCCCGACGTCGGTAGTGTGCAGCGAGCTCATTGCCCAGGCGTTCGGCTCATCGGCCAGCACGGCGCCGTCGCCCTCCCCGGCCTGCCACAGGCAAAACGGCACCCCCGTGGAGTCCGCAACCACGGCCAGAACACCATGGGTGCCGCCGCCAAACGGGCCTGCGACGAGGCTACCTCCGGCATGCTCGGCAAGGGCGAGCGCCTGTCCGACGTCGTCGACACGCACGTGGGTGTTCCACGTGGGCCGGAACATCGCCGGTGCCTGGCCGATCCCGGACACCAGCCGACCCTGCAGGCGTGCAGCGTAGTAGTTGCCCTCGAGTCCGGCCGGCATAGGGGCGGGATCGTCAAAACTCCAGCCGAAGAGCGGGCCGTAGAAGTCCATGGCCGCCCGGGGATCCGGCTGGAAAGTATCGACCCGGCACGGCACGCCGACCGATTGGGTATCACGGGTTGTCATTAAGGCGCCTTCCAATTCTTCTGGACCTCACTTCTTTTGTGCAGCGTATGCAGCCAGGGACACTGCTTCAAGCCTTTTGTGGGCGTTCCCACCGAGTGGCGATCCGCGGCCGCCATTGCCCTCCAAGCAAGGCTAGGATCTCGATATGGGGTCCACGGACGATTTGTTCGAGGGGCCGGCCACCGAATTGCCCGGACCGATCTCACGCGGCGGAGCACTTTATGCGGAAGTGGCCGGCCGCGAAGCCCGGGTCAGGCATGTCGCGGGCTACTCCGCGTTCATCGGTTTCTCCGCCCGCCACGGCGTGAGGGCATATGAGCTGGCCGCGGACCCGGCGCGGCTCATAGCCACACGGCTTGAGCGGTCGACTCAGGCGCTGATCCCCGTCCGGCGGCCTCACACGCGACCGGCTTAGGGCAGGGAGAACCGGCCGCGGGTAAAACGGGCGAAGCCGGCGTGAACGTCACGGACAATGACGGTTCCGGGGCCGAGGAGCTGTGCCTTCTCTCGAAGTTGCGCCACAAGGTCCTCGCTAGGGCGGCCGAAGACTTCGATCGTCTTCATCTTGATAAGCGGCGCAACTGGCGGGAACTTGGGCCCCGCCACCTTCATGTGGAACTCCAACGAGGCCAGATCAGGATGAAAGTGGAGGACACTCATGGTGGAGCCGTCCTCTGAGAACCAGACGCTGTAGGAGATGATCCGAGGCTCATTCTGTTCAACGAACTCGGCAAGTTCTGCCATGGCCGCCTTAAGTTCCTCAAGTTTGCCGGAGCGGACCTCCGAAGTATCAAGGTAAGCGACGAAGTTATCCATGTCATCTCTCCCGTTGAAGGCCCGGGCTGAATGCCTGGACAAGGTTCTCTACACACAATTTTCCTCCCGATCCGCTAGGGAAGCGCATTGGATTCCTGGCTCCAGGATTTGGCCAGCCGGCCGGGACTTCCCCGGCGTTCACGGTGGCATCCCGGCGGAAGGTGGCAACATGGGGACATGACTCCTGCTCATGGTTTTTCCGGACTCTTTCGGCGTCCCCAGCCCGTCAAACCCACAGCCGGTCAAGAGTCGGTGTGGGACTACCCGCGGCCGCCAAGGGTCGAGCCCCGATCGGAACGGGTTGTCGTCCGGCTTGGCGGGCAGGTGATTGCCGACACCATTGATGCAGTGCGTGTCCTGGAGACGAGTCATCCGCCGGTCTACTACCTGCCATTGGACGCATTCCCCGCCGGTGTACTCGTCCCGGTCGAGGGCACCACCTTCTGCGAGTTCAAGGGAGAAGCACACTACTTCGACGTCGTCGCCGGCGGAGTCGTCGTTCCCCGTGCCGGGTGGACCTACCCGGCACCCGCCCGAGGTTTCGAGGCGCTCAGCAGCCGAGTTGCCCTCTACCCGGGCCACATGGATTCCTGCGAGGTCAACGGCGAGCAGGTGACCTTCCAGGAAGGTGACTTCTACGGCGGTTGGATCACCACGAAGATCGTCGGCCCGTTCAAGGGTGGCCCGGGCACTGCCGGGTGGTGAGCACATCGCTCGTGCGTTCCGGCAAGCCTTACCCGGAGAGTACCTGCTCCACTTCTATGACGTCGGTCGCAGACACCAAAAACCCTACCAGCGCCAGCGCCAGCGCCAGCGCCAGAAGCTTGGCCATGTGGACGCCGTCACCAACCGCCGCGCGTGGGCGTATGGCCCTTTCGGGCATCCTCGGGCATTGCCATTTCGGCCCGCATGCCCAGGAGCCGGATCGGGCGGCCCGCTTCAATTCCGGCTGCGAGGTCCAATGCCCGCGCGAGGATTTCGTCCCTATCGAATGTTTCGGGGATCTTCTTCGCGTGGGTCTTGGTGAAGAACGGCGCATACCGAACCTTGAGGGTCAGCCCGACCACGGGCCGCCCCTCGGCCTCAACATCCTCAAGAACACGGGCTGTCAGCTCCCTGACTGCGTCGTCCACCTGGGCGGGCGCAGTCAGGTCCTGTTGGAAGGTGGTCTCCCGGCTATGCCCGCGGGCAACCCACGGGGTGTCGTCCACAACGCTGGCGCCGTCCCCGCGTCCGAGCTCCGCGTACCAGGGACCCATCCTGGGGCCGAACTCCGGAACGAGGTCCCGGGGGTCGGTGGCGGCGAGCTCGGCGACTGTGTGGATGCCGAGTTTGGCCAGCCGGGCAGACACTTTGGTTCCAACGCCCCACAGGTCTTTGGTGGGCAGGTCGCCCATGACCTTGAGCCAGTTAGCTGAAGTGAGGCGGAAGACGCCGGCCGGCTTGCCGAAACCGGTGGCGACCTTGGCCCGGATCAAAGTGTCGCCGATGCCTATGCTGCAATGCAGCTGCGTTCGCTCCAGGACAGCGGCCTGCACCTGCCGGGCGTAGGCTTCCGGGTTCTCCGTCTCAGTGCCTACAAAGGCTTCATCCCAGCCCAGCACCTGCACGGTGGCGCCCGGCTGCGCGCGCAGGGTGGCCATCACCGTTTCGGACGCCGCGAGGTAAGCCTCCTGGTCGACGGGCAGGATCACAGCGTCGGGCACTTTCCGGGCCGCAATGCGTAACGGCATTCCGGAACCCACGCCGAACGCCCTTGCTTCGTAGGACGCGGTCGCCACCACAGCTCGTTCCGCAGGATCGCCCCGACCGCCGACAATGATCGGCTTGCCCGCAAGCTCCGGCCGCCGGAGCACTTCGACCGCCGCAATGAACTGGTCGAGATCGACGTGCAGCACCCACCGGATTCCGCTCACGCCACCAGTCTGCCCTAAACATCGCCCACAAGCATCGGCTCTCCACCGAGTTTGGCCGGAATGGCGGTGCCAGCGCCTGCTACGGGTTTCGACGGTGAAAATAGCGACGCCACGTCGAACGCAAAGGATCACCCCTGGCCGGCGTGGAAGGAGAGCCGGTCCTGGGTGATCCTTGAAGTTCGCGCTTCGGAAAAGGGCCGGGTCCCTGGCAGCGCTCTTGCGTGGCGGTGCAGTGGAGCGGCGCGCGTTGCGAATAGGCGATGATCCCGGTGATCATCATTCGCCGCCCCACTGCGGTCTGGTGCCGTCGGACTCGGTGTGTCAGCGCCGTCGAACTGGCTCCGGGCTGAAGCTGCGTCGCTGTTCGGCTACATAATGCCGGTGGGTACCAGCAGGACCCAGGCCAGGGCCGGGGCGAACAGCACCACTCCGCCGGCGTAGGCCATCAGCTGCCGGTAGACGCGCTGCCGATCGTCGTCGCGGGCGTTTGCTACCACCAGCGCGCCGTCGGTGGAGAAGGGAGAGACATCCACCACCGTGGCAGCGATGGCAAGTGCCGCGACCGTTCCGGAGGCACTCAGCGAACTCGTGGCAAGCAGCGGACCGGCCAGTGGA